>NZ_CP096353.1:0-4454953 GCF_033688125.1 Providencia sp. PROV073 | reverse complement strand
TCCTTGCGCTTTGGGGCGGAGTCCGTATAATCTTCCTCCCTGTGTACAGTACTGATGTGATTTTTACACGAAACTGAGGTAAACTTGTTGGGCTATATCGCTCTATTTTAACGTTAATGTTAGGCAGGGCGGGGGCAAAAGCAGGTTTTCAGCCAGTATGCGGATGTAATCATTCGTCGGCTGTCACAACATATGTCGGCAAACCGGTCAGCCAGGCTATAAATAAAAGTGGTTTGATTGCGTCATTTCATTGACGTGACCCCCTATGTTTTATTACAATCCTGCCTCTTTCTATATTGTTGCGATAGAGGCACAGGTGTAAATCAGTTTCCACTGGTTGCCAACGCGTTTACTGAATCAGTAATAAATTTAAAAGTTAGGTAGAAATCGTTATGAAACGCACTTTTCAACCGTCCGTACTGAAGCGCAACCGTTCACACGGTTTCCGTGCTCGTATGGCCACTAAAAATGGTCGTCAGGTTCTGGCTCGCCGTCGTGCTAAAGGCCGCGCTCGTCTGACCGTTTCATCTAAGTAATAAAGCTAGCCCTCTATTCAAGTGGTTACGCTCGCTTTTACCCGGGAGTTACGTTTGTTAACTCCCAGGCATTTCGATAATGTCTTTAAGCAGCCGCAGAGGGCGAGTTCCCCAGAGATAACAATCCTTGGTCGCCTAAACGAGCTGGGGCATCCCCGCATCGGTCTTACCATCGCCAAAAAAAATGTTAAACGAGCTCATGAGCGAAATCGTATTAAACGGTTAGCGCGTGAATATTTTCGTCTGCATCAACATGAGTTGCCTTCAATGGATTTTGTGGTATTGGTAAGGAAAGGGGTCGCTAATCTGGACAATCAACAGATCACGGAAGCATTGGATAAGTTATGGCGTCGTCACCGTCGCTTGGCTCAAAAATCCTGATCATGCTGATCAGAGGCTACCAACTGGCAATTAGCCCGTTGTTAGGGCCTCGTTGTCGCTTCAATCCTACTTGTTCAAATTACGGAATTGAGGCATTGCGCAGGTTTGGTATGCTAAAAGGGAGTTGGTTAACGGCGAAACGCGTATTAAAATGCCACCCTTTACACGCTGGTGGAGATGATCCTGTCCCACCTAGAAAAACTGATGATAATAGAGAATTATAACGATGGATTCGCAACGCAATCTTCTACTCATCGCTTTGTTGTTCGTGTCGTTCTTAGTTTGGCAGGCCTGGGAGAGCGATAAAGTTGCTCAGGACGTTAAAACTGTTCAAACTTCGCAACAAGCGGATATGCCAAGCAGTGATGCTCAAGCCGTAACTGGCAGTGGGCAAGGTAAGCTCATCACAGTCAAGACTGATGTACTAGATATTCGCATCAATACTCGTGGTGGTGATATCGATGAGGCTGACCTGTTAGCCTATCCTGCGACCCTTCATTCGGAAAGCCCTTTCCGTTTACTGGAAACTAACCCAGGTTTTGTCTACCAGGCACAAAGTGGTTTGATTGGTCTTCATGGCCCAGACAACCCAGCAAATAATAATGGCGAACGTCCGCTGTATAGCGCAGATTCTACAACTTTCACATTAGAGAAAGGCCAAGACGTCTTGCGCGTACCAATGACATTTACTGATAACAACGGTGTTGTGTATCAGAAAACGTACATTGTAAAACGTGGCCAATATACTGTTGAAGTTGAATACAGTATTCAAAATCCAACAGCTCAACCACTGAGTCTCGCTTTCTTCGGTCAGTTAAAACAAACTATCGAGTTACCAAAAGAGCGTGATACCGGTAGCAGTAACTTTGCTCTGCATACTTATCGTGGTGCGGCGTATTCTTCTGATGAAAACAACTATAAAAAATATAGCTTTGGTGACATCGAAGATAAAAACCTCGACTTGACCACTAAAGGTGGCTGGGTGGCAATGTTGCAACAATATTTTGCAACGGCGTGGATCCCTGCAAGTGCAGAAAAGAGCACTTTCTATACCATCGACCTAGATAAAAAGTCTGCCATCATTGGTTATAAGAGTGAACCAATGACTATCGCAGCTAATGGTGCAGGTACTTATTCATCAACATTATGGGTTGGTCCTGAAATTCAGTCTGAAATGGCCGCAGTTGCACCACATTTAGACTTAACCGTTGATTATGGTTGGTTATGGTTTATCTCTCAGCCACTGTTTAAACTGCTGAAATTCATTCACGGTTTTGTGGGTAACTGGGGTATTGCCATCATCGTTATTACCTTTATCGTTCGTGGTATTATGTACCCGCTGACTAAAGCACAGTACACCTCGATGGCGAAAATGCGTTTACTGCAACCAAAACTGGCTGCAATGCGTGAGCGTATTGGTGATGACAAACAACGTATGAGCCAAGAAATGATGGCGATGTATAAAGCAGAAAAAGTAAACCCACTGGGTGGCTGTTTACCTCTGCTGATTCAAATGCCTATCTTCCTTGCACTTTACTATATGTTGATGGGTTCTGTTGAACTGCGCCACGCACCGTTCTTTGGTTGGATTCAAGACTTGTCTGCACAAGACCCGTACTACATCCTGCCTGTATTGATGGGTGTGACAATGTTTGTGATTCAGAAAATGTCACCGACCGCTGTGACTGATCCAATGCAGCAGAAGATTATGACGTACATGCCAGTCGTGTTCACTATCTTCTTCCTGTGGTTCCCATCAGGTCTGGTTCTGTATTATATCGTGAGTAACTTAGTCACCATCATCCAGCAACAAGTGATTTACCGTGGTCTGGAAAAACGTGGTCTGCATAGTCGCGATAAGAAAGAAAAGAAATAAATTGAATTTTAGGTGAGCCTTCTGCTCAGCTATCGATATAATATTAAGGCGGCCATTTAATGACCGCCTTAATTTTTTTATAGGAATGACAGAGAAACATCATGCAAATCAACGATACTATCGTCGCACAGGCAACACCTCCCGGTCGTGGTGGTGTCGGTATTTTACGTGTATCTGGCCCGAAAGCGGCACAAGTTGCTGAAATCGTGCTAGGAAAACTCCCTAAACCACGTTATGCGGATTATCTGCCATTTCGTGATGAGGAAGGCTCTGTTCTTGACCAAGGTATTGCGCTTTACTTCCCTGGACCAAATTCATTTACGGGAGAAGATGTCCTTGAGTTACAAGGACACGGTGGCCCTGTTATTCTTGATTTATTGTTAAGAAGAATATTAACGATTGATGGCATTCGTATCGCGAATCCAGGTGAGTTTTCTGAACGTGCATTTTTAAATGATAAGCTCGATTTAGCGCAAGCTGAGGCGATTGCTGACTTGATTGATGCGAGTTCAGAGCAAGCGGCACGTTCAGCGATGAATTCGTTACAAGGGGCTTTTTCTTCCCATATTCACCAATTGGTGGAAGCACTCACTCACTTGCGCATCTATGTGGAAGCCGCTATCGATTTCCCAGATGAAGAAATTGATTTCCTGTCTGACGGTAAAATTGAAGCTAAACTCAACGAAGTCGTGGCAGATTTAGAACAAGTTCGCTCCCAAGCACGCCAAGGCAGTTTATTGCGTGAAGGCATGAAGGTGGTTATTGCTGGGCGCCCAAATGCAGGAAAATCGAGCTTGCTAAATGCATTGGCGGGCCGTGAAGCTGCGATTGTGACGGATATTGCGGGAACGACGCGTGATGTGTTACGTGAACATATTCATATCGATGGCATGCCATTGCATATCATTGATACCGCAGGCTTACGTGAAGCCAGTGATGAAGTGGAACGAATTGGTATTGAGCGTGCTTGGAAAGAAATCGAACAAGCGGACCATGTGCTGTTTATGGTAGATAGCACCACAACCAATGCTACAGAGCCGCAAGAGATTTGGCCTGAATTTATGGCGCGTTTACCTGATGAACTTCCGGTCACCGTCATTCGTAATAAAGCAGATATGACAGGCGAACCGGTTGAGTTTATTGATAATACTCGTTATCCGTTAATTCGTTTGTCCGCACGCGAAGAAAAAGGCATTGATTTGTTGCGCGATCACCTAAAAGAAGCCATTGGCTTTAACAGTAATACAGAAGGTGGTTTCCTTGCTCGTAGTCGTCATTTACAAGCACTGAATGCAGCAGCCGTTCACCTTGAACAGGGCTATGACCAGTTAGTGAATGCTCGCTCCGGTGAGTTACTGGCGGAGGAATTACGTTTAGCTCAGCAGGAACTTAGCGAAATCACCGGTGAATTTACTTCTGATGATTTATTAGGCCGTATTTTCTCAAGTTTTTGTATTGGGAAGTGATACGGTATCATCTATCGTCTATAACCTACACGGTATTACGTGTAGGTTTGCTTTATCGGTAGTCCCCTCCATTTTTCCTGCCTTAATTCTCTATTAAGTTCTAGCAACCAAGTAATATATAAGCTTTACCTTGCTAAGGTATGGCACTGACTGTTTTGTGGGCCATACTTATTAATATATTTTTCACACGCTATAGCGTGTAATTTATGGTTTACCTCCTATAGCGTGTAATCTTGATATTACCGGCTATAGCGTGTAATATAATGTTTACCGGTTATAGCGTGTAAATATTGTTAGGGTGAAAAATAAGGTAGGTTTTAAAATGAAAGTGACGAATACCCGACAACTTAGTGCTTATATGAAGGATGTCAGAGAGACGAAAAAGTTATCTCAAAGCAAAGTCGCTAGCAAAGTAGGTATTCGGCAAGATACTGTTTCTAGCTTTGAACTCTCTCCTGACTCTACCAAATTAGAAACCTTTTTTAAGATTTTATCTGCCCTCAATTTAGAACTTGATATTAAACCGCGAAATGAAAGCGGCTCATCAAATTCAGACTCCGGATGGAAGGAGGAGTGGTGATTTTTAAATCAATAAATGAAGTTATTCACATATAATCTTGATTAACCATGGTTTTTAATTATATACTGAAAAGGTATTTGCAGAATGGGATATATTCGCCATTAATTGAATATTTCGGTATTCGCGGAAAGACTTGTCTTTCTACCTACTTCCCGCATGCCTAGTCGCTTCACGGTTGTGTTGCATGACATGAACATGATGGAATTCGCAACTTTGGGGCGACCCAAAGTTGCGTGGAACGGGAGCTCGTGCTGGTTAATCCCTTCCTTATAGGGCGAACTCAAAATTTTAGCGACCATATACTTGGTCGTGTTTTGAGGTATAAGGAAAAACTATGAGTAATCATCAAGCAAATATTGGCCAGCAAGCACAAGAAAAGAAACCTCGAAAAACGTCATCCATATTGAAGTTGCTCTGGAGAATCATTAGATTCGTTGATATTGTAACCCGTTGGTTAGATAAATTAGAGGGTGATGAGTAATGTGCTCTCCCCTGTTTCAACACTATGATATAGGTATTTTTATGATTGCAAAAACACTGCGTTTGGTTAGGCAATATCATGAAATGACTCGCCTTGATGCTTCCAGTGAGCTTGGAATACCAAAAGATACACTTATTCAATTAGAGTCTGGTATTTTACCTGTTACGAAACCAATATTAGAGGCATATTCTAAAGTATTTGATATTCCGGTATCATCACTAGTTTTTTTCTCTGAGTCTTTATCTCCAGTGAAGAATAAGAGGATTAATAGAATTAGGTCACTTTTTGCGGGAAAGGCACTGAAAATTTTGGAATGGATTGTTAGTAAAAATGAGTCAAAAATTAACTCTTAATAATAAGAATAAAGCATACCAGCTAACAGATTCTCCATTTCATAAGCTATCAAGTAAAAAAAAATTAGCTATTCTTTTACGCACACCTTTATCTCAAATTCGAAGTTTACGAGCCGATTCTGGAAATTATTCAGAGTTTGAAAGTATTGGTAAATCCGGAAAAATTAGAAAGATCCAAAAACCCTCTAGGAATTTAGATGTAGTCCATACAAGGATTGCTAGCCTATTAATAAGGATTATTACCCCGGAGTACCTACACTCTGGGAAAAAAGGCTATTCAAATGTAACTAATGCAAATATCCATTTAAATACAAATGCATTAATGACTTCAGATATAAAATCATTTTATCCATCAACTTCATGGAATATGATTTTTTCTTTTTTTTATAGCGTTATGTCATGCTCTGCTGATATAGCTGAAATATTGGCAGACTTGTGTACTTGTCATAAACATTTACCGACAGGTAGTAGGATCAGTATGCCATTAGCATACTGGGCAAATGTTAGGATGTTTAACGAGTTAGAGAATATTTGTCAAAAACATGATGTCATAATGACAGTTTATGTAGATGATCTTACTTTTTCTGGAAAAAATGTTAATCGTCTTTTTAAATCAACAGTAAAAAAAATAATTTCTAGATATGGGCATGAAATGCATCCAACTAAAACTAAATTGTATCCACCAAATGGAACCAAACTTGTAACTGGTGTGGTCATTGATAGGAACAATTTATTAGTACGAAATGAACAACACTTTAAATTGTTTGAAGAGCTTAGCATGTGGAATTCTATTAAAAACAATCAATATGCTATAAGTATGAGTATAACCTCGAAGCTAATTGGTCGGCTTCATTCTATGGGAACAATAGAACCAAAGTATAAAACAAAAGCTAAATCAGTTAGAAAAAGTACAGCAATATAAATTGGATTATTCAATTCTATTTGTAGATTAGTAAAAACTAGTTTTAATTCATAAGTGCTCTAAGTTTAAATAAGCTTAGTCAATCCCTCACCCGACTCCCGTGCGTAAACACCGTGGCTTTCCCCTGACGACAGAATCCAACTAACGTCAAGTTGGCTTTTTCGGCGACTTCGATAGCAAGCGCGGTGGCAGCAGAAACGGCAAATAAAATTTCAGCGCCACAACTGGCTGCCTTTTGCACCATTTCATAGCTGGCACGGCTAGAAACCAGTACTGCACCTTGTTGCCATTGGTTGCGATATTTCATACCCAATAGTTTATCGAGTGCAACATGGCGACCGACATCTTCGCATCCACCGACTAATTGCCCTTCTGGTGAAATCCATGCGGCCGCATGGGTACAGCCCGTTAATGCGCCAATTTCTTGCACTTTTTTCAATTCATGTAATGCATTATCGAGGTGCGAGAGAGAAAAGGTCTGGGTAAAAGGTAGCGGGGTGATAGGTTTGAAAATTTCTTCAAGTTGTTCTGTTCCACAAATACCACAGCCTGTACGCCCCGCTAGATTACGACGACGTTCTTTTAACTCCATAAACCGGCGGCTAGATAATTCAACTTGTACTTCAATTCCGCGGTTGCAGCCTTCAACGATATCAATTCCACGAATTTCATCACCTGACTGTATTATTCCTTCCGAAAGGGCGAACCCGATAGCAAAATCCGCCAAATCTTTTGGCGTCGCCATCATCACTACGTGAGATATACCATTGAAGACTAAAGCAACAGGATATTCCTCCGCAACATAATCATTAACGGGTAAATTAAGGTTGCCTTTTTGTTGCACGGTTGTTTGGTTTAAGCCAATCATTTTGATTAATTTGGAGTCATTTGTAGTATTTGTTTCATACATTAGATGAATTCCTAGCATTAATGATACATAATATTAATTATGGGTAAAAAGAATTTACACCATTTGCCAGGCAATGAACCTGGATACGTAAGGAAGACGTTGAATAAGAACAGTTTACCTGATTATCGCGATTGACGTTAGGTAAACATGAGCAATGTAAATGAGGAGATCCCCATGCAAGTCAGCAGAAGGCAGTTCTTTAAGATCTGCGCTGGCGGTATGGCAGGTACGACTGCAGCGGCTTTGGGTTTTGCACCCGCTACCGCGTTAGCGTCAACGCGCCAGTATAAATTACTGCGTGCGAAGGAAACCAGAAATACCTGTACCTACTGTTCTGTCGGCTGTGGGCTGTTAATGTACAGCCTCGGTGATGGCGCGAAAAATGCAAAAGAGAGCATTTTCCATATTGAAGGGGACCCGGATCATCCGGTAAACCGTGGTGCACTTTGTCCGAAAGGTGCTGGACTTATCGATTTCATCCACAGTGAAAGCCGCTTGAAATACCCAGAAGTGCGTGAGCCGGGTACCAATGAGTGGAAACGTATCACGTGGAACGACGCGTTTGACCGTATCGCTAAGTTAATGAAAGAAGACCGTGATGCGAACTTTATTGAGAAAAATAAAGAGGGTGTCACCGTTAACCGTTGGCTGACCACTGGTATGCTGTGTGCATCGGCTGGTAGTAACGAAAGTGGATTTGTAACACAAAAATTTACCCGCGCTCTCGGCATGCTTGCCGTCGATAACCAAGCGCGTGTCTGACACGGACCAACGGTAGCAAGTCTTGCTCCAACATTTGGTCGCGGTGCGATGACCAACCACTGGGTTGACATTAAAAATGCAAACCTAGTTGTCGTTATGGGTGGTAATGCGGCAGAAGCGCATCCAGTCGGTTTCCGCTGGGCGATGGAAGCTAAAATCCATAATAAAGCCAAATTAATTGTGATTGACCCACGCTTTACCCGTACTGCGGCAGTGGCGGATTTTTACACGCCTATCCGTTCTGGTACAGATATCGCGTTCTTATCAGGTGTTATCAAATACTTACTGGATAATGAAAAAATTCAGCGTGAATACGTGGAAGCGTATACCAACGCCAGTTTAGTTATTCGTGAAGATTATGGTTTTGATGACGGCTTGTTCACAGGTTATGACGAAGAAAAACGTCAATACGACAAAACCACGTGGAACTATGAGATGGATGAAAACGGCCTTGCGCTGCGCGATCCGACTCTGAAACACCCACGCTGTGTGTTAAACCTATTAAAAGAGCACGTCAGCCGTTATACACCTGAAGTGGTGAATAATATCTGTGGTACGCCGATCAAAGACTTCCTACAAGTTTGTGAGTATTTGGCTGAAACCAGTGCTAAAGATAAAACAGCCTCGTTCTTATACGCATTAGGTTGGACTCAACATACCGTGGGTGCGCAAAATATCCGTACCATGGCGATGATCCAATTACTGCTGGGTAATATGGGGATGTTAGGCGGTGGTGTAAATGCCCTGCGTGGACACTCCAATATCCAAGGCTTGACTGACTTAGGCTTATTGTCACAAAGCTTGCCGGGTTATTTGACCTTACCATCAGAAAAACAAACGACATTAGAAAGTTACTTAGCTGCAAACACGCCAAAAGCGACGGTTGAAGGCCAGGTAAACTATTGGGGTAACTACCCGAAATTCTTTGTTAGTTTGATGAAGACGTTCTATGGCGATAAAGCGCAGAAAGAAAATAATTGGGGCTTTGATTTATTACCGAAATGGGATCAAGGCTACGATGTACTGCGTTATTTCGAAATGATGGATAAAGGGGAAGTGAATGGCTATATCTGCCAAGGCTTTAACCCAGTAGCTTCATTCCCGAATAAAAACAAAGTTATTAAATCGCTTTCTAAGCTGAAGTATTTAATCACCGTTGACCCGCTGAACACCGAAACGTCGAATTTCTGGCAAAACCACGGCGAAATGAATGATGTGAACCCGGCAGAAATTCAAACTACCGTATTCCGTCTGCCATCTTGCTGTTTTGCTGAAGAAAATGGTTCGATTGTGAACTCGGCACGTTGGTTACAGTGGCACTGGAAAGGTGCGGATGCCCCAGGTGAAGCTATCAGTGATGGTGAAATCCTGTCTGGTATTTTCCACCGTTTACGCCAACTGTATGCCTCTGAAGGCGGTGCGGTACCTGAACAAGTTCTAAGTATGACTTGGAATTACTTCGACCGCGATAACCCAACACCAGAAGAAGTTGCTCAAGAAAACAATGGCTATGCTTTAGTTGACTTGAAAGATGCTGATGGCAACGTTATTGCGAAAAAAGGTGAGTTGCTGAGCTCGTTTGCACAGTTACGTGATGACGGTACCACCGCGAGTGGCTGCTGGATATTTACAGGTAGCTGGACGCCAAAAGGCAACCAAATGGCTAACCGTGATAACTCTGATCCAACAGGTCTGGGGAATACATTAGGTTGGGCATGGGCGTGGCCTCTGAACCGCCGTGTGATTTATAACCGTGCATCAGCAGACCCAATGGGTAAACCATGGGATCCAAAACGCCAAATCCTCGAGTGGAATGGTAGCAAATGGATAGGAATGGATATTCCTGACTATAGCAATGCCGCGCCGGGAAGTGGTGTTGGTCCGTTTATCATGCAACCGGAAGGTATGGGACGTCTATTCGCACTGGATAAAATGGCCGAAGGCCCATTCCCAGAGCACTATGAACCAATTGAAACGCCATTGGATACCAATCCACTGCACCCGAAAGTTGTGTCAAACCCTGCGGCTCGTGTGTTTAAAGACGACTGGGCCCAAATGGGTAAAGCGACAGAATTCCCTTATGTGGGAACCACTTATCGCTTGACTGAACATTTCCACTATTGGACAAAACATGCTTTGCTAAATGCCATCATTCAGCCACAGCAGTTCATTGAAATTGGTGAGCGTCTGGCGAATGAAAAAGGTATTAAACAAGGCGATACGGTGAAAGTCAGCTCTAAACGCGGTTATATCAAAGCGAAAGCCGTGGTCACCAAACGTATTCATACGCTGAAAGTGGCAGGTAAAGATATCGATACAATCGGTATTCCTATTCACTGGGGCTTTGAAGGTTTGGCTGTGAAAGGCTTTATCGCGAACACGTTAACGCCGTTTGTCGGTGATGCGAATACTCAGACACCGGAATTTAAATCGTTCCTTGTCAATGTGGAAAAGGTGTAAGGAGATAAATTATGTCAATGCAATCTCAGGACATTATTCGTCGCTCTGCCACCAATTCCCTGACTCCCGCACCTCAGGTGCGGGATTATAAGGAAGAAGTTGCAAAGCTTATCGATGTGACGACCTGTATCGGCTGTAAAGCTTGTCAGGTCGCCTGTTCCGAATGGAACGATATCCGTGACAAGATCGGGACTAACGTTGGTGTATATGATAACCCAACAGATTTAACCGCTAAGTCATGGACGGTAATGCGCTTCTCTGAAGTGGAAGAGAACGATAAATTTGAATGGCTGATCCGTAAAGATGGTTGTATGCACTGTGCTGACCCGGGCTGTCTGAAGGCGTGCCCTTCGGAAGGCGCGATAGTACAGTACAAAAACGGTATCGTTGACTTCCAATCGGAACACTGTATTGGTTGTGGTTATTGTATTGCGGGTTGCCCGTTTGATGTACCACGTATTAACCCAGAAGATAACCGCGCATACAAATGTACGCTGTGTGTTGACCGTGTTGAAGTCGGTCAAGAACCTGCATGTGTGAAAACATGTCCAACGGGTGCTATCCACTTCGGTAGCAAAGAAGACATGATTAACATGGCTGGTGAGCGTGTTGAAGAGCTGAAAACCCGTGGTTATGCGAATGCAGGTTTATATGACCCAGAGGGCGTTGGTGGTACGCACGTGATGTACGTTCTGCACCATGCAGATAAACCTCAGTTGTATCACGGATTACCAGAAAACCCGACAATCAGCCCAACAGTGACTTTCTGGAAAGGTATCTGGAAACCGTTAGCAGCGGTTGGTTTTGCTGCAACATTTGCGGCGGCCATCTTCCACTATGTGGGTATTGGTCCAAACCGCGTCTCCAAAAAAGATGAAGAAGAGGCTTTAGAAGATTTGCATAATGCAATGTTATCTGACACTTCGAAATCAAAAGAAGGGGAGGATCAGAAATGATGCCAGATGATAACGACAAAATTATTCGCCATAAACCGATTGAAAGGATCAATCACTGGGCGGTTGTGATTTGCTTTTTGTTCACGGCAATCAGTGGATTAGGGTTCTTTTTCCCTTCACTAAACTGGTTTATGAACATTTTAGGTACGCCACAACTGTCGCGAATTTTGCATCCATTTGTGGGTACGGCGATGTTCTTGCTGTTCGTATTTATGTTCTTCCGCTATTTCCATCATAACTTCATTAATAAAGAAGATATCAAGTGGGCAAAAAATATCGGCAAAGTACTGAAAAACGAAGAGGCGGGCGATGTCGGCCAATATAACCTCGGTCAGAAAGGGGTGTATTGGGTTGTCACTATCTGCTTATTAGCGCTGGTGGTCACGGGAGTGATTATGTGGCGCCCTTATTTTGCAGATTACTTCCCAATCCCTGTTTATCGTGCAGCGATTCTTATTCACTCGCTCTCTGCGATTGCGTTGATCATCATGATTGTGGTTCACGCTTATGCAGCGATTTGGGTGAAAGGTTCAGTACGTGCGATGGTTGAAGGTTGGGTGACTCGTGGTTGGGCTAGAAAACACCATCCATTGTGGTACCGCCAGCTTTTGGAAAAAGAAAAACAGCAAAAACAGCAACAAGAGAAAAACTAAGTTTTATTATTGTTGTTATCAAACCCACAAATGACTAATGTTATTTGTGGGTTTTTTATATCTAAAAAATATAAACATTCAATTTATTTGAAAGAAATAAAATTAGATATATTTATTTGATGACCTGTTTGCGATTTATTATCATTATAGTTAATCAAAATAAGATTAATAAAAAATACACATCAAATAAAGATGCTCTTATTTCGCGTATGATTTACAATTTTTTTAAACCAATAATAAACAAATAAACATTTATTCGTTTTTATATTATGTAAAAAAAAGACATCAACCCTTTAATTTATTGATAATAAACTATTTTTGTGATTGTTGTTTTTTTGTGAATAGCTATTGAATATTGATATTAGATCAATAAAGGTCTATCTTAAATGGTCACTGCTGATTAATTCGAGACTTTGTTTTTTATTTTAATTTAAAAGTAAACTAATGTTCTGATATTTGTTTTTTTTAAGAATGTTATAATGCATATATATTAAAAGAATTAATTGCTGGACATTGGTGATATTATTTAATAAAAATAGTAATGTAATTATTAATAAATATAAAAATAGTCATATATTCAAATATATTTTTAACACAGCTAAATAATAGAACCCTAATTCATTCCATTTACGATAGCTAAATAAAGAGGTACCACATGGATCTTCCTTTACAAGGTATTAAAGTACTGGATTTCACCGGTGTACAATCAGGACCATCTTGTACTCAAATGTTAGCGTGGTTCGGCGCAGATGTTATTAAGATTGAGCGCCCTGGAGTTGGAGATGTCACGCGTAACCAATTAAGGGATATACCTGATGTGGATGCGCTGTATTTCACGATGCTTAATAGTAATAAGCGATCAGTGGAATTAAATACAAAAACGCCAGAAGGTAAAGAGGTTATGGAGCGGCTGATTAAGCAAGCCGACGTCCTCGTTGAGAACTTCCATCCAGGTGCAATTGACCATATGGGTTTCACTTGGGAGCACATTCAAGAATTAAATCCTCGTTTGATTTTCGGTTCCATCAAAGGTTTTGATGAAGACTCTCCTTATGCAGATGTTAAAGCTTATGAAAACGTTGCCCAAGCCGCAGGTGGTGCCGCATCAACCACAGGGTTTTGGGACGGCCCGCCATTAGTGAGCGCCGCAGCATTAGGTGATAGTAATACAGGTATGCACTTGCTCATTGGCTTACTCGCAGCGTTATTACATCGCGAGAAAACAGGAAAAGGCCAGCGAGTGACTATGTCGATGCAAGATGCCGTACTCAACTTGTGCCGTGTCAAACTTCGTGACCAGCAACGTTTAGAGAAAATTGGCTACCTTGAAGAATATCCACAATACCCAAATGGCACATTTGGTGATGCAGTTCCTCGTGGCGGTAATGCTGGCGGTGGTGGCCAGCCTGGCTGGATCTTAAAATGTAAAGGCTGGGAAACTGACCCAAATGCTTATATTTATTTTACTATCCAAGAGCAGGACTGGGAGCAAACCTGTATCGCTATTGGTAAGCCTGAATGGGCAACTGACCCCGCTTACAATACACCAAAGGCTCGTCAACCTCATATCTTTGATATTTTTGCTGAAATTGAAAAATTCTTAGCGGATAAAGACAAACATGAAGCGGTCGAGTATTTAAGTAAATACGGTGTACCTTGTGCTCCTGTACTCAGTATGCGTGAAATAGCACGAGACCAATCTCTGCGTAAGAGCGGAAGTATTGTTGAAGTTGAGCAGCCAAAACGCGGGACTTACTTGACGGTGGGTTGCCCGATGAAATTCTCCTCATTTACACCCGATATCAAAAGCGCACCATTGTTGGGTGAGCATACAGAGCAAGTCCTAACTGAGTTAGGTTATAGCGCAGATGAAATTGCGACTATGCGAGCGAACAAAGCGATCTAATTTTAAATATTGGGGTGAGAAATCACTCCATTTAATCTTTTAATCAGTTATTTATGAGGTAGACATGTCTGCTGATCAAACCCAAAACCTGACTGATGGTATGCATATTATTGTCGATGCACTTAAAAAAAATGGCATTGATACAATCTACGGTGTTGTTGGAATTCCAGTGACTGACATGGCAAGGCATGCGCAAGCTGAAGGTATTCGCTATATTGGTTTCCGCCATGAGCAATCTGCGGGTAACGCAGCTGCAATCAGTGGTTTTATTACCCAAAAACCGGGTATCTGTTTAACGGTTTCGGCGCCGGGTTTCTTGAATGGTATGGTTGCTCTTGCTAATGCAACGACCAATGGTTTTCCAATGATTCAAATCAGTGGCTCAAGCGACAGAGCGATAATTGATTTGCAGCAGGGTGATTACGAAGAGTTAGACCAAATGAACACGGCAAAACCCTTTGTAAAAGCGTCTTATCGTGTGAATAAACCTGAGGATCTTGGTATCGCACTAGCCCGGGCAATCCGAGCTTCGGTATCAGGTCGTCCTGGTGGGGTTTATCTTGATTTAACAACGGAAGTGTTGTCTGCCGTGATGGACAAGGACGCAGCGGATAAAACCATTTTTACAGTTGAAGACCCTGCACCAAGACAAATTCCATCACCAGATTCAGTGAATAAAGCCCTTAAGTTGCTCGCCTCGGCTAAGCGACCATTAATTATTTTGGGTAAAGGTGCAGCTTATGCCCAAGCGGATGACAATATTCGTCAATTTATTGAAACAACCGGTATCCCTTATTTACCGATGTCAATGGCTAAGGGGCTGCTGCCAGATACACATCCTCTATCAGCCGCATCAGCTCGCTCATATGCCTTATCCAGTGCAGATGTTGTGGTATTAATGGGAGCACGTCTTAACTGGTTACTTGACCATGGTAAAGGTAAGCATTGGTCACCAGAAACGCAATTTATTCAGTTAGATATTGAACCTTCCGAAATTGATAGTAACCGCCCAATAGCGGCTCCAGTTGTTGGCGATATTTACTCCAGTATTGAGTCATTATTGGCAGGACTTAAATCAATCCCTGTTAAATCACCAACAGAATGGATTGTCAGTATTGATGAGCACAAGAAAATCAATGTCGAGAAAATGGCAGTTAAGTTAAACACTGACACTTCCCCGATGAATTACTTCAACGCATTACGTGCAATCCGTGATGTGTTGCTCGATCACCAAGATGTTTATGTCGTCAATGAAGGCGCTAACACGCTTGATAATGGGCGAAATATTATTGATATGTACCAACCACGTAAACGCTTAGATTGTGGAACCTGGGGCGTTATGGGGGTCGGAATGGGTTATGCAGTGGGAGCCGCTGTAACTAGTGGTAAGCCTGTTGTAGCGATTGAAGGCGATAGCGCATTTGGCTTTAGTGGTATGGAAATCGAAACGATTTGTCGCTACAAATTGCCTGTCACTATTTTGATTTTCAATAATGGTGGGATTTACCGTGGTGATGGCGTAAACCTCCATGGTGATCAAGACCCTTCTCCTACCGTTTTAATGGGCGGAGCGCGTTATGACAAAATGATTGAGGCTTTTGGTGGCATCGGCTACCAAGCAACAACACCTGCTGAGGTACAAGAAGCCTTGAGGGCCGGTTTAGCATCGGGTCATCCAACTTTGATAAATGTTGTTATTGACCCTGCAGTTGGAACGGAAAGTGGCCATATTGGTAATTTAAATCCGAAGTCTGTCGTAAAAAATTAACGCAGCATAACGTTAACTAACAAAGATAACCCTACGCGGCTCATTTTTAATGAGTGGCGTACGGGGTCTTATTGCCAAAAATAGGTGGGTCTTATGGCTGATTTTATGTATAAGATTTTTATGAGCGACCTATTACCTATCATTATTATTATGGTATTAGGTTATGTGAGTGGTAAACGAAATGTGTTTACCAGTGACCAAGCGAAAGCATTTAATAAGTTGGTATTAAATTACGCATTACCTGCTGCATTATTTGTTTCTATCGCACGCGCTAATCGAGAAATGATATTTGCAGACGCTAAATTGACTATTATTTCATTTGTGGTCTTGCTCGTTTGTTTCTTTTTCTCTTTCTTTAGCTGTAAATATATTTTTAAACATAGTCGTGGCGAAGCTGCGGTATGTGCATTAATTGCAGGTTCTCCGACAATTGGTTTCTTAGGGTTTGCGGTTCTAGACCCTATTTATGGTGAAACTGTTTCAACTGGGTTAGTTGTCGCTATTATTTCCATCATCGTTAATGCCATTACAATCCCTATTGGCCTATTCCTACTGAACCCATCTGATGCAGAAGGGAAAAAGGGTGGTGGCGGTATGGATGCATTAATATCCGCCTTTAAAGAACCCGTCGTATGGGCTCCGGTACTTGCTACAGCACTGGTATTGGTTGGTGTGAAAATTCCTACCGTTTGGGACCCAACATTTGATTTAATTGCAAAAGCAAACTCCGGTGTTGCGGTATTTGCTGCGGGTCTGACATTAGCCGCGAATAAGTTCGAGTTCGATGGTGAGATTATCTATAACACGTTATTAAAGCTAGTGTTAATGCCAGGGTTAATGTTGCTGGCGGGTATGATGTTTAATATGGGAACAGAGCAACTGCAAATGATGGTATTAGCTGGGGCATTGCCACCTGCTTTCTCTGGAATAATTATTGCGAGTCGCTTTAATCTGTATACCCGGACAGGAACTGCGTCGCTGGCGGTGAGTGTACTTGGTTTTATCATCGCAGCTCCAGCGTGGATCTACATCTCTCGACTCGTTTCATAGAAAGAGTCAATGGGGCTAAATGAGTTGCCATGGCGTGAGAAATGACGTCATGGCAGTTTTGTAAAAAGGTGAATTATGACTTCTTCAAAACCGCTTGATGGGATACGCGTTCTTGATTTTACTGGGGTTCAGTCAGGGCCATCATGTACACAAATGCTTGCTTGGTTCGGTGCTGATGTGATCAAAATTGAACGCCCAGGCGTTGGGGATGTGACACGTAATCAATTGCGAGATATCCCTGATGTGGATGCGCTGTATTTTACGATGTTAAACAGTAACAAACGCTCTTTAGAGCTCAACACCAAAACGCCAGAGGGAAAAGCCGTGATGGAGAAACTAATACGTCAATCTGATGTATTAGTTGAAAATTTTCATCCGGGGGCTATCGACCATATGGGGTTTACGTGGGAGCACATCCAAGAACTCAATCCTCGATTAATTTTTGGGTCGATTAAAGGGTTTAATGAGAATTCACCCTATGCGAATGTGAAAGCCTATGAAAATGTTGCTCAATCTGCTGGTGGTTCAGCATCAACGACGGGTTTTCCTGATGGCCCTCCGACCGTAAGTGCTGCGGCATTGGGGGATAGTAATACGGGTATGCATTTATTGATAGGCATACTGACGGCGTTATTACACCGTGAAAAAACAGGTAAAGGGCAACGCGTTACTATGTCAATGCAAGATGCGGTGCTTAATTTATGTCGTGTGAAATTACGTGACCAACAACGTTTAGAAAAACTCGGTTTCTTAGAGGAATACCCTCAATACCCAAATGGCACGTTTGGTGATGCGGTTCCTCGTGGGGGGAATGCGAGTGGTGGCGGTCAGCCGGGAACAATGCTCAAATGTAAAGGTAGCGATGTTGACCCAAATGCCTATATTTATTTTATTAATCAAGACCATAATTGGGAAAATACCTGTGATGCTATTGGGCGCCCAGAATGGAAAACCGATCCTGCTTTTGCCACTACACAGGCACGTGCAAGTCATATCCAAGATGTATGGGATGCAATTGAAGAAATCGCTAAAGACAAAGATAAACATGCACTAACTGATTATTTTGATCAGTTTGATGTGCCATGTTCTGCAGTATTAAGTATGAAAGAAATTATGGATGACCCTTCTTTGCGTCGTAGTGGTTCGATTGTCGAAGTTCAACAACCAAAACGAGGCTCATATTTAACGGTGGGTTGCCCAATGAAATTTTCAGCGTTTATCCCTGAAATTAAAAGTGCTCCATTGCTTGGGGAACATAATAGCGAAGTATTAAAAGAGCTTGGTTATAGTGATGAACAAATTATGGAAATGAAAAAAAATAATGTTATTTAATTAATAATATTAAACCCGCTCTTAATATGATTTTCTAAAAAAGCTAATTAATATTAGCGGCTATATTCAGATATTAGATATATTCAAATATAGCCGCTAAATTCAGGCGATTACTACCTCAATCAATTGGAATTATAGAAATATTTTTCCCTATTTAGTTTTTATTTTTTTATTAATAAATTCTTTGAATAAGGATTATTGTATGAGTATTGCTGAAATAAAAAAAAGCAGTAAGGTCGCAGCCGTTGATTTTATTCCTGCATGGGGAGACTTAAATGGGAATATCCAACGTTTAGTCAAAGCGACAGAAAAAGTGGCTACTCAAGGGGTAAATTACGCCGTATTTCCAGAAACGGCAGTGAGTGGTTATTTATTTTCGGACTCTACGGAATTAGCACCTTATTTAGATACTATCCCTGGCAAAACGACTGCTGCAATACTGCCTGTATTGGCTCGAACAGGAATGTATATGAGTGTCGGTATCGCGGAGCGAGATAGCGAAACAGGGCTCGCCTATAATTCAGCCGTTTTGATGGGGCCGGAAGGTATTATTGGTAAATATCGTAAAATAGGCCTGAATTCTCAAGATCAAAAAGTATTTGCACCGGGCAATACTGGTGTCAAAACTTTTGAAACACCGATTGGCCGTATCGCATTATTGATTTGTTATGATGATACCTACTGGCAATACGTTCGATTAGCTGCATTAGAAGGGGCGCAAATCATTGGTTGGCATTCAGTATCCGACCGAATGATGCCAAATGCCACCCCTGCTGAAATGTTGGGCGACCACTCAACGGTTGCGCATGTACAACATATGAGCGCATTCAATGGGTTGTGGGTTATTTGTGCTACCCGAAGTGGAATTGAAACTAACCCAATTACTAAAGGGCAGCTTTACTATAATGGGGGCTCAAGTGTGTGGTCGCCATCAGGGCATAAAGTGGCTCAATCTCCCGTGCTTAGCCCGTTAGAGCTAGAACCCGGGCTAAATGGCATATACTGTGCGACGATTGATTTAGACGAAGCAGATAAGCAACGTGATGCATTACTCGCGAAGCGCCGCCCTGAATTATATTTCCCAACACTGGCTTTTCATCGCAGCCCAACAGATATCAATGCGACAGAAACAGTAATACAAACGACGCTTATTGCTGCTCAGTGGGAAAAATCTATTTCTAAGTTAGATGCAATTCAAGTGGGAGAAAATGAATTGCTGGTTTTACCCGAGCTCTCTGCGCTTCCTTATACGAATGACCCGAACCTTATTTTGTCCCATGCTGAAAAGCAAGGGGGAGCATTTGAACAAACACTGTGTCAGGCTGCTCATCAAGGAAAAGGCTATATTGTTGGAAGTTATCCTGAAATTGAGATTGATAAAGTGTTCCACACCGTCATTCTTGCGGGCCCATCAGGGGAAATATTAGCCCGCTATCGTGTTACACATCTTAATGAACGGGATAGTGGCTGGGCAACAGCGGGTAGTGCTGTGAGTGTGACAGCAACGCCAATTGGGCGTATTGCACTGGCGGCAGCACATGAATTAGACGTTCCTGAATTAGGGGGGTTATACAGTATGTTACGTGCTGATATTCTTGCTGCACCAGCGGGCAGCCCATGTGATTTAAAAGTGGAAATTGATAGCCATCTTTTTTCGGTTGAAGAGCCGCCAACAGGGCGTGTCGATTTTATCCCTTATGCAATTGCTACATTAAACCAGTTATGGGTGGTTTGTGGCGGGCGAAACGAGCGTGATTCTACGTCAGCGGCTATTTATGGGCCAGAGCCTGTTGTCCTTACTCCCACATTGACAGCACAAAGAGGGGCTGAAGATGTGCGTTTGCAAGCTCAGGTACCCGCACCTTTTACTTGGATTAACCAAGAACGGTTGGTGAGTGGTCAGCAAGCTATTTGGTTTCCGCCGCTAACACAGTAGATTATAGTTTAAGCGAAGTTTGAGTGAAAAAGGCGGGGGAAACCCGCCTACTAGTATGTTATTACAGGGTGTGCTGGTGGTTGAGTGCTTCAATGGTTTTCTTGGCACCGTTATCACGTAGTGAAAGGTAAAATGCAGTCACCTTTTCAGTAAATAGTGAATTATTAACCAGTTCTTCGGTAAACAAACTGTTGAGGGACAGCAATGCGCGAACACGGCTTTCATCATCAGTGCTGTTTGCAACCAGCTCAGCCAATTTTACAGCCTGTGGGTCGCTGACTTGAATTTCTGCGCCATGATCATCTTTTCCGCTGACATAACGCATCCATCCCGCAACGGCTAAGGCTAAATAATCAAATGATTGGCCATTTTTCAAGTGAATTTGGATAGAATCGAGTAAACGTTGGGATAATTTCAACGTTCCATCCATCGCGATTTGCCAAGTACGATGTTTCAACCCCGTATTTTTAAAACGCTCAATCAGGGCATTAGCATAGGCTGGTAAATCCACATTTTTGATGGATAACGTTGGTGCTTGCTCATTGACCATCAAGTGATAAGCGGCTTTTTCATAAGCGCTATCCTGCATGCACTCATTAATATATTGGTAACCAGCCAAATAACCTAAATAAGCAAGGAAAGAGTGGCTACCATTTAACATGCGCAGCTTCATTTCTTCAAATGGAACGACATCCGTGACTAACTGAGCGCCCGCTTTTTCCCACTCAGGGCGACCTGCGACGAAATTGTCTTCAATCACCCATTGGCGAAATGGCTCACAGGCAATGGCGACTTTGTCAACGACAGGGCCTAGCTGGGATTGAATTTTCTCCGCTGTGTCTGGTGTCATGGCAGGCACAATTCTATCCACCATGGTAGATGGAAAGGTGACATTGGCTTCAATCCAATTGGCCAATGCAATATCCTGTTTTGCAGCCATCGCTAAAATGACATTTTTCGTGATATGGCCATTTTCAGGCATATTGTCACAGGATATGACTGTAAATGGTGCAATACCCAGTACCTTACGGCGTTTTAAGGCTTCAACAATCAGACCCGGTAGTGATTTCGGGGTATTTGGTGAGGCTAAATCATGCGCAATAGCGGGGTTCGCAAAATCAATCGAACCTGTCGCGGGCACATAGCAATAACCTTTTTCAGTAACCGTCATGGAAACGATGGCAATATTAGGGTCTAACATGCGATTGATAACGGCATCAATTCCGTGAATGGTTGGGTGTAATGCTTCTTTTACCACACCGACAGTACGGGTTTGCCAATTATCGCCTTGCATTTCAACTACGTTATAAAGGCAGTCTTGAGCGAGTAAATCTTCAATTTGTTGCTCGCCACCGACTAAATTGACCTCACAAAAACCCCAATCACTCTGCTGTTCCGTAGCTAAAATATCCGCAAAGATGGCTTGGTGGGCGCGGTGGAACGCGCCGAAACCTAAGTGAAGCATTTTTACCTTTACCTGCTCCCTATCATAGCTTGGTACTTTGATTGTGGCGGGTAATTGGTTTAGGTTATTGGTTGACAGTTGCATATTTCACTTTACCTTTTTGTTGTTCAGCCTCTTCAACCGCATCCAACGTGCTGGTTAAATCACGATCTTTCACTTCAGGCATGATAATGGCACTGATTAATGAAATGGCAGAGTAAATGATGATCATGATTGCAATTGGCCACCAGCTTCCGGTGATGCTACAGAAAATACCCGCTAGAACTGGGCCTAAACCAGAGGCAATTAAGCCACCAATTTCTTTGGCCACAGCCATACCAGTAAAACGGTTACGTGAGTTGAACATTTCAGCCATCGTAATATTTTCTAAGGCAAATAATCCGAGTACTGAACAGTTATGAACGATAATAATACAGATGGTAATTAAGCTAACGCTGTTCGCACCATCGACGATGACAGATAACATCGGATAGGCGAGCAACATGGCAGATAAACTAAGAATAATATAAGGAATACGGCGCCCGAATTTATCAGATAGCAGACCAATCACAGGAATGGTCAGGAAACCGACAACGGAGCTGATCATGATCGCATCAGTTGGAATACTTTTATCAAATAATAAGCTTTGAACTAAATATCCCGCTAAGAAAGTTTGAATTAACCCAGAGTTACCCGCTTGACCGAAACGAATACCAGTTGCTAACCAAAATGCTTTAGATTTAAACATGGCAAAGAAACTTTCTTTCGGTGGCGTTTGTACCGCAACTTTGGCTTCTTGTTCTTCCGTATTTTGTACTTTCTCAAATACAGGGCTTTCTTTCAGATTCAGTCGTAACCACACGGCAAACAGCATCACAACGAAGCTTGCCAAGAAAGGTACACGCCAGCCCCACGCCAGCAAGTCTGATTTGTCTAACCAGAAGAACATAACCGCCCAAATCGCAGTGGCGCTTAATGTGCCGCAGTTTGTCCCCAGACCCACGAGTGAAGCCACAATACCCCGGCGGCCTTTTGGCGCATATTCTGCCAGCATGGTTCCTGCACCTGAAATTTCAGCGCCTGCTCCTAAGCCTTGAATAATTCGCAAAAGAACTAATAATAGCGGTGCGAGGATACCTACCTGTGCGTAGGTTGGTAATACCCCGATTAATGTAGTACACACCCCCATCATGGTGATGGTGATAAAGAGTACTTTTTTACGACCGATTCGGTCGCCCATTTGACCAAAGAAAATCGCACCAACAATACGTGCGACATATCCGGCACCGTAAGTTCCCATAGCAAGAATTAATGCCATTGAAGCGGATTGTTCAGGGAAAAATATTTCATGGAAAACAAGTGCTGCGCCTAACGAGTAAAGCTGGAAATCCATAAACTCCAGAGCGGTTCCTAGCCAGCCTGAAACTGCAGCTTTGGTCAGATCGCCAGAGCTGCGTTCCACTTTCCCTGATGGATCAATTGACTGAGTATTCATATTATTATCCTATTAATCACGTAGAGTAGTATCCAAAATCGGATTTAGTTTTTTTAATTAAATTAAAAGGTTAAAAGAATTTTACAGCAGGTCTTCTGGTCTTTTTCAAAGGTTAATATTGCCTCTTGCGCTTCAGTGAATGGGAACTGATGGGTTAAGATTTTTGTTGGGTCAATTTTTTTAGATTCTATCCAGCTAATCACTTCTGGGAATTTTTTGGCATTCAGGCGCGAAGAAAACAATGAAATCTCTTTGCTGGTAATACTTTGCTGTGTAACGGCACTTGCTTCACTTGAAAAGCCCATAATAGAAACTCTTGCCGCGGGGGAAGCAATCAAGATGGCTTCTTGTAAGATAGCGGGATGGCAAGCTGCATCAAGTACTAACGTTGGGCGGAGCCCCAGTGCTTTGAGTTGCTCTGGTAGTGGGGTTTGTGAATTATCAATGACAATATCAGCGCCACAATCTTTTGCTCTTGCTAAGCGTTCAGTCACGCGGTCAACTACAATTAAGGTTTTGACCTGATAAACTCCTTTAAGAACCTGTGCGCAGGTTAACCCAATCGTACCCGCACCATAGACTAATGCGACATCATCTTGAGTTGGATGAACATGCGAAGTCACGTTGGCGGCAATAGAGTATGGTTCAACGGTAACGGCACATTCATCGCTGATTGAATCAGGAATGGTATAAGCGTTTGCTGCAGGGACATTAACATATTCAGTGAATCCGCCATCAGTATGAACGCCTAATACTTCTAGTGTCTCGCAAACATTTGGTTTACCAATTGAACATGGGTAGCAATGACCACAACTGAGAACAGGGTCGATAGAGACACGTTCACCAATGCGTTTACTGTCTACGCTGGAACCGACTTTTTCAATGACACCGAAAAATTCATGACCTATCACTCGTGGATATTTTGCAAATGGGTTATGGCCACGGTAGATATGGCTGTCAGAACCACAAATACCGGCTAATCGGACTTTTATTTGTACTTGATTTTCAGTTGGTTCAGGAACTGAACGCTCTTCAATCAATAATGTATTAGGTTCTTTAATTACTACCGATTTTACAGCTTTCATATTTAACTCCGAATAAAATAAAAATTACCAGTTCCACAACGTGCCGTCTTCGAGACGAGCAACTGGAAGATAAGCTGGGTTGTACGGGTATTTCGCTGCCAGTTTTTCATCAAAATCGATACCTAAACCGGGCTTATCACTTGGGTGCATATAACCATCGTTGAACGCCCAGTTGGTCGTAAATACGGACAACATTTCTTCGGAGTAGCCCATAAACTCTTGAACGCCGAAATTTGGTACCCATAGATCAAAGTGTAAGGCGGCAGCATGGCAAATAGGGGATAGGTCAGATGGACCATGAGAACCGGTTCTGACTTGGTAAAGTGAAGCGAAATCAGCAATCCGGCGCATACCCGTGATCCCGCCAGCATGCGTGATTGTGGTGCGGATATAATCGATGAGTTGCTCTTCAATCAATTGTTTACAATCCCAAATGCTATTAAAAACTTCACCTACAGCGATTGGGGTGACGGTATGTTGACGAATTAATCTAAAACAAGCTTGGTTTTCCGCTGGTGTTGGGTCTTCCATCCAAAATAATCGATAATCTTCAATACTTTTACCGAAGCGAGCTGCTTCAATAGGGGTCAAGCGATGGTGCATATCGTGTAGAAGGTGCTCATTGAAGCCATATTTGTCCCGAACGGCTTCAAACAGTTTGGGCATAAAATCGAGGTATTTTTCGGTTGACCAAAATTGCTCTTCAGGGTGATGGCCTTTTGTGGCAGGTTCATAAGCAAGGTTTTTTCCTTTACTCTGCCCATAGGTGGTTGCCATCCCTGGGATGCCGCACTGCACTCGGATCGCTTTAAAACCTTTTTCTTTATATTTCGCGTAGTTATCTAGTGTTTCGGCAATATCGGTACCCGTGGTATGGCAATAAACCATCACTCCTTCACGAGAAGCGCCACCGAGTAATTGATAGACCGGAAGGTTGGCAATTTTGCCTTTAATATCCCACAGTGCCATATCAATCGCAGAAATGGCGGACATCGTAACTGGGCCTCTACGCCAGTAAGCTCCCTTATAGAAGAACTGGTAAATATCTTCAATTTTATGTGGGTCACGGCCTATCAACTGAGGACAGAGGTGATCTTGAAGATAGGATGCCACTGAGAGTTCTCTCCCGTTAAGGGTGGCATCACCTAGTCCATATATGCCTTCATCGGTGGTAATTTTTAATGTGACAAAATTACGACCGGGGCTACATACAAAGACTTCTGCTTTTATGATTTTCATTTTGGCCTAAATCCCTATTACTTGTTAACCAACTGATCAACCAAATCACCCCGAATTACTCAAACTGGTTTATTTATTGGTTAACCAAATTTTCTTTTTTTCACTCTATCAATCGGTAAATTAAAAAACAATGACTAAAAAGACGACAATAAGTGAATCTGATCACAAATTGGTTAACTAATTTTGTGGAAATAGTGGATAAATTGGTTGACCATTGTGGTGAGGGACGATAATCTACAATGGAAGAACTAAATTTAATTCGACAACGCGTTGTACATATATATGAAAACTCAATACCGCTCGTACCAATACCTAGGTCAGCAGTTAAAAGAGCTCATTGCATCTGGTGAATATCCGATAGGAAGTCGTTTAATGCCAGAGCGTGAGATCGCTAAAAAATATGATGTTAGTCGCTCATTGGTACGTGAAGCACTCATCATGTTAGAAATTGAAAAATTGGTTTCTATCAAGAAAGGTTCTGGTGTTTATGTCATCAATCACCCAGATCTATTAATTGATGAAGTCAAAAGCTTAGACCATGGCCCTTTTGAAATACTGCAAGCTCGCCAAGTGATTGAAAGTGCGATAGCTGCATGTGCGGCCTTGTCAGCAACAAAAGCCGATATCCAAGAGATCCGCGCATTACTAGAGGATGAGCGAATCAAAGTTGCGAATAATGAAAGTGACGATGCGAATGATCATAAGTTTCATGTGTTAATTGCTCGCGCAAGCAAGAACGACATGATGGCGAAGATTATTGATGATATCTGGGCTGTGCGGTTACAAAGCCCTATGTGGGATAAGCTACATGAGCATATCGACAATACGACTTACCGGAAGAAGTGGTTGATTGATCATGAAAATATTTTAAATGCACTACAAAAACGTGATCCTGAATTGGCTAAAAAAGAGATGTGGCAGCATTTAGAGAATGTCAAAAATACGCTAATGCAGCTTTCTGATTTTGATGACCCCAATTTTGATGGTTACTTATTTGAAACAATTCCTTATCAGACTATTTTTGAATAATCGCAGGAGAAGTACTCATGGAGCATACGTGGCGTTGGTACGGTCCTAATGACCCTGTTTCTTTAAGTGATGCTAGGCAAGCAGAGGCGACGGGAATCGTCTCTGCGCTTCACCATATTCCTAACGGTGAAGTTTGGAGTGTTGAGGAGATTTTAAAGCGTAAAGCTATCATTGAAGATGCTGGGTTAGTTTGGTCTGTCGTGGAAAGTATTCCTGTTCACGAAGATATTAAAACTCAACAAGGTAATTTTGATCTCTATATTCAAAATTACCAACAAAGTATTCGTAATTTAGCATCCTGTGGTATTAAGACCATTTGCTATAATTTTATGCCAATTCTAGATTGGACGCGTACTGACCTTGCTTATACGCTACCAGATGGCTCCAAAGCGTTACGGTTCGACAATATTGCCTTTGCCGCGTTTGAAATTCATATTTTAAAACGTGAAAATGCGGCGGCGAGTTATTCAGAACAAGAAGTTAAAGAAGCGGCTGAGTATTATGCCAATATGTCATCTGATGATATCGAAAACCTGATTAAAACCATCATTGCAGGGCTACCGGGCGCAGAAGAAGGTTATACATTAGACCAATTCCGTGAGCGCTTGGCGCTGTATAATAATATTGATGAAAATCAGTTACGTGAGAACTTACGTTATTTCTTGCAGAAAATCGTTCCTGTATGTGAAGAAGAAAATGTGGTTTTAGCTATTCACCCCGATGACCCTCCGCGCCCAATTTTAGGCCTGCCACGTATTGTTTCTACCATTGAAGATATGCGGTTTATTAAGCAAAGCTGCGATAGCATTCATAATGGGTTTACTATGTGCACAGGTTCTTATGGTGTGCGAGCCGATAACGACCTAGTAAAAATGATTAATGAATTTGGTGATCGTATTCATTTCACACATTTACGTTCAACGGTGAGAGAAAACAACCCAAATACTTTCCATGAAGGAAATCATATTGCAGGTGATGTCGATATGTTTGAAGTGGTCAAAGCCATTTTAGCGGTTGAACAAAAACGCCATGCTGCGGGGCTTGCACCAATTCCAATGAGACCAGATCATGGTCACCAAATTTTGGATGATTTGAAGAAAGTGACTAACCCTGGTTATTCCGCTATTGGCCGCTTAAAAGGCTTAGCAGAGGTGAGAGGGTTAGAATTAGCGCTGAAACGGATGTATTATCCAGAATTATTAAAAGTATAATTTTTTTTTCAATATTGGCTTTTATTATTTGGTATTTATGTGATATCAAAGGGTTGAGTATGCATAAAAATACGCGACTAAATTATAATTAGTCGCGTATTGAACTAGTTGTTAAGTTATTTTAATTTTTTTTATCAATACTCCAATCCTGTTTTGCAGAAATAGTCAATAAGTCGCCTGACTTAATAATATACGTATAGTAGCCACCAACTATTGAACTATTACGATCCGCTGTTGATTTAACTTTAATCTTTTTATTACTGAGGGGCAGTTTGGGAATAGAAATTTTATTTAGCCATTTGTCATTTTTAATTTCAATATATATACTATCGTTGGTTTTAAAAATATCCTTTATCATTTTTTGTGTAATAGAATCTTCATTCTTAAACGTAAGCTGATAAGCTGATTTTTGCTCCAACGAATCTACGTCATTTTTCATTTCAAACTGCCAATAAGACTTACAGGAAACCGTACATTTTTCACCTGTTGAAATCCTATGCTTCTCTTTATTCACGATCAGTGTACTACAATAGGCCGCAGTAGGATCAATGGTAATGGATTGATTATTTTTTAGTGGCGGTATTGTAATTTGGTCAGCCCAGTGACCATTTTTTGATTCAATAAGAATATGGTTGTGCTGATTTAGTGCTGCATTCAATACCTCAATGGTGATATTATCGTCATTATTAAATTTTAATTTATGGTAATTAATTTCATTAGATTTAGATTTAGGTTTAGATTTGTATTTAATAATTTTATTTCTTAGGGTATTAATTTCTTTCCATGTTTTCTCGTCATAGATTTTTATGTATTCATCTTTGTATTCTTTATTCATTAAGAGATTTGATTCTGAAATTAATGAATCAGTTTCTTCGTCAGCATAATCTGGTAGCTCAGCGGCTAAACTTGATAAAGTAGGTAATAATATTATCGTATCATATTCAGATAAATGAATATTTTGATAAAAATTCCAAGCTTCAAAGGTTAGTTTATCATCTTCTATTTTTAATAAATAGCCAGTGCCTTTATCTGTAACCCCGTTTTCACCTAATGTTAAACTTGGAATATCAATTAATGTTCCAAATGGACGTTGAATAGCTTCAATAATCCCAAAGCCATTATGAATGTGACCACTTAACATAATTATTTGGGGATAACGAGAAAATAGACTTTTTAGTCTTTCATCTTGCGGTCCAAATCCGCCATATAAGTATGACCGCCAATGTGAACAATTGAATGCTTGATGTGTCATCACAAAAATCGGTTTATTCGCATCAGCGCCTTCAGCCAGTTTTTTTTCTAACCAGAGAAGTGATGCTTCATTTAATTCCATTTGATTTTTTAAAGGAACATCTGTGTTCAAACAAATAAAATGATAACCATCAATCCATGCATCAATGCACATTGTATCTTCTTGCCGGTCAATATTGCATTTTTCTAAGTAAGAGTCATATAATCCGACTAAATCGGGGTCTAATGGCTCATGGGGTTCGGCCCCAGTTCGGACATCATGGTTGCCTAACATCAATAATAAATTTTGATGATATTTTTTTGGAAATTGTTCTAGGAAAATATCAAAAGAATCTTTTCTATGTTGATGATAATCACCAATATCCCCAGCCATTAATAACCCTTCGGCTCCACAGTGATTAATATTTTTAATAGACGTTGCCAATACTTCTTTATCATGATCTGAGCCTATATGAATATCACTAATTACACCAATTATCATACGAAATTTCCTTTTAATATGAGTTGAAAATTATAGTCCATTGTTTTTTGTCTGATTGGGGTTTTTTATTTCAATTGTACTGTTTTGAATTTCATTAATAAAACTGTTTTGGCAAGAAGATAAAAATAAAGAAAACATAAAAAAAGAAATGATTTTCATTGTTAGTCTCGAATTATTTAAATTGATTTTTATTTAAAGTAAAATTATTCATTAATAAATTTCAATATTACTTTCTTTTAGTAGATAAGCTCTCCTATTAAGAAAAAAATTAAAGGGTTCTTTTTTAAACACCAAGTCAGGATTCGATTTTTTATTAAAGTATTCCTCAGTCATGAATGAATAGCCAGTTTTATTTTCTAATGAATGTAATAAATCCAGTTCGTTTATTGTAAGTGTTTTAAAGTTTATACCGATTTTTTTTATTTCTTTTAAAAATTCTATCATGGTACAATGTTCGAATGATGATTTTGTTTGAATAAGAATTTCATTACTCATCATTTTCTCAACGCTCATACTTTTTTTCATTAATTCTTTATGAAAAACTAAACCTAATATTTCAGTTTTTAAATTTATTTTTTGTATACTTTTATGGTCAACGTCGATATCTACAGGTGATATTATGATGTCATAGTGGTGGTTTTTTATTTCATACAAAATATCATTTGAGATCTTGCATTCAACTTCAATGCTAATACTCTTGTTTTTCAATAGGTTGTTTATTATCGAATGTATCCCATAGAATGGAAATCCATCAATAAGAATTTTAATTTTTTTTTCATTGTTTGGCACAGTTAAGTTGTTTAATATTTTATTTATACTTTCATAGTGAGGGTTTATTTTATTAAATAGCTCCATGCCATAATCGGAAATTAGTATTTTATTTTTTTTTTAACTAAAATATTCTTTCCTAGCTTTTTTTCGAGAAGAATCAAACCTTGTGATATCGCTGAAGACGTGACATTGGTAGACTCTGCCGCTTGATTTAGCGAACCATTTTTAGCCAAAGCAATAAACTGGTTTAATTGTTTCGAGAAAAACATAACTGTCCTTAGTCGGTTGGAAAACTCTAAATTAGGATCTCAATCCATTAATAATCTATTACGGTAGTTTAATCTAAAAGTTGTTTTTATAAGTTAAATTAATATAAAATACAGCTATTAGAATTCTAATTAAACATTTATCTATAATTCGCTAATAAATAAAATTGAATAAATAGGAAGTATAATTATTAGTGTGATTAATAACTCTCTCATTTCTACGGTCTCCGCTATAATTTAGTTTTAAAACTATATCAAAGAAAATTAATGCAGTAATTTAAATATCCTTGCTAATGTTTCAATAAAAACTTTATTTAGCTGTATCTATTAGCTTATTAATTATTCTTATATCGTTAAAGTTTGATTAACCCCACATATTTTAACAAGAATAGATGATTTTAAGGCCACCACAATCGGTCATTTATGATCTTGAAATAGATTGATTTACACCTTTGAAAATGCCTTTATCATCGGTGATTTTGTATCATAATTGTTCTTTGCTTAAGGTAAATTTGTCTGTATTTTTTCCTTTGTTGCCTACAAAACCCTTATCAGATCAAATACCCGTCTTGATACAAGGGCATCAAGGTAGCGACCTAACCGTTTTTGTTTTATCCTGAGCAGTAAGTGGTAGCAATTTCCGCCGATGGCATAAAATAGGAATGATTAATTTGAGTATAGGTTTACCCTATGCTCAAAAAATTGTTCAGAAAATAGAAAATAGAAAATAGAAAATAGAAAAGTGAGAACGCAATGGGTATTCGTATCGTTCCTAAAGAAGAGTTAGGACAAGAAAGATTGAAAGAAAAGGGAATTGGTTTTATTCCACCAGTTCTGTTTCCTAACTTAAAAAGTTTATATCAACGCCGTGCTGAGCGGCTCAAAGAACTTGGTGCGGGAGAACATCCTTTTGCAGATTATCTGAATTTTGCTGCTGAAGTGGCAACCGCACAACATAATGCACAGCATGATAATCCATTAGAAATGGATATGGCATCTATCCTTGAGCGCTCAACAAATACCAATAATTCGCCATTGGATGCAAAAGCATTTCCACGGACAATGCATTGGCACAAATTATTAACGGCTATTATTGCCGAATTAATGCCAGTCGTGCCTGAGTCTGTACGCCCGGCGTTAGAAAACCTGAATAAAGCGTCTGAAACAGAACTCGAAGCCATGGCAACTGCGTTGCTAAATGAAGAGTTTGAAAAAGTTCCTGCGGACAAATCGATGTTCATTTGGGCTGCATTATCGGTGTATTGGGCACAAATGGCAGCAAATATCCCAGGTAAAGCACGTGCAGAACATGGTGACCATCGCCATTTCTGTCCTGTATGTAATAGCATGCCAGTGTCGAGTATTGTGCAAATTGGTACATCACAAGGTTTACGTTATTTACACTGTAATTTATGTGAAACTGAATGGCATATGGTGCGCGTTAAATGCAGTAACTGTGAGCAAACAGGTAAATTGAATTATTGGTCATTAGATGATGAAAATGCGGCAGTTAAAGCAGAAAGCTGCGGTGATTGCGGTAGCTACTTGAAAATCCTTTATCAAGAAAAAGAAGCTAAAGTTGAAGCTGTCGCGGATGATTTAGCCTCAATTATTTTAGATGCACGCATGGAAGAAGAAGGCTTTGCGCGTAGTAGTATTAATCCGTTCTTGTTCCCTGGTGAAAAATAAGCGGTAAAAGAGAATCGTGACTATGGCTGAATCAGACTTGGCTTTATATCGCCAACTTCCTGCTATTGATAAATTATTGCAGCTCGATGAAGTGCAAATATTGGTTGAACAATCAGGGGCTCATTGGGTCACTGCATGTTTACGTAAGATGCAAGAACAAGCTCGAGCCAGTATTGCACAGGCAGGGAAATTACCTGCTTGGCAGGAAGATTGGGTAAAAGAGTTAGCACAACGCCATCAAGCTTTAGGGCAAAGCGCCCTAAAAAACGTGTTTAACTTGACGGGTACGGTGCTACATACCAATTTAGGCCGTGCGGTCATGTCAACCACGGCGGTGAATGCAGTTAGCCAAGTGATGAGTTCGCCTGTCACATTAGAATATTCTCTAGATGGTGCGATGCGTGGGCATCGTGACCGTGCGATTGCTGACTTGCTGTGTGAGCTCACTGGCGCCGAAGATGCCTGTATTGTTAATAATAATGCTGCCGCAGTTTTATTATTGCTAGCAACGGTTGCAAATGGCCAGCAAGTTATTGTTTCTCGTGGTGAATTGGTTGAGATTGGTGGGGCTTTCCGTGTGCCAGATGTGATGGCGCAGGCAGGCTGCCAATTAGTTGAAGTGGGTACAACGAATCGGACTCACTTACGTGACTATGAGAATGCGATTAATGATCAAACTGCACTATTAATGAAAGTGCATACCAGCAATTACAGTATTGAAGGATTTACTGCAGAAGTTGAAGGTGAAGAGCTTGCAGAGCTAGGTAGAAAGTACCAATTACCAACGGCAATTGATTTAGGCAGTGGTTCGATGATTGATATGACGGCTTATGGGCTACCCGCAGAGCCTATGCCACAAAGTTACCTTTCTCAAGGTATTGATTTGGTTTCGATTTCTGGAGATAAACTTCTTGGTGGCCCACAAGCAGGGATTATCTTAGGGAAGAAAAAATGGATTGATGCAATTCAAAAACATCCATTAAAACGTGCTTTACGGGTTGATAAAATGGTTCTAGCTGCACTTGAAGCAACGCTAAAACTGTATTTAACTCCCGAAAAACTCACAACAGAATTACCCACATTACGTTGGCTAACACGAGATCCTGAAACTATTCGTGATAGCGCAGAAAGCATAGTTGTTGCTCTACAAGCCTTTTATGGGGACAAATTTATTGTTGAAGTTGAGCCTTGTCTCTCACAAATAGGGAGCGGTTCACTTCCTGTCGACCGCCTTCCTAGCTTTGCGGTAACATTCACACCGCTAAATGGAAAAGGTAGTACATTAGAGCAACTCGCTACGCAGTGGCGCCAGCTACCTCAACCAGTGATTGGGCGTATGAAAGACGGTAAATTGTGGCTTGACCTGCGCTGTCTTGATGATGAACACGCGTTATTACAGGTTTTACTTTCATGATTTTTGCGACAGCAGGCCATGTTGACCATGGTAAAACTTCTTTAATTCAAGCCATTACTGGCGTAAATACCGCACACCTCCCTGAGGAGAAAAAGCGCGGAATGACCATTGACCTAGGGTATGCCTACTGGCCACAGCCAGATGGGAGCTCTATTGGTTTTATCGACGTTCCAGGACATGAAAAATTCTTAGCCAATATGTTGGCTGGGATTGGTGGTATAAACCATGCGCTTTTGGTAGTAGCTTGTGATGATGGTGTGATGGCGCAAACCCTTGAACACCTTTCGATTTTAAGGCTAGCGGGTTGTGAAAATATCAGTGTTATACTGACGAAGGCTGACCGAGTCGATCATTCGCGAATTGAACAGGTTACGGAGCAAGTCACCTCCGAGCTGGCTAAACAAGGTTGGCCAGATGCAAAACTATTCATTACGTCTATTGAAGATGGGCGCGGTATTGATGCGCTGCGTTTATATCTGCAACAACTTCATCAGCAAAGTGGTTCACATCCCAATATCCAACGTCGTTTTCGTTTAGCCATTGACCGCGTTTTTTTGGTTAAAGGTGCAGGGGTAGTGGTGACTGGCACTGCATTAGCGGGAAAAATTCAAGTTGGTGAGTCACTATGGGTGACAGGAGCGGATAAGCAAGTTCGCGTCAGAGGTATTCATCGGCAAAACCAAATATCTGAATTCGCTGTTGCAGGTGATCGAGTGGCCTTAAACTTGGTGGGCGATATTGATAAAGAAAATATTACCCGAGGGGATTGGTTACTTGCAGAGCAACCTGCGTTTATTGCAACACGGGTTATTGTTGAATTGGAATGCGATGCATTAATTAAGCACTGGCAACCTGTGCATCTTTACCATGGTGCAAGCCACATCACTGGGCGAGTGTCATTATTAGTGGAGCAAGGGGAAACCCCCGTGCTTGCTGAGTTAATTTTAGATACCCCATTATGGTTAGTAGAAAATGACCGGTTAATTATCCGTGATATTAGCGCTCGTCAAACGTTAGGTGGGGCTCGAGTGATACGTTTGGTTTCCCCACGGCGAGGTAAAAGGCTTCCGGAGTTTTTGGATTGGTTATCTAAGCTTTGCCGAGAACAAGATGAACTGGCTCACTTTAAGCTACAACTTCCTCAAGGTGAACTTAATTTACGGGATTACAGTTGGGCGCGGCAACTCACCCATGATGTGTTAGATAATTTATTGGCTCAAATGGATGTGGAGCGTGTTGGCAACCATGTTTTATCCACATTTAAAGCGCAAATAGCGAAAGAACGTATCGTTCAAACCCTTGAAGAATTCAATGAAATACACAGTGACCAAATCGGTGTAGGCAAAGCACGTTTAAAACGTATGGCTCTGCCTTCAATGAGCGAGGCATTAGCATTTAAATTCATTGATGATCTCATTGGTGAAAATGTTATTAAGCAAACTCGCGGTTGGTTGCATATGCCCCAACATGGGCTGGTGTTTGATGCCCAACAGCAATTGATTTGGCAGCAAATACACCCATTATTTTCACGTAATGAGGCGTGGTGGGTACGTGATTTAGCATTAGAAAGTGGCCATGAAGAAGATACGATGCGTCGCGTTCTAAAAAAGGCGGCGCAAATGGGATTAATTACGGCGATAGTTCGTGACCGCTATTATAGCCATGAGCAAATTAATTATTTTGCGTCACTTATTCACCGTTATTGCATGGAAAATGAAGTCATTTTTGCGGCTGATTTCCGTAACGAATTAGGGATTGGTCGGAAACTTGCGATTCAAATTCTTGAGTTTTTTGATAAAAGCGGTTTTACTCGTCGTAAAGGCGATGGTCACCATTTACGAGATAAAGGCATTTTCGTTGAATAAATTGAGTGTTTTAATCCGTTATAGTAGTGCCTCATAGCAACCTCCAATATTAAACTTGTGGTAAAACTGATGAAGAAAAAGTTATTTGCAGGCTTTTATCTGGCATTGATCTTTATTGGCTCCCTTTTCTTAGTCTTTGAAAAAGGTAGCGTAATTTATCCTGCTCTCATATCGGTCAGTGTATATGCCGTTTTATTCGGTATTTTAATGGTGCTAACAGCTCGCTGGTTATTTTCCGCTATTATTACCAGCACATTATTTATCATCATAAAATTCCTGAATCAGTTAAAAGTTCATTATTACAAAGAACAACTCTTCTTTAGTGATATCAATATTATGACAGACACTTCCAATATGGGGACCTTGGGTCATTATTGGTTAGCAGGTGTCGCACTGGTTGGGTTGCTTATATTATTAGTCATTAATGGGGTTATTAGCTGGCGATTGCTCAAGCCGAGTAAATCAAAAATGACTCGTGTTATTGGTGTTGTTCTTATTGTTGCGGGTTACTTTGGTATTAACTTCACAAGCTCACATTATTATGACAGATGGTCTCAGACGTTGCCAAAAGGCCGAGGGACAGTGACCAATATTATTATGTCGGCACAAAATGCGAGTTATCAATCCCCTGAATTTGCAGGCTCAGCTGATTATTTTATGGAAAAAGCAGCAGCAATATCCCTAGAAAATAATGCAGTCTCAGAAAAACCAGACATCGTTTTATTACTGCAAGAGTCTACTGTTGACCCACATATTTATGACTTACCTGAAGGAACTAAGCTTCCTGATTTATTTATGTTCCAGCAAGATAGTGGCGTAAGTGCGCATAGTCAGATGCGGGTACAAACTTTTGGGGGAGGAACTTGGTTATCTGAATTCTCAGCGCTAACTGGCTTAAATAGTGATGATTTTGGTGCGCAAAAAAGCGGTGTCTTTTATTTTATCGTTGACCACCTTAAAAATAGCTTATTCAAAGAAATGAAGGCCAACGGTTATTATACTGTGGTACTTACCCCCTTTAATAAAGGCGCATACCATTCAGGGCATGCCTATGAAACGCTTGGGGTTGATCGAATTATTCAACCACAAGAGCTCGGCTATCCAGGTAAACTGCAAGATAACTTATGGACAATCAGCACCGATGATATGCTGAAATATGTAAAAGAAATCTTAGCGAAAGAAACAGATAAACCCGTATTTATTTTCTCTCTTACAATGTATGAGCATGGTCCTTACAAAGAGAGCCATAGTGATGACTACGGTATAAAAGACAAAATTAAAAACTCAGATGCTGCAGGTGAATTTAGCCATTATATGGACAAAATCGTAACCTCAGATGCATCAATACGTGATTTCGCAGAATTCATTGAAAAACGTAAGCGTCCGTTGATGTTTTTATATTTTGGTGACCATCAACCAGGAATTAGCTTAAATCAGTATAATTCTTCATTTTCATCACCCGCTTACCTAACACAATTTACTTTGCGGGATAACTTGAAATCAGGAACTGCAATAACAACGGGCCAGTTAACAGATATTTCCTTCTTAGGCGGAATCTTATTAGAAAGGGCAAATTTAAATATTTCCCCATTTTATGAAGCCAACATCAAAATGCGTCACTTATGTGATGGCAAATTGAATGATTGTGAAGACCAAAAGTTACTTGATAGCTATCGCAACTATGTTTATGGAACTTTAGAAGCAGCTAATGCCAATAAAGGTGATATGTAAGAGTATGTTATTATCAGCCGTAGATATTTACGGCTGATACCCTCTTTTTTGTTATTTCCTGCCTAAAATATTAATATTTTCTTAAAATTTATTATTTTTTTACGCTTTCTTGTTTTAATAACAAAACCATTCGTTATTTTTTTTGTCTTAATTTTAGTTAATTTTTCTGTGAAATTAGGTGCTCATTTCGAGCTTTAGAATGGTTTAACGCTAGAAGACAATGAATATGAAATATTTGGTCACGGGAAGTGCGGGTTTTATTGGTTTCACGCTTTGCCAACGTTTATTAGAGAGTGGGCATGAAGTTGTCGGGATTGATAACTTAAATGCGTATTACGATCAGGGGCTTAAACAATCCCGTTTACATTTATTGGAGCAGTTTCCGTTATTTCGTTTTATTCATCTTGATATCACAGACCGTGAGACTGTCCGTGTATTGTGTACACAAGAACAATTTGACCGAGTCATTCACTTAGCGGCACAAGCGGGTGTTCGTTACTCGTTGGAAAACCCATTTGCTTACGCAGATAGTAATTTGACTGGCCACCTCGCTATTTTAGAAGGTTGTCGCCAAGCAAAAGTGAAGCATTTAGTCTATGCCTCTTCAAGTTCGGTGTACGGCGTAACCGATAAGACGCCATTTACTACTGACATGGCAACCGATCACCCGATTTCACTCTATGCGGCAACAAAGAAAGCCAATGAATTAATGGCGCACTCCTATTCACATTTATACCAGCTACCGACCACAGGGCTGCGGTTCTTTACGGTTTATGGTCCTTGGGGGCGCCCAGATATGGCTTTATTTAAGTTTACGAAAGCTATTTTGGCGGGCGAGCCTATCGATGTCTATAATAACGGCAATCTCAGTCGTGATTTCACTTTTGTTGATGATATTGTCGAAGGTGTGATCCGTATTTCAGATATAATTCCACAAGCGAACCCGAATAATCATTCGGCATCACCTGCAGAAAGCAGCGCGCCATATCGAATCTATAATATTGGTAATGGGCAGCCTGTTAAGTTGATTGAATTTATTTCTGCACTGGAAAAGGCACTGGGTAAAGAAGCGATTAAAAACTTTTTACCTATGCAAGCGGGTGATGTGTACACCACTTGGGCGGATACGGAAGACTTGTTTAATGTGACAGGTTATCGCCCACAAGTTTCTATTGAGCAGGGTGTTCAGGCATTTGTGGATTGGTACCGTTCTTATTACCACCAATAATATCAATAAGCTGTAACATCTTTAGCAGGATTTGAGAGGCAAGTTTGAAAATAGCAATCGCAGGAACCGGCTACGTCGGCCTATCTAACGCCATGTTGCTGTCACAAAACCACGAAGTGGTTGCGGTGGACATCATCCCTGAAAAAGTGGCGATGCTAAACAACCATCAATCACCGATTGTTGATGCAGAAATTGAACAGTTTTTAACGGAAAAGACCCTCAATTTCCGTGCCACAGAAGATAAAACTGAAGCTTACACCGGTGCACAATACGTCATTGTCGCAACGCCAACCGACTATGACCCAAAAACCAATTACTTCAATACAAGATCGGTCGAATCCGTCATTCATGACGTGAACGAAATTAACCCGGCTGCCACCATTATCGTTAAATCTACCATTCCAGTCGGTTTTACCACCCGTTTACGTGAAGAGTTTGGTTATACCAACGTGATTTTCTCTCCTGAATTTTTACGTGAGGGGCGTGCTTTGTGGGATAACTTACATCCTTCCCGTATCGTGGTGGGAGAGCGTTCAGAGCGCGCGAAAATTTTTGCAGATTTGTTGCTGGAAGGCGCAATTAAGAAAGATGTGCCCGTGTTATTTACCGATGGAACCGAAGCCGAAGCCATTAAACTGTTTGCCAACACTTATTTAGCCATGCGTGTGGCGTACTTTAATGAACTCGATACCTACGCAGAAAGCCGCGGTTTAAATGCACGTCAAATTATTGAAGGGGTCTCTTTAGACCCACGTATTGGTAGCCATTATAACAACCCATCATTTGGTTACGGCGGTTATTGTTTACCGAAAGATACCAAGCAGTTGTTAGCTAACTACGATGACGTGCCAAATAACCTTATTAACGCCATTGTGGAATCAAACCGCACCCGTAAAGACTTTATTTCCGATGCAATTATTGCTAAAGCACCATGCAAAGTCGGTGTTTATCGCTTAGTCATGAAAGCGGGCTCTGATAATTTCCGTGCCTCTGCGGTACAAGGTGTGATGAAGCGCATCAAGGCCAAGGGCATCGAAGTGGTGGTGTATGAGCCGGTTTTAAAAGAAGAAGAGTTTTTCCGTTCGAAGGTTATCCGTGATCTCGACACTTTCAAAGCAGAAAGCGACATTATTCTAGCCAACCGTATGGTGCCTGAGCTGGAAGATGTGGCAGAGAAAGTCTATACCCGAGATTTATTTGGTAACGATTAAAACTCGTTTATTGGGTAGGTTGGTATCGTGCTAACCTATCTCTGTATATTAAGACCTAATAACCCTATCTATTTTGTGCCATAGTGCACAAGTTACCTATTTTTAAACGCTACTCTGCAACAATCGCTAAGAAATGTTGTTTGCCATTTGCTAGCATCCGTCAATTGATTAAAAATTGGCTATTTTGTTATGCAGAAAATAATAAAAAAACAAAGAGACGGTTTTATCACCTTTCAAAAAGAAGGTGAGATAGATTTTTGGCAAATTGTTAATGATTATATTGATGGGAAGATCGCGGGTAAGAATTTAAGTAGCGGAAATATTGAGAGAAGTGTTGCTCGTATTCATGTAAATGGACAAAGTTATATTATTAAATGCGAAAAAGAACGCGATAAGCGTATTGAAAAACGGCTGATGCGTATTATTTCTGGCCCTTTTTATTCACATTTATTGAAACGTTTAGTGACTGCACAAAATAACGGTTGTACCGTAACGAATGATATTTACTTTGTTGCAGAAAAAATGGTCGGTCGTGAGTCAGTAGAAACATGGATTATTGCGGAGTATGTGGAAGGAACTGTTTTATCTGAAGTTGATGATATCAAGCCTTATTATGCAGAGATGAAAGTCATTATCAACCAATTGCATTGGTATGGTTTATCTTCTAATGATATCCATGCAGGGAACTTTGTTATAACCAATGAAGGACTTAAGGTTATTGATTTATCAGATTATGGTAATTTTGCTATTTGCAAAGCGAATGATTTAATTGCATTACAGCGTTTTTACGGTATTGAACCCGATAGCAAAAATTTTGTTTATCGTTTTATTCGTTTTAGAGATCACTTTCGTCATTGGTCAAGAAAGATAAGAGGGAAGAAAACTCGGCTCTAGTTCGCTATGCCAAGTTTTCATTACCACAAAACTACCGAAAAAAACAAAGTTATCGATCACAACAAAACTATTGATAAAGCGCATCTAAAAATTCAGGGATAAAACTGCCCGTCCCATGGCAACGCTGGGTTGCGGTTTCTCCAGCTTGTTTCATGATAGCGCAAGCAGCGGCAACATTTTGTAGCCTATCACCAGGTAGAGCGCAACATGCAGCAACCACCGCGGAAAGAGCGCATCCTGTACCGACGACTCGAGTCATTAAAATATGGCCGCCAGTAACTGCAAAGGTGCGTATTCCATCGGTGATGTAATCCACTTCCCCGCTTATCGCAACAATTGTCTTAGCTTGTCTCGCTAATAATTGTGCTGCGGGAAGAGCGTCATCAGTGGTGTTAAGGGAATCAACGCCTCTGCCGCCAGCACTGCTTCCTACCAATGCCATAATTTCAGAGGCATTACCGCGAATAGCGGCAGGCTTGAGAGTCAGCAATTCATGGCAAAAATGGGTGCGAAAGCTAAGCGCACCTGCGGCAACAGGGTCAAGTACCCAAGGTTTTTTCGCTTGATTCGCACTGTTAACCGCACATTTCATTGCATGTCGGCGCTCAGTGGTTAATGTGCCTACATTAATCAGCAAGCCATGTGCGATAGCGGCAAACTGCTCTGCTTCTTCGGGTTCAATGACCATGGCGGGAGAGCAGCCGAGCGCTAACAGGACATTGGCAGTGAAGGTCTGAACAACATCGTTTGTCATGCAATGAACAAGAGGGGATTGAGAAGTAAGCTGTTGTAGTACCAATGATTTTGTCGTGTTGCTGATGTGTTCAAATTCTAACATGATCCCCTCATTAATAGTGATAGAGCATAGGCTCGTTGATTTATTCTACACTCTATCTGTTTTAATGAAAGAACCACTTAATCAGCAAGATATTTCTCCATGACCATTCCACCAGCGCCTTGAGCAACAATTTCGTATGAATCATTGGCGGGGTAAATACGTGTCTTAATATGAGGAAAAATAGAGAGTTTTTCTTCAATAGACTTTTTGGTCATCTCAAAAAAGTGATTTTTAGGTGTTAGGGTTCCGCCGCAGACCACCACATCTGCTTGAGTCGTTAAAATCGCATTAGCGATGGCAATACCATAATAATAGGCTGCCTCGCCAAGTGCTTCGAGACACAGGGCATCGTCCAATGTGAGAGCTTGGAAAATAGTATGGTAGCTAATTTCAGACTCATTATTAACTAATTCATTGATTATTGAGCTTTTACCCAACCTGAGTTGCTGGATCACCCGTGACTTAATCGCAGACAGTGAACTATATTGCTTTAAACAGCCAAATGACCCGCATTCGCAGCGTTGACCATTAATATCAATTGTCGTATGACCAAAGGCTTGAGCGGTGCTAATGGGTGCTGGAGCGTATTGATTGTTGATGATGGTACAGCTGCGAATATCGGTATCGCAGGTTGTGAATAAAAACCTTTGGCTATCAGAGGTATAGCGTAAACGATACTCAGCAAAAGCTGCAAAACTGATCCCACTTCCGAGTAATACGAAGCAAGGGACTTTACTGGATATATAGTCGTGAAGTTCTTTTATTCGTGAGTTATATTGATGATATGGCAGTTTATCGCGTTCTAATATATGGTCGATGGCGATGCCTATACCCAACAAACTTTTTATGTTAAGTCCATGTTCAGCTAATAAAATATCTAATTTATTGAGCAGATGATCCACCATATTTTCTGCGGTTTCTAGGTGCTCATATTTGACTTTTACCATTCCTAAAATATCCAACTTTAGGTTTTGTAAAACTATCGTCGAATATATATCACTCATTTCAATGCCAACTAGGTAGCCATCAGCGGCATTGATATTATAGAGGATAGGTTTGCGGCCACCGGTCGACTCTCCGAGCTCAGAAGTCGAAATTAAGTGATTTCTCCCCAGTTCGTCGAGTAACCGAGCACAAGTTGCTGGTTTCATGCTAGCCAGTGATGTCAACGTCTCCGCCCTAATGGGACCATGGTTTAAAATTAACCGGTAAAGCGTTTTGAGTTTTTGTGTTTTTGAATTTTTTGAGGTGCGAAATTCATTTAATAGTGTATGTAACAAGCGCCTCACTCCTTTTCATTCCGACTCTTGCGCTAAAGATTAGCAAATATACGCATAAGATTCTGCTTCATGTGACACATCATATCTAAATTCTTTTTCTTAAAATGAGATTAAGATCGCTGTTCTGTTTCTAAATTGCTTTATGATCGATTTTAACAATTTTTAGTCGATGTCAATTTGGAGACAACCATGCATCATACAAAAGATATTCTAGAAAGCTTAAGCTTTATTCAGTCTCGCACAGATATTAAACCAACAGTGGGCATTATTCTGGGTTCAGGATTAGGCCCGTTTGCGGACACATTAGAAAATGCAGTACATATTCCTTATAGCGAAATTCCACATTTTGCCAAATCTGAAGCCGTAGGGCATGCCAATGAATTGGTGATTGGCACCATCGCAGGTAAAAATGTGGTTGCGATGAAAGGCCGTTTCCACTACTACGAAGGCTTTACCCTCGACCAAGTCACTTTCCCTGTGCGTTTGATGAAAGCATTGGGCGTCGAAAAATTGATTATTACCAACGCCTGCGGTGCAGTAAATACCGATTTCAACCCAGGTGACCTGATGATTATTACCGATCATATTAATTTAACTGCAAATAACCCATTGATGGGGCCAAATAACCCTGAATTAGGGGTGCGTTTCTTGGATGTTAGTGAGGTGTATAACAAAGAATTACGCCAAACAATCAAGGATGTAGCGGCCGAACAAGGTGTTTCTGTTCGTGAAGGTGTTTATGCATGGTGGACTGGTCCAACTTATGAAACACCTGCCGAAATTCGCATGATCAGAACCTTAGGCGCTGATGCTGTTGGTATGTCTACCGTACCAGAAGCTCTGGTCGCTCATCATTCACAAATTAAGACAGTGGGCATCTCCTGTTTAACTAATATGGCTTGTGGTATTTTAGAACAACCTCTTAGCCATGACGAAGTTATTGAAACTGCAGAGAAAGTTAAAGCCACCTTCTTGAAATTGGTAACGGGTGTGATCGCTCGCTTCTAGTTTTTAGGTTCTTTTTCTCAAAACAATATAAAGATGTTCATAACGCTAAATAAGGTGAATATTGAAATGAAATTTAAAGGTCTAATTTTAGTTTCTTTAGGCGCTTGCAGTTATGGCATTCTTTCAACACTCGTCGTGTTGGCCTACCGCGCAGGATATTCCTTGAATGATGTCATCGGTAGCCAAACGGTATTAGGTGCGATTTTACTGTGGTTTTTTGTTGCCGCAGGCGCATTAATTAAAAAAGCACGTCTAGTATGGCCAACACGACAACAAGGCCTATTAATGTTACTCACTGGGACGACAACAGGGCTAACCGGACTCTTATATTATGCATCATTGCAATATTTGTCTCCGGCGCTTGGTGTCGTCTTATTTTTGCAATTTACATGGATGGGGGTTGCCATTAATGCGGTTGTCAGCCGCCAAGCTCCTCCCATAATGACCCTGGTATCGGTTGTGGTGATATTAATTGGGACAGTATTAGCGACAGGTTTATTAAATAGTTCAGGGATCGTATTTCACTGGCTTGGTGTGCTATTAGGACTATGTGCGGCATTATCGAATGCTATTCGTGTTTATGTCAGTGGTGCATTAGCGGTTAAAACAGATCCTATGATGCGTTCTGCAATTATGGTAACAGGGGGCGCAATTTTGACATCGATTGTCGTTCCTCCAACATTCTTATTGAGCGCATCAACGTTTCATTCCCTATTTTTCTCTTATGGCTTACCCCTAGCTTTCTTTGGTTCTTTCTTTGGTATGTGGATGTTTGCCAAAGGTACTCCACTGATCGGTACCAGTTTAGCGACCATTGTTAGCTCAATGCAGTTGCCCGTCACGATTTTATTATCTGTGACTGTATTGCAGTTACCTCTTGAGTTCATTCAGTTTGTTGGCGTTGCTGTCATCCTTATGGGTGTCGCCATTGCTGAGTTGAAAATAAAAACAAATAAATATAACTCCAAACGGAGCCTTGTATGAATATTAAATCCCGCTTGAAAATCATGCTTTTCCTGCAATATTTTGTTTGGGGAAGTTGGTTAGTTACACTCGGCTCCTACATGATGAAAACATTGAGTTTTTCAGGTGCAGAAGTCGGTATGGTGTATAGCTCAAAGGGTATTGCTGCCATTCTAATGCCCGGGCTTATCGGAATCATTGCAGATAAATATATTCCAGCAAATCGTTTATATATGATTTGTCATTTGATTGGGGCTGCCGCATTGTTTTATGCTGCAACAGTCACGAGTTCAACAGTGATGTTCTGGGTGATGTTAATTAATGCAATGGCCTTTATGCCAACTATTGCACTTTCAAATAGCATCAGTTATTCATCATTAAGCCAATATCAGCTCGATTCAGTGAGTAACTTCCCACCTATTCGTGTATTTGGTACGGTAGGTTTTATTGTTGCTATGTGGAGTATTAGCTTAATGAAATTTGAGCTAAGTAGTATGCAGCTTTATATTGCAGGTGGCTGTTCATTACTTTTAGCGCTTTATTCATTAACTTTGCCAAAAATTGATGTTAATAAAAAAGCGATTTCAAGTAGCTGGATCAGTAAGCTAGGTTTAGATGCTCTGGTGTTATTTAAAAAACCTATTATGGCGGTATTTTTCTTATTCGCTATGTTACTTGGTGCGGTTTTACAAATTACCAATACGTTTGGTAATCCATTCTTGCATGACTTCGGTCTGAATCCGTTATACCAAGATAGTTTGGTGGTTCAGTATCCATCGATATTATTATCGATCTCTCAGATGGCAGAAGTGTGCTTTATCTTAGCAATTCCATTTTTCTTGAAACGCTATGGCATTAAAACTGTCATGCTATTAAGCATGTTTGCGTGGACATTACGCTTTGGATTCTTTGCCTTTGGTGACCCATCAGCAATTGGCTTGATGTTCTTAATAATGTCGATGATCGTATATGGCTGTGCATTCGACTTCTTCAATATTTCAGGCTCTATTTTTATTGAAAGAGAAGTGGATACGCGTATGCGCGCGAGTGCTCAGGGCTTATTTATGACGATGGTTAATGGTGTTGGTGCCTATTTTGGTGCGATATTAAGTGGATTGGTTGTCGACTATTACACGGTGGATGGTATTAAAGATTGGCAAATGATCTGGTTAGTTTTTGCTTCTTATACTGTTGTATTAGCAATAATCTTCCAATTTACCTTCCATTATCATCACGATAAAGACGCCGCACTGAAAGAGGCTAAGTCTAGCTAAGATAAGTTGTTAGAAATAACATTTAATCTAAGGGAAAACCATCAATTTGGTTTTCTCTTTTTTTGTTGGTTTTAATACTAAACATAATTACGCTTGCCGCGCAATATATGCTCAGTTAGCGTTTCTTCCGCAAGGGTAAATTCTTTTGCTTTGAGTTGTTCAACTAATTGCTGATGTTGGCGTGTAGACTCATGATAATATTCATTGCGATAAATAGGGTCAGGCTGGAAATAGACTCGCTGGCGAATATTATCCGCTAAATCTAAGAAAACCGAGTTATCCAGTAATTCCAAGAAGAAACGGTGGAAGCGTTCATCTTCTTTTATCCAACCTTGATAGTCATTTTTCTTCAATAATTCATCTTGCCGCTCAATAATCGTCTTTAAGATAGAAAAATGTTCATCAGTTAAATATTCACGAACTAATTTAATTGCATGGGACTCAATTGCTAAGCGTAAATCATAATTATCTCTGGTTTCTTTTAACGATAGTTTCTGAATAAAAACACCTTTACGAGGGATAATTTTGACTAAGCCTTCATTTTGTAATTGATATAAGGCTTCACGAATTGGAGTACGACTCATACCGAGTTCCTCAACTAAGCTATTTTCAGAGGTGTAACTTTCCTCTCCAAATTGCTTGCTGAGAATTTTATGTTTAATTGCAGTATAGGCCTGTTGGCTTAGTGGTTTATCTTTCATCAGGATCTTGTGTTAACAATAGAAATTTTAGTGAGTATAGAAAGGAATAGATTGGTATACAAGTAATACACTAGTTTTATATTATTTAGGATGCTGTTAAATTTGGGTGGATAATTGAACTTAGCTTGTTGAATAAACCGGCATCCTTGCCAGTTTTTAGACTAATACAGCTCAGGGCGTCGGTTTTGCATACAAGGTAATTTTTCTCGTGTCTCTGCGGTATGCTGTGTTGATATTTCAGCAAAAAATAGTGTTTCATCGTAGCCAGCAGATGCGATAGTTACTCCAAGTGCATCACAAACAAGGCTGCGACCAATAAAAATATTACCCGTTTGGTCACATGCGCAGACAGGGATCGTGTTCTCCAAAGCACGTGCTTTAACTAATGTTTGGTAATGCTCCTCTTTTAGTGGCCCGCTAACCCATGCTGTGGGAACGAGTATAAGGTCAGCGCCAGCTAAGGTTAGTTTTCGAGCAACTTCTGGGAAACGCAGTTCATAACAGACTAAAACGCCAATTTTGCCAAATTCCGTTTCCACAGGTTTTAATTCATTATTACTTTGAATGATATTAAGGGATTCCTGATATGAAAAGGCATCGTACAGGTGTGTTTTTTGGTAGTGATAGATAAGCTCACCTTGGCGGTTCAACATAATTGTCGTGTTGAAAGCTCTTTTCGGCTCATTCGGGGCACTTTCATAAATGCCACAGGTCACATAAATACCGTATTGTTGAGCGGCTTTTGCCAACTGAGAGACAAAAGGGCCATCAACATGCTCTGCGACATCGGCATAGCTAATGCCACTATCCGCTGGAACAAAAGCCATAAACATTTCCGGCAATAGGACGAGGTCGGCACCACCTTGAGCGGCTTTTTGTATAGCTTCACAGGCTTTTTTTAAATTTAGAGCTTTATCTGAGCTACTGGCTAGCTGAGCAATTGCAATCTTCATAGAGCCTCCTTATTCAAAAAATTTCGCAGCACCTGAAATTGCCGCTAATGTTTCACCGGCATCAATGCGCTTTTTAACATCAATTTCAGCATGTTGAGCATTAAGGGCTCGTTGGCGATACTCTTGCAGAGTAACTTCATCAGCGACTAAAATGCCATCGCCATCTGCGATGATTAAGTTACCAGGATGGATCGTTACGCCATCTATGCTAATCGGCACATTAATTGCGCCTTCAATACCTAAAATTCGAGTTGTTAACGGACTCACTTTACGTGCATAAATAGGAACGCCAATCTCACGTAATGCTTTGATATCCGTGACACAACCATCAATGACAGCACCAGCAATTTTCTTTGCCCGTGCCATATAAGAAACCATTTCCCCCCAACAAGCACGATCATAATCCCCTGACATATCGATACAGACAACATCGCCTTCTTGCACAATGTCGAAAACCTTGTGTACGGCAGATGAGTCCATATGTGGAATACGAACAGTTACAGCATTACCAATAAATTGGCATTGTTCAATTTGTGGGCGTAATGTTTTGAGAAAACCGAAGTCAGTCATGTGTCCAATAGTTGACGGGCAAACATCACGGCAACTTTCGATAATTTCCGAGCTAAAACAAGCAACACGAGGATTTAATGTAAACATAGGGACACCTTTATTTATTGTATTGAACATAATGTATATGGGTGAAAATTAATCAGGATTAACTGCAGCAGCTAATGGTTTATCTGGCTGAATGAAAAACCAGCAAACAATCGCTAAACTGATAGGTATCACATTGAAAAGTAAAGCGACGGTCCAGCCGAAATGCTGTGCAAGCCAGCCACATAGAATGGGGGAAATAACACCACCGAGATTGCCCCATAAATTCATCCATCCACTGACAGAGCCTGCATATTGGCGGCCCTTATCTGCTGCAATTGCCCAAGAGGTCACAACTGGTAATCCTAGAGAACCGAGTGCAAGAGTTAGCCATGCAACACTCGCAATGGCACTTTCAGTTTGAGCAGCGCCGCAAATACCCACAATAAAGAGAATAAAACCGGTAATGGCGATATATCCCCTAGCGACTAACTGTGAGTATCCTTTGTTGAGTAACCAATCAGAAATTGAACCTGCAGTGAGTACCGCGATACAAATTGCTAGCCAAGGAAAACTGGCGGCAACGCCCATTTGGGTTAATGAGAAACCACGAGCCTCTTGTAAATAGGTGGGGAGCCAAATCATAAATAAGGTGGTCATATAGGCGACAAAAAAGTATTGGAAACCAACAGCCCAGAACGGACGTTCTTTCATAAATTTTCGCCAAGGAGCTTTAACGTCAGCACCTCCTTGCTCACTAATTGTTCGGCCTCCTTGAATAAATACAATTTCACTTTGAGAAATTTTTGGATGTTGTTCAGGTTTATTTCTGGCAAAGAAATACCAGACCATACCGATAAGAATACCAATCACACCGAAGATATAAAAAACGGCATGCCACCCGAACGAAATCATAATAAATACGGTAAGGGTGGGGGCAATCACAGGCCCGAAATAGGAACCGGCAAGTAAGAAGCTAGCGGCTCGTGCCTTTTCATTTTGGCGAAACCACCATGTATTAAAGACGGCATTCGCAGGATAGAGCGGCGCTTCTCCAACACCAAATAGGAAGCGTACGATGCATAGCCAAATATAGGTAGGGGCAACGACCGTTAATATTGTGAATGCGGACCAAACGTAAAGGCTAATGGTTGCGATAAGCCTGCTACCAAACCGTTCTGCAAGTATTCCGCTTGGAATTTGGGCAAGTGCATAGCCAAGCGAAAATAACGCACCCAAAAAGCCAAATTGAACTTTGCTCATTCCTAAATCGGTCATCATATGTTCGGCAACAATGGAAATATTGGCGCGATCCATATATGCAATCAAACCGATAATAAAAAATATTGCTGCTAATCCCCAACGTAAACGCCCTGGTGAGTCTTTTGTTGCTGGTGTTACAACAGAATCATTATGTGACATAGAGTTACCTTTTTATTGGTTTGTCGAGGTAATCAACCTTATTGTATTTATATTGAATTCAACTTGTATACAAGATGGATGTTAATAAGCAGTTATTGTGGTGTCAAAGATCTGTTTTGTTATCTGTGATTGAACTCAAAACATTTGATTGATTTATGAGCGAGATCTTATTTTTGGGAAAAAACAGGAAGAAAATAATATTTATGATTAAAAATCAAATGATTATGTATTTCTATGGAAATTGATTTAATCGTTTCTATTCATTATTTGGAAAGAAATAATGAATATCGTGGTAATAGTCTATTTTTCCCCGAATACTTCTTGGGTAAAAATTTTTTAATATCTTCGAAGGGTTGTTGTGGAATGCAGGTTCAAAAATCGTGACAATTAGCACCTATTTCGAGTTAACTTGAGAATCTTTTCAAAGAAAAAAGCCAAACGATAAATAAGCTCACTTCATCGGTTGGCTTTTTTATGGATTAAAATCGTAACAGAGTGATTATTCGATGTTCTGAATTTGTTCTCTCATTTGTTCGATTAATACTTTGAGCTCAACTGCTGAAGTTGTGACTTCGCTATTAATTGATTTTGACGCTAACGTATTCGCTTCACGGTTAAATTCTTGCATCATAAAGTCAAGACGGCGGCCAGTTGCCTCTTTTTTCTTCAAGATATTACGTGTTTCTTTAACGTGTGCTTCTAATCTATCCAATTCTTCTGCAACATCAACACGTTGAGCCAATAGAATAAGTTCCTGTTCCAAGCGGTTGTTATCCACTTGAATGTCAGCTTCTTCTAACTTGTTTTGTAAGCGTTCACGTTGCCATTGTAGAATTTCTGGCATGTGTTGACGTACTTTGGCGACCTCTGCTAGCACACCGTCAAGTCGCTGCTCAATAAGTGTATGTAAGGATGCCCCTTCAGCTTCACGGCTTTGGATAAAGGCATCAATCGCTTCATCTAACCCTGCCATTAGTTGTTCGCTAATTATGTCTAAATCTTGCTCGCCAGCTGACATTACTCCAGGCCAACGCAAAATTTCTAATGGGTTGATTTCACCTTCATGGCTGTAATTTTTAACCCAATTCGCAGCACTGATTAATTGGCGGGCTAATTGCTCATTTAGGATTAACTCGCCACGATTTGCGCCATCTAACTCAAAGCGTAGACTACATTCCACCTTTCCACGAGTTAAGCGAGAACGCAGGCGCTCGCGAATGACGGGCTCAAGGCTTCTGAATTGCTCAGGTAAGCGAATATACGTTTCTAAATAACGTTGGTTCACGGAACGCAGCTCCCAGGCCGCATTCCCCCATTCACCCTTGATGTCCCGACGGGCAAAAGCGGTCATACTACGGATCATAATTCGTTCCCATTATCGTAAAGATTTAGGAGATTATAACGCTATGCAGGATGACAGGATAGGCATTATCGCTTGAACAACGTATAATGCGTCCCAATTTGAGTTGATAATGGAGATAACACCATGCGCCCAGCAGATAGACAAGCAGACCAAATGCGCCCGATTACCATCACGCGCAACTATACTAAGCATGCAGAAGGCTCTGTTCTTATTGAGTTTGGCGACACGAAGGTGTTATGTAATGCAACTGTTGAAGAAGGTGTTCCTCGTTTTTTAAAAGGGCAGGGGCAAGGTTGGGTTACAGCGGAGTATGGTATGTTACCGCGCGCAACAAATTCACGTAATCAACGTGAAGCTGCACGAGGAAAACAAACGGGTCGTACGATGGAAATCCAACGGTTAATCGCACGTTCTTTACGTGCTGCTGTTGACCTTAAAAAATTAGGTGAATACACCATTACTTTAGACTGTGATGTTATCCAAGCGGATGGCGGTACACGTACAGCAGCGATTTCTGGTGCCTGTGTAGCTCTAGTTGATGCACTGAACAATATGGTTGAGCAAGGTAAAATTGCAAAAAGTCCACTAAAATCAATGGTTGCAGCCGTTTCTGTCGGAATTGTAAATCAAGAAGCCCTATGTGACCTTGAATATGTTGAAGATTCTGCAGCTGAAACAGATATGAATGTTGTCATGATGGATGATGGCCGAATGATTGAAGTGCAGGGCACCGCAGAAGGCGAACCATTTAGTCATGAAGAGCTACTTGCTCTATTGGCATTAGCTAAAACAGGTTTAAATACCATTTTTGAAGCTCAGCGAGAAGCGCTGAAGTAAGTTAATCATTAATTAGGCGGCTAAATAGTCGCCTTTTTTATGTCTGCTGGTTCATCAACCAATTAGCAGCTTTGAATATAGATAAATAATCATCAACGAGGAGAATGACCAATGAAAGCCTATCAGCGCGATTTTATTGAACTTGCCATGAAAAAACAGGTACTTAAATTTGGTGAGTTTACGCTGAAATCAGGTCGTAAAAGCCCTTATTTTTTCAATGCGGGGTTATTTAATACAGGGCGTGATCTGGCACTTGTCGGTCGTTTTTATGCACAAGCATTACAAGATAGTGCAATTGAGTGTGATGTCATCTTTGGTCCTGCGTATAAAGGGATCCCTATCGCAACGACGACGGCGGTAGCACTTTCTGAACACCATGACATCGATATGCCATATTGCTTCAATCGCAAAGAAGCTAAAGACCATGGGGAAGGTGGCGTGTTAGTTGGGAGTCCTTTGAAAGGGCGTGTTGTGGTAGTTGATGATGTCATTACTGCAGGAACGGCAATTCGTGAGTCAATGGAAATTATTAAACAACAACAAGCGACGTTGAATGGTGTTTTGCTATGCCTTGATCGCCAAGAAAAAGGTAAAGGTGACATTTCAGCAGTGCAAGAGGTTGAGCGTGATTATGGCTGTAAAGTTTACTCAATTATTACCATGAGCGATTTAATCACTTACCTCTCTGAACAGGAAGGTATGCAGGAACATTTAGCGGCTATGAAGGCTTACCGCGAACAATACGGAATCGAGTAAAAAAAGCCCTCGCCCAATAATGGGCGGGGTGAGTAGTATAAACAATCGGTTATTGTAACTGAGCTAGAATTAAAGGCCAGCGCGATTCAAACTCGACGGTTGGCCGATAACGAAACTCAGAACGTACAAAACGTGAGAGCATCCCTTCACAAAAGGCTAATAGCTGAGAAGCAAGCAGTGACTCATCATGAATAAACCCATGACCATCACGTATTTTTTTCTCTTTCAACACCTGCCGCAATTGGGATTCTATACGTTCAAATAATTGATTAATACGATCTTGAAGCCTATCTTGCTCAAACATCAGAGCGTGGCCTGTCATTATACGCGTTAGCCCAGGGTTTTTTTCTGAAAAACCAAGTATTAGGGCAAGTATGAGTTTAATTCTAATTATCGTATCTTTTTCATCACTTAAAATCAGATTAATGCGCGAAACCAATGAGTCTTCAATAAACCCAATGAGGCTATCGAACATTTTCATTTTACTCGGAAAATGACGATACAGCGCAGCCTCTGATACACCAACCGTAGCAGCAAGTTTTGCTGTTGTAATACGTTGGCTACCATCACTACTTTCTAACATTAACGCAAGAGCCTGTAAAATCTCATCACGTCTGTTACGCTTTTGTGTTGTCGCTTTTTCTGCCATGTCTAATAAGACCCCTGCTAAAACAGCAAAACAAACTATCCAAAATTTTGCTCTTAGTAAAGAGACTTACAAAGCAAAATGGATTTAAAAAATGTTTAAAATATAAGTAATGTTGAGCAAGCTTCCTGAAAGAAAATATGTGGCTGATTGTTTTTATTCATAAAGATAGAACCTAATTCAGGTTCTATCTAGCATATTTGTTATCAGGATATTCTATTTATTGACGGCCGGAATGGCCGAAACCGCCAGCCCCACGCTCTGTTGCGTCAAAATCATCAACAATATTAAATTCCGCCTGAACAACCGGGACAAATACCATTTGAGCCATACGTTCACCGGGTTCAATAGTAAAAGTTTTATCACTACGGTTCCAGACAGACACCATAAGTTGCCCTTGATAATCAGAGTCAATGAGCCCAACTAGGTTACCAAGTACGACGCCATGTTTATGTCCTAAACCTGAACGAGGTAAGATGACAGCAGCAAGGCTTTCATCAGCAATGTGAATGGCTAAACCCGTTGGAATAAGTTCTGTTTGACCTGGCGCCAGATCGATAGGTGCATCAAGGCATGCACGTAAATCTAAACCAGCAGAACCTGTAGTGGCGTAGGCTGGTAGAGGAAATTCATTACCGATACGGCTATCAAGGATTTTTAGGTCAATTTTTTTCATAACGTTGAAGTATCTCGTCAAGTAAATAGTGGCTTAATTCGTTTTTATTGCAGTGAGGCAAACGTGTATCACCGTTAGCATCAAAAATATGTAACGCGTTGTTATCGCTATTAAATCCATTGTCTGCTAGTGAGACGTCATTGGCACAAATGAGATCGAGTTGTTTTTGCTGCCGTTTTTGGCGTGCGTATTCTTCCACATTTTGGGTTTCAGCTGCAAACCCAACAACATATGGCCTATTGTGTTTTAGGTTGCCGACACTAGCCACGATATCTGGATTTTTGATAAGTGTAATCGAAACTTCATCACCTTGTTTTTTTATTTTGTTTTCAGCAATGTTTTTTGCTCGGTAATCTGCAACTGCGGCGCAACCAATAAAAATATTTTGCTCTGTAATGGTTTGATGAACTTGCTCATACATTTCTAGGCCGCTCGTGACATCAATCCGCTTAACCCCTTCTGGTGTTTCAATATTTACAGGGCCCGCAATCAAAGTGACGTCAGCACCACGTTGGCTGGCTGCCTTAGCAATGGCAAAACCCATTTTCCCCGAACTATGGTTGCTGATGAAACGAACGGGGTCGAGTGCTTCCCGTGTTGGGCCAGCAGTGATCATTAATTTGATACCTTGTAAGTCGAGTTTAGGGGTAAAAAACTCACTGGTTAGACGAATAATTTCTAGTGGGTCAATCATGCGACCAGGACCAATATCACCGCAAGCTTGGCTACCTGCGTCCGGCCCCCAAATCATACATTGGCGTTGTTGCAGTTTGATTAAATTTTCTTGCGTTGCTTTTGCTTTGTACATTTGTTGGTTCATTGCTGGCACAAGTGCAATCGGTGCAGCGGAAGCAAGACAAACTGTTGTGAGTAAATCATTTGCCATTCCTGCACTGAGGCGAGCAATTAAATCCGCAGTAGCAGGCGCTAGAATAATGATATCTGCCCACTTAGCGAGTTCAATATGTCCCATAGCAGCCTCAGCGGCTGGGTCGAGTAAGTCATCGGAAACAGGATGCCCTGAAACGGCTTGCAAGGTTAAAGGTGTAATAAAGGCTTTTGCACCTTGAGTCATCACAACACGCACAATCGCACCTTTATCGCGCAAACGGCGGGTAAGTTCAGGGATTTTATAAGCGGCAATGCCCCCACTAATACCAATAACTATCTGCTTACCTAATAGTGATAGTTGATTCATTATTTTTATCCAATTCGGTCAACATGGGAGGCATATTACCACAGAGAAGCTAGAGGTGGCGCGCTCGATTTTTCGTCACAGTACTATTTTTGCGAAGCGCTACGCAAACCCATATGTGAGGGGTTGTGAATGTTTTTTAGGCTAGATAAAAAGGATGCAAGGGATTTAGGGACAAAGAATATGATGAGTGAACATCTAGATTTACCACCAAGAGAAAAGCTACTCGCATACGGGGCGGCTGCGTTATCTGATGCTGAGCTACTCGCTATTTTTTTGCGTACAGGGAGCCAAGGTGAACCTGTTTTGCAGCTTGCGAAGCGTTTAATACAGGAGTTTGGTTCAGTGTATTTGCTTCTACAAGCAGACTACGAAAAACTAAAACACTGTAAAGGAATGGGGAGTTGTAAATTTACCCAACTACAGGCCGTCAGTGAACTAGCTCGACGCTTTTTCTCTGAACAATTTTTATATGAAGATGTGATGACTGGGCCTGAACAGTTGAAAGCAAAGTTGTTGGATTTATTTGCAGGGCAAGAGCGTGAAGTTTTTGTCGTGATATTTTTAAATAATAAAAATCAAATTATTTGCTATGAAGAGTTGTTTAAAGGTACTTTGAACAAAGTTGAAGTCCACCCTAGAGAAATTATTCGCTTTGCCATAAAAATGAATGCGAACGGCATTATATTAGCCCATAATCATCCATCGGGTAACCCAGAACCCAGCACTGCGGATAGGCAAGTGACAGAGCGAATCCAGCGAGCTTGCGCTATTATGGGGATTAAACTACTTGACCATTTTGTCGTCGGGCATAAGCAATGTGTCTCATTTGTAGAACGAGGGTGGTTATAAAATTATTTTTTTGCCTAAAAAATGACAACTTTCTTTGTGTTGGGCTTGAGTGAAAACGATTGAAAGCGTATACTACGCCACCTTTAAGGATCTTGGGTTTGGCGAGAAGGGCCTATCTCAGTAAATTTTTACGTCTTAGTAAAGTAAATCTTTATTCAGGTATTAACGGTTTTTTCAGTCAATGAAAGTTTGCTGAGATGGGCTCCTAAGCCTGACGAGGCGGCCATACCCAGAACAAAAAAGCTCGAGCTGATTAGATTTTTGGAGAATAGACATGTCACGAGTCTGCCAAGTTACTGGCAAGCGTCCAATGAGCGGTAACAACCGTTCACACGCATTAAACGCGACCAAACGTCGTTTTTTGCCAAACCTGCACTCTCACCGTTTCTGGGTTGAGTCTGAGAAACGTTTCGTAACACTGCGTGTATCTGCTAAAGGTATGCGTGTTATCGATAAAAAGGGTATTGATGCTGTTCTTGCTGAACTGCGTACCCGTGGTGAGAAGTACTAAGGAGCTAAAAAATGGCTAAAGGTATTCGCGAGAAAATCAAGCTAGTCTCTTCTGAAGGTACAGGTCATTTCTATACCACTACGAAGAACAAGCGCACAATGCCAGAAAAACTGGAACTGAAAAAATTCGATCCAGTTGTTCGTAAGCATGTGATCTACAAAGAAGCAAAAATTAAATAATTTTGCTTTCTGCGTTAAAAACTCAGCTTCGGCTGAGTTTTTTTTTACCTAAAATTTGGGTTATCGATGATATGCGCATTCGAAGCTATGACCATTATAATGAAAGTAGTAACATAGAGAGTATTCATTGAATTAATAATGATATTTGTTGTCGAATGACTATTGTCTTTTACATATAGACTTGATTAAGAGTGCCTGGTGAAAAAACAGTTTAAAAAAATTCTTGTGATCAAGATGAGGTTTCATGGGGACATGCTGCTGACAACACCGGTTATCAGCTCATTAAAACACCAATATCCTGATGCTGAAATTGATGTTTTGCTTTATCAGGATACTATCCCTATCCTCTCTGAAAATGCTGAAATTAACGCTTTGTACGGCATGGCAGGGAAAAAAAGTGGTGGGCTGAGTAAAGCATGTAATTTTATTAAATTACTGCTAAAGCTGCGTAAAAATAAATATGATTTAGTTGTTAATCTAGCAGACCAATGGATGGTGAGTGTATTGGTTCGAGCAATTCCTGCTAGTACAAAAATTTCCCATCAGTTTGCCCACCGAGACTCTAAATATTGGTGTAATAGTTTTACGCATTTGACAGAACCTGAAGGCGAACATGTTGTTCTAAATAACCTATCAGTGCTCAAGCCGTTAGAAATAAAAGAACTAAAAACACATCTAACGATGTCTTATTCAGAGCAGGATTGGAAAAATATTGATGAAAGGTTATTAAGCCTTGGTGTCCATAGTAGCTATGTCGTCATCCAACCAACAGCACGCCAAGCCTTTAAGTGTTGGGATAATGAAAAATTCTCAGCCGTCATTGATGCATTGCAGTCTCGGGGTTATCAAGTGGTTTTAACTTCGGGGCCGAGTAAAGAAGATTTGGAATGTATCAGTGATATTGCAAATGGCTGCCGAACAAAGCCCGTTACTGAGCTTGCAGGGAAAACTTCATTTCCTGAGCTAGGCGCATTGATTGCTCATGCCGCTTTATTTATTGGTGTTGATTCGGCACCAATGCACATTGCTGCTGCAGTTAAAACGCCAATAGTGTGCCTTTTCGGTGCGACAAATCATATTTTTTGGCGGCCTTGGAGCGATAATGTCGTTCAGTTTTGGGCGGGTGATTATGAAACTATGCCACCGAGAGAAGAGCTAGATCGTGATAAAAAGTATTTATCCATTATTCCAGCTTCTGATGTAATTAAAGCAACAGAGAAAATGTTGCCGATGAATATTCGCTCTATGATGACAAGGTATTAACATGAATCTGGCATTTTGCTTATATAAATACTTTCCGTTTGGTGGGTTACAGCGGGATTTCCTACGTATTGCAACTGAATGCCAGTCACGTGGTCATCACGTCCGTGTTTATACCCAATCATGGGAAGGTGATAAGCCTAGTGGTTTTGAAATTATTATCGTGCCGGTAACTTCAAAGACGAATCATGGGCGAAATGCACAATATTGCGACTGGGTGTTAGCTCATTTAAAGCAGCATCCTGCTGAGCGGATAATTGGTTTCAATAAAATGCCAGGGTTGGATGTTTATTATGCAGCTGATGTCTGTTATGCACAAAAAGTCGCTGAAGAAAAAGGGTTTTTGTATAAGCTGACACCTCGCTATAAACACTATGCCGCATTTGAAAAAGCGGTTTTTGCAGTGGGGAAACCGACACAGCTATTAATGTTAACGCCACATCAAATTAGTCATTTTAAAAAGCATTATGGAACTGAAAATGAGCGTTTTCATATGCTACCTCCCGGTATTGCCCAAGATAGAAAATATGATAAACAAATTGCTGACGCCAAAAGAGTTTATCGTGAAAAAAATCAAATACCTGAATCTGCATTTTTAGTATTGCAGGTAGGCTCTGACTTCAAACGTAAAGGTGTTGACCGGACCATAAAAGCCATTGCGGCGTTGCCCGAAGACATTAAGAAAAACACGTTATTGATGGTAGTTGGCCAAGATAAACCGGTGAAATACCAGCAGTTAGCGAAAACGCTAGGAATCGGCTCACAAGTCTCTTTCTTTAGTGGACGTAATGATATTGCAGAATTAATGGCAGCAGCCGATATATTAATGCATCCAGCTTATCAAGAAGCCGCAGGTATCGTGTTATTAGAAGCGATTACTGCAGGTTTACCGATTATTGTCACAGAAGTATGTGGATATGCTTCATTTATTAGCCAAGCTCAATGCGGTATTGTGGTAAACGAACCTTTTGAGCAAACCGTTTTAAACGTGGCTTTAGAAAATAGTTTAAAAAGTCCGGCTCAATTAGCACAATGGGCAAGTAATGCGCGCTATTTTGCGGATACAGAAGATTTGTATAGTTTACCAGAAAAAGCCGCAGATATTATTTTAGGGGGAAGCAAATGATTGAGTTAAAAACCCCTTTTAGTGAATTATGGAAAAATAAAGATCCCTTTATCGAAGCTGATAAGTTACAAGGTGAAGTTTTTCGTGCGTTAGAGACACGTAAAACGCTGCGTTTTGAACTTGAAGGGCGTAGCTATTTTATAAAAATTCATTATGGGACTACACTGAAAGAAGTCCTTAAAAACTTATTATCTTTTCGGTTGCCGGTATTAGGGGCTGATAGAGAGTGGAATGCTATTCATCAACTTACCCAAGTTGGAGTGGATACTATGAATGGCCGGGCGTTCGGGCAAAAAGGGGTTAATCCTCTTCGTCGCCACTCCTTTATTATTACTGAAGATTTGACCCCGACGGTGAGTTTGGAAGATTATTGTGCAAATTGGTTAGATAACCCGCCAACTTTCAGTACCAAGCAAATGATTATTCGTCGGGTCGCGAAAATGGTGCGTAAAATGCACGCAACGGGTATTAACCATCGTGATTGTTATATTTGCCATTTTTTACTGCATTTGCCATTTACGGGAAATGAAGAGCAGCTAAAAATATCGGTTATTGATTTGCACAGAGCACAACTCAGAAATTCTGTTCCAATTCGTTGGCGAAATAAAGACTTAATTGGTTTATATTATTCATCATTAAATATTGGGCTCACTCAGCGTGATGTTCTTCGTTTTATGAAAGTCTACTTTGGCTTATCGCTACGAGATATTTTGCAACAGGAAGCGTCATTGATCGCTAAAGCGGAAAGCAAAGCTGCACAAATTAAAGAACGTACAATTAGAAAGTCATTGTAAGTCAAAGAAAGAAGAGAGATATAAATGTTCTTCAATAAAGAAAATGCGGTTACACAACAAATTGATTTATCGTCATCTGATGCGATTGTTAATAATGATAGCTTACATATTTCCTATGGGATTGACCGTAATTTTCTATATGGTTGTGGGATCTCGATTGCTTCTTTATTGAAAACCAATCCTGATATCTCTTTTTCATTTCATGTATTTACTGACTATTTTGATGATGAGCAAAATAAATTATTTAAACAGCTCGCTGAGCAATATAAGACGAGTATTAAAGTTTATTTAGTTGACTGTGAACAGCTTAAATCGCTTCCAAGTACCAAAAATTGGTCATATGCAACTTATTTTAGGTTTATTATTGCGGACTACTTTTCAAACCAGTTAAATAGAATGATCTATATGGATGCAGATATTATGTGCCAAGGAACGCTGCAGCCATTGCTAAATATTCAATTTAAAGATGATGAAATCGCTGCTGTTGTGCCTGAAAGGGATCGCAATTGGTGGCAAAAAAGAGCTGATGCTCTAGGAGTCCCAAGTATTGCTTCGGGGTATTTTAATGCAGGGTTTTTAGTTTTAAATTTAGTGAATTGGTCAAAATTTGATATCTCAACTAAAGCAATGGATTTACTTTCCCAAGATGCTGTGAAAGCAAAATTATCCTATTTAGACCAAGACATTTTAAATATGCTATTAACAGGGAAAGTCATTTACCTTGATGGCAAATATAACACTCAATACAGCATCAATTATGAGCTGCAAAAAGGCAAAAAAGAAAACCCAATCACGCCTGAAACGGTATTGATTCATTATATTGGCCCAACTAAGCCTTGGCATGAGTGGGCGAATTATCCAACAGCTCAACCCTTTATTAGTGCAAAGGACGCATCGCCTTGGAAAGATATTCCGTTACTGAAGGCTAAAAGCAGTAATCATTTGCGTTATTGTGCGAAGCATATGAACCATAAAAAAAGATATTTATTAGGTATGCAAAGTTATCTCCAATATTTACTGAAAAAGATAGTTTGATATAATTAACTGATTAGACGTGCTTTTATGCTAGGTGACCGGTATGAATTTTAGTGAATTTAAATATAAAATCAAATCAATAATTCAACAAATTAATATGCCAAGGCCTATTGATATAAAAAATGACCAAATAAACAACATTAATTCAGTTTGTCTTGTTTTGATTAATGTTGGGATTGGTGATGCAATTATGGCAACATCATTCATTCATGAACTAAAAAAACAAAATAAGGCTGTTGATGTTGTTATTGCAAAGAAAAATTTTGATATATTTTGTAATAATCAAGATGTTAGGGATATAATTTTTATTAATGATAAAGATATTAAAAAAGCTAAGTATGACTTAGTTGTTGACCCGTATAGCCACTGCGGATGGTTCTTTTCTTATAAATATTACCATTTACTGAGTAAAATGAGTTATCGTTACTTAAGTGGTTTTAATGTAAAAAGGTCTGGTAAATATAGTGATAATTACCTTGCTGAAAATGGTATTCACATAACTGATTTCTATGAGCATGTATTAAAAAAATTCTTTGGTAGTAAAATTACTGGTCAGTATATTGTTAATATACCTGAAGATGAGCTAATAAATGCAAAGTCACTATTGAAAAATATTCCAGTATCAAATTTAAAAATTGCATTTTGTCCATTTGCATCAACACAAGAAAGAAGTTTTAGTGACGCTCAAGTTAATTCAATATTGAATACATTAAATGACTTTAAGAATATAAGTATTATTATATTGTGTGAGAGTCATAGGGCAAAGAATATAAACATATCTGGCAATAGTTTTTTTTATAAAACAGATACCATCATGTCTTCCGCTGCTATATTAAGTCTTTGTGATTTGTGTGTCTCATCAGATACATCATTTGTGCATTTGGCTAATAGTCAAAATATTCCATTATTAGCATATTATAGCTCAGTTTATAATGATGGGTTTAATACTGATTTTCTTTGTGCTCCGAATTATAAAAAATCTAAACAAATAATAGAACCAAAAGGTATTAAAAATATTGATGTTATCGATGTTGTGAGTTCTATTAATCAAGAGCTAAATAAATATTATAGTATAGAGATGAAAAAATAATGAATGGAGTTTTATCGTTCTTGTATTAATGAAGGTGTAGCTAAAAAGTTATTTAGTTAGTCATTATGTAAAACTCATACATTGTAGAATGAGAGCTATTTTTTCATCCTGCCTATTGGTTAATAGGCAAGGAGTTTTATATTTTTTACTTATTTTGTATATCTATAGGTATATCATCATCACCATTTCTTAGTGTACTGAAATGCTCTTTTAATCTGTGATCATCTTCTGTTTCAGAAAATAGGCTATAATCTGAATCTATTTTCTGATTTTTGATATTTAACCAGTTCGCTAAGCCTGTAATAAAAAGTTTACCTGATTTATAAGCTCTAATATTTTTCTTTCTATGACTATCAGAGTTAAATATCATCAATGGTATATCTAATACTTTTGCTGAAATATTACTTAGATTTAACTTAATTTCATCATCAGTAGGTGAGTGGGATACTCCGTGATCAGAAAAATAGAGCATGGAAAAACTACGGCCAGTTTTCTTTTGTTGCTCAGTTAATAAATCATAAATTGAGTTAAGTATTTTATCTGTTTTTTCAATACTAGCTACGTAACAAGAAACATTATGTAAATTTTTATTTTTTGGTATGTAATTATTCTTATAATCTTCAATGCGAGCACAAGCATTAGGGTGTGAACCATATAAATGTATCACGAATAATCTTTTCTGATTTTTATTGACCTGTTGGTTTAACTCTTGTTTGAAGATATCGACTAAACTAAAATCACTAGTATCTTGGGAGTTAAAAGCTCCCATTTTATTAAATTTTTTTACATCACTTCGGTTGGCAATAAAAGTAATTGGAGTATCGAATTTACCAATGAACCCTTGATTCGAGAGCCAGTATACTTTATACCCTGCCGATTTTGCTAAGTCGATAAAGTTTAAACCATAATTAGGCTCCCATCCATTTTTATCAGATTGGGTCAGCATTATTCTTAAAGAAGATATGGTATTTGTGCCTCCCGAAGTCAACCCTTCAACAATTATTCCATTAGTCTGGTTGGCAAAAGGTGTATTCTTGATGGGATAACCATAGACATTCATATAATCACGCCTTACACTTTCACCAATGATTAAAATATAATCATCATACTGTTGGCTGTCCTGCCTTAACTCTGAGATTCCCCATTCACTTTGTTTATTAAATTCACTTAAACGTTTAACTTCATTTTTTACATTTACTATAGAATGATAAAAATCATTAAAAAGCTTAAAAGGAGATTGGTTAATTAATGCAAAAACTACTAGTAAAATAAGCAAAGTTTTGTTTTTATAAAATTGAATGTTATATTTTATAGTTATTTTTCGGTAATAAATAAAACCAATAATAATTAATATAGCAAAGAGATAATTTTTAATTGGTATTTGAGTGAAAAATTCTTTTGACTCTAAAGCATCAGTCGCGATGATAGATGAAAAGTATTGGTAACTTGGTTCACCAAAGTTGAGCCCAAACGGTGTATAGCATGCATTAATGACAATAATAGGGAAACCGATATACCAATAAGCTTTTCTCGATGAGCTTAATATGATAATTAAAAAGCAAACTAGTGTGATTTCTCTTACTGTTGGATGTGCATTACCCGATCCAAGCAACATAATTTTGGATAGTGTGGCTAAAACAACTAATGTAATAGCTATTAATAGTATTTTTGCTGATTCAAATTTTTTTTTCATTAAAGTATCGTGTAGTGAAAAATCAAATTATTTGTAATAATTCCGATTAGTTCAATTTCCTGTAATTTTATCTATAAATCTACCAATGAGTATAATGAAAACATTAGGTAAGATGCAAATTTGATTAATAAAATTAAACATTAATTTTTGACGGAGTTTTTTGCTGTTTTTTAATAAAAAAATAGCAAAAAATTGTATGTTTACGGTTGGTAAAATAAAACTTTATCGTCTAAAAAGAGTCTGTACTCGGTTTAACTGTAATCAATATTCGTTACTAAAATTCACAACTAACTGTTAGTAAATTTATTGTGGCAGAAAGTTAAAGTGTAAAAATGAGTGAATTATCTTAAATCAAACAAAGAATGGTTTATACTATTGATATAATGCTAAAATACTAATAAAGATTAGTGAATCTGTAACAGTTAAAATGTTAGGGGTAGGAATAATAAAATGCTAAGCAATGATATGGTAAAGTCAAAAATAGAAATTAACTTAGATACTAACATTGCTGATGAACAGTACTTCCATATTTCATATGGGGTAGACGAAAATTTTCTATATGGCGTAGGCACATCTATTTCCTCCATTATAGTAAATAATCGTGAGAACTATTTTCACTTTCATCTTTTTGTTGATAATTTGAGCGATAACAAGCTGTTTTACAAGCTTATTGAGAGAACGCAACATAGGCTAACCATATATCTTATTGATAATAAAAAATTTAATTCCTTACCACTTCCCTCAAAAGGTTGGAGTTCCGCAATATACTTCCGCTTGGTTATCATTTCTTATTTAGCGGGAAAAGGGGTTGATAAGTTATTGTATTTAGATGCTGATATTATTTGCAAAGGTAATCTATCATATTTAGATTCGTTGGAATTTAATGAAAGTACCTACCTATATGCAGTCAAAGATAAATTTAGAAGTAATAAAAAATTATTACCCATGGATATGTCAAAGTATTTTAATTCTGGCTTTTTATATATGTCTACTAAGCATTTAGCGGAGTGCGATGTTCCCAATCAAGTTATTGAATTAGTAGGGGAAAGTGATTTCACACACCCAGACCAAGATGCGCTAAATATATTATTAAATGATAAAGTCACTAATATAAGTGAGAATTTTAATTTTATGTTTTCTTTAGATTGGTACATTGCCAAAAAAGCAAAAATCCCGAATATTCAGGATGACGTTGTGTTTATTCATTTTGTTGGATTAACTAAGCCATTTCATGAATGGGCAAGCTTTTATAGGGAATGTATTTATTTTGAGTATGCTAGGGATAATTCTCCATGGATAAACGTTCCATTAATAAAACCTACCAGCTATAAACAGCTGTCAAGGAAAAAGTCACACTTAAGAAAAAATGGTGATTATCTTGGTTTTTTAATGACTAGCATTAGATATTTAATAAAGAAAGTTTCTATGTAAATAAGTTATTTGTCTAGAACCTTTTTTATTAAAATAGCTGTTAATATATTATATAAGATAAATATATCTATAAAGATAAATTCAAATAGGCAATATACTAAAAAATAGCCAATAGATGATACGAAAATTCCAACATTAAGAATATCTTTTTCTTTTTTTATATCTTTTAATAGGTCCTTCATATTAACAAAAAATACGCCTAAGAATAAAAGCAAACCAACAAAGCCTATGTTATAGATAATATTTAAAAAGAACGGTTCATCATTATTATAAAAGGATTCTTTTTTTTTCTTTGAATATCCCATTCCACCTTGGTTTGTAGGTGCCTTATTATCAACCAAAAATTGGTTATACGCGACAGAACCATAGCCAATACCAGTTAGTTGATGATAAATGTTTTGGGTGAAAATGGGGTAACGTGTCTCAATAATTTTATCACGGTGAGATGTTAAATTTTGAGAGTATAATGACTGGTTTATTTTATTTTTAACTTGCGGAATGTAGTTATAAGAAGTAAATATAATAGCAGTGGTTAATGCGCCAAGGCTAACAATGTTAATTAGGAATTTTTTGTAATTCCCTGAAATTAAAAATAAAATAATAGCAGATTCAATGACGACGGCAAGTACACCACCACGGCTACCAGTATAGAGTAAGAATAGAAATGCACAAGCGGAGAGAAATAACACTAGTAATTTAATAATATTTTGCTTAAATAAAAAAATAGCACTGAAGGTAAAAGGAAATAGTAATGTAATATAGTGAGCAAACCCATACCTAAGCTGTAGGTAAAGTGGTAAATCACTATTTTTAAATTGCTTTAATATTGGAATGATAAATATAGTGAAGGCAAGGGTGCTTATTAAGGCATAAGTGATTGTTTTCCTTGATTTTGGTGTTTCGCTTTTAAACGTAATTAAAAATATGGAAATAACTACAATATAACGCCAGTCATCAAAGAATGCTTTTATAGCCGCTAAAGTGAAACTAGAATAGGTAAAAAATACACTACACAATAAACCCCAACCGCCAAATAAAAAAAGTAATTTTCTCTGTTTAATTAGCGTAAAAAGGTCATCTTTAATATTTATTTTATATTTAAAGATAGCATAAATAGTATACAAAAAAAGCAAGGAAATAGAAATGTTTAATACACCTTGGGTATCATTGGTGAACATTCCCAAAGTAACAAGAAATAATAATATAAAAGGAAGTTGTTGGGTAATTTTATTGTTCATGCTCACAAATTTGCCTTTTTATTACATTATTTATATGTTTTCATTATAAATTGGTATACATAAAGTATGATTTAATTATCATGCGGGAAAGGCGTTTAAATGTAAACACTTCAGAACAATTCTTGCTTATAAAACAATCTAATTTGTTCATTTATCTAATAGATTCATTTCATACTATAACCTGTTGCTTGTAAGGGTAGATATGTCATACAGTGTATCGTGTTAGGTCAATATGGATACGATAATGCCAGAACTACCAGAAGTTGAAACCAGCCGCCGTGGAATAGAGCCACATTTAGTCGGAAATACAATCTCTTACGCAGTTGTACGCAACAGTCGATTACGTTGGCCAGTCAGTGAACAAATTAAGAGCTTATCAGATGAAGCGGTTCTGAGTGTCCAACGTCGGGCCAAATATCTACTGATTGAATTGCAAACAGGTTGGATTATTGTTCATTTGGGAATGTCTGGTAGTGTGCGTATTTTGACCGAAGAATTACCTGAAGAAAAACATGACCATGTGGATTTAGTTATGCGAGATGGCAAAGTGCTGCGCTATACGGACCCTCGTCGTTTTGGCGCATGGCTCTGGTGTGATGATTTAGAAAACAGTTCGGTACTTGCACACTTAGGACCTGAGCCATTATCAGATGCCTTTAATCCCCAATATCTTTATGAATTAGCGCAAAAGAAAAAAGTGGCCGTTAAGCCGTGGTTAATGGATAACAAAGTGGTTGTTGGTGTGGGTAATATTTATGCCAATGAAGCATTATTTGCGACGAAAATATCACCTGAAAAAATCACTAATACATTAACATTGGCTGAAATTACTGAACTCGTGCAACAGATCAAAAAGGTGTTACAACGCTCCATTGAGCAAGGCGGCACGACACTAAAAGATTTTTTACAGTCGGATGGTAAGCCGGGTTACTTTGCCCAAGAATTGTTTGTCTATGGGAAAAAGGGGGAACCCTGCTCAATGTGTGGTACGCCAATAGAAAGCATTAAACAGGGGCAACGCAGTACTTTCTTTTGTCCGCAGTGTCAAAAATAGTGTGCTTTTGCTATTTTTTATTGAGTTTCTTTAGCATTGCCTCAGCAACCACTGGGGGTAGGAAAGACGAAATATCACCATCGTGAAGGGCAACATCTTTGATTAAAGAAGAAGAAACAAAGGACAAACTTTGCGATGGTAATAAAAATACGGTTTCCAAGTCAGGAACAAAATGGCGGTTCATATTCGCTAATTGCCACTCATATTCGAAATCAGCCACAGAACGAACGCCACGAATAAGAATATTAGCGCCATTTTTTTGTGCAAAATTAGCCATCAATTCAGAAAACCCAACAACTTCAACATTATCAAGGTGAGAAGTCACCTCTTTAGCAAGGGCAACGCGCTCATCAAGGGAAAACATCGGGTTTTTTCGTTGGCTATTTGCAATAGCCAACAAGACATGGTCAAACATTGCTGCTGCTCGGGTAACAATATCAACATGTCCTGATGTCACAGGGTCAAACGTACCAGGGTAAATAGCCTTATGTTTCATGGCGATAGTATCTCGTTGTTTGTATTTTCTATTCGAAAAAATAGCATGAATAAGCGCTAACATTATCGGCTATCTAGCATGGTTGCAACTGTAGATAAGATTTTACTGCTATTTTTAGGTGCATATTCTGCACACTTTTATCTGAGCTTTATGGTAAGATAGCGCCAATTTTGGTAAGTGAATCAGATCGAATGTTATTGCTGCGTTTATATCAGGTACTTCTTTATCTTATCCAGCCATTTATATGGGTTCGCCTATTGCTGCGCAGCCGTAAAGCGCCTGCGTATCGTAAACGTTGGGGCGAACGTTACGGCTTTTGTGCAGGAAAAGTAAAACCTCAAGGCATTTTATTACATTCAGTTTCTGTCGGGGAAACTCTTGCAGCCGTTCCACTAGTCCGTGCACTTCGCCATCACTATCCGTCTCTGCCAATTACAGTAACAACAATGACGCCAACTGGCTCAGAGCGTGTTCTTTCTGCATTTGGCGACGATGTTGACCACGTCTATTTACCTTATGACCTCCCTGGTTCTATGCGTCGTTTCCTGAAACAAGTCGACCCAAAACTTGTGATCATTATGGAAACTGAATTATGGCCAAACATGATTAACCAATTGTATAAACGTAAAATTCCATTGGTTATTGCAAATGCGAGACTTTCTGAGCGCTCTGCTGCTGGGTATCAAAAGCTCGGTAGCTTTGTGAAACGTATGCTACGTAATGTTACTATGGTTGCAGCACAACATCAGGAAGATGGCGAACGTTTCGTTCAATTAGGGTTACGGCGGATGCAATTGAGTGTAACAGGGAGCCTGAAGTTTGATATCTCTGTAACGCCTGAACTCGCTGTCAGGGCAATAACTTTACGCCGCCAATGGGCTGCACATCGCCCAGTTTGGATAGCGACCAGTACTCACGAGGGTGAGGAAGCCATTGTTTTAGAAACACATCAACAGTTATTAAAACGATTTCCTGATCTATTATTAATTTTAGTACCACGCCACCCTGAACGCTTTGCAAAAGCAGAAGAGCTAACTCAAAAAGCTGGTTTAACGTTTATTCGTCGTAGTGCCAATACGATCCCTACTGCAGATATCCAAGTGGTGATTGGCGATACCATGGGCGAATTGATGTTGCTATATGGAATTGCGGATATTGCCTTTGTTGGGGGAAGCTTGGTCGAAACTGGGGGGCATAACCCACTCGAAGCAGCAGCCCATGCGCTACCCGTGTTAATGGGGCCTCACACATTTAATTTTAAAGATATTTGCGGAAAACTGACTCAAGCAGATGGCTTAATTACGGTGACAGATAGTGAATCGATGGCTCAAGCCGTGACGAGTTTGCTTTCTGATGAAGATTACCGGTTATATTATGGACGTCATGCCGCCGAAGTTCTTCATGAGAACCAAGGTGCCCTTCAAAGATTATTAAAACTATTGCAACCCTATTTGCCTCCGCGAGAGCAATAATGCCAAGTAATGTCTTTTTTTGAATATTAACTTGAACATTACAACAATAGATTGTGAATATTTTCTGGCACATCCTAGTATTGCATTTAAACTATAGTACACTGCCTCGTTTATTATAGAGTCATTCGATTTGGTTTATTACTATTAGGGTAGTATCCAAATGGAATGTTGGAACTTTTGCTTATCTTTCTAAGACTATATGCCAGCCATTAATCAATCAATTTCAAATAAATATGTTTATGTATGGGTCATAAGCTATGCCATCGTTTGGATCTTAGCGAGTTTTTATTTCGACCCTACCGTACCTTATGACACAGTAGAAGCAGTGAATTGGGGGATGAATGGGGAGTGGGGATCACCTAAAAACCCATGGTTTGTTGGCGTAATGATGTGGCCTGCAATTTACCTCGATATCCCCTATAGCTTTTATTGGTATTTTAGCCATTCTGTCGGTATTGCATTTGGTTTACTTGGGGTATGGAAACTAGCCTTCCGTTTAACTGGGCGTCGCGATTTCGCTTGGTTTGCAATGCTAATGTTGAATTTATCAGGTGTCATTAATTTCGATATCATTCCTTATAATGATAATTATATTTTAGTGACATTATGGCCTTGGGTTATTTATTTCTTTTTACGTGCGGTTGATGATAACCCAGTATGGTGGTTACCATTTGCCTTATTTGCAGGCCTTGCAACAATGGGAAAATATTCAACATTGGCGCTAGTTGGGTCTGTTTTCTTGTTAACTATATTTGTGAAACAAGTTCGCCAAAGTTACCGTCATCCTGTTTTTTACCTTGCGATTGCATTGTGGTTTGCTTTGGTATTGCCAAATTTCTTTTGGTTGATGGCAACGGACTTTTCGGCTTTCAAATGGGTGGATTCACAAATCGACCCTGGGTTTAATCTTCACACCACACAAGCGGCACTAAGCGTGTTTTACCCATTAGTGATTGCGGCGATTGTCGTTTATAGCTGTGGTGGAAAGCTAGGGTGGCCTAAAGCTTTGCCTAACCGCATGGCTAACTTCATTATTTTATTTCCATTAGTGGTGATATATGGCTGGTTCTCTTTCCACGATGGTGGTCGAATAACTGAATGGCTGCAGCCATTTATGGCTATCAGCGCACCGCTATTTGTTGGCTCAATAATAGAAATGCCAAGAAAACCGTTTAAGAAGTCATTAGTGGGTTTTGCAATTTTTGGTGTTTTAGTGGTAGTTGGTTATATTACCGTTCAGGCTGCGAATATTCGTGGAGCGGGGCAAAAATTTATTGGTGTTAAAACCTTAATTGCAGATGGGGAACAGCGTTGGTATGAACGTTATAACACACCTGTAAAATATGTCGGTGGCGAAGATAATCAGTATCAATGGTTTATTATTTATGGCAAGGACAGACCACATGTCATTCAGCCTTGGTCTATGGAAAAGCATATGCCACCGAATGTGTATAACCGTGAGATTACGGAAGCTGAAATTCGTCAACATGGTGCTTTATTACTGGGTAAAAAATACGATGATTGTGCCCATGAAAACTTCGCTAAGGTTCGTAAGTTCTGGCCACAGTTTACGATAGAAAAAGAAGATGTGATTTATCGTTCTGAGCCAGATGCAGAACCTGAAACTATGTGCTTTGGGTTTATTGCGCCAGAGAAATAGAAATACCGCTTAGTGAAGTGACTCCCAGTAATTGATTGTCCAACTTTATGGGGTCACTTCATTAATTTTCTAGGTGGTTTTTCATAAGCCATTCATATTTCGTTATTTAATTATTCTTAGTAAGATACCTAAGCGTGTTAAGTAATTAATTTTTGAGCCTTTATGGAATAATCTAAAAGTCCTAAACCATTTCATTCGTCCTAGAAAATTTAGTTGGAAAAGATGAGCATTTCGACTTGCGCAGGTTAAAAAAATGCCTTGATCATCATCAATAATGCCTGATTTTATAAAATCCTTTTGTGTTTTAGATACGAGTTTATAAAACTCAGGCCATTTTTCCCTACTCGCAACGAGTACGCCTCCAATAATATGGGGGTCATTATTTAAAACAGCATGTAATACAGCTTTTTCATTTGATAAGTCCAAAGTATCTTTGATAGTAAAAAAATGTACTTTATCTTTATCAAAAGGATGATACCAAGTGTTTATCCCATAAAGTGTTTTTTCATTTCGAACATAGCCAAAGTCAACCCAAGCGAAAAGCTTGCTATTAGTTAGTCCCATATTAATAGCCCTATTAACAAAAAAAGGTTTTAAGTTATTAATTAAGACATATTCAGCAGACCAATATTCAGGATTTTTTAGTTGTTCTGGTTTGATTAATTTTTTAAACGATTCGCTATGCTGTAGGGTTGAGATTTTTTTGATTATATGTTTGAATTTATTAGATAAATTAATGGTAATGACATGTGTTGGTTTTCCTTTTCTAATTTTAAGGATTTCCTCCTTCAAATCAGGTGAAGTGAACACAACTATTTCGTTATTTAATTTCGCTAGCTGAGTGAAATAAGAAAAATAAGTGTCTACAGTTCTTTCTAGTCTATCGGAATAGCCATTTTGGGTATTCCAATTACCTCTACCAATATCAAAGAATGCTGTGACTATTGTTATAGATTTATTCATTTTTATTAAGTTATCTTCTTGATAAGTTTAAAAAAGGGAAAGTATAAAATATATACTAACCGACTAAATTAAAAAATGAGAATACTTTTAGTAAAATGATAATTTTACAAAAAATTCTTCAATTGTTTGTATACTTCAATATAGCGAATACTTGCCATTGAATTATCAACTGACTTAATTTCATGCTGCCCTTGCCCATATCCCCCAATCAAGCCGGGGTCAGTGGGGCCAAACAGGGTAAAATTGGGTTTATCAAGCGCGGCGGTTAAATGGCTAAGCCCAGTATCGACAGAAACCACAGCTTTAGCATTAGCAATTTGCTGAGCAACTTCGGCTAAAGTGAGTTTAGGTAAAACCTCTACAAAATCAAAGTCTTTTGCTAATCGCTCTGCGCGCTGTTGCTCATGAGGTGCTCCCCACGGTAATTTGATTTTGATACCAGCCCCCGCCACTAGCCCGATGAGCTCTCGCCAATTTTCTTCAGGCCAGTGCTTATCATCACGGGTGGTTGAGTGCAGGAAAATGACATAAGGGCTTTGATGCTCTTCTGTTGACTGCAAAAAGTGGCGAGCAATTGCGTAATCCCCTTGCTGTGTTGGGCAGGCGTAACCAAGACTTTTGGCAAATAACTGGCGAATACGTTCAACGGCATGTTGTTGCTTACTAATTGCGTAACGATGGTCATAAAAGAAGCTGGCTAATGGTTCGCGAATACTATGGCGGTCATAGCCATGTTTATCGCCATGAGCTAAGCGGGTGACAAGAAAGGCGCTCTTCAATAACCCTTGCGCATCAATGATTGCGTCATAATGAGTTGCTTGTAATTTCTTGCGAAATTCTGCACGTTCGGCTCTGATCGGTGCAGAAAACCAATTTTTACGCCAGCGACGAATGGCCACAGGGATCACTTGGTTAACGGCACTATGCCATGTGGGAATTTGTGCAAAGCCTTCTTCAACGACCCAATCGAACTGGATATCGGGTATGGCTTGTTGTGCATCGGTCAGCGCAGGTAATGAGTGTAAAACATCTCCCATTGAAGATGTCTTGACTAATAATACTCTCATCATTCAATACCTATATTTAACCGAGCTAACGCATCGATAACTAATTGGGGTTGGATATCAATCAAACTTTGGTGATAACCACTTTCACCGTCACCTTTACGCACTTTGTGGTACCCCGTAATTAGGCGGATCACTTCTGCTTTATCTGATAATGGCGGTGTAAAGTCAGGGCTACTTGGGCCATATAAGGCGACAAGAGGTTTACCTAGCGCTGCCGCGACATGCATCAAACCAGAGTCATTACTGACAACTGCAGTACAGGCATCGATTAGATTAACAGCTTGTTCTAAAGATGTTTTCCCTGAAAAATTATGGCAATGCAATTTAGCATCATCGGTCAGCTCTAAACGAATGGCTTCACCCGCTTCGTGGTCTTTTTGTGAACCAAATAGCAACACTTGATAGCCTTTTTGGCTAATGAGTGTTTGAGCAAGAGAAGCGTAGTGGTAGTGGGGCCAACGTTTGGCGGGCCCAAATTCTGCGCCTGGGCAAAAACCAATAACAGGGCGAGAACCTTCAACCCCAAAGGTTTGCAGAGTTTCAGTGACTTCTTGCGGTATAGTCACCAGTTTAGGCGGTAAAATGGGTGTCGGAATATCAGCAGCTGATCGAATAGTTTGCTTATCATAAGCAAGCGCAACATACCGCTGCACCATTAAAGGAAAAGCGTCTTTATTGAGTGGGCGAATATCATTGAGTAGACCATAGCGCATTTCACCACGCCATCCCGTTCTTTTGGGGATTTTTGCGAAGAAAGGCACAAGTGCAGACTTTAAGGAATTGGGTAGCACAATCGCTTGGTCATAGCCATTTGCCTGTAAACTTTGGCCTAATCGACGACGTTCACTAATTTCCAGTGTACCATGCCCAAGAGGCATAGGAATGGCTTCGCTAACTTCAGGCATTTTGGCGAGTAAAGGACGGCACCATTGTGGCGCCATCACGTCAATCTGTGCATGGGGATGTAAAGCCTTGATCGTGCGATAAAGGCTTTGTGACATCATCATATCCCCTACCCATGAAGGGCCGATCACCAATATTTTCATAAATGATTTTTCAGAAATAAGCGTTACGCGTCTTTATTGAGCAAGTGCATATATTCGGTGACACCTTCTGCAACCGTTTTAAATGGTGCAGTATAGCCAGCGGCACGTAGCTTAGTGAGGTCAGCTTGGGTGAAGCTTTGGTAACGACCTTTTAATTTTTCAGGGAACTCAATGTATTCGATGGCCACATTTTTATCTTTGTGGAATTCAGTGACAGCATCAGCAACAGCTTGGAAAGATTCTGCACGTCCTGTACCACAGTTAAAAATACCTGAAACATTATTTTCCCAGAACCATAAATTGACTGCAGCCACATCACCCACATAAATAAAGTCACGGCGGAAAGTATCGCTACCTTCGAACAGTTTTGGGTTTTGCCCTTCATTAATTTGTTTATTTAAGTGATAAGCAACGCTTGCCATGCTGCCTTTATGGTCTTCATTTGGCCCATAGACATTGAAATAGCGGAAACCACAGACTTGTGAGTCCGCTTCTGGCAGAATTTCACGTACATATTGGTCAAATTGGAATTTTGAGTAACCATAGACATTCAATGGTTTTTCGAATTGGCGTTCTTCAATAAAGTTATCACTGCGGCCGCCATAAGTTGCTGCGGAAGAAGCGTATAAGAACGGGATTTCACGGTCTAGACAATAGTGCAGTAACTCTTTGGAATACTGGTAGTTATTGTCCATCATATATTTTCCATCCCATTCAGTGGTTGACGAGCAAGCGCCTTCATGGAATACCGCATCGACATCACCGAAATCATCACCCGCAATGATGCTGCCAATAAAATCTTCTTTATCTGCATAATCCGCAATATCAAGGTCAACAAGGTTAGCGAATTTAGTGCCGTCTTTCAGATTATCAACGACTAAGATATCTGTACGGCCGATTGCGTTTAGGGCTTTAATAATATTGCTGCCAATAAAACCAGCTCCACCAGTGACTATGATCATTGGGTATACCTCAAATGGGTTAAGAAAATAGAATCGTAATTGGTGACTATAATAACATCTCTTGGCGCAGACGGTAGCATTGATAGAAGAGAATTGAGCTGACACTTAAATGAGAACAAGGTAAATATCGTGATCTTGGCTACAAACTTGACTTATTTATGCTGTGAATATCGCCACACATAGAGACTATTATTAAACTCTATTAATAGTCTCTATACAGGAAAAAATCATGTCAGAAAGATTTTATCAGCAGATTCAAGAACAATTGGTACAAATTGAAGCCGATGGATTATTTAAAAACGAACGCATTATTACGACTTCACAAGATGCTGACATTGAAATTGTAGGTGGCCAGCGGGTTATTAATTTCTGTGCAAATAATTACCTTGGTCTTGCTAACCATCCCGCGCTCATCGAAGCCGCTAAACGGGGAATGGATAGCCATGGTTTTGGTATGGCGTCTGTACGCTTTATTTGTGGAACGCAAGACAGCCACAAAGTTTTAGAGCGCAAATTGGCAGATTTTCTGGGCATGGAAGATGCGATTCTTTATTCATCCTGTTTTGATGCAAATGGTGGGCTATTTGAAACCTTGTTAGGGCCGGAAGATGCGATTATTTCAGATGCATTAAATCATGCATCCATTATTGATGGGGTCAGGCTAAGCAAGGCAAAACGCTACCGCTACAGCAATAATAATATGGTGGAATTAAAAGTACGCTTAGAGGAAGCCAAAACAGCAGGAGCTCGCCATATTTTAATTGCCACAGATGGCGTGTTCTCAATGGATGGCGTTATCGCTGATTTAAAATCCATTTGTGACCTTGCGGATGAATACCAAGCATTGGTGATGGTGGATGACTCACATGCTGTTGGTTTTGTTGGGGAAAATGGTCGTGGTAGCCATGAGTACTGCGATGTGATGGGGCGTATCGATATTATCACGGGGACATTAGGTAAAGCCCTTGGCGGCGCATCTGGTGGTTATACGGCAGCGAAAAAAGAGGTCGTTGAATGGCTGCGTCAGCGTTCTCGTCCTTATTTGTTTTCGAATTCCCTCGCTCCTGCGATTGTTGCCGCATCTATCAAAGTGATTGATATGATGAAAGAAGGCCATTCATTACGTGAAAAATTATGGCGTAATGCCGTGTTATTTAGAGAAAAAATGACCACAGCGGGTTTCACCCTCTCTGGCGCTGACCACGCCATCATCCCTGTTATGTTAGGTGATGCCAAACTCGCCCAAATTTTTGCGAAAGAGCTACTCGATGAAGGTATTTATGTCACGGGCTTTTTCTACCCTGTTGTACCACAAGGCCAGGCACGTATTCGTACTCAGATGTCTGCAGCACATAGTGAGGAGGATATTTTACACGCTGTTGACGCATTCACCCGCATTGGTAGAAAACTAAAAATAATCAAATAAAAGGTCTTTTATGAAAGCACTGTCCAAACTGAAAGCTGAACCAGGTATATGGATGACAGATGTTCCGAAACCGGAACTCGGGCACAATGATGTGATGATCAAAATTCGTAAAACTGCGATTTGCGGTACGGATGTACATATCTATAACTGGGATGAATGGTCGCAGAAAACCATTCCTGTCCCAATGGTTGTCGGTCATGAATATATAGGGGAAATTGTTGCGATTGGGCAGGAAGTCAAAGGCTTTAAAATTGGTGACCGAGTGTCAGGGGAAGGGCATATTACTTGCGGCCACTGCCGAAACTGCCGTGGTGGCCGTACCCATCTTTGCCGCAATACGATTGGGGTGGGGGTTAACCGAGAAGGGTGTTTTGCTGAATATCTGGTGATCCCTGCATTTAATGCTTTTAAAATTCCCGATAATATCCCTGATGAAATAGCGGCTATTTTTGACCCATTTGGCAACGCAGTTCATACGGCTCTTTCCTTTGATTTAGTGGGGGAAGATGTGCTGGTTTCAGGTGCTGGCCCTATAGGTATCATGGCGGCTGCAGTGTGCCGACATGTGGGGGCCCGCCATGTTGTTATCACGGATGTGAATGACTATCGACTTGAATTGGCGAAAAAAATGGGTGTTTCCCGTGCAGTGAACGTCAGTCGTGAAAATTTAAAAGACGTGATGAATGAGTTGGGGATGAAAGAAGGTTTTGATGTTGCACTGGAAGTTTCTGGTTCACCAGCAGCTTTTCAGACCATGTTAGACACCATGAACCACGGTGGCAGAATTGCACTATTAGGGATTCCCCCTGCTTCTATGGCAACAGATTGGAGCCAAGTAATATTCAAAGGACTGTTTATTAAGGGAATTTACGGCCGTGAGATGTTTGAAACATGGTATAAAATGGCGACACTCATTCAATCTGGTTTGGATTTATCACCGATAATTACCCATCAATTCTCGATTGATGAGTTCCAAAAAGGCTTTGATATCATGCGTTCAGGCCAATCTGGTAAAGTGATTTTAAACTGGGATTAAATTAATTATCTCGATTCCCCTTTTTGGCTTTTTTGAACCAAGAAGGGGAATCGAAAATGATCTACTGCTGTTGCTTGAAAAGCGGGCGCTTTTGGGCTCTATCGCCCTGTACCAACAAAGGTTGTAAAGCCTTATCGTTATAAATACTCTCAACCACAAACATAATAAAATCAATCCCCTGTGGCTTAGCAGGCGGTAATGTAAACTCACATATACCGAGTTCTTGCGGAATAATCACATTTTCTGGTTGGCTAGCCGCTTCGGGTTGCCCAACAGTAGCATCTTTGGTTGGTGGTGTTTTTATTTCATCTTGTACTGCTTGCTTGTTTTGAGGTTGTATCGGTGTTTTTTTCGCTTCTTCAGATAACATTCTTAATGATGTTGGTTGTTTAGTTGAAGATTGAGGACTAAGCAGAGCGCTAACGGCCACTAATTCGACATCAGCAGGGAGTTGGGCAAGGTATTTTTGTAAGGCGCGTACGGTAGATGGGTGTGGATGGCCAATTGCTACCGCACTACCGTGTTTGCGCGCATAGGCAACGGCTTTATTCAATTGAGTGCGCGTTTCTTCTTCCGATTGGTGGTTATCAATAAAAATATGGCGACGTAACGTGGGAACGCCGTATTCTTTGGCGGCATTACCTACTTGGGTATTCCCAATGGTTACGCTATCGAGGAAAAACAAGTTTGACTTTGACAGGCTGCGCATCACGTTCTGCATACCGGGTAAGTTTGATGTCATCTCGCTCCCCATATGGTTATTCATGCCTTTTGCATAAGGAACTCGGGTTATCGCATTTTTAATAATAAGGTCAATTTCCTCTGCACTCATTGATGGAGCTAATGTGTCTTTCTCTAGCGGTTGTTTGCTCAATGGTTTCATTGGCATATGGATGAGAATATCGCGCCCTTGCTGATGGGCTTTTTCTGCGACTTCACGGCCATGGGGAGAGCTCGGTAAAATTGCAATAGTTACCGCAGGGGATAACGCTAGAATTTGGTTGTCTTCTTTAACGCGATAACCAAAATCATCAATCACAATCGCCAATTTTGCCGCACTCACCGGTAGACACATCATTAATAATGACAAAACAATGAGTGGTCGAATGGGTAAGTGCTTCAGCATAACGTTATCCTAATTAATTGAATTTAAAATTTATCGCCCTAACTATATTTATCGGCCTAACCATGGACGTGGGTTTACGGTTTTACCTTGTCTGCGGATTTCAAAATAGAGTGCTGGTCGCTCTTGGCCGCCACTGCTACCCACTAAGGCGATCGGCTGCCCTGCTCTAACCTCTTGGCCGACATTCACTAAGGCGCTCTGGTTATAGCCATAGAGGCTCATATCCCCTTTACCGTGTTCAACGACGACAACTAGCCCATAGCCTTGTAACCAGTCAGCCAGTAGCACGCGCCCATCGGCGATAGCTTTGACTTGGGTTCCTTCATTAGCCGCGATAACCATGCCTTTCCAACGTAACTCGCTGGAAATGACATCCCCATAGTTATGGAGTAATGAGCCGCGAACAGGCCAAATAGCTTGCCCAGCAGGGCGTCCTAAACCACCTGTACGTGACATCAGTGAGCGTTCACTTTCAGATGGTTTATAGGTTGAGCCTTTCTGTTTGGCTTGCCGTTCTTTTTCAGCCACTTGCACGCGAATACGTGCCGCTTCTTTGGCTTCTCGCTCTGCTCGGGCTTTGGCTTCACGTTCAGCGCGGGCAATCTTATCGCGTAATCTCGCTTCGTTTTGTTTTAGAACAGCAAGATTTTTTTGGTCTTCTTTTAATGTACTTTCAAGGGCATTTAGGGTTTTTTGCCGCGAAGCGCGTGCGTTATCCAGCTTACGCTTTTCTTGTTGTTGGCGTGCCAGCGTTGTTTTTTGTTCGGCTTGTTTTTTTTGTTCGAGTTCTTTTTGTTCTTGTAATTCTTTAGTGGTTTCTTCTAAAGCAACAATATTTTTTTCACGCGCCTGATTTAAATAGCTGTAATAGGCCAAAATACGTTCTTCTCGTTGGCCTTCTTCACCTTTGAACATTAAGGTTAACCCTTGGTGTTTACCTAACCGAAAGGCCGCATCTAGTTGGTCAGCTAATAATTTCTCTTGTTGTTGTTTTTTGATTTGTAGCTGATTGATATTGCTATTTAAGGAAACAATTTCTTTATCTAATTGTTTTAGCTGGTTTTGAGTCTCATGTAGGCTACGACCGGCTGCAGAGATACTTTGTTCTTGTTGTTTGAGTTGCTCAAGTAGTGCTGAGCGCTTGGCTTGTTGTTCTTTTACGCTTTTCTCTTTTTCAGCAATACTTTTGAGTAAATCATGTAGCTGGCCTTTATTTTCAGTGATCTGGTTGGCAAACACAGTTTGTGTTGGGGCGAGAACAAGCAGCCCTAACCCAAAGAGAGCGCTAATAGCCTGACGAATAAATGAAATTTTCATTCGATAATGTGTATTGGCCATCGTGATAAATCACCTCAATTAAATGCAATAGCTGATTATTTCATCTGCAAGTGATGGTTTCCAGCACTGTCTAACAAATAGTATTGAAAACATTTATAAATTCGGATTTTTGCCCTGAACTAGAACTATATTAAGTTAAATAATACAGTTTTATTATCACTGATTTATTTTGTATAGCCAGTATTCAATACTTTTTTCTTATTCACTGCCTATTTGAAGCACGACTTAGACCTGTTTCGCACGTTTATGTTAAAATATTTGCGTACCGCCTCGAAACAGAAACGCAGTTTTTCAGTGAACAGTGTTAATTTTGCGTGCCTTAGCGCAAAAAAAACAAGCGAGTTTGCGGGAATTGGCTGTAATTAGCTCAACACAAAGGTATACTCAGAACCCTTTGATATTTGTTTTTAACTAACGGGAGTGATTGCCCCCCATGATCCAAGAAATCATGCAATTTGTAAGCCGGAACATGTTATTGAGTCTGGTTTGGATAGCGCTATTAGTGGCTGTGGTTGTTATGACCTTTAAAGGCCTTTTCTCTAAAACGAAAGTGATTGCTCGTTCACAAGCGATTACACTGATTAATAAAGAAGAGGCGGTTGTTGTCGATTTACGTTCTCGTGACGATTTCCGTAAAGGGCACATTATTGATTCTATTAACTTAACACCGTCTGAAATTAAAGAGAATAATTTAGGTGAATTAGAAAAACACAAACAGAAACCAGTGATTATCGTTTCTGCAAGTGGTATGGAATCAGGTAAACCTGCTGAACAGCTGGCACAACACGGTTTTGAAAAAGTCTTTGTCCTGAAAGAAGGGATCTCTGGCTGGGCAGGTGAAAACCTTCCTTTAGCTCGTGGTAAGAAGTAAGTGAAGATATCCAAGGAGCATACATCAGTATGTGACTTGGGTAGCGTAATGCAGCGAACACCCCTGTAGCTCAGAATAACAGGGAAAACTCATATGGAAGTTAAAGGTACATACACTATGTCAGAACAAAACAACTCAGAAATGGTCTTTCAAATTCAACGCATTTATGCAAAAGACGTTTCATTTGAAGCACCTAACGCACCACACATCTTTCAACACGAGTGGCAACCAGAAATCAAATTAGATTTAGATACTTCTTCAACTCAGCTGTCTGAAGGTGTTTATGAGGTTGTTTTACGTGTCACGACTACGGCAACTTTAGGTGAAGAAACGGCTTTCTTGTGTGAAGTGCAGCAGGCGGGTGTTTTCTCTATCGAAGGCATTGAAGGTACTCAAATGGCACATTGCTTAGGTGCATACTGCCCGAACATCCTGTTCCCATATGCACGTGAAGCGATCACTAGCTTAGTGGGCCGTGGTACATTCCCACAATTGAACTTAGCGCCAGTTAACTTTGATGCACTGTTCATGAACTATTTACAGCAGCAACAAGGTGAACAAGCGCAGAACTCAGAAGCTCAACAGGACGCTTAATGAATACTGCTTCAATGACAGTGATCGGTGCCGGCTCGTACGGCACCGCTTTAGCCATTACGCTTGCACGTAATGCACATCAGGTTGTGCTATGGGGCCATGACCCAAAACACATTCATCAATTAGAACAAGACCGCAGTAATCAGGCGTTTTTGCCTGGCGTTTCTTTCCCTGATAGTTTATCTCTCGAAACGGACTTAAAACGCGCCGTTGAGGCGAGCCCCAATATCTTGATTGTCGTACCGAGCCATGTTTTTGGTGATGTACTAAAACAAATCCAGCCATACTTACGCGCAGACTCCCGTATTATTTGGGCGACTAAGGGCTTAGAAAGGGATACTGGCCGTTTGTTGCAAGAAGTTGCACGTGAGGTATTAGGCAATGAAATTCCGCTGGCAGTACTTTCTGGTCCGACATTTGCGAAAGAATTAGCCGCAGGTTTACCAACGGCAATTTCCGTGGCGGCAAGCGATAGCCAATTTGGTGATGATTTACAAAAATTATTCCATTGTGGTAAGAGTTTTCGCGTCTATAAGAACCCTGACATGGTTGGAGTGCAACTGGGTGGTGCTGTAAAAAATGTCATCGCAATTGGCGCAGGGATCTCCGATGGTATGGGGTTTGGTGCGAACGCACGTACCGCATTGATTACCCGTGGTTTAGCGGAAATGAGCCGTTTAGGTGCAGCTTTAGGAGCAGACCCTGCAACTTTTATGGGGATGGCAGGCTTAGGTGACCTTGTGTTAACCTGTACCGATAACCAATCCCGTAACCGCCGTTTTGGCATGATGCTAGGCGATGGCGTTAGTGTTGAAGATGCAGAAAAAGAGATTGGCCAAGTGGTTGAAGGCTATCGTAATACCAAAGAAGTTCGCGCACTGGCTGAGCGGGCAGGTGTTGAAATGCCAATTACTGAGCAAATTTATCAAATCCTCTATCGCCATAAAAATGTGTTAGAGGCAGCGCAAGCCCTATTAGGGCGTGCGACGAAAGATGAAATTGCCGATATGCCAAAGCTGCATGATTAATAAAAATAGATAGGTGAGTGATTATGTCGCGTGAAGAACTGGATAGAATTTGGGGTTTCATTAAAGATGAAGCGAAGTCTCTTGCGGACTGCGAACCACTTCTTGCCAGTTTTTTTAACGCGACATTATTAAAGCACGACAATTTAGGCAGTGCGCTCAGTTATATGCTAGCTAACAAACTGAGCTCACCTATTATGCCTGCTCTTGAAGTGCGCGAAATTGTGGAAGCCGCTTATCGCAATGACGAAAGTATGATTTTCTCTGCGGCAATGGACTTAGCGGCGGTTCGCTTACGTGACCCTGCCGTTGATAAATACTCCACGCCATTATTGTACTTAAAAGGTTTCCACGCCTTGCAAGCCTATCGCATCGGTAATTGGCTGTGGAAAGAAGGCCGCCAAGCGCTGGCGGTTTATTTGCAAAATCAAATTTCTGTTTCTTTCGGTGTCGATATCCACCCAGCCGCCCGTATTGGTTGTGGCATCATGCTTGACCACGCAACGGGTATTGTAATTGGGGAAACGGCCATTGTCGAAAATGATGTCTCAATTTTGCAATCCGTCACATTAGGCGGTACTGGGAAAACCTGTGGCGACCGCCATCCTAAAGTAAGAGAAGGGGTGATGATTGGCGCAGGGGCAAAAATTCTAGGCAATATTGAAATTGGCCGCGGTGCAAAAATTGGCGCAGGTTCTGTTGTACTTCACCCCGTTCCACCACACACCACAGTAGCCGGGGTTCCAGCACGCATTGTCGGTAAACCAACCAGCGATAAACCGTCCTTAGAAATGGATCAAAACTTTAATGGCATTATTTGGGGTTTTGAAGATGGGGATGGGATTTGAGTTGTGAGGGTTCTAGTTCGATCGTTTTCATTTTTGATTTCCCTCATCTGTATATAAATTGACCGAAAATTTGCTTTAACCTCAATGAAGTTATACAATGTTTATACATTTGGAAACTAATATACTCAAAAATAAGTATGGGGTAAGAGAAATGAGCGTTGCTATAAAAAAATGGGGAAATAGCCAAGGCATTGTTATCCCATCAGCTATCTTAAAACAATTAGGTATTGAGGTTGGTCAACGTCTTGATATTTCTGTTAATAACGGTAATTTGGTTCTTTCTCCCAAAAAGAAGATAAGGATGTTTTCTGAAGCTTATTTGCTTGACAATATGAATGAATATAATAGTCATTCAGATGAACTTGCTCAAATTAATGATATGGAAATTGGTGAATGAGTAAAAGTTACATACCAAGGCGAAATGATATTATTTGGTTAGATTTTGACCCAACGAAAGGAAAAGAAATAGGAAAATATCGGCCTGCACTCGTTTTATCCAGTGTGGAATATAATAAAAAATCAGGCTTGGTAATTTGTTGTCCTATTAGCACAAGCATTAGAGGGCACATAACAGAAGTAAGGATAAATAATCTTGATACTCCGTGTGTTGCTGCGGCAAACCTTATTCAAACACTATCTTGGAAAGATAGAAGTATGAAGTTTGGGGTAGTTGCTGATGAGGGGGTTCTTGATGGTGTGCTCGCAAGGTTGATCCCATTAATTGGTGGAGAGCATTTTTTTATTGATTAAAACTAAAGGAACTCAAACTGAGCTCCTTTTATAGTCTAGTCCTTTAGCAGCGCCCCTGCATACCCCAACTGCCTCCATGCCTCAAACACCACCACAGCCACTGAGTTGGATAAATTCATACTGCGGCTATCTGCCAACATTGGAATACGAATTTTTTGCTCTATTGGCATGTTATCTAGCACATAAGGCGGTAGCCCTCGGGTTTCAGGGCCAAACATCAAATAATCATTTTCTTGATAACTAACATTACTATGACTTGGCTTACCTTTAGTCGTTAAGGCAAACACACGGGCACCGCTTTCAGATTGGTTATTATCAGGGTTCAGCCCTTCACTTTTTAAAAAAGCAAAATAATCATGATGGTGTTTGATATCGGCAAACTCGCTATAGTCCAACCCTGCACGACGTAGGCGTTTATCATCCCATGTAAACCCAAGAGGGTGAATAAGATGTAAATCAAAGCCAGTATTGGCACAAAGGCGAATGATATTGCCCGTATTTGGTGGTATTTCTGGTTCGAATAAAACAATGTGTGGCATAACGTTAAGCTGATATTTGTGATAATAAATGATGGGAAGAGTTTACGCGCAAATGGGTTTGTTTTCATGTGGAACTTTTATAGCAGCCGTAAAAATTATTTGTACCCTGAAAACAAAAAACGAGCCATAAAGGCTCGTCTCTGAAATAACTCGTTGAGGTTAGCTGTTATAACCATTGGGGTTCATGGACTGCCAACGCCAGCTATCATTCACCATATCTTGAATAGAATACTGCGCCTTCCAGTTTAAATCTTTCAACGCTTTTTCTGGGCTAGACCAACATTCCGCAATATCACCAGGGCGCCTTGCTACAATCTCATATTTAATGGGCTTACCTGCCGCTTTTTCAAAAGCAGTAATAATTTCCAGCACACTTGTGCCAGTCCCTGTACCAAGATTGTAAACATGTAAGCCTGCTTGTTGGCTAACTTTATTCAGCGCGGCAATATGGCCATCAGCCAAATCCATCACGTGAATATAGTCACGCACACCAGTACCATCCGGTGTTGGGTAATCATTACCAAATACCATCACTTGTGGGCGGCGCCCTACAGCGACTTGGGAAACAAACGGTGCCAAGTTATTCGGAATCCCTTGCGGGTCTTCACCCATGGTTCCAGATGAGTGTGCGCCAACAGGGTTAAAATAACGCAGTAAGGTCAGTGACCAATCATCTTCCGCAATATATAAATCCGAAAGGATACGCTCAACCATATACTTACTGGTTCCGTATGGGTTGGTGGTTCCACCAACTTTGGAATTCTCTGTTAATGGTACTTCTTCAGGGTCACCATATACGGTAGCGGAGGAGCTAAAAATTAGGCTCTTAACACCCGCTTTTTTCATGCTTTCCACTAATACCAATGTGCCATTGACATTAACATCATAGTATTCAATTGGTTTTTGTACCGACTCACCAACAGCTTTCAACCCAGCAAAGTGGATGACAGAATGAATTTGATGATTAGCAAAAATGGACGCTAAAATTTGCCCATCACGCACATCACCTTGGTAAAAGGTGGGCTTAACACCTGTGATAGCTTCAATACGGTTAAGCACTTCAAGGTTAGCATTATGCAAGTTATCTAAAATAACCGGCTGCATCCCTTGCTGGATCATCTGTACACAGGTATGGCTACCAATGTAGCCAAGGCCACCCGTGACAAGAACTTGTTGATTTTTCATCTCAATATTCCTGAGTCTTAATATTCGTAATGGTAGTTATAGTCGTCAGACCTTGCATCAATACCATTCAAGATCACACCTGTAATTTCGATATCATTTTGCTTAAAGCGTTTCAGTGATAAATCGACATCTTTCACGGTATTCACACCGTAGAAAGCAATCAGTAATGAAGTACCGACATATTTACCAATAATCGCAGAGTCCGTAATTGCTAAGATTGGTGCGGTATCGATCACCACAATATCGTATTGGTTTTTGACTTTATCTAATAACTGCTTAAAGCGCTCGCCCATTAATAACTCAGAAGAGTGAGTAACATTTTTACCACGACAAATTACATCAAGGTTTTCAATCACGTTGGCATGAATAGTTGGCGATTCTAAGCTTTGCTGTGACAAATATTCAGATAAGCCCGCTTTATTGTTTAATCCAAAGGCTTTGTGCAAACGGCCTTTACGTAAGTCGGTATCGATTAATAGTACTTTCTTTCCTGCATTAGCCAGTACCACCGCCATATTGGAGGTAACAAAGCTTTTTCCAACACCCGGTGACGCACTGGTGACCATAACTAGGTTGTTACCTTGGTTCATTACCGAAAAGTACACACTAGTACGTAATGAACGAATAGCTTCGACGGCGGTATCTGCTGGGTTTTCTATCGCTAATGGGCTCTTATTGCCAGCCTCAATCAATTTTTTCTCATAGGCAGAGAAAGGAATGGTGGCGTAGACGTTGACACCCAATGCATCGATATCTTCCGTGCTCTTAATTTTATTATTAAAGAACTCGCGAGCAATTACATATGCGCAGCCAATAATAAAGCCAAGGATAGTGGCAAGAGCGACAATCAGTGATTTCTTTGGTGCCACCCGTTTTGGTTGCGACTCTGCAGAGTCAATAATACGCACATCCGCCGTAATACCGGAGTTCAATACACTCAGCTCTTGTTGCTTAGCCACTAATTGGGTGTAGATGGCCTGCTCTGCTTCAACATCACGGGTTAAACGGACGATTTCTTGTTGGGTATTGGGTAACTTTTGAATACTTTTACTGATTTTTTCTTTTTCACGTAACAACTGTTGGCGTTTATCTAACAGGGACTGATAAGCGGGGTGGTTACGGGTATATAGCTGCTGAATCTCCACCTCTTTAAAGGTCAGCTCATTAAGTTTTTCTTCTACCTGTAATGCAGTATCTAGAGCGGCTTTAGCTTCTAAAGAGAGGTCAATGGATTCATTCTTTTTACGAAAGGCATTGAGCTGGTTTTCGTAGTTATCTAATTTCTTTTTAATGGTGGGCAAGTAGTCATCTAAAAATACGAGCGTATTGTTAGTGACTTCTTTTTTACGTTCTGTATTTTGGTCAACATAGTTTTGGATAACACTGTTGAGGATTTCAACATTCTCAGTTTTATCCGCCCCTTTAATGGCTAAGCTGATAATACCCGTGCCTTTACCGACTTCAGCGATGGTTAGGGTGTTGCGTAAGTTTTCAATGGTGGAATAACGGGCATTTTTGATTAATGAAAACTCTTCGCCGGTTTCAGCCGTGAAACTGGAAACCAATAAGTTAATTTCCCCTTGTTTGAGGACTTCACCGACTTTACCTTGCAAGACTTGGCCATTTACATTGAGGGAATAATTGTTATCCCCTAAATAAGTCAGGGTAAATGGCTGGCCAATTAAGTTTTCAGGTAACTGAAATAGGGCAATATGAACGGGAGCCACTTCACCAAGTAATTTACTGACAAAGCCTTCAGGGGCTGCTTGAGTGTCTAAGTTTAAGTTTGTAACGGTTTTACCTAACACCATGCGGGATTTGATGACTTCAATTTCAGAGTCGACTTGGTTATTGCTGTTACCGAATGGCATGACATCACTCATTTGGTCAAGTAATGATACCTGGCCTAATTTGTCATACTGTAAGGTCGCATTGGCTTGGTAAATAGGGGTTGCCAATAAACTGTATGCGATGGCGATAGCCGCAAAAAACACGGTAAAAAACCCAATTTTAATCGTGTTGGATTTCAAAACTTTAAACAGAGCGAGCAGATCGATTTCATCTGAGGCAGGGGAGCTATTTTTTGTTGTGTTCATAATAGGTTAAATGTTAAGTCATCCAATAAATAAAATTAAATTTTGCCTTGCCAAGCAATCGCGGCTTTTTCCATCAACTGGTAAACGTGCTCAAACATTTCATCACTGCGTTTATGCGGGTCAGGGATTTCGGTTTTATTAATCCATTGCCCAAATAACATCACTTTACCGCGGGTTTCAGGAAACTGTTGGTGGATTTTAGCAATATGATCGTTTTCCATCACTAGGATTAAGTCTGCTTTATGGCATATTTCGCTAGTTAAACGACGTGATTGATGGTTTTCAAGGGAAAGCTGATGTTGTTCGGCAATCCGGATGGCACTGTCATAAGCTGGCATCTCATTTTTGGCGATAATACCCGCCGAATGAACGTTTTTTTCAGGAAAATGCTGTTGTAATAAACGCTCCCCCGTAGGAGAGCGACAGATATTTCCCATACAAACAACGAGAATATTATTAAACATATGGATTACCAGTCGTGAATACGCTTGGTACCTTCGGTTAACTGATTATATGAAGCGATAGTTGGTAATAACTGAGTGATTAGACGATTCCAACGTACCACAGGGGCTGCGGTAACATACACTAAGTCATAAGATTGTAATTTAAATTCAGTTCCCATCACGAGTGAGGTAGCATCCGATAAGTCTAACTGATAAACCGCGGCCATTTTTTTCGGTAACAGAGCTTCGAGCTCTTTGTCTTCCGCTGGCTGGTTTTTAATTGGGCGGATAACAAATACCCCCGTTGCATTAGCAGTTGCTTGATTAAGGCCGCTTGCTTTGCTTAAGGCTTCAGTAATACTCATACCTGCACGGTCAATGGTTAAGGTCGTTGGTTGACCCACTTCACCCATCACAAACACTTTTTGGCTATCATTACGTGGCACATACAACACATCACCCGGTAGCATCAGGTAGTTTTGGGTTAAATCCCCATACTGAACCAAATCTTGTAATGACACTTTGATTTCTTTGCCATTACGGGTAAGCACGACATTATCCCAATCGGCTTTTTCGGTTAAGCCTCCTGCATTATTAAAGGCTTCTAAGATAGTCAGTGGGACGTTGGTAATTGGCAAGGTACCTGGTTTCGCCACTTCACCTGAAACATACATTTTTTGCGAACGGAATGCGGCAATACTGACATCCACTTGTGGGGATTCAATATAAGTGGCTAAGCGGTTACTGATTAAAGTACGGATTTCAGTGACGGTTTTACCGATAACCTTGACTTTACCAATATACGGGTAGTAAATAGTGCCATCTGAGTGTACCCAGTTACCAGAGTCTTGCGCACTACGGTATGAACCCGCAGGGATAGTCAGTTCAGGGTGGTCCCAAACCGTAATGGTTAGTACATCACCTGCACCCACGCGATATTCATAGTGAGTCAGTTGCTTTTCTAACTGTGTATTCGGTTTGGCAATGGTGGGTGCGGTGTACATATCATCCAACAATTTGGGCGAAATTGGATAGATATCAACCAATTTGGTAATATCACGGTCACCGGTATCAACCACATTTTTGCCGGAGGTTGATACATAGGCGCCGGGGGTGACGGTGCAGCCTGTTAATGCAGTTAGCATAAGTACAGCAACAGAAAGACGCTTCATAAATACACTCTATCCCTATAGCAATATGGTTAAAGGCACTCGCCTATTTTATTTGAATTCATATTGAACTGTATTAGCGATACCTTTTTCCAGTGTGACTGGTGGTGTAAATGAGGTATCAGCAATGTAGTTTGATTTAAATTGTGTTCTTGCACAGAATTTTTTTACTCGAATACTACTGACTGGAAACTCTTTACCTGTCACTTTAGAAAGAATGTCAAAACAATAACCACCTAATATCCCAATTGGGTAAGGAACTCGGATATTAGATTTTGGTTTATCTAACGCACCACAGATTACAGTGGTTAGTTCGTTCATAGTAAAGTCAGGTTTATCAATATAATTGAAAACATGTTTTCCAGTTGTAAACGTGGTCGCAAAATAAATAAAGGCGGCAACATTTTCAACATAAGCCATCGATTTTTGGTTATTCCCTGCACCGATCATTAAGAAACGACCGGAAGCGATTTGGCGGAATAAATTATAAACGTTACCACGGTTATTTTCACCAAAAACAACCGTTGGGCGTATGGTGACTAAAATATTGTCCGCTGACTTGGCTTGCCATGCATCATAGACATATTCGGCTTCAAGTTTTGATTTGCCGTAGTCATTAAACGGATGGTATTCGCCGTCTTCGCCCGTTTCTTTTTCAACAAAGCCATAAACAGCAACAGAAGAGGTAAATACAATATGTTTAATGCCAAGTTGTTCCGCCACATCACAGACATTTTTTGCACCATCAACATTTACTTCATAGTAAAGGCTGATTGGGTGGACATTATCTTTGTGTTGAGCAGATAAATTAATAATAACATCACTGCCTTTTAATGGCTCAATAAGTGTTTCAGGTTTGGTAACATCACCAAATTCCCATTTTTCAGGATGAGCTTCGCTTTTTTGAATATCAACAATTTTAAAGTCAATATTTTGGGATTTTAATTGATTAGAGAGACGGGTGCCGATAAAACCGGAACCACCGATGATAGTTAATTTCATGAATGTTTTCCGCTTATTTGACGGTATAAGTGATGGGTATTATCTAGCATTTGTTGAAAATTAAAGCCATTACAATAGATCTCTCGGCTAGATTTTCCCATTTGAATACGAGTATCTTTATTCTCTATTAATGTTTTTAGAGCATTAGACATTTTTTCGATATCTCCTCTCGGAATTAAAAATCCATTTGAGTGGGATACCATTTCGCTTACACCTCCAACATCAGAAGCAATAATTGGTAATGAAAAACTCATTGCTTCGATTATACTTCTTGGAAGTCCTTCCCAATTTGATGGTAAAATAAATAAATCAGATGATGATAGTAGTTTGCTAACATCATGTCGCTCACCTAAGAAATTAATTTTACTGCTAATATTTAATTGTTCAGCAAGCATTTTAACTTCAGATTCCAATGGATCTTTTCCTACTAGGTTGAGAGTCCAATTTAATGTATCTATTGTTGTAAGTGATTTTAATAAAGATATATGATCTTTCTGTTCTGAGAATCTAGCAACACATATAATATTTACTGTATCGCTAGGTTCATTCTTTCTGGGAAAGTCAATCGTTTTATCGGGCATGCCATTATGTATAACTATCTGTTTTTCACTTGGAGCTACATTATATTTAACTGCTAAATTTTTATCTTGGTGAGAAACTGTGACAATATTATTACAAAACTTGGAAAATAATTTTTCAATAAAAATATAGAATTTTTTACGTTGATCTGAAACCCCGTCGGCAAAAGCCCAACCGTGAGCAGTAAAAATACAAGGTATTTTAGTACCAATCAATGCGCTTCTTCCAATTATACCAGCTTTAGATGAGTGTAATGAAACAATGTCAGGAGATAATTGTTTTAGAATAGAGCGTAATTTAATGGTGCAAATTATGTCTTTAAGAGGTGATATATTTCTAATTAATTTAGACTCTACAATATAGTTGATTCCATTGTTTTCGAGCTGCTCAGTTAATGCACCAGTTTCTCCTACAATAACTGTTACTTGATGACCTAGCTGGGTCATGGCGATGGATAAATCTCTCACATGTATTTGCGCGCCACCAATTTCATCGGCTTTTGTTATTATATAGACAATTTTCATTTAATCATTACCAAATAAGTCACGAGTATAGACTTTCTCTGCCACATCTTCCAGCTCAGGCACCATACGGTTAGCTAGAATAATGTCACTTTCCGTTTTGAATGTCTCGAGATCACGAATAACCTTCGAACGGAAAAACTCTTCTTCTTTTAAAACTGGCTCATACACCACCACTTCAATGCCCTTGGCCTTGATGCGTTTCATTACACCTTGTACCGCAGAGGCGCGGAAATTATCAGAGCCCGCTTTCATCACTAAGCGATAAACCCCCACTTTGCGTGGTGATTTAGCAATTAATGCATCGGAAATAAAGTCTTTGCGGGTACGGTTTGATTCCACAATGGCGTTAATCAGGTTATTTGGCACGTCATCGTAGTTGGCTAATAACTGCTTGGTATCTTTCGGTAAACAATAACCGCCGTAACCGAATGATGGGTTGTTATAATGGCTACCAATACGTGGGTCTAAAGAGACCCCTTCAATAATTTGGCGTGCATTTAAACCGCGGCTTTCTGCGTAGGTATCGAGCTCATTAAAGTACGCCACACGCATGGCTAAATAGGTGTTGGCAAACAATTTAATGGCTTCGGCTTCGGTTCCATCGGTAAATAACACGGGCACATCTTTCTTAATTGCGCCTTCCAGCAACAAATCTGCAAAAATTTTCGCGCGCTCTGAACGCTCTCCCACCACAATACGGGAAGGATGTAAGTTATCCCACAAAGCACGCCCCTCACGTAAAAATTCAGGAGAGAAAATCACGTTGGTATAACCAAACTCTTCACGTAAGCGCGCGGTAAAGCCCACAGGAATAGTGGATTTCACGATAATCGTCGCTTGTGGATTAATTTCATTCACATCATGAATAACAGACTCAACCGATCTTGTATTGAAGTAATTGGTTTTTGGATCATAGTCGGTTGGCGTTGCGACAATGACGTATTGTGCACCGGTGTAAGCTTCAGTTTTATCTTCTGTGGCACGGAAATTGAGGGTCTTTTCCGTTAAAAACTGTTCAATTTCTGCATCAACAATCGGTGATTGATGGTTGTTTAACATCGCCACTTTTTCAGGGATGATGTCCACTGCAACCACTTCGTGGTGTTGTGACAGCAACATGGCGTTAGATAGGCCGACGTAGCCGGTTCCTGCGATTGCTATTTTCAAACTTGCCTCTCAAATCCTGCTAAAGATGTTACAGCTTATTGATATTATTGGTGGTAATAAGAACGGTACCAATCCACAAATGCCTGAACACCCTGCTCAATAGAAACTTGTGGGCGATAACCTGTCACATTAAACAAGTCTTCCGTATCCGCCCAAGTGGTGTACACATCACCCGCTTGCATAGGTAAAAAGTTTTTAATCGCTTCTTTACCCAGTGCCTTTTCCAGTGCAGAAATAAATTCAATCAACTTAACAGGCTGCCCATTACCAATATTATAGATTCGATATGGTGCGCTGCTTTCTGCAGGTGATGCCGAATGATTATTCGGGTTCGCTTGTGGAATTATATCTGAAATACGGATCACACCTTCGACAATATCATCAACAAAAGTGAAATCACGACTGAGATTGCCGTTATTATAGACATCGATAGGCTCGCCCGCCAAAATAGCTTTTGTAAACTTAAATAAAGCCATATCTGGGCGCCCCCAAGGGCCATAAACTGTAAAGAATCGCAGCCCTGTGGTCGGTAGCTGGTATAAATGTGAATAGGAGTGTGCCATTAATTCATTGGCTTTCTTTGTTGCCGCATAGAGTGAAATCGGGTGGTCGGTTGCCATGTCAGTGGTAAATGGCGTCTTATCGGTAACGCCGTACACCGAACTTGAAGAGGCATAGACCAAATGCTTCACTTTTGCTTGGCGACAACCTTCTAAAATGGCGAGGTGGCCAGTCAAATTACTATCTGCGTAAGCAAATGGGTTTTCCAACGAGTAACGGACCCCCGCTTGTGCTGCTAGATGAATGACTCGGTCAAAACGATTATTCTTCATGAATTGTATAGTTTTCTCATAATCGCATATATCTAAAGAAGTAAAAGTAAAATTAGCATATTTTTTTAGAATATTAAGTCGGCTGATTTTCAAACTAGGGTCGTAATAATCGTTTATATTATCGATACCAATAACGGTATAGCCGTTGCTTAACAATCTCTCACATAAGCTAAATCCAATAAAGCCAGCACTACCACTAACTAAGTATTTCATTTTTTAAGTTTGCCTAAAGTATTTTTTCACGATGATACTAGAATCAAAATCATAAGCTCGTAATTTACAGTTATGACATAAGTTATTTATTCTTTCTACAGATAGATTACTTATATAATTTATAGAGTTAACTAATCCAATTATATCTCCTACTCTATATAAAGTACCATATTGTGTTATCTCGTAATCACTAATACTAATAACATTATCTAGATTAGAGTTCGGTTGTAAAATTTCTCTAGGTCCACTAACACAATCAGTATGTATTACAGGTGTTGAGCACGCGAGAGACTCTATTATAGAATTTGGAAATCCTTCTGAGCTAGAGGCACTTATAAATGCGAATGCATTTCTTATTATAGGGAATGGATTCTTCAGTTTCCCTAAAAAAAATACTCTTTCAGATATATTTAATTTTTTTGCCAACTTTTCTAAATAATCCTTTTCAGGGCCATCTCCTATAATTACTAAATTGATGTTTTGTTTCTCTATTCCTTTAATTAGCAGATCGAAGTTTTTTGAATTAATTAACCTACCCATTGCGACTAAATATTTGAAGTTTAATTTTTCTAAAATATCGCAGTGTTCCATTGATTGTTTAATAATACTATCAATATTGTTTGGGTTGTTTATTGTTAAAATTTTATGTTTGTTATTTTTCTTAATTAAATTACTAATGTTTTTGTTCATTAAATCTGATATTGCAATAATTTGGTCTGCTTTAGGGTAAAAGATCTTAATGAAACTAAGCATAATAATTCCCTTTACACCTTTTTTTCTATATTGCAATGGGTCACCATGATTTACTATTTGCGAAAACTGATTTCCTCCAATTAGCCTTGTTGCAACGTTTATAATGTTAGAGCGATATAAGTGACTTTGAACGAAATTTACTTTTCTTTTCTTTATTATTTTAATTAGTTCTAGTATATGAAAAAATGTACGAAAATATTTGTGGTTTTTAAAATGAATTACTTCCACTTTTGGGGCTACATCATATTCAACATTTGATTCAAGGGTTGCCAAAATAATAGGTTCTGTTTTTATAACTTCATTAGCTATATTGACTGCGATACGTTCAGCACCGCCATTGGCAAGTGAGTTTACAAGAATAAGTTTCATTCTTCGTGTTCCTCATATAATATGGAATTTGCAAAAAATTTACTGTCAAATTTTTTGGAGAACTTTATAGATTCTTTAATGTATTTTTCTTTGTTTATCTTTATGTCAAGAATCAAATTTATTAATTCATTTGTTGTGGAGAAAAATAAGCCATTAACAGATTCTTTAATTCCATATTTCTCTATTCCTAGTACAGGAACCCCTATAGATGCTGCTTCAATATAAACCAAGCCAAAAGCTTCAGGCTTATTTGGAAGTAACCAAAAAAGATCGAAATTATGTTGGTAAAACTCTTTCGAATATATTTCTTTTCGGTCGCAAGTATTCATAAAAAATATCTTGCTAGAAAGATTCATATCATGAACCTTCTTTACTAATTTTTCTTTTATTGTCCCATTGCCATAAATGAACCATTGAATATTGGGTATTTTTTTCACCAAGGCAGAAAAAATATCCAACATTTCGTAATACCCTTTTCTTTCTTCTAACCGTGAAACAGAGACTAATTTGAAAAAATCATCATTTCTTTTCTCGATATATTTACCTGAAATTCCGATGTTATTTTTCACACCAGCATATGATACGATTATTTTATTTTTTATTTTCTCTCGTATATTAGAGTTTTCGATGAAGGTGTTTTTTGTGAATGAACTAACTGATATAATTCTACCACATTTTCTTAGGAAATAGTTATAAAAGTACGGTAATAGAATTAATTTATTTTTAATTGATGGGTTATATGCTATATCGTATTCAGTCCCATGAATAATATATACAAACTTGGTAAAATTAACCCATCTTAATAAGGATGTAAAGTAAGCACTTCTAATATCATTTACTATTACTTTATCATATGAAGATATTTTATTAATTAATTTAAAATAAAAAAACGGCCAAAATTTTTTAAAAAATAAGGACTGTTTTAAGCAGGGAATAAATATGTCTACATCGTGACCAAGTTCAATTAAATCATTATGAAGCTGTTCAGCTACAATTCCTGCACCACCAATAATTGGAGGGAATTCATCACTGATAATTAATACTTTTCTTTTTAAATGTCTTTTCATTGATTCTCTCAATTATGTTTTGCTCTGTTTTTTCATTTATAAGAGTATAAATAAATATAAAAATAATAAAAAAATCAAAATTGGAATAGTATATGAATATGCCTTTAATATTAAAAGTTAAAACAAGAAGGAATAAAGTAATACCAAGGAATGAGTTGAAACGTTTTCTGATTATATTACATATATAAGCATAAGCAATAATACTTGTTATTAAACCTAAAATGCCATAACTGAAAATTTGTCTTATATAGCCAACATCAGTATGCATATAATATAAGTCACCATCATACATTCGTGCATCCCCAAATAACATTGTAAATAAATTTTTAGGAAGAAAAAACATTTTAGCTAGCTCGTCTGTTGAACTTGATTGCAACCCACTTCCATTTAAAAAATTATTAAATGCTTCAAAAGCCCAAGGAAGAGACTTATCAAAAAATTGATCTGCATTATCTAGTACAGATGATGGTAATAGTATATATAATATTGAAAATATAATTGGGAAAAAAAACAGTACTAAAAAAGAATGAGAGAATAAATTTTTATTTATCTTGAAGTTTTTCTTTGTATAAATGTGGGTTAGCATAACTACAATTATACCTAAAATTGATACTCTAGCGGAAAAAGTACCCAATATAATAAATAGTAATAATGAAAAAATTAAAAAAGAAGTAAAAAATATACCGTTGTCTTTGTTTTTTAGTAGATAAATTGATAGTAGCGCACCTAGAATCATTACTGTACCCAGATTAAAATATGCAATTCCAAAACCAATAAATCTAACATTTGCACTTTGATCTAGCCTATCCATGTCTACATTTAACATAGAAAGAGATAAACTTCTAAACTCAGCGGAAAAGGTAATAAAGATTGAAAGAATCGCCTGAGTAATAATTGCAATTAAAAATAATATAATGATGTTGTTTTTAGATTTATGCCTTAAGAATGTTTTGATTATAAAAAGAGAGACTACTGGGTAAACAATATAAAATACAAAAATAATTTGTAGTTGAGATGTTTCATTACTATCAGAAAAAGCATAAGTTATAATGTAAAAAGTAATTTGTAATAAAAAAAATAATTGAAAGCATATCAATTTTTTATTTGTCAATAGATTGTTTTTTTTGGTTAAAAAATAAAAAAAGTAAATCAATGCAATTGAAAAAATAAATACTAAACATGATGTAGGTAGAAAAATAAAATTAATGGAAAATAAAACTAAGAAGAATAGTATAATTACTATAATTGTTTTTATATTAATCATGGTAATTTATCACTTTAATTTTATGATGAAGCTAGGTGTGAATGCTTTTATTAGGACAAGTAAAAATCCAAATCCAAACTTTTTTGATTTTATTAAGTATTTTAAAGGTAAAAAAGTCTCATATCGAGCCAAAGCTCTTGCTGTATTATAGTAAGTGTTATTAATGGCTTCATTATAGAGTATATTATCACTAAATTTATTTAATACATCTATTTTACTTTTATGCATTAGTGGAATGTTTTTTGTGGTATTAGTTGGGTGATCTCTATATAGAGTAACTATTCTTGAAAAGGTTGCTAACTTTTTATTTTTGTTACTTAGTGAAAGCCATAGGTACCAATCTTCTAGCTTTAAATCTTCAGGATAGCCACCAAGCATCGTTATTTCACTTTTTTTTATTAAAGCAGTTGGGGCTGATGGAATATTTTTTTGCATGATTAAATCATTGAAAGAGTGCTCTTCGATTTTATTATCATCAATGTTTTTAGTTATAGGAGTATGTATGTTATCTGTGCTTTTTAATATGTCCATTTTACCAAATACAGCACTATAATGGCTATTGTGTATTTTTTCTACTAAATAACTAATTTTATAGGGTAATGCAATATCATCTGATGCAAATGGAGAAAAGTATAAACCAGTTGACCACTTTAAACCTTCATTTAGTGTTGCACATAATCCTCTATTTTCTCTGTGGATGAATGCAAATCTATGAAAATGTTGGGTTATTTTGCTAGAGCTAATGAAGTTATTTATAATTTCAACAGAATTATCGGTTGAACCATCATCAATAATTAATAATTCAATATTATCATAATCTTGGTTAATTATACTTTTAATTGAGTCAATTACATATTTTGAGTGGTTATATGATGGAATAACTACAGTTACTAGAGGAGTCATAATTTTAGTTACGTTATTAAAGTGGTGAGAAAAGTGCTAAAAAGTATTTTTATATCGTAAAGTACTGTAAATAACTACGCCGTATAAACAATATGTTATTGAATACGCATAAGTTACACCGATAGTTCCAATATAGTTGACTGCAAATATGGATAGGATAGTGAAAGTAAAGGAAAAAATAATTTCGGTTAAAATAAACATAGATGTTAGGCTTTTTGCAACCATAATATATGCTAATAACCAAGAAGCAATTTTAAATACATCACCTATAATTTGCCATGTAAATAGAGGTTTCATTGGTGTAAAACTATCAGAGAAAAGTAGATAAATGATCAGGTCACGTAAAAGATAAATAACTAAACCACAAGTAATTACTATAGGTAAAAGTATTTTATATCCCTGAAGTATTTCCTGTTTTAACTCTTTTTTAGTCGTTATTTCAGATAATCGTGGTAAGTAGTAAGTACTTAGGGCCGTTGTCACAATCATTAAATAGGTTGTAGAAATATACCATACACCTTGCCAGTAGCCTGCTTGGTCAAGTCCCTGTGTAGTAGCAATATAATCCCGAATAATAAACTGTGATGTAGGCACCATTATAGCAGATGTAAGCGCCATTGCAGAAAATGCAAATAGTTTTTTAGATATCCCTTTATCAAATGAAGAGGTGAAATTTTTCCATATTACAACGGTATGCTTTCGAAGCATAAAAAGAGTGACAAAGAAAATAATAGATTGATTAGTTGCTAGCGCAATTAATGCGCCTTTTAATCCAAAAAAATAAATTAATAAACTGGTAAAAAATAAAGAATAAAGGCTTTGTATTATATTTATTTTTATGTAATTGCGAATTTCTTTTAATCCATTAATTATGGATAAAAGAAGTCCATTTAATACAAAAAGTATTATTGTAAAACCAAAGAGGATAAAGACAAAACTATACTCTATATTATCTAAAATTTTCTTTGAGAAAAAAGAAGAGAATATGATAAGAAGAAAGCCTACTATAATGGAAGATATTAAACTTATTCGGAAAGCAGTACTAAATAGGCTTGGTACCTTTGGGCTATCTTGTCCGTATTCTGCAGTATACTTTACAACACCACTATTAATAGCGCCTTGAGCGGCAATTAGAACTACTTGACTAAAATTTTGAAATTGTCCGATAACTGCAAGCCCTGCAGGCCCTATATAAACAGAAACTGCTTTATTGATCACTAAGCCTGAAAGCATTTTGAAAAAAGTTGCTATCAGGCTAAGAAGGGATGTTTTAATTAACGTCATTGTTTAGCCACAAATGAATTACAGGCATCAATCACTCGCTGAACGTCATTTTTAGTCATGGTAGGGCCAATAGGGATACTAAGTACTTCTTGGTGGATTCTTTCTGTAATTGGTAGTGATAGGTGACTATATTGCTTATAAGCTTGTTGTTTATGAGGTGGTGTTGGATAATGAATTAAAGTTTGTATACCTAAATTTGTTAGGTGTGTTTGCAATAAATCTCTATAACTTGTTGTAATCACAAACAAATGCCAAACATGACGTTGAATAGTGCTTTTATACTCTTCCGCATCTAATGGTAATTTAATTAATGGGTTGTTAATGTTTTCAAGGTAAGCTAACGCAATTCTTTGGCGAGTATCTGTTTCTTTATCTAAGTATTTTAATTTCACATCAAGCATAGCCGCTTGGATTTCACTTAGTCTGCTATTAACACCTTGGTAAAGGTTTTCATACTTTTTGTGAGAGCCATAGTTGCGCAGTGCTTTTAATGTATTTGCTAGCTCATCATCATTAGTGGTAATTGCGCCAGCATCGCCTAATGCGCCCAAATTTTTACCGGGATAAAAGCTAAAACCCGCCGCATCCCCCCAATTACCACACTTTTTATTGCCAGTTATAGCACCATGAGATTGAGCACAGTCTTCTAGCACTAATAAATTATATTGTTTGGCTAATGCCATAATCTCAGGCATTGGGGAAATTTGACCATATAGGTGAACTGGGAGTATGACTTTTGTTCTATTAGTAATTGCTTGTTTTATATTTTCAATAGAAAGATTGTAACTATTTTCATCTGGCTCGACTAATATAGGTACTAAATCATTTTCTGTAATTGCCAGTACAGAGGCTATATATGTATTGGCTTGGACGATAACTTCATCGCCAGCTTTAATTTTACCAAGCTCTTTCCAAGCGCGTAATACAAGAGTTAAAGCATCTAAGCCATTAGCAACGCCAATAGCATATTTTGTACCGCAATAATTAGCGAAATTAGTTTCAAAGCTTTCTAATTCTTTTCCCATGATATACCAGCCAGAATCGATAACTCGTGAACATGCATCTTTTAACTCTTGCTGGTATTGATTGTTTATTTTTTTTAAATCAAGAAAATTAATCATTATGAGTCCTACAATTACTTTAAATATCGAGTTATTCTTGCTGGATTGCCGACTACAAGAGCATTAGCTGGTACATTTTTTGTCACTACGCTTCCTGCTCCAATCATTGCGTTCTCACCTATAGTTATACCTGGTAAGATAGTCGCATTTGCGCCAATTGATGCCCCCTTTTTTATAACTGTTAGAGGGAAATTGTCGGGGTATTGTTTAGAGCGTGGATATTTATCATTTGCAAATGTAACACATGGTCCAATAAAAACATCATCCTCAATACGAAGACCATCCCATAAATAAACACCTGACTTTATTGTTACGTTATTTCCAATAATGACATCGTTCTCAATTAAAGTATGTGCACAAATATTACAGTTAGTCCCTAATTCTGCATTTTCTAAGATAACACTAAATTGCCAAATTCGAGTGTTTTCACCTATCTTTTTACTTTGAACATCGCTTAGTTTATGAATAAACATTTTTACATTCTTCTAAAAAAGTCTGATAGTCACGAATATAATCACTTTCATCATAAAGTTCGCTTGCTAGTACTACAAGCACACAATCTTCAGAAAAATCATGCATTTCTCGCCACATAAAGCTACTAATGTGCAAGCCGATATTTGGATTGTCGAGAATAATTTCGTCTTTGTTATGTCCATCATCAAGGACAAAGCGACAGCTACCTTTTACACAAATAGCGACTTGTTGTAGGTTCTTGTGTGCATGAAAACCACGAGAAACTCCTTCTTTAGTTCCAAAAATGTAATAAATGCGTTTAACTTCAAAAGGAATATTTTTATTTTGTTCTAATGAAACTAAAGATCCTCTATCATCCCCGAGAGTTTTGAATTCGATGGTGTTAACTAGTTTCATTTTTCTTTCTCAATTAAATTAATTAAATATTCGCCGTAGCTATTTTTTCGGCATTTATTGGCAGTTTCTAACACTTGTTCTGAGGTAAGCCATTTTTGTCTAAATGCAATTTCTTCTAAACAAGCAATCTTGAAGCCTTGTCTTTTCTCAATAGTTTCGACAAAGCTTGAGGCGTCTAAAAGGCTATCGTGAGTGCCAGTATCTAACCATGCGAATCCTCGACCAAGTAATTCCACTTTTAATTTTTTATTTTTTAGATAGATTTGGTTTACAGTGGTAATCTCTAACTCACCGCGCTCAGAAGGTTGGATATTTTTAGCTATTTCAATAACGTCGTTATCGTAGAAATATAAGCCAGTTACCGCATATTTTGATTTCGGTTTTAACGGTTTTTCTTCAATAGATACTGCATTATATTTTTCATCAAATTCAACAACACCAAAACGTTCAGGGTCTTGCACTTCATAGCCAAATACGGTAGCGCCATTTTTAGTGTTTGCTGCATTTTGTAATTTAGGAGAGAAACCTTGTCCCCAGAAAATATTATCCCCAAGAACTAAACACACACTATCAGAACCAATAAACTCTTCCCCGATAATAAAAGCTTGGGCTAATCCTTCAGGCTTAGGTTGAACCGCATATTGGATTGAAATCCCAAATTGTGAGCCATCTGCTAATAAACGTTCAAAACTGCTTTGATCTTCTGGAGTCGTAATAATTAATATTTCACGAATTCCTGCTAACATTAAAACGGAAAGTGGGTAATAGATCATTGGCTTGTCATACACAGGAAGTAACTGCTTGGAGACTCCCATGGTAATTGGATACAGCCTTGTACCAGAACCGCCCGCTAAAATAATACCTTTCACTTTTTAAGCCCCTAATCTTTCTCTATTATATTTATTGTTTTGAACTGATTTACACCACTCACCATTCGTTAAATACCATTCCACTGTTTTACGAAGCCCAGTTTCAAATGTTTCCTCTGGTACCCAATTTAGCTCATTTTTAATTTTTGTAGCATCAATAGCGTAACGAAGGTCATGGCCAGGTCTGTCGGTCACATAAGTAATTAACTCTTCATAGTGATTAATACCATTTGGTTTATTTGGTACTAACTCATCGAGGATGCTGCAGATTGTTTTAACCACATCAATATTGGTTTTTTCGTTATGGCCACCAATATTATAAGTTTCAGCAATTTTGCCCTCGGTTACAACCTTATAAAGTGCTCTAGCGTGGTCTTCTACGTATAACCAATCTCTAATTTGCTGGCCATTACCATAAACAGGTAGTGGTTTACCTTCTAATGCATTTAGAATAATAAGCGGAATCAGCTTTTCAGGGTAATGGTAAGGACCATAGTTGTTAGAACAGTTAGTCACAATGGTTGGTAGCCCATAAGTACGTTGCCATGCACGGACTAAATGGTCGCTGGATGCTTTAGATGCAGAATATGGGCTGCTCGGTGCATAAGAAGTGGTTTCAGTGAATAGGTCAGTTGTTGATTCAAGGTCGCCGTAAACTTCATCTGTTGAAATATGGTGGAAGCGGAAGGCTGATTTTTTATCGGTAGGCAATTGGTTCCAATAGTGGCGAGCTGCTTCTAATAAAGTATAGGTACCGATAATATTCGTTTGAATAAATTCACTTGGGCCATCGATAGAGCGGTCAACATGGGATTCAGCTGCTAAGTGCATCACCACATCGGGTTGGTGTAGCTCAAATAGTTGTTTAATGGCTGCGAAATCACAAATATCGGTTTGAGCAAATATATAATTAGAACTTTCAGAAATCGATGCTAAAGATTCTAAATTTCCCGCATAAGTTAATTTATCAATATTAACAACACTGTCGTTAGTATTATTAATAATATGGCGAATAACAGCAGAACCAATAAAGCCTGCGCCACCAGTCACGAATATTTTCACTGAGAACCTTGTTATTAAATAAGTAATAAATTAAAAGTGGTCTATAGTTAACTTTTAAGGTGTTAATTAATAACACCCATAGCTACCGCACTGGGTTGTCGGGTCCCAGAGCACCATTGAATTTGTAAATGCATACTTATTAATTGAAAACATTGCATTTTTTGCTAACTTGTTCAATTGATAAGCATAGCTTATTGTTTTTTGACTGCCAAAGGGTATGCCTCAGCATTTATTTGGTCAAGTAAAAAGCGCTTAATAATACCATTAAAGCTAGTTACTGACTATCACTGCGATAGTGTTAGGGAATAGTCCTAAGGGGAGTAGCAATACAATAAATTATTTTAAATTATCAGGTTATAATCCTATTCTTACGCCTTGTATGTGATTATATATTTAAGTTAAGTTACTCCTTGTATATCATTGCTTTTAGTGTGGGTTTAATAAAAACGAGATGCTTATATCTCCATATTTATCCTAATTTAGAGTAGTAATAGATTAATAAAATGCTTAATTGATTATATTAATTCACTTGGCAATCGGTAGAAATTATATGTGTAATATATTTTTGACTAGAATGACAATTTTTTTTGGATAAAAAAACGGATTATGCCAAAACATAACCCGTTTTCGATTAAATATACTCAATGTGTGCCAATTACCACTTAAACGGCACGTTTACTGTAACGGCTGCACCTAAGTCATTGCGTGTTTCGTAATCAGTTTTAGATACCCAAACCTTCGCGTCAGTGCTGATGTCATAGTCAAAGTTATGCCACCAACCGAAATCAACACCTTTGATGGTTTCTGATTTAGGGAATAACTTGTTGCCATCAAAGTTAGATTTATTCACTTTCGCATACATGAGGCGGGTGCTGACACGGTTGTCATCATCGAGAGTGTATTCCACTTTGGTCGTGAGCATGCGCCCGTCACCGCCCATTGCGTGGCCTAGTGATGCACCTTGTTGGTAATAGCCATTTTTGTAGATAAAGTGGCGATACATTACGCCATCTTTGTCCCACTCTGTATGGGTGTTCGCGCCTTCAATATACCAATTTAGTGGCTGGCCCCATAAGGTGTGGTAGCCTTCGATACCACCCATAAAGGCGTTTTTCGATGGGAAGAGGTTAGCTTCGTCTTCACCCACCATTTGGCCATATAAGCTGACAGGTAAGTCGATTAATGGGTAAAGTTTTAGTTTGAAATCTAAACCGGCCAGTTGGTTACCTGGGTCATCGTGATAGTCACCGGTATTATCTCTACCGCCCATCGCATTCCAGAAAGAATTCCAGTTATTAGGGCGGCCATCGCCTCCCCACATGACCACGCGTGAACCACCGAGTTCGAAGAAATCAGTTGGGTTCATGGTCATGCGCAGGCCAATCAGTTTAGTATTTTTGGGATCATACTGTTTGAATTGTGCAGCTGTTAACTGATATTGCCATGAACCAATCCAAGAAAGCCATGGGGTTTCAAATGGGCTTTGGTCTGCACGCTGAATTAAGAAACCGGTCATAGGGCGTGCGGCATCAGTTCGAATTAAGCTGCCGTCGTGGCCGGGGCCCCACCATTGTGGGATCTCACCAAAAGTTACCCACTGGTTCCAAATTTTTACACCACCGTATGAACCATTGAGGTTGTAATCAGAACCATTTTCAACACGTAAAGCACGTTCGCCATTCGCGGTGAGGTTTAAGTCTACATCGTCAGTGCTGTAGTTACCTGAAACGGTATAGCGAATATCACTATATTCACTTTGAGCAAAGCCTTGTGGCATTGAGTTGTGGCTAGATGCAAGGTGAGTTTCTAGTTGAACACTGTTTTTCTTACGGTCAAGGTTCTTTTTAATGCGCTGAATAATGGCTTCTTGTTCGCTATTAGTAATATTTGCATTATTTAAAGAACGTGTGATTTCTTCTTGGGACAGTGGCCAAGTAGATAAGCTAATTTGAATAACGTTACGTTCAGAAAGCCAAGCAAGGTCACTGCGTAAGTTGTTATCTGGTAGAACTAATCCCCCTGCAATGCTTTGTGCACTGATGGTTCCGAGCACAGCAAGTATTGCTAGCTTAGTGAGCTTGAAATTTTTCATTGATAAATCCATTTGAAGTTGAGTTCGCCTAATATTGAACAGGTTAATAAATGAAAACCTATAAATAGAGTTAAAATATGATTATTATCCGCCACATTATAAGTATCTTAATTTGCATTGAGTTGGGCTTCTGTGCTTTCTATTAACTCAGCTATCACACTTTAACTAAGTAATAACAGAATATCAGATTAATATGTTAGGTATAGGAATTAGTAACATCTTAAGATGTAAAGCGATATGCTTTTTACTAGGTTAGTACGTTGCTAATTTCAAAAATTCTTTTCTATTATTCTTTTTTTTGCGTGTGAAAAACAGCAAAATAGAGTTTTATATTGGTTAGGTATTTGGGGATTGTTGTTTCTAGATGCAATATAGGACTATTCCCTATTAATAGGTATAAGTTAACTGAAAAAATAAACCCCCATATTGAGAATGAAAATAAGGGGGTTTATTTGTATGAATAAAATTAATTTACCGGCCGTGTTCAGGTAGCCAGATTTGTAACCTTAAACCACCTAATGGGCTATCATCCGCCTTCACCCAACCTTTATGTTGTGTTATCGCGGTTTCAACAATTGCAAGACCTAAACCAGTCCCACCCGTCTCCCTGTCTCGAGCTTCATCCGTGCGGTAGAACGGACGGAAAATGTGCTCACGGTCAGCAGGGCTAACACCAGGGCTAACACCAGGGCCATCATCATCGACAGTGATTAAAATACCGTTATTTTCTTCTTTGAAATCAACGGCAATATGCGTGTGCGAATAGCGTAGTGCGTTACGCACAATATTTTCAAAAGCACTCCCGACAGCAGAAGGGTTGCAATATAGCGGCCAAGGTCCGGGGTTAGAAGTGACCTCGAGGGTTTTGTTCATTTGTTCGGCTTCAAAGCTAGCGTCATCTAAGATATCGCCCCAAAGTTCATCGGCTTTGATATTTTCACGCAAGATCTCGTTTTTGTGCTGGCTACGAGATAGCACCAGCAAATCGTTAATCATGCTATCTAGGCGATGGGTCTCGGTTTCGATGCGTTCTAACTCTTTACTTTCCCCATGGCGACGGCGCAATAAGGCTGTTGCTAACTGCAAACGTGTCAATGGAGTTCGTAATTCATGAGAAATATCAGAGATTAAGCGTTGCTGTGCGCTAACCATACCATCAAGGGCGCTGATCATCTGGTTAAAGCTATTCCCAGCAGACAAGAACTCTTGTGGGCCGGCTTCTAGCTCTGGGTGTGGCCGTAAATTTCCTTTCGCCACATCGTCGGCCGCCATTTTTAACTTACGAGCAGGGCGGGCAAGACTCCAAGATAGCCATAATAATAACGGAGCACTGATCAGCATTGTGGCAATCAGTAATAAGAAAGGCCTATCAAACAATAAGTTAATAAAGTCAGATTGCGGGCTGCTTGCTGGGCGAACTAAATATAGCTGGTAGTGGTCTTCCCCATCGCGAATGGAGAATGGCCCGAGGATTTCAGCTCGTCCATATTTTTTCTTTTTCGGGTGATCTGCGTTATCGGACTGGCCAATAAAGTTACGTATCACCTGCATTTCACTTGGCATAGCACCAATCACACGGCCTTCACTGGTGACGATAATCAACCGTTGGCCGGGAGGTGCCCATTTTTTGATGGCGTTAGAAATAGGCCGCCACCAAAGTAGGTCATTCATCGGAGCTTGTGCGAGTTCGGCTTCAATATGCTGCTCAAGCATCTCCCCTTGGCGTTGTTCACTTTCCATAAGGACGGTGATTTGCCGAGAGTCGAGCTTGGGCACCATCAGCACTAGCATTAATACTAGTGCGAGGGTAAACCAGAAGATCGCAAAGATCCTTGCGGTTAAGCTGTTGATCATGTGGCAGAAACCATTAAGTATCCACGGCCACGTAAGGTTTTAAACCACGGCTGGCCATCAGTGCGTTCCGGAAGTTTGCGGCGTAAGTTTGAAATATGCATATCAATAGCACGGTCAAACGGTGTTAAGCGCTTCCCAAGTACTTCTTGGCTAAGGTGTTCACGAGAAACAACTTGGCCTAGGTGCTGTGCGAGCAGATATAACAACGTAAATTCGGTACCTGTTAAGTCCAAAATTTCATCATCAAAGCTGGCTTCTTGGCGGCCTGGGTTAAGTTGCAGTTTATCAACTTGTAAAACAGGGGTATTGCTATTGTCGCCTTGGGTTTGTTCGCTCCAGTTAGAGCGGCGTAATAAAGCACGAATACGCGCGACCAGTTCACGGTCATTGAACGGTTTAGGTAGATAGTCGTCTGCACCTAATTCTAGGCCCAGAACTTTATCTAGCTCACTACCGCGAGCCGTTAACATGATTACGGGGGTCTGATGGATTTGGCGCAGTTCTTTTAATGTCTCAATACCATTTTTTTTCGGCATCATGACATCAAGTAGTAACAGGTCAATGGATGAGTCAATTTGCTGTAATGCCTGTTCACCATCATAGGCGATGACAACATTGAAACCTTCCATTTCCAGCAGTTCTTTTAATAGCGACGTGAGTTCACGGTCGTCATCAACTAATAGGATTTTATGCATTTTTTAAGTCCTCCAACTGCCAAAATACGATAACAATCTGTACGATTCCATGACTTTACGTTCTTTTACATGCTCTGACGCTAGTTTGCAGCCACAGGTGTATATTTGTTCACATTGAATCACGAGCACAGTTCGGAGACAAGGTGTCAAATGCTGAGAACAACACATAGCAAAGTACATAATACAGTACATAAAACCGCAATGTTAGTTTTAGCTTCTGCGTTTGTGTTCGGGCCAGCGGTTGCTTTTGCAGAAGAGCCACAAAGTGCTGCAAATGAAAGTTCAACACCTTTGATGTTACAGATGCAGTCTGAGCCAACTACGCCGTCAGGCAATGCGGTTGTGCCCTTTCAACATCATGAGTTATTTAGCAGTGAAGAACGTGCCAGTACCTTTATGTTTAATGGTATCACGTTAAATGAAAAACAGCGTCAGCAATTACGCGATTTAATGGCAACACAGCGCCATTATCATGTTGATAACACTGCTTTAGTTAAAGAACGTGAAGCGCTGCACAAATTAATTATAGCGGATAGCTTTGATGACAAAGCGGTTCGTGAAGAGAACTTGAAAAGCGAATGCAAAAAGAACTGGAACAACGTGTTGAAATGGCACGAATTCACCATGAATTGTACCAGTTGTTAACGCCAGAGCAGAAAACTGAGCTTGAAAATATTCACCAACACAAAATGGCGGAATTTCAAGCGATGCAGTTTCAGTAAATTTAGTTGTTAGTACCTATAGTAATGCCTGTAGTAATGCAAGTTAGTTAGTTTCATATATTGAGTTCCATAGTAAGTAGTGAAGTAGCAGTAAGTGAAGTTTTTCCTTGCCATAGACACCATCCCTGTCTTTTATAGCCCCTGTTAGGGGCTTTTTTTTTGTTTCTAAACTAGTCCTTTATTCATGATTGTTAACTATAGTTGATAACTAAACGAAGATTGCTAAGATAAAAACATAAAGACAAGGAGCAGTCTTATGATCACGGTTCTAACAACGGAATGTTTTGATAGTTGGATCAAAAATCTTAGAGATATTCGAGCTAAAACTAAAATTCTAATGAGAATTAGGCGGTTAAAAAATGGAATTATGGTGATGTTCAACCCATTGGTGATGGCTTTTCGGAACTGAGGGTACATGAAGGACAAGGGTATCGTGTTTATCTAAAGCAGAAAAACAATGTTATTGTAATTTTACTTTGTGGTGGGACAAAGGCAACGCAGCAGAAGGATATCCATAAAGCTAAACTCCTTTTTGGTGAAGTTGAGGGGGAACTATGAATACTAAATTAAAAGAAGTTGATATCGCTGAGTATTTAAACAGTGAAGAAGAAATACAAATGTATCTAAACGAAATTCTAGAAGAAGGTGACCCTAGTCTAGTTCTCGCTGCACTTGGTGATATTGCGAAGGCAAGAAATATGAGCCAATTAGCTAAAGAAGTTGGAATGAGTCGTGAAGGTTTATATAAGGCGCTATCAGGACAGGGAAATCCAACATTTATGACGATTATAAAAATCGTTAATTCTCTCGGATTAAAGCTACAGTTTAAGAGTATCTAAAAAATAGCTTATCTATGATTAGGCTAGCCATTAGCTAAGCTCACTATAAAAATAACGTATCCACCAAAGTAGGGTTCACTTTATGACTCAGATATTAACGACGCAAGATTATCGCAATATGCCTTGGAAAAATGGCCAAGGGTCGACACTTGAATTGGCACGCAGTCATGGTGAAGGTTTAGATGATTTTGATTGGCGAGTGTCTATTGCAGATGTTAAAGCGGCGGGATCATTTTCGTTTTTCCAAAATCGACAACGTATTATTGGAGTATTGGAAGGGGAAGGATTTATTTTACATGTGGGTAAGAACCCTGCGGTGACGTTAAAGCAAAAAGAGTTTTTTGCTTTTAATGGGGAAAGTGAGGTTTATGCGGAGCTTATCCAAGGTGCAATTCGTGATTTTAATGTCATCTATAATCCTGAAAAATATCAAGCCCGCTTACAATGGGTGAATACTGCGCTTATTAACTCTTGGGTCAGTGGAGCAAGTGAGATCTTAATTTTTAATATTACCCCTAATTTGGGGGTGACTATTAATTCAGATTGCTTTTATTTAAAACCATTCGAGACTCTACTAATCAAAGAAAATCGAGAGAATCTACAATTTACTATTGAGCAAAATACAGAAAATGATTTTTGCATTATTGAGTTATTTATTAAATAGTTAGAATTTTTTCACTCTAAATTTAAGTACTATTTGTATGAAGCTTATATAGTACTTATTATTGGAATAATATTCTGCCCATTTTGCAATTTTAGTCAAAACGTTATCAAATTCATATATTAGATAATTATGGCTTTATTCCTATTGTTATTTTTCGCAAAATTCATAGTCTTTAGCGTTGTTAAAAAATAATACCTATATACTAAAGGAAAATGTTCTATGAAGATGAAAGCGCTTGTGGCAGTTGCTGTTTCTGCTGTCATTTTAACGGGTTGTAAAAATTTAGACCAAGGGATGTTGACTAACTCAGGTATGCAATTATTCCAAGCGGCAACACTGAGTGATGCAGACGTTAAAAAATTCAGTGATGAATCATGTAAAGAAATGGATGCGCAAAACAAAATCGCACCAGCGTCTAGCAAATATGCAAAACGTTTAGATAAAATCGCAAAAGCATTGGGTAACGAAGTTGATGGTACCCCAGTAAACTATAAAGTTTATATGACTAGCGATGTAAATGCATGGGCGATGGCGAATGGTTGTGTACGTGTATACAGTGGCCTGATGGATGTGATGAATGACAATGAAGTCGAAGGTGTTTTAGGTCATGAAATGGGCCACGTTGCATTAGGTCATACACGTAAAGCTATGCAAGTTGCTTATGCAACGGTTGCTGCACGTACTGCTGCATCATCAGCGGGTGGCGTAGCAGAACAACTGAGCGCATCACAAGTTGCTGCACTGGGTGAAAAACTGATTAACTCACAGTTCTCTCAGCACCAAGAAAGTGAAGCTGATAACTTCTCTTACGATTTACTGAAAAAACGCGGTGTTAAAACTGAAGGTTTAGTTACTGGTTTTGAAAAATTAGCGAAAATGGGTAGCAGTGAAACAAGTATGTTTGATTCTCACCCACCATCAAGCGAGCGCGCACAAAACATCCGTGACCGTATTGCTGCTGACAAAAAATAATATTTAATTATTGATGTTAGTTGGATGTCGTTCTGGTGTAGTAATGTGATGATATATTGCTACACCAATCACTTATTCCCTGCTGTTTATCTCAATATTACTTTTCTTATATTACAAATCAGAACTTATCCCGTTGTACTCCTGTAACTGACTCTCTATCTTGTTAATTAAACGATATTCAGGTTTTTTCGTAATTTTGCAAATTTTCGTTTGATAAAACGTTAGCAAGGAAAAAAGATGGAAAAAGTGCAGAGAATTTCTCTTTTAGCTAAGGGGTTATCGGGAACCTGCCGTTTATTAACTGGCGTTCGCACTCGTTGGGTCGGGTGCCAACCTTCAATGGCTTCACGTATTTATTATGCCAATCATTCCAGTCATCTTGATGGTTTGGTTATTTGGTCTGGGTTGCCGCCGTTAATGCGCCATTTTGTTCACCCTGTTGCCGCTAAAGATTATTGGGTTAAGACACCATTTCGGCGTTATTTAGTTAATAAGGTTTTTCGCGCTGTATTAGTCGATAGAAAAGGCGATAAGCCCGCACAAAATAATACATTAGCTCCTTTAGAATCAGTATTAGAGTCAAAGCATTCATTAATATTTTTTCCTGAGGGTACGCGTGGAGATGGGGAAACGCTAAGTCAATTTAAAAGTGGGCTCTACCATCTCGCGAAAAAATACCCTGATGTTGAAGTTGTTCCAGTCTATTTGGAAAATTTAAATCGTGTATTACCGAAGGGGTCAAAGCTTGTTGTGCCTGTGATTTGCTCAGCTATCGTTGGTAAGCCTCTGGAGCCTATTATGGAGAATGAAAATAAAATCGACTTTTTGCAGCGAGCCAAAGAAGCACTTGAGGAGCTAATGCCATGAGTATTGGGGACAGGGAATTAGTATTATTGTTGTCAGGTGTGTTTGGGATACTAGTATTTGCTAGTGTTATTGGTGGTATTCTTGCATATCGTTATTCAGGTGAAAAAAGTAACCCAACTATTGATAATTTGAATGCTCGTATCCGCGCATGGTGGGTTATGTGCATTATTTGTGTACTTGCTGTGGTGCTTGGCAATATAGGTGTCGTGATCTTATTCGCACTGATATCGTTCTTTGCACTAAGAGAGTTTATTACCTTAACGCCAACACGGCGAAGTGACCACGAGGCATTATTTTGGTGCTTCTTTGTTTTTATTCCATTGCAATATGTATTGGTAGGTATTGAATGGTATGGGTTATTTTCAATTTTCGTACCTGTTTTTGTATTCCTTTTCTTGCCTACCCGTATTGCTTTAGCTGGAGATACCTTTCATTTTCTTGAACGCACTGCAAAAATTCAGTGGGGGATGTTGGTGGCTGTTTTCTGTTTAAGCCACGTCCCTGCGTTATTGATGTTGAATATTCAAGGCTATGAAGGCGAAAACGTAAAATTATTACTTTTCTTGATTATTGTGACGCAAATTTCAGATGTGTTGCAGTATGTTTTTGGCAAGTTAATGGGTAAGCGGCCTATTGTGCCTAAGTTGAGCCCAAATAAGACCATTGAAGGTTTTATTGGCGGAGTATTATCTTCAGTACTCATTGGTGTTTGTCTTTACTGGGTAACCCCGTTTAGCTGGTGGGTTGCGGGGCTGATGTCATTCGCTATTACCATTATGGGGTTTGTGGGTGGGTTATGTATGTCAGCAATTAAGCGTGATAGTGGTATTAAAGATTTTGGGGCGATTATTGAAGGGCATGGTGGGATGCTGGATCGTATTGACTCATTGTGTTTTGCTGCGCCTATTTTTTTCCATTTAACGCGTTATTACTATACATAATCCCATTTTATTTTCGTTTTTGTTCGTTAATCAAAAGAGCACCAAAATGGTGCTTTTCTTTTGTTTTATAGGTACAGCATCGAAGGAATTTAAGTGTTATCATTAATACTTAATTTTTATTTCAAACTAAGGTATGACTAGGGTAATACGCTGTATTTTGTACTCTAGGGCTTTTTTTACCTTGAAGGATTTACCTATTGGGGTGATCGGCTAGAATTATGTAAACTGGATCACAATAAAACATAAAAGCTTGATGGAAAGCAGATGCATAATTCACTCTTTGCCGTATTATGCTGTTAGGTGAATCAATTCAGCACTAGTCAGTCAGTGTAATTAGCGTTAAAAAGATTAACAGCGTAACGGTTTTATCGATTTGCAATTTTATGTTCATTAATCAGAGGTCATCATGGTCAAGCAGATTAAAAGAATTGGGGTTTTAACGAGTGGTGGTGACGCGCCAGGCATGAATGCCGCTATCCGCGGTGTGGTTCGTGCGGCACTAGGTGAAGGTTTAGAAGTCATGGGTATTTTTGACGGTTACCTTGGCTTATATGAAAACCGCATGAAGCAATTAGACCGGTATAGCGTGTCGGATATGATTAACCGTGGTGGTACCTTTTTAGGTTCAGCTCGTTTTCCACAATTCCGTGATGAAAAAGTGCGTGCAGTCGCATTTGATAATCTGAAGAAAAACCATATTGACGCATTAGTTGTCATCGGTGGTGATGGCTCTTATTTGGGGGCTAAAGCACTGACGGAAGCAGGGTTCCCATGTATTGGTCTACCGGGAACGATTGATAATGACGTTGCTGGTACAGACTATACCATCGGCTATTTTACTGCCCTCGAAACGGTTGTTGAGGCCATTGACCGCCTTCGTGATACTTCGACTTCCCATAAACGTATTTCGATTGTTGAAGTCATGGGGCGTTACTGTGGTGATTTAACATTATCTGCTGCGATTGCAGGGGGCTGTGAATTCTTAGTATTACCTGAGCAAGAAATGGCTTTTGACCGCGAAGAACTCTTATCTGAAATCAAGCGTGGTATTGAAAAAGGTAAACGCCATGCGATTGTCGCTATTACCGAACACGTTTGTGATGTGGGTGAGTTAGCGAAATATATAGAGCAAGAAACACATCATGAAACTCGCGCAACGGTTCTAGGCCATATCCAGCGTGGCGGATCTCCAGTTGCTTATGACCGCATTTTGGCATCACGCATGGGAGCCTATTCCATTCAACTTCTGTTAGAAGGCTATGGTGGGCGCTGTGTTGGTATCCAAAATGAAAAATTAGTTCATCATGACATTATTGATGCTGTTATGAATATGAAGCGCGTCTTTAAGAAAGATTGGTTTGATACGGCGAAGAAGCTGTACTAATTCTTCCTCTTCTTTTTCTTCGTCATATTTTGAGCTGTGACGTTGTTGGCAGCTCTCGGTTACTCGGGTCACATACTTATGTATGCACCCCGAGCTGCCGCCTAGTCACAACTCAAACTATTTGGAGAAACTAGCGGGATATATAATGAAAATCAATCAAATGCAGTTCAATGCTTAATGGGATAGTTATTTGATTATTTGAAGTCCATTGCTTGTGAAAAGTATTTATAAAAATCACAAATAGATTTATTTTACATAAGTAATAAATATAGTTTGTATATTTTCAATATTGGGTTATGGCAACAATCGGTCCACAATTGGAAGGGTAGGTAAAGCGACAATTATGATATAGATGCAAATTTTCAGTGTAGTACGCTATTCCGTGCATACGTGTCGATGAAGGATATGGTTGCACTTAATTGATGTTAATTTGATGCACTTGTATTATGAGTTTTTTTGGTTGGGTAACTTATTAATTGTATTGAGTAATTATGCTAACGATGAGCTTAAGCTTCATATAATAATTTTTAGTTAATGCTTACCTTTTTGAGAAAAGTTTGCTCTGAACAGTTTGTTATCTCGTCCTGGTGAAATATTAAACATTCGCGAATATTCACGGGTGAACTGCGATACACTGTTATAACCAACTGCAGAAGCTGCGTGAGTGATACTCACACCATTTGTTAACATCTGATTTCTAGCATGAATTAGACGTAGTTGTTTCTGAAATTGTAGAGGGGTAAGTGTGGTGAGTAATCTGAAATATTTATGGAATACCGGTACGCTCATACCTACGCTACTGGCTAGTTCTTTGATTTTGATTGGGTACATAAAATCATTACGCAATTTTTCTATTGCACGACTCACTTTCACAGAATGACTGTCCATTGCACCAAGAGCCCTGATGGCTTCTCCATGCTCACTCCTGAGCAACCAGTAATGTAACTCACGTATTAACCCTTTACCAAGGATGTTAAGTGCTTCATGTTCTTCGAACAGCCTTACCAGACGACATGCTGTATCTGCCACATTAGTTCGAATGGGTTCAATATGGATATTACTTGCCGATCGATTTCTCTTAATTTTCATAGCGCTCAAGAGTTCACTAAGGAGCGAAATATCCAGTTCTAGAACAAGTGAATAATAGGGCTCTCCAGCACTAGCTCTTGTTATCAGGCCCTCTATAGGAATATCTGCGGATATAACCATCGCTTCTCCGGGACCATACTCAAAGCTGTTAGAGCCTGTTGTTACACGTTTTCGCCCCTGTAACATCATCGCGACAAGTGGCCTTGATACTGCTACCTGTAATTCTCCTTGATGGATAGAGCGTACGATAGTCAACCCCGAAACAGGTGTAGTAATAACACCGTTAAAAACGGCCCGAGCATCGGCATAGTGACGGCAGAGATTTAATAGTTCGTTGTTCATATAGTGTTTCCAAGCAAGATCATATGTGAATATTATGTTTTTTTCACACTTGCAACACCATATTTCCCCCCTTAAATGCCATAAAAATATTATCAGGCAAAAAAATATCCAATATCAGGCAATGCAGTACTCCTAAATTCCTTTACTGTATATGTATCGACAAGGCAATAAAAGTAAATACATATAATGAGCAAAATTTCTTTCGGAATAAGGGCCCACCTCGAATCCTATTATTTCTAATACTCAGCTTAGCGATAAAATCATTGATTCCTAAAAAGGTAATGAAGAGTAGTAAAGAAAGTTATAGCCGAAATTCTGTTTATAGATATTGAAACTTTAGATGAGTAGGTAATCTGAGACTGCTTATATCAGACTAAGACTTTTAACTTATAAGGTATATTTATATGAATAATATTCAAAAATTTTATGATCTACGTTCTAAAAATTCTATTATAGATGATTCAGTTTTACTGAGTCTTTTTGACTCCCTTCCTATAATTACATCAGATGAGATGTTAGGTAAGTGGAAAGGTGGTGATTTCAAAACAGGTCATTGGGGGAATAAAGCCTTAGCGGAAATGAAATGGTACGGTAAATGGTTTAAAAGCAAATTTGATGTGCTTCCAATCATTTGTTTCAATGATGAGGGTAAACTTTTTTCTAATAAGATAATGAAAGGAGAAGCATCTATTCTTGATGTGAGCTTTAGAGGAAAAACGTCTGCAACCATGATTTATGATGGAGTGCCAATTTTTGACCACTTTAGGAAAGTCGATAATAATATTGTTTTCGGGCTAATGGATGGTAAGCATATTGAAGGGTTTCCCGACATTGTTGATAACGGTAAATACTATTTCTTTTTTCTAGAAAGAATAGCCAAATATCCTGCTAAGTTTATTGAGCAATAAAAAAACAAAATTTTAATTGTGTATTAGGAGTGAGTGAATAAGCCAATTTATATTATTAAATTTTATATTCAAGATATAAAGAGTAAATGACATTTAATTTATTTAAAATCTGGGTTGTTCTCGCTGTCATTAAATTAATCATTAATTTATATAAATAATAAAGAGAATACTATGTCGATAAAAATACTTGGGTATGCAGCTAAAAGTAATAAGAGTCCACTAGCTCCTTTTGTTTTCGAACGTCGAGATCTTCGCGAAGATGATGTTTTAATTGATATTGAATACTGTGGAGTCTGTCATACTGATATTCATCAAAGTAGAAATGATTGGGGTGTTTCTCAATATCCTATTGTTCCTGGACATGAAATTGTTGGACGTATTTCTAATATAGGAAATAAAGTTTCAAAGTTTAAAGTTGGTGATATTGTAGGAATTGGATTTATAGTAGATTCTTGTCAAGACTGTACATATTGTAAATCAGATTTGGAACAGTATTGTGAAGAGGGTCCAACCCAAACCTTTAATAGTTTAGATCGTTATGATGGACGAATGACTTATGGAGGGTATTCTAAAAAAATTGTTTGCAGTGAAAATTTTGTTGTAAAAGTACCTAAAAATTTAGATTTAAAAGCAGTTCCACCAATATTATGTGCTGGTATTACAACTTGGTCTCCGTTAAGGCATTGGAAAGTGGGTAACGGAACTAAGCTTGCTATTGTGGGATTAGGTGGCTTGGGTCATATGGCTATTAAACTAGCTCATGCTTTAGGGGCAGAGATTACATTAATAACTAGTTCAAAATCCAAAATAGCTGATGCGATCCGTTTAGGTGCCCATCATGTTGTGTTATCAACAGATGAAGCTAAGATGGCAGAGATTAAAAATCAGTTTGATATCATCATTGATACTATCCCTTATGAGCATGATTTAAAACCATATGTTTCTACATTAACATTAGATGGAACATTGGTTCTTGTTGGTTACATCGGTGAATTTAACACGAGTTCAGTTCCGTTATATCTTGGAAGAAAATCTATTTCGGCTTCATTAATCGGTGGTATTAAAGAAACTCAGGAATTACTTGATTTCTGTGGGGAACACAATATTGTTGCAGAGATTGAGTTGATTAATATAGAAAATATTAATCAAGCATATGAACGTATGTTGAAAAGTGATGTTAAATATCGCTTTGTAATCGACAATAGTTCGTTCTGATAATGTTTTAGCCGGTTCTTGTAGCGCGGCAGAATTGATTGTATTTATGCCAATATGATATGAAAAGCACCATTACAAAGTTTAATTAAGGTATTAGGCTGAGCTAGAAATCTCATTTCAGAGACTCATTGTATGAATGCATTTGGTTCTGCCGCATTAAGAATAAATAGGGTAATTTAGTTGCTTTCCAGGATGAGTTACTCAGACTTTAATTTGAAAAGCGTTCAAATGTCTTCACTATTTCACTAATATCATTGCTCTATGCATCCGTTGATATCTGGTTTATTTGTTAATACAGATTACCTCTATAGAAATTAAGGAGTAAACCACCCGCTATGTGGGGTGGTTATCACTCTATTTTCCTAATTGCTCAAGGGAATCAATAAACATATCCCATAATTGCGGATTATCTAATTTAGTGGCAGCTTGGGTATGGCATTCTGCTTTAATGGGTTGACGAAAATCTGTGACTGTCATTCCCGTTGTTAGAGCACCTTGCAATTCAATATTAATTGGAGCTTTGATTGTTTCCATTATCGATGGGTCGATAACATAAGCAACAGCGCATAAATCATGAACTGGGGCATGGTCACTATGTCCTTTTTGCTGACGATAACTAGCAGTGTAGTTATTGAGGGACTCAACAACAAAATGGCTTAGCCGAGTATTTAACGCCTTAATCTTTTCTATGATTTGGTCATCTGGGCGTGCTTGATAGGCTAGGTCTAATCCAACCATTGTGATAGGCCAAGTTTCATTAAATACGATATGGGCGGCTTCAGGATCTATGAGGATATTAAATTCAGCAACAGCTGTGCTGTTGCCTGTATGGTAGCCACCCCCCATTAAAACTACCTCTTTCACTAATCCTACAATTTCTGGCGCCTTTCTTGCTGCTAATGCAATATTTGTAAGTCCCCCTATCGGAACGAGAGTTACTGTTTTTGGTGGGTGAGATTTAATGGTATCAATAATTAAGTCAACGGCATGTCGTTTATCAATAGGTAGTTTAGGTTCTGGAAGTTGTGACCTATCAATACCTGTTACTTTATGAGTTTTTAAACCTTTTTGTATTGTCCTGACTAAAGGGCGAGAACAACCTGCTGCGATAGGAATATTATTTGCACCGATTAATTCCATAACAGCGCGTGTATTATAAGTGACTTCATCTAAAGTTTTGTTTCCAGCAGCCGTTGTTACGGCAAGTAAATCAATATTCGGATTACCTAATGCTAAAAAAATAGCCATTGCATCATCATGACCGGGGTCACAGTCGATAATAATTTTATTTTTAGACATTTTTTTTCCTTTTATTAACATTTAGTAGGTGGTTGTTTAGCTCTTGTTTAAATGACTACGGTATGTATCAAGTACCACTGCAACGATAATTACGGCTCCTGTTATAAAGCGTTTTGTGGGCTCGCTTGCACCAACTTGTGCCAACCCAGCAGCCAGAACGGAAATAATCAATGCTCCAAGAAAAGTACATATAATTGAACCTCTTCCTCCCATCAAGCTTGTACCGCCTATCACAACAGCAGCAATAACCTGTAGTTCCATTCCAACACCACTATTTGGGTCAGCGGCCTCAAGGCGCGCCACTTGGAACAGTGAGGCCAAACCAGATAATCCTCCCATAAGTGCAAACACAGCGATCTTATAAGGCCCGGGATTAATGCCTGATAATCGGACCGCTTCTTCATTCGTACCAATACCAATCAAATGACGGCCAAACACAGTTCGAGTTAAAACTAAATGCCCGACTATAATGACTACTATGGCAATAATAAAAGAAGGGGATACTCCGAGGAAAACCGGGTCGGCAATATAATCATAAATAGAACCAATATAGGCCGTTCTAGAGTCAGTCAACTGATAGGCTACTCCTCGAGCCATTTCCAACATTCCGAGAGAGACGATAAATGCGGGAATACGCCAAGCAACCGTAATGAAGCCCGTTAGTGATCCAACTAGTGTTGCGAGCATTACACCAGAAAGAGCTGCTAGCCATGGGGGCCATTGGAAATTTAAATACGTTACGCTTACCACAGCTGCTGCAAGAGCCAACAACGATCCAACGGAAAGATCTATACCTGCAATAATTAATATGAATGTCATCCCAACAGACATAACAATTAGGTCAGGGATTTGATTCGCAATAGTACTAAAGGTATTCATGCTTAAAAAGTGTGTGCTAAGGCATGAAAATAGCACTATCATCGCCAATAACGCGCCGATTAATCCGATGTAGCTATTTAACTCTTTCAATGATGTATAAGGGGTTTCTTTTGTTGTTGCCGCTTGTTTAGTCGATAATTTGTTATTCATTTTTTATCCTCGGCTATTCGCTAGAAGTATTTTCTACATGCTGATATGCAGAAAATGCTGCTGCTAAAATTTGCTCCTGACTCCAGTCACCACGTGAAAAGGTATTCACTAGTTTGCCATCTGAAATTACTGCAATACGGTCGCAAATGAGCATGAGTTCGCGTAAATCACTGGAAACGACAACAATGCCTTTTTCCTTAGCCGTCAACGCATTCAGTAACTGGTAAATATCTTGTTTTGCACCAATATCTATACCTCGAGTGGGCTCATCAAATAAAATAATCTGACAATCTCTTTCTAACCATCGGCTAATTAATACTTTTTGCTGATTACCTCCTGATAAACTCTTTACAGGCTGCGAAGGATTTGTCGCGCGGATGCCTAAGTTTTTAATATATTTATTTGCTAAATTGGTTTCATCAAGTGAGCTAACGATTGATAGAAAGCTTGTTTTATCGCTATTACCCAAGGAGATATTTGCTGCTATAGATTGTGGTAATAAAAGGCCTTCGCCTTTACGATCTTCTGTAACCAATGCGATACCGTGCTTAATTGCATCCTTAGGAGATCGTATTACTACGGTTTTTAACGGATCACCAACCTGTAATGTGCCGCTGTCGATTTTATCAGCACCGAAAATAGCGCGTAAAAGTTCTGTTCGTCCAGAACCTACTAGACCGCTAATACCTAATATTTCACCACTGTGTAGCGTGAACGATGTATCTTGAATAATTCTTCCACGCTTAAAGTTTTTCACTTTCAAGATCGGATGACCGACCTGGTGCTGATTTAAATTAAATGAACTTTTTAAATCACGTCCGACCATCAGTGAAACTAGCTGATCACTGTTATAGCGTTTAATATCATCCACACAGACTAGGTGGCCATTCCGTAGTACTGCAATATCATCAGCAATTACCGCTAATTCATCTAATCGATGGGAGATATAAATCAATGAAACACCTCGGGCTTTAAACAACATTATCTGTTTAAATAGTAATTCAACCTCACGGTTACTGAGCATTGCTGTAGGTTCATCAAGAATAAGAACTCGGCTTTCACCAATTAAGTTTCTTGCGATTTCAATCATCTGTTGATGGCCAATGCCTAATTTACCAACAAGTGTATTAGGATCGATCGATTGCAATCCAACCATGGCCATCACGGGTTGAGCTACTTCGTTTAACTTTTTCCGATCAATCCAACCAAATCGGTGAGGAAGCTGTTCGAGAAACAGATTTTCTGCTACCGATAGCGTGGGCAGTAAATTGAGTTCCTGCATCACCATGCGGATACCCAATTTTTCAGCATCTTTCCTGCTGTTAGGCGTGTAAGGTTTTCCCTGATAAATAATTTGTCCAGAGGTTGCGCTGGTTAGTCCTCCAATTATTTTGGCTAAGGTACTTTTTCCGGCGCCATTTTCCCCAGTCAGAGCCAATACTTTTCCTGAATATAATGCTAGTGTCACATCCACTAAGACAGGTTCACTATAGGTTTTACTTATTCCGTGTATTGCGAGGATCTCTTGCCTATTTTTCATATCCTGACCTTATCGGGTAAGCTGCTCTGATATCCGAAAGGTGCGATACCAAAGCAATGAACCATGATTAACCTATTGTTTAATAATAAGTTTTATTGGGGTCTCAATATTGCTGGATAAATCACTTTGTTTTTTACCATTTTTGAGCGCATCAAGTGCGGCATCAATGCCAAATACAGCTTGCTGGGAAGCGAATTGATCTGCTGTTGCTAATACTCGGCCACCATTCAACATCGGCTTAATTGCTTCGATATTGTCATAACCTACCACCAGAACCTGTCCTTTTTTTCCAGCTGAACGAATTGCAGAAACTGCACCTAATGCCATGTTATCGTTATTTGCTAACAGTGCTTTGATATCGGGATATTCACTCAGCATTGCAGCGGCTACCACATTAGCGTTGTTTATTTCCCATTGACCGGATTGAATAGAAACCACTTTCATTCCGCCCTCAGCCATTGCTTGCTGGAATCCCTGAGTGCGTTGTTGAGAGTTACGGGAGGTTGGAATGCCTTCAATAATACCTACTTGATCACCTTGTTTAAGGTGCTTTACTAAATAATCACCAATATCTTTAGCTCCTTTTTGATTATCAGGACCAACAAAAGGAATATTTAGATTTTTATCTTTGAGTACACCTTCATCAAATTTATTATCAATATTAATAACGATTATTCCTGCATCAATTGCTTTCTTAACTACAGGTAGGATTGCTTTAGAATCAGATGGTGCAATGATGATAGCATCCACTTTAGATACAATCATTTGCTCTACAATCTGGATTTGATTTGCCGTATCCGTTTCGTTCTTTATTCCATTAGATATCAAATCAAACTTATCTATATTTTTTTTCTGATAATCTTTTGCTCCTGTCTCCATTGTCAGAAAAAACTCGTTTGCCAATGATTTCATGACTAGGGCAATTTTTGGTTTATGCGTCTGCGTATCGGCGGCAAATGCAGGTATGATGAAGAAGGAGGAAAGTGCTATTCCGACAGTTGCACCGATAATGCGATAAAACATTTTATTTTTCATTTGGTTATTCCTATAGGCTTAGGGGACTGAATAATTCTCTAAACAATTGCTGCTTACGGTGATAAACGAGCGAGTTACTGGGCATGTTTGATGCGCCTTTACGTTCAACTTTCAACGATGCAAACGCAGAAGCATACTGCGCTGCATTGACGAGCTCTTTACCGTTAGCAATGTATGCAGCTAGTGCTCCAGTAAAAGCATCGGCAGCTCCACTGGTATCGACAACAGCTGATTTATAGGCAGGAATATGGGTATAAACTTTGCCATCAAAGATTAGGCAACCTTGATTACCTAACGTGATAATGACGGATTTTGCACCTTGAATATGAATGCTTTTGGCTGCGTTTTTTGCCGAATTAATATCGTCAATAACTACCCCAGATAATGCTTCGGCTTCAATTTTATTTGGTGTAATAATATCTATTAAATGCAATATTTCTTTGATTTCTGGAACATAAGGGGCTGGGTTCAATACAACAATAGCTTTCCCAAGTTTTGCCTGCATTATTGCATAACGAGTTATAGGGAAATTGTTTTCTAGCTGAGTCAAAAATACTCTGCAATTACGAATGATATCAATATCTAATAAAATGTCCTCTTCGGTAAATGTTTCGTTGGCACCAAGAGTGACACTGATCATATTGTCACCAGTAGCATCAGAAACCCATACGATTGCTATTCCAGTTGGTGACATTTCATTTATAAGAAAAGAAAATGATGAAATCTCAGTCTTTGTTAAATACCTCTTGGCTTTTTTTGAAAACTCATCTGAGCCTAATTTAACCGTTAAGTGAACGTTATTATTAATTTTAGCCGCAGCGATAGCTTGGTTTGTCCCCTTTCCTCCGGCATAAAAATGTGTTGCAGAAGCCCGTATGGTTTGACCAATCTGGGGTAGTGCTGTTATTTCAGAGACAATATCAACATTAAACGAACCTAGGATGTAAACACTTTCATTAATATAGCTGTTTTGTGTAGTTCGATTTGAATTTGGTGCAATATCCTTGCCGCTTTTAAAGCCGTTTAATATCGTTTCTGTAAACGATTGTTCAAATAAGGATTCGTCATCTGGTGTGTTTTTTAATTGTACGCCACCATGAAACAATGAGAATAGTGTACTTTGGCATAGCTCATTTAAGTCATTACGAATAGTTCGAGTAGTTACCGATAATTCTTTAGCTAATTCGCTAACATAAGCTTTTTTATCAGTTATCAACTTAATTCGAATAGCTTTTTGTCGTTCTTGTTTTTTCATAAATACTCACCTCCAAGTTTTATAATATTAAATTAATGCTAATGTTTATTGAGTGACGTTCAAAAATAAACACATAAATTGGAATTTTTTTTTCCGATTTGGGTAATTAGTTAAATGTTCAGGAAGCTCGAATAAAAATCTAGTGTCAACGGATTACAATCTATAGTTATAATCCGTAATCTATACACTCTCCTTGCATTTGTTACAAATAACAAATAAGTCAGTTTTTCAGGGTGTTTCATACTAAAAGGTAATTACGATGCCGCCTATGAATTTATCAAACGAGTATTAAAATTTTCCACTACTGAGTGACAGCTAAAATATTCAGCATTGATAAATGTGTCTATTACAGTAATGTGATTTTCCACTTAATTAAATCGTAATAGCATAAAATGATTAAAAATCAAATGCATCAGTAACTATTCATTCAATCCTGTAACTCTGGCCAGTTACTTTTAATTACTAATTAGGCTAATATGAAATTCAATAATTCTGCAAATTCTAATTTTAAAGCAAGTAGTTTTGGTATTTTTTTTGATTTTTTGCATCCTGTTCAAAATTTTAAATCCGATAATAATTAAAAAGCAATTCTTTTATATCGATTATAGTATTACTAAGAACAAAAAATTATTTCTTTCTCATAGGCTAATTCGATAAATATTAAGAGTCAGTTATCAATAGAGAGTTTAATATGAATATTCTTATTATTTCAGGAAGTCCAAATTCGAAATCACTTTCATCTGCCTTACTTGATTATATTCAGCAATGGCTTGGTGAATATAATGTATTGATTGAACGGGTTAGTGTGAATGAATTTGATTCAAGTGTGTTATTAAAAGCAGAATATCAACATTCTCAAATAGAATTATTTATTAAAAAAGTTAATAGAGCAGATGGTGTCATTATAGCTTCCCCCGTTTACCAATCATCGTATAGTGGTGTGTTAAAGTCATTAATTGACTTATTACCACAAGGTTCATTTGCTAATAAAAGAGTATTGCCAATTATGTCTGGAGGCAGTGAATGTCATCAATTAGCATTGGATTATGCTTTTAAACCCTTATTGATGGCATTAAAAGCTGAAGAAATTATGATTGGAATTTATATTAGTAATAAACATTCAAAGTATTCTGAGCAATCTCAGAAATATATTTTTAATGATGAGATCATTGGTAGAGTAAATAATACTTTACGTTTTTTTATCGCTCACTAAATAAAACTAGGAATTATATATTACAAGCTGAACTATACTCGATTGTTGGATTGGGGGAATAAAAATGAGCTATCAACGTAATTTATTTTTGAGTTGGCTAGTGCCTTTAGCCTTACTTATGATTTGGCAATTTTCCGTAAATTCAGGCTGGGTATCAAACCGTATATTACCAGAACCACTTCAAGTAATGAATGCGGGGTGGAGGTTAATAAAAAGTGGTGAGTTATGGGAAAATATGGTTGTCAGCACATTACGTGCCTCTATCGGTTTTATTATTGGCGGCTCGATAGGGCTTATTTTAGGACTAATTACAGGGCTATCCCGATTAGGTGAAACTTTATTAGATAGTTCGATACAAATGATCCGCAATATACCACATTTGGCACTTATCCCTTTAGTTATTTTATGGTTTGGTATTGATGAGAAAGCTAAAATATTTCTCGTCTCATTAGGTACTTTTTTCCCTATTTATTTAAATACATTACATGGCATTAGACATATTGACCGCGGTTTGATTGAGATGGCAAAAAGCTATGGACTAAATGGATATCAACTATTCCATCACGTTATTTTTCCAGGGGCACTGCCATCAATATTGGTTGGTATCCGTTTTTCTCTTGGGCTGATGTGGCTAACATTGATTGTTGCTGAAACCATTTCTGCAAATGCAGGGATCGGATATTTAGCAATGAATGCGCGCGAGTTCCTCAGAACTGACATTGTAGTATTTACCATCATTGTTTATGCCTTACTGGGTAAAATAGCAGATTGGTCGACCTATTTATTAGAAGTTGTACTTTTGCGTTGGCATCCTACTTGGCAGAAAAAAAAGGTTCCAGCATGATGATAAATCAACCTCTTAGAAATGAAGGCATTACAGTTAATGTTAACCAGATTACTCAACAGTTTGGTGCTCATGAAGTACTTAAATCCCTTAGCTTTACAATTCCTGCAGGGCAATTTGTCGCCATTGTTGGGCACAGTGGCTGTGGTAAGAGTTCCTTATTACGCCTAATAGCTAATTTAGATTTTCCCTCGTCAGGGGAAATCACGAGCGAAACACTATCACTAGCTCATTTTTATAATAATACACGCATGATGTTCCAAGAGCCGCGATTACTACCATGGAAAAAAGTTATCGAGAATGTAGAGCTTGGACTTAAAGGAAAATGGCGTAATGAGGCACTTGAAGCGCTAGATGCCGTTGGACTGCTTGATAAAGCTAATGAATGGCCTGCAACATTATCTGGTGGACAGAAACAGCGTGTCGCATTAGCAAGAGCACTTATTCATCGTCCTCGTTTACTATTACTTGACGAGCCTTTAGGTGCACTTGATGCATTAACTCGAATAGAAATGCAGCAGTTGATCATTAAGCTATGGCAAGAATACAAATTTACCGTTGTGCTTGTAACACACGATGTGCATGAAGCTGTGTTTACCTCTGAACGAGTATTGATGTTAAAGGATGGCGGGCTGTATTTTGATTTACAAGTAAATGAAGATTATCCCAGAACACTGACTAACTCTAGGTTGATTGAACTTGAATCGAAGGTATTGAGTGCACTTACAGAGTTTTAGAGGTATTAAAAATAATTTCTGATTGTTATCAATTGAATAGGGATTAAACATGACAGCACAGCAAGAACTACAGATATTTTGGTTTTTACCGACGCATGGAGACGGGCGCTATTTAGGCACTCAGAAAGGTGCTCGTCCCGTGACATTACCTTATTTGCAGCAAATTGCTATCGCAGTGGATAGTTTAGGTTTCCATGGTGTGCTGATCCCAACAGGTAAAAGCTGCGAAGATTCGTGGTTAATTGCTGCAGCATTGGTTTCAGTGACCAAACAATTACGTTTTTTAGTGGCGGTTAGACCAGGTCTTCAACCTCCTTCACTAGCTGCTCGCATGTCCTCTACTTTGGATAGACTATCAGATGGACGATTATTGGTAAATGTGGTTACAGGAGGTGATCCGATAGAAAATAGAGGTGATGGGATTTTTTTAAATCATGAAGAGCGATATAAAGTGACAAAGGAATTCCTTGAAGTTTATAAACGGTTGATCCGTGGAGAGCAGCAAGTTAATTATCAAGGAGAACATATAAATGTTGAAAATGCAGGATTGCTATTTCCACCAGTACAACCATTAGGTCCTCCATTGTATTTTGGTGGCTCATCGCCAGCTGCGTTAGCGGTTGCAGCAGAACATATTAATACATATTTGTCATGGGGCGAACCAATTGCTGATGTAACTGAAAAAATTACAGCTGTGCGGAAACTAGCAGATGAAAAGGGTAACCAATTGGAGTTTGGAATTCGCTTACATGTGATAGTGCGAGAAACAGAGCAAGAGGCTATTGATGCGGCGAATAAGCTGATTTCACATCTTGATGATGAAGTGATTGCTCAAGCTCAATCTATTTTTTCGCGTATGGATTCAATGGGGCAGAAGCGTATGCAAGCACTCCATAATGGCTCTAAAGATAGCTTATTTATTGCACCTAATTTATGGGCCGGTATTGGTTTAGTTCGAGGCGGAGCCGGAACGGCTTTAGTTGGTTCACCTGAGCAAGTTGCAGAACGAATTAGGGGATATCAAGCCGTGGGTATTAGTAAGTTTATTTTTTCAGGTTATCCGCATTTAGAGGAAGCACACCGGTTTGCAGAGTTAGTAATGCCGTTATTACAAGGACTAAAAGAGTTCTCTTTCTCTAGTTCATGTATTAATACTGGGCCATTTGGTGAAACAATTGCTAATGATTCAAGGCCAAAATAAGTGAGTGAAAACTATTTGAGGTAATTAATCCTATCAGGAGTCTTACTATGAAAAAGTTAATACTATTTGCTTCATTATTACTGATTTTCATCTACCCCAACTTTATTTTTGCAGAAGCGAAAAAAATTAATATTGGGTATCAAAAATCCAATATTTTTGCAATATTAAAATATCGAGGTTCGTTAGAAAACGAATTTAAAAAATATGATGTTAATATTAATTGGATTGAATTTCCCGCAGGACCGCAAATGTTAGAAGGGTTAAATCTAGGAAGTATTGATTTAGCCGCGACGGGAGATGCACCACCTATTTTTGCTCAAGCAGCACAAGCTGATTTTGTCTATTTAGGTCATTCACCGGCTAATCCCAAATCAGAGGCAATTATTGTTCCTGAAAATTCATCAATTAAGTCTATCAATGATTTAAAGGGAAAACGGATCGCATTAAATAAAGGTTCTGATGTGAATTATTTACTTTTGGCCGCATTGCAACATGCGGGGCTTAATTACAGTGATATTATCCCAGTTTATTTACAACCATCAGATGCGAGAGCAGCCTTTGAGAAAGGGGCAACTGATGCATGGGCGATTTGGGATCCTTTTTTAGCTGAAGTTGAAACTAACTTGTCAGTCCGTCAAATTGTTAATGGTGAAAATTTAGTTCCTCATTACACCTTTTTCCTTGCTAGCCGTAACTTTGCTGAAAAAAAAATTAAATATGTTGAAGTAATTATTGAGCAACTAATACAACAAAGTGAATGGGTTAATACACATCCTCAAGAAACCTCAGAAGTCTTATCAGTGTCAACAGGGCTAAGCAAAGATATATGGTTAAAAGCATTACAACGCGCAAATTATGGGTTTATTCATATGAGTGATGATTCGTTTGCGAAGCAACAAAAAATTGCAGATATTTTTGTAAAAGCACGTCTAATTCCTGAACCTGTTGATGTTAAAAAAGCACAATGGATAATTAAGGTAAATTAATTTTTTAATAAAAATATTTAAATCTAATAATTGATAAAGTTTTATATAAAGTCGCCAGCTTAATACGAGAATATTTAACACGGTTTTTCGTATAATCAGATGTTTTACTACTTAATGTTATATCATTTGCCGCTTTCTAGTAGATGAAATTGTCTCCTGCGATAAAAACTTAAGTGGCTGAGTTTTATTAATATTGACGAATATTTACTCTGTCATTTTATTGGTAATAATATATTGGAGGTGGAGAAATGCAGGGAATAAAACGTAGAATTGTATTTATAACGATTTATGAAGTTATTGGCTGGTTTATTTCAGCATTGGCACTGGCTTTTCTTTCTGGTAATTCAGCAGGAACTACAGGGCCATTAGCCTTAGTAATAACTACTATTGCCGTTAGTTGGAATTTTATTTTCAATACCGCATTTGAATATTGGGAATCGAAACAAAAATCACGTATTAGAACATTTAGACGCCGTTTTGTTCACGCTATACTTTTTCAAATAACACTAGTTGCTTTCTTAATTCCTTTAATTGCATGGTGGCTGTCAATTAGTCTTTTACAAGCATTAATATTCGATTTTGCCTTAATTATTTTTATCCCAATTTATACTTTCTTTTTTAATTTGGCTTTTGATAAAATCTTTGGTTTACCAAAATCAGCATTGCCGCAGGAAAATAAAATGACATGATAACGTCAAGGTTGTGTTTCCTTCTATTTGTTACCGAAGGAAACATTGATAATAGGGTACTCTTGTAAATAAGGAAATAGATTTAAACGTTTTTATCCTATTCTAGGTTGCAGATCAAATACTCTATTTACCAGATATACTTTTTCAGAAGGCTGGCCATAATAAAAATGGCCAGCTGACTTTTGCGAACGCTAATATCGCTTAAACCCTTTTGAGTGTTACATGGCTTTTTCCTAATGTGGAATAAACGATACGTTTTAAAAGAGGGTTATTTGTAAGTCTTTATCTTTTATTCTTTGTTCACATATTCCTCATTCTTATAAGTTTTTCTTTTTAATTATTTCCCGTAATTGATGCTATCTGTCAGCCTCTTCTTATCATAAATTTAATGAGGAAATGTGGATGACACGTTCATGGCAGGTAACAAAATCACAATTTACGACGGCATTGCTATTGCTGTTAGCAACAGGGGCTTGGGCGAAAAATATTCAATTGCTGAATGTGTCTTATGATCCGACTCGTGAGTTTTATCAGCAATATAATCAGGAGTTCAGTAATTATTGGAAAAAGAAAACGGGCGATACCGTTACCGTTCGGCAATCTCATGGTGGCTCAGGTAAGCAAGCCATATCAGTGGTGAATGGATTAGAAGCCGATGTTGTTACCTTAGCTTTAGCCTATGATGTTGATGCTATAGCACAAAGTGGCCGTATAGATAAAAATTGGATAAAAAAGCTACCCGATAATTCAGCTCCTTATACATCGACTATCGTCTTTCTCGTTCGTAAAGATAACCCGAAAAATATCAAAGATTGGGACGACTTAGTCCGCAAAGACGTTTCCGTGGTGACACCCAACCCGAAAACCTCCGGCGGAGCACGTTGGAATTACTTAGCAGCATGGGGCTATGCGTTAGATAAAAATCAGCAAGACCCTGAAAAAGCGAAACAATTCGTTAAACAGCTCTATAAAAATGTGGAAGTACTCGATTCGGGGGCTCGCGGCGCAACCAATAGTTTTGTTGAACGCGGTATAGGTGATGTATTAATTGCTTGGGAGAATGAGGCTTTACTCGCTATCAATGAGTTAGGGGAAAGTGGGCAGTTTGAGATAGTGACGCCAAGTATTTCGATTCTTGCTGAGCCAACTGTCGCTGTTGTTGATAAAACTGTCGATAAACGTGACCGCAGGGCAGTTGCCGAAGCTTACCTAGAGCACCTCTATTCAGTTGAAGGGCAGGAAATTGCAGCGAAAAACTACTATCGTCCACGAAATGTGGAAGTGGCTCAAAAATATCAGCAGCAGTTTCCTGAGCTTAAGTTACTGACGGTAGATGAAAGTTTCGGGGGGTGGCAAGCGGCACAAGCAACTCATTTTGCGAATGGGGGGGTGTTCGACGAAATCATCCAACGCTAATACTCTTCATATTTCGCACTGTAGCGTTGTTGGCTACGTTCGCTAACCCTAGTCACATACTGGTGTATGCTTCTAGGGATTAGCTTTTCTTGCCGCCTAGCTACAGCACGAACTATTTTGAGTATTATCTGAGATGTAAACTAGGGCTAATTATTGCCACTGGTATTTGACACCTAACTGGCCAAGATAAAATGTTTGACGGTTGTTGCCACCTGAGGTGATACCTGCATTTTTTGGGTTTTCCCAAGTACTAGGTTCAACCGCGAAGCCGCCCCATAGTGTTAGTTTTGGTGTTAAGTTATAAAAAACTTGTGTCCCGACACGGTAGCCGTCTTTAACTTTCTGGGTAGTGCGTTTGTTACTATCATAGTTATGTTCATTTAAATAATAACGAAAATAAGGCATTACGCTCCAGTCCTGGTTTAACGTGATAGGAAAATAACCGCGAATTTGGTTTTGTTCCCATGTCTTATTAAAGTCTTTATCCCATGTCCAATCGGTGTATAGATAGACTTTGGCGGTTGCAGAGTCGTTGACCTTATAAACAAGTCCGTGTTCGGATTCCCACTCATAACTATTGGGGGCATGGAAATTATCGTAATGGTAAACCGCATCCCAAAAGTTAAATGCCCACTTATCATTGAAATTGTATGTCCCGCTAGGCATTAACCAAAACATAGTATTCGATGGCCGTGCCTGTGTGCCCGGTGCGGAGTCATTTGATTCCTTACGATAGGTGACATTCAAATTGAACTGACCAATATCGCTCGCATACATTTTCCGAGTAGCGCCAATTTGCGTACGATTACGAATAAAAGAATCTTTGGATGTTGAGAAATTGTGGTTGTAGCTTCTTAATGATTCCTTATGTTCTAGAAAAAAGCTCCATTTTGATTCAGGATTCGCTAAAAATAGTTGGCCAACCATCGTGGTTTTGTCGTAGACCTTACGACCGCTGGTATTATGGTGTCCTTCAAATTTTTCGAGTTCCATATAGACGTTGGAAGAAACGCGCCAGTAATCATTATTGACCTGATCAGCTGCGAAAACGGATGTTGTCAATCCTGTGAGAGTAACAAAAAGTAAACCATTCAGTGAAGTTTTCATTTTAACCCTTTAATTTTTATGTATATTTTGTTTTTTATGCCTTAGTTCAAGGCGTTAGTGTCTGGCCTTTATACCGTGGGGTATAAAGGCTAAATCATTGTTAATAATTAATAGGTTGTGTAATTAATTGATTGTGGAGTAGGTTTCACCATGACCATAAGGGAACAGCACTTTGTTACCTTGTGGGTTTTTAATATTAACGGGTAGCAACCCTTGAGGTGGGTTTAGCGGCTGGCCGTGAGTGTTAGCAAATAATGTCCGTAAACCGCTGCGAATATTGGTTTCTAACGAATTGCGGTTATTATTGGTGATATCAAATCCGGTAATACCGTAGATGGCAATATTTGCGTTTACATTGTTTAGGTATGCGATGTCATAGGGGTTACGTGAAGAGATAACAACAATAGGGGTTTTAAGTTGGTTTGCAGCATCAATGATAAGCTGAGCATTCGTTGGCGTATCCTTTAAATTGTAGGTCGTCAGTAATACCAAATCTTGGTTTTGAACCAGTTTTTTTGCTTCATCTTGAGTTAGCGTATTTTCATTCAATTTAACGACACTTTCGCCTGTAATAATAGCAACCCCCGTTTCCTGTGCGATATCATTTAACTGTTTTTGAATTAAGGTATTGCGTGGCTTTTCATCAGAAATAATGAAAATTCGATTCAGCGGTTTTAATTGATAGGGCAGCACATTCTCATTTTTAATTAATGTGATAGCCTGTTCAGAAACCATATTTTCAATATCTTTATGGCCTTTTGATGCGACGACTTGTTCTGCTTTCACTAAGTCTATTGGTTGTGCTGTAATTTCTTGCTGAAGCTTTTTCAGCACTACACGTTTTGCGGATTCATCAATACGTTTTTTCAGTTCTGGGTTTTTCTCTGCTTGTGTTTCTAAATAGCGGTACATGTTATCTAAACGAGAAACCGCTTGGGAGTCCCACATTTTAATTGGCATAAGAATAATATCTGAGCCAGCGAGTAACGAGGTTTCTACCGCCCAATTAATATCGAAGTTGTCAGCAATAGCCCCCATGTCCATGGCATCTGTCACTATCAAGCCGTCATAGTTGAGCTCATCGCGTAAAATACCATGCAAAATAGGTTTGGAAAGCGTCGCTGGGGTGCCAACTTGTTTACCTGCAAGTGTGGTGATCTTATCGTCATCCAGTGCTGGTACAATGATATGTGCGGTCATGACGGCATCAGCACCATGAGATAACGCGTATTTGAATGGGACGAGTTCAGTGTCTCGCCATGTTTTCGCGTCGGAATTAACAACGGGTAAATCAACATGGGAGTCAGCAGAGACATTTCCATGACCCGGGAAATGTTTAAGTGACGTCAATAAATTATATTTATGAATGCCTTGAATATAGCTGGTGGCCAGAGAGCCAACTAAATTTTTATCATCTGAGTATGAGCGTACCCCAATAACTGGGTTATTTTGGTTGTTATTAACATCAACAACTGGGCCAAAATTGATATTAAAACCAAGACTGGATAGCTCATATCCGTGGATCATCCCTGTTAGCTCTGCAAGGGCTGGGTTACGTGCTGCGCCTAATGCCATATTTCCGGGCATTTCGGTGCCTACGCGTAAGCGGGTGACATAACCCCCTTCTTGGTCGGTACCAATAAATAGTGGAAGATTACTGCGGGAAGATTGAAGTTTATTAATTAACTCCACAGTTTGTGGTGTATCAATCAGATTTTCTCTAAATAGGATCACCGAACCGAGGTGGTACTGATTGATAACCTTAGAAACTTCATCATTCATAACGAGAAAAGGAGCGGGTTCTCCATGGCTGTCTTTATTCCAATATCTGAAATCTAACATGAAGAGCTGACCAATTTTCTCAGCCTCGGACATATTATTTACTATTTCTTGTGCAGACTTTTGTTTGTCTTGCCATAATTCATTCAATTGGGCTTGTGTTATTGGGTTAGCCATTGAAAATGCACTGAAAATACAAGCACTAAGTAAAGTGAATTTCTTCATTTTTCATTTTCCCTAAGTTATTTTTCAAAAAATAATAAGTGGCTGGATATATTTATGATGTGAGAGTGCTCACAGTTGATAGTATTCTCTCTTTCAGAGTAAGAGGAATAGAGTACAAATAGATAGAGAAGGAGTCTTTATTTATTTCATTGATATTAAACGGTAAATTATCAAGAATAATTGATTTTAACCTAGAATAATTTCAACTTGATATTATTTTGTTATGTGATGTAAGTATAAATTATAATTAAATGGTATTTAAATCGACGATAGAGCGTAAAAAATTAATGTTTTCACTAATTATTTGCTTTTTAATATGTTTTATTCTTATATTTAAGTGGTTTTCTAATTTAAAATATATAAGCCATATGATATTTCACATGGCTTATTTTTTTAAGAGAAATAAGTTAGTTACAAACCAAAGGTTACCATTGGTATTTTACGCCAATTTCACTTAGGTATAGCGTTTGTTTATTATCATATCCTGACGTAATTCCATTCTTTTTAGGTGATTTCCATGTTGAAGGCTCATAGGCAAACTCACTCCATAAAGTCAGTGATGGGGTGACTTGGTATTCCACGAGAGAGCCAATGCGGAAGCCATTTTTAATTTCCTGTGTTAAATAATTATTTTTATCATAGGTATTTTCTTGTAAGAAATAACGTGCATAGGGGGTGATTTTCCAGTTGGGTTTAATGGTAATGGGTAGGTACGCACGAACTTGTGATTGTAAAAAGCGGGTACTGAAATGTTTATCCCATTGGTTATCAATATAAACAGTGAATTTTGCTTTTAATGCATCTGAATATTTATAGGTCACACCAAATTCGGTTTCTGCTTCATGACTGCTGTCATTGAAATAATTACTGTAATAAAAATAAGAGAGCCAAAAGTTAAAAGACCAATCATCATTGAAACGGTACTCGCCGGCAGGAGTTAAGCCATATAAACGATTCGAAGAACGTGCTTTGGTGTTGGGTTCGACATCGTTTGACTCTTTTCTGTAACGAAAACCAAGCTCTAAGTCTGATGTTGGGGTGTTAATCATTTTCTTGATAGCATCAATTTGCGTGCGATTTCTAATGTAAGAATCCCGTGAAGTCGTGAAGTTACGGCCATGATTCCTTAAAGATTCGCGGTGTTCAAGAGCAAAGCGCCAGGCAGATTGCGGGTTGAAAAGCTTTAGTTGCCCAACGGTGCTGATTTTATCGTAGACTTTATTATTAAATGAATCCCGTTGTCCTTGATATTCTTCTATTTCCAAATAGATATTGGTATTAACTCGCCAAGAGTCATTATTTAATTCAGAGAAACAAATTGTAGGGAATATAATTATGATGCTATAGATTAAACCAACTATATATTTCATATTTATCCTTCAGGGTGAGTTTTATTAGTGTTAATTATCTAGTTGAGCGATTAGAGAGATAAATGTGTATTAACTTTTATAGATTGTCTACCGTTATTATTTAATAGATGATGAATGGTATATATAAATTAAAAATCTAATAAGTTGCATCTTGTTGTTATTTTTGGGAGTTTTATTATTGTCGGTATAAAGGTGTATTTTTATTTATAACTTTATTTAAGATTTTTAATCATATGTTTATTTGTTAGTTTTAAATTTAATTAATAAATATTAATTAAATTTAAAACTAAGTGGTAATTGTATTATATGGTTGGTAATTATGAGAATAATAAAAATATTGATGTGATGCTTTTATTCATGTTGGAATTAATTAAAATAAAAAACCGCCAATATTTGGCGGTTAATCTCAAGGTATTAAAATAACCTTATTTAGATTTTTTCGCTTCAGCAGCCGCTTTAACAATAACAGCAAAAGCGTCAGCTTTCAGAGAAGCGCCACCCACTAAGGCACCATCGATATCTGGCTGGGTAAATAGCTCAGCTGCGTTGCTGGCATTAACAGAGCCGCCGTATTGGATGATAACTTGTTCAGCAATGGCTGCATCTTTTTTCGCAATATGAGTACGAATAAATTTATGGATTGCTTGTGCTTGTGCTGGTGTTGCTGATTTACCTGTACCGATAGCCCAGATTGGCTCATAAGCGATAACGGCACCTTGGAAAGCTTCTGCACCTAAAGAATTCAATACGGCATCGATTTGACGAGCGCAGACTTCTTCGGTTTTACCCGCTTCATTTTCAGCTTCAGTTTCACCAATACACAGTACTGGGATCAGGCCTTGTTCTTTTAAGACAGCAAATTTCTTAGCGACAAATTCATCACTTTCGTTGTGATAAGTACGGCGCTCTGAGTGGCCGATAATGATGTATTTGGCGCCAACATCTTTTAACATTTCAGCAGAGGTTTCACCTGTAAATGCACCTGATAGGTTAACGTCAACGTTTTGTGCACCTAATGCAATGCGACTGCCTGCTAACGCATGTTTAGCTTGAGTCAAATAAATCGCAGGTGGTGCAATAGCCACATCACAGCCATCAACGCTGCTGAGTTCATTACGCAAGCCAGCGACGAGGTCATTGACCATCTGTGTGCTGCCGTTTAGTTTCCAGTTACCCATTACCAATGGATGTCGCATGTTATTTCCTCCAACCAGAGAGTTTGAATGATTAATCAATAAGTTATTCATCACACGCTTATGTTACACGCGTAACGTGACAATGTTGTCGCCATTCACCTTCTGCATTATAAGAACAATGGATAATAATAGCTTTGCTTTTCATCATGCTTGTTCTTAGAGCGTGATCACAGTCAGTTTAGGGTGTTTGTTGTTCTAGCTTAATCGGTTCAACAGCAAAAGTAAGCACATTATTGTCACTTTTTACTAAAATATATCTTAAAGCGCCTAATCGAGCTTCTTCCGCGTGAGTTGCACTATTATTGGCAATAAATTTATTTAAGGCTTCCGTAAGCTCAGGGGCTTTATCCAGTGAAACTTCAGGGGCAAATATACGGACCATTGCCATGGTATAACTTTCCATTAATTGTCGATTTTTTTGGTTTTCTTGTGGGTTATCAGACGGTAGTAATGTGATCTGTAAACTTTTAATTTTTTCACTTCCGCGTTCTAACACCGCAGAGGAATAAATTTGTTGGTTAATTCGAGAAGCTGCTCGAATATAGGGAGCTGCGATATCTTGGCTAGCAATTACTTTATATTCATGAAGATATAAGTCTTTGTATGCTTGATTGAATTGGTTACGTAATTCAGGAATAGTGAGGTTAAAAGAAGGCGCATCAGGGGCTAAATAGGAGACCTCAAAGTCAGTATCTGGCAGCGTTGGGACTTTTTGAGCAAAAGCCAGTTGTGGCACACTAAGTACAAAAATGGTTATGATGGCGTATACAGAACGAAATAAAGTTTGGGTCATTTTTGAGCCACTCATTTTTAGTTTTCCACATTGTATCAGGATTATAGGTAATGACATTACAACAATGGGCTTTTTCCTTCAAAGGCCGTATCGGTCGCCGGCCATTTTGGGTAGGTATTGCAGTCATTTTTATTTTAATGACGGTAATTGCCCTGTTACAAAATGCACTGCTATTCTCTGAAACACTTGCTATATCGTTATTTATTTTACTACTTTACCCTTTGGCCGCTATCTTTGTGAAGCGTTTACATGACCGTGGAAAATCGGGTGGGTGGTTTGCGCTGATTTTATTGGCATTTGCTCTTTTTTCAATCGACGTCAGCCAATTTGAACCTGTATGGCAATGGGGGATAGGGCGCTTTTTACCATTATTAATTACTATGATAATGGTACTTGATTGTGGAGCTTTTGTGGGGATGGATGGTGTTAATCACTACGGTGAAGAAACAGAAACGGTGGATTATTTATAGCGTCAATGCCATGTAGTCCGACTACCATATAACATGAATGCTACCCTGAAAATATTTCAGGGTAGCATGCTAAATTACCAGTATTGCTCACTCGAAATATGACCAGGTTTGCGGCGTAAATGTTTAACCATGTTACGGTTATTTTTTAGTGTATCGCGAGTGTCCCTGACCATTTCAGGGTTACCGCATAGCATAACGTGGCAGGTGTCAGGCGAAAGGGCTAGGCCAACAGCGTCTTCGAGTGCATGATTTTCAATTAAGGCTGGAACACGGCCATATAATGAACCTGTACATTGTTCGCGGCTCACCACGGTGACAATTTTTAATTTCCCTTGATATTGTTGTTCCAACTTTTTCATTAAGGACAAATAACTTAAATCTTTCTCATAACGGACCGCGTGGAGTAAAACAATGTTCTCGAAGCGCTCAAGGTCTTTGCCTTCCTGTAAGATGGACAAAAAAGGCCCAATGGCGGTACCTGTTGATAACATCCATAAGTTTTTACATTCGGGTATTTCGTCTAAAACGAAGAAACCCGCAGCTTCATCCGTGATCTGTAACGTATCATTGGGTTTTAATTGTGCTAATTTTGGGCTAAGTTTCCCTTCGGGGACGATGACAAAATAAAATTCAAGTCGGTTATCACTAGGTGCGTTGACGTAAGAATAAGCTCGCTGAATACGTTCGCCTTCGATTTCGAGTGCCAGTTTGGCGTATTGTCCGGCGGTAAAGGGTTTAATTGGCGCCTCAATGACTAAGCTGAATAATGAATCAGTCCAAAATTTGGCTTCAATCACTGTTCCTGTTACCCAATTTGCCATAGATCCCACCTCTTCATATTGTAAAATCGACCATCTGAAAAATAACTCATTTTTGATGTGAATGAGCCAAAGCATGGTTCACTAGGATTTAATACTAAAACAGTTCATTATTTATGCTTATCGATAATGTGTTCCAGTGTTTTATTCTTAATATTGGTCTATTTTAAAGTTCAATGTACAGTTATGTTGACAATTCTGGCGAATATTACTGCCATTGTCGAAAAATATAAAATGTCGCACTACTACGAAAAGATAGCTGCTTTTGTTATCTTAGTCACACTCAAGCAAAACGCATTATTTGCTATTTATTAAAAATGGCATAAAAGCGTAGAGCAGTATTTTTATATTGATAATTAAGTACCTAAATAATTTTGCGTTATTACAATGAAATAATGCGGCGTTATTTTGTGTCCGAAATAGCGTGCATTTGAATTATTGGATGTATTTGAGAGAAAAATGAGAAAACTGGAACATTTTAATTTGCTATTGATGCTAATTGCATTGGCAGCAGTCGGCCAAATGACACAAACTATTTATGTTCCTGTCATTGCTGAAATTGCCGCTTATTTTAATGAGCCCTCTGGTGCTGTTCAACAAGTGATGGCGGCTTATTTATTTTCTTATGGTTTTTCGCAGTTAGTTTATGGGCCGCTATCTGACCGAATTGGTCGCCGACCTGTTATTTTAACCGGTTTAACGATTTTCTTATTTTCAACGGTTGTGGCAATTTTCGCGCCAACGCTAAATATACTTACAGTGGCAAGTGGGTTACAAGGGCTAGGAACTGGTGTTGCCGGTGTAATGGCAAGAACAATGCCTCGAGACTTATATAAAGGCACAGCGCTGCGTTATGCAAATAGCCTATTAAATATGGGGGTGTTAGTCAGCCCATTATTGGCTCCCATGTTTGGTGGAATATTAGCGCACTTTTGGGGCTGGCATGCTTGCTATATTTTCCTATTTATCTTAGGTGCCTCAGTATTATTGAGTATGTATCGTTGGCTACCAGAAACGCGGCCGGTTTCCCCAGAAAAGCACAGAATGTTGGCCTCATATCGTGAATTACTTTCAAGTGGTTCATTTCTCTCTTACCTTGCCATGCTAGTTGGTGCGTTAGCTGGGATAGCGGTATTTGAAGCCAGCAGTGGTGTATTGATGGGTGGTGTATTAGGGCTAAGCAGTATCACCGTGAGTATTTTATTTATATTGCCGATTCCTGCCGCTTTCTTTGGCGCTTGGTATGCAGGGCGAGAGGGAAAAACGTTTTATAATTTGATGTGGCACTCAGTGTTTATTTGTTTATTGGCTGGCTTTATGATGTGGGTGCCAGGCTGGTTTGGGATTATGAATACATGGACATTGTTAGTCCCAGCAGCGGTATTTTTCTTTGGCGCTGGTATGTTATTTCCCTTAGCAACGACAGGGGCTATGGAGCCTTTCCCTTATTTGGCAGGTGCTGCAGGAGCACTCGTTGGCGGCTTACAAAATGTCGGTTCAGGTGTTGCGACTTGGGTTTCCGCCTTGTTACCACAGAACGGGCAGTTTAGTTTAGGATTGTTGATGTTTTTAATGTCGACGCTTGTATTGTTGTGCTGGTTACCTTTAGCAAAACGTATGAATCACTCAGAACGCATGGTTTAATGGGATATGGTCAGGCTGCAAAAGACAGCCTGACCATCAAATTACGCGCTTAGCAGTATATCAGCTTGCTTTTGTGGCGGAATTGATAGCACCGATGAATACAAGGAGCTAGGTTCCTCTTCTGGCATTGATGATATAAGTTCCGGCAACATGACTCCTGAATTAAATATCACTGGTTGGTTATAATCTAGAAATTTTGTATTTTCTGCTAATTGTCCGGTTGGATTTTGAGTGTTTTGTTGGAGCCAAATCAACTTTGGTACAGTATGGTCCTGCAAGTGTTGGTCTATATGAATGATTATTCCATCCAGTTTTAACTCAGGGGTACTGTCTATCGTGCCTTTTATTGTTAATTGATTTTGTTGTACTGAAAAATACCATTCCTCTATTGGTATGCTTTCTTGAATTTGTTTTTGGTCATCACTTGTCCTTAGTGTGACCCAAAAAGAGTACTGGCCATCAGGCAAGTTTAGGTGAGTAATATCCACCGTTTGTTCGAAGTTTACATCCGCAACTAAAGGTTGCTCGACTGTGTAGTAGATCACATCGGGTATTGCTGAGTAATGCCTTGCGTGAGTATCAAGGTGATTGAGCGCAATAAAGTTCAAAGAGGTATCAACCTGCGAATCTTGGCCAAATGGGTCAGATAATGAAAAATATTGTTGATGTAACCGGCCTTTTTCAACCCACTTGGCGCAAAGTGCACTTTTTGAGGTGATTTTGTCGAGATTGACTTTACCTGTCGAAAAATCAATTAAGCCTTCTTCTGTTGCTGCCCAGTAAATAGGGGCACCTTGCCAATAATTATCGAGAATCAGCTGGTTGGGTAATAAATAGCCATCACTGTTTGTTAATACACGGCAAGCTAATGAATCCGGGTTGTTATAGTGGGAGATCAACTGCCCAAGCTCTTTTTTGTAGTTCAATTCATGTACAGTAAACTGAACCAATTCGCCTTTATCTGCAATATTGAAGCTCTCTGTACGTCGGATTTGTAATACTTCGGTCGATAACCCATTCGGAGTTGCATAAGTGACGGTGAATGCATAGTCACCATTAGTATCAAATGGACGGCCAACCCCTGTTTTTAGGTTATGGTAATCGGCCGGCAAGCTCCCTATGGTACGGTCAACCGTGATGGTGCTATAAGGGTGTGGGGTATTATCTGCCATTTTAGTAAACTGATGCTGTATCCAATAAATCGCTACATCACGTTGATGAGGGAATTGCTCAATTTGCGTTAGTTTACAATATTCAGCGTAATTTTGTTGGGTTAGTGTGACCCATTGTTTATTGGTTTGATCCCAGTGCTGATAAAAACCGTCACCTGCAAACCCGCCATCTTCGGTATCTTCCCCTTTCGTTTTATTATGTTGCCAGCGTACTCTTCCACTTAAAAATTGGTGAATTTTTTGGTTATAGGCATCTGCGTGAGGCAAGAAGGCATCATAAGCACCACTTCGAAAAGGAACAAAGCTGGAAAGCATGGTTGGCATGGCTTGTTGTAAGTGACTGTGGAGATCGTGATAAGTGACATAATATTGCCTAGATTGGTTATAAGCTGGGTTTTTACCATGGCTGTGAGGGTCGTAAGGGTATACTAACTTATCATCATCACCTAGTTTATTGGTATGAGGCAAGCCAAGACCGTGACCAAAAATCTCATGAAACATCACGTTAGGTTCATGAACTCCGCCACCGTTGTTGGGCGACCCAAGCCCTAATAGCGCAGTGCCAACATTTGAAGGTAGGGTTTCAATCGCAGTATATTGATAATCAGAATCAGCATTGTTAGCAGTTTGGTATTTATGACTATTATTATAAGCCCAAAAAATTTGTGCACTGGGGTGATAGTCAATCTCTTCAGGGTTATCATAATGAGGATGAATAAACGGAATGGTGTTGCTATTGGTGTCAGTTCTAAGTGGCGTTAAGCTTGGGTGACTCACCGTAGCAGGAAGGCTATGCACTGTGAGCTGCCCAATCGGTAAAACTGTTACCGCTTCTTTTCCCCAACTTAGCGGGGAAGATGAATAAACGCCATGTCCTTGTTGATATAAACTGTGGCTATCAACATGAATAATTAAGTGGTTATCAAGGGTGACATTGGGGGAGAATAGGCCATATTGGTTGGTTTCTTCGGTGATAATGGGTTTGCCATTAACAGTGATAACGAGGTTGATATCCGGTTGTATCCACTCACCTTTTAGCGGAGCTGTAAAGCGTTGCTGATGCCAATTTTGCGCTGAAACATTCATCTGTTGGGGGAGCGCTGTTAATTTTTGGGGCAAATGATCCGGGCCAGTTAATCTCACTCGACCTAATATTTTTCTTTCTTTATTGCTGACGATGGCTTCAATATCAGGGGATTTTGCCGCCGTTTCGCTGGTAATTTCCACATTCAATAACGCCCAGCGGTTAGCTGTTAAGCTCATGTGCTTATCGGTCATACTCTGCAGGTGAGTCTGCGCAAGTTGAATATGATGGATTTGCATATCACTTGGTGTTGTGTTGTGGCGCCGTTGGGGTTCATGATAAACAGGGTCTGGAATGGAATATGTGCGTTTACCAGGAATGCGCAGTTGTGGTGTATTTGCGGTTTGTAACTGAATGGAAAGGGGTTGGGATTGCTGCCCGTTAGGTAGAATAGCAATAAAATCAAATTGATCTGAGTGGGTTTTAAATTTTGCATTATTGGCAATGTATTGCCATTCGTTGGTGGTGTTATTTAGCGTTAATTGACCAAATTTGGGCTGCTCAAGGATTTTGTAACCCTTAATATGGGGGCTATTTGGTAGTTTTCCTGTTATGGCACCCACAACTAACTGATTTGGGAGCTCATCTGGGTTTTCTGCTACTAAAATAGGTAGAATTTGAGGAACGCTTTCTTGCGCATCATGTCGAGAGATCGCCGGTTTTGTTTGTTTCAATTGGAACTGGCGAAAAATGATATTTTCACCAACAAGTTTTAAGGTATTCTTTTCATAGCGGATTTTAACCGCAGGAAGCTGATTTACTGCCATTATTTTATTTACATCGGTTTCGACTGAATGGGCAATCTGTTGCCAAGATGATGTTTTTGTAATTGGAACGTCATGTAAAGACAACACCTTGTTATACTTCATATTTTCTATAGATATTGAGAAATATTGGCTGTTTTTTCGTAACTCATCGGTTAGCTTCAATGAGTTTATTGCTTGGGTTGGTAGGGTGATAATTTGCTGGAAACTGTGATTTTCTAAGGTGCGGCTGGCTTGCTCAATAGGCTCTACTGGATTAAGTTCATCAATGAGTTGCTGGGTCGATACTGATGGTTTTTTGTCTTTATCTTTGACTATCAATAAACTGCCGCCAGTGAGTTCCAACCAATGGCGAACTAGATCGACTTGTTTGTCATTGGCATTTTCGGGCAAGACGACGATATTATAATGGCGATGCCATTGCCCGCTTGGTAGTAATAAATCAGCGAGCTGAGCTTGTGCTCGAGTTTCTCCATTAATCCATTCATGGGGTGAATTAAAGCTTTCGACAAATAAATTTTGCTTGGGGTGGAAACTAAATCCAGAAAAATGTTCAGTACCGAGGGCACTCAATAAATAAGTTTTTTTATTTTCACCTGCTAACCGGGGTCTATCACTTAACCAATTGAATAACTTAAATGCTTTTTCGCCGTCAGCGGATAGTTCAGGGTTATCCTTTAATGCATTTATCAAGGCGGTATCTTGTTGAATAATTGCCACTCTCCCTTTTTTATACCATCCTAGTTGTAAGTTGCCTTGCTGTATCTCATCAGCAAATATTTTAAGGTTATCCATTACCATAATCCATTTTTTGAGGGTTAATTTTGAATTTTATTGAAATATTATTCTAAATAAACTGCAAAAAACGGTCTAATTTATTATTGTTTTAATAACTGCATTTTCATTGATTAACTAATTAGTTATTAGAAGAAAGTCATACTTGTAGGGATAAAATAAAAAAGGCCATATGATTCATATGGCCTTTGGGATATTAGAAATAAAACAGATTAAAAGATGGATTAGCCACGATCTTCCCACTCTTGGGCACGAGCTACGGCTTTTTTCCATCCCTCGTATTTGAAATTACGTTCCGTCGTTTCAATACCTGGTTTGAATACACGCTCAATGGTCGCCTTGCTCTGTAACTCATCAAGATTACTCCAGAAACCAACGGCTAAGCCTGCAAGGTAAGCGGCTCCCAATGCAGTGCTTTCTCGCACTTCAGGGCGTTCAACAGGAGTACCTAAAATATCTGACTGGAATTGCATTAAGAAGTTATTGGCGACAGCGCCACCATCAACACGTAGTGCTTTTAAGCGCTCACCTGAATCTGCTTGCATTGCATCAAGTACATCACGGGTTTGATAAGCGATAGATTCTAATGTTGCACGGATAATATGGTTGCGGTTTGCACCACGTGTCAGGCCAAAAATAGCACCGCGCGCATATGGGTCCCAATATGGAGCTCCCAAACCAGTAAAGGCAGGAACAACATACACGCCATTGCTGTCTTTCACTTTAGTGGCAAAGTACTCTGAGTCTGTTGATTCATCAATTAATTTCAATTCATCACGCAGCCATTGGATAGAGGCACCTCCGACAAATACAGCGCCTTCAAGTGCATAATTGACTTCACCTTTTGGGCCACACGCGATAGTCGTCAGTAGGCCATGATTTGAACGTACAGCAGTCTCTCCCGTGTTCAGAAGTAGGAAACAGCCTGTTCCATAGGTATTTTTGGCCATTCCTGATTTGACACACAGTTGGCCATACAGAGCGGCTTGTTGGTCTCCCGCCATTCCTGAAATTGGAATACGAGTCCCACCTTTCCCCCCAATATTGGTTTGCCCGTAGACTTCGGAAGAAGGGCGCACTTCAGGAAGCATTGCTCGTGGAATATTGAGCGCTTTGAGAATTTTGTCATCCCACTCGAGGTTACGGATATTGAACAACATGGTTCGAGAGGCATTGGTATAGTCGGTGACATGAACACGCCCTTGTGTCATTTTCCAAACGAGCCAAGTATCGACAGTACCAAACAATAACTCCCCTTTTTCAGCTCGCTCACGTGCGCCTTCAACATGATCTAAAATCCATTTGACTTTTGTACCGGAGAAATATGGGTCAACAACCAGACCGGTATTTTGGCGAATATACTCTTCTAAATCGCGGTCATTTTGTTTTAGATGGGTACAAAAGTCAGCAGTACGGCGACATTGCCATACAATTGCATTATAAACAGGCTTACCTGTGGCTTTTTCCCAAACAATAGTGGTTTCACGTTGGTTAGTGATCCCAATCCCAGCGACTTCATCGGTACGGATATCCGCTTTAGCGAGTACTTCCACTAGTGTTGAGCTTTGTGATGCCCAAATTTCCATTGGGTCATGTTCCACCCAACCTGGCTTAGGATAAATTTGGGTGAATTCACGTTGTGAAATACTGACAATATTCGCATCATGGTCGAGTACAACAGCACGTGAGCTGGTTGTGCCTTGGTCGAGTGCAACAATATACTTTTTCGCAATAGTGGTTTCAGTAGTCATAATTTAAGCCTGTTCCGAGGATTTGGTGTTTTTAACGGATAATTTTTCTGTTTTGGTCTCTTCTTCACATACCATGCAAGGTAAGTGGCGACCAATCAGCTTGCGATAGGCGAATGCGCCTAGCAGGCCACCAACAATAGGTGCTGTCAATGGGACAAGGAAATAAGGAATATCGCGGCCACCAGTCAGAGCGATATCACCCCAACCAGCGAGATAAGCGACAACCTTTGGACCAAAGTCACGAGCAGGGTTGAGTGCGAACCCAGTGAGCGCGCCAAATGACCCACCGATAACAGCAATCAAAATACCGATTAACAATGGTGCAAGTGGGCCACGTGGGACACCATTGCCATCATCGGTTAGCGCGAGTATTAAGCAAACAAGAATGGCCGCAATAATGACCTCAATAAAGAATGCATGAGGAACACTAATTTGTGGTGCTGGGTAGGTTGAGAAAACACCCGCAGTAAATAAGCTTTCTTGTGAGCCTCTAATGATGTGATGAACTTGATCGTAATCGAAAAATACAGGGGAATACATTGAGTAAACTAATGCGGCAGCAAAGAAGCCACCTAGCATCTGTGCGATGATATAAGGAACAACTTTGCGCTTATCAAAACACGCGAATAGCCATAGTGCGAGAGTAACGGCTGGGTTTAGATGGGCACCCGAGGTGCCAGCGGTTAGGTAAACGGCTAAAGCAACGCCAAAGCCCCATATAATACTAATTTCCCACAAGCCTAGTTGTGCGCCCGCTATTCTAACGGCAGCAACACAACCTAGACCAAAAAAGACCAGTAGCGCAGTCCCTAAAAACTCTGAGATGCACTGACCCGTGAGTGATGTAGTCGTCATTTGGCTCATATGTTTCTATCCTACGAAAATGAAAAATATTGTAATGTTTTTTTAAGTTAAGATTTTCTAATCGAAAATCATTAACTGTAAATTTATCGTTAAAGAACATAAACGAGAAATATCGAAATTGAAAAGTGTGTGTTACATCACTAAAGCGAAACAAAACAATCAAAAATAGTGATGGATTCGACCTTTGTGATGTGATCTGACCAGTGTTTTTTAATGAAGGTTATTACGATTCAGAAGGAAGGAACTGGACACAGAGGATCATGCTACTTACAATCGTGTAAAAGCTGATAAGGGAGACCAGAATTATGTCATTTGAAGTATTTGAGAAACTAGAATCCAAAGTGCAACAAGCGATTGATACAATCACACTGTTACAAATGGAAATCGATGAATTAAAAGATAAAAATGGTGCGTTAAGCCAAGAGCTTGAAACAGCAAAATCAGGCACGGATTCACTGGTGCGTGAAAATGAACAGTTAAAACAAGAGCAGCAAGCTTGGCAGGAGCGTTTACGGACTTTACTCGGTAAGATGGAAGAAGTGTAATTTCTCGTCATACTTCGCGTTGTAGGGGTGTTGGCTTCGTCTCTTCGCCCTAGTCACATACTCATGTATGCTCCTAGGGTCTTATCGACTTTGCCGCCTACCTACAACACGAATTATTTAGAGAAATCTTTGTTATATCTCGCATTGTAGGGTTTAGAGAAACTTTCGTCATACCTCGCGTAGTAGAGTATAAAAATAAGGGCTGCAAATTATTGCAGCCCTTATTTATAGAATTTTTAACGGATTATGCGTCGATATTGTCATCTTCGACAAAACCGTTGTTCTCATAAGGTGTTAATGGCTCTTCAGAAAGGATAATACCGGTGTTATCGGCATAAAGGTAATCACCTGAAAAGAAAGTCACACCGCCGAAATTAACACGAATATCACTTTCACCGATGCCTTCATCTGGGCAACCTGCCGGCATCGCAGCAATAGCTTGAATACCGAGGTCGAGTTCCATCAGGGTATCTACCTGACGAACCGCACCGTAAACCACAATTCCTTCCCAGTGGTTATCAACAGCTAACCTTGCAATTTCAGCATCAATAAGTGCCTTACGGACAGAACCGCCCCCATCAACGAGTAGGATACGCCCTGTACCATCCTCTTCCAGCAAATCATACACTAGGCCGTTATCTTCAAAACACTTAACTGTAATGATTTGACCGCCAAATGAAGTACGTCCACCAAAATTGGAGAAAAGGGGTTCTACCACGTTGACGCTTTCTTGGTAAATATCGCAGAGTTCGGAAGTATCATATTTCATAGGAGTTAGGTCTTTTTTGCTGCAAGAGGCAACCAGTATATCCCTTTTGAACCGTACTTGGCAAAGTTACCCGCCTAAAAATAGGCGGAAAAAGTCAAAAAAACGACAAATAGTGAATATTATTTGCTCATTACGACGCCGATGGAAAATAAAACGTTGGTCACGAGTGCAGCTTTCACCATATTTTCCAATAGAGGGCGCATACCTTCGGGGGTTGGGTCGCTGAGAACACGGCGTAAATGGTTCATTAGCATTGGTACGGCGAGTAAAAATAGCCAACCGCTCCAGCCGTGTAAATAAATTAGATTAAAAAAGGCCAAACATAAAATAGCCGCAACAATAATAATGGTGTGATAAATTCGAGCCCCTTGGGGACCTAAGCGTACCGCTAAGGTATTTTTACCTGCTTTAATATCATTTTCGATATCACGCATATTATTGATATTCAATACTGCGACAGAGAGCAACCCACAAGCCGTTGCGGGTAGGACAGTGATGATATTAAAACTATTTGCTTGTAAATAATAAGTCCCAATAACACTTAGCCAGCCAAAGAAGATTAAAACAGAAATATCCCCTAACCCCAGGTAGCCATACGGTTTTTTGCCCACGGTATAGGTAATAGCAGCGACGATAGCAATAAGCCCTAATGCGACAAAACCAATGGCATCCTCGGGTTTTTCACATGCGACAATAATTAACAGTAATCCGGAAAGGCAGGCCGCTGTAATATTTAGCTTGAGCGCCTTTTTCATATCCGCTTGCGTGATAACGCCTTTTTGCATGCCACGTAATGGACCAATGCGTTCAGCCGTATCAGAGCCTTTGACCGCATCACCATAGTCATTCGCAAGGTTAGATAAAATCTGTAATAAACCCGCTGTGATAAGTGCTAATAAAGCGACAGGCCATTTAAAATTATTAGTTAAATAAGCGAGTGCAGAGCCTGTCACAATCGCAATCACCCCTAATGGTAGGGTTTTAGGGCGGAGACTTTCAATCCAAGCTTGTTTACGACTTATTGTTGAGGATGTCGACTGCATGCAGTTACCTATAATTCAAACTCTTTAGAGATGTGATCTTAATAATTTAATAACCCATCATATAGAGAGATACCTGAGTATTTTCAATGCAATGGGCAGAATATTTCATAGAAAAAAGTGCAGCGATAAAAGCTGCACTTTAGTCGATGTATATTAAGGATACATGAAAACCAGATAATTAATAAGATTATAAAATAAATCTACTCAAGTCTTCATCTGCCACCAGCTCATCTAAGTGCTGTCTGACATAGTCTGCATCGATTTGGATAGTTTGCCCGTTACGGTCACTGGCATCGAAAGAAATATCTTCCATTAAGCGTTCAAGCACTGTGTGTAAGCGACGAGCACCAATATTTTCGGTTGACTCATTCACTTGCCATGCTGATTCTGCAATTTTACGAATACCGTCAGTCGTGAATTCAATATTCACGCCTTCTGTTGCCATCAGCGCTTTATACTGTTCAGTTAATGAGGCATTTGGCTCAGTCAAAATACGCACAAAATCTTCAGTTGTCAGAGCTTGTAGCTCAACGCGAATTGGCAAGCGGCCTTGGAGTTCAGGGATTAAGTCTGATGGGCTCGAAACTTGGAATGCACCTGAAGCAATAAACAGAATATGGTCAGTTTTGACCATGCCGTGCTTAGTGGAAATGGTACAGCCTTCGATTAATGGCAGTAAATCACGTTGAACCCCTTCACGGGATACATCTGGCCCCGAACTTTGGCCACCGCGTTTACAAATTTTGTCGAACTCATCGATGAAGACGATACCATTCTGTTCAACCGCTTCAATCGCTTGTTCTTTTAGCTCTTCAGGGTTGACTAATTTAGCCGCTTCTTCTTCAACTAGCAGTTTGAATGCCTCTTTGATTTTCATCTTACGAGGTTTCTGTTTTTGGCCTGCTAGGTTTTGGAACATGGATTGTAACTGGTTAGTCATCTCTTCCATGCCTGGAGGTGCCATAATTTCAACACCCATAGGGGATGCAGCGACTTCGATTTCAATTTCTTTATCGTCTAATTGGCCTTCACGTAATTTTTTACGGAATGCTTGGCGGGCTGGAGAATGCTCATCCGTTGGTTCAGATTGCCCCCAGTTATTTTTTGCTGGTGGGATAAGAACGTCTAAAATACGTTCTTCAGCCATTTCTTCGGCGCGATAGCGATTTTTTTCGATAGACTGTAAACGCACCATTTTAACGGCAGAGTCAGTTAAATCGCGAATAATCGAGTCAACTTCTTTACCAACATAGCCGACTTCAGTAAATTTGGTCGCTTCAACTTTGATAAATGGCGCATTGGCTAATTTTGCAAGGCGACGGGCAATTTCAGTTTTACCTACCCCTGTTGGCCCAATCATCAAAATATTTTTTGGGGTGACTTCGTGTCGTAATACTTCGTTTAACTGCATACGGCGCCAGCGGTTACGCAGAGCAATCGCAACAGAACGTTTGGCTTTATTTTGGCCAATAATATGATTGTCGAGTTCGCTGACAATCTCGCGTGGAGTCATTTCGGACATACTAGCAATCCTTATGATTTTGAAGAAATTTCTTCAAAGTTGACATTATGGTTGGTGTAAATACAGATATCACCTGCAATAGCGAGCGCTTTTTCAGCGATTTCTTTAGCACTTAAGTCTGTATTTTCTAACAAAGCACGTGCGGCTGATTGTGCATATGGGCCACCGGAGCCAATCGCAATTAAGTCGTTTTCCGGTTGAACCACATCACCATTACCCGTAATGATCAGTGAAGTGTGTTCATCAGCGACAGCTAACAAGGCTTCTAATTTACGAAGCATGCGGTCGGTACGCCAATCTTTAGCAAGTTCAACGGCCGCTTTCGTTAAATGGCCTTGATGCAGTTCGAGTTTGCGCTCAAACAGTTCAAATAATGTGAATGCGTCTGCGGTGCCACCGGCAAATCCGGCAATGACTTTGTCGTTGTATAAACGGCGAACTTTGCGGACATTGCCTTTCATGACGGTATTACCCATCGTCGCCTGTCCATCACCACCAATTACGACCTGGCCATTACGGCGAACACTTACGATTGTTGTCATGAGTTAGCCCCTGGTTTTATTACAAAAAAGAATGCGGTTGAATGTGATTTTCAAAAGATTAAATTCAAGTGATAGTTGTCTAATTAACTATCACTTGAACTAGGTTGAAGACACAAAGTACCGCTCATGAGTACATTAAAACAGTACATGGGGGGGAAGGAGGAATTTTTCAACCCCCAGAAGCACGAAGAATACAACCGGAAACACCTGCACCTGCTGCACGGTCACGCATTTTTTCGGCAGTGGACTTGGAATAAGGTCCTAAAACGATACGGTGCCAACCTCCACCTGCGCTTACACGGCTTTCAATACCTGAGAATGCCAAAGTAGCTTGTACAGACTCGGCTTGTTCTGCTGTACGGAATGAACCACATTGAACAACCATATTTTGCAAGCTGTTTGTCGGTTTAGTGCTTGGTGCCGTTTGTGGTTGAGTTGCAGGCGCGGTTGGTTGAGCCTCAAGTTTTGGAGGGATATTGGCCGCCGGTTTACGTTGTACTGGCTCGATAGGTTGAGCAGGCTCATTGATGAGCACTTGTGAACGCGGTACTGGTTTACCGTTTGCAGGTATTTCTTGCAAGTTAGTGACAGGCTGGCGTCTGTCAGAATCAATTTGCTCTAATAGCTGGCGCTGTTCAGGTGTTAAATCTGATGGGCGCACAATATTATTCCCCGTGCTCGGCTGTTGAATATTTGGCATATCCACACCACGACGTTCGAGTTCCTTAATATAACGCCAACGTTCTTCAGGCTTTGGTGGAAGCGTACTACCCGGTGTTGTGGGAGTGGCTACCTGAGGTTGTGGTGTGTCCTTTTTATTTTGAGTGATATAAAACAGGCCGCCAACAAATAGCACGACAATCGTGACAGCAACAACCAATGTTGTCATTGGTAGTCCTTGTGCTTTCTTTGATTTACCTTTGCTTTTTTTACGGGCGGATGAGCGCCCTCGAGCTACATAATCTTTTTGTGCCACGCTATTAATTCACTAGTTATCAATTGTTAGTCATCATTTGGGTTAACATGTTACTTAACCTGAGCAACTTTGACTAGCTTTTAGGCGCTTTTGTGCTCTCTCTAATGATTAAATCAGAATCTAGGAGACGTGAGCCTGGATTAACATTGTGCCCATGAATCTGCTCGAGCAGTAATTGCATCGCATGATGGCCAATTTCAGCTCGAGGTTGGTTGATAGTCGTTAGGGCTGGCAAGGTGTATTTTGCTTGCTCTAAGTTATCGAAACCAACAAAAGAAAGGTCATCAGGGAGCTTTAAGCCCATTTTTTTCGCTTGCCACATCGCACCAATTGCCATGATATCACTATGGCAAAAGATAGCTGTCGGTGGTTCAGGAAGTGACATCAATGTTTTCACTGCTTCAGCGCCACCCTCATGGGTAAAATCACCACGAATAATATAATTTTCACGCAGTTTTTCACCTGTGCGTAACATGGCTTTTTTATAACCTTCTAAACGATATTGGCTTAAAGGCATATGGTCAGGGCCTGCAATACAAGCGATCAGTTTATGGCCTTGTTTTTGTAGGTAATGTGTTGCGTTAAATGCGGCGGTGAGGTTATCGATATGTACGGTAGGCAGTTTTAGCTCAGGTGCGAACTCATTGGCCATCACAATTGGAGGGAGGTTTTTTTGCTCTTCGGTTGAGATATCGAATGGAATATTGGAACCCAGTAAGACCATGCCATCAATTTGTTTGGTAATAATGAGATTAATAAAAGCATTTTCTTGTTTTTCTTGGTGTTTACAGTCCCCAATCAAAACAAAATAGCCTTCTTGAGCGGCAATTTCTTCAATGCCGCACACGACATCACTAAAGAAAGGGTCGCGAATATTAGGAACGAGTACAAGAATAGTCTTTGATTCATTGCGCTTATAGCTTCTAGCAAGGTTATGAGGATAATAGCCAACATCCATCACCGCTTGTTCGACTTTTTGGCGTGTTTGCAAAGAAACTTTTTCCGGGTTCATAAGTGTTCTAGACACCGTCGCTGTCGAAACGCCCGCGGCACTAGCAACATCTTTCATCGTTGCCGTGTTATTGTGTTTTTTACTTTCCACAACGCCTTCCTTAGATTGATTTAATCGTTTGCTTTTTTTGAATGGCGCAAGTACGTCATTATTAGTGGTTATTCTAATTGGTTTCTCAAGAATATCTGTTACCTAGTTTGCATAAAAAATGTGACTTGCGTCATTTTTTAGAGCTACTTCGCAAATTTTGAAAATAATTCTAAGGGCAAAAAGATAAATGAAACTCAATGTGTATGAAAAATACTCAATTTGGTCGTTTAGAATTATATGGCAAATAATTCAAATTTATCAACATGCTGCAAAGACAATACTGGTATGGCCTATAAAGTTAAATGGTTAGATAAAATGAATCCTTTAGCATTGATAATGAGTTAACAATCGGTCGGGTCCACATCGATGTTCCATTTTACTTTGCGACTTTCTGGCTGTTGAATAATTTCTGGCAACAGTTTCGCCATAAATTGTTGTAAATAAAGCCGCGAAGGGTGTTGCAATAGCAATTGCCAGCGGAATCGCCCGCCACGTTTGGCTTGAATCGACGGCGAGGGGCCTAAAATCCACATTTTGGCATCACTTTGTGGATGTTCACTAATATATTGCCGTACATTTTGCAAAAATTGGCGCGAATCTTGGTTATTGTGGTCTTCTGAACGGATCAATATATGACTGGTGTAAGGTGGTAACATTGCGATTTGCCGTTCTTCCATTGCTTCTTGGGTAAATGCGTGATAACCCTTTTCAAGAAGCGTGAGCAACAATGGGTGTTCGGGATGGTGGGTTTGCAAGAACACTTCACCTTGTTTACCAGCTCGTCCTGCTCGACCAGAAACTTGCACGTATAATTGAGCAAACCGTTCGGCTGCACGAAAATCACTCGAGAATAAAGCCCCGTCGACATCTAATAAGGCGACTAAGGTGACATCAGGGAAATGGTGGCCCTTGGCTAACATCTGTGTGCCAATAAGAATTCTAGCTCCCCCTTCATGTACTTGGTTTAAATGCTGTTCCAGTTCCCCTTTACGGCTCGTGGTATCACGGTCAATACGGGTAACGGGGGTATCAGGGAACAGTTCACAAATCCCTTCCTCAAGTTGCTCCGTTCCCATTCCAACAGGCACTAAATGAGTTGAACCACATTGTGGGCACTGACGAGGAACCGGGCGCTGGCTATCACAATGGTGGCAGCGTAATTGATGGAAATTTTGGTGCAAGGTGTAATAGTGGTCACAGCGCTGGCACTCTGCAATCCAGCCACATTCATGGCAAATTAATGCAGGGGAATAACCACGACGATTTAAAAATAGAATGACTTGGTTGTTTTGTGCAAGGTGTTCTTTAATGTGTTGAATTAATAAGTGAGAAAGGCCAAATTTTAACGGCTGGCCTTTTAAATCAATAAGGTGCTGAGCCGCAGGGCGTGCATTACCTGCACGAATAGTGAGATTTAATTGCCGATACTTATGCTGCTGTACATTGAATAAGGTTTCTAGTGATGGCGTCGCAGTACCCATCACAATGGGAATATTGTTCTTTTTAGCGCGGAAAACAGCTAAGTCACGTGCATGATAACGCCAGCCATCTTGCTGTTTATATGAGCTGTCATGTTCTTCATCAATAATAATAATGCCAAGGCGGGCAAAAGGGGTGAACAGCGCTGAGCGAGTGCCAATAATAATGGCGTTTTGTCCTTGCTTAGTGCGTAACCAAACCGCTAAGCGTTCGCTATCGTTCAAGCCTGAGTGCAACACATCAACAGGCGCATTGAAGCGCTCGCGAAAACGGCTAATCGTTTGTGGGGTTAAGCCAATTTCAGGCACCAAAACTAAAGCTTGTTTACCTTGGGCAAGGACATTTTCCAATACACTCAGGTACACTTCCGTCTTACCGGATCCTGTGATCCCTGCGAGCAGCCATGGCGAAAATTGGTCATCTTCAGCACGTATAGCACCGACAGCGGTCGCTTGCTCACTATTAAGCCGCAACCTTTCCCCACAAACTGTAAAGCTTGGTTGCCACTTTTCGCTAGTCGGTTGAACGGGATGTAACTCAATATAAGCTTTCTTTTTCAGTGCTTGCAGAGCACTTTCACTGATTTCAAGCTCACTTACTTGATGGCGATAAACGGGTCTACGGCGTAAAAGCGCGAGGGCCTGCTGCTGCTTTGGGGAGCGTTTTAGCTCATTAAGATCAACGGCTAAGCCTTCATCCGTCACTTGCCATTGCCAAATAGGGGTAAATTCCGCAGGTTTACCTTGGCGCAATAGTGTGGGTAATGCGTGGAAGAGCACTTCACCTATTGGGTAATGATAGTATTGGGAAGACCACAGTAAGAGCTGCCAAATATCGTCAGGGAAAAGCGTTTGGTGGTCGAGAACCAGTTCGATGGCTTTTAATTTATCTTCAGCAAATTCGCTTTTATCGCTGTGCTTTACCACAATACCCAAGGCTTGGCGCTTGCCAAATGGCACCATAACACGGCTGCCAATCACTGGTAGTGGCATGTTATCAGGAAGGCGATAATCAAATGTGCGGTTTAAAGGGACAGGTAAAGCCACCTGAACGACGATCATATCTGGGTTTCCGTCTATTTTTTATGCGATAATGCGAGCGATTGTTGACTAGAGTACCACAAAATTTACTCGGTTTTCATTGCGTGATAAACAGAATTTCTGTATGATCCGCCGCCTTTGGTATCTATTTTTACCAATATATTAAATTCAATCAACACGACGTGTGGTGTCCGGCGTTAGGGCTGGAATGGCGACACGGCCTTAATAGAGGTTCTCCCATGAAAAAAGGTATTCACCCTAAATACGAAGAAGTTACTGCAACTTGTTCTTGCGGTAATGTAATGAAAATTAATTCAACTGCTGGTCACTCGCTGAACCTGGACGTTTGTGGTAACTGCCACCCGTTCTATACTGGTAAACAGCGTGATGTTGCGACTGGTGGTCGTGTTGATCGCTTCAACCAACGTTTCAGCATCCCAGGTTCTAAAAAATAATCGAACTTGTGAATGCGAAAAAAAAGGGAAACTGAGTTTCCCTTTTTTAATGCCTAAAATAAGTGTTTTTATGTCTAAATGAAGAAATTAGAAGCGGTAAAGCACGGCGAACATAATATCATTATTCGTACTTTCACTTTAGACTTGAGCGCGTCGCCATCATCGTTATAGCTATCTTGAATAAAACATAAGGAAAGGCACTACGTCGCAAGGCGTGCGACGTAGTTAAAGTTTTGAGATACGTAATGGTGACTAATTGGGGCTAGTATTCCCACGTTTCAGGGTCGATACCTAATTCGCGCATAATTTCTTTTGCGGCTTCAGGGATCTCGTCATTACGCTCTTTACGTAAATCTTCATCATTTGGCAGTGGTTGGCCTGTGAATGCATGTAAAAAAGCTTCACACAGGAGCTCACTATTTGTCGCGTGTCGCAAGTTATTAATCTGACGACGAGTACGTTCGTCAGTTAAAATTTTTAGTACCTTCAAAGGGATAGATACTGTAATTTTTTTTACTTGCTCACTCTTTTTGCCATGTTCAGCATACGGACTGACATACTCACCATTCCATTCAGCCATGGGTTACCTTGGATATTTTCAATAATAATAAAAAATAATATGCATATTCTTTTTAATAGAAACTTAATCTAAGCCCTAAATCGAGAACGTCTGCATATATGTTAGACGTGACTTAACTTATTTTATCACAAGATATTATATAAAATTAACGAGTTAAGTTCACTTATGCGATTGACTATCAATTTACACATAATTATTAGGGCTGATTATTCCATTACTAGATATAAACGTAAAGAGGTTTAGACGTCTAGATATGTTGACGTCTAAACATCCGGTGGGTATGATTTAGCCTATCACTGTTCAGGAGAAGCGTTTATGACTTACAAGCCGTCAACCATCGCAATTCATAATGGATTAAATGAAGACCAACAATTTGGTTGCGTCGTGCCTCCCATTTATTTATCCAGTACCTATAATTTTACTGACTTTAATGAACCGAGAGCTCATGATTATTCACGTCGTGGAAATCCAGGGCGTGATATTGTGCAAAAAACATTGGCACAACTTGAGGGTGGTAGTGGTTCGGTAATGACTAACAGTGGGATGTCTGCGCTTCACCTGTTATGTACAGTTTTTTTGCAACCGGGGGATTTACTCGTTGCGCCACATGACTGTTACGGCGGAAGCTATCGGTTATTTAATAGCCAAAGCCAGCGTGGGGCTTATCAGGTGCAATTTGTCGACCAAAGTGATGAATCTGCATTGCAGGCTGCATTAGCGAAAAAGCCCAAATTAGTGTTAATCGAAACACCCAGCAACCCACTATTAAGAATTTTTGATATACAGCATATTGCACAGTTGGCTCATGATGTAGGTGCATTAGTCGTTGTAGATAATACTTTTTTAAGCCCAATTTTGCAGCAGCCTCTTTCGCTAGGTGCAGATTTTGTGGTGCATTCATGCACTAAATACTTGAATGGCCATTCTGATATTGTTGCAGGAGTGGTGGTTGCGAAAGAAGAAAAGTGGGTAACAGAGCTTGCTTGGTGGGCAAATAATATTGGTGTTACTGGGGGCGCTTTTGATAGCTATCTACTATTGAGAGGTATTCGGACATTATCTCCACGTGTATTACAGCAACAGCAAAATGCACAAGAGATCGTAAAATATCTTAAATCACAGCCTTTAGTAAAAAAATTGTATTATCCTGCATTAGAAGATCACCCCGGGCACGAAATAGCAGTGAAACAGCAAAAAGGCTTTGGCGCGATGCTGAGTTTTGAATTTGCAGGTGATGAGCCACAACTTCGCCATTTTCTTCGTTCACTCAGCCTGTTTACACTAGCGGAGTCATTAGGTGGTGTGGAAACATTGATTTCCCATACGGCTACAATGACACATGCAGGTATGTCAGCAGAAGCCCGTGCGCAAGCGGGGATCACAGATAGCTTGCTAAGAATTTCAGTGGGGATTGAAGATCCTCAGGACTTAATCACAGACTTAGATCACGCATTTCAGGTTGCGGCACAACGTTAGCGGAGTTTTTTGATGAGTGTACTAACAGCGGTTGAGGTGGCTCCTTGCCACCGCCAGTTACATAAGTTTGGGGGCAGTAGTTTAGCCGATGCGAAGTGCTATCAACGCGTTGCAACAATTATGGCCAACTATAGCCAACCCGGTGATTTAATGGTGGTTTCTGCCGCGGGTAGTACAACAAATCAGTTGATTAACTGGTTAAAGTTAAGCCAAAGTGATCGTATTTCGGCTCATCAAGCTCAGCAATCATTACGCCGCTATCAACTTGATTTAATTGAATCTCTTTTACCTGAACAAAAGGCTGCAGAGCTAAGCCAGTTATTTATTCACGATTTAGAGCGTTTAAGTGCATTGCTGGATCAACCCATAAATGATGCGATTTATGCAGAAGTGGTCGGGCACGGTGAAATTTGGTCAGCTCGCTTGATGGCAGAAGTGCTTGTCCAAGCCGATATGGCAAGTGCATGGCTCGATGCACGTTTATTTCTACGTGCGGAACGTGCGGCACAGCCACAAGTTGATGAAATACAGTCACGGTATTTGTTACAGCAACAGCTAACGCAATTACCTAACCGTCGTATTGTGGTAACAGGGTTTATTTCACGGAATCAGCAAGGTGAAACCGTATTACTCGGGCGCAATGGCAGTGATTATTCTGCAACACAAGTTGGTGCGTTGGCGGATGCTGCTAAAGTGACGATTTGGAGTGATGTCGCTGGGGTATATAGCGCGGATCCTCGCAAAGTGAAAGATGCGTGTTTGCTGCCTTTGTTACGTCTTGATGAAGCGAGTGAATTAGCGCGTTTAGCGGCTCCCGTTTTACATACACGGACTTTACAGCCTGTTTCTGTGAGCAACATTGATTTGCAATTAAGGTGTAGCTATCAACCCGAACAGGGTTCAACAAAAATTGAACGGGTGCTTGCATCAGGGGCTGGTGCGAAAATCGTGACTAGTCATGATGATGTGTGTCTGATTGAATTGCGTATCGCCGCGGGGCGTGATTTTAAACAAATCTGCAAAGATGTGGATTTATTACTTAAACGTGCTCAATTGCGCCCTTTGGCTCGCGGTATTCATCATGACCGTTCTTTACTGCAATTGTGCTATACCTCCGAGATTGTCGAAAGTGCCTTAAATACCCTTGAAGAAGCCGGTTTACCGGGGTCATTATCATTACGTGAAGGTTTTTCTCTGGTTGCATTAGTCGGTGCGGGAGTGTGTAAAAAACCGTTACATAGCCACCGCTTTTATGAGGAATTAAAAGGGCAACCTGTTGAATTTATTTGGCATTCAGAGGACGATATCAGTTTAGTTGCTGTTTTGCGTTCTAACCAAACGGAACATCTAATTAAAGGGATGCACCAAAGCTTATTCCGCGCAGAAAAACGCATCGGTTTAGTGTTATTTGGTAAAGGGAATATTGGCGCGCGTTGGTTAGAACTTTTTGCCGCGGAGCAACACAAAATTTCTGCACGTAGTGACTTTGATTTCGTCCTAGCTGGCGTAGTAGACAGCCGCCGTAGCTTACTGAATTACCAAGGGATTGACCCAAGTCGTGCACTAGCTTTCTTTGATGATGAAGCCGTAGAGCATGAGGACGATAACCTATTTTTATGGATGCGTTCCCACCCTTATGATGATTTAGTGGTGTTAGACGTCACAGCCAGTGAAACGTTGGCAGATGACTATGTAGATTTTGCCAGTTATGGTTTTCATGTGATTAGTGCAAATAAAATTGCGGGGGCGGCGCAAACGGCACAATATCGTCAAATTCGCGATGCGTTCGCAAAAACAGGTCGTCACTGGTTATATAACGCGACGGTAGGGGCAGGGCTACCGATTAACTATACAGTACGTGATTTAAAAGAAAGCGGTGACTCTATCCTGACTATCAGTGGTATTTTTTCTGGAACGCTATCATGGCTATTTTTACAGTTTGACGGCTCCATCCCATTTAGTGAGCTAGTAGAGCAAGCTTGGCAGCAAGGGTTAACTGAACCAGACCCACGTATTGACCTGTCGGGGCAAGATGTTATGCGCAAATTAATTATTTTAGCCCGTGAAGCGGGTTATGACATCGAGCCGGATGATGTAAGAGTTGAGTCTTTAGTGCCAAAACAAGCACAGGCAGGTTCTTTGGACGCGTTTTTTGAAAACAGTGCGGTTATTAACGAGCAAATGCAGCAGCGCTTAGAAGCAGCGCAAGAACTTGGGTTAGTGCTACGTTATGTCGCACGGTTTGATGCGGTAAAAGGCAAAGCAAAAGTGGGAGTGGAAGCGGTGAAGCCGGAACATCCACTGGCCTCATTATTACCGGGTGACAATGTGTTTGCTATTGAAAGCCGTTGGTATCGAGATAACCCATTAGTGATCCGTGGGCCTGGAGCGGGGCGCGATGTGACTGCGGGTGCTATTCAATCGGATCTGAACCGACTCTCTCAACTTTTATAATCATTTATTCAGTGCATTGGTGTTCTCTTCGGTATTGAGGGCACTAATGCATCATGAAGATTTTTAATTTATCCCTTCATTTTCTGTTTTTTATTCTGATGATTTAATTCTTAAACATTATTCATGTCTTAAAAGTGCTGAATCGACGATATATTGCGCTGAAACAATACTTAAATAAGAAAAATTAATAAAAATAAGGCTGTAATTAAATTTCAGAAAAATCCCCCAAAGTCATTTTTTTCTGATATGAATATACACTGAAGGGTAAATTTAGCGGCCTGCATCACAAAACGACAACTCTAACGCAGCCGACTGAAATTTTGTTACAGGAAACAGGTAGCAGTCTGTTAACCGTGAACCGTGCGGGAATGCATTCTGCCAGAAGCACAAGGTCAGGAGTCTCATGAATCAGCAATATTCCGCAATGCGCAGTAATGTCAGTATGCTGGGTAAGCTACTCGGCGATACCATCAAGGAAGCCTTAGGTGAGGACATACTCGACAAAGTTGAGTCCATTCGTAAGCTTTCCAAATCTTCTCGTGCAGGTAATGAAGTTCAGCGGCAAAAACTGCTGATGACATTACAAAATCTTTCTAATGATGAATTGCTACCCGTTGCAAGGGCATTTAACCAATTCTTAAACCTGACAAACGTCGCTGAGCAATACCACAGTATTTCGCCTCACGGCGAAGCGGCAAGTAACCCAGTAGCATTGAAAAATCTGTTTAGCCGATTAAAAGGCAAAAACTTCACTGATGGTGATATCCAAAAAGCAGTTGAACAGCTTTCAATTGAGCTGGTTTTAACGGCTCACCCAACGGAAATTGCTCGCCGTACGTTGATCCATAAATTAGTTGAGGTAAACAACTGTTTGTCACAACTCGACCATGATGACATTGCGGATTATGAACGCAATAATATCATGCGCCGCTTGCGTCAATTGGTGGCTCAATCATGGCATACCGATGAAATTCGTAAAATTCGTCCAACACCCATTGATGAAGCTAAATGGGGTTTTGCTGTTGTGGAAAATTCATTGTGGGAAGGGGTTCCTGCTTTCTTACGTGAATTTAACGAACAACTTGAGGACTCTATTGGGGCAGTATTACCGGTTGAAGCCAATCCTATTCGTTTTACCTCATGGATGGGTGGAGACCGTGATGGTAACCCGAACGTAACTGCGGATGTGACTCGCCAAGTTCTATTGCTGAGTCGCTGGAAAGCGGCAGACTTATTCCTCAAAGATATTCAAGTATTGGTTTCAGAACTTTCGATGACGGAAGCGACCCCAGAGCTGCGTGCGCTAGCTGGGGGGGATGACGTTGACGAGCCTTATCGCCAAATCGCGAAAAATTTACGTAGCCAACTATTTTCGACGCTAGAGTACTTAGAGCGCCGTGTAAAAGGCGAGCAAGTTTTACCACCGGCAGACTTATTGGTGGATAACGCCCAATTATGGGACCCGCTATACGCATGCTACCAATCATTAATTGCCTGCAATATGAAAATTATTGCCAATGGTCAGTTGTTGGATACTCTGCGCCGTATTCGTAGCTTTGGTTTGCAACTGGTACGTATTGATGTGCGCCAAGAAAGTACTCGTCACACTGAAGCCATTGCAGAGCTGACTCAGTATTTAGGGTTGGGTGATTACTCGCAGTGGTCAGAAGAGGAAAAACAACAGTTTTTGTTGGCAGAGCTACAATCTTTACGCCCACTTATCCCGCAAGATTGGCAGCCGAGTGCAGAAACACAGGAAGTGTTTGAAACTTGTCGAGTGATTGCGAAAGCCAAAAATGATTCTGTTGCGGCTTATGTTATTTCAATGGCGAAAGTCCCGTCAGACGTGTTAGCGGTTAAATTGCTGCTAAAAGAGAATGGGGCGTCGGTTCGCTTACCGGTCGCGCCACTATTCGAAACACTGGAAGATTTAAATAACGCAGAAAGTGTGATGACCAAGCTGTTAAGCATTGAGTGGTATCGCAACCTTATCGATGATCGCCAAATGGTGATGATTGGTTACTCGGATTCTGCTAAAGATGCAGGGGTAATGGCGGCTTCATGGGCACAGTATCGCGCGCAAGATGCACTGATTAAATTGTGTGAGAAAGAAGGTGTCACACTGACATTATTCCATGGGCGTGGCGGCACAATTGGACGCGGTGGTGCGCCTGCACATTCTGCATTACTTTCTCAACCGCCGGGTAGTTTAAAAGGAGGGTTGCGGGTAACCGAGCAAGGCGAGATGATCCGTTTTAAATTCGGTTTGCCGCAAGTTACCATTAGTAGCCTTGCGTTATACGCCAGTGCGATATTAGAAGCGAACCTTTTACCGCCACCAGAGCCAAAAGATGAGTGGAAGTCCGTGATGGATTCGCTATCTGATGTGTCTTGTGCGATGTACCGTGATTATGTACGTGAACAACCGGATTTTGTGCCTTATTTCCGTGCCGCAACACCGGAGCTAGAGCTAGGTAAATTACCGCTTGGGTCGCGTCCTGCAAAACGCCGCCCAACTGGTGGTGTGGAAACTTTGCGTGCGATCCCATGGATTTTTGCATGGACGCAAAACCGCTTAATGTTACCCGCATGGTTAGGGGCAGGAGCGGCGCTAAAACATGTCATTGAGAAAGAAGGCAAACAAGCCATTCTTGATGAAATGTGGCAGCAGTGGCCATTCTTTAATACGCGTATTGCGATGTTAGAAATGGTTTATGCAAAAGCAGATTTATGGCTGGCGGAATATTACGACCACCGCTTGGTGGAAGAGCGCTTATGGCCATTAGGGCAAAAACTGCGTGACCAGTTATCTGAAGATATTAAAAGCGTGTTGGCGGTTTCAAAAGATGAAGCGCTAATGGCGGATTTACCTTGGATAGCGGAATCCATCGCATTACGTAATGTTTATACTGACCCATTAAATGTCTTACAAGCAGAGCTTTTACACCGCTCCCGCCAACAAGAGCAGCCCGACCCACGTGTCGAGCAAGCCTTGATGGTGACGATTGCTGGTGTGGCAGCAGGCATGCGTAATACGGGTTAGTTTGTTGATTTTTAAAGTACTTGAATAATATGAGGGCTACCAAATGGTAGCCCTCATTATTTTTACGAGTTATTACGAGTTGGATGAACCATCGTCTGGTTTATCATGATGAATCAAGTGATACGCAGAACGAGCTCGAGGGTGAATAAAGAAATGGTTAGCTGGCGCATTATGCGTTTTGATATGCACCATAGAGACATTAGTTTTCTTACCTTGTTTGTTATGGAAAGCATAAATTACAAAAGGCAGTAAGAAAATAATCACAAAGCTAACCGCAAGTAACGTCACATAGGTGGTATTGCTCGCACCATTCGGTAAAGAACTCGGTGGGAAGAATGAAATCACAAAGGCTAAGATAGAAACAATTAGGCCGACTAACGCAATGAGAAGTTTAATGCCTTTACCTCCCGGTATATTGAAGACACGTTTTTTCTCTGGTTGTTTGCAAACTAACTGCATATAACCTAAAAATAGCATGAAATAGCTACATAAATAGATAACTACCGTTAAGGCTAGAGCAATAAGGAATGACATATTACCACCGCCCCCAGTATTGGTGAGGACGATAATCGCTACTGTTGTGATCAACAACTGCGAAATCACCAGTGTTACCGGTACGCCATTTTTATTCACCTTGGCAAAGCCTTGCGGCAGAATACCTTTCTGTGCCGCGACATACATCCCGCGGGATGGCCCCACAATCCAAGAAGCAATCTCAGCCAGCACGCCAAGCAATAATAGTGCCGCAATAATTCTCACTGCCCATTCAAGGGATGAATTAAAGTGTGTGACAAGCACATTGAATGTTTGTACCACACCAGCAGATAAATTAATTTCACTGTTTGGGATCACCGCTGCTACCGATAACCCACCAATTGAGCTTAAACAAATTGCCGCTATCATGAGTAAAAACATCGCTGCGGGGTAATCTCGACCGGGGTTTTTCATTTCATTAACGTGAGTTGCTGAAGCTTCAACACCCATATAGCTCAAAATAAAGGCGACAAATACCACGAGTGTGCCAATTTTGGTGAAATCAGGAATAAAGGTTTCAGTACTAATTTCAATGGCCAATGGAGAGCCGCTGGCTAAATAGCTGATCGCTAGAAAGACCAAAATTAGCGCTGGAAGCAAGATGCCTGCGAAAAAACCGACTTTCGCAATCGTGGCAGTATATTTAGTTCCGCCAAATTGTGTGAAAGCCAATACCCAGAGAATAACAAGTGCCCCTATCGTTTTGGTGATTGGGTCTGTATTAAGTTCTGGCCAATTCAAAATATAAGACAGTGCCCCTAATACGAAATACAGCATAGGAATAAAGCCAATCGCAATTTGTAAATAACCAAATGAAATGGCGGCAAATCCCCAACGTTCGCCTAATGTATTAGAAACCCATGCAAATACACCACCTTCCTCCCAACCTTCTACGGTTGCCATTTCTGCGGCACACAATGCGACAGGAATAAACCACAATAATCCTCCTAATAGCAGGAAAAATACGAGGCTAAAGCCAGATGTTGCAAATGTTGGATATTCATAAACGGCCATCACCATTGATGCAGTGATGGCAAAAAAGCCAAGTAGTGTCAGTTGCTTTGCGGCTGGAGCTGTCGTTGTTGCCATACGAGTTCTCCTCAAATCGATAAACAATCTGCCTTTTCAGGGCGGATCTCAGTAGGAGCCAAAGAACCTAAGGCTCTTTGGCTCGTTAACAACACAATCATGAATAAAAGAATTAACTGTGATTAAAGCCGCCGCCTTCTTCTTCTGTTAGCGGTTTATTGACGGGGTGCTTATCGAAATACTCTAAGGTGCGTTTGAAGTCATCAATGAGTAATGCGGCTAAATCTAAACTAACCCCATGACGCACTAGAATACGTTGAATAACAAGGTCTTCACGGTTTGCTGGCATGGAGTAAGCAGGAACTTGCCAGCCACGGCTACGCAGTTTGTCTGCGATGTCATAGAGGGAATATTTGCTGGTGGCGGTGCCTTCTTTCAGTTTCCATGCTAATGCAGGGATACCAGTTTGGCTATCACCATCAAAAATCATTTCAAATGGCCCTAATTTTTCAATTTCGCGGCTGAGGTATTGTGCAGTTGCATAGCAAGCGTTGTGGATTTTTGCATAGCCTTCGCGACCCAGTCTCAAGAAATTATAATATTGAGCAATGATTTGACCGCCAGGGCGAGAGAAATTCAGTGCGAATGTTGGCATATTACCGCCTAAATAATTCACATTAAAAATCAATTCTTCTGGAAGGTCTTTGGCTTCACGCCAAATAACCCAGCCAGCGCCTAATGGCGCCAAACCAAATTTATGGCCTGATGCATTAATGGATTTTACACGTGGTAAGCGGAAATCCCATTCTAAATCTGGTGCACAAAATGGAGCTAAGAAGCCGCCACTAGCACCATCCACATGGATAGGAATATCCAGTCCAGTTTCTTTTTGTAGTTTATCGAGCGCATCGTGTACAGCTTTTACGGGCTCATATTGGCAGGTAAATGTCACTCCAAGGGTCGGTACGACACCAATAGTATTTTCATCGACACGTTTGAGCACCTCTTCCGGTGTCATGATGAGGCGGTCACCTTCAAGAGGGATCTCTCGGAGTTCAACATCGAAATAACGAGCAAATTTGTGCCAACAGATTTGAACTGGGCCACAAATTAAATTAGGTTTATCGGTCGGTTTTCCTTTAGCGGCTTGTTTTTTGCGCCATTGCCATTTTAGCGCTAGCCCACCAAGCATTGCAGCCTCTGAGGACCCGATGGTTGAGCAACCAAGGGTATTTTCTGCATCCGGTGAATTCCATAAGTCCGCTAACATATGTACGCAGCGGTTTTCAATTTCTGCTGTTTGTGGATATTCGTCTTTATCTATCATGTTTTTGTCGATAGACAAATCCATCAAATCACGAATTTCATCATCCACCCATGTCTGGCAAAATGTTGCTAAGTTTTGGCGTGAATTCCCATCTAGCATTAATTCATCGCGTACTGCACTAAATACATTACGTGGTGCTTGTTCTTTCAATGGAAACTTGGTTTTTGGTAATGATTTGGATAATTCTAATGATGCGTAGACATCATCCATTCCACTGTGTTTTGAATTTAATGCATTATTACTCATGTTTTAATTCCTCAATGACCATGTGGTAATTAAATACTATTAATCTTGAGCTCAATATTAAATATACGCCGTCTTTTTAAAAATTCAAAAGTGTTCAAATAAAAAAGATAATTTAATGAAAACCGTCATAATTAGAAAGTAACAGTAGAGTGAATGATGGTTTATGGTTATTTTGGTTATAGATAATTTTTCTCAATAGCTGATTGTGTTCATAAAATGATGCTAAAAACCACTCAATTTAACTAAATTGTTACATTTTTATGGTTTTTATTTCTATGTATTTAGCTTTTTAGTTGTTTTTATTTGATTTTATATGGGCGAAAAATGTAGTGGAAATAAATAAATGTTCATAAAAAACTAATATTTCAATAATGTTAAGTTATGTAACTTTTATTTAAACCCTGATTTTCATAATGTTTAAAGTTAATTTATACCGTTAACCGTTAAATATAATTATTGTGGCAAAATGAATTTGAATATAAAGAAAATAATAGCATGAGTTATATTGTGGAAAAGTAGTTCGCGAATCTAACTAGTTTAGATATCACGTTAATATATTTACCTTAAAGACACTGGTTCTTTTTTAAACAAGAAATAACTAGTTCTAGCTATTTGATATTTTTTTCTGGAGAAATAGAAGATATTTATAAGTATAGAAGAAAATAGCAAAGGGATGAGGCAAAATATTCGCCTCATCCGACTAAATTAAGGCCTAACTCCCAAAGTATGGCAGATAGCATAGGTGAGCTCAGAGCGGTTCAGCGTGTAAAAATGAAAATCTTTCACGCCTTCACGGCTAAGAATTTTGACCATATCCATGGCGATTGATGCGCCGACAAGGTTACGGCTCTCAGGGTCGTCATCTAACCCTTCGTACATTTTACTCATCCATGCAGGAATGCGTACGTTAGTCAGTTTGGCAAAGCGCTCGAGTTGACGAAAGTTAGAGACGGGTAAAATCCCCGGCACGATTTCCACATCAATACCTGTCGCGACGCAGCGGTCACGAAAACGTAAATAGCTCTCAACATCAAAGAAAAACTGAGTGATTGCACGGTTAGCTCCCGCATCAATCTTCTTTTTTAAACTAATTAAATCGGCTTGAGCGCTTTTGGCTTCAGGGTGAACTTCAGGGTAGGCCGCAACAGAAATATCAAAATCCGCTTCACTTTTTAACAGCTCGACTAGATCAACAGCATACATATCTGGTTTACGGCTGTTGTCAGGTAAATCACCACGCAATGCAACAATATGGCGAATACCATTATTCCAATAGTCACGAGCAATGGCTTTCAGTTCATCAGGGCTTGCATCAATACACGTTAGGTGAGGGGCTGCAATTAAACCGGTTTTATCCTTAATATCTTTGATGATACTGTGCGTTCTGTCGCGTTCGCCGGAATTCGCACCATAAGTCACAGAGACAAATTGAGGTTTCAGGTTTTTGAGCCTATCAATAGATTTCCATAGTGTCTGCTCCATCTCTTCACTGCGAGGTGGGAAAAACTCAAATGAAACATTAATTTGGCCATCTAACTCAGCTAAGTTTTGATTTAGCGCTTCGCGCTGATTTGCGTGAAAAAAACTCATACCCTGTAACCTCGCAATTTGCAAACTAACTATTTTTTGTACGTTATTATATCCATTTGTGCGTCTATACGTTTAGACGTCCAAATAGAAATTACCAGATCGGTACCAATAGTCAATACTTAAATTAAATTATGACGCTGAGGTTTTTTCAAAGGCAACAGGAAAATAATTCATGATAAAAAACGCGACCCTGTTCAGTGTCGCGCTTAAATCGATGGCTAGTCAGATTTACTCAGTGAAACAGAAGTGCTCAACCATTTGGCTAATTAATTGGCGAGTAGGTTCAATAAAGCGCATATCGATAAATTCATCAGGCTGATGTGCTTGCTCAATAGAACCAGGGCCAAGAACCAACGTCGGGCAGAGCTCTTGGATAAACGGCGCTTCAGTACAGTAATTCACGGTATCCGCTTTTTGCCCCAACAACTGTTCAATTACTGCCACCATCTTGTGGTCCGTTGGGCATTCATAGCCAGGGATCGGCGGATGCATGGGCTCGATCGCCAAGCGACCTGGCCAACGGGCACTAACAGGCTCAAGAGCTTCATTGAGTAGTTCATCTAAGTCCTGCAAAGTCAGGCCGGGGAGTGGGCGAATGTCCATGTGTAATTCACAACAACCACAAATTCGGTTGGCTGCATCACCGCCATGAATATGACCAAAGTTCATCGTCGGGTAGGGAATGACAAATGCAGGGTTGTTAAATCGTTCTTTTAACGTATTTCGTAAGTCCATCAAATGGGAAATAGACTCATGCATTAATTCAATGGCATTGACCCCACGTTCTGGGTCACTAGAATGCCCCGATTGCCCAGTAATGCGGATAGCATTTGATAAATGTCCTTTGTGCGCACGAATCGGTTGTAACGACGTCGGCTCACCAATAATCGCAAAATCCGGTCTTAGCGCGGTACTGGCTGCAAAATAACGTGCGCCAGCCATCGATGTTTCTTCATCCGCAGTGGCCAATATATGCAGTGGGCGTTTGAGCTGAGTTAAATCCATATCGCGTAACGCATCAACAATAAAAGCAAAAAAGCCTTTCATATCTGCGGTTCCGAGCCCATATAACTTGCCGTCATGCTCTGTTAGCTCAAACGGGTTTTTACTCCAACGTCCATCATCAAAGGGCACGGTATCGGTATGGCCGCATAGCATCATCCCACCATTTCCTTCACCAATAGATGCAAGCAAATTATATTTATCTCGCGTTTCCGGCACAGGTTGAATGTTGACCGAAAAACCTAACGTCTCCAGCCACCCACCGAGAAGTTCCACTAGGGCTTTATTGCTCTGGTCCAAATGAGAATCAGTCGCACTAATCGATGGAGTCGCAATTAATTGACGATAAATCTCAATAAATGCAGGTAATTTAATATTCACTGTTGACAGCCTTTATCCATAATAGTATCAATATTCATGCACTTTATTTGAATAAAAATACACATTAAACTGTTTGGGTCACGAGTACAAGGTAGAAAGCATATGTTGAACACACTCATTATCGGGGCCAGTGGCTATACTGGAGCAGAATTAGCCGGTTATTTGCAACGCCATCCTGAAGTTAATCTTCAAGGATTGATGGTATCGAAGCAAAGTGCGGATGCAAATAAACGTTTTTCTGATTTACATCCTCAGTATAAAGGCATCATAGACCTTCCCGTTCTGCCATTAACCGATGTCGCAGAAGCAGCGGAAGGTATTGATGTTGTTTTTCTTGCCACTGCACATGAAGTAAGCCACGACATAGCCCCTCAGTTTCTTGAAGCGGGCTGCGTTGTGTTCGACTTATCGGGTGCTTATCGTGTTCAAGATCCTGCGTTCTATACGCAATACTATGGCTTTGAACATACAAATACTGAATGGCTAATGCAAGCAGTTTACGGTTTAGCAGAATGGCAGGCCGATAAAATTCGTCAAGCGCAACTGATCGCAGTACCAGGGTGTTACCCAACGGTTTCCCAATTAGCACTTAAACCATTGATTGAAGGCAATTTGCTAGATGAAGCTATGTGGCCAGTGATTAATGCCACCAGCGGAGTCTCTGGAGCAGGCCGTAAAGCCTCGATGACTAACAGCTTTTGTGAAGTGAGTTTGCAACCTTATGGCATCTTTACTCATCGCCATCAGCCAGAAATTGCGACTCACTTGGGAAGAGAGGTTATTTTCACACCACATTTAGGCAATTTCTCTCGAGGCATCCTTGCAACGATTACGTGCAAAGTAAAAGCGGGTGTTTCGGCAGAAAAAATCACACAAACGTTTAAAGATGCTTATCAAAATAAACCGTTAGTGCGGTTATATGAAAAAGGCGTTCCTGCATTGAAATCGGTAGTGGGGACACCGTTTTGTGATATTGGCTATGTATTGAATGGTGAACACCTGATTTTAGTAGGTACAGAAGATAACCTACTCAAAGGTGCGGCAGCACAAGCCGTTCAGTGCATGAATATTCGTTTTGGTTTTGCTGAAACTCAGTCTTTATTTTAAGAAGGATTAACCCCATGCAACCCTTAGTGATTAAATTGGGCGGAGTGTTACTTGATAGCGTCGAGGCACTTGAAAAATTATTTACAGCGATTCAAACCTATCGGCAAGCACATCAACGTGAGTTGGTGATTGTACATGGCGGTGGCTGTTTAGTTGATGAATTGATGCAAAAACTGCAATTACCTGTTGTTAAAAAGCAAGGGTTACGAGTCACGCCAGCAGACCAAATCGATATCATTACAGGGGCATTAGCGGGTACGGCGAATAAAACATTACTGGCATGGGCAACGAAGTATCAACTTCCAGCCATAGGGCTTTCTCTCGGTGATGGGCAAAGTGCCACAGTGACTCAATTAAACGAAGAATTAGGTCACGTCGGTGATGCCAAACCTGGCGATGCGAACTTATTGAAATTATTGCTGGGTGCGGGCTATTTACCCATTATCAGCTCTATAGGTATCACACCAGAAGGTGAGTTGATGAATGTAAATGCGGACCAAGCTGCAACCGCTATCGCCCAAGCCTTAAACGCAGATTTGGTTTTACTGTCTGATGTGAGCGGTATTTTGGATGGTAAAGGCCAAAAAATTGACGAAATGACGACGCAAAAAGCGCAAAAGCTCATTGAGCAGGGAATTATTACCGATGGAATGATTGTGAAGGTCAATGCGGCGTTAGACGCTGCGGCAGCCTTACAACGCTCTGTTGATATCGCAAGTTGGCGTCATGCAGAACAACTTCCCGAGCTGTTTAATGGAACAGCAATCGGAACACGGATCTTGGCATCATAAATGAGCCATGGAATAACTATATTAATTGAGCGGATAGGTACGTTATGAAAAAGGGCATTAAAAAGATTGTATTAGCATATTCAGGTGGCCTGGATACATCAGCAATTATTCCATGGCTAAAAGAAAACTATGACGATTGCGAAGTCGTGGCCTTCGTTGCGGATGTGGGGCAAGACCGTGAAGATTTAGTAGGCGTAGAGAAAAAAGCTCTACAATCAGGTGCATCCGAGTGCTATGTCGTCGATTTACGTGAAGAGTTCATCAAAGAATATATTTACCCTGTATTGAAAACGGGGGCGCTATATGAAGGTAGCTATTTATTAGGTACGTCAATGGCTCGTCCAATCATTGCTAAAGCGCAAGTTGAAATTGCCTTAAAAGTGGGTGCAGATGCTGTTGCCCATGGCGCAACAGGTAAAGGTAATGACCAAGTGCGTTTCGAAAGCACCTATACGGCATTAGCACCACAGTTACAAGTGGTTGCACCATGGCGTGAGTGGGACTTACGTTCCCGTGAAGCGCTGCTCGATTATCTGAAAGAGCGTAATATTCCAACAACAGCTAGCCTTGAAAAAATCTACAGCCGTGATGAAAACGCATGGCACATTTCTACGGAAGGTGGTGTTTTAGAAAGCACATGGAATGCTGCAAACCAAGATTGTTGGGTATGGACTGTCGATCCGCAAGATGCACCAGATGAAGCTGAATTAGTTACCGTTGGTGTCAAACACGGTGAAGTCGTTTCGGTAAATGGTCAAGCATTGTCTCCACTTGGCTGTTTAGAAGCATTAAATACTTTAGGTGCAAAACATGGAGTGGGCCGTATTGATATCGTTGAAAACCGTTTAGTGGGTATGAAATCTCGTGGTTGCTATGAAACCCCGGGAGGCACCATTATGATGGCGGCATTACGTGGTATTGAACAACTGGTTCTTGACCGTGACAGCTACAAATGGCGTGAGCAACTCGGCTTAGAAATGTCATATGTGGTTTATGATGGCCGTTGGTTCGCACCACTACGTCACTCGCTGCAAGCGGCTGCTGAATCATTAGCACAAGATGTGACAGGGGAAGTTGTTCTGAAATTATATAAAGGGCAAGTGACTGCGATTCAGAAAAAAGCGGATAAGAGCCTGTATTCTGAAGAATTTGCCACATTTGGTGAAGATGAAGTTTATGACCACAGTCATGCAGGTGGGTTTATTCGTCTTTACTCGCTGTCTTCACGTATCCGTGCGCTGAAAGAACAAAACAAAGCGAAATAAATCAAATAGTAGTCTCCCGGCAGCCAAGACTGCTGTCGGGGTTAAAAACTTATTTTATCAATCAGGTAGGGATTAGTTATGGCACTTTGGGGTGGACGTTTTAGTCAGCAAGCGGATCAACGGTTCAAACAGTTTAATGATTCATTGCGTTTCGATTATCGCCTGGCGCAACAAGATATTATCGGCTCAGTCGCATGGTCAAAATCACTAGTAACAGTTGGTGTATTGTCTGATAGCGAACAACAAACTTTAGAACAAGCGCTAAACTCCTTACTGAAAGAAGTGCAAGATAACCCTGAAATTATCCTGCAAAGTGACGCAGAAGATATTCATAGCTGGGTTGAAGGTAAGCTGATTGATAAAGTTGGTGATTTAGGGAAAAAATTACATACCGGTCGTAGCCGTAATGACCAAGTGGCAACAGATTTAAAATTGTGGTGTAAAGACCAAGTTGCGTTGCTACTTGAAGCGGTAACCGAATTACAAAAAGCGTTGGTCATCACCGCAGAAAATAACCAAGATGCAGTAATGCCAGGTTATACCCATTTACAACGTGCCCAACCGGTGACATTTGCCCACTGGTGTTTAGCCTATAGCGAAATGCTAGCGCGTGACGAAAGCCGTTTAAAAGATACCTTAAAACGTTTAGATGTCAGCCCATTAGGGTGTGGGGCATTAGCAGGAACGGCTTATGATATCGACCGTGAGCAGCTTGCCTCTTGGTTAGGTTTTGCTTCTGCAACGCGTAATAGCTTGGATACAGTATCAGATAGAGACCACGTTCTTGAACTATTATCGAACGCAAGTATCGGTATGGTTCATTTATCCCGCTTTGCTGAAGATTTAATTTTCTTTAATAGCGGAGAAGCTGGCTTTGTTGAGCTATCAGACAAAGTGACATCGGGTTCATCACTCATGCCGCAAAAGAAAAACCCTGATGCATTGGAATTGATCCGTGGAAAATGTGGGCGTGTCCAAGGTGCATTGACAGGTATGATGATGACCCTAAAAGGGCTCCCTCTTGCTTACAACAAAGATATGCAAGAAGACAAAGAAGGGCTATTTGATGCATTAGATACTTGGTTAGATTGCATGCACATGGCTGCGTTGGTTCTTGATGGTATTCAAATTCGTCGTGGTCGTTGTGAAGATGCCGCAAAGCAAGGTTATGCGAATGCAACCGAACTCGCTGATTATCTGGTTGCTAAAGGTGTTCCATTCCGTGAAGCGCATCATATTGTGGGTGAGGCCGTTGTTGCCGCAATTGGGCAAGGTAAAGCTTTAGAGGAAATGGCTTTAAGTGATTTGCAAAAATTCAGTAGCACTATTCAGTTGGATGTCTATGAAGTTTTATCACTACAATCTTGTTTAGATAAGCGGTTAGCAAAAGGCGGGGTATCTCAGAAACAAGTGGCAAATGCTATTGTAGAAGCAAAAAAACGATTAGAACTGTGATCGGTTATAGAAGATAAAAATGGGGGGTAGCATGACTACCCCAATTCCCATAACGCGTTTGTTTTTAAATATATTTAATGGTTAACATTCTTAATTGCTTCTCCTCATTGATCCAATTGTATGAGTATTCATTTCGACCATCATTAATAACGTTCCAATCTTTTCCTTGAGTAATATTATTTAGCCCAATATTTGTCATTGTAGACTCAGTATTATTCAAGCAACTCAATTTAATATGTGTATCAGAGACAGCATTCGTACAAGTTGGGTGAACCACTGCGCCATTGAAGCTAATAGTGCCTGATTCTGGGCTTTGGTTCGCATAGGTATTGAATGTACTGAATGCTAAAACTAATATTAAAGCTGTTAATGAACGATTAAATACTCTTTCTGTTATTGATTTTTGCATAATAGAGCCCTACAACTTAATTCGTTTTAAATCAGTTGTTTATGTAATGTGTTTTTAAAATCGGGTTATTTTCTAATTAAGCGTGTTGCACGGATAATAATGCATATCCTTTTTCTTTATTAGTCCAATTGAATTGGTAAATACTCGTGCTTCCATTTAATTCTTTCCATTCTGGTGATTTTTTCTCTTTGGAAAAATTAATTGGGCTAGATTCCATTTTGTTTTTTTCATTATTAAAACAATTCAAAGTTGTGTTGTTTTGATTAATGTCATAGGTACATGGTGGAGAGACAATCATGGCTTTAAAAGTAATGGTTGTTTGATTTCCTTCAGCTTGTACATTCGTAGTAAAGAATGATGTTGCAGCTAAAGCGAAAGTTAAAGTTAATACTGAAGTGATCTTTTTAATAGTCATAATGTTTGCTCCTAATTTCAAATTTCTGTAATTCGGTTTGTTTAAGTTTTCATATATCTTGCTATGGGAAGAATTATAAAATGAAAAACTCTAAAAAGGTGTAAATCTAAAAGCTAAAAATGTATTAAAATATAATTCTAAATGACCTGCTTTAATATATCTCTAGGGTCATTTTTTAATGATTTATATTTACAATATTCCGTTAAATTTGGCTTGTTAGTGTTTAATGTTCTGTGTTTGCATCAAAACCCCCCTTTTGGGTGGTTTAATCTATTGTGGCGTTTTTTAAAGCCGCCTTGAATATATTCATTTTTAGATATAAAAAATGGCTGTTATATTGAGATTTTTAATTTGTTTTTAAATACAAATTTACAAAGTTTAATTGAAAGTGAAAATGAATATGACAAAATGTTTCAGAAATAAGGCATTGTGATTTCTTTTTTAAACCTTTGGAGAGTGATGTTCTTTGTTTCCAAAATAATATTGGTTAATACCACCTTATTATTAATGAAAACGTTTCAGTATTGCTCTAAATTATGTTTTCGATACTTGAATTGGTATTTGATGCTTTTACTCTTCATTTTTATTACCTCATTCATATTGGTATTCATCAGTATTTTGAATTACCTATTTATGTTGTTATACCCCCTAGAGGATTTTTATTGGTATGTGCAGTTTTCAAACTTATGCTTGTATCACTGCTCATCATATACATGCATATCTTATATCGGCATGCTTGTGGTTTTCTGTAATAACTTTGTTTGCTATTTAGATCATTTATGGGGAAGGTAAAGCTGATAATAGTGTTCATAGTATTTAGCCCTCCGTATTATCATCATTGATGAGGATATTGCAGAAGTTAGGTGACTATATAAAACTATTAATTTGAATTGATGCTGTTCTATGCTTTTTTTTCTTATAATAAATATAGGGTGTTATTTTGAGTTTATCCACAATAAAAGTGTGTGTAATTATGTGTAAGATTTTAAAGGACTTTATACATGACGTTATTTTCACTCATGAAATTATAAAACTAAAATAATAAATTAATGCAAATTTAAAAAAATTACTTCTTCTTTTTTTAAGATCGCATCCATGTACTAGCTTGAAATGTTTTTGAGGTTGGTCAATTGGATTTTTACTTTAATATCGATCTTAAGTAGAGTTTACACTTATATTTAATACTGTTTTAAGTATGATAAGTAAAACTTAATGTTTTTCTGGTGTTGTGCTTTCTTTGTAAATAACAGGAGGGTAAATAATGACACATTTTGTTTCTAAATATTACATTTTATTTCATTTTATTGCGGGTTTTGTACAGAAAATGAGGTTTTCTCCCTATTTTTCAATTTATCAATAGATAAAACAAAACAATATCGATATAGTGATTGGTATTATCTATCTTTGGTTTGACAGAGAATTCACGAAAGGAAAAGAAATATGAATATTCGAGATTTAGAGTACCTTGTCGCACTCGCCGAACATAAACATTTTAGACGTGCCGCGGATTCTTGTCATGTTAGCCAACCTACTCTTAGTGGCCAAATTCGTAAATTAGAAGAAGAACTTGGCGTTATGTTGTTAGAAAGAACCAGCCGCAAAGTTCTTTTCACTCAACAAGGTTTATTATTGGTTGAACAAGCCCGTACTATTTTGCGTGAAATTAAAGTATTACAAGAAATGGCCGCCCTCCAAGGGGAAAGCATGTCGGGCCCATTACATATTGGTTTAATCCCAACGGTTGCGCCATATCTATTACCTCATATTATTCCGCAATTGCACCAAGCTCATCCGAAATTAGAAATCTATTTGCATGAAGCGCAAACTCAGCAATTATTAGCTCAGTTAGACAGCGGTAAATTAGATTGCGCTATTTTAGCGGAAGTTAAAGAAACGGAACCTTTTATTGTTGTTCCGTTATTCGAAGAACCGATGAAACTGGCTATTTATGAGAGTCACCCATGGCATGATCGTGATACGATTGAAATGAGTGAGTTGTCAGGTGAAAAGCTATTAATGTTAGAAGATGGCCACTGTTTACGTGACCAAGCGATGGGCTTCTGCTTCCAAGCGGGCGCGAAGGAAGACACACACTTCAGGGCAACGAGCTTAGAAACGTTAAGAAATATGGTGGCCGCAGGGAGTGGAATTACACTTTTACCTGATTTATCGGTACCAAATGAAGTTTGTCGTGATGGGGTATGTTATTTAAATTGTATTGAGCCTGAGCCGAAACGTACAATTGTATTAGTTTATCGCCCGGGTTCACCGTTACGTGGGCGCTATGAACAATTAGCTGAGACCATCTATAACTCAATGGATAACTATTATAAAAATAGAGTTTAAGGTTAAGCCGCCAATATTATTTTTTAATTGATGATGGTTGCCAGGTTATTGGCAACCATAAATCACAAAATAATTAAAATAGTCGATTTAAACCATTTAAAGCCGCAACACGGAAAGCTTCCGCCATTGTTGGGTAATTGAAGGTTGTATTCACGAAATATTCTATAGTATTACCTTCACCTTTTTGTTCCATGATAGCTTGGCCGATATGGATAATTTCAGCCGCTCTTTCACCAAAACAGTGAATACCTAGTATCTGTAATGTTTCTCTATGGAATAATATTTTCAAACTACCGACATTCATACCTGCGATTTGTGCACGTGCTAAATGTTTAAATTGTGCCCGACCGACTTCATAAGGCACTTTCATTGCGGTCAATTCTTGCTCTGTTTTACCAACTGAACTAATTTCAGGAATGGTATAAATCCCTGTTGGAATATCTTCTACTAAATGAGCATCACCTAAACTACCACCAATGGCTCGGGCCGCAATTCGTCCTTGGTCGTAGGCCGCAGAGGCTAAGCTTGGGTAGCCGATGACATCACCAACAGCATAGATATGTTCATTAGTGGTGCGATATGCTTTATTGACTTTAACTAAACCGCGGCCATCAGCCTCAATCCCGACATTAGCGAGACCTAAGCTATCCGTGTTACCCGTTCTACCATTCGCATACAGTAAACAGTCTGCTTTGACTTTTTTACCCGACTTCAGGTGAACAATAACACCGTCTTCGACCCCTTCGATTTTTTCATATTCTTCATTATGGCGAATAACAACGCCACTATTCCAAAAATGATACGACAAGGCATCTGACATTTCTTGGTCAAGAAAGGCCAATAGATGATCGCGCGTGTTGATTAAATCAACTTTAACCCCTAATCCACGGAAAATAGATGCATATTCACAGCCGATAACACCAGCACCATAAATAATGACATGGCGAGGTTCGTGAGTTAGGTTGAGGATCGTATCACTGTTATAAATTCGAGAATGATTGAAATCAACATCGGACGGACAGTATGGACGAGAACCTGTGGCAATCACGATTTTATCCGCACTTAAAACGTCACAACTACCATCTGCGTAACGGACACTGATATGTTGCTCATCGATAAAGGTGGCTTCACCCGAAAACATTTGGCAACCATTACGCTCATAAAAACCTTGGCGCATGCGTGTTTGTTGGCTAATTACCGTTTCAGCATGACGAAGAATTTCAGAGAAAGAGGAGCTTAAGCTACGGGAGTTATCACTATAAAGAGGGTTTTGGTTGAATTCGATAATACGGCTAACAGCATGACGGAGGGCTTTTGAGGGAATGGTTCCCCAGTGGGTACAGCCTCCGCCGACATTATTATAACGTTCTATAACAGCAACGTTTTTTCCTTGTTTCACTAGCCCCATGGCGGCGCCTTCACCACCAGGACCGGAACCAATGACTATTGCATCAAAATGGGTAAGTTGCATGAGGTAAGACCTGCTCTAAAACAAAATGACAACAAGATGTTATCATTAGTTGGTTATTTCACCTAATTTCCTCGTCGTTTTTCAAATTGATACAGCGTTGGCTACACTCGCTTACCCTAGTCACATATTTATGCATGCTCCCAAGGATTTGCTGACGTATTGTTTAATAAAAGGTTGGTAGTATATCAGTGTTAAAAAACTAATTGAAAAAGGCTAAGTTAAATTCTGAAAATGAGTAAATTGTAGTGATAGTCGCTTTTTCTCCAAAACAGTTTAACTATTTTCAGGTATGCTAGGCGAAGAGTAAGGCTTATTACATTTACCTTTCATGATAAGAAACTAGGATCACCGTGAGTAACACAATTGGCGTTAGAGCAAAACAAAAAGAAAAAACTCGGCGTTCACTCGTCGAAGCCGCATTTAGCCAATTAAGCGCTGAACGGAGTTTTACTAGCCTTAGTTTGCGAGAAGTTGCGCGTGAAGCTGGGATTGCACCGACTTCATTTTACCGTCATTTCAAGGATGTTGATGAACTCGGGCTGACGATGGTCGACGAAAGCGGCTTGATGTTACGCCAGCTAATGCGCCAAGCAAGGCAGCGTATTGCAAAAGGCGGGAGTGTGATCCGTACATCAGTCTCAACTTTTATGGAGTTTATTGGTAATAACCCTAACGCCTTTAGGTTATTATTGCGGGAGCGTTCAGGAACATCTGCTGAGTTTCGTGCGGCAGTCGCTCGGGAAATTCAGCATTTTATTGCGGAATTGGCCGATTATCTTGAACTTGAAAGCCGTATGCCTCGCCATTTTACTGAAATGCAAGCAGAGGCCATGGTAACGATTGTCTTTAGCGCAGGTGCAGAGGCGCTAGATATCGATGAAGAAAAACGCAGAAATCTCGAAGAACGGCTGGTATTACAGTTAAGAATGATAGCGAAAGGCGCCTATTACTGGTACCGCCGGGAACAGGAAAAACAAAATCAAACTGACCCAGACCTGACTAAATAATAAGGAGAATCAATGACGGATCAAAAAAGTTATGAAAGAAGCACATTATTGCTAGCCTTTGTGATTGGCCTTGCAACCCATGGAACCTTTTCAACGTTGTTTAACTCGCTGGTCGATTTTTCATTTTTCCCAATTTTAACCCTGATATTGGCAGTGTATTGTTTACATCAGCGCTATTTGCATCAAGCGATGCCTATGGGGCTGCCAAAATTTGTTGCAGGTAGTTTTTTTATTGGGCTTTTTGGCTATGCCGCGATTTTACGTGTGCAAAATCCTGAAATAGGCTCTAATTTTATTCCCGCAACATTTATTGTCATTATCGCATTGTGGATGTACTCAAGCTGGAAAGCACGTAAGAAAGAAAAAGCGGAGCTAGCACTTGAACAAGAAGTTGAAAATTAAGTTTATACGATTTTTCTAATAGTAAGGCGCCGCAGTTCACATCACTGCGGCGTTTTTGTTTTTTAGTAAATTAATAGCGGCTCAGTAATACCCCACTTTCCATATGGTGGGTATAAGGGAACTGGTCGAATAAGGCTAATTTCTCTATTTTATGGGTTTTAGTCAGCTCAGCTAAGTTATCGCATAGCGTTTCTGGGTTACATGAAATATATAGGATATGCTCATAACCCTGAACTAGTTTCACTGTTTCTGCATCTAAACCACTGCGAGGCGGGTCAACGAATATAGTATTGCATTGGTAATCGGCTAAAGAAATACCTTCCAAGCGCCTAAATTCACGGGCACCTTGCATGGCTTGGGTAAAATCCTCTGCGGACATACGAATAATTTGTACATTTTCAATATTATTGGCTTCAATATTATATTGAGCAGCGGCCACTGAGGGCTTTGCAATTTCAGTCGCTAATACGCGTTCGAAGTTTTGCGCTAATGCTAAAGAGAAATTTCCATTTCCGCAGTACAGTTCCAATAAATCACCCGTCGAATTCTGCGTTGACTCAATTGCCCACTCCAACATTTTGATATTGACCTGTGCATTAGGTTGCGTGAAGCTATTTTCGACTTGGCGATAAACCATATTTTTACCCATTACAGGTAAGACTTCATCAACATAATCATTATCTAACATAATTTTTGTTTTTGACGCTCGGCCAATCAATTGCACATCAAAGCCTTGTTCAACTAAAGCGGCTTTTAACGCTTTTGCTTCATCAATCCATTCTTCACCTAATTTTTTATGGTAAAGCAGCGAAACAATCAGCTTATTACTTAGTGTTGATAAATAGTCAATTTGAAATAATTTATGGCGCAGTAATTCATTTTGCTTAATTAACGGTAATAACGCCGCCATCATGTCATTGATCAATTGGCTGGCAACAGGAAATTGGTCAATACGAATACGCTCTTTCGTTTCTTTATTGAACATAATATGAAACAGATCATCACCTTCATGCCAAATACGAAATTCAGCGCGCATCCGATAATGGGATGTTGGAGATGAAAATATTTCAGGTTCAGGGGCGTTAAAAGGAGCCATCATCGCCTTTAAACGATCCGTTTTTTCTACGAGCTGTTGTTCGTAGTCTTCAGTATGCAAGGTGTTTGGCATGTTTGGCTCCATAAAGCAGTAATAAATTCGTATCAGGAGCGAAATTGTAGGGAATGCGGCGAAGATGTCCAGTTTTCATTATCCATCCATAGACACTCACTACTATTCAACTTACGATAATAGGCTGTGGTTTAGGGAATTTGGTGTGAATCCAAGACTGACGCGCAACGGTAAAAGTCCGATACCTGCCACACTTCTAATCGCTTCGTTGAATATTCGCGCGAATCTTATATTCAACCTCGCGGAATGTTAATTAAATTGATTTTCCGAGTGTAACCATAATGAATAATAAAAAGTTGCTGCCGCTATCGGCCGCTGCGCTGGCAGTACTGTGCGCTACTTCTTCTTTGGCAAGTGCAAATAATCAAACGGACCAAGTGGTTGTGTCTGCTAACCGCTTTGAACAACCTATTTCTTCTATATTAGCGCCAGTGACGGTGGTCACTCGTGAAGATATCGACCATTGGCAATCCAATACCGTAATAGATGTATTAAGGCGTTTGCCGGGTGTGGATATTTCTCAAAGTGGCGGAATGGGGCAACAAAGCTCTCTTTTTATTAGAGGAACAGAATCTCGTCATGTTTTAGTTCTAATTGATGGCGTTCGTTTGAATCAGGCGGGCATTTCAGGTTCATCTGATATGAGCCAAATCCCAATTTCTCTGGTACAGCGCATTGAGTATATTCGCGGAGCACGCTCAGCGGTTTATGGTTCTGATGCTGTTGGTGGTGTGGTGAATATTATTACTCGTCGTGATAACGATGGCACTACTTTAAATGCAGGCATTGGCTCACACAGTTATCAAAACTATAACGGTTCGACTCAGCAAAAAATTGGTGAGAATACAACGGTAACGGCAGCGGGTGCTTATACTCATACAAAAGGGTTTGATGTTGAAGCCAGAGGAAATACAGGCGGGGGCCCTCAACCCGATAAAGATGGTTTTTTGAATAAAACATTATGGTTAGGTGTTGAGCATCAATTCTCTTCCGCTCTTTCTGCTTATGCACGCGCTTATGGTTACGACAATCGTACGAGTTATGACGGTACGCCAGCAGACACTCGTAAGCTATACAGCAGAACATATGAGTCTGGGTTGAAATATGCGAATGGTAAGTACTCTACAAGTTTGCTTGGGAGCTATAGCCATATGAAAGATTACAACTACAACTATCACAATGGGCGGTATGGTAGCGGTTCTGTAATTGATGAATCAGACCAATACAACTTTCAATGGGGTAATAGCTATAGATTAGAAAAAGGAAATATCAGTGCTGGGGTTGATTATCAACGTCAAAGCATTGAGCCCGGTGGTTATACGATGACAAGTAAAAAAGAAACCGTCAATAACACAGGTATTTATCTTACAGGACAATATGCACTCATCGACTCTGTCAATGCGGAAGGGGCAGTACGTTCAGATCACCATTCTGAATTTAACTGGCACACGACATGGCAATCAGGTTTAAGCTGGGAATTTTATGATGGATATAAGTTAATCGGCTCTTATGCTACAGCGTATAAAGCCCCTAACTTAGGTCAGCTTTATACGGATAATGTTGCTTGGAACATCAAAGGAAATCCAAATTTAAAACCAGAAGAAAGTAAGCAGTGGGAAATTGGTTTAGAAGGCGAAACAGGGTTATTGTTTTGGCAATTAACTGGGTATGAAAACGAGATAACTAATCTGATTGATTTCACTTCGGATCCAGTGACGCAAACTAGTTCTTATAACAATATTGGCAAGGCAAAGATTAAAGGAGTCGAGTGGAATGGAGAATTACAAACAGGCCTATTTAGCCATCAACTCACGTTACAGTATCTAGACCCAAGAAATGAAAAAACAAATAAAGTGCTTAATCGTAGAGCAAAACAACAAGTCAAATACCAGCTAGATTGGAACATTGCTGCTGTAGATATGGGGTTGACTTACCAATATATAGGCAGTCGTTATGATACCAATGAAACTTATCAACGCACTAAAGTCGGCGGCGTTAGCATCTGGGATCTCACCGCTGCATATCCAATCACTTCACATCTCACAATTCGTGGTAAAATAGCTAATATGTTCGATAAAGACTATGAGACCGCGTATGGTTATCGCACCGCTGGAAGAGAATATTTCCTTACAGGAAGCTACAACTTCTGATAACAACCTATCTGTTCGCCCGACCATTCTAGTGTTTGACTCTGGAGTGGGCGGGTTATCTGTTTATCGTGAAGTCAAAAAAATGATCCCGAATGCTCACTATATCTATGCATTCGACAATGAAGCCTTCCCTTATGGTGAAAAAAGCGAAGAGTTCATTATTGATAGGGTCTATCAAATCGTAAATGCAATAGCTGCAAAACATCCTTTAACCATTGCGATTATTGCGTGCAATACCGCAAGTACGGTCAGCCTTCCTAATTTGAGAGCACATTTTACGTTCCCAGTTGTTGGGGTTGTTCCAGCCATTAAACCCGCAACCAAGTTAACGCGTAATGGCGTAGTTGGTTTATTGGCGACGAAAGGCACTGTAAACCGCGAATACACCAAAGAGCTGATCGAACGGTTTGCAACAGACTGCAAAGTGATTTCTCTCGGTTCTGCGGAATTAGTTCAACTTGCAGAAAGAAAGTTACATGGGGAAACTTTACCATTAGATGAAGTTGCTCAAACTGTCAGGCCATGGATTCGAATGCCAGAGCCGCCCGATACTGTTATTTTGGGTTGCACGCATTTTCCTCTATTAATGGAAGAACTCGAAAAAGTGCTACCAAATGGAACTCGATTCATTGATTCAGGTTCTGCAATCGCCAGAAGAACCGTTTGGCTCATTAATAATCAAGAAGAAATCGCCAATTCAGAGGAAGAAAACTTCGCATATTGCTTATTAATGGATGACAACGCAAAAGGATTACAGCCAGTTCTCGAAGCTGAAGGGCTCAAAACGCTGGAAAAACTAGCTATCTAAGTCAAATTTGGTGGAAAGCTGAGCGAACAGAAAAAAATATGAAAAAAGGGGTTGCCAGATTTTTCTGACTCCCTATAATGCGCATCCACTGACCGGGAACAAGACAACGCAAAGCGCGATGAACACTGAAACGGCAGCGAGAGATTCTGAAAAAGAAAAAGCAAAAAATTGCTTGACTCTCACGGAGGAAAACGTAATATACGCCTCCTCGCAGCAACGACCGAAAGGTTGGTTTTCATAAAGAAAAGCTGCAGCGCTCTTTAACAATTTATCAGACAATCTGTGTGGGCACTCACAGGACACTATCAAAAAAATATTTGATTTTAAGTCTTGAAGAGTGACTAACACGTTAATTCATATATATGAAATAAGGTAGTAACGCTTATTTTGGAAGGATAACGCGAAGGCAAGCAGAGATAACCCGAGGCAGTACTTAGGTACGGCGAGGGGAAGCGATGCGAAGCCGACAAAGTTAGCCGAACAAAAGAACGTTACGGTCAGTAAGACATTCTTTGAGCATCAAGCTACTTTTAATTGAAGAGTTTGATCATGGCTCAGATTGAACGCTGGCGGCAGGCCTAACACATGCAAGTCGAGCGGTAACAGGAGAAGCTTGCTTCTCGCTGACGAGCGGCGGACGGGTGAGTAATGTATGGGGATCTGCCCGATAGAGGGGGATAACTACTGGAAACGGTAGCTAATACCGCATAATCTCTCAGGAGCAAAGCAGGGGAACTTCGGTCCTTGCGCTATCGGATGAACCCATATGGGATTAGCTAGTTGGTGAGGTAATGGCTCACCAAGGCGACGATCCCTAGCTGGTCTGAGAGGATGATCAGCCACACTGGGACTGAGACACGGCCCAGACTCCTACGGGAGGCAGCAGTGGGGAATATTGCACAATGGGCGCAAGCCTGATGCAGCCATGCCGCGTGTATGAAGAAGGCCCTAGGGTTGTAAAGTACTTTCAGTCGGGAGGAAGGCGTTGATGCTAATATCATCAGCGATTGACGTTACCGACAGAAGAAGCACCGGCTAACTCCGTGCCAGCAGCCGCGGTAATACGGAGGGTGCAAGCGTTAATCGGAATTACTGGGCGTAAAGCGCACGCAGGCGGTTGATTAAGTTAGATGTGAAATCCCCGGGCTTAACCTGGGAATGGCATCTAAGACTGGTCAGCTAGAGTCTTGTAGAGGGGGGTAGAATTCCATGTGTAGCGGTGAAATGCGTAGAGATGTGGAGGAATACCGGTGGCGAAGGCGGCCCCCTGGACAAAGACTGACGCTCAGGTGCGAAAGCGTGGGGAGCAAACAGGATTAGATACCCTGGTAGTCCACGCTGTAAACGATGTCGATTTGAAGGTTGTTCCCTAGAGGAGTGGCTTTCGGAGCTAACGCGTTAAATCGACCGCCTGGGGAGTACGGCCGCAAGGTTAAAACTCAAATGAATTGACGGGGGCCCGCACAAGCGGTGGAGCATGTGGTTTAATTCGATGCAACGCGAAGAACCTTACCTACTCTTGACATCCAGAGAACTTAGCAGAGATGCTTTGGTGCCTTCGGGAACTCTGAGACAGGTGCTGCATGGCTGTCGTCAGCTCGTGTTGTGAAATGTTGGGTTAAGTCCCGCAACGAGCGCAACCCTTATCCTTTGTTGCCAGCGATTCGGTCGGGAACTCAAAGGAGACTGCCGGTGATAAACCGGAGGAAGGTGGGGATGACGTCAAGTCATCATGGCCCTTACGAGTAGGGCTACACACGTGCTACAATGGCGTATACAAAGAGAAGCGACCTCGCGAGAGCAAGCGGAACTCATAAAGTACGTCGTAGTCCGGATTGGAGTCTGCAACTCGACTCCATGAAGTCGGAATCGCTAGTAATCGTAGATCAGAATGCTACGGTGAATACGTTCCCGGGCCTTGTACACACCGCCCGTCACACCATGGGAGTGGGTTGCAAAAGAAGTAGGTAGCTTAACCTTCGGGAGGGCGCTTACCACTTTGTGATTCATGACTGGGGTGAAGTCGTAACAAGGTAACCGTAGGGGAACCTGCGGTTGGATCACCTCCTTACCATTGAAGTGTTTTTGTGAAGTGCTCACACAGATTGTCTGATAGAAAGTAGAGCAATGGCTTTACGTGGGAGACTTATTCGAGAGGATAAGACTTACACGAAAATAGCAAAACGGTGTTTTGCAATTGAATTTTCGTGTCCCCTTCGTCTAGAGGCCTAGGACACCGCCCTTTCACGGCGGTAACAGGGGTTCGAATCCCCTAGGGGACGCCAATTGCGCCGATATCGAGTGAAAGACGATGTCCCCAATAATGATTAAGCCAATTATATTGTAGTTGGTTTAACAATTATGCTCTTTAACAATCTGGAACAAGCTGAAAATTGAAAACAACGCACATTGTTTATCGCTTAAACAATGTGAGAGTCTCTCAAAAATCTCAACTTGAATGTGCTTCTCTGAAGCATCGAGTCGACGAACGAAATGAGTTCGAGGCGGCCAGCGCACAGCAAGCGCAGCGTACTTAGGTACGTGAGCATTGCGCGCACTGCCCAACGAAGAAATCATGACGTGCAGTCACTCGTTGTCAGAAGACACCTTCGGGTTGTGAGGTTAAGCGACTAAGCGTACACGGTGGATGCCTAGGCAATCAGAGGCGATGAAGGACGTGCTAATCTGCGATAAGCGTCGGTAAGGTGATATGAACCGTTACAACCGACGATTTCCGAATGGGGAAACCCAGTGCAATCCGTTGCACTATCGTTTGATGAATACATAGTCAAACGAAGCGAACCGGGGGAACTGAAACATCTCAGTACCCCGAGGAAAAGAAATCAACCGAGATTCCCCTAGTAGCGGCGAGCGAACGGGGAGCAGCCCAGAGTCTTAATCAGCATTAGCATCAGGAGAACGGTCTGGAAAGTCCGGCAGTAAAGGGTGATAGCCCCGTATCCGAAGGTGTTAGTGTTGTGAACTCGACGAGTAGGGCGGGACACGTGTTATCCTGTCTGAATATGGGGGGACCATCCTCCAAGGCTAAATACTCCTGATTGACCGATAGTGAACCAGTACCGTGAGGGAAAGGCGAAAAGAACCCCGGCGAGGGGAGTGAAATAGAACCTGAAACCGTGTACGTACAAGCAGTGGGAGCCCCATCACTCAAGTGCCTCGGCAATTGAGTGAGGGTGTAAAACCATCACAATAACAGCGCAGGATTTGCCAACAAGGTTGGTCGATTTTTTCAAGCCGCAGCGCAGTGGACATCGAAGTCCATGAGCAGCGGAAGTTAAAAAATCGGGCAAGATTGGCCGCAAAGCCAAGCGGGACATTTGAGGATGGGGTGACTGCGTACCTTTTGTATAATGGGTCAGCGACTTATATTCTGTAGCAAGGTTAACCGTATAGGGGAGCCGTAGGGAAACCGAGTCTTAACTGGGCGAATAAGTTGCAGGGTATAGACCCGAAACCCGGTGATCTAGCCATGGGCAGGTTGAAGGTTGGGTAACACTAACTGGAGGACCGAACCGACTAATGTTGAAAAATTAGCGGATGACTTGTGGCTGGGGGTGAAAGGCCAATCAAACCGGGAGATAGCTGGTTCTCCCCGAAAGCTATTTAGGTAGCGCCTCGTGAACTCATCTTCGGGGGTAGAGCACTGTTTCGACTAGGGGGTCATCCCGACTTACCAACTCGATGCAAACTACGAATACCGAAGAATGTTATCACGGGAGACACACGGCGGGTGCTAACGTTCGTCGTGAAGAGGGAAACAACCCAGACCGCCAGCTAAGGTCCCAAAGTCATAGTTAAGTGGGAAACGAAGTGGGAAGGCTCAGACAGCCAGGATGTTGGCTTAGAAGCAGCCATCATTTAAAGAAAGCGTAATAGCTCACTGGTCGAGTCGGCCTGCGCGGAAGATGTAACGGGGCTAAACTATGCACCGAAGCTGCGGCAGCGATATGTAAATATTGTTGGGTAGGGGAGCGTTCTGTAAGCCTGTGAAGGTGTGCTGTGAGGCATGCTGGAGGTATCAGAAGTGCGAATGCTGACATAAGTAACGATAATGCGGGTGAAAAACCCGCACGCCGGAAGACCAAGGGTTCCTGTCCAACGTTAATCGGGGCAGGGTGAGTCGACCCCTAAGGCGAGGCAGAAATGCGTAGTCGATGGGAAACGGGTTAATATTCCCGTACTGGTGATAATTGCGATGGGGGGACGGAGAAGGCTAGGCTATCCGGGCGACGGTTGTCCCGGTTTAAGGATGTAGGCAGGTGAATTAGGCAAATCCGGTTCACTATATGCTGAGGTCCGACGACGAGTCACTACGGTGATGAAGTAGCTCATGCCCCGCTTCCAGGAAAAGCCTCTAAGCTCTAGATTATCATTAATCGTACCCCAAACCGACACAGGTGGTCAGGTAGAGAATACTCAGGCGCTTGAGAGAACTCGGGTGAAGGAACTAGGCAAAATGGTGCCGTAACTTCGGGAGAAGGCACGCTGGCATTAGGTGAAGTGATTTACTCATGGAGCTGAAGCCAGTCGCAGATACCAGCTGGCTGCAACTGTTTATTAAAAACACAGCACTGTGCAAACACGAAAGTGGACGTATACGGTGTGACGCCTGCCCGGTGCTGGAAGGTTAATTGATGGGGTTATCCGTAAGGAGAAGCTCTTGATCGAAGCCCCAGTAAACGGCGGCCGTAACTATAACGGTCCTAAGGTAGCGAAATTCCTTGTCGGGTAAGTTCCGACCTGCACGAATGGCGTAATGATGGCCAGGCTGTCTCCACCCGAGACTCAGTGAAATTGAACTCGCTGTGAAGATGCAGTGTACCCGCGGCAAGACGGAAAGACCCCGTGAACCTTTACTATAGCTTGACACTGAACATTGAGCCTTGATGTGTAGGATAGGTGGGAGGCTTTGAAGCGTGGACGCCAGTCTGCGTGGAGCCAACCTTGAAATACCACCCTTTAATGTTTGATGTTCTAACGTTGCCCCATTATCTGGGGTGCGGACAGTGTCTGGTGGGTAGTTTGACTGGGGCGGTCTCCTCCCAAAGAGTAACGGAGGAGCACGAAGGTTGGCTAAGCATGGTCGGACATCATGCGGTTAGTGCAAAGGCATAAGCCAGCTTGACTGCGAGAGTGACGGCTCGAGCAGGTACGAAAGTAGGTCTTAGTGATCCGGTGGTTCTGAATGGAAGGGCCATCGCTCAACGGATAAAAGGTACTCCGGGGATAACAGGCTGATACCGCCCAAGAGTTCATATCGACGGCGGTGTTTGGCACCTCGATGTCGGCTCATCACATCCTGGGGCTGAAGTAGGTCCCAAGGGTACGGCTGTTCGCCGTTTAAAGTGGTACGCGAGCTGGGTTTAGAACGTCGTGAGACAGTTCGGTCCCTATCTGCCGTGGGCGTTGGAAGATTGAAAGGGGCTGCTCCTAGTACGAGAGGACCGGAGTGGACGCACCACTGGTGTTCGGGTTGTCATGCCAATGGCATTGCCCGGTAGCTAAGTGCGGAAGAGATAACCGCTGAAAGCATCTAAGCGGGAAACTTGCCTTGAGATGAGTCTTCCCTGACTCTTTAAGGGTCCTAAAGGAACGTTTAAGACTAAGACGTTGATAGGTTGGGTGTGTAAGCGTAGCGATACGTTGAGCTAACCAATACTAATGAACCGTGAGGCTTAACCTGACAACACCGAAGGTGTTTTAGAGAGATAGAGTTGTTTTTCAGAGAACGTGAGAAGCCGAAGGGTGAAGGACACGCAGCTTGTTTGAGATTGAGGTTCTGGTTTAGTGAAGAAAAAACTAAACGGGAACAAAACAGAATTTGTCTGGCGGCAATAGCGCGGTGGTCCCACCTGACCCCATGCCGAACTCAGCAGTGAAACGCCGTAGCGCCGATGGTAGTGTGGGGTCTCCCCATGTGAGAGTAGGGAACTGCCAGACATTAAATTTTAAGGTTGTGTCAGTACTAACTGACCGCACCATATTGCTGATATGGCTCAGTTGGTAGAGCACACCCTTGGTAAGGGTGAGGTCCCCAGTTCGAATCTGGGTATCAGCACCATATAATCGGCATTTAAAAAGAATTTACCTAGCGGCAATAGCGCGGTGGTCCCACCTGACCCCATGCCGAACTCAGTAGTGAAACGCCGTAGCGCCGATGGTAGTGTGGGGTCTCCCCATGTGAGAGTAGGGAACTGCTAGGTTTTAAATATAAAGAGGCCACCCATTGGGTGGCTTTTTGCATTCTACTAATAGAGTAATTTTCACTAATTATCTTATTTTCTTAATCCTGCTATTCACTCTTAATCCAGCCTGATAGACTTATCTTATCTTTGTTTTATTTGTACTGAAGGCTGTAATGAACCTAACGTCTGAACTTAAATCATTTAATAGCTTTGGCATTCAAGCAAAAGCACTATCAATTGTTTTTGTGGATAACCAAGAATCTCTACTCCAGCAATGGAGCGAGGCTAAAAATCAGCAACTCCCAGTATTATTATTAGGAGGGGGAAGCAATGTTCTATTTGTTGAAGACTTTGCAGGTGTAGTAATCATCAATCAGCTAAAGGGTGTACAAATAACAGAAGATATCAGCTATTGGTATGTTCATGCTCAAGCAGGTGAAAATTGGCATCAATTACTTGAAACGTTATTGAGTGAAGGTGTTTGTGGTGCGGAAAATTTAGCGTTGATCCCAGGTTGTGTAGGTTCTGCGCCCATTCAAAATATTGGTGCTTATGGTTTAGAGCTAAAAGATATATGTCAGTATGTTGATGTACTTTCTCTAGATACAGGTAAAGTAACACGGCTAACAGCTGCAGAGTGTCAGTTTGGCTACCGTGATAGCATTTTTAAGCATGAATATCAATATGGCTATGTCATTATCAGTGTTGGGTTAAAACTTGCTAAAGAATGGACGCCTAAGCTTATATATGGTGACCTTGCTCAGCTTGACCCCAATACAGTAACACCAGAACAAGTATTTAACTCTGTATGCCAAACGCGTAGAAGTAAATTACCTGATCCGGCAATAACAGGTAATGCAGGGAGTTTCTTTAAAAATCCTATTATTTCAGCAGAAAAAGCACAAGCCATAAAAATAGCTTATCCTAATTGTCCTCAATATAACCAAGAAGATGGACGCGTAAAGCTAGCAGCAGGGTGGCTTATCGACCAATGTGGTCTGAAAGGACATGAAATCGGTGGTGCTGCGGTACATAAGCAGCAAGCATTGGTTTTAATCAATAAAAACCGAGCGACAGGGCAAGACATTGTCAATCTAGCAAAATATGTGAGTCAAAAGGTTTTAGAGCATTTTGGTATACATTTAGAACCAGAGGTCAGGTTTATTGGTAAAAATGGCGAAATCAACGCAATGGAATGTATTCAATGAAAGAAAGAAACACCCCACTAGATCTCATAAATATCTTGGCCGATGCGCAAGTGCATTCAGGAGAACAGCTAGGAGATAAACTAGGGATGACCCGCGCAGCGATCAATAAGCATATAAAAACGCTACGTTCGTGGGGACTGAATGTACAAACGGTAACCGGTAAAGGGTATAAGCTACCTTATCCTATTAACCTACTTAACGAAGATACAATAAAACAGCGAGTTGATGACGTAAATATTATAGTTGAACCTGTTATTGATTCTACTAATCAGTACATGTTGGAGAGAATTACTGAATTACAGTCAGGGGATACGTGTCTTGCTGAGTATCAAAGTGCTGGGCGAGGCAGAAGAGGAAGGCAATGGATATCACCATTTGGATGTAACCTTTACTTATCCATGTACTGGAAATTAGACCAAGGTCCTGCGGCGGCAATAGGGTTAAGCTTAGTTGTTGGTATTGTTGTCGCTGAAACGTTAAATAAATTAATTGGTAATAAAGTCAAAGTCAAATGGCCTAATGACCTATATATGAATGATAAAAAGCTTGCAGGAATTTTGGTTGAATTAACGGGTAAAACAGGGGATGCAGCTCATATTATTATCGGTATTGGTATTAATATTGGCATGAATAAAGAAAATTCTGACAGTAGCGAAAACATAACTCAAGCCTGGTCCTCTCTATCTGACGAATTTGAAAATATAGAGAGAAATGAATTATCAGCAAATATAATTCAAGCTTTGAGGAATTCATTGGTTTTATTTGAAAAAGAAGGGCTAAAACCATTTTTAGAAAGATGGATTGAGTTAGATAATTTTTTAAATAGAAATGTTAAGTTATTGATTGGCAACGAAATAATAACGGGAATTGAACGTGGGATTAATGAGCAAGGTGCATTATTGCTACAGAAGGATAATGGCGAAATAATTTCCTATATTGGTGGTGAAATATCCTTAAGACCAAATGAATAATATATTACTGGCCGGAGAGAAACCGGCCAATATAAATAATCACTTTCTTAATCTAACACTCTGAATAGAATGATTCTCACCTTTAGTCATAATTAAACTGGCTCTTTCCTTTGTTGGTAATATATTTTCTTCAAGGTTTAGCCCATTAATTTCATCCCAAATAGAGCTAGCAATATTAATTGCCTCTTCTTCCCTAAGTTTAGAATAACTATGGAAGTAAGAATCAGGATCTGAGAATGCACCTTGCCTAAATTTAAGGAACCGACCGATATACCATTGCTTTAATAATTCAGGTGCAGCATCAACATAAATGGAGAAATCAACAAAGTCAGATACAAATACATGATGGGGGTCTTGTGGATAATCCATATCACTTTGTAAGACATTCAGCCCTTCGAGTATTAAAATATCAGGTTGATCAATTACCTGTTCTTCATCAGGGACAATGTCATACGTTAAATGCGAATAAACCGGAGCCTTAACATTACGTGCACCTGATTTTATTTGTGACACGAAGTTGACTAGTTTTCGCATATCATAAGATTGCGGAAAACCTTTTTTCTTCATGATATTCCTATCTTTTAATACTTGATTAGGATGTAAAAAACCATCAGTTGTGATCAGGTCAACTTTACGGTGTTCAGGCCAACGAGTGAGTAGTGCTTGCAGTAAACGTGCTGTTGTACTTTTACCAACGGCCACACTACCTGCTATACCAATAATATAAGGCACTTTTGCGCCATTAGTTCCAAGGAATTGTTCTAGAACAGCCTGACGACGTAAGTTGGAACTAATATAAAAATTCAGTAAACGCGATAAAGGTAGATAAATTTCTATAACATCTTCCATAGAGAGTTCTTCGTTAATCCCTTTTAACTCTAGAAGTTCACTCGATGTTAATGTAAGCGGTACTGAATCACGTAAAGTTGCCCAGTGTTCTCTATCAAACTCTAAGTATGGCGTAGTAATAAAATTTTCTTTCTTTTTCATAAACCAACATCTGCCTATTTTATGCAGGTTGGACAGGTTGCCTAAACACCCGTATCCATAAAATTTGCTAGCATCATAGCGAGGGAAAGTGGGGAGGCGTAGGTTTTTTTCTATTTTTTATCAGTTTTTTTTGATGCAGGCAGAAAAAATGATACTGAGTGATGAAAAAAACACCTAAGAATAAGAGGGTAAAACTGTGATATCGAATAAAAAATAATGATTTTAAAAATTTTAAGCCTTTTTCTCCCTTTACTGACCAAATGATAATGGACTATAGTTAACAGCTGCTGTTGATGTTTTAAGCTTAAAACAGTTAAAAAATCAACAAAAATGCGAAAAGCGAACAAAATGTGAGCGAACAAACAAAAAAGTTAATTTTTTTGTTGCAACCTGCGCCGACTCTACCTAGAATGCGCAGCACTTGATGCCGGCATAGCTCAGTTGGTAGAGCAACTGACTTGTAATCAGTAGGTCCCGAGTTCGACTCTTGGTGCCGGCACCATTAAAAATTTGGATAGGTGGGATACCCAAGCGGCCAAAGGGAGCAGACTGTAAATCTGCCGTCACAGACTTCGAAGGTTCGAATCCTTCTCCCACCACCATCTCCAAGAAATTTTCTTAAGAGAAAATTTTGAGGAACAGTTTAACAGCTGATAACTCAGGTAGCCGAGTTCATTGCGGGCATCGTATAATGGCTATTACCTCAGCCTTCCAAGCTGATGATGCGGGTTCGATTCCCGCTGCCCGCTCCAAGATGTGCTGATATGGCTCAGTTGGTAGAGCACACCCTTGGTAAGGGTGAGGTCGGCAGTTCGAATCTGCCTATCAGCACCACTTCCTTTATGTTCTCACTTATCTCCCTGATTTGTCTCCTGAAAAAAACAAGCGAAATAATTCTTGCTTGGTTGATGTGGTTTAACCACCGATTCCGTGTCTTAGAGGGACAATCTAATGTCTAAAGAAAAATTTGAACGTTCAAAACCGCACGTTAACGTTGGTACTATCGGCCACGTTGACCACGGTAAAACTACTCTGACAGCAGCTATCACTACTGTTCTGGCTAAAACTTACGGCGGTTCTGCTCGCGCATTCGACCAAATCGATAACGCACCAGAAGAAAAAGCGCGTGGTATCACCATCTCTACTTCACACGTAGAATACGATACTCCAACTCGCCACTACGCGCACGTAGACTGCCCAGGACACGCCGACTATGTTAAAAACATGATCACTGGTGCTGCTCAGATGGACGGTGCAATTCTGGTTGTTGCTGCGACTGATGGCCCAATGCCACAAACTCGTGAGCACATCCTGTTAGGTCGTCAGGTTGGTGTTCCTTACATCATCGTTTTCCTGAACAAATGTGACATGGTAGACGACGAAGAGCTGTTAGAATTAGTCGAAATGGAAGTTCGTGAACTTCTGTCTCAATACGATTTCCCAGGCGACGACACTCCAGTTGTTCGTGGTTCAGCACTGAAAGCGCTGGAAGGCAACCCAGAGTGGGAAGCGAAAATTGTTGAATTAGCAGGCCACCTGGATACTTACATTCCAGAGCCAGAGCGTGCAATTGACAAGCCATTCCTGCTGCCAATCGAAGACGTATTCTCAATCTCAGGTCGTGGTACAGTAGTAACAGGCCGTGTTGAGCGTGGTATCATCAAAGTTGGTGAAGAAGTTGAAATCGTTGGTATTCAAGACACGGTTAAAACAACTTGTACTGGCGTTGAAATGTTCCGTAAACTGTTAGACGAAGGTCGTGCAGGTGAGAACGTTGGTGTTCTGCTGCGTGGTACTAAGCGTGAAGAAATTCAACGTGGTCAAGTACTGGCGAAACCAGGTTCAATCAAGCCACACACTAAATTTGAATCAGAAGTTTATATTCTGAGCAAAGATGAAGGTGGTCGTCATACTCCATTCTTCAAAGGTTACCGTCCACAGTTCTACTTCCGTACAACTGACGTAACAGGTACTATCGAACTGCCAGAAGGCGTAGAGATGGTAATGCCAGGTGATAACATCAACATGATCGTTACCCTGATCCACCCAATCGCGATGGACGACGGTTTACGTTTCGCAATCCGTGAAGGTGGCCGTACTGTAGGTGCGGGTGTTGTTGCAAAAATTATTGCATAATACATAGCTTTATCTAGTTTTAAAAAAGGGCACCTTATTTAGGTGCCCTTTTGTTGTTATAAGCAAAATTTTGACTACATAAAATTGCAGCATTACGTTGCTATATATTAGCCGAATCATTCATATTAAAAGTTATTTTTTCTTTTGATTTCACTTGCTTGTGTAATTAATCGCTCAGTGGTAAATGATCTTTGTAAATCATTAGTAATGATAATTGAAATGCAAATCATTTTTATTTAAACTATCTGTATGTGATTTATACAGGTAAGCATCATGTACATCTGCCTTTGTGAAGCCATTACTGATAAACAGATCAGAAATGCCGCAAGAAAGTATCAAGTGACCTCACTAAAGGGTCTACGACAAATTCTGCCTGTAGGCTTAGAATGTGGAAAATGTATTCGACAGACGAAGGCAATTTTATATGAAGAGCAAATGATTTTTGAGGATGCGTGCGCAACTGAAGTCGCATAGTATTTAATACCAGTCAAATTATTCCCACCATATTTATCACCTTTTGTTTAAATACATTGTGTAAAAATCACACTAACATCAATTTCAGTACTACACTTAAAAGACTGGAAGCGATGGAGGGTAGAAATGAAAGGCGATAAAAAAATGATAGCCCACCTAAATAAACTACTGGGCAATGAGTTAGTTGCAATTAACCAATATTTTTTGCATGCACGCATGTTTAAAAATTGGGGGCTTACACGTCTCAATGAGATGGAATATCACGAATCAATTGATGAAATGAAGCACGCAGATAAATATATAGAGCGAATTCTTTTCCTCGAAGGTATTCCTAACTTACAAGATCTTGGCAAATTGAATATTGGTGAAGATGTTGAAGAAATGCTGAAGTCAGATTTACAGCTTGAAATCGATGGGGCAAAAAATCTAAAGGAAGCTATTAAGTATGCAGATTCGGTTCATGACTACGTAAGTCGAGACCTGATGATTGAAATTTTAGCTGATGAAGAAAATCATATTGATTGGATAGAAACTCAACTAGAGCTGATTAATCGTTTGGGAATTCAAAACTATCTTCAAGCACAAGTTAAAGAAGAATAAAGTCTTATTCCGTACTGTTGTTTTATTAAGTTAATAACTAACCTCAACCACTGTGTATTCCATGGTTGAGGTTTTTTCCATTACTCCCCTAGAAAATTCGCACATATTTTCCTCGATTGCTTGCGTTTCCCTATAATTTACGTATAATGCGCGGGCTTACTGATGAGTAAGCCCTATATTTTAGGACTGAAATATCAGTATTGAGTTAACAATTTGTTGCTCATTTAGACAATACTTCCGATTTGGAAGTTACATCAAGAACGATTACACTCTCCCATCAATCGAAATGGGTACGAGGAGTAATCATTTACGTTTATAAAATAGTTGGAGCTCTGGTCTCATGCAGAACCAAAGAATCCGTATCCGCCTGAAAGCTTTTGATCATCGTTTAATCGATCAATCAACTGCGGAAATCGTAGAGACTGCTAAGCGCACTGGTGCGCAAGTTCGTGGTCCTATCCCGCTGCCGACACGTAAAGAGCGTTTTACCGTTCTGATTTCTCCGCACGTTAACAAAGATGCGCGTGATCAGTACGAAATTCGCACTCACAAGCGTCTGGTTGACATCGTTGAGCCAACCGAAAAGACCGTTGATGCTCTGATGCGTCTGGACCTGGCTGCCGGCGTTGACGTGCAGATCAGCCTGGGTTAATCAGGTCGTCGAACGATTGAGAGGTTGAAACAATGAAAGGTTTAGTCGGTAAGAAAGTCGGTATGACTCGTATCTTCACTGAAGATGGCGTTTCTATACCTGTAACTGTTATCGAAATTGAAAATAACCGTGTTACTCAGGTTAAAACTGCAGAAACTGACGGTTATAATGCAATTCAGGTTACTACCGGTAGCAAAAAAGCTAATCGTGTAACTAAGCCTGAAGCAGGTCATTTCGCTAAAGCTGGCGTCGAAGCTGGCCGTATCCTGCGTGAATTCCGCATTGAAGACAGTGCAGAATACACAGTAGGTCAAAGCATTAGCGTTGAAATTTTCGCTGACGTTAAAAAAGTCGACGTTACTGGTACATCTAAAGGTAAAGGTTTTGCCGGCACAGTTAAGCGCTGGAATTTCCGTACTCAAGATGCTACTCACGGTAACTCCTTGTCTCACCGTGTTCCGGGTTCTATCGGTCAAAACCAGACTCCGGGCAAAGTGTTTAAAGGCAAGAAAATGGCAGGCCAACTGGGTAATGAGCGTGTAACTGTTCAAAGCCTAGATGTAGTACGTGTTGACGCTGAGCGCAACCTGCTGCTGGTCAAAGGTGCTGTTCCAGGAGCAACTGGTAGCAACCTGATCGTAAAACCGGCTGTCAAGGCTTAACGTCGAGGAGATAGGAATGGAATTGGTAATGAAAGACGCGCAAAGCGCGCTGACTGTTTCCGAAACTACCTTCGGGCGTGATTTCAATGAAGCGCTTGTTCACCAAGTAGTTGTTGCGTATGCAGCTGGTGCTCGTCAAGGTACTCGTGCTCAGAAAACTCGTGCTGAAGTTTCTGGTTCAGGTAAAAAACCATGGCGTCAAAAAGGTACTGGCCGTGCACGTTCTGGTTCAGTAAAGAGCCCAATTTGGCGCTCTGGTGGTGTTAGCTTCGCAGCTAAACCACAGGACCACAGTCAAAAAGTTAATAAGAAGATGTACCGTGGTGCTTTAAAAAGCATCCTCTCTGAGTTGGTACGTCAAGATCGTCTGATCGTTGTCGAGAAGTTCTCTGTTGAAGCACCTAAAACTAAGTTGCTGGCACAGAAACTGAAAGATATGGCTCTGGAAGATGTTCTGATCATCACTGCTGAATTAGATGAAAATCTGTTTTTAGCAGCGCGTAACCTGTATAAGGTTGACGTTCGTGATGCAGCAGGTATTGACCCGGTTAGCCTGATCGCCTTCGACAAAGTGGTTATGACTGCTGATGCTGTGAAGCAAGTTGAGGAGATGCTGGCATGATCCGTGAAGAACGTCTGCTAAAAGTACTGCGCGCGCCGCATGTATCTGAAAAAGCTTCTACAGCGATGGAAAAAAGCAATACCATCGTTCTCAAAGTTGCGAAAGACGCGACTAAAGCAGAAATCAAAGCTGCTGTACAGAAACTGTTTGAAGTTGAAGTTGAAGGTGTTAACACTTTGCTGGTTAAAGGCAAAACTAAACGCCACGGTCAGCGTTTCGGTCGTCGTAGCGACTGGAAAAAAGCTTACGTCACGCTGAAAGAAGGCCAAAATTTGGACTTCATTAGCGGTGCTGAGTAAGTCGGAGGAGTAAAGAACAATGGCAGTTGTTAAATGTAAACCTACGTCTCCGGGCCGTCGCCACGTAGTTAAAGTGGTTAACCCTGAGCTGCATAAGGGTAAACCTTATGCTCCGCTGTTAGAAAAAAACAGCAAATCCGGTGGTCGTAACAACAATGGCCGTATCACTACCCGTCATATCGGTGGTGGCCATAAGCAGCATTATCGTTTAGTTGACTTCAAACGCAACAAAGACGGTGTTCCTGCAGTTGTTGAGCGTTTGGAATATGATCCAAATCGTTCTGCGAACATTGCACTGGTTCTATATAAAGACGGTGAACGTCGTTATATTCTTGCACCAAAAGGCCTGAAAGCTGGCGACCAGATTCAATCTGGTGTTGATTCAGCAATCAAAGCTGGTAACGCACTGCCGATGCGCAACATCCCTGTTGGTTCTACAGTTCATAACATCGAACTGAAACCAGGTAAAGGTGGACAGTTAGCGCGTTCAGCAGGTACTTACGCTCAAATCGTTGCTCGTGATGGTGCTTATGTCACATTACGTCTGCGTTCTGGTGAAATGCGTAAAGTTTTAGCTGATTGCCGTGCAACTCTTGGTGAAGTTGGTAACGCTGAACATATGTTACGTGTTCTCGGTAAAGCTGGTGCTAGCCGCTGGCGTGGTGTTCGTCCTACCGTTCGCGGTACTGCGATGAACCCAGTAGACCATCCACATGGTGGTGGTGAAGGCCGTAACTTTGGTAAACACCCAGTAACACCATGGGGCGTTCAAACCAAAGGTAAGAAAACTCGTAGTAACAAGCGTACTGATCAATTCATCGTACGTCATCGTTCTAAAAAATAATTAGAGGATAAACCATGCCACGTTCTCTCAAGAAAGGTCCTTTTATTGACCTGCACTTGCTGAAGAAGGTAGAGAAAGCGGTGGAAAGCGGAGACAAGAAGCCTCTTAAGACTTGGTCCCGTCGTTCAACGATCTTTCCTAATATGATCGGATTGACCATCGCTGTCCATAATGGTCGTCAGCATGTTCCAGTTTTTGTAACCGACGAAATGGTTGGTCACAAACTGGGTGAATTCGCACCGACTCGCACTTATCGCGGCCACGCGGCAGATAAGAAAGCTAAGAAACGTTAAGGATAGGAGGAAGAGATGGAAACTTTAGCTATGCATCGCCACGCTCGTTCTTCTGCCCAGAAGGTTCGCTTAGTTGCCGACCTGATTCGCGGTAAGAAAGTGTCGCAAGCTCTGGAAATTCTGACCTACACCAACAAGAAAGCTGCTGGTTTAGTGAAGAAAGTACTTGAATCTGCAATTGCTAACGCAGAGCAAAACGATGGCGCTGACATTGATGACCTGAAAGTTGCGAAAATTTTCGTAGACGAAGGTCCAACCATGAAACGCATCATGCCGCGTGCGAAAGGCCGTGCAGATCGTATTCTTAAGCGCACCAGCCACATTACTGTGGTTGTGTCCGATCGCTGAGACTCTGGAGACTAGCAATGGGTCAGAAAGTACATCCTAATGGTATTCGCCTGGGTATTGTCAAACCTTGGAACTCTACTTGGTATGCGAACACCAATGAATTCGCTGACAACCTAGACAGCGATTACAAAGTACGCCAGTACTTGAATAAAGAATTGGCAAAAGCGTCAATCTCTCGCATCGTTATCGAACGTCCTGCGAAAAGCATCCGTGTGACTATTCACACTGCTCGCCCAGGTATCGTTATCGGTAAGAAAGGTGAAGACGTTGAAAAACTGCGTAAAACAGTAGCGGATATCGCTGGTGTTCCTGCGCAAATCAATATCGCCGAAGTTCGTAAACCAGAACTAGACGCTAAATTAGTTGCTGACAGCATTTCTTCACAGCTGGAACGTCGTGTTATGTTCCGTCGTGCTATGAAGCGTGCGGTACAGAACGCAATGCGTCTGGGCGCTAAAGGTATTAAAGTTGAAGTCAGTGGCCGTTTAGGCGGTGCTGAAATCGCTCGTACCGAGTGGTATCGTGAAGGCCGTGTGCCACTGCACACATTACGTGCTGATATCGATTACAACACTTCAGAAGCGCACACCACTTATGGTGTTCTCGGCGTTAAGGTATGGATCTTCAAAGGTGAGATTCTGGGTGGTATGGCTGCTGTTGAACAAGCTGAGAAACCAGCTGCTCAACCTAAAAAGCAGCAGCGTAAAGGCCGCAAGTAAGGAGAGTCGCTGATGTTACAACCAAAGCGTACAAAATTCCGTAAGGTGCACAAAGGCCGCAACCGTGGTCTAGCGCAAGGTACGGATGTTAGCTTCGGCACTTTCGGTCTTAAAGCTGTTGGCCGTGGTCGTCTGACTGCACGTCAGATCGAAGCGGCACGTCGTGCTATGACCCGTGCTATTAAGCGTCAAGGTAAAATCTGGATCCGTGTGTTCCCAGACAAACCAATCACTGAGAAACCACTCGAAGTTCGTATGGGTAAAGGTAAAGGTAACGTAGAATATTGGGTTGCCTTAATTCAGCCTGGTAAAGTACTGTACGAAATGGACGGTGTGCCTGAAGAGCTGGCTCGTGAGGCATTCTCTCTGGCAGCAGCGAAACTGCCTATCAAAACCACCTTTGTAACTAAGACGGTGATGTAATGAAAGCACAAGAGCTGCGCGAAAAAAGCGTTGAAGAGCTGAATGCTGAACTTTTGAACCTGTTACGTGAACAATTTAATTTACGTATGCAGGCTGCAAGCGGTCAGCTGCAACAGTCTCATCTGTTGAAACAAGTGCGTCGCGATATCGCACGTGTGAAGACTTTACTGACTGAGAAGGCAGGTGCGTAATGAGCGATAAAATCCGTACTCTGCAAGGTCGTGTAGTTAGCGATAAAATGGAGAAATCTATTGTTGTTGCTATCGAACGTATGGTGAAACACCCTCTGTATGGTAAATTCATCCGTCGTACGACTAAATTGCACGTACATGACGAGAACAATGAATGTGGAATTGGTGACGTGGTAGAAATCCGCCAAACTCGTCCACTGTCTAAGACTAAGTCTTGGGCCTTAGTTCGCGTTGTAGAAAAAGCTGTTCTGTAATAGAATAACTTTTCTTGATGAATAAACGGCTCTTTTTGATTGAGCCGTTTATTTTTTTCTGTCCAACACGATGATGTGGTGTTATAATGCCGCGCCCTCGTAGTATGGGTATATTTGAACGGCCTCTTCATAATGAGGTGGCTCAGTAGTAGTTGACATTTAGCGGAGCACTAAAATGATCCAAGAACAGACTATGCTGAACGTGGCCGACAACTCCGGTGCACGTCGCGTAATGTGTATCAAGGTTCTAGGTGGCTCGCACCGTCGCTATGCACATGTAGGCGACATCATTAAAATTACTGTTAAAGAAGCAATTCCACGCGGTAAAGTTAAAAAGGGTGATGTCCTGAAAGCGGTAGTGGTGCGCACCAAGAAGGGTGTACGTCGCCCTGACGGTTCTGTCATTCGCTTCGATGGTAATGCTTGTGTGTTATTAAATAATAACAGTGAGCAAGTAATCGGTACGCGTATTTTTGGGCCGGTAACTCGTGAACTTCGTAACGAGAAGTTTATGAAAATTATCTCTCTGGCACCTGAAGTACTCTAAGGAGCGAACTATGGCAGCGAAAATCCGTCGTGATGACGAAGTTATCGTGCTAACTGGGAAAGACAAAGGTAAGCGCGGTAAAGTAAAGCAGGTTATTTCTTCTAGTAAAGTTATCGTTGAAGGTATCAATCTGGTTAAAAAACATCAGAAGCCTGTACCGGCTCTGAACCAACCAGGTGGCATCGTTGAAAAAGAAGCGGCTATTCAAGTTTCTAACGTTGCAATCTTTAACGCGGCAACTGGTAAGGCTGACCGTGTAGGCTTTAGATTCGAAGACGGCAAAAAAGTCCGTTTCTTCAAATCTAACAGTGAAACTATCAAGTAATTTTTGGAGTATACGATGGCGAAACTGCATGATTACTATAAAGACGAAGTAGTTAATAAACTCATGACCGAGTTTAGCTACACTTCTGTCATGCAAGTCCCTCGGGTCGAGAAGATCACCCTGAATATGGGTGTTGGTGAAGCGATTGCTGATAAAAAACTGCTGGATAATGCAGCAGCTGATTTAACAGCGATCTCAGGTCAAAAACCTTTGATCACCAAAGCACGCAAATCTGTTGCAGGCTTCAAAATCCGTCAGGGCTATCCAATCGGCTGTAAAGTAACCCTGCGTGGCGAACGCATGTGGGAGTTCCTTGAGCGTCTGATTTCTATTGCTGTACCACGTATTCGTGACTTCCGTGGCTTGTCCGCTAAGTCTTTCGATGGTCGCGGTAACTACAGCATGGGTGTTCGTGAACAAATCATCTTCCCTGAAATCGATTACGATAAAGTGGATCGCGTACGTGGTTTAGATATTACTATCACCACTACTGCGAAATCAGATGACGAAGGTCGCGCACTGTTAGCAGCGTTCAACTTCCCGTTCCGCAAGTAAGGCAGGGTACTCATGGCTAAGAAATCTATGAAAGCGCGTGATGTTAAACGTGCTAAATTAGCTGAGAAATTCTTCGCAAAACGCGTAGAACTGAAAGCTATCATCTCTGATGTTAAAGCATCTGATGAAGATCGCTGGGACGCTGTTCTCAAGCTGCAAACACTGCCACGTGATTCAAGTCCTTCTCGTCAGCGTAACCGCTGCCGTCAAACAGGGCGTCCGCACGGTTTCCTGCGGAAGTTTGGTCTGAGCCGTATTAAAGTCCGTGAAGCCGCTATGCGCGGTGAAATCCCGGGCCTTAAAAAGGCAAGTTGGTAATTCCATTTGAATCACGGGAGTAAAGACAGATGAGCATGCAAGATCCCATCGCGGATATGCTGACCCGTATCCGTAACGGTCAGGCCGCGAACAAAGTTGCGGTCACCATGCCTTCCTCCAAGCTGAAAGTGGCAATTGCCAAAGTGCTGAAGGAAGAAGGTTATATTGAAGATTTTAAAATTGAAGGCGACATCAAGCCAGAACTGGAACTGACTTTACGTTATTTCCAAGGTAAGGCTGTTGTAGAAAGCATTCAGCGTGTAAGCCGCCCAAGTCTGCGCATCTATAAGAAAAAAGATGAGCTGCCACAAGTTATGGCTGGTTTAGGTATCGCTGTTGTTTCTACCTCTAAAGGTGTCATGACTGATCGTGCAGCTCGCCAAGCTGGTCTTGGTGGCGAGATTCTCTGCTACGTAGCTTAATTCGGGAGGAAAGAATGTCTCGTGTGGCAAAAGCACCCGTCGTCATTCCTGCCGGCGTAGAGGTAAAACTCAACGGTCAGGTTATTTCGATTAAGGGTAAAAACGGCGAGCTTACTCGTACTATCCATAATGCAGTTGAAGTTAAAAGCGAAGACAATCAACTGACTTTCGCACCACGCGAAGGTTTTGATGATGCATGGGCACAAGCGGGTACTACTCGTTCACTGTGTAATGCAATGGTTGTTGGTGTTACCGAAGGCTTCACTAAAAAGCTTCAACTGGTCGGTGTTGGTTACCGTGCAGCAATCAAAGGCAATGCAGTAAGCTTGTCTTTAGGTTTCTCGCATCCGGTTGAACACGCACTGCCAGCAGGCATTACTGCTGAATGTCCAACACAAACTGAAATCGTACTGAAAGGTGCGGATAAGCAAGTGATTGGTCAAGTTGCAGCAGAACTGCGTGCTTACCGTCGTCCTGAACCTTACAAAGGTAAAGGTGTTCGTTACGCCGATGAAATCGTGCGTACCAAAGAGGCTAAGAAGAAGTAAGGTAACACTATGGATAAGAAAGCAGCTCGTATCCGTCGTGCGACCCGCGCACGCCGTAAGATCCAAGAGTTGGGTGCGACTCGCCTGGTGGTACATCGTACTCCACGCCATATTTATGCGCAGGTTATCGCACCGAACGGTTCTGAAACATTGGTTGCAGCTTCTACTACAGAAAAAGCTATCAATGAGCAAGTGAAATTCACTGGAAACAAAGATGCAGCAGCAGTAGTTGGTAAATTAATTGCTGAACGCGCACTGGAAAAAGGCATCACTGTTGTTGCTTTTGACCGTTCTGGTTTCCAATATCATGGTAGAGTCCAGGCACTGGCAGATGCTGCCCGTGAAGCTGGCCTTCAGTTCTAAGGTAGAGGTGTAAGATGGCTCACATCGAAAAACAAGCTGGCGAACTGCAGGAAAAGCTGATCGCGGTAAACCGCGTAGCAAAAACCGTTAAAGGTGGCCGTATTTTCAGCTTTACCGCACTGACTGTAGTTGGTGATGGTAACGGTCGCGTTGGTTTTGGCTACGGCAAAGCGCGCGAAGTTCCGGCAGCAATCCAGAAAGCGATGGAAAAAGCCCGTCGCAGTATGAAAACCGTTGCTCTAAACAACGGCACATTGTTCCACCCTGTGAAAGGTACACACACTGGTTCTCGTGTGTTTATGCAACCTGCTCACGAAGGTACCGGTATCATTGCCGGCGGTGCAATGCGTGCTGTTTTAGAAGTAGCTGGAGTTCGCAACGTACTGGCTAAAACCTATGGTTCCACTAACCCAATCAACGTGGTTCGTGCAACACTGGATGCTTTAGACAGCATGAAGTCTCCAGAAATGGTCGCAGCTAAGCGTGGAAAATCCGTCGAAGAAATTCTGGGGTAATCGGCTATGGCTAAGACTATTAAAATTACACAAGTTCGCAGTTCAATCGGTCGTCTGCCTAAGCATAAGGCAACACTGGTCGGTTTAGGTCTGCGTCGCATTGGTCATACAGTAGAGCGCGAGGATACTCCTGCTGTACGTGGTATGGTCAACTTGGTTTCCTACATGGTTAAAGTTGAGGAGTAAGAGATGCGTTTAAATACTCTGTCTCCGGCTGAAGGTGCCAAGCACGCGCCTAAACGCGTAGGTCGTGGTATCGGTTCTGGTCTCGGTAAAACCGGCGGCCGTGGTCACAAAGGTCAGAAATCTCGTTCTGGCGGTGGCGTACGTCGTGGTTTCGAAGGCGGCCAGATGCCTTTATACCGTCGTCTGCCGAAATTCGGCTTCACTTCACGCAAAGCAATGATCACTGCAGAGATTCGTCTGTCTGATTTTGCTGCTGTTGAAGGCGATGTTATTGATCTGAACGCACTGAAAGCCGCGAACGTTGTTGGCATCCAGATTGAATATGCGAAAGTTATTCTGTCTGGCGAAGTGAACCGTGCAGTTACTGTACGTGGCCTTCGTGTTACTAAAGGTGCTCGCGCTGCAATCGAAGCTGCCGGCGGTAAAATTGAGGAATAAGTGACAGATGGCTAAACAACCAGGATTAGATTTTCAAAGTGCCAAGGGTGGAGCTGGCGAACTTAAACGCAGACTTTTGTTTGTAATTGGTGCGCTAATTGTTTTCCGAATTGGTTCTTTTATTCCAATCCCTGGTATTGATGCCACTGTGCTTGCCAAATTGCTCGAACAGCAACAAGGCACCATCATTGAAATGTTTAACATGTTCTCTGGTGGTGCTCTTAGCCGTGCTTCTATCTTTGCTTTGGGTATCATGCCGTATATTTCGGCATCGATTATCATCCAATTATTATCAGTGGTTAATCCACGGTTAGCAGAGATTAAGAAGGAAGGAGAAGCAGGTCGTCGGAAGATAAGCCAATATACTCGTTGGGGTACTCTGGTATTAGCAATATTCCAATCTATTGGTATTGCAATGGGTCTACCGAATATGCCAGGGATGCAAGGGTTAGTTATTGATCCGGGTCTCCCGTTCTACTTTACGGCTGTTGTTAGCTTGGTCACGGGGACTATGTTCCTTATGTGGTTAGGTGAGCAGATAACTGAAAGAGGTATCGGTAACGGTATTTCTATCATTATCTTTGCTGGTATTGTTGCGGGATTACCGCCGGCTATTGGCCATACCATCGAGCAAGCTCGGCAAGGCGATCTGCACTTCCTCCTGTTGCTGTTGGTTGCGGTGTTAGTATTCGCGGTTACATTCTTTGTTGTGTTTATGGAACGTGGTCAACGTCGTATCGTCGTTAATTACGCTAAACGTCAGCAAGGCCGCCGTGTTTACGCAGCACAAAGTACACATTTACCGTTAAAAGTGAATATGGCGGGTGTAATTCCTGCAATTTTTGCTTCCAGTATCATACTATTCCCGGGTACAATAGCTTCTTGGTTTGGTGATGGAACTGGCTGGGACTGGCTGACTACAATTTCTATGTATTTACAGCCTGGTCAACCGTTATATGTGTTACTTTATGCATCTGCGATCATCTTCTTCTGTTTCTTCTATACGGCGTTGGTTTTCAACCCGAGAGAAACAGCAGATAACCTGAAGAAGTCCGGTGCATTTGTACCAGGAATTCGTCCGGGAGAGCAAACGGCCAAGTACATTGATAAGGTAATGACTCGCTTAACATTAGTTGGCGCATTATATATTACCTTCATCTGCCTAATCCCGGAGTTCATGCGTGACGCAATGAAAGTACCTTTCTATTTTGGTGGTACTTCCCTCTTAATCGTGGTTGTCGTTATCATGGACTTTATGGCTCAAGTGCAAACTCTGATGATGTCAAGTCAGTATGAGTCTGCATTGAAGAAAGCAAACCTGAAAGGTAAGTAATCATTTAGTGTGATTATGGTTTGCTTAGAAGTTACGGAGAGTAAAAATGAAAGTTCGTGCTTCCGTCAAGAAATTATGCCGTAACTGCAAAATTATTCGTCGCAATGGTAGCGTTCGTGTAATTTGTAGTGTTGAACCAAGACATAAACAACGTCAAGGTTAAGAAAAAGCATTTTTTTCTTGCAAAGTTGGGTTGAGCTGGCTAAATTAGCCAGCCAATCTTTTTTATCTAAGATACATTATTGTTTGAGTATCCTGAAAACGGGCTTTTCAGCACAGTAATGTATATTTTAACTTAGGAGTGCATAGTGGCCCGTATAGCAGGCATTAACATTCCTGATCATAAACATACTGTAATCGCTTTAACATCGATTTTCGGTATCGGCAAAACTCGTTCACAGGCTATCTGTGAAGCAACTGGTATTGCTGAAAATGTTAAGATCAGTGAGCTGTCTGAAGAACAAATCGACAAGCTGCGTGACGAAGTTGCTAAATACGTTGTAGAAGGTGACTTACGTCGTGAAATTACCCTGAGCATCAAGCGTCTGATGGACCTTGGATGTTACCGTGGTTTACGTCATCGTCGTGGTCTTCCTGTGCGCGGACAGCGTACTAAGACTAACGCTCGTACCCGTAAGGGTCCGCGTAAGCCGATCAAGAAATAAGTCGGGGTATTGAATAATGGCAAAAGCACCAATTCGTGCACGTAAGCGTGTAAGAAAACAAGTCTCAGACGGTGTGGCTCATATCCATGCTTCTTTCAACAACACAATCGTTACTATTACAGACCGTCAAGGTAACGCATTGGGTTGGGCAACTGCCGGTGGTTCCGGTTTCCGTGGTTCTCGCAAATCCACTCCGTTTGCAGCTCAGGTTGCAGCAGAGCGTTGCGCAGAAGCCGTGAAAGAATACGGTATCAAGAACCTGGAAGTTATGGTTAAGGGACCGGGTCCGGGTCGCGAATCAACAATTCGTGCTCTGAACGCCGCTGGTTTCCGCATCACTAATATTACTGATGTGACTCCTATCCCTCATAACGGTTGTCGCCCACCGAAAAAACGTCGCGTTTAATACGTTTCGTTTTTTTTAGGACTGTTGGAGAAAGAAAATGGCTAGATATTTGGGTCCTAAGCTCAAGCTGAGCCGTCGCGAAGGAACAGACCTCTTCCTGAAGTCTGGTGTTCGCGCGATTGACACCAAGTGTAAATTAGAACAGGCTCCAGGCCAGCACGGTGCGCGTAAACCGCGTCTGTCTGACTATGGCGTCCAGTTACGTGAAAAACAAAAAGTTCGTCGTATCTACGGTGTTCTGGAACGTCAATTCCGTAACTATTACAAAGAAGCAACACGTCTGAAAGGCAACACAGGTGAAAACCTGCTGACTTTGCTGGAAGGTCGTCTTGATAACGTCGTTTACCGTATGGGCTTTGGCGCAACTCGCGCAGAAGCACGTCAAATGGTTAGCCATAAAGCTATCATGGTAAATGGCCGTGTAGTTAATATCGCTTCTTATCAGGTTTCCCCGAATGACGTTATCAGCGTTCGTGAGAAAGCTAAAAAACAGTCTCGTATTAAGGCTGCTTTAGAGCTGGCTGAACAGCGTGAGAAGCCAACTTGGCTGGAAGTTGATGCTGCTAAAATGGAAGGTGTGTTCAAACGTATTCCTGAACGTACTGACTTGTCTGCGGACATTAACGAACACCTGATCGTCGAGCTTTACTCCAAGTAAAGCTTAGCACCAAAGAGAGGACACAATGCAGGGTTCTGTGACAGAGTTTCTAAAACCGCGCCTGGTAGATATCGAGCAAGTGAGTTCGACGCACGCTAAGGTGACCCTTGAGCCTTTAGAGCGTGGCTTTGGCCATACTCTTGGTAACGCACTGCGCCGTATTCTGCTTTCGTCTATGCCGGGTTGTGCGGTGACAGAGGTTGAGATTGATGGTGTACTGCATGAGTACAGCACCAAAGAAGGTGTACAGGAAGATATCCTGGAGATTCTCCTCAACCTGAAAGGGCTGGCGGTAAAAGTTCAGGGGAAAGATGAAGTTATTTTAACCTTGAATAAATCTGGCATTGGCCCTGTGACTGCAGCCGACATCATCCATGATGGTGATGTCGAAATCGTCAAGCCACAGCACATCATCTGCCACCTGACTGACGAAAGCGCATCTATTAATATGCGAATTAAAGTACAGCGTGGTCGTGGTTATGTGCCGGCTTCTGCCCGAGTTCATTCGGAAGAAGATGAGCGCCCAATCGGTCGTTTGTTAGTCGATGCTTGCTACAGCCCAGTAGAGCGTATTGCCTACAATGTTGAAGCAGCTCGTGTTGAGCAACGTACAGACTTGGATAAGTTAGTTATTGAAATGGAAACTAACGGTACAATCGATCCTGAAGAGGCGATTCGCCGTGCGGCAACCATTCTGGCTGAACAACTTGAAGCTTTTGTTGACTTACGTGATGTACGTCAGCCTGAAGTTAAAGAAGAAAAACCAGAATTCGATCCTATCTTATTGCGCCCAGTTGACGATCTGGAATTGACTGTCCGCTCTGCTAACTGCCTCAAAGCAGAAGCTATCCACTACATCGGTGATCTGGTACAGCGTACAGAAGTTGAGTTGCTTAAAACTCCGAATCTTGGTAAGAAATCTCTTACTGAAATTAAGGACGTCTTGGCATCTCGTGGTCTTTCTCTGGGCATGCGCTTAGAAAATTGGCCACCAGCAAGTATTGCTGATGATTAAGATCACAGGTTAAGGTTTTACTGAGAAGGATAAGGTCATGCGCCATCGTAAGAGTGGTCGTCAATTGAACCGCAACAGCAGCCACCGCCAAGCTATGTTCCGTAACATGGCAGGTTCTTTAGTTCGTCATGAAATCATCAAGACGACTCTGCCTAAAGCGAAAGAACTGCGTCGCGTCGTTGAGCCGCTGATTACTCTTGCCAAGACCGACAGCGTAGCTAATCGTCGTCTGGCATTCGCACGTACTCGTGATAACGAGATCGTTGCAAAATTATTTAATGAACTGGGACCTCGTTTCGCAGCTCGTGCAGGTGGTTACACTCGTATTCTTAAGTGTGGCTACCGCACAGGTGACAACGCTCCGATGGCTTACATCGAGCTTGTTGACCGTGCTGTTGAGTCTCAAGAAGCAGCTGCAGAGTAATCTGCTGTCGCTTTCAAGAAAACCGGGTATATTTGCCCGGTTTTTTTGTACCTGCTATTCTTACTTCTTCAAATAAATTTATTCCCTTGATTTTTTCGTGGTTAACCCATATTTACAGGTAAGTATTATGAGCATGTATAAGATAGGTGAACTTGCTAGGCTAGCAGATGTGACGCCTGATACGATTCGTTTTTATGAAAAACAAGGTTTGATGGGACATAAAGAAAGAACAGAAGGCGGGTATCGGTTATTTACGGAACAAGACCTACAGCGACTGCGTTTTATTCGTTATGCAAAACAGTTAGGTTTTACTTTAGAAGCTATCACTGAACTACTTTCAATACGAGTGGATCCTGAACATCATACCTGCCAAGAATCTAAACAGATTGTTGATCTCAGATTACTTGAAGTTGAAAAAAAGATACAAGAGCTTATTATTATGCGCGATTCGCTTAAGATGTTAAGTTCAGCATGTTGTGGAGAAGAACATGCGACAACCTATTGCTCCATTATGGAAATATTAGAAAAAGGTGCATCTAAAGTTTATTAATTATACAATCTGCTAATTATATGAGGGTATATCATGAGTAAATATCAACATAAACGTGGTGAGATTAAAGATAATGCGATTGAAGCATTACTACATGACCCACTATTTCGCCAAAGAGTTGAAAAAAATAAAAAAGGAAAAGGCAGTTACACAAGAAAAGAAAAAAATAAGAAGTCAGTTAACTGGGAGGCCAGCGGTAATAGGTTTATTTACTTATTACCACTGGCCTTTTAGTTAATTTTTATTTTGTTCTTTTAAAAGATCACGAATTTCTGATAACAGAACTTCTTCTTTAGATGGTGGGGCTGGCTCTGCTGGTGCGGCTTCTTTTTCACGGCGAACTTTATTCATGACCTTAATTGCCATAAAGATAGCGAACGCAACAATAACGAAGTCAAAAACGGTTTGTATAAACATACCATAATTTAGTACTACTGCTGGTAAATCACCTTGTGCTTCTTTTAATACTACGCTGAATGATTTGAAATCAACACCTCCGATTAGTAAACCTAGCGGAGGCATAATGACATCAGCAACTAATGAAGATACAATTTTACCAAATGCAGCACCAATAATAATACCAACTGCCATATCCACTACATTGCCCTTCATAGCAAATTCGCGGAAATCTTTTAAAAAGCTCATTAGACGACCCCTTAATAAATAACTCAATTGAAACAAAACATGTATTAGGTTAACAAATTATAGTCGCTAAAATTATTAAGCTACAAATATTTACTATTTTTATTTTTATAAAAAGAATGGACTTGGTTGAAATAATTTTTCAACTTCGGGTACATACTTTTTATCTGTAATAAACATAATGACATGGTCACCTTGTTCAATTATATGGTAATCACTAGCTATAATGACTTCTTCTTCACGAACAATTGCACCAATAATAGTTCCAGGAGGAAGTTTAATTTCAGATATTTTTTTGCCAACAACTTTTGACGTATTTTCATCACCGTGTGCAATTGCCTCAATAGCTTCCGCAACGCCTCTTCTTAAAGATGAAACATTGACTATATCCGCTTTTCTAACATGGCTTAATAAAGCAGAAATAGTTGCCTGTTGAGGTGAAATCGCAATATCAATCACCCCACCTTGAACGAGTTCAACGTATGCAGAGCGTTGTATAAGAACCATTGCTTTTTTAGCCCCCATTTTTTTTGCTAACATAGCAGACATAATATTAGCTTCATCATCATTTGTTAGGGCAATAAAAACATCCATTTGCTCAATATGTTCTTCTGTGAGTAGTTCTTGGTCGGATGCATCGCCATAAAATACAATGGTATCATGCAGTAACTCAGCAAGTTCTGTTGCACGCTTCTGGTTTCGCTCAATAAGTTTCACGCTGTAATCTTTTTCTAGTCGCCTTGCTAGACCGGCTCCGACGTTACCACCACCGACTATCATCAAACGTTTGTATGGCTTTTCTAGTCTTTGCAGCTCGCTCATTACGGCTCGGATATGTTGTGTTGAAGCAACAAAAAAAACCTCATCACCCGCTTCAATAATTGTTGAGCCTTGAGGGCGAATAGGTCTATCTTGACGGAAAATAGCGACAACACGAGTATCAATATGTGGCATGTGTTCGCGTAAGCTCGATAGTGCATTACCAACGAGTGAGCCGCCATAATAAGCTTTTACAGCAACTATGCTAACTTTGCCTTCTGCAAAGTTTACAACCTGAAGGGCGCCAGGGTATTGAATTAATTTATAGATATAGTCGATAACTAATTGTTCTGGCGATATTAAGTAGTCAATCGGGATTTGTTCAGGCAGAAACAATTTGTCAGCTTCACGGATATATTCTGTCGCCCTGATACGCGCTATTTTATTTGGGGTATTAAATAGGCTATATGCAATTTGGCAAGCAATCATGTTAGTTTCATCTGAATTGGTAACGGCTACTAACATATCCGCATCTTCTGCGCCTGCATCTCGAAGCACTCTAGGGTGAGAGCCATGACCATTTACCACTCGAAGATCGAATTGATCCTGTAATTGACGTAACCGATCAGCATCGGTATCAACGACGGTAATATCATTGTTCTCATCAACTAAATTTTCAGCAAGCGTTCCGCCAACTTGCCCAGCACCTAGAATAATGATCTTCATTACATCTTCCTATATCAGAGAGCTGGCTACAATTTACTACACTTTTTTGACTAAGCGTGCATAAAAGAAACCATCACCACCATTAGTACTTGGTAATACTTGTAACCCAGCATCGGTTCCATCATTTAGACTGGCGTCATTATGTTTAGATAGGAAATTTTGTATTTGCTTTCCATTTTCTTCGGGCATAATTGAGCATGTGGCATAAAGTAGAGTACCGCCCGGTTTTAAATAAGGCCAGATAGCTTCGAGAATTTGAGCTTGTAGTTGCGCCAATTCATTTATATCCGAATCACGGCGTAGCCATTTAATATCAGGATGACGCCTAATAACGCCTGTAGCGGAGCAAGGTGCATCAAGTAAAATACGGTCAAATTGCTGATCTTTCGCCCATTTTTCAGGCTGTGTGCCGTCTCCTTGTATAACAACAGCATGTTGCTTAAGACGAATTAGATTTTCTTTCACTCTTTTAAGGCGATATTCATCGATATCTACAGCAATAACATTCGCTCTAGGGGCTAATTCTAAAATATGGGTTGTTTTTCCACCTGGTGCTGCACATAAATCTAAAATACTTTCCCCATTTTGAGGTTCTAGCAATTCAGCGCAGCCTTGAGCTGAGACATCTTGTACTGTTGACCAGCCATCTTCAAAGCCCGGAAGACGAGATACTGCGGTGGGTTCATCTAACCGAATAGCATTTGGATGTGAGGGGTGCAAATGTGCGGTTATCTCAGATTGTTCTAGTAAGTTGAGATATTGTGCAGCAGTGTGATGTTGAGAGTTTACTCTTAACCACATAGGTGGGCGTTGGTTATTTGCTTCAATAATAGATTGCCAATCCTCTGGATAGGCAGTTTGTAGGCGTTTTAATAACCAGCTTGGATGTAAATATTGGCTAGTGTTGTTAGCAATTCTTTCTTCTAATTGTACTTGTTGGCGCTGAAATGAACGTAATACGCCATTAATAAGCCCTTTTAATTGGGGCTTTTTCAGTGCAACTGCGCCATCTACTGTTTCTGCTAATGCAGCATGAGGCGGTATACGAGTATAAAGTAGCTGGTAGATGCCTACCATAATTAAGTAATGTAGGGTTCTTTGTTTACCCGTTAATGGTTTTTCCATTAGCTGGCTAATAAACCATTCAAGTTTAGGTAAATAACGTAAAACGCCAAAGCAAATTTCTTGTAATAAAGCTTTATCTTTATCATTGATATTGCGTTGTAAGTCAGGCAGTACAGTGCTTAATGATTGGCCGTTATCAAGGACTTGGAAAATTGCTGTTGCCGCGATACTACGCAAATTATATGTGTTTTTCATATGGTGAGGATGAATTCATTAGTGACTGAAATAAAACTGCCTGAAGGTATCAGGCAGTTTACAAGTTCGTTATGCTAGAACTTGCTCTGGGGTAAACCATTCGCGACGAGAGTTTAGGATATCTTGTGCACTCATTGCTTTTTTGCCAGGCGGTTGTAGCTGAGTAATATTTAGTATGCCATTTCCTGTGGCAATGCATATACCTTTTTTGTCAGCGCTAATAATTGTTCCTGGTTGCTTATCATGTGCTTCTTCGAGTGCTTCAGCTTGCCAAACTTTAATGAGTTGTTCTTCAACCATGAAATAACTCATTGGCCAAGGATTGAAAGCACGAATACAGCGCTCAATATGTACAGCATCATCTTGCCAATTAATGCGAGCTTCTTCTTTTGATAATTTTTCAGCGTAATTTGCTAATGAATCATCTTGTTTTTCAGCTGTGCATTGGCCTGAGGATAGCATTTCAACAGTATGAATTAATGCTTCTGGGCCGATTATTGCTAACTTGTCATATAACGAGGCGCTTGTATCACTAGGGTTAATTGGACAAATTGCTTTGTAAAGCATGTCTCCAGTATCTAAACCTGCATCCATTTGCATAATAGTCACACCCGTTTCAGTATCACCAGCCCAAATAGAACGTTGAATTGGTGCCGCTCCTCTCCAGCGAGGTAACAAAGAGCCGTGAACATTCAAGCAACCTAAGCGAGGAATATCGAGAACGGCTTGCGGTAGAATCAGGCCATAGGCAACAACTATCATTAAGTCTGCATTTTGGTTTTTTATCCACTGCTGGTTTTCGCTATCTTTAAGAGATACTGGTTGAAAAACAGGGATTTGGTGTTCTTCAGCGAGAACCTTGACAGGGCTCGGAGTTAACTTTTTACCTCTTCCCGCAGGTTTATCATGGCGAGTGAGGACGCCAACGATTTGGTGTCTAGTATCTAAGAGAGCAGCTAAATGTTTGGCCGCAAAATCGGGGGTACCCGCAAAAATAATTTTTAATGGCTCTGACACGTTAATTTCCCTATTTATATGTAGCGAATTAGCTATTTTTGGCTTCTTTTGCTCTTAGTCTGTCTAACTTTTCAACTTTCTGGCGGATGCGCTGACGTTTTAAAGGCGATAAATAGTCAACGAATAGTTTACCAACAAGGTGGTCCATCTCATGTTGGATACAGATAGCTAATAAACCATCAACCTCCAGTTCAAAAGACTCTCCGTTATAGTTTAGCGCGCGAACTTTTACCTGCTCAGCACGAGGGACGAAGCCATGTTGTTCTGGAATAGACAAGCAACCTTCTTCGATCCCCGTTTCCCCTGATTTATCTAGTAATTCAGGGTTAATAAGAACTAAGCGATCATCACGAGTTTCAGACACATCAATAACGATGATTCTCTGGTGGATATCAACTTGTGTTGCTGCAAGGCCAATACCTTCTTCTTCATACATGGTATCGAACATATCATCAACGATACGCTGTATAGAAGCATCAACTTTGTCTACTGGCTTAGCAATTGTGCGTAAGCGTTCGTCTGGGTAATGTAATACGTTTAAGACTGACATAAATTTTTCGAGCAGTTTCCAAAATGTGAATGGGAATTAATGACTATTCTAGACATTTCTCATTCATATTGACAGTATTGGTTATGATTTGTTCACTGAAGAACCTATTTGTTGATGAGTCAGGATGACAATAATGAATATCCAAGAAATTTGGTTAAGAATGTCACAGGTTAAAAGGTTATTACCTCTGAATGCAGTAAGAATAATTAATGAGCTAAAACAACTAAATAAAATTAGCTATCAGACTTTACACCATCATGGTTTGAATGAAATACAGCAATTACAGTTTATGAATGTCTCTATGCACCGGCTTGAGAAAGTACAGGCATGGCTTTCAAATAAACATCATCAAATGATTACTTTCTGTGATTCCCATTACCCTTTTTTATTAAAGCAAATTTACCGTCCTCCTCTTTTATTATTTGTCGTGGGAAAAAGTGAATTATTGGTAACGCCACAAATTGCTGTAGTTGGAAGTCGTAGAGCAAGTGAATACGGCAGAATATGGACTAACCTATTTGTGAAGAGCTTTGTCCATCATGGTATAACCATCACCAGTGGGCTTGCATTAGGTATCGACGGTATAAGCCATAAGGCTGCCCTTGATAATCGAGGTGAAACAATTGCGGTTTTAGGTAGCGGGTTAGCGAATATTTATCCACGTCAACATACTGAATTGGCTGAAAAAATCAAAAATTATGGTGCTTTGATTTCAGAATATTGGCCTGATGCACCACCATTACCTAAACAATTTCCCAAGAGAAACCGTATTATTAGTGGGTTAAGTAAAGCAGTTATTGTAATCGAAGCAGGGATGAAAAGTGGCTCACTGATAACCGCTAGGTATGCATTAGAGCAAAACCGCGACTTATTTACATTGCCTGCTCCATTAGGTAACTCTGCATTTCATGGCAACCATTGGTTATTACAGCAGGGAGCTTATCTATTAGCTGAACCTGAGGATGTTTTACAGCATATAGGTGATGGGTTAAATTGGATACAAACCGAATTACCTATAGAACAGGCACCACTTGAGTTTAATGTGGTAGAAAATAAAATTTTAGGTATGGTTGGGTACCAAGCGACACCAGTAGATGTCATTGCAGAACAAACCCAAATTCCAGTTACTCAAATTATTACCATATTAACTGAGATGGAAATTAATGGGGTAGTTAGCTCGGGGGCTGGTGGGTATACCAGAGTAACTTAGTTAAAAGCAACAGTAGAGAAAAACATGTCTAAACAACTGCCCTTCGATACAGAAAAAAATGAACATTGTCCAGAATGCGATTCTTTGCTTGTTATCCGCAATAGTTCACATGGGCCTTTTTTAGGTTGTTCAAGTTATCCACAATGTCATTATATGAGACCGCTAAGACCTACGGTGGAAAGTCATATAATTAAAGTATTAGAAGGTCAACATTGTCCTAAATGTAGTCACGACCTAGTGCTTAAGCAAGGCCGATTTGGCATGTTTATTGGTTGTAGTAATTATCCTGAATGTGAACATATTGAGCTAATTGATAAACCGGATGAAACTAAAATTTCTTGTCCGCAATGCCAAAAAGGGAATTTATTACAGAGAAAATCGCGTTATGGTAAGACTTTTTATGCTTGCGACAATTACCCTAACTGTCAGTTTATATTAAATAATAAGCCTATTAATGGTAAATGTAAGTATTGTGAGTATCCATTACTTATGGAAAAAAGGGGGGGACAGGGAGTAAGATTATTTTGTGCCAGCAAACGCTGCGGTAAACAACAAGAAGAATAATGAGTTAAAACTATGTCAAATATATCTACACCTGCAATTGAAAGTATTATTAGTTCATTACAACATGAGGAGGTTATTGCCTATCCAACAGAAGCCGTATTTGGTTTAGGTTGTGACCCTGATAGTGAAACAGCGGTATATAAGTTATTAGAGTTAAAGCAACGCCCTTGGGAAAAAGGATTAATCCTTATCGCTGATAGCTACGAGCAATTAAAAGACTATATAGATGATGAGCAACTAACAGAAGAACAAAAGCAAGCGATGTTTGCAACATGGCCGGGGCCAGTAACATGGGTGATCCCGGCAAAAGTAACGACTCCAAAATGGTTGACAGGTCGGTTTGATACTATCGCAGTGAGAGTTACAGACCATGAATTAGTAAAAAAATTATGCCGTCATTATGGCAAACCTTTGGTATCTACAAGTGCTAATTTAAGTGGGTTAGAGCCTTGTAGGACAACTGAAGATGTTATTGCACAGTTCAACGGGAGTATTCCTGTTCTTGATGGAATGGTCGGTGGTCGTCAAAACCCATCTGAAATAAGAGATGCAAAAACAGGGCAATTATATCGTAAAGGATAATATTGATGGAAATGTTTGCGGTTTTTGGTAATCCAATTCAACACAGTAAATCACCTGTTATACATAAAATGTTTGCAGAGCAAACAGGGGTTAGCCTTGAATATGAAAAAGTCCTAGCACCAATCGAGGGATTCGAACAAAGTCTAATAGGTTTTTTTTCTCAGGGTGGAAAGGGCGCAAACATTACTTTGCCATTTAAGGAGCGTGCTTTTCAGGCTGTTTCTGAATTAACTGCAAGAGCTCAAGTTTGTGGCGCTGTTAATACGGTGATGAAGCTTGATGATAATCGATTGTTGGGCGACAACACCGATGGAATGGGGCTTTTGTTAGATTTACAACGTTTAAAGTTTGTTCATCCAAATAGCCGAATATTAATGATTGGTGCTGGTGGTGCGACACGTGGAGCATTATTGCCACTTTTAGAATATGGCTGTGATATCACTTTGACAAATAGAACCTTTTCTAAGGTTGAATTATTAGTTAATGAATTTTCAGCACTAGGTAAAATGTGCGGGAAAGAGATCTCACAGATCGTATCTGCTGATTTTGATCTGATTATCAATGCGACTTCATCTGGTGTAAGTGGAGAGGTTCCTGCAATCAATCCAAATGTGTTTAGCGATCAAGTTGCATGCTATGACATGTTTTATCAATCATCATTAACGCCCTTCCTTGAGTTTGCGACTCAACATCAAGTGACTAAAATAGCCGATGGCCTAGGTATGCTAGTAGGGCAAGCCGCGTTTTCTTTTAAACTATGGCATGGCATTCTTCCTGAAATTACACCTGTTCTATCTGCCTTATATAAGGAATTGAAAGGGTGAATCAGCAAATTCAATTCCCTGATAGAGAAGAGTGGGATGCGCTATCCAAGCAAGTACGCTTTCCTGTGTTGATCAGCGGAATGCTTGCGGAATGTGCAATTCCTCAGTCATTGTTATTTCAACGTTATGGTAAAAAAGAAACACCTTTGAGTTTATTTCAGCAGTATCGATGGGATATAGAAGAAGAGTTTGAAGCCTTGATTGAACAAGGCCTCGATGATGACGATGGGCTTTACATATTATCAGATGCTAAATAGTTATTTTTCCATTCGACATAGTTATTCGCTGAATAACGTAAATGGCTTAACTCAGCATCAGTCAATTTTCGGATGGCTTTTGCTGGGCTCCCTGTATATAAGTAACCGGATTCGAGTCTTTTTCCTTGAGTTACTAAACTGTTAGCCCCAAGAATAACGTCATCTTCTACTATAGCCCCATCAATAACAATTGAACCCATTCCAACTAGCACTCTATTTCCTATAGTGCAACCATGTAACATAACTTTATGACCAATGGTGACATCTTCTCCAATAATTAACGGGTTCCCCTCAGGGTTACTTGCGGATTTATGTGTGACATGTAGAACTGAGCCATCTTGAATATTGGTGCGTGCACCAATAGAAATATAGTTAACATCACCACGCAAAACAGAAAGAGGCCAAATACTGACATCATCAGCTATGCGAACATCTCCAATTACAACAGAAGATGGGTCAATGAAAACGCGTGCATTAATAGAAGGGTAAATACCTAAATAAGGACGTAAAAGTGTGTTCATAGTGATAACCATAAAAAGAAATAAAAGATAGCTGTTAAATAACCCATTAGTTCATTATGAATTTATGAGCCAGTAGGTTGCTAAAGCTAGAATTATAGGCATGAAGTCGTTTCTTTTATAACCGTTATGCGGTGAAAAAGCACAAGGTGGCTATTTTATCCGCAAACAGAGTTTTTTTTTAAAAAAAAAGGTTGTGTAATTCTGAAGGCTCCCTATAATGCGCATCCGTTGTCACGATAAACCGGTTAGAAGAAAACTTCATAACCCAGTGATAACAGAGGTGAGAAAGAAAAAAGTTGAAAATAAACGCTTGACTTTCTAAATAAAAAACGTATTATACGACACCTCGCGACAACGACCTGATTCACGGAATCAAGTCCGAAAATCGAAAGATTTAGTCGCAACGCTCTTTAACAATTTATCAGTCAATCTGTGTGGGCACTCACAGGACACTATCAAAAAAATATTTGATTTTAAGTCTTGAAGAGTGACTAACACGTTAATTCATATATATGAAATAAGGTAGTAACGCTTATTTTGGAAGGGTAACGCGAAGGCAAGCAGAGATAACCCGAGGCAGTACTTAGGTACGGCGAGGGGAAGCGATGCGAAGCCGACAAAGTTAGCCGAACAAAAGAACGTTACGGTCAGTAAGACATTCTTTGAGCATCAAGCTACTTTTAATTGAAGAGTTTGATCATGGCTCAGATTGAACGCTGGCGGCAGGCCTAACACATGCAAGTCGAGCGGTAACAGGAGAAGCTTGCTTCTCGCTGACGAGCGGCGGACGGGTGAGTAATGTATGGGGATCTGCCCGATAGAGGGGGATAACTACTGGAAACGGTAGCTAATACCGCATAATCTCTCAGGAGCAAAGCAGGGGAACTTCGGTCCTTGCGCTATCGGATGAACCCATATGGGATTAGCTAGTAGGTGAGGTAATGGCTCACCTAGGCGACGATCCCTAGCTGGTCTGAGAGGATGATCAGCCACACTGGGACTGAGACACGGCCCAGACTCCTACGGGAGGCAGCAGTGGGGAATATTGCACAATGGGCGCAAGCCTGATGCAGCCATGCCGCGTGTATGAAGAAGGCCCTAGGGTTGTAAAGTACTTTCAGTCGGGAGGAAGGCGTTGTTGCTAATATCAACAACGATTGACGTTACCGACAGAAGAAGCACCGGCTAACTCCGTGCCAGCAGCCGCGGTAATACGGAGGGTGCAAGCGTTAATCGGAATTACTGGGCGTAAAGCGCACGCAGGCGGTTGATTAAGTTAGATGTGAAATCCCCGGGCTTAACCTGGGAATGGCATCTAAGACTGGTCAGCTAGAGTCTTGTAGAGGGGGGTAGAATTCCATGTGTAGCGGTGAAATGCGTAGAGATGTGGAGGAATACCGGTGGCGAAGGCGGCCCCCTGGACAAAGACTGACGCTCAGGTGCGAAAGCGTGGGGAGCAAACAGGATTAGATACCCTGGTAGTCCACGCTGTAAACGATGTCGATTTGAAGGTTGTTCCCTAGAGGAGTGGCTTTCGGAGCTAACGCGTTAAATCGACCGCCTGGGGAGTACGGCCGCAAGGTTAAAACTCAAATGAATTGACGGGGGCCCGCACAAGCGGTGGAGCATGTGGTTTAATTCGATGCAACGCGAAGAACCTTACCTACTCTTGACATCCAGAGAATTTAGCAGAGATGCTTTAGTGCCTTCGGGAACTCTGAGACAGGTGCTGCATGGCTGTCGTCAGCTCGTGTTGTGAAATGTTGGGTTAAGTCCCGCAACGAGCGCAACCCTTATCCTTTGTTGCCAGCGATTCGGTCGGGAACTCAAAGGAGACTGCCGGTGATAAACCGGAGGAAGGTGGGGATGACGTCAAGTCATCATGGCCCTTACGAGTAGGGCTACACACGTGCTACAATGGCGTATACAAAGAGAAGCGACCTCGCGAGAGCAAGCGGAACTCATAAAGTACGTCGTAGTCCGGATTGGAGTCTGCAACTCGACTCCATGAAGTCGGAATCGCTAGTAATCGTAGATCAGAATGCTACGGTGAATACGTTCCCGGGCCTTGTACACACCGCCCGTCACACCATGGGAGTGGGTTGCAAAAGAAGTAGGTAGCTTAACCTTCGGGAGGGCGCTTACCACTTTGTGATTCATGACTGGGGTGAAGTCGTAACAAGGTAACCGTAGGGGAACCTGCGGTTGGATCACCTCCTTACCATTGAAGTGTTTTTGTGAAGTGCTCACACAGATTGTCTGATAGAAAGTAGAGCAATGGCTTTACGTGGGAGACTTATTCGAGAGGATAAGACTTACACGAAAATAGCAAAACGGTGTTTTGCAATTGAATTTTCGTGTCCCCTTCGTCTAGAGGCCTAGGACACCGCCCTTTCACGGCGGTAACAGGGGTTCGAATCCCCTAGGGGACGCCAATTGCGCCGATATCGAGTGAAAGACGATGTCCCCAATAATGATTAAGCCAATTATATTGTAGTTGGTTTAACAATTATGCTCTTTAACAATCTGGAACAAGCTGAAAATTGAAAACAACGCACATTGTTTATCGCTTAAACAATGTGAGAGTCTCTCAAAAATCTCAACTTGAATGTGCTTCTCTGAAGCATCGAGTCGACGAACGAAATGAGTTCGAGGCGGCCAGCGCACAGCAAGCGCAGCGTACTTAGGTACGTGAGCATTGCGCGCACTGCCCAACGAAGAAATCATGACGTGCAGTCACTCGTTGTCAGAAGACACCTTCGGGTTGTGAGGTTAAGCGACTAAGCGTACACGGTGGATGCCTAGGCAATCAGAGGCGATGAAGGACGTGCTAATCTGCGATAAGCGTCGGTAAGGTGATATGAACCGTTACAACCGACGATTTCCGAATGGGGAAACCCAGTGCAATCCGTTGCACTATCGTTTGATGAATACATAGTCAAACGAAGCGAACCGGGGGAACTGAAACATCTCAGTACCCCGAGGAAAAGAAATCAACCGAGATTCCCCTAGTAGCGGCGAGCGAACGGGGAGCAGCCCAGAGTCTTAATCAGCATTAGCATCAGGAGAACGGTCTGGAAAGTCCGGCAGTAAAGGGTGATAGCCCCGTATCCGAAGGTGTTAGTGTTGTGAACTCGACGAGTAGGGCGGGACACGTGTTATCCTGTCTGAATATGGGGGGACCATCCTCCAAGGCTAAATACTCCTGATTGACCGATAGTGAACCAGTACCGTGAGGGAAAGGCGAAAAGAACCCCGGCGAGGGGAGTGAAATAGAACCTGAAACCGTGTACGTACAAGCAGTGGGAGCCCCATCACTCAAGTGCCTCGGCAATTGAGTGAGGGTGTAAAACCATCACAATAACAGCGCAGGATTTGCCAACAAGGTTGGTCGATTTTTTCAAGCCGCAGCGCAGTGGACATCGAAGTCCATGAGCAGCGGAAGTTAAAAAATCGGGCAAGATTGGCCGCAAAGCCAAGCGGGACATTTGAGGATGGGGTGACTGCGTACCTTTTGTATAATGGGTCAGCGACTTATATTCTGTAGCAAGGTTAACCGTATAGGGGAGCCGTAGGGAAACCGAGTCTTAACTGGGCGAATAAGTTGCAGGGTATAGACCCGAAACCCGGTGATCTAGCCATGGGCAGGTTGAAGGTTGGGTAACACTAACTGGAGGACCGAACCGACTAATGTTGAAAAATTAGCGGATGACTTGTGGCTGGGGGTGAAAGGCCAATCAAACCGGGAGATAGCTGGTTCTCCCCGAAAGCTATTTAGGTAGCGCCTCGTGAACTCATCTTCGGGGGTAGAGCACTGTTTCGACTAGGGGGTCATCCCGACTTACCAACTCGATGCAAACTACGAATACCGAAGAATGTTATCACGGGAGACACACGGCGGGTGCTAACGTTCGTCGTGAAGAGGGAAACAACCCAGACCGCCAGCTAAGGTCCCAAAGTCATAGTTAAGTGGGAAACGAAGTGGGAAGGCTCAGACAGCCAGGATGTTGGCTTAGAAGCAGCCATCATTTAAAGAAAGCGTAATAGCTCACTGGTCGAGTCGGCCTGCGCGGAAGATGTAACGGGGCTAAACTATGCACCGAAGCTGCGGCAGCGATATGTAAATATTGTTGGGTAGGGGAGCGTTCTGTAAGCCTGTGAAGGTGTGCTGTGAGGCATGCTGGAGGTATCAGAAGTGCGAATGCTGACATAAGTAACGATAATGCGGGTGAAAAACCCGCACGCCGGAAGACCAAGGGTTCCTGTCCAACGTTAATCGGGGCAGGGTGAGTCGACCCCTAAGGCGAGGCAGAAATGCGTAGTCGATGGGAAACGGGTTAATATTCCCGTACTGGTGATAATTGCGATGGGGGGACGGAGAAGGCTAGGCTATCCGGGCGACGGTTGTCCCGGTTTAAGGATGTAGGCAGGTGAATTAGGCAAATCCGGTTCACTACATGCTGAGGTCCGACGACGAGTCACTACGGTGATGAAGTAGCTCATGCCCCGCTTCCAGGAAAAGCCTCTAAGCTCTAGATTATCATTAATCGTACCCCAAACCGACACAGGTGGTCAGGTAGAGAATACTCAGGCGCTTGAGAGAACTCGGGTGAAGGAACTAGGCAAAATGGTGCCGTAACTTCGGGAGAAGGCACGCTGGCATTAGGTGAAGTGATTTACTCATGGAGCTGAAGCCAGTCGCAGATACCAGCTGGCTGCAACTGTTTATTAAAAACACAGCACTGTGCAAACACGAAAGTGGACGTATACGGTGTGACGCCTGCCCGGTGCTGGAAGGTTAATTGATGGGGTTATCCGTAAGGAGAAGCTCTTGATCGAAGCCCCAGTAAACGGCGGCCGTAACTATAACGGTCCTAAGGTAGCGAAATTCCTTGTCGGGTAAGTTCCGACCTGCACGAATGGCGTAATGATGGCCAGGCTGTCTCCACCCGAGACTCAGTGAAATTGAACTCGCTGTGAAGATGCAGTGTACCCGCGGCAAGACGGAAAGACCCCGTGAACCTTTACTATAGCTTGACACTGAACATTGAGCCTTGATGTGTAGGATAGGTGGGAGGCTTCGAAGCGTGGACGCCAGTCTGCGTGGAGCCAACCTTGAAATACCACCCTTTAATGTTTGATGTTCTAACGTTGCTCCATTATCTGGGGTGCGGACAGTGTCTGGTGGGTAGTTTGACTGGGGCGGTCTCCTCCCAAAGAGTAACGGAGGAGCACGAAGGTTGGCTAAGCATGGTCGGACATCATGCGGTTAGTGCAAAGGCATAAGCCAGCTTGACTGCGAGAGTGACGGCTCGAGCAGGTACGAAAGTAGGTCTTAGTGATCCGGTGGTTCTGAATGGAAGGGCCATCGCTCAACGGATAAAAGGTACTCCGGGGATAACAGGCTGATACCGCCCAAGAGTTCATATCGACGGCGGTGTTTGGCACCTCGATGTCGGCTCATCACATCCTGGGGCTGAAGTAGGTCCCAAGGGTACGGCTGTTCGCCGTTTAAAGTGGTACGCGAGCTGGGTTTAGAACGTCGTGAGACAGTTCGGTCCCTATCTGCCGTGGGCGTTGGAAGATTGAAAGGGGCTGCTCCTAGTACGAGAGGACCGGAGTGGACGCACCACTGGTGTTCGGGTTGTCATGCCAATGGCATTGCCCGGTAGCTAAGTGCGGAAGAGATAACCGCTGAAAGCATCTAAGCGGGAAACTTGCCTTGAGATGAGTCTTCCCTGACCCTTTAAGGGTCCTAAAGGAACGTTTAAGACTAAGACGTTGATAGGTTGGGTGTGTAAGCATAGCGATATGTTGAGCTAACCAATACTAATGAACCGTGAGGCTTAACCTGACAACACCGAAGGTGTTTTAGAGAGATAGAGTTGTTTTTCAGAGAACGTGAGAAGCCGCAAGGTGAAGGACACGCAGCTTGTTTGAGATTGAGGTTCTGGTTTGCGAAGAGTAATAAGCGCAAACGGGAACAAAACAGAATTTGTCTGGCGGCAATAGCGCGGTGGTCCCACCTGACCCCATGCCGAACTCAGCAGTGAAACGCCGTAGCGCCGATGGTAGTGTGGGGTCTCCCCATGTGAGAGTAGGGAACTGCCAGACATTAATTAAAGGTTTATTGCTCAATAAGCAGTAAACAGCCGAAAGGCAAAAGAATAAGTGGAGCGGTAGTTCAGTTGGTTAGAATACCTGCCTGTCACGCAGGGGGTCGCGGGTTCGAGTCCCGTCCGTTCCGCCACTTAATTTAGGGGCGTAGTTCAATTGGTAGAGCACCGGTCTCCAAAACCGGGTGTTGGGAGTTCGAGTCTCTCCGCCCCTGCCAGTTACCAATTAAGTAATAATAAAAGAAGTATCTATTGATAACCCGATTAGCTTAATCGGGTTTTTCTTTATTCGTGTGACTATAAATATAAAGTTATTTTCCCCTTCTGCTAATTTTCAATTTATTTTATCCCATTAACCATCCCACTGTTTTGTATCTCTTAATCGTATTCACTATTTAAATACACTGTGACGTTACGTTCTCCCAGCTACTTTTTATTTTCATCATTTTATATTTATTTTTCGCATCATCAGTGAGTTGTTACTTACGACTTTATACTTCTCAATAGTATTCACAGGTTGAATGATATTTTGTTGTGTTCAATATTTAAGTTAGAAAAATGAGCATATATATAAAGTTGGTGGTTTAATTTTTATTAAGATCACAAATTACCTTGCTGAAGAAGCAAAATGTCATTGTATTTCTGTATGAATATTGGTCAGTTATCTGTTATTGATATATCTGATTAAAAAATAAAATGAAGTATCAATTAAGATTATTTTGCAGAGATCTATAGTTTATTTATGGGATCATAGGAAGGTGAGTGAAATCTTTACTCACCTTCCTATTTTTATTCACTTAACTGTGCATTTTTTATTGGAGTTTTAATCAGTTGATTGATAAGAGCTTGCTGATCATTTTTCTGGAGCCAAACTGCATACAAAGGTTTGTTTATTGAGGTTTCTGAGAGCGTTTTTAAGCCTGGATATTGATATACCCAATGAGCAGGTAAAAATGCCGCTGAAAGCGATACAGGAAGTAATTGGCGGGTAATATGGGCTGAGGTAGTGATCATAACAGGTGTGTCATCTTGAGTTAATGAAGGTTCATTTTTGGGATGGAAGTCAGCACCCCATTCAAGCCTTATAAAATTATATTTTGTGAGTGCAATATTTTTTTGGGAAGCCATGAGTTGTAAGTCAATCGTACCGATGATTGTACTTTCAAACTCATCCATTTTAGGCGGTTCAGTTGCGATTAATAAGTCTAATTCTCTAGAATGTAGTTGCTTAACAAGAGACTGGCGCGTTGAAACCCTAGCTTCGAGCCGCAGTTCATCATGTTGATTATAAAGTTCTTCTACCCAGTCAGTTAGATAACCTTCCCAGAGTGAAGCTGTTGCACCAATAGAAAGCTCTGTGTGTTGTGAGGCATGAGATATTTCTTTTTTAGCTTGCAGCCAGGTATTCATTAACGATTCAGCATATGGAACAAGCCTTTCTCCTGCAGCTGTTAACCGGATATTGTTTCTATGCCGCGTAAATAGGCTTGTACCTAATTGTGTTTCTAGTTGCCTAATACGGAAGCTAACCGCTGATTGCGTTAAATAGAGTGATTCTGCAGCTCGACCAAAGTGCCTAGTTTTACTGACCTCTAAAAAAGTTCTCAATAACTCGCTGTCCACATGCATCTCCAATTATTTTTGTCGTGGTGATTTAAATGTTTTGTTTTACAGATTGTCAATGCTGTCTAATACTCCGCGCCATATAGAGTTTGACTGTAATAAGTTAGGAGTGTGTCAGATGGCAGATAGCTTCATCACGACTAATCGTTTTTTTGATAACAAACATTACCCACGTGGCTTTTCTCGTCATGGTGATTTCACCATTAAAGAAGCTCAGTTGCTAGAACGTCTCGGCCAAGCTTTTAATGAGCTTGATACAGGTAAGCGTGCACCTCAGACAGAAGAAGAAAAACTTTTCGTCGCTGTATGCCGTGGTGAACGTGAACCAGCTACCCCAGAAGAAAAAGTTTGGACAAAATATTCTAGCCGTATTAACCGTCCAAAACGCTTCCATACTTTATCTGGCGGTAAACCGCAGATAGACCCATCGGAAGACTACACTGATACAGATGATTAATATTATCATCGTATGATAAGAGGGACTTCGGTCCCTTTATTTCTACGGGATAATAAGTACTTATCTGTCCACTCTTCTCAGCTTACTTGTTTTTGCAAATGAAGCAATAACTTATCCATTGCTCGATACCCCAAAGCTTCTAATAAATCTGAACGTTCAATAGTTTCTGCGGCATTAAGGTCGGCGATTGTTCTAGCAACCCTTAAAATTCTGTGCCAAGCTCGAATGGAAAGACCTAGCTTATTTAATGCATGTTCTAAGAATAACGCATCTTTTGTTGTTAGCAGGCAAAATTGTGTGGTTTCTCTTGGTGTTAGTAAACTATTAATTTTTCCAGCTCGCCTAAGTTGCCTATTTCTGGCTTCGATGACTCTTTGTCTAACCTGTTCACTTGTTTCACCTTGGTTAGTTTGATTACTTAATGAACCGAGAGGTAACAATGGAATCTCTATTGAAAGATCAAATCGGTCAATAAAAGGCCCTGATATGCGTGAAAGATAACGTAGTATGCGAGTAGGAGCTGAGCGGCTCATTTCTCCTTGGTAATGGCCTGTTGGGCTAGGATTTAGGGCCGCAATTAGCTGGAAACTCGCAGGATAGCAAACTTTTGCTTTTGCTCGAGAAATGCTAATTTTTCTAGATTCTAGAGGTTCTCGTAAAGAATCTAATACCGAGCGGCTAAATTCGGGTAATTCATCTAAAAATAAAACACCATGGTGTGCAAGTGAGATCTCACCAGGTTTGGGAAGAGAGCCACCGCCAATTAAAGCGGCAATTGATGCACTATGGTGGGGTGCTCTAAAAGGCCTTATTGGCCAATTCATGTCTTCTTTTGTGTTTTCACTTAAACTATGTAGTGAAGCAACTTCTAAGGCTTCTTGAGAGGTTAATGGGGGGAGTAAAGTCATTAGACGGCTTGCTAGCATAGTTTTTCCTGTCCCCGGAGGACCTAACAAGAGTAAATTGTGTCCACCTGCAGCACAGATTTCTAATGCCCGTTTCCCATGTTCTTGACCAATAATATCGTTGATATCACCTTCTTGCTTGGTTGGGATAGATGCTTGATGAACTTGTTGATTACAAACTAATGTGTGTTTGTTATGTAAAAAATGGCAGAGCTCTAATAAGGATGTCGTGAAATAAACGCTATTATCTGGAAGTAGGCCTAGTTGGTGTTGGTTCTCCGTTGATAGTATTAAAGAGCGCTGTTGTTTTAATGCTGATTGGGCCGCTGGGATAGCACTGTTGACATAGCGAACATCGCCAGACAAAGCAAGTTCGCCTAAAAATTCATATTGTTTTAATGGATCGTGGGGGATTTGCCCTGATGATGCGAGTATGGCAATAGCGATGGCAAGGTCATACCGACCACTTTCTTTTGGTAAATCTGCTGGGGCTAAATTAACCGTCATTTTTTTAGCTGGATATTCAAACCCGCTATTTAGTAGAGCGCTTCGAACTCTATCTCTTGCTTCTTTTACTGCTGTTTCTGGTAGCCCAACAAGTGTTAAACCTGGAAGCCCATTACTAATATGTGCCTCAACAGTAACAAGAGGTGCTTCTAACCCAATTGATGCTCTAGTGTAAACAATTGCTAATGTCATAAGCCCTCCAATATTTTTTACAGAGTAATATTCTGCTGAAATTAGGTTTGTTTATCTTGAGTTGATAACATATTTGCGAAGCTGCTCGATAATTTAATTGCTTAGTTACTAGGCTGTTTCAATTTGCGTCGAGTAGCTTCGAGGACTTGTTATAACAGTGATTGCGTTAATTTTATAAAGAGTGGAAGCTATACTGAACTTGGATATTCATAAGAAAAAGTAATTAGTTTTTTGGCGTGAATCTTAATGGTATTGAATGGCTGGTGCGGATGATGTAGCTGATTATGCTATGTATTCTATTGAATTTTACTGAGAAACGGTAGTTTAGGCAGTTTATAATGCTAATTTGTTGATAACGATATGATTTTTAAATAATTTAATGTTTTGAAAATAAATAAATTAAATAAAAGTTGTCAAAACGATTTTAAAATGATAACTCTAAATAATAGATAATTAAGAATATTGAAAAAGTAAAACTCATGAACGCATTTATCCAAGCAGTTAGCCTAATTATTATTAGCGTGGTGGTGATTATTATCCCACCGTGCGGGGCTGCACTTGGACGACGAAGGCTAAAATAACAGCCAGATCTCACGAGAACCCCGCACCGAAAGGCGCGGGGTTTTTTTTGACATAAATGTTGATGAATGCAAACACACTAAATAAAACATAACAAATACAAATAGATAAAGTAGACGGACAGGAGATAAAGCATGAACGGAGCACAATGGTTAGTTCAAGCATTGCGAACACAGGGAGTTGATACCGTATTTGGGTATCCTGGTGGCGCAATTATGCCAGTTTATGACGCATTGTATGATGGCGGAGTTGAGCATTTGTTGTGTCGACATGAGCAAGGGGCTGTAATTGCTGCGATTGGATATGCACGTTCAACAGGGAAAACAGGGGTATGTATCGCAACATCGGGTCCTGGCGCAACAAATGTTATCACGGGATTGGCTGATGCATTGTTAGATTCCGTTCCTGTTGTCGCCATTACTGGGCAGGTTGCTTCTGAGTTTATTGGAACCGATGCCTTTCAAGAAATCGATGTTTTAGGGTTGTCCTTAGCTTGTACTAAGCACAGTTTTTTGGTTGAAGATATCGAGGACTTACCTCGCATTCTTGCTGAGGCTTTCGCAATCGCAAATAGTGGGCGTCCTGGTCCTGTACTGATTGATATTCCGAAAGATATTCAGCTACAACGAGCTGAGTTGTCTCCATTTTTAATGCCGGTAGAGCAAGAAGTCACTTCACCTTTATCTGAAATACAACAGGCAAGAATGCTATTAGAACAATCAGAAAAGCCTATGTTGTACGTTGGTGGCGGTGTTGGAATGTCTGGTGCCGTTAAAGAATTACGTGAATTTATTGAGTTTACAGGTGTTCCTTCAGTTGCAACGTTAAAAGGGCTTGGTGCCGTGAGCCCTTTAGATGAAAACTATTTAGGCATGTTAGGTATGCATGGTACTAAAGCAGCCAATATTTCAGTGCAACGCTGTGACTTGCTCATCGCTGTTGGTGCTCGTTTTGATGATAGGGTAACAGGTAAGTTAAATACTTTTGCACCGAACGCCAAAGTGATTCATATCGATATAGACCACGTAGAATTAGACAAATTACGTCAAACACATGTTGCGCTACATGGTGATGCAAAAGTATTACTCCCTGAATTAATGCTTAAAAAATCAATTGAACCTTGGCAGCAGGAAGTTCAGCAACTTAAAAAAGAGTTTGGTTGGCGTTATGACCATCCTGGTGAACCTATTTATGCGCCACTGTTATTGAAACAGCTGTCGGATAAAATGAAACCAAATACGGTTGTGACCACCGATGTAGGGCAACACCAAATGTGGTCAGCACAGCATATCACCGTTGATGGCCCTGAAAATTTCTTAACCTCTAGTGGGCTTGGCACCATGGGGTTTGGTATCCCTGCGGCAATTGGTGCACAGGTTGCTAGGCCTGAGGATACTGTAGTCTGTGTATCTGGGGATGGGTCATTTATGATGAATGTCCAAGAGTTGGGAACCATCAAACGTAAGCAACTTCCTGTAAAAATCCTTTTGATCGATAACCAACGCTTAGGCATGGTTCGCCAATGGCAGGAACTGTTTTTTGAGCAGCGTTATAGTGAAACGATTTTGACGGATAACCCTGATTTTGTGGCATTAGCCAGTGCGTTTGGTATCAAAGGCCAACGAATTACTGATAAGTCAGAAGTTAATGCTGCATTAGATGAATTGCTGAATAGCGAAGGTGCCTATTTATTACAGGTATCAATTAATGAACTAGAAAATGTCTGGCCGTTGGTTCCACCTGGGGCTAGTAATGAAAAAATGATGGAGAAACCATTATGATGCAACATCAAATCTCGATATTGGCCCGTTTCCGTCCTGAGGTTTTAGAGCGTATATTAAGGGTCACTCGCCATCGTGGATTTCGTATTAATTCCATGAATATGGGGCAATCAACAGACGGCGACAATGTTAATATTGAACTCACTGTAAGTAGTCAAAGGCCATTAACTCAGCTTTGTGCACAGTTAACTAAGCTTTCAGACATTACAGAAGTTGAAGTACTACAACAAGAATCACGACTATTACGCACACAAAGTGCAATGTAAGGAATATACAAATGACTAAGAAAGCTGACTTTATTTGGTTTAACGGTGAAATGACGCCATGGGCTGATGCAAAGGTTCATGTTATGTCTCATGCTCTGCACTATGGTACATCGGTGTTTGAAGGCGTCCGTTGTTATGACTCACATAAAGGTCCTGTGGTCTTCCGCCACCGTGAGCATATGCAACGTTTGCATGATTCAGCGAAAATTTACCGTATGCCTGTCAGCTATAGCGTTGAAGAGTTAATGGAAGCTTGCCGTGCAACTTTGCGTAAAAATAACTTAGTCAGTGCGTATATTCGTCCATTAGTGTTTATTGGTGATGTTGGTATGGGCGTTAACCCACCAGACGGTTACAAAACCGATGTTATTTTAGCGGCGTTCCCATGGGGGGCGTATTTAGGTGAAGAAGCGTTAGACCAAGGTATTGATGCGATGGTGTCTTCTTGGAACCGTGTGGCGCCAAATACTATCCCTACAGGGGCGAAAGCAGGAGGTAATTATTTATCTTCTTTGCTAGTTGGTAGCGAAGCTCGTCGTCATGGTTACCAAGAAGGTATTGCATTAGATGTTCATGGGTATTTATCAGAAGGTGCAGGGGAAAATATTTTTGAGGTGAAAGACGGCATCCTGCATACACCTCCGTTCACATCCTCTGCATTACCAGGTATTACACGTGATGCAATTTTAACGTTAGCAAAAGATTTGGGTATTGAAGTTCGTGAGCAAACACTATCACGCGAATCTCTTTATCTTGCTGATGAAGTCTTTATGACAGGCACAGCTGCCGAAATTACGCCAGTACGTAGCGTTGATGGTATCCAAGTCGGCATTGGTCGTTGTGGCCCAGTAACCAAGCAAATTCAGCAAGCATTCTTTGGCTTATTTGATGGCACAACAGAAGATAAATGGGGCTGGTTAGATCCAGTAAACCCTTAATAATTAAATTGAAATAGATGTTACAGGCGGACGTTCCCCGCCTGTTTTAAACACGGGAGTTAAAGATATGCCTAAGTACCGTTCAGCAACAACAACTCATGGTCGTAATATGGCTGGGGCTCGTGCATTATGGCGTGCAACAGGCATGACCGATGCTGATTTTGGAAAGCCCATTATTGCTGTTGTTAACTCATTCACACAGTTTGTTCCAGGCCACGTACATTTACGTGATTTAGGCAAATTAGTTGCAGAGCAAATTGAAAATGCAGGTGGTGTTGCGAAAGAGTTTAATACAATCGCAGTTGACGATGGGATTGCCATGGGACATGGCGGAATGCTGTATTCCTTACCTTCTCGTGAATTAATTGCAGACTCGGTTGAATATATGGTAAACGCACACTGTGCGGATGCCATGGTGTGTATTTCAAACTGCGATAAAATCACGCCAGGCATGTTAATGGCGTCATTGCGCCTCAACATTCCGGTTATTTTTGTTTCGGGTGGCCCAATGGAAGCGGGTAAAACTAAGCTTTCAGACCAAATTATCAAGCTCGATTTGGTTGATGCCATGATCCAAGGGGCGAACCCAAATGTGAGCGATGCAGATAGCGAGCAAATAGAACGTTCAGCATGCCCAACGTGTGGCTCTTGCTCAGGAATGTTTACTGCAAACTCAATGAACTGCTTAACTGAGGCACTGGGGTTATCTCAACCAGGAAATGGCTCATTATTAGCGACTCATGCAGACCGCGAAACTTTATTTATCAATGCAGGTAAGCGCATTGTTGAATTAACTAAACGCTATTACGAACAAGATGATGAAAGTGCGTTACCACGCAATATCGCCAATAAATCTGCATTTGAAAATGCGATGACGTTGGATATTGCGATGGGTGGTTCAACTAACACAGTTCTGCATTTGCTTGCGGCGGCTCAGGAAGCCGAAATTGATTTCACCATGGATGATATCGACCGTTTATCACGTAAAGTTCCGCATTTGTGTAAGGTTGCACCGAGTACACAAAAATACCATATGGAAGATGTTCACCGTGCTGGTGGTGTTATTGGTATTTTAGGTGAACTGAGCCGTGCAGGTTTGTTGCAAGAAAACGTAACTAATATTTTAGGGCTAAGCTTCCAAGAAACATTAGCGCAATATGATGTGATGTTAACGAAGGACGAGTCTGTTAAATCAATGTTTTCCGCAGGCCCTGCTGGGATCCGTACGACAAAAGCCTTTTCACAGAATTGCCGCTGGCCATCATTGGATACTGACCGTGAGAATGGGTGTATCCGTAGTATTGAGCATGCGTATAGTTTGGATGGAGGGCTGGCTGTTCTGTCTGGAAATATTGCAGAAGATGGCTGTATTGTTAAAACCGCTGGAGTTGATGAAGGCAGTTTAACATTCCGTGGCCCAGCCAAAGTGTTTGAAAGCCAAGATGACGCAGTAGAAGCCATTCTGGGTGGCAAAGTCGTTGAAGGAGATGTGGTTGTTATTCGCTATGAAGGGCCAAAAGGTGGTCCAGGCATGCAAGAAATGCTTTATCCAACTTCATACCTCAAATCAATGGGATTAGGGAAAAGCTGCGCATTAATAACGGATGGCCGTTTTTCGGGTGGTAGTTCTGGCCTTTCTATCGGTCATATTTCGCCAGAAGCAGCGAGTGGTGGCTTATTAGCATTAGTTCAAGATGGCGATATTATTGATATTGATATTCCAAAAAGAACGATGGTGCTGGATGTGAGTGAAAGCGAATTGAATCAACGCCGTGAAGCTGAATTAGCTCGAGGCGATAAAGCTTACACCCCGCGTAATCGTCAGCGTGAGGTTTCTTTTGCTCTGCGTGCTTACGCTTCTTTGGCGACGAGCGCAGACAAAGGTGCTGTTCGTGACAAGTCGAAATTAGGGGGCTAATTGTGGCTGCAGCAAAACCATTACCGGCTGCCCCAACCGGAGCCGATTACTTAAAAGCGGCGCTAAGTGCGCCGGTTTATGAAGCTGCACAAGTAACGCCTCTTCAACAGATGGATAAAATATCTTCACGCTTGGGCAATACCATTTTAGTAAAGCGCGAAGATAGGCAGCCTGTACATAGCTTTAAGCTCCGTGGTGCTTACGCCATGATTGCGAGTTTAACCGAAGAGCAAAAAAGCAAAGGTGTGGTGACCGCTTCTGCAGGGAACCACGCTCAAGGCGTTGCATTATCGGCAAACCGTGTGGGTGTGAAAGCAAAAATCGTCATGCCAGTCGCAACAGCAGATATCAAAGTGGATGCAGTACGAAGCTTCGGTGGCGAAGCTATTTTACATGGCGCTAATTTTGATGAAGCGAAAGCGAAAGCCATTACAATGGCAGAAGAGGATGGCTACACCTTCGTTCCACCTTTTGATCACCCTTCAGTCATTGCAGGCCAAGCTACGATAGCACTGGAACTATTGCAACAAGATGTTCATTTAGACCGAATTTTTATCCCAGTAGGTGGCGGTGGGTTAATTGCGGGCGTCGCTGTGATTATTAAGCAGTTAATGCCAGAGATTAAAATTATTGGTGTGGAGTCTGAAGATGCCGCCTGTCTAAAAGCGGCATTGGAGGCTGGGCACCCTGTTGATTTACCGCGTGTTGGCTTGTTCGCAGAAGGTGTGGCAGTCAAACGTATTGGCGATGAAACCTTCAGATTGTGCCAGCAATATGTTGATGATGTTATCACTGTTGATAGTGATTCCATTTGTGCAGCATTGAAAGATATTTTTGAAGATGTTCGCGCGATAGCAGAGCCTTCAGGCGCTTTGGCATTGGCTGGATTGAAAAAATATGTACAGCAGCACAACATCAAAGGCGAACGTTTAGCACATATTTTGTCCGGTGCGAATATGAATTTCCACGGGCTGCGTTATGTTTCTGAGCGCTGTGAAATTGGTGAACAACGAGAAGCTTTGCTGGCAGTGACCATTCCTGAGCAAAAAGGGAGTTTCTTACGTTTTTGCCAGTTACTAGGCCATCGAGCCATTACGGAGTTTAACTATCGATATACGGATGCCGATCCTGACCGTGCTTGTATTTTTGTTGGGGTGCGTTTAAGTGGCCGTGATGGCGAGCGCTCGGAGATTATCCAAGAACTTAGAAGTAACGGCTATGAAGTCGATGATTTATCAGATGATGAAATGGCAAAACTTCATGTGCGTTATATGATTGGTGGTCGCCCATCAAAGCCATTAGATGAAAGATTGTATAGCTTTGAATTTCCAGAGTCTCCAGGTGCATTACTGAGATTCTTAGAGACACTTGGGACTCATTGGAATATTACGTTATTTCATTATCGCAGCCATGGTACAGATTATGGGCGAGTGCTGGCGGCGTTTGAACTGGCTGGGCCAGAAGTACGTTTTGATAGGCATCTTGATGCGTTAGGTTATGAATATCATGATGAAACAGGAAACCCGTCTTTCCGTTTTTTCTTAGCGCCGCAAGATAGCCAAAGAACCTTAGATTGAGTTGTCTGGGAGTAATTCCCAAAACGCTTTAATTAATGGTTCACTCAGGCGTTTGCTTAATAGGCAAACGCCGAGTTCAAAAGGTTCTACCATTGAAATATTATCGAGCTGTGAAATACGGCTGCGTACGGGTTCTGGGCTGTTATCAACGACCACACTAGGAATCAAGGCAATACCGCATCCCAAAGCCACCATTGACACAATTGCCTCATGGCCTGATACCGTCGCATAAATGACAGGGTTATTGATATTATGGCGACGGAACCAGAGTTCGATACGTTTACGAGATGGGCCGTGCTCAGGCAGGATAAAGGGGACGGTAGACCAATCAGGTTCCGCTTCTGTTACCATGCTTCGTACAGCACAGGGTAGTGATGGCGCAATCAAAACGAGAGGGATTTCGCCGATTTTTGCAAAACGGACGTTATCAGGTAAGCGCTCGGGTTTCCCAGCGATGCCAAGATCAGCTTCATGAGTTTCCACTTTTTCGACAGCATCCGCTGCGTCCCCTGTCGTGAGTTTAATTTCCACTAATGGGTGTAGCGCACGGAATTTATCTAAAACTTCGGGTAAATGACTATAAGCTGCTGTAACTGAGCAAAAAAGATGTAGTTCCCCACTGAGCGATGGACTTTGCTGGTTGAGAGCATGTTGCAGTTGTTGATATTGCAATAATGTTTGTTGGGCAAATTGCTTAAGGTGTTCCCCTGCTTGGGTCAATTTAACTGAGCGGTTATCTCGCACAAATAGTGGGTGACCAAGCTGTTCTTCGAGACGTTGTATTTGTCGAGACAACGTGGAAGGGCTGACATGCATCGCTTTAGATGTGCGCCCGAAGTGGCAACTTTGTGCTAAATGCAAAAAAAGCTTGAGATCGCGAATGTCCATTTTGCCCTCTAATTAACATAATTAATGGCGTTGCAGATATTGCAACATTGTATTGTTAATATATCAATTTAAGCAATGCGAAACATCGCATATAGTAAATCCATAAACGCTCAAAAATGAGCGACAGGCAGACTGCCTGACATAACGAACACAACAGAACAATGGAGTATGACAATGGCGAATTATTTTAACACATTGAATTTGCGTGAGCAGTTAGCTCAGTTAGGCAAGTGCCGCTTTATGCAGCGCGAAGAGTTTGCAGATGAAGCAGGTTTTCTGAAAGGTAAAAAAATCGTCATCGTCGGTTGTGGAGCGCAAGGTTTAAACCAAGGCCTGAATATGCGTGATTCAGGTTTAGATATTGCTTATGCATTACGTGATGAAGCAATTGCAGAGAAACGTGCTTCATGGCGCAAAGCGACAGAAAATGGTTTCAAAGTTGGTACTTATGAAGAACTGATCCCTACCGCTGATTTGGTTATTAACTTAACGCCAGACAAGCAGCACTCAACCGTTGTTCGTGCTGTTCAGCCTATGATGAAACAAGGTGCAGCACTGGGTTATTCACATGGCTTCAACATTGTTGAAGTTGGCGAAGAAATTCGTAAAGATATTACTGTTGTGATGGTAGCGCCAAAATGCCCAGGTACTGAAGTTCGTGAAGAATACAAGCGTGGTTTTGGTGTTCCAACGCTGATTGCAGTACACCCAGAAAATGACCCGAAAGGTGAGGGTATGGCGATTGCCAAAGCGTGGGCAGCAGCGACTGGTGGCCACCGTGCAGGTGTTCTGGAATCCTCATTTGTTGCAGAAGTTAAGTCTGACCTGATGGGCGAGCAAACTATTCTGTGTGGAATGCTGCAAGCGGGTGCATTACTGAGTTACGACAAAATGGTTGCAGACGGTGTTGAGCCAGGCTACGCAGGAAAATTAATTCAGTTTGGTTGGGAAACTATCACTGAAGCGCTGAAACAGGGCGGTATCACGCTGATGATGGACCGTTTGTCTAACCCTGCGAAAGTACGTGCTTATGCGTTATCTGAGCAACTGAAAACCATTATGGCGCCATTGTTCCAAAAACATATGGATGACATCATTTCAGGTGAATTTTCTGCAACCATGATGGCAGACTGGGCAAATGATGATAAAAACTTGCTGACATGGCGTGAAGAGACAGGCAAAACAGCATTTGAAAATTACCCTGAATATGAAGGGAAAATCGCAGAACAAGAGTACTTCGACCACGGTGTTTTGTTAGTTGCTATGGTTAAAGCGGGTGTTGAATTAGCGTTCGATACGATGTTAGAAGCGGGTATCTTAGAAGAATCGGCTTACTATGAATCACTGCATGAATTACCACTGATTGCGAACACCATTGCTCGTAAACGTTTATATGAAATGAACGTGGTTATCTCTGATACTGCAGAATATGGTAACTATCTGTTCTCATTCGCAGTTGTGCCAATGCTGAAGGATTTCATGACGAAGTTACAAGCAGGGGATTTAGCGAAACCAGTTGCCGATAATGGCACTGATAATGCACAGTTACGTGATATCAACGAAGCTATCCGTAACCATCCTATCGAGAAAATCGGTAAGACGTTACGTGGTTATATGACGGATATGAAGAAGATTGCGGTCGGCTAACTCATTATCCTTCCCCTTTCACGCTCTAGGGGTGTCAGCTTCTTAAGATTACCCAAGTCACATACTTTAGTATGCTCCTTGGGATAATCTTATTTGCTTCCTACCTAGAACGCGAAATGCTTTGGATAATCACCATGTTTTCTCTTGCAATAGTTTAGAAAAATGCATTGATGTTATAAAAGAAAAAGAACAAAACCACATTATTCGGATGGATGATGTGGTTTTTTGTTTTTTATAAATAGAGAAGATCGTTGCTCAAGAGTTGGGTCGGTTTCTGCTACAATCTGTAGCGAATTCCTTTTTGAATAACTGAGTGATGTAGAGAAGCCATGCGATTGAATCCTAGCCAACAGCAGGCAGTTGAATTTGTCGATGGCCCGTGCCTTGTATTGGCGGGGGCTGGGTCAGGCAAAACACGTGTTATTACCAATAAAATTGCGCATTTAATTCGCCAATGCGGTTATCAGCCTCGGCAAATTGCAGCGGTGACTTTCACCAATAAAGCGGCGCGGGAAATGAAAGAGCGCGTGGCACAAACCTTGGGTAAAAAAGAAGCGCGTGGTTTGATCATATCCACCTTCCATACATTAGGCTTGGAAATTATTAAGCGTGAATATAAAGCGCTGGGTATTAAAGCCAACTTTTCGCTATTTGACGACCAAGACCAGATGGCATTGTTGAAAGAACTCACTTTTGACTTGCTAGAAGAAGATAAAGACTTACTCAAACAATTGATCTCAGCGATCTCTAATTGGAAAAATGATCTTATCTCGCCACAACAAGTTATAGGCCAAGCACGGAGTGAGAAAGAGCATCATTTTGCCGAGTGTTATCGCCGCTATGAACTTCATCTGAAAAGTTGCAATGTGTTGGATTTTGATGACTTAATCAGCAAACCTACCATGTTGTTATATCAAAATGAAGAAGTTCGTGAACGCTGGCAGCAAAAAATTCGCTACTTGCTGGTGGATGAATATCAAGATACCAATACGAGCCAATATCAGTTGGTTAAATTGCTTGTGGGGCAGCGAGCAAGGTTTACGGTTGTGGGTGATGACGACCAGTCAATCTATTCATGGCGTGGCGCAAGGCCACAAAACTTGGTTTTATTGAATCAGGACTTCCCTAAGTTAAATGTCATTAAGCTTGAGCAAAATTACCGTTCATCTGAACGAATTTTAAAGGCTGCAAATATTTTAATTGCCAATAACCCTCATATATTTGAAAAAAAATTATTTTCTGAATTGGGATATGGAGCGCCACTTCGGGTTCTTACGGCAAACAATGAAGACCATGAAGCCGAAAGAGTGATTGGGGAGCTTATTGCACACCATTTTATTAATAAGACGGAATATAAAGATTACGCCATTTTGTATCGCGGTAACCATCAATCGCGTATTTTTGAAAAAATGTTGATGCAAAATCGTATTCCGTATCGCATTTCGGGGGGGACTTCGTTTTTCTCCCGCCCTGAAATTAAAGACTTATTAGCCTATTTGCGAGTATTAACTAACCCTGAAGATGACAGTGCTTTTTTACGCATAGTAAATACTCCACGTCGAGAAATTGGTCCTAAAACTATCCAAAAACTTGGGGAATGGGCAAACCAGCGTGGGAAAAGCTTATATCAGGCCAGCTTTGATCTAGGGCTTGAACAAATTTTAAAAGGCAAAGGATTAGAAGCATTACAGCGTTTCACTCATTGGATGGACAGTATTGTTCGAACGTCGGAACGTGAACCTTTAATTGCGGTGCGTGATTTACTGCGCGAAATGGATTATGAAAGCTGGTTATATGAAACGTCGACCAGTACTAAAGCTGCTGAAATGCGAATGAAAAACGTCAACCAATTGTTCACATGGATGAGTGAAATGGTGGAAGGTGATGATCTCAATGACCCAATGACATTGAGCCAAGTGGTTACACGCTTTACGCTGCGCGATATGATGGAGCGTGGTGAGGATGATGAAGAATCAGACCAAGTTCAACTCATGACGTTGCATGCGTCTAAAGGCCTTGAATTTCCTTATGTTTTTTTGGTCGGTATGGAAGAAGGGCTGCTGCCACATCAAAGCAGTATTGATGAAAATAATATTGATGAAGAACGCCGTTTAGCTTATGTAGGGATCACAAGAGCGCAAAGAGAGTTATTCTTTTCTCATTGTCGTGAGCGTCGTCAATATGGTGAATTGATCCGTCCCGAATTAAGCCGTTTTCTCCTTGAATTGCCACAAGATGATTTACAATGGGAGCAACAGCGTAAAGTGGTTAGTGCGCAGGAGCGTATGCAGAAAGGGCAATCAGCTTTAGCCGATATTAAAGCGCGTTTAGGGCTAAATAAAAAAAGTGAGTAACCACAACTAATTGAATTTCCACACTAGAGTAGGTCTAGTGTGGAATATATTATCAATTTGAACTATTACGTTCTTCCAACTCTAAAACCCAATTCACATAGCCCTGCCATTGAACTTCTTGCTGTAAATTTTCCGCTCGTAGAGGGTGATCAGATAACCAACGATAAGGCAGTGTAATGGTTAACCTCTGTGCATTCACATTAAGTCTTAGTGCAGGCAAGGTATCATCCCGTCTGCGGCTCGCAAAAATAATGGCGAGGCGGAGTAAACGACATAAATCATATGCATGCTGTATGGGTAGCGCATTTTGTTGGCTTAATGGTGTTAAATCGACAGGGCCTTGCTGATTTTTCAATAATGCAGCAAGTAACCGTTTTTGAGCTGGAGTGAAGCCTGGTAAATCAAGGTGTGTTATGAGGTAGCTCGCGTGCTCGGGGCCTTTACGGAAATCGACACTCAAGCCGATTTCATGTAAGGCGCATGCACTCGATAGTAAATCACGACAGCGTGTATCTAAGCCCCAATCTTTCGCGACTTGTAAATAAAAATATTCTGCAAGTTGACGGACTCGGCCAGCTTGTTCGATATCGACTTGGAAGCGCCGTTGAATATTGCGAACGGTACGAGCGCGAATATCCTGCTCAATAGGAAGCTGTAACATACCATAGACAAGCCCTTCACGAAGTGCTCCGCCAGCAAGTGTCATGTTATCAATGTCTAATGCTTCAAAGATAGCAATCAAAATAGACAAGCCGCTTGGAAAAACAAGGGCACGTTCGAAGGTTAAGCCGTCAATTTCAAGCTCTTCAAGTTTTTGGCATTGAATGGCTTTGCGCTTAAGCTGTTGTAACTTAGAAAGGGTGATCAGTTCATCCATGCCTTGGGCAATCATGATTTCCTGAATGGCTTGTACAGTACCGGATGCTCCAACACATATTTTCCACCCATGTGTCTTGAGTGACTCTGCAATAGGGGCGATGACATTATGTGCAGCGGCTTGAGCCGCTGAGAAGTTTTCTTCGGTTAAACTTCTATCGCCAAAGTAGCGTTCAAGCCAAGTCACACAACCCATTTCAAGACTATAGAGTTGCTCCGCTTTTGCGCCAGTACCTGTAACAAGTTCAGTACTTCCCCCACCAATATCAACCACTAAGCGTTGATCTGGCCCACCAGTTGTATGAGCAACACCTTGATAAATTAAGCGAGCTTCTTCTTCCCCTTGAATAACTTTTACAGGGTTTCCTAAAATTTGACTGGCTTTTTCGATGAAAACATCGGCATTTTTAGCTAAACGCAAAGTCGCAGTCGCGACAACACGAATTTGTGTATTCGGAATATCTTGTAAGTGTTCCGAAAACAGGCGTAAACATTGCCAGCCTCGCTCCATTGCTTGCTTAGAAAGCAGGTTATTGTTATCTAACCCTGCAGCAAGACGAACTTTGCGTTTAACCCTAGAGATCACCTGAATGCTACCAGCGGTTTCACGTACGACTAGCATATGAAAACTGTTTGAGCCTAAATCGATGGCGGCATAAAGAGAAGAAGATTTCAGCATATCGTTTTTACTCAGCCTGGACGTTTATGGTTGTTACGTGGGCCATTGTGGCGACGCTGCGAATTTGAATTACGGCGCTGGCCTCCAGGACGTGGGCGATGACGGCGTTTTGGTGCCGGTAAATTGCTCAATAATGCATCACTGTTATACTTACTAACAGGGATTGAGTGTTGAATATATTCTTCAATAGCAGGGAGGTTAAGTGAATATTCTTCACAGGCTAAGCTAATTGAGTTTCCACTTTCACCAGCACGACCAGTACGACCAATACGGTGTACGTAATCTTCACAGTCATCAGGTAAGTCGTAATTAAATACATGAGTAACTGATGGAATATGTAAACCACGAGCTGCAACATCAGTTGCTACTAAAATATCTAAATGGCCTTGTGTGAATTGCTCTAATATACGCAGTCGTTTTTTTTGTGCGACATCGCCGGTCAACAAACCTACACGATGACCATCGGCAGCTAAATGCGCCCAAATATCATCACAACGGTGTTTTGTATTGGCGAAAATAATACAACGCTCTGGCCACTCTTCTTCAAGAAGCGTTTGGAGTAAGCGCATTTTTTCTTCATTAGAAGGGTAAAATAACTCTTCTTTGATACGATGACCTGTTTTTTGTAAAGGTTCGACCTCAACATATTCAGGGTTATTCATTTGCTCGAAAGCTAATTCTCTTACTCGGTAAGATAAAGTTGCAGAAAACAGCAAATTAAGCCTTTCTGCAGCACCTGGCATACGACGGAAAATCCAGCGAATATCTTTAATAAAACCAAGATCATACATGCGGTCGGCTTCATCAAGTACCACAACTTGAACCGCACTTAAGTCGACATGGCCTTGTTTCGCGTAGTCGATTAAACGGCCTGTTGTACCAATAAGGATATCAACACCGTTTTGTAAAACCTTAAGCTGCTCATCATAGCCGTCACCACCGTAGGCTAGCCCCATTTTCAGGCCAGTGTACTCAGCTAGCTCTTTCGCATCCGAATAAATTTGTACCGCGAGTTCGCGTGTCGGTGCCATAATCAGCGCACGAGGCTGATTCGCTTTTTTACCCTCAATAGCGGGGTGAGTTAATAAATAATGGAATGTAGACGTTAAAAAAGCTAACGTTTTACCTGTACCAGTTTGCGCTTGACCCGCCACGTCTTTGCCTTCGACAGTAAAAGGCAAGGTGGACGCCTGTATAGGCGTGCAAAAATTGAAGCCTTTTTTATTCAGAGCTTCAATGACTTTAGGGTGCAATGCGAAGTCGGAAAACTTCTTTTCTGTCAAGTGTGCTTTACTCATAGTATGTTAGAATATCAGTTAACGGTTGGTTTACGAAAGTGTATCTTTTGAAATAAAGCATACTGCTGCCAATAATGTTACACTAAGTCTGCAAAAGATGATCCTTTGGAGTACAACATGAGCGATAAAATTATACATATAACTGATGCAAGTTTTGCAACTGAAGTTCTGAATGCAAGTTCACCTGTTCTCGTCGATTTTTGGGCAGCATGGTGTGGTCCTTGTAAAATGATCGCGCCTATTCTTGATGAAGTTGCTGAAGAATATACAGGCAAACTGACCATCGCAAAACTGAATATTGATGAAAACCCTGCTACCGCTCCAAAATATGGAATTCGTGGTATCCCGACCTTGCTTTTATTCAAAAATGGTGAAGTCGCAGCAACGAAAGTTGGGGCATTATCAAAAACGCAACTGAAAGAATTTTTAGACGAAAATCTGTAAGTTATCGTTATATGTAAGCTAAAACGTTTAGCGGTATATCTATTTTATCTAGAGAGCCGCTAGACGTCTTCACTTAAGCATGATAAGTTATCGTCATTCCTCGTATAGCACCCATATGAATTACCTTGTATTCCATTGCTCTTATCTTACATATCTAGCTTGTTAGTTCAGTATTGTGATGATTGTTATTGATCAAAAAACTGATGGCGTAATGATTTTAAATATGAAAATTGAAAGTTTAGACATTGAGTTATAGCAGTATTCAATATCTTCGGTTTCAATGCATCTCTCATATGAATTAAAGATAGCGCATAAGCGAACGCAATGAAATTCAATATTTTTATATCATAGGGATATAAAAACGAAGTGGGACAGGTTTGTCTTTAGCAATTATGTGTTTTTTAATGCTAATCTGACATTAAATTTGCGATATTGGGATGGATGTTGTCCTAAATGTACAAAAAACTATTGCTAATATTGTGTGTGTTTCTAATAATATGTCACACATCATCAAGATGAGTTGCAGTCAAATGTTAGAGCAATCTTAGTAATGGCTAGCACAAGATTTTTTTGCATTGTTGTTTGCTTTTGGTAAAAATTAGTGAGCAACAGGGCAGTATAAAGTTAAACTGGCACTTAATAGTAAGCTGCCGTCAATTTACGTTCATAGTTCGAGAATTACCCCGAGTTAAAGAACCCACCATTATGAATCTTACCGAATTAAAAAATACGCCAGTATCAGAATTGATTACGTTAGGCGAAAACATGGGGCTAGAGAACTTAGCCCGTATGAGAAAGCAGGATATTATTTTCTCTATTTTGAAGCAGCATGCGAAAAGTGGCGAAGATATTTTCGGCGATGGCGTACTGGAAATATTGCAGGATGGATTTGGTTTCCTCCGTTCAGCAGACAGTTCTTACCTCGCAGGTCCTGATGATATCTACGTTTCTCCTAGCCAAATCCGCCGTTTTAACCTACGTACAGGTGACACAATTTCAGGAAAAATTCGTCCTCCTAAAGAAGGTGAACGTTATTTTGCCCTCCTGAAAGTCAACGAAGTTAATTACGACAAACCTGAAAATGCCCGCAGTAAAATTCTTTTCGAAAACCTCACTCCATTACATGCAAACCGTCGTCTGCGCATGGAACGTGGTAATGGTTCAACTGAAGATTTAACTGCTCGTGTACTAGACTTAGCGGCTCCAATCGGTCGTGGTCAACGTGGTCTGATTGTGGCTCCACCGAAAGCCGGTAAAACAATGTTACTGCAAAATATTGCAGCGAATATTGCACACAATTACCCTGATTGCGTTCTGATGGTTCTGTTGATCGATGAACGTCCTGAGGAAGTGACAGAAATGCAGCGTTTGGTTAAAGGTGAAGTTATTGCTTCAACTTTCGATGAGCCTGCAGCACGTCACGTCCAAGTCGCTGAAATGGTGATTGAAAAAGCGAAACGTCTAGTTGAACATAAAAAAGACGTTATCATTTTACTCGACTCTATTACGCGTCTAGCTCGTGCATATAACACGGTTGTACCTTCCTCTGGGAAAGTATTAACCGGTGGTGTGGATGCTAACGCATTACACCGTCCAAAACGTTTCTTCGGTGCTGCTCGTAATGTTGAAGAAGGTGGAAGCCTGACAATCATTGCAACTGCACTGGTTGATACCGGTTCTAAGATGGATGAAGTTATTTACGAAGAGTTTAAAGGTACAGGTAACATGGAACTGCACCTATCTCGTAAGATTGCAGAAAAACGTGTTTTCCCTGCAATAGACTACAACCGTTCAGGTACGCGTAAAGAAGAGTTACTTACATCGCAAGATGAGTTACAAAAAATGTGGATCCTACGTAAGATTATTCACCCAATGGGCGAAATCGATGCGATGGAGTTCCTCATCAGTAAGTTAGCGATGACAAAAACCAACGAAGAGTTCTTTGATTTTATGAAAAGAGCGTAACCGTTAAGGTTCTCTACGTATTATAAAAAAGGTGCCTGTTATGGCACCTTTTTTTTGTTTTCATACTCGATAGTGGTGTATAAAAATTAAAGCCTACCATATTAAGCAGGTTTAATATTTTACTGATTTATTTTCAATAAATTAAGAACATGTTTTATTTGGTTCATTTATAAATAGCATTGGGTAGCAGATGGAGTTTTTATTAAAAAATTAATAATAAACGATAGGAAATACTAACGAACATTCTTTAATTGATTGAATTAAAAGACAAATTCATGGAGATATTTATTTTGTGATTAGCGTTAAATTTATTTTCGCCACTTTATTATTTAATCATCAAGCGCCTATTTAAACATCAATCGATTAACTCAACTTTAGAGTATTGCTTTTATGGCATGCATATTGCAGCTATTCAGTATAAAATTACCGGATGTTTCGTTATTAAATCAAACACACTAATAAAGTGTAAAAACTAATAATGTTACAGGAATCTCTTTATGAATAAAGATTCGTCTTATAGCGAATTTTAGTACCAAGATGATAATGCATTGGCGTATGCTGGTTTATCTGCATTCGCTAAAAAATTAGTTTTGAAAGTTAAATATAAAGATTAAGAGAGTCAAACAGTGGACACCATACACTTTGTAACCAATCTCTTCTACGTTTTCTTGTTTTCATTAGTTTTTATTTTTCTGGCTCGAGTTGTTGCAATAAAAATCGGGTTAGTTGATAAACCTAATTTCAGAAAGAAACACGTAGGATTAGTTCCTCTTGTTGGGGGAATTTCCGTTTTCTTTGGGATCTGTTTTGCGTTTTATATTACCGGAGAATATATCCCTCATAAGTGGCTATATATCGCTTGTGCAGGGTTATTAGTCTTTATTGGCGCATTAGATGATAGGTTTGACATCAGTGTGAAACTAAGGGCTGGTATTCAAGCGATCGTTGCGGTTGTTATGATGACAGCGGCAGGGTTGAAACTTGATTCACTCGGTCATGCCTTTGGCCCATGGGAACTGGTACTGGGTCCATTCGGTTATATCGTTACCCTATTTGCAGTATGGGCAGCAATTAATGCTTTTAACATGGTTGATGGCATTGATGGGTTACTCGGTGGCTTATCTTCTGTTTCTTTTGGCGCTCTCGGCTTTTTGCTATATCAAAACGGTAACTATGCGTTAGCATTTTGGTGTTTTGCCTTTATTGCAGCTATCCTTCCTTATATTCTTCTTAATTTAGGTGTGCTAGGCCGTCGTTTTAAAGTTTTCATGGGAGATGCGGGAAGTACGCTGATTGGGTTCACTATTATTTGGATCCTTGTGGCTTCGACCCAAGAAGAAGTACATCCGATTAACCCAGTTACCGCTTTATGGATTATTGCGATCCCGCTAATGGACATGGTTGCCATTATGTATCGTCGAATTCGTAAAGGGATGAGCCCATTTTCACCCGATCGCCAGCACATTCATCATTTAATTATGCGTTCTGGTTTTACACCAAAAGGGGCATTTGTACTGATTACACTATCAGCGGCCGCTTTAGCATGTGTCGGTATTATTGGTGAACACTTAACATTTGTACCTGAATGGGTAATGTTGGCATTATTTTTGCTTGTATTTATGATGTATGGTTACTGCATCAAACGAGCTTGGAAAGTCGCCCGTTTTATTAAGCGAGTGAGACGTAGAGCACGTAGAGGAGCAGTACGGTAACGACAAAACGAAAATAGAGGTTCTGTGCAGTGAATAACTCAGAAACACAACCGAGTCAGCATCAATCGCCAATAGAGCCGGAATTGGATATCCGTGGTTTATGTCGCTCACTGTGGCAAGGTAAAATTTGGATCGTTGCATTTGCCGTTATTTTTGCAGCAATTGCCTTGGGAGCGTCCTATTTTATGCAGCCGAAGTGGAGTGCGACAGCAATTACGGATTTACCAACCGTCAATAATCTGGGAAGTTACTATTCTCAGCAGCAATTTCTGCGCAACCTCGATTCCCGTATTAATACTACGGGGCAAGAAGGGCAATTACCGACAATTGCAAAAGAAGCTTATCAAGAATTCACAAAGCAGCTTGGCTCTTATGATACACGTCGTCAATTTTGGCTAAATACGGATTACTATAAGCAGCGCTTAGAGAATGATCCTAAAGCAGATGCCGCATTATTGGATGAGCTCATCAACGATATTGAGTTTACACCAGCAGATGAAGTCAAAAATTTAACCGATAGCATTAAGTTAGTGGCGGAAACTTCCGCAGATGCGAACCAGTTGCTGCGTCAATACACTCAGTTTGCTAACCAACGTGCCACAACGAATCTAAATGATGAAATTAAAGGCACTTGGGCAACGAAAATGCAATCCATGAAGGCATTAGTTAAACGTGAAGATATGGTGGCCAAGGCCGCTTATGAGCGACGTTTGAATGCACTGGAACAAGCATTAAAAGTTGCAGAAAAACAAGGTATTGTACGTAACCAAAGCGCAACACCTGTGGATGAAATCCCAGATTCAAAAATGTTTATGTTAGGTGCCCCTTTATTACAAGCACAAATTGAAACATTGAAAGCAACCGGCCCCGATCACGACAGTGATTACGACCAAAATATTGCCATGTTATCAACATTGAGCGTCGGGCCTACCTGTAAATACCCCATTTATAACACAGTCATCTCGTAGAATATTTATGCCGCACTTCGGTACTCAAATGGCGTCATGTCATTGAGTGAATCGTGCGGCCGTTCGTTGTTGTATAGCTCAATCCAGTCTTCGGTTATTTGCTTCACTTCGTTCAGGTTGTTGAAAATGTAGCAATTGAGTACATCATCGCGATAAGTTCGGTTAAATCGTTCAATGTATGCGTTTTGATATGGGCAACCGGGTTTAATGTAATCAATCATAATGTCATGTGCTTTTGCCCAATTTACAAACACTTCCGAGGTGAATTCGCTGCCATTATCAACCCGAATTTTCTCAGGGTAACCGTGCCACTCAGCAAGTTGGTCAAGATAGCGTATGACACGCAATGACGGCATGCTGGTCGCAATATCAATACCTAAAACTTCGCGATTAAAGTCATCAATAACGTTAAATGTGCGGAACCTGACTTTGTTGTGTAAGCTGTCACTCATAAAGTCCATTGACCAAGATTTTCCCAATGCATTCGGTGCAGCTAACGGCTCTGGGTTACGGTTGGGCAGTCGCTTTTTGCCTTTGCGTCGCAGGTTCAGTTTTAGCTCCTTATAAACGCGATAAACACGTTTGTGGTTCCAACTGTGGCCTAGCTTTCGAAGGCGTTTAAAGCACTTCGGGAACCCCCACCGATAATGCTTGTCGATTAAAGCATTCAAGGCATCAATGATTTCGTCATCATCGGTCAGCTTTGGCTCGTAATAGTAAGCGGTACGACTGATACCAACCACATGACAGCACTTCACTACGCTTGCGTTATACTGCACCTGTAACTCGTGTGCCCAGACTTTCCGTTCTGCCACAGGCGCTAGAGCTTTTTTATGATGTCTTCTTGCATCTGTGACTTGAGACTCAACTCAGCATACATCTGCTTAAGTCGACGGTTCTCTTCTTCAAGCTCTTTCAAGCGGCGCACATCAGACGCTTCCATACCGCCGTATTTTTCGCGCCATTTATAAAACGTTGAATTACTGATGCCGTACTTACGACAAATATCTTTCACCGGCATACCCGCTTCGGCTTCTTTTAAAATCGCCACAATCTGGCTTTCAGTCATGCGTTTGCTCATCGTAAAACTCCTTTGTTTTAGTTTACAAGAAATTCTACGAGTGAGCTGTATTATTTTACGGGATAGTTACATACCCTCCAAGATAATTTTCAAGCATATCGCTATTTACGTACTCCTGAAGAGCCCGTTAAACGCGATAGTCCTCGTCGAGCCTTTATGATGGTTCTATGGGGAGTCATAGGGATGTTAGTAGGTGCCGGAGTGGTACTTGCTCGCCGCCGCCCATCTTGATTTTGGGATAAGCCACTGGCGAATTTTCCAGTGGCATATAAAGTTATTAAGATTATACAAAGCAGCTCACTGCGAAAGATAAATATAAGAGAGTCACTGTGAAAGTATTGACTGTATTCGGCACACGACCTGAAGCTATTAAAATGGCACCACTGGTTCATGCATTGGCTGAAGATACAGACTTTGAAGCTAAAGTTTGTGTTACGGCACAGCATCGTGAAATGCTAGATCAAGTACTGAAACTGTTTGAGATCATTCCAGATTACGATCTCAATATTATGAAGCCAGGGCAAGATTTAACTGATATCACTTGTCGTATTCTTGAAGGGTTGAAAAGCGTTTTTGCTGATTTTCAACCGGATGTTGTTCTTGTTCATGGCGACACAGCTACAACGATGGCAACTAGCCTTGCGGCATTTTACCATCGTATACCAGTAGGGCATGTTGAAGCGGGATTACGTACAGGAAACCTGTATTCGCCATGGCCTGAAGAGGCAAACCGTAAGATTGCTGGTCATTTAGCGATGTATCACTTCGCGCCAACTGAAAATTCACGCCAAAATTTGTTAAAAGAATCTATTCCTGACAGTCATATTTTTGTCACCGGTAATAGTGTGATTGATGCGTTATTGTGGGTACGTGATAAAGTCATGAGCGACCAGCATATGATGGAGAAATTGGCTGCAAATTACCCATTTATCGACCCAAATAAAAAAATGATTTTAGTCACGGGCCATCGTCGAGAAAGTTTTGGTGGTGGCTTTGAACGTATTTGTCACGCTTTAGCAGAAATTGCACAAGCGCATCCCGATGTGCAAGTCGTATATCCAGTTCACTTAAATCCAAATGTGAGTGAGCCTGTTAAACGTATACTGCATGATATTGATAATATTATTTTAATTAGCCCTCAAGACTACCTACCGTTTGTTTATTTGATGAACCATGCTTATTTAATTCTAACAGACTCAGGTGGTATTCAAGAGGAAGCGCCTTCTCTCGGTAAGCCTGTTTTGGTGATGAGAGATACCACAGAACGACCAGAAGCTGTTGATGCAGGTACTGTTCGTCTTGTGGGAACAGATACACAAAAAATTGTGAAAGAAGTTAATCGGTTACTGACAGATGACGCGGAGTATCACGAAATGAGCCGCGCACATAACCCTTATGGGGATGGTCATGCATGTCAGCGTATTCTTGCAGCATTGAAAAGTAATCAGGTGAAATTATGAGTTTTGAAACTATTTCTGTTATTGGCCTTGGTTATATTGGTTTACCAACAGCAGCAGCCTTTGCATCACGTAAAAAACAAGTGGTTGGTGTCGATGTTAACCAACATGCCGTTGATACTATTAACCAGGGTAAAATCCACATCGTGGAGCCAGAACTGGATATCGTGGTCAAAAAGGCGGTTGAAGAAGGCCATCTGAAAGCTTTTACTAAGCCGCAACCTGCAGATGCTTATCTGATTGCTGTGCCTACGCCATTTAAAGGCGAGCACGAACCTGACCTCGCGTATGTACGTGCTGCAGCTGAGTCTGTGGCTCCGGTGCTGAAGAAAGGGGATTTAGTCATCCTTGAGTCTACATCGCCAGTAGGAACAACAGAGCAAATGGCAGAGTGGATGGCAGCTGCTCGCCCTGATTTAACCTTCCCTCATCAAGCAGGGGAAGAAGCTGATATCGATGTAGCGTACTGCCCTGAGCGTGTGTTACCAGGCCAAGTGATGGTCGAATTAATTAAAAATGACCGTGTTGTTGGTGGTATGACGCCAAAATCCTCTCTGCGTGCAAGTGAGCTATACAATATTTTCCTTGAAGGTGAGTGTGTAATTACTAACTCAAGAACCGCGGAAATGTGTAAGTTAACGGAAAATAGCTTCCGTGATGTGAATATTGCTTTTGCGAATGAATTATCATTAATTTGTGCGGAACAAGACATCAATGTGTGGGAGTTAATCAGCCTCGCGAATCGTCATCCACGCGTTAATATTTTGCAACCAGGCCCAGGTGTTGGTGGGCACTGCATCGCGGTTGACCCATGGTTTATCGTTGCGCAAAATCCAAAACAATCACGCCTCATTCATACCGCTCGTTTAGTCAATGATGGCAAACCAATTTGGGTTGTTGACCAAGTGAAAGCGGCAGTGGCTGATTGCTTAGTGGAAACCGGTAAAAAAGCCAGTGAAGTGACCATTGCCTGTTTCGGCCTGTCATTTAAACCTAATATTGATGATTTACGTGAAAGCCCAGCAATGCACATCACCAAAATGGTGGCGAACTGGAACCCAGGTAAAACGTATGCGGTTGAGCCACACATTGATGAATTACCGACCTCTTTAAAAGGCATTTCTGAGCTAGTTTCGATTGAAAAAGCCGTTAATGAAGCGGATGTGATCTTAATGTTAGTTGACCACAATATGTTCAAAGGCATCCAAGGCTCTGCGATCCCACAAAAATGGGTTGTGGATACAAAAGGAGTATGGCGTTGAAACGCATTTTAATCACTGGAGGCGCCGGGTTTATCGGCTCTGCTGTTGTTCGTCATATTATTGAAAACACTGACGACAGCGCAGTGGTTCTGGATTGCTTAACCTATGCAGGTAACTTAGAGTCCCTTGCAACGGTTGCGAATAACCCGCGCTATGCTTTTGAGCAGGTGAATATTTGTGATAGAGCTGCATTAGATGCCGTTTTTGAAAAATACCAACCCGATGCCGTGATGCATTTAGCGGCAGAAAGCCATGTTGACCGTTCAATTGATGGCCCTGCGGCATTTATCGAAACCAACATTGTGGGAACTTACACATTGTTAGAGGCGGCGCGCCATTACTGGTCTGCACTGAATGATGAGAAAAAAGCGGCTTTTCGTTTTCATCATATTTCGACAGATGAAGTTTATGGCGACCTCGAGGGGCCTGATGGTTTCTTCACAGAAACCACGCCTTATGCGCCAAGTAGCCCTTATTCCGCATCGAAAGCATCGAGCGATCACTTGGTTCGTGCATGGCAAAGAACCTATGGTCTGCCGACGATGATCACCAATTGTTCAAATAACTACGGGCCGTATCATTTCCCAGAGAAATTGATCCCCTTAATTATTTTGAATGCTTTAGCGGGTAAGCCTCTGCCTGTTTATGGGAAAGGTGAGCAAATTCGTGACTGGCTGTTTGTTGAAGACCATGCACGAGCACTGCATTTAGTTGCGACAACCGCACAACCTGGCACCACCTATAATATTGGTGGTCATAATGAGCGCCGTAATATTGACGTTGTAGAAACGATTTGTGAGCTGCTTGAAGAGCTGCATCCGCAGAAGCCACAAGGTGTGGCGCACTACCGTGACTTAATCACGTTTGTGAAAGACAGACCGGGTCACGATATGCGTTATGCCATTGATGCCGCGAAAATTGAGCGCGAATTGGGGTGGACGCCACAAGAAACCTTCGAATCAGGTATCCGCAAAACGGTGCAGTGGTATTTGAACAATGAAACGTGGTGGCGCCGCGTACAAGACGGTTCCTATGCGGGCGAACGTCTAGGTCTAGGAAATTAGGTGACAGTATGAAAGGTATTATATTAGCTGGAGGGTCGGGGACGCGTTTGCATCCTATCACTCGCGGTATTTCTAAACAGTTATTGCCTATCTACGATAAGCCGATGATTTACTACCCGCTTTCAGTCCTGATGTTGGCGGGAGTCCGTGAGATTTTAATTATCTCTACCCCTGACGACTTGCCGATGTTTAAGCGTTTATTAGGGGATGGTCATGAGTTTGGGATTGAGTTGAGCTATGCAGAACAGCCATCACCAGACGGCCTTGCGCAAGCGTTTATCATTGGTGAAGAGTTCATTAACGGTGATTCGTGCTGTTTAGTATTGGGCGACAATATCTTTTTCGGCCATTCATTTAGCCCAAAATTAAAATCTGTTGCTAAACGAGTAAATGGCGCAACGGTTTTTGGTTACCAAGTGATGGATCCTGAGCGTTTTGGTGTCGTGGAATTTGACGATAATTTTAAAGCACTGTCGATTGAAGAAAAGCCGGTTAAACCTAAATCGAATTGGGCGGTGACAGGGCTGTATTTCTATGACTCACAAGTAGTTGAATTTGCAAAACAAGTTAAGCCTTCTGAACGAGGTGAGTTAGAAATCACGTCAATTAACCAAATGTACTTAGAACGTGGCGAATTAAACGTTGAATTGCTCGGTCGTGGTTTTGCTTGGTTAGATACAGGCACCCACGATAGCCTCATTGAGGCAGGTACCTTTGTGCAAACCGTTGAAAAACGTCAAGGTTTCAAAGTTGCTTGTTTAGAGGAAATAGCATGGCGTAACGGCTGGCTGACAGACGAGCAAGTCGCTTTTTCAGCGCAACAGCTGAAAAAAACAGGTTATGGGCAATACTTAGAGGATTTATTACGTGTCCGTCCGCGCCAGTATTGAGAGCCTGCCATGGGAGAGCGAATTTTTTCATCGCTCAACGGCAAAGTTGAATTTTACGGGGGATAATCTCGAGACCCTCCTTGCTTATCAAATAAATGAATACGATATCGTGCAAGCAAAAGTCGCCGCGTCTGAAACGCAGCTGATTGATGATTTGGCTGGTATGGGTTTTTCATTTGTTGAAGGTGAAATCGATTTCGTTCTTACTATTGGCACAGAAAATGCTTATTTAAAGGCAGGTTTAACAGCGGAAGAGCACATTGTTGTTGCACAAGTGGATGATATTCCTACTTTACGGCAAGCCGCTGAGTCTGTCTTTAGCAAAAGCCGCTTTAGAGCACCTTGGTATCGTGATGGTGATAGCGGTCAGTTTTATGCGTTGTGGATAGAAAAATCAGTACTTGGTACGTTTGATCACACTTGTTTACTAGTTAAAGACGCGTCTGGTGCGATATTGGGCTTTGTGAGTTTACGGCATCTTGATGCAGAAACAGCACGGGTTGGCCTACTAGCGAAAATACCAGAAGCGAAGGGGCAAGGTGTAGGGCGTAAGTTGATGTCTGCAGCATTTAATTGGTGTGTGGAACACCAAAAAGCACAGTTAAATGTGGCCACGCAAATCAGTAATGTTGCGGCATTAAATCTTTATTCACGTAGCGGTGCAGCAATTGCCAGTACCGCTTATTGGTTATACAGGGGACAACATGATTCCATTTAATAAACCACCAGTTGTAGGTACTGAATTAGAGTATATGAGACAAGCCATGGAAAGTGGCAAACTGTGTGGTGACGGTGGCTTCACGAAACGTTGTGAAGAATGGATGGAAAAACGGTTTAATTGCCCGAAAGTGCAGTTAACGCCATCTTGTACGGCCTCATTAGAAATGGCGGCGATCCTGATTGATACTAAGCCGGGTGATGAAATCATCATGCCAAGCTTTACTTTTGTATCAACCTCTAACGCATTCGTATTACGTGGCGCTAAAATTGTATTCGTTGATATCCGTCCTGATACCATGAATATTGATGAAACTAAAATTGAAGCCGCAATCACTGAACGTACGCGTGCCATCGTTCCTGTCCACTATGCAGGTGTTGCTTGCGAGATGGACACCATTATGGCTATTGCGAAAAAACACAATTTATTCGTGATTGAAGATGCGGCACAAGGTGTGATGTCGACGTATAAAGGCAAAGCACTGGGGACTATCGGCCACATTGGCTGTTATAGCTTCCATGAAACTAAAAACTATTCTTCAGGCGGTGAAGGTGGGGCAACGCTTATCAATGATAAAGACTTGATTAGCCGTGCTGAAGTGATCCGTGAAAAAGGAACGAACCGTAGCCAATTTTTCCGTGGTCAAGTCGATAAATACACATGGCGTGATATCGGCTCAAGCTACTTGTTGTCTGATTTGCAAGCGGCTTACTTATGGGCACAGTTAGAAGAAGCCGACAAAATTAATGAGCGCCGTTTACTACTATGGAAACGGTATGATGAAGCGTTGCAGCCATTGGTTGATGCGGGACGTTTAGTCCTAGCAACTGTGCCAGAAGGCTTAAAACATAATGCCCATATGTTCTACATCAAACTTAAAGATATCGAAGAGCGTACCGAATTCAATGATTACATGAAATCTCATGGCATTTTGACGGTATTCCACTACGTTGCATTACACACTAGCCCGGCAGGTATTGAGTTTGGCCATTTCCATGGTGAAGATAAATATACAACATCAGAAAGTGATCGCTTAGTGCGTTTACCGATGTTCTACAACATGACTGATGACGAACAGCAGACGGTCATTGAGCGAATCAAAGCGTTCTTTGCCTAATGTCTCTTGCTAAAGCATCGGTTTGGACTGCTGGCTCTACCCTGATTAAAATCGGGGTAGGCCTGTTAATCGTTAAGTTGTTTGCAGTCTCATTTGGGCCCAGCGGTGTGGGGCTGGCGGGTAACTTCCGCCAATTGATTACTGTACTAGGGGTGTTATCTGGTGCAGGGATTTTCAATGGTGTCACAAAATATGTTGCAGAGCACCACCAAGACCCACAAAAATTACGTGCGGTTCTGGGAACTTCATCGACGATTATTTTAGGATTTTCAGCGCTACTTGCGCTTATCTTTTTACTTTGCAGTGCGCCAATTAGCGTGGCGTTATTTGATAGTGAAAAATACAGCTCAGTTATTCAAATAGTCGCCTTAATTCAAATGGGTATCGCGTATGCGAACTATTTTCTGGCTATTTTGAAGGGCTACCGAGACGCATCAGCAAACGCATTAGCCATTATTTTAGGTAGCGTAATTGGTGTAATTGCTTATTATTTATGCTATCTAGTGGGCGGGTATGAAGGTGCACTAGCGGGGTTAGCATTAGTTCCTGCACTTGTGGTATTGCCTGCGGCTGGGATGATAATTAAACGCAAGCAGTTTGCGTTATCGTCATTGAAGCCAGCATGGGACAAAGCGATTGCGACTAATTTAGGCAAATTTACGGTCATGGCGATGCTAACGGCAGTCACGCTGCCAGTCGCTTATATCATGATGCGAAACTTACTTGCCCAAACCTATAGCTGGGATGAAGTGGGGTTATGGACCGGTGTGACCACCATTTCAGATGCCTATTTGCAGTTTATTACCGCGACATTTTCAGTGTATTTATTGCCGACGTTATCACGTTTGCAGCATAAAAATGAAATCACAGCAGAAATTGTTAAAGCATTGAAGTTTGTTTTACCTGCTGTTGCCGTTGTGAGTTTTACAGTTTGGTTACTACGTGATTTCGCGATTTGGTTGCTGTTCTCAAAAGAATTTACAGGGATGAGAGACCTGTTTGCATGGCAGTTGGTTGGTGATGTATTGAAAGTGGGGGCTTACGTATTTGGCTATTTGGTCATTGCCAAAGCCGCATTGCGTTTTTATGTCCTCACTGAAGTGAGTCAATTTTTATTATTAACGGGCTTTGCCCATTGGCTTATCCCTGAACATGGTGCAGTAGGTGCAACTCAGGCTTATATGGCCACTTATATTGTCTATTTTACCTTATGTTGTTGCGTATTTTTGATTTACCGTAGGCGAGCATGACAACCTTAATACATGTACTGGGATCGAATCTCCCACACCACAACCAGACGGTACTGACGTTTTTTAATGACGTCATTTGCCAAGAAATGGCTTCGTCATCAACGCCGCATTTTATGGTGGTAAGTGATGATGCGCAGCTTGCTGACGTTTATCCTCAGCTAAAAATAGATGTTTTTGCGAATAAACAGGCCATTGCTAATAGTGTTATACAGCGTGCCAAGGCAGACCGCCGTACTCGCTTTTTCTTTCATGGGCAATTCAACGCCCCTATTTGGTTAGCGCTATTATTTGGTCAAATCAAATCCCATCAGTTTTGGTGGCATATATGGGGAGCTGACCTCTATGAAGAATCTAGCTCTCTAAAATTTAAGTTATTCTATATTTTGCGTCGTTTAGCGCAGAAAAAAGTAGGGCATGTGTGTGCAACACGTGGGGATTTGTGCTATTTCCACCAGTCGAACCCTAAAGTGCCTGCCACTGTGTTGTATTTTCCAACACGAATGGACCCCGCATTGACAATTAGCGAGCCTAAGGCACGTGAAGGCTCTCAACTGACTATTTTGTTGGGTAACTCAGGTGACCGTTCTAATCGTCATGTAGAGGCGCTGAGTGCGATTAAACAGCAATTTGGTGATGAGGTTAAGGTTATTGTCCCAATGGGTTATCCTGCAAATAACCAAGGCTATATTGAACAAGTCGAACAGGCTGCAAATAGTGAGTTTACTTCAGGGCAAGTAGAAATTCTGAAAGAGCGCATGGAGTTTAGCGAGTACCTTAATTTGCTCAAATCCTGTGATCTTGGCTATTTTATTTTTAATCGCCAGCAAGGTGTTGGTACGGTTTGTTTGTTAATCCAATTTGGTATTCCATTTGTGATCAGTCGTCAAAATACATTTTGGCAGGATTTAACTGCTCAAAATGTCCCTGTATTTTTCTATGGTGACAACCTGACGATACCGCTGGTGGATGAAGCTCAGCGCCAAATGAGCTTATTAGATAAACAGCATATCGAATTTTTTGCTCCTAACTTTACTGAAGGCTGGAAAGCCGTTCTCAGTGCCGTGGAGGAGCGAGCATGACACTGACGGAGTTAGGTGGCTTAGCACTGGTCTACCTGATATCAATTATTTTTATTGGTACTTTGTTGTACAAAGAGTTTTTACGTGCTCGGTTTAACTTCAATATTTTCTTTTCAATGTTGTATTTATTGACGTTTTACTTTGGTTTTCCATTAACTTGTGCGTTAGTGTTCCAATTTGATGTTGCGGTTGTGAAAGCGGATTACTTACTTTACGCCCAACTAGCGGCTACCAGTTTTTATGCGATTTATTATGTTGCTTATAAAACACGGCTTTCTAGGCAACCAGACGCACCACGGCGTGCGTTGTTTAGCATGAACAAAGTGGAAACGAATCTAACCTGTCTGTTATTGATACTGATTGCAGTCGTGACAGTAGGTATATTTTTCATGCAGAACGGTTTTTTGCTGTTTAAGCTAAAATCCTATAGCCAAATATTCTCCAGCCAAGTTTCTGGCGTGGCATTAAAACGCTTTTTCTATTTCTTCATACCGGCAATGTTGATTGTTTATTTCTTGCGACCGACACAGAAACGTTGGATTTTCTTCCTCGTTAGTACCGTTGCATTTGGTTTCTTGACCTATGTTATCGTTGGAGGAACCAGAGCGAACATTATTATTGCTTTCGCACTATTCTTATTTATTGGGATTGTCAGGGGTTGGATTACGCTGTGGATGCTAGCTGCAGCCGGGGTCGCAAGTATTGTAGGTATGTTCTGGTTAGCCTTAAAGCGCTATGGGCTAGATGTCAGTGGTGCCGAAGCGTATTACACTTTCTTGTACTTAACACGGGACACATTCTCCCCGTGGGAAAACTTAGCATTACTGCTAAGCCACTATGATGAGATGGACTTTCAAGGCCTAGCGCCGATTATCCGTGACTTTTATGTTTTTATTCCTTCTTGGGTTTGGCCAGAACGCCCAGATACGGTATTGAATTCTGCCAACTATTTTACGTGGGAAGTACTAAACAACCATTCTGGACTGGCAATTTCCCCAACACTGATTGGTTCATTGGTGGTGATGGGTGGGGTGATTTTTATACCACTCGGAGCCATAGTTGTGGGGCTTATCATCAAATGGTTTGATTGGATCTATGGCATGAGCCTGAAAGAACCGAATCGCTATAAGGCTGCCATTATGCAGGCATTTTGTTTTGGTGCCATTTTTAACATCATTGTTTTAGCGCGTGAAGGCGTGGATTCTTTCGTCTCACGGGTGGTTTTCTTCTGCTTAATATTCGGACTGTGTCTGGTGTTAGCAAAATTACTGTATTGGTTATTTGAAAGTGCAGGGCTTATTCGCACAAAAACAGCTTCTTTTTTAAGAAGCCAACAGCGTGAAAGCCGCTAAAGGAGTATCATGGAATCGTCATCAACTCAGTCTTCATCCGTTACACAGCCATCTATTCCACAATATAGTATTCGTGGTCATAATATTTGGGGCTTTAAAAATATGGCCCATTTTTTAGACTACTTATTTGCTGGTGGGGAAACGAAAACGGGAACGCTCGTTGCGATTAATGCAGAAAAAGTGATGATCGCTGAACAAGATACGGCTTTAAATACGTTACTAGGCCAAGCCGAATATTTATATGCTGACGGAATTAGTATTGTCCGTGCTATTCGTCGTAAATACCCCCAAGCTGAAGTTTCCCGCGTGGCTGGTGCTGACTTGTGGGAAGGGTTAATGGAACGGGCCGGTAAAGAAGGTACGCCAGTTTTCCTAGTGGGTGGCAAACCAGAAATTCTAGAGCAAACTGAAAGCAAGCTACGCTCGCAGTGGAATGTGAACATTGTAGGTTCGCAAAACGGCTATTTTACTGCTGAAGAGCGAAGTGCATTGTTCGAACGCATTCGTGCAAGTGGTGCAAAAATTGTCACTGTTGCGATGGGTTCTCCGAAACAAGAAATTTTTATGCGAGATTGCCGAAGTGTGTACCCAGATGCCTTATATATGGGCGTTGGGGGGACTTATGATGTGTTTACAGGGCATGTAAAACGTGCACCGAAAGTTTGGCAAAACTTAGGGTTGGAATGGTTGTATCGCTTACTATCTCAGCCTTCCCGTATTACTCGTCAGTTTAAATTACTGAAATTTTTAGGTTACTATTACGGCGGTAAGCTGTAATTTTTATAGTGATTTGATTTTTATCGTTATTATCGATGTATTTTACTGGCCGCAAGTAGGCCTAATCCCTTGCTTGCGGTCTGAATTCTCCGAATGACTGGTCTCTTTCTTCAAATATTTCTATAATCCCTCAAAAATAATCATATTCGCACCAGTTTGTGCTTAATCTTGCGGCTATGGCATTTTTTTAATCGCCTAATTGATGCTTTTCAAATAATTGCAGTGATTATTACTAACTGAGTTTCAATTAAAACTGCATTTTAAATATCTAATTTTGACAGGGGTATGTATGGGAAATCCACAGCAAGGGCTTCAACGTGGGTTAGAAGCACGGCATATCGAGCTGATTGCGCTCGGTGGGACTATTGGCGTTGGGTTATTTATGGGGTCGGCCAGTACACTAAAATGGGCTGGGCCTTCTGTCTTACTGGCTTATATCATCGCAGGAATTTTTGTTTTCTTCATTATGCGTTCAATGGGGGAAATGCTATTTCTTGAGCCTGTAACCGGTTCTTTTGCTTCGTTTGGTTATAAATACTTAAGTCCGTTTTGGGGATGTCTCACTGCGTGGGGCTACTGGTTTATGTGGGTGGCCGTTGGTATCTCAGAGATCACTGCCATTGGCGTATATGCTGAATATTGGTTCCCTGACGTGCCTCAATGGATTTTTGCCATTATTGCCGTGGTATTAGTCGCATTAGCTAACCTAGCTGCTGTTCGGCTGTATGGAGAGCTTGAGTTCTGGTTTGCCATGATCAAAGTGACCACGATTGTGGTGATGATTTTAATTGGCTTAGGGCTGATTTTTTTTGGTCTTGGTAATAATTTTGAACCGATTGGGCTAGCAAACCTCACTGAGCATGGTGGTTTCTTTGCAGGGGGTTGGAAAGGTTTCTTATTTGCGTTGTGTATCGTTGTGGCCTCTTATCAAGGGGTTGAATTAGTTGGGATCACGGCAGGTGAAGCGAAAAATCCTCAAGTTACATTAAGAAAAGCGATCAATAATATTTTATGGCGTATATTAATTTTTTATGTGGGTGCTATTTTTATTGTTGTGACACTCTTTCCGTGGACGGAAGTGGGTTCACAAGGTAGCCCATTTGTTCTTACGTTTGCGAAAGTGGGGATTGTGTCCGCAGCCGCTGTAATTAACTTTGTGGTGTTAACTGCGGCGTTATCTGGTTGCAATAGTGGCATGTATAGTGGTGGGCGAATGCTATATGCCTTAGCGCAAAATAAGCAATTACCTAAGTCATTATTGAAATTAACGAAAAATGGCGTACCAGCACGTTGCGTTGGCTTTACTATTCTCTGTTTAGTGGCGGGTTCTAGCTTGAATTACATCATACCGAATCCAGAAAAAGTCTTTGTGTATGTCTATAGTGCGAGTGTGTTACCAGGTATGGTGCCTTGGTTAGTGCTATTGACCAGCCAAATCCGTTTTCGCCAACAAAACAAAGAAAAGCTTATTGGGCATCCTTTCAAATCGATCCTTTTTCCATGGGTTAACTATGCGACCTTATTATTTTTAGCCTGCGTATTAGTTGGGATGGCGATTAACCCAGATACCCGTTTATCTTTAATTGTTGGCGCCATCTTTTTAGGGGGCGTTTCACTGCTTTATTTCATTATTCGCCTGTTCAATAACCGCAATGCAAAAGTTTAGTGGTGGTGCTTCGACGGATTTTTATTAGTCGTACAGTGAAAAAGAGGGTAAATATGCTCTCTTTCTCAGCGAAATGGATAAAAGGCAAGCAATCGATATTTTTATTTCAAAAAGGACTAGACAGCGGGAGGATAAATCCGTACTATCCTCTCCCGCAACGGCGTTAAGCGCCCGTAGCTCAGCTGGATAGAGCGCTGCCCTCCGGAGGCAGAGGTCTCAGGTTCGAATCCTGTCGGGCGCACCAGTTTTAGCGCTTCGCTACGGTTGGCAAAATGACGTTGTATGTAGTAATATAGCAACGCTTTGAAAAAAGTGAAGTTATGGTGGCTATAGCTCAGTTGGTAGAGCCCTGGATTGTGATTCCAGTTGTCGTGGGTTCGAGTCCCATTAGCCACCCCATTTTTTTGTGACATTGCGAGGGTGGCGGAATTGGTAGACGCGCTAGCTTCAGGTGTTAGTGTCCTATGGACGTGGGGGTTCAAGTCCCCCCTTTCGCACCACGAAGAAATGTAATAGGTATTAATCAGTACTACAAAATTTCGGCGAGTAGCGCAGCTTGGTAGCGCAACTGGTTTGGGACCAGTGGGTCGGAGGTTCGAATCCTCTCTCGCCGACCAATTTAAAGAAACCCGTCTTAACCGACGGGTTTTTTGCTTTTTATGCTTTATAATAATCACACTTCAACCCATCGCATTGTTGTCTGCGTTAGTCTCCTAGAATCACATATTTGTGTATACTCATCGGTATATCTTCACTTGTCGCCTAGTTATAACCTGAATTGTTTAAAGTCTACTTAGTGCTGTTTCTTCAATAATGATTGGCTATGGTTAATTGCTTGTTTTTATTTGTAATTTAGCAGGTTAACTAGCTTGTGTCGTAAAATAGATACAATTCATTATATCTGTGTCGCCAAAAGGAGACATTTTACTTGTTGATTTATAAAGAAATATAAATAACTGTTTTATGCTGTCTCTAAACTGCGACAAAATAGCAAGATAAGATACAGGCACCACATTAGTGAATTCTTTAATGTTAGGGGGATTTCTTTCCAAGAAGGAAAATTATGTGTAAAACCGAGAGATGAGAGCGAAGCCAAAAGAGTAAGCTTAAAAAAACTTCGTTTTAAAAAGTTGGCATGCATTGTGCATTATTTTATATGTAGATGCTCATCTCACTTCTTATGACAGCGAAGCTTCATAAACCCAGAGATGACGCAAAGCCGATTATCGGTGCCTATTGTCCAACTTAGATGATCAAGAGCTCATCCTCTTACCATCAACGAACGGGCGAAACGTTGAGTGAGGCACCATCCGTCTGTAGACCTGATTGTATTTTACACCTGCCTTGTGCAGGTGTTTTTTTTTGTTTATGTAAAAAGCCAAGCCCCTTAGAAAATGACTAAGAGGCTGAAAATAAGATAGGTATTAGCTTCTACCTTTACTAAACCATTTACTGAACCAGCGAGTAATATAGGTATAGCAGAGGATAATGAATGTAATAATGAAAATGTCTTTACTAAGATCTTCGGTATTAAAACCAATAATCATAATAAAAACAAAAGGTGATAATACTAACAGCAGAAGATCAAAGAATATTTGTAAACGGTTTGGGGTTGCAATAATCCAGCGCCAAATAGTTTTAATTACATTCATATCGATATCCCTAATTCATTCAAAGCAAAGATGTATATAAAGCTTTATACACTATGTGTTTATTTTATAACATAGCCAAGTGTGTTTTGCTGATCCTTAAATAACGATTATTGGTTAAACATTGAGTTATTGATCTGTAATGTTACTAATCATAAACCTCATATTCTCCTTTTCCGATGATTTAATACGACTAACGCAATGTATTTAAATTCTTTTCTGCGTTTTGATTGGGGAAGCTAGGCTTAGTGGCAGTTAAGTTTATGAATAAAAAAACTCCACTAAAAGGTGTGGAGTTTTTAGAAAAGGATAAGCAAGAATATTAGTTTCGTTCTTGTTTTAATGAATGGTTTAATGCATCTTGGCGAATTTTTGCCGCATCACTAGATTTATGTTGCCTGTCAAACGCATCGGCTAACCATGATGCATCCTGAACATCAAAACGTTGTGCTAAAGCGGCCTTAAAGTAGGTTTCTGCTTTGTCCCATTGGGCATGCTGTAGCGATAAAACACCTAATGTACTGTTGAGTAACGGGGTGGCACCGTTTTGCTTTTGCAGATGTAAAAGGGTTTTTTCGATAACTTCAGGGCGTTCACTATTCAGTTTTGGCACTAGCAGGAGTAAGCGTTCATCATATTGCTGTTTTAAACCATCAATAATCATTTTTTCTGCACTTGCAGTATCGCCACATTCAATTAAATGTTCTGCTAAGAAAGCTTGCAATGTGGTTTCATGACGAACTCGGCGAGGTTGTGCTTTCCACCAAGCTTTTAGCCCATCACTACCTCCTTCAGCCATATATTGGTTCATCAACCCTTTGTAAGCCTTTAATTTCAATGCATCGAGCTCATCTTCATTGTGTAACTGTACTTTAGCCATAACAGGAAGTAATTCAATCAGTGACTGATAGGCGCCCGAACGTAAATAAGCTTGTTCCGCAAGACGCAATACTTCAGGGTGTCTTGGGGCTTTGTCGAGAAGTTTATCAATACCATTGCGAGCAGCATGGACTTCTCCTTCCGCTAATTGGATACGGACACGGCTGATATCAACAGGAAGCTGGTCACTTCCTGCGGCTTCGGCGGCTCTATCCAAGTATTGGTGAGTGCGATATTCATCACCACGCTGTTGAGCAGCTTCGGCTGCCATGAGGTAGTTAATGACCGGTTGTTGAGAAAAATCAGCATGTTTGCTCATTAATTTTTCAACTTGCTCGAAATCACCTTCTGCTAATTTCAGTAGCGCTTTTTGTGTTTGGGTATGCGCTTTGTGGTATTTACGACCACTTACCCAACCTCGGGTACGTGATGTCGTGCTGATAAAGCGGCGGTAGCACCAACCAAGGAATAACAGCACAAACTGGAGCAAGATAAAGCCCAAAACGAGGCTGGTTACACTGGTCGTAATGTCATAATTATCTGTACGGATAAAAACATAACCTTGGTGACCCGCTAATAATGGGCCTAAGATTATCCCTGCAATAAGTACTATAAATAGGATCAGGACTTTTATCATAATTACCCCCTATTGCCAGCAGGCTCTGCTGATTCTGAAGGGTGTGAATTGTCAGCTGACTCTGCTTTTTGCGTATCCGTGGCAGGAACAGCGGCATCTGCTGCGGCTTCTGTTGGTGCTTCAGTCGCATCCGCTGCGGCATCAACGGCACCATCGCTAACTTTTGTATTGTCGGATGACTGAGAAAGTAAGCTACGAACCCGTGTTTGCATGATTTTTTCTAGCTTTTCTTGGCTTTCCAAGGTATCAGGCATGTCAATATCAATCGGCTGATTGATTAGGTCGTCAATGGTTGATAGGAATGCTTTGGTTTCCGGCGCCTCAGTATCAAAATAGGCTCTTACCCAAGTCGATGCCTGCTCTAATGACTGTTTGTAGGTAGCTTCTTGATAACGTGGTACGGCTTGCGCTGCAATTAATAGCTGAGAGCGAATGTTTTCACGTAGGTAAATATCTTGATTTGGTGCAAGGAGAGGGGCTTCTGAGCCATCACGAGCTCGTACTGTGACAAAGTCATTTGCAAAACTTTTCCAGCTACGCGCCAAATTTTGTTTCCAATCCGAAATATCATCGCTAACGTCAGCGTTATCTTCAGCTTTCGCATCTCCACTGTTTAAATCCGCTAAACGTAAGTTATCGACTTCATTGCTTAGCTGGTTTAAACGTAAAATAATGCCGTCATAGTCAACTTGGTTGATTGCGGCTAATTTAGCCATATCACTGTTAATTGATTTACGAATGTCGAGTAGGCTTGGGTCATTCATTTCTGCCAAGCTTGAGTCAGCGCTTTTTAGCAGAACGGCCGCGGTTACTGGGTCGCGATCATTCCACAGCTTTCTTCCCGCCATTTTGACCATAAAGTCAGCTTGTGCAAGTAGCCAACTTTTAACATCAGCGCTAGATAACGCAGTAACGTGCGCTTGCAGCTCTTGCATGCGGCGGTTGAGATTCTCTTCATATTCACGAGAATGGCTTTTTATTTCTGCATTAGCCGCAATTAATGCATCTAACCGCTGCCTGTCTGAGTTTTGTTGTTCGATTAAATCACTTAATTTTTGTTTTAATTCATTGTTTTCATTGACTAAGGTGGCATTACTTTGTTGAGTGAAATAGTACAGCCCACCGCCAATAGCGATGATAATAGCGATAGCAATTACACCGCCTATCAGACCAGAACGTTTTTGTTCCGAAGAAGGTTTAGTTTTTGGGCGCTGTTGTTCTGCACCAGCTTCTGGGGTAACCGTCTCGGTTGTTTTATCGTGTTCCGTCATAAATTAGCATCCCATATCGATTGAAATTAATGCTTCTAATAAAGCATTATTATCTGCGCTATTAGCTACACAGACCTTTTGCCATCCGCCTCTGCGGGCTTGGTCTGCAATCCGTTCACTGACGACAAGTAGGCGGCGGGAAAACCACCAAGTTTGGTATTCTTCAGTGATTAATTCTTCTAACAAGGCTAACATTTGACCACTCGTGATCACAACATCTGTAATACTGGTTTGAAACCACTGCTGATTGAACAGAGCTTTATCATAATCAACCGGGTACCTTGTATAACATTCACAATAACTGACTTGCGCACCTCGAGCCCGTAATGTTGACGCGAGAAGCTCTCGCCCGCCATTTCCACGTAATAACAGGGCGTTTTTCCCTTCGAGAAATTGAAGCTCAGGGTGTGTCAGTAGTATTTCACTGGTTTCGCCTTGCTCCGCCCAACGTATGTCTTTTCCGGTTACTTGCTGAAAATATTGCCCTGTAGAGCGGCCAATTCCGTAGTAAGATAACTTATCTGACCAGCTACGCCCCATTTGTTCAAGTGTTAAATTTGCATATTCGACTGCATTTTTAGATAAAAGAAAGACTAAATCATTTGCAGTAAGGCTATCAAGTTGAGGAATAAGGGTATTTAATTCAGCACCGGGCCCTATGCGAATTAAAGGAGAGGCGAAGGCTTCCCCCCCTTTGGTGGTGATTGCCGTGATCAGCTCTGAACATGCGGGCTCAGGGCGAGTGACAAGCACTTTCATGCAGGCGGGTTTCCTTGGTAGACATCCGCCAAAATATCCCTTGCACCGCGTTCAAGTAATTCTTCAGCCAATGATACCCCTGCTTGGTTAGCTTCACTTGGTGAAACTCGTCGTTCTCCACGAATAATCACACTACCGTCTGGCGCTCCAACCAAGGCGCGTAGCCATATTTTGTCATCTTGCCAAATAGCATAACTGCCAATGGGAACTTGGCAACCACCTTCAAGGCGCATATTCATTGCTCGTTCAGCCAGAACACAGGTCGATGTTGCGTCATTATTTAGTTTCGCGAGTAACTCACGGGTTTTACTATCATTTAAACGGCATTCGATGCCGACAGCACCTTGGCCAACGGCAGGCAAGCATTGTTCAGGGGCAAGGGCGGTTTTAATTCGAGTTTCTAGCCCCAAACGTTTTAACCCTGCAACGGCCAAAATAATGGCATCATATTCACCGTTATCTAGTTTTGATAAGCGTGTTCCGACATTGCCGCGTAAGTCACGAATGACTAAATCAGGGCGGAGCTCCCTTAATTGGCATTGACGACGCAAACTCGATGTTCCGACAATACTGCCTTCCGGTAGTGCCTCAAGATTATCATAGTGGTTTGAGACAAAGGCATCTCGAGGGTCTTCACGTTCACAAATCGTGACTAATCCTAAGCCTTCAGGAAATTCAACAGGGACATCTTTCATCGAATGAACGGCAATGTCTGCGCGCCCTTCTAATAAGGCAAGTTCTAATTCTTTGACGAATAACCCTTTCCCGCCAACTTTCGCGAGAGGTGTATCAAGGATGATGTCGCCTTTTGTCACCATAGGCACGAGTTCAACCAGCAAACCTGGGTGAAGTTGCTCTAATTTGTCTTTGACAAAGTGCGCTTGCCATAGGGCTAAAGGGCTTTTGCGCGTTGCAATACGCACGATATTTGTTGATGTCATTTTACTGTTTTCTCTGGCGAAAAATGCCGCAGATTAACCATACAATTGGCCTTAGTTTTAACATGTTAAGGATATTTTTTCCAGTTAGGCGCAAAACCACTCTCTGAATTGTTGATAACTGATTTACTTTTTCTTCCATGATGCAAGAACGCGATTCAAAATGAGATGACCTAGAATAGCTATTAAGCAATTTCTTTAGCTTATCGTGCTATCTTTCGTGTGAAACACTCTGCGGTTTGTATTAATTCGTGTTGAAGCGAGTAAGCGCAGACACTGTGCGTATTGTACTTAATATCGTTTGATTTTGCTGTTTTACTAAACAATTGAGTAAAAAGAAATTATTCCATTGAAAAACAAGGGATATTTTATAGATTAAAAAATAAAAAGCCTTTTTATACAATATGTTGAAAAGCATTTTGTATCAAAAATAAGCGTATAAAATTATGTGATCTACTTTACCCTTTTGATGCAAGGTGTTAAATTGATCACGTTTCCGACAATCCATTTGAAAATTATTTTAAATCTATCTCTATCTGTTGGGTGCTGGGAAATTCTCAGGTTTGTATTACTTTCATTCAATCAGGCGTAACCTTTGTATCTCTATATTGAAACCTTAAAACAAAGACTGGATGCGATAAACCAATTACGGTTAGAACGTGCAACAGCTTCTATGAGTGAAACCTTCTCGAAGGTTTATAGCTTGCTGCCTGTCTTGTTTCATTATCATCATCCAATGATACCTGGTTTTATTGAAGGTAATGTCCCCCATGGTGTCTGTTTTTTCTCTCCTGATACAGAGCAAAAAAAATGGTTGGCACCTTTCGAACGTTTTTTACCCACGATTGAAACCGAAGCGAATGGCGAATTACCTATTACGGGTATTTATTCGATGGGAAGCACTTCATCTGTTGGGCAAAGTCAGTGTTCAGATATTGACGTTTGGGTTTGCCATCCTTCTTGGTTGGACCACGAAGAAAAACGTTTTTTGCAAAAGAAGTGTACCTTAATTGAGCAGTGGGCTGCGTCTTTGGGGATTGATGTCACTGTTTTTTTAATCGATGAAAATCGTTTTCGCCATCATGCTAGTGGGCATATTGGTGGGGAAAACTGTGGTTCAACGCAACATATCTTATTGTTAGATGAATTTTATCGAACAGCTGTACGTATGGCGGGTAAACGTTTGCTGTGGACTATGGTGCCAGTTGAAGAAGAGCAGCATTACGATGAATATGTTATGGGGTTATATGCACAAGGCGTGCTAACACCGAATGAATGGCTTGATTTAGGTGGTTTAAGTGAGCTTTCTGCGGCGGAATACTTCGGTGCAAGTCTATGGCAGCTATACAAAAGTGTTGATTCCCCCTATAAAGCCGTATTGAAGAGTATTTTACTGGAATCCTATTCATGGGATTACCCTAACGGTAAATTATTAGCGATGGAGTTTAAGCGTCATTTACATGCAGGCGAAATTGTGTGTTATGGCTTGGACTCATACTGTTTGATGTTAGAGCGTGTGACACGTTACCTGACTGAAATTAATGATCTAACTCGTCTTGACCTTATCCGCCGTTGTTTCTACCTAAAAGTGTGTGAAAAACTATCTGAAAAAGAGGATAACACATGCTCAGGCTGGCGCCGTGATGTGTTGTCTCAATTGGTTGAATCATGGGGGTGGGGAGCAGAACGTTTGTCTATTCTCGACACACGTAATCAATGGAAAATTGAGCGTGTCCGTGAGGCACACAACGAGTTACTTGATACGATGATGCAAAGTTATCGTAATCTCATTCGCTTTGCGCGTAGAAATAATTTAAGTGTTAGTGCAAGCCCACAAGATATTGGGGTACTAACCCGTAAATTATATGCGGCTTTCGAGGCGCTCCCTGGTAAGGTGACATTAGTTAATCCACAAATTTCACCTGATTTGAGCGAAGCGCATCTCACCTTTATTTATGTACCCGAGGGGAGAGCTAACCGTAGTGGTTGGTATTTGTATAACCAAGCGCCAAATATTGAGGCCATTATTGGTCATCAACCTCTTGAATATAATCGCTATTTAAATAAATTAGTGGCATGGGCATATTTTAACGGCCTGTTGACTGAGAATACTCAGGTTTATATGCATAACGGGAAGTCTCAGTGTGATGAACGAAAGCTGCTTGAGTTGATGCATGATGTATCAAGCCATTTCCCTATCAGGTTACCCGCTCCAACGCCAAAAGCGCTTTATAGCCCTTGTGAAATCCGCCATCTTGCAATCATTGTTAACTTAGAAAAAGACCCAACACAGGTATATTCTGAGCAAGTCGTTCATGTTGATTTTAGAAAACTGGATATTTTCAGTTTTGGGGAATCACAACGGTGTCTGATTGGTAGTATTGATTTGTTGTATCGTAATTCGTGGAATGAGGTAAGAACGTTACATTTCAGCGGAGAACAATGCATGTTAGAAGCACTTAAGACCATTTTAGGAAAAATGCATCAAGATGCATCACCTCCTGAAGCGGTTGAGGTGTTTTGTTATAGTGAGCACTTACGCGGGCTGATTCGTACCCGTGTACAACAGCTGGTATCTGAATGTGTAGAACTGCGTTTATCAAGCAACCGAAATGACCCTGGGCGTTTTAAAGCATTACGTATTGCGGGGCAGACGTGGGGTTTATTCTTTGAGCGCCTAAATGTATCTGTGCAAAAACTTGAAAATGCCGTTGAGTTCTATGGGGCTATCTCCCATAACAAACTACATGGCTGGCCAGTTAAACTTCAGGCGAAGGGTGATAACCATTTGCCTGCTGTTGTCGATGGTTATGCAAGTGAAGGGATTGTACAGTTTTTCTTTGAAAATACCGCAGATAACACGGGTTTTAATATTTACGTTTTAGATGAAGCAAATCGGGTTGAAATTTATTCCCACTGCGAAGGCTCAAAAGAAGACCTCGTCCGTGACGTGAGTAAATTCTATTCTTCTTCCCACGACCGGTTTACCTATGGTGCAAACTTTATCAATTTCAATTTACCGCAGTTTTACCAAATCATTAATCAAGATGGTAAAAACCAAGTTGTTGCATTTTCTGGTGCGACATGGCCATTTACGGCAGAAGATGATGACGTTGGGTATGAAAGGCAATCTAGCCAACCACAGCACCCACAAGCACATTATTATTGATGGTAGGCAGTTTTGCGCTGCCCACCGTATAAATTCGTAAAGCTTAGAACGAAAAGGGCTCTTGGCTTTGAAAAGCAATTGCCTCGGCTAGTTTAGTTTTGAATTCATGCCCTGAACGGTCACAAACCCAATTACCTTGTTTATAATCATAATGGTACCCACCCTGTTTAGTTGCTAACCATATTTGGTGGAATGCCTCTTGTTTATTAATAATAATTTTACTGCCATCTTCAAAGCTAAGAGTCATCACACCACCATTGATTTCACAATCAATATCGGCATCACCCTCATAATTATCTAAATGCTCCTCGATGGTGCTCAGTAGCGTTTCTGCTAGCTGATGAAATTCGCTGTCATTCACGATTAATTTCCTGTTTGCTCACAATGGTTTAATTGAAATTATTATTGTTAATTGAAATTATAGGAGGGAACCTGCATTGGGGTCAATCTCAGCATACCCACTAAAAATTTCAGACTAAATTTAGCCTAAAGTATATAATATCAACATGCTGGATAAACAGGCGTGATTTGCGAGGCCACTCCTGTTATTGTGTAAAATATCAGATGTCAAAAGTGAGTATTACGGGCGAAAAAGAATGAAAAAAAGTTTAATTGGGCTTAGTGCACTAGTTGTTTTATTTACCCTTTCTGGCTGTGGCTTAAAAGGCCCGTTGTATTTTCCGCCGGAAGAAACTGCAGCTCCGGCTAAGGCATCTGATGTGCAACCTACCGCACAAGACAGTACTGCCAAAGAGCCAGCTCAAACACCAAATAATCAGTAAGCCACCTCTATGGAGCGTGAAATGCAATTTTCTAAAATGCATGGCTTAGGCAATGACTTCATGGTTGTCGATGGCGTTACACAAAATGTATATTTTTCGCCTGAATTGATTTGTCGGTTAGCAGATAGGCATACAGGCGTTGGGTTCGATCAACTACTATTAGTTGAAGCCCCTTATGACCCTGACCTTGATTTTCATTACCGTATTTTTAATGCAGATGGCAGTGAGGTCGCTCAATGTGGTAATGGAGCCCGCTGTTTTGCTCGTTTTGTTAGGCTCAAAGGCTTAACGAATAAGCAAAAAATAAAAGTCAGCACTCAGTCGGGTCGTATGACATTAACCATAAATGAGAATGATGATGTCTGCGTTAATATGGGCGAACCTGATTTTGAACCACAGAGAGTGCCATTTCGCGCAGTTAAAGAAGAAAAGACCTATATTATTCGAGCACAAGAACGTACAGTGCTGTGTGGGGTTGTCTCAATGGGTAACCCGCATTGTGTCATTCAAGTTGAAAGTATTCATACGGCAGAAGTCGAAGTTTTAGGCCCCGCTTTAGAAAATCATGAGCGTTTTCCAGAACGTGCCAATATTGGCTTTATGGAAATTATCAGTGCTGACCATATTCGCTTGCGCGTTTATGAACGTGGAGCAGGGGAAACTCAAGCTTGTGGTAGCGGAGCATGCGCAGCTGTCGCGGTTGGGATTACTCAAGGGCTACTAGCGAAGCGGGTTAAAGTCGATTTGCCGGGGGGCTCATTAGATATTTCTTGGGAAGGTCCTGGGTCGCCTCTTTATATGACAGGTCCTGCAACGCATGTTTATGATGGAGTCATTCAACTCTAATTTTGAATAGCCGAAGAGGAAAAAATGGATAAAACCAAAAAAGCACAGGAAATGGTTCATCAAATTGATGAGCTTGATGTCGTGCGCTATTTAACGGAAAACCCTTATTTTTTTCTTCGTAATGTACAGCTGTTGGAGCAACTAAAAGTCCCACATGTTGTGCGGGAAGCGATTTCATTGCCTGAGTTAGTCATGAGCCGTCAACGGTTGAAAATCAAAGAGCTCGAACAAGATATTCGGTTTATGGTTGAGCAAGCTCATGAAAATGTAGAGCTTTTTGATGAGTTGTTAGTGTTGGTGATTGAAATGTCATCAGCAGAAAGTTTACAGCAAATGCTGTTAGCGCTAAACCGTTGGGCAAAAAAACTGGGTTTATCCGGTGCTCAGGTACGCTTGTTTAGTGACAGTTGGCATTTGTCTGCACCTTTGGATGCACATCAATTAGTTATCTCGCGTCGTGTTTTTGAACCCGTGAGGATTCAACGCTTTGGTGATAAGCGTAACTACCTCGGCCGGTTAAATGGCCCTGAAATCCAACTACTTTTACCTGATGCGTTAAATGTCGGCTCAGTCGCCATTTCATTGTTTGGTCATCATGGTGAATCAGGTATGGTCATCTTTACTAGCCGTGATCGTGAACATTATCAACATGGTATGGGAACGGTCATGTTGGAGAAAGTCGCTCAAATTCTACCGAGGTTATTATGCCAATGGATAGAACGCCTGTAAAAAACCAGCCGGAAGGGCTGATGAGCCAAATTGAGGCCTTTCTGTATTATCTGCGTGTTGAACGCCGGCTAAGCCCGGTTACTATTACTAACTATCGTCGCCAACTGAGCGTTATTGTGGAAATGTTAGTCTCATTAAATATCCACGAATGGCAAAAAGTGGATGCGACGATTGTGCGCAATATTGCTGCTAAAAGTCGTAAATCGGGTTTACAAGCAGCAAGTATGGCGTTGCGGTTATCATCGCTGCGTAGTTTTTTTGATTGGATGGTACACCAGGGGGAATTACCCGCAAACCCCGCAAAAGCAATCCATGCCCCTAAATCCAAAAAGCGACTTCCTAAGAATATGGATGTGGATGAAGTCTCCCAACTTTTGAATATGGATAGCGGCGACCCTCTTGTTGTGCGTGACCGAACGATGCTTGAAGTGATGTATGGCGCGGGGTTACGCTTATCTGAACTAGTCGGGCTAGATGTTCGCCATCTTGATTTAAATACGGGCGAAGTGTGGGTAATGGGGAAAGGGAGTAAAGAGCGCAGAGTGCCAATGGGTAAAACTGCGGTGAGTTGGCTACAACGTTGGCTTGAGATGCGAGAGCTCTATGACCCTGAAGATGACGCCGTTTTTATTTCAACCCAAAGCGGTAAACGTATTTCGAATCGGAACGTACAGAAACGTTTTGAGCAATGGGGAATAAAACAAGGGGTTAATAGCCACATTAATCCCCATAAATTACGCCACTCTTTTGCGACGCATATCCTTGAATCAAGTGGGAATTTACGTGGAGTGCAAGAACTTCTTGGGCATGCAAATTTATCAACAACACAAATCTATACGCACCTTGATTTTCAGCACTTAGCAAACGTGTATGATGTGGCTCATCCGAGAGCAAAGAGGGAGAAACCTTAATGCATTTTTACCGTCCGTTATCACCCATTCTGGCGATCACGTTTGATTTGGATGACACGCTTTACGATAACCACCCAGTTATTGATAAAACGGAAGAAGAAGTTTTACGTTTTGTTCGTGAATATGATCCGCGCTTTAATCATTTTAGTAATGAAGATCTTTATGCTTTTCGCCGTCTTGTTGAAGAACAAGAGCCTGATATTTATCATGATATATCACGTTGGCGTTGGCTCTCTTCCAAAATGATGCTTTGCCATTATGGTTATTCGAAAGAAGCGGCACAAAAAGGGGCGGATGACATCATGGCGCATTTCACATATTGGCGAAATAGAATCGATGTCCCGAAATCCACCCATGAAACATTGTGCCAACTTGCAGAAAAAGTTCCGTTGGTGGCTATTACTAATGGTAACGCAGAGCCGGAAGCATGTGGGTTAGGCCAATATTTTCAATTTGTATTGAAAGCGGGGCCTGATGGGCGCTCAAAGCCATTTTGTGATATGTATCGTTTAGCAGCAAAGCGACTTGAAATTGAGCCACAATTTATTCTTCATGTCGGGGACAACCTGTTAACGGATGTTGAAGGTGCAATTAACAGCGGTATGCAAGCTTGCTGGATAAACACAGAACAAAAAACACTGATGGAAGAGAAAGAGGGTCGTTTATTACCGCATGTAGAAATTTCGCGGTTGGATTCTCTCTTATCATTGGTATAATTATTTCCTGTATAAAAATACAGTGGCAATGGCCATTGTTAATAACCTCACAGTGGTATTAACCACTGTTTTGCTTTGATGGTAACTATGGACGTCTCTTATCTGCTTGAAGGCCTTAATGACAAACAGCGCGAAGCGGTTGCCGCCCCGCGTACCAATTTACTTGTCCTTGCGGGGGCAGGTAGTGGTAAAACTCGGGTGCTAGTGCATCGAATTGCATGGCTGATGTCTGTGGAAAATGCTTCCCCATTTTCAATTATGGCAGTGACGTTCACGAACAAAGCGGCAGCAGAAATGCGCCATAGAATCAATCAATTGATTGGTACTAGTGAAGGCGGTATGTGGATAGGAACATTCCATGGCTTAGCGCATCGTTTATTACGCCAACATTATATGGATGCCAATTTACCGCAGGATTTTCAAATTCTCGATAGTGATGACCAATACCGTTTAATTCGTCGCTTACTTAAGGCGATGAATTTAGATGAAAAACAATGGCCACCACGTCAGGGTATGTGGTACATAAACGGTAAAAAAGATGAGGGTTTGCGTCCTCAGCACATTGAAGCTTACGGAAACCCAGTCGAAGCGACATGGCTAAAAGTATACCAAGCTTACCAAGAAGCCTGTGATAGAGCCGGACTGGTGGATTTTGCTGAGCTATTATTACGTGCCCATGAACTGTGGTTAAACAAGCCCCATGTACTACAGCATTATCGTGAGCGCTTTACGAATATTCTCGTCGATGAATTCCAAGATACCAATAATATCCAATATGCATGGATCCGTGTACTCGCAGGGGAAACTGGCAAAGTCATGATTGTTGGTGATGATGACCAATCAATCTATGGCTGGCGTGGGGCTCAAGTAGAAAATATCCAGCGCTTTCTCAATGATTTTCCTGGTGCAGAAACTATCCGCCTTGAGCAAAACTACCGTTCAACGAATAATATATTAAAAGCGGCGAACGCATTGATCGCGAATAACAGTGACCGCTTAGGGAAAAATTTATGGACAGAAGGCGGAGATGGTGAACCCATTTCCCTCTACTGCGCTTTTAATGAGTTAGATGAAGCACGTTATGTGGTTGGGCGCATTAAACAATGGCATGAAAATGGTGGAGCCCTACAAGATTGTGCCATGCTGTACCGGAGTAATGCACAGTCTCGTGTATTAGAAGAGGCGCTCATCCAAGGTGCTATGCCATATCGTATTTATGGTGGGCAACGTTTCTTTGAACGTCAAGAGATTAAAGATGCACTTTCTTATTTAAGATTAATAGCAAATCGTAATGATGATGCTTCCTTCGAGCGGGTGGTCAATACACCAACACGTGGCATCGGAGATAGAACATTAGATACTGTTCGCCAAACTGCACGGGATCAACAACTAACATTATGGGAAAGTTGTGAGTACTTACTTCGCGAGCAGGTGTTGGGAGGTAGGGCAGCCGCTGCAATCGAGCGTTTCTTAGAATTAGTCGATGCATTAGCTAAAGAAACCCAAGACATGCCATTACACGTCCAAGCTGATCGAGTCATTAACGACTCAGGCCTACGAGCGATGTATGAGCAAGAAAAAGGCGAAAAAGCACAGGCTCGAATTGAAAACTTGGAAGAGTTAGTCAATGCAACCCGTGATTTCAGCTATCAAGACGAAGACCAAGACTTAATGCCATTGCAGGCTTTTCTTTCTCATGCAGCATTGGAAGCAGGAGATGGACAAGCGGATGTTAGTCAAGATGCCGTTCAATTGATGACTTTGCATTCGGCTAAAGGCCTGGAGTTTCCAGTTGTATTCATTGTGGGAATGGAAGAAGGTATGTTCCCAAGCCAAATGTCGATGGATGAAAGTGGTCGTCTTGAAGAAGAACGTCGCCTTGCTTATGTCGGTATTACCCGAGCAATGGAAAAACTGACTATCACCTACGCTGAAAGTCGTCGTTTATATGGCAAAGAAGTTTATCACAGGCCTTCTCGTTTTATCGGTGAGCTACCAACCGAGTGTGTTGAAGAAGTTCGTTTGCGAGCGCAGGTTTCAAGACCAGTTAGCCATCAACGCCTTGGTACCCCAATTAGCCAAAATGATTCGGGTTATGCATTAGGGCAGCGTGTAGTTCATCCTAAATTTGGAGAAGGCACGATTATTAACCTTGAAGGTAGTGGTGAACACTGTCGTTTACAAATCGCTTTCCAAGGCCAAGGAATTAAGTGGCTGGTGGCTTCATATGCGAAGCTTGAGAAACTGTAATAGACAAGTATAAATAAAGTAGAAATCTGAATAATATTTCTACTTTATTTATTTAAATGAAATATAGGTTTAAAATAATTATAATTTGTTTTTATTATACAAATAATAAATTAGTCACTCCTTTGTCTTTAATATAATATAAAAACGCAATATAGATATCAAATTATGTTTTTAATTATATGAAAATCAAAGGGATTAATATGGAAATTGATTTTAATTTAAATAGTTATGATTTTAAAAAAATAGACTCGTTAATTTTTTCTGCTGAAAATCGTTTAAATAAAATTAAGAAACTGAAGTCTTCATTAGTAATGAAAATTCAAGATGAATATGGCTATGAATATTTATCTGAAAAAACAAATATAAATAGTGAAGTGACCGCTAAAATAGATGAGGTAAATAAAGCTATTAGATTTTTTGAAGGTAATTTACTAGCAATGAAAAATCTTGCTAGTAAATATAACAAGGAAAATATCGGTAATGAGATTTTATATTTTGAGGCTAGTAAGTTTTCTAAGTATAAAATAGAGTTGGAAATAAATAAGCAAAATAAAAATATTGGTGGTGACCATAAACTACTAGAAAGTATTTTTGTAATCAAAAAAATCCCTCATGAGACAAAAGAGGGTATGTTAAATAATGAAAAATCTACTTTAGTAAAGATAAATAATGAAATAACCCATCTAAATACTTCGTTTAATAAAGTTAAAACAGGTATTGTATCTATCTCAATAAATTATCATAACGCTAAGCTAAAATCATTGAAAAACAGAGCATCTAAGTTATTAGAAGATGAACGAAAAATTGATTTACAGTTAGATAACATAGAAATTGAGACAATAAAAAATAAAAAAGAGATAGATGATGAAATTGAAAAATTTGTTTCGTCTATAAATGATTTGAAATCTCGTTCAGTACAGCTATTAAATAAAGGAAGAGCTTGGGGCTCCAGTTCGGTTGTTACTGATAAATATAGCCAAAAACAGATAGATGATTCGATGAGAATGTTAGAGGAAAAAGTTCATAAAAATGTAAAAGTATTTGATGAACAATTAAATGTGTTTAAAGGCCTAAGTGAGTTGAACGAACATAAAACTAATTCAGAAATAGAAGAAATAAGGTCATTACGTAGAAATATTTCATTGTATAGAGTAGAAAGCCCTAGCATAGCAAAAGATAAGCATGTATTAAATGAGTTAAGTAGGATAAGTGAACTACAGGAATCAAATTTACTAAAAGTATTAGACGAATTAAATCAATATATTGATAAGCTAAATATTGAAATGGAAAAACAAGGCGAATTAGAAGTGAATTCAGGGCCTTTTAAAAATCATCTATCTTTAAATATTAAAAGATATAATGAAGAAATGCATAGCATTAAAGAAACTATCAAAGATGTTGAACTTCACTGGTCAATTCGTTCTCAAAAAATGATTGAAAATCAAGATGGTAATACATTAGTTCAACCCGTAATTCAAAGCGAATTAATTTCAGAACGAATTACGGCTTTCCAATCGGCGGAGGAGGGGAATAGTGAAGTAAATAAAAACCTAGGGCAGGTAAGTCTTCTTAACCCAGTGGCACGTTGTTCTTGTGGTGGTATTGGAAGAACTGCATTCTGCTAAGTCAATCAATCGTTTAATTTGATTTTATAGTAAGCACTCAATATGGATGGAGTGCTTTTTTACTATGGAATGAGTATGTTATTTATGTAATTTTGAATCTCTTTTCTAGTTTACTCTATGATAACTATCACTATCTTTTTAGTGATTGACTTTGATATGCCGTATTAATCCTCAGGATTTGAGTTTTTAATTTTAAAGTTTCATCTCAATGAAGTATAAAATATTACCTAATTAACTTTTCTAAGACTCATCATGTCAATGGATAAACTTATTGATTCACTTTCCTCACAAGGTTGGTATGTGTGGGACGATTTCATGAGCCTGCAACATATACAAGCCATCAAAAATAGTATTCCAGATACCCTACAGGATGCACGTATTGGGCGCGGTGATACCTTACAAGGAAATAAAAGTATTCGTGCTGATCAAACTGTTTGGCTAGAACCTGAAATGGGGGAGCCTATCATTCATTATCTCGGTAAAATGGAGCTGGTTAGGCAAGAGCTTAACTGCCAGCTTTATCTTGGTCTGCGTGATTTTGAAACGCATTTCTGCCGTTATCCTAATGGTGGGTTTTATAAAAAGCATCTTGATAACCCAAGAGGACAAGGGCGTCGCAAGGTAACCACTGTTTTATATATGAATGAAGCATGGCAAGCTGGAGATGGAGGTGAACTTGTTGTCTATGATAAAGAAAACAATCAATTGTTTGAATTAGAACCGCTTGCAGGTCGAATGATTTTTTTTATGTCTGAAGAATTTCCACATGAAGTATTACCGACTCAACAAAAAAGAGAAAGTATTGCTGGCTGGTTTTTAACAGAAAAAATACTCTAATCCGTTCAGGCTATTACCACCTCTTATTGAGGTGGCTGATAGATATTCTTCCATATTTATAATATCTAATTAATACTATATTATTTTCTTTAAAATTTAAGATTAACTTTATTCAATTTATCTTGTTTTAATCGGTTATATCAGTCATTTTAATTTTTTATTTTTCAATGTACACATAAAAGGAGTTTATAGATGAACAGCGTTGATAAATTTGGTTATGGTGATAAGCAGATTCAACAAGGAATGAGTATCATGGAATATGAAAAACAATTAGAAACAGCATTTAATAGCTTAATGAATAAAAATAAAGGCGATATTGTACCTATTAATTATGATATTGATCATTCGTCACTAATACAAACAACAAATTGTTTTTCTTCACAAAAAGAATATAGTTTTATCATTGAGCCAAATCATTATATTGCTGAATGTCAATTTAATAATTCAATGTGTTATTTAGTGAATTAAGCATTGTCTGGGTAGTAAAGCACAAAACAGTAAGGTAGATATCTTAAATTATATACCACCTCTTATCTGAGGTGGCATTGTTTTATTTTAAACGTTTAAATTCATTTCCTGAAAAAGTAATTACAGCGTTTCCTCTTTCAATTTGATAATGGGAATGATGACGTTGTTTATCCAGTTCATTAAGTTGCTGCGATTGATGTTCATTCAATTTCCATTGAATTAACTGTTTCGCAAGCTTTTTGTTAGCGTGCTGGCTGCGTTCAGATTGCACTTTGACAGTGATATCCGTAGCGACATGTTTTGCTCTAACCGCAGACGAGGTTTTATTAACGTGCTGCCCTCCAGCCCCCTGTGCTTTAGTAAATTCAAACTCAATTTCACTCTCTTCAATTGGTTTAATGGGAGAGAAACGGGTGACACTCAAAAACCAATTTTTACGTTTATGTCGTGGCCTAATTTGGCTTTGGCACTGCCATTGAATAGTGCCAGTCCATTTTTGGGATAGTATTTCTGCATTCTCGCCTTCCAATGAAATTAAGGCAGATTTTAGTCCATAGCGTGATGGAAAAAACTCAAGTGTATCGGCAATGACTGAAAGCTTTTTAGCCTCTTGGAAAAAACAAGCAAGTGCTTTTTCCACCGCTATGCAACATTCTTCAGGCCCCTGCGCAGAGGAAAACTGTAATAATATCATTAGCAATCTCCACTGGTTTTATAGGTTATAACAGGTTTAAGGCGTGCAACAACTTGGACGATGCCAATATTCACCATGCTTTCAATTACAGTATCAATAGATTTATAAGATTGAGGGGCTTCTTCGTAAATCAATTGTTTGTTTGCGCAGATAACACGGCTACCTAATACCGTCCTTGATAATTGAGTCGGTGTATATTTATGTGATAAACGCCCTTTACACTCAGCCCGCATCCACTTCCGTCCAGCTCCATGAGCAAGAGAATTCAGACAAACTTGACTTGGTTGTGGAGAAACGAGATAACTGTAATCACCTCGAGAACCAGGGATAACGACTAGCCCGCGATCTGATGGTGTCGCTCCTTTTCGATGTATCCACCCTTCAATACCATTGATTTTACAGTATTCAACTAGGTTATGATTAAGGTCGAGTACGAGTTTTCCCTTTGATTTTACTTGTTGCAGCATACGTAAACCGATCATTTGCCGATTTAGTTGGGCAAAATCTAATGCATTCTGATGAGCTTCCAGATAATCTTTTGCATCTTGAGTATTGTCTATAAGTCCATCATGGCTATATTTTTCTACATGTTGGCGAAGGATTGATTGGCCTAAGCCACGAGAGCCACTATGCACTAATAACAGTAATTGTTGTTTATTTAATCCACATATGCTGAACAATTCTGGATTTAATATTTCATCAACGCCCTGAAATTCAGCAAAATGATTTCCGCCACCAATAGAACTTAATGATGACATAAAGTCATGTGATTGCATGTTATTTGGAACATGCTCTTCAAGCCATGACAAAGGCGCATGATCTGACATTTCAGAAAGTTGTTTTTCGAGTTTATCGAGGTTAACTTTCGATTTTTTAATATCAGTTTGGAACAGCGCCATTCCACAACCGATGTCATTACCAACTAGCGCAGGATAAAAGCGCTTGGTTGAGAAAAATGCCGCACCAATTGGGTATCCACGGCCTGGATGTAGGTCAGGCATGCCAACAACAGAGACCATATTAGGTAAGTTTGCGGTTGTTTGTAACTGTTGGATTGCTTTACTTTCAATCCATGTTGATTCTGTGGCGATATAGCTGACTTGCTGATCCACAGTATGTAAGGTATTGCCCATAAGCTATTAACTCATTTTTAATTGAAAAATAAGGTGAATTAGCAGGCAAAATTAAGAAAATAGATTAACTAACGAGAGTGGCTATTTCTGAGTGTGCCCGCAAAGAGTTTGATTAATTGTTGTCATGGTAAACCTCCTTGCAGTTAGTAGATGAATATAAAACGCTGCGGATACTAACGGTAACTTTTTTCTTTTGCAAGGGCTATTTTAAAGATAGCCGATTTTTAGCCTTTTTCTGAAACCAATATATAAAATCAATATATAAATTAATTAATATTATACAAACTAATAATTAGATAATTAAATTTATATTTTTATTTATTCCAATGGAATTGAGCGTGAGTGAAATATAAAAATTTGCTATCATTTGGGCGGGTGCTTGAGCCTTTCTGGTTCAAGCTTATTATGTTGGATAAAATGTTTGGATTAGAAATGGAAAAGCCCCGTTAGTTATTATTAACCAACGAGGCCCAAACCTAACCGAACAATTAGGATTGTGCCTCTTAACTATTAAGAGATCAAGGGAAATGAGCAAGTGCGCAGTGATTGCGTTTGTTTCGGCGTGTATTACCGTGTTCGGTATTTCACTATTAATGCGGGATAGGCTTTGCCTAATTGTCATTAGTCATGGAAATACAGTTGTTCAAACAACGTTTTCTTACGAAGAATAATGTTGCTTTACGAGGGAGTTTATTCCCTCGTAATTTCCCGATTTAATTGTTAGTATTCAGGTTTGGAATTAAGTGCCCAATTAAAAACACCCCAAAATATTATTGAATCTTTGGGGTGTTTATTTAATTAGTTATCTAAATAAATAATTAAGCAATATGTACAGTTTTTCCACCAATAATTGTACGTAATACTTTTACATTTTCAATATCATCAGCGGGGATCTCAAATACATTGCGATCTAGCACGATCATATCAGCAAATTTTCCAGCCTCTAATGAGCCGAGTACATCTTCACGGTGCTGTGCATAAGCAGAGTCAATGGTTGCAGAGCGCAAAACTTCAATTACCGTCAAATCTCGGTCATTATCGAGTCTCGGTGCTTTTTGGCCATTAATATCGCGGCCACGGCGTGTCGCTGCGACTTTTAAATCATACCATTCATCGAAATCATCGATTGGCCAGTCACTACCAAATGCAACAACCGCGCCAGCATCGACAAATTTAGCGATGGGTTCAAGTTGCTCAAAACGTTCATCACCGAGCATTTTTTTCTCAAAAGCCGCTAGCTCTGGAGTTGGGGCTGCCCACTGGAAAGATAAACAAGCGATGGTTTTTAAGCGCGCAAAACGGGCGTAATCATCCGCATGGACTAGTTCATTGTGAGCGAGTCCTGGGCGAATATCTTTTTCTGGGTGCGCTGCTCGCATTTTTTCAATCGCATCTAATACGATGGAAACGGCACCTTCACCAACAGTATGCAAGTGAGGGTCATAGCCTGCTGCGGCAATTTTTTCCATTAATTCATCAAGAATTTCAGCTGTGAAATACAGATCACCATAGTTATCCGTTTCTACCCAATTAGGCGTGTCATCTGTGCCTTGATTAATGCGGTATGGCTGCAATAACGACGCTGTCATTGTTGGAAATTGCATGACACCATCAACAAACATTTTAATATTATTCAAGCCAATACCTGGGGTTGGTGTCCAATCAGCTTGGTGCCATTTTTTGGCAAATGCAACGGCTTTATCCACGGCTGCCGCTACTGAAGCAACATCTGGTGTTTCATCGGGGGTGATTTCACGAGCAGCTTGGAAACGGATCGTAAGGTCACCACGTTGCTGTAATTGAGAAAAGGCTTCAAGCTGTTGTTCTGAAACGCGGGCGTCCATCACCATAGTCACACCTTGCTGGTTAAGTACTTTCTGTACTAATTCAGCAACTTCAATTGCTTGGTCGTCACGAATTGAAGGAATGCTATCGGCAGCACGCATAGCGGGTGCATCTTCAAGGATGCCATTCAACTCACCGTTCTCGTATTTGCCAATTTTACCATCAGGTGGCTCAGGCGTGTCTTTAGTGATACCAAATAGTTCGAGAGCACGGCTATTGGCTAGCAATGTATGGCAGTCATTTGAAAATAATACGACAGGGCGTTTTGTATTGAGCTTGTCCATATCTTCACGATACATATCAACACCCGCCGGGATCATTCCTTGACGTAGCCATGCAGTGACTTTGAGCCAATCATTTTCCCCGGTACGAGGGTCTTTATCGAGGTGATCTTGTACACGCTCTAAAATTTGCTCGATAGTTAACGATTCATAATTTAAATGACAACCGAAGAGTTGAATACCGCCCCAAAAAGGGTGCATATGACCATCAATGATACCAGGCATCATCATTTTGCCTTCGAGATCGATACTCTCTGTTTCAGGGCCAACATACTGATGAAGTTCATCAGAAGTGCCTGTGGCAAGAATGTAACCATCACGAACAGCAACCGCATCGACAACGCGATTTTTATCATCCGCAGTATATATATAACCGTTAAAATAAATAACGTCAGCTAATTGATTATTCATTGTAAACCGTCTGTATCAGTGGTGCTTTGGTGGCACCAGAGCTAAAAAAACAACGGGGAAGGCAAGTGCTCCCCCGTAATCATTTATAAGACTTGAAATGCTTAGTTAATAATCATTTCAGTTTCATCATCAGAGATTGCAGGTGGACGACGAGTAAAACCATGGGTCAGCAGTGCTAAGTAAATTGCCCCTGCGGCTAGCCACCATAAACCCACTTTAAAGGCTTCGCTATCAAGGCTTGTCCATAACCATAATGTTAGGATAACACCAATAGAAGGCATAATCAGGCAAGTGATAATTTTTGTATTATCCAGCGGTGCTTTACGGTCAATGTAAAAATGTTTAATGACCGATAAATTCACAAAAGTGAATGCAATTAAGGCACCAAAACTGATCATTGAGGCGACCATGCTGAGTGAAAGCACTAATGAAAGCAGTGATGCTAACGCAACAAAGATAATTGAGTAAACCGGTGTATTGAGTCTTGGATGCAGATAAGCAAACAGCGAACGTGGTAACACGCCTTCACGGCCCATCGCATAGAAAATACGCACAATACTGGCTTGTGAGGTCATTGCCGAGGCAAATACACCAATAACATAAGCGGTGATAAAGCTAGAAGCCATCATCGCACCACCAACTTGTTTCATTACCGCAAGGCTAGCAATATCTGTGTTAGGAATGAAATCTTGCCACATCGGGTAAACCAAGTGCGCACCATAGGAAATGATGACAAATAGCGTACCTGCGATAAACACGGTGTATAGAATCGCTTTTGGTAACGCACTACGTGCATCTTTGGTTTCTTCTGCCATGGTGGAGATCGCATCAAAGCCAAGGAAGGCTAAGCAGAGTACCGCAGCACCAGCAAATAACCCTGATACTTGTTCTGACATTACCGTAATAGGTGCCAATAAAGCATCAGTATCCAATACAAATGAAGTTTTAAAACTCAAGTATAGGAACACTGTGATAAATACAAATTGCATTAAAATGATTAGCATATTCATTGAGGAAACTAATTTAATTCCCAAAATATTCATAATGCTAACAATTGTGATGGTACTGCAAATAATCACATACATTGGGATATCGGGGAACGCTTCATGAACAAAGATCCCAATTGCAATGTAGTTAATAATTGGCAGAAAGAGATAGTCGAGCAATTGTGCCCAACCCACTAAAAACCCGAGTGTGCCGCCAAAGGTTTTTTGCACGTATGAATAAGCAGATCCTGAAAGAGGAAGTGCGCTTGTCATGCGGCAATAGCTCATGGCGGTAAAAAAGACGGCAGCTAATGTAATTAAATAAGCGATAGGCAGATGGCCCTCACTCAATACAGTTACTTGTCCATAGGTGGTGAAAATTCCGAGTGGCACCATATAAGCCAGCCCGAAAAAAACTAACGCAGGAGTGGTCAGTACGCGTTTCATTTGAACGGTATTCTGTTGCATTTTTAAGCCCTTCCCAAAAGCCCTTAACAACGTTAACTCTGTCTGAATGCACAGGCCGAGTGAACCTAAAATGCAGCCGTACTCGTCATACTTCGAATCACAACGTTGTTGGCTTCACTCGTTCGCACTAGTCACATACTTTTGTATGCTCCTAGCGACTCTCTTGCTTGCCGCCTAGTTGTGTTTTCGAATTATTTAGAGTCGTACTCGTCATACTTCGAATCACAACGTTGTTGGCTTCGCTCGCCGCCTAGTTATGTTTTCGAATTATTTAGAGTCTTAACGCTACATGGTTGTATTAAATTAAATCTTAGAACCGTCTGCATTCAATTTCAGAAAACCTCGCACCAGGACATTTTTAAAATGAAATGTCATCGTGCGCACTTTAATGAAACGTCAGTGATGAATCGGACCATCACCATCCGCTGGGGTGAATACAAGCGGCGTACAATATAATTACCAAGTTCCTATTAAGCAATCATTAATTGAAAAAAATAAACAACTACTTTTATTTCAAAGAGTTGTTTGATGGATGTGTTTATTAATTGAAGTGGATTTAAGATAAGTTAAATGATAGCTATTATGTATAGAAAATCAAGATGAATTTTTTGTGTTTAACTTATTGATTTTATGTGGTTAAATTTATTTTGTTACAATTGCGTATATATAGATAAGAACAAAAAGATTTAAATTAATTTTGATTTATCATGTGGTAGATAAAGAATTTACTACTTAATTAAATAGCCTATTTGCATTAATTAAATTAACTATTTGAGTTCCATATAATGAAACACCGACTTCGTTTGGAATATAAAACGAGAGTCGGTATTTAATATTAACGCTATTTACCGGCTATCTGACTTTCTGTAAACAGTTACCCATTATTTTTTTCTCAGTTTCTGCTGGGTATATAATGCATCTAATGTAAATAAAATTAATGCAACCCAGATAAACCCAAAAGTGACTAACAATTCAGGTGTCATAACTTCACCGTACACAAAGACGGCGAGTAAGAACATAATACTTGGCCCCATATATTGGAAAAAGCCTAGCGTTGAAAGCCTTAAATGGTTAGCTGCTTCTGTAAATAGTAACAGTGGCACTGTAGTAATTACCCCGGCAGCAATCAGAAGTGCATTCAAATGCCAATCATTCATTGCCATATCACTCGTTGGACTATCTGCAAAAAATAATAAGAAGATAATCCCGACAGGAAGCAGCCAAAGTGTTTCGAATGTCATTCCTGTTTGTGCGTCGACCCCTAATTTTTTACGTAATAATCCATAGGTGGCAAATGTAACAGCTAAACTTAGCCCAATCACAGGCACTGAGCCAAATTGCCAAAGCTGGATCAATACACCCGTTAGTGCAAGACCAACAGCAATCCACTGCATGCGGCGAAAACGTTCTTGTAAGAATAGCATTCCAAACAGTACGTTAACTAGTGGGTTAATAAAGTAACCTAAGCTAGCTTGTAGCATATAACCATTATTAACTGCCCAAATATAAATTAACCAGTTACAAGCAATTGTCGTTGCCGTTACACCAAGAACTAATATTTTCTTTGGTTGCTTTAGTACTTGGCGAACATAACTCCAATGCCGTGAAACTGTTAATAATAAAATCATAAAGAAAAATGACCAAATAATACGATGAGTCAGGATTTCTTCTGCGGGCACTTCTTGGATGCTTTTAAAATAAATAGGTGCGACACCCCAAATAAAATAGGCGCCTAAGGCACATAACACGCCTTTGGTAGTATTTTGCTGGCTCATTGTTGGCTCTGAAATTGAATTAAAGACTAAAAAGATACTTATACAGAGAGACCGAGCCGATTTAAGCGGCTCGATTTTTGATACCACTAATGTGACATTGCTCAGGTTTTTTTACAAGTTATTAGTTTAGTAGGTGACTAATTATTTATATTTTATTTCTATCCAACCAGATAAGTTGCCGTTGCTGTTGCAATATGCTGGTTGTTTTCATTATGAAGCTCGCAGCGGGTCACGGCTATTTTATTGCCGTCTCTTAATAAGCTAGCACTAGCAGTAAAAATTTGCCCTCGACCGGGGCGTAAATAATCAACTCGTAAGTCGATTGTCCCCATTCGGGACATTTTATCGACAATCTCGGTGTGGGTTAATGGATTAATACGCTGCAAAATACGATTGATGCATACCATCCCCCCTGCAACATCTAAAACCGAAGCGATCACACCGCCATGTAAAATGTTCTGAGTAAAATTACCAATTAATTGTTGACGATTTTCAACAGTAAGCTGAACAAAATCATCATTTAAACTCATTAATTTAATACCAAGTAGCTGGTTAAATGGCATTTTATAAATAAATGCATGGCTCATTAAGTCACTGGCTTCTTCTAAAGTATAAGTACGGTCATTCATCGTTTTCATCCTTTAAAAATATGTGAATGATAAGTTAACATTATGTGTAAATTATGTCTCTAACAAACGAATGAATAATCTTTCAACAGTTATTCAGTTTTGTGTGTAAAATAGGACAAACTTTTTTTGGACGATGTTGAAAATAGGAATGACTAATGCGCGCTTTACCGATTTTGTTAAGTGCAGTGCTCTGCTTTTGGTCTGCTTCATTGTTTGCGACTGAAAATACAGGTGTTCAGCCTGTAGAAGATGTCAAAAATACCTTGCCAATACGTGGAAGCATCATTTCAGGATTACTGCAACACCATGATAACCCATTTGTGCTGTATCCGTATGAATCGAATTACATCCTTTATACCTATACATCCTCGATGAATAAAGAAGCCATTTCTAGCTACAATTGGGGTGATGATGCGTTAAAGGACGAAGTTAAATTTCAATTAAGTTTAGCGTTTCCATTATGGGCGGGTATTGCGGGTGATGACTCAATTTTAGCTGTTTCTTATACTCAGCGTTCTTGGTGGCAACTAAGTAATAAAAAAGAGTCTTCACCATTTAGAGAAACTAACTATGAGCCTCAAGTGTTTGTTGGCTGGTTAACCGACTACCAATTTGCGGGTTGGACGTTGCGTGAGATTGAAACAGGTTTTAACCACGAGTCAAATGGTCGTTCAGAGCCTACTTCTCGCAGCTGGAACCGAGTATATGCAAGGGCAATGGCGCAAAATGGTAACTGGCAAGTTGATCTCAAACCTTGGTACCGCATTCATGAAAGTGAAGGGCGTGATGATAATTCTGATATTACCAAATATATGGGTTACTATCGCTTAAAAGTAGGGTATGCGTTGGGAGACAGCGTGTTTACTACGACTGGGCGCTATAACTGGAATACAGGGTATGGTGGTGCAGAATTGGGGTGGAGCTATCCAATTAGTAAACATGTGCGTTTTTATACCCAGTTGTTTAGCGGATATGGTGAGTCGATGATAGACTACAATTATCGCCAAACACGTTTTGGTATCGGTGTTATGCTAAACGATATGCTGTAATGGAAGAAAAACTCAGCTCTCTATTTTGTTCTGAGTTGAATACCAAGTCATGAATCAACAACTTCGCTGCTCAATTGGGCAGCGGCTTGTTTTATCGATTGAGGAAGTTTGTGTCCACTGCTTGCGTCATTAACCAACTTTCATTGGCTGAACATGTGCTCAATAGTACATTCGGCTATCAGTCATTTCGCCCTGGGCAAGATGCTGTCATTGGGGCTATTTTGGATAACCGTGATTGCTTAGTGTTAATGCCAACAGGGGGTGGTAAATCCCTTTGCTACCAAGTTCCTGCTTTAGTTAAAGAAGGTGTCACACTGGTCGTTTCGCCATTAATATCATTAATGAAAGACCAAGTTGACCAATTAAGGTTACATGGGGTTAATGCTGCGTGTTTAAATTCATCACAAACGTCACAAGAACAACGTCAAATCATGGAATTGTGCAGTCAGGGGGAAATAAAATTACTGTATGTTGCTCCTGAACGGTTGTTAACTGATTATTTCTTAAGCCAATTAGCAGGATGGAACATCACCTTGCTAGCAGTGGATGAAGCCCACTGTATTTCCCAATGGGGACATGATTTTCGCCCTGAATACCGCGCACTAGGCCAATTACGGCAATCATTACCTAATGTACCCGTGATGGCGTTAACCGCAACTGCGGATGAAACCACACGTGCAGACATTATTCGTTTATTAGAGCTACATGAGCCATTAGTCCATGTGAGTAGCTTTGATAGGCCAAATATTCGTTATACCTTAGTCGAAAAATATAAGCCTTTAGATCAACTTTGGTTTTTTATTAAAGGGCAAAAAGGAAAAGCGGGTATTGTTTATTGTAATAGTCGCAGTAAGGTTGAAGAAACGACAGAGCGCTTGCAAAAGCGAGGCTTAAGTGTTGCGGCATACCATGCAGGGTTAGACGCTGCCCAACGGGAGTGGGTACAAGATGCATTTCTAAAAGATAACCTACAAGTTGTCGTGGCGACAGTGGCTTTTGGGATGGGAATTAACAAATCAAACGTTCGGTTTGTCGCTCATTTTGATATTCCGCGTAATATCGAAGCATATTATCAAGAAACAGGGCGGGCAGGTCGTGACGGTGTTGAAGCCGAAGCCATTTTATTTTATGACCCTGCAGATATGGCATGGTTACGTCGCTGTCTTGAAGAAAAGCCTGCGGGTATGCAGCAAGATATAGAACGGCATAAGCTGAATGCCATCGCGGCTTTTGCTGAAGCACAAACTTGCCGCCGTTTGGTGCTACTCAATTATTTTGGTGAAAATCGCCAGCAGCCTTGTGGCAATTGTGATATTTGCTTAGACCCACCAAAACAGTACGATGGGTTAGTGGATGCGCAAAAAGCGCTGTCCTGTATTTATCGTGTTGGTCAGCGCTTTGGTATCGGCTATATTGTTGAGGTTCTGCGTGGCGCTAATAATCAGCGTATTCGTGACTTAGGCCATGATAAACTGCCCGTCTATGGCATTGGTAAAGAACAAAGTAATGAACATTGGGTCAGTGTGATTCGCCAACTGATCCATTTAGGTATGATCACACAGAATATTACGCATTTTTCAGCGCTTCAATTAACGGAGGCAGCACGGCCAGTATTACGTGGTGAAGCTGTACTAAAACTCGCAGTTCCTCGTGTTTTAGTGGTAAAAAGCCGTAATCAACAAAACAAAATTTATCATGGCAATTATGATAAAAAGCTCTTTGCTAAACTGCGTAAATTGCGTAAATCCATTGCAGATGAAGAAAATATTCCGCCATTTGTGGTGTTTAATGATGCAACATTAATAGAAATGGCTGAGCACACCCCGACTTCACCTGCCGAATTACTGTTAATCAATGGTGTTGGCGAACGCAAGCTCGAACGTTTTGGAGTAGCATTTATGGCGCTTATCCAAGACCATCTTGAAGGTTATGAATGAATAGATAAGGAAACTGCAGGATGACGCCTGAAAACCTAAAAGAGAGTTGGCTGAATCGAGAAACTCAATTTTCTGCTTTTACAAATGGCCCGCTTTTAGATTTCTGGCAACACCGTGAAGAATCTCAATTCGTGGGGGTTGATGATATCCCCATTCACTATGTCCGTTTTATTCATCCAAAGCATCATAAAGCGATTGTCATTTCACCGGGGCGCAGTGAAAGTTATGTGAAGTACCCTGAAGTGGCTTATGATTTTTATCATTTAGGCTATGATGTGTTTATTATTGATCACCGTGGGCAAGGGCGATCAGGGCGCATGTTAGCCGATCCTCAAAAAGGCCATGTTGAAAAATTCACTGATTACATTGACGATTTTGAAAAGTTCATTGAGCTTGAGGTTAAATATCGGCATTATCCAAAATGTTATGCATTAGCTCACTCAATGGGGAGTGCTATCTTAGCCGGGTATTTGTTGCGAGATAACGTCACTTTTGATGCTGCAACCTTATGTGCGCCGATGATTGGTATTAATTTACCAATGCCTCGTTGGATGGCGAGCTTTATTGTTGATAGAGCCGAATCTCGCGAAAGTGTCCGCAATGATTATGCGGCTTCTACTGGGAAATGGCAGCCATTACCTTATTTAATCAATGTATTAACACACAGCCCAGAGCGTTATCGGCGCTACTTACGTTATTATGCCGATTATCCTGAATTGCGCTTAGGTGGGCCGACTTACCATTGGTTACGTGAAAGTTTTGTGATTGGCGATGAGCTAATTGCGAAAGCGGGAGAAATTGATGTACCACTGATGGTGTTGGAAGCCAGCGAAGAAAAAGTGGTCAGCAATAAAGAGCTACAAGCTTTTTGTCAAAGCCGACAAAAAGCGCAAATAGGACGAGAAGAAAAATTACCTCTCATCATTGAAGGGGCACACCATGAAATCCTATTTGAAGTGGATGCATTAAGAGCGATGGCGCTTAATGCTATCTGTGATTTTTTTGATCAGTATTAGTTAGGGTTTGAATATGAAATATCCTGTAGTTGCTTCCGATTTGGATGGGACACTGTTATCTCCCAATCATGATTTAACGTCTTATACAAAAGACACCTTGAAACAGCTAGTGACTTCCCAAGATGTGCATTTTGTGTTTGCAACAGGCCGTCACCATGTGGATGTTGCTCAAATCCGTGATGGTTTAGGCATCGACGCGTATATGATCACATCTAACGGTGCACGGATCCATAATACCCGCGGTGACTTAATTTTTGAGCACAATGTTGACCCTCAAATAGCTCATGAACTGTGTTTGATGGAATTTGATAACCCTGAACTTATCACTAATTACTACCATGGTGATGATTGGTTTATCAACAGGGAAAGCCCTGAACAAAAAGAATTTTTTAAAGAATCGGTATTTAACTACCAGCTGTTTGACCGCCATAATTTTGTCACTTCTGAAGTCTGTAAAGTTTACTACACCAGTGAAGATCATGACCTGCTGGTGGATTTACAGCAGCGCATTCAAGCACGCTGGCAAGATAAAGTGAATGTAACGTTTTCATTGCGTAGCTGTTTAGAAGTTATGGCTGGTGATGTTTCTAAAGGTGAGGCTCTGAAGCAAGTTGCGGCACTACATGGCTATACACCGAGTGATAGTATTGCTTTTGGCGATGGCATGAATGACAAAGAAATGCTGACTATGGCTGGAAAAGGCTGCATCATGCAAAATGCTCATCAATTGCTAAAAGATGCGTTACCACACATGGAAGTCATTGGTTCGAATAGTGATGATGCTGTTGCTCGTTATCTGAGAAATAAATACCTTAATAACGCATAATGTATTTTGTTATTTGAAATAGAGGAACCAGATAGGCAATATGTTTATCTGGTTTTTTATTATCTCAATTAGATGAAAAACGTAAGTTCCCATAGCGAAAATACAGCGAAACGTGCTTTTTGTGAAATTTAGGCCACTTTTCCTATTTTTTCTGACAAAAAGTAAATTTAAACTAGGGGGATGAGTGTTTCGGTCGATATTAATGGATAGCACTGTTTTCACAGGTTGCATATTGCACTGTTGAGGGTTCCTTAGGATGAAAAAAATTGCGTTAGCACTGTTGTTAGGCTCGATTTGTTATAGTTCTGTTTTAACCGCTAAACCTACCACTGCGCCGGCACCGGCGACAGCAGCACAAGAACCCTCGATTGAACAAATTACGCAGTTAGCACAAAAAGGTGACCCTAAAGCTCAATTTCAGCTAGGAGAGCGTTATTTTAAAGGGTTAGGTGTTTCTCAAGATTCTAAAGCAGCGGCTGAGTGGTTTATTAAGGCGGGGAACCAAGGGAATTCAGATGCACAGTTTCGCTTAGGTACGATGTTTGTAAATGGTTTTGGTGTGCGTCGTGATTATGACAAAGCGATGCTATGGTATGAACAAGCAGCGGCTCAAGGTGATACCCGAGCTGAAACCAACATGGCTATGATGTATGCACAAGGCTTAGGTGTCAGTCAAAACCTAGAAAAAGCGGCATTTTGGTTTAGAAAAGCAGCGCAAGGCGGAAATATACTTGCTCAATTCCAAATAGGCCAAATGTACTCGATTGGGAGTGGCGTTGATTTAGATGACGAGAAAGCAGTGTTTTGGTTTAGAAAAGCCGCGAAACAAAAAGATGCCAAGTCTCAAGACCGCTTAGGTGTCATGTATTCTGAAGGACGTGGTGTGAAGAAAAACTTGCAGCAAGCCTACGCATGGCTTGCAACTGCGGTGTACAGCGGCAACGCAGAAAGTCATCGTCTACAAAATAAGATTGCGGCTCAGTTAAGCCCTGAAGAATTACAGCAAGCACAAAAATTAGCGGAAGGTTATATTAAATCGTATGGTTTTAAAGCCAGCTAATGATTAAGCAGATGTGTGGGATACGATTTTGTATCCCACCAGTATGACAACAGATAATACAAGATAGCACCAAGAAAGCCGATAAAAACGATTGTTTCCCCAGCCTCGACGAATAGCTAGCTGTTGCTGTTGTGATGATAGCTTGCTACAAAGTACACGAAACCCAACGATATAAACCGCACAATACACTTGCCAAAGGTACAGTGTATTAAATGCAAAAGCTTTCCCAACAATTAATAAGATAATTAATGGAATTAAAAAGAATAAAATCGACCCAACACGTTCAAGTTGGGCGATCCTCAACATCACTAATTCGTCTTTTTCATTTAATTGTAATGGCATAATACGGCTTACAATTCCCCTGACTTACGACTAGGATTACGCCCTGAAAGATTGTTTGTCGCACTTTGCAGAGAATTATCACGGACATCCACCCTTGCTTGGAATGGTGGGAATGGCAAGGTAATTCCTTGTTCAGCAAAGGAAACTAAGATGTTTTGGTGAATTTCATGACGCGCAGGTAACCGATGGCCCATTTCAGCGGCATAGACACGTAATTCAAAAATCTGAATACCTTGTTGTAAATCAACAAGATATACTTCAGGTGCTGGGTTATCTAAAATCATCGTAGAGCGTTTGGCTGCACGTAAAATGGTATCTGTTACTAATTCACTATTGGCATCAGAAGGTGCAGGAATAGTCATGACAATACGTGTGATCGTGTCAGACAGTGACCAGTTAATAAATTGTTCAGTAATAAATGCCTTATTTGGCACAATAATTTCTTTTCTATCCCAGTCTGTCAGCGTAGTAGCACGGGTGTTGATCTTGGTAATACTCCCCGTCAAGTTACGGATAGTTACTGTGTCTCCAATCCGGATCGGTTTCTCAAATAAGATCATTAACCCTGAGATAATATTGGCGAAAATTTCTTGTAAACCAAAACCAAGCCCGACCCCCATTGCCGCAACAAGCCATTGCAGTTTTGACCACTCAATTCCTAACATAGAGAAACCAACAATGGTCCCTATAATAGTTATCGTATACTTTGTTAATGTGCTAATGGCGTAACCAGTACCTGGTGTTAAATCCAAATGTTGGAGTACGGCCAGCTCAAGCAAAGCCGGTAAGTTACGAACCAATTGTGCGGTAACGATAATAGTCAAAATGGCAATGAAAATAGACCCCATGGTGATAGGTTGTACGGTATCAACGCCATTAACCGTTGATGTCACATCCCATAAGCGAATATTTTCAAGAAAAGAGAATGCGGTATGTAGCTCGGACCACAGCCAAATCAATGAGACCAAGGCAATCATGGTTAAAATCGAACGAACTAACCCAACGGATTGGGTACTGATGGTATCTAAGTCGATAACCTGTTCTTCGATATCAATATTTCCTTCGCTACTGGCGTTTGCTTGCTGGCTATCATCTTCACCTTTAGCACGTTGAGCTAATATCTCAGCACGGCGTTGTTTCGCACGCTCGAAGGCTAATTTACGGCGCTGCATTGACATCCAACGACGGATCGTATGATAAACGATAAGGATAACAAACCAAATGGCGACAGAGGTTTCTAAACGAGCAAGCAAGGCCTGTGAAGTTGAAAAATAACCTAAAATGGAGAAGAACCCAGCAACGATAGGTGCGAGTAATATCATCCACCACAATGCTTTATTAACAATATTCTCACCGGAGCCATGTCTATCTAAGTAGAGAGGGATTTGTGAGCGGCGTAAGTTGTTGGTAATTAAGCTAAGTGCGACACATAAAAAGATAAAGCATAAGCGGCCAATACTAGCTGCAAATTCCCTATCGCTATAATGTTCAAAGGTAATAATTGCCATCACGAGTGGAACGATGACAAAAATCGCCATTCGGTAATAACGCATCGCACGTTTAACAGAATCTTTGTCCCAACCGAAGTGAGAAATAAATAACCCAGTAGGGCGAGAAAAGGTTTCGCTGATCATAAACAGCCATAGTAAAGGTGTCGTCGCACTGACACCATAACCTATCGCCGCGGCCATGGGATATTGCCATGCACTTTGTAAGCCATAACCGATGGCTGACCACATCATAGGGAGAGGAAGAGCAACAATTATTGACCAAAAAATAGTTCGAATGGTTAAGTAAAACCGGTCTTGTGTCACCTTACCAATCCGTAAACTGGAGCGGTCAAGAAATGCTTGGTAGTGCTTGCGAGTGCTAATACTGAAAATGACTAATGCTATCGAACCTAAAAGATACAAAAATGTATCTTGTGTTGTCAGCATAACACGTAGAGCACCAGCCAGTTGGGACAAGGTATCCAGAGAAAGTAATTGAGTAATATCCGTTACTAACATGACAGGATAGCTGATGCTTATTGGCGGAACATCTGCGACCCAGAAAAGATAACGGTTTGAAGCATCTTTGACTTCTTTTAATGCATCGGTCAATTGCCCAGTGGCGACATTGAGCTTTGTTAGCTCTAACATTTCAGCATCGAGACCTGAAATTAAAGAGGTTAGTAGCTCACGGCGGGTTTTAATCAATGACTGATAAACTTGTACTTGAGCTGTATTGAGCTCATGCTCGCTTTCTTGCTCGGTTGTATCTATTTTACTTAGCCTATCGAGGCTATCTTCATAATTTAAGCGTTGAACGCGTAAATCAGCCATTTCCCGATCAAGCTGTTGGCTCTTTGGAATATCAGGCAAACGGGAGAGTTGTGTTCTGAGCGCTTCCCCTAATGTACTTGAGCTGCTGATCCACTGAGCTTGCTCGCGAATAGTTGTGAGCGCTTGTCGAGCATCGCGGATACTCGTTGAAATTTCAGCTTGGCTATTGGTGATTGCGCTCATGCGCTGTGCCTGAGCGGTTAATTCCTGAGACATTTTACGGTTAATATCAAGCTGCTCAGTTAAAAATGGGGTCAGTTCACCTTGCGCAGCCAACATCTCGGTATGTTCTAACGCTAAAATTGCTTTTTGTTGGCGTTGGGTATTTTGGAAATCACGCAGGTTTTGTAACTCAAGTTCCATACGTTGATAGCGTTTTTTGTATAACTCCAACGTAAGGCGTGAGATTTCTTGGCGGTTATTGGCAGAAAGCTGCGCCATTTCCAGTTCATTAACTGTTGATTTGCGAGCACTTACTTCGGCTTGAGCTAACGTGTACTGGGCATCGGCTAATGGCGTTGAGGGTGTACTCAGAGACTGAAAGCGCGAAGAGGCTTCAGTGAGTAAGCGTCTAGCTTCAGAAAGTTGTTGTGGCAGAATACTTAGTGATTCACTGATTTCGCGGCCTTTATCTTGCTCTTGCTGAGTTAAGCGGCTTTGATCGAGTAATTGGCTGCTAAGCTGAATAATACGTTGTTCAAGTTCACCTAAGCTGATACCCACAGGTATAGGTGCTGGTTCATCACTTTCATTGAGGATTTTTTGTCTTATTTCTTTGATAATTCTAGGAAAGTTATCAATGGCTTCTTGATAAGACTTGGCCTTTGCATCGGAATCACGTGTTTCACTCATCCAATTCAAAGCACCCTGTAATGCTTGTGCTATCTCTGCATCTTTGGGGTTGGTACTTGACTCAAGTTGTTTGAGCTCCTGCTTAATCTGTGCTTCATCCTGCGCTGCAGTCGGTGCTGCAACGGAAGAAAAAACGATTAACAGGCTAAGAAAAAAACTGATAATCACACGCACAGTGAGGAGCTCCTTCAAGGGATAATAATTTAATTAAGCGTCAGCAGGTTCTTCTGTTACTGTATTTGCAACAGTTTCAGCGAGTAATTCGCCCATACGAGTTGCATAACCGGGGATCAGTGATGAATTAAATATCACTTTGTTAGGTTCAAATAAATTAATCACCGTTGAGCCCAGTTTAAACAGCCCCATTTCCTCACCTTTTTTCAAGAAAACGGCACCTTCAGAGTCCAACTCAGGGTAAACCCAGCGCTTAATGACGCCTTCACGACTGGAATTGACGCAACCGCTCCAAACCGTCTCAATACTACCAACGATGGTTGCACCTACAAGGATTTGTACCATTAAGCCAACAGGGGTGTCAAAAACACAAATCAAGCGTTCATTTCGTGCAAACAGGTTGGGAACATTTTGTGCCGTTAATGGATTTACAGAGAATAAATCGCCTGGCACATAAATCATCTCTTTGAGTAAACCATCACATGGCATGTGTACACGGTGATAGTCACTTGGGGAGAGGTAAGTGGTAATAAAGTCACCACCACGAAAATGCTCTGCTAATTGGTATTGGCCAGCAAGTAACGCTTCAACTGTGTAATTATGGCCTTTAGCTTGGAAGATAAGGTCATCATTTATTGGGCCTAATTGACTAACTGTACCGTCAGCAGGTTGAGCAAGTTGGTGTTCTTTCTCCACAATTGGGCGAGCGCCTTCTTTTAGCTGACGGATAAAGAAATCATTAAAAGTGGCATAAGCAGTAAGCTCACTTTTTTGCGCTTCATTCATGTTCACTTTATAGACTTTTGCGAACAGTTTAATTGCCCATTGCGTCATGAAACCCGCATTGCGACTTGCGAACCAGCCTGCAAATTCAGTAAGACATTGTTTTGGAAGCATATATTGCAAGCGAATTTTAATTTTATCTAGCACGTTAACCTCTGATTTTTAAAGGTATGTTAGCAAAAGGGCGGCTATTGTACACAGTTTACTCGTCATATTTCAAACGGCCGCATCATTGGCTAACCATCATTAAATTATTTAGAGCGGGTTTAGCGTTAGTGAGTTATTTGTAAGCACTCACTAACATTATTTATCTTTCGCCGTAAAATTACCACGAGGTTTGATTTGTTCCATGCTTTCTAAAATGCGATGGTAGTTTTCAAAGCGTGATTCAGCAATTTTATTTGCTTCTACGGCTTCACGTAACAGGCAACCAGGGTCATCTAAATGTTTACAGTCACGGAATTTACAGCCGCCAAGGTAATCTTTAAATTCGACAAATCCTTTGGTCACTTGTTCCGTTGTTAGATGCCATAAACCAAACTCACGGACACCAGGGGAGTCAATCACATCGCCGCCCAATGGGAAGTGATATAAACGAGCTGTTGTTGTTGTATGTTGTCCTAGCCCTGAGTTGTCTGAAACCTCATTAACTAAAATCGCTTCTTCGTTATGTGGGAGTAATGCATTTAATAAACTGGATTTGCCCACACCAGACTGACCAACAAATACAGATACTTTACCTGCTAGCGCGTTAGTAAGCGCTTCCATGCCTTCATTGGTATGGCTTGAAACTTCGAGAACTTGATAGCCAATATCACGATAAATTGTCATTAAATCGCTTACCCACTCACGGTTTTCGTCGTCGAGTAGGTCGACTTTATTGAGAACGATAACAGGCTTAATCCCGGTGGTTTCGCAGGCAACTAAATAGCGGTCAATAATATTCAGCGAAAGCTCAGGTAAAATAGCTGAAACCACAACAATTTGGTCAATGTTAGCGGCAATCGGTTTTAAGCCATCATAATAATCGGGACGAGTTAGAACAGAACGGCGCTCGTGAACCGCTTCGACGATGCCATTTACTTTGATATCACTTTGTGTGTTCAAGGCTGGTCGCCACACCACATTATCCCCTGTAACGAGGGACGAAATCGTTCTGCGCAAGTTACAGCGTTGGATAGTCCCGTCACTTGCTTGAATATCAGCATGCTGCCCAAAACGGCTAATGACTAAGCCTTCTTGTGCTTCACCTAATTGGCTATCATCAATTTCAACTGTTTTTTGCTTTTTAAGTCTTTTTTGATGATTTTCTTGAACTCGGCGCTGTTGGCCTTTCGAAAGTTTCTGTTTAGCCACCTGTCCTCTCTTTACTATGGGCTGTATTTTAGGGGGTTACTCACGCCTGTCACTGATGGCATGAAGAGTGCTATCATACCTTAACTTCATAGAATGCAGTTAGGGTATATCATGCAAAAGAATGAGAATAATTTAATTTGGATCGATTTAGAAATGACGGGGCTCGATCCTGTTCGTGATCGTATTATTGAAATAGCGACCATTGTAACAGATAGTCATCTTAATATTTTAGCAGAAGGCCCTGTAATTGCAGTACATCAAACGGATGAACAACTCGCTTTGATGGATGAGTGGAATGTAAACACCCACACTAATAGCGGCTTAGTTGAACGTGTACGCAAAAGTACAGTGAGTGAGCGTGAAGCTGAGTTAGCCACGATTGCGTTTTTAGAAAAATGGGTTCCTCAAGGGGCATCCCCAATCTGTGGTAATAGTGTTGGGCAAGATAGACGTTTTTTGTTCAACTACATGCCTGAATTAGAAAGCTATTTTCATTATCGCTATCTTGATGTCAGTACATTAAAAGAGCTTGCTCGCCGATGGAAACCTGAAATTCTAGCGGGTTTTACTAAGAAAAATACTCATCAGGCCCTTGATGATATTCGTGAATCAGTTGCTGAGCTGGCTTATTATCGAGAAACATTTATTAAAGAATAAATATTAAATTAACGAATAAGCCGCTTAACTAAAAGTGTCCAACTTTGTGGGTTCACTTCACTTGAGCGGCTTTCATAAGCTGTTCTCTCCCAATAAGTTAACAATGTTAACTTATTGAAATCAATTTATTACAACGGGTGTTGATAAAATCACCATTGTGATTGAATTGTCAGCAAACGAATAAAAAAATAAAAATTTTGAGTGTAAGGGCTTGCTAGTATCTGAATTTTTCGTATAATGCGCTCCCCGTACCGATGAAGTTTTTGTTATTAAGTCGGCACGTGAAACATCCAAAAATGTGATGCGGGAATAGCTCAGTTGGTAGAGCACGACCTTGCCAAGGTCGGGGTCGCGAGTTCGAGTCTCGTTTCCCGCTCCAAATTTTTTGATGTTTTAGCTAAAGCACTATTTTCGTGATGCGGGAATAGCTCAGTTGGTAGAGCACGACCTTGCCAAGGTCGGGGTCGCGAGTTCGAGTCTCGTTTCCCGCTCCAAACTTTCTTAGTGTTTTAGTCAAAGTAGTACCCACCAAATGCGGGAATAGCTCAGTTGGTAGAGCACGACCTTGCCAAGGTCGGGGTCGCGAGTTCGAGTCTCGTTTCCCGCTCCAATATTTTCTTAGTCTCTTAACTTTTCTTCTTAATTAATTCTTACACAATACCTATTTAACTTAAGTAGAATCACCTAGTGTGCATATGAATTGCGCTTGTTCACTGTTTTTATCCTTTTATATCTTGAACACTAGGATCTACATGGGTTTTGCGATCTTTTTTGGATCAGATCCAGATTTCCTCTTGCATTCGTTTTCAGGTCGCCATAGAATAGCCACCCCTTAGCAATAGGGTGTTTTGCTTCCATCTCTAAGATGATGATTAGAAGTTTAAATAATAAACAAAAATATGCTTTTTTATTTACTTCGAGTCACTTTTCATTTTAGTCTTGTTTTTTGGTAACTTTTGTATTGCTAGTAAACGTAAAATCAGTATTTTTCTTTTCAATGTGCCATTAGAAAGTTATCCACAGCCCGCTCAATCAATCTGGGTTTTTATCGCGATTTGAAATAACTTATTACACAGAGTTATCCACAGGCTAATTAACAAATTTCTGTTGTGCTATTTAATTCTAGTATTTAAATAGCATTGTTGTAACTTATTGATTTATTTGTTAAGTGATTTATTTTGTCAAAATGCGGCTAGCACATCTTGCAAATTCTTTACCTATTGTCTGCTAAGCACTTTTTACTTTATTCACATCAATTTGACAATTCTTCATTTCAGGTATATAGCTGACTTTTTTCTATGCATCTCTCGGTAAACCTTTGTTAATAGCACGTACAAGGCGTTTTTGCTGTGAAGTTTGAATTGTGACTTGGTTTGCATTACGTCGATTAAGCTGTTGTTGTATAGACCATTGGAAGTGCTCATCTAGCATTTCGTTAATTCCCAACCTATTTTGTAAAGCCAGTACAATACTGTCTTGATAAGGTGCGTTACCTAGCGCCACACTGATATTTCGCAACCACTTAATATAACCAATGCGGCGGATTGCAGAGCCTTCGGTCACCTTTAAAAAGGTTTTTTCATCCCATGAGAACAAGTCGAGCAACTTTGGTGTATGTAAGTCCTTTCTTGGACTGAAATCATCTTCATCAGTTAGCTGGGAAAAACGGTTCCACGGGCAAATAAGCTGGCAGTCATCACAACCGTAGATCCGATTTCCCATTAGAGGGCGAAATTCTTCAGGGATAGCACTATCTAGCTCAATGGTAAGATAAGAAATACAGCGCCTAGCATCTACGGTGTAAGGTTCGACAATTGCACCTGTTGGGCAAGTTGTCATACAAGCAACACAGCGGCCGCAATCTTCTTCGACAGGTTTATCAACAGAAACGGGTAAATTAATCAATAATTCACCGAGAAAAAACCAAGATCCTGCTTCACGATTTAAGACTAATGAATGTTTTCCTGTCCATCCTAAACCCGCTTTGACGGCGAGAGGGCGCTCTAAGATTGGCGCAGAGTCGACAAAAGGTCGAAAATTAAGATCGTCAATGGTGGTGCCATCGGCCAGTATCACTCCGTTAAATTCACGACAATAGTCTAAAATACGATCTGAAAGTTGTTTTAGACGTTTTTTTAATAATTTGTGGTAGTCTCGCCCTAGGGCATAACGGCTGATATAACCTAATTCAGGGTTATTTAATGTACTAGCAAATGCGGCTTTGGCAGGCAAGTAATTCATACGCACGCTAATGACACGTAACGTGCCAGGGTGCAGTTCGTGTGGTCTGGCTCGCATCATCCCATGGCGATTCATCCATTCCATCTCACCATGAAATTGTTTATCTAGCCATGCTTGTAATTTGGGCTCTTCCGCTGAAAGGTCAGTATCGCAGATCCCGACTTGTTGGAAACCTGCTTCAACACCCCATTGTTTAATATTCTGAGCGAGAAGATCGAGATCGAGGTATCTTGGCATCAGATCCTATATTGAGAAAGATTAAAACGGCTGGCACTCTAACATGACCTGCGTTATTCATCAAAACGCATGAAAAAATGCCTTCAATATTGAGAACAATTATAGGATATTTCTGAACTCATCATTCAAGCAATGTTAATTAAGAAAAAAGCCCCATCTTAGGTTAAGATAAGCAGTAATATTGATGTTTGTTGATATCTCTTTATGCATTTTGATCAGCAAGATAAACTATGCATTTAAAGGATAAACAGGCGACACCGCCTATTAATGACATAATAAAAGAACAATATGAAAGAACGTACAATACAACTTGCCAATGAAGCGCAAACTGTCGCTTTAGGTAATGCTATCGCTAAGGCTTGCCATCAAGGCACAATTATTCACTTATATGGTGATCTCGGAGCAGGGAAAACCACCTTTAGCCGAGGTTTCTTACAAGCGCTGGGCCATCAAGGTCACGTAAAAAGCCCAACCTACACTTTGGTTGAACCTTATGAATTAGCAGATCGTCAAGTTTTTCACTTTGATCTCTATCGGTTAGCAGACCCTGAAGAACTTGAATTTATGGGGATTCGTGACTATTTTTCTGGAAATTCGATCTGTTTGGTCGAATGGCCGCAACAAGGTAAAGGTTTTTTACCTGAAGCGGATCTTGAGCTCCATCTGACCTATCAAGGCGAAGGGCGTCAGGCTCACTTTGTTGCTTTTTCTGCCAATGGGGAGTCGTTGTTAGAAGCATTACCCCTACTCTAAGGAAGCTATTGCTCATGTTGAATGCATCAATCCACAGAATAACAAAAAAGGGTTTTTTTACTGTTTTCGTCTTGTTTATGGCATCAGCTATGTGGCTGTTTGGAGCAAAAGCACAAGCGGCAACATTATCAAATATTCAAGTTAATAACAGCCCATCACAAGCAGAAGTGGTGCTAAGTTTTATTGATGGTAAGCCCGACTACTCCTATTTCCCATTGCATTCACCTGAGCGCCTTGTTGTTGATATCAAACAACGAGGTGAGATTATTGGTTTACCACTTAAAGTTCCCGCAGGAGACCTTGTAAAACTGGTACGGGCGAGCCAACCTTCTGATAACCAACACAAACGCTTAGTTTTAGAGCTATCTCGCGCAGCGAAAACAAAAGCGACACTTAAACAGGTTTCAGGTAAATATCAGTTGGTGTTAACGATATCGACTGGAAATGCATCCGGTTCTACCTCTTTTAATCAAACCAATAATACAGTTAAACCAGCGGCAAATAATACTCAAGATAAACCATTGAAGATGAGTAACCCTGCACCTGTGGCTACACCAACACCAACCAAATATAAAAATATGCCAAAGGGTAGCAAGCAGGTCGTCATTGCTATTGATGCAGGACACGGTGGAAAAGACCCTGGTGCGATAGGCAAGAATGGTTATAAAGAAAAAGATGTGACTCTCAGCGTCGCACGTAAATTATACCAACGCCTTGAAGCCGACCCAATGTTTAAGCCCGCGATGACACGTGACGGTGACTATTTTATTTCTGTTAGTGGTCGTTCTGATGTGGCACGTAAGAAAGGGGCTAATATGTTGGTGTCAATTCACGCGGACTCGGCTCCGAATAGCAGTGCACGGGGCGCATCAGTATGGGTATTGTCTAATCGGCGTGCAAACAGTGAACTGGGTAGTTGGCTGGAACAACGTGAAAAACAATCGGAATTATTAGGTGGGGCGGGTGATGCACTGAGTGGCGCGGACCCTTACTTAAGCCAAGCCGTTTTAGATTTACAATTCGGTCATTCTCAGCGTGTGGGGTACGATGTTGCAGTTAAAGTGATCGAACAGCTGCGAAAAGTAGGTAATATTCACAAAAGAACCCCTGAACATGCAAGCTTAGGTGTATTGCGTTCTCCTGATATCCCATCGATTTTAGTCGAAACTGGGTTTATTAGTAATGCAGCGGAAGAGCAGTTGCTAAAATCGAATGAATTCCAAGACAAAGTTGCAGAAGCTATCCATTTAGGGTTACGTCAATATTTCTTGGCGAATCCAATACAAGCAGCGCCACAATAAGGGGGAGGCATGGCTATACATATTCTATCCCCACAACTTGCCAACCAAATCGCAGCAGGTGAGGTGGTTGAAAGGCCTGCGTCAGTGGTTAAAGAGCTCGTTGAGAATAGTCTTGATGCAGGGGCAACGCGTATTGATATCGACATTGAGCGCGGTGGAGAAAAACTGATCCGTATTCGTGATAATGGTTGTGGTATCAGTAAAGATGAACTGATTTTGGCTTTAGCTCGCCATGCGACCAGTAAAATTGCCACATTAGATGATCTTGAAGCCATTATGAGTATGGGGTTTCGCGGTGAGGCACTAGCGAGTATCAGTTCTGTTTCACGTTTAACGTTGACATCAAAGCCTGCAGACCAGACAGAAGCATGGCAATCCTATGCAGAAGGTCGGGATATGGAGGTAATAGTTAAACCCGCAGCGCATCCCAATGGCACAACGGTTGAAGTATTAGATTTATTCTATAATACGCCAGCTCGTCGTAAATTTATGCGCACAGAAAAAACTGAATTCGGTCATATCGATGAAATTGTTCGCCGAATTGCGCTTTCTCGCCCTGATGTGGCTATCAACCTGACTCACAATGGGAAATTAGTAAAGCAATACCGAGCGGCTCATGATGAGGCACAGCAAGAGAGGCGTCTTGGGACGATTTGTGGAACGGGCTTTATGCAAGGCGCTTTGGCGTTGTCTTGGGAACATAGCGATCTTGCTATCAAAGGGTGGGTCGTTTCTCCATCAATGACGTCGGGTAGTGAAACACAATATTGCTATGTCAATGGCCGTATGATGCGTGATCGCCTGATTAATCATGCTATTCGTCAAGCTTATGAAGGGCATTTAGACGAAAACCAGCAGCCAGCTTATGTCCTGTATTTGACCATTGACCCAAAACAAGTTGATGTTAACGTACACCCAGCAAAACATGAGGTTCGTTTTCACCAAGCTCGTCTGGTACATGATTTTATTTATCAAGCGGTACGAACAGTATTATTAGAAGCCGCATCTATTGATGAGCTTCCGGGTATCGAACCTGTAAATACAGAACTGGAAAATCGGCCTTCTGCGGGGGGAAATTATTTTTCTTCTCCTAGTGTGGCTCCTAAGCAACATAAGGCAGAAAACAAGACGATAGTCGAGAATACCCTTCTAGAGCCTAAAACACCTTATAAGCAGGCTAGCCACTTAAAGGATAATGCTAAAAATCACGCTTTTTCTTCGCCGAAATCAACGTCAGGTTTTTCAGAAAATGTACCAGCAAAAACGTTTGGCTCAACTTATGACAAAAAAGCAGGCGAACTGTATCAGAGCTTAATGTCCATTCCGGTTGCTCCTGAAGATAAAAAGCCGCTTTTTCCTGAACGTAACCCAATCAGTTCACCGCAAATATCCTCACAACCTGTAGCAAAAAATGCGGATAACTACCTTTTTGGCAAAGTATTGACAATTTACGCAAAAAACTTTGCATTAATTGAGTCTTCGTTGGGGCTAATCCTGTTATCCTTAACGGAAGCTAATTATTTATTGAAGTTGTCACAATTGTCACCGAGTGGTGGAGCCTTAAAGCCCCAACCATTGTTAATACCTCTAAAATTGTCACTTAAAAATGATGAAATAGAGGTTTTACAGCGGTACAAGGAACAATTGACAATATTTGGTATCGAAGCCACGATATTACATGGAAAAGTAACAATTCATACGGTATCGTTACCATTAAGAACACAAAATTTATCACAGCTTTTTTCTGAGCTACTCGATTTTTTATCGAGAAAAGAAAGTGTCACTGACGAAGAGATAGCACAATGGCTCGCTAAAGCAGTTTCACAGGTTAAAACAGAAGAAAGTTGGAGTTTAGCACAGGCTGTTCAGTTGCTGGCTGATGTTGAGCGGGTATGTCCGCAGTGGGTGAAAAACCCTCCACCAACATTATTACAATTAATTAATTTACAATCCGTGGTAGCTACACTAACAAATGAGTGATTTAGCAACTCAGAAAAAACCTGACGCAATATTCCTAATGGGTCCGACGGCCTCAGGTAAAACCGCTTTGGCGATAGAACTTCGCAAGCATTTGCCTGTGGAAATTATTAGTGTCGATTCGGCATTAATTTACCGAGGGATGGATATTGGCACAGCAAAACCAACAACAGAAGAACTCAGCCAAGCTCCCCATCGTCTGATTGATATCCTCGATCCGTCTCTACCATACAGTGCTGCCGATTTTCGCCGTGACGCATTAAATGCCATGGCTGAAATTACCTCACAAGGTAAAATTCCATTATTAGTTGGCGGCACAATGTTGTATTTTAAAGCCTTATTAGAAGGGCTTTCACCTCTTCCTTCAGCTGACCAAGCAGTTCGTACTGAAATTGAACACATTGCGAAAGAACAAGGGTGGGGGGAGATTCACCGTCGTCTTACTGAGGTTGACCCAGTTGCCGCGGCAAGGATTCACCCTAACGACCCACAAAGATTATCCCGTGCTTTAGAGGTATATCTCATTTCGGGACAAACTTTGACTGAAATGATACAAACAGCAGGGGAAGAATTGCCTTATAATGTGTTTCAGTTTGCTATTGCGCCACAAGATCGTAAAATTTTACATGAGCGCATAGAACAACGTTTTCATCTGATGATAGATGCGGGTTTTGAAGAAGAAGTTCGCAAGTTACATCAACGAAATGATTTACATGTTGACCTCCCTTCAATTCGTTGTGTGGGGTATCGGCAAATGTGGTCATATTTAGATGGTGAAATTGGCCATGATGAAATGATTTATCGGGGGATTTGTGCAACTCGCCAATTGGCAAAACGTCAAATTACCTGGTTAAGAAGCTGGGAGAATGTTCATTGGCTAGATAGTGAACAACCTCAGCAAGCGCTTAGCACCGTTATGCAGGTTATGCGTGCATAGGACTGATGTTTGTGTACAATTAGAACGTTAAGCGCAATTTTTGAGTAGTTACTTTTTGGAATCTAAAAGATTCTCTTTTAAAAACAACAAAATAAGGAAAACATAGAATGGCTAAGGGGCAATCTTTGCAAGATCCGTTCCTGAACGCATTACGTCGTGAAAGGGTTCCGGTCTCTATTTATCTCGTTAATGGCATCAAATTGCAGGGGCAAATTGAGTCTTTTGACCAATTTGTCATTTTATTAAAAAACACAGTTAGCCAGATGGTTTATAAACACGCTATCTCGACTGTTGTCCCTGCTCGCCCTGTTTCTCATCATAGCGGTACTGCGGGTAGCACTGGTAATGGTAATTACCATTCAGGTAACCCTGCAGCGCAAGATGGCGAAGTAACTGAGTAAGTTTGTACGCTAAAAGACAAGGAAAGCATGGGTAGGGAGACTGTACCTGTGTTTTTCCTTTGCAATTATTGTTTAGCCTAAGAGGTTACACCTTGTTTGATAGGTATGAAGGCGGTGAACTAGCTGTATTAGTCCATGTCTTTTTTTCTCAAGAGAAAGACGTTGATAATCTGGCAGAATTTGAGTCACTTGTGACATCTGCTGGGGTAAAACCAGTACAAATAGTCACGGGCAGTCGTAAAGCTCCTCATCCAAAGTTTTTTGTTGGGGAAGGTAAAGCAGAAGAAATTGCCCAAGCTGTTGAGGAAAGTGGTGCAGATGTGGTGTTGTTTAATCATACTCTAAGCCCTGCTCAAGAACGTAATCTCGAAAGGATTTGCCAATGTAAGGTGGTTGACCGTACAGGGGTAATTTTAGATATTTTTGCTCAACGCGCACGTACACACGAAGGTAAGCTTCAAGTTGAATTGGCTCAATTAAGGCATTTATCGACTCGCTTAGTGAGGGGATGGACGCACTTAGAGCGACAAAAAGGCGGGATTGGTTTACGAGGCCCCGGTGAAACTCAACTTGAAACTGACCGCCGGCTATTAAGAGATAAAATTAAACAAATCTTATCTCGTCTTAGTCGGGTGGAAAAACAGCGTGAACAAGGGCGTCAAGCGAGAAGTAAGGCAGATATCCCGACTATTTCGCTTGTCGGTTATACCAATGCTGGTAAGTCTAGCTTGTTTAACCGCATGACGGCCGCTGATGTTTATGCTGCTGACCAGTTATTTGCAACACTTGACCCAACACTTCGTCGTATTGATGTAGAAGATGTTGGTGTTGTCGTTCTTGCAGATACTGTGGGTTTTATCCGCCATTTACCCCATGATTTGGTTGCAGCTTTTAAAGCAACCCTGCAAGAAACACGTGAAGCAACGTTATTGCTGCACGTTATCGATGCAGCTGACAATCGCTTGGATGAAAATATTCATGCAGTTGAAAGTGTGTTAGAAGAAATCGAAGCGGATGAAATACCAACACTTTTAGTGATGAACAAAGTTGATATGCTGGAGGATTTTGTCCCGCGTATTGACAGAGATGAGGATAACAAGCCGGTTCGTGTCTGGGTTTCAGCGCAAACGGGCGATGGTATCCCATTGTTGCTACAGGCATTGACGGAACGTCTTTCAGGTGAAATCGCACATGTTGAATTGCGTTTACCACCGAATGAAGGCCGTTTACGTAGCCGTTTCTATCAACTTCAGTCAATCGAACGTGAATGGCAGGAAGAAGACGGCTCAATTGGCCTTGAGGTGCGTATGCCAATGGTGGATTGGCGGCGTCTGTGCAAACAAGAGCAGCAATTACCTGACTATGTTATTTAATCGCTTTGGTTATTAATAATGCTTTGGCCGTTAATAATTTGGCCGTTAATAATATAGTTAGGCAATGGAATTGATATTAAGAGCCCTATCGCTCTTAGCCCTGAAAATCAATCATAAAGAATGGAGCTAAAACATGGCGTGGAATCAGCCCGGTAATGACGGACAAGACCGCGATCCGTGGGGAAGCGGCAATAAAGGCGGCAACTCTGGCGGGAACAAAGGTGGTCGAAAACGTGGGGCTTATGATCTCGACGATCTCTTTCGTAAACTAGGCAGCAAGCTTGGTGGAAATAAAGGCGGCGGTGGTGATGGTGATAATAAACAACCATCACAAATCAGTGGCCGTTTAGGTATGTTAGCTCTTGCTGCTATCGTTGTTGTATGGGCAGGTTCAGGCTTCTACACCATCAAAGAAAGTGACCGTGGCGTAGTATTACGTTTTGGTGAATATAGTGGTATTGTTGGGCCTGGTTTGAACTGGAAACCAACCTTCATTGATAGGGTCATTCCTGTCAACGTAGAAACCGTGCGTGAACAAGCGACAAATGGCATGATGTTAACGTCAGATGAAAACGTGATCCGCGTTGAAATGAACGTTCAATATCGTGTTACCGACCCTGCGCAATATTTATTTAGTGTCACAAACCCAGACAATAGTCTGCGTCAGGCGCTAGATAGTGCTGTGCGTGGTGTAATCGGTCAGTCTGCGATGGAGCAAGTACTGACTACGAATCGTGCTTTTATCCGTGATGTTACACAAAAAGAGCTCGAAGCAACAATTGCACCATACAAGATGGGTATCACACTGCTTGACGTTAACTTCCAAGCAGCGCGTCCACCTGAAGATGTTAAAGCGGCATTTGATGACGTAATCTCAGCAAGGGAAGAAGAACAAAAAACCATTCGTGAAGCGCACGCTTATCGAAATGAAGTTCTTCCTCTGGCAAAAGGTAACGCACAACGCCTAATTGAAGAAGCCGAAGCGTATAAAGCGAGTGTGGTCTTCAAAGCAGAGGGTGAGGTGGCAAGTTTTGCGAAAATGTTACCTGAATATCGTGCTGCGCCAGAAATCACCCGTGAGCGTTTGTATATCGACACAATGGAGCGTGTGTTAAGTAATACACGTAAAGTGATTGCGAATGATAAGAGCAACAGCATGTTAGTGTTGCCGCTGGATCAAATCATGCGCGGTACAAATTCAGATGCGGCTTCAACGTCAAAAGCTAATCCGTCAGCAAGAATGGCGACGCCAAGCAATAGTTCGTCATCATCTGCTGCAACACCAGCACAGCCAAATAACGCTGTTCGTGGTGATGCTGTTAGAGTAGGGAGACAATAATCATGCGTAAATCGCTAATTGTTATCGTTATTGCCATCTTGGCAGTTGCATACGCATCTATCTTTATTGTTCCTCAAACTGACCGCGGTATCGTATTGCGTTTTGGTAAAGTTCTACGTGACTCTGAAAACAAACCGATCATTTATGAGCCGGGTCTGCATTTCAAAGTTCCATTTATTGAAACTGTGAAAATGTTGGATGCACGTATTCAGACTCTTGAAATTCAAGCTGACCGCTATCTGACAAGTGAAAACAAAGACTTAATGGTGGACTCCTACCTGAAATGGCGTGTTACTGATTTCAGTCGTTATTATGTAGCGACTGGCGGTGGTAATCCATTCCAAGCGGAAACACTGTTAAAACGTAAATTTAGTGACCGTTTACGTTCTGAGTTTGGTCGTTTAAGCGTTAAAGACATTATCACTGATTCACGTGGTCGTTTAACTGTTGATGTGCGTGATGCTTTGAACAAAGGTACTGCAATTGACGACTCAACAAAAGAAGCGGATGCAGCGATTGCGGATGCAGCAAAACGTGTTGAAGAGGAAACGAACCTGAAGCCACTGGTTGTGAATGCAAACAGTATGGCGGCGTTAGGTATCGAGGTTGTCGATGTACGTATTAAACGTATTGAGCTGCCAAACGAAGTTTCTGAAGCTATCTATGCGCGTATGCGTGCAGAACGTGAAGCAGTTGCACGTCAACATCGTTCACAAGGTCAAGAAGAAGCGACTAAGATCCGCGCTGTTGCAGATAAAACAGTAACAGAAACGTTGGCTGAAGCAGAACGTACCGCTCTAACTTACCGAGGTGAGGGTGATGCGATGGCAACGAAACTGTTTGCTGATGCATTCAACCAAGATCCAGAGTTCTATGCGTTTATTCGTAGCTTGCGTGCCTATGAGCAAAGCTTCAAGAGTGGTGAAGACGTGATGGTATTAAGCCCAGACACTGACTTCTTCCGCTTTATGAAGGCGCCAACTAAGCTTCGCGCGACAGATTAATAACAAGCTAAGTTGCGTGCAACCTAGCAAAATAACTGTTAATCTATTAAAGAAAAGCCCGCTTCGGTGGGCTTTTTTTCGCCTGTCGTTTTAAGTATAGGATTTTTCAGGGAAAATTTGAGCTGCTCAACTGATGGCATTCATTTTGAGTTTACGGCAGAAATAAAAAATACCATTTTACTTGCTTTCCAGAAAAAAATTTTTGTATTGCCAAAATATCACTGGAACAGTTCATTTTTGATGGTAGAATTCATTTTTAAGCAACCGAGTGTATTTCAAAATGGGTAAGAACGTTGTCGTACTGGGCACCCAATGGGGTGACGAAGGGAAGGGCAAGATCGTTGACTTGCTGACAGAGCGTGCTAAATATGTAGTTCGCTATCAGGGCGGCCATAATGCTGGCCATACTCTTGTTGTAAACGGTGAAAAAACCGTTCTCCACTTAATTCCATCCGGTATTCTTCGTGAAAATGTCATCAGCATTATTGCTAATGGTGTTGTTTTAGCGCCAGACGCATTAATGAAAGAGATGAAAGAATTGGAAGACCGCGGTGTTCCTGTTCGGGAACGTTTACGTCTTTCTGAAGCATGCCCACTGATCCTGCCTTATCATATCGCATTAGATAATGCGCGTGAAAAAGCTCGTGGTTCCAAAGCGATTGGGACAACAGGTCGTGGTATTGGTCCTGCTTATGAAGATAAAGTTGCACGTCGTGGTTTGCGCGTTGGTGATTTATTCGATAAAGCAACGTTTGCAGAAAAATTAAAAGAAATCGTTGAATACCACAACTTCCAACTTGTTCATTACTATAAAGAACCTGCTGTCGATTACCAAAAAACGTTAGATGATATTATGGCTGTGGCTGATATCTTAACTGGCATGGTAATTGATGTTTCTGATCTGCTCTATAAAGCAAATCAGAAGAATGAATTAGTGATGTTTGAAGGCGCACAAGGGACATTATTAGATATCGACCACGGTACGTATCCTTATGTAACCTCTTCAAATACGACAGCTGGTGGTGTGGCGACGGGTTCTGGTTTAGGTCCTCGCTATGTAAACTACGTATTAGGTATCATCAAAGCTTACTCAACACGTGTTGGTGCGGGCCCATTCCCTACTGAGCTGTTTGACGAAGTGGGTGAGTTCCTGCGTGAAAAAGGCCAAGAATTTGGTGCAACTACAGGCCGTAAACGCCGTACTGGTTGGTTAGATATCGTTGCGATTAATCGTGCGGTACAAATCAACTCACTGTCAGGCTTCTGTATGACTAAACTGGATGTTTTAGACGGTTTAGAAGAAGTCAAAATTTGTGTAGGCTACCGCCGTCCAGATGGTAAAGTGTTAGAAACAACACCTTTAGCTGCTGATGAGTGGGATGGTTTAGAGCCAGTTTATGAATCAATGCCAGGTTGGAAAGAAACAACTTTTGGTGTGAAACAAAGAGAATTACTGCCACAAGCAGCTCTGAATTACATCGAACGTGTTGAAGAACTAACGGGTATTCCAGTTGATATTATTTCAACGGGCCCAGATCGTTCAGAGACCATGATCCTGCGTGATCCATTTGATGTTGAGTAATAACACTGACTGCGCCTTAAACGGGCGCAGTTTTTTTACTGCTTTACCTCCTTCCAATATGTCGCTTCTTTGATAAAACAGTCAAAATTCCCCATAATGATTGAATTAAGTCACTTTTGTGTGCAAATTCTGTGCAATTAAATGCATATTTGACCTGTGTTATACGTTAAACTGTATTTAGCAACATATAATTTATTAGCATGCTATATTTTATTCAGAAAACTGAATGTGTTGGGTTAGAAATAGTAAATGTGAATTTTAAAAGAAGTCACATGTTTTTAGGCCACTGATTTGCGGCCAACAGCGTTATAGCTAAAATTTTGAGGTGATTGTGCAACTGACTAGTTTTACAGATTATGGGTTACGAGCTCTTATTTATCTGGCTTCTCTGGGTGAAGGGAAAATGACCAGTATTACTGAGGTCACCGAGGTCTACGGTGTATCTCGTAACCATATGGTAAAAATTATTAATCAGCTCAGTCACTTAGGTTATATTAAAGCCACTCGTGGCAAAAATGGCGGGATTACACTAGGACAACCAGCAGAATCAATTCGTATAGGGGACGTTGTTAGAGCATTAGAACCCCTGACTCTTGTTAATTGTAGTGGTGAGTTTTGCCACATTACACCTGCGTGTCGTTTAAAAGGTGTGCTACACCAAGCAATACAGCAGTTTTTACAAGAACTTGATCAATACACGCTGGCGGACATGGTGAAAGATAACAGCCCGCTCTATCAACTACTGCTTGATTAGCATTTGCGGTAGTTATGAATTCTGATGACAACGGAGGTAACGATGTCACAAGATCCTTTTCAGGAAAGAGAAGCAGAAAAATACGAGTCCCCAATTCCAAGTCGAGAATATATTCTTGACCTTATCTCGAAGCGTACTGCACCAGCTAACCGCGAAGAAATCGCACAATTATTGAATTTATCGACAGAAGATGAATTAGAGGCATTACGTCGTCGGTTAAGAGCCATGGAACGTGATGGTCAACTGGTCTTCACTCGCCGTCAGTGTTATGCCTTACCGGAGCGTTTAGACTTATTAAAAGGGAAAGTCATTGGTCACCGTGATGGTTACGGCTTCCTACGTGTTGATGGTAAAAAAGAAGATTACTATTTATCTCAAGATGAAATGAAACGCGCCATGCATGGGGACGTTATCTTGGCGCAACCTTATGGGCAAGATCGTAAAGGGCGTACAGAAGTTCGGGTTGTTCGTGTGTTAGAGCCGCGTAATAACCAAATTGTTGGTCGCTATTTTATCGAATCGGGGATGGGGTTTGTCGTACCGGATGATAGCCGTTTAAGCTTTGATATTTTGATACCGAAAGATCGTGTTCTTGGCGCTCGAATGGGTAATGTGGTGGTGGTTGAATTAGTCACTCGTCCACAACGTCGCTCGCAAGCGGTGGGGAATATCATTGAAGTATTAGGCGAAACAATGGGCACAGGTATGGCGGTGGAAATCGCTTTACGTACTCATGAAATCCCACATTCATGGCCACCACAAGTTGAAAAACAAGTCGCTGACCTAAGTGAACATGTCCCTGAGTCTGCGAAAAAAGGGCGCGTGGATTTACGCGACTTACCGTTAGTCACGATTGATGGTGAAGATGCTCGTGACTTTGATGATGCAGTGTACTGTGCACCGAAGAAAGGCGGTGGCTGGCGCTTATGGGTGGCGATTGCGGATGTAAGCTATTATGTCCGCCCACAAACGGCTCTGGATACAGAAGCGCGTAGCCGCGGTAATTCGGTATATTTCCCATCTCAAGTCGTTCCTATGCTACCGGAAGTCTTATCGAACGGTCTGTGCTCACTTAACCCTGGTGTTGACCGCCTGTGTATGGTGTGTGAAATGACGGTGTCGGCATCTGGTAAGCTTTCTTCATACAAGTTCTATGAAGCGGTTATGAGTTCTCATGCAAGGTTAACTTATACAAAAGTATGGAAAATCTTGGAAGGAGACGAAGAACTGCGCGAGCACTATAAAGCGCTAGTGCCACATATTGAGCATTTGCATCAATTATATAAAGCACTTGATGCTGCACGTATTGAGCGTGGTGCGATTTCTTTTGAATCTGAAGAAGCGAAATTTATTTTTAATGCGGAGCGACGTATTGAAAGTATTGAGCCAGTAGAGCGCAATGATGCACATAAATTGATTGAAGAGTGCATGATTTTGGCTAACATTGCGGCGGCTCGGTTCGTTGAGAAAAATGAAGAGCCTGCATTGTACCGTGTGCATGACCGCCCTAAAGAAGAAAGCGTGATGAATTTACGCTCTGTTTTTAGTGAATTAGGGTTGACTCTGCCGGGCGGAATGAAGCCGGAGCCGAAAGATTATGCGCAGGTAATGAATGAAGTGGCTGAACGCCCTGATCATGAATTACTACAAACCATGATTTTACGATCAATGAAACAAGCGATTTATGATCCTGAAAATCGTGGTCACTTTGGTCTAGGTTTGAAATCGTATGCTCACTTTACATCACCAATTCGTCGTTACCCAGACCTGACGTTACACCGCGGGATAAAATATCTGCTGGCTAAAGAACATGGTCATTCAGATAAACGCTGGACGGAAACGGGTGGCTGGCATTCAGACATGGATAGCATGTTACAGCTTGGCGAGCACTGCTCAATGACTGAGCGCCGTGCTGATGAAGCAACACGTGATGTGGCTGACTGGCTGAAATGTGATTTCATGCAGGACCAAGTAGGCCAAACCTTTACAGGTTTAATTACCAGTGTGACCGGTTTTGGCTTCTTTGTTCGCCTTAATGATTTATTTATTGATGGTTTAGTGCATATTTCAACGTTGGATAATGACTACTATCGTTATGATGCGGTCGGTCAGCGTTTAATTGGTGAATCATCAGGTACCACTTACCGTCTTGGCGATGAAGTGGAAATTCGTGTTGAAGCGGTGCATATGGATGAACGTACCATCGATTTCGCATTAATTTCAACCACTCGGAAAGCGAAAAACCCGGGCAAAACGGCGCGGGACAAAATGAAGCAAGAAGTTAAAAATGCTACACGCCCAGCTCGTCGAAAAGCGGATGCGAGTAAAGATAAAAACTTCGAGCCTGATTCTGCATTTCGTCGTTCCGATAAAAAAGGAAAAAAAGCTGAGGCTAAGCCAGAGGCGAAAGGGAAAGGAAAAGGCAAAAAGCCTTCCGATAAAACCAGAAAAATTACAGCAAAATTAAAAGCTAAACGCGTTGCAAAAAAATCCCAAAAACAAGAGGGATAATGGTATTGCTGTAGTTATTAACCATCGTTATTAACCAAAGTGGCGCTAACACGCCACTTTACTATTTATTAATATAAATAAGAAATTTATGAGCGAAATGATTTATGGCATTCACGCAGTGAAAGCCTTACTTGAGCGTTCACCGCAACGCATTAAAGAAGTCTATATTTTGAAAGGTCGTGAAGACCGCCGATTAATGCCGCTGGTGCATGAAATCGAAGCATTAGGTGTTGTTGTTCAAGTAGCGAACCGTCAATGGATGGATAGCCAAACCGAAGGCGCCGTTCACCAAGGTATCATTGCGAAAGTATTACCGGGTAAACAGTATCAAGAAGGTGACCTGCCTGATTTATTGGAGAGCACACCATCGCCATTTTTATTGGTATTGGATGGCGTGACAGACCCTCATAACTTAGGCGCGTGTTTACGTAGCGCTGATGCCGCTGGCGTTCATGCTGTGATTGTTCCTAAAGATAAATCTGCTCAGCTTAATGCAACCGCGAAAAAAGTGGCCTGTGGCGCGGCAGAAAATGTTCCACTTATTCGTGTGACGAATCTGGCAAGGACATTGCGTTTGCTACAAGAATACAATGTATGGATTGTGGGAACGGCGGGTGAAGCTGACCATAATTTATACCAAAGCAAATTAACTGGCTCGATAGCCTTAGTTATGGGAGCTGAAGGCGAAGGCATGCGCCGTTTAACTCGTGAGCACTGTGATGAGTTAATTAGTATTCCAATGGCGGGCTCTGTGTCATCATTAAATGTGTCAGTGGCGACAGGGGTTTGTTTATTTGAAGCGGTGCGTCAGCGCTTACCTGTTTCTGTAGAAAAATAATATTTAATGTAAAACGGTATCCATCTCTTGAGTTTTATCTCAGGGATGGGTATAGTTACGCGTCAATTTTTTAGCCGCACTCAATAAGTTCCTTGCCTCCGCGGGCCGCGGTTAACCCAGACAGGAGGCTAATAATCCGTAAGGAGCAACTACTAATGCGTCATTACGAAATCGTTTTTATGGTCCATCCTGACCAAAGCGAACAGGTTCCGGGCATGATCGAGCGTTACAGTGCTGTTATCACTAACGCACAAGGTCAGATTCACCGTCTGGAAGACTGGGGCCGCCGTCAACTGGCTTACCCAATCAATAAACTGCACAAAGCACACTATGTTCTTCTGAACGTAGAAGCGCCGCAGGAAGCGATTGATGAGCTGGAAACTAACTTCCGCTTCAACGATGCCGTTATCCGCAGCATGGTTATGCGCTTAAAACACGCAGTAACAGAAGCTTCTCCAATGGTCAAAGCTAAAGACGAACGTCGTGGCCGTGACATGTCTGATGAATATCAGGATGAAGAAGTAGAAGAAACTGGGGATTCTGAAGAGTAATTGCGCAGGTGACCACTAATCGTTTGGTGTTAACAGGCATAGTCTGTAAAGCATTGATTCGAAAAGTGAGTCCGTCAGGCATTCCTCACTGCCAGTTTGTTTTAGAACATCGTTCACAGCAGCTGGAAGCAGGACTGTTAAGGCAAGCATGGTGCAGAATGCCCATTATCGCCAGCGGACAAACCTTACAAGCCCATACTCACAGTATAACGGTCGGCAGTTGGATTACAGTAAGCGGTTTCATTAGTACCCATCAAGGGCGCAATGGGATCAGCAAGATTGTCCTCCATGCCGAGCAGATTGATTTGATAGATTCTGGAGACTAGCCATATGGCACGTTATTTCCGTCGTCGCAAGTTCTGCCGTTTCACAGCGGAAGGCGTTCAAGAGATCGACTATAAAGATATCGCAACGCTGAAAAACTATATCACTGAAAGTGGTAAAATTGTACCAAGCCGTATCACCGGTACTCGTGCAAAATATCAACGCCAGCTCGCTCGTGCTATCAAGCGCGCTCGCTACCTGTCTCTGTTACCATACACTGATCGTCATCAGTAATTGGTACAGTCCATTAACGACTAATAGAGGATAAGGTAATGCAAGTTATTCTGCTTGATAAAGTAGCTAACCTAGGTAGCCTGGGTGATCAGGTTAACGTTAAATCGGGCTATGCTCGTAACTTCTTAGTTCCACAGGGCAAAGCTGTTCCTGCGACTAAGAAAAACATCGAATTCTTCGAAGCTCGCCGCGCTGAACTGGAAGCTAAATTAGCTGACGTTCTGGCAGCAGCACAGGCTCGTGCAGCAGCTGTTACTGCTCTGGGTTCTGTAACTTTAGCTTCTAAAGCTGGTGACGAAGGTAAACTGTTCGGTTCAATCGGTACTCGTGATATCGCTGACGCAATTACTGCGGCTGGCGTTCAAATCGCGAAAAGCGAAGTTCGCCTGCCAAACGGCGTTCTGCGTACTACTGGTGACCACGAAGTTCACTTCCAGTTACACAGCGATGTTTTCGCAGAGCTGAACGTTATCATCGTTGCTGAGTAATCAATAATGATGATATGCATCACTGGGTTATCCATGATGCGAATAAAAACACCGGCTAAGTCCGGTGTTTTTTATTTTCTAGACAATATTTTTGTATTTATTGATTAGCTAAGCATTGGTAGTCGAGTAATTCACCCGCAGAACCTAAGTTCAAATCCCAAAAATTCAATCGGTTGGCAAGTAATACCTTAGAACCATCTTTAAGCTGTACCATTGCTAGGCCAAAATTACCCATTTTATCGTGATGCTTGATGACATATTCGTTTAGTTGATGAAACGAATTTTCTACATGGGGTGAGCCTTCCGGAAATTTTTTGGCTAAGTAATGATGACTCGCTAGTTCAGAAGATAAAGAAGCCCAATGTGTTGTTATTGTTGATGAAAGTTGATTAAGCGTTTTATTTATCTCAGGTTTTAAGCAGGCAATATGAATATGGAGTTGGTCTTGGGAGCGGCCATATTGGGAGTTTACCGCAATGGCCAATAAATGTTCAGGAATTGGGTGGGTTGTTTGTTGTGACAAACTGCCCCTTTCTTGCCAAGCGATAGCAAAATAGTCGGGTGAGTTTTGTTCCAATAATTGGCTAGATTCTATCCCTGTGATCTTTTCAGTCGGGATAATTAAGTTGTGTAAAGGCCCTTTTTTATCTTTGAATAATACATAGTATTTTTCCTGTTCCACTTTCAAGCAGGGCAGCGTTGTTGGAAGTAATGGAATACATTGAGTATTAACGATGTTCCACAGCGCATTTGAATTGATCTTGAACCATGAAATAGAGCTAACAATCACGATAAGTAATAAAAGAGCCACACCTAAAAATATGTTAATCCATTTGCGCTTTAGCATGATAGTTTTTATTGCTTAACATGTTAGTGAGAGAGACTATTTATTATATATCGCTAAATTTATATATTGTTAAGCCAAGGTGGGGTAAATAGTGCAAATTCAGACTAAGTATTAGGGTAGCGGGATGCTACCCTAAAGTCGGTGTTTAAACTAAGGTGTACGGTAATAGCTTCCGTCACTTAACCGCGCGAAACTATAAGTTTTCCCATCAGAGCCGGTAGTTTCTAATAATTGAACTTCACCTTTTGTATTCGCTTTCAGACGAATTTTTTGCCCTTGGCGTAAATTACTCAGTGGTTTCTCCGCCCCTTCAACGCGTGCCATAATAAAAGCGTCATTGGCTTGTAAGTTATTATCGCGAAAGAGTTGTGCGAGCGTCTTCCCTTTTTGTACTCGGTAGTTTTGCCATTCATTAGCAGAAGGGCGAGTTGTTTTGGGCTCAGGCGTTTTTTCTGGTGATGTTACCGTCGTAGGCTCATTAGGTTCAGGCTCATTAGGTTCTGGGATAATTTCGGGCTCAGTAGGTAAAAGAGGTGAATTATCTTCAGGTGCCGGCACGGGCTCTGGTATCGGCGGTGTAATAGTCGGTTCAGGCACAACCTCAGGGGTAGTAGGTGGTGGGATAACAATAGGCTGGTTTTGAACAATATCGCTGGGGGATTTTTCGCTTGCAGGCCAAAAAAAAGCGACCACGACAATTAAGGCAAGCAGTGCAATACCATAGCGATGAAATTTTGAAAGTTTAAACATCACTCCTCCTTGATGAGGCAATGAGTAAATTAGACCGTATTAATACGCATACTAGCACCCTTTTTAGGCTTTTTTAGCGTTGGGCTGAATTTTTCAGAGAACACTGAATAAATTTGTCGGGAATCAATCAGTTTTATTCTTTAGATTCATTGTTTGGGTTTACCCATAAGGATGGGGCTGCTATTCTTGGATTTTCTCAAAATCATATGGGTATTTTCATGGCAAACCAAAATTTCGATTCGGTAGAAGCTCAAGCGAGTTATGGCATAGGTCTACAAGTTGGGCAGCAATTATTAGAGTCAGGGCTAGAAGGTTTAGTGCCAAATGCAATTTTAGCAGGCCTCGTTGACGCTTTAGAAGGCAATATGCCATCGGTACCTGTTGAAACTCTGCACAAAGCATTGCGTGAAGTGCATGAGCGTGCCGACGCTGTTCGTGTATCCCGCCAGGCAGCATTAGCGGAAGAAGGCCAAAAATTCCTAGATGAAAACCAAAAACGTGATGGTGTTTCAACGACTGAGTCTGGCTTACAATTTTCAGTGATTAACCAAGGTGATGGTGCTATCCCATCTCGCTCAGACCGCGTACGTGTTCACTATACAGGGCGTTTAATTGATGGCTCTGTGTTTGATAGCTCAGTACAGCGTGGGCAGCCAGCAGAGTTTCCTGTAAGCGGCGTTATTCCAGGTTGGATTGAAGCATTGACCTTGATGCCAGTCGGCTCTAAATGGGAATTATATATCCCTCACCAATTAGCTTATGGTGAGCGTGGTGCAGGTGCATCAATCCCGCCATTCAGTACATTAGTATTTGAAGTTGAATTACTTGAAATTTTATAATTTCTGTTAGTTCAGTTCACAGTTAAAAAGCTTCATTGTCTTTGGACTTTGGGGCTTTTTTTATGGCGTTAATTTCACACAATTGCTACTCTTGCAGTAAAGGGTCATCAGAGAGGTGAATAATATGCTACAGCAAATTTGCGAATTAGCTCAAGAAGCGGGTTATGCGATTATGGAAACTTATAATGCGCAAGAACCTTTACAGGTTGAACACAAAAGTGATAATTCGCCTGTTACAGAGGCTGATATTGCCGCCCACAATGTGATTACCGCGGGCCTTGCTCGTATTGCTCCTGATATCCCCCAACTGTCTGAAGAAGATCCTCCTGAATGGCCAGTCAGGCAGAATTGGCAACGCTATTGGTTGATTGACCCATTGGATGGAACGAAAGAATTTATTAATCGTAATGGGGATTTTACGGTTAACATTGCCCTTATCGAGAACGGTGTACCAACGATGGGGGTAGTATATGCCCCAGCGAAAGGGCTGCTGTACTACGCTGAAGGTAATCAGGCATGGAAGGAGGAGGGTGGCCATAAGCAACTTATTCATGTGAATGATGCCAAGCCACCAGTCATTGTTATCAGCCGTTCCCATCAAGACAATGAATTAATGGATTATTTAAAACAAATGGGTGAACACACGACAGTAGAAATTGGTTCTTCACTCAAATTTTGTTTGGTTGCGGAAGGAAAAGCACAGCTTTACCCACGTTTTGGGCCTACAAATATTTGGGACACTGCAGCTGGACATGCGGTTGCCATTGGTGCAGGGGCAAAAGTCGTTGATTGGCATGGAAAAACGCTCGATTATACACCTCGAGAGTCTTTCTTAAATCCAGGTTTTCGGGTGATTTTATTCTAAACATCAATAAAGGTTGGGAAGTGATTTCCCAACCTAATTAATAACTAATTATCTAGTTGCAGCACTTTGGCAGTGGCTGTACGAATATCTAAACAGGCTTTTGCATCCGTTTTTAAGTCAATCCCATAGGTTGGAATGATGTCTTTTAAACGTGTTTCCCATCCATCGCCTTTGAGTTGCTCATCAAAACACGTTTTTAATACGTTTAGCGCAATAAATGCCGCTGTGGAGGCCCCCGGAGATGCTCCCATCAATACAGTAAATGATTTATCCGCACTAGTAATCAGTTCTGTACCAAACTCTAAAACCCCTTTTTTATCATGGTCAGGTTTAATAATTTGTACTCGTTGCCCTGCAACCACCTCTTTCCAATCCTCATGCTGTGCTTCTGGGTAGAATTGTTGCAGCATAGCAAATTGGTGAGCAGAAGTTTGCAGGACTTGGCCCACTAAGTATTCTGCGAGTGACCAGTTATCTTTCGCAACCGCAAGCATTGGTTCAATGTTATTCAATTTAACCGATTCAAACAGGTCTAAATAAGAGCCGTGCTTAAGGAATTTACTCGAAAAACCGGCATAAGGCCCGAATAATAGAGAACGTTTACCACCAATAATACGAGTGTCCAAGTGTGGAACAGACATTGGTGGTGAGCCTTTGTCTGCTTTACCATAGACTTTTGCATGGTGGCGAGAGGCAATTTCTTCGTTATCACAACGCAGCCAGATACCACTGACGGGGAATCCACCATACCCTTTTCCTTCAGGGATCCCTGATTTCTGTAGTAATTCGATTGCTCTACCGCCTGCACCAACAAACACAAACTTCGCGGAAGTCATTGTTTTCTCGTGCGTGAGTAGGTTTTTAACTTCAATATTCCATCTGCCATCGGCGGTTTTTTTAACATCGATGACTTCATGTTTATAGTGAATTGAAAAACCGGGCTGTTCGCTTAATTGTGCGATTAATAAATGCGTTAGCGCACCGTAATCGACATCAGCACCGGTATTAACACGGGTAACCGCAATCGCTTCTTTAGGGTCTCGGCCTTCCATGATCAGAGGTGCCCACTCGTTGATCTGCTTTGGATCATCACTGTATTCCATGTTGTGGTAACAGTGGTGAGCAGACATCTGTTGGTAGCGTTGTTTCAAGAATTTTACATTGTCTTCACCCCAAACAAAGCTCATGTGTGGGCATGGGTGAATAAAGTCACGTGGGTCTTTAATTTTGCCTTTGGTGACCAGATAAGACCAAAGCTGACGAGAGAGATCGAATTCAGTATTGACTTCAAGGGCTTTACTGATGTCCACCGTACCATCTGGATTTGGTGGTGTATAGTTCATCTCACAGTTAGCGGCATGCCCTGTTCCCGCATTGTTCCACGGGTGGGAACTTTCTTGGGCACAGTCGTTTAGCCTTTCAAAAACGGCGATCGTCAGTGAAGGTTCAAGTTCTTTGAGAAATGTACCAAGCGTTGCACTCATGATCCCTGCACCTATGAGAGCAATATCGACATTCTCAGCAATGGGTTTGCTCATGATGCCCCCTATTTTTTTGTTGGAGTGAAGCAAAGATCGGTGCCTTCTTGATAGACAACATAAGCACGACGCCAAGGCTCATCACCAATAAGCCGCCATTTATGGCCTGTTCCTGTATTATCTTGCGCAAGTAAAATATCACCTGGGTTGATGATAAATTTAGAACCATCTTTGGTTTCGAATTCTAAAGTGCCTGAAAGTGTAATGACATAGCGAGGAACTGGGTCTTGATGCCAATCAAAAGAGCCGCCAGAAACTGTTTCACGAAAGGTAAGCTCGTTGACTGCAATGGTAGGGGTTTGGTTATCGCCTCCTGCTATATTATTGAGCTCAAGAGTGCCCTCTTCAAATAGAGAATTTCCATCTTCTCCTGTCCACATACGAACGCAGCGTATCATTTTATTTAGCTCCTTAATCACCGACTGTAATGTATAACAATTATTTGATATTCATTAGATGCAAAAATAAGACTCTTAAAATGATGATATATAAAATTAATATTATTTGAATTTAAAGTTTTTTAGCGAGTAGGTCAAAGCTAAATATGTTTTATCTTGGCTTTATGATTTTATTTTTTAATTAAACAACAAAATAATAAAAGTTGATTGTCTTTTTATGATTTGTTTTATTTTTATCGTTCGTTTAATGACTGATAAAAAATAGGAGAGCTCACGATGACTTATTTTATCATTATGAGCTATAAGTATAGGATCAGCTTTTTAGAATAGAGTTTAGGGCGAGATATTGGATTAGCATAATGGTTTTACCATCAACTATTTCTCCCGTTCTTATCGCATCAACGGCTTTAGGGAAGGGCCACTCTAAAACTTCAATATCTTCCCCTTCTTCTTCAAGCCCACCACCTGCGTTACGACGATTATTATCGCTATATTCAGCAATGTAAAAGTGGAGTTTTTCGGTGACTGAACCAGGGCTCATAAAGGCTTCAAAAACTTTTTGAATTTTATCGACTTTAAAACCCGTTTCTTCTTCTGCTTCAGCAATAATACGAGCTTCTGGTGAGACATTTTCTAGTAAACCAGCGGCGGCTTCGATCAGAAAATCAGAATAGCCATTAACATAAACAGGCATACGAAATTGACGAATTAAAATAATGCTATTTTTTATTTTGTTATATAACAAAATAACGGCACCATTGCCTCTATCATAGACTTCGCGCTCTTGTTGTTGCCAACTACCATCTCGACGTTGTAACTCATAAGTATATTTTTTTAAAATATACCAATTATCTGAAAGCAGTTTCTCACGAATATTCCGTATGTTAGGGAGTTTTACAGTCATTAAGCAGCCTTAGTAAGCAAAAATAATTTTGTTAATTTAGCACTGTTAATTTCTGTATGAAATAGGATTTAGATGGGACCTGCTTTAGAGCAGATCCCATTGTAAACTTGCGGGTTATTTAATTATTTGGATTTGTTTAACTTCGACTTCTCTTGAATTCCAGTCTTTATCAATTTTACCGCGAATTTCAACTTTATCTTTTGGCGTTACATTTATGCCATTCCAACGCTTTTCGCTGATTTCTAAATTAATAGTGCCAGTACCATCGGTGAATTCATAATGTTTATGGTCAAGTTGTTTGACGATATTCCCACGTAAAATAACCCAGCTGTCATCTGACATATCAAGTGCTTTTGCGACAGTCATTTCCCCACTATTTGGGCCGATGAAACCACCGGTTGGAGAGGTTTGGGCTGTTGTATTTGTGGCAGCGCCAGGGCCGTCAAACCCGCCATTTGCAGCGAAAACAGGTGCACTCGCGAGTGCAGCAACTAAAGCAATTACAGGTAATTTTTTCATCATCGGTATCTCCAAATTGGATGTAAACTTGTTTGTATGGAGGGTATTAAACCAAGTAAATCTTAACAGGATCTTAAGAAACTTAACTAACGAATTATATTTTTAATTTTGCCAATAATAGCTAGTCATATTATAGCTGATAGGATAAATATAATAATATTCTAATATGGGGGTAGATTATGCGAATTCTACTAATTGAAGATGACCGGTTAATTGGTGATGGCTTAAAAGTGGGCTTAACCCAATTAGGATTTACCATTGATTGGTTTATGGATGGTAAACAGGGGCAACTCGCTTTATTTGATGCACCTTATGACGCTGTTGTACTCGATCTTTCGTTACCAAATATTGATGGAATGGATATTTTGAAGCATTGGCGTAAGGAGGGGCGTGATGAGCCAGTCTTGATTTTGACGGCACGGGATGCTTTGGATCAGCGTGTTCAAGGACTTCAACAAGGGGCTGATGATTATCTTTGTAAACCATTCGCTTTAATGGAAGTCATGGCGCGTTTGCAAGCGTTGATCCGCCGCCGAAGTGGGCAATTATCTTCTAAACTTACGCATGGTGATGTCGAAATGGATCCAGTTGCAATGACGGTGACACAGCAAGGTGAACCTGTACAACTAAAAGGGAAAGAGTTTGCTTTACTTTCTTTATTTATGCATAACCCAAATAAAGTTTTTTCTCGCCCTTTAATTGAAGAAAAATTATATAACTGGGATGAAGAGGTCTCTAGTAACTCGGTTGAGGTACATATCCATCATTTAAGGCGTAAATTAGGCAATAAGTTTATTCGAACCATTCATGGTGTTGGTTATCGATTAGGTGATGATAAATGATGAAGACATTTAGTCTTAGGCTGAAACTCACTTTAATGCTGCTCTTGTTAGCTTTACTGACATGGGGGATCGCCAGTTCGTTAGCGTGGTACCAAAGCTATAAAACGATTAATGAGCTGTTTGATACCCAGCAAATGGCGTTTGCTAAACGGTTATCTGTTTTACCATCAGGCTTTGAATTGAGCCAGCCTTCACTGACTAAAACCAAAAAACTATTGCGAAAGAACCGTGGCCATCAAGATGACGATGCACTGGCATTTGCTATTTTTACACCAGGCGGCGAAATGGTATTAAACGACGGTGATAACGGTAGAGACATCGTCTATCAATTTAAGCGAGAAGGGTTTAGCGATGGGATGATCCAAGGAAGTGACGACCCTTGGCGTTTTGTGTGGCTAAAATCTCAAGATGGTCGATATATCATTGCAGTAGGGCAAGAGTGGGAATACCGACAAGAAATGGCAACCGATATTATGGTTGCACAATTTATGCCTTGGTTGATTGCTTTGCCAATCATGTTATTACTATTTTTATGGCTGTTGACACGAGCTTTACGCCCATTGAAGGACGTAGCAAACCAGTTATATCACCGAAAACCTGATGAACTAACCCCAGTACAAGTGACGCGAATTCCCAGTGAAGTAAGACCTATTATTGACTCTATGAATGTACTGTTTGGCCGTATTAATGAAATGTTTGCTCGTGAACGACAATTTACCTCGGATGCGGCTCATGAACTACGTAGCCCACTTGCAGCATTAAGGGTGCAGGCAGAAGTGGTGCAAATTGCAGGGAATGATGCAGATATCCGTAACCATGCAGTGGCTAATTTATCGGAAGGTATTGATAGGGCGACAAGGCTTGTTGACCAACTACTGATGTTGTCTCGGTTAGAGTCATCCACGCAACTTGATGATATTACAGTTGTATCTTGGCCTGAGTTAATTGAAGCGGCGATAAAAGATGTAGAGCCGGAAGCTAAAGAGCAGCAAACAACGATAATAAATACTTTAGTTGCTAGCCCCCCTGATTTTCAAGGTCAGCCATTACTACTCAATGCGTTGCTGAGAAATTTGCTCAATAATGCAATCCGTTATGGAAAAATAGAGGGGCGAGTGGAGATTATTTTGTATGCTGATCACCTTGAAATTCAAGATGATGGTAATGGCGTGACACCTGAAGTTTTACGGCGGTTAGGTGAGCGCTTCTATCGTCCGCCGGGACAAGAAAAAACTGGGAGTGGCTTAGGGCTCTCTATTGTTAAACGGATTGCGCAATTGCATCATTTACAAGTTATTTTTACTCATGGCGTTAATGGGGGCTTTTGTGCCAAAGTGTATTGGAATGAAACTAAAACGTGATAATAAGCGCATTAATTATGATTGTTTATTAAAATAATAATCATAATTATGCATATTTAATGTAAGGGCATTTTAGCATAACTCACTATTTTTAACTCAAGTGAGATAGGGCTAACTACCTGTCGCGTGTGAGAAATTGTAGTGTGCGAATTGCGCACACTACATACTAACTTAGTAACTGCAAAAGGTAGACGTTATTGGTTTAGTGATGAGACTAACAAACTAATGACTTTTTGAATTTCTTGGGTATTTAATTCACCATCTTTGAAAAACAACACTTTCCCTTGATTATCTAATACGATAATTGCTGAACTTTCTGGTTTCAAGCCCCATGCGTTCTTCACCGTACCTTCGCTATCAACAATAAATTGTGAATATGGAAACTCTTTTTTGCTATCTTCAACGCTGTTTTTCACAAATACACCCGTACCGAAAATTGCATCATCGGTATTAATGATTGTTGTTGTTTGATAGCTATCATGAGGGAACTTGGCTTGCTTGATAGCCTCAACTAAGGGGGCATTGAGTTCTTTTGCTGAAGAACGGCCAGCAATGTGTTGGATAGTACGCACCTTTCCAACGAGCTGTTGGCTTTTCCACGGTTGATAATCCAATTTCCCGTCATTATTCATGACAAGCTCACCCTTGTCAGTGACAGAAACAGCAGGAACAGATTGGTTTAATTGAATATTTGCTGCAGAAGCTACTGCAGATACCCCAAGCAAGCATATTAAAAGTAAATAATTTTTTATCATAAAAGCCCCTTGATTGATTATTTTGCCATGTGAGCCTAGTGGTTTGTCTGATGACTACTATTTATAGCATAGCTCATCGGATGAGTTACAAGAGGTAATTTAACATTTTTTTAAAATTTAGAATAAAAGCAAAGTTTATGGGGTTTTAACAGTTAATTTACAGTGTCATGTTATGTCAGTAAATTGAATAAAACTGCAATTTTAGAACCAAAATAAAAATTTCTGGTCTATGATTATTGTACGGTATGAGTTATTGAATATCGTAAGAACAAAGGGGAGGCAAAGTTCTAATGAAAATTTTTAACCGTTATAACCCATCTAAGATTGCTCTTTACGTCAAAACGCTATTCCGTGGCAGGCTCTATATTAAGGATTTTGGGGCATTTGAGTTTAACTATGGGAAAATTCTACCACCTAAAATCAGTGATAAGCGCCATTACAATGTGATGAGTGAGGTCAATAAACAGGTTTCATTATTGCAGGCAGAACTGGGGTAGGTTAATCAGCAGTTTTTGGTTAACAACGCGCCACATAGGTGGCGCATTGAAAGAAACGGCTTCGCTATCAAGCATTAATGTCCTGTATCTTTTGTTTGTTGTCTTGCGCCAGCCGTTTCAATAGTATTTTTTCCGGGTTGTACAACGACAGGTGATGGCGCTGTAGTCAGGCGAGTTACGAGTAATTGGTCAATTTTGTAATTATCAATATCGACGACTTCAAATTTATAGCCCGCATATTTCACATAATCTGTCCGTTTCGGCATTCTTCTTAACCGGTACATCATAAACCCTGCGATGGTTTCATAGTTGCTAAAGTCAGGGAAATCATCAATATCTAAAATGCGCATCACATCTTCAATTGGCGTTCCGCCTTCAACTAACCAAGAATTCTCATCACGTACTACGATTTGCTCTTCTTGCCCTGGACCAATTAAGTCCCCCATTAGAGTGATCATTACATCATTGATGGTAATGATACCCATGACTAATGCATATTCGTTGAGAATCACAGCAAAATCGACGGCGTTTGTTTTAAATGCTTCTAAGGTATCTGATAATGAGAGGGTGTCAGGGATCATGAGCGTATTTCTAATGTGAACACCATCTTTTAAACTTAAGCTCTGCCCATTGAGTACACGGTTAAGTAATTCTTTCGAATCAACATAACCAATAACATGGTCAATACCCCCTGCACATACTAGAAACTTAGAATGTGGCTGGGTTGAAATTTTATGTTTGATGCTTTCTTCTGACTCGTCTTTGTCAAAATAAATGATACTTTCACGCGGAGTCATCGCTGATGGTACAGTACGTGATTCCAGCTCAAACACGTTCTCAATTAATTCGTGTTCTTGTTTACGTAACACACCCGCTACAGCACCTGCTTCAACGACCGCAAAAATATCATCAGAAGTGATATCTTCATTGCGTGATGTAGGTAATTTGAATAATTTAAAAAACAGGTTCGCAAGGCCATTAAAAAACCAGACGAATGGGCTCAGTACCACTAAACAGAAGCGCATCGGATTCACAATACGAATTGCAATGGCTTCAGGTTTTACCATACCAATGCGCTTAGGCGTTAAATCAGCCACTAAAATAAACAAGCTTGTCACAATGGTGAATGACAGGATTGATGAAACTTGTTGAGCCCAGCTTGGGGATAAAAATTGAATAAAGATATCGTACAAAGCTGGAGAAAAAGCAGATTCCCCCACAATACCGGCAAGGATAGCAACGGCATTTAAACCAATTTGAACGACGGTAAAAAACATTCCCGGCATTTCTTGTAATTTAAGCACGCGAGCCGCATTAATGTTGCCTTCGTCGGCCATAAGTTTAAGTTTAATGCGGCGGGAAGCTGCCAGAGAAATTTCTGACAAAGAAAAGAATGCGCTAATTGCACATAATAATAGAACAATTAATAAACTGTTGAGCATAAGTTATCCAGCCAATCAAAGGAAGAATCCATAAAATTCAAAAATCTCTGAAGGCATAGTCTCGTGTATTTAAATATATTGAGTATGCAAATATATGTTGCGCAATATGCGCAAATTGTTGATATGTTGCATTAGTATAGCACTGAGGTGATTTATCTGCCTAGATATTCATCATCATTCAAGCTGCTTTAAGTCATATTGAAAAGCAACTTGAATGGTTGGGAAGATGAACTCACTGTATTAAGTTATTGATTTATTTGTTTAACGAAGGTGGTAAACAGATACCAATCCCTCCTAATCCGCAATATCCATTCGGGTTTTTGTATAAGTACTGCTGGTGGTAATCTTCGGCAAAATAGAAAGTGTCTAAGGGCGCTATTTCGGTCGTGATTGCACGAGAGTCATGCTGCGCTATCATTGCATTTTGGTAAGCTTGCAGTGTTTCCATCGCTTGCTGGTCTTGCTCATCTGACACAGTATAAATTGCGGAACGATATTGGCTTCCCATGTCATTTCCTTGGCGCATGCCTTGTGCAGGGTCATGGTTTTCCCAAAATAATGTCAATAGTTGAGAGTAACTGATAACTTGCGGATCAAAAACGACACGAACCGCTTCTGCGTGGCCAGTTCGCCCAGAGCAAACTTCCTCGTAGGTCGGGTTAGGGGTCACTCCACCACAATACCCAGCAGAAGTTGAATAAACCCCAGCTTGCTGCCAAAATAATCGTTCAACTCCCCAAAAACAACCCATGGCAAAATAAGCAATTTCCATATTCTTAGGAATAATCTCAATCGAATGATGGTTAAGCGCATGATATGGTGAGTAAGTCATAGCAGTTGCTCTGCCGGGCAGAGGTTGTGCAATACTTGCAGAGTGAAATTTATTAAAAGGCATAATGATTCCTATATGTATTGACCACACAAATAATCTAAAAATAGGGATAAAAACTTGTGTATATGGCGAATTTTACTCAAAATAAATTGATATGAAGTATTTAGTCAATCGAACAATCACCTTAGGAGTAGGCGTGTCGAAATACCCTCTAATTTGTTTTCTCTGCCTAACTGCGGCAGTGCCAGTGGTACACGCAGCTAATCTTCGTCTTAATATTGAAGGCCTTGAAGGACAACTTAATCAAAACGTTCGAGTACAACTGTCTAATATATCGCAAGATGAAGTTGTGCCAAATGGTCGTTTTCGAGCCCGTGTTGAGAAAGCAATTAAAGAAGGTTTAAAGCCTTTAGGTTACTACCAACCCACGGTTGAATTTAGCTATGAAGAAAAAACCCCGCCTGCTCGTTCCGTTTTAACCGCCAAGGTCACTCCTGGAGAACCTATTTTATTGAAGGGAGTGACTGTTGAATTGCAAGGTGGAGCAAAAACGGATCCCGACTATGAAAAGATGCTCAAACAATATACGCCAAAGCTTGATACAGTTCAAAATGATGGCGAATACGAAGAATTTAAAGGGCGCTTTAGTAGTTTAGCTGTTCGCAAAGGTTATTTTGATGCGATGATGGAGAAAAGCCAACTGGGTATTTCTCTTGATCACCATGCGGCTTATTGGGATTTTGATTTTAACAGTGGTGAACGTTATCGGTTTGGTGCAATTTCTTATTCAGGTTCGCAAATCCGAGAAGATTACCTGAATAACCTAGCCCCTTTTAAAAAAGGGGAATACTACACATCAGAGCAACTTGCTGAGTTTAACCGTCGGTTAGCTGAAACAGGTTGGTTCTCTTCTGCAATTGTGACACCGCGTATTGTGAGTGCGCGCAAAGCAAATTCTTATGAGTTACCGATGGAAGCGGTAATGACCCCTAGAGCGAAAAACTTTATTGAGCTTGGGGGAGGCTATGCCACCGATGTCGGCCCTCGCGTTAAAGCCACATGGAATAAGCCTTGGATTAACTCTCGTGGGCAGAGTTTAACGTCAAATATTAGTTTATCCCAACCAGAACAATTAATTGATGCGAGTTATAAAATTCCATTAAAAGCGAACCCGCTTGAGCAATATTATGCGGTTCAAGGGGGCTTTAAACGGACAGATTTGAATGATACACAAGCGAATACAACAACCTTGAATGTGTCTCGTAACTGGGATTATTCATCCGGTTGGCAATATGGCGTAAACATGCGTTGGATGCTGAGTAACTTTACCCAAGCTAACGTGACGAATACGACGATGTTGCTGTATCCCGGGGCCTATGTAAGCCGCATTCGCCAACGCGGCGGTGTGATGCCAACATGGGGAGATAGCCAACGTTATTCTATTGATTATTCGAATAAAATTTGGGGTTCAGATATCGACTTCGCTGTACTACAAGCCAAAAATGTATGGATCAGAACGCCATGGGAGGGGCATCGCTTTGTCGTTCGTGGAAATATCGGTTGGATTGAAACCAATGACTTCGACAAAGTTCCACCGGACTTGCGTTTCTTTGCGGGTGGTGATGGTAGCGTGCGTGGATATGGTTATCAAAAGATCTCGCCAGAAGATAGTAAAGGTAAGCTGACAGGGGCATCAAAATTGGCGGTAGGCTCTGTGGAATACCAATATAACTTTACAGGAAATTGGTGGGGAGCGACCTTTATTGATAGTGGTGAAGCCGTTGATAACTTTAAAGATAATGATTTTAAAACGGGTGCGGGAGTCGGTATCCGCTGGGTCTCACCGGTTGGTCCAATAAAATTAGACTTAGCAAAACCTATCGGTGATCCAGATAACAACAAAATACAGTTTTATATCGGCTTGGGGACTGAGTTATGAGGTGGTTGAAGTGGCTAAAATGGACCAGTCTTTCCATTTTATTAATTCTCGTTCTGGTTGTTGCCGCACTCAGTTGGGTGATTGGAACGCAATCAGGTCTTCACTTTGCATTAAATACAGCGACACGTTTTGTTCCTGAATTAACCATTGATAAAATTGACGGTGATATTAGTAACTTAACGCTAAGTGGCGTTAAATATCAAATGCCGGGAGTTGATGTTAATGCGGGGAAATTAAATTTAGCGGTACGTCTAGGTTGTTTAACAAGCCGTGAGCTATGTGTCGACAACTTAGGCACGGAAAATGTTACTGTTACTGTCGATACCACCCAATTTCCCCCTGCTGAAGAAACGCCACCATCTGAACCTTTGACTGAACTCAAGGCGCCTTTGACTATTCGTTTGAATCAATTGGCTTTGGTTTCAACGCACGTCAATGTGGATGGTATGGATATTGATTTAGCTAAATTTACCACAGGGGTCACGTGGGAAGGGAAAGCGATCACTATTATTCCAACTGATATCATTGATTTGGCGATTAATTTACCTGAAACCAAATCAGATGTCGTCGCTGAAGAAAAACAGCCAGAGCCAACGCCGATTAATGAACAAAAATCATTAGCAGATGAATTAAAAGCGCTATTTTCTAAACCGTTACTTGCTGAATTACCCGAAGTTATTTTACCTGTTGATTTGAATGTCGACGGTATTAATGCTTCGAATTTTCAATTAACGGGTGCGACTGATCTCAAAATTAACCAATTGCACCTGAGTCTTTCAAATGAAGGGCAACAAGTTCTCGTTAAACAGTTAAAAGTCGATGCACCGCAGGGGAATATTGCGTTATCTGGCACGGCGACCTTGCAAGATAAATGGCCAGTCTCATTGTCAGTCGTGGGGGAAAGCCGTTTAGACGATTTAGATGGGCAAAAGGTAGATCTCTCCTTAAAAGGCGGTTTGATTGATGAGCTAAAATTGGCATTGAATTTACATGGGCCAATTAATGCAAAACTAGATGCAGAAACGGATTTGTCACAAGCAGACCTGCCTATTTTGCTTACATTAGAAAGTGATAAGTTAACGTGGCCGTTAGTGGGGGATGCGCAATATCAACTCGATGGGACACGTCTGCGCCTAAATGGCCGGCCATCGGCTTATGATATGTCTGTACGCTCAGCGATCACTGGGCAGGATCTCCCTCCTTCTACCTTGTTATTAGATGCGAAAGGTAATGAAGAGCAAATTAATTTAACTCGCTTACGTTTAGCCGCTTTGCAAGGTAATGCGGATATTACTGGCGTTGCGGACTGGAGCAAGGCGATTAGTTGGAATGCAGTATTGACTCTTTCGGGTATTAATACGGCAAAACAGTACCCTGAATGGCCTGCTAAAGTGGATGGCAAAATTGCCACTCGCGGAAGTTTATACGGTGGCAGCTGGCAGTTGGATATTCCTGAAATTATTTTAGACGGTAATGTTAAAAATAATCTTTTAAAAGCACGGGGTAAAGCCAAAGGTAACGCAGCAGGCCAATGGGATATTCCGAACTTTAATTTGGCATTAGGTAAAAACAATGTTGATGTAAAAGGTTCTCTTGCCGATAAATGGAATCTTGATGCCAAAATTAATGCCCCTGCACTCAATGGTTTGCTACCGGGCTTAGGTGGTGTGATTGCGGGTGATGTGAAATTACGTGGTAATTTACAAACACCAGAAGCCCTTGTTGACCTTACGGCACGCGGTGTGAAGTGGCAGGATGACCTTGCTATCGAAAATGTTGTTATCAAAGGAAATGTGGCAACAGGCGAACAAATTAAAGGGGATTTATCCGTTGTTCTGCGTCAGCTAAAACAAGGCGATCTTGTCGTCAATAACCTGACTTTAGATGCGAAAGGCAGTGAAAAACAGCACACTTTAAAATTAAATATGAAGGGTGAGCCGGTTTCTGGGCAATTAGCATTAGCGGGGAGTTTTGACCGGCAGACTGAAGTGTGGAAAGGGAATTTAACCAATACCTTATTTGATACGGTGGTGGGTGAATGGCGCTTAAACCAAGCAATGTCACTCGATTATGCCAACCAAACACAAGAAGTGACCATTGGCAGACATTGTTGGGTTAACCCGAATGCCCGTTTGTGTGTACCAAAACCGATTAAAGCGGGTAAAAGTGGTAGCGCGGATATCGTGCTAGAACGTTTTGATCTCGCAATGCTTAAACCATTTATGCCACAAGATACTCGAGTCAGTGGCGTATTTACGGGTAAAGCCAATGCCATTTGGAAAGCGGATGGCAGCATGCCACAAGTGAAGCTGGACTTGCGAGGAAATGATGTCAAAGCGGTTCAGTTCGTGGATGGAACCCGTTTGCCTATTGCTTTTGATACCTTAACGTTAAGTGCTGGGTTGAAAAATGGTAAGGCTGACCTTAGTTGGTTATTTGGGTTGGCTAATAACGGACAGATGCGCGGTAACATCCAAGTGTCTGATATTGAGAAACGTCGCTTGTTGTCGGGTAATGTTGAAATTAATTCGGTGACATTAGATTTAATCAAGCCGTTACTGGGCCAGAAGGAAGTGGCGAATGGCCGTTTAAGTGGAAATCTACGCTTAGGCGGGTCAGCGAATAACCCGTTATTAAATGGTAATTTAGCGCTTTCGAGTTTAGAAGTGAGATCTGCAATGATCCCGTTTGATATCAAAAGTGGTCATTTAGGTGTTAATTTCAACGGCACGAGCTCAGTCATGAATGGTCAGATAAACACGCCAGAGGGCTATCTGAACATTGATGGTGACGCAGATTGGCGCAATATTGATGCATGGCGTGCAAAAATCATGGCGCGAGGTAATAACCTCCGTGTTTCTTTACCGCCGATGATCCAAATTGATGTTCAACCGGATATTGTATTTGATGCATCACCTTCGGTACTCACGTTAAATGGTACGGTCAATATTCCATGGGCTCGAATTACTGTTCAAGAGCTCCCTGAGTCGGCGGTAAGCGCATCTTCAGATGTGGTGATGTTAGATAGCAACTTACAGCCAATTGAACAAAAAGCGCCATCCATTCCTATTCAGACCAATTTGGATATTAAAATTGGTAACGATGTTCGATTGGATGCGTTTGGCTTAAAAGCGCGCCTGACGGGTTTATTGAAAGTGGTTCAAAATATCCATGGCTTGCACATCAATGGTCAGGTGGATATTCCAGCTGGTCGTTTCCGTGCTTATGGGCAAGATTTGATTGTACGTAAGGGGCAAATTCAGTTCTCAGGCCCTGCGGACCAACCATTCTTAAACTTAGAAGCTATACGTAACCCAGACAACACGGCAGATGGCGTGATTGCAGGGGTGAAGGTCACTGGGCTTGCAGATAAACCGAAAGTAGAAATATTCTCTGAACCGGCGAAAACACAACAAGAAGCGCTGTCTTACTTATTAAGAGGAGAGGGCTTAGACAGTGGGGACGCAAATGGTTCACAAATGACATCTATGTTAATAGGCTTAGGTGTAGCACAAAGTGGGCAACTCGTGGGCAAAATTGGTGAGACATTTGGGGTCTCTGATTTAGCCGTCGATACCCAAGGTGTGGGGGATGGTTCTCAAGTCGTTGTAAGTGGTAAGATCACTAATGATTTACAAGTGAAGTATGGAGTTGGTATCTTTGACTCATTGGCGACGTTAACTTTACGTTATCGATTGATGCCAAAACTGTATTTAGAAGCTGTGTCTGGTGTTAATCAGGCATTGGATCTCCTTTACCAATTTGAGTTTTAGATTATGCGTGTAATTGTTTATGGCAGCTTAAGACAAAAGCAAGGAAATCATCACTGGATGACTTATGCTCAGCTACTTGGTGAGCATAAGCTAGAAGGCTATGAACTGTATGATCTTGGATATTATCCAGCGGTTGTCAAAGGGGATGGGGCGATAGAGTGCGAAGTTTATCGAATCAACCCGTCCATTTTGACAGAGTTAGATGAGCTAAAGAAAAATTCTCAAGACTATGTGAGGGAGCTCATCCCAACGCCGTATGGTAACGCTTGGATTTATCTATATAAACATTCCGTTGATGGTCTACGCCAAATAAAAAGTGGCGACTGGTTGAAACGTGATGAAGAAAAGTAGCTATCCAATATTATATTGAATGCTATAGTTATACAGGACGCCAGCTATGATAGCTGGCGTTTTTTATAGATTAATTAACTGATTATAACCCATAAAAAAAGCCCTGGTATTAACCAGAGCTTTCATAATCTCCCTATAGGGGGATTATTTTTTTGCAGCGCGTTCGAAAGATTCGATGATCTCTGCTTTTGCAGATGCCGCGTCTTCCCAACCATCAACTTTAACCCACTTACCTTTTTCTAAATCTTTGTAATGTTCAAAGAAGTGAGTAATTTGAGCACGCAGTAATTCTGGCAGGTCGTTCACATCTTTAATGTGATCGTATTCTTTGCTTAATTTAGTGTGCGGAACAGCCACTAATTTTGCATCTTCACCAGACTCGTCAGTCATTTTCAGTACGCCAACAGGACGGCAACGGATGACTGAGCCTGGTTGCAATGGGTATGGAGTTGGAACTAATACATCAACTGGGTCACCATCTAAAGACAGGGTGTTGTTGATGTAACCATAGTTGCATGGATAGAACATCGCTGTTGACATGAAACGGTCTACAAACAGCGCACCAGACTCTTTATCAACTTCATATTTGATAGGATCTGCGTTCGCAGGGATTTCGATGATAACATAGATATCTTCTGGCAGATCTTTACCTGCCGGTACATTGTTCAGGCCCATTTAAATGTATCCTTTGTGTGAATAATGAATTTACTCATTTTAATTTGTCGCTGGCATCGCATTTATTGCCGCCTTTAGGCAAATTAAATAATAGAGTAGATAGCGTGAGGGACATTATAGCCGTAAAAGGGGACAAAACTCACTAGTTGGTGAAAAAAAGGGACAAAAAAGGCGGGAAGCCCCGCCTTATAATTAATGAATTAGATTATTCCGTGTCAGGGAATTCACGCATAAATGATTCTGCTTTTTCTACCATCGACTCAGTTCCGACAAAGAACGGCGCACGTTGGTGTAATTCGCTAGGTATGATATCTAAAATGCGGTTTGCTCCGTCACTGGCTTTACCACCGGCTTGTTCTGCTAAAAATGCAATTGGGTTACATTCGTACAGAAGGCGCAGTTTCCCATTTGGATGGCTTGCCGTACTTGGGTAAATATAAATTCCCCCTTTGAGCAAGTTACGATGGAAGTCTGCAACCAAAGAACCGATATAACGCGTGGTATACGGACGATTTGTTGCTTTATCTTCTTCTTGGCAATATTTAATGTACTTTTTAACACCCATCGGGAACTTAATATAGTTACCTTCATTGATGGAGTACATTTTTCCTTCTGATGGGAACATCACTTTTTCATGAGACAAGCAGAACACGCCCAATGATGGGTCGTAAGTAAACGCATGTACACCAACACCAGTGGTGTAAACCAACATCGTTGATGAACCGTAAACCACGTAGCCCGCAGCCACTTGGCGGTTACCAGGTTGCAGGAAATCCGCTTCTGTAACCGGTTGGCCAATTGGCGTGATACGATGGTAGATTGAGAAAATTGTTCCAACGGAAACGTTTACATCGATGTTTGAAGAACCATCAAGTGGGTCCATTAAAACAACATATTTTGCGTTTTCTGCGCGGTCTCCTTCGAAAATGACAATTTCATCTTCTTCTTCAGAGGCGATACCGGCGACTTCTCCGCGTGCTTTTAAAGCCGCTTTCAGTTTTTCGTTTGCATACAGGTCAAGCTTCATCTGAACTTCACCTTGAATATTCGAAACACCGTTAGTGCCAAGAATATCGACAAGTCCAGCTTTATTAATATCACGATGGATAATTTTAGCGCCCAGTTTGATAGCTGATAATAAAGAAGTCAGCTCACCTGTTGCATGAGGAAAATCTTGTTGCTTTTCGACGATGAATTCGCCTAATGTTTTCATGACGAAGGTCCTGAATAAAATTGACAGAGGTTTTGCGGGGCATTTACCCTCGCGCGGGAAGAGTTTAACTAAATAAAAAAAAGATTAATAGGTTAATGCATTTATAAACCTGTTTTTGATGGGTAGAATAGTGACCAACCTCATGCTAATTGGATGAAAAAGAATGCACATACATATTTTAGGTATATGCGGTACCTTTATGGGAAGCTTAGCAATATTGGCTCGTTCTTTAGGACATAAAGTGACGGGTTCGGATGCCAATGTGTATCCACCGATGAGCACATTGCTTGAAAATCAAGGGATTGAGCTTATTCAGGGGTATGATCCGGCTCAGCTTGACCCAATACCGGATATGGTGGTGATTGGTAATGCAATGACGCGTGGAAACCCTTGTGTTGAAGCCGTATTAGAAAGAGGTTTGCCGTATACTTCTGGCCCACAGTGGCTCCATGACTATGTGTTACCGGAACGTTGGGTACTGGCTGTGGCGGGGACCCATGGAAAAACGACCACCGCGGGGATGCTTGCGTGGATCTTAGAAGACTGCGGTTACAAGCCAGGTTTTCTAATCGGCGGTGTCCCAGGTAACTTTGATGTCTCCGCTAAGATTGGTGAAAGCCCGTTTTTTGTCATCGAAGCTGATGAATATGACTGTGCATTCTTCGATAAACGTTCTAAATTTGTTCATTACAGCCCGAAAACCTTGGTATTGAACAACCTTGAATTCGACCATGCGGATATCTTTGAAAACCTCGAAGCGATTCAAAAACAGTTCCATCATCTTGTACGTATTGTGCCCGCCAGTGGCAAAATTTTCACACCGGACAACGACAATCATTTAAAACAAGTGATTGGAATGGGCTGCTGGAGTGAACAAGAGCTGGTGGGCGGGGAGCATGGCGGATGGCAAGCTGAGAAGCTCAGCCACGATGGCAGCCATTTTGCGGTGTATTACCAACAAGAAAAAGTTGGAGAAGTCACTTGGTCACAAGTGGGTAACCACAATATCCAAAATGCATTGATGGCGATTGCAGCGGCTCACCATGTGGGCGTTCCAGTAAAAGAAGCTTGTCTCGCCTTAGATAGTTTTATCAATGCACGTCGTCGTCTTGAGCTACGAGGCGTTGAAAATGGTGTCAGTGTTTACGATGACTTCGCACATCATCCAACTGCTATTTTGGCGACGTTAGAAGCACTTCGCAGCAAAGTTGGGGGAACTTCACGTATTCTTGCGGTGCTCGAACCTCGCTCGAATACGATGAAAATGGGTATCAATAAAAATGATATTGCGCCTGCGCTTGGCCGTGCAGATGAAGTGTTTCTTTTCCAACCCGCCAATATCCCTTGGATGGTGACAGACATCGCTGAAAAATGCGTCCAACCCGCGCGTTGGAGTGCAGATATTGAGGCATTTACCAATATGATTATTGAAACCGCACAACCGGGCGATCATATTTTGGTGATGAGCAACGGTGGCTTTAGTGGCATTCATGGCAAATTGCTCGCAGGTTTGAAAGCGAAAGCAGAAACAGAGCGAGATGATTAAATTCTCTTAGCTAGCTATTTGATAACCCCAGTGATTCTTATGATTACTGGGGTTTTTTTATGTTTGGCATACCCAATGGGCACTGTTCTGTGACGAGACTTAATGTTATTGGACTATTCATTTCTTTTTTTAAACTTCCCATATAACAATCTACTGAATCAGTAAAAAGGTGGAATAAACAACCAACAGCAATGGCTTTAAGTTTCCATGATGGCATGAATAATAATACGACATAGACAACCGCAGCCCAAAAGGAATGGAGTGGGTGGAAACCAATGCCACAGCGCTCTGGGTCGAAAATCGGATCAGCTAGCAGATGATCTAAGTCGATAGCCATCGTGGCAATCATAATCAGGGCCGCTAGTTTCCAATTTTTTCGCCAAAATAGGTAACCAAAGGCAATTGGCATTAGGAAGTGAAAGCCGTAGTGTATGAAGTTACGGAAAATATCAAATAGCAAAATGATGTCTCAAAATAGAATAGAAACAGACAAAAACAATAAGAGGGAAATCAATTTCCCTCTCAGACTGCTGACAAACATATTATGTTTGGCAGCAAGTCGAATAGGTTTTGAAAATAAACTAGGAAAATCAATTTATTGATTTTCGGCTGATAACACAAAGTGGGAAAAACCACGCTTTTATCCCGCTTTGTCAACAACTTAAGAGGGAAATCAATTTCCCTCTTAAGCTAATGTATATCAATAGATTAAAGCTCTTGTTCAAATAACGCTAGAATCGCTTCATACAGTTCTTTTGTGGTGAAATTATTTGCTGGTGTTGAGAAGATAGTATCATCACCAGCAATACTACCTAAAATCCCTTCAGCTTTGCCTAATGAATCTAACAAACGTGCAATAAGCTGTGCAGCACCAGGGCTAGTTCTGATCACGACAACAGAAGGGTTATAGTCTATATCCAAAACCAAGTTTTTGAGTGGACTGGTAGCGGTAGGGACACCAGGCTCTGTAGGCAGGCAATATACCATTTCCATTTTTGCATTACGGGTGCGAACTGCACCAAATTTGGTAAGCATTCTGGAAATCTTTGATTGGTTAATATTTTCGAAGCCTTCTTCTTGCAAAGCTGTGACGATCTCAGCTTGCGAGCTAAATTTTTCTTCTTTAAGTAGGGCTTTAAAAGCCTTAACCAAGTCTTCTTGTTTAGACGGAGTGCGCATAATTAACCCATTCTTTTGCATTGAACCAAGTTGTATTATCCGTAAAAGTGCATTTTTATGCAACAAAATTGCGTTATGATGATTTTATAACCAGTGAATAACTTAAAGTTAGATAAGCTTGTTTCGAGCTGATAGTCAGAAGTATTTATTTATCGTAAATTGTGGGAATGAAAAATTAGCATAATAGAACAATGAATTTTTCAGATGTCTGCTGTAAATTTATTGTTAATAAAAATATTTTTGATTGAATAATATACACTAAAAACAACTTATTGTGCGAAATGCAATACCCTGAAAAACTATTTGTTAAAAAAGTGCCCGTTATCTCATTAACAGATAAGGAATTTGTTTAGAATACTGGCAATTAATAAACAAGTTCTCTTGCGTTAAACTCTCTCTCTATCTGTTAACAAATTGTTTTTTATACGTAATGTGTTAAGTGTATAACAAATAAAGTGATATCTTTTTAAAGTACAAATTAAGGAGTTTCAGAATGAAAGTTGCAGTCCTAGGTGCAGCAGGTGGTATCGGTCAGGCTCTCGCCCTTCTTCTCAAAAACCAGCTCCCAGCAGGTTCAGAACTCTCCCTCTACGACATCGCACCAGTTACTCCAGGTGTTGCTGCTGACCTAAGCCATATCCCAACTGATGTTAAAGTGACAGGCTTTGCCGGCGAAGATGCAAAACCTGCATTGAAAGGTGCTGACATTGTTCTTATTTCTGCGGGTGTTGCACGTAAACCAGGTATGGATCGTTCTGACTTATTTAACATCAATGCGGGTATTGTCCGTAATCTGATCCAACAAATTGCTGAAACCTGCCCTAAGGCATTGATTGGTATTATCACTAACCCAGTGAATACCACCGTTGCTATCGCTGCGGAAGTCCTGAAAAAAGCAGGAGTATACGATAAAAACCGTTTATTCGGTGTGACGACGTTAGATATCATTCGTTCTAATACGTTTGTTGCTGAGCTGAAAGGCAAAAATGTTAATGACCTTGAAGTGCCTGTTATTGGCGGCCACTCAGGTGTGACTATTCTGCCATTGTTATCTCAAATTGAAGGTGTTAGCTTCACTGATGAGGAAGTTGCCGCGTTAACCAAACGTATTCAAAACGCAGGTACAGAAGTCGTTGAAGCGAAAGCGGGTGGCGGGTCTGCAACTTTATCTATGGGCCAAGCAGCCGCACGTTTAGGTTTATCTTTAATTCGTGGTCTCCAAGGCGAAAGCAATGTAGTTGAATGTGTTTACACTGAAGGTGATGGTGAACACGCTCGCTTCTTCGCACAACCAGTTGTTTTAGGTAAAAACGGTATCGAAAAGCATTTACCAATCGGTAAATTAAGCGCATTTGAAGAGAAAGCGCTGAAAGACATGCTAGATGTATTAAAAGCAGATATCGAATTAGGTGAAAAATTCATTAATGGCTAATGCCAATTAATTTTTCCTAATAGTGAATGTGAAGGGTTGAGTTTCGTTTAGAACTCAACCTTTTTTATTGGGTAAGTCATCATGAAGCATGCTGTCGCATCCAATGGTCCCAATGCGGATCTGATGGTATTTTCTCTACTAAAAAATCAATAAATGTCCTGATTTTAGGTGAGTGTGTATGGGCTGGGTGGTATAAAGCATATAGGGCAAATGGGGTGGATTTAGGGTCATAATCCAATAAGACAGGGAGCAACTCTCCGTTTTCAATATAATTGCCTAGCATATAAGTAGGTAAACAAACGATACCTTGATGGCAGCGTGCTGCCTCTAATAACCCTAAACTACTATTTACCTCAATCATATTATTAATTTCTAGAGGATATGCGCTACCGTCTTTATCCGTCATGCGCCAGGTGTCAGGAATATTTGGATTAATTAAACAATTGTGTGATGCAATATCGGCAGGGGATTGAGGAATACCATATCGTTCGAAATAAGTACGGCTTCCACAGTATACCCAATTAATATTACAAATTTTCCGTAATGCAAAGTTTTCAGGTGGGTGGCTGGTAATTCGTAATGCAATATCGAAATCAACTTCATTTAAATTAATAAGTTCGTCATTAAGGTCAACAGACAAACTCACTTTAGGATTGGTTTCTCGGTATTCACTGTATATTTGCATTAAATGACAAACTCCAAATGCAATAGAACAGGTAATTTTTAATTGCCCTTGAGCATGTTGATAGAAGCTGGCGGTATTGACCAGTGAGTCATCGAGATCGGCCAATAAGTTTTGCGATCGTTGCAATAAATAGCGCCCTGCGTCTGTTAAAATAAAATTTCGCGTTGTGCGCTTTAGGAGTACAACCCCCAATTGATCTTCGAGTTGTTGAAGGCCTCGACTAACTGATGATGGCGTTACATTCAGCTTCTTTGCAGCCAGGCTGAAGCTATTACACTCGACGATTTTGATGAATAACTCTAAATGCCGAAAAATCGCGTAGCTGTCAATTTTTGCTTTAAACGCAAAAGTGTTTTTATTTATTAGCATTGTCATGCCCTATTAAACCCGTTTATTCCAGCATACTATAATTGTGAATTTATCGCAGTTTACTCATGCCACACCAGTTTTAAAAAAAAATGTAGCTTCTACACAATATTGTTGTTCCTAACTTTTTTAATAATTAAATCTATAACGTTGAGGAATAGACTATGTCTAATAGTATTCAGGCAAGTGCAGATAATCCGATTAATACAAAAAAGATCCCCTTTACAAAATATGATGTTGGTTGGGTTATTTTATGCATTGGTATGGCAATTGGTTCAGGGATTGTTTTTATGCCTGTGCAAATTGGTATCAAAGGTATTTGGGTCTTTATTGCTGCAACAATACTTTCTTATCCAGCAATTTATTGGCTACAAAATTTATATCTCAGAACATTATCTGAATCTGAAGAATGTAATGACTACGCCAGTGTTATTACACAATATTTAGGTAAAAACTGGGGGATAGCATTAGGGATTGCCTATTTTTTGATGTTATTGCATGGAATGTTCTCTTACTCGCTGGCGGTCACCTTCGATAGTGCTTCTTACATTAAAACGTTTGGATTAACGGAAGGGCTATTATCTGATTCTGTTTGGTATGGGTTGATTATTATTTCAGTATTAGTCGCAATTGCTGCACAAGGGGAGCGGTTACTGTTTAAAGTCTCTGGTCCAATGGTTATTGTAAAATTCGGTATTATCGTACTGCTTGGTATAGTGATGGTTCCATATTGGAATTTTGCCAATATCACAGCATTTCCTGATTTTCTCCCATTTATGAGAGATGTTTTTTTAACACTACCATTTACCTTATTTTCTATATTGTTTGTGCAAATATTGAGCCCCATGAACATTGCGTATCGTAAAATAGAAAGTAATAAGCGTATCGCGACATACCGAGCAATACGCGCTAACCGTGTTGCGTATATTATTCTCGCCGTTGCAGTCTTGTTTTTTGCTTTTTCTTTTACTTTCTCAATTAGCCATGAGCAAGCCGTATCGGCCTTTGAACAAAATATTTCAGCATTAGCGATTGCTGCTCAAGTGATACCTGGGGCAATAGTGAAAGTGATGACCGCATTACTCAATATTTTTGCAATCTTGACGGCATTCTTAGGAATTTATTTAGGCTTCCAAGAAGCAATAAAAGGCATTGTTGTCAATCTATTGAGTCGATTTATTCCTGAAGAACGCATTAACCAAACAGTGCTACATTATGGGGTATGCTTAGGCGTTATCATTGCACTGTGGTTTTGGGTTTCAACACGGTTTTCTATTCTGTTTTTCATGCAACTTGGCGGTCCATTATTTGGTATCGTTTCTTGCTTAATTCCTTGCTATCTGGTTTACAAAGTTCCGGCATTACACAAATTTAAAGGCCCAACAGTGTGGTTCATCATTTTCTTTGGTGTGCTGTTATGCCTATCTCCATTCTTTAAATTTTTCGAATAAATAATGATGTTGTTGAGAGGATCTCATGAAGAAAAAAGCGGTATCTGAATTTCATGTTGATACACAAGTCACCCAGCTAGGGAGAGACCCTGCTAAGCAAGCTGGTTTTGTAAATGCTCCCGTTTATCGCGGTTCGACGGTCGTATTTCCAACTGTTGATGCCTTAATCAATGATAGGGCGGAATTTAATTATGGTACAGCGGGCACGCCAACAATTAAGCAATTGGAGCAAGCTTGGTCCGCTCTTGCTGGAGCCGAAGGGACGGTGCTTTCACCATCTGGTTTAGGCGCGATTGTGTTGGCATTGCTGACAACATTGAAAACAGGTGATCATTTATTAATGCCTGATAGTGTTTATCGGCCAACACGTAAGTTTTGTCATGGTCTGTTGGATAAAATGGGGATCATCACAACCTATTATGACCCGATGATTGGTGCTGACATTGAAAAACTGGTAACGCCAAATACCAGCACAATTTTTTTAGAATCTCCAGGTTCTCAAAGTTTTGAAATTCAAGATGTGCCTGCAATTGTTGAGGTTGCAAAACGCCATGACATTGCGACGATTATTGATAATACATGGGCGACACCTTTATTTTTTAAAGCTCATGAACTGGGTTGTGATATCTCGCTGGAAGCAGGCACCAAATATTTAGGCGGCCATTCTGATTTGCTAATGGGAATTGTCTCGGCGAATCAAGCGTGGTGGCCGAAACTACGTGAAACTTATGATTACATGGCCATGTTGCCGGGAGCAGAGGACTGTTTTCTTGCATTGCGGGGTTTGCGAACCTTACCTATTCGCTTAAAAGAAGCTCAAGAAAGAGCTTTAAATATTGCACATTGGCTGCAAGAACGAACCGAAGTGATTCGTATTTTACATCCTGCATTTGCTGATTGCCCAGGCCATGAAATTTGGAAGCGGGATTTTACTGGTTCATCGGGGCTGTTTTCCATTGTACTTGACCCTAAATATACCCAAACAGATATTGCAAAAATGCTGGATGGTTTATCAATTTTTGGTATGGGGTATTCATGGGGCGGTTTTGAAAGCTTAATTATTCCATTTAATTGTGCTGAATATCGAACTGTGACTAATTGGAACCCTGGTGGACCGACATTACGACTGCAGATTGGCTTAGAAAATTTAGATGACTTAAAACAAGATCTCGCTGACGGTTTTTCTCGGATGAAATAAACAAGGCCGTTCTTTATTGGAGAGCCATCTAAGGATAATGCCGTGAATAAATTGATTTATTATTCACGGCGTTATAATTATATCAATTCAATTTTTAATCTTCTGCTGGTGTTTTTACTCTGACTTTTCTTTCTAATAAATCCCCTGTAATTGGGTCATAATAACGACTTGGCCAAATTTCAGCGGGGTGGATCGCTAAGAAATTGGCAATAATCCATTCCCCTTTAGGCCAAGGGCGTGATAGTGCATTTGCTAACGTTGAAGAGCTTAGTCCTGCCTCGCGCGAAATTGCGGCAAGAGTTGTCCCACGCTTACGTAAAGCTGCAATGATATCTGCAGGGTGCCAGTCCGACTTCCGTAAAATCATTTTTTAGTCCTTTTTTCACTTAGAATCATGTAGAGTTAGTGGTACGAGTAACCGAAAATTATGATACATTCAGTACATCCGTTTAGTTATTGGAAATAAAATAACAGAAATTTCCTAAAATAATTTCTGATTTTTTCTTAAAAATTCATTTTATGAAACTATCGTGGTTTTTATGAAATTAAATAGAAAGTCAGAATGAATAACTGTGAATTAGGATAAAACTTTGATGTTAAAACTAACTCTTTCTAGTTAGGGATAGAAATGGCATATTTAATGCTACTTTTTACTCGTACTCGTAATATATCTAGATTAGTTAATAAAATTAGTTAAATTATTAGTGAGTAAATTATTTAATTGTCTGTTATTAAAAGAAATTAGAATGCTAATAACAAATATAATTTGTATATTATTATTTATAGGCATAAATAAAACGAATGAGTTAATGAGATTTTGAGAAAATATAGATAGTTTTCAACAACTGAGAATTAAATTGTCATCATGACTAGGAGGGTCAGCATGTACAAGGAATGGCTAACGGCAAAAGAGCTGCTTGGGTTACAAGGGCTTCCCATGACAACTCAAGGTATTAATGCAATGGCAAGGCGTGAAAACTGGGTAAGCCGTAAAAGGCGAGGTATTCAAGGCAAAGCGTTGGAGTACCATATTAGTTCTTTACCTATCGATATTTTTGAGGGGCAGTTTGCTAACGAAACTTCATCTCCTTATCAAGTAAAACGAAATGATAATGCCTTTATTTGGCAGGAAGCTTATAACCAGCTTTCTAATGATGAACGAGACACTATCCTGACATTTATTATGCGTGAAGGCACATTAGCACTAATTGATTTAATTAATAATAAATAATTTACAATTACTTAAGGTGTAAATAATTAATATATAAAAATAATATTATATTGAATTTAAAAAATTTTTTAACAGATGACATTTTAGTAAAGCTGCAACAGCAGGTTTCATAATATAAGTGTGAAGTGAAAAATGAAAAAATTGTGGTTCACTGCCAAAGAATTAGCTGGGTTAGAAGGACTCCCGACATCACCCCAGGGAATTAACCTAATGGCAAGACGAGAAGGCTGGAAAAACCGCCGTAAAAGAGGGGTGCAAGGTAAGGCTGTTGAGTATTATTATGAAAGCTTACCGGGGGAAATCCAAGGGCAACTTAGCCTGCATGAGCCTTCGGTAACTTACCAAAGTCAAAGAACAGATGCATTACAGATCTGGTCAGAAGCGTATTATCAATTGACAGAGTCTGAGCGCAATAAAATAGTGAAATATATCCTGCGTTATGGTTTGTCGTCACTGCTTGCGCAAATCGATGAAGAAGACAAAGGGGAAAAATAGCGTTTCCCCTTTTCTTGACCTGTTTTGCCTTTTCTAGTGACTAAGAATGGCGTTGGATTGCGATATAAGCTAAGCCGATCAATGCATCTTTATAAATTGAATCTTCAATTACATTTAAGGCATCAATCGCTTTTTGTGCTTCTTCTTGGGCTCTTGCATAAGTATATTCAAGGGAACCACAGCGTTTCATAGTTGCAAGAACAGTATCTAACAGATGACGCCCATTGCCTTGTTCAATCGCTTGGCGGATCAATGCTGACTCTTCTTCATTACCATTTTGCATCGCGTGAAGTAGGGGAAGTGTAGGCTTACCTTCATCTAAATCATCCCCCGTATTTTTCCCCAGCTGAGCATTGTCTGCATCATAATCGAGTAGATCGTCAATTAACTGAAAAGCTGTCCCAATATAACGACCATAATCTTGTAGTGCTTTTTCTTGCTCTGGTGTCGCATTGGCTAAAATCGCAGATGCATGGGCTGCTGCTTCAAAAAGACGTGCGGTTTTACTGTAGATCACTTGCATATAGTTTTCTTCAGTAATGTTAGGATCGTTGCAGTTCATCAATTGCAAAACCTCCCCTTCAGCGATCACATTCGTCGCTTCAGACATCAGTTTTAGCACCCGCATTGAATCGAGATCCGTCATCATCTGGAATGATCGAGTGTAAATAAAATCACCAACTAAGACACTCGCTGCATTACCAAAAACAGCATTTGCAGTTTGCTTTCCGCGACGCATATCGGACTCATCAACGACGTCATCATGCAGCAAAGTTGCTGTATGAATGAACTCGATCAATGCAGCAACTTGGGTATGTTTATGACCCGAGTAACCTAAGGATCGACCAGCAAGCACTGCGATCATAGGCCGGATCCTTTTACCGCCACCACTGACGATGTAATAACCAAGCTGGTTAATTAGCGCAACATCTGAATTCAATTGACTGAGGATGGCTTCGTTTACCGCTGACATATCCTCAGTTGTCAGTTCAATAATAGATTCTAAATTCATCTTAATTTATTCATATTATTAGTTTTTGGTTCATTCCCGAAATAAAAAGTTGGGAGACCGATAGAACAGTTATCTTTCTAGCATAACATTATTAATTATAAGATTATCAGGTGTGATGCAAAAAATGTTTAAATAAGTAACAATTGAGTGAATAGGGACAAAATCAACGTTCAAAAACGGTTATTGAGAAAAAAGTCGTATTTTTTGTCATCTAACCGCATTATTGGCTTGTGTTCTGCTGCTTTTTTGCGTAGAATTCGCGCCCTATTGTGAATATTTTATAGCGTGCTCTGGAATTGAAATATTTAGCGGGTACGCGGAAAGCGGAGTTAATATGTACGCGGTTTTCCAAAGTGGTGGTAAACAACACCGAGTTAGCGAAGGTCAAACTGTCCGCCTAGAAAAGCTGGACATCGCAACAGGTGAAACTGTTGAATTTGATCAAGTTCTGATGGTTGCTAATGGCGATGAGATCCAAATTGGCGCTCCTGTCGTTGAAGGCGTTAAAGTGAAAGCGGAAGTGGTTGCACACGGTCGTGGCGAAAAAGTTAAAATCGTCAAATTCCGTCGTCGTAAACATAGCCGTAAACAACAGGGTCATCGTCAGTGGTTCACTGATGTTAAGATCACTGTCATCGCTTAAGATTTAGGAGAGCAGATTAATGGCACACAAAAAGGCTGGTGGTTCGACTCGTAACGGTCGTGACTCAGAAGCAAAACGTTTAGGTGTTAAACGTTTTGGTGGTGAAGCTGTATTAGCAGGTAGCATCATCGTTCGTCAACGTGGTACTAAGTTCCACGCAGGTAACAACGTAGGTTGTGGCCGTGACCACACTCTGTTCGCATTAGCGGACGGTAAAGTTAAATTTGAAGTTAAAGGTCCAAACAATCGTAAATTTATCAGCATCGAAGCTGAATAAGTTTTCTGACCTTTAATTCAGAATTAAAGCCCTGCAAAAACCTTTTGCGGGGCTTTTTATATTCAGATATTTGATCTTTAATGAACTACACACGTATTAAAGATGCACCATCTCTGAGTAGAACAGCCATCCAGCGTTATGCGGCTCAGAAGCGGAGAGAGAATTATGAAATTTGTAGATGAAGCCAAAATATTGGTCGTGGCAGGAGATGGTGGCAATGGTTGTGTCAGCTTCCGCCGTGAAAAATACATCCCTAAAGGGGGACCGGACGGTGGTGACGGTGGCGATGGTGGGGACGTTTACTTACAAGCAGACGAAAACCTCAACACGCTAATCGACTATCGTTTTGAAAAATCCTTTCGTGCAGAGCGCGGCCAGAATGGCCAAAGCCGTGAATGTACAGGTAAACGGGGTCAAGATATCACAGTTAAAGTGCCTGTAGGAACGCGTGTACGCGATTTAGGGACCAATGAAGTACTTTGTGATATGACTCGTCATGATCAACGTCATATGGTCGCTAAAGGCGGTTTCCATGGGCTTGGAAATACCCGTTTTAAATCTTCAGTGAATCGTGCTCCACGTCAACGTACCATGGGGACAAAAGGGGAAACTCGCGAAATACTGTTAGAACTGATGCTGTTAGCAGATGTTGGTATGCTTGGTATGCCGAATGCAGGTAAATCTACCTTTATTCGTTCAGTGTCAGCAGCAAAACCAAAAGTTGCTGATTATCCATTTACCACTTTAGTCCCAAGCTTGGGTGTCGTGCGTATGGATAACGAACAAAGCTTTGTGGTTGCGGATATTCCAGGGTTGATCGAAGGCGCAGCGGAAGGTGCAGGCCTTGGGATCCAATTCCTGAAACACTTAGAACGTTGTCGTGTCTTACTTCACCTGATTGATATTTGCCCTATTGATGAGTCTGATCCTGTCGAAAATGCGAAGATCATCATCAGTGAGTTAGAAAAATACAGTGAAAAGCTGGCAGCAAAACCACGTTGGTTAGTCTTCAATAAGATTGATATCTTAGGTGAAGAGGAATCAGCACAGCGCGCAGCAGAAATTGCCAAAGCGATGGGCTGGGAAGATAAATTCTATATGATTTCAGCAGTTAACCACGAAGGTGTGAAAGCACTGTGTTGGGATATCATGGAATTTATGAATACTCAACCGCGTGATATGGCAACGACTGAAGATACACAGCAACCTGAAAAAGTTGAATTCATGTGGGATGATTATCACAAAGAACAACTTTCTGGTACTGAAGATTTTGATGATGACTGGGATGATGATTGGGATGAAGATGACGACGAAGGTGTCGAAATTATTTATCAAAAATAGTTTATCTTAGAAATGTAAAAAGGCGCGAAAGCGCCTTTTTACTGTCTAAATCGCGTATGATCAGTTTTTCTGATACAGATCTTTATACAAACGGCTTTCAAATCGCACTAATGGTACTCGACGTGTACGTTGCTGGCTCTGTGGTACCGCATAAGCAGAGATAAATTGCACAAAAGCCACACGTTGACCACTGGCGGTTGTGATAAAACCAGCGAGATTATAAACACCTTGTAATGCTCCCGTTTTGGCGGAAACTTTACCATTCACACCCGCCTCATCAAAACCACCACGGTAACGTAAAGTGCCATCATGGCCGGCAAGTGGAAGCATAGAAATAAAATCGAGTTGTTGATCATTTTTAGCGATAAACTGCAAGATCTCCATCATGGTTGCTGGGGTGATTAAATTATGGCGAGATAATCCCGATCCATCTACCATCACGGTATTACCAAGGTCGATCCCCGCTTTTTGCTTCAGCACTTGTCTTACCGCATCGGATCCTGAACGCCAAGTTCCCGGAACACCATAATATTCACGCCCAATGGTACGAAAAACGGTATCCGCTATCATATTGTCGGATTTTTTGAGCATCACTTTCAACAAGTCATGTAGTGGCTTAGATTCGGTTTTGACTAATACTTGTGATTGAGCCGCAGGAAATGTGCGTTTTTTCACATGGCCAGTTAGCTCAATACCCGCGGTGGTTAACTCATTTTTAACAATTGCTCCGGAGTAACTCGCTCCATTTTGTACCGCAAAGGCAAGTGGCAAGGGCTCGCTGCGTTGAGTTAAACAACCTGTTAGGGTGTAGCGGTTCAGTTCACCAGGAACGACATCAAGTTCGCAATAGCGCGCTTCAGGGGAACCTTTAGGTAATGTTTTGACTTCGCTGAACATATTGACAGGGTAAAAACTAGCCGCCTTAATGAATGCAAAATCTCCTGCTTTTTCAGCAGGGTAAAGAGAAACTGAAAAACAGTTACGGTCAATGATAGCCGCAGCGGGTGGCGCACTAAAGCATTGGGTCATATCATTCCAAACCCATCCCGGTGCTTTGTCATGGCTAGTAAAAGCAGAAATATCAACGACGAGATCGCCGTCAACTTTATGGATCCCAAGCTGCTTTAATGCATTCGCCATATTGCGAATTTGTTGGCGGGTTAATGTCGGGTCACCACTGAAGCGGATCACTAAATCACCCGTCAGCGTTTTGTTGCTAAGTTTTGCATCAGTTTCAAAATTGGTGACAAAACGGTAATCTGGCCCCAGTTGCAATAGGGCAGCAAGAGCGGTCACAACCTTTTGTGTACTTGCAGGTAATGCCATTTGCTGTGCATTATAATCAATTAATGGGGTGCTACTTCCCACTTTTTGCGCGACCAGAGCAAGGTTAGTGCCATCAGGTAAATATTGTTTGTATTCATCAATAGGAATCGCAAAAACTTGCGTACTAGCTAAGGTAATTCCTAAAGAGATTATCCATTTTCTGGTTAAAGTTAATAATGACATATATTTCACGCATTAGGGTGGACATATAATACATACTAAAGTGTAATGCCCAAGAAAGTAAACGGTGACCCGTTATTAAGTCTCAGTTAAAATAGCGTACATTATGATAAGATAAATGAGTACATAAGTCTGATTGCGTTTTTTTACTAGAACACCCCCGGTTTTACGCAGGTGTTCGGTGTACTGTTGTTACAAAATCAGGAAGATACTTGTTTTTAGATAGGATTGAACCGAGGTATTTATTAATGAAACAGATCCCGATGACGGTACTTGGTGCGGATAAGCTAAGAGAAGAGCTAGAATTCCTTAAATCTGTCCGTCGCCCAGAAATTATTGCATCTATTGCAGAAGCGCGTGAGCACGGTGACTTAAAAGAAAATGCAGAATATCATGCAGCACGTGAGCAACAAGGTTTCTGTGAGGGCCGTATTCAAGAAATCGAAGGGAAACTTTCTCACGCTCAAGTGATCGATGTAACTAAAATGGTCAATAACGGTCGTGTTATCTTTGGCGCGACTGTGACAGTATTGAATGTTGATACTGACGAAGAGCTAACGTATCGTATTGTTGGTGATGATGAAGCAGATATTAAGATCAATCTGATTTCTGTGAACTCACCGATAGCACGCGGTTTAGTGGGTAAAGAAGTTGATGATGCGGTCTCGATTAAAACCCCAGGTGGTGATGTCGAGTTCGAAATTCTTAAAGTTGAGTATATCTGATTCCTATTTCCCTGAATTGGTTATATTATTTCCCTGATTTAAAGAAAAAGGCCGCAGGCGGCCTTTTTCATCATATAAAACATGCTTTCAATGGCATTTTTATATAAATGATGGGGGATTATTTAGGTAAAATGATTTTGCGGTCTGCCGAAGGACGGTAGATAACAAGAATTTTACCAATAATTTGTACATTTACTGCACCAGTTTCGCGAACAATCGCATCAGCGATCAAATTTTTAGTATCACGGTCTTCGCCTGCGATCTTGACTTTGATAAGCTCATGATGTGCTAATGAGAGTTCAATCTCAGCCAAAACACCTTCGGTTAAACCATTGTTGCCGATCATAACAACAGGGTTTAAATGGTGAGCGAGACTTTTTAGGTGCTGAATTTGTTTTTTATTAAGATTCATTGATTTTTTGCTTGGTTAGTATTGAAAATGGCTTATTCTACCGCCATCTGATATCTATCACCATCAATTATATCTTTTTGATGGTAAAGAAGCAGCAAGTTAGGTGAAGTTCTTTTAGTATAGTTGGAAAGCACAATGGCCAATAAAAAACGTTCGGCAAGCTCAAGTCGCTGGTTGCAAGAGCATTTTAGTGATAAATATGTTCAGCAAGCACAAAAAAAAGGGCTACGCTCACGTGCATGGTTTAAGCTGGAAGAAATCCAGCAAGGTGATAAAATTTTTAAACCAGGTATGACCGTTGTTGATTTAGGAGCAGCCCCTGGTGGTTGGTCGCAATACGTTGTTAGCCAAATAGGTCATAATGGGCGGGTTATTGCTTGTGACTTATTGCCGATGGACCCAATCGTTGGCGTTGATTTCCTGCAAGGGGATTTTCGCGATGAAGCCGTTCTCGCCGCTTTGTTAGAACGCGTTGGCGACAAAAAAGTACAGGTGGTCATGTCTGACATGGCTCCAAATATGAGTGGGACACCAGCGGTTGATATTCCTCGCTCTATGTATCTAGTTGAATTAGCTTTGGATATGTGCCGTGCTGTATTGGCGCCTGGGGGGAGTTTCATTGTTAAAGTGTTTCAGGGAGAAGGCTTTGACGATTACCTTAGGGATATCCGCTCCCTGTTTACGAAAGTAAAAGTTCGTAAACCCGAATCTTCGCGCGCACGGTCACGTGAAGTATACATTGTAGCGACAGGGCTAAAACTGTAGTACCCTGAGCGTTATTTGTTAACACAGTTGTAATATGAGGTTAATCCCTTGAGTGACATGGCGAAAAACCTGATTCTCTGGTTAGTCATCGCAGTTGTTCTGATGTCCTTGTTCCAGAGTTTTGGCCCAAGCGATTCGAATAGTCGCAGAGTTGATTATTCTACGTTTATCAATGAGTTAGCCCAGGATCAGGTACGTGAAGTTCGTATCACAGGTCGTGAATTGAACGTCAGAAAGGCTGATAATAGCCGCTATACAACTTATCTTCCTATGCAGGATGAGAAGCTGTTAGACACTTTGCTAAATAAGCATGTGACGGTTGTTGGTGAACCACCAGAAGAACCTAGCTTACTGACATCTATTTTTATTTCCTGGTTCCCAATGCTTCTGTTGATTGGTGTCTGGATTTTCTTCATGCGCCAGATGCAAGGCGGTGGCGGCAAGGGGGCAATGTCATTTGGCAAAAGTAAAGCCCGCATGCTGACAGAAGATCAGATCAAAACAACATTTGCAGACGTTGCTGGGTGTGATGAAGCCAAAGAAGAAGTGGGCGAAATCGTAGAGTTTCTACGTGAACCTGCTCGTTTCCAAAAACTTGGCGGTAAAATTCCAAAAGGCGTACTGATGGTAGGGCCTCCAGGAACAGGTAAAACATTACTGGCAAAAGCTATCGCTGGTGAGGCAAAAGTTCCATTCTTCACCATTTCCGGTTCTGACTTTGTGGAAATGTTTGTGGGGGTGGGTGCTTCTCGTGTTCGTGACATGTTCGAACAAGCGAAAAAAGCAGCGCCTTGTATCATCTTTATCGATGAGATCGATGCGGTAGGTCGTCAACGTGGTGCAGGTCTTGGTGGTGGTCACGATGAGCGTGAACAAACACTGAACCAAATGCTAGTTGAGATGGACGGTTTCGAAGGTAATGAGGGGATCATTGTTATCGCAGCAACTAACCGTGCTGACGTACTTGACCCTGCTTTATTACGTCCAGGTCGTTTTGACCGTCAGGTAGTCGTTGGCTTACCAGACGTTCGTGGCCGTGAACAAATTCTGAAAGTACATATGCGTCGTGTTCCTATTGACCCAAGTGTAGATACTTTCATTCTTGCACGTGCAACACCTGGATTTTCAGGTGCTGAACTCGCAAACTTAGTGAACGAAGCCGCATTGTTTGCTGCTCGCGCGAATAAGCGTGTTGTTTCTATGGTTGAGTTTGAAAAAGCGCGTGACAAGATTTGGATGGGTGCAGAGCGTCGTTCTCTGATGATGACCGAAGAGCAAAAAGAATCAACGGCTTACCATGAAGGTGGTCATATGATTATCGGTCATTTAATGCCAGAACATGACCCTGTTCACAAAGTCACGATCGTTCCGCGTGGGCAAGCGTTAGGTGTTGCTTTCTTCTTACCAGAAGGTGATGAAGTCAGTCGTAGCCGCTTGAAGCTCGAAGGTATGATTGCAACGGCATATGCAGGTCGTATTGCAGAAGAACTGATTTATGGTCGCGATAAAGTCACAACGGGTGCTTCTTCCGACATTCAGTTTGCGACGAATACGGCGCGTAACATGGTGACTCAGTGGGGCTTCTCTGACCGCTTAGGCCCAATGCAGTATTCGAAAGAAGAAGGCCCAGCGTTCTTAGGTCGCTCTTCAGGTAATGGTTCAGGAATTTCTGATGAGACAGCACGTATTGTCGATGAAGAAATTAAAAAAATTCTGGACCACTGTTATCAACTGGCATACAAAACATTGGAAGACAATATTGATATTCTGCATGCGACTAAAGATGCATTATTAAAATATGAAACCATTGATATGCCACAGATTGATGACCTGATGAACCGCCGTCCAGTGCGTGAGCCAGCAGGTTGGGATGAAGACAAAAAAGTGAGTAATGTCACTGGTTCGTTCGGTACAGGTGCGCCAAAAGCGGAACCTACAGCGGAAAAACCACAGTCTGAAGAGCCAGATAACACAAATAATAGTAATAATGCTGATGAATCAAACCCATCAGATAATAACGACAGCAAACCACAATAAGCGGTCGTGAAATAAAATATTAAGACCCCAGTTCGCTGGGGTTTTTTTCGTTAAGGAAAAATAACAATGCAAATCAAAGCGAGAGGCAGTGTCCTTGACTTATCCACACCTAAGGTGATGGGGATTTTGAATGTCACTCCTGATTCCTTTTCAGATGGTGGCACTCATAATCGTTATCATGATGCGCTTGAACATGTGGCAAAAATGGTGGAACACGGTGCGACTATCATTGATATTGGTGGTGAATCTACCCGTCCAGGGGCTGCCGAAGTTTCTGTGAATGAGGAACTTGATAGGGTTATTCCTGTTGTTGAAGCAATAGCCCAGCGTTTTGATGTATGGATTTCAGTCGATACCTCTAAAGCCCAAGTCATGGCGGAAGCAGCAAACGCAGGTATGCATATCATCAATGATATTCGTTCTCTACATGAGCCAGACGCATTAGTCGTCGCCGCGAAAACAGGTTTACCCGTTTGTATTATGCATATGCAAGGCCAGCCAAGAACGATGCAAGAAGCGCCAAATTATGAAAATGTGGTGCGTGAGGTAAAAGACTATCTTGATGCTGAAATCACCCGGTGTGTGAGCGCAGGGATAGAGAGGCAACAAATTATCCTTGATCCAGGCTTTGGTTTTGGTAAGAACTTGTCGCATAATTACCAGTTATTGGCAAACTTAGAACAATTTCATAATTTCGGACTACCGCTATTGGCAGGGATGTCACGTAAATCTATGATTGGACAATTATTGAATGTTCCACCACAAGAACGCCTCGCAGGCAGCCTAACTTGTGCAGTGATTGCTGCGATGCAAGGGGCACACATCATTCGAGTTCATGATGTCAAAGAAACCGTGCAAGCGATGCAAGTGGTACAGATGACTCTGTCAGAAAAGGAAAAATAAGCGTATGAGCGACCGTAAATATTTTGGTACTGATGGTATTCGTGGCAAAGTGGGTGATAGCCCAATTACCCCTGATTTTGTTTTAAAATTAGGCTGGGCGGCAGGGAAAGTCCTCGCTCGTCATGGTTCACGTAAAATTATTATTGGTAAAGATACGCGTATTTCTGGCTATATGTTGGAATCTTCATTAGAAGCGGGCTTAGCAGCAGCGGGTTTATCCGCATCTTTCACAGGTCCAATGCCAACGCCAGCGGTTGCTTATTTAACACGTACTTTCCGCGCAGAAGCGGGAATTGTTATTTCAGCGTCTCATAACCCATATTATGATAATGGGATTAAATTCTTCTCAATTGATGGGACTAAGCTGCCTGATGAAGTCGAAGAAGCCATTGAAGCTGAAATGGAAAAGCCGATCACCTGCGTTGAGTCAGCTGAATTAGGTCGTGCAAACCGTATTGTAGATGCTGCCGGCCGTTATATTGAATTTTGTAAAGGTACGTTCCCGAACGAACAAAGCCTTGCAAGTTTAAAAATTGTCATTGATTGTGCTAATGGGGCTACTTACCACATCGCACCAAATGTGTTCCGTGAGTTAGGGGCAGAAGTCATCACTATCGGTTGCGATCCTAACGGAATCAACATCAACGAAGAGTGTGGCGCTACAGACGTTCGCCAGTTACAACAAAAAGTTTTGGAAGAAAAAGCGCATGTCGGTTTAGCATTTGATGGTGATGGTGACCGCATTATTATGGTCGATCACCTCGGTGAAAAAGTCGATGGTGACCAAATTCTCTTCATTATTGCTCGTGAAGCGCTACGCCAAGGCCAGTTAAAAGGTGGGGTAGTGGGAACATTAATGAGTAATATGGGGTTAGAAATCGCCCTAAAACAGCTAGGAATTCCTTTTGAGCGTGCAAAAGTGGGCGACCGCTATGTTCTCGAAAAATTACAGGAAAAAGGTTGGCGCATGGGGGCTGAAAACTCAGGCCACGTGATTTTATTAGATAAAACGACCACTGGTGATGGGATTGTTGCAGGCTTGCAGGTATTAAGCGCTATGGTACGTAACCATATGAGCCTACATGACTTATGCAGTGGTATGAAATTATTACCACAAGTGCTAGTTAACGTACGTTTCAAAGGCCAACACGACCCATTACAAAGTGATGCAGTTGTTGCAGCGAACGAAGAAGTTGAAAAACAATTGGCAGGAAAAGGCCGCGTATTACTGAGAAAATCAGGAACAGAGCCATTAATCCGAGTTATGGTTGAAGGTGAAAACGAAGCTGATGTGACTGCAATGGCAAACCATATTGCTGATGCAGTAAAAGCAGCTGGCTAAGTTGTTATTGGTGAAGCTGAGCGATATTTTGATGATTTGTTGTTTTTTTCTGCAAATAATCAAATGGAATTAAAATAGACTTGCTTGTCGGCTCAGCTTTGGTTAGTATTCGCACCTGCTCAATCCCGTAAGAGTGTTTCTTTACGGCCGAAATGAGCAGGTGTGCAGTGATAAAGGTCATAGCATTAGGCTATGCACCGCAACTGAATAGGTAACTCAAATGTATGTAGCTCTTTTAATTATTTTCTTGCTAGCGGCTATCGGGCTTATTGGTCTGATTATGTTACAGCAAGGTAAAGGTGCTGACATGGGAGCTTCATTCGGTGCGGGCGCTTCTGCAACACTGTTTGGTTCATCGGGTTCAGGTAACTTCATGACCCGTATGACTGGAATCTTGGCTGCTGTGTTTTTCATCATCAGTTTAATACTTGGCAACATGACCGCCAACAAGTACGGAACTGGTAGTGGTAGTAAGTGGGAAAACATTAGTGAACCTACAAAAGTCGAGCAACCAACAGACGTTCCGGCAGCACCAGCTACACCAACGAGCGATATCCCTCGTTAAGTGTGAAAGATTCCGAATGAAGGCAACTAATGCCATCATTAAGTAGTAAGCTCAGCGATGAGCAAGAAGTTAAAATTTGAGGTTATTGATTGAATATTGATAACCTCGCCTCAGTGCCGAGGTGGTGAAATTGGTATACACGCTACCTTGAGGTGGTAGTGCCTACAAAACGGGCGTACGGGTTCAAGTCCCGTCCTCGGCACCATTATTTAAGATGCTTGTGATTTACAGGTTATCTGTGTAGAATATGACACGCTTTCGAACGCGGGATGGAGCAGCTTGGTAGCTCGTCGGGCTCATAACCCGAAGGTCGTCGGTTCAAATCCGGCTCCCGCAACCATTTCTTATTCAACATACCTTGTCAGTATCGTGGTCTATAGTAGTTATCCGGTGTAGTAATCAAGTGCAGTTATCTAACAGCTCTCAAAATTTCTCATCGATTTCTCTAGATTTTACAGGTATAATAAGAATATGGTGAACCCGTGCACTACAGGGTCCAGTTGCATAAAGCCCCGAATTTCGGGGTTTTTTGTTATTTGACAATCGAATTAACTGGGCTTTTATAGCCCTTTTTTTATGTCTGGGGGTGGGCTTGTCCACATTAGAACAGAAATTAACAGAGATGATCTCAGCACCTGTGGAGGCGCTAGGCTTTGAATTTGTAGGCTTAGAGTTTGTCCGTGGCCGTACATCAACACTGCGTGTCTTCATTGATAGTGAAGAAGGCATCACTGTTGATGATTGTGCTGATGTCAGCCATCAGGTCAGTGCAGTATTGGACGTTGAAGATCCAATCTCTGTCATTTATAACCTGGAAATATCGTCACCAGGGCTTGAACGTCCATTATTCACCATTGCGCATTATGAGCGTTTTATGGGGGAAGAGGTGGCATTGACTTTGCGTATAGCAATGCAGAACCGCCGTAAGTGGCAAGGAATTATTAAGGCCATAGACGGTGAAATGATTACGGTTACTGTAGATGGTAAGGATGAGGTGTTCGCCCTCGGCAACATCCAGAAAGCTAACTTGGTACCCCACTTTTAATAAAGTTCAATGAGGCAACTAGGATGAATAAAGAAATTCTGGCTGTTGTAGAAGCGGTTTCTAACGAAAAATCCCTCCCTCGTGAAAAAATCTTCGAGGCTCTGGAAACTGCATTAGCGACGGCGACTAAAAAGAAATACGAGCAAGAAATTGATGTTCGTGTGGAAATTGACCGTAAATCAGGTGATTTCGACACGTTCCGTCGTTGGTTAATTGTGGAAGAAGTCACAATGCCAACGCGTGAAATTACGTTGGAAGCGGCTCAGTATGAAGACCCAGCGCTCCAGCTTGGAGAGTACGTCGAAGATCAAATTGAATCTGTTGTATTCGACCGTATTACTACCCAAACAGCTAAACAAGTTATCGTACAGAAAGTGCGCGAAGCAGAACGTGCGATGGTTGTTGACCAATTCCGTGAGCAACAAGGTGAAATTATCACTGCTCAGGTGAAAAAAGTTAATCGTGAAAATATCACGTTAGATTTAGGCAATAACGCGGAAGCCGTTATTCTGCGTGAAGATATGTTGCCACGTGAAAACTTCCGTCCAGGTGACCGTATCCGCGGAGTCCTGTATGATGTTCGTCCTGAAGCACGCGGCGCGCAACTTTTTGTTACGCGTTCTCGCCCTGAAATGCTGATTGAATTATTCCGCATTGAAGTGCCAGAAATCGGCGAAGAAATTATTGAAATTAAAGCCGCTGCTCGTGACCCAGGCTCTCGTGCAAAAATCGCAGTTAAAACTAATGACAAGCGTATCGACCCAGTTGGTGCTTGTGTTGGTATGCGTGGTGCACGTGTTCAAGCCGTTTCTAGTGAATTAGGCGGCGAAAGAATTGATATTGTGTTATGGGATGATAACCCAGCTCAATTCGTTATTAATGCAATGGCTCCGGCTGATGTTGCATCTATCGTAGTCGATGAAGACAAATGTACGATGGATGTTGCCGTAGAAAGTAGTAATTTGGCACAAGCCATTGGACGTAACGGTCAAAACGTTCGTCTGGCAGCTCAGTTACTGAAAAAACACCGTGGTGATGACAAATGGGAATTAAATGTCATGACCGCAGAAGAGCTTAATGCAAAACATCAGGCAGAAGCACATGCTTCTATTGATACATTCACCAAGCATCTTGATATTGATGAAGAGTTTGCCACTGCACTTGTTGAAGAAGGCTTCTCGACGTTAGAAGAACTGGCTTACGTGCCTATTAATGAACTTCTGGAAATTGATGGTCTTGACGAAGAGACTGTTGAAGTTCTACGTGAAAGAGCGAAAGCGGCCCTCACCACAATAGAATTGGCTCAAAAAGAGAGCCTAGGTGATAATCAGCCAGCAGAAGATTTATTGAATCTTGAAGGTATGGATCGTACTCTTGCCTATAATTTGGCTACTCGTGGAATCTGTACACTGGAAGATCTTGCTGAGCAGGGCATCGACGACCTGATTGATATTGAAGGTCTGGATGATGAGAAAGCAGGTACGCTCATCATGGCCGCACGTAATATTTGCTGGTTCGGTAACGATGCGTAAACACTGTAGCAGGAAGGAACGGCATGACAGAAACTGTAAAAACATTGGCAACGGAAATTCAAACCACAGTTGATCGCCTGGTACAGCAATTTGCTGAAGCAGGGATCAAAAAAGGTGAGAATGACTCTGTTAGCCAGTCAGAAAAAGAAGCTTTACTGAGCCATTTAAACCGTGAACAAGGCGGGGTAGCGGGTCAGCCAAGCAAATTGACACTACAGCGCAAAACTCGTAGTACGCTGAGTGTCCCCGTCACCGGTGGCAAAAGCAAATCGGTAAATGTCGAAGTCCGCAAAAAACGCACTTATGTGAACCGTGATGCTGAAGAAGCAAAAGCGGAAGAGCAGGCGCAGCGTGAAGCGGAAGAGCAGGCACAGCGCGAAGCTGAAGAACTGGCACAACGTCAAGCAGAAGCAAAACGATTAGCAGAAGAAACAGCTAAACGTGAAGCGGAAGAAAAGGCAAAACGTGAAGCCGAAGAGAAAGCAAAACGTGAAGCAGCAGATAAAGCTACGCGCGAAGCAGCGGAAAGAGAAAAAGTGAAACCAAGCGAAAATCAACAAAAACCAGGCAAAGCTGTAGAAAGTAATGCCGACAAACAACGCCGTGAAGCTGAAGCTGCGGAGCTAAAACGTAAAGCTGAAGAAGAAACTCAGCGCAAAGTTGAAGCAGAAGCACGTCGCGTAGCTGAAGAAGCACGCAAAATGGCAGAAGAAAACGGTGAAAAGTGGACTGCTGAAACGAAAACTGAAGAAGACAGCGATTATCACACGACAACTTCAACGCACGCTCGTGCAGCTGAAGATGAAAGTGATGAGAAAGAAGAAGGCCGTCGTTCACGTAATCGTACTGCAAAAGCACCTCGCCAGAAGAAAGGTAATAAACTTTCTGAAAAAGCAGATCGCGAAGAAGAACGTGCCGCAGGCCGTTCGGGTCGCAGCAAAGGTAAGCAACGTAAAGGTAGTTCTTTACAACAAAGCTTTACTAAACCAGCAGTTGCGGTTAACCGTGATGTTGTGATTGGTGAAACAATCACTGTTGGTGAACTTGCTAATAAAATGGCAGTAAAAGGTTCTCAAGTCATCAAAACGATGATGAAGATGGGCGCAATGGCGACTATCAACCAAGTGATTGACCAAGAAACTGCACAGTTAGTTGCAGAAGAAATGGGTCACAAAGTTATTCTGCGTCGTGAAAACGAATTAGAAGAAGCGGTAATGAATGACCGTGATACAGGTTCTGCACTTCAAGAGCCACGTGCGCCAGTTGTGACCATTATGGGTCACGTTGACCATGGTAAAACCTCTCTACTTGACTACATTCGCTCAACGAAAGTGGCATCAGGTGAAGCGGGGGGTATTACTCAGCACATTGGTGCTTACCACGTACAAACTGATAAGGGTATGATTACCTTCTTAGATACCCCAGGTCACGCCGCGTTTACTTCAATGCGTGCTCGTGGTGCTCAGGCAACGGATATCGTTGTTCTGGTTGTTGCTGCAGACGATGGTGTTATGCCACAAACAATTGAAGCTATTCAGCATGCGAAAGCAGCGGGTGTACCAATTGTTGTTGCAGTAAACAAAATTGATAAACCAGAAGCTGACCCAGACCGCGTTAGAAATGAGCTGTCTCAGTACGGTGTTATTTCTGAAGACTGGGGTGGTGATACTCAGTTCATCAGTGTTTCTGCTAAGAAAGGTACCGGTATTGATGAGTTGCTCGATGCTATCTTGCTGCAAGCTGAAGTTTTAGAACTGAAAGCGGTATATGCAGGCATGGCAAGCGGTGTCGTTGTTGAGTCGTACTTAGACAAAGGTCGTGGCCCAGTTGCAACAATCTTAGTTCAAGAAGGTACACTGAACAAAGGCGATATCGTCCTGTGTGGTTTCGAATATGGCCGTATTCGTGCAATGCGTAACGAATTAGGTAAAGAAGTTCAGTCTGCAGGCCCTTCAATGCCTGTTGAGATCTTAGGCTTATCTAACGTGCCTTCAGCGGGTGATGAAGCTACCGTTGTACGTGACGAGAAAAAAGCACGTGAAGTTGCCCTGTATCGTCAAGGTAAATTCCGTGATGTTAAATTAGCTCGCCAGCAGAAATCTAAACTGGAAAACATGTTTGCTAACATGGAAGAAGGTAAAGTGTCTGAGCTGAACATTGTTCTGAAAACCGACGTACAAGGTACTTGTGAAGCAATTACCGACTCTCTAATGAAGCTGTCGACTGATGAAGTTAAAATTAAAATCATCGGTTCTGGTGTAGGTGGTATCACTGAAACTGACGCAACATTAGCTGCGGCATCGAATGCTATCATCTTAGGCTTCAACGTACGTGCAGATGCTTCTGCTCGTCGTGTGATTGAAAGTGAAAGTGTTGACTTACGCTACTACTCTGTTATCTATAGCTTAATTGATGAAATCAAACAAGCTATGAGCGGTATGTTAGCGCCTGAGTACAAACAGCAAATTATTGGACTTGCAGAAGTTCGTGATGTATTTAAATCACCGAAATTCGGCGCGGTTGCTGGTTGTATGGTCACTGAAGGCACCATCAAACGTAATAACCCAATCCGCGTATTACGTGATAACGTGGTTATTTATGAAGGTGAGCTAGAGTCACTACGTCGCTTTAAAGATGACGTCAATGAAGTTCGTAACGGTATGGAATGTGGTATCGGCGTTAAGAACTACAACGATGTTCGTGTAGGCGATATGATTGAAGTTTTCGAAATTATTGAAGTTAAACGTTCTATTGACGGTTAATTTTGTGAGTACCCACTAAATGTCGTGGTGAGAAAACAGTATGAATGAGGGGGCGCTTGCCCCCTTTATTGTCAGGAGATATAACGATGGCAAAAGAATTCAGTCGTGCACAACGCGTTGCGCAAGAGATGCAAAAAGAAATTGCGATCATCTTACAACGTGAGATCAAAGACCCACGTATTGGTATGGCTACCGTTTCAGGTGTCGAGTTATCTCGCGATCTCGCATACGGTAAAGTTTTTGTGACCTTTTTCAATATCGCTAATGATAAAAGCGAAGAAGAAATGGTTACAGATGGCATTAAAGCATTAAATGAAGCATCAGGCTTTATACGTTCATTAATTGGAAAAGCAATGCGTTTGCGTATTATTCCTGAGTTAACATTTGAATATGACAACTCTCTTGTTGACGGTATGCGGATGTCTAATTTAGTGTCAAATGTGATCCGCGATGATGAAAAACGTCGTGCGGATGTTAGTGATAAAGAGGAAAAATAATGGGGCGTCGTCGTAGCGGCCGTAATATTGACGGCGTAGTGCTGCTGGATAAACCCACGGACATTTCTTCAAATGATGCGCTGCAAAAAGTGCGGCGCTTTTTTAATGCCAATAAAGCCGGGCACACGGGGGCACTTGACCCTCTTGCAACAGGTATGTTGCCTGTTTGTCTCGGCGAAGCGACGAAATTTTCCCAGTTTTTACTCGATTCAGATAAACGTTATCGCGTGATTGCACGTCTTGGGCAACGCACTGATACGTCAGATTCACATGGCGAAATTATTAGTGAGCGTAACGTAGAGTTTACACAGCAGCAACTAGATGATGCTTTAGAATTTTTCCGTGGTGATACATTACAAGTTCCTTCAATGTATTCAGCGTTGAAACACCAAGGTCGTCCGTTGTATGAATATGCGCGTAAAGGGATTACAGTTGAGCGTGAAGCTCGCCCAATTACAGTGTATGAATTGCAGTTTATTCGTTTAGAAAATAATGAATTAGAACTGGAGATACACTGTTCTAAAGGAACCTATATTCGTACAATTATCGATGATTTAGGTGAGATGTTAGGCTGTGGTGCGCATGTGATTTACCTGCGTCGAGTGCAAGTGGCTAATTACCCTTATGAGCGGATGGTAACATTAGAACAATTAGCTGATTTACGGGCAAAAGTAGATGCGGGTGAAGGCTCTTTTGAGTCATTGCTCGACTCTCTATTGTTGCCAATGGATACGGCAGTCGTTCATTTTCCAGCTGTAAATATTACAGAAGAAACAGCGGCTTATTTTAAGCAGGGTCAACCTGTGCGAGCCGCAGTCCAAGGCCTTGAAGAAGGTTGTATGGTCCGAGTCACTTGTGGCGCAGAGCAGCGGTTTATCGGTATTGCTCTGGTGAGTGAAGATGGCCGTATAGCACCGAAGCGTTTGGTTGTGGAAAATGAACAGTCCGTGTAGTGGCGCTTATTGCTTTGCTGCCTTAAGCAGCGTAGAATAGCGGCGCTTAATCTTGAGATGCTAAATTAGAGATTGGCTCTCATCACTTACATTAATCATTTTGGAGTTTATTATGTCTCTAAGTAATGAAGCGAAAGCTAAAATCGTTGCTGAGTTCGGCCGCGGTGAAAATGACACTGGTTCAAGCGAAGTTCAAATCGCTCTGCTGACAGCACAAATCAACCACCTGCAAAGTCACTTTGCAGAGCACAAAAAAGATCACCACAGCCGTCGTGGTCTGCTGCGTATGGTTGCTCAGCGTCGTCGCTTACAAGCTTACTTGAAAGGTAAAGATATCGCGCGTTACACTGCTCTTATCGAGCGTTTAGGTCTGCGCCGCTAATCTTACTCTAGATAATTTGAGTTGCAGCTAGGCGACAAATGAGTGAGTTACTAGGTACATACATGAGTATGTGGCTAGTACGAGTGAATGTAGTCAACAACGTTGCAACTTGAAGTATGACGAGTAGAGTCAGTTTCAGAGAAAAGGGGCCAGAGGCCCCTTTTCTTCTAAAAGTTATTTTGAAAGTTGAAGTAATACTCGAATTATACTTAACTTAAATGCTAAGCTATAAATCGTAGTGAGTTGTTTTTATTAATGCCTCTTCGCTACATCCGATTCGCGCGGCTAATGAGAGAATTGATCACTAGAACATCAGTATTCTCATTAGTCGCGAGGCTGTAGTAGGAAGAGTAAACCAATGCTCCCTGAGAATCTCAGGTAGCCTTACAAAAAGGGTAATATAGTGTTAAATCCTATTGTTCGTAAATTCCAATACGGTCAACATACTGTTTCGATTGAAACCGGTATGATCGCACGCCAAGCATCTGCTGCTGTTATGGTTAACATGGATGACACTGCAGTATTCGTGACTGCAGTTGCACAGAAAAAAGTGAAAGAAGGTCAAGATTTCTTCCCTTTAACTGTTAACTATCAAGAACGTACATATGCAGCGGGCCGCATCCCTGGAAGTTTCTTCCGTCGTGAAGGTCGTCCTGGTGAAGGCGAAACGTTAATCGCACGTCTGATTGACCGTCCTCTACGCCCTCTGTTCCCAGAAGGTTTTTATAACGAAATTCAAATCATTGCGACCGTTGTATCTGTTAACCCACAAGTTAACCCAGATATCGTTGCGATGATTGGTGCATCAGCGGTATTAGCGCTGTCAGGCGTTCCATTCAATGGCCCAATCGGTGCTGCACGTGTTGGTTTTATCAATGACCAATATGTTCTGAACCCTACAGCAGACGAACTGAAAAACAGCCGTTTGGATTTAGTGGTTGCAGGTACTGATAACGCGGTATTAATGGTTGAATCTGAAGCTGATTTGTTAAGCGAAGAGCAAATGTTAGGTGCAGTGGTATTTGGCCACGATCAACAACAAGTTGTTATTCAGAATATCAATGAATTAGTGAAAGAAGCTGGTAAAGAGAAATGGGATTGGCAGCCAGAGCCAGTTAACCAAGCTCTTCATGACCGTGTTGCACAATTAGCTGAAAGCCGTATGGGCGATGCTTATCGCATCACTGAGAAACAAGAGCGCTACGCGCAGGTTGACTTAATCAAAGAAGAAGTCACTGCAGTATTAGTTGCTGAAGACGAAAACGTTGATGTTTCTGAAGTTGCAGATATTTTAGCAAGCTTAGAAAAACAAGTTGTTCGTAGCCGTGTTATCCGTGGTGAGCCACGTATCGATGGCCGCGAAAAAGATATGGTTCGTGCACTGGACGTTCGTACGGGGGTTCTGCCACGTACTCACGGTTCTGCGTTGTTTACTCGTGGTGAAACTCAAGCACTGGTAACTGCAACTTTAGGTACAGAGCGTGATGCACAGGTTATCGACCAATTAATGGGCGAATATACTGACCGTTTCTTATTCCATTACAACTTCCCTCCATACTCTGTCGGTGAAACTGGCATGGTGGGTTCACCAAAACGTCGTGAAATCGGTCACGGCCGTTTAGCGAAACGCGGTGTGTTAGCTGTGATGCCTGACCACGCAGATTTCCCATACACTGTACGTGTTGTGTCTGAAATCACTGAATCCAATGGTTCATCATCAATGGCATCAGTTTGCGGTGCGTCATTAGCACTGATGGATGCTGGTGTGCCAATTAAAGCCGCTGTTGCAGGTATTGCAATGGGTCTGGTAAAAGAAGGCGAAGATTTCGTTGTTCTGTCTGATATCTTAGGTGACGAAGACCACTTAGGTGATATGGACTTTAAAGTGGCTGGTAGCCGTGAAGGTATCAGTGCACTGCAAATGGACATCAAAATTGAAGGGATCACGCGTGAAATCATGCAAGTTGCCTTAAACCAAGCGAAAGGTGCGCGTTTGCACATTCTTGGTACGATGGAACAAGCAATCAATGGTCCACGTGAAGAAATCTCTGAATTTGCTCCACGTATTTACACTATCCGCATCAATCCAGACAAAATCAAAGATGTCATCGGTAAAGGTGGTTCTGTGATCCGTGCGTTAACGGAAGAAACAGGCACGACTATCGAGATCGAAGATGACGGTACTGTGAAAATTGCAGCAACTGATGGTATTAAAGCGAAAGAAGCAATTCGTCGTATTGAAGATATCACAGCAGAAGTTGAAGTTGGCCGCATTTACCCAGGTAAAGTAACCCGTATTGTCGACTTTGGTGCATTTGTTGCGATTGGCGGCGGTAAAGAAGGTCTGGTTCATATTTCTCAAATCGCGGACAAACGTGTTGAGAAAGTGACTGATTACCTACAAATGGGTCAAGAAGTTCCTGTTAAGGTATTGGAAATCGACCGTCAGGGCCGTATCCGTCTTAGCATGAAAGAAGCGGTAGCAACTGAAGAAGCAAGTGCACAACCGCAGGACTCAGCAGAGTAAGCTGACTTAACAGCGCTCTATTAAGTTAGGGCGCTATCAGCCTAAATTTGCTGAAACCATCATTTGTAAAGCGTGGTAATGTAAGGGCGGAGTATGTTGAACAGTATCTGTCTTCGGGTGAGAGATTATCGCACGTTACCGCGTGTGCTCTTGGCGCTTATCTTTTTTGTTATTATTGGATGTAGTAGCAAAGATTGGCGAAAGAACGAGGTATTTGCCGTTCCACTTCAACCTTCATTGCAACAAGAAGTGATACTGGCTCGTATGGAACAAATCCTTGCGAGTCGGTCTTTAACCGATGATGAATACGCACAGCTTTTATATGAGCGCGGTGTGTTGTATGATAGTCTCGGTTTAAGGGCGCTGGCACGTAATGATTTTTCAACTGCGTTAGCCATTCGTCCTGATATTCCTGAAGTTTTTAATTTTTTAGGGATATATTTTACGCAGGCAGGCAATTATGATGCTGCCTATGAAGCGTTTGATTCTGTTTTAGAGCTTGATCCAACTTACAATTTCGCGCGAATGAATCGTGGCATCGCATTATATTACGGTGAACGGTACAAACTAGCGCAGGATGATCTGCTGGCGTATTATCAGATAGATCCAAATGATCCTTTTCGTACTCTGTGGCTTTACCTCGTAGAGAAAGACATAGACCCGCGTATGGCGCAAGATAATCTTGCTGCCCGCTACAACCAAGCGGAGAAAGGGCAATGGGGCTGGAATATCGTAGAATTCTATCTTGGCAATATCAATGAAAATACATTGATGGAGCGTTTGAAAGAAACATCTACGGATAACACTTCGCTCGCTGAGCATCTCAGTGAAACTAACTTCTATTTAGGTAAGCATTACCTAAGTCTGGGGGATAAGGATAGCGCAGTTGCGTTATTCAAACTGACGGTAGCTAACAACGCTCACAGCTTTGTTGAACACCGCTATGCATTGTTGGAATTGGCGCTGTTAGGCCAAGAACAAGACGACCTTTTAGAATCGGGCCAGCAATAGCTGACGAACATTTCATGATAAATTTTTAAGTCATCATCCCTCGGGGTGACGGCCTATTTGTTCGTTTAATAAACACAATTTGAGCCAGTTCACATTTTAAATGAAAATGACCGAAATGATTTTCGCATGGTTATGTAAACTGGCTGCCATTATGTATGAGGCACCTTTACATGACTACTGAGACCGATATTTCTTTTGCTGAGTTAGGTTTATCAGCATCTATTTTGACAGCACTAAATGACCTGGGATATGAAAAACCATCACCAATCCAACAGCAATGTATTCCATTGTTAATGGATGGCAACGATGTATTAGGTATGGCACAAACAGGTAGCGGTAAAACTGCTGCATTTAGTTTGCCATTACTGCATAACATCGACCCAGATTTAAAAGCTCCGCAAATTTTAGTACTTGCTCCAACTCGTGAGTTGGCTGTTCAGGTAGCGGAAGCAATGAGTGATTTCTCTAAACATATGAACCGCGTTAACGTTGTTGCCCTGTATGGTGGTCAACGTTATGACGTACAATTACGTGCACTGCGCCAAGGACCACAAATTGTTGTGGGTACACCAGGCCGCCTTCTTGATCACTTAAAACGTGGCACGTTAGATCTTTCTAAATTAAAAGGCTTAGTCTTAGACGAAGCTGATGAAATGCTGCGTATGGGCTTCATTGAAGATGTTGAAAACATCATGAGCCAAATTCCAGCTGAGCACCAAACTGCGCTGTTCTCTGCAACAATGCCTGAGCCAATTCGTCGTATTACACGTCGTTTTATGAAAGACCCGAAAGAAATTCGTATTCAGGCTAGCATTACAACCCGTCCAGACATTGCTCAGAGCTATTGGACAGTGTACGGTATGCGTAAAAATGAAGCGTTAGTGCGTTTCTTAGAAGCAGAAGACTTTGATGCAGCAATTATTTTCGTGCGTACCAAAAATGCAACATTAGAAGTGGCTGAAGCGTTAGAACGCAATGGCTACAACAGTGCTGCACTAAATGGTGACATGAACCAAGCACTGCGTGAGCAAACTTTAGAGCGCTTAAAAGATGGTCGTTTAGATATCTTGATTGCAACTGACGTTGCAGCGCGTGGTTTGGACGTTGAGCGTATTAGTTTAGTTGTTAACTATGACATCCCAATGGATGCCGAGTCTTACGTTCACCGTATTGGCCGTACAGGCCGTGCGGGTCGTGCGGGCCGTGCGTTACTGTTTGTTGAGAACCGTGAACGCCGTCTGCTACGTAACGTTGAACGTACGATGAAACTGACTATTCCTGAAGTTGAATTACCAGATGCAGATCTGCTGAGCCAACGTCGTCAGGCGAAATTTGCTGAGAAAATTCAACAGCAATTAGAAAGCAGCGATTTAGACCAATATCGTTCACTGTTAGCAAAAATGTCTCCATCAGAAGATGTAGATATGGAAACTTTAGCCGCAGCATTACTGAAAATGGCACAAGGTGAACGTGCTCTGATCCTGCCACCAGATGCGCCACGTCGTCCACGTCGTGAATTTAATGATCGCGATGATCGCCGTGGTGATCGCCGCAACAGCAACGGCAATGGTTTTGACCGTGCAGAACGTGGTGAGCGTGGCGGACGTCGTGAGCGTCGTGATGTCGGTGATATGGAAATGTACCGTATTGAAGTTGGCCGTGATGATGGTGTGGAAGTTCGTCACATTGTTGGTGCGATTGCTAACGAAGCGGATATCAGCAGCCGTTATATCGGTAATATCAAATTGTACGGAACGCACTCGACAATTGAATTACCAAAAGGCATGCCAACTGACGTGTTAACTCATTTAAGTCGCGCACGCATTTTGAATAAACCAACTCAAATGCAGCTGATCGGTGATGCACAACCGTTCGAACGTCGCGGCGGTGGTGAGCGTCGTGGTGGTGGTCGTCGTGATGGCGGCAGCGAAGGTGGCTTTGGTGCAGGTCGTCGTAATGACCGTGGCGGTGAGCGCGGTGGCGAACGTCGTAGCGGTGGTGAGCGTCGTGGCGGTGGTAACCGTGACCGTGGTAACTCTGCTCCACGTCAAGATGGTACTAATGCAGCACCTCGTCGTCGTAGCAGCAGCCATAACGCGTAATTGCTAGGTTTTAGGGAAGTTATTCCCTAATAAAATGAAAACCCGCACTTCTTGGAAATGCGGGTTTTTTGCTAGCCATTTTTACCTAAGTATGTAGTAGCGATAAAGCGTTTTTTCTAAATCTTGTGCTGTACTGATAAAAAGTAGGATAACAACGTTATTTGTTTGCATATCAAATTCATATAAACAACGATATTGGCTAGTTATATCGATTCGCTCCCGAATTAGTAGACCATTATCGGCTAACATTTGATTTGGGCGATAACGCTTTGGATCTTCTGATATTGCTCTAACGGATGATAAAAGTAGCTCATCAACAAACGCGGCTGCTTGAACACTGCTCATAAAATTGATTTTAAAGGATTCTACATCCTGTAGTGACCATAATGCAGTTTCTGCGAGGGTGACCGTATAGGGTTGTTCCATCACAATTTCCTTTCATTATTTTCTTGCTGCACGTAATTTTTCTAGCGCTTCTTCTGGTGATAAGGTTCTCTTATTTTTAACATCATCTTTTGCTGCCATCACCAATTTTAGCAGTGCATTTGCTTGGCGCTCTCTTTCCCTTTCTTTTAGCTCTATTTCACGTTCTTCACTTGTTTGGATAAACAGCTCAGATTGCCCATTTTTTGTTACAAAAACGCCGCCCTTAAAGAGCTCAGGGTTACCAAGGCCTTCACGTGCTGCTTTTTGCGACATTGTATTAGACATATTTTGTTCCTATAAATAGTGAACACACAACCCAGAATAACGTATTGTGTATTTTTTGAACTTATATTTCTGATTATAGAAAAAATCAGTTAGATGTACAAATTTATTATTAATTTATACACCAAGTTTGTGCGTAGGAAGTTGAAGCGCGACTCAAACTAACCCCAATGCCTCTTTTAGTGGCTTGAGATAACGGCGGCTGACAGGTATATGTTCACCGGAGCTGAGTACCAACTCGGCTTGTCCACCGTCGCCAAACAGAATTTCATTTAACTGAGTCATGTTGACCAAATATTGGCGATGGCAGCGCACTAAAGGTGTACGAGTTTCTAATGTGCGTAATGTGAGCTCAGTAAAGCCTTCTTGCCCTTGTGTGCTCATCACATACACGCCACTCATACGTGAGGTGGCGTATAGCACTTCATCAAGCTTCATCAAATAGATGCGGCTATGGCCAGTACAAGGGATAAATTTGAGCGGCTCATTGTTGCTGAGCAGTTCAAGGTTCTGTTTTTGCTTACCTTGACGTAGGCGGTTTAAGGTTTTTTTTAATCGCTCTGTTTCAAGGGGCTTTAACAAGTAATCAAATGCATGCTCTTCAAAAGCTTGGATGGCAAATTCATTAAAAGCGGTAAGAAAGACGATATAGGGGCGGTCTTCTGGATCTAACATACGTACCATTTCAAGGCCAGTTAGGCGCGGCATTTGAATATCAAGAAAAACCACATCAGGCTTTTTTTTGTGAATGACCCCAATCGCTTCAATCGCATTGGCGCATTCACCGATAATTTCAATATCATCGTGTTCTTCAAGTAGGCAACGCACATTTTCCCGTGCAAGAGGTTCGTCATCAACAATCAATACATTCATAGAGGTAATTTAATCATTATTATGTTGTAGCCAAATAAGGCAGGCGAATTTTCATTCGAGTGAATTTTTCTGGCTCATGTTCTACGCTGATACCATATTGTTCACCATATTTTAAACGTAAGCGTTTATCGACTAGCCCCATTCCTAAGCCATCGGACTTTTTAGTGGGCTTGTATAGCCCCGCGTTATCTTCTATTTCGATGTAGACATGTTCACTGCCGATATAACTACGTATTGTAATATATCCTGTTTCTAATAACTGTGAGGTGCCGTGTTTAATTGCATTTTCAACCAGTGGCTGCAGGGTAAATGCTGGAAGTTCAACCTGTTTGACTTCATCTGGGATCTCAATATGAATTTGTAAGCTTTCTTGAAAGCGGGCTTTTTCTATCTGCAAATAGGCGTTGATATGTTCAATTTCTTCACCAAGCGTGGCATTTTGTTCAGGCCGTTTTAAATTATTGCGGAAAAATGTCGAAATATATTGCACAAGCTGGCCTGCTTGCTGGCTATCTTTGCGGATCACGGCTTGCAGCGTATTGAGTACATTAAACAAAAAGTGGGGGTTCACTTGCGCATGAAGTAGTTTAACTTCGGATTGTAACAGTGATTGTTTATTGCGCTCATATTGGCCCGCTAAAATTTGTGCAGAAAATAAGCTAGCGATCCCTTCACCTAGGGTCCGGTTTATGGAACTAAACAGGCTATTTTTCGCTTCATACAGTTTTATTGTGCCAATGACCTTTTCGTTTTCCCCGCGTAATGGGATCACTAATGCAGAACCGAGTTTACAGGTGGGGCTTAATGAACACTTGTAAGGCGTTTCATTGCCATCGGCATATACAACTTCATTATTCTCAATAGCTTGCCTTGACTGACTCGACGAAATCGGTGTTCCCGGGCGATGGTGATCAGCGCCAATACCAATAAATGCGAGTATTTTTTCACGATCAGTGATGGCGACGGCGCCAATTTCTAGTTCTTGATAAATAATCTTGGCAACTTTCATACTGTTATCAGCATTAAAGCCTTTACGCAGAATTCCTTCAGTGGTTAAGGCGATTTTTAGCGCCTGAGCAGAGAATGCAGTTGTGTATTTTTCAACAATAGCGCGGCGGTCGAGTAAAATACGAATAAACATAGCTGCGCCAATCGTATTTGCGATGACCATAGGTGCAGCGATATTTTTAACAAGTTCGAGGGCTTCATCGAAAGGTTTTGCCAACAATAAAATAATTAGCATTTGTATGATTTCAGCAATAAAAGTGACACAGCTGGCAATCATAGGATTAAAAATTTTATTAATTTCGCCACGTTTCATAAAGTAACGATGAACTAACCCGCCAATCAACCCTTCAACAATCGTTGAAACCATACAGGCAAATGCACTCATACCACCCAATGAATAACGATGCAACCCACCAGTAAAACCAACGGCAAAGCCGACAGCGGGACCGCCTAATAGGCCCCCAAGCACGGCACCAATGGCGCGAGTATTGGCAATAGAATCATTGATATGCAAACCAAAATAAGTACCGATAATGCAAAATACTGAGAAAATCAGGTAGCACATCACCTTGTGAGGTAAGCGAATAGTGACTTTAAGTAATGGGGTAACCAGCGGGGTACGACTAAGGACCCATGCGATCACTAAGTAGACGCACATTTGCTGGAGGAGGAGTAATATTAAGTCAAATTCGTACATGCTCGTCATGTTTCACATTCTGGGGGTGTTGACTACGTTCAGCTCCTTGGGTCACATACTTGTGTATGCTCCCCAAGCTATCTTCTCTTGTCGCCTACCCACAATGTGAACTATTTAGAGCATGATACGTTGTGGGATTTTTATTTTGTGGCGGAATTATTTATTCTTGCTATCTATTATTAGTCTTTATTCGGCTTGAAATTATATCGTAAGTCACTGGTTAAGTAATCGACATTTGAGAAAAGTACACTCATCAATATTTGACATAAGGCTGAAACCGCTTCAATATTAGTCAATGACCTACCTTTTCGTGATCTTGCGCACGAATTTATTAACGCTGTATTTAACTTTCTTGTCATACTCTAGGGATGGTAGTTTCCCCCGTTATTATTTAAGGTTCACATAAATAATGAAAAAAAGAACAATAGCACTGATTTTGCTGATGCTTATCTTAATAGCAGCAGCGGCACTTTTTCATTCCCATAACCAATATTTATTGTTACAGGGGGAAGTCGATGCACCTGAAGTTATCGTAACCTCGAAAGCAAAAGGGCGGGTGATTGAGCGCCATATTGAGCGTGGTGATGATGTAAAACAAGGGCAACTTCTCTTAACATTAGAAAGCCCTGAGCTACAGGCGCAGTATGCAGCATCAAAAGCGGCAAGAGACCAAGCAAAGGCGCAGCTAGAACTCTCTATTAATGGTACTCGCGAAGAAACTATTCGTGATCTTAAAGCCACCTTGGCACAAGCCAACTCTCAATATCAAAATGCCTCTCGTGAATATGCCCGTTTAAGTAATTTAAAAAACAAAGGGTATGTTTCAGCGAATGAGTTAGATAACGCACGTAAGGCCAAAGAAGTGGCATTTTCGCAAGTCCAGGGGGCAAAAGCACGGTTAGAAGAAGGCTTACATGGTGACCGTATTGAATTACGTCAGCAATATGAGGCGGCGCTTGACCAAGCAGAACAAAAATTGGCTGAATTGCAAGTTCAGGTGGATGATTTGCAAGTTAAAGCCCCGGTTGATGGGGAAGTAGGACCTATCCCCGCTGAAATTGGCGAATTATTTAATGCAGGAAGCCCTTTGGTTTCATTAATACGCCTGCCGCAAGCTTATTTTGTCTATAACTTGCGTGAAGATATTTTAGTTGATGTGAAAAAAGGCGATAAAGTACAGCTGGATATCCCAGCGTTGGGTAATAAGGTGGTTGAAGCTGAAATTCGTTATATTGCACCAAAAGGTGACTATGCTACTAAGCGAGCAACACGTGCAACGGGTGACTTCGATTTAAAAACATTTGAAATTCGCTTATATCCTGTAGAGCCGATCGAAGGGTTAAGGCCTGGCATGAGTGTGTTATGGCACTGGGATAAGTAAAAGGTGTTGCCATGAAATTTAAGTTCGCTTGGCACGGTTTTGAGCACGCCTTTAGCCGTGAAACCCAAATGGCTATTCGTAGCCCTGTTTTTCATTGGTTAAGTTGGCTGTTTCCATTAATGCTGTTTACGTTAGTTAGCGCTAACTTTTCAGAGGGGACATTAATGGATTTACCCGTTTCTGTGGTGGATGACAACCATAGCCCCGTGTCTCGGCAAATTATTCGTGACCTTAACGCAGGCCCGCACGCTGATGTAAAAACGATTGATGATAATTTGAGTACGTCATTAAAAAGACTCGGTAGTTCAAAAGATTACGCGTTATTGTATATTCCTCATAACTTTGAAGAAGATGTTTTACGGGGGCGTCAGCCAGAGCTGCGGATGTATTATAATGCGCTCTTTTATGCATCAGGCAGTTATGCGATTCAAGATTTTAGTGGGCTAGTGGCAGAGCTGAATGCGAAGTATCGCCAAGAAATGGCTAAGTCCATGGGAAAGGCATTGCCGCCATTAGCTCAAGTCACACTTTCTTATGACAGTTTGTTCAATCCGAGCGGTAGTTATATTTATTATCAACAGTTTGCTGCAACTATTCATATGCTACAGCTATTTGTTGTTACCGCAACAATCTACACCATGTCACGAGGTTCTACCTTACAAAGTGTTAAACCGTTTGTCATGGCGTTACTTGGGAAGTTAGCTCCTTACACCTTATTTTTCAGTATATTGCTCGCCGTAGAGATTGCGGCGCTAGTCACTATTTTTGATGCTAAAGTGGTAGGGAACCCGTTATATATGATTGTATTAGGGTTTTTCTATGTGATAGCAGCGCAAAGTATCGGTTTATTGCTGTTTAGTTTTACCTCAAGTGCCATCATGGCGTATAGCTTGATAGGGATGCTGGTGAGTATCGCCTTAGCCTTTTCGGGTATGGCTGTGCCTGAGCTATCAATGATATTGCCTGCACAGATTATTTCTAATATTGAACCACTTACACATACATTGAATGCTATGTTTGATATTTTCTTGCGGGAGATTTCTTTTACTCGCATCGTTCAAGTGTGTCTATTTTTATTGATTTACCCATTCGTGATTGGCTTTTTAATCCGTAAGCGACTAGTAAAACGGTTAGAAAACCAAGGAGGGGTTGTCTAATGGCTATCTATTTTGCAACCTTTCGTAAAGTGCTGCTGGGGATGTTGGAAAAACCGATGTGGCTGTTATTATTGGTTTCTCTGTGCGTTATGAGCTTAGTTTATGCCAAGCCTGTTCTTTGGGACTTACCTGTTGCAGTGATTGATATGGACCACAGCACAGCAAGTCGTGAGTTAATCCGCGATCTTGATGCGACGCCGAAGGTGCAATTGCAGAGTTATGATAACCTTGCTCAAGCTCGTCAGGATATGATTGCGAGAAAGTTATTTGCGATAATTATCATTCCAACAGATTTTCAACAACACTTATTGAGTGGTAAAAATATCACTGTGCCAGTGTATGGTGATGGCACTAACCGGCTAGCGAGTGGGCAAATTCAGCAAGAGTTATCAATAGCTTACCAAACACTGCTCAATGCCTATAACACCCAGTTACTCACTAAAGCAGGCTATAGCCAAGAGCAAGCTAAAGTGATTATTACCCCTATTCGCAGTGAAACTGAGCCATTGTATAACCCAGGGATCAGCTTCGCAGCGATCGTTTTCCCTGGCCTATTGGTGATGTTATTACAGCACTCCCTATTGATTGCCTGTGTGCGAGTCAGTATCGCGGTCCGTTCTACGCCGAAAGGAAAACCGCCATTAGCCGTTTATTTAGGGGCGCTATCTGCTTTAATTCCGATTTGGTTATTTTTATCTACCGTATTTTTTGCCCTTTGGCCGTGGGTATTGGGTTACCGGCAAGAAGCGCCATTGTATGTGATTTGGATGTTCACGTTCCCATTCCTCTTGGCTGTTCTGGGGCTTGGCAAGTTAGTGACGGAATGTTTGCGCAGTGTCGAAATGATTTATTTAACTTTGGCATTTATTACGACCCCTGTGTTTTATATGTCAGGTACGATTTGGCCACTGCAAGCGATGCCTGATTGGGTTCGTATGATTGCATCAGCACTACCATCAACATGGGCCACAAACGCCATGGCAGGTCTTAACCAAATGGGACTACCGTTTAGCGATGTCCTGATGGATATCGTGATGATGCTGATTTTAGGGGTTATTTATACGGTCATTGGGGTATTTATTGGTATGCTCCGAGATGGCGAACTGCGTCATATTAGCCATATGTTTAACCGCTGGCGCAGGCATCGGCATTAATATTTAATCGTGTTTATGGTCTATTAGAAAAGGCGGCCTAAAGAAATAATGACTAATTAATCGACAAATGCTAAACTCAACCACAATGTAGTCACAATGTAGCTACGTTTGATATGTGTGGGGGGATGATATGTCAACACTATTGAAAACAACAGATGTTCGTAGTCGAATTGATGAACAATTAAAAGCGGAAGCCACGAGTGTATTACAAGATTGTGGTTTGACTATTAGCGCAGCTATTCGTTTGTTTTTAGAGCAAGTAGTTCAAGAGCAAAGAGTTCCCTTTGAAATCAAACGTAAGCAACCTTCGCTGAAAACTACACTAGCGTTGAAAGAAGCTAAAGCTATTGAGCAGCACTACGATTCAATTAACGAAATGATGGTGGAGTTAAGCAAAGTTGACTCAGAAGCCAAGTAATAAGCGAGCTAAGCAACCAAGGCAGGTTGCTTATACACCAACGGTTAAGAAGTCATGGGAACGATATAACCGAGCGGGCCGTAGGGATATGAACGCGGCTGTTCTCGTTATGGAAATACTGTTTTCTCAAAAAATAATACCAAAAGAATATCTTGACCATGAATTAGAAGGTCATGAATGGCAAGGAGCTAGGGAGCTTCATATTGGTGGTGATTTCTTACTGGTTTATCGCTTGTCAGATAAAAGTAATTTAATCACTTTCGTTGATATTGGTTCGCACAGTGAATTATTTGGTTAAGGTAATGAGCTATAGTTCGAGCTCATTACCTATTGTATATCAAGGTACTAGCGACAACCCTGCAATTTGTCGCCAATAACCATTACAGTTTTGGTTTACGATATTCAGCGGAATATCCCCATTTTCATTGGCTTTAAACTGTTTGATTATCTCAAGGGATTCTATACTTTCAGGGGAAATGCGCACAATATCTACAAGACCATGCATTGAATGCAGGTCATTGCCAAGGTTATAGCAAGCGCCGCTGAGCGTTTGAATGCCATTTAATGTAAACACCTGTTGGTGTTCTTGGGAAAGTACTTTGCGCCCTTGTGGGTAGTTTATACAGCAAGTTTCACACTCGTCTTTTTGCTTATTTTCAGAGCGCGCAGTAAAGCAGCGTGCGGAAAAGGCAAGTGGTAAGTGACCGTAGCTCATCACTTCAACATCAAATTTGCCACGAATACCGATATCATCACATTGGTGAAGTAAATTGACTAGCCAATCACGAGAAAGCTCTACAGGCATACACCAGCGCACCATGCCTTGGCGTAAGAGAATATTTAAGGTTTGTGCGTTATAGCAATTCAAACCGTGGCCTGCGACAAAAGGAAGTCCTCTCTCGGCTAACATGTTGACCACACCAAAATCATGGGCTTCAACGAGAAACTCGCCATTATCAACTAATTTGCTGATCTCTTTAAGTTCTGAAGGTGCTTGAAGGAGAGCAAGGGTGCTCAGCACAATCTGTTTACCACTTTTCGTGAGTTGTTGTGCGAGTTCTATCCAATCATTGGGCTTCATTTCTCGACGTTTACTGCACACTGTCTCACCGAGATAGATAATATCGGCGTCACTTTGTATGGCGTATTGATAAAAATCTTCCAGCGTTTGCTTTGGCCAGTAATAAAGAATAGATCCTAACGAGTACTGCATGATATTTACCTTTTAAATTACTGCCATTTACGATGATAGGCACCCAATGTAGTTTGGCTTCCTTCAGAAAGCCCACCTAATGCTTTTAGCCATTTAGGGTCGGTGACAAAGTTATTCGGGTTGGATTTGTAACGGTCGATGGCTTGGCGCCAAATACGGGTCACTTCAGTCACATAAGCTGGGCTGCGCTGGCGGCCTTCAATTTTGACAGAGGCAATATTCGCTGCCATTAATTCAGGTAATAATTCAATGGTGTTGAGGCTGGTGGGCTCTTCAAGGACATGATATTTCTGTTCATCGACAAGATAACGTCCTTTACATAGTGTTGGGTAACCGGCATTTTCATCTTTTTGGTAACGGTCTATCAACACATTATTAAGGCGTGATTCCATTCCTTCCTCAGTTTGTTGCCAACGAACAAAACGGGCTGGAGAGCAGGCTCCTACGGTATTTGGCGACTCACCCGTGAGATAAGAAGACAGATAGCAGCGGCCTTCAGCCATGATGCATAAACTACCAAAAGCAAACACTTCAAGCGGTACAGGGCTATTTTTGGCTAATTGTTTCACTTGGTGAATAGATAGCACGCGCGGCAGGACGACACGATGGACTTGAAAATTACGTTCATAGAAGCGTATGGCTTCAGTATTGGTCGCAGAGGCTTGAACAGAAACATGCCTTTCAATATGCGGGTATTTATTTGCCGCGTACTCTAACATTGCGATATCGGCTAAGATCAAGGCATCGGCACCGAGATCTGCAGCAAGATCGACGGAGTTTTGCCAACGTTCGTAACCATTAGGGTGCGCAAATGTATTAATCGCAATATGTAATTTTCGTTTACGGTTATGAATATAGCGCTCAGCTTCGTGCAGTTTTTTTTCAGTAAAATTGAGTCCTGCGAAATGGCGCGCATTGGTATCATTTTTTAATCCAATATAAACGGCATCAGCACCGTTATCGACAGCCGCTTTTAACGCGGGCAAATTCCCTGCTGGGCAGAGTAATTCCATTGTCCTATCCCTGTATAAAATTTAATAGCTGCCATTCTAGTCAACAGAACTGTTATAGATTTTGATTTAGAGCAGAGAAATTGTTAATGGATATCAGTATTCGTTAATTAAGGTTGTTAGGGAAATAAGGGGACTGGTGGGTAATAAAGAAACTGTATCAAATAGTAGAGAATAAGTTTATTAAATAGGGAAAACAAATCATTTTTGACTAAATTTTGAACGTTAATTGGATAGTATCGGTAATTAGAGATAGTTTTTTATCAATGGGAAGTGAGAAATAAATATTGGCGGGATGGGCAAAAATTGATATAGGATCAAACCAATAATGTCATTTTTTGGCAAGATAACTTATCGTGAGTCAAATGTTAGGTTAATGACTTCAATAAATGGGGTTATTAGCGTTGAAAATTTAATCATCTAAATATGCAATATGTTACCCTAAATAATTCGAGCTGCTACTGCGGTTAAGTAGTTACACGAAAACGGGCAGACAATTACTACGGGAGTCAGTACTGTGTTAGGTAAAATTCGTTCTCAACTCATCACAAAAGGCCCTTCATTTTTGAAACTGCCTTTAAAAGTGACCCCATTCGCATTACAGCGTCAGGTTCTCGAGCAGTTGCTAAGTTGGCAATTTCGCGAATCAGTAAAAGAAGGGGAACTTGATTTTCTCGAAGACAAATGGCTAAAAGTTGAAGTTCGTGACTTAGCATTAGTCTGGTTTATCAGTTTGCAAGATGGTCAATTGTCTGTAAAACAGCATGCAGAGGCTGATGTTAGTGTGAGTGGTAATGCGAATGATCTGGTACTGATCGCCGCGCGTAAAGAAGACCCCGATACGCTCTTTTTCCAACGTAGATTGGTGATTGAAGGGGATACTGAGCTCGGACTTTATGTGAAGAATTTAATGGACGCTTTCGAACTCGAAAACATGCCAGCACCGCTGCGTTTTGCTCTATTACAATTAGCCGATGTGATTAAAACCGTGAATGAAGCTGAGGACGCAGAGCCTAAATCGCCTGCGTTAACTTCATGCTAATTCGAGTTGAAATCCCTGTCGATGCAATGGGTATTGATAAATTATTGCGTGAAACATTTCCAACTGAAGCGGAAGCTAACCTTGTTCAACATTTGCGTGAGGATGGTTTGTTAACTCTCGGGGTTGTGGCAACAAATGATGATGGTGAAGTGATTGGCTATGTTGGCTTCACACCCGTTGATGTTAACGACGAAGACGTACAATGGGTAGGTCTTGCGCCATTAGCGGTAAGTAAAGCGCATCAAGGCCAAGGGATCGCAGAAAAACTGGTCTATGAAGGGTTAGATAGCCTTAATGAGTTTGGTTATGGTGCTGTCGTTGTACTGGGAGATGAACGCTACTATTCGCGTTTTGGTTTTGAACCGGCTTCAAGCCACGGCGTAAGCTGCCAATGGCCTGAACAACAGGCTCATTTTTTGGTTTGTGGCTTAGAAAATGGCGAAATCGGGGAACACCAAGGTTTGGTGACTTACTCTTCACACTTCAATAATTTATAGTTAGCTAAGTAGTCAGTTAAATCATCAGGCTGGTCAATGACCAGCCTTTCTTTTATCTTTTTATTCAGTTGCTTAACTTGATATTCTATTTTTGACGCGGCTGAGCGAGAACCAATAAAACAAGAAAATACCAGTTCTAGTGGCATTTTTCCTTTCAATGCTTTTGCCCCTGTTCCTGCCTTATGTTGCTCAAAACGACGTTGTACATCGGTGGTGATACCACAATACAAGGCATTATTTTTCTCTCTTACTAAGTAAAGATACCAATCACTTTGTTTTGATTGTTTTTTTTCTAGGGTTGTTTTTATCATTCTGTGCTGATTTATAAGAAGAAAACATTAGGTTAACAACGAATATATTCGTTAAGTAAGATATTTATAACATATTAAAATTTAAATAAAAAATGATATAAAACTGTCACAAAGTTGTAACCTCAACCTAAGTTGGCATTCAAATTATTTGAATAACTATAGCAAAATTAGCTAATTTTCTTTTCAAAATAAAGCGCATAATATGATCCATATCACAGAGGGACAGTAAAAATCCCAACTAAAAATCAATTTTACAAGAAGGTATATACAATGAAAAAATCAACATTATTAGCTGCTGCTTTAACTTTAGGTGCTGTTTCATTTGGTTCAATGGCGGCTGAAGAAGTTCAACATACTAATCAGCCTGCAGCTGGTTATGTCTCAGTAACGGGTGCTGTGAGTGTAAATGACCTGACCGCACAATTAGCCAAAAAAGCTGATGAAGCTGGCGCAACTTCATTCCGTGTGATTTCTGCTGGCGGTGAGAATAGCATGAGTGGTACTGCAGCTATTTATAAGTAATTTTATTCGTCATAATTCACGTCACAGCGTTGTTGGCTACGTTTACTCGCACTAGTCACATACTTATGTATGCTCCTAGCGTCTCGTTCACTTGCCGCCTAGCTGTACCACGAATTATTTAGAATAAATACTCGAATTTAGTTGGCGTATAAGTCTAAAAACATTTAGGTTAATATTTCAGCTAGTTAGAGTATAGTAATAGCGAATTTTATGCCTACGTTCAGAACAGTTTAAGCAAGCTTAGGGGTAACCCGAAAGCTTGTTCTGAACGGGTTTATATGGAAACCGCTATGACGTCTGAACAAACTTTAAAACACATCCAACGCTATATTGCTCGCCAACACGTTTTTTCCCTTTTTGCTCATCACAACAATGATATCTGGCCTGCCAGTTGTTACTATGCATTTGATGCGAAAACGATGTGTCTGATTTTAATGACAGACCCGAATTCCAAGCATGGGCAATTGATGGTGGCTAACCCGCAAGTGGCTGGCACAATATCGGCGCAAACTAAAGCCGTGAATACAATACAAGGTATTCAATTTACAGGTGAAATTAAAATATTAGAAAGTGAGGAAGCACAGCTTGCTCGCGGTTTCTACTGCCGCCGCTTCCCTGTGGCAATAGCAGCGAAACTGCCAGTTTGGCAGCTTCACTTACAGAATGTCAAAATGGTGGATAATAAATTAGGTTTTGGCACCAAGCTATATTGGGAATGCCAAATTTAACGAAGCCTATGGATCACCTGATTTGAGCTACCGCGCCAAATTAAGCGCGGGTCATGTAAATCCTGCTCAAATTTACCGTCAATCACGGTATTGACAAAACTCACCACTTTTTGCTGTTCAAGCGTTAAATCACCCAATGTGTATCCTGTCCATAACCAGATGTCTTTATCTGGGCAAACTGCTTTAACGCGTTTTACCAACTTGAGCACTGCAGGCAAATTGGCTGGGTGTAGCGGGTCTCCGCCGGACAGGGATAATCCCTGTCGACGAATACGCGTGTCTTGCAAGTCTTGGATAATTTGGTCTTCCATTTCTTGGGTGAATGGCACACCTGAATCCACTCGCCATGTACTTTGGTTGTAGCAACCACGGCATTGATGAACACACCCTGCCACAAACAGTGTACAGCGGGTTCCGGGGCCATTGACCACATCAACAGGATAATATTGGTGATAATTCATGGCATTAACCTATTTGGCCGTTACCTAAATGCTTAATACGGCGTTTGACTTCCTCTTGTTTTCCTGCATTAAATGGCCTTGCATCTGGGCTGCCTAAATAGCCACAGACACGGCGGATAACTGAAACGCGGTTAGTATCATGATTACCACAAGCCGGGCAGGTAAAACCTTTGCTGGTGCAGGAAAATTCACCGGAGAAACCGCATTCATAACACTCATCAATGGGGGTGTTAGTCCCATAATAAGGCACATGTTGATAGCTGTAATCCCACACGTCTTCTAAGGCTCTAACATTATGTTGTAAGTTTGGGTATTCGCCATAACAGATAAAACCGCCATTCGCGAGTGCAGGGTAAGGTGCTTCAAAATCAATTTTATCGTAAGGATTCACCTGTTTTTCAACATCTAAGTGGAAGCTGTTTGTGTAGTAGCCTTTGTCGGTAACACCTTGTATCACACCAAATTCAGCGGTATCGAGACGGCAAAAACGGTCACACAAGTTTTCACTTGGTGTGCTGTATAAACTGAAACCATAGCCTGTTTTGGCTTTCCACTCATCAGTGGCTTGGCGTAAGTGGCTGACAATTTCGACGGCTTTTTCACGCAATTTTTCATTATCATAGACATGAGTCTGTGTGCCAAAAAGTGCATTGATGGTTTCATGCAACCCAATGTAACCTAAAGAAATAGATGCACGACCATTTTTGAATATCTCAGCGACGTTATCATCCGCTTTTAAGCGAACTCCACAAGCGCCTTCCATATATAAAATTGGCGCAACACGTGCTTTTACGGTTTCTAAACGGGCAATGCGAGTCATTAAGGCTTTTTTGGCAATAGCTAAGCGATCATCCAGTAATGCCCAAAATGCATCTTCATTGCCTTGAGCTTCGATAGCAATACGAGGCAAATTGAGGCTGATAACGCCTAAATTGTTGCGGCCATCATGAATTTGTTGCCCATTTTCTTCATAGGTACCAAGGAAACTGCGGCAGCCCATTGGCGTTTTAAATGACCCAGTAACATCAACGACACGGTCGTAGTTAAGAATATCGGGGTACATGCGCTTACTGGCACACTCTAAAGCGAGTTGTTTGATATCGTAATTAGGGTCGCCTAGCTTATGGTTTAGGCCATCTTTAATTGCAAATACGAGCTTAGGGAAAACGGCCGTTTTACGGTTTTTACCAAGTCCCGCAATGCGGTTTTTCAGAATAGATTGCTGAATTAATCGTGCTTCTTTAGAGGTTCCGAGACCAAAACCAAAGGTGACAAACGGGGTTTGGCCATTTGCGGTGTGAAGCGTATTGACTTCATACTCTAAGGATTGAAAGGCGTCGTAACACTCTTTATCGGTGCGGCTGTGTGCATAACCTTCTGCGTCTGCTATTCCCCATTCTTTGGCGACTTTTAGGTGCTTTTCGTAGCTGATAGCGACATATGGCGCTAAAATTTCGTCAATACGGTTAATGGTTGTGCCCCCATAAATATGGCTCGCAACCTGTGCAATAATTTGTGCTGTAACAGCTGTTGCGGTTGAAATAGACTTTGGTGGCTCTATTTCTGCATTTCCCATTTTAAACCCGTTAGTTAACATGCCTTCAAGGTCAATTAACATACAGTTAAACATCGGGAAGAACGGCGCATAGTCGAGATCATGATAGTGAATTTCACCACGTTCGTGTGCGATAACGACATCTCTCGGCAAAATATGTTGTTTTGCATAGTGTTTAGCGACAATACCGGCGAGTAAATCGCGCTGTGTCGGGATCACTTTACTGTCTTTATTGGCGTTTTCATTAAGTAAAGAGACGTTACTTTGTTCGATTAGCCCACGAATGTCATGTGTCAATTGGCTGCGTTTTTCGCGTTCGCTGTCTCTATCGTGGCGATATTCAATATAAGCACGGGCTAAGTCTTTATAAGGCCCTGCCATCAATTGGTTTTCGACAGCATCTTGAATGTCAGCGATATCCACTCGGTCACGGCTGCAAAGCTGCTCTGTGACAACAGAAGCAACCTGAAGACAATAATCGTCATCCTTAACATTCACAGCAGCCGCTGCACGTTTAACGGCTTCCTGAATTCGTGGAAGGTCAAAACCGACCTGACAACCATCTCTTTTTATAACAACCGTTCCCACGGGCATTCTCCTTGTTAAGTTATCCACAATACGACTTCAGCTATTCGCCATGTTTATCACGGGGACTAATCTGTGGATAAAATGTGAATAAATACTATATGTTGTGTCATTTGGTGTAATTAAAGCACAATATGTGGGATTTTGCTTTTATTTAGATCGCCAACATTTGATTTAAAACAAAGAAAAAAATAATTTGTATGAAGATCAAAAGCGCAGAGGAAATAAATCTTTTCAGTTGCCAATATTCATTTCAGTGAGCTAAATAAAAAAAGAGATGTGATTTTCTTTATTTGTAAACCATGAAAATGACCATTGTGGCGGGGAGGTTATTCTGTATCGGGGGTAGGAAGTAATGAAAGACACCCCACCCAAAGCATGGGGTGTTTGGCTCGAATTAATCGTTATTTACGTACTGCGATTGCTTCGATTTCAATTTTCACGTCTTTTGGCAGACGAGCAACCTCAACGCAAGAGCGCGCTGGGAATGGTGCATTATGTTGTTTGAAAAATTCTTCGTAGGTTGCATTCACTGTCGCAAAGTCATTTAAATCTTTTACAAATACCGTTGTTTTCACGATATTAGCCGCACTTAAGCCAGCTTTTTCTAAAATTGCTTTTACGTTAGCCAGTGATTGGCGAGTTTGTGCTGCGATATCTTCAGGCACTTCACCCGTTTTAGGGTCAACAGGGATTTGCCCTGATGTGATAACCATACTACCCAAATCTACGCCTTGAACGTAAGGACCGATCGCTGCTGGTGCGTTTTCTGTATTGATTTCGTATGACATAACTACTCCGTTTCATCACGTAAAGAAAAAATACTCGTCATATGGCAAGCCACAGCGGTGTTTGTGGCTTAGTGTGACTTTGAGTATAACTTTATGGGGTGTTAGGCGCCATTATAAACATGGATTGCACCTACACAACACCGCAGTCTACGCAAAAACAACCTATTGGTTATTGATCACAGCGTCTCTATCGAACTCTTTTTCGCAGAATTTACACGTCAGTGCGACTTCTTTGCCGATTTTTTTCACGCGGAAACTGCTCGATACTGGCTCATTATGGCTAATACAGTTGCTGTTTGGGCAAATTAACACATTGTCGATATACTGAGGCAGTGTGAGTTCAAGTTTTTCTACCACTTGGTAATCTTCAATACGGTTAACGGTGGCTTCAGGGGCATACATGGCTAATTGGTTAGCTTGCTCTGGGGTTAAAAAGGTATTTTCGATTTTGATAATGTCTTTTTTACCTAGATTGCTTGATGGCAAATTTAAACCAATTGTGATGCGTTCATCTGTTTTTGTTAGTTTAAATAACTTTAGTAATTTGAAACCAATTTGAGCAGGAATGTGGTCAATAACGGTACCGTGGCTGATTGCTTCAACTTGTAATTTATGATCTTGTGTCATGGTATGTCCTCCTCAGATAGCTAATTCTTTATTTAAAACTAGAGATAACAATGCCTGCCTTGCATAAATCCCATTTCCTGCTTGTTGGAAATAGTAAGCATAAGGTGTGCTATCCACATCAACTGCGATTTCATCAACCCGTGGTAGTGGGTGTAAGACTTTTAAATTCGGTTTTGCACAATGCAGGTCAGCCGCACTTAAAATAAATTGTGCTTTCACATTCGCGTATTCAGAGGGGTCGAGGCGCTCTTTTTGTACACGGGTCATATACAGAATGTCGAGTTCTGGCATCACTTCATCAATATTATTATGCAGGCTGTAGGTTGCGCCTTTTTCTTCTAAAATGTGCAGAATATGGTTTGGCATTGAAAGCGCTTCAGGGGCAATAAAGTAGAAGTGATTGCCTTCAAATTTAGACAGTGCTTGGGTTAAGGAATGCACGGTTCTGCCATATTTTAGGTCACCGACCATGGCAATTTGCAGGTTCTCTAAACGGCCTTGCGTTTCTTGGATAGTAAACAAGTCGAGTAATGTTTGTGTGGGATGTTGGTTTGAACCATCGCCTGCATTAATGACAGGAATGTGGCCTGCAAACTGGCTAGCGAGGCGAGCGGCACCTTCTTGCGGATGGCGCATGACAATAGCATCGACATATTGGCTGATAACAGAAATGGTATCGGCTAATGTCTCCCCTTTTTTACCGAGGGATGTGTTGGTGCTATCAGAGAAACCAACAACGGAAGCGCCTAAACGATGGATAGCCGTTTCAAATGACAAGCGTGTGCGTGTAGAGGCCTCAAAGAAACAACTTGCGATGACTTTATGTTTTAGAAACTCAGGTTGCGGCTGTTTTTTTAATGAAGCCGCAACATTAAGCACTAATTCAAGGTCTGAACGGTCTAAATCATTAATCGAGATGATATCGCGGTGGTATAAAGGATTCGGCATTGTTGTTCTCCTGTGTCAGCAAGACATGTTAGGTCTATAGGCCAAAAAAAAGCCCCTCAATTGAGGGGCTTTTCTATAAATAAGAAGGGGAAAAACAGGCTGTCCAGACCGCCAGAAGGCAGTGCAGTGGAGGTGTTCTCTGTAAAAAATAGAGCAGCAGCGTTCATGGTTTCTCCCGGCAAATTGTGGCGCATTATACGCATCTCATTCTATGACGCAAGCGTTTGCATAAAGAAAAATATATTTTTTTTATTTTTGCGTTTTGGTGAATATTTGAACTAACTGAAAAATGGGAGAAATAGTATCTCTCAATAGGGAATGTGCTGAGCATTGGTGTTTTTTAAACCAAAATTAAATCACATGATTGAATATACAGTACATTTATTTACACACATTTTATGTACGAGTAAGATATTTTTTCTTTTTAATTAAATATGATCATTATGAAATCACGACTTTTTATTCTATTGGCATTCCTTCTTTCTGGCTGTTCATCTGTTTGGGTACCTGTTTCCGGTGGCTCAAAATTCACTCAAGCTGAGGCGAATGCAGTTTGTAAACCCGAAGCCCTTCATTTGTACCCAATCAAAAATGAAGTTGCGCAGCGCTCTGTTATGTCTTATGTCGAAAAAAAATGCAAAAAAGATGATGATTGTGGAAAAGACAAAACTTATAAAGAACAAACACCAGTTATGGAAAGCTATGTGATTGATGTCAATGAAGATACCCGTAATAATTATTACTTGGAATGTATGGTATCCAAAGGCTGGACAAAAAAAGATAAGTATATGTGGGAATAGTATACAGGCCGCTAAATAGCCCAGTAGGTAGAGGTTACTTGGCTATTTAGCGTGATAACTTTTATTTTTGCCCAAGCCTTTTTGCTACTTTCTCTAATTTCATCATTAGTAATAATGTAATCGAAACTAATACAATCGTTAGTGCCGAACCATCAGCAATATTGCCTCTATCGGTTAAACTGAAAATGGAAACAGGTAATGTCGCCCAGCCGGGGGGATATAACATCATTGTGGCACCAAGTTCCCCTAAGGACAGTGATAGGCTTAATGCTAATGCTGAAATCATCCATGGCATCAATAGTGGTAGGGTGACATGGCATAAACGATACCAAGGAGAAGCGCCTAAGCTAAAAGCCACATTTTCAATATCGGGAGAAATACGGGTTAACCCAGTGGAAACATTGCTAAACGTAAAAGCAGAAATCAACACAAAATGAGCACTAAATACAATCCAAAAAGTGCCGTTCATCTGTAAATAGCCTTGGCTGAATGCTACAAGGATCCCAAGCCCAATAGACACAGAAGGAATAGCGCTGGGGAGATAAAATGCAATACTCAGCCACTTTTGTATTTTCCCACTGTGTCTTCTTAGTGCTAACGCAGCCCAAAGCCCACAAAACAGCGCAAATAGACTGGCACTAAAACCAACCACTAGGCTGGATAAAATGGCATCCCAAGCTGGCCCACTAAACGCATTCACAAAATGTTCAAAAGTAAAGCCTGAAGGTAAAATGCCATTCCATTGGCGGCTGAAACTCGACATTAAAATCATTACTAAAGGCAGTAAAAACAATAAACCAAATAAGCTGATGGCAATGATAGTGGCAGTGGCTCGTCCTTTTTTAGACCAAATCAACATAATTAATTCCTTACCCCAAGGCGAGTGGTCGCCATTCTGTATAGGAAAAATAACCCGAGTGAAAGCAAGATGTTAATTAAGGCAATCATGCATGCCACGGTATAATCTGACTCTAATATTGCCTTGCTGTATACCATCATCGGCAAGGTATTGACGCCTTTCGCCCCGATAAACAGTACGATGCCAAATTCATTGGTGGTTAACAGCAGGCACAGGCTACCCCCTGCTAATAAAGCGGGAAGCGCCGCAGGGAAAATAACTTGCGCGATAACCCGTGCAGGGTGTGCGCCTAAAATACTTGCCGCTTCTAACTGGCTTTTGTCGATTTGCCGCAGTGCCGCCATAAGGGGACGCATGACTAACGGGGTAAAAACGGTAATTTCTGCCAAAATCACCCCATGGATAGAATAAAGAAACTCAACGGGGGGGAATTCTAAATCAAACAATGCCATCAAGGTGCCATTGAGTAGCCCTGCAGAACCATAAATGAAGGTAAAAGCTAGGGTAATCAAAAAGGTCGGTAGAGCAATAAAAGTATCAATCACTTGCGTGATAAAACGGCTTCCCGGAAAAGGAATAAACACTAAGATCAGTGACAATACACTGCCTATCACAAGGCAACCTAAGGTGGCCAAAATGGCAATGTAGAGTGTATTCCATAACCCATTAATAAAGCGTTTTGACTCAATAAGTTGCCAAAATGCATCCAACCCCCATCTACCCGCCTCATTTTGTAGTGCTTGTTGGGCTATCAACAATAAGGGATAAAAAAACAACGTAACTAACACCAGTAGTGGCGGCAATATCCAATAAATGGGCTTTATCGTTATTGATGAACCTTTTGGCACGCTAATATGTGACATGTTATTCCTCAATTAAAACGGTATCCGCAGGTGAAAACCATAAAGTGAGTTTGTCGCCTATTTTAGGCGGTGAGGCCAAATGGGTGATGGCAACACTCACGGTTTCACCAGCAACATCACAAATTAAATGCGTTAAATCCCCCTGCCAGCGAATAGACGTCAATGTGGCCTGTAATTGATTGGTGGCATTGGAATTTGGTACTAGCGTGATGTGCTGTGGGCGGATACACACCCATTTGTGAGTGCCTGCTCGCATGCCTAATGTATGAGCCTCCAACAATGTTCCACCACAACTGACATTCACTTTTCCAGGGCTTGTTGAAAAACCAAGCGCAGTAGCGGCTAGAATATTGGCTCGGCCTAAAAACTCAGCAGCAAAACGGTTGGGTGGGCGGTGATATAAGGCATTTTTCTCACCATGTGCGACTAAGTAGCCATCTTTCATAATGCCAATTTTATCACCAAGTGCGAGAGCTTCAGTTTGGTCATGAGTCACATAAAGAATAGTTAAATCGGGCAGTTCGCGGTGTAAACGGGCAATTTCTTCAACCATATTATGACGAATTTGCGCATCTAGTGCGGAAAGCGGTTCGTCGAGTAACAGAACACGAGGCCTTACGGCTATCGCTCTAGCAATCGCAACTCGCTGTTGCTGCCCCCCTGAAAGTTGGTGAGGGTAGCGGGTTGCGTAATCCGTCATTCCGACGATTTTAAGGGCTTCAATGACTCGCTCGTTAATGAGTGCTTTAGGTTGTTTCTGAGCTCGTAAGCCAAATGCGACATTCTCTTCCACTTTCATATGGGGAAATAGCGCATAATTTTGTACAACCATACCGAGTCCGCGTTGGTATGGGGGAAGGTGGGTGATATCCATATCACCTAATAAGATGCGCCCGCTGTCAGGTTGAGCAAACCCCGCAATGGCTCGCAATACCGTGGTTTTTCCTGAACCAGACGGGCCAATCAACACCAATATTTCCCCAGAGTCGATGGTTAAATCTAAAGGTTTTAGCACGACATTATTATGATATGAGACACGTAAAGACTCTAATGTGATCCCAGAGTGCTCGGTTTGCTGCATTGCAGTAGTGGCTTTTCGTTTCATCAACATCACAAGTTACTCACCATCAGTGACTTTTTGCCAACGGGAAATATCATCGGATAGGGAAACTTCAACTTCATCCCAATTAGGCTGCCAAGTTTTCACACCTTCTAACATTTGGACAGCGCTCTGGTATTGCTTATCAGATGGTGTGATATCTGAACGAACAGGCATACCCCATGAAAGCTCACTAACACGGCTTTGTGATGGTTTATCCAGCAGGAAATTAATGAGTTTTTTACCGTTTTCGGTTTCAGGGCCGTTGTTAACTAAGCCGACAACATAAGGTAAAACCAGTGTACTACGTTCCCCATTGGCATCTTTTGGCCAGAAAATTTGGACATTAGGGTTACGTACCATTTGGGATAAATTCATTTGTAAGTCGCCATTAGCGACATAGAGCTCCCCTTTATTCACGAGGGCGGTAAGCTTACCTGTCGAGGCGGATGGGCCAACGTTATTAGCCTGCAACTTACCGAGATAATCAAACCCTGCGTCTTTGCCATTAAAACTGTGGAAAACTTGTAACATCACTGCAGTACCATCCCCAGCTTGTCCCGGTGTTGAATATTGAAGTTTATTTTTAAAGCGAGAATCGAGTAGGGAGTCCCAATTTTCAGGAGGAGACTTAAGCAGCTTAGCGTTATAGATAAAGGTCAGGTAATTATTGACCAACGGCGTGTAAAAGTGATTTGAATTAGGAATATTTGCTGCATTTTCTGGCATAAATTCAGCTAATAACTGGTTTTTTGCGGCACGTTGGATAAAAGGCGGAACGGTAATAAGCACATCGGCTTGTGGATTGGTGCGTTCTTTAGCGAGCCTTTCAACTATCGCCCCTGAACCACTTTCGACATATTGTACTTTAATGCCTGTTTGTTTGGTAAACGCCTCGAACTGATTTTTATACCAACTGTTGTTGCCATCGTGCAGGCCATCAGCGGAGTAAACAGTCACAACATCAGCGGCAAAAACAGAGGTAGAGCAAAGGGTTGCCATTAATAGACCAGCTAAGTAGGTGCGTTTCATGGTTATCTCCTGTTAAGGTAAAATGTATTCTGGTATATACCAGATGTTTTTTACGCTAACGGGTTTATATGACAGAAAGATGAAATGCAGCTAAATAGATAAAATTATTTTCTATAAATAGAAATAATCACAAAGTATCGACTTCGATGCGCAAGCTATCGTGGCGCCAGTATTCAACATCATAATCTAAAATTCGCCCATGTTGGTCATAGTTTAAGCGTTGCAACAATAAGGCTGGACGGCCAACCGTAACCCCCAGTGCTTGTGCCGCTTGGGCAGGCATTGCCGTTGGGTAGAAAGACAAATGCATACTGGTATAGATTAAATTGAAATGAGCTTCGTACACTTCCGTTAAACTGCCGTTGAGGTCGTGGCGTAGCAGTTCAGGAACGCGAGCTGGTAAACAATGGTTCTCACAGTAACAAACGGGCCTGTCATCAGCAAAACGTAGGCGGGTGAGTAAATAAATTTGTTCAAATGATTGAAGTTTTAACGGCTCCATAGCTTCGAGAGGAACGGTAATAACTTTTCCATCCAGTAAAACTGTCTTTGGTTGGCGACCTTGTTCGAGGCAAAGTTTATGGAAATTAGTATTTTGGGTTGGGTCTAACCAAAGGCGCTCAGGTGTGACAAACCAACCACGACGTTCAGACCGGTAAATTGCCCCACTGGATTCTAGCTGTGCCAAACTTTCGCGAATAGTGACACGAGTGGTATTGAAAATGGCACAAAGTTCGCGTTCCGAGGGGAGTTTATCACCACATTTTAGCGAGCCATTTTGAATCTTTTCCTGTAATTGGGCTTTGATAAGCAGATATTGCGGGGCTTCATCCGCTGATAATTTCATGGTTATTTCCTGTCATTGTTTCAGTCATATTATACATAGTTATATGAATTTTTTGTTTCACGAGCACTTTTCCTTTGACCTTTTGAGCAGCCTACGACCATTATAATGGAAATCTGGTATAGACCAATAGGTAAATTGAATGACAAACAATAATTATTTGCTATTAACACCGGGGCCGCTTACGACGTCTAAAACGGTGAAAGAAGCCATGCTGTTTGATAGCTGTACATGGGATGATGATTATAATTTAGGCGTTGTACAAAATATTCGTCAACAATTAGTGGCACTGGCAACGGCCAAAGCAGGGTATTCTTCGGTCCTGCTTCAAGGAAGTGGAAGCTATGCGGTTGAAGCGGTTTTAGGTAGTGCAATCGGTGATAAAGAGAAAGTTTTGATTATCAGTAATGGCGCTTACGGTGCTCGAATGGCTGAAATGGCTCAGCGATTGGGTGTGGCTCATTGTGTTTATGATTGCGGTGAAGTGTCGTTGCCAGATGTGCAACAGATTGAACAGTTATTGCGACAAGATAGCCAAATCACTCATATTGCGATGGTGCACTGTGAAACTACGACAGGGATTTTAAACCCGATAGAAAAAGTCGCGAAATTAGCGAAGCAGTATCAAAAACGCTATATCGTGGATGCAATGAGCAGTTTTGGTGGGGTCCCCATGGATATTGCTGAGCTTAACATTGATTTTTTAATTAGTTCTGCGAATAAATGTATTCAAGGGGTTCCGGGGTTTGCTTTTGTTATCGCCCGTACCGAGGCGCTTGAACGTTGTAAGGGGCGCTCTCGTTCATTATCGCTAGATTTATACGCACAGTGGCGCTGTATGGAAGATTTCCAAGGTAAATGGCGATTTACTTCTCCAACTCATACTGTATTAGCATTTGCCCAAGCACTCAAGGAGTTAGCTAAAGAAGGTGGCGTAGCCGCTCGCTTTCAACGTTATCAAGGGAATCAATACAAGTTGGTGTCCGGTATGCGTAAATTAGGTTTTACCACGTTGTTAGAAGATAGCCTTCATTCGCCAATTATCACCGCATTTTACTCACCAAATTCATCTGATTACCAATTTAAGCAATTTTATCAGAGTTTAAAATCTCAGGGTTTTGTCATTTATCCGGGCAAGGTCTCGCAAAGTGATTGTTTCCGTATTGGAAATATTGGTGAAGTTTATGAAAAAGACATTGATGCATTGTTGGTAGCAATAAAAAAAGCCATTTACTGGGAAAAATAAGGAAAAGAAATGAACCGTATTGAAGCCGTTATCCTTGATTGGGCGGGTACCACTGTAGATTTTGGCTCTTTTGCTCCTACTCAGATTTTCATCGAAGCATTTAAATCTGTGTTTGATATAAATATTACATTGGCTCAAGCGCGCATTCCTATGGGACTAGGAAAATGGCAACATATTGAAGCACTGGGTAAATTGCCTGAAGTAGACGCTTTATGGAACGCAAAGTTTGGCCGCTCAATGAGTAGTGAGGATATCGATAAAATCTACGCGGCCTTTATGCCATTGCAAATTGCGAAAGTTATCGACTTTGCAACACCAATCACTGGAGTTGTCGACACAATCGCTACATTACGCAACAAAAGTATTAAAATTGGCTCTTGTTCAGGTTACCCTCGTGCCGTGATGGAAAAGTTAGTTCCAGCTGCAAAGGCATTGGGCTACCAACCCGACTACTGGATAGCAAGTGATGACCTCCTTGCTGGTGGGCGTCCGGGACCTTGGATGGCATTACAGAACGTCATTGAGCTAGGTGTTGGTTCCGTATCCGCTTGTATCAAAGTGGATGATGCCGTTCCCGGAATTGAAGAAGGGCGCAATGCGGGAATGTGGAGCGTTGGATTATCGGTTTCGGGTAATGAATTTGGTAAAACATGGGAAGAATATCAAGGGATGCCAATTGATGAAGTTAACGCGTTGAAACAACAAGCCACAGAGAAACTATATGCTGCTGGCGCTCATTATGTGATTGATACTTTAGCTGATTTGCCATCAGTTATTGAAATAATTAATAGCCGATTGGCTAATGGTGAAAGATCCTAATCAGTATATATTATTTCTTTATTAATCACTTTTTTCTATCTGAATGGCCTACTTTTATTTGATATAAATTTTCAGCAAAGTAGGCCAAAATATTTTTGCAGGTGAGGTATGAGGAGCAGAGTATAACGGATAACAATATAGGGAGTCGCATGTGTCTTCGGAGTCTAATCTACATAAAACAGTCGATTTTTTACAGGAGTTTGTTGATGAAGCTCTCTTAGATTTACAAGTAAGTACGCTATCAGAAGATGACTTTGAGTCCTTAGTGAGAGATAAACGGTCTGTGTTAAATTGGCTTAGCAAATTTGGACATTTTCTCAGTGAAGACAGCTTTCATATGGGGTTCAGATTAGAGAAAGGTTCTGAAATTGATGGTGCAGTACTTGGTGTTTACGCGACTAAGCGTGGCGACTTACATATTTTTTTGATTGAGTCTTTTGTGCGAGACCTCCCAGAGCACCCTCTAAATGGGCGTTTAACTACTTTAGTTATTATTGCGGTAACTTTTTTCCTTACTCAATATCCAGATAGTAAAGCCATTTATATTATTGAACCTGATGAAGGCTTGATCTCACATTATCAAAAGTTTGGTTTCAAATTATTAAGGGATGAAAATGTTATGTTTGCAACCAGTGACGCTTTGCAATTAATTCAGCTATCGTTACTTACGGAATTACTGTCGAATCAATAGTGCTATTAAAATAGTCTATTTTTCACCATGCTGTAAAATTATTGTGGAATTTGATACAATACAGCTTGTGAACATTAATGATACGGGGTGATTTATGGGGAATAATAAGGTTGAAAGATTATCGCCTCAAGAAATGCGCGATATTATGTTAGCGAATGCTAAAGTACTAATGTCTGACCGGTTTAGAACAACAGCCCCTGAAGTTACTGGTCAAAAAAAGAAAGTGATATCAACGCTTCAAAAATAAAGATTTTTACAATGTAATTTTGTTGTAGCGCCTGATCTATCCCTGATAGCCACTTCTAACTCGTCAAACTTTTCTGTAGACATCCTTTGCTTAAATTGATGTCTACAGAGCAGCATAATTAAAATATATTAACAGGCAATTCTGGCGCTAATGTCGCCACCATCACCGCTTTGATAGTATGTAAACGGTTTTCTGCTTGGTCAAAGACAATGCTATAAGGCGATTCAAAGACTTCTTCCGTGACTTCTAAGCCACCAAACATATTGAATTCTTTAGCTAATTGTGCGCCCAATGTGGTGTCTTCATTATGAAAGGCAGGCAAACAATGTAGGAACTTCACATTTGGGTTGCCAGTGAGCTTAATCACATTCATATTCACTTGGTATGGTTTTAATAAATTAATGCGCTGTGCCCATACTTCTTTGGCTTCTCCCATCGATACCCACACATCGGTATAGATAAAATCAGCATCTTTAACGCCTTCGGCGACATCTTCCGTGAGCGTGATTTTCGCACCCGTTTTTTGAGCTAGTGCTTGGCAAGTGTTCACTAAGTCTTCCTCTGGCCAGCAACTTTTTGGCGCAACAAGGCGTAAATCTAAACCTGTGAGAGCAGCAGCTTCTAACATCGAGTTGCCCATGTTGTTACGCGCATCGCCTAAATAGGCAAATTTAATTTCTGAGAATGGCGTATTTGGTCGGTGCTCTTGAATAGTCAGCAGATCGGCTAATAACTGTGTGGGATGGAATTCGTTAGTTAATCCATTCCATACAGGCACTCCCGAATGCGCGGCTAAGAGTTCTACCGTGTTTTGGGCGAATCCACGGTACTGGATACCGTCATACATCCGACCCAACACTCTAGCGGTGTCTTTCATGGTTTCTTTATGGCCGATTTGGCTACCAGAAGGCCCTAAATAAGTGACTCTAGCACCTTGGTCAAATGCTCCAACTTCAAATGCACAGCGTGTCCGTGTTGAGTCTTTCTCAAAAATAAGGGCAAAGTTTTTCCCTGAAAGGAGGGGCTGCTCTGTGCCCGCTTTTTTTTCTGATTTTAACCAAGAAGAGAGTTTTAAAAGTGAATGAATTTCGCTAGAAGTAAAATCAAGTAACCTTAAAAAAGGTTTATTATATAGGGGATTCATAATTGGTAGCCTTTTTGATTTGAATTAATATTCAATTTATATTCATAAAAATTCAAAATCAACCCCCAATGTAAAAGAAATTATCTTTAAATATATGGTTTCACTGTCAACCGTGTGGGAGAATGGCGCAAAGAAAGATGAGCGACAAAGAAACAAAAGGGGTGTGGATATGGTAGATAAAGCTGAACTCGATGCGCAGTACGAAGAAACTCGCTTGATCATCGAGGAATTACTGGAAGATGGTAGCGATCCTGATGCATTGTATGCGATTGAGCATCACTTCTCTGCGGACAACTTTGCTCTGTTAGAGAAAGCAGCCGTTGAAGCTTTTAAACTAGGCTATGAAGTCACGGATGCAGAAGAGCTCGAAATTGAAACGGGTGAAACCCTGATGTGTTGCGATGTAATCAGTGAAAGTGCTTTAAATGCAGAGCTGATTGACGCACAGGTTGAGCAATTAATGAAGTTGGCTGAAAAAATGGGCATCAACTATGATGGTTGGGGCACGTATTTTGAAGACCCAGATGCAGAGTATGACGACGAAGACGGTGATGATGTTGACCCTGAAGATCGCGTGCATTAATTATTAGTCGCATCATATAATTACTTAAAAGGATAGCTAAAAACTATCCTTTTTTGTTTAGCGTAGAATTATAATGCCTTTAACATACGAATTTCACAGTCACTATGACCCGTATTTCCTAACGGTTCATCAATAAATTCAAACCCTAATTTTTCATATAACTTAATAGCAGCTTGAAGTTCTTTGGTTGTTTCTAAATAGCAACGAGTGTAGCCTTGCGCTTTAGCAAATTCCAGTGACATCAGTACGATTTGTTTTGCTAAGCCTTTGCCACGTAGCACGGAAGATAAATACATTTTCTGTAATTCTGCCGTATCGTTATCGCCTCCCGCGACTTGTGAAACACCGCCACCGCCAACAATTTCGCCATCCATTTCCACCACCCAGTAAGCACTGCGCGGTTTGCTATAAACCTCAAATAAGGTATCTAAAATAGGGTCAGCAACAGCAAAGCCTTTGTCTGCGGTTAAGCCATGCTCAGCAGAAACTTCGCGGATTACCGCGGCAATACCTGCGTTATCTTGTTGTTCGATAGGACGAATTTTGTAGTTTTGTGTTGTCATGTGAAACTCTTGATTATTATTGTGTACAACTCAGTGTAGAGAGAACCAGAAGGGAACTTCAATCTGAGAACTGCGAACGCAGTCATTTGATGATACTCGAATAAAAAGCCCTTATCAACGAATCGATAAGGGCTTAAAAATGATTAGCTAATTAATAATTACAAAGAGGCGATGGTCACTTTTTGCGCTTCAATTTTAGCTTTTGCTTCAATATTGGCAGTTAAGCGTTCACGTTCTTTTTCAACAACGGCAGCAGGCGCACGGCTCACAAAACCTTCGTTAGCTAACTTGCTTTCAATGGTTTCGATTTCTTTCACCACTTTTTCCAGCTCTTTATCTAAACGAGCCAGTTCTGCGTCTTTATCGACTAAGCCAGCCATTGGGATCAGCAGCTCTGCACCGCCAACGAGTTTAGTGACAGAAACCGGTGCTTCTTCACCATCAGCCAGTACGCGGATGCTTTCTAAACGTGCCATTGATTTGATAAAGCTTTGGTTTTCTTCAACGCGACGTTTTGCATCAGCAGAAGCACCACGCAGCATCACATCCAGTGGCTTACCTGGAGAGATATTCATTTCTGCACGAATATTACGTACAGCAATAATGGCTTCTTTGATCCACTCAAGGTCACTTAGCGCGAGCTCATCCACTTTAGCCGCATCGAACTCAGGGAACGCTTGCAACATAATGGTATCGGCATCAATACCTTTAACCACTTTGACGCGCTGCCAGATGGTTTCAGTGATAAATGGAATGATTGGGTGAGCAAGGCGCAGTAAGCCTTCTAATACCTCAATTAAGGTGAAGCGAGCCGCACGTACTTGTGCTTCGTTACCTTTATGAACAGCAGGTTTAGACAGCTCTAAGTACCAGTCACAGAATTCATTCCATGTGAAATCATACAAAATACCCGCTGCGATATCGTAACGGTGAGTATCTAACGCTTCACGGTAAGCTTTCACTGTTTGATTGAATTGCGCCATGATCCAGCGGTCAGCCAGTGAGAAGCTTATTTCGCCGCCGTTTTGACCACAATCTTGGCCTTCAGTATTCATCAGAACGAAACGGCTCGCATTCCATAATTTATTACAGAAGTTGCGATAGCCGGACAGGCGTTTCATATCCCAGTTGATATCACGGCCTGTTGACGCTAATGCCGCCAAAGTGAAGCGTAGTGCATCAGTACCATGGGCTTCGATCCCTTCTGGATACTCTTTACGAGTACGTTTAGCAATTTTTTCAGCCAATTGTGGCTGCATCATGTTGCCAGTACGTTTTTCAAGTAAATCTTCCAAAGAGATACCGTCAATCATATCTAATGGGTCGATAACGTTCCCTTTGGATTTCGACATTTTTTGGCCTTCTTCATCACGGATCAGGCCTGTCATATAAACGGTTTTGAATGGCACTTGTGGCTCGCCGTTTTCATCTTTGATGAAATGCATGGTCATCATGATCATACGGGCAATCCAGAAGAAAATAATATCGAAGCCACTGACTAATACATCTGTTGGATGGAATGTTTTCAGTGCGTCGGTATTTTCAGGCCAGCCGAGAGTAGAGAATGTCCACAGACCGGAAGAGAACCACGTATCCAGTACGTCGTCGTCTTGGCGTAGAGCAATATCCGCACCTAGATTATTTTCACGACGAACTTCGTCTTCATCGCGACCCACGTAGACATTGCCTTTTTCGTCATACCATGCAGGAATGCGGTGGCCCCACCACAGTTGGCGAGAAATACACCAGTCTTGAATATCACGCATCCAAGAGAAATACATGTTTTCGTACTGACGAGGAACGAACTGAATACGGCCATCTTCAACGGCTTTAATGGCATCACGAGCCAAAGGCTCGGTACGCACGTACCATTGGTCGGTTAGCATAGGCTCAATAACCACACCACCACGGTCACCGTAAGGCACCGTCAGGTCATGAGGTTTCACTTCAACCAGCAGGCCAAGTTGTTCGAATTCTGCGACGATAGCTTTACGCGCTGCAAAACGTTCCATTCCACGGTAAGCTTCTGGGATTTCGCAGCTATAAGCGGTAGATGGGTTACCGTTGGTATCGAAAATTTCCGCTTCGTTACGAACGTTGCCGTCTAAGTCCATCATGTTAATCATTGTTAACTGATGGCGTTTACCGACTTCATAGTCATTAAAGTCATGAGCTGGAGTGATTTTCACACAGCCAGTACCTTTTTCCATGTCAGCGTGTTCATCACCAACAATTGGAATACGGCGGTTAACGATTGGCAAAATAATTTCTTTACCAATTAAATCTTTATAACGTGGATCTTCAGGGTTAACGGCGACACCGGTATCTCCTAACATGGTCTCAGGACGGGTAGTTGCGACCACTAAATAGTCTTTGCCTTCAGCCGTTTTTGCGCCATCAGCCAATGGATAACGCAGGTGCCACATAGACCCTTTGATTTCACGATTTTCAACTTCTAAGTCAGAAATTGCCGTGTGCAGTTTTGGGTCCCAGTTAACTAAGCGCTTACCACGATAAATCAAGTTTTCTTTATAAAGGCGAACGAACGCTTCTTTAACGGCTTTAGATAAGCCTTCATCCATAGTAAAACGCTCGCGATCCCAATCAACAGAATCGCCTAAACGGCGCATTTGCTGTGAAATTGTACCGCCGGATTCCGCTTTCCACTCCCAGATTTTGTCAATGAACGCATCGCGGCCGTAGTCGTGACGGTTTTTACCTTCTTCTGCTGCAATTTTACGCTCAACAACCATCTGAGTTGCGATACCTGCATGGTCAGTTCCCGTTTGCCATAAGGTATTTTTACCTTGCATACGTTGATAGCGGATCATCGTATCCATGATGGTTTGTTGGAAGGCGTGCCCCATGTGCAGGCTACCAGTGACATTCGGTGGTGGAATGACAACACAGAAGCTGTCTTGGGTGGTATCCCCATTAGGTTTAAAATAACCGCTTTTCTCCCAGTGAGCATATAGAGATTGCTCAATTTCTGCGGGGTTATACGTTTTATCGAGCGAAGGCTCATTCATTGGGCTATCTGGTTTCTTTTCCATTATCTTTTTGTATTCAGTAAGTTGGCGGCGCCGCCATAGTCAAATTGAAGCCGACGCTACGGTAAGTTTTATACCGCTCACGCGCCAACTGTTTTAAAGTTTCATCAATAGGTACGAAGTCTACCACTTCATGGAAAGCCGTGGCAAAATCTGCGAACTGATTTTGTAAATTAATCAGGATATCACGTGGGGTATTTCCCCGTTTAGCAGGCCAACAAATTTCAATCGGTGCACCATAACGCGGCCCTTCACCCGCCAAATTATGCGGGACAAACTGGTGTGGATCGCGTTGCCACAAGGCCTCATCAATCTTTTCAGCTTGTTGCTGTGTTTCGCAAGCAACTAAAACACGCTTTCCACTGCGCCACATTTGTGCGGCAAGCTCACAAGCTAGCCATTCATGGGCTTCAAGTTCAGGATGTGGTGATGCCTGTTTTAGTTGGTAAAATGTACCTTTTTTCATATACCCGTCATACTTCAATTTGTAGGGGTGTTGGCTACGCACTTTCGCCTTAGTCACATACTTTTGTATGGGATGTGGGCTACGCGTTTTTGGTGACCAAGCGCAGAATTATGTCTATGTTGAATTATAACCTTTTTTATAGCTGCCTCAAAATGGCTTTCTTGGTGTATCAAAAAACCAAAAATAATATCCCGAGTCGCATAAATGCTCATCGGGATATTTTTACAAGTGATGTACAGCTAAAGCGCTAAATGGGATTACTCATCACCATTAAGGCCTGCACGGTTCAATAAGAACTGCGCTAGCATGGAGACAGGGCGACCAGTAGCGCCTTTTGCTGCGCCTGAACGCCAAGCAGTCCCTGCGATATCAAGGTGTGCCCAGTTATATTTCGTCGCAAAGCGAGACAAGAAACAACCCGCGGTGATAGCACCAGCAGGACGGCCACCCGTATTGGCTAAATCAGCAAAATTAGGCGTGATTTGGTCAAAATACTCATCAGCCAGTGGTAGACGCCATGCACGGTCACCCGCTTGCTCTGATGCGTTTAATAACTCATGAGCCAATGGGTTGTGGTTTGACATCAACCCAGTGTAGTGACTGCCTAATGCAATGACACAAGCCCCTGTTAAGGTCGCGATATCAATAACTAGCTCAGGTTCAAAACGCTCAACATAGGTGAGTGCATCACACAGAACTAAACGGCCTTCGGCATCCGTATTGAGGACTTCAACGGTTTGCCCAGACATGGTAGTAAGAATATCACCCGGACGATAAGCACGCCCACCAGGCATGTTTTCACAGCCTGCTAATACCCCAATGACATTAATTGGCAACTGCAATTCAGTGATAAAGCGCATTACACCGTAAACAGAAGCCGCGCCGCACATATCGTATTTCATTTCATCCATGCCTTCGGATGGTTTGATTGAAATACCGCCAGAGTCAAAGGTTAACCCTTTGCCTACGAGTACGATAGGTTTGCAGTCTGGATCTGGATTGCCTTTATATTCCATGATGGACATCAGCGATTCATTTTGTGAACCTTGACCCACCGCGAGATAGGCGTTCATTCCTAACTCTTTCATTTGCTCTTCGCCGATCACTCGCGTGGTTAGTTTACTGTCTGAAATATCTGCTAATTGACGTGCTTGAGACGCTAAATAACCTGCGTTACAGATATTTGGTGGCATATTACTTAAATCTTTTGCCGCTTTAACACCTGAAGCAATCGCTAAACCATGGGAAATAGCACGTTCACCACTGGTCAATTCACGGCGAGTTGGCACATTGAAAACCAGTTTACGCAGTGGACGACGATGTTCTGTTTTATTACTTTTCAGTTGATCAAACACATACAGTGATTCTTTGGCTGTTTCGACGGCTTGGCGCACTTTCCAGTAATTATTGCGGCCTTTAACGTGTAATTCAGTTAAGAAGCAGACGGCTTCCATTGAGCCAGTTTCATTCAATGTGCTGATTGTTTTCTGAATAATTTGTTTAAATTGGCGCTCATCTAATTCGCGTTCTTTACCGCAACCGATAAGTAGAATGCGTTCAGACAGAACGTTGGGTACATGATGGAGTAGCAGGGATTGCCCTACTTTACCCTCAAGTTCGCCGCGGCGCAGCAGGGCGCTGATATATCCGTCACTGATTTTGTCCAGCTGTTCAGCAATTGGGGACAGACGGCGTGGTTCAAAGACTCCGACAACAATACAAGCGCTGCGTTGTTTTTCCGGGCTACCACTTTTTACACTAAACTCCATGCGTTCTCCTGAATCTTAAAGACAAAGGCCGATGCTCCCGCTAAAATTAGCGTTTCGCATGATCTACCTCATAGAGAATGAACTCTTTATGTTAAACTAACCATCTATACGCGAAATAGCTCACGTTGTATGCTGTTAATTGCGATACACCATGAAGTATGGCGGGTATATCTGGTTTCTCGAATATTAAGCATGTTCTGATATTTCAACCAGTATAGAGAATGCTTTTATATCATTGTAGCCATACAATAAACTAGAGTATATGTTAGTAAATGGCAGACATCGAACGAACTTAGCCATTTTCTTCCCAAAAGACAAGTTTTCACAGGCGTAATAAGCGTGATCATTATTAGATATTTGGTACGGGAAACCCTGAAAAGTCAGTTAGCCATACTTTTTGTATTGATGCTAATCTTTTTTAGCCAGAAGTCGATAGATATTCTTGGCGCTGCGGTTCAGGGCAACATTCCCTCAAACTTAGTACTTCCTTTACTGGGGTTAGGTGTGCCTGAAATGGCGCAGCTTATCTTACCTTTGAGCCTATTCCTTGGGCTTTTGATGACCTACAGTAAACTTTACACTGAAAGTGAAATCACGGTAATGCACGCCTGCGGTTTAGGTAAAAGTGTTTTAGTAAAAGCCGCGTTAGTCCTAGCGGTCATTACCGCAATGGTTGCGGTGGCTAATATCACGTGGATGTTACCATGGTCATCGCAATATCAAGAACAAGTATTGGCTGATGCGAAAGCGAACCCTGGGCTAGCTGCGATGGTGGAAGGGCAATTTAAAACCACTAAAGATGGCAATTATGTCCTGTACATTGGTGATGTAAAAGGTAGCAACTTCAAGAACGTATTTCTTGCACAGCTACGCGCTGCAAATGAACAACGGCCTTCAGTTGTAGTGGCTGATAGCGGTTATATGAAAGAAGACCCCGATGGCCGACAAGTCGTTGTTTTAAACGAAGGTACTCGCTATGAAGGAACCGCGTTATTGCGAGATTTTCGAATAACTGACTTTGTTAATTACCAAGCTATTGTTGACCACCAAACCGCAGAAACGCGTAGTGACCGAGTCGAGCAAAAAAATATGCTACAACTGTGGTCTGAAAATACTCCTGAAGTGAACGCGGAGTTCCATTGGCGCTTAACGATAGTATTCTCCGTTGTCGTCATGGCCTTGATGGTCGTGCCATTAAGCGAAGTTAATCCACGTCAGGGACGGGTATTAAGTATGCTTCCAGCGATGCTGCTATACCTCATTTTCTTTTTATTACAAAGTACATTGCGTAATAGTGCTGATAAAGGCGACCTTGACCCAAGGTATACTATGTGGGCGGTGAATGTGGGGTATTTAATATTAGCGATAGTCCTAAATGCGTGGAATACCGTCCCAATGAGACGTATGCGTCTTAAATTGAGTAAAGGGGTTGCCTGATGTTTGGTGTTTTAGATAGGTATATCGGTCGAACCATTTTAAATTCGATTTTAGTGACGCTATTTCTGCTCGTTTCACTGGCAGGGATCATTAAATTTGTCGAGCAGCTTCGCAAAGTGGGTGATGGCGACTATACGGCATTGAGCGCAGGTGTATTCACTTTATTAACTGTCCCAAAAGATATTGATATCTTCTTTCCAATGGCAGCCTTGTTGGGAGCACTCATGGGGTTAGGGGCACTGGCTTCACGTAGTGAGCTAGTCGTCATGCAAGCTTCCGGTTTTACCCGCTTACAAATCGCATTATCGGTGATGAAAACAGCAGTTCCATTGGTCATTGTCGCAATGTTTATTGGTGAGTGGATCGCACCTGCGGGAGAACAGTGGGCAAGAAATTATCGCGCAGAAAAAATCGTGGGTAACTCATTAGTTGTGACAGATGAAGGTATGTGGGCAAAAGATGCCAATGATTTTATTCATATTCAGCGGATTAATAATGCGACATCGATTCAAGATGTGTCGATTTATCGTTTTGATGACCAACGTAAATTGAAGTCGGTGATGTTTGCTGCGAATGGTGAGTACGATTCGACAAATCAGCTTTGGGTGTTATCTCAAGTGGATGAGTCAATTCTAAGTAGCGAGAAAAAAATCACAGGTTCACAGCGATTGACGGTGGATTGGAAGACCAACCTAACCCCAGAAAAACTAGGAATAGTTTCACTGAATGCTGATTCGCTATCAATCCGCGGCCTGTATCAATATGTCTCATATTTAAAAGAAAGTGGCCAAGTGGCTGCGGTTTATGAGCTGAGCATGTGGAAAAAAATCCTCGCACCACTTTCTGCGGCAGTTATGATGCTAATGGCAGTTTCATTTATTTTTGGGCCGTTACGTACCGTTCCTATGGGCGTTCGTGTTATTTCAGGTATTGTGGGGGGATTCCTCTTTTACGTACTTAACCAAGGGTTCGGTAATTGGAGCTTAGTGTATTCGGTGCCACCGATTATTGCAGCAGCATTGCCAAGCGTCCTATTCCTGATAGTAAGTATCACATTGTTAGTTAAACGAAAATAACCGTTTATAGGCAAATAAAGGGCTGTGAGTCTTCGGGGTTCACAGCCCTTTTCTTTTTAGCATTGCTGACTTAGCAGGACATTACCTAAGTGACTAATAATCCCTAACAGTTTGTTTTGAGGGCGAAACATAATATATTGCAGCTTGTTTCCCTCTAATGCAGGGACATATTCACCTTTAACACCAATGACATTGCAACGGCTTTTGTTAGCTAATTGTTGGGCGTAAGAAAACATTCCACCGTTAGCGGTATATGACTGACGAAGAGGGTAGGCGTGATTCCATACTTTTTCGGTAAATTCATTTTGTGCTTTTTGGCGAGTGTTATCGACTAACTGTTTATATTCAGCGGTTTTTTCTAACTCTTTTTGATTATTTCCCAGTTTGAGATAATTAAGCTGGCTAAGATCGATTTCTATCTGAGTAGGCTGCTGGGGAGTGGGGTAAGCTGTGTGGTGATTATAGATTTTTCTGAGCTGTAAAACTAATTCAGATGCTCTACCTTGTTTAATCGTGGAAGGGCGCAGTATATGGTGTGAGAAAAGTGAATATATGTTCATCTGACTTCCTATTTTAACAAAATGAGAGAGAAAATAATCCTAGCTTTTCGGCAGGTAAAAACATTGTATAAAGCGACATCGAGAGTGAAATAATAGCTTGAAGGGCCAAGCTATTATATTTATCAGGTAACGACATGGTTTTGCTAACTATTTTGGCGGTTATAACTCAGCGTTTTTTACTGTTAGCTAAAAAGTGTATAACCGAGTGCGCTGATAAAGGCGATAAATGGCGGTTGTGGCCGAAATAATTTTCTTTTGGGGAGGGCTGCGTGAGGCTGGGGATCCATCGCTAAAATATTTTCACCGCTTTTATTAGCCAGTTGTTGAGCTAAAGAAAAAATGCCTCGTTTCATCCCATTATGTGTTTTGAATTTGAAAGCAGCAGAACATTCTTCTCGATAAATACGCCGCTCTTCTTGTCGATAGGCTTTAATCGCTAGCATTTCAAAATCATCAGAATAGCTTTTGGGGATTGAGATAGTTATTGATCTTGCTTTTAACTCTTTTGGGCTGTTAATACAGTGGTTTTTAATATCATTCAGAATGTTATTAAACTCGATTGGGCTAATTTTACGTTGTGGTTCGGAATGATAGTTCAGTATTGTTGAGGAGTTCTTGGTTCTCATTATGGACTCTTATAAGTAAATGACATTACTAAAATATTATCGAGAACCTAATAAAATTGATTATAAAAAAGGCTAAGAAAATTATCAAAAACAGCCTGAATATCTCAGGCTGTTGTCGCAATTAATGTAATAATGCGGGTAAATCCACGTTTTAAGGTTGGGGTGTAATTCGCCATTGCTTGTAACGCTTCGGCGGTACTCCTTCAATGTTTCCCATACGCATGGTTAGCCGACAGTGAAGCGAGCAGTTCGTTAACTCCAATTGTTAATTTACTGAATTTACTGTTATCTTTGCGGGTCATTACCACAAATATCCCAATATTTTGCTGTGGGATCATCGCCATATAAGTATTAAACCCACCGCCACCGCCGGTTTTTTGATAAATTCCCGGAGTGCCGTTTTTAGGCTTCATATACACCCACCCAAGGCCGAGTCCATCAGCATGGCCTGCAACATCCATCCCTTTAATTTCCAAAAGCTTTTCGCGTGGAAAATAGATACCTTGCTCACGGGCTGCGGTGACTTTTCTTAAGTTACTGTCTGTCGATAAAAATTGCTGCATCCATTTTTGCATATCTGCAGGGGTAGAATACACGCCACCACTTCCTGCTGCCGCGAGTGTGTTATGGCAAGGGCTTGGTTTTGTTCCTTCCATTAACAGTGCGCACTGCGCATTGTTAGGGGTATAAGTGGTATTCGTCATTTTGGCGGGAGATGTCACATAGTGGTTAAATAATTGGGGATAAGAGACTCTCGAAGCTTTAACCATCGCATCAGCCAATAAGTCATATGCTAAGTTGGAATAAGAAGCTTCTGTGCCTGGTGTCGCATCTAACTTACCTGTTTTTAGCCATGTCCAACGGTTATCTTGAGTTGGCCAAATAAAAACAGGGCGACCCCATTTTCCGCCGGGTTGTTCTCGAGGTAATCCACTGGTATGGCTCGCTAAATGATATAAGCGAATAGGCTGCCCGCTGGCATTATCAGGCACATTAACGCCGTGGTAGGCATACTGCTGTAACGGATCAGTAATTAACAGCTTCTTATCCTGTTCGAGCTTAATTAATATTTCGCTTGTCATTAATTTGGTAATTGATGCAATGCGAATTAATGAATTTGGACCGGGTTTTTTACCATTGCCAGGTGCGGTTTCACCATAATAGCGTGACAACGCCTGATTATTATCGATAACAATGATTGCCATGCCCCGTGCATTGCTTTCATTAAAAATGCGGTTAGCATACAAATCGACAATCTTAGCGACGCGCTCGTAAGTCCTTCTATCTCCCTCAAAAACCTGCCAATCTGAGGATTCAATATCATTACTTTGCAGAAACTTTGGTGCTTTTTCTGTCTTACTTGAGCACGCCATTAACACCAAAGACAATGCAGATACAGACAGAATTTTTAGAAATGATTTCTTCATGTTGGAAGCCAGCCGATATGATTGTTTGCAAATGACCTTTCAGCCAATATTATTTTTTCTTCGCGAAAATCTTCATTACGACACCAATTAAGATGCCAATAAAGATACCTGTTGCTATCCACCCAACAAAACCCATGATTAAACCTTAAATATTGACATTAGATTGCAGATAAACTAACAAAAATAATGACCTGCCGCCAGTCACAGAGCCTTGCGATAAGAAAAATAATTTGGGAGAAGTTAACATACTCATTAATAGATATATAAACAAAAGAAGCTTTCCCAGTGATTTAATCAGATCTAAGGAATATGCTTTTTTTTTAATCGAACAAACTGTAACTTCACGAATAAGTGTTGCCAGTAGACACAAGGCAAGTATAATGACAGCGTTTTCCAAGAAACACATCACTTCGTGCCGGAGTGGCGGAATTGGTAGACGCAGTTGATTCAAAATCAACCGCCTTCGGGTGTGCCGGTTCGAGTCCGGCCTTCGGCACCATAAGAACATCAAGAGACGTCAACCGACGTCTTTTTTTGTATCTAAAATCCAGTGTTTGCAAGGCTTTTCCCGCGTTTTCAGTCAATGCATATCAACTTAACTCAACCCACATCAACCTCCGAGTGAGTATACATCTGAGTATATACACCGCTTCGATAATGAATGTATACTCATTTTATCTCAAATTACTGATGTTAGAGCAATGCAGGCGCAGCCTGTGGCGTAGGCACATAGTTGGTTATTCAGCTCGAAATCATCGACAGTAATCTGAGATATCTCGTTTATATACTCACTCTGGGGTGAAGAGGACAAAGAATATGGCATTAACCGATACGAAAGTTCGAGCAGCTAAACCAGACGAGAAAGCTTATACACTGACAGACAGTGATGGCTTGTTTCTTTATATTCACCCCAATGGTTCTAAATATTGGCGCTTTCGTTTTCGCTTTGGCGGCAAACAACATTTGATGGCTTTTGGTGTATACCCTGAAATTTCTTTAGCGGATGCAAGAGAAAGAAGGGATGCCGCTAGAAAGCAAGTTGCTTTAGGCATCGATCCTCGCGAGCTCAAGAAAGAATTAAAGGAAGAACAGAAAAAGGAATTTAACACCTTTGAGAAGGTAGCTCGCGATTGGCATGCGACCAATAAGAAGTGGTCAGAAGGGCATAGTCATCGAGTCCTCAAAAGCCTTGAGGACAATATCTTTGCTGCTATTGGTAAACGCAATATTGCTGAACTGAAAACTCGTGATCTACTCGAACCGATTAAAGCAGTGGAGATGTCTGGACGTCTTGAGGTTGCGGCACGTTTGCAACAACGTGTAACCGCCATAATGCGTTATGCAGTCCAAAGTGGTTTAATCGACTATAATCCAGCGCAAGATATGGCTGGTGCAGTTGCCACTGGTAAACGAGTTCATAGAGCTGCATTAGAGCTTAAACGCCTACCAGAGTTCTTAAAACGCATTGATGATTATAAAGGAAGGCCTTTAACTAAACTTGCAGTAAAACTCACCTTATTAGTCTTTATTCGTTCCAGTGAACTGCGTTTTGCCCGTTGGGATGAAATCGATTTTGAAAATGCCATGTGGACGATCCCTGCTGAACGCGAAGCGATAGAAGGGGTTAAACACTCACATCGTGGATCAAAAATGCGCACGCCCCATTTAGTACCTTTAAGCCGACAAGCCATTGAGATATTGAAACAGATCTATCAATTCAGTGGTAACCACGAACTGATCTTTATCGGTGATCATAATCCAAGAAAACCAATGAGTGAAAACACGGTTAACAATGCATTACGTGTAATGGGCTATGACACTAAGACGGAAGTCTGTGGACATGGTTTTAGAACGATGGCATGTAGCTCGTTGATTGAGTCAGGACTGTGGTCGAAGGATGCGGTAGAACGACAAATGAGCCACCAAGAGCGTAACTCAGTCAGGGCTGCTTATATTCATAAAGCGGAACATATTGAGGAACGGCGATTGATGGTGCAATGGTGGGCAGATTATCTGGATGCGAATAGGGAGAAAGAAATTTCGCCTTTTAGTTTTGCTAAGTTTGGCAATGATCCATTAAAGATAATTTAAATTAGATCATCAATTGTTGTGATATAAAGGAAAGCTGTAAGGGGATGGAGCCCTTTACACGATGGGTACAATTTTGTATGAGAAGGGATATAACTCTACATGGATTGAGCTGGGTATATAGATAAGTATTAGATCCGTTACACGTATAATCACGCTCAGTATTTGGATAAAAATATATTTTAAAGTCTACTTATAAAGCTATTAATACTAATTTAATGCTTCTATTACTCATTTACTTTATACAGGGATTGACTGAAAAATATGTAGGTGTTAATAAAGAAATACGTTGAAATTGGTAAGAGCCGAGACTATGGCATTTCTTGAAGAAGCTAATTGTATTGATGATTTACTGAACGGTGTGCATAAGGCTATTATGTCTGGTGGCATCGAAAACTCACCAACAAAAGGTAAGAATCTTGAAATATTAGGAGCATGCTTAATTCTGACTGACCCTACAAAGCGTGTTAGTCGAACGGAATCTAGAAGTAAAATAATCAGTTGTTTAGGGGAGTTTTTGTGGTATTTAACAGGAAGTAATGATCTTTCATTTATCCATCACTATATACCTAAATATATTGATTACGCAGAAGAAGATGGAAAGGTTCATGGAGGATATGGATCTCGTCTTTTTAATATGCATAATATGTATAATCAGATAGAAAATATAATATCATTATTAAAAAATAAAAAAACGAGTAGAAGAGCTTTAATACAATTATTCGATTCTTCAGATTTGGTTTCTAAGGATAATAATGGATTAAGTGAATATAAAGATATTCCATGCACTGTATCTCTTCAGTTTTTAATTAGAGAAAATAAATTACATTTATTTTCTAATATGCGTTCTAATGATGCATTTATGGGACTAACTCATGATATATTCGCTTTTACAATGATACAAGAGTTTGTTGCTAGAATTTTACAATGTGAGTTAGGTAATTATTATCACTTTGTATCTAGTATGCATTTGTATGAGAAGGATTTTGAAAAAATAAATAATTTGCAAAAAGAAGGTTTTATGAGTACACGGTCTATAATGGATGTAATGCCAGCAATAGATACTCTTGATTATAGGTTTAAGTTATTAAACATAGAAAAAGAATTAAGGGATAATAAGCTTTATGATCTTGATAGTGTCGAATTAAATGATTACTGGAAAGATTTAATGCGAATCATAAAAATTCATTTTCTTTTAAAAGAGAATAATCCATTATATTCAAATGAGGCTAAAGTTGAGCTAGGCAAGCTTGTGAATAGTTCATATGAAATTTTTTTTGAAGGAAAATAAAAAATGAGAAGGCATAATCTAGCACATAATTTAGTATTATCACTAAAAAATTTTAATAGAAGTGAATATTCTCTTAATGGACTTTCTTCAGATGAGCATTATATGACACTTGCTATGCAATTAGTTGATAGTATTCGTCGTATAGAATTTGTAAAAGTTATTTCAAACAGTAGTAAGCCAGTAAGTCCTTATCGTACCGAGCCAAACTCTGACCTATTTGATCCTATACGAGCAGCTAGATTACATTATGAATCAGGTAACTATGATGAAGCATGTTGGTTAATTTTTCTTGCTACTCATTTTGGTAAGAATATTAAAACAAAGTGGAAACTTTGTAGTGATATATATAGTGGATTAGGTACAGATATATGGACTTGGGATAAGATAACAGAGAATTTTGGAGCTTTTGAAATGTGGTACGAAAATAATTCTTTAGAATTAATAAGAGGAAGTACGCAAAGGCAATATGGTAATCATCGAAAGTATGAAACTTTAAAATATAATTCTAGACGCTCAATTCCTAAAGTATTTCAATCTTACATTAACTTTATAGGACAAACGAGAAGTCATGAAGCAAGATTTGATGAAGCAAAAATGATTGCTCAGACTCCAGAATTACTTTTTGAAGTATTATATTCAAATATGAGAAGTGTTATTTCCTTCGGAAGAACGGCTAAGTTCGATTATTTAACAATGTTAAAAAAGACGAACTTATTAGACGTCGAGCCTAATCATCTTTTTTTACGTAACTCCACAGGGCCAATAAAAGGGTGTCGGCTTTTATTCAGTAACAATATAGGTAGTGGCGATTCAATTGAGGTATTAAACAAAAAGTTATCTTCACTTGCAACAATATTGCCAATTAATTATCTAAGAATGCAGGTATTAGAAGATGCACTTTGTAATTGGCAAAAATCCCCCGATAGTTATAGATATTTCGGAGGATAAAGACTATAGGATATCATCCTTTTCATACCTCACCTTAAGCCTATTAAGGTGAGAATATGGAATGTTTCCTATATGTTGTAGATGACCTAGAATAATTCCTTTTGACACTCCCACCAGTCTAGAAATTCGTACAATCTCCTTCCAGTTTCTAGCGCTAAAGTATTTGATTTTCTCCTGAAAAGGTTCTGGTATTAGAGTATTAGTTGCAAATAGATCAGCTTCTTTTTCTTCTTGTTCATCTAAGGACAATTTTGTTTCTCCTTCTAATCGGATACTTATAGCATCATGAAGGATAAGGTGGCCAATCTCATGGAATAAAGTGAACCAAAAATGGTCATCTGTTAGATACCGGAAACTCACAATTAGAGTTGCCTTATGGGGTTCAAAAAAGCAAGTTGCGCCACTTGCACGACATCCTGAAGGAGTTGGAAGAGCAACTAAAGTAACACCCGCTGTAGCCAGGAGAGTACGAATGCGTGGTATAAATATTTTTATATCAGATTCATTTGTAATTTTACGCAGCTCAGGTATTAGACTTTTTAGTTTATCTTTATTCCAAGTGCTGCATTGATGATTTGAACTGATTTCTTTTGCTTTAGTTATCCAGACCAAATCAGACATTGGCATAGTTTTTAGACTGACGGACTTTCTGAATGCAACTAAAGGAGATAATTCTATGTTAAAATCGTTTACCGAATTTATACCAAAAAAGTTTAGGCAGTTTTTCAGTTTTGATTCAAATGATGATGTTTTAGGAATCCAACCATACTTGATCATATCTCGTACAGGGAGGGTATTAAGCCATGCTTTATTGGTATTATCCAAATGTGTAATGTGTTTTCTATACCTGCTTTCACGTCTCAGCCAAAAATCGCTAGAAACATCAAATAGATCTTGTAGTCTATAAGCTAGATTTTCATCAAGTGAAATATCTCCACTCAGTAATTGCTGTCCTTTTTTTAGGGAAAGGCCAATTTTTTTACTGAATTCTTGATCTGTAATACCATGTTCATCCATCAGATCTATGATTGTATCGCCCGGAGGAGACACCCGGTCAGGGCTAAACCCAAGTTTACTAATCATTTTTCATCACCTATGAACATTAACTTAATTCGACTAACATTACTCCAGTCAACTGAACCATCTGCATTTTTGGGAGGGGTAGTATGCCCACAAGTGAAACCGATATCAGTGCTAGAGTCGAGGCATACTATAATATATTCTTCCCCATCCTGAAAGGATGATTTTGGGTTTCCAACAGGTAAACTTAGTATATTCTGTGTAGCATCAATATCAAAAATACGACGTAATAATTTTTTGGATAATTGAACTCCCAAGATTTCTTTTGCGTAGCTCTCACTTTCACAAATACTTCTTAAATGCTTGCTATGGAAGGAAATATGCAAAATTTATCACTTGTATAATTTTGATTAAAAATTGATTATTTAGTTTATAGCAAAAAATTCTTAACTATTGAAGTAATAATATACATGTTAAGTATAGACTGTCTAGAATTTTAATGCTAAACCTTAAGTATTATGATTTAACGAAAAAAGTTTATAATATGATGAAAGACAAACATTTAGGTACTAACGCGATTAAAGATGTCATAGCTGAAATGAATAGTCAGGATATCAAGTGGGGTGCAGATCGTGATCTTAGCCCGTTTATATGGGCATCTATTCTAGGTGAAGAGGTCGGTGAATTTAATCAAGCTATTCTACATGATTATTACGGAGGGAAGTTCGCAGGCACTTCCCGTGATGAACTAGTTCAAATTGCGGCTGTCGCATTACAAATTATAGAGTATTATGACAGACAAAAATTATAAGTAATAGTTAGTGTATTTATTTCTAATCTCCGTTTTTAAGTATGTAAAAATGGGAATTATATCGGAATATATTTCCTTAATCTTTATTCGATCCTGTAAAGTTATCACAATTGGAGTGGTATTTATTATCACCAGCGATAAACTTTCTCGTAATTTCATTTATAATTTGTTAATTTATCTCAGTTAAATAAAAGTTACTGTGTTGTTCTCATAATTTATCATTATGTCTGAACCAATAAGTTTCATTGTTGGTTACTAAGAACCTATCTCAATAGGGAGTTGACAAATAAATAACTTTAGAGAACTGATGTTTGCTGACGCAGTATCTATCGTCTTTAAACGTTAATGCCAGCTGCTTAAAATACTGTTTGTATCACCTATTGAGGTAGGCTCTTAATCATAAAGCCTCACAACTATTTTATATTTACAACCATTCAATAATGTTGATAATTTGATTTATGTAACATAGTAACCTATAAATTTCGTTTTAATCTAATAATTTTCACTATTACATTAATATTTACCCTTCAACAAACCATATAAAAAAACAAAGGATTACGTACATGAAGCAACGTTGTTTATTCACGGAAGGAAGCATCAGCCTGCCTGAGGGCTACAAAGAACAAACTGTCAACATCTTGATTTCCCCCACTGGCAATGCGGTTAACATTTCTCGGGATAACAAACCCGCTGATGAAACCTTTGATGACTATGTTGCTCGCCAAAAGCAACTTTTGCAACGCTCCCAAAAAGATTGGCAACTCCTTGAAGAAAAGCCCTCTGTACTGGGACGCGACGGGATTCACGGCTACCTTATTAGTTCACGCTACCGCCCGAACAAAAAGCAGGCAAGTTGTCGTCTTTTTTACAATTTGGCAACGTTAATGGTTACGCTGCGCACTTTTCAGGGGGCAAGTACACTTCATCGATATAACTCCAGTCTCTTGTCTGCCGACTCCATCTGTCTGGATGGTTCAATTGAGCGCGACGATAGACTTGCATACGCTGTCGGAGAATTTCATTATCCTTGCCGCAGTGTCTCTGTTGAGGTGTCACATACTTTATGCCACTGTGTTTATGCTCATTGTTATACCAGTCAACAAAATTACCCACCCAACATCAAGCATCTTCAATTGAAGAGAACCCATCCATTGGCCATGAAGGACAGTACTTTATTGTTTTGAATAATGACTCTGAGTATGGGTTGTCACTGCTTACTCTAGGCTTGGAGTAAGAGCTTACTACCCCAAGGTCATGCATCTTTGCAAGCATAGTGTAACTTCTCATTGAGGCGCCATTGTCAGAGTGCAAAGTAATGTCGCCCTGCACACACTTTTCCCGCCATGCTGTTCTTTGGAGTAACTCTGTTGCATATTCGCCTAGCTCATGATCATACACTTCCGCACCCACTACTTTTCTACTGAAGATATCCATTATAAAATAGAGGTAATAGTGCTTTCCTCTTGTTTTAGATGGCAGATAACTGATATCCCAGCACCATACTTGGTTCGGTTTGCAGGCTTTTTGAACCTTTGGTCGAGAAGATCTTGTGCCAGCTTTGATACGCGTCCGCTTGCCTAGCTGGTTGTTTGCTTTTAGTACCCGATAAAATGTGGACTCTGAGGCAATGTAAATGCCTTCGTCAGCCAACATTGGAACGATGATATTCGGCGGTAAATCTGCATACTTTGTTGTATTGCAGGTATCTAATATCTGCTGTCTTTCTGCTTCTGAGAGCTTATTATGAGGCTCATGTTGCCGAGGTTGTTGACGCATATCACTTGTGACTTCACCAGAGTTCTGAGTCCAACGCTGAAACGTTCGTATGGATAACCCAACAGTGGCACAAGCCTTTATCTTTGTTGCCCCTTTGCGCACAGCTTCATTAACAAGTGTAACTAGTTTAAGCCGCCTGGAATAGGGATCAGTCTTCCTCGCTGGTTTCCCTGAGGGCATTGAACTTTTCCCGCAAAACCAGTAGTGCAGCGGTTTCAGCGAGTGCTTTCTCTTTACGTGCTAACTCTTTCTCAAGTGCTTTTATCTTTCTGCCTTCTTCATGTAGTAGCTTATTTTCTTTGTGTGATACTGAAGTCGATATTGCACTCTGAGCCTTGATAGATAGTGCTCGCCAAGCTTTAACGTTATCGACAAATACCCCTTTAGACCTACAGTATTCAGCTAACTCGCGCTCAGACATTGTTGCAGTTTCAATCACGATGAAAAATCTCTGCTCCGCTGAAAAATCAGCAGTAGCATTTTCTAACGGCAATTCTGTAGGCAATAGACCGCTTTCAACAAGTTCATTTCTCCACTTAGACCACGGAAGGACTCACATCTAATTCTTTAGCAATTCTTCGGTGAGCCCCATTATACGGTAGTAACAACCAAGTTTGACCTTTCGTTTTCACATCAATTGGAACTGGATTAGCTAGCATAGTTATCTCCTTAAAAATCTAGATGACAACGATGCTAACACGGGGGTTACTCACCGATCTCCAGACTTTCATATCTACTAGATCCACTCATTTCGTTTCAAATTAATATATATTTGGGTCAAAAATAACGGTCACTGTTCCTCGGTAAGTATCCGGTCTTGTCAAGAGCATAGTATCAACATCATGCTGAGTGACCAAAAAATCGATGCTTCCCTTACGATTACTTCCAATATCTCGTGTTGAAAACGTATTATTTACTATATCCTTATGGATTGGCATTAGCGCACGTGTAACCGTGCTATTGGTTTTTTCTGATTAATAATATTATTTGGTAAGCTCAAATACGCTTTTACAGGAACCAGTTGTCCATTATTGTCACTTTTTATAGCACAATGTTCACCTTGAATATATTCACATTGCAAATAAGCTGTAAATGAGCCCGTTGAAGAAATTAAAAAGTCACTTCGAGCAGTAAGCTGAGGAGTGATTTTTGTTATCATCCAACGTTCCCAGTTTCGTTTTCCCTGTTCTTCCGTACAAACTTTACCTACATTACAAGGTTGCAATGATAACGCACGACCTTCTGGCGTTGTAGTGACGATTAAATCATGATTAACGGAAAGAGTGAGATTGATATCAACAACGCTGTCACTGGCTTGGTAGTTATCACCAAAATCAAAATCGCCTCCTGGTCCTACGGTAAATGATAATTTCCCCGAATAGCGACCTGAAGGAATGCTTGCAAAACTGTCTTTAGCAGTTAATGAGTAACCAATGCTCATGTCATAAAATTCGGATGGTTCGGTTCTGTCTATTCTGCTTATTTTATAACAGGGACTAGTGTTATCTGATGTTTTCCAGAGAAATTGAAGCCATACGTCAGACGCACTCCATGAAGTAGCATAAAAAGAACATCCTCCTCCCCGAGGTGCGCTAAAATCTTTGCCACCTTCATCCCAATCATATTGGTTAGTATTTTTTTTGAGTCTTGAAGAATAGCTGGTTACCCTAAATATAACGTCAAATGCTTCTCCAGTATCCTGATTCCTTACTGTGAGTATTCTGGGAGTTTTAGGAAAGTTAAAGTAAGCTCCTTTACGAGGTTCATTATAAGCAACGATAGGGTAGGAAATTGTTGTTGTTAACGGCAAATTAACACTTGCCTCATCAACATCGCAATATTTTGTATGTATACTACAATATCCGCTTATTGGGGTTGTATTTTTAAACTTGCCGCTACCATTCACGTTATACTCTGCAGTTAAATCAATCGTTACACTGTGGGCAAATGCGCTGAGTGCCAACATGACGATACCAAGAATGTAATGAAAATAACGCATTATAACCCCTCCATTGATGAACAACGAATAACAGGAAAAAACTGTACGGCTTTTTCCGATGACAGGGCGTCCGGTAACTGGCACGATAAGGCGGGTAATTGACCATCGGCTAAGACAGTGAGTTTTTGGTTATTGATGCCCGTATCTAATGTTAAAACGCCCTCAGCATTAATCACGCCGCTACTAATATCACTAATCACCTGACGATGTCTTAACATTTGACCTCGGTTGTCTTGCAGCATCCCCACAAGCACTGTTGTTTTGATGGCCTTTAATTTTAAATATTTCACACTACCTCGATTCATTTGCATTGATTCATATTCAGGAAAAACTTTTCCATTATGTTCACCCATGCTGTAAAACTGGATGGACTCATTTTTCCAGACATCCGCAGGAATAACATTTCGGCCCTGAAATAACTTTGTTTCGCTAACACTGTCTGAAGCGACAATTTGCATATCGGGGTCATCTGATTCTAAATCTACGATAAATGCCGAATCCATGCCTAAACCACGTTCGCCACTACTCGCCGCAAGTCTTCCTTCACCCAACAAAAGTGTCTGACTTAAGTTAATGCCCGCTGTGGTGCTTTTGTCTTGTACATAATGCTGGACATAAGCATCCCCACTGAGCGCTCGACTTTCCAAGGCGCCATTACCGTTAATGAGTGTGCTTCCACCACTTTGCGATATTCCAGCGCCTAGCCAACGTAGTGCCCCTTCATCCTTGGGTTGCCATTGATAATTTAAACTCGAATAGCTGTTACTGTCGTTGATACCCGCATCAACTGATAACGTATGCTGTGCAGTCGGCATTAATGACATGCTTACTCCGAACATCACACCTTGCTCCCGATTCTTTTGATTAAATCCAGGTCGGTCATACGCACTTACTCGAAAATTAACATCGCGATTAGCCAAAATGGCTTTTGTTGTCAATGCTGCATCAATCCCAAACCCTTCTCTTGATGGATTTTTCATGTATTGACCATTCAATGTCAGTGAACTCGCCCACGGTAATTGGGTGAACATTGACGCCCCCCACGCGTTCCCAACTTGCTTAGACGAGTCTGTCGAGCGATAACTATCCTGGGAAGTTCGACGCCAAAAGACATTCAACGAGTTTCCCGGTGAAAGCGTCCGATAATAACGTAAATCTGCGCTCGAATTTTTTCGTGAATCGTCATCCGTCAAGGTATATTGGGCAAAAAGACTATCATTGGAAGACAGTGTTACCGTTGATCTTGCGCTGAGCTGATATTTTTCTGCGGTCATTAAAAAACTGCTTCCCAAGATAACACGGGGGGTCAATAAGTAATCGACGGCACCGCCGCCGATGAACGCGTTATTATTCTCGGTGGTGTTCTTACGGCTAATCACTAAATCTCTTTTTTGCCCACCCCAGAAATTTAAGCGCCATTTTTGATTGGGATTTTGCCATCCTAATGGCTTGTATACTTGAGCTATTTGAGTATCCACAATCTTACCGTTCTCTAGGGTATTAATCGTGATGTTATAAATGCCGCTGGGTAAACGCCGAGTGTCAATAGCTTGTATTCCTGGTTGCAGTTGTTGCGAGTAGATGAGGCGATTATCCAGCCAAACTTCTGCCGTTGCTTGATTGGCAGCGGTGACATAGATAGGGTAAGCACTGACACTTTCGTTATTTATCAATAATGCATTTGAGGTTCCCCACATGGCTCCAGCAACAGAGCCTGTACTAAATCCATTGGTTTCAACATTTCCCTTATCACTGTCCGGGGAAAAAAAACCTAAGCGAATAAAGTTACCTGCTAATTCCTTTTGTGTGTATAGTGCATAAATATTGGTTTCTTGTGTTTGATTGGCTTGGCTAGAGCCGTAGGTCTGCAGCGATATTTTTTGTGTCCATCCTAAAAGCGAGGACACGATAGATGAGGTAAAGTTCCATGTCTTCGCTGAAGCTACCGAAACGGCAGATAAATTATTGTGCATAATGACACCATTTGGCAGAGTGCTAGGCAAATGGATATAGTCATTGTTTACTTGCTCAGTTTCGTAGTGTGATGTAAATAATTTTAACGAGGAGTTATCCAGTCGATATTCAGCAGAGATTAGTCCTGCAGGGCAGGAGGAGTGACATGCACCTAATGAGATCCCTTTTTGTAAAATATTAGCCCACTCATTTTTAACTTGAGGTTTAATATCTGGTTCTTCATCTAAAATTCGTAGGAGATTAATTTGTCCATTTTCATGAAGCGAAAAGACAGCATCAAAAAGCGGAGAATCATTAAGATACACTTGAGAAACAATTTCTGAATTATAAAAATACTGCTTAAATTCATCAGGAACTTTTATCGTATTGCCTGCTGATAATAAATTTGCCCCCAAAGCTATTCCAGGTGCTAGAATTAAAGTAAATAATACTTTCATATTCATTCTTAGCCAAATCACAAAATACAAACACTATAAAAAATAGTTAGTCACTCGATAAATGCACAAACACAATTGAAATAACGAACGACTAGACTAAGCAATAAGGATGAAGGCCTCAAAGGCCTTCATCACTTGAGTAACTTATTTGTCTCCAGCTGGAGGCGCGACAAGCGCTGGTTCAAAAACCATTGCCACTTGGCCAGTAAAAGAGCCTGTCACAGTTAGAGGTGTGTCTGTTTTTTGTGTAATGCGAAGATTAGCACGACCGCCTGCGTTGGCATCTGCGGCATCAACTACGGTATTAGCCGTATTGCTGAGTGATACACCGTTAAAGATAACAGTTAACGGAATGGTATCTTTTCCATTTGATAAGATAGCTGTACCAGTTGAGTCGGTATTCGTTAAGGTTGCTTGAATACCACCGGATGTATTTTTATATTGAAATTGCTTGGAGAAATCTTGTAACTTCTTAGTTCCTAAATCATAAACCATTTCTTGCGTTTGATTAACCCAGCCGCCCTCAACAGGAATAACTTGAAAATCATCTGTTGGGATGGTGGCCGTTAAGTCGATAGCGTAGCGTTGTTCATCCGCAGCGTGAACAGTCATTGACCCTAAAGCCGCGCAAGACATTAAAATCGCGGATAATGATTTTTTTAACATGTGAATACCTCATTTATGATGATTAAAAAAAAGAAGGAAAACGCTGTTTTCCTATTTATTTATTTATTTTCTATAACTAGAAAACAAAATTAAAATTGAAAACAAAATTAAAATTAAAATTAAAATTAATTATTTATCTAGATTGATGTTAATGTTAATAATTAAATGATTTTGATTTATCACCTTCAATTAATGTGAAGGTGATTTTGTTATTCTGTTTTTTTTGTAAAATAAACTCCCTCCCAGGCAATATAATTTCTCGGGATTTGTTCTCGCAATGTGATTTTACGTTTTCACAATAACGGATATTATCTAATATAATGGTAGCATTTCCTTTATTTACTATTGCTATTTGTTTGTTCCTATCGTCAATAACGGTATTAAATAAAGGTTTTTCAGGTTGCATCACAACAACACTACCATACCCAGTCAATACATTAATTCCGGCCTCCAGTGCGTTTTTCTTGTATTGAGTTATTTCATCCTTGCTCATACCAAAACCATCATTTTCTTCTGGGAGTACAGGGGTAAAACGGATCCTAAAATAACGTTCTTTATCTCGCGCTCCTGACCACAATATACGTACAGTCTGAAAGCCCGATGGAGGAATGATTAATCTTAGTGGTGAGACAATGAGTCGTTCTTGTGTTAATGAGCCTGCGTCAACTTCTTTTTGTGTTGATTCGCGTTGATTCATTTTCGGTGTAACATCAATCTCCAATACCTCAACACGGACAAATGCGGTAGATGTTCCTGTATTATATACGCGTTTGGTCAGGCTTTGTGTTTCCGGCGTAAAAACATCATACATACTACCAATACCAATGGAAGGTGAGGCACATACTGTTATTGTTATACTCATTAATAACAATGTTAAAATAAAGTGAATTCGTTTAAGCATACATATTCCAATTTTTTATATAATAAAAAATAAAACTTTAATTAAAAATCAACACAAATACCCAATCTAATTCATCTTAAAACTTAAAATAATCCCAGAAAACAGATTAATGGAAAATGTAGGCTATTTTCTTTTGCGTTAATGCAGTACTGAATTAACGCAAACGTTGATATTCAATTAAAACTTCACAGGGCTCTTCATAAAATACCTCGACAATTAAATCAAGTAACGTTTTATCAATCTCATTTAATAATTGCAGAATGATTTCGATTGAAAATGTTGCTTGCCCTCGTTCTAGTCGAGAGATGTGTTGTTGGGAGATATTTAATTTTTGTCCTAATATTTTCCCCGACATACCTAGTAATCTTCTGTTTTTTCGAAAAAATGCACCTATGCGAACACTTGCACTTGATATATTGTATCTCATTAACGCGAACCACTCGTTTTACCAAATTAAAATATGGTTAATATCAAAACTATTGGTGCTAAAGACTAAGGTAAATTAAGAGGAGAGGGAAATAGTTTAAGACGATCAATTTTGTTGTTTATGATAGTTCATGACTATTGGTTTGATTTGTATTGATCGTTATCGTCAATGCTTTTTGATTTTATGTGTATTACTTTATGATTTTAAATAGATTTTTCATAAGATGTTAAGTTTCTTGGGAAATGATAACGTGAGTTACCAGATTGCGATTGAAATATTAACACGCATTCTGAAACTAAATTTGACATATTACGCATTACTGTTGTTTTTGTCGTTCGATATTAGGGTAAAAATTGGTGATTGAGTATGCGTGATGAATATTGATTATTCTGCGCAACTAAATCAGGACACTTTAATAATGGAATATAATCCAATTATTGAGGTGTTAAATGAAAAAACGAAAAAATAGGTTTTATACCGCTGAATTTAAGCAAGAGGCGATCGCATTAGTCACCGAGCAAGGTTATAGCATACCAAAAGCGGCAGCTTCTTTAGGGAGCACCGATAAATGACTTTATAACTGGAAAGCAAAATTTGACGCTGAGCGATCTGGTAGTAGTTTGAATTCCGATGAGAGAGCTGAGCTATTAAGAACCTATCCCAATAGGTTTTTATTCCAGACAATGACAGCACAGGCAAAATGCAGCATCGCCTCATAATTCTCGACTTTCTTCTCCCAACGAGTCAGGACACGACGGTAGCGATTCATCCAACTGTGTGTTCTCTCTACAACCCAGCGGTGAGCCTTAAAATCCGTGTTTTTGATGGCTTCTGACTCATCCTTCCGTGACTGGATATGAGGTTCATAGCGACGACTTTTCAGATACGATCCCAACCATTCCGCTTCATACCCTTTGTCCATGCACAACCGGAGCCTCTTGCATGGTCTGCCCGTCTGGAGGGCATCGAGCGTATCCGCAACCAGCTTTATGTCGTGCGTATTTGCTCCGGCTACAACCAGTGCAAGCGGAAGCCCGTTCGCGTCAGTCATCAGACTGCGCTTTACGCCCTGTTTCCCACGGTCTGTAGGGTTCCGGCCTGTTTTTTTGAGCCTGCCAGGGGGGATTTGGTCATACAACCATCAATCGACAGCCACGACCAGTCAATAGCGTCCAGCTGTTCGCAGGCAAGCAACCCGTTTTGCCAGAAGCGTTCAAATACGCCAGCATCCCGCCACTCCTGAAATCGGCGGTGAGCAGAGCTTGACGAGCATATACCGGTGGCATTCAGCGCATTCCACTGGCAACCCGTCCTGAGTACGAAGAAGATGGCGTTCATTACAGCGCGATTATCAACCCGCTTGCGGTGCGTACCCAGAGGATGGTGAGTTTTATGCTCCGGAATCAGTGGAGCCATTTTCTCCCAGAGTCCATCACTGATCTGCCACTTGTTGCCCGCCACGCTTCGCCCTCAGAAATTATCATTATGTATTATCTGACAATTCCTTTTGGGATAGGTTCTAAGCAGAGATTGGTTAGACTATGAGGGCATACGTATTATATTAAAGGACTATTACCAGCTTTTTTGGTGTACGGAATGACTGAAGATTATGGGAGGAGACATTCCTCCGTTTTTACTCCAAAAACTAGCAAAATCTAATTCGTCTAAATTCTTTTCACCTAAGATTTATTCTTCTTCACCCTCTGTAATTAAGCCACTTTGTTTGAGCTGAATAGAAAGTTCTGCAAGAGGCTGCCTTAAAGCAAGTTCTAATTTGGACATATTTTCAATCATCCAATTTATGATTGTTGGCCATTGTTCTTTATCCATGCCATCAAAAGATTGAAGGAAAACTATTTGGCAACTTTTTCGTTCTGGTAATGGTCTCCATTCTAATGTATGACCAAAGGTATGCTCAATTTGTGATTTTTGTTCGAGTAAATGTTCAAACAGCCATGTGTTTTCTTGGGCATCAGCTCGGGAAAGATTGAGTTGTACTCGGGCATCTTTTTGCGAAAAAATCAGCTCATATGGTACCCCACTGAGACCAGAACCCGCAGCTAACCAATGATCTGTTGATGGTGAACGATTATTAAAAAGATCGCAGCGACTGCGACGAAACTCTTCTAGTGCTTGTGTCCAAAACTCACGTCGTAAATAGTGGCGCTGCTGAAGGTCATTACCTGATGATTGTTCTTCTGCTTCTTTTTGTGCCATGCCGATCATGAACGATTCGGCTTCAGGCGTTGGGATAACTTGTCGAATATCGATAAACACGTCGTTACCAAAGCAATAAGGAGTGACTTTAAAACATTGGATACGAATATTAAACTGCATCAGCCATAATGCTGTATTGGTCACTTCTTTGCGAAAATGAGCAGCTACCATGATGACGCGTTGTGTACCTTTGCGGTTAAGTACAACTTCACGGCCAATAAATTCAATAATGATTTCAGATGCTGAGCGCGTTTCATTTGGTTCATACTGGTTGAGATAGCGCTGAAATATGTCAATGATACTTTCTTGACGTAAATTAGCACAATACCCCGCATATTTTAGTGATTGCCAAACCACATCACGGCCTGAATCATCAAGTTTATTTTCAATAATCACCAAATTACCATCTTTATCTAATGCAAGTAGATCTAGACGCTCTTTAGTTTCATCAAATCCAGCAAATTCTTTTTGTATAATTAACAGTTCATCGTTAACTTCTTCTTTTTTAGTTAATGCTTGCGGATTTTTAGCTAACCATTCTTGTAGATGTTCACGTTCACGGAAACCTAAGCTACTGAAAGACACTTCTTGTAAAGAGTGTAAGGTATTTTCCTGTTTATCGACTTTATACATGAATTGCCTCTTTTAGTTCTTTTAAGTCTTAGGTAATGTAATTTCGCTTGAGAGTAGTTGACGGCTAGAATGTCTGAAAGTCTAGTTAAAACGCCTATCAAGTACTAGTATTTTATATATCCCGCAAAAGCAACATCGGAAATGACTATTTCGCATCCCAGTTTGTAAAATAACGTTTTAGTTTTTCGACTGTGTGACGCCATTTTGGTGTTGTGGGTTTACAGACAGTATTCTGATTGCCGAAAAATCCGACTTAATTAACTGCCTCTTGTTCATCACGGGTTTCTAGCCACTTTACAGGAACAAAATACTCAGATTTATCAGGGTTATTTGCATTTTGTTGATAAAGTTCACTGTATTTGAGTATATCCATTGCCAGTTTTTCACCATCATCAGTGTTGATGGTAAAGCTGCTAGCAGGTTCAACGGTGCTTTGTACAATGCCGACACCAACATAACCTGTCGCTGGAATTTTTACCCATACACGATCACCTGGTTGAAGTTGTTTTAATGTCTGACTATACCAGCTTCCACCACCTGCGCTGATAAATCCGTAACGGCGTGCCTCTTCCCAAATTCGGCCTCCAAAAGAGACATAAAACTCACCGTTCCAAGGTTCCTTGGTATTCGCATTTGACCCAGTGGTTGCGAGTGCCGCATTGGTTTGTGTTTCGCTTGGGTCAATAAGCCAAACACGACTTAGAAATTGTTCATCGCCGTGTTGGAATACTTTAAAAAATAGAACGTTGATCGAAATACCATTTTTGCTTAGATAGTCCACGATACGTTCAGTAGACGGGTCGAGTTCTGCTGCGACGATAATAATTTGATGGGACTGGTTAAGTGATTCTTCTTCTAGTTCAACATTGAAACGTTGTTTGAATGCATCACCCAGGTTTCCTCCATTAGAGAATTTTTCGTAAATCTGCGACAGACGATCAGCACTGAGGTCATCAACCCAAGATGCATAATCCAGTGCTTGTGCGACTACCTCACGCGGTGTATGGTCACGTTTAAGCTCAATTAGGATCAGAGATGCATCTGGAGCAATTGCCAGTAGGTCGATGCGACCGTTGTCGAGAGTATTTTCCTGATGTCCAATAATTATCCATTGGTCAGAGAGAATAGCTGGATCGTTTAAAATCATTTTTTCCAGCAGTTGTTCGCTGGCAAGTTTGCTAGTTGTTAGCGGCTGGGGATTATCACCTACACGCCAGATAGCATGATTAATTGACATCATCTGTTCCTTAGTTTAATGCTGCATCAGCGAGCGTATCCGTTAGGTGGAGCTGGGTTTGTTGGATAGATTGCAGGCGGAGTTTTAAGGTGTCGCAAAGAGTAAATAATTTTTTAACTCTATCAATAATAGAACCCTGCTCGTTATATGGAGGTAAAGGAAAAAAAAGAGAATTGATATGTGTCTGATTAACTGTTTTTTGACCGGCCGTTGTAATAAACAAATTATTAATTTTGCTTCGTACTAATGATGAAGATGCAATCAAAGTTAAGTAACGTTCATCTATAACTCCCTTATGTGGAAATCGCAATCTAATAAAATGATCGCAGTAGCATACATGTTGATCGCCACTATATAAAATGAATCTACCAACAATATCAGCACTACCATTAACACGAACTATCAATATATCCTTTTTATCAAGATAATATTTCTTAGATTCAGAATCAGTCACTGTTAACGTTCTAGTATCAGCAAAGGATACTTGCCAATTTTTTATATCTGCTAGGCGGATAACTATACAATTTTTACCTGATGAATTACCTCTGCTAGACAATCCATTTTGAAATTCAGGTTGTAGGTTTTGCATCGTTGTCCACTCCCACCCTTGCGGTAACTCAAACGGTTTTTCTTCATCACTAATCGGCGGCAATGGTTTTTGTTTTTTAATTTTACCGTTTTTCACCATCTGTACTTTTTCTTGTTCAATACGTTTTAGCTGTTCAGAAGCTGGTTCATCGTTAGGATCTTGTGGAACCAGTTTACCCATGACGGCTAATTGCAAAATGGTTTGCTTTAACGTATTGATGCTCGCCTCGGTAGTAAATAGTGTGTCGAAATGCTGGCTAATTCGCGACCAATTTTCAGAGAGTTCTTTTGCGTTTTGGCTATCCGTAAGTGTTGCTAATAGGGTTTCAACTAGTTGTTGATGTGCATCAAGGCTGGTTAGCGATTGTTGTTCTAGTTGATCGCAGAGGGACATTAGTTCGTCAACTTTATTCACAATCCTTACTTGTTCTGCAATTGCTGTTAATTCAACAACTGCATTGATGGCTTTATCGGTTCCTAACCTTGGTAAGTTCATTCCATGAGTTGATTCATTTGCGTAAGCAATAAACCTTGGAGATTTAAGTAAAAGGCGAAGGTAACTAGGGAGAATATTGCCGTAGACTTTTATAGGAATAATTTCGGTTGTACATACACCACTATCATCAGCAATCAAAACTTTATCCAGATACGGTCGTAACTTCCCGTAGAGGACATCATTTTTATTAAATTTATTCTTTGAACTTTTAAATGGACGCTCAGAGAATTTAACTCGGTTTAAGAGTTTGGATGTACTCTTTTCAATATCTTCAAGTTCAACTATCCACGTATCTGCATCCGCATCTGTTGGTTCTGCCTTATCACACTCGCCATAGTTAGTAATAAAACCTAACCTCACCCACTCCCACCCAGTCGGCAACTCAAACGGCTTCTCATCGTCACTAATTTCAGGAAGTGGCTTTTGTTTTTTTATTTTTCCCTGCTTCATGAGCTCCATTTTTTCAGCCGCAATGCGCTTTAACAGCTCTGAGGCAGGTTCATCATTTGGGTCTTGCGGTACTAATTTGCCACGAACTGCCAGCTCTAAGATCAGTTCGCGCAGTTTCTTAATACCATAAAGATCAATTTTACCGTTGCTGCCACGCCCTGCGGTGGAGCGAGTTTGTAGTGCAGAAGACCAAATATCGATATGGTCGCTAATTAGTTTCTCAACGGTCATCAGTTTGTTTCCTTATTGCCAGCTAATGCCGCACCAAGGATATCGCGTAACTGATGACGCAGTTTACTGATTTCAGCTTGTTGTGTTTGGTACTGCGCCAGTAATTCGTCGGGATCGTGGCTGATCGCTTCACCTTGATATGGGTTTTTGATATCGAGGTTAAAGTTACGGGCAATGATTTCATCAATGCTGACTTTCCACGCTTGATTGTTCTCTTCACGGCTGGCAAAATTGTCAGCTTCATTGCCCCACCAATCGATTTCTTTTTGGAATTCTTCAAATTTCATCGGTTTGGTTTTGCTGTAGTTTTTAACTCCCTCTGGATAGGGGTGTTCGTAGAACCAAACTTCTTTGGTTGGTTGGCCTTTGATGAAGAAGAGGATATTGGTTTTGATTCCGGTATATGGATTAAATACGCCATTTGGCAAACGTATAATGGTGTGTAGATTGCACTCTTCGGTTAGCAATTTTTTGATTTTGGTTTTGACGCCTTCACCAAACAATGTGCCATCCGGCAGAACCACAGCTGCTCGGCCTTTATCCGCAAGCACTTCAATGATCAATTGCAAGAACAGGTCGGCGGTTTCGCGAGTTTGCATTTCCGCTGGGAAATTTTTCTCGATACCATCTTCTTCAGTGCCGCCAAACGGTGGATTGGTAATAATGACATCGAATTGTTCATCCCAAGCGGACAGTGGCTTGTTCAATGTATTGTCATGACGAATTTGTACCGGAACTTCAATACCATGCAATAGCATATTAGTGGTACACAGCAAATGTGGGAGTTGTTTTTTTTCAACGCCGTAGATTTGGTGTTGTAGCGTTTTATGATCTTCAGTGGTGTTCACGTAATGCTGTTTCACATGGTCGAACGCACAGGCAAGGAAACCGCCCGTACCACATGCTGGGTCCATAATCGATTCACCCAATTTGGGGTCAATACGGTTGACCATAAAGCGTGTAACGGCACGAGGGGTATAGAACTCACCTGCATTACCTGCACTTTGTAAGTCGCGTAGAATTTGTTCATAGATATCACCGAACAAGTGGCGTTCGGTGCTACTGCTGAAGTCGATTTCATTCAGCTTATTGATAACTTGGCGTAGGATCGTACCATTTTTCATGTAGTTATAGGCATCGCTAAACGCTTGTTTCACCACATAACCACGCGGGTTTTTATCAATAGGCGCTGCGAGATTTTTTAAAGCAGGGAATAAATCGTCATTGACGAATTCGAGCAGTTCATCCCCAGTAATTCCCTCGTTGTTTGCTGCCCAAGTACGCCACAAGTAACGCGCATTAATGGGGAGTTGGTAATCGCCTTGCTCAAGCTCAAGCTCTTCTTCCTGAGTATCAAATATTTTCAGAAATAATAGCCAGGACAGTTGCCCAAGGCGTTGAGCATCACCGTCTACACCTGCATCTTTGCGCATGATGTCTTGTAAGGATTTAATTACTGAGCTGATCGACATGTTTGTATTCCATTGGTAAAAATGAAGCCACCGAGAGTTGATGACTCACGGTGGTAAAATAATATGGGTTATTAGGCCTGGCGAGGTGGTAACTGATAAATTTGGTCTTCCAGCTCATTGACTGCCTGCTCGTAAGCTTGTTTATTACCAAAGCTACTTTTGATGATTTCTAGCGGACGGCCTAGGCTGTCGAACGGTTTCAGTTTTAGTACCTGAATGTCTTCAATTTCCTGCACTCCTTCATCTGCGTATTTATCCAGCAAGGTATTGAGTACATGCTGTGCAGGTTCTGAATATTTGGTGAAGTAGTTACGTTTACGCACGTTGTCAGCCCGTTCTTTACGCGTCAGGGGCGGTTGACCATAAACCACGTGGCAAAGGAGATCGAATGGGTCAAGATCTTTGCTCACTTCTTCTGCTAACACTTCCCAAAGCACGCCGAGCTGCTGGAGCTCATCAATAATAACCTGTTTACGTTCGGCAGAGTGCCATTTACGAATGAAGTTATCAAGAGAGGCAAAGTCTTTATCTTTGAGTAGTGTTTTACGGGTGTAGTCCCGAAAGGATTCGGTGACTAATTTGCCATCAGCATCGTAATATTGGACGCGTTTTGCTAGTATTTTTACGCTGACGCCGTTGACATGATATTTGCGAATTCTGTTTTCATCACACTCTTCAAAAACACCGCTGTCACTTTCTGATGTGGCGCCATAGCGAGCGGACGGTTCTTCTGCCCCCGTAAATGCATTGTTATCTAACGCTTCGTTTTCTGGAACCTCATCTTCTAATACATCATTGAAATCAGACTCGGGATCAGAAATATCTTTAGGTGTTGCGCGGATCACTTTTTCAGGCAAGCCATCAAAGCGCTCGTCAGCAAACAGTTCGGTAGCCTTTTTGAAATCGAGAATAGTGAACCAGAGTTTATCGAATTTCTCGTTAATACGCGTTCCACGCCCGATGATCTGCTTGAATTTGGTCATGGATTGAATATTTTGGTCTAGTATGACCAGTTTGCAGGTTTGAGCATCCACTCCGGTACTCATCAGTTCTGAGGTGGTCGCAATCACTGGGTAAGGCTTTTTCGGATTGATGAAATTATCGAGTTGTGACTTACCAATATCGTCATCGCCAGTGATTTTCATCACGTATTTTTCATTTTTTCGCACTTGCTCTGGATTTAGGTTTACCAATGCACGGCGCATACGTTCTGCGTGGTCAACATCGTTACAAAAAACGATGGTTTTATCCATTGGATTGGTGCGTTTTAGGTAATCAGTGATGGTTTGTGCCACCAGCTGAGTACGTTCATCAATCACCATAGTGCGGTCAAAGTCTTTTTGGTTATAAATTCGGTCATCAATTAGTTGGCCTTGTTTATCAACTTGGCCTTTTGTTGGGCGCCAACCTTGTAAGTCGACATCGATATCGACTCGAACGACTTTGTATGGTGCAAGGAAACCGTCTTCGATGCCTTCTTTAAGTGAATAAGTGTAAACGGGGTCGCCAAAGTAATCAGTGCTGGAAACGTCATCAGTTTCTTTTGTGTTGCAGTTAAGCCTATTTGGGTCGCACTGCTGAAGTATTCAAGAATTTCTCGCCATGCGCTGTTTTCTGATGCGCTACCACGGTGGCACTCGTCGATAACAATCAGATCAAAGAATTCGGGAGCTACCTGTTTAAAGGCTTTTTGGTGCTCTTCTGGACCAGTAATTGCTTGATAGAGTGCAAGTTGAATTTCATAGGCTGGGTCAATCGTTCTACCTGTCACTTTTGCCATTGCGCTACCAAAAGGTTGAAAGTCGTTATTTTTAGTTTGATCGACAAGGATATTGCGGTCTGCAAGAAACAGAATGCGTTTTTTATTTTTAGCTTTCCATAAACGCCAGATAATCTGAAATGCGGTATAAGTTTTGCCAGTACCCGTCGCCATCACGAGTAATACGCGTTTTTGTCCAGCAGAAACGGCTTCTACGGTTTTATTAATGGCTTGTAGTTGATAATAACGAGGGGACTTTCCACTACTATCATCGTAGTAATCTTGACTAATTATGGGTAGCTGCTCGGCAGTAAAACCTTTCCAAGTACAGTATTTAGTCCAAAGCTGTTCTGGTGTTGGAAAGTCGTCGAGGAAGATTTCGGATTCAAGTTGCACAGGATTGGTTTTGTCATGGAAGATAAAACCATCACCATTAGAAGCAAAAATAAAAGGGACGTCGAGTAGGCGTGCGTAATCTAGCCCTTGCTGCATTCCTTTTCCCATTTCGTGTTTATTCGCTTTAGCCTCTATGACGGCAAGTGGCAACCCCGGCTTATGGTAGAGCACTATGTCGGCTGATTTCACTGTCAATCGTGCTGCTAACTTACCGCGTACCACCACTTTGCCATCACGAAGTTTGACTTCTTGGCGGATCTGCGACATCGCATCCCAACCTGCATCCTTAACCGCAGGGAGGATATACTTAGTAATGATGTCCGTTTCAGTCAGATGAATTTTATTCACACCAGCCATAGCAGCTCTCTTAACGAAATTGGGATTAGTGCTTAATTATACACAGAATATAGGAGGGAGTTAGGTTATAAAGTGAATAGCATTATAATTATTAAAATCCATTAATATTTAAATCGCTTATATGGAAATTACCTATTTGTTTTAGGCTGATGTTCTTCTGTCACATTCAAAGCAGGAATACACCAAATCCCCTCATGGCACTTCGGGCAACATTTTTGATTACTTGTAAAATACTCACGACACTGCACGCAAAACCAATCCGTGATCTTTAAAATAGGGGACACTGATCGAACCTGTGTGCTCAGTCGTGCCTTATCTTCTAAGCTCTTGATCTTACTGATGAGCCGCGGACAGTGCTCTGCGGTCTGAGGATCAGAATGGGTAAACCATGACTCCGTTGGCGTCTTGTGCAGTGTGACGGGCTCACCGCAGTGAGCACAGTAATAGTTTTCTCGTGAATAACTCGATTCCTGATTGGCTCCCGCGAAACGATTGTTCTGCGTTAAGGCTAGCGACATTTTGACTTCATGTAATTTAAGCATGGTTGTGCTCCTTCTGTAAAATTTAAACTAAACGTTCTGAGTACCCAACATTCAGGATCCACACTCGGCAACCCACCTTGAAACTTAGAAGACCACTGAGCATAGGCTGCATGCGTATCGAGTCAGGTTCGTATGTTTAGGATGCAACGTTGCCTAGAACGCGTTCAATCGCACCAGGTGTGGTTGAAAGTGAGTTGGTGGGTAATGGGGTGGGTATGCTATGAAAAATGCACGACGACTCGCGCTAGTACCTTAGGATCCAAGGGCTGAGTTGGTTCCTCTCGATTCATCAATGCGTGCTTGTAACCACTGTACGACTTCGCTCTTTAACCAGCGCGACATGCGACCAAACTTGATGGGTTTTGGGAACTCTCCATTTTGGATCAACTTATAGAACCACTTATCCGTTAACCCAGTTAGTGCGGTGATAAATTTCATGTCAATGAATTGGTCATCAAGTAATGCAATATTTTCAGTTTGCGTGCTCATGGTAAAACTCCTGTTTTTAGAGTGTGTAAAAAGCAGGAGCGATATCGAAAAATGGGATGTGGATATCACTCCACATCATTAACCGGATGTGTAAAAAATAACTTGGTTGCTAACTATTGGCGTTTTCTCGGTTTGATTTCGCCTCGCCAAAAGGTGCGTTTGAGTTCAGGTACAGCCAGACGGACCCATGCATCCGCTTTACATAAATACCTCACCGCATTGAGTAATCCTTTCTTACTCTCCGCATCAGTACGTTTCAGTAAACCAATCCCCAGTTCGCGATAGCTTTCTTTTTGGTAATTACAGTTAAAGTACAGGCCAGCCATGTCCGTTATACGTTCTTGCCAGAGTTCACCAATGAGTTTGCCCAGCGTGATGTCCCGCCTCACTTTTTGTCCATCAAAGAAAAACAAAGCGTGGTAATGAAATCCTTTTTCCATACCGAATTCCAATTTCAAGATATACCCGACACAGCATGAAAAGAGTCGGTCGCGGTTAATGGCTTTGTACAGGGCTTGGCGATGCTGACGAAGGTGATGAGCTTTAACTCTATGGCAAATACCACTTTTGTAAGACAGGTCTACACGCACAACTAGCAGTTTGGAGTAACGTTGATACAACGAGTCAATGTATTGCTGAGCTCGACGGTAGTTCTTCTGAGCACCTTGCTCGAAGGCACGAACTTGCTTTTTGTAGTCAGGGCTCTTTAACGTGCTTTGGAATTCATGGAAGGCCTCGTTAAGCCACTGAACGTGTTCAGGGGTATCCACCAGCCAGTATTTATCTTTGTCTATGAGTATGTCGTTTAGGCGGTATTTGTTAAAAAGAGAGACCAACAACTCAAGGGTAGGATGCAAACGCTGTATTCGAGATTTTTCCATTGATTGAATGTAATTGATGAACTTGAGCGTTTCTAAAAAGAGCTCACCTTTAGGGGATGTCGAGGTGAGCTGCAAGCGTGGGTTATTGGGCGACAAGGGAATGCCTTTATATAAATCTAATTTATGGGTTAGACGTTTCGAAAGGTATTTAATATTTCCCATGAGTAGCGAGACCAACTCACGCATTGAGTGGTCTCGAGTGAGCATTAGACGGTCATGTTCAAAAGTGGTTGAGAGAACAACTTGATTTAAGTGAAGTGCGCGATTTGTCATTTTATTTGCCTGTAGTTGAATAAAGGTTCGTATCATCAGGCAGAGGAGTTATTTTTAATTTTTTATAGGCCTCGATGTGAATAATGCTGATTTAGGTAAAAATCAGCATGGAGTTGTATTGCTTATGCGTAATGTTTTTCAGTGACAATTGAGCATGGTTTTACATGTTCTCATTCTTCTGTAGTTAACATGATTGTGAATGGGTCAAGATAAACAAGAGACATACTGATTAACTCATTAATAATAAACAATCCTAGAAGCTGAGCTCGGGTTTTAATGTTTAATGAATGGTTATGCTTGGGGTTATCATACCTATTTTTTGATTTTAGGTACTTTTCATATGCTTCAAGTTAGTGCTTTTTTATTTTAATATATTGAAATTAATCATCTTATAATCAATCTGTCTATATGTGTGTAAGACATGAGATATGACATAAAAACAACGTAAATTGTGACGTAATAGAGACTAATTAAAGACAAAAGAAGCTACACTATTACTACGTAGTTCTTTAAGGGATGGTTTATGTCTAATCAGGATAAATACTTAAAAATAAGCAATGACAGAGAACGGTATTTTTATAGTTCTTACATTTCAAAAATGTTGAATATTCAATTCATGGAGGCCCGGCCACGGAGTGAAAGAGAGCTTAATAAAGCCATAAAAAATAAGCTGGAAGATACGACAGAGCGTATGCGGTTCATTCGTGAGGCGAAAGACGAATTTAGTTGCAAAGTTATACAAAATGAAGCATTTGATTGGATTAAATCCAATGAGCGATGTGCCTTTTTTATTCTCTACTACATCAATCATTATTTAACAAACAAAAAGATTTTAGCGATTAATGACCATCGATATCGAGTTATTTATCGAACATCTGAGTATGAGCGTGTCGATTATCTAACTCCATTGGATGAGTATGAGTATCGTAAGCAAGGTTTATCGCCATCACCCAATAATACAAAAGATGCATTAGATAATATTATGTATTTTTTTGATTTACTGGATTCTTCAATTGAGAAAAAAATTGAAATTCTTGCGTATTTGAAACGAAAATGGATGTCAATTAAGGATACAAACTATTTGTCATGGCTTGATGAACGTAATGCAACACAAATGGAATGGGCAAAAAATTATATTGCAAGGTCTCGCTTATTTTCTCGATGGTCTTGTTCAGAAGTTTATACATTTGCTAGTGAACGAGTGCAATTAATGGGGTGTTTTGATGTTAGATTAGATATATCTCCAGACTCAAAAGAGTTATTAATTATTAAAATGAAAAAGGCGTGGTCACAAGAAAACTATCGAAGTCAAATATCGGAAAAGAAAGTGCTAAACACATATTTAGACAAAGATGTGAAAGATAAGTTATCAAGATTAGCTAAACGGCACAGAATGAAAATCAACGAGTATTTAACTTATCTAATTGAAAAAGAAGATGAATAAGTAAAGTTCATTATGATTCGATTTTTTTTCACATATATATTATTCAATTGATAATGATTTCGGTTATTTTGTTTATATATCAATAAGTTAAACTTCATTCATGACACACCCTGTCATTTCCCTTCATTTATCTCTCGAAAAAAAGTCAAATAGCCGGACATAACCTGTCCGGTGAGGTTGTTATCGTAGTGTTCTCTTTTTCAAGCTAGGGAATAATACTGATGGCAACTTACCGATTAGATACCGATTTAGCGTTTTTACGTGAATGCAGCAATGAAGAACTGGGCTTGCTTGTGTCTGTACTGACTCACGACAGCAAAGACGGACAAAAGCGTTGGACTGAAACCTTAACTAGCTCGCCTGAATATCAACTCTACCATCCGGAGCACCAGCAATACTGGATGTCGATTGCTGCTGAATTGCAAGCCTTTGGGGCTAACAGCTTGATGAGTCTTGTTCGAGGCAATAAGGGCGTGCTGTACCGTGAAATCTTACAGGATGTCTGTGACCACCTTGATGTCAATTACCCGAAGGAAGGAAATACCGAAACCTTGGAATTAAATTTGTTATTGAAAGTATTAGAAAAAAGCTTAAATGAGCTGACCACGGAAGAGCTACAAGCTTTTTCCCGTGACATGCAACTTAACCTCACCAACCCCACGCCTCAACTGATTTTGATTGCGGTTCAAGCGGCTATCCGTACCTCAGGCATTGCCGCACTGGAAGTGGCCACACTCTCCGCCATTGGCGTGATTAATGCGCTCGGCGGGTTTGCCACCATTGGCACACTCTTTGCCGCACACCGAGCACTTTCCTTGATTGCGGGTCCGATTGGTCTTGCAGTGAGCTCAGCATGGCTTGTCGCTGACTTAGCGGGACCCGCTTATCGGGTCACCGTTCCTGCCTGCATCATTGTGGCGTACTTACGACAAAAAGCCTTATCGCAATAAGGTTTATCAATCCCATTCTATCCGCTTGCCGGAGCTATTTTAATAAGGACAACATCATGTCGACTTCTGTGTCTCGCCATGACCGGCTTGCGTCTCGGTTGGCGTTTATTATCAGTCAATTATTTCGAGGAGAAACCGTTTATTTATCCGAGCTGTCAGAAGAGCTCAATGTCTCGACTCGTACCCTACGGCGTGACTTTAATGAGCGCCTTCAATATCTGGACTTGGAATATCACCAAGGTGGCTATCGATTGGCAGCATCACAGCGTCCCTTTCGTACCGATAAGGACATATTGCGCTTTGCCGCCATTACGCATGTCACCTCACTGTTTCCGGCTTTAGACAGGAAGCTGCTGACGGTTCTGCTCGACCCGACGATTGATTCACCGTTCATTGTCTACCATACACCCCCTGAGCAGCGTCCTTCGCTGTTTGGGGGATTTTATGTCCTCACACAAGCTATTGTGAAACGGCGTTTACTGCAATTTACCCACCAAGGAAAAAGCATCACGAACGTCGCCCCGTATAAGTTGATTTATTACCACGGTCATTGGTATCTCGCCGCTGATATCGCGCAGCACATTCATGTCTTTGATGTGATGGCCTTGCAAGATGTGGTCATGACGGCGCGGGGCTTTCGTTATCGTGAAGACCTCAACCAACGGTTATGTGAAGAGGCGTTTATTCAAGCCTTGCCCCATTACCAATATATCCAATCACTCGTTAAACTATAAGGCATTAAGATGAAAGCTATTTTTTATACTGTTTGCATAGGCAGCGCACTCTTGCTGGGATGTGATGATGCAACCTCAACCCCTGCTAAGACTGTTTCCCAAGACATTTTGCGTGTTCAAGGATTGATTTATGATTACGACCGCAGTGTGACACTCGGCGGTGTACTCAACCACCGTAAAGATTGTGTTTCGCCAACATGGGAAACCTTAACGGATGAACAAGAAAGACCCTTGGTAGTCTATAAGTGTCAGTTAGCTGAAGGGGCATTACAAACCGCCATTAATCATGATTTAAATAACGGGTATCAAACGGCAATAGACGGTATGACTAAACTCATACCGCGTTTTGCCAATGCGGAAACACCGAAAACAGATTCAACCCTTGAGGAGCAGAGGCTTACACAGGTTTTACAGGTCATCACAACACTGTCTCAACATGACTGGTCACTGCTCCGTGACAATGTTGACCAGCCTTATGCAATGACGACACCGATTGCATTTAATGCCGGTTATACTCCGTCAGAGGAAGCAGAGCGCCAGCTTAAAGCGTGGAATGCGTTAACGGAGACATTGAATGACCACGCCCCTGTTGTTGGCTTGTATTTATTACCGTGGTTAAACCAAACGGAAAATGTTGAGGCAACGCTCCGAAAAGAGGTCTCCGAGCTTCAGCAACACAATACCAATGTGCTAACACAATTTAAACACCAACAAAATGAAGGAATTCAAATCACGGAGCAATACATCACAGACCTAAAACGTACACAACAAAATGCGCAAGACTGGTCAATCACCCAAGTTTTTATTTGGAGCCTCGTTAACCCTGAAAAGCCTGTTCTAACACATGTTCTGTATAACCTAGAGGATAAACAAGGGCGGGAGGATTTTACCGCCATGATGGAAAAAACATTGGGCCGCTCTGCAAGAACGAATGCCGTCGCATGGGCGTACCAAGGTAAACTTGAAACACCTCAAATTATTAACGGAATAGCGAAAGCGTTATTTTACTACCAAACACAATCCTTTCAAAAACCGGATATCGCCCGATATCAATACTGAGTTTTCACACACTATTCGGCGTTCATATTTAGTGAACGCCTGACTAAAGGGTAATCTATGTCCATTTTTAAACTTATCGCCACCTCTGTGAGCGTTATGACACTGGTGTCTATCACCTACTACGCCCAGAAGACGGTCAATGAGCAACTTACGCTTGAAGGCGAGTATTCTGATGCAGAAATTCAAGCGGCTCGACTTGGTGCAACACTAGCCTGTACCACGTTATTAGGCGGTGCCATTGAGCGACTGCTTAACGGGCTATTTAGTGACCACTAAAACTCAACTATTTCAATGTAGATTCAACATAACGGCAGGCCAATCGGTCTGCCTTTTTTATTTCTCAATATCCATAATAAGGTTTTTTTATGACACTCGATTCAATCTCTACAACACCCGTCCCAAACCACCAACGCACACGTTTCTGGCAAAGCCACTTTGGTACAGTAAAAGGCTTCGCCACATTTGAAGTGGTAATTTTCACTATCATGGGCCAGTTCTGTGATGAATATACTGGCGGCTATTGGGAATACTGCACCTTACCCAACGGAGGGGCATTTATTTACCCTGATTTGGACCATGAAACATTAACGCTGTTCAATATGCACAATGGTAATGAAGCGAAACTCAGCCCAGAAGCGGCAGGTGTTGCCGTCTGTTTGATGTTGTATAGTCAGTGGTCATTTAGAACCGAAAGTGAAGTACTAGTCGAGCGTTTTTACCAGCTTCGTGATTACGCAATTCAACATGCTGAAAGTTCAGCTATTTTCCACCTAATCGATTAAATCTCACTTAATTCACTCTTTCAGTTTTACCTATCTTATTTATTTTCAAGGAAACTCATTATGACTAGTTTAGCTTCCCGCTTTGGTGCGGCGAATAGTATTCGTCGTGACCGCCCATTAACGATTGAAGAGTTGTTCCGTACTGTACCCAGTGTGTTCTCTGAAGAGAAACACGAATCCAGAAGTGAGCGTTACACTTATATCCCAACCATTACTTTATTGGATAGCCTTCAAAAAGAAGGCTTCTATCCGTTCTTTGCCTGCCAAACTCGTGTACGTGATACCAGCCGTCGAGAGTACACCAAGCACATGTTGAGGCTGCGGCGACATGACCAAATTACGGGCGTACAAGTGCCTGAAATTATTTTGCTCAATAGCCATGATGGATCAAGTAGCTATCAAATGTTACCGGGATTATTTAGAGCAGTATGTTCGAACGGTTTAGTTTGTGGTGATACCTTTGGTGAAGTGCGAGTACCGCACAAAGGCAATGTTGTGGATAAAGTCATTGAAGGAGCTTATGAGGTGCTAGAAACCTTTGATACGGTGGCCGAAAAACGTGAAAAAATGCAATCTCTCATGTTACCTCCACCAGCACAGCAAGCCTTAGCACATGCGGCTTTAACTTATCGCTTTGGTGAGGAACACCAACCGATTACTGAAGAACAAGTATTACAGCCTCGTCGCTGGGAGGATAAGAAAGATGACCTCTGGACAGTATATCAACGTTTACAGGAGAATTTAATCAAAGGGGGATTATCGGGCAAAAATGCCAAAGGTAAGCGAGCTCGTACTCGTTCGGTGAATGGCATTGATGGGGATATTAAATTGAATAAGGCGCTGTGGGTGATGACTGAAAAGATGCATGAGCATTTTGACTGTAGCTAGTTTACTTAAGTAAAATTTTATTGGTGGGCAGGTTACGGATGTTAGCTAATTAGCTAGCATCCCATCTAACCTTATGATTTTTATAGTCGAAGGAGAATAAAAAACACATTTTTATCTGATGTTAAGTTATCTTCTGGGGTAGGCAGAAATTTAGTGTTTTCAATTAACTCTATGCCTCGAATGCAAAGCTTTTTGTCATTGTTACTATTTTTATCATGAGCAATAGCTGAAATTAATTTGCCGTCATTATCGAGAGTGACCTTAATTTCGCATTCTTTTCCTTTGTATAGGTCAACATCATAGAACCGACTTTGAATAGATTTTTGGACATTCGAAGCATAGATATCCATTGGATGCTTATTAGTTGGGGCTGCGTTTAAGTGCCCAGTAAAAAGAATGCTAAAAAATAAAAAATACTTCTTCATGAAAAACAACCTCGGGTTTGTATCTCTAATTTTTCTGGGATTGAAATTTAGTAACAGCTAACTGAAAGTAATGTACTTTCAGTTAGCTACGTTTCTGTATTGCTTCAAATTGCCAGATAAAAAAAACAAATAAAAATAGCATAAAGATTGATAAAAAATGAAATATAGTATTTTCAGTACTTAGTGTTTTTTCTACTATTAGATTGATGCCACTATATATCGCAATGAAATAAAAGAATAAAATAGCTGATTTTCTTTTTACATTATAAAGTTTATCTGATCGTAATTGTTTTTTTAGATTTTTCCTTATAAAGAAAAAAACTAAAACACCCAAAAAGACAGTTAGATAATAAGTTATTACCATTCAGGGATCTCCCTGTCTTTATATTTATTTCCATCAGTATCTGTACATTCAACATAGCTTGGTTCATCGCCTCCAAATACAAATACATACTTACAGTCTTCAACGATTTCTTTTACATTTTGTATTTTTTCAGGTTCACGAATGACTAATGTAGTTTGGCCTGTATCCTTATCATAGACCATCATACTTTTGACATCATCCCTAAGCTTTGAAATAGAGATTGCATCACTAATCATTTCAAATACTAGAAATTTACTGCTCATTTGCTTATAAGCATGCTCTAGATCTTTTTGCGCGTATTCTTTAAAGAATAAGTTTTTCTTTGGATTTCCATATTCATTTAGTTTAGGAATTAGCTTTAATTTCCCTTTAACGGAAATACCAAAATCAACAAGGTCATAGGCTAAATTGCCAACAGATTCTTTAAACCCTAGTGCTTTAGCTGCTGACTTATAACCCTCACGTAATGGACCCTGAACATCACTATTGCCTTCATAAAAACCAATGCCGCCTTCATAAATACCATTCGCACCATGAGCGATTAAAGGTGCCCCAAGCATACAACCCATACCTGTGGAACATAAGGCGATACCAGTACCAACCATAGCCATTCCACCAAGTAATGATAGCCCATTTAAGACCCAATCAGCGGATTGCTGGTATAGATCTTTTTCTTCTTGTTTTAATTCGGCAGAACCGTGCTCGTAGCTTTTTTGACCAGACTCAACCTGATGAACAATTTGATAAGCGAAATTTTCAACATCGCTTTTAAATTCACTTTTTACTTCAGGGTAATAGAGATGTTTTTCACAAAGCTCATCTGCACAATCAATTAGGTGTTGCGCATCAATTCTAATTTTGTTGCTATCATTAGCAATAATAGGAGAAGCGTAATTATTACTTGGTTGACTAATTGGTTGCTGAGTAGGGGGCTCGGGAGCTACAGGATTATATGCGCGAGACATCGGTTCATCTTCTTTACTGTAGCAATCAGTGATGGAGTTTATCAGTCTTGCTTTGCATGGACAGGAGCTAAAGCTATCCAATGTTCCTGCCATCATTCTACCATTACCCCATACATTGCTAACGCCACCAAGTATGTTGTATGTCCCAGAATGCTTTCCACAGGTAACTAGATCGCCCTGACGTGCAGCAGATCTTCCATGAAATATAAAGGTATTGTCACCGGTTAAAATTTGACCGCCACATGTTGTTTTATCGCCAACTCGTAAAAAATATCCTATAGCCATGCTTATCCCTAAACGTAATTTAACTTAAGTTAAATATCATTATTGACTAGCGATAGGCGATTGACCAGTTATTTTTAACAATTACCAAGAATTACAATAGATAGGAGTAGAGCATTGACGTTATTAATAATATTCAATGAAAAGATAAAGGTGGTATTATGATGATGGTTTATTTATGGCGGTAATGGATTTAAGTAACTCACTTTTCAAACTTCAAGCCACTGAGTATACATTTAAGTATACAAAAAATTATCTGTAAATTTATACCAAATAAAAACAATGTATTGACTAATAAAAGCGAGTCCGGCCTTCGCACCATAAGAACATCAAGAGACGTCAACCGACGTCTTTTTTTGTATATAAAATCCCAGTTTTACAAGGCTTTTCCCCACTTTTCAGTCTTCCCAAGTATACTAAGGTCAACCCACATCAAGTACCTATTGTTGGTATATGTGTTGGTATCTCTCGATTCGATAATAGTTTGTACCAACAGAAGGAGATAAATTATGGCTCTTACTGATGCTAAAGTCAGGGCTGCCAAGCCTTTGGATAAATCGTATAAATTGACCGATGGTGATGGTATGCACTTGATGGTACATACCAACGGCTCAAAATATTGGCGTTTACAGTATCGCTTTGGTGGTAAGCAAAAAATGTTAGCGCTGGGTGTTTATCCTGACATCTCGCTTGCTGAAGCCAGAGAGAAAAGAGATGCAGCCTCGCCGTTGGGAAGGTAAAAAAGATGATCTTTGGACGGTATACCAACGTTTGCAGGAGAATTTAATCAAAGGCGGATTATCAGGCAGGAATGCAAAAGGTAAGCGAGCTCGCACTCGTTCAGTGAATGGAATTGATGGAGATATCAAATTGAATAAGGCGCTGTGGGTGATGACTGAAAAGATGCATGAGAGTTTTCAAAATAAATAAAAATATTTATATTAATGAATTATACGGGATATAAATGCTAATGCGCTCATTATTTATGATTCAGCTATCATTATAATGAGCTTTATGATTAATTAGTGCTTATGATAGAGGAATACCAATAATTAAAGGAGCATTAAAATGTTTGATAGTTTACTGAGTGTCGAATCTATTGTCGCACTATCTATTGGTGCTATATTTAGCTTCAAAATTGGAAAGGTAAATATCAGCATTAAGAATGACTTTAGAAATCAAAGTCCTGATATAAATGGTAATAATAACTTAGTCATTTATAACCAAGCGATGGGAAATGTTAGAAAAGAGATTGCATTTTCTATAAAAATTGCAATTGTTGTGATGATGATTGTATTTCATTGGTTTCCTACTTTTTTTCTGAATCTCTTGATATCATTTTCATTCTTTCTACCAATATTTAGTTTAGTCGGTATTGTGAATGTTATACGGCTTAATGGTATTTATAGAGGATGGGATTTTTTATATTTTTTTGCATCATTAATAATGGGGATATTGTTTTATTGTTCAGCAGCAATGATGACTAAATATATGTCTATTTATCCGGAGTTAACAGCAATTTACACACATATGTCAGAATATAGACTCATGGGGCTTTTTGATGCACCAAATTATCTTCACTATTTCATTCTTGTGGTTATGACTAGTATTGCATGCCCAGCCTTAATAATTATAGGTTTTTATCTTACTTTTGCATATACAAAAGCAAGGGATGGAAACGAGGTTTTTCGGTATGCATCTACATTACTGATTTCTGGATATGTAGCTTACTTATTTATATCAGGTGTTTTCTTTTCGCCAGACCGACAAAATCATGAGCAATTTTTATTAATTCTGGCTTATCCATTTAAAGTTGCTTTATCATTTTTTATTTAAAATTTAGTAGTATGTTATTATTCAAAAAGTATTAGTTTTACCGAAATTCTAAAGGGTCTCTCAAGTAAGAGAATGAAGGGAAGGAGTAATGAGTTATTGTGTGAAAAGAAAACTCATTACCAGCGGTAGTCAACAAAATCTCTTTATGTATTCAAATATATAGTTTTCTGTTTCCTTTAGCTAAATAGTAAAATTCTAATACGGGAACATATGTGGGTATAAAAAATAGTTATAAAAATATATTATTTAAATTTCATGTTGTTAGTCTTTCTTTGCGAGTCCGGCCTTCGCACTATCTTGACGTATGCTAACGTCTCAAATCATCCATAAAATAAAAAATATCTAAAAAAAATCAATGACAACTTTATCCAGTGGCATCTTATAACGTCTCTTGATGTCCATCCCCAAAAGGGGCCAAATAAGGGGCACTTCAATTCGATTGTTATAGGTGCCCCCTCAATGCCACTCAACGTTAAGCAAATAGAGGTTTTAAAGCCCAAACGCATGGCGATAGCGGAGAGCTTTATCTTAGGCTGCTTAACTGCTGTAGATGAGCCTTTAAGCTAGATTTTATGGCTTTCCCTGCCTCCAGCAACGCGTACAGCCACAAAATGCCTCTGTTCTTAGATAATAACCCTGCCTGACATATGCCAAGCCCTACAAAGGGCTGTAGGTTTTCACTCTTACCCATTCTTGATTCAGCCTTTAAACGTGAATTAAATTGGTGTACTTAACCTAAATTCAGGTAATATGAACAATTAATAGTTAAAGGCCAACGATTACAGGAGAGAGTATGGCATATCCGACGTATTTAGTGTTAAAAGGTAAAAGCCAAGGTTTGATTTCGGCAGGGTGCTCATCTCAGGATTCAATCGGTAATCGTTATCAGGTCGGCCATGAAGACGAAATTCAGATAATCGGCTTAAATAGTGGTTCCTTTCGCGAGCAGAATGCTTCATATAAACCCGTCGTATTTACTAAGCCGATTGATAAATCATCTCCCTTACTTTCAGTGGCTTTGGATAGTAATGAAGTTTTAGAAGCAAAATTTATGTTTTACCGAACAAGTCAAGCTGGTCAACTTGAAAGATATTATGAAATCAAACTTACTGGTGTTTCATTGATTGAGATTTCCGACATATTTCCTGATTCAATAAAAGATAATGAATCCATGCCATATCAACGGGTTCAAATGAAATACGAATCTATATCAAGAAGTCATTTAATGGCGAACACATCAAGCTACAGTATTAATAGTGAGATGGTTAAGTAGTTTTTAGTATCAAAAGAGATGAATATTACTTACACATCTCTTTTGATATAACGTATTCATTTGGCGCGAAAATAGATGGCTTGTAGCAGGTGTAGTAGCCTTTCGATGCTAAATCAATGCTGACATAGGCGGAAAAGAAAAAGCTAAATATGATACCCACTACCCCGATTCCGGCAAACAAACTGGCTAATTTATTATTCATTTTTTGTGGTTTTTTTGTATATCCACATGTAAAAGATAGGTATGAAAAATAAATAATAAAAGGTGCTGCAAAACAAAGTAGACCAGTTTGAAATGAAAATAAAATTCTATCTTTCATCATGAAATAATTTTTATAATAAATGATAGAGTTATAGAAACAAAATAAAGCTAAAAATAAAAGAAACGCTGCAATTAAATACAATTTAAATGGGTTTATTTTAACCACGACTGAACCTCCCCCACTGTGAGAAAAATTGGTCTGGGTGATAAGGTGTTTCAGGTTTTCTTGGCCTGTGAGTTTTTAAGGCTTTAATAATACTCTCACTAATTTGGAATTCATCATCTAATTTATACAGAGCATAAGCGATTGCTGCTCCTAGTAAAAATATCCCCACGGATATGACAATAACGCTTCCTCCTGTAATTAATCCTGCGGTTGTTAAACCTCCTACAATGGCAGTACTTATCTGTGTGCTAATAGCTAATTTTGCCATATCCATGGTGATGTTCACAAAAAAATCCACTAGTGAATATTCACTTTTGAATATTAATTCTACTACTCTGTAAGCTGCTGAAAAAACGATTGCGAATCGAGTTGCACCAACGGATATGTTATTCATACCTTGGGTTCCTACACCCATGTATAGAATGCGAGGATTGTTGATTAAATACCGAGTCCCATTTAAGTAAGCTCTAACTCCAGCATGCCCAGATAGGCGAATATAAACATTACCGTTTGGGCCAACATATTCAGTTGCTTGGATATTAATATTTCTAAATTCATTGATAATTCTAGTAACACGATGAGCCTCATAGATATTTGATGAGTAATTAGAAATAAAATCACCAATACCAAATAAAGCCTCTTTAGGGTCTTTGAAAGGCGTCGGGGTGGACATATTCTTTAAAATATAATCTGCTTCTTCAATTGTAGCTACTGCAGCAACATTATCATCGTCTTTTTCATTGTTAAGAATACCTTTAATCTTTATTAGATTAGCTTGATAATAAAGCTCATCATAGTTAGGTACCTCTTCGAAGCTAAATTTCGCGTCCGCATCAATGAGTGTTTTTGATACGGGATCATATTTATACGCCATGTTAATTCCCTTTCTAAAATTTAGCTTAGGTTAAGTTTATGAGAAGTGTTGATAGTATTCAATGAAAATATAAATGAGATTATGGATCCTAATAGATAACCCAGTCTGACACATGAAAAGCCCTGATTACACTACTGAGGTAATAGGGCTATAATCTATGATATTCAATAGGTTGCCTTCATTTTTCATTGGCTTATTGCAGAGGGATAGTTAATTTGATCGCCAAATCAGGGACGATATTAGGGAAATGTGAATTCCCCTAGTTTCCCCATAAACTAACAAAAGCTAAATTGTCTAAATCCTTTTCACCTAAGATTTACTCTTCTTCACCCTCTTGTAATTAAGCCACTTTGTTTGAGTTGAATAGAAAGCTCTACAAGAGGCTGTCTTAAATCAACTTCTAATTTTGACGTGTTCTAAATTATCCATTGGTCAGAGAGAATGGCTGGGTCGTTTAAAATCATTTTTTCCAGTAGTTGTTCGCTGGCAAGTTTGCTAGTCGTTAGCGGTTGGGGATTATCACCCACACGCCAGATAGCATGATTAATCGACATCATCTGTTCCTTAGCTTAATGCAGCTTCTGTGAGAGCATTCGCAAGGTGGAGCTGGGTTTGTTGAGCGGATTGCAGTCGGGATTTGAGGTGTTCACAAACTTGAATAAGCTCATTGGCTTTCGAGATTATTTTATCCTGCTCATTTTGAGATAATAGAGGGAAAAGGGTCATTTCAAGCTGCTTGGTAGAAATGTGTGGCACACCATTACTTCTACCTGGATCAATGGCATTAATAAAATAATTAGACTCCAACCATTTACTCAAAAAGCCACTAAGAATCATATTTCCAATACTGCTAAACTTAGCCACCCGTTGTAATAAAAGGCAGGGCAAATCACACTCGCGTATAAATGCATATTTCAATCCAGTATTAATTATAGGTCTATCAAGTGATATGACAATATCTCCAACATTCAAACTAAATCCTTCAAACTCTGAGAGCCTGGAATCAGGCAATTTCACTGAATCAGCCCAGTTAATATGCCCGTGGGATATATTGGCATTTCTGACTAATCGAATTCCATTATCGCTAAACCATTCACTTTTAAATGCGTAGCCATTTTGAAAGTTAAATAATGTACCCAATCGGCACCACTCCCATCCCATCGGTAATTCAAAAGGTTTTTCTTCATCACTAATCGGCGGCAATGGTTTTTGTTTTTTAATTTTGCCATCTTTCACCATTTGTGCTTTTTCTTGTTCAATACGCCTTACCAGTTCAGATGCAGGTTCGTTGTTAGGATCTTGTGGAACCAGTTTACCCATGACGGCTAATTGCAAGATGGTTTGCTTTAACGTATCGATGCTCGTCTCGGTGGTAAATAGTGTGTCGAAATGCTGGCTAATTCGCGACCAATTTTCAGAGAGTTCTTTTGCGTTTTGGCTATCCGTAAGTGTTGCTAATAGGGTTTCAACTAGTTTTTTATGTGCATCAAGGCTGGTTAGCGATTGTTGTTCCAGTTGATCGCAGAGGGCCATTAATTCTTTAACTTTTAATACAATATTTTCTTGTTCATTTTGGGGAGGAATTGCAATTGTCAATCCATATGCATCGTTTCGATTCAATCCTGGTTTTATTCCTTTACCCAATGAATCAAGACCAAGTGTATGAAATTGCATAAATACAAAATCAAGATTCATTGCCATAGGAGGGATTGAGCTATATGCAACATCTGTTACCCAGCATCCAATATTAAGAGATAAATTCAATGCGCCAGCAGAACCTTTCCTTCCAATAACTATACATGGTGAATTAACGCAAGCTACGTTATGCGTTCCAACAACCCCATTGGAGCCATAAACATTATATTCACCAGTATTAGTTCTTTTTTCTTGGGGTAAATTGTTGCCATATTCCATTTCATAAATGTTACCAAATCTGACCCACTCCCACCCCTCCGGTAACTCAAACGGTTTTTCATTCTCACTAATTTCAGGAAGTGGCTTTTGTTTTCTTATTTTTCCCTGTTTCATCAGTTCCGCTTTCTCAGCTGCAATACGTTTTAACAGCTCAGAGGCAGGTTCATCGTTTGGGTCTTGCGGTACTAATTTGCCACGCACTGCCAGTTCTAAGATCAGCTCGCGCAGTTTCTTAATACCATAAAGATCAATTTTACCGTTGTTGCCACGTCCTGCGGTGGAGCGAGTTTGTAGCGCAGAAGACCAAATATCGATATGGTCGGTAATCAGTTTCTCAACGGTCATCAGTTTGTTTCCTTATTGCCAGTCAATGCGGTACCGAGGATATCGCGTAACTGATGACGCAGTTTACTGATTTCAGCTTGTTGTGCTTGGTACTGCGCCAGTAATTCGTTGGGATCGTGGCTGATCGTTTCACCTTGATACGGGTTTTTGATATCGAGGTTAAAATTACGGGCAATGATTTCATCAATGCTGACTTTCCACGCTTGATTGTTTTCTTCACGGCTTGCAAAGCCATCGGCTTCATTGCCCCACCAGTCGATTTCTGTTTGGAATTCTTCAAACTTCATCGGTTTGGTTTTGCTATAGTTTTTAGCTCCCTCAGGGTAGGGGTGCTCGTAGAACCAGATTTCTTTGGTTGGCTGGCCTTTGGTGAAGAAGAGAATATTGGTTTTGATCCCGGTATATGGGTTAAATACGCCATTTGGCAAACGAACAATGGTGTGTAAGTTGCACTCTTCGGTCAGCAGTTTTTTGATTTTGGTTTTGACGCCTTCACCAAACAGTGTGCCATCCGGCAGAACTACGGCTGCACGGCCTTTATCGGACAGCACTTCAATGATCAATTGCAGGAATAGGTCAGCGGTTTCGCGGGTCTGCATTTCTGCTGGGAAGTTTTTCTCGATCCCATCTTCTTCAGTGCCGCCAAATGGCGGGTTGGTAATAATGACGTCGAATTGCTCATCCCAAGCGGATAGAGGCTTGTTTAATGTATTGTCATGACGAATTTGTACCGGAACTTCAATACCATGCAGTAGCATATTCGTAGTGCACAGCAAATGTGGGAGCTGTTTTTTTTCAACACCAAAGATCTGCTGTTGTAGCGTTTTATGATCTTCAGTTGTCTTAACATAATGTTCTTTCACATGGTCGAACGCACAGGCAAGGAAGCCGCCAGTACCTGCTCACACGTAACATTCACTACTGGTGACAATGGCTTTAGGCCATTATTCCTCTGCATCGTACGCGATTCTTAAATTGTCCATAGGTTACCATTCTAAGTGGTGACATTTTGGTGATATTGTCACCACCTTGTCATCCTGCGCGTCATCTCTATTGTTGACTTCAGAATGAGACGTTGCCATTAGTTTCCAAGCTGTTTCACCTCATTGTACAAGGTATAAAGACGATGAGCAGACATATCAAGGATTGGCTCATACATAAATGAGTTCAAATGTATGTTTTCTGGTGTCATCAAATTTACTTGATCCAGTAAGCGTATGATGTCTGTGTGACCTGGAAGCATTTCAACATACTTATCAAACAGCTCTCGTGTCTGATTAGATTCGATACTATCTACAAATGCTTGGTCATTAATCTGGGCAATCATGAATTGCTCTGCTTTCAGCCGGATAGCCATTGCAACAATAACTTTGGATTCAAGCTCAGGTGACTCATGCGCAGCGCTTGATAATACGTCTGCCTTCTGAAATATCTTGTCAATCACACGTGATGTAGTATCTGGCAGGATCAAGGCAGGCTTATCTACAAGTACAGCTCGATATATATCTTGTAATTCCTGCACCGTGATGTTTTGACTATTTGCCTTTAGATGAAGCAGTGATGTCAGTGTTAAGTAATGAGCATCGTACCCACAGTATTCAGCGAGATTTCTAACAAATGGAATACTGGCTAGCATGTAATGCTCATTTTGATGCATATCTCGCTTCCAAGCGACGAATACATCATTCTGGTACTTTTCAGGATTAAGTTTTATTTCCGTCGATGTCTTAGTAGCCAGCATTCGCCTATTGCGCGCAACGCGATTTCTGCTTCCAATTATTCGACCACCTACAATTCTATGAAAATCGAAGTTATGCGTAAGAATCAAAAGGTAGAAATGTGTAACCTGAGCAATATCACGAAGGTACTCAACGATTGCATACTTATTTTTGTAATCAAAGGAGTCGGCAATATCGTCTATGACGATCAATATCGGTGCGCCTGCGTTCTTTTTAGCTTCAATTTCAAAAAGAACATTCAGGATGTAAAGTGCACGTTTCTCGCCTTGGCTTAGAGTATCAAGCAAGGTTTCATGTTTAACCTGCTGCTGACCACCGCGACCATCATCAAAGTCAAACTCGATAGATGGGGCAGCGTTATTAAGAATGACATCATCCTGATTGTCCACCCTAAGCTTGAATGGAACGGAAAATCGCTTGTTGAATATATCGACAACGCCCTTCCAAATCGTTTCCTGCTGCTTCGCTTGATCAATAATGTATTTAACTTTTTCCTGATTTGACTTGTAGGTTGAGACAAGGTCATCCCAAACTGATTGGTGTGATTGAAGATAGCCTGTAATCAGCTTTTTCTTGAAGCCCTTTACGTCCTTATATTCCGGCAATAGCTCTTGGTGTTCTGAAATAAAATCTCGAAAGGCATGAGTCTCTTTTGTGGTTAGCTTTTTATCGACCTTGCTAAATTTTTCTTTCAGTTCGGGATTCTGAAAAACCTTATTCTGCTCTTCCTGCAGAATTTCATTTAAACGGTCTTTGGAAGTTACTTCTTGCTTTTGGCCATTAATTGAAAGATTGACGCTATGAGATGCATCAAAGAAGCCTGTATCGGAGAGGCTTTTAGAAACAGTTCCCGCTTTCTGGTGATTGAAACTCCTCGACAAAACCGCTGATTCGCTAATGAGTTTTTCATAGGTTTCCACATAACCAGTCAACTCCTGCTCGAAACTCTCTGTAGCAGCGAGATCCAGAACCTTTGGATTAAAAAGATCTCCATACTTAAACTCGGCAAAACTAGAATAATCTTGCGCAGTCTGAAGCTTCAATTCAACCAACAGGTCAAGAAACTCCTTTTCCGGCCGATCAAATGCTTCACAGATCAACTCCGGAATCGCTTTGTTCTGCTTTCCTGATGACTTTGCTAACTCCTTTATTAGCAGGGCTCTTTTATCATCGACTTCTTTTAAGGCCTCGTCATAGTCACGCTTTAGGGCCTCATTAACCAATAGCGTGGAAACCTGCTTGGAGCTATAACTTTCGTCGTATGAATTAATTACCATTATCTGGCCAGCATCAACTGGCTGGCCATCTAAAGTAACAACTCGTTTCGTTGCTCGCTCAGGAAAGATAACGTCCTTTGACTGCCTGTCGTCTTCAATGTCCTTTAGTGTCTTGGCCAGAGAGGTTTTCAATGTTCCATTGGGCGCATACAAAGAGCACACGCCGTCAACGCCATCAATTCTGGTAAAGTCTAACTCCTGCACCAGTTTATTGATGCCATAACAGTTCTCCAGATCCAGTCCAAGTTTCATTTTGACTTCCTTTTAAAATCGTTCATTTCAAAAACTGTGAATTAACAATGCTCACGCATACCTGCTTGAAAACTCATCCATCGAATTAGATACCGTAAACTTCACGTCATCACCCAGTGCTTCAAAGTGTGCATAACCACATTTGATTTTGGCATTTTCCTCCGGACGTCGTTCCACCGAGAAAAGCGTGCTCTTGGTTTCGACGACAAAATAGAGTTTTTCTTTCCCATCCTGATCAATCAACACTGCCCAGTCGGGGTTGTATCCACCCAATGGCGTATCGATTTTGAACCATCCGGGGAGCTTGGCGTAGATCTTAATATCGTCGTTTAACTCGAACGCCGAGGCAAATTCCAGCTCGATATCGGAGTCGTAAACCACATGGTCAAAAACGGACTTTTCGGCCTTAACCATGTTGTCTTTCAGATAACCAAACAATTCGTTCTTTTGGAATAATTCCTGAGCATAGAATTGGTCATCACCAATTTTGTGATACTTGATGCCATCGACGATAAACAGGCGCATCTGGCTTTTGATGATGCTGGCGGCCTGCTCGATAAATTTCTGCGGATTGTTCTTGAATGATTCCAGGCGACCGCTTTTGTTGATAATGGTAACAATGGTGCGGCGTGTCAGGTTGGTTTCGTTCTGTAAATAAGTAATCAAATCGGGCAAATCGAACGCGCGCGATTCGTACAGGCTGCTTGTTTCCTGAACCTGTTGTGTATGCACCCCACCACGGTCTATTTCAGTCTTAGCCTTACGATAGGTGAAGCGAGCCTTGCCGACCTGAAGGTTAATTTTGATCTCTTCAGCGCACTTTTCAATCAATGCGTTGGTATCAAAGTCCACGCGGAACGTGGTTTTGTATTTAATACGATCCCACAGCGCCTGAAACTCGGGGCTCAGATACACCGCTTTGTTCAGGGAAACCTTGGCTTTGTCGTCACGGTTTTTGATGTTCAGATTACCGGATACTTTTTTCAGTACCGACACAATCTGTGCTGCATGGGGCTGGAATACCTCCGGCAACGCCAGAGTACCGCTCTTTAACGATACCTTGAGGCTATCCTGAACTTTGCCCTTGTTGTCAATGTGGCCTTCGCTCTGCAAGTGATCCCACAGTTGTTTGGATGCTTCGGTACCCAAGTATTCGTGATTGTGATCATCAACCAGCACCACGATATTGGCAAACAGGTGCTTTTCAACCACACCAAATTTGATGCCTTCTTCGTTTTCGATTTCCTTCTGCAATTGCTCTGCAAATTGCTCGTAGGATTCATTGGCCATTACGGTGAGTGTATTCACCGCAAAACCGTGTACCCGCTCACCATTCTGATTTACACAGATACGCAAGCCCCGACCAATTTCCTGACGTTTTTTAATGACAGATGTGGTTTCGTTCAGGGTGCAGATCTGGAACACGTTCGGGTTATCCCAACCTTCCTTCAACGCTGAATGAGAGAAGATAAACTTCAGCTTCGAATCAAAGCTCAGCAGTTTCTCTTTATCTTTCATGATCAGGTTATAGGCGCTTTCATCAGCAGCGGTTTTACCCGATGAGTCTTTCACCATCTCGTTGCCTGAGCTGTCTTTCTTCTTGTCGACCGAGAAATAGCCGTTATGCACACCATCCGCAGCCGTATCCAGATCGGCACCTTCAAATAGCTGGCTGTACTTGGGTTTGCGAATGGCGCGATCGTATTCTTCTTCAAACATCAGAGCGAACTTACCCTTTTGCGGGTTACCGTCTTCGTCGTACCAGCGGTAGTTGGCGACCTTGTCGATAAAAAACAGGCTCAGAACCTTAATGCCCTGTGGGCGTAGGCGCATTTCTTTATCGAGATGTTCTTCAATGGTCTTGCGGATCTGCAGGCGTTTAAACTCATCCGGGTCTACTTCGCCCAAGGTCTGACCCAGTTTCAGAATATCGGACTTACTGGTAAAGCTGATGTATTCATTGCCCTGTTCGCAGTAGACGTCATCAATGATGTAGCCGTCGTACACGTCGCGGCCACCGCTGTACTTGGCATCCAGCAAATCCGTTCCGCTGGTTACCGTAACTTCCTTACGCTTAATACTGCCATTCTTCAAACGAGCATCAATTTCGATTTTGGCACTGTTCGGGCTTTTCTTGTTGTTCACACTAATCAGCTTGATATAGGCCTTGTTATGGCCATCCTTTACCTCAATGCCAGCCACTTCAATTTGCTTAACGAGTTTTTGCTCGTAGGCATCGACTGAATCCAGCTTGTAGAGCATATGATGCTTTTCGACGTGTGTTGCAGAATAACGCAGTGTACACATGGGGTTAAGCGAGGCGATTGCCTCTTTACTTTTATCGGTCGTGTCAACGCTCTGCGGCTCATCCACAATTACAATCGGGTTGGTTTGCTGGATAAACTCAATTGGCTTGGCACCGGTCATGCGGTCGTGTGCCCGGTGAATGATGTTGGCTTTGCTCTCTTGTTCCGGGTCGGTAAAGCTTTTCCGGAAGGCATCGATATTGATCACCATGATTTGAATATCGGGGCTAGTGGCAAAGTTGCGAACATCGGACAGCTTACTGGAGTCGTAAGTGAAATAATCAAAAGCCACGTTTTCGTACAATTCTTTAAAATGATTCGCCGTAATTTCCAGTGACTTCTGCACCCCTTCTTTAATGGCGATTGACGGCACCACGATAATAAACTTGGTAAAACCATAGAGCCGGTTCATTTCGAAAACCGTACGCAGGTAAACGTAGGTTTTACCTGTGCCGGTTTCCATTTCCACCGTCAGGTTGATGCCGCCTTTTGAATCAAAATCTTCTGACGGCGCGAGGCCATTTTTCAACTGTATTTTGCGGATATTGGCATGGATATCTTCATCCAGCAGGCGCAGGCGGTTACCGATACCCAGGCTATCTTCCTGAGTACCATAAAACAGCGTTCCTTCCTCCCAGGATTGCAAAGGTGCCACAGTGAAGTTAGTTTGGCAAATTTCCTGACCGGCGAAGACGCCCGTAACGGACTCAATCGCCTGGCGCTGATAATCCAGATTGGCATCGAACTGAATCTTCATGCTCATTTTAGAGGCTCCTTACGTCTTCAATACCAGCCTGTTTGAGAATCTGTACTGCATTGGTTTTTACCACGTCGTCGGCAAAACCGGCGTCTTTGAATACCACTCGCATGATTTCTGGCTTCAGTTCGTCTTTGAGCTTAGCGATGCCTTCTACGACATCAAGGGTAATGTCGTCTGACAGGCAAATCATCAGCGCCCCCATGCCGATATCAAATACCTTATGGCCCGCCACGCTATGCTCTGTAATCGGCAAGGTCAGGTCTAGGCCGTACTTCAGCAGCACCTCAAAAAGCACATCGTCTTCTTTACGATCAAGCTTGATATTGGAGATCTGCTCTTCCAGATCCTGCTCAGTCAGATCAAAGTCCAGCTCCCAAGGCTTGATATTGGTAGAGTCGAGTTTGAAAACTTTAAAACCGAGGTCGCCTTGGTAATCTGGGTTTTCTTCTTTGATTTTGGCGGAAGCTCGTCGAACACGCTGCTTACTGAGGTCCGCAATGGTTTTATAACCTTCTTTAAACGCGAGCGAATCTTTTTCAATAACCTCGGGCAACTGAACCATAATAAACTTTCGACCGCAACTTTCCTCTACGTTAAGTTGGTATACTGCATGGGCAGTTGTTGAAGAACCTGCAAAAAAATCCAGGATCAAATCATCGGACTTGGTAGATATTCGCAGACATCTTTCAATAAGCCCAACTGGCTTCGGAGTTTCGAATACTTTACTTTTTAACAACCCCTTAACGGTCAAACTACCCTTTTTGTTACCCTCTATTCCCTGCCAAAGGTTAGAAGGCTGTTTAAGCCTTCCTTCTAAATAGAATTTCTGATACGGCTTCCAACCATCATCTCCCTTCTTCCATTCAATTCGATTCTCAGAAATAAGCTTGATATACGAATCTTCACCACATCGCCAACGACTTTCATACCCAGTTGGACCTACTGGATATATATCGTTTCCATCGGGGTCCTTTATTGCGTAATACATCGTGGGCCTATCTTCTCTGCGGTCTTCACCACCTGTTTTTCGAAGTGATCGAGTAAGATACTTGCCCCATTGATCTTCTTGATCGTAGATCTTTTCATCTTCTTTAGAGAAAGGAAGACCTAGGAGTGCAGCTGAAGATGTTTTTGCATAGACCAAAACGTAATCAATTTCATTCACAAGTATGTCGTAGCCTTGCCCACTTGGCGTACCTGTTGGCCTAGAAACTATTCCACGGCAGTTTTCTTCTCCAAAGATTTCGTCGCATATTTTTTTTAAATTGGCAATCTCGTTATCGTCGATAGATATGAATATAACCCCATCATCTTTCAAAAGGTTCCTAGCCAACTTCAAGCGCGGATACATCATATTTAACCAGTCCGTGTGATAGCGTCCGCTGGTCTCTGGATTATTTGATAGATTTCTTCCTTCACCATCTACCTGACCGGTGATCTCTTTATAGTTTTTGATATTGTCTTTGAAGTTATCTTTATAAACAAAGTCTTTACCCGTGTTATATGGAGGGTCGATATAGATCATCTTGACCTTTTTGTGATAGCTCTTTTGCAGGAGCTTGAGCACTTCGAGGTTGTCACCTTCGATAAACAGGTTCTGAGTGTTATCCCAATCAACGGATTCTTCTTTGCAGGGGCGTAAAGTGCCGGTGCTTGGGGTTTGTGCCAGCATGCGGGCTTTGCTTTTGCCATTCCAGGTGAAGCTGTAGCGTTCTTCACGGCCATCGATATAGTCACCTAGCACTTCTTTCAGCGCATCGAAGTCGACTTTGCCTTCGCTAAAAGCTTCTGGGAACAGTTCTTTGAGTTTACTGATGTTGTCGGCGACTATGTCCATGCTCTGTGAATCCACTTCTGGAATAACGTTTTTCACTGTGTATCCTCTCAATTCTTTTGTTTTCGGCTTATTTCAGCTTCTACTATTTCAATTCGGTTATAGGGTTTCAGCGATCTGCTTGAGCCGCTGTTCCTGCTGTTTAATCTGGGTATTCAACACAACCTGCCGGCTGAACTCTGCTTGTTTGATCTGGGCACGCAGTTTTTTAATATCGTTCTCGATACTGCGATAACGGTTAATTTGGTCTGCCTGGTGTTGGGCAGATTCAGCGCTTGCCAGATGAAATCGACCACTGATTTCAGCACACTGAAGCGCTTGTATGCGGCACATAAAGGCTTGGTAAAACTGCCAAAAATTACTGTGTGGCAAGCCAGTAAAGTTCAGGCTGTTAACAAACGCTTGTTCGCTTTCAGACTTGCTGCCGAGTTCTAACCAAGGCGATAGCTGAAAATCTTCGATGACCCACTTTGTTTGATCTGCCTTGTTTATGCGCTTGTCAGCCAGGCAGATAGCCAGTTGCTCGCCTGTTGCTTCTGTTCCTTTGCTTTCAGTATTCACAAAGAAGATCACCAATGGGTAAGGTACAGCCCGGTTGATCAGCTGACCAGTTCGTTCAGCACTTTTGGTATTGTTTAATTCCACATACAGAAACGCCAACTCACCATAATCACGAAGGTCGTCACAAAAAGGCGCGATATTGATGGTGCTGGGCTTTAGGGTGTAGAGCCAGCGGATTTTATCAACATCATCTTTCAGAGCCTTTTTGTCTTTGGCATCCAGGTCGGCATGCTGCTGAAACATCTTTTTAAACAGGGGTTTATTGAGCACACAGCTACTGGGCACGTTCAGGCCTTCCAGAAAGGCTTCGAATTGTGGCAAGCCTAATCCCAGATCAGACATAGCCTTCTCCTTCGCTAGCAGCTTTCAGTATCAGGTACGACACCACCATAAAGTCTTCAATGCCCTGACTGGAGGTGGCAGTCAGTACGGTACCGCCTTTGGTAAACAGGCTTTCGATGCCTTTTTCTTCGCTCTTCCCAGCAACGCTATCGACGGCAACGGCCAGCAGATGCTGGAAGTGGCTCATATCACCCCCGTGGCGTGTCATGCGGTTAACTTCAGTAATAGCGAGTTGATCGGGCGCTTTGTGCTTAAAGGCTTCACGCTTGAGCAGATCGAGTATCTTTTTACTTTGGGTAAAATTCAGCTCAACCACCGTGCTGCCTTCGGCATCTGCGGTCACGTAGATCAGGAAGTACGGTGCCAGTGGGTAGTTATCATCGACCTGAACGGCTTCTTTACCACTGCGGATATTCTTCAGGCAGAAGATAACGCCCGGTTTAATGTCATCGGCGGCCAGATCTTGGTCAATACTGACGGCGGCATACAGCCCTAGCGGTGCTTGCTCCAGCGTTGTGAGGCGGGCTTTGTCGTTCATATAGCCTGACAGATCCATGCGGAAATCATTGAGGGTCAGGTCGGTAATGGATACACCACCGCTCATGTCTTCCAGATCGACGACCGCGTCTTTGAGTTGCTGCAGTTGTCTGCGCCGGTATTCAAGGTCATTCATGTCTTTGGCGCTTTCATCAATGACGTTTTCTTCACCGGTTGCAGAGATATCCAGCAAGACCATGCGTCCGGAGACACGCGCTTCCAGGTTGATGTATTCGTCCAGCTCCATGTTGGGCCAAAAGTTGATGAGCTGGATTTGCGTGTTTTTACTGCCAAGACGGTCGATACGGCCAAAACGCTGAATGATGCGTACTGGGTTCCAGTGAATGTCGTAGTTGATGAGCGTATCGCAATCCTGCAGGTTCTGACCCTCACTGATGCAGTCGGTGGCGATCAGCAAATCCAGTTCGGTAGTGGCAGTTGGGTCGACTTTGCTGCGCTCTTTGGATACCGGCGAGAAGCCGGTCAGAATGTTATTGAGGTCAGAACCTAAGCCCGTCAAGGTGGTTTTATTGGTACCGCCGCCCGTCACCAATGCACTGTGAATGCCTAATTCGGAATGCGCCCATTGCGCCAGATGGGCATACAGGTATTGCGCCGTGTCGGCGAACGCAGTAAACACGATCACTTTTTTGTTATCTGGGTTGAGTGGATTCCGCACTTTTTGTGCAATGGCCTGTTTAAGCTGCTCCAGCTTTGCATCACGACCGGCATTCACACTTTGTGCTGTTTTGACAATGTGGTTTAAAAATTCACGGTCAGCCTCCAGTTCCTGTCGGAAGCGAATCAGATCCATATCCTGCAGCAACACTTTGGTTTTGTTGCCCACGATGTAACTTTCCAGTTCAGTGGACTCCAGTTCAAAGTCGTGAATATCCTCGATATTCAGCTCGGTCAGTTCTTCTGATTCGTGGGCATCAATTTTGGCCAGCAGTCGGTCGACCTGCTGAGCGAGCTTGGTGGCCGTCAGCGTGAACGAGTGAATGGAGCTTTCCATACGCTTGAGCAAATTAACGCGCATGAGGTGAATCAGGCTTTCTTCACGGTCTACTTGTTTGAATACACCTTTACCACCTCCCACAGCTTTATCGTAACGACGGGCATATTCGGCTTTTTTGGCTTCGCGCACGAATTTCAGCGGAGAATAACCCGCAAGGGACAGTCGCCTGATGGTTTTGTTAACGTCTTTTAAGGGCGGAAACTCACCGGAGGCATCGATGTCGGCGTAGATATTTTTCGGTGGCAAGCGAGTCGGGAAGCGGCCGATATCTTCGGTGCCGTAGTACTTTTCTATGTGTTTTCGGGAACGAGCAATGGTAACGATATCGAGCAGTTTGAAGTAATCAAAACTCATAATGTCGAGCAAAGCCGCCGTGGTACGCTTTTCGACCGGTTCGCTCACCCATTGGTTGAACTGCTTCTGGGCAAGTCGCAGGGTGGATTCAATATTTTTGATACCCTGTTCGGCGAACGCATCATCCCGACCTTCAGTAATGAAGGCGACCTGATTTTTCAGATCGTTCATGCGATTGTTGACCGGCGTTGCCGACAACATCAGCACCTTGGTTTTGACGCCTGAGCGGATAATATCGTTCATCAGGCGCTCATAGCGGCTTTTACCTTCCGCCTTGCTCGGTGTGTTACGGAAGTTGTGGGATTCGTCGATGACCACCAGGTCGTAATTGGCCCAGTTCAGTGTCTCCAGATTGATTTCGCCCGAGTAGCCTTTCGGTCGGGTCAGATCGGTATGGTTCAGTACGTCGTAATTAAAACGGTCAACTGCGAGCAGGTTGCGCTTGTCGTTGACCGTGTACATGGTCCAGTTGTCACGAAGCTTTTTCGGGCATAGAACAAGGACCCGATCGTTACGCAGTTCGTAGTATTTGATCACAGCCAGGGCTTCAAAGGTTTTACCCAAACCCACGCTGTCGGCAATGATGCAGCCGTTGTGCTTTTCGAGCTTGTCTATTGCACCCAGCACACCGTCTTTCTGGAATTTGTAGAGTTTGTTCCAGACCAGGGTATCTTTAAAGCCAGTTTTACTGCGGATGATGCTGTCTTCGTCGATGTCTTCGAGGAAGTCTTTGAACAAATGAAACAGCGTAAGGAAATAGATAAAGCTGGCCGGTTGATCGGCGGCGATGCTATCCAATTTGGCGATGAGGTCATTCTTAATATCACGAAGACTCTGTGCATCTGCCCAGACATTATCAAACCACGCCAGAAGCTGCCGGGTGCTCTCAGCGTCAGACAAGCCCATGTTCATATGCAGCGAATCGCAGCGTACGTCGCCGAGCCCGGTTGGGCTGAGCGTGGCACTGCCGCTAATGACAAAACTTTGCTCAAGCGAGCCTGTTTGTTTGGGTACACCCAGGTGAATAATGTTCTGCCCAGGCTGAGGCCGCACACTGGCTTTCACTTCAGCCTTGTTTGCCAGCCATTGCGAGAACTCGCTGGCAATGCGTTTTTGTTGCAGCTGATTCAGCAGGCGAACCTCTGATTCAGAACCAACCAAGTTCTGCAGATTGAGCGAATCCCATTCGCTGAAAATGATCCTTGCTGACTCCAGCTGCTTCAGCTCGTGCTTCAGCGAGGCAAAACCGTACAAGGTAAATAGACTCGACAGAACAGAGAGCTTGGAGCCAGAAAAGGTATGTTTTTTCAGTTCGATACCAACGTGGCCGCTGTTTTTGTTATCCAGTAACACCCCGAAATTCCCTATTATTGTCTGTCATTCTTTTGTTCTTCTATCCACTTTTCGATGTCTTCACGCTTGAAACGCCAGGATGTGCCCACTTTGAAGGCAGGTATTTTCGCTGACGTAGCCATACGGTAAACAGTTCGCTCGTTGAGCTTGAGATACGATGCGACATCCTTAACTGTCATTATTTGCTCACTCATTTGCGTTATCCGCACTCTGTTGAGGTTAATGATTTAGTGTCGAAATAGTACAAGGTTGTCATCAGATGATCAATATTGTTACCCGTTATCAAACAAAAGAAGCCGTCTAGGTCAGGGGGGAATAAATAGGAATTGCTACCTAGAGATAGAATTCGTCTACACCCACCGCACTAGCTCCCGTACAGGGACATCGTAAAAATCTTGAGTAATACGATTCTGGATACTGTCATCGTCCAGGTACTTTGCCAGCTTGTTAATGACGCTTACCGGGTGCCGTTTCAGTTCAACTGCTATCTGCCGGACAGTGCAAGCAGAATCAATCATGTCGTACAGAACCTCTTCGTCCGTCTTGCTCCATATTTTTCCGAAACTCTCCGGGAATTGAAGTTCACCAGTCATGTATCGGTGATAGAAGTCTGACAGCTCTCCCATAAACACTTCCGAGATGCCTCCATCCTGGGTCACGTGCTGGTATCGCCCAGATCGGGGCCAAAAGTACCATTGCCGCCCTTCGAGTTGCAGTAGGAACTTGTATTTGCTAAGTTTTTTATAACTAACTCCGGGGTGATTTCGGATCGCTTCCCAATATTTTTGCTTCTTATCGTTCCACATATGCTCGCCAATAGCCCAGTCGATAGATTTAAGACTACCTAAGAATAACAAAAATGAGCGATATATCCCGTGGTGATATATCCAACATTTGGTGATAGTTCTGTCTTTTGGGCAGAACAAATATGAAAGATCCAAGACTGGTCGCTTTTGGTGAGAAGGTTCGCAAGATACGGAAAGAAAAAGGCCTCTCGCAGGAGGCTTTGGCTGACTTAGCCGGTATTGATAGAAGCTATATGGGGCATATAGAGCGCGGTGACCAAAACATCACTCTGACAAAGATCCATCAAATCGCTGACGCCTTGGAGATTCCGGTCGTAAATCTCATTTCTTAGCGGATTTAGGCCCACGCCCTGTGCCAACTAATCATGAGGGCTTCTTCGAATTAGAAATGAAGTGAACATTACTTGCCGGTAGCTGAGCTTGTAGACGCTGGTTCTCAAGTGTCAGTTCCAGTATCCGAAATTGAGCATCCAGCAACTGCCCAAGGGCTTTATCTCGCTGTTCTTCCAGCACCTTAACCTTTTCCAGTAGATCTCGGTTCCTCGATCTTTGCGCAAGCATCATCTGTCTGGGCGATTTTTGCGCTGCTTCATCCTTATGGCTTTCTATCCAGGCTTGAATATCCGCAACCAGCTCAGGGAACCTTGCTCTGCGAAGGGCGGAAGGATCTACCCCTGCTTCTTTGGCAACATTGTTCTGACTGAGTGGCGTCCCTTTCGGCAGAATATCTGGCTTGCCCACCTTGAGGCGTTCGAAAGCCTCCCTGAATTTCAGTTCGGCCTTGCTAACTTTTCTTGGTTCAATTGCTTTCGATAACATGGATTGCTCGCTCTGCGGATTCTAATTGCGCTTGTAATGACTCATATAAAGGGGAGTCTGGCGCAGCGTCACTGATCTGAATAGTAATAACGTTTTTAAGCTGTTTAATCATTGGTAGCTTTGCTTTATCTAACAATGCCGATGCGCATGGCTTATTGCTGCTAAATCCCATACAGGAACTGATATTGCTGATCCCTCCAAGCGGGCAAGGCGGGCCTGAATTGGCGCAACCACCAAGGAATGTTTGACGGTAACTGATCCGTCCTGATTTTGCGGCCTTGAGCAACTGCTCATGGTCTTTCTCCGATATTTCAGAGAGGATCTGCTGCTTGCGCTTCTCACCGTGTGGCGAAACATACTGATCAGATTGGAGCGCTTTAAACTCCCGCACCATTGATTGATACATCTCACGCAAGTAATAGGCACGAGCTTCCTCATTCAATGGTTCTTTGAGTCGGTAGTAGTTTTTTCCGTAGTATTGGCTCATAGCGCGCGAGGCGTGTTTCAGCTGGTACTGAAGAGACGCTTCGGTCACCAATCCACTGGCAAGCATATTGACAGCACCGGTGCGTCGTAATTGATGCCAGGCAAGAGGCCAAACTTTGCCTACGGCAAACTTCTCTGGATCAAGGCCAAATGTCATTCTATTGGCCATTTCCAGATCAGCTTCGGTAATCGTCAGTTCCTTATCATCAAAGAGTTTTGGCCACAGGTTTTTTGAGATGTCACCGTATGACCGAATCTTTTTGTACTTTTTGGTTGATTGAGATTTAGGCGCTTTGGAGCTCCATGGTTCATGCTGAAGAGATTGAAGAATTGGGTTCTCGACATCTTCCTTTGATAATTCTAAATAGGGGTTCTCTCTTGCTGCCTTTGACCGCATGAAAGCAACGATTCTCATTGCTTTCAGAGCTATTTCAACGGAAGGTGAAACAATCCAGCGAGCATCAGAATCCTCAATGGTTTTTGTTGTTACACCTTTTAGCATGTGAATATCTTCACCTAACTGATCACGTTCAACCTCATAACAATCAGCACGAAGTTTGGAGCCCTCTTCAATTCGCATCAAAGAAAAGTTCAATAGATAAGCCAATCCAACACTGCTAATTAAAGAGAGGTAAGTAGTAAGTGATCTAATACCAGTAACGTTATTGAACAATACCCAGCGATCAAGTAATTCCGATATACCAAACTCTTCTGCAGTCTCTGTAAACAAACCATAAAAAACTCTTCCTGTTCGGCTTTTTCCTCTTATACGCGAGCTTCGAAATGGCCCATTGATGCCAAGGCCACCAAATGATTTTGATAACTGACCTCCAGCATTTCTGGCATAAGCTGACAAACAAAAATCGTAACAGGCCTCAACTTGTTCTTGATGCAACAGAAAGTCTTCCAAGCATTCCCGAAGACGTGAAACCTGATAACTCCATATCCTCGCTGGTATATAAGCTGTCTGAGTCGAATCATTCGTTGTTAATACGCTGCTAAGTAGTTTAATTCCGCTTTCGTCAAGCAAGACAAACCCTAAAGTCTCTCGTGCGATGAATAATGAATGGAGGCATTCAATCAAGCGATTTCCGCGTTGCTTATAATATTCGGATAACTTCTCGATGACCTTGGGATATCTATAGAGCTCAGTAGCCAGAATACCGGCATCTGTGCAGGCCACAAACAGGGGTTTTATCGTCTCAAACTTAAACACCAATGCCTTGGCAGAACGAATAGCCGCTTCGCCCCAAAGCCACCACGCTACAACTTTACGCAATAACTCCGCGTTCTGAGGGCTAACTCTTTTTCCCTGACCAGAACCATCCCCAAAGTAAATGGTGAGGGTGTGCCCAGACCAAGGTGAAAGATCCCATCTTACGTCACCATATCGAGACACAACATGGCCATAGGCATCTATCACAGCAGGAAAATCCGGCGCAGGGGGCCAACTGTCAGGTTTAAAATTCAGCGCATCTTCTTTTGATAAGGCCGATTCAATCTGCAATCCCGGGAAGTAAGCCAAATTCATGCAATTACCTCCATCAGCTCTATATGGCCACTCCAATAGGGGTGATATTTACCGGCACGAATCAAATCCTGAGATTCACTTACCCACATTGCTCGTATTTCGCTGCCAGACGCTATTGCTTCAAGTTTTTTGTTTATTCTTTCAATAACCCGGTATGCAGGATGAATGTCTTGCTTTTCCGGTGGTTTATACAGGTTTGCTTCCAGGCTCTTGATCTTTGCGTGCGAGGCAAGTTTCCAGCAATAATCAGGACTCATAACGTCTCGATGCTTAGTACAAAAAAGACAGCCTTCTGGGCTGGTACAGTCCGGTTTCGGCGCTTCTTTAGCTATACCATTGATCGACTCGGGGGCACGATCTTTGTCGATACATACACCCGGCCCAGGTGGCGTATAAGCAGGATCTGTTGATGCATGGAACCGGACTATTTCGGATGTCGCTGATTGATGATGTGGCCTTTCATAATCACGGAGAAGGACTTCCTTATCATGGGCCATTTGCTCAGCCGTAAGTTCGAGATCGTTGCTTCGCCTGAGTAGCCAGTTTACTCTGGTTTTACGCAGCTCCTGTGGCCCTAAAATCCGAGCATCAATTTTCTTGAAGGATTCTTTCAATGTGTAGAATCCAATCTTTGAATCTTTTGCGCGAATCATGCCTCGACTTTGTAAAGGGAAAAGCCGGGTATCGTGTTCAGCAAACCCTGTGTCATTCAGCCACTGCAAATATCGCTCGAGATGTTCCTTATAAGAGCGATAGCAACGAAAAACAGCTTCGCCGCTGCGTCTCCCCTTGTATACGCGGAAAACCTCCAGATCGTCACCGTTAGACTTCCAACGATAAGTTTCTCTTTCAAGCGCTGATGCCTGAGTCAGATTCATCCCTGTTTGTGCGATGAATATCAAAAGCTCAGATTCTATTCTCAGATTTAGTATTCCCGATCTTTTATGCCGATCGAAAAGGCTTTCACTCTCCATCAGTGGCGCTCTGGCTTTCTCAGCATTTTTCCTGACGGTGCTGCACTTTATAGATTCGACATCCATTTCCGGATTAAGGAGGCTTCCTGCAACCACCAAGGTCTTGCCGCCTTGCAGCGCAATACGGATAGGTAGCCGTCCTCTGACCGTCGCACAATCCAAGGCGTCACAGATCGACCTCAGGCAATGACCAAACTCAAATGTACTGCTGAGATTTTGCTTATCTGCGCTGCTGGTCAGTACGCTCTTTTTTGCGCTAGGTTTTCTGATCCTTGTTTGCATCAAAAGTGCGCTGCCAGGCTTAGCTCCAGGAAGTTTTAAGGCTCTAGCGATGAGATTGGCTAACTTTGAAGTCTGTCTGTAAACGTAAATTTCAGACACTTCCTTTTTGATTTTTGATCTATATAACTGGTATTCCGACCATTTCTTGAAGTTGGTTACCACTTTATCTCGAGACATAGTCAATGAGTTGGTATCTGAGCATGCAAAGAACCGCCAAAGCACTTCCAGACTGCCTTCGATAAGTGAACGAGAGCGCCCCTGACTTATCATGCTGGAAATAGCTTCATGAAATGCGCATACAATCGGAATTCGAAGAACGTCAACATCATCGACTGAGGAATGATGTATCGATTCCATCGCATTTTTTCTCGGTACACATGCAACACCATGATGAAGCAATATGTTCAGGTTCCAAGGGATTTGATGCGTACCAAGACTCATGCCCGGGAAAGTAAGATTTAACTCATGCATTGGCACGCCCTCTAGCCAATCCCATAAAGGCTTCCGAAAAAGCTTCCGCTGCATCTGACATTGCTTTGTTTGCTTCAATAAACTTGATGTATTTCATCGTTGTACTTTCATCTCGGTGCAAACATGCCTCCCTTACAAACTGGATGGCATCACCGACTGGCATGAACTTTAGCGCCACGCGCATTAACTCTGTGGCAAAAGTGGCTCTTGTGCGATGGAAATGAAAACCGCGCATCACTTGCAGCCCAGCTCTTTTACCAGATGATCGGAGACGAGACATTTCCACGTTAACCGCTCGGCTATCATCTCCGCTGTACGAGTTGCCATAGCGAGTAAGGAATAGTAGGTCCCTATCTTCATGACTCGCTAACATTTGGCGTTTCAGCCTTCTCGTACTCATGGAATAGGCAATAAGTGTTTCGAGAAGCTCCTCAGGTATTGGCACTGAACCGGAAACGCCAAACTTGGTTGAGACCATTGGCCTAGCACCAGGACCAACAGCTAATCGCTTCCAACCGACTTCAGGAACCAGGGTTGCGTTGTGAAGAGTTTGAACCTTCAGATCGGTAATTGAGCCAATGCGCAACCCTGTGAAAAAGCCAATTCGTAGCATTAGCGAAAGCTCTTCGGTTGCGCTGCAATCTGCCAGCGCGAGAATTTCTTTCATTGCAGAAACAGTTACTGGGAGAAGGCCATCCTCAAGCTGTATGGCCCCAGCAACCTTTCGATTGGGAATGGCAAGGTCTGTACTGGCAACTCGCATGGTATGTTCGAGACCAAACGGATTGGTTAATTTGATTCCAACAAATCGCTGCTCCCACATTGGCCATTCTGGTGAAATTAATCGACGCGATTGTGTCCATTTATAGAAACGGATGACTGCTGCCATCCTCTGCGAAGCAGTGCTTGGAGCAAGCTCACCATTATTTCTGGCGGCAACAAGTGCTCCACGAAAGCGAACAAGGCAACGCTCACTTTCTCGCTCTGGGAAATGCCACCATTGGATTGACTCTGCTTCTAGCCATTTTGCGTAGGCAAGCAGGTGAGACATATTGGATCGAACGGTTTTCAGATCCCGTTTTGATGATGTTGCCTGATCCAGGGCCCAAAGATTTGCTTCTGCCCAGGTTGAATTATCTTCCCAGACTATTTGGGGAAGATTTTTGATCGGTTTTCTTTTTAGTGGAGCCCACTGTAACGAGCCGTCCGATATTTCTGCTCGATGAGGCTGATAGTTGATTTGCTCAAGGCTTGCCATTGATTTCCCCCTTCGACGACTCAATGCCGTTCAGGAAGGAATTACTTCTGAGCATAGAGTAGTCTAATTTGTCACCATTGAAACATGTATGGTGTGCGATTAAAACTTGGTATGTAACGTTTGCCACACGCTGGGTCCATAATCGACTCACCCAATCTCGGGTCAATACGGTTGACCATAAAGCGAGTGACCGCACGTGGAGTATAGAACTCACCTGCGTTACCTGCGCTTTGTAAGTCGCGTAGAATTTGTTCATAGATATCACCGAATAAGTGGCGTTCGGTGCTGTTGCTGAAGTCGATTTCATTCAGCTTATTGATGACTTGGCGTAAGAGCGTACCATTTTTCATGTAGTTATAGGCATCGCTAAACGCTTGTTTCACCACAAAGCCCCGTGGGTTTTTATCGATAGGCGCGGTCAGGTTTTTTAAAGCAGGGAATAAATCGTCATTAACGAATTCGAGCAGTTCATCCCCTGTGATTCCCTCGCTGTTTGCCGCCCAAGTACGCCACAAGTAACGCGAGTTAATCGGGAGTTGGTAGTCGTCTTGCTCGAGTTCAAGCTCTTCTTCCTGAGTATCAAATATTTTCAGAAATAATAGCCAAGACAGTTGCCCAAGGCGTTGAGCATCACCGTCTACACCTGCATCTTTGCGCATGATGTCTTGTAAGGATTTAATGACTGAGCTAATCGACATGTTTGTATTCCATTGGTAAAAATGAAGCCACCGGGAGCGGGTGGCTCACGGTGGTAAAATAATATGGGTTATTAGGCCTGGCGAGGTGGTAACTGATAAATTTGGTCTTCCAGCTCATTGACGGCTTGCTCGTATGCTTGTTTATTTCCAAAACTACTTTTGATGATTTCTAGCGGACGGCCTAGGCTGTCGAACGGTTTTAGTTTTAGCACCTGAATATCTTCGATTTCCTGCACACCTTCATCCGCGTATTTATCCAGCAAGGTATTGAGTACATGCTGTGCAGGTTCTGAATATTTGGTGAAGTAATTACGTTTACGCACGTTGTCAGCCCGTTCTTTACGCGTCAGGGGCGGTTGACCATAAACCACATGACAAAGGAGATCGAATGGGTCAAGGTCTTTACCCACTTCTTCTGCTAACACTTCCCAAAGCACACCAAGCTGCTGAAGTTCATCAATGATAACCTGTTTGCGTTCGGCAGAGTGCCATTTTCGAATGAAGTTATCAAGAGAGGCAAAGTCTTTATCTTTGAGTAGCGTTTTACGGGGGTAGTCCTGAAAGGATTCGGTGACTAATTTGCCATCGGCATCGTAATATTGGACGCGTTTTGCTAGCACCTTTACGGTGACGCCGTTGACATGATATTTGCGAATTCTGTTTTCTTCGCACTCTTCGAAAGCACCATTGGCACTTTCTGATGTGGCGCCATAGTGAGCGGATGATTCTTCTGTGCCCATAAATACGTCGTTATCTAACGTTTCGCTTTCTGACGTTTCACCTTCGAGTATTTCATTGAAATCCGATTCAGGATCGGAAATATCTTTAGGTGTTGTGCGGATCACTTTTTCAGGCACGCCATCAAAGCGCTCGTCCGCAAACAATTCGGTGGCTTTTTTGAAATCGAGAATGGTGAACCAGAGTTTATCGAACTTCTCGTTAATACGTGTTCCACGCCCGATGATCTGCTTAAATTTGGTCATGGATTGAATGTTTTGATCTAGCACGACCAGTTTGCAGGTCTGCGCATCCACACCCGTACTCATCAGTTCTGAGGTGGTTGCAATCACTGGGTAAGGCTTTTTCGGGTTGATGAAATTATCGAGTTGCGCCTTACCGATGTCGTCATCGCCAGTGATTTTCATCACGTATTTTTCATTTATTCGCACTTGTTCTGGGTTTAGGTTTACCAACGCACGGCGCATACGTTCAGCGTGGTCAACATCGTTACAAAAAACGATGGTTTTATCCATAGGATTAGTGCGTTTTAGGTAGTCAGTGATGGTTTGTGCGACCAATTGGGTACGCTCATCAATCACCATAGTGCGGTCAAAGTCTTTTTGGTTATAAATTCGGTCATCAATCAGTTGGCCTTGTTTATCAACTTGGCCTTTAGTGGGGCGCCAACCTTGTAAGTCGACATCGATATCGACTCGAACGACTTTGTATGGTGCAAGGAAACCGTCTTCAATACCTTCTTTAAGTGAATAAGTATAAACGGGGTCGCCAAAGTAATCAGTGCTGGAAACGTCATCGGTTTCTTTTGGTGTTGCAGTTAAGCCAATTTGGGTCGCACTGCTGAAGTATTCAAGAATTTCTCGCCATGCGCTGTTTTCCGATGCACTACCGCGGTGGCACTCGTCGATAACAATCAAATCAAAGAAATCGGGAGCAACTTGCTTAAAGGCTTTTTGGTGTTCTTCTGGGCCTGTAATTGCTTGGTAGAGTGCCAATTGAATTTCATAAGCTGGGTCAATTGTTCTACCAGTCACCTTTGCCATTGCGCTACCAAAGGGTTGGAAGTCGTTATTTTTAGTTTGGTCGACAAGGATATTGCGGTCGGCAAGAAACAGAATGCGTTTTTTATTTTTAGCTTTCCATAAGCGCCAAATAATCTGAAATGCGGTATAGGTTTTGCCAGTCCCCGTCGCCATCACAAGTAATACACGTTTTTGTCCTGCAGAAACGGCTTCTACGGTTTTATTAATGGCTTGTAGTTGATAATAACGAGGGGATTTGCCGCTACTGTCATCGTAATAGTCTTGGCTGATGACAGGCAATTGTTCAGCGGTAAAACCTTTCCAAATACAGTATTTAGTCCAAAGCTGTTCAGGTGTTGGAAAATCGTCGAGTGTAATTTCGGATTCAAGCTGCGCAGGATTTGTTTTGTCGTGGAAGATAAAACCATCACCATTAGAAGCAAAAATAAAAGGGACATCGAGTAGGCGCGCGTAATCTAGCCCTTGCTGCATCCCTTTTCCCATCTCGTGCTTATTCGCTTTAGCTTCTATGACTGCAAGTGGTAACCCCGGCTTATGGTAGAGCACTATGTCGGCTGATTTCACTGTCAACCGTGCTGCTAGCTTACCACGCACAACGACTTTACCATCGCGAAGTTTGACTTCTTGGCGGATCTGCGACATCAAGTTCCAACCCGCATCTTTAATTGCAGGGAGGATAAATTTAGTGATGATGTCTGTTTCAGTCAGATGAGTTTTATTCACACCAGCCATAGCAGCTCTCTCAACGAAATTGGGATTAGTGCTTAATTATACACAGAATATAGGAGTGAGTTAGGTTATAAAATGAATAGCATTATAATTATTAAAATCCATTAATATTTAAATTGTTTATATGCAAATTAGTCTTCTATTTTAAGCCGATGTTCCTCTGTAACATTCTTCGCAGCAATACACAAAATCCCCTTTCGACAGTTCGGGCAACATTTTTGATTGAGTTTGAAGTAGTCACGACACTGCACACAAAATCAATCAGTGACTTTTGAAATTGGGGATACCGAATGAAATTACTGACTAAGTTTATCTGATGGCAAACTCTTTTGAGGAGAATCGCCTATAAATAACCATTTGTTATGTCTTTCCATCTGTAGCTACTTTATCAATCGTATTATGGCGGATATTCAGGTAGTCAAATTTATTATTAAGTCGCTACAATTTAGAGCCAAACTATTGAGCTCTAACATAGATTATTTAAGGCTTTCTTCTTAGTATGTAAATTAAACACTTTTGTTGGATGACACCACACACCTTAAGAAAAGAGATAACTAAAATGCCAGCTGCTAAACGTCCTATTTTTAATTTAGAGCTTGATTTACTTCGCACTTTTATTGCGGTTGTTGATGGTGCAACTTTTGCCGCCGCCGCAGAATCTGTTTGCCGAACGCAATCAGCGGTGAGTCAACAAATGCAACGGCTGGAGTCACTCATTGGCAAGGAGTTATTTGTCCGGCAGGGCAGAAATAAAGCATTGACGGACTCTGGTACACAACTATTGAGCTATGCCCGCCGTATTTTACGTCTTAATGATGAGGCATGTTTATCACTAGTTTATGAAGAAATTGACGGAGTATTAAAAATTGGTTCGCCAGATGACACCGCGAATACTATATTGCCTGATTTATTAGCCAGATTTTCAGGAGCTTATCCAAATTTAATCATGGATATTATTGTCAAACGCAGCCCATTTCTTATGTCAATGTTAGAGGATAATGAACTCGATTTGGCGATCTCAACCGAGGAGCATGTTGGCTACCCTAAAATTGTCTTACGTGTTTCCCCTTCACTATGGTATTGCGGGAAACATTTTAGTTTTAACTTAGAGCAGCCGCTGCCATTAGTTGTGTTAGATGAGCCGAGTACTTATCGCGAGATGATGATCAATCACCTCGAACAACAGCAAATACCTTGGCGCATTGCTTATATGGCGACAACACTATCTGGAGCACGCGCTGCGGTTAGGGCGGGATTGGGTATTATGGCTCGCTCAATTGAGCTTTCAGGGGAGGATTTGCGCATACTCGGTGAGGATGAAGGGCTACCAGTACTTCCGGCAATTCGATATAACCTGTATCTCAACTCAAAAAGCCCAACCAAAGCCGCACAAATTCTTTTTAACTCATTAAAAAATGAACAAACAGCCGTTATCTCCCATAACAACTAAAATTAGGAATAATTATGACCCATTTTCACGGTATTTTTCCTTATCTTGTTTCACCAGTCGATCAAACTAAAGGTACTGTTCTTGAATCATCTCTTCGTCACCTAATTGAGCACCTCATTTCGAGCGGAGTTCACGGATTGAGCCCATTAGGGAGCACTGGTGAATACGCATATTTGTCACAGGAATTACGAAATGAGGTGGTTCGCATTACAGTTGATCAAGCTGCGGGGCGAGTACCTGTATTAGCGGGGGTTGCCAGTTTCTCAACGTCAGATGCATGTTTTCAAGCGGAACAGTATGCCAATTTAGGTGTGGATGGCATGGTGCTGATATCGCAAAAAATGTACCCTCTGAGTGATAAAGCCCAATTGGGTTATTTCCAAACAATAGCGGAGTCTTTTCCTGAAAAATCCATGACGGTCTATACCAACCCTGGTTTGCTGGGGGATGTACTGTCTATTTCTCTTTTGAATGAATTAAGCTATATCCCTAATATCGAATATGTTAAAGATGCATCGAGTAATACTGGAAGGTTATTAACGATGCTCAACACCTTCGGTGAGCGGGTTAAAATTTTTAGTGCTTCAGCACATATTCCTCTATTAGTTATTAAATTAGGTGGTGTAGGCTGGATGGCGGGTCCTGCCTGTGTGTTGCCAAAACAGTGTGTTGAACTGTATGAGTTGGCCACTAGAGGGGATTGGGATACAGCGTTAGCAAAACAGAAAGAAATGTGGCAAATCAACGAAGCTTTTACGCAATATGCATTAGCGTCATGTATTAAAGCATCTTTAAACATTCAAGGGTTTAATGTTGGTGACCCGATCCTTCCACAAGAACCTCTCAATGATGTTGCTATTGCTCATTTACAGCAAATTATTGCTCAGTTAAATGAATAATAAGAGGAAGGAAAAATAGAAGCCCATTCAGTGTGGGCTTCTATTCGTTAGTCGGTCTTATTAAAGACCAACACGCAATAGCTGTGTGATAGCCGATATAGTTTTCGCTTCAAAAGATAATACACTTTTAGCAAGCTGCGCAGCTTGTTCATTTTTCATTACCAGCCCTGCATTGTCATAGAATTTGCTCACAATATCCTCCAAAGACATTGGATTTTGTGGGTTACCGTATTGGATATCTAATCGTTCCGTTATTGTCTCACCATGGGTTAATGTGACAAAAATTAGGCCGGGAAAATAGGTTGGGAAAGGAATTTCATTTTCAGTGGGATAACGATAGCTGACTTTTTTCGCGAGGTTTTGGATATCTGCTCGCTGTAAATTTTCGGTAGAGAGCAAACTTAATGTTAATTTGTCTTCGATAAAACCAGCGGCAAACAACCACTGGAGGCTAAATTTCGCTGCATAGGCACTCTGAGGTGCCCATTTTTGTTCTGGTGGCTCACAAATTAAGGCCGCTGCAACGGGATCGACAACGCATTCTACTTTTGCAATTTGATCGAGGGTTATTCCTCGTTGTAATAATCGTCTCCCACAATCGACGGTGGCATGAGCAAAATGGCAAACAGGGTAGGGCTTAATGGAAACATTCATGAATTGCCAAACATTACCTAAGTCTTGGGCGACTTGCTCTGGATGTGCCTTTTCACGGAGACCATGTGTTTGGTACAGACTATAGCGTCCTTCAAAAATAGTTTCTGGCCCTGTCATTCCGCCTTTAGCTAAACAAGCTGCAATAATGCCTGATTGCGCAGCCCAGCCCGCATGAAAACATTTTGCTGACGAGCTATTGGTTAGGTATTCAGCAACACCACTGGCTTGGCTTCCTGTTAGGCCTAGAGCGTTAACTGTTTGTTCCCGAGTTAATTTGAGTAATGAAGCTGCACAAGCCGTCGCACCAAAAATACCCGCTATAGCTGTAGAGTGGAAGCCGCGTAGGTGAAACCCACTATGACTTGCTAATCCCACTCTGGCTGCGACTTCCCAGCCAATAATCCATGCAGTAAGGATCTCTTTTGTTGTCGCCTGTAAATGTTCACCGAGTGCAAAGGCTATAGGAGTAAGTACGGCACTACCGTGAGTGATTGAGTCGGTGTGTGTATCATCAAAATCTAATACATGCGCAGAAATACCATTTGCTAAAGCGGCGGTGGTAGTTGAAACGGTTTGGTTACTTCCCCAAATTGGAATTTTTCCTTGATGATCAGGTAAATAAGCGACTCCCTTACGGCATTGTGTTGCGCTTTGTTGGAGGCTTCCGGCAAGTGCAACGCCTAATGTATCGAGTAAATGATATTTGGCGCGTTCAATAACTTGCGGTGGAATATCAGAAAATGATAGGGATGTGATAAATTGGCTTAGCTGTTGGCTTAATGTCATAGATACCTCTGGTGAATGAAAAAGCCAGCACTTGACTGGCTTTAAGAAAGTAGAGATTTAAACTTTGCTAAAATGCATTAGTCATTAAGCCAACCGGATGCTTTGGTTTGTTCTATTACTCGAGTGACTTGTTCAGGTGCATTCCCTACATAGGTCGTTGGGTCTAATAGGGCATCAAGTTCTTCTTGCGTTATATGGTCACGAATGCGCGTGTCACGGTTAATGGCCTCAATAAAGGTGATGCCTTCTTCTTGGCCAGACATAGAAGCTTCATAAACAATTTCATGGGCAGTTTGTTTACCCGCTTTGTCTGACAACGCAAACATGACGCGCTCAGCAAGCATAAATCCACCTAAAATATCTAAATTTTGGCGCATCTTATCGGTATGTACGTTTAATCCCCCTAATACAGTTTTCATGTTATCGAAGATCACCGAAAGCATCAGGCACATTTCTGGCATCACTTTCCATTCCATCTTCCAAATCGCACCATCTCTTTCGTGTTGGTGTTTCATCATGTCGGTAAGCACAGAAAGGTTAGCTTTCAATGTATTACTGACACAGGCCGCATTTTCGACAATGGCAGGGTTACGCTTGTGTGGCATCGTTGAGGAGCCAACTTGACCTTTACTAAAAGGCTCTGAAAGTTCATCAATTTCATTGTGAGCTAATAATAAAATTTCATTGGCAATTTTTCCTAACGTGCCGCTAATTAAACCAATCAGCATGCCATATTCACTAAATCGGTCACGAGCCGGCTGCCAAGAAATCTCAGGGGTGCCTAAACCGAGTCGATTTAATACACGAACTTCAAGCTCATCTGCTTTGTCGCTCAATGAGGCCTTAGTTCCAACAGCGCCAACAACGCTACCAACGAATAAGCGAGGTTCGATTTCTTTTAACCGTTGATAATGGCGTGCTAATTCCGTTAACCAAATAGCAGTTTTGTGGCCAAAAGTAATCGGTAGGGCTTGTAAGGCTAAGGTTCGTCCAGGCATTGGTGTATTGCGATGTTTTTCGCTTAACGATAATAGAGAACGCCCTAATATTTTGATATCACGTAAAAAAATGTTATGAGCCTCTTTTAGTTGAAGCACTAAGCCTGTGTCCATAACATCTTGTGTCGTGGGCCCAAAATGGACATATTCACCAAAATGTTCAGGGCAAGCATGCTCTAAACCACGAATGGTTGGAACAAGTGGATGACGAGTTAAACGCACTTGCTCTAAGATGAAATCCATATCTAACTTTTCAAGTTTTGCCGTATCAGCAATGACCTCTGCGGCTTGCTTTGGAATTAAACCTAATTCAGCTTGTTCAATCGCTAATGCAGCTTCGTAATCAAGCCAATTTTGCATTCTGACCTTATCAGAAAAAATAGCGCGCATTTCTTCTGTAGACCATAAGTTTTTTAATAATACAGAATCAAAAACACTGGTACCCATAATATTCCCCTGTATAAGAATAATATTGAAAATTAAAAGGTGGTTATTTGTTAGAGAGTTGCTTTATTTATGCAATAAAAAATAAAAATAAACACCTTAATAAGATTAATGTTAATAAAAGACTTTCTTATGTATTTATTTTTCCATTTAAATCAATTTGTTATATTTTAATTTATTGTTTATTACATATCGATTTTAATTCTTAATTTTCTCTTAAGTTTTCATTAATTTAATTAATGCTCATTTATATGATGAAGATCATCTTTTTAAATAAGTCATGTTTTAAAAGGAAAGTAATTTGATATACATAATATGAAATCGAACTTTTAAAAATAAATAACCTTCCTTTTAATTACTAGGGAATCTATTTCTATATTTGGAGAAATAAACAATGACATTAAATAAATATACAAAATTAATACATAGTGGACGACAACCTATTACAACATCAGGACCAATTAATCCGCCAGTAATGAGAGCGAGTACTATTGTTTTTGATTCAATTAAAAGCTGGCGTGATGTTCGCGATCGCCGCGCAACGGAACGTGTTTTAAGTTACGGTGCGCGAGGTACAGAAACCGCATTTGCACTCGAAAGCCTGGTGACTGAATTAGAAGGGGGCTATAGAGCGCAATTATTTCCTACGGGTCTAGCCGCGATTGCAGTCACTATTATGGGCTATGCACACAGTGGTGGGCACGTATTGTTTGCAGATTCTGTTTATGAACCTGTACGTAAAATAGCCGATGCTTTTTTAAAACCAAATAACATCGCCTACAGCTTCTTTAAAACAGATGCTTCAGATTTTGAGCAAAAAATTCAAAGTAATACACAACTTATTTTTGTTGAATCCCCAGGTTCATTACTTTATGAAATGTTGGATTTACCCGAAATATGCCGTATTGCACATGAAAGAAATATCCCAGTGGGTGTTGACAACACTTGGGGTTCAGCATGGCTATATAACCCGTTGGAATTAGGCGCAGATGTCTCTGTGATTGCAGCGACAAAATACCTTTGTGGGCACTCTGATGTGATGATGGGAATTATGGTTGCGACAGAAAAAGCGTGGAAACAAATTGGCGCTTTGCCAGAAGCTTTAGGTCAAGCCAGTAGCCCCGATGATGCTGCCTTAGTTTTACGAGGGATGCGTACTTTAGGGCAGCGATTAGCTGCGCATGGCAAAGCTGCACTAGCGATTTCGCAATGGCTGGAAACGCGTTCTGAAGTGGAAAAAGTCTGGTTCCCTGAATTGCCATCTCATCCACGCCATGATTTATGGAAGCGTGACTGCAAAGGTAGTAATGGCTTATTAACCATTGAATTCAAAAAACAATATACCGCGAAGCAAACAGAAAACTTTATTGATGCTCTCGCCCTGTTTGGTATCGGCGCATCGTGGGGTGGGTTCGAAAGCCTCGCACTACCCGCTAACGTAGTCGGCGCAAGAACAGCATCAGATTGGAGCGAAGGTCATGGGCCTTTTGTTCGTTTACATATTGGCTTGGAGTCTGTGGATGATTTGATAGCGGATATTACACAAGCATTTTCAACATTAAATCAATAACAATAAAGCTGCACCAATACTGGGGAATTCTTCTATGACAGGTTTAATCATTGCCGCGCTAGTTACAGCGCTGGTTGTTTACCTGCTGGCTCGGGGTTATAAACCTCAGCCAGTCTTGTTGCTAGGGGGCTTACTTTTGTTGCTCCTAACCGCATCTTTAGATCTTAATTCATTGTTACCAGAAAATAAAACCACGCATTTTAAGTACTTTGATATCTTCCAAATTTTTACTGATATCATGAGCTCTCGATTAGCTGGCTTAGGGTTAACATTAATGGCGATTGCTGGATTCTCCCGTTATATGGAGCATGTGGGAGCTAGTCGCGCATTATTTGCTATTTTTGAAAAGCCGCTAAAGACCATTAAATCACCTTATTTGCTATTAGTGATTTCATTTCTAGTGACGCAAGTTCTGGTGATTTTCATTCCAAGCCATGCAGGGTTGGGGATGTTATTAATGGTGACAATGTACCCTATATTAATTCGTTCGGGAATCAGCCCACTCTCTGCTTTAGCGGTTATCGGTTGTTGCCAGTTTATCGACCATGGACCCGGTTCTGGTAATGTCATTATGGCAGCGAAAACCGCGGATATTGAACCCGCTGTTTACTTTGTTCAACACCAATTACCCGTAACTATCCCTATTATTATTGCAGTGGCAATCACCCATTTCTTTGTTCAGCGTTGGTGGGATAAGCGTGAAGGATTTGTTTTTGACTTGAGCAAAATTGATACTATTAAAGAAGATGGCGGTAATAAAGTCCCATTGTCTTATGCGTTGTTACCAGTTATTCCATTGATCCTAATTATCGGGTTTAGCCCATTATTACACCCATATATTAAGTTGGAAGTTACCACCGCGATGATTATCAGTACCGTCATTGCACTGATTTTTGAATACGTCCGTTTACGTGATGCGAAAGCCGTCATGGACAGCTTTATGTTGTTCTTTGAAGGAATGGGGAAACAGTTTGTTTTAGTCGTTTCTTTGATTGTTTCAGGGGAGTTTTTCGCAAATGGATTACTCAAAAGTGTGGCGGTGGATACGTTAATTAGCGCAGCTCAAGATGCCGGCTTTGGTATTGGTGCGATGATTATTGTTATGAGTGCCATCCTTGCACTCGCGGCTTTCCTGATGGGTTCAGGGAATGCAGCATTCTTCTCTTTTGCTGCATTGACACCGAAAATTGCTGCTTTCCTTAAAGTGGATGTGGTGACACTCATTTTACCGATGCAAATTATGACAAGCTTTGGGCGTACTGTGTCACCTATCACTGCAGCAATTGTTGCAATTGCAGGAATTGCAGGGGTTTCGCCGTTCCAAATAGTAAAACGAACGGCAATCCCAATGGCAGTTGCTGCAATCGTTAACCTTGTCGTAACTTTCTACTTTTTATACTTCTAATTAGACTCGCGCATTTATCCCTTAAACTTTTCGTTACTCTTCGGTTTAAGGGATTTTTTTATTGATAAGCGGGCTATTATTCATCCTTTATTCATCCTTTTATCAAAAGCTATCTCAATGATAGTATGGTGTTTGATGGTAACCAATTGTTTTGTAATATATTTTGTTTTATCTACTTTACCGGATAAAAATAAGTGAAAAACATCAGAATATCGCCTTCATTTAATCACATAAAAAATAACATTAAAAAACAAATGATTAGACTTATTTCTTATGCGAATGAATTAATCTAACGCGATAAAGTCATTTCAAACTCATAAACGGATGTAAATAAATATCTCAATAACTCGGTTTTTGATTATTTAAGATATATTTCACTGCTTAAATACTCTTGTAATGCGTTTATTTGTTTTTATGGGTTATGTTGGCGTTTAATGCTTATGGTGGGTTGTTTTTTGGCTTAAAGATCTGCATTCAACGCCTTAACGCGATGCTAGTGATAATGTTAATAAATATTTCGTTTTTTATTTTCTTTTAATTTCAATGCGTTAATTTAATATATTTCGTTACATTCTACCGGCGAAATACATACTTTAGCGATATCTGATTACTCATTTTATGGATATTATTTGTTTCGTTCTTCACAACAGATAAAAATTTTTAATTAAATGACTTAATATAAGGTAGATAACATGAATAAAACTTTAATTGCATTATGCTTAGCGTTAACGACAACTTCTATTTCTGCAATGGCTGCGGATGCCGGCTCAGGTAAAATTACGTTTAAAGGCACGATTAATAGCGGTGCATGTACAATTGCACCGACTGATGTGAATAAAGAAGTTCAATTAGGTAATATTGCCGCGGTTAATTTAGATGCTGCTGGTAAAAAAGGCCCACTCAATTCATTTGAATTAAAATTACAAGATTGCCAATTAGACCCAAGTGCTTCAGGTACTCCTTATTCTAAAGTAAAAATTACGTTTAATGGCCAACCTGATGCCACAAACGCATCTTTATGGTCAAGCACCGGTAGCGCAAATAACGTTGCAGTTTCATTCTTAGATAGTACAGGTAAAACGATTAAACCCGGTGAGACTTTAGAGCAAACACTGAAAGCGTCTGACACCACAATTATTTTGTCTGCTCAAGCAGAAGCAACCGGTGCCGCCACTTCAGGTAGCATCAACTCTATCGCAAACTACGTATTAAGCTACGAATAAGATAGCCACCATGCCTAAGCAAAAGCTTTACGCTAATTAGCGTAAAGCTTTGTATTCCCACTATCGATTATCATAAGAGTGCCAACATGTATTTTAAGAAAAAAATATAGGTTATATTATCTCACTCATTATGTGTGGTGGGTATACAAATGCGGAAACTTTTAACATCAATGCCCTTAATTTGTCTGCAGACGACAATATTGACCTAAGCTATTTTGAAAAAAATAGTTTAAGTGAAGGTTTATATGAATCGGACATTATTTTAAATGATAAAAAAATTATCCGCGGCGAAAAAATTAAGTTTATTAATCATGATGGAACGATTGAGCCGTGTATTACGGCACAATTAATAAAACGTTTTCCCTTAAATGAAGAAGCGAAAGAAATATTACTTTCTACTCAAGAAAACGATTGTATTAATTTATTCTCTCTCGATAAAAATGTGGCTATCGATTTTAATGATAGCGAACAAGTCCTGAGTATTTCGATACCTCAGAAATATATGGCATCGACTTATTCTTCGTGGGTGAGCCCTGAAATGCGCGATTATGGGATTGCGGGGTTAATTTTAGATTATACGATTAGCGATAATCATTTAATCCGTAAAAACGAAGAAACACGTAACCAACTCTATGCCTTCGGGAATGTGGGCGCTAACTTCGCGCAATGGCGTTTACGGGCAAATTACCAATATGAGAATAAATTGGCGGGCGAAGATGGACGGGGTAGCAAGAAACGCAACTTAGATTGGGACCAAGTCTACGCTTTTAGGGACATTGCCAGCTTATCGGCGAAGTTGTTTGCCGGGGAAATTTTCATTAAATCAGACTTGTTTGATAGCGTGCGTTTCAAAGGCGTGAGCATGTTTACCGATGAAAGCATGATGCCACCGAACCTCAGAGGGTATGCCCCTCAAATTACTGGGGTTGCCGCCTCAAACGCAACGGTGACCTTATCACAAAATGGCCGTATCATCAGCCAAGTGAAAGTGCCGGCGGGCCCTTTTGTGATTAAGGATTTAAGTCAATCCATCATGGGTACCATTGATGTGACCGTGGCAGAGGATAACGGTAAAGAAACGAAATTCCAGTTTACGACAACCAATATTCCGTTTTTAACCCGTAAGGGGCAAGCGCGCTACACCTTGAATTTAGGTCAGCTATCCCCGAAAAATGGCACCCATGCTAACGACAATTTTATGACTGTCGAAAGCTCTGTTGGGGTGTTTAACCATACCTCTGTTTTTGGCGGAATCGTGGCGACATCAGGGAATAAATATAAAGCCATTAACCTCGGCATTGGCCAAAATATCGGCTTTTTAGGGGCTTTTTCGGTGGATATCACCCAATCTTACGCCGACACCTTATTGGGGCGTGAGAAAGGCAAAAGCTACCGTATTAACTATGCCAAAGATTTACCGAGTATTGATGGGCAGTTGACATTAACCGGGTACCGTTTTGCCGACAGAACCTTTAACTCTTTATCCAATTTTGTTGAGCAAAACTTTGTCGACAGACAAGATATCGATACCAATAAAGACAAACATGTTTTTTCATTGTCTTACGCTCAGCAATTACGTGGAATGAATGCGAGTGCGAATATCACCGCATCACGTAAAACCTATTGGAATGGTAAACAAAATAACTATTTCAGTGTGGGGCTCAATAAATTCTTCGATGAAGGCGTCATGAAAGGTGGGAATATCTCCCTGTCTTTAAACCAAGTTCGTGGGGCGAATAATAAAACAGATAACCAAGTTTATTTATCCGTCAGCAAACCATTAAGTACTGAAAACCAAAATGCATCAATATCGTATTTCGCCTCTTACAGTGACAGCAACAAGCGCTATGCAAATAACGTGAATTACAGTCGTCATGTTGATAGCAACACGAACTATAATTTAACCGCATCGACCCAAGATGGGTTATCGGAAGGGATGGTGAGCACCTATGTGTCACACAGCGCGGATGCCGGCCAAGTCCAAGTGACGGGGTCATTATCGGATTCCATGACGTCGCTAAGTATGACGATGAGTGGCTCGGTCACCGCGACACAGCACGGTATTTCTGCGCACCGTTTAACGTATCGTGACCAATCTCGTTTAGTGGTTGATGTGCCAAATGCGCAAGGCGTGATGATTGAAAATGGCCATGCGACGACGAATAGCCGAGGGTTAGCCACCATCAGTAACGTTCCGACCTACTATAATATGGAATACAAGGTGGATGTGAACAACCTGCCAGACACCGTAAACATTGATGATAATGTTTTAGCGTCTACACTCACTGATGGGGCAATCGGTTATGCTAAAATGGATGCAGATATTGGTAAGTCACTGATAACACGAATTAAGCTGGCTAATGGTCAATACCCACCATTAGGCTCAGTGGTGAAAAATAACGTAACGGGTAAAGTTTCAGGCATTATTGCTGAATCCGGTATCGTCTACTTAACCGGGTTGAACATGGGCGACCAACTTAGCGTTAACTGGGGAGATGCACAAGCGTGTACGTTCTTAGCGGACAGTCTCCTGGCTAAAAGTAGCGATTCAATTGCTTGTCGTCACTAATGTGATTTCAATGGGTGAAAAAATGACATTATTTAAAAAAGTACTTTCCGTTGTTTTACTCTCAAGCGTCATGAGCCAAGCGTATGCCGTTCTTGGGTTAGATAGAACCCGTGTTATTTTTAATGAAGCCGATGGCGGAACCAGTATCGTTGTTGAAAACCAAGATACCGCCTCTTCGTTTTTAGCGCAGACATGGATAGAAAACCAAAAAGGTGAAAAGCTGACTAACTCACTAGTGGCATTACCTTTTTTACAAAAAATTGGCCCTAAACAGAAAAAACAAATCAAAATTGCGTATATGGATGGGCAAAATACCTTACCCACGGACAGGGAGAGTCTGTTGTATTTCAATGTATTAGGTATTCCACCGCAAGGTAAAGAAGCGAATGCGGTTCAGTTTACTATCCAATCACGCTTAAAACTGTTTTATCGCCCAAAAGGTATTGACTACAAAGTCTCTGCCGAGAAAGATTTTCAGCGCGATTTAAAAGTCACAAAACAAGGTGGACAGATTACGTTGTCGAATCCAACCCCGTTTAATATTGTGATCACCAATATCAATGTTGATCAAAGTAAAGATAAAGATTTCCCTGAAGTGCTTGTCGCCCCGTTTAGTGATTCGACCGTGACCTTGAAAAACCCGGCATGGAACAGTTTTGAAGTCGCTTATATTGATGACTTCGGTGGTCTGAAATTTAATAAATACCAGTGCGCCGCAGCACAGCCTTGCCAATTATTGCCACAGGCGAAAAACAAATGAAAAATAACAAAAAACAATCAATAAAAGCACGGCAAGGTATATTAGGGATAATGCTTTTAGCCTTTGGTCATGATGTCTATGCAGGCGCGGATTGTGTCCCTAACGGCGGACACAACTGGAACCCTTCACCGCTGATAAATATAGATATGAACACGACGCCTGGTTCAGTCCCTGCGGGTACGCTACTAGGAACGGCATCGACAGGTTTTTTTTCATGGAGATGTAATTTTAGTGGAAATACACAAGATAGAATGATTTATTTTGTTAATCAAACACCAGCAACAACAAAAGCGTATTTATTGTCAAACGGTGTTCGGCTCTATCAATATACGGACCCAAATAGACCCGTAGAAATTACCGCTACAAACACACCTAGGATAGAAGTGGGGTATTGGAGTCCAGGTCAGTATAATATTGCTTTCATATATATCTATGAGCTCAAAAGAGGTGTAGGGCCGTTAAAATCGTTTGATACAGGTTTATTTACTGTGGGCTATCATGTTGATGGAACAGGCCGAAATTTTGGCGATATATACCGCGCCCAGATTGTGGGAAAACTGGTGAACTATTGCCCAACACCGATTGTCCGTATGAGCAATAAAGTGGTTGATTTTAAAGAACTCACTGCTGAGAATTTTGAAAATGGTCAAATAGTTAGAGAAAACTTTTCATTAGATTTAGTGCCCGATTCAACGTGTGAAGCAGCATTAGAAGTCAGTGTTGCATTCCAAAGCAACAGCGGCGTGGTAAATAAAAAGTACATCGTCTTTGACAATGGCCTACAAGCTGCAATTACAGACAGAACCAATAACCAGCAGGTCGCATTTGATCAGTATTATTATAAAGGGAGTATCAGTAAACAGCAGCCTGGCTACTTCCCTTACAGTGTCGAATTATCCAAGAAAGATGCCGAAGCCATTAAATCAGGGCAATTCAGTAATACCGTGAATGTTTTATTTAGCTATCGTTAGTAAGTTTCAGGTTTGTATTAAGTCAATATCACTTCTATGCGGTGGTATTGGCTTAGCCTAAAATGGCGGAGAGATAATGAGGTTTTTCTGGTTTAAAATTACACAGGCATTTTGTGTTGTTTTTGATGGAATTATTTAATTTAGGGTAGTATTCAATAATTCCCTAATGACTATTTAGGGTCAGCAGTTTGAGATACTAAAGGCGTCTTTTTTTATGTTTTAAATCACAATGTTATAAGAAATCTTCTACTTTTCCGTTAATACATTTCAATCCAACTCATCCTACATCAAGTATCTGTTATTGGTATCTCTTGATTCAATTAAAGCCGTAGAGAATCTGTACCCTTTTATGTTGTGGCTCGCTTACAACAACGTGTGATCGTTATTATACGCTATGTGCTACAGAGACGGTGTTCTTAGATAGAGTGGCTTTTATGTATCCAGGGTCACATTTTGTACATTTACTTGGTGAACTCTTGAAAATATCGCCAATAACGCGTGATTACTTGGTCATAATTTCAAGGCGATTTTGGATGAGATCAATAGAATAGGGATATAAGGGTATTTACGATAATCCCACGAACGATAAATAAACCATGGTCAGTTTTACGGGCGAGAAGTGTTTATTAGGAGATCTTTCATGAAATTATATAGCGAAGATTTTTTTATCACACCGCAGCAGCACATTACAGTTGAGCCAAGGGTACCTCAGCCTATTTTTCCTGAACATACACATGATTTTAGTGAGATCTTTTTGGTAACTCAGGGTATTGGCCTACATGTACTTAATGGGAGGCCTTATACATTATGTCCTGGGATGGTGTGCTATATAAAATCCTGTGATTATCACTTATTTGATAATGTTTCCAACCTAAATTTAACCAATGTACTTTATCGCTCAGACTCCAGTTTTACCTATTTAAATAATATCAGTCATTTTTTTCCGACAGATGCTGAAAAAAACATTTCACATTGGCTCTTAAATAAAGAGCATTACAATAAAGCACAACAAATTATTGATAAACTCAACGAAAGCGATGGCTCTGATCTTGCTTATACTGAAAGCCTTTTTTTGCAGTTAATTGTTAATTTACAAGATGGCCGTTATAACCATATTGGTGAAGGGAATAATGAACAACGTATTATCCAGATGTTACGCTGGCTAAATATGAATTTTACCGAAGATGTCGATTGGGGGCATTTAACCACTCAATTTTCAGTGTCATTACGGACCTTTCATCGTTATATGAAAAATAATTTAGGCATATCACCACAAAATTACTTAATAAAGTTGAGGCTATCAGAAGCTTATTACCAAATTCGTTTTTCAGATAAAACCATTACGGATATTGCATTGGAAAGTGGCTTTAATGATAGTGCATATTTTTCGACGTGTTTTAAAAGTGAGTATAATTTCACACCCCGTGACCTGCGTCATTGCAGTAATTAAAAAAGATCGTAATGATCATCCCTACACTTTTTTGAGGTGATCATGATACAAAGCATTCTTTCGATCAACAGCAGTGATTATTTTATTAGGCCTGAAAATACCGTGACGATAGAAATGCGGGATTCTCAGGAAGATTTTATTGTTCATAGCCATAATTTTAATGAGTTTGTGATTGTTTTTTCAGGAAATGGTTTACACCATTGGAATGGTATTGATTATCCAATTACTTGTGGAGATCTGTTTTATATTAATGCGGAAGATTGTCATGGCTATCACTCAGTAAATAACTTAAAACTGGTTAATGTATTATATAAACCTAATGAGTTTTTCATTAAAAAATCTATTGAAAAGTATGTTCCATTAAGTTATCAGCCGATAACATCTAGGCACTGGAAATTGCCGCCTTCCAGCTTATCAACGTTGACGCCCATTATTGAGAAAATGGCATTAGAATGCCAAAAACCGGATATTCCATCTATTCATCTTTGCGAAGGGCTATTTTTACAGTTAGCTATTTATATTTATCGTTTACGTTATCAGCCAGATCAAGCTCCAATAAGTTTATTACACCAAATGGATCAGCTAATAAATTGTTTAAATTTAAGTATCAATACGTCATTTTCATTAGAAAAATTTGCTCAGGAGCATCAGATGTCTGCGCGTTCATTGCAGCGTTTATTTAAGTCGAAAACAGGAATGACGGTAATGGAATATCTGCAACAATTACGTTTGTGCCAAGCGGCGTTATTATTGCGTAGTACCTCGTTGTCGATTAGTGAAGTCGCTGGGCAATGTGGTTATGAAGACAGTAATTATTTTTCGAGTGTCTTCCATAAAAAAATGAAAATGACAGCAAGTGCATATCGCCGTTGTTTTTTACAAAAAGATAAATTGAGGTAAGTGCTAGCCAATAGACTAGCACTGCCTAGGGGGAGATTAGTCTAAATAAAATACCGACCTTAACTCATCACTGATTGGGCTATTGTCAGGGTTTGATGGCATAATATCCGACATATATTTCCACCATTTTTGGCACACTTCCGTTTGTGCAACGCTATCCCAGCGTTCCTGTGATTCAATTTCCACGTAGCCGAATAATAAATTTCGTTTGTTATCTAAGAAAATAGAATAGTGATGTGCGCCATGTTCTTTGAGTGTCAGCACTAATTCAGGCCAAATTTCATCATGTCGGCGCTGATATTCTTGGTGGGCGTCAGGAGCAATTTGCATCACAAATGCTTTTTTTATCATGATATCACCCTCTAATAAATCGCTTGATATAATTCAGTGATGTCTTCTAATGTGGTGTCACGTGGATTACCTCCAGTACACACATCATCAAAGGCGGCTTGAGCAAGGGATGGAATATCTTCCAGTTTCATGCCGATCTCACGCAGTTTTTCAGGAATACCAACGTCCTTGTTTAGCGCAAAAACAGCAGCAATGGCGGTATTTCTGGCTTCTTGAAGTGAAAAGGCATCGATATTTTTTACACCCATAGCACGAGCGATATCTCGATATTTTTCCCCAGTATAATCAGCGTTATACGACATAACATGAGGTAATAAAATGGCGTTAGCGACACCGTGTGGAGTATTGTAAAACGCTCCAAGGGGATGAGCCATACCATGAACTAACCCCAAGCCAACGTTAGAAAAGCCCATTCCTGCCATGTATTGTGCTAGTGCCATCGTTTCAACACCTTGCGGGTCGCCCTTAACGGATTGCCGTAACGAATTGCTGATCAACTCAATGGATTTAAGGTGTAGAGCATCGGTAAGTGCCCAAGCCCCTTTCGTGATATAGCCTTCAATAGCATGGGTGAGAGCATCAACGCCAGTTGCAGCCTTTAAGCTTGCAGGCATGGATGCCATCATTGATGGATCAATAATGGCAACAATCGGAATACTATGGGGGTCAACGCACACAAATTTACGGCACAGCTTGTTATCTGTGATGACATAGTTAATCGTGACTTCAGCTGCAGTTCCTGCGGTAGTTGGGATTGCGATAATAGGAACTGCTGGGTTTTGGGTTGGAGCGACACCTTCTAAGCTCACCACATTTTCGTATTGTGGGTTATTGATAATAATCCCAATCGCTTTAGCGGTGTCTTGTGGAGAACCTCCTCCGATAGCGATAAGACAATCTGCATTAGATTGTTTGAAGTGTTTTAGCCCTTGTTGGACGGTATCAATGGTTGGGTTAGGAATAACGCCATCATAAATGGCGTAGTCCAATTTAGCGTCATCTAATAATTGGGTGACTTTACTGACTACATTATATTTAACCAGATCCGCATCCGTGACAATCAGTGCTTTGTTAAATTGGCGTTTTTGAATTTCCTCGACAAGGTGGTTAATTGCCCCTTCGCCAAAGTATGAGGTTTCATTAAGTATCATTCTATGGGTCATCGCTGACCTCCCAATCAATTAAAATAAAAAACGGTTACATTAGGCGGCCATTCCCAAGCCAACAATATTTGCCGCTAAGATAATCACTAAACAGCCTAAACATAAAATTCGAACGGGTTTTCTGCCGGTGCCTTTCCATTCTTTTAGCGCTAACCCCACGATACCGCCACACAGAACATAGAAACTCATATGTAGCATCCAGCTCATAAAGCCGTATTGTGATGGGATATTTGCATGTCCCCATGCGTAGAAGAAAAATTGGAAGTACCACATAGCGCCACCCAAAATGGCAAATAAAATATTGCTGACCAGTAGGGCTTTGGGGACAGAGATATCTGATTTGAAAGAGATATCTTTACGATAAATAAGTCTAATAAAACAATAGCCTAAATTGATTAATGCACCGCCACCCATGATGATGACGTAACTTGGTAATGCCACATAAAGAGAAGAAACGCCAAGGGCAGCGGACGCCTCGTGCATAGGGACGGCTGCACTCATTGCGAATGACATACCGGCTGAGAAAATGCCGCACATGACTGCCAGTAATAAGCCTTTTTTCAGGTTGAACTCTTCGGCTTGCACTCCGGTCGCTTTTTCTTTTAGTAACCCGGCATAGGAAACGATGGCAACCCCAAGAACAGCCACAAGGACGCCAAGAATTGTTAATTTTCCGCCCGTAGAGGCAATCAATTCGCCAAATGTGCCTTGAATAATTGGGGTCATTAAGGTACCAACAATGAGCGTAATACCAATGGCAATTCCGATGCCCATTGACATACCTAAATAGCGCATAGTCAGACCATAGCCAATATTACCCACCCCCCACATAGCACCAAATAAAAAAACGGGGATCAGAATATTTGCACTAAAAGAGCTGTAGTAGGCCCAAAAGTCAGGAAGTAAAATATAACTGATGGTCCAAGGTAAAATAATCCAAGAAAAAATCCCGGCAATGGACCACATAGTTTCCCATGACCAGTTTTTAACTTTTTTTAATGGTGCGTAGAAGCAAGCCGCCGAAGCTGCGCCGACAAAATGCCAAAAAATACCGAGTAAAATTCCACTGCCCATGAACTATTCCTCACTGTTTATTATCGTTTTAATTTCTCTGTGGAAGGGAAGGCCTATCCACAGAGAAACAGGCTTTATTTCAATGCATCAGACATTGGTGTGACATTAAATCGCTTGGCAAGCGCAATCAGATTCTCTGTTGAAATAGTTTGTTTTTTACCGCCCATCGAGAGAACTTTGACAAGTATCTCAGCGGATTTTTCTGCGGTATCAATTAAACCAAAAGCGTCATCTAAGGTTGGGCCGGAACCAAAAATTCCATGGAATGGCCAAAGTACTAAGCCATGTTGTTTCATTTGTTCCGCTGTTTCTAAGCCGATGCCATCTGTGCCAGGCACCATCCATGGCAGCACACCGATACCATCAGGGAAAACAACCAAACATTCGGTACTCATTTCCCATAAATGACGCGTGATGGATGCACTATCGAGCGGTAAAACATAGCTTAGCGCAATGATATTGGTTGCATGGCAGTGCATGATGACGCGGTTAGCGCCATTAGTGGCTTGCATACGTGTGATATGTGATTGAAAGTGAGCAGCAAATTCCGAGGTTGGTATTGCACCATTCACAAAGCCCCAAACAATATGGTAACCCTGACCTTCATTATCGATACGAACTAGACCCAAGTTATCTGCAGGGTCTAAGGCAACATTACGGAAAAATTTACCAGAACCTGTGACAATAAAATATTGGTTTGCTAGCTCTTTAACTGGTTCAGTTGTTTCGATATAACGCGGGTCAGCGTGAAAAGTGTGTTTAAATGGAGCAACATCGTCTTCAGTTAGTCGTAAGCTCACATTACCGCCATTACGTTCATCCCAGCCTTTGAGCCACATATCGCTGGTGGCTTTTATCATCCCTTGGACAAACCAAGATGTCAGAATATCTTGCATACAATTCACCTTAACGTGTTAATAATGTTGATTTTTCGTATTGTTTAACTTCATCTAACCATTTTTCGCCTACAGGAACATTGTTGCGTTCGCAGTATTCATCCCAAACAGCTTGCCATGGCAGGCATTTTTGTTCTTCCAATAGCGCGAGGCGAGCTGTGAAGTCCCCTTCTGCTTCGAGTTGACGCAGTCTTGCGGTTGGTTCAAGTAAGGCGCGTAGTAACGCTTTTTTCATATTGCGAGTCCCAATGACCCACGCAGCAATGCGGTTAATCGATGCGTCAAAGAAATCGAGACCAATGTGCACACGGTTTTTTAAGTTATGGCGAATGATTTCATTGGCAATCGCTTGAGTTTCATCATCAAGTAAAATGACGTGGTCACTGTCCCAACGCACAGGACGGCTGACGTGCAGTAATAGGCGTTCAACATAAGGAATGACGGCTGAAATTTTGTCTGAAATAACCTCGGTTGGATGGAAGTGGCCGGCATCTAAACATAATGCGGTTTTACGTGTGATGGCATAGCCCAAATAAAACTCACTGGAGCCTGCGGTGTAAGATTCAGCACCAATACCGAATAACTTACTTTCGACGGCATCGATATGATATTTAATATCAATTTTTTCACTGATAATTTCATCCAATGACTCGACTAAGCGTTGGCGTGGCGCATAGCGGTCGACGGGGAGATCTTTCATGCCGTCAGGGATCCAAATATTCATTACGGAAGCACTATTTAATGACTCGCCAAAATACGCAGAAATACGGCGACAAGCTTGTCCATGACCAATCCAATAGTCTCTAATTTCCTTATTACTGTGAGTTAGCGTCGCTTCGCTACTGAGTGGATGGGAAAAATAAGAAGGGTTAAAATCGAGTGCGATATGGTTTTTTTTCGCCCAATCAACCCAATTGGCAAAATGGCGAGGTTCAATTTCATTACGTTCGACGGCGGTATCAGCTTCGAGATAAAGAGCGTGCAGGTTAACGCGTTTAGGGCCAGGAATTAAGCTCATTGCTTTATCCATGTCTGCGCGTAATTCAATCGCATTGGTCGCTTTGCCGGGGTAATTACCTGTAGCTTGAATACCACCGCTTAAAGCGGTTGCAGATTTTTCAAAGCCAGCTACGTCATCTCCCTGCCAGCAATGCATCGATACAGGCAAGTCAGCCATGGCTTGCATCGCCAGTTCAGTATCGATACCAAGGTCAGCAAAACGTTGTTTGGCAATAAGATAACTTTCTTTGTAATTAGACATGAAATTTTCCTTATAACTTATCGATATACGGTTAATAACCTGAGTTAGGCCGTAATGGTTTTAAATCGTTTCCAAGGTTCATCCAGCGCGATGCTTTGAGGTTGAAACCAACAAAGCTCGGTATTTTCTGCAATAATGGTGCGCAGGGTTGGTACATCTGGAATGGTGTTTAGGGCAATCAACTGATACCCAATGTTTCCTAAGGTGGACGCTTCAATCGGGCCTGTGCTCACAGGAACTCCGCAAGTGTTGGCGCAGAGTTGGTTAAGTAGGGCATTTTGGCTACCACCACCGACGATATGCAGCTGCTGTAATGGGGCATGATTTATTTGCTGCAATTCAAGAAACACTTGACGATAGAGCAGTGCTAAGCTGTCGAAAACACAGCGAGCTAGCTCAGCGATAGTATTTGGGACGGGTTGTTGGTTTTCCTGACAAGCCTCTTTAATGGCCTGGCTCATCGACTCAGGGTTTAAGAAGCGGTTATCATTGGGGTTAATAAGATAAGTGAAGGCGGGGATAGCTTCTGCTGACGCAATTAGGCTGCAAATATCTTGCACGTCATGTTCAAGACAAATGCGTTGGAATAACCATAACCCCATAATATTCTTTAGGGCACGGTAGTGGCCATTTACTCCACCTTCATTGGTAATATTGGCAGCAAATGCGTATTCACAAGTACAAGGAGTAGTACGTTCGAGGCCCATTAATGACCAAGTTCCTGAGCTTAAATAGGCACTATGGCTATCGGTTATCGGCGCCGCAATGACAGCGCTGGCCGTATCATGGCTTGCTATGGCAATCACCGGAATTTTTTTACCTTTGGGCGTTTGCCAGTGGCCAATGATATTACCTGGTTGCTTGATTTCACCTAATAAACAGCGTGGTATTTGTAGATACTCGACTAACTCATCATCCCAATCACTTGTTTCCAGGTTAACCATTTGGCTGGTGGAAATATTGGTATATTCATGGTTGATTTGCCCAGTCAAACGGTATGCGAAATAATCAGGGATCAATAATAAATGGTGTGCTTGTTCCAGCCATTGAGGGTGTGATTGTTGCAAGGACTTCAATTGATATAAGGTATTGAAAGGGAGAAATTGGATCCCTGTTTTTTGGTAGATATTTTGAACACCAAGGTCGGTTTGGACTTGCTCCATGACACCTTGGGTGCGGTTATCACGGTAAGAGAAATTGCGACCGACGGTGGCACCATCACGGTCAAGTAGAACATAATCAACGCCCCAAGTGTCGATGCCAATGCTGTCAATATGGATGCCAGATTGCTCTACATGGTGTAAGCCAATCCGTATTTGAGTCTCAAGATCATCCAGATCCCAATAACAATGATCACCTTCAGTGATCAAATGGTTTGTAAAACGATGAATTTCATCTAATGATAATTTTTTATTATGCACATCATAGCAAGCCAACATGACACGACCGCTAGATGCGCCTAAATCAATAGCAACAACATGGCGAATATTCATGACTTTTTAATCTCTATTACTTAACTTATAGTCATATACTAGAGATAGTGAATAGTGAGCGCGTTTAATGGAGCGTCACTAAAAAGGAAAAATGGCAATATATTTAAAGTCGTAGTGATCTTATTCACAGACTTGAAATCTCTCAGTGTTTTTACCAGAACCATTTAATCAGGAGCGAATAATGAAAGACCCTCACCATATAGCCGAATGGGCTAAAGTTAGAGAAACCTCAATTGAAATTGCTCAAGCTATTTTTGAATTAGCGAATAATGATGAAGTATTAGCGGAACAAATTTGGGAAGAAGGTTCTGATGAAGTTTTACCTCTGGCCTTCTCGAAGACCACCGCGGATAGGCTATATTGGGGGGAAGAAACCATCGAAAGGAAAAATGTATAATTCGTTTTGTGTTCTTCTGAAGAGATAAAAACCTCGCGTTGGCGAGGTTTTTATTGGCGATCATAAGGTGTTAATTTATCTTACTTGCCATTAAAAGATGAGATATTTTGAGAAGGGCGTAAAAACAAAAGTAAGATAGCCATCACAAAATGACCATTCGCTTTGTGACTATTTGTATAGCAGTAACAGTTGGTTGGATTATTAGTAATAAGTACGATAAGTCAGGCACTGAGAGAAATATTAGTGCCTAGATATGAAGGTCAGCTGGAAATATCGTATTTTTTTAATCGGCGATACAGTGTCGCAATACTTAAACCTAATATTTGTGCCGCTTCTTTCTTTCCTCCCATGGAGTAACCCGTTTTTTCAAGTACGTGTTGTATGGTTTCTTTCTCATAATGGTGTACAGGCAGCGCAGCGGTTTTTGTAATGGAATGTATTGATTCTGTTGATGAATTTGTTTCTGTAATATACTCAGGTAAATGGCTATGGTTCATTTCAGGCAGATCGCCTTGCATTACATAAATATACTCGATGACATTACGCAGTTCACGTATGTTACCCGGCCAATGATAGCCATATAAATAATTCATTACTGTATCAGGGATCTTTTGCTTTTCTCTATCATATTGCATTGAAAATTGGTCAGAAAAATATTTCGCTAAATCAGCAATATCCTCACGATGCTCCCGTAATGCAGGAACAGGGATCGGCACAACATTTAATCGGTAATATAGGTCTTCTCGAAACGTTTTGTGTTCGACCATCTCTAATAAATTTTTGTTTGTGGCTGCAATAATGCGGACATCGGTAGGTATTTGGTTATTTGAACCAACTCGGGTGATGGTTTTATCTTGTAAAACACGCAGTAGCTTAGCCTGTAATAACAAAGGCATATCACCAATTTCATCGAGAAATAGGCTACCTCCATGGGCTAATTCAAACTTACCTATACGCCCTTTAGGATCTGCTCCGGTGAATGCGCCTCTGATATAGCCAAAGAGCTCGCTTTCAAGGAGTTGCTCTGGTATTGCCGCACAGTTTATGGTGACAAAGGGCTGAGCATGTCGAGCACTTTGTGTATGTAGAGCATAAGCGACGACCTCTTTTCCTGAGCCACTTTCCCCCGTGATCAGTACATTTGCATGACTGACAGCGACCTTCTTGATGGTTTGTTTGAGGTTCATCATAGTCAATGAATTACCGATTAACTGTGAAGGGGCTTCGCTGATTTCAACGGATGATTGATTGACATGAGTAATATAATCACGGGCGTCCTGAAAAATGATCATGGTTAACGTATCATTTTCCAGTGAAGTAAAAGTAACATTACGGCAGAGTACATGATAGCGCTGGCCTTCTAATTCTAACCATGCTTCTTCATCGCCATATAAAATATCCCCTGTAAGTTCAAAGGACAGTGATAGGCCTATAATATCTTTATTAAAAAAGCGGGATGCAGAGCGGTTGGTATGCCAAATTTTTTGTTGGCTATCGATGGCTATTACGCCTCTATCCATAGCATCAATTAATCGCCGAAATGCATGTAAAGATTCTTGGGCTCTCAAGCGTTCAAGACACTCAAATACCTTACTCGATATCATTTCGGCTATTTGTTCGATGAATGTGATGAATTTATTGAGTTGCTGAAGTAATACGGCTCGCTGTTGTTTGGTCGAGCAAATAATGCCAATGACACCAATGACTTTACCATTTAAAAAAATCGGTGCGTTAAGGTCTAATTCTTCCGTACAGGTTTCTCTATTTTCACATAGATGGCAGAGGTTATTTTCCCCAGGATCTTTAATTAATACGGTTTCTTGTACTCGTAAAACATGACGATAAATATAGCCGTTACGTGAAACGTTTTGATTAAGCATGTGTTTGTAATAACCCGTTCCTGCAATACGGATCAGATATTCATCAATAATTTCGACATCTGTTCCGGTTACGCCAGAAATAGCTTCTGCGTAATGGCAAATTTCATTTTGGATAGTACTCAGAATGGATGTCATTTTTTCCCTTGTTATCAAAATTGATAAATATTAATAAATTTAATTGAGGTGATAATTATAGTTTTATTTATAAATCAATATATTAAATTATTTATATATCGCCATCACACTATTTATCATATTTGATAATTTATCAATGAGGTAAATCAATGATATCGAATTTAGTAAAAGCAATTCTATATGGTTTATTTTAAATTTTGTTTTATATCAACTGGCTACATTATTTTCTCATTATAATTATACGTAAATGCCGATCTTGGCATGTGTATTGCTACCTAAGCTGTAAACCTATTTTTTATTAAGACTTAATTGTCTTGTTTATTAATAATAAGTTCATGAGGTTTTCCATGCAGGAGCAATTAAAGTACTACATTAATCACAGCCGTTTTAAGCAGAAACCTACGGCGAACCTTGCCTCTTTTTCGCAAGCTGAATTACATAAAGCGTGGCAATTTCACCGCTCAATTCCTGAGTATGCACCAACACCGCTCTATCATTTACCTGCACTCGCCAAGTCATTAAATGTCGGACAGATTTACTTAAAAGATGAGTCTCAACGCTTTGGCCTCAAGGCATTTAAGGCATTAGGTGGCGCCTATGCAATGGCCTGCCATATCGCCGAAGAGTTGGGGAGAGATATCTCTGAGCTTCCTTATAACGTTATGGTCAGCAATGAGGTTAGAGAACAATTAAATGGCATTACTTTTGCCACCACGACGGATGGTAATCATGGGCGAGGCGTGGCGTGGATGGCACGTCAACTTAAACAAAAATCAGTAGTTTATATGCCTAAAGGTTCTTCCCATGAACGCTTAGATGCCATCTTGAATGAAGGTGCGACCGCAGAAATTGTAGATATGAATTATGACGATGCGGTACGTATGACAGCCGAAATGGCAAGAAAATATGGCTGGGTGGTGGTGCAAGATACCGCTTGGGCTGGCTATGAAAAGATCCCACAGTGGATTATGCAAGGCTACAGCACGTTAATGTTTGAAGCTTTGTCACAGTTACATGAAGTGAAACCGACACACGTTTTTGTTCAAGCTGGTGTTGGCTCATTTGCTGGCATGGTGCAGGGGATGTTAACGGCACTTTATGGAGAGGATAGACCGAAAGTGATTATTGCTGAAGCTCAAATTGCGGATTGCCTTTACCGTTCAGCGGTTGCTGAAAATGAGGAAGCGATCTCTGTTGGAGGCGATCTACAAACAGTTATGGCTGGGCTGGCATGTGGTGAAGCCAATATTGCAGGTTGGCAATTATTACGAGACTACGCCGATGCTTTCTTTTCTTGCCCTGACTTTGTCGCAACGCGAGGGATGCGGATATTAGGTAACCCATTACCGACTGACCCTCCGATTGTTTCGGGTGAATCTGGTGCTGTCACTACAGGGTTACTTTCTATTTTAATGCAGTCCCAAAATTATGCTGATGTGCGCAACAGGCTGGAACTGAATGAAAATTCACGCATTTTGCTTATCAGTACTGAGGGCGACACGGATATTCAACGTTATCGGGATATTGTTTGGGATGGTGAGTTCCCAAGCTTTGGCCAATTTTAATCGGGGTGAAAAATATGTTTTCAGAAAATCGTCTTAACGAAGTCATCAAGAATTGTCAGGCTTTAGTTCGTGAAAAAAGTTACTCCGGTGAAGAGGGCAATGTTGTCCGTGTTATTAAATCCATGATGGAAGATTATGAATTTGATGATATTCATGTTGATAGATACGGCAATATCATTGGTGGAATTGTAGGGAAATACCCTGGAAAAACGCTGGTTTTTGATGGACACATCGATACGGTTCCAGTCGATGAAAGCCAATGGACGCAAGACCCATTTGGCGGAGAAATTAATGACGGCAAAATTTATGGTCGTGGTACGACCGATATGAAAGGTGCAGTTGCTGCCATGATTTCAGCCATTGGTTTTTTCGGCCAAGACTATCTGCGTGAGTTTGCTGGGAAAATTTATGTTTCCTGCATCGTACATGAGGAATGTTTTGAAGGTGTAGCGGCACGCCTAGTCACTGAAAAGTATCATCCTGATTATGTGGTTATCGGCGAGGCTTCTGAGCTTAACCTGAAAATTGGCCAACGTGGTCGCGCAGAGGTGGTGGTAGAAACATTTGGTAAGCCAGCCCACTCCGCAAACCCGCAAGCGGGTATTAACGCGGTTTATAAAATGGCGGCATTGGTTGAAAAAATTAGAACATTAACTCCGCCTGTTCACCCCGTTCTTGGTTTAGGGATCCTTGAATTAACGGATATTAAATCTTCACCATATCCCGGCGCATCGGTTGTCCCTGAATATTGCCGAGCGACTTATGACCGTAGGTTATTGGTTGGTGAAAGCAAAGATAGCGTAATTGAACCTATCCAAAAAGTGTTGGAAGAAATGATTCAGTTGGACCCCGAATTTAAAGCGCGGGTGTCTTATGCCTATGGTACGGAATCTTGCTATACCGGTAGTACCATTGAAGGAGAGCGTTTCTTTCCCGGTTGGGTGTTAGATGAATCGGATGAATTTGTGCAGTGTGTTTTATCGGGGCTCAAAAAAGTCGGTATTAACCCAACCATTACCCAATATTCATTTTGTACCAACGGTAGCCACTATGCGGGGGAAGCCAATATTCCTACGATTGGCTTTGGGCCTTCCAGAGAAAATCTGGCTCACACCATTGATGAATATATCGAAATTGGACAATTAACAGGCTCAGTCAAAGGCTACTACAGCATAATTTCTAGTATTTACAATAATAACAAATAGTTATCTTTTGATGCCTTAGTGACTACTAAGGCATTGATAAAGGAAGAGAACAATGAAAACACTATTTAAAAATGCCACCATCATTGACGGTACAGGAGAAAGTCAGTATCACAGCGACTTACTTGTTAATGAAGGTAAAATTATTCAAATCGGCGATATTAGCGCCAACACTCAGGACCAGGTTATTGATGCAACCGGTAAAATCATTTGTCCCGGTTTTATTGATACGCACACTCACTCTGATTTATCGGTGTTATTAAACCCCGCAGTTTCCGCAAAAATTCGCCAAGGGATCACGACTGAGCTGTTGGGGCAAGACGGCGTTGCATTGGCACCTTTGCCTGAACAATATATTTCCGCGTGGCGTAAAAATATTGCTGGCCTCGATGGTGACTCTGATGAGATTGACTGGCACTTCAAAAATACAGCGGGATATCTCAACATGTTAGAGGCGCGAGGAAGCGCTACGAACCTCGCTTATCTTGTTCCCCACGGTAATATCCGTATGGAAGCCATGGGATTAGATGGTAAGGCATCGACGCAGGAAGATGTCGCCAAAATGTGCCAGATTCTTGAGCGAGAGTTACAAGCAGGGGCCTATGGGCTATCTACAGGCCTTATCTATATGCCTTGTGCTTTTGGCGATACCGCTGAGATCACCGAACTTTGCAAAGTGACAGCCAAATATAATGGGATTTTTGTGGTTCATCAGCGCAGTGAAGCGGATGACATCATTCAGTCGACTCAAGAACTTATTGATATTGCTCATGCATCCGGAGTTTGGCTACATATTTCTCATATGAAGGTCTGTGGTAAGAAAAACTGGTCACTGATCGATGAAATGCTATCGATGCTTGAACAAGCACAGCAAGAAGGAATACGCATCTCTTTCGACCAATATCCTTATGTTGCTGGTAGCACCATGTTAGGGGTGATTTTACCGCCGTGGGTGCATGCAGGTGGTACGGAAAAGCTACTCGAACGCCTGAAATCTTCTGAATTACGCCAACGTATGATTGACGATATCGAAAAAGGGATCCCTGGGTGGGATAACTTCATTGATTTCGCTGGGTTAGATCAAATCTTCATTACCAGTGTGAAGCAACAGAAAAACCAAGATGCAGTAGGTTTAAACTTAGTTCAACTTGGAGAGTTACGTGGTAAAGACCCTTATAACGCCACTTTTGACCTGTTATATGAGGAAGATAACGCTGTTGGAATGGTGGATTTTTATGGGACAGAAGAGCATGTGATTAAATTTTTGTGCCGCCCAGAGCAGAATGTTTGTACGGATGGCTTAATGGGGGCAGGTAAGCCTCATCCCCGTGTTTTTGGAGCATTTCCTCGAGTACTTGGGAAGTATGTACGCGAAGAAGCTTGTTTAACTTGGGAAGCAGCGATTCGCAAAATGACCGGCAAACCAGCAGAGGTTTTGGGATTAACCAATAGGGGATTACTTAAAGAGGGTTACCAAGCCGATATCGTAATGTTAGACCCACATACCATTACAGACAAAGGTACTTTTGTTGAACCAAATCAATACCCTGAAGGTATTGAGCTTGTGATGGTTAATGGTCGAATTGCGCTGTTTAATCACATTGAAAGTTATGCCTGCAGTGGACAAGTTTTACGGAAAGGAACGCTGAGTTGATCAATCAATAATAGCTGCAACACAGTCTCTTTTTCGCTGTGTTGTGACATAAAAATCGTTGGAGATAGTTATGTTTGACACAATTATTAGAAATGGGCATTTAGTTCTTGAAGAGGGTACGGTTCGCGCCGATTTGGCAATTAAAAAAGGCAAAATTGCTGCTTTACTTGGCCCTGATGAGCCCGCTGAATGCCAAAAAGAAATTGATGCGCAAGGCCGATTAGTTCTACCCGGTTTAATTGATGCGCATATGCACACACAGGCTCCATTTCAAGGGATTTCCCCGCAACTTACCTTTTATCAGCAAAGTATTTGCGCCGCATTTGCGGGTGTCACAACCTATATGGATTTTACCAATACTTGGAAAGGCTCAAGTGTTCTTCAGGCGCTAGATGACCGTATTGAGGAAATGACTGAGTCTGCGATTGATTTTAGTGTACATGGCAAATTTGTTGAAGCTAACGAGCAGTTATTAGATGAAATTCCACTTCTTGCGGCAAAAGGGTGCCCAACATTTAAATTATTTATGACTTACCGTAAAGAAGGTGTGATGGCAGATGATATGACTCTGATGCAGGTCTTTAAACGTGCAAAAGAAAATAACTGTATGCCATTGATCCATGCGGAAAGTAATGCGATAGCAGAAACCGCGGTGGATGAGTGCATCAAAAATAACACCCTAACTTGGCGTGACTTTGCCAATAGTAAGCCCGTTATTTGTGAAACAGAAGCCTTTGGCCGCGTGGCTAAACTCGCTGAATCAGTTGGTGTTCCTCTTCTGATTGTTCATACCACAAATGGTCCTTGTCTAAACATTGCACAACAAGCACAAGAGCGAGGCCAAAAACTGTATATCGAAACGGGCCCTCACTATTTAACGCTGTTCGATGAACTCTATGATGATATTGAAAATGGGCATCTGGCCATTTGTTCGCCTCCACTGCGCACTCGTAAAGAGCGGGATGAACTTTGGGATGGCATTAAGAACGGTACGATCACCTTGATTGGTTCCGATGATTGCACTTTCACTCGTGAGGAAAAGGAAAAGGCTTTACAGCGCGATGCCAATGGCAAAATTATCCCCGATTTTACTAAGGTGGTGAATGGGTTATCTGGCCTCGAAATCCGTTTTAATTTGATGGTAACCGAAGGTGTAGAGAACGGAAAAATCACTATGAACCAAGCGGTTGCACTATGTAGCACTAACATTGCGAAAACCATGGGATGTTATCCACAAAAAGGGACGCTATTACCTGGAGCTGATGCTGACATTGTCATTTTTGATCTGAATGAGGAATGGGTTATTTCAGCCAATAACTTACACAGTGGTGCTGGCTATAGCCTACATGAAGGATATAAAGCGAAAGGAAAGGTTAAAACAACCCTTTTACGTGGCGAAATCATTATGGATAACAACACCTTTATGGGAAGTAAAGGCCAAGGGAAATTTATTAAACGTACTTTGAAATTAAACTAAAACGACAATAAATATGAGGCTAGACTCATGAATAATGGACAAAATATTTCACAGGAATTGCTTGCTAAAGCCAATCAGGAATTGCTACCTACACAGGAAAAAGACAGAACGTTAAAGACGCGCGACTTGCTGGTGCTTTGTTCATCGATGGTGATCAACGTTGTGGGGTTGGTGATCCCCGCTCAAGTACTTTTAAGAGGAGGATATTCCCCTATTGAAGTGTTAATTGCTTGTTTTTTCGGTTTTTTATTAGTCACCGTGTTAATTACGTTAACTGGTGATATCGGTACACGTTACGGTGTTCCTTTCACCATTTTTATTCGCGACTGCTTAGGAAAACAAGGGGCGAAAATTGGTGCGATATGTCGAGCCATCGTCTGTTTAACATGGTGCGGTGTGATTTTATTTTTAGGGACGCAGGCGATTAATGCGATTATCGAAATTGTCACTGGGGTTTCCATGTTTTGGGTGATATTCATCACTTATGCATCCTTACAGCTATTCAATGCAAGCCGTAACGTAGACAGTATGAGTAAGTTTGGCACATTGGCAGTCCCCATTTTGGCATGCGGATTGGTGTCATTGGTTGCTTGGTTATTACAAGAACACCAAATTTCTTTACCCGATATTGTGACGGCTTCTCCATTAGAAGGAACCGGGTTCAGCTTTATTACTGTTATTGCTATCTTTAGTGGAGGATGGTTATCTGAAGCTCTAAATGGCAGTGACTTAACCAGAAAGCTAAAATTACCTGAAAACAGTGCATCAAGTAGCTTCTTTGCTCGTAATAAACGCACTATCTTTTGTTTTGGGCTTGGGTTTGTTGGTACAGGCTTATTGCTCACTCTTGCAGGGTTGATTAGTGCTTATCTGACGAAAAGCGATAACCCTATTGGGATGCTACAAATTGCTTTTGCTGATAACGCAACCATATTAATTATTAGCTGTATTATCATTGTATTTGCACAATGGACCGTCAATACCTGTGCGAATATTTTTCCCGCAACATTAATTATGCTTAATTTCTTCCCTAAATTAACTTTCGCAAAAGCGACATGGCTAGTTGGGTTGATTAGTATTTTAATGATGCCATGGTTATTATTAAGCTACCTTGATTATGTGCAAATGATTTTCTCTGCAATACTCGCTCCCATATTGGCGATTATGCTAGTACATTATTACCTTATTCGTAAATGTCATCTTAATTTAGAAAACCTGTACAGCGATGATATTCCTAACTGGCGAAAACCGGGTATTACTGCGCTAGTGATTGGGTTGGTATCAGGTATGATAGGTTATAATTTTGCATTCTTTATTGCATTTCCGATTACAGCAATTATTTATTATCTACTAGCAAAGAAAGCCAATATTTAAAAATAGTAATCAAATAAAGCCAAATTTTAATTATTCAAATATTAGCCATTTAACTAAGTGGGGCACTAACGCTATCTGAATATTGATTATCTATATAATAAATTTAAACTTGTTTTTATAATTTATTTATTATCCTAGAAATAAGTATGATGAATGCTAAAAAGGCGTCTATATTTTAGACGCCTTTAACAATGAAGATATTTAATTAACGTTGGCTATCAAAGTAATTCGATATTTGTTTAAGATTGGCACCAGTTGCAAGGGCGAGTTGTAAGAGAATGCGAGACTTTTGTGGGTTTAAAAAGCCAGACCCGATAGCAAATGATTTACTACTCACATAGCCAGAGCCTGTTCGGGTTGCCATCACAACAGGAATACCTTTGTCACTGAGCTGCTTAATTGCCTCCTCCATGTTACTTGAGACATTTCCATTACCACTGCCCGCAACAATAATCCCTTTGGCTCCGTTATTGATAGCGGCATGAAGCATAGCTGGGGTCTGGTCTTGGTAGGCATAAATAATTTCGACATTAGGGAGTTTATCTACCTTACTAACATCGAAAAAAGTACGGTCAACAGGCTGTGCAGGGGTATAGTAGAATTTGGGTTTTCCACTGACAAAGACTCCAAGATAGCCAGGTTCATAAGATTTAAATGCATCAGGAGTGGTTGAGTTTGCTTTGGTGGTATAAAAAGCAGAACCAATGCGGTCGTTTAAAACTACCATGACTCCGCGATTTTCAGCTTTCTTATCCGCAGCAAGTACGACGCTTTCAAGCAGATTCATTGGGCCATCTGCACTGATAGCGGTTGCTGGTCTCATGGCTCCGACAATAACGATAGGCTGTTTATTTTGGGTGGTTAACTCTAAGAAGAACGCTGTTTCTTCAATTGTATCCGTCCCATGGGTGATAACGACGCCTTGTTGTTTTCCTTCATTCAGTAAATGATTAACACGTTTACTGAGATTTAATAGGATCTCGCTGCTAATATTGCCGCTGATGGTGTTAGAAATCTGTTCTCCTTTGACGATAGCAACATCGTTGATTTCTGGCACGGCATTGATTAACACATTAATACCCAGTGAGCCCGCTTTATAGTCGGTGGTATCAAGGTTGGATTTGGAGCTTCCTGCGATGGTCCCCCCAGTGGCTAAAATAGTTACGTTGGGTTTAATGGCATCAGCTGCGAGTGAAACAGAGGTATATAAGATCAGGCTAGAAAGTAGTGTATTTAATAATGTCTTTTTCATCATATTTCCTTAAAAAAACCTTATAACATCATCAGCTATAAGGTTTCATAATTGGCTTATATTGATTTGCTGTTTTTATACGGATAAACGTTGTAGTAACCCTGTAAAGATTGAAAAACCAGTGAATAGCTGTTCTTCATCGATATCAAATTTGGCTTGATGGTGGCCAGCTTTGATATCAGATCCAATCACAAAATAAGCGGCCTTTCCGCCATGAGCTTGTACGCGTTTAATCAACAGTGTGGCATCATCACTGCCATTAAAATTCATGGTGCGCTGTACTTTTTTTACGGCTGGAATAGTTTGGGCTACTTCGGTGATATAGTCAGTCATTTCATCGTCAGGAATGAAATCAACGGCTTCCCCCATGACCTCAGTTTCGAGTTCAACATCAAAGCTGAGTGCTACACCACGTGCACGCCTTAAGGCTTCTTCGGTCATGTAATTGTTAATTTTTTCATTTTCGCCACGTACTTCAATTTGCATTTGTGCGTATGAAGGGATCACATTACGGCCTTCTCCTGCATTTAATACCCCGACATTAGCGCGGGTCATTCCTTCACCATGGGTAGGTAGGCTTAAAATCTGGATAGTCGCGTTACAAGCGGCGAGTAATGCATTTTTTCCGGCATGTGGCTCCATACCTGCGTGCGCGGCTTTACCTTTAAAACGTAGATCCATTTTTAATGTCGAAAGGTAACGTTCCGGTGCGGCTACAATCACTCCACTTGGGATATCACAGCCAAGATGCCCGCAAGCAAAGTAATCAACATCATCTAGAATGCCACTTTCGGCGATAGGTTTTGCTCCGCGTACACCTTCTTCAGCTGGCTGGAAAATGAGTTTAATAACACCTTTTAGTGAACTATTTTTATTTTCCATCAACCATTTTGCGACACCGAGGCCGATAGCCATGTGCCCATCATGGCCACAAGCATGCATATAGCCTTGATTAGTAGAGTTAAATCCTTCTTGATTTGGAATGTGCTCTGCCGTATCGGTTTCTTGTACATTGACACAATCAATATCAAAACGAAATGCGATAGTGGGCCCCGGTCGTCCGGTATCAAAGATTGCTGCACATCCTGTGTAGTCGCCGATCCTTTCGAGTAGCGCATCATCGACTCCACGTTCTTTGGCTGCGTGCTTGGCTTTTTCAACAATGGATGGATTGCGCCCACGAATAAAATCAGGGTTGATGATCTGCTCCCCTGTTAATACGTGGTGCCCCATTTCTTCAAGTATTTTAATTAAGGTCGCCGTGGTATAAAACTCTCCCCAACCCGTTTCTGGGTAACGGTGGAATTGACGTCGCCACGTAACTAATGAGGCATTATCTATTGTAGTCATTTTTATTTTCCTTTTAATAACCCATTCTACGCATACAGAAAATATGCATAAATTAACGTTGCTATCGTGCCTACCGCTAAAGGTACAGAGGTTCTTTTCACTACTTCAACAGGACTCACTTTGATAACCGATGCGACAATAATGACGACAGCTGAGACTGGGGAGATTGCTCGAACTAAGTTAGACGTAAATTGCATTGGAAGAGCAACCATAATTGGATCAACATGGGCTTGATTCGCTATAGATGGAATTAATTCAATGAAAGAATAAAATACCGCATTACCACTACCGCTAATAAAGGTGATTAATGCTGTTAAGCCGGAGAAAATAAACATTAATCCAACGCCTGCATTATTCACGTTTTTGACCACGCCCGAAATCATATCGATGATGCCAATAGCATTAAGGCCAGCAACAAGCGTACCTGCGGCAACAATCAGAACAACAACTTGAGAAAAGCCTTCACCCATGCCTTTAAAAAAGAGCCCAGCTTGAACCATTTGTTCTTTTGGATTGCCTTTACGGATAAGTTCAGTGGCAAATGCAAGAATAAAAGAGAAGAGTGTGATTTCAACAAGCCCCACTTTGATTTCTCGAAAACAGAGTCCTAAAACGATAATTAGAATAAGTGGAACGAGCGGAAATAAGGCGTAGTAAGCAGGGGGTAGTTCTTTATTACCTTCGAGTTTACTTTCATCAACTTCAGTAAATGCGGATGCACCTTGGCGCTTATCCATATACTTTTGCCAAAAATAGTGTGCAAATCCCATTAATAATAAAACAGGAAGTGAGACAACAGCATGGTGTAACGTGACGTAGTCGACAACATGTTCAAAACCCAGTAATCGAGCCGCAACAACATTATCACCCCCTAGTGGTGTTGGCATAATTGTCGCCGTAGTTGCAATAATACCTGCCGCTGTCATTGATGACATTTTGGCAGCTCTTAATATTGGATATAAGGTCGCCATTAAAATAACGGCTAATGAAGCTGCGCTGGGGATCACTAATGATAGTAAGTTTCCTAACCAAAAAACGATTGGGACTAGGATATAAGGAGAACGAATTTTTGAAATAGGTTTTGCGACTAAATGAACGGCTGCATCGTTTGCACCAATGCGTGACATATAAGAAGAAAAACCAAATAGGACCATGATTATGATCCCTGCGCCACCAAACTGTTTTATAAACCCTAGCTGTATTTGTTTTAGTGGATCAAGCCAAATATTCCCTGTACTTTGTTTTATATCTAAAATGGGCATCCCTAACATTGCTGCGCTGAGCATCAGCGCAATACCAGCAGTGAACAATACAATCTTTGCTTCGTAGTTCTTCGCAATTGCATAACCCGCCAGTATCAACACTATTACACTGATAAATATAACAGTCATAGCTGCCTCTCATTATTATTTCTTTATTGGAAGTATCTTCACAAGAAGATATATCAATATTAGTAATTCGCTTTTTAATATCAATCAAAAAACGTACTATAATTGATTTTTATCATGAACAATTACTTTTCTTTCACCTTGAATCTAATCCAACTTGTATCTTCTTATGAAGTATCTTAATGTGAAGATATATTTTTATTGAAATGGTGGTAAAAGTTCAATGACGATGAGAAAAGTATCTTTAGTTGGTATCACACTAGCGCTAAGTGCCGCTTTTTTATGGGGTACTGCGGGGACGGCTCAAAGCTTTGTACAGGGTGCAACAGCACCTTACTGGATTGGTGCATTTAGATTGCTTGTTGCGTGTTTTTTCTTCCATCTGTTGTTTTTTTATCGTGGTGCAAGCCGCCAATCACTAAAAATAAATGAGCGACAGCAAAGCGAAAATTCTTCGAATAGGTCAAGGAGATATTGGCGATATATTACTATCGCAGGTATTTGTATGGGGTTATATAACTTAACGTTTTTTGCAGGTATAAAGGCGACAGGGATTGCCATTGGTACAGCAACAACTATTGGTAGCGCACCTATTTGGGCTGGCTTAATGCAGGCGATTCTTCTCAAGAAATCCCCATCTTTACTTTGGTGGCTTGGAACTTTTTGTGCGACGGCTGGAGGGACATGGATGGTTCTTTCTCAAAGTAGCAGTTGGCAAATCAATGCGGGGGGCTTACTTATTTGTTTAAGTGCTGGCTTTTGCTATGCACTTTATACGTTGATGAGTAAGAAATTGGTTAGCATTGATTCTCCATTAACCATTACTAAGCATACATTCAGTATTGCTATATTTATCGCGGTTCCAATTGCTTGGATACTAGCGGGAACGCCAACTGTCAGTTGGGTGAGCATTGCAGTCATATTTTATCTTGGATTATTAACAACTGGAGTGGCTTATCTTTTATATACTCAAGCTTTGAAACATATTAGTGCTCCAACAGGAGTGGCATTGGGTTTAATTGAACCTATTGTGGCATTTTTCCTGGCGATCGTTGTTGCCCATGAAAATGTTAATATGTTTGCTATAGTAGGGCTATGTTTGATTTTGGCTGGGTTATGGTTAGTTTTAAAGTCTGAGGGACGGGTCAGTAAAAAACCTAACTAAAGTGATTAAGGCAAAATGAAGACAGCTCAATGTGAGCTGCACCCTGAGGTTTATTCCAACTTTGGGGTTTTTTATTAAGCCCCATTTTTTTCGTTGAGCTCAGATTTTTGTGATTGAATAAGTTTTTTTAGTAGCATTGCGAGTTGATCTTTATTTTCGTCATCTAATCCTTGAACTAATGATTTTTCAATCGCGACGTGAGTTTCCACAGCTTCAAGGGTTAGCTTTCGTCCCTCTGGTGTTATTTTTACAATCACACCACGTCTATCCGCAGGATCTGGAATTCTAACAATAAATTTCTTTTCTTCTAATCGATTAATTCGGTTAGATAACCCACCGGAGGAAATAAGGATTTTTTTTTGAAGTTCTTTTGGTGAAAGCTGACGATCAGGATTCCTAGCAAGTGCTGCTAGTACCTCAAACTCACCCACATTTAGATTATAACGAGCGAGATTGGCATCAATAAATTGAGAAATATAATGGCTCATGCGTACTATGCGGGCGATAATAGGCAAACCACTCAAGTCTAATGTAGGGACGGTTTCCAGCCACTCTTGTATTAGTGTATCAACAAAGTCTTTATCTGACATTTTTTTGATTTCTTTCATGACTAAAATCCAGTATTGAGCTTATTTGTATACTAAGTCTGAATCAACCTAACTCTTTATATTTTCAATATAAGTTTATCATGAAAAAGGAGCATTTCACACACTTACCCCTATTCAGAGTATTGAACTAATCGGAGTGTCAGCAGAAACTCAATTTTTACATTTGACTTAATATAAGATTTTTCGATTGCATGTTCTTTTTATAATTTAGCATTGGTAGCTATGTATTGTCACATTTGAATCGGTAATACATAGCTATGATTGGCTTTTTATTACATTAGGGGGTACCGTCCGGTTCAGGCGAGTTTATATCGTTAGGACTTTTAATTCTAAACTCAAATTATATCATGTGGTTGCTGGTTTTTTCGCTAAATTTGCCAAATAGTTTAGCTTGCAGATATACCTTTGGTGAAGTGAGAGTGCCACATCGAGTACCAGCAATGCACTGGTTATTTACTTTGCGGTGCTAGTGGGTTTCAAGTTTTCTATCGGGTTAGAAATGTTATTGAAATGAAAAGGTTACAGCTTATTAATATTCATAAAAGCAGCGTATTCTATTTAAAAATACGCTGCTAAACTACCAAGTTAGTGAATTGGGTTCGAAGGCTTTGATTAACTAATTAAATGCAATAATGACGACTGCATTTCCTGTGTAATATCCAGGCGTTACCGTTCCTGATGCATGCAATTCAGAAGTGAATGTAAATGAATTCGCCGCATTGTTTCCAGAAATATTCATGTTCGCGCCATTCCAGCCATTTTGATTATTAATTAATGGATTTGAATAAAAGTTAGAAGTCGAATTTAAATATACATAACGCTCACCCGTGGTTGAGCGAGCAAATAAGTTGATATTTGTCGCCTGTGTACAAGTGATATTGCCAGAAACTGAGTTTGTTTTACCATTTAAACTCGTGTTACTGAGCGCCCCGTGATTAACAAAAGAAGGCAAAGAAATACTACATGTTTGATTTGTAGGTGGAATTTTACCACAAACGCTACCTGGCCATTGGATTGCATTCCTAACTCCCGGGGTTGGTTTATGGTTGACATAAAATAACCCAATACAAGTTGCATTTGGGCTATCAATGACAAACGATGCACGATAAGGAATTCCTTTTGCACTACGAAAAGCCGCTGCGACTTCTTCCGCTGTTCGATACTGGTTAATTCGAATGCAGTTACCATAATCTAAGCAAGAGCCACTCAACGACGGCGCACCAGATGCATACAGAACATCAGGGCCTACCCAGCATTCTGTTGACCCATAACAAGGGTTAGTGACACCACTTGCTTCACTCCAAGAAAGAATGTCCATCTCAACACGAGGCCAGGCTCCAGAGGTCATACTCACAGGCATTACATACGCAATCGCATTGGCTGGGCGAGAAGGAAGTAGAGACGCTAATGCGATGATTAATAATAAAATACTCAAACGGCTTGTATTTAACATTCCGTATATTTTTGCTTTTTTCGCATACATAATGATTTACTCATAATCTAATTTGAACGTGGCACTCGCAGCCCATGAACCGAGCACAATTGATTTATTTTGCAATGCAACTGGCTCAGCTCTCACATACGCTTGAAATCTTAGGTCATTATTATTTCCGGTATATAACCCTTGGGTATAACTGCCACTATTAATTTTGATTGCCGCACCGGAAATACTTTCAATACCAACAGCCACGCCAGTTGCTTGGCTTCCTGCATCTAATGCCAATAAACCAGGTAAAGCTGAACTTTCTGCGCCAATAAATGTGACTTTCACTTCATGGCCTAATGCTAAATCGCAATTGATTAAGCGAATGGTAAAAGGTTGGCTATTTGTTTGAGTATTTAGATACAGGTATTTATCCACTATCGTACCGAAATCTAATTCAATCGATTCGTCGCCTGGATAAACGTCACAAGCATCTTCAATTAGCGTGCCATCAAACTCCACATTTGCAGAAAAAGCCGCAGTGGCACCCAAAAACCATAAGCTAAAGGCAAAGCTCATATTACGTTTAATATTCATAGTTATGACTGCCGCCTCCTATTCAAAAATAATGGTTAACGTGCCTGATGCAGTAAAATTATCCCCTACAAGTTCGCTTCCTGAACGCATGACAGGAACGGCTGAAAGGGATGGTAATGAAGCCGCATTAATCAAAAAGGCTTCATTCAATGGTTGAGGTTGGCCATTTTTTTGAATTTGAATTCCTAATTTGCCATTATTCAACGGTGTCACCGTTCTTAATGTCGCATTATCAAATCCACTTCCTGCAGGTGTTCCCCCGAATATCAAGCTGATATCCCACGGTTGTGTCATATCGCCAACACAATTTAATTGAAAAGGAATAGATTGCTTGAAGGCGGTACCGTTGATTTTTCGTACACCCACTTTACCGAATGAAACTTTTATTGGGTCGTCATGGCTTAATTGGCAAACAGGAGGAATAATTAACGTGCCATCAAATGCCCAATTTGCTTGCGCTGAAGATATGGACATCACCATTATAAATCCTGCCATCCAATGCTTAATTTGATTGTTATTCCACATAATCATTCTCACTGATACTCAATTTTCAGTGTTGCCAGTGCTGTAAAAAATCCGCCATCGGTATTCGTAAAATTGGCATTACTGTTTTTTACTGGGGCAACCTCTAAGGTTGGCAGCGCTGTATATAACACATTGAAAGGCTGGTTAATAACTTGCTTAGCATTGTTCACATAAAAGGAAAGACCGAGTTTTGGGTTACTCGTTTTCAATGCGCCATTGCTATTAAATGATGTTCCATCGCCGACAAGCGTGAGCTTTATAGCGTTTTTCGCTAGATTTGTGCAACTGAGTCTCATCGGTACAGCACGCTTGTATTGAACTCCATCAATACGTGGAAGCAATATATCGCCAAAATGTATAGTTTCTTGTTGGTTGTTATTCAAAATGCACTCGGGCGGTGTCACCAATAATCGACCTTTTAGCTGGATACCAAGTGTTGCTGCTTGGCTTTGGCTAAACAGGCTAAGCATCATGCAGACCGAGAGAAGATAACGGAATAATTTCATTGATATCATCCTATTGGTAATCCAATACCATCGTGAGATTGCCCGTAAAATCCCCACCTGATGTTAAGTTTACCCCTGTAGGTTTAACGGGGACGGCATACAAAGCAGGCGAATTCCCATAATTAAAATTGAGTGTTGCGCCATTGCTGAGTCGGGTTCCATCACGGTAAATGGCAATACCTAAATTCGGGAGATTGGTCGTCACGGATGACTCACCATTAATTTGCCTATCAGTCCATCTCAGCGTCATCTTTAATGTATTCTTATATAAGCCATTACATATCAAGTTGTAATTGATAGGTGAGCGCCCATAAGCACCGTCAATCTTTGCCTGATGTATATCGCCAAAATCTACAGAAGTCGTTGTTGCACCGCCAAGGGTACATTCCGGCTCACCGTATACCGTCACACGAATTTGGATATTAGTGCTGAGATTCGCAGCGATAGCTTTGTAAGAAAAGCTGAGTGAAATCAGAGCACCAAAGAGAATTACCCCAACTAGGACAATCGCTTTAAAGCATATCGTAAGAAAATAAGCTCCTCTCATCTCCATGCCCCTATTCATAACTTACCTGGAATCTAATTAACGCCTGATAAGCTCCAGCATTTAGTTGAGCAGAGGTACGTACTGGCGTTACATAGTAAGTTAATTGGTTTTGCCCAGGTGAAACCAATTGTGGTGTACTGTACTCACCTAAGTTAATTGGTGAACGCGCTGCATCACTTAATTGCAGGCCAATCCCCTGAACACCGATAACAGCTGCCAAGCGCGGGTCTTGAGTATCTATAGGAGCCAAAAAGCGGATCTTCATTGAAGGCATTTGTTGGCTCCACAAAAGATTCCCCTGTGCAGTACGGCTGCGGCTTTCACCACTTAGACAATCTTCTAAACGCAGTTCAATCGCAACAGGGTTACCTGTTTGCCCGACATGCTGAAGCTGTCCGGTTCCCACAGTACCTAAATTAATAGTTTGATATGCTGATGACATTGCTAAACGACAAGCACTTTCCGTCAAGGCCCCATGGACATATAGCGTGCCATGTGAACCATCTACATCCCAGCTATCAACTTTATTTAGGGCTGTTCCCATCGCCATGCTACTGAATAAATTCAGCGCTAAACTTCCTAAGCCCACATAACGGAGCATCCTGCTTGTGTTTGCCATGATATTCTCCTGCTATCTCATCGCGCATTTCAGATCAGTCTATTTTTTTTCAGGTACCACATGGCAGCTATTTCCCTGACATGTAAACGACAGTGTTGGGCGACCACCATAATCATTGATATAGGTCAGCACAGGTTTATTACCTAATGCGTCTGCACTGACGTTCAGTGCTTTGCTGCTTTTGGGTGCAACCATTACGGGCTCAAACCCTGCGACTGTCTGCCCATTTTTGTTGGGGACAGCATCGACAAAAGAAACGTAATAGGCAGTTGGGTTATTAATCGTATACTGGTTACCCTGACGCGTAAGAGTCACTTTTTCCTGCCATGGATTATCCATTTGTTCACGTGTTGGAATGATTGATTTTGGTCGATAAAACAATTTAATACGTGTCTGTAATGCCAGTTGCAGCGTATTGGGTTTATCACTTTTCGGTGGAATCTCACGCAAATTAAAGTAATACACCGATTCTCTGTCTTGCGGCAGAGAAGCGGCACTTGGCAGAGCTTGGATTTTGATTTGGCTTTTTGCCCCCGGCTCAACACGCTGTACCGGTGGCAATACCGTAAATGGGTCGCTTATTTTTTCACCTTTCTCATTTTCCACCCAACCTTGAGCGAGATAAGGTAATTGTTTGTTTTCGTTGCTGATGTTTAAACTGATCGATTTTTCGTCTCCCGTAATAATCGCTCGAGTTCTGTCTAAGGCAACTGCCGCTTGAGCAGAAGATAGCGTTGTTGAAATCAACACAACACCAGCCAATGCGAATACTGCTTTATGGGCGTTTTTTTTGTTCATCAATTTGTTTTTCATCATGTTATTCATCATATTGTTATCTTCTATGGTTAAGGAGCACTCATCGCTCTTTGCGTACCACTCATTTTTATTATTTTTGTAACCAGCGGCTTGACTCCTTTGGCGCTGTTCTTTCAACAACAGGCACAACGAGTTCTGATGCTCTCGGCATTGCTTCTAATGCACGACTCGCTGATTGTGTTTTTATGGTCGCTGGCGATGTGGCTTTTGCTCCCGGTTTGTGGCACGGTAATAACCAGCTTGCCTGTAAATATTCATCTTCTGGCAAGGTACCAGGGAGTGTGATTTCACACTGCACTTGGTCATCCCAACGAACTTGCAAGGTATCTTTTGCGTTTAAACCAGTGAGATAGGTATTTCCATCATCACCCACCATACCGACTTGCTGACCACGACCGTTTAAGACAATTGCCCCGAAAGGTGGTGTACTATTGTCCGACAGCCTTAACAACGCCATCGCACTGTTTCCTGCGACAACATCAAATTGACGGTAGCCAATTGCCCCTTCCGTTAAAGTGCCTTGCTTTATAGATTGAGACACTTGCGCTTCATCTGGTAATGCATTCAAATCAACGCTAATTTGGTTACGGTAATAGCTATTCACGTCACTAATAACGGCTTGTCCAAAGCGGTTAGTGCGCACAATCGAGCCGTAACCACGTAATGGGATATTAGGTACTCCATCGGTATCAACAAATATGCGAGTACCGCCAATTTGGCTACCACGATGCAGTACGGCACCTTTCTCCGTTGCGGTGAAACCACCTTGTAAAGAGAACCCCGCAGATCGATAACGGTCTTGTTGGTATGTTGCGTTCGCGTTGAGCTGTGCTAAGTCTCCCTGATGAGTGTAATAGCCGCTCACAAGTGCACCTGAACGTGCCCATCCGGTACTTAACTGATAGTTATTTCTTTCATCGATGGTGCTGTAGTAACTCACGCGCTGTGAGTTATCATTTTTATCCCAGCTACTGTTATAACTAATGGAACTTTTTTCACCCCAAGGCACTGTGAGTGATGCGTATACGCCATCATCATTGTTTTCACGATAACGATTTCGATATGCCGTCAAGTTGAGGCTAAGATTCTTCCATTTCCCAATATCAAAATAGCGAGCTAACGAAATACTATAGCGGTCGTTATCCGGTTGATCCCAATAGGTTTGATGGTAATAATTGATGAATGCACTTAGCCCTAACTCTGAAAATTGTTGGTTATAAGAGATGGTATACATTTCTTTGCTGTTGTATTGGCGTGCACCTGTTTCCTGCGCATCCAAATACTCAGACATACTCATAAAACCTTGCTCAGAGAATCGATATCCTGCAAATGTCACTTGGCTGTTATAAGTATCAAAACGTTTAGAGTAACTTAAACGATACGAGCTCCCGCGATACGTTTTATTGCCAATATCACCTAAGTTGGTTAAATGTGCCCGAGCATGAGTAATATCGAATGACAATGCGCCGAATACCATTAAGTCACGACCAATCCCTATAGCCGCGGATGCATAGTTTTCTGCACCAATTCCACCACCATACAGTGACCAGCCGTTGTTAACCCCCCAAGAGAATTCGCCACTTGCAAAGGTATCGCCACTAACATGATGGCGCCAATTTGTTGGGCGCCCTGCGGCTAATTTGTAACGCAGTTGCCCCGGGCGTGTTAAATACGGAACACTTGCAGTATTTACAGTGAAAGTCTGTGTTGAGCCGTCTTGTTCTTTAACTTCAACATCGATTTGCCCAGCTAATGCATCATTTAGGTCTTGGATACGGAATGGGCCCGCAGCGACTTGAGTTTGATAAATAATGCGTCCTTGTTGGCTCACGATGACGGTTGCATTACTTTTTGCTACCCCAGTAATTTCTGGTGCGTATCCACGTAGATTAGGTGGTAGCATATTGGTATCGGTAATCAGGCTAAGCCCTGTAAATCTGAAACTATCAAAAATATCAGAGGTTAAATAATCTTCACCTAAGGTGAGTTTTGCGCCTAAGGATTTGATTGCTCGGTAGACATAATAACGAGTCCAATCTAGTGATGTGGTCGTGCTTTGCCCTTGCTGCTTATCAATACGCATTTGCCAGTCAGCACGAACACGCCAAGCACCCAAGTTAACGCCAGCAACCCCATTACCGCTGGTACTGTAGTTGGTTTGTTGTCCTGAGCGGGTTTGTTGTCCCACTTGTGCATTTAAGTTGTAATCAAACAATGCGCCGGGTAATCCTTCTTCCCAGCGTGCAGGAGGATCCCAATTCTCAGCGGTATATTCGAGGTAGGCTTGCGGCAAACTAATATACATAGCCGAAGTTGCAAGGTCGGCTTTAACTTCAGTTCCGGGTAAACTTTCAAGCGATAAACATTGTCCTTCGTGCCACCACTTTAACGTCGACATCAATTCAGGTTTGATACCGAATTTTTCAACTAAAGCAGGGCTCAGGCAAGGGAGGCTTTCATTCGACTCACCTTCAGGTGCATAGTAAAAGACAGTTTCTTCCGGCATGCTTTGCTTGTTTAAGAAAACCGTAAAACTGTATTCACCAGGCATGAGATAGCCTGGACGCGCAAATTGGCTTAGATCAATGTTGTTACGATCATTGACGTCTAGCATATCCATATTAAATTTAATATCGGATGCGTGACCACCAAAGCTAATAGCCAACGCGACTAAAAGCCCTAATCTGCAAGGCCGAGTTATCTGTAACACAGGCGTGTGAATGAAATTCAGGGTCATCATCTCGACCTTCTTTTGCGTTCTTTTATCCGTAATGTCATTTCGCTCACGAAGCTCATCCTACAAAGGGGAGTTTCATTTATAAGAGGAACCGACTATTCATAATCCAGTTTGAAACGTAATTGACTGTAGTATTGGCCTGATGCCAATGGGCGGTTATTCGCCACCAACCGTAGCCGATAGGTGAGATCTTTTGTTCCAGCTGTTAGGGAGCTCACTGACATTCCTTGGCCAGGTATGGCAATTTCACCATCTCCCTCACGTTGAATTTGTAATCCAACACCTTGAGCTTGTCCGTTCACACCAAATAACCCCCTGTCATGGGAGCCATCGAATGTTACGCGAAAGTATTGCCAATTCGGTTTGTCAGGATTTTGGCGTTCAAGAACACAATTCACTAATCGGATAACAAAAGGGCGAGCAGGTCCTTGCCCATCACGGCGAATTTGAGTCAGCGCAATACTTCCCATATCAATAGTTTGATCACGGCTGCCGACATCAATTGCACATGCTGTTTCAATAATGCTTCCATTCATACTCACTGAGCCTTGAGCATATGCAGTTGATACCGCAGTCAACGTGCCTATACTTAAGATCAATGAAAACACTCCACTGGTTATCGAATTATTCATTGCTCCCTCTCTTACACCCAATTCAGTCGGAATGAGCCAACAAATTAATTTGTTGGCTCAAGATGAATTACTCGTAAGACAGAGTGAAATCCGCTACTGAGCTAAAGTCACCGGCAGTGATAGTGTCGATATCGCCACCATTACCTTTTAAGTAAGCAGCGAAATTCAGTGTGTTGTTACCATTTTGAATTTGTTGGAATGGTGCTGCTGTTCCTAAAGTCACCACATTGCCGCTACCATTAGTGATCTGAACACCAGCGCCTGCGCCAGTACCAACAATACCCAGTGTTTTATTGGTATTGTCGAAAGATGCAGCAGCACCACTAAAGGTTAATTGAACACCTTTAGTCAGTTTAGTGATATCACAGTTCTCTAAAGTGATTTCGAATGGACGTGGAGTTGATTTACCGCCATCAACTAATGCCATGTTAGAAATTTGACCTAATTCAACTGTTTGGTCGATTGAGCTAGGAGAGATTGAGCATGGAGCATCGATAATAGCGCCTTTGAACGTTACTTTACCGTGGCCTTGATCTGCTGCGTTTGCTGCAGAAGCTAATCCCAGAGCCATAAAAGTTGCCATTGCAATAGATTTCATTTTCATGAATATAAAGTCCTATGTTTATTGTTAAGTAAAGAATGAGTGTCAGTTTTCATTGCTCATTGCAGACACTCTATTTGCAATGAACTGGAAAAAAGCAAAGCACTAGTATTTGATTTAAAAAATCAAATACTAAAAATGAAATTGAATTGTTAATAATTAAAAAATATATTTAGTCTTCTATTAAAAAAACTTGAATTGGTACTTTAAATAACTCAGATAATTGAGATAAAAAATCAATGTTAATATGGTTAACTCCTGATTCATAACGGGAAATTTGCTGCTGGCTTACGCCAATATATCTCCCTAGTTCCTCAGCAGTTAATTTCATTTCTTTTCTGTGTTTTTTTATTTTTTTTCCTACAATAATATTAAATGTTGGTTTTATTATATTTTCTGACATAAGGTTAAACCTATTTCATAAATTGACTAGATCCAGAAAACCATCCTTCAGCTTTAAAATAACATTCCATATTATGGATATAATTTACTGAGTTATTTTGAAATCCAACACCATCTAATAAACAATTAATATCAATATCAAGCGAGTTCGCAATTTGCTTAATCTGCTCTAGGTGTAGTCGAATAACTCCGCGCTCAATACGTGAAACATGTTGCTGAGAGCATAAAAGTAAATCAGCTAACTCAGAGCCACTTAATCCTTTTGCTCGGCGGGCTTTATATATATTACCCCCGACAATTTCTTTAGGAGATAAGTTAGATTGCATAAAATCTTCCTCACGAAACTGAATGATTTACTAATTTAACTGTTGTCAAAATGCACCAAATTGACAATAGTTGTATATTGTTAGTTAAATATTTCATTAATGAATGAATAATTTTAATTTTGTATTTTATTTTTAAAATTATTAGTTAATTATTCCAAATAAAGCATTTCAGAATATTACAATGTGTAAGTTTGAAGTGGCATGGAGAGTTTGAATGTGTGAAAAAATTAATAAATTCAATGATCTTCTAATAATGGAATGTACTTATTTTTAGTAATGTATACATAGCGTTATTTACACGCTACGTATTTGACGTGTATTTTCATTTAACTTAAGATGCACCTAATTCATTACGTTTGTCAATTTGGTGCATTTTGACAACTCTTTTAGCGCCTTTATCCCACCATATAGCACCTTTCTTACCACACTCCCCGAAATCTTGCAGGGTTACTTGCTGTGTATCGTACGGTATGTTGTATATTCGTATGCCCCAAATAATCCTGAATTAAACGCGTATCGGCACCTCTATCCGCTAATGCATAACCACATGCATGTCGTAACATGTGGGGATGAATACCTAGGGTCAGCTCAGCTAGCTCGCCAAGTCGTGAAAAAAGTTGATAAAAGCGCTGGCGAGTCATGGCAGTCCCTCTTTCAGATAAGAATAACCACTGGCTTTCTTTCCCTTTCCATGTATTTCTAATTTTTAGCCAAGCTTTAATGAGTGGGATCTCTTCATCAATCAGTGGGTGATTAACTGAAAAACCATTCTTTAAACGGTGTACATAAAGTTCATTACTTTCTAAGTTAAGATCAGATAATTTTAGCGATAGGGCTTCGCTTGCCCTTAGACCATGTATAAAGCACATATAAATTAAGCAAGAATTACGTTCGGGATGTCGCGACAAATGACAAGCAGCTAAAAGTCGAGATATTTCCTGTTGAGTTAAATACTTACGAGTGGACATGAACGTTTCCCTATTTAGTCAAAAAAGGTCAATCATATCTAAATTAATCGACCTAACACATTAATTTTTTTAGATAAATATAATGCCTTTATTCTATGAGTGAAATAAAAAATTATTTATTATCCGCCAAGTCGGTAATTGAAGACTAATTAACTAAAGTTTTATATTTGGTTAATCAATTTTTATTCTGTGTTATAAATGCGAGGGAAAAGGGATTATTTGCCTACGAAACAATACTTACTCGTCGATGAAAGCAGCTAATTTCCATTTTTCGTGCCGGCCCACTCACCATTCTACGAGTTGCTTTTAATGGCCCCATGTTGTTTTTTCCCGCTGTCTTTCTCCGAGTATTTTATGGTTAAATTCCTACCCGTTTCTTTAAAGGGAAAATTTCTTTAAGATGAAATGGAGTTAAGTCAAATAAAGTCACTATTAGGTTCCTATGAGAATACTATTAATTGAAGATCACCTAAAAACCCAAGTGTGGGTCAAAAATGGGTTAGAAGAAGCGGGTTTTCTCGTTGATGTGACTAATGATGGTCGCGATGGTCTCTATTTTGCCTTAGAAAACAGTTATCAATTGGTGATCCTCGATATCATGCTGCCTGGTATGAATGGCTGGGAAATTTTAAAAATCTTACGCACAGCTAAAAACATACCGGTGATTTGCCTCACTGCGCGGGATGCCGTTGATGACAGAATTAAAGGTTTAGAGCTTGGTGCCAATGACTATCTCGTTAAGCCGTTTTCGTTTTCTGAATTATTAGCCAGGGTTAAAAACCAATTAAAAATTAACCAGCCAGCCTCAACCACCATAACTATTGCGGATTTAAAAATCGACTTAACTCGCCACGATGTTGAGCGTGCTGGAAAGAAAATCACCTTAACTCGGCAAGAGTTTTCCTTATTGCTGTTTTTCGTTCTACATTGCGATGAAATTTTACCTAGAACCTTAATTGCTAGCGAAGTTTGGGGCATCGATTTTGAAAGTGACACGAATATTATTGATGTGGCTATCCGTCGATTGAGAAAAAAAATCGATGATGAATTTGACGTTAAACTCATCGAAACCATTCGAGGGATGGGATACCGTTTAAATAGGCCAATAGAATGAAAAAGAAATCACTTCGATTCAAACTTATTTCTCTGTTTATCATTCTTATGGTTACTAATGCTGGAGTGGTGACATGGATTTTGTATCATTCACTCAAAAATGAACTATCTCAACAAGATAATAATTTACTGGTTAACCGTGCGGAGCAGCTTGCCAAACTCATCGCTGGTGGCATTGATATCAAAACACTTCCCATGTATTTCCAAAGCATGATGGATATGCGCCAAGACTTGATCCAAATCTCTGATGCAGCAGGGCAAATATTGGTCACAACCAATCGCGAGTTATTGGGCTCCCAACCTCTTCAGTTAGTCAATCTTGAGCAGCTAAACATCAATGCCATTAACCATTGGCAAACTGCTCAAGGCATCCCTATTTCTGCGGTCTATTTTTCGATGAATTCTCCAATAGGGTCGCTCCATGTGGTGCTTGGTAAAGTTTCTGTCGACCGTAGTGGCGTGTTGGCTCAATATCTTACCCAAAGTGTGGTGATTTCTGTCCTCTCAATTTTGCTGATGGGGCTACTTAGCTTATGGCTGTTGAAAAAAGGGTTATCCGACATTCAAGCATTGAGCCAGATAACGGTCAAAACAGACGTTCATGCATTAAATGATCCAATCGATATTGATCAGCTACCACAAGAGCTAAAAGAGCTGGGCGAATCAATGAATACGATGCGCCAGCGGTTAAAGCATGATTTTGTCAAACTTACTCAATTTGCTGATGACTTGGCGCATGAGTTGAGAACCCCAATTAATGCGATTCGGGTACAAAATGAAATTACACTTCAGCGCTCGCGCAGTGTTAGCGAATATGAAGGGATGATAGTCAGTAATATTGAAGAGCTCGATAAACTGTCACAAATGATCCAAAGTACTTTGTTTATTGCCCGTGCGGAAAATAAAAATATTACCTTAAATCGAGAAAAACTTTCCTTATATACGTTAGTTAACGATGTTTACGAACTCTTTTCTGCCTATGCAGAAGAAAAACAGATTGAGCTGTATTGTGAGCCCTCATCCCTGACTCTGGATGCTGACCCAGTATTACTCAGCCGAGTTTTAGTGAATATTGTCTCCAACGCGATTAAATATTCTCACTCAGGCACTCGCGTCGTTACCCAAATTATTGCGCTGCCGCAACAGCGAGAAATTAAAATTACTAACCAAGGTGAACCTCTACAAAATAGTGATGAAATTTTCACCCGTTTTTGGCGCGGGGATAATGCTCGAACGACAGAGGGAACAGGACTCGGGTTAGCGATTGTGAAAGCGATAGTCGGATTACATGGCGGATCAGCGAGTTTTGAACACCATGCAGGAACCAGTACCATTACCCTGAAATTTCCTACAATTAAGTAAGATGACAAATTTGTCATCTTACTGTCAGCCACTTTTGTCGTACTTTCGGTATAACTAATTTCATATCCTTTTTGCTATGGAGCGCATGATGAAAAAGTTACCTAAAATTCCCGCATCTCAAATCACGGATGAAACCCTCTTTTTTATGAAACGCCGTCAGCTACTTAAGGCTTTAGGCATTGGAGCTGCAGGTTTAACCGTTGCGACGACGGCTAATGCAGGGCTGTTTTCTTGGTTCAATGACGATACGCCAACACCTCCGATGACGCCAAGAAAACCTCTGACATTTATTCAACCTGAAGAGTTTCAGCCATCTTTAACCCTCACCCCTGAAGATAAAGTGATTGGTTATAATAATTTTTATGAATTTGGGCTCGGTAAATCCGATCCTGCCGAGAATGCCCATACTTTAGTCACGGATGAGTGGACGGTGACAATAGATGGCGAAGTGAATCGTCCCCTGACGCTTAATTTAGATGACATAAACACTAAGTTTCCCTTAGAGGAGCGCATCTATCGCATGCGCTGTGTTGAGGCTTGGTCGATGGTCATTCCATGGGTTGGCTTTCCTTTAGCGAAATTATTGGCTTTAGTCGAACCCACTAGCAAAGCTAAATATGTGGCTTTTGAAACACGCTACGCACCAGAACAAATGCCAGGACAAAAAAGTCGTTATATTGGTGGTGGTTTATCGTACCCCTATGTTGAAGGGCTACGCTTAGACGAAGCTATGAATCCACTGACTTTGCTGGCGACCGGCGTTTATGGAAAAACATTACCCAACCAAAACGGAGCACCGATCCGGTTGGTCGTACCATGGAAATATGGCTTTAAAGGGATTAAATCTATCGTTAAAATTCGCCTTACTGAGCAAATGCCTGACACGACATGGAATTTATCAGCGCCGAGCGAATATGGCTTTTTTGCCAATGTGAATCCAGATGTAAGCCATCCTCGTTGGTCACAAGCCACCGAGCGTTTTATTGGTGCTGGGGGCTTAGGCCAAGTGACCCGCCAGCCAACATTGTTGTTTAATGGATATGGCGAACAAGTGGCAAGTTTGTATCAAGGAATGGATTTGCGGAGATATTATTGATGCCCCAAGACAATAAGTTCATTGTTGGATTAACCAAAGGGAGCTTTCATCTTATTGCTTTGCTCCCTTTGGTATGGCTGATTTTTTTAGTCGATACCCAACGGCTTGGAGCCGACCCTGCCAAAGATATCCAACATTTTACAGGAATAGCTGCTTTACGTTTGCTTGTTATTATTGTACTGATCCCACTGGTTGCGAAATTATTGCGATTTACTGCCTTGTTTCAGACGCGAAAATTACTGGGGTTATGGTGTTTTTTCTGGGCTGTGCTGCATTTAAGTAGTTATCTATTACTGGAAATTGGCATAAATAATTTGGTGCTATTTTTCGAAGAGATTTTTTCGCGGCTCTATTTAGTGATTGGCGCGATAGCTTGGTTGTGTTTATTGTTGATGGCAGTCAGTTCATTCAACCGTATACGTCTTTATTTGGGCATATGGTGGAAAAGAATTCATATGCTGCTTTACCCTACGCTCATATTGGCGCTTTGCCACTATACTTTGTCATTAAAAACCTTAACGCCTGAACCATTTATCTATTTAGCCATCGTGGGAAGTGCGTTTACTTATCGCATGCGGAGCCAGCAAACACAACGAATAAAATCTTAATAAAGGTTTACGTTCTTTAATTGTATTCCTACCTGATATTATCTAATGCCAGTACTGAAGTTTCTCAGTATTAGGCATTCACTTTATCAAAGCACAAAATTACATGTGTGAAATATAATCTCTTAATACTCATTATTAGTGTAATAAATCCCCTGATTTTTAGACTGTGTTGGAATTTATTGGGTGCTAGTGATGATTTCTGTGGTATATAATTTCGATTATAAATTTTACGGTAATTTATAATTAATTTGTTGGTGTTTATAAATAACAAGGTTAAGATAAATCTTAAAAAAATCTCATATAATTTACAAACACAAAATCTGAGTAAATCTACTTTTTTAAGTTGTATTTCGTGGTTGAAATTTAACCATAAAATACATCTCATTAGTAAAAAATATGTTTTAATATTTTTAAGTGTATCAAAATGTAATTTTTTGGGTGGTAAGCTTTGGTTTTTAATCTATAACATACTGTTATTTATATTATTAATTTAAGTGTGATTTTTTTTTGTTACATTTCTCCTATATTAATAGAGCGATAAATGTTTTTAATAGTAATCAATTTGCTCTATCGATTATACAAAATAAATAATCAGACATATAATAATCAAAAATTTTAGGACGGTATCTATGGTTCAGATTGGTGCCTATAATTAATTTTTAATATAAAGGTTAAATTAAATGACTTATTTTTCTAATGAGATAAATAAAGAAATAGGGCAGTATCTGAGAGGAATTAGAAAAGAGCGAAACTTAACAGGGGAAGAGTTGGCAAAAAGATTGAATATTAGTCAACAGCAGATATCTCGATATGAAACGGGAAAAACAAAACTGACATTTGAAATGATGGACACAATCCTTTTGATATTCAATAAGTCATGGAGAGACCTTTTTAATCATGTAATAGATAGATACGATAATGAAAGATTACAATGTATTATAAAAAATGAAAATAATTATTTTGCTATCTTAGATAAAGACACTAAAAAAATGTGGCGTTAATTCAGTTAATAAAAATCTAACCTATTTTACAAAGTGTAATCAGTAAATATAACTTGTATATATGATAACTTTATTAAAAATAATCATTAATTTAATTAAAAATAATGATTATTTTTATCTAAAGTTGTTATTAACAACTATTTGGCGAAACATACATTATACGAGTATTATACAGGATTAAATAATCATGAAATTGAATAAATTTGTAATGGGTGCTGTATTTGCATCAGGCTTTGCTTCGTTCGCAGCAATGGCTGCTTATACTGGTACACCTACTAACGGTACTATCGAATTTTCAGGTGAATTAGTGAATTCTGCTTGTGGTTTAAGTGAAGAATCAAGTCCTGTAAAAGTAAACTTTTATCAGATCCCTGTTTCTAATTTAAAAAATGGTGAGCGTGCAGGTAATATCAAGAAAGATATCGTTCTGCAAGGGTGTGATACTACCGTTGCACAAACTGCAACTGTAACTTATACACCATCAACTATTAACCCTAATGATAATACATTAGCGGCGTTCACTTCAGGTACTGCAAGTGGTGCTGGTATCGGTTTAAGAGACAATGGAAATAAAGATGTTGTTTGGGGACAAGCTTCTACAGCAGTTAATTTAACTGATGGTAAAACTGCAATTCCATTCGTTGCTTATTTAAAATCTGATAATGCATCTAATGCAGTAACTCCAGGTAGCTTTGATTCAACCATCAATTTTAAAATTGATTACCAATAATTTGTAATTGATTTTATACCAAGATGCGGAGTGTTAAATACTCCGCATTAATAAAATCTACCAATAACTAAATGGTATTATCCATGACTATTCGGGTTGCAAAAATAGCACTAGGCTCTAGTTTGCTATGGCCTCTATTAAGTTGGGGAATGACCGCCAATAACACCCCCGGTGATATTGTAATGCAAGGTGAATTAATAGAAGCCTCATGTACGATTGATCCTGAAAGCCGAGAACTTTGGGTTAATTTTGGTGAAATCAGTGCCCGAGAGATCACTCCTGAAGTCAATATGCTGGTGAGTAAGAATTTTGCTATAAAGCTCGTTGGATGTACGTTGCCTTCTAATGATAAAGGTAGTGCATCACGCGCGCAAATAACCATGATGGGAACATCTGTTAATGATGATCAACTTTTACAAGTAAGCGGCGATTCAGAGGGGTTTGGAATTCAGTTTAGAGACTCTCACGGCGAAATACTTAAACTTAATAGAAAAATGCCGGATTACACATTATTAGAAGGGCGCAATAGATTAGATTTTACTGCAATTTTAGTTGCTTATCAAAAGCATATTAAGGCAGGTGATTTCGCTGGAGTTCTAAGGTTTAGAATGGATTATTTCTAAAGCTAATAATAATTACATATAAAAGAGAATTGAGCTAAATCTCTAGCCTAATGAGTGAATACTGAGTAACTAAAATGATTATTTTAAATGGAAATATAAATAATATAAAAAAACTATTTGCAATATATATTGCAGTACTTTGCTATTCACCAAATATGTCTGCAAATGATCTTGTTGAGTTTAATGTTGACGTATTAGATGTTGGTGACCGTAACAATATTGATTTAACTCGATTCTCTAAAGATAATTTCGTATTTCCTGGGACATATTTATTAGATCTCTATATTAATGGACAATCATTGTCTCAGCAGAAGGTCACTTATATTACCGATCCTCACGATAGTGAAAAATCATTAGTTTGTTTTACCCCTAAGCAAATTGAAATGTTAGCGCTCAAAGAAGATGCGTTAAAAAAAATCCAAGCCATATCCCCTGAATGTTCAAATATTTTACCTATTTCAGGCGTTAAAATTAATAATCATGAAGGCAAACTGGATATCACTATTCCACAGGCATGGATGAAATATTCCGATCCTAGTTGGGTGCCGCCTGAGCGTTGGGATTCTGGGGTTTCAGGCCTTATATTTGATTATAACCTGACCGGGTCAGTTTCTCGTTCTTTGACGACACATACAAATAAACACTCATTATCAGCATATGGCCAAACGGGATTTAACTTGGGGGCATGGCGTTTTAGAGCTGATTATCAAGCTAATTATAACGAGCGTGGCGATAGAAAATTCGATTGGAACCAGTTTTATGCATATCGTCCTCTGATCCACATGGCGGCTAAGCTGACACTGGGTGAAATTTATCTAAGTTCTCAGGTTTTTGACACGATTCGCTTCACTGGTTTTAACCTTGCCAGTGATGAACGTATGTTACCGCCGAATCTACGAGGATATGCACCACAGATTAATGGTATCGCGAAAAGCAATTCAAAAATTGTTGTGACTCAAGCTGGGCGTGTCGTTTATGAAACGACGGTACCTGCGGGGCCATTCAGTATTCAAGATTTGCAAAGCTCAATCCGTGGAACCTTGGATGTCAAAGTTGAAGGTGATGACGGCGAGGTATCGACTTTTCAAGTTGATACGGCAAATATCCCTTATTTAACTCGCCCGGGTTATGTGCGTTACAACGCTTCGGTCGGTAAGCCATCTCGATTTAATCACAAGCCTGAGGGGCCAATGTTTGCCACGGGAGATTTCTCTTGGGGGCTGAGCAATAACTGGTCACTCATTGGCGGCCTACTTTTTGCGGGTAGGGATTACACTGCAATATCTGCTGGGTTAGGGCGCGATTTATCTATATTTGGTGCACTTTCTGCAGATATCACACAATCCATTAGCCGAATGCCGGGTGATAACACACAAACGGGTTCTTCTTATCGTCTGAGTTATTCAAAGTCATTTGATGAACTTAACAGTACGATTACTTTTGCGGGTTACCGCTTCTCGCAGGATAAGTTTAGAACGCTGTCGCAATATTTAGATGAGCGTGAAAACAAATATCTGGGTATTGGCCGTCAAAAAGAGATGTATACCGTTACAGGGAATAAAACTTTTTGGGCGGATGATCCTGATTGGAGAACGACAGTATTCTTAACTTATACCCATCAGACCTTTTGGGACCAAACATCTCAAGATAGATATGGCTTATCCGTGGGGCGAACATTTCGTCTAATGGGCATCAATGGTGTCTCAACCAATATTGCGGCTTACCGTTCTGACTATCGAGGTCGACGTGACGATAGCATTTCACTTTCGATTTCAGTGCCTGTTGGTGATAGCCGTTGGGCTGGATACGACTTGCAAAATAGTGGTAGTAAGACCAGCCATATGCTGTCTTACAGTGATAACAGGGATACGAATAATTTATGGCGAGTTAGAGCCGGCCGAAGCAGCGATGATCGCGTCCGGTTTGATGGATATTATCAAAAACGGACGCAACTTGCTGAAGTTAATACCAATGTGAGCTATCAAGAAAGACAAACGGCATCGATCAACGGGACATTGCGCGGTGGCTTCACTGCTACTAAGCATGGTGCTGCATTGCATAACAGCACCGGTACAACGGATACAGCAAGAATTATGGTCGATACCAACGGTGTTGGTGGCGTGCCGTTTAACCATGAAAAAACGCGAACTAACTGGGCTGGTATCTCTGTTGTGCCTGATATTGTCAGCTATTACAGCTTCGACACACGTATTGATGTCGATAAGTTAAAAAATAACGTTGATACCAATAAGGCGATCGCAACCTCGACATTAACAGAAGGGGCAATCGGTTATCAGCGATTTGATGTTGCACAAGGTGAAAAGCTCATTGCCACCATTCGTTATAACGATACGGTACCTCCGTTTGGTGCTGATGTGACAAACGCGGATGGAATTAACATTGCCATGTTAATGGAAAATGGGTTGGCGTACTTGATGGCAGTAAATCCTAAAGAAACGTTAACAGTATCTTGGGGTGGAAAAGCGCAATGTAAAATTCAACTGCCTGAAAAAATAAATTCGGGCATGTCAGTTTTGCTGCCTTGCCAATAATGTAATGACAGTTTGAAAAAGTATTCTATAAGGTAGAGAAAATGGCGATTCGTATAAATAAATGGGTAGGTGGTTTGCTAGTTATGATGGTTGGCGTAGGGCAATCATATGCAGGTATTTCACTGGATAGAACGCGACTGATTATTACAGGCGATGAAAATTCTGCGAGTGCTAATTTATCAAACACCAGCTCAAGTATTCCTTTTCTTGCTCAGTCATGGGTTGAAGATGCCAATGGAAAAAAAATTACATCGCCATTAGTTGTATTGCCACCATTACAGCGCATTAATGGGGGGCAAAAAGGGGTTGCTCGTGTTTCAAAAACAGCCGAGATAGATAAGTTACCTCAAGATCGTGAAAGTCTATTTTATTTAAATGTGCGCGAAGTTCCGCCAAAACCCGATAAACCGAATGTTTTACAGTTAGCGATGCAATCGCGTATTAAATTATTTTATCGGCCGACAGCCATTATTCCTAAATCTAGAAGTGCGGTTTGGCAAGACCAAGTCATATTTTATAAACAGGGAAATAACTGGCGTGCTGAAAACCCAACACCTTATTTTGTAACCATTATTAGCCTTAATAATAAACCAGTGGCAGAAGGTGGAAAAAAACTAACCGATTTCCCAGGGGTGATGATTGCCCCTAAATCGCATCTCGATATTAAGGTCAATAGTTCAGGCGAGAGTTTCACCATGATGTATGTGAATGATTATGGTGGTCATCCAGAACTTAAATACAGTTGTAGCGGAAATACGTGTAAAGCGTTACCACCAGAGCAACAGATTCGCTAGGAGTATTGATATGAACATTAGGTGCTTAGGGATCGTGTTATTGGGATTAGGAAGTTTCTCCGCAGTTGCAGAAATTGCGGATGAAAAGCTGTCTCGCCAAACATTGCTAGACGTACATAGTACTGTGCATTTGACAGGAAGCGTTTATGCATCACCTTGTGTTCTTGAATTAGAAACACAAGAGCAGTATGTCGATTTAGGTGACATCAATGCCAGAGAATTTCACCGCATTGGCGATAGAAGTACTCCTGTTGCATTTAATATTCGGCTCAAAGATTGCCAACGCGGGGCATCCAAGTCATTTGTGAATGCTGCTGGAGAGGCAACTCAAAATGCTCAGCGTTATTACTTGACGGGAGAAAGCGCAGTTTCATTGAGTATTGCGGGAGATACGGATTTTTTTAACCCTGATCTTGTGCGAGTTACAGGCGATGTTCGAGGCGCAGGATTACGTATTTCCAGTAAAGATCATCAAAACTTAATGGTCAATCAGCCAACAAGTTCATGGGTGATCAAACCTGGTGATAACAACATTACACTTAATGCCTCATTGGAATCTACAGCACAGTCTGTTTCAGCGGGAACTTTTAGCGGATTAGTTAGGCTAAAACTGGAGTATTTATAACCATGTTTGTATCCAACAACAAAAAACTAAAAGATATGACTATTGTGGCCGGTCTATTCACAATAGGGTTAATGCCGTTATCTGCTTTAGGCTTTCCTCACGGCTCCGCTATACCTGATGGGGGGACTTACACATTCGAAGCGACAATGAATAATCAGCTACTGGTCAATGAGAAAGATGCTGAAACAGTATTCAATTTTGATGTGGGTAACTGGCCTTTTTTCGATATTTACTGCCAAAGTTATATGAAGCCAGGAGGTCCTGGAAATTCAGATCCTGATTCAGGAATGACATTTGATTTAATGTCAACCATTCCTACATCAATGCAAAACCCAGGGTACCTGAACCTTAATGAATATTTTGATGTAAAAGTTGAAATTCAAATAGGGGGAAGGGTTGGTCAGAAAGTTACTGTCCCAGTGAAGGATATGTGGAATGGGGGATCTGACCCAATAGAGTGTACACCACCGAGTGTTAATAGCCGTGACTATGGCGTCGAGCTACGGACAGGGTCGAGTGGGACAATCACGTTTAGGCTGAAAAAACCGATTATTAATGGCATTACCATCAACCAAGCTGAGCTGGTACAGGTTTTTGCCAAAAAAGGCAGCCCAGCGAATGGCAGTACAGCTTATGCGCCAATCCCTTCAACTCGGGTTGTTTTAGGAGCAGGGATCATCACGGTTGCTGATGAGTGTACGATTAATGAAGGTAACCCAATTAATATTGATTTTCTTGATGTAGCAAATACGAGTGAACAGTTAAATGGAATTAATTATGCTCAGCCCTTTAAGATCCCAGTTAAATGTACCGGTGGAAGTTTTACGACAGGTGATTTAAATATCAAGCTGTCACTCTTACCGGGGGCGTCAGGCAGTGCGGATTTTAACCCTGATTATTTCGGTACGTTAAAAAACGGTGTGAAACGCACAAATCTTGGCATTGTGGTGACTGATAATGTGGCGGGTACATTGGTAAAACCGAATCAAGCATACCAAGTGCCTGACTTTATTAATAACCAAGGTACCTGGAACTTAACGGCTGCGCCAATAGCTGCGCCTGGTAGTAGTGTGGAAGAAGGTGAATTTACAAGTACCGGGACAATCCTTGCTGAATTCCAATGAGGCCGATCATGCGAAATAATAATCAGATAAAGCGTACAAAATATTTATTGTCGATTGGCTTATATTTATTAGTCTCGGGGCCGATGAGTGCGAGTGTGATCCCAACTAATATGGGAAGCTATTCATTCAGAGGCATGGTTATTGCTACGCCATGTCAGATAGCGCCGGGAAGTGAGAAGGTCCCTGTTGATTTTCAACAAATTTCGGTTAAAGACCTTTATAAAGAAGGTAAGTCGAAACCTTTAATTTTCTCAATCCATTTAACGAATTGTAATACGACCATATTTAAATCGGTGACAGTGACTTTTAATGGAATTGAAAATAAGAATCTTCCTGACCATCTTGCGATTAGTGACCAAAGTGAAGCTAGCGGAATCGGTATTGGGTTATTAAACTTAAATGAAACACCCATAGAATTGAATACGCCATCATTAGCACAAAATCTGGCAACAAATAATACGGAAATTCAATTTAAGGCTTATGTCGAGGCTGAGCCTGAAGCGAGAATTAACCAAACGATTACCTATGGGAATTTTTATAGTACTGCGTACTATACATTAAATTATCAATAACGAATGAAAACATGATGTTTGCAATCAAAATTAAAGATAATAAAAAAGAACGTTATCCATGGGTTCTTTTAAGTTTTGTCGTTATATTTTTTGGCATTATATTGCATATTTATCTGCCGAATATGGGCGGAACAGGTTTGTCATTACCATTCAATATAATTAGTGGTTTTTTTATTGCTTTTTTTATTGTAGTGGTTAGTATTACACAAATTAAAAATTCAAGCTTATATTACTCTAAGTCGAGTAATTATATTACGATTGGATTGGTCTTATTATTAGGCTTGTGTTTTTTTGCGCCTAAAGATTACCAGTTTAATGCATACTTGACAGCATATTGGTTATTGGGCGCGTTATTTCTTTATCAAGCTTTACTGCAAATAAATATTTCAGAAACTGTATTGAAAATAATTGTTTGCAGTATATTATTTTCTGCTATTATTGAGAGCCTATTTTCAATAGCACAAATTTTTAATTTTTTTCCGATATCAGGGGATAGGCCATATGGCGTATTCCAACAAGTTAATGTTCTTTCTAGTTTTATTTGTGTTGGCATTGCCAGTGCAATAGGTATGTTTATTTTAATGAGAACTGTCACATGGTATGCGTCAGCCATTATTATTGTGAGTCTCGTTTTAATGAGCGTGGTATTGCCATTGTCTCAATCATTAACTGGATATTTAAATTTATTATTAATTGTTATTGTTTTTTATTTTTTTGCAAAGTATCATCGTAAATATATTTTTTATTCTTTAATATCGATTGTTATCGGTCTTATTATTGGCTATGGAATAAAAATTGGTTTTAATATTTCTGACTTTTCTGAAAGTAAATTACAGACATCGCACATTAGATGGGGGTTATGGCAGCATAGTTTATATTTATTTAGTGAAAATATTTTATTTGGTACGGGTGTTGGTAGTTTTGAATCTGTATTTTTAGAGCGCTTTGGTGGTGGGTTACTTGGAACCAGTGAAAGGGTCATATCACATCCACATAATGAGATATTACGTTGGATGGTTGAAGGTGGGGTAGTTGGCATTGCTGCGATATTGTTAGTTATTATTGGTAGTGGGTATCTACTTTATTCTTCATTAAAAAATAAAAATAATAATTATGTTTTTTTAGTTATTGCGTTACCAATTGTTTTTCATATGATGACAGAGTTTCCATTGTGGCTATCAATACCTCATGGGGTGGTATTGATACTACTAATACGTTGTGCCGATATTCCAACTAAAAAATATCATTTAAATAAAATTGTAGGGTATTGTTCGAAAACAATTATTGCGTTAGGTGGTTTGTTATCCATGGGGTTGCTGTATTTTACTTTGCAAACGCAGCAATATTTAACGTATATCGAAAAAACAGGGCAACAGTTTCTTCTTTCTATGAATGAGCCCGATTATAGCGAGTGGAAATATTACTTAATCAATGATCGTTATAAATTGGATCTCAATATGGGGTATTTGTTACGCTATAACGAGACACAGAACCCCTATTACTTGAATTTATTTTCGTCTTGGGCAGAAAGCTATTCTCGTTCTTGCCCAGATATTAATGTTTATTTTTCTTGGATTCTTGTTTTAAATGAATTAGGTGAGAAAGAGAAAGCAAAAAGCGTCAAAGGAAAAGCGATTTTTTTATTTGATAATAATGAGAAATTAGAAGGATTGAATTTTTAATTATTCACGTGGTAATTCGTGTGTTAATTAAAAATCTAAAGGATTTATTGGTGTTAATTATCAATAAATAGGGCGTTTTATTAATTAAAATCTATATTAAAGGAAATAACATGAAAAAGTTAAATGCTATCGAAGCTGCTGCTGTAGTTGGTGGAACAAAACAAGTTTGTACTGATTCTTACGAGAGCATCACTGTTGGTGGTGTTAAATCTTGCCAATTAGTAACGACTTGTACTGATAAGCACGGTAACAAAACATACAAAGCGAAAGCTGTTGGTGCATCAAACTGTGATGTAACAGCTCCATAGTATTAAATTTAATTTTTATTAATTGATACATGGGGAGTTATCCCCATGTATTTTTCGTACCTGAATGGAATTAACTGTTATGAATACTCGTTTTAAACCAATAACTATCACACTTTATACTCTATTTGTTATTATTGCTTCTTCACTCATGACGGTTTTGTTCTATCATATTTTTGTTTTTAATACTTTCTCAAATGATGATGCACAAGGCTCTTCTTTTATTGAATTTAATAGTGAACAAGTTCTGTTGAGTCCAATAAAAGAAAATAATAGCATCATAGAAGTCCTTTCTTATGGTTGCCATTATTGTGCAGTAAATCATGACAATGTCAGCCAATTCGAAAAAACACTCCCTGAGAATGTCAACTTTAAAGTCGTTCATTTAGCCATGGATAATAATATGGGACTGGCTGCCTATGCGCCTATTTTTGCGACATTGGAAGAGATGGGGGGGGAATCTCAATTACGTCAGGATCTTTATACTGCCGTTATCAACGATAAGCTTGATTTAGCTAATAAAGATGTCTTAAACCAATGGTTAAAACGGCATAATATTGATTCAACCCAATACCTAAACACCAGTGAAAGCCAAGCCGTTCAAGAACGTCTAAAAAATATGCTTGAAATTAGCAAATTTTATCAAATTACTGGAACACCTGCCTTTATTATCAATAAACGCTATGTTGTTTACCAAGACCGTGATTTTGCAGACTTTACTGCCTATATGCTTGAGTTATTAGATAAAAGTAATAAGGAGTTACGGTGATCCGGTTTTTCATTGTCTGGACGGTATTTACAGCGAAAAACTGTTTGATGCCGTTTAAAAAAGGATATCAAAAACTCAATCATAGTGGACTTGCCTTTTTACGGTTGTTATTGCGCCGAGGCTATATCACATCGGTATTATTTGTTTCTAATTTATTATGTCGTGTAGGTTTATTAGGTCGTCAATATCGTAATCGGAATAAAGTCGCCACGGAAAACTTTCGTAGTTTAATGGAAACGAAAGGGCATATTAATATGGGCTGGATAGCCGTTCGACGCTTCATTTTGGAAGAGGCAGCCACATGGGGACAAAACCAAAAAATCATGGCGCAAGTTCGAGTTTGTACACTTGAACTTGATAGCGTCGTTGCGCCCTTACACCAACAAAATAAACCCGTTGTACTTGCTCCGTTGCATATGGTTTCTGATGTTTTAGCCACCATGGTTGGGGCGGGGGTGACTCCTGGGAATGCAACGGTGGTGGTTTCGTCGAGCGCAGAGCAGCAAAAGTATAACGCTTCGGCACGTGAGTTAGGCCAGGTGAATTTATCTTATTGTTCTATTCATCAGGGAAATAAAGTATTAGCTAGCCAATTAATGACTGCGATGACAGAAACGGCGGCAGGGCAAAAAAATATGATTGTTTTCCCTGATATTACCCCTGATTACACGGTTCAAACAGAGGAAGGGGCGTCGAGCAAATTATCGTGCCACTTATTTAACCGTGCAGCAAAGCTACACAATGGTGTTGTGCGTTTGTCCAGTGCGATTTCGGCACAGGTAGTTTTTTATCATCTGTACTACCAAAATGGTTTACAAATCAAGGTTTATCCGCCTGTTGCAGCAAAAGATGTTGCAACTCAAATGCCAGCCATCATTGAAAATGCGGTTCGTCATTATCCCAATGATTGGCTTTTATGGCATAGCCATTCACTTTATTTTATTAGCCATTAAATAATAATGAAAAATATTATTCCAAATTTTGTTTCTCAAGAAGAAACCAATGAATGTGGCTTAGCATGTATTGCGATGTTAGCACAAACCCAAGGTCTCAACGTTTCTCTTGAAACTCTGCGAGAGGTCTATCCAGCATCGGATCATGGAACTTCTTTGATTGACCTTTCGTCCATTTTAGCCAATTACGGTATTGCGACGACACCGGTGTTATTTGAGCACCAAGAGCTCAATAGTTTACCACTTCCCGCTATTTTACATTACGGAGCAAGCCATTTTGTGCTGCTTGCTTATCGCAAGGGAAATAACGTGTGTGTGATGAACCCTGCAATTGGGCAGCAGTGGCTACCTTTCTCTGCATTAAAAGCGGAAATCAGCGGTTATGCATTAATTTTAGAACCGGATACCGCGCTGGAAAAAATTGAATCATTAGCACCGGAAGACAAAAATGATGGGGCAGGGAAAAAAGCCCCTCATGCAATGAGCCTGAAAGAAACCTCAGAGATTCGCGGTGTTTATTGGTTGATGATATTCGCTTTTTTGGTTTCTTTAACGCTATTTTTAATGCCAGCCATGGTGAGCAATGCAATCAACCAAGCCTTTTCCGACGCCAAAAATGCCATTTTCCCTTATGGCTGGTTTATTGTTGCCTTTGTGGTTGCAACACTATTAGCCCTTGGTGTGAGAATGCTGAGTGAGAGATTCGTAAAACATTTTGTGTTGATTAAAAGTGGGGTTGGTTTCTCTCGTTTATTGAGTAATCCATTGCGATTTTTTGAAAAACGCGCACCCGGGGATGTTTTTAGCCGTTTTGTCGCTTGGCAGGGGGCATTAACCGAAAAAATTGAGCTGGATAACGGGCTACGAACGGATTGGGTTATTTGTGCGATAGCATTAGGTACCATGTTTTGGATTGCACCCGTATTAGCGGCTATTTCAGCTGTGGGTGTTACCGTGATGGGCTTAATTAGCGTATGGGCGATTATTCGTGATCGGTGGTATACCCAGCAGTTACAGCTAAAATCGGCAGAATTAAATGACTTTTTTATGGAGACGCTGCAAGGCATTCTGACCATAAAAACAGCAGGGATAGAAAATCAGCGTAAGGCGCAATTTGCATGGCTAAGTCGTGAATTGTTTACCTGTATACAACGCAGAAATGTGTATCAACAAATTAAAGATGGCATCTATCAATTAACTGGTAGTTTGGAGATGGTCATTTTTATGTTGGTGGTTTTACCCATGGTGGCCAATGAGTTAATTTCGTTGGGGGATTTCTTTGCTTATAGTTTCTTGCGTCAAATTTTTACCAATTATGTGACGCGTATTTTTTATGCGATTATACATAAGTCGCAACTGCATATTATTGATACACGCGCCCATTCTTTATTCCCTAAGAAAAGCGAGCAGGACACCGCACCATTCCACGAAAAACAAACCTCAGTACAAGGAAAAGCACCACACTTATCTTTCAAGGGGATCCATTTCAGTTATGACCCTGCAAAACCGATTTTAAATAATGTGTCATTAGACTTACCTTCAGGCACGCAGGTTGCCATTGTTGGGGAGTCAGGGGCAGGAAAAAGCACGTTATTACGTACCATTGCGGGTTTATTCAGCCCACAGCAAGGAGTATGCGAATCCAATGGTGAAGCCGTCAGTGTGCAGCAGCTTACGCAATTGGTTTGCTTGCAAAGCCAAGAAGATATTTTATTTAATGCGACCGTCTTAGATAACATTACGCTATTTGACCCTAACTTCCGCGAAAAAGATAAAAAAAGAGTCGAAGTGCTGCTTGATAAATTGGCACTCGGCGCAGTGATTACTCAATTACCTGGTGGGGTTAATGCGTTAATAAGAGAAAGCCATGCGGCGCTGTCACTTGGGCAACGTCAACGTTTGTTATTGGCTCGTTCGTTGTACAGTGCCCGCCCTATTTTGTTATTGGATGAGCCCACCGCCAATTTGGATGAAGAAACGGCGAAAATAGTCATGGCAACCATTCAGTCACATTGCCAGAAAACAGGTAAAACATTGATTGTTGTCACTCATAGTGAAGAGTTAGCGGCTAATTTCGATGCACTTTACCGAATCGTGGATGGGGAATTAAGTCTTGAGAACAGCACCAATAAAGCCCCTTGTGTCACAGCAGGCACGCCTCAATCTGAACCTTCTTTGTTAGCGGCAATGGAAGGAACTTCCTTATGACCTCCCGCCATGTAGCACCAAAATTGGGTTTAACGACCCAACGATTACGCACTTTAGGTGGGTTAGTGGCATTGCTTGTGCTGGTCGTGGTGATCGGCCGTTTTGTGTGGCAATCACCCGCCCCAGCATTGCATGAAAACGTAATTTTATCGGTGGAACGTGGCGATATTGAAAAAGTCGTCATGGTAACGGGGACATTAAAGCCCTCAATGCAAGTTAATGTAGGTGCTCAGGTTAACGGGCAAATCAGAAAATTATATGTAAAACAAGGCGACAAAGTGGTTAAAGGGGAGTTATTAGCAGAAATCGACCCAACTATCCAGCAGTCTGAGCTCAAAAATGCAACCGCCCGGTTATCCAGTGCTCAGGCGCAAAAACGGGCTGCGGAAGCAACTTTAATACAGTACATCAAAGCCTATCGGCGTCAGGTAGTGATGCAGCGAGATGGTTCTGGTATTCGCAGTGAATATGAACAAGCGCAAGCACAATATGAGGCGCAATTACAGCAGGTTAATGTTAATGAGGCGTTAATCACACAATCAGAAATGGATGTACAAACTGCACAAGCTAACCTCAATTTTACACGAATCATCGCGCCGATTAGTGGCGAAGTACTGGGTATTGTGGCGAACGAAGGGCAAACCATCGTTTCTTCACAGACGGCACCGACCATTTTAGTGTTGGCGAACCTAGATAAAATGCAGGTTCAGACACGAATTTCGGAAGCAGATATTCAAAAAATCCACCCAGGCCAACCCCTCACATTCTATGTGATCGCGGACCCTGAAACGCACTACGAAAGTACGATGGGGTATGTTCAACCCATTCCCCCTGAAGCGCTTGATGAAAATAACAATAATTCTGGTGGGCAACAGAACAGTGCAATTTATTACAACGGAACGTTCGAGGTTGATAACGCCGATCGTGCATTAAAGACATCAATGACAGCGCAAGTATTTATTCGTGTTGCACAAGCGAAAGATGCTTTACGACTCCCCGTTAGTGCTCTGGGGCGAGCTGTAGGTGCAAACCAATATGAAGTGACTGTGATCAACAATGAAAAACCGGAAACTCGCACCATCAAAGTGGGGATTAATGATCGCCATTTCGTCGAAGTACTTGAGGGCATTAGCGAGGGCGAACAAGTTGTTATTCAATCAGATAATGTGGCGAGTTAATGATGGCGACGACACGAAATGTATCTTTTACCCGTCCTCTGATTGAACTTCATCATGTTTACCGTGAGTTTTCAGCCGGTACGCAAACTATTCCTGTTTTGAATGATATTTCGCTATCAATTAACCAAGGGGAAATGGTCGCTATCATTGGCGCATCAGGTTCAGGTAAATCGACTCTGATGAACATCATTGGTTGTTTAGATAAGCCTTCTCAAGGAGAAGTGTTGATCAATGGGATTGCGGTTCATGAGGTGAATAGCGATCAGTTGGCAGAATTACGTAGCCAATATCTTGGGTTTATTTTTCAGCGTTATCACCTAATGCCTTACCTGACTGCAGAAGAAAATATTGCGATCCCAGCTTTATATACGGCGATGCCAGAAGATGAGCGGAGCGCTCGAGTTGCTTTATTAGCAGAAAAGTTAGGGTTACAAACGCGCTTGGATCACAAACCTTATCAATTATCTGGTGGGCAACAGCAGCGTGTCAGTGTCTGCCGCGCCTTGGTTAATGGTGCGCAAATCATTCTTGCGGATGAACCTACAGGGGCATTAGATAGCGCTAGTGGCCACGCATTGATGGATATTTTACATCAACTTCATCTCGATGGTCACACTGTTGTGATTGTGACCCACGATAAAAATATCGCTCAGCAAACTCAGCGAATTATTGAAATTAGTGATGGAAAAATTGTTTCTGATAAGCAGAACCAAGCTCAGACAGACACAAAACAACGGAACCAGCTTCCTTCTGTTGAAGATAATGGCCGTGCATCGGTGTGGCGCAATATTATTGAGTCTATTCGTATGGCATGGCGGGCCTTACTCGGTCATCGCATGCGTGCATTTTTGTCGATGTTGGGAATTATCATCGGTATTTCTTCTGTGGTGTCATCAATGGCCGTGGGGGAAGGGGCAAGACGCTCCATCATGGATGAAATTGGGAAGCTTGGCAGCACGACTCTGGAAATTCGCCCTGGTACTGGGTGGGGGGCTAAGCGGCCTGATATGGAGCGTGCATTATCGTTAAATGATGTTAAAAGTCTAAAGCAGTTGCCATGGATTGAGTCTGTTTCCCCCGTCGCGAGCAGCATGACGATGGTCGTTAATAAAGGCTTGGATAACTCCATCATGCTTAATGGCGTTTCAGAAGAGTATTTTGCGGCACAAGGGTTTCAGCTTTTACATGGCAGTTTCTTCAGTACGCTCGATATGGCAGACAGCGAACCCGTTATTGTGTTGGATGAAGGAAGCCGAGAGGTACTTTTTCAGCCAGAAGAAGAGCCGTTAGGGCAAATTGTGCAGATTGGTCATTCACCATGGCGAATTATTGGTATTGCCCGTAAACCGGGGCCCAAAATGTCGAGTGGCTTTGTTATGGGGTGGGTGCCTTACTCATCGTTACAGCAACGTGTGGTCGGGGACAAACCCATTGAATTTATTTCGTTGCGCTTCCCTGAAAACTTAACTTCTCAACAAGCTGAATTACAGGTTGAGCGTTTGTTATTACGCGAACATGGTAAAAAGGACTTTTTTATTGAGTCGGATGACCAGCTCGCAAATGCATTACAAAAAACATCCGACTCAATGTCATTACTGATCACTTCGATTGCCGCTATTTCCTTATTGGTTGGGGGCGTTGGGGTGATGAATATCATGTTGGTTTCTGTGACGGAACGAACTCATGAAATCGGGATCCGCCTTTCCGTCGGAGCGCGTCCTCAAGATATTATGAACCAATTTTTGATAGAAGCCGTGATGATTTGTTCGCTTGGCGGGTTAATTGGTATTGTCGGTGCATGGTTAGCGGGGTGGGTTTTCTCTTATTTCACCACTGAATTTACGATGGTATTTACCCTGTTCCCCGTTTTATTAGCGTGCGGTTTCTCCGCTCTAATTGGTTTGGTTTTTGGTTATTTTCCTGCTCGTCGGGCTGCCAAACTCAACCCAACGGAGGCATTGGCACGCGAATGAATATCAAATCACTTTATATTATTTCTGCTTTATTTTTGCTAAATGGTTGCGGCAGTTTTACGCGTACGGAATACCAACGCCCTGAGCTCACTTTGCCACAGCAGTGGGATGATAAAATACGCCAATCCGGTGCAAATGACGTGATGACATCAGTTCAGGCATTGAACCTAACTGAAAATTGGTGGGATAACTTTAAAGATCCTCTGTTATCCCAACTGATCAATCAGGTATTAGAAAATAATAATGATTTAGCCACAGCGGCAATTAAATTAAAGCTGGCGCGAAGTACGGCTGGGCTAGCAAATACCAATATAACCCCAGATTTCTCCCTTGGGGGCTCAGCAAGTAATACAAAATCTATACGTCATGGAACCTCCCCCCAAGAGAGTTATAGCTCAAATCTAACTTTAAATTATGAAATCGATTTATGGGGAAAACTGGCACGTATTCGTGAAAAGAATGAGTGGGAAGCAATAGCAACCGAACAGGATTACCATGCAACAGCATTAGTGGTTATTAATACGACTGCACAATTATATTGGAATATTGCACTGTTAAATCAACAGATTGATAACCTGATTGCGAGCCAAAAGATTGCAGAAAAAAGCCAGCAGCAAATTAAGTCATGGTATTTAGCAGGAAAAGTTAGCCAGCTGGATTTCTTACAATCACAGCAAACTGTGATTAGTCGAAAAAATGAATTACGACGGCTCATTAAAGAACGTGACAGCTCCCGTAATGCATTAGCGCTATTGTTAAACCGCCCTGCAGAGCAACATGTGCGTGAGCTCACCGCACTTAATCGAAATCAACGGATTGAAATTCTTAACGCGACACCGTTGGCCGTATTAGCACAGCGGCCGGATATTCAAGCTGCCGAGTCACGTTTACGTTCCGCGCTTGCTGATTCTGACGCTGCTAAATTGAACTTCTACCCGACACTGTCTTTGCAAGGTGCGCTTAATGCGGGTAGCCAGCTGTTTTCTCAATGGTTTAGTGACCCGACACGTGTTGTTGGGGGTTCGATTTCTTTGCCATTTATTCAGTGGAATACGGTGAAATTGACCATTGAACAATCCGACTTACAAGTGCAACAAGCTGCAGTGGCATTTCGTAGTGCGGCTTATACCGCCTTGTCAGAAGTCGATAATGCGATGGAAGCCCGTTTTGCTGCGGATGAAATTCGTCAGCAATTACAACAGTCATTATCACTTAGCCAGCAGCGGCTAAAGCTAACCAGCAGCCGTTACCGAGCAGGTGCCGTGGATTATCAAACACTGCTTAATGCGCAAGATGACCTTTTAACTATTGAAAATTCATTAGCTCAAAATCAATACGATTATCTTTATGCAACGCTACAGCTTTGGTTAGCACAAGGTGGCGGTAGCGCCCAACAGGAGGACAACCCATTATGAACCAAAAATCTCACTTTAAGCGCGTTGTTGTCACAGGTTATGGGGCTGTCACTCCTTTGGGGGATACGGCTTCAGCATGTTGGCAAGCGATTATGGATAAAAAGCTCGGTTATCGTTACGTTGATAAAACTGCACAAAATATCCACAGCCATTTTTTAGGGCTTATTGATAATGAACCCAGCTTAAAAGGGGTTCCTGCGGCTATTCGTCGTCGTTTACCACGCCATACGCGTTTAGCCTTGGGGGCAGCGCGAGAAGCCATGGATATGGCCTTCGCAGGCACGCCATTAACTGATTTTTATGACCCACTGATGTGCGGTGTCATTATGGGAACAGGATGGGCAGGGCTTGATGAAAGTTATATGTCGGTCAGTGAATTCGAAGCGACAGGGATGACCTCGCCTTTCAACTGTTTTTATGCAATGCCAAATGTGACAACGGCGGCTTGCAGCCAGTTTTGGAACTTGCGTGGATATCAAAACACGACCATCGCGGCTTGTGCGACAGGCACTATTGCGATTGGTGATGCTTTTGAAGCGATTCGTCATGGACGAGCCGATATGATGCTCGCTGGTGCAGGAGAGTCCTTGCGGACAGATTGTGCTGTATGGAATATCGATGTTCTTGGTGCTTTAACACGTGAAGCGGAAGACTCGACTCGTGCCAGTTGCCCATTTAGTGCAGATCGTAGTGGTTTTGTCCTTTCTGAAGGTGCGGCCGTGTTGTGTTTAGAAGAGCGTGAGAGCGCTATTTCTCGTGGGGCCACCATTTTGGGCGAGATTACGGGGTATGCAAATTTTTCTGATGCTTTTGATTTTACATCACCAGCAGAAGATTGTGTTGCTCGGGTGAAAACTATTGAAATGGCTTTACAACAAGCGGGAGCCGCTCCTGAATCTCTCGATTATATCAATGCCCATGGGACCTCAACAGCTCTTAATGACTTAAATGAAACAGAATCATTGAAAAAGGCATTAGGTGCGGCAGCTTACCAAGTCCCAATATCCAGTACGAAATCCTATACCGGACATTTAATCGCCGCTGCTGGTAGCTTTGAAACCATTATTTGCTTGCAAGCGATGGCGCATGGCGTGATGCCCGCAACCGCTAACTTACATCACCCGGACCCGCAATGTGACCTCGATTATATTCCTAACGAACACCGTATTGGTGAAGTTAAGCGTGCACTAAACCTGAGTTTTGGCTTCGGTGGGGCAAACGCGGCGCTGATTTTAGAGAAAGCGTTATGAGAACGTTACGTTATACCCTTGAGGATGCAAAACAGTGGGCATCATTTTCTGGTGATGATAACCCGATTCATTTCGACCTTGAATGGGTCAAAGCGAAGGGCGGAGATCAACTGAGTGTGCATGGCATGCGTGCACTACTCGATGTGAAACAATTCGCGAGTGAGTCATTAAATCACCCATTATTGGCTTCACAAGAGGTTATCGACTCTGAGTTTATCAAATGTGTCGTGCGGTTACGCAATCCGCTATGGAACGATAAAGATTATCAATTAGTTGCACGAAATAAAGCGGGATCGGTGGCTTTACTCTCTTCTGATGAGCAACAAAACTGCTTAACTTGCCAATTGTCACTCACCCCTCCACCGGTATTACATGAAATCGCGAATGAAATAATGATTTCGACCGCAGAGATGGTGAAATTGCAGTCAATATTTTCTCAGTTTTCCAACGAAATGTATGAATGGCAGTTTATTGACGCAGTTTTGTTCTGGTACTTAATTCATGATAGCTCGTTATTTGAACAACAAGAGATCGCACAATGGTTGCCGGTCGGCTCAACATTGAAAGATATTTTTTGCCGTTATCCTATCGTACAAACCCACCAAGAGGTGTTGTTTGACCGTGAACTTCTAACGAAATGGGCTCCTATCACCTCTCCTGAGCCTATTTACCTACGTATTTTGCCGGCCTTAGTGATCGCGGATAGTGAGAGTGGTCGATTAGTGAGTATTAGTATCGCCGCCCGCTACAGAGAAAAAATAATAAATAATTCAATAACATTGAAAGTTAATTCAATAACTCAATAAGAATGCAAGGATAAAACAAATGAGCCAATATCAAGAAATTTATATCAAAATTAGTGACATGATCTGTGATGCAAAAGATTTAGAAGCAGAAGAGTTGAATGCGGAGATGACTTTAGTCCAGTTAGAGTTCGATAGCTTAGATTATGTTGAACTTATGGTGCTTGTTAAACGTGACTTTAATGTTGCTTTAGATGCGGAATTTTTCCTAGAACATCCAGAAATTTCGGTGAAAGCGCTGTGTGAACATATTGATAAGGAGTCGAAATCTTAAAATGGCAAATAATCAATGGATACTCGTGACGGGAGGAAGCCGGGGAATTGGGCTCGCACTAGTTAGTGAATTGCGACGCCACTGGAATGTGGTTTTTACTGGGCGTAGCGTTGATGGCGTTAATGAAACACAAGCGAATCTTGAAAACCCCAATTTAGATACATGGGTGAAAGGATCCCCGTGTGATGGTAAGAATGAAGCACAAGTTGACGCGCTTTCTAGCTCGTTATTGGAACAATTTGGGGCTCCTACGGCTATTATTCATAATGCGGGTATCACTAGGGACGCCTTACATATTCATCAAAATGCTGAAATCTGGCGAGATGTGCTAGAGAATAACGTCATTTCCGTGATGAATTGGCACCGTAAATTATTACCTGCAATGTTGATGGCGGGGAGCGGCTCAATCGTATTGATGTCATCAATTACTGGGTTAAAAGGCAATATTGGCCAAACAGCTTATGCGGCGAGTAAATCAGCGATGATGGGGTTGACGCGTTCATTGGCTCATGAAGTTGGGCGTTTTGGGTTACGTGTGAATTGTATTGCTCCGGGGCTTATTGATAGTGATATGACCCGTGCAATGCCTGAAGCTAAATTAAAAGCTATGTGCCAAAACATCCCGTTACGCCGCTTAGGGCAACCCCAAGAAGTGGCAGAGCTAGTTGAATTTTTGATTGGCAATAGCAGCCAGTACTTAACAGGTCAAACATTGGTCTTAGATGGTGGATTAACGGCGTAATTGCCCGTTTTAAGTGCTGTTAGCAGAACAAATATTCACTCGATAATTTATATTTTATATTTCCCCTTAAACGTCTTAGTCGATTTTCGTTTAAGGGGTTTTTTATGAATTGAGACTCGGAAATAAATGAAAAACAGTAAACTCAAGTTAAAGAAGAATGGAATTATATTTATTTCAATTTAATTCATTATTAAACATTAAAAATAATTATATTAATTTTAATTTGGCTTGAATGACTCGATATAACGCATTAAAACCACACAATTTATATTGGATTATTGATCGTGCACAATACCTCACGGTGCCTCGGTTATAGAATGGTAATTGGAAGTCGATAAATAAATTAAAGATAAAAATAAATTTCAAAAAAGCCATTTTAAAACTTTGAAGCAATGTTAAGTGAGGCAGATATGAGTAAAGCATTATCTGAGGGAGTACTCCAATCGGAGATCAGCCGCAGGAAGCTAATGCAAACCAGTACCGTCGGGGGACTCGCACTTGCAAGTGGAGCGCTAAGTTTACCTTTTAATAGTGTTGCTGATATCAGTGAAATCACACCCAAAACAGCCATACCTGAAGAAAAAATAGTTTGGAGCGCATGTACCGTTAACTGTGGGAGTCGCTGCCCACTGCGTATGCATATTGTTGATGGTGAAATAAAATATGTCGAAACCGACAACACCGGCGATGATGTTTACGGAAATAAGCATCAAGTTAAGGCCTGTCTACGTGGGCGCTCAATGCGCCGTCGTGTCTATAACCCTGACCGCTTGAAATACCCGATGTTGCGCGTTGGGGCACGTGGTGAAGGTAAATTCAAACAAATTAGTTGGGATGAAGCCTACGATTTAATCAGCGATAATCTAAAACGGATTATTGCCGATTATGGCAATGAAGCGGTGTATTTGAACTATGGAACTGGCACATTAGGTGGCACAGTCGCACGTTCATGGCCGCCAGCGAATTCACCTATCGCCCGTTTGATGAACTGCATGGGCGGCTATTTAAACCATTACGGTACCTATAGTACAGCACAAATCAGCTGTGCGATGCCTTATACCTATGGTAGTGGGGCAGGTAATAGCGTTTCCGATATCGAAAACTCCAAGTTGGTGGTTCTGTTCGGAAACAACCCTGCCGAAACCCGTATGAGCGGTGGTGGGATCACTTATCAATTAGAGCAAGCGCGTGAGCGTTCTAATGCAAGAATGATAGTGATCGACCCGCGTTATACCGATACTGCTGCTGGACGAGAAGATGAGTGGATCCCGATCCGCCCCGGAACAGATGCTGCATTAGTGGCAGGAATCGCCCATGTATTGATCACTGAAGATATGGTTGATCAACCCTTCTTAGACCAATATTGCGTGGGTTATGATGAGAAAACGCTACCCGCAGATGCTCCGAAAAATAGCCACTACAAGGCATATATTTTAGGGCAAGGGGATGACGGTGTAGAAAAAACACCACAATGGGCTGCACAAATCACCGGTATTCCTGCTGATAAAATCATCAAATTAGCACGTGAAATTGGTTCCGCAAAACCTGCTTATATTAGCCAAGGTTGGGGGCCACAACGCCATTCGAACGGCGAGCAAACCGCACGTGCGATTGCGATGTTACCGATTTTAACCGGTAATGTTGGTATAAATGGGGGAAATACGGGGGCTCGTGAAGGGAACTATGATATTCCATTTGAGCGGATGCCAACATTAAAAAATCCAGTCAAAGCAAGTATTTCCGTATTTTTATGGACTGATGCGATAGAGCGCGGCCCTGAAATGACTGCAACTCATGATGGGGTAAGAGGTAAAGATAAACTGGATGTTCCGATTAAGTTTATTTGGAACTACGCCAGCAACAGTTTAATCAATCAACACTCTGATATTAATAAAACGCATGACATTCTTCAGGATGATAAAAAATGCGAAATGATAGTAGTGATTGATAACCATATGACGGCTTCAGCGAAATATGCGGATTTAGTCCTGCCAGATTGTACCGCGTCTGAACAGATGGATTTTTGCTTGGATGGTGCCGCTAGTAATATGGGCTATGTGATTTTCGCTAGCCAAGCCATTGAACCACGTTTTGAGAGCAAAACGGTGTATGAAATGTGTACACAAATCGCACGCCGTATGGGGGTTGAAGAGAAATTTACCGAAGGGCGAACCCAAGAAGAGTGGCTACGCCATTTGTATGAAATTTCACGACAGAAGTTACCTGAGCTACCTGATTTTGAGACATTCCAGCAGCAAGGGATTTACAAAAAAATGAACCCACAAGGGCATGTCGTGGCACACAAAGCTTTCCGCGAAGACCCAATTGCGAACCCATTAAATACCCCGTCAGGAAAGATTGAGATCTATTCATCACAATTAGCGGATATCGCGAAAACATGGACGCTAGCGGAAGGTGATTTGATATCAGCACTCCCAATGTATTCCCCAGGCTTTGAAAGCCATGATGATAAGCTCACCGAAAAATATCCACTGCAATTGAGTGGCTTCCACTATAAATCGCGCGTTCACTCCACTTACGGCAACATTGATGTGCTTAAGGCTGCTTGTTTACAAGAGATGTGGATCAACCCTATTGATGCAAAACGTCGCAATATTAAAGATGGTGACATAGTGCGTATTTACAACGATAGAGGGGAAGTGCAGATCGCTGCCAAAGTGACTCCACGCATTATCCCAGGGGTTGTTGCAATGGGGGAAGGGGCTTGGTACGCACCTGATGAAAACAAGGTGGACCATGGTGGTAGCCTAAACGTCCTGACGACTCAACGCCCGTCACCGTTAGCGAAAGGTAATCCGCAACACAGTAATTTGGTTGAAGTGGTAAGGGTATAGGGAGATAAATCATGACAACACAATATGGTTTTTATATTGATTCTGCACGGTGCACGGGATGTAAAACTTGTGAATTAGCGTGTAAGGACTACAAAAATTTATCTCCTGCGGTGAATTTTAGGCGCATTTATGAATATGCGGGGGGAGATTGGCAAGAAGATAACGGTGTGTGGCATCAAAACGTATTTAGTTATTATTTGTCGATTTCATGTAACCACTGTGAAGACCCTGCTTGTGTGAAAGTGTGCCCAAGTGGCGCGATGCACAAACGTGAAGATGGCTTTGTCGTTGTGGATGAAAGTGTGTGTATTGGTTGCCGCTATTGCCATATGGCCTGCCCATACGGTGCGCCGCAATTTGATAGCGAAAAAGGGCATATGACCAAGTGCGATGGTTGTTATGAACGTGTTGCCGTCGGTAAAAAACCGATTTGTGCCGAGTCTTGTCCACTGCGTGCATTAGACTTTGGTCCTATTGATGAGTTACGTGAGAAACATGGCAATTTGGCAGAGATTGCGCCACTACCAGAAGCGCACTATACCAAGCCCAATATTGTCATTAAACCCAATGCCAATAGTCGCCCTGTCAATGATACGACAGGCCATTTAGCCAATCCTCGGGAGGTATAACATGGGCAATGGATTACACGAATGGCCGCTGATTTTATTTACGGTATTAGGCCAAAGTATTGCAGGTGGCGTGATTGTGACAGGGCTTGCTTGGTTATCGACAGATGATAAGCCACAAAAACAGCGCATTGTGAACGCAATGTTCGCGTTATGGGTATTGATGGGCTTAGGATTTTTGGCATCGATGATGCATATGGGCTCACCGATGCGTGCATTTAACTCGATGAACCGTGTGTTTGCGTCATCATTAAGTAACGAAGTGTTGTTTGGCTTCATTTTCTTTGCTTTGGGCGGCTTATGGTGGCTGTTATCTGCAATGAAAAAGATGCCAACAGGGTTAGATAAAGTGTGGTTAATCATCACCATGTTGATGGGGCTGTTATTTGTTTGGGCAATGACACGAGTTTATATGATAAGCACGGTGCCAACATGGAACACACCACATACCACTATCGGCTTCTTTATGACCCTGTTTGTTGTCGGACCAATCTTAGGCACTTTGCTATTACGAGTAGCTAAATTTCCGTTTAATAGTGGTAAATTAGCGGCGATTAGTATCGTGGCTTATATTGTGACTATCGCGTCGGTACTACTGCAAAGCGGAGAAATTGCGCTAATTGCCACTTCTGTACAAAAAGCAGTGGATTTAGTCCCTGATTTTGGTGTTTTACAAGTGATACGTTTAGTGGTGACCAGTCTCGGGTTGCTGCTATGGATTTTGCCTGTTGTGCGACAAAATCAGCCTTCGGTATTGAGTTTACTTCTTGGTACCGTGCTGGTACTGATTGGTGAATTTATCGGTCGTGGGCTATTCTATGGTTTACACATGACAGTCGGCATGGCTGTGGCTTAATTGGTAAACCTTTCAGCGCAGGAGATGGTTTCCCTGCGCTGATAACTTCAGAGACAATCAAATATGCAAGAAGCACGCTTTCTTGAACACGTCGCAGTGACAGGGCGAGTTCTGGGGTCCTTATTTTATTTCTCACCAGAAAATGAAAATAACGCAGAGATTATCACGATTCTTCAGGAGCCGACTTGGCATGAAGAATGGCCATTTGCCTTACCTTCTTTAGCGAAAATTAGCCAGCTTTTGCAATCCAGTGCTCAGGAGAATGAACCACTGAGTGAAGCATGGCAGCGCTTGTTTATCGGGCCTTATGCTTTACCCGCGCCTCCTTGGGGCTCAGTCTGGCTAGACAAAGAAAGAATTGTTTTTGGTGATTCAACCGTTGAGCTGCGCCAATGGATGCGAGCCAAAGGTGTTGAACCCGTAACGACACAAAAAGAGCCAGAAGACCACTTTGGGCTGATCTTGATGTTAGCGGCTTGGCTCGCTGAGCAAAATCGCAGAGCTGATTTAGAAGAGTTACTCGCTTGGCATCTATTACCTTGGTCGGCACATTTTCTCGAAGTATTGATAGATTCGGCTAACAGCGATTTTTACCGTGCATTAGCAATATTGGCAAAAGAAACATTGGATGGATATCAACAACAATTAACTTTACCTATATTAGAGAAAAGCGTGTACCTCAGTGGAAATGGTACCCTGTAGCATTTTGTTTTTCATTGGCAATAAATTTATCTAATTCAATTGCCTGCAATTAATCTATGGATAGTGGTACTATGGATTATTGCTGCGATTTTTAGGTGACTAACTCAATATGAATGATGCGCATTTATCTTTGATCCAACAACTTTGTACTCGTCTTGCTGAAATAGACAATACACCTTTATATGTAAAATTTGCTGAAACGGTGAAATTTGCCGTGCGAACAGGGGTTTTACATCAAGGTGATATGCTGCCCAGTGAAAGGGAGTTAGGTCAACAAACAGGCGTGTCGCGTATTACCGTTCGAAAAGCGTTAGAGTTACTTGAGCAAGAAGGCGTTATCATTCGGTCACAAGGCTACGGTACCCAAATTAGTGATAAGTTTGAGTATTCGCTCAAAGAAGCTAAGGGTTTTTCACAACAAGTTGTTTTACTTGGAAAAAAACCAAACACACTTTGGGTCAATAAAAGTATCGTGCCTTGTTCACAGGAAGTCGCAGAGTCGCTAGCGCTCCCCATCAATAGTGATGTATTTATGTTAAAACGCATTCGTTACGTGGATGAGCAGCCTGTCTCTATTGAGGAATCATATGTTCCTATTGGGCTGATTGGTGACGTAGACGATATTGGTTTATCTTTGTACGATTATTTCCGCAGCCAAAATATTTATCCTACGCGAACAAAGAGCAAGGTAAGTGCTCGAATGCCAGATGAAGACTTTCAAACGCACATTAAATTAGAAAAGATCGTGCCTGTTTTAGTGATTAAGCAGGTGGCTTTCGACCATAAAAATGTCCCTATTGAATACAGTTTCAATCAATGTCGTAGTGATATGTATGTATTTGTATCTGAAGAATAAAAAGAGGGATGACCTCTTTTTATTCTAATGATTAATATTGCTGTAAATACGCGGCGAGTTGCTCAGACGAAGGCGCACAATCACCTCCTCGATGGCTAACAACATAGGATGCGACAGCATTTCCAAGTAATACGGCATCTTGTAGTGCCCAGCCGGACGCCAATGCAGCAATCACGCCTCCTGCATGGCTATCCCCTGCACCAATGGTATCGACAACGGTAGTTTTAAATGGTGCCACCCAGCCTGATGAACGACAACTTTCTTGAAAGAACGCGCCTTCTTTGTCGACTCTAACAATCACGGAAACTGAAAATTGAGAATGCCAAATATTGGCTAATGCTTCTGTATCCATTCCTTGGTGTGCGATATCAGGGAACAGCGTGACGATATGTTCGACTTCTTGACGGTTCAATGAAATGATAGGTTTTAAAGCCATCAATCGTAATAATTGTGTTTTCGAAAGGTCGGCGATCCGAGGGCCAAAATCAATAAATAAAGTGACGTTATCGGAGAGTGATTCCAGCCATGAAAGCAGAGTTTCGCCACATTTTGCTGCTAATTGGTAACCAGAAAGATAGATAATGGTGTTAGATGTAATTGGTAAATCATCTAATGTATGGCGTTCCCACTGGTTTTCCACACCGCTAATTGAAAGAAATGTCCTTTCTCCATCGGGTTCAACCAAGGCTAAACACCAGCCATTATCACCTTTATTCGTTTCTATAACTGAACTCACACCTTTTTTATTGAGTTGGTTGCGGATGATATCTGCCCATACACCTTGCCCAATAGGTAATGCATTGAGTGATTGGATACCAAGGCGTTGCAAGGCCACAGCAATATTCAGAGCACATCCACCGATATTGACACTTTGTTGGTGCAATTCGATGTCACTTCCGCGATAAGGCAGTGAATACGCATCTGCAATCACATCAATAACGGCTGCGCCAATCAGGCAGACAGGACGATGCTCTGCTTGCAATGGAAGATGGGCAATAAGTTCAGCGGTTTTCATAAGCTTTTTCTCTTGCAGTTCTCAATGCCATAAAGGCTTTGCTATACTGTGTAAAATCAAGTTGATTCACATCATCTAATTGTTTTTTAAGTTGTTTGTCGATGGCATCAATGCCATGCAGTGCGCCACAAATGGCGGTGGCCATTGCCCCTATAGTATCGGTATCTCCCCCTAAATTAGCACACAGAATGGCACAGCGGTTGGGATCGGTTTCCGCTAATTCAACCATAGCAATGGCGGCAGGAACTGACTCAATGGTGCTAGTACCAGCGCCAACGAGTTGATAAAGCTGTTCCATTGCTTGCTCGGTGCCAATTGTGTTTTTCACCGTGTGTAAAGCAAGTTCAATACGTGCAGCTATTGATGGGCTAAAGGTTGTGACGTGTTTTTCTTGTGCTAATTTCGCAATAGCGGGTAATTGGTCGCGAATTTGCGACCAATCTTCGCCATCTATCGCTTTAGATATTGCCCAAGCGATAGCGACCGCACCTGCAATTGCTACATCCGATTTATGAGTTGGCGATGAGGCGAGTGTAATTTCATCAATAAATTCATTAATAGAATGAGTTGGCAGTAAACAACCGAGTGGGGAAACTCGCATTGCGGCACCATTTGTCATGCCGTTGTTTTCTAACTGAGAAATTGGAGTCCCTTGTTTTATTGCATTTAATGCAATTTTAGAGGTTGGCCCTAGGACATTTTTGTTAAAGGCATCAAATTGCTCTGCCCATTTTAGAATATTACGTCCAATAAATTCAGGGTTTACTTTGCCACCACATTCTATAATCGCGTCCGCAAGTGCGAGGGCCATTGAGGTATCATCTGTAAATTCTGCCGTATTGAAGTAGCAAGCTGCATTATTTTCTTTTGGCCCAGGTAAGAAGCGGTCTATCCAACCAAAATGTGCTTTAACACGAGAACGAGGCCATAATTCAGAAGGCATTCCCATTGCATCACCTAAGGCTTGGCCATAAAACGTGCCTAAAATACGGTTCTCTTTGTTCATTATAATTCCTTCAATTTTGGCTAAAAATAGCGCCTTCATGTGTTGGTTGTTGGTTAATAAAGGCGTTTAATTAATGATTGCTTGACTAATTGGATGTGGGTTTTACGCCACTTTTATTAATATCAATTTCTTGAATATCACGACTCGACTCTTTAAACATTAACATGAAGACAATCGTGATTACGACGATCATGGCAGCACCGAAGCCCCACATACCGGCCCAGTTAAAGGTCTGGCCGTTGACAGGTTCACCGTAAGAAAAAAGTTTTTCCATCATTTGGCCTCCTAGGCTATAACCCAGTAAGCTACCAAAGCCTTGGCAACAGAGCGTAATTAAGCCTTGAGCCGCTGTTCGCATATGTACAGGGGTCTTTTTGTCGACATAAATATATGCAGTGACATAGTAAAAATCGTAGCTAACTCCGTGTAATAAAATACCGAGGAAGAGTAATCCATAGGTAAATAAGTGGTCTGCATCACCATAGATAAAGAAAGCATAACGGATAGCCGCAGTGATTAAACCAAGAAGTAATACCTTTTTGATACCAAAACGTTTGGTAAAGAAGGGCAAAGCAAGCATAAAAAAGATTTCGGAGAATTGCCCTAAGGTCATCCACCCCGTAGCATTTTTCATCCCAACTTCAGTAAGGTAGCCGTTAGCAAAAATATAGTAAAAGGCTAAAGGCATGGCGAAGAGGAATGAGCACACGAAAAATACTAAGAAATTCCGGTCTCTTAACAGTACAATGGCATCCAATCCAAGCATGACTTTAATACTCATTTTTCCTGTTCCTTTTGGTGGGGTGTCTGGCAAGAAATAGGTAAAAAAGCCCAGTAAAGCCGAGCTAGCGGCTGTCACTAAGAGTGGAATATTGGTCGCAGAAATATCACCAAAGCCCATCATGGAAGGTAAAAAACCACATGCAATACCCGATGCAATCCAGCCGATAGTCCCCATTACACGAATACGAGGGTAATCACGTTCCACATCTTCCACATTGGAAAAAGCAATACTATTGGTGAGCGCAATGGTTGGCATGTAAGTCAGTGCATACGCTAATAGCAGAGGGAAAAAGCTAGAAAATTCAGTTTGTTGAGCTGCGAAAAACATAAAAACTGCCCCTGCAAACATCAGTACCGCCAGGACTTTTTGTGCAGCAAAAAATCGGTCAGTAATTGATCCTACAAGGATCGGAGAGATAATTGCAGCAATGGCTGTACAGGCGTAAGACCATGCTATTTGAGAAGGGGTAAAGCCACTTTTATTCAAAAATAGCCATAAGGGAACAAACCAAGCTCCCCATATAAACCATTCAATGAACATCATGAATGAGAGTTTTGCTGTCGTTTTTTTCATCTTTCATTCCTTTATACGGCTAATTATAGGTATTGTAGGGTACGCAAACAACAATACCATTTAATAATACCTTTTAAATACCATTTGATAAAAACTTTGAGCTAGATAACATTGTTTCGTATGAATAGGAAACAGAAACTTTTTAAGTAATAACACAGTGAGGAAGAGGTGTTCGATAATGTGAATTGCTGTGAATACAGGTCAAGTCAGGGTTGTAGGTAGCTTATACGGCAGTGTTATATAAAAAATAGCACCGTTATTATTTGAACGGTGCTATTAGTTTTTTATATCAATCAGCTATTGATATTTACTGTTGTGACTCACTTTGTTGCACATAGGGTGTATATACCCCTGTTAAACTCTTAAGGAAGGCAACAATATCATCGACATCTTTTTGTGGCAGTTCTTTACCCACTTGATAACGCAGCATCAGTTTCACTGCTTCATCTAAGGTTGCTACATCGCCGCGGTGGAAATACGGTGCGGTTAGCTCGACATTACGTAGTGTTGGGACTTTTTGGCGTAACTTATCGCGCTCATCAGAGGTGACATTCATACGACCAATATCTTGAGCAGTGATTTCACCGAACTCATAGTCTTTTTTCAGACCCAGAGGTTCGAAGGAACGACCACCTAAGATCACGCCACCATGGCAGGTTGCACATTTGTTCTCTTTAAATAACTGGTAACCATGGACCTGCTGTGCGGTTAATGCAGTTTTGTCGCCTCTTAACCAATTATCAAACGGAGAGTCTGGAGTAATTAAGGTTTTTTCGAACTCTGCAATCGCATCGGTGATGGTGTCACCCGTAAAACCTTCTGGGTAAACCGCATTAAAATCTTGTTTTAAGACAGGGTCTTTATCCAATTTTTCAATGATTTCATCCCATGACTTTGATGCCATTTCGATAGGATTTAATGGTGGGCCACCGGCTTGGGCTTGTAAATCAGGTGCTCTACCATCCCAAAATTGCTCGACATTAAATACAGAGTTAAACACCGTTGGCGCATTGATTGGGCCTACTGCGCCACCAACACCAATTGATGTTTTACGGCCATCAACACCACCTGCATTGAGTGCGTGGCAGTGTGCACAAGAAATTGTGCTATCCCCTGACAGGCGTGCATCATGATACAAGCGGAAACCTAATGCGACTTTTGCATCATCAACATCCAGTGATTTTGGAATTGGTTGAATTGGTTCGTTGCGATGTTCAGCAGCGGTATCTTGGCTGGCATAGTGCTCTTCCCGCTGTTTAGCTATCCAATTCAATAGGTTATTACGTTCTTCATCACTGACACTGCTGGCCCAATGAAGTGCAACATAACGTGTTGGAGGCATGGTGTGGTTCTGCATAACCCACTCAATTTTATTTAATTCACTTTGTGGTACAGGTTCTCCTGCGATGAGTGCAGCGCGAGCAGCCTCAAGGTTGAATGACTTATAACCTAGCTGAATATCGTATTCCATCAGTTGCTTAGCAATGGGGAATGATGCGTAGGCAGGTAAATCAGTTGACGGTGTGTGACAGTAATCGCATCCCTTTTCGGCAAAGAATTGGAGGACTTGATTATTTTCTGCAATTTTAGATGTCTGAATGTCATTATTTTCTCTTCGTTGATTATCGTGATACCACACATATCCAGATAATCCAAAATAACCGAGTAAAAGCAAAAATATGACAGCGACCGTAATGCGAGTAAGTTTTTTCATTACACTATCCTTGAAAGATTGCGGTCAAATATATTTAAATATTTTTTAATTAATATAATTCTACAGCCGGACTATGATGGATAAATAAGTCCGAGAAGTTCTTGATTTTTATCAATGATGGCCATCGGTTTAAGCGATTGTTTAAATAAGATTTACCTATCAATGAAATAATAATTAAAAAACAAGCTGATGATTAAATTTTATTAGATTGAATTTAAAGGATATTGTTTCAAATTAATCTTACTGCAATAGATTTTTAGTTCAATTTAATTGGTGGATATTTATAAATGATAACTTCTTAATTATTAAAATAAATTGAGTAAAACTAATCGAAAAGTTTAGTTTTTACCTTTTTAATTGTTGTGGACTAAATGCATATTACAAAATAAGTAAAATATAAATTATTTAAGAAAACAATATTCCTGAAAATTATTGATTTTAGATAACCATAATATTGGCAAATAAAAAGTAATGATCTACATCATCATTTTTGTGCTTTCACCATTTTGTCATAAAATAAACATATTGTTGTTATGAATCTGACTTAAGTTCGTCGTAACTCAGTTAGGAGATAGCATTATGTTTAGTGTCGATACCCTGCTGCACGATATTTTTCCTCATCAAACACCAGGCAAATGGAAACGTCGCTTATTAAAAAAGCTTTTGTTTGAACAGGAATTTCACCAATTTGCTCAAGATTATCCGCACTTAAAGGGCTTGGATCTTATTGAACAAATCATGGAGTTCTTTGATATTTCTAGTGAAATGGTTGAGGGTGACTTAGAAAATATTCCGACTCAAGGACCTGTTGTCTTAGTTGCTAACCATCCGATAGGTTCACTCGATGGCCTTGCATTATTACGTGTGGTTGCTGCCGTTCGTCCTGATGTAAAAATAGTGGCAAATCAGTTTCTCAATTATATAGAACCACTAAAAAGCTTATTTATTTCAGTGGATAATATGAATAACCGAACCAGTCGACAACAAGTTGAAGCCATGCAACAGCATTTGGATAAACAAGGGGCATTAATTGTGTTTCCTGCGGGGGAAGTTTCTCGATTTGGTCGCAAAGGGGTTCGTGATGGCCACTGGCGTACAGGTTTTTTGCGTTTAGCCGCAAAGGCTAGAGCCTCTATCGTTCCCATCCATATTCAAGGGCGTAATAGCCATTTATTTTACTTAACTTCGCTGGTTTACAAGCCATTATCTACTTTAATGTTAGTCAGGGAAATGTTTAAGCAGCGAGGAAAAAGATTAAAAATTCGTATTGGTGGCAGTATCCCATTTATTCATTGGCATGATGGTCATACGGCGGCTCATGAGTTAGCAGGGCGCTTTCGCCGCCATGTCTATTTGCTGGGAAAAGGTAAGGAAGGGCTATTTACCAGTGAATCGCCAATTGCTTTACCAGAAGATAGAATTGAATTAAAAAAGGCCTTAGTGGCCTGTGAGCGGCTAGGAACTTCTCCTGATGGGAAAGCGATTTACCTTTATCACCGAAACCAAGAGGTAAGGTCACCGATCTTACGAGAAATTGGTCGATTACGCGAAATTGCATTTCGTGCGGTAGGGGAAGGTTCAGGTAAGCGCCGTGATTTAGACAGCTATGATGACGATTATTATCATCTGGTTTTATGGGATGAAAGCGAACTTGATATTGTTGGCGCTTATCGGTTTATACCGACTAAAAAGCAAATTGAGACCAAAGGCCTTGAGGGTATTTATAGCTCTAGCTTATTTCACTATGACCAAGCCATGATGCCAATATTAGCGCAAGGTATTGAGCTTGGTCGGAGTTTTATTCAGCCCAAATATTGGGGAAAACGGGGTTTAGATTACTTATGGTTAGGTATTGGCGCGTATTTGGCAAAATATCCACACTATCGTTATCTTTTTGGTCCTGTATCTATTTCGGGCTCAATGCCAATTGCGGCACGTGATTTACTGATTACTTTTTATCGGCTCTATTTTTCAGCGCCACACAGCATTGCACAGTCACATCAGCCGTACCCGGCTTCTTTGCCACAGGTATTAGCCCAATTTTCAGGGGGCAATTACCATGAAGATTTGGTTAAATTGAAAAGCTTACTCAATAACATTGGCTGCTCGATCCCAACGCTTTATAAGCAATATACCGAATTATGCGAACCTGGCGGCGTACAGTTTATGGATTTCGGTACAGACCCCGCGTTTAACGATTGCATCGACGGGTTGGTGCTGGTGGATTTAACCAAATTAAAGCCAGCACGTTATCAAAGATATATTGGCGTTCACCAGTAAAATAAAGTGACTATTTTATTTGGTGATTATTTTTCAATTGAATTTGAAATTAATTAGCCACAAAACTGTCATCAATTTGACGTATTCAAGCCGTAGCATCATTGATAACGATTAAGTCCCAAAGAGGATAACAATGAACATGCAAAACGCTCTCTCTTCATCGAGTGAGTGCTCGGTCTTTTTGTCTCCTAAGCAAGAAGCGAGTGGCTTACAGATGATCTCAATACAAAATTTATCTCAGGCATTTTCACATCAATATGTGCTAAATGGCATTAATTTAACAGTAACCAAGGGCACCGTTCTTGCGCTATTAGGCCCTTCAGGCTGTGGTAAAAGCACATTACTGAAATTGTTAGCGGGTTTATTACAACCAACTGATGGCACTATTTATTTTGGCGAACAGCTTGTGGCGAGCTCACATCACCTTATCCCCCCAGAAAAACGCAACCTCGGCATGGTTTTTCAAGATTATGCGCTGTGGCCGCATATGACTGTATCCCAAAATGTTGCCTTTCCTTTACGGATGCGAGGTATTGGCCGCCTAGAAATACAGCAACGTGTGATGCAAGCTTTAGAACGCGTAGGGCTGGCTGATTTCGCCAAACGGAAACCTGCCGATTTGTCAGGCGGGCAACAACAACGTGTGGCTCTTGCTCGCGCTATTATCGCTGAACCTGAAATTTTGTTATTCGACGAGCCCCTGTCAAACCTCGATATCGCGTTGCGCCAATCTCTGTGTGAGGAAATGGCTCAGTTATTGCGAACCTTGGGGATCACTGCAGTGTATGTCACTCACGACCCTACGGAAGCCCATGTATTAGCACACCAAATCGCCCATATGCGAAACGGTAATATTGACAGTTTGACGACACTATAAATAGAGAGATTGTTATGCGAAATTTACTATCAAAGAACGGATTTTCACTAAAGGGTATTACCATGAGCCTTGGCCTTTCCTGTGCACTATTTTCTGTTTCAACCCAAGCGATTACCGTGTATACCGCAGGCCCAGGCGCCATGGCAAAACAGCTTGCCGCAGGGTTTGAAAAACAAACGGGTACCAAAGTAGATGTTTTCCAAGCGACAACCGGAAAAGTGATGGCGAGGCTGGAAGCGGAACAGGCGAACCCGCGTGCGGATGTATTGATTTCCGCATCATGGGATACCGCGGTTGATCTGCAACAAAAAGGTTGGTTACTACCTTATGAAAGCCCAAATGCCCAGCAAGTTCCTGAGCGTTTTAAAACGCCATACTATGTGGCGCAAGGGATCTCTGCACTGGGTATTGTGTGGAATAACCAAAGTGGTACCCCAAAACCAACAGATTGGCAAGATTTAGCCCAACCCGAGTTTAAAGATAAAGTCACAATGCCTGATCCCGCACTTTCTGGCGCGTCATTAGACTTAGTTTTAGGGTTACAGAATGCGAAAAAAGAAGCCGCATGGACACTATTTTCTGATTTGAAAGCCAATGGTATGGTGATTTCAGGGCCGAATGCTCAAGCCTTGACTCCTGTATTACAAGGCGCTAAAGCGGCGGTTTTTGGTGCGGTTGATTATGTTGCTTATGGTAGCATCGCGAACGGAGAATCGATTGAAGTGATTTTCCCAAGTAGTGGCACTGCGATTGCCCCGCGCCCAATGATGATTTTAAAAAGTTCTAAGCAGCCTGACCAAGCTAAAGCATTTATCGACTATGTACTATCGCCAGAAGGGCAAGAAATTGTGGCTAATGCATGGCTAATGCCTGCTAGGGCAGATATTGCAGGTAAACGCCCTGATTTTTCAACACTCAAATTGTTGCCAGAAGCTGCGACAGACAACGCTGAGCGCGGCGAAGTTCTCTCTCGTTTAAGCGCTTTATTCCGTTAAGGCTGGTTTTGTAAGCATATTAATTAGCAAACCGCTGGGTAGATTGTCTGCCCAGCAGGAGTGTTGTATTCAATGACAAAAACGCGTTTTCTACCGCTTTTGGTGATGGCCACATTAGTGGTTTTAGTGGTGATCCCATTATGCTTTATTGTATTGCAGGCTATTTTCCCACAATTAGGGCAAGGGCAGTTTGTCCAGCCGCTAGAGCCTATTATTCAGCTACTCAACGAGCCAGAGCTTCCATCATTACTGCAAAATACATTATCACTAGGCACAGGCGTTGCAGCAATCAGCGCCATTATCGCTATTCCGTTAGGGGCATTACGCGGGCTGTTTAATATCCCTTTCGCCAAAGGTTGGGATCTACTGTTTCTTATTCCTTTTTTAATCCCACCTTATATTGCTGGATTATCGTGGATGCTTACGTTACAACCTAATGGTTATTCCCAACAGCTATTTGGTGTGAACCCCGGAAGTGCGATTTTCTCACTGGGTGGAATGATGGGGATTATGGCGCTAAACCTCTTCCCAGTTCTGTATTTTGCGGTGTCGAAAAGCATGGCAGCGAATGGTAACCGACTTGCCGATGTGGCTCGTGTGCATGGGGCTTCTCCTTGGAATGCCTTTTTCGGAGTGACGCTTCCATTATCGTTACCCTCTATTGCGGCGGGGTTATTGCTGATTTTTACTTTGGCGATTGAAGAATATGGCATTCCTGCCGCCATTGGTGCCTCGAATGGTATTCGTGTTTTAACTACGGATATAGAGCAGCGCTTGGCGGATTGGCCGATTGATTTACCCGGAGCGGCCTCGTTATCGTTGATTTTAGCCAGTGTGGCAATTTTTGCTTATACATTACAGCGTTCTATCGTATCAGGGAAAAACGTAGCCACCACCACAGGGAAAGCGGCAGAAGTGGTGACTCGCTCACTTGGTTACTGGCGCTGGCCAGTCGTTGGGCTATTTGCTTTAACCGCATTTCTTGCGGTAGGAATGCCATTGCTAGCGATGTTTGGCACGGCATTTTCTTCTACAGTGTCTGGTGGTTTGGCGTGGGATAACTTAACATTCAGGCACTTTTCTGGGTTAATCGACTCACAAACTGAAGCTTTGTCTGCATTATGGACGAGCCTCTCTCTGGCGACGTTAACCGCTGTTTTCACTGGGGTACTCGGGTTTCTCTGTGCTTGGCTGGTGGTTGCTCAGCGCATTCGTGGTGCTGTTGTGATTGATGCGCTGTCTTTGTTACCTATTTCCATTCCAGGAATTGTGATAGCGGTAGGGATGATCCTCGCGTGGAACCAACCTTTTTGGCCAATAACGCCTTATCACACATGGGGCATTTTATTGCTTGCCTATAGCTGTTTGTTACTGCCTTACCCAGTTCGCTATTGCAGTGCAGCATTAACACAGATTGGTGGCAGTTTAGCAGATGCTTCACGGGTGCATGGCGCATCTGCGGTGACAACGCTGCGTTTGATCTTGTTTCCATTAGTTTTACCGAGCCTTGTCGCTGCCATGATGTTAGTGTTTGCCGTGGCCTCGCGTGAATTAGTTTCTTCGCTATTACTCGCCCCAGCCGGTATGCAGACGGTGTCTATCTTTGTGTGGCGTCAATTTGAGCAAGGCTCAATTGGCAGTGGCATGGCGATGGCGTGTTTAGCTGTACTGATAAGTTTGAGCTTGATGTTATGCGCACAATGGGTGCAGGGGCGTTATAGTCGATGACATGTAGAGTTAGCACAGGGTAAGCACTAATTAACTTACCTTGTGCTATTTTATAATTCAGTGGATTAAGAGTGGTTCCTAACCTATATCACTCGCATCGTGGCGTTCGCGTACTTGCTGTGCGGGGTCACCTTGTAGGCGATTAACACGGCGGCCGCGCTGTACCGCTGGGCGTGCATAGATTTCATCAGCCCAACGAATAACATTTTTATATTCATGGACAGATAAAAATTCTGCAGCATCATAAAGCCAACCTTTCACTAAAGCGCCATACCATGGCCAGATAGCGATATCTGCAATACTATAGTTCTCGCCTGCGACATATTTGTGTTCTGCTAAACGCTTGTCTAATACATCTAATTGACGTTTAGTTTCCATCGCAAAGCGGTTAATAGGGTATTCAAATTTTTCAGGGGCGTAGGCATAAAAATGCCCAAAACCGCCACCTGCAAAAGGTGCTGAACCCATTTGCCAGAATAGCCATGATAAGGTTTCAGCGCGTTCTGGTTGAGTTGTGGGTAAAAAAACAGAAAATTTTTCAGCTAAATAGGTCAGAATGGAACCCGATTCAAATACTCGGATAGGCTCTTTACCGCTTCTGTCGACTAACGCCGGGATTTTTGAGTTAGGGTTAATTTCAACAAAACCCGAACTAAATTGGTCGCCTTCACCAATATTAATTAACCAAGCGTCGTATTCAGCCTCTTTAATGCCAAGGGCTAATAGCTCCTCTAACATGATAGTGACTTTTTGTCCGTTGGGAGTTCCTAATGAATATACCTGTAGTGGGTGCTTACCTATAGGTAAAGATTTTTCGTGAGTTGCACCAGAAATTGGGCGATTAATATTGGCGAACTTTCCGCCATTACCTTGCTCCCATTGCCAGACTCTCGGGGGAATATAGGGGGTGTTTGCCATGAGTTATCTCCTTAACCATTTTCAAAGGTGGCGATTATTTTCTCATCAATTCTTTAATTATAAAGGCCCCCCACTGTAGCAATCTGTCGTGAATTCTCCACTGTTTTTATCATATTTGCTTTGGTGGGTAGGATAAATAGCACAGAGTGCAAGAACACATAGGGGATAAACGAAAGAGTTAATTATTAGTTCTAAACTATTTTTGGGTTTATGAGTAATTGTATATACGCACAATGATGACCGAGCTATTCATAGGAATTTATATGTTTTTTGGGATGGCTTGATAATAACAAAAGGTAAATATGTTCATTTGCAATAAAAACCAGAGCTTAAAATGAGACTTAAGTTAAAAATTTGTTAACAAGCGAATTGTGCAGATCACTAATTCAAATAAAAAAAGGGTGTGAATAATTTGTGAAGATTGGCACTAATTTATCGGAGTGTATTTTATACATTGATAGCATATCAGTCATATTCAGGTGTATCGGAGTGTGCCCATGCTTGCGCCAAATTCAAACATCTACCAAAGCTTATTACAGAGAGCAAAAGTGCAGCCAGACGCTGTTGCGATTGTATTTGAAGAGCAAAGTTGGAGTTATCACCAATTACTTGTGAAAGTAAACCAAACAATGTTGTGGCTAACAACCACCGTGCAGTTGAAAAAAGGCGATCGAATTGTACTTGGCTGGGGAAATACGATTGAGTTTTGCCAATTATTTTATGCCGCGGTAGGTCTGGGCATTCAGGTAATTCCCTTGAGTACCAAAATGAAAGAGTTTGAAGGTAAAGAGCATTTGTCTTGTATTAATGCAGATGCTGTTTTTTGGGATGATACATATCAACCATGGTTAGCACAGCTCAGTGCAAAAGGGGTGAGTCTTTCTCAGTGGCGTAATGTAATATTCACTGATGAAATTAATTTTATTAACCAAGTTAATGAAGAAGACCCTGCTGTTATAATATTTACCTCGGGTACAACAGGGGCGCCAAAAGGTGCGGTGATCACGCATAAAAATATATTGTCTGCAGTATATGCCTATCAGGAAACATTAAAGCTATCTGAACACGATAAAACAATTTTAGCAGTGCCGATTTATCATATTACTGGCCTCTCTGCTATTTTGGCGTTATTTATCCATATTGGTGGGACGATTTATCTTCATAAAAAATTCAATGCAAAAGATATTATTTCAACAATTGCAAAAGAAAAAATAACATTTTTACATGGTTCTCCAACAGTATTTATATTGTTAATTCAGAAAATAAAAGAAAATAAAAGCATTAACCTAGAAAGATTTAATTCATTAAAAATGATTGCTTGTGGTGCAGGGCATTTAAATGAAGGTACGATTAAAGAGCTTTCTTATATATTTGCTAAAACATCCATTCATTCTATTTATGGTTTGACTGAAACCTCTTCACCAGCAACTGTATTTCGTGAAGATATTCGTTATAGCGATAAGAAGTCTAGCTCTGGTACACCAGTCCCTGGGTTACAGGTGACCATACGTAATGATAAAGGTGAAAATCTTCCCGCGAACTGCACAGGTAATATTTGGGTTAAGGGGGATGTTGTTATCCAACGTTATTGGCCGGATAGTCCTGCGAATACCACATCATTTAATGATGGTTGGTTTTTCACAGGGGATATTGGCTATATGGATAATGATGGTTTTCTTTATATTCAAGATAGAATTAAAGATATGATTAACCGTGGTGGTGAAAAAATATATTCTATTGAAGTCGAGGATTTAATTTCTAATTATCCAGGAGTTAATGAGGTCGCTGTTATTCCAATTGAAAGCACAATTTATGGTGAAGAACCCATTGCATTTATTATTCCTGAGAATCAAGTGTGTTTAACCAGTAAAGAAATTATTGAGTGGTTAAAAGATAGGGTGCCAACGTATAAAGTTCCAGTAAGAATTATGTTTACGCGTAACTTCCCTAGAACTTGGAATGGGAAAATAAGCAAGAAAGATTTGAAATTACGATATTACTCTTTAAATAACTAAAATATAAATTAGTTTTTAATTAATCAAAAAGGGGCTATGAAATATTAGCCTTCAGGTAGGTTTTATCATGAATAATAAATTTATTTCTAAACAAGATGCCGCTAAATTAATTAATAATGGCGATACAATTTGTACTGTGGGAATGACATTAACCAGTGCTGCTGAATCTATTTTATCAGCAATTGAGCAACGCTTTTTATCCGAGGGTACACCAAATCAATTAACACTGGTTCACGCAGCTGGGCAATGTAACCGTATTCGAGGGAATCAACACTTTGCCCATGAAGGGATGGTGAAACGGATTATTGGTTCCCATTGGGGGCTAGCACCTCGATGGATGCAAATGATTAATGACAACCAAGTTGAAGCATATTGCCTCCCTCAAGGGCAAATGGTGCATTTATATGGTGCAATGGCCGCGGGCTTACCGGGGCGCTTATCCAAAGTAGGGTTAGGAACATTTATCGACCCTGACCTTGAAGGCGGTAGGATGAACGCTAAAACGTTGGTACTTCCCCCTTTGGTTGAAAAAGTGAATTTCAAAGGGGAAGAATGGTTATGGTACCCAGAAATTCCCTTAGATGTGGTGGTGATCAGAGGAACTCACGCTGATAGTAAAGGCAACCTCACCACCGATGAAGAAGCCATGGCCCTAGAGGTCTTGCATGCGGTACTGGCGGCTAAACGCTTTGGTGCCAAAGTGATTGCACAAGTGAAATATTGCGTTGAAGAAGGGACTTTACATCCCAAGCGTGTCACTGTTCCTGCGAGCTTTATTGATCATATTGTCGTGTGTGATAACCCTGAAGAAGACCATCGCCAGTCTTCGAGCTGGTTTTTTGACCCAACGCTATGCGGTGATATTCGCACGCCTATCCAACAAACTACGCCATTACCTTTAGATATTCGCAAATTGATTGGGCGAATTGCATGTCGTTATCTATACGAAAACTGCGTGATTAACTTAGGAACGGGTATTCCAAACGATGTTATTGGCTCAATTATTCAGGAAGAAAATGCAACCAAGCGCGTCGATATCACCGTGGAGTCAGGGATTTGGGGGGGCGTCCAAGCAGGCGGTATTGATTTTGGCATAGGCCGTAACCTGTCAGCGATGATTAGTCACCAAGACCAAATGTTGTACTACAACGGTGCAGGCGTTGATATCACGTATATGGGCGCAGGGGAAATGGATGCCAGTGGCCATGTCAATGCGACGTTGTTAGGCAATATTTGCCCTGGTGCAGGTGGGTTTATTGATATTACCCAAAATGCTCGACACGTGGTGTTTTGCTCAACGTTCACAGCAAAAGGGTTAGATATTCGTTGTGAAAATGGGCAATTAAATATTGTGCGGGAAGGGGATATTAGAAAGTTAGTTAACCAAGTACGGCAAATTTCATGGAATGCGGATGTCGCGCGAAATATTAACCAAACCATGCATTTTGTCACGGAACGTGCGGTGTTCACTTTAGGGGGAAAAACCCCGGTACTGGTTGAAATTGCCCCCGGTATTGACCTAGAGCGTGACATTCTTGCCCATATGGACTTCGTACCTGAAATTTCTCCTGATTTGAAAGTGATGTCTTCTTCACTATTTGAAGAAGCGCCTTTTGGACTGGTTTCGTATTTGTAGTTTCAATATTAAAGAGGAATTTATCCATGTTAGTAAAAGATAAAGTCGCCATTGTGACGGGTTCTGCAAGAGGTATTGGTTTTGCGATTGCTCAGGTACTTGCGGAAGAAGGGGCAAAAGTCGTTATTTCTGATTTAGCCATGTCATCAGGTGAAGAAAGTGCAAAACAGCTACAAGAGCAAGGCCATCAAGCCATTTTCATTCCTTGTGACATTGCCAAACGTGAAGAGGTAAATGCCTTATTTTCTAACGCATTAGCGCATTTTGGGGCGATTGATGTACTGGTAAATAATGCGGGGATCAACCGAGATGGCATGCTGCATAAATTAACGGAAGATGATTGGGACAAAGTGATTGATATCAATCTGAAAGGGACATTTAACTGCATGCAAGAGGCGGCAAAGTTAATGCGTGAGCAAGAAAGCGGCCGAATTGTCAATATTTCATCGGCGAGTTGGCTTGGGAATGTTGGGCAAGCCAACTATGCTGCATCCAAAGCCGGGGTTATTGGCCTGACTAAAACGGCTTGTCGTGAACTCGCCCGTAAAGGGGTCACAGTCAATGCGATTTGCCCAGGGTTTATTGATACGGATATGACCCGTGGTGTGCCTGAAAAAGTGTGGGACATCATGATCAGCAAGATACCTGCGGGTTTTGCAGGAGATCCGCGCGATGTTGGACAATGTGTTGCATTTTTAGCCTCTGATAAAGCGCGTTATATCAATGGCGAAGTAATCAATGTTGGCGGCGGAATGGTGTTATAGGGGGAAATAATGAAACAAGCGAATGATATTGTCATTGTGAGTGGTGTGAGAACGGCAATTGGCACGATGGGGGGAAGTTTTGCAAATACGCATCAACATGACCTCGGGGCGGTGGTTATCCGTGAAGCCGTGAAAAGAGCTGGAATTGCTCCCGAAGATGTTGATGAAGTCATTGTGGGTAATGTTGGGCAAATCGCAGAAAGTGGTTTTATCGCTCGTATTTGCCAACTGCGAGCAGGGTTACCAAAAGAAACCACCGCTTATTCTGTTAACCGCCAATGTGGTTCAGGGCTACAAGCGTTAGCCGATGGCATGATGTTGTTGCAGACCGGCCAATCAGATGTTGTGGTGGCGTGTGGTACTGAAAATATGACAATGCTGCCGTACTACTTACGCAAAGCGCGCTATGGCTACCGCATGGGAAATGATGTACTGGAAGATGGGTTAACGTCCATCCTAACTTGGCCAGAAGGCCCTTACCACAACGGAATGACGGCAGAAAATGTTGCAGAGCAGTTCAATATTACCCGTGAAGAAATGGATGATTTTGCATGGGATAGCCAGCAAAAAGCGTTAAAAGCGATTCAAGCCGGTTATTTTTCTGACCAAATATTACCAGTAGAAATACCCGAAGGCCGTAAAGGTACACGTATTTTTGATACCGATGAACATCCGCGTGATACACCACGTGAAAAATTAGCAAAATTGCGCCCTGCATTTAAAACTGATGGTGTGATTACGGCAGCAAACTCTTCAGGTATCAATGATGGTGCTGCGGCATTAGTGATGATGCGTCGTGAAGAAGCGGAAAAACGTGGTCTGAAGCCAAGAATGAAAGTGGTCGATTGGGCTGTAGCAGGTTGTGAAGCGGCCATTATGGGCTTTGGACCCGCGCCAGCAACCCGTCGATTAATGGAAAAGCTCAAAATGGATGTAAAAGACATTGATTTAATTGAGCTAAATGAAGCATTTGCTGCACAAGCCATTGCAGTTATGAATGATTTGTCTCTTGATAGCACTAAAGTGAATGTGAATGGTGGGGCAATTGCTCTGGGTCATCCAGTGGGTGCCAGTGGGGCTATTTTACCTGTGAAGTTAATGTATGAAATGGAACGCCGTCAGGTTACTACCGGGTTAGTGACTATGTGTATCGGTGGTGGTCAAGGGATATCAATGTTGTTCGAAAGAGAATAAGAAAAGCTGCAAGCAGAAAGCCCGACGTGGGGCGTCGGGCTGTTGCTGAAGTAAAACAACAGGTATGTCACTTATTGCCAAGAGCCGTACCTGTTTCACTACAACATGAGGATCTTATCTATGTTTTCTACAAATGCAAAGTTAGATTATGTGGCTCAGGGGAAAAAAACCAACGCAAAGATATACCGTAACCTGATGCCGTTGTTGATTTTAGCGTACATTATTAGCTTTATTGACCGAACAAATATTGGCATGGCAAAAAATGCGATGTCGATTGATTTAGGATTATCTGCAACCGCGTTTGGTATTGGTGCGGGGCTTTTTTTCTTAACCTACTCGATTCTTGAGATCCCAAGTAATTTGATAATGGAGAAAGTAGGCGCGCGTTTTTGGATCACGCGGATCATGATCACTTGGGGGTTATTATCTGCGGCGATGGCGTTTGTCACGGGGCCGACTTCTTTTTATATCTTGCGGTTATTACTGGGAGCGGCTGAAGCGGGCTTATATCCTGGGGTTATTCTATATATGACATATTGGTTTAGCCAAGAAGAACGGGCTAAAGCAACAGGGTTATTTTTACTCGGGGTTTGTCTTGCAAATATTATTGGGGCGCCGCTGAGTGGTTTATTGCTGAGTATGGATGGCTTATTAGGCTTCCATGGTTGGCAATGGATGTTTGTTATTGAAGGCTTGCCAGCAGTTATCCTAGCATTTGTTGTGTGGTTCGTGTTGCCGAATAAACCAGAAGATGCAAAATGGTTAGATGAAGATGATCGGAATTATATTAAATATAAACATGATCAAGACAAAAACAGTATTAGTGTGAGTAACAGTAAATTCTCACTCAAGGCGGCATTTAAGAATAAAGCCTTTATGATGATTGTTGCTATCTATTTTACTCACCAGTTCTCGGTCTATGGTTTAAGTTATTTTTTACCGACTATTATCGGTGAATATGGCAAATTAACACCTATTCAAATCGGCTTATTAACAGCGATTCCATGGATTTCAGCCGCAATTGGTGGCATTTTTGTCGCGAGAAAAGCTAATACACCGCGTCGTTCATCACGTATTTTAATTTCAGGTTATGCAGTAATGGCCGTAGGGTTAGTGATTGGTGCACTGGGTGGCCCAGTTGTCGGTTTAATTGGCTTTTGCTTAACGGCATTTATGTTTTTTGTGGTTCAATCGATTATTTTCTCGCTTCCTCCGACTTATATGAGTGGCAGCATGTTAGCGGGAAGTTTGGCACTATTGAACTGCTTAGGGCTGTTTGGCGGCTTCCTTGGCCCGTTCATTCTTGGCTTTTTTGAAGATTATACAGGAACAGCCACTTCTGGATTATGGTTTGGTGTCGGTTTGCTAGTTATCGGAACGATTATTGCGTCACGAGTGAATACTAACGGTATGAGCGAAGCTGAGCCATTACAAGTATCGACTTCAGTGGAAAGCAAATAATTCAACATCGCCATTTACAATAGGAAAGTCTGCATGAAAATTGTTATCGCACTTGATTCCTTTAAAGGAAGTTGTTCTGCAAGGTTAGCATGTCAAGCCGTTGCTGAGGGTTTCAAGCGTGTATCCTCTGAGTTAGATATGACGTTATTACCCATATCTGATGGCGGAGAAGGTTTGTTGGAGTCACTGGAGAATAGCCCCGCGCTTTCTGGTGTAACACCTTACATTTTTAGCTGTACTGGGCCTTATGGTAGTAAGGTTGATGCAGGGTTATTAGTATTGGAGGGAAAAACCGCTTTTATCGAAATGGCGCAATGTTGTGGGCTGGAACTCGTTCAACGTGAGCATCGTCGAGTTGAAAATGCCTCAACTTATGGCTTGGGTGAAATGGTCAAGCATGCACTCGATATGGGTTGTTCTCGTATTGTTATCGGGATAGGAGGAAGTGCAACTAATGATGGTGGTGCTGGGTTTGCTCAAGCATTGGGTGCTCAGTTTTACGATAAAAATTCTCAGCTTATTGAGACGCCAATTTGCGGAAAAGACCTCATTAATATTGCAAAGATTGATTTTGATAAATTTGACTCGCGAGCCGCTAAGGTTGAATTTAATGTCTCTTGCGATGTTGAAAACCCTTTATTAGGCAAAAATGGTGCTACTTATGTTTATGGTCCCCAAAAGGGGGCCGACCAAGCCACACTTGACCAGCTTGAAATTGGGATGGCTCACTATGTGAAATTAATGTCAGCAATAACGGGAAAAGATGTTTCACTGGAGGCTGGCAGTGGTGCAGCGGGTGGATTAGGTGCGGGGCTTCGTTGGTTTGTTTCGGCAAAGCTCGAAAAAGGAATCGATCTCGTTTTGGGGCTCCTTGGCGCAAAATCTTATATTCAACAGGCGGATTTAGTCATTGTAGGAGAGGGGCGGCTTGACAGTCAAAGTGCGAATGGTAAGGCTCCTGTGGGAGTGGCTCGTATAGCCAGTCATTATGGTGTGCCTGTCATTGCGCTTTGTGGGGGGTATAGTGAAGATAGCCGTATCCTATACCAACATGGCATTACCGCAATGTGGTCGCTTTGTCCGGGGCCAGTTTCCCTTGAGCAAGCCATGACAAATGGTGAACGTTATTTGGCAGATACAGCAGAAAATTTGCTGCGTACCGTACTCGCAAATCCGAATATGCAAATAAAACCCTAAAGTGAGGCGGTAATATGCTACTGACTGAAAAACTAGCCAATGATATTGTCACGCGTGCAATGGGAATTATCCATCACAACGTCAATGTGATTAATAGTCAGGGCGTGATTATCGCTTCAGGTGAAAAAAAGCGTATTGGTGAAACCCATGAAGCCGCAGTGGAAGTGATCCGCTGCGGCAAACGGATCACCATCTACAATGAAAATGAAGCACGAGCTTATTCGAATGTGGCACCGGGGATAAACCATCCGATTGTTGTGGCTGATAAAGTGGAATTAGTGATTGGCGTGAGTGGTGACCCTGTTGTGATCCAGCGTTATGCCGAGCTCGCTATACTGACGGCTGAGCTGCTAATTCAACAAGAAATTGAGCGGCGTAGTATTAACTGGCAGCATCGTTTGCGTGACATGCTATTTGTCCAGTTTATAGAAAGCACAACGCCAGCACAGGGGCGCAGTGCATTACTAAAATTACATAATTCCGGTTTTGCGTTCACTTTACCGACTATTCCTGTGATTATTAATATTGAAGCTATTCAGTACCGCCCAGAAATACTCGATACGATCATTACTGAATTATCAGCTATGGAAAAAAGTGATGTGTTATTACTCAATAGCCGCGAAATTTTGATGCTATTCCCATCAACGCATTATCAAAATGAATCGTTTATTTCTAATCTTCATTTCATTCTAGATAGCCAACTTAGCCAATATTATATTGGTGTTGGTGTTCAGGCAGATACGCAAGAACATGTGAGGGATGCAGTACATTTTGCACGTTCAGTTATTGAAGTTGGACGGCTAACGGTTCCCGATAAACAAGTCTTTTTATTTAAAGAAATGGCATCTTTATGCCTCTTTAATGAATTGGAAAATAGCTATCTATTTAATTTCTTTTTAGATATTTGCCATAAAATATTGTTGCATGATTCGGGCGATATTTTGCTTGAAACCCTTGAGCTGTTTTTATCGCAAAATGGCGAAATAGGTAGCACCGCGCAGCAATTAGGCATTCACAGAAATACATTAAGTTATCGGTTACAACAAATTAAAAAGCAAACCAGTTTGGACCCGACAAGGTTTACGGATCTCATTCAGTTATCTGTTGCGATGCATGGCTACCGTCGACGTTACCCAAAACAACAGCCATGGCTCGATGCATTAAGTTAAGGAGCCGTATCATTACTTTTGTTGTAAAACCCAAATAGCGGCTTCAACGCGCGATTTTAAATTAAGTTTCTTTAGTAAGTGTTTGACATGGACTTTGACGGTGCTCTCTGTGATTTGTAATTTATTCGCAATCATCTTATTTGATAGCCCCTGTGAGATTAAATCTAAGATATGGGTTTCTCTTGGGGTTAGTGCTGATAGATTATGCTCTGTAGGGGCTCGGTTATCTCTTAAAGATTCAGCTAAAATGGAAGCGAGCGTTGGGCTAACGACCATTTTACCACTTGCGGCTTCTTTTAATGCAATAATTAATTTTTCAGGCTCCATGTCTTTGAGTAAATAGCCATCAGCACCTCGTTTTAACGCATTAATTAAGTCTTCGCCATAATTGGACACCGTAAATAAGATAATACGGCCTGAAAGTTCGCGGTTACGTAAATTATCGAGTACTTCAAAGCCATTCATACTAGGCATATTGAGATCTAATAGGATTAAATCTGGGTCTTGTTCTTCCGCAATTTTAATACCCGTTATTCCATCGTCTGCTTCACCAATTACCTTTAATGTGGGTTCTAAACTAATTAATTGTTTAACACCATTACGTAGCATCGGGTGATCATCAATCAGTAAAATGGTAGATTGCCCAGTTAGTTTATTTTCATTTTTCATTAATGAGTTACTCCAATTTAATTAAGCCACAGTCAGTGGAAATACGACATTAACAATAGTGCCACCCTGAACTCTTGGGGAAATTTGATATTTCCCATTTAGGCTTAGCGCTCTTTCTCTCATAATAATCAATCCATAATGGTTATTTTTTGTTGGCTGAGGCTGAATACCTTCCCCATTATCTTCTATTGTCATGGTGATTAATCCGTTATTTTCGATTAATGAGACTTGTGACCAGTTTGCATTAGCATGTTTGAGAATATTGCTTAAAGCTTCTCGGATTATCTGGATAATATGAATAGATTGATGTGGAGAGAGGCTTTTGGCTGGAATTTGGTAATTTAATCCAATTTGAAAACCAAGGCGCTGACTGAATTCTTGGATTGTGCTTTCTAAGGCAGGGAATAGGCCTGGTTCAGTTAATTTTAGTCTGAAGGTTGTTAAAAGCTCACGTAATTGACTATAAGCGGAATTTATTTCATTGCGCATTTCGTTTAATAGTTCTTGGTGCTTAGTTGGCAATGTTTTAGGTTGCATTTGTAGATAACTAATTTGCATTTTGAGGCAAGATAATGATTGTGCGATGGAATCATGCAATTCTCTCGCAATCGCCGATCGTTCATCCATAATCAGTAACTGCTGTTGTTGCTCTAATTGGTGCTCCATCGCTAGCATTCCAGCGATTTGTTTAACTAGCATCAGCACTAAATTATTTTGTTCTTCAGATAATGGCTGGTTTATATCCATTTCAGCTAAAATCATGCCATAACGCTGTAAATTATCAGAAATCTCCCATGATATTACTTTAAGGTGTTCAGCCATCTTGGGTGAATTGAGATATTGATCCTTGTTTTCAGGACAATGAATTTCATGAAAGCAGGCATCATTGTTTTCTTCATATAGCCTCAATCTAATATTTTGCAGTGGTATTAAGCTTTTAAGCTCAAATAACACTTTTTCTAACCTGATTGATAGTGGCCCAATGGCATGTAGGGTTCGATTAGATTGGTATAAATAGAGTAATACTTTATTTTTCTTTTGCAGATCGGCGGTTTTTTCGATAACTCGAGATTCTAATTGATGGTAACTCTGTGCGAGCTCATCCGACATTTGATTTAACGTATGGCCCAGTGAATTTAGCTCATCTTGTTTTTTGCCTACAGGAAAGCGCTGACTAAAGTCTTGGTGACTAATCGCGTTCACCATATGAAGTAACTTAAGCCAAGGTGTATAAATTTTCTTTCTAAAATGGCAGATAGCAAAAATAAGTAGCAATAAAACGAGGCCAATAAATACCATTTGAGTGATTGCTACATAGGTTATTTTTCGTTCTGTTTTTTCATCAATATTACGAACTAATGCATCGAGTTTATTAACAAAGGTAACGACCGCGAGACGTGCATCATTAGGAGAAACTGCATGGTTAAGTGCAGGTTTTAATTCTGTAACCCAATATTGATAAAGCTCAGCAAATTGCGGATTTAAATCTTCTATATCGACAACTTGTGTTAGTTCATTGCTTAATAAATTTTTTTCAAGCTCACTAACATATACGTCAGAATATTGGTTGAGTGGCACTAATGAAAGTAAATGATAACTTTGCATCCGCAATGAGCCTGATTTATTTATTGCATGTGCATTTCCTTGCACACTAATAATCATACTATTTGAAATTGTCATGCCAATAATACCGAGTACGGCAATCAATAGCATTAAACCAATAACTTGGTTAATGATTGAAAATCGGTGATAAGCAATAGACATAAATGATCCTTTCTACTCTATACGTTTATTTATTATTTTTGATAACGTAGATATTGTTTCTCTATTATATAAAATTGAATATGCCACTTCGGTATTACTCCTTAATATCCCATTGAATTATTCGCTTTAAATTTCAACAAATAAAATTACCTGGCAATGAATTTTTTTGTTTTAATTCAATCAATTATTGTTTTGTACTCCTAATACTCCTCTGGTGGTTAACGAGAAAAATCACGCATATTTCATTTAAATCTCTCTTGATTTAGATCAGCTTCACGGTGGTCTATTCGCCACACACTGCGAGCAGAAATTGTATTTATCGGGGTGATTTATGTCTCAACGAGATAATGTTAATAGTGTAGCTGCACAGTCAAATAATGGTGTTATACAGGATTGGCGTCCTGAAGATACTCGGTTTTGGCAGCAAACAGGGCAGCGTATTGCCAATCGTAATTTATGGATTTCTATTCCATGTTTATTGCTTGCATTTTGCGTATGGATGTTATTTAGTGCAGTTGCGGTTAATTTAAATAAAGTGGGTTTTAATTTTACGACAGACCAATTATTTTTATTAACCGCATTACCTTCCGTTTCAGGTGCTTTATTAAGAGTCCCTTATTCATTCGTTATTCCTATTTTTGGTGGGCGCCGTTGGACTGCTATTAGTACGCTGTTTTTAGTGATCCCATGTATTTGGCTAGGTTATGCGATTCAAAACCCTGCCACGCCTTATCAAGTCTTTGTCATTATTTCCCTACTTTGTGGTTTTGCCGGCGCTAACTTTGCATCCAGCATGGCCAATATCAGCTTCTTTTTCCCTAAAGCTCGCCAAGGCGGTGCACTTGGCCTAAATGGTGGGCTAGGAAATCTAGGGGTCAGCGTCATGCAATTGGTGGCGCCTTTTATCGTTGGTGTTGGTGTATTTACTTTCGTTGGTGGGACTGGAGCGGCTCAGCCTGATGGCTCAACGTTGTGGTTAGAAAATGCTGCTTGGATTTGGGTGCCATTTCTACTGCTTTTTACGGTGATGGCTTGGTTTGGCATGAATGACTTAGCGGCTAATAAGGCATCTCTTAAAGCACAATTACCTGTTTTGAAACGTGGCCATCTATGGGTATTAAGCCTGTTATATCTGGCGACATTCGGCTCGTTTATCGGTTTTTCTGCTGGTTTCGCGATGTTATCGAAAACCCAGTTTCCAGACGTCATTATCTTGAAGTTTGCCTTTTTTGGCCCTTTCCTCGGTGCGTTAGCTCGCCCAGTCGGTGGCATGTTATCTGACCGTTTTGGTGGTGTGAAAGTCACATTACTGAACTTTGTGGTCATGGCTGTTTTCTCCGGCTTGCTGTTTTTTACGTTACCAGAAAACGGTCAAGGAGGCTCTTTCGGGGCGTTTTATGGCGTATTTATGGTGCTGTTTTTAACAGCAGGGCTAGGCAGTGGCTCAACCTTCCAAATGATTGCTGTTGTTTTTCGTAAATTAACCATGGACAAAGCCATCTTAAGAGGAGCTTCAGAGCAAGAAGCCCAAAAAGAGGCGGTAACAGAAAGTGCTGCAGCTTTAGGGTTTATCTCTGCTATTGGTGCAATAGGTGGCTTCTTTATTCCAAAAGCGTTCGGTACATCATTAACACTGACGGGTTCACCGGCAGATGCAATGAAAGTGTTTTTTATATTTTATCTTTCCTGTGTGTTTATCACATGGCTGGTATACGGCCGTAAACACAAATAATAACAAGTCATAAAAATCAATTTTAGCAATGTACGGCGCCGGTCGCCGTCTCTTTGGAGGCAATCCGATGAGCAAGTTTTTAGATAGATTTCGGTATTTTAAGCAGTTGGGCGAAACCTTTTCAGGTGATCACGGGCAAGAGTTAAATGTAAACCGTGATTGGGAAGATGGTTATCGTAGCCGCTGGCAGCATGACAAAGTCGTGCGTTCCACCCATGGTGTCAATTGTACGGGCTCTTGTAGCTGGAAGATTTATGTCAAAAATGGGTTAGTGACTTGGGAAACTCAACAGACGGATTACCCACGAACTCGCCCAGATTTACCTGATCATGAGCCGAGAGGATGCCCTCGTGGTGCGAGTTACTCTTGGTATTTATATAGCGCAAACCGTGTTAAATACCCAATGATGCGTAAGCGCTTACTTAAACTATGGCGTGAAGCAAAAGCGGAGCAGCAAGACCCTGTTGCAGCGTGGCTATCTATTATCAATGACCCGCAGAAGGCACAAAGCTATAAACAAGCTCGTGGTCGTGGTGGTTTTGTTCGCTCAAGCTGGCAGGAGGTGAATGAACTGATTGCGGCAGCGAACGTCGCGACGATTAAAGAATTTGGTCCTGACCGCATTGTTGGCTTTTCACCAATTCCCGCGATGTCGATGGTTTCCTACGCCTCGGGTGCTCGCTATTTATCGTTAATTGGTGGCTCATGCTTAAGTTTTTATGACTGGTATTGTGACTTGCCACCTGCGTCACCCATGACGTGGGGCGAACAAACTGACGTACCTGAATCAGCGGATTGGTACAACTCGTCTTATATTATTGCTTGGGGTTCTAACGTACCGCAAACGCGTACGCCAGACGCACACTTTTTTGCAGAAGTGCGTTATAAAGGGACGAAAACGGTCGCGGTGACGCCAGACTACGCGGAAATTGCCAAATTATGTGACCATTGGTTGAACCCGAAACAAGGAACGGATAGCGCCATGGCAATGGCGATGGGGCATGTGATCCTCAATGAATTCCATGTAAAACGTGAAGCGGAATACTTCCGTGAATATGTGCGCACTTATACCGATATGCCGATGCTTGTCATGCTAGATAAGCGTGAAGATGGTTCTTATGCCGCAGGCCGCATGCTACGGGCATCTGATTTACATAATTCATTAGGCGAAGAAAAAAATGCCGAATGGAAAACTATTGCGATTGATGAAGAGACAGGTGAATTATGTGCTCCACAAGGTTCAATGGGATTCCGTTGGGATGGTGGCCAAAAATGGAATTTAGAACCGCGTGCTGGACAAGATGCACATAACATTAAAATGAAACTCAGCTTGGCAGATAGCCATGATGAATTTGTCGATGTTGGTTTTCCTTACTTTGGTGGCTTAGAAAGTGAGCACTTCCAGCATGTTGAACTTAAAGATGTTTTATTACATAAACTGCCCGCTAAACGTATTCAGTTAGCTGATGGTAGCGAATCATTGGTTACTAGTGTTTATGATTTAATGCTAGCGAACTACGGTATTGACCGTGGTTTTGGTGATGAAAACTGTGCGGTTGATTACGATGATATGAAAGCGTATTCACCTGCGTGGGCGGAAAAAGTCACAGGGGTTAGCCGCCAAAATATTATTCGCATAGCGCGTGAGTTTGCCGATACCGCAGAGAAAACCCATGGCCGTTCTATGGTGATTGTTGGCGCAGGGATTAACCATTGGTATCACATGGATATGACCTATCGTGCGATTATCAATATGTTGATTTTCTGTGGTTGCGTTGGGCAAAGCGGCGGTGGCTGGTCTCATTATGTTGGGCAAGAGAAATTACGGCCACAAACGGGTTGGTTACCTTTAGCCTTTGGTTTGGACTGGCAGCGCCCACCTCGCCATATGAATAGCACATCTTTCTTTTATAACCATTCAAGCCAATGGCGTTATGAAACAGTCGCAACAGAAGAGTTGTTATCGCCTCTAGCCGATAAGCAAGCCTTTAGCGGCAGTTTGGTTGATATGAATGTACGTGCAGAACGCATGGGGTGGCTGCCGTCAGCACCACAATTAAATGTCAACCCATTGAATATTGCGAAGAATGCACAAAGTGAAGGAATGTCACCCACTGATTATACTGTTAAACAGTTGAAAGAAGGGAATATTCGCTTTGCTTCAGAGCAACCTGATGACCCTCAAAATTTCCCACGAAATCTGTTTATTTGGCGTTCAAATTTATTGGGTTCCGCAGGGAAAGGCCATGAATATTTATTGAAATATTTATTGGGTACTGAAAATGGTATTCAAGGCAAAGACTTAGGCCAACAAGGCGGCGTCAAACCAGAAGAAGTGGAATGGCAAGATAAAGCGGCAGAAGGGAAAGTTGACTTAGTGGTGACTCTCGACTTCAGAATGTCGAGCACCTGCCTGTTCTCGGACGTTATTTTACCGACTGCTACTTGGTATGAAAAAGACGATATGAATACCTCGGATATGCATCCATTTATTCACCCATTATCAGCTGCAGTCGACCCAGCTTGGGAATCCAAAAGCGATTGGGAAATTTATAAGGGGATTGCCAAAGCATTTTCTGAGGTCAGCGTTGGGCACTTAGGCAAAGAAACGGATGTGGTGACGCTGCCGATTCAACATGATAGTGCAGCCGAGATGGCACAGCCTTTTGATGTTAGAGATTGGAAAAAAGGGCAATGCGAGCTTATTCCAGGGAAAACAGCGCCGCATATTATCTGTGTTGAGCGTGACTACCCAAATACTTATGCACGTTTTACCTCTCTTGGCCCATTGATGGATAAATTGGGTAATGGTGGTAAAGGGATCAATTGGAATACACAAGATGAAATTGATTTCTTGAAAAAACTCAATAAAACCCAGCCTGACGGTACCAATGCTGGGCGGCCAAAAATTGAAACGGCAATTGATGCCGCGGAAGTCATTTTAACACTTGCACCTGAAACCAATGGGCAAGTGGCAGTAAAAGCATGGGATGCATTAAGCAAAGTAACGGGCCGCGACCATACTCATCTTGCTCGTTATAAAGAAGACGAAAAAATCCGTTTTCGCGATATTGTTGCGCAGCCGCGTAAAATTATCTCAAGCCCTACATGGTCAGGGTTGGAAGATGAACATGTTTCCTACAATGCCTGTTACACCAACGTGCATGAAATGATCCCATGGCGGACGCTCAGTGGTCGTCAGCAATTATATCAAGATCACGAATGGATGCGCGCCTTTGGGGAAAGCCTTGTGGTGTATCGTCCACCAATTGACACTCGAGCGGCTCAGCCACTTATGGGGAAAAAATCCAATGGATTCCCAGAAAAAGCACTGAACTTTTTAACACCGCACCAAAAATGGGGGATCCACTCTACTTACAGCGACAACTTATTAATGTTGACGTTAGGCCGCGGTGGTCCAGTTGTTTGGCTTAGCGAAGAAGATGCCCGCGAACTGGGTGTTGAAGATAACGATTGGGTTGAAGCTTTTAACAGTAATGGTGCATTAACCGCTAAAGCGATCGTTAGCCAACGTATTCCTGATGGCATGATCATGATGTACCACGCCCAAGAACGACTGATCAACTTACCAGGCTCTGAAGTTACGGCTCAACGTGGCGGAATTCATAATTCGGTCACGCGTGTTTGCCCGAAACCTACGCATATGATCGGCGGCTATGCGCACCTTGCCTATAGCTTCAATTATTACGGAACCGTAGGTTCTAATCGTGATGAATTTGTGGTTGTTCGCAAAATGAAACAGGTTGACTGGCTGGATGGTGAAGGTGATGCCTACCAGCAGACCTTGAGCGGAAAGGAGAAAGCATAATGAAAATTCGTTCTCAAGTCGGCATGGTGCTAAACCTTGATAAATGTATTGGTTGTCACACTTGCTCAGTGACCTGTAAAAACGTGTGGACTAGCCGCGAAGGGGTAGAATACGCATGGTTTAATAACGTCGAAACCAAACCAGGTATTGGTTACCCCCATAATTGGGAAGACCAAGAAAAATGGAAAGGAGGCTGGATCCGCACCATTAAGGGTAAATTGGTTCCACGTATGGGGAACAAAGTTGGCGTTTTATCAAAAATCTTCGCTAACCCAGATGTACCTGCTTTGGATGATTATTATGAGCCGTTTAATTATGACTACGGCCATTTAAAAAATGCTAAAGAAGGTAAGCACGTACCGACAGCACGCCCTCGTTCATTAATTACTGGTGAGCGAATGAGTAACGTGAAAATGGGACCAAACTGGGAAGATGATTTAGGCGGTGAATTCGCCAAACGAGCCCAAGATAAAAACTTTGAACATATTCAGAAAGAGATGTATGGGCAGTTTGAAAATACGTTCATGATGTATTTGCCACGCCTGTGTGAACATTGTTTAAACCCAGCTTGTGTCGCGACCTGCCCAAGTGGTGCAATTTATAAGCGCTCAGAAGACGGTATTGTTTTGATTGACCAAGATAAATGCCGTGGCTGGCGTATGTGCTTAACTGGTTGCCCGTATAAAAAAATCTATTTCAATTGGAAAAGCGGTAAATCAGAAAAATGTATTTTCTGTTACCCACGTATTGAGTCAGGCATGCCAACGGTTTGCTCTGAAACCTGTGTTGGTCGTATCCGCTATTTAGGGGTATTGCTGTATGACGCCGATAAAATTGAGTCGGCTGCCAGTGTCGAAAAGGAAACCGACCTTTACCAGAGCCAACTTGATGTTTTCCTTGATCCCCATGATCCAAAAGTGATTGAAGAAGCGCAAAAACAAGGGATCCCATTAAGTGTGATCGATGCGGCACAGAAATCTCCAGTGTACAAAATGGCGATGGAATGGCGCTTAGCTCTGCCATTACACCCTGAATACCGCACGTTACCAATGGTGTGGTATGTACCACCTTTGTCACCGATCCAGTCAGTGGCGGATTCAGGGCTATTAGCTAATAAAGGTGTATTGCCGGATGTCGAAAGTTTACGCATTCCAGTGCAATACCTTGCGAATTTGTTAACCGCAGGGGATACCGAACCGGTGTTATTGGCGTTAAAACGTATGTTAGCGATGCGCCATTTCAAACGGGCAGAAACCGTGGAAAACCAATGTGATACCAGTGCATTAGAGCAAGTCGGCTTAACACAAGCTCAGGCACAAGAAATGTACCGCTATTTAGCCATTGCTAACTATGAAGACCGTTTTGTCATTCCATCCAGTCATCGAGAATTGGCGCGTGAAGCATTCCCTGAAGCGAAAGCTTGTGGCTTTAGTTTTGGTGATGGTTGCCATGGCAGCGATAGCAAAGCGAATTTATTTAATAGCAGGCGCATTGACGCCATTGATATCACACCAAAAAATAATCAGGAGAAAGCACTATGATGACACTAAAAGTGATTTCTCGGTTATTGGAATACCCTTCGGAAGCGCTTTGGTTACATCGTGATGAGCTCATTGAAGCGCTAGAACAGGCTGATGAGCTGCCTGTCACACGGGCTGTTCAACTGATGGTGTTTGTGCGTGAGTATCTCAACGAAGACTTACTTGATATGCAGGCGCAATATTGTGAACTGTTTGATAGAGGGCGCGCGACATCATTATTGCTATTTGAGCATGTACATGGCGAATCCCGAGACCGAGGGCAAGCGATGGTTGATTTAATGGCTCAATATCAGCAACAGGGTTTGCACATTGATTGCCGTGAATTACCCGATCATTTGCCCATTTATTTGGAATACCTCACGGCATTACCGACCGATGAAACTATCGAGGGGTTACAGGATATTGCGCCAATTTTAGCGCTGTTAGGGGAAAGGTTGAAACAGCGAGAAAGCCGTTTCTCTGTTTTATTTGATTTTTTACTTGAGCTTTCCCATAGCGACATTGCTGCGGAGCAATTAAGCAAACAAGTAGCAACCGAAGTACGGGATGATACCCCAGAGGCGCTAGATGCAGTTTGGGAAGAGGAGCAAGTGAAATTTTTTGCCGATGAAAAAACATGTGGTAGCGAAGTTGCAGCGCATCAACATCGCTTCGCCAATGCGGTGGTACCACAGTATTTGGATCTCAGTGTGGGCAGCCATGTAGGAGTTCAAAAATGAATTTTATCAATCAATTTTTCTTCGATATTTACCCCTATATCGCTGGGACGGTATTTATTGTCGGTAGTTGGTTACGTTACGATTACGGGCAATACACGTGGCGAGCGGGTTCCAGCCAAATGTTGGATAAAAAGAACATGCGTTTGGCATCAAACTTATTCCATTTGGGGATTATTGGGATTTTTGTCGGGCACTTTTTAGGTATGTTAACGCCTCATTGGATGTATGAATCTTTTCTGCCAATGCACATTAAGCAGTTAATGGCGATGATAGGTGGGGGATCAGCAGGTGTGATGATGTTAATTGGTGGCGCGATGCTATTGAAGCGCCGCCTGACAAACCCACGAGTGAGAGCAACTTCATCCTTTGGTGACATCATGATCTTAACCTTGCTGGTGGTGCAAGTTTGCTTAGGATTACTTACCATTCCATTCTCAGCACAACATATGGATGGTAGCGAAATGTTGAAATTAGTGGGATGGGCACAGTCTATTGTGACATTCCATTGGGGGGCATCCAATTACCTTGAAGGGGTTGGCATTGTTTTTAAACTGCATATTGTGTTGGGGATGACGATATTTTTACTCTTCCCATTCTGCCGTTTAGTGCACATTTGGAGTGCACCTATCGAATACCTGACTCGTCGGTATCAATTGGTGAGAAATCGCCATTAGGTTTGGGTTCCACAAGGAGGTGGGCCAATACATTGCTTTTGTACAACTTGTTCTTGTGTAAACAACAAATATTGCTATTTTGGCGCCCCATCTCATAGGAGATGGGGTTTTTTTATTCATCACATTCTTGTGATCGAATTCATAACAAATTGTGCATTTGCACAATTATATTCAATTTTTCACGTTAAAAACTAGTCATTCTTACAATGCCTTCCTGATAAGCGAATTATATAATTTTATTAAATCAAAAAGTCTAATTGACATTCATTTTGTTGATTAATTGGGTGGTAATAAAAATGACAGTTAAAATCGTGTTTCTCGATCATGACACTTTCCCTGAAGGAATAAATATTAAGAAAATAAATAAAGAATATAGTTTAGAACTATATGGGAAAACATCGGAAGATGAAATTATTGAGCGAGTGAAAAATGCAAACATTATTATTACCAATAAAGTAAAAATCACTAAAAAAATTATTGAATCTGCAAAGCAACTCAAATTCATTTCTGTCGCTGCAACAGGAACGGATGTGATTGATATTGGTGCTTGTAATGAGCGTAATATATTAGTTTCTAACATCAGAAATTATGCAATAAATACAGTGCCTGAGCATACGTTTACCTTGATTTTAGCCTTACGTCGTAGCTTATTAGCCTATGCACAATCAGTACGAAATGGTCGTTGGCAAGAATCAGGCCAGTTTTGTTATTTTGATTATAAAATTAATAATTTAGCTGGGTCGACGCTTGGTATTATTGGTGATGGTGTCTTAGGTAAGGCAGTTGCTGATATCGCAAAAGCTTTTGGTATGAAGGTGTTGTTTTCCACATACAAAGGAACGAATAATATGGGCCCACTATATACACCATTTGAAGATGTTATTTCGAAAAGTGATATTATTTCTATTCATTGTCCATTACTCAAATCCACCAAGGATTTAATTAGCTTTTCAGAATTCGAACAGATGAAGCCGTCTTGTATTTTAATTAATACAGCACGAGGTGGGATCGTTAATGAAGAAGCATTATATGGCGCTCTAATAAATAATAAAATATTAGGTGCAGGGTTTGATGTTTGTATTTCAGAACCACCCGAAAAAGAAAGCTATATGATGAAATTAACTCAGTTATCAAATTTTATTCTTACCCCTCATATTTCATGGGCTAGTTTTGAAGCCATACAAACCTTATCAGACATGATGATGGACAATATCGAAGCCTTTTTATCTGGCCATCCTCAAAATTTAGTTAATTAATTCACTCATTGATTTAAAGAGGTCATTAATATGTTTTTAGGAAAAGAAATTCGTTTAAAAAGATTATTAAATAAAAAATCTGGCCGCCTTCTTGCGATTACTATGGATCATCCGATTACACGTGGTGTATTACCGGGAATTGGTGATATTAAATCTGTCATGAAACAGGTTGTTGCGGGTGCACCTGATGCCATTACGATGCATAAAGGTATTATTGAAAAGGTTTATCCCCCGTATGTTGCTTCCGATGTTTCTATCATCATGAAAGCGACAAGTTATTCCATACCTTACCATGAAGCTTATGACACACCCGTTGCTGACGTTGAAGAAGCGATTCGTTTAGGAGCAGATGCAATTTCAGTCGGTTGTATTATGGGAGGACCTGAACAAGCACAGCAATTGACATTTTTAGGTCAAGTATCAAAAGCCGCTGCTTCCGCGGGACTGCCTTTAGTCGCGCATATTTATCCAAAAGGTCCAATGATTGAAGATAGTTTTGATGCGAAAAATCTCGCTTACTGTGTTCGCGCAGGCGCTGAGCTAGGTGTCGATATCATCAAAACACTTTGGTCAGGTTCTCCTGAGACATTTAAATCAGTCGTTGATAGCTGCCCAGCAATGGTTGCTTTAGCTGGTGGTGATATGGGGAGTGATCTTGTTAGCTTCCTAACAAATACACGTAAAGCATTAGATATTGGTGTTGGTGGTGTGACATACGGGCGCTTTGTATGGCAGCACGAAAACCCAACAGCAGTCATTAAGGCTCTGAATGCATTAATTAATGATGATTGTTCGGTTGACCAAGCTATCGCGGAATATAAGCAAGCTGGTGGCAAATAACTAACGTTCATAGCTGTTATGCATGGGGGAGGAAAAATGAAAGCAGCGGTATTGTATGCGCCTAATGAACTTAGAGTGGCAGACGTTAAATATCCACAAGTTGGTAAAGGCGATGTGGTTATTAAAGTCAAAGCAGCCGCGATTTGTGGAACTGACGGACGGATTATTTCAGGTAAAAAAACTAAAGGTGTGCGTTACCCTTCTGTAATAGGACATGAATTTTCAGGGGAAATTGTCGAAGTCGGTGAAAATGTGACTGACCTAAAAGTCGGTGACGCAATCGCTGTTGATCCTGTAGTACCATGCCGTTCTTGCGTTTATTGCCGAATTGGTAAAGAAAATGTCTGTTTAAATCGCCAAGCTATCGGTTATGAGTTTGACGGCGCTTTTGCGGAATATGTTCGAATACCAGAGGTTGCATTGTCATCGGGTAACGTCTTTAAGATACCGCAAGGGATGTCTTTTGAAGCCGCAGCGTTAGCTGAGCCGTTAGCTTGCTGTATCAATGGACAAAAAAATGTGGGTATTGAGCTCGGTGATACGGTGGTCATTATTGGTGCGGGGCCTATCGGGTTAATGCACGTGCAACTTGCGCGTTTCTCAGGTGCGACAAATATTATTGTGAGTGAACTCAATGAACAGCGCCAACAGGCTGCGTTAAATTGCGGTGCAACACGCGTCGTTAATAGCCAGCAAGAAAACTTACGGGATGTCGTAAAAGGCTTGACGGAAGGTGTGGGGGCAGATGTTGTGATTATTGCCATTGGCATCCCTGGATTAGTTAATCCTGCGTTGGAACTCGCTAGAAAAGGCGGGCGTGTTAATTTGTTCGCTGGTTTTTCAAAAGATGATATGGCGCAAATTGATGTCAATATTATTCACTACAACGAGCTTATTCTTACGGGAGCCAGTGCGTTAAGCCGGGAAGGATACCAACAAGCTTTGACACTGATTTCTTCTGGCTTAATTGATATTGAGAAATTAGTGACTCACCGATTTGTTTTAGATGAGATCAACGAGGCCATGGCAACCGCTCAAAAAGGTGACGCGATTAAAATTATTATACATAACAATTAAAAGCAGGCGTTGGAGGCAGCATGATGGACAGTGTCTATTTGGGAATTGATGCAGGTAGCAGTAGTGTGAAAGTTTGTGCGTTTAATTTCCATGGAGAATTATTGGCAAAGGCTTCACGTGATACCAATATTATTTCCAAATCTCCCAAAAATCATGAAATTGACTTAAATGATTTTTGGAGAAAGACCGCAGATGCAGTTAAAGAAGTGACTTCTCAAGTAAAGAATATCGTATCTGTGAGTTTCTCTGTTGCTTGCCCAACGCTGGTTTTATTGGATAAACATAATAAACCTGTCGCAAATGGGATTACTTACCTCGATGGGCGTTCCGAAGGCTTCATACAGCAAACACTCGGGGAAAATATAACGCATGTTCGGGCGCTTTCTTGTAATAGCCCAAGTCCGTCTGCTTGTTGGGTAGGAACGTTAGGATGGCTACAAGAACAACAGCCGGAATTAATGCAAAAAGTTCATAAAGTCGTGCTACTTAATAGTTTTTTATCTTTAAAGTTAGGGAGCCAAAAAGCCGCCATTGACCCGACCCAAGCCGCGTATTCTGGCGCAGTGGTTTTGGCGAAAGCTCCTAAGTGGTCAAAAGAATTATTAAGGTATTGGAAGTTTAATCACGATATTTTGCCGCCGATTTACCAATGCACCTCTGTGGTTGGTAAAGTGAGTAAAGAAGCCGCTCAAGAAACGGGATTAAAAGAAAATACGCCAATTATTTTAGGGTCGGCAGATACCGCCGCTGCAGCATTCGCGGTTGGGTTACTTGACCCTGAAACGGCTTTTGAATCAACAGGAACATCGGGAGTCATTACGTTTTGCTTAGAAGAGCCAAATTTTGATCCTCGTTTTATGAACCGGTACCACATCGTCCCCAATCAATGGTTGGCCCATGGTGCGATGTCGACAACAGGGGGAACATTCAGTTGGTTAAATCAGGCTATTTGGCCGGAAGTTAATGACCATGAACAGTTGGAAATATTTTCAAAATCATCAGTACCTGGTGCCAATGGCTTAATTTATCTGCCTTATTTAGCTGGAGAACGTAGCCCTATTTGGGATGTTAATGCATCGGGAGCATGGATAGGCTTACGTCTAAATCATACTCGCGATGATATGGTCAGGGCGGCATTTGAAGGTACAGCATATGGTCTAAAACAGATCTTGAATATTGCTAATGAAAAATGGGGAGTGATATTAGATGAATTACTCAGCGTAGGAGGTGGATCACGTAATACATTATGGACTCAAATTAAAGCGGATATTCTTCAGGTTGAATATAATATTGCCCAAACAGCAGACGCAGCGGCTTTTGGCGCCGCAATGGTTGGTGCGACAGGAGCTGGTTTTTTCTGTGGCATTAATGACCCTGATTTACCGATTATAAAAACAGAAGATATCACATTCACACCAAATCAAGATAAAAAAACACAAGATACTTATGACAAGCAGTTTAATATTTACAATGGGCTGTATCCTTTATTAAAAGAAACAATGCATAGCTTGTCGAGTAAATAAAATTATTTGAAGTAAGTTTAAATTAAATAACGTTCCTAAATGTTAATTTTAATGAATTAGCAGGGATCGTTTCATTCTTAAAAAAGCAGGTAATAAAACGTGTATTAAATAATAAACTGCTCTGGAGCGAAAATAATGATAAATTCAAATCCGATTAAGCCAAAGACGAATTATCGTTGGGTGGTATTAGCCCTGATTTTTATCGTCTATGCTGTAAATTATGCAGACAGAAGTAATATTGGTGCGGTTCTACCTTTTATTACTGATGAGTTTAAATTAACTAATTTAGAAGCGGGATCTCTCGCGAGTATGTTTTTCCTCGGTTATGCTTTATGCCAAATACCCGCGGGCTTTTGGATGGCAAAACGTGGGATCAGAGGAATGGTGTCATTATCCATTCTCGGTTTCTCCGCCATGACTTGGTTCATTGGCTTAGCCCAATCTGCCTTTGCAATTAAGTGGTTGCGTCTTGGCCTAGGTATGGCAGAAGCGCCAACCCCTGTCGGGCTAACGTCGACAATTAATAATTGGTTTCCAGCAAAAGAAAAAGCAACTGCCACTGGGGTTTATATTGCTTCAACGATGTTTGCTCCGATTATTGTTCCACCATTAGTCGTTTGGATTGCATTAACTTATGGATGGCGCTGGGTCTTTATTCTGTTCGCTATTCCCGGTATTTTTCTCGCTATTATTTGGTATTTATTTGTTAGAACAAAACCAGAGGAAAGTCGCTTTGTTTCACAAAGTGAATTAGATTATATTCGTGCCGATAATTCAGAAATTGCAGAAAAGAAAATAGAAGGCAATATTGTTCTGAGTCCTAAATTTAATACGCTAGATAAATTTATTCGTGTTAAATCAGTCACGCCATTAAGTTCAGCTTCCCAAATATTTAAATCTAAAAATATTTGGTGTAATACCATTTCTTATTTCATGATGGTCAGTATTTTATATGGAATATTAACCTGGATACCTTCTTATCTGGTGAATGAAAAAGGCTTTTCATTTATGAAGATGGGCTTTGTTGCATCAATGCCATTTGTTGGTGGGTTTATCGGTTCGATTTTTGGTGGCTGGATTTCTGATAAAGTTTTTGGTCGTCGTCGTAAACCTACGATGCTATTTACCGCAGTAGCGACGATTGCCATGATGTTAGTGATGTTGAATGTTCCTGAAAGTACGACTGCAGTTGCGCTTGCCCTTTTCTCGGTTGGTTTATTCTTGAATATTGGCTGGCCTGCATTTACTGCTTATCCAATGGGAGTTGCTGATAATAATAACTACCCAATTGCGATATCTGTTGTGAATAGTGGAGGAAACTTAGGTGGCTTCGTTTCACCTATGATGGCAGGGCTATTGTTAGATATGACTGGTAAGTTTGATGCTGTTTTCTCTTACTTTGGTATCTGTGCGGTGATTGGCTTAATTATGATCCTGTTACTTGATGAACCGAAATAATAAAAAGTCGTATCAGGTGGGGCAATACCCACCTGAATTTTTAACTTATTGATAATAAAAATTTCTAAAGGATTATTTTTATGAAAATAGTCATTGCACCTGACTCATTTAAAGAGAGTTTATCTGCATTGAAAGTCGCAACGGTTATTGAGAACGGGTTCAAAGAGGTATTTCCACATGCAACTTATGTAAAGTGTCCTATTGCGGATGGAGGTGAAGGCACTGTTGTGACGATGGTTGAGGCTACCCATGGCGAAATCTATCACCTTGATGTTATTGGTCCTTTAGGCACGAGTGTTCAAGCATTCTATGGTTTATCTCAAAATAAGCAGCAAGCATTTATAGAAATGGCTGCGGCAAGTGGGCTAGAGCTAGTCCCTGTTGAATTAAGAAACCCGTTACTTACGACATCATATGGAACAGGAGAATTGATAAAAGCCTGCCTAGATACTGGGGTAAAGCAGATTATTATTGGTATAGGCGGGAGTGCAACTAATGATGGCGGAGCAGGAATGTTGCAAGCACTTGGGGCCAAATTATTAGATTCACATGGGCAACAAATTAAATTAGGAGGACAAGCACTTGCCGACTTAGCGTGTATTGATGTCAGTACAATAGACCCTAGGATAAAAGCTTGTCAATTTAGTATTGCTTGCGATGTTTCGAACCCATTGATTGGTAAAAATGGTGCATCTGTAATATTTGGCCCCCAAAAGGGTGCGACAAATGAACATATTGAAATGTTAGACAAAAATTTAGAACATTTCGCAGATATCATTAAGCGAGATTTGCATGTTGAGGTTCATTATATTGAAGGAGCCGGTGCAGCAGGAGGGATGGGAGCAGCTTTACTTGCTTTCCTAAAAGCGGAACTTAAGCCTGGCTTTGATATTATTGCACAAACCTTGAACCTTGAATCACATATGGTAGGGGCGAGTTTAGTCATTACAGGGGAAGGGCGATTAGATAGCCAAAGTTTGAATGGCAAAGTGCCTTTCGGCGTCGCTCAGTTAGCTAGAAAACATAAAATACCCGTTATTGCCATTGTTGGAAGCCTTGGTGATGACCTCAGTCATTTACAACAATATGGTATTGATTCAGCGTTTAGTATTTTGCATAAAATTAGTTCACTAAAAGAAGCACTGAATAATGCTGAAAGTAATTTATTTAATTGTACTAAAAATATAGCGAATACGTTGAATATTAAAATTGACAACAAGAATTGAAGTAATAATTTGAAAATTTAGCTTTGTTTGCTTTATTTTGAATTGAATTTATTTTTCTTGATTTTTTCAATGAATATTGAATACTGGAACCAATTAAATTAATAATAAACATTATTAAAACTTATAGTTTAAAATCTTGTTTCTATTTTACAGCACCAGCAAAAGAGGTTGAAATATGTATGATTATTGTCTTACCTCCAAATTAGCGCAAGAAATCGTTGATAGAACCATGAAGATTATTGATTGCAATATTAATGTTATGGACGAAACTGGATGTATTATAGGAAGTGGAGATAGTAATAGATTAGGCGAATTTCATGAAGGCGCTTTGCTTGCAATAAAGCAAAAGCGAACGGTTGTTATTGATGACGCCACTGCAAATCATTTACATGGGGTTAAACCAGGTGTTAATTTACCTCTTTATTTGAATAGTAAAATTATAGGTGTAATAGGATTAACAGGAGAACCAACCCAAATTAAACAATTTGGGGAGTTGGTTTCAATGACAGCCGTAATGATGCTAGAGCAGGCAGAGATTTATAACCATTTGAATTTAAACGATCGTTTTAAAGAAGAAATTATTCTAACTTATATCGAAAATGGAACAATTCCCGATAATATAACTGAATGGTCTAAAAAGCTTAATATTAATTTTTCTATTCCACGAGTTGCTATAATTATTGAATTAGATAGTGGCCAATTAGGTGTGAATAGTGCATTTAGTGAATTGCAAGAAATTAAAAAGCTAATTGAATATAAGAATCCTGATAACTTAGTCGCTATTCAATCTTTGACGGAAATTGTTTGTTTAACTCCTGCGCTAAATAAGTTCAATCGATGGGATATTGATAATGCAAAAAAGAAAATTATAAAATTAGAATCAGACATTCAGAAGTTATTTAAATTACAAGTGAAAATATCATTAGGTAATTTTTTTTTAGAGCCCGCAGAGGAATCGATTAAAAAATCATATGAGACGGCTAAAATTACCATGCAAGTAGGGAAAGCTAAGAAACCCCAGTTAAAAATTTACTGTTACCAAGATATTATGCTACCGGTTTTATTATACGGTTTAAATTTTAAATGGTCTTCAGAAGAACTATTAAAACCATTGAATACATTATTACATGAAGATTCTAATGGTGTGCTAATTAAAACATTAACAGTCTGGTTTAAAAATAATTTATTATCTCGTGAAACAGCTAACGAGTTGTTTATTCATAGAAATACATTAGATTATCGTTTAAAAAGGATATCTGAGATAACAAAATTAGATCTATTAACGATTGAAAGTAAGGTATTGTTGTATGTTGCTTTACAGCTGAAAAACTAATCTGATAACACTATTGAGGGGCAGTTTTCATAGAGTAATAGAAGAAAATGCCATCCTTGTAGGGAATCGCCTCAAACTCTGATGCAACGAAACGTCAGTAAATTTTTAACTTCTTATCTCATACCCTGGTTAGTTAGCGGCTATTTGTCGACTCGCAAGTGCTTCGAGCATGATAAGGCTTTTTACCTACATCACATGACCACCCAATGAGTAGCCTATCAGGAAAACAAAAACGTATTAACATCAAACTAGGCTAGCACAGATTGTTTTTAATCTGCTAGAGATCAATCTATCTTCTATTTTGCTCAATAACGTCTAATTTAATCATATTTTAATTCCAATATTTTTTATTGGTATTTTTACTTAAATGTATAGCCTCTATATTTTAACTATCACCATTAGGTCAGTGATGTAATTATCGAGAATAACTTAAGGTGTTCTGTTTATTCATGGTGGGTTTTCTAGAAACTGACTTTATCCAACGTATCTTAATTTAGTTAGTTAATCTTAAAAAATAACCTGATTGTGATTATAGAAGCTAATTTTTTGGTTTTTTGAGGCTTAAAGATAAGATTTATATAATTATAGATTTATTGAAAATTACTCTTTATTACCATTTGAAATATTTTGCAATGAAGTTTTTTTCTAGTAGATACTTATTTAATTCGTTTGTTCTTAATTGTTTCTATTTTCATTTCAATTTAAAAAAATGTTTTATTATATTATTGTTTTCTAGGTGCCATTCATATGAAAAACACAAAAATTTAATGTGTCTATATGATATTTATTGTTTTATGTTTATTTTTCTTTTTGGCTTAAATGTAACAATTAGTGAATTGAGAAACATTATGAAAATATTTAATTGTTTTTTTTGAGATGTTTCTGATTAATTATTTTTCAGTAAACTTTTCGTTTTAATGATTTTATCTAATTCTAGTTTTATTATTATCTTCCACCTCATTTTTTTTCACTAATAAGAACCCGTTTTATGAGTATAAAAAACTTTATTAGTAATGATTGGGTTTATTTTGTGGTTTTTTATTAAAAAAAGGTCGATTTAATTAGATGTACATCACTCGTTTATCCAGTAATGGAGTATTTAAAATAGAGTATTCTCTGGATATTATATATATATTACTAACTTACAATGTGAGTAGTTAATTAATCTTCAGATTTGACATAACTAGAATGAGATATAATAATGGCACCGCATTGATGCATTGTTTAATTATTTTATTTATTAATGGAGTTTGATAAATAGGAATAGTTATTAGTGTCAATCCTTAATATTTACTAATCGAATATATTTTAAGAAAAAATTAAAATAATCAGATTGATAATAACTCATTATTTTAATTTGTGTCGTCTTTTTTATCTAATGGAAATGTATAAAATGAAATTAAATAAACTTGCTTTAGTATTAGGTTTAGGTCTGGCAGTAGTTGCTGGTTCTGCTTCTGCAAACCAAGGTGGCGGTCAAGTCACTTTTAAAGGTTCAATTATTGATGCTCCTTGCTCAATTCCACCAGGTTCTCAAGCATTTGAAGTACAAATGGGTGCTATCGCGACGTCTGCATTAAACGGTGGCGGTAAAAGTATTGCTCGTGACTTCAATATCCAATTAGAGCAGTGTGACATCACAACTCTGAAAACTGTTCAAACTACATTTACTGGTATTCCAAGTACTTCGGTAACTGATGGTTTAGCTATTGCTGGTACTGCGAAAAATGCGGGTATCGTGATCACTGACTACAACGGAACTAAAATTGCTTTAGGTGCTAAATCACCATCTCAAACTTTATTAACTGGTGCGAACACATTGCGTTTCCAAGCTTATTTGCAAGGCGATGATGATGCAGCAAACAAACCAGCTGTACCAGGTGAATTTGATGCAATTGCAACATTTGCTCTGAGCTACCAGTAATTGGTATAGCCCGTACAAGGATGTATGGGCACTAATTTTAATGCATTGAAATTGGTTATTAAGTTGAAATGGAGTCGCTATGAATCACTTTGGCATCATTGTCATGGTGCTTTCAGGAATGATATTTGCCCCGATAGTTAGTGCGCAAAATCAAAATTCTCGGGCACAAAGTCAGTTCAAAGGAACTGTTACCATGGGCGGTTCAATCATTGAGAGCCCTTGTGCAATAGATGCAGATAGCCGAGATCAATCAGTTAACATAACGACTGTACCGGTTAGCCAGATAATTCACGACAGAGAAAGTCCTACAAGTGATTTCTCTATACGCCTTATCAATTGTGTTTTAACACCGGTAACTCCTGGAACTCCTAATTGGCAAACTTTCAATATTACATTCGATGGTCCAACAGATGGCCGTAACTTCGATGTTTTTGGGCATGCAAATGGATTGTCAGTAAAAATTTCTGATACAGCTGGAAATGTAGCTATACCTGGTAGAGCAATGCCTGATTTACCTATTAGCGCAGGCAATACAACTCTGCATTATAAGGTGCGGGTAGTATCTAATAATAAACGTTTAAAACCAGGGAATTATCAGACAACTATCCGTTTTAAAATGGATTATTACTGAGTTATTACTAAGGGACTATTATGGCTCTGCAATTAAAAAGTAAAAATAAAGTATTTAATAACTCAGTAAGTTATTTTTTAACGCCTGTTGCTACCATGGTGTTTCTTGCTATTGCTCATATAAATTTAGCTAATGCAAATAATGATAGTATTGAGTTTAATACAGATGTTTTAGATCTTCAGGATAAAAAAAATATTTCCTTAAACGAGTTCTCTCGTGCGGGCTATGTTATGCCAGGGAAATATCCATTTAAAATTAATTTAAATAATCGCGACTTAGCTGACATTTTTGATATTGAATATATCGAGGATCCTAATGATCCAAGTATGACGGAGCCTTGTTTAACGCCAGATGTTGTTGAACATATTGCTTTGCGCGATGAATGGAAGAAAAAGGTTGAGTTTGCTAAAAATGGCCAATGTTTAATTCCAGAAACGATCCCTGGAATGACAGTAAGCGGTTCTTTAGCCAAAGAAACAGTCACAATTACTGTACCTCAGGCTTATATCGAATTTACTTCTGATAACTGGGATCCGCCATCTCGTTGGGATGAAGGTGTACCCGCCCTAATTTTTGACTATAACTTGAATGCTAACTTAACAAGGCCTGCGGATTCAGCCAATACCCAGTCAGTTACTGGTAACGGTACAACTGGCTTTAACCTTGGTGCTTGGCGTTTTAGGGCAGATTGGCAAGCAAGTTATAATCGCACTAATGGGCAATCGACCGACCGTAAATGGGATTGGAGCCAATATTATGCCTATAGAGCAGTAAAAGAGCTAAATGCAAAGCTCACGATGGGTGAGCAATTTTTACGTTCAGGACTATTTGACTCATTCCGTTATATGGGGGCCAGCCTGATCTCTGACGAAAGAATGCTACCACCAAACCTACGTGGCTATGCACCGGAGGTGACTGGCGTTGCAAGAACCAATGCAAAAGTGATCGTGACTCAGCAAGGACGTGTTATTTATGAAACACAAGTTGCTCCGTGGCCTTTTCGTATTCAAGATTTAAGTGATGCGGTTAGCGGTAAATTAGATGTACGCGTCGAAGAGCAGGATGGCTCGGTACAAGAATTCCAAATGAATACCGCCTCCATTCCTTATTTAACTCGTCCAGGCTCAGTTCTGTTTAAGATTGCAGGTGGCCGACCGAATAATATGGAACATGAAACAGAAGGGCAAGGGTTTGTTACGGGGGAATTTAGCTGGGGGGTCTCCAACGGTTGGTCATTATTCGGCGGTGCAATAGCAGCAGGTGACTATAACGCGTTATCACTCGGTGTTGGTCGAGATTTACTCGCCTTTGGTGCAATTTCATTCGATGTCACCGAGTCACGCGCGAAACTGAAAACAGATAACAAAATCTATACAGGGGCATCGTATCGCTTAAGTTATTCAAAACGTTTTGAAGACTATGATAGCCAAGTCACTTTCGCAGGATACCGATTCTCTGAACGTGACTTTATGAGTATGAACCAGTACCTCGATCGTCGTTATAGAGGTGTGGAATTCGATAATAGTAAAGAGCTGTATACGATTACATTTAATAAGTATTTCACCAGTGCAGATCTGACCGCGTATCTGAACTATAACCACGAAACCTATTGGAATAAGCCAGCGGCAAAACGTTATAACCTTTCTATTGCGAAATATTTTGATATTGGTCGTTTTAAAAATATCAACTTAAGTTTAACGGCATTCCGTAACAAATTTGATAATAGAAATAATGACGACGGGCTATATATGAATCTTTCTTTGCCTTGGGCAGATAGAGCGTCAATTAGCTACAACAATATGGTGACAAGAGATGGTAACTCACACACCGTCAGTTATTTTGATTCCATTGATGATAAGACGAACTATCGCGTGGGTACTGGGGTAAGTAACCGAGGCCGTGGAACTATTGATGGTTTCTATACACGTTACGCTGATTTAGCAACACTTACTGCAAGTACCAGCTATATCAATGGCGATACTACCTCAGCTGCATTTTCTTTACAAGGTGGTGCAACAGTCACAGGGCATGGTGCTGCATTGCACCGCATTAATACCCCAGGTGGAAGCCGTGTGATGGTGGGAACTGAGGGGGTGAAAAATGTGCCTATTCAAGGTTTTGGGCCGACCACTGAAACCAATATTTTTGGTAAAGCGGTAGTTGCTGATATCAGTGATTACTATCGTACCAGTACATCCATTGATGTGACTCAATTGCCTGACAACGTAGAAGCCATCCGGACATCTCAGCCAATTACGCTGACAGAAGGGGCTGTAGGTTATCGCGAGTTTGAAGTGTTATCGGGTATTAAAACCATGGTGAGATTGGCATTGGCAGATGGAAGTTATCCGCCATTCGGTGCCACCGTGAGAAATGAGAAGAATAGAGAGCTCGGTATCGTAACTGATAATGGGTCTGTGTATATCTCAGGTATCAACCCAAATGAAGTTTTAGATGTGTATTGGGATGGAAGTGTGCAATGCAAAATTCAGGTTCCAGAAAATATTACCACGGCTGAATTTAACTCACTGTTATTACCGTGTACAAACAGCCCAAGTGTTGAACCTGGGTATATGCCAGCAAAAGCCGTTCCTGTTGGGCAGTCTGCTCCAGTTTACAAGCCTGCGCCGATTAAACAGGGCGTAGCGCCGAGTCAGCGTTGGTTATTAAAACCACCGGATATTGCTTACAGCACAGATTATACAGAGTAACCCAAGTTGCTTGATTTTATAAATAGTTGGTACTTATGAATATTAAAAAAATTGCATTTTTTACTACAACAATCACGTTATCTGCGGTGCTATGCGGGCAGGCTCTGGCTGCTATTGCACTTGATAGAACACGCGTTATTTATAATGGGACTGAAAAAACCATTAGCTTGAATATTAAGAATGAAAACACAGAATTACCTTATCTTGCGCAGGGTTGGATTGAAGACGCTAATGGTAACAAAATTGAAAGCCCACTCACGGTTTTACCACCAGTTCAACGTGTAGAACCAGGTGAAGGTAGCCAGGTTAAAATTCAATCTCTTCCTGATATCGCTACATTACCTCAGGACAGAGAAAGTGTTTATTACTTTAACTTACGAGAGATTCCACCACGTAGTAAAGAAGCTAACGTTTTACAGATTGCATTACAGACGCGTATTAAATTGTTTTATAGACCAAAAGCGTTATACGCCACTCGTACGGATTTAGAAAATCCATGGCAGGAAAAAATTACGTTAACGCGTAAAGGAGATGCCTACGAAATCACAAATCCAACTGCTTACTTTGTCACGATTGTGGATGCAAGTTCAAGAGTGGGTGGAGATACGGTGAAGCAATTTGAGCCTGTGATGATCTCACCAAAAAGTAACGGAATGCTTAAGGGTAGCGCAAGTGCCATGGGGGCAAAACCAGTTCTAACTTATATCAATGATTATGGTGGAAGGCCTAAATTGACGTTTGGTTGCGCCGGTACAACTTGCAAAGTTGAATCTTCGACGGACAGATAACGGAGAATAATGTATGAAAAGGACTCTCCAGTTCAGCACTATCTTATTTGGCTTAGTTCCAGTGTTTACCTTTGGAACAAGTAGCTGGGATATTGATGGATTACACGGAACATTGACAGTAAATGGCATGATGACCGAGGCACCTTGTACGATGGATGTGACCAATTCAAAGCGCCAAGAAGTGTCTCTAGGGGAGATCCCTTCTTATTCACTCCGTAAACCTGGTGATAGAGCTGAGCCAGTGTCATTCGAATTAGAATTTAGGCACTGCATTCGTACGGAAAGTCGAATGAAAGACACTCGAACGGGTCGTGCACTTTGGGATGCAATGCAACCGGTGATAACGGTTTCTTTTGTTGCCGTATCGGATAAGCATTTTCCAGAAATGTTAAGTGTAAAAGGTGTCTCTGGCGTGGCGTTAGAAGTGACGGATGCACAACGAGAAGATATCAGGCTAGGAAGTCGTGGTCGTCCACAATTTCTCGATGCACCGCAAGGCACACTTCAATATTTTGTAACGCCAGTGAGAACTCCCGAAAAACTGACGGAAGGAAGTTTCAGCGCCGTAATGGACTTTAAGGTGGATTATGAGTGATTTAAATAAGCAGCGGTACCTGCTGGCATCATGTCTCGCTGGAATATTTTTTACATCGGTTTCCTATGCAGGATTACCTGATTCGCGTATTAGCCCATCAGGAAGTACAAGGGCGACAATTACGCCAGGTATGATAACCGTACCGATTAAAGGGGTTGTTTTGGCACCACCACCTTGCAAAATTAATGGCGGAAATATAATCAAAGTTAATTTTGACGAAATCATGAGTACACGGATTGACGGTAACGCCTATGCAAAATCGATAAATTACAATATTGATTGTGAAAAAAGACCGACATCACAAATGAAAATGACGTTGGTTGGTATTCCTGCCTCCTTTGATAGTGGTGCGATTGAAACAGACATTCAAGGTTTAGGGATCGCTTTTCGTTATAACGGAAGCAAACTTCGATTAAACCAAGAAATTAAGTTTGTGTATCCAAATGCCCCTCAATTTGAAGCCATACCTGTTCGTGATTTATCCACAACATTAACAAAGGGTGGGGTTTTTCATGCGGGCGTCACTATCAAACTTGATTATCAGTGAGGGGAAAATAATGAAAAAAATAATGAAAAGACTTCCTCTGATAATGAGTTTGTTAGTTATACCTGTTAGCGCTGCGATGGCAAACGATGTGGAATTTACTGGAACCTTGTTACTTCCACCGCCTTGCACTGTTTTTGAAGATAAAGTTCACGTCATCGAATACAAAGACATTGGTTTACATAAGGTTGATGGCGTTAACTTTGCGAAACCGATTAATTACGCATTGAAGTGTGAAGAAAACTTAAAAGGTTGGGACTTAATGCTAACTATCAAAGGGACAGCAACAGATTTTGATAAGTCGGCACTGGAAACTAATGTTCGAGATCTTGGCATGCGTATTACCCAAAATGGCCTCGGTTTTGAAATTAATAAACCGTTAAAGATTAGCTATGGGCAACCACCTGTTTTAGAGGTTGTTCCTGTAAAGAGATTGGGAGTTACGTTGCCTGAAGGAGGCTTTGCCGCAACAGGGACATTGCTAGCGGAGTACCAATAATGAAAAAACTAATTCAATGTGCAGTAGCTAGTGCCTTACTTATCAACGTTAGCACTGCTTTCGCTGTGCCTGATAATTTAAGGATTATCGGTAATTTAGTGGAGGAACCCTGCACTATTTTACCGGGTGATGAAAACATCCTGATGGAGTTTTTTGATACACCAGAAAAAAACTTTTACGCCTATGGTGAAACGCCTCCTAAAGAGTTTGCGATTAAACTGGCCGACTGTGACACAACGATAGGCAAATTTGTGGAAGTGACGTTTTCAGGAACACCTAATCTTGCACTTCCTGGTTTTATTGCATTATCAACAGGTAGTGTTGCATCTGGTTTCGCAGTGGGGTTACAAAACTCAGATAAAACACCACTGGCTATTGACCAGAAAGGCTCGAAGTTAACGTTACAAGATGGTGCTAACCAATTGAGGTTCTATGCCTATTTAAAAGGTGAACCGGATGCTATTGCAAATAAGACAATAAAAGTAGGCCCTTACAGTGCTGTAGCAACATTTAAATTAGATTATGAATAATAAGGCTGTGAACTAATATGAAAGTATTTTTATCGCTATTAATTGGTGCAGTCATGTTTTCATCTACTGCATCAGCCTCTGTTTTTTCCTATATCACTGAATCAAAGCCCGGTAATAACCCAAATAATGGGGATGCAAACTATAAGTACGTCATTGCTCGCTGGGACCCTGAATTGCCAACTACGCGTAATCCTTGCTTTAGGTGGTCGAAATGCTATCTCACCATAAGCCATAAGCATACAGCTGCTGGAACACCAGGGGCGGCAACCGTCGAGTTGGCCGAAATTTCTAAGTATGAATACATGCGTGACGTTCAGAATATACCCGGTGTTTTGGCAAAGGCGACAGCTCCAGCAACACAGTGGGCTGTTCATACTGGGGTTAGGCTACAGAATAATCAGGAATGTGTGGGGCTGTTTTACCAAGATCGTACTGGGGTTACGAGTAACGGTGGGTTAATTCCCGGCTCATTATGTGGTATTGCGCCTCCACCGATTGGGGCTTGTAAGATTAACAATACGATCCCTGATATTAACTTTGGTTCGATTAGTGAAGCTGAACTTGCTGGTCAATCAAAACAAGTAAACATTAGTGTGACCTGTAACTTAGCGATGGATGTGCTAGTGATTGCCACAGGTGTTAACGTGACAAATGGCCGTGTTAATTTACGACCAGATAACAGTTTATACGCGAATTTGTATCTAGGTGGAAACGATACGCCAGGAGAAGCTGGTTACAGAATTCATGTGCCTGCTGGTGGAACAAATTCGGTAACCATGAAAGCTGTATTAGGTACTAATGGCCGAGTTCAAGCCGGTCAGTTTGAAGGTGCCGCAGCCCTTATTTTAACTGTGCCTTAATAAATGGTGAAAATATGTATTCAGAAAATGGCAGTGAAAAAATCCATTATATGGTAGGTCAGAGGATCTTAGAAAAGCGTAGAGAACTGGGGTATACAGGGTTTCAGTTAGCTCAGTTATTAGGTGTTAGTCAACAACAGATTTCACGCTATGAAAGAGGCAAAATCAAGATTGATTTGTTTCACTTGTTTAAACTTGCATTTTTGATGGGAACACCAATTGATTGGTTCCTTGAAGATATCAGCTCTCAGCTCAGTGAAAATGGGCGACTGGATGATACGCAATAATAAGTCTTTAAATGGTTGTTAATGATAAATAGGTTGAGATGACGATTTTATGTCGCCTAACTGTAATAAAAGTCGCTAAGCAAACACGTACAGTAGAAAACTCAACCTATTTATTTTTGAATTAAGTGTCGTAACAAACTGCCAACCCTTTCTTTTATAGAGTTCTCCTTGTTTTTTATCTCTCTCTTGCCTTTTAACACTTTAAAATTCATAGATTCAACAAATTAAATTGATGTTTTTGTGCGTTGCAACAACTTTTTAGTGAATGCAAATGCAAACTAATATCATTTGCGCTTATTTGCGTGTAATATACGCTACATTGTGGATCACCAAATTTTATCATCAGTACTTTTATCGATGGACGGAGGAAATTAGATGTTTGCAAAATCATTAGTTTCGGGTATTGCGTTGTTATCTGCGTTAGTGTTAGCTGGTTGTGATAACGCAAAAGACACGACAGAAACAGCTCAAGTCGCAGAAAAACAAACTATCACAATAGAACATGCCCAAGGCAAAACTGAAATTCCTCGTCATCCGCAAAAAGTCATGGTGATGAACATGGAAACATTGGACATCATGGATGCACTCGGGGCACCAGTTGCCGGTGTTCCACAAACCAACGTTCACTTCCCTGAGTTCTTAACTAAATACAGTGGTTCTGAATACGTCAATGGCGGGACATTATTTGAACCTGCTTATGAAACCTTAAGTAATGCTAAGCCTGACCTGATTTTAGGTGGTAGCCGTGCTCGTGATGCCTATGACAAACTCAGCGGTGTTGCACCAACTATTTCATTAGATATTGATAACAAAAACTTTATTGGTAGCTTAACTGAACGTACTAATGAACTTGGCGCGCTATTCGGTAAAGAAGAACAAGCCAAAAAACTGATTTCTGACTTCAATACTAAAATTGAAGGTATCAAAGCTAAAGCGCCGACTGCGGGTAAAGCGATGGTAATCTTAGTTAGTGGCGGTAAAATTTCTGCGTATGGACCAGGTTCTCGTTTCGGTTTTATCTTTGATGTATTAGGTTTTGAACCTGCTTATGTGTTTGAAGAAAACACGGGTCGCCACGGTAATATCGTTAATGCAGAATTACTGGTGAAATTAAACCCAGACTGGTTATTTGTTATCGACCGTGACAGCGCAATTGGCAAAACGGATGCACAGCCTGCTGCGGAAGTATTAGATAACGCATTAGTTAGAAAAACCGCTGCATGGGAAAAAGGCCAAATTACTTACCTTGACCCAACTGCAGTATATATTGCTGGTGGGATCCAAACTTATTCTCAGTTAATGGACGATATCAATACAGCATTAGAGAAGAGCCAAGCAAAATAACCGATGAAAACGCTTTATCTTTTTTGTGGAATTGTCGCGTTATTGGTTTTAGCGGTATTAAGCTTGTTTATTGGAGCGGGTGACGTGTCACCCGTTTCGCTTTTCACCGACCCAGAGATGCAAGACATCTTTTTTATTAGCCGAATTCCCCGAACCGTCTCCTTGATTTTAGCTGGTAGCGCCATGAGTGTTGCTGGGCTAATCATGCAATTATTAACACAAAACCGTTTTGTTGAACCTTCCCTCGCAGGAACAACCCAGTCAGCCAGTTTAGGTTTATTGGTCGTCATGGTGCTTTTCCCAGCAGCAAGTATTATGACTAAAATGGTGGTGGCCAGCGGTTTTGCACTTCTTGGCACCATGTTGTTTATGGTGCTATTACGTCGTGTGATTTTAAAATCTGCCCTGATAGTTCCACTGGTGGGGATTATGTTAGGGGCAGTTATTAGCGCATTGACCATTTTTACCGCTTATTACTTCGACTTACTACAATCTCTTGGTGCATGGATGAGCGGTGACTTTTCTAGCATCATTCAAGGCCGATATGAACTTTTGTGGTTAGTGGGAATATTAACATTAATTGCTTGCTGGATTGCCGATAGCTTTACGGTGGCTGGTATGGGACGTGAGTTTTCAATTAATGTTGGCCTAAATTATCGCAAAGTGATGACCATTGGTTTATCGATTATCGCTTTAATCAGTGGCGTCGTGGTCGTGGTGGTCGGGGCATTACCTTTCCTAGGCTTAATTATTCCAAATCTCGTGAGCTTAGTGATGGGCGATAACATACGTAAAACCATCCCATGGATTTGTATTGCTGGTGGTGGCTTAGTTTTACTGTGTGACATTATTGGGCGCTTAATTCGCTATCCATTTGAAATCCCAGCAAGTGTGATTTTAGGTGTCGTTGGCGCGGTGATTTTTTTATATTTATTGTTGAAGCAACAACGTTATGCAAAAAGTTAATTCATCAATAGCGTTACCTAAAAAAGGGGTAACGCCGTTGCAAAGAATATGGATACTACTGGCACTATCGCTGCTATCCATTGTGCTTTATATGACGGTCAATTTGGGTAGCAATCTTGCTTATATTTTGCCGCATCGAGGCTATATTGTTCTCACCATGATTGTGGTAGCTTTCTCGGCTGGGGTTTCAACAGTTCTCTTTCAAACGATTGCTAATAATAAGATATTAACCCCATCTATCATGGGATTAGAAGCATTGTTTGTATTATTACAAACCATTTTTATCTTCTATAGTGAGAGTTTTCCATCCTCTTGGTTATTGAATATTGGTAAGTTTCTATTAGAGTCCACACTACTTGTACTGTTCTCTGTTCTGCTCTACCGCTGGTTATTTGTGTCAGTTAAAATGAATATCAACCTAGTATTGATGGTGGGTATCATTCTTGGCACATTATTTCGCAGCGTAGCGACATTGCTGCAGCGTTTAATGGACCCTAATGAATTTTCCATTTTACAAAGCCGGATGTTTGCCACCTTCACAAAGGGAACACCTGAGCTAATTCTATTCACATTAATGATCACGGCAGTCGTAGGTGTCCTATTGTGGCGCATGCGTTATTGTTTTGATGTTATCGCGTTAGGGCAAGCCAATGCGGTGAATCTAGGGATTAATTATCGCCAGCAAGTCACTGTCATTTTGTTGCTTATTTCAATATTAGTTGCAGTTTCTACAGCATTAGTTGGGCCTTTAACATTCTTAGGTTTGATGGTCGCGAATTTAGCTTATTTAGTGGCTGGCAGTAGCCAGCACCGCTATTTGCTACCCGTTTCCTTTCTACTTGGTGTCATTGCGTTGATTGGTGGGCAGTTGATTCTAGAATATGGCTTAAATATGGCTGGGACATTATCAGTTGTTATCGAATTTGTCGGCGGTATTTTCTTTATTTATATGGTGTTAAGAAGGTTTTAGTATGATTGAAATTAGTCAGATATCGAAAAGTTATCAGGATACTAAAGTCTTAGATAACGTAACAACAACAATTAAAAATAGCGGTATTACCTCAATCATCGGGCCTAATGGTGCAGGTAAATCAACACTGTTGTCGATAATTGGGCGCTTGTTACAGCCTGATTACGGTGGTTACGTCAAAGTGAATGATTTAGACGTATCGACAACACCGAGTGATAAATTAGCGAAATGTTTGTCAGTTTTACGCCAAGAAAATCAATTTGCCAGCCGTTTAACAGTCGAGGAATTGGTTGGTTTTGGGCGTTACCCATACACTAAAGGCCGTTTAACCATTGACGATAAAAAGAAAATTGATGAGTCACTCTCTTTTCTAAATTTGTCAGATTTACGTCACCGTTATTTAGATGAATTATCGGGTGGCCAACGCCAACGGGCTTATGTCGCAATGGTTTTATGTCAAGATACAGAATATGTTTTACTTGATGAGCCATTGAATAACCTGGATATGAAACATGCGGTGATCATGATGAAACTGCTGCGTAAAGCGGCAGATGAGCTAGGCAAAACCATTATCTTAGTAATCCACGATATAAATTTCGCTTCCGTTTATTCGGACTATATTGTCGCTCTGAGAAACGGTCGCCTGTCTTATCACGGTAAGCCAGAAGAGATCATGAAATCTGACATTATTGAGGATATTTTTGATACTCCGGTTGATATTAAACGGGTGGATGATCAGTATATTGCTCTCTACTACTAAATTTTCGTCATCCTTCGAGCTGTAGCGGTGTTGGCTACGCTCAGCTACTCGGGTCACATACTTTTGTATGCTCCCCGAGATATCTTCTCTTGCCGCCTTGCTACAGTTCGAATGATTTAGAAAATTAAATGGTTATCATCCTTCGAGCTGTAGCGGTGTTGGCTACGTTCAGCTACTCCGGGTCACATACTTTTGTATGCTCCCCGAGATATCTTCTCTTGCCGCCTTGCTACAGTTCGAATGATTTAGAAAATTAAATGGTTATCATAGTTTGAGCTGTAGCGGTGTTGGCTACAACCTAAATGAATGGGAATATTACCGAATAGAAGACCGTTAGTGGCAGAATGAATTCATTGCGGTGAAATTTCAATGTCTTCATCGGTTGTCAGTAAATCTAGTGATTGCAACACTTCTAAGCGTTTTATCCCATCGGCATTAACCACTAAACGCGCCAGCTCATTGTAGGTTTTTTTGTTAATTGTGACACGGCGGCAAAGGTAAATATGGTAGACCTTTTCACCAATGATTGTAGGTTCATCATCATTTACAGTGAGTTCTTCATAGCTAATATCGATATATTTTAGAAAATCTGAAATATTAAAGCGTGTGATATCAGCAATTGATGATTGGTTTTTTTCAAACACCGAATGGCGGTTATGAAGCAATACATCTTTGCGGTAATACAGGATATCTTCCATACGTTGGACATTAACTAAATTAACCCAATGGGATTTTTGTCGCATTTCACGGATATCAGGGGAGAGCATGTTTTCACTGATGAAGCGAAAAGACTCTTTGCATAGCCCGACAGGGGCCTTAACACCTTCACGATAAATACGTAGCTGTCTATCCGGGATCCACTTTTGGAAAACGCGATAGAGTTGCTCACGACCGATTTCTTTCAGCCTATCTTTGAAAATATAGCCAATAACCATAGCTAAAAATAAATTTGCACTCAATGCGCCATATTTTCCTTGCCAAAGAAAGGCGATTAACGTGGCAAAAATCATTGAGATTGCTGCAGCGATACCATAAATGGAGTGCAATAATAATGGCAACCCACGTTTATGGCGGATCTCTAAGTAAAGGTAGCGATTGATGTATTTTTTCAATAAATTGCGACGATATGTCACTAATTCGGCATCAGTTTCATCACTGGGAAAACAATCAGGGTATTGTTTCTTTAGGTAACGCATTTCTTGATACCAAAAATGACGGATTTCTTCACGTAACGGTATTTGCTTCTCAGCTAATAAATCACGCAAATAATTCATGGTGTAGTAGGTCATAAATTCGTCGCAATAAGAAAATGCATTTGAGCGAATGCTTTCTTCAATTTTTCCCGCCAGTGGCGCTAACGCCCGATAAACCCCGAGGCATTTCGCCATGTTCGCCATAAACTCGGTTAAGTATTCATCTGTTTGTCGTTGGGCGTTTTGGCTTATCATTTTGACATTAATTCGTACCGTGCGCTTAAAGGTTAAAGCATAGCGTTTTAACTTGTTCTCATACTCGTCCAATGAGGGTGGGTTTAATGGGTCACATTGTTCTAACCAGCGTTTTAAGTCATCTAATTCGCCATTTTCTTCTGGTAAAGCTGAAAGCTTAACCGTGGGTGGGCTTAAGCGGATATAGTTTTTGAGGCTACGTTGAAGGCTTGATGGCGTGTATAGATCAGGGTTGACTTGCAATGATGATGGAAGAAAGAAAAAACTTTCGACCTGATAGCGGATCTCTTTTGATTTACGAGGCAATAGAACTTTTTGTTTGATTTCAAACTGTTTTTTACCGTGGATCTTGAGAGACTCTTTAATCATATATTGCCTTATTTGATGCGATGACTCATTTTTACCCTAATGATTGCAGTGCTAATGATTGCAGTGCTAATGATTGCAGCATAGCACGTTTATTTATTGAAGAACTTTAAGCAATAGCATACAGGAAGCAATAATGACAGTCTGTGAGGGAATGTTGAAAGATGTGGCAATTAAGAAGTGTTATTATAACGAGGCACATTGCTATGCCTCATTATCGTTTAGCTATTCGTTATTGAATAACTTATTTTTTTGCAGCAGGGCGTACCGCTGTCACTTCTATTTCTACTCTCCAAGCTGGGTTAGCCAGTTTAGCGACTTGGAAGGTAGAACGAGCTGGCAGATTAGTAATTTTCTCAGACTCATAGAACTTATTGTAACCGGCCATGAAGCCAGCGAAGTCCATAGTACCTTGAGTTTCTTCACCACCAACTAAAAATACTTGCATTTTAACAACGTCATTCATTGTCAAACCCATACCTTCGAGGTTAGCTTGGATTTGTTTTAATACGTTGATTGTTTGTGCTTCGGTATTACCATAAGACTCTAAAACGCCTTCTTTAGCGTCTGCAGAGATTTTAGAAGGAACTTTTCCGCTTAGGAAAATGAGGTTGCCCGCATTGATTTCTACTGATTCAGAGATAGGGAATCCTTTCACTGGAACGCGTTTAACATCATCAGCTGCATTCGCACTTGCTACACCTAAAATCAAAGGCAGAGAAAGCAATAAAGTTTTATAGCGCATGTAAACTCCTTAACATTATCAAAGTAAATAGGATCTATTAATTTTATCAAAAATTAAACTTTCATTTAACTTTAAACTATTCGCTAATAGATCCACAGTAAAAATCGTTATTTTCCCCGTTTTTTAGTTAAAACGAGAAAGTTTATACGGCGTAGGGTCGATAAATGGTGTTTCACCCATTAACAACTCAGCCGTTAATCGACCAGATGCAGGGCTTTCTGTCATACCCCAGCCTGTAGCGGTGTTGATGACCAGACCTGGATACTGCTCGATGGTTGAAATAATTGGAATTTCATCATCCGTTGGTGCAACAGTACCACCCCAACGCTCAACCACTTTAGACTCTTTAAATACTGGGAACTCTTTTCTCAGTCTTTCTAGAACGCCATCTAAGTGTTCATTGTTTGGTGTATTTGTTGCCGTACGGAACTCTTCGAATGGTGTCTTCTCGTCTAAATTCCAAGATGTTGCCATCATGAAGGAGTTGAATAAGTCTTTACCAAGAGAGAATTCTAATGGTAATTCACCGCCACCTAATACATGTAGGAATCTTGGGCCTAACAGGAAGCTGTCTTTAACGATAGAGCTGGTAAAGATACGTGGTGCAACAGCATAAGTCCCATCAGCTTGTTCACGGAAGTGAATACCGTTAGGTAAGTGTACGTTACCTTTTGGTGCACCTGGTACGCCAGTAATACGTTGTTGTGACAGATAAACGTTTAGTGTTGGAACGTCAATACCTAAGTTACCCATGAACAGACGCGACCAAATACCCCCCGTCAGAACAACACGAGACGTTTTGATTGCACCTTTTTCAGTGACAACATCAGAAATTTTGCCGCCTGCAGTTTCAATACCACGTACTGCACAATTAGTGTAGATGCGAATACCGATTGATTTAGCGTAGTTTGCCATCGTTGGCGTAACAACTTCTGGGTCAAGGCTACCAGAGTCTTCTTCAAAACCACCAATTTTCCATGGGGTTTGCGCATCAACCAGACGATTAGCCAGTTCAGTACCTTCAATCATACGGGTACGTAAAGGCGTATCGAAACCTGGGTTTTCAGATGCAGACTTAATCCACGCTCTTGAAATTTCTAAATCTTCTTCGCTTGAAGGCACTTCAACGCGGCCTTGAACACGGTAGCTGGTATCAGCACCGATTTTTTCGTTCATACCGAGCCATTGAATTTTCCCATAGTGGTGTAAAGGGAAAATAGCTGGAGAGGTTTTGTAGCTGATGATTTGGCTATATGCACGGCCTGATTGCTCACCGCCCACAACACCTTTTTCACAGATAACAACATTAAGACCTTTCTCTGCAAGGTTAATTGCGGTCATGATCCCTTGAAGGCCAGCACCGATGATGACTGCATCCGCAGACTCTGGTAATTTGCCTTCTGTACCAGCAACAGCGGGTACGCGTGATTTAGTCGATTCAAAACGACCTTCACGATTGATCATAGGAACAACCGCAGCACCTCCTGCTAGAACACCAGCAGCACCAACCCCTAATAATAGCTTTCTTCTCGAGATTTTCATCTATAACCTCAATAACAATCTTGTTTTTTATATAGTAAATAATTTCAAATTGAGATAATGATCTTATCATATATTTTGTAATTGTTAAGTGGCGGTAGCATTTGTTAATAAAGGTCATTGAAATGAAATGCGACGTAAATTGATCTACTCAGTGCTGTAAAGGCTTTGTAGGTGATTACTTTATTTTAGAGATATAAGAATTAATATTTTTTTAATGTTAATGTCATTAAAAGTGTACAGGTGTAAATATGAAAATTTAGCTTAAAGGCAATAATTGATGAGGGGGTCAAAGAGGGAGATTAATATTTCACCATAGATGAAAATTCTGAATATCCCTTAAGTTCTAAAATTGGGAAATTAATATATAAATGAGTTTTAAATGTACTTTTTGAGCTATTTTTGTTCATTTGATTATTAATCATCCATTTGTTAAGGCTTGCAGTATTTAACCGTATTTAATATTGATTGGCTAGGTTGCATAAATATTGTCCACTAGGTTAGCTGGAGAGATGTTTTATAACCAATTGATAATAAATGTTATTTTGTTTCTGTGGTGAAGCGCCTAAACAAAAATAAATAACCTAGTCTTTATTAAGGTTAATTATCGTAATCATTTATGAGATAGAATTAGATAAATTTAAAGCAATAGATGTTTTTCATTATTTTTAATGTTGTTAAAAATAACCACTTATTTTCTGATGGCAACGAATAGTAAAAAGTAATAGGACGTATGACAAGAGTGAATAATTAAGATTAAGTAATGAATGATAAATTGAATAATAAGCTAAACTGGCTTTAATGATAAAAAATACAGAGTTATTCATGCAGTTAATAATATTTTCATAAATAGTTACTTTTACTTCAGGTACACATCATTCAGTTATTTTACTTTATTAGTCGATATGCACCATGATAGCTTCACTTATTAGCGATATATTCATTTCCTGTGGGGATTTGCGCGAAAAAATTAGCATAATCCTCGGAGCGAACCTGTTGAAGGATGGTTTCAAGCGCTGATAGCGGTGCTTCTGACCAATCGCAGCGAATATCAATGTCTGCGTATTGCCGGTCATTCCATACTTTTAATGCAGCGGAGCGGATGCCTCGATAATCACCACCTTCATCGGCACCAGCTTGCATGGCAATAAGTAATCGATCAGCCAGATCTTGATGAGCATTTTTATGATAGCTTCGATGAATAGCATCCAAAACTTGTTCACTAGCTAACATATTTCCAGCAATGGCTAAGTTGGGTTCCGATAGACTTCCACACCAAGGTAAGCAATATTGACCTGTCCAATCAGCTGTATCACCATAGTTATCCATAATAATTAATTGTCGCCGTTCACAGTCAATATCTTCCTTAACCAGATGATTTAAGCTTTTATTCGCATTATGGCCTTGCTGCAAATATTCAATACCTGTTAAGCCAGCAATGGGGTTGGTCATTGCTTGAGTTGCGATTGCCCCCGTTTGGCTTTTGCCATGTAAGACCAATGCACCAACCGCAGGGCCACCTGTTGCCGTCGCTGCACCTATTTTTCCTGTCAATGGGCAGCGCGCCACAATTGAAAATGTCATTTTACACCTCATAAATTAGACCTTGATCAAATTTATCATTATAAATTCTTGCTTGAAATATAATTTATCATCATAAATAAAGAAAAAGATAAAATTATTAACAAAATTGACACAAATCACACTTCACAATCATATAGCAATGTCAGCACTCAGGGGGAAGCAAATGAAAATGCGTTTATGTGGGTGGATAGCCAGTTTTTGGCTTTTATGCTTTATTTCGCTACCGACATTGGCAGTGAACCATCCTGATGTCTTGTTATTAGGGCAAGTTGCTGAGCCGCAGTCATTAGACCCACAAGTGGCAACCGCTGCGAATGATTCTCGAATTTTGGTTAACTTGTACGAAGGGTTAGTTCGCAATGCGGATGGTACATTAACGCTTGAACCTGCTTTAGCCCAATCATGGTCTGTTAGTGATGATGGTCTCACATATACTTTCCATTTACGCGAGAATATAAAATTTCATGATGGCAGCCCATTCAATGCGGATGCAGTCAAATTCACATTTGAACGAATGTTGGATAACCAGCACCCGTACTACCATACAGGGCCATTCCCATTATCATTTTTCTTTTCTGCAATAGACAAGATAGAAACTCCAGATGATAAAACGGTGGTGTTTACCTTAAAAGAACCGTTTGCCCCGTTTTTATCGAACTTAGCGACACCAGCAGGGCTGATTGTTTCACCCGCAGCAGTAAAGAAATATGACAAAGACTTTAGCCGGCACCCTAGCGGAACAGGTCCCTTCAAGTTTGATGAGTGGACCGCAAACCAAAGGGTGGTCGTATCCGCTAATGAAGACTATTGGGATGGTAAACCCAGTTTAAAACATGTTGTTTTTCGGCCTATCACTGACGCCAATACTCGGGTAGCCGAAATGTTATCGGGGGGAATTGATGCCATGGTGGAAGTCCCTGCTGATAACGTCCCATTATTTGTTAATGACAACCGCTTTCATGTTTATGAAGCCGTAGGGCCTCATGTTTGGTATGCCATGCTCAATGCGTCTCAGCCACCGTTTGATGATGTGCGTGTGAGGCAAGCCGTTAACTATGCGGTAAATAAAGACAATATTGTGAAATACATTCTTCAGAACTCTGCGGGGGTAGCACAAGGACCAATCCCATCGGCATTTGATTGGGCATTTGATGCAGAAACCAAGGCTTATCCTTATGACCCTGAAAAAGCACGCCAATTAATAGCAGAAGCAGGGGCTCAAGGGCAAAAAGTTATTTTTTATGTCACGGAAGGGGGCTCAGGGATGCTAGACCCGATCCCCATGGCGACAGCCATTCAAGCAGACCTGAAAGCGGTTGGGCTATCTGTCGAAATTCAAACCTTTGAATGGAATACTTACCTATCAAAGGTCAATGCAGGTCTAAAACAAGCGCATATGGCCGAAATGGCGTGGATGACGAATGACCCAGATACTTTACCCTTTTTAACCTTACATAGCGCTTCTTGGCCGGATAAAGGCGGGTTCAATTCTGGTTATTACAGTAACAAGCAGCTCGATAGGTTATTAGACAAAGCTCGAGTCACCAATAATCTCGAGGAGCGCGCCCAGTTATATCGGCAAGTACAAAAAATTGTTCATCAAGATGCCCCTTGGTTATTTGTGGCGAATTGGAAGCAAAATGCGGTCGCTAATGAGCATGTTAAACATTTCAAATTGCAGCCTAACTTTAACTTATTACTTAAAGACGTTCGTAAAGATTGATTAATGTGAATTGAATATTCAATTAATCTTTTGATTTTATGGGGAAAAACTATGTGGTTATACTGTTTGAAACGCATTTTAGCGACCATACCCATACTGATTGGTTTGACGTTAATTGTCTTTTTTATCATGGCAATGATCCCTGGAGACCCTGCTCAAGCGCTGCTTGGCCCTTGGGCGACTCCTGAAAATGTGGCTAGAGTAAAAACAGAGCTTGGGTTGGATAAGCCGTTATATCAGCAATATTTTATTTGGATGCATAATTTAATTTCGGGTGACTTTGGCCGTTCATTTGTTCTTAACCGGCCTGTCGTTGATGAAGTTTTAGAGCGATTTTCTGCCACATTAATTTTGGGCGGAAGTGCGTTGTTACTGAGTTCAGTTTTAGGGTTACTGGCCGGAGTCCTTTCCGCCATTCGCCAATTCAGTTGGAGTGACCGATTTATTACACTTGCTGTTTTATTGGGTATCTCAATGCCATCTTTTTGGATCGGCTTATTGATGATTATGCTTTTTTCTGTTCAATTACAATGGTTTCCGGCATCAGGAATGTACGATATTTGGCAAGGCGGTGGCCTGAGCGATTTATTGCATCACCTTGTTTTACCCGCAGTGACGCTTTCATTAGTCGCGACAGGGGTGATAGCGCGTTTGACGCGCACAGCAATGTTAGAGGTACTGCGACTTGATTTTATTCGTACCGCAAGAGCAAAAGGCTTGAGTGAGCGCAAAGTGATTTTTCGCCATGCATTTCGCATGGCACTGGTTTCCGTTATCCCAGTCATTGGTATCCAAGCGGGCTTTGTTTTTGGTGGTGCGGTGTACATTGAAACCGTTTTTCAGTGGCCGGGGCTAGGCGCCATGTTAGTGAAGGCTGTGGCAACCCGTGACTTGTTTTTAGTTCAAGGGGGCGTATTGATTGCAGCAGCGTCCTATGTCTTTATCAATTTACTTGCGGATGTTGCGCAAGCCATGTTAGACCCGAGGTTGAAATCATGAGCCAGTCAGTGACCCCTGTTATTCAGCATCGTCATCGCCAATCGATTGGCTCATTATTACTGGCGAACCGTTTAGCAACTTTGGGCTTATTTACGTTATCTATCATTATGCTCTTGGCATTTTTAGCGCCTTGGCTACCTCTTGCTAATCCTGATGAAACAGATTTAGTTAATCGGCTACTTCCCGCTTTTTCATCTGGCCATTTATTAGGTACTGACCATTTAGGGCGAGATATTTTGTCTCGATTGCTGTGGGGAACGCGAGTATCCCTATTGGTCGGTATTTCCGCAACACTAATTGCGGCAATATTCGGCACCCTAATTGGCTTGGTAGCTGGGTATGTAGGCCATCGTACTGATACATTATTGATGCGTTGTATTGATATGCTAATGGCATTTCCATACATTTTATTAGCCTTAGCGATTGTAGCGGTACTTGGGCCAGGGCTACTCAATGCGTTGTATGCTATCGCATTAGTGAATATTCCCTTTTTTGCTAGGAATATTCGTGGGTTAACGGTGGGTTTACGTGATAGAGATTTTATACAAGCTGCAAGGTTGTCAGGTAAAAACCACCTACAAGTCCTATTAACGGAAGTGTTACCGAATGTCTTGCCAATCATTGTGGTTACCATGTCAACGACCATTGGCTGGATGATCTTAGAGACGGCAGGCTTGTCATTTTTAGGGCTAGGTACTCAACCACCGAATGCAGATTTAGGTTCAATGCTAGGGCAAGGGCGCGCACAAATGTTTGTTGCTCCTCATGTGGCATTGGTACCTGGTATTATGATCTTTCTTATTGTGATTAGTTTTAACCTGTTAGGGGATGGCGTGCGTGACATTCTTGATCCCCGGTTAAAATCAGGAGCCTTACAGCGATCACAACCGATGACACAGACTGACAGAGTTAATATTCCTGCGAAAACGGGAGGCGAACAAGTGGTATTAGAAGTCAAAGACTTGTCGGTCGCTTTTCGCCAAGGAAATCAATTACGCCCAACGGTAAAAGGGATCAGTTTTACCGTTGGTGCGGGGGAATGTTTAGGGCTAATTGGAGAAAGCGGTTCGGGTAAGAGTGTTACGGCTTTATCTGTAATGGGGTTGCTTGCATCGCCTCCTGCGTTGGTTACCGCTGGTGGTATTTATGTAGAACATGAAGAAATGTTGTCATTACCGTTATCTGTTATGCAGCGCCGTCGCGGTGCGAAGGTATCCTATATTTTCCAAGACCCGCTGACGACACTCCATCCGCAATTTACCATAGGTGTGCAATTGCGTGAGGCCATTACCGCTCACCAATCGTTGTCATTCTATGAGGCGAAAAATAAAGCCATTGAATTATTGGATAGCGTTGGGATCCCAGATGCGCAGGAGCGTTTTGATGCCTACCCCCATGAGCTTTCAGGCGGGCAGCGCCAGCGGGTAGGGATAGCGATGGCATTGGCTAATGATCCTGTGTTGATTATTGCCGACGAGCCGACCACCGCATTAGATGTTACGGTGCAGGCGCGTATTTTAGAGTTACTCAACCAACTACGCCGTGAACGCGGTGTTGCACTCTTATTTATTACCCATGATTTCGCGGTTATTAACCAAATTTGCGACCGTGTTGCCGTCATGCAGCAAGGTGAGATAGTTGAAACAGGGGAGACACAAACGGTATTACGCCAGCCTCAGCATCCTTATACACAACGCCTGATCGCCAGTGTCCCTAAATTAGGGGAAGGGCGTGGATTTTTAAAACAAGTCCAACAACTTTATGGTCATCAGCCCAATGGTGATGATTTAACATCGGCTCAGGAGGTTTAATGAAAAAAGTGATTGAGGTTAATCAGTTGGTGAAAACCTTCGGGCAGCCAAGAAGCCTATTTCACCCTCGAGGGCGCCAAGTTCACGCACTAAAAAATATTTCATTATCGCTCTATGAAGGTGAAACCCTTGCTGTTGTAGGGGAGAGTGGCTCAGGAAAAAGTACCTTAGCGCGTATTTTAGTTGGGTTGGAGCGTGAAACCTCGGGGGAAATTACGGTATTAGGGCAAACTCGTGCCGAATGGCTGCAACAAGGTTCACGTGCATTTGGGCAAGCCGTTCAGTATGTTTTTCAAGACCCGGTTGCTTCTTTGAACCCCCGTAAAACGATAGGCGAGACATTAACGGTTCCATTGAAATACTTAAAGCACATGAACACATCACAAAGAGCGAAGCGTTTGGCGGAATTACTCGAAGCCGTCAATATGCCAATCGACGCTTTAGCTTGCTATCCTCATGAGTTTTCAGGAGGGCAGGCACAGCGGTTAGCGATTGCGAGAGCATTAGCTGCGGATGCACGAATATTGGTACTTGATGAACCCGTTAGTGCGCTGGATGTTTCGGTACAAGCGCAAGTTTTATTGTTATTAGAACAACTTAAACAACAGTTTTCATTATCGTATTTATTTATTAGCCATGATTTGGCGGTAGTGGAGTCGATTGCAGATAGAGTTGCCATACTCTATTTAGGGGATTTGCTAGAATGTCGAGATACCCGCAGCTTATTTGCCGCACCGGAGCATGAATATACGCGAAATTTATTGGCAAGTGCCCCACGAATTCGTGTTGATTCAGTCGATTAGAAACTTATTTAAACCAGTTGAGAAGCTAATATGAGCACCAATAAGCCAATGACGATAGAGTCAGTGCGTATTAAACGTACTGATGAAATCGTCAATGCGATAAAAGAAACCATTATGGCCAATAACCTCATACCCGGTGACCGTTTGCCACAAGAAAAAGAGTTAATTGAACATTATAACGCTAGCAAAAGCACTGTGAGAGAAGCATTAAAGTCATTGGAAGTTCAAGGGTTAATTAAAACAAAAACTGGGCCTGGTGGTGGCGCGTTTATTGATTCAATGACTGAAGCGCGAGCGATGAGTTTGTTATCGAACTATTTATTTACGCGGGATATATCAATCAAGGATATTTATACGTTACGTAAATTATTAGAACCGGTGGTAGCAGTCAGTGCCATTGATAATATCGATAACGCAGGAATTCAAAAGCTGTACGATACCATCGCCATTTATGACCATGAGCCCGTAGATGAAAATGAACGCTGGCAGCAACGAATGGCAGAACTGGATTTTCATGCGGTGGTCGCCAGCTATTCCGATAACGTTTTATTAGTGTTTATCTGCCATTTTTTACAACGCTTACTCAAAGACTTAGCCGTTTGTCAGGACATTTATTTAAAACCTGAGCCTGTCGACAGGCGCCAAGGCATCGAATACCAATATCAATTAATCGAGGCTTTACGCCGTAAAGATGCCGCTAAAGTTCAATCGGTAATGGAAGCACATATGGCTTATGCAGAACAAGCCATGTTAGCTCTACAAGCCACATTACAAGAACGTTTCTTAAGTGAGGATAGGTAATATAATGATAGATAAAGTATATCTGACCTCTGTATTAAAAACATTATTATGCACACCTAGCCCTGTAGGGATGACTGAACAAGCCGTTGCGCAAACTCACCAATGGTTGTCGGAGTTGGGGTTTACACCAAAATACACACGCCGCGGGGTGCTCTATATCACACTCGGTTCTGAAGAACCTAAACGTGCATTAGCCGCACACCTTGATACATTAGGGGCGATGGTGACACAACTCAAACCGAATGGGCGTTTGGCACTGCGTAATACAGGCACATGGGCAGCCCGTTTTGCGGAAGGTGCAAGGGTGACAGTATTTAGTGATGATCACCAATATCGTGGGACAATTTTGCCATTAAAAGCCTCAGGGCACCGTTTTAATACTGAGGTAGATACCCAAGTAGCCGATTGGGATAATTTAGAAATTCGCCTTGATGCCCCCTGTTATAACTTTGCTGATTTGCAATCCCATGGCTTAAACGTCGGTGATATTGTTGCAGTGGATGCTCAACCCGAATTCATTGATAACGGTTTTATTGTATCGCGTCATTTGGATGATAAAGCCGGATGTGCAGTGATGTTAGCCGCATTAAAATCACTGGTGGATGACGGTATTGTGCCAGCGGTATCTTGCCAAATGATGTTCACGATTTCAGAAGAGGTCGGTATCGGAGGCACCCACGGTTTTGGTCCGCAAGTTCAAGAGTTATTGGCGATTGATAACTCCGTTTCTGCGCCAGACCAAACCACAAGGGATGACGCCCTCACCTTAGCTTTTCGCGACAGAACCGGCCCGTTTGATTTAGCAATTACGCGGCATTTATTACAATTATGCCAGCAGTATGATATTCCTCACGTCCGCGATACGTTTAAACATTATCGTTCGGATAGTGCTGCAGCAATTGATGCAGGATGGGATATTCGTGCGGCTTTAGCATGTTTCGCACTAGATAGCTCCCACGGTTGGGAAAGGACTCATTTGGACTCATTAGTCGCGCTCGCGACTTTAGTGAGACGCTATATTGAAAGTGATTTAGTCCCATTACCGGGGCAATCATTGCAAAACTAATAATTTGCGGCTGATGGTAAAAAGCCCTCATATCATTTAACGTGAGGAGGGCTTTGAACATGTTAATTGTTAACTTAGATTGGCTTGTGATAAATATTTTTGCATCTCATCTGCGGGTACCATACCGCCACCTGTTGCCCATACCAGATGTGTTGCGTTGGCCAGTTGCTTAGGCGTGAGTGATTTGGATTGCAAATAATCTGTGTTTTGCGTGACATGCACACTGCCAGTCATACCCGCCAAGGCCGAAGGCTCTAATTTAATAGATTCGGTCTGGTTGAGTAAGCCTAACAGGTTATACATTTCGCTATCATCGATAGTGTAATAACCATCAATCAACCGCTCCATCGCGCGCCCCACAAAACCGGATGCGCGGCCAACGGCAAGGCCATCAGCGGCAGTGATATTATCGATACCAATCTCTTGAACTGACACGCCATCATGTAACCCGGTATGTACTCCTAACAACATACAAGGTGAATGCGTTGGTTCTGCAAATAAGCAATGGGCGGCATCCCCAAAGGCGAGTTTTAACCCGAAAGCAACGCCACCGGGGCCACCACCAACACCACAAGGTAAATAGACAAATAGCGGGTGGTCGTTATCCACTGTAATCCCTTGCTCTACAAATTGTTTTTTTAGACGAAGGCCTGCGACGGCATAGCCAAGAAATAGGGTCGTGGAGTTTTCATCATCAATAAAAAAGCAGTTTGGGTCTTTTTCTGCTTCTTTACGGCCTTGTTCAACGGCGATGCTGTAATCTTGCTCATATTCCACAACATTTACACCATGTGAACGCAATTTGTCTTTTTTCCATTGTCTGGCATCTGCGGACATATGCACGCTGACGCTAAAGCCAAGTTTAGCGCTCATAATGCCGATGGACATGCCAAGGTTACCGGTTGAGCCCACCGCGATGCGGTATTGGCTAAAGAATTGACGAAATTGTTCAGAGATTAAAATCTCATAATTATCATCTGTTGATAATAAACCTGCTGCTAAAGCCAATTTTTCTGCATGGGTTAAAACCTCATAGATGCCTCCGCGGGCTTTGATTGAGCCTGAAATTGGTAGGTGGCTATCTTTTTTCAGTAACATTTTCCCTGTTATTGGCGTTTGATACCGTTTTTCCAGCGCGGCCTGCATGTTGGGAATATCGATAACTTCAGATTCAATAATCCCTTGTGTCGCTTGAGTTTCTGGAAACGCTTTCATCAAATAAGGCGCAAAGCGGTTTAAGCGCGCTTCTGCATCTTGAACATCTTCAATGGTTAGCCCGACATAAGGCAAACCCGCTTGCGTCGTCGTGACCTTTGGGTTGAACCACGCAATTTGCTTTAAATCGATTAAGTCCTGAACTAAAGGGTAGTCAGCAATTAACTTATCAACATTTATCTGAGTCATAATTACTCTCTTTTAAATCACAAATGAAAGTGCAAAAGTCCCGGCCAGCGCGACGAAAGACGCAATCAACGTGGCGACACTATAAAAACGGAATGTTTCGGCTAAAGTCGCATTACAGTACTGTTTGACTAACCAGAACAATGAATCAGTGACGATAGTGCAGCCAATTGCGCCTGAGCCAATGGCTAATGTCATAATTTCTGGGCTAATGTGTGGGTACATTGGCATTAGCGGAGCAACAATCGCCGTTGCGCCCATCATCGCAACGGTGGCAGAACCGACAGCGGCATGAAGAATAATGGCGACTAGCCAAGCCAGTAAAATTGGGTGCATATCAATACCAGATAACACCATCGCTAAGGAATCGCTCAGTCCACTGCCTTTTAAGATACCGTTAAATGCCCCGCCCGCACCGATAATCAATAAAATATTAGCGATTGAGCTAAAACTCTCTTCGGTTTTGCTGAGTAATACGCTCATACCCATGTTACGTCGGATCCCTAACATGTAATAAGCGACAAAAGCGGCAATAAACATAGCGGTTATTGGGTTACCAATAAACTGTAAGAGGGTAAATAACTGGCTATCTTTGCTCATGTTCAAGTCAGCGGCAGTCTTGATTAACATGAGGGCAATTGGCAATAACACCGTGAACAGTGTCGCACCTAAAGAAGGTAAGTCTTTTTCTTCACGTACCTCAAGATCTGAGAACGCTTCTGGCACAGTTTTAAACGGTAAGCGGTCACCTAAGAATTTGAGGAACAGTGGCCCGCCGACTAATGATGCGACTAGGCCTACGGCTAACCCTGCAACAATCACCGTACCAATATCAGCACCTAATTCATTTGTGACAAATAGAGCAGCAGGGTGTGGCGGTACGATGCAATGGACGGCCATCAGCGCAGTACACAATGGGATCGCTAACTTTAATAATGAAGTATTGGTTCTTTTGGCAATGGAAAATGCGAGTGGGATCAGTAACACCACACCGACCTCAACAAACAGGGTGATACCGCAGATTAACCCAATGAGTACCATGGTGACATCGGGAGTCAACCAACGGCTTTTTTGTAATGTCACCCCAATTCGCTCTGCTGCCCCGGAGATTTCCATCATTTTTCCAAGAATAGTTCCTAGCCCGATAATGGCAGCTAAGAAACCAAGTGTACCCCCAATGCCATTTTCGATAGCGTTGACCATCTCCAATGGATTCATTTGCATGGAGATACCGACAAAGAAGCTGGCGAGTAAAAGTGCTAAAAAGGGATGAAACTTAAATTTAATAATTGAAACGATGATTAGTAAAATACTGATAACTAAAGTACCAATCATCCACATTGTAGAGTCCATATCCTACCTCTGATCATCTTGTTATTGTTTTTCTATTGGATAATAAATATTCAGTGGTGACAAACGATGAAACACGAGCTTTAGATGAATTAAATTAACTCAAAGGTGTGATATTAGTCATATAAAACGGAGAGTAGCGTCTTTGGGTCATCTAAATTCATCTTAAAAAGGGTATTGTAGAAATCATTGAGTATCGTTGTTTTTATTGGAGGCGTTGATGTCAGAAAATTTCAATCAATTTGAGCAATCTGGATTTATTCAATGGAATAAACGGCTATCAAGTTATCAGCTATCGCGCCTACATACCTTTGAAGCAGCAGCACGGCATAGCTCTTTTGCATTAGCGGCACAGGAGTTGGCATTAACACCCAGTGCAGTTAGCCACCGAATTAATACGTTAGAAGGGGAGTTAGGTTTTAAATTATTTGAGCGTTTTCATCGGCGTATTGAGCTGACGATTGATGGTGAGCGAATTTATTGGGCACTACGCAAAAATTTGGATGATATTAACCAAGAAATTATTGATATCAAAAACCAAGAAATCTCGGGTGAACTTACGGTGTATTCACGACCATCCATCGCCCAGTGCTGGTTAATTCCCAAAATTGCGGATTTTGCTAACCAATATCCCTCAATTCAGTTAAATCTATTAACGGGCAACGATGACGTTAACTTTCGTGGCTATGGCATTGATATTGCTATTTATTATGATGATATCACTCGGCCCAATTTATATTGTGAAGATTTAATGTCAGAGTCAATTGTTCCGGTCTGTAGCCCGCAATATGCTAAACAACATGATTTGCTTAATAATATTCATCAATTGAAAAATTGTACTTTGCTACATGATAGACAAGCTTGGAGCAGTAACTCTGATTATGATGAATGGAAGGCGTGGAGTGAACATTACCAATTAACCTTGTTTCCTCATCGCCGAAACCTATGCTTTGATCGCTCTGATTTAGCGATTGTTGCCGCAATGAACCATGCCGGTGTGGCGATGGGACGTAAACAATTGGTTGAAAAACGCTTAAAGCGCCAAGAACTAGTAATGCCATTTGGTGATATTTCGCTGAAGTGCCAACAGCGCCACTATTTTGCGATGCTAAATGATAAACGAAACCCGAAGGCGGATATTTTTATTCAATGGTTAAAACAGCAAGTTAACGCAATACCACAAGTAAAATGATGCTTATTCGAGTAAGATAACCTCTTGGTGATGTTTCTAGAGAATGGAAAAACCTGAAGCTATGGCCCCGAAAACGCAAAAAGTTGCCACGATCAAAGATGTCGCTGCCAAAGCTCAGGCAGGGAAAACCAGTATCTCACGTTATTTGAATGGTGAATTTCATTTGCTTTCTGATAATTTACGTCAACGCATTGAAAGCGCCATTCGTGAATTAAACTATCGCCCAAACCAAATGGCGCGCAGCTTGAAACATGGGCGGACAGGCTTGATTGGCTTGATTATTGCCGATATTGGTAATCCATTCTCTGTTGAAGTATTAAAAGGGGTAGAAGCCGAGTCAATCAAACAAGGTTTCATGACCGTGGTTTGCAATGCAGATAACAGCATTGAGCGTGAATGCCAATTTATTCAATTGCTAAAAGGTTACCGCGTTGATGGGCTTATCATAAATTCAGCGGGTGTTAACGAACAATTCATTGAAGTGCTGAAAGAAACCACCCTACCTTTCGTCTTGTTAGATAGAAAAATCGACAATTTTCCCAGTGACATGGTGGGGCTAGATAACCCCGCTTCTGCACAAATGGCCTTTAATCATCTGATTGAACAAGGGTTTGAAGCGATTTGCTTCGTGACTGAGCCCATTGTGTATAACAGCGCACGCCAAGAGCGCTTACAGACCTTTCAAGCGTTATCGCAGAGCCATCAACATATCCAAAGCGAATTTCATGAAGTGACCTTGCCTGACCCTGCAAAATTAGAGGCCATTGTTGCCGATTTTTGTACTGCACATCGTGGTATGCGCAAAGTGATTGTTGCCGCTAATGGAGTGCTCACTTTGCAGTTGGCATATGTCATGAATAAACAAGGGTTACGTTGGGGAACGGATATTGGCTTTTTGAGTTTCGATAACCTCGAATGGGCGGCATTGGCTGGGCAAGGGGTAACCTCAGTGTCTCAGCCGACAGCGGAAATGGGGCATAAAGCGGTGGAGTGCTTATTGGAAAAACTTGAAAACCCAGATAAGCCACCAATGCAATATTTATTTAATGGGGAATTGCTGATCCGAAAATCGACGACATTGTAGTCTTTGGGGCTAAGTTATTCGGTTCTTAAAATTTCGTTACTATTTCTCAATTTGGCTTAAGGTTTGTTGCATGTATACTGATATGCAGATTATGTTATAACCATTTTGAGGGCATAGGGAACATATGAGAAAGATAGGGATATTATTGCTAGCTAGCCTTGTTTTAGCGGGGTGTAGCACCAGAAGCGGTATCAAAGAATATACCTGCCAAGTTGACCAAAGCTATAATCACATCACATTAGAGCGAAATGGCAAATTTATTTTTCCAACGGGTGCAAGTAAGGTACAAGTCTTTTTCAATAATAATCAGGTTAATATCGTTGATTTTGTTGGCTATGAGTATATGAGTTATCCGTTAGTGAAAAGTACGGAACAGCGACGCGTTGAGAAAATAAAAGATTTTAACATCGTGATAAATAAAGGTGATTATTATTCTGATGTCAATGGCATGTTGGAGATATACTCACCCAGTCAAAAAACCGTCGGATTATATTATTTAGCGCCATCAACCAGTAAACTGAATTCTATCCAATTTTTGACCGAGTGTGAGCGAAGCAATGTTGCTCGCCCGGGACACGCTCATGCGCATTGATGGTTAAAGAGCCAAAGAGCCCTAATAAATTAGGGCATTCCAGCTATTTTGCTATTTCAGGGTTAACACAATTTTGGCTTAGGTCGCCCTTTAAGGCGGCTATTAGGTTATCAACAGCACACTCGACCATGGCGTAACGGGTTTCATGGGTGGCAGAACCGATGTGCGGCAGAGCAACCACATTTGGCAGCGTGAGTAGCTTAGAGTTGCTTGGAAGGGGTTCAACTTCAAACACGTCTAAACCCGCCCCGCGAATTGTGCCACTTTCTAATGCATCGATCAGGGCGGCTTCATCGACGATACGGCCTCTTGAACCGTTGATCAAAAATGCACTGGGTTTCATTTTTGCCAACTCATTTTTACCGATCAACTTTTCGGTTGACGCTGATAATGGCAGCACGACACAGACAAAATCCGATTCTGCCAGCAACGTATCGAGGTCACAACGACGTGCCTTAAGTTGGGTTTCTGCATCGGGGTGGATATGGTTATTGTAATAGAGAACTGGCATCCCGAAGCCTAAATAAGCGCGTTTGGCAACGGCATAGCCAATGCGGCCCATGCCTAAAATACCGATAGTTTTCCCATTCACATTACTGCCATATGCATCTTCACCAATACTTTGAGTCCATTGGCCATTTTTGACCATCTCAGCCATTTCGATAATGCGGCGTGCACTGCAAAGCACTAACGTAAAAATGGTGTCGGCGGTGGTTTCGGTTAATACATTAGGTGTATGCATTAATGCAATCTTTCTAGCATTCATTGCATCAATATCAAATTGATCGACACCAACGGAAATGGTCGATGCCGCTTTCAAATTCGGAGCATTGGCAATGTCATCTGCCGTGATAGGATAGCTGGCCCCGATAATGCCGTCAGCGCGGGATAACGCTTGTTTAAAGCTAGCGAGATTTTCAGGTGTAACGCTATCAAATACAGTAACATTAAAGTGTTGCTGTAGCCGTTCAAGTTGATCCGTAGGAATGGATTTATATAAAATAATATTCTGTTTCATAGTATCCCTTTTAAGCATGCTTCGTGATGACAACATCACTGTTTTGTTCTTGGTTTGGTTTGACTATCAAGGTAAAGAAAACCGAGGCTAATAATGCGAGTCCCATAAACATATACGAAGCACTTGGGCTACCGGTTGCTCCATTTTAATAGCCAACAAACCATGAACCAAAGAATGAACCTAATGCGCCCATACTATTGATTAATGCCATTGCACCACCTGCAACGTTCTTTGGCAACATTTCAGGAATGATAGCGAAGAAGGGCCCATATGGGGCGTACATTGCTGCACCCGCAATCACTAATAAGGTATAAGAGAACCAAAAATTCGTGCTACCGAGTAAGTACGAACCGAGGAAGCAAATCGCACCGAGTAAAAGCATTGGCCAAACGAATAGTTTGCGGTTATGCATACGGTCAGATGCCCATGATACGAGGATCATCGCTAAGGTTGCCGCAAGGTAAGGAACGGCAGAAAGCCAGCCTGTTTCTACCATCCCAAGGTTAGATGCTCCACGAATAATAGATGGCAGCCACAGTACGAAGCCATACACACCGATGCTCCAGCAAAAATACTGGGCGCACAGTAAAATCACGTTACGTGATTTAAAAGCTTCACGGTAGTTACGGACAGGTTTGATGTTTTTCTGTTCGTCACTGAGAATTTTATCTAATGTCTCTTTTTCAGTCTGGCTTAGCCAATTCACTTGGCTTGGTTTATCACGTGCTGTTCTCCACCAGAAAAAAGCCCACAAAATCGCTGGAACCCCTTCAATGATAAACATTTCACGCCAACCGAACGCTTGAATGAGATAACCGGATAGCACGGACATCCACAACACCGTGACTGGGTTACCTAAAATTAAAAAGGTATTGGCGCGTGAGCGTTCTGATTGAGTGAACCAGTTACTGATATAGATGAGCATCGCTGGCATCACGGCGGCTTCAACGACACCCAAACTAAAGCGAATAATCACTAGCATTGGGATATTACTGACCATTCCCGTTAAGCTGGCAAACATTCCCCAGAGAAAAATACAGGCAAAAATCAGTTTGCGGACACTGCGCTTTTCCGCGTAGATAGCGCCTGGTATTTGGAAAAAGAAATAGCCAAGGAAAAATAATGAGCCGAGTAGTGACGACATCCCTTTGGTAATGCCTAAGTCAGCGTTGATACCTGCAGCGGCGGCAAAGCTGTAGTTTGCTCTATCCAAATAAGCAAGGCTATAGGTGATAAACACGATTGGCATGATGCGCCACCAACGTGACGCTGCTGGAGTATTCATTGTCATAATCGATTTCCTTTTAACATGCAGCTTTAGTGGTGGTGGCGGAGAGTAATGCCATTTCATGCTGCAATTGCGCTTGAGTTGGTAAGCCTTCACTATCACCTATAACTTGAATGGCTCTAGCTCCAACAAAATTACCTCTTGCAACAGCTTGCGGTAGTGTTAAGCCTTCAAGTAAGGCGCTAATGACGCCAACGGCAAAACCATCGCCGGCACCGACGGTATCAATGACTTGTTTAATATGCACGGCAGGAACCATACCTTGTTGGTTACCCGCAGTTTTATAATATGCGCCGTGTTCTCCGGTTTTAATCACAACGGCTTCAACACCTTGAGCGAGGTAAAAGTCAGCAATAGACTCGGATTGGTCGAAGCCCGTCAGAATTTTGCCTTCTTTTAAGCCTGGTAAGACCCAATTAGCTTGGAACGCGAGTTGGTTGAGCTGTTCTACCATCGCTGTTTCACTCTTCCATAGAGAAGGGCGCAAGTTGGGGTCAAATGATAGTGTTTTTCCTGCATTTCGCACCCATTTCGCGGCGTACAGTGAAAGTTGATAGCTGGTGGGTGAAAGCGCAGCAGCCACGCCACTTAAATGTAAATGGCGTGCGGATAGAAAATAATCTTCATTAAAGTCTGTTAAATCTAAGTGACTTGCCGCAGAACCTTGACGAAAATACTCTACGATGGGATCGGTTCCATTTTCGGCTTTAGATTTGAGTTGAAAGCCAGTTGGGTAACGAGAATCTACCGTAACACATTGAGTATCTATATATTCATTATCCAATGTGGCTTGGATAAAACGCCCAAAAGAGTCATTACCTAAGCGGCTAATCCATCCCGTTTTTAACCCAAGGCGTGAAAGGCCAACAGCAACGTTGAGTTCAGCCCCTGCGGCACGGCGAACAAAGTTTTCGACCTCATGTAATTTCCCTGTTTGTGTGGCGACGAACATCATCATGGCCTCACCAAGAGTTACGACATCTAATTGGTTTTTCATAAAATTAATTCTCCCTCTAACCTAGAAAGTCTTTAACAGAGAAACATAGTATTCAGTGACTGCACGTAAATCATCGCCTTCGAGTGGAAACTCGATACCACAAGGAACGTCATTCGGTAGGGCGGTTAGCACTTCTTTCCAAGTGCCATCGCTGTCATCAAGTGCTACAGCAACACGTTTGTTGTCACGCAATTGGCAGGCTTTAACGTGAATGTAAGCGACTTGGGGAGCAAAAATATGTGCGGCTTTTAACGGATCTTCCCGATGCCAATGCCAGTTCGCCATATCAAACGCCATTTTTATGGGCATATTCTGGGTTTTGACATCAGCAAAAAAGCGTTCAAGAGGCGCAATATGACCACCGGCTTCTGTTTGGTCGTTCTCAATCACTAATTGGGTGGTGTATTGATTGATGACACCAATAACTTCGGATAAGTCATAGCACTCAGGTAGCTCACCAAGTGATAGTTTTAAAAAGCGTGCATTGAGTTGTTTGGCATCTTCGAAATAGCCTTGTAATTTGGTGATTGCGATAGGAGCTCGTTGTTGAAATAGGGTATCAGGAATAGAATAGACAGCTTTTAGTTGCCTTGCTTGTAGCTTATCAGCAATATCCGTCAGGCTATCATTCGGCAGCAAAAGCTCTTGGCGGATCTCCACGCCATCTGCATGGCTGTTTTGAATCACTTCGAATAAGGCTTGTTGGCCGCCTAATTGTTTTACGGTTTGCGCCCCATAGGCCGCAGTGACAACAATAATGTGTTTGCTCATGACTTTCCTCTGTCTGATTAAAGGGCATTTTGCCCATTTGTCATTGCGAATAATGTATTATGGAACCGGTTCCATAATGCTTTCTAGTGAGGAAAGAGCAAAATTAGAGCTGCATCACTAATCAAATGGCGATTAATGTTTAATTGCAGATCTTTATCACAACTCTAGATGTAATGGGTGTAACGCTTATTATTCATTCTGATAAATGAATTTATGGTATATAACTAGTTGATTACTAATTTTTTATCTTTCTTGATATACAGCTAACATGAAAATATGCCTAGTAAATGCGTGATTCTTCATAATTAATTATTGTTAGCTGTATCTCAATTTCGTCTTCTTCGTCTTTTAATGAAATAATATTTCAATATATTAATTAAGGTGTGAAATTTTAGTGCAATGCTACATTATTTCACAAACTCTACCCTGGCTACACCACAGCAACTCATAAATATAATAAGTTACGAAGATGAGGTTCTGAGTATGAAAGTAATGAAATTAACCGCACTTTATAGTGCGCTTCTGTTAGCTAGCGTTTCATGGGCTCAAGCAAATACCAATGAAAGTGCCGGCGTCTATAAAAAAGCCTGTACACCTGAGTTAATTCAAGCAGCAAAAAGCAATGCAGATATTTGCTATGGCGTGAATACGGCTAGTGATATTCAAATTACTAAAAAAAACGATGATAAATATAAGATAAAAGTTGTTATTATTGGTGAAAGTACCAATAAGAATTATATGAATACTTATGGCTACCCATTAGAAAATACACCGTTTCTTTCATCGGTAAATGGGCGTTTTTTCAATAATTTTATTAGTGCGGCATCCAATACGGTACCGACCTTAACGCGAGCTTTAGCGAAAAATGATTTAAAGACGATCACTCAGCACCATGAAAAGCCGTATTACAATAATAATTCAGTTGTTGATTTAGCCAACAAAGCGGGTTATGAAACTTATTATATCGGTAATAATGGCAGTTTTGGTGATGATGAAATTGGCTTTACAAATTATTTTCTAAAGGCGAATTATTTTTTACCGGTTAGAGACAGCAAGCCTGGTTTTGAAAACCTTTTCGTGCAAGAAAAGTTTGTCGTTGATGACAGTGTGAATAAACTCACCAATGATTTTAAAATGTTACCTGCCTTTAAAGCTGCGTTAAATAACCCGTCAGAGAAAGAAAAAGTCATTTTTGTTCATATGTGGGGGCCTCACCATGATGGTTGGCCGAAAGGAGCTTGCGAACTCGTTAAAAATAATTACAACATTAACCCTGAGCAATTTGATACTGGCTGGGGAAGTATAGCGAACTGTTATGTTTCAGCGATTAAACTGAGTGATGATTTTATTGGCGATATTTATAGTATCTTGCAAGAAAATAATAAAAATGGGGATTACCCGTTCTCCATTTTATATTTTTCTGACCATGGGCAAGGGCTAGTCAAAGCCAATAAGCAGCACGTAAAAGCACTGGAAGCAGAGTATAAAGGGTATATCAAAGACGGAAATCTATACTTACGCCATGGTCAACTCGTGAAAGGGGCATATCAAGTCCCATTAGTGGTCATCAATTCGGATGATACTAAACGTGAATTTCGCGATGAAATGTTAAGTGAGTGGAATTTATTTGATTACTTCGCGTCGTGGTTAGGAGTAGAAACTAACCTAACCTCCCCAGCGAAAAGTATCGTGGCGGAGACTATCACACCTGAAAAAGATATCGATGTCTTTGTTTTCCCACGGGACGAGTTTGTGAAGTACGATAGCTTGCCGCAGGATACCGTATTATCACCAGCCACAGTTAATACCAAAGTTGTCGCTGACAATTAATATGTCAAAAAATAAGGCAGAACCGAGCTATCAGTTCTGCCTTTATTTTTATTCAACAAGTTATTGACTCAATGCATCTGCAACTGCTTTAAAGCGGGCAAATTTATCACGTAACTGTTGATACCCAACGGCGTTTGGTTGGTAAGTCGTGATTTTTGGTGTGCTTGCCGCAATAGCGACATCAAAACCTGAATAGTAACCTGTTCCGACTGCGGCACAAAGTGCAGCGGCTTGGCAACCTGATTGCTGTACATTGACGACATCTAACGGCAAGTTACTGGCATCACAGAACATTTGCATCCACAGTGGTGACTGTGTTGGGCCACCCGTGAAACGAATAGATTCTGTTGTATTATCAAGGCCAACAATACGGTCTTGGTGCAATAAATGTGAAAATACAATCCCTTGATAGATAGCATAAACAATATCGGCATCCGTATGGTGTGAACTCAATCCGAGTAGACCACCGTGCAAATTACTGTGGTAGTTAGAACCGTACAGCCAAGGGAAAAATAGAATATCGTTTGGCCGCGTTGCCCCTTCAGCCACACAGTGATTCAGTACATCATAATCTTGCAAACGTTGATTGAAGAAGTGACGAGTGAACCACGCGAGGTTACTGGCGGAAGTCGGGCTGCCTTCGTGGACAAAATAGGTACCTGGAATACAGTATTTACTCCATACGTATGGGTAATCTGAAGGCACGATTTCATCGAAGACGCGTGTTGAAATGGTCCAAGTTCCGGCTACGGCGCTGAGTTTATCTTTTTGACTCACCCCTGACGCCAACGCTGCACCCACCACGTCAAAGAAGCCACCAAATACAGGGGTTCCTTCTACAAGTCCAGACTCAGCAGCGGCTTTGTGGGTTACCGTTCCTGCAAGTTGAGCCGAATTAATCACCGGTGCTAGTTTGTCATTTGCCTCATCAATACCAAATAGTTGGCATAATTTAGGGTCATAACTCGACAGGGTTTGGTTAAATAATTGGCTGCCAGAAATATTGGTTTCTTCGCAGGCAATTTGGTCGGTTAGACGGTAGCGAATGTAATCGTGGACCATCAAAACATGTTGAGTATCGCGATAATTATCGGGCTCGTGTTGTTTTAACCAACGTAACAGCGCTACAGGATGAGAAGCCCATAATTGCTGCAAACTCAATGGATAAGCTTTATCCGCGGTGCCGTCTTGGTGCCATTCATCAACAATAGATTGAGCTCGTGAATCAGATGACACAATCCCATTCCTAACCGGTTTTCCTTGGCTATTGAGTAAGTACAGCCCTTTGCCGTGAGAAGAAAAGCTGACACCGGAAATTTGGGCGGCGTTGAGCTGGCTATTTTGAATCGCTTGGCGAATCACGCTGCAAGCCGCTTCCCACAGCATTTCCATATTGCGTTCACTAAAACCTGCTTGTGGACTCTCAGTGGGAAAAGAATGTTCAGCAACGGTAATTTCTTGGCCTTCTGCGGTGTAGATACCCGCTTTAATGACGGTACCACCAAGGTCAACACCCATAAAAAATGCATTCATTATCGGCTCCTTTAGGCGTTGTGCCAGCCTGCTTGTTGCATTTTGTCTTCCATCCAATGACGAGCTTTGATAATTTCAATCAGTGGCTCATCGGCTTTTTCTGTCCACATTTCAATCAGGAAGGAGCCACGGTAATTTAAACGTTTTAATAATTTGAATAAATTAACAAAATCCACGCAGCCTTCACCGAAAGGCACATCACGGAATTGGCCTTTACAGGTTTCAGTCACCGCATACGTATCTTTTAAGTGAATTGCTGCGACGTGTTCAATTCCTTGGGTGAATTCTTTTTCGACATCATTGCCCCATGCCGTTAAGTTGCCGACATCAGGATACACCTTGAACCAAGGCGAGCGAATTTTATCGGAAAGCGTTTGCCATTTGCTAATGGAATTCATAAATGGCGTATCCATGATTTCTACCGCACACATCACTTGAGAAGCGGCCGCAATTTCACTGACCCATTGCATGCCTTTTTCGAAATTGGCAATCGTTTCGGCATCTTGCTCTTCATAGTAAACGTCATAACCCGCGAGCTGAATAGTGCGAATGCCTAAGTCTTGAGCGAGCTTAATGGCTTTTTCCATTAAGGTATAGGCCATCATGCGAGTGCCTTCATCATGGCTACCGAAAGGAAAACGGCGATGGCCCGATAAACACATACTTGGAATGCGAATACCTGTTTCTTGAATGGCTCTAACCACTTCCAGACGTTCAGCGGGGCTCCAGTCTAACCGAGCTAGACGTTCGTCAGTTTCATCTACTGACATCTCCACAAAATCATAACCTGCAGATTTTGCGATAACTAATTTTTCTAACCAACTGCTGTTTTTCGGTAATGCTTTTTCATAAATACCAATTGGATGCTTGCGCATGGTTTTCCCCTTGAAAAATTAACTTTGTGTCGATGCTTTATTAAGGCGTTGGTTGCGGTTCATCGCACGTTTAGCACTCCATTTTTCTTTGAAGAACTTGAATGCTAGTGCCAAGATGAGCGTGATCCCCCAAACTGCGAGGTTAAAGTGCAGGCTTACACCAAGCAGGCTTAAACCTGTCGCAATGACCTGTAAAACCAATAAGGCACAGAACACTCGGCTAACCTTACCAACCCCCCCAAATGGGTTAGTTCCACCTAATACGATGGCAAGAATGGTGAGCAGTAAATAGGAGTCCCCGTAGCCCATACGTGCAGAGTTAAAGCGAGCCATCATGATGAGCCCAGCTAATACACATAACAGGCTAGAAATGGTGTATATCGCAATCATGACACGGTCGGTACGAATACCGCTGAACCACGTTGCATTGATGTTACTGCCACTCATATAGATATTTTTACCTAAACGCGTACAGCCTAGAAACAGCGCTAAGAGAATTGCGGTAACAATGAAAATAATCATCGCAATTGGTACCCCAAGCACCGTATCGGAACCAATGGCACGAACAATGGGCGGCATGCCACTCAGCGCTGCTCCTTTGGTTAGGTAAACGCCAATACCACTAATAATCGTCATAGTACCGAGAGTGACTAGAATAGGGTGTGCCCCGATATGGGAAATCATCAGCCCTGTTAAGCTACCGATAATGACCGCAATTACAGTTGCGCCGATCAATGCGAAGACCAGCCACATCAGCTGTGTGCCCGTCCCTGCATCCACTGGCAGGTAATTGATAAACACCCAAGCCATAAACAGGCCAGTTAAGTTAGCGGTACTAATAATGGCGAGGTTTAAGCCGCCACTTAACATAGGTACAAACATGGCAAAGGTGAGTAAGCCCAATTCAGGTAACTGAAAAGTGATACTCAAAAAGGTATTTTGAGTAAAAAAGTGCCCTGGCATGGCAATACTAAACGCGGCGATAGCCAGAACAAAGATTGAAAGCAGGCCGATAACAGAGCCATCAATTTTAAAAAAAGCATTTTTTTTCATGGTGATATTCCTGTTAAACAAAACCTACGTCCGTCTCTTTACGTTTTTTATAGTGGGTAATACAAATCGCAATGAGAATAACCAGCCCGATGACGATATTGACGAAGTAGTTTGAAACACCAATCAGGTTAAGGCCGTTTTTCAAGATACCAATCAGGAAAACCCCCATTAATGTACCTATCACCGAGCCTCTGCCACCGGATAAACTGGCTCCACCCAATACAGCAGCGGCAAGCACATCCAGCTCCCCTCCCACAAGGGCACTCGGTACCACTTCACTCATTCGGTAGGTTTGCAACATGCCGCCAATCGCTGCCATCGCGCCAAGGTAGCCGTAAGCAAACAGATAAATCACGGAAACACGAATACCAATACGAGATGCAGATTCTTGGCTGCCGCCAACAGCATATAACTGACGGCCGATGTGGGTTTTATTCATTAAAACCCACGTTAAGAAGGCAATGCCTAGCATTACAATTAACGGCAAGCCAACTTGGTAATATTCGCCATCCACTTCAAAAGGCAGGATAGTCACAGGGTCAACCCACCAATCTGGCAAGTCATAAATACTGTGACCGTTGGTTAACCACATCAGCATTCCAAACAACAGTGATTGCATACTGATGGTGATGATAATTGACACAACATTCAGCGAGTAAATCAAAATGGCGTTAATTAAGCCAAAAGCGATACCGATGATAATCGCCAATGTGATACTAACGGCCGGGCTTGCAATAAAACCTTGCAATAACCAAGTGGCAATCACGTATTGCACTACGGAAGCCACTGCAGCAAACGAAATATCAATACCCCCAGTGACGAGAACCACAAATAATCCTAAGGCGAAAATACCCGTAACGGCGTAGCTTTCACTGAGGTCGAGTAAATTTTGAATAGTCAGAAATTGTGGGCTCATCAATGTGAAGAACACCACCATGATAAGAATGACCCAAGTCAGCCAACCTTCGACAGATTGTGGTCGTAACTTTTGCCAATTAGCCATTGATGATTTCCTCCAATTGTTGCTCATTGATGGAATCTGTCACAATTTCTTTGACGATAGCGCCTTGTTTCATATGTAAAATTCTGTCGCAATTGTAATAAGCTTCGGAGGCTTCATCGGTAATTAATAAAATGGAGATACCGACACCTGATAAACGGTGAATCAGCTTGTAAATACTGTCTTTTGCACCGATATCAACACCAACGGTTGGCGAATCTAAAATCAGTACTTTAGGGCGAGTTAAAATCCATTTGGCAAGTACCACTTTTTGCTGGTTACCGCCTGAAAGTGTTGAAAGGGCGTTATTTGGGTCGGTGACTTTAATATCTAAGTCGGCTATCCACTCTTGTACGATTTCTTGGCACTGTTTTTCATCGATTAAATGCCAAGGTGTTTTGAGTCGATCAAGAATCGAAATCACCATATTGTCTGCGATGGATTGTTGTAAAATGGCACCTAAAGTCAGGCGGTCTTCAGAGACATAACCAATGCCACGCTTAATGGCGTCGGTGTTGTTTTTTAACTTAACAGGCTTGTCTTCGATAAATAATTCGCCGCTATCTGGATGGGTAATACCAAATAACGATAATGCTAATTCGGTACGGCCTGAGCCTAACAAACCACATAAACCTAACACTTCACCGCGTTTTAAATTTAAGTTGATATCACGATATTGCCCAGCTCGACTGAGGTTTTTTAGCTCAAGTACTGTGCGTCGGTCTTCCGCGTTATTTGGTGGCTTGCGTTCATGGACAATGTCTAAGCCAGTCATTAACTCAGTAATTTTGCGGGTAGTTAAGCCTTCAGCAGGCCAAGTCCCAATTTTTTGTCCATCGCGGATCACCGTGATGCGGTCAGAAATCTCTTTCACTTCTTCTAGTCGGTGACTTACGAAAACAACAGTAATACCCTTATCTTTTAGGTAATTAACCGTTGAGAGTAGTTGGTTGACTTCTGTACGGGTCAATGAAGCCGTTGGTTCATCCATAATGACCAGACGTGCATCAGCAACTAGGGCACGGCAGATAGCAACTTGTTGGCGTTGAGCAATGGGTAAAAATTGCACAGGTGTGTCGGGGTCAATGGTGAAAGCCAGTTCATTGAGGATTTCTAAGGCTTTCTCGCGCAGTTGTTTTTTGCGAAACCAGCCAAAATAGCCTTTGAGGTTTAGCTCAAAGGCGATATTTTCAGCAACGGTTAAATTTGGAAATAATGACAAATCTTGGTAGATAACTTGTACGCCTAATTCACGTGCTTTATCGGGCGTCAATCGGTGATAACTTTTCCCATCAATTTCAATTTTACTACCGTCATCAGGGGCATAGACACCACTGATAGTTTTAATTAATGTGCTTTTCCCACACCCATTGGTGCCCGCTAAACAGTGCACTTCACCTTTGTTGAGCGTCAAATCGATATTGCGTAATGCACGGTGACCACCGAAGCTTTTGGAAAGGTCGCGCAAGGTAATGAGTGGATCGGATTTGCCAGCTTTTGAGGTGCTTGTCATAAGTACAATTCCTACTGCAAATAAATTGGTGTTGGCTTGTTCGTGATGAGTTCGAGCCGCTGCGTTAGTGCAGGCGACTCGAACTCAAAGAACATTAAAATTAATATCTTGATAAATATTGTATTTTTGTTTTGAACATTATTTTGACAAGGTGAAATTACAGACCGACTTCGACCAATTTTTTCGTATTTTCAATATTCAAATTAACGGGGTTGTCACTCAAAATCGTGTTGCCACTGACTTTGATTTCACCCATATCACCAATAGACACGCCATCTTTAATTTCTTCACCATTCATCATGGCAGTCGCCACCTGTACAAATACTTGTCCTGCGACTTTTGGATTCGAAATATAGCCGCCATCAATTGCGCCTTTTTCCAGTAATTTGATGCCTTGGCCAGGTGTGAATGTCCCGAATACACAGGTTTCATCATTTTTACGGCGTTTATCAATGGCTCGGCCTGCACCGATAGGGCCTTGTGAACCAAATGACATGATGCCTTTTAAGTCTTTGTGCTTAGATAACAAATCATTAGCTGTACGCATTGAGTCATCAACGGATTCGGCAACACCAAAGCGGTCATCGACCATTTGCATTTTCGGGTAGTTCGCTTTCTGGTAAGCAATTGCAGCGTCGGCCCATTCGTTCACTAATGGTACTGTCAGGCTTCCCACAAACATGGCATATTTGCCTTCTTCGCCCATGCATGCCGCCATATCTCTCATATGGTTAGCCCCCATACTTTGGGTATCAAGTAATTCAAAGTCCCAATCTGCATTTTTTTGGTTTGGTGATTCGTGGGTAATGACTTTAATTCCAGCGTCTTGAGCTCGCTTTAATACAGGTTCAAGAACTTTAGCGTCGTTAGGAACAACGCCAATGACATCTACTTTTTTGGCGATTAAATCTTCGATAGCACGAACTTGTTCTGCAGGGTCAGCGGTTGTTGGGCCAACTTGGAAGGCGTTTACTCCCAGTTTTTTGCCTTCTTCAGTAATACCTTGTTCCATAACATTAAACCAAGGAATACCACCGACTTTCACGACGACACCCATGGTAAAGGGCTTTTGTGCTTTTTGTGATTCAGCCATCGCGACATTTGAAAATAGTGCAACGCTCATTAAACAAGGTAAAACTAGCTTCTTCATGTTCATAGTTGTATTCCTTAGTGTAGATGGATACTAAATCAAGAATTTTCATTTTTAGAAATAATGAATTTCTCATATTTAGATATGCCTATAATTAAGTGCTAGGAATTATGAGTAAATAATATCCCTGCACTTATTTAATACAGAAAATAAAATGGAACTTATTATTTTTACTTACATTACAGCTATATAATTTTTATTTTTATAAATTATTTGTCACACTCGATAATTTTAAGATTAGAGAATTGTTTTTGAAAATTATTATCATTTAGTTTGTTTGTAATTAATACGTCAATATCATCAAATGTACAAACCTGACTAAATGCATACTTTCCTAATTTACTATTATCCGCGAGCAAAACTTTATTTTCAGAAACCTGTAACATAATATTTTTTAATTTTGAGTTTATTTCACTGCCATCGCGAATACCATTTTCGATATTGAATCCTTGGCATGAAAGAAATAAGGTTTTTATCTGAAAGCTACGAATAATACTTTCTGCAATTGGGCCATGAAAATCATCATGACGTTCTGAATATTCCCCACCAATACCAATAACACGAACTCGGTCACGGCAGGCCAACGCTTGGATAATTTTGACCGAGTTTGTCACCACGGTGATGTCGATATCGGGTATTTGCCGCGCTAGAAACCAGCAAGTACTGCTGTTATCTAGCATAATACAGTCACCAGGCTGGATTAATTTTAGTGCAGCCTTCGAAATTTTCATTTTGGCATCAGGATGCTCTTCAGTTCTTTTACGAAAAGACTCTGCGCCATCAACCATTTGACTGAGTTTGACCGAAGATGGCATAACATTCACCATCGGCATTTCTTCTTGGTCGATGGCCACCGCGCCTCCAAAGCTACGGATGATCCTATTTTCTCGCTCAAGAGTCGTTAAATCGCGACGAATAGTTTCTTGAGACACGAGACATAATTGGGCTAAATCACGTACCAACGCCGAACCATTCTGCGAAACATGAGAACATATTAATTTATGGCGTTCGGCTTGTAACATATTTAGCTCCTATTATTTCCACGGTATTCATTCTGCCCGTGTTGCTTTTTTTTTGTCGTGATTGGATTCAAGTAATCTCTTTTTGAAAAAAACAAAGCCGATTAAAGTGACTTTGATCTTCATTTTATGAATTTATAATAATTTTATTACATAATAATTAGACTCATATCACTATATTGGCGGTGTCTTTTTGTTTTTCTCACAATAAACAAAAAATATTGGGCTAACTCGGTCAATTAACCACATTCTGGTGGTGACTTTATTTGACTGAATGTGACCGATTATGCCTGAGTTAGGCTGTTTTGTTGCGAATTTGTAAAGTGAGGTGCTTTTTAAATGGCCTAAATCTGTTTACCTTAATAGGTAGATATAGGTTATCAACACACAAAAAACATCACCATAATAAATTTTTGTTGTTGATATTAAAGCATATTTTAGCAAGCTAGGGAGTTGTTATGTTAGAACAATTGAAACAACAGGTTTTTGAAGCGAATCTCGCCTTACCCAAACATAACCTAGTAACTTTTACTTGGGGTAATGTGAGTGGTATTGACCGTGAAGCTGGGTTAATGGTGATAAAACCTTCTGGCGTTGACTATGAAACCATGAAAGCAGAGGACATGGTGGTGGTCTCGTTGGAAAGTGGAGAGGTGGTAGAAGGGAAATATCGCCCTTCTTCAGATACTGACACGCATTTGGCGCTGTACCAAGCATTCCCTGAAATTGGCGGTATTGTTCATACTCACTCCCGTCATGCCACTATTTGGGCTCAAGCAGGGCAGCCATTGAGTGCCTTAGGGACAACCCACGCTGATTATTTCTATGGTGAAATTCCTTGTACCCGTAAAATGACAGAAAGTGAAATTGAAGGGGAATATGAAAGAGAAACAGGCCATGTGATCATCGAAACCTTCAAGGAAAAAGGGCTGTCAGCAAAAGATATTCCAGCGGTATTAGTGAATAGCCATGGCCCATTTGCTTGGGGAACAAGCCCCGATAATGCAGTGCATAATGCCGTGGTATTAGAAGAAATTGCCTATATGAATTTATTTACCCGTCAATTAAGTTCACAAATAGGTTCAATGCAACAAGTATTATTAGATAAACATTATTTACGTAAACACGGTAAAAATGCGTATTACGGGCAAAAATAAAGCAGTTAAAAATTTATTGAATAAAACTGGCGAATAAAAGTAATTATTGATTTTATAACCAATAACGGATTTTTTCGTCAATAAAATAGCCACAATAAATAGGCTATGTGGCTATTTTACTATTTATTAAATACAGCCATCACTCAGGTTTATTTTATTAAGCCTGTGGTTGTTTATATAACAAGTGAATTTATTTAAACTAAGTATATTTCTCTAAGTTGCTTAATATCATTATTTGTGAATTTAAGTTCATTTTTAATATAGTTTTCTACAGAGCCGGATATTTCTTCCATCGTATTAAATACCTCTATAATAAATGATTCTTGAGTATCAATCAGTGAAAGTAAATAATCCAGTACATTTTTGTCTTGAGTTATTTTCCGATATCCTGCCATTTTAATTTCGTTACGTTCAAGCCGGTTAAAATGGGTGAGCATATAGTCCTGCACAATGGTTTCTTTCGGAACACCTAACATGGAAAGTACCAGTAATGCGCCATAACCGGTTCGATCTTTTCCGCCGCGGCAATGCTGAATATTTGGGGCATTATGACTATCTAATAAGACTTCTATCATTTGCTTAAAGGCGGATTTTGACTTATCACTCACTACAAATTGGCGATATTGTTCTAATATTTGTAACCCATCGCCGTTAATCATCTCTTTCGGAATATGCTGGATAACACTTTCGATTAACGCTTTATCTTCATTATCTGGTGATGCGGCAAATTGTGCTGCTAATTCAGCAGTTTGAGCCGTTGCATCAAGATGGTAGGTTTTCTTTTCACCAACATGGCAATTGGGCGATTTATTAATTTCATTTTGAGTACGATAATCGATAATGCTGTTAATCCCTAGATGGGAAATATAATTTACCGCTTGTTCATTCAAATTAAATAGATGGTTGGAACGGTATAACATTCCCCATTTCACCTGTTTTCCGTCTGTTGTGGTATAACCCCCAAAATCACGGAAGTTATTTAATCCCTCAATAGGTAATGTTCTTTCAGCGAATAATTTACGTCCATTGGCATTTTGTAAAATAAAATAGATGCGTTGTTTAGCATTTAATGGGTCTTGAACTGTAATGGTATTCTCTAATTTATCTGTAATGAAATTCTCAGGATAAACCTGAGTATCAGGTTTATCCGTCCAATATAATGCCAGAGGAGAGGATGGAATTTCACTAAACTTTATTTCGAGTGTTGATTCATTCACTCTGTTGACTTCGATTTCCATATATTTCCCTTTATCATCCTAAAATTCCGAACACGGAACAAACAACACCTAAAACCATAATGGCAACAATGAGTGCAACGGTATGTTTTCCTTGAAATTTACGAACAAGGAAGAAAATACCGAGTGCAAAGAGAAGGGTGAGTAAGTTAGGTATTACCTTGTCAAACATCTCTTGTACTTTGATAGATTGTTCACCGACGGCGATGGTTAGCGGAGTGGAAAGCTTGACGGTCGTCGCTATCAAGGAACCTAGGACCATGACCCCGACAACGTTCGCTATATTAGTAATTCGCTGAATAATATTTGATTTTTTCGATTGCTCGATTAAATCAACGCCTTTGTTATAGCCATAATGAATAAAGAAATATTTGGTACCGATATTGACGATATTAAACAGAATAAACATTAATATAGGGCCGATAATATTACCTTGCAGCGCAAATGCGGCTCCGATGCTGCCGCAAATGGGCAGCCATGTAAATTTTAATAAGCTATCACCAAGACCTGCAAATGGCCCCATCAAACCAGCTTTTACAGAAATGACTGCCTCTTTTTCTTCTTCTGTTGTTTTTTCTTCTAATGCTGCGGTGACACCGAGAATTAATGCACCTGCGTTAATTTGTGTATTAAAAAACTCGAAGTGGCGTTGCATGGCTTTAATACGTGTTTCTTGATCTGCTTTTTCATAAAGTTTATCGAGAACGGGTACCATACAATGAGCAAAACCAATTGTTTGCAGTTTTTCGTAGTTGTATGAGAATGACATGGTTTGAATTCGCCAAAACATACCATTAAGCTCTTTTTTCGTGAGTTTTTTATTTTCAGAGGTGGTTATTTCACTCATAGGTCATACTCCTCTTCTTCATTTTTATGGGAAGTTGGTGCTGTTTTTTCTTCTGGTGTTTGGCGCAAGCTGTTGGCAAATGCCATGTCATAAAGCACAGCAAATGCCAGAGCGATAAAAGTAATTGGGATAATTGGTAGTTTTAAATAGGTTGTGAGCATAAAACCGAGCAGAAAGAAAAACCACATTCTGCCTTTAAGTAACATGAGTAACAGAATACAGATACCGACAGCAGGGATTAGTTTAGATGCGACACCCATACCGGTAAGAATACTTTCAGGTACGGCATTTAATATGCTATTGACTAAGTCACTACCAAAATAAACGGCAATAAAGCAGGGAATGGCGCGAATAAAAAACCACAGTGGCGTCGAAAAATAATGGACTTTTGTTAGGCCACTGTAGTTTCCATCAAGAATGGATTTACTGGCCCAGACATTTAAGAAACTGGCAAAAGAACGCCAGATAATCAGTAATTGTTGGCATAGAATAGAGACTGGCACGGCAAGGGCGATACCCGCTGCAATTCCGCCATTGGAAGCAATACCGAGTGCAACTCCAATAATTGAACCAGCGATAATATCGGGTGCAGAATAAGCGCCGACGTTACCAATTCCCATCCACATCAATTCTAATGTGGCGCTAATGGCTAACCCTTGAACCATATCGCCCATGATAATACCGGCCACAGTACCGGTGAGCAGTGGGCGTCTTAGCATTTGCGGACCGACATCATCCAATGAGCAAATGCCTGCCCAAATTGCAATTAAAATGGCCTCTACTAACATAATAGGCTCCTTACTTATTGAGTGAAAATAAGTATGATTAAATGAATTAATTGAGTAATGTTTTCAATTCAACAATGGGATCTTTAGGAACCATTTGAATTTCAACGGCAACGTTATTGTTGATAAGTGACCTAAAGGCTTGTTCTTCATCCGGTGTTACAGCAACCGCACGGGATAAATTACGACGGCCTTCTTGCATACGCATCCCGCCGACATTCAGTTTTTCCAGTTTTAAGCCACTTTCGACAAGCCTGTTCACATCAATACTGTTAGTAAACAGCAGCATAGTGCGGCGTTTAATTTCCGCTTTTTTTAAGACTTCAATGAATTTATCGACGCCAAAAACGACTACTTTTAGATCTGGTGGAGCAGCCATAGTAAGAACTGATTGTTGAACGGTGTCATTGGCAACTTTGTCATTGACGATAATCACCTGTTCAATATCAAAATTTTTAACCCAAGTGGTTATAACTTGGCCATGGATAAGTCTGTCATCAATTCGAGCAACATTAATTGGCATGGGATTCTCCTAAAGTTCGCTATCATTTTGTGCTAATGGTTTAAGTTGTTCACCGACATTAAGGCAACTGTCAGGGAATACATCATTAATGACTTGATGAAGTTCATGTAAAGGGAGGTCTCGGCTGCTGAGTATTTCGAGAAAAGTAGGAACATTGATTCCGCAGTACAGCACAACATCATTTTGGGTAATAACGAGCTCGCTGGCTAAATTGCAAGGAGAACCGCCTAATAAATCCACTAAAATTAAAACGCCATCGCCTTTATTAACATTTTGATATGTTTCAAATAAATGTTTTTTTACCTCATTAATGTTGCTTTCTCTTTGGATAGAAATCACGCTGATATCTTCTTGAGAGCCGATTAGCATTTCAGCACATTCCAATAACCCTTGTGCAAAAGGCCCATGGCTAGCCAGTATGATAGGTATTTGAGAGCTCATTTTTTCCCCTTATATTTATTTTTTATTTTAGTAATAAAATTACTTTTATATATTTATTTTAAAGTAACAATATCACAAAAAAGGGGAATGAAAAGGGGGAGTTCCTAGAAAGGGTCATTTTTGTGAGCAAGATCGAAGTGGCTACTTAGAGCCACATAGAAGATATTAAGGAGGAGAAAGCCGATTAGTTATTGCTATTTAAGCGAGAAAAGCGCTCCGCACGAGTACTAATTTGTTTTTGAATTCGTTCATCGTACTGTTTAATAAATAAGTTAGTAATCAACATATTAATTACAGTCAGTTGCGAAATTTTTGAGCGAATAGGGATAAGCCTTGAAACGTGCTCCGTGGAGATCGTGTGCAAGACTGTTTCTGCTAGCGATGACACCGAGCTTTGCCCCATTTTCGTGATAGCAATGGTCGGAACTTTCAATTCTCTGGCAAGAGTGAGTAGTTTGATACATTCGTGGTTTTCACCAGAATGAGAGATGACAATGACAAGATCGTTCTGATCTAATGTATTCACAATACTGAATTGGATGCTGTAATCAAGGTGACAATTAACATCTTTTTTTATTTTAATTAGTTGATATTCAAATTCTTTTGCAACTAATCCACTACTGCCTGCACCATAAATGACAATTTTTTTACTCTTACTAATTAATTCATTTGCTAGCTTAAAGGCATTTAAATTGACCAAAGCGCAAGTTTCTTCTATGGATGATTTTTCAATCAATCCTACTTTGTGATTAACGGTTTCCATTGAATCATTAATATCAATATCTTCTTGTAGTAGAGTGCCGTAAGACTTGTGATTAATCGATGAAATTAAATCAATTTTTAGATCGCTAAAGCCTTGGTAGCCTAACTTATGGCACAGGCGCAAGATAGTGGTGGTACTGACCTTATTTTCTTGGGCTAGGGATTGAATGCTCATACTTTGCATGTTTTTCTTATTAGCAATAATGTACTCAGCGACTTGTTTTTCTTTGGTGGAAAGGCTGTCTCTGGCCTCTCTAAGTTTTAGGTCTATCATTATTTACCCTGCTAATAAATTAAAATTCGTCATTACGAAAGGGATCCTACCATATCTTAAAAATAGGGAAATGGTGACTTTTCTTTATTGTCTTCGTGTCACGATAATGGGGCTTATGGCTTAGGATAGAAAGTAAGGTCGGTAGGAAAAAGTTAATAAATATAAATAGTTAGTTATATCCCTATTGCTTAATAATAACCAAAGCAATAGGGATCAGTTTGTTTTTAAAGTGTGACGCCCATTTTAAAAATTGCTAATTCACGGAAATCATTGATTTCATTTTTTGTAGGTTCACCATTAACGGTTTTGACAACCAACTGAATGAAGTCATCTAATAACTGATCCATGGATTTTCCTGTTAATAAGGCACCTGCATTAAAATCAATCCAATGGGGTTTTTTGGCGGCTAATTCATTATTGGTCGCAATTTTCATGGTGGGAACAAAGCCACCATATGGCGTGCCACGACCTGTTGTAAATAACACCATATGGCAGCCAGCTGCTCCTAAGGCACTGGTGGCAATGGCATCATTACCCGGCGCGCTTAACAAGTTGAATCCTGGGGTTGTCAGGCGCTCCCCGTATTTTAAAACATCCATTACTTGGCTAGTGCCAGCTTTTTGTGTGCAGCCGAGGGATTTTTCTTCGAGTGTCGAAATGCCTCCGGCTTTATTACCTGGAGATGGGTTTTCATAAATTGGTTGGTCATGGGCAATAAAATACTGTTTGAAGTCATTGATCATATTAACCGTTTTCTCAAACGTCAGTTCATCATGGCAGTGGTTCATTAGAATTTGTTCAGCACCAAACATTTCTGGCACTTCGGTTAACACCGTAGTTCCGTTATGACTGACTAAAAAATCAGAAAAACAGCCTAACAATGGGTTAGCCGTGATCCCTGAAAGGCCATCAGATCCACCACATTCAAGACCAAATTTCACTTCGCTTAGTTTGCCTGCCCCGCGCTTATCTTGCTGTACTATTTGATAAAGTGCATTAAGGTGCTCTACACCGGCTTCAATTTCATCATCTAATTGTTGGCATACCATAAATTTCACGCGTTCATCATCATAGTTACCTAATGTTTCTTTAAAGGCGGCGACTTGATTATTTTCACAGCCTAAACCGATGACTAAAACGCCACCTGCATTAGGGTGCTTAACCATATCTTGTAAAATAGTACGGGTTGTTAAATGGTCATCACCGAGCTGGGAACACCCTAAAGTATGGTTATAAAGATAAACACCATCAATATCAGAAGCGCCATTATGTTGTTTATTAAAGCGTTCGATCATTTTTCTCGCCAGCGCATTAACACAGCCAACCGTTGGGATCACCCAAATTTCATTACGGATAGCGACATCACCATTTGCTCGGCGATAGATTTGCACTTCTGGATCCGGCCGTGTAACGGCAATTGTGTTGTGTTCAGGGCGGTACTCATAATCATTTAAGGCACTTAAATTGGTGGCGGTATTATGAGTATGAACATGCTCTCCAGCCGTTATGGTAGTCGTTGCATGGCCGATAGGAGCGCCATATTTAACAATATTATTGCCAGCCTCAATCAAGGTGAGGGCAATTTTATGCCCTCGATCAACATCTTGTTTTAATGTTACTGATTGCTCTGCAACACTAATGGTTTCCCCTGCTTGTCGGTTAACTAAAGTAATGGTGACATTGTCATTGGGATGTATTTTAATTATATCTTTTATCATATTGCGTTCCCTGAACTGGAAATCGGATTAAGCATGATCAGCCATAAAAAGTATGAATGATCTTTTGTTGTCTAAATTTCATTCATTATACGATCCGGTTTACAACTTTAAAAGATGTTATACCAATTTATTGTGATTTATTTATTAGTGAAGTTCTATTTCACCCATCGTCGAAAAATTTCGTTATACTGTGGACATTGATGGCCAGCGAGTCGGGTGGTTATGTGAAAGGAGAAAATAATGAGCTCACAAGAGAGTGAACCGCGCCTATACCAACAAGTTGCGGCTCTGGTCAAAGAACGTATCGAAAATGACGAATACCCAGTTGGCACTAAATTACCTGCGGAACGGTTACTTGCTGACGAAATGAAGGTGAGCCGTACTGTGATCCGTGAAGCCATCATTATGTTAGAAGTAGAAGGCTATGTGGATGTACGCAAAGGATCTGGCATACATGTTATTAGTAACCGGTCTAATAACTCAGTCAATACAGAAACGGGATTAGAGTTTAGCCGCTGTGGACCGTTTGAGCTCTTGCAAGCAAGGCAACTGATTGAAAGCCATATCGCCGAGTTTGCCGCGACCCAAGCCACCAAAGAAGATATTTTAAAACTAGTTGATATTCAAAAGCATGCTCGCAAAGAGGATCGTTTTCGTGATTCAACATGGGATCTTGCTTTTCACATGCAAATTGCCGCGTCGACCCATAACAGTGCGATGGTGGTGATCGTTGAGCAAATGTGGAGCCAACGCTTACGTAACCCTTACTGGCTCAAGCTTCATGAGCACATTGATAACCGTTCGATTGAGAGCTGGTGCGATGAACATGACCAAATTTTGCAGGCGTTAGCGCGTCGAGACCCTAAAGGGGCGCGGCAAGCTATGTGGCAACATTTGGAAAATACCAAAAAAATGTTATTCAATGCGACCAGTGATGACTTCGAATTCACCATGGATCGCTATTTCTTCGCAGATAGCCCAACCATGGATGATAACAGCTAGTTATTCCTCATCATCTTCCGATATTTGCTTCAGCGCGGGGAGGTTAACTAAAATAATTTTCCCGTATTTTGCATCAATCCAGCCTAGTTTTTCCCATGCGACTAAACGCTTATTGATGGTTTGCCGTGTGGTATTAATGATGGTCGCTAAGTCATCTTGTGTGAGATATAAGCTTAGTTGAATTCCTTTTTCATGAGGTTCGCCATAGCCTTCTGCTAAGCTCAATAAGCGTTTGGCGAGTCGGGCTGAAACAGATAATAAGGCACTGTCATTGATAATGGTAAAGGCATTACGAATCACTTTGCAGAGTAAAATATTCAGAAATTGGTAAAAAACGGGGTGTTTTTCCAAGATCATGGTTAAGTCTTTCGGTGATATTGTCAGTAAAATGGTTGGGCTAATCGCTTTGGCATCATGGGTGCGCGCTGATTTATCTAGCATGGCAATTTCGCCAAACCAATTGCCTGGTGAAAGATAGCGAAATACACATTCACGGCCATCTGAGGAAATTGAACTTACTTTTACTGAACCTTGAATCACCGCATATAGACCACGAGCAGGGTCACCCTGATAGTGAACCATTTCACCATCTGGATAGAAACGTAATGTGGCGCATGTCATTAAGATGGAAATCAAATAATCAGGTAAGTTACTAAACCAACTATTTGTTTTTAATATTTCAAGAATATTTTCATGCGTTAGAACTAATTGGCTGTTTTGTACCGCAATGTTCATCTGAATGCTCCCTGCATGATTGGCTAACTTTATCATGACATTTGGTAGGGTTATGTTCAATCATGAACCGCCGTAATATTCGAGTAAACCTCATAAATAAGAAATAGGGTAATAGAAAACCCGAGCCATTAATGTGGCTCGGGAGGGATTTAAAAGATAATTAATTAATCTTCAAATCGTTTTTCAATACCTAATCTTTTTAATGTCAGAATCAACAGACCACCGATAAAGGTGACCAATGCGATAAAATAGAGTCCTGCACGGGCAGATTCAAAGGTAGTTTCAGCCCAAACTCGTAAGTTTGGTGCCACAAAACCACCTAAGTTACCCACTGAGTTAATCAAAGCAATACCCGATGCAGCTGCGGTGCCGCCTAAGTATGCAGATGGGAAGCTCCAATACAGAGGCTGCATCGCCAAGTGACCAGCCGCTGCCACACACAGGGCAATAATCGCAATGACGGGAATGCTATCGAATAAACCAGAAACCGCAATTCCCGCAGCACCTAACATAAAGGTGATGGCAGCGACTTTACGACGTTCTTTTAGACGTTCTGAAATACGAGGTACATAATAAACCGCAATCGCCGCACACAGTGGTGGAATGGCGGTAACAAAGCCTACAAGTATGCCGACTTTACTGCCCAACAACGTACCGATTTGGGTTGGTAAGAAGAAATAAATCCCATAGCCACATACTTGAACGGTAAACCAAATCAGACACAGGTAGAGAACGCGCATATCTAATAATGCTCTCAAGGCGCCTTTCGGGCTATGGCCTGCTTTGCATCTTCTTCCAAGGCTAATTTAGCGGAAAGTGCACTTTTTTCCTCAGCTGTCAGCCATTTGGCTTTTTCAGGGCGGTCATCAAGGTAAAAGAACACCCAAATCCCGACAATAGATGCTAATAAGCCTTCTACGACAAACATTAACTGCCAGCCGTATAAACCGAAGGCAAATGAAGTTCCTTCCAACGACAATAATGAGCCAGATAATGGGCCGCCAATGATAAACGCCAGTGGTGCCCCAAATAAGAAGTAGCCTGTCACCCGTGCCCGGATATTTTGTGGGAACCAGAAGGTTAAATACAGAATAACCCCCGGAAAGAAGCCAGCTTCACTGACACCAAGTAAGAAACGCAGCACAATAAAGGTGGTTTCATCATGAGCAAACATCATGGCGGCAGAGACTAGCCCCCATGTGACCATAATGCGCGATAACCATACCCGAGCGCCAATTCGGTACAACAGAATATTACTTGGCACTTCAAATAGTGCGTAGCCGATAAAAAAGATCCCTGCGCCAAATGCGTATGCAGCGTCACTTAACCCAGTTGTTAATTGAAACTCTTGTTTTGCAAAACCAATATTTGAACGGTCTAAATAAGCCAATATGAACATTAATACCACCATAGGTATTATTTTTCGTATTGCTTTGCTGGTAGCCGATGATAAATGATCCGTATTGGTGGACATGGTTCACCCCAGTTTTTTGTAAGATAGTAATGTTATCTATTCATTTTTATTATGTGTTTAGCCCGCCGCTGAATAACCAGCAGAGTAGAGTATAGAGCTAATGTACTCGTCATACTTCAAGTTGCAGTGTTGTTGATTGCACCATGAATTATTCAGAGTATAAATAAGTAATTTAAAATGAATAATTCTTGTTATTAATTTCCCTTTTTCATGTTGTTAGAAATGAAATATTGAAAAAGGGAATGATCATTATTTCACGTTAAATTTGGCTAATGCTTCAGGTTTTAACGTCGTACCTGCCCCAGGCGCGGTTGGTGTGGTATAAACACCATCAATGACTTCGACTGGGTCAACAAAGCAATCCAGTGTCCATGGAATAAATTCCAGTAAAGAACAAGCGGGATGTGCCATTACCAGATGCAATTGTGCCTGCATCATATCGCCATGGTGTGGTGTCACTGGTAAATTAAAGGCCATACCTAAGTCAGCAATTTCCCATACCGCTGTTAAACCGCCACAGCGTGTTGCATCAGGTTGTAAGTAATCAACGGCACCCGCCAAGACAAATTCTTTAAATGAATCATTGTGATAAAGTAATTCACCTAATGCGATAGGTGTATCCATATAAGCAGCAAGCTGTTTATGGCTGGCGACATCATCATGCCATAATGGTTCTTCAAACCACTTAATATTGAAATCATTTAAACGGTGGCCATATTGCTTGGCAATACTGATATCCCATTTACCGTTTGCATCGACCATTAGGTCGATATCGTCGCCAATTGCGTTACGAACAGCTTCAATACGTTGTAGATCTTCGCGTGGATCTGGTTTACCAATTTTCATTTTTATTGCTTTGAAGCCTTCTTCGAAGATCATTTTTTTACAATCATCGACTAAGTCTTCTTGGCTACGCACTAACCAACCGCAGTCGGTGTTATAGGCGTTAACTTTATTGTGTTTTGAACCGCCAAACAGTTGCCATAGCGGCTGATCTGCGGCTTTAGCTTTAAGGTCCCAAAGGGCGATATCGATGGCAGAAATCGCCATTTGCATCAAACCACCACGACCTACCCAGATATTGGTTGAGCTGCGAGTGAGTTTTCGATGTAAATAGCGCACTTCTGTTGGGTCTTCGCCGAGTAACATTGGGCCGAAAACATCTTCAATAATAGTGGTGATTAAACGGTCAGTGGTGATGTCGGCATGTGTCCCTGTGTGGCCATAACCGACTAATCCACATTCTGTTTTGATCATGACACCCGGCATCCCCCAATGGGTAATGCTGTGAGTTGAGTCACCAATTAGGTCATTAGTGACAGGTACGTGCATGATAAAAGTACTAATTTCTTTTATTTTCATTGTTGTTCCCAGGTGTTGTAAGGTGGTTGAATGCCAATCTAACAGCGGGAAGTGGATTAAACTGTCAAATGATTTACAGATTGTGCCTGTATGGCGCTTTTTACTGATAAATATGAGCTAGATCTCTTTATTTTGTATGATAGATTATGGCGTATCTTTAAAATTGGTATAACAGCTTAATAGGTGAAAATAGTGGGAAGCAGGGAACAATAAAAATTTTTATCAGGGTATGGGGTTCAATCTAGAGTAGGTTTAGAATAATGGCGGAAACCCAGCTTTATAGTGGATAAAACATGTCTAAACGATTTCTTTTATTGCTTTGTATTTTATTTACGAATTATCTTCCCCAATCTTTGGCTTCTGAGACCGTCAACAACACTGACGATTGGCAGTTGGCAGACATCCCACCAAAGCTAGTGCAAACAAAACAGCCTGAAATTATTTTTGCGATGATTGCTGGAGAAATGCGAGCCGTCGCAGAACTCAATGCAGAACACGGTTTTTATGCCTATTCTCCTTCGGGGGATTATTGTGCAATGCAGTTTGGCAATGGGTATGCCTTTGTAAAAACAGTATCGTTTTCTAACCAAAAACCGCGTTATGTACCTGAAGTGGATAGGCTAAATGATTTACAAAATCCCATTTATGATTATTTGGTCACGCACCAAAAAACAGCGGTATATAACTCAACTCAGAGTAATAGTAAGCAAATTGCCTCTTTATGGGAAAACCTGCGCTACCCTGTGTTAGCACGGATGATTAAAACGGATAAAGCAGGAGAAAAGACTGCTTGGCTAACGATTCGCCTAGGGGATAGGCTGGGCTATGTGCGTTTAGATGATGTCGCATTAGATAAAGGCATTCCAATTTTAACTTATCACCATATCCTCAAAGACAGTGAAAATAAGCATTTTCGTGACACGTCAACGACGACATCTGTGGAAGCATTTCGTGAACAAATGAATTATTTAAAACAGGCGGGTTACCAAACGCTTTCGCTTGCCGATGTGGAAGATTATCTAAATAAATCTGCAAATCTACCGGGTAAGGCCGTTGTACTGACATTTGATGATGGTTTAAAATCAGTTTATCGCTATGCATTACCGATTTTAAGGCATAACCGCCAGCAGGCGACGCTATTTATTATTTCTTCACGGATTAAAACACAGCCACAAAAATGGTCAGCGCATGACTTACAATTTATGAATAAACAAGAGATAAAAGATAGCCGAGATGTTTTTAATATCCAATCTCATACTCACTTTTTACATCGTTTAGATAACCATAATTCACCCATTTTATTTAGCCGGAAAGAACATACGATCATGTTGGATTTCAAACGATCGATGAGAATTCTAAGCCGTTTCGAACCTGAGCAGCGTTACCTTGCATATCCATTTGGTGGTTATAACCAATCAGCGATGGATGCGGCTAAAGATGCGGGGCTACATCTTGCCGTCACTACGATTCAAGGAAAAGTTAAATTGGGGGATAACCCTTTTGCGCTCAAACGTTTGTATGCTTTTCGGACTGACCCATTAGAGAAATTTGCTCAGATGGTAGGAAATAGTGAAAAAAGCGTCATAAATCAAAATATTATTATCGACAGATAATCAATATAGCGAAGTAAGCACTGGGTTGTTTGGCTCAGTGCTCATCCGCTTGCTTGCCCGTTCCCATCTCTTTTAAAAATTGTTGTTGGTAAACAAACAGTTCTTTCGCGCTAATACAATGATAATCCATCGAAAACTGTTCGGCGGTTTGCTCAATGATCTTAGCAAGTGCAGGGTAATGGCGGTGGTTCCAATTCGGAAATAAATGATGTGTAAGATGTAAGTTTAACCCGCCTAACCAATAGGTTAGCCAACGAGGTGTGGTTTGCCAATCATAAGTGGTTGAAAAAGTATGAGTATAAAAACCATGCGGCATATTGCCTTCTTTGGGGGGCGTATAAAAAGTTGCTTTCGCCCAATGGGTGCCAAGTATTAATACAACAAATACGAGGGAGGCAAGCATTTGGCTAAATAAGTAAGTGAGTAGCAAGGTACCTAAACTGATATCAGTGATAACAAACGCAGGTATGACTATTGCAACAATCAAATGTAGTAACTTAGCCAATAAAAATGCCCCAATACCACGACGGCCTTGATGGCGCATATGAGGAGCGACGCGCGTCATATGAAATCTATCCATCCAATCAAAGAACCAAATCAATGCAGGGAAAGTCATTGCGGCAATTAATGGCCAATACAGATGCTGAGCTCGCATAAACGGGTACCAGCGCTGATAAGGGGTTTGGCGCAAGACAAAATTTTCTTCGATATCTAAATCATAATGACGAATGTTGGTGTGAGCATGGTGAAAAATAATATGCCTGACTCGCCAACATTCAGGGTCTAAACCCAACGGAATAGTGACCCAAAAATTGAGCCAATAATTGGCTTTGGCCTGTTTGAAAATCGCATTATGGGAAGCATCATGAACTAAATTAATTGCCAATAATAATGCGAAACAGATAAACAGGGGATAAAAAATAAAAAAAGCCCAAGACACGTTAACACATAGCGCTATGCCGTAACTGCCTAGGCAGCACAAGATTAAAACCAAGCTTTTTAAATAAAAGCGTAAGTCAGCGAACCGGTGATCTGCACGCTGTTGTAAATAGTGTTTAGCGGCTTTGTTCAACGCTTTTTGGAACGCTTGATCATGGCGGTGTTGGTAGCCTAACGGCCTTAGCGGCTCAGGCGACATCACGCACCTGTATGGGTTTTCTGCCGATGCCAAGTAACATTAATAAACTATGCAGCCACAGAGCAGTGGTAAAAATTACCCAAAATGGCGTTGTCCATTGCCAAATAAATAAAATGCAAATTAATAGTAAGCAAGCGATAAAAAACCAGCTCATCAGGCCAATTTTGCGGCCATCTGAAATACCTGATAGTGCCACGGTACCTAAGGCTAATAAGATAAATAAAATCACTTGCTGTTGAGTCGTTCCCTGATAACCATAGCCATAAATATAGACATAACCAATAACTAGGCTAAATAGGAGAAGTGTTCCCATTACTAATGCGATTTGGTTCACGCGAAATAATGGTGCGGGTTTTTCCTTGGGTTGACTGCGACGTTTAATGATACGCCAAAAAGGCAAATTACTATCAATAAATGGGTTTTCAGAAGCAGGAGCCCCTTTGATGCCAAAATGGTGTTTCGTTTCAGGCAATTTGGAAAATGTGCCAAATAGTTTGTCCCAAAAAATAAAACTGCCACCAAAATTACGGTTGGAATAGTGCCCTTCTTTCACATGGTGAACTCGGTGGTGCTGTGGCGTTACCATAAATTTCTCCAACCAACCCAAACGCGGGATCAGCGCACTGTGGTTAAAAAATTGAATGGTATAGTGCAATATTGAAACGGTGATAAACACTTCTAAAGGGATCCCCATTAGCGCCAGCAACATAAAGAATGGGATTGATGTCAGTGATGAATACCACGAATTACGCACGCCTAATGATAGGTTATAGTGCTCCCCTTGGTGATGTACCACATGAACGGCCCATAAAACACGGTAAGTATGGTGTAAACGGTGTAGCCAGTAAAAGCCAAAGTCCCAAGCAAAAATCGTAAACACCCACACCAGTGCGGTTGGCCAGTTTTCAACGAGATTGAACGAATAGTGGGTCACGACAAAGCCGTAACAAAAAATCTCTAACCCTCTAAACAGCCACAGCATAATATGGCCAGAGTTCAGGTTGAACACCAATTCTTGCCAGCTAACGGTTCCTTTTTGTGTTTTGGCTATCACCAAACCTTCTGCGACCACAACCGCTAACATGAAAACAATCGGAAAGGTTAATTCATTCATTAGTGTTTCTCTTTAAGACAAACTTCGCAGTGTGAACAATCACTAATGCCCCACAAGCGGTGAGTGCGCCAGTGACCACATCAATAAATAAATGGCGTTTTAACACCAATACAGAAGCACAAATAGCAAGGGCCCAAATTACGGCTAGAACCGTGCGAAATTTTTGTTGTGTTGACCATAATGCATTCAGTACGACGAGAGTCAATGAGACATGTAGAGAAGGTAGTAAATTTTGTGGGCTATCAATATTCATTAAAGCAGATAAAGCCAGTCCGGATAAGGTTGATAAGTCGTAATCGTGGTACAGCATAGTCGTGGGGTAGCACAAATAAACAGCCCCAGAAACCAGCGCACAGAGTTGAATGGCATACATAAGTGGGCGCGCTTTTCTTAGGGGACAGAGAAAATACCCAAGTGGGATAAACAGAAAAAAGGAGAGGTAAAGCCAGATGGCATCGGGGGAAAATGGGACGGCATTATCTAGTTCACTAGGGAGTAAAATATGAGCTTGCCCAGTCACTTGCCCGGTATATTGGTAAACAATACCTACGGTTCCCCAGCCGAGTAGGCAATAGATAAAGCGAGTGAATAATTCCCTGTTGTTCATTTTACTTCCTTACGGGTTATACGTCGCTTTTTAACCGAGAGTGCTTGCGTAATAGCGGCTGATGATAATTGCCAATCTAATTGCGTAATATCAACGTGTTGGCTTGCAAAGTAACTTGCTAGCTGTTGCTGGCAATGGGATAACTCCATGGGAGAGCATTCAGCCTGTAAATATAATGAGTTGCCTTGCTGTGTTAAGCGGAAATCAGCAGTAACAGGTAAGTGATTCACAATAACCCGCGCACAGGGATCTGCAAAAATCGTCACCATTTTGCCGTTATAGCCTGGAAGTTGCAGTAAATCATCACAACGACCCTCAATGCGTTCTATCGCCATTTCAGGGGAGCCACATGGGCAGGTGTTTTTTTTCACCACTAACACATCATCCAGTTGATAACGAACGATAGGCTGTGTTTTACGGGTAAAATCCGTAATAATCGGCGAAAAACGGTTATTATCAAGCCAATTAGGCTCAATATGCACAAACGCTTCATTTAAGTGTAAAGTACCATGAGAACAAGTACAGCCTAAAAACCCTTCCGTTGCTTGGTAGACCTCTCCAACATTGGGGAAGCAATTCTGTAATTTTTGTTTATCATGGGGTTCTAATATTTCAGCCACGGAAATGACTTTCTGCACATTTAGTTGAAGTTTCTGTTGGTTAATGGCGTCAGCTATTGCGCATAGCACTTGGGCTGGCGCAACAATAATTGATGGTTGATATTGTTCAAGTGCAGTAAGTTGCAGGTCAAAATCTGCAAAAAGGTCATAAAAACGCAGTGAAATCCAACGGTTATTGACACTTTCATACAGGTTATTATTAGCACGTAAAAATAAAGCAACACGTTCACCACTAAACAGACTTTTAGGTAGCATTTTAGCTAACATGCTGCCAGACCAAACATTTTGTTCTTCTGGGCTAACAACGAAAAGGCCTCGACGGCCTGAGGTTCCAGAGGACAACCCGACACTGTAGCGCCCTACTTTAGGGGCAAAATCCCGAGATTGCTCACTTTTTTGTGCACATTCTAGAAGTTTTTGGCTAGAAAGCCCGGCGGTATTCATCTCATCAAAATTATCCATCATGACTTGTTTATTCATAATGGGAAAATTAGATAATGGCTGATTGATATATCGCTGAAAGTAAGGGCTTTTCGATAGCACTTTGCGCTTAAAATGTGCCAAACGTTTTTGTTGATAAGCTTCTAGCTCGTCACGGTTGCGAAACGTCAAATGACGAGCGCGCCAGTAATGCCAAAGCATCGAGAGGATCACAATAAATCCCCTTCGTGGCACAGTTGGATAACCACATTGCGTTTATCAATTTCATGTAATTTATTGAGTGTTTCGTAATAAGCCTGCTTATCATCCATGATGATATTGGCAATGGCCATAGGGCCGCGCAATTCACGGTAATTAGTGGGAGACCATGCTGCGTCACCTGCGAGCAATATCCAGCCTGAGTCAGTTAGTACACACAAACCAATATGCCCTGCAGCATGCCCAGGAAGCGGCACAATGAATAACGTCTTCTGTTGATTTACCGCATAGCCTTCGCCCAAAACTTGTAATTCATTCGGTAACGCCACCTTTGGGAAACCTTCATAAAATACAGTACGTTGTTCAAAGTCTTCTGGTAGAAGACCACTGACAAAGGCATTTTTCAATGCAGCAAACCCTGTTAAAGGGCGTGTTTTAGCCCAGCCATCTCCTGAGCAAATAATGGGGATGTCAGGGAAGTCACGTAGCCCCGCGATATGGTCACCATGAAAATGGGACAAAATCACCCCATTGATATCATTAGGTTTTAAGCCATCATTAGCCAATTGATTGACAAGGGCGTCTTTGCTTTCGAAATACACTGGGGTAACGGTTCGATATAACCGCATAATGCCATGGCGCGTATGATCATAAAAATGGGTGGCATAACCCGTATCAAATAGCCAACGCTGGTGTTCATCTTCAATCAGCCATGCTCTTGCTGGGAATTTACAGGATTTAAAACTAGCACCTTTTAAAGCCACACAGCCTGGATGTGTGCAGTAACCCACCTCATATTGATGAATTTTTAGCATGGGTTCTCCTGTTGTTTCAGCCATTTAGCCGTCAAATGAATACCTTGTTGCATACTATATAAAGGATAGTAACCCAGTTCTTGCTGTGCTTTTTGGTTATCTAATGTCATGGTGAAATAGGCTGCGCCAAGGCTATAGCGAGTGAGTAATGGTTCTTTTCCCGTTAAATAGCCAATGGCTTCTAATAGGCTGGCAATAACATACAGTAAAGGGTAAGGGGCTGAACGAATTTCGCAATCTAAGTTTAGCTCACTAAATAACTGATTTAATGTCTGTTTTAGTGCTTGGGGCTGTTGGTTGGTAATATTATAAATGGCGCCATTAGGGAGTATTTCTTTGAAAGTCGCCAACTGCATGCTGTGAACCACATTTCCCACATAGGTGAGGTCAAAATGGTTATTTCCCCCATTAGGTAACACCAATTTTCCCTTACGTGATTTTATTTGGGCGAGCAAACGCGGTAGCAAAACGCGGTCATGGGGGCCAAATAAACCTCGAGGGCGCAAAATAGTGTAACGAGTTGTCGGAAACTGCTTAACGCACTGCTCAATCCTAGTTTCGGCTAAATATTTTGTTCTGGCATATTGGTTAGCGAAATGTTTATTAACCGTGGACTCATGAATATTTTGCTGGTGGGTGAAATTAAAATAAATGGCTGGGGTGGAAATATGGATAAAGCGTGAGACTTTGGCTTCCCCCGCGGCGGTAGCTAAAATTTGAGTTGCATGAACATTTGTTGTCTCAAAATCTTGACGTTTGCCCCAAGGTGAAGAAAGAGCAGCGCAGTGCCAAATGGCATCACAGCCAGTCATCATCTCTTTGGCCTGTTGCAAAGAAAGCTGAGCCAGTTCACAAGAGATAAATTCAGCTCCCATCTTTACTAGCTGTTCTCCTGCTTGCGGGTTTCGCCCACAAGTGACGACTTCAAAACCTCGCCCCAGTAAGTACTCACTTGCATTTCTACCAAGGCCACTCGTGGCACCTGTGACGAGGAGCTTCATGGCACTAATACCATGGCGCACAGCGCTAACCCTGCGGCAGTGCCAATTAGCATGGCACTGGGTTTTTCATAGAAACGGCCTGTGATAATTGCTTCGTGTAATGCTGAAGGGATAGAGGCCGCAACTTGGTTCCCACGATGGCAGTAGATATCGACTAATTGCTCAGTTGTTACGCCCACACGTTGGCGCATATGTTCTAAAGAAAGATGGCTTGCTTGGTGTGGGATCACGGTACCAATTTGTTTGAGTTGTATATCTGATTCACTGGAAACCTGTTGCATAAAATCTTCAATCAAAGAAGATGCGAGGCGAAACAATTTTTTCCCCTGCATATGGAACAGAAAATCATCATCGGTCATCCCTGCACGTGGATTGCGTCTTGTGCCACCTGCGCGAATCTCACAAAAATCAATGCCTGCGGTATAAGTGGTGTGTGTGTAAGAAATAATTCCACTATTCCCATCCCCTTTTTCCACAACAACACAAGCTGCACCATCACCAAAAATCAACGATGATTCTTTATCTTGCCAATCAATACCACGCGAGGCGATATCCGCAGAAACAATTGCAATGCGTTGATAAGCACTGGTGGCTAATAACCCCGCAGCAACCTGTAGCGCAGTGATAAAGCTTATGCAACTTGAATTAACATCAAAGCAGGCAATCCCTTGATTTAAATTTGATTGTTCAAGGATATGCGCTGCGGAGCAAGGCAAAGCTTGCACGGGAATTGCAGACGCATTAATTAGCATATCAATACTGCTTGGTACGATATGGTTCGCATGCAATGCATTTTGAATCGCCAGGGAAGCTAACACTGCTTGTGAATCGGTATGACTTGCATGGAAGCGATATTCGATACCTGAATGTTTTTCAACAAAACCTTTTGGTTTATTGAGCTTTTCATCAAGCATTGAGGAGTAAATTTTGTTTTCAGGTAGTGCCACACCAGAAGCAATGATTTTTAGTGGGGTGATTGACCTATTACCAGACATATAAGTAGTGCCTATCTCATCATAATATTGACAATAAATATCAAAGTTCAAATATTTAATATATAGGAATTACGGAATTATTCTTAGTTCTTACTTTTATGTTTTTTTTGCCTTGGTGAAGACGAGGAGGAAGAAGACATTTTATTCTGAAGACTCACTTCAAAATGGAAAAGGTCTTAAGCCACAATATTACCGAAAGATTACAAATTGTACGTTTGCCACTGACAGTGGTTTGCTATTTTTACGAATCACATCAATTAATAAGTAAAATTTATGTTATTGAATAATGGCTCAAGGTGTTAGATAATAGAAGAGAATAAACGCATAAATGATCCATACTGAAAAGAGTACATAAAATGTCATATCCTTCGAATCAGCTTAGAGACTTATCTTCTCTTTTTTTGAGAAGTGAGGTATCGCGTTGGTTTAAAGGCGATTTTAAATCAATTGATGTAAAACTACATAGATATCAGCTATATGAAAAATACAAAGGTAAAACCTATTTATCTTTTGTAAAAAAGACCTATAAGTTATTGCTAAAGCATTATCCCAATGAGTATGTTTTAAAAAATGAATTTTTAAATCAGTGGCTTAAAAAAGAATTGGGATGTAATAGTTCCATAATATTTAATGAATTTCGCATTGGAAATGCCATTGCAGATTTAGCTATGTTTAATGGTGTATCGAAAGCTTTTGAAATTAAGTCTATTTTAGATAAGGATTATCGGTTATCTAATCAACTCCAAGAGTATAAAAAATTATTTAATGAGGTTTATATTATCGTCCCTCATGAGCATTTGGGGCGATATATCGATTTTGATAATTCTATTGGGGTTATTTCATATAGTAATGATTGTAATGCGTTTAACTTAGAACGTAAGCCAAAAGTAAATCAGCATGTTGATATTGATACATTGATGAATGTTTTGCACACTAAGGAATATTTAAAAATATCAAAAAATTACTATAAAGAGTTGCCAATGATGAACTCATTTAATCAATTTGATATTTGTAAGGAGTTAATTTCAAGTATTGAAAATAATCAGTTGAATCATTTGTTTATTGAAGCAATGAAGGAACGAAAAGTTAATAATTTGTTTTTTAATAAACTAAATAATGAGCTTAATCAGATATGCCTTTCTTTAAATTTAAAAAAGACGGATAGAGAGGATTTGATTAGTAAACTAAAAACGAATACGGTGTAAACTATGTATTTTCCATATTTAAGAGCAAGGCAGTTTGAACTGATTTCCTTAAGGGAACTCGCTACATCTGGCATTGTAAATAATAAGGTAATGCCGGTTTTAGAACCTGTTAAATCTAGTTTTAGTGGATTGAATTTAGCATGTAATATTTTTCAAGAGAAAAATTTTAAGGCTTTTCTCATCGTTAATCCTTGTTGTGGTGAGATTGCAGGGGATAGATATGATGTATTGAATTACTTGAAAGAATTAAATGGGGAAACATATTTACCTGCATTTATATATACCGATAACAGTAATTATATTCTTTCTTGTATAGATAAGTATAATCTGGAAAATTGCTTGATAGTTTGTTTAGATAAATTTTCTGATGAAGAACAGTTGAAAGAATTATCTACCCGAGATGAAATTTCCCATTTAATGTTATTAGACCCTAATAAGTATCGAGGGTTAGACAAGTATATGAAATTACTTGATATAAACTACATTAGATTAGATGATTTATTTGAAAAACAACAAAGAAATTCCGATTTTTTGGATATAGCTGCGCATAAATTTACTGAGGAGCATCTCTATTATAAAGAGGATGGCTACCAAGGTTTCTCTGATTATACGATATTGCCTAGTGATTTTGTCGATGGTGGTAGTACTCCTAGGGCGGTGGTGATCCATCTCACCTATCCGAAGAGTGAGGTTACTAATGAGGTTTGGATTAGCCATTTTACATCTGAATCTAATGATTCAATAGAAAACGTACAAGGTAAATTCGCAGAGGCAACAAAGAAGGCCATCACTTTTTGTGATTCATTACCATTGGATAATATTGCGATAGATGAACTGAGAAAATATTTTACTGATAAAAAATACCCAGGCTTAGGTACAGTTAAAAAAATATCGATTAAAAATCATGTGTTAGTTATAAATGAATTAATATAAGGTCAATTTAATATATGAAATTTGTTTGTAAAGAATGTTTTTCAGATACTGAAATAATTGGCTTTATTATATCTCAGCGTGAGATTAATCAATGTGATTTTTGCAAAACATTAGATGTAGACGTTGTCAGGGTTGATGAGCTATATGGTTTTTTTGCAGAACTATTTACTAACTTAGTTCCAAAAGAGCATGGAACGTCTTTATCTAAATTGTTACAGGGAGATTGGAGTTTTTTTAAAAACCAAACGTGTGCAGATAAAGTTCTAAATTATGTTATACAAAATATTGATACAAACTTTATTCGCGCGAGTGATGGTGCTGATTATATAGATGAAATCTATGAAAACATAAACTATTGGGAGCAGCTAAAAGAGCAACTCAAGTGGGAAAAAAGATATTTTACAGATATCAATTATTTAACAGAAGATCTTGGCTGGGACAGTTTTTTTCAAAGCCAAGTTGTCATAAGCCCAAGTGATATTTTTTATCGAGCGAGACTTCATCAAAAAGAGGGGCAAGATCCTTTTAATGAAACAGAAATGCTTTGTCCTCCTAAATATTTAACGACTTCAGGTCGTGCTAATCCAATAGGTATTCCGTACTTGTACCTTAGTGACAATTTGTCGACAACACTTTATGAGGTGCGAGCCACTTTTTTGGATGAGGTCACGGTAGCTAAATTTCAATTAGATTCAACGGTTACTACAAGAGTTGCTATTGCTGATTTTACAGAAACCCCCTCCCTTTATCACCCTAACGAGATTAATAAAAAGATTAAAGGCACATTGCTGAGGCAAAAGATCAGCTTAGACTTATCCCAACCTATGAGACGATTCGACTCAGATCTGGACTATATTCCAACTCAATTTATCTGTGAATTCATCAAAGTTTTTACAGGCGTTGACGGCATTAAGTTTGCGAGTTCTCTCGATAGTACGGGTAATAATCTTGTTATTTTTAATCAAGAAATAATGGTATGTACTAGCGTAGAAAAAGTTAGGATCACCAAGTTAAAAATATCACATGGACGATAAATAGCAGTTTCGTATAGTTTGATAAATCAGCTCAAATTTACATATGGGTTATTGTCTGTTTTGACGTTTCCTCAACCAATTTCTCAATAAGCGACTGCCATGTCTTCGGTAATGTCGTTTGCCAAACTAAATCAACTTGCCATTGAGCATTTGCATTGTCCTGAATTGGAATAAAATCGATATTTTCTCCACCAATCTGCTTGGCGCTATATGGGACAAGACTGATGCCAACCTTAGCGGCGACTAACGCAATTAGAGTCTGAATGTCACTGGCTTCTTGTCGTGGCGTGATATGCAGATTTTCAGATTGCAAATAATGTTGAACTTGTTGATAAAGACCCTGACCGCGTTGTGCGCGTAACATCAGAAGTGGATATTGGGCTAAATAATCATTGATTGTACTATGTGGCTGTTGGTCTTTGGTGACAGCAAGCGCCAGTGTTTCAATTTTCAATGGGCGGCTGGCAAGGTATTCCACTGAGTTTTGCTTATCACTACGGGTAAATGCGATATCTAACTGGTGCTGAACAAGCTTCTCTCTCATGACATGTGAGGGCATGTCCTCTAATAGAATGGTGACATTGGGGAGTTGTTCTTTCAGACGGGCAACAAAAAAAGAGGCTTCGTGAAAAGTTGCAATACCGAATCCGACATTTAAAGAAAGCGGGGGAGTTTCTCTAAGAGCGGCGGCTTGGTTTAACAGCTCCGCCATATGGTTTAGCGTGTGTTCTGCGTAAGGCAGTAAAGCGCGGCCATGATCTGATAGTACCGCACCATGACGTCCCCGCTCAAATAGTACTATATCCAATTGTTTCTCAAGAAGTTGAATTTGTTTTGTTAAAGCTGGCTGACTAATATATAGGCGTGATGAGGCTTCGCGGTAATTTTTTGTCTCTGCGAGAGTGATAAATGCACGGAGTAGTCGAGTATCCATAGTTGTTAGCCAGTTCCTGATAATAGAAGACGCTATAACATTTCTATTATGAATGCTATGAGCCATTGACTTTAACTATTATTGCTTTTCTTGATGATAAGGGGAATTCTCAGAAGCAAAACGGACATGGCGAATATCCGTTTCGTAACCCAGAGTTTCAGTGATGATTCGGTAGAGCTCAGGGCGTCTTCCGGTTAACCAGCGACGGCCATTCGAGGTAGGCAATAAATCTAATTCAAGATCCGCGATGACGATATCATCATCTATTGCGCAGCTTTCTTTAATTACTCGCCCGTAAGGGTCTATGATCATGGCGTTTCCGGTTCGAATTTCATCATCATCTAAGCCAACTCCATTACTAAATAAATAAAACACGCCATTATCGTGGGCTCTGGAGGGTAACCAGCGCATTAGCCATCCGCGCCCATGTTCCCCTTGACATGCATCTAATAATGCTTGAGGATTTTGTTTTCTATTTTCCCAGAGACGAAGGTCGAGCGGTTTCATGCCATGAGGGCTACTCGAATGAGTTCCACCTGTTTGATGGGGGGCAAGAATAATATCTGCACCAAGTAGCGCGTTGACGCGTGGATTTTCAATTAAGTTATTATCCCAGCAAATTAAAATACCAACTTTTACTTCCCATGGCGTATCGAAAACAGTGTAATTGTCTCCGCTATGAATGGCGGGGTGCTCAAAGGCATGTAATTTACGATGAGCGTGGTATTGGCCATCTGGCATACAAGCGACCCAAGTATTGTAGCATTTGCCATCTAACCCTTTTTCAATCAACCCAACCCCGATAATCATGTCTAATTCAATGGCCCGTTGGCGGATTAATGCTAATGACGGGCTATCATGTAAAGTTTCACTTAAAGCATAAACGGCATCATCTGGTAGCTTCGGCACGTGCCAATAACCAGTAATACACATTTCAGGTAAAACCAGTATTTTTACCTTCTGTTGGGCGGCTTGAGTAATAAACTCATGGATACGTTCTAAATTGTAGGTTTTGTCGCTAGGACGGTGTTGGAACTGGACTGTTGCAACCCGAAGCAGTGATTGTGCTGGCATCATTTTTATCTCCTTAGTTAGGGAAATAAAAACATGTTATTTGAGCTAAAAATAATGAGTTATTTTCTCATTCCATAACGATAGGTTATTGAATGAATCTGTCTGGTCATCAATATTAGCATTTTTATACATAAATTAACGTAAAAAGAGATGTTGAAATATATATAATACGGAAAAATAGCCTAGTTAAGTGTAATCTTCCTATGCTGCCCATTTTGGTTTAAAGCGTATCAGGTCAATTATTCCTCAATGAAATGCTTTCATTTAGTGAATCAAGCATACAAATGCTCTTTATTCTCGGTATTAAAAGCACAAATTTAACCTAAGCTATATGTGCAACACACAATAATAGTAAGCATTTCCCTTGTTGTTTTGACTGATTTCTTGTGAAAGTGCGAGGTAAAACTCTTGTTTTACTCGTTTTATAGTTCACAGAAGTGCAATTATTATGTTTTCTTTTTGTTATATTTCATTTTTACCTTGTTGATCTGCAATAGACTTTTGTGTTTTGTTACAATTGGAAACAAGTATAACACATTGTTATTTATACGTTATTTTTGTTGGTGATTGTTGTTTTTTACTCGAAATGTGAGTTATCGATGGCTATCAATATTGTTATTACTCTTAATATGAATAACTTGATTTATTTATGAGTAGATAGCGACCAATAAAAAAAAATTGCAGTTTTTTATATCCTATAACTCTTATTGTGAGTAATTAAAAATACTATTAAATTAAATTAAATTAAATGATAAGAATAAAAAAACCATTGTTAGTTGTTTTTTTGAAGCAAACATTAAAAATGTAAAAAATAAATTAATTTATAAAAATAAGTATATAAAAATACTTAGGAATCAATGAATACCATATAAAATTAATTATAAATGCCTTCATTCCATTATAAATTAAGGCGTTGTTATATTTTTGGATGTTACCATTGATAGTGGTAATTTATTATTTTTCTTTAATATCAATTAGTTGCATATTATTTGTTTATTTCAAAAAGAATAATAGCTAATATGAATTATGTGTTTTTTATCTTATATGATAATGCAAACTAAAAAAATGAAATATTGATAGGTTTCAGTGGCTTTAATTTATTCTATCGATCGTTACAAACAGTTTTACTTTTATATATTGAAAACTATAATTAACTCAAATTTCGTGTTTTAATTGGTTTGTTCTTTTTTGATTTTTTATATAATCAGTGCAATTTATTATGTGAAATTTTTTGATTTGTAATATAATTTAGCCATTTAATATTTTAGGTTATTTTGGGCTATTGTTGATGATAAATGTAAATCGGATAGTAGGCAGAGAGATTAGAAAAAGAAGAAAGCATTTAGGGCTTTCAGGCATCGAATTAGCTAATCTTGTTGGTGTTAGCCAACAACAGATTTCACGTTATGAAAGGGGTGAGTGCAATATAAATATTGAAAACTTGCACACCCTTGCTAACGCTTTAGATACAGAAATGATTTGCTTTTTTATTGATGATGTTTTTATCAATAAAGAAAGTAATTAATTTAAAAAATTAAGAGTAATCTAATTATAAAAATATTCATATTTAAAGTTAACTAAATATCTAAAAAAATAAAAATGTAGTGTTTTTATTTTTTTAGTAAAAATCTAACTTTCTTATTTTTACCTTTACATTCTCAGCAAATAAATATCAACCTAGTAATTTATTGATTATTAGGTGATTGGTACATCTGTCGTCTTTTTATAGGAAAATATAAATGAAATTAACTAAGATTGCATTAGCTACAATTATCGCTTCTTCATTTGGTATTGCACAGGCAGCACCTGTAGATCAAGGTAGTGGTGTCATCAATTTTACTGGTAAAGTTATTAATGCACCTTGCTCAATCCCAGGTGACGGTACAATTAACGTTGACCTCGGCCAAGTTGCAAATAAAGTATTAGAAACTGGTAACAAATATAGCCAAAGCGTTCAATATAATATCCAGTTAGAAAACTGTGATTTAGGTGAAGTTAAAGATGCTAGCGATGTAGTTGTCTTCCCTGCAGTTAGCAAAGTTAAAGTAACTTTCACGGGTACTCCAGATACTACAGCAAAAGAATTACTGGCTAATACAGGTACTTCTAAAGGTGTTGGTGTTCGTTTAATCAACGCAGATGGCGCAACAATGAAAGTTGGTGATACCAGTGTTGAGCTGCCATTAGCGGATGGTCCAAATAAATTAGTATTCAGTGCACGTGTTGAAGCAAATGGTAGCAAAGTTGAAACTGGTAGCATCATTTCTCAAGCAACTTACGCTTTAAACTACCTGTAATTTTTTATTTAAAATAACAGGCATGTATTTGCCTGTTATTTTTCTTTCTTTATTTTTATTTTTCTTACAGGGAACATCATGTCTCTATTTCCTCAGTTTAAAATAAATAAAATATTATTTTCGATTGCTTTGGCATTTTCCTTTTCTGGAATGTCTAATGCAGTGGAATTTAATATGAATATTATTGATGCTAAGGATAGAGATAATATTGACTTAAGTCAGTTTTCTAACCCAGACTTTATTCCTGCAGGTGAATACCTAACGGATATTACATTAAATGGTCGAAAATTATCAGGGCAATATTTAATTAAATTTATTGAAGAGAGTAAAGATACCTCAACACTCTGTGTTACACCAGAGATGGTAAATATTTTTGCATTAAAAAAGAAAGTTAAGGAAGAACTTCTGCAAAATAATAATGGCCAGTGTATTGAGCTATCTAAAAATTTAGATATTAATTATCGCTTTGACAAAGCTAACCAGAATATCTTATTTTCTATCCCTCAAGCTTGGTTAGAATATGATGACCCGTACTGGGTTCCACCTTCCCAATGGGAAAATGGAATTATGGGTGCATTTCTTGATTATAACCTGTTTGCCAACTATTCCGCTCCTAAAAATAATAGTGAAACATTCAGTGGTAGTAGTAACGGTACCGCTGGCGTTAACTTAGGAGCTTGGCGTTTCCGCGCTGATTATCAATATCAATATAATCGCTCCCAAGGTAAAACGAATGAACGGTTTGATTGGACTCAGTTATATGCCTTTCGTGCTTTGCCTCAAATGGGTGCAAAAGTTTTACTTGGTGAGTCTTATTTGAAGACTGACTTATTTGATAGTTTTCGCTTTATAGGGGCATCTATTTTTAGTGATAATCGAATGCTTCCACCGTCACTACGTGGTTACGCGCCTCAAGTGACGGGTATCGCTAAAACGAATGCAATGGTGATTATTTCACAGAATGGGCGTGTGATTAAACAAGTTAAAGTCGCTCCAGGGCCATTTAATATTCAAGATATTACTGAAGCGGTACAAGGCACTTTAGATGTCACCATTGAGGAAGAGGACGGTTCAAAAACCACTTATCAAGTGACGGCGGCATCGCTGCCATTTTTAACTCGTCAGGGCCAACTGCTTTATAAATTCACTATGGGTAAATCTGACCCATTTGGCCGCTCGCAGAAAGTTGACCCTAAGTTTATTGTAGGGGAAGCTTCCTATGGTTTATTTGGTGACACATCCATCTTTGGCGGGTTAATTGCTACGGTAGATAATAACAATTACCAAGCGATAAACTTAGGAATAGGGCAAAACATGAATATGTTTGGCGCTATTTCCTTTGATATTACTCGCACTCATGCAAATGTAGATAATTTTGGCTCTTATTCGGGTAACAGCTACCGTTTAAATTATTCTAAACGTTTTGAATCTACCAATTCGCAGGTCACATTTGCAGGTTATAAGTTTTCTGAAAAAGAATTCTTAACTATGCCTCAATACATTGATGCAGCGAATGGTGTGCTTGATTTTAGACGTGACAAAAACGTGTATACCGCGTCTTTTAACCAATATATCAGCCCGTTGGACTTAACTGTCTATTTTAATGCTTCTCACCATCAATTTTGGAATAGTGAATCTACAACAAACTTTGGTATGAGTTTTAGTAAGCTATTTAGTATAGGGCAAATTAAAAACATTTCCGGCACCTTATCACTTAATAAAATTAAATATGAAGAGACGGATGATAATCAAATTTACCTTTCTTTCTCCGTGCCACTTGAAAATGGTGCGTCAGTCAGTTACGACGCTCAATATGCAGATAATGACCATAGCTTTGGCCAATCGGTAGGTTATTACAGCCCGAACGAGAATAATAACTACTGGAGTATGCGTGTTGGTGGTGACCAGCACAAGCTTGGACGTGCTGAGCCAAATATCAGCGGTAGTTATCAATATTCATCGCCTTATGGCGTATTGAATGTTAATGCGACAGAGAATGTGAACTCATATCGTGCTTTTGGCGGTAGTTGGTATGGCTCCATGACAGCAACGAAATATGGCGCAGCTATGCACCGTAACGGGACTAACAACGAACCTCGAGTGATGATTGATAGTGACAATGTCGCTGGGATTTCTATTAATAATGGTGAATCTGTCACGAACCGATTTGGGATTGGTGTTGCGACAAGCTTAAATAGTTTTTCTAATTCAGATGTTTACATTGATATGAATACACTGCCTGACGATGTGGATGTCAATGACAACATTATTGGTAAAACATTAACTGAGGGTTCAATTGGTTTTCAGAGAATAAAAGCGAACCAAGGAAAACGTATTTTAGCAGTTATCCGTTTGAATAATGGGAATTATCCACCGCTTGGTACCAGTGTGACTGAATTAAGTACAGGAAGAGAAGTCGGAATTATTGCAGATAGTGGTGTTGCTTATTTAACGGGTGTGGCTCCAGAAGAAAGCTACATAGTGAAATGGGCTGCTGGCGCAAACCAATGTAGTTTGAATTTACCTAATATTGCCGAAAAAAATCAGGGGAAAGTCCTGATCCCTTGCCAATAAAGGAATGATGTATGAGTAAAAAGTATGTAGTAGCTTTAGGATTTTCATTAGTTTTTGTCGGCATGCAAGTTGCGTCTGCTGCGATTAATATTGACCGTACACGGATCATTTTTCCAGGCAAAGATAAATCAATCAGTTTGGTTATTAATAACCAAAGCAAAACAATGCCCTACTTAGCTCAATCTTGGATGGAAGATGAAAAAGGGAATAAGGTTTCTGAACCTTTTACAGTTTTACCTCCAATGCAACGCGTTGAGCCGAATGCTAAAAACCAAATTAAAATTATTAAAACAGAGGGAATAGATGCTCTTCCACAAGATAGAGAATCTCTGTTCTATTTAAATGTGCGTGAAATTCCACCGGTGACAGATAAAGAAAATGTCGTACAGATTGCGATTCAAAGCCGTCTAAAAATGTTTTATCGACCACCTCAAATCGAAAATAACAGCGATAAAGTATGGGCTAAAGAGCTGAAATATACGCACACAGGTGGGCAATTACTTATTGAAAATCCAACTAAATATTATGTGACATTGGGTTATCTCAGTAATAATAACCAGAAAAATTTTCCTGGTTTTGAAAGTGTGATGATTGCCCCGCTTTCTAAGGAAAGTGTTCCCGTACCAGCCAGCAGTTTTAATCAGTTATATACCGGTTATATGGATGATTACGGTGGCATGAAAATGTTGACTTACCAATGCGCTGCGTCGACCTGCCAGCTGTCAAAAGAGAGCCAATAGGATTTTAGATATGAGAAATTGCTACTTTTCAATATGTCTTTTTATGCTATCTCTATGTGGAAGCCAAGCTTATGCAGATAGTAGCATGATGAGAGGTGATCTTAATTTTACGGGAAATGTGGTGGCATTGCCTTGTAAGATTTCATTTTACTCGATAGATCAAAATATTGAATTAGGACCAATATCTCTGAATTACTTTAATGAAATTGGAGACAGAAGCCCTAAGCATGAAATCAAACTAAAGTTTGATGATTGTATTTTTCCAAAACGCAATCGCGATGATAGGGTTCCGGTTGTTCGGATCATGTTTATTTCAGAACCAACTGAAAGTACAGACCGTAATTTATTTGGTGGTAAAACCATTCTAAATGGTTATGGGATTCGATTAATGGATAAAGATGGCAATATTGTCCCCAATGGTGAATACCGTAGTTATCCAATCTATTTTGATGATAACCAGCAAATTACGATTTATTCCATGCTAGAGAGTTATCTACCAAGAAATGAATTAACAGTGGGTAATATTAAAACGCAAATTACCTTAAATATTACTTACATATAAGGTGTATAAATCATGATACACAAGTTTATTCAAAAATATGGTTTTTATATTTTATTTCTATTCGTTTTTATTAGCCCAAAAACCTTTGCATTAGATTGTGTGGAAAAGGGGACTGGAGTCGTCGAAAAACCCGCAGTTCCTGTAGGTCAATTGGCCATTCCTGCTGATACAACGGCAGGTTCTATTATTTGGCAATCCGACCCTTTAACAGTAACCGTTTATTGTGACAATGTACTTGGTAATGCTGTTGACGTTGTTCATATGTATTTTAATCCGAAATCTCAAAAACTTGGGACAGGGTTATTACTAGGCGCGAATTACCAAGGCCAACAATTGGAACAAAATGAGCAGCGTGTCAACTTAGGGACTCCACCTATTCGCCGCGGAGAGAATGTCACGGTAACAGTGACTTTTACACTATATATCAAAGTGACGGGTATTGTTCCTCCTTCAGGTAACTACACAGGGGATAACCAATTTACGGTTTTCCAGTTTGATGGAAGTGGTGGGATAAACCATACCAATGGTGCAAAAAACTTGAAGTATTCTATTACTGGGTTACGAGGTATTCGCTTTCTCAAGTGTGGGGCTGATATTAAAGTTTACCCAGAGTCACAGCAAATTGACTATGGTCAGTTAATGATCACTGAGCTTAATCAAGGAAAAGAGTTTAAAAAAGATTTTCAGATACAAGCGGTGAAGCGGGGCTGCTTAGATAATTTTTCCATGAATATTAACTTCGAAACTACAGACCCGTTAAATGGAGAGTATGCCATTGATCTAAAAAATGGGACTAATTTAATTATTTCGGATGATAAAGCGGAAAAAATAAAATTTAATTACTTCCAGTTTTTCGGAACACTCCCCTTAGGGAGTACATCGATTACACGTGACTACAGTGCGACGGTTAAAAAGGTGGGAGCGGTAAAAACAGGACCATTTAGCGCCTCAACGATTGTCCGTATTAACTATTATTAACATTAATCCGAAGAGATGGCTAAAAATACATGATGAAAATCAATATATTAATTTTCGGCTGATAACGCAAAGCGGGAAAAATCACACTGTTATCCCACGTTGTCAACAACCAAAGAGCAGGCCAAAAGCCTGCTCTTTGTTATGTTACATCGTTATGTAGTGATATAGGCTAACGAAATTTAGCGCATTCCTTTGCGCTAGAGTGGCAAATCTTATTTAACGCATTTACTGCAAGTCTCATTTTGGACTTGTTCAAAGAAGTTATTGCCTTTGTCATCAACGAGAATGAATGCAGGCAGCCCCTCAACTTCCATTTTCCAAATCGCTTCCATTCCTAATTCTGGATACTCAAGGCAATTTAAACTTTTCACGTATTCTTGAGCGAGAATCGCAGCTGAGCCACCGATACTACCTAAATAAAACCCTCCGTGTTTTTTACATGCATCAGTTACCGCTTGAGTTCGGTTGCCTTTCGCCAACATTAGCATGCTACCTCCGTGGGATTGGAACAGGTCAACATAAGGGTCCATGCGGTTACCGGTTGTCGGACCTAAAGAGCCGGAAACCATATCTTCTGGTTTTTTGGCTGGCCCTGCGTAATACACCATGTGGTCTTTAAAATATTGAGGCAATTCTTCGCCGTTATCTAAACGTTCTTTAAGCTTAGTATGCGCAATATCTCGAGCAATAATCAGAGGCCCGCTGAGAGAAACACGTGTTGATACCGGGTGTTTACTCAGCTCAGCCAAAATATCTTTCATTGGGCGGTTGAGGTCGATATGTACCACTTTTCCTTCAGCTTGGTTACGCATAGATTCAGGAATGTATTGGGCTGGGTTATGCTCCATTTTTTCAAGCCATAAACCGCTTTTGGTAATTTTAGCTTTAATATTACGGTCGGCAGAGCAAGAAATGGCTAAACCGATTGGGCAAGAGGCACCATGACGAGGTAAACGAATAACTCGTACATCGTGAGCAAAATATTTACCACCAAATTGTGCGCCAAAACCAAGATGACGAGAAGCTTCTAATAACTCATTTTCTAGTTCAATATCACGGAAAGCACGGCCGTACTCATTACCTGTGGTTGGCAGGTTGTCGTAGTATTTTGCGGAGGCGAGTTTGGCTGTTTTCAGTGTTGTTTCCGCTGAAGTACCGCCGATAACGAAGGCAATATGGTAAGGCGGGCAAGCTGTTGTTCCTAAGTTACGCATTTTTTCAATTAAGAAATTTTTTAACTTAGCTGGGGTTAATGTTGCTTTTGTTTCTTGGTAAAGTGCTGATTTATTTGCTGAACCGCCGCCTTTGTTAACAAATAGGAAGTGATATTCATCGCCTGTGGTCGCAAAAATGTCAAACTGTGCTGGCAGGTTTGTGCCAGTATTGACTTCATTAAACATATCTAGCGGTGCATTTTGAGAAAAACGCAGGTTTTCGTGTTGGAAGACGTTATAAATCCCTCGAGAGAGGTACTCTTCGTCATTGCAGTCTGTCCAAACTTGTTGGCCTTTTTTCCCAACAACCGCAACCGTTCCTGTATCTTGGCAGTTTGGCAAAATACCTTTTGCAGAAATTTCAGCATTGCGAAGTAATTGTAACGCCACGTATTTGTCGTTTTCGCTGGCTTCTGGGTCTTGTAAGATAGCGGCGACTTGTTTCTGGTGCGCAGCTCTTAAAAAAAACTGGGATTCATAAATTGCGTGTTCTGCAAGGAGAGTTAATGCCTCAGGTTCTATCTTTAAAATTTGCTTACCAGCAAATTGTTCTACAGAAACATATTTATCAGAGACTTGGAAATACTCAGTTTTATCCTCAGATAATGGATAAGGTTCTTGGTAAAAAAACTCTTTATTAGCCATTTTGCTCACTCACATATTAATTTCAGTGGAATTTCCAAAGGTAATCACCCGAAGGCTTATGTTTATTCTTTAATTGATTTAACTCGAAAGATACAAAGTAAAATTTATAGGTGTAATAATGAAACAAAAATCACAAAATAAGTCACTAAAAGTTACAGTTTAGATTGAAATTATATCAATTTGATTATTATATTCAAAGAGATGCAAAGAATAATATGATATTGGTTAAATTTATTGAGATAAAAAATAAGGATTAATGAAAATTAGATTTAAATCACATAATAATATTATTAACTGCGACTTTAATTATTTGTTATAGATGTTACCAGTTATTGCCTTTGTTCTATATATAATCACGATATATATCTACTGGATATAACTACCATCAAAACTCGACGAGTTAGTTATGGTAAAGGCTTATTGTATTTTTATCTCGCATGAAGTTTTAAAATTTATATCATTAAATATATGAATTAAAAAATTAAAAATAATAAAAACTATTAATTCCATAATTATTATTATTTTTATTGTGAATTGTTTTAACTCTATGAATTTCATTGAATTTGACTTAAGTTTTATCTTCGAATGTATCATGTAAATCTATAGATATGGACAGACTGATTCTATATATCGCTATGTCGCTTATTTTTCTCAAAAATCTGTTTTATTTATTGAGAATTCATAATGAAAGGCAAACGAAGTTGTGAAAATGGCTTTCAATTTGCAAAAACAGTGTTTATCATGCATGCCTTATGAAGTTTAAATGGCGCTACTGGTTTTGGGCTTTGCTGGGGAAATTATTTACTTATGTTACTTAAGTTGACAGAGTAAACCTCCGACAAGCTTATACAGTCTTTAACGGTGGCGGTTCTATCTGCATTATTCCTAGGGATAGAGTGTATAATAAATGACTGAGACAACCTCTCTGACACCACTCATTGAATTAAAATCTTTAAGTAAAGGTTTTGATGGCAAACAAATTATTTCTGAGCTTGACTTAACCATTCAGAACGGTGAGTTTTTGACCATTCTGGGGCCTTCTGGTTGCGGTAAAACGACTGTTTTACGTCTTATTGCAGGGCTAGAAGATGCCGATGGCGGTCAAATTATTCTTGATGGTCAAGATATTACGGATATTCCAGCGGAAAACCGTTTTGTAAATACCGTCTTTCAAAGCTACGCTTTATTTCCTCATATGACAGTTTTCGACAACGTGGCATTTGGCCTGCGCATGCAAAAAACGCCTGCGGCTGAAATTCAAAAGCGTGTCGACCAAGCCTTGCGTATGGTGCAGCTAGAAGATTTTGCTGAGCGTAGACCCAACCAACTATCTGGCGGTCAACAACAACGCGTGGCGATAGCCCGTGCGGTAGTGAATCGCCCGAAAGTCCTACTATTGGATGAATCATTGTCTGCGCTTGATTATAAACTGCGCAAACAAATGCAAAATGAGCTAAAAGCGCTTCAACGAAAACTGGGGATCACGTTTATTTTTGTGACCCACGACCAAGAAGAAGCCTTGGCCATGTCTGACCGTATCATAGTGATGCGTGAAGGGAAAATTGAGCAAGACGGTACTCCTCGCGAAATCTATGAGGAACCAAAAAATCTGTTTGTAGCTCAATTTATTGGTGAAATTAATATTTTTGATGCGAAAGTATTGTGTCGCATTGATGATAAGCGTATTCGAGCCAATGTTGAAGGGCATGAATGTGATATTTTCACTGAGCTCTCTGTCAAAGAAGGGCAACACGTCAGTGTGTTATTACGTCCTGAAGACTTGCGCGTTGAAGAAGTGAATGATGCAGATAACCATCCGGGGCTGATTGGCTACGTTCGTGAGCGTAACTATAAAGGCATGACGTTAGACTCAGTGGTTGAAATGGAAGATGGCAAAATTGTCATGGTTAGCGAATTCTTCAATGAAGATGACCCCGATGTCGACCACTCCCTTAACCAAAAAGTTGCTGTGACTTGGGTTGAAAGTTGGGAGGTAGTTCTGGATGATCATTCGTAAACATAAAATTTTGCAGAACGTTATTATCACTGGGGTGGTCGCCTGGCTGCTGCTATTCGTCTTCTTGCCTAATATCATGATTATTGGCACTAGCTTTTTGACGCGTAGCGACACCAACTTAGTTGACTTAGTTTTTACGTGGGATAACTATGTTCGCTTGTCTGACCCGATGTATGCAGAGGTCATGCTGCACTCGCTCAATATGGCGGTGATCGCAACCTTTTTCTGTTTAGTTATTGGCTATCCATTTGCCTTTATATTGGCAAAGCTACCTAAACGGGTGCAACCTTTGATGCTGTTTCTGTTAATTGTGCCATTTTGGACCAATTCATTGATTCGTATCTATGGGTTAAAAGTTTTTCTCAGTACCAAAGGGTACTTAAATGACTTTTTACTGTGGGTTGGTGTTATCGATAAACCGTTGAAAATTATGTATACACCTGAAGCCGTCATACTAGGTCTCATTTATATATTGTTGCCGTTTATGGTGATGCCGCTGTATTCAAGTATTGAAAAGCTGGATAAGTCATATATAGAAGCTGCAAGAGATCTCGGTGCGAATAAATTTCAACGGTTTGTGAAAATTATCATTCCTTTAACGATGCCAGGTATTATTGCAGGCTGTTTGCTGGTTTTATTACCGGCAATGGGGCTGTTCTATGTCGCGGATTTAATGGGTGGTGCGAAAAATCTACTGATCGGTAACGTAATTAAGAGCCAGTTCTTAAATATTCGTGATTGGCCATTCGGGGCAGCAACCAGCATTTTCCTCACGGTGATGATGGGGTTATTGCTGTATGTGTATTACCGAGCAGCTAAGCTTCTGAATAAAAAGGCATATGAAGAATGATCGGACGTACTCTGCGTGGTGGCTTCATGGCCATCATCTACGCTTATCTTTATATTCCAATCATCATTTTGATTGTTAATTCCTTTAATGAGTCGCGTTTTGGTATTCAGTGGCAAGGGTTTTCAACCAAATGGTATGAATTACTAGCTAATAACGATAGCTTATTAGAGGCTGCGGGGCATTCATTAACCATGGCGGTTTTGTCAGCGACTTTCGCAACAGCCATTGGCACATTAACCGCCGTTGCATTATTTCGCTATCGCTTTAGAGGAAAACCTTTTGTTGGTGGCATGTTATTTGTGGTCATGATGTCACCTGATATCGTCATGGCGATTTCGTTATTGGTTCTATTTATGATCCTTGGGGTCTCGCTAGGTTTTTGGTCATTGCTTTTTTCCCATATTACATTCTGTCTACCCTTTGTAGTGGTGACGGTGTATGCAAGGTTAAAGGACTTTGATGTGAAGATGCTAGAAGCTGCACGTGACCTCGGTGCGGGTGAGTTTACCATCTTAAGGAAAATCATTTTGCCATTAGCGCTCCCTGCGGTTGTGGCAGGGTGGCTACTGAGTTTTACATTGTCGATGGACGATGTGGTGGTTTCGTCATTTGTTACGGGGCCAAGTTATGAGATTTTACCATTGAAAATATATTCAATGGTAAAAGTCGGGGTCTCCCCAGAAGTAAACGCATTGGCGACAGTATTGTTGATTATGTCTTTACTGCTCGTTTGTTTAAGCCAATGGGTGATGCGGGATAAATACTCGAAAAAAGCGAAATCATAAATGAGTGATGGTGTTGGTTTTTTCTATAACAGCGCCTTTTTGATGCCATACGGCGAGAGGGTGGGCTTTATTTAGCCTATAAGATATATACCCTAAATAATTCAAGTGGTTACTTGATGCATTAAGGGATAAAAACACTTTGTTGAGGGAAACTCAGTAATGAAAAAATGGTCCTATCTACTGGCAGCAGGGTTAATGGCTGCAAGTATTGGCACGGCAACTGCCGCTGACGATAACAAAGACGTACTGTATTTCTATAACTGGACAGAATATGTTCCCCCCGGTTTATTAGAGCAATTTACCAAAGAAACGGGCATCAAGGTGATTTACTCCACCTATGAATCAAACGAAAGCATGTATACCAAGTTAAAGACCTATAAAGAAGGGGCTTATGACTTGGTGGTGCCTTCTACTTATTTTATTGCCAAAATGAGTAAAGAAGGAATGCTACAAAAGATTGATCAAAGCAAATTAACCAATTTTAAAAACCTTGACCCAAACTTAATCCATAAAGAATTTGACCCGAATAATGATTATTCAGTGCCTTATATTTGGGGTGCGACAGGGATAGGTATTAATGGTGAAGCTGTTGACCCACAGTCTGTCACCTCGTGGGCGGATTTTTGGAAACCTGAGTATAAAAATAGCTTGCTGATGATGGATGATGCACGGGAAGTTTTCCAAGTTGCGCTCACTAAATTAGGTTATTCAGGTAATACGACTGATCCGAAACAAATTGAAGAGGCGTATAAAGAGTTGCAAAAATTACGCCCAAATATTTTAGCCTTCAACTCTGACAACCCAGCAACACCATTTATTGAAGGTGAGGTTGATGTGGGAATGTTGTGGAATGGTTCTGCATTCGTCGCGCGGCAAGCTGGCTTACCGATTGAAGTGGTGTGGCCAAAAGAAGGTGGGATTTTCTGGATGGATAGCTTAGCTATTCCTGCTAACGCCAAAAATGTGGAAGGGGCCCATAAGTTAATTAATTTCTTATTGCGTCCAGAAATTGCGGCTCAAGTGGCTGAATCTATTGGTTACCCAACACCAAATTTAGAAGCTAAAAAATTATTACCTGCTGAAATTGCTAATGACCCATCACTTTACCCAAGTGAAGAAGTTCTGCAAAAAGGCGAATGGCAAAGTGATGTGGGGAATACTAATATTATTTATGAAGAGTATTTCCAAAAGCTAAAAGCAGGACGTTAATTATTGTTTTAGTCGCAAGCTAAATAGGGTTTGAAGATAATAAAAAGGCATCACGATTGTGATGCCTCAGACTGCTGACAAACATATTATGTTTGGCGGCAAGTCGAATAGGTTTTGAAAATAAATTAGGAAAATCAATTTATTGATTTTCGGCTGATAACACAAAGTGGGAAAACCACGCTTTTATCCCGCTTTGTCAACAACCTCAGGCATCACGATTGTGATGCTTTTTTTAATGGCTAACGTTTGGCATTATGACCAACAAACTTCACAAAGGTATCTGCCCACGGTTGTAGGAAATCTTTACTTTTGGGTGAAATATTACCTTGTTCATCAACCATTCCTTCATACCACTTCAAATAGCACTCTGGTTGGTTCATTGTCGGCATATTCAAAAATGCCAAGCTATTACGCAAATGTTGTTGTGCAATAGCCGTACTAATATTGCCAATAGATACCCCTAGTACTCCAGCAGGGATGCCATCCCATGAATTATCTCCCCATGGGCGAGAGCCTTGGTCAATCGCATTTTTCAATACGCCAGGCATTGAACGGTTATATTCTGGAGTGGCGAAAATAATGCCATCACAGGCTTTAATTTGAGATTTGAAATTAGCCACAACAGGAGACACATTTTGGTCTGCATCTTGGTTATAGAGAGGGAGTTCACCAATATTGATAAATTTAAACGTGAAATTTGTGGGGAATAATTTAGTCATGGCTTTAGCGACAACTAAATTATATGAATCAGCGCGCAAACTACCCACAATGACACCAATATTGTATTGATTTGACATGATAAAACCTCTTTCACGGGGAGTTAATTAGGAATACTGCAAACCGTTATTTATTGAATAGAGAATTGTTCCACTCTCACTATTAAACATCATAATCTGAGGATGTGCAAAACTAAGTGAAATTAAAATAGATAACTAAATATCAAAAATATTTGATATTTTTAAATTAATTATGGGGTTACAACTTATCATAATTCGATATTGTGAGTCCTCTTCCACTATTTAGATTTACCCATGAACAAATCAGGGTTACTTGATTTTAGTCAAAATGAAACATACCGACTGGTCGGTATCATTCATCGCATGAATAAATCTGCTCAGCATAGAAAAAAAGATCCTATTAAGCTTCAAGTGGAGTTACTGAAAGCTGCTCGTATTATTGCTGGCAGAGAAGGGATCTCTTCACTCTCACTTAATGCAGTGGCAAGGGAAGCGGGTGTTAGCAAAGGCGGGTTAATGCACCACTTCCCAACGAAGCAAGAGCTTATTCATGCACTGTTTGTGCAATTGCTGGGGATTATGGATGAGAGAATACATACCATTATGGATAATGACCCAAATCCCTATGGGCGTTTTTCTCGTGCTTATTTGCACTATATTGGTGAGTTAAAAGAATCTGATGAAAGTTTTCAGCTCGCGTTATTGTCTTTGGCTATGCCAACTGAGCCAGTGTTACGTCAGTGCTGGCGAGATTGGGTAACCAACCATTTGGAAAAGGGGGATGAGTTCGATAACAGTTATTTAGGCGCGTTAGTGCGTTATGCGGCTGATGGGTTGTGGCTTTCGTCATTGACTGAGGGAGAAACGTTATCACAGCAAGAACGTGATGCGATTGTTAGTCGGCTAACGACAATATCATTTGAACAAATTCCATAAGTAAAAATAGCACGTAAGTAAAAATAATAGTGGTAATGATAGTGCAATTTTATTCATAAAATAAGCACATGAGGCGACAGTGAAATATAAAATCAATGCTTTCATTCTATATGATGCAGTTGATGGCACTTTATCTTTAAAAGAAGATGAGGTGGATGCACAACTGTCGATAACGGCTAATGCGTTGTTGTTTTATTTTATTCAACACAGAGGTGTTGTTTCCCGAGATGAGGTGTTAAAAGCGGTATGGGATGATAATGGATTAGTTTCATCGAACAGTAATTTAAACCAATATCTAAGTATATTAAGAAAAGCATTTCGTCCATATGGTATTGAAAATATTATTGTGACGGTGGCGAGGGGGCGATTAGAGTTTAATTCAGATGTTTCACTTGAATTAATTGATGATATTAAAATTCCTTCCTCTGAGTTAATCCCTAGCTTAAGTGAAATAGAAGAGGCTAAGGTTGTTTTATCTCCAATTCCCAAACCTATCTCTGAGCCTGTAGACCTCAAAAAAATAGAATCAACATTGACGCCAGAAAAAAAAGAAATCTGTTGGTATCTCGCTAGCGGTGTCTTTTTATTGTGTTCCGTTTTACTCGCGGTCATGGCTTATTTATCAAACCAGCCGTCAGTACCGATTAAGATGACAGTACTTGAGCACACTAATTGTGATGTGCTATCGAATGAAAAAATGATCAATAACTCTGTCGCACTAAACTATGTACAAAATTTTGATAAGGTTAGAAATAACTTAAATTTAGCCTGTGCCGAGAAAGAACGGTTTGTTTTTTTCTATGGAGATAAATTGCAGACTAATGGATTGGCTCGAGTATTTCTTGCGCATTGTGCAGTAAATGAAGATAACCCATTTAGCTATTGCGATAATTACTTTTACTATTCTTGGAAACCATCATGAAGATATCAGGAAAAGTATTATGCTTACTGAGCTTTTTGCTATTTATTATTGTTGTGATTTACACTCAATCGGTCTTACTTTCCAATAAACAAGATGGTTTATTAATGTGCTCGACAAAAGGCATTATGCGTTTTGAAAATATGCAGGATGAAAACGTTAATGGCAATATTCATTTCAATTTTGGTGCCAATGGCAAAGGAGCCATCGTTGTTGAAGGATATACCGATTCTAAAGCGGGCTGGTTGTACTTACAGCGCTATGTGAAATTTAGTTATACAACAAAACGAGTTTCTCCCACAGAGCGTCATTATAATATCAGTCAATGGGAAGCGAGTGCTTCTTCTATTGATGAATCACCAGATGTGATATTTGATTACTTTATGCGAGAAATGTCAGATAGCCATGACGGGCTATTTCTTAATGCCCAAAAGCTCAATGACAAAGCTTTATTACTCAGTTCAATTAACTCTCCACTTTATATCTGCACGTTAAAGCCTGGCAGCAAATTTGATTAATTCAGTTCTCATTAAATAAATAAGCTTAGCGGTGAAGCCGTTCACTTCATCGTTAACTGACGATCCCACTTCCCTTTATTTCCTATTTTGTCGTATTCCCTGATGTGGTATTCACAAGCTGCAATATCCTCAATTTAGCTATAAATTGACATCATGACAGGTAGACTATCTCTTGGTTAGAACCTAACTCGCGGATATCTGATGTAGGCAAAGCTTATAACCAAGTGAGCAGACCCACAGTTATCATTTCACAAATTACCCCCCTTTATCAGCTCAATAATATTTTATTAACAATCTACCTAGCTAACGCTAAATCTTTATTTAGCCCATTTTTATCTGCAACACAGATACGTGAATTTTTAATTTTTTCAGTATGAATATGTAAATAGCTTAATTAACCACTCTAATTTTTAGATTAAAAAACTAAATATTATCGTTTTGTGGATTTATATTTTGTTTTTATTTTTCGGTTCTATAGTGAGTTTGAAGCCAAAGGCTGCGTTCATGCGTTCAGATCACCGCGCAGACACCATTGGCGTAAATGATTACCCAGATATTTCAAGGGACATGTACTCGGACACATTAGCTTGGAATATCGAAGGTAAAGAAAAAATAAAGAAGGCTTCTCGGAGGAAACAACAATGGGTGATGCATTAGGTCTTATTGAAACAAAAGGTCTGGTGGCTTGTATCGAAGCGGCTGATGCGATGTGCAAAGCGGCGAATGTAGAGCTAATTGGTTACGAAAATGTCGGTTCAGGCCTAGTTACTGCAATGGTTAAAGGCGATGTCGGAGCAGTCAAGGCAGCCGTCGATTCAGGTGTTGAATCAGCACAGCGTGTTGGTGAAGTTGTGACTTCACTAGTCATTGCTCGTCCACACAACGATATCAATAAAATCGTTATTAAGCATAAGGCATAACTTTTTCCGGAGGAAAAAAACATGGGTGACGCATTAGGTCTTATTGAAACTCAAGGGTTAGTGGCTTGTATTGAAGCTGCAGATTCGATGTGTAAAGCCGCAAATGTTGTGCTGATTGGTTATGAAAATGTTGGGTCAGGTTTAGTTACCGCCATGGTCAAAGGCGATGTAGGTGCGGTGAAAGCTGCCGTGGATTCAGGTGTTGAATCCGCCTCTCGTATTGGCACCGTCGTGACATCACTGGTTATCGCTCGTCCTCATAGTGATATTCAGAAAATCGTCGCCCAGTATAAAGTCACGGAATAAAACAGGAAATTACTTATGAAAGAAGCACTTGGTCTAATTGAAACCAAAGGTTTAGTGGCTTGTATTGAAGCTGCTGATGCCATGTGTAAAGCCGCAAATGTTGAGTTAATCGGTTATGAAAATGTTGGCTCAGGTCTGGTAACAGCGATGGTTAAAGGCGATGTCGGTGCCGTTAACGCAGCGGTTGAGTCAGGTGTTGAGGCTGCAAAACGTATCGGAACCGTGGTGACTTCACGCGTGATTGCGAGACCACACAACGATATTGGCAAAATTGCACAGCAACACAAAGCCTAAGTAATTGGCTGATAAAGCCAATCACACGACAAGTTAATGAATTAATTTTGGCTCCGATACGGGGGAAGACATGGTTGCATTAGACAAAGATCTGCAATCCAGACAACTGGCAAGAGAGCTAGTTAGAAACGCGAAACAAGCGCAGAAAGAGTTTGCGACATTTTCGCAGGAAAAAATCGATAATATCGTTAAACACATTGCAATTGAGTCCGCACTTCATGCAGAAGAGCTGGCAAAAATGGCCAATGAAGAGACTGGGTTCGGTAAGTGGCAAGATAAAGTCCTGAAAAACACTTTTGCTTCAATGCGTGTTTATGAACACATTAAAGATCTCAAAACCGTTGGCATCATTAATGATGACAAAGTCAACAAAGTCATGGATGTGGGGGTTCCTCTTGGTGTGATCACGGCGTTAGTTCCTTCTACTAATCCAACATCTACCATCATCTACAAAACGTTGATTGCCTTGAAGGCGGGTAATGCCATTGTCTTTTCCCCTCATCCAAATGCCAAAGCTTGCAGTTTCCGCACATTAGAAATTGTCAAAAAAGCCGCATTAGAAGCGGGGGCGCCAGTAGGAATTGTCGATGGCGTCACGATGCTAACTCTTGAAGCAACGAAAGAGCTGATGCACAGCAAAGACGTTTCTTTAATTTTGGCAACGGGAGGTGAAGGCATGGTACGCGCTGCTTACGCATCCGGTACACCAACCATCAGCGGTGGTCCAGGTAATGGCCCTGCATTTATTGAACGTAGTGCCAATATCAAGCAAGCGGTGAGTGACATCATCACCAGTAAAACTTTTGATAACGGTGTCATTTGCGCTTCAGAACAATCGATCATTGTAGAACGCTGCATTTACAACGAAGTTCATCGTGAACTGCTCGCTCAAGGCGCTTACTTCATGAATGAAGACGAAGCGAAACGCATGGCATCCATGTTGCTTAGAGCGAACGGTACTATCAACCCTGAAGTCGTTGGTAAAGATGCTATCACACTGAGTCAACGTGCAGGATTCACTGTTCCGGCTAACACACGTGTGCTGATTGCTTTACAAGACACCGTATCACCGAAAAACCCATACTCCCGCGAAAAATTATGCCCAATTTTAGGGATGTATATCGAGGAAGATTGGCAGTCAGCTTGCCATCGTGTGGTTGACTTACTGACCAACGAAGGCCTCGGTCATACCTTGGTGATCCATACGCAGAACGAAGATGTTATTCGTCAATTCTCTCTGGAAAAACCCGTCAATCGTATTTTGATCAATACACCAGCGGCACTGGGCGGAATTGGTGCAACGACCAATATCACACCTGCTTTAACGCTCGGTTGTGGGGCAGTTGGTGGCGGTTCTAGTTCAGATAACGTCGGCCCGATGAACTTACTCAATATCCGTAAAGTGGGTTATGGCGTACGTTCCATTGATGATTTAAGACAGCCAGCTCAGCCTTGTGCACCTGCACAGCCAACAGCATCAACTTCGGTAAATCAACCGCAAGTGAGTATTTTTGATGACAACCGTTTCCGTAACCCTGTTACGGCAGCATCACCAGCCGCGGCTAACCCAACTGGCGATAACCGATTTGGCAGCACTGTAACAACGGCTGCGACTGCTGAGGCGGTAGTTTCTCAAGGTGACATCACTGAAGAAAATGTTGAGCAAATCATCAAGGCCGTTCTCGGACGCCTAAATAAGTAACTCATTGGAATAAGGCGGTATAAACCATGATCCTCGCAAAGGTAGTCGGACATGTTGTTGCAACGCAGAAATGCCAAGAACTTAGCGGCAGTAACTTATTAATGGTTACCAAGCTAGGGGATGACCTTGAACCGTTGAAAAACAAAACGTATGTGGCAGTCGACAGTGTTGGCGCAGGTATTAACGACATTGTGTTAGCTGAAGCTTACTTCGCTTTGAATAAAGACAATTACAAAGCCATGTCAGTGGTTGCCATTGTTGAGAAGGTTTATACCAAGGAGTAAAAACAGCATGAACCAGTTTTTGATTAAACCTAAAGTCCAATTCGGTGCTAACGCATTGGATTTTATCTCACAAATGAGTGCTCACCATGCCTTTATCGTCACTGACAAAGCGATGGTGAAGTTTGGCTTAGCTGATGAAGTCACTCGCAGGCTAACCCAAAGTGGCATCACATTTTCGATTTACGACGATGTTGTGCCGGACCCAGACATTTCAGCCATTGTTAACGGCATGAAAATCATGGATATGCAATATCCAGATGTGGTGATTGCACTCGGTGGTGGGTCGGTGATTGATGCTGCGAAAGCTGTTATTTACTCCCTCTGGCACACCAGAAAAAACGTCAATCGAGTCAAACCGCAGTTTATCGCGATCCCAACCACCAGTGGGACGGGTTCAGAGGTGACTTCATTTTCAGTCATCAAGTCACAGTCTGAAAAGTTGGTTTTAGTTGACGAATTCATGCTGCCAGATGTCGCCATTTTAGACCCTGTACTGGTGAAATCCGTACCAGCTTCGATTACTGCAGATACAGGTATGGACGTGCTGTGTCATGCACTGGAAGCTTATGTTTCTCGCACCGCATCTGATTTTTCGGATGCCTTAGCAGAAAAAGCAGTGCAATTGGTTTTTGGTCACTTAATTGATTGTTATCGCGACGGTAGCAACTTAGTGGCACGCGAAAAAATGCACAACGCTTCATGTATTGCCGGTATGGCCTTTACTAACGCATCACTTGGGATAACTCACAGCTTAGCCCATGCATTAGGCGGCGTATTTCATATTCCACATGGTCGTGCCAATGCCTTATTGATGGCTCAAGTCGTGGCTTTCAATGCGGATTTTGAAGGCCGCTGTGATAGCGAAGCCGCGAAACGTTACGCGAGTCTTGCAAGAAACTTGAATTTACCTGCTTCAACAATACGTGAAGGCGTTGAGAGCTTAATTATGGCAATCAACGTATTGAAAGATGAAATGAATATGCCAAAAGGCATTCAAGCAACCGGTATTAATGAATTCGATTTTAACGCCCGTTTAGGGGAAATGGTTGGGCAAGCACTGCGCGATAGTTGCACTCCGACCAATCCACGGGATGTGAGCAAGGTGCAACTGGAAGTGCTGTATAGACAGTCTTTTTAACAGTTAACGCTTTTATGTGATGAACAACAAACTAGAAAGAACATCAGGATAGGCTAACATGAATAAATATGCTTTGACCCCACGCGTAAAAATGCTGGCTGAACGCTTAAGTGCCCGCAATAGCTCAATTATTACTGAACGTGCCAATATTTTAGAAGCGCTTGGCAACCAACTGTCTGGCGCACCGCAGGCGATTAAACCTGCACAACGTTTTTATGAATTTATCCGTCATTTTCCTGCATTTATTGCCCAAGATGAGTTGATTATTGGTAGCCAATCATCAACGCCTCGTGGGGCGATTTTCCATACTGAAAATGAAATCAACAGCCACAGCATTTATACGTTTTTAGCTGGCGATAGCGCCATTGATGCACCCGATTACTTAGCGGTATTAAACATCGGTTTTTTAGCTATCAAAGCGCAATTAGAAAATAAAGTTAGAAATATCGGCAGTGCAGTTAGCCGTAATAGTATTGATGAGGCGAATAACTGCCGCTCGGCAATTTACGCATGTGATGCCGCTATCCATTTTGCGCAAGCTTTAGCTTCTAAAGCAGAGAGCATGGCAGCAGCAGAGTCTAATCAATACCGTCGCGCAGAGTTACAAGAAAGCGCAGCAATTTTACGTAATGTGCCAGCAAAACCAGCACAAACCTTCAAAGAAGCTTGCCAAGCGTTCTATTTACTGCAACTTATCCTACATTTAGAAAATGGCAGTTATGCAGTTAACCCAATGGGGTTCGATAAAGCAGTTTACCCATTCTACCAACGCGATATTGAACAAGGCCGCTTAACCCAAGCACAAGCTTATGAGATTGTAGAAAGTTTATGGTTGAAACTGGCTGAGCTCTCTGAAGTTCGCTCAACCAAGCAAGTCGATGGCTACCCAATGTTCGATGCATTAAAAGACGGCATTTATCTGAATGACCCTCGTGTATGCATTAACGAATTATCAGCTATGATGTTATCTGCTCATGAAAACATCAGTGCCATCAATAACGGCTTAAAAGTTCGTTTATATTGCGGAAAAAACAGCATTCAGCCGCAATACGCCGCGCCAAATGCCAGCTATGTTGCTCCAACGGCACAAGCGGAAACTGAATTCAAAGTGATGGAAGGGTTAACGCCTCGCTTACAACGCTTGCGTAACCGCTACTTAGAAGCACGCCCAAGTGTGTCTATCTATCGTGCACTCGCCTTCACTGAAGTTGTCAAAAATAACCCTGGTTTACCGCCAATTCTATTGCGTGCGAAAGCATTCCGCCGCGCTTGTGAAACTGCGCCAATCTTAATTCAGCCGGAAGAACTGATTGTAGGCCATCCATGTGGTAAAGCCCGTGCGGGTGCTTTCTCCCCAGATATCGCATGGCGCTGGGTGGTCGAAGAACTCGATACCATGAGTACGCGCCCACAAGATCCATTTGTTATCTCAGAAGAAGACAAAAAAGTGATCCGCGAGGAAATCGCGCCATTCTGGGAAGGGCGCTCATTGGATGAAATTTGTGAGGCTCAATACCGCGAAGCGGGGGTATGGGAATTCAGCGGTGAAACGTTTGTCAGTGACTTGTCTTATCACCAAATCAACGGTGGTGGAGATACTTGTCCGGGTTATGACGTGCTGTTATTCACCAAAGGAATGAATGGCATTAAAGCAGATGCTCAGGCGAAACTGGCTGAGTTAAGTATGGAAAACCCAGAAGATATTGACCGTATTTATTTCTATAAAGCGTCAATTGAAACCTGTGAAGGGGTAGTGGCGTATTCACACCGTATTGCTGCGCATGCTCGTGAATTAGCCGTGCTGGAGTCAGACCAAAAACGTCGCGAAGAATTGCTGACTATCGCACAAGTCAACGAAAACGTGCCAGCGAACCCACCGACAACGTTGCAAGAAGCATTACAAAGCATTTGGACTGTTGAGTCATTGTTTGAAATCGAAGAAAACCAAACAGGTCTTTCTTTGGGACGTCTCGACCAGTACTGCTTCCCAATGTATGAAAACGACATCAAAACAGGCCGTTTAACCCAAGAACAAGCATTAGAAATGATGCAGGCATTTATTATCAAGTGTGCTGAGTTAATGTGGATGTCGAGTGAGCTGGGTGCGAAATATTTTGCAGGTTATCAGCCATTTATCAACTTAACGGTGGGTGGACAAAAACGTTCTGGTGGCGATGCTTGTAACGACTTAACTTACTTAATCATGGATGCGGTTCGTTTCGTTAAAGTGTATCAGCCATCGTTGGCTTGTCGTATTCATAACCAATCACCACAGAAATACATGGAAAAAATCGTTGATGTCGTGAAAGCCGGAATGGGCTTCCCTGCCTGTCACTTCGACGATTCCCACATCAAAATGATGTTGCGTAAAGGCTTCGATTTTGAAGATGCGCGTGATTACTGTTTGATGGGCTGTGTTGAGCCACAGAAATCAGGCCGTATTTATCAATGGACATCAACTGGTTACACCCAATGGCCAATCGCGATTGAGTTTGTATTAAACCGTGGTCGCATGGTGCTATTCGATAGCTACCAAGGCTTAGATACCGGTGATTTACGTGATCTGAAAACATTCGAAGACTTTGATAATGCAGTGAAAGCGCAGATTGCTCATATTATTCGCTTATCCGCTATCGGTACCGTTATCAGCCAGCGAGTTCACCGTGATGTGGCACCAAAACCCTTAATGTCTTTGCTAGTGGAAGGCTGTATGGAAAAAGGGAAAGACGTTGCAGCGGGTGGGGCGATGATCAACCACGGCCCAGGGCTGATTTTCTCTGGTCTTGCAACCTATGTTGACTCCATTGTCGCGATTCGCAAATTGGTTTATGAAGATGGCCGCTACACCCTTGAGCAAATTCGTGATGGATTATTAGCTAACTTTGAAGGCTATGACGAATTACGCCGTGACTGCTTAAATGCGCCTAAATTTGGTAACGATGATGACTATGTTGACCAATACGCACTCGATATTACGGAGTGGACAGAGCGTGAGTGTCGTAAGTACGACATGTTGTATTCAACACTGAGTCACGGAACTTTATCCATCTCCAACAACACGCCGATTGGTGAGTTAACCGCAGCAAGTGCCAACGGTCGCTTGGCGTGGATGCCGTTATCCGATGGTATCAGCCCAACACAAGGTGCGGATAAACAAGGCCCAACTGCCATCATTAAATCAATCAGCAAAATGAATGTTGAAACGATGAACATTGGCATGGTGCATAACTTTAAGTTCTTAAAAGGCTTATTGGACACACCAGAAGGCCGCCACGGCTTAATCACCTTGCTAAGAACCGCGTCTATCTTAGGAAACGGTCAAATGCAGTTCAGCTATGTCGATAACGAAATGCTGAAAAAAGCCCAGCAAGAGCCTGAAAAATACCGTGATTTAATCGTTCGTGTCGCGGGGTACAGCGCCTACTTCGTTGAACTCTGTAAAGAAGTTCAAGATGAAATTATTAGCCGTACTGTAATTGAGAAGTTCTAAACCCATGTAGGCAGGTATGAATTTATACCTGCCATTTTATAACAACAATAATAAATTCTGATTTATAAACATAGTGTTAGAGGTGCAATGATGAGCGCGGCAGAGATTAAAGGTCGGATATTTAATATCCAAAAATACTCGATTTATGATGGCGACGGTATCCGAACACTGATTTTCTTAAAAGGGTGCAATATTCGTTGCCCATGGTGCGCTAACCCAGAAGGGTTAAGTAGCCAGTTTCAAGTGATGTTTTCCCACGATAAATGCGTCAATTGTGGGAAATGCGTTGATGTCTGCCCGACAGGGATCCACTACAAAACTATTAATGAGCAAGGTGAGCAAATTCACCGCGTGAATCGCAGCATTGATTGTATCGGTTGCCGTAAATGTGAAGAAGTATGCATTGGCGGTGCATTAGACATCATGGGTAAAGATGTCACTGTGGCCGAAATGATGGATATCATCATGCAAGATTATGATTTTTATATTTCTTCCGGTGGTGGTGTGACAATCGGTGGAGGCGAAATGAGCCTACAAACCGATTTTGCAGTCGCTCTACTGCGTGAGTGTAAAAAAATGATGATCAACACCGCAATAGAAACCCAAGGTACAACATCGTTAGAAAACTATGAAAAGTTAGCTGAAGTTGTCGACCTATTCCTCTATGACATTAAACATATTGATACTGCGCAGCATAAAAATCTATTCGGTATTGGCAATGAAAATGTTCGCCGCAACCTCGAAAGATTGATTGATCTCGGCGCGAACGTGGTTGTCAGAATGCCATTAGTTCGTGGCTATAACGACTCGTTTGATGCCATTACAGGGGCGATTAACTATGCGATGGAATTATCCAAACGCGGCAATGTAAAACGCATCGATATTCTGCCTTATCACCAGTTGGGCCGCGGTAAGTACGACAAACTGGATATGATTTATCCTGTTAAGCAAGACCCAACCTATAGTGCAGAAGAATTAGACCAACTTGAAGCATTCTTCAAACAATTTGATTTCGATATTCGACTGGTTCGTCACTAAGTAGGAGAGACAGATGAAAAGTTTAGGCGTAATTGAAACTCGGGGACTGACATCCGCAATACAGGCTGCTGATGCGGCGTGTAAAGCCGCCAGTGTAGAAATTGTAGGTTATCGAAAAATCGGCTCTGGACTGGTATCCGTTTGTTTCCAAGGCGAAATCAGTGCTGTTCGCACCGCAGTTGACCATGGTATTGAAGTGATCGCCAATAGTCAGCTACTCGTCGGCTCATTAGTGATTGCGCGGCCTGAAGAAAGCGTAATCAGTAAATTGCTAACAGTGAAAAGTAAAAAAGGTGAGTTAGAGAAAAGTCTTCAGCCAGAAGTAAAAGCAGAAAAGTTAGTGGAAAAAGCGGTTGTTGAGGCTAAAACAGAAGCGCCTGTGGTTGAAGTTAAAACCGACATCAATGTGAAAGACATCAAGAATGACCCGCGTAAAGGGAAAAAATCATGATGAATGAGCAATTAATGGGGAAAATATTGGAGCGGCTTTCAGCCTATACACCAGCACAAGGCAGCGTTTCCAACATTGCTATCCCTGTCGGAATATCTAACCGCCATGTTCATCTTTCACAACAGGACGTTGAAGCCTTGTTTGGCCAAGGATATCAGCTGACGCCATTTAAAGATTTAAAACAGCCCGGGCAATTTGCGGCGAAAGAATGCGTCATGGTGGTGGGACCAAAAGGGTCGATTAGCAAAGTCAGAGTACTAGGGCCTGTTCGCACAAAAACGCAATTAGAAGTGTCTAAGGCCGACTGCTTTGCGCTTGGTATAAAAGCGCCGGTAAGAGAGTCAGGTGACATGGCAGGTTCAGGCAATGCTTTACTGATTGGCCCAGCGGGGCATGTCAATCTTGAGTCGCAGGTTATTTGTGCTCAGCGTCATATTCATATGAGTGTGATGGACTCAAGAGCATTAAATGTGGTGAATGGGCAAAAGGTGAATATCCGTACTGAAGGTGAACGCAGCTTAGTGTTTGATGAAGTTGTCGTGAGAGTGGATGAACGCTTTTCTCTTGAGTTTCATATTGATACCGATGAAGCAAATGCCGCGGGCTTACGCAATAACGATAGCGTATTTATCGCGGGCTAAGGAGTGGTGGCAGAATGAACGAAAAACTGATCGAGCGAATTGTGCAGCAAGTTTTACGTCAGTTAAAGCGACAAGTTCTGGTGGTGCTATCGCCTGTTGAGGGGTATCAGCAAGCTATTTACCAAAGACTGGCACAGTTAGATTCTGTTTCTTTTTCCTTTTATGCCACCGCATCAATGCACCAGTCTTTTGATGTTGAAAAATGGGCTGAATTGGGAAGTGTTATAAATAAAAGCACCTTATCAATAAATAGTTTAAATCATTATGACAGCCTGTTTTTACCGTTTATTGATGCAAAAGTCGTTGGTGAGATAGCCAATGGTTTGTTTATGAGTGAGGAAAGTGAGTTAGTCTTTCATGCATTATCACAAAACATGCCGATATTGGCACTGAAATACCATTGTTGCCCTGAAAGTGAATTAAGTCAGGTTTTAGGTTTAAATAAAAATGAAAATTATAATCAGTTGATTAAAGAAAATATCACTAAAGCAATCAAGTTAGGTGTTTATTTTGATTCATTTAATGAAATAGAAAATAAATTTTTAATTCGTGATATTACTGAAAATTTAAAACCTGAAATAAATAATGAACATCCAAATCGCTATATTACTTTAAAGGAAGTAATGAATAACCCTAGGGGGTATTGCGCGAATGAAAATAAATTAACAGATTCAGCAATCGATTATTTAAAGTCTCTTAAAAAATAAAGTTATTTAATCAAATTAAAAATTAATCTTTCTATTTATTGTAGGAGTATTATCTATGTCCCCTAAAGCAAAGTCATGGCTTTGGATGCTGGCGGTTATTGTTTCTGAAACCTCAGCAACATCGACCTTAAAAATGTTTGATAATAGTGAAGGTATGACTAAATCATTATTATTGGCATTAATCGTTGTGCTATATGTTATTTGTTACTATTCACTTTCTCGGGCAGTAAAATATATTCCTGTTGGTTTGGCTTATGCAACATGGTCAGGTACAGGGATCTTAATGGTTTCTACCCTCGGCATGCTATTTTATGGGCAACACCCAGACACTGCGGCGATGATCGGTATGGCCGTGATCGCGAGTGGCATTGTGATCATGAATCTATTCTCCAAAATGGGCTCCGATGATCCGGAAGAAACTGAACCATCTAAAGATGAAACTGAGTCTTCATTATTATCAACAAAAAATAACACAGCTCATTAATTCAAAGTTAAGGGGAATATTATGTTTACTGGATTTTTATGGTTAGCGCTTTCTATTGGCTCTGAAATAACGGGTACTTCAATGATAAAAAAGACCAATAGCTTTAGCAAATTGGGTCCATCTGTATTAGTCATTGTTGCTTATTGCTTGTGTTATTTCGCACTAACCCGTGCAATGGGTTATATCCCAGTCGGTGTGGCTTATTCATTATGGTGTGGGTTTGGTATTGTCGGTGTGACACTCGTTTCTATGATTTTATATAAACAAAAACCCGATTTCCCAGCAGTATTTGCGATGGGCCTCATTATCACTGGTGGGATCATTATGAATACATTTTCAACGATGTAGTAAAAAAGAAAACGCCGTACTTCAACATACTTTCTGTTATTTATCTTTAGCCCTCATTTTTATGAGGGTTATTTTTTGCTTATCATCTGAGCCCTGTGGTGGTTTGGCTACATAAAATGACGTTCTGGCGATAAACCGCAAAGCCTGTTGTATGTTAATTTATTACACATAAGTAATTTAATTTAGGAATGGATTTATGCAAATTATTGAATGGGATGATTTTACCCGTGTTGAAATGCGTGTTGGGACTATTGTTAGTGCACAAGTCAACAGTAAAGCCAAAAAGCCAGCTTATGTTATGGAAGTTGATTTAGGCGAATTGGGTATTAAGCGCTCTAGCGCACAGATCACTGTCAATTATACGCCAGATGATTTGATTGGTAAGCAGGTACTATGTGTGTGTAACTTTGAAGTCAAGCGTATAGCAGGCATTAAATCGGAAGTGTTGATCACGGGGGCACCTGATGAAAAGGGGGCGATTGTTCTTGCTGAATTTAACTTACCTTTGCCGAATGGGGCGCTTTTAGCCTAATGCCTACATTGATTGATTTTATGGTGATAACCCACTAAAATAATTGTGTTAATAATTAACACAAAGGTGATCTTATGGCTCGTACCACAAGTGTGACAATCGGAACGCAATTAGATGAATTTGTAAATCAACTGATTTCATCTGGAAGGTATGGTTCAACAAGTGAAGTTGTTCGCTCCGCACTGCGTTTACTTGAAATTCAAGAAAAACAAACGGCTGCATTGAAGATGCTAATTGAAGAAGGTGAAAAAAGCGGTGAATCATCATTCACACTCCATGATATAGCCAAAAAAATGAAGACCGCACATAATGTATAAACTTTCTAACTTAGCCGCTAAAGATTTTGAAGGAATATTTGAATATACTTTGGTGAATTTTGGTGTCAGTAAAGCGGATGAGTATACTAAAAGTTTACATTGTGCGTTAGAAATGTTGAGCTCCAATCCTTTGATAGGACTGAAGTGTGCGGAAATTTCAGAGGGGATTAGGCGTTATAATCATTCTAAGCATGTCATTTTTTATCGGCAGAGAACCAAAGATATCTTTGTTATACGAGTTCTTCACCAGCAAATGGAACCGCTGAAACATTTTTATTTTGATGAATTTGATAGATAGGCCAGTTACTTCCTCTATAGCAATATTACCACCTATAGTCCTATACTCTTGCTATTCATTGACCGTGGGAGTGAAACCCTTTGCGATTACCTGAGCTTCATTTTCGCCAATATTCGAACGACGTCATTTCTCATCAACATGATGGGCAGTGGCAAGTCGTTTTGTCGTTATCTGGGCAGATGGAAATTAATATGTACCGGCAACATTTTCTGTTAAATGCAGGAAAGGGGGTCGTGATCCCGCCTAGTGTGAGTCATGCATTTAGCGGGCAGCTAGGAAATCAAAACTACGTATTAGAAATGCCAGCCACAGCACAATGGGCATTAAATGAAAAAATGACGCAATTTACTCTGACACCTGCCGCAATTGGTCTTTTGAATTGGTTGCAAAACTTCCCACAAGCTCTGGAACATAATTTTACGGTTGCTCGTCTATTGTTGGCACAGTTAAAACCTGAAAATAAATGGATTGATGAGCTTTCTCAATGGGTGGAACTGCGTCTACACCATCCTATTAGTTGTGAAGATATGGCAACGGCTTTTTGTATGTCAGTGAGTACGCTTCAACGAAAAATAAAGGCTGAAACACAGTTAACGGCGATGCAGTTTCTATTACAAAAACGCATGGAAGCGGCAGGGCGCTTATTATTATCCAATAAATCAATAGAACAAATTGCATTAGCGGTGGGCTATGACTCACATTCGGCATTTAGTCATGCATTTCGCCAATTTTATAGCAAAACACCGAATGAATATCGTTTGCAGGGAAGTCACTTACGGTAGGTTATTTTGGGGAGCTTTGTTGCCAGATAAAAATTAGCCACCTCGCCCGCAGCCAATTTTTATCTTTTTACAGCTTAGACCATGCGGATCCCTTCAAATGGGTTCCAGTTGTCCAATCCTTTGGTTTCTTTAATATAGTAAGCATAATTGGCAACCATGGCCCACAGCGCTGACATACCGACAGATACCCCTGTAAAGACGGCATTAGGGATCGTTCCACCAATCATAAAATCAATAATATTCAAAACTAGACCAACCCCAAGAGTGATACCAAGCATCACCAACCCTTTCTTCCACAGCCCTAAAATCAAGAAGTAAATAATACCGAAGAAGAAGGCAAAAATGTTCATATTAATGAGAATACGCTTACCGAAAGAGGCGGCTTTCAACGCTGCTTTGAATTCAGGCGTATCAGGAGCACCATGCTTATCAAAAAAGTCGAAACGTTCTTGCCATTTATTAGAATATTGTTTCTGTTCCATTTTCCATCTCTTGCTTATTAATAAGTATAAAATAGGGATTGATAATACTTGGATAACCATATAAAAAAGAGGTAAATAGTCTTAATATGACTATTAAGGGACATTTTTAATAACGAATCAAGCAAAGAGAAATAAAGGAAGAATGATTAAGATAAATAGTAAACGGATAATGGATTAATTTATTGTAAGACTTACCTACATTATTTGGTATTTGACTTATTGGCTATTTGTTCAGAAATTGAATTTGCATAGTTGCCATGTAAAAAATCAGTATTTACATTAGCTTGTTTGAGTTTTAGTTCGAGTAAAGCTAATTGCTTACTCATCGACGTATAATTGGGGTCGTCCACAGAGAGACCTTGTAGCATATGGCTTAGCGTTAGTGCATCTTTCCTTTGTTGTAATTCAGTGGGTAAATAGCCCGAGTTCTTTAATATTCGATACCCAGCCCTAAGTTCAGGTGGAACTAAACTATCATCTTCAAGCTGTAACATTTTTCCCTCGCCATTTAAATTTGAAAGCTCCCCTTTACTCAGAGCTTCTTGAATATGGCGTTCTGCCCAAAGATCAATGACTGACATGATAGTGACTCCATGAATTGATTTTTTACTATTATAGCCTTCCATATCAATATAAAGAAAGTTGGTAGATTATTCTTTGTTGGGGTTGTTATTCCGAATTATAAGTAAGGTTTTATCGAGTATTTATAAATAAGGTTTTTACTATTAATATGAAATAAAACTGCTAAAAAATAATATTTAATTAGTGATAAATGACGAATAAACGTCATAGATAATATGAAAATTGTTATATTGACCACACTTATAGAAATTAATTTATCTGATTTACTTTGGTTTTAATTAGTGCCTTTATTTAAATTAATAATATTAATGACTAATAAAAATGAATTATCCCTAATTATGTTGAATTTTATGTCTAGATTGTGTGAATTTTGTTGATTTGAAATGATCTATTTGTAAATGGTAAAAAACAAAAACATTGTGTAATGTCCGTTTTTCTTGTTTATAAGGAGAAAATATGGAACAAAAGAAGCAAGAGGGAAGCCGTTTTTTGCGAACGGTTGAGTGGCTAGGTAATGCACTACCACATCCCGTCATTTTATTTATTATTTTAATTGCAATTTTATTAGTTTCCTCAGCAATTGGTCAGTACTTTGGTGTAAGCGTGCCAGATCCGCGCCCAGAAGGCGCAAAAGGGCGGGCAGAAGACGGTATTATTCATATTGTAAGTTTATTGGATGCCGAAGGGATCCGAAAAATTATTGCGAATGTCGTCACCAACTTTACAGGTTTCGCACCATTAGGGACGGTATTAGTGGCATTATTAGGGGTTGGAATTGCAGAGCGGGCCGGCTTACTTTCCGCGGCTATGCGCTTAATTGTCACCAAAGCTCCGCGAAAATTAACCACAATGGCTATCGTGTTTGCGGGGATCATGTCAAACACCGCGGCAGAATTGGGCTATGTGGTGCTTATTCCACTGGCTGCCATTATTTTCCATTCATTAGGTCGTCATCCTTTAGCGGGTCTTGCCGCCGCATTTGCTGGCGTTTCAGGTGGTTATTCAGCAAACTTACTATTAGGTACGGTTGACCCGTTACTTTCGGGTATCACTCAGCAAGCTGCGCAAATCATTGATCCAACTTATATCGTGGGTGCAGAAGCAAACTGGTACTTTATGTTTGCCAGTACGTTTTTAATCACTATTTTAGGTTATTTGATCACCGAAAAAATTGTGGAACCCCAGTTGGGTCCATATACAGGTGGTGCCGTTGATGAAGATGAAAATAGCCTTTATGCTTCTGCAAACGTTACTCCACTTGAGAAAAAAGCGTTATTCTGGGCATCAGTTACCTTCTGGGGATTAGCGGCAATTTTGGCGTTGATGGTGGTACCAGAGAACGGAATATTACGGAATCAGGAAACGGGATTAGTTAGCAACTCGCCATTCTTAAAAGGTATTGTGGTCTTTATTTTTGTCTTCTTTGCCGTTCCAGGCATCGTGTATGGTTATATTGCTAAAACTATGCGCTCGGATAAAGACATTGTTGATGCAATGGCTGGAGCAATGAGTACGCTCGGTTTATACCTTGTCATTATTTTCTTCGCGGCACAATTTGTTGCTTTCTTTGGTTGGACAAACATCGGGCAAGTTATCGCAGTTAAAGGTGCCAACTTCTTAAATAGTATCGACCTTCACGGTGGTGTGCTGTTTATTGGCTTTATTCTTATCTGTGCATTTATTAATTTAATGATTGGCTCAGCATCAGCCCAATGGGCGGTAACGGCACCTATTTTTGTTCCTATGCTAATGTTAGCGGGCTATGCGCCAGAAACTATTCAAGCGGCATACCGAATTGGTGATTCGGTCACGAATATTATCACACCGATGATGAGCTACTTTGGCTTAATTATGGCGATTGTTGTGAAATATAAGAAAGATGCAGGGATTGGTACACTTGTCTCAATGATGTTGCCTTATTCCATCATTTTCTTCATTGGTTGGTCATTATTCTTTATCGTATGGGTATTTGTATTAGGGATTCGGTCATGTATTCAATCCGGTGATTAACCTGTAATATAGGGTAATTTATCGGAGAATATTCATGGCTAAAGTCGATGTAAGGTGCCCATTTTGTCAACAAACGCCCCCAGTGAAAAAACATGGATTAGGTAGCACTGGTCATCAACGTTATCGTTGCCAAGATTGCTGCCGAAGCTTCCAACTCGATTATAAATATCGTGCTTGCCAACCCGGAACTAAAGATAAAATTATCGACCTCACGATGAATAATGCCGGTATTCGTGATACTGCTAGGGCCCTTCATATCAGCATTAATGCGGTTGTTCGTACTTTAAAAAACTCTCGCCTAGACAGGTAACCTCTTTACCTCTTGATAATCTGCACATTGAACTCCTTTGCGAAGTCGATGAACAGTGGTCTTTTGTGACTAATAAGAAGCAACAACGCTGGCTTTGGTATGCGTGGGAGCCCCGCCTAAAACGGATTATTGCTCATACGTTTGGTCGTCGAAACAAAAGGACTCTTCGCCAGTTACTGGCTTTACTGTCTAGGTTTAATGTCGCTTTTTGGTGCACGGATAAGTTCAGTGCTTATGAGATATTGCCCAAGCAGAAACATGTAGCAAGTAAGTTTTATACGCAACGAATAGAAAGAGAGAATTTGAATCTGAGAAACCGCTTGAAGCGCCTTAACCGTAAGACGTTAGGTTACTCGAAGTCACCTGAAATGCATGACAAAATTATCGGGACATTCATTGAACGTGAACACTATCTATTATGATGATCTCTATATTGAATACACGACCCAGAAAGCTATCAAGCTAAGCAGAGTAATGCTGACTAAGTCAGCATTCCCTTAATGAAATATTTTCTTTTTCATATATTCTGCTGTTGCTAATAAAAATTGCAAAAACATCCCATTCTTTCTTAGGTGTGATTTTTTACGGGATAATTGCTTATAACTTTCGGCTTTAAGTAAAGGGATATTTTTCCAAGGCGAATTCTGTCGTGCAATCTCAAAAAATTGATATTCACTATAGAAATTTGCCCATTCATGAAATGGCTTAGTTAAGCCAACAAAGTGAATAAAAACAACCTCATCAGGTATATTATTAATATCCCTCTTACTGGTAATATACCAATCTAAAGAGAACATAAAATTAAAGTTCTCACTGATATTCACTAATTTATTATTAAGTAAAATATTCAAGGCATCTTGATCTGGATGAGTAAAATGACTACTTTTTACTAATTCAATCACCCGATTCGGAATATCTTCTTCAACCATTTTCTGGATTGACATATACAAAAATCCAGAGTTAAAGTATTTACTCATCTCCATTGGTAGCTGTTTCTTTTCACTACAAAATTTATCCTTTACTGCATAAAGATAAATATTTTCATTAAACTCCAATGTTTTTAGATATGAAAGGTTACCTTTACAAATAATATCTGCATCCAAATAGAGTAATTTATCAATTGATTGTGAAAGATAATCGATAATCACTAATCTAAAATAAATGGCATGACTCCAAGCTTGCGATGGTAACGGTAACCGCTTAAATTCTTGGTTATCAATCAAATAAATGGTTATTTTATGCTGGCTACTCTCAACTAGCTGTTGGAAAAGCTGTTTGTCTGTTAGGTCATCAACCAAAATATGGAAATGAAAATGCGTCTCTTTATTATTAATAAGGATCGATGAAATTGATGTGCCAACACCGTAGAGGAACTTTTCATCGACCCCATAAGCAATATGAAAGTAGCCGTCATCACGACCATTAGCTTTACTGCCGCTTATTTCAACTAGTGATTTGATCATTTCATGACTTAGCATTTTGTTAACCTTACTGAATATTATTATTCGATACTTAGAACCTATCCCAATACCCAATAGGTTTTTATTCCAGACAATGATACCACAGACAAAATGCAGCATCGCCTCATAATTCTCGACCTTCTTCTCCCAACGAGTCAGGACACGACGGTAGCGATTCATCCAACTGTGTGTTCTCTCTACAACCCAGCGATGGGCCTTAAAATCCGTGTTTTTGATGGCTTCTGATTCATCCTTCCGTGACTGGATATGAGGTTCATAGCGACGACTTTTCAGATACGCTCCCAACCATTCCGCTTCATACCCTTTGTCCATCACAACCGGAGCCCCTTGCCCGGTCTGCCCGTCTGGAGGGCATCGAGCGTATCCGCAACCAGCTTTATGTCGTGCGTATTTGCTCCAGCGACAACCAGCGCAAGAGGAAGCCCGTTCCCGTCAGTCATCAGACTGCGCTTTACGCCCCGTTTTCCCCGGTCTGTTGGGTTCCTGCCTGTTTTTTTGAGCCTGCCAGCGGTGATTTGGTCATACAACCATCCATCGACAGCCACGACCAGTCAATAGCGTCCAACTGTTCGCAAGCAAGCAACCCGTTTTGCCAGAAGCGTTCAAATACTCCAGCATCCCGCCATTCCTGAAATCGGCGATGAGCAGAGCTTGACGAGCATATACCGGTGGCATTTAGCGCATTCCACTGGCAACCCGTCCTGAGTACGAAGAAAATGGCGTTCATTGCAGCGCGATTATCAACCCGCTTGCGGTGCGTGCCCAGCGGGTGTTGAGTTCTATGCTCCGGGATGAGAGGAGCCATTTTCTCCCAGAGTTCATCACTGATTTGCCACTTGTTGCCCGTCACGCTTCGCCCTCAGAAATTATCATTATGTATTATCTGACAATTCCTTTTGGGATAGGTTCTAAACTAAATAAGGTACTTAAATGGACAAAAATATGATCAAAGCTCTCGCGTCAGAGTTGGCTAAAAATATTAAAAATGAGAAGGATCTCAGCGAGTTTTCATCTCTGCTTAAAAAGTTCACCATCGAAACCGCATTGAATGCTGAGCTTTCTGAACATTTTTGATATGACAAAAATCAGCCAACTGTGGCTGACAATTCTCGGAATGGCTTTAGTCAAAAGACACTAAAAACGGAGAATGGTACCCTATTAATTGAAGTTCCTAGAGATCGTCAATCTTCTTTTGAGCCACAGCTTATCAAAAAGCACCAAACACGCATGACTCATATGGACGAGCAAATACTTTCTTTATACGCAAAAGGTATGACTAACCGAGAGATTGTCGCTTTTTTCAAAGAGATGTATGACGCAGATGTTTCCGCATCTTTAATTAGTAAGGTGACTGATGCGGTTATTGAACAAGTCATTGAGTGGCAAAACAGACCTTTAGAATCACTCTATCCTATTGTTTATTTAGATTGTATTGTCGTTAAAGTTCGGTAATGACCACCTTTACGAATATTCGCAAAGGTGGCTAAATGATATTATTCAGTTTAAATTGAGCTCTAACTCATCAATATAATCCGTATACCACTGCATTGTTACTGGCAGTGTAAAAAAGCGGCTCCACTCTCATTCTGTTATCCTATCTACCCACCCGTATGATAAACATATCCTCCACTGTGAAAAATCCCCCCTTGTTCAAGGCAAACATCACGTCCATAGCGTTCATAGTCAAAGTAATGGGATAAATGACCCAGTTGTGCTAAATCATAACAACCACTTTCTTCTATCCAGTAATAACCTAAGTCATATTCATTATTGACCCCCGCTAATTGCTGGAAAGAATCTAAATTATCCGCTAAATGGATTAAATCATGAATTGAACTCGCTGAAGAACCGATTTCAATTGCCGCCTGATAAAGGTCAATTTCATCTGGCGATAACATGGCTAATTGCGTGGCTAACTCATTCAAATCATCTAAAAGGCTATATTCTGAAATGTAAGAAGAAAGGCCATCAATTGAGGATTCATAGTCCGTCAAGAAATACTCTTCATACTGAATACCATCAATACCTATACGGGCTAAACAGTGTTCGAGCTCTTTTGAGGTTGCCGGAAGCTCAAGCCACTCACCAACCAGTTCACCTTCGTTATATTTTCCTAAATTCGTGATAAAAACAGAAATCATCCCCGATTTTAGGCATGGGGAATCCGTTGCAGCTATGTGCATATTCATGTCCTATTATTGATGTGTTACGTTTTAATAAATGAAGATATTTTGAGAAAGGGAGCTATTTCCCTTTAGAAGACGATGTTGATATAAAATCCCCATCAGCTGAAAACAGACAATCTGCTTTAAAACGTGATTAATGACGTTTTAGATCAAGATGATGAGCAGAATCACAGATCCGATAATGCGTTATGTTTTCTACCATGATTTATTTTTGCGTGGGTTAAAACGAAAAGAGCCTCTGTCCTGATGGGCAGAGGCTCTTGCTTTGGTGGGGTATGGGTTATAAACTAAAATGCATTATAATAAAATTGTAATCATGATTACGTTTTTGGACATAAACTATTCCGAAATCATTTTATTTTGGCGTTCCAAAGAATCCATATAGTCGGCATACTACCGCATTATTTGATTTCTCGGAATGCAAATGGATCTCCTATATGACATGGCTAAAGTCTTAGTGATTCATTGGATTATTAATCTTGGCAAAATCGAATGGCGAAATAGTTTGTTCCCGATTAGCATCCAAATAATCAGCCCACCATTGCACCATTAATCGACGTTCATCAATATGTTCTGCCTTATGAATATAAGCAGCCCTCACTGAGTTACGTTCTTGATGGCTCATCTGACGTTCTACGGCGTCCTTAGACCACAATCCGGACTCAATAAGTGAACTGCACGCCATCGTTCTAAAACCATGCCCACAAATTTCAGTCTTCGTATCATAGCCCATCACACGTAAGGCTTTATTGACTGTATTTTCACTCATGGGTTTAAAGGGGTTATGAGCGCCTGTTAAAATGAGTTCATGTTCCCCTGTCCATGTCCAAATTTCTTTCAGTATGGTGATTGCTTGGTGGCTAAGGGGAACTAAGTGTGGAGTACGCATTTTAGCGCCTCGGTGTGAGAATTTAACACCGGGTATAGGTTTTCGCTCAGCAGGAATAGTCCATAAAGCTTTATCGAAGTCAATTTCAGACCAACGCGCATAGCGAAGTTCACTTGACCGAATAAACACTAATAAATTTAACATCACGGCTAGGCGAGTGACGGGTTGCCCTTTATAAGCATCGATACGGGCAATGAGTTCAGGTAGACGGTCAAGGTTAAGAGCAGGACGATGTTGGCGTTGTACAGTCGTTACAGCCCCTGCGGTATCAATGGCAGGGTTATAACCAATAATACCGGATTGCACCGCATAACGCATGACAGCAGCGATACGTTGCTGTAAACGCGCAGCTATCTCATAAATCTCTTTACTTTCTGCTGCACGGATAGGGATCAGTAGATCAGGTGTTTTGAGGGTGGTGATATCGCGTAATCCAATATAAGGAAATACATGCGACTCCAAACTCTTTAAAACCTTTTCACTGTGTGATTCAGACCACTTTTTATTACTGGTATGCCATTGCCGTGCGATGGTTTCAAAAGAGAGATTAGCATCTGAGGCCGCTTTAGCCACACGTTTTTGTTCGCACGGGTCAATACCGTCAACAATCAATTTTCTGGCTTCATCGCGTTTTAAGCGCGCCTCTGATAAAGAGACGTCAGGGTATAACCCTAAGGCTAAGGTTTTCTCTTTACCTAAATGACGGTAGCGTAATCGCCAGTACTTAGAACCATTAGTGTGAACCAATAAGTGCAATCCTGCACCATCGGTCAATTTGTAGGATTTTACGTCGGGTTTAGCCGCCCGAATTTTAGCGTCAGTCAGTGCCATAGTGAGCTTCCTGAGGGATAAAATGGGTACAAAATTCTATCGAACTAGTGTATACCCGCAATTATACCCACGCAATGAGGTTGATACGGGTAGAATCGAGTTGAATTCAGTTGAGTTGAAACTTTGGGAGAGTGTTGATTTTAGCGGACTTTACAAAGAAAAACAGACGTCGGTTGACGTCTGTTGATAATAAGGTGGTGCCCGGACTCGGAATCGAACCAAGGACACGGGGATTTTCAATCCCCTGCTCTACCGACTGAGCTATCCGGGCAACGGGGCGCATTAAACCGTATTCAGCCGTTTGCGTCAATGCATTTTTAATAAAAAACCACTTTTTTTTACTGAGTGTTTTCTTTTTCAGCAAAATGTGTGTGTTTAGTATGCGTTAGTTGTTTTTTTAACTTAACGCTCCTTTTTTACGGCATAGTGCGATTGTTAGGATATCCTCAGAAAGGTGTTGTGCAATCTCGACATCTTGAATGTCTCTTTGTACTAATAAACGGTTTAAACAGCCTTCAAGTACTAGTTCCATTTGGTTAGCAACCAATACAGAGTCTTCAATATCTAGCTCTTCTAATAAGTTTTTAGTGAAGTGAAACGAATTGTCTTTTTGCAAGCGACTTAATTGGTGGATAGGGTGCTCTGCATCTGGGTAATAATTACATGCAGAAATAAATAAACAGCCAGGGAAACGCCCTTGGCTGACTTTTTCTGATAATTGTTGGTAGCGAGCCATTAATTTTTGCTGTGGGCTTAGGGACTCATCTAGCAAAGTCTGTCGCTGCCATACTTCGATTTGCTGGCTATGATAGCGTAAGCAATCATAAATAAGCGCCTCATCGTCTGGCCAGAACTGGCGAATAGTAGAGAAATCAGATTCAATTTCACTGAGTAAATTCTCTGTAGATGCGGATAAGCCTTGAATTTCCAATTGATTTAACGCATGGCTCAAAATAATTTCGCGTTGGATAGGCATTGTTAACTCCATCACAATAATGTCTGATTTTTATCCATCATAACAATGTTCAATTGTGAATTATAGCGGTTTGCAGTGCTATTATGAGTCGTCGTTTTCGAAGGAGAACGAAATCAAATAGGAAATTAAGAGGGGGAGTTTAAAGCAAACAGGAGGGGGAAGAACCCCCCTGAAACGAACTTCATGGATTTATATCGGTCTTAGTTGATCAACTTAGCTTCTAATGCAGCATCGATATAATAAAACTGAAAGACTTTTTTCATAAAATCATCAATATCATGTGTTCGTAATTCGAGAGCTTGTAAAATATCTAAAAGACCTTGGATCGTAATCGCATTTTTACCTCTTTCATAACGAGAAACTTGTTGTTGGCTAATTTTTAAGCGAGAAGCTAATTGTGAGCCAGTTAAGCCCACCACTTTTCTACGGTGTTTTAAAAAGCTTCCAATATAAACGGTTACATTTGTATTTTCATTTCTTTGAGTATTTAGCATTACTCCTCCAAATATATAAATATTGAACAAATAAGTTATTTTTCTATTAAAGTTTCGTGATGTTTAATTTGTGTCACTCAGAGTGATTAAAAGATAATTATCAGACTTTTCGGATATTATTAAACAAGGGTCAGTTAATTATTACCAATATTTATGGCGGATTGATTTTAAATTTTTGATAGATGATTTCTATCTTTGGCACTCTCAATTCGTGTGTGATGAGAGGCTTTTTAGTGTTATTGTTTGTCTGTTTTTGCTTTGTTAGTGATTTATTTTGATAGTTATTTATTTTTACTTTATTTTTGAATTTATATTTCTATTTGTTATTTTGAAGAAATGAATGAAGCAGCTTGTCATTATATGATTATAGTCATTGTTTGTTACACTTATATGTAGAGTATTAATATAGATATATTGTTAGAAAAATACTTATTTCTGATTTTAATTTAATTATTAACAACCGAGTTCAATATATTTTAAATATATTTTTAATAAATGGCTTAGTTTTTTATCTGAATGATTATTATATTTTTATAATTTCCTCCGTGACTTTGTATAGAATAACAAAAATAATATGTTATATGTAGGCATAGAAAACCCGTGCGATTTGCACGGGTCTTTATAATATTAATTGATACTAATATAAACTATAGGATCATACCGCCGAATAAGAAGCCGAATGAAACAGCTAATGCGACAGCGATGGTACCTGGAATAAAGAATGGATGGTTAAAGACAAATCGGCCAATACGTGTTGTCCCTGTATCATCCATTTGTACTGCTGCAACCAGTGTTGGGTAAGTAGGCAGAATAAATAGACCAGAAACCGCAGAGAATGATGCGATAGCCGTTAATGGGCTTACATTCAGCGCTAATGCCATAGGCATCAATGCTTTTGCTGTTGCAGCTTGTGAGTATAGTAAAGCAGAACAGAAGAAGAAAATTACCGCTAACATCCAAGAGTGCTCATGGATTAAATCACCGGCAGTTTCTTTGATCCAGTCAATGTTATGCTGTACGAAAGTATCACCTAACCAAGCAACACCTAAAATACAAATACATGCGCTCATACCTGCTTTAAAGGTACTTGAGTTCAAGATTGCATCAGTATTAACACGACAGAAAATAGTGATTAATGTCGCTACAGTCAGCATGATAATCAAAATAGCATTTGTGGTGTTCATTAATGGGGTTTCGACAATCCCTAAGCTTGGGCTGTTAATGATGGCATAACAGACAACGCCAACAACCCCAAGTAAGAACAGCAGTACAGAAGACTTAGCACCGGCTTTGATTTCTTTTACTTGGCTACCACGCAGTTCAACTAAACCTTCAGCTAAACGTTTTTGGTAGATAGGGTCATCGGATAATTTAGAGTTAAAAGTCCAAGAGATGATGAACGACATCAAAATGATAGCAAGGAATGTCGCAGGTAATAGAACACTTAAGAGAGAGATGTAACTGACTGTGTTACCTGCACCAACCATTGCAGGGTTTTCCATGACGGATGCCATGTAAACCACTGCAGCAGAAATTGGTGATGCTGTAATACCTATCTGAGCAGCAACAACCGCAGTTGATAATGGACGGCACGGTTTTACGCCTTGCTCTTTTGCAACTTCTGCAATAACAGGCAGTGTTGCTAAAGAGATATTACCTGTCCCTGCGAAAAGTGTCAGGAAGTAGGTAACAATGGGTGCAAGAATGGTGATGTATTTAGGATTGCGGCGCAGTAATTTTTCGGTTTGGGCAACTAAATAGTCCAGACCCCCAGCAATTTGCATTGCAGAGATAGCGGCAATAACAGCCATGATGATTGAGATAACGTCAAATGGAATGGTTCCTGGTTTTACGCCAATAGCAGCGAGTACCAGTACCCCAAGGCCACCGGCGAAGCCGATACCTATCCCACCTAAACGGGCCCCCAAAAAGATGGCCAGCAGAACAATAATAAATTCTACGGCTAACATAGTGTTTACTCCTCGACAAAATGAAAATTAAAATTATGAAACTGTTATGTTAATTATTTGTGTGTGTATCAATCAAAAAAGGCACGCTTTCTATTGAGAGGCGTGCCTTTATTTTTAAGTGTTATTTATGATAAACATAAATTTTTAGTCATCAAAGCGTTTTGCTTTATAAGCTGGGTGTTTTAAGTTCTCAATAGAGAAAATATCATCCAGTTCAGCTTCAGTCAGTAAACCGCGTTCTAAAACAACTTCGCGGACGCTCTTACCGGTTTCAGCACAAATTTTACCCACGATGTCACCATTATGGTGGCCAATAAATGGGTTTAAGTAAGTGACGATACCGATGGAGTTAAATACAAATGCTTCACAGATTTCTTTGTTTACTGTAATGCCGCTAATGCATTTTTCTTGCAGATTACGACATGCGTTGCTCATTAAAGAGATGGATTCGAACATCGCTTGGCCAATCGCTGGTTCCATTACGTTTAATTGCAATTGACCCGCTTCAGCAGCCATTGTTACGCAGATATCGTTACCAATAACTTTGAAACAAGCTTGGTTAACAACTTCAGGAATTACAGGGTTAACTTTTGCTGGCATGATAGAAGAACCAGCTTGTAACTCAGGTAAATTGATTTCTTTCAGACCTGCACGAGGACCGGAAGATAACAGACGTAAGTCGTTACAAATTTTAGACAGTTTCATCGCCAGACGTTTTAAGCCCGCGTGAACTGTGATGTAAGCGCCGCAGTCAGAGGTTGCTTCGATTAAGTCTTCTGCAGGAACGCATGGTAAACCAGTCACTTCAGCTAATTTTTTAACGGCAAGCTCTGAGTAACCAGGTGCAGTATTCAAGCCTGTACCGATAGCAGTAGCGCCTAAGTTAACTTCGAGCAGTAATTCGATGCTGCGTTTTAAGTTTTTCTCTTCTTCTTTTAAGAGAGTAGCGAAAGCATGGAATTCTTGGCCGACGGTCATTGGAACAGCATCCTGCAACTGGGTTCGGCCCATTTTCAGAATGTCTTTGTATTCTTCAGCTTTAGCTTCAAAGCCTTTTCTCAGGTATTCAACAGATTCAATTAACTTCAGTACTGAGTTATACACTGCGATACGGAACCCAGTAGGGTAAGCATCGTTAGTGGATTGACTTTTGTTCAGGTGATCATTTGGGTTGAGGAATTCATATTCCCCTTTTTTGTGACCCATCAGCTCTAAACCGATATTCGCCAGTACTTCATTGGTATTCATGTTCAGTGATGTGCCCGCACCACCTTGGAATACGTCAACAGGGAACTGATCCATGCATTTGCCTTCATTCAACACAACGTCACAGGCTTTGATAATAGTCTCTGCGATATTACGAGGAATAGTTTTCAGTTCTTTGTTGGCTAAAGCTGCCGCTTTTTTTACCATAACCATGCCGCGGATAAATTCTGGGACATCGTTAATAGTGCGGTCGCTGATATAAAAGTTTTCAATCGCACGCAGAGTATGAACACCATAATAGGCATCAGCTGGAACTTCTTTTTTACCTAACAGGTCTTCTTCGATACGAGTATTGTTTGACATGAGAACCTTCTTAATTAGATTACAGTTACTGTCCGTTTATGCGCTTTAAAAATCTATACTTCGTAAAACAAAATTCACAGGTGATTAATATTGCAAAGTAAAACTTTACAAGCAATTAACACCGTCTACTACGTTGTCAGCATTATGATCTACTGATTTATGGGTAGATGATATGCTTTTAATCATCTATTGCCTTGAACCTAGATCACTATATAGTTTGATTTATGCAACAGATTTCACGTTGTGTGACATTCATCACAGATAAGTATCATTAATGAAAAAAATCTGTGAGTTGAAAAGCGTTATCTCTGCCCCAATTATTATGGCTATACTAAAGAAAAAAGCGAATATTGATAGTTGTCTCTTAGATGCAGTTCACAAAGGTTTCCCTAGGGGCGTAAAATAATCGATAGCTTATTGAAATAAAGGAGAACTTGTGCGCTGGTTACCACTCATTCTGATATGTATTCTCGTTTACATTGAATCCGTGATTTTTGTGCGGGTTGCATCCGAAGTTGGTGTTTTAATGACGCTAATTTTGGTCGTTTTGACATCCTGTTTAGGTGTGTCACTCGTTAAAAATCAAGGTATGAAAAATGTACTACAAATCCAACAAAAGTTAGCATCGGGTGAAAGCCCAGCAGCTGAAATGATCAAGAGCGTTGCATTGGTTTTAGCGGGCTTCTTGTTGATTGTGCCGGGGTTCTTTACAGATTTTATTGGCTTACTATTGTTACTTCCGCCAATTCAAAAGCTTATTGTAATGCGCTTAATTCCTCATATTCGTTTCTACCAGCCGGGTTCAGGTTTTAACCAAACAGGAAATAGCGGCTTTCAACGTGGCGATACTTTTGAGGGGGAATTCCAACGTAAGCAAGATGATCCTTCTTTTACAATCGATAATTCAGATAAAACAGATTCATCAGATAAAGACGATCGCCCTAAACCATAAAACCACCCTCTTTATGGGGAGATAAAAATGAAAAATTTTTTATCTCCCCCCCTTGAAGTCCCTCTTCTTCGCCCCAATCTGCTCAAACATGGTACTAGTTTATTTAAGACATGCTGGTATCGTCCTTTTACCTAGTATGGACTTTATTTATAGGAGAACTATTAATGAAAATTCGTCCATTGCATGACCGTGTTATCGTTAAGCGTAAAGAAGTTGAATCAAAATCTGCCGGCGGGATCGTTCTAACGGGTACTGCTGCAAGCAAATCAACTCGTGGTGAAGTTCTTGCTGTTGGCAACGGCCGCATCCTCGAAAATGGTGAAATCAAAGCACTGGATGTGAAAGTTGGCGATATCGTAATTTTTAACGATGGTTATGGCGTGAAAGCTGAAAAAATCGACAATGAAGAAGTTCTGATTATGTCCGAAAGTGACATTCTGGCAATTGTTGAAGCGTAATTTTCACTTAAAACTTCTCAACGAACGAAAAGAATTTGAAGGAAAGAGATAATGGCAGCTAAAGACGTTAAATTTGGTAGTGATGCACGTACGAAAATGCTTCGTGGTGTGAATGTTCTGGCAGACGCAGTAAAAGTTACTTTAGGCCCTAAAGGCCGTAACGTAGTTTTAGATAAATCTTTTGGTTCACCAGTTATCACCAAAGATGGTGTTTCAGTTGCACGTGAAATCGAATTAGAAGACAAATTCGAAAACATGGGCGCTCAAATGGTGAAAGAAGTTGCTTCTAAAGCTAACGACGCTGCAGGTGACGGTACAACAACTGCAACTGTACTGGCTCAAGCTATCATTACTGAAGGCTTAAAAGCGGTTGCTGCGGGTATGAACCCAATGGACCTGAAACGCGGTATCGATAAAGCAGTTGTTGCTGCAGTTGAAGAACTGAAAGCCTTGTCTGTTCCTTGTTCAGACACTAAATCAATCGCACAGGTTGGTACTATTTCTGCAAACTCCGACGAAACCGTGGGTAAATTAATTGCAGAAGCTATGGATAAAGTCGGTAAAGAAGGCGTTATCACGGTTGAAGAAGGTACTGGTCTGGAAGACGAGCTGGATGTGGTTGAAGGTATGCAATTTGACCGCGGTTACTTGTCTCCTTACTTCATCAATAAACCAGAAACAGGTGCTGTTGAGTTAGAAAACCCATTCATCCTGTTAGTTGACAAAAAAGTCTCTAACATCCGTGAATTACTGCCAGTATTAGAAGGCGTTGCTAAAGCAAGCAAACCACTGTTAATCATCGCTGAAGATGTTGAAGGTGAAGCACTGGCAACTCTGGTTGTTAACACCATGCGTGGTATTGTTAAAGTTGCAGCGGTTAAAGCACCGGGCTTCGGTGACCGTCGTAAAGCCATGCTGCAAGATATCGCAATTCTGACTAACGGTACTGTTATCTCTGAAGAGATCGGTATGGAGTTAGAAAAAGCGACATTAGAAGATTTAGGTCAAGCAAAACGTATTGTTATTAACAAAGACACTACCACTATCATTGATGGTGTGGGTGAAGAATCTGCGATTGCGGGCCGTGTTGCACAAATTCGTCAACAAATCGAAGAATCTTCTTCTGACTACGACCGTGAAAAACTGCAAGAGCGCGTTGCTAAATTAGCAGGCGGTGTTGCTGTTATTAAAGTGGGCGCAGCAACTGAAGTTGAAATGAAAGAAAAACGTGCTCGTGTTGACGATGCTCTGCATGCAACTCGCGCAGCGGTTGAAGAAGGTGTTGTTGCTGGTGGTGGTACTGCACTGGTTCGCGTTGCAGCGAAACTGGAAGCACTGACTGGTGAAAACGAAGAACAAAACGTAGGTATTCGTGTTGCTCTGCGTGCGATGGAAGCGCCAATGCGTCAAATCGTTACTAACGCAGGTGAAGAAGCCTCTGTTGTTGTTAACAACGTGAAAGCAGCAAAAGGTAACGAAGGTTACAACGCGGCGACTGATACTTACGGCGACATGATCGACATGGGTATCTTAGACCCAACTAAAGTAACGCGTTCTGCTCTGCAATTCGCAGCGTCTATCGCAGGTCTGATGATCACCACTGAAGCGATGATCACTGAACTGCCAAAATCAGACGCACCTGACTTAGGTGCTGCTGGTATGGGCGGCATGGGTGGAATGGGCGGTATGATGTAAGCCAGCTGGCGACATCAAGCTTAAGTAGTCACTAACTCAGTTAGGGCTACCCACCACAAAACCGGTATCGTTAGTGTTCCTAGCGGTGCCGGTTTTTTTATTGGTTTTTAATAAATATATAACCATTAATTATTGATGAATGTAATACCTCGAAACGATGTACAATTAATGCGTTATACGATTTATTTTTGCGTCAATGTTGCTTCACAGGTTATATTTAACGTAAGGTAAATGGTTTGAATTAGTAAAGAATAGAGCAGGTTCTTGGTTAATTTGTGGTAAACTCTATTCGGCTGGTGATGTGCGGCAATTATGGCGCTGTATGTTAATCACCTCCTAGATATTTCAATTAATAGATTATTGAAACTAAAGCGATTTTCAAACCAGCTGCAAAAACACAATGAAAAAATGAGGGAAAACATGCGAATTAAAGTCTTGCTTGGTGCTGCTGCATTATTGCTTTTAGCAGGTTGTTCAACAACAACTAATTTGACTGCGGCAGGCTCACAAGTTCGTTTTGTTGAGAATCAACCAGGAAGTGATTGCCAACTTCTCGGTCAGGTTGCAGGGACTCAAAGCAACTGGTTGAGTGGTGTGAATAATGAATCTAGCTCAATGCGCAGCGCAGCAAATGATTTACGTAATAAAGCCGCGGCAATGGGCGGTAACGTGATTTTTGGTGCATCAAGTCCAAGTGAAACTGTGTTATCTAGCTTCATTCCATTAGATAGCAAAATGGTTGGCCAAGTTTATAAGTGCCCCTAAAATGAATTCATAGCGCCCAAATGATGATTTGGGCGTTTTGCTTTCTAGTTCTGCCTTAAATTAAGGTCAAGCAGTGTTTTACTTGGCTCTCCCCCAATTTCCCGAGCGAGCTTAGGTACAAGGTACCCTGAGACTTTACTCAATAATTGCTGTATTAATTGTCTAGCTTCAGTATCACTCACTAAAAAGTGAGCGGCACCTTGGACTTTATCTAATACATGTAAGTAATAAGGTAAAATACCCGCATCAAACAGAGCATTACTTAAATTCATCAGAGCTGTCACGTTGTCATTAACTTGGCGCAGTAATACGCTTTGGTTTAATAATGTCACACCTGATAACTTTAGTTTTTGCATAGCATTGGTGAATGACTCGTCGATTTCGTTAGCGTGGTTAACGTGTGTCACCATAATTACTTGTAACCTTGAGCTAGCAAGGCGTTTACAGAGAGTTTCAGTGATACGTTCAGGTATCACTACAGGCAAGCGAGTATGAATTCTAAGGCGTTTTATATGTGGGATCGCCTCTAATTGGCTGATAAGCCAATCGAGTTCATGGTCTTTTGCCATCAATGGATCACCACCTGAGAAGATGATTTCATTGAGTTCGGTGTGGTTTTTTATATAATCCACAGCCATCAACCAGTTATTTTTATTTCCTTTGTTGTCTTCATAAGGAAAATGCCGGCGAAAACAGTAGCGACAGTTGACTGCACAGCCACCTTTTACCAGCAGTAATGCGCGGTTGTGGTATTTATGCAGTAAACTTGGAATTTCATTATCCTGCTCTTCTAGTGGGTCAGTAGAAAAACCTGGATGTATATCAAACTCTGCTTTTGCGGTTAATACCTGCAATAACAGAGGATCTAGTGGATCGCCTTTCTTCATACGGGAAATAAAGGGCATTGGAACGCGTAAAGGAAATAGTTTACGTGCCTCACTGCCTTCTTTTGATAAAAGGTGATTTTCTAGGTTAAGTATTTGCAGCAATTCATCTGGATTAGTGATTGCTTCTGCAAGTTGTTGTATCCAGACTTCTCTGGATGAGGTATTTTGAGTTACAATATCGACCATTTTTTGGCTATGCCATTTTTAGTTTATAAATTAGAGGATCACCATGGCTACTTATAGTACCAATGAATTCCGCTCAGGTCTTAAAATCATGTTAGATGGCGAGCCTTGTGTCGTTTTAGAAAGTGAATTCGTCAAACCGGGTAAAGGTCAAGCGTTCGCACGTGTGCGTATCCGTAAACTGATTTCTAACAAACTGTTGGAAAAAACATTTAAGTCTACTGACTCTGTTGAAGGTGCAGATGTCATGGATATGAACTTAACTTACCTGTATAACGACGGTGAGTTCTGGCATTTCATGAACAACGAAACTTTCGAACAGTTAGCAGCGGACGAAAAAACCGTTGGCGATAACGCGAAATGGTTAGTTGACCAAGCAGAATGTATTTTAACACTGTGGGACGGCCGTCCTATCGCGGTCACTCCACCTAACTTTGTTGAGTTAGAAATTACTGATACTGACCCTGGCCTGAAAGGTGATACCGCAGGTACAGGCGGTAAACCTGCAACACTGAGCACTGGCGCAGTGGTTAAGGTTCCTCTGTTTGTTCAGATCGGTGAAGTGATCCGTGTTGATACTCGTTCTGGCGAGTATGTTTCACGCGTAAAATAACGGTTGATCCTATACTGAATCGTTAAAAATAAAAAGCCGTGGTCGAATGCCACGGCTTTTTTTGTCTATTTTTTAAGGCCTAACAGCACTTAAACCCACCTTTACCACCGTAACGTGCATCTTGGCGCTCTTTAAAAAACTCTTCATAGGTCATGGGAGTTTGGTCAGGGTGCGTTTTTTGCATATGAGCGACGTAGTTGTCGTAATCGGGGACGCCGACCATCATTTTTGCCGCTTGGCCTAGGTAGCGGGCTGCTTTTCCCAGTTCTCCAAACATAAATCCTCGTCATACTTTGTGTTGTAGCGGTGTTGGCTGCTCTCGGCTACCCAAGTCACATACTGTTATGTATGCTCCTAGTTTCTCCTTCATACTTCACGCTATTGCTGCGTTGGCTTCATTCGCTAACCCTAGTCACATACTGGAGTATGCTCCTAGGGATTATCTTCTTTGCCGCCTTGCTCCAACGTGAATTATTTTGGAGAAAGAGTATATGCCCTAAACAGTGACAAGCTTTTCCGCGAAAATCAATGATGGCGTGTATTTGCCACGATTTCTTCATAGTTGGCTGGCATGGCTTCGTATGGTACTTCATTCGCTGTTGGTTGGTCGGATTTTAATGCCTTCAACGCAGTGCGGATGGAGAATAGAGCCAGCAATACCACAACAATCATAAAGAAAATAGTTAATCCTGCATCTAAGCGGTTATTGAAAATTAACTGAGTTAATTGAGATTCCGTATATTGAACTGGAATATTACCGCTATCAATCATTGCTTGGAATTTATTTGCGACAGCTAAGAAACCAACACGGGCATCTTCACTGAAAGTTTTCTCCCAGCCTGCAGTCATCGTACAGATTAACAACCATGCAGTTGGGACTAAAGCGACCCATGCATATCTTTGGCGCTTCATTTTAAACAGTACCACAGCACACAGCATTAATGCCATACCCGCTAACATTTGGTTCGCGATACCAAACAATGGCCATAAGGTGTTAATACCGCCAAGTGGGTCGACAACACCTTGGTGAAGAAAATAACCCCAAGCCAGCACACATAGCGCGGTTGCTATCAAGTTTGCGGGTAACGAATCGGTACGTTTCAAGGATGGAGAAACCACACCCAGTAAATCTTGCAGCATAAAGCGTGCCGCTCGAGTTCCTGCATCCACCGCGGTTAAAATGAACAACGCTTCAAATAGGATGGCAAAGTGATACCAGAAGGCGACATTCATTAGACCGCCAAGGGCACCGTGGAGAATATACGCCATCCCAACAGCCAGTGTTGGAGCACCTCCGGCACGTGAAATAATACTGGTTTCACCCACATCATTAGCAATGCTGTTAAGCTGTTCAGGGGTGATATGGAAGCCCCAACTACTGACAACTTGGGCAGCAGAAGCGACTACATCTTGTGTACCTGCGGGGGCTAACATTGCCATGGGGCTATTCATGGCGAAATAAACACCCGGGTCAATCACACAAGCGGCGACTAACGCCATGATAGCTACAAAAGATTCCATCAACATGCCACCATAGCCGATAAAGCAAGCTTGGTTTTCATTCGCCAACATTTTGGGTGTGGTACCCGATGATATCAGTGCGTGGAAGCCAGAAACGGCACCGCAAGCAATGGTAATAAATAAGAATGGAAACAAGTCACCTGCCCAAACCGGGCCTGTACCATCAATATATTTGGTCAGCGATGGCATTTGTAGATTTGGATTGAGGATTAAAATACCAATTGCCAAACCAATAATAGTACCGATTTTTAAGAAGGTTGATAGGTAGTCTCGTGGGGCAAGTAGCAGCCAAACAGGAAGTACAGCGGCAACAAAGCCATATCCCACTAACATCCAAGTGAGTTGAACACCAGTATAGTCAAAATAAGGTGCCCAAGTTTCGCTTTCAGCGACCCAACCCCCAGAGATAATTGCAAATACGAGGAAAACTAACCCTATAATAGAAACTTCACCAATGCGTCCTGGGCGTATATAACGGGTATAAATACCCATAAAAATCGCCAATGGAATAGTAAAGGCAACGGTGTAAGTTCCCCATGGGCTATGAGTGAGGGCTTTTACGACAATCATAGCGAGTACGGCTAAGATAATCACCATAATCATAAAACAAGCAATTAAAGCCAGAACCCCAGCCGTATTACCCATTTCTTCTTTAACTAATTCACCCAGTGAACGGCCGTCTCGACGTGTTGAAACAAACAACACCATAAAGTCTTGTACGGCCCCTGCTAGCACAACCCCAGCAAGTAGCCAAAGCATGCCTGGTAAATACCCCATCTGTGCCGCAAGTACAGGGCCGACAAGTGGGCCAGCACCTGCGATAGCGGCAAAGTGGTGGCCAAATAATACTTTTTTATCTGTCGGTACGTAGTCTAAGCCATCGTTATGACGAATTGCTGGTGTCATACGAGTTGCATCAACTTGGAGTACTTTTTTAGCAATAAAAAGCCCATAATATCGGTATGCAATCAGATAAATACACACGGCTGCAACAACGATCCACAGGGCATTAATCTGTTCACCTCGATTTAAGGCGATGTAACCCAGTGAAAAAGCACCAAGTAATGCGAGCACAATCCATATTAATTGTTTACCCATAGCCATCCCCATCTGTTCAGTTGATTACTTTTTGTTATTTGTTTAAGTAAAACTGAGAAAGGTATAACCATACTTAAGTCAAAGAAAAAGTAGCTAAACCGATACACCCAATTGAAATTTGAGATAAATTTCATAATTGTAGCCAGTATCACTAATTTAGGATTATTTATTGGATTTTATTTGGTTTTGAACTAGTGGTTGTCTATTGAATTGGTTTTTTATCTTGATTTATTATTTATTTTGAAATTAATGACTGTTGATGTGTTTTTACCGATGAGGGGATGGGTAAAGGTAGGGCAAATAATCGGAAGTTAAAAAACCTCCGATTATTAATTGGTTAACTAGGTATGTCTTAATTTTTGAATTATTTTTTTGCCAAAAAGTGTAGTAATTAGGCCAAACATGATTAAAACAAGGCCAGCAACTTGTACGCCATTAATGTGCTCATCAAGAAATAATGCACTACTGCTTAAACCGAAGACGGGAACTAACAATGAAAAAGGAGCAACACGCCACGCTTCATAGCGACCAAGTAAGACACCCCAGATCCCATAGCCAACAAATGTTGATAAATAAGCTAAATAGATAATGACACCAAAGACCGACCAATTAAAACCAGATAGCCCTTCAATAATTGCTTCTTCGCCTTCTAAAATCCATGAACTAATTAAAAAAGGGATAATTGGGATCAGAGCACTCCAACTGACTAAAGATAGGGCACTACATTTCTCTGCGCCTTCCTGTTTCATAATAATTCTATTGGTGATATTACCACAAGCCCATGATAATCCTGCAATTAAAGTAAATGCTAATCCGAGCAATGGGATATCATCTAGCCCACCGGCAGTGGCGCCATTGGCTAACACCGTCAGCCCTGCAATCGCGATAAACATACCAATAAAGTGGGTTGGCTGTAATGATTCCTTTAAAATCATTGCGCCAAGTAATAGGGTAAAGAAAGCTTGGGATTGCAATATGACAGAGGTTATACCCGCAGGCATTCCAACTCGAATAGCACAAAATAAGAAGGCGAATTGACCAAAGCTAATCGTTAGCCCATAGAGAAGCAATAATTTGAATGGAATTTTAGGGCGTTTAAAAATAAAAATAGCGGGAAAGGCCACAAACATGAAGCGTAAGGCACCTAATAATAACGGCGGAAGTGCAGTTACCCCGAGCTTAATGATAACGAAGTTAACCCCCCAAATAATCACTACACAAAGGGCGAGTAAGATGTCTCTGAGACTCATGCTGTTTTCTCGATGAACTTGCCAGATAAGACACCTACTTTACCTGTGTATAATTTTGAGTGCGATGGTTATGATGCTTAATCATAAAAAACAGTATAAAAAGGTTAAATATTATTACTGATTTGCGCTTATTTGTTATTTTTCGTTGCTTGAGTCTTGTTACATGAATGTTTATAATGGATTTTCACTTCATACGTATTCAGGACGACCTGAATTAACGTCATTTAAATATGGGGACGACCCCGAGTATTTAACGGGAGCAACCAGCTATGGCTTGGATCGTCCTTTTATTTGCGGGTTTATTAGAAGTTGTATGGGCTGTCGGTTTGAAATATACCCATGGTTTTACACGTTTAACACCGAGTATCATTACCATTATTGCGATTATTGCGAGTATGGGTCTGTTAGCTTACGCAATGCGTGACTTACCTGTCGGCACGGCTTATGCAATTTGGACCGGTATTGGTGCAGTAGGTACGGCAATTGTTGGGATTATTTTTCTTGGGGAATCAGCGAATATGTTTCGCTTATTAAGCCTTGCCTTGATTATTACAGGGCTAATTGGTTTAAAAGTATCAAGTTAGCTTTCAAATTAAGCATTTTTTAATTAAAAATGAATAATAAGCGGGTGACAGAGAAAGTTACCCGCTTTTTTTGATATTTTTGGGGACATAGAGAAAACAATTCTTATGTTATTTTTCGTTATAACGCGATGGCCAAATTTCAGATGGTGCAACACCCAAAAACTCGGCAATAATACGCTCTCCTTTTGGCCAGCGTCTTGATAGGGCGTTATTTAATGTTGATGAGTTTAACCCTGCTGAACGTGATATTTCTGAAAGAGAAGAACCTTTTTTCTTTATTGCTGCAATAATATCAGCCGAGTGCCAGTCTTGTTTCATATGATCTCCAATAGTTAATATATAAATATAATTTAAATTATTTTAATGAACTGTAATTCAATTGAGATATAAAGATAAAAAAATAATTCTTAATTTTGAATACCTTTAAATTTTGGCCTTTGAATATTTATTTTTATGTGTTAAAGATATAGATTCAACGTTTTTATTATCTTTATTTTTATTTAAATAACTAAAAGGTGATTTTTATGGATATAGAAAGCAATAGGATGGAAAAAATAAGTGCTAGTGTGAAATTAGACCTATGTAATTATTTTAATTGGAATGATATTGATGTTAATTATAATATTATTGATATTGACGAAAAAAAGATATATGCATTGTCAAGCGACTATGAATGGCAATTAATTTATTGGCATCATGATATGGATTTATCATTAAAAGAACGGTTATTTGCGGGTGTTCAATATTGGAGTAATTATTCGGAAGCATACCAGAAAATTTTAACCAAATTAGATAAAGGAAATAAAAAAATTGATTTTTGTAATAGATACAATAATTTATTTGAGATATTTTCACTCAATGCGAATCATAAAGTCCCATATGATCATTTACTTTCATTGTATCGATGGCGTTCAATAGTTTCTGAATATGCATATGAAAAATGGTCTGAAAATAAAACGGTTGCATTACCGTTACGCCAAAAAATTGAATTAGACGAAACCGCACCTATTATTTGCAGGGGTAATGAAATCTCTAATTATATACGTTTTGGGCAGTTGTCATTTTCAAATAAAGAAGTATTAACCATCCGTTTGTTGCTTTCCCACCGAAATATAAATGAAATTAGCCGTATTCAAGGCTGTTCGGAGGAGGACGAATATATAAGGGTTAACAATATCAAGAAAAAATTAAACTGTGAAATGGTATCTCAAAAGGAATGTTTTTCGGTAATGAAAGATCACGGGATTACATTAGCAAGCTTAGAAAAATTAATGCCTATTAATTAATTTAACTATTTGTTTCATATAGGGATATGGGATCATTTTATGAAATGGAAATTACGTTTTGGCGCTGTAGCAGGGCATACCTTAGAATTTTATGATGTTGCAATTTTTGCAGCGATTTCATCATATTTAAGTGCAGAATTAACTCGGCTAGGTTATCAGCAAGCAACGGAACTTGTGTGGGGGATTTTTGCTTTACGCTTTCTTATACGGCCACTAGGTGGGTATGTGATTGGCCGTTATGCAGATAAAGTTGGTAAAAAACCAGCAATGATTTTGGTAAGTATTCTCACCGGTAGTGCAACATTATGTATGGCATTTCTGCCAATTGAACTCTTAGGGGTATATACGCCTTTAGCCATATTATTTCTTCAAATGTTGCTATCTTTTAGTTTTGCGGGTGAAAGCCCATCACTGTCTACCTATTTATATAAAGACTCTAAGCCCCAAGAACGAGGTAGAATTTCGGCGTTGTTAACTGGAAGTGCGGTTGTTGGTGTTATTGGCTCGTTAGGAATCGTGTTAATTCTCGAAAATATATTAGACCCTGAAACCATGCAAAGGGTGGGGTGGAGGATACCACTACTATTAGGTCTAGGTAATATACTGATCTGTTTTTGGTTTCGCTATCGCTTACCAGACCAACCCATTGAGTATGATGGGTGCCAAAAAATAGATTGGCTTAAGGCATTTAATATTTTACTGGTTGTTATTCCTGGTTCGGTTATTTTTTATACCTTAAATTTTTCATCTTCGTTTTTACTTAAGGAGTTAGAGCTAGAAGAATTTAAAAGTATATATTCAATGATATCATCAACTTTATTATTGATTTTAATGGCAATAGTTGGCTGGTTAACAGATAAATACAGTTACTCTGAACGGGTGTTTAACTTAGGGGTAAAGTTAGCTGCCATACTATCAATTCCTATTTATTACCTAATGTCGACTAAGGTTTTATCATTAGTACTTATCTCCCAATCGTCAATTATTATTATTTCAGCAATGGTTTTATGTAATTGGAATTATGCCATGGCAAAACCAGCCAATGGACAAGTTACGACTTTAAGTATGGGATACAATCTTGCATCGACGATTATAGGCGGGTTAACGCCTTTAATTATCAACTATTTAGTCATCATTGATGTTTCCTTGGTTGGTGTTTTTGTTTCATTGAGTTCGTTAACTCTATTTGTTTCATTGTTATTGAGTAAAAAACAAAGGTTATTAACTATTTAAATGTAAGGGTGACATATGAATATAGAAAATAAACACCTAGAACTTTCTTGTTCTGGTTTTGGTGATAAGTTTTTAAAGTATTTCGATTGGAATGATATAGATGTTACTTATAGTAGAGTAGATTTGATTAATCATTCTGTAAGGACTATTTCTAGTAATTATAATTGGGTTCTTATGGTTTGGGATGATGATTTAGATAAGAAAGTAAAGGAGCGATTAATCCCTGGTATTCAATATTGGAATAATTACTCTGCCGAATTTCAAAAAACATTATCTAAAACAGATAAGAAAGAAATGAAAGTGGATTTTTGTACTCAATATGGCGGTGTATATGAAATTACATCAATAAATTCAAGAAAGAAATTCTCATCTAATGAGTTATTAGAGCTCTATAAATTAAGGGCTGTTATTTCTGATTACTCCCAGCATGTCTGGAAAGATAATGAAAATATTATTTTACCACTTAGGGCGGACATAAGCTTATCTCAACAAATTGAAGATAATAACCGAGATATTTTAGATTTTCATCATTATATGCGTTTTGGTAACATTCGTTTTACCCGTAAAGAAATGATAACTATTCGTTTATTATTATCACATTGCCGAGTAAAGGAAATTAGTTATATTCAAGGTTGTTCGGAAGCGACAGAAAATAAACGTATTCTACGCATTAAAGAAAAACTAGGTTGCTCTTATACTTCACCTAGTGGTTTATTTCAGGCTTTAAAAGAAAATGGCATTACTCTTGCGTGTTTGGAATCTTTGGTGAGTTATCCTTAAATTACAATATACATGTTAAAATGCTGGATTATTAACGTGATTTAGAGTGGAAATGTGGTGGCTTTAATTAATAAGTCTCTAAATACTAGTGGAAATGTTGTTTTTTTTGAAAGTATTAAATTTAATCATTGTAAACATAACATAAATTAAGGATAGTGTATGGATATAGAAAACAATTTATTAGAAAAATCTTGTTATAATTTAAAAAGTATTTTTTCGAATTATTTTGATTGGAATGATGTAGATTTATCCATAACTAGGGTTGATCTTAGTAATAAGCAAGTAAGTATTATGTCAAACAATTATGAATGGCTACTTATTTATTGGGGGGCTGATTTAGATTTACGTTTAAGTGAAAGGTTATCTCCAGGAATTCAATATTGGAGCAATTACTCAGAAATCTTTATAAACACATTGGCAAAAACAAAGAAAAGAGAATTGAAAGTTGATTTTTGTGCTAAGTATGGAAATGTATATGAAATCACATCCATTAATTCTAGAAAGAAAATTTCACTAAATGATATGATATCACTTTATAAATGTAGGCCAACGATTATAGATTTTGCATATGAATCATGGAAAAAAGATAAAGATAATTATACTATTTTACCATTGCGTGAGGAAATTAAATTCCCAGTGAATATAGTTAATAAACGTAGTGAACAAGAATTTGAACCTTTAGATATTCACCCTTATATGCGCTTTGGTAATATACGTTTTACTCGTAAAGAAATAATAACTATCCGATTATTATTATCACATTGCCGTGTAAAGGAGATTAGTTATATGCAAGGTTGTTCAGAAGCGACAGAGAATAAGCGTATTCAACGTATTAAAGAAAAATTAGGTTGCTCTTACACTTCACCTAGTGGTTTATTTCAGGCATTAAAAGAAAATGGTATTACCCTTGCTTGTTTGGAGTCTCTGGTGAGTTATCCTTAATGGTCAGAATATTTTACGACAAGGAAATTCATTAATAGAAAAGGGATAAAAATGAAATGGAAATTCAGGTTTGGTGCGGTTGTTGGTAATGCTTTGGAATACTATGATATTGCAGTTTTTGCGGCAATATCTACTTATTTAAGTATGGAGTTAACTAAACTGGGTTATGCCCAAGCGACAGAAATGGTATGGGGTATCTTTGCGTTGCGTTTTTTAATCCGCCCATTAGGCGGATATGTTATTGGTTGGTATGCAGATACGGTAGGAAAAAAATCCGCTTTAGTATTAACAAGCCTGATAACGGGTACGGCAACATTAATGATGGCACTGTTACCTATTGAGTTTTTAGGAAACTATACGCCATTTGTGATATTAATTTTGCAATTAGCACTTTCTTTTAGTTTTGCTGGGGAATTTCCTTCTTTAATCACTTATTTATTTAAGGATTTAGATGGGAATATTCAATCTAGAGTTTCATCAATTATTGTTGGTAGTTCTTTATGTGGAGTAATCGCATCATTAGCTGTCGTTTTCATGTTAAAGAACACATTTTCTGAAGAAGCGATGCAGTCAATTGGCTGGAGGCTCCCACTATTAATTGGTTTAATTAATATTTTAATTAGTTTTTGGTTTAGAGCAAAATTACCGGATTATAAAAGTGAATTAGATGAAAAACCAATATTCAGTTGGCTCCATGTATTTTGGGTTTTCTTATTTACCATTCCTGGTACTGTCACTTTCTACTCTCAAAATTTATCAACTTCATTAATTATTGAAAAATTAATGATAGACGAGATAAAGAGTTTTTATGAAATATTTTCGTCCGGTCTATTGTTAATTTTTATGCTGATATGTGGTTGGTTAACCGATAAATATAGCTCAGTTAAATCTGTTTTTAATATGGGAGTCATTGGGATGGTATTGCTTTCAGTACCACTCTATTTTTCATTGCAGCTAGATAATTTACTTCTCGTCTTTTTCGCTCAAGTCGTTATGTCCGTATATTCAGCGATGATATTGTGTAATTTATCGGCCGTACTGATGGATAAATCTAATGGGCAGGCAACAATACTAGGCGTAGGGTACAATGGCGCCTCTGCCTCTATCGGGGGGATAACGCCTTTAGTCGTCGGTTATTTAGGTCACTTTAACTTAGGTTATGTTGGGCTATTTGTTGCGGTTTGTGGGCTTTCCTACTTTATATCTACTTGGTTGCCAAAACCAAATCCTGTTTAGTGTTAGTTATGATTTGATCCCCCTTAAGGGAGGTTAAATATCAATACATTAAAGCTAATGGGCCAATTACTCCAGGGGCATTGGCTAAACTGACTGAAATTCCTTGTAATTTACCTTGGTTAGCTTGATTAACTTGAGCAGCAAGAGCATTTAGCGGCAATGGGTGAGAGAGATGTTGAACAAGACGAGGCGATGTCATTGTTATTAAAGGAAGCTGTTCAAATCATGGATAATGATGATGGAACAGAAGCATTTTTGTTTGGTTTAGAATCACTTATTCGAGGCTTTAAGCCCTAAAAAAGAAAAGGTATGACAATGTGCTGTCATACCTTTTATTAAAATAATGTGTGATTGAATTATTTACAGAGTAAATACACCAATAATTGCAATAACGCTAATGATTGCTGAGCCGCCGTAGAAAACCCATTTTGTCGCAGGGACATGGATTTTAAAGTCGTGCAGCGTATGGTGAATACGGTGCATACCACACCATACTGGTAAAATAATCATCAGTAATAAGAATACGCGGCCGATAAAGCTTTGGCTAAATGCCATAATACGCTCATAGCTAAGCATTTCTGGTGCAACACCGAGAGGAATTAAAATCCCTAACAGAATAATAATTGCAGGGCCAATTACGGCGCTCCACATACCACCGGCACCAAATAATCCCCAGAAAATCGGCTCATCGGAACGTTTAGGCGTTAGATTCATCAGATTCTCCTTAGATTAAAATAACAATGCGATAGCTAAGATTGCTGCCGTAACAACAATCGTGAGAGCCCAGAAGCCTTTAACGATAGGCTCATCAGACATTTTCTTATCTTTCACAATAATACTGACGGCTTTTGGTGCAAGATTGAACCACGTGGTGGTGTGCAATAATGTTGCTGCCAAAGTAATAATGTTAATGATAAGAATGATTGGGTTACTTAAGAACCCAACAAAGCCAGCCCATGATTCAGGGCCACTCTTGAGTGCAAATACTCCATATAGGACTAAGATACTAAACCAGACTTGAAGGACTGAAGTACTTTCACGCATGATATAAAAGCGGTAAAAACCTAGCTTTTGCCACCAATCGCCCTTCATTTCCCTTACATAGGGTTTACGTTTTGTTGTCATGACTTCAATTCTCCTTATCGTGGCTTCAGCATGGCGATAACAAAGTCTTGCGCACTGGCAACTTTACCTTGTTGGATCGCACCCGCAGGGTCGACATGCTTAGGACAGACTTCAGAGCAGTAGCCTACAAACGTACAACTCCAGACACCATTGTCACCGTTTAACAAGGTCATGCGTTCTTTCGCACCATGGTCTCGGTTATCTAAATTGTAGCGCTCTGCCAATGTAATCGCGGCTGGACCGATGAACTCTGGGTTCAGTCCAAATTGTGGGCAAGCTGCATAGCACAGACCACAGTTGATACAGCCTGAGAATTGATGGTATTTCGCCATCTGGGCAGGCGTCTGCTTATTTGGGCCTTCAGAAGGTTTACGGTCATTACCGATAATGTACGGTTTGATCGCCTCTAAACGCTCAATAAAGTGAGTCATATCAACAACAAGGTCGCGCTCGATTGGGAAGTTACCTAATGGCTCAACTTTCATGCCTTGCGGGTATTCACGCAGGAATGTTTTACAAGCCAGTTTAGGCACTTTGTCCACCATCATGCCACAAGAACCACAAATCGCCATACGACAGGACCAGCGGTAAGACAGGTCTGGAGCGAGATTATCTTTGATATAGCCTAACGCATCTAACAAAGAAGTTTGCTCGTCGTAAGGGACATCATACGTCACCAAATGGGGCTCACTATCCGTTTCCGGATTGTAACGCATGATCTCCATTTTTAGGTGTTTCATATCATCCATTAGCTTGCTCCTTCTTCGCCTTATCTTGAGCTTCAGCTTCGGCACCGTAAACACGTTTAGCTGGCTGAGATTTCGTGATTTTCACGTCACTGTATTCTAAACGAGGGGAGCCCTCTGGGTTATAGAATGCCAAAGTATGTTTAAGGAAATTAACATCATCACGCTCAGTACAGCCTTCATCGAGACGTTGGTGTGCACCACGTGATTCTTTACGGTTGATTGCAGAGTGAGCCATACATTCCGCCACATCAAGGCCAAAGCCTAATTCAATGGTGTACAGTAGGTCAGTATTAAATACGCTGCTATGGTCGGTAATTTCGACATGTTTGAAGCGTTCTTTCAGCTCAGCAATTTTATCAACGGTTTTTTGCATTAATTCAGGGGTACGGTAGATACCGCAGCCTTCTTCCATTGAAATACCCATTTCATCGCGTATTTTCGACCAGCTCTCTTTCCCTTTTTGGTTCATGAGCTTGCTGAGGTCAGCTTCGATATCACGAGTACGGGCTTCGATAGCATTTGCATTGGCTGGTGTTGCTTCAGCAGCATGGCGAGCGGCTTCTTCACCTGCCAGACGACCAAATACAACTAATTCAGCTAATGAGTTAGAACCTAAACGGTTTGCACCGTGCAAGCCAACAGAAGAACACTCACCGACAGCAAATAGGCCTTTGATGCGTGTTTCTGTGCGTTGATCCGTTTCGATACCACCCATGGTGTAGTGAGCGGTTGGGCGAACAGGAATTGGGTCTGTTACTGGGTCAACACCCACGTAGGCTTTCGCCAATTCACAAATAAATGGTAAACGCTCATGCAGTTTTTCTGCGCCAAGGTGGCGAAGATCTAAGTAAACAACATCACCGCGGTGGGTACTGATGGTGCGACCTGCACGCCATTCGTGCCAGAACGCTTGGGAAACTTTGTCACGTGGACCCAGTTCCATATATTTATTTTCAGGTTTACCCAGTGGAGTTTCAGGCCCCATTCCGTAGTCTTGCAGATAGCGATAGCCGTCTTTATTGACAAGGATCCCGCCCTCACCACGACAACCTTCGGTCATTAAGATACCAGAACCCGGTAACCCAGTTGGGTGATATTGAACAAATTCCATATCACGCAGCGGCACGCCATGGCGGAATGCGATACCCATACCATCACCGGTTACAATACCGCCATTGGTATTGTAGCGATAAACGCGTCCAGCACCGCCAGTTGCCATCACGATGGCATTCGCACGGATCTGGACTTTTGTTCCTTCCATCATATTTAACGCGACAAGACCACGGACTTGGCCTTCATCAACAATGATATCGAGAACAAAATGTTCGTCAAAACGTTGAATTTGTGGATATTTTAATGAAGTTTGGAACAGGGTATGGAGCATGTGGAAGCCAGTTTTATCAGCAGCAAACCACGTACGCTCAATTTTCATTCCACCGAAACGGCGAACGTTAACTGAACCATCTGGTTTACGGCTCCACGGGCAGCCCCATAGCTCTAGTTGGGTCATTTCTGTTGGGCAGTGTTCGACAAAATAGTCGACAACATCTTGCTCACACAGCCAGTCCCCACCAGCTACAGTATCATTAAAATGATAGTCATAGGAGTCATGAGCCTGAGTAACTGCTGCTGATCCCCCCTCTGCGGCCACAGTGTGACTACGCATTGGGTATACTTTTGAGACCAGAGCAATCTTGATATTGGGATTTGCTTCAGCGGCAGCAATTGCTGCACGTAAGCCTGCGCCCCCGGCCCCGATAATCGCTAAATCGGCATTGAAGGTTTGCACTGCGCTTCTCCATTGTTCAAGTGTAAAATTGATAAATTCTTTTAAATACTTTTGATAATTAGCTACGTCATTTTCAGTTCAACTTAAAGCTAAACTACGAAATATCTGTTTTTTAATAGTAAATAATATAATAGCTAATAATGACTTATCATGCTGTGAATTATAGCGAATAGTACTCAAGATAAATTTGATATAGAGGGGGGTTTTGGCCAAATTTAGCGATAAAGTGTGAGGTAGATCTTCTTTTTATAAATTGTTTTTACATTGCTCGATTTTCTAGGCTGTTAACATCGAATAAAAAGGAATTTCAAATAATTATCATTAAATTTACATAAAATTTTAGTGTATAAAACCAAGGGAATTAGTCAGGTTTTACCAATAATAAGTGAATAATACTATTATTATAGCTGAAGAGTTTCATTCATATTGAATGCTAATTTGCGAGGAGTCTCACTATTTATTTTTAGAAGAAGCTCAATTTCGAAGAGAAAATTTTAAAATAGATTGAGAAAGCGAATCGTTTCGCTTTTTTAGTAACAGTTATGTCACATAACATAAGAAATAATCATGTTTCTGACTATTTTCTTTATCTTTCCTCATTAACTCGATGTATAGCTCAAAGTAAAGGCTTTGCCTAATCGTATAAAGCAAGAGATAATCTGGTTATCTCTACTTACTCATCATGTCGACAGTTACAAGTACTTACGCCCAGATAAATGTGCATTATCAGTGTAAATGCATTGTGTGTTGCAAGTGAGGTGGGTACACTGCACGACTAAGTTTATTTTGGAGTCATCTTAATGAGTGATATAGCGAATTGGCAGCCAACCGCCCCCATCGCTAACCTGTTACAGCGCGCAAAAATAATTGCGGAAGTCAGACGTTTTTTTACTGATCGCTGTGTACTTGAAGTCGAAACCCCCGCAATGAGTCAGGCAACAGTCACTGACATTCATCTTGTTCCATTTGAAACGCGTTTTGTGGGTCCTGGTGCGGCACAAGGCATTAATTTATATTTAATGACTAGCCCTGAATACCACATGAAACGCTTATTAGCGGCAGGTAGTGGCCCTATCTATCAGTTAGGTCGTAGCTTTAGAAATGAAGAAGCAGGGCGACATCATAACCCTGAATTTACCATGTTAGAGTGGTATCGTCCGCATTTTGATATGTATCGTTTGATTAATGAAGTGGATGATTTACTGCAACAAGTTTTAGAATGTGAGAGTGCAGAGCTACTTTCTTACCAACAAGCGTTTTTACGTTATTTGGATATTGACCCGCTGTCCGCTGAAAAAAGCGAATTACGTGAGGTTGCAGCCCGTTTAGATTTGAGCAATATTGCGGATCAGGAAGAAGATAAAGATACCTTACTTCAACTGCTATTTACCATGGGCGTTGAGCCTCATATTGGTAAAGAAAAGCCTGCAGTCGTGTATCATTTCCCTGCGACTCAAGCTTCTCTTGCGGTGATTAGCACGGAAGACCACCGCGTAGCTGAGCGTTTTGAGGTGTATTATAAAGGGATGGAACTGGCGAATGGTTTCCATGAACTCACCGATGCAAGCGAACAACGCCAGCGATTTGAACAAGACAACCGTAAGCGTGCGGCAATGGGGCTCCCTACTGCGCCTATTGATGAGCACTTATTGGCGGCTTTAGAGCATGGTTTACCCGATTGTTCTGGTGTAGCAGTTGGGGTTGATAGGCTGATAATGATTGCATTAAATGCAGACAAAATCAGTGATGTGATCGCATTCCCTGTCACTATTGCTTAACTAAGACGGTTAACTTGAAGAGAACGCAGCCAAATGAAATGGCTGCATTCTTGTTTTTGGTTCAGAAAACTATTTTTGCTTCTGCTGTTCTAAGAACTTAACCCCTAAGTCAGGGAAGTCTGTGAAGGCGCCATCGACATCGGCTTGGTTATAAATAATATCATAAAGCTGTTGCCCATCTTTGGCGTATTTTGGCAGCTTATCAACACGGATAGTGAACGGATGAACTGCCATTTTGTTATCATGAGCTTCTTTAACCATGCCATTCACTTTGATATTAGTTGGCGTGGATTCTTCACTAATTAGCATATGATAGTCAGGGCCAATACCATCTGCATAGGTCGCAATTTCTTTCATGGCGCCGGGTTTCATCATCCAATCATAATTGTAATTAACCCAAGTTCCGTCAGGTTTTTGCTCTTGAGTTTCATTCCAATCGGTGTAAGCAATCAATTGAATTAATTTAAGATCCATTCCCATTTCTGGCATCAAGGTATTTTTGATACGTTTTAGGTCATTAGGGTCAAATGACTGTAGATAAACGTTGGAATCCTTGGTGGTATAGCCATACTCTTTAAGGACTTCGAGTGTTTTTTTGGTGATATCTTTGCCTTCTTGTAAGTGGAACCAAGGGGCTTTAATTTCTGGGTAGATACCAATATTCTTACCCGTTGACTTGTTTAATCCCTGAACAAATTCAATCTCTTCTTGGAAAGTATGAACGCGGAAGTCTGATTTGCCCATTGGGAAGCGGTTCGGATAGCTTTGCACTTTTTTACCATCAACAATATCAAATCCTTCTGTAAAATTGAGTGATTTGATTTCATCAAGGGTAAAGTCAATCGCATAGTAACGGCCATCTTTACGAGCGCGGTCAGGGAAACGTTCAGCAACATCTGTCACGCGATCGAGATAATGGTCATGTAAGACCACGAGCTCGTTATCTTTCGTCATAACTAAATCTTGCTCAAGAAAATCAGCACCTTGTGCGTAAGCCATTGCTTTTGCAGGTAGGGTATGTTCCGGTAAGTAACCACTTGCACCACGATGTGCAATGACAACTTTACTTGAAGCTTGAGCTACAGCAGACACTGACATCACTAAAACCATACTAGCCACCAATGTTTTTAATGGAAAGCTCATGATTATATCTCCTTGGCACTTTATTTGGGTAAAAAAATGGGCTACATCATTTTTTGATATAGCCCACGAGTCTAGCGATTAACAATGAACATTTGATGAATGTTTATTGTGAGTTTGCTAATTCGCGTTTATGTTTGCTTTCGCTCAACATCACGATAAACAGTAGAACAACGGCCAGTGCTGAACCACCGATCATGACTGCGAAGCCACCGTCCCAACCGAAGTAGTCTACGGTATAACCAACGATAGCACTTGCTGCTACAGAACCACCGAGGTAGCCGAACAAGCCTGTGAATCCTGCGGCTGTACCTGCTGCTTTTTTCGGTGCAAGTTCAAGGGCGTGCAAACCAATCAACATAACAGGACCATAGATTAGGAAACCGATGATCAACATACATGCCATATCAACATTTGGGTTACCAGCTGGGTTCATCCAGAACACGATAGTTGCAATGGTTACCAGAACCATGAAGAACACACCAGTGGCTCCACGGTTACCACGGAAGACTTTATCCGACATCCAACCACACAGTAACGTACCTGGGATACCTGCGTATTCATATAAGAAGTAAGCCCATGAAGATTTGTCCATTGCGAAGTGTTTAACTTCACGCAGGTAAGTTGGAGACCAGTCCAAAACACCATAACGCAGTAAGTAAACGAACACGTTCGCAATCGCAATCATCCATAACAGTTTGTTAGGGAAAACATACTTCATGAAGATTTCTTTTGCAGTTAACTCTTCTTCATCAGACGCTTTATAGTCTGTTGGATAGTCGTTTTTGTATTCTTCAATTGGAGGAAGACCACAAGATTGCGGGGTGTCGCGCATTAACGCAAATGCAATGATTGCAACAAGGATAGCAGCCAATGCAGGCATATACAGCGCAGCTTTCCAGTCGTTAAACCATGCCATACCTAACATGAACAGTAATGGAGGGATACCACCACCGACGTTGTGTGCACAGTTCCAAACCGAAACGATACCACCACGTTCTTTTTGTGACCACCAGTGAACCATGGTACGCCCACAAGGAGGCCAACCCATACCTTGGAACCAACCACAAAGGAACAGTAATACGAACATTACCATGATGCTTGATGTTGCCCATGGTACGAAGCCCATAATTAACATCACTGCGGAGGCGAGAATCAAACCTGCTGGTAAGAAATAACGCGGGTTTGCACGGTCGGAAAACGACCCCATGATAAATTTAGAAAATCCGTAAGCAATTGAGATCCCTGATAATGCAAAACCAAGGTCACCTTTAGAGAAACCTTGTTCAACAAGATATGGCATCGCTAACGCAAAGTTCTTTCGGACTAGATAATACGCTGCGTAACCAAAGAAAATACCCATGAAGATCTGCCAGCGAAGCTTACGATAGACAGGATCTATCTTATCCGCTGGCAGCCTCTCTATATGAGGTGCTGGTTTAAAAATGCTTAACATATACGCCTCCGATGGCATGCTAATTTTTATTTACACTTCCATTTCTCTATTTCAGAGAAATATTGAGTGTTTATTATTGGTGAAGTAACAAAAACGAAAGTAATCGAGTAATTTAAGAGTCTTTATTTTCTTAATTGCTCTAAATTGTAGTCGTTAAAAAACAATTTATCTGTAATCCAACGCACAATTATTGATTTTGTTTATGAAGTTGCATAGTAAATGACATTTGTGAATAGAATGGAACTAGAAATGTTAATTATTTTGTGATTCTCATCACGATTTTGTTCTTTTGAACACTGAATATGCATCAATTGCTTTCGTTTTTGTTCCTTATCAAACATTGATCGCGTTTCTGGGCTATATTTAATAATAGATTATAAAAATAGAATCTATACTTATCGATTATAGAAATGTTTATTAATGTGAGGAATGCGACATGAATGGCTCATCTGTGACTGAGACGGATGTCATCATTATTGGTGGTGGCGCAACAGGTGCAGGAGTCGCTCGTGACTGCGCTCGCCGAGGTCTAAGAACTGTTTTACTCGAAAGGCATGATATTGCGACTGGCGCGACAGGGCGTAACCATGGGTTACTTCATAGTGGCGCGCGTTATGCAGTCACAGATGGTGAATCCGCCAGAGAATGTATAGAAGAGAACAAGATTTTAAAACGTATCGCGCATCACTGTATAGAGCGAACTGATGGTTTGTTTATTACTTTACCTGAAGACAGCTTAGAGTATCAGCAACAATTCATTATGGCTTGCCAAGCTGCGGGTATTGATGCGACTGCAATTGACCCCAAAGAGGCTATTCGCCTTGAACCTTCTGTTAACCCACATCTAATAGGTGCGGTTCGTGTTCCTGATGGCACGGTTGACCCATTCCGTTTGACTGCGGCAAATATGTTAGATGCCAGAGAGCATGGCGCGAAAGTGTTAACTTATCATGAAGTTATTGGTTTGATTCGTGATGGCGACACCGTACGTGGCGTGACGGTTTATGATCACCACGCCAAGAAGCAATATGATATTTACGCGGAAATTGTCGTCAATGCAGGCGGGATCTGGGGGCAAAAAATCGCAGAGTATGGCGAATTAAAAATTAAAATGTTCCCTGCGAAAGGGGCGCTATTAATTTTAGGCCATCGCTTGAACAACATGGTGATAAACCGTTGCCGCAAACCTGCAGATGCCGATATTTTAGTTCCCGGCGATACGATTTCCCTGATTGGGACCACATCGACTCATATTGAATATGACCAAATTGATAATATGTATGTCACCCCTGAAGAGGTGGATATTCTTATTCGTGAAGGTTCAATGCTATCGCCAGCACTTGCAACAACACGTATTTTACGTGCATATGCAGGTGTTCGGCCATTAGTTGCCAGTGATGATGACCCATCAGGGCGTAATGTCAGCCGCGGTATTGTGCTGTTAGACCATGCTAAACGCGATGGCTTAGAAGGGTTTATCACTATCACTGGTGGTAAGTTAATGACATATCGTCTGATGGCTGAGTGGGCTACTGATAAAGTTTGTGAAAAATTAGGCCACAGTGCCAAGTGTACAACAGCAGAAGCGCCACTACCGGGCTCGCAACATAGTGCAGAAGAAGCCTTACGCAATGTTGTTTCTATCCCAGCCCCTATTCGTGGCTCAGCGGTTTACCGTCATGGTGACAGGGCTTCTGCAATTCTCAGTACGGATAGGCTCGATAAAAGTTTAGTTTGTGAGTGTGAAGCCGTTACTGCTGGTGAAGTACGCTATGCCGTTAATTCATTAACGGTGAATAATTTACTTGATTTAAGGCGTCGTACTCGTGTGGGGATGGGAACTTGCCAAGGTGAATTATGTGCTTGCCGTGCTGCGGGGTTACTCAATCGTTTTAATGTCACAACGCCTCATGAAACAGAGCAACAACTGAGTCACTTCCTTAATGAACGTTGGAAAGGTGTACGTCCAATTGCTTGGGGTGACGCATTGCGTGAAAGTGAATTTACCAGCTGGGTATATCACGGGTTATGTGGCATGAATGAAGCGACACTTGGCAAGGATGCACAGAAGGAGGCGGACAATGAAATATGATGTAGTGGTAATGGGCGGCGGTTTAGCTGGATTAATGAGCGGTATCCGTTTGACCCAGTCTGGTCTATCTTGTGCAATTGTTAGTGCAGGGCAAAATGCATTACATTTTTCATCAGGCTCCTTGGATTTATTAACCCATTTACCAAATGGACAAGTGGCTGAAAAACCACTAGAAATGCTTGATGCGCTAAAGGAACAGGCGCCAGCACACCCTTATAGTTTAATCGGAAAGACGCAAGTTACTGAGCTAGCGCATATGGCTCAGTCAATATTGCAGCAAGCAGGAGTTCATTTAAAAGGCTCTTGTGAAGAAAACCATTATCGTATTACACCTCTGGGCCATAAACGGATGACTTGGCTTAGTCCTGAGTCTGTTCCGACTGTCGGTTTGCACCATAAAATGGATGTTAGCAAGATTGCTGTGGTTGGTATCGAAGGTTTCTTGGATTTTCAACCTCAGATGGTGGCTGATGAGCTACAACGTGAGGGGTTACAAGCAACATCGCATTATGTGCATTTACCATTATTAGACCGATTAAGAGAAAACCCGAGTGAGTTTAGAGCGGTTAATGTTGCTCGTTGGCTTGATAGACCAGAAAATATGGCACAAATGGTCGCTGAAATTTCTCCGTTGGTCACAGATGCAGAGGCGATTTTTATGCCAGCCTGTATCGGACTCGATAGTGATGAACCTTTACATGAATTACAAATGAGCTTAGGTAAGCCATTATTTTTACTACCGACTCTTCCTCCTTCGCTATTGGGGATTCGTTTGCATGAAATGTTACTGCGTCAGTTCCGTCGCCAAGGTGGAATTGTGATGCCTGGTGATAAAGTTACCGCGGTGAATTGTGTTAATGGCCGAATTGAATCTGTCCAGACTCGTAATCATGGCGATATCTCTTTAAAAGCTAAGCATTTTGTTCTGGCGACGGGGAGCTTTTTTAATAATGGATTGGTGGCTGAGTTTGACCGTGTCTATGAGCCTTTGATGCAATTGGACCTGTGTGAAATTTCAGAACGTGCAAAATGGACTAACAAAGAGTTTTTCGCTTCCCAGCCCTATATGGCTTTTGGTGTGAAAACCGATGAAAAGCTACGCGCACAAAAAGAGGGGAAAGCCATTTCTAATCTTTATGTGGCCGGCGCCGTTTTAGGCGGTTTTGACCCTCTCACTCAAGGTTGTGGTGCGGGCGTATCGATAATTAGCGCATTATATGCCGCTAATGAAATTATTAATGAACTGAGTAAGAATAAAACTATGCAGGTGGAGGTGGCACAATGAGTATTCAAGATGCAAGCTTTGAAAGCTGTATTAAATGCACTGTGTGTACCACTTATTGCCCTGTTGCAAAGGTTAATCCTCTGTATCCTGGCCCTAAGCAAGCAGGGCCAGACGGTGAGCGTTTACGCTTAAAAGATTCGATGCTGTATGACGAGGCAATTAAATATTGTACAAACTGCAAGCGTTGCGAAGTCGCTTGTCCATCGGATGTGAAGATTGGCGATATTATTGCTCGTGCGCGTAATACTTACAGCCAACAGAAACCTAAAATTCGTGATGCTATTCTCAGCCATACGGATTTAATGGGGTCGTTATCGACGCCATTTGCACCAGTTGTAAATACTATTACAGGGTTAAAACCTGTACGTCAAATCCTTGATAAAGCATTGAAAATAGACCACCGCCGTGAGTTACCTAAATATTCGTTTGGGACTTTCCGCCGTTGGTATGCAAAACAAGCCGCTGAACAAGCTAAATTTGAAGAGCAAGTTGCGTTCTTCCATGGTTGTTATGTGAATTATAACCACCCTCAATTAGGTAAAGACTTAATTAAAGTCTTTAACGGCATGAATATTGGTGTTCAGCTACTTAAACGTGAAAAATGTTGTGGTGTGGCATTAATTGCTAATGGCTTTATGAAGCAGGCGAAGCGCCAAGCTAATGTTAATTTAGAGTCGTTGCAAGAAACTATCCTTGAAAAACATGTACCTGTTGTTGCAACTTCATCAACCTGTACGTTTACCATCCGTGATGAATATACGCATGTACTTGATGTTGATACTTCTGCAATGAGGGATAACATTGAGCTCGCAACGCGTTATATTTATCGTTTACTTGAAGAAGGGCGTGAACTCAAACTGAAACATACGCCTTTAAAAGTGGCTTATCACACACCATGCCATATGGAAAAAATGGGGTGGACTTCCTATACGTTAGAGTTAATTAAACGTGTACCAGGGGTTGAGCTAATTGTGTTGGATTCACAATGTTGTGGTATCGCAGGAACCTATGGTTTCAAAAAAGAAAACTATGAGGTTTCTCAAGGAATAGGGGCAGGGCTGTTCCGTCAAATTGAAGAAAGTGGTGCGGACATGGTGATTACAGACTGCGAAACTTGTAAGTGGCAGATTGAGATGTCGACGAGTAAGAAGTGTGAGCACCCAATTTCACTTCTAGCAAAAGCTTTGTGATCTGTTACTTATCGAATTGTAGGGTTGTTATTTTTTGTTGTAGCTCAGTTAAACTTATTTGGAGATAGCATTTAGCTATCTCCTTTTTTTGTTTTTAGTGTTGATTGGCTAACTGTTTTTTATCTGAGTTTGCAAAGAAAGACTTCAAGATAAAGTTCAAAAGCACACCATAAGCAGGCAAGAAAAATAGCATGCAAATAAGTAGCTTAAAGACATAGTCAACTAAAGCAATCTCTACCCAATTTGCAGCCATAAATGGATCGCTACTGCGGAAAAAAGCAATAAAGAAAAAGGCGATAGTGTCAATCAAGTTACCAAAGAACATTGCACAGGCAGGTGCTACATACCAACGTGCATTTTGGCGTAATCGATTGAAAACACTGACATCTAATATTTGACCCAGTACATAAGCCATAAAACTCGCTGCGGCAATACGCGCTACAAATAAGTTAAATTCAGATAATGCGGTAAAACCTTGCCATTCACCTTGGAAATATAAAGCTGAAATAACGTATGAAATCAGTAATGCGGGCAGCATAACCGCAGTGATAATTCTGCGTGCAAGCGGCGCGCCATAAATACGAACGGTTAAATCAGTAGCTAAGAAAATAAATGGAAAAGTAAATGCACCCCAAGTGGTATGGAAGCCAAAAATATTAATTGGCAACTGCACGAGGTAGTTACTAGAAGTAATGATTAAAATATGAAATAACGAAAGCCAAATTAACGCAGTGGCTTTTTGCTGCGCAGTAAAATCAAACATATTGTACCTTTTTAGTCACAATGGGGTGAGGGAACCCATGAAATACATCCCAACACTTGGGAGCAGCGCATCATACTCTTGTTGCGCAACAAATGCAAAACTGTTCATTTATCAATGGATATTTTATTATATAATCAGTCTATTGATCCCTTTTAGAAGTGTTTTTTTAATGTCTGATTTATTTGCTAACCCAACGAAAACCCTTGATACACTAGGGCTGCGTTGCCCTGAGCCTGTGATGTTAGTGCGTAAAACGGTTCGTAACATGGCCGATGGTGAAACGTTGTTAATTATTGCTGATGACCCAGCAACCACACGTGATATCCCAGGTTTTTGCCGCTTTATGGAGCATGATTTATTAGCAGTAGAGGCTGACAACGCACCATATCGTTATTTGTTGCGTAAAAAATCGAGCTAGTTGTTACTAGCTAATTTCTTTTTGTATGTTAATCCCTGCCAAGAGGTAGGGATATTATTGTAGGCTTAATACTTCCTGATAGCTTAACCCAGTAAGTTGGCAGATAAGTTCAATACTTGTACCAAGTTGCAAACCTTTAAGTGCAACTTCATGTTGTTTTTTGTTTGCTCCAATATCAATGCCTCTATTTACACCAATATCAATGCCTCTATTTACGCCAATATCAATGCCTCTATTTACACCAATATCAATTCCCTCTTGTAACCCTTGATTTTTTAATCGTTGCGCGATGTTCATAATAGCCTCTTGGTTATTTTCTAATTGGTATATAAGTTGATTAACCACTGTCTCAAAATGAGGTGAATCCATAGTAATAAATAAATAGTTGAAAATAGTGATGATGTCATCACTATGATGATAATTTTGATTCATCGCTTCAGCTAGTAACTGCGTGACTTTTTCTATGTTATCTCTTAAGTCTCTGTGCTTCATTGCGAGTTCCATGACGGCAACTTTGCGATGATTTACGAGTTCGTTATCATCAATAACAGTAATATCAACGAGCGGAAATGGCTGACTATATAAGTTTGATGCAATTTCTGGCCATGGGAAACAGTGTGTCCACGGTTTAGCATATGGATAAGGCGTTATCTTCCCATGATAAAATAAAACAGGCACAACCAGCGGTAGATCACGATGACCTTGTTGTAAATGTTGGTTCATGGCAAGGAATGCATAATGCATCATTCTCCAACCCATTAGTTTATCTGGTGTTGATTGGTGCTCAACTAACATATAAATATACCCTTCACCTTGCTGTGTCTCGACAGTGTAGAGAACATCTGAAAGACGAGTGCGTAGCTGGTTATCAATGAAAGAAGAGTTTGTTATCGCTAATGTTTTGAAATCACATAATTGCTTAATATGGCCGGGTAAATGGATATCAAAAAAATCACGTGCATTATCAATTTTAGACATAAACCCTTTAAATGCAGCATCATGTGGTGTTGAACTGTGATTTTTTACCATGCCAAGTACCTGCTAAACGTCATGCCGAAATAATCTATTTACAAAACGTATTTTAGCGAAGATTGAGACTGATGGAGAAAAAGTTAGTCCTAATTCTCTAATTAAGGTTGTATTTAACATATTGTAATACAACAAAATATTGGAATAGTTGTAAATAAAAACGCCACTTAGTGTGGCGTTTAAATCAATTGGTATAAATTATTTTTTCACTTGAGGTAACTTAACTCGCAGTAAACGTACAGCGTTCGCAGTGACGAGTGCTGTTGCACCTGAATCAGCAAGCACGGCGACCCAAAGCCCGGTAATTCCCAATAAACTGGTCACCAGAAATATTGCTTTTAGCCCCAAGGCAATCGCTATATTTTCACGAATAATTTTCCGAGTCGCACGAGATAATGCAATAATCTCTGCAAGTCCAGTCAAACGGTTATGGGTTAATGCAGCATCGGCGGTCTCTAATGCCACATCAGTACCACTACCCATGGCAACACCGATACTAGACGCTTTCATTGCAGGGGCATCGTTAATACCATCACCGACCATCATTGTGCTGTGGTTACGATTAAGGGCCATAACTGCCGTCACTTTATCTTCTGGTAATAACCCTGCGCGGTATTCCATGCCTAATTGGCCCGCGATAGCGCTTGCAGCACGAGGGTTATCGCCTGTTAGCATTACAGCATTCACATTGAGCGCTTTCAGCATGCTCATCGTATCTACTGCATCGCTGCGCAATGTATCTTGCAGTGCGGTTAAACCAATTACGCGGTCATTTTCGAGTGTGACAACAACCGTTTTTCCTTCAGCTTCTAATGTTTCGACCTTATTTTGCCATTCACTATCGAGTGGAATATCAAGGCGGTTTGGCGCACTCACTAGTATACGCTTACCATCAAGTACACCCTCCACTCCTTTTCCAGCCAATGCTTTACGATCTTGTGCTTCAACAATGCCTAACGATAACGCCTCTGCTTTATTCACCACCGCTTTTGCCAGAGGATGATGTGAACCCACTTCAACGGAGGCGGTAATTTGGACTAATTCAATTTCGGTCATGCCTTCTACAGGAATAAGGTCAGTGACATGAGGTTTACCTTCCGTGAGTGTGCCTGTTTTATCTAAAGCAATTGTCGTGATAGTGCCCAGTTGTTCAAGTGCCGCACCGCCTTTAATTAATGCACCTCGGCGTGTTGCTGTTGCCAGTGCAGACGTTATCGCCGCAGGGGTTGAAATCACTAATGCACAAGGACAACCGATTAATAACAGTGTTAAACCTCGGTAAATCCAAGTCTCCCATGGTGCACTGAAGAATATTGGTGGAATAATAATCACTAGTGCTGAAATAAGCATAATGATTGGGGTATAAACTCGACTAAAGCTGTCAATAAAGCGTTCTATCGGCGCACGGCGTTCTTCAGCTTCCTCAATTAGCTGTAAAATGCGGTCAATCGCATTTTGACCTTGCTCTGATACCACCTGCATTTGAACGGCTCTATCAATAGATAAGCAGCCTGCAGCCACCTTTTCACCGACATTACGCTCTACAGGAACGGACTCACCTGTTAACGCACTTTCATCAAAGCTGGCAAAACCTGACACTAACACCGCATCGGTAGGTAAACGCCCACCCGGTGCAATCTCAATAATGTCTCCTGGTCGTAATTGCGCAACAGGAATCGTTGTTTTTTGCCCATCTTTGATTAAAACGGCGTCTTCTGGTACCAGTGCCATTAAGGCGCTAACCCCTCGTCGGGCCCTTCCGGCAGAATAGGATTCCAACATTTCGCCTAACATAAACAGTAAGATAACCATTGCGGCTTCTTCTGTTGCTTGAATAAAGATTGCGCCTATTGCGGCAACGGACATCAAAGTTTCGATAGCAAAAGGGGAACCCGTTCTCATTAAGCGCAATGATTTACGTGCGATCGGGTATAACCCAAATAGAGTGGTTAAAATAAAGGCGATATTACCCAACTGTGGATTGATAAACTCAATTCCCCAACTAATCGCCATTAAAATCGCTAATATAATAACGGGCTTAGCTTCATTGAGTAAGCTTTGTGGTGGCGCGATAGTTGCCGCACTGTTGCCACCGACTTCAAGTAATTCATAACCCGCAGCTTCAACGGTAGAACGCACCGCTGTGCTAATATCGGTGTTGGCATCAACCACCAGTTTTTCCGTAGCAAATAACACTTTGGCTTGTTTTACTTCACTTATTTGCCTAACTGCAGTTTCAATTTTGTTTGCACAGCTTGGGCAATCCATACCACGGATGATCCAGCTAAAGCGCTGGCCTGCCGCTTGGGTAGGCTCAACTTCATTGCTGATATTCGCAGTTAACCCGCAGCTATTGCCATGTTTGTGATCATGACCAGAATGGTCATTGGCGGCGTGATCATGAGTTGAATGACACTCACCACTGTGCCGGTGAGTGCCTTCATCGTCGTCAGGATGTTTCTTCACACTGCCATGTTCATGAGTATGTGAGTCATCACTAACTTTTTGGCTATTGCCCGCTACAGTAGATGAACAGCAACTGTTGCTAGAGCAGCAGCTACTTGTGTGATTATGTGTTTCTTTATGGGAATGTGAGTGCATAAGCGCCCCCTTATCAAACAATGTGTTCTATCATTGTGGATAAGTTTACACTCTGGAGTCTACTCCAGAGTCAAACAAAAATAGGGCGGCCAATTGATAAAATTCTCAAATAGCACTTTTTATCAATTGGCATGGTATGACTAAAAGGTGTGATTATAAGTAAATCGCTCGCACAATGAAAAACTGTCCAAGGAAGTATAGTGCTGCAACAACGGCTTTTGAGGCTTTAAAGGGAATACGGAATCGAGCAATTAGCCAAATACAGTTAGAAAGAAATAGCAGTGATGCGCCAATCATGATTGAGAAGTTGTATTCACGACCGAGACCAAAATATTGGTCACCAGCAACCCATGCCATAATCATGCACATTATTAATGATGCAAAAACAATAGCTTGTAGGCCTTCAAGCTTGCCCCAAATGAAAACTAAAGTAACGGCAGCGACAATCAGAGGTGCGGCAAGCCAAGGTAGATAGAGCCCGAAATTAAATTGCATTCCGAAGCTGATGGTATAAATCAAATAACTCAAGAACATCAACGCGACGGAAGCTAGTAAGTGCTCACTTGAAAGCATGCGAGAAAGATCTGCAACGAGAGAAACTAGCAGCCCCGCAAGAATAAGATAATTTTGCAGGTTAAGGTCGTCGGAGCTCCAACCCCAAAGTAATAAAAGTAGCAGTGTGATTGGGCGAAATAACCAACGTTGCCACCCGGGTCCTCGATAGGCGGCATCGACATATAACCAACCGGAAAAGAGTACAGCGAGGAATGGCCAACTAATCATATACACATCCTTATATGTTCAATGAATGACACGGCAGGGATCCGGTAACTTAGAAACGTGTCCTGTTTAGTTAAATAAGATAAACTATCATGACGGACTTTTTAAGCAAAATGCACACATTATGAATAAGCCAATATTACTGATTATCGTTTTAGCGATTATTGCGGTGCTCGCCACTAAGCGTTTTTTTGACCAACGCAAGCAAAATGAACTTAATGATAACGCTTTGCCTGTAAGCTACTTAGTAAAGGTTGATAGCAAAAAAGACTACCCTTATCCTAACATGCGTTCTCGAGAGCGGGATGTTGTTTCACCTGAAACTTTTCGCTATGAGATTCACTTTAAAACGCTATCAAGCGGCGAAATTATTAAAACTATTGTAACGGAAGAACAGTATCAAGGCGTTGAGCTTGGCCATGAAGGCAAGCTCATTATGCAAGGTACTCGGTTTATTCGTTTTGAGCCAGCGTAGAATAAGTTATTCACCTGATTGTTTTTTCTTTGCTTCTTCTAAATCGGCTTTATTTTTTTTCTGCATGGCTAGCATTTCGAATACGCCAAAAAAGAAAATGCGTAATTGAACTAAACCAGAGATTTTCTCTCCTTTTGGCAGAGTTGCTTTTAGGAAAATAGTTTGTAGTGCGTGCATGAAAATCATAAAAACCATTGCAATATCCATAAAATATTTCAATGGTTTAGGGAATGGGTGGACGAGATTAAAGACCATAAAGCCCCAAACGCAAATCATGAGCAGGCGTCCAATATTGATAAACATGTTTTTGTCCCTAAAGTGAAGTTCGAATAAAAAGGCGATATGCGACTTGCCCTGCTATTTTTTCGCGATGAAGTTGCCAATTAGCTGGGATGTCAGTAAGTGGTGACTCCGCTTCTGACTCAACGTATATCCAGCTTTCTTCAGCTAACCATTGGTTTTTTTCTAACAATTGAATGGTTTCATTGAGCAGCCCTTTGCGAAATGGTGGGTCAATGAAAACGACGTCAAAAGGTATACCTGCTTGGCTTAAAAAATTTAGGCTATTGTGATTCACTACGGTTGCGTTATCGGCTTGTAAGCGAGCTTTATTTTCAGCCAGTAATTGTGCGTTTTGTTTATCGAGCTCAATAAAGGTGACCGTTTCTGCAAAACGAGAAAGTGCTTCAAAGCCCAGAGAACCACTGCCTGCGAAGCAATCTAAGCAACGCGCATCCCGAATAATTGGCATCAACCAGTTAAATAATGTTTCTTTAATTCTGTCTGTGGTTGGGCGCAAGCCCTCACTATCACGAACTGGCAGCTTTCTTCCGCGCCATTTCCCACCGATAATACGAATTTGCCCTAAAGAGGGAGATTGTGGTTTTTTTGCCATAATGTTTATTGTTGCTTAACGGGTTTATGTACTTAAATTTGATTGTTACTATTGTATACCTGTCAGGCGATAAGTTGCAGTGTTGTTATCTCTGATTGGCTGTATTTCAATTATAGTGCTTCATTTTCACAGTTTTAACACGAAAATTCAGATTAAATTGGCAGGATTTTTCTTTCAGATATGTGTTGCTGAGCGATGAAATGGTAGACTGCATATAATTTTATTGCGATTTGATTATCGAGTGCCATATTTTTACCGCGAGGAGTGTAGTGGCAAATGGCTAAAGACAAGAAAAAAGGTTTTTTCTCATGGTTGGGGTTTGGGCGTAAAAATGAAGAAGAAACCCAGCAACAAGAAGCTCAACAGAATGATAATGATATAATCAAGGACGTTGAAAAACAATCAACCCATGAAGCTGCGGTAGATGCCGCAACAGCCGAAGTAGAACGCCAACATCAAGCAGAGCAAGCCGCGATTAAAGCCGCTGAAGACGAAGCTGAACGTCAGTATGAAGCACAGCAAGCTGAGATTGAGGCAGCAACAGAGCAAGCAGAACGTGAGCGAGAAGCGAAACTAGCAGAACTCCAAGCCGCCCAAGAGCAAGCAGAACAAGCGCGTCAGGAAGCCCAAGAGAAAAAACTAGCGGAAGAAAAAGCTGAGCGTGAGCGTCAAGAAGCTGAAGCAATGCGTATTGCTGAAGAAGAAATGGAACGTCAGCGTCAGCTTGAGCTAGCTGCGATTCAAGCGGCAGAGGAGGCCGAAGAGCAACGCCGTCAGGCGGAGTTAGCTGTCATTCAAGCAGCCGAAGAACACGCGGAACGTGAGCGCCAAGCAGCAGAAGTCGCACGTTTAGCCGAAGAACAAGCGGAACGTGAACGCCAAGCAGCAGAAGCGGCACGTTTAGCCGAAGAACAAGCAGAACGCGAACGCCAAGCAGCAGAAGCGGCACGCTTAGCCGAAGAACAGGCTGAACGCGAGCGCCAAGCAGCAGAAGCGGCACGCTTAGCCGAAGAACAGGCTGAACGCGAGCGCCAAGCAGCAGAAGCGGCACGTTTAGCGGAAGAACAAGCCGAACGCGAGCGCCAAGCAGCAGAAGCAGCACGTTTAGCGGAAGAACAAGCCGAACGCGAACGTCAAGCAGCCGAAGAAGCCCGTTTAGCCGAAGAACAAGCGGAACGTGAGCACCAAGCAGCAGAAGAAGCGAGAATTGCAGAGGAAGAAGCTGAAGCTGAGCGCTTACGTTTAGAAGAAGAAAAAAATAATTCACCAACAGAGCAAGAAAAACCTAAAAAAGAAGGTTTCTTTGCTAGGCTAAAGAAAGGGTTATTAAAAACTCGCCAGAATTTAGGTTCAGGTTTTTTTGGGCTGTTTTCAGGTAAAAAAATTGATGATGACTTATTTGAAGAGCTAGAAGAACAGCTATTGATTGCCGATGTCGGGGTTGATACCACTCGTAAAATCATTGATAACTTAACGGCACATGCAAGCCGTAAAGAACTCAAGGATGCAGAAGCGTTATATGGCAAATTGCGTGAGGAAATGTCTGATATTTTAGCGAAAGTGGATAAACCACTCGTGATTGAAGATAAAAAACCCTATGTTATTCTTATGGTTGGTGTTAATGGGGTCGGGAAAACGACTACAATTGGTAAATTAGCACGTCAATATCAGTCGGAAGGAAAAAGCGTCATGTTAGCCGCGGGGGACACTTTCCGTGCAGCAGCCGTTGAGCAACTTCAAGTATGGGGTGAGCGTAATAAGATCCCTGTGGTAGCCCAACATACTGGTGCAGACCCTGCATCTGTTATTTTTGATGCAATTCAATCAGCACAAGCGAAAGGGGTTGATGTTTTAATTGCAGATACCGCTGGACGTTTACAAAATAAATCGCACTTGATGGAAGAGTTGAAAAAAATTGTTCGGGTAATGAAAAAACTCGATGAAAATGCTCCCCATGAAATTATGTTAACGCTAGATGCAAGTACTGGACAAAATGCGGTAAGTCAGGCAAAACTTTTTGATGATGCGGTCGGTCTAACAGGTATCACATTGACTAAACTCGATGGCACAGCAAAAGGTGGCGTAATTTTCTCTATTGCCGACCAATTTGGTATTCCAATTCGTTATATTGGTATTGGTGAGGGTATTGAAGATTTACGTCCATTTAAAGCAGATGACTTTATCGAGGCTCTATTTGCCCGAGAGGAATAATTTTCGATGATTCGCTTTGAACACGTTAGTAAAGCTTATCGCGGTGGCCGCCAAGCACTCCAAGGGGTTGATTTTCATCTTCAACCTGGAGAAATGGCATTTCTAACAGGCCATTCAGGCGCAGGTAAAAGTACATTACTTAAACTGATTTGTGGTATTGAACGCCCAAGTGCGGGTCATATTTTATTCAATGGTCATGATATCAGCCGCTTGAAAAATCGAGAGATCCCGTTTCTGCGTCGGCAGATCGGGATGATTTTTCAGGATCACCACCTGCTTTTTGATCGAACGGTATATGACAATGTCGCAATGCCGCTAATCATTTCTGGTGCCAGTACCGAAGATATTCGTCGCCGAGTTTCTGCGGCATTAGATAAAGTCGGGTTATTGGACAAAGCTAAAAACTTTCCAATTCAGTTATCTGGTGGGGAGCAACAGCGTGTCGGTATTGCCCGAGCGGTAGTGAATAAGCCAACGATGTTATTAGCGGATGAACCAACAGGTAACCTTGATGGTGAATTGTCAGAAGGGATAATGCGTTTATTCGAAGAGTTCAACCGTGTAGGGGTGACCGTTTTAATGGCAACCCATGATATTGCATTGATTGAGCGCCGTAACTACCGTGTTCTTACATTAAGTGAAGGCCGTATGCTTGGAGGTCAACATGGCTAAGAATGTCCGAAAAAGTAAGCCGGAACGAGCCAAGCAATCGAAAAGTAAAGCATTAAAAGGCGGTTGGAAAGAGCAGTGGCGTTATTCGTGGTTGAATGCGCTCGCTGATATGCTTAGACAGCCTTTAGCCACCTTTTTGACTATCATGGTTATTGCCATTTCACTCACGTTACCGAGTCTTTGCTATATTGTGTGGAAAAATGTTTCGCAAGCTGCGGAGCAATGGTACCCAACACCACAACTCACTGTTTATTTGGATAAATCTCTTGATGAACAAGGTGGGCAAAATGTGGTAACGCAGTTGCAAGCGCTTGATGGGGTTGACCATGTGAATTATCTTTCACGTGACCAAGCCATGAGTGAGTTTCGCAGTTGGTCTGGTTTTAGTACTGCGCTCGACATGCTAGAGGAGAACCCACTGCCTGCGGTAGCTATAATTACGCCTAAAATTGATTTTGAAGGTTCTGATGTATTAACAACACTGCGTGATAGGGTTAGCCAAGTCGATGGCATTGAAGAAGTTCGCATGGATGATAGCTGGTTTGCACGGTTAGCCGCACTAACAGGTTTGGTGGGGAAAGTTGCTTCTGTCATTGGGATTTTAATGATTGTGTCACTGTTCCTTGTGATAGGAAATAGCGTACGGCTCAATATTTTTGCTCGCCGTGATACAATCAATGTGATGAAGTTAATTGGTGCTACCGATGGGTTTATCATGAGGCCATTTTTAAATGGTGGCCTTGTCTTGGGCGCATTAGGTGCCATTATTTCCTTGATTATGACCTTTCTACTTGTTTGGCAGTTAGCAGACGGTGTTGCAAAAGTAGCCAGTGTGTTTGGTACACAATTTCAGATTGAAGGGTTGTTATGGGAAGAGTCTTTATTGATTCTATTGTTATCGGCTATGGTTGGTTGGATAGCAGCATGGTTAGCAACACTTCAACATTTACGACACTTTACACCTGAGTAACGAGTTGTTTTCTCATCATTTTTATTAAAGAGTCATGATTTAATTATGTCATGACTCTTTGATTCCATTGCAAATTTGCGTTAAAAATGAACTTAGTCTGAATTGTTTTGTCCTACATTGACCTACTGTTAACAAATTTTGTATATAATTTATTTAACGCGGTTAAACTGGTAGACTAAAAGTGTTTGCCTCATGGTTAACCAATGCGGTTATCAATACAAACTAATCTGTTTTCTATTATTTTATTGAGGATCTGAATGACCAAAGACATGCAATCATTAGCTCTTGTTCCACAGGGGAGTATTGAAGCCTACGTTCGGGCGGCTAACTCTTACCCGATGCTTACCGCTGAGGAAGAAAAGGAACTTGCTGAACGGCTGCATTACCATGGTGATCTGGATGCTGCAAAGCAACTGATCTTATCGCATTTGCGCTTTGTTATTCATGTTGCTCGTAGTTATGCAGGGTATGGTTTACCGCAAGCTGATTTAATTCAGGAAGGTAATATCGGCCTGATGAAAGCGGTGCGTCGTTTCAATCCTGAAGTTGGCGTTCGCCTTGTTTCCTTTGCGGTTCACTGGATCAAAGCTGAAATTCATGAATACGTTTTACGTAACTGGCGTATTGTGAAAGTCGCGACGACAAAATCGCAGCGTAAGTTATTCTTTAATTTAAGAAAGAATAAAAAACGTCTTGGTTGGTTTAACCAGGACGAAGTCGATATGGTTGCCCAAGAGTTAGGGGTAAGTACTAAAGATGTGCGTGAAATGGAATCACGTATGGCTGCACAAGATATGGCATTTGATATGTCAGATGACGATGACAGCAGTGATTTTGGTGGTCCGGTAGCCCCAGTCTTATACTTACAAGACAAAGCATCAGACTTTGCTGGCTCAATTGAAGATGATAATTGGGAAAGCCATGCAACTGATCGCTTAGCAGATGCACTAGACTCTTTGGACGAGCGTAGTCAGGATATCATCCGAGCTCGTTGGTTAGACGATGACAACAAAACAACGTTGCAAGAACTTGCTGATAAATACGGCGTTTCTGCAGAACGCGTTCGTCAGCTTGAAAAGAACGCCATGAAGAAGTTACGTTTGGCGATGGAAGAAGACGAAGACAGCGAAATGTAATTTATTACTGGCTAATTCGTTGCTCACTAAAATTATCTGCATTTATTGCCTGTTAAGAGGTGGATAAATGCAGATAATCATTTCTACTTTTACATTTTTAATTGTTCAATTAATCACTGTATAACTCTAGCGGTAAGCCATCTGGATCTGTGAAAAATGTAAAACGCTTTTGCGTGTAGGGGTCAACCCGTATTGCTTCACAAGCCACACCTTGTTCAGTTAAATAAGCGACCCATTTATCTAAATCATCGACACCGAAGGCTAAATGACGTAGCCCTGTGGCTTCGGGGTAACTTAGTCTCGCTGGTGGATTAACAAAACTGAATAACTCAATTTGGTAATGCTCACCAAAAGCTAAGTCTGCTTTCCACGAATTATTTGCTGGACGGTAATGTTCTTCAAGTAAATTTAAGCCCAAAATACGGCAATAAAAATCCTTACTGACGTCAAAATTGGATGCGATAATAGCAACATGATGAATTTTATTTAACTTCATGCTGTTTTTCCCATATATCAGGTTGTGCGGTGGCATTGAAGCCATTTGCCGACAAGAAAAGCTGCATTGCTTCTTTTTCTTGCAGGGCAACCCCACTAATGTCAAATTTCCATAGTGTAATATCAGGGATTGTTTGGCAAATTTCTTCTAATAAATATGATCCTACACCTCGTCGGCGAGTGACCTCTCGCACACAAAAATCCCACAAAGTGGCAGTGCTATGATCCACAGTAATTTTTGCTGCGCCAAGAAGGCGGTCATTAAAGCGAGCTGCATAAAATTGCTCACCTGCTTTACACATTTTGGCTAGCTCAAAAGGGCTCTGGTCAGGCCAGATTTTATGTAAGTCCAGATATTGTTGCTCAGTAGGATTGACCAGCGGGATAATAGTGAGTCTCATGATATTTTGTTTGTTTCCCTGTAAGAGTTGCAGTCACTCATCCTGCCAGAGTGATCTACAACCGATTTTTTGATTTTAGAGAGAAAAATTTGGTGATACTGAATTTTCCGAATTTCACTCGGATTAATTTAAATTTAACCCGAATATAACACTAGTATTTACAAAAAACCTACTTTAACACATCAGTTTTTTATTCTGCTTCTAATGTAAAAACCTGCCATATCCATTTGCTATTTAGCATAATTATCTTGTTTAATGTTATGAAATATATAGCCTTATTCGCTGTATTTTGAAATATCAGGCATTGTACCTGTCAACCATAATAATCTACTATAAATCAAACACAAACACTCAGAACCATGAAGACGGGGACGATAAAATGAAGAATATGAATAAAGCATTATTAGCGGGCTGTATTGCGATGGCATTCAGTTCAGCAGGATGGGCAAAGGAAATTAAAATAGCGGTTGTTGGCGCGATGTCAGGGCCTGTGGCTCAATATGGTGATATGGAATTTACAGGTGCGCGCCAAGCGATTGCAGATATTAATGCTAAAGGTGGCATTAATGGAAACACATTAGTGGCAGTCGAATATGATGATGCTTGCGACCCAAAACAAGCGGTTGCGGTAGCAAACAAAGTCATTAACGATGGTATCCGCCATGTTATTGGGCATTTATGTTCCTCTTCAACACAGCCTGCATCCGATATTTATGAAGATGAAGGCGTCATTATGATCACCCCGGCAGCAACCAATGCGGATTTAACCACGCGTGGTTACCAGATGGTGTTGCGTACAACAGGTTTGGATTCAGACCAAGGACCAACAGCCGCTAAATTTATTATGGAAGATATCAAGCCAACCCGTATTGCTGTTGTTCACGACAAACAACAATATGGGGAAGGTTTAGCACGTTCTGTACGCGAAAGCCTCAATAAAGCCGGCGTTAAAGAAGTGATGTTTGAAGGGGTAACAGCGGGTGACAAAGACTTCTCTGCTTTAGTCGCAAAATTGAAAAAAGAGAATGTGGATTTTGTTTACTTTGGGGGATATTACCCAGAAATGGGGCAAATCTTACGCCAAGCTAAACAAGCTGGCTTGAATATTCGCTTTATGGGGCCTGAAGGCGTCGGTAACTCTTCATTATCGAATATTGCAGGTGATGCTTCGGAAGGCATGCTGGTAACTTTACCAAAACGCTATGACCAGGTCGCGACTAACCAACCGATTGTTGATGCCATCAAAGCGAAGAAAGAAGACCCAACAGGGCCATTTGTTTGGACAACTTATGCTGCTATCCAAGGTTTAACGACGGCAATGGAGCGTACTGGCAGCATCGAGCCTGAAGATTTAGTGAAAGACTTGAAAGCAAACCCGGTCGAAACGGTCATGGGAACATTAAGCTGGCAGCCAAACGGTGACCTGAAAGGGTTTGAGTTCGGTGTATTTGAGTGGCACAAAGATGGGACATCCACCTCTGTAAAATAGTACTCAGCAGTGTTCCAGCATAGTGAATAAGAACCGGAAGTGAGTAACTTGCTTCCGGCTTCTGCTCTCTATATAGGACAAGTAGTTCGAAAGGATAGTCTTATGTCAGATCAAATTCTCTATTTTATTCAGCAACTTCTGAATGGTTTAACCCTTGGCAGTACCTATGCATTGATAGCTATCGGCTATACGATGGTATATGGCATCATTGGGATGATTAACTTTGCCCACGGCGAAGTGTACATGATAGGTAGCTATGTCTCTTTTATTGTGATCGCAGGCTTAATGATGCTTGGGATCGATATCGGCTGGATCTTGGTTGCTGCGGCCTTCATTGCGGCAATCGTGGTCTCTAGCGCCTATGGTTGGAGTATTGAACGCGTTGCTTATCGGCCAGTTCGACATTCTAAGCGTTTGATTGCGTTGATCTCTGCGATCGGGATGTCTATTTTCCTACAAAACTACGTCAGCCTGTCACAAGGTTCGCGTGATTTAGCTCTACCCAGTTTGATCACAGGGCAATGGGTTCTAGGTGAAAGCGATGGTTTTGAAGCCACGGTGACTAAGATGCAATTGACCATCTGGGTGGTTACCGTGCTTGCGATGTTAGCTTTGACGCTATTTATTCGCTATTCAAAGATGGGAAGAGCCTGCCGAGCCTGTGCGGAAGATCTTAAAATGGCCAGCTTATTAGGTATTAATACCGATCGAGTTATTTCATTGACCTTCGTTATCGGTGCGGCAATGGCTGCTGTAGCTGGTGTACTGCTGGGGCAATTTTATGGTGTGATTAACCCATATATTGGCTTTATGGCAGGAATGAAAGCATTTACCGCGGCAGTGCTAGGGGGAATTGGGAGTATTCCGGGTGCTATGTTAGGCGGGTTAATCTTAGGCGTTGCAGAAGCAATGACCTCTGCATATTTAAGTACAGAATATAAAGATGTTGTATCATTTGGTTTATTGATAGGTGTGTTATTAATCATGCCAACCGGCATTCTGGGACGCCCGGAGGTCGAAAAAGTATGAGAAAAGAAAATTGGATTAATGCCGTTGTTGCTTCCTCGACTTTCTTCGTGCTGGCGCTGTTTATGATGGGCTTGCAACTTGCGCTCGATGGCACAAAACTGATCGTGACAGTTGGGGATTCTGTGCGTTGGAACTGGATCATTGCGGGAATTGTGGTGATCTTTGTTTATCAATTGGTTCGCCCAACGTTGAGTAAAGTTTGGCAAGGGGTTCCTAAGAAGGCGTGGGCTATTCCTGATTTTGATGGTTCGACAACCAAGCAAAAAATCCTTGCGGTTATAATTATTATTGCTGCCATTATTTGGCCATTTATTGTTTCTCGCGGAAGCGTGGATATTGCCACCCTAACATTAATTTATGTGATGCTAGGCTTAGGGCTAAATGTGGTTGTCGGGTTATCAGGATTACTGGTTCTTGGGTATGCCGGTTTTTATGCCATAGGTGCTTATACTTTTGGTTTATTAAATCATTATTATGGTTTTGGGTTCTGGGAAAGTTTACCGATTGCAGGTTTAACCGCTGCGTTAGCGGGCTTTTTACTAGGGTTCCCTGTGCTAAGGTTACGTGGTGACTATCTTGCCATAGTGACGCTTGGCTTTGGGGAGATTGTTCGTATTTTATTACTGAATAATACTGAAATCACGGGTGGGCCAAATGGGATCAGCCAATTACCGAAACCGACTTTTTTTGGCTTGGAATTCAGCCGTACCGCGAAAGAGGGTTGGGACACCTTCCATAACTTTTTCGGCTTAGATTACAGCCCAGGTGACCGAATTATCTTTCTGTATTTTGTCGCTTTACTATTAGTGGTTTTAACCTTATTTGTTATCAATCGGTTACTGCGTATGCCATTAGGTCGTGCGTGGGAAGCATTACGCGAAGATGAAATTGCCTGCCGGTCATTAGGGTTAAGTCCAACTCGAATAAAATTAACCGCATTTACTATCAGTGCAGCCTTTGCAGGGTTTGCAGGGACGTTATTTGCCGCACGGCAAGGTTTTATCAGTCCAGAGTCTTTTACCTTTGTGGAATCGGCATTTGTGTTAGCCATCGTCGTTTTAGGAGGAATGGGTTCACAAACCTCCGTTATTTTAGCCGCAATTATTTTAGTTGTATCACGGGAAATGATGCGTGACCTTAACCAATACAGCATGCTGCTATTAGGGGCGCTAATGGTGCTGATGATGATCTGGCGACCACAAGGCCTATTACCGATGAAACGCCGTCAAATGCAGGTGAAAAAAGTCCCAGAAGGGGAGGGCGTATGAGCCATATAACTACGCCTTTGTTACAAGTGAATGGCTTAACAATGCGTTTTGGTGGGTTACTTGCCGTCAATAATGTTGAGTTAACTATTAATCAAGGGGAAATCGTCTCACTGATTGGCCCAAATGGGGCGGGTAAAACCACCATTTTTAACTGTTTAACCGGTTTTTATAAGCCGACCAGTGGCACGATTTTATATCGAGAAAAACATCTTGAGGGACTGACCGGGCAGGCAATTGCACGCCTTGGTGTTATCCGAACATTTCAGCATGTGCGGTTGTTTAAAGAAATGACGGTGATTGAAAATTTACTTGTGGCGCAGCATCAACATTTAAAAAGTGGCATTTTTTCTGGGTTATTGAAAACCCCTGCATTTCGTCGAGCAGAGTCTGAAGCGCTTGATAATGCGGTAAAATGGCTTGAGCGTGTTGATTTACTCCCCTTTGCAAATCGCCAAGCGGGTAATTTAGCCTATGGTCAGCAGCGTCGGTTAGAAATTGCTCGCTGTATGGTCACTCGTCCTGAAATTTTAATGCTGGATGAACCTGCGGCAGGTCTTAACCCTAAAGAAACCAATGATTTGGATGACTTAATTGCTGAGTTGCGTACTCATCATAATGTTTCAATTCTATTAATTGAACATGATATGAAATTAGTCATGGGAATTTCAGATCGTATTTATGTCGTGAATCAAGGAACGCCATTGGCGAATGGCACACCGAGTGAGATTCGCCAACATCCAGATGTGATAAAAGCCTATTTGGGGGAAGCTTACTGATGCTAGAGTTTAAAAAAGTTTCTACCCATTATGGAAAAATTCAGGCACTGCATCAGATCAGCCTGAATATTCAAAAAGGCGAAATTGTTACGCTAATCGGAGCAAATGGCGCTGGGAAAACAACGTTGCTCAGTACCCTTTGTGGCGATCCGCGAGCATCGGAAGGCCAAGTCATTTACCGAGGCGTGGATATCACTCAATTGCCCACTTCGAAAATTATGCGTGAAGACATTGCTCTAGTACCAGAAGGGCGGCGTGTATTTTCTCGTATGACTGTGGAAGAAAACCTCGCAATGGGGGGGCTTTTTGCTGATCGCCAGCAGTACCAAGAACGTATTGAGCGGGTTTATAAGCTATTTCCAAGGCTGTATGAGCGCCGAAGTCAACGTTCAGGAACGATGTCAGGTGGTGAGCAACAAATGCTAGCGATAGGCCGTGCTTTAATGAGCCAGCCAGAGCTGTTGTTGCTTGATGAGCCATCCCTAGGCCTTGCTCCCATTATCATTATGCAAATTTTCGATACAATCCAACAACTACGTGAAGAAGGAATGACGATTTTCCTTGTCGAACAAAACGCCAACCAAGCGTTGAAGCTCGCAGACCGTGGTTATGTGTTGGAAAATGGGCATATTGTGTTAGAAGACAGCGGTAAAGCACTTTTAGCCAATGAGGCGGTTAGAAGCGCGTATCTCGGCGGCTAAAATTTTCGTCATACTTCGTGTTATGGCGTTGTTGGTTTCATTAGGTTAGTTGGGGCAGATACTTATGTATGTTCCCCAATTTTCGTCATACTTCATGCTGTGGTGTTGTTGGCTTCATTCAGCTATTTGGGGCGCATACTTGTGTATGCTCCCCGAGATATCCTCATTTTGCCGCCTAGCCACAACGTGAATTATTTATTAAATCATTAAATTGCTATTGGCTATGCTATCGAGTGATAGATGTGGTGGGTTCGTTTCAATTTTTATTTTTAGTGTTAACTTGTCCTGTTTTTCAGCAATTAACTTATCCTGTTCATCAAATGTAAAATGAGTCGTCGTTTCTGCTATAACCTCTGAATTATTAACTTTTTTTCCAGTTTTTGTATTGATTAAATTAAAGTAACCTTCAGATTTTACCTGATAGCTATTATTATCTAAAATATTAATCATGATTGATGATTTGCCATGATCTTGAAATAAAAATTCGGATTGGGTTTTACTTATCATTTCCGAGGCTTTAATAGTGCCTTCTGCCAAATGGGCTTGATTTGCAATATTACAAATATGGCATATATGTGAAGGCGGTAATTTTCCTAGGTATTTATTAATATCAATTATGGATTGTAGTTTAGTTGGATTATTATCTTTATTTTTAACAAAAATATTCATTCTTGGTATATCAAGGCCAATTTGATTTAAGGATGAATGTTTTTTTGTTGGTTGACTAGAGGGAATTAAATTATTGTTTACTTTTGTTAATGTCTCACTGTGATCTTTAATTTTTGAATTAAAAAAAGAATTTATATCTTTTTTGATTTTTAATTCAACTCGTTGATTATCTGTTGTTAAATTATTTAGTGAGGTATCACACCCTTTTCTATGTATGAAATTTTCAGGTAAGAAATAATGAGTTTCAGCAAACTGAATAGCCTCTTCTTCGGTATTAATAACTTTAGGTATAGAATTAAATTTTGAAGCAGGAAGTGATAACTGAGTTTTATTTATTTTTGTGATATCAAGGTTTCTCTTGCTGTTAGGGATAAAATAATTTCTTACCCGATTAAAAAAATTAGTAATGTTGATGCTCATAAAATTCTCCAATTTTAAACAGGAGGAAAAATAACCTGTTTTTAGAAGAAATAATTGCAAGAAGCGTGAATAGCTAATAAATAGCGCATCTACTTCTATACATCGTTACAATGTTCTGTGAAGCGACTCTCAATTTTGTTATTTGCTTGTTTCTATGCATAAAAACAAATGTATATACAACTTTCTCTCTAGAAACATACAGCTACTTGTTGTTGTATAACATCCCTCGTATTCCAACCTTCACACTTCCTACAAAATTTCAAATTTAAATGTATATACTTTGTGAAGTAAATGTATATATATTTACTTCATCGATAAACGCTCTCAATGAATAGATAGTATCGAGCAAGTTGATAGAAAAATAATCTGTTGATTTATAATCAATTAATTAGTTTGAAGACGCACGTGCATCGCCACTAACTGGGTATCTCGCAGATTATTATAAATAAAATTGTTAATTTAAAGTTAATTAAAAATGGATAATAGGGGATACAACCATGTTAAATCGTACTGACTCAACTCGAGTGATCCGCGCACCACGTGGCAGTGAGAAAAGCTGTAAAAGCTGGCTGACAGAAGCGGTATACCGCATGATCCAAAATAATTTAGACCCAGATGTTGCTGAGCACCCTCAAAGCTTGGTGGTCTATGGCGGTATCGGCCGTGCAGCACGTGATTGGGAATGTTATGACAAAATTTTAGATGTGCTGACCACATTGGAAGATGACCAAACATTACTCGTGCAATCAGGTAAACCTGTTGGTGTGTTCCCTACCCATCCAGATGCCCCACGCGTGTTGATCGCAAACTCAAATATTGTTCCTCACTGGGCGAATTGGGATCACTTTAATGAGTTAGATCGCAAAGGCCTAATGATGTATGGCCAAATGACGGCCGGCTCTTGGATCTATATTGGTTCTCAAGGGATCGTTCAAGGCACCTATGAAACCTTTGTTTCGCTTGCTAAACAGCACTTTAATGGCAACGCCGCAGGGCGCTGGATCTTAACCGGTGGCCTTGGAGGGATGGGAGGAGCACAGCCATTAGCAGCAACCATGGCAGGTTTTAGCATGATAGCGGTCGAGTGCGATGAAAGCCGTATCGATTTTCGTCTAAGAACCCGTTATGTAGACAAAAAAGCGACTTCTCTTGATGAAGCATTGCAATATATCGACGATGCCAAAGCCAATGGCCAACCCGTTTCTGTTGGGCTATTAGGTAATGCGGCTGATGTTTACAGTGAATTGGTGAAACGCAATATCACCCCTGATTCAGTGACCGACCAAACGAGTGCCCATGACCCAGTACATGGCTACTTACCACAGGGCTGGACACTCACCCAATGGCGTGAAAAACAACAAACTGCCCCTGCTGAAGTGACCAAAGCTGCGAAAAAAAGCATGGCAGTACAAGTAGATGCGATGCTAACGATGCAAAAACGTGGCTCAGCAGCTTTTGACTACGGCAACAATATTCGCCAAATGGCAAAAGATGAAGGAATTAGCAATGCCTTTGATTTCCCAGGTTTTGTTCCTGCTTATATTCGCCCGCTATTTTGTGAAGGTGTTGGACCATTCCGTTGGGTCGCGTTATCCGGTGACCCAGAAGATATCTATAAAACAGACCAAAAAGTAAAAGAATTATTACCAGATGACAAACACTTACATAATTGGCTCGATATGGCACGTGAACGTATCGCATTCCAAGGGCTCCCTGCACGTATTTGTTGGGTCGGTTTAAAAGACAGAGAAAGATTAGGGCGTGCTTTCAACGAAATGGTGAAAAGTGGTGAGTTAAAAGGCCCTATTGTCATCGGTCGTGATCACTTAGATTCAGGCTCTGTTGCGAGTCCACACCGTGAAACGGAATCCATGAAAGATGGCTCTGATGCCGTATCAGACTGGCCTTTATTGAACGCACTGTTAAATACCGCAGGTGGGGCAACATGGGTCAGTTTACATCATGGTGGTGGTGTTGGCATGGGCTTCTCACAGCATTCAGGCGTCGTCATTGTATGTGATGGAACGGACGCTGCTGATAAACGTTTAGCGCGCGTTTTACATAATGACCCTGCAACGGGCGTTATGCGCCATGCAGATGCAGGTTATGACATCGCCATTAACTGTGCGAAAGAGCAAGGCTTGAACTTGCCGATGGTGAAGTAATGTCCTTTGCCGGCTGCTTAATCGGTCGGCAACTTTCTGGAATATAAGGAATTCAGTATGAATGCTGCGTTAACTCAGAAAAGACAAGGGCCACTGGCGGGGATCAAAGTGATCGACTTAAGCCGTGTGTTAGCAGGTCCTTATTGCACCGGTATGATGGCCGATCTTGGTGCTGAAGTGATCAAAATTGAAGTGCCCAACCACGGTGATGACAGCCGCCATTTAGGGCCATTTATTGATGGTGAAAGTGTTTACTATGGTTTGATTAACCGAGGTAAACGCAGTATTGAATTAGACCTTAAAGCGGATGAAGACCGAGCGATTTTATTTCAATTAGTCAAAGAAAGTGATGTGGTGGTTGAAAACTTTCGCCCTGGTGTGACTCAACGACTTGGTATCGATTTTGAGAGCTTAAAACAGCACAACCCTAAATTAATTTACGCCAGTATTTCAGGGTTCGGGCAAAACAGCCCACTTGCCAGTTACCCGGCTTATGACATTGTGGCACAAGCGATGTCAGGCCTAATGAGTGTCACGGGTTTCCCAGAAACAGGGCCAACACGTAGCGGTGAGTCAATTGGCGATGTGTGTGCAGGGATGTTTGCGTCATGGGCGATAAGCAGTGCGCTATTTGCGAGAGAGCGTCATGACGAAGCAGCACAGTATATTGATGTGGCGATGGTAGATGTCTTATTGAGCATGCAGTTAACTGGGCTTTCAAACTTATTTGCAAATGATAAGGCCCCGAGCTTAGTGGGGAACCGCCACCCAGTATCCACGCCATTTGATACCTATCAAGCAAAAGACGGTTTAGTCGTTATCGCGATTGCGAGTGAAAAGCTATTTCAACGCTTTTGCGAATGTATGGAAAAACCGCAGTTATGCCACGACCCGCGCTACGGTGATGACCCAAGCAGAACGCAGTATCAAGCTGAACTTAGAAAAGAAATCGAAAGTTGGACACGCCAAAAAACGATTGAAGAGGTATGTGACATATTATTAAACGCGGGGGTTCCTGCTTCACCCATTCATAATTTGCACCAAGCCACACAAAGTGAACATGCCGAAGTGAGGAAAGTACTGACGTACCTGAATGATGGAGGAACACCATTGGTTTCTCAACCGGTTTTTTTTAATGGAAAGAAACCTCATTCGACCCGCCGTGCCCCGAAATTAGGTGAGGCAAACTTAGTTTATAAACCAGCGAAAACAACAATTAAAAATGCGGAGACGATGCAATGAGTTTTGATATTAATGAAACGGAACAAGCGGTTGTAGATGCGGTAGAAAAAGTTTGCCATGACATTTTACAGCCAAATGCACAAAGATACGATGAAACCGAAACCTTTTGTGCTGAAAGTTTACAAGCGTTAGGGGAAATGGGCTGTTGGGGAATTAATTTACCTGAACAGTATGGCGGTTTTGGTATTGGCAGTGTGGCGATGAGCCAGGTCGTGGAAGCGGTTGCAGCAGCTTGTGCATCGACGTCATCGGCTCTAACGGCGCATTTTTTGGCGACAGATTCAATTTTAATTGGTGGGACAGAAGAGCAAAAAAATCATTGGTTACCAAAAGCCGCTGCTGGGGAATTATTAGGTGCATTTGGTTTAACTGAGCCGGCTGCAGGTTCTAATCCTGCAGATATGCGAACCGTGGCAACTCGTGAAAATAGTGGCTGGCGTATTCGGGGTAATAAACACTATATTACTAACGCCAAAGAGGCTGACTTTATCGTGTTGTATGCGAAAACGGATGTAGAAGCGGGAGCCCGCGGGATCAGCGCATTTATGATCCCTAAAGGCACGGAAGGCGTGGCATTTTCTCAACCTGAAAAAACCATGGGATTAAGGGGTAGCACGATTTATGAATTAGCATTGAATTGTTGGCTACCTGAATCTGCATTACTGGGAGAGGAAAATAAAGGATTCCACACCGCCATGGAAGTTTTAGATAAAGGGCGTGTTGAAGTGGCTGCAACGTCACTCGGTATTGCTCGAGCCGCGATGGAAAGTGCTTTAGGCTGGGTAAAAGAACGCCAAATTGGTAAAAAACCCTTAGCTGCATACCAAGGAACTCAATGGCGTATTGCGGATATGCACACGCAATTGGAGGCGGCTCGTATGTTGACCTGGCAAGCTGCGGAATTACGTGATTCAGGGGAGCGTTTTAGTTTGCAATCCGCTACGGCGAAATTGTTTGCTGCTGAGTGTGCGGGTTTTGTAACGGATGCGGCTTTACAGCTTCATGGCGGCTACGGCTATATTCGTGACCTCCCTCTTGAACGTTATGTGCGTGACGCACGGATTTTACGGATTTTTGAAGGGACATCAGAAATACAAAAAATTATTATTTCACGTGCTGTTTTAGACGCCCACTAATTAATTTTAAGTATTAAATGAGTAAGCGGGACAGGCGTTTACTCGTTTATGGAGCACCACAGGAAGCACTACCTGACAACAGGATCATGGAATTAAAAACACAACAACAATCAGGTTTAAGAATGTATTTCAATTAGTTATTCAGGGTGAATAACAGATAAAACATCACCCAGCGTAATGCTTAATAACTGTACCTTACAACTGTAGTTATTGCGGTTCCATTACGATTAATTGGTTCATTCTTTAAGCCAGCCTTGCTTAAAGAGGAGTTACCATGACAGTTTCAAACGACATCGCTACAGGGCAAAAAAACCGGCAGGAGAATGTACCCTTAATCGAAGCGCGTTCCATCGATTACATTCCAGAGTCCGAGCGCCATGGCACTTTATCGAGCCAATTCACACTTTGGTTCGGTTCTAATTTGCAAATAACGGCAATTGTAACGGGGGCCTTGGCAGTCGTGCTTGGCGGAGATGTATTCTGGTCATTAATTGGCTTGTTTATTGGCCAATTATTAGGTGGTGCGGTGATGGCCTTGCATGCGGTGCAAGGGCCGAAATTGGGGTTACCACAAATGATCTCGAGTCGTGTACAGTTTGGCGTATACGGTGCCGTCATCCCTATTTTATTAGTTTGCATGATGTATGTCGGGTTTTCTGCTAGTGGTACCGTGCTGGCAGGGCAAGCGGTTGGTCAGTTGTTACATGTGACTGATTGGGTTGGAATTATTATTTTTGGTGTGGTGATTATCGGCATTACAATTTGTGGTTATCGCATCATTCATATTTTAGGGAAAGTAGCGAGCGTTATCGGCGTGATTACGTTCTTTTATCTATTTTTCCGTCTATTTTATATGAATGATGTTTCGGTATTACTGGAAAACCGCCATTTTAGCTGGACGAACTTTTTATTAGCGATGTCATTGTCTGCTTCTTGGCAAATTGCATTTGGGCCTTATGTTGCTGACTATTCTCGTTATTTACCGACTAAAACCCCGACAATTAAAGCCTTCTTGGCTGTGGGTTCAGGCACAGTAATTGGTACGCAAGCCTCAATGATTTTAGGGGTTTTTGCCGCAGCGCTTGCCGGCAATAAGTTTGCCGGTAATGAAGTCTCGTATATTGTGGGCTTAGGCAGCACAGGTTTAATCGCGGCGTTGCTATACATCAGTATTTTCTATGGGAAAGTGACAATAACTGCATTGAATGCCTATGGTAGCTTTATGTCTATGGCTGCGATTTGGTGTGGCTTCCGTGGGAAAAGCCAAATTTCTCGTGGCCAACGGTTGTTCTTTATTATTCTAATGGTCAGTTTTTCAACACTACTTGGGTTAGCGGGCCAGCACTCATTTTTAAAACTCTTCTCTGCTTTTTTATTGTTTTTACTTGCATTCTTTACCCCTTGGAGTGCAATTAATTTAGTTGACTACTATTGGGTCACTAAAGGTCGCTACGACGTTCCCGAACTTGCAAACCCAAATGGCCGCTATGGGCGTTGGAATAAAGTCGGGATATTCACTTACATTGCCGGTGTATTAATACAATTACCATTTATATCAACAGGTTTTTATACCGGGCCTTTAGTCGAAAAACTCGGTGGTGTCGATATTTCATGGATTGTTGGCTTAGTAGCAACAAGTATTCTTTACTATGTTGCGATTAAAAAATGGCCTATGTCAGTCGCAGATCGGTTGATATTACCGACAACAAAATAACCATTTCATAAAAAACTAGCATTAAAAAGCGTAAAAATTGAGATAGCCAGTAGCAGTGTAACTATCACTGTTACGGTTTCTCTCAACCTAAAAAACGGTTTTAGAACATTACCATACCCACCAATCGTTGAAGAATTGGGATAGGAGTTGCTATGAAAATTTTAGTCGCAGTGAAGCGAGTGATAGACCATAACGTCAAAATAAGAGTAAAAGCCGATGGTTCAGGGGTTGAATTGGCGAATGTCAAAATGGCAATTAATCCATTTGATGAAATTGCCGTCGAAGAAGCTGTGCGTTTAAAAGAGGCGGGAAAAGCAACAGAAGTGATTGTGGTTTCCATCGGTGACATTGGTTATCAAGAAACATTACGTAGTGCGATGGCGATTGGCGCTGATCGTGGGATTTTAGTACAAAGATCTGGGGAGTTAACACTAGAGCCACTGGATATAGCGCGTTTACTTCAACAAATCGTAGAAAGGGAACAGCCAGATCTTATTTTATTAGGCAAACAAGCTATTGATGATGATTGCAATCAAATAGGCCAAATGCTCAGCGCATTATTGGATTACCCGCAAGCGACATTTGCTTCTCAAGTTAAGCTTGAAGGGCAATCACTGCAAGTTACGAGGGAAATTGACGGTGGTTTAGAAACGTTAGAAATGCCATTGCCAGCGGTCATCACAACAGACTTACGGCTCAATGAACCTCGTTATGCAACTTTACCTAATATCATGAAAGCGAAGAAAAAAACGTTAGATATTATCGATATTACTGATATGGATTTTACCCCATTAGGGCAAATTAAAACACTTAGTGTCTCAGAACCCAAAAAACGAGCGGGGCAATGTACATTGCTAAGCAGTGCGACAGAGCTAGTCAGTGCATTACAAGCGAAAGAAGTGATTTAATCGAGGAAAATACCTATGAGCCAAATATCTGTATTAGTGGTTGTCGAGCATGATAATCAAACAATAAAAACCTCTACTTATCATAGTATTAACGCTGCAGAACAACTTCTCACCGCAGGTGGCCATTTGCACTTATTAGTTGCAGGAAGTGAGACAGAATTGGTCGCTCAGCTAGCTGCGAGTATAAAAGGCGTGAGTAAAGTCCTAGAAATACAATCAGATAACCTTAAAAACCAACTTGCAGAACCGATGGCTCATGCGGTGGTGAATATTGCAGAAGAATATACTCATTTACTGTTTCCAGCGACGACATTTGGTAAAAATATTGCCCCACGGGTTGCTGCAAAGTTAGGGATCGCACAAGTTTCAGATATTACTCAAGTTATTGATTCGCAAACTTTTATTAGACCTATTTATGCAGGGAATGCGTTAGCAACGGTACAAAACAATGGCCAGAAAGTGGTCATTACGGTGCGTAGTTCGGCATTTTCAGGGGGATATGAAACGCAAAATAGTGCTGAAATAGAGAAAGTTTCCCTTGCCGATATACTGCTGCGTAGTCAATTAAAAAGCCAATCTTTAACTCAAGTTAGCCGTGCGGAATTGAGCTCTGCAAAAGTGGTTATTTCAGGCGGGAGAGGCTTGAGCTCAGGTGAAAATTTTGCGTTATTGGAAACGATAGCTGACAAGCTAGGAGCTGCGGTTGGGGCTTCACGTGCTGCGGTAGACGCTGGTTTTGTGCCAAATGACTACCAAGTAGGACAAACAGGGAAAATTGTCGCACCTGATTTGTACATAGCTGTAGGAATTTCGGGGGCAATTCAGCATGTTGCAGGAATGAAAGAAAGCAAAGTGATCGTTGCTATCAATAGTGATCCTGAGGCACCGATTTTCCAAGTTGCGGATTATGGCATTGTTGGCGATCTGTTTGAGATCTTACCTGAATTTGACAAAGCATTGGCGTAATGGAGGGGCTCATGGCTATCGACAATATTGAGAAAATAAACGAGGCTCCCGAGCGGGAATCGATGGAGTTCGATGTCCTGATTGTCGGTGGTGGGCCCGCGGGGTTATCTGCAGCAATACGTTTAAAGCAGCTAGCGGCAAAGAAAGGAACAGAAATTTCGGTTTGTTTAATTGATAAAGGTGCACAGATAGGAGCTCATATTTTATCTGGTGCAGTGATAGACCCACGTGCTCTCGATGAATTGCTACCAGATTGGCAGCAAAAGGTTTCGGCTTCTTTAACACCTGTAAGCCATGACCGTTTTTTATGGCTAAAAGAAAATAAAGCGAGTCATTTACCCCTCTCTTTATTACCAAACTGTTTGAAAAACAATGATAATTTCATTGGTAGCTTAGGGGAGATAAGTGCTGCACTAGCCGCGGAGGCAGAAGAATTAGGTGTTGATGTCTTTGCCGGTTTTGCTGCCACGGAGGTGTTATTTGATGATAAAAACCAAGTGATAGGCGTCACAACTGGAGATATGGGGCTTGATAAATTAGGCAACCCAACACAGATGTACCAACCGGGTATGAATTTACTGGCAAAAATGACCTTTTTTGCGGAAGGGTGCCGTGGTCAGCTAGGTAAGCAATTGATAAATCATTTTAATTTAGCCACAGAGAGCGGTAAACAAACCTATGGTTTGGGGATCAAGGAAATTTGGCAAATTCCAAAAGAGCAACATCAAGCAGGGTTAGTTGTTCATTCCGTTGGCTGGCCGCTAGATAACCACACCTATGGTGGCGGCTTTGCTTATCATTATGGGGATAACTTAGTCGCAGTGGGTTTGGTGGTCGGGTTAAATTATGAAAATCCGTATTTATCACCGTTTGATGAGTTTCAACGCTTAAAAACCCATCCTGCTTTTAGTGATTTCTTATCGGGTGGAGAACGGATCAGCTATGGTGCTAGAACGATGGTGGCGGGTGGGTTAGCCGCGTTACCTGAACTAAGCTTTCCCGGAGGTGTGTTAATTGGTGATGATGCAGGTTTTCTTAATGCAGCCCGAATTAAAGGCACCCATTGTGCGGTGAAAAGTGGGTTATTAGCAGCAGAAGCTTGGTTCAGTGCTAACCAGAATGGAATGGTTGATTATTTACAGTTTAAAAAGCAATTTCGCCAGCTATTTGAAGAGAGCTGGTTATATCAAGAGCTTTATCAAACACGCAATTTTAAGCCCTATATGAAAAAAGGGCTAGTGGTTGGTTCAATGCTATTTGGTGCAGAACAACTGTTATTTAAGGGGCGTACCCCGTGGACGTTGAAATTAAAACAATCGGATCATGAAGGAATAAAGGAAGCCAAGGGTTTTACACCGATAGATTACCCAAAACCCGATGGTAAATTAACGTTTGATAAGTCTTCTTCCGTATTTTTATCGAATACTAACCATGAAGAAGAACAACCCTGCCATTTAAAACTGGCTGATATTAATGTCCCTATCCAAGTTAATTTAATGAAATATGCTGCGCCCGAGACGCGTTATTGCCCCGCGGGAGTTTATGAAATTGTAGGGAATAAAAGCGAGGAAAAACTGCAAATTAATGCGCAAAACTGCCTGCATTGTAAGGCTTGTGACATTAAAGATCCGTTACAAAATATCACCTGGACTGCTCCCCAAGGAGGGGAAGGGCCTATTTATCAAGGAATGTAAAACGAATTTATTGTGATGTAGTTGTGCTTGATATTTTTGTTTTATCAGTCGCTTTGGGGCAATTTTGCCCCATTTTTTTATTTTTGCATTAATTCTCAATTCGAGAATGTAATTTTAATTTGTAACGCGAGCCAGCTGTGATCATATTAACATAGCTAATTAGAGTGCTACCTGTCCAAGTGCGACGGCTAAGTTGTAAGCAAGGTGAGTTTTCTTTAATTGATAATGATTGAGCAATAGATTTTGTGGCTAATGCAGCTTCAATGGTATGTTCCATTTCACTGACAGGAAAATGGCGTTGCAAATAACCGCTAGGAGTTTCAGTGTCACCATATTTTTGCTTAACAAAGTCGGGCACAATGGCGTGGTTAACATAGCGTTCTTCTAACATTAAAGGAATATCGTTTTCAAAATGTAGTACTTTACAATAGCCCACATCACTTCCTTCACTAATCCCGAGCTGTAGTGCAATTTCTGCTGATGCGGGAATAATCTTTAGTTGCAGCTGGTGGCCGCTATATTTATTACCACTTGTTGAGATCTCATCAAAAATATCAAACGCTTTTGTTACGGGGAGCTCATGTTTTTGAGTGGCGACAAATGTGCCTTTGCCCGCAATACGATGTAGGATCCCTTTTTGACTTAACTCTGAAATGGCTTTATTCACGGTCATACGGCTTACATTGAATTGAGCACATAGCTCTAATTCTGTCGGTATTTGTGTTTCAGGCTTAAAAATACCTAAATCAATACTGCGTAAAATGTAAGACTGAATTTGCTTATATGCAGGTTGTAATGTCATCGCTGTTATTCAAAATTATTGTTAAAGGAAGGAGTGGTAACATTGTTTTATTGCCACATTTCACTCACAAACTTTGTATTGAATGCAAGTTTATCAGTAATTACTGGCTTTGCTAGTAGGAGATACCTATTTCTAATGATTAACCTGAGTTAAATAGCTGTTTAAGGTGCTCGTCCTTATCTGAATTATTTAATTATAAGGTAAGTTTTACTAGGGCTATATACCTTTATTTATTATCATAATGTTAAATTTACTTAGCGAAATAGGCATTTATTCATGCGAGTTCAATATTTCCATGTCAGTCTTACTCAATGTGACTATCAAAATGTCAGCCCAATGGGAATGGTAAGATTGATTGCCTCCCAAAAAGTATTTTTCTTTAATCAAGGTGATTTTTCAAATAGTGAAATTTTTTTAGAACGCTTACAACAAGGCGATACCTTGGTTATTTGTGCAGAAGAGATGAATGATGGCAGTTATTGGGCTGAGTGGGTTTACCATGAAAAGCATGGTCGACTTGAGCCAGATAGAACCATTAGTTTTAATCGCTCACTAGGAAAACAGTATTTAATTTCGTTAGCCTTAATGGCCCTGATACCTGCAGTGTATTACTGTTTTATTAATGCAGATGATAGCTTCTTAATGATTATCTTAGTCTCACTTTTAGGCTGTGCTGCCTTTGGTGGAATAGTTTTGTTTGCTCTTGCACTGGCCGAGACTAAGCATATTTTAAGTCCAAAACGAAAATCAATTTTAAAAGCGTTGGATTTAGTTATTGATGGGCAATATCAAAAGAGTGAACAAGAGCAACAAATTGAAATTTTAGGAATTAAAAGCTTAAAAAATAAAGCCAATAAATTACGTAAATCAGCAGATAACTATCGTGATAAAGCGTCATTACTCGTCACCCGTGGGAAGGTTAATATTACATCAACCCTCAGCTTAACAGTTGCTACGGGGGATGCAGAACAAAAGCTCAATCATGTTGGTTTGCAGATTAATAAAAGCCATATGGATGTTCTAATTTCAGCAAATGAACCCTTATTCAACAACCACAATCTATTTATTGCTCAAGGTGATGAGCTTGAAGTTTTTCATAAAAATATCCAAGCGCATTCAAAAGAGCAGGTCATTTTTGGTATTTACAATCACCAAGACGGGCTTGCCTATAGCTTGATTGGTAAGGGGGCTCCTCAAGAACGAGGTTTTTATTTCGGGCTGTGGGGGGTCATTTGCTTACTTTTAATGTTCTTTGTCTTTATGGCCGGAGGGTTATCAATTTCTGAAACCCTAGAGAAAGGTGGATATTGGGATTATTGGGACTGGGTTAATATTGTGGATACAGGTGTGCTATTTATCAGTTTCGCAGTAACGATTTTATTCGGTATCAGTTTTCTTATTGCTTTGTGCGTGGCGATATATTTTAAATTATCTCAGCGTGGAAATGGGTATTATCAAGCGCAATATATTTTGAAGCATCTACGTCGTAAGAATGGCCAAACGGATTATGTGACGGAGGTGCGCTCATGAACCCATTTCTGAGTAAACGTTTTCTCTTTTTGGCTTTGGTGTTTGTATTAAGCCTCGCTTTCACTTTTATTATTTTTATTCGTACTGGTACGGTTGATTGGCAGTGGAAAAACCACAATGAAAATAGCTTCCCGATTGGTAGTTATGATTTTGCAACAACATTTCCAGCAGAAAATGGGATGTTAGTTATAGCTCAAAAAAGTGGCCGCTCTAATTATTATTACTCGTCTTATAATACTTATATGCCTTCAAGTGAATATGATAACCAGATTTTATTTGCAGATAATAATGGCGTGCATTTTATTACTTATAGCGATCAAAGTTTTTATAATGCAGTCTGTGAAAGAAAACAATGTTTAATGATGTTCAGTGATGGCTATCAAAAAATTAACTTAACTGATTTTTCAGTGAGTGAATTTACACCTTGGAGTAAAAAAACTGGCAAGCTATTTTCAACGTTGATTATGGGAAAAATCTACTTATCTAAAAGCTCTCCTTTCTATGTTGTTGCGGATAATGAAAATATTTTTATCAGCGCTGATAAAGGAATGACATGGGAACATTTTATGAATGTTCGTGATTTAGCCAAGTCATTATATCCTGAAGAAATTGAAGGAAATTCAAATTTTTCTTATGCAACATATCGAGATAAAATAGTGATGTGGTATAGCTATGGCAACCAAATGGGATCATTAGAAGTTATTATGGATATCCCAACAAAACAGGTTATTAGCAGTAAATGGCTGCCTGTCAGGATCAATGAATCAGCACAAAATCGTAATGGTGATATTTTTGTGGTTGCTCAAGAGCCCTCACGTCGCTTATTTTCTTTGATGCAATTTCATACTAATGGTAATTTTGAGGTGATGGCAGAAAGCGGTTATAACCACATGAACAGCTTAGAAGTCGGCAATCAAGGTTTAATTGTTTCGAATATAGTTAGAGGTTCGCAACAATATTTAATGATGGATTTTGCCACGAAAGAGATCCGTTATCGTCCTCAGTTTCCTTTGTATAACAAAATATACAATATGGCGGACCAATCCTTGATTGAAATAGAAAGTACTTATTCAAATGAAAGTGCGCTGACTAAAGGAGCACAAGTTTCTTATCAATCATTGCATTGATGCGTAAAGATGATTTAGTGTGTTCTCATTCAATAAGGATAGGGTTTTCCCTATCTTTTTTGTTATTGTTATTTAAAGGTTAAGCTAATACTAAAATAGGTATAGTTTGCAGTTTAAGGAGAGGAAGAGTACGTTTTAATGATAGACTAAAAATAGATAAAAATTAAACGATTTTAACTCATTATATGGAAGTAAGTTGTATAATTAGAAATATATAATAAAAATAAAAGAAATGTAGTTAATAATATATAGTATTAACTATAGATGATGATATTCAATATCATCATTAAAGATTACTAGCTAATTATTCTTTATAGATGTATTAATATTTAATCAACCATTTGATTAAATATTAGTAAACCTTGGTTACTTTATGAGTATTGCAGTCATTAAAAAACAAACTAAATGTCAGATAAAAAATAAGTAAGATTGACTAGACCCTACTTTTCATTTAATGCAAAATAGCAATGCAAAATTAATTCTAATTCTAATTTTATTTTAATTGAGATAGCTAAATGAATATATCCAAAATCAGCATTGCATCTATTCTTATTGCAAGTGCATTATTAAGTGGTTGTGCTAAAGAATCTTCTCGTTCTTTAGCCGTAGAAAAAGTTGCGACATATAATACTCAATATTCAGGCCCAAAAAGCCCAATATCAATAGGGAAATTTGATAATCGTTCTAGTTATATGAATGGCATTTTCTCTGATGGGGTTGATCGTTTAGGTAATCAATCTAAAACCATTTTGATGACACATTTACAGCAAACGGGTCGTTTTAATGTATTAGACCGTGCAAATATGCAAGAACTTAAAGAAGAAGCTGGTATTAAAGGTCAGTCGCAACAGTTAAAAGGTGCAACTTATGTAATTACTGGTGATGTTACTGAATTTGGGCGAAAAGAAGTTGGGGATCGCCAGTTATTCGGTATTTTAGGTCGTGGTAAATCACAGGTCGCTTACGCCAAAGTCAATTTAAACGTTGTTAATGTTCAAACATCTGAAGTGGTCTTTTCTTCACAAGGTGCTGGTGAATATGAATTATCAAATAGAGAAGTGATTGGTTTTGGTGGCACTGCCAGTTATGACTCAACATTGAATGGTAAAGTATTAGATTTAGCAATTAGGGAAGCGGTAAATAACTTAGTTTCTGGTATAGAAAGTGGTGCATGGCAGCCAGCTAAATAAGGAAATACGATGAAAATTAAATTATTGGCTATGGTAGCCGGCGTAATTTTATTAAATGGCTGCGCTAATGAACCCAAACCACTATATAACTGGGATGGTTATCAAACAACGGTCTACCAATATTACCAACAAACAGAAACTGGCCCTCAAGAACAAATTCAAGCTTTGAAAAAGAATTTGGAAATGAGCAAAGCAAAAGGTTTAGCAACTCCGCCAGGGTTGCATGCGCATTTAGGGTTATTGTATTCAACAACTGGAGCGGTTGATCTTGCAATGCAAGAATTTACTGCGGAAAAAGCATTGTATCCAGAATCTGCGGCTTACATGGATTTTCTCATGAAAAATAAAGGAAAAGTAAAATGAAACATTTACTTATAGTCTGCGGATTGGTGATGACATGGTTATTAACGGGATGTGCTCAGCCAACTAAAGTTGATTACACGGCATTTAATCAAAGTAAGCCTAAAAGTATTCTGGTGCTATTACCACAAAACAGTTCACCAGAAGTACAAGCAAGTCATGGTTTATTATCACAAGCGACTCTTCCTTTAGCTGAGGCTGGCTACTATGTTTTCCCTGTTGCTGTTGTTGAGGAAACATTTAAGCAAAATGGGATGACAAATGCAGGTGACATTCAAGCTGTTCCACCTGCAAAATTGCGCGAAATTTTTGGTAATGATGCCGTACTTTACTTGAATATCACTGAATACGGTACAAGTTATCAGGTTATTTCTAGTGATACTCGTGTCACTGCGGATGCGAAATTGGTTGACGCTAGAACAGGAACGTTATTATGGAGTGGCTCAGCGACTGCATCTAGTGCTGAAAATAATTCCTCGTCAAATGGTATTATTGGGGCATTAGTATCTGCTGTTGTTAACCAAATCGTAGATACAATGACAGATAAAAGCTATGCAATTGCAGGTATAACAAGTGTCAGGTTATTATCTGCAGGTAAGCCTAATGGTATCTTATATGGGCCTAGATCGCCTAAATATGGTAAAGATGCTCAGTAATTATTAATTATTGAATAATGGGCAAAATAGAATAAAATATTTTGCCCATTTTATTTAAGTTAAATGTTATTTAAGTGAAATTAACTTATTTAATTATCGTGTTACATTGTTTATACGTTTTTTAATTGGGATGATTAAACTAAAAATAATAATATTAAACTCTTATTTAATATATGGGTTAATACTGTGACTTGAATCAAGTTGTTCTAGTCTATCTCACTAATAGTGTGATATAGGTACAATATTATGACAATAGCGATTACTTTGGTAACCCAACTGTTATATATATAATAATAGTCGGTTGTACTAATTCCTCGTTGATAGGAGTCATAGTATGTTCTTGTTAAACGAATCACTTATATCAAGGTATTTCTTCTATATGAAGAAATGGTTCAATATTGATATTTCTTTAGCCTTCTTCTTTCCAAACAAATAACCTTTCTCTTTTCCTTTCTTAAAATTTTTTAACTTATTTAACTATAGGTTAGATCTCTAATATTTATTATTTAATGAAAAATTAAAGGTATTATCATGGCTAAAAGAATTGTAGAACCATTCCGTATTAAAATGGTAGAAAATATCCGTATTCCATCAAGAGAAGAACGTGAAGCGGCGTTAAAAGAAGCGGGATATAACCCATTCTTATTACCAAGTAGTGCAGTTTATATTGATTTATTAACTGACTCAGGCACCAATGCGATGAGTGACCACCAATGGGCAGCAATGATCACCGGTGATGAGGCATATGCAGGATCTCGTAACTATTATGATTTAAAAGATAAAGTGAAAGAGATGTTTGACTATGATTATGTCATTCCTGCTCACCAAGGTCGTGGTGCTGAAAATATGTTATTCCCTGTTTTATTAAAAGTAAAACAGGAACAAGGTGGAGCTAAAAAACCAGTCTTTATTTCTAATTTCCACTTTGATACAACAGCAGCTCATGTTGAATTAAACGGTTGTAAAGCAATTAATATTGTTACCGAAAAAGCCTATGACTCGGATACTTACGATGACTGGAAAGGCAATTTTGATATCCAAAAATTAAAAGATAATATTGCTGAGCATGGTACAGAAAACGTAGTCGCAATTGTATCTACTGTAACTTGTAATAGTGCAGGCGGTCAGCCAGTATCAATGGCGAATTTGAAAGAAGTTTATGAAATAGCTAAACAGCATAATATCTTTGTTGTCATGGATTCTGCACGTTTCTGTGAAAATGCGTATTTTATTAAAGAGCGCGACCCTAAATATAAAAACTCGACTATTAAAGAAATTATTCTTGATATGTATAAATATGCTGATGCATTAACGATGTCAGCGAAAAAAGACCCATTATTAAATATTGGTGGGTTGGTTTGTATTAAAAATGACGAGAAAATCTTTACGTTGGCAAGACAACGCTGTGTACCAATGGAAGGCTTCGTGACCTATGGCGGTTTAGCGGGTCGTGATATGGCTGCAATGGTACAAGGTCTTGAAGAAGGGGCTGGAGAAGAATATCTACATTATCGTATTGGCCAAGTTAAATATTTAGGTGACCGCTTGCGTGAAGGTGGAATTTCAATTCAATATCCTACAGGGGGACATGCCGTATTTGTCGATTGTAAAAAGCTGGTTCCTCATATTCCTGGTGATCAGTTCCCTGCGCAAGCGGTGATTAACGCACTTTATTTAGAATCAGGTGTCCGTGCGGTTGAAATTGGTTCATTTTTATTAGGGCGTGATCCTGAAACTGGTAAGCAAAAACACGCAGATATGGAGTTTATGCGGTTAACCATTGCAAGACGTGTTTATACCAATGACCATATGGATTACATTGCAGATGCTCTGATTGGTTTAAAAGATAAATTTGCAACCCTCAAAGGGCTGGATTTTGAATATGAACCGCCAGTATTAAGACACTTTACTGCTAGATTAAAACCAATTAAATAATAGGTCGCTCGTATGGTTCCCGTGCAATGCGGGAACCTCATCCTTATTCTTAAGGTAAACACCATGAATAATTCGGCAGCCAAAAAAGAACCCTCCATAATGGTAGGGGGTTTTGTGCTAGGCGGTGCCATGATTGGGGCGGGGATGTTTAGCTTGCCTACTATTATGGCTGGAGCTTGGTTTATTAACTCTGTAGTTATCTTGTTAGTTGTTTGCTTTTTTATGTTTCATTCAGGGATTTATATTTTAGAATGTATATCGAAATATGGAGCAGGAACGAATTACTTTTTTATCTCTAAAGAATTATTACCCAGATGGGCATGCTATATTGCAAATATGGCATTAATATTTGTACTCTACATACTAATTTATGCCTATATATCAGCAGCAGGTTCAGTTATTAAAGAAGCTGCCGCCATTTACGGATACAATATTAATTTAAGATTAATATTTATTATTTTTACATTAATTCTAGGTGCGAGCATCTGGTGGAGTGGTGTAGGGGCAAGTCGTCTAACATCATTATTTTTATTCATTAAAATAATTCTGTTTATTTTAGCTTTCTCCGGTTTATTTTTTATCGTAAAAACAGATTTACTATTAACTTCCCCCGTTGAAGGAGGACAAACAGCGTTATTACCTTTTGTTTTTATTATTATTCCTTATGCAATTACTTCTTTTGGTTATCATGGGAATGTTTGTAGCTTGTATAAGCTGTATCATGAGAATGAAAGAAAGGTCGTTAAAAGTTGTGTTATCGGTTGTGTATTGGCATTGGTGCTCTATTTTCTCTGGATCATGGGGACAATGGGAAATCTGCCGCGGGCAGAGTTTTTAACAATAATTAATAAAGGTGGTAATTTAGATGCTTTTATTGAATCACTATATGCGGTACTGAATAGCAAAAATATTGCGACATTCTTACTGTGGTTCTCTATTAGTGCTGTATTTTGCTCATTCTTAGGTGTTGCAATTGGGTTATTTGATTACATTCTTGCTTCGTTGAATTTTAAGGACAACCCATCAGGTAGAATGAAATCTGCATTATTATGCTTCTTGCCTCCTCTTATTCTTTGCATGTTATTCCCAAATGGTTTTTTAATCGCAATAGCATATGCAGGTATGGCTGCATGTATCTGGGCGATTATTTGCCCTGCAGTTATGGCATTAAAGGTAAGAGAGCGTTTTCCTGATTCGAGATTCAAAGTGTGGGGCGGAAAAGGGTTAATCTATGCCGTTATCGCCTTTGGAGTAGTCGGCATTATTTGCCAATTGTTAGCGCAGTTTAATTTGTTACCGATATACCGTTAATTTTTCAAAATACAAGCTGTAAAATAACTGCAAAGGTACAGTGAGGGTTCGCTGTACCTTTTTTCTATCCAACGATATGGCGGATTGTAGGCTAATATTGAAATATAACGGTTTTTTTAAAGTACATTTTAATATTTTGACCTTGATAAATAATGGGTTTAAAGGCCATTTTTTTAATTGCTTTAACCGCTTCTTCTCTAAAACCTAAATCAGGAATTTTGTTATTTAGTATTTCAACGGATTCAATTTGACCATCTAATCCAACTAATAACCGAATTTGCACTTTAACAACTTTTGTATAGCCTAAGGAACGAGCCTCTTTCGGATACCTAGGAGCCGCATCCTGTAAAATTGTATAGGAAATACCACTCGAACCGAGTGCGGTATAGCTGCCATCACCATTAGCAGCAAATTGGCTATTACCAGATAATCTATTATTCCCTTTACCACTTTGACCACTTTCTGAAGCTGATGGGCTTGTGGAAGATTGATTTTCAGCAGTTGAATGGAGTGGTATTTCTTTAGCTGCTTCTTGTGAGCCTTGCTGCGTTTCATGGCTTATCTTATTGGCAATAAGTTGATTTTCTGTGTTATTTTTAGTGTTATTGTTCAGTAGCTTACTTTGTTCTTTTGGCTTTTTCCCTTGTACGGACTGACTGATTTCCGGTTTTGTTTTTTCTTTTGTTTTTTGTGTGAGTAAAGGCGATTCAACCGTGTTATCAACGGGAACATTCACAGGAATCAATGAATTTTTAAGTTGAGTTTTTGAAGGTATTTCACTTTCATTAGGTTGAGACTTGCTCATCTGCTTCTGTTGGGAAGCAGCTTCAGCCCTTGAAGGGGATTCTGATATAACTTCATGTGATTGCACTTGTTTTTTATTACTCTGCTCTCCTGTGCCCCCTGAGGAGCCCATTTGTCCCCCTAGAGATAGAGTTATCGTTTCCACACCCTCGACTATAGGTACCGCCCTACCTGTTTGTAGGGCGATAAACATAATGGCAATAATATGGATAACGAGTGACAGTGCTAAAGCAAGTTTATAACGAAAAAACGGGTTTATAGTCACTGAAACATTTCCTGTTTTAATCAATAGGTAGCTTTAATGCCTGCAAAAAATGAGCGCTCATTTCCAGGAATTAATGAGCCATAACCTGCGGTAACATAGTCGTAGTAAGTTTTGTTCATTAAGTTAGTGACCCCGCCATATAATTCGATGTGTTCAATCGGCGCGTAACGAACACTGAGGTCAATGAGTTCACGTGATTTAACTACGCCATCTTCTTCTTTATTGGCATCAGAAAGGAAATTATTGTACGAACCATAATAGGTATACTGAATGTCTCCCGATAAATCATCGGTAAAATCGTATTTTACTTTTAGTTTAACGGAGTGCTCTGGCACTTTAGTTAAACCACTTTTCGTGTAATCAATGGTATTTTTGCCGTTTTCTTCCAAAAATTGGCGGCCATGATTGTTATAATCAGAACGTCCTCTGAGCCATGAATATGATTCTTGGAAGGTGAAATTACCGAGCGTTTGTTGGAAGTCAACATCGGCTCCCCAACGGCGAGTTTTCAACAAATTCATTGTCTTCGCATCATTGACACTAGTGAGATAAATACGATTTAGCTGGTTATTCGTATTAGATGTCCAGAATGTGATATTGACAGTACTAAATGCTAATTTATCTCTTAAACCGATCTCAAATAAGTCATATTTCTCATCTTCTGCCTTAGTCGGAGTATAAATTTTCTCACCATTAACGACAGATTGGTCGCTGATTTGCAAGCCATCGGGAAGGGTGTAGCCTCGTTCATATCGCCCATAAATTCGGCCAGTATCGCGATAAAGGTAAGCAAGAGAAAGTTCAGCTGCTGTATTCCAACGGTCTGAAGTGCCAGACCCATTTACTGTGCCACTTTTATCAAATGACCATTCCGACAATTCACGTCTAATCCCTTGAGTAAATACAAATTGATCTGATTTAAGACTGTTAAGGGCATAAATTGCCTTTGTTGTTTTATCATAATCAAAATTATGAGGAACCCCATAATATCGGCCTTTACTATCTTTTTTATAGCTCCCAATATAATGAATAGAAGCCTTTTGTTTGGCATAATCTATGCCAAAAAGTAGATTGCTATCATCGAGATAGCCGATATCTAATTTGATTTTTGTTCCGTGGCTTTTTTGATTAACTTTTTGTTCCCAGTTGGCATTATTAGTATAAAAACCATCAGTGTAGAAAACATCTGTAGCAAAATTGAGTTTTTCCGTAAATGCATTTTGGTAACTTAAATTATAGCTATCGACTTCGCGGTCACCGATCAAATAACCACTGATCGTTTTTTTAATTAGTTTACCATTCTCATCAATACCGACAGTGACGGTTTTGTCTGGTGGAACGTAGTCTTTACCATACTTTTTGATATTACGTGATGTGAGCGTTTTTACGTACTGAGAACTTTCAGTGAGATGACTTCCTCTCAACATGAGGCTTTGATCTGGAGTCAGATCCCATCTACCGCCTAGTGAATAATATTCTGAATTACGGTAGGTATCTTTATAGTAAAGATCACGGTTTAGTTTACTGGCAGTACCTAAAATTGAAAAGGTATCACTCACCCGAGCTCCCAAATTAGCATTTAAGCGATATCCTTCTGAGTTCCATTCAGATAAAACACTTGTTTTGGGATTAGCCATACTTCTCAGGTTTGACGTTATATTAATGACTCCACCTGCAGTCCCTGAGCCGTAAATAACGCTTCCGCCACCGGGAATGATTTCAATACGCTCAAGTTGTTCAACGGGAATAATATCGTAGTTAGTGGTATAAGGGTGATTTGCTAATGTGGTAATTGGAGCCCCATCAAGTAACACTTGTAGGTTACGTTGTGAGGTTTCAGCCCCTTGCCCCCGCAAGTCTATGTTGCCCTGCCCAGAGGTATCGACACTAATACCAGGAACAGATTTAAGCACATCAGAGATTGTGCGGTTTCCTTTGCCTTGAATATCTTCTTTTGAAATAACAATAACTTGCTTGGTATCTCGTAAACGTTCAATTTCAACATAGTCAGGTCGTGCATAGCTATCTTGTAGCTCAATTGCATCAGCAGCTTCTTGAAGCTGTGGTGATTCAAGCTCTTTATTGGTTGCATGAGTCGTAAAAGAAAGTGTTGATAAAATAATGAAACAAATAAAACTTGGCTTAAATTTAACCATATTGTTTCCAACGGAGGAAATGTTTTTCATTGGAGTAGGCTTGCCCTTTGTAATGATAATGCAAATGATAATCAATCTTATTATATTATTATTGATTTCAAGATCAATTAATTTAAAACAATTTATAATATGGCTAATTATTTGATTTAAGTGGAAATAAATTGTTGACTTAGGCGGTATATCTTACTGAGTGGATAGTAACTTTTACGCTAGGTTAGGTGTGAAAATAGAGATAGGGGGACATTTACTCAGGTTGGATGCTCTCATTTAGCGATCTACTTCAAATTACTCAAATTAATTTCAAATTTTTAATTTTCTCTGATTCCCAAAATCAAATAGTAACCCTCTTGAAATGTAAGTATTTTTACCTATATCGAGTGCTGGTTAATCAAATCTAGGGATTAAAATATTTTTCTATAGCGCCGATAAAGTTAAATATTGTCAGATTATCCCACCAAAAGAGAAATTCTATGCAGAAACTTCGAAATTACTCAATTCGCACTGTGGTCTTCGTATTATTAAGTATTTTGTGTCTGATCTTGGGGGGAACGAATGTATACAGTGGTTGGTCATTATCACGTATTGCTGATGGAAATGATATTGATAGGCAATTGGTGCAACAAATGACCGTCCTTAGTCAAGGAAATGATCAGTATTTTCGTTTTGTCACACGACTAACTAGAGTCATGGAAAGTAAAAGCCAAGGGAAAGATGTGGATTATGCCCCTGTAAAAGAAGCGATGTCCAATATGGGGAAATATTTAGAGCAAATGAAGTCGATTTCTCCTGGACCGATGGATCCTGAAGTATCAGATTTGGTGATCAATAATTGGCAATCACTGCTAGATGATGGCGTCACGCCTCAACTCGCATTGAGTATGGACAACGATTCGGACAAATATTTAGCGCATGCCCATAATGTAACACCTGCATTAAGCCGAGCTTTTGGCGCTTCAATTCAGCAATTTAATCAGACGGCTGATGAATTGATCAGCCATACTCGGCAGAATGTCGATAGCGTGATAGATATTACACAAGTGGTCATGATCGTCACTGCAATATTAGGGATCTTCATGCTCATTTTTACGGATCGCTATATGGCAGAGATGATGCAAAAACCATTAGGGCTACTGAGGCAACATTTTACTCAAATTGCGAAAGGGGATTTAAGCCATCCTGTACAGCCGTTCGGAAATAGCTGTGTAGGAAAATTATTTCCAATACTTGAAGGGATGAGAAAAGATTTAAGTGAATCGGTCAATACAATCCGACAAGGAAGTGAAAATATTTATCTGGGGGCAAGTGAGATTTCAAACGGTAATAGCGATCTTTCATCTCGAACAGAAGAGCAGGCCGCCGCTTTAGAAGAGACGGCTGCGAGTATGGAGGAAATTACCGCTGCAGTTCAACTGAATATGGAAAACACACACCAAGCTAATCAATTAGTAGGCGAAGCGTTCGTGGTCGCTAATAAAGGGAATAGCATTGTTGATTCTGTTGTCGTGACCATGACTGAAATCTCCCAAAGCTCACAAAAAATAGCAGATATTATCAACATGATTAACGATATTAGTTTTCAAACGAATATCTTAGCGCTCAATGCGTCTATCGAAGCGGCTCGTGCTGGTGTGCATGGACGCGGTTTTATGGTAGTCGCTGCGGAAGTGCGCAAGTTAGCGAGCCACAGTGCGGAAGCCGCGATGGAAATTGAACGACTAATTGCCGATTCAGGAGCTTGCGTTCAGAAAGGAACGGGTTTGGTGAATGAAATGGGAAAAACGATGGAGAATATCTTACAGGGAATTAATGAGGTAACAGCAATTATGGAGCAAATCACCGTGGCTTCAGAAGAGCAGAGCAAAGGAATAGCCCAAGTTGGAGTCGCGATTACACAGATGGACGGCGTTACACAGCAAAATGCCTCTTTAGTTGAACAAGTGGCAACTGCAGCTAGTTCATTAGCGGGGCAAACGCAAGAATTACAACAAGCGGTTCAGCAGTTCAATTTATCCATACAAACGGTCTAGCACATTATTTTTGCAAATAAAAAGCCCTCACTGCATCACAGTGAGGGCTCACAAAAACACTGCATTAACCGACTAGGATTAGTTCATGCCGTATTTTTTCAGTTTCTTACGCAGAGTGCCGCGGTTGATACCCATCATCAGGGCTGCACGGGTCTGGTTTCCACGGGTATATTGCATAACCATGTCCAACAAAGGCTGTTCTACTTCAGCCAATACCAGCTCATATAAATCATTAACATCTTGATTATTTAATTGAGCAAAATAGTTCTTCAGTGCTTGCTTAACTGAGTCACGTAACGGTTTTTGAGTTACTTGATCTTGTGAATTTACAGTAGCAACGGTTAGTACGTCAGAATTTACGCGTTGTTCGAACATAGTTCTGTCAGCTCTTATCTTTATTTACGCAAAAATTTTCAAAAAATGCTTCCAACACCTCCAGCTGTTCGCTGGCATCCTCAATGGTGTTGAATGAGCGCCGAAACTGGTCATCAGGTGCATGTTCTTTTAAGTACCAAGAAACATGTTTGCGCGCTATACGGGCTCCTTTGCCTTGACCGTAAAAGTCGTGCAATTCCTGTACATGCGCTAGCATAATACGCTTTACCTCTGCCATTGGCATTGGTGGCAATATTTCACCTGTGTCCAGATAATGCTGGATTTCCCGGAAGATCCAGGGTCTTCCCTGAGCCGCTCTGCCTACCATCAAGGCATCCGCCCCTGTGTAGTCTAAAACAGCTCTGGCTTTTAGCGGGTCAGTAATGTCGCCATTGGCAATAACCGGAATGGTAACAGTCTGCTTAACTGCCCGAATATTGTCATATTCAGCTTCCCCATTAAACAGACAGGCTCTAGTTCTGCCATGAATAGTGAGAGCTTGAATGCCGCAATCTTCGGCCAATTTGGCAATCTCTATGCAGTTTCGCTCTTCAGGTGACCAGCCTGTGCGGATCTTAAGGGTGACAGGCACATCCACTGCTTTGACGACACCTTCAAGAATCGATTTAACGATGTCTGGATAGCGTAGTAGTGCAGAGCCTGCAAGCTTACGATTCACTTTTTTAGCTGGACAGCCCATGTTGATATCGATGATTTGAGCGCCACTCTCAACGTTGATTTGAGCCGCGGCAGCCATTTCATCGGGATCATTGCCAGCTATTTGCACGGAACGAACCCCAAGTTCATCGCGATGAACCATTCTGAGTCTAGATTTGTCGGTCTTCCAAACTTGAGGATTAGAAGAAAGCATCTCTGATACTGTCATCCCAGCACCCATGTCATAACAGAGCGACCTAAACGGTTTATCTGTAATGCCTGCCATGGGGGCAGCAATAAGACAGTTTCTCAACTGATATTGTCCGATTCGCATAACTAAATGGGGGCCATACTGTGACTGCAAGGGCGCGTATATTACGCATTTTTTACGAGATATGAAAGGACAAACTTTGAGCAAACGGTTATTTATCACTAATTTTTTTATCTTGCATCTTTGCAATTATAAAATTAGTTATATTTAACAAATAGTTAAGTAGGTATTATAACGATTTATTAAAATAACTGTTGTGCTGTTCAAATCTCGTGCAGAACAGATTATCGCCAGCTATTGAGCAATATTTGAGCTATAAGATAATCTATTCTGGCGTTGTTTTCAAAGAAATTATTCTCTAATTTTAATAAAAAAACTCATTAAAAATGCTTGACACCCGTAATCCTGCACCATTCTTCTTTTTCAGCAACAGGGTCGATTTCAAAAGTTGAACGATAAGCGTCAGCCACTCCTTCTGCTTGAGTGGCGAGCACGCCAGAAAGACCTAATAACCCACCTGGGCGGGGTAGCACGCTAATCATCGGGGCGAGCTCACGCAATGGGCCAGCAAGGATGTTAGCAACCACGACATCAGCTTGTAAGTCATTAGGCTGGTCTTTTGGTAGGTATAGAGATAAACGCTCTGAAACACCGTTACGTTGCGCATTATCGCGGCTTGCAGTGATAGCTTGAGGGTCGATGTCGATCCCGATCGCATGAGCGGCACCTAATTTTAATGCGGCGATCGCTAAAATCCCAGATCCGCAACCAAAATCGATCACAGTTTTACCTTCTAGATCAAGGCCATCTAACCATTGGAGGCACAATGAGGTGGTTGGATGCGTGCCAGTACCAAAAGCGAGGCCAGGATCTAACATTACGTTGACTGCCGTTGGATCGGGCACATCGCGCCAACTTGGGCAGATCCACAAGCGTTCCCCAAAGCGCATCGGATGAAAGTTATCCATCCATTCTCTTTCCCAATCTTTGTCTTCTAATTGTTCGATTTTATGGATAAAACCTGGACTCAATATCGGACTATTTTCTAGTTGAGCGACGACAAGTTTCATGTCGGTTTCTGCGTCATATAGACCAATAACATCGGTGTCACCCCAAAGACGCGTTTCCCCCGGAAGCGGCTCAAAAACAGGAGTATCGTGACTGTCTTGAAAGGTGACAGACACAGCACCGCTTTCGATTAACTCATCGCCAAGGGCTTCGGCATCTTTTGCGGTTGAGTTTATTTTGATTTGTATCCAAGGCATTGTTTTTTCTCTTCTAAAATGTTCGTCATTCTTCACGCCATGGCGTTGTTGGCTGCGCTCACTAACCCTAGTCACATATTGGTGTATGCTCCTAGGGATTAGCTCGTTTGCCGCCTATCTATGACGCGAATTATCTAGAGCATTGCATTTGTTCATTTACATTAGGTAACGCCAAATTCACCTATCAGTAGATAGGAATCAGTGAGTGCTAGTTACCTGTTCGTTTGCTGGTGATTGTACTGGATTTCTGCCAAAAAGATTACCTAGAAGGAAGGCAACAAGGCTAAAAACCAGTGAGGGAACGATGGCATGGAAACCCATGATCTCAATTTTAAAGCTAGCCAGTATGGCATAACTGACGCCTCCGATGACCATACCACTGATAGCACCTGTTCCATTGGCTTTTTCCCAGTAGAGCCCGAGGACTAATGGCCACAAGAAAACAGCTTCTAAACCACCAAAAGCCAGTAAATTCAGCCAGATAATCATCTGAGGCGGGTTCCATGCTGCAACTAAAAGCAATGCACCTAAGACCAAAGTGGAAAAGCTAGAGATCCGTGCAAGACGCTTTTCATTTTTGATTTGTGTTGGCATGGTATTCAGATAGATATCTTTTACGATGGTTGCCGAGGACTGTAGTAGTTGTGCGTTGATCGTTGACATAATTGCGGCCATCGGTGCCGCTAAGAAAATTCCCGCTGCAAATGGTGGTAGAACTTGTACCATCAAAGTAGGGATCACTTGGTCTGGGATTGTGAGGTCAGGTAAAATTGCACGACCGAGAGCTCCCGCAAAGTGCATACCAAACATCAGTATCGCCATGACGATGGTTCCCAAAATAATACCTCGATGAACTGCTTTACTGTCTTTATATGAAATACAACGTACCGCAGTATGAGGTAAACCAATCACCCCAAAACAGACTAAAACCCAAAACGAAGCTAAAAATGGCCCGCTTAAAATGTCATCTGCACCTTCAGGCGAAACCAATTTTGGGTCTATGGTATGCATTTTTTCTATGGCTGCGGGTAAACCACCTGCATGGTAAATAATTGCAACCAGCAGGATCACCGTACCTAAAAGCATCACTAGGCCTTGCAGTGCGTCATTCAGGACGCTGGCTCTAAACCCACCAATTGCGGTATAGAGTGCGATAGATACCCCAAAAATTATTAACCCGTAAGTATATGGAATACCTGCTGCTGTTTCTAATAAGCGCGCACCACCAATAAATTGCACTGTCATCGCGCCAAAAAAGGCAATGAGTAGGCTAACACTGGCAAACCACACTAAAAACCGACTTTGGTAGCGTGCATACAGCATATCGTTGAGTGTAACGGCATTATAGCGACGCGCCAAAATAGCAAATTTTTTACCTAGCACGCCGAGGGAAAGCCAAATCGCGGGGAGTTGGATCATCGCCAATAGCACCCAACCTAGGCCATATTTATAGGCAGCTCCCGGCCCTCCAATAAAAGAACTCGCACTGATATAGGTTGCTGTGATGGTCATCGCAAGGACAAACCCGCCCATTGAACGATTACCTAAAAAGTATTCATTTAAAAACTCGCCTTTTGTTCGTTTTTTATATGCATAAATGGATAGCAAAAAGACGAGAGCTAGGTAGCCGACGAGAGGCAGGAGAACTTCAATCTGCATCATTCTCCTCCAAAGAGATGTCTTTAAAAATCAGTTTAACCATCATAATGCAGAGCAAAATAAAAATGATGGGTAAGATGAGACAAGACCATTCAAACCACAGTGGTAGCCCTGTAATTCCAAGCGTGTTGTCCGGTAGGTAGGCACTAATAACCCAGCCGACCAGATAGGCGATAGTCAAATAAAATGACCAGCGCGCTTCTTTATTTGATTGAAGAAAACGTTTATCCACCCGTTATTCCCCTTCATTCCCATAAAAATAATCAGCAATTGTACGATAATCTGTGGACTGAGTGTGAAAAATACCAGAAGAAAAGTGCACTAAAGCGTATTTAACACAAAAAAATACCGTAACGCAGGGCGTTACGGTATCGATTGACGATAAGTTAAACAGGTTATCGCTGACTTATTCAGCAATACCCAGTTTTTTCTCTAAATAGTGGATATTAGTTCCACCTTTTTGGAAGTTTTCATCGTTCATAATCATTTGGTGCAATTCAATATTGGTTTTAATACCATCGACGATTAATTCGTTTAACGCATTTTTCATACGAGAAATAGCGATTTCACGAGTTTCACCATAGGTAATTAATTTACCAATCATTGAGTCATAATACGGAGGTACAGTGTAGCCTGCGTAAATATGAGATTCCCAACGTACGCCAAAACCACCAGGTGAGTGGAAACGGGTGATTTTACCCGGGCTTGGGATGAAAGTATTCGGGTCTTCTGCGTTGATACGGCACTCAACAGCATGGCCATGCACCACGATATCTTCTTGCTTCACAGATAATGGTAACCCAGAGGCAACACGCAGTTGCTCTTTAATTAAGTCTACACCAGTGATCATTTCAGTTACTGGGTGTTCAACTTGAATACGGGTATTCATTTCAATGAAGTAGAACTCACCGTTTTCGAATAAAAATTCGAAGGTACCTGCACCGCGATAACCGATTTCAATACATGCATTAGCACAGCGCTCACCGATATTACGGCGAATTTCAGGCGTAATACCCGGTGCTGGTGCTTCTTCAACCACTTTTTGGTGGCGACGTTGCATTGAACAGTCACGCTCAGCCAAGTAAACCGCATGGCCTTGGCCATCAGCCATGACTTGAATTTCAATATGACGTGGGTTTTCAAGGAATTTTTCCATGTAAACCATATCATTATTAAAAGCGGATTTCGCTTCAGCACGTGTCAGGTTGATCGAAGATTCTAAATCTTTCTCATTGCGTACGACACGCATACCACGACCACCACCACCACCAGATGCTTTGATGATGACAGGGAAGCCGATACGTTTTGCGATGGCTTTATTTTTTTCAGTGTCGTTCCCTAATGGGCCATCAGAACCCGGAACACAAGGTACACCGGCTTTTTTCATCGCGTTAATTGCAGAAACTTTATCACCCATTAGGCGGATGGTTTCAGCTTTTGGACCGATAAAAACAAAACCAGAGTTTTCAACTTGTTCTGCAAAATCTGCGTTTTCAGCCAAGAAACCATATCCTGGGTGAATCGCTTGCGCACCTGAAATTTCCGCTGCGGAGATAATCGCAGGGATATTTAAGTAACTTTTCGCTGATGCTGCTGGGCCGATACAAATTGTTTCATCAGCCAGTAACACGTGTTTTAGATCGCTATCTGCCGTAGAGTGAACCGCTACTGTTTTGATGCCGAGTTCTTTACAGGCACGCAAAATACGTAATGCGATTTCTCCGCGGTTAGCAATAACAATTTTTTCCAGCATGGAAACGCCTCGTTATTCGATGACAACTAATGGCTCGTCAAATTCTACTGCATCACCGTTTTGCAACAGAATGGCTTTAACAACGCCTGCTTTATCTGCTTCGATTTGGTTCATCATTTTCATCGCTTCAACGATGCAAAGTGGGTCACCAACGCTGACCGTTTGACCAATCTCAACGAATGGTTTCGCTTCTGGGCTTGGCGCGCGGTAGAAAGTACCGACCATTGGTGAGCGAACCTGGTGACCAGCAACCGCAGCAGGTGCAGCTGGCGCTACCATAGCTTCAGATGGTGCAACCGCATTAGCCAAAGCAGGTTGTTGTGCAACCGGTGCTGAGTAATATTGTTGAGGTGCAGCCATAACCTGGGAAGCAGGTGAAACGCGGCTGATACGTACTGACTCTTCACCTTCAGAAATTTCCAGTTCAGAAATGCCAGACTCTTCGACCAGCTCGATCAGCTTTTTAATTTTACGAATATCCATGGATATGATTCCGTACTCTTATATTTGGATTGAATTAATTAGGCGCAGACGGTTAACCGCTGCCTGTAAAGCAAAACTATAACCATCAGCACCTAGACCACAAATTACACCGATTGCTTTATCGGAGAAATAAGAATGTTGGCGAAATGATTCCCTAGCGTGCACATTAGACAAGTGGATCTCGATAAACGGGATACTCACCGCGAGTAATGCATCACGTAGTGCAACACTGGTATGTGTGAATGCAGCCGGATTGATGAGAATAAAATCAACATCATGACGTGCAGCATGAATTTTATCGATTAGTTCAAATTCTGCGTTTGACTGAAAATGACTCAATTTTACCCCTAACTGGCTAGCCTCTGACTCCAGCTTGGATACGATATCGGCAAGAGTTTGGTTGCCGTATTTATCGGGTTCCCGTGTACCTAGCAGGTTTAGGTTTGGCCCATTCAAGAGTAAAATGTGAATATCTTCTGCCATTATGCTGCTAACTCCGACGATATTATCAATAGCCCGACAACATAACGCGATGCTAAGCGTTTGTCATCTTTTATCATAAAAATAAATGGATTTTCTACTGACAAGGTTCGTCATTATAATTATTTCGTGACATATAGCAGCAAAATACTGGTCTTATCAGAGAAAATACCCGAATTTATTTTAGAAAATGTGCGGTAATCCCTATTTAGGCGAAAGTACCGCAATAAATTGGTGACTAACCTCGCAGGTTGACTAGCGTACGCCCAGTCACTTCATTTTTTAAGAGTTTTTTTGCATATTCGACAGAATCTTCTAATTTAATCTCATTGCTGACTTGCTCATAGAAAGACGGAGGTAGAAGTTCCGCGAGTCGTTGCCATACTTTAGGGCGATTTGCGGCAGGGTAGTAAACCGAATCTACACCTTGTAGGCGGACATTACGTAAAATAAATGGCATGACACTGGTTGGTAAGTCGAAGCCACCCGCTAAGCCGCAGGCGGCAACAGTCCCATTATAGTGTGTTTGCGCAAGAAGATTAGCGAGTAATTCACCACCTACTGTATCAATCGCACCCGCCCACAACTGTTTGTCTAATGGTTTAGCAGGATGAGTGAAATCACTACGAGGTAATACTCTCTTGGCACCTAAACTTTGCAGGTAGCTGCTGTTTTCTTCACGACCTGAAATCGCGACAACCTCATAACCTAATAAAGAGAGTAATTGCACGGCAGTACTACCTACACCACCGCTTGCACCACTTACGATGACTTCGCCTTTATCAGGAGTTACACCAGCTTCTTCTAGGGCATTTACGCAGAGCATTGCTGTAAAGCCGGCGGTGCCAATAACCATCGCTTGTTTTAAGGACAAATTTTCTGGAAGAGGGGTTAAATACTTTGCGGGGACTCTTGCTTGAGAGGCTAACCCGCCCCAATGCGTTTCACCCACCCCCCATCCAGTCAGTAGTACATGTTGGCCAACTTGGAAACGAGGGTCTTCACTGTGGTGGATCACACCTGAAAAATCGATACCGGGTACCATCGGGTATTGGCGAACAACGCCCGCTTTTCCACAAATAGCTAATGCATCTTTATAATTAAGTGTAGACCAATAAATATCGACTATAATATCTCCGGCTGGAAGCATTTCTGTAGTTAATGGTTGAATGCCAGAGACGATTTTTTCGTCAGTTTGTTGTAGGACGAGAGCTTTCATCTTTCACTCCTATATAATGATTAAATATGTATTTTGAAAATGACTAAAATTTGAGTGTATTTCATTGACGTAGTAACAGTATTTAAGCTATTAATATTGTAATTAATTTGTAAAAATTTATTTTTTTCTGGCATAAATAGGCTTTTATCATGCAAAATATCGCATCTTGACGGATTCATTTTGCATATTGACATAAATTTGCCGCGTTTCTGGTAGATAATAGAGCGAACACTCAGCGAATTCACCCAATTTGTATTGGAAATAGCCAGTGTGTAGCAATAATAAAAAGAACTAAATAATATTTGAACTTGTTGCCATAATAGCTTGTCACACTGGGAAGAAAAGGATGGAGTATATAACAGCCAAAGAATAGGTGTTTTTTTGTGTGATTTTATCCTGTAGGTAAATAATACAATTAATATCTGTTTTTGGGGTTTTTATCTGCTTCGTTTAGATAAGAAGCATGTACAGTACGGTACGTGAAAAATAGATGAATTAACCATATTTTAGAAGCAGCTCATTAACGCCTTGAGACCGCTTCAAGTGGTTGGTAGAGTAGACGGGTTTAAATTCGTCCCCAGCTTGCAGGATAACTCTTTCGTTATGTTTAAAAAATTTCGTGGCATGTTTTCTAATGACTTGTCTATTGACTTGGGTACGGCCAATACCCTTATTTATGTCAAAGGACAAGGCGTAAAATTAAATGAACCCTCTGTAGTTGCTATTCGTCAAGACCGCTCTGGATCGCCAAAAAGCGTTGCTGCTGTCGGTGGTGAAGCGAAGCAGATGCTGGGACGTACACCAGGTAATATTTCGGCAATCAGGCCAATGAAAGACGGTGTTATCGCCGACTTTTTCCTGACTGAAAAAATGTTGCAACACTTCATCAAACAAGTTCATAGCAACAGTTTTTTACGCCCAAGTCCGCGAGTCCTTGTTTGTGTCCCTGTTGGTGCAACACAAGTTGAACGTAAAGCCATTCGTGAGTCAGCGTTAAGTGCGGGCGCACGGGAAGTCTTCTTAATTGAAGAACCTATGGCCGCAGCAATTGGTGCCGGGTTACCTGTATCAGAAGCAACAGGCTCAATGGTTGTTGATATTGGTGGTGGTACTACAGAAGTCGCTGTTATTTCGTTAAATGGCGTTGTTTACTCTTCATCTGTACGCATTGGTGGTGACCGTTTCGATGAGTCCATCATTAACTATGTACGTCGTAACTATGGCTCACTGATAGGTGAAGCGACAGCAGAACGCATCAAGCATGGAATTGGCTCTGCATTCCCAACAGATGAAGTTTACGAGATTGAAGTTCGCGGCCGTAACCTTGCGGAAGGTGTGCCACGCGGATTTAAGATGAACTCCAATGAAATTTTAGAAGCATTGCAAGAACCGCTTACAGGAATTGTCAGCGCAGTCATGCTAGCACTTGAACAGTGTCCTCCTGAATTGGCCTCAGATATCTCAGAGCGCGGTATGGTCTTAACCGGTGGTGGCGCGCTTCTTCGTAATTTAGATCGCTTATTGATGGAAGAAACTGGTATCCCAGTTATCGTTGCTGAAGATCCTCTAACTTGTGTCGCTCGTGGTGGCGGTAAAGCGTTAGAAATGATTGATATGCACGGTGGCGACCTGTTTAGCGAAGACTAAATGGCCTTTTAGAAACAGTTGGGGCTGTCCCCAACTGTTTTGACTATTTTTTGTTCCTCTGACATTAGTGAAACTTAGCCACACATGAAGCCAATTTTTAGGCGAGGTCCATCCCTACAGCTACGCATTTTTATTGCGGTAATCATTGCACTTGTACTGGTGGTGATTGACCATCGCTTTGAGCCTTTCAATAAAGTCCGTAACTACTTAGACACGGCGGTTAGCCCATTCTATTTTTTAGCCAATGGCCCACGTCAATTTCTAGATAATATCTCCGAAAGCTTCTCTTCAAGAGAACAATTGCAATTCGAAAATAAAGCCTTACGCCAAGAGCTATTACTGAAAAAAGCGGACAACTTGCTTTTAGAACAACTTAAGCAGGAAAATGCGCGGTTAAGGGAGTTACTTGGTTCGCCACTTCGTCAAGATGAACACATGATGGTCACGCAAGTTATTTCAGGCGCGAATACGCCATATCGTGACCAAGTGGTTATAGACAAGGGCAGCAATGAAGGCGTTTATGAAGGGCAGCCCGTTATTAGTGATAAAGGCGTAGTTGGTCAAGTGGTTGGGGTTAGTAACTTTAATAGCCGTGTTTTGTTAATTTGCGACACTACCCATGCACTGCCAGTACAAGTATTACGTAATGATGTCCGTGTTATTGCTGCAGGCTCTGGATGTGCTGATGATATCCAATTAGAACCGTTGCCTGAAAATACCGATATTCGTGTTGGTGATGTCCTTGTCACGTCAGGGTTAGGAGGGCGTTTCCCCGAAGGTTATCCTGTAGGGGTGGTCTCTGCCGTAAAACACGACACACAACGTGCTTATACTATTATCAGCGCGAAGCCGAGTGCCGAATTGCAGCGTTTACGCTACCTTCTGCTACTATGGGGAAATGATAGCGACCCTAAAACGCCACTACAGCCTTCGGAAGTTTATCGTGCAGCAAATGAACGATTAATGAAAGTATTGCCGCAAGTGTTACCTAATCCGAATGAAATTCAGGGGCCTCCATTGCCACCATCAATGGCTCCGACGTCACAACCATAAGTAGAGGAAACACAGTATGGTTATGGGCAAGAGAGTAAATTAGCATGGATGAGTATCGCGGAAATGGCCGTGCCATCATTTGGTTATCGTTTTTTATTGCGTTGATTTTACAAGTCATGCCTTGGCCGGAACAACTCAGTTTTTACCGGCCATCATGGCTTCTGTTGATTCTCACTTATTGGGTGATGGCATTACCACACCGAGTGAGTGTTGGTACGAGTTTTATTTTAGGGATTATCGTAGATTCCATTCAGGGCTCTGCACTGGGAGTGCATGCTCTTTCTTTTAGCATTATTTGCTATCTCGTCTCTTATAAACACCAATTGTTGCGTAATATGGCGTTGTGGCAGCAAGCTCTGGTGATTATGTTACTCACTATCATTCAAGATCTTGCTGTTTTTTGGGCTGAATATCTATCATCACAAGTATTATTCCACCCGCAAGTATTTTGGAATAGCTTAGTGAATGGTATTCTATGGCCATGGCTATTTTTGCTTTTACGTAAAATACGTCGGCAATTTTCAGTATGTTAGGGTGTTAGTTGTCGGTCTGACTGGGAATACAGTTTATGTGTTTAATTTATCTTGCGTCCGGCTCACCCCGTCGACGTGAACTTGTTCAGCAACTTAATTATACCTTTGAGGTTTTACGTCCAGAGGTAGAAGAACAGTGGCAGGAGGGGGAGTTGCCTCAAGACTATGTTCAACGTCTTGCACGAGATAAATCTTTAGCTGGTGTTGCGATTGCACCCGATAATCAACCGGTTTTGGGCGCAGATACAATCGTTGTTCTAGCAGGGCAAATTTTAGAAAAACCGCGAGATAATCAGCACGCAGAAGAGATGCTAAGTGCATTATCAGGAAAAACCCATCAGGTCATGACGGCTATTGCCTTATCCAACCGTCAACAGACAATGCAGTCACTAATTGTGACAGATGTGACATTCCGCGAGTTATCTTTAATCGAAATACGGGACTATATACAATCTGGTGAGCCAATGGATAAGGCAGGCGCTTATGGAATACAAGGAATTGGTGGGCGTTTTATACGTAAAATTAATGGCAGCTACCATGGGGTTGTTGGTTTACCACTGGTTGAAACAGACGAGCTAATTCAGCGATTTTTAGCGTTAAGTGATGGTAAGGGGAAGTCATGACTGCGGAACTATTAGTAAACATTACGCCATCTGAAACGCGCGTTGCTTATATTGATGGTGGGATATTACAAGAAATTCATGTTGAACGAGAAGCAAAAAGAGGGCTAGTAGGGAATATTTACAAAGGCCGTGTGAGCCGAGTCTTACCGGGGATGCAGGCGGCCTTTGTTGATATTGGTCTAGATAAAGCGGCCTTTTTGCACGCTTCGGATATTATGCCCCATACGGAATGCATTGCGGGTGACGAACAAAAAAACTTTCATGTCAGGGACATCGCTGAGCTCGTTAAGCAAGGGCAAGATTTAATCGTTCAAGTCGTCAAGGACCCCCTTGGTACCAAAGGTGCTCGCCTAACTACGGATATTACACTCCCTTCTCGCTATTTGGTCTTTATGCCAGGAGCTTCCCATGTGGGAGTTTCACAACGTATTGAAAGTGAAGATGAAAGAGAACGCCTAAAAGAGTGTGTTTCACAGTATTGTGATGAAAATGGGGGCTTTATCATTCGTACGGCAGCAGAAGGGGTCGGGGAAGAGGAAGTTAAACAGGATGCCGCATTCTTAAAACGCCTGTGGGCAAAAGTGATTGAACGAAAAAAACGCAATGTGACTCGCACTAAAATTTATGGTGAATTAGCACTTGCTTACCGCATTATTCGTGATTTTGCCGGCGCTCACCTTGATCGCATTCGTGTTGACTCTCGTTTGACCTATACTCAATTACAAGAATTTATCGAAGAGTATGTGCCAGAAATGACAGCCAAGCTCGAACTCTATCAAGGGAATCAGCCGATATTTGACTTGTTTGACGTTGAAAACGAAATTCAGCGAGCAATGGACCGAAAAGTGGAGCTAAAATCAGGTGGTTATTTGATTATCGACCAAACTGAAGCCATGACGACCATTGATATTAATACGGGCGCATTTGTTGGGCACCGTAATCTTGAAGAAACCATCTTTAATACCAATATCGAAGCAACCCAAGCGATAGCAAGGCAACTGCGTTTACGCAACTTAGGCGGCATTATTATTATTGATTTTATTGATATGGCTGACCCGGAACATCGCCGCCGTGTATTAGCGTCATTAGAGCAGGCATTGAGTAAAGATAAAGTTAAAACAACCATTAATGGTTTTTCGCAACTGGGCTTAGTCGAAATGACGCGTAAGCGTACAAGAGAAAGCTTAGAACACGTATTATGTGATGATTGCCCGACTTGCCAAGGGCGCGGAACCGTTAAGTCGGTAGAAACGGTATGTTATGAAATTTTACGTGAAATAGTTCGTGTTCACCGTACTATCGATGCAGATAGGTTCTTAGTTTATGCATCCCAAGCGGTGGTTGATGTCCTTAAAGGGGATGAGTCACACGCCCTTGCAGAAGTTGAAATTTTTGTTGGAAAGCAAGTTAAAGTTCAGACTGAGCCTCTTTACAGTCAGGAACGTTTTGATGTCGTAATGATGTAAAAGGAGATTTGAGTGAGACGACTGCCACGTGTAGCACTGGTGACGACTGCGGTTATATTATTGCTGTGCGCGTTAGTGCTGTCAGGGCTGCGTTTTCTTCTGCCAAATATCGACAACTATCGGCAAGATCTGATTGATTACGTTGAAAAAAAGACCGATGTAGCGGTACAAATTGGTAAAATTGAAGGGGCTTGGCAATCTTTTGGCCCTGTACTGACGTTGTCCGATGTCGTTTTACAGAATAAAACTACCGATATTACAGCGAATACTATTACGGTTGAATTAGATATTTGGAGCTCGTTATTTTCTCTGCGCTGGCGTTTTCGTGACTTAACCTTTTACCAGTTAAATGTTGATCACAAAGTCCCTTTCAGCCTTGGCGATTCCTCGGAAGGGCAGTCTTTAGATGGTATTGAAGAGCTATTTTTAAGGCAATTTGACCATTTTGTACTAAAAGAAAGCCAATTAACTTTCCTCACACCTTCAGAACAAAAAACGACGCTGATTTTGCCTGAACTTTCTTGGCTCAACGATAACGACAGGCATCGCGCTCAAGGTTTTGTTAGTCTCGAAACCATCAATAAGCAGCATGGTTATCTGCAAGTAAAGCTTGATGTGTCAGATAAAAATGGCGTGTTAAGCGACGGTATTTTTTATTTGCAAGCGGATAATATTGATATGCAGCCATGGCTTAGCCGCTGGCTACGGGATAACACGTCATTACGGGACGCAAATTTTAGCCTGTCTTCTTGGGTAACACTGAAAAATAACCGGATTGATAGCGGCCTTATTCAATTACGGCAAGGGGAAGCCAATTGGGGAGCCGGCGAATTAGCGCAAAACTTGCAAGTCAATGATTTGCTTTTGCGAATGAAAAGGCAGGGAAATGGGTGGTTATTTAACATTCCTGAGCTTGATACCTTGAAAACCAATGAGTTTATCTGGCCACGAGGGAGCGCCTCTGTATTGTATTTGCCTGCCAGCAAAAAATATCAAGATAATGACCATTGGCGCATCCGTGCAAAAGATATTGAACTTGAACGTTTAAGTGAGATTTTACCCACTTTTTCCTTTTTAACGCCTGAAATGGTACAGGATTGGCAACATCGCCAACCAACTGGTGTGGTGAGTGAATTTGCGCTTGATATCACGCAAAATATGCCTGAAAACGTACAAATCAACATGGACTGGCAAAATGTTAGCTGGAAAAAATGGAAGGAGCTGCCTTCAGTTAATCACTTTTCAGGTGTTTTAATCGGTGGGATGCAAAGTGGTAGTGCCACCGTTAGCTTACAAGATAGTGAAGTTGACTATCGTGATGAATTTAAAGCGCCTTTCTCGATAAAAACGGCAACAGGTCAGTTCCATTGGGTCAATAATGCCAGTGAATTTAAGTTGTGGAGCCCATCATTAGAGCTACAAGCTCAGTCTCTTTGGGCAAATGGTGAGTTTCGTTACGCAAAAGCGAAAAAAGGAAATTATGCCGATCTCGCCATTCTTGCCGGAATCCGTTTAGATGATGCAGGGGATGCATGGCGTTATTTCCCACAAAAATTAATGGGCCAAGATGTGGCCGATTACCTGACGAAAGCGATTATTGCCGGTAGTGTAGATAATGCGACTTTAGTCTATAAAGGCGACCCTGCTCATTTCCCCTATGATAACAATGATGGGCAATTCCAAGTTTATGTCCCTTTGCGTGATGCAACATTCGAATATGACAGTGAATGGCCTGCGTTATTGAACTTAGATATGGACTTAGACTTTAGGCGTGCAGGGCTATATATGCATGCGCCAAGCGTGAAATTAGCGGATGCCACGGCAACCAACCTTGATGCCAATATCCCTGATTACACTAAAGAAATGCTGTATATCAATGCAGATATCAGTGGAACTGGAAAACAAATCCAGCAATATTTTGTGCATACCCCGATGAACCACTCAATTGGCGATACGCTTGAAGAGTTACAAATTGGGGGGACTGTTAATGGCCAATTAGGGTTATCTATTCCATTGGTGGCGGGTAAAGATGTTGTTGCCAAAGGAAAGGTCAATCTCAATAAAAATGATTTATATATTCAGCCAATTGATAGCACTATTTCCGCTTTAACGGGCAGCTTTGAGTTTAACAATGGAGATTTACGCGGTGACAACCTGCGTGGCCATTGGTTTGAACAGCCCATTACTGTTGATTTCACCACTACAGATCAAGCAAAAAATTATTTAGTGGATGTGAATGTTAGCGGAAACTGGGCGGTGAATAAGTTGGCAATGTTGCCTGCTGAGATTAAGCAAAAGGTGTCAGGAACCGCTAACTGGAAAAGCCAAGTTGCGATCACTATTCCGAATACAGCAAAAGAACCTGTTGGCTTACAAATAGACGTTAGCGCAGGGCTAAAACAACTGAAAAGCCAGCTACCCGCTATTGATAACGCTCTATTAGCCGAACTTGGGCAAATTAATGTTCAGGCTAAAGGAACAACAGAACAGTTGGTGGTTGGTGGTGATATCGGTAAGCGCATTGGTTTTAATACTCAATGGGGTCTGAGTAGTAAGCCTTTAAGCTTATTAAAAGCCCATGTTGCTCAATGGCGTGATGGTATTCCTGAATTACCTAAAAATGCAACTTTTGTTGTTGATTTGCCACCTATTACCGATATGAACTGGGAGAAATTAGCCGGGTTGCTAGTGTCATCCCATAGCCGCGAAGGGGGGATGAATATTGGTTTACCTGACATGCTTGAGGTCAATATCCCATCAATCTACCTCGCTGGGCAGCAATGGAATGCAGTAAATTTTTCCTATGACTTACAACGGGCTGAGCAATTAGTCAGTATCAATAGTGAAAACTTAAAAGGTTCGTTACAAATCTTTGCTTCACAGCCTTGGCAGGTCGCCATTGATTATTTGTATTACAACCCTAGTGAATCCTCTAGTACTCAAATCAATGACCTTGCTACGACACAAATCGATTTTAGCCAATGGCCGCAGTTCCAGTTTCACTGTAAAGAGTGTTGGGTCGCTGGGCAGAAATTGGGGGAAATTAGCGCTAATATCCAACCTAAAGGCACTTTATTGCAACTGACAGATGGCACGCTAGATAACAGCGTCACGAAATTAAAGTTAGATGCTATTTGGAACAGCGAAAAAGGCAATAAAACACAAATTGCAGGTTCATTAACCGGTGAAGCTTTTGACGAAACGGCGGCGTATTTTGGTATATTGGTTCCCATTATCCAATCACCTTATACTATTGAATTTGATTTAAATTGGGCTAATTTGCCTTGGTCACCAGATATCGCCTCTTTAAATGGTAAAATGTCTGCAAAATTGGGCAAAGGAGCGATTGCACAAATGGGCGGTGGTCGTGCCGGGCAAATATTGCGTCTAGTCAGTTTTGATGCCCTGTTGCGTAAACTACGATTTGATTTTAGCGATACATTTAGTGATGACTTTGATTTTGACTCCATTAAAGGTGATGCGACCATTAAAAATGGTGTACTGGTTTCGAAAAATACCTATGTTGATGGTTTAGTTGCAGATATCGCTTTTAATGGTCAAATTGACCTCGTTAAACGCCAAATTAATGTTGAAGCCGTCATTACACCGGAAATATCTGCTACAGTAGGAGTAGCAACCGCGTTTGTAGTAAACCCATTTGCAGGCGCTGCCGTATTTGCGGCAACGAAAGTGCTCGGTCCACTATGGAGTAAAGTTTCCGTTATTCGTTACCGAGTAACAGGTAGTTTGGACGAGCCGAAAATTGATGAAGTATTACGTCAACTGAAGGAGACTCAAGAGTAATGAAAAATGGCAACGTTGCACTTTTGCAGTTATGTAGCGGAAATAATACTAAACACAATTTGGCGCAAATCGAACAACAGATCAAACAGTTACCAGAGACTGTTGAATTAGTACTGACCCCTGAAAATGCATTGTTATTTGCGGATGCGGCGACTTATCGTAAACAAGCGGAAGAGCAAGGAAAAGGCCCTTTGCAAAGTGCGATCAGCGAAATGGCCAAACGTTATCATGTTTGGATTTTAATTGGCTCAATGCCAATGATTAGCCGTGAAGATCCTGAACGTATTACGAGTAGTAGCTTATTATTTGATTCCGAAGGAAATATTAAAGCTCGCTACGATAAAATTCATATGTTTGATGTCAATATCGAAGACGAGCAAGGCACTTATAACGAGTCTGTGATTTATCAACGCGGTGAACATATCACTGTCGTTGATACACCCGTTGGTCGTCTTGGCATGACAATTTGCTATGATTTACGTTTTCCTGGTTTATTCCAAGCATTACGTGAACAAGGCGCAGAAATTATCTCTGTACCAGCGGCATTTACCCGTTACACCGGTCAAGCACATTGGGAGCCGTTATTACGTGCTCGTGCGATAGAAAACCAATGCTATATTTTAGCACCTGCTCAAGTCGGTGTGCACGGTACGCGTCGCACATGGGGGCACAGCCTTGCGGTTGATGGGTGGGGTAAAGTGATGAAAAAGAACGTGGATGCAGTCGCGTCTACGGTACTGAATATTAAAACAGACAGCTTGAGTGTCATGCGAGAGCAAATCAAAGTGGTGAAACATAACCGCTTTAGACCGCAATTGACATCCTTGATTAAAAAAGAAACCAAAGAGTAACGAATATGAGTTTAGTTTCTGTCAGCGAACATTTGCTGGCCGCCAACCGCCTTGGGCAAGAAAATCTGTATGACATTTTAGGTTTGTTATCTGAGCGCCATCTGGATTATGCGGATCTGTTCTTTCAATCGAGCTTCCATGAGTCATGGGTGCTTGAAGATAGGATCATCAAAGATGGCTCTTACAATATCGACCAAGGTGTTGGTGTGAGAGCAGTCAGTGGTGAAAAAACCGGTTTTGCTTACGCAGACCAAATTTCGCTACATGCGCTGACACAAAGTGCGACCGCAGCACGCAGTATTGTGAATGAGCAAGGCTCTGGTAAATCACAAATTTTAACTAATGTTGAATATAAAAAACTGTATTCAGCAGCAGATCCACTGCAAAGCTTATCGCGGGAACAAAAAATTGATTTACTGCATCGTGTTGACCAAGTTGCACGCGCAGAAGACCCACGTGTTATCGAGGTCAATGCCAGTTTAACGGGTGTTTATGAGCAAGTGCTAGTCGCCGCAACAGATGGCACTTTGGCGGCAGATGTTCGTCCGTTAGTGCGTTTGTCAGTCAGCGTGCTGGTGGAACATGACGGTAAGCGCGAACGCGGTGCAAGTGGCGGTGGTGGCCGTTATGGTTACGAATATTTCTTGGAAATTCACCAAGGGCAAGTGGTTGCTGAGCAATATGCACGTGAAGCGGTGCGTATGGCGCTGGTGAATTTGTCAGCGATCGCAGCGCCTGCTGGAATGATGCCGGTTGTGCTGGGTGCTGGTTGGCCAGGGGTTCTATTGCATGAAGCGGTAGGCCATGGTTTAGAAGGTGACTTTAACCGTCGCGGCACCTCTGTTTTTTCAGGTCAAATAGGCGAACAAGTGGCATCACCTCTGTGCACTGTGGTGGATGATGGCACGATAGCGGGCCGTCGAGGCTCTCTCGCCATTGATGACGAAGGGGTACCTGGGCAGTATAACGTCCTAATAGAAAATGGTATTTTACGTAATTATATTCAAGATAAACTGAATGCACGCCTGATGGGAGTTGCTCCAACAGGTAATGCACGTCGTGAATCTTATGCGCACTTACCTATGCCGCGTATGACCAATACCTACATGTTAGCAGGTACATCAACGCCAGAAGAAATTATTGCGAGTGTGGATAAAGGCATTTATGCACCAAACTTTGGTGGTGGTCAGGTAGATATCACCTCAGGTAAATTTGTATTTTCAACATCAGAAGCTTACCTGATTGAAAAAGGTAAGATTACTTCTCCTGTGAAGGGAGCGACGTTAATTGGCTCGGGTGTTGAAGCTATGCAGCAGATTTCAATGGTTGGTAATGACTTAGCGCTAGATAAAGGCGTTGGTGTTTGTGGCAAAGAAGGCCAAAGTGTCCCTGTTGGTGTAGGCCAACCTACATTAAAACTGGACAAACTGACTGTTGGCGGTACCGCATAATCGTTCTTGGCGATATAAACTAGGCTCTGCTCGCCCTTGTAACAACTTCTTGTCGATGTTGTGACTGGGGCGATTGTGTGCCTGCAAAGCACAAAACAACTGAGGTGTTATGAATAAACGTTTTTTACCCGTCGTATTGATGGCTATTTTGATTGTGATTAGCCTTTATTTTAATGGTGGAGATAAAACACCATCTGAACCATCCGTTAATCAAAGCAATCCACCTTCTCGTGAAGCGATAACGCCAAAAGAAACACCACAACCGATTGATAAGCTGACTGCACAAGATAACGTGGTTAGTTTTATGGAAAAATATCAAAAACTTCCCGCTTTCTATATGACGAAAAAACAAGCCCGTGAAGCCGGATGGGATGCGAAAAAAGGTAATCTTTGCGATGTGTTACCTGGAAGAGCGATTGGCGGCGACCGTTTTTCTAACCGTGAGAAAAGTTTACCCATTGCACAAGGACGCCAATGGTTTGAAGCAGACATTAATTATCGCTGTGGTCATCGCGGGGCGGACCGTTTGCTATACTCATCAGATGGGATGATTTTTGTGACTCATGACCATTATAAGAGCTTTACACAAGTCAACTAAAGGAAATACCGTGATGAGCAAACAGGTGAGCTTTGATTTCAGGCAGATAAACTCATTGAATGATTTTTATGACCAATTTGCTCAACAATTTTCCCTTCCTGATTGGTTTGGTCATAATCTTGATGCTTTGTGGGACATGGTTTCCGCAGGCATTGAGTTACCTGTAACCATCACGTTTTCACATATGACCGCGGAACAACGTATAAAATTCGCAGATGTTATTGATGTGATGAATGACGCACAAGACATGTGGGAAGAAGAGTTTATTTTTGCTTTAGATATAACAAAAAGCTCTAACTAATATTCCTATCACTCATGGTAAAGTCTAAATAAGATAACTGAGCTGATAGGGGTCTTTAGGATGAATAACGTTACTTGCACTGCATTTCCACTAAAAGAAAAAAAATTTCTTATTGTTCATGGCTACACGGCATCCCCTGAAAAAAATTGGTTTCCATGGTTGAAATCAGAGCTTGAAGCCTTAGGCGCTTTTGTTAACGTCCCCACCATGCCTGACTCTTTAGCCCCCAACCCTGAAAGGTGGCAGCAGCGCTTGCAGCATTTACCTTTTGATATTGATGAAAATACGATTTTGATTGGCCATAGCTTAGGTTGCGTTACTGCATTGCGGTTTCTTCAACATGCAGGGCAATCGGTGGCAGGTTATGTATTGGTATCAGGGTTTGACGAAGAACAGCCTACATTGCCTGAATTACAGCCTCACACCGTTGAACCATTGAATTATGACGAACTCATAAAAGTGGCAAATAATCGAATATCGATTATATCAACCAATGATGAAATTGTGTCGCCGGGGTCTTCGAAAGCATTGGCAGAGGCCTTAAAAACACAGGTTATTATTGAGGAATCTGCTGGGCATTTCCTTGATAGAGAAGGCTATACTGAGTTCAAAACACTACTTGATACGATCAAAACGCATTTTAGCTAGTTATGGTTGGTAAGAATACTAGGCACACTGGTTTTGAGTATTTCAATCAACTCTGGGTCCATATATGGGTAATCATCAGGAATATCCAGAACATGAAGCGGTTTGTATTCCAAAAGGCGGGGGAAATCTGCTTTTAAGCGGTTTTTATGTTTTTGCTCCATCACAAAAATTACATCTGCCCAGCGGATTAAATCCGCATTAACAGGGCGCTTCGCATTGCGGCTCGTTCCCGCTGAACGGGTGACCCAACTTTCATGGTTGCGCCAGATCTGTTCAGCGGTTGGACTACGCCATTGGTTTTTACTGCAAATGAATAAAATATTCACGAGTTGTTGTGTATCTCTTCAAGGCTAATACGGGCAAGCTGTATATTACTTACTTGCGGGTATGCCATACCTAATTGGGCTGCACGGATCATTTTTTCGCTTCGATCGTACATCTGTTTCCAGTTTTTTTCAGGTGTATAGCAGTCAACTAGTCGTGAATTTAGTTGATCACGGGATTTATTGATTCGAGCTTTGGCTCTGCGCCATGCTCTATTTCGGGTATTATCCATATCTTCCTCATTATTTATCGGGGTTCAGCAGCCGCGATAATACGGGTCAGAGTATGTCTAACAATGGCATGATAGGTTGTTTCGGCAGCGCTATCAACACGCTTCTGGCTTTTTCAGATTATTGCTTAATTTACAAAAAAAATCCCCTAGCCGTAGCATAGGGGATAATTCATTAAGCCATTTCAGAGAGATCTTTCAAATATTGAAAGATTTGGCGATAAGCTTTCGGCGGTTTGTTGCCTTCACGCTCTTTTTTTGCATTACGGACTAATGCACGCAGTTGTTGCCTGTCTGTTTGTGGGAACAGGGCAACCACGTCTTCAATGACTTCATCACCGCCATCTAATAAACGGGTACGTAAGTCTTCCAGTTTATGTAAAATTACCACTTGCTGGTTGTGGCGGTTTTTAAGCTTGTCCAGAGCCTCAGTAATGGGCTCAACCTCACGTGAACGTAATAACTTACCAATCAATTGCAATTGGCGGCGACGGCCTTCACGTTTGATTTTTTGGGCAAGTTCAATGGCTTCAAGTAATTGAGTATCTAACGGGATGCGTTCTAATTCACTTTTACTTAAATCAACGAGCTCAGCCCCTAACTTTTTGAGGATCTCAGCATCGCGTTTAATTTCGCTTTTACTGACCCAAATGATTTCCTCGTCTTCTTCGTCTTGCGGCGCTGGGATATCATCCAGCCAGTCATCAGGCTGTTTGGCCATATCGATTTTCCTTTTTACCGAACACAGTGGTTTAATTACGCGTAATTAATATGATTTACTGTGTTGTGAGTGTTAACATTCATCTATTATATATTGTAACTGGGAAAACCCCTCTATGACTACCTAGCATTTGCTTGTTAGGGCAGAAAATCACGTTTCCCCCACATTATTGATTGGACTAAAGCATGAGTGTAACTGAACAAGTCACCGAACAACGTAAAAAACTCGAAGAAGCCGTCGCGCACGCATTAGAATTTGCTAAAACACGTTGTGATGCTGCGGAAGTCGCAGTAAACAAAAGCACTGGGATTAGTGTAAGTACCCGCCAAGGGGAAGTCGAAAATGTTGAGTTTAACAGTGATGGAGCGCTAGGGATCACTGTTTATTATCAACAACGTAAAGGCAGTGCGTCTTCAACAGATTTAAGCCCTGAAGCTATTGAACGGACTGTTCAGGCGGCAATTGATATTGCTAACTATACCTCAGAAGACCCGTGTGCAGGGCCGGCAGACAAATCTTTGCTGGCTTTTGAAGCACCAGACCTCAATTTGTTTCAAGCGAGCGAACTTTCTCCTGAAGAGGCGATCCGCTTAGCGTCGATTGCGGAAATGTCAGCATTAAATGCAGACTCCCGCATTGTGAATACGGAAGGCGGTAGCTTTAATGGGCACTACGGGGTTCGTGTATTTGGTAACTCCCATGGCATGCTGCAAAGCTATTGTTCAAGCCGCTATTCGATGTCAAGTTGTGTGATTGCTGAGCAAAATGGTGAAATGGAGCGTGATTACGCTTATACGATTGGCCGTAGCTTAGGGGCATTACAGTCGCCTGAGTGGGTTGGGCAGGAGTGTGCTCGTCGTACTTTGTCTCGTTTATCGCCACGTAAATTACCGACAATGAAAGCCCCTGTTATTTTTGCTGCAGAAGTGGCAACAGGCCTATTTGGTCACTTAGTTGGTGCCATTAGTGGCAGCAGTATTTACCGTAAATCTTCTTTCTTACTCGATAGCTTAGGAAAGCAAATTTTACCAAGCTGGCTAACTATCAATGAGCAACCCCATTTAATGGGCGGGTTGGCGTCATCACCTTTTGATAGCGAAGGCGTACGCACTTGTGAGCGCAATATTGTCGAAAATGGCGTTTTGCAAACGTGGTTAATGACCAGCTATTCTGCAAGAAAATTGGGTTTACAAAGTACTGGGCATGCTGGAGGCATCCATAACTGGCGTATTGCAGGGCAAGGGCTTTCATTCGAAGCATTGCTGAAACAAATGGGAACAGGGCTAGTCGTTACTGAATTAATGGGACAAGGGGTTAGTGGTATCACTGGTGATTACTCTCGTGGGGCTTCAGGTTTTTGGGTCGAAAACGGTGAAATTCAGTATCCTGTGAGTGAGATTACCATTGCTGGTAACCTAAAAGAGATGTGGGCGAATATGGTTACTATCGCTGATGATATTGAAACTCGCAGTAATATTCAGTGTGGTTCGGTACTGATCCCAGAAATGAGTATTGCCGGGGAGTAGGTTTCTACTCTGCCCATTTAAAGGCAACAAAAAAGGCACTCAATTGAGTGCCTGAATATGTCAGAGGACTTACCTGAGTTTTTTAAATAAAACTTTTTTCGCTAAGCCTTCCTTAATTCAGCCGTTATCGTTATTAACGGTGGAACTCACCAGCCGCTTCTGGCTGATAAACGATTTCCAGTACGCGAACACGCGTTTGAACACCGTTTGGCAGTTCCCAGCTGATTTCATCGTTTACATGCAATCCCAACAAAGCTGCCCCAATCGGTGCCATAACAGACAGCTGCTCTGCACTATCTTTCAGGGACGCAGGGTAAACTAAGGTGCGTGTGCGTTCTTCGTTGCTGATTAAATCCAAAAAGCGAACGGTACTGTTCATCGTGACCACATCCGCAGGGATCTCTTGCGGGCTTAAGATATCTGCACGGTCAAGTTCATCATTGAGCGCTTCGGCAACTGGTGTGCCCGCATAAGCCGGCTGTTCCATCAGTGCATCTAAACGTTCAGCATCTAAATCATTGATAATAATTGTTGGCTTTGTCATACCACACTCCAATAGAGACATACAAAGCAAACACCCCCCACCCATAAGGTAGGGGGTGTCGCTAGAAATAAGTTTGTTTAAAATATTAGGCGCTATACGCTTTAAAGGGAAGAGATCATGATCACGATCTCTAAGCCTGCCTAGATAAAAATCTACTGATTGATATTATCAGTAGCTAGCTTGAAACTCAGCTGCTTTTCATCAGCGATATCAGCTATTCTTCATCAAACCTGTTTTCGAATAGGTTGATAATTGCGGACAAGGCCTGGTTTTCATCTGGGCCGCTAACTTCGATATCAATCTTACTGCCTTGTTCTGAGTCTAACATCAACATCGCAATAACGCTATCGGCCTCAGCCTCAATTTGATTATTATTACGCAAAATAACTCTTGAGTTAAATTGTTTAACTAAATCATAGAGTAACATAGCAGGCCTTGCATGCATTCCAAGCCGATTTTTGAGCGTTATTGTGGCTTTTACTGTCATTGCTGTTATTTGCGCTTTTCCAATGTTCTGTGGCGTGACTGCACGTTTTTACCACGGGAACGGAAATAGTCGGCAAGTTGCTCTGCGACATACACGGAACGGTGTTTACCTCCCGTACAGCCAATTGCAACAGTTAAGTAGCTACGGTTATTGGTTTCTAACATCGGCAGCCATAATTCTAAATAGCTACGAGTTTGATAGATGAAGTTATGGACTTCAGTATGCCTATCCAAGAATGCAGCGACTGGCCGGTCAAGGCCTGTCATCGGGCGCAATTTCGGGTCCCAGTGTGGGTTGGGTAAAAACCGTACATCGAATACATAATCGGCATCAATAGGAATACCATGTTTGAAACCAAAGGATTCAAACACCATTGTCAGTTCACGCTCACGCTTGCCCATCAAACGTGTTCTTAGCATTTCAGCTAATTCATGAACGGACATTTCAGAAGTATCGATGACTAAATCAGCACGAGAGCGTAAAGGCTCAAGTAACTCATTTTCTTCATCTATTGCGCTCTCAAGTGAAAGATTTTTACTTGAAAGTGGGTGCAACCGACGAGTGTCACTGTAACGGCGAATAAGCGTGTTGCGGTCAGCATCTAGAAACAACAATTGAGGAGAGAAGGTTGAAGGCAATTTATCAATCGCTTCTTCGAAAATCTCTGGATTATCGGGCATATTACGCACGTCGATACTAACCGCTGCTGAAATGTTACGATCAGCCAGTGAATTCGCTAACTCCGGTAGTAATACAACCGGTAGGTTATCTACGCAATAGAAACCCATATCTTCCAGCGCACGTAAGGCAACGGATTTCCCCGAACCGGAACGGCCGCTGACTATCATCAGCACCATGAGCTTGCTCCCTTTTGTTTCCTAATAATGAGTTTCTTGAAAAGCAGTACTTGCCAATTAATATTATTTAGAAACCATAACAATATCATTTGCATATGGCAAGATACATAATTTATCACTTACTCTGTAATTATGCTGTATAGCTCTTCATCACTTTGTGCACTGCGTAGGCGTTTACAGAGCGTTTTATCGGCTAGTTTTTTGGCGATAAGCGACAACGTATGCAGGTGCGTTTTACATTGGTCAGATGGCACAAGTAAAGCGAAAAGCAAGTCAACAGGTTGATTATCAATTGCATCAAAAGCAATCGGTTCTTCTAAATGTAAAAAAACACCGACAGCACGGCTACTTTCACCTTCATTCAGCTTTCCATGAGGAATGGCAATACCACCACCAATACCTGTTGTACCAACTTTTTCTCTGGTTAATAACGCTTCAAATACCGTATTTTCAGGTAATTCCAATTCAACGGCAGCCAGCTCACTAATAATTTCTAAAGCTCTTTTTTTACTCGTGCACACAATATTATTACGTGTACAGGCTGATGATAAAACAACGTTTAACTGGATTTCTATATCACTATTCATTTTATTGTTCACTTAGGACTACAAAACCAGATGGTGTATCCCACCATCTGGTTTGAAACATTATTCGGCTAATTAATAAGCCGCATCAATGCATTAATGTTGTCTCAGTTTTTCTTTATGTTTGGTTAATTGGCGCGACAGCTTGTCTACGAGTATATCTATAGCAGCGTACATATCATTTTCTTCCGCTGATGCGTGGAGATCCGCTCCATTAACTTGCACGGTTGCTTCAGCAATTTGCTGAACTTTTTCAACTTTCAAGACAACTTGGATACCATTAATGCGATCAAACAATTGCTCCAATTTTTTGAGTTTTTTCTCAACAGTCTCGCGCAATGCAGGAGTAACTTCAATATTGTGTCCAGTAATCTGAAATTCCATACAATCTTCCTTATTTTATCAATTAAACCAGTTGTTTACGCTGGTTAGAGGGCGGAATGGATAACGATTCTCGATACTTAGCAACAGTTCTGCGAGCGACTTGAATGCCTTGTTCTGCAAGCATACTCGTCAATTTACTGTCACTCAATGGTTTTGCTGGGTTTTCAGCAGCAACCAGTTTTTTCACCAATGCTCGAATTGCGGTTGAGGAGGCTTCGCCACCTGTGTCCGTATTGACATGGCTGGAGAAAAAATATTTCAACTCAAAAATGCCTCGTGGGCTATGGAGAAACTTTTGAGTTGTCACTCGTGAGATAGTTGATTCATGCATGTCCACTTGATAGGCGATATCGGCCAGTATCATCGGTTTCATGTGTTCCTCACCCAGCTCAAAGAATTCTTGTTGCTGTTCTACAATACAAGTCGCGACTTTTAATAGTGTCTCGTGGCGGCTCTCAAGGCTTTTAATCAGCCATTTTGCATCTTGTAGATGACTACGAATATATTGAGAGTCATCTTCATTTGCTGAATTGTTTAGCATCGAAGCATAATGGTTATTAATACTTAGTTTAGGGATGCTATCTGTATTTAATTCAACTTGCCAGTGCCCTGCGATTTTTTTCACTAAAACATCTGGAATAACGTATTCCGACTCCCCAGTATTGATGGATTGGCCTGGTTTTGGATTCAGCGTTAAAATTAAGTCTATCGCAGTTTTTAGGGCATCTTCTTTTAAACGAGTTAATTTCCCTAACTGACGAAAGTCACGGTTAGCCAATAAATCAATATGATTACTGATAATGAGCTTTGCATCTTGTAGCCCATCTGTTTCCTTAGGGTAGAGTGACAATTGGATTAATAAACACTCTTTTAAGTCTTGTGCTGCGACACCCAATGGGTCGAAATGCTGAATACGTTTTAGGACAGCAATGACTTCTTCAATACTAATCTCTGGGTTATCAATCCCTTCATGTATATCAGAAATGGCTGTTGTCAGGTAACCGGAATCATCTATTGAATCAATAATAGCTGTAGCTATTGCTCTGTCCGTGTCAGTAAAAGGGGTCAGTTCAGCTTGCCACGTCAGGTAATCTTGTAATGTTTGCGTAGTTTCACCTTGATAAACAGGGAGTTCATCAAAATTATAATCATTACTGGTGCCTGACGGCGTTCCTGCCGTATATATTTCATCCCAATTAGTATCTAAAGGGAGCTCATCCGGCATATCATGGTTTTCGAGCGCATCTTTGGTATCAAGCTCACTGGTATCCGCATTTTCATTCAGGGAGTCAATAGATTCAGTCTCGGGATTTAATTCTTCTTGCTCAAGCAGTGGGTTTGTTTCCAAGGCGAGTTGAATTTCTTGCTGAAGCTCAAGTGTAGACAGCTGCAACAAGCGGATAGCCTGCTGCAATTGAGGGGTCATTGCAAGTTGTTGACTGACTCTAAGCTGCAAACTTTGCTTCATGAATCTGCTTTAATCTCCCTAAAAAAATGACAACACGATAATTTATAACCGGAAACCTTCACCCAAGTATACACGTTTTACTTGCTCGTTCTCTAAGATCATGGTTGGTGACCCATGAGCAATTAAGTGCCCTTGGCTGACAATATAGGCTCTTTCACACACATCTAAGGTTTCACGCACGTTATGGTCGGTGATTAGCACACCGAGGCCGTAATCCCTTAAGTGCTGAATAATTTTTTTGATATCTAAGACGGAAATAGGGTCAACACCCGCAAAAGGTTCGTCTAATAAAATAAATTTTGGGTTAGCAGCAAGTGCACGAGCAATTTCCACACGGCGGCGCTCCCCACCGGATAGCGACTGCCCCATGCTGTCGCGAAGATGAGTAATACTAAATTCTTCCATCAGTTCTTCAGCACGTTCTTTACGTTGTTGGGAACTCAAATCTTCGCGAATTTCTAACACAGCCATTAAGTTATCATAAACACTGAGGCGGCGAAAAATTGAGGCTTCTTGAGGAAGATAGCCAATTCCGCGGCGCGCACGTTCATGCAGCGGTAGAAGGCTGATATCTTCACCATCAATCATAATTTTGCCAGCGTCCCGCTGAACAATACCCACCACCATATAAAAGGTCGTTGTTTTACCGGCACCATTTGGCCCCAATAAGCCAACGATTTCACCTGATTTAACTTCCAAGCTGACATCTTCAACGACTTTACGTTTTTTATAGGCTTTAGCTAGATTTTCAGCGGTTAGTGTCGCCATAACAGTTATTTACTCTTACTTGCTGATGAATTTTTATTTGCCGCAGGGCCTTTTTCTTGCAATTGTGCCGGCAGTATCACGGTGGTGACGCGTTTACCTTTATCACTAAACGCTTCCATTTGTTGCGTTGGAACTAAATAGGTAATTTTGTCACCCTGAATATTGCTGTCTAACTGCTCAAGATAGGCATTACCTGTTAATGTGACGAGTTGTTTATCAACCTCATAACGGGCTTTGCTGGCATGGCCTTTAATCGGTTTACCATCATCCTGTAATTGGTAAAAGGTAACCGGGGTCCCAAAGGCCTCAATCACAATTTTATCCGAGTCACTACTTGGACGTGTTACAACCACTTTATTGGCTCTGATATCAATAGAACCTTGTTTAATAACAACATCATCAGTAAAGGTGGTGACGTTTTTTTCTAAATCAAGAGATTGTTTGACCGAATTAATCGTCATTGGCTGCTGCGTATCACTTTTTAATGCCATCGCAGGTAGGCTAAGAGCCAAAATTGCACTGGCAACAGCTCCTTGAATAAAACGTTTCTTAGTTACTTGATTCATTTTAATGCTCTTCTGGTTGTAACACATAATGAGTTTTTACATCTTCGATTAATTCAGCCGTTTTTGTACGAAGGTTTCCCTTCATTTTCATACCGGTAGAATTGAGACCATGTCCAATAATGGTCACTTTATCATCAGATGAAACGTCTTGTGTTGTCAAATTGACAACTGCACTCTCAGTTGTAATTCGTTGGATCTGCGACTCTTTGGTTAAGCTATCAACCTGAACATCGCTATATAAATAGAGAATTCTATCGTTCGTTAACCGTGCTTTGAAAGCCTTAACCGTCCAGGTTGGCTCGCCAGCTTCGTTATAAGTGGTTAGAACTGGTTTCGAAAACCACGTGATTTTTCCTTCAGTATAATTATCTATTTTCTCTGAAACGAGTTTATACGCTAAATTACCCGTTGGATTATAGACAAAAGTCACTGAATCATCAGTTTGATAATTAGGTTGCCCATCATTAATTACTTTATCCTCTGCACTGTCGGAATCATTACCCGCTAAATTCCAGCCGATAAGGCCTAATACTACTAAGGATAAAATAACAATTAACCACTTCTTCGCATTGCTCATGAATTCAATCTATTCGTTATATTGATAAACCTTTTGCTTCTTCCAGTTTGTCTTGAGAAAGCAAAATAAGGTCACAAAGTTCGCGGACTGCACCTTTTCCCCCACCAATACGAGTCACGTAATCAGCTCTCGGTAATAACAAAGGATGGGCATCAGCGACGGCGACGGATAAGCCTACTTTGGCCATAACAGGCCAGTCAATCAGATCGTCTCCAATATAAGCTATTTCTTCAGCTGATAATTGTAGTGTATCTAACAGTTCGTAATACGCCAAAAGCTTATCGCTTTGACCTTGGTAAAGATATGTAATGCCTAATGTTTGAGCCCTATCTTCAAGAAGTTTCGCTTTTCTTCCTGTTATGATGGCGACTTCAATACCGGAAGTTAATAAGCAGCGTATCCCATAGCCGTCACGGACATTAAAAGCTTTGAGTTCCTCGCCATTATTCCCCATATAGACCAAGCCATCTGACATGACACCATCAACATCACAGATCAGTAATTTGATTTTTTCTGCTTTATTTAAAACAGTATTGGCAACAGGGCCATAGCAGGTTTCCAAAAAGGTAGACGTCATGGTATTTCCTTATGTTATACAACACCGGCTTGTAGCAGATCATGCATATGTAGCACACCGACTAATTTATTATCATTTGCGACTAATAACGAAGTCACGTGCCGAGATTGCATTAAATTTAGTGCTTCAACCGCTAACATTGTTGGTGATACCCGAATTCCACCGGGGGTCATTAAATCAGCAATCTTAGCGTTATTTAGGTCGATTCCCATATCAAAGATACGGCGTAAATCCCCATCAGTGAAAATACCTTCAATATTCATGTCATCATCACAAATGACTGTCATCCCCAGTTTTTTACGGGTGATTTCCACTAAAGCCTCACGTAAAGACGCGCTTTTAGGAATATGGGGGATTTCATCACCCGTATTCATTAAATCACGAACGAGGAGTAAAAGTTTGCGCCCAAGTGCGCCACCTGGATGCGAAAGCGCAAAATCATTCGCCGTGAACCCGCGTGCAGTTAATAAGGCAATAGCTAATGCATCTCCCATTACAAGTGTCGCTGTTGTACTCGTGGTCGGTGCTAGCCCCAAAGGACAGGCTTCTTGAGGTACTTTGATACACAAGTGGACATCTGCATATTTTCCCATATTACTTTCAGGGTTGTTAGTCATACAGATTAAAGGCACTTTAATTCTTTTTAAAACAGGAAGTAAGGCTAAAATTTCCCCTGACTCGCCAGAATTTGAAATAGCTAACACAACATCTTTATGAGTAATCATCCCAAGGTCACCGTGGCTAGCTTCCCCTGGGTGAACAAAAAATGATGGCGTTCCTGTACTTGCTAGTGTAGCGGCAATTTTACGGCCAATATGCCCCGATTTCCCCATTCCCATTACGACGACTTTGCCTTCACAGTTAAAAATAAGCTGGCAAGCGTTGTCAAAGTCAGTATTGATATATTGTTCTAGGTTTTTTAAACCTTCGTGTTCGATATGGAGAACTTCTTTACCTACTTTCTGAAAATCGAAGTTTGACATTTCTAGTTCCATGCGTAGCTTTTAAGTTAATCGGATTAGCGAAATCAAATTGTATAACGAATACTTAGTATCAGTAAGTATTTTGTCAGTTAAGCACTTTTTAATGTTAGTTTTATACTTAATGAGTATTTTAGGGTGCTTCGATGTAGAATTTAATACGTACAAGATGGTTTTATTAGCATCTTGAACCAAAAACAGATATGCAAATTCGCGTATCCTCAAGTTAGGTAATCACAACATTCTAAGAGCTATCTGCTGTTAATAGTGATAGTTTTTGCTGACTATAAATAAATTATATTGTTTTTTCTCTGTTTCCTTTTGATAAAAACAGAGTTGTAATTCTAAAAGTCATATTTTCGACGCTATAATACTATAAATTCTATTTTGTTGTGATATTTGACGATTTTCAGTTTATCTTTCGGTAACATCTGAACGGATAAAAACATTTACGCGTGGTGTATAACGAGTTATTTAACATGCAAGCACAGACAGACAACTTAATTGAAGTACGGAACATGTCCTTTACTCGAGGAAATCGGAAAATATTTGAGAATATTAATCTGACCGTTCCCCGTGGAAAAATTACGGCAATTATGGGGCCGTCAGGGATTGGTAAAACCACATTACTGCGCTTGATTGGGGGCCAATTACGGCCAAACGAAGGTGAAATTTGGTTTGATGGTGACAATATTCCAACACTGTCACGCTCAAAGCTGTATCAGTCCCGTAAAAAGATGAGCATGCTGTTTCAATCAGGGGCGCTATTTACGGATATGAACGTATTCAATAATGTGGCTTTCCCTCTACGTGAGCACACGAATCTGCCAGAATCGCTGATTCACACTACGGTAATGATGAAATTAGAGGCGGTTGGTTTACGTGGCGCCGCAAAATTAATGCCATCCGAATTGTCAGGTGGTATGGCACGGCGTGCTGCATTAGCGCGTGCTATCGCACTTGACCCAGATTTAATCATGTTTGATGAACCTTTTGTCGGTCAAGACCCGATTACTATGGGGGTTTTGGTTAAATTGATTGATGAGCTTAATCAAGCACTGGGTGTGACCTGTGTCGTGGTTTCCCATGATGTTCCAGAAGTATTGAGCATCGCAGATAATGCTTATATTGTTGCACAGCAGCACGTCATTGCTCAGGGAACAGGTGAGGAATTACGTGAAAACCAAGACCCTCGTGTGCGACAATTTCTTGATGGTATTGCGGATGGGCCTGTTCCATTCCGTTTTCCCGCCAATGATTATCTAGCTGATTTATTAGGGTAAAATAAGATGATAATAAAGGCGATAGCAGCCTTCGGACGCCGATGGATTGATATATTTTCCGCGTTTGGTCGAGCAGGTTACATGCTGTTTCGCGCCTTACTCGGCAAACCAGAGTTTCGTAAACAATGGCCATTATTGATGAAGCAATTGTACGCTATTGGTGTGCAGTCATTGCTGATCATCGCTGTCTCAGGGTTATTTATTGGGATGGTTTTAGGGTTACAAGGTTATTTGGTTCTCACTACGTTTAGTGCTGAAGCTAGCTTAGGTATGATGGTGGCACTTTCACTATTACGTGAATTAGGCCCTGTTGTGACCGCCTTGTTGTTTGCTGGACGAGCGGGTTCTGCATTAACAGCTGAAATTGGCTTAATGAAAGCGACTGAACAAATTTCTAGCCTTGAAATGATGGCAGTTGACCCGCTTAGGCGTGTGATAGCCCCACGGTTTTGGGCTGGTTTTATTAGTATGCCGTTGTTATCTCTTATTTTTGTTGCTGTCGGTATTTTAGGTGGCGCACTAGTTGGGGTTGACTGGAAGGGGATTGATGAGGGCTTTTTCTGGGCTTCAATGCAATCTTCCGTCGATTGGCGGCTAGATTTAGTCAACTGTGTGATTAAAAGCTTAGTCTTTGCTATCACAGTGACTTGGATCGCATTATTTAATGGCTATGATGCCATCCCAACTTCGGAGGGGATAAGCCAAGCTACAACAAGAACAGTTGTGCATGCGTCATTGTCTGTTTTAGGACTGGATTTCGTACTTACCGCACTGATGTTTGGGAACTAAGTCATGCAAAGTAAAAAAAGTGAAATATGGGTTGGTTGTTTTATGTTGCTGGCGATTGCCGCAATTATCTTTTTATGTTTAAAAGTCGCTGATTTAAAATCGATAGGAAGCCAATCCACCTATCAAATCTCAGCCTCTTTTGAAAATATTGGTGGCTTAAAAGAAGGCTCACCAATTAAAGTTGGTGGTGTGGTGGTTGGCCGAGTTGCCAGTATCACACTAGATAAAAAGAATTATGTTCCTGAAGTTAAAATTGATTTATTGAGCGAATACGACAATATTCCTGATTCAAGCTCGCTGTCAATTCGCACGTCAGGTTTGTTGGGTGAACAGTATATTGCAATGAATATCGGCCCAGATGATGAAGAATTAGGTATAGCAATCTTAAAAAATGGCGGGCGTCTTGAAGATACTAAGCCAGCTATGGTATTAGAAGACTTAATTGGCCAGTTTTTATATAAAAGTGGTGATAGCCAAGGTGCAGAGCCAGAGTCAACTGCACAGTAATTTGATGCTCCCTTTGAAGAATAAAGGAATGAATTATGTTTAAACGTTTAATGATGGTTGCTATGTTGGCAATTGCGCCATTTGCCATGGCAGTAGACCAAACCAACCCTTATAAATTAATGGATGAAGCGGCGGCGAAAACGTTTAACCGCTTGAAATCAGAGCAACCTAAAATTAAGCAAGACCCTGAGTACCTTAGAACAATTGTTCGTGAGGAATTATTACCTTATGTACAAGTTAAATATGCAGGGGCTTTGGTGTTAGGAACCTATTATAAAGGGGCAACTCCAGTACAGCGTGAGGCTTATTTCAAAGCGTTTGAAGATTACCTTGAGCAAGTTTATGGTCAAGCATTGGCCATGTACCATGGTCAAACGTATCAAATAGCACCAGAGCAACCGTTGGGAGATAAAAACATTGTTGCTATTCGTGTGACTATTGTTGATACCAACGGCCGCCCTCCCGTACGTTTAGATTTCCAATGGCGTAAAAATAGTAAAACTGGCTACTGGCAAGCTTACGACATGATTGCAGAAGGTGTGAGTATGATCACAACTAAGCAAAATGAATGGGGTGATATTTTACGTAAGCAAGGTGTTGATGGCTTAACAAAACAGTTAGAAATCAGTGCAAAAGCACCTATTACTTTAGAAGAGAATAAGTAATATGAGTCAGTTGTTAGCATGGGAACTCATTGAAACAACGCTATATTTCAACGGGACATTAGACCGTGATTCGCTTATGTCGTTTTGGAATAGAAAAGAGTCATCGCTAGAACATACTGAAAGTATAGATGTTTCTGGTCTTAAACATGTGGACTCAACAGGGTTGGCGATGCTCGTTCGCTTAAAAGGTGAATTCCAAGCTAAAAACCGTTCACTGAATATTACTGGTGTCAGTGATAACTTGAAGACATTGATTGAGCTATACGGGGTTCAAGAGGTTATTCTCAATTAGGTTAAATATCCTAAATTGGGTCAAGTTATGTAAAAATGAGCGCCTCTATGTGCTTTTCGGCACGAGAGGCGTTTTCTTTGGTTTAAGTGTTAAGCCTAATCCTTTAGGATAGAGGATTAAGCTCTGGCTGTTCTTATTGCGATGTTTCTGTATGCAACGCATGCAATTTGCACTATTTAGAGTAAAATTATAAATCACAAATAATTAATAAATTGAGTCATTATGGATACCAACGAAATTAAGCAAGTATTGATGGAAAAATTGTCTCTGAATGAGGCTATTGTTACTGGTGATGGTAGCCACTTTCAGGTTATTGCTGTCGGTGACATGTTTGACGGCATGAGCCGTGTTAAGCAACAGCAAGCAATTTATGCACCTTTAATGGAGTATATTGCGGATAACCGCATTCATGCTTTGTCTATTAAAGCGTACACCCCTGCGCAATGGGAGCGCGATCGTAAACTTAGTGGCCTTTGATTTCAAAGCCTAAGCGAACAGACTGTAAAATTCGACATACGAGAATACTTGAATGGATAAGTTTTTAGTTAAAGGACCAACCCGCTTAGAGGGTGAGGTCACGATATCTGGCGCAAAAAATGCGGCATTACCAATTCTGTTCGCTGCTCTGTTGGCTGAAGAGCCAGTAGAAATACAGAATGTCCCTCATTTGAGGGATATTGACACAACGATTAAATTATTAAATCAACTTGGTACTAAAGTAAAACGCAATGGCTCAGTATATGTCGATGCAAGCACGGTAACGACATACTGCGCGCCTTATGACCTCGTTAAAACCATGCGTGCATCCATTTGGGCTTTAGCGCCATTGGTTGCCCGTTTTGGTCATGGTGAAGTCTCTTTACCAGGTGGTTGTGCTATCGGTGCTCGCCCTGTTGATTTACATATTTCTGGTTTAGAGCAATTAGGCGCAAAGATTGCTTTAGAAGATGGTTATGTGAAAGCAACGGTTGATGGTCGCTTAAAAGGTGCTTGCATTGTGATGGATAAAGTCAGTGTGGGGGCGACAGTCTCTATTATGACAGCGGCAACCTTAGCTGAAGGAACCACAATAATTGAAAATGCGGCACGTGAACCTGAAATTGAAGATACCGCTAACTTCCTAAATACCCTAGGTGCAAAAATCACTGGGGCAGGGACTGACCGCATTGTAATTGAAGGTGTTGAACGTTTAGGCGGTGGAGTTTATAAAGTACTGCCTGACCGTATTGAAACGGGAACATTCTTGATTGCTGCTGCGGTTTCACGCGGTAAAGTCATCTGCCGTAATGCTCGCCCAGATACACTGGATGCGGTGCTAGCTAAATTGCGTGAAGCTGGGGCTAAAATTGAAATCGGTGATGACTGGATTAGCCTAGATATGGAAGGCAAGCGTCCAAAAGCGGTGACATTACGTACAGCACCACACCCAGGGTTCCCAACTGATATGCAAGCACAGTTTAGCTTACTTAATCTTGTTGCTGATGGGGCGGGGATGATCACTGAAACGATTTTTGAAAATCGTTTTATGCATATCCCTGAGCTGATCCGTATGGGAGCTCATGCTGAAATTGAAAGCAATACTGTGTTATGTCACGGTGTTGAAAAATTAACTAGTGCGCAGGTAATGGCAACAGATTTACGAGCATCTGCAAGTTTAGTTATTGCGGGCTGCATTGCTGAAGGGACAACGACAGTTGACCGTATTTATCATATTGACCGTGGTTATGAGCACATCGAAGATAAGCTACGTGGTTTAGGTGCTGATATTCAACGCGTACATTCAGATGATTAATGCATTGGTAGGGTGAATGGGGCTCCTCCATTCAGCGAATCAAAAAAGGTTGTTCGATATCGAGCAACCTTTTTTTACGAAAGAGTATTTATCAATGATTATCCTGCCTGCTCATCAGGAATTTCTTCAATAATCACATCAATGTTTTTAATTTCGCCATCTCGTAAGATTTGCACTGCGGTTTTGCTTCCGGGGCGGATTTCTGCGACTAAATCCATGGTTTCTGCGGCTGAAATAGCAGGTTTGCCATCAACCGATAAAATAATATCCCCTTGTAGTATGCCCGCTTTAGCTGCTGGCCCATTTGGGGCAACTTGGAAAACCCGCAAGCCTTGTATTTGGTTAATATTATTGTTATTTGACCTAATTTGAGGCAGTTCACGCGCCGTAATACCAATATAACCACGGATCACTCGGCCATCACGGATTAGCTTATCCATGATTTTAGTGGCAAGGGCGGTTGGAATGGCAAAGCTTAACCCCTCAGAACTAATGCCTTGGCCTGCTGTGAAAGAAAGTGTGTTAATGCCAACTAACTCCCCCTCGGTATTAATTAATGCCCCGCCAGAGTTACCCGAGTTGATTGAGGCATCGGTTTGCAGGAAATTTTGCCGACGGGTAGAGCTTAACCCTACGCGACCCGTTGCACTGATAATCCCCTGAGTAACGGTTTGGCCTATGTTATAAGGGTTACCAATAGCGAGTACGACATCACCAACATGAGTGACCCGTTGCGTATTAATTGGAATAACGGGTAGGTTATCAGCGTCAATTTTCAGTACGGCGAGATCAGTCAATGGGTCCGAGCCAACCAGTAAGGCATCAAAAATAGCACCATCTTGTAAAGCGACTAAGATTTGGTCTGGGTTATCAACGACGTGTTTATTCGTGATAATGTAGCCATTTGGGCTCATGATCACACCCGAACCGAGGGATTTTAATTCACGCCCTGACTGGGAAAAACTACCTTTTGAGCTACTGTAAACATAGACTACTGCAGGCGCAGCACGGCGTACTGCTTTATTATAACTGACGGGCTCGCTATTTGTTTTACCATATAATAAGTCGGCTAAACCTTGAGGGCGCAACGAAGGAACCGCAACGATAATAATCAATGCAGTCAACAGGCCAAGCATGACAGATAAGGTTAGCTTCTTCACCATAGGATATAGAATATTTAGTTATTGCTTAAACATGTTCAGAGCATAACATAAAAAAACAGGTACAGCAGAGTGATACTGTACCTGTTTTGTTGATTTTCAGATGGTTTTTGATGAATTAATTTTTCATCAGTAAATATAAGGTTTCACCGTCACGTAATACTTTCATTGCTAATACAGGAGGTTTAGCATCAATAATCTTACGGAATTGTTCAATAGTCTCAACTCGAGCGTCATTAACACCAAAGATTAAATCGCCTTTTACGAGGCCAATGGCGGCAGCTGGCGATTTTGGTGCCACGCTATCAACTTGTACACCTTTAGTATTGCTAACGGTTGCATTAGAAATCGTTGCACCTAATAAGGATTCGCTCAACTTTTCAGCTTTAGTTGTTGAGCCTTCATCGTTCTCAAGAACCACTTTGACTTCCATCGGTTTGCCTGAACGGATTAAACCGATAGTGATCTCTTTACCAATTTGGCTGGTACCGATTTTGGCTCTTAACTCTGCAAAGCTATTAATGCGTTTACCATCAACGGAAACTAACACGTCACCGGATTTAATACCCGCTTTAGCTGCAGATGATTTAGGTAAAACTTCACTCACGAAGGCACCACGCTGCGCATCAATATTAAATGCTTTAGCGATATCGGAGTTCATTTCAGTACCTTTGATGCCTAAGATCCCGCGTTTTACTTCACCATGTTTAATTAACTGCTCGCTAAGGTTTTTCGCCATATTACTTGGGATCGCGAAACCGATACCGATATTACCGCCGCCAGGTGCCAAAATCGCCGTGTTAATACCGATTAATTCACCGTTTAGGTTAACGAGAGCACCACCAGAGTTACCACGGTTAATGGAAGCATCGGTTTGGATAAAGTTTTCTAGGCCTTCAAGGTTTAAGCCGCTACGACCTAATGCTGAGATAATGCCAGATGTTGCTGTTTGCCCTAAACCAAATGGGTTCCCGACTGCAACCGCAAAATCACCTACACGCAATTTGTCAGAGTCTGCAATACTAACAGCAGTTAAGTTTTTGATATCTTTTGCATTGCTTATTTTCAATAACGCGATATCAGTTTGTGGGTCTTTCCCAATTAAGTTAACGGCAATTTCACGGCCATCGTTTAATTGAATTTGTATTTTGTCGGCGCCATCAATTACATGGTTATTGGTTAAAATATAACCTTGCTGAGCATCAATAATGACACCAGAACCCAAGCCTTCAAATGGACGTACGCTTTGTTGCTGTTGTGGTATATTCGGGCCAAAAAAGAATTTAAGCTCTTCTGGAATTTGTTGGTTCTGTACGCGAGTACCAGACACATGAATATTCACTACAGCTGGCAATACTTTTTCAAGCATTGGAGCTAAGCTAGGCATGTTCTGGCTTTGTGCTGTTGCAGGTAAAGTGGCAGGCAATGCTGCGCTACTAACCGCAGGAATAGCCGCTAAAGATAAGCCTAAACTCATTGCTGCTGCGGTAAGAAAAAAGTTTTTTCTTTTCATAATTCAGTCGATTCTCTCAAGAATAAGTTATCAACTCACTGTGAATGCGGTTTTAGAAGAAACACAATGCGTTGAGATAATGTTGGTTGGTATCAGATTCAATTTTACTGATGACTATGACCACCGATTATGCGCAAAAGTTCCCATGACGGGTAGCGAATATCCACTCTTTTACATCTATTTACATGTACCTTAAGTGAAACTTTAACTTCTATACAGTAGATAAATAAATTATTAAATTATATTTGGATGGAAATCTTGTTCAGAATTATTAACTAAAAATTTAATAATGGAAGACACACGGAAAGTGATAAAATTTAGTAGGTTTTATAGGAAATCACCAGTAAGCACTGCTTACTGGTGATAAAAGATAAAAATTTACTTTTCTTTCTCATCAATAGGACGGAATAGACCCGAAGCACCATCTGAGTAATCTCTTGGTGGCATTTTAACAGGCGCTTGGTCGTTATCTGCTTCAGATTCGGTTAAACGATAGTTAAATGGGTTGTCTTGTGCTGGCATATCAGGCATTAATTCAGATGAACTTTGTGCCATGTGTTGGTAAAGCTGGCGGTAATCGCGCGCCATTTTATCCAATAATTCTGCGCTACGAGCAAAATGGCTAACAAGTTCTTTACGGTACTCTTCGAGTTCAGTACTTTTTTTGTCTAGCTCAGCTTGCGCTGTTTTTTGTTGGCGAAGCTTTGGGTTGCCATAGCGCACAACTAATGCACCGATGATAAAACCCACAATCAATCCGATTAATGCATACTCCCAGGTCATGCTGACTCCTTCATTACTTCAATGTTCACAGATTCAATGTTCGCAGAAATTAAATGTTGTTACCGTTACTATACCTTAAATAATTCAAGTTGCATGTAAGCGTCAAGTAAAGCGTCTTAACATATTGTAATTTGGCTAGTTAAGTGATGACAAAATCTACAAGCCCTGAGTAGGTAGGTTAAATTAGTCAACAACTTATTAAGAGTGGAATCTTAAATCGAATTTCCTTACTCTATAGCGGCTCGTTAACCGAAAGTTAAATGATAACTGAATCTGGTTATAATAAAGGCAGTGTATATCAAATAACGGTAAAAAAACCGAAAAATTTTTAAGGATTATTCAGTTAATGTCGCCGATGACCCCTACAATGCGTTATCAACAAGCGCTGGCTGATGGAAACTATCAGCCAGATGACGTACAAAAGCTCGCTGTAGAACGCTTAGATAAAATATATCAGCAGCTTGTTAATACAACTTCTCCCACTTTACAAGATAAGCCCTCAGGTTTAAAGCAACGCTTTAGCCGCCTTCTTGGTAAAGCATCGACAGCACCAATTACCCCAGTAAAAGGGTTATATATGTGGGGCGGAGTAGGGCGTGGAAAAACATGGCTGATGGATATGTTTTACGAAAGTTTACCGGGTAACCGTAAACTTCGCTTACATTTTCATCGCTTTATGAAGAAAGTACAAGAAGATTTGATGGCATTACAAGGGCAAGAGAACCCGCTGGATATTATTGCGGATGAGTTTAAAAAACAAACAGATGTGTTGTGTTTTGATGAATTTTTTGTGTCAGATATTACCGACGCTATGATCCTTGGCACTTTACTCGAAGGTCTATTCGCTCGAGGTATCACACTGGTGGCTACCTCAAATATCATCCCTGATAATCTCTATCGTAACGGTTTGCAGCGAGCTCGTTTCTTACCTGCTATTGAGCAAATTAAAAAATATTGTGATGTAATGAATGTCGATGCAGGCATTGATTACCGCTTAAGAACTTTAACTCAAGCGCATCTTTTTTTATCCCCAATTAATTCTCAAAATCGTCAGCATTTAGATGAGGTTTTCGTTAAATTGGCGGGTAAGCAAGGGGAGCAAAATCCCGTTTTAGAGGTTAATCATCGTAAGATGCAAGCCATTCATGCTGCGGAAGGGGTGCTAGCAATCGAGTTTAAAGTTCTGTGTGAAGAGCCTCGTAGCCAAAATGACTACATTTACCTATCAAATTGCTACCACACTGTGTTGCTGTACAATGTCCCCGTGATGGGAGCAACAGATGAAAATCCAGCGCGTCGTTTTTTAGCGTTAATTGATGAGTTTTACGAACGAAAAGTTAAATTAGTCATTAATGCTGAAGTGCCAATGGAGTCGCTGTATCAAGGGCAACTTTTGGCTTTTGAGTACCAACGCTGCTTGTCTCGATTGCAAGAAATGCAAAGTGAAGAGTACCTGAAAATACCTCATTTAACTTAAGGTAAACGACAAAGCAGGGTTATTAGCGAACAAGTTACCTGAATTGCATGATTTAAGCACAATATACGATGTTTATTTGAGCAAACGTAAAAAAAATGCATTTGGGGTCGATTTTTGTTTCTGACTTCTCTATAATCTTGCGACCCCACGTTACAGCGTTGTTTTTTATTTCCCAAAAAATAACGCATTAATGCCAGTTAGGCTGCTCGAAGGGGTAGGTTTACTGGACAAAGAGTCGTGTGAACCTCAGAAAGCTTATGAACATGAGTGTTCACCAACGTGTAACTTCAATATTGGGTAAGTTTTAATGAAAACTTTTACAGCTAAACCAGAGACCGTAAAACGCGACTGGTACGTTGTTGATGCAGATGGCAAAACTTTAGGCCGTCTTGCAACTGAAATTGCTAGCCGTCTGCGCGGTAAGCATAAAGCGGAATATACTCCGCACGTGGATACTGGTGATTACATCATCGTTCTGAATGCAGAAAAAATTGCTGTTACCGGCAATAAACGCGAAGACAAAATCTACTATCGCCACACTGGCCATGTAGGTGGAATCAAGCAAGCAACTTTCGAAGAAATGATTGCTCGCAGTCCTGAGCGTGTGCTTGAAATCGCGGTTAAAGGCATGTTGCCAAAAGGACCTCTGGGTCGTGCAATGTACCGTAAACTGAAAGTTTACGCAGGTAATGAGCACAACCACGCGGCTCAACAACCGCAAGTTCTTGACATTTAATCGGGATTATAGCAATGGCTGAAAATCAATACTACGGCACTGGTCGCCGCAAAAGCTCATCTGCTCGTGTCTTTATTAAGCCGGGTAGCGGTAACATCACAATCAATCAACGTACACTGGAACAATACTTTGGTCGCGAAACTGCGCGCATGGTCGTTCGTCAGCCGTTAGAGTTGGTTGAAATGTTGGAAAAATTGGATCTGTACATCACTGTTAAAGGTGGTGGTATTTCAGGTCAGGCAGGCGCAATCCGTCACGGTATTACTCGTGCACTGATGGCTTATGATGAGACTCTTCGTTCTGATCTGCGTAAAGCTGGTTTCGTTACCCGTGATGCGCGTTCTGTTGAACGTAAAAAAGTGGGTCTGCGCAAAGCACGTCGTCGTCCACAGTTCTCCAAACGTTAATTTATTACCCTTTGGGTATAAAATTGATGAAAAAACCCGTCTTAATGGCGGGTTTTTTATTGCCTATTGTTTTACTTACATTTTTATTATTGATGCTAGAATAGCTGTGTCTAATTATGATTCTTTATAAAAGAATGAATATAATAAAAGAGAAAAATAATAATTTAGTCTAAAATCAAAAATAATTATTAGTGGAACAATATTGGGATAATTCTACTAAATATAACCCGAACCCTAGAGTTTACTTTAGGTTTTTTATTCTATTTATCTTTGCTTTTTCATTAAAAAACTCTGAATTTTTATCTTTTTGAACCTAAGAATGAAATAAATCTGTGATTTTTTCGGTGTGCTCCCCCTAAGTTGTACAAAATCTGTTAGAATATGCCCCTGTTTTTTTATTTCACATTTCTCGCCTTTACTGTGCGGGAGGGTTGTGTTGACTTTCAGTATGGATAAATGAGAGTTAAACACAGGGGATTTTAAAATGGGTAATGGGTAATTAAAAATTAATTACATTTCGTCCATTTTGTATTTTGGAGGTTTTAATGGCTGTCGCTCCTAATAAACGTTCGGTAATGACATTGTTCTCTGGCCCTACTGACATTTTTAGCCATCAGGTACGGATTGTTTTGGCTGAAAAAGGGGTAAGTGTTGAAATTGAACATGTCGAACCCGGTCATCTGCCTCAAGATCTGATTGATCTCAACCCATACCAAAGCGTTCCAACATTAGTTGATCGTGACCTGACTCTGTATGACCCACACATTATCATGGAATACCTTGATGAGCGTTTTCCTCATCCGCCATTAATGCCTGTTTATCCAGTTGCACGTGGGACTAGCCGTCAATTGATGCACCGCATTCAAAATGATTGGTATTCATTAATGAGCAAAATAGAGAATGGTAGTGCGCAAGAGGCAGCAAACGCTCGTCGCCAACTCTCTGAAGAACTGATTGCGGTTTCTCCTGTTTTTGCTGAAATGGAATTCTTCATGAGTGAAGAGTTTAGTCTCGTAGATTGCTATTTGGCTCCATTGCTATGGCGTTTACCTGTACTCGGTATTGAATTGAACCCATCTAGCAGCAAATATCTGCAATTATATATGCAACGTGTGTTTGCACGTGACGCATTCTTAGCATCGTTGACTGAATCTGAGCGCGAAATGCGTTTGTCTACAAGAGGCTAAAAGAATGATGGAAATGACAGCAATGTCACCACGTCGCCCTTATTTGTTACGTGCCCACTATGAGTGGTTGCTTGATAACGATATGACTCCGCATTTGGTGGTTGATGTCACCGTTCCAGCGGTTAACGTTCCGATGGAATTTGCTCGAGATGGGCAAATTGTATTGAATGTTGCGCCAAGAGCTGTTGGTAATTTTGAAATAACCAACGAAGAAGTGCGTTTTAATGCTCGCTTTGGTGGGATACCTCGCCAAGTTTATGTCCCAATGGCCGCAATTATGGCGGTATATGCACGTGAAAATGGGGCTGGAATGATGTTTGAGCCTGAAGCTGCTTATGATGCAGAGTTATCAGCAGGTTTTGAACAGGTCGAAGAGCTTGAAGACAACATTTCTTTAGTTCATGAAACTGAATCTGTGGATGAAAATTCGCATGAGCCATCAGGGGATGAACCACCACGACCACCAAAAGGTCGGCCTTCGTTAAGGGTTGTCAAATAATCCATTAGCCGGGTTAGAAGTTAATGAATGAACAGAGGGGAATAAACCCTCTGTTTTTTGTGCATAGAAAACCCCCAGCTAGGCTGGGGGTTCCGTAAAGCTTTCAGCTTTGAATAAGATATTAAAACCCCTTTTGATTTGTTAAAACACCTTGCGGTCTGGCAACTGCAAGAGTCAAACAAAAAATCAAAAGGGGGTCCCAATGGGGGGACGAAAAGAGCTTAGCGCATACACGATGGAATTGTAAATATCACATTGTTTTTGCCCCAAAGTATAGAAGGCAAGTTTTCTACGGTGAAAAACGTAGGGCGATAGGTAGTATTTTAAGGAAATTGTGTGAGTGGAAAAATGTCAGGATAGTGGAGGCAGAATGTTGTGTTGACCATATACACATGCTTCTAGAAATCCCACCCAAGATGAGTGTTTCGAGCTTTATGGGGTATTTAAAAGGAAAAAGTAGCCTAATGCTTTATGAGCAATTTGGGGATTTAAAGTTTAAATATCGAAATAGAGAGTTTTGGTGCAGAGGGTACTATGTTGATACGGTAGGAAAGAATACGAAACGAATACAAGAATATATAAAACATCAGTTAGAACAGGATAAATTGGGAGAGCAATGTCGATCCCCTATCCGGGCAGCCCGTTTACGGGCCGTAAGTAATCCATAGATGCAAATGTCAGGGCCGTTATGCGCCTGTTAGGGCGCGGCTGGTAACAAAGCCTTATAGGCGCATATTAAAAACCTCCGGCTATGCCGGAGGATATTTATTATATAAATGAATCATTAAACCCCTAAAAATAATAAAATCCCTTCAGCAGCATTGCGCCCATCAGCAATAGCAGTCACAACAAGATCTGAGCCTCTTATTGTATCCCCGCCGGCAAACACTTTTTCATGGGAGGTTTGATAAGGAAAGGGACTGTTACGGTTTGCTATAATATGACCATATTTATCGCGCTGGATTAACGGTTTATCTAACCAAATTTGGTTATGAGGAATAAATCCATAAGCCACAATTATGGCATCGGCTTCGATAAAAAAAGTTGAATCTTTAATTAGTTCTACTTGATAACGACCATTTTCTAATTCGCCATTTTGCGTACGAGCGGCATAAACTCCCATAAGTTTCTGCTGCTCATTAATCACAAATTCTGTGACTTGCATATTAAAATGGAACTGGGCTCCTTCATCTAATGCATTAGCGACTTCTTTTCGTGAGGCTGGCATACTTTGTTCATCTCTACGATAGAAACAGCTAACCTGCTTCGCTCCTTGACGAATAGCGGTACGTACGCAATCCATTGCAGTATCTCCACCACCTAATACGATGACTCTTTTTGCGTGTAAATTAATATAGGGTTCGCCATTAGGGTTGGAAAGTTGCATTAAATGGCGTGTATTTGCGATTAGATAGGGAAGTGCTTCAAAAACGCCCTGAATCGCTTTTTTAGGTAAGTTACCTCGAATTGCTTGGTAAGTACCAGTACCAATAAAAATAGCGTCATAATTGGAAAGAAGCTCGTTTAGAGAGACATCTGTCCCTACTTCAGTATTCAATTGAAACTGAATACCCATTTCTGTAAATATTTCCCGTCTTTGGACCATTAGCTTCTTTTCTAGCTTAAATGACGGAATACCAAAGGTTAGTAGGCCCCCTATTTCAGGGTGTTTATCAAAAACGACGACATTTACTCCATTTCGAATAAGCACATCTGCGCAAGAAAGACCCGCAGGGCCTGCACCAATAATGGCGACACGTTTGTTTACAGAGCTAATATGGGAAAGGTTTGGCCGCCACCCCATCGCAAAAGCAGTATCATTAATATACCGCTCAATATGACCAATAGTCACAGAACCTGTTGTATCATGAAGTACACATGCTAATTCGCAGAGTTTTTCTTGTGGGCAAACGCGCCCACAGATTTCAGGTAAACTATTGGTATGGTGAGATAATTCAGCAGCTTCGATAATTTTATCTTCAGCAGCAAGCTTGAGCCACTTCGATATTGGGTTATGTAGTGGGCACTTCCATTCACAAAAAGGGCTACCGCAAGAGAGACAGCGGCTGGCTTGCTGTTGTGCATCGACGGCATTATTGGATTCATAGACTTCAGTAAACTCTATTTTACGGATTTCCAGCGCTTTTTTGGGGGACTCGCAACGTTGGGGACCGAAAATATTTGAACTCATGGCATTCCTTACTGAATTTTGTCTGATTTTACTTGAGATAGCTTGGGCTTTTACTTTGATTTTAGCGGCCTTCCACAAGAAACAGTAGCGTTATTGTTTTGATTTTTATGTGATTTTGATTAAAAAACACCCAAAATAAATTTTTACTTTATCTAACACAAAGAAAATACCTGATTGTTTTTTATCATTAATAGTAAAAAATGGCTATTGAATGAGCAGGATCGACATTTCGAGTGAATAATCATCCGAAACTGCCTTGTTTGATATATGATTCAAAGAGAATTTAACTAAGGGGTGGTTATGAAAGTACTTCGCGGCCTTGCGCAATACTATGTCGATTTAATGATGAAGCTCGGGCTGGTGCGATTTTCTCTGTTACTCGCATCTGCACTTGTTGTTCTCGCCATGATAATGCAAATGGCAGTGACAATTGTTTTAAGAGGGCATGTTGATAGCCTCGATATGGTGGGGTCAATTTTCTTTGGGTTAATTATTACCCCATTAGCTGTTTACTTTTTGTCGGTGGTGGTTGAGCAGCTTGAAGAGTCTCGGCAGCGTTTATCGCGAATGGTTGATAAACTTGAAGTTATGCGAAAACGTGATGCTGATTTAAACACTCAGTTACAGGGAAATATTGAACAGCTTAACCTTGAAATTCTAGAGCGAGAAAAAGCAGAGCGTGCTCATTTAGAACTTCTGGAACAATTAAAACAAGAAATGAAGTACCGTGAGCAGACGCAAATTGAACTTGAGCAGCAATCTGTTTTACTTCGTTCATTCCTCGATGCCTCACCTGATTTAGTTTATTACCGCAACGAAAATAATGAGTTTTCGGGGTGTAACCGGGCAATGGAACTATTGACTGGAAAAAGTGAAAAACACTTAGTTGGGTTAACTCCATTAGATATTTATGATGTTGAAATTGCCTCTAAGGTTATGGAAACCGATGAAAAAGTATTTCGTCATAATGTTTCTCTCACTTATGAACAATGGTTGGTATATCCAGATGGTCGTAAAGCCTGTTTTGAACTTCGTAAAGTGCCTTTTTATGATCGCGTTGGTAAACGCCATGGTCTGATGGGCTTTGGGCGCGATATAACGGAGCGTAAACGCTATCAGGAGGCGTTAGAGAGCGCGAGTAGGGAGAAAACCACCTTTATTTCTACAATCAGCCACGAGCTTCGTACCCCCCTTAACGGTATTGTTGGTTTGAGCCGAATTTTATTAGATACAGATTTAACTTCGGAACAATCTAGCTATTTAAAAACTATTCATGTAAGTGCCGTTACGTTAGGTAATATATTCAATGATATTATTGAGATGGATAAAATTGAACGCCGTAAAGTTCAGTTAGATAACCAGCCCATCACATTATCTGAATTTGTGAATGATTTAGAGAATTTAAGTGGATTATTGGTACAGCCAAAAGGGCTTAAATTTGTCATGGATGTTGCCCCTGCATTACCGAAAACGGTGCTAACTGATGGGACCCGTTTGCGGCAAATATTGTGGAATTTAATTGGTAACGCAGTTAAGTTCACGCAAAAAGGTGAAGTGAAGCTTAGTATTTGGCAAGAAGCTGAAAATAAATTGTTTTTCAGGGTTCAGGATAGTGGCATAGGTATACCTAAGGGCGAATTAGATAAAATCTTTGCAATGTATTACCAAGTAACAGATTCTGCTGGAGGTAAACCTGCAACTGGAACGGGTATTGGGCTTTCTGTCTCTCGTCGCTTAGCACAAAATATGGGAGGCGATATACAAGTTGAAAGTGAAATAGGCCAAGGTTCCACCTTTACTTTATCTATCACAGCGCCTGTTGTTGAAAGTAATGTTATTGAACAGCAAGATAGTGAAGAGGATTACCCATTGCCTGCATTACATATTTTACTCGTAGAAGATATTGAACTGAATGTTGTTGTTGCTTGTTCTGTATTAGAAAATTTAGGAAATACGGTTGATGTGGCAATGAATGGGAAAGATGCTCTCGAGATGTTTGCCCCTGGAGAATATGATTTAGTTTTATTGGATATCCAATTACCTGATATGACAGGCCTAGATATCTCTCGGCAACTCAAACAGCAGTATGATAAGCAAGACTTACCACCATTGATTGCTTTAACGGCAAATGTTCTTAAAGATAAAAAAGAATACTTTGATGCAGGTATGGATGGGGTATTGAGTAAACCATTATCAGTTCCAGCATTGACCCAAATTATTGAGCAATTTTGGGGGGAGCAATCTACTCAACCTGAAAAAATATCGGGTGAGCATGAGACTTCGAGTGTTGATGAATCTAGGCTCGATTGCGATATGCTAGAACAGTATATTGAGTTAGTTGGCCCTAAGCTTATTTATGATGGTCTAGATGTCTTTGAAAAAATGCTGCCGGGTTACTTAGCTATTCTTGATTCAAATATGGTGGCTAAAGACCAAAAAGGGATTGTTGAGGAAGCTCATAAAATAAAAGGCGCAGCAGGTTCTGTTGGCTTAAAGAACTTACAGAAAATTGCACAACAGATTCAATCTCCTGATTTACCTGCATGGTGGGACAATGTGCAAGAATGGGTCGATGAATTAAAACAGGATTGGAAAGCAGATATAGAAACTTTGAGAAACTGGGTTGATGAGCGTACAAAAAAATAACCCCAACCGAAGTTGGGGTGCGCGAATACTGCGCCAACACCAGGGAAATCGTTGATTTGCATGTGCTTTTTGTTTTTTGCAAATCATAAAATTAGGTATATCACTGTAAAGGGCAACATCAAGATACCAAAATTTAGCGAATCTGTTACAAGATTCATTAAAATCTGTGATGAAGATTGATGTTTATGCACCTTAGCGCCTGAGAGATAATTTACTACAAATGGAGGAAGATATGAAATCAATTGCGGTTATTTTAAGTGGCTGCGGTGTTTTTGACGGAAGCGAGATTCATGAGTCAGTGCTAACTATGCTAGCTTTGAGTCAATATAATGCTGAGGTTCATTTTTTTGCGCCTGATGAGTTACAACCTACTGTTATAAATCATATAAATGGCGAATTAAAAACAGAAAAACGTAACCAAATGGAAGAATCTTCACGTATTACACGTGGGAAAATATCACCTTTATCGTCAGCTGATGCTTCAAAGCTAGATGCCCTCATTATTCCTGGTGGTTTTGGGGCGGCAAAAAATTTATGTGATTTCGCAGTTAAAGGAAGCGAGTGTGAAATTAATAAAGAACTATTAAGTTTAGTACGCCAAATGCACCAACAGAAAAAGCCGCTAGGGCTGATGTGTATTGCTCCAGTGATGCTTCCTAAAATGTTAAATACATCAGTAGAACTAACTATTGGAGATGATAGTGAAACGATTGCTCAAATAGAAATTATGGGGGGGAAACATATTAAATGTGCTGTTGATGATATTGTAATTGATGAAGTTAACCGAGTTGTTACAACACCTGCTTATATGCTAGCTCAATCAATTTCTGAAGCAAATACGGGTATTAATAAGCTTGTTAAGAAAGTATTGGAAATGGCGTGATTATTTGAATGCGAACTATTGTTTCTAGATTATGGCACTGGTTAAAGAAGATCACATTTTCATTACTTGTGGTGTGGATTTGTTCAGTCATTTTATTTAAATACATACCAGTGCCTTTTTCTGCAGTTATGATTGAACGGCAAGTTAGTGCATGGATAAACTTAAATTTTTCTTATGTATCTCATTCTGAATGGGTAGATGAAAATCACATTTCTCCGTATATCTATTTAGCAGTAATTGCAGCGGAAGATCAAAATTTTCCTCATCATTGGGGGTTCGACCTTGATGCAATTGAGCGAGCTTACAAACATAATTTGAGTAATAAACAAACAATTAGAGGGGCTTCAACTATCTCACAGCAGACAGTAAAAAATGTGTGGTTATGGGATGGAAGAAGTTGGTTAAGAAAAGGCTTAGAGACAGTAATGACCCCTGTTATGGAGCTTTTATGGTCAAAGAAAAGAATACTGACCGTTTATCTTAATATAGTAGAGTTTGGTGATGGTATTTTTGGGGTCGAAGAGGCTGCAAATAAATTCTTTAATAAGCCTGCTAGCAAGCTTTCAATGAGTGAGGCTGCACTATTAGCTGCGGTTTTGCCTAATCCTCATAGATATAGTGTAAAAAACCCATCTTCTTATGTGCTCAAAAGGCAAGCTTGGATCTTGAACCAAATGCACTTATTGGGAGGTAAGAATTATCTGAAAATAAACCAGTTGATGAACGAATAAGAAAAAAGCCATGGTTTTTAACCCACGGCTTTTGTTTTTATAACAATATATTATTGTTTATGATTAATTAAGATAAGTGAAAGCAGTCGTTACTCGACGAACACCATCTGTTTCACTAGCGATTTTCGCCGCTGCATCTCCTTCTTGCCTTGTTAATACACCTAGCAAGAAAACCTCACCGTTTTCAGTAATGACTTTCACACTACCAGATTTAACGCTATCACTCGCGAGGATTTTAGATTTAACTTTGGTTGTTAACCAAGTATCTTTTGAGGCTGTACCTAAATCAACAGGCTCACCACTACGGACTTCATTATAAACTGCGATGGTGCCATCAACTTTAGAGGCTATTTGTTTTGCTCGTTCAGCCCAAGCCATATCAGGGCTTTGGCCTGTTAGCAGAACATTTCCTTTATAAGCGGTTGCAATGATACGAGCCTTGCCTGTAATTTCTTTATCTTTGTTCAGTTGCCCACTAACTCGAGCTTCTAAGGTGCCATCGTCAACTTGTTGACCAACTGTACGAGGGTCAGTTGCGCTTTTTGTTGCAACAGCAGCGGAACCGACTACAGCAGCACCAATACAACCTTGTAATAGAATAGTACTAATGACTATGGCAAAAACCGGAATTAATCGCATTTTATCTCCTTAATCGTCCTGATGTGGGAAAAGAGTATTATCTATGAGGTCACATAGACAATTTACAGTAAGAAGGTGAACTTCTTGAATTCGAACACTTCGTTGGGATGGAATACGAATTTCAACATCTTGGGGGCCAAGTAAACCTGCGAGTTCCCCTCCGTCATAACCTGTTAGGGCGACAATTGTCATGTCTCTAGTTACGGCTGCTTCAACTGCCTTAATGATATCGCTACTATTACCATGGGTTGAAATTGCCATCAAAACATCACCATGTTGACCTAATGCTCTAACTTGTTTCGCATAAATTTCAGAAGGCTGCTTACTACCCGAAATCGCAGTTAACACTGCATTATCTGTATTAAGTGCTAAAGCGGGTAAGCTAGGGCGTTCGGTTTCAAAGCGATGGATCATACTTGCAGCAAAACGTTGTGCAGTAGCGGCAGAAGCACCATTACCACAACATAAAATTTTGTTGCCATTGAGTAGAGATTGAACCATCATCATCGCGGCTCTTGAAATGGCATCAGGCAGCGCTTCAGCAGCTGCTATTTGAGTTTGTATACTTTCAGTGAAGCAAACTTTTATTCGGTCTAGCACGAGTTTTTCCTTTGTCGCCTCGATATAATTCAAATTATTTTTGTATATTGCCATTATATTTGAATTATAGCTTTGTTGACTGCATGATCAGCGTATAAAACTGATTATATCATTTGTTAATAAATATCATTTTCGTTGAATGCATTTTGTATCCAGTCAAATTGGTTTCCCGTGATGGCGCAGATATCAAAACGGCATGCACTGGTTTCAAAACTTTCTTGCCTTTGTGAGAGCCAATATTTGGCAGCAGCTAATAGTTTTCGACGTTTGTGCCAGTTTACTGATAAAAGTGCATCTCCGTAATCACAATTCTTGCGAAACCGAACTTCAACAAATACCCAACCTGTATTATCTCGCATGATGAGGTCGATTTCTCCGCCTCGGTTCCTTGCATTACGTTCAACAAATGTTAATCCCTGCTGTTTCAGGAATGCGAGCACTTGATTTTCATAGTACCGGCCTGTTAACCATTGTATGGCTTTTGGCATAATTTTCATGACGTCCTTGTCTGAAAAAAAATGAAGTATTCAGTGATGTTATTGTGAGGAAACCACTTTGCCTTGTTTAAATTGCAACCAAGGTAATTCTCGGAACACTACACAGTTTGGTGTAGTACTCAAGGTTCCTGATGCACCATTGATACGAAATTGTCCCGATTGCTGTAGTTTGTCGTAATTGTTGGCTAAAGACCATGCGTCAATACCCATGGCATATAAGCGGAATAAAGAGTAATCATTGTTCAGCTTTTGTTGGGCTTGTTTACGTAAGTTATTGTTTGCACCTGCGAGTAAAGGGATTTCGCTAAATTTAACGCCATCCATTTCAAAGCGGTAGTCTGCGCCAGATCCAGCTTGGTTACTGCGAGAGCTTGCATAAAGCGAAGGGCGAGAACGAGAACTAATTGCCATTTCAATCATTGGCTTGATTAAGGTCAGCTCATCACGAGTGGCAACAATATAAACGCCGTCAATCGCACCAGTTGAATCGACATATTGTGAGTCTATCGATTGTATTCCGGTATTCACAGGCGTTCCTGTCATACGGATACCTGCGCCGCGATTAATCGACTCTTTTAAAGAAGGGACAGACCCAAAGGTTTGCATTAAAACGGTCCCGCCGCCTTTTTCTTGCCACCCTTGTGCAAAGGCTTTGGCTATCCTATCACCGAAAGCATTAGCGGGAACTAGTACCAATGGCATTTGCTTACCTTCAGCTTTCATGTAAGCGGCAGCATTTTGTGCCTCATCTTCTGGCGATAATGAAAAATAGCAAAGATTAGGTCGAGGCTGTAATTGGTTCGCATCAAGCTCATTGAGAGCGAGCACACTAACAGGCGCTCCCATTTGGGTAATAACTTGAACGTCACTTTTTAATAATGGCCCAACAATAAGATTGAAACCTTCATTTTTCGCTTGTTCAATAAGCTCAGGCATTTGCTTGTTTGTGGTATCAAACACTTTGACGCTTTGGGTATTCACAGGGGCGGCATCAATACGCAAAGTTGATGTCACCACGTCGCTATCGCTAGAAGTGGGAGCATTACCTGTTGTTGCTGCAACTTGTTCATAAATTTGGTCAAGCACATCATTTCCACTACTTGGTGGCGGTGTTATGGCTGTTTGAGTAGCGGGCCCTTGAGGCAGGCCTTTTTGTGCATCCATAAAGCCTTGCATAATCGCTTGACCGAATACTTGTCCTTGCCCGCTCATGGGTAAAAACAATGCAATCTTAGGGTTTTTGCCCACTTGAGGTATCATGGCTTGTTGCAAAAGAGTCGGCGTTGTCATCACTCCAGGGTTATTCGAGTAACGCATTTTCCAATCGTTATAGCCTGCAAGTAAAGCATCTGTGTCGTCTCGGTTGTTTTGATAAATATCTAAAAGATCGACCCAGCCTTGGAGAATATTTTCATCTGTCCCAATTCCATGAATTTGTTCTGGCGTTAACTGTGTTAACATCTGCCATAACCCATCAATATTAGCTTGGCGTTCAGCGGCTGTTTTTAATAAAGGTTCTTGGCTAATGTAGGCCCTTATCGCCTCCATTGAAGGCTTACCTTGTGCAGCATCAATGATTGCTTGGTAACGGCTAGCATCATCAGATGTGCTTTGCTCAGGCGTTTTTTGGGTTGACGGAAAGTATTCCGAGACAATTTGGCACCCTGACAGTGCAAATGTGGACAGCATTGCTGTGCAGATTAACCCTTTTTTCAAATGCAAAAAAATTGAAGGACGCATACTGTATCCAATGGTGTATTTTTCAATTGCTTAATTTTAAACCGGCTATTCGGATGAAACAATGAACCAACCTAATCAAGCTGTGGTTATGGCATCCACGCTGTATATTGTCCCTACCCCAATTGGTAATATGGGGGATATAACGCAACGCGCGTTGGATGTTCTTAAACATGTTGACCTTATTGCAGCAGAGGACACTCGGCATTCAGGCATTCTATTACAGAATTTTGCGATAAATGCGCGGTTGTTTGCTCTGCATGATCATAATGAACAGCAAAAGGCAGATCAATTAATTAGTCGACTTCAACAAGGTGATAGTATCGCATTAGTCTCCGATGCGGGTACACCTTTAATTAATGATCCAGGTTATCATCTAGTTAATCGTTGCCGCGAAGCGGGTATTCGTGTCGTACCTTTACCGGGTGCCTGTGCTGCTATTACCGCGTTATCAGCAGCGGGTTTACCCTCAGACCGTTTTTGTTATGAAGGTTTTTTACCCGCTAAAACAAAAGGGCGTAAAGATGTTTTACAATCTCTCGAACAAGAAACTCGCACGCTGATTTTCTATGAATCAACCCACCGTTTGTTAGACAGTTTAGCAGATATGGTGGAAGTCTGGGGACCGGATCGCCATGTTGTTTTAGCACGTGAAATTACGAAAACGTGGGAGTCCATTGAAGGCCGCCCAGTGGGGGAATTACTCGCTTGGGTAAAAGAAGATGAAAACCGTCACCGTGGCGAAATGGTGTTGATTGTCGAAGGGTATAAAAAGCCAGCGGATGACTCCGCAGTTTCCCCTGAAGTGGTGAGAACATTAAATTTATTACAAAAAGAATTACCCCCTAAAAAAGCGGCTGCAATCACGGCTGAAATTTATGGTCTCAAGAAAAATATGCTGTATAAGTTGATGCTTGATAATCAAAGTGATGAATGATTTTTGGGCAAATACCACGATTTGATTGATATAAGTGGTAAATTGCCCACGTTAGAGTCTGTACAAGCAACAACAAAGTGCCTATAATTCGCCGCGGAGTTGGCCAGACAACCGCTGCTTTATCGTAGTCCCTTCGGGAGACGGGTAGAGGGGAGGAAAGTCCGGGCTCCATAGGGCAGGGTGCCAGATAACGTCTGGGAGGCGCGAGCCTACGACTAGTGCAACAGAGAGCAAACCGCCGATGGCCTGTTTACAGGATCAGGTAAGGGTGAAAGGGTGCGGTAAGAGCGCACCGCGCGACTGGCAACAGTTCGTGGCACGGTAAACTCCACCCGGAGCAAGACCAAATAGGGGTTCATATGGTGCGGCCCGCATTGAACTCGGGTAGGTTGCTGGAGCCAGTGCGCAAGTGCTGGCCTAGATGAATGGTTGTCCATGACAGAACCCGGCTTATCGGCCAACTCCCATTTTTTCGTCATACTTCAAGCTGTGCCTGTGTTGGCTTCATTCGTCAATCCTAGTCACATACTTGTGTATGTTCCTAGGGATTTCCTCATTTTGCCGCCTTGGCACAACTCGAATTATTTAGAAAAAATCATAATCTTTTGATTTAATATAAAAATACTTCTCTTCTTTCTTTTCTGGCTTGTCTTCATCATTTGATACATCAAGTCATTAACGTCACAACCCTCTGATGCAAATCAATACGCTATGTGAATATGTAATTACAATAGTGGTATTTATAATGCATGTTAAAGAGATGTGCGTAGATGATAAAGAAATCACGTGTAAGGTACCAACGTCGCCCAGGTACAACTGGGGGAAAACTCCCTTGGAATGATTGGCGAAATGCATCAACATGGCGTAAATTTGTACAGTTCACGCTATTGGCAATCAATATTTATATTGGAGTTACCTTCTATTACTGGGTACGATATTACGAAACTGGAGGGGCGACAATTCACCTTCCTCGCCCTGGTGGAATTGAAGGTTGGCTGCCGATTGCGGGGTTAATGAATTTAAAATATACCTTGGAAACGGGGAGTTTTCCGCCAATTCATGCGGCCTCAATGTTTTTATTAGTCTCTTTTATTGTGATTAGCTTACTGTTCAAAAAAGCATTTTGTTCATGGATGTGCCCGATTGGCACAATATCAGAGTACACTGGTAAGTTAGGGAAAAAAGTCTTTCGTTATCAAAACCAAATTAGCTTACCTAAATGGCTCGATATCCCTTTAAGAGGCCTAAAATATTTGTTATTAGGTTTCTTTCTTTATATTGCATTTTCCATGTCTGCGCAGATGATCCAATATTTTATGATGTCGCCTTATGGGATCATTATTGACGTAAAAATGTTGGATTTTTTTCGTTATATTAGCTTGTTTGCGCTTATTACTGTGGTCATTTTAGTGATAGCAAGCTTGTTTATTCGTAATGCTTGGTGCCGTTATTTGTGTCCTTATGGCGCTTTGTTAGGCATTTTTTCGTTATTTTCGCCATTTAAAATTCGGCGAAATGTGGAAAGTTGTATTGATTGCGGAAAATGTGCCAAGAACTGCCCATCACGGATACCTGTCGATAAGCTAATTACTGTAAGAACGGTGGAATGTACGGGATGTATGACTTGCGTTGAGTCTTGCCCTGTTGCATCAACGTTGGATTTTTCATTGCAAGTGCCAACAAAAAAACGTCAATTTCGCTTATCGGGTTGGATGATGGCAATTCTAACCTTAGCAGTTTTATTTATTATTATTGGTATTGCTATGTATTTTGGCGTTTGGGATAGCCCAGTACCTGATAATTATTGGTTTCATATTATACCAAATGCAAGAATGATAGGTCATTGATGTGCAATAAAAAGCCCCGCTGCATACAATGATGAGCGGGGCAACTTGTTGTTTTGTCATGATGACAGATTTTGTACTGCTTATTTATACTTATTTACTCGCTTATATTTATTTTCTCACTTACTGCTTACTACCACATCAATTAACCGCTTGCTTAACCATCTGCAATAATTGACGTACATCTTCTGGGCGAGTGTTGCCCGTTTCTTTATCAATGATGGAACTATAAATATGAGGAATGATTTTTTTCACGCCTGCATCAAGGGCAATTTGCAAAATTTCAGCAAAGTTATCTAAATCAATGCCGCCTGTAGGCTCTAAAGAAAAATCAAAGTCAGCGCAAGCTTTGGCAATGGCTTTATATTCTTCAATATATGTTAATCCTTTCATATTAAAGAATTTAACTGAGTCAGCACCCATGTCTTTAAGCATCATAATGGCAGTTTCAACCGGAACAATGCCATCTGGCGCTTGAGAGCTTAGTGGGCCTGTAGAAATTTTTACCATACCTACCGTGCCTGTTGGTGATATGAGCGCATTCACGAAGGTTTCGTTTTGGCCTAATAGTGCACGGCTAATTGGTGCACCAGTGAATACTTGGTTAACGTGTTGTGGTTGAACTTCTTTTGCAATTAACGACACCATGGTTGACTGATTTGGGTCGCCAGCGCCGAGACCAACTGATAATGCATTATCGGTTTCTTGTGCATAAATGCGCATATCAGCAATTGCACTTTCTAAGTCAGGGTAATTTTTAGATAAAACACCAACAACAACAAAGGTTTCTGCTGCGGCATAGATATCTTTTGCATTTTGATGGCTGCCTGCCAGTACGTTTAAACAGACACGGTCACGATAAAAATTCGGTGACAATTTCATCTTAAATTCCTTCTACTAACAAACGAATATTCTTAGAAATAACATCAAGTTGTTCAGTGCTAACACTGCGAATGTCAGCCTCTACTTTTCCTTCGTTGGCTTTGTACTCACGGAAGTAAATCGCGGTATCGCCCTGTTTTAGCTCAGCCATGATTTGGTAAGTGGTTTTGCCTATCATTTTTTCATCAAAGCTAATTTCGGTACGGGCAATATCACGTCCTGCACCATCCCAGACGACTCGAGCAGAGATACCTTTAATGGCATTTAAATCACTGATGAATTGACTCATTCGATTAACCATCTCTGCGCCTGTTTCTTTGGTAGCAGTCAGGTACTGTTCGATAGCGAGTGTGAGCCCCAAAATACCTTCTTTACCTACTTTCATCGCACGGCCAATACCTTGGCTTTGGCGTTTTACCCACTCAATATATTGTTTTTTACCGATAACCAGACCGCTTGTTGGGCCTTCGATTGCTTTTGCTCCGCTGTAAATCACAATATCGCCCCCGGCTTGGTAGTAAGCGGTAAGTTCTTCTTCTGCTGCGGCATCAACGATCAGGGGGAGCTGGTGGTCATGAGCCACTTTGGCGGCTTGTTCCACGGTTAACATGCTTTTTTGCACGGTATGGTGTGATTTGATGTACAAAATAGCGGCTGTATTGGGGGTGATTTTTGCTGCTAACTGGGCGGCACTGCACTCATTAGCAAAACCCGCTTCGACTACTTTACCGCCACCTAAGCTTACCATTGTGTCCACAGGGGCACCAAAATTAACGTTATGGCCTTTAGGTAAAATAATTTCACGAGGAACAACTTTGTCGGATGAATGCAAATTGAGCAGTAAATCATCATCATCTTGTACAATCACCGCTGCAACAGCTTGTGCAATACCAGCAGAGGCACAAGATACAACTACCGCAGCTTCAACATTTAATAGATTAGCAATATATTCGCCAGTTTTATTAACTAAGTCTTTAATTTCAAAATAATTATTTAATCCATAAGCAACACGTTCAACAACTTCTGGAGTTGGCGTTGAAACACCCAGAATTGTCATGCGGCCAGAGGCATTAATAACGTGTTTTAACTGATATTTATCATAAATCGATTGCATGTTCTGATTCACCTTGTGCATGAATAATGTGTTTTCCACCGACGATAGCAGCCAATGGTACGAAGCGGTGAGTGCCTATACGGTGTTCGCCTTCTGCATCCGTGAGCTCTGTTTGCTCTTCTTTAAGGTCAAAAAGGGTTATGTCGGCGTCAAAGCCCGGCCTTAAATAGCCTTTTGCGGGTAACGATAAGAAGTTGGCGGCTTTTTCGGTAACGCAGCGAAGCACTTGTTCCGCACTAAAGCCCATACACAGAAATTTGGTCATCACAAAAGCGAGGCTATAAACAGGGCCATTAACGCGGTTGCGGTGGTAAATATCGGAACTGATGATGTCAGGGTAAGTACCAATGCGCATCGCTTGCTCTGCAACTTTAAAGCTAAAGCTTTCACCGCCATGTCCAACATCTAATATGACACCCCGTGCGAGTGCGCGAGCAATTGATGGTTTTAGGTAGCCATCTTCGCCTAAAATCTTATTGGGTTTGCCATTAAAGCAGTGAGTGATGATATCGCCGCGCGTCAGTAAATCAGCGACTTCATCAATATCCGGCGGGTTGTTGCCAATATGCACCATGAGTGGAAGATGGTGTTTTTTCTGCATTTCTTTAGCTTTAACCAGAGGGGTAATGCCATTTTCACCAACCACGCTTTTACTCATACGGGCTTTCATACCAACAACAAAGCCGGAGTGGCGCTCGATAGCGTCTTGAAAGCAGGCTTCATTGATGTTGTTCATATCCGACAATTCATTTTGCGCAATGATGCCAATACGTGAAATATTTAACAGAGAAAAGACATTCGTTTTTGATTTCTGGGTGAGCTGATAAAATTTATCAATATCATCAGCACCGACACTACCTGCATCAACCAGTGAGGTAACTCCGCCAGCGGCTCCTGCTAAATCAGGGTCATCGAAGTAAATAGGTGACTCAACAAAGCAATGAGCATGAGAGTCAATCCACCCAGCACTGACATAAGTTTTTCCTTGTAGGTCAATGACTTTTTCGGCTTGCTGATTATTCGCTAATTCAGGGCCTGCCGCTTCGATTTTTCCATCTTTAATAAGAATGTCGATAATCGAGCCATCGATACGCTTACCTTGTTTGATGATTAAAGTGTACATAGTTGTCCTCTCTATACTCGATACTCGTCATACTTCAAACCGCAGCGTTGTTGGCAGCACTTCCGCTACCCTAGTCACATACTTTTGTATGCTCCTAGGGATATCGTCGTTTGCCGCCTAGCTGCAATTTGAATTATTTAGAGTATGCCTAAGTGCGTATTCTAAATGATGTCAACCACAGCGTTGTTGGCAGCACCTAGTCACATACTTTTGTATGCTCCTAGGGATATCGTCGTTTGCCGCCTAGCTGCAATTTGAATTATTTAGAGTATGCCTAAGTGCGTATTCTAAATGATGTCAACCGCAGCGTTGTTGGCAGCACTTTCGCTACTCTTTGAACTATTTCGAGTCTGTTTTTAACTTATGTTATTCAGTAACCCGGAGCATATGCCCCGGGAGAGTGTTGGTTAAGCGACGATTGGGAAGAAATAACCGAACAACATTGCACCTAAAATGGCGCCACCGGCAACGGGTTTTTGCCATACATAGAAAATCAATGCGCCAATTAAAGAGCCAATTCCGATTGGAATGGATGCGGCCATCGCAGCTAAAATAATTAATGGACCTAAGAAACGGCCAGAGGTATTACCCGCACCCATCATGACGTCAGCACCAAAGGTTGAGTTAGCCTGAGCAATCGTGAATTTACGTGCAAATACAATCAGTAAGCCGATTAATACGCCAAGGAATAAGCCAGTTAGTAACGACATCCAGAAGTTAGTGACTAAAAAATCCCAACCAGCGGCTAAAAATAAGGCGGGAACACCGAGGCCAATACCGGTTTGCAGTGCACCACCGATATCTAAAATACCGACCAATGAACCTTCGATGATCCTAGCAAATAAGAAACTTGCACCAAATGCTGCGACTGCGCCATAAACCCCGGTATCTAACCCTGCACGTAACATGGCGACGAACGCCACTTCGTTAAATGCCCCAAAACCGTAGACGACATACATGTGGGTACCTGCGAAGATCCCTGCGGAAAGCAACCCAACAAAAATCGGGAAGGACCATTCTGCGTACCAAAAATCTTGTTTGTTAATTTCTGTTGTCATGATTATTTCCCGCTCAGCAGACCGTGGACGTATTCAAGCCACAATGGTTTATCTAGGTTGAAAGAGGTGATCATCTTTAGGTCGAATTCACGGAAGAAGCCGCTGAGAACGAACAGGAGAACCACTGTTATCATCATTGTACGAGTGATACGGTTCCAGCCGTTGTCATCAACGCCTTTACCAATCAAGATACCTAAAACTAAACCAGGGATAGCATTCCCCATGATTAGCTGAGCACAACCACCAAATAATGTTGCCCAGAAACCTGAACGACGCCCTGCATCCATGGCGGCTAACCAGAAGATGACTGGCATCACGGTATTAACTAACAAGTTTGCGGCAGGCACTAGTACGTTAATGGCTGTCGTTTGTAGTGCAGCAGGAACTGCGGAAGCGGTTGTGTTTAAGAAGGCGACAACTAATGCTCCAATGATGGCACAAGCGATAGCCATTTTTTTCGGGTTATGCAGTGTGTCAGCGACACTACGGTTTTTGGTTAATAGTGCCGCCGCGCCCCAGTTTGGGATGATGCGGTGATCAACATCTTGTGTAAATGCCCCAGCAGCAACTGACGATGCCCATGCGTTAAAGAAGAACCCTAAGCCGAAAGAAAAATGAGACGCTGGGTCGCCTTCACAAGCGTTCAGCTCACCCAATGTACGGAATGCCCCCATACCTTGTACGGTTGGTGCGTGGAACATACGCGCAGCCCCTGCGCCTAAGCCAAAGCCGCAGAGCCCACCGATGATCAGGGACATGCCCAATATTTCTAAAAAAGATGCAGTTTCACTCATGGAATTAACTCCAGACCTGATTGCTATTATTGTTCTGTAAATGGTATTTCGTTGACAGAAAGTAAAGTGACATCCAGCGAAACGTCGAGTACAACACGAAAATGTTCACGTTTGCGTGGCAAAAAGAGAAAAAGAAATTTTTCTGTCCGCGAATGAGAGTGAGCACTAATCACTTCAACATCCTTTGGTTCTATCCGTAGGATGATATCTGTGCTGTTCTTCAGTACGGTTTTTTGAATTGAATTTAAGGCGTCAGCTATTGCTTTTTGCTTAGTGTCGCCTTGCCCTGTAACCCGTACAACCGTTTCGATAGATTTTTTCATTAAGCGTTGCCGTATTTTTTATTGAATGCTTTTACCAAGCGCTCGCCTAATTCTTCCTTGTCCATAAAACCGAAACCTAATACATTGCAACCGTCTGCAATCGCGGTTTCTCCCTCTTCAATAGAGCGCATCCCATAGCGAGCTTTATAGCCATATTTAGTTTGAGCGGTAATTGCGCCAGCGCCACCACTACCACAAAATGAGATGCCTAAATCGGCTTGTTCTGCGTTCATGACATCACCGAGTTTCATATCAGCAGCGACCCCCGGAACAACAACCGCTTTACCACCCGCAGCTTCAACACCGGCAGCTACTTTTTGGCCTTTACCTAAACGGTCACCGATAACAACAACTATCTGTTTCATAAAATATTCTCCAAATCCTACCAAATTAGTAATTAATCATTTGAACGTGCGACTTCAAAGTGAACAGAGAGTAAATAAGTCTCTTCAGGTGCTAATCCAGGAAGTGTGTCAACAACCCGTTGTGCGAGCACTATCGAATGTTCAGAAATTTCATCGAATAAGCTGATATCGACTTCTGGTAAGGCTTCACCCGTTTTTGCTCTACCGACCATGGCACGTAAATGAGACTCCAACATCTGTTGTTGTACATCTGTGGTGTAGCAGTCCTCCTGCTTGAGCCAGTCAGTAATCACTGCTAGCAGTTTTTGTGTCACCTCATCAATATCAAGGTTATGTTCTAACATTTTAAAAACGACAACTGATTCACTCATAACTATTTAAAATCCAAAGTAATATTGCAAGTTAGACTACTCTGTTCCTTCATGCTTAATACCTTAGTCTGTTCTTGTTCATTTTTGCAGGCAGGAAATTTCCACTTATAAGTGGAAATTGTTTGGAAATTAATAAATGTATCTTTGGTATGTTTTTTGCTCTATTTGGAAATTAAGTGGAAAAATTGACATCAGTCAACTATCTAAATAAGATGTAAATAACAATACTTTGAATAAAATGTGTTATTTATCAATTAATTATTTTTTTAATTAAAAAATGGAAACAAAAAAAGGAACTGGAAAGGGAAGTGGAAGCTATAAATGGAAATGATGTTGCGTGGGTTGTACTCGCTTCCATTTAGTCACTTTGGCCGTAAAATAGACAGTTTAGGATAGGAAAGTATTTATAAGAGTTGTGGTTAGGATCACGTAAAAGTCAGCAACTTCCACTTTTCCACTACAAAGTGGAAATTGCTATCAAGTTAGAGGATACGCGCTAAGCTATCTTTAGCTATTACTTGGAACTCATTGAAATTTTTGACACTCACTAAGCGACGTGTTGTCTTTTCTTTTACAAAGGTAACGAAAAGGTCATAAATAGCCATTGCTTCTTCATAGTCTGTTTTACTGATAGCTAATAAGAAAATGACATAAGCATTTTCTTTGGTTTCCTTATTCCACTCAATGCCTTTCGGGGCGACAACGGTTGCAACCACTGTTTTATTGGCAAGTAGACCTAAAGAGTGAGGCAATGCGATACCTTCCCCGAGCAAGGTGGAAACAATTGATTCACGCTCTTGTAGTGAAGGGTAGAAATCAGGTGTGACGTAGCCTTCTTGCTGCAATTTATTGCAAACCATTTGAAAGAGCTCTTCTTGGCTAATTTTTTCATTAATTACCATGAAGAACCGTTCATCAAAAAAGCGCTCGATAATATAAGGGCGAGTTTGATCAACCATGGCGAGGCGGCCAACTTGCTCTAGTTGATAGGGTGTTGGGAACGGCGCAATTTTAATAACAGGCTTATTTTTCTCTGAAATTCGTACAGTGGTAATCACGAAATCTTCAGAGACTTCATCCAAGGATTCATACTCTTGTAACGTTAACCCTCGGCTAAATTTGAGCTGTGGAAATTCACGCATGATTTTAGATTCAACCACGCGAAACGTGGAGTTCCCTGCATCAGTAACTACCAGTACTTCTGTTTGGCGAATGGAGCCAGCGCCATAGTTACGTTCGAGGCTGACTCCAATATGAACCGCAAGGTAACCTAGTTCATCTTCACTGATTGGGTGGGGGAGTAATTGCTTACTTGCACTGGTTAACGCGCTCAGTGTGACATCATAGGCGAACGGGTAATATTGTTTGATATCAGATAATAGCGGGTTTGGTGTGGAAATATGATACTGCAAACGGGTGATCAGCGATGCAAGATGAGTATTGAGATCTTTTTTGAGTTTTTCATCGCTCCGTAAGTCATAATTATATAACTCATTAATATAATTTAAAATATATTCACACAGCTCATTATGAGTACCACTTTTTTGCGTGCTAGAGTCTTGGTTACTAATGCGTTGGGCAACAATTTGGTCATGTAAATAGCTAAGTTCTGCCCCTGAAAGGTCATTGCCAAGAAAGTAGATTAAACCTTTGGATATTTCATCACAGGCTTTGCGGATCACTTCTTCACTGTCATCATTTTTGACGGAGGTGGTGAGTTCATGACCACGAGTGATACGCAAAATAGTCACCGCACAATTAAAAACCAGGTATAAATGCCCTTCGTTGCTAATCCGAATATCAAAGCGATTCATACTGTTATGTAAAACTTTATCGATATATGTCAGGTCTAAATTATCAAGGCAATCAGGGCGGAAAGTGGTTAAATCAGGGGTTATCTGTGCGGAATAGCGGCGCCATAAAGTTTCGGTCATACAAGCTCGAACTGCCCACTCGCTACCGTTCAAACGAATGCCTTGATGAGGGATACTTTCTAATGCAATTTGGTATTTATGAAGCTGTTCTCTCACCGCGCCCATATCTTGCTGTAAAGTGCCACGGCTGATAAACCACTCTTCAGCGATATCATCAAGTTTTACGGGGAGTGATAACATCAAGAGTTTTAATAGCAGGGCATCAATGCGCTCTTTGCTAGTGCGAGGAATCTGATTGTCTTCATCACTTTGTTGAGTAAAGGTAGCAAATAGGGCTTCGTCTTCAATTTTTAGTCGGTAACCGCGACCTCGCTCATATACAATATGAGCACTATATGGCTGTATCAATTCATTGATTTCATTGATATCAGAACGAATAGTTCGAGTAGAAACGGAGAAATTTTTGGCTAACTCGTCTTGAGGCACTACCTCATTGAGAATTTGAGCAAAAATTTGATTATGTCGCTGTTGAGTGAATAGAGCCACGGAAACACCTTTAAAATCAAAACGAAAAAGCATTTGAGCAAGAAAATGACTTGTTTTTTGCTCGCTAATGGCAGGACTCTAACACAAGCATGTCAATATGTAGGATATGTAAATCATAAAATTTGCGAATCCGTTCGCAAAATTCACTCTGCTATAGCAGGAAAAGGGCTAGCTTTGCTCTCCAAGATCGATTAATAGCCCTCTAAACGGTTTATTTACACTAATGATGACTTGATTGTCGTCTTGGATAAAAGCCCCATCATTGCAATTCATTTCTAACTGCTCGCCTTTTGGTGTACGCAATGTCGCTCCACCATGTATAGACTGAAGGAATGAGTTTTTTCCTTTTAGCGTGATCGCTGTTGACTCATTAGTTGCCAAATGAATTTGGGTGATCCAAATTTGTTGACGTAACTGAATGCTTTGACTTTCCCCGTCAGGAGATGCGATAAGTTTGTTCTCATTTTCACTAATGGCTATTTTTTGCAAAGGCAAAGATTCTTGCTGTGGGCAAGCATTTAGCCAGAGCTGTAAACGTGTCAACGGTGTTTTTGGGCACACATTTTGTTCGCTGTAGCTCAGGTCTGGGCGCGGTGAAAAACGCACACACTCACCTTCATCCGCTTGGATGGTGTTACCTAGGCTATCTCGATATTCTGCATGCCCTTTTAGGATGATATTTAAGATATCGACATGTGGATAGGTTCTTGGCTGTAGTGCATTTTGTGGCGCGATAACTTCTTGGTTCAGCACTCTGAGAGTTTTAAAACCCATAAAGTCTGGGTCAAAATAATGGCCGAATGAAAAGGAATAACGGGCTTGTAGCCAACCATAATCAGCTTTTCCGCAATGGTTAGCGGGTCTTAGTGTCATCATAATGGTTAACCCTCATTGAAAATAAATAAGTTAATAATCTATTGTTATAATAAATAGCTGGACGTTGAATTGTTAGCCAGTTAATCTGTTTCCTTTGTTCAAATTTCCTGAAAGAGAAACTTCATGAGTAAAGAGAGAGCATTAACGCTTGAGTCATTAAGGGTTATGGATGCAATCGACCGCCGTGGTAGTTTTGCTGCAGCCGCTGAAGAGTTGGGGCGAGTCCCATCTGCGCTGAGTTATACCATGCAAAAATTAGAAGAAGAGCTCGATGTCATTTTATTTGACCGTTCAGGGCATAGAACTAAGTTTACCAATGTCGGTAGGATGCTACTTGATAGAGGAAGGGATCCTACTTGAAGCCGCTGATAAGCTAACATCTGATGCGGAAGCGCTTGCAAAAGGATGGGAAACGCATTTAACCATCGTGTGTGAGGCTTTAGTTCCTGTTCATTCACTTTTTCCGCTGGTGGAACGATTGGCGGAAAAATCAGAAACACAGTTATCGTTAATTACTGAAGTATTGGCGGGAGCATGGGAACGTCTTGAAAGCGGTAAAGCGGATATAGTCATTGCTCCTGATATGCATTTTCGATCCTCTTCAGAAATTAACTCTAAATCGTTATATACCGTTAATCATATTTATGTAGCGAGCCCGGATCATCCCATTCACCAAGAACCTGAGCCGTTATCTGATGCGACTCGAGTGAAATACCGTGGAATTGCAGTGGCTGATACCGCTCGTGAGCGGCCTGTGATCACGGTGCAGTTGTTGGATAAACAACAACGATTGACGGTGTCAACGATTGAGGATAAACACAGAGCCTTGTTGGCCGGCCTTGGTGTTGCGACGATGCCGTACCCAATGGTTGAACAAGATATTCGCGAAGGGCGTTTAAAGGTGGTTGGCGCAGAGTTTAGCCATGAGACGAATATTATTATGGCGTGGCGGCGGGATAGTATGGGGGAGGCTAAGTCGTGGTGTCTCCGAGAAATCCCCAAATTATTTAGAGTGTAAACTCGTTATATTTTGAGCCGTAGGGGTGTTGGCTTCATTGAGTCACCCGAGTCACATACTTATGTATGCTCACGGGATGACTCAATTTGCCGCCTACCTACAACTCAAACTATTTAGAGTTTACGAGTAGGGTTTGCTGGTAGCGATTCAAAAGATTTAAATAAAAAAATACCTCCCGAGGGAGGTATAAGTTGGACAAACAAATAAAGTCAATAAGGTAATAAGGGTGATAATGAAATCGGAGTTACCATTTTTTATTTAATAAATGGTCAATACTAAATTTCCCTGGGCCGGTTACTGCTAATAGTAAGAAACCGCCTGCGATAGTAAAGTTCTTCATAAACATTAAACTATTTGGTGCAACGCTAAAGTCGATATGGAACAGTAGCGCCGTTAATACGGTAAAGCCTGCAGTAAATAGGGCTACAGTTCGTGTTAAGAAACCAAATAGAATGGCTAAACCGCCACCAAGTTCTAATAAAATGGTTAAAGGTAATAAAAAGCCTGGAACACCCATTGCTTGCATGTATTGTTGTGTTCCTGCGTATGCATCTCCCAGTTTTCCATACCCAGCAACAATGAACAGAATTGGCATCATAATACGAGCTAACAATACCGCACCATTTTCTAAATTTTTCATTAAGATTCTCCAGACTAATAAGCCATTAAATATAAAGTATTTGCGATATGTGTCGCTTTGTAATGTTGTTTTCAGCACAAATAGGTAAGAAAACATTTGATGGGCTTATAATAGTCATTTGCTTATTCAATAAAAAGCAAAGCTTATTAACAAAGATAGTCAAAAAAATTGAATGGTGATGAAGGGGAGCTAGCTAAAGTGAAGAGGCTTAATTTAGCATATTGATTTTAATTGAAATTACTTCTTTCCTGCATTGATCGTACTTTGAATTGTCCTTGCTATACCCCACATTGTGAAGGCTTTTTTCCCTAATTGAAGTATGCGTTTGGGTTTTTTCAGTGAATAAATCGAAAGCAGGCCTGTTGCCGCAATAAATAAAGGACGGAAGGTAACGAAGGTTTTCCATGTACGGTCATAAGGAGCGGTCACTCGTAGCCAATCTTCAGAACTTGCAGCAAGGTCGCTCCGTTGCTGCTCAATTCTGTTGAGTAACCGTTGTTTTTTTGCGGCAAGTAATTGGCGTTTATTTCTGGTCATTATCTTTACCTGCTAATGCATTCGCGTCTTGGCTTAATTGCTCCCGTGTGGAGCTCAATAAGGTAGACTGCTTTGCTTTTTTAAGAGCCCAAATAGCAAAGGTAATGGCGAGTAGGACTAAGCACCCTGTTGTTATAGCAAGTGCTTGATAACGATAAACAGGGTCAACAGACCAAAAAATAAGACCAATTAAACACATTAGGCCAAAAGCAGTAAAAAGAAGCGCTAGTCCAACTAACAATAACAACTGGATAAAATTAACTTTCTCTTCTTCGAGCTCAACGGCAATGAGTTGAAGGCGAGTTTCAACAATATTAACGGTAATACTGGCAATGCGTTGCAGTATTTCAAGGACCCCTTTACCGGGGCCCTGACGTTGTTGATTTTGTTCCATAAGCAATTAACGTTTCGCGAGAAGTACGCCAAGAACTACACCAACAGCAGCACCGATACCGATACCAGTCCATGGGTTTTCTTTGACATAGTTGTCTGCACGGCCCGCAATTTCTTTAGTTTGCTCAGTGATCCTTTCGGTGGTTTGACCGAGTTTAGCGCGAGATGAGTAAAGTACATCTTTCGCTTTGGATTTCAAGCTTTCAATCTCTTCTTTCGACTTCTCGCCTGTATCATTCAATACGGCTTCAAGAGAATCTGCTAACGCTTTTAGTTCTGCGCGTAGGTCTTCTGATGAATGATTTGATGACATATAGAACCTCCTATCAATAGAAAAGAAACTTCACTGTATTAACAATAACTGTTTTTGCATTAAGTGCAATGAGTTATTCAATAATAAATTAGGGGTTAAGAAAAAATGTAAAAAACAGTATTTATATAAATGCCATAAATATCAGTTAGTTAATTTAATTGCGGGGAGTGGGGATACTAAGACGTAAAATTAAGTAAAAATGAAAATGCGAGAACTGAGAGTTCCCGCATGGAGAATTAATTCGCTTTTTTATTTGAGAATTTTTTCTTAACGACAACAGCAATGCTACCAATTAAGCCAAGGATCAGTAGCCCTACAGGGATCAACATCAAAATGTTCATAATATGATGTTCATATTGTAGGAAAATCGGGCTTTTACCAAAGCCATAACCAATTGCAGTCAAAATTAACACCCACAGTAGGCCACTTAACCAATTGAATACTTGGAAACGACCGTTTTGCAAGCCAGCTAGCCCTGCTATTGTTGGAAGTAGTGTTCTGACAAAAGCTAAAAAACGACCAATTAACAAGGCAGCGAGGCCATGACGGTGGAACAAGCCATAAGCGCGTTGGTGGTAGTGTTCAGGTAAGTGCTCAAGCCAGCCTTTAACTATTCGTGTGTTCCCCAGCCATCGTCCTTGTATATAACCAACCCAACAGCCTAAACTGGCGCCAGCGGTTAAAATTACAATAGTGAGCGGATAACTTAATGTGCCTTTAGCGATGAGAACACCAACTAAAATCAATAAGCTATCGCCAGGTAAAAACGCTGCAGGCAACACCCCGTTTTCAAGAAACAAGATAGCGAACAGCATGAAGTAAATCGACCACACTAACGATGGGTTAGATAGGGTGACATAATCTTGGTGCCAAAGGGCGAAAAAAAGTTCTTTAACTAATTCCATTAATGTTTCCTAAACGGCAATAACAGCAACAAACTTGTTGTTGGGCAGGGAGAAATGGATTAAGTGAATGCCAAAGTGAAAGTAGTGTTTCCTCAGGCTGTTAGTGTAAAGCACGCTCACTTTAACAAAACAGAAAATAACTAAACAGTAAATTTTAAGCTTATTTTTAGAATTCATTTAAGTTTTGGCCGATTTTTACGATTTATTGCGCGGCATGGAACGATGTAAAGTGCTTAAAAATGGCGTTTAACCCGCTTTTTACCGAGAGTATGCGAAATATACTTGTTAATTTATCTTTTAATGTAAAAAAATAACGATAAAACAATAAAGGCTAATTATTGCATTTTAAGACTATTTACCGTATCTTATCGCCATAGCAAAGGGGAGTAACTTCTTCTTGTCGGTTTATCGTCATTACGGTGTACACATTACACCCGGTAGCCGAGCACCACAGTTACCTATTTTTAGGTTATTTGTGTTGTAAGTGAGACCTTGCCAGAAGGCGAGGTTTGCTCATAATTTACAACCAAAAGAAATAGCTTGTGGTTAACGAATTTTAAGCGGCTGATGTCTTCTGGATATCAGCCGTTTTTTGTTTTTTAAGGGAAAGGAAAATGCACTCAGTTGGTAACCCGATTTTATGGGGTAGTTTTGCCGTTATTATTTTACTTATGTTACTCATTGATTTGTTCTGGCAAGGGAAACACAAAGGCCAAGCAATGTCGATGAAACAAGCTGCGGCTTGGAGTATCGTGTGGGTAACGCTTTCGCTTCTCTTTGCAGCGGGTTTTTGGTGGTATCTTAATGAGAACGTAGGGCGTGAGTTTGCTGATAGCCAAACCATGGCGTTCTTAACGGGTTATTTATTAGAAAAAGCATTAGCTGTTGATAACGTATTCGTTTGGTTGATGTTATTTAGTTATTTTGCCATTCCTGCAACTTTACAGCGTCGTGTGTTGGTTTATGGAGTATTAGGCGCTATCGTACTTCGTACGATTATGATTTTTGCAGGTAGTTGGTTAGTCACACAATTTAGCTGGATTTTGTATGTATTCGGCTTGTTCTTGCTATTTACTGGTTTGAAAATGGCTTTTGCCAAAGAAGATGACTCGCCAATAACGGATAAACCGCTAGTAAAATGGGTTCGTTCTCATTTACGTATGACGGATGAATTACATGGTGAAAAATTCTTTATTAAACGTAATGGCGTCCTATTTGCGACCCCACTTATTTTAGTGCTGATTTTAGTTGAAATTAGTGACGTGATATTTGCGGTGGACAGTATACCCGCTATTTTTGCGGTGACGACTGACCCATTCATTGTTTTAACATCGAATTTATTTGCAATTTTAGGCCTACGTGCCATGTATTTCTTGTTGTCAGGGGTTGCTGAAAAGTTCTCAATGCTAAAATACGGTTTAGCGGTAATTTTAAGCTTTATCGGTATAAAAATGCTATTGATTGATATTTTCCATATCCCAACACCGATTTCGTTGGGTGTGATTGCGTCAATTTTAGTCGTGACGTTAATCATTAATGCAATTGTTAATAAACGCAACGAAGCAAAAAGTTAATTTATCTTTTTTATTTTTAAATCCTCTGCTGTAAAAAGCAGGGGATTTTTTTTTAACCCCCTGAAAACGCTCAACCATTTTGTTTATCCCATTCTACTATAAGAAACAAAACTCTATTGAGATCACAGTTATGTAAAATGTTTGTTAAACAAAGTCAATCATTGTGTATATTTTGAATAATTGCCTTTTCAGGCGACTATTATTCCTTATACTTGCTGTGCAAACACATTTAATTCCTAATAAAGATAAATAATATAGGTCTATTATGGATACAAATAAAACAGGGTTATGGCGAGTTATTAGCCAAGGTAGTCTAGTCAAACAGATACTGGTTGGCTTGATAGCGGGTATTTTGCTTGCATGGTTATGGCCATCTGCTGCAAAAAATGTCGGGTTGTTAGGGGATTTATTCGTTAGTGCGTTAAAAGCTGTTGCTCCTGTACTGGTTTGGGTGTTAGTAATGTCATCCATTGCTAACCACCGCCAAGGGCAAAAAACCAATATCAAACCTATACTGGTGTTGTATATTTTAGGAACATTTTTTGCCGCGGTTGTCGCCGTTATTGGTTCTTTCCTGTTCCCGTCAAATTTAGTCTTAGCGGTAGGTGATACACAGCTAAATCCACCGGGTAATATTGCTGAAGTGTTAAAAGGCTTGCTAATCAATATATTTGCGAACCCTATCGACGCACTGATTAAGGGCAATTATATTGGTATTTTAGCGTGGGCGATCGGGCTGGGTATTGCACTGCGCCATGCAAATGAAACCACAAAAACTTTAGTTCATGACTTTTCTAATGCAGTAACACAACTGGTACGGGTTGTGATCCGTTTAGCGCCTTTAGGGATTTTTGGCTTGGTTGCTTCCACTATCGCAACGACAGGCTTTGCAACCTTAAAAGGCTATATTCACGTTCTCGCAGTATTGATTGGCTGTATGCTGATTGTTGCTTTCATTGTTAACCCATTGATTGTTTACTGGAAAATGAAACGTAACCCATACCCATTAGTTCTCGCTTGCTTACGTGAAAGCGGGGTAACAGCATTCTTTACACGTAGTTCAGCAGCAAATATCCCTGTGAATATGGGGATGTGTCGTCGCATGAATCTACATGAAGATACTTACTCTGTTTCTATCCCATTAGGTGCAACCATTAATATGGCTGGTGCAGCGGTAACGATTACAGTACTGACGTTAGCCGCCGTACATACTCTAGGTATTCCAGTTGATATCCCAACGGCACTGTTATTAAGTGTGGTTGCTGCGGTGTGTGCATGTGGCGCATCAGGCGTTGCCGGCGGTTCACTATTACTGATCCCATTAGCTTGTAACATGTTCGGTATTTCAAATGAAATTGCGATGCAAGTGGTCGCGGTTGGTGTGATGATTGGCGTATTACAGGATTCAGCAGAAACGGCGCTTAACTCTTCAACTGACGTGTTATTTACTGCAGCGGTGTGCTTAGCGGAAGATGAGAAACTGGCTAACGCTGAAGCGCGGCTATCTCATCGTGATTAATTGTTAATTAAATATATTTTGAAAGGGCAGAGACAGCGAAAGTGAACTCTGCCCTTATTTTAGTGGGTTATTGAGTTAAAACTCATTACGTAAGCGGCGATAACCTTCGACTAACTGCACATTAGTTGCGGCAACTTCTTCTGAAAATTGCAAAGAGGCGCGGTCAACTTGCTTAAACTGAGATAAATCACTGTGGGCATTTACATGTACGCAGGATGGAATATATAAAGCAGGGGGTAGCGTTAAACCATCAACAACAGCGTTATAGCGAACAACACAGTTTTCCCCAATTTTGCAATTAAATAGAACGCTATTAAAACCAATAAATACTCGTGTAGCAATATTACAAGGGCCATGGACAATGGCACGATGTGCTATTGAAGTATGTGAGCCAATTTGTACTCCAGCCCCACTTTTAGAATGGATAACAACACCATCTTGAATATTTGAATGTGGGCCTATTACTATCGGTGACATATCCCCCTCTTCATTGAGTTCATCAGCTCGGATGACTGCATATGGGCCGATATACACGTAATCTTCAACAATGACTTTGCCACAAATAATTGCGGTAGGGTCGATATAGGCTTTTTCTGAAATAACAGGGGAGTGTCCTGATGGATTTTTACGCAGCATGAGTACTCCGTTTCCAGTGCGTGTGAACAACTGCATTATGTGCATGTAAACTTTCTTGATGCTCTATATTAATGTTCACTTCGTCATAGTGACATTGATGACGAAAAGCCATGACTAGTTTTCTCGCTGCATCTTCACAAAACATCAGGTTTTGGGCATTTGCGATAGCGAAAGCTTGTTCATCATTACGTTTAACAACAGTTTGTACAGGTGTTGAAAGCACGTTTTCAATTTGATTAATTAATTCAATGATGGGAAATATTTTATGACTAGCTTTCAACGCTATGGTTACCCATGCCCAGCTGCGTTGGCTATGTGGTGTAGCGGGTAACCCATTTTTAGCTAGCCAGTTGAAAACTTGAGTGGGATATAATGGTTGTGTCTCGTCCTCAAATTCAATAGCAAATTGTTGTTGAATCACTTGGGTACTGAGTGCCGTGGCACTAGGACATGTCGATGAATAAGGAACCCCAACTTTTAAACAGATAATAAATGATTTGTTGAAATTTGCATTTATTTCAAATGGATATGCTTTCCATCCATGCTGGTGAGAAACTAAAGAAGGGCGAGATAATAAAATATCGCCATAAAGTCGAAGAGATGACTTCGATGATACATGGCTATGGGATATTAAAATCTGCTCTAGAGCCTGTTGAATCAAATTGGGGGTTAGTTCATGCTGTGTGAGTCCATCTAAGGTCTGATACAGCCGGGACATGTGTATTCCTTTCTGTCCTTGTAAATCAGTACCGACATCAACAAGTGCGTTGATTGGACGACCCGCTATCTCAATAGGTAAAGCAATCCCTGTCATACCGACCCAGTCTAGCTTGATATTGCTATAAATATCATTTTCCTTTTGCGCATCCGGTAAAGATGAACAACGTAATTCAGTTGATACTGTCATAACCCCTCAGCCATTCTTAATTTACAAATAGTGGTTATGTTATAACATAACAATTGTTTGGGGTGAAGAAAAAGAGGTATAAATATCAGTTAGGTTAAGGAGTGCAGTTCCCCCTCAGATAAAAGGCTCACCTTAGGGGGATATGAAGAGGCTAAATCTGATATGCGGTTTTCATCCCTTGCTCAATTGCTCGGCGGGCATCCAGTTCTGCAGCAACATCCGCACCGCCAATCACATGGGCGTTGATCCCGTGTTCTGCTAGTTGTGTTTTTAATGGGCGGTAAGGCTCTTGCCCTGCACACAAAATGACATTATCAACAGGCAGGCACTGTGTTTTATCTTGATAGCGAATATGGAGCCCTTCGTCATCAACTCGCATGTATTCCACGCCATTTAGCATTTGAACACCGCGTTTCATTAGTGATAAACGATGTACCCAACCGGTTGTTTTACCGAGGCCTGCTCCCACTTTACTGTTTTTCCGCTGTAATAAATACAATTGACGAGCTGATGCCATAGGGACTTTTTGTGGGGGTAATACACCACCTTTAGAATGAATTGTGGTATCAATATTCCACTCTTTATTAAAGAGTGAATTATCTAAACTGCTGCTTTTCCCTTCTTGGGTTAGCAATTCAGCAACATCAAAGCCAATCCCTCCAGCGCCAATAATAGCGACACTTTTTCCAACAGAGCGTTGTTTGGTGATGACATCGATATAGGAAATGACTTTATGGTGCTCAACCCCTTCGAGCTGGATTTTTCGTGGGATGACACCCGTTGCAATAATGACTTCATCAAACCCCGATAAACAGTCAACATCGGCTTGTTGTTCAAGGCGTACATCAACATTCAATAATTGTAACTGGCGGCAAAAGTAACGGATGGTTTCATGGAATTCTTCTTTGCCAGGTATCAGTTTAGCGAGGTTAAATTGGCCACCTATATGGTTAGATTTTTCAAACAAAGTGACACGATGCCCACGCTTTGCCGCGTAAATTGCACAAGATAACCCAGCGGGCCCAGCACCAACAATCGCAACGGATTTACTCAGTGCGGCTTTTTCGTTGGGATAATCCATTTCCCTAACAGCTTGTGGGTTAACTAAACAACTGGCCAGTTTTCCACTAAAAATCAGGTCGAGACAGGCTTGGTTGCAACCAATGCAAGTGTTAATTTCATCTGCTCGATTTTCTGCGGCTTTACGAACAAATGCTTCATCAGCCAGAAACGGCCGAGCCATTGAAACCATATCCGCTTGGTGATTGGCAATAATATGTTCTGCAACAAAAGGGTCATTGATGCGGTTAGTGGTTATCAGTGGAATATTCACTTTCCCCATTAATTTTTGCGTAACCCAACTAAATGCACTGCGAGGAACTTGCGTTGCTATCGTCGGTACTCGAGCTTCGTGCCAACCAATACCGGTGTTGATCATACTCGCACCCGCGTTTTCAATTTGTTTGGCAAGTAATTCAACCTCTTCCCACGTTGAGCCATCTTCAACTAAATCCAGCATGGAAAGCCGGTAAATAATAATAAAGTTAGCGCCAACGGCTTCCCGTATTCGCCGTACGATTTTAATGGGAAAACGAATTCGGTTTGTGTAACTTCCACCCCATTCATCGGTTCTATGGTTGGTACGTTTGGTGATAAATTGGTTAATTAAATAACCTTCAGATCCCATAATTTCGACACCATCATAGCCAGCTTGTTGAGCTAGCTTGGCTGTTGTCACGAAGTCATCAATCGTTTTTTCAACTTCATCAGTTGAGAGTTCTCGGGGGGCGAATGGAATAATCTCTGCTTGAATAGGGCTTGGTGCAACTAATTTAGGATGCAGGCCATAACGCCCTGCATGTAAGATTTGTAAGGCGATTTTACCGTCAGCTTGGTGGACGGCATCCGTCATTTGTTGATGAAATGAAAGCTGGTTTTTATCGTTTAATACCGCGCCATGAGCGGTAAGTGCTCCTTCTGGATTGGGGGCGATACCACCGGTAATGATCAGACTGACACCATTTTCAGCGCGTAGGCGGTAAAAATGCGCTAGTCGCTCGCTGCCTTGTGGGTGCTCTTCAAGCCCAGTATGCATTGAACCCATCAAAATACGGTTTTTTAGGACGGTATGGCCTAAATCAAGCGGGGTAAAAAGGTGTGGAAAATTGCTCATTATTATACTCCCATTCGGGATTTCATTAACAGGTCAGATGAGTTAACTGTAGCGTAATGAAGCTGCAATTTGGTAAAGATGTTAAAATTTTGTGATTTTTATCATATGTTTTCGGTTAAATAGCTGAGTGTCATAAAAAAATAGGTGTTTTTTTATTTTTATGTCATAAACAGAGATTAAAAAAAGAGACACACAGCATAAAGAACGATATAGGGGAAACCATGATGAAAGAGATTTGCTAAGCTATTACTTTAGAAGGTGAATACGTTCGCCTTGAACCTCTATCCCACCAATATGATGTCGAATTGGCAGATATCATTCGACGAGATGGGTTGAATAATTTGTGGTATGCCTTAGTTCCTGAGCCTGAGCATTTCTCTCAAGATGTGGAAAAGCGCCTGGAAAATTTCCAGAAAAAGGAATGCTTACCTTTTGTGGTGATCGATAAACGAAGCGGTAAACCAGTTGGTATTACTTCTTACAATCGTGTGGACCATGCAGTAAGGCGGGTTGAAATCGGAGCCACTTGGTATGGAATAGAAGTACAACGCACCGCATTAAATACAGAAGCTAAATATTTGCTCTTAAAGCATGCTTTTGAGGAATTAAATTGCGTTGCAGTGGAGTTTCGTACACATTTTTTAAATAGCCAAAGTCGTCGAGCCATTGAACGGTTAGGGGCTAAGCTCGATGGTATCTTGCGTAATCATATGAAAACTAAAACGGGTGAACTGCGTGATAGCTGTGTATATAGCATTATCGAGTCAGAGTGGCCGTCAGTAAAACACCACTTAGAATGGCAGATGGTGAAACCGCGCTAAGGTTAGCTGTAGGTAAGTCGCCCACCGAAAGGTGGGCGATATTAGCTATAAATATTCATGCATGGGTTTGGTCATAAACACATTATTTGGCATTTTTTCTGTGGTGGTATAGCCAGCAGGGCTATTAATCAGTGCAGGAATACGGTTCACTAAATTTGCACAGGTTAATTCTACGGTTGCTGGGTTTTTCACCTCAATTGAGGTGTCAGGTTCTCCAATTAACTGCCAGCTATTTTTATCGCACTCATCCGCTGTTAAGATTTTCCCAATACACTCTGTTTCGAGGGTAATACCTTCTGCGGTTTCGGTGATTACCACTGCAGATAAGCCTAATACATCCCCTTTTTTCACGGTCATTTTGAGGGTGTCGGAGTAAATATCTTGTTGGGCAATTTGCGGTACACAGCGCTGAGTTTGGCTGGTGATCGTTAACCCAAGTCGGCTGCATAACCAACCATTTTGTGTCCACATATACGGTGGTGCATATTCACCGCTTTCGATTTTCTGTGAAATAACATCGTGAGGTAAGTCGTTATAGTTACCAATTTGTTTGTCGAACTCGTCAACGGTTAAACCCACGCCGTGGCCGACAGCGGGAGCGATACCGTAATCTTCAACGTTATAGCAGCTAGAACCTTTAATTTTCACCAATTTGTGCATGGAGCCTGCTAAAGTGTCAATGAGCACCCCCCAAAACATATCTGGGTAGCCACTTCCTGCAAGGGTACAATTATTTTCTTTGGCTAATGCATCAAGCTTTTGTGTAATTTCAGGTGATGAATTCCATGGATAAAGGGCTTCTTCTCCGGTTGAAATAGCGTTTACACCATGACGTGCAAATAAGGAGAATGCATCTTCTAAATCAGCCATGGTACTCAATGTTGCGATGATGCCAACATCAGGTTTTAAGATTTCGAGGGTTTTATCCGCTTCATGTAGCGGCTGTACTTTTACCCCTGATGGCGTCGTTCCTGCAATTTCACCTATATCTTTGCCAATAACGGCTTCATTGATATCAAAAGCCGCCACAATTTCAGCACCATGTTCTTGCAAGTAACGGATCAAAAATTTACCCATTTTTCCGCAACCATATTGAACTGCATGTACTTTTTTCATCATTTTTGTCCTATATGCGAATTATCTATAGATCATATTGTGAGATCTGAATGTAAAAAATATTGTTTTATATCAATTGGTTGAACAAAGAATTTTTAATAAATTTAGTTGTCATTATGATGTTGTTTTTATTATTAATTTGATATTGGTAAAAGTTAAATATAGATAAGGTGTGAGAAACTGATTTAAATAAAAAATAGTAGGGCTCATTAAAATTGCAGAAAACGACTTTCAAATGATAGCAATTGATTATGCTATCGCATTGAATTATAAGAGGGGTGATTGAGTTGAACACAATTTCAGCATACGGTTTCGAAACACTAGACCTAAGCTAAAACTACACGTATAATCCTTCCCACTTTGGCCCCTTAGCTCAGTTGGTTAGAGCAGTCGACTCATAATCGATTGGTCGCTGGTTCAAGTCCAGCAGGGGCCACCAAATTTATCAAGGAGTTAGATGTTAATCATCTAACTCCTTTTTGTTGTGCATAGAAAACCCCCAGCTAGGCTGGGGGTTCCGTAAAGCTTTCAGCTTTGAATAAGATATTAAAACCCCTTTTGATTTGTTAAAACACCTTGCGGTCTGGCAACTGCAAGAGTCAAACAAAAAATCAAAAGGGGGTCCCAATGGGGGACGAAAAGAGCTTAGCGCATACACGATGGAATTGTAAATATCACATTGTTTTTGCCCCAAAGTATAGAAGGCAAGTTTTCTACGGTGAAAAACGTAGGGCGATAGGTAGTATTTTAAGGAAATTGTGTGAGTGGAAAAATGTCAGGATAGTGGAGGCAGAATGTTGTGTTGACCATATACACATGCTTCTAGAAATCCCACCCAAGATGAGTGTTTCGAGCTTTATGGGGTATTTAAAAGGAAAAAGTAGCCTAATGCTTTATGAGCAATTTGGGGATTTAAAGTTTAAATATCGAAATAGAGAGTTTTGGTGCAGAGGGTACTATGTTGATACGGTAGGAAAGAATACGAAACGAATACAAGAATATATAAAACATCAGTTAGAACAGGATAAATTGGGAGAGCAATGTCGATCCCCTATCCGGGCAGCCCGTTTACGGGCCGTAAGTAATCCATAGATGCAAATGTCAGGGCCGTTATGCGCCTGTTAGGGCGCGGCTGGTAACAAAGCCTTATAGGCGCATATTAAAAACCTCCGGCTATGCCGGAGGATATTTATTTTCACCTCATTATCGTGAGTGTTTAACTCACAATCTAACTGGCTGTGAGTCTTCGGTTTTAACATTTTAAAAATCAATTTCAACACTTATCGTTAGAAAAACAGTGAAATTGTTTTTGCCGTTCAACGTGTTCTTCCTTTATCCATCCTATTTTATCCGCAATAGGAAAGAATAAAGAGTGTATAACGTAAATGGCGACAAAAATTCTGAAAAAATGGAAAACGGACATAAAAAAATGTTTTTTATATGTTGATTCGATAAATCACTAAGCGTTGGAGTAAAATATTCTTTAAATGCGCATTTAAAGAATATTAAACTGCACCGTCAAAGTGGTTAATCCCTGTGGAATTAAATGTTGATCTAATAGTGTGTTTTTATTTTTATTAATCAATGAGTTGTTTCATTTTTTCTGTGTGAAATATTTGGTTACATAGTTTATTTCTATGTACATTAGAACTTACTGGGCTTATCGCAGTTTGGTCTATTTTTTGCTCGATGATTGTTTTGTTATGATTCGTTTTTGGTGTTTTTCTGGAGTTATATAGCGATATTTCAACCCGTTTACGCTAAGTCACTTATCCTAGAGAGATACAAAAAGGTCATCAGGTTTACAGTCCATTCATAAGCTTTTATTATCCTTAACTCAAATCTTACCGTGCGCACTGGCTGAGATGACGGAAATTAATCGATAATTATGTCGACTTAACCCAATTTGTCATTCTTGATAAAGGATATCGCTATGCCAACTCCATGCTATATTTCCATTGAAGGAAAAACCCAAGGAAACATCACTGCCGGTGCATTTACTGCCGATTCAGTGGGTAACATCTACGTGCAAGGAAGACCAAATGCTGGTGCAAGAGTTTTCTCACGTCGTGACTGTGCCGACCGACCCACAATCCGGCCAGCCTTCAGGCCAACGTGCGCACAAGCCCTTCCGTTTTACCGTGGCGTTAAATAAAGCGGTTCCGCTGCTGTATAACGCCTTAGCCTCCGGTGAAATGTTGCCGAAAGTGGAACTGAAATGGTACCGCACATCCGTTGAAGGCAAGCAAGAGCATTTCTTCACCACTACATTAACCGATGCGACGATTGTTAATATCGATTGCCAAATGCCGCACTGCCAAGACCCGGCCAAAGCGGACTTCACACAGTTAATCGAAGTGTCTCTGTCTTACCGCAAAATCGATTGGGAACACACCGTTGCAGGCACATCCGGTGCCGATGACTGGCGCGCACCGCTCGAAGCGTAAGTTTGAATTTAGCGAGCCTTTCGAGGCTCGTTTGCATTTTTAGCTTTTTCTTCTGTAGAGGAAATCCCCATGTCTTGGAAAGACCCCAATAAAAACAAACGACTTGGCAGCCCCGAAAATAACCCGCTTATTCACGGTGGTGGGTATGCGGGTGGCAGAACCTATGCACAAGACCAAGCCTTGCAAGAAGCCCATGGTCAACTGCTAGAGCGTATTATGAATGGCGAAATGGGGACGGGATTGGTATTCACTTGCACGATTGGTGGACTCCCTGATAATACATTTCAAGTGACCCAGTTTGATTTGCAAGAAGGGCTTTCCCAGCTCTTTTCACTGTCGATTCAGGCGGTCAGCTCGTTACCCGAGATTGATTTTCAAACGGTACTGGGTGTGGCCTCTTCGTTGACTGTAAAGCGAGATGGAAAAATTCTTCGCACGGTACAAGGCATTTTAGCCGGGGCAGAGCAAGGCAACACGGATGGGGTGAAAACCTGGTATCACTTTGTGATACGCCCTGAAATGTGGGTAATGACGCTTAAGCAGGACAGCCGCATTTTCCAAAATATGACGGTGCCGAACATTCTTGAGACGCTATTGAGCGAATCTCATATCAAGTTTGATAAGCAGTTTTACCACCCTGAAGAACATCTGAAACGCGAATATATTACTCAAAAGCGCGAAACCCTGTATGAATTCTGGTGTCGCCTTGCTGCCGAGGAAGGGATTAATTACTGGTTCGAAGAAGGCCCGCAACTGTTTTACAGTGACCGCCATTTAGGCATGAAAGCGGGAATATCCCTGACCTATAATCCGCAATCTGAAACGGATATCACCGACAGTACCGCCACCACATGGCGCTATGCCGAGCAGTTGTGCAGCGATATCCGTGTGGATAAAGATTATAATCAACTTCGCCCCTCTTACCCACTGAGCCACCAAGTCACGGGGGAAGTTCATCAACAACATGAAGTGTTTGAAAGCTATGGTCGCTTTCAAGAAGATGCCGAGGGGCAGCCCTTCAACCAAATCCGCTACGAGCAATCACAAAACCAGCGGCAAGTGGGAACGGCGACGACTAACTGCATTGAGTTAGCCCCGGGACGCATCTTTAGCCTATCAAACCATCCTAGCCCTCGAATGAATACGACGTGGCAAGTAGTGAGTGTCTCTCATCACGGCGTGCAGCCATTAGCCGACAACAGTGGCGGTGAAGGCACCCAACTGAGTAACCAGCTTTCCTTTGTGCCTAGCACTCAAGAGTGGCGACCGCCTTACCGATATAAGCCGCTTGCCGATGGGGATGAAGTTGCGACAGTCGTAGGCCCAAAAGGGGAAGAAATTTACACGAACAGCAAAGGGGAAGTGACCGTCTATTTTCATTGGGACAGGCGTGGTATTCCTGACCACAGTGCTTCTTGCTGGGTACCTGTAATGCATGGCTGGAGCGGAAATGGCTATGGGTTTATGAGTATTCCCCATATTGGGCAGCAGGTTTTAATCAGTTATCTGAATGGCGACATTGACCGCCCCGTCATTACGGGATGCATGTACAACGGTCGCAATGCCCCTCCGTTAGATTTACCGACCCAAAAAACACGCACCACCTTTAAAACGTGCACTCATAAAGGGGAAGGTTTTAACGAATTACGTTTCGAAGACCAAGCAGGACAAGAAGAAGTATATATTCATGCCCAGCGTGACATGAATGTGCATATTCAACATGATAGCCACACCCATGTTCAACACGATGTCAAACAGCGCATTGACCAACACCGTTTTACTGACATTCAAGGGGATGACCACCTTCACATTAAAGGGACGCACAAGGCTCAAATAGAAGGTGATATCTCTGAACAGGTGCTTGGCAGTTATCACCAACAAATTAACGGTGCACTGGTGAGTGAAAGTGGTCAAGAGACCCACATCACCAGCCAAGGGAAAGTGGTGATTGATGCGGCGACGGAAATTACCTTAAAAGTGGGCGGCAGTTTTGTGCGAGTGACACCGGGCAATGTGTTTACGTCAGGCAATGTGGCGATTGGCGACAGTGCCGGAGGCTCAGGGCAAGCGGTAGACATTCAATTGCCGGATGGCGTTGACCCGTTTGCGACACCGCCTTATCCGATTAAACCCTATTGCGCGATGCAAGCCCAAGCGACGGGCAGTTGGGTGATTAAGCCTAATGGGGGAAATCAATGAGACTCACCCCTTGGACAACATGGTTAACGGCATCCAATACGGACCCTATCTATTTACTGCTTAATACGTTAGCCACACCCAACCCGACAGACTTATTGTTTGCCAACGATTGGGTTGAACAGGCATTTCCTATTTACAATGGCACTGCACTGGCCCATTTAATCGGTCAGAGCCCGTGGCTTGTGCAATTAAAATCGAGTGCGTATGCCCCATTGGGGCAACTGCTTGACCGTAAAGGCTTAAGTGATAACACATGGGGCTGGGCGTATCGCAGCTCGCTGGATTGGCAATACCAGTTACGTCATTGGCAAAACCGCCAATGGGTGGAGCTGAATGAAGAGCTCGTGGTGCTGCGTTTAATGGACACACGTATTGCGAATGTGCTTATTCCCAAAATGCGTGCGGTGGATTGGTCTGTGCTGATGACCCCTGTTCATGAGGTGATGTTGGAGACACCCAGTGACCCTGCTTTTTTTGAATCGCCTACCCGCCATAACCCTTTGCCTATTCCAGAACTGCAAGCCCGTCCGTTCATCATGGGGGAACACTTACAGGCTGCGTGGGAAAACTCTGCACAGTTTATCGAGCTGTTAGCGGAAAACCTGGCGTGTGAACTGTGGGAAAATCACGCAGAAGCTGCTCTATCCCTCGACACACCGGAAGGTCAACTTCACCGACGTTTAGTGGATTGGTTACACCTGCATCCCTCACTCGCGGGGGATATCCATACCCGTACCGCCACACAGTTTACGGACTATGCCCAGCAACAAGGCTGGCTAACCACGACAACGGAGCCGTCATGAGTCAGAAAGTCGAATCGTGCATTATCTGTGAAAACTATCGATTTTGGTTAGAGTTGCAATTGGTTGATGATAAAGGACAACCCTTAGCCAACGTGTCCTATTCGCTCGCCGAGCGAGGCACAGGCCGTACGTTGCAAGGCAGCAGCGACCCACAGGGCTTGATTAAAGCGGAAGGCTTAACGGCTCGTCCGTATACACTGAGCCTTGAACCGCAACCCTTAGCCGATGCCCTGACAACGCTGTCGCCTCCGGCAGCGATTCAAGGCAACGATAAGTCACTGAGTGATTATTGCCGTGAGCAAGGGTATCTCCTGAGTGAAAATAACCGCGCAGGGGCGTTTAACCTCAATGTACCCACTACCGTCCACCGCATGACGGCGGGGCAAATAAGCCGTTCTACCCACTATCAGCAACGTGATAAGGGCTATCCTCTGTTGTTCCCGTATGACCATCGTCGCGTGATTGCGATTAAACGCATTGCAGAGCCGGTGTTTGCCAAATCGGTGTTGCGTGGTGAGGGTAATACGGATGCGGGCGAACATCCTGAAATCAGTAACTACTTTGGTTCCACATCTGTTTATCAAATGCAGCCGAAGCTCATTCAATCTGAACAAGCAAAACCGTCTGAATTTTCGATTGCGTCTTTATTTGGTATTTCGACTGCTGAAGCGAACCCTCTAATATCAATAACCATGCAGAAATTGATGTTAGAGCAAATGGCTATATCTGCTGGTGCGGCTCAGAGTCAAGATACTTGGCAATCTTCGGATGAGTTTTATGATGATTACTCAACATCTCATAAGCCACCTTCAATAAAAGTGAACGTTCCTTCAACACTATCAGCACTGAGTATCCTTGTGGGTATGGGCTATGCGGGGGTATTTACACGTACAGAATCGAGTGACTCGAGTGATTTGCTGACTTATGAGGATTTAAAAGAAAAGGCTCTCGCTAAGGGAACCGCGACTACACGAATACGCATGGGTATCGATGAAGATGACCAAGTGGTCGGCTATCATACATCTACGGAAAGTGGGCAAGACCAAGTTCCTGTTAGGATGATGGAACTCGCTTCAGAAGCGGAGACGCAAAAAGTCCGTTCATTGGCGGCCTATCAAGCATCAGAAGGCTTACGATATGCAGGCAGTACAGCAGAGGTGTACAAATTTACGACTGATGATGGGGATGATGTTTTTATCAGTTATGCGAAAAACGGTAACTTTGTGGGCGTTCAATCGAAAATCCATGAGGGAGAAAGCCGAATTCATACGGGACATCCACCGTCACCGCCTTTAGATATTAGACCGCATACAGGTGGCAATCAGATCCCAGAGCCTGCGGATATAACCTCTGCGGGTGGTTTTCCAATTCATGAAGGTGAGCCACAGATATACATTACACCGGTTCCGGATGCGAAAGATTTACGTGACTATATTCTAATCACCCCGATACCATCATTACCGATGATTTATGTTTATATGCAAGTTAAAGGGAAAAGAACTAAGAATAGGCTACCAGAAGGTAAAAATGGAGATTTAGGCCCTAGTGATGATATATTAGAAAAAAGAAATCCAGAAACGAATGAATTAATTCAAGTAAGGAAATATGACTCAGAAGGTAAACCAGTAAAAGATATAGATTATGGTCATGACCATGGTGCAGGGGATCCACATGTCCATGAGTGGAAATACCCATCAAATTCTGCACCAAACAAAGTAAGGTCAGCAGGGAGACCACTTCAATCTGGAGAGACAATCAATGATTAATAACATTAATTTTCATGATGTAAATATACATGGTATATTTTATATCGAAGAAGAGGAAGCTCTTGAATTATTATTATCTAATAATAAAAAATTACGATTTGAACAAGTTATACATTGGGATTTTTCGGAGTTTGAAAAACAAAATATAATATTTGATATTAAGCAGTATCAAGAAGTTCCTTTGTGGATTAAAGAAGAATTTGGAATAAAAAAAGCATTACCATTAAATAATTTACTATGTTATATAGACTCAAGTGTAGGCCTTTCTGGAATAATAATATATAGAAATGCCAAATGTCTTGAAGATGTAATCTCATAAATAATTACCAACACACGCTAATGGTATTAGCGTGTGTTGGTTTATAAAGTGAAATATTTCAAACAAGACATAGTCTACCAAGATTAAATCTCATCTAATAAAAGAGGCTCAATGAAAATAATCACTATCCCTCTTTCTAAAGAAGCAATGTATAGGTTAGATTACAATGAGTCTGTTGATGGAGATTTACTAGAGTTAGATTTAAATGATAACCAATTGTATCTATTAAATAAAGTTAATTTATTTGAATTGATTAATTCTAATTTAGGCTTAAATATAGATGATTATGAGGATGAGAGTTTGCAAGATATGAGTAAAATAGAGAATTTAAGAGATATTTTAAACAATGTGTCAAATAAAGACAATGAGAGTATAATTAATTCAATATTATTATTAGTTAATACTGCACTAGATAAAAAAACAGGAGTCTTTTTTTATTTTTAAGACATTATATTAAAATGTTAAGCTGATTCTGAGTTAAAAAATGCTCAGAATCTGTTTTAATAGGTCATCTTTGAAGAAGAACGTGTATGTACATGATCCAAGAGTTTCAACTGAGGCTCTTCCTAAAGGGGATTGGGAGAAACACATCAAAGGTATTAATGACGGAAAGCTAACGATTACTAACTTTTTTGACATTTTTAATATTTGTTAGCTTCTTAAGGAAAACGTCTTAATTTTGTTGCGCAAAACAGCAAAATACGTAGCAACCACGGCACTGCGTGATGGAGAGCTTGTACTGAGTTTTTAGGTTGAAGCAGGTATTTTTGCCGGTAATCCTCTGGGGCAATCTATCCCATCCATTTATTGGTACTACTTGGTGGATCGTCTTAAAGGCGAGATTGCGCCATTGCGTTACCGAAACGGTGATCCTAATGATAAACTTTATGGCTGTATTGATGAGGAAGGCACTGAATGACGAGTTTATATACGGCAACAAAGCACCCAGAGCAATTAGAAGCCACGCCATTGATTGAAGAAAGTCATCACTACGATGATCCGTTGGAGCCTCAAAAACTGGTATTTTTAGATGCGGTGAATAAACAGCGTTGTGTGATTAACTCTCCACAGCGGAATAGTCAACTAACTAATACGCTCCCATTTTTTATCGTACTTTTAGTAATGGCTTGTTATACACTCTGGGGCTTTATGGGTAGACACTCATCTAAAATGTATACATTTCAGGATACAATTAATTATAACAAAAGCATTTATGACTCATATAATGAACAAGGCAGTAGCCCTCCAAAATATTTAGATAAATATGTTCCATACTTTAACAAAGAAAAAATAAGTATATGGACCTATATTAAAGCATATTATTCTGGTGAACTTAGCCGTAATAGCCAAGCGGAAATATTTTTAATAATCGGCTGGCTAATTTTTTTCCCGGGTTTTTTATGGCTATTGGGTTATCTCTCTTTCTTCACACCTCCGGTTTACCTTATTGCGGATAGGCAACGAGGAATATTGTATAGCTATGGGATGGGGAAAGTACGTTTAACGCGCTATGAAGATGCACAATTCGGCTATGTAGGTAAAATGCTGGCGATTAAACTGTATGGCATTGATGAAAAAACAGGGAAATTGAAAACGATCCTCTACCGCCCGAATGTCTCACATTACTCCAGTTTCCTGACCAGCACCGACAGTGAAAACCATCGTTTTATCACGTTTCTCAATGCTTATATGCAAGAGGGGCGAGATGCCGTTTCGTCAGTCGATTACCAAGCTCGTAACCCCTTTTTGTTTTTTGGTAAAAACCCACTTCCTACTGATTTTGAGCAACAGGTCGAACAGATTTTAGCAAAGCTTGATCAGGAGAAAAAACGCAATGCGTAGTCTTGTGAACGGCAGAAAACTCATTTTAAAAAATGATACGACGAATACCGGTGGTACGGTGCTGACAGCTTCTTCTCTCGCCAAGCAAACTCAAGGAGTCGCCTGTGTGGGCGACTCTGTTTATTGTCCTTCATGTAAAAAAACAGGGACTATCGTTGAAGGTGATAGCTTAATGAAAATTAATGGTATCCCTGTTGCGCTAGAAGGTCACAAAGTAGCTTGTGGTTGTTCTGGGGGCTGTGTGCTTGTTGCTGTAGGCTAAATGTTAATGTGTTTTAACTTCTCATATAGGTCGCATATCATTGTCACGTGTTGCTGCTTTACTTTGGTTACTCGTTAGTGAGATAAAACTAACAGTTTAAATGGCAAGAATTGAATCCATTAAAAACCATCAATAATTAGTTTATCCCTATGAGTATCTACCTAAAGTAGATATGGTTACTATTCACTCAAGGCTGTTAAAAGGAATTGTATGCAGGATTTACTGGATGTAATTATTGATTTCCTCTCCTCGTTCAAGTGGCGTACTGCAGTAATGATTGTTGCAGGTGTCGCTGTGCTAATTAGCGGATTTAATGACTATTTTGTCATTGGGTTCTTTTCTATCGCTTTAGTGTTGTACTCCCCAGAAATCTGTCGGTTTATGGGGAAAACAAGAAAACTAAACAATCCTTTTAAATGACTTAGGATTAAATGTGTTGATACCGACAATTGGGCTTATAACAACGGTCATTATTGATCTTATTTTGATATATTTAATTTTTTGCTGTTTTAAAGGAATTCGAAGTTCGAGTCTTTCAACTGTATTCATCAGGTTTGCTCTTGCATTATGTTGTAGTATCGTGATGTTGTATAGTATTTCAATTAGCTTATTATTCTTAGGCTCATTTATTCGCTAAAGATATAATTATTTTTGGTGCTAAATAATTTAATTAGCAGTGGTTTTTTATCATGTCCTTTACTACCTGAATGTCTAACAAAAAATATTTTAGATAATATTCTTATGGGAAAAAGGCACTGGAAGTATTCACATAGCCATATATTAATTGCTCAAGTAAAACCTGTTATTATTAAGTTGAGTTAGTTATTGCTCTTCTTTTTTAATAATATCTAGTCCATTGGTTGGATCTTTATCCTTGTTTAACCATAAATTATATATTTTAGTCATTTCATGTAGAGCTGGTATTTTCATTTCATTCCGTAGTCAAATTTGAATAAACTTATCTTTTTTGTTTTTCTTTATATAGTCGCGTAAGTAGAATATTTTCCCCTGAGGATTGCATTTTGATACTAATGCATCTAGTACCTCTCTGCGAATTTTGGTGCTAAGAGTAGTAGGATAATATTTTAGATTTTAAAGGACGTATATTTAATTATAACCAATTAAATAAGATACATATATTATTTATATCAAATAAGTTAATGGGTTAGGTAGAGTTCATACAATTAGGTATTAAAATAAATGTGTAAATTCCACGATAAGGAATTAGTATTGTAATTTAGTGTAAATGTTATATTTGTTTTTTATCAATTCAGTATGAATATAAATTATCCAAATAGGATAAGATATGTTTACCAGTATCATTTTGTAAGTTTTAATGTGTTTTTAAAGTAAAATTTGTAAGCAAATTGTCTAACTTTTTTAGAGTTATAAAGTAATATACATAGGTATAGTCACTATGTTTATTTTATTTTTTTTATTTTCAGATGATAATGTTAACGTTATCATTTGCTGTATAAGGATGAGTGATGAGAATTTAACCTATAGACGGCTAACTGTTAACGTTAACTTAAGCTCTGAGCATTGTGTTTCAGTCTGTGATTAATTGTTTCATTTTATGTGTTTGTAACATGATTAAAGGTTGGTAAAAACAAGTTTTTCAATGGAGAAATATGAACAAAACGGGGTGTAACACGTGTAAGGAGTAAATGGAAAATAATTCATATTTGTGTATTTGAAAAATATAAATTAAATTCAGGTCCATAGCTTGATACTTGATATAGGAAAATAATTAAATTTTATCTCTAATATTAAATTGTCTACTCTAATATTATATTTTCTGGTGATAAAAATGAGAGTTGAAAATGACATATTAAATAGTGCGGCGTCTTCATTTTTAAAAAAATTAAGAAAACAAAATGGTATCACAGAAGGTGAATTAGCCATATTATTAAAAATAAGCCAACAACAAGTCTCAAGGTATGAAAATGGAAAAACACAATTGACCATAGGACGGGTAAATCAATATCTTGAGATATTTGGCTTGGACTGGAATTACTTTACTAATGAAGTAATTAAAAATGCTAAAAGATTAAATGGCATTTAATTGTTTTCTATTAAAATTTAATGCTATTAAATAAGATAGGCGATAATTATATTTTAATTATTATCTGTCGGTAATAAAAACAAACTAAATAAATTAGGAATATATATGAATATTAAAAATAAACTTGCTGTATTATCTGTAGTTGTTTCTTCAATTATTTGTAGTTCAACATTTGCTGCAGAAAATGATCCTCTCCCTGCATTAACAGTTAATGGTGGTAAAGTAACATTTAATGGTGAGATTACATCTGGAGCTTGTGCAATTTCTGGATCAGATACTGACAAAATTGTTACTTTAGATACAGTTAAAACAACAACTTTTACTGCTGCAGACCAACTTGCAATGCGAGCTAAGCCATTCAATATTAATTTGGTTGAGTGTGATACTGCAACTCGTAAATCAGTTCAAATTTCATTCAATGGGCAAACTGTTGATGGTAAGCCTGGTTTATTAGCAAATACTGCTGGTGCAGGCTCTGCGGAAAACGTAGGTCTACAATTGTTTAATCCAGATGGTAGTCCATTAGAAATTGGCGCATTAAGTTCAAAAGTTGATTTAACTGATACAACTACTATTCCATTATCTGTTGATTATAAATCAATAGGGGCCGTAGTAACTGCTGGTAAAGTTCAATCTGTAGCTAACTTTATGCTTACCTACAATTAATTTTATTAATGATTGGCCAGTGATGGCCAATCATTAATCATGGAGCTTGTTTATATGCTAAAAAAAATATTCGTTATATTATCTTTATTTTTCTTTTGCCAATCGGTCTATGCTGGCGGAGTCTCACTAGGAGCAACTCGATTAATTTATCCAACTGAAAAAAATCAAATAACATTAAAAATATATAATAGTGATAAAGATGGAAATTACCTTGTTCAATCATGGGTATCGGATGATCATGAAAAAAAAAGTACTGATTTTGTAATAACACCGCCTTTATTTGTAATTAAATCAAATTCAGATAGCTTATTGAATATTGTTTTTACTGGGGATAAAGAACAGTTACCTAAAGACAGAGAGAAGTTATATTATCTAAACTCAAAAGTTATTCCATCTTTAACAGAACAAGAACAGAAGATAGATAATGCATTATTAATATCAACGACAACTAAAATAAAGCTTATTGTTAGACCTAGTGAAATTAAAGGAAATTCATTTGAGTCATACAAAGATTTAAAATGTAGTTATGAAAATAATAAATTAAGAATTGATAACCCAACTCCATTTTATATGAATTTAGTATCTTTGACTATAAATGGTATTGAAGTATCAAAAGCAGAAACGATAGCACCAAAAACATTCATCCATATTAACAATAATGATAAGAGTAAAAAATTATTTTTCAATTTCATTAATGACTATGGTGTTCAGATAAAAAATATACAGTGTAACTTTGTTTAATTCTGGAAGTATATCTATGCGAATAATAAGAAAATTTTTTTTAATTAGTCTATTTTTACATTCTAATGACTTACATTCGCAAGATTACTTCAATCCTTTATTTTTAGGTTCTGATGTTTCTTCTATCGATGATTTGTCTTATCTTTCGGCAGGCAATAATGTTACACCTGGGAAATATTTTTTAAACCTGAATGTTGGTGATGGATTTATTAGAAATGTTAGTATTGAGTTCAAGCAAAGTAATGATAAGAAAGTTATAGCTTGTTTTACAAAAGAAATTGTGAGTTTGATTCCCTTTAATAAGGATACTCAAGAAAAAATTAATCTATCAAAAATAAATGATAATGAGTGTATTGATATTGATAAATACATAAATAATTTTAGCTATAATGTTGACTTGTCAAAGTTAACACTAACACTCTCAATACCACAAATATATCTTAATTCCATTAGATCAACCTTGGCAAGCGAGAATGATTGGGATGATGGTATTTCTGCACTAATGACAAATTACAATTTAAATGGGTCATATTCAAGAAATAATAGAATGAGTAACTATTCTTCTCTGTTTTTGAATTTAAATAATAGGTTGAACCTAGGTGCTTGGCGCATCAGTTCAAACTTATACTATAATCAGAATAAAATGGGGTCAAAATCAAATCATGAATGGAAGTCAAATAATATTTCAATCTTAAGAAATATAAATTCAATTAAAAGTACACTTATTGCAGGCCAAACTGTTTTAGGTTCAATGATTTTTGACTCAAATCCGTATATAGGTATCACATTATCTACTGCAAATGAAATGCTACCAGATAGCGAAAAAGGATATAGCCCAACAATTAAAGGTATAGCAGAGTCTAGATCAAAGATAACAATTAAACAAAATGGAAATATATTGTACCAAGAGTATATTAACCCAGGTCCATATAATATTGATAATTTAAACTCTGTTGGTACAAGTGGTGACTATGAAGTTGAGCTAACATCAGGTGAAGGCGTAGTAACAAAGTATATCGTTCCATATTCTTCTTTACCGAATTTACTACGAAAAGGTAGTTATAATTACTCACTTACTTTTGGGCAGCTAGATATAACATCAGCCAAAAAAGATAAGTTTGCTCAAGGGACAATTGGAATTGGCTTACCACTAGATTCAACTCTTTATACGGGATATCAAATTGCGAGTGGCTATCTAGCTACTGGAATCGGTTTAAGTAAAGATATTGGTGCATTTGGAGCTTTATCTATTGATACAATACAAGCACAAGCTAAAATACATGATAAAAAATATAGTGGGGGGTCATATAGAATATTGTATGCGAAATCATTTAGTGATATTGGTACAAATATTCAGTTGACAGGATATAGATACTCAACATCTGACTATTATACTTTTAGTGAAGCTAATTACAGAAATAGTTACAAAGGTGAAATAAATGATTACTTATTTTATTCAAGTAATGAAAGGAAAAAGAACAGCTTTCAAGTAAATATTTCTCAAAGTTTAGGTGACTATGGACAATTATATGCATGGGGAAATGTTAATTCATACTGGGGGAGCGACTTAAAATCTAAAAATATTCAAATAGGCTGGAATAAGACATTGTCTCAGTATAATAATATTATACTATCAGCTAGCTATAATAAAAATACGTATAGCCATAATACAGACAATATATTTTACTTATCATTATCTATCCCATTGTCAAATGCGATGGACAAAAATAGAATGTATATTACAAATAGTACCACTTTCAATGACTCAAAGTATAACACTATGACAAGTCTATATGGTACTGCATTAAATGAAAAATTAAATTATAATATTTATCAAACTATAAATAATAATAATGATAATAAATCAAATTTAAATCTACGTTATAAAGCAGATGTAACAGAACTTAGTGCAGGAACATCATTTTCAAATAATTCAAAAGAGCTTGATTATGGAGTCACTGGTTCTGTCCTTGTTCATTCTGGTGGTTTACTTTTTGCTAGAGAGGCAAATGATACTGCAATTTTAGTTGAAGCCAAAGGGGCTGCTGGAGCTAAAGTGGATAAAACAGGTGAAAATATTACTATCAATAATAGTGGTTACGCTTTAATTCCTTATGCAACGGCATATCACTATAATGATATAGGTCTATCACCTGAATCATTAGGGGCAGGTTATGATATTGATGGTAATGTTATAAAAGTAGCTCCGACACGAGGAGCTATCAGTAAAGTTATTTTCGATGTACGTAAAGGGTATAATTTTTTAGTTTCACTTCAGTATCAAGAAAAACCAATTAAATTTGGAACAGTAGTAGTTAATGATTCTGGAAAAAATATATCTATTGTAAATGATGATAGTACAGTTTATTTAACTGGTGTTAAACCTAATTCAAGCTATACAGTAAATATAGATAAAGATAAACTTTGTAAGTTTTCTATTAAATATGATGAAAATGATAAAATGAAAAATATTAACAAAGTTAATATGGCGTGCCAATAATAGGAACTATATAATGAAAATAAATATTATTTTTTTAGTTATATACTTCATCGGTTTTTTTGCGTACGCAGTCGATGTCACAGTTAATGTTAATGGTGAAATATTAACACAAAGCTGCAATGTGACGGGTAAGGATTTAATTAAAAATATCAATTTTTTAGATTTAAATCCAAGTGATTTTAATCAAATTGGCTCGACTAGTGCTACGCAACCTATTTCAATACATCTCGAGAATTGTTCTGGTAAAGTTAATAATATGTCATATAAATTTTCTGGGGAGGAAGATGATAACGACCCAACTTTATTGAAAATATTAGGAAAGGCAAACAGTCTTGAAGGTGATATAGCTACCGGACTTGCTATTGAAATATTAGATAAATACCGGAAAAAAATTTCATTAAATACAAAGTATGCTTTGAATGAAGTTATCACAACCCCAAGTTATGATTTGAATTTCTATTTAAGATATAAGTCAACTCAAATAAATATAGGATCAGGTGATGCGTCATCTTTACTTTTTTTGGATATTTATTATGAATAAAATTATTGGGTTTTTAATAATATTCCTACTTCTTCCTAGAGTTGTTTTTAGCGAACAAATAAAAATTAACATTAATGCAAATGTTATGGAGCGTAGCTGCACTGTTTCTAATGATACAGCTAGTTTACTAGTCGGACTTAATCCTAACGATTTGAATGGAAAGCAGGTCGGTATTCCTTTCACTGAAACACCATTTTCAATTGTTTTAGAAAATTGCCCTAAAAATATTAATTCTGCTCATATTATATTTACAGGTGTAAATGATACTATAATGACTAATTTATTAAAAAATTTAGATGAAACAGATGCTGGTGCAAGTAATATTGCAATAGGAATTTATGATAACAATAAAAAAATTATAGATATAAGTAATAATAAAACAACTTTAAAAATTGACCATAACTTAGTGAATAATATTTTTAATTTTTACGCTTCTTACATTAAAACAGGAAATACTTCTTCTGCAGGTAAAGTGCTCTGTATTGCAAATTTCGAGTTGTCTTATGATTAATAGAATATTAATGGCTATATTTTTTGTTTTCTTTATTACCAATGCATTTTCTGGTACAACACTTGTTGGTACACGGTTTTTAATTAATAACGAAAATAAATCATTAAATATAAAAATAATGAATGATGAAAATAGTGATTATTTAATAAAAAGTGAATTAAGTGATAAAAGATTTATCATATCACCACCACTTTTTTTACTTCCTAGAAACAGTAATAGTATTATAACAATATTACCAACAACAGCAATTGATAATATATCAGATGAATTAATTAACTTAACTGTTACATCAATTCCAAAGTCAGATTTAAATAGTGGTGAAAATTCTATTTCTCTAGCGATTCGCTCACATTTTAAAGTTATTTATCGACATCGTAAAATACGAGAAAGTGATTATGATAAAATAAGTTTAATCAATTTTAATAAAGAGTTTTATTTGATTAATAAATCAAAGTTTATTTTTACAATTTCAGTTTCAAAAGATAAGCAATATAATAATGAACGGATAGTAAATATAGTTCCAGAGGAAAAGGTGAAATTAAACGATATTTGTAAAGGTAATACATGCCATATATGGGTTAATTTTTATGATGAGAGTAATGACGTAATTAAATCACTGGATTTATCATATAGTAAAAATTAGGAATTAATATGAAACAATGTAGTACAACGTTTTTTTTTATTGCTTTTTTATTTCAATCGGGTCAAGCTTTTGGTATCCCTGAGTACACGTATAATACTAATTCTATGACTAACATAGAGATCACTGGGCCTGCCGACCAAATACCATTTGGTGAGATTATTAAAAACTCTGGTTCTCGGAGAGGAATAAGCATATGTAATAGTAATAGTATAAACTATACACTTGATCGAATAGAGTACCAACCAATAGCTCATTGGAATGGGCAATCTTATCAAGCATCACCTTCTCACCCGATGATTTATTTATTTGAAACTGGTATTTCTGGATTTTCATTTTCCCCTATTGGGGGATTTAACGAAAGTTTTGTCCCGTTACCGGTTAAAAATACAGTCGTTTGGGAAGGTAGTTTAAGTAATAATTCACGAATAGCATCTCCTATTAAAGTCACTATAGGTGTTTTTATCTACAAAGGACCGGATAGAATTATTGGAAGTGTGGTGATTCCAAGTCAAAAAATGTATCGATATGCGTGTTATGATGATGTTGGAAATCTGCAAGAGATAGTTAATGTACAATATAACCCAATAACTGTTAATGCTACTGTTTCTAGCTGTGCACCAACAAATAAAATTGTCTCTGTTGAAATGGAAAAAATTCCAGCAAGTATTATTGAAAAAGCAGACGCATCAGAAAATATAAGCCTAAAAAGACAATCATTTTCACTACAATGTGACCCTAATATAAATGTATATGTATCAATTGTTGATTTATCTGATACAACAAATAAAACTACGGTTTCAACGCTAACAGCTGATTCTTCTGCATCAGGTGTTGGATATGCTGTAATAGGTTTAAGCGGACAACGATTACAATTTGGCCCAGATGGCTCTGCTCCAAATATTCCAGGCCAACAGAAATATTATATTCAGCGTTCTGGTACCGCTGAAAAAAATAACCCAATTAGTTTTAGCTTGGGTTTTGGCTATGTACGTAAGCCAGAAGAAGAATTCAAAACGGGAACAGCAAATGCAATGATTGGCTTAACATATTCTTACCAATAATTAGCTGTTTTATATAAAGTTGCAGTTAGTGATAAACTAAATATCTGACTTGAAAATTAGAGTAGGTACATTCTTTAGCGTTGACTCTCTAATAGCTCAGTTTTTTTAGCATTAATGAGAATGGCCATTTTTTATGTTTTACTAGCCCAGTAAACTTGATATATCTATTTAAACCATTTGTAAATTATATAAATCCACACATGAAGGTAGTGTATATGGAAAATAAATCGAAAAACAATGCGCAACAGTTTGAATTGGATATTCAGTTTATGACTCAGGCTTTAGCTTTGGCTACGGATGCGGCGAAAAATGGTAATGAACCCTTTGGTGCGGTATTGGTTAAAAATAACCAAGTCGTTATGACTGGTGAAAATCATATCCATACTGAAAGTGACCCGACCTATCATGCGGAGTTAGGTCTCATACGCCAGTATTGCTCTGAACATAAAGTCATGGATTTATCAGATTATACGCTGTATACCAGCTGTGAGCCATGTTGTATGTGTTCCGGTGCAATGGTATGGAGCCAATTAGGTCGGATGGTTTATAGCCTTTCTCATGATGAACTCGCAGAGATTGCAGGTTTTAATATTATGTTAGGTAGCGATGAGATTTTTGCCAAAAGCCCCTTTAAACCTGAAGTGGTTAAAGGCGTCTTAAAAGAGCAAGCTATTTCTATTTATACGCAATATTTTAAGCCAAATTTATAGCCTTGACTGCATCATTATCTATCAATGAAGTAGGGTGGCTTGTGCCACCCGTATTAGTTTGAAAGTTAAAATAATTTTTTCTGTGGTGGGCCTGAGAAATTCATTTTGCCAATGCTATTCATTAACACTTCAACGACAACAGGTTGCTTCAAATCGACGGCTTGGCGTAGTGTTGATTCGAAATCTGTAGCTTTATCTATCGTAAATGCCTGAATCCCCATCGATTGAGCGAGTTGGCTAAATGAAGGCGTGAGTAACTCATTATAGTATTGGCGGTCTGAAAAATATTTTTCCTGAATACCTCGCATTACGCCATAACCTTGGTCATTCATAATAATCAGAACAATGGGGAGCTGCTCTTGTGCCATGGTGGCCAATTCACCTATGCCTAACATTAACCCGCCATCACCCACTAAGCCAATAACAGGCACATTCGGATTTGCTTTGGCACTGCCAATTGCCATAGCGAGTCCTAGACCAATCGCACCGGCTAATGAGTGAATGTTGTGCATTGGTTGGGTCGCTTTGAGTAAACGGCTTCCCCATAAACTCCCTGATACCGTAATGTCTCGGACAAAAATACCGTTACTCGGTAAGACTTGCTCCACGGCATCACTGAGTTGGCTATAAGGGCCACATTGTTGCCTGAGTTGCTCTTCTGCCTGCTGTACGGCCTCTTGCACTTGTTTTTTCCACTGAGTAGAGATAGGGCGCTTGGCTTGTTCAATTTTATCGGCAAGTGCTTCAAGTAAACTTTTGCAATCCCCAGTTACGGTTAAGTCGGCTAAATAGTTGCGATTGGCTGCGAGTGGGTTTATATCGATTTGTATGATGGGATGTGGCAAAGGTAATGACCATGTTTTGGTTTCATTACTGCGTAAACGCGAGCCAGCGACGATGGTTAAATCACATGAACGCAGTAATGCATCAATGGAATCTGCATTATGAAAAGCACGTAAGCTGAATGGGTGGTCATCCGATAAAATACCTCGCCCATGGGTGCTGCTGATGACGGCAATCCCCGCATCAGCAAGGCGTTTGACAGCATCTTTTGCTTGTAGAGCACCTGCGCCAACCCATAATAGAGGCTGTGTAGCGTGTTGAAGTTTATCCCAAATTGCATTGACTAGCGATGTACAACAGTCAGGCAGCGTAGAAGGGGGAAGTGGCACACTGAGCACAGATAATGGCACTTGCGCACTTTGAATATCAATTGGAATTTCGATAGAGACAGGGCCGCAAGGTATCGTTTGAGCAACCTGAATGGCTTTATGTAGAGTGGCAACGGCTTGTTCGGGGGTATGAACACGAAAAGCTAGCTTAGAACTCGAACGTAAAAAGCCGAGTTGGTCATGGGTTTCATGAATAAACCCTGCGTCCATATCCAGATAAGCTTTTTCAACTTGCCCAGTAATATGGATCATGGGGGAGCATGCATTCATGGCTTCAATCATTGAGCCAACAGCATTCCCAGCTCCTGCTCCCGTACTGGTTAACGCTACCCCTAATCCAGTAAAACGGCTATGTGCATCCGCCATGGTAACGGCTCCTGCCTCCCCACGACTTGGCGTAAAATCAATCACTTTTCGGCGCCCGATAGCATCTGCTATGGGTAAATTATGAATTGAAATAACCCCATAAACCGTTGTGACTTGGTATTGTTCGAGTGTTCTGGCGATAGCTTCGCCAACTGTAATCATTTCAGACATTATATTTTCCTCAATGCTGCCATAATCCGGTGACGGATTTGCTATTCACACCAACGGTTTGGTTGTGGGTTAAGTGCCAGAAATAGGCTTTTTTGTTGCATATAGGCTTTGAGGCTTTCAAGGCCTTTTTCACGGCCAATGCCACTTTCTTTAAAGCCGCCAAATGGCGTTGAAATAGAAAAAACTTTATAGGTATTAACCCAAACGGTACCGACATCAAGCGCATCGGCGAGCTTAAACGCCCGGGTGTAATCTTTTGTCCAAATACCTGCTGCAAGCCCATAAACAGAATCATTAGCTTGTTGAATTAAATCGTCTTCATCATCAAATGGCATAACGACGAGTACGGGACCGAAAATTTCTTCTTGGCAAACAGTAGATTGGTTATTTAAGCCTTCAATAATCGTCGGTAAAAAATAGTTGCCATCTTGGAGTACAGGGTCAGCCGGTGCAGTTCCACCAATACGGATCTTCCCGCCTTGTTGTACGGCTTGTTCGACATAGTTTCTGACGCTGTCTCGGTGCGAAGGGGAGATTAATGGCCCCAAATGAACGCGCTCTTGCCTTGGGTCACCAATAATCAGGTTGCGGGTCAGTTGCGTTAATTTTTCCATAAAAGATGAGTAGATATCTTTAGCCACAAACAGGCGCGAACCCGCGATGCAGGCTTGCCCCATCGAACTAAAGATACCGTAGCAAACACCGTGTGCAGCAATATCAAGGTCAGCGTCTGACAACACGATAGTTGGGGATTTACCCCCAAGTTCGAGTGACGTGGTGATAAGTTTATCTGCCGCAATGTGAGCCAGTTGTCGTCCCGTATTGGTGCCACCCGTAAAGGAGATTTTTTTCACCAGAGGGTGGCGAACCAGTGCATCACCGACAATCGAACCTTTACCCGGGAGCACGCTCAATAGGCCGCTGGGTAAACCCGCTTGCTCAAATAGCTCAGCTAATTTTAATGAAATTAGAGGTGTGGCTTCCGCGGGTTTTAAAATGACCGCGTTACCGGCGGCAATCGCTGGGGCAATTTTTTGCATATCACTGGCAATCGGGGAGTTCCATGGCGTGATTGCGGCGATCACGCCAATGGGTTGGTAAGTACTTATGGTCATCAGTTCTGGCTGGCGGCGAGGCGGAAGCTCACCACCTGAGACTTCACAAACCGCGGCAAAGTAGCGAGCAGTTGCTGCTGCGCTCATTACTAAGCCACGCGCTTCTGCCCAAGGCTTGCCGTTATCTAAGGTTTGTAATTGGGTTAATGCTTCGCAGTTTTCATCAATTAAGCGACTAACCTTGTATAAGATAGCCGCCCGTTGGTGAGCGGGAAGGTTGCGCCAAGAAGGCATCCTCCAGGCCATATCGGCTGCAATCACGGCGTCTTCGACATCTTCCAAACTTGCACTGTTGAGGGTGGCAATCACTTGGTTATCTCCCGGAAAACGCGACTGCATTTCAGGTCCGCGACCTTGCTGCCATTGACCACCAACAAAAATATCCATGTTGTTCATTATTTGGCTCCTATTAAATAGCTTGCTGCCCAGCGATACGACGACAAATTTCAACAGCACTTAAGGCGGCTAACATCGATGTTTTCGGGTTGGAGGGGAGAGGATTTCCATTGAGTTCAATACAGAAATGACCAAAATCACCCATAACATCAATGCGATGTGAATTGTGTGTGGTGTTCGGGTCAACAACTAATTGAACTTGTGTGGCATCCATCCCAATGCCATACAGCGCGACAGTGGCAGCGACATTGGCATTTGCGGGAAAATTCAGAGCCGCTTCACGAGCACTGCCACTAAAGAACACCGTAGGCTGTGTCACTTGTGACAAATCGACATAACGCTCAGCCGCACCATTGCGCCAACTTGCGGGGCTTTTACGTGACTGGTAGGTCACCTGAGTGATATTGGCTTCTTTTGCCGCACGTAAGCCATCAAGCCCTGCAACAGCGCCAGTCAGTGGGATCAACTGGCTGTGGTGGCGTTGGGTTAAGGCGACCAAGTGTTGTTCAAAGTCCGTGTCTGCAAGTGCACCTGTAGAGATAATGGCCAGTGTCCAGCCTCTTTCTAGTACCGTTGGTGCATATTGCTTAACGGCTTGGTGCCCCGCGCACTCCAACACTAAATCAGGGGGAACGATATTATTATCAAGGCTATCGATAGGTGTGACAGCCCCTTTAAAGCGTTCCAAAATGGCTTGATGGTGATGAGGCCGAGCGATAATGTAGCGCAGTGCTATCTCATCAGGTAAGCGAGTAATCACTTCTTGAGCCATCGCACCATAACCAATCAACATGAGTGTTTTCATCATTAAATCCTTTAAATATGATGGCTAAAGCCACCTGAAACATCTAAAGCGGCACCCGAGGTAAACGACGCCATGGGAGAGGCTAGAAAGACTAAGGCACGCGCGGGCTCTTCGGGTTTTCCTAAACGTTGCATTGGTATGCCTCTTTTTTTAGCGATATCGCCAATCCATTGTTCCCAATCGAGATTCTTGTCAGTGCGATTTTCGAAGCGACGTCGCCATTGGTCGGACTCTACCATGCCAAGTAAAATAGAGTTCACGCGGATCCCTTTAGGTAACAGTGTTTTCGACAAGTTTAGTGTCATGTTTAATAGTGCTGCTCGAGCTGCCGAGGTGGCGACCATATGCGGTTCAGGTTGTAAGGCCAGCAGTGAATTGACACAGGTAATAGAAGCAATATTTGATAGTTCTAAGAATGGCAAAAAAGCATTCACGGGGTTAATCACACCAAATAGTTTGAGTTGGGCTTCATGTAACCACGCTTCTTCGGGGGTATCGCTATAGCTTGCGACATAGCCTTGCCCTGCGTTGTTAATCAATATATCGACTTGGCCATATTGCTGATGAACCTGTTTTGCGAAGGCTTCGGTTTGTGTTTTATCAAGAACATCACAAGAGTGTGCGATAAAATGCCCTTGGGGGTAGAGCTCTTGTAATGTTGTGAGCGCTTGCTGAAGTTTGTCTTGATCACGGCCGCAGAATGCCACTTTACAGCCTTCATCCAGTAAGAGTTTGACGGTTGCAAAGCCGATGCCGGAGCTTCCTCCTGTCACGACAGCAACACGGTTATTTAACTGTAAATTCATGAGTCTTCCTTTATTCGGCTTGGCAATAGAGCGTCTCTAAAAATTGTTGTAAGTGGTGGTTAAAGGCGTCTGGCGCATCTAAATAACTGGCGTGTCCCGCTTGGTTTATCAGAAAGTAAGGGCAGTTTTTTTGCCATGCGAGTCGCTCTACTTGCGCTGGTGGCGTAATGGTATCTTCTGTGCCAACCAGTATTTCCAATGGGCCATCATAGCGATTTAAATATTGGCTGATGTCATCATGAGCTAGCATCCACGCAGCAGCTAAGAAACCTGTGGGGTTGAGCTTCTTCATGTTCTGTTGAACCCAATTGACTTTTTCAGTAGTTGCGTTGGCGGATAACAAAGCAGCGGCACGGTTTTGCGCATATGCCTCAATACCGGAACTAAAAACAATATCTTGCCGCTGTTGGTAAACTTGCTTTCGTTGGTCAGGGCTTTTTGTGGCATAACCTTGTGCGGGGTTCGCTAATATTAATCCTTTCACTTTATTGGGATATTGTGCTGCAAAAGCGCTTGCCATTATGGCGCCAAGAGAATGCCCCACTAACACGATGGGTGATAAGGCTAATTTATCAATGAAAGCATTTAATGCATTTGCGTAATCAATTGCGGTAGGTGTTGCCGTCTCTAGATCATGGCTTTCTAAATAGCCGGGGGCATCCCAGCTATAGAGATGGTAATGGTCTGTCAGTGATGGACTCGTCAGTTGGCTTACCCATGAAGCAGAACCAGAGCTAATTCCATGCAGTAATACGACAGGGTGCCCTTGGCCGGCTTCTCGCCAATTGAGGCGGTATGGGCCAAAGTCTGCCACTTGTGGTTCCGGGAGTGTTTTATTGAGCAAATTCATCACTGACGACTCCTATTAGTTACGTTTAACTTTTGATAAAGGGTGATCTTCGGGATATGTCGGGATCGCCGGTTTTGGTGTGCCGATCATGACGCACATTAAGGCTTCTTCTTCCCCGTGGTTAAATAAGCCACGATAAATGCCCGCAGGAACTGAGATCAGGTCACGCTCTTTGAGAACCGTTTCATATTCCTCATTGCCATCTTTTACAAACAACGTGATGGTGCCTTTCAACATAAAGAACACTTCTTCAACATCGGGGTGCAGGTGTAATGGGCCTTCGCACTTGGCAGGAAGAACCATGGTAGAGAAGGTAAAGTTCTCTGCGGGAACGGTGTTGACATCATTAGCAACGCCAGTCGCACCAGTGCCGATATAGCGCATTTGTGCGCGGCGATATTTAGGGTCGTAATCCGCTTGGAATTTCAGGGCATTCCAGTCATATTTACGTCCTTCAAGGCGAGCAATGCGTGACTCAATCCATTGTGCCATTGGAATATCTTGTGGTTTGATTTGCGGTTGTGACATGGTGTTATCTCCAATAAAAAATGAATTAATATTTTTTCAGTAAAGGCACTAGTAATAAGCTGCCGAATAAACCTATGACGACGATAAATAACAGCCCGCTATCCATAGTGTGAGTGACGGTAATAAGAACTCCCATTGCCAGCGGTGCAGCAGCGCCAGCCAGGTTTCCTAACCCATTGAAAATACCGCCTGCTAATGCACTGACCTGTTTTTGTGTGGCTTTTGCGAGTAGGGCAAAGATATTTGGTGCGCCTGCCCCCCACATGAACATGCTAAACGCCATCATAAGAATGATGCTGTAGGTGCCAGTGAGAAATAACACGCCAGCAAGACCTAGGACGGCACCAAGTAATGAAATAAAACAAACGAGTGCGCGGCGATCGTAGCGATCTGATAACCATGCTCCGATAGCCTCACCAAATAACATGGCGATAAAGGGAAGGGATGACAGGATCCCAGCATGTTCCAAGTGGATAGACTTACCTTTAATTAAATAGCTAGGTAACCAACCATTCATCCCCCAAAGATAGATAAGAAAAGCGATATTAAACATGCAGATAATCCAAAAATGGCTATTTTGGAATAAGCGTTTTTTATGGGCTCGCATCGCGGCCAGTTGCTCGGCAGGCAGTGCTTCACCCGCTGTATTTTTCGTTTGTGCTTGGCGATTGACTAAGTTGGGATGGCGAATACCAATCACCACAAGCCACCAAACGGGGACAGTAAAGGCGGCCATGACAAAAAATGTACTTTGCCAGCCATAGTTATTAAGCAAATACAGTGAGATAGGAAAACCTAATGCCGCGCCTAACGGAGTGCCTAATAACCACATCATGGTGGCACGAGCTTGCATTTTGGGCGGAAAGGTACGGCGCACAATGGCGTAAGCGATTGCCAGCAAAGGCCCTTCGGCAATTCCCAGTAACACGCGTAAGAAAACCATCGTGCCATAGTGGTGTGTGAATCCCATGAAAATCATGAGGAAACACCAGCTACTGATCATAAATAACAGCATTTTAGTGGGGTGAAATTTATCACCAATGCCGCTTAGTAACATGGAAGAAACACCATAAGCGAATAAAAATGCGCTCATCAGTAATCCCAAACGGGTTGGGTCAAAATCAATTCCCAGTGCTTGCTGAAATTTTTCGTCAGAAAATAGAGCCGCAATGCTGATTTTGTCGAAGAAAGCCAGTAGTACACAGGAAAACAGGCCGATTGGGATCAACCAATTGATCTTTTCAGGAACATCTTGCTCGATTTGATCAGGTTCTGAGTTTCGTAAGGTTATAGTCTGGTTAGCCATGAGATTTCTCCTTGCTGAACACTATTTCAATGACATTAGTGAAAATGTGGGGTCAGCAAGTTGTGAAGGGTCCAATTTGCGGTGGCCTTGTATCCAACGTTTACCGAGCTTGATGGCACGAGCATCATTAAATGCAATCATTTGCACCAATTCATTGCTTTCATTTAAAGCAAAATGAACCTCTGAATTAGGAGTATATCGTTGAATATGCTTTAATTTTTGTGAGGTTGGGACACCTAAAATTTGGATGTTGTCCTGGTATTGATCTGACCATAACCAAGCGAGTTCATTGAACCCTTCAGACTGCGGGTTTAGCATGGCTTTTGCTGTGGTGATGGCTTGGTTTTGAGCATAAGCCCATGACTGTAAACATAAAGATAGTGTGGGATGGCAAGCGACGTCCCCCGCAGCATAAATATTGGGGTGAGAAGTTTGCCCTTGGTGATTAATCACAATACCGTGGGTGACATCAAGCCCTGCTTCTTTGGCTAGTTCGAGATTTAATTCAACACCAATCCCCATAACAGCGAGATCGAAGTTTTGCGAAGGCTGCTTTTGGCAACTAATTTGTAATCCAGTTGTTGTCGGCTCGCCAAGTTCGATATTTCCACAATCGGTTATGACATGAACGCCCGCTTGTGTATGACGTAGTGCCAGAGCCTCTGAAACATTTTGCGGCACACTGCGTTCGCACAATCGGCTTTGCCGCTCAAAAATTGTGACATCAATACCCATTTTTCGTGCGGAAGCAGCGACTTCTAAGCCAATCCAACCACCACCAATAATGGCAATTTTTTGTGCTGATAGTAGTGCAGTGCGTAATTTCTGAGCGTCATCCCACGAACGTAAGGCAAAGACTTTTGGGTGTTGCTGCCAGCGGCTTGACAGGTAGCGAGGTCGGCCGCCTGTCGCGAGCAGTAATTTGTCAAACGTAATGACACGGCCATCACTTAAATGAACGTATTGGTTTTGACTATCAATTTTAGTGGCACGTAGTGGGCGAAACCATTGTAAATTTAAGGCGTGAGTTTCTTGTTCGCTGAATAAACGTGATAACGAAAAACTCTCCTGCGTCAGTGCCGCTTTAGACAGCGGTGGGCGCTCATAAAAATCATGATTTTCATCGCTGACCACCGAAATAATACCTTGATAGCCTTCATCTCGTAGGGTTTTTGCCGCCCAGCCACCAGCCTGGCCCCCGCCGATAATGACAATACCGCCTTGGATTAATGAGCTCATGGTGTTACTCCTTAACTTGGCGGCGAGTTTCATAATCGAGACCGCCTTCTACAGCCCATTCCGTAAATGAAACTAAGGAATGTTCCAGTTCGCGCGGTTGCCACTTATCGGTAAGGTAATCATCATTGGTGTAATATTCGAAAGCGCCACCTGTTGGGCTGTTGACATACCAAAAGTAAGCGGATGAGATAGGGTGGCGGCCTGGGCCAATAAAGGTGCTCCATTGATGACGGTTCATTGCTAGGCCGCCGCCAATCACTTCATGGATATCACGAACCGTAAAAGCGACATGGTTGAGGCCGCTGCTACGATGAGGAAGCTTCAGCAAAAACAGGTTATGGTGGCAACCGTTTATTTGTGTCCGTAAAAAGACGGCACGGTCGATATAACGGTCAGAAACTTGAAAACCCAGTTTTTGGCAATAGAACGCTTCTGTAGAAGGTAAGTCATCAACAAAGAACACCACGTGGCCGACGTTAATAGGGGTGGCTTTTTCGTAAACCGGGCTAGGTTTATCAATGCGGCGAATATCCCCCCATTGGTTGATAGCGGTGACTTCTAATTCAACCGTTTTTTGTTTGCTGATGGTGAAAGCGACAGTCATGCCATTTGGGTCACGGCATTGTGCGCCATCTGGCGTCAGTTGAAAGCCATCACAAGGCCTAATTTTCTCAATGACCTCTTGGAGTTTATCCGAGTTTTCAACACCCCATGTAATGCGGCGCAGTGTTGAACCCGCTTCAAAAGGGGCTGGCAGATTTGGGTCTTGGTGTGAAAATAACTGTATTTCTGCACCAGATAAGGTCGTGAATAACGAGGCGTTATCAGAGGCCGCTTTGAGGCCAAAATCATGTAAAAATTTCTGGCAGCTAGGGATATTTTCAACACCAAATTCTAATTTTTCTATTCCAATCACTGACATTGTAAAGTCCTCTATCGATTGGTGTTATTGCCAAAGGTTTTTTTGGACAAAAAGAACCTGAGGCTTATGGCAATAAACCTAAAAATGTGTGGATGATATTTGGTTAACGCTAAACGGCTTTTGCTTGGCTCATACCACCAATAAATTCAGTGAGTTTTTGGGCTGCATAGCTCACTTCATTTTGTAATCGCCGGCACTCTTGTGCAGGGATGCTACTCATTGGCACCATGATGCTAATTACCGCTTCTACGCCATTCGTTTGGTTATAAACAGGGTAAACAATGGATGAAATCCCCCGACGGTAAAATGATTCACCAATCACATAGCCTCGCAGTTTGTCAGCTTGGATCATTTGCCAAAATTCCTGCTTACAGCCTGCGTTATCGGGGAGTTCATCATCAGGGTAAAGCGCATCAAATTCAGCGCGAGTTAACCCGCTGAGTAGCATTCGGCCCAGTGAGGTTCGGTGCGCTGATAAACGCGTGCCTACGCTAACATGGTTAATTTTTGATTCTGCGCCACTGACTCTGGCGATATAAATAATGTCCCGACCATCTCGGATAACCAAGTGGCTGTTACATTGGCTTCGGTCTCTAAGTTGCTCAATAATGGGCTGGCCTAACTGGGTTAAATCGAGTGATGCAATATAGCCAAGACCAAGGCTGAGTACTTTGCGGCCTAATGAAAATGCCCCAGTACGTGGATGTTGGACGAGGAAATCCAAGTGCACTAAGGTTTGGATCGCACGGTAAGCCGTTGCTTTGGGCATATCGACTAAGCGGAGGATCTCTGCAAATGTCAATTCGCGATGCTGTTGAGCGAGTAACAGAAGAAGCTGTAGCCCTTTTTCCAAACCGGGTACTAGATATTTACACGTTGAATTCATGGTCCTCACCTCTTTACCGACTGAATGGCGAAATTAGTTAAAAATAAAGCCACCATTAACTGGGATTAGCTGGCCTGTGACAAAATCGGCCATGGGCGAAAGCAAATACAAAGCGGTTCCCGTAACGTCTTCGGGCATCTGCTCTCCTTGTAATGCTCTGCCATTTTCATATAGCTGGTGGCGCTCAGCGGGAACGTATTCGGTCGCTTCGACTTTAGTGAGCCCAGGGGCAATCGCGTTGACGCAAATACGGTGAACACCGAGTTCACGTGCCATTGAGCGTGTCATACTGATGATAGCCCCTTTACTGGCGACATAAGCCATTAGCTTGGGGGCTCCCCAAAGTGCGGTATCAGAGGCAATATTGATAATTTTGCCGCGGGAACTCTGCTTTAAAAAGGGGAGAGCGGTTTTGGTGACTAGCCACGTTCCTCTGACGTTCACTGTCATGACCTTATCCCATAGCGCCAAGTCATATTCGTCGAGCAGCTTCCCACCCACTCCGGTTGCCAGAGCCGCATTGTTAATCAGCCCATCAATTGCGCCTTGTTGACCAATACTGTTTAATGCATGAGTGATTGAGTCAGGATCCGCTAAGTCGAGAGAAACACCTTGGGCTTCAAACCCTTGTTGTTGTAAGGACTCGACACTTTCTTGTAATCGTTGTTCTAGGATGTCACACAAGATAACTTGAGCACCTTGTTCTGCGGCGGCTTGTGCGAAACTCAAGCCAAGCCCTCTTGCAGCTCCTGTGATTACAATGCGTTTTCCTGCCAAGATATCATGCATTTTCAGTTTCCTTATTGCTGATTAAGTCAAACTGCTTCTTCGCTTCGCGTTGCATAATGCGGCGTAGGCGGGATAAACCCACATCGTGCTGATAAAGAAATTCTTTATCACGTGCATTTGGTGTGAGGTTTTCTAAAATAATGCGATCTTGTTCTAAAACATCCCAATGCAGTCCTTCTAGGCGGTTGCGGTACATAAAGCGCCATAAATCACGTTGCCAGTCTTTCACTTTGCGAATACGCCAAAAGAAAACACGAGTGTGGTGACGGTCTTCAGGTACGACCATGCCGATAATCCAAAAGTGCCCACCAGGGCCGAAGCGTTTTTGATATGGGATAGATAAACGTAGCCAATTTGCACCCGTGCTCGCGAATTCCACCCAGTCAAAGTTGACACCTATTTGGTCATTTTTACGGAAAATAAAGCCATTTTTTGTTGCTTCTAGGATCATTTCTGATTGTTTGTCACCTTCTGCCATTGAGTGTGATGATGAATGGAGATAGGTGCCATGCATTGGGTCCATCACGTTTTCGAGTGCATATTGGTAATTGCACTTCCACGATGCGGTACAGAGGAAATTGCTGTGGTTTTCGTCATCAGCTAATTCTTCAGGAAATTCGAGGGTGGGAGGCGTTTCACCGTCAATTACCGCAAAATAGAGGAAAATGGCACCATGGACTTCTTGAACGGGATAGGTTTTTAAACATTTTTGACCTTCAAGAGGGCATTGACTGACCGCTGGAACATCTTTAACGATGCCATCTCCACCGACTTCGACACCGTGATACCAGCAGGCAATGCGTTCACCTAAGTTCCAACCCATTGATAAACGGGCACCACGGTGAGGGCATCTATCTTCTAAAGCATGAATTTGGCCTTTATCATCACGCCAAAGCACGATTTGTTCTTCTAAGCGAGTAATACCGATAGGGTTACTACTGACTTCCCAACTGGATAAAACGGGGTACCATTGCCCACGTAATCCGACATCCAAATAATCTTGGTAGTTTTGAAGTTGTGTATTTGTCATCATCATTTGCTTCCGTTTATCAAAGGTGTTTTTGTTTTCTTTTCTTAGTATGACAATGTGCTAGTAACCATTGACGAGAAGAAATTCGCGGAAACTGCTTGTGGACCAAGGTTGCCCTTGTCGGTCATATAGTTGTTGTTGATTTAATGCACTAACTAATTCTTCAAGTGATTCAGTGCCTGCAGCGAATAGCGTTTCCAGTGCAAAAATGAGTTTGTTTTCATACTCATCAGGCATACGTGAACGTGTTTGCCAAACGATATTCGGTGCACTTCCTGGCGCTTGGATACTGCCTTTACCACCTTCTCGTGCTGGGATAATTTGATTATTTGCTGGTAAATACGGATTAATATTTTGAATAGGTTCCATTTCTACTCCTCAATCAAACTGATTTCGATTCGGTTATCGTGAATGCGTGTCTGGTAGGTTTTGAGATCTCGCCCACCAGGTTCGCGTAAACATTTACCCGTTTTAATATCGAAAACGGCTTCATGTAATGGGCATTCCACTTTGCCATCTTCAACAAAACCTTGGCTTAACAGGGCATAGGCATGTGGGCAAACATCTTCTAAGGCATAATATTGGTCTTCAACTAAGAAGATCCCAATTTCGGCATCATCAACTTTGGCTGAAAAAGGAAATTCTTCTTGAACTTGTGAGACATCGCAGACAGCAATCCAGCTCATGGTTTTCTCCTTTTGAATGTGTTGTAACATTTTGTTTCATATGCGAAACATTGTTTTTTATTTAAAACCAGATTAATTGTATGGGTGATTATTAGTCAATCAAATGTTGACTATATGTAAAATATTCGTTTCAAAATGTGGGGTGTGTCGAGGTTATGATGGAGTTTGGTTTCATATGAGAAACTTTCGATAGGTTTATTCAAATAGGACTACTCGTTTATGGTGTTTGGGAAGGAAGTCATGGAGAAATGTGAAAAATAGTCTATAGAATAATAAGCTCAATATATAAATTAATATCAATAGGATATTGCATATAAGCTCTTAATATCCTATTGATGGTATATTCAAATAACTTATTTCACCTCAAAGCGTTGCAAGTCTTTACTGACCGTCACAGGGCCTGAGTATTGTTTTCTGACTTCATTAATCCACACGTCATCAGTAATCGATGGGTCATCCGCGGGGACTAAGTGGGTTAGGACAAGGTGTTTTACATTAGCTTGCTTGGCTATTTTTCCGACATCTTCTGCTGTTGTATGGTGAGAAATAATCGCTTTTGCCAGCGTTGAACCGTTGCCGATACGGTTGGCTAAATTTTCCACACCAGAGACTAAGACGACTTCACTAATTAAGTAATCAGCATCTTTAGCAAATTCAATAATTTGGCTATTATCAATCATATCACCAGTAATAACGATAGTTTTTCCGCCAGATTGTATTTTATAAGCGAGAGCTTCGTCTGAGTTAAAAGGTGGGTGTGGAACAAATAAGGCACTAATTTCGACATCATCATTCTTGAGTACAGGCCCTTCTTGAATATCTTTTGCTGTAACCATTTGACGCAAATCAGGTTTACCTTCATCTTTAACGCGTAAATCAATATCGCGACTAAAAGTATCCCAAACACCTTTTGTCATACTTTCCGTTCCAACAGGGCCATAAACAGCGATATTATGATTTAAACCACTGTTCCATGCATTTAACAGTAGGGCTGGGTAATCGGCAACATGATCACTGTGGAGGTGGGTAATAAAGATAGAATCAAGATTTTTTAATGGGGCTTTTGATTGAACTAATCGCAAACTTGCTCCGTATCCCGCATCAAATAAGTATATTTTATCGTTCTTGATAAATGCCGTCGATTGCGGCAAGCGTTTTTCATTTAATAAGGAAGGACCGCCTTTTGTTCCAAGCGTAATAATTTCATCTGCACTAGTAAGATGGCTAACACCAAATAGCGCAGCACCGATAGAAAGAGAAACGAAGAGTTGTTTTAGTTTCAAAATATCACCTCTTTATATTATTAATAGATTGAGTTTTATGAATAATATTTATTCATTGCAGGGTATTGGTATATTGTTAACATATGAATAACTCTACGTTTATGTGTGGTGGGATACTATCGTTCTTATGGACTAGGTGAATGATTTAGAAGATTATTTATGTTAATTAATAGAGAATAGTTCTGAAAATAATTATTCAATTTAACTATAATTCTAATATTATTTAATAGAGAAAGTTATATTGTTTGCTCATCCTATTTAAATTGGATTTTAAATTTATATTTAACTCTGTTTAGGGTTATTAATGAATAAATAATAGGCTCTATTTTTAAATGGAATCATTATTGTATTACTAAATAATTGGTTCGGTTTTTGAAAAATGAGTCTGCCAATTGTATTTCCACAACTTTTCTTGATCTCAAGTGAAGTTTTTTTTATGTTTTAGCGCGAAAATACCCTTACAATGCTAAGGGGATATCTCAGTGAAAAGTGGTATACAGTTACGCATCAAAGGGAAAGTGCAAGGTGTGGGGTTTCGCCCCTATATTTGGCAGTTAGCCCACCAATGCAAATTATTAGGTGATGTTTGTAATGATGGTGAAGGGGTGCTAGTGCGTTTATGTATTGGTTCGGATATCACTGAATTTACTCAGTTATTGTACCAACATTGTCCGCCATTAGCCCATATAGAAAGTATTGAATCGCAACCTTTTCAATGGGATAAATTACCTGATACCTTTACTATTCGCCGTAGTGGTGAAGGTAAAATGGACACGCAAGTAATTCCAGATGCTGCCACTTGTGATGCGTGCCAACAAGAGCTTTTTGCCCTATCAAATCGGCGTTTTCATTACCCGTTTACAAACTGTACGCATTGCGGCCCCCGTTTCACTATTATTCGTCATATGCCTTATGATAGACCCAATACCGCAATGGCCGATTTTCCTTTGTGTCCTAATTGCTTAGAGGAATATCAATCCCCCGCAGATAGACGATTTCATGCGCAACCTAATGCGTGCGCGGTGTGTGGCCCTGAAATTAAATTGTGCGACCCATCAGGAAAAACGATTGCAAATAAAGAGAACGCATTAGTCTTGGCAGCTCAGCAGTTATTGGCAGGTAAAATTGTTGCCATTAAGGGGATTGGGGGTTTTCACCTTGCTTGTGATGCGAGTAAGGATCAGGCGGTAGAAGCTTTGCGCGTACGTAAATGCCGCCCAACTAAGCCACTTGCGGTAATGGTTCCATCACTGAATTGGTTAGAGTTGCACAATATGCCGCTTAGTGATGGCCTATGTGCATTATTAAAAAGCCCTGCCGCACCGATTGTGTTGATTAAAAATTGGAAAAATCATGTATTAAGCCAATATATTGCGCCAAAGCTAGCGGAAATAGGTGTTATGTTACCTTCTAATCCGTTGCAACACCTATTGATGGCACAAGTTAATTGCCCATTAGTGATGACATCAGGAAATGTATCAGGAAAGCCCCCTGTATTGAGTGAGCAAGCTGCTCTGGCTGATTTAACGGATATTGCTGATTTTTTCCTCACTCATAACCGCGATATTGTCCAACGTGCAGATGACTCACTGGTGCGTTATCATCATGGGCAAGCGGAAATGCTCCGTCGTGCGCGGGGCTATGTCCCTGATTCGATTGATTTACCTAAAGGGTTTGAAAATTCCCCACCAATACTGGCTTTAGGGGCTGATCTTAAAAATACCTTTTGTTTATTGCGAGACAAAAGTGCAGTAATGAGCCAACACCTAGGCGACCTTGATGACATGGATATTTTTGAACAATACCAGTCTGCGATTGCATTATTTGAATCTATTTATCGTTTTACGCCAACCGCTATAGTTTCTGATATGCATCCTAATTATGTGAGTACGCGCTATGGCGAGGCGTTATCACAGCAATTACGAATCCCATTGATAAAAGTGCAGCATCATCATGCGCATATCGCAGCAGTAATGGTTGAGCATGGTTTACCACTAAATGGAAGTAAAGTCATTGGGTTAGCTTTGGATGGTTTGGGGTATGGTGATGACCACCGGCTATGGGGAGGTGAATGCTTACTAGTGGATTATAAATCCAGTCAATACCTAGGAGGCTTGCCCCCAGTTGCACTGCCGGGAGGGGAATTAGCTTCTCGGCAGCCATGGCGTAATTTCCTTGCGCATTGTTTACAATTTGTCCCCCAGTGGCAAAAGCAAGAGAGCGTTGCTTACTTAATGTCATTTCCTTGGCAAGGCTTACAAAAGGCGATTGATAAAGGAATTAATAGCCCAACGGCTTCATCTACTGGGCGGCTTTTTGATGCGGTTGCTGCGGCGTTAGGTATTTGTACGGCACAAACTAGTTGGGAAGGGGAGGCCGCTTGTCAACTGGAAGCGATTGCAATGAAATCTCCCGTGAGCGTACATCCGGTCACTATGCCGTTAGTTGGTCAACAATTAGATTTACATACATTTTGGCAGCAATGGATGGCGTACTGTGCGCCTAAACCACAACGCGCACATGCATTTCATGTAGCGTTAGCGGAAGGTTTTGCTGAGCTAGCAAGGAAATCAGCGAACCAATATGGTACTAAGAAAATTGTTTTGTCAGGTGGTGTGATTCATAACCAACTATTGCGAGAACTATTAATGAATAATCTATCTGAGTTCGATGTGTTATATGCAAAACAATTTCCTATGGGAGATGGTGGGCTATCATTGGGGCAAGTCGCTATCGCTTCTGCGATGTTGAAAAATTAATCTATTACTGATGGGCAGTATTATATTTATAGGATTGTATATCTACCTATTTTTCAGCTTTTCATTTTAATAGAATATATTGTCTTTTTGATATTGATTCTTATTTAACATATTTGTTTTTATATTAATAGTTGGATTGTTATTAATACACCTATTCTGCTTAATTAATTATATTACGATAATGAATCTAAGTATCATAATGAAAAATAAATGGTTTTTTATTTTAAATGATGTGATGTATAACGCAGTATTGAAAATCAAATCTATTTTTTTATATTTTCCCTCTTGTTTTAACACAGGTTACTGAATCGATTTTTCTAGCAAATATATAAAAAAAATAAAATTTCTTATTGCCTATTGATGAAGATCAAATGATTTAGGAGCGGTAGGAATAGGATCTTATTTTATATTTATGCATCAGGTTACTTAAATAAGAATTTATTTCATTAGAGTTGGTTTTGTTTGCTTCTTAAATAGATAAATACAAACAAAAAGCGTATGCATCATTTGTGTATAGGGCCTTGTGGTATTTATAACCTTAAGATAATAAACAAAAATTTCCTTCTAATGAATAGGTTTTAAGCCACCCATAATAATAGGAAAAAAGAATGATAGGAGATAACTCTATTATTTCTTCGCATGGCATTAACCGCCGTGATTTTATGAAGTTATGTACAGCATTAGCAGCGACAATGGGATTAAGCGGGAAGGCTGCTGCCCAAATAGCTGAATCTATTAGTGACCCAGCTCGACCTCCTGTCATTTGGATTGGTGCCCAAGAGTGTACGGGGTGTACGGAATCTTTGCTGTGTTCAACCCATCCAACTTTGGAAAATTTAATTCTCGATACTATTTCATTGGAATACCACGAGGTGTTGTCTGCCGCCTTTGGTGAGCAAGTTGAGCAAAATAAACATGATGCAATTGAAAAGTACAAAGGAAAATATGTTTTAGTCGTCGATGGTTCTATCCCGCTAAAAGATAACGGTATTTATTGTATGGTGGCGGGGAAACCGATTGTTGAACATATTCGTGAAGTGGCTGAACACGCCGCGGCCGTGATTGCGATTGGTTCTTGTGCTTCGTGGGGCGGTGTTGCTGCGGCAGGAGATAACCCAACAGGAGCCGTGGGTTTAGATCAAGTCATTAAAGATAAAACCGTTATCAATATTCCAGGTTGCCCGCCTAATCCACATAACTTCCTTGCGACGGTCGCGCACTTAATTACGTTTAATCGTCCACCAAAACTGGATAGCAAAAATCGCCCAATGTTCGCGTACGGTCGATTAATTCATGAACACTGCGAACGTCGCCCTCATTTTGATGCGGGCCGTTTCGCAAAAGAGTTCGGTGATGATGGTCATCGTGAAGGTTGGTGTTTATACCATTTAGGCTGTAAGGGGCCTGAAACTTACGGGAACTGTTCCACATTGCAATTCTGTGATGTCGGTGGCGTCTGGCCTGTGGCGATTGGTCACCCTTGTTATGGCTGTAACGAGGAAAATGTCGGCTTTCACAAAGCGATACATCAGTTGGCGAGCGTGGAAAACCCAACACCACGGGTGGATAAACCGGATGTCAATAATCGCGAAGGTGGCCAAATTTCATCTACAGCTGTGGGGTTAATTGGTGGTGTTGTCGGGTTAGTAGCTGGAGTTAGCGTGATGGCGGTACGTGAATTAGGTCGTCAAAAACGCCAACAAGATACTGACTCACGGGGAGAATAACCGTGAATAGACGAAATTTTCTTAAACTCTCCGCAGGGGGAGCATTACTTGCGGGAAGTTCACCCAGCTTGGCGGGGCCTGAAAACCGCCCGCCAATTCCTAATTCTTTGGGGATGCTATATGACTCGACCCTGTGTATTGGGTGTCAGGCGTGTGTGACAAAATGCCAAGATATTAACCACCCAGAACGTAACCCGGTCGGGGAGCAAACTTGGTCAAATAATGACAAACTCACCCCTTATACCAACAATATTATTCAGGTTTGGAGCAGTGGAACAGGCGTTCATAAAGACCAAGAAAAAGATGGCTATGCCTACATTAAAAAGCAGTGTATGCACTGTGTTGACCCTAATTGCGTGTCGGTTTGTCCAGTTCAAGCCCTGAAGAAAGACCCAAAAACCGGCATTGTTCATTACGACGCCAGCGTATGTACTGGTTGCCGTTATTGCATGGTAGCGTGTCCATTTAATATTCCCAAATATGCCTACGATGACAAATTTGGCGCAATTCATAAATGCGAGTTATGTAACCAAAAAGGTGTCGAACGTTTAGACAAGGGTGGCTTGCCCGGTTGTGTCGAAGTTTGCCCAACGGGAGCGGTAATTTTCGGGACGCGGGAAGAATTGCTCGCGGAAGCCAAAAAACGCTTAACACTCAAAGTGGGGGATGAGTACGGTTACCCAAGACAAACCTTACACAGCAATGACCCGAATGTTATTAAAGTGCCGAAATATGAGTCTCATGTTTATGGGGAACTTGAAGGTGGTGGTACACAAGTTATTGTTCTTTCAGGTGTGCCCTATCAAAATCTTGGGTTGCCTGAATTGGAGCAGTTGTCTACTGGGGCTCGTTCTGAATATGTCCAGCACACCCTTTATAAAGGGATGGTATTGCCGCTCGCGGCGTTGGCAGGGTTGAGTTTCTTGGTGTATCGCAATACCAAGAATGATAAACACGAAGGAGACGACTCAAATGACGACGCATCATAAAGAGCAGCCGTTAGGCGGGCGTTTAGTCAGTTGGCCAATTATGGTATTTGGGCCATTAGTGCTGATTTGTGTCATCTTGATTGTTAAACGTTTGGTCTTCGGCTTAGGCTCAGTTTCTGACCTAAATGGTGGCTATCCTTGGGGGATCTGGATTGCTTTTGACTTACTAATTGGTACCGGTTTTGCTTGTGGCGGTTGGGCGCTGGCTTGGGCGGTGTATGTATTTAATCGCGGTGAATATCACCCGTTAGTGCGCCCTGCGTTATTAGCCAGTTTGTTCGGTTACTCCCTCGGTGGTTTATCCATTACCATTGACGTAGGTCGTTACTGGAACTTGCCTTACTTTTACATCCCCGGTTTCTTTAACACCAATTCGGTGCTATTTGAAACGGCAGTGTGTATGACGATTTATATCGGTGTGATGGCACTGGAGTTTGCTCCTGCACTGTGTGAACGTTTTGGTTGGAAGGTTTCATTAAAACGCTTAAATAAAGTGATGTTTTTTATCATTGCGCTAGGGGCGTTATTGCCGATGATGCACCAGTCATCAATGGGGTCATTGATGATTTCAGCAGGATATAAAGTCCATCCTATTTGGCAAAGCTATGAAATGCTACCACTACTCTCATTGTTGACCGCATTTATTATGGGCTTTTCCATCGTTATTTTTGAAGGATCATTACTTCAAGCCGCATTACGTGGGCAGGGTGCTGATGAACGGCCATTGTTTGTTCGTATCACTCGGATCTTGCAGGTACTGTTAGTGCTGTTTCTGGTCTGTCGTTTTGGTGAGCTGATTTATCGAGATAAGTTGCACCATATCTTCAATACCGATTTCTACGCCATGATGTTTTGGATAGAAACCGCATTAATGGTTTTCCCATTGGTTATTTTCCGTATGCCATCACTGAGGAATGATTCTCGGTGGTTATATGCAAGCGGTTTAAGCATGTTGATTGGCGCTGCCATGTGGCGGATGAGCTATTCCCTCGTTGCATTCAACCCAGGGGGCGGATACGACTACTTCCCAACAACAGAAGAACTTTTAATTTCAATAGGTTTCGTGGCAATAGAGGTATGTGCTTATATCTTATTGATCCGCTTATTACCTGTTATTCCTGCATTGAAAAAAACAACGATGAGCCATTCAGAGGCCCGAGGTAAAGCATGAGCCAACGTATAACAATAGACCCAGTCACTCGTATCGAAGGTCACTTACGCATTGATTGTGAAATTGAAGATGGAAAAGTCACTAAGGCTTGGGCTTCAGGCACGATGTGGCGTGGTATGGAAGAGATAGTCAAAGGAAAAGACCCTCGTGATGCATGGATGATCATGCAGCGTATTTGTGGGGTTTGTACCACCGTGCACGGTATTGTGTCGGTACGCACGATTGAGAGTGCCTTAAATATTGATGTGCCAGTGAATGCGCAGTATATCCGTAATATGATTTTAGCCGCGCATACTATTCAAGACCATATTGTCCATTTTTATCAATTATCGGCGTTAGATTGGGTAGATATCACCTCTGCGCTGAATGCAGACCCAAATAAAGCAGCAGAAATTTTGAGAGGCGTTTCGACGTGGCCACTGAATAGCCCAGAAGAGTTCACGCGAGTTCAAGATAAAATTAAAAAACTGGTTGCCAGTGGGCAATTGGGTATTTTTGCTAATGGATATTGGGGGCACCCAGCGATGAAACTATCGCCTGAGGTGAACTTAATTGCTGTAGCTCACTACTTACAAGCCCTCGAATGTCAGCGTGATGCTAACCGTATTGTGGCATTATTAGGAGGTAAAACGCCGCATATTCAAAACCTTGCTGTTGGTGGTGTCGCAAACCCTATCAACCTTGATGGTGTTGGGGTTCTGAACCTTGAACGCTTGATGTATGTAAAATCCTTTATTGACCGTTTAGGGGATTTTATCGAGCAAGTGTATAAGATTGACGCAGCGGTGATTGCAGCAGGCTACCCTGAATGGCTCGAAGTCGGTCAAGGTGCGAAACATTACATGTGTATGCCTGAAATGCCAATGGACGGTAAAAATGGGAATTTTCTATTACCTGGCGGGTATCTAGAGAACAGTGACTTTAGTACTTATCGCCCCATTACTAGCCATACAGATGAGTATTTGATCAACGGTATCAAAGAAAGTAGCAAACATGCATGGTACAAAGAAAATGAGCCACAAGCACCGTGGGAAGGCACCACGAACCCGGATTACACCGGCTGGGATGATGACGGTAAATATTCATGGGTAAAAGCACCAACTTTCTATGATAAAACCGTTGAGGTCGGGCCGCTCGCTGATTTGTTGTGTAAATTAGCGGCAAAACATGAACCGACAGAAAAACACTTTAATGATGTGGTGAACCTGTATCAAACACTGACAGGTAACAATATTAGTGTGGACCAACTGCATTCCACATTGGGGCGGATTATCGGACGTAGTGTTCGTTGTTGTGTATTGAATGAAACCTTGTCAATTCAATGGCAAGCGCTGGTGGACAACATCGCAAAAGGGGATCACACCACCTTTGTAAAACCCGTATTCCCAGAAAATGCCACCATTAAAGGTGTCGGTTTTGGTGAAGTACCTCGAGGTTTATTATCTCACTGGGTCGTGATCAAAGACGGTAAAATTGAAAATTACCAAGCGGTAGTGCCTTCTACTTGGAATTCAGGCCCACGTAATTTCAATGATGAGCCAGGCCCTTATGAGCAAGCATTGGTAGGAACTCCTGTCGCTGACCCATCTAAACCCCTTGAAGTGGTGCGGACCATTCACTCATTTGACCCTTGTATGTCTTGTGCAGTGCACATTGTTGACCCTGAAGGTGGCGAAGTCACTAAGGTTAAGGTGCTGTAATGCGTATTTTAGTCTTAGGTGTTGGCAATATACTGTTGAGCGATGAAGGGATTGGGGTACGCATCGTTGAGGCTTTAGAACAGCGCTATCACCTACCTGAATGCGTAGAAGTGCTTGATGGTGGAACTGCTGGAATGGAGTTAATTGGCCCAATGGCAGATAGAGACCATTTGATCATTGCCGATGTTGTGTTATCGAGCCAGAAGGCTGGCTCGATTTTAGTCTTGCGTGATGACGAAGTCCCTGCGCTGTTTACACGTAAAATTTCCCCACATCAACTCGGTTTATCAGATGTGCTATCCGCTTTGCATTTAACCGATGAATTCCCACAGCGGCTAACATTAGTTGGCGTTGTGCCTGAATCCCTCGAGCCGCATATCGGTTTGACGGCAACAGGGCTGGCCGCTTTAGAGCCAGCTTTACAAAAGGTTATTGAGGTTTTGCGAAGCGAAGGCTTGGAAATCATAGCGAAAGAAGAGAGTTTGCATGCCGGATGACATATTAGGTTATGAAACTAACCCTCGGCCTCAGGTTGAGGCCGCATTTACGCGCGTTGCTGAACAATCGATGCATGATTTGTCATTTTTGCATCCAACGATGCCTGTGCACGCCAGTGAGTTTGTCCTGTTTGAAGGGCAATGGGTGGGTGCGGTGATTACGCCATGGATGCTCAGCGCGATTATTCTACCGGGGCCTGAGCAATATTGGCCTCGCCGCGTGGTCGGTGACAAGGTTGGGTTAATCCTCCCCTATGGTGAAATGACTTATACCGTAGGTGAATTAGACGGCTTAACTCAATATTTTGCTTGCTCATTAATGTCGCCATTAGAAAAAAAACTGACACCAGAACAAGGTATTCACCTAACGGATGATTGCCAGCGAATATTGTTATCGCTCCCAGTTAGTGACCCGAATATTCCTCAAGCACCTGAACGTAGAGCATTGTTTGCCCGCCACTTAAGGGGGCAGGATGCATGAGGTTTCGTTATGCCAAAGTACGATAGAAATTATTGAACAGCAGGCGAAAAAAAATGCAGTTAACCGAGTCACCGGTGTTTGGCTTGAAATCGGCGCACTCTCTTGTGTTGAAGAGAGTGCGTTTCGCTTCAGTTTTGATGTCGTTTGCCGAGGTACGGTTGCAGAAGGCTGCCAGCTCCACATTATTTACCAGCCTGCACAAGCATGGTGTTGGGATTGCAGTGAAATAGTGGAAATAGACAGCCACCAATCGGTTTGTCCATGCTGTCAGGGGTTGAACCTGAAAGTGGAAAGTGGGGATAGTTTGCGCATCAAAGAGTTGGAAGTGGAGTAGCTTTTTGAGCTGAGCTTGAGGTGTATCAACTAGACTCAATGGACTATGTATTAATCTAATTTAACAATTTAGCGGTTGGGAGTGAAACTTATGTGTAGTACTTGTGGATGTGCGTCGGGAGAGCGCAAAATTGAGGGGGATGACCACGATCATCACCATGACCACCATCACGGCCATGATCACCACCAAGGTCACAACAATCATGATCACGACCATCACCATGATCATGAACCTAATGGGCAAACGGTGATCATTCATCACCATTATTATCATCAAGGTGATGTCCACAACCATTATCACCAATATGAACCCGCACCTGCTGAAAGCAAGTCTAAAAAGCATAAACACAAACATAAGCATAAACATAAACATATTTATCAAACGGCTGAGGCAAGTTTTAAACCAGCTGGGGAACACCATGACCTTGATTATGGCCACGGTGAAGCAGGTACCCATGCACCGGGGATTAGCCAAAAACGCATGCTACAAATTGAGATGGATGTGTTAGATAAAAATAACCATCTGGCGGAACATAACCGTAAGGATTTTTGCCAGAAGAATATTTTAGCGCTAAACCTCGTTTCTAGCCCCGGTTCAGGAAAAACCACCTTGTTGACAGAAACGTTGTTAAGACTGCGTGACAGAATTAATTGCGCAGTGATTGAAGGTGACCAACAAACCACTAATGATGCACAACGGATCCGCGAAACGGGTGTGCCTGCGATTCAAGTGAACACAGGAAAAGGCTGTCACTTAGATGCACAAATGGTCCACGATGCAACAGCACGTTTAGAGTTAGCCGATAACAGTTTGTTATTTATTGAAAATGTCGGGAATCTCGTGTGCCCTGCCAGTTTTGACTTAGGGGAACGCCATAAAGTAGCGGTACTGTCAGTCACGGAAGGGGAAGATAAACCTCTCAAATATCCACATATGTTTGCGGCAGCAGATATCATGTTATTGAACAAAATCGACTTACTGCCATACCTGAATTTTGATGTTGATGCTTGTATCGCCAATGCTAAGCAAGTGAACCCCAATATCCAAGTTATCCAAGTTTCTGCGACACGCGGCGAAGGGATGGATGCATGGCTGGCATGGTTGGAGACACAGCTATGTGCTTAGGCATTCCGGGCAAAATAGTGGCAGTTGGTGAAGACATTCACCAACTCGCTCAAGTGGATGTTTGTGGTGTAAAACGCGATGTGAATATTGGCCTCATTTGTGAAGGGGAAACCGCCGATTTATTAGGCCAATGGGTATTGGTACACGTCGGGTTTGCCATGAGTATCATCAATGAAGAAGAAGCGCAATCTACCTTGGATGCGTTAACCGCGATGAGCCAGCTAGACCACGAGGTCAGCGATTTTAGTGGTTTAAATGCAGGAGCGGCAGATGCAGTACGTCGATGAATTTCGCGACCCTGTTCTTGCAAAAGCGCTGTTGGCGCATATTCATCAACGGGTGAATGAAATACCCCAAGCGAAACGACGCCCATTACAACTCATGGAAGTCTGTGGTGGCCACACCCACGCGATTTTTAAATTTGGTATTGACCAGTTATTACCCACTGACATTGAATTTGTTCATGGGCCCGGTTGCCCTGTGTGCGTTTTGCCAATGGGACGAATTGATAGTTGTATTGAAATTGCACAGCACCCTGAGGTTATCTTTTGTACTTATGGCGATGCAATGCGCGTTCCGGGGGAAAGGGGCTCTTTACTTGACGCTAAACGTAATGGGGCGGATGTCCGTATCGTTTATTCACCGCTAGATGCTTTGGCATTGGCAGAGCAGCATCCCCATCGCCAAGTGGTTTTCTTTGGCTTAGGCTTTGAAACCACTATGCCAAGCACGGCAATCACCTTGCAGCAAGCAAAGCACCGCCAGTTGACAAACTTTAGTGTATTTTGCCAACACATTACGATTATTCCCACCTTGCGCAGCTTACTTGAGCAACCGGATGTCCGTATTGACGGCTTTTTAGCACCAGGACACGTGAGTATGGTAATCGGGGCGCATCCCTACCAGTTTATTAGCGAAGACTTCCATAAACCCTTGGTGGTCACAGGGTTCGAACCCTTAGATATTTTGCAGTCGTTAGCCATGCTAGTTGACCAAATCGCTGATGGTCGTTGTGAGGTAGAAAACCAATATAAACGCGTTGTGGCCGATGAAGGTAACCTGTTGGCACTTAAAGCGTTAGAGGAAGTTTTTGAACTTAAACAAGCCAGTGAATGGCGCGGGTTGGGGGAAATTGCAGGTTCAGGGGTTCAATTAACTCAAGCTTACCAATTTTTTGATGCTGAGAAGCGTTTTCAGGTACAACCCCATAAAGTGGCGGATGACCCGCAAGCACGTTGCGGTGAGGTGTTAACAGGGCGCTGTAAACCGAACGAATGTATGTTGTTTGGGCGCCGTTGTACGCCACAAACGGCTTTTGGCGCATTAATGGTTTCTTCTGAAGGTGCCTGTGCAGCTTATTACCAATATCGTCGGGAGGCATAAATGAGTCGTGATGCTAACAATGTGGTGACGATGGCACACGGAAGTGGTGGGCAGGCGATGCAGCAATTGATTGAACAGTTGTTTTTGCAGGCGTTTGCAAACCCAGCGTTGAATGAGCGAGAAGACCAAGCTCGGCTAGCATTGTCCGAAATGACAGCATTGGGTGACCGTTTGGCATTCAGTACCGATAGCTATGTCATCGACCCGATTTTTTTCCCGGGAGGCAATATTGGTAAAATAGCCGTTTGCGGCACAGTGAATGACGTTGCAGTTAGTGGGGCTACCCCAAAATACCTTTCTTGCGGTTTTATCTTGGAAGAAGGTTTTTCCCTGACTGAATTGCAGGTCATTGTCGAATCTATGGCGGCAACGGCAAAAGCGGCCGGTGTGGATATTGTGACAGGCGATACCAAGGTAGTGCAGCGCGGGGCTGCAGATAAAATCTTTATCAATACGGCAGGTATTGGCGTGATCCCGTCCAATATCCAGTGGGGAGCTCAGCATATTCAAGCGGGGGATAAAGTGATTGTTAGCGGTACGTTGGGTGATCACGGTGCGACTATCTTAAACCTGCGCGAACAACTCGGGTTAGAAGCGGAGCTTTGCAGTGATTGTGCGGTATTAACGCCATTGATAGCTCCGCTGCGTGAAATTGACGGCATTCGGGCATTACGAGACGCAACTCGTGGTGGCGTAACGGCAATCTTACATGAATTTGCCCAAGCCAGTGGTTATGGAATTGCCGTAAATGAGGGGGATTTACCAGTTTCTTCTGCAGTTAGGGGCGTGTGCGAGCTATTGGGTTTAGAGCCGTTAAACTTTGCCAATGAAGGTAAACTAGTGATTGTGGTGAAACCTGAAGCGGAAAATGCAGTGCTTGCTGCACTACACCAACACCCATTAGGGAAAGATGCAGCCACGATTGGCTGTGTGACTGAGCAAAAACAAGTCAAATTAGTTGGGATCTTCGGTACATCAAGGTTATTAGATTTGCCTCACAGCGAGCCTTTACCCCGTATTTGTTAATTGAAAACGCCCTATAGATAAAACCTATAGGGCGTCCAAATTTATTAACGTCTTAACATGCCTTTATCGATGATAAATTCGATAATGGTCTCTAAGCCGACTTTTTTCTTTAAGTTAGTAAACACATAGGGCTTTACTGGTCGCATTCTTGCGGTATCGGCTTCCATCACTTCTAATGAAGCGCCGACATACGGAGCAAGGTCAATTTTGTTTATCACCAGTAAATCGGAATGGGTGATCCCTGGCCCACCTTTACGTGGAATTTTTTCGCCTTCAGCAACATCAATAACATAAATGGTTAAGTCTGCCAGCTCTGGGCTAAACGTCGCGCTGAGGTTATCGCCGCCGCTTTCCACAAATACGATATCAAGATTTTTATGGCGGATGGCTAACTCTTCAACTGCCGCTAAATTCATTGATGCATCTTCACGAATAGCGGTATGAGGGCAGCCGCCAGTTTCAACACCAATAATGCGGTCTGCATCTAGTGCTTCGGCACGGGTTAAAATTTTGGCATCTTCTTGGGTGTAAATATCATTGGTGACAACGGCAATTTGGTAAGTGTCGCGCATGGCTTTGCATAACACTTCTAATAATGCGGTTTTTCCTGAGCCGACCGGCCCACCGACACCAATTCTTAAGGGTTGATTATATTCTTGCATAGCATTTTCTCATGAACGAAAAAGTCGTGTGTATTGGGTTTCATGCCGACTACTGGCAATAATTTGTGCAGGTGTAAAACTACCAATATCGTCTATTGGCCAGATTGCCGATTGCGCAACCACCTCGGGTATGCGCTCAGCAAGGGTAAATAAAATATTTTGCCCCGCGCTTTGCCCTAAAGGGATAAGCTTAACACCTGACATCACCGTGTTTTCTAGCCAACCCCATGCATACGCGGTGCACAATTTTTCAACGTCAATTTGCCAATTTACCGCGGCGAGGGCGAAGGCCATTAGCTGGGTTTGTTTCACGCAGGTTTGCAGGTTAGCATCCAGTTCAATGCCTAGTTGAGGCAGCAACCGTGCAAAAGCAATTCCTCGTTGTCGCTCTTCTTGGCGTAGTTCTTTGGTTTCACGGCTGGCAATCATAAATTCACACCAATATTTCACCGCTTCAATATCACCAAGGGAAAGGGAAGTCTGAATTTGCCGTAAAACGGGAAGCTCTAATGTTGCAATGGCATGCGTCATTTGTGCGGTTAGCCAGCCTGCAAGGGTATCTGGTGTTGTTACCCAACCTCTTTCAATCGCCCATTCTAAGCCTTGTGAATAGGTAAACGAGCCAACAGGTAAAGAAGGACTAACTAACTGGTATAAGCGCAGATCTGCTAACATAGGCACACTCCCTGAACCTGATTAGTGATGGTGATCATCGTGGCCGTGATGGTGGTTATGACCACTGGATGAGCCGCCATAAGCCCCCGGTTCCGGTTGGTATTTTTCTAAACCGACACTAACCGTAGCACCTAACCCACGCGCCATATCATCTAACACATGGTCATGAAAATAACGGCACCAACCCGCTTCAATTTGCAAAGGAACATGGCGGTTGCCTAAGTGATAGCAAACGCGGGCGAGCAACAGAGCGTCATCGCTGTAAACGGTAGAAACTTGCTCTTTCGCGGCTTCGATTGTGACTAACTCACCGTCTTCAGTGGATAAAACGTCGCCTTCTTTCAGGATGGTTCCACGCGGCAAAAATAGCCCCGCTTCTTGCCCATCACTTAAGGTAACTTTTAAACGGCTTTTGGTGCGCTCATCCATGGTTAAGCACAGGGTTAATGCGCTTGGTGAATGGGGTTTTGGGGCAACCACTTTAATAAATTTTTTCATTTTCTGGCTCTTTTAATTAGGGGTCAGAATAAAAAGTAACGTTGTGCCATCGGTAACTCAGTCGCAGGTTCGCATACCAGTGGGATACCATCGGCTTTGACGATATAAGTTTGCGGGTCAAGTTCGATATGTGGCACATAACTGTTGTGCACCATAGAGGCTTTGCTAATATTTCGGCAGCCTTCAACTCGGCCTATTTGGCTCTGTAAGCCTAATTTTTCAGGAACACCTGCTTCAATACCTGCTTTTGACATAAAAATCATTGAGGTATGGTATTTCGCTTTACCTAACGCTCCAAACATCGGGCGGTAATGTACAGGCTGTGGTGTTGGGATTGCGGCGTTAATATCTCCCATTGGCGCATAGGCGACCATTCCCCCTTTCATAATTAGGGCGGGTTTGATGCCAAAAAATGCAGGGTCCCATAATACGATATCAGCTAACTTGCCTATTTCTATCGAACCGACTTCATGGGCGATACCGTGAGCGATAGCGGGGTTAATGGTGTATTTCGCCACATAACGTTTGATACGGTTATTATCGCTTTCTGGTGTGTCACCTTCTAAAGTTCCGCGCTGTAATTTCATTTTATGGGCGCACTGCCAAGTGCGAGTGATAACTTCACCAACGCGACCCATGGCTTGTGAGTCTGAAGACATCACAGAAATTGCGCCCATATCGTGCAAAATATCTTCCGCAGCAATGGTTTCACGGCGAATACGAGATTCCGCAAAAGCCACATCTTCAGGAATTGATGGGTCGAGATGGTGGCAAACCATTAACATATCCAAGTGCTCATCAACGGTATTGATGGTGTATGGCATCGTTGGGTTGGTCGATGCAGGCAGAATATTCGGTTCTCCGACGGATTTGATGACGTCAGGGGCATGGCCACCGCCAGCACCTTCTGTATGGAATACGTGGATCACTCGTCCTGCAATGGCCTTCACGGTTTCTTCATAAAAACCGCCTTCATTTAACGTATCTGAATGGATAGCCACTTGCACATCCATTTCATCAGCCACATTCAAACAGTTGTGAATAGCCATTGGGGTAGCGCCCCAGTCCTCGTGAATTTTTAAGCCAATGGCACCCGCTTCAATTTGTTCGCGAATCGCTTCGGGCCTACTGACGCAGCCTTTACCAAATAGCCCGACGTTGATAGGCAGTTCATCAACAGCTTCTAACATGCGGTACATATTCCAAATACCGGGGGTGACGGTAGTGGCATTAGTGCCAGCCACAGGGCCAGTTCCACCGCCTATAAAGGTGGTAACACCGGAAACAAGACCTTCTTCTGCTTGCTGTGGGCAAATAAAATGGATGTGGGTATCAACGCCACCCGCGGTGATAATTTTACCTTCGCCTGCAACCACTTCGGTACCGGGGCCGATAACGATATCGACATTGGGTTGAACATCAGGGTTACCTGCTTTACCAATCCCCGCAATACGGCCATTTTTGATCCCGATATCCGCTTTAACAATGCCCCAATGGTCTAAAATAATGGCGTTGGTGATTAGCACATCGACACACAGGTCACTGGTGACTTGGCTTTGGCCCATGCCGTCACGAATAACTTTACCGCCACCAAATTTGACCTCTTCACCATACGTGGTGAAATCTTTTTCGATCTCTAGAAATAATTCTGTATCAGCTAAGCGTAAACGGTCACCTGTTGTTGGACCAAACATATCTGCATACGCTTGACGAGAGATTGTTTTCATTATTAATTCTCACTCTCTAATTTACCCATGACTTTGCCATGGAAACCATATATTTCTCGCTTGCCGCTAAAAGCCACGAGTTCAACTGTGCGGCTTTGTCCTGGTTCAAAACGTACTGCCATGCCCGCAGGGATATTCAAACGAAAACCGAGTGTATTTTCGCGTTCAAATTTTAGGGCGTCGTTGACTTCATAAAAATGATAGTGAGAGCCAATTTGAATCGGGCGGTCACCATGGTTGGCAACTTGTATCGTTTGGGTTTCTCGGCCTGCATTTAGTTCGATATCACCCAAAGCGTGGTTGACTTTAATTTCACCGGGGATCATTTTGTTACCTATACAATCGGGTCGTGAATAGAAACCAGTTTTGTGCCATCAGGAAATGTACATTCCACTTGGATGTCTTTGATCATTTCTGGCACGCCTTCCATTACCTGCTCTGCGGTTAACAGGGTTCGGCCTTCGCTCATTAATTGGGCGACAGTTTTACCATCACGTGCGCCTTCCATAATCGAACAACTGATCAGCGCGACGGCTTCAGGGTAATTGAGCTTTAGCCCACGGGCTAAACGCCTTTCAGCAACGAGGCCTGCTGTAAAAAGCAATAATTTATCTTTTTCTCTTGGGGTTAATTCCATTTTTTGCTCCTAAAAAACGTTTAAGTTGCCCAAATACGCGGTGGTTCTGGGCAATAACCTAACCAATATTGTCTTGTTGCCTGCCAAATATGGGCAAAGCAAGCCATCATCGGCTCGGTTTGAGAACCTAATAACCGTAATACTAAAATGCCGTCTACATCAGTTAGCCCATATTCAAGCGGTCTCACTTCCGTAGAGAAAAACACGGCCAAACTCTCGTGAAGTTCAGCTTTTAACTCATCGCTGGCGGGGTAGATATACAAGGAGCCGACCATAGGAAATTCACGCATGACGGCTGATTGTTTTTGCGAACCTTCGATAAATATGGATTCCGCCAAGGTGAGTTTGTCATCAATATAAAACTGAAAGCGGCCCCGAATATCACCGTTGTCGAATTGTTCGTTTAATACTGGGCGCCCTAAACATTGGATTTCCCAGCCGACAAATTTTGATGAACTAGCGATTCGAACGTGGGTTTCTAAGCGAACTTGAGCCTCAGGGAAAAAAATATTTTCTTGAGGTAGCCATTCTAAGAACCCATTGGGCGCAACAGTTAATGTTTGTACTTGTCGCGCAACACCGCCCGCACTGCGATAAAATTTTGTCGCGCCGGGTGTGGTCAATAACGCATGGGCGTGTGGTTGAACATCAATATTAATAAGGAGTTTATCCCCCCCGACAACGCCACCGGGTGGATGAAGTAAATAGGTGTGTGCAATTCCTTGCTCGGGGTAGAATGGCCGCTGAACCATTAAAGGGCCGATATGTTGTTTATCCGTTAAGCGGGTGACGCCACGTTTTAGTTCATATCGTAAGAAGATTTCAGCTAACCAGCCTGATCCTGAAAAATCAGACATACTTTCTCCTGCAACTCAGTCAACTAAAAATACGCGAACATGTTTAGCTATACCCCAGCCAAAATTGGGTATTTGTGATGTAAAAGCTAATGCAAGTAGGGTAGGATGTGAATGAACGCCAAAAATCATTATTATTATGCAGTGTCGTAGGCTGCATGTGTATGCCGCGCGATTCTACACCTTATATCGAAAATTGCCTTTCAATTAAACAGCATTTTATTTAGAAAATATAACAACCATCAAAATAACAGTAAAAAATGAGCGTATATCTATATTGCGATTTCAACGCAACCGGACTATATTCTCAGCCGCACTGATATAGAGCTGATATGTTTTGTTTCATTACTTTATATCTATTCAACAATCCCTTTTCTTGGGAAGTCATTCTGACATTAACAGCAGTTTATAGAGATTATGGAATATAAATTCTTTCTTTCAGAAAGCCAGATGGTGTTAAAAGCGTTTTATATTGAAAGCGCGATGATAGCCATGCTAACTGGCGCGAAAGGAAATATCGTGATCAATGGCCAATCCATTGAAATTGAAAGCGATGTCACCTTAATTATTCCTAAATACAGCCAAGTTTCCTGTAATATTGTGTGTAATACCGTGAAGCAGCCGCTTGAGTTGCACACGCTGTCGATGTCAGCAGAAGAATTACAAGCGGTATTTTTATTACTGAAAACATTGATGAAGTCCGGTGCGCCTCTGACTAGCCACCAACCCATCTACCATATTTCTCCCCCAGAAACTGTGAGAGATAACTTTAGTTTGCTAAAACAATGCTTACCATTAAAAAAACAGAGTGCATCCCAAGAAGCATTGTTAATGAAACAGAGCCTATATTTTATTTTAATGGCGATATATCAAGAAGGTATCGATATTCTGAATCTTTTTCGTTTCAATTACGATGAACCGAAAAACCAAGCGATCACCCATTTGATAACCCAAGAACCGCAAAAAAAATGGCATTTAGACGATGTTGCGAAAGCGTTATTTACGACCCCTTCAACGTTGCGCCGCCATTTGAACCGCGAAGGGGTGTCTTTTCGCCAATTATTGTTAGATGTTCGCATGGGGATGGCATTGAATTATTTAACGTTTTCGAATTATTCTGTTTTTCAAATTAGTCATCGCTGCGGTTTTGGTAGCAATGCTTATTTTTGTGATGTCTTTAAGCGAAAATATAATATGACGCCTTCTCAGTTTCGGTTGCAATCAAGGCAGTCGAACGACCCTAATTTTATTACTAATTTGTCCTTGCGATCTAACCCAATTGAATTTGACAAAGAAATTGATGAGTAGTTGTTAAGATAGGTCAAATAACGACTTAATTTTGACGGTTTCTCTAATAAATTCGCTGTTCTATTGATGTAGCGCCTAGCAATCAGGGCATTAAATTTAATATAACTCATATTGGTTACTCTACACATAGCGAATATCTCACCGATAGCGACACCAATGAAAATAACGGCATTGGTGGTTTGAAATAAAAAATAAAACCTATCTATAGAGGGATGTATGATTAAAAATATCGTTGCAGCAATGTGCCTGATGGGGCTCACACTGCAAGCTCAAGCCGTGGAACCTACTCAATCACAAACCTTACGTTTAGCTATTGGTTCAGAGCCCACTGAAGGATTTGACCCTATGCTTGGGTGGAGCCATGGCAGCTATCTACTGTTGCATAGCCCATTACTGAAACAAAAGGCTGACCTCTCATGGCATAGCTATATGCTTGAAAGTTATCAACATAATGCCGATGGTAAACAGTGGACACTTAAGCTGAAAAAAGGCTTAAAATTTTCCGATGGCTCACCATTGACCGCCAAAGATGTGGTTTTTACTTATAACAATGCCGCGGCAAGTGGCGGTAAGGTGGATATGGGCAACTTTGCCAAAGCAGAAGAAGTTGACCCGCTAACCGTGAAGATCACGTTATCTTCCCCACAAAGTACCTTTGTTAATGTACTAGGTTCGCTAGGGATTGTTTGTGCAGATAAATATGATGCGAAAACCTATGCACATAACCCGATTGGCGCAGGCCCTTATCGCTTAGTCGCATTCCAGCCGGGGCAGCAATTGATTGTCGAGCAAAATCCGTATTATGCAGGGCCAAAAAATGACTTTGGTAAAATGGTCTTTGTCTTCCTTGATGAAGATGCGGCCTTTGCTGCGGCACAAAGCAATCAACTGGAAATCGTTCGTATCCCTGCCGCAGTAGCAGCGAATGCTAATGATGTGAAAAACATGAAATTGGTTGAGCGCTATAGCGTGGAAAACCGCGGTATCTCTTTCCCGATTCCACTCGCGGGTGAGAAAGATGCTCAAGGTAACCCTATCGGTAACGACATCACTTCTGATGTTGCTGTCCGTAAAGCGATTAACTATGCACTTGACCGTAAACTATTGGCAGAATCCGTATTAGAAGGCTTTGCCGTACCGGCTTATACTGGCGTCGCAGGGCTGCCATGGAATAACCCAGACTCCGCTTTTAAAGATGGTGACCTTGAGAAAGCCAAATCTATTTTAGAAGAGGCGGGGTGGAAGCTGAATAAAGAAGGCCTACGTGAGAAAAATGGTAAAGTGGCGAAACTGACATTATGGTATGCCAGTGGTGATACCACACGTCGTGACCTTGCTCAGGCAATCCGTTCAAGCTTAAAACCGATTGGTATCGAAATGGATTTAAAATCGGGAAGTTGGGAAACCGTTGAACTACAGATGCATGCTAACCCAACACTGTTTGGTTGGGGAAGCTTAGACCCGATGGAAATTGTCCATAATTACAGCAGCAAAGCAGCTGGTGTTGGTTTTTATAACCCCGGTTATTATAAAAATGCGGCAGTTGATGAACTAATCGAAAAAGCGTTAGCACAAGCTGACCAAGAGGCAGCGATTCCATTATGGCAACAAGTGGATTGGAACGGTAACACGGGTGTTGGTATTAAAGGTGATGCTCCATGGGCTTGGTTAATGAACCTGCAACATATTTATTTGCTGAATAATTGTGTTGATTTAGGGACTAGTGCCCCTGAGATTCATGGCTCTTGGTCAGTGTTAAATAATGTCGATGAATGGGCGTGGACCTGTCAGTAATGCGAACCGCACTCGGGCTTTTATTGCGATTTATTTGTTTATTAACCGTAACGGCAGCGGGAATTTTTATCCTGCTGAGTTACTCGCCTATCGACCCAATAAAAGCCTATATTGGCAATGACTTACTGCATGTTCCCCCTGAGCAATACGCGCTAATTGCCGCGCGATGGGGGCTTGATCAGCCATTATGGGTACAGTTCTGGCGTTGGTTTTCACAAGTGTTACAGGGGGATTTTGGCTATTCCATGCTCTATAACACCCCAGTAATTCAAGTGATTGCTGACCGCCTTGTGCCTTCTTTAGCTCTACTTATTAGTTCTTGGCTGTTCTCTGGAGTTGTTGGTTTTGCGTTGGGTTTAGTGGCTGGGCGTTATTTAAACCGCTGGCCAGACAAACTCATCTCAACATTATGCTATTTACTGGCTTCAATTCCTGTTTTTTGGGTAGGTTTGCTGTTGTTGTCTTTGTTTGCGGTGACATTACAGTGGGCTCCGATATGCTGTGCTTGGCCGATAGGCTTGGATGAGCAAACGGCAACATTTTCACAGAAACTTCATCACCTAGTTTTACCTGTCATTGCGTTGGGTATATTAGGCGTGGGTAATATCGCATTGCATACACGTGCCAAAGTTGTTGAAGTGATGAGCAGTGAATTTATTCATTACGCACAGGCTCAAGGGGATAATGGTTGGTCGATGATTGGGTTTCATGTACTAAAACATGCTATTACCCCCGCAATTTGTTTACAGTTTGCTTCTATTGGTGAATTACTAAGTGGGGCATTATTAGCAGAAAAAGTATTTGCCTATCCAGGCTTAGGTCAGGCGACGATAGATGCGGGGCTACGTGGAGATATTCCCTTGTTGATGGGGATCGTCATGTTATGTGCCGCGATAATATTTTTTAGCAATACGGTAGCTGACAGCCTACTAAAAAAAGTGAATAAGGGAGTGATGAGAGCGTCATGACATATAACCCTAATCGCGCTTTATTTAAGTTAGCTTTTTCGTTGCTTTTGCTGGTTGTTGTCAGTATCTATGCGTTTGGTCTCTCCCTCAATGATATTGAAATGAATTTACTCGATAGGCGTTTGCCACCTTCGTGGGCGCATCTATTTGGTACAGATAATTTAGGGCGTGATTTATTTGCCAGAACCTTTCAAGGTGTGGCAACTAGCTTGCAAATCGGCCTTATGGCAGCGGTTACCAGTGGTTTTATTGCACTTGTCATGGCCGGTTTATCTTCAATAAGCAAAGTGATGGACTATGTAGTGCGTGGCGTTATTGATGCCATGTTGGCATTGCCACATCTTTTATTACTGGTATTGATTTGTTTTACGCTGGGTGGCGGAAAAATGGGGGTGATTTGGGCCGTTGCACTGACGCATTGGCCAAAATTAGCCTTAATTTTACGTTCGGAGTTACAACGAGTTAGCCAGTCAGATTATATTATGTTATCTCAACGTATTGGTAACAGTGCGTTTTACCGCTGGCGTTATCACTATTTACCGATGATTTTGCCTCAATGGATGGTAGGAACGTTGTTAATGTTTCCCCATGCGGTTTTACACAGTGCGGCGTTAAGTTTCTTAGGCTTTGGTTTATCGCCCCATGAGCCCTCACTGGGTATTTTATTGTCCGATGCATTGCGTTATCTCAGCACAGGAGCTTGGTGGCTGGTGGTTTTCCCAGGCATTGCCTTAGTTGGGCTAGTGTTATTATTTGACCAATTTGCTAAAGCCTTGCAGCAGCTTTGGTTGAAGGGGGCCGTATGTTGAGTCTTGATAATCTCACCGTGGATGTCGCGCAATTTCGTTGGTTAGGGCGCAAGCGTTGGGCTCCGTTACTACAAGGGATTTCATTGGATATTCGGCCCGGTGAGATGGTTGCACTGGTGGGTGGGAGCGGGGAAGGCAAGAGCTTGTTATTACAGAGTGTTTTGGGGTTACTTCCCCATAATATGCGCTGTCGTGGCGGTATTCACCTTAATGGTAAAAAACTGACCGAACAAAACAAAGCGCAGCACCGTGGTAATGTATTATGCTATATACCTCAAGGGGTTAGCGCACTTAATCCATTAATTCGTATCGGCCCACAATTAGAACGTGCCGCAGTGTTAAGTGGGCAGCATATTAAAATGCACGATGTTGCGCGGCACTTACAGCAATATAATTTGCAAAGCTCACTAGTGGATAGCTACCCAAACCAGTTATCCGGTGGAATGGCAAAGCGGGTACTCGCCAGCAGTGCGACACTCTCTTGCGCGCAATATATTTTAGCGGATGAAATTTCATCATGGCTGGATGATGACCATGCTACACAACTGCTCGAAAACATTAAATCGCTTTGCCACGATGGCCGAGGTGTTTTATGGGTCACCCATGATTTATCCATGGCTGTGCGTTTTGCTGACCGTATTGCCTTATTGCGTAATGGAGCGTTGGAAGAAGTGTTAAGCAGCCAAAAGCTACAACAAGGTGGTGGTGGAAAATGGCTGCAATCGTTGTGGAATGCGTTACCGGAACATCAATTTATGGCAAGTAAATGAGTATCACTGAACCTATTTTACAAGTAAATAATTTATGCATTGAACAAGGTGGGCAGCGGGTGTGGGATGGCTTTAGCTTATCACTGACTAGCGGTGAACGTCTTGGGATATCTGCGCCCAGTGGTTTTGGGAAAACCACGTTGGGCCGAGTATTAGCTCAGTGGCAAAAGGCATCCCAAGGAACCATTTTGTTTGAAGGGCAACCGTTACCTCAACAAGGTTATTGCCCAATTCAATTAGTCCCCCAACATCCCGAAAAAAGCTTTAACCCCTATCGCAAGGTGGGGGCGAGTTTATTTGATGCTTGGCAGCCAGAAACCCATTGGTTAGAGCGCTTTTCGATTAAACCTGCTTGGCTTGAAAGGCTTCCCAGTGAGTTATCGGGTGGTGAACTTGCTCGTATTGCGTTACTGCGAGCCCTTGACCCGCGAACGAAAATTTTAATTGCCGATGAAATCACCGCACAGTTAGACGCCAATTTGCAAAAAGAAATTTGGCAGTTGTTAGTGAAATTATCCGAAGAGCGACCACTCGCAATGGTTATTTTTAGCCATAACAAAGCGTTATTAGAGAAAGTGTGTAGCCGTATTTGGGGAGTTAGCAAAACCTAGATGAAGTTCGTGTATTGACAAAAATATTTTTTTATTAATAATCGTCCCGTGTCCTAGGACGTGAGACAAGGCGGAATTTAGAATATGAAAAGTCAAGATATACTGATTCTTTTAAAAATAATTTCGATGCATATCGATTTGAATCGTCAGAATTTCGATAGTGATACTTTTCATTTATATGAAAGTAAAGTTGATTGGGGGGATATGTTTGGGGGGCAGGATGCTTCGGGAGAGTCATCCGCGGATTTTTCTTTAGCTCATGTTGATGATGATATTTTAGTCGTCGTAGAGGATGAATGGACAGAAAAAGGGCTAAAGCCTAGTTATAATGAGGAAAGCGCGATTAAAAGCCGTTTTTCTGTCAGAAACCTTGAGTTTTTGACAGGAATTAGTAAGTCACAAATCAGTTTAGGCTTAAATCGTATGTACGATGTTGGTCTAGCGAAGCCAGATAGAAGATTAGCGATTCCCAAGGTGAATACTAAGGCTTTATTTGATTTTATTGCTTTTGGAATCAAGTATGTTTTTCCTGCAAAGGAAGGTGAGCTGACAAGGGGGATTGCAACATCAATAGCAGCTCCTGTATTAAAAGGAAAACTAATGACATCAGGAGAATTTCCTCTTGTATGGCCAGATCCAAGAGGAAAGACAAAAGGATTTGCTATTGAGCCATTACATTCTAATATTATTCGTGCAGTTCAATTAGATAGTAGGCTGTATGCAATGTTAGCTTTAGTTGATGCGGTTAGGATTGGCAGACCGAGAGAGCACAATCTATCCTTAGAAAAACTAAAAATCATTTTTGAGGAAGTTAAATGAGCGAAAAGGTTAACTTACAAAAAAGTATGTTACTGGTGGTTGCAGATGCATTAGGTGAAGAGCTATTAGCTCAAGTTGTTTTTGTTGGCGGTTGTACTACAGGCTTGTTAGTCACTGATGAATATACCAAAGAGCAAATTAGATATACTGATGATGTTGACTTGGTGGTCGATATAGTTGGTTATGCTAAGTGGAGCCAATTACAAGAAAAGTTGAGAGAACGAGGGTTCAGGGAAGATCCTTTTGATGATGTTATCTGCCGAATGTTAATTGGTGAACTCAAAGTTGACTTTATGCCTGTAGACCAAAATGTATTAGGTTTTAGTAATCGCTGGTACAAAGAAGCTGTAGAAATGGCATGCCAATATCAATTAACTCAGAATGTCACTATAAATTTAATTCGGCCTGAATATTTTATTGCCACAAAATTAGAGGCGTATCTAGGTAGAGGGAATGGTGATTTATTAAGTAGTCGAGATATTGAAGATATTTTAAATATTTTCGATGGAAGAGAAAGTATTGTTGAAGAGATCTCTCAGTCAAATACAGCATTAAAAGAATATATTTCAAATAATTTAGCTTTATTGATTCATGAATATGATTTTGAAATGGCAGTACAGAGCACTAGCCAAGGAGTTCGTTCACGAGAAGATATTATTTTTGAAAGATTAACCCAATGCATCAAACATTAACGCGAACAGCTAAAGAGCTCTCATGGTTATTTGCAACTCAAATGGGTGCTGATAGAAAACAAAATAAAGATTTATATGCGTTAATTGACCGAGGTAATTTTAATTTGGTGATTGCTTTTGACGTTTCAACGTCATCTCCAGCTACTACTGAAATGGCTAAATTCTTCTTTGAGATAGTTATTCAAGAATTAAATTCAATAGAGCAGAGCCACTTAACTGAAAATATCGTTGATCATATTTTACAGCTTGGATTTAAAGGAACTAAAGCTAAATATAAAATTGGGAAGGCGAGCTTATTAGTTATTGGAACTTTTAATTCGGGGGAATCTGTTTTCTGTTTTCATACGGGAGATATTCGTTTAGGTAACTGGAAAAAAGATAAATCGATAAATTGGCTTACTAATGTTCATACTGGTGCTAATCCACTCGGCGAACCTTTTGTACAAAGTATGTTGAAGGATGAAAATAGAAAAATAGTCACTCGATGTTTTAATTTACAAAAAGCATTTTTACTTGATTATAAAGAAGTCACTGAGGTGGATTGTCGGCTAATTATTGCAACAGATGGTTTTTGGGCTGAATGTGATAATGAAAAGCAACAAGCCATTATTGAAGGAAGTGAATTTTCAGTTCAAGATGACTTATCTGTATTGGTTTTAACGTGGGATCGTGATGATAAATTGCCATGTAATCAAAATGGGCTATTGATACTTTGATACCCACAGTAACTTAAAGTGCCACTTGGCTAATTACATGTGTGATTAGCCTGAAAACGAAGTTCACTCTAGGCATTTTTGACAAATGTCATAGGGATATCTAAACCCATCCTCTATTTTAAACCCCTTAAATGAAAATGATAACCATTACTGTTATTGGGGTGAATATATGTCTTATCGTTTAAAACGGCACCAATTGGCGCATTGTATTGCACTCACTTTAGGTATAGGAACTTTGGCGACACCAATTGGGTTCGCTGCACCAGCAGTGACATCGGACAAACTGATCGTCACGTCTTCAACAGGTCAAAGCCGTTTGTCACCGAGTGAACAGCAAGAAAAAGGCAAGCTTGAAAAAGTGGCTGGCGGAACAAATTTAGTTGTTATCGAAAAAGAGACTCGCCTTGCGACCTTACAAGATGCTCTTGATTATCAGCCAGGGCTAGTGATTCAAAATTTCTTTGGGGGGATTGACCAGCCACGTTTGAATATTCGTGGGTCTGGAGTACAAAGCGCACCGCTTGCTCGTGGTGTATTGCTGCTCCAAGATGGCTTACCTGCAACAGATGCAGACGGCAGTTTTCACATCAGCACCTTAGAAATGCGTGATGCGCGGATGGTGAGTGTACGCCGCGGCGCAAATAGCCTTAACCCACAAAGTAATAGTTTGGGAGGTGAATTGGATGTGCTCTCTTACACGGGTCGAAACGAGCAAGGCCGCCTACGTTATGAGTACGGCTCCCATGGTCGCGAAGGGTTACAAACGGCATTTGGTGGCGTTTCTGACGATGGGGTATTTGATGGTCGTGTTAATTTCACTTATGACCATTTTGATGGCTATCGCAAACACTCTGCTTCTCAACGTAAAACGTTACGCAGCAACTTTGGTTATGTGACTAATAATTTTGAAAACCGAACTTGGTTGAGTTGGACAGATTTGCGCTTTGACGTTGCGGGGCCTGTTTCTGAAGAGGTACTCAATAATAACCCTACAGATGTGTACCCGATGGTGTGGCTACGTGACCCACACCGTAATGTTGAGCAATTCCGAGTGGCTAACCGCTCTGACTGGCAAGTGGATAACCAAGCGATTGGCGCTGGAGTTTGGCACATTCGTACTCATGATAATTTTACTACTCCCGCTTACTACCGTTTTAGCCGCAGCCACAGTGAAGGGCTACAATTCACCTATAATATTGAAACTGAACCCGTGACATACCGTACGGCACTTGCATGGGACCAAATGACCTTGCAGACTGAATTAATGCAAAACCGTAAAGGGACACCGGCAGACAAAACAAAAATAGGCAAATATGATGGCCGAGCTGAAAACCTCTATGGCAGTGTGGGGGTAGACTTACATATTACACCAACAGTGACAGTTAACTTAGATGTCAAAGGTACGCATGCACGCCGTGACGTAGAAAAACGGCAAAGTCATTTGTCGTTAGACCAAAGTTGGACATTTTGGACACCAAAAGCGGGGGTTATTTGGCGCCCAACGGAAAGCCAGCGCTACTTTGCTAATATCAGTGCGAGTGAAGAACCTGCAACATTTTGGGAAATTATTAACTCTAGCAATGGAAAACTGACGAAACTCTCACCACAAAAAGCCATTACTTATGAAATTGGTGGAGAAGGGGATGTCACTGATGGGTTGAAATGGAACCTTGCGCTGTACCGCAGTCAAATTAAAGATGAGTATATTACCACTTATGACAGTGCAGGGACGGTTGTTGGCGTGTTTAATTATGCCGCGAAAACCCGCCATCAAGGCTTAGAAGCTGGGCTGACAGGACGTGTTGGCGCAGGGCCGGGGGATATCAATTACCGAGTTTCATGGACTTATAATGATTTCCGTTTTATGGGGGGAGAGTATAACGGCAACTATATCGCAGGTATTCCTCGCAATATTGTCGCTGCCGAGGTGTTATATGAAATTGGGGATTGGAGCTTCGGGCCAAATATTCATTGGGCGCCAACGGATATGGCTGTTGATCACCAAAACAATCTCGATATTCAAAAACGTAAACATTACGCCGTATTAGGGCTTAAAGGTAGCTATAAACCAACAGAGCAGTGGTCTGTGTATTTATCGATGGATAATTTAACGGATGAACGTTATGCGACAACATCAGTTGCTAATCAGACCGTCACAGCAAAAGATAGCACCTTGTTCCCCGGTATGGGCTTTAATGTGAATGGTGGTGTAACCTATAACTTCTAATAATGAATAAACGCATTAATATTCGTTAATGCGTTATTCTTAAAATGGGCGCTGTGCAGAAATAGATAATTTCGTTAAGTAGTTTTCATTATGGATATGCACAGTGTCTTTCTCGATATCAATAAACCCTTTTTGCCGCCACCCAGAAACTAACCGACTGAGTGTTTCGTAACGTATGCCTAATTTAGCCGCGAGCTGGCCCCGAGATAAAGGCAAAACAATATTTGAAGTCAGTTGCTTATGCTTTAAATCGAGAATATAGGCCGCTAGCCGTTGTTCAGCAGAACTCGAAGTTAGCCAGTCGATATGGTTAATGTTCTCATATAGTTTGCTACTAAAACGCCTTAGCAGTTTCTCCATAATTTGCGGGCAGGCATGGCATAGTCGTAAAATATCGCGTTTATCAAGTAGCAAAGCTTCACCGTCGGTTTTTGCCCGTAAACTCATGGGATAACGGTTGTGAGGCATAAAAACGGCTGCGATGGCAACAATTTCCCCCGTACAAAACAAACCAAAAATTTTTTCTTCACCCAAATAGGTGTGGCGATACACTTCCATTTGCCCGCTGATCATCAAGGGGCAATGCTTAAATGGTTCCCCTTCATGGTTCAGAATTTCACCACTTTTAAAGCGAATATGGCCACAATTTTCCAGCAGTAATGCCAGTTTCTCATCTTCTACCCCATTAAACAGTAAGCACGATTTAAGGGCATTGAGTGATTGTGCATGGGGGAAAACGTTTTTGACAAATGTCATAGGTCATCCTCTTACGCCGTCTTAGAATGGCTTAAGTATAAATGATAATCATACACATTATCAATTGAGATGTTAGCAGAGAGCTGAATAACCCTATGATAAATAATGCTTTTAGACTCGCCGCCGTTTTTCTAACTTTCGGTGGAATAGCCAATGTATATGCATCACAAGCCGTTGATTTCACAGATATGTCAGGTGATAAAATTCATTTATCAGCCCCTGCAAAACGTATTGTCGTGATCCCAATCCCTGCCGCTTCGATGTTAGTTGGCATGGATGAAAGCAGTGAAAAATTAGTCGGAATGCATCCTTTTGCAAAGGTTGCTGCGCGAGATGGCATGCTAAGCCAAATGTTTTCTTCTGTTTTACAGGTGAATTCAAATGTGGTGGGTAACAATTTTACGCCAAACATTGAAGCATTACTTAATGTGGAGCCCGATTTAGTGTGGCAATGGGGGCATAGAGGAGATGACATTATTTCTCCTATGCGTGATGCAGGGCTCACCGTTGCTACGTTAGATTATGGGCAAGAACGCTATACGCAAGAGTGGGTTCGCCTAATGGGGCAAACACTTGGCCACAATGATAAAGCGCAAAAGATGATCCAGTGGCGGCAACAAGTTGTCGATGCATTATCGGCAACCACCGCTAAAATCCCAGAAGCGCAGCAGCCCCGAGTCCTGTATTTATCCCATTTTAACCAGAGTATTCAAACATTTGGCTCAACATCACACAACAATGCAGATTTTGCACTGGCGGGTGGGGTGAGCTTAAACCGTGACCTCACTGGGCCAAGAACCCTCAATATTGAGCAAATTCTGGTTTGGGACCCTGACATTATTCTATTAGGTAATTTCGAAGAAGGGTTATCGCCAGCTGATGTTTACCGCAACCCTATGCTAAGTGAAGTCACCGCCGTGAAAAACCAGCGTGTGTATAAGCTCCCTATTGGTGGTTTTATCTGGGATGCACCAAACCAAGAAACACCACTGTACTGGCAATGGTTATCGATGATTTTTCACCCAGAAACGATGAAAATGCCATTGCGTGAGGAAATTCGCCTTAGATATCAGCAACTTTATGGCTATGACGTGTCAGATGAGCAAATTGACGGAATTTTGCAAATAGAGATGAACAAAAGTAGCCAACACTACCTTTCTTTAATGGGGGAACCGCATGCGTAAGCCCCAATATCTTTGGTTCGTTTTTGCCATTTGCTTATTGTTGACTTTTGTTTTGGCCCTAAGCTGTGGGCGTTACCCAGTTTCGTTTTCCGCGGTTTGGCATATTCTCTATGACACTATTTTTGGTAATGAAATGATGGGGAACTATAGCCGAACGGAACAAAATGTGGTGCTGAATGTGCGCTTACCGCGTGTTCTGATAGCAGGAACGGCAGGGGCTGGGCTGGCGGTTGCGGGGGCTGCTTTGCAAGGTATTTTCCGCAACCCATTAGTTGGGCCGCAAATTATTGGTGTTTCATCAGGGGCTGCATTGGGTGGCGCGCTAGCTATTTTATTATTTTCTTCTTTGTTGGTCACCATTTCATTGGCTTTCATCGGTGGGTTGTTGGCTATCGTGATGGTTTTTTTACTTGGTTTGAATCGCCAAGGCAGCCAGCTATTAATGTTGATTCTTGCTGGAGTCATTATTAATGCTTTTTTTGCTGCATTAATTTCGTTAATTACCTATTTTGCAGACCCAAACAACACGTTACAAACCATTGTTTTTTGGCTTATGGGCAGCTTTGCCAGTGCGTCTTACCTCAAACTCAATATTGTTTTTCCGGTTGTGCTGGTCTGTGTCTTGGTCATTTTTGCGCTGCGTTTTCGTATCAATGTGCTGTCCCTTGGGGAAGAAAATGCACAAGCTTTAGGAATGAAAATTAATAGAACCCGCTGGGCTGTGTTACTCAGCGTAACCTTGATCACCAGTGCGACAGTGGCGGTATCCGGCACCATCGGCTGGGTAGGGCTGATTGTTCCACATATTGCACGGCTAATGGTAGGGCATGATCACCGGATATTACTGCCTGCCAGTGCGGTCATTGGTGGGATTTATATGGTAGCTGTCGACACCTTTGCACGCAGTATGACGAATGCAGAAATTCCATTAAGTGTGATCACCGCACTGATCGGCGCCCCTATTTTTGCACTACTGATCCACACATTGAATAAAAAGGTGGCCGATTTATGATCCAAGTTGAACACCTTAATTTCAAAATAGCCCAACGCCAATTATTTACGAATGTTAGTTTTCGGCAACCAAAGGGCAGTATTGGCGCGATTTTAGGGCCAAATGGCCGCGGAAAAACAACTTTATTAAAACTACTACTCGGCTTACAAAAAGGATCAACAGGCAATATTTCCCTAAATGCACCCGTCGCTTATGTTCCACAGCTTAGTGGTTCACTGTTTCATTACTCTGTTCGCACTATGGTGAGTCTCGGGCGTATTCGTCATTTACCTTGGTATGCCTCACCCAATGAAAAAGATAACCAAATTGTAGAGCAGTGTTTAGCGTACTTAGGCATAAGCAAATTTGCTGACCAACCCTTTAACTGCCTCAGCGGCGGGGAAAAACAAATGGTCATGATTGCGAGGGCATTAGCCAGCGAACCAGAAATTCTGATTCTTGATGAACCGACATCCGCATTGGACCTTGCCAACCAAGACAGTGTGCTCAGCGTTTTACGTGATTTAGCCATACATCGCGGAATGACTATCTTATTCACGAGTCATTATCCACAACATGCGCTGCATATCGCTGATTATTCACTGTTGTTATTTAACGGCAGCGGTTGTTTATTTGGTGAAACTGAACAAATTTTAACGGAAGAAAACCTGACACAACTGTACCAATTACCCGTCGCAATTACGCCAATGGATTATCAAGGCCGGCAGACCCAAGGGGTCATTCCGCTATTTAGATAACTGAATGAAAACGATTGAATTAAGGAATATTAAACGATGAGCAATAACACAATAACACCTTCAGAAGCGCTGATTATCAATCAGTTAATTAATTATACTGAACAAGGTATTGCAAGCCGCGTATTAGCGAAAAATGGCGGGGGAAATATCACCTTATTTGCTTTTGATAAAGGCCAAGCGCTGTCTGAACACAGCGCCCCTTTTGATGCGATTGTGATGGTTGTTGAAGGGAGCTTACAACTTACCATCGAAGGAAAGCCTGTAATGGCTAAACCGGGGGAAGTTGTCAGAATGCCTGCTAATATTCCTCATGCGGTAGATGCGCTTGAGCCCGCAAAAATGCTGTTAGTTATGTTACGTGAGCCTGAAACGGCTTGTACACATTAACTTGGAGGTGAAAATGGACCAATCATTTACCGCCCACGAAGCAGGGCACAAATTTCTAGCACGCTTGGGGAAAAAACGTTTACGCCCAGGGGGAAAAGAAGCAACCGAATGGTTACTTAGCCAATCAGGGTTACACAAGAACAGCCAAGTTCTTGAAGTCGCGTGTAATATGGGAACCACTGCCATTGAAATTGCCTCCCAATTCCATTGTCATATTACGGGTATTGATATGGACAAGCAGGCGCTCGTACAAGCACAAAAGAATGTTGCGAATAAAGGGCTAGCAGATTTAGTGGCAATCCAAATGGCGGATGCATCAAAACTACCGTTTGAGGACAACAGTTTTGATGTGGTTATTAATGAAGCCATGCTAACCATGTACGGCGATAAAGCGAAAGCGAAGCTATTGCAGGAGTATTATCGAGTACTAAAACCGGGTGGCTGTTTATTAACCCATGATATTGCATTTAAGGATGCCCAAGCTGTTCAAAGTGTGGTTTCCCAAATGCAGCAAGCGATTAATGTTAAAGCACAGCCATTACCTGAAGCGCAATGGGTAGAATTATTTCAACAAGCGGGCTTCCAACAAGTGGTATCTCACACTGGGCCAATGACGTTGCTATCACCAAAAGGGTTGATTTACGATGAAGGCATTTTGGGTGCCCTAAAGATTATCCGTAATGCATTGAAGAAAGAAAATCGTCCCCAATTTTTGCGTATGTTCCGTCATTTTCGGCAAAATCGTGGAAAGTTGAATTATATTGCAGTCGTTAGCGTGAAGTAATTAATAGGAAGATCTTGCGCAAGGATGCGTGACTAGTACTGAATAACCTTTCATTATCTGTTGTTAATAATAATAATTCTTATATTTATCTTGATTCTTAGTTACTGTTGATAATAATTATTTGATAAAATAATAAACAGTAATTTAGTTATGCATTGTGATTTATTTTTTAGATTCAATAACAGCAATTCTAATAATGTAAAGGTTTAATTTAATGAAAATAAAGCATTTTTTTATTATCTCCCCTTGCTTTCTCCCTTTTATTTCCCCCTCCGTATTTGGTGCCGATAAAAAAGAAGAGTCCATAACCGTATCTGCTACACGTGGTTATAAAACCGTTTCAGAAATGGCACAAACCACATGGGTGATTGATAATGCTGAAATTGAGCAGCAAGCTGAAGGTGGAAAAGAATTAAAAGATATTTTAGCGCAGCTTATTCCAGGAATGAGTGTCAGTGGCCAAGGGCGGACAAACTATGGCATGAATATGCGTGGCCGTTCAATGATTGTGATGGTGGATGGAGTACGCCTTAACTCTTCTCGTAGTGATAGCCGCCAATTAGATTCTATCGATCCTTTTAATATTAATCATATCGAAGTTATTTCAGGCGCAACGGCGATGTACGGTGGTGGTAGCAGTGGTGGCTTGATTAATATTGTGACGAAAAAAGGCCAAGAAGAAAAACAAGTTTCCCTGCAATTAGGTGGAAAAACAGGCTTTAACAGTGGTAAAGATCACGATGAAAATATTGCTGCAGCAGTAAGTGGTGGTAATGAGAACGCTCACGGACGTGTTTCTGTTGCTTATCAACGCTATGGCGGTTGGTATGATGGCAAAGGTAATGCGATTAATATTGATAATACCCAAACAGGGCTGCAATTTTCTGATCGTTTGGATGTGATGGCGTCAGGTACTATCAAAATCGATGAAAAACAACAGGTTCAAGCTGTTTATCAGCATTATAAAAGTGAGTCTGATGGTAAACACGGCCTCTATTTAGGAAAAAATTTTTCCGCGGTTAAAGGGCAAGGTGAAGCTTATAACAGCAGCAAATTAAGTTCTGACCGTTTGCCGGGAACTGAGCGTAATTTGCTCAATTTACAATATTCAAATGCAGATGTATTTGGGCAGGATTTTGTTGCACAAGTTTATTATCGTGATGAATCACAAAAGTTTTATCCTTTCCCAACCCTTACAGGCAAAGATGTTACAAGTATCAGCTCATCGGATCAAAAAACCAATTTTTATGGAACTAAGCTGACGTTCAATAGCCAACCTATCGATGAATTAACGTTAACTTATGGTGTGGATGCAGATCATGAGCAATTTCGTGCGAACCAAATGTTTTTTGATTTAGATAAAGCGAAAGAATCCGGGGGAATGGACTTAACTAAAGCTTTCCAAATTGGCCGCTATCCAAGCTATACCACGACGAATATGGCGACATTTTTACAAAGTAGTTATGACATTACGCCAATGTTCACGTTAAGCGGTGGTGTACGTTATCAGTACACAGAAAATAAAGTCGATGATTTTATTGGTTATGCACAGCAAGAAGCGATTGCTAACGGAAAAGGTAAATCAGCAGATGCAGTACCGGGTGGGAAAACGGATTACAACAACTTACTGTTTAACGCAGGGCTGCTGGTTAACTTAACCGAAGAGCAACAAACATGGTTTAATTTCTCTCAAGGCTTTGAAATTCCTGATATTGCTAAGTATTACGGAACAGGTGATTATGCGAAGACCCCAGATGCCAATGGCCACTATCATCTCAATAAAAGTGTTAACATTAATGATACCAAGGTAAAAGGAATTAAGGTTAACTCTTTCGAGTTAGGATGGCGTTACACAGGGGAAAACTTACGCACACAAGTTGCTACCTATTATTCTTTGTCTGATAGAAGCTATGGCATTAATAAAGATGACATGACCATCTATATGAAAACCGATAAACGCCGTATCTATGGGGTAGAAGGTGCGGTGGATTACTTCTTTGCTGACTCAGATTGGAGTGTTGGAAGTAACTTCAATCTACAAAAATCAGAAACTAAAGTGGATGGTAGTTGGGAAAAATGGAGCGTTGATTTCGCGAGCCCATCAAAAGTGAATGCCTATATTGGTTGGGAGCCGAATGACTGGGCGCTACGCTTACAAAGCCAGCAAACGTTCAATTTAACGGATGCGGCTGGTAAGAAACTCGATGGTTATAATACCGTTGATTTATTAGGAAGTTATATGCTACCAGTGGGTAAAGTTAGCTTTGCTGTCGAAAACCTGCTGGATAAAAATTACTCCACAATTTGGGGACAGCGGGCACAAAGCTTATATAGCCCTAAATATGGCGCTGCAAACCTGTACGATTATAAAGGCCGTGGCCGAACTTTTGCCCTTAATTACAGTGTGACTTTCTAATTTGATATTTTAACTAATGATAAGCCACTGTACAGTGGCTTTATTCATACCAACCTATTTAAATTTAAGGTAAAAGATTTTCCATGAAATTATTTCTCACAGGATTATTGTGCTTACTAAGCTTTTGGGGGCAGGCAAAAACGCCAACGGTGATTACCGACTTACAAGGTCGTGAAGTCACAGTTAATCTTCCCGTTGAAAAATTATTTTTGGTGGATAGTCGTGATATTTTGCCAGTGGATATTGCTGCGGGTAAAAGTGGGATATCTCGTATTGCGGGTTGGAGTGATTCGCTTACGCAGTACGCGCCAGATTTAAAACAAGCTTATTTCAGTGTGTTGCCTGAATTAGACAAAATTCCAACCTTAAAGAAAACTCGTGAAGCGGGTCTTCAAGTTGAAAAATTGATCGAATTAATGCCTGATGTGGTAATTATGCATAAGGCTAATTATGGTGCGATGCGTGATAGCCAAATTTTACCGCAACTTGAAGCCGCCGGTATTCAAGTTATTTTTATTGATTTTCGAATGGATATCGCGAAAAACACGCCGAAAAGTATTTTATTATTAGGGAAATTATTAGGAACACAAGAAAGAGCTGAACAGTTTGCGAAACTGTATCAAGAAAAATTAGATGCGATTGAAAGCCAATTAGCTCAGCCATTTCCAACTGTTTTGATTGAAGCGAATGCAGGGTTATTTAGCGATAATTGTTGTCAACTTTATGGTCGTTCAGGTTACGGTTCTTTAGCGGCCCTGGCAGGTGGAAATAATCTAGTTGCAGATAGCTTTCCTGCAAAAGGGGCTGAAAGTTCCATTGAGAATATTATTACATTAAACCCAGAATATTATTTACTGACAGGCGCCGATTGGCACAACTTTAATCGTCGTTCGCTCGCAGTAAGCTTAGGATATAATGCAAATAAAGCTAACGTGCAGAAGCAGTTATCAGTATTAATGGATAGACAAGGGATCTCATCATTAACGGCAGTTAAAGAAAAGCGCGTTATGGCGATTTACCATAATTTTTACAACAATCCGATGAATATATTTGCCATTGAAGCTATGGCTAAATTTATGCATCCAGAACGATTTAGCGCATTAAATCCAGAACAAAACTTAGTCGAATTCCAAAATCAATTTACAGAGATCCGAGAAACTGGCGTGTTTTGGGTGAGTTTATAAAAATAGGGCTGCTAACTTTTTGTTGGTAATAGAAACTAACAAAAAGTTAGGTCGCTAATTTGTCTCTGCATAGCTTCCCATTTATCAATAAACTCTCTGAAACCCTTTGTTCTATCATATCTCCCAGTTTTTTTATAAACTGGGAGTATTGCTATGTTAGTCATGGCAACTAAAAATTTGTTAGCTAGAATCAAGAGATAGATCACAAATTGCTCAAATCTTGATTGAGTCTCCATTATTATCTAACTAATATTTAGTTAGGCTTAAAATAAGTTTGGTAGAAGATGAAAATTATTCAAGACAACTTTGAAATGTTATTGGCAGTTATGAAAGGAATTGCGGGCCAATTTGGCGACAATTGTGAAGTGGTATTACATGACCATAGCAAAGGGTTAGAAAGTAGTATTGTTGCAATTATTAATGGCCATGTTACGAAACGAAAGGTGGGAGACCCAAGTAGTAATTTAGGGCTTGAGGTACTGCGTGGGACAGATGTTGATGGCGACAAATACAATTATTTTACCCAAACCAAAGATGGGAAAATGTTGCGTTCAACTTCAATTTATTTACGTGATGAAACTGGCAAAGTTTCTGGGGCGCTTTGTATTAATCAAGATATCTCAGAATTTATTGCCGCAGAAAAAGCCATTCAAGGTATTACACAACGTAATAGTATTGAGCAAGATACGGTTAAGGAAGTTTTTGTCACGGACGTCAATGAAATTTTAGATCACCTTATTCAAGAATGCATGCAGGTTATCAAAGTCCCTGTCATCAATATGGGTAAAAAAGAAAAAATGGATGCAATTAAATTCTTTGATGATAGAGGTGCTTTCTTAATCAAAAAAGCAGGTGAGAAAATCTGTGAGTTTTTAAATATTTCCAAATATACCCTTTATACCTATTTAGCGGAATTAAAAGGGGAAGACAATAATGAAGAATAAGAGAGGTTTTTATGCCAATAACGCCTTACGTTGCTTTAGACTTACAGCAACTTGAAAAAAATGTCAGAGGCATGACAGGCAAGCTAACACAGCAAGGTATTGAACACTGGCCGCATATAAAAACACATAAATCAGTAGAATTAGCGAAATTTGAGATCGCCTGTGGTGCAAAAGGAATTACATGTGCCACATTGCAAGAAGCGACGGTTATGGCGAAAGGCGGAATTGATCATATTCTGCTTGCTTACCCAATGATTGGTGAACAAAAATGTCAGCAATTTATTGAGTTAGCTAAAAAAATAAAATTAAGAACGATTATTGATAGCCTACAAGGAGCTGAACAATTATCAGCAGCAGCAAAGCAAGAAAACCAAATTATTGAGGTCTATATTGCTGTTGATTATGGTGCTCACCGGGAAGGTATTCAATTAGATGACTTAGAGCCATTTGCACTGGCAATACAAAAATTACCTAATTTGAAAATTATTGGTGTATTTACTTATGCAGGAACAATATACCAATACCGAACCGAGCCTGAAATACGTAAAGCGGCAAAAGCAGAAGCAGATCTTTTATTATCTTGCCAAGAACGGTTAGAAAAATTGGGTATTACAGCGCCTCGGACATCTGGCGGGTCAACACTATCTTCATTCTATGCTGATGAATTAAAAGGGATTACAGAGTCACGGGCTGGGAACTTTATTTTTGGAGATATGAATGCTATCTATGGTGGTATTTATACGCCTGAAGATTGCGCTTTAACAATAAGAACAACTGTTGTGAGTATTCCTATTGAGGGGTATGCAACAGTAGATGCAGGGACAAAAACATTAACTTCTGACCAATCTGCAGAACCAGGCTTTGGTTATATAGTGGAAGACCCAAATATAAAACTAGTTAAATTAAATGAAGAACATGGCTATCTTCGCTATGACCCAAAACAAATTAAATTAAATATTGGTGATGTATTAAATATTATACCGAATCACAGTTGTGTCATTCCTAATTTAACAAACAAAATATATGCATTAAATAATAATGAAATAGGCCATATTATTACACCAGACGCACGATATTAAATATCGGAGAATAAAATGTATAAATTAAATGAACAGCAACAACATGAGTTGCTAGAGCTTCTTTGTGCCTTAATTCGGCATAAATCCGAAAACCCGCCAGGGGAAGAACAACAAGTTGCTGAATTTATATATCATTATTTTAAACAAGAAAATATTGATGTTGAAATGCAAGAGGTAGCTCCTGGTCGTCCAAATGTTATTGCACATTTAAAAGGTTCAGGAAAAGGTAAACATTTATTATTTAACGGTCATATAGATGTTGTGCCTTGTGGCTGTGGTTGGAGTACCGAGCCATTCGACCCTGTGATTAAAGATGGAAAGGTTTTTGGGAGAGGGGCTGCAGATATGAAATCTGGTGTTGCTGCAATGATGTATACGGCAACATTATTAAAACGTAATCAAGATACATTTTCAGGTAATTTAACTTTAGTATTTAATGTGGATGAGGAGAGAATTAATCTTGGCATGCTGCATTATATTAAAGATGGAATTTCTGCAGATTATGCCATTATTGGTGAGCCAACTTCTCTTGGTGTATGCATCGCACATAAAGGCGTTAGCCGCTATAATTTAAGTACTAAAGGCACTGCAGGCCATGCAGCAAAAACTCGTTATCCTGATAGTGCAATTTCTAAGATGTCTAAAATACTACCTGCTATAGAACAACATCGCGCTTCTGTTGAGGAAATTAGTCATCCACTATTAGGTAGTGCTTCAATGATTATAACCACTATTAATGGTGGCACAGCTCCGAATATTGTTCCTCAGCATTGTGATATTGAAATAGATAGAAGACTCGTTCCAGGGGAAGAAAAACAAGAAATAGAAGCGAGATTACATCAAGCTATCGCGCAATATAATAAAGGTGAAGAGATAGATTATCACTTAGACAATTACTTATTTATTCCCGCTTCAGATATCCCAGCGGATCACGAATTAACTAAAGTTGCATTAGATACAGTGAGCCGTTTCACAGAAAAAACAGCGCTACCTGAAATATTTGAAGCGACATGTGAGGCGCCTTTTTTCTCGGTTACCAGCCAGATCCCTACACTTATTATGGGGCCTGGGGGACTAGCTCAAGCTCATGTTAAAGATGAGTTTGTTGAAATAAAAGAGTTATATCTTGCGGCTGAAATTTATTATGACATGGCAAATACATTGCTGAATAAATAGGAAAATTGAATGAATATTGAGAAGAAATTAGAAGAAAAAGGAATTAAACTTGCCACACCAGAGGCACCAAAGTTTTCATATGTATCTATTAAGCAGTATGGTGATTTACTTTATACATCAGGCCATGATTGTCAAAAAGATGGAGTATTAATTTATAGTGGTACATTAGGTAAAGAATTAACAGTCGAGCAAGGCCAAGAAGCAGCAAAACAGTGTATTGTTAATATATTTTCCTCGTTAAAAGCCTATTTAGGAGATTTAGATAAAATTGATGAATGTATAAAATTATTGGGCTTTGTACAAAGCACTGATGATTTTAAAAACCAGCCACAAGTCATGAATGGAGCTTCAGATTTTTTAATTGAAATACTCGGTGATAAAGGTAAGCATGCACGTTCAGCAATAGGTACGAATACATTGCCTTTTGATACGCCAGTGGAAATAGAATTAATATTAAAGCTAAAGTCGTAAATAATAGATAACAACTAAAGATTATTAATAAAATAAATCTGCGGAGTAAATATTATTCCGCAGGGTCCTGTTACGTCTTAAAGGTACTTAATTATGTCACTACATGCGAGTAAAAGACTAAAGCGCTGGCAGCTTATTGCGCTTACATTTTTGTTGATAGCAGGTATCATTAACTTTTTAGATAGAGCATCACTCTCTATTGCTAACTCTACAATAAGTAAAGAATTAGGATTTAGTGCAACCCAAATGGGATTACTGTTATCAGTATTTTCATTTGGTTATGCGTTATGCCAATTACCTATAGGTATGGTAATGGAGCGCTTTGGAGTTAAAAAGATTTATGGCTTTGGTTTGTTCTTATGGTCGTTAGCACAAACGGTTACAGGGCTATTATCTTCATTTACCCATTTAATTATTGCGCGAGTTATTTTAGGTATTGGTGAAGCCCCACATTTACCTACAGGCGTTAAAGTCGTTAATGATTGGTATAATATTCGTGAACGAGGGTTACCTATGGGGATTGTTAATATGTCCTCTACGTTAGCTCAAGCGCTGGCTCCACCTTTGCTCATTGCATTAATGTTAGCTTTTGGCTGGCGTACAATGTTTATTATTATCGGTATTAGTGGGATTATTCTGTCTATACTTTGGTTTATTTTCTATCGTAATCGTGAACAATTAGAATTAACAGATGATGAATTAAACTATTTAAATGACGGAGCTCCACCATCTTCAACGAATAAAGTTTCTTTCAAAGAATGGGCATCATTATTTAAACAACGTTCTTTATGGGGAATGATTATTGGGTTTAATGGTGTGGGTTATATGGTTTGGCTATATCTAACATGGTTGCCCGCTTATCTTGAAAACTCCAGAGGTTTAAGTCTAGAAAAAACTGGCTGGGTTGCCGCAATACCCTTTTTATTTGGTGCGCTTGGAATGCTCGTAAATGGTGTTGTTGCAGACTATGTGGTGAAACGTGGTGCTGACAAAATGAAAAGCCGTAAATGGATGATTTGCTTAGGCTTATTATTTGCTGCCATATTTACACTACCTGCTGCTTATACTGACAGCACATTTTCAGCTGTTGCTTGTATTAGTATGGCCTTGTTTTCTATTCACTTTGCAGGGACTTCTGCTTGGGGATTGATTTTAGTTTCAGTGCCTTCTCGTTTAATTACCTCAGTGAGTGGTATTCAAAATTTCGGTGGTTTTATTGGAGGGTCATTTGCTCCGATTATTACCGGTATTATTATTGACCAAACACATTCATTTACCTTAGCCCTTGTTGTTTGTGCAACGGTCGCATTCCTTGCATCATTGGTTTATTTCTTCTTTGTTAATGAACCAATTAAAGACCCTGCAGAGATGGAAGTAAAAGTAGTATAGTTAAATTTTATGGCCACTTTTTATAAGTGGCTTTTCTATAAAAAACAAATCTTATATTGATGCTCTAATTAGGTCATTGTTTGTAATTGATTGTTTTTATTGTCTGTTATTCGATTTTTTAATTCAGTATAAATTTAATCATCAAAATTGGAATATGTAATTCTCATAAATAATATGCTAATAATAACCAGCCACATGATTATATGTTTTTAATTTTCCAAAGGAGTTTAAAATGAGAAAGGTTATTATATCTAGTGTATTATTTGCTGTATCTACAATTTCATTTAACTCAATGGCAGCTGACAAAAATACGGTTACACCTGAGAATATGACTTGCCAGCAATTTATTAATTTAGATCCTCAAAGCTGGGCACCTGTTGCGTTATGGGTAACAAACCAAGAAACGCAATTTAAAGGTGGAGATTATGTTGCGCTAACAGAGCAAAGTGTTGCTGAGGTCCCTCAGATTGTTGAGTTTTGTAAGAAAAAACCGGAAGGCACTCTGCAAGATTATTTAGCATCTAAGAAATAATGCTAACTATTATGCCATGGAGGGCATAATAGCCATTAACAATGAGAAAAATGAGTTTTTATACTGTGGTAGATTAGAAACTACACTTTAGAAACATTGAATCGATATATCTTTATTTATTTACAGCTAATTTATCGACTAAAAAATCGATAAATGCACGTGTCTTAGCCGGTAAAACAAAAGTATTTGGATAAAGTAATTGAATATTTTGTTTCGGTAAACGGTATTCGGGTAACACATGAACTAAACGCTCATGCTGCAAGTCGTCGTCAACCATCCAAGCAGGGCAGATAGCAATACCTAAAGAGGCTAGCACCATATGGTGAATAACGGCCGCAGAATTAGACTCATATTGGCTTTTAATTAAAGGTAAGTAATATTTTTCATTTTTTGAATTCTGTAAAAAATATTGAGGATCTTGCCAGTTTAATAGCGCATGGTTAATCCATGGGACATTTGCTAAATCAGTGAGTTGTTTGATTGGGTATTTTTTTAGAAATTCAGGAGTGGAGACTAAGTAAATCTCATATTCACCCAGTTTTTTCATTTTAAGAGATGAATTTTTTAAATTACCTAATCGAATAGATAAATCGAGTTTTTCTGTGATCAGGTCATCTAATGATGAGTTAAATGAATATTGTAACCTTAACTTAGGATAAAGGCGGCAAAATTCAGGGAGTAGCGGCAAAATAAAACGTTGGCCAAATTCACTCGTTGATGAAAAACGTAGCAAACCAGCAATATTCGTTCCTAAATTTTGGCTTTTTTCGAATGCTTCATTTATTTGATTTTGAATACGTTTAAAGTCGTCATAAAAATGTTTTCCTACCTCTGTTAATGCAATATTTCGCGTGTTTCGTGTTAGCAAGCTTACATTAAGCTGACCTTCTAATTGTTTGATATCGACACTAACCATAGAGCGACTTAGCCCTAAAATATCTGCGGCTTTAGTGAATGAACCCGAATCAACAACCTGTAGAAAACTGATAATCTTTTTAAGGTTTCTTTGCATAATGATAAAGATTGTTCTTTTTTATTAAACAATCATGTTACCTCCCTTGTATCGACAAAGAAAGTACTTAAACCTATTCTTTGCCACCGGAGGAAGCCCATGACTTATCGATACAAAATTGCCACAGTATTTTTACTCGGTTTCTTTATTGATTGTATTAATATTTTTATGTCAGCGATAGCATTGCCTGACATTGCTGCATCATTTTCAGCAAGCCAATCTCAAGTGGCTTGGGTTGCCAATGCCTATATTTTAGGTTTAGTTCTGGTGATGCCAATCAGCTTATGGTTAGCAGGTAGGTTAGGTAACCAAAAATTACTGTGTTATTCCATGCTACTTTTTTCTATTGCAGCTTGGCTCAGTGGAAGCAGTGATTCAATATATAGCTTAATTTTTTGGCGCTTTATCCAAGGGGCTGCGGGAGGGTTATTAATTCCGGTAGGTCAGGCGTTAGTTTTTGCATTATTTCCAAATAATGATCGTCAGCGTATATCAACATTGATTATGACAGTCGCGTTAATTGCTCCCGCATTTTCACCTACAATTGGCGGCCTAATTATTGATTCTTTGTCTTGGCATTGGGTCTTTTATTCTAATTTACCTTTCTCACTACTAACGGCAGTACTCGCTTGGATATGGATAAAAAATGATGGGAAAAAAATAAGAGAAAAGCCAGATATTTTGGGGCTAATAATGGTGAGTTTAAGTTTGTTAAGCCTATTATTATCATTTTCTTTTTATAATGATTATCACAATTTACTATTGGCTTTGGCGAGCTTTTTTACTTCTGTATTCGTATTTATTGTTTACCTTAAATATGCCCAAAAATGTCGAGAACCTATTTTAAATTTTCAGTTATTGAAAAATAGCAATCTGCGTAATGCTTTTATTGTTTACTATGCTGTTCCCGGTATTTTTACGGGAGTTAATTTACTCAATATTTTTAATCTACAAGAGAACATGGGGTTCAGTGCAGCAAAAACCGGGCTATTTATGGTGCTATATGCATTGGGGGCGGTAATATCAATGTTAACTGGTGGACGTCTTTACTTACAGATAGGAAAAAAACGATTATTTATTATTGGTATTACATTACATAGCCTTGGTATTTTTCTGCTTTATTGGGTCTCATCTTCCAGCCAGCTCAGTTTATTGATAATTGCTTATTTATTGATGGGGATGGGTGGAGGGTTGAGCGCCAATACTGCACAAATTAGCTCGTTGATGGATTTCAAAGACAAAGATTTACTTCAAGGTAGCGTGTTATGGAATATTAATCGACAAGTCGCATTTAGTGTTGGTGCAGTCGTATTTATTTCTATATTTAGCTTAATGACTTTCTCGAGTGATTTATTACGTTATCAACTTACGTTTCTTATTGCATCAATACTCGGGTTACTTTCATTAATTTCAGTGTTCAAGGAAAAATAAATGAGTGAAACAATGGAAAGAGCGCAGCAAAGCGTGGTGGATTTACATATTCTTATTGAGGATATTTTTACAGGGCGTCGTGGTAATAAAAGTTTGGCGCCGTTATTAGCCAGCTTCGATGACAACTTCAAAATGGTTACCACACAAGGCCATTGTATTGGATTAAATGCAGTGACTCAGTTATTTAGTCAGAATGTAGGGGCTAGAACATCATTTTCTACAGAGTGTATTAATCTGATTCCATTGCGCGAAGACAATGGCTATTGCTGGGTTCAGTATCAAGAAAAACAGCAAATAAATGGTATTGAGTCGTTAAGAATTTCGACTGCATGTATCAGGGTCGAACCCGAAAAGTGTGTTTGGGTTTATTTGCATGAAACACCGGTAGTGTAGCTTTCCATGGTTTTAGTGACCATAAAAAAACACCTGCCGGAGCAGGTGTTTTTAGATATAAATAAATCAATTATTCGTCAAGGAAGCTGCGCAGAACTTCTGAGCGGCTTGGGTGACGTAATTTACGTAACGCTTTCGCTTCGATCTGACGGATACGCTCACGGGTAACATCAAACTGTTTACCAACTTCCTCAAGGGTGTGGTCAGTATTCATGTCGATACCAAAACGCATGCGTAGCACTTTTGCTTCACGGGCGGTTAAGCCTGCTAACACTTCGTGAGTTGCAGAGCGTAAGCTTTCTGACGTTGCTGAGTCTAAAGGCAGCTCTAAAGTTGTATCTTCAATAAAATCACCTAAATGTGAATCTTCATCATCACCGATAGGGGTTTCCATAGAGATAGGTTCTTTAGCAATCTTCAGTACTTTACGAATTTTATCTTCCGGCATTAGCATGCGTTCTGCCAGTTCTTCTGGCGATGGCTCACGGCCCATTTCTTGCAGCATTTGGCGAGAGATACGGTTCAGTTTGTTGATAGTTTCAATCATGTGAACCGGGATACGAATAGTACGTGCTTGGTCTGCAATTGAACGCGTGATAGCTTGACGGATCCACCAAGTTGCATAAGTTGAGAACTTATAACCACGGCGATATTCAAACTTATCAACGGCTTTCATCAGACCGATGTTACCTTCTTGAATCAGGTCAAGGAACTGCAAGCCACGGTTGGTGTATTTCTTAGCGATAGAAATTACCAGACGTAAGTTTGCTTCAACCATCTCTTTCTTCGCACGGCGTGCTTTCGCTTCACCGATAGACATACGACGGTTGATATCTTTAACTTGTTCGATAGTCAGACCCGTTTCTTCTTCAATTTGACGCAGTCTTTGTAGGCAACGCAGAATTTCTTCTTCAACTTCAAGTAGTTTTTCTGACCAAGGCTTGTTCATTGCTTTTGCAGCAGTTAACCAAGTTTCACTGGTCTCATTACCACTGAATAAAGTAATGAAGTTTTTCTTCGGCATCTTGCACTGCTCAACACATAGTTTCATGATGGTACGCTCTTGTAAGCGAACTCTGTCCATCATTTCACGCATGTTATTGACCAGATAGTCAAATTGCTTAGGAACTAAACGGAATTCTTTAAATACTTCGGAAAGCTGCTCAATAGCGGCAGCCGTTTTTGCATCACTACGGCCATATTGTTTAATATGTTGACGCGTTTTTTCATATTGCTCACGAAGATCAGAGAATTTTTGACGTGCTAATTCAGGATCGATGCTGTTATCGTCATCGCTATCGCTGTCATCACCGTCTTCATCTTCTTCGTCTTCGTCATCGTCTTTATCAAGCTCTTCTTGTGGTAATTCAGAGCCAACGTGAGTCGCTGTTGGTGCAAGATCTTCTTCCGCGTTAGGGTCAACAAAGCCAGTAATTAAATCAGATAAACGGCTTTCTCCTGCTTCAACACGGTCATATTGCTCAAGAAGATAAGTGATAGCCTCAGGATATTCAGCAACAGAGCACTGAACCTGATTAATACCATCCTCGATACGTTTTGCAATGTCGATTTCGCCTTCTCGAGTGAGAAGCTCGACGGTTCCCATTTCACGCATATACATGCGAACAGGATCGGTTGTACGGCCGATTTCACTTTCAACACTGGACAGCACTTGTGCAGCGGCTTCTGCTGCATCTTCATCAGTATCGGAAGTATTTTCAGCCAAAATTAAATCATCGGCATCAGGTGCTTCTTCCATGACCTGGATGCCCATGTCATTAATCATCTGAATGATATCTTCGATTTGATCTGAATCGACGATATCTTCCGGCAGATGGTCGTTGACCTCAGCATAGGTTAAGTAACCTTGCTCTTTACCCTTGGTTACGAGTAGCTTAAGCTGCGACTGCGGGTTTTGCTCCATAAGACGGTATCCACACTTCTGAGTATTTAGATTGGTGTCGGTCGGCGAAACATTCGGCCAACAAGAACATACAAAGGGAATATTTATTATTCGCTACGCCCTTTATTTTCGTAGCATTTTACAGGCATTTGCCTTGTGTTTATCGGCACTTAAGCCGTTTAAAATATTAATTCTGTTTTGGGTTAGATTATGTTTTCACTCTGGAAAGAGTGATTAAGCGGACTTCTTCGCGCTCTTCTGGGGTCAGCCCTTCAGTTCGTTCTTTTGCTATCAAATAGTCGAAACGTTCGTCGAGTGCGCTATTAAATAGATGGTTTAAGGCATCTATAAAAGTATTTTCCGCTATCTCCTCTATTTCTATATCGTTCCACGTTGCCAGTTTTTCAAGCTGTTTCGCAAATTTATTATCACGATAACGCTCTAGCAACTGCCCAGTTGACATTCCGGGGGTGGAACGGCAGACATCGACCAATTCCTGAAATAGAGAAAGCCCCGGCATTTGAATATGGGCAATTCCCTCTAATGAGGGAACAAGCTCCGAAAAGTTCGGATTCTGTACCAACAGCGCGATAAGTATTCGCATTGTGGTTGGTTTTAATTTGGGAGCCTGATAGTTAACTTGTTCTGTGCTCTCTCTATCAATCATAGCAAGAACTTGAGAAATATCCGGTATACCAATAAAATTTCCTAGCTCTTGTGCCATATAAAGGCGCAGCGTTTCACCAGGTATTTGCTTAATCAAAGGGATAGCCAGTTTACTAAATTTTGCTTTCCCTTCTTGCGTTTTTAAATCTACCTGTGGCACAAGTGAATCAAATAAAAAAGCAGAAAGGGTTTGAGCATCCTTCATGCGTTGCTCAAAAGCGTCTTTGCCTTCTTTACGTACTAATGAATCAGGGTCTTCGCCGTCTGGTAAAAACATAAAACGCAATTGACGGCCGTCCGTCAGATAAGGTAGGGCTGTTTCAAGTGCTCGCCATGCCGCTTCTCGGCCAGCGCGGTCACCATCATAGCAACAAATAACCGTATCTGTTGAACGATAAAGTAACTGAATATGTTCTGAGGTTGTTGATGTACCCAGTGAAGCAACCGCATAGCGGATATCGTACTGAGCAAGTGCAACAACGTCCATATAACCTTCAACTACCAGTAATTTTGATAATTCATTACTGTTTTGTGTTGCTTCATAAAGGCCAAATAACTGGCGACCTTTATGGAAAATATCGGTTTCAGGGGAGTTCAAGTATTTAGGAAGAGCATCTCCTAATACGCGTCCACCGAAGGCAATCACACGACCGCGCCTATCCCGAATTGGGAACATGACACGCTCTCTAAAGCGGTCATAGACTCGGCCATTATCATTTGTCACTAACATGCCAGCATCATCAAGCTGTTTGCGACTTTCTGGGTTTACAGCAAACTTTTTGAGCAAGTTGTCCCAGCCCGCAGGGGCGAAGCCAATCGAAAAATGCTCTATAATTTCAGTGCTTAAACCACGTTGGCTTAAATAATCTTTCGCTTTATTAGCAGAAGGATGACTTAAGGCAGCACAGTAAAATTGATTAATTTTTTCCATCAACTGATATAAATTTTGCCGTTGATGAAGTTCTATTTGGCTTGAACCCGTTCCTTTTTCATATGGGACATCAAGGCCGTGTAGTGCAGATAATTCTTCGATAGCTTCGACAAAATCGAGTTTGTCATAATTCATCAAAAAATCGATGGCATTGCCATGCGCACCACAACCAAAACAGTAATAAAATTGCCTTTCACCATTTACAGTAAAAGAAGGCGTTTTTTCATTATGGAACGGACAACAAGCGTGATGGTTTTTACCCTGTTTTTTTAACGGGACTTTTGCATCGACTAAATCAATGATGTCGGTTCTTGCTAACAAGTCATTGATAAATGAACGCGGAATTCGTCCAGCCATAAGCCTCTTTTTCGCCTGTTGATGAACGATAATAAGCCGCGCTTCCTTGTGGAAAGCACGGCCTTTAACTGCTTAGCTATTTACTACTACAAAAACTGAGTGACTACGAGAGAAACTAAAGTTTTGTATTAGCTATCGTCTGCAATGAATGCGGCTTTCACCGCAAACAATTAGTACAGACGAGTACGGCGTGCGTTTTCGCGAGCCAGTTTCTTAGCGTGACGCTTTACAGCTGATGCTTTAGCGCGTTTACGTTCAGTCGTTGGTTTTTCATAGAATTCACGACGACGAACTTCAGCTAAAACACCTGCTTTTTCACAGGAACGTTTGAAACGACGCAGTGCAACGTCGAATGGCTCGTTTTCACGTACTTTAATTACCGGCATGTGCCTCTCACCTCAATAGAAATCGGTTTGTTGCTGGTACTGATTCACCAGCCTTCATTTAAAATGGTGCGGAATTTTACTTCAATGAGTACGGGTTTGTAAAGTGCCGTATAAAATTGAATCACACAAGATTACCTGATTAGCAGTTCATTTGATGAAAAAGCAAACAAAACCAGATAATAATGAGAATTAGCCACACGAAATTTTTTATTACAGGGGACTGATTATAGACTATACAGTCAGGAAAGTCAGCCTTTTGACAACATTAATTACGCGATTGAACGAAAATAGTGATAGACTTGCGGTTATGCAATAAACAAGGGTAGTGCAATGCGTGTTTTAGGTATCGAAACCTCTTGCGATGAAACTGGTATCGCAATCTATGATGATGAGCGTGGCTTATTAGCCAATCAATTATACAGCCAAATTAAAGTTCATGCAGACTATGGTGGTGTCGTGCCTGAATTGGCTTCACGTGATCATATTCGTAAAACAGTGCCGTTAATTCAAGCGGCGTTGAAAGAAGCCAATTTAACCAGTGAAGACATCGACGCTGTAGCTTACACTGCGGGCCCTGGTTTGGTGGGGGCTTTAATGGTTGGTGCAACTGTTGGGCGTTCATTAGCTTTTGCATGGAATGTTCCTGCCGTGGCCGTTCACCATATGGAAGGCCATTTATTGGCACCGATGTTAGAAGAGAAAAGCCCTGAATTCCCTTTTGTTGCGTTACTGGTTTCAGGTGGGCATACCCAGCTTATCAGTGTGACGGGAATTGGTGAGTATGAGCTACTTGGCGAGTCCATCGATGACGCGGCAGGTGAAGCGTTTGATAAGACAGCTAAATTATTAGGCTTAGACTACCCTGGAGGCCCTGTGTTATCTCGAATGGCAGAGCAAGGCACAGCAGGTCGTTTTGTTTTTCCTCGTCCAATGACCGACAGACCAGGGCTGGATTTCAGCTTCTCAGGGTTAAAAACCTTTGCAGCCAATACTATTCGTGAAAATGCGGATGACGACCAAACCCGTGCAGATATTGCGAGAGCCTTTGAAGATGCGGTGGTAGATACGCTTGCGATTAAATGCAAACGTGCATTGGAGCAAACTGGTTTTAAACGCTTGGTGATGGCCGGCGGCGTTAGTGCTAATCGAGCTCTCAGAGCTAAAATGGAAGACGTTCTCAAACAGCGCGGTGGTGAAGTTTTTTATGCGCGCCCTGAGTTTTGTACAGATAACGGTGCGATGATTGCGTTAGCGGGGCTTATTCGTCTTAAAGGTGGAACAACGGCAGGGCTTGGTGTAACAGTTCGCCCGCGCTGGCCTTTGGCTGAATTACCACCCTTAGAAAAATAATCATTGTTAATGAATTCATATTTTTTGTAAAAAGGGCTGGATGACAGCCCTTTTGCTATTCAATTAGATATTAATGTAAAACAACAACAGCATCTTCAAGTCGGCTTGAGCGTGCTTTTACCATCGTTGATGTCTCTGTGCTTTGCTCTACCAGTAATGTACTTTGTTGTGTGATGGTTTCGAGCTCACTGACTGCTTGGGTAATGTCGGCGATACCAGCCGCTTGTTCAGAGGTCGCTTGGCTAATATGGGTGATCAATTGAGTGACGTTTTGTATTTGGTCAACAATTTCCTTCATGGTATCTCCTGCCGTATGGACTTGATTTTTTCCTGAATTGACTTTCTTTTCACAATCATTAATTAATTCGCGAATATCATTCACTGCGCTTGCACTGCGGCTTGCAAGGCTACGGACCTCATTGGCAACCACAGCAAAGCCTTTCCCTTGTTCACCTGCACGCGCGGCTTCTACCGCCGCATTTAACGCGAGTATATTAGTTTGAAATGCGATGTCTTTAATCACATCAGTGATGGAATTGATTTTGCTGGTACTACTGACAATTTCATTCATGGTATCAACAACAGCTTCCATCATTGCGCCCCCACTGACTGCGGTTTCGCTGGTGGTATTGGAAAGTTGATCAACTTGAATAGTATTATCGGCATTCATTTTTACAGAAACGGACATTTGGTTCATTGTCGCAACGGTTTGTTGCATGTATCCGACGGTTCTCTGAGTATGTGTTTCTAATTCATGACAGTCAGAAACCAAAGATTCACTGCCTTTGCGAACGTTATCAACTTGTTCGGAGACATCTTTGATTAACCAGCGGCAGATTAACCCCAGTTGCCCAATAGAACGTAATACTAAGCCAATTTCATCTGTGCGCTGCATATGGTTAACGCTATGTCGATTTCCTCGTGCAATACCAAGTGCTTGTTTGGTGATGTCTTCCAATGGCGCTGCTAGCATTTTTTCAAATACCACATTACCGATCAGTAACGTGATAAATGTACAGGCACTCATCATCATAAGAGGTGCGATTGGCTGGGGAATGAAGCTTGCCATGATGAGCCAAAGAATAAATAACAAACTCATGATTAGCCGGATACGCGAACGCGTTGAATATGTTGAAAAGTGAAATGGCATTTTTTTAGAAAGCACAATTCCCTTAAAAATTTTTCGTTGGCTTTTATTTTCATTCATTGCGTCATAGATGGGTTCTACCGTAGCAATTTCTTCACGTGTTGCGCGTGTCCGAATAGACATATAGCCTGTAATAGCCCCTTTTCGTTCCATTGGAATGATATTGGCTCGAACCCAGTAATGGTCGCCATTTTTGCGACGATTTTTCACAATACCAGTCCAAGGTTCTCCTTTTTTAAGTGTTGCCCACATGTCGGCAAAAGCTTCCTTGGGCATATCCGGATGGCGGATAATATTGTGTGGACGTGTTAATAACTCATCTAATTCATAACCACTAACCTGTACAAAGAAATCATTAGCGTGGACAATATTTCCTTGCAAATCGCTGGTTGTCATCAAGGTGATATTTTCATCTAATACATATTCGTTTTGAGTGATATAAGGGGTTCTGCTCATTATAAATACCATTATTATTGTTTAATTTTCCTTTTATATAGTCGACAGCTTTTAAATATTCCTTAGTAATAAATTTGCAATTATTTAACTTTTTTTTAAAAGTGTGCGCTGGTTATGGCAAAAATGTAACGTAGCACAAATTGCTATCAGTACAGTTTTAAGGAGAGATATCGAACGGTTGTTATTGGGGGAGTTTTTGGAAATTTTAAACAAGGCAAATAGCATAAAAAAAGAGCTGAAATCAGCTCTTCTTAGGAAAAATCATATTAACGATATTAACGATTAGTCATCTAGTTCTTGTTCTTTGGTTTCTTGGGCTATTTCTTTATTGGTTTTTTGCTTTTTGTTTTTTAGTTTTTGCCAAATACGGCTTTCTTGACCGCGCCAAAGGCGTTGTATATTACCGTGATGGCGAACTAACACTAAACAAGACAGCATGGCGACAGGGAAGGTAAATTCAGGTTTAAACCACCAAACATAGAAGGGGGCAAGTAAGGCGCTGACAATCGCGCCGAGTGATGAGTAACCACTAAGCAATACCGTAAGTAACCATGTCCCTGCGACTAAACCAGAAAGATCCCAACCAATAGCAGCAATTGAACCAAATGCGGTTGCTACCCCTTTTCCGCCTTTGAAACGAAAGAAAATGGGATATATATGCCCAAGACAGGCTGCAATTGCAACAAAGCCAAGATAGAATGGCTGCACATTTAAATAATAAGCAAGCCAAACGGGTATCATCCCTTTTAATACGTCACAAATGAGTACTCCGGCAGCGGCTGCTTTACCGCCTACACGTAATACGTTAGTTGCACCAGGGTTACCAGAGCCGTGTTGACGGGGGTCGGGTAGTCTCGCCAAACGGCAGATCAGTATCGCACTCGAAACTGAGCCACAAAGATAGGCGAAGATTATCATGCCAAGCGCGGTTGCACTCATAGCTAACTCCAAAAACGGTTAAGGCCATAAATTCACTTCAGTCTTGGATAATACGCATATTTTTGCTGAAGTGGTATCAATTCAGTACATAAATGAGAAAATGACGTGATGGATATCGTATTTATTGAGCAATTATCAGTCATCACCACGATTGGTGTATATGACTGGGAACAAGATATTGAACAGAAACTCGTGCTCGATATCGAAATGGGATGGGATAACAAACGCGCGTCTATGAGCGATAATGTAGAATATTGCCTAGATTATGCCAAAGTTAGTCAGGCTATCCTAGCTCATGTAGGGAATAACAAGTTTGGGTTAGTAGAACGTGTTGCTGAAGAAGTTGCACAGTTATTGATGACACAGTTTGCTAGCCCATGGGTTCGTATTAAGGTGGCTAAGCCGGGAGCCGTGGCGCGAGCCAAGCAGGTTGGGGTTATTATAGAAAGAGGCATGAAAACCGCTTAAATGATGACTGGCGGTGTTTAGCCGCCAGTTTTATGGTCGTTAGATGATTTGTTGCTGCTGCCAATCTGTTACCGCTTCAATGCGTTGTTTTGTAAGTTCTTGGCGAATTTCAGGGCCTTTAAATCCCTGTTCAACGATAGGTTTGACATCAACCGCTTGTGCGATAGTAAAAGCCTGCTTGAAATATATCCCTTGTGGGTACGTTTGCTGTTCAAGGCCTAACCGGCCTCTTGCATCAGCTTCGCTGATTAAACTCAGTTGTTCAATACGTTCTGGTTTACGCCAGCTATCAAGCCCATCAAAAATCGCAATTAGCTCATTAGCAGGTAATTTATTGATAACATGGATTTTATCATGATAGCGTGCCGCTAGACGGGCTAAGTCACGAGCCGTAGTTGGTACTTTTAATCTTGCGCAGAGAGTTTCTATTAATGGAATACCTGCCTCACCGTGGTTTGGATGACTCGGCCAAATATCAGGCGGTGTCAGCGCTTTACCTAAATCATGGCATAAGGCAGCAAAGCGAATATCCACATTATTAGATAGCTCGGCAATCACTTTCATTACCATTAGAGTGTGGATACCCGTATCAATTTCTGGGTGCCATTTTTCAGGGGCAGGAACACCAAATAACGCATCAACTTCAGGAAAAAGTACAGCTAATGCACCACATTGGCGTAAAACATCAAAATACACCTGTGGAGAATTTGATTTCAGCGCTTTTTCTGTTTCCGTCCAAACGCGCTCAGCGGTGAGGTAAGATAATTCCCCTGTAGCGGCCATTGTTTGCATCAAGGTTAATGTTTCTGGTGCGATAGTAAAACCATGCTCAAAGTAGCGAGCAGCAAAACGAGCAACCCGCAAGACCCGTAAAGGGTCTTCAGAAAATGCATCAGAAACATGGCGTAAAACACGGCTCTTGAGGTCTTTCACGCCTTGGTATGGGTCAACAATTTCACCTGATTCACTTTGTGCTATCGCGTTAATTGTCAGATCGCGACGTAGCAAATCATCTTCAATGGTCACATCAGGTGCGCTATAGCAGCTAAAACCAGTATAGCCCGCACCAATTTTACGCTCTGTTCGGGCTAAAGCGTATTCTTCATGGGTCTTTGGGTGCAAGAAAACCGGAAAATCCTTTCCTACTTGTTGAAAACCTTGAGATAGCATTGCCTCGGGGGTTGTACCAACCACCACGTAGTCTCTATCTGAAATAGGTAGTCCAAGAAGTTGGTCACGCACTGCGCCACCCACGAGATAGACTTTCATTTGAATGGCCTCAATTACATCCAACCATCATTACGTTTTTTACGACGCGGAATAATGTGCGGTAAAATCAAACCTAAAATTAAGCCAACACCGGCAACACCACCGCCATACATAAACCATTGTAAGATTAATTCGCGACGGCGATCATCTAAGTTGACCTCTGCAATCTCTAGCTTTTTACCGGATTTGATCAACTCATTTTTTAATTTTTCATTTTCGGCTTTTAGCTGGCTGACGATATTGTCATTATCAGCCACTTTTTGCTGCATATCTGCAGTTCGTGTATTCCACGTACTGTCGATATTGTCGAGTTGTTGACGTAGCTTTTGATTCTCAGCTTCAAGTTCTGGAATGCGGGTTTTCATGCTTGGAGTATTGCTGAGTTGGTCAACAGGTAACCAGACCGTTCTACCTTTTTCATCGCGAACTTGTGCAAATTTGTTATCTGTGGAAAGCAGTTCAACCGCTTCCCCGGCATTGAGCGTACCTACAATACGATATTTTGTGCCAGGTCCACTATGAACGTATGTGGATAAATCATCTGACACATAACGTTTTTCTGCTGCATGTGAATTTAAGGAAAGGCCTAGCCCCATGATTGAAATTAATAATAATGGAATTTTTCGCATGGTATTTACAGTCTTTTGATGGTGAATGAGTTTTATATTAATTGAATACTAATGAGTAAAACGCGAGGGTGCAAATCCTAAACGCAGATGTCTCTACAGTCTAAAGGAGAATGAGAACTATCCTAACTGTCTAAATTACCCTTATTTTTACTTTGTTTTCAATATAACTCACTGAAAGAAATATGACAGGTAGAATTTTTGTTTATCACACAGTTTCTTTTCTCAGCTTAGCTTGATTGGGGTAATATGAGTGAAGTGAAATAATTAAATAAGGATATGTATGAGCCACGTAGAGGTTGAACTCAAACTTGCCGCTAAGAGTTCCGCAATAGAGGCTGTACGACAGTGTCTATCGACATTGTCTCACCAATACAGTGAGCCGACGAAGTTAACCAATATCTACTTTGATACGGCAAATAAGCAGTTACGTCAGTGGGATATGGGCTTACGTATCCGCGGTTGTGATGGTCGTTATGAAATGACAATGAAAACGGCTGGGCAGGCGATAGGCGGCTTACACCAACGGCCTGAATATAATGTTGACATTGATTCACCTGAGCTTGATTTAGCCGCATTACCGGCTGAAATTTGGCCTGAAGGCACTGATGTTTCACAGCTTCAGTCTGAATTAAATATCCTCTTTAGCACCAATTTTACCCGTGAAAAGTGGTTAGTGACTTTTGAAGATAGCGAAATAGAAGTGGTTTTTGACCAAGGTGAAATTTCCTCTGGCGCAAAGGATTTGCCTATTCAAGAGTTTGAACTAGAACTAAAAAAAGGCTTTATTGCTGATGTACTCAATTTAGCGAAGAAATTTGCAGATATCGACGGCTTACATTTGTCATCACTTAGCAAAGCTGCACGTGGTTATTCATTGTTATCGCCGACAAAAGCGCCATTAACTCCTCCAAATTCGGTGTTTGACTATGAAGAGTACCCCCTCGAAAAATCATTAACGCATATGCAATTACTTTGCCAGCAGCATGAAGACTACTGGTTAGCAAATGGCAGCAATGCACGCCAAGGCTTCAGTGAGTTTTTACGTTTTGTTCAGGCATTTTTAGTGCATTACCAAAATTCTGTACCTCACTTTATTCATGACACTCCACTGGAACAATTACGTTCAGATATTGCCGATGAAGCAATTAGTGCTGAGGATTTTTGCTATAGCAGCCAGTGGTTAAAGTGTAAATTAGCCTTTATCCAGTGGTTAAGTGCTTTAACCTATCAAGAAGCCCATTAAGGTATTGATAATATGCATGCTTTTCCTGAGTTATTACAAAGCCAAGGTGAACGCGTTTTAAGCCAGTTAGCGGAACAAACGAATGAATTATTACCGTTAAATGAACAAGAAATTCAAGTGCTTGCATTCAGTGATTTTGTGTTAAAGCAAGTATTAGCACATCCGCGGTTTTTACTTGAAATTCGCTCTCGACCACCACAAGCCGATGAATGGAAAAGTTATGCATCATGGTTAGCTCAAGATTTGTCATCTGTTAGCGACGAAGACCACTTGATGCGAGTGTTGCGCTCATTTCGTCATCATATGTTAGTGCGCTGCGCATGGATGCAAGTGCTAGAAATAAGCACGCAAAAAGAAACGATTTATCAGCTCAGTATATTGGCGGAAAGCTTGGTTGTTGCAGCGCGAGACTGGTTGTATCAAGAATATCGTCAGTCATGGGGAACACCTTGTAATGCAGAAGGAAAACCGCAGTCGCTATTGGTCTTAGGGATGGGGAAGTTGGGAGGCCGAGAGCTCAATTTTTCTTCTGATATTGACCTGATTTTTGCTTATCCAGAAAATGGGGTTACCCAAGGTGGCCGAAAAGAGTTAGATAATGCGCAATTTTTTACGCGCTTAGGGCAAAAATTGATCCGCGTACTCGATCAAGTGACGGAGTATGGCTTTGTTTATCGGGTCGATATGCGTTTACGTCCATTTGGAGATAGCGGCCCGCTGGTTTTTAGCTTTTCTGCGCTTGAGGATTATTACCAAGAACAAGGGCGAGACTGGGAGCGCTATGCGATGGTTAAAGCCCGTATTATGGGCGCTGATAGCCTCCATTATGAGGAGTGTTTGCGAAAGCTTTTGCGTCCTTTCGTCTATCGTCGCTATATCGACTTTAGCGTGATCCAATCCTTACGCAATATGAAAAATATGATTGAGCGAGAGGTTAGGCGTCGTGGTTTGGTCAATAACATCAAATTAGGCGCTGGAGGGATCCGCGAAGTTGAATTTGTTTCACAGGTTTTCCAACTCATTCGAGGTGGACGAGAACCTGTTTTACAGTCGCAATCTTTATTTTCAACGTTACAAGGGATCCGTGAACTCGCATTGTTAACCGAAGATCAGGTTAATATTCTACAAGATGGCTACCTTTTCTTGCGTAGAGTCGAAAACTTACTGCAAAGTATCGATGACCAACAGACACAAACACTCCCTGAAGAGGCTTTAAACCAAGCGCGTTTAGCATGGGGGATGGGCTTTGCTGATTGGCCTGCATTTTATCAGGTTTTGAGTCAGAAAATGGCAGCTGTGCATCAAATATTCACCGAGCAAATAGGCCAGGAAGATGACTCTGAGAACATTGATGTATTCGATGAAATTTATATCACATTATGGCAAAGTGAATTATCAAAAGAAGAATTAGCCAGCTATTTGCCGTCTAAAAGTGAAGAGATTGCACAACGTATCATTCACGGTATAGTGATGTTCCGTCATGATCTCAATAAACGCACCATTGGTCCTCGAGGGCGAGATGTTCTTGATGAATTAATGCCTAAATTATTGGCTAAAGTCGGTGAGCGTGATGATGCAGGGCAAGTCATTGAGCGCATCACACCACTGTTACTGAGCATTGTTAGCCGCACAACTTACCTAGAGTTAATGCTTGAATTTGATGAGGTTTTGACGCACGTTATTCGTTTATGTGCGGCTTCACCTATGATAGCGGAACAATTAGCTCGCCACCCATTGTTACTTGATGAGTTGCTCGACCCTCAATCATTATACCAACCCTTACCGCTAACGGCCTACCGTGATGAGCTGCGCCAATATTTAATGCGCGTTCCTGAAGATGACGAAGAACAACAACTTGAAGCATTACGTCAATTCAAACAAGCTCAATTATTGCGTATTGCTGCTGAAGATATTTCAGGTGTTTTGCCGGTAATGAAAGTCAGTGATCATCTGACTTACCTTGCGGAAGCAATTATTGATGCGGTGGTCCACCAAGCGTGGCAAAAAATGGTAAAACGCTATGGTGAGCCAGCGCATCTAGAGCAAAGTGACAAAAAACAATATGGGTTTGCGGTATTAGGTTATGGAAAGCTAGGCGGCTGGGAACTGGGCTATGGCTCTGACTTAGACCTCGTTTTTCTCTTCAATTGCCCTTTAGATGTTGTCACCAATGGTGAACGTTCCATTGATGCTCGCCAATTTTACTTGCGTGTTGCTCAGCGTATTATTCATTTGTTTAGTACTCGAACCCCTTCTGGCGTGTTGTATGAAGTTGATGCACGACTAAGGCCTTCTGGTGAATCAGGAATGTTGGTCAGTACCATACAATCATTTGATGATTACCAAAAAAATGATGCTTGGACATGGGAACATCAAGCGTTAATTCGAGCTCGAATGGTGTTTGGTGATGAGGATTTACAACGGCAATTTATACAGACTCGCCACGAAACTCTGTGTATGCCAAGAGACCCTAAAACTTTGCAACAGCAAGTGCGTGATATGCGGTTGAAAATGCATCAGCACCTAGGAAGTCATCAAGTTAATGAATTCGACTTAAAAGCGGATCCTGGTGGGATCACTGATATTGAATTTATCGCACAATACTTAGTTTTGCGTTTTGCCGCAGAAAATAATGCGCTAACACGTTGGTCTGATAATGTGCGTATTTTCGAGTTGATGGCGCAGTATGGTTTTATGCCAGAAGATGAAGCGAATGCTTTAACTCTAGCGTATGTCACAATGCGTAATGAGCTCCATCACTTAGCATTACAATCACTGCCAAGCCGTGTTGAGATAAGCCAATTTTCTCAGCAACGTGAACAAGTTTTAGCAAGTTGGCAAAAATGGCTTGAAGAATAAAGAACAAACGCATTTTATTTAGCTAAACAGCGCAATATGCTAGTATTGTTGCTAATTATTATCAGATTTCCTTTTTAAGACTGGAGTGCAGGATGAAAGTAACTCTTCCGGATTATAAACAAGCCGGTGTGCTGGTGGTTGGTGATGTTATGTTAGACCGTTATTGGCATGGTCCCGCAAACCGTATCTCGCCAGAAGCCCCTGTCCCGGTTGTTAAAGTCACGATGGTCGAAGAGCGTCCCGGTGGTGCGGCTAACGTCGCGATGAATATTGCGTCATTGGGTGCAAATTCACGCCTTGTGGGGTTAACTGGAATTGATGACGCGGCAAAAGCACTCACTAAAAATTTAAATGCCGTGCAGGTTCGTTGTGATTTTGTGGCTATCCCCACCCATCCAACCATTACTAAATTACGCGTACTTTCACGTAATCAGCAACTTATTCGCCTCGATTTTGAAGAAGGTTTTGAAAACGTGGATGTTGCCCCTGTACTGGAGCGCATAGAACAAGCACTGCCACACATCGGCGCACTAGTGCTGTCTGACTATGCAAAAGGGGCGTTAACTCATGTTGAGAAGATGATAGCGCTCGCCAACAAGGCCAATGTTCCAGTCTTGATTGACCCGAAAGGAAACAATTTCGAACGTTACCGTGGGGCAACTTTATTGACTCCAAATATGTCTGAGTTTGAAGCGATTGTTGGGCCATGTAAAAACAACCAAGACGTTGAAGAAAAAGGCATGAAGCTGCTTCAGTCATTGGAGCTTAAAGCGCTGCTAATTACGCGCTCAGAACAAGGTATGAGCTTAATTCGCCATGATGAAGCCCCATTGCATTTACCGACTCAAGCACAAGAAGTGTTTGACGTGACGGGGGCAGGGGATACGGTTATTGGTGTTCTCGCTGCCTCTATTGCATCTGGCCGCCCATTACATGAAGCCTGCGCATTAGCTAATGCCGCGGCAGGTGTGGTGGTGGGCAAATTAGGGACTTCAACAGTTTCGCCTATTGAATTAGAAAACGCTATTCGTGGCCGTGCTGACACTGGTTTTGGTGTTATGACTGAAAGTGAATTAAAACAAGCGGTTGAGAATGCAAGACTGCGCGGTGAACGTGTGGTGATGACTAATGGCTGTTTTGATATTCTCCATGCTGGGCATGTGTCTTATTTAGCTAACGCGCGTAAATTGGGTGACCGCCTAATTGTGGCTGTAAATAGCGATGCTTCGACACGCCGCTTAAAAGGTGAAACACGTCCAGTTAACCCATTAGAACAGCGTATGACCGTTCTAGGGGCTTTAGGGGCAGTAGATTGGGTCGTGGCTTTTGAAGAGGACACTCCACAGCGTCTAATCGCAGAAGTTTTGCCTGATATCTTAGTTAAAGGGGGGGATTACCGCCCTGAAGAGATCGCGGGCAGTGCGGAGGTATGGGCCGCGGGAGGCGAAGTTAAAGTACTTAACTTTGAAGATGGTATTTCTACAACCAATATCATCAAAAATATCATGAAAACCAGTTAATTTATCATTATTAATTAGCAAGTTAATAACCTCACGTGGGTATGTAAAAACGCCGTGAGGTTTTTATTTATTTAAAATCAATATGGCGTCAAATGTTGACGTCATATTTTTTTTGCTTTAGATTTTGATATCACAATATGACGTCATGGAAAATACGATAGGGGTGGAATATGATTAAAAGCAGTAATGTGATGACGATAGACGGCCATCCTGCATCTGTTATCTATGAAGCTGAAATTAAAGCGTTTCGTGGTAAGTTTTTAGATGTAAGTGGTTACTGTGATTTTGTTTCTGATAGCATTGAAGGGTTAAAAAAAGAAGCGCGAATTTCTTTAGCAGAATACATCGAAGGCTGCCAAGAAGAGGGGATTAACCCGTTCAAAGAACAAGAAACGGTAAAGTCATTTACGCTACGTTACCCAAGCCGCTTAGAGGCTTATTTAAATGCGGTAACAACTGAGCATAATGTTTCTAAAAATCAGTATATTGTTCAGCTGCTTGAGCGTGAATTGAATATCAAATAATAAAAGTGACGCCTTAATCGGTGTCACTTTTTCAATTTAATTACTCAGCCGTTTTTTCTTCTACATTTAAATGGGCTTCGAGTGCGCTGACGCGTTGTTCCATCTTCGCTAATTTTTCACGGGTGCGTAATAAGACTTGAGTTTGAATATCAAATTCTTCACGACTGACTAAGTCTAATTTGCCGAGTTGTGATTGTAACAGTGAACGCAGTTTTTTATCAAAATCTTCACCTAAATCGCGTACGCCTTGTGGTAAAGCGCCTTGAATTTGGCGGGCAACTTGTTCAATTTTTTTCGGATCGAGCATTTCGCGGGTCCTTAAGTTTATCAAAATATTGTTGTGAATTGTTGGGACTAGTTTAATACCTCTTGCTGCCTTGCGCTAGCTTGAATTATTTAGAGAGAGGTTTAGAGCCGGTAGTGAAATTAACCTTGATAACTCTAAGTTTTTATTCATGTTTTTTTGGCTAAAAGTGTGAGTCATTCGCCAATTTTGATTATCATCGTTGCGAACTTGAATTATTGGCGTTATATTAATTGCGTATATCTCAGGGCGGGGTGAAAGTCCCCACCGGCGGTAAACATGCATCACGCATGAAGCCCGCGAGCGCTTTATCATTTTTATGGTAAAGGTCAGCAGACCCAGTGTGAATCTGGGGCCGACGGTTATAGTCCGGATGGGAGAGAATTAACAGTATCTGCATGTTTGTGCGATTACGCACAATAGTGTTCTGCATACCTGAATAGGTAAATGCCTTTTATTGGCTATTTATATATTCACCATTTCTCGTATTCCTAAGACTGCCTTGATTCTGGTAACTAGTTAATAACTATTTAAGAGGTTTTTTACCATGGATCATTCGCTACTTTCTGTATTTGGCAATCCTATCGAACGTGTTGAAAATGCTATCGAGGCATTACGCCAAGGTAAAGGTGTTCTTGTTCTTGATGATGAAGATCGTGAGAACGAAGGCGATTTAGTTTTTGCAGCAGAAACTATGACCGCCGAGCAAATGGCATTTACCATTCGTTATAGCAGTGGGATCGTGTGCCTTTGTATTACCGAAGAGCGCCGCAAGCAACTCGAACTACCTATGATGGTAGATAACAATACGAGCCAAAATCAAACAGGCTTTACTGTGACCATTGAAGCCGCACAAGGTGTGACGACAGGGGTTTCTGCCGCAGACCGTATTACTACTATTCGCGCTGCAATTGCAGATAACGCCGTTCCTTCAGACCTTAACCACCCAGGACATGTTTTCCCTCTGCGTGGCTGTGAAGGCGGGGTATTAACGCGTCGTGGCCATACTGAAGCGTCTATCGACTTAGCAATATTGGCAGGTTTCAAGCCAGCCGGTGTGCTGTGTGAGTTAACCAATGATGATGGTTCTATGGCTCGTACCCCAGAAGTGGCTGCGTTTGGTCAGCAACATGGTTTGACTGTGGTGACGATTGAAGACTTAGTTCAGTATCGTCAGTTGCAGGAAAAGAAAGCGAGCTAATCTTTTTTCTCGTCATATCTTGAATATTATCTAATGTAATGGTTTTAGTTATTTAGGTAATAAATAGTCTGTTAAGCATATAGAATGTTATAAAGGCCACTGAGTTGCACACCTCGTGGCCTTTTCAATTTTTTTGATGATCATACTCATAATTAGCCCACTGTGTTTTTTGCTGGAAAGCGTATGCTGTAGGGAGAAACTAATTGAGTTGGAGTTGAAATCATCATGTCATTAAATACTTCGATGGTAAAAAATAAGATCCCTGCCATTTTTATTGGTCATGGTAGCCCTATGAATGCGATTGAGGATAACCCTTACACTCAAGCGTGGGAAAATCTCGGTAAAGCCTTATCTCGGCCACGCGCAATTTTGGTGATTTCAGCCCATTGGTATACGCGCGGTACTGCTGTGACTTCGATGTTAAAACCAAAAACGATTCATGATTTTGGCGGGTTCCCCGAAGCCTTGTATCAAATCGAATATCCAGCTCCTGGTTCTCCTGAATTAGCTCAGCAAGTTGTTTCATTACTCGCCCCTGAGCCAATTTACCTTGATGAACAAGAGTGGGGATTAGACCACGGTACATGGGAAATTTTGCTGCGTATGTATCCAGAAGCGGATATCCCCGTGATCCAACTGAGTATCGATGGTAGCAAGCCCGCCACTTGGCACTATGAACTCGGTAAAAAATTGAGTGTTTTAAGGGAGAAAGGCGTGCTGATTATGGGCAGTGGCAATGTTGTTCACAATTTACGGGCGATGAATTGGCAGAACTCTCATGCTGAGCCGTACCCGTGGGCAATATCTTTTGAAAAATTTGTATATGACAATCTGCAAAGTCATGAAACGCCTCACCCACTGACTAAAGGATTAGAACGGGAGGATGGCAAATTATCGAACCCATCACCAGAACATTACTTGCCTATTTTACCTATTTTAGGAACTTGGGATGGGCAAGAAGAGATCAGTACACCGATTGAGGGAATTGTGTCAGCATCGTTAAGTATGTTGTCTATTCAGGTAGGGTAAGTTTTCTGCTATAGAATTGACTAACAAAAAAGCCCAAATCATATTGCTATATTTGGGCTTTCCTTTTAACGTTAAATACGATTAGTCGATGATCGTATGTGGATAAAAGCGTGATAAGTCTTGAGTGATCAGTTCTTTATCTTCACGAATACAGATCCCCGCAGGTTGATCATTCACCAACCAGCTTCCGACTAAGGTGTAGTTACCTTCAAATTGTGGAAGTGGATGGAACTGTTGAATAATCATACCTTCTTCGCCGTATGGGCCGTCTGCGGCTGCAATTTCCTTACCATTTTCGATAATACGGATATTAGCGCCTTCACGAGAAAATAATGGCTTAATAACGTATTTTTCGAGTTCTGGCTGGGTTTTGCCATCCGCAAAATAGGCAGGCAGTAAATTTGGGTGATCTGGGAACATTTCCCATAACATAGGCAATAAGGCTTTGTTAGAAATGATGCTCTTCCATGCAGGTTCTAACCAGCGTACGCCAGCGTCTTGCAATTTAGTCGAGAAAATTTCTCTTAGCATAAATTCCCATGGATATAACTTGAACAGGTTGCTAATCACCTGATCTTGGGTATCCGAAAACTCACCTTTTTCACCTAGGCCAATTTCATCGATATATAAGAATTCAGTGGCAATACCCGCTTCATTTGCACAGTCTTGTAGATATTGAACGGTACCGCGATCTTCTTCAGTGTCACGGCAACAAGACATATGCAACAAGCGAAAACCATACTGATCTTTTAATTGCGTAAAGCGTTCGATCAATTGCTCTTGAATACTATTAAACTGATCGGCATTTTCAGGTAATTTCCCTGCTTCAATTTGATCTTCTAACCAGATCCATTGGAAAAATGCAGACTCGTATAATGAGGTTGGAGTATCCGCGTTATTTTCTAAAAGCTTAGGAGGGTTAATACCATCGTAAGCGAGGTCAAGCCTAGAATATAACGAAGGTTGTTCGCTTTTCCATGAGCTGCGAACAAATTCCCAACAATGCTTAGGGATCTGAAAACGTGCCATTAACTCATCGCTTTCAACAACACGTTCAACCACTTTTAGGCACATTTGATGCAACTGCTCGGTTGCATCTTCGATTTCTTCAATTTGTGCCATAGTAAATTGGTAATACGCATCTTCTGACCAGTAGGGCTCACCATACATAGTATGAAATTCAAAGCCAAACTCAGAAGCTTTTTCGCGCCAGTTTGGGCGCTCTACTATAGGAACTCGTTTCATTACTTATCAACCACCCATCGAACGGGAAGAAGAGGTTGATTTTGCAGAAGAAGATGAACGCTGTGCCATCGCTTGTTTATTTACGGTGTCACCAAAACCGCCACGGGTAACTGTTGAAGTTGTTGGTGGTTTAGGTGCCATGGCTGTTTTTGGTACGCTCATGGAACGGCCACCTGCAACAGCAGGGCCATAGCTTTTACCTGAAGCGTCAACAAACTTACCATTGGCAGGGCTAGCTGGGTTTTTTGAGCTGAATAATGGTTGTGATGCAGCGCTACCGCCCATCATACGGCCCATCATATAACCCATCATTAATGGCATCCACATGCTACCGCCGCTGCTTTGTGCTTGAGCCGTTTGTTCACCATTTGTTGAGCTAGTGCCTGCAATACCTGCTTGAGCCGGAGCTTGAGTACACATAGCTTCACCAAACTCAGCAATACAGTCAGCTTGAGTTTCATATTTAGGTGCAGTTTTAGCGGCTTCTTGTAGCGCATTATTGTAGGCGATAGTGCACTGTTCTGCTTGTGATGGGTTCGCTTGGCTACAGTCTTGTGCGTTTGTGTACAATGAGACGGTTTCATCACTTTCTTCACAAGCGGAAAGCATAAATACGGCACTGACCGCAACAGCCACAGGCGCTAAACGGTATGAACGCCAAGACTTACGGAAGGCGCTCTGATTAATATCTTTGGTACGCTTCATGGTCATGGTAATTACCCTGAATTTAATTAAGTAAGATGTTTTTAGATGTTAGCTCTAGGATAGGGGATAAACGCTGAAAATTAAAGCAGAAATATAGGAGAAATGAGCTGAATTTATCATTTTGATAACTTTTTGCTATTTTTTCCTATTTAGCATGGTATTAGTTAAAGGGAAAAATAATATTTTTATTTTATATCAATGTGTTAACTATTGGTTGTTTTTTGCTCTAGCGCGCAGTAATAAGAGTGAGAATTAACTGAATTTGTGCCAGAGGCTAATGAAAAGGGGTTGTAAGCGGTTCAATTAGTGCAAATTAGCAATTCTAAACGATTTACTTGGCTTCCTTCAAAAAATAACCCGCTATATAAGCGGGCCATTATATCATTTTCAAATAAACTAAGAGTTTTAATTCATTTTTGGCGCGTTGGTATTACGAATAATACTACTTGCAGAGGTTGAAATCTCTTTACCTAAATTCGCATTTAGGCGGGCAATATCGTCTTCGTTCAATGTGCCACGAGCAAATTCGATATTCAGTTGGTTAATCATGTAGTCATAACGTGCATTAGACAGGTTTTGTTTCGCTTGGTATAGCGCAGTTGTTGCTGTCAACACGTCAACAATGGTACGAGTTCCTACTTGATAGCCGGCTTCCATCGCATCTAATGAGCTTTGTGCGGAAACAACGACTTGTTTGTAGGCATTAATGCTACTGATTGACGATGATACGTTATTAAATGATGAACGAACTAACTGAATCACATTGCGGTAAACGCTTTCTAGTTGTTCACTAGCACCTTGGAAACCATATTGTGCTTGTTCAACCTGAGAACTGACTGCGCCACCAGTATACAGTGGAATGCTTAAATTTAAGCCAATGCTATTTTGACCATTATAGCTGTTGGTCGCACCACCACCATATGGAGTATTATAACCGCTGCCGTGTTGGTAACTATTTGTGACTGATGTTGATGCATCTAAGTTAACTGTTGGCATGTGGCCTGTTTCTGCTAAGCGAATATTTTCACGAGAAACATCTTGTGCTAAACGTGCGCTTAATAGGCTGAGGTTACGCTCTTCTGCTTCTTTTAGGATAGCGTTGATATCGCCCAACTCATTGGTTTTAAAGCGGTCGATATTTAAAGAAGCAAGTTGGCTGTAGTACACGCCACTGACTTGACGCAGTTTTTCAATCGCATTTTCTAAATCATTGCGGCCAGCGACTTCTTGTGCAATAACGCTATCATAGTTTGCACGGGCGTTTTGCACGTCGGTAATGGCAACAAGGCCAACGTTAAAGCGTTGTGTAACTTGGTCTAATTGGCGATAAACGGCTTCTTTATTTGCTTCAATATAAGATAACGCGTCAATCGCTTTTAACACATTAAAATACGCAGTTGCAGTATCTAAAATTAATTGCTGTTGACTTGTTTGGTATGTGACATCAGAAATACCCGCGGTTTTTTCTTGGATAGTCAATTGACGCCATTTCGACATATCAAACACAACTTGAGTGAGTTTCAGTGAAGCATTTAAACCTGTGCTTTCAGTATTTCTTGCGTCACGGTAACCACTGCCGTAGCTAGCTCCTGCACCTAAACCTAATTGTGGCAATAATGGGCTGCGAGATTCATTAATTTTTTCAAAAGCTTGATTACGTTCAGCTAATGATTTTCTTAATTCAGGGTTACTTTCTTTGGATTTTTGGTAAACCTGTAGTAAATCTTCTGCATAGCTATTGGTACTGAGACCCACAAAACTCATCGAAATTAAAAGGGGAAGCAGTTTCTTCATTTTGATTCCTTGATTAAACAGCAAATTAAGTTGAGTCTGTTGCCTAAAACGTACCATGCCTAACTAGGCGATAGATATTAAATTATCCGTTTTAGAGACAGTTATTAAAAACAGACACTACGTTGCTCTTTGATTTGAATAATGGCGCTTATTGTAACAGAGTATCACTTCTATTAACGGTAGCCTTTTGTGCCATTTTGTCTCAATTTATTAAACATTACCTCATCTAAGGTTAAAAAACCTTAAAAACTGTTTTAATCCACAATTATTTCCTTAAGATGGAATAATTGGGTTTGGAGAATGAAATGACAAAACAAATAGAGCAGCCAATTAAATACGGCAAAAATGATGTTGAAATTATATCCAAGCGTAAATTATTTAACGGTTTTTTTCAAATGGTTGAATATCAATTTCGTCATCGCCTTTTCGCGGGGGGATGGAGTAAAGAAATTCGCCGTGAAGTTTTTGAACGCGGCCATGCTGGCGTGGTTTTACCCTATGACCCGAAAGCAGATAGTGTTGTTTTAATTGAACAAATTCGGTTGCCAGCGATTGAGACTAGTGAAACACCCTGGTTACTTGAAGCAGTAGCTGGAATGATAGAGCAAAACGAATCACCGGAAGAGGTTATTCGTCGTGAGGCCGTTGAGGAAGCTGGGCTTATTATTGGTCGCACTGAAAAAGCGGTAAGTTATCTTTCTAGCCCTGGCGGTACGACTGAACGTATGCATGTATTTATCGGTGAAGTTGATAGCAGCCAAGCGAAAGGTGTTCATGGGCTAGCGTCAGAAAATGAAGATATTTGCGTACATGTGGTTAGTCGAGAGCAAGCTTTTCAATGGGTTGAAGACGGCACAATTGATAATGCAGCAACAGTGATAGCGATTCAATGGTTACAACTTCACTATCAAAAACTTCATGAAAAGTGGATGAAACTGTGTTAAATAACGATTAATCTGATGAAGTGTGTGCTGATTATCAGAAAGTTAGAAAGTAAAGCTTTAAGATAGTTGTAAGTATGTTGAGCTTTTATATAGTTGTAATGAATAGATTAGGTACTAAATAATATTTAAGAAAAGGAATACTTTTGGACAGCCAGCTTGAAGTGACTGCAAAGAACTCTAAAGTTGTGAGAATTTTACAGGTTACTGATACGCATCTTTTTGCTAATACAGAAAATACGCTTTTAGGGGTAAATACTTACCGTAGCTATCAGGCGGTACTTGATGCTATCTCAGAGGAAAATCTCCCAATCGACTTAATTGTGGCGACAGGGGATTTAGTTCAAGACCAATCACCACAAGCTTATCAGCATTTTGCGGATGGTATTGCGCGTATTCCTGCTCCTTGCGTATGGCTTCCTGGTAATCATGACTATCCACCGGCTATGGTCAAAACACTCAGAATTGCTGGGATTTCAAGCGCTAAACAAGTTTTAATTGGTGATGAGTGGCAAATCTTAATGCTTGATAGCCAACTTCAAGATGTACCTCATGGCGAGCTTTCTGAACAACAGTTAGAGTGGATGAAAGCCAGCTTAGATGCTGAACCTGAACGTACTACATTGATTATGCTGCATCACCATCCTCTAGCCTCGGGTTGTACTTGGCTTGATCAGCACAGTTTGAGAAATTCACATATTTTAGCTGATTATTTAAAAAGCTACTCAAATGTTAAAGCGATGCTATGTGGCCATATTCACCAAGAAATGGATGAAAACTGGCACGGTATTCGGTTGTTGGCAACGCCTTCTACCTGTGTGCAATTTAAGCCTCACTGTACTAATTTTGCGCTTGATACTGTCGCGCCAGGTTGGCGATATTTAGAATTAAGTATTAATGAGCAAGGGCAAAGGCATATTACAACCCGCGTTCATCGCTTAGATACAAGGGAATTTAGCCCTGACCTTGACTCAGACGGTTATTAATTCGCTTATGTCAACTCTACTTTATATTCATGGTTTTAATAGTTCCCCTCAATCAGCTAAAGCTAATAACTTAAAGCAATGGATTGAGGTGAATTATCCGCAAATTAATATGATTGTACCGCAGTTACCGAATTACCCTCAGCAAGCTCAAGCTATGTTGGATGATATTGTCCAACAGCATCAGCATGAGAAAATGGGGTTAGTCGGCTCTTCGCTCGGCGGTTATTTTTCAATTTGGTTTTCAGAGCGTTATCAGCTTCCTGCTGTCGTCGTAAACCCTGCGGTACGTCCTTTTGATTTACTGCAAGATTACTTAGGCGACAATACAAACCCATATACTCATGAACAATATGTGTTGGAAGAAAAGCACATTCATGAGCTAAAATCCTTATACATTGAAAGATTAACTTCCCCTCAGCTTATCTGGTTGTTACAACAAATGGGCGATGAAGTACTTGATTATCGAGAGGCTGTTGCCTATCTTTCAAAGTGCAAACAAACTGTGGAACCTGACGGTAATCATGCCTTTATTGGTTTTGACGCTTACTTTTCTCAAATTGTTGATTTCCTACAATTGGCAGAGAAATAGTGTCAAAACGTATGAACACTGTTATTATCAACAGTAACTCACTGATTGAATAGTTCAATTAATCACCTATTACCGCAGAATGACAACATGACTCAATCTAGTTATAACGCAGAGGCCATTGAAGTCCTCAGTGGTTTAGAGCCTGTTCGCCGTCGTCCGGGGATGTATACCGATACCAGTCGACCGAACCATTTGGCTCAAGAAGTAATTGATAATAGCGTCGATGAAGCGCTTGCGGGGCACGCGAGCCATATTGAGGTTATTTTACATGCCGATCAATCCCTTGAAGTAATTGATGATGGGCGCGGTATGCCTGTCGATATTCACCCAGAAATGAAAGTGTCAGCGGTTGAGTTGATCCTGGGGCAATTACATGCGGGGGGGAAATTCTCCAATAAAAACTACCAATTCTCAGGTGGTTTGCATGGTGTCGGGATTTCTGTCGTCAATGCGTTATCAAAACGTATTGAAGTTACTGTTCGTCGTGATAGCCAAGTGTATCAAATTGCCTTTGAAAATGGCGATAAGGTTGAAGATTTACATGTAATAGGGACTTGTGGAAAACGCAACACAGGGACTAGCGTGCATTTTTGGCCAGATGGCAGCTATTTTGATAGTCCAAAATTTTCAGTAACTCGTTTAACTCATAATTTAAAAGCCAAAGCTGTTTTATGCCCTGGCGTGAAAATCACGTTTAAGGATAAGCTCAACGATACAGAGCAAAGTTGGTGCTACAGTGACGGGTTGACCGATTACCTAATGGAGTCAATTGACGGCCTTGAAGCGTTACCTCCAAAGCCATTTACAGGTGAATTTTCAGGGGAAACAGAAGCCGCACAATGGGCGTTGCTTTGGTTGCCTGAAGGTGGTGAATTACTGACGGAAAGCTACGTTAACCTTATCCCAACAGCACTAGGTGGAACCCATGTTAATGGTTTACGCCAAGGGTTGCTCGATGCGATGCGTGAATTTTGCGAATTCCGCAATATATTGCCTCGTGGTGTTAAGCTCTCAGCAGATGATATTTGGGAGCGTTGTACTTATGTGCTTTCCGTTAAAATGCAAGATCCACAATTTGCGGGGCAAACCAAAGAGCGTCTGTCTTCTCGTCAATGCGCTGCGTTTGTTTCGGGCGTGGTAAAAGATGCCTTCAGTTTATGGCTTAACCAAAACGTGCAAGTGGCTGAACAGCTTGCAGAAATGGCAATTTCTAGCGCGCAGCGTCGAATGCGTGCAGCGAAAAAAGTGGTGCGTAAAAAACTCACCAGTGGCCCTGCTTTACCGGGTAAATTAGCCGATTGTAGCTCGCAAGACCTGAGTATGACGGAATTGTTCCTTGTAGAAGGGGACTCCGCAGGGGGCTCTGCAAAACAAGCGCGTGACCGCGAATACCAAGCTATCATGCCGCTACGCGGTAAAATTCTCAATACATGGGAAGTGTCTTCTGATGAGGTTTTAGCTTCCCAAGAGGTACATGATATCTCTGTTGCTATTGGAATAGACCCTGATAGCGAAGACCTTAGTCAATTACGCTATGGGAAAATTTGCATCCTTGCGGATGCGGACTCCGATGGCTTGCACATTGCTACATTGCTATGTGCGTTATTTGTCCGTCATTTCCCAACATTAGTAAAAGCAGGGCATGTCTATATGGCAATGCCGCCGTTATATCGTATCGATTTAGGCAAAGAAACGTTTTACGCCCTTGATGAAAGCGAAAAAAATGCTGTACTTGAACGCCTTAGCCGCAAGCGAGGTAAACCCAATGTTCAGCGATTTAAAGGGCTGGGGGAAATGAACCCACTGCAATTACGTGAAACGACATTAGATCCAAATACTCGTCGTCTTGTACAGCTAATTATCGATGATGAAAACTACCAAGAAACACTTGCGGTCATGGATATGCTTCTTGCGAAAAAACGCTCTGAAGATCGCCGTAATTGGCTGCAAGAAAAAGGCGATATGGCTGAAATTGATGTCTAATATCCGAATTGCGATGAGAAAGGAACGAATTGAATGAGTGAAATTACTCATGATGGCGTAGAGCGCTTACCGCTTCATGCTTTCACTGAAAATGCCTATCTGAACTATTCGATGTACGTCATCATGGATAGGGCATTACCGTTTATTGGCGATGGGCTTAAACCTGTTCAGCGCCGTATTGTGTATGCGATGTCAGAACTTGGCTTAAGCAACACTGCAAAATATAAAAAATCCGCCAGAACTGTGGGTGATGTTCTCGGTAAATATCACCCACACGGTGATATCGCTTGTTATGAAGCGATGGTCTTGATGGCGCAGCCGTTTTCTTACCGTTATCCGCTGGTGGATGGTCAAGGAAACTGGGGGGCACCGGATGACCCTAAATCATTCGCAGCAATGCGTTATACCGAATCACGACTATCCAAATACGCTGAAATTTTACTCAGTGAACTTGGCCATGGCACCGTCGATTGGGTACCAAACTTTGATGGTACGCTAAACGAGCCCAAAATGTTGCCTGCACGTTTGCCAAATATTTTGTTAAACGGTACAACGGGTATTGCGGTTGGGATGGCGACAGATATTCCACCACATAACGCCCGAGAAGTGGCTCAAGCTTTGGTGGCTTTACTAGATAAACCTACGCTAAATCTTGATGACATCATGGCATTTGTGCCGGGACCTGATTTCCCTACGGAAGCAGAAATTATTTCTTCCCGTGATGATATTCGTAAGATTTATCAAAATGGGCGCGGCTCTGTACGCATGCGTGCGGTGTGGGAAAAAGAAGATGGTAATGCTGTTATCACGGCTCTCCCTCATCAAGTTTCTGGGGCGAAAGTTTTAGAACAAATCGCCAGCCAAATGCGCGCGAAAAAATTGCCGATGGTTGAAGATTTACGCGATGAATCTAACCATGAAAACCCAACACGTTTGGTGATAGTTCCACGTAGTAATCGTGTTGACCTTGAACAGGTTATGACGCACTTATTTGCGACAACGGATTTAGAGCGTAGCTACCGCGTTAACCTTAATATGATTGGTTTAGATAACCGACCTGCGGTAAAAGGGCTTGTTGAGATCTTAAATGAGTGGATCGCTTACCGTCGACAAACTGTACGTAATCGCTTAAATCACAGGTTAGAAAAAGTATTAAGACGTTTACATATTTTAGATGGTTTATTGATTGCTTATCTGAATATTGATGAAGTCATTGAAATTATTCGTACAGAAGATGAACCCAAAGCGGTTTTAATGTCACGTTTTAATATCAGTGATACCCAAGCTGAAGCTATTTTAGAGTTAAAATTACGCCATTTAGCCAAGCTCGAAGAAATGAAAATTCGTGGCGAGCAAGATGAATTAGCCAAAGAGCGCGATGATTTACAAGCGATTCTTGGGTCTGAAAGACGTTTAAATACGTTGATTAAAAAAGAGATTCAAGCTGACGCCAAAGATTACGGTGATGACCGTCGTTCCCCATTGCATGAGCGCGAAGAAGCGAAAGCAATGAGCGAACATGAAATTTTACCGTCAGAACCGATTACCGTTGTGCTTTCTGATATGGGGTGGGTGCGAAGTGCTAAAGGGCATGATATCGAGCCGACTAACCTAAATTATAAAGCGGGAGATGGTTTTAAAGGGGCTGCGCGAGGTAAGTCAAATCAGGCGGCGGTATTCCTTGACACAACAGGGCGAAGTTATTCTGTGGATCCGCTTGAATTGCCTTCAGCGCGTAGTCAAGGTGAGCCTCTAACGGGGAAATTAACTCTGCCTCCAGGTGCATCCATTGAACATGTATTGATGGCGCCTGATGAGCAGAAATATTTAATGGCTTCTGATGCAGGTTACGGTTTTATTTGTACCTTCAATGACTTAGTCACTAAAAATAAAACTGGTAAGGCCTTAATTTCTTTGCCTGAAAATGCAAAAGTATTGGCACCAATTGAACTGCATAATGAACAGGAAGATTTGCTGTTGGCAATTACCAAGGCAGGGCGTATGTTAATATTCCCTGTGGCGGATTTACCCCAACTTTCAAAAGGTAAAGGGAATAAAATTATCAATATTGCAGGTGCGCAAGCGGCAACTGGCGATGATTTATTGACTTGGTTGATGATTTTGCCTGTGGGGGCATCAATGACCTTGCATTTCGGTAAGCGGAAGCTGAAGTTTAAAGCAGAAGACTTACAAAAATATCGTTCAGAACGAGGTCGTAAAGGGACGTCGTTACCGCGTGGAATGCACAATATTGAGCGTATTGATATTGAGCCAGTAGAGTCTGAATAATTAACAAAGAACAAACCTTATAAACCTTTTTTAGTATGAACTTCACAAGGTTTATAAGTAGATAATATTCATCATGGAGCTGAAAAGCTTCTTACAATTTGGGGTTAGTATGTTAGCGCTTATTAGAGCGATCATTGTTATTATTTATACGATTGCGGTGTGTGTAGGGGGCGGGATTTACTGTCTATTTAGCCCTCGTAACCCAAAACACGTAATGACATTTGGTCACATGTTCGGGCGGTTATCAGTCGTTTTTGGGATTAACATTATAAATCGTGTACCCGAGAAAGCTAAGAGCTATGGCCCGAGTATTTATATTGGTAATCACCAAAACAATTACGATATGGTGACTATGTCAAATGGGGTATTACCAAGAACGGTAACCGTTGGTAAAAAAAGCTTGGTTTATATACCTTTTTTTGGCTTTTTATATTGGATAACGGGTAATATTTTAATTGACCGCGCTAATCGCTCTAAAGCCCATAACACAATCACGCAAGTTGCTGACCAGATTAAAAAACGTAAAATTTCTGTGTGGATGTTTCCTGAAGGTACTCGCAGCCGTGGTCGTGGTTTACTGCCATTTAAAACGGGGGCATTTCATGCAGCGATTGCAGCAGGGGTACCGATTGTGCCTGTTTGCGTTTCTAGTACACAAGGTAAAATTAAGTTAAACCGTTGGAATAACGGTACTGTTATTATTGAAATGCTAGACCCTATTGATACATCGCTTTATAGCCGAGAGCAAGTGAGGGAATTATCTGAGCATTGCCATGCTTTAATGAAAGCCAAAATAAAAGAACTCGATCTCGAAGTCGAAGAAATGGCAAAACAAGGCAAATAACCTAATTCATTGAATTTATTTAAAAATGGGCAATATACAAATATTGCCCATTCTTTTAGGTTGAATACAGCATAAATTGACTTTATTGTTTCCTACCTGTCTTATTTCCTTTTTTAATTACTTACCCTTACTATTTATAATCTTATTAATTATATTTTTACACATTTGCTAGATATTTTTAGAATTTAGCCTTTTTTCGCGATATCATGGCTTACAAATTATTGCGACCTTAAATTGTTGTATCTAAGTTGTTATATTGCTGGGTCCAATCATAAATTAGCCATTTTATAGGCTGAAAATCTACAATACTAAATAATAAAATGCGCTGGAATTTTTGTTTAGCGGAGAATTTATGTCATTCAATCGATGCCAAGCCCTGATAGCGGCGGGGGTGGCTCTATGTTTGTCCTATGTGCCAATTTATGCAAATGCAGAGGGGGCGACAGCTTTACCTGTGCCACCATTATTAGAATCACGGTCTGGACAGCCATTATTTTTAACATTACAAAAAATTCATTGGTCTTATGATGGAAAATATTCAGCCGATATTTGGGGAGTAAATGGTTCTTCCCCTGGGCCGACAGTCAAAGTAAAAAATGGCGATGATATTAAGCTTATTTATAGTAATCGCTTACCTGAAGCCGTTTCGATGACAATCAGCGGGTTGCAAATACCAGGAACACAAATTGGTGGAGCGGCAAGGTTAATTTCACCTAATGCGGACTGGTCTCCAGTGATCCCGATACGTCAAAATGCAGCAACGCTTTGGTATCATGCAAATACTCAAGGGAAAATGGGCGAGCAAGTCTACAATGGTTTATTGGGGATGTGGATCATCGAAGATGATGTGACGAAAAACCTGCGTTTACCTAAACACTATGGTGTTGATGATTTTCCTGTCATTATTCAAGATAAGCGTTTAGATAATTTTGGCGTCCCTGAATACAAAGCCGATGAAAACGGGTTTTTAGGCGATTCATTACTGGTTAATGGCGTACAAAATCCATACATTGAAGTTTCTCGAGGGTGGGTACGTCTACGATTATTAAATGCGTCGAACTCCCGTTATTATGTAATGAAAATCAGTGATGGTCGCCCATTTTCATTGATTGCATCTGATCAAGGGTTATTAACTGTACCTGTTAGTGTTCAGGAACTCCCATTAGCACCGGGGGAACGGCGTGAAGTCTTGATTGATATGGCGAAAACGCAAGAGTTAACCATTACTGCGGGCGAGTCGGCTACCTTTATGGACCGTTTAAAAGGGCTATTTGAACCATCGAATAGCTTAATTTCAACCAATGTATTAACTATCAAGGCAACTGGATTAATGTCATTGGTAACGGATGGTTTACCGGCACAATTAGTTGAAGATAAAACGCAAGTCACATCCAGTATTACACAACGTAATATTCACCTTAATGATGGTTTTGGTATTAATAATGCGACTATTGATACAAACAGGGTTGATTTCTCAAGCCGCCAAGGCAATTGGGAACGTTGGGTTGTGACGACGAATGAACCGCAAGCATTTCACATTGAAGGTGTGCGCTTTAAGGTCTTAAACCGTAATGGTAAACCAACACCGCCAGAAGATTATGGCTGGAAAGATACTGTGTGGGTTGATAGCCGAGTTGAATTATTAGTTCAAATGATGCAACCGTCCTATAACCATTTCCCGTTCTTATTTTATAGCCACAATTTAGAGAAGGCGGATTTAGGGTCTGTAGGGCAGTTGGTTGTTGCACCGCAAGACACCATGCAATAATTCGTATTACAACAATATTGAATATCCAATAAGCAGGCATTTAGCCTGCTTTAGGTTGTTGACAAAGCTAGCTTAGCGCCACTCGAATACCAAAGGCGATTAATACAACGCCGAGAACCTTATCAACGTATTTTTGCACCTTTGCCAGGCCTTTTCTTACAGGGGCACTTTGGATTAAAAATACTAAAATAGGCCAGTAGATGACGGCTAAACCCCAAATAATAAAGGCAAACCACAGCTTTTCGCCAACAGTGGAATTAATATCTAGCACTTGGGTAAAAACCGCTAAAAAGAACAGCGTGGCTTTTGGGTTTAATACATTACAGAGAAAACCTTGCATAAAGGCTTTTTTGAATGAAACAATTTCGTGTTTACTGGTTGTTAGATCAACGCTATGGCCGGATTGCGGAAGTAAGCTTTTGACACCGATCCAAATTAAATAGGCTGCACCCGCGTATTTTAAGATATTAAACAGCCAAGGCGTAGTTGTAATCAAGACAGCGAGGCCTGCAACACAGTAAGACATATGCAAAGCGATAGCGACTATCACACCACATGCAGACATTAATGCGGCAGAGCGTTGATAGCGTGCTGAATTTTTAACAATCAAAAAGAAATCTGGCCCTGGAGAAAGCATACCGAGTGCAGCGATGGTCGCAACCATAATACTCGTTTCGTACATGTTATAATCTCTTTTCCCGTTCAATGTTGGTAAATAAAAATGACCTGCTAATGACACTCACATTTAGACTGGTCTTAGAGGGTTCATTTTGTTTTTAAATGTTATTTTTAGTCATAAGTTTATCAATTCGAGTATAAGTGATTCAAACCTGTTTAAGGAAGTTTAAATTTAGTCGACGAAGCAATTCTCTTTCCGTATAGTGTGCTCAATTTTTATATCTTGTTTCTAAGGTGAGTAGATGAATATTAGCTTAATCGCAGCAATGGCGATCGATCAGGTTATCGGCATGGAAAAAGCGATGCCTTGGAATTTGCCGGGGGATCTAGCGTGGTTCAAACGAAATACGTTAAACAAACCGGTTATCATGGGCCGTGTTACCTATGAATCAATTGGGCGCCCATTGCCACAACGTGTGAATATTGTATTAAGTAGTGCTCCTGGTACTGATTCTGATGTTATTTGGGTAACGTCAATTGAAGAAGCATTGGCTGCAGCGCAAGCAATTGAAAATGTTGAAGAGGTGATGGTAATTGGCGGTGGTAAAGTTTATCAACAATTTTTACCGCTAGCGAATAAATTATATTTGACTCACGTTGATGCTGAAGTTATCGGAGATACTCATTTTCCGGCTTATGAGCCTGATGAATGGGATTCTATTTTTACCGAATACCATGAAGCTGACGAAAACAATACCCATGGTTATTGTTTTGAGATCTTAACTAAAAGAGACTAATTTTTAGTTAGAATGCAAAAATGGCGCTTAATTGCGCCATTTTGCTATAACTTGCAATTAACTAGGCAAAAAATTACTCTTTACGGCTTTTTTGATATGACTTTTGCTGGTGGTACTGCTTAGTTTCCCAATGGAATAGCGTTAATTCCCCTCCCCAGCAGCAACCCGTATCTAAAGCATAAACGTTATCAGGAGTGCATTTCCCTTCAAGGGATGCCCAGTGACCAAAAAACACTGAGTAATCCTCAGGAATTTTACTGGGTAGATCGAACCAGGGTTTTAGCGGAGCGGGCGCTTTTTTAGGGTTTTCCTTGCAAATCATATCTAGCTGTCCGTTTGGAAAACAGTAGCGCAGGCGTGTTAAGGCATTGGTACTAAAACGCAAACGAGCTAGCCCCATTAAGCTTTCAGACCAGTTATTTGGCATGTCACCATACATGGAGTCGATGAATAATGGATATGCATCACTAGACAGCACGGCTTCAACTTCCCTTGCACACATTCGTGCTGTTTCGATATCCCATTGTGGTGTTATACCTGCATGAGTCATCAAGATCTTTTTTTCTTCATCAATTTGTAATAAAGGTTGGCGACGTAACCAATTGATCAGTTCGTCAAGATCAGGTGCATGTAATAACTCATCGAGGTGATCTTTCGGCTTGTTACGACTAATTTTACAGTAAATTCCTAACAGATGGAGATCGTGGTTGCCAAGCACTAAACGTGCGGCAGAACCAAGGCTTTTTACATAGCGTAAAACTTGCAGTGATTCAGTTCCGCGGGCAATGAGATCGCCTGTTAACCACAGTGTGTCTTTGGTTGGATCAAAATGGACACTTTCCATCAAGTCATGGAGCTCACGATAACAACCGTGAATATCACCTACTAAATATGTCGACATAATTAATTAATCAGTGTTGGGATAGCAAGACGAAAAGCAGGGATATCAACGTGGAAACTGTCCCCTTGTGTGCTTATCATCACATAATAACCTTCCATCGTACCCATTGGAGTTTCAAGGATTGCGCCACTGGTATAACGGTATTCTTTTCCTGGTGGGATAAGCGGTTGTTCACCAACCACGCCTTCACCTTGAACTTCGGTCTTATGGCCATCACTGTTAGTAATGAGCCAATAACGGCTCATTAATTGAATAGGCTCTCGTCCTAAATTACGAATGCAGATAGTGTAAGCAAACACATATCTCGCAATATCGGGTTGAGATTGGCTTTCTATATAGACACTCTGAACTTGGATGCTTACATTCGGCTCATTAAGCATAGTGCCTCCTTCAACAGACTATTCTGAACGGTTAGAGAGATAGTTTGCCATTTTACAATATTGTTCAACAGAAATATTTTCTGCTCGGGTGCTTAAATCAATACCCAGTTCTGTTAACTCTTCAACGCTGAATAAATCTCCTAAACTATTACGAATCGTTTTACGGCGTTGGTTGAAAGCTTGTGTGGTAATACGGCTTAAAAATTTAATATCTTTTACCGGATACGGGTTTTCACGATGAGGAATCAACCTAACAATGGCTGAATCTACTTTTGGCGCTGGTGTAAATGCGGTTGGTGGTACTTCCAACACAGGCACCACGTTGCAATAATATTGCGCCATAACACTCAAGCGCCCAAAGGCTTTGCTACCTGGTCCTGCAACCAGACGATTCACCACTTCTTTTTGTAACATGAAATTCATGTCAGAAATAGAATTGGTGAATGTGAATAAGTGAAACATTAACGGTGTGGAGATGTTGTAAGGCAAGTTACCAAAAACACGCAGGGGCTGGCCCGCTTGTTTGGCTAATTCACCAAAATCTACTGTCATTGCATCTTGCTGAATGATAGTCAATTTATCTTTTAGTTGAGGGTGAATGTGTAAACGTGCGGCAAGGTCACGGTCAAGTTCAACTACGGTCATTTTATCGATTCGGCTACCGACAGGTTCGGTTAAGGCACCTAAGCCGGGACCAATTTCTACAATGGACTGACCTGGCAGCGGGTTCATGGCATCCACGATGCTGTCGATAATAAATTGGTCAGTTAAAAAGTTCTGCCCGAAACGTTTGCGGGCAAAGTGCCCCTGATGGACTCGATTATTCATGTATTCTTAGATGTCATTTGGATAGCTAACTTTAATGCGGTGATAAAACTTCCCGCATCAGCATGACCCGTCCCCGCGAGCTCAAGGGCTGTCCCATGGTCGACAGAGGTACGGATAAAAGGCAGGCCGAGAGTGATATTTACTGCTCTGCCAAAACCTTGGTATTTTAACACAGGAAGGCCCTGATCGTGATACATTGCTAACACTGCGTCTGCATGGTCTAAATACTTAGCTTGAAATAGGGTATCTGCAGGCAATGGCCCAATCAAATTAATCCCTTTTGTACGTAGGCTTTCAAGTGCAGGCTCTATAGTATCAATTTCTTCGGTACCCATATGGCCGCCTTCTCCTGCATGTGGATTTAAACCACAAACATAGATGGCCGGTTTTTCAATACCAAATTTGGTTTGTAAATCATGGTGTAAAATGGTGATGACTTCATGAAGGCTTTGTTGGGTAATAGCGGCCGACACGTCCTTGAGTGGCAGATGCGTTGTGGCTAATGCAACACGCAGTTCTTCGGTAGCTAGCATCATAACAACGCGTTCACAGCCACTTCGTTGTGCAAAGAATTCCGTGTGACCACTAAATGACATGCCTGCATCATTAATAATCCCTTTATGTACGGGACCTGTTACAAGCGCTGAAAATTCGCCATTTAAACAGCCGTCACATGCTTTTGCTAAGCTCTCCACAACATATTGGCCATTATCAACATTAAGTACACCTGCCTTTGCAGGCGTTACTAAATGAACAGGTAGAACGGATAAGTGACCTGCAGGCTGTTCTTCATTAATTGAATTGGGGGAATATTCAGTTAATGTCAGAGGCAAATTTAGCGCTTTGGCACGCTGGCGTAATAAATCAGGATCGGCACAAGCAACCAACTCAACAGGCCATTGCTGTTGAGCTAGCTGAATAAGTAGGTCTGGACCAACCCCGGCTGGCTCGCCGGGGGTGATAACAACAGGCTTAATTTGTTTTTTCATCTGTAGATTGGCTGTCACGACCATCAACTATTTTCACGTAAGCAGAAGCGCGTTGTTCTTGCATCCAGCTTTGTGCTTCTTCGTTAAATTTACGATTAAACAGTAAACGGTAAGCTTGATCTTTTTGCGCCGCGTCTGTTTTATCAACGTTGCGTGTGTCTTCTAATTGAATTAGGTGCCATCCAAAGTTTGATTGAACAGGTTGGCTTAATTCGCCTTTATTCAGTCTCATTAGCGCATCGCGGAAAGCTGGGTCATAGATATCAGGCATATTCCAACCTAATTCACCGCCTTTTAACGCACTACCTGGGTCTTCAGAGTTTTCTTTTGCTGCATCTTCAAATGAGATTTTGCCTGAACGAATTTCCTGAGCAATTTTGGTTAATTTTTGTCTTGCCTGTGCATCATCCATAATTGGTGATGACTTAATCAAGATGTGGCGTGCTTTCACTTCTGTGACAGAAATAGGTTGGCTGCCACCACTGACATCGTTAACACGTAAAATATGGTAGCCGACACCAGAGCGAATAGGGCCGACAACATCACCTTTTTTCGCATTTTTCAGTTGTTCAGCAAACACAACGGGTAATTCTTGCAGGCGTGACCAACCCATATTACCGCCTTTCAGTGCTTGAGGATCTGCTGAATAAGCGATAGCTAACTTACCGAAATCTCCGCCTTTTTTCAGTTCAGCTAAAATTTTATCCACTAATGCTTCAGCGGTTTTTAGTTGTTCCTGTGTTGGGTTTTCTGCTAACGGAATCAAGATATGGCTTAAATTAACGCCCATCTCATAATTTGCTTGTGAGCTCATTTGTTCAGCAAGAGAATCAACCTCTTGAGGTAAAATAGTCACTCGACGGCGAACTTCATTGTTACGCACTTCAGCAATCAGCATCTCTTTACGAATTTCGCTACGATACTGATTCATATTGATGCCATCAGCGGTTAAACGTTGTTGCATTTGCTGTAGTGTTAAACCGTTTTGACGAGCGATATCAGTAATAGTTGCATCCACGGCTTCATCTGGAATATTGATTTGCATTTGGCTAGCCATTTGCAAAATGATGTTATCCATAACGAGACGCTCAAGGATCTGATGACGCAGAGTTTGATCATCAGGCACCTGTTGACGTGCGTTCTGAGCATTCAGTTTTACTGTGTTGATCATATTCTGGACGTCACTTTCCAGCACAACACCGTTATTGACGACCGCAGCCACTTTATCCATTTGCTGAGGCGCAGCCAAAGCAGTGGAGCTTGCGAACATCAGTCCCAGAATAAGCGTTCTCCAATTCTTCATAATGGTCCTATAAATATTGACTTTGATTCCGCAAAAGCGGGCTAATCTCTTTTTACTCGTCATACTTCAAGTTGCAGTGTTGTTGACTGCGCTCACTCGCACTAGTCACATACTTGTGTATGCTCCTAGCGACTCAATCACTTGTCGCCTAACTGCACCTGAGTTATTGACAGTAACTCTATGTTATTTTTATCAGAAAGCACGTTGATAAGGCATAATGCCACTTTCTAACATCTTCTGACTACCTAAACTATGATTGTTATTTAGGCCTCTAAGTTCCACATTGATTGACCATTTATTGTCATATTCACTGCTGAACTTCTCTTTTTGCCAACCAACTATCTTACGTTCATAGCCAAGGTTGACCGCCCAGCAGCAAGTATTGTATTGCAAACCAACAAGTTGGCTCGCAGGTTGCTGTTGTTTGGTATCATAATAATATGAGCCCACAAAACCCCAGCGCTCGCTTAATGGCCAACTAACAACAGTTCCCACTTGTGAAATACCACGTTGGTATTCAGGCAGCGTATAGGTATAGCCGCCATTCGCAGTATCTTCACGACGGAAGGTTGCTTGAATATAATCGCGGTCAACGAAACGGTAGTTCAACTGAACTAAACGATCGGCATCTAAACGGTATTCTGCAACCGCATTCCCCATGGTGACATTACCGAGGCGGCGGTCATATTGTAAACCACCACGCAAGCCCCAATTATCATCAATTCGCCACATAGAGTCAGTGGCCCACAATAATGAACCAGTGTTACTTTTATCATCAATTGGGCGATTTGAATCACCCGCACGTGGGCGTTCGAAATAATAAATTTGACCTACTGAGAAATTAAACCGCTCAGCTAAAGCATCATCATACACGCGGGTTGTAACACCTGTGGTGAACTGGTTTGCAGAGGCGATACGGTCAAGGCCACTGTAAATTCGGTCACGGAATAAACCACTATAGTCTGACTGCAACAATGAAGAGTCAAAGTTATTGATATTATCTTGATCTTTATACGGAATATATAAATATTGGACACGTGGTTCTAATGTTTGAACGAAATCACTACCTTGGAAAAGGTCTCGTTCGAAGACAACTTTTGCATCGCTTTTAAACATTGGTAGAACACGTGTCACATTTTTTTCTAAGCTTTTATCTGTATTCGAGCGTGGGATATCTTGGTCGTAATGAGTCGCATACAATTTGATGCTGTTATTCATATTCGCCCAGCCATTAGATAATGGCAGGTTTACTTCTGGCTCGATGTGTAAGCGCGTTGCATCAGGGTTATTTTTCCCCACACTCGTAAAACGCGCGGCTTGTGCGTAAGTATGCACATCAAAGGCACCTAAATTATTTTTATAATAATTGAAGTCCACTTGTGGCTCTGCTTTATAAGCACGTTTGTTGGGGTTATCAGCAAAAATTTGGAATTGTTTGTGAGTAACTTTTGTATTCCAATTTGTATCTGAATAACCTGCACTGAATTTTTGAGTGGCATAGCCATCAGTGGTGTTGCCATACTGGGAACTAAAGTCTGTAAAATAGCTAGGGTCGCTCACTTTGGTATAGTCAGAGCTGAAGTTCCAGTGTTCCGCGTAAGTCCCAGAATGGCGCCAATAGAATAACCAACGGTCATCACTATCACGGTCTTCACGCTTACCACGTTCTTTGTCCTTGATATAAGCTCGGTCATGATTTAGAAAATCAAAGGCCACGGTGCCTGTACCGGGAGCAATGAGGTAACGGAATTCATTATTTAATTTTACTCCACGGTGGGTCATAAACTGTGGGGTAATCGTGGCATCGTAGTTTGGCGCAATATTCCAATAATAAGGTAATGAGAACTCTAGCCCATCGTTACTTGAATAGCTTCCCGTCGGAATTAAAAAACCGGAACGGCGTTTATTACCAATCGGCAATTGCATATATGGGCTATAGAAAATAGGCACGTCACCCACTTTAAAACGTGCATGCCAAATTTCAGCCACTTCTTCTTCGCGGTCGATAATCACTTCAGAGCCCGCAACGCTCCAGCTATTATTGCCGGGCAAACAGGTCGTGAATGTGCCATTTTCCATAATAGAATAACGGTTTTCACCACGCATTTTCATTTTCGTCGCATCACCACGTCCCTGACGGCCTACCATCATGTAGTTACCATCATTCACATCAGTGTTTTTATTATCTAAGTTAGACCACGCAGAAGGGCCTTTTAAGATAATTTGTGGGTCATCGTAGTGAACATTACCGGTGGCGGTTACTTCACGGACAGGAAGTTCACCCGCAGTTTCTGTTTGCGTGAGCTTAACCTTATCAGCGGTTAATGTTTGGTTCCCTTGTTGAATATCGACATTACCTTCATATTCAACAAAATTAGGGTATTCACCACGGACATCTTCAGCGGTAATGTGAATCGGCAGGTCGTTAGGGTCACCTTTTACAATCGGTTTTGTGTAAACAGGGACACCCAGCATACACTGCTGTGCAAGGTCAGCATGCGCTTGCTGACTATAAATTGCCGCCCATACCATGGTGGCGAGTAGTGTTGGATAGCTTTTTTTCATCATTAAATATGGGGTTCCGTCATCATTGGCATCGCCAGCAAACGCTCAAAGACTAACTTAGCCAACCACTTTGCGCCAGTATAATGTAAGAAACTTTACGCGCGGGTAGTTATGCATAGAGCTGAATGAATAGTATGATAATGCAAAATTGCATTTTGAGCATTGAAGAATTGAGGGATATATGCACTATTGGGGCAAAATTATTGGCGTTATACTCGCAATCGTCTCTGGATTGGGTTTTTGGGGGGCGCTAATTGGGTTAATTATTGGGCATGGTTTTGATAAAGCATCGATTCAACGTAAATTTGCAGGGAGAATGAATAAGCGTGATCGCCAAATTATTTTCTTTGCTAGCACTTTCCAAATTTTGGGGCATTTAACGAAGTCCAAAGGCCGTGTAACCGAGACAGATATTCAGCTTGCAACCAATTTAATGGACAGAATGCAATTACACGGAGAAACACGAAAAGCGGCTCAACAAGCATTTAGAGAAGGCAAATCCCCTAACTTTCCATTACGTGATGTATTAAAACAATTACGTATGGCCTGTTATGGCCGTTTTGACTTGATTCAGATGTTTCTGGAAATTCAATTACAGGCAGCTTTTGCAGATGGGCAGCTACACCCAAACGAAAGAAAAGTGCTGTTTATCATTGCTGAAGAGTTAGGTATTTCTAAGGTTCAGTTTGAACAGTTCTTGGATATTATCCAAAGTGGTCGCCAATTTGGCCAAGGGTACTCTCAGCAGCAATCAGGAGGGTATTATCAGCAATCGAATGGCCCAACCCTTGAAGATGCTTGTAAAGTCCTTGGTGTGTCCCCGAGTGATGATCCAACAAAAATTAAGCGTGCCTATCGTAAATTAATGAGCGAACATCACCCAGATAAATTGGTTGCGAAAGGTTTGCCGCCAGAAATGATGGAAATAGCGAAGCAGAAAGCGCAATCAATCCAAGCAGCTTATGACTTAGTTAAGAAGGAGCTCGGCTTCAAATAAATTTCCCCGTCATATTTCGCGCCGCAGCGTTGTTGGCTGCGCTCGCGAACCCTAGTCACATACTACTGTATGCTCCTAGGAATTCGCTCTCTTGCCGCCTAGCTGCATCACGAACTATTTAGGGGAAATCAGGCTAACGAAGAAAAACCAAAAAATCTCGCTTTGTTGTCTTCATTCATGAACCCTAGTCACGTAGTTATCTACGCTCCTAAGGATTTGCTCTCTTGCCGCCTAGCTGCAACACGAACTATTTAGGGGAAATCAGGGGAATAATTAAAATGGATTATTTCGCTCCCGTTTTTTGTTGGCTGCGCTCGCGCACCCTAGTTACATAGTTACATAGTTATGTATGTTCTTAGGATAAAAACAAACGGAAAAATAATCAGCGCAAAAACAGAGTGAGTTAATTTCTGCACTGGTAATATTGAAATCTAATCAATCGATTAGAGACCGTTAAAAATCCGGTGGGCAGGTAAAATGCATTGGCGTGCCGTATTCAGGGTGGGTGATGTATAATTCCTGAGCATGTAATTGTAAGCGAGTAGCTAGCGCTTTGGCTTCATCGTGAGCATAGAAGCGATCACCAAGGATAGGGTGACCTAACGCTAACATATGGACTCTAAGTTGGTGCGAACGACCCGTAATAGGGGAAAGCTTTACGCGAGTGGCTTGTTCTTCATATTGTAAAACTTGGTACTCGGTTTGTGCTGATTTCCCTGTTTCGAAACACACTTTTTGCTTAGGGCGGTTTGGCCAATCACAAATTAGCGGCAAATCAACCAAGCCTTCTTCTTTTTCTAAATGACCCCAAACACGAGCAATATAGAATTTTTTCGGCTCACGCTCTCTAAATTGGCGTTTAAGTTCGCGTTCAGCTTTTTTGTGCAGTGCCACAACCATGACGCCACTTGTCGCCATATCTAACCGATGTACGGATTCAGCGGCGGGAAAATCACGCTGAACACGGCTCATAATGCTGTCATGGTGCTCTGGCGCTTTTCCGGGAACAGAGAGTAACCCGCTAGGTTTATTCACCACAATGATGTGATCATCTTGGTAAAGTATATGCAACCAAGGTTCAACAGCAGGTTGGTAGGGTTCCATCATAACGTGTGTAACTCCGAAGCTTTTAAATAATTTCTCCCTCAGATGAGGGAGAAATAAGTGACTATTTTAGTTTACGCTTACTATAATTCAAATTACTAATAATAAGCTATTTGAATGAGCGACAGCGTACTCACAGCAAGTCGGCTACTGATGAGTTACCACAACTAAACGAATCGCATCTAGTCGCCATGTAGCTTGGTCGATATTAGTCATCAGTTGTTGGCGTTCTTCCTCAATAATATCAAGTTCTTCATCACGGATATTTGGGTTGACCGCTTTTAGTGCTTCTAAACGAGAAAGCTCCAACGTTAGCGCCTTATCAGCCGCTTCTTTTGCATTTTCTATCAATGCCTTGGCTTCTTTTTCGATCATTGGCTCAGATAAGCGTAATACCGAATGAACCTCATTTTGTACTGCATTGACCAGTTTGCTTGCCATATGGCGGTTAATGGCATTTAATTGGCGGTTAAAACTTTCAAACTCAACTTGAGATGATAAGTTATTACCTTTTAAATCAATTAATAAGCGTACCGGAGTTGCGGGTAAGAAACGGCTAATTTGCAGGTGCTTAGGTGCTTGAGCTTCCACAACGTAAATCAGTTCAGTCAATAAGGTGCCAACAGGCAGCGCTTTGTTTTTCAATAAAGAAACCGCACAGCTGCCGGTATCGCCAGATAGCACTAAATCTAAACCATTACGAATAATAGGGTGCTCCCAGCTGATAAATTGCGTATCTTCACGAGAAAGTGCTTGCTCTCTATCAAACGTGATGGTGCAACCATCTTGAGGAAGTCCTGGGAAATCAGGTACTAACATATGGTCTGAAGGTGTGAGGATAATCAGGTTATCACTTTTATCTTCTTGATTAATACCGACAATATCAAAAAGATTGAGTGCAAAGTTAACCAATTCGGTATCGTTATCACCTTCACCAATTTCTTCAGCCAACAGATTGCCAGACTCGCCACCGTTTGAATGCATTTCAAGCAAACGGTCACGGCCTTGTTCCAATTGTAATTTCAAGCTGTCATGCTCTGCACGGCAGGTTTTAATAAAATCATCAAAACCTTCTGTGACTGTCGGTTCAGCCATAAATTGCAGTAATGGTTGGTAGTATTTATCGTAGATAGCTCGGCCTGTTGGGCAGGTATGTTCAAAGGCATCTAAGCCTTCGTGATACCAGCGGATCAACACAGATTGTGCGGTATTTTCTAAATAAGGCACATGAATGCTGATATCACGGCTTTGTCCAATACGGTCTAAACGGCCGATACGTTGCTCGAGTAAGTCTGGATTAAACGGCAGGTCGAACATCACCAACTGGTTAGCAAATTGGAAGTTACGCCCTTCAGAACCGATTTCAGAACATAATAGAACCTGCGCGCCTTCTTCTTGAGATGCAAAATAGGCAGCAGCTCGGTCACGTTCTAATAACGATAACCCTTCGTGGAACACGGCAGCACGAATCGCTTCGCGTTCACGTAACACTTGCTCCAATTGTAGTGCAGTTGCGGCTTTCGCGCAGATCACTAACACTTTTTCATGGCGGTTTGCGGTCAAAAAGCCCATTAACCACTCAACCCGCGGGTCAAAGTTCCACCACGTGGCGTTTTCACCTTCGAACTCTTGGTAAATTTGCTCAGGGTAGAGCATTTCTTTTGCACGTGTTTCAACGTCTTTTTTACTGCCCATGATACCAGCCACTTTAATTGCGGTTTGGTATTGGGTGGGCAATGGCATTTTTAACGAATGTAATTCACGACGAGGGAAGCCTTTGACGCCATTTCGGGTATTTCTGAACAACAGGCGGCTAGTACCATGGCGGTCCATTAACATGTTGATCAGCTCTTGGCGCGCAGCATTGCCATCTTCACCTTCAAGATTTGCAGCCTTTAGCAGTGGTTCGATATCTTGTTCTTTGATTAATTCGTTAAGTAAATTTTGCTGGTCATTAGTCAGTTTGTCACCCGACAGCAACAGTGAAACCGCATCAGCAACAGGACGGTAGTTTTCTTGCTCAGCAATAAAGTCTTGGTAATCATGAAAACGGCTAGGGTCAAGTAAACGCAGGCGAGCGAAGTGGCTTTCTTGGCCAAGTTGCTCTGGTGTTGCGGTTAATAGCAAAATAGAAGGAATATTTTCAGCTAATGTTTCAATAACTTGATATTCGCGGCTCGGGGCGGTCTCACTCCACTGTAAGTGGTGAGCTTCGTCGACGACCATCATATCCCAGCCTGCTTCAACTAATTGGTCAAAACGCTGCTTGTTACGACGGACGAAATCCAGTGAACACAGAACGAGTTGTTCTGTTTCAAATGGGTTATCACTATCATGCTGTGCTTCACTGTAACGGCTATCATCAAACAAAGAAAAACGCAGATTAAAGCGGCGTAGCATCTCAACCAGCCATTGGTGCTGTAAGCTATCAGGAACAATAACTAAGACGCGCTCTGCACGGCCTGCCATTAATTGCTGGTGGATAATCATCCCCGCTTCAATGGTTTTACCTAAGCCGACTTCGTCAGCGAGTAATACGCGCGGATGGTGGCGTTTTCCCACTTCATTGGCAATATGTAATTGGTGTGGGATCAGGCTTGCACGAATACCGCGTAAGCCTGTTGCTTGGTGTTTGACTTGCTCGCTTTGGAATTTGCGCGCACGAAAGCGTAAAGCGAAACGGTCCATACGGTCAATTTGCCCAGCAAATAGACGATCTTGCGGCTTATTGAATGTGAGCTTGCTGTCAAGGAACACTTCTCTAAGGCTCACACCGGTTTCTTGCGTATCTAAACGTGTGCCGATGTAAGTCAATAATCCTTTATCTTCTTCAATGCTTTCAACTTGAAGTTGCCAGCCTTCGTGACTGGTAATGGTATCACCTTCATTAAACATCACTCGGGTAATAGGGGCATCACTGCTAGAGTAAAGGCGGTTTTCGCCACTAGCAGGAAAAAGCAACGTTACCATTCGGGCATCAATTGCCACGACGGCACCTAATCCAAGTTCGCTTTCTGTATCGCTGATCCAGCGTTGACCAAGAGTAAATGGCATAGATTTAACTTAATTCCATAAAATTGAGAGTTTATTTTTTAGATTTTTTAAGACAATTTTTATCAGTGTCTTCGCCCAGTGTTGGTGTAGCTCATTAATAGTTACACAAGGAAGAGTTCGAATTATTTTAAAAATAGTCGTTACCTGATGATTAATTATACACATTTAATTATTCAAATTGCAGCAAAGTGAGCACTAAGGCGTTTGCTGGGCTTGTGGCCGAGACAATGAGTCAGTCTATTTGAATTATAATGAGTATTGTTGATTATCACGCATAATTTGTGTAGCCAGACGTGCGAGACACCAAAGGGGCGATATATTAATTCAACCGAAGGCTATCGTCACCTGTTAAAAAAACATCAAAGGTAGAATAAATTTTAAAACAACAGGGTAATTTGCCCAGTTAGCAGGGTATCAAAGTCATCTTGTAAGAAAGGCAAGATAGCATCTGCTATTGGTTTGATTTGCTTGGAAATATAATGTTCGTAATCCGGTTTTGCCGTGATGATTTCCAGCGGTTCAGGCCCTGCCTGAGTGATAATATAGTTTATCCAACCACCATTTTGATATTGCAAAGGGCGCTGTAATTTTAAATTATAGTCATCAGCGGTACGAGCAGCTCGAACATGCGGAGGAACATTTTTTTGGTAATCAGTCAATTTTCGGCGCAGGCGTTTACGGTAAACTAAACGGTCATCATATTGGCCTGAACGAATATTTTGCACATATTCACGAATATATTCACGGTAAGGTTGGCGATAAAAAATACGGGTATAGAGCTCTTTTTGGAATATTTGTGCTAAGGGGGTCCAGTCTGAGCGAATGGTTTCCAGCCCTCTAAATACCATGGTGTCTTTACTCAGCCCTGCATAGCGTTTTTTACTCCCCATTTCAGCACCACGTACCGTTGGCATCAAAAATCGGCGGTAATGGGTTTCATATTCAAGCTCTAAAACCCCCTCTAATTGCCATTCTTCAGCTAAATGTTTTTTCCACCAGCTATTCACGTAATCACGTAAAGCAAAGCCAATTTTTTGCGCTTGCTCTTCATTGTGGGCGTCTCGTAACCATACAAATGTGGAGTCGGTATCCCCATAAATAACTTGGTAACCCTGTGACTCAATCAAACGTTTGGTTGTACGCATAATTTCATGGCCACGCATGGTGATTGATGCAGTCAGTCTTGGGTCAAAAAAACGGCACCCTTCAGCGCCTAGTACCCCAGCAAATGCGTTCATAATAATTTTCAACGCTTGGGATAGTGGGGCATTATGCTCTTTTTTAGCTTTATCCCGTTCTTGCCAGATATGGCTGACAATATCGGGTAAACAGTGGGTTGTACGAGAAAACCAAGCTTGGCGAAAACCGGGAACAGAATATTCAAGGTCTGGATGCGCTAATCCTTCAATCATACCCGCAGGGTCGATGAGAAAAGTTCTAATAATTGAAGGATATAGGCTTTTATAATCCAAAACTAATACGGAGTCATATAGCCCAGGTTGGGAGTCCATGACAAAGCCCCCGGGGTTCAGTTGCATTTTATGTTCCGTCAGGTTGGGAGCGACAAAGCCAAGGCGGTGTAGACGGGGAATATAAAGGTGTGAGAATGCTGCAACAGATCCGCCCATTTTATCAACAGCAAGGCCAGTTACTGTTGAACGTTCTTGCAAGAAAGCCATTAAATCGGTTTTTTCAAAGATCCGATGGACTAAAATACAATCTTGAATATTGTAGTGTGCTAGAGCGGGTTTATCGTGAGCAAAGCGGCGGTTGATTTCATCCATTCGGTCATAAGGGGTATCAATCGCTTTACCTTCGCCAAGGAGTTCTTGAGCGACAAACTCTAAACTAAATGATGAAAAACTCCATGTTGCTGCTTTTAATGCATCAATGCCATCAATAATTAACCGGCCTTCAGCAGCGGCAAAAAATACCCCTTGCTTAAAGCCATGCTCTCGCCACTCCAATTTTTTGTTTTGTCGACCAAACAACAATGGGATGCCATAACGCTCAGCATGCTTTTGTAATACTTGTAAGTCGAATTGGATTAGGTTCCAACCAATGATGGCATCAGGGTCGTATTGGTGAAGCCATTCATTGAGCTTATGAAGTAATTGCGGGCGGCTATTCACATAGATTAAGCGATGTTCAGAGCTCAATGCAGGCCCTTGTTCTGGCCCTAACATAAATACCACATTGTCACCACAGCCAGACAGCCCTATAGAATAGAGTTCACCATGTTGGCTGGTTTCGATATCAAGGGAAACAGCTTTGATTAAGGGGCGGTAGCCTTCGCAAGGTTTTAGTTGAAACTCCCCTTGCTGATTTTGAGAAAACCAGACAGAGGCCGCGATAAAGCGTTCCATTAGATACCGTTCACTCGGGCGAATATCTGTTTCTAATAATTCGACACCCAATTCGTTGCAGCTTTTTTCAAGATTCTGTAATTGTCGATATTGGTGGCAATAAATCGCATAGACTTTTTCGCGTTTAAAATCAATTAATTCAAGGGGCCGGTAGGTAATATTGGATTGTTCATCTAATAAATGTTTTACTTGAGGGAATTGAGATTCAGCTAAAAAGCCAATGGCTTTTTGATAGGGAACGGTGACCTTTTGAGGTTGGTTATCAGTGAGTAGCCAATAAGAGACCTCAACACCGTGGCGGGTGTCTTTCCAGTGACGGCTAAGAATAAAGCCTCTTTCTGCTGGAGCGATAAGTTGGGTCATTAGGCTACTCGCATAAAACTTGCATAAAAAATAGTTACGATAAATATACGCGAATAGTGTGAATTTATACAGTGCTAATTATTGGAAACGCTTGTGATACTCAGTAAAGCAGACGCAGCGCTTTGTCCCTGTAATAGGTATTGAGTATCACCATCGTAGGCAATATTCCCTTCTGCAATAACCAGTGTCCGCGGGGCAATTTGTAAAGCATCATCAACATTATGCGAAACCATTAACAATGTGATTGATTTTTCTGCACAAATTTCCCTGAGTAATAGCAGCATTTCTCGGCGTAATGCAGGGTCGAGAGCTGAAAAAGGCTCATCAAGCAGTAAAATGGGTTGATTGCGGATCATGCAGCGTGCTAATGCCGCGCGTTGACGTTGCCCCCCCGACAGTTGTGCCGGTAACCTATCTAAACATTCACTCAGGCTGACACGGCTCGCCATTTGCTCAACTCGCTGAATTTGCGTTTTATTCAGACGTAAATTGGGTTGCAGTCCAAGACCAATGTTTTGCCGGATTGTCAGGTGTGAAAATAAATTATTTTCTTGAAATAACATAGAAACAGGGCGCTTAGCTGGAGGGCTAAAAGTATGGTCTTCGCCATTGAGCACAATCGTTCCGCTTTGGGGAAATTGAAAGCCGCTAATCAGGCTTAATAGCGTACTTTTCCCAGCACCACTTGGCCCCATAACTGCCACAGACTCACCAGACTGAACAGAAAAATCAAATGACATTGTCAGGTTGTCGTATTGGTAATCTAGCTGAGTCAATTTAATCATGGTGTTTTCCTGAGATACGTTCAATCAAGCTAAATAAGCAAAAGCAAAGTAATAATAATAACATGGCCGTAACAGCCCCATCGTTTGACCGGTAAGCCCCTATTTGCTGATAAAGATAATAAGGGAGTGTGCGGAAGTTATCATTGCCAAATAACGCGACAACACCAAAATCACCAATTGAGATAACACAAGCAAATGCGAGAGCTTGGGAAATAGGTTTGCGTAATGCTTTAAGTTCAATAATTCGGAAACGATTAAAACCAGAAATGCCAAGTGATTGGCACAATGGGTTATAGCGTTCAGCGCTGTCTCGCATAGGGTTTTCTAATACTTTTAACGCATAGGGAATGGCTAACAAAGCATTAGTCATGATAATTAATGGGTAAGGGGATTCAGGTAAGCCTACCGTTTCATTAAAAAAGATAAAAAAACCTGTCGCGAGCACGATACCGGGCATGGCTAAAATAATTAACCCACTAAGTTCTAAGGCTTGCCCTAGACGAGCCGCTTGGCGTAAGCGCAATTCACGGCTGCTCCATAACAACATTAAAGTAAGTACCACGCAGACAGCACCAGCACACAGTGCAATAAACACAGAGGTTGCCGTGGCTTGCCATAAGGCGGGTTGCTGCAATACCGCCCAAAGTTGCCCATTTAACCCATCGAAAATAACCGCGAATAGTGGGGGAAGTAGCAATAACATGGCAGCGACAATGAGCAACAAATCTCGAATGCGACGAAATGCGTTATCAGCAGGGTCAACCCATTGTGCTTGGTGGCTAAAACCTACTGAAAATACACTATTTACTTTGTGGCAGATAAACATTAAACCGACACAGAAGAACAGCTGAATTAATGCCAAAATAGTGGCTCGCCCTAAATCAAAATCATAGTTAAGAGCTTGGTAAATAGCCAATTCGATAGTGGTTGCTGCAGGACCTCCGCCCAGAGCGAGCACAGTCGCAAAGCTGGCAAAGCACAGCATAAAAATTAACGCAGCAGTAGGTAATATTTGCCGCCGTAAATAAGGCCATTCTAAAATAGTAAATTGCTGCCACTCATTGAACCTCAGTTGTGCTGCAATTTGTCTCTGCTCAATAGCGATATTTTCTAAAGACTGTAATAGCATACGAGTCGCTAGTGGCATATTAAAGAAAACATGTGCTAGCAAAATGCCTTTTAGGCCATAAGGTGAAAAGGTGTAATTAAATCCCAGTAATTGACAAAGTTTAGCCAGCCAACCCGTTTGCCCGTAAACTGATAAAATACCAAACACGGCAACTAATACCGGAAGAACCAATGTCATTGCACATAGGCGTAAAAATAGGGTTCGTCCAAAAAAACGACGGCGGTGCAGTGCTCTTGCAAGAAAAATAGCAGGGATTACAGAAAAAATGGCGGATAAAAAAGCCTGCCAAAAGGTAAACCCAATCACATGCCACAAATAGCTATCGCTAATAATGTCAGCCATTGAAATTTCAGGTGCAAAAAACCACAGTGCACCAAAACTAATGAGTGCAACCGTAATCAGTAATCCGGAGGCCAACGCCCCCGGTAGTAGAGACAAATTAATTAGCGACTGACGGCGGTTTGCCATAAACGAGTCCAATTTTGGCGTTCTTTGGCCACTTCTTGAGAACTAAATTGTAAGGCTTTTTCAGGTAGAGGTAACTGGTTGTATACCTCAGGTAAGGGAATATCAATGACCGGATACATCCAGTTTGTTGTTGGCAAGGTATTTTGGAATTCAGGCGTTAAGACAAACTGCAAGAACTGCTTGGCAAGCTCCGGCTGTGGGCTATTTTTCAGCCTTGCTGCCACCTCAACTTGCATATAGTGACCCTCATTAAATAATGCCGCAGCATAGTTATCTTTTTGGTCATTAAGCATTTGATAACCCGGCGATGAGGTATAACTGAGTACAAAATCACCTTCCCCTTTTAAGAACAGGCCATAAGCTTCACTCCAACCTTTAGTTACGGTAAGTGTTTTGCCTGCCATTTTTTGCCATGCATCCGCAGACTTGTCGCCATACAGTTTTTCAATCCACAGCATTAAGCCAAGTCCGGGCGTACTGGTTCGAGGATCTTGGTAAATAATTTTCCAATTATTTTCACTATTTAATAATGCATCCATACTTGTTGGTGGTTGTTTAATTTTATTAGTGTCATATATGAATGCGAAATAGCCATAGTCATAAGGAATGAAGGTTGAGCTATCCCACGAAATAGGCAGCTTCAATGCACTGGTATTAATGTCGGCAGGAGCAAACAGGCCTGTTTTTTCAGCAGAATCTAATAAATTATTATCTAACCCTAAAATCACATCTGCTTTGCTATTTTTTCCTTCCATTCTGAGTCTGTTTAGCAGGGCTACACCATCCCCCAGCGCCACTATTTTTAATTCACAATCGCACTGCGCTTCGAAATTTTTTTTAATTTGTGGTCCTGGACCCCACTCTGCGGCAAAGGAATCGTAGGTATAAACAGTAAGCGTTGGTTTATCCGCCCATGCTAATTGACTTAAACTGAGTGCACCAAAGGTAAAGAACGATGCTATAATTTTGTTTTTAAACATGCTTTTTCCTGCGCTAAAAGATAGTGACACAGGATTTGAGGAGAAACCGGTGCAGATATGCAGACGGAGGCTCAAATCCCTACGCCGGTATTAACCGGATCAGGTTCTACGGGTTATTTCTCAGCCGAAATAAGTTCGGCACCCCGTTGAGATGTTCACTATTGTAGTGACTTCAGACATATCTGCAAACTGTATTGATATAGGTTTACCAGTTTAGGTATGTGTGAAACAATTAGGCATCTTTCAAATTTGGTTATTGAGGTAGTCTGTGATTGATGATGATGGCTACCGCCCGAATGTAGGAATTGTAATTTGTAATCGGCAAGGGCAAGTTTTATGGGCCCGCCGCTATGGTCAACACTCATGGCAGTTTCCTCAAGGAGGCATCAATCCTGGGGAATCGCCGGAACAGGCGATGTATCGTGAGCTATACGAAGAAGTCGGGCTACAGCGTAAGGATGTCAGGTTATTGGCATCTACCCGTAATTGGTTACGTTACAAATTACCCAAGCGTTTGGTGCGTTGGGATACAAAACCTGTTTGTATTGGGCAGAAACAGCGTTGGTTTTTACTTCAACTTCAATGCAATGATGCCGATATAAACGTGCAGCGCAGTAAATCGCCAGAGTTTGATGGCTGGCGATGGGTCAGTTATTGGTATCCTGTTAGGCAGGTGGTTTCTTTCAAACGTGAAGTTTATCGGCGTGTCATGAAAGAATTCGCTCCCGTAGTTATGCCTTTACAGGAACAAAAATTACCACAACGGCCCTCTTTTAATAACCGTAGGCGTGGAGCAAAGTAGCCTATGTTGACGCGTTTACGTGAAATTGTCGAAAAAGTTGCAATGGCGACAAGTTTGACTGATGCGCTAGAAGTGTTGGTGAATGAGACCTGCAAAGCAATGAGAACAGACGTTTGTTCCATTTATTTAGCTGATCACCCTCGCCAATGCTATTACTTAATGGCAACCCGCGGGTTAAAAAAACCTAGCGGGATTGCTATTCGTCTAGGTTTTGATGAAGGTGTCGTAGGGGCCGTAGGGCGCCAGTCTGAGATGCTCAATCTAGCCGATATTCGTGAACATCCTCAATATAAATTCCTGCCTCAGCTTAAAGAAGAACAATTAAAAGCTTTCTTAGGTGTTCCCGTGGTATACCGTCGCCAATTATTAGGCGTGCTGGTCGTACAGCAACGGGAAAAACGGCTGTTTAATGAAACCGAAGAATCTTTCATGGTAACGTTGTCGATGCAACTCGCCGTGATTTTGTCGCAAGCACAAGCAAAAGGTATTTTTGGGCAATATCGGCAAAATAGAATTAAAGCGATTCCTGTATCACAAGGAATTGCAATGGCTTATGGATGGCAAGATAGTTCCCAACCTTCTTTAGATAGTATTTTTCAAGCAAGCGCTATTGATATCGACAAAGAAAAACAACGCCTTGTCGCCGCCCTCGAAAGTGCTACAGCGGAATGTCGTCGTATTAGTAAACGTTTTATGGCGAGCTCGGCAAAAGAAAGTGCGGCGATATTTGATCTCTATAATCATTTACTGAGTGACCCGCAGCTAAAAAAACATCTGTTTGCCGCCATCAATGATAACGCAACTGCTGAATGGGCAGTTAAAACAGTTATTGAAAATTATGTAGAGCAGTTTTCTCGCCTGCGTGACCTTTATTTAAGGGAAAGAGGGGCAGATTTAAAAGCATTAGGTCAACGCTTATTATTTCATCTTGATGATTCACTTACCGCAAATGAGCAATGGCCAGAACGTTTTATTTTAGTTGCTGATGAATTAAGTGCTAGTGTATTGGCGGAGTTACCTATTGAGCAACTTGCCGGTGTGGTTGTGCGTGACGGAGCAACGCATTCTCATTCAGCTATTTTAATCAGAGCTATGGGAATTCCTGCAATTATGGGGGCGGATATTGAGCCTTCGTTATTACATAACCGCCATTTAATATTGGATGGTTACCGTGGTGAGCTCTTTATTGAACCTGAAAATTTAATTGTTCAGGAATACCAGCAAATCATTGAAGAAGAAAATGTTATTAGTCGCTTAGCGGAAGGAACTCTTGAACAAGATGCAACACTTAAAGGCGGCGAACAAGTTCATATTTACCTTAATGCAGGTTTAAGTCCGCGCTACGAGCAACAGATTAACACAGGGGTTGATGGCGTTGGCCTGTATCGTACTGAACTGCCTTTTATGTTGCACAATGGTTTTCCCTCGGAAGATGAGCAAAAACAACTCTATAAAGAAGTTTTACAACTTTTCCCTACCAAGCCTGTAGTGTTAAGAACCCTTGATATAGGGGCTGACAAACAGTTGCCATACATGCCAATTAGCGAAGAAAACCCAAGCTTAGGCTGGCGCGGTATTCGCATCATGTTGGACCAGCCCGAGATTTTTTTAATCCAGCTAAGGGCTATGTTACGGGCGAATATGTTTTCAGGTAATTTACGTATTTTATTACCGATGGTGACCAGTGTTAATGAGATAGACGAAGCAATTTTGCTGATAAAAAGAGCAAGGGACGAAGTGAGTTTTTTATTAAAAATGCCAGTTGAGATGCCCCAAATTGGTATTATGCTTGAAGTTCCTTCTTTGCTATTTCTATTACCGGAAATAAAAAAACGCGTTGATTTTATCTCTATCGGGACTAATGACTTTACACAATATTTACTTGCTGTTGACCGTAATAACACCCATGTAGCGGCGCTATATGATAATCTTCATCCCTCAATTGTGCGCTTTTTAGCAAAAGTAAGTGAAGAGTGCCAACGCCTTCAACTCCCTGTAAGTGTTTGTGGGGAAATGGCAGGGCAGCCACTCAGCGCAATGGTATTAATTGCTCTAGGATATCGCTCCTTAAGTATGAGTGGGCGTAGTGTTCCTCGCATGAAATATTTAATCCGCCAGCTTGACCCAGCCTTGATGTCGCAGTTAGTACCGAAGTTATTGTCTGCGGAAACGAGTGATAGTGTCAGGCTAGAGGCGAGTGAATTTATGGAGCAACACCATTTAGGCGGTTTTGTACGTGGTGGGATTTAACTTACAACAAGATGTAAGTATTTAATTTGGTTTAGTTTGAAAAATATCAAGTATAAATGACTATACTTTTTGTTGTATGCTTCAGGGGCTTCACAAATTGAAGCCTGTTGAATACGTAATAGTCGACGAGTAGTTGGCTTAATGATTAAAAAGTGGGGAACAATGAGTAACAACTACTTAGCATTTCCGGAAATAGATCCTGTTATGTTCTCGATTGGGCCAGTATCGTTACACTGGTATGGCTTTATGTACCTTGTTGGCTTTGTTTTTGCCCTTTGGCTAGCAGGGCGTCGCGCTGCAAAACCCAATAGTGGCTGGACAAAAAACGAAGTAGAAAACTTGCTGTATGTTGGCTTTGTTGGCGTATTTGTCGGTGGTCGGTTAGGTTACGTTTTCTTTTATAATCTCCCTGTTTTTCTTGATGATCCTTTATATCTATTTAAGGTTTGGGATGGTGGCATGTCCTTCCATGGCGGCCTAATCGGTGTGATATGTGCCATGATGTGGTTTGCTCACCGTACTCGCCGTCGTTTCCTGCAAGTATCTGACTTTGTTGCACCATTGATCCCATTTGGCTTAGGCATGGGCCGTATTGGGAACTTTATTAATGGGGAGCTATGGGGACGAGTAACACTCGATACGCCATGGGCATTTTTATTCCCACATTCACGCAGTGAAGATATTCAACTTGCCGCACAGGACCCTTCGTTATTACCCATATTAGAGCAGTATGGTGTGCTACCAAGACACCCATCACAGCTTTATGAAATGTTCTTAGAGGGAATTGTTCTGTTCCTTATTTTGAACTTATTTGTGCGTAAACCTCGTCCAATGGGGAGTGTTTCTGGGTTATTCTTGATTGGTTATGGTGCATTTAGGATTATTGTTGAATTCTTTAGGCAACCAGACGCACAGCTTGGTTTATTTGGTGGTATTAGTATGGGACAAATTCTATCAATTCCGATGATTATTATTGGAGTTCTGATGATTGTTTGGGCTTACAAATATGGCAAAAATGTGCCAGCCCATAAGCCACTAAAAGAGCCTAAAAAGAGTTAATAAGTACAATTATTGGGGCTAACTTAGTCTGTTGAATATAACTATTTTGTAAATAAAGCAATGAAGTACAACAAGACAAAGGTTAGCCACTTAAGTTATTTTTTTAAAAGAGAGTCTCTATGAAGCCGTATCTTGATTTATGCCAACGTATTATTGATGAAGGGCAATGGGTTGAGAATAAACGAACAGGTGTTCGTTGTTTAACCGTTATTAACGCTGACCTTGAATATGATGTGGGCAATAATCAATTCCCCTTGATTACGACTCGTAAAAGCTTTTATAAAGCGGCGATAGCTGAGCTTCTTGGTTATCTACGTGGATACGACAATGCGGCTCAATTTCGTGAAATTGGTTGTAATACATGGAATGCCAATGCAAATGAGAACCAAGCATGGCTGAATAACCCTTATCGCAAAGGTGAGGATGATATGGGCCGCGTATATGGTGTTCAAGGGCGCTCATGGCAACGCCCAGATGGAACACATTTAGATCAGCTGAAAAAAGTCGTCAATAACTTAAAAAATGGAATTGATGACCGCGCAGAAATTATCACTTTCTATAACCCTGGTGAATTTGAAATGGGTTGCTTGCGTCCCTGCATGCATACTCATACTTTTTCATTGTTAGGTGATACCTTACATTTAACATCTTACCAACGTAGCTGTGATGTACCGCTCGGTTTAAATTTCAACCAAGTACAATGTTTTGTTTTGCTCGCTCTTATGGCTCGTATTACAGGGCATAAAGCAGGTAAGGCTTACCATAAAATTGTGAATGCACATATTTATGAAAACCAACTGACTTTAATGCGTGATGTCCAACTAAAACGTGAGCCGTTTGCTTCCCCTTCATTGTTTATTAACCCCAAAATTCAGACATTAGAAGACCTCGAAACATGGGTGACTTCGGATGATTTTACTCTCGAAGGGTACCAGTGCCATGAGGCTATCAAATATCCGTTTACTGTTTGATTAGCGAATAAATTGTTTACTAAGATGGTTTTATCGAAAAGCCATCTTAGTATTGTGTTTTTACATTTCATCAACCTCCCTCCTTTATCTATCCCATCTTTCTTAATGAATTTTATCTTGGTTCATAATTAATTTACTTTCTTGCATTTATTTTGAATTAACTATTTCTTTGCGAAGCAGCTCGCAAATTGACTTGTATTGTTATGCATTTATTTATTTTGTTGCGAAGCGTTATGCAGTTTGTAATGACAAACCTCGCTAGACAGATTTTTTTTGGCAATCTCTGTCTTGCATATAAAAAGTGGGGTCACAACAAAATGAAAGTTGAATTAAATACAACGCAGCGTGGTTTCACCTTAATTGAGATTATGATTGTTTTATTTATTTGTTCTTTTGTTATTTTTTCTGGTTTATATCAATGGCAACAGCAAGTAGAAAGGCAGCGGTTAATCGATGCGGCTAGGCAAGTATCTGAGTTTATTTATAGCCAAATGACAGAAGGTGTCTATTTAAATAGGTATCAAATATTATCCGTTAAGGCTGGTAGAAATGATTGGCAGCTTGATGTTAAAGATGCGAACAGCAAGCAAGAGGTTGGTAAGTTAACAGCAAAAGGCACCAAGGAATAGAACTTAGTAAAGCAAGCCGTACTTCAATTCAGCTATATGGTAAGCAGGGAACGATCCGTGCTTTTAGTATAGAGCTAAAAAATCAGAATCAGCAAATCACAATTTATATTTCTTCATTAGGCCGTATTAGAAGCTGTAGTCATAAAAAAATGACAGGGGTACCTAAATGTTGAACCCCTTAAATAACGATAAATTAAAAAAACAGCAGGGATTTACACTTATTGAAATATTAATGGCAATGGCTATCAGTAGCATTGTTTGTGTATCAGCGATGAGTGCTATTCCTACATTATTTAAACAAACCTATCGAACTTACATTCAATACCAAATAGATAAGGATATAAGGCAAACATTGATAAATATGGAAAAAGATTTTAGAAGGATAGGTTACTGTAGTAGCCTAAATTGTGGTGAAGAACCTTTAAAAATCACATCAAAATTTTTAAGCAAAGGGAATAACTCGTGCATTATTTTTGCTTATGACCAAGATTTATCGGGTAAGTGGGAAGATATTAAATCCAAATCTAAAGATTCTGATTATTTTGGTTATCGGTTAAATAATGAAAAATTAGAGTCCAATCGAAATGTCCGAAATTGTGATGGGACTCGTTGGCAATCATTATTTGATGAGAAGTTAATCAAAGTTAAAAAATTAGCATTTGATTGGCGGGAAAATACCCAATTACTTGAAATGGAAATAAGCCTTAAAACAGAGTTATTACCTAATCAAACATTTAATTACCGAATAGCGGTCTTAGTTAGAAATCTATGAAGAATATAGAGCAACAACAGGGAAACGTTTCTCTACTTATGGTTATTATTTTTATCACAATAGGCACATTATTGATTAAATCGGTGCATTTTTTCCAAGAACGAGCTCGGGATGAGTTGCATAAGGAAATTAAATATTTCGATGCTTTTAATAAAGCAGAGTCAGCTCTTGCTTGGGGGGGAACATTACATTGGGATAGTCAATATAGAGGATTAAAGCGTTGGGTTTGCCAGAAAGAGGAAAATCAACAATGGAAAAGTTGCTTAAAACATTACAAAGGGGCGGATTTCGTGCTGTCGGGGCAAAGTCATTATCGCTTAGGGAATGATATTAAAGTTTATCGATGGGTAGTATGGGATGCAAATAAGCAACAGTTTTTCTCTCGTAAAAAAGGGTGGTTAGATTATTGCCCAGTGATAAAAAAAGGATTTTGCTAATGAAAACAAAGCAGCAAGGATTTGCATTAGTAGAGGCAATGATTGGCGTGGTTATTTTTGCTATTTCACTGGTAGCTTTGGTAAACTATTCGCAATATATCATATTGAATTTTAATAAATTGTATATGAATTCTTCGGCCATTAGAGTGTTACATAGTACATTAGAGAAAAGCTCAATGTTAGGGGAACCAATATCAGAGGAGAAAAATTCTTCCATAGATCCAAATTTGCGTTACCCTGAGTGGAAAATACAAACAACTCGCTTACCGCGAGCCGATAACTGTACTGAGTTAATGGTATCGTTAACGATAAAAAAACAGCCATTTTCATTAAGCCGTTGGTATTGCTCAACAGGAGAGTACTATGTTCCAAGTGTATCATTCTAATCAATTAGATTTATTAAAAGATCTAATGACTCATTTAATGAAAAATGAACCACTTTCTCACCCTTTTGAGCAAGAAATAATTTTAGTACAAAGCCCTGGAATGTCACAATGGCTGCAAATCGAACTTGCTAAGCAGTTTGGTATTGCTGCAAATATTAGCTATCCCTTACCAGCAACGTTCATTTGGGACATGTTTAGGCGAGTCTTACCGGATATTCCAAAAGAAAGCGCTTATACCAAGCAAGCTATGACATGGAAACTAATGACAATATTGCCAACTGTCATTAATGAGGAAGAATTTGAACCTTTAAAGCATTATCTTCAAGAAGATACAGATAAACGTAAACTTCATCAGCTTGCTGGTAGGATTGCTGATTTATTTGACCAATATTTGGTTTATCGCCCACAATGGGTTGGAGTATGGCAAAAAAATGAACTAATAGAGGGGCTAAGTGAAAATCAACTATGGCAAAAACGTCTATGGCAGTGCCTTGTTGAATATTCAAATGAACTAAAACAGCCACCTTGGCATCGAGCTAATTTATATCAACATTTTATTGATACATTATCATTGAACCCTGATTTAGGAAAATTGCTGCCAAAGCGTATTTTTATTTGCGGTATCTCATCTCTTCCACCTGTTTATCTACAAGCTATCAATGCAATAGCAGAACATACAGATGTTCATTTAATGTTCACTAACCCATGTCGCTATTATTGGGGGGACATTCAAAGTGCGTCGTTTTTAGCTAGGTTGCAGCAAAGGAAACTTCGTCATTATCTTGATAAACATGAAATTTCACGCTTTAAACTCGAAGAGCATATTCCTAATTTATTTAATGAAAATGGCGAACAGGATATCGCAAATCCACTACTCGCCTCGTGGGGAAGGTTAGGTAGAGACAACCTATACTTTATTTCTCAAATCGATAATGCGAATGAAATTTCGGCCTATGTTGATACTGAACGAGCCAATTTATTAGAGAATGTTCAGCAGGATATTTTAGATCTCGAAAACTATGCTCAATTAGGGACAACATTAGAAAATTATGAAACGAGTATTGGTAAACGACCAATCAATGAGCTAGATGATTCGATAACATTCCATTTATGTCATAGTGCACAGCGGGAAGTTGAAGTATTACAAGATCATTTGCTTTCTCTCTTTGAGCAAGATTCATCGCTAACACCGCGTGATGTGATAGTCATGGTGGCCGATATTGACAGCTATGCACCCTATATTCAGGCTGTTTTTGGTAATACGGCATCAACTCGTTATATCCCATTTTCAATTTCAGATAGAAAAGCACTGCAAGCTCACCCAATTTTACAAGCATTTATTATGCTACTCGACTTACCTCAGAGTCGTTTTTCAACGGAGCAAGTTCTTAGCCTACTTGAAGTTTCTGCTTTTTCTCAACGTTTTGGTATTGATGAAAGCGAGTTAAGTTTATTACGCCGCTGGGTTAATGAATCAGGGATCCGCTGGGGGCTTGATGACGATAATGTACGTTCTTTTGCTTTACCAGTGATAGGGCAAAATACATGGGAATTTGGCTTAAGTAGAATGTTGCTTGGCTATGCAATGGATAGCAGAAATGGCCCGTGGAATGGTATTTTACCTTATGATGAGTGCAGTGGCTTAGCCGCCCAGCTTGCCGGGAAATTAGCGCTATTAATTAATACACTAAGAGAATGGCGCTCTTTATTAGCACAAGAACGCCTACTTGAAGAGTGGAAAGAACTTTGTCAGCAACTACTTGATAGCTACTTTATGGTTGATGGGGAAACTGAACTTGTTCTCGCACTATTAACAGAACAGTGGCATCAAATCATTGATAATGCGATAATTTCAGGATATGAAGAACAAGTTCCATTGCGTTTAATTCGTGATGAACTTTCAGTTCGCTTTGATGATGAAAAAATTAGTCAACGTTTCTTGGCTGGAGCCGTTAATTTTTGCACTCTGATGCCAATGCGTTCAGTACCATTTAAAGTTGTCTGCTTACTGGGTATGAATGATGGTGCTTATCCACGAAATATACCACCATTAGGATTTGACTTGATGGCGGAAAAACCTGTTCGTGGAGACCGAAAACGCCGGGACGATGATAGATACCTATTTTTAGAAGCATTAAATTCAGCATCTAAACAACTTTATGTTAGTTATATTGGGCTTTCTATTCGTGATAATCAGCCTTGTAATCCATCGGTATTAGTTACTGAATTAATTGATTATATTTGCCAAAGCTTTTGTTTAGTTGGTGATGAAACTTTGACTATTGATGAAAGCGCTAAACGATTAAGTGAGCATCTGGTCATCCAGCATAATAGAGTCCCATTCGCAAAAGAAAATTTCTTGCCTGAAACGCCTTATCAGAGTTTTGCGAGTGAGTGGTTACCTGCCGCAAAAACAACAAATAAAGTTGATGAACCATTTTGTTCAATACTTGAAACTCGAGAGCCCATTACTGAAATTTCTTTAGAACAATTATTACGATTTTATCGTCACCCTATCAGGGCATTTTTTCAACAGCGTTTGAAAGTCCATTTTTCTATTGAAGAAACCGAACTGCCAGAAGAAGAGCCATTTAACTTAGGTAGATTACAACGATATAAAATTAATGATCAAATTTTAGATTTACTTGTCAAAGATAAGAACATTGAGCCTTTTTATTCTGCTTTAAAAGCATCGGGTCAGCTGCCTGCTAGGCAATTTGGTCAACTTTTTTGGGAACAGCAGTTGAACGAGATATCGCCATTAGCTGAAAAAGTTAAAGAATATGATATGCAGCTATTTGATTATCCATTAGATTTTCAGTTAAATGGGATAAAAATTACTGGTTTACTGAAAAATATTCATGAAACAGGAATGGTACGATATCGCCCGGCTTACTTAACTGCTAATGATGGGGTACAGCTATGGGTGGAACATTTGCTATTTAACTCGCAAATTGGTGAAGGGGAAAGCCTTGCACTAGGAAGAGATAATAGTATTTGGCAGTTTGCTGCTATTAGCAAAGAAGATGCATTGGTTTATCTACAAGATTTAGTCGTAGGATATTGTGAAGGGTTTAATTCCCCGTTAATTCTTCTTTCTCAAAGTGGTTGGAGTTGGGTTAAAGCTTGCTTTGATAAAAAGACAAAACAGTACGATTTTTCGAGTGAAGAAATTCAACAAAAAGCATTATCTGCTTTGCTCCAAAGCTTACAAGGAAGTCAGATGCAAAAAGGTGAGATGGAAGACGATTATGTGTCAAGAACTTGTAGAAGCATTGATGATGCGATGATTAAATCTTTGTTATCAAACACTCAACGGTTTTTATTACCGATGACAAAATACTTGAAATGACAGGAGAGCAACAAAGGATGCAATATTTATCCAAAAATATCGCTCATCTATTTTTATTACTGATAATTTTTTTCGGTGGTCAAGCAATAGCAGCGCAACCACTTTGGCAAGTTTTGCCTGAAACAGTAAATAAAAGTGAAAGAGACCCTAGGGAATATAAAGCCATCAAACTTAGTAATGATATGACGGTTTTATTGGTATCAGATGCCAAAGCAACAAAATCATTGGCTGCGGTATCGATACCTGTTGGTAGTATTGAAAACCCAAATAGCCAATTAGGGCTGGCTCATTATTTAGAGCATATGGTTTTAATGGGTTCCAAAAAGTACCCAGAGCCAAGTAGTTTCTCTGAATTTTTGCAAAAACACGGTGGTAGCCATAATGCAAGTACCGCTTCTCATCGTACTGCTTATTACTTTGAAGTTGAAAATGGTGCATTAAAAGAAGCGACGGATAGGCTTGCAGATGCATTAGCTGAGCCACTTTTAGACCCGATTAATGCAGACAGAGAACGTAATGCAGTTAATGCAGAACTTACAATGGCACGTTCTCGTGACGGGATGCGTATATGGCAAGTACGTTCTGAAACATTGAACCCATTACACCCGAACTCACGTTTTTCGGGGGGGAATTTAGAGACTCTGAAAGATAAACCTAATAGCAAACTACAAGATGAGCTTGTGGGTTTTTATAAGCAGTATTATTCTGCAAACCTAATGAATGCAGTGCTTTACGGCGACCAATCTATCGAATCATTAGCGAATATTGCACAGGAAACATTTGGGCGTATACCTAATTTTAACGCAAGTGTTCCCGCTGTTAATATCCCAGCAGTAACGGATAATGAAAAAGGCATTATTATTCATTATGTGCCAGCTCAACCGCAAAAAGCCATACAAATTGAATTCAGTATTAAAAATAATATGGCAGATTTTCGTAGTAAAAGTGACAACTATATTAGTTACTTAATTGGTAATAGAAGCCCCGGAACATTGGCTGATTGGTTAATATCGCAAGGGCTTGCTGAAGGTATCAGTGCCTCTGCCACTCCAAATTTAGATAGAAACTATGGTTCATTCTCTATTTATGTGACATTGACTGATAAAGGGTTACAAAAAAGAGACGAAATTATTGCAGCTATCTTTTCTTATCTTGAGTTAATTAAAAATGATGGGGTCAATAAAAGTTACTTTGATGAAATAGCAAAAGTTCTTAATTTATCATTCCGTTATGGTTCAATTGTCAGGGATATGAACTACATTGAATGGCTATCAGACCAAATGATTGATGTTCCTGTTAATCATGTTCTTGATTCAGATTACATTGCAGATAAGTATGAGCCTGAAGCGATTAAACAGCGTTTATCAGAGCTCACCGCGCAAGAGGCGAGGATTTGGTTTATTAGTCCAAATGAACCGAATAACAAAAAAGCCTATTTTGTCGATGCACCGTATCAGGTCAATAAAATCACAGCAAAACAATTTAAAACCTGGGCAAGTTTAGAATCTAAAATGAATTTTAAATTGCCTGCTTTAAACCCTTATATTGCTGATAATTTATCACTAATTAAAACTGATAAGGCTTATAAACACCCCGAATTCATCTATCAAGATGGCAATACACGAGTGTTATATATGCCAAGTCAATATTTTGCAGATGAGCCAAAGGCGAGTATCACTTTATCATTACGTTCTAACCAAGGTGATAAAGATGCTAAGCAACAAGTAACGGGCTCTTTATTACAATATATCGCTTCATTGAAAATGGATGAACTGCAATATCAGGCATCTGTAGCTGGTATGTCTGTCTCTGTTTCTCAGGGAATTGGTCTGCAATTAAATGCCAGTGGTTACACCCAACATTTACCTGAACTCTTTTTATCCATGACGAAGCTATACCTGAATTTTGAGCCAACGGAACAAGAATTAGCTCAAGCAAAATCTTGGTATAAAGAGCAAATTGAAGTTGCTAATAATGCGAAAGCTTATGAACTAGCCATGCAGCCGCTTCAGCGTATTAATAGTGTACCTTATTTTGAGCAAGAACAGCGTTTAGCCGAGCTAGATAAAATTTCATTGCAAGACATCACTAATTACCGTGAAATGATAGTTAAGAGTGCAGCATTACAAGCGCTGGTCTTTGGTAATATGACTGAGTCGCAAAGCATTAAAACTATTAAAGATGCACAGCAATTATTAAAGAGCGAAGGTACCAATTGGTGGCGTGGTGATATTGTAGTTATCGACAAAAATTACCTAGCAGATTTTCATAAACAGGGGAATAGCTCAGATAATGCACTTGCTGAAATCTTTATTCCAGACGGTTATAGCCGCATTGATGGCGCAGTATTATCAGGTATTCTTTCTAAGGTAATTCAGCCTTGGTTTTATGACCAATTAAGAACCAATGAGCAACTGGGTTACGCAGTATTTGCTTTTAAAGCAGGGCTGGGGGATCAGTGGGGAATGGGCTTTTTAATTCAAAGTAATGCCAAAACACCGAGTTACTTGAATACTCGTTACCAACAATTCTATCTTCAAGCATTAGAGAAACTGAAAAAGCTGCCGATAGATGAATTTAATCAATATAAACAATCCATTATCACGGAGATGAATCAACCACCTCAAACGTTCTATGAGGAAGTAGGCCGTTATTCATCTGATTTTTCTAGAAATATTTTCAGTTTTGATACTCGTGAAAAAGTTATTGCAACTTTAGGGACAGCAACGAAAGAACAAGTCATTGAGTATTATGAAAATGCAGTTATAAAGCACAAGGGGTTAGCAGTAAGCTCCCAAGTTATAGGCCAAGGAGTTGATACTAAAGTAGGGTATGCTCATCTGAAAGATTGGGTGCTTTACCCAACAGCTTCTCAGTTGCAAAAGATTTTACCAATAAAGGAAGATGCTGAGTGAATAAAGTGCAGGTAGAGTCCCAATTACTGAATGTTTTTTCCTTACCTCTGCGTGGGCAGCGGTTAATTGAAGCATCTGCAGGAACGGGTAAAACATATACAATTGGTATACTTTATCTGCGGCTTTTATTAGGTCTGGGAGGCGTTAATGCGTTTCCTAGGCCGTTAAGTGTTGAAGAAATTTTAGTTGTAACATTTACTGAGGCTGCGACGAATGAGTTACGGGGACGTATTCGTCAACGTATTCATGATATGCGCTTAGTTTGCTTAAGAAATGGCGTTGGTTTCGAGTCGCAACCTGAGTATCTTGAATTATTAGCTGAGCTTTCGGGGGAATCCCAAAGAAAATTCGCTGCGCAATGGTTGCAGGCAGCGGAAAGGCAAATGGATGAAGCCGCCATATATACTATCCATGGTTTTTGCCAAAGAATGCTAGTTCATAATGCATTTGAGTCGGGAGTATTGTTCGAACAAACAATGATTCAAGATGAATTTCCGATTCAAAAACAAGCTTGTGCAGACTTTTGGCGCCGCCATTTTTATCCTCTGAATTACTCCATGACGAAAGTCATTCAGTCACTGTGGGCTAGTCCTGAAGCATTACTTTCGGAGATTAAACCTTTCTTGCAGGGTGACATTCCTTTAATTATTAACCAACCGAAACAAGTAGAAACTCTAGAAGAACGGCATCAGCGGCTAATCTTGTTAATTGAGTCAGTTAAAACGGCCTGGTTAGAAAACTCAGCGGATTTTGAGAAGCTTATCGCTGATTCAGATGTGGATAAACGAAGTTATAGTACTCGTTTTCTACCTACATGGCTGATAAAAATAGGCGAATGGGCTCAAGAAAAAACAGAAGATTATCAGCTTCCTAAAGATCTTGAACGTTTCTCACAAACGGTATTACATAAAAAATCAAAAAGTGGCTTAGGGCCAGAACATATTGTTTTCCAAAGTATAGATGAGCTACTTTCTCAATCATTAACTCTAAAAGATCTGGTTATTCCACTGGCCATTTCAGAGGTGAGGGAAGCGATTACTAATGAAAAACATAATCGTGGTGAAATGGGGTTTGATGATTTATTGACCCGTTTAGACGGTGCTCTTGCTCAAGAAAGTGGGAAATTTTTAGCTCAAGCTATTAGTCAACGCTTTCCTGTTGCGATGATAGATGAGTTTCAAGATACAGATGCACAGCAATACCGTATTTTTCAAAGAATTTATCGGGAAGTTAATGACAGCGCATTACTTTTCATCGGCGACCCTAAACAAGCTATATATGCTTTTCGGGGCGCAGATATTTTCACCTATATCGAAGCAAAAAATGAAGTTAGTGCTCACTACACATTAGAGACTAACTATCGTTCATCGCAAAATATGGTTGAAGCTATTAATCACTTATTTGGCCACTGTCAGTCACCATTTATTTTTGAGCAAATTCCTTTTCAACCCGTTAATTTCGCTAAGCAAAATAGCGGTAAAAAACTTATTCATGATGGCGAAGTGGTCAAAGCACTTACATTTTGGCAAGTGGAAGCAGAAGGTGTCTCAGTTGCTGAATATGAACAGGCAACAGCTTCACAATGTGCAGCGCAAATCGCACAATATTTACAAGGCGGGTTTCAGGGTAGTAGCTATTTTGACAATAAAGGAGCACATACTCCTGTAGAAGCTTCTGATATTACTGTGTTGGTTCGTAGCCGACGTGAAGCTGTATTGATTCGTGATGCTTTAAATCGGTTAAATATCCCTTCTGTGTTTCAATCTAATCGGGAAAGTGTATTTTCAACACCAGAAGCGAGAGATTTACTGTGGTTACTACAGGCAGTTTTAACACCAGAAAAAGAACGTGTTTTACGCAGTGCATTGGCGACAGGAATATTGGGTTTAACCGCTAAACAAATTGATGACCTAAACCATGATGAAAAATCGTGGGAAAAAATTGTAGATGAATTTGCTCGTTATGGCATGGTGTGGCAAAAACGAGGCGTGCTCCCCATGCTTAGAATGGTCATGGCGCAGAGGCAAATTGCAGAAACGTTGTTATCAGGTGCTGATGGAGAGCGTCGCTTAATGGATGTGATGCATATTGGTGAGCTGTTACAAGAAATGTCATTACAGCTTGAAGGTGAGCACACACTAACACGTTGGCTAGCGCAACAAATTGCCCATCCTGATCATCAATCTGACGTACAACAAATGCGTCTTGAAAGTGATAAACATTTGGTGCAGATCAGTACCATACATAAATCTAAGGGCCTTGAATATAAGATTGTTTGGTTGCCTTTTGCGAGCAATTTTCTACCCCAATCTAAAGGTTTATATCACGATAGAACGGATTATGCAGTACGGCTAGATTTAAACGATAGTGAAGAAAATGTTGCTCTAGCTGATGAAGAGCGTCTAGCAGAAGACCTACGCTTATTATATGTAGCACTCACAAGGGCTATCTATCACTGTAGTGTCGGTATTGCACCATTAATTAAAGGTAACAGAAAAAAAAGTGGTGAAACCGATTTACACTTATCTGCGCTGGGTTACGTCATCCAAAAAGGGCAAGCAGGAGATAGCCTACTACTGAATGATATGCTGGCTGAAATTAGCAATGACGTTATTGATGTTGCAGTGATTAATCAGCCTAAGTCGGAACGCGTATTGTTAGAACAAAATGATAGCGTAAACTTATCGGCAAGAGCAGTGACTCGTCATTTTAATGACCATTGGCGTGTTACCAGCTATTCTGGGTTAAGTTACGGTTCAAGCCATACTGAATCAGAAGAATCAGTTTCAGCATTGCAATTTGCTAATTCATTAGCCCCTAATATGGATATTGAGGCTAGTGTTGATGTGGAGCAACAGGATGACGAGTCTCTTATCCTAACTCCTCATCAATTTCCTAAAGGTGCATCACCGGGAACATTTTTGCATACCTTGATGGAGGAGATTGATTTTAGTGGGCATGTTTCTCAAGAATGGTTGTCTGAAAAACTTGAATCTTCAGGGTTTGACATACAGTGGGCGCCGATGCTGCAAGAATGGCTGAATGCAATTGTACAGGCACCACTATCAGAAGACGGGTTATGTTTATCTGCATTACAGGCTCAAGACCAATTGGATGAAATGCAGTTTTATCTCCCTATTGATTCCCTATTGAGTGCCAGTCATTTAGATAAGATAACGCACCAATATGACCCATTATCACAACGTTGTCCTCCGCTAAATTTTGAGAGAGTTCAAGGTATTTTAAAGGGGTTTATTGACCTCACCTTTTACTGGAAAGGCAAATTTTATCTTCTTGATTATAAATCAAATTATTTAGGGAAAGATGCCAGTTTTTATACCCAAGAAGCCATGGCTGAAGCGATGATAGACCACCGCTATGATTTGCAATATCAACTATATTCGTTAGCGTTACATCGTTACCTCAAGCAAAGAATGCCTAATTATGATTATGAAACTCATTTTGGTGGCGTTTATTATTTATTTTTACGAGGCATAGATAATATTCACTCAAGTAACGGCATTTTCTTTTATCGCCCTATAGAGCCTTTTATTGAAGCGTTAGATAGCTTATTTAAAAATGTTCAGCAAGGGGAAGCAACTTAATGAAATCCCTATTTAATCAAGCTATTGAGAAGCATATCTTTACACCTCTAGATGTGCAATTTGCTTACAGCATTTCTGATGATAAGTGTCCTATAGTACTTATGATTGCAGCACTCCTTAGCGCAGAAACTATGGCTGGGCACGTTTGCCTAGCACTGGCGGATGTTGACCCCGACAAATTGTTTGCGGGAAGGCACCCAGAGTTAGCAACTGCGTTTTGGCAAAAAATGGGAGAGCCGAGTGAGCAAGAGCTCTATCAAACGCTCAGACAAGCAAATGCAGTGTCATTATCAACAGAAAACAAAATCTCTCCTTTGGTGCTTTCAGGGGAATATCTATATTTTCAACGGATGTGGCAATATGAGCAGTATGTTGCGAAATTTTTCTCTAATACATTAATAGATAAGCAAAATAATGTTCAAATTAAGAATGTACTAGACAGCTTATTTCCCATTACTGATGATATAGATTGGCAAAAAGTTGCAGCAGCAGTTGCTGTAACGAGTAAGGTGTCAATTATATCAGGGGGGCCAGGAACAGGAAAAACCACAACAGTTGCACGTATCCTTGCTGCATTAATTAAACTTGAAACTAAGTATCACCATAAAATTAGAATAGAGTTGGCGGCTCCAACCGGTAAGGCTGCAGCTAGGTTGACGGAGTCCCTCGGAGAGGCGATGAAAAAAATGCCTTTAACCGATGAAGAACGTGCTGTTTTGCCTAATCATGCAAAAACATTGCACCGTTTACTAGGGGCTCAACCTGAGAGCCAGCAGTTTCGCTATAACCGAGATAATCGTTTATCTCTTGATGTATTGATTATTGATGAAGCCTCAATGGTAGATTTACCCATGATGAGCAAATTACTTGAGTCATTACCTGAAAATGCAAAGTTAATATTTCTAGGTGATAAAGACCAATTAGCCTCAGTCGAGGCAGGTGCAGTATTAGGGGATATTTGTCAGTTTGCTGATAACGGTTATAGTGCAGAAAGAGCGTCTCAACTTTTGGAGTTAACAGGGCATTCTGTTGAATCTTATGCATCACCAAACGGCCCAGTTATTCGTGATAGCCTATGTTTACTGCGTAAAAGCTACCGTTTTTCGGCAGATTCAGGGATTGGCCAACTCGCTTTTGCTGTAAATGAAGGTAATGTTTCTAGAGTTCAACAGTTACTAAATCAGCAGCGGCCAGATGTACATAATTATATTCAAGAAACCGCAGATGATTACGCGAAAATTTTATTAGATGCCGCTGAAAATTATAAGGAATATCTACTAGCGGTTAAAAATAAAGAAGATCCTGAGCAAGTTTTGAAAAAATTTAACCAATATCGGGTACTAACAGCTCTGCGAGAAGGCCCTTTTGGCGTCATTGGCCTTAACGATAAATTGGAAAAATTATTTCATAGGCAAGGGATAATAAACCGTCCATATAATTTATTGAATAAACACTATGCAGGCCGGCCAATTATGATTAGCCGTAATGACAGTCCATTAGGACTCTTTAATGGGGATATAGGCATCATTTTACCGGATGAAGAAAATGCACTGAGAGCCTATTTTCAATTTCCAGATGGGACTATTCGTGGGGTACAACCTAACCGACTTCCACAACATGAAACAGCTTATGCAATGACCGTTCATAAATCACAAGGTTCGGAGTTTGCTCATACCGCATTAGTTTTACCAAATGTATATTCTCCCGTAATGACCCGTGAGCTTGTGTATACGGCGATAACTCGAGCTAAAAAAGAGCTATCTCTTTATGGCAGCCCAAAGGTATTACGTCGAGCAGTTGAAACACCAACCAAGCGGCGAAGTGGTTTAGCGACCCAATTAATGTGACTAGTTTATATGTAAGTTACGTGAATATTTAACCCAAAAGTAAAGGTAATGAGATGGATAACCAGCAAGCAATGACGGCAATTACAGTAACATTAAATGCAAGACTTGAACCGATTAGGCGTGGTGATTTAGAAGATGCATTTAATGAAGTCATGAAAAGCATGGGTAAAAATATCCATGTTACAGGTGGTGGAACATTATTAAGTGATAATGGCGAAGCGCAAGAATGCGATATAGAAATAGCACTTGAAGAAGCTAGTGACGAAAATATCAGTTTAATTATTCAACTTTTTTCTTCAATGTTAGCTCCAAAGGGCTCTCGTTTATTCATTCATGGCGAAGATGTTCGAATCGATTTTGGCTCAGATGAAGGTATGGCTATTTATTTCAACGGGACAGAGCTCGCTGATGACGTTTATGAAAATGGGGATATCAATGAAGTATTCGATACTCTAGATGAAGCAGTGGAAGATATTGGGAGTATTCATGGGGTCTGGGATGGCCCGACAGAAACGGCATTTTATTTTTATGGTACTTCTTTCGCTGAGATGAAAGCTGCAATACAACCGCATTTAGACTCCATTCCTTTGTGTGAGAAAGCAAGGGTTATTCAGATAGCTTAGTGGCTATTCATTTGTGTTAAAGCCATAGCCCAAACTATGCATCCTTGTATAGTTTGGGGTTAAAGTAATTGACTAAATAGCAATCATTTTGAATATTCTAATATTTACTTATCAGCTTGGTTTTTTAAATCTAAAATCAATATCTTAGAGCGGCGCTGGTAGTTATATAAAGCCTGTTTTTTCATTGGTAACATCTCAATCTCCGCGGGGGTAAAACCACGCTCTTGAAACCAATGGATGCTACGAGTTGTTAGTACAAATAGCTTGTCTAAACCAAATTGTTTTGCTTGTACGGCAATACGGTGCAGTAACTCCTCTCCCCTAGATGAACTACGGTAATCAGGATGAACAGCGACACATGCCATTTCACCTAATTTTTCTTCTGGGTAAGGGTAAAGCGCCGCGCAAGCGATGACTAAGTTATCACGTTCAATAATGGTAAATTTATCAATTTCCATTTCTAATTGCTCACGTGAACGTCTAACTAAAATCCCTTGCTGCTCTAATGGGCGAATAAGTTCTAATATTCCACCAATATCATTAATGTTTGCACGGCGGATTTGTTCCGCGCTTTCCATGACTATTTGGGTACCAATACCATCGCGAGAGAATAATTCTTGAATTAAAGAACCATTTTCTTGGTAGCTCAATAGGTGGCTACGGCGGACACCCCGGCGACAAGCTTTTGCGGCTCCACGTAGAAAACGCACGGTTCCTGAGTAGTAATCGCCCTCAGATTCCAGCTCTTGAATACGGTTTTCTGCTTCATTTGGGAATAATTCAGACAAAATATTGCCTTCTTTATCTACTACACCTTGTGAGGAGCAAAAACCGATCAGTTTTTCCGCTTTCATTTTTACTGCTAATTGAGTTGCAATTTCTTCAGAGGTCAGATTAAAACTTTCTCCTGTGACAGAGACTGCAACTGGCCCAATCAACACAATGGAACCATTATCTAACTGATTATTAATGGCTTCTTCATTAATACGGCGGATTCTTCCGCTGTGGCAATAATCAATGCCATCATCAACCCCTAGAGGTTGAGCAATAACGAAATTACCACTAACCACATTAATATGTGCGCCTTGAAGCGGGGTATTACCTAAGCTCATAGATAACCGAGCCGTGATATCTAATTGTAAAGCTCCAGAAGCTTGTTTTACATATTCAAGTGTATTCGCATCTGTTACACGAGTATGTTTATGATAAACCGCATCATATTTGTGTTCAGCTAAGATATCCTCAATTTGAGGCCTAGCACCATAAACGACAATAATTCGGATGCCTAAACTATGCAATAATCCTATGTCATTGACAATGCTAGGAAAATTTTCATGCGCAATCGCTTCACCACCAAGCATAATAATGAATGTTTTGCCGCGGTGGGCGTTTATATAAGGGACCGAATGGCGAAACTCATCAACCAACTCGGTGCTGCGCTCTTTCATAACAACCCTCTTAATTGAATTTTTATTCGTTAATAATGTATTTTTATTCTTTTTGTTGGGAAATATCAAGTAAAAGATGGGATAAAAAAAGTAACATTTTTATTTTTATCGTTTACATATCTCTAAATTTAACTAGATATACTCTACGAAAATTAAATTGCATAAAATTGACACAGAAAGTCACTCACAAATATTTTCTCTCGGTATGATTAGGTTATACTCATTAATGTAACTCTATAGATGCTTTGATATATTCTTAATGACAGAGTGCAAATGATTAGTTAGAGTGCGTATTTCAAGTCTAATTATTAGCAATTATCCTAAAATCACTTTATTTTTCAGTTCTAGGTTCGGAATTATTGATGAGTCACCAAGATCACAACCCATCGAAGCGTCGTTTTATTCAGGGCGCAGCTGCAGTTATGTTACTGAGCATTAGCCCATTCGGTTTTTCTGCGAGTAGCAGCGTGGTGGCTGTGCGCATTTGGCCTGCATCCAGCTATACCCGGGTAACATTGGAATCTAGTACTCCATTGAAGTACCGCCAGTTTGTGCTTAATAACCCTGAGCGTATTGTGGTCGATCTTGAAGGGGTGCAGTTAAATAATGTATTAAAGGATATGGGAACCCAAATTCAAACACGTGATCCTTACCTTAAACTGGTTAGAGTTGGGCAATTTGATCCGAAAACGGTTCGCTTGGTATTTGAAGTTAAAAATAAAGTTAGTCCTCAATTCTTCTCGATGGCCCCTGTTGCGGAATTTAAGCACCGCTTAGTTCTTGATTTTTATCCAGGTAAAGGTGTTGACACCAATGATGATCCTCTATTGGCATTACTTGAGGATTATAATAAAGGTGATCTTGAGGAAAGCATGCCTGCTCAAGCGAAGAAGCCTGGAAAAGCAGGAACGGATCGCCCCATTATTATTATGATCGACCCAGGGCATGGTGGTGAAGACCCTGGTGCGATAGGCAAATATAAGACACGTGAAAAAGATGTGGTTTTACAGATTGCACGGCGCTTAAAAGCTTTGATAGATAAAGACCCTAAAATGCGTTCCTATATGACTCGTAATGAAGATGTCTTTATTCCGTTAAAAGTCCGAGTGGCGAAAGCACGTAAAATGCAGGCTGATTTATTCGTTTCAATTCATGCAGATGCATTTACTAACCGTTCAGCCCGCGGTTCTTCTGTTTTTGCGCTATCAACGAAAGGTGCGACCAGTAATACGGCTCGCTACCTAGCACAAACACAAAACGAAGCGGACTTAGTGGGCGGTGTGAGTAAAAGTGGAGATGTGTATCTCGACCATACGATGTTTGATCTCGTGCAAACAGCGACGATTAACGACAGTTTGAAATTTGGTGATGAAGTACTAAAACGGATGGGAAAAGTTAACAAGTTGCATAAAAATAGAGTTGACCAAGCCGGGTTCGCGGTGTTGAAGGCTCCAGAGATCCCATCAATTCTCGTTGAAACGGCTTTTATTAGTAATTTAGAAGAAGAGCGGAAATTGAAAACAGCTAAATTCCAACAACAAATGGCAGAATCCATTTTTGAAGGGGTAAAAGCTTATTTCCGTAATGGCGGTGCATTAGCAATTCGCAACTAATTAATTTAAATCAGATTAAAATAAAGAAAGGTGATAAACGTGTGTGAGTCGCCTTTTTTTGTTTTTATCGATGGGTAAAAATAGAATTTATTATAGTGGTACTAAAAAGGTAATTGAATTAGAAAGGATATTTGAAAGAATTGGTTGCGGGGGCTGGATTTGAACCAACGACCTTCGGGTTATGAGCCCGACGAGCTACCATGCTGCTCCACCCCGCGACTGAAGAGGTAAAAAATTGGTTGCGGGAGCTGGATTTGAACCAACGACCTTCGGGTTATGAGCCCGACGAGCTACCATGCTGCTCCATCCCGCGACTGAATTTTTACGACTTTATACTGCAGATTTTTTGTTACTTTACTGATTTAATCAGTAATTGGTTGCGGGGGCTGGATTTGAACCAACGACCTTCGGGTTATGAGCCCGACGAGCTACCAAGCTGCTCCACCCCGCGTCCGATGCGGGCACTATACTCGGGATGAGATCTGATGCAAGTTTTTTCGTGTTTTTTTTTCAAAATTTAGCATTTACAGAACAAAATCTGTTCTGTCTGGCTGTTTTTTGCTCTTTAGTGAGTAGAGAGAGGAAAATAACCTAACTAAATATATTTACACGTTTCATTCCCTAATTGGGTTTGCTATTGTGCGCTTCATATTGGATTGTTGGATTTATTTGGGTGGTAGAGCATGAATATAGGGCTAACAAAAATCGTCAATAAACAAATAGTAAAAAAATGGTTAGTAACCAGCGTATTTCTTTCCTTATTAGCTGGATGCCAAACCCATCCAACGGATAAAGGCCAACAATATAAAGATGGTCGCTTAGTGCAAGATTTACAGAAAGTAAATCAAGTGAATGTACAGGGGCGACCAATAAATGCGCCAGATTTTAATCAACAAGTTAATGAAATTAAAAATGCATCACCGCGATTGTTTAAAAATAACAACGATACCTATCATGCTATAGAAAACTGGTTGATGGCGGGGGGGAACCCGGCTCAATTGGCAAATTTCAATTTAACCGCTTTCCAAATGGAAGGCGCTGATAATTATGGAAACGTACAATTTACAGGGTATTACACACCTGTGATCGAGGCGCGCCGTATGGCTCAAGGTGAATTTCGTTATCCGTTGTACGGTATGCCGCCAAAAGGAAAAACACGCTTACCTAGCCGAGCGGCAATTTATAATGGTGCCCTGAGTGATCATTTAATTTTAGCTTATAGTAATTCGCCGGTTGAAAATTTTATGATGGAAGTTCAGGGAAGTGGTTATGTTGATTTTGGGGATGGCAGTCCACTGAATTTCTTTGGTTATGCAGGTAAAAATGGTCACGCCTATAAAAGTATCGGAAAAGTGCTGGTAGACCGCGGTGAAGTTCCTCTGAGCCAAATGTCATTACAAGCTATCCATGATTGGACGAATCAGCATAGCGAGCAAGAAGTTCGCCAGCTATTAGAAGAAAATCTGTCATTTGTATTTTTTAAACCGCAATCATTTGTCCCCGTTAGAGGCGCAAGTGCGGTTCCTTTAATTGCTAAAGCATCTGTTGCATCAGATAAAACCCTCATTCCACCGGGAACAGCCTTACTCGCGGAGATCCCTGTGTTAGATAATAATGGGAAATTTACGGGGCAGTACGAAATGCGTATGATGGTAGCCTTGGATGTTGGTGGTGCGATTAAAGGGCATCATTTTGATATTTACCACGGTATAGGCCATGAAGCCGGAAAAATGGCCGGTTTTTATAACCATTACGGGCGAGTTTGGGTGCTGAAAAAAAGCCAGCCGCTATTTGGTTCAATGTAGTTACAGTTTTAACTGAGGTTGTTCGTTATTATGCAAGCTAAGCTTTCTGATGCTTGGATGCAGCGTTTTGCTGGGATCGGGCGTTTATATGGGCAACATGCTCTTCATCTTTTTGCACGTTCCCACATTTGTGTCATTGGCATTGGTGGGGTAGGCGTGTGGGCCGCGGAGGCGCTTGCTCGTTCAGGTATTGGGCATATCACATTAATTGATATGGATGATATTTGTGTGACTAATACCAATCGCCAATTACATGCCATCAAGTCGACAGTTGGGCAACCAAAAGTTGATGTGATGAAAAATCGTATTTTAGAAATTAACCCCGAATGTGTAGTGAATGTTATTGATGATTTTATTACTGTTGATAATGTCGCTCACTACCTTAGCACGGGGTTTGATTATGTCATTGATGCCATTGATAGTGTAAGGCCTAAAGCTGCGTTGTTAGCGTATTGTAGACGCTTTAAAATACCCATTATCACCACAGGTGGGGCTGGTGGACAAATCGACCCAACACAGATTCAAGTGACAGACCTAGCTAAAACGGTTCAAGACCCTTTAGCCGCTAAGTTGCGGGAACGCTTAAAATCCGATTTTAACGTTGTTAAAAATGGCAAAGGAAAGCTCGGGATTGACTGTGTTTTTTCTACTGAACAGCTTGTTTATCCGCAAAGTGATGGCACTGTGTGTGCGGCAAAAAGCACTGCGGATGGCTCTAAGCGTATGGACTGCGCTTCAGGCTTTGGTGCGGTGACTATGGTTACAGCCAGTTTTGGGTTTATTGCTGTCTCACATGCACTTAAAAAGATGATAGCAAAATCACAACGGGAAATGGAACAGCAGTAAAGTGAATGAGGCTATTGCGATAGATAGCCTCATTCAATGAATTACGCAGGTGTCATTTCATTGGCAATATTTTGAATTGCCGTAATGAGCGATTGAATACCATTTTGGCGGGATTCGCTGAGCTGGCTAGGTAAGCCGGTTTGAGCTAATAAGCTATTAAAATCAATTTCCATGATTTCTTTCGCTGTTTTTTGCTCTATTGCCGCTAACAAAATGGTAAATAACCCTTTCACCACTCGGCCTTCACTATCCCCATAAAAATGAAATGTTTCATCATCATTGAGAAGTGCTCCAATCCAAACTCGGTTTTCACAGCCTTTAACCTCTTGAGTTTGCAGCTTTTCATCATCAGACAGCGCCGGCAATTTTCTCGCAAATTGAATTAATAAACGGTATTTATCTTCCCATGCTTTATGTGTGGAAAACTGTTCAACTATTTCTTGAATTTTAATCTCTGTACCGAATGGGTGCGGAGCAAGTTCATGGTTAGTCGAAGTCATTAGGCTTCCTTTATTGATTTATTCATTGAGTATAGAAAGTGAAACGGTGACTGCATCGATAAATTTATCGACGTCTTCCCGGTTGTTGTACGGCATCATTGAGATACGCAAGCAGCCACTGATATTTAATGCATCCATTAATGGTTGGGTGCAATGTTGACCATAGCGTAATGCAATATTTTGTTCGGTCAAGAGGGCACCCAGATCACTATGGTGAATATCTTTGAAGTTAAATGATAGCAAAGGAGAATCAGGCACACTATAGCGAATAAAGCCGGGAAGTGCCGACAGTTTTTTAGTAGCATATTCGATTAGTGAGCAAGTATATGTTTCTGCTAGTGTTAAATTTATTCCTTCCAGCCACTCTAGGGTAGCAGAAAAGGCAATTACCCCTGCAATATTCGGTGTTCCTGCTTCGAATCGTTGTGGAATAGGTGCAAGAGTGAAATCGTCAAATGTGACGTGGGTCAACATTTTCCCTCCACCATGCCAAGGGGTCATTTGCTCTAAAAGTTCTGTTTTGGCGTAGCAAACTCCAAGCCCAGTTGGCCCATATAACTTATGTGCTGAAAATGCATAGAAATCAATATTCAGCTCACTGACATTAATCGGGCTATGAACGACACCTTGTGCGCCATCAACAACGACTAAAGCTCCTACTTGGTGAGCGAGCTGAGTCACCGTTTGTATATCGGGTTGATAGCCAGTTACATTGGACATTTGAGTGATAGCGATGACTTTCGTTTTTTCAGATAATTTAGATTGGAGTACATCAAGACTCAATGTCAGGTTCTTTTCAACCGGCCATTTTATAATTTTTGCGCCAGTTTGCTGTGAAAGCATAATCCAAGGTAATAAATTTGAATGATGTTCTATTTCACTGACAATAATTTCATCGTCAGGTTTTAATGTTGAGCGAAAATAACCTTGTGTAATTAAATTAATTGACTCAGTTGTTCCGCGTGTCCAAATAATATTTTTTTCACTGGAAGCATGAATATATTTTGCAGCACGGATTCGCCCCTGCTCATAATCACGTGTTAATTTCAATGATTCAGATGACTGCCCTCGATATACCGAACTGCCAGACAAGCGATAATAGTCATTAGATGCATTGATCATGGCGATAGGCTTTAATGCTGTTGCCGCACTATCAAAAAATAGTGTTGATGAGTCTATCGCTGGGAAGGTGAGGCGAAATGTGGTGGCGCTAAAATGATCCATGAGTATTTTCTTTTTAGTCAAAATTTCAATGTGTTTTGATTTTACTGAGTGCGGTATTAGTTGATTGTACATTTATTAGTACATTTATAGTTACTTTCTGATTAATTTAAACTTATCATTTTTTAATCTAGCCATTGAAATATTTTGTTACGTTTGGTATTAATTGTTAGCAATTCTTCTAGATGTGGTTTCAAGATGATTCAGTGTTTTGCGTTGCAATGCAATGCCTTTTGTTTATAAATTTATTTTTTTAAGTACTTAGTAAATAATTTTCAAGATTTATCTTAAATATCTTACTGAAAGTTTTTTCGGTACACTTACAATTATCTATAGTTATTTGTATTTATTAAGTTAAATTGCTTAAGTAAATACCGAAATAGCATTAAAAAAAGAGTAAAAAAAAGCACCGCGCGTTGGCGGTGCACTATATAAAATCACTATGGACAGACAGGGTAAATGTACAGGAAGTGAAAAAACAGTAGCTAAAGCTACAAAGGTCTGGTTCAACCAGACAACTTGCAAACACAACATCACAACCACAAAGCCAAAAGTTTCAAAGTAACTAAACTCTGTAACTTTTCGTTCCGGCTTAGGAAGTGTGCATACTATAGGTATTTACTAGCGTATCCTCAAGGGACAAATTATAATGCTTCGGATGAAAAAAACTAATGCATAACAAGATGCCAAGTAGAAGTGATTATGTCTAAAAGATTACCGCCCCTAAATGCACTGAGAGTCTTTGATGCTGCTGCTCGTCATTTAAGTTTTACTAAGGCAGCAGAAGAATTATTTGTAACTCAAGCGGCCGTTAGCCACCAAATGAAAAGTTTGGAAGATTTCCTTGGGCTGAAATTATTCCGTCGGCGCAACCGATCATTGTTATTGACAGAAGAAGGTCAAAGTTATTACCTTGATATTAAAGAGATTTTCTCTTCTTTAAACGAGGCAACGCGTAAGTTACAAGCCAGAAGTGCAAAAGGAGCATTAACGGTTAGTTTATCCCCAAGTTTTGCGATTCAGTGGCTGGTGCCAAGGCTTTCAGGCTTTAACCAGGCCTATCCAGGAATTGATGTGCGGATCCAAGCTGTAGATAGAGAAGAAGATAAATTGGCAGATGACGTTGATGTCGCTATTTTCTACGGTAAAGGTAATTGGCCAGGGCTAAGAACAGATAGGCTTTATGCTGAATATTTAATGCCGGTATGTTCACCATCTTTATTAACTGGAGATAGCCAACTAAAAATTCCTGAAGATTTAGCAAAACATACGTTACTTCACGATTCTTCACGAAGAGACTGGCAAGCATATGTTAAGCAACTAGAGTTACAAAATGTCGTTAATGTACAGCAAGGTCCCATTTTTAGTCATAGTGCGATGGTTATTCAAGCTGCTGTTCATGGTCAGGGAGTTGCACTGACGAATAATGTTATGGCTAAAAATGAAATTGACGCAGGGCGCTTAGTTTGTCCCTTTAGTGAGGTGTTAGTTAGTAAAAATGCATTCTACTTAGTTTGCCAAGAAAATCAGGCAGATTTAGGCAAAATAGCTGCATTTCGCCAATGGATTCTTGGGCAGGCGGCAAGTGAACAAGAAAAATTAGGTTTTATTACGGGTGACCAAGATGTGGCGCTTATTCAGTAATCAAGTATTTAAATAAAAGGTGTTACTGTGAATAGTCGTTTGATGTTAATTTTTGCAGGAATTAGTGGCTTCTTTACTGTTGCTTTTGGAGCTATTGGTTCACATGCGTTATCGTCAATTATGAGTGTCCATCAAATGGACTGGATTGAAATAGGGCTACGTTATCAAATGTTGCATACTGTTGCACTAATGGTGCTAGGGGCAATTTTATTACGTAAAATAATTCTGTGGTTCTATTGGTCAGGTGTGTTTTTCTCTGTTGGGATACTTCTTTTTAGCGGTAGCCTTTATTGTATGGCACTATTGCAGGTAAAATACTTCTCTTATTTTACGCCAATAGGTGGTGTATGTTTCCTAATTGGTTGGCTGTTAGTGGTTATTGGCGCTATGCGTCTAAGGAAATCGGCGTCACGCAATGAGTAATAAAATTGCACTATATTGCCGTCCAGGCTTTGAAAAAGAATGTGCAGCAGAAATTACAGATAAAGCAGGGCAAAAAGAAATTTATGGTTTTGCCCGCGTAAAAGAAAACAGTGGTTATGTTATTTTTGAGTGCTACCAAGCAGAAGATGCGGACAAACTCGCACGAACGTTGCCTTTTCGAGAATTAATTTTTGCTCGTCAAATGATTGTAATAGGGGATTTACTTAAGGATTTACCGCCTGAAGACCGTATTACCCCGATTGTAAATGCATTGAGTCAGCAAGTTGTGCGGGCAGGAGATCTCCGTGTTGAAGTTGCTGATACCAATGAATCGAAAGAACTCTTGAAGTTTTGCCGCAAGTTTACGGTACCTTTACGTAATGCATTACGTAAAGAAAAAATCTTATTGCCAATCGAAAACTTTAAGCGACCCGTTATTCATGTGTTCTTTATTGCCCCTGGTTGCTGCTATACCGGGTATTCGTATACCAATAATAGTTCAAATTTCTATATGGGGATCCCAAGGTTAAAATTCCCATCAGATGCACCGAGCCGTTCAACCTTAAAACTTGAGGAAGCTTTCCACGTCTTCATTCCTTATGAAGAATGGGAAGAACGTCTAGCTAGTGGGATGAAAGCTGTCGATCTTGGAGCATGCCCAGGGGGATGGACTTATCAATTAGTGAAACGCAGTATGATGGTGGATGCTGTAGATAACGGTCCAATGGCGGAAAGCCTTATGGATACAGGGCAAGTTAAGCATCACCGTGAAGATGGTTTTAAATTTAAGCCTACTTCCCATAATATTACTTGGTTAGTCTGCGATATGGTTGAAAAACCAGCTAAAGTTGCTGCGCTAATGACTGATTGGCTTGCTCAAGGTTGGTGCCGAGAGGCCATTTTTAACTTAAAATTGCCGATGAAAAAGCGCTATGAAGAAGTTTCACATATCTTAGAAAAGATGAAAGCACAGCTTAAAGAGCAAGGCGTTAATGTGTTGATTCAAGCGAAACAGCTTTATCATGACCGCGAAGAAGTAACTGTACATGTGATGAGGATATGGTCGGCAAATCCAATGGCACGTGAGTATTATTAATTTATAGAATCAGTCAATAAAAAAGCCACTTCATCATTAAGTGGCTTTTCTGTTTTCTATTAGTTGGGTGCATAACGCAACTGATTCAGATTCCCTCGTATCGCGATATCGGTTCTTAAAGTCGCAATATCTCGGCAAATCAATGCAATTTCCTGCTGATTGATGAGCTTTTTCTGCCATTTCTCTTCAAGGTTATCTAAATTGGCAAATATATTTTCAATAGAGTGATATTGTTGCAATAGTGTCGTGGCACTTTTAGGACCAATCCCTGCAACACCGGGAACTTTACTACTACTGATCCCTGCAAGCCCCCAATAATCAGGAAGTTGATTAGGAGAAACGCCAAATTCCTTTTCGATAAAAGGGATATCTAGCCAGCGCTTTTGAAAATAATCGCGAATTCTTAAGTTAGGGGAAAGTAGTTGGCAGTAACCTTTGTCTGTGGATACGATGGTAACTGTGTGCCCCGATCCCGCAATGCGTGTTGCTAAGGTAGCGGCTAAATCATCGGCTTCATCCCCTTCAGACTGCCAGCAGTGAACCCCTTTTTCTTTAAATAAGGCTATTAGGGTGGGGAGTTCAGCATGCAGATCTTCAGGCATAGGTTGTCGCCCCGCTTTATAATCGGGGAGTTTTTCATGGCGCCAGCTTTGGTGACGTCCTTCTTCATCAAACACTGCAACAATGTGCGTGGCATCAGTATGGGCGATCAACTGCGATATTGCAGATAAACAAGTTTCTCCACACGGGCTTCCTTGCACCGCGTGGATACGGCGTATTAAGTTTAATGCATCAATAATTAATAAGTGGATCATAAATACGCCATCATTTACTTATTTCACGATTTCATAGCAAGGTTCGTATGCCGTACCACCCGGTAATTTCATACGATGTTGCTCAACGAAGCCTTGTAATAACACATCCATACGCTTCATTAGCTCACTATCGCCGTGAATTTTGAATGGCCCATATTTTTCGATGGCTTTCATACCAAATTCCTTCACGTTACCAGCCACAATACCGGAGAAAGCGCGGCGTAAATCTGAAGCCAGTTTCTCAGGTGCTTGCCCTGGGTGGAGGTTCAGTGATGCCATATTTTCATGCGTTGGTTCGAATGGATGTTGTAAATTGTGAGCAATTTTAATTGACCAGTTGAAGCTATAGGCATCACCTGTGCTACGGCGATTTTCTTTAACTTGTGGCATGCTGCGTTTCATTACACGAGCGACTTCTTGAGCATCATCAATAATAATTTGGTAATGCTTACTGGCTTCATCACCTAAAGTGTGTCGAATAAAGTCGTCTAATACTTCAAAGTATTCCGCACTTTCTTTTGGGCCCGTTAAAATCAGTGGTAGAACTTGTTCACTGTTGGCTGGGTCCATTAAAATACCCAATAAATACAGTAACTCTTCGGCGGTACCGACACCTCCTGGGAAAATAATAATCCCATGACCTAATCGAACGAATGCCTCTAAACGTTTTTCGATATCAGGCATAATAATGAGTTCGTTCACTAATGGGTTTGGTGGCTCAGCTGCGATAATTGAAGGCTCAGTTAAGCCGATAAAACGGCTATTTTTGTATTGTTGTTGTGCATGGCCAACTGCTGCACCTTTCATCGGTGCTTCCATGGCACCCGGGCCACAGCCTGTACAGATATTTAGCTCACGCAACCCAAGCTCATTACCTACCTTACGGCCATATTGGTACTCAATTTCATTAATTGAGTGGCCGCCCCAGCAAACAATCATACTCGGGTCTTCATCGATATGCAGGGCACGGGCATTACGCAAGATAGAGAAAATCATATTGGTAATATGTGTGCCATTTTCGAGGTCTAAATTAAATTGTTCTTTGGCATGCGTAATTTGCGCATGGACGAATAGAATGTCACGCAATACGGCAAATAGGTTTGCTTGTAAGGTGCGAATAATTTTACCATCAACAAAAGCTTTTTCTGGTGGGTCGATAAGTTCAAGCTTAACGCCACGCTCACGGCGTAATACATTGATATCAAAATCTTTACTTTTTTCTAATAGCTCTTTACTGCTATCAGTTAAGCTGCCTGAATGCAAAACGGCTAAAGAACAATTTCGAAATAATTGGTACAAATCGCTACTGGCCGTGCGTTTTAGCATATCAACTTCAAGTTGAGAGAGTAGATCCATAGATCCTAATGGACTGATATGAGTAATCAAGTAGTACTCCTTTACCCCATGGGTTCTTGATATGTGAATTGTACTGCAAATGTATTAATTACACTTACTTTTCAACTATATATACTTATTGTCGTGATAAACGACCTAGTTCTGGCGTAAATTCTTCATTACTACGCCATGGGTTTATATCAAGCCCTCCACGGCGAGTATAGCGTGCATAAACACTTAATTTTTCAGGTTTACACAATTGCATAATATCAGTGAAAATGCGTTCAACGCATTGTTCGTGAAACTCATTATGATGGCGAAATGAGACCAAGTAGCGTAATAAGGCTTCACGATCAATTTTGGGTCCACAATAGTGGATCTGCACAGAGCCCCAGTCAGGTTGGTTGGTAATTAAACAGTTTGATTTTAATAAATGGCTCACTAACGTTTCGTCAACAACTTGTTGCTGGGTGCTATTCGCCAAATAATCTCGATTAAACTCATAATTATCAATATCAATCTCTTGTTCATCAATACATTCGCCAAGTAATGGCTGGATAGGTTGATGAGCAAAGTGCTCTAATTTATGAAGTGTAACGCTTACTTGGCCATTAGCACAGCGGCTTAAATCATTTTGCAAAGCGCTTCGCACATTTTCCCAAGTTTCAAAACGTGTTTGGTTAAAACTATTTAGGTAAAGCTTAAAGCTCTTAGATTCAATTAAGTTTTCGCTATTTGCATCAACACTAATCGAGCCTATTGCTACTTGGGGAACACCGCGCTGATTTAGCCATGAAAGCTCATACATTGTCCAAATGTCAGCACCGTGAAATGGAAGTGCTTTAGCGTGAATGGCTAAAGGGTCACGATTTAAGCTACGAGGGACAGCTTGTAATAATGTGGCATCATACTGATCATGATAATCCGTTTTCTTTCCAAGAGTTAAATTATTAAGTGCGGGATTATTCTGGTAGTGTGACATATAGGTCCTTATACTTCATAAACTGAAAATGAGGCTAATAGGTAAAATTGGGATATTTTCTTCGTCTGTGAACTTCTGTCATAATACCATTTATCGACAACATTGACGCCTTTCTCTTTAAATTGACGACAAAAAACACATAATTATGAATACTTCACATTCTGCCGCACTACATAATTTTACTCAGAAATATATTTCACAATGGCACCAACAAACGGGGTTACCTCCCGCCTCAACAGACTTATATGGTATTCCATCGCCATGTATTGTCCGCACAGGTGAAAACTGGGTTTACTGGGAACCTCAACCATTTCCAATAAAGGATGCGAGCTTAGATAAAGTTGCGACAGCATTGGAGATTAATTTACAAGGTGATATCCATGTTTTTTATACTGCACAGCTTGCTGGCGATATGAAAGCCACATTTCGTGATATTACGTTGAGTTTAGTACAGGTGTGGAATGAAGATGATTTCATCCGTTTGCAAGAAAATTTAATTGGTCATTTAGTGACTCAAAAGCGTTTAAAACTATCACCCACGCTATTCATTGCAACGTTGGAATCAGAGATTGAAATGATATCAATGTGTAATATCACGGGGGAAATTATATTAGAAAAATTTGGTAGTCAGGAAAGGCGTGTACTTTCTTCGAATTTAACAAGTTTTCTCGATGAGCTAGTGGTTGTTGTTGAGCCTCAGGGGTAAGTGTTTTTAAGCGGGTTTGTGTAAGTAAATGCCTACAATTAAGCTAAGTAATTTCTTAAAAAATGTTCTTTATATTGTAATGATAATTATTTAACTTTTAATTTCATGGCGTTACTATCTGGTTTGTACTTTTTGCGTATTTTTACCGTGTTATTGTTTATTTTGCTAGGTTGTTTCATTAATAGATTTAATGCATTCTTATCGCGCTGGACAGGGTAAACTCGTTTAGCTTTTTATACCTTCATGTGAGGTGTAAAAATTGTTTAAAACAAGGCGATGGAACGCGATTAGGTGATAAATCTATAAATTTGTTTTAATCAACAGGATGTTGAATGACGGGAAGTCATTAGCAGGATGCGTAAATTTTAAAGTATGAGCCAGTCAGCTTCGGTTGACTGGCTTTTTTAGTTAATACCTATTGTAGCGGAGTGATGTGAAAAAATTAAAGATACTTTAATTTATTTAAATCAATGTTCTAATCTAATTGAATTTTTAGTTAGCGAAGCAATAATATCTTGGGTCATGGAATCTCGGAGCGCTTCTCGGCGGCGAAATTCAGCACGACGCTGGCTTTTCACTGACTCTATATCTCGTACGGGTTCTTGAATAGGTAATTGGAACCAACCATCAGGTGTTTTCGTGGCACCGCATTCTTGCCAAAACGTATCATAGCTTGATTTCAAATGCTGGCTCTTAATATGACACTGGTTTGAAATTCCTAATATTGATTTTACATCAAAGAAGGCTGCTATTGCATAAACCGCTGACATTAATAAATTTTTGGGCCTCATACCGTGCATTTGCTTAGTTATCAACCTAACTTGATCGACACTTTGTTCAGTGGAAGGGCCTTGCAAAGAGCACACGTACAATTGTCCTTCTGGGCCGAAGGAAAAACTCATTAAATAAATATCGTCACCGGTCTCATTTCTCAAGTGTAAAGTGAGGTCGCCTTCTCGAGGGTATTGAGAGTAAATCAATGTTAATTGAGCAAGCTCCCCTGATTTTAATTCAATGTTTGCCACTAGAAGCCCTTCTCGCTTAGCAGAAAACATAGCTTCAATAGCTTCGGGCTTGAATGTACTTTCAATTAAATTGAGCGTGTAGCTGGCGGTTGATAATTTTTGTTTTCCGCTCCAGCTTTTATGTAGATACTTATTTATAGGGCGTTCGATAAAATGAGGAACGCCTTCAATAACTGAAGAAAATTGCGCACTACGGTAGTTTTGGCACATAACTTGATAATGCTGATATTGTGACGAAGGTAGCTTTGAAATACGTATTTTTCTTTTTAATTCAATATAGTTAGAGTTTAAAGCTTTCCAGACTTTATTTTCCTTACGCCACTGTTTTAGTCGTCCCATAGATAAACCATTTTGTTGTTAATTATTCTGTAAGTACTAAATTGATAAAACATTTAATCTTACATGTGCTATCTGCAACAAAACATAAACGAATCTTATTAAATGAGTTGTTCGATTAATAGCTACGATAATAATTATTATCAATATGCAAAATAAATAAACTTGTATTTGCTAAGGCTTAACCCCATGTATCCGACAGAATTATGATAGAAAATACCGTATATTTGCTGCAGCCATCACTAAATGAGTTTAAGTATGAATATTGAACAACGTATTATTGAGAAACTTCGTCACTTAGAAGAGGAAATGAAATTAAAATCTCTTTGGAATGAACAGCCACCTTCCCCCGAGGCTTTTAACAGCGTAGAGCCTTTTTGTATTGATACGATGGAGGCTATAGAGTGGCTGCAGTGGATTTTAATACCTCGTCTACAAATGTTAATTGAACAAGGGGCTACGCTGCCAACTAATTTTGCGGTCGCTCCTTATTTTGAAGAAGCGTATAAGCATGATGAAGAAGAACAATATACTCTACTTATCAATTATTTGCGTGAGTTAGATGGTTTTTTCTCCACTAAGACCTGCGGGTAATTTATTGATGCTGGAAATTATTTATCACGATGAATATATGGTAGCGGTTAATAAGCCTGCTGGTATGTTAGTGCATCGCAGTTGGCTGGACAGTAAAGAAACCGTATTTGTGATGCAGACACTACGTGACCAAATTGGCCAGTATGTTTACCCCATTCATCGCCTCGATAGGCCGACATCAGGTATATTACTATTTGCGTTATCGAGTGATGTCGCAAGGCTGTTATCGGCTCAATTTGAAAACCATCAGTTAGAAAAAGTGTATCACGCTGTCGTTCGCGGTTATTTAACCGAAGAGCAAACCATCGATTACCCGCTATTAGAAGAGTTAGATAAAATTGCGGATAAACATGCATCACGTGAACCTGTTTTACAGGAATGCGTTACCCACTGTAAACCGATAGCGACAGTTGAATGTGCTATTGCGATTGGGCGATATGAAACATCAAGATTTAGTTTAGTTGAGTTAAAACCTGAAACTGGCCGTAAACATCAATTGAGAAGGCATATGTCTCATCTTCGTCACCCTATTATTGGTGATAGCAAGCATGGAGACTTACGCCAAAACCGAGGGGTGAATACGCATTTTTCAGTGTCTCGCCTGATGTTACATGCCAGCTTATTAAATTTAAATCACCCAATAACAAAAGAAAATATATCGTTAGTGGCCGCGTGGGATACACAATGGTTGTCATTAATTGAGCAATTTGGATGGTCAGATACAGTTGCAAAATTAGGGATAAACGTTATTAACTCATCAAGTTAACTATGAAATAGAGGGAATGTTATGTCAAAAATAGGCATTTTTGTTGGAACTGTCTATGGTAACTCTTTAGCTGTTGCGGAAACGGCACAAGAAATTTTAGAGCAGCAAGGGCATGAAGTGGTTGTTTTTGATGAGCCCACCTTGAGCGATTGGCAACTTTATAATTCAGGTAATGAAATTGCACTTATTGTGACTTCGTCTACAGGGCAAGGGGATATACCTGACACCATCGCTCCGTTATATAGTGAAATCAAAGATGTTGTCGGTTATCAACCTGATTTACGTTACGGAATAATTGCTTTAGGTGATAGCAGCTATGAAAGTTTTTGTGGCGCAGGTATTCGTTTCGATGAACTGTTAGCTGAACAATCAGCGACCCGTATTGGCGATATTTTATTTATTGATGCAATTGAGGTGGATGTTCCTGAGGAGTTTGCTAAGCCTTGGGTTGAAGCATGGGCGGAGCTGCTTTAAATGTCTGCACCGTAGTATTACCTATATTAATGATAAATATTGGCAGTGCTACGGCGCAGTAAATTAATCATTTCACCTGTAAATTATTTACGGGTCAATTTTTCTAGATCTGCTTCAATTTCTGCGATCTTATTTGAAACCACATGTTCAAGATGGCGTAAGTCATCGAGAATTTTGTGTTTTAAATCAATGTCAGTTTGATCTGTTTGGCAAATTTGATCTAGTTCTTCAATGGCGTAACGTAGGTTAGTGTTAATTTCATTAATTTCTTTGAAATTATTATTACCATCCGCAATAGTTTTACGCTGGCGTGGGTATTTAAATTTTACGCTTTTAGCGAAAAACTCCCCTTTATCTTTGCGAAAATAAATTTTTAAAATGTCATTATTCGCTTCTTGGCGTAAGGTGTAGCGGTCAATATCTTGAGGGTTACTGATGCCTAAACTTTTCAAATTATCGTACATGTTAGCTCGCTTTACTGTAGAGACAGAGTCGGTGAACAAAGTGATAGTGTGAGCAGGCCGTAACAATATCGGTCTATTTCTCGTTAATAAGCTATCTATCCCATTCGTTTGGGTGATAGATATAATGATGTTATTACACAAACAGCATCATTATAATGAAAAATAAAATAATACAGTTTTATTAGAGGTAAACGGCAAAAGCCACGGACATATTATGCGCGATTTGTAGAAATTGACAAACTTCTCTTTGCAATTAATGCGCTAATATTAAAAGGTAACACTGATATGGCCACCCGAGTTGCATACGGGGGTATGCGATTCGGGATAGCTTTAGTTTTTTAACCTAATTACAGTGGCTCACTATAAAAGTTTATTATAAAAACCAGTAACAGGTTTGGCGTGAGATTTTAGGCGTTTAATTACTCATCAATCGTTCTTAATAATTCATTAATACCCACTTTACCGCGAGTTTTCTCATCAACTTTTTTTACAATGACGGCGCAATACAGGCTGTAGCGACCATCTTTAGATGGCAAATTACCTGAAACAACTACGGAGCCAGCAGGGACTCGGCCGTAATGAATTTCACCTGTTTCACGGTCATAGATTTTGGTGCTTTGCCCCAGATAAACCCCCATTGAAATAACGGAACCCTCTTCAACAATCACCCCTTCGACCACTTCAGAACGAGCACCAATAAAGCAGTTGTCTTCAATAATTGTTGGGCTAGCTTGCAATGGCTCTAATACGCCACCGATCCCTACACCACCAGATAAATGCACGTTTTTACCAATCTGTGCACATGAACCAACGGTTGCCCATGTATCTACCATTGTGCCTTCATCGACGTAAGCACCAATATTGACATATGACGGCATTAATACGCTATTTTTAGCGATATAAGCGCCTTTACGAACAGCGGCAGGAGGAACAACTCGGAAGCCTTCTTTTTCGAAGCGAGCTTGGTCATAATCCGCAAATTTCATTGGAACTTTATCGAAATAACGGCTTTCTGCACCGTCAATCACTTGGTTATCTTGAATGCGAAATGATAACAAAACAGCTTTTTTCAGCCATTGATGGGTAACCCAAACACCGGCAATTTTCTCAGCTACACGTAGTTCTCCGCTATCGAGTAATGCAATGGTATCTAACACGGCTTGTTTTACTGAGTTTGATACCGTATTTGGTGTGATACTGGCTCGCTCTTCGAACGCTTGTTCAATGATCGCTTGTAAATGCTGCATTGATTGTATTTTCCTCTTGAATGTTATAAAAAGTGAACGTTCACCATAAAAATGTGATGGACGCTATATTTTATCCTTCGATTTTAGGGCCTCTGTCAACCTTTCTGATAACTCTTGTTGCATATTTTTAGTCAACGCTTTGTGTTCCTTATCAGCTAAAACAAAGAAATCTTCCACTTTTTCGCCAATTGTCGTGATGCGTGCGCCATATAGAGAAATTTCCATTTGAGCAAAAATATGACCGATGCGAGCCAATAAACCTGGTTGATCTAAGGCGAACAGTTCCATATAGGTGCGACGGTCGTTGGTGGAATGTAGAAAATTGACTTTTGTTGGCACGGTAAAGTGACGTAATTTTGACGGCAGAGTACGTGGCTTAGGCAGTGATATTTCTGGTTGCTGAACGGCTAATAACAACATTTTTCGGATGTGGTCGTATCTGTCTTTGGACAGAGGACTACCGTTAGGCTCAAGAACGACGAAGGTATCCATGGCCATATTGTCTTTGTTAGTAAAAATTTGAGCACTGTGAATGCTTAAATTTCGCCGATCCAATTCGCTGGCGACAGCGGCAAATAAATGGGGTTTATCATGGCACCAAATAAAAATTTCTGTTCCGCCATGTTTAGGTTGTGTGCTGATTAATACCAAAGGCTGGCTCAAATCATGGGCTAGTAAGTGCTTAGCATGCCATGCTAATTGGGATGGCGTATGACGTAAAAAATAATCGGCATGGCAGCGGGACCATAACCCCTGCAGTTTTTCTTCATCAATTGATGATTGGCGTAGTAATGATAAAGCTTGATAACGATGATGACGAATGCGTTCGCGTAAGTCAGGGGTGCTCTGCATGCCTTGATTTAATTGATGCTCTGTAGATAAAAAAAGTTCACGAATTAAACTTTGTTTCCAGCTATTCCACAGTGTGCTATTTGTCGCGCAAATGTCTGCAACCGTTAAACACATCAAGTAGTTAAGCCGTGAAACAGTTTTAACTTCCCCTGCAAATTGTTTAATGACATCGGGGTCTTGAATATCACGCCGTTGAGCTGTCACCGACATCAATAAGTGGTTTTTAACCAACCATGAAGCTAATTCAGCTTCTTTGACAGAAAAATCATGCAGTAAGGCAAAATCATAAACAAAATCAGAGCCAAGGTCGGAATGATCTCCTGATCGGCCTTTAGCTATATCGTGAAAAATGGCAGCTAATCGTAAAAGTTCAGGTTGCAATAATTTGGGATAAACACTGACACACAGTGGATGATCACGACGATTTTCTTCTAACGTAAAGCTATCAATTTTTTGCAGTACGCGAATAGTGTGTTCATCAACGGTATATGCATGAAATAGGTCGAACTGCATTTGACCAACGATATTGCTCCAGAGTGGGGTATAAGCGCTCAGTACACTATGAAGGTGCATTGGGACAAATGCACCTTTGATGGCGCGAGGGTGGCGTAGAATTTTGATAAACAGTTTTCGGGCTTCAGGGATTTCACATAATGACACTGAAAGGTTGCGCCGCGCATAACGTAGTTGCCGTAAAGTAGTGGAATAGATCCCTGTAATATTTGGGTAGCGAGCCATTTGGTAAAACATTTTTAAAATAGCGGCTGGCTGCTTGATAAATAACTCTTCATCAATAACGTCAATCAATGATCCGCGTAATTGGAATAGAGAATCAATAGGACGGGGCTTTTCGTTGGGGTTAAGCGTTAAAATAGCTTCATCAAATAACTGCAATAGCATTTGATTGAGTTCCCGAACACGGCGAGTGACGCGATAAAAATCTTTCATCATTCGTTCAACGGGTTGGTTTTTTTCGCCTTCATAACCCAGTAACCGAGCCACACTAAACTGGCGGTCAAATAGCAGGCGATTATCATGACGTTTCACCACTAAATGGAGCGCAAAGCGAATTTTCCATAAAAATATTAGGCACTCTTTGAGTTCTTGGCGCTCTTCTTCAGTGAGAAAACCAAAACCTACCATTTCATCGACGGTGGTTGCACCAAAATGACGCCGCCCGACCCATAGTAAGGTATGGATATCCCGTAATCCCCCAGGGCTACTTTTAATATCGGGTTCTAAATTATAGCTAGTGCTATGGTAGCGTTGATGGCGTTCTTGTTGTTCTTCAATTTTTGCAGCAAAAAAGACCGCGGAAGGCCAAAAATCATCGCTAAAAATAGTTTTTTGTAATTGTAAAAACAGGGCGACATCACCACAAATTAACCGTGATTCAATGAGATTAGTTGCGGTGGTTAGGTCTGCATTTCCGGCTTCAATGCATTCAGCGAGGGAACGGACGCTGTGGCCGATATCAAACCGCAAATCCCATAATAGAGTGATAAATTGCCCAATTTCGTTAGCGATGTGTTCTGGAAGCGGTTTTTTACTTAAAACTAAAATATCAATGTCAGAAAGTGGATGTAGTTCATGGCGCCCGTAACCCCCAACGGCGATTAGTGACATATCAGGCTGCTTATCAAATTGAAAGGATTGCCATAATCGAGTGAGTAACGCATCAAGGTAATCACTTCGCAAGTGAATAAGGTCGACAACATCTTTACCTTGGTTGAAAGCCTCTTCCAGCCACTGATCGAAATCATCGACATGTTGTCTTAATAAATTAAGTTCAAGGTCATGAGTACTAAATTGATTAGGGGGGAGGTAGGAAGCTGAATTTACAGTCATCTTTATCTTTCCGTATTGATAGCAATAGGGGGGTAGCTACCAGCTTACGGTTTTTTGATAAAAATGAACAGAGGAAGAGCCTTCGGTTAGGAAGGCTCAATGGAGAAGATTATTCGTTAACTAATACTGCAGAGATAAACGGCTCTTCTTCTTTACGTAGAGTGAGGATTTCACAGCCGTTATCCGTCACAACTAACGTGTGTTCATATTGTGCAGACCAACCGCGGTCTTTGGTTTTAACTGTCCAGCCATCTTTCATGGTGCGAATACGGTGATCGCCTGTATTGACCATAGGCTCAATGGTAAAAGTCATCCCTTTTTGTAGAACCACGCCACTGTCGTCAGCATCATAGTGCAGAACTTGTGGTTCTTCATGGAAACCTTGGCCAATGCCGTGGCCGCAATATTCACGCACAACTGAGAAATCTTGTTTTTCGACAAATTCTTGAATGGCTTTACCCAAAGTACGTAAGCGAATACCCGGTTTAACCATCCGGATTGCTAAATATAAGCTGTCTAGTGTGACTTGGCAAAGGCGCTCACCTTGAATAGTTGGTTTACCAACAATAAACATTTTGGAGGTATCGCCATGGAAACCATCTTTAATAACGGTGACGTCAATATTAACAATATCGCCATCTTTTAAGATTTTATCATCACTAGGAATGCCGTGGCAGATGACATCATTGACAGAAATACAAACAGATTTAGGAAAACCGTGATAATTCAGGCACGCAGGGATAGCTTGCTGTACGTCAACAATATGTTGATGACATAGGCGATCCAATTCACCCGTACTAACACCCGGCACAACGTGCGGAGCAATCATTTCTAACACTTCTGCTGCTAAGCGGCCAGCAACACGCATTTTCTGAATATCTTCTTCAGTTTTGATAATAATAGCCATGAATTTAGTCCATTCATGCCAACATTGATTTGATGGCATGTTAAAAAAGAGGGGGAAAAATAGGTAGCCCATTTTACATCGATGAGATATATGGTAACAGCCACCGCATTTTCTGCCAACTAGCTATCGAGCGGACTCGAAAGTCGAAGTCACTTTATAGTAGATAAGGAAAGGAGTGGAGCTTGTTCATTTTGAGCTTTTAACAGCACAAAATGCAAAATAGTAACGAAGGCCATCTAGACGATATTGCAAAAATAAGGTTTTTTTATCTTGCCAAATAGCGTCTATAATTGACCTGAGCAATGGTTAAATATTGCTCAGGTCAATGGCTTTAAATCAAAACCACTTTTAGGCATTTTTGTGAGCGAAAAAAGCAACAAAAGTTGGCTTCTAGGTTGGTTTTATGGTATAAAGCGCGCCGGCAATCCATTTATTTCTTATCACCATCATCGAAATGTCATTTTATGGCATCAAGATAAAGTCGTTGATAAAATATTGGATGTGCGAAACTTAAAACTCAATTGTGTAATAACACACACAAATCGACACGTGCACCGGGGTGCTCTTATGCGTTTTAACGCAGCTTTGGAGTCGGTAGCATGGGATTTGTGGAGGCATAACCCCAATTACTTAAATACAGAGGTATTAAATGGCAACTGTTTCCATGCGCGATATGTTACAAGCAGGCGTACACTTTGGTCACCAGACTCGTTACTGGAACCCAAAAATGAAACCTTTCATTTTCGGTGCGCGTAACAAAGTTCATATCATCAACCTGGAAAAAACTGTTCCAATGTTCAACGAAGCTCTGGCTGAGTTGACTAAAATTGCTTCTCGTAAAGGCAAAATTCTGTTTGTCGGTACTAAACGTGCTGCAAGCGAAGCCGTTCAAGAAGCTGCTAACAGCTGTGATCAGTATTTCGTTAACCACCGCTGGTTAGGCGGAATGTTGACTAACTGGAAAACCGTTCGTCAGTCAATCAAACGTCTGAAAGATTTAGAAGTTCAATCACAAGACGGTACTTTCGACAAACTGACTAAGAAAGAAGCGCTGATGCGTACTCGTGAACTTGGTAAGTTAGAAAACAGCTTAGGCGGTATCAAAGATATGGGCGGTTTACCTGACGCTCTGTTCGTTATCGATGCAGACCACGAACACATTGCTATTAAAGAAGCAAACAACCTGGGTATCCCAGTATTTGCTATCGTTGATACTAACTCTGATCCAGACGGTATCGACTTCGTTATCCCTGGTAACGATGATGCAATCCGTGCAATCAAACTGTATCTGGGCGCTGTAGCAAGCACCGTTCGTGAAGGTCGTTCACAAGATCTGGCTGTTCAAGCAGAAGAAAGCTTAGTAGAAGCTGAGTAATAAGGCCCAAACCCTTATTTAGGTATTGCTATACAGGTACTGCTATATGTTAGAAGGGGCCTGATTTAGGCCCCTTCTATATATGAATCAGAACTATCCACGTGGGGAAGACTCCCACGGGGAATATCGAGGAATAAATCACATGTCTGGAATTACCGCTGCATTGGTAAAAGAACTGCGCGAACGTACTGGCGCAGGTATGATGGAATGTAAAAAAGCACTCGTTGAAGCTAATGGCGACATCGAATTAGCGATTGATAACATGCGTAAATCAGGTCAAGCAAAAGCGGCTAAAAAAGCAGGTCGCGTTGCAGCTGAAGGTGTTATCCTGACTGAAGTTTTCAACGGTGGTAAAACAGGTGCTCTGGTTGAGCTGAACTGTGAAACTGACTTCGTTGCTAAAGACGCAGGCTTCTTAGCATTCGGTAAAGAAGTTTTGGCTTCTGTTGTTGCTGACAAAAATGCTGACATCGATGCGCTGAAAGCAAAATTCGAAGAAGCTCGTACAACATTAGTTGCGAAAATTGGTGAAAACATCAATATTCGTCGTGTTGCTATCCTGGAAGGCGCACAAGTAGGTAGCTACCTGCACGGTGCTCGTATTGGTGTTTTAGTTGCGGCTGAAGGCGCTGACGAAGAATTACTGAAACACATCGCTATGCATATCGCTGCAAGCAAACCTGAATATGTGACTCCAGATGATGTTCCTGCTGATGTTGTTGCTCATGAGCACCAAATCCAGTTAGACATCGCAATGCAATCTGGCAAACCACGCGAAATCGCTGAAAAAATGGTTATCGGTCGCATGAACAAATTCACTGGCGAAATCTCTCTGACTGGCCAGCCTTTCGTAATGGACCCAAGCAAATCTGTTGGTGACTTACTGAAAGAGAAAGGTGCTACTGTTTCTGGTTTCCTTCGTTTCGAAGTAGGTGAAGGTATCGAGAAAGTTGAAACTGACTTTGCAGCAGAAGTTGCTGCAATGAGCAAGTAATCAACTAAGGGCCGCCAATTGGCGGCTCTGTTTTATATACGTATATTCCCTGCGATGTTAGCGTCATAGGCATTGCGCTAGAATTCTTGTGTATAAAAAAATTATATTTAAACTAATTCAAAATTTAGGTACGTAGAACACTGTAATTCTACGTGTGTTACCCCAATAAATATCTGTTAGGACAGAACACCATGGCAACCAATGCAAAACCCGTTTATCAGCGTATTCTGCTTAAATTAAGTGGCGAAGCCTTACAAGGGGCAGAAGGTTTTGGTATCGATGCTAGCGTTTTAGATCGTATGGCTCAGGAAATTAAAGAACTCATAGAACTGGGTATACAGGTCGGTGTGGTTATTGGCGGTGGTAACCTGTTTCGTGGTGCTGGTTTGGCACAAGCTGGAATGAACCGTGTTGTCGGAGACCACATGGGGATGCTAGCAACTGTGATGAACGGACTCGCAATGCGTGATGCATTACATCGCGCCTATGTGAATGCAAGACTGATGTCTGCGATCCCACTTAACGGTGTCTGTGATAACTATAGCTGGGCAGAGGCCATTAGCTTGTTACGTCACGGCCGTGTTGTTATTTTTTCTGCAGGAACAGGCAACCCATTCTTTACAACAGACTCCGCTGCATGCCTACGTGGTATTGAAATTGAAGCGGATGTCGTGTTAAAAGCGACAAAAGTTGATGGTGTGTATTCAGCAGACCCTGCTAAAGACCCAGACGCAGTCCTTTATGAAAATCTGAGTTACCAAGAGGTTTTGGAACGTGAACTTAAAGTGATGGATTTAGCGGCATTCACATTAGCACGTGACCATAACTTACCGATTCGCGTATTCAATATGAATAAACCGGGCGCTTTACGTCGCGTTGTTATGGGCGAAAATGAAGGAACTCTGATTTCTCACAATTAATACTCAGAGACATGACCTGAGTTTAAATGTATTATCTAATATAAATTCAGACAATTTAAGCGAGGTCGCATGCGGCCTTTAATAACCAGTTCTTAAGGGTTGAAAACGTGATTAACGAAATCCAAAAAGATGCTCAAGACCGTATGGAAAAGAGCCTTGAAGCATTCAAAAGCCAAATTAGTAAAGTTCGCACAGGCCGTGCATCTCCAAGCCTATTAGACGGTATCACTGTTGAATACTATGGTTCAGCGACACCTTTGCGCCAATTAGCTAACGTCACTGTTGAAGATTCACGCACATTAGCTATTTCTGTTTTTGACCGTAGCATGTCACCTGCGATTGAAAAAGCAATCATGGCATCTGATTTAGGCTTAAACCCATCATCAGCGGGTACTGTTATCCGTGTTCCACTTCCTCCATTAACGGAAGAGCGTCGTAAAGACTTAATTAAAGTGGTTCGTGGTGATGCAGAGCAAGGCCGTATCGCAGTCCGTAACGTTCGCCGTGATGCTAACGACAAAGTGAAAGCATTACTGAAAGATAAAGAAATCAGTGAAGATGACGAGCGTCGTTCACAAGATGATATCCAAAAGCTGACTGATAGCTACATCAAAAAAGTTGATGAAGCATTAGCGCAAAAAGAAGCAGAGTTGATGGAATTTTAATCCATCATAATAATAAAGCCACCAATGCAAACTGTAAAAGTGTGCGTTAGCGTGGCTTTATTATTTTTCAAGCTTATTAAAAAATCCTTTCTAACCTCTAAGCTGATATAATCTCAGTATTGAATTAATACAGAGTACTCAATCACTATGAAATGTCTGACAATCCTAGGTTCTACAGGCTCAATTGGTACAAATACACTTTCTGTTGTTCGCCAAAATCCCGAAAAATTTCAAATCGTTGCTCTAGTGGCAGGAAAGAATGTCACTGAAATGGCGAAACAGTGCCTTGAGTTTAATCCGAAATATGCCTCAATGGCGGATGAATCGTCAGCAAAAGCGCTAAAAACTATTTTGACTGAGAATAATTGTAAAACTGAAGTTTTGTCAGGAAAACAAGCTGCAATTGACCTTGCTGGTCTGGATGATGCTGACCAAGTTATGTCAGCCATTACTGGGGTTGCCGGTTTACTTCCTACTTTAGCGGCAATACGCAAAGGTAAAAGAATATTATTAGCGAATAAAGAGTCTTTAATTACTAGTGGCCGTTTATTCTTTAATGAGATTCGTAAGCACAATGCAACAGTATTTCCTATTGATAGCGAGCACAATGCTATCTTCCAGAGTTTACCTGAAATTATTCAACTGAATTTAGGTTTTGCCGATTTATCAGCTTCCGGTATCTCAAGTATTGTTTTAACCGGATCAGGTGGGCCATTTAGGGATACACCGTTATCGCATCTTGATAATGTGACCCCTGATGAAGCATGTAACCACCCAAATTGGTCGATGGGGCGAAAAATATCAGTCGATTCAGCGACAATGATGAATAAGGGGCTAGAATATATCGAGGCTTGCTATTTTTTTAATGCGAGCGCCGAGCAAATGGAAGTGATTATCCATCCTCAATCTGTTATTCATTCCATGGTTCGGTATAAAGATGGCAGCGTGATAGCACAACTGGGCACACCTGATATGCGCACTCCAATTTCATACAGTATGGCTTATCCTAAGCGTATCATGTCTGGTGCGAAACCTCTTGATTTTGCAACACTTTCATCATTAACATTTGTTCAGCCTGACTATCAACGCTATCCTTGCTTGAAGCTCGCAATCGATGCCTGCCACCAAGGGCAAGCCGCTACGACGGCACTTAATGGTGCGAATGAAATGACAGTTGCTGCTTTTCTCGAAGGCAAAATACGCTTTACGGATATAGCAAAAATTAATCGCAATGTATTAGATAGCCAAGTTTTTTCTGAACCTGTTTCGATTGAAGAGGTCTTAGAAATCGACGAACGAGCGCGTAAAAATGCAGAAAAAATAATCGCTCAGACAATTTAACGCTGGTATGTGTTTTATTTAGTTGCTGATAGCCATAATAACTCTTTAATATGTGATGTGTTTAAAAAAAGAAAAATAACATAGTACCTCTTAGAGATTTAAGGATGTGTCTTATCAGCAAATTCAATAATAGTAGTTATTATTGGTCTGTATACTCAAAGTGGTACTCACAAGGATTAATATTTAATGAACTCTAGTGGTGAAAATCTCTCTGATTCAATGATGCCTAAGCATGTTGCTATCATTATGGATGGTAATGGCCGATGGGCTAAACAAAGAGGGAAGCTCAGAATTACAGGTCATAAGGCAGGCGTTGAATCTGTCCGTAATTCTGTGCGCTTTGCGGTAAAAAATAAGATTAGTTCGCTCACATTGTATGCTTTTAGCAGTGAAAACTGGAGAAGGCCAGAGAAAGAAGTCAGTTCTCTCATGGAGCTATTTGTTTTTGCTCTTGATAATGAAGTTAAGAACCTACATAAAAACAATGTAAAACTAAAAGTCATTGGTGATATTAGCCGTTTTAGTGAACGCCTCAGAAAAAGAATTGATAAGGCAGAAGCATTAACGCAAAACAACACTGGGCTAAAACTGAATATTGCAGCGAACTATGGTGGCCGCTGGGATATTAGTAACAGTGTAAAACAAGTATTTGCAAAGGTACAAAGTGGTGAGCTTTCTATTGATGACATCAATGAAGAAAGTATCGATAACCATATTTGTATGCATGACCAAGAAAATGTCGATTTAGTCATAAGAACTGGGGGGGAGCATCGCATAAGCAACTTCCTATTATGGCAAGTCGCATATGCGGAATTTTATTTCACCAACGTTTTGTGGCCAGATTTTGATGAAATGGTGTTTCAGAGTGCAGTTGATGCTTTTAGTAAGCGTGAGCGCCGTTATGGTGGAGCTGAATCAGATGATGAACTGGGCAAAGAATAGGGGAAAGATGTGCTGAAATATCGTTTGCTTACTGCGATAATTTTAATACCGATTGTTATTGCGGCGCTGTTTTTACTTTCCCCAGCGAATTTTGGGCTTGTCGTGATCGCGGTTTGTGCTTTAGGTGCTTGGGAATGGGCACAATTTGTCGGCTGGCACTCTCAAGCTAAGCGCATAGGCTTAGCGGTTGTTTTTGCTGCAATATTACTTGCAATGCAATTTTTTATTTCCGATATAAATCAGTTCTCCTCTGAGCCTATGATTTTGTATGGTTTATGGGCTGGCCTTATTTGGTGGGGGATAGCGATTATTTTAGTTGTTACCTATCCCGCCTCCGCTTCTTGGGGCAAATCAGTTGTTATTCGCTTATTATTTGGCGTGTTAACGATTATCCCATTTTATTGTGGAATGATGGTTTTAAGAACCGTTGGTTATCAAAGTGATACATTCTTTGGAGCTTGGTGGTTATTGTATGTCATGTTGCTAGTTTGGGGGGCTGATTCAGGTGCCTATGCATTTGGTCGTACTATCGGGCGCAACAAAATGGCACCGAAGGTATCTCCTGGTAAAACATGGGAAGGCTTGGTGGGTGGCCTTATAACTGCTGGGATTATTTCATGGTTATTTAGCGCCTTTGCGCCAATCCCCGTGATGCCTGATTATTTGCTAGTGACTTCAATTATTGTTGTTGTAGTATCTGTGTTTGGTGATTTAACCGAGAGTATGTTTAAGCGTCAATCAGGTATTAAAGATAGTAGTCATTTAATTCCAGGGCATGGCGGTATCTTGGATCGTATTGATAGCCTAACAGCAGCAATCCCAGTTTTTGCTGGGCTAAATTTGTTAATTTTTAACGGTTTTGGTCTTTAGGAAGATACATGGGATTTATTTGGAGTTTAGTTGCCTTTATTATCGCAATAGGTGTGCTAATTACAGTACACGAGTTCGGCCATTACTGGGTTGCTCGCCGCTGTGGTGTTTATGTTGAGCGCTTTTCTATAGGGTTCGGCAAAACCTTATGGCGCAAAGTCGATAAGAATGGTACCGAATTTGTTTTGGCGATAATCCCGTTAGGGGGTTATGTCAAAATGCTTGATGAGCGAGTTGGTAGCGTTTCTCCTGAACGTCGCCATCAAGCGTTTAACAATAAAACTGTCGGTCAACGAGCTGCCATTATTGGTGCAGGGCCAATCGCGAACTTTTTATTAGCAATTGTTGTCTATTGGATAGTCTTTATGATTGGTGTTCCTTCTGTGAAACCTGTCATTGAAGACGTAAAGCCAGGCTCTATTGCGGCAATTGCAAATTTTGAACCAAAAATGGAACTAAAATCTATTGATGGCATCGAAACTCCTGATTGGAATTCAGTTCGTTTAGCATTGGTCGGTAAAATCGGTGACCGTGAACTGACAGCACAAGTATTACCCAGTGGTTATAATGAACCGATTACTAAAACGGTTGATTTAACCACTTGGCAGTTTGATCCAGAGAAACAAGATCCAATTTTGTCAGTAGGCATAATGCCTGTCTCTGCAAGAATTGACCCTGTTATCCAAAAAGTAACGCAAGGGTTAGCTGGTGAACGGGCAGGTTTGCAGAAAGGCGACAGAATAGTGAGTGTTAACGGGGAAGTTCTGGGCCTGTGGGATCCCGTTACACGAATTATTCGTAATAATCCGGGCGTCCCGTTAAAACTTGAAGTGCAACGGTCGCAGCAATTGATTTCACTCACGTTGACCCCTGATAGCCAAGATGGGCCGCGTGGGGAGAAAATTGGGTTTGCAGGCGTAGAACTTTCAGTGTTACCGTTAGCAGATGAATATAAGATGGTGCAACAATATGGGCCATTTTCTGCGTTTTACCAAGCCAGTGATAAGACGTGGCAGTTAATGAAGTTGACGGTCAATATGATGGGTAAACTGGTTGTTGGGGATGTCAAACTCAATAACTTAAGCGGTCCGATATCTATCGCTAAAGGTGCGGGGGTATCCGCCGAGTCAGGCTTGGTATATTATTTGATGTTTATTGCGCTTATTAGCGTCAATTTAGGTATCATCAATCTGTTTCCATTGCCTGTTTTAGATGGGGGGCACTTGCTCTTCTTATTAATTGAAAAAATTAAAGGAAGTCCGGTGTCTGAGCGAGTACAAGACTTTAGTTTTCGGATAGGTGCAATGGCATTGATTCTGTTAATGGGACTTGCACTTTTTAATGATTTCTCTCGCTTCTAATTTTTGTAAGCTGGGGACCAGTAAGGAATACGCATAACAACGATGGCGATGAAAAAGTTGCTCATAGCGTCGCTGCTTTTCGGCAGCGCCACTGCATACGGTTCAGACGGATTCGTAGTTAAAGACATTCGTTTCGAAGGTCTACAACGCGTCGCCGTTGGTGCAGCATTATTGAACATGCCAGTTAGGGTTGGCGATTCAGTTGATAACGATGATATCAGCCGTTCGATTCGTTCCCTATTTTCAACCGGTAACTTCGAAGATGTTAGGGTCCTGCGTGATGGAAACACGCTGATCGTTCAAGTTAAAGAGCGGCCAACGATTGCAAGTATCACCTTTACAGGCAATAAGTCTGTTAAAGATGATATGCTCAAGCAGAACTTGGAAGCTTCAAATATCCGCGTTGGTGAGGCACTCGACCGCACGACAATTGCAAATATCGAAAAAGGTTTAGAAGACTTTTACTATAGCGTTGGTAAATATAATGCAACAGTAAAAGCTGTTGTAACGCCTTTGCCACGTAACCGTGTGGATTTAAAATTTGTTTTCTCTGAAGGTGTTTCAGCTCAAATTCAGCAAATTAATATTGTAGGTAATAAAAATTACACTACAGCAGAATTAGTTAATAAGCTGCAATTGCGTGATGATGTTCCTTGGTGGAACCTCGCTGCTGACCAGAAATATCAGAAGCAAAAACTGGCGGGTGACTTAGAAACTCTGCGCAGTTTTTATCTTGATCGTGGTTATGCGCGTTTTAATATAGACTCCACGCAAGTCAGTCTGACCCCAGACAAAAAAGGTATTTATATTACTATTAACATTACTGAAGGCGACCAATATAAAATATCGGGTGTCGAAGTTAATGGTAATACGGCTGATCATTTAACTGAAATTCAAGAGCTTATCACTATTACACCGGGAGAATTATATAACGGTGCTCAAGTGACAAGTATGGAAAACAAAATCAAAGATATGTTTGGCCGCTATGGTTATGCATATCCTCGAGTAATGACACAACCTGAAATCAACGATGCAGATAAAACAGTTAAATTGCACTTAAACATTGATGCAGGTAACCGTTTCTATGTGCGTGAGATTCGTTTCCAAGGCAATGACACCAGTAAAGATACTGTTTTACGTCGTGAAATGCGCCAAATGGAAGGTGCATGGCTCGGAAATGATTTAGTTGAACTAGGTAAAGAACGTCTGAATCGTACAGGTTATTTCGAAACTGTTGATGTAGAGACTCAACGTGTACCTGGTAGCCCCGACCAAGTAGATGTTATCTACAAGGTTAAAGAGCGTAATACTGGTTCAATGAACTTTGGTATCGGTTTTGGTACTGAAAGTGGTGTGAGCTTCCAAGTTGGGGTTACACAAGATAACTGGTTAGGTACAGGTAACGCAGTTGGTATTAACGCAAGTAAAAATGACTACTCAACTAACGTTGAATTCTCATTTACTGACCCGTACTTCACCGTTAATGGTGTGAGCTTAGGCGGTCGTATTTTCTATAACGACTTTAGTGCGAAAGATGCGGATCTATCAGGCTATAACAACAAAACGTATGGCCTAGACAGTTTCTTAAGCTTCCCATTTAATGAAAATAACTCTTTCCGCGTCGGTGCGGGTTATGTTCATAACCGACTTTCGGATATGCGTGCTCAAGCTGCTATGTGGGATTACCTTGATTCTATGGGTAAAAATCCACCAGTTACAGAGAACGGACGTAATAAAGAAAGCTTTGATGCGGATGACTTCACACTTAACTTAGGTTGGACTTATAACTCGTTAAATCGTGGTTTCTTCCCGACATCGGGTAATAAAACGAACGTATCGGGTAAAGTGACAATTCCTGGTTCTGATAACGAATACTATAAACTACGCTTTGATACAGCGCAGTATTATCCACTGGACGAAGACGAAACTTGGGTAGTTCTGGGGCGTGCACAAGCAGGTTATGGTGATGGTATTGGCAGTAAGCAAATGCCATTCTATGAAAACTTCTATGCGGGTGGTTCAAGCACTATTCGTGGTTTCCGTTCGAATAATATCGGTCCAAAAGCGGTTTATTTGAAGAAAATTAATGGAAAAGATGGCCCAGAGCCTGGAAGCCCATCAAGTGATGCGGTCGGTGGTAATGCGATGTACGCGGCATCATTTGAGTTAATCACTCCGACTCCATTTATTGACGAGAAGTATTCGAACTCCGTTCGTACCTCTCTCTTTGTTGATGCAGGTACGGTATGGGACACTAATTGGAACAGTATTCCTGCGGCTTGGCGCGAAGGTATGCCTGACTATGGTAAGGCAAGCAATATCCGAGCTTCTGCGGGTGTGGCTTTACAATGGATGTCTCCACTTGGACCACTGGTCTTCTCTTATGCGCAGCCGATTAAGGACTACGAAGGGGATAAATCAGAACAGTTCCAATTTAATATTGGTAGAACGTGGTAATCTATTCCAGTTTCTATCTATGAAGGCTCCCATGTTTTTGTGGGAGCAACCGAAATTTCCAGCCATACGTATGGGTTAAGGAGTTTAGTGTGAAAAAATTGTTGTGTGCAGCGGGTGTGAGTATTGCTTTAGCAATGTCTGCGGGGGCTTATGCTGAGAAAATCGCTATCGTCAATGTTGGTGAAATTTTCCAAAATATGCCAGCGCGTGAAGCCGTTGCTAAACAGCTTGAAAGTGAATTCAAAAGTCGTGCGACTGAGTTACAAAATCTAGAAAAAGATTTGCAAACTCGTGTTGAAAAATTGCGTCGTGATGGTGCAACAATGAAACAAAGTGAGCGCGAAAAGCTTGAATCTGAACTCATGACTAAACGTGATCAATTCGCTGAAAAAGCTCAAAAATTTGAAGAAGACAACCGCCGTCGCCAAGGCGAAGAGCGTACTAAAATTTTAACTCGTATTCAGAACTCTATTAAGGCTGTTGCAGCTAAAGAAGGCTATGATGTCGTTATCGATGCAAATGCAGTTGCTTATGCAAAAGATAGCGTTGACATTACAAGTCAGGTTCAAAAACAGGTTAAATAATAGATGTCTTCAATTCGATTGGCTGACCTTGCTCAGCAGTTGAATGCGCAATTACACGGTGATGGTGATATTACCATCACCGGTATTGCTCCAATGCATTCAGCGAATAATCAACAGATTACTTTTCTATCTGACAGCCGTTATAGTGACAAATTGGCAGATTGCCAAGCTGCAGCGGTGGTTCTCACAGCAAAAGATCTTGAAGCATGCAAAGTGGCTGCTCTGGTAGTGGATAACCCATACCTTGCTTATGCACGCATGGCTCAAATTATGGATACAACGCCAAGCCCAGCTGAAGATATCCATGCATCAGCGGTAATTGCTGATGATGCAAAACTTGGTAAGAATGTCGCAATTGGCGCAAATGCCGTTATCGAAAGTGGTGTTGAGCTTGGCGATAATGTGGTGATTGGCGCAGGTTGTTTTGTGGGCAAAAATACGCGTATTGGTACAGGAACCCGTTTGTGGGCGAATGTCAGCGTATACCACAATGTTGAGATTGGCGAACACTGTTTAGTTCAATCTGGCACAGTCATTGGCTCTGATGGTTTCGGCTATGCGAATGATCGTGGTAATTGGATCAAAATTCCTCAATTAGGCACAGTGATCATCGGCGATCGTGTTGAGATCGGTGCGAGTACAACCATTGACCGAGGTGCTTTAGATAACACAGTAATTGGCAATGGGGTTATTATCGATAACCAGTGCCAAATTGCACACAATGTCATAATTGGTGATAATACCGCAGTTGCTGGTGGTGTTATCATGGCTGGTAGTTTAAAAATCGGCCGTTACTGTATGATTGGTGGTGCCAGTGTTATCAACGGCCATATGGAAATTTGCGATAAGGTCACAGTAACAGGAATGGGGATGGTTATGAGACCTATCACTGAACCAGGAGTATATTCTTCAGGGATTCCTTTACAGCCTAATAAAACTTGGCGTAAAACAGCTGCTTTAGTCTTAAATATCAATGAGATGAATAAGCGGCTGAAACATGTTGAGCGTGAATTAGATAGCCAAAATCAAAAAAAACAGTAATCATTTTGTAATTCAGGCTAAAATAGTTATCTGAGTTACGTTTTCCGGCCTGCCAGTTAACCTAATTTAAGGTTAAAGCAGGCCGATTCATTAATTAAACCGTATTAATAGACAGGAAGAGTATTTCGATGAGTGATAATCATACTCTGAATATAGAAGAAATCTTAGAACTGCTTCCGCACCGTTACCCATTCCTTCTGGTTGACCGTGTATTGGATTTTGAAAAAGGCAAATCATTACGTGCAGTGAAAAATGTGTCATTTAACGAGCCATTTTTCCAAGGACACTTCCCAAGTAAACCTATTTTCCCTGGTGTATTGATTTTAGAAGCCATGGCGCAAGCGACTGGAATTCTTGCGTTTAAAAGCGTTGGAAAATTAGAACCGGGTGAGTTGTACTATTTTGCAGCGATAGACAATGCGCGTTTTAAACGTCCCGTTCTACCAGGAGACCAAATGGTCTTAGAAGTAGAATTTATCAAAGAACGTCGCGGAGTTGCACGTTTTAAAGGTGTTGCTAAAGTTGATGGAGAAGTGGCCTGCGAAGCAGAAATGATGTGCGCCCGTCGTCGTGAGGTCTGATATGATTGATAAAACAGCCTATATTCATCCATCCTCTATCGTAGAAGATGGAGCTATCATCGGTGCCAATGTTCGTATTGGCCCTTTTTGTTATATTGGCGCGAATGTTGAAATTGGTGAAGGCACTGAACTGAAATCTCATGTTGTGGTTAATGGCCATACAAAAATTGGTCGTGACAATGTGATTTTCCAGTTCGCTTCCATTGGTGAGATTAACCAAGATCTTAAATACCAAGGCGAACCAACGCGAGTTGAAATCGGGGACAGAAACCGTATTCGTGAAAGCGTAACCATTCACCGTGGTACTGTTCAAGATGTTGGCCTGACAAAAGTGGGCAATGATAACTTACTGATGGTGAATGTGCATATTGCTCATGATTGTATCATTGGAAACCGTTGTATTATTGCAAATAACGGTACTCTAGGTGGTCATGTAACACTTGGTGATTATGCCATTATTGGTGGGATGACCGCAGTTCACCAGTTTTGTAAAATTGGTGCTCATGTTATGGTTGGTGGCTGCTCTGGTGTTGCACAAGATGTGCCGCCTTATGTCATTGCACAAGGTAACCACGCGACACCATTTGGTTTAAATCTTGAAGGTCTAAAACGCCGTGGTTTTGAAAAAGAATCACTACATGCTATTCGTAATGCATACAAGGTGTTATATCGTTCAGGTAAATCGTTAGAAGAAGCTCGTGAAGAAATCGCAGAAGCGGCAAAAGCGAATGAACACGTTAAAGTGTTTAGTGATTTCTTAGAGGATTCAGCGCAGTCTAAACGTGGTATTATTCGTTAATCTAGTATTAATGAATCGAGGCCTTTAATAAGGAGCGAATTTCGGTGAATAATAGCCGCCCACTTACTATTGGCCTTGTTGCCGGAGAAACATCTGGTGATATTCTCGGTGCGGGGCTTATCCGTGCACTTAAAGAGCAAATACCAGATGCTCGCTTTGTTGGTGTTGCTGGTCCTTTAATGCAAGCCGAAGGTTGTGAAGCTTGGTATGAAATGGAAGAGCTTGCCGTCATGGGCATCGTTGAAGTCCTCGGCCGCCTACCTCGGTTATTATCCATCCGTAAGGATCTAACCCAGCGTTTTACCGAATTACAGCCAGATGTTTTTGTTGGAATTGATGCCCCTGATTTTAATATTACCCTTGAGGGGCGCTTAAAATCGAAAGGGATTAAAACCATTCATTATGTTAGCCCATCAGTTTGGGCATGGCGTCAAAAACGGGTATTTAAAATCGGTCGTTCAACGAATTTAGTATTAGCTTTCTTACCTTTTGAAAAAGCCTTTTACGATCGTTTTAATGTTCCTTGCCGTTTTATCGGGCACACAATGGCGGATGCCATTCCATTACACCCTGATAAACAAGCCGCTCGACATCGGCTGAATATTCCTGAGCATGTTAAATGTTTAGCCTTACTGCCAGGAAGTCGTCATTCCGAAGTCGAAATGCTAAGCGCAGATTTTCTTAATACAGCGAAAATATTACAGCGTAATATCCCGGATTTACATATTGTGGTGCCGTTGGTGAATGAAAAACGCCGCCAGCAGTTTGATGAGATAAAGCAAAATACTACGCCTGAACTGCAAATTCATACTTTAGATGGCCAAGCTCGTGATGCAATGATTGCAGCAGATGCGACTTTATTAGCATCAGGAACGGCAGCACTTGAATGTATGCTAACAAAATGCCCAATGGTGGTGGGGTATCGTATGAAACCTTTCACCTTCTGGTTGGCAAAACGGTTAGTGAAAACGCCGTATGTTTCTTTGCCTAATTTGTTAGCAGGAAAAGAGATTGTCAAAGAGTTACTACAAGAGGATTGCCAGCCTGATAAACTTGCACAGCAGTTGCTTCCACTCCTAGAAGGTGGCGAGCGGGTTGAAAACCTGAAAGAAACTTTTTTACAATTACATCAGCTTATTCGTTGTGACGCAGATAAACAAGCGGCTGAAGCTGTATTAGATATGGTCAAAAATTAATGGAATTTATCTATCCAAAAGCAAATTTAATCGCTGGTGTTGACGAAGTAGGCCGAGGCCCATTAGTCGGAGCTGTAGTGACAGCAGCGGTGATTCTTGATCCCAATAACCCAATTACAGGGTTGGCAGACTCAAAAAAACTCACCGAAAAAAAACGTGAGAAATTATTTGATGAAATTCAAGAAAAAGCATTATGTTGGTGTATTGGCCGCGCAGAACCAGAAGAAATTGATAATATAAATATATTACATGCAACCATGTTAGCTATGCAGCGCGCCGTTGCGGGTTTATCTATTGTTCCTGAGTATGTTTTAATTGATGGTAACCGTTGTCCTGAATTGCCAATGCCTTCACAAGCAGTAATTAAGGGCGACAGCCTAGTACAAGAAATTAGCGCAGCATCCATTTTAGCTAAAGTGATTAGGGATAGGGAAATGGTTGAGTTGGACAAAGCTTTTCCTGAATATGGTTTTGCGAAGCATAAAGGCTACCCAACCGCGTATCATTTAGAAAAATTGGCGCAGTATGGTGCAACCGAATTCCATCGTAAAAGCTTTGCTCCTGTGAGAAGAGCTTTAGACAGCAATAAGTAGGTATTAGGTCGATGGCATCACCTCGTTTTATTCATTTACGTGTTCACAGTGACTATTCCATGATTGATGGGCTAGCCAAAACAGGGCCACTGGTTAAAAAAGTGGCTTCAATGGGTATGCCTGCATTCGCGATCACCGATTTTACTAACCTTTGCGGGTTAGTCCGGTTTTATGGTGCAGCGCATGGTGCAGGGATCAAACCCATTATTGGCGCTGATTTTTATGTGGAAAGTGAATTATTAGGTGATGAAATATCTCACCTAACTGTTTTAGCACGTAATAATGAAGGCTATCAAAACCTTACCTTACTAATTTCTGAAGCATACCAAAAGGGCTATGGTGCGGTTGGGCCAACGATAAAACGAGAATGGCTGGCCAAGCACAAAGACGGCTTGATTCTGCTGTCCGGTGGCCGTAAAGGGGATGTCGGGCAATTTCTATTAAGGGGGAACCAATCCTTAGTGGATGAGTGTCTTGCATTCTATGAAACTCATTTCCCAGATAGCTACTATTTAGAGTTAGTCAGAACAGGGCGGCCTGATGAAGAAAGTTATCTACATGCGGCTGTCGAGTTAGCGACTAAAAAAGGCCTACCTGTCGTTGCAACGAATGATGTTTGTTTCATTGAAAGTAGTGATTTTGACGCTCATGAAATACGTGTTGCTATCCATGATGGTTTTACATTAGCAGATCCAAAAAGGCCTAAAAATTATAGCCCTCAGCAATATTTACGTTCCGAAGAAGAGATGTGTGAGCTGTTTGCTGACATCCCTGAAGCGCTAGAAAACAGTGTAGAGATTGCTAAGCGTTGTAATGTGACGATCCGTTTAGGTGAATACTTCTTACCTCAATTCCCAACAGGGGATATGAAAACAGAAGACTTTTTAGTTATGCGCTCTAAAGAAGGGCTCGAAGAGCGTTTAGAATTTCTGTTTCCTGATGAAAAAATCAGGGCAGAAAGACGTCCTGAGTATGATGAACGTTTAGATATCGAACTCAACGTAATCAACCAAATGGGTTTCCCTGGCTACTTCTTGATAGTTATGGAGTTTATCCAATGGTCGAAGGATAACGGCGTACCCGTTGGGCCTGGACGAGGTTCGGGGGCAGGTTCCCTTGTTGCCTACGCACTCAAAATTACTGACCTTGACCCGTTGGAGTTCGATTTACTATTTGAGCGTTTCTTGAACCCTGAGCGTGTTTCGATGCCTGACTTTGACGTCGATTTCTGCATGGAAAAACGCGACCAAGTCATTGATCACGTAGCCCAAATGTATGGGCGTGATGCCGTTTCACAAATCATTACCTTTGGTACGATGGCGGCAAAAGCGGTTATCCGCGACGTGGGGCGTGTACTTGGGCACCCATATGGTTTTGTTGATAGAATTTCTAAATTAGTGCCGCCAGATCCCGGTATGACACTAGAAAAAGCATTCGAAGCAGAGCCACAGCTCCCTGAAATTTATGAAGCTGATGAAGAGGTTAAAGCGCTTATCGATATGGCGCGTAAACTCGAAGGGGTCACTCGAAATGCCGGTAAACATGCGGGTGGGGTGGTTATCGCTCCAACTAAAATTACTGACTTTGCGCCACTGTATTGTGATGCGGAAGGTAATAACCCCGTCACGCAATTCGATAAAAACGATGTCGAATATGCAGGGCTAGTGAAGTTTGACTTCCTCGGCTTACGGACGTTGACGATCATTAACTGGGCGTTGGAAATGATCAACGCGCGCCGTGCTAAGAAAAACTTAGAGCCGGTTGATATTGCTGCGATCCCGCTACACGATCAAAAAAGCTTTGATATGCTGCAGCGCTCAGAAACCACGGCAGTATTCCAGTTGGAATCCCGTGGAATGAAGGACTTAATTAAGCGATTACGTCCCGACTGCTTTGAGGATATGATCGCACTGGTAGCATTATTCCGCCCTGGGCCATTGCAATCAGGCATGGTAGATAACTTTATTGACCGTAAGCATGGTCGTGAAGAAATTTCGTATCCAGATGTACAATGGCAACATGAATCATTAAAACCTGTTCTAGAGCCCACATATGGTATTATTTTATACCAAGAACAGGTTATGCAAATTGCTCAGGTTTTAGCCGGTTACACGCTTGGCGGTGCAGATATGCTGCGTCGTGCGATGGGGAAAAAGAAACCTGAAGAAATGGCGAAGCAGCGTTCTGTTTTTGAAGAAGGAGCAATCAAAAACGGGGTAGACGGCGAGTTATCAATGAAAATCTTTGACTTGGTAGAGAAATTTGCCGGTTATGGGTTTAATAAATCGCACTCAGCAGCTTATGCTTTAGTTTCTTATCAAACATTATGGTTAAAAGCTCACTATCCCGCTGAATTTATGGCTGCTGTAATGACCGCTGATATGGACAACACGGAAAAAGTGGTCGGTTTAGTTGATGAATGTTGGCGAATGGGCTTAAAAGTATTGCCACCAGATATCAATAGTGGGCTTTATCACTTCCATGTGAATGATGAAGGTGAGATAGTTTACGGTATTGGTGCAATTAAAGGGGTCGGTGAAGGCCCGATTGAGGCGATTGTTGAAGCGCGTCAACAAGGCGGAATATTTAAAGAGATTTTTGACCTTTGTGCGCGAGTCGATATTAAAAAAATTAATCGTCGTGTGATGGAAAAGCTTATCATGGCAGGGGCATTTGACCGATTAGGCCCTCACCGTGCGGCATTGATGTCTTCCCTTGAAGATGCATTAAAAGCGGCTGACCAACACGCTAAAGCAGAGGCAATAGGCCAAGCAGATATGTTTGGTGTATTAGCGGAAGCACCTGAACAAGTTGAAAGTTCATACGCCAGTGTGCCTAAATGGCCAGAGCAGGTGGTATTGGATGGTGAACGCGAAACGCTTGGTTTATATTTAACAGGGCATCCAATAACGCGATACTTGAGCGAAATAGAGCGCTATACTAATGGGCTTAGATTAAAAGATGTGAACCCCACCCCTCGTGGTCAAGTGACAACTGTGGTAGGTTTAGTACTTTCAGCTAAAGTCATTACAACCAAGCGTGGAAATAGAATAGGTATTTGTACGCTTGATGATCGTTCCGGTCGTCTGGATATTATGTTATTTTCAGATGCACTCGATAAATACCAACATATGTTGGAAAAAGACAATATCCTGATAGCCACCGGTCAGGTCAGCTTTGATGATTTCAATGGTGGTAATAAAATGACAGTGCGTGAGTTAATGGATATTAGTGAAGCAAGGGAGAAATATGCACGAGGACTTGCAATTTCACTGTCAGATAAACAAATTAACGATCAATTGCTGAACCGGCTTCGCAGTACTCTTGAACCTCATCGTTCAGGAACGATCCCGGTTCATCTGTATTACCAGAAGGATGATGCCAGAGCCAAGCTTAAATTTGGTGTTGTTTGGCGTGTGACGCCAGTGGATCCCCTTCTGAACGATCTTCGAACTCTGCTGGGTAGTGAGCAGGTAGAATTAGAATTTGACTAAAATAGGAATATTATGAGTCTGGATTTTCTTGATTTTGAACAGCCAATCGCGGAATTAGAGGCGAAAATTGATTCTCTAACAGCGGTTAGCCGTCAAGATAACAACTTAGAAGTCAACCTAGATGAAGAGGTTGCTCGTTTACGTGAAAAAAGTGTTGAACTGACACGTAAAATTTTCTCTGATCTAGGAGCTTGGCAAATCGCTAAACTCGCTCGTCATCCACGTCGTCCATATACATTGGATTATATTTCTCGCATTTTTACTGATTTCCAAGAATTAGCAGGTGATCGTGCTTATGCAGATGATAAAGCCATTGTGGGTGGAATGGCGCGTTTAGATGGTCGCCCAGTTATGATTATTGGGCATCAGAAAGGGCGTGAGACAAAAGAAAAAATCCGTCGTAATTTTGGTATGCCAGCCCCAGAAGGTTACCGTAAGGCATTGCGTCTGATGGAACTGGCTGAGCGTTTTAACTTGCCTATTATTACCTTTATTGATACTCCTGGGGCTTATCCGGGCGTTGGTGCTGAAGAGCGTGGTCAGTCAGAGGCTATCGCACGTAATTTACGTGAAATGTCACGTTTATCTGTCCCAGTCATTTGTACTGTTATTGGTGAAGGTGGCTCTGGCGGTGCTCTTGCCATCGGTGTTGGTGATAAAGTCAATATGCTGCAATACAGTACTTATTCTGTTATTTCACCAGAAGGCTGTGCTTCCATTCTATGGAAAAGTGCAGATAAAGCACCACTAGCGGCAGAGGCGATGGGGATTACTGCTCCACGTCTTAAAGAACTGAAATTAATTGATAATGTTATTCCTGAGCCATTAGGCGGTGCACATCGTAATTATGATGAAATTGCGGAACAGCTAAAAGCACGCCTGAATGAGGACTTAAACGAATTAGATGCATTAGATGCCGAAGCGTTGAAAAACCGCCGCTATCAGCGTCTGATGGACTATGGTTATTGCTAATTATTAACCGCTAATCGTTAATAAAAACGGGAGTTTGCTTTTTGCCAGCTCCCGTTTTTTTATTTTTAAGCTAGTCATTTTTAATGATAACAGAGTGTTTTGATTTAAATTATTCATCTGCTGAAAATAATAATAGATAGGAACTAGGGTGCGACAATATAATTATTTGCTATATGCTTTTACTTGCGTATTGATATGGAGCTTTATTCCTATTGTCTCTCGTTTTGGGCAAGAAGGTATGGATAGCTTCCAATTCCTTTTTTGGTCAAACTTAATTTCAGCGATATCTGTAATTATTGTTGCACTTGCTTCTGGGTATCGGCTGACAAAACTGTTTATCTTGCCAAGAGATGTACTAATCAAAGTCTTTGTTCTTGGTTTTCTTGATTGTTTATTCTACTTGTTACTGTATTACGGATATTCCATTGAAAATGGTATCGCCGTATTGGTCATTCAATATAGCTGGCCATTAGTTATTATCTTGTTATCAGTAGTATTGCTAAAAGATAAATTAGCTGGAAGACAAATAATTGGCATCATAGTTGGTTTTATTGCGGTGATTATTACTTTTACTAAAGGGCAAATTACACAGCTACATGTTGAAAACCCAACAGCGTTATTACTGGTTTTTAGTGGTGCATTTTGCTTTGCACTAATGTCAGTTTTTTCTCGCCAATATTCGATAGACCCCTATATTAGTACTGTGTGGTTATTTATTTTTTCAACGCTAACTTCTTTTGCCTTACTGATACTATTTAGTGAAATGCAGTTACCTTCAAAAGCAGCTTTTTGGCCAACATTGGTTAATGGCATTTTAATCAATGGGGTGTCTTATATTTTGTGGTTTAAGGCGATGAATACAGGTCATTCAGCGAAAATAGCTTCTGTGGTATTTTTATCTCCCGTATTATCGGTACTCTGGTTAGTGTTAATCTTAAATGATGTTTTTGAAATTGCGTATGCAATTGGGGTATTACTGGTAATTATTTCTGGTGTTCTGTGTGTTGGCGCAAAAAGCCAAAGCCAGAAGTCGTAAGAAGGGCGAATAAATGGCGCAGCATTCGCAAGTAATTGTTGAACAAGTTCTTAATAAAATAAGTGGTATTCAAAAAATTCTAGTGGGATTCAGTGGTGGTATTGACTCTACGGTTTTATTACATGCACTTTATCTTATTCGGCAACAACGGCTTCCTTCACTAGAAATTCGTGCTATTCATATTCATCATGGCTTGAATAGAAAAGCAAACGAATGGGAGCAGCATTGTGCTCAATTATGTTCACAATGGGACATTCCTTTTATTTGCCGACATGTCGTGGTTGATTCAAGCCAAAAAGGTATTGAAGCAGCAGCACGAGAAGCTCGTTATCAGGCTTACCGAGAAGAATTACAAGAAGGCGAGGTATTAGTTACGGCTCAACATCTTGATGACCAAGCAGAAACTTTCATGTTAGCGTTAAAGCGTGGTAGTGGGCCAGCAGGGTTGTCTTCAATGCCTGAATTATTGAGTTTTTCAGCGTGTTGCGGTTCAACATGGCTATTACGCCCATTACTTTCAACACCCCGTATAGCGCTAGAAGCTTATATGCAAGAGCAACAATTGTCGTGGGTTGAGGACGATAGTAACCAAGATGACCGTTACGATAGAAATTTTTTACGTCTTCATATTATGCCAACTTTGGCTGAGCGCTGGCCACATTTTTCTCATGCTGTCGCGCGCAGTGCAGCGCTATGTGCTGAGCAAGAATCATTACTCGATGAGTTATTAAAAGATACCCTTGAAGGTATGATGGATTACCGAGGGGGCCTATTTATAGATGATTTGCAAGGGTGTTCATCTTCCAAACGTAATGCGTTAATTCGTCGTTGGGTTGGTTTGCACCAATTGCCAATGCCGCCATTTAACCAATTGGAACGTATTTGGCAAGAAGTTGCGTTAGCTCGGCATGATGCAGACCCTATTTGCCGCTTAGGGCAATTTGAAATTCGTCGTTATCAAGGCGCATTGTGGGTTGTTAAGCGCATTAATAGTCTATTAAATAAACAGTTTGAATGGGCTTTTCCTGAGGTTTTTGAGTTACCTGAATCCTTAGGAGTATTACAAGTTATGGAAGAAGAGGGGCAAATACGGCCACCACTTTCGCATGAAAATGTGACAATCCGTTTTGGGCTGCAAGGCACATTGAAAATAGTAGGACGCCATCGTTCCAGAAGCAGTAAGAAGATCTGGCAAGAATTAGGCGTAGCTCCATGGATGAGAGAAAGAGTGCCATTAATTTATTATAACGACCAGCTAATTACCGCAGTAGGGTGCTTTATTACCCCTGAGGGGTTGGTTGATGAAGCGTCTCTGGGCATTGCCATCGATTGGCAAAAAGAGGGTGAATTTAAGGTATTAAATTAATGAGAAGCCCCTTATGACTGTGATTACCATAAGGGGCTATAGAAGGACTCAAAATCGTGAGTATTAGTGAGAGTGGTCGACAACAATTGTGCCGATTTCAGGATGACTGAAGGAAATTATGCAATCCAATCTTAACTCCTTGGTTCCATCATGTGTCTCAACAATCAGGTACTCAACTTTTTTTCGTAGGAGTAAATCACTGGCCTTCCCCTCAATATTCACGCCGTCATTAAGTATTATTTGCAACTTTAGCTGACGTTGGCATGCGATTTCTAGATATTCGTAATCATCACAATTGATAGGTTGATATTCAGTATCTGTAGACATATTCCCTCACCACTGTGTTAGTGGCGGTTATTGCCGCCTTGAACATGTTGTACTAAGCAAAAATGTGCTTAGTACGATAATAGCACAGTAACTTTAATAACTATAATCACAGCGCAGGGAAAAAGACAATTCTTATTCACTAAATCAATACACAACGTATTTTATCAGTAATGTCCGAATTTTCTTATGTTTGACATATTTTTATTAGATGAAATGCTATGATGTTTATATTGGTTAACAAGTTAAAACACATGGTTTTAAGGGAATTATAATGAAAAAATCACTAATGTTAGTCTTAATGGCGGTTGGAAGTATTACGTTAGCTGGCTGCCAGAGTGCGACAAAAAATATTGATGCAGCACCAGTCGATAAAGTCTATACAGGGGTTTTACCTTGCGCGGATTGCTCTGGTATTGAGGCGACATTGTTAGTTAACCAAGATGGTAGTTATGTTGAACAGCTCGTTTACTTAGGAACGAAAGATGGTGATACAGCTTTCCATGATACTGGTAAATGGGATATAGAAAATAATAAACTACGAGCAACTAATCCTAAAGGTGAAAGTACTTATTTTGCCCAATCAGCAGATGGTCAATCAGTGACCTTGCTGGATTTAGACGGTAACCCGATTGAAACACAGATGAATTATACGTTAGACCAAGTTAAGCCAAGTAAAAAAGTGGGGCAGTACCGCTATATGGCTGATGCAGCTGTTTTCAAAGAGTGCGATAGTGGTCGCCAATACGCTGTTTCTGGTGTTGAATTAGAAAAAGCGTATGGAGAAACTGGGGTAGATGGTGGTACACCTGTCTATGCTGAAATTGAAGGTTATTATACCATTCGTCCTTCAATGGAAGATGGCCAGTTTGATTCCGCATTAGTCCCAACAGGTGCAATTAAGTTCGACAAATCTGCTTCTTGCAACTAATTCGTACTTTTTTCTTTCTTAAGAAGACCCACTTCAACTGAAGTGGGTCTTTTTCTTTTTGGGCTATAAATTACCAATTAAAACGCCGTATTACCCATCTTTAATTTTTTTCTTATCATTATTTGATATCAATATAACTTTTTTATTGACGCAAAATATTTATATAAATGTGAGGGTTGTCATGGCTGTTGGTCAATGGGAGACAATTGTTGGTTAGTTTGAATTATCGAAAATGCTGGGAAGGCAGTATACTCAATTCAACTAGAGATAATTAATTGCTTTAGTGTGTAGGGTTGGGTTAGATGATAAGTCTATAAGAAAACTTATAAGTTATAGCGGTAATAAAAAATAGAACGAATCAAAGGATAAGGAATGAATAAGAAAAATATTTATCTATTTTGTTCTGCAGGAATGTCTACCTCACTGCTAGTTAACAAAATGAGACAGCAAGCAGAAAAATACGATGTACCTGTCAATATAGAGGCCTTCCCTGAAAGCTTAGCTTCAGAAAAAGGTGTAGATGCGGATGTGATATTACTCGGCCCGCAAATTGCTTGGATGTTATCGGATATCCAAAAATTATTACCTAACAAGCCAGTTGAAGTTATTGATTCACTTTTGTACGGAAAAGTGGATGGGCTCGGTGTACTAAAAGCTGCCGTTGCAATTATAAAAAAACAAACTGCAAGCTAATACCAAAAAGCTATTTACAACCTCTACAACATAATAACTCCATCAACATTAACGTTATTAACATAACGTAATTAGTTAAGAATGGAGCATACTCAAAAAATTGAGGGTATTTTTATGAGTCTTTTTATCACTTCGCTTGAAAAGGTACTCCTTCCATTCGCTGTTAGATTGGGAAAGCAACCTCATGTTAATGCAATAAAGAATGGTTTTATTCGAATTATGCCTCTGACCTTAGTTGGGGCAATGTTTGTGTTAATTAATAATGTTTTTCTGAGTTTTGATACAGGGTCATTTTTCTATTCTTTGGGGGTTAGACTAGAGCCTTCAACGATAGAAACACTAAATGGTTTTAAAGCCATTGGTGGAAACGTTTATAACGGGACATTGGGAATTATGTCCTTAATGGCACCTTTTTTTATTGCGATGGCACTGGCGGAAGAACGTAAGGTTGATCCACTTGCTGCTGGTTTGTTAGCTGTTGCTTCTTTTATGACAGTCACACCATATGACGTCAATGGTGCTTATGCCGTTGGTGCTAATTGGCTCGGTGGGGCTAATATCATTTCAGGGATCATTCTAGGGTTAGTCGTTGCTGAAATGTTCACTTTTATTGTTCGCCGTAATTGGGTGATTAGATTACCAGATAGCGTACCACCATCCGTATCTCGTTCATTCTCTGCACTTATTCCTGGTTTTATCATCTTATCAATTATGGGAATTGTGTCGTGGGCGCTAAGCGGTATTAGTAGTAATTTCCATCAAATCATTATGGACACAGTATCCACACCACTTGCTTCTATGGGGAATGTTGTTGGCTGGGCATATGTTGTATTTACCTCTCTATTATGGTTCTTTGGTATCCATGGTTCTCTCGCATTAACCGCATTAGACAGCGGTATAATGACACCGTGGGCATTAGAAAACGTGTCTTTATATGCAGAGTATGGTTCAGTTGATGCTGCGATTGCTGCGGGCAAATCCTTCCATATGTGGGCAAAACCGATGCTTGACTCCTATGTATTCTTAGGTGGAACGGGCGCTACATTAGGATTAATTATCGCTATTTTTATCGCATCACGTCGTGCCGACCATCGTCAGGTTGCAAAATTAGCATTACCGGCAGGTATTTTCCAAATTAATGAGCCGATTATTTTTGGTCTACCGATCATTATGAACCCGGTTATGTTTATTCCATTTATTCTTATTCAGCCTTTATTGGCAGGAATAATGGTCGCGGCTTATTATTTAGGGATTATCCCACCAGTGACGAATATCGCACCATGGACAATGCCGACGGGTCTGGCTGCATTCTTCAATACTAATGGTAGTATCGCTGCCTTACTACTTGCATTATTTAACCTTGGTGTGGCTGTACTCGTTTATCTTCCGTTCGTTGTGATTTCTAATAAAGCACAAAACACAATCGATGAAGAAGAGAGTGAAGAAGATATTGCTAACGCACTTAAGTTTTAAAATAGGGGGAGTTTGCTCCTCCCATCAAAATAGAGATAAAAGTATGTTTGAACTTAATGATATCCAAGAAAATGCGACTATGGATGAACTTGAAGAAGTTGTCATGGGGCTGATTATTAATGCAGGGCAAGCAAGAAGCTTGGCTTATACCGCATTAAAAAAGGCGAAAGAAGGTGATTTTGTGACGGCAAAAAGTTTAATGGCACAATCGCACTCTTCGCTGAATGAGGCGCATAAAGTGCAAACTCAATTGATTGAAAGTGATATGGGTGAAGGACGAATCAAAGTTAGCTTAGTTCTGGTTCATGCACAAGATCATTTAATGAATGCCATGTTAGCCCGTGAATTAATTACAGAGTTAATTGAGTTACATGAAAAATTAAACCATTAGAGAGGGAGCCATGATGCAGGCACTGATGAATAGAACCGACACTAATGCTGAAATTAAACTCGTTCAAGAAAGTGAACTTTTTAATAATAAAACCTTTCATGTCTTTATTTATAATAAAGTTGAGAGTGCAAGTGGACTGCATCAACATGATTATTATGAATATATGATTGTTCTAACGGGGCGTTGTTATCAAATAATTAATGGGAAAAAAGTTTTATTAGAGCGGGGAGATTTTATTTTTCTCCCAATAGGGTCGCATCATGAAAGCTCTTATGATTTTGGGCCTACACGGATACTCAATGTTGGAATTAGTAAATCATTTTTTGATAAACATTATTTACCACTATTACCAAGTTATTTTGTTGCATCGCAAGGCTATCAATTAAAAAATGAATTTATGGCTTATATAGAGTCCGTGATTGCATCATTAAATTTTCGTGATAGTGAATTTAATGAATTTATTGAGTTAGTTACATTTAATGTCGTAAATCGATTACGCCATTATCGTGAAAAAAGTATGCGAGATGATGCCCCTCAATGGTTAAAAAATACATTGGAAGAAATGCATGATATCGCTATGTTTAGTGAAAGTGCCCTACAAAATATGATTTCGATAACGGGAAAATCACAAGAGTACTTAACTCGGGCAACAAAACGCTATTATGGCAAAACGCCAATGCAGATTATTAATGATATCAGAATTAATTTTGCTAAAAAGCAACTCGAAATAACTAATTATTCAATTACGGATATTGCTTTTGAATCCGGTTATAGCAGTCCAAGTTTATTTGTTAAAAAATTTAAAGAGCTAACTTCATTAACACCAAGTGATTACAGAAAAAATCTATTTAGTGTTGAACAAAAAATGGTAGGTTAAATTATTACCTAAATAATCTTCCCATTTCTAAGCGTCTCAAGCATATCCATCTTTTTCTATAAAGATGGTGTGCTTTTCTATGTCTATTATAAAGGTACAATGAGGTTAATATGACTCAGAATCAGAAATTAAAAGTTGTCACCATTGGGGGTGGGAGTAGCTACACTCCTGAATTACTAGAAGGTTTTATTAAACGTTACCATGAGTTACCTATTACTGAATTATGGTTAGTGGATGTTGATGAAGGTAAAGAAAAATTAGATATTATCTATAATTTATGCGAGCGCATGGTTAAACATGCCAATATACCACTCAAGATATTTAAAACGCTTGATAGGCGAGAAGCATTAAAAGACGCTGATTTCGTGACGACTCAATTAAGAGTTGGGCAATTAAAAGCACGTGCGTTAGATGAATCAATCCCCTTAAAACATGGTTATTTGGGGCAAGAAACTAATGGTGCTGGTGGCTTATTCAAAGGGCTGCGAACAATACCTGTGATTTTTGATATTATTAAAGATGTCGAAGAAATTTGCCCGAATGCTTGGGTAATTAATTTCACCAACCCCGCAGGTATGGTAACTGAAGCTGTTTATCGCCACACTAACTTCAAACGTTTTATTGGTGTTTGTAATATACCTATCGGTATGAAAATGTTTATTACCGATGTTTTGAAACTATCCGATAGCGATGAATTATCTATCGACTTATTTGGTTTAAATCATATGGTTTTTATCAAAGACGTTATTGTAAATGGTTCATCACGGTTTAATGAGTTATTAGAAGGGATTGCTTCTGGAACATTAAGCGCAAATTCAGTTAAAAATATTACAGACCTTGCTTTTGATGAAGGATTAATTCGTGGATTAAATCTGATCCCATGCTCTTATTTATTGTACTATTTTAAACCTAAGGAAATGCTAGCGATTGAGCTTGGCGAGTATTATAAAGGGGGGGCTAGGGCTCAAGTCGTGCAAAAAGTTGAGCATCAACTCTTTGAACTATATAAAAATCCAACATTAGATGTAAAACCTAAAGAGCTTGAATTAAGAGGTGGAGCTTATTATTCAGATGCCGCTTGTGAAGTCATCAATGCAATATACAATGACAAACAAACGGAGCACTATGTTAATATTCCACATCATGGGCATATTGATAATATTCCTGAAGACTGGACAGTCGAAATGACATGCTTATTAGGTCGTGATGGCGCAAAACCGCACCCACGAGTAAAGCATTTTGATGATAAAGTACTTGGTTTAATTTATACCTTAAAAACTTTTGAAATTACCACTAGCCAAGCTGCAGTAAATGGTCAGTTTAATGATGTTTTATTGGCGATGAATCTAAACCCATTAATTCATTCTGATAACGATGCGCGTTTAATTTCTAAGGAATTACTTATCGCCCATAAAAAACACCTACCGAACTTCGCTAAAGCAATACAACAGCTTGAGCAAGAAGGTTAATTAGCCAAATAGCTTATAGTGTCAAGGGAGAGCATATGGCTGTATTACTTATTGTAAATGCCGATGATTTTGGACTCTGCGAGGCCGTTAATTACGGCATCATTGAATCTCATCGTAATGGAGTTGTTCATTCAACAAGCGCGATGATGAATATGCCTGCAATATCCCATGCGGCTAAATTAAGCCAAGAGAATCCGAATCTGGCAGTGGGGATGCATTTTGTTTTAACGGCTGGGAAGCCTTTCTCATCAATGCCTACTCTCAGCCGTGATGGGCTGTTGGGTAAATGGCTTTGGAATATTGATATTAATGATTTACCATTGATTGAGATTGAACAAGAACTAAATTTGCAATATCAAAAATTTATCGAAATTTTTGGTCAAAAACCGAGCCATATCGATAGCCATCATCATGTTCATATGATTGAGGGTATTTTTCCAATTGTAGTTGCTTTCGCCCAAGAAAAGGGTATTGCATTACGTGTTGATCGCCAATTAGAGAAAAATTGGCCGCCATTATCATATCAAGTGCCAAGCACTGACTGTTTTAGTAGTGAGTTTTATGGTGATCAAATCTCAGAAGCGTTATTTTTGAAGATTATTAATGAAGCTAAAGCACAAGGTAATAATTCTATTGAAGTTATGAGCCATCCTGCTTTTATTGATAATGCGCTATTAAAAAGTAACTATGCTTATCCACGTTTAAATGAATTGGAAGTATTAACATCTGAAAATTTAAAATCACAGATTTTGGCGGATGGTTTTAAGATTGGTTCGTACCGAGACATCTAAAAAAAGAAGCCCAAATTCAAATAACCGAAATTTGGGCTTTATTTTCTAGCTTTTAACTTATTTTATTTACCGAGCTTTCCTTTTAGGAAGCTAATGACATTTTCTAAGCCAACCAATTCTTTATCATCACTACGGCGTGATTTATATTCAATTTGGTTGTTGTCTAAGTTACGGTCACCAATAACGATAGTGTATGGAACACCAATCAGCTCCATATCGGCAAACATCACACCTGGGCGCTCTTTACGGTCATCGAAAATCACATCAATACCATTTGCTTTTAAGTCAGCGTAAAGTTTTTCTGCAACTTCTTTAACACGATAAGATTTGTGCATATTCATTGGTAAAATAGCCACTTGGAACGGAGCAATTGCGTCCGGCCAAATAATTCCTCGGTCATCATGGCTTTGTTCAATAGCAGCGGCAACAATACGCGTTACACCAATGCCATAACAACCCATGGTGACGATTTGGTTATGTCCATCTTCATTTTGGACCGAAGCTTTCATTGCTTCTGAGTACTTAGTCCCTAACTGGAAAATATGGCCAACTTCGATACCACGTTTAATTTGCAGTACACCTTTACCGTCTGGGCTTGGGTCTCCTTCAACAACGTTGCGTAAATCAAAAGCTTCTGGTAACGCCAAATCACGTTCCCAGTTGATGCCAAAATAGTGTTTACCATCAATATTTGCGCCTGCACCAAAGTCGCTCATTACTGCAACGCTACGGTCGATAACAATCGGTAGTGGCATATTGACTGGGCCTAAAGAGCCTGGGCCAGCATTCACTGCATTTCTGATTTCAGCTTCCGTGGCGAATTCTAATGGGCTGGCCACTAATGGGTGTTTTTCTGCTTTGATTTCATTTAACTCATGGTCGCCACGAATTAATAAAGCGACGAGCGTGTGACCTGAATCTTTTTTCGCATGAACAATCAATGTCTTAACAGTTTTTTCAACAGGTAAATTGAATTGCTCAACGAGCTCTGCGATTGTTTTTGCATTAGGCGTATCAACAAGACGCATCTCTTCTGTTGGAGCACAACGTGGCGTTGTTGGTGCTAATGCTTCTGCGAATTCAATGTTAGCGGCATAATCAGATTCGGTAGAGAAAATAACGTCATCTTCACCATTTTTTGCTAATACTTGGAATTCGTGGGATGCGCTACCGCCGATAGAGCCAGTGTCAGCTTGAACGGCACGAAAATCAAAGCCAATACGCGTGAAAATTTTGCTGTAGGCTTCGTACATCGCATCATAGGTTTCTTGCAATGATTCTTGGCTAGTGTGGAAAGAGTATGCATCTTTCATAATAAATTCACGCGAGCGCATCACGCCAAAACGTGGGCGAACTTCATCACGGAATTTGGTTTGAATTTGGAATAAATTCAATGGCAATTGCTTGTAAGAGGTGATTTCGTTACGGACTAAATCTGTGATCACTTCTTCATGGGTCGGGCCGAGAACAAACGGGCGCTCACCACGGTCAACAAAACGCAGCAATTCAGGACCATACTGTTCCCAACGTCCACTTTCTTGCCATAAATCTGCAGGCTGAACGACGGGTAAAGATACCTCGATAGCGCCTGCATTTTCCATTTCTTCACGGACGATGGTTTCTACTTTACGCAGAACACGAACACCAGTGGGTAACCAGTCATACAGACCGGAAGCAAGTTTACGGATCATTCCTGCACGCAGCATCAGCTGATGGCTGATAACTTCTGCATCCGCAGGGGTCTCTTTTAGAGTTGAGAGCAGATATTTGCTAGTACGCATTGTATAGGTTCCATTAGAACAACAAGTTATGGCAAACGACTTATTTGCCAAGGTATATAGTGAGCTAGTCTACCAGTGACGGAGACTTGCCAAAAGGGGTTAATGTGATTTTTCGTATGGTTCGATAGCGAATACTTCAGTCACACCATCAATTACCCGCCAGCGAATATTAAAATCTAATAAATGGACTGCATAGTCACGTGTTTCAGTAGATTGTTTCTTATATGCGGGGCGAGGGTCTTGCATTAAAACTTGTGAAATAAATTGTTTAATACCTGGGTAGTGATTTTGATAATCATCTAATTCAGTTTCTATTTCTGGGGTAAATATAACCTGCATATCATCTGAAGGTATGTCCTGTGCGTACCCTGCAGTTGCGGTTGGTATTGCCTCAGCAAAGGGTAAATAAGGTTTTATATCGATAATAGGGGTGCCATCTACTAAATCAAGGCTACCAAGCTCAAGGATCACTTGACTGTTTTCTATTGTTATTCCATGTAATTCAACAAGAGACATGCCTATTGGGTTTGGTCTAAATGTTGAACGGGTTGCGAAAACACCCATTTTATCATTGCCACCTAGTCTTGGAGGGCGCACTAGCGGTTTCCAGCCATTTTTCATTGTTTGATGAAAAACGAATAGAACCCAAACATGGCTAAATTGACTGAGTCCTCGCACCGCATTTGGGTCGTTGAATGGAGAATGCAGATGTAAGCGTCCCGCACCCCCCTGAACAAGTCCAGGTTGGCGAGGGATTGCAAACTTTTCTTTATAAGGTGATTCAATGTGCCCAATAACATTAAACTGAAAAGATTGCATAAGATATTTATTCAACAATTTGTAATGCACTGCCTTCACAGATAGTTGCCTGATAACAACCTGGAGAGGTCATGGTTTGGCACTGGTGTAAAAGTACGGCATCAGCCGCAATATAGGCAGCTTGTGTTAACATACTGTTTTTTGCGGTATTCAAATTTGCCGGAGGGCTTTGAACGCTTTCTCGACAAGATTCCCCAGAAACAACACCTAAATCTTTGAAAGGCATCCCTAATAATTCTTCTGGGCTATTCATTAATTTAACGTTTGCTGTGTCTGGCTCTGTTACTTTCGGTACAGGTTTAGACAATTTCATACTAGTGAAACCTTTATTTTGCCCTGGACTCGTGTATTGGTTAATTCCACACCCGGCTAACACAAATGTTACCAAAGTGAGCAATAACAGTCTCATAAGTTATACCTTTCTTATATGATTCAAAATAATGCCGCGTTGTTTTTATAGTCTATAAATTACAAAAAATACTAGACGGCGTTAAGCCGTCTAGTATTTTAATCGTTTTTTAAATAATAAAAAAGATTACCAACCTTTAACTGCACCACCATCGAAGACTTCATTAGCTTTGTTTGCTACTTCATCTGATTGATATGCCTGAATAAATTTTTTCACGTTCTCACTATCTTTATTATCTTCACGAGCAACAATAATATTTACGTACGGAGAATCTTTATCTTCAACAAATAAACCATCTTTTGCAGGTGTTAATTTAGGTGTAGCACTACTTGCCCAAGTCGTATTGATAATCGCTAATGCAATTTTTTGGTCATCTAAAGCACGAGGTAATTGAGGCGCTTCTAACTCAACAAATTTCAGGTCTTTCGGGTTTTCAACCACATCTAAAACAGTTGGCATTAAGCCAGTACCATCTTTTAATTTAATTAAACCTTGTTGTTGTAATAACAGCAATGAACGGCCTAAGTTAGTTGGGTCATTTGGTAACGCAATTTGTGAACCATCAGCGAGTTCATCTACCGACTTAATTTTTTTAGAGTAAGCCGCAATTGGATAAATAAAGGTATTTCCAACAGGAACTAATTTGTAGTTACGATCTTTAATTTGTTGATCAAGATAAGGCTTGTGTTGGAATGCGTTCGCATCGATATCGCCTTTACTTAATGCTTCATTAGGTAAAACAAAGTCATTAAATGAAACGAGCTCAACATTTAAACCGTACTTTTCTTTAGCAACTTTCTGTGCGACTTCAGCAACTTCTAATTCTTTGCCCATGATCACACCAACTTTGATGCTGTTGGCATCTTTCTCTTTTTCACCACAACCAGTGAGAACGAGTGTGCCTAATAGCGCGCCGACAACTGCGATAGATTTTAATTTAATAGACATTGGTTTACCCCTTTAAAACGGACTTTATAAGCACCTTAACGGCGCAGCTATTTTACTAACTATCGATGTGAAACTTTTTTCATTAAATACTCGCCACCAAACTGAATTAGGTTTACTAAAATGACGAGGAGAACAATAACAGTATTCATCACAACAGGGTTATAAGTTTGATAACCATATTGTAGTGCGATTTGACCTAAACCACCGGCACCAACTGCACCACCCATTGCAGAATATCCGACTAACATAATTAACGTGATAGTGGCTGCATTAATTAAACTTGGCAATGCTTCAGGGATCAAAATCTTACGAATAATCTGAAGCGGAGTCGCTCCCATCGCACGGGCTGATTCAATTAAACCACTTGGAATTTCTAATAACGCATTTTCAACCATGCGAGCAATAAACGGCGCAGCGCCAATTGTTAAAGGAACGATTGCCGCTTTTAAACCAATAGTCGTTCCAACAAGAAACGAAGTTAATGGAATAATCCACACCAGTAAAATAATAAATGGCACTGAGCGGAAAATGTTTACTACAACTGCAAGAGCACGATATAGCCCTACATTCTCCATTACTTGGTCTTTGCGTGTAATATAGAGCAATACACCTAATGGTAAACCTAAAACAAAACCCAAAAAGCCGGAAACAAAGGTCATTGTGATAGTGTCAATTGTGCCGTTAATCAGCAGGTAAATCATTCTCTCAGACATAACCCAAAACCTCTACTTTCACATGATGCTCTTTTAAAAATGCAATTGTGGATTCAACCCCACCATTGATGCCATGTAGCTCTGCGAGCATCACACCAAATTTCACGCCGCCGGCGTAGTCAATTTGTGAACTTAAAATATTAATATCAATATCAAATTTGCGTACAGCCATTGAAATTAAAGGTGCATCAACAGACTGCCCTGTAAATTCGAGCTTGAGTAATGGTGATAAGTCCTTACCTGGCTCCGTTTTTAATCGTTCTTTATAATCATCTGGAATATCAACAACTAATGTTGATTGAATAAACGCTTGAGCGACAGGTGTTTTCGGGTGAGAGAATACTTCACTCACTTTGTCTTGCTCAATTAATTGACCGCCACTTATTACAGCTACTTGATCACAAATACGTTTTACAACATCCATTTCGTGGGTAATTAATAAGATAGTTAAGCCTAATCGACGGTTAATATCTTTTAATAATTCTAAAATTGAACGGGTTGTTGCGGGGTCTAACGCACTTGTCGCTTCATCACATAGCAATACTTTTGGTGAATTAGCTAATGCGCGAGCTATAGCAACACGTTGCTTTTGTCCGCCCGAAAGGTTTGCTGGGTATGCATCTTTCTTTTCAGTTAACCCAACTAAATCGAGTAATTCACTTACACGCTCTATAATTTTTTCTTTAGGCGTATTATCAAGTTCCAAGGGGAGAGCAACGTTATCAAAGACGGTACGTGAAGATAACAGGTTAAAATGCTGGAAAATCATGCCAATGCCGCGACGTGCTCTCGTCAACGTTTTTTCAGTCATTGATGTTAAATCTTGTCCATCAACAATAACTTGGCCTGAAGTTGGGCGTTCAAGCATATTCACGCAACGAATAAGCGTACTTTTACCCGCACCTGAAGCACCAATAACGCCATAGATCTGACCAGCAGGCACATGCAAGCTAATATCAGTAAGCGCTTGAATGTTACGGCTTCCTTGCTGGAAAACTTTATTAATATTTGAGAGCTTTATCATTTATAGTTTCTAACTTTATCTGAATTGTTTTTAGATAGTGTATCTAATAAGGTTGGATGTTAAGGCGTCTAGACGTCTAAGTCAATAAAGATTGTTCTATTTATTCTATTCTCCTTTTATTTCTTTTCATGAGATACTAAAAAGATACTAAATTTTAGGAGTAAACAGGTGAGTAACGGGATCCCAGCAGTCTTTTTAGATAGAGATGGAACAATTAATATCGATCATGGTTATGTACATAAAATTGATGATTTCGAATTTATCGAAGGGTCAATTGAAGCGATGCTCGAATTAAAAAAGATGGGTTATGCATTAGTTATTGTAACTAACCAGTCAGGTATTGGTCGGGGAATTTATACAGAAGACCAGTTTATGCAACTCACAGAATGGATGGATTGGTCATTAGCAGATCGCGGTATCGACTTAGACGGTATTTATTTTTGTCCTCATCATACTGAGGCTACAGTAGAAGAATATCGCCAAGACTGTAATTGCCGTAAACCAAAGCCAGGAATGCTACTAGACGCGCAGGCTTTTTTAAAAATAGATATGGCATCATCTATTATGGTGGGTGATAAACTTGCTGATATGTTGGCAGGTAAAGCCGCTAAAGTCGGTACAACTGTATTAGTGAAAAGTGGCGAGCCAGTCACCGATGAAGCAATCAATAATGCAGATATTGTTATTAACAGTATCGCAGAGTTGCCAGAAACGCTAAAAAGAATCAAAAAGTAGCCTTTTTGGGTGGTAAATAGGCAGTTAGAAAAAAAATGTAAAAAAACACTTGCCAGATTTTTCTGACTCCCTATAATGCGCCACCACTGACCGGGAACAAGACAACGCAAAGCGCGATGAACACTGAAACGGCAGCGAGAGATTCTGAAAAGAAAAAGCAAAAAATTGCTTGACTCTCACGGAGGAAAACGTAATATACGCCTCCTCGCAGCAACGACCGAAAGGTTGGTTTTCATAAAGAAAAGCTGCAACGCTCTTTAACAATTTATCAGACAATCTGTGTGGGCACTCACAGGACACTATCAAAAAAATATTTGATTTTAAGTCTTGAAGAGTGACTAACACGTTAATTCATATATATGAAATAAGGTAGTAACGCTTATTTTGGAAGGGTAACGCGAAGGCAAGCAGAGATAACCCGAGGCAGTACTTAGGTACGGCGAGGGGAAGCGATGCGAAGCCGACAAAGTTAGCCGAACAAAAGAACGTTACGGTCAGTAAGACATTCTTTGAGCATCAAGCTACTTTTAATTGAAGAGTTTGATCATGGCTCAGATTGAACGCTGGCGGCAGGCCTAACACATGCAAGTCGAGCGGTAACAGGGGAAGCTTGCTTCTCGCTGACGAGCGGCGGACGGGTGAGTAATGTATGGGGATCTGCCCGATAGAGGGGGATAACTACTGGAAACGGTAGCTAATACCGCATAATCTCTCAGGAGCAAAGCAGGGGAACTTCGGTCCTTGCGCTATCGGATGAACCCATATGGGATTAGCTAGTAGGTGAGGTAATGGCTCACCTAGGCGACGATCCCTAGCTGGTCTGAGAGGATGATCAGCCACACTGGGACTGAGACACGGCCCAGACTCCTACGGGAGGCAGCAGTGGGGAATATTGCACAATGGGCGCAAGCCTGATGCAGCCATGCCGCGTGTATGAAGAAGGCCCTAGGGTTGTAAAGTACTTTCAGTCGGGAGGAAGGCGTTGATGCTAATATCATCAACGATTGACGTTACCGACAGAAGAAGCACCGGCTAACTCCGTGCCAGCAGCCGCGGTAATACGGAGGGTGCAAGCGTTAATCGGAATTACTGGGCGTAAAGCGCACGCAGGCGGTTGATTAAGTTAGATGTGAAATCCCCGGGCTTAACCTGGGAATGGCATCTAAGACTGGTCAGCTAGAGTCTTGTAGAGGGGGGTAGAATTCCATGTGTAGCGGTGAAATGCGTAGAGATGTGGAGGAATACCGGTGGCGAAGGCGGCCCCCTGGACAAAGACTGACGCTCAGGTGCGAAAGCGTGGGGAGCAAACAGGATTAGATACCCTGGTAGTCCACGCTGTAAACGATGTCGATTTGAAGGTTGTTCCCTAGAGGAGTGGCTTTCGGAGCTAACGCGTTAAATCGACCGCCTGGGGAGTACGGCCGCAAGGTTAAAACTCAAATGAATTGACGGGGGCCCGCACAAGCGGTGGAGCATGTGGTTTAATTCGATGCAACGCGAAGAACCTTACCTACTCTTGACATCCAGAGAATTTAGCAGAGATGCTTTAGTGCCTTCGGGAACTCTGAGACAGGTGCTGCATGGCTGTCGTCAGCTCGTGTTGTGAAATGTTGGGTTAAGTCCCGCAACGAGCGCAACCCTTATCCTTTGTTGCCAGCGATTCGGTCGGGAACTCAAAGGAGACTGCGGTGATAAACCGGAGGAAGGTGGGGATGACGTCAAGTCATCATGGCCCTTACGAGTAGGGCTACACACGTGCTACAATGGCGTATACAAAGAGAAGCGACCTCGCGAGAGCAAGCGGAACTCATAAAGTACGTCGTAGTCCAGATTGGAGTCTGCAACTCGACTCCATGAAGTCGGAATCGCTAGTAATCGTAGATCAGAATGCTACGGTGAATACGTTCCCGGGCCTTGTACACACCGCCCGTCACACCATGGGAGTGGGTTGCAAAAGAAGTAGGTAGCTTAACCTTCGGGAGGGCGCTTACCACTTTGTGATTCATGACTGGGGTGAAGTCGTAACAAGGTAACCGTAGGGGAACCTGCGGTTGGATCACCTCCTTACCATTGAAGTGTTTTTGTGAAGTGCTCACACAGATTGTCTGATGAAATAGAGTAGCAGTATCGATAGGCTTGTAGCTCAGGTGGTTAGAGCGCACCCCTGATAAGGGTGAGGTCGGTGGTTCAAGTCCACTCAGGCCTACCACTTTTCTCTTATGCTGCGTTATGGCTCAGATCGTTTACCCAAAAGTAAACTTCGCTAATCCACGCCTTGCCTAAGAAAAAAGACCTCCGAATAAGAAAATCTTATAAAGAGATTAATTGATACCGAAAATACCTTTATGGGGCTATAGCTCAGCTGGGAGAGCGCCTGCCTTGCACGCAGGAGGTCAGCGGTTCGATCCCGCTTAGCTCCACCATAATTTTTCTGATTATTCAGAATAGATTAGTAATAGTCTATTGCGAATAATTATGCTCTTTAACAATCTGGAACAAGCTGAAAATTGAAAACAACGCACATTGTTTATCGCTTAAACAATGTGAGAGTCTCTCAAAATTTCAGACCTGAAATTTTCGGTCACAAACTCGAGTGGCATGAGCGAGCAGTCAGTCCTTCGCGGCGGCCAGCGCACAGCAAGCGCAGCATACATAAGTATGTGAGCATTGCGAGCACTGCCCAACAAAGAAGGAATGTACGCACAGCCATGACAGTAAGGTGAACGTTGAAACAATTTCGGGTTGTGAGGTTAAGCGACTAAGCGTACACGGTGGATGCCTAGGCAATCAGAGGCGATGAAGGACGTGCTAATCTGCGATAAGCGTCGGTAAGGTGATATGAACCGTTACAACCGACGATTTCCGAATGGGGAAACCCAGTGCAATTCGTTGCACTATCGTTTGATGAATACATAGTCAAACGAAGCGAACCGGGGGAACTGAAACATCTCAGTACCCCGAGGAAAAGAAATCAACCGAGATTCCCCTAGTAGCGGCGAGCGAACGGGGAGCAGCCCAGAGTCTTAATCAGCATTAGCATCAGGAGAACGGTCTGGAAAGTCCGGCAGTAAAGGGTGATAGCCCCGTATCCGAAGGTGTTAGTGTTGTGAACTCGACGAGTAGGGCGGGACACGTGTTATCCTGTCTGAATATGGGGGGACCATCCTCCAAGGCTAAATACTCCTGATTGACCGATAGTGAACCAGTACCGTGAGGGAAAGGCGAAAAGAACCCCGGCGAGGGGAGTGAAATAGAACCTGAAACCGTGTACGTACAAGCAGTGGGAGCCTTGATTTATCAGGGTGACTGCGTACCTTTTGTATAATGGGTCAGCGACTTATATTCTGTAGCAAGGTTAACCGTATAGGGGAGCCGTAGGGAAACCGAGTCTTAACTGGGCGAATAAGTTGCAGGGTATAGACCCGAAACCCGGTGATCTAGCCATGGGCAGGTTGAAGGTTGGGTAACACTAACTGGAGGACCGAACCGACTAATGTTGAAAAATTAGCGGATGACTTGTGGCTGGGGGTGAAAGGCCAATCAAACCGGGAGATAGCTGGTTCTCCCCGAAAGCTATTTAGGTAGCGCCTCGTGAACTCATCTTCGGGGGTAGAGCACTGTTTCGACTAGGGGGTCATCCCGACTTACCAACTCGATGCAAACTACGAATACCGAAGAATGTTATCACGGGAGACACACGGCGGGTGCTAACGTTCGTCGTGAAGAGGGAAACAACCCAGACCGCCAGCTAAGGTCCCAAAGTCATAGTTAAGTGGGAAACGAAGTGGGAAGGCTCAGACAGCCAGGATGTTGGCTTAGAAGCAGCCATCATTTAAAGAAAGCGTAATAGCTCACTGGTCGAGTCGGCCTGCGCGGAAGATGTAACGGGGCTAAACTATGCACCGAAGCTGCGGCAGCGATATGTAAATATTGTTGGGTAGGGGAGCGTTCTGTAAGCCTGTGAAGGTGTGCTGTGAGGCATGCTGGAGGTATCAGAAGTGCGAATGCTGACATAAGTAACGATAATGCGGGTGAAAAACCCGCACGCCGGAAGACCAAGGGTTCCTGTCCAACGTTAATCGGGGCAGGGTGAGTCGACCCCTAAGGCGAGGCAGAAATGCGTAGTCGATGGGAAACGGGTTAATATTCCCGTACTGGTGATAATTGCGATGGGGGGACGGAGAAGGCTAGGCTATCCGGGCGACGGTTGTCCCGGTTTAAGGATGTAGGCAGGTGAATTAGGCAAATCCGGTTCACTATATGCTGAGGTCCGATGACGAGTCACTACGGTGATGAAGTAGCTCATGCCCCGCTTCCAGGAAAAGCCTCTAAGCTCTAGATTATCATTAATCGTACCCCAAACCGACACAGGTGGTCAGGTAGAGAATACTCAGGCGCTTGAGAGAACTCGGGTGAAGGAACTAGGCAAAATGGTGCCGTAACTTCGGGAGAAGGCACGCTGGCATTAGGTGAAGTGATTTACTCATGGAGCTGAAGCCAGTCGCAGATACCAGCTGGCTGCAACTGTTTATTAAAAACACAGCACTGTGCAAACACGAAAGTGGACGTATACGGTGTGACGCCTGCCCGGTGCTGGAAGGTTAATTGATGGGGTTATCCGTAAGGAGAAGCTCTTGATCGAAGCCCCAGTAAACGGCGGCCGTAACTATAACGGTCCTAAGGTAGCGAAATTCCTTGTCGGGTAAGTTCCGACCTGCACGAATGGCGTAATGATGGCCAGGCTGTCTCCACCCGAGACTCAGTGAAATTGAACTCGCTGTGAAGATGCAGTGTACCCGCGGCAAGACGGAAAGACCCCGTGAACCTTTACTATAGCTTGACACTGAACATTGAGCCTTGATGTGTAGGATAGGTGGGAGGCTTTGAAGCGTGGACGCCAGTCTGCGTGGAGCCAACCTTGAAATACCACCCTTTAATGTTTGATGTTCTAACGTTGCCCCATTATCTGGGGTGCGGACAGTGTCTGGTGGGTAGTTTGACTGGGGCGGTCTCCTCCCAAAGAGTAACGGAGGAGCACGAAGGTTGGCTAAGCATGGTCGGACATCATGCGGTTAGTGCAAAGGCATAAGCCAGCTTGACTGCGAGAGTGACGGCTCGAGCAGGTACGAAAGTAGGTCTTAGTGATCCGGTGGTTCTGAATGGAAGGGCCATCGCTCAACGGATAAAAGGTACTCCGGGGATAACAGGCTGATACCGCCCAAGAGTTCATATCGACGGCGGTGTTTGGCACCTCGATGTCGGCTCATCACATCCTGGGGCTGAAGTAGGTCCCAAGGGTACGGCTGTTCGCCGTTTAAAGTGGTACGCGAGCTGGGTTTAGAACGTCGTGAGACAGTTCGGTCCCTATCTGCCGTGGGCGTTGGAAGATTGAAAGGGGCTGCTCCTAGTACGAGAGGACCGGAGTGGACGCACCACTGGTGTTCGGGTTGTCATGCCAATGGCATTGCCCGGTAGCTAAGTGCGGAAGAGATAACCGCTGAAAGCATCTAAGCGGGAAACTTGCCTTGAGATGAGTCTTCCCTGACTCTTTAAGAGTCCTAAAGGAACGTTTAAGACTAAGACGTTGATAGGTTGGGTGTGTAAGCGTAGCGATACGTTGAGCTAACCAATACTAATGAACCGTGAGGCTTAACCTGACAACACCGAAGGTGTTTTAGAGAGATAGAGTTGTTTTCGAGAAGTGAGAAGCCGGAAGGTGAAGGACACACAGCTTGTTTGAGATTGAGGTTCTGGTTTGCGAAGAGTAATAAGCGCAAACGGGAACGAAACAGAATTTGTCTGGCGGCAATAGCGCGGTGGTCCCACCTGATCCCATGCCGAACTCAGCAGTGAAACGCCGTAGCGCCGATGGTAGTGTGGGGTCTCCCCATGTGAGAGTAGGGAACTGCCAGACATTAATTAAAGGTTTATTGCTCAATAAGCAGTAAACAGCCGAAAGGCAAAAGAATAAGTGGAGCGGTAGTTCAGTTGGTTAGAATACCTGCCTGTCACGCAGGGGGTCGCGGGTTCGAGTCCCGTCCGTTCCGCCACTTATCAAAGCCTCGTGATAAAAATCACGAGGCTTTTTTGTATTACTAACATACTGGATTTTATGGATAATAACCTATTGTAGGTGACTTGGGGCATTGTTTGGAGAAATACAGTTTTACGTCTGCTTTTAATTAGTAATTAGCTTGGTAAGTATATTATCAAATCGTTCTAGGGTTGTTCGTTATTTTGTTGGGGGGTTAAGCTATATTAATATTAAAAATACGCTTTAAAGCTTTCTTACCGTAGGTAGTAAAAGTAATTTCTCGATAACCTTTTGTTTTCTCTATCCATTCTTTTTCTGCAAAAAATTTCAATAGTAAGGTTCCTGCTAGTCCCCCTAGGTGCATACGTCTTTCACTCCAATCCAAACAAGCACATGCTATTTTTCGTTTTGTATTAGGCTCAATGTCGATACCTAATTTTTTAAATTGATTGGCACCAATCATTGATAATTTATTTTCTCTAGCTGTAAACCAGCCATTTTTATCCATAAATTCGTAGATCTGAACGGCAATTTCTCCGGCTAAGTGATCATAGCAAGTACGTGCCTTTCGCAGATGAATAGGTGTTGTTATAGGTGGGGTGTACTCCAATTTCATGGATACCCCCATTAATGTTTCTAATAATTCGGCAATGTCTGTGCCTGCAAGCCTATAATAACGGTGTCTTCCTTGAGATAGACAACTAATTAAGTGGCTGTTTAAAAGTTTAGTTAAGTGTGCACTCGTTGTTGATGGGGCTATATTTGCAGCTACGCTTAATTCTGTTGCTGTCCAAGCCCTGCCATCCATTAATGCACACAAAATACTGACCCTTGAAGGGTCAGCAATCGCAGAGGCAACTTTTGCGATAGATTGTTCTAATGGCTCTTTTTCTTCAATGGGAATACTATCTTTGCTTGGTATCATGGTTGGCTTTCCCACTTCTTTGTTACTTCAGCGGCTAATATATTGTTGTCTGTTATTAATATTAACCTGTTATTGTGGTCGCTGTATTGAACAAGGATATTAATTTGGTGAAGTGCGAGTTGAGAAACAATTTCTCCAAGTTCGCCAGGACGTTCTTGTTTTAATTTGCGGATCACTGGTTGTATGATACTTTCAACCTGTAAACCCTCAGTAGTTAAGGCATCTCGTGCTTTTTCTGGCTGGGTAACAAGAAAGTGAGCATGACTTTTTTCTTCGATAGAAAAAACGCCACCACCTTCAAGGCCAATACCATGTTTCCCTAATGTTGTCGCCAATAGTGCTAAAGCACCTACTTGGTTTTCAATAATCACATGAATATCATACATCAAAGCTATCCTCGTTATTGAATGAGTAATCCTTTAAGGTATGAGCAACTCGAATTCGATAATGGGAAAAAATGGTTTGTTGTCCTTCAACTTGTGCATCGATATGCATGAAATGGTTTTTCCATTGTTTTACTGCTTCTTCTGTTTCCCACCATGAAAGTGAGAGAATTTTTCCTTCTGTTGTAATAGATTGAAAGCGTTCGACAGCAATAAACCCGTCAATGTGCATAAGTTCAGATTTAAGTTTGGCTGCCAATTCAAAATAACGCTCTTTTTGCACTGGTATTGGGATGGCTTCAAAAATTACGGCAATCATAAAACTCTCCTTAATGTAGAAGCTCAACTATAACGGTTTAATTTATAGATACTTCGATGGTGAGCGAAATATTAAAAATAGGAGAGGAATGTAAAAAATGGGAAAGAAGGGCGTGGGTTACTTTAAGGACTGATATAAACTATAACCTGCTATTGACCCTGCAACATCATAGGCAAAATCATGCCAACTCCACCCAGTACCATTAGGCCTGCTGTCATAAAGCTCTTTTGCTGCGCCAAGAGAAACTGAAAATAGAATACCAAATATGGCAGCATCGCGGTGTTGCATGTTTTGTTTATCTGCATAAGCATTACCAGCCGCAGCCATCGCGGCTGAAAATGCAAAATGCTGCGCTTTATCTTTACCTTGCCAATTATCATTAGCCCAATGAAAACCAGTACATCCTGTTGAAATGAATATAAGTAAGCTAATGATCAGTGATTTAAACATTTTTGGTAAGATACCTAAAAAATTAAACTAGCAAAGTAAAAGCGCCACCGGAGTGACGCTTTGTTTAAATTCTAAAGGATGCGGCTAATTAAGCGATCGACTCGTATTCGACGTAGTCGTCGGATTAATTTCTTCACTTTAACAGGATAGGTTTGGATGCTATCCAGTTCACGAAAATGGCTAACAACCTTAGTATGAGTTCGAATGCACTCTAGCTCGTGATTGCGTTGCTCTTGCAACTGTTGTTTTGGATCGTGAATTAATACTGCGTTTTCAAGATCTAACCCCCAAGCTCGTGGGTTAAGGTTGTTACCCGTGATTAATTGCCAGTCATTATCAACCCACATTCCTTTTAGGTGGTAGGTATTGTCCGAATCTTTCCAGAGCCTTACTGTTAATTGCTGGCTATCAATAAAGCGTTGCAAGCGACTAACAAAACGGCGCAGGTTGATCTCATAAAGGTATGGCAATGCACCAATAATTTTAAATGGCTCTTCAGGTGGGATATAGAAGTCGTTGGCAGTTTTGTCACCAATGATAATTTCTACTTGTTTGCCATCACGCAGTAACCGACTAATAACCCTAACTAACACCGCAGGCAAATTAAAATAAGGCGTACAGATTGTTAGTTTATTGTTTGTTGCACCCATTAAATGCGTGATAACACGGTTTAAATCGTTTTTCTTACCGAGACCAACAAAGGGAGTGACGGACAGCTCATCATTAGTTGCATTCCCTGAAAATTGATAGGACGCTCCCCGTAAGCCCAAACGAAATTGTTTAATTAAATGCTTAAACTCAGCTGTTTTTGGTCGAGTTGGCGTATTTAATAAATGAATGGCATCAGCTTGTAGTAATGCGTCATCAATAAATTTTTTCATTGATGCGGTAAGTTGGCTATTTTTGATCAGGTGATAGCGGTCGTAACGGTATTTACTATGACGTTGTAAATAGACGTCATTAATACTAGCCCCGCTATAGAGCAGAGTATCATCAAATAAAAAGCCTTTTAGATGCAAAACACCCAGAGCTTCCCGTGTATTTACAGGGATGCCGTAGATAGGGATTTCAATTTCAGGGTAATGTTTTGCAACATCATAATACCAATCGGCATTAGTGGCGTTTGCTGCAACCCCGATGCGACCTCGCTGAGCACGGTGCCAGTCTACGAGAATTTTGATATCCAATGATGTATTAGCTTGTTTTGCAGCGTATAAAGCATGAAGTACGTCTTTACCTGCATCGTCTTTCTCTAAATACAAAGCCGTTATGTAGATAGTATTTTGAGCCTGAGAAATTTGTTTAAGCAGTTCATCACGAAAATCTTCTGTCTTATATAGCGTTTTTACATCAGCAATTTCTTGAGAGAGTTTTGGTAAACTTAACAAATATTGTTGATGTTTTGCTTGTTTTAATTTTGACAACATCACAGTGTAAATTTTCTCTTATTAGTCTAATAGCAACTCGCTTTGCGCACATTTTTAAGCGAATGATCTATGGATGATAGCATATTTAGCTAAACCATTTAGTATAAATTGACGACTTGTTTAATTACTATACAAGTTAAGCCGTGTTCTTAGATATTTCTATAAGTGAAGTGTCAGATTAACGACTCCATCTTCAAATTGAACGTCAATCTCAAAACCAAGTTTTTTAGCTAGGCTTATCATATTGCGGTTTTCAGGCATAGTTATGGCTGTTAGCTTTTTAATGCCGTGGCTTCGCGTATAGTTAAGTAACTTTTGCATAAGTTGATAACCGAGCGTTTGCCCTTTCATATCAGAGCGAACCAGTACTGCAAATTCAGCCTCTTGGTTATCAGGATCAGCCATTGCTCGCGTGACGCCAATAATTTCAGGCGTAGTATTGGGGTTTTTTACCGCAACGAAAGCCATTTCACGGTCATAATCAATCTGTGTCATATTGGCAAGATCATCGTGGGTAAATTCGCTGATCTCGCTAAAGTAGCGATAATAAAGATCCTCTTTAGTCACTTGCTCTATAAAGGATTTTAGCAAAGGTTCATCTTCAGGGAGGATCGGTCGTAGTAAGCAGGTAAGATCTTCTTTTAAATGAATTGTTTCTTCTAGCTCACTAGGATAAGGGCGAATTGCCAGCCTTGATGTTGTCGCATCATCTGTTGGGCTTAATGCCATGGAGACATCAAGTAAAGTAAATTCATCCCCTGAGGCGAGCAATGGATGAATATCTAACCTTGTAATATTTGGGCAATCAATAATTAAATTTGAAACTCGTACTAATAAAGCAGATAACCCTATGATGTTTAATGGTTCTAAAGCACTTCGGGATTTTATTTTATAACCTTTAATAGCATTAATAACTAGGTAGCGAGCTAAAGCCATATTTAGCGGAGGAAGAGCTACAGCAGCTTGGCTCTCTTGTTGCCACTCAATACCACCTTCTCCTAACATGATAAGAGGGCCAAAGACAGGGTCTAGTTCAACAGCGATCCTGAGCTCTTGAGCACCTGCTCGATTAGCCATACTTTGTACTAGTAGCCCTTCAATTCGTGCATTAGGGAAATTTGTTGAAACACGTTCCATAATCGCTTTAGCTGCATCTTCTACCTCTTTAGCATTGCGTAAATAGAGCATGACCCCTTGTACTTCTGACTTGTGTACAATATCGGGAGAACGTAGTTTTAAAGCAACGGGGTAACCAATTTTCTCTGCGATTTCAATGGCTTCATTGCTCGAATGTGCAATCCAGGTGGGTAAGCTATTTAACCCGTAGGCTTTTAAAATTGGCTGAACTTCATGAGTATCCAAGTGTAGCTTATTATTTTCCAATGCTTGCTGAATATATTCATGAGCCTGTTGCGTATTAGCGGTGATACCTACTGGGAGGGCTGGCGTTTCTTTTAATTGTTTTTGGTTACGGCGATATTCCACCATATGCATATACGCCGTGATTGCCCCTTCTGGAGTGCGGTAGGTAGGGATCCCAGCTTCACTAAATAGGCGACGAGATTCTTGAGAGGAATATTCTCCACACCAGTTGGTTAAAATGGTTAGCCACTTTCCGCGTGGGTGTTGCTTAATAGTTTTAATAATTTTTTCTGCCATGGTTTTACTTTCAGTTATCGCACTGGGAGTGTGGATAAGTAACAAAGCGTCATGGTCATGGCTATCGAGCATTTTGTTCAGTACATTGATATAGCGCTCAACGGTGGAATCATCTCCTAAGTCAATCGGATTTTGTGTCGATAAATCAAGAGGTAATAGTGAACTTAATTCATTTTCTGTTTCAACACTTAACGTTGCAAGTTTACCATTACGTAAGAGAAGTTCGTCTAATGCCATCGCGGCTGGGGCAGAACCATTACTCATGATTGAAAGACGCTCACCGCGTAATGGAGTCATATAGCTTAATGTCTCAACCGCAGAAAACATTTCGTGAGTATCTTGCACGCGAAGAAGACCTGCACGCTGGATAGCAGCATCGTAAGCGGCATCTAGGCTAGGTTTATCGCCCAGTAGTTTTTGTGCTTTGCGGGTTCGACCACTTTTTATCACTAATATAGGTTTATTGCGTGAGGCACTGCGAGATGATGATAAGAAACGTCGTGCATCACTAATGCTCTCAAGGTACAACAAAATAGCGCTGGTTTTGCTGTCACGCGCTAAGTAATCGAGTAAATCGTCAATATCTATATCGATGCTATCACCAAGGGCAATAAAATAAGAAAAACCGATGTCTCGGTGCCTTGCCCAATCCAGAACGGTATTCGATACAGCAGCAGATTGAGAGATAAAAGCGAGTTTTCCTTTTAAGATTGGTATTGGAGAAAAACTTGCATTCAAACCTTGCCATGGGGCGAGAAAACCTAGGCTATTCGGGCCTAATAGGCGAATTTGATATTGCTGGGCGACTTTTTTTAATTCATTAAACTGAATGGAAGGGGATGATAAAATAATAACCACTTTACAGCCAGCTTCCCCTAATTGCTGTAAACAGGAGATATTACGTGAGTAATGGGTACAGATAACGGCAAGATCAGGTTTGAGCGGTAATTTATCTATAGAAGGATAAGCAAGTACGCCGAGGACAGAGTTTCGGTTTGGATTAACAGGTAAAATAGGACCTTTAAAACCGCTGGTAAGTAGGTTTTTCATCATCACCGAACCTGCACGGCTCGGGTTTTCAGATGCTCCCACGACAACGATAGACTTTGGCCGGAATAAAGATTCTAACTGACTGACTAAACCCATGGTTGATAACCCTTTGCTTTGCTGAACGAGATAAGCGTTCAATAGATAAAAAGTGGCTGAGTGATACTTATGAATACTATGCCTTATCTTTGAGATTGCGCTAGTTTATCTGGTGAGTTTAATTAATTTATACAAGCACGTTCACGTTTTATCAGCACGACGATCTAAAAGTTGTCATTTAATGGTACTGGGCTCGAAAAGAAAGAGAAAAACAGTACCAATAAATAGTTAGAGGTGGGATTCGGTAAGTAGCTTCTGTGCAATAGGGTGATGCGGTTTCCCTTCAAGGTATTTTTGACGGAAAAGATTGAAGTGGCTAAAGAGTTGTTGTGAAGCGTCTAAATCTCCCGCTAATTCTAAAACGGTAGCTGCAACTTCGGCGGTACAATGTTGTTCTTCCCTTGATGGCGTACGGAGTAAGTAGTCAGTTCTTGCTTTGGTATTAATTGAAAGCATTGGAATATCATTAAGATAAGGGCTTTTTCGAAACATTTTGCGTGCTTCAGGCCAAGTCCCATCGAGTAAAATAAATAAAGCGGGTTTATCCGACAAAGTCGGTTCATTGACCACGATGCGTTCATTTTGAGCGTAGCTTTCTGGAAAAATAAGGTAAGGCTGCCTTGTGGTGTCTTGCAGTGCCGCCAATAGCTGCGCATCAGGCTCTGTTCTTGACCATTGAAAGGCCAAAGTGTCGGGCAAAACATCCGCAATCAACTTTCCTGTATTACTTGGCTTAAATACCTCACCATCAAACATAATCAAGCAAAATTGGCTTTTTGCTTGTGATGATATGGTGTCTTGGCATAGGCATTGTGGGTTAGGTAACAAACAATATTGGCAACGTTTTACTCGGCAGCCTCGTGCCCTAAACGGTTTAGTCGATAATGCGAGGCGCTGTTGACGCAGGTGATAAACGGCATTCGAAGTCATGTTGAATTATATTTTTTAGGCCTAAAATTAAGGCGCATATTGTACGCAAAACGATTTCTATACGATAGAAGTATATTCAATAACTTTTAGATGAGATAATAGTGCGAATCGGTAGCGTAGCCATGCAACATCATGTAATCTTCGCGCCATAGCTTAGTGTAGGGGATAGTGATGAACGACTCGAATGATTTTAGTGGTAAAAACGGCAAAGTAAAAGTGATGTATGTCCGCAGTGAAGAGCAGGACAACAATAAAGGTAATGATAAACGCCGAGGCGGTGGCCGTGATGATAGGCGCGGTAATGACAAGCGTGGTGGTGATAGACGAGATGGTGCCCGTCAAGATCGTGGTGGTCGCTCAAGCCGCCCTGAAGGTGGGCGTGAAGGTCGCCGCTCTGATAACCGTAATGAAGCACCTCGCGAGCGTTCACCATGGCGCACTGTTTCTAAGCCAGATAGCGAAGAATTAACGAATGACCATGGCGGAATTGTTGGTAAGAGCCAAATTGACCCTGAACAATTGCGTAAGCAGCGCCAAGAAGAAACTCGTATCTATGGTGAGAATGCCTGCCAAGCCATGTTTAAAAACCGCCCTGATGCGATTGTTCGCGCATGGTTCTTGCAATCTGTCACACCGCGTTTTCGTGATGCGTTAAAATGGATGGCGGCAAATCGCAAAGCTTACCACGTTGTTGATGACGAAGAGTTATCGAAAGCATCGGGAACAGAACATCATGGTGGTGTCTGTTTTATCATTAAAAAACGCGGTGGAATGAGTGCTGATGCTTACTTGCAGCAAGCGGCAGGTAATGACTGCGTATTAGCACTGGAAGATGTGGGAAATCCACATAATCTGGGCGGAATTATGCGTAGCTGTGCGCATTTCGGTATCAAAGGTGTGATTTTGCAGGATGCGGGCATGCTGGAGTCTGGGGCGGCAATTCGTACTGCAGAAGGTGGTGCTGAACACATTAAAGCGATTGATGCAGATGGATTAACAGATACTTTGGATAAATTCCGCAAAGCGGGTTATACCATTGTGACGACTTCTAGCCATAAAGGTAGTCAAGATCTCGCAAAAGCGAAGTTACCGGCCAAAATGGTCTTAGTTTTAGGCCAAGAGAGTGATGGTTTAAGTGATAGTACGTGGGATCAAGGCGATATGAGTCTCTATATCGGTGGAACAGGTAAAGTGGAAAGCTTGAATGTCTCTGTTGCAACAGGAATTATGTTAGCCCAGTGGTGGCAACAAAACCAAGTTAAATAACCACCTACGTTTTATCAGAAAAATAAGACCATACATAAAAGGATGTATTCCCGCTATGTATGGCTTTTTTATATCTATCATCAAGTTATTCACTGGGTTGGGCTAATTAATGAGCACCACCACCGTCTTTTGAACCTGCCCCAAATGGTGGCTTAGCGAACCAGACAATGACCATCAGTAGGATAAAAATCCCAGCTGAGAGCCAGAATATCTCATTTGCTGACATAATCAGTCCTTGGTCAGTAATCGTTTTAGCAAGATAGGCCGTACTTTGCTGCTCATTCATGCCTATTTTCGCCAGTTCACTGTACATCTGTTGGGCATTTGGGTTATATGGGTTAACAAATTCAGCGAGGTTTTCATGATGCATTGACTCTCTTTGGGTCCACATTGTTGTGGTGATTGATGTCCCAATGGCTCCAGCTAGGGTACGAGTAAAGTTAGATAAACTCGATGCAGAGGCCATTTTTTCTGGCGGCAGGCCAGATAATGTAATGGTTGTCAAAGGCATAAAGAAACAAGCGATGGCTAAACCTTGCACAAATTGCGGCCAAGCAGCTTCGGCAAAACTCATCCCAGGTTCGAAAGTATAAGCACGCCAATAGTAGCAAACAGCATAGATAATAAAGCTGAATGTAACTAAATAACGCATATCAATTCGGTTACCAAAACGCCCTATAATTGGCGTAATCAATAGCGGTAATAATCCTACAGGTGCAGAGGCTAACCCAGCCCATGTTGCGGTATAGCCATAAACTTCTTGTAGCAATTGCGGCAGTAGTACAATCGTTCCAAAATAGAGCATGTAAGCAAGGCTTAAGGACAAACAGCCAATCGTAAAATTGCGTTCTTTAAATAGGGATAAGTCGATGACGGGATGGTCATCGGTGAGTTCCCATACAATTAAAAAGGCAATAGCGACAACAGCAATAACGGTCAGGACGATAATTTCAGTCGAGTTAAACCAATCCAGCTCTTTGCCTTGGTCAAGCATAATCTGTAAAGCACCAATACCAACAACCAATAGCACTAAACCAATAGTATCAATGCGCTGAATAGATATTTTAGTTTCACGGCCTTTTAAGGTGCGCATGATGGCAAAAATGATCGCAATACTAAATGGTACATTGATAAAAAATATCCAGCCCCAATGGTAGTTATCACTAATATAACCACCAAGAATCGGTCCGCAAATCGGAGCAATAACGATAGTCATTGACCAAAGGGCGAGGGCCATATTGCGTTTGGCTGGAGGATAATTGTTAAGCAGTAGGCTTTGAGATAAAGGAATGAGTGGTCCTGCGACTAAACCTTGTAAAACTCGGAATAAGATCAGCATCTCTAAGCTGCCAGAAATACCGCATAGCCATGAAGTTAAAGCGAATAAGCCTGTAGACCATAAAAATAGCCTGACTTCACCTATCCTACGGGCTAGCCAACCAGTGATGGGGATGGAGATGGCATTGGCAACGCCGAAAGAGGTTATTACCCATGTTCCTTGCGAGTTGGATGCCCCCAAGTTTCCTGCAATGGTTGGAATAGCTACGTTAGCAATGGTGGAATCAAGAACTTGCATAAATGTTGCCAATGAAAGAGCAATTGTCATCCATGCGAGTTTTGATCCCGTTAAAGGTGCTGTCGTCACGATTGCACCCCCACTATTTATTTCCTAGGTTATTATTAATTATCTCAGTAACTATTTTGTCCGCAGGAGACATATCTACAGCTAATGCAGCAGTATGGTAAGCAGGGGTATCACGCATCCCTTTAGAAAGCACTTTGCCATTTTTATCTAATGTATCAACCGTAACTTCGGTGGATAAACCGATACGTAATGGGTGTTCTTCAAGTTGGTTTTCATTTAAGGCAATACGTACGGGTAGGCGTTGGACCACTTTGATCCAGTTACCACTGGCATTTTGTGCGGGTAATAAAGAGAACGCGCTACCTGTTCCCATATCAAGTCCCACAACAGTACCGTTAAATACGATATCTTTACCGTAAAAATCAGTAATGACTTTCGCAGGTTGGCCGATACGCATATCCGCAAGTTGTGTTTCTTTAAAGTTCGCATCAATCCACATACCATTGGAAGGAACGATGGCCATTAATGGGGTTGAAGGGGTGATTTGTGAACCCACTTGTACACTGCGGCGTGAAACATAGCCATCAACAGGGCTGACGATTTTCGTCCGTTGCAAGGTGAGCCAAGCGTTTCGAACTTGTGTTGCTGCTTGCTCTACTGCGGGTTGTTTTTCAATTGAGCTATTTAACACTATGGCTTGATTAGCATTATATTGTTCTATTGCCATGTCTAATGCCGCTTTAGCACTCACGACAGCTTCTCTTGCGTGTTGTAGTTCTTCTTTACCAATGACATGGCTACTACCTAAAACTTCTCGACGTTTTAAATCATTTTGCAACCGGTTTAATTCAGAACGTTTGACCTCAATATTGGCTTGTAGCTGGCGGCTGTTGACCATGTGCTGGCGGGTTTGACGCACACTGTTGGCTAATTCTGTTTTTGCTTTATCGAGAGCTAATTCAGCATCACGTGGGTCCAGTTCAACCAAAACAGTTCCACTTGTCACGAAATCTGTGTTGTCCACATTGACAGTCATCACGCTGCCGGAAACTTGGGATTGTATTTGTACTTGGTTTCCCGCGACATAAGCATTATCCGTTGATTCATAGTGACGAAGAACGAGATACCAGTAGGCCCCCCAGCCAACGCCTATAATAATAAATAATAGAGTCAACAAGATAAGCGCACTTTTACGTTGCCTTTTTTTATTTCGTTGGGGAGTTTGCGTTTGTTGCATTTCCTCAGGGGAACTCATACTCGTATTTCTCCACTTCTCTGGATAAGGATCACGGTTGTTTCCAGTAGTTAGGTAATAACCACTGGAAACTGAGACTACAAATGATTTTGCTGTTTGATGGGATATCGTAAAGCATAAGGGTGAAAGGATAATGAAATATTATGGGCTGAAAAGTTTTTTTTCACCTTTGAGCTTAAGAATGGCTCAAATACATTAACCTTACAAATTTTATGGTCAATCTTTTATAGTATCCAGTTTTGTCAGTAATTTACGCATCAGCGTGTTAAGCTGTTGTTTCTCATCAGCATCTAAAACAGACCAAATATCAATTAATGCGCTGTGTTGAGGTGGTAATAGGCCATTTAAAAATTCCGTCCCTTTTTCTGTGAGGTGTAGATGAAGGCAACGTCTATCGTTGTGACTTTCTTTGCGCTCAATCCAACCATTTTTTTCCAGTTCATCTGCAATTCGTGTTGCATTGGTTCGTGAGGAACCAAGAGCCGCACTGAGTTCAGATGGCTGAATACTGCGGGAGTCTTTTGTATCAAGGATCATAAGTGCCATAAACAGGGTTTCATTAATACCTTGAGACCTTAACATATTATTTCGTGTTTCAAGTAACTTCCCATGAACATGCATGCATAGGCGTGTCAGTAGGATTTCTTGATACGGAATAGGACTTTCATGTGAATCTTGTTGTTCTACACGAGCATTGAGTAGCTCTTCAGTTGGTGTAAATGAACTTTCCATTATTGGGATACCTTATTAGTTTCAGTTGGTAAGATTACAACTGTCATCAACCATCTAAATGGTATATTAAAAGATAGAATTAGCAATTATACTTAATTAATATCGCCGATTTTATTTTGATAATGATACATGATTCATAAATTTTATGAATGTAATTTACCTATTTTTGTATAGCAGACTGACCTTTTTACACTGATAGTGTCATTTTTGGTTATAAAGCAACCAAGTCAATGCTTAATTAAAGGTTAATTTCAATCATACAAAACAATATATAATCACACGACATTAACTCAATACCATTTTTTTTGTTACCCAATAATTACAACTTAGATAGATATTTTTAATGGATAGGTGTAATTACTTATTTTTGTATAATTTAAACATTATCTGATATAGCAATAATTTGATTTATTAACAGTTATACTACCTTTTCATAGAGTCATTGTATTTGTTTAACTGTGTCATTCCCTAATATTTACTTTGTTTACTATTACGGTTGATAATTATTGGCCTTATGATGAACTGTTTATTTATTCAATATTCAACAGATTTGATGGGTAAAATTGAGTCACATAAGTTTAATGTATTATGAGATTTTATATGTTTATGTGATCTCGAAAATTTTCATCATAAAATGTATTGATACAGATATCAGTTATGTTTAGTCATCAGTTGTGGTGATGATGGGATCATAGCGAATACCGATAGCCCAAATAATTAAACTTAGAGTGGTTAAGATTGCACCTGCAATCGCAACTCCCTCCCAACCCGCGTGTTCATAGGCATAGCCTGAAAGTAGAGAACCTAGTGCGCCCCCAATGAAATAGCTGGTCATATAGCCTGCCGTTAGGCGGTTACGAGCTTCAGGTAATATTCGATATAACGTACTCTGACTGGTGACATGGACGGCTTGTACTGCAAGGTCTAGCACCAAAATACCAATGATAAATGCGACCAGGGAATATTTCGCTAAACCGATGGGTATCCAGGATAATAGTAATAACACCAACCCAATAGTTGTAATGAGCTTTCCTTTGCCTTTATCGACAAGATGCCCTGCTTGGGAGGCCATAATGGCACCTGCGGCACCGACTAAGCCAAATAAACCTATAGTCCCTTCGGAATAATTGAATGGCGGACTGGCTAATAAGAAAGCCATTGCGGTCCACAGTAAACCAAAATTGGCAAATGATAATGCACCGAGAGAAGCGCGTACCGCAAGCACTGGAGTGCCGAAAAATAACCGGCCAATAGAACCAATGAGCTGGAAGTAGTTTAAGTTAGCTTTTTGATGGTAACGGGGGAGTTTAATGGCTAGAACAATCATTAACAGCATCAATAATGCAAAGGCCACCCAATAGATCGCTCTCCAGCCACCGACCATAGCAACAGCACCTGAAACCGTTCTTGCAAGTAAAATGCCCAGCAATAACCCACTCATAATCATTCCTACCGCTTTACCACGTTTATGAGGCTTAGCAATAGATGCTGCTAGTGGGATCAGGACTTGTGCAACAACTGAAAATAGTCCAGTAAGGGCGGTACCTAAAAGGATTTGCCAAATATTATTTGAAAGCGCTGTAATTAATAGCCCTAATGCCGAAAGAGAGGTCATCGTTAAAATTAAACGCTTGCGTTCAAACAAATCTCCCAACGGGACTAAAAAAAGTAAACCTGCCGCATAACCCAGTTGGGCCGCGGTGACAATAAACCCAGCCATATTAGTGGTTAAATTAAACTGCCCCGCAATGGTGTCTAAAAGCGGTTGAGCATAGTAATTACTGGCAACGACAAGACCTGTGGCAATGGCCATTAAAATAGTGAGGCCCGTTGTTAGCTCTGCAGTTTGGGTCTGTTTCATGAGGATTACCTATTATTAGCTAGGCGTCTACTATAAACAAAATTTATTACCTTGGTTTATTTCTTTTTGTCATTGATGTAAAAAAGCCACCGGCTAGGGTGGCTAAGGTGACTTAATCGAGCTGTTTATACTTACTTAGCGGCTTCTTGTGCTTCTTTTACCCAGCCATCAAAAGTGGATTGATGGGCTTTGATCCAAGCATTTGTGTGGCGCTGAATATCCGATTGAGATGCTTCACCATTATGCATTCTTAAGTTTTGCGCGTTAATATCGGCAATAGGTAGTTTCATTACTTCAAATAATTTTGCTGCAGCAGGGTTATCTGCAGCCCATTTTTTATTGGCGACGATATGCATGGTATTTGGTGGGAAACCATAGTTTTTTCCGTTAGGTAATGTGGTGTCTGTTTTTTCACCGTTTGGCATTGATGAGAATGGCACTTCTAACCAAACTACATCACGGCCCGGCTTGAGGACATCACTTATCCAATAAGGCGTCCACGTATAATATAAAATAGGCTTACCTTCTTTATATCGGGTAATGGTATCTGCCATCATTGCCGCGTAGTTCCCTTGGTTATGGTCAACCGTTTTTTCTAAGTCATAGGCTTTTAAATGGTTATTGATGGCTGCTTCACAGCCCCAACCGGGGTTACATCCCGTTAAATCAGCTTTACCATTACCATTTGAATCAAAGAGTTTGGCAATTTTAGGGTCTTTGAGTTGTTCAACATTGGTAATCTTGTATTTTTCAGCGGTTTTTTTGTCGATGAGGTAGCCTTGAGCCGCATTGACAACATAATTACCTTGACGATAGAACACATTATCACCACCAGCGGCGTCATATTGCGCATTATGTAAAGGAACCCAGCTGGTGGCTAAGTAAGTCGCATCACCGTTCGCAATTGATGCGTAAGCGACATTATAGTCGACTTCTTTGATCGGTTGGACATCATAGCCGAGCTCTTCAAGGGCTTTCGCAACAATCAGTGTTTGGAATGTCTCCTCACTGATCGTACTTTGCACAGGGTTAATTTTTACCCCTTTACCTGGCAGGTCGTTAGCACCTGCAAATGGGACGGTAAACATGGCTGTTAGTGCAGATGCAAGAATGATTTTATGTTTCATTATATTGTTCCCTCTGTTTTTTCGCAGCGAGCTTGGCTTTAAAGTTAAGAGCCAAGTTAGGTGCCACGTGAGTGGCACTTAGGTGAATGGAGGATGTTCTGATTAATGGTTTTTTTTACAAAATGGGCGCATGACTAGCCCAATAGGGCCTTTTTGATACCAACGACATGATGTTTTGCCGCGAGTATCTTGCCCTAAAGATTGGGTAAAACGGTCTAAGATGATAGCCAGAATAACAATACCGACCCCTCCGACAGACGCGAGACCCATATCAAGGCGGCCAATACCCCGTAAGACCATCTGGCCTAAGCCTCCGACTGCAATCATTGAGGCGATAACGACCATCGACAGTGCTAACATCAAGGTTTGGTTCACCCCGGCCATAATGGTTGGCATTGCCAATGGCAATTGCACTTTAAACAGCATTTGGCGAGGGCTTGCACCGAATGATTCAGCGGCTTCAATTAAGTCAGCTGGGACTTGTTTGATCCCTAAAATGGTCAAACGAATGATTGGCGGTAAAGCAAATATAATGGTGACGACGACACCAGGCACATTACCGATACCAAATAACATAACAATCGGGACTAAATAGACGAATGCAGGTGTGGTTTGCATCGCATCAAGTAATGGGCGAATAATCTTAGCGGCTCTATCACTACGTGCCAACCAAATACCCAGTGGTAGTCCTATCACAATACAAAACAGTAAAGATGTGAGCACTAGAGATAGTGTCACCATCGCTTCTGACCAAGCACCAATCGCCCCGATGGCTATCATCGAAATAAATGTGGCCACACCCATTGCGCGTCCGGCTAATTGCCAAGTGAGTAATGCGAAAATAATAATGGCAACAGGAGCTGGTAGTGATGTAAGAAATTGTTCAAACCCGCTCAGAATGAAATCAATGGGGGCGCGTATTCCTTGGAATACAGGACGAAAGTTGAGAACAACCCAATCGATAGCATGCGTAACCCATGAATCAAGGGGGATCAGTGTGTGTTGGAAGGGGTCCATAATATTAAACTGATCGGGCACGATGCTATCAGTCGGTGCGGCATCAAGCCAATCACTCGAACTGGTATCAGCAGGTGTTGTTGTGTCTGATGCATTGCCCCAAGGATCATCCGCAGAGGTATTTGTCTCGCTAGAGCTTGTCGCTGCCCATGGGTCATCAGCTGGTGTATTTTCAGTACCTTGTGTTGGTGTCTCAGTGACTTCAGTATCAGCCCATGGATCTTGCTGGTTCGTCGTTGTTTCTTGATTTTGCTTACTCATTTGGTGTCTCCTTATCCAGCGCTTGTAACAGCATTCCTTTTGAAATCACGCCTAAATACCGGTTTTTTTCGTTAATAACCGGAACGGCGCAAGGGGCTTGTGCTACTGTAGAAATAACTTCATTTAAGGATGTATCACCTTGAATTGGTTCGATATCAGTTAAAATTGCGGCTTCTATACCTGCTTTTTCGTGAAGCGCTTTTTCTAAGGATTCAACAGAAACTACTCCGGCAAAGGTATGTCCTCGGGAAATTAAATAACCGTGATAGCGATCTTCATCATTAAGGACTTTTAGCGCGGAACGGGGACCAAAACCCGGTGCGATGTGTAATAGGGCATTTGGCCGCCTACGCGCGATGTCCTTAGCGCTGAATACTTGGCTGATATCCACACCGCGGAAAAAGGTCTTAACATAATCATTCGCTGGATTATTGAGAATTTCATCAGGCGTACCAACTTGAACGACAACGCCTCCTTGCATAATGGCAATGCGGTCACCAATTCTCATGGCTTCATCAAGATCATGAGAAATAAAGACAATAGTGCGTTGTTTATCTCCTTGTAAGGAGAGCAGTTCATCTTGCATTTCAGTACGAATTAATGGGTCAAGGGCTGAGAACGCTTCGTCCATTAATAAAATATCAGGGTCATTGGCTAGCGCTCTGGCTAACCCGATACGCTGACGCATCCCACCCGAGAGCTCATCTGGGTATGAATTCGCCCATTTTTCAAGATTAACTTGCTCAAGTGCATTCATGGCTTTCTTATGGCGCTCTTCTTTTGGAATACCAGAAAGTTCCATACCAAAAGCGGTGTTATCAATGACGTTCATATGTGGCATCAATGCAAAGGATTGAAACACCATACTAATTTTTGTTCGCCTAACTTCGCGCAATGCTTTGTCAGAGATATTGGAAATATCCTCTCCATCTATCATGACTTGCCCGCTAGTAGGTTCTATCAGGCGATTGAGGAGGCGCACCAAGGTAGATTTTCCTGAGCCAGAAAGTCCCATGACAACAAAGATTTCGCCTTCTTCAATCGTCAGATTAACATCTTGAACACCTACGGTTAGGCCTGTTTTTTCAAAGATATCATCTTTATTCATACCTGATTCTAATAGCTTAAATGCTTGATCAGGATTGTCCCCAAATATTTTATATAAGTTTTTAACTTGTAATTTTATTGCCATATATTATTTACCCAATTTTCAATCAATAAGGAAAATGAATTACCTGTATTGAGAGTGATGAATTCTATAGTGATAGTTAACACTATGTTTCCTAACTATGATTATCCTTTGAAAATTATTAGGGCATAGATTCCTGTATTTAGTTTAATTGATTAGCTAATTATGGATTAAATTCAAATTCCTCCGTTTGAGTTATTAGTAAAATTTGCAAGCAATAAACCCTAGCATAATAAAATCAGCTGGCAACCCTAGGTTAAGTATAATTAATCAAAAAAGTTAGAGGTGAAAAATGATTTTATTAATATAAATAAAAGTGTCATTGAGCTATAGGATGATAATTTTTATGATTTCCATATCAAAGTTAACTTACTGGTGAGGTTGAATTTATTCAAAAATAATACACTTTGCTTTTATTAATATGGGGACTACTGATTTTATTTAATTTTTAGGTGGATAGATGTTGAACTGATGGATGAAAAAATTGAATTTAATAGCCTATTAATTAATAAAATTAATGAAAAATGAAGTGAAACTTGATTGAATTGAAATTAATGGCCAGATTAACTCATTAAAAATGAGTAATTAAACAGATATACATATAAAAAACGAATAAATCAGTCTATTTTTTGAACCAAAAAATACCATGATGAATAAAATCATTATAATTCATCATGGTATGGTTTTTGTTGTGAATGATGTTTATCAATAAGCTAAATTAAAGCTTTGGTTAAAAGTCCCAGTCATCATCTTCGGTACTGACTGCTTTACCAATAATATAAGATGAACCAGAGCCCGAAAAGAAATCATGATTTTCATTTGCATCAGGAGATAAAGCAGATAATATCGCAGCACTGACATCGGTGACCGTATCAGGAAATAAGGCTTCATAACCTAAATTCATTAATGCTTTATTCGCATTATAATGAAGGAATTTTTTGACATCTTCTGACCAACCAACTGTGTCATAAAGCTCTTGTGTATATTTTACTTCATTTTCATATAAATCGAATAATAATGAAAAAGAAAAATCCTTAATTTCTTTCTGAGTATTCTCATCATATTGTGCTAATGATTTTTGAAATTTATAGCCAATATAATAGCCATGTATGGCTTCATCACGAATAATTAAGCGTATAAGATCTGCGGTATTGGTTAATTTGCCTCTACTTGACCAATACATTGGTAAATAAAAACCTGAATAAAATAGAAATGATTCTAAAAAGACACTTGCTATTTTTTTCTTTAAAGGATGTGAATCACAATAATAAGATAGGATGATCTTAGCTTTATTTTGTAATGCATTGTTTTCTTCACTCCAGCGGTATGCATCATCGACATCAACCGTTGAGCAGAGTGTTGAAAATATTGAACTATAAGAGCGGGCATGTACTGCTTCCATAAAGCTAATATTCGACAAAACCGCTTCTTCATGGGGGGTTTGAGCATCTGGCATTAAGCAAGGTGCACCGACCGTATTTTGAATCGTATCTAGCAGGGTAAGACCAGTAAATACACGTATCGTCAACTGTTTTTCTGCAGCAGTTAGGGTATTCCAAGACGGAATATCATTAGATAATGGCACTTTTTCTGGAAGCCAAAAATTGCTTGTTAATCGGTTCCATACTTCTAAGTCTTTATCATCCTGAATACGGTTCCAGTTAATGGCTTTTACTGGTGTGTTAGATGCGCTGGTGGTCATAATATTTTCCTATTACAAAGTGCAAGATACGCAGCCTTCGACTTCAGTTCCTTCGAGGGCAGTTTGGCGTAATCGGATGTAATACAATGTCTTGATTCCTTTTCGCCAGGCATATATTTGCGCTCGGTTAATATCTCGTGTGGTGGCATCATCTTTAAAAAATAGAGTCAAAGATAAACCTTGGTCAACGTGCTGAGTTGCCATGGCATAAGTATCAATAATTTTTTCAGGGCCGATTTGGTAAGCATCTTGGTAATATTCTAAGTTTTCATTCGTCATGAAAGGAGCAGGGTAGTAGACACGACCAATTTTACCTTCTTTACGAATTTCAATTCGTGAAACAATCGGGTGAATGCTTGATGTTGAATTATTGATATAAGAAATGGACCCAGTAGGAGGTATTGCTTGCAAGTTTTGGTTATAAATCCCATAGGTAATGACAGACTGCTTTAAAGCTTGCCAATCTTCACGAGTTGGAATTTCGATACCCGAACGTCGGAATAATTCCTGAACGGTTTGTGTTTTTGGTAGCCAAATATTGTTGATATATTTATCAAAATAATCACCAGAGGCATAGGTTGAATGTTCAAAACCAACAAATGCAGCTTTTCTTTCGATGGCTAATTGGTTTGAAGTTTTTATTGCGTAATAGGTGACCGTATAAAAATAGATATTGGTGAAATCGAGCGCTTCTTCTGAGCCGTAATAAATATGCTCCCTTGCCAAGTAGCCATGTAAATTCATTTGACCTAACCCAATCGCATGCGATTGTCGGTTACCTTCAGCAATGGAAGGGACAGAGCGAATATCGCTCATATCGGAAACTGCGCTCAATGCTCTGACTGCCGCAGCTATTGATTGGGCGAAATCCGGTGAATCCATTGTTTTAGCAATATTCATGGAGCCTAAATTACAGCTAATATCTTTACCAATTTGTTGATAGCTCAAATCGTCTTCATAAACGCTAGGGCGATTAACTTGCAGTATTTCTGAGCACAGATTGCTCATATTTATGCGCCCTGCGATAGGGTTAGCTCGGTTGGCAGTATCTTCAAATAAAATATACGGATATCCAGATTCAAACTGGATCTCCGCTAAAGTTTGGAAAAATTCCCGAGCATTAATTTTGTATTTTTTTATCGCTTTGTTATTGACCATCTCATGGTATTTGTCTGTAACGCTAATTTCAGACATAGGAACCCCATAGATGCGCTCAATATCATAAGGAGAGAACAAATACATGTCCTGGTTATCTTTCGCTAGCTGGAAAGTAATATCGGGGATAACGACCCCTAAAGAAAGTGTTTTAATCCGTATTTTTTCATCTGCATTTTCACGCTTAGTATCAAGAAAACGCATAATATCAGGGTGATGAGCATGCAAATAGACGGCACCGGCGCCTTGCCTTGCACCTAATTGGTTGGCATAAGAAAATGCATCTTCTAACATTTTCATGACAGGAACAACACCAGAAGACTGGTTTTCAATCAGTTTTATTGGGGCGCCTTGTTCCCGCAAATTGGTCATTAGAAAGGCGACTCCGCCACCTCGTTTGGATAGCTGCAAAGCCGAATTCACAGAGCGGCCAATAGATTCCATGTTGTCTTCGATTCTTAAAAGAAAACAAGAGATTAGCTCACCGCGTTGTTTTTTACCGCAGTTAAGGAAGGTGGGAGTTGCAGGTTGGAAACGACCTGTAATAATTTCATCGACATACAATTTAGCAAGAGATTCACTCCCTTGCGCAAGCGTTAAAGCAACCATACAAACGCGATCTTCATAGCGTTCGAGATAGCGTTTGCCATCAAAAGTTTTCAGCGTATAGCTCGTGTAATATTTAAAGGCACCGAGAAACGTTTGAAAACGGAATTTATGAGCGTATGCCTGTTTAAATAGTGCTTTGATAAATTCAAAGTCATATTGTTCTAATACACTGTTTTCGTAATAATTTTCTTGTACTAAAAAGTCTAATTTTTCTTTTAAATCATGGAAAAATACGGTGTTTTGGTTCACATGCTGCCGAAAATAGTGGTGAGCCGCTTCTTTGTCTTTATCAAATTGAATACGGCCTTCATTATCATATAAATTCAACATCGCATTGAGCGCATGATAATCCACATCTGATATATTTTGCATTTTATCCATTTGGAATAACTCTAGTTGTTTGTACGTTGCCAAAACGTTTTTAGGCCTTGTTGAACGGACTGAACATCTTTATCAGTACCAAGAAGTTCAAAACGATATAGGTAGGGGACATGGCATTTTTGCGCAATGATATTTCCAGCTATCGCATAGGCATCACCAAAATTGGTATTACCCGCAGCAATAACACCGCGGATAAGTGTGCGGTTGACTTCAATATTAAGAAATTGGATCACCTCTTTTGGGACAGCACCTTTGCTACCACCACCACCGTAGGTCGGCAGTAATAAAACATAAGGTTTTGTCGCAATTAGACTATTTTCGTGGCTTCCAATAGGCAACCGCGTTGCTGGGACACCTAGCTTTTCAATAAAGCGATGGCAATTTCCTGAGCGACTTGAAAAATAGATGAGTGATTCCGTTTTCATAACACCACCTAAGCGGCTAATAAGCTAATCATGTCTGGTCGAAAACCTGCCCAATGTTTGTCTCCCGCAATAACAACAGGAACTTGCTGGTAGCCTAATTTTCTGACTAATTCAAGAGCTTGGCTGTCTTCAGTAAGGTCAATGATTTGGTAGGAAATAGATTTGCGATCTAAGGCTTGATAAGTTGCATTACACTGAACGCAGTTAGGTTTACTATAAATGGTAATCTCAGCCATGTTATTTACCTTTTGAATGTTTAATAGTAGTAAAAATAAGGTGCGTGACATATAAATACTATATATAGATTTTTAACTTATCAACCACACAATATGTAGTGAATAGAAAATATTGAATGATAATTATTCTAATTATTAGCTAGGTGGTTATTAACATTGAAAATAAAAAAGTATGGTATTGGATGATTCAGATAGACTCTCTAAGAAAAAAGATCATTGCAAAGTGGAAATAATTTACTCTATAACTGTATATACAATCAGGTAATTGAGTCCTTTTGAGGAGATACTATGTACCATCAATATTTAGCAACACCGGATAAATTTCCTAAACCGTGGATACATATTACGGCTGATGATGACGGAATAACGAGCCTCTATTTTGTGGATGAAAAAACAGAAAAAGAAACGAAGAATGAGCACTCCAAGCTTTGTGTGAAAGAATTAAAGGAATACTTTAATCATAAAAGAACCGTTTTTACGGTTGCATTAAATCCACAAGGAACAGAATTTCAGAAAAAAGTGTGGAAACATCTTTGTGGGATCCCTTACGGGGAGCGATGGAGCTATAAAGATTTGGCGTTAAAGTTAGGCTCCGTAAATTATTGTCGTGCGGTCGGTATGGCAAACTCACGTAATCCAATCTCATTAATTGTTCCTTGTCATCGCGTACTTGGGCATGATGGAAAATTAGTGGGGTATACAGGGGGCTTAGATATTAAAGATTGGTTACTTTTGCATGAGAAGTAAACACTAAATAATTAGTTATAGGTAATACTATTGGTTGTAATAATTACTATTGATAAGAATTATTGTCGAAATCAGAACCTATTCTATCGATAAATAATATTTTTTTATCTTTTTAGTCCATTTTCGTGATCTAGGTTGTAGACAAGTAACTGAGAAATCTGATGTACTGAGCTTGATACAGATGGTGTGTCTATTTTATTTTAAAGGTAATATTTGATGTCTAAAGTTAAAGGTAACGTTAAGTGGTTCAACGAATCTAAAGGTTTTGGTTTTATCACTCCAGAAGATGGTAGCAAAGATGTATTTGTTCACTTTTCTGCGATTATGGGCGATGGTTTCAAAACCTTAGCTGAAGGCCAAAAAGTGGAATTTGAAATTACTGAAGGTGCTAAAGGCCCATCTGCTGCTAACGTTATTCCTCTGTAATTTTTATAATTAAGATTAAAACGAACAGCTGAAAACTCGCCCTAGCTATCTAGGGCGAGTTTTTTTATTTATAAAAATAAAAAAGGCCTGATATAAACCAGACCTTTTTATCAATAAATTGTCTATAAATTAAACAGTTGAGATTATTTAACTTCTTCGCCTTTAGCTTGTAAATCGGCATGATAAGAAGAGCGAACGAATGGGCCACAGGCTGCGTGAGTGAAGCCCATTGCCATGGCTTCTTCTTTCATTTCATCGAACTCAGCAGGGCTGACATAGCGTTTGACGGGTAAGTGATGGCGACTTGGTTGTAAGTATTGGCCTAGTGTAAGCATCGTTACACCATGACGACGTAAGTCGCGCATAACCTCGATAATTTCTTCATTGGTTTCACCAAGACCGACCATTAACCCCGATTTAGTTGGGATATTTGGATGTGCTTCTTTAAATTTTTCGAGTAATTTTAAAGACCATTCATAGTTAGCGCCAGGGCGAACTTGGCGGTAAACACGTGGCACATTTTCAAGATTATGGTTAAACACATCAGGTGGTGTTGCGGTTAAAATCTCTAATGCGCGATCCATACGGCCGCGGAAGTCAGGAACCAGCGTTTCAATTTTAATTGATGGGCTTTTTTCACGAATAGCACTAATGCAATCAGCAAAATGCTGTGCTCCGCCATCACGTAGGTCATCACGGTCAACAGACGTAATGACGACATAGCGTAGTGCCATATCTTTAATAGTTTGCGCTAATTTTTCGGGTTCGTTGGCATCTGGTGCATTTGGGCGACCATGGGCAACATCACAGAATGGGCAGCGGCGGGTACAAATAGCCCCCAAAATCATAAAGGTCGCGGTACCATGGTTAAAACACTCAGAAAGGTTAGGGCATGATGCCTCTTCACATACAGAGTGTAAGCCATTTTTGCGCATGGCTGCTTTAATGCCTTGAATACGAGTGGAATCAGCAGGAAGCCTAATTTTCATCCAGTCAGGTTTACGTAGAATTTCTTCTCGTTCAGTCACAACGTTTTTGACAGGGATCAGCGCCATTTTGTCGGCGTCACGATATTTAATTCCGCGTTCTATCTGAATTGGTTTACTCATAATATGACGGTTCCAGTTATCTTTTATGCTGATGGATAAGTGATAATTCTAAATAAAACCGAATGGAGACTGTTATCCATTCATTAAAATATTTTTTAAAAATGTTAAAAAATTATAGCATTATTATTGAACAATATGAAATCCTAGTGTGTCACAGAATTGGCGAATTAGCACAGGCTGAACATCGGAAACTGATACTTTGGGAGCAAGATTACTCATTTGAGTCATCTTTAATTCACTGTAACCACAAGGATTAATACGATTAAAGGGTTCAAGATCCATATCAATATTCAATGCGAGCCCATGAAAAGAACAGCCTTTCCTTATGCGTAATCCGAGGGAGCAAATTTTGTCGCCATTAACATAGACACCGGGAGCATCAGGGCGAGGATACGCTGCAATATTAAAATGGGCAAGGGTATTTACGACGGTATTTTCTAATGCGGTAACTAGCTCACGAACACCAATTTTATTGCGTTTTAGATCGAGCATAACATACATCACTTGTTGCCCTGGCCCATGATAGGTAACTTGGCCGCCTCTATCACTTTGGATAACAGGGATATCACCAGGGGCAAGAACGTGCTCCGCTTTTCCGGCTTGGCCTTGGGTAAATACGCGAGGATGTTCAACTAGCCAAATTTCATCATGGGTTTCTGGCGTACGGTGTTCTGTGAATTGGTGCATAGCATCAGAAACAGTTTGATAAGGAGCAAGGCCAAGTTGGCGTATGGTTATACATCTATCTGACAAAATTTAGGTGTCCACGTTGTCTTTATCGTTGCGGGCAGTATAACGCCTATGTTTGCCATACTTCAAGTTAACATACGACTGGATGCTTGCATAAAATGTGATTTAGATTGGAAACAAATGTTATTTAGGAGTGAATATATTGCATTTTAACGTAGGGCATAAAAATGAAAAAGGCCGAATAACAGTAGACTATTCGGCCTTTGATAACTTGTTGTTTAAAGTACAACTTTCACTAACTCTAATGCACCTAACTCAGTATACAAGGTTTCAACTTGTTCAATATGAGTTGCATTGATAGTAATAGAAACTGAGTGATAATTGCCTTTGCTACTTGGTTTTACGTCTGGGCTATAGTCACCTGGCGCATGACGCTGTACCACTTCAATCACTTGATCAACCAGTTCAGGCTGTGCCAAGCCCATCACTTTGTAGGTTAATGGGCATGGGAACTCAAGCAGTTCACCTAATTTCGTTTTCATGGGCACTCCTAATTTTTAAATTGGGCTGCTGGCTGAAAAAGATTGGCTGGTATTAAACCAGCCAATGAGATGTATTCATCCAACAAACATTTCGGTACTTATCTATTTCGATATTTACTATATGGGGACGACTTATTTTAGTTTCAAGTCTTAACCAAACCAGCGATGAAAGAGTAATTTTATGTAGTCAATTAACCGACTGAAAAAACCACCTTCTTCAACATCTTTTAACACTGCTAAAGGGTGCTGTTCGATGATTTTACCATCAAGTTGGAAGCTAATTGTCCCTACTTGTTGGCCTTTGGTTAATGGTGCTTCTAGTTCAGTTGTCGTTAATTCATAGCTGGCTTTTAAATCTTTTAAGCGGCCTCGTGGGATAGTGAGGTATAAATCTTCGGTCACACCTAATTTTACTTCATTTTCATCACCAAACCAGACTGGCACACTGGCAAAATCCACATTGGCTTGTAATGGTTTAACGGTTTCATAAAAGCGGAAACCGTAAGTGAGTAATTTTTTACTTTCGGCATCACGGCCTTTGCTACTTTTCCCCCCCATAACAACGGAGATCAGGCGCATGTCACCTTCAGTTGCTGATGCGACAAGGTTATAGCCCGCGGCATTAGTATGGCCTGTTTTGATGCCATCAACAGCTAAGCTCTTATCCCACAACAGCCCATTGCGGTTTGTTTGACGGATGTTGTTAAAGGTAAACTCTTTCTCTTTATAAATTGCGTATTCTTCAGGCACATCACGTACTAGCGCTTGCCCAATAAGAGCCATATCACGTGCTGAACTATATTGGCCCTCAGCATCTAACCCATGAACAGTTTGAAAATGGGTATTTTTCAGCCCTAATTTGTTCACGTAACCATTCATTAGCTGAACAAAGTTGGCTTGGTCACCCGCAATATAGTCGGCCATTGCAACACAGGCATCATTACCTGATTGCAAGTTAATGCCACGAGTTAACTGAGAAACGCTAACACGATCGCCTGGTTTTAAGAACATCAATGATGAGCCTTTAAATACTGGGTTACCAGTAGCCCACGCATCATTTCCAACCGTGACAATATCATTTTCACCAATTTTGCCTGACTTAATTGCCTGACCGATAACATAGCTGGTCATCATTTTTGTCAAACTCGCCGGATCACGGCGTTGGTCAGCATTACTTTCAGCGAGAACTTTGCCTGAATTATAATCAATTAAGATATAAGCTTCTGCATCAATAGCGGGCGCTGCAGGAATTGATGTATTTGGGAAGGTTTCATTAGCGTTCGCAATGTTAGCAGTCATAAGAAGGAGTGCGGAACCCAGCACAGTATGACGCACGATGCGTGATGGAGCGACATTATTCATGGTTTTACCATTACATCCGAAATTCGGTTAACACAAGGAGGCGCAGTTTAGCAAAAGAACGGGATAAGAAAAAAGTGACTTTTGCGCTGTACCAATGATTTTTTTGTCAGTTGAATATTGCCTGTATTTAGGTTGCCCAAAATATGATTGAGCAACCTAAAGTTACATAGCTCTATGGTGCAACGACCATTGACGATTGGTTTTTTTCAGACTGTAAACGGCCTTGAACCTCAACAGCTTGTTGCCTTGTACTAAATGGCCCTAGCTGTACTCGGTAAATACCATTATAGGGTTGTAGACGGCCTGGAACATTAAATTGTGTTTTCAACTCATTCAGCATATTTTGCGCGTTGGCTTGGCTACTAATGGCACCAGCTTGAACAAGAAAACCACGCTCTGGAACCGGTTCTTCAGCTACAACGGCTGCAGGTGGCGGTGTTGGTGTTGGTGTTTGCAGGTTCATGTCTGGCATAGTAGGCTGCATCGGTTCTTTGGGCTGCTGAACTGGCAATGTATTTTCCGGAGTTGGCAAGTTTTCCATCACAGGGGTGCCCATTGGGCCAGAACCTAATTGTGGGCGTCCCGGTAAAGCATAGCTCTGTTTCACAAAGTTAGAACCTACTGTTCCTGTCCCTGATAAGGAGCCATCTTGGGCAACTTGAATGGCATCAATTTTAATTTTTGTCGTAGGCATTAAATTCAGGCGGTCAGCGGTAGCTCTTGAAACAGCAATACTTTTACCTGGAACATAAGGCCCGCGGTCATTAACACGAACAACCATCATGCGGCCATTCATCATATTGGTGATACGTACATAACTTGGGATTGGCAAAGTCGGGTGAGCCGCTGTTAATTCCACTGGGTTAACGCGTTCCCCAATCGCAGTCATATTACCTGCAGACTCAGCACCATAAATGGATGCATAACCCACTTGGCTAAATTGTGATGGGTCACGTACGATTTGGTATTGTTGACCATTACGTGAGTAATCATTATTTGCGGTTGGATGATACGGCTCATAATGAGGCTCTGCACCTAATACATCTTGAGTGGGTACATTGGTTGGCACTTGGGCTGGTTGTTTAACTTCATCTGTCACACAGCCACTGAGTAGCGCGGCTGTGACGCCAAGCATTATCCATTGTAAACGCATACTAAGCCTCATTTTATAAACTTTTAGAAAGGAATTTTCGGTGTGTATGTATCGACATGATAATACCGAATCCTGCCATTAAAACAATCAATGCGGAGCCCCCATAACTCACTAAAGGGAGGGGGACACCAACCACAGGTAATATACCACTGACCATACCGATATTCACAAATACATAGACAAAAAGGATTAAGATCAAGCCGCCAACCATAACTCGACCAAAGGTGTTTTGTGCGCTAGCAGCAATATAAAGCCCGCGAATAATCAGTAAAAGGTATAGGCCAAGTAAAATGAGCACCCCAACTAAGCCAAGTTCCTCTGCTAACACAGCAAAAATAAAGTCGGTATGTCTTTCTGGCAAAAATTCAAGCTGTGATTGCGTGCCATGTAGCCAACCTTTCCCCATTAACCCACCAGAACCAATTGCAATTTTTGACTGGATAATATGGTAACCAGCCCCTAATGGGTCAGTTTCTGGGTCTAATAACATCATGACACGGGCTCTTTGGTAGCCATGCATTAAAAAGAACCACAGCAGGGGAATGAAGGCCGCGAGCGCAATCGCTGCAACAGTAATAAGCCGCCAACTCATTCCTGCAAGGAACAAAACGAACAAGCCTGAAGCTGCAACTAAAATTGAAGTACCAAGGTCTGGTTGCGCCGCCACCAATAATGTGGGTACAAAAATCAATACTAGTGCAATTACGGTATTTTTGAATGAAGGAGGGCATAGGTCTCGGTTCATAAAACGAGCGACCATTAAAGGGACGGCAATTTTTGCAATTTCAGAGGGTTGGAACCGAATGAACCCTAAGTCTAGCCAACGCTGAGCCCCTTTACTTATCTGCCCAAAGACATCAACAAAAACCAGTAAAATAACGCAGAAGATAAACAGGTGAGGTGCCCAATTTTCATACATTCTAGGGGGGATCTGCGCCATCACTATCATGACGACGAAGCCTGTCGCTATCTGCCCTAATTTACGCTCCATCATTTCAGGATCTTGGCCGCTGGCACTCCACATAATAAATGCGCTGTATGCAAGCAACGCGATAATAATTAGCAGCATAGGCACATCTATATGCAGACGTGTGGATAACGAAATTTTTTTCTTATCGTCTGTCATATTCTTTATAGCTCATTGTTATTCATAGAATTGCGCATCAGCGATCTTCTCCTGCATTGGTTGCTGACACTGCGACTTCGGTTCGGTTATCACCAAGAAGAACGTGGTCAAATATTTGCCGCACAATATCACCGACTGCTGGGCCTACGCCCCCATTTTCTAAAATAATCGCAACGGCAATAGTGGGTTTATCATACGGAGCATAAGCAATCATTAACTTGTGGTCGCGCAAGTGCTCTGCCAGCTTACTGGCATTATAGGTTTCATAGCTGAAGACTTGTGCGGTACCGGATTTTGCTGCAGCTTTATATGGTGTGCCAATGAAACTGCGGCGGCCAGTACCATTTGGTGCATTGGCTACACCGTACATTCCATGCTTAGCTAGTTCCCAAAAACCTGAGTTAATATCGCCAATTTGTTTGGTTTCTTTGTCTTCATAAGGCACCATGGCATTACCCAACTTTGTGCCGTAGAGTAAATGAGGGGTCTTAACTTGACCATCATTTATTAATGTCATCAATGCTTTTGACATTTGAATTGGAGTTGCTGTCCAATAGCCTTGTCCTATCCCAACAGGGATCGTATCACCTTGATACCAAGGTTTTTTATAGCGTTTTTGTTTCCATTCACGGGTTGGCATGATGCCAGAACGCTCTTCAGCCAGGTCAATACCCGTATAATCGCCAAAACCAAAACGGCTCATCCATTCAGAAATACGATCAATTCCCATATCATAAGCGACTTGGTAGAAGAAGGTATCCGCAGATTCAATAATAGATTTCGATACGTTAAGTTTACCGTGTCCCCAACGCTTCCAGTCGCGGTAGCGTTTTTCTGAACCCGGTAATTGCCACCAACCAGGATCAAAAATAGTCGTATTTGGCGTGATTACTTTTTCACTCAATGCGGCGACAGAAATAAAGGGTTTTACTGTTGATGCAGGGGGGTAAAGCCCTTGAGTTGTCCGGTTAATCAACGGCCTATCAGGGTTATTTAATAACGCTTGATAATCTTTATTTGAGATACCGTTAACAAACAAGTTAGAGTCATAACTTGGATTAGACACCAGAGCCAAAATTTCGCCATTACGTGGGTCAGTGACCACAACGGCAGCACGGCTAGTGGTTAACAGTTTTTCGATATAGATCTGTAATTCGAGGTCAATGGTAAGGTAGATATCCCGACCAGCTTGCGGTGGTTGTTCATGAAGTTGGCGAATAACACGACCTCGGCTATTCACTTCAACTTCTTCATAACCTGTTTTGCCGTGTAAGATGTCTTCATAATAACGTTCAATACCTAATTTACCGATATCGTGGCTAGCGGCATAATTGGGTAATAAACCTTCTTTATCAAGACGTTCAACATCTTTGTCATTAATTTTTGCCACATAGCCAATCACATGGGTTAGTGCAGAACCGTATGGGTAAGAACGACGTTGGTAGCTTTTGACCTCTAAACCAGGAAAACGGTACTGGTTAACAGCAAAACGAGCGACTTGGACTTCGTTAAGCTGTGTTTTTAGTGCAATAGAGGTAAACCGACGTGAGCGCTTACGCTCTTTTTCAAAATTAGTGATGTCTTCGTCAGTTAAATCGACCACGCTGCGAAGATTATCTAAAGTTTCTTGTAGATTACTGACTTTTTCGGGCACGATTTCTAACTGGTAAAACGTGCTATTAAGTGCGAGTTGGGTTCCTCGACGGTCATAAATAATCCCACGGCTTGGTGCAATAGGCACCAATTTGATTCTGTTATCGTTTGACCGCGTTTGGTAATCTTCATGACGGACAATTTGTAAGTGATACAAATTCGTCACAAGAATAGATGTTAAAATGACAATCACACCGAAGGCGATAAGCGCTCGGCGGATAAACAAAACTGATTCAGCGGTATGGTCGCGAAAAGGGGTGCGTTGTGTTTTCATCCCATTGCCATTTTGAACATATTTAAACCTGACTATTCCCTGTGATAAGGGTGGTTAGTCGTAATACTCCATGCGCGATAAAGACTTTCAGCAACAAGGACACGAACCAGTGGATGGGGCAGCGTAAGTGGTGAAAGCGACCAGCTTTGCTCCGCGGCTGCTTTGCAAGCGGGTGAAAGACCCTCGGGACCACCGATTAATAAACTAACATTACGGCCATCTTGTTTCCATTTATCGAGCTGTACGGCAAGTTTTGGGGTATCCCAACGATCCCCTGGAATATCCAAAGTGACGATGCGATTTCCTTTACCTACAGCTGCGAGCATTAATTCGCCTTCTTTTTCTAGAATGCGCTTTATATCTGCATTTTTCCCGCGTTTTCCTGCTGGAATTTCCGTTAATTCAAATGGCATATCTTTAGGAAAACGGTGGAGGTAATCCATAAAGCCGGTCTGGACCCAGTCCGGCATTTTTGTTCCAACGGCGATGAGCTGTAATTTCAAACTCAGCTCCAAAGCTTTTCTAATTCATACATACGACGACTTTCTTCTTGCATAATATGAACAATGGCATCGCCAAGGTCGACGACAATCCAATCAGAAATGCCTTGCCCTTCAACACCCAATGGCATTAAACCATTTTTTCGGCAAGCTTCGATTAATCTGTCAGCGACTGACATCAAATGGCGGCTTGATGTCCCTGTACAGATGATCATCTGATCGGTAATACTTGATTTCCCTTGAACATCGATAGTAATGATATCTTCTGCTTTAGCATCATCAAGCTGATCGATAATAAATTGTTGGAGTTCAGTTCCTTGCAAAAGGTTCACCTTTTATTCAAATAAACAGAATATCACGTTAAACACTGTTTGTAGTTTGTAGATAAAATAATGGCTGATAACGAATCAAACACATTAACAGCCTTGTTATTTTACCCTAGATTTTAAGAAAAATCGGCTAAATTATTTTTTATTCATTGTGGAGTGAAATTTATAGGGATATCCGTACATTTGAGCAAGAAGTTTGTGTTAACTTTACAAAATAACTCTAGAAACTGTACTCCTGAAAAACATTTTAGGATGAGATAGGTATTATGCAAATAATTAAGCCAAAAGTTTTTATATTTGAAGGGATTAATCATCTTCCTGTTAATATTCATCGACAAGTGAGTTCCATGGTTGAATTTATGACGGATTTTTCCCATGAGGACAGGCAAAACAAAGTTAATGGTATTATTTGCTTTGGCCAGCAACTCCCTGAATTACAGGGGCTATTCCCTGCTAACATTCCAATATTAACCAGTGATAAACTACAAGATACAACGTTCTGGGACTGCTTTTTGACGAAATTGTATACGTTACAAAGGTTAGATGGTTTATACAACGAATTAACACATCACAACATTATTCAATTTCATAGCTGCCACAAATATCTCATTATGGCGTATTCCCCTGTTGGCTATCAGTATACAGGGCGTTTAGTGGCGAGTATTAAAAGCAGTACCGACCTTGTGTGTTTTTTTAATCAATATAAAGCTTGTTTAATGGAAATATTGGCGACAGTGCCAGCAAGAAACACGGAAGTTAATGCGCTGAGCCATATGCAAGGTTATTTCAAACACAAAGCCACGAAGGATGAGAAAAAACGCTTATTATGGCTGATTAACGACTATTTAGCGGGGAATTTACCGTTAAACAGGCCGTTAGAGATGATGAAACAATTGCTTATTCAATACCCAGACAACTATTTAATAGAGCAAGTCATTTTTGAGCCATATCCGAATAGTTGTTCAATAAGGGAGCTCCCTTATTGCTGATAAAGGTGATGTTGATGAATATATTGCAGAACTGCATCTGGAATTAAATCGTGACAAGAGTCGCCTGAATTTAATTTTTCGCGGATCTCTGTTGCTGAGATATTTACCAGTGGAGTATCTCCAATAAAAATATACCCATTCGCCACTTGGTTTAAGGCAATAGGGTCTGTTGTTTGATGTTCTAACAGCCAGTTTTGCATTTTAGGATCGGCAAACTGTGTGGCATATCCCGGTCGGGAACAAACCAATAAATGGCAGTTATCAAGTATCCGCTCCCAGCCGTACCATTTATTAATCGATAATAAGGAATCTTGACCAATAATAAACGCCAGAGGTTTTTCTGGCCCAATTTCTTGGCGTAATTCAACCAGTGTTTCTATCGTGTAAGAAGGGCTATTTTTCTCTAATTCACGTGTATCGATAGCAAATAAAGGCGCATTTTGAATTGCGAGTTTCACCATTTCTAAACGTTGTGATGGCGTCGCTTCTGGTTGTGGGCGATGGGGGGGAACGTGGTTAGGTAACAAGATAACTTTTTCGAGCCCAACTTGTTGAGCAAGTGCTTGCACTGGACGTAAATGGCCAAAGTGAATGGGGTCGAACGTCCCACCGAATAATGCGAGCAAGTTATGTTGTTTTGAAAATGAGTTACTCATGAATAAAATTCTCTGCAAATGCTTTACCACATAATAGCATAGACAGTGACTGCAGGTCAGGCCATGGAGAATGGCTAAAATCTTGTTTAATATTGATTTCTGCTTGCGTTAATAACATTAATGCAGATTGTAATTGATGCAATGTTAAACGTTGTAAGGCTTCCGTGAGCACACCTCGGCGGTTTTGCCACACTTTGTGTTGATCAAATAATGTCTTTAACGCGGTTGTTGCAGACTGGCGTTTTAATGTAATAAGCAACATTAGATCGCGTTGGATTGATCGCAATAAAATAACAGGCTCAATATCTTCTTGCTGCAATTGCTCTAAAATATGCCATGAACGGCGGGATTTACCAGCCAATAGGGCATCAACCCAATGGTAGGGAGTAAAATGCGCAGAGTCATTAACGGCACTCTTAACCCGAGGATAGGTGAGTTTACCATCTGGATAAAGAAGAGACAGCCGCTCAAGTGCTTGCGCTAAACCAAGTAAATTCCCTTCATAACAGTAACAAAGTAGCTGGTTAGCTTCGGTTTCTAACGAAAGCCGCATACTGTAGGCGCGTTTAGAAACCCATTGTGGTAACCGCTGATATTCAGGCGTTAGGCAGCTGATATAAATAGCATCTTGGCTAATTGCTTTAAACCAAGCACTGTTTTCTTGTGCTTTAGTGAGCTTATGACCACGTAACACAAGCAGGAGATCTGAATGCAGTAATTGCGCCAGTTGGTTCAGCTTTTCAGCCATGGCAGCGTTAGGGCCATTTTCAGGCAATAACAGCGTGAGAGTTTGACGGCTAGCAAATAGGCTGAGAGCTTGGCAAAGGCTAAAAATCTCATCCCAATCAGTATGTTGCTCTAGAGAAAACGAAAAATGCTCTTCAAAGCCTTGCTCTTGTGCCGCTTTGCGGATGGCATCTTGGCTTTCTTGAAGAAGAAGGGGCTCATTGCCCCAAATTAAATAGCGGCCTCTCAGAGACTCTTGTAACGAAGAGGCCAGCTGTTCAGGGTAGATACGTGTCATTATGGTTGAGTATTCGTATCAGCCGCTTGGTTTTTTGCTTTTTCAAGTTCTGCTGAATGAACAAGCAATAATTTACGCACGATATTGCGTGCAGCTTGTTCTTGCATTTCTTGCCTTACAATTTCTTTTTCAGCATCTTTCGCCAGTGCTTCTAAAGGGTTGTCGAAGAAAGTGCGTTCAACACGGCTTTGTAAAGGATAGATAGCACCATCAGGCATTAACACTTGCACATTCATTACCAGTGTTAATTGTTTTTCTGCCGCTTTACCATCTTGATAAACGGACACAGTTTCAGTGTTTTCATTAGAACTCAGAACTTTCAAAATGGGAACACCGGCTCTTCCAGTTTCGAGAATGGTTACATTATTGAGCCGCAGTTGCTCCCTAAGCGCCCTTGTAAGGTAGCCATATGGATCACTTGAACTTAGTTGCAAAGTTCTCAGTTCCTCAGGAATTTGTGTTGTTCCTTGAAGACGAAAACCGCAACCTGCGGTGACTAGCACCGCCAGGCTCAAAAATAAAGTTATCAGATAACGCACCTGGCCTCCTTATCAGCCAACAACCTAATATTAACCTACAACAAGGTTTAGCAATTTGCCTGGGACATAGATTACTTTGCGAATGCCAACACCTTCAAGGTATTTCGCTACGCTCGGTTCATTTTTTGCCATATCTAGGACAAATTCTTGGTTTGCATCAGCCGGAACGGTGATACGACCACGAACCTTACCATTAACTTGAACGACAACCAGTTTGGTATCGTCAATCATGGCTTTTTCATCAGCAACAGGCCATTGTGCGAAATCGATGTCTGTTTGGTGACCGAGCGCTTTCCACATTTCAAAGCAAGCATGTGGAATGATTGGTGATAACATCAGCGTGATAGCCTCAAGAGACTCTTGAACTAATGCACGGTCTTGTTCCGTTTCTTGTGGCGCACGAACCAATTTGTTCATGAATTCCATGATAGCAGCAATAGCAGTGTTGAATGCATAACGACGGCTGAAATCATCAGAGACTTTCGCGATTGTTTTGTGCAGATCACGACGTAAGTCTTTTTGTTCAGGTGTTAATGTGCTGATATCTAAAGGTGAAGTTGCACCTTTTTGTGAGTGCTCGTGTACTAAACGCCAAACGCGACGAACGAAGCGGTTAGCACCTTCAACGCTGGATTCTTGCCACTCAAGGGTTAACTCTGGTGGTGCAGCAAACATCATAAATAGGCGAACGGTATCCGCACCGTATTTTTCGACCATTAATTGTGGGTCAATACCGTTGTTTTTCGACTTAGACATTTTGCTCATACCGGTATACACCAGTTCATGGCCTTCATTATCTACGGCTTTAATAATACGGTTTTTGTCGTCACGTTCAACAATGGCGTCTGCTGGAGAAACCCAAACACGCTGACCATCGCTGCCCGTATAATAGAATGCATCAGCAAGCACCATGCCTTGGCACAGTAAGCGTTTTGCTGGTTCATCTGAGTTGACTAACCCTGCATCACGCATCAACTTATGGAAGAAGCGGAAATACATTAAGTGCATGATGGCATGTTCGATACCACCAATATATTGGTCAACCGGTAACCAGTAGTTTGCTGCCTCGGGGTCTAACATGCCGTCGTCATATTGCGGGCAGGTATAACGTGCATAGTACCAAGAAGATTCCATAAAGGTATCGAAGGTATCGGTTTCACGTAATGCAGGTTGACCGTTAATGGTCATTTTTGCCCACTCAGGGTCAGCTTTAATTGGGCTGGTAATGCCGTTCATCACGACATCTTCTGGCAAAATGACAGGTAACTGGTCTTCAGGAACAGGAACGACAGTACCATCTTCCAATGTTGCCATTGGGATTGGTGCCCCCCAGTAACGTTGACGTGAAACACCCCAGTCACGTAAGCGGTAGTTTACTTTACGTTGACCTGCACCTAGTGCGACAAGTTTATCTGAAATGGCATTGAAGCCAGCTTGGTGGTCTAATCCACTGAATTCACCTGAGTTAATCAGTGCATTTTTTTCGGTCATCGCTTCTTGGGATAAATCAGGCTCATTGCCATCAGCATCGGCAATAACTGCTTTGATGGGTAAGTTATATTTGTGAGCGAATTCCCAGTCACGTTGGTCATGGGCAGGAACGGCCATAACAGCACCAGTACCGTATTCCATTAAGACAAAGTTAGCGACCCAAATTGGCAGCTTTTCTTGGGTTAATGGATGAATAACGAATAAACCGGTTGCCATACCTTTTTTATCCATGGTTGCCATATCTGCTTCCGCAGTTTTGGTATTACGGCACTCATCAATAAATTGGGCTAATTCAGGGTTATTTGTCGCGGCTTCTTTAGCCAGAGGGTGACCTGCTGCAACAGCCACATAAGTTGCCCCCATAAAAGTATCAGGGCGAGTGGTATAGACTGTTAAGGTTTCATCACGGTCTGCAACATTGAACGTGATCTCAGTCCCTTCGGAACGACCGATCCAGTTGCGCTGCATGGTTTTGACTTGCTCTGGCCAGTCATCTAATTTGTCAAGGTCGTTGAGCAGCTCTTCTGCGTAGTCGGTAATTTTAATAAACCACTGTGGGATTTCTTTGCGCTCAACAGGGGTGTCACAACGCCAGCAGCAGCCATCAACCACTTGTTCATTCGCCAAAACAGTTAAGTCATGTGGGCACCAGTTAACCGCAGAGGTTTTTTTGTACACTAAACCTTTTTCATACAATTTAGTGAAGAACCATTGTTCCCAACGGTAATATTCAGGGGTACAAGTCGTGACTTCGCGATCCCAATCGTAACCGAAACCGAGCATTTTCAGCTGGTTTTTCATGTAATCGATATTGGCATAAGTCCAAGGCGCAGGAGCAGTATTATTTTTAACCGCAGCACCTTCAGCAGGCAGACCAAACGCATCCCAACCAATTGGTTGGAGAACGTTTTTCCCCAACAAACGTTGGTAACGAGAGATAACGTCACCCATGGTGTAGTTACGTACGTGGCCCATGTGTAGTCGACCAGAAGGGTAAGGTAGCATGGACAGGCAGTAGTATTTTTCTTTGCTGTTGTCTTCAGTCACTTTGAAAGTTGCTTTTTCATCCCAGTGACGCTGTACTTTAGGCTCTATATCTTCTGGACGATATTGTTCTTGCATGGCACCGATAATCCTATGGTGAATAAATGCTACATCTGTAGCGTGAATGTCTTTCTTAATTGAGATCGCATAGCATAGCGGATCTACACCGAAAACAACAATAGTTGATTAGCTGAACCTACGAGGGAGGCTGGATATTGCTTTTCGGGGAACGGATCAGGATATTTTACGCTGATAACCAAACAACTTAACTAAAAAGTTTGTTAAATGGTAGTGGTTTATTGATCTATTTCGAATTCAGGTTGTTGCTGTTGATTTATTTGCTAATAGCGCAGTGATAAGACGAGGGAGCTAATGAGCTCCCTCTTGAATATTAATGGAGGATTTTTGCGAGAAAATCTTTTGCACGGTCGGATTGTGGGTTAGCAAAAAAATCTTCTTTTTTACTGTCTTCAACTATCTTGCCTTCATCCATAAAAATAACACGATTAGCCACTTTTTTGGCGAATCCCATTTCATGGGTAACCACCATCATGGTCATGCCTTCATTGGCTAATTCAACCATAACATCAAGCACTTCGTTGATCATTTCTGGGTCTAGCGCTGAAGTAGGTTCATCAAATAGCATAGCGATAGGATCCATACACAGTGCTCGAGCGATAGCGACACGCTGTTGTTGCCCACCTGAAAGCTGAGCTGGAAATTTATTGGCATGGCTGGATAAACCTACGCGTTCCAATAATTTCAAACCTTTTGCTTCCGCTTCTTTTTTATCGCGGTTTAATACCTTAACTTGCGCTAATGTCAAATTTTCAATAATCGACAAATGAGGAAAGAGCTCGAAGTGTTGGAATACCATCCCAACTTTAGAGCGAAGTTTTGCAAGGTCAGTTTTTTTGTTATTAACTTGAATATCATTCACAAAAATCTCACCCTGTTGAATCGGCTCTAAACCATTCACTGTTTTTATTAATGTGGATTTACCAGAACCAGATGGCCCGCACACAACCACAACCTCACCTTTTTTAACTTCAGTTGTGCAGTCTGTAAGCACCTGAAATTGGCCATACCATTTGGATACATTTTTCAGGGTTATCATGAAACAGTCCTTTTCTTAAGATAATTCACTAACATAGAAGCGCCAAAACTGACAATAAAGTACACCAGACCCGCAAACAGTACCATCTCTACTTGTGTCCCATCACGCTCACCAATATTGGTGGCGGTACGGAAAAAGTCTGTCAAACTGAGCACATACACGAGGGATGAGTCTTGGAACAGCACAATCCCTTGAGTTAACAACAATGGCACCATGGCTTTAAAGGCTTGCGGTAACACCACGAGCCGCATAGTTTGCATATTTGTCATTCCCAAAGCTAACGCCGCAGAGGCTTGTCCTCGTGAAATACTTTGAATACCAGCACGAATAATCTCAGAGTAATAGGCCGCTTCAAAAAGAGAGAAGGCTATCATCGCAGAAATTAAACGAATATCATTTTTTGGTGATAAGCCTAGAACATTTTGTAATAAGCTAGGTACGATTAAGTAAAACCACAGTAAAACCATAACCAACGGAATAGAACGGAATGTATTCACATACAAGGCCGCAAACCAGCTAATTGGTTTGAATGTGGATAACCGCATCACGGCAAGGACGGTACCCCACAATATTCCGACCACTATCGCGGTTAGTGTGATTTTTGCTGTGACAATAAAGCCATCGATTAAAAAGGGCATACTCGGAGCAATTGAGCTCCAGTCAAATTCATACATCATTTTACCGCCCTCCAAGAGTGCCAGGTAAGCGAACTTTGCGCTCTAATAACGTCATCAGAATCATGATAATGACGTTAATACCGACATAAGCTAACGTAATTGCGGTAAAGGATTCCCATGCGTGAGCAGAATAGTCCAATAGCTTTCCGGCTTGTGCTGCCATATCGACTAAGCCAATGGTTGACGCAATGGCTGAGTTTTTAACCAAGTTCAACATTTCTGACGTCATTGGTGGCAAAATAACCCGATAGGCATTGGGTAATAGAACGTAGCGATAGGTTTGTGGCAAAGTCAGCCCCATTGCGAGTGCGGCACTTTTTTGCCCTCTAGGTAGTGACTGAATGGCTGCGCGCACTTGCTCAGTCATCCGCGCTGCGGTGAATAACCCAAGGCAAAGCATTGAGGAAATAAAGAATTGATAGTTAGGATCTAAATCCATTTTAAACCAATCCCCGATTGAACGCGGGAGAAGTTCTGGAATAACTAAATACCAAGTAAAAAATTGTACAATAAGCGGCACGTTACGGAATAATTCTACGTATGCGGTACCTAAAAAAGCTAAAAAACGGTTAGGTACTGTACGTAAAATACCGAAGAATGAACCGACTAGAAATGCAATAATCCAAGCGCAAATAGAAAGTGTTACGGTGACTTCGAGGCCAGATATTAACCACCCTAAGTAGGTGGTATTCCCAAATGGGGCTTCCTGAAGGAAAATCCCCCAATTCCAGTTAATAGACATAATATTGACTTCCTGTGGGCAATGTAATTCCCGAATACTGTCGTAAGAGAGGATGCAAGGCGGGGAACGACCGCCTTGCAATTCTTACTTCAGTAATACCCTGTTTGTCTTTTTATTAGTTTAATGCTTTGTCATTTGGTTCTTTAAATAAGGCTTTCATTTCATCGGACAAAGTAAATTTCAGGTTCAGATTTTTTGGTGGAATAGGCTGATTGAACCAGCGGTCAAAGGATTTCTCTGCGACCCCTGAGGTCTGTGCATTCGCAATGGTTTCGTCGATAAGCGCTTTAAATTGAGGATCATCTTTACGCAACATACAGCCATAAGCTTCTTCAGTTTGCGGTTTGCCAACGATTTCCCAGATATCCGGTTTTTTCGCTTTTGCTCGCTCACCCGCTAACAGTGCATCATCCATCATAAAGGCAACAGCACGGCCTGACTCCAAGGTACGGAATGAGTCACCATGGTCTTTCGCGCTGATAATGCGCATTTTCATATTTTTTTCATCATTCAACTGATTCAACAGAATTTCAGAAGTCGTACCTGAGGTCACGACAACATTTTTACCGGCTAAGTCAGCAAAGTCTTTTACACCGGAATCACCTTTGGTGAGTAAGCGTGTCCCGACCACAAAGATAGTGTTAGAGAAAGCCGCTTGTTTTTGTCTTTCTACGTTATTGGTTGTTGAACCACATTCAAAATCAAATGTGCCATTTTGCAGGAGTGGAATACGGTTTTGTGATGTAATGGGAATGAGTTTGACTTGCAGATCAGGCATGTTTAATTTTTTCTTCACTGCATCAACAATGGCATTTGAATAATCCTGTGAGTAACCAACCACTTTCTGGCTATTATCATAGTAAGAGAACGGTACGGATGATTCACGATGACCAACAACTATTACACCGTTGTCTTTGATTTTTTTCAGAGTGCCGTTTAATTCTTCTGCTTGGACTGCGCAGGTTGCACCTAAAATCATCATCGATAATACAAGTTTACTTATACGCATAATTACAACTCCTTTAGAACATCGGTGTAAACCCGTTGTAATTTTAAGGGGTCATCACGAGATAACACCTGAATTACTGTGGTTTTGTAGTGTTGTGTTTGCAAATGTTTCGCAGATTTAGACAATACCGCGATTATCCGCTATATGTTTTATTGTTGTTAAAAAGTAATTAAATTTGTTAATTAATGAAAACAAATTGTTTCAATTTCGGGAGCTGTCTCGCATATTATTTGGGTAATTTTTGAATTACCGCACTAACATGGTGATTTGCCACTTAATATTGTCCTAAACTGATAGTCACGCACTGTTAAGGTGCAATCTATCTTCATTTCATGTCATATATTGGATAAAGCAATTTACGTGCCTAGTTTTGATGGAACTGCATTTTTGTTCATTGGGAAGAGAATAATATTTGTAAAGTTAGCTGATGACACTTGTACGGAATATTTTGCTGTGTAAGATGTAACCTCTATTTAACTTATAGACGGTGTAACGGTATTAATCAAAGACTGGTTTTTATCGTTATGGTTATCAAAGTCGCATAATTAGTATTATTTCAGGAAGTTATACCAAGGTGCGCATGAACAGGCATTTAAAATTAGGTAAAGGATTAGTGATATTCGCCTGTCTGATGGTATTGATTTGTATGAATCAACGCGCCGTCGGAGAGCGTCTGCTCGCCAATTTTTTTGTGCCCGACGTCTTAGCTCAAGTGCAAATTAATACTGGAGCTAACCTTTCCTATATCGAACAATCACAAGTAAAACAAGGTGATGGCAGTAGTACACATCTTTCTAGTTGTGAACTGAGCGCCAAGTCATTAATGACTTTGTTACCTGCTGTGCTTGAACCATTCTTCTTTATGCTCCTTACTTTGGCTGCGCTAACTTTATTTTGTACTAATCTATTTATATCTAGAGCAAATAATGAAGAGAAGCATGCCCCTCCAAGAGTCAGAAGACACTTACAATTTTGTAATCTTCGGAATTAACACACAACGAATAGGGATTCGTTTGTGTAATTTATTCTGGAGGAAACAATGCGTTTTTTAATTAATTCATTTTTTATATTTTTTGCACTATTTTCGAGCAGTTTATACGCTGCAGATACGGGGTGGTTGCAACCTGCGAATACGGGGTGGATGAATGACAACACTCCACGGCATGCGCAGGTCAGGTTATTAAGTTCAGCACAGGAAAATGGCAAAATTGAGGTTTTGCTTGATGTGAAACTTGATGAGGGGTGGAAAACCTATTGGCGCTCGCCAGGCGAAGGCGGAGTAGCGCCTGAAATCGTATGGTCGTCACCTGTTGAATCAACGGATTGGCAATGGCCAACACCAGGGCGCTTTGATGTCGCGGGTGTTTCAACTCAAGGTTATATGGGCGATGTGATTTTCCCTATAACAGTAACAAGTAATGAGAAGTTGGACAAACTGGCAGGAACGTTAACATTATCAACATGTAGTAATGTTTGTATTTTAACCGATTACCCATTTGAGCTCGATTTAACAGAACCTGTTCCTGCTGACTTTACTTGGGCGTTTAACCAAGCCAAAGGTGCGGTTCCACCATCAAGTGGTTTAGTTGAGCAAACCAAAGTTGGTTTTGCTAATGATAAGCTAATCATTGAATTACAAAAAAACACAGGGAACTCGTGGGAACAACCGAACATTTTCACTGATGTGGTTGAAGGGGCGGCGTTAGGCGTACCTGTAATAGAAACATCAGGAGAACATTTAACAGCAACAATAGATGTTGGTGATGATTGGGGGGGCGAGTCTCCTGATTTAACCGGAAAAACCATTTCTTTTGTGGTTTCTGATGGTGACATTTCCCAGCAAATTAGCCATCAAGTTAGCACATTTACTGGCACAATAGCGTCAAAAGTGAGCGGTGCTTCTTTATGGCAAGTAGTGTTATTTGCACTTTTAGGTGGCTTGATCCTTAATCTAATGCCATGCGTTCTTCCTGTACTCGCCATGAAACTGGGCTCAGTCTTAATGGTTCCGCAAGGTGAGCAGAAAACCATTCGTCGTCAATTTTTACTGTCTTCTTCAGGGATTTTGGTTTCCTTCTGGTTACTCGCCTTACTGATGACCTTACTGCGGGTCGGTCAGCAAGCCGTTGGCTGGGGTATTCAGTTCCAAAACCCGTGGTTTATCGGCTTTATGGTGGTGGTAACGGCGTTATTTACTGCAAATTTATTTGGTTTATTCGAAATCAACCTTGGCAGTAAGGCTAATACACGCTTGGCGACCGCAGGTGGTCATGGCAATAGTGGTCATTTCTGGCAAGGGGTATTCGCGACATTGTTGGCAACGCCTTGTTCTGCACCATTTTTGGGCACAGCCGTGGCCTTTGCACTGGCAGCGCCAATGGAAGAGTTGTGGTTGATCTTCACGGCATTAGGTGTCGGAATGAGTTTGCCTTGGCTATTAATTGCCGCTTTTCCTGCTATTGCGAGGTTGTTACCAAAACCGGGTATGTGGATGCTCAAATTGCGTGCAATACTTGGAGTCATGATGCTAGTTTCCAGCTTATGGCTAATTAGTTTATTAATTCCGCATTTTGGTGTCTCTACTTCGACCTCGATTGCTGTCATTTTCTTAGTGTTATTAGTGGTCTTTATCGCGATAAAACGTGGTGTAAGAGCAGCTATCTTGCCATTTATATTATTCGCTGTTTTTGCTGGTGGATTTGTTTGGATGACGCAAGAACAGCACTCTGGTAGCCGCTCTCTCGTTAAAGATACGGTGAATTGGCAACCGCTAACTGAACAGGCAATTGCTGATGCGCTAGCGGATAATAAACGCGTATTTATTGATGTTACCGCGGAATGGTGCGTAACCTGTAAGGCAAATAAATACAATGTATTGCTAAGAGATGATATTCAACAGCTGCTTAGTGAACCTGATGTTGTTGCTTTACGTGGTGATTGGACGAAGCCTTCACCTGAAATTACAGCATTTTTACAAAAACGTGGGCAGGTCGCTGTTCCATTTAATCAAATCTATGGCCCTAACTTGGCCGAAGGCGAAGTACTTTCAACGATACTTGATCGTGAATCGCTAATATCCGTTATGAATCAGGCCAAAGGAGCCACAAAATGAAAAAAACAATTTTAGCTGTTTTATTTTCGTCACTAATGATTGGATCAGTAGCACAGGCGGCACCTTTGAGTGCAGACCAAGAAGCACAAGTGCGTAAATTAGTGCGTGATACTTTGGTTGAAAACCCAGAAATTCTCGAAGAAGCTATCGTTGCCCTGCAAGCCAAACAAGGGGAAAAACAACAAGCCCAAATGAAAGAAACGTTAAAAGCGGAGCACGATGCTTTATTCAATGACCCAACCAGCCCGCGTATCGGTAAAAAAGATGCCAAGTTAGTTTTGGTTAACTTTACTGATTTTAACTGCCCATTCTGTAAGCGTTTCGACCCACAACTGATGGATCTTGTGAAAAAATACCCTGATGATGTGGCTGTGGTAATTAAATACTTACCATTTAAAGGCCAGACTTCAATGGATTCAGCTCAGTTAACCATGACACTGTGGCAAGAAGACCCGAAAGCATTTGAAGCTTTACACCATAAATTTATGCAAAAACAGGGCATGCTATCAGATGCAAATATCAAAGATGCTCTCAAAGCCACTGGCAACGATAAGCTAAAAGCGAGTGATAAGAGCCGCGATGGTATTCGTACCAATATGATATTGGCAGAAAAATTGGGTGTGAATGGTACCCCAGCAACATTGGTGGGTGATGAAATGATCCCAGGTGCTATTGATGCACAGCAGTTTGAGGCGGTAGTGAAGGAGCAGCTCGCTAAGCTCAAATAATCCTCGTCATACTTCGTGCTGTGGCGTTGTTGGCTTCGCTTACTAACCCTAGTCACATACTTATGTATGCTCCTAGGGCTTAGTTTCACTCGCCGCCTAGCCACAACGCGAATTATTTAGAGGATAAAGATTAAATAATCCAAACTCTAAAATTAGAGGATAAAGATTAAATAATCCAAACTCTAGAATTAGAGGATAAAGATTAAATAATCCAAACTCTAGAATTAGAGGATAAAGATTAAACAATCCAAACTCTAAAATTAGAGGATAGGAAAAAAATATTTAATTAAATGCTAAAGCATTCATTTTAAGTGGATGTTTTGGTTTCTTACATCTTTGATTTGTACTATTTGATAACAAATAGGTAAGTAACTATATGAATAAAATAAAAAAGTGGTCTAAAGAAATTATTGTTTTGGCAATTATTTTATTTATTGCCTTTACGGTGATGGATTTATGGCGCAAACCACAAACCCTTGCGCCCGTATTATTGGAGCAGCACACTCTAGTGAATGGTGAGAGCGTTTCATTAGCTGAGTTAAGTAAAGAAAAACCGATTCTAGTGTATTTTTGGGCAACTTGGTGTGGGGTATGTAATTTGACTTCGCCAACGGTATCAGAGTTAAGCCAATCAGGTATGCCAATTATTTCGGTCGCGATACGTTCAGGTGAAACATCTCGCTTAATCAAGGGAATGGAAAACAAGGAATTAACGTTTCCTGTGATTAACGATACCAGCGGTCAGCTTTCCAATGCGGTTGGGGTCAGCGCAACTCCCACATTTATGGTAATTGATAACGGTGAATTAGTCAGCTTTACATCGGGTTGGACTAGCTCTTATGGCCTAAAAATGCGTATGTGGTTGGCATCGTTTTAATTTTTCTATCATCCCCTTTGGCTTAAAAAGGGGATTTTTCTGCCTATAAGTTTAATTTATCACTATGATAAACTCATTCGGCTATATAAATAATAAAATAGGTGAATGGGATGGCGATATTTAAAAAAGTGGTTGGATTATTTTTAGGCGCGGTATTAATCACGGGATGCTCCCCTGATGTGGAAGAAAAAACGACCACGAAAGAACCATCAGGAACAATCAAAAATTCAGAAATAGAACAGCGTTATGATGAAATAAAAGCCAATTCAACAGAAGATAAAATCAATGCGTTTAATGCAAAAGGAGATGATGACCCAACGATGTTACGGGGCATTTTTCTATCTGACATGGCGGAATCATTACCTATGCTGATTGATGACGTAACACTATTGACGGAAGTGACTGCTAAAAATGGCATGTTATTTTACCAATACACTATCAAAGGGATCCCTGACAATATATTGGAAGGTGATAGCTGGCAGCAAAATATGCGTGAGATTTTAAATCGCAACTACTGCGGTAAAAATGCAGGTATGGATATTTTGCATGAAATGTTCCCTGAAGGCATTACGCATAATTATCATAAGTCTAACAAACTTATTTTTACCTATATTGTTACCCCTGCGATTTGCCAATAGTATTCATTAGAACGCCTGATAATATTTATTTATCAGGCATATCAATGATTAGAATTCTAAATTACGAATAAAACGGTAGTCCGCTGATTGTGGTTTTAAACGATACAAATTAGCGGGTCGGCCGCGCTCGTGGCGTTTCTCTCCGGTATCAATTAACAAATCAGCTTGTTCGAGTCGGCGCCTAAACGATTTATTTTGCAAAGGCTTACCAATCAAAACTTCATGGACATGCTGTAGCTCTGCTAAGGTAAAAACGTCAGGTAATGCAAAACCTGGAACTATCGAATAGAGTGATTTTTGCTTTAGGCGTTCTCTCGCGTGTTGATAAAGTTTGAGGTGGTCGAACGCAAGAGTCAGTTGTTCAATTTCATCAATAGAGACCCATTTTACAGAATCCACGGTATCAATATGGGCTTCGCAGGCTTGGTAAGCAATTAGAGCTGTATAGCAAACAGTGACAGACCAGCCTCGAGGATCTCGTTGGTGATTTCCTTCTGTACAAAGCTGCTCAACATAAGGAGGAATAACTCCTGTTTTTTCTTTTAGTTTACGTAAAACAGTCTCTTCTAAGGTTTGATCATTTTGCTCATCAATAAATCCTCCCGGTAAGCCCCATTTTCCTTTTTCAGGGAAACTTGCTCGCTCAACCAGTAATACCTTCAACGTGTTTTCATGGTAAGTAAACAAAACAGCATCGACAGTGAGTAAAGGCGATAAATAATCTTTTCTGTCATAACTAGCAAGAAACTCTTTTTCATTCATATTGTTACCACTTATCGCTAAAGATGAAGTTTAGGGTTAGATCATACAGGTAAAAATAGTTATTGTCATTAAGACATTTAATGCTTGACTTATTTTTGTCTATAAGACAATAATTAATTAAGGTCATAAAGACAATAATGAGGAATCCACTATGATTAACTTTAAATATTTCAAAGCAGACTCATCAACTTTTGTTATTCAATCGGTGAATGGGAAAGTGCGTAAGCAAGGTAAGGGGCTCAGTTTTTGGTATAACTCCGATAAAACATCCATTGCGGCACTTCCATTAAATGCCCAAGAAGCCCCATTTATTTTTAATTTACAAACGTCTGATTTCCAAAGTTTACGTATCCAGGGGCAAATTTCTTTTCAGGTAAAGCAGCCGGAAAAAACCGCGGACGTCTTAAATTTTAATTTATCTAAGGATGGGAAAAGCTACTCTTCTGAAGATCCCCTTAAATTAAGTGACCGAGTAGTGCGAGCAGCTCAAACAGTGATTCAAGCCAAAATACAAACTACTTCATTGCGAGATGCATTACTAATTAGTCAATCATTAGTGATTTTGGTAAACCAGCAATTAGCAGAGCAGGCGGTTATTGAGTCACTGGGAATTGAAATTTTGGATGTTTCTATTTCTGCCATCGCACCATTACCTGAAACGCTCAAAGCGTTAGAAGCACAAGCGAGAGAATCCATACTGAAAGAGGCTGATGATGCCATTTATGCAAGACGTAAGTTTTCTGTAGAACAAGAGCGAACAATTAAAGAAGCTGAATTAGAAACAGATTTATCTGTTCAGGCCAAAGAACAACAAATTGAAGAGGCTCGTCTTGATAATGAGCGAAAAATATTGCGAGAGCGAGCCGAAATAGAGCAAGAAGAGTTAATTGCACAAGTAAGTGCAGAGGCAAAACGCAATGAGCTGGTTGCGCTTAGTGTTGAAAACCAGCGTATACAGTCTGATGCAGATGCTTATTCCATTGAATCTAAAATGAAAGCTTATAGCCAATTACCCGTTGAAAACTTAAAAGCGTTAGCGTTGGCTAAAATGGGACCTGAGCAGTTGATGGCGATGGCATTCGAATCATTGGCACAAAATGCTGGAAAAATTGGTGAGCTCAATATATCGCCTGATTTATTTAGCCAGTTAATGAAAAAAGGAGGTAAATAATGCAAAGGAATAATGACGTGCGATTTGTATTAGTCATGCGTAAAACGCGTTTACAGGAATTGATTGAACGCTTTAACACCTGGCCTCAAGCCAAATTTTACTTGGAGCATAACCATGTTGAAGTGAGCGATTATTTAAATGAGCATGATTTATATCAGCGCCAATTAGTGCAAGCCGAATCGGTATTGAAATCATTGGGTAGATTTCAATTATTGGAACGAAAATTATTGCCTAGTTACCAATTTTCTAAACACGATATTGTTGTTGTTATTGGCCAAGATGGTTTAGTGGCGAATACCTTGAAATACTTAAATGGACAGCCAGTTATTGCTATTAATCCTGATCCTAAAAGGTGGGATGGCCAACTACTTCCTTTTGAAATAGGCCAATTGCAGGAAGTCGTGATAAATACCTTAAAAGGAAAAATAGAGCAAAAAATAGTGACTTTTGCACAAGCTACAACCAATGATGGGCAATCACTATTAGCGGTAAACGATTTATTCATTGGCCCGAAAAGCCACACTTCGGCACGCTATTTATTGAACTGGAATGGGGAACAAGAGTTTCAATCATCTTCTGGAATAATTATATCCACAGGACTTGGGTCAACGGGGTGGTTTCAATCTATTTTAGCGGGAGCACAGGCCATTATGGGAGTAAGTACTCACCCGTTGGCAAAAGGATTTGGTTGGGGGGAAAGTAAATTACAATTTAGTGTTAGGGAGCCGTTTTTAAGTAAAACGACAGGAACCAAATGGGTATTTGGCACGATTGAGCCGAGTAGCCCGTTAGCTGTTGAGTCATTAATGCCAGATAACGGCGTTATTTTTTCTGATGGCATTGAAGATGATTTCTTACAATTTAATTCAGGCTGTATTGTGACGGTGAAGATTGCGGACACACAGGGGTTATTGGTTGCTTAGCTAATTTCCCCACCTCATTTACAGGTACCGAGGTGGGGTCAACATCGTTACTTTTGACGTCTATTCATAGCAAAACCAAGAATACCAAACATAATGGCGATTCCCCACATTGGATGATTACTCCAACGTGCGTAAGGGGTTAGCCCTGTTGTCGGTGTGACTTCAGTGGCAAGAGTCGCTGTTTTAAATTGTGGTAGCATATCTTGTATTGAACCATCCGCACGGATCACCGCAGTTATTCCGTTATTAGTGGAACGTAATAATGGGCGTCCCAATTCTAACGAACGCATACGTGCCATTTGGAAATGCTGCCATGGGCCGATAGATTGGCCAAACCACGCATCATTTGAAACAGTAAGTAAGTAGTCGCTATCAGGTTTAAAATTATCTCTGACCTGTGTACCTAAGATAATTTCATAACAAATAGCGGCAGTGAGGTGAATATTCCCTACAGCGAGTTGGGCTTGTTGGTAATCACCACGGCTGAATCCAGACATCGGTAAGTTAAAAAACGGTGCAATAGGGCGCAGGATATCTTCTAATGGAACAAACTCCCCAAATGGCACTAAATGATGTTTGTTATAACGGTTTTTTGATGGGTAGAGATACGGGTTTTTATCCCCTAATACAATAATCGTATTAAAGAACTCATATTCCCCATCCATTGGCCTTGCATCAACGATCCCTGTGATTAATTGAGTGTTCGAAGCCGCTAACAGCCGGTCGAGGGATTTTAGCCATGCTTGGTTATCCAGTTCAACAGAAGGTACGGCAGATTCAGGCCAGATAATTAGCGATGCTTTACCAATATAAGGACGAGATAACTCCATATAGGTATCTTTGGTTTTCTGTAAAAAACTGGCTTCCCATTTCATTGATTGCGGGATATTACCTTGAACTAATGCCACCTGCATTTTGTTGTCTTCAAGCGGGGTAAACCACTGAATATTTTTGGCAACTAATGGGGCAAACAGTAAAACTACCGCTGTGGCTAATGCAATAAAGCTACGACGTAGGATAGCGAGCACTAACAAACCACTAATGCTAAATAATAGCAATGTGATCATTTCGACGCCGAATATTGGAGCGAGCGATTTCATGGGGCCATCAATTTGGCTGTAGCCAAATTGCAGCCATGGGAAACCAGTGAGAACCCAACCACGTAAAAACTCAGTGACTTGCCACAGGGCAGGAGCAAGAAATACTAAACGCCAAATATTGGCATGTGGGGCAAATTTAGCCATCAATGCCCCAAAAAGCCCTGTATAAAGGGAAAGGTATGCTGCCAAAAGAATGACAATAAAGACGTTAACAGGCCCTGGCATCCCCCCAAAATCCGCGATACTGACGTAAACCCAGTTAACGCCACTACCGAATAAGCCAAATCCCCAAGCGAAACCGATAGCAAAAGATTGCTTGGCTGTGCGCTGCAAGGTCAGTAATTGGAGAAAAAGGATAGAAAGAAGTGCGGCAGGCCAGATGTCAAAAGGCGAAAAAGCCAGCGTTCCACTGGCTCCGAAAATTAAAGCCAGCAGTAACCGCAACCGCTGACTTTGATAAATAGACGTTGAGTTCATTAAGTCTGTTCTTCTTCCAAAGTTGGAACTGGCGCGTCGTCTGGAATTTTCACGTGAAGCAGAAGGATCCGGCGACTATCTGCCATCGCAACTTTAAATTGATAGTTGTCAATTGTGATGGTTTCACCACGAGAAGGTAGATGGCCGAAGGCTTGCATAACGAGGCCACCGACCGTATCAACCTCTTCGTCACTAAAATGAGTCCCAAAGGCTTCATTGAAATCTTCAATCTGCGTAAGGGCGCGCACAGAATAAGAATGGCGGCTAAGTTGACGAATATCAACATCGTCTTGGTCGTCGTATTCGTCTTCAATTTCGCCCACGATGAGCTCTAAAATATCTTCAATGGTCACTAGACCAGAAACACCACCAAACTCATCGATAACGATAGCCATATGGTAGCGTTGAGAGCGGAATTCTTTGAGTAGTCTGTCTACTCGCTTACTTTCAGGGACAACAACCGCTTGGCGTAATACCTTATCGATACTAAAAGGCTCAGCGTCAGTACGCATAAATGGCAGTAAATCTTTTGCCATTAATAACCCTTCGATATGGTCTTTATCTTCACTAATAACAGGGAAGCGTGAGTGAGCAGAGTCAATAATGACATCAAGGCACTCATCAAGCGTTTGGTTACGTTTTAAGGTAACAATTTGGGAACGCGGGATCATAATGTCGCGCACACGCTGATCCGCAATATCCATTACCCCTTCAAGCATTTCGCGGGTGTCAGGATCGATCAAATCGTTCTGTTCAGAGTCGCGGATTAATTCGACCAAATCATCACGATTTTTAGGTTCACCATGGAATAGGTGATTTAACAGTGCAAAGAACCCTTTCTTAGGACCAGGGTTATCGCTACTCGAAGAGTTATCGTCGCTCATGGCGGTTAATTTTTTTTTCCTCAAAAAATACTCGTCATACTTCGAACCGCAGCGTTGTTGGCTGCACTCGGCTACTCGAATCACATACTTATGTATGCTCATCGAGATATCCTCACTGGCCGCCTAGCTGCAATTCGAATTATTTAGAGTATTTACTCGTCGTATCTCGAACCGCAGCGTTGTTGGCTGCAATTCGAATTATTTAGAGTATTCACTCGTCGTATCTCGAACCGCAGCGTTGTTGGCTGCACTTGGTACCAAAAGTAGCCCAAGTCAAAGTATTTGGAGCTTAGGTTAGTTAATAAAAACAGTTTACTACATTCTTTTTTAGCACAAAATTGACGGTTTATCTGCAAAATAACCGTCAATTTTTTGTAAAGTAATGCTTTCTTTGAGAAAGATATCTCAAAAAATTATAGTTAGGTCACTCTTTTTCTGCAAGATATGGGTCTTCATAGCCCAACTCAGCCAGAATTTCAGTTTCTAAACCTTCCATTTCTTCCGCTTCATCATCTTCAATATGATCATAGCCTAAAAGATGAAGGCAACCATGAACGACCATATGAGCCCAGTGCTCTTCTGCTGTTTTTTGTTGGTCAATAGCTTCTTGCTCAACGACTTGGCGGCAAATAATTAAATCACCAAGCAAAGGCAGTTCAATTTCTGGTGGAGCCTCAAAGGGGAATGACAACACGTTAGTCGGTTTGTCTTTGCCGCGATAGGTTAAATTTAAGTGATGGCTTTCCTGTTCATCAACTACCCGAATAGTGACTTCACTTAGTGCTTGAAATTTAGGCAAAACAGCCGCTAACCAACGCTGAAACTCGGCTTCCGAAGGCAAGCCATTAGGGTTTTCACACGCAATTTGTAAATCGAGAATAATGTCACTCATTTATAGATTTTCCTGCTTTTCAAATTGCTTTTGTTGTTCTTTTTCTTCACGTAACTGCTGGCGACGTTTATTGTCTTGTTCTTCCCAAGCCTCATAAGCCATGACAACTTTTGCAACGACTGGATGGCGAACTACGTCTTCACTGTGGAAGAAATTGAAGCTTAAATCATCGACTTCGGAAAGCACTTCAATGGCATGACGTAACCCTGATTTACTCCCGCGAGGTAAGTCAACCTGAGTAATATCACCCGTCACAACCGCTTTGGAATTAAAACCAATACGAGTTAAAAACATCTTCATCTGTTCGATGGTGGTGTTTTGGCTCTCATCTAAAATAATAAAAGCATCATTCAAGGTACGGCCACGCATATAGGCCAGCGGTGCGACTTCGATAACATTACGCTCAATCAGCTTTTCAACTTTTTCAAAGCCTAACATTTCGAATAGCGCATCATAAAGTGGGCGTAGATAAGGGTCGACTTTTTGGCTGAGATCCCCAGGTAAAAAACCAAGTTTCTCACCTGCTTCAACCGCAGGACGGGTTAGCAAAATACGGCGAACCTCTTGGCGCTCTAACGCATCTACCGCCGCGGCTACCGCTAAATAGGTTTTCCCAGTTCCTGCAGGGCCAATGCCAAATGTAATATCATGGTCTAAAATATTGGCGATATATTGCGCTTGATTTGGAGTGCGTGGTTTGATCACACCACGTTTAGTCTTAATATTCACCGCTTTACCGTAGTCAGGAACGCTATCGGCAGATTGCTCTAAAACACGGCTATCCAGAATGGCTAAGTGAATATTTTCAGGGTCGATATCAGGGATAACACCGCGCACAGGCGCGGTATCGACATACAGTTGACGTAAAATTTTGCTCGCCGCTTTAACATTCAGCGGCTTACCCGATAACTTAAAACGGTTATCGCGGCGATTAATTTCGATAGCAAGGCGGCGTTCTAGCTGCTTGATATTATCGTCAAATGGCCCGCAGAGGCTCATTAAACGCTGGTTATCTGCGGGTTCTAGAAAGATTTCTTGTGTTGCGATTTGCAAATTTTTTGTCTCGGTCACTGAATATCCTATGGTTGTGGCTTAGGGTTGAAAGCTGCCAACACCTAGCTCATCTTCTTTACGAGTACGTGCAATAACAGACTCTGGTGATTCATGAACGCGAAGACCCATTTGATCTTCTGTACGAATGACTTTACCGCGCAATGAGTTGGTATAAACATCCACAATTTCGACATCCACAAATTTACCGATCATATCCGGTGTACCTTCAAAGTTCACAACACGGTTATTTTCAGTACGTCCAGACAGCTCCATGACGTTTTTACGCGATGTTCCTTCAACTAAGATACGTTGAACGGTTCCCACCATTTGGCGGCTGAAGCTTAATGCCTGCTGATTAATACGCTGTTGCAGTAAGTATAGACGCTGTTTTTTCTCATCTTCAGTTACATCGTCAGGTAAATCCGCAGCTGGGGTGCCTGGACGCGCGGAATAGACAAAGCTGTAGCTCATATCAAAGTTCACGTCTGCAATCAGTTTCATGGTTTTTTCGAAGTCATCGGTTGTTTCACCGGGGAAGCCCACAATAAAGTCTGAACTGATTAGAATACCAGGGCGTGCTTCACGCAGTTTGCGAATAATGGCTTTATATTCAAGTGCGGTATGAGCGCGTTTCATCATCGTTAGAACGCGGTCTGAGCCACTTTGCACGGGTAGATGCAAGAAGCTAACTAATTCAGGGGTATCGCGGTAAACTTCGATGATATCATCAGTAAATTCAATTGGGTGGCTAGTGGTAAAGCGGACACGGTCGATGCCATCAATCGCTGCGACTAAACGCAGTAATTCTGCAAATGAGCAAATTTCACCATCAAAGGTTTCACCACGGTATGCATTCACGTTTTGGCCCAGTAAGTTAACTTCACGTACACCTTGTGCGGCTAACTGTGCGATTTCAAAAAGAATATCATCACAAGGGCGGCTAACCTCTTCACCACGGGTATAAGGCACTACGCAGAAAGTGCAATACTTGTTACAGCCTTCCATAATGGAAACAAATGCGGTCGGGCCTTCAGCGCGAGGTTCTGGTAAGCGGTCAAATTTTTCAATTTCAGGGAAACTGATATCGATAACAGGGCTACGCGTACCTTGAACTTGATTAATCATTTCAGGCAAACGGTGCAAAGTTTGCGGGCCGAAAACGATGTCAACGCTTGGCGCACGTTGGCGAATAAAATCCCCTTCTTGCGAAGCAACACAGCCGCCTACACCAATGATGATGTCAGGGTTTTTATCTTTAAAAAACTTCCAACGACCAAGCTGATGGAAGACTTTTTCTTGTGCTTTTTCACGAATGGAACAGGTATTAAGCAGTAATAAGTCTGCTTCTTCTGCAACTTCAGTGAGTTGATAACCATGGGTATTTTCTAATAAAGAAACCATTTTGGATGAGTCATACTCATTCATTTGGCAACCCCAAGTTTTAATATATAGCTTTTTATTCGTCGACATGTCGTATATCCGGTGTTTTCGAAGCGGCTAGTGTAATGGACTCCGAAACGCGTTGTAAATCCAAAGTCCTACCCTTTATATTTTTGGGAACTCGCATGCATTTTGATTAAGGACATCATTGTATGATGGGATAAATGCAAAGATAATTAAAATGATATCACTACACGAAATCTAAGGGCAGGCAATTTGCCTATTGTTTTAAAATTAGCACGTATTGTATTCATTTGCGGCATCAGTGACCAGAGGATGTTGTAAAATTGTGGTTGTTTTTTGTGCAAATCAAAGTGTTTTCAGCAAAATATACTATTTGTAAGGTTATTAAGGTGGAGGAATGAATGACCTCTAAGACTTCAATGCCTATATTTCCTGTGAGAACCCTCATTTTTCGGTACAATACCTTTATCAACGTGGTCACTGTTATCAAACAATAACCTTTATTAAACAGTAACCTTTATTAAACAGTAACCTTTATTAAACAGTAAATAGTAGCGAACGTATGAATAAATTAATCGAATCTTATGATGTTGTCGTCGTTGGTGCGGGTATGACTGGCGCGGCAGCAGCATTGGGCTTTGCTCAAGAAGGCATGCGAGTTGCTTTGCTTGAAAAAGCACAACCTGTGGCCTTTGACCCACAAAGTGCCCCTGATGTTCGTATTTCTGCGATTAGCCGCGCTTCTGTTGAATTGTTGGAGCAATTAGGGGCTTGGCAACATGTTAAGGCAATGCGAAGTGCCCCATATCGCCAGTTAGAAACATGGGAAGAACCAGATAGCAATGTGATTTTTGATGCTAAAAGCCTTGGGCTACCTGAACTTGGGTTTATGGTAGAAAACAGAGTACTACAGCTTGCGTTATGGCAAGAATGTGAAAAATACAGCAATCTAGACCTTGTTTGCCCGGCGAAACTCATCAATTTATACCAACCTAAGCAGCAAAAAGAATGGATGTTAGCATTAGATGATGGCCGTACTTTACAAGCTAAGCTTGTGGTCGGAGCCGATGGCGCTAATTCGCAAGTCCGTACAATGGCAGGAATTGGTAGCCGCGGCTGGCAATATCGCCAGTCATGTATGTTGATTAGCATTCAAACACAGCAACCTCAGCAAGATAAAACATGGCAGCAGTTTTTTCCATCAGGGCCAAGGGCATTTTTACCTCTGTATGATAATTGGGCCTCATTAGTCTGGTATGACAGTCCCGCAAAGATTAGACGTTTACAAGGTATGTCAATGGAACAATTGACGGGAGCAATATCCGAAGCCTTTCCTGAACGTTTAGGGCCTGTTATCGCAATTGCGTCAGGGGCATTTCCACTGACTCGTCATCATGCAAGCCGCTATGTGATGGATGGGTTAGCATTGATTGGCGATGCAGCCCATACTATCAACCCATTAGCGGGGCAGGGTGTGAATTTAGGCTATCGAGATGTTGATGCTCTTTTGAAAGAAGTAATTTACGCGCGTGAATATATACAACCTTGGAGTTCCCTTGATGTATTGAAACGTTACCAACGACGTCGTTTGCCTGATAATTTAATTATGCAAGCTGGGATGGATGTTTTTTACATGGCATTTAGTGAAAACTTACCAGGATTAAAAATATTTAGGAATCTTGGGTTGATGGCGGCACAGCGTGCTGGAGAAGCGAAAAAGCTGGCGTTGAAGTATGCGTTAGGTTTATAGAAATTATCTTGAATATAATAAATAGGCTGCTAATTAGCGGCCTATTTATTATTAAGTGAAGAAGTTAGTGCTATTTATTATTAGCTAAATCAACCGGTTGAATATTACTTGTGTCTGTATTGATGCTGTCATCTTCAGTAATCACAGAATCCAATGTTTCATTTTTTGCTGAAAACGCATGAGCCAGTTTTTCGGTATCCAGTTCTTTTTCCCAACGTGCAACAACGATACACGCACACGCGTTACCCACTAAGTTAGTTAAAGCACGGCATTCAGACATAAAGCGGTCAATACCAAGGATTAAGGCCATACCTGCAACAGGAATACTTGGAACAACCATTAAGGTTGCCGCTAATGTAATGAAACCCGCACCAGTAACGCCAGCAGCACCTTTAGAGCTAATCATTGCAACGAGCAACAGCGAAATTTGCTCCCAAATCGTCAATTCAATATTGGTAGCTTGAGCAATGAATAATGCAGCCATGGTCATATAAATATTCGTACCATCAAGATTGAATGAATAACCTGTTGGGATAACTAACCCGACAACTGATTTTTCACACCCTGCATGCTCCATTTTGCGCATTAAGCTTGGCAGTGCGGCTTCGGAAGAAGAGGTACCTAAAACTAACCAGAGCTCGTCTTTGATATATTTAATTAGCGCAATGATGGAGAAACCGTTGTACTTAGCAACTGCTCCTAACACTAACAACACAAATAGAACGGATGTAATGTAGAAAGTCATTATCAGCATCATTAAGTTGCCAATAGATGAAATCCCATACTTACCAATGGTAAAGGCCATTGCCCCAAATGCCCCAATAGGCGCGAGTTTCATGAGCATCGCAACCATTTTGAACACAGGTTCAGAAAAGTTTTGCAGTAACTTAACGATAGGCTCGCCGTGTTTACCCGTTGCAGCTAGCGCTAACCCAAAAATAACCGCAATAAATAGAACTTGCAGAATATTTCCATTTACTAATGGACTAATGACGGTATCGGGGATGATATTCATCAAAAAGCCAACAATTGAAGACTCGTGGGCTTTTTCAACGTAAGTAGCAACTTTAGTGCTGTCTAAGGTTGCAGGGTCAATATTCAGGCCAGAGCCTGGGCGAATGATATTGGCAATAATAAGACCAATAATTAATGCAATGGTTGAAAAAGTGATGAAGTACAACATCGCTTTACCTGCGACACTGCCCACTGCCTTCATGTTTGACATGCCTGAAATACCAGTGACAACCGTTAAGAAGATAACTGGCGCGATAATCATTTTAACGATTTTGATGAATGCATCACCAAGCGGTTTTAATGACTCTCCAATGTCGGGAAAAAAGTGGCCAAGTGCTATACCCAGAACGATGGCTACGATCACCTGAACATATAAGATCTTATATATGGGTTGCTTTATCATGTTTCGCATAAATTTTCTCTGTAAAAATGTTGCGTTTGGCAATTTATAATTATTAGGTTTAAAACTTTTATTAGAGTTTCTGAGAACTAATTTAGTTGGAATGGAAGAAGGGACTGAGTTTATTAGTACCAGAGGTTGATAATAATTTAACTGGTAATAATCATACCTAACTACAATTCGAGCGCAGATTACCACTTTCGATGGTTATATAGAAATGATTGAAGTCACACATTTGATAGAAAAGTTATGCAAACGTAAATTTTATGAGGTAAATGTTGCTTTAACATCACTTTAAACGATTAAGCTATTGGTTAATCGGTAATATTAGGATTAAATAAATAAGCAAATGACCAAAAAGTAATCATTTAAACTAAAAATAGGGATGTAAATATAGAAAACAGTAGAGAGGGATACTTTACTGCTTAAAAAATGGAGTTATCTGCTAATTTGTTATTTTTTATTTAATTTATCAATAAAATCGATAAGTAAAATTAAGACTGGCTAAGCATAGTAAGATAGAGCAGGGAGTTAATTTAAGCGATGTTGAAAAGAGAATGGCTGGGGTACCAGGATTCGAACCTGGGAATGCCAGGATCAAAACCTGGTGCCTTACCGCTTGGCGATACCCCAACAAAAGAAATGGTAGCTACGACGGGATTCGAACCTGTGACCCCAACATTATGAGTGTTGTGCTCTAACCAACTGAGCTACATAGCCATATATGATTTCTTTAAAATGAATTGTGCAACTATAGGTAGGATAGTAGATGGCTGGGGTACCAGGATTCGAACCTGGGAATGCCAGGATCAAAACCTGGTGCCTTACCGCTTGGCGATACCCCATCCGGGAATTCTACTATTGATTGTTTTAAGATGGCTGGGGTACCAGGATTCGAACCTGGGAATGCCAGGATCAAAACCTGGTGCCTTACCGCTTGGCGATACCCCAATCTTAAATTCAATGCTACCGAGAAGGAAAATGGTGCGGGAGACAAGACTTGAACTTGCACACCTTGCGGCGCCAGAACCTAAATCTGGTGCGTCTACCAATTTCGCCACTCCCGCAAAATAATGGTGGCTATGACGGGATTCGAACCTGTGACCCCAACATTATGAGTGTTGTGCTCTAACCAGCTGAGCTACATAGCCATCTTTTTTTGCATAACCTTCGTCGGCGTTGCGGGGCGCATTATGCTAATTACAGACACGACAGTCAACAGCTTTTTGCACTATTTTTCAGAAAATGTGTCTGTTTGTTTGATGAATAATCATTTTGTCGATAAAGCCAGCAAAAAACAAGCCCATATTTGAAAAAAATCACTTTTGTCTTACCTGCTAGATAAATGTAATTTGGTGATGAAGCGAAATAAAACATCGAAAGAGTCCAAGAATTTGTAAGAGGAGGATAGCTGAAAGAGTGTGAAGTGTTTTAAAAATGACTCATGAAACGAAGAATTCAGTTTATAGCTAATAAAAAAGCAGGTATCTCAACCTGCTTTAAAGAAAATAACTCCAAAAATTAGCTTTCAAACAATTTTTGTAATAATTCACCATTAAGCATCGCACGTTTAGTGAGTGCGAAAGCGCCTATTGCCGAATTATGAACCAACTGCGATGTAACAATGGGGAGATTGTCCCTAAATCCTTTTAAGGCTTGTGTGTCAATACAGCTTTGAATCGCGGGTATCAGAATTTGTTCTGCTTCCGTGATATCCCCTGCAATAACGACTTTTTCAGGGTTAAATAAGTTTATAGAGATTGCAATCGCTTTACCGATTTGCCGACCAACGTGTTGGATAACTTCCGTAGCAAGTGGGTCTCCCTTATTAGCGGCTTGGCAAATATGGGAAATCGTACAAATTTCCAATGTAAGGGAACTTGAATAGCCTTGTTCTAAACGCTGTTTTACGCGGGCTTCAATCGCTTGGTTTGAGGCAATGGTTTCTAAACAACCAAAATTACCACAGTGGCAAAGTTCGCCAAGGGGGTCAACTTGGATATGGCCGATTTCTCCGAGGTTACCTCGGTGGTTGAGCAATATCTCTTTATTGATGACTAAGCCTGCCCCTGCGCCTCTGTGGATACGAACGAGCAGTGAGTCTTCGCAATCACGAGTTGCACCAAAATAGCTCTCAGCGAGGGCTAGGCTGCGAATATCGTGCCCTGCGTAACAGGTAATTTTAAAGTGTGCTTGCAAGTTGTCGATGAGATGCCAATTATCGACCTTGATATGCGGCATGTAGTAAACAATACCACTGTTTGGGTTAACTAACCCAGGGAGAATAATAGAAATCGCGATCAACTCTTTTAAGCGTTTCTGATTGTGTTCGATAAAGTCTTCAAGGGCAGCAATCAGTTTTTGTTCTACGGCTTGCTGAGAAGGCTCTGTGATAGGGTAATGAGCATCGACGATCATTTTGCCACCTAAGTCGTATAAGGCGATGGTGGCATCATAGCGGCCTAAGCGGACGCCAATCGTATGAAAATTTTTGTGCTCAGAAACAATAGATATAGCACGACGGCCCCCAGTGGAGGCCTGTTGGTCAACTTCTTTAATTAAACCACGTTCGAGTAACTGGCGAGTGATTTTAGTCACACTGGCTGGGGCAAGTTGGCTTTGCTCCGCGATTTGAATTCTTGATATCGGGCCATGTTGGTCAATTAAACTATAGACGACAGCGCTATTTAGTTGTTTGACGAGATCAATATTACCAATTTGCTTCAGCGAGTGGCTTTGATTCATTAGCTAGTTACTCATTTTTTGTAGACTTCGGCTCCGTTAACATAGGTTGCAAGGACGTCGAAGTCGTGGTTAAACGCGGTTAAATTCGCAATTTTACCCGGAGCAATAGACCCTAAGGTCTCATCAACTCCGATGGCTCTTGCGGGGTAGAGCGTTGCCATTCTCAGTGTTTCATCTAATGGGATACCCACGTACTCTACACTGTTTCTCACTGCTTCTATCATTGTGAGTGATGAGCCGCTGAGTGTGCCATTTTCATCTACACATAATCCATCGCGGTAGTATATGGTTTTACCTGCGAAGATAAAATGATCCATTTCACCAGTTTGAGGATCTATTCCTGCGGGCGCTGTGGCATCAGTCACTAAAATTAATTTATCACCTTTTAAGTGTTTGCTATTACGAATGTTTGCCCACTGGACATGCAAGCCATCAGCGATAATTCCCGCATATACTTCAGGAGTGTCATAAATAGCGCCAACTAAACCTGGGCCACGGCCTGAAATATATGGCATGGCGTTAAAAAGGTGCGTTGAAAAGCGAATTCCGGCTTTAAAACCCAGTTTGGCTTCTTCATACGTCGCATTTGAATGTCCAGCAGAAATAACAATGCCGGAATCTTTCAATTGGTGAATGTAATCAAGTTCTACCATTTCAGGCGCTAAAGTAATTTTAGTGATAGCGTCTGCATGAGCGGCTAAATAATCAATCATCTGAGCGGATGGTTGGCGGATAAATTCAGGGTTATGCGTACCTTTTTTGATAACATTAATATATGGGCCTTCTAAATGAAGTCCTAGAGCTTGGTTCTTGTGGTCTTTTAAGTACTCTGTCATGACCTCAATACCATGCTTCATTAATTCGTCAGAGCAAGTAATCAGCGTTGGCAGGTAACTGGTACACCCTGTACGCTCATTGGCTTTTTGCATGATATCCAAATTCTTCAATGTGACATTTTCTTTATTATCATTGAATTGGACACCACCACAGCCGTTGACTTGCAGGTCAATAAACCCAGCGGATAAGATTGCACCTTGTAGGTCATGCTGTGGAATATGGGAAGGTAATTCAGAGACAGGACAAACATCTTTGATGATTTCACCATCAATGACGACCGCATGGTTATCCAGTCTTTCATGACCTGTATAAATAATGCAATTTGTTAATGCATACATGGCTTAAAACTCCTGACCTCTGGAAGGTGGGTCACCGATCAGCCTTCGCTGACCGGGTGATTGATAAACATAATCTTAGTTAAACTTTTCAATAATTTCAGATTCTAGCTGTTTGAAATATTTAAGCGTTTTAACTTTTAATTCGAGTGTTGCTGGTTCATCACAAACGACCAGTGCTTTTGGGTGCATTTGCACGCAGCTCACTGTCCACATATGGTTAATTGAACCTTCAACTGCTGCATGAACTGCGTTCGCTTTATTCGCACCCGTAGCGAGTACCATTAACTCTTCAGCATCCATTAATGTGGCTACACCCACAGTTAAAGCGAATTTTGGTACTTGATTGATATCATTATCAAAGAAACGTGAGTTAGCTTGGCGCGTTTCTGGTGTTAATGTCTTAATGCGGGTACGAGAGTTCAATGAAGAACCGGGTTCATTAAAAGCAATGTGACCGTCGTTACCTACGCCGCCCATAAATAAATTAATTTTGCCGTAAGATTTAATTTTATCTTCATAACGTTGGCATTCCGCATCAACATCAGGGGCATTACCATTCAGTAAATTGATATTTTGCGCTTGAATGTCGATGTGGTTAAAGAAATTATCATGCATAAATGTGTGATAGCTTTGAGGATGATTAGCGGGAATACCAATATACTCATCCATATTAAATGTTACCACATGCTTAAAACTGACTTTTCCTGCGTTATATAAAGCAATCAATGCCTTATAAGTGGCAAGAGGAGTGCCGCCTGTTGGTAACCCAAGAACGAAAGGGCGATCAGCAGTTGGGTTGAATGCGTTAATTTTGTCAGCAATATACTGTGCGGACCAAATGCCGACATCATGCGCATTGTTAAGTGGAATTAGCCTCATGTCTCAATTACCTCTAATAAGTCTGTGAAATCTTTCATGTATATATGTATCCCTGATGTTATTCATTAGATATAGGAATACTCGTTATACTACAAATTTATTACGCGCTGGTGTTGGTACACAGTGCCGTTTTAACGGCTACACCTGCATTTTAAACGCGCTGAGAATATACAGGTTAATAACATAAATAAGTTATTTTTAATCATAAAATAAGTTTTCGATAATAGCTAGTAATTTAGTCATATCGGTAACTCTTTCGTTGACATTTATCACAAATCGAACCTATTTATTTTGCATCGCGAAACAATTAATTTAGACTATAAAATTGATACTCTCAATAACCTAAATTATGATTTAGGTGTGTGAACAATAAGATCCCGTAAATGGGGCAAAAATAGGGCGATAAAGGGGGAGTTTGTGAATATTCTTAGCTACTTACAGCGGATTGGTAGGGCACTTATGGTGCCAGTTGCTGTACTACCAGCCGCAGCAATCCTGATGGGGATTGGCTATTGGATTGACCCAGATGGTTGGGGAGCCAATAGTGCAATCGCGGCGTTACTGATTAAATCGGGTGCGGCTATTATCGATAATATGTCCGTGCTATTTGCTATTGGTGTTGCTTATGGGATGTCAAAAGATAAGGACGGTGCGGCTGCACTGACCGGTTTTGTCGGCTTTTTAGTGGTGACAACACTGTGTTCGCCTGCATCTTATTCCATGATCATGAATGTTCCGCTGGAAAGCGTTCCTGCGGCATTCGGTAAAATTAATAACCAGTTCGTGGGTATCTTAGTTGGGGTTCTATCAGCTGAATTGTACAACCGTTATAGTGGCGTAGAGCTACCCAAAGCGTTGTCTTTCTTTAGCGGCCGTCGTCTCGTACCGATTTTGACCTCGTTCTTAATGATCATCTTAGCCTTCATACTGATGTATGTCTGGCCGGTGGTTTACAACGGTTTAGTCTCTTTCGGTGAAAGCATTAAAGACTTAGGTTCTGTGGGTGCGGGTATTTACGCCTTCTTCAACCGTTTATTAATTCCTGTCGGTCTGCATCACGCACTCAATTCGGTGTTCTGGTTTGACGTTGCAGGAATCAATGATATTCCAAACTTCTTAGGCGGCGCTAAGTCAATTGATGCAGGTCTGGCAACGGTAGGTATTACAGGTCGCTACCAAGCTGGTTTCTTCCCAATTATGATGTTTGGTCTGCCGGGCGCGGCATTAGCGATTTACCACTGCGCACGTCCAGAAAATAAAGCGAAAGTTGCTGGTATTATGATTGCCGGTGCGTTTGCGGCATTCTTTACAGGTATCACTGAACCACTCGAATTCTCTTTCATGTTCGTGGCACCAATTCTGTACGTAATCCACGCATTATTAACGGGTATCTCTGTTTATATTGCAGCGACGATGGAGTGGATCTCCGGATTCGGCTTCAGCGCAGGTTTAGTCGATATGCTATTGCAGTCACGTAACCCATTAGCCGTTCAGTGGTATATGTTGATTGTCCAAGGTTTAGTCTTCTTCTGCATTTATTATGTCATTTTCCGTTTCATGATCCGTAAATTCAACCTGTTAACACCAGGCCGTGAAGAGAGCGCAGGTGATGAAACGATTGATGGTTATGACGAAAGCATTAGTCCTGCCGATAACAGTGACAGCGATATTCAAAAAGAAGCTCGCCAATATGTTGCAGCGGTTGGTGGTAGTGACAACATCGTCAGTATTGATGCCTGTATTACACGTTTACGTTTAGGCGTTAAAGATTCAGCGATTGTTAATGACGCCATGACAAAACGTTTAGGCGCTTCAGGTGTTATCCGCTTAAGCAAACAAAATGTGCAAGTGATTGTCGGTACACGTGCTGAATTGGTGGCAAAAGCGATGACTGAAGTGATTGCAAAAGGCCCTATCGCAGGAGCTGCTCCGGTAGCTGCACCAGAAGAGAAAAAAGCCGCAGAGCCTGCGAAAACAAAAGGTAATGTGATTTTATCTCTGGTTGCGCCAGTCAGTGGTCAAGTGTTCTCCCTTGACGATGTGCCAGATGAAGCGTTTTCTAGCCGCATTGTGGGCGATGGTATTGCCATCAAACCAACAAGCAGCGAAGTGCTAGCGCCGGCATCAGGTACGGTGGTGAAAATTTTCGAAACTAACCACGCATTCTGCCTTGAAACAGAAAACGGTGTTGAGCTCATAGTTCATATGGGTATTGATACTGTTGCACTGAAAGGTGAAGGTTGTGCACGTTTAGTGGAAGAAGGTGCGGAAGTGACTGCTGGAACACCAATTCTGAACCTCGACCTCGCGTTCCTTGAAGCTAATGCCAAATCAATGATTAGCCCTGTCATCATTAGTAATATCGATGATTTTGCTGGCGTCGAGATTTTAGTTGACGGTGAAGTAAAAGCAGGCGAAACGGTTATTTATAATGTTCTGAAATAGTTCAGTTTAATATTATAAGTTAGTAAGAGGGTGGCTTAGGCCACCCTTTTGTTGTGCATAGAAAACCCCCAGCTAGGCTGGGGGTTCCGTAAAGCTTTCAGCTTTGAATAAGATATTAAAACCCCTTTTGATTTGTTAAAACACCTTGCGGTCTGGCAACTGCAAGAGTCAAACAAAAAATCAAAAGGGGGTCCCAATGGGGGACGAAAAGAGCTTAGCGCATACACGATGGAATTGTAAATATCACATTGTTTTTGCCCCAAAGTATAGAAGGCAAGTTTTCTACGGTGAAAAACGTAGGGCGATAGGTAGTATTTTAAGGAAATTGTGTGAGTGGAAAAATGTCAGGATAGTGGAGGCAGAATGTTGTGTTGACCATATACACATGCTTCTAGAAATCCCACCCAAGATGAGTGTTTCGAGCTTTATGGGGTATTTAAAAGGAAAAATTAGCCTAATGCTTTATGAGCAATTTGGGGATTTAAAGTTTAAATATCGAAATAGAGAGTTTTGGTGCAGAGGGTACTATGTTGATACGGTAGGAAAGAATACGAAACGAATACAAGAATATATAAAACATCAGTTAGAACAGGATAAATTGGGAGAGCAATGTCGATCCCCTATCCGGGCAGCCCGTTTACGGGCCGTAAGTAATCCATAGATGCAAATGTCAGGGCCGTTATGCGCCTGTTAGGGCGCGGCTGGTAACAAAGCCTTATAGGCGCATATTAAAAACCTCCGGCTATGCCGGAGGATATTTATTTTATGGTGGTTAAATAAGAAAAAGATAATCATACAGGGTATAACAAATAATGATAATCACTATCAATTGAGTTTAGTTTATAAAGAAAATATAATTAATTGTTAGCTTTGTGGGGAGGTGTTTTTTCTAAAATACGCGAATAATTAAAATTAAAGCGCCTAAAATAATTATAAAAAAGTATCTATAAGGAGAAAGAAATGGGATTAAAAATTCATTTGGTTTGGTTTGATAAACAAACAGAGGAATATGTTGGTGAAGAGTATTCTCTAGATCTAGGCGATAATGATAGCATTATAGAGGAAACCATTAATCCTGAGGAAAATATTATTAATAATGGTTGTTTTGATATGGTTTCTGACTGGGTTTCTAATCTTCAAAATCATATAAAACATAACATTGAATTTAGTAAATATGATTATCAAGTTTCATTCGATTATCGAGATGAATGGTAATTATCTATATTTATAAATTATTAGTAAATAATTTAATTTACTTGTTTTATACAAATTAATATTTATCTAAAACAAAAATATAAGAAATATGTAATATTACTGAATTAGTGAAATACTTATAACTTCACTCTCGGCTTATGATTTAGGAGAAATTTCGTGAGGTTGATTTCATGGTTTATCGTTATAGGAGCGTTCATGATCGGGACTCCAACTTGGGGGGGAAATATAAATCCTCCTTTAATTCCAACTGTGAGGGATCGTCTATATACCATTGAATATAATGAAACAGAACTTCGTTATGATCCAGACCTACCTAAGCGAGTTCCTTATCCCAAAAACCAACAACAAGTGGTTGAGTTATATCATCGGGCATTAAAAAACAATAATGAAGATGATAATTATGCCTTATTTTCTTTTTTCAGAATTGGTTGCACCGATTTTAAGCATTTACATAATGTGAAAGCTGCAAAAGAAGAGTGTGCACTGGCAAATTTCTTTTTGAAGAGAGTATTAGAAATTAATTCTAATAATGGGTTAGCTCTGTTATTTACAGGGGTAAACCATCAGCATGGTAATGAAGGCTCGAAAAAAAATATGTTAGAAGCAATTTCATATTATGAACGAGCTTACCACCTCCATGGTAATAAGGTACTTGTAGCAGGAAAAAATCTTTCGACGATTTATTTACATGGACTCGGCGGGATCCCTCAGGACTTTAATAAAGCTAAATACTACTTAGAAATAGTAGCAAGAGATAATCCAAAGGGGCAAGATGCATATTACCTCAAGAATTTTGATACCTATGTTGATTTACTCAAAATATCAAATGAGGGCGATAAATGTAAACAACAGGATCCTAATAATCGTATTTGGGTTAAAGAATGTAATGATAAAGTAGAAAAACAAATAGAAACATACCTAAAAAAACATAGAGGAAATCAAAAAGAAGAAGATGCGATTGGTTGATTTAGTAAAGTTTTATTTTGTGACTAGTGTGAAAGGTCATTATAAATAATAACTTAAAAGTATAGAACAAAGAATACTTTAATTTTCTGTGTTAAAAAAGTTGCGTTTGTTAATAACATTGGCGAAATCTCAAACAAGGTTGTCAAATTTGCATAAGCAAGGGGCTTTTTTCATCGATAAAATATTTTCTCAATTACTGAGAGGGGTTATCTGTGGAACTGCTTCTGTGTTTATTTGGCTTTATTTCGGGGATCACCACCGCACTATTCGGCTTCGGTGGCGGTTTTATTACGGTTCCACTGTTATATGCCTTGATTACCTTAGTGTGGGGGCCGCAAAGCGATGCAGGCAGTGTGGCAATGCAAATTGCGGTGGCAACATCAACCTGTGTGATGATCTTTTCATCGACGCTTTCGAGTCGTGCTCATTACCTTAAAGGCAACCTGAGTTGGCCAATTATTCGCCCTTTTATTATCCCTATTTCAATTGGCGGAATTCTAGGGGCAATAGTGGCGCTATCCGTAGATAGTGCATTAATTCGTTGGATATTTATTGGTTATTTAATTATCACTATTTTAGATTGCTTTATTCGTCCCGGTTTTATGAAAACAGAATCTATAGGTATACAAGCCTCCCGTGGCGGTATTTTTGCCGATACCCCGATTGGCGTGGTGATTGGTGCGGTGGCGGCATTTTTAGGTGTTGGCGGCAGTGTGATGACTGTTCCACTAATGCGGCGCCGTGGTGCCAGTATGATCCAAGCAGCCGCATTTGCGAACCCATTGACATTACCAATGGCAATCACGGGCACATTAACCTATTTTTATTTCGCTATTGATAAGCACATTGATCTCGGAGCAGGGTTTCTGGGGATGATCTATATCAAAGGGGCATTAATTTTAATTGTGACATCGTGGTTAGGGATCCGTTTTGCTTCTTTATTAATGCCTTACCTGAGCGATAAACGTCATGCCCAAAGCTATCCGTTACTGTTACTCGTCGTTTTAGCCGTCATGATACTGGCTTAGAATCGCGTATATCGGTGGGTAAAGATGAGGTTTTTACCCTAAATTCCTTCTGATCATCGCTTTTGCTGCACTTGGCGCAATCAAACGGTTGTTTCCTGATTGATTATGGTAGAATATATTTAATTACTATACGCTTTTGCGCGCTTTTGGCATTGAGGAATGATGACAATGAATGAGGCAGATGCTCGCCCAACAAATTTTATCCGTCAGATCATAGATGAAGATCTGGCGACTGGAAAACACACGTCAGTGCATACGCGTTTTCCACCTGAACCGAATGGCTATTTACATATTGGTCATGCGAAATCAATCTGCTTGAATTTTGGCATTGCCAAGGATTATCAGGGCCAATGTAACTTACGTTTTGATGATACAAATCCTGTAAAAGAAGATGTCGAATACGTTAACTCTATTCAAGAAGACGTTAAATGGCTTGGTTTTGAGTGGAGCGGCGATGTTCGTTATTCCTCTGACTACTTTGATACTTTGTATCAATACGCGATCGAGTTGATCAAAAAAGGCTTAGCTTACGTTGATGAGCTCAGCCCAGACGAAATTCGCGAATATCGTGGGACACTCAAAGAGCCTGGTAAAAATAGCCCATACCGTGAGCGCCTAATTGAAGACAACTTAGCACTATTCGAAAAAATGCGTGCGGGCGGCTTCGAAGAAGGAAAAGCGTGTTTACGTGCGAAAATCGATATGGCTTCGCCATTTATGGTGATGCGCGACCCAGTTTTATATCGTATTAAATTTGCGGAACATCACCAATCTGGCAATAAATGGTGTATTTATCCAATGTATGACTTCACGCATTGTATTTCTGATGCATTAGAAGGCATTACTCACTCTTTATGTACCTTAGAATTCCAAGACAATCGCCGTTTATATGATTGGGTTTTAGATAATATCACGATTGACTGTCACCCTCGTCAGTATGAGTTTTCTCGTCTGAATCTGGAATATACGGTGATGTCTAAGCGTAAACTGAACCAATTAGTGACCGAAAAACACGTAAATGGTTGGGATGACCCACGGATGTTAACCATTTCAGGTTTGCGTCGTCGTGGTTATACCGCAGCATCTATTCGTGAATTTTGCCAACGTATTGGTGTGACGAAGCAAGATAACAACGTCGAAATGGCCTCTTTAGAGTCCTGTATTCGTGATGATCTAAATGAGTCAGCACCACGTGCTATGGCGGTTATCGACCCAGTTCGTGTTGTCATTGAAAACATGCCTGCTGGTGAAGAGATTTTAACAGCGCCAAACCATCCAAATAAACCGGAGATGGGAACGCGCCAAGTGCCATTTAGTAACGAAATTTATATTGACCGTGCGGACTTCCGTGAAGAAGCAAATCGCCAATATAAGCGTTTAGTATTAGGCAAAGAAGTTCGTTTGCGTAATGCATATATCATTAAAGCAGAGCGTGTTGAAAAAGATGCGGATGGTAATATTACAACCATTTACTGTACTTATGATGCAGGCACATTAAATAAAGATCCAGCAGATGGCCGTAAAGTGAAAGGCGTTATTCATTGGGTTAGCGTAGCGCATGCATTACCTGCAGAAATTCGTCTGTATGACCGTTTATTCACTGTGCCAAACCCAGGTGCAGAAGACGATTTCTTATCCGTTATCAATCCTGAATCGTTAATTATTCGTCATGGTTTTGTTGAGCCAAGCCTGAAAAATGCAGAGGCAGAAAAAGCGTATCAGTTTGAGCGTGAAGGGTATTTCTGCGCGGATAATAAGCTAAGTAGTGCAGATCATTTAGTCTTTAATCGGACGGTGGGGTTGCGTGATACTTGGGCTAAGATTGAGAACTCTTAACTTGATGTCCCTGTCATTCTTTGTGCCACAGGGGTATTGGCTTCATTAAGTTACCCGAGTCACATACTTATGTATGCTCACGGGATAACTTAATTTGCCGCCTACCTGTGGTACAAATTATTTAGGGGCTAGATCGAATATTAGAACAAAAAAACGCTGACATTTATTTGCCAGCGTTTTTTATAGTAATCAACAGAACCTACAGAATTTACTCAGATTTGTTATCCACTTTGTCTTTCAGTAAACCATGCAAATATTTATTGGCTGGGATCACATTACCTTGTGCATCTTTGACTTGGTACTCTTCGCCAGTAATGGACGATTTTGAGGCAACATTATCAATAAATTGTTCTGTAGTTTTGAGACGTTTTTCTGTTTTACGTAGTTTTAAACGTAAGTGAGATTCTGCGTCGGCAGCAGAATGTTCAGTTCCGTTACGAGTAAAAGTAAGGTTCTGTTGCTTACCAAGCTCTGCTAGTAATGATTCAGTACGAACTTTTTCTTCAGGGCTTAGCGCAAGTGCTTGGGTGGTAACAAAAACGCTTAAAAAAAGTACTAAAGCAGATGAAAAACGGTTTGATAGTTGGGCTGTGAGTGACTGCACGAATTTCTCTCCATAGAAAAAAGGTGAGTAAATTATAGGCAGCCTTTTAATTTAAACTATCGGTAAGATTCCTAGAATTCAATGAATGGTAATCCATTAGGGCATAAACCGATAACCAATCCCTGTTTCGGTTAATAAGTGAATAGGGCGAGCAGGGTCATTTTCCAATTTTTGCCGTAGGTGGCCCATATAGATGCGTAAGTAATGATTATGTTCCACATAATTAGGCCCCCAAACTTGCAGTAATAAATGCCGTTGAGTTAATACTTTACCGCTATTAGCCACGAGTTCACTGAGTAAACGGAACTCAATCGGGGTAAGGTGGAGCTCTTCACCTTGCTTGGTAACAATTCGATTAATAAAATCGATAGTGATATCGCCAAACTGGCATTTTGAGTTTTCTTGGGTGGATTTGCCGAAACGCCGTAAAGCAACCCTAACACGAGCCAGTAATTCGCTAATCCCAAAGGGTTTTGTGAGGTAGTCATCAGCGCCTGCATCCAATGCAGCCACTTTCTGTGATTCTTCTTCGCGAGCGGATAAAACAATAATCGGAATACTGCTCCACTGACGTAGGTCACGAATTAAATCAAGCCCATCACCATCGGGCAAGCCAAGGTCTAAAATCAATAAATCAGGTTGCCGAGTACCCGATTCGATTAGGCCGCGGTGGTAATTTTCGGCTTCAAACACTTTCCAGCCTTCACCCTCCAACGCTAAACGAACAAAGCGACGGATTTCTTTTTCATCTTCAATAACCAGTATTTGATGGTTAGTACTCACAATATCGAGGGTCCTTCTATATCTCTGCCTCAATATCAGGCAGTTGCTTTAAAGGTAAAACAAAATGGAAACTGGCTCCACCTTTATTATTGTTTTGCGCCCAAATTTCGCCTTCATGCAATTGAATAATGGCACGACAAATGGCAAGCCCTAAGCCAACGCCTGGGATTGCTGATTCTTTTTGTGCCCGAGAAAATTTATCAAAAATGGTTTTTTCTTGCCCGTTTGGGATCGCATTGCTGGCATCCCATATTTCAATATGAATTTTTTGCCCTTCAACTGCGGCTCGAATACCAATCGGGGTATTGTTATTGCTATATTTTACGGCATTTTCTAAGAGATTGATTAGCACTCGTTCAATCAAATTGGCATCACAATAAAGCAATAAATCTGCTGGAATATCAATCTCTAAAGGGTGACTGTGTAAGGTGTAATCTAAGGTTCTAACGGCACTACTGGTAATTTCTTGTAGTGATTCCCACGCTAAGTTGGGTTGAATGCTGCCAGATTGCAAACGAGCCATATCCAGTAAATTATTAACTAAGCGAGAGGTGCTTAGTACTTGTTGGCGCATTTGGTTGACTTGCTCTGTTAAGGGGGAATTTTCTGCTGATAAGTTCAACATTAAAATTTCAGTTTGTCCGAACAAAACGGTAAGTGGCGTTTTTAGATCATGGGAAAGAGCGGCAAGTAACGAGTTTCTCAGTTGTTCACGTTCAATATTTAATTTGGCTAATTCAGCTTGTTTGGTCAGTTGTAGACGAGCAAGCGAGCTTGCAATCAGCCCCGTAAAGGTTTGCAGCATGCGTTGCTGCTCTGGGATCAATAACTGGCGCATGTTTCTTGGCTCAATGGCAAGAACGGCAAGGGTTTGGTCGGCAGTGGTGATAGGTTGTAATTGATAAGGAACACTTGGCAAAGTATCCGTACCAGCACCGGCTGGCTGGCGTTTATCAAAACTCCACTTAGCAATGGCTTTATCAATTTGCATTGCTGTGTAGCCATCACATTGCAACGGTGTTAATTGCCCATCCTCATCAGGTAATAACAAGCAACTTTTGGCTTGGAAGGCATTATTGAGAAAATGATATCCTGTTTTTCCAATATCATCAGTGGTGATGGCTTGGCCTAATTCTTTTGTCATTTCATATAAATGACGGGTCCGTTGTTCGCGATACCGAGCAATACGAGCTTGGTAGCGCATACCCGCAGTTAAATTCCCCACAACAACCCCAACAATTAGCATCACCGTAAAAGTGACTAAATATTGCATATCCATGATAGCAAGGGAAAAGTGGGGTTGAACAAAGAACAGGTCAAAACTGATCACGTTAACCAAGGCGGCAAAGACAGAGGGGCGTCGGCCATAAAATAATGCGATTAACACGACACCTAATAGATAGAGTGTCACGAGGTTGGCTTTATCGAGGGCCAATAAAAAGGTACGTGAAAATAAGGTGATAGCGGCGCACATCACAATGGCCATTAAATAGCCATTCATATCCGATCGCCATTTTTCAGAGAACGGTTTTCTTTCGGGTTCTTTGTCCCACTCACTTTTTTCTTCAAGTGCGACGATCACTAGGTCTAGATCTGGGCCGAGCTTACCTAGGCGATCGGCAAAACCGGGGCGTAAATTGAACTTAAACCATTTATTTGTTTTATTACGTCGGCCAATTAATATCTTCCCTAAATTATGTTCTCGTGCGTAACGCAATATGGCTTTTTCTTCAGAAGGATCTGATAAGGTCGCTGTTTCTGCCCCTAAGTCTTGAGCAAGTCGCAATGCGTTTAAGATAGCTCTACGCTGTGTTTCCGGTAGCTGATGAAGCGAAGGGGTTTCAACATAAACAGCATGCCAGACACTACCGAATTTTGCGGCAAGCCGAGCCGCGGTACGAACTAACTTTTCATTTCCCGTATTATGGCCAACGCATAACAATAGCCCATCGCGAGTGTGCCATACGGGTGCTTGGCCTTTACCGCCACGAAATTCACGCATTTGGTCATCAACTCGGTCGGCAGTGCGACGAAGAGCGAGTTCACGAAGTGCAATTAAATTTCCTTTGCGGAAAAAATGCTCGATGGCCCGTTCGGCTTGCCCTGGTATGTATACCTTACCTTCTTTAAGACGTTGCCGTAGGTCGTCAGGGGGAAGATCGACTAACACCACTTCGTCAGCGGCATCAAAAATATGGTCTGGAACCGTTTCACGGACTCGAATACCTGTAATGCTTCCAACAATATCATTTAGGCTTTCAATGTGTTGAACGTTGATGGTTGTCAGTACATCAATTCCAGCATCAAGTAACTCTTCGACATCTTGCCAACGTTTAGGGTGTCGGCTGCCATTAGGGTTACTAAATGCTAATTCATCCATTAAAATTATGGCAGGATGCCTAGCAATTGCAGCATCAATATCGAAGCCATTTAGGCGGCGGCCGTGATGAGTAATGCGTCTGGGTGGTAACAGAGAAAGGCCGTCAATTAACGCGGCTGTTTCTTCTCTTTCATGGGTTTCTACCACGCCAACCAGAACATCTAGCCCTTGGGCTCTAAGCCTTTGCGCTTCTTGCAGCATGGCATACGTTTTTCCAACACCTGCACAGGCACCGAAAAAAATCTTTAATTTGCCACGCCCAATTTCATTGGCTTTGACCAAGAGTTCATCGGGGTTAGGGCGAATAGGTTCCTGATTGTTCATCACAGCCCCTAGTGAGTTTGACTGTTTATTTGTTGTTGATATTCATCAAGTGCTAGGTTCAGTTTTAGCACATTAATGACCGGTTCGCCTAAAAAGGGTAACAGTGCCTGTTCAGTATGCGTTTCTATCAATGATTTTACCGCATCCAAAGGAATTTGCCTGCTCTTTGCAACGCGTGGAGCTTGGTATAACGCTGCATCAATAGAAATATTGGGGTCTAAGCCGCTGGCAGACGCCGTGAGTAAATCCACTGGGGTGGCGTTATCTGCATCGGGGTTTGCTGCGCGCAGTTGTTCGTTACGCTCAGTCATCGTTTGTTGTAATAACGGGTTACTGACCGCTAAATTACTTCCGCCAGAAGCTAATGCGTTATAGGGGCTATCAACCGTCGCAGAGGGGCGACCGTGAAAATATCGGATGTCACCCACATTTTGCCCGATCAAGGCTGAGCCAACAGTACGTTCATCTTGCATAAGTAGAGAGCCGTGAGCCTGCCATGGAAAAAAGATGTTAGCGAGACCAGTTACCACTAATGGGTAAGCAATACCGGTAAAAATGGTGAGTACTAGTAACATGATAATCGACGAACGGATCATATTCATAATCAACTCCTTATATTCCAAAAAAACTAATAAGCAGATCAATCAGTTTGATCCCAACGAATGGCACAATTAACCCGCCTAAGCCATAAATGCCTAAATTACGTTGCAATAACGATTGGGAACTCATTGGGCGATAATGGACACCTTTAATGGCTAAAGGGATCAAGAAGATAATAATCAATGCGTTGAAGATGACCGCAGAAAGGATAGCGGACGCAGGTGAATGTAATTGCATAATATTTAATGCATTTAATTGTGGCCACGTCACGGCAAAAGCCGCAGGGATAATGGCAAAATATTTAGCAATATCATTGGCAATACTGAAGGTGGTTAATGAGCCGCGAGTCATCAACATTTGTTTACCAATATGCACGACTTCGATTAGCTTGGTTGGGTTAGAGTCTAAATCAACCATGTTACCGGCTTCTTTTGCCGCTTGGGTGCCAGAGTTCATTGCCACTGCGACATCCGCTTGCGCCAGTGCTGGCGCATCGTTGGTGCCGTCACCTGTCATGGCAACTAAGCGGCCTTCAGATTGATATTGGCGGATCAACGCCAGTTTGGCTTCCGGTGTGGCTTCAGCAAGGAAATCATCAACCCCAGCCTCTGCCGCAATAGCAGCGGCGGTTAAATGGTTATCTCCCGTGATCATCACGGTCTTTATGCCCATACTGCGCATTTGAGCAAAACGCTCTTTCATTCCACCTTTAACGATATCTTTGAGTGCCACAACCCCTAATACAGTTTGGTTATCAACGACAACGAGTGGGGTTCCTCCCAAATGAGCAACTTTTTCGACCAGTTGATCGGCTTCTACTGGGAATTTACCGTGGTTAGCTTCAATATAACGACGGATCGCATCCGCAGAGCCTTTGCGGATCATCCGTTCGCCAATATTGACTCCACTCATACGCGTCATTGCAGAAAAAGGAACAAAAGTCGCATTCAGGGCATGAATATCTCTTTCACGTAAATTGAATTTTTGTTTTGCCAGTATCACAATACTGCGGCCTTCTGGTGTTTCATCGGCTAAAGAAGATAATTGTGCTGCATCAGCCAGTTGCTGTTCAGTGATACCCGTTAGCGGTAAAAACTCGGAGGCTTGGCGGTTTCCCAGTGTAATTGTCCCTGTTTTATCGAGTAATAGAACGTCAACGTCTCCCGCAGCTTCTACGGCACGCCCGCTGGTGGCAATAACATTGGCTCCTAGCATGCGGCTCATCCCTGCTACACCGATAGACGAAAGCAAGCCACCAATGGTGGTTGGGATTAAACAAACTAATAGGGCAATCAACACTAAAATAGAAACTGCATCGCCAGCACCGGCATAATCTGCGGCAAAAGAGGTAAAGGGGTACAAAGTTGCACAGACAAGGACGAAAATGATCGTTAATGCAGTTAACAAAATGGTGAGTGCGATTTCATTGGGTGTTTTACGGCGTTGCGCACCTTCAACCATGGAAATCATTCTATCTAAGAAGGTTTCACCGGGGTTGACCGTACATTCCACGATCAGCCAATCGGAAAGTACGCGAGTTCCCCCTGTTACAGAGGAAAAATCACCACCAGATTCACGGATCACTGGAGCTGATTCCCCTGTAATTGCGCTTTCATCCACAGAGGCGCCGCCTTCGATGACTTCCCCATCGCAAGGAATGGTATCTCCAGCACGGATCAACACAATATCGCCTTTACGTAACTGATCTGAATTCACTATTTCTTGATTGGCATCCAGCGAAGCAGACGCTAAACGCGTTGCGCTACTTTGTTGCTTTACGCCTTTTAAGCTTTGGGCTTGTGCTTTGCTACGCCCTTCAGCGAGTGCTTCCGCAAAGTTGGCAAAAATAACCGTAAACCACAGCCAAAGGGTGATCATTCCACTGAACCAAGCACTACCTAGTGTGTAATCCATTACCATGGCTAACCAAAGTAACGTAGTGATAATACTGCCAATAAAGACTACAAACATCACTGGGTTACGCCATTGCGCTTGCGGGGTGCATTTTTTGATAGACTCAAAAATAGACTGCTTGATTAGCTTATTATCGAATAATTTAATATTTTTATTGTTCATATTTTCCTCCTTATCATCCCGCAAAACCAATGTGTAATTGTTCAGCAATTGGACCTAAAGCAAGGGCTGGTACAAAGGTTAGGGCACCAATGAGAAGCACAGTGAAAATCAGTAACCCAATGAATAAAGGGCCTGTTGTGGGTAAAGTAGCATGGCTTTGGGCTTGTGGTTTTTTATTGGCCATTGAGCCTGCAATCGCTAAGACGGGAAGGATCACACCAAAACGACCAATAAACATGGCTATTGCAAGTAGCACATTGTAGAACGGCGTATTCGTGCTGAGCCCTGCAAAAGCGCTACCATTATTATTGGCGGCAGAAGAAAAGGCATATAGCACTTCACTAAACCCATGCGCGCCTGGATTTAAAATCCCTGCACGCCCAGCTTCGGTCATTAATGAAATAGTTGTACCAAGTAGTACTAAGGTTGGGGTGACTAAAATCGCCAGTGCGACCATTTTCATTTCCCGAACTTCGATTTTTTTACCGAGGTATTCAGGTGTACGGCCAATCATCAAGCCAGCAAGGAAAACGGCGAGTAACACAAACAGCAACATGCCGTATAAACCGGAACCGACACCGCCAAATACCACTTCACCAATTTGCATTAACCACATCGGCACCATTCCACCCATTGCAGTAAAGGAGTCATGCATGGCGTTAACCGCTCCACAAGAGGCTGCGGTGGTGACGACGGCAAACAAAGCGGAGCCGACAATCCCAAAACGACTCTCTTTTCCTTCCATATTGGCAGAGCTAGTGGCATGCAGTTCGGCTAAAAATGGGTTTCCCACATATTCCGCTTTAACTACGACTATGGCAGCAACCACAAAAATGATCCCCATAACCCAGAGTAAGGTATGGCCTTGCTTGTTGTTACCAACGACACGACCAAAGGCAAAGCAAAGTGCAGTAGGGATTAGGAAAATCGCTAACATTTGCACAAAATTACTCAGTGCAGTTGGGTTTTCAAAAGGGTGCGATGAATTAGAGCCGAAGAACCCGCCACCATTTGTGCCGAGCAATTTTATTGCTTCTTGGGACGCAACTGGCCCCATCGGTAATAGCTGTTCACTGCTATCTAAAGGATGAATAAGTAAATAATTGGAAAAATTTTGGATCACACCTTGGCTGACAAAAAATAGCGCAAAAATAATCGCTAAAGGGAAGAGCAAATACACAGTAATGCGGTAAATATCTAACCACGCATTACCGACAGTTTTACTGCCATGGTGTGAAAAAGCACGAATAATTGCGAAGGCCACAGCAAGGCCTGTCGCTGCGGAAAGAAAGTTTTGTACAGTCAGCCCTGCCATTTGGCTTAAATAGCTTAATGTATTTTCGCCGCTATAGGCTTGCCAGTTAGTATTAGTAACAAAACTAACCGCGGTATTAAAGGCTAAGTCCCAGCTCATCCCTTCAAAGTGTTGAGGGTTAAGGGGCAAACGGCCTTGGCAGATTAAAATAACGAATAATAAAACAAAGCCTAAAAGATTAAATAATACAATCGCTAAGGCATATTGTCGCCAATTCATCTCAGCCATTTCACGCCCTGGTTGTTTGACCCTAGCAAGGCGCCAAAGTAAGGACTCACTGCTTGCTAACCGACGAGGTATATCATTGTCGATTAGCCGAGCAATACCGTTACCTAAAGGTTTTGCTAAGATGAATAAGATCAGTAAAAAACTACCTAAAAATAGCAATGTAGTGGTAGTCATATCAGAAATCCTCCGCGTTAAGCAGGGCATAAATCAGATACGCCAGCAGTAAAACAACGAGAACTGCCCCAATAATGGAAAGTAATGACACAGTATTTTCTCCTTATTATTTCCATGAGATAAGGCTAAAGAGTTCGTTGTAAAGAAGCTGATAAAAATCACGGGTAGGATGTAAAAAAAGTATAAAAATGGTTATTTATCGAGCAAGAAGAGAGTGCTTAATAGAGAAAGTGGCGTGTGGTTTTATTAATTTACTTGTTAAATAATTGTAATTTAAATGTACAAATAAAACATTTATTGGTTAAAAAATGTAATAAAAATACGGAATGAACAGATTTTTTAGAAAAATTTACACATTAAGTGGTCAGATGAGTAGTTTTATTACACAATTTGCGATATCCTATCTACAGTCAATATATTTCATATTATCTGTTCGGTTTTAGTCGCTCTTTACTACTGTGTTAATGGGAAATGTGTGTTAATGGGGAATGGTAGAGCAAAGCTGGAATCGACAAATAAAGTGGCAACTGAAGGAGGATACCGATGTCCACATATCGCGAATATTCCCGTAATCAGGTACTTGCACGCCGCACTGCTGCTGTAACAGCTGGCATTATTGCGTTTCCGGTTATGGTTTTTTATCCAAAAAGAGCAAAGTTTTATAGCCATTTACATAAAGTTTGGGCAAAAACCAGTGATAAACCGGTTTGGCTAGAACGTTCAGAGACAACGCTGGAAAGTCACCGCTAATTTAGTACTTAATGGCGAGTAATAACCCCTACAATGTTGAATTGTGGGGGTTTTGTTTTTTTATTTTCTTACTTGCATTTACTATCCACTTGGGTTTTTCTCGATTAATGCCCTCGATTTGTTCTAAATAACACAGAAAAAAATTATGTTTCCGTTTATGCTTATTGATTATCAGTCAATTACGTTCAAACTGGTGGATAAACCGTTTAGCTGTGCAGTAAAAAGGACAACATAATGCATAATTTAAGATTAGAAGAAATCATTAATGACGAATTGAAAGTTAGTGAGTTCCAAGATTTTGCACCGAATGGATTGCAAGTTGAAGGGCGGCCCCATGTACATAAAATCATCACAGGGGTGACAGCTTGCCAAGCATTGCTGGATGTTGCTGTTGAAAAGAAAGCTGATGCCGTCATTGTTCATCATGGCTATTTTTGGAAAAATGAGCCAGCCATTATCAAAGGCATGAAGAGAAATCGCTTAAAAACATTATTAGCGAATGATATAAACCTGTATGGTTATCACCTCCCATTAGATGCACATCACCAGTTAGGTAATAATACCCAGCTTGCTTATATTATGGGGGTGCAGGTGAACGGCCAAATCGACCCATTAATGCCATTTGGTTTTTTTGATCAACCTATTACACCTTCAGAATTAACGTCTCGTTTAGAAACTCGCCTTGGCCGTAAAGTTCTTCATTGTGGTGATAATGCAAAAGAAGAAATTCGCCAAATTGCATGGTGTACAGGTGGAGGGCAAGGTTTCATCCTACAAGCGGCAGAATTTGGCGTAGATGCCTTTGTAACAGGGGAGGTTTCCGAGCAAACCATTCATATAGCAAGAGAAATGGGTATCCATTTCTACAGTGCAGGGCATCACGCAACAGAGCGTTATGGGATCAAGGCGTTGACTCAGTGGTTAGTCGATGAGCAGGGGTTAGATGCAGAGTTTGTCGATATCGATAACCCTGCCTAATCTTCGTCGCCTTTCAAACCACAGCGTTGTTGGCTGCATTCACGAACCCTAGTCACATACTTATGTATGCTCCTAGGGCTTCGCTCTCTTGCCGCCTAGCTGTGATTCGAAAAGCATAGAAGATGGATTAATAATATATTTATAGAATTAAATTTTCGTTGCCTTTTGCATCAAAGCGTTGTTGGCTGCATTCACGAATCCTAGTCACATACTTATGTATGCTCCTAGGGATTTGCTCTCTTGCCGCCTAGCTGTGATTCGAAAAGCATAGAAGATGGATTAATAATATATTTATAGAATTAAATTTTAGTTGCCTTTTACATCAAAGCGTTGTTGGCTGCATTCACGAACCCTAGTCACATACTTATGTATGCTCCTAGGGCTTTGCTCTCTTGCCGCCTAGCTGTGATTCGAAAAACATAGAAGATGGATTAATAATATATTTATAGAATTAAATTTTCGTTTTATTCGAGCGGTGGCAGTGTTGGTTTCACTTAATATGTATGTACCTAAGATTTAGTTTGATATTTGAACGTATTATCAATATGGCCGATACTTCTCATATGGTTAGATAAAGTATCCTCCTATTTTTCTTTTAATATTATTCTTTAATATAGTGCTTTCTTACTAAACTATTGTACCGCTCCTATACCACACAGTAAAAATGCAAAATTTATAGTTGGTTAGCACACCTATCGATATTAATAACTTGTAATTGCACATTGGGTAGCTAAATACACTGCTGAATTGGGGTGATAATTTCACTGCTAGTAGAGGGTAGCTTAAATTCTCTATTTTATTTGTTTTGAATCATGTAGTTGCGATAACTTCTTAAGTTGAAATATTTAGTAACATAGTTTATTTCTATGTACATTAGAACTTACTGGGCTAATCGCAATTTGGTCTATTTTTTGTTCGATGATTATTTTGTTATGATTCGTTTTTGGTGTTTTTCCGGAATTATATAGCGATATTTCAACCCGTTTACGCTAAGTCACTTATCCTAGAGAGATACAAACTGGCCCTCCGGTTTACAGTCCATTCATAAGCTTTTATTATCCTTAACTCAAATCTTACCGTGCGCACGGGCTGAGATGACGGAAATTAATCGATAATTATGTCGACTTAACCCAATTTGTCATTCTTGATAAAGGATATCGCTATGCCAACTCCATGTTATATTTCCATTGAAGGAAAAACCCAAGGTAACATCACTGCCGGTGCATTTACTGCCGATTCTGTCGGTAATATTTATGTACAAGGTCATGAAGACCAAATGTTAGTGCAAGAGTTTTCTCACGTTGTGACTGTACCGACAGACCCACAATCCGGCCAACCTTCAGGCCAACGTGCGCACAAGCCGTTCCGTTTTACCGTGGCGTTAAATAAAGCCGTTCCGCTGCTGTATAACGCATTAGCGTCTGGCGAAATGCTGCCGAAAGTGGAACTGAAATGGTACCGCACATCGGTTGAAGGCAAGCAAGAGCATTTCTTCACCACCACGTTAACTGATGCGACTATCGTCAATATCGATTGCCAAATGCCGCACTGCCAAGACCCGGCGAAAGCGGACTTTACACAGTTAATCGAAGTGTCTCTGTCTTACCGCAAAATCGATTGGGAACACACCGTTGCAGGCACATCCGGTGCCGATGACTGGCGCGCACCGCTCGAAGCGTAAGTTCGAATTTAGCGAGCCTCTCGAGGCTCGTTTGCATTTTTCGCTTTTTCTCCTGTAGAGGAAACCCCCATGTCTTGGACAGACCCCAATAAAAACAAACGACTTGGCAGCCCCGAAAATAACCCACTTATTCACGGTGGTGGGTATGCGGGTGGCAGAACCTATGCACAGGACCAAGCCTTGCAAGAAGCCCATGGTCAACTGCTAGACCGTATTATGAGTGGCGAAATGGGGACGGGATTAGTATTCACCTGTACCATTGGTGGGTTACCTGAAAATACCTTTCAAGTGACCCAGTTTGATTTGCAAGAAGGGCTTTCCCAGCTCTTTTCACTGTCGATTCAGGCGGTCAGCCCGTTACCCGAGATTGATTTTCAAACGGTGCTGGGTGTGGCCTCCTCGTTGACTGTAAAGCGAGATGGAAAAATTCTTCGCAGGGTACAAGGTATCTTAGCGGGTGCAGAGCAAGGCAATACGGATGGTGTGAAAACCTGGTATCACTTTGTGATACGCCCTGAAATGTGGGTGATGACGCTTAAGCAAGACAGCCGCATTTTCCAAAATATGACGGTGCCGAACATTCTTGAGACGCTATTAAGCGAGTCTCACATCAAATTTGATAAGCAGTTTTACCACCCTGAAGAGCATCTAAAACGCGAGTATATCACCCAAAAGCGTGAAACGATGTATGAGTTCTGGTGCCGCCTCGCTGCCGAAGAAGGGATTAATTACTGGTTCGAAGAAGGCCCACAACTGTTTTACAGTGACCGTCATTTAGGCATGAAAGCGGGGATATCGCTCACCTATAATCCGCAATCTGAAACGGATATCACCGACAGCACCGCCACCACATGGCGCTATGCCGAGCAGTTGTGCAGCGATATCCGCGTGGATAAAGACTACAACCAACTTCGCCCCTCTTACCCACTGAGCCACCAAGTCACGGGGGAAGTTCATCAACAACATGAAGTATTTGAAAGCTATGGTCGCTTTCAAGAAGATGCCGAGGGGCAGCCCTTCAACCAAATTCGCTACGAGCAATCACAAAACCAGCGGCAAGTAGGAACGGCGACGACTAACTGCATTGAGTTAGCACCGGGACGCATCTTTAGCCTATCAAACCATCCTAGTCCTCGAATGAATACGACGTGGCAAGTGATTAGCGTATCCCATCACGGTGTGCAACCTCTTGCTGATAACAGTGGCGGTGAAGGCACCCAACTGAGTAACCAGCTGTCCTTTATCCCCAGTACTCAAGAGTGGCGACCGCCCTATCGGTATAAACCTACAGCGGATGGGGATGAGCTGGCTACCGTTGTCGGGCCACCGGGTGAAGAAATCTATACCAACTCTCAAGGGGCGGTTACGGTCTATTTCCATTGGGACAGGCGCGGCAAACCTGACCATAGCGCGTCTTGTTGGGTGCGAGTCGCCCACGGTTGGAACGGCGATGGCTTTGGGTTTATGTCCATCCCCAGAATTGGGCAGGAAGTAATTATTTCCTATCTTAACAATGATATAGATAAACCCATCATTACGGGCTGTACTTATAATGGCCGTAATCGGCCGCCAATTGATTTACCGAAACACAAAACGCGCACGACGTTTCGCACCAAAACCCACAAAGGGGATGGCTTTAATGAGTTGCGTTTTGAAGATGAGGCAGGCCAAGAAGAAATCTATCTCCATGCGCAAAAGAATTTGGCCATCAATGTGCTGAACTCACGGGGTGAACGGATTAATTACGACCGGACAACCAGTATTGGTCATAACGATGAACTGGTTGTTGCCAGTAATCGGACCGTGACGGTTGAAGGTAATCAAGCGCACAAAACAACCGGTAACTATCAAGACAAAGTTGAGGGAGACCAACACCTTTCGGTTGAGGGGGATTTGGTTAAGGCAATACAAGGTGTGGTCAGCGTGAATGCACAAGGGGATATTACCTTACAAAGCAGCAGCAAAATCACGTTAAAAGTGGGCGGAAGCTTTGTCGTTGTTCACAGCGGTGGCGTGGATATTAAAGGACCGGCGATAAACTTAAATTCAGGGGGAAGCCCTGGGGATATCCTGCAAGCGACTAACCCTGCGGTACTTAAAGCCGCTGCGAGCAGTGGCGCGGCCTTTGTGGCGCATTGTCCCATGAAGGAAGGGCAAGAGGAGGCGGAAAATGGTTAAACCTGAAACGTGCTATGCCATTATCGATGCAGCTTCCGAGCCCGATGTCTTTAATTTGTTCGCCGAGCACGAACCGCCGGCGAGTTGCTTATACAGCGAACCGATTCAACCTGAAATTGTGTCATTAGCGCCCTATTTAGTGGAAGTGACCGAAGAGGTGCAACGCTGGTTAAGTACGCGAGAGACGCCTTGGGGAATTTATGTTTATACGAACGCAACCATGCGTGAGTTACGTCAGCATCTGCGCAAATACTTGATGGTGATGATACCGGGACAAGAAAAGCCGGTCTTTTGGCGTTTTTATGACCCTCGCAATGTGTGGGATGTGCTTGGAACCTTTGATAATTGGCGATTGCATGTATTTTTAGGTCCTATCACGCAGCTGAAGACGTTGTTATGGGGAGAGGAAACCGCTTCCCGCTTTGAGCGTGAGCGCCGCGGATTTCCGGATAATGCGAAGCTCGGGGGCAAGCTGATGCGTTTTACCCCCATTCAATATGATGCAGTAAATCTCGTTTTTGAACGCCAATTTTTAGACCAGTTAATTTACTTTTTTATTCACGCCAAAAGTATGAGTTATCAATCACAAATGGATTTTTCATTAGAGGATTGGGTTGTCAGTGCGTTTGAACGACCAGCACCGAGAGCACAAAAAATACAAGAGCGTTATGGTGAAACCACTTGGCGGCAAAATTGGCAATTAGCGAGTGATTTGTCGTCATTTTGTCAGCAGCACAGAATCGATGACAAACATTCCTATCAGTTAATTGCCTATATGCTGGCATTATACCAAATTTATCGAATTGAGGATGTTCCAGAAGAATGGCGCGTGTCTTTAGCTGATGAAACGGGTTCCGGAAATTATCGAGTATATCGTTTGGCTAATCGTATCTTAAATATGTTGCCAGACTTAGCAAAGGAAAATGGATAATGAGTGATAAATTAATATCACCTAAAGTAGGGTGTGCAACGCAAACATGTGACATACCGGAACCTTGTTATCTGGATTTACTTGTCAAAGACACCTCAAAGGATAAGGTGATTTTAGAGTGGCGGGGCGAGGATGTTATATCACCGGAAATAGTGATTGATGAGGGCGAGGGGGTTCCGTTAGAAATCCTGCTCAATGATAAGAAACATAATAATGCTCAACATAACGCGATACTCACTTCAAAGAACTATGAACAAGCATTGAGTTTGGGTTCATCTCAATCGGTTTCGGTTTCCTATAATGCAAGTCGTGATGCGGGGACTTTTAGCGCAAGTAATTTACTCAATACCTTTGTCAATATGCTGGCGCCCATTGACGCATTCAAGTCGCCTAGACGATACAATATTACAGCGACTAATTGCCTTGGTACGAAACAAGATTGGACTTTTGATGTAATTCCTTCGGTGAAGTTTGGGTTCTCTGTCAATTTTAGTTACTCCTTTCAAACTCGAGAAGCGAATGATAAAGAGCGAAGGGATAAGCAAATTAGTAAATTAAAGTCAGAACGACTCAAGGGCGGGCCAGGGGAAAATACGTTACCGAAGAAGCTGAATAAGTACCATAAAGGCTGGACATTAGCGCCGATCCCATTTGTCAAAACGACCTCACTAGGTATTGATGTCGGCTTTTTTTATGAGCTAGCAGGGCATCCCTATAATTTAACGCCTATTAAGCAAATAAGCGAAACAAAAACGTTTCTTGATGACTTGTCAGGTATATTGAAAGTCAGTCAAATTATTAATGATATCGAAACAAAATTGTTATATCAGCAAAAAGGTAAATTGACCCCTTTCGCCGATAAATATCCTATTTTCTCTTTCGATTTTTCAGATATCGAGATTGGATTAACCTTCTTTATGGAGAATGTAACTCAGCGTGATTCAGCTCGATTAGTTTGTGCATTAGAAGGGAAGCCTTTTTGGGGCGGGTCATTTAATATTGATGTTTTGCAGGTACTTGCGCTTTATGGTGGCAAAGCCTTGAGCAGCGGTATAAGTAAGTTACGTGAAGCTTTAGAAGAAAGGAAAAAAGGTAAAGATAAATTTAGTGCGGGTATTAATATTGATATTACTTTCTCTTTTGCTGTTCACTGTTTTGTGGGGATGGCTCAAACTCCTGACAAGCAACAAGAGTTTGCATTTGATGGTGATAATAAGTTTGAGATAGGCTTTAAAGCCGATGCGGGTGCTTATATCAAAGCCAATGTCCTTTTTTTAGAGGCGTGTTTTGAATTTCATCTACGATTCGAAACAAAAGGTGCACTTGCTTTAGATGCCCATGATGATGGAATAGACTTAGTCCTTTGTCATGATGGTATTGTGCTGAAATTTCAATTTACGGCAGATATTTCTCTTCGAACCAAAAAAGATGATAGTGCTTTTTATGAGGGTGCTCCACTCGACGCAGATTGGACTATCTACCAATTTGCAGACCCTTTAACGCCTACCGAGTCAGATATTCGTTTTAATTTAGCGGGGCAAGTTAGAAAAGTACCTGAAAGACAACGACCGGAACTAGCCGCGTTTACTTCAGCAGTCAATGCCGTACCGACATCCATAGCAGGCACGGCTATAAAAAATACTTTTGAAAAAGGTTAATGATGAAACTAAGCAACTTACTGTGTATGACGACAATCTTAATATTAGGAAATATGTCTATGAGTTATGCCGATGATAATGATTTTCTTATTCGTACTTCTGTCGATATGAAATACGCATTTTGTGATGTTAAAACCAATGGGGTAAGTGGAACTAATAACCGCTCAGGTCTTGTGAGTGGCGGATTAGGTTTTGGTACGACAAGCACAAACTCGATGATAATGATGCGTAATGGTGAGAATACTATTAGCATTGAGATGGCATCACCAAATTGGTTTTCAACTAAAGAGGTACCAAAAGATAAACTCAATCAATTTAATCCGAATGCAAAATGTGAGATTACGGTCAATAAAATAACGGATAATGGCGATATTATTCCATTAACAACGCTACTGGTTAAAATTAATGAAAAAGGTGAGCCAGAAGCGTATCAAGGTGATGCTCTGGACAGACACGTAGAGAAAAAATTGATTCAAGCCCCCAATACAGAAAAAGTACATCAGAATAGAATACGCCAGAATATTCGGCCCAATGAATATCCTCATGATATGACAGTATTCCAATTTAATAAAAAAATAAATGTAATGGGAGTACCCGAATGGGAATGGGTAAACGCTGAAAGGTACCAAGATACCCCAGAACAACGCAAATTGTTACAAGACGCATATTTAGAACTCTGGGCTGCTTTTAATCAAAAAGATTTATCAAAAATAAAACACATATTGGCTCCTTCACTAAAAACTTGGGTAGAAACAACCGGAGGGACGATTGACGAACAACTTGAATCACGTGAAATAGCTGCTGATTTTAATCAGAAGGCATTCGCAATGATCCCAATTACTTGGGATAATTTTGAACCCTTAGTTATGAATGATGGGAAAATGGTAAAGTTGGTTTATAAAGAAGATTTTGATTATTCACCTATTTCATATAGCTATTTTAACGATGCAAATAGAAAAATTATTGGAGTACATTCCCCAATATTTTCTTTAGTAAATGGAAAATTCATTCCGGTCATATAGTCGGGTACTATTATGCCAAACATTATCCTTATTGGTGATTCTGATACAGGCCATGGGAAACATGGCCCTACTCAAGTAATTACAGGTTCTCCAACAGTAAAAGTCGATGGTAAGGCGGTTGCTCGGCAAGGAGACGCATTAGCGCCTCACGGTGGGCATTCAAGAACTATCGTTGGTGGTTCAAGTAGTGTATTTATTGATGGTAAGCCTGCGGCCATAACAGGTGATACAGTAAGTTGCGGTGGCGTATTAATGGGTAATTCAACGGTAAAAATTGGTTAGAAGATACGATGTTCTGATGGATAATGATTGAATCCGCTAGGATTGATGATAGTAAAGAAGTTAGTGTTACACCAGATAGTCAATATTAACATTAAGTGGTTAATATAAGGATATTTAATGCGCAAGTTAGCGATCTGTTTGGTATTAGTGATAGTTGTAATTTTTACTCTGTTAGTTAATTCTTACAATACAATCCAAAAAAATGATGAGTTAGTCTCTGCGGCAGCGTCAGAATTATTAAACCAATATCAGCGTCGATTTGATTTGATCCCTAATCTGGTCAGTACAGTTAAGGGATATTCAAGTCATGAAAGCAATGTGTTACAAGAAATTGTAAAGGCGAGAGCGTCTGTCGGGAAAATTAATGTGGATGGTCGCGTGTTTGATGATCCTGAAATTTCTGCGAGCTATCAAAAAGCTCAAGATAATTTAGGGCAATCTCTATCACGTCTGTTAGTCATTTCAGAAAATTACCCTGAATTGAAAGCAAATTCACTCTATCAAGACCTGATGGTACAGTTGGAGGGAGCTGAAAATCGTATTTCAGTTGCGAGAGGGCGGTATATAGAGGCGGTACGCCATTATAATACTCAAATTAGGCAATTCCCCTATAACTTAATTGCGGAATTTATGGGGTATGATAAAAAAATTAATTTTAACGTTGAGAATGGGCATGAAATCAAAAGAACACCAACGGTGGATTTTAACTCATGATACGTAATATTTTATTTTCCTTGCTTTTATTTAGTGCTATTGCGAGCGCATCAGTGAATAATACACCCCCATTAAAAATAGATAGGGTCATTGATCGTGCAAATTTATTAACGGCGCAGCAATTCAAAACGCTAAATAATTTATTGATTAATTTTGAAAATAATCGGAATGATGGTTCACAATTTGTTGTTTATATCGTTCCGACTACTGGGAGTGAAAATATCGAAACTTTCGCAAATCGTGTTTTTAATCAATGGGGGATAGGTAAAAAGGGGCTTGATAATGGATTACTGCTTGTTGTGGCAATAAATGACCGCAGTGTTCGCTTTGAAGTCGGGTACGGCTATGAGGGGACATTTACCGATGTTCTTGCTGGGAGAATTATTCGAAAAAATATGTTGCCGTATTTTAGAGCAGAAAACTATTATACGGGTATTGAGCAAGGGATTATAAATGCCATTCATGTAGCTAATGATAGACCAATAAGCTCAACGAATTCTTTGACAGATCTTATTCCTCTTAAAATATTACAAACACATTTTATTTTAATTTATGTGATAATATTAGGGCTAATTTATTGTTTTCAGCTTGTATTTTCAACGAAAAAATTGAAAAGAAAAATTAATCAAGTGATAGCGCAGTCAGGTAAAAAAAAGAAAAATTCAGAAAAGCGAGGATATAAGATAGGTGCAAATCAGCTAAAACGGTTAAAAAATTATCTGAATTACTCATTCTATTTTCCAACATCATTTTCGCTGTATTTCCCTGTAGTGTTTTGTTCAGTCGTTGTCATTTTTTATACACAAATAATTCTTAATGGTATTGTTAACCCTTTTATCTTATTACTGATGGTGGTGTTATCATTATTCTTTAACCTTATTTCATTAACCGTGTTGTTTATTGGCATCAATATCTTATTTCCTATTTATCGACAGCAGAGAAAAGAATGGAAAGCGATTTGTGAGTTCAGTCGATTTGGTTCACCTTTTTATCAACCTTCATATTCAGTAAACACATCCCATAAACATGCTTCTAATTTTACTTCCAGTCACGATTTCAGTTCATCAAGCTCATCTAGCTCATCTAGCTCATCAAGTTCATCAAGCGGTGGGGGAGGCGGTTCTAGCGGTGGTGGCGGTGCTTCAGGGCATTGGTAAAGTCTCTACTAAAGTCTTGATTTAGGTTTATAAGTAAGCGTCCGGTGAATCTCACCTAGCTGGTCGTGTATTAAATATGTTGATTTGGTTAAATATAATGTTCTCTTTCAGTGAAAGTACCAATAATCTTGTCATGTATTTCAGTAAATTTTGAATACCTCCATTGATGAGGAAGGCACCGAATGACGAGTTTATACACCGTAACAAAGCATTCCAAGCAATTAGAAACCACGCCATTAATTGCGGAAAGTCATCACTACGATGCTCCATTGTAGCCTCAAAACTGGTATTTTTAGATACGGTCAATAAACAGCGTTGTGTGATAACTCACCACAGCGTAATAGCCAACTCACTAATACAATACCTTTATTTATCATGCTACTAGTGTATGTTTGAAGTAATTAGTTGCATAGTTTGTTTCTATGTATATTAGAATTTACAGGGCTTATCGTAGTTTGGTTTGCTCATCTTGGGAATGTCGTTTATTTTTAAGAAAAAGCGCTTTCAAAGTATATGTATAGACACGGTAACGTTATCCCTCTAGAAACCGAAGAAAAGTTATCCGTGTCTCTGAATTATTGGTCGACCATAGGCTCAAGCAGGCATTATTTTAGCTGTACAGCTACCTAAAAGGGCTTCTCTAAATCTATTTAGTGTACTTGGCTACTCCACCTTAGTGACGCAAAAACCAACACCAAACCCGAAATAGTTAGTACTAAACCTAAGTGTTGGCTCCAACCAGCGACCATTAGACCGATGGCGAGTCCGATGTAGTAAAATAAACCTAAAATTGCTCCGGCGGTGCCTTTTCGGTCGCTATAACGGTTTAATGCATGGGCAAGTATGTTCGGAATCGCAATCCCGTAACCAATAACGACACCAATAACCGGTAAAACAAACCAAATAGAATCCATTAGAGCAAAAACTAAGCAGCCACTAACTAAAGAAATGATACTCGATAGCTTAACAAGTTGTTCAGATGTGTGTTTTTTAGCCAATAAATAGCGATTTGATATCGAACCTAAACCGACCCCAAGTGCTAATAATATCCCAGTTAATCCAAACTGTTGTTGAGTGAGCATTAATTGTTCAAAACTGAAAGGTGCCAGCTGATAATAGCTAAATAAATTAATGTTGAAAAATGCAATCAAGATCACATTTCTAATAATTTCTTTATCCGCAATCATGCGTAAAAATGTCTCAATAAATGAGACTTGTGTCACGTTTTCAGGCTTGGTCTCAGGTAAGCGACAGACGGACCAGAGAAAAAGCACCGCTGCTAAAATCGCTAAGCCGATAAAAACGGCACGATAGCCACCAAAATTGGCTAACCCAGCACCAGATAACATTCCCAACGCAGGGCTAATTGCTAAAGCAACTCCCATAATAGAAAAAACTTTCGCTAATTCATGGCCTTGGTAGCTATCACGCATGGTAGTTTGTGTGCCAATTGAACCTACGGCAGCGCCAAATGCTGACAACATTCTCATTAATAATAATAAATAAAAATGTGTGACAAATAACGCGCCAACAGAGGCAATACCATAAATCAATAAACCCGCCAAAATAGTCGGGCGGCGCCCTAAGGTGTCACACATTCGTCCCCAAAACACCACGCCTAATGCAAAAGCAAAGAAATAAAGCGACAGTGTTTGTGAAGCTTGTTCCGCATTTACTGAGAAAGCACTGGCGATATCAGTGAGAGCGGGGCTGTATATGGTTTCCACAATTTGAGGAAACATCATTAAGGCAACAGCAAGCCATAATGAGAGAGGATGTTTCATACTTTTTCCTGCCAATCTACTAAAAATAAAGGGGCTAATCGGATACAACTATTTAATAGCAGGCAGTTTAGTGTTATTTTTATTGTCTTATTACAATAATAAAGACTATAAATATCAAAAAAGAGACATTATGGCTTGGTTAAATCAAACAGATGAATTTCAAACTCACTGGTACCACGCCCCAGTATTGGGAATTGCAGCAAAAATGGGGCAGCATGACTCAGGTTTTCATAGACATGAAATGGGACAGCTTTTGTTTACACAACAAGGGTGTATACGGATTTCACTGGAAAATCGCCTGTCTTTGCTTCCTCCTGGTAGAATGGCTTGGATCCCACCATTTGTTCTTCATCGGGCGCAAATGAGGGCATCAGTGGGGTATCGTTCGGTTTATTTATCAGAAGAATATGCCAAAGAAATCGGGAACGATGTGGTTATTTTAAATATTTCACCATTGCTAAGGGAAGTGCTAGAACGTATTGCTATTGCTCCGTTTGATAGTGATTGGCAGCAGGGGCGTTTGGCCAACTTATTACCGGTATTTATTGATGAATTACAGAGTGCTGCTTTAGAACCAACACTGTTAGCACTACCGCAAGATAGGCGCTTTAAAGGGGTTGATATCGAACAATTACCACCGAATTTAAACCAATTAGCGCAAACTATCGGTGCGAGTGAGAAGACGATTACACGGATTTTTTTTAAAGAAACAGGAATGAGTTATCAAGCATGGCGCCAACAGTGGCGTTATATTAAAGCCATTGAATTACTCGCACAAGAAAAGCCATATCATTATATTACTCAAGAACTTGGCTTAACAAGTGATAGTGCGTTTATTAGTTTTTTCCGTAAAATGAGTGGGATGACCCCAAGGGAATATCAGCAGCAGTAAGCTAAATGACTTTGGTAAACAAACATGAAAAAGCCCCGAAAATTCGAGGCCTTAGCATATGTAGGGGTTCAGATTTAATTAAATATTATTTTTTTGATAATTCAGAGTTGAATTCACGTTTGTCATAGCCAGTATATAGCTGGCGAGGACGTGCAATTTTCAGGCCGTCATCGTGCATTTCATTCCAATGTGCAATCCAGCCAATGGTACGTGCAATAGCAAAAATAACAGTAAACATTGAAGATGGAATACCCATTGCTTTCAAGATGATACCCGAATAGAAGTCAACGTTCGGGTACAGTTTTTTCTCAATAAAATACGGGTCGTTTAATGCGATACGTTCCAGCTCCATAGCGACTTCCAGCAAGCTGTCATTCAAGCCAAGTTCATTTAGAACTTCATGGCAAGTTTCACGCATTACGGTTGCACGTGGGTCATGGTTTTTATAAACACGGTGACCGAAGCCCATTAAGCGGAAAGAGTCATTTTTGTCTTTAGCGCGCTCGATAAATGCAGGGATGTGCTCAACAGTTTGGATTTCTTCCAACATACGTAAGCAAGCTTCGTTAGCTCCACCGTGAGCAGGCCCCCACAGTGAAGCGATACCCGCTGCGATACAAGCAAATGGGTTTGCGCCAGATGAACCCGCAGTACGAACTGTCGATGTTGAGGCGTTTTGTTCATGGTCAGCGTGCAGAATCAAAATACGATCCATTGCGCGTTCTAAAACAGGATTAACTGTGTATTCTTCACATGGTGTAGAGAACATCATGTGCAAGAAATTACCCGCGTATGACAGGTCATTACGTGGATAAACAAAAGGTTGGCCAATTGAATATTTGTAACACATCGCTGCAACTGTTGGCATTTTTGATAGCAGACGATAAGCCGTAATTTCACGGTGGCGTGGGTTATTCACGTCTAATGCATCGTGATAGAAGGCAGCTAGTGCGCCTGTAACACCACATAATACAGCCATTGGGTGTGAGTCACGGCGGAAACCATTAAGCATGCGAGTAATTTGCTCATGGATCATGGTGTGGCGAGTCACCGTATTTTTAAATACGTCATATTGTTCTTGAGTCGGTGCTTCACCGTATAGCAGGATATAACAAACTTCGAGATAAGAGGCTTCAGTAGCGAGTTGATCGATAGGGAAACCACGGTGTAACAGAATGCCTTGCTCACCATCGATATAGGTGATTTTTGATTCACAGGATGCAGTAGAAGTAAAACCAGGGTCGTAGGTAAAGAACCCTTTAGAACCTAAAGTTCGGACATCGATAACGTCTTGACCAATCGTTGGGCTTAAAATATCTAGGTCAATATCACCCTTACTACCAGTCGTTAGCTTAGCTTTGTTATCAGCCATTACGGTCTCCTTAGCGCTTGATAATCGACACCCAACAACCCAGAAGCCCAGCGTTATACTGCGTCTTCGTGCATTGTTCTACCGGTATGCTTTGGAAATCAGCTAGCTATCACATAAAACCTGAAATCTGAGACCGATGACAATGTAGTTAGGTTGTTTATGAGTGTGTAGATGTTATGTTCTTTTTGTTGTTTTCCCTACAATATCATTATTTGTGGTAAGAGGAACAACTTTCATAACTTTTGTTATTAATACCCATCATAGTTCAAATTGAAGAGTATTTAACATTGCAATATTCACGTTTTTTTCTTTTACGATGAAGTGTCAACAGCACCGTTAAGATAATTCTGCCAGTCCTATATGTAAGATAAATGTTGAATCATTGTCAAATAACATAAGCACATTTATACAAAATGTTTAAATCGTGATCCTTCTCACTGTTCGGGCTAAATGTCTCCAAACATTTTGTGTGGGAATTGTAATGGCATTGTGAAGACTTTATACTAGCGGCAGGTCTCCGGATTACCCTGTAGTAGGAGTTCCCAGCGTGATCAGTATGCAACTTTATTTAAACATGATGGATTAGAGTTTGTGTTAAGTTGCATTTTGTACCCCCTGTCGCTGTCTGATTTCCACCCCAGGTCCGGAGGATGGAAAATAATAAAGAGCTGTGTGGGCAAAATTGTGAAAAAACAAAGACCTGTCAACCTTGATTTGCAGACGATTCACTTCCCGATCACTGCAATATCTTCGATCTTGCACCGTGTCTCTGGCGTCATTACTCTCATCGCAGTTGGTATTCTGCTTTGGTTGTTAGGGACATCTCTCTCCTCTCCAGAAGGTTTTCAATACGCGTCTGAAATAATGACTGGCTTTTTTGCTAAGTTCATTCTTTGGGGCATCTTGACGGCTTTGGCTTACCACATCTGTGGTGGTATTCGTCATATGCTAATGGATTTCGGTTGTGTTGATGAAACGCTTGCTGCTGGTAACTCATCTGCAAAAATTACATTTGTCATTACCGTGATTTTAGCAATTCTGGCGGGGGTTTTAGTATGGTAAGTAATGCTTCAGCTTTAGGCCGTACTGGTATCCAGGACTGGCTATTAATCCGTGGTTCTGCGATTGTCATCGCGCTCTATGTACTCTACATTGTTGGTTTTGTTGCTATTAATGACATTACCTATGACGTCTGGCGTGGTTTTTTCGCCTCTTCTGTGACGAAAGTATTCACTATCCTCACGTTGTTCTCGATTCTTGTCCATGCGTGGATTGGCATGTGGCAAGTGCTGACTGACTACGTTAAGCCTTTAGCAATTCGTTTAGTGTTGCAACTGGCTATCGTTGTAGGTCTGTTGGCTTATTTAATTTACGGAACAATTGTTGTGTGGGGTGCATAAATGAATCTGCCAATCAGAGAGTTTGACGCTATCGTTATCGGTGCTGGTGGCGCAGGTATGCGTGCTGCACTGCAAATTTCACAGTTGGGTCTGTCATGTGCTCTGCTGTCAAAAGTCTTTCCAACCCGTTCTCATACTGTTTCAGCGCAAGGCGGTATTACTGTTGCGTTAGGTAATACTCACCCTGATAACTGGGAATGGCACATGTACGATACCGTGAAAGGTTCCGACTACATCGGTGACCAAGACGCTATTGAATACATGTGTAAAACAGGGCCAGAGGCTATCCTTGAATTAGAGCATATGGGGTTGCCATTCTCTCGCCTTGATGACGGAAGTATTTATCAACGTCCATTTGGTGGTCAGTCTAAAAACTTCGGTGGTGAGCAAGCTGCACGTACTGCGGCTGCGGCTGACCGTACTGGCCACGCACTGTTACATACCTTGTATCAGCAGAACTTAAAGAACCACACGACCATTTTTTCTGAATGGTATGCCCTTGATTTAGTTAAAAACCAAGATGGCGATGTTGTAGGTTGTACTGCAATTTGTATGGAAACAGGCGAATTAGTTTATTTCAAAGCGAAAGCAACTATTTTAGCAACCGGTGGTGCAGGGCGTATTTACCAATCAACCACTAACGCACACATCAATACAGGTGATGGTGTGGGGATGGCTGCTCGTGCAGGTGTTCCACTACAAGATATGGAAATGTGGCAATTCCACCCAACGGGTATCGCAGGTGCGGGTGTTCTCGTTACTGAAGGCTGCCGTGGTGAAGGTGGTTACTTGCTGAACAAAGACGGTGAGCGTTTCATGGAACGTTATGCGCCGAATGCGAAAGACCTTGCGGGTCGTGACGTTGTTGCGCGTTCTATCATGATTGAAATTCGTGAAGGTCGTGGTTGCGATGGCCCATGGGGTCCACATGCTAAACTGAAATTGGACCACTTAGGAAAAGAAGTTCTGGAATCTCGTTTACCGGGTATTCTTGAGTTATCTCGTACCTTTGCTCACGTTGACCCAATCAAAGAGCCAATCCCAGTAATTCCTACTTGCCACTACATGATGGGTGGTATTCCGACTAAAGTTACAGGCCAAGCCATTCGTTATAACGAAAAAGGTGAAGATGAAGTCATTCCTGGCTTGTTTGCAGTCGGCGAAATTGCCTGTGTATCAGTACACGGCGCTAACCGATTAGGCGGTAACTCACTCCTCGACTTAGTGGTATTTGGTCGTTCAGCGGGTCTGCATTTGAAAGAGTCCATCATGGAACAAGGTTCAATGCGTGATGCGTCTGAATCTGATATCGATGCAGCGATGACTCGTTTTAACCGTTGGGAAGGTGCACGTACTGGTGAAGACCCAACTGAAATCCGTAAAGCACTGCAAACCTGTATGCAGCATAACTTCTCGGTATTCCGCGAAGGCGATGCCATGGCGAAAGGTTTAGAAGAGCTGAAAGTGATTCGTGAGCGCCTGCAAAATGCACGTCTTGATGATACCTCGACTGAGTTTAATACTCAGCGTATCGAATGTTTAGAACTGGATAACCTGATGGAAACGGCTTATGCAACGGCACAAGCTGCAAACTTCCGTACAGAAAGCCGTGGTGCGCATAGCCGCTTTGACTACCCAGAGCGAGATGATGCGAATTGGTTATGTCACTCATTATATTTACCGCAATCTGAAACGATGACGCGTCGTGAAGTCAACATGCAGCCAAAACTGCGTGAAGCCTTCCCACCGAAAATTCGTACCTACTAATGCGTGGTGTTAATCCAGTTGCGGAGAAATAAACTATGAAATTACAATTTTCGATTTATCGCTACAATCCTGATGTGGACAACGCACCACGTATGCAAGATTACACGCTAGAAGTTCCTGAAGGGCGTGACATGATGTTGCTGGATGCGTTAATCCAAATTAAAGAGCAAGACCCAACATTATCCTTCCGTCGTTCTTGTCGTGAAGGGGTATGTGGTTCTGATGGTCTGAACATGAACGGTAAAAACGGGTTGGCATGTATTACGCCATTATCCGCGTTAATCCGTGGTGGGAAGAAAATTGTCATTCGCCCATTACCAGGTCTGCCTGTTGTACGTGACCTGATCATCGATATGACACAATTCTATACCCAATATGAAAAAATTCGTCCATATCTTATTAATGATAATAAGAATCCACCGGCGCGTGAGAATTTACAAACTCCTGCACAACGTGAAAAACTCGATGGTTTATATGAGTGTATTTTGTGTGCATGTTGTTCGACTTCTTGCCCATCTTTCTGGTGGAATCCGGACAAGTTTATCGGGCCTGCAGGCTTGCTGGCGGCGTATCGCTTCTTAATTGATAGCCGTGATACAGAAACCGATTCGCGATTAGATGATCTGAACGACGCTTTTAGTGTCTTCCGCTGTCATAGCATCATGAATTGTGTCAATGTATGCCCTAAAGGACTAAATCCAACGAAAGCTATCGGTCATATTAAATCTATGTTACTAAAACATAGTGCTTAATGATGCATATTTAACCCGCAGTGCTCAGGTGCTGTGGGTTAAAATGAAATAGCACAAAATAAAAACATAAGTTAAAAGAAACGCGTAAAGTAAAAACAATGACATGATTTAAATGCGCGGAAGCTCACAAAAGCGCGAAAACGAAATACCAACAAAGAGCGTCAGAAAGTAACATTGTCACCCATAAAAAGTAGTACTTATTAAAACGTTGTCATTACAAAAGCGTAAAAAAGTGAAAGCAAAGAAAGTAACAGCAAAAAGTAGAAAAAATAGCCAACTGCAAAAAAAGATGAAGACGACAGCCCAAGCATAGGGGCCTTTAAAAACCGCAGCCAGTTTTTAAAGGTTCCTTAAAAGGGAAACCCTTACTGATAAAGGGCCTCCCAAAGAGAGAACATGCATAAAGCACGTCCAAGAGAACCTTTATCGAGGTCGCTTAAATGCGGCGATTAGTTAACCACGGCGAAAACTAAAGCTTTAAAAGCTTAAGGGATCACAATGCAGAACGGCGTAATGAAGGACTGGCTGGATTCAAGCTTTCTGGCAGGCGCGAACCAGACTTATATAGAACAGCTCTATGAAGATTATCTGACTGACCCTAACTCTGTCGATGCCGAGTGGAAAGCAATTTTTGATCAACTACCTGGTGCGGCATTAGGTACTAGCGGTGAACAATTCCACTCCCAAGCGCGCGATTACTTCCGTCGCTTAGCAAAAGACTCTACACGTTATCACACCTCTGTTAGCGATCCAGCTATCGACGCAAAACAAGTTAAAGTTTTGCAATTAATCAATGCGTTCCGCTTCCGCGGGCACCAAAATGCGAATCTTGACCCGTTAGGTCTTTGGAAACGTGAATCTGTTCCAGATTTAGACCCCGCATTCCACAACCTGACGAAAGAAGACTTCAACGAAACCTTCAATGTGGGTTCATTTGCTATTGGCAAAGAAACCATGAAGCTGAGTGAGCTATATGAGCACCTGAAACGTATTTATTGCGGTTCTATCGGTGCTGAATATATGCATATCACAAATACAGAAGAAAAACGTTGGATTCAGCAGCGTCTTGAATCTGTAGACGTATCTAAAATTTTCTCAGTAGAAGAGAAAAAACGCTTCTTAGCAGAATTAACGGCAGCTGAAGGGCTTGAGCGTTACATTGGGGCTAAATTCCCAGGTGCCAAGCGTTTCTCATTGGAAGGTGGTGATTCACTAATCCCAATGCTGAAAGATTTAATCCACCACGCAGGCAAGCAAGATACCCGTGAAGTTGTTTTGGGTATGGCTCACCGTGGTCGTTTAAACGTTCTAGTTAATATCTTAGGTAAAAAACCTGGCGAATTATTTGATGAGTTCGCGGGGAAACATAAAGACCACTCTAGTGCGGGTGACGTTAAGTATCACCAAGGTTTCTCCTCTGATTTTGAAACCGCAGGTTCTCGTGTTCACTTAGCATTAGCATTTAACCCATCTCACCTTGAGATTGTTAGCCCTGTAGTTATTGGTTCAGTACGTGCTCGTCGTGACCGTCTGGATGAAGGCCGCAGCAATATGGTTCTGCCAATTACCATTCATGGTGACTCAGCAGTAACTGGCCAAGGCGTTGTGCAAGAAACATTAAATATGTCTCAAGCACGTGGTTATGAAGTTGGCGGTACTGTACGTATCGTAATTAATAACCAAATTGGTTTCACTACTTCAAATCCAAAAGATACACGTTCAACCGAATACTGTACTGACATCGTTAAAATGGTGCAGGCGCCAATTTTCCACGTGAATGCAGATGACCCTGAAGCAGTGGCATTTGTAACACGTTTGGCACTGGATTTCCGTAACACGTTCAAACGCGATGTTATGATTGATTTAGTATGCTATCGCCGTCATGGGCATAACGAAGCGGATGAGCCAAGTGCAACTCAGCCAGTGATGTATCAAAAAATCAAACAGCACCCAACACCACGTAAAATTTATGCAGACCGTTTAATTGCAGAAAATGTGTTAAGTGCTAATGATGTCACTGAAATGGTTAATCTGTATCGTGATGCGTTAGATGCGGGTAACTGTGTGGTTGAAGAATACCGTGAAATGGGTCTGAACTCATACACATGGGCTCCATATTTAAACCATGAATGGGATGCATCATACAAATCAACCGTTGATATTAAACGCCTAACTGAACTGGCAACTAAAGTCAGTACTATTCCAGAAGGCGTGGTTGCGCAATCTCGTGTTGAGAAAATCTATGCAGACCGTGCCGAAATGGCAAAAGGTGAGAAACTTCTCGACTGGGGTGCTGCTGAAACTTTAGCGTACGCAACATTGGTTGATGAAGGTGTTCCTGTACGTTTATCGGGTGAAGATGCGGGCCGTGGTACATTCTTCCATCGCCATGCAGTTATTCACAATCAAACGAATGGTTCAGTTTACGTCCCACTGCAGAATATCCATAACGGGCAAGGTGTTTTTAATGTTTGGGACTCTGTTCTGACTGAAAACGCCGTATTAGCATTCGAATATGGTTATGCAACGACAGAACCACGCGCATTGACTATTTGGGAAGCACAATTCGGTGACTTCGCTAACTGTGCGCAAGTAGTTATCGACCAATTCATTAGCTCTGGTGAGCAAAAATGGGGTCGTATGTGTGGTCTGGTAATGCTACTGCCTCATGGTTATGAAGGTCAGGGGCCAGAGCACTCATCTGCACGTTTAGAACGTTACCTGCAACTGTGTGCTGACCAAAACATGCAAGTGTGTGTGCCATCAACACCAGCTCAGGTTTATCACATGTTACGTCGCCAAGCCTTACGTGGAATGCGCCGTCCTCTGATTGTGATGTCACCAAAATCTCTGCTGCGTCACCCGTTAGCGGTTTCTAGCATGGAAGAATTGGCTAATGGTACATTTGAGCCAGTTATCGGTGAAATCGATGAAATCAATCCGAAAAATGTGAAACGCGTCGTTCTGTGTTCAGGGAAAGTCTATTACGATCTGTTAGAACAGCGTCGTAAAAATGAACAAACTGACGTTGCTATCGTGCGTATCGAACAGCTATATCCGTTCCCACACGAAGATATCCAAAAAGCGTTGGCGCAATTTACTGATGTAAAAGACTTTGTATGGTGTCAAGAAGAGCCATTAAACCAAGGTGCTTGGTATTGCAGTCAACATAACTTCCGTGAAGCTATCCCAGCAGGGGCAACTTTACGTTATGCAGGTCGAGCTGCTTCTTCATCTCCAGCAGTTGGCTATACGTCCGTACACCAGGAACAACAAAAAGCCCTGGTTAATGACGCTTTGAACATTGAATAATTAAAGGATAGAAAATGAGTAGCGTAGAAATTCTTGTTCCCGATCTTCCTGAGTCCGTTGCAGATGCTACGGTTGCCACATGGCATAAAAAACCAGGTGACAGTGTTCAGCGTGATGAAGTACTGGTTGAGATCGAAACAGATAAAGTCGTATTAGAAGTTCCTGCAAGCGAAGCGGGTGTATTAGAAGCTATCGTTGAAGATGAAGGTGCAACAGTATTGTCTAAGCAGTTACTGGGTCGCATTCGTTTAGGCGATAGCACTGGTATTCCAGCTGAAGTGAAAGAAGCACAAGAGTCAACACCTGCACAACGTCAAACTGCAAGTTTAGAAACAGAAAGCAACGATGCGCTGACACCAGCTATTCGTCGTTTAATTGCAGAGCACGATTTAAACCCTGCGGATATCAAAGGGACTGGCGTTGGCGGTCGTTTAACTCGTGAAGATGTTGAAAAACATTTATCAGCAAATAAATCTGCGACACCTGCGGCGAAAGCACCAGAAGCGCCACAAGCGCCATTAGCGCACCGTAGTGAAAAACGTGTTCCAATGACTCGTTTACGTAAACGTATCGCAGAGCGCCTGTTAGAAGCGAAAAATACGACTGCAATGCTGACGACGTTTAACGAAGTCAACATGCAACCAATCAAAGACTTACGTAAACAATATGGCGAAGTATTCGAAAAACGTCATGGTGTTCGTTTAGGCTTTATGTCTTTCTATGTTAAAGCTGCGGTTGAAGCACTGAAACGCTACCCAGAAGTGAATGCTTCTATTGATGGCGATGATGTGGTTTACCATAACTATTTCGATATCAGTATTGCTGTATCAACACCACGTGGTCTGGTAACGCCAGTGCTGCGTGATGTCGATGCAATGAGCATGGCTGATATCGAGAAGAAAATTAAAGAACTGGCTGTCAAAGGTCGTGACGGTAAATTAACTGTCGAAGACTTAAGTGGTGGTAACTTCACTATCACTAACGGTGGCGTATTCGGTTCTCTGATGTCTACACCTATCATTAACCCACCACAGAGCGCGATTTTAGGCATGCATGCGATTAAAGACCGCCCTATGGCTGTAAATGGTAAGGTAGAAATTCTTCCTATGATGTATTTAGCACTGTCTTACGACCACCGTTTAATCGATGGTAGTGAGTCAGTTGGCTTCTTAGTCGCTATCAAAGATATGCTGGAAGACCCAACTCGTTTACTGCTGGACGTATAGCAACATAACAGGGCAGGGTACAACTTGCCCGGTCTGAAGTAACCGATGCAGCCCGTTCGCGGGTTGCTAAATCAGTAACAATTGCAGGAGGCGAATAAACGCCTCTTCAGACTCAATTATGGATAGAACATCATGAATTTACACGAGTACCAGGCAAAACAGTTGTTTGCACGTTATGGGATGCCTGCACCGACAGGTTATGCCTGTTCATCAGTTGCTGAAACCGTCGATGCAGCTAAAAAAATTGGTAACGGCCCATGGGTAATTAAATGCCAAGTTCACGCTGGTGGACGCGGTAAAGCGGGTGGCGTGAAAGTCACTAGCGATATCAATGAAGTTAAAGCGTTTGCAGAACACTGGTTAGGTAAAAACTTAGTTACCTATCAAACAGATGCTAATGGCCAACCAGTAAACCAAATTTTAGTTGAAACTGCGACTGACATTGATAAAGAACTCTATTTAGGTGCTGTTGTTGACCGTAGCACTCGCCGCGTTGTGTTCATGGCTTCTACCGAAGGTGGCGTGGAAATTGAGAAAGTCGCAGAAGAGACCCCAGAGTTAATTCACAAAGCGATTATCGACCCATTGACTGGCCCAATGCCTTTCCAAGGTCGTGAGTTAGCATTCAAATTAGGTCTAACTGGCAAACAAGTTAGCCAATTTGCAAAAATTTTCATGGGCCTAGCAACATTATTCCTAGAACGTGATTTAGCATTAGCTGAAATCAACCCACTGGTTATCAGCACTGCGGGTGATTTAGTTTGCTTAGATGGTAAATTAGGTATCGATAGCAACGCGTTATATCGCCAACCTGAAATCCGTGAACTGCGTGATGAATCACAAGAAGATGCGCGTGAAGCACAAGCAGCTCAGTGGGAACTGAACTATGTTGCATTAGACGGCAACATCGGTTGTATGGTTAACGGTGCAGGCCTTGCAATGGGTACGATGGACATCGTTAAATTACACGGCGGCGCACCAGCTAACTTCTTAGATGTTGGCGGCGGCGCGACAAAAGAGCGTGTAACTGAAGCATTTAAAATCATTCTTTCTGATGAAAACGTGAAAGCGGTTTTTGTTAACATCTTTGGTGGTATCGTTCGTTGTGACCTGATTGCAGACGGCATCATTGGTGCAGTTGAAGAAGTTGGCGTAAATGTACCGGTAGTTGTGCGTTTAGAAGGTAACAATGCAGAGTTAGGTGCTAAAAAACTGGCAGATAGCGGCTTGAACATCATCGCTGCAAATAGCCTGACAGATGCAGCTAAGAAAGCAGTAGCAGCAGCGGAGGCTAAATAATGTCTATTTTAATCGATAAAAACACTAAAGTAATTTGCCAAGGTTTCACTGGTGGTCAAGGTACATTCCACTCAGAACAAGCGATTGCTTATGGCACGCAAATGGTCGGTGGTGTGACTCCAGGTAAAGGTGGCACTGTTCACTTAGGTCTACCTGTATTTAACACTGTTCGTGAAGCTGTAGAAGCAACGGGCGCAACAGCCTCTGTTATCTATGTTCCAGCACCATTTTGTAAAGATTCTATTTTAGAAGCTATCGATGCAGGCATTAAACTGATCATCACCATCACTGAAGGTATCCCAACGTTGGATATGCTGACAGTGAAAGTGAAATTAGACGAAGCAGGCGTTCGTATGATTGGGCCTAATTGCCCAGGTGTTATCACTCCGGGTGAATGTAAGATTGGTATCCAACCTGGTCATATCCATATGCCAGGTAAAGTCGGTATCGTTTCACGTTCAGGTACGTTGACTTACGAAGCTGTTAAACAAACAACAGATGCAGGCTTAGGTCAATCGACTTGCGTAGGTATTGGTGGTGACCCAATCCCAGGTTCAAACTTCATTGATATCCTGAAATTATTCCAAGCGGATCCGCAAACTGAAGCTATCGTCATGATCGGTGAAATCGGTGGTAACGCAGAAGAAGAAGCAGCGGCTTATATTAAAGAGCACGTCACTAAACCTGTTGTCGGTTACATCGCAGGTGTAACTGCACCAAAAGGCAAACGTATGGGTCACGCAGGTGCAATCATCGCTGGCGGTAAAGGCACAGCTGATGAGAAATTTGCTGCATTAGAAGCGGCTGGTGTGAAAACCGTTCGTAGCCTTGCAGACATCGGTGATGCAGTAAAATCATTACTGAACAAATAAGTGATTCGCTAGGCAACTAGCAAGAGTAAGAGACGAAAGCCCGTGCTCATGTGAGCGCGGGTTTTTTTATGGTTTACAAAAATATTTCAAACAATTTTTATGTGGTTATGCGGTTTTCTGAAAAGAGTGTCTATACTTAAAAATGCGTATTACAGGCTTGTATGAAGGAAAATTGATAATGAGGGGCAACTAGACGAGTAGGGGGCGCTAATCGCATTTTGTGCAAAAAATAGCAAAATTGCGGCATGTCAATTTTATAATATTGACGGCAATTCAATTAAACCAATATAACCGTTTAGTTGATAAAAACGGCTATATTAATAAAATTCATAATAAGTTTAAAATAAGATACTATTACAAATTAAATATTCTTTTTTCGAGGCTTTAATTCAATGATTATATTTTTTGTTAATCTTTGGAAAAATTAAGAACATTTGTATCATTATCAATAACAGCATTTTAACAAGTAAATAACCATTAATTGACTGACAGGTATATCAATTAACAACAGGAAAAAAATTGACGTAAATCAATTCATTGCCTCTGGCTTTATTTGTTCAAATTGCTTAAATTGGTGCTCGATCAAATACTCGATTTTCTATTAAAGGGTATAATTATTGATGTAAATTCAGAATTCAAATCTGAGTCACGTAAAAGAAGTTTATTGTGTGTGAAGATAGGCGTACTATTATTATAGTAACGTTTGTTCTTTTAATTTTGTTAATTATTTGTTGTTTTGAGGCATTTTTTGCTGGTAGTTAAGAGGCTTTCTAAGTATTTAAAACTGGAAGCTGGGTTGCCGCAAGTCGGTGTCTTCCTGCTAGGAGCAAGGAGTCAAGATGTTTGATATTGTCGAACTGTCACGATTACAGTTTGCCTTAACTGCGATGTATCACTTCCTGTTCGTACCATTAACGCTAGGTATGGCGTTTTTGCTTGCGATTATGGAGACGGTATATGTACTGTCAGGCAAACAAATTTATAAAGATATGACTAAGTTCTGGGGTAAGTTATTCGGTATTAACTTTGCTCTGGGTGTTGCAACGGGTTTGACCATGGAGTTCCAATTCGGTACTAACTGGTCTTACTACGCTCACTACGTTGGAGATATCTTCGGTGCACCTCTTGCAATCGAAGGTTTGATGGCGTTCTTCTTAGAATCTACCTTTGTTGGTTTATTCTTCTTTGGTTGGGATCGTTTAAGCAAAAAACAACACCTTGCTGTAACATGGTTAGTTGCTTTAGGTTCTAACTTCTCTGCTCTGTGGATTTTGGTCGCGAACGGTTGGATGCAAAACCCAATCGCTGCTGATTTCAACTTTGAAACCATGCGTATGGAAATGGTTAGCTTCTCTGAGCTAGTCTTGAACCCAGTCGCACAAGTTAAATTCGTCCACACAGTTGCTGCAGGTTATTGTACCGGTGCAATGTTTATCTTAGGTATTAGCTCTTACTACCTGCTTAAAGGTCGTGATGTTGCTTTTGCTAAGCGTTCTTTTGCAATTGCGGCAAGTTTTGGTATTGCAGCGGTTCTATCTGTTATCGTTCTTGGTGATGAATCAGGTTACGAAATGGGTGACGTACAAAAAACGAAACTTGCAGCCGTTGAAGCTGAGTGGGAAACTCATGCTCCTCCAGCCGCGTTTAACTTAATCGCTTGGCCAGATACCGAGAAACAAGAAAATAAATTTGCTATCTCGATTCCTTGGGCGATGGGTATCATTGCAACCCGTTCTGTCGACACACCTGTTTTAGGCTTGAAAGACCTAATGAAACAACACGAAGTTCGCATTCGTAACGGTATGATTGCATACGGTCAGTTACAAGAACTTCTTGCAGGTAATAAAGATCCTGAACTGCGTGCGGCATTCGAAGCAAGCAAAAAAGATCTTGGATATGGTCTTCTGTTAAAACAATATGCACCAAATGTTGTTGATGCAACTGAAGCTCAAATCCAAAAAGCAGTGAAAGATAGTATTCCTAACGTTGGGCCTCTGTTCTGGGCATTCCGTATCATGGTTGGTGTTGGCTTCCTGTTACTGTTGATTATTGGCTGGGCATTCCTGTCAGTAGTTCGTAACCGTATTGGTCAAAATAAACTATTGCTGCGTATTGCACTACTCGGTATTCCATTACCATGGATTGCAATTGAATCGGGTTGGTTCGTTGCTGAATATGGTCGTCAGCCATGGGCAATTGGTGAAGTGTTACCGGTTTCGGTTGCACACTCCAACTTGACAACCCATGACCTGATCTTCTCTATGGTATTGATCTGTGGTCTGTACACACTGTTCTTAATTGCTGAAATGTTCTTAATGTTCAAATTCGCTCGTAAAGGGCCAAGTAGCCTGAAAACCGGTCGTTACCACTTTGAACAGAAAAACACTTCTGCACACGACGTTCAGTAAATAGGAGTCCACTTATGTTTGATTATGAAGTTCTTCGATTTGTGTGGTGGATCCTTATCGGTGTATTACTGATTGGGTTTGCTGTCACAGATGGCTTTGACATGGGCGTTGGCTTCTTATTACCTATCTTAGGTAAAACAGATACTGAACGCCGTATCATGATTAACGCTGTTGCACCTCACTGGGATGGTAACCAAGTTTGGTTAATCACTGCGGGTGGTGCTATGTTCGCTGCATGGCCACAAGTTTATGCTGCGGCATTCTCCGGCTTTTATGTCGCTATGATTTTGGTATTAGCAGCATTGTTCTTCCGTCCGGTTGGTTTCGACTACCGTTCAAAACTGGAGAACCCAAAATGGCGTAATATGTGGGACTGGGGTCTGTTTATTGGTGGTTTCGTTCCACCATTAGTTATCGGTGTTGCGTTTGGTAACCTGTTATTAGGTGTTCCACTACAAATCGATAACCAGCAGTACCTGACTTATACAGGTAACCTGTTTGGTCTGCTAAACCCATATGGTCTGTTAGCGGGTGTTGTCGGCTTAATGATGATTGTGACGCAAGGTGCAACTTATTTGCAAATGCGTACCACGGGTGAACTGTACTTACGTGTTCGTAAAGCGACTTATATCTGTGCATTAGTTACTTTAGTTGCTTTCGCAGGCGCAGGTGTTTGGTTAGTAATGGGTATTGATGGTTATGTTGTTACTTCAACTATCGATACATTGAGTGTTTCTAACCCACTAAACAAGACAGTCGCAGTTGAATCAGGTGCTTGGTTGACTAATTTCAACACTTACCCAATTCTGTGGGCGTTGCCTGCTCTGGGTGTAGCACTACCGTTAGTCACAATGCTGTTTAGTAAAGCAGACAAAAATGGTTGGGCGTTTGTGAGTTCTTCATTAACTATCGCTTGTATCATTTTAACCTGTGGTGTAGCAATGTTCCCATTCATCATGCCTTCAAGCATCATGCCAAACGCAAGTTTGACCATGTGGGATGCAACATCTAGCTTGTTTACACTGCAAGTGATGACTGTTGTTGCTATTATCTTTGTTCCAATCGTACTGGCATACACCGCATGGTGTTACTATAAAATGTTCGGTCGTTTGGACAAAAACTTCATCGAAGGCAACAAGCACTCACTGTATTAAGGAGCATAACTATGTGGTATTTCGCCTGGATCCTCGGCACGCTGTTAGCTTGTAGTTTTGCAGTGATTGCAGCATTAGCATTAGAGCACTCAGAAGACTCTAAAACAGCTAAAGATGGTGAGTAATAAAAATGCTGGTGGATAAAACCTATCAGCTATTGGATAAGGGGCCGATAAGGGCCCTTATCCTTATTTTAGCTTTAGTAACTGCAGGTGCAGTCATGTGGGATCCAACCCTATTTGCTGCGAAAACGAGTTCATTTCAGATATGGCAAGGGCTGTTGTTAATATGGGCAACATGTACCGCGATGATTTTTGGTGTGGGTTTTAAACCTAAAAAAGTTATCTTCCGTGCAATTTTCCATCCATTGCCAGCTGCCATCATTCTTATTTGGGGACTTTTTCAGGTCTTTAGATAATTCTAATTGCTAATTATGGGTCAATGGACCCATAATTATTTTTGATATCTTTACTTTCAAAGTGATTCCAAACTGGCACTGTCTTGCGTATAGTGGCACCGTTAATTAATTTAACCTAAGACGGAGTGATTGTTATGTTATTTCGCTGGCCTGTTCGCGTGTATTATGAAGATACAGATGCGGGCGGTGTTGTTTATCATGCACGCTATTTAGCCTTTTTTGAGCGAGCAAGAACCGAAATGCTGCGAAATAAAGGTATCAATCAACAAAGTATGCTTGCTGAAAACCTTGGCTTCGTTGTGCGAAGCATGACAATTGATTTTGTCAAAGGCGCTAAGCTAGATGACCTGCTGGAAGTTGAAACGAAAATTATTGAAATGAAACGCGCTTCATTAACTTTTCAGCAAAGGTTAGTTGATTCGCAAGGTAACCTGCTTTGTGGGGCAAATGCCCTTATTGCTTGTGTGGACACATCAAAAATGAAGCCGATTGCGCTTCCTAAGTCTATTGTCGCGGAGTTTAAACAGTGACTGACATGAATATCCTGGATTTATTCCTTAAAGCGAGCCTTTTGGTTCAGCTCATTATGTTCGTTTTGATCGGTTTTTCTATCGCATCATGGGCGATCATTATTCAAAGAACGAAAATTTTAAATGCGGCAACTCGTGAGGCTGAAGCATTTGAAGATAAGTTCTGGTCAGGTATCGAGTTATCGCGCTTATATAAAGAAAGCCAAGCTCGCCGTGATGAATTGAGTGGTGCCGAACAAATTTTCCATTCTGGTTTTAAAGAGTTCGTTCGTTTACACCAAGCGAATATTCATGCGCCAGATGCGGTTGTCACGGGCGCTTCTCGTGCAATGCGTATCTCAATGAATCGTGAACTTGAATCAGTTGAAGCGCATATCCCATTTTTAGGTACTGTTGGCTCAATTAGCCCTTATATTGGTTTATTTGGTACCGTTTGGGGGATTATGCATGCATTTATTGCATTGGGCGCGGTAAAACAAGCAACATTACAAATGGTTGCACCGGGTATTGCTGAAGCATTGATTGCAACCGCAATTGGTTTGTTTGCAGCGATCCCTGCAGTTATGGCATTTAACCGTTTGAACTTACGTGTCAGCAAATTAGAGCAAAACTACGATAACTTTATGGAAGAGTTTTTAGCCATCTTGCATCGTCAAGCTTTCTCTGCTGATAAGAAATAAGACGGGGGAGATAAGCGAATGGCGCGCACAAGTCGCAGACGTGAGCTGAAATCCGAAATCAACATTGTTCCATTACTGGACGTATTGTTGGTACTGTTGCTGATATTTATGGCAACAGCACCGATTATTTCTCAAAGTGTGGAAGTTGAATTGCCGGATGCAACAGATACACAAACCGTTTCATCAAGTGATAACCCACCGATTATTTTAGAAGTGTCGGGGGTTGGCCAATATAATATGCGTCTTGATGGTGAGGTTCTAGAATTGTTACCACCAGAGCAAATTGCGGCAGAAGCAAAATCTCAATTAGAGAAAAATCCAAAAGCGATTTTCTTGATTGGTGGAGCAAAAGAAGTCCCTTATGAAGAAGTGATTAAGGCGCTGAATATATTACACAGCGCAGGGATAAAATCGGTTGGCTTGATGACTCAGCCTATTTAGGCTGGGTTATTGTCGTTTGAATAAGTCACAATTCTTTTTTTGGATACCAGAGTGGGAAAGACAAAAGAGAAAAAAGATAACTTAAATCGATCATTAGTGATGTCAATTGTATTGCACGTCCTATTGATCGGCTTGATTGTTATAGGCTCTTTAGTTTCCGTCGTCAAACTTGGTGGTGGCGGAGAAGAGGGAACTGTCATCGATGCGGTGATGGTTGACCCTGGCGTGGTTGTTGAGCAATATGAAGAAATGCAAAGGCAGCAAAATAACGTCAGACAAGCGGCGAAAGAGCGTAAAGAGCAAGAACAAAAGCAAGAGGCTGAGCTTAGAGAGCAGCAAGAAAAGGAACAAAAGCGTCTTCAGCAGCTTGAAGAAGAGCGTATTAAAACTGAGCGTGCAACGGCGGAGCAACAAAAGCAAGCCGAAGAACAACAGAAAAAAGCGTTAGAAGCGGCTAAAAAAGCGAAGGAAGAGCAAAAAATAGCTGAAGAAGCTGCCGCGAAAGCGAAAGCAGAAAAAGAAAAATTAATTAAAGAGCAAGCTGCTGAAAAGGCGAAAGCTGAGGCACAAGCTCAGAAAGAAGCAGAAGCGGCGAAAGCCAAAGCTGAAAAAGAAGCTAAAGAGAAAGCCGAAAAAGAAGCCAAGGAAAAAGCAGAAAAGGACGCTAAAGTAAAAGCTGAGAGAGAAGCTAAAGCTAAAGCCGATAAAGAAGCCAAAGAAAAAGCAGATAAAGAAGCGAAAGCCAAAGCGGCAAAAGCTAAGGCTGAGGCTGCAAAAAATGCGGCTTCCGTTGACGATTTGCTTGGTGATTTAACGGCATCAGGCCCTAGCAAACAAGGTGGCGAAGCTGCAGCTGGAAAAGGTGGCGGTAAAAAATCAGGGGCATCCAATGCTGATGTGGACAGCTATGCTGGTAAAGTCAAAGCGGCTATCCAAAGTAAGTTTTATGATTCAGATACTTTCCGTGGGCGTACTTGTGAACTTCAATTGAAGCTCGCGCCAGATGGGTTATTGGTGAGTATTACACCAAAAAATAGCCCGGCCAATGACGCGGCACTCTGTGATGCAGCAATCCGAGCAGCAAAACTTGCAACGATGCCTAAACCACCTAGCAGAGAAGTCTATGATACGTTTAATAAAGCAGGTAGCACGGTTGTGTTTAAACCTTAATATTCAATAACTCAGAGCAGTCTGTATTGATATTATTAAGGCAATAGCATAAATAGTTTGTGTGGTATCTAGTTTTGTTATTATACCTTTGTTAAAATTCAGCGAATTATTGCGGTAGTAAATAATCCGCAGTAAGGGAGATAAGAATGAAGCAGGCTTTTAAAGTAGTTTTAGGGTTCCTAATGCTATGGGCGACAGTGGCTCAGGCTGAAATACGTATTGAGATCACTGAAGGCGTTAACTCAGCTCAACCTATTGGTGTTGTTCCGTTTAAATGGTCAGGTGCTGGTGCACCACCACAAGAAGTCGGCCAAATAGTCGGTGCTGATTTACGCAATAGCGGGAAATTTAACCCTATCGAACCAAGCCGTATGCCTCAACAACCAGGTACCGCTTCTGAAGTGATTCCTGAAGCGTGGACAGCGTTAGGTATTAACGCAGTTGTTGTGGGGCAAGTACAGCCTGCAGCAGATGGTAGCTTTGTTGTTAGCTATCAGTTAGTCGATGTCGCGGCTAATCCAGGTGCTGTTTTATCTCAGAACCAATATAAAGTAACAAAAGAATGGTTACGTTATGCAGCGCATACTGCAAGTGATGAAGTCTTTGAAAAATTGACAGGTATTCGTGGTGCATTCCGTACACGTATTGCTTATATTGTTGTCAACAAAGGCGGTCAGTATCCATATGAATTACGTGTTTCTGATTACGACGGTTTTAACCAGTTTACGGTTCACCGTTCACCAGAACCTTTGATGTCGCCAGCATGGTCACCAGATGGTGAAAAACTGGCTTATGTTACATTTGAAAGCGGCAGTTCAGCACTTGTCATTCAAACCTTATCGACAGGAGCGGTTCGTCAGGTAGCATCATTCCCTCGTCACAATGGGGCACCTGCATTCTCTCCGGATGGGACTAAACTGGCATTTGCATTGTCTAAAACAGGCAGCTTGAATTTATATGTAATGGACTTAGCGAGTGGGCAAATTCGTCAGGTAACCGATGGCCGTAGTAACAATACCGAGCCAAGTTGGATGCCAGATAGCCAAACTTTAGTCTATACTTCAGATCAGGCAGGACGTCCGCAGATTTATAAAATGAATATTAATGGTGGCAGCCCTGAGCGTGTATCCTGGGAAGGAACACAAAATCAGGACGCTGATGTTAGCCCGGATGGTACTTTCTTAGTGATGGTCAGCTCCGGTGGCGGTCAGCAACATGTCGCCAAACAAGATCTGGCAACGAATAACGTTGAATTTTTAACGAAAACGTTCCTAGATGAAACGCCGAGTATCGCACCTAACGGCACTATGGTAATTTATAGCTCCTCTCAAGGCTTGGGGACTATATTGCAGCTAGTTTCGACCGACGGGCGTTTCAAAGCGCGTCTTCCGGCTACCGATGGACAGGTTAAATTTCCTGCCTGGTCGCCGTATCTGTGATGCATAATAATAATGTGTGGCAAAAAATATTAAGGATCAAAACGATGCAACTGAATAAAGTGCTTAAAGGGCTGATGATCGCGTTACCAATCATGGCAGTCGCAGCTTGTAGCTCTAACAAAAACAATGACCAAGATGGCGTAGATACTTCTACTAACCAAACTAATACTGGTCTGTCTGCGGAAGAGCTGGCACGTCAGCAAATGGAACAGCTGCAACAAAACAACACTGTTTACTTTGGCTTTGACAAATACAACGTATCTCCAGAATACGCTGAAATGTTAGATGCACACGCAGCATTCCTGCGTAGCAACCCATCTGTACGTGTTGTTGTTGAAGGTCATGCGGATGAGCGTGGTACTCCAGAATATAACATCGCGCTGGGCGAGCGTCGTGCTAATGCAGTTAAAATGTACCTGCAAAGCAAAGGTGTTTCTGGTGACCAAGTTTCACTGGTTTCTTACGGTAAAGAAAAACCAGCTGTGTTAGGTCACACTGAAGCAGACTACGCGAAAAACCGTCGTGCAGTCATTGCATACTAATAGATAAGCGAAATTATCTATTATGAACAGTAACTTCAGACACTTACTAGTCGGTCTGTCGTTATTGGTTGGCGTAGCGGCCCCTTGGGTCGCTATTGCCCAAGCGCCAATCAACAATGTCGGATCTGGTTCAACAGCAGACCGCCTTACCCAACTTGAGACAGCAGTTAGCTCTCAAGGTCAAATTCTGTATCAAATTCAACAGCAACTCGCTGACAATCAACGCGACATCGACATGTTACGTGGTCAGATTCAAGAAAGTGAATACAAATTGAATCAAGTCATTGAGCGTCAGAAAGATTTATACATGCAATTAGACAATGCGGGCGGTGGTAATTCAGCAACCTCAGGCGATACAGCAACACCTGACACTAGCGCATCAAATGGATCATCTTCCTCAGCGACACCTACGGCAGCGGCCAATACAAGTGGAAATGAGAAAGATGATTACAATGCTGCAGTCAAATTAGCGATGGAAAGCAAATCCAAAGCTCAAATTGACCAAGCAATAGGTGCATTACAAGGTTTTATTAAAGCCTACCCTAAGTCTGGGTATCAATCTAACGCCAACTATTGGCTGGGGCAGTTAAACTACAATAAAGGTAGCAAAGACGATGCTGCTTTTTATTTCGCCACTGTAGTTAAGCAGTACCCTAAATCCCAAAAAAGCAGCGAAGCCTTATATAAAGTTGGGCTGATCATGCAAGATAAGGGACAAAAAGATAAAGCGAAAGCTGTTTACCAACAGGTATTGAAACAATATCCAAACAGTGCTGGTTCAAAATTAGCCGAAAAAAAGCTGAGTACACTTTAATTTATAGCCCCGAAGCAATATTACCGAATATTTCGGGGTTATCAGTATGATAAGTGCGCATTTAAACTTTTTTTAAAAAAAAATCATTGCACCCTCGTCAGAAATCAGTAATATAAGCCGCCGTTGATACGAGAATACGGTTAGCCGAAAATCTCGAAAAACAGAAAGAAATTTAGTTTTAGATGGGTCGTTAGCTCAGTCGGTAGAGCAGTTGACTTTTAATCAATTGGTCGCAGGTTCGAATCCTGCACGACCCACCATCTAAAACCTATAGTAGTAAAAAAAACAATTTAGATGGGTCGTTAGCTCAGTCGGTAGAGCAGTTGACTTTTAATCAATTGGTCGCAGGTTCGAATCCTGCACGACCCACCATCTAAAACCTATTGTAGTAAAAAAAAGCAATTTAGATGGGTCGTTAGCTCAGTCGGTAGAGCAGTTGACTTTTAATCAATTGGTCGCAGGTTCGAATCCTGCACGACCCACCATCTCAAGGCATTCCTAAGCAAATAATCCAATTTAACAATCACCTAAGTAAACACTCAGTCGTTAAGCCATACCTCGACAAGCTGGTTGCAGGTTCAGCCCGTAGGGTAAATCCGAAGGATTTAAATCCTGCACGGCCCACCATCTCAAAGCTATTCCTAAACAAACGATCCAAGCCAATACTCACCTAAGTAAACATCCGAAGGATTTCAATCCTGCACGACCCACCATCTCAAAGCTATTCCTAAACAAACGATCCAAGCCAATACTCACCTAAGTAAACACTCAGTCGTTAAGCCATACCTCGACAAGCTGGTTGCAGGTTCAGCTCGTAGGGCAAATCCGAAGGATTTCAATCCTGCACGACCCACCATCTCAAAGCTATTCCTAAACAAACGATCCAAGCCAATACTCACCTAAGTAAACACTCAGTCGTTAAGCCATACCTCGACAAGCTGGTTGCAGGTTCAGCCCGTAGGGCAAATCCGAAGGATTTCAATCCTGCACGACCCACCATCTCAAGGCATTCCTAAGCAAATAATCCAATTTAACAATCACCTAAGTAAACATTCAGTCGTTAAGCCAGACCTCGACAAGCTGGTTGCAGGTTCAGCCCGTAGGGCAAATCCGAAGGATTTCAATCCTGCACGACCCACCATTTCAAGCCATTATCAAGCAAGCAATCCAAGTAATATTTACCTAAGTAAGTACTTAGTTGTCTAATCGCTCACAACAATAAAAGCACCGCATTCCTTTGCTGTGCTTCATTTATATTTATCTTATTTTACAGTGTTTCAGGGAGTAGGGCGTTATCCTGCAAAATGCCAATAAGCAGTTCTTGCATTTTTTCTGCCATAAGCTGCATATCATTGAAGCCTTGAAGGCTAGCGAGCTCGGTAGCTACTTCATTAAAGCAGCGCATCAAACACTGAAGAGACAATGAAGCGCTGTGAGCCGTTCCACAATTAAAAATAACCTCCAATGCCTCGATATAGGGTTTAGGCATCCATTCGTGATATTGACGGCCTTTATACCAAACATGCTTACCTTGCAGAGAAACTAGGTTTTCAACTAGTGTGAGAAAATACTGCTTCATATCTGCACTTCGCGACCATGCCACCCATAACTCATTTCGTGTGAGTGCGATGGCGACTTGATGAGCCTCATGCCAAAAATCGGTGATTATCTCGGCAAATTCAGAGGCACTAACAGGCTTTGGCTGTAAAGATGTTGAGTTGGCATTTTCAGGTAGTCCATTAGCGATCCCTGTTTTATCCAATAAAACAGTAAAGCCCCGTGAAAATGTCGCATCTAAACCTTCACACTTCATTTTTTCGAGACGCTCAGGTTCTGCAAAAGTGAAATCAACTTTGCGGCCTTCTTCATAGATCACCAAGCAAGTAGGCCAGTCTGGCGCATCATTTTCTTCGTTAAGTAAATGAAGAGCAGCCAAGGGGGTACCAAAGTTATTAATCCAATGTGTTTGTTGGAATATCTCTGTCACCCCGTGGCCAATCAATTCGATATCAATATCAGAATAACTATCGATATGTTGTTCTCGCCCTCGAGAGCCGGTTAATACCACGGCTTCAATTCTTGGATCGAGCAATGAAACTGAAATAATTTTATTTATTAATAATGCAGGTGATTCCATAACTGACCTAATGAATTAAGTAAGGATGGCTACGATACCGATAAAGAGGTAGAAAAGCGAAGGTTCAAACGTAAAAAGTATGAAAAGAGTACTTAAATGACTAAGTTTTTTCTAAAGTGAGGGAAAGTCGTTAACATTTATAGGAGAGGTATCAGAAATTCAGCAGTGTTAGTACCAAAATTGTCTTAATTGTTAAAAGTATATTGCATTAAACATGAAGATGGGAAAGATTACAATGATGATAACTAATCTAAATTTACTTTAAATTCTATTTTTTTTGAAAGCACTCTGAAATTATTCTGTGTTTTATTATTTGCATCTATATTTATAAGGTATAATTTACTTTGTTATATATTAAAATGAAATTTGTATTTAATTGCTTAACAAATTATTATTTGTTTTTTTAAGAGGGAATTAAAATGGGAATGAGAACAAAGGAACTAAACGGAGATGAATGTTTTTTGGAATTAAAAAAACATTATGAATATATGAATGGAATTATACAAGAACTTCATGCAGAACTAGGTGAGTTAGCTGAAAAAATATTAAAAACAGAAACTAAACGTAAGAGTATATTCGATGCCGAAAGTGACCTGTTTGAAAGTAAACTAACATACTCTGAATATGTTCAATCTAAAAAATATATTTATAGAATTAAAGATTATATCGATACCGTTAAGGATGCTCTAAATAGCTATCAGAAACTGCAAGATAACTTAAGTTTTTATATTAAAAACCCAGCAGAGAAAAAAAACATTACACCAAACATCGCTGAGGATTATGATAATGTGACAGAAAAAATTCGTAATTATCCATATATTGGCTCTAGATTACACCGACTGTTATCCAAGTCTGATGCCAGGGTTAGCCAGTTGGTCATTGATGCTAAAGGGGATACTTTAGCTTTTCACGGTTCCTTGGCTAAAGTAAGATACACTGCAAATGATATATCTTATATGGTAGGATATTTACATTATAATAACCAATTAGATGAGAGTTTAAATACTAGTAATTCTGAGAATGATGAACTTAAAATTGTTGATGAATGTAGACAAGAAATGGACATGTCGAGTGATAAATTAATACAAGATAATACTAAAGAAGGTGAGGTTATTAGTAATAAAAATAAAATAAAATCAGAATGGCATATTGATGGTGGTAATTTAACAGATAATATTGCAGGACTTTATAGCAGAGAGCAAATTCTATCTAATGTAGTAAGTCATGATAATATTGTAGAATCCATTCTTCTACCTATACCAATATATTAGTTGCATATCTTCCTTTGATTCATCATACCTGCCTACAATGCAAGTAGGTAGGTTGTTACTTTTTCATTTCATGACATTTATAACCGTAATTCTTCAAGTTGCAGCGCTTTTAGTTGAGGTATAAGTGACTGGGCTACGCTCGCCGAGTCACAGAGTTTATCTATGCATCCCGTCTATTTCCCTTGTCGCATATCACAGTTCGAATTATTTTGGTTATGTAAAATTAACTTGTACGCTCCCTATTACATATACAAATTAACCTTCTAATTAAACACCATTTATTGATAAATCAAAGATCAATCAACTTTTACTTTGATGTCTGGTATATCCTTTGAGGTAAATCGGTAATAGGGAGGAAATGATGCTAGATAAGTAAAAATAGTGAAGACTTATTGAGCAAACTAGCGTATCGTGTTTAGTATATAAAACAAAATGTGTGTAAACTTGCGGTTTTAAACTTGCATAAGGTAATAAAATCGCTTTTTGCTAAACAGAGGCAACCAATGAGCGTGTTTATCGATTTTGACCAGTCAGTTTATCCGTTCCCAGCAAAACCAGCACGATTAAGCTCGGATGAAAAAGAATTTTATCGGCAGAAGATTAAGTCGCTATTGGTGGAGAAAAATGCGGTAATCGTTGCACACTACTATACTGATCCTGAAATTCAAGCACTTGCAGAAGAAACTGGGGGCTGTGTTGCAGATTCACTTGAAATGGCGCGTTTTGGGGCTAAACATTCGGCATCTACCTTAGTTGTTGCTGGAGTGAAATTTATGGGCGAAACCGCAAAAATTCTCAGCCCAGAAAAACAAGTCTTAATGCCAACATTAGAAGCCCAATGTTCCCTTGATATAGGTTGCCCTGAAGAAGAATTTATCCATTTTTGTGATGAGCATCCAGATAGAACTGTGGTGGTGTATGCTAATACTTCCGCAGCGGTAAAGGCTCGGGCTGATTGGGTAGTCACATCCAGTATTGCTGTTGAATTAATAGAGCACCTTGATAGCTTAGGTGAAAAAATAATTTGGGCCCCAGACCGCCATCTTGGGCGTTATGTCCAACAACAAACTGGGGCTGATATTCTGTGTTGGCAAGGGGCTTGCATCGTTCATGATGAATTTAAAACACAATCATTAGAAAAAATGAAAGCTCTATACCCTGAAGCTGCGGTATTGGTTCACCCTGAGTCACCACAAGCGATAGTCGACCTTGCAGATGCGGTCGGTTCTACAAGTCAGTTAATTAAAGCAGCACAAAATTTGCCTAACCCATTGATGATAGTGGCGACGGATAAAGGTATTTTTTACAAAATGCAGCAAGCTTGCCCGGAGAAGACGCTTTACATCGCTCCAACAGCGGGTGAGGGCGCAACATGTCGAACTTGCGCACATTGCCCTTGGATGGCAATGAATGGCTTAAAAGCGATTGCTGATGCTTTGGAAGGGAATTCGCAAGACCATCAAATTCATGTCAGTGAGATATTACGAGAAAAAGCATTACGACCATTAAATAAAATGCTAGATTTTGCAGAGAGTCTAAAATAATAAAATATAATTTGAATGAAATACTGAGCAATACAACATTAACGATCACTTATAAAGGATTTTGGGATGGATTTCTTTAGTACAGCCAATACGTTAGTGCAGATCCCGCTTTGGGGATCAGTTTATGATTTATCTTACATTGAAGCCGTGGGGACCATTGCTGGCTTACTTTGTATTCTACTTGCGAGTCTAGAAAAAACGATTAATTATCTATTTGGGTTAATTAACGTTTCTCTGTTTGCAGTTATTTTCTTTCAAATTCAGCTATATGCAAATCTATTGTTACAGATATTTTTCTTTGTCGCTAATATCTATGGCTGGTACGCATGGAGCAGAGTTACTAGTTCGCAGCAAGCAGAGCTAAAAATTCGTTGGTTGAGCTTACCAAAAGCAGCTATAACATTGGTTATTTCAGTTATCGCTATTATTTATCTGACATTTAATATTGATTCGGTATTTAGTGTGCTGGCGAGATGGGCCGTCGAGTTATTAAATCTATTTGGCGCTAACCTCGCAATGCCTGCAATAGAACCTGATGCCTTCCCATTCTGGGATTCGACGATGACCATTCTTTCCGTTGTCGCGATGATTTTAATGACACGTAAATATGTAGAAAACTGGTTGTTGTGGGTCATTATTAACGTCATCAGTATTGTGATTTTCTTTATTCAAGGTGTTTATGCCATGTCCTTAGAATACTTAATTTTATTAGGTATCGCCCTAAATGGCTCTAGGCTTTGGATAAAATCAGCAAAAGAAAACGGCTCCATGCCCATTTCTCGTACCTAGACAGAAAAAATCATCTAAAACAGCTAAAGTGGCATTATCGTCATTTAGCTGTTTTAGTTATTATTTGCTCTGAAAAATGCCGGTTTTGCCTACTTATCATGCTAAATTTCAACATTTCACCTCATTTTATAATTGGCTACTAATAAAGTCCTAGTTTTATCGTGCGCTTGCCTGTTTACAGATGTCTGTTGAACGGTTAGATTAAAATTTCGATGCTAATTATCTTTTATCCTTTCGAGTACAGTGAAGGAATTCAGCTGTCTACTCTGCGCTTTGTTCGGGCGAAACCAACTTGGATAAATTTGGCATGTAAATCAACTACAGTAAAAATAATAAACATTGGATATACAGGTATGAATTATCAGAACGATGACGTCAGAATAAAACAAATAAAAGAATTATTACCACCAATTGCTCTACTTGAAAAATTTCCAGCAACCGACAAAGCTGCGTTTACCGTTCATGAAGCACGCCTGGCAATCCACAATATTTTAGCCGGTAAAGATGACCGTTTAGTGGTAGTTATTGGCCCTTGCTCGATTCATGATACTAAAGCGGCTTTAGAATACGCAGAGCGCTTGGGTAAATTACGTGAGGAATTAAAAGGTTCACTGGAAATTGTGATGCGCGTGTATTTTGAAAAGCCACGCACAACGGTGGGTTGGAAAGGGCTAATTAATGACCCTAAAATGGATTGTAGCTTTGATATTAACGAAGGTTTACGTATTGCTCGTGAATTATTGCTGACAATCAATAACCAAGGCTTACCAACTGCGGGTGAGTTCTTAGATGTCATTAGCCCACAATACGTGGCAGATTTGATGAGTTGGGGAGCTATTGGTGCTCGAACCACTGAATCACAAATTCACCGTGAGCTAGCGTCTGGTTTATCTTGCCCTGTTGGTTTTAAAAATGGTACAGATGGCACAATTAAAATTGCCATTGATGCAATTAACTCAGCGCGTTCAGCCCACTGTTTCTTGTCAGTGACTAAGTGGGGCCACTCTGCGATAGTGAACACCAGCGGAAACCCAGATTGCCATATTATTTTACGTGGTGGTAAAGAACCAAATTACAGTGCTAAGCATGTGCAAGAAGTCCGTGAAGGGCTAGAGAAAGCGGGGCTTGTGCCTAGTATCATGATTGATTTTAGCCATGCAAATAGCTGCAAAAAATTCGAGAAACAAATGGAAGTGGCGACGGACGTTAGCGAGCAAATCCGCCAAGGTGACCGTTCGATTACAGGGATTATGATTGAAAGTAATCTTGTTGAAGGTAACCAGAATCTCGAATCTGATGAGCCATTAGTTTACGGTAAAAGTGTGACGGATGCGTGTATTGGTTGGAGTGATACTGAAAAAGTATTGCGTCAGTTATCAGATGCGGTGATCGCTCGTCGAAATAAATAATTTAAGAATAATAAGTACATCAAGCCAGATATTTTAATATCTGGCTTTTTTTATATATATACAGCACGATGGAATTTTATATTTTTTATTATACAAAAAATAAATTAGTTTTTTATTCTAAGCTGCATTATTATTTTTTTTTGTCATTTTTATTAATGGCATTCTTTAAAGTTAGTTAAGTTTTCATATAAAGGAGTATATAAAATGGCATTAACTGATAAATCAAGAATTAATTATGAAATCAATCTTAGAGTGCTTTCTAATAAATTGAAAGAGAGTGCAGAAATAATGCAAGAAAGTATTATGAATGCTAGGAAAGAGTTAGAGGAAGATCGTGTAAGGCTGAATAATGATATTGATATTAGCATTAGAGGAGGCTGGGGGAATGATAAAGATAAAACCGATTCATTTAAATATATTGATTCGTTAAATGATTATCTTAACATAAGAGCAAGTGAATATAAGGATAATATTAAGGTATCTGAGTTAATGAATGAGTACATTGAAAACCCAGATAAAAGAACGGCTATCTTAGAACAAATCCGCCCTCTCGCTGAAAAGGTAAGTCAATTAGATGAAGTGCCTATTTTGTCTCGCAAAAATTATCCTTCAATGAATTCAGCAATTTGGTATGATTTGAAAGCGAATATTTCTGGACCTAAATTAAATAATGATTTCAAGTATGAAGTTGAATATATATTTAATTTAATGAATGCAGAAATAGATAACGATAATGGATATATTCCCAATAATGTCTATAATTATATGGAGGATGTTAAATATATTCGGGAAGGAATCCCCCGCATTGAGAAATCAATTTTAGAATATGAGGCAGACTATGTATCGGACAAAGAATCATTTCCTAGCACTGAATATTACAATGAATTTATATCAAGTTTAAAAGATAAAGTTAAAGAAGATAAAAGAATAGTTTCTATTATTAATGAAACTATTAAAGAGTATGCAATTAAAAATCCTAATAGTACACTTCATTTAAGTGGGAATAGTGGTTTTTCTCCAGTAGATATTTTGGGAGAATGGACTGTTTCGTTCATAGATAATCACTTTATTAGTATAGGTTCTCCTAATGAAGTGAATATTATTAACTTGACTCCACCTGTAATGCCTATGATACCTAACGCAAATTAATCGTAACGACTGCCGGCTTGTCAAGCGGCAGTCATTGTGTCGCCCACTTACTGTTTTTTTTGAATTTGGTTAATGAAGGTATTCAATTTTGACTGTTCTTCAGGTGTTGCATTCGCCGGAGTTGCCGTTAATTGCAATCGTTCAGTATCGGTCTGGACATCAAAATGTACTTTGCCTTTCTCGCCTTTTGTATATTCCACCTCTTTTAATGGAATACGATAACAGTAAGCGAAAATGTTTGGGCGAATATAGAAATATGAGTCTTTAATCGCTAAATAGACACCATCACCCGCTTTTTTGCCAAAGTAACCAAGGAAAATGGTGAAAACAAACAGGAACATCCCTAAGCTTTGGCTTAATATAATAAAGGTGATACTGATTAAGCCAAGTGCAACAACTAAAATACGGTTATTGCGTTTGTTGAACTCAACGCGTTGGTCAAATTGAACATTTAAAGAGGTATCAAATTGGGTTAACTGATGGTAACGCCAGCGGATCGCAGAGAAAATCATTCCCATGGTAAATACAATGGTGATTGGCATTAATGCTAGGCTACTGAGTACGGCAAGGACAATGGATAACCGAGGTTTATAAGTCATCACCATCATACTAATAATTTGTACTGGGAAGCTGATACAAGCAATGATCATTAAGGTTTTCATCAGCTCGGCATTAGCAGCACCATTTGAACCATCAACGACTAATTCGCCACCTTGGATCATATACAGCAGGGAACCCAAGATACTGGCGCTAAGTACAAGGCCAACCCAAACATACATATTAAATTTGTTCATTTTATTGTTTTATCAACCTTTCAATGTGTTTTCCCTATAATAATCGGTTATTGGGATTTCTTACACAGTGAGTTAAGTTTTTTTGAGGAATAGAAGTAAATGGATAAGAAAAAAGGGCTAAGCATATGGCTTAGCCCTTCAATATTTAGAGATAAAGTTAATAATTACTTCGCTTTACCTTGGTTTGCTACTGCGGCTTGTTTTGCAGCAATTTCATCTTGGTTACCTAAATAGTAACGTTTGATTGGTTTCATGTTTTCATCGAACTCATAAACCATTGGTACCGCAGTTGGGATGTTTAATTCCAAAATTTCATCTTCACTTAAGTTGTCTAAGTGTTTCACTAAAGCACGCAGAGAGTTACCATGAGCGGCAATAATGACTTTCTCGCCACTAGTAACGCGAGGCTTGATGACTTCTTCCCAGTAAGGAACGACACGCTCAATAGTGGTTGCTAAGCTTTCAGTAACGGGTAATTCTTTATCTGACAGTTTCGCGTAGCGAGGATCGTGCCCTGGGTAACGCTCATCATCTTTTTCTAGGTCTGGAGGTGTGATAGCAAAACCACGGCGCCATAATTTAACTTGTTCGTCACCGTATTTTGCCGCGGTTTCTGATTTGTCTAAACCTTGCAGAGCACCGTAGTGGCGTTCATTTAATTTCCAGCTTTTTTCAACGGGTAGCCATGATTGTTCAACTTGATCAAGGATATTCCATAAAGTATGAATAGCGCGTTTCAGAACGGAAGTGTAAGCAAAATCAAACACAAAACCTTCGTCTTTTAGCAGTTGGCCTGCAATTTTTGCTTCTTCGCGGCCTTTATCGGACAGTTCTACATCAGTCCAACCTGTGAAGCGGTTTTCTTTGTTCCACTCACTTTCACCGTGTCTTACTAAAACCAGTTTAGTTACAGCCATAGCTAAAACTCCTATCAGTACACTCAAATTAAAAATGAATTATTGCTGACCTACATTATAGGGATAGTCAACTCGAACGCTAGTAGCAACTTGCATTTTCTCCCTATCAATGCGAAAAACAAATTTTACACGAGAGTGATGACTTGTTTTCTAGGTTCATAGATCCTGTGGATACTCTAAATTTAACTCGAATTGAATCGATACAGCAAGTGGTAAAATGATTGTTTGTGCATTCCCATGATAGATATCAATCTAAGCACTCAATTACCTCTAACAAGAAGAACCGGTAATGGCTATTTTTTACGAGTTATTGGAGATTATTGCTTCTATCTATAATTTTACAGCATTAGATTCTCTTTTCGTATGATTTTTGTTCAAGGATGCATTCACTCTAAATTTTTTAATGATATAGCTAAGAAAAATGAGCATGAAAGTGACTAATGGATTGATAAGGTTGAATTTTTTAATGTTTATTTATGCGTTATTTTATAATCTTATATTGAGTAATATCATTTAGGTGCTTTAGGGGTATCAATCGAATTATTATATTCCTCTATCCTAAATTAATTGTTTTTTGATTTTTTTGTTTCATTGTATCTCTTTAAATTTAGCCAATAAGAAAAATGACATTCTATATAAAAACATATAAAAATAGCTTCTATTGGATTAATATAAAAAGCTCAGATTAATAATTAATAGTATTGCGAAATTCTTAGATTATTATACTTTTAGGTTTTCAGTGAGGTTATTATTTATCTAAAAAATTTATTTTAGATAAATCTTTGATAATCAGGTTTTTATTGAAGAATGAAAATAGCCATTAATATTTTTAGCATTTTAATTTTTATTTAATTTAATAAATGAGGGTGGAATCACAGTAATTTTCTATTTTATACGTTTAGAATGGTACTAGTTTCTAAAGGGGGACACTATGTCTTTACATTTTGCTTTATTTTTTAAAGGCTGCATTTTATTTTTGCTATCACTTGATAGCAAAATGAAAGCTTTATTAAGCAAAATTTGCTGGTTTGTACCAATTGCTTCCCTTGAAAAAGATGAATCTGAGAATTCTAATCAATCTGAAAATGATTTCTCAGTTAATTGGTCGCAGTTATGGCAGAGTGTACAGAAGCTTTATATTTCTGTATTTGATAGCGATTTAACTAAATTAGAAAGAAATGCTTATGTTAATCCTTTAATATCATTAAATATTCGTAAACGTCACGAATTGATCTTTTTATTCCTTGTGTCCAGTTTGCGCCACATAATGATTTGTCGTCATTCTAGTGGTGCACCTGGAAATATTATTTCTTTACCTTTAGCTGCCTTTAAAAAGCACAATGCGCATTTATGCCATTGTGCTTTTTTTATTGTCTGAATTAAATTTTAAGGAGTTGTTATGTTTATTGTTTGTGTTGCGGCTTGTCCTACTGGTGTTGCTCATACATATATGGCTGCTGAATCGTTGGATATCATAGGAAAAAAAAGAGGCCATGAAATTAAAGTTGAAACTCAAGGGAGTATGGGAATTGAAAATGAGATTACCAGTGACGATTTAGCAAGAGCAGATGCGGTCATTTTGGCTGCTGATGTCGCTGTTATTAATAAGGAGCGATTTAATGGGATGATTAAGCTTGAATGCAGTGTTGCAGACCCAATCAAGTATGGCGATGCAATTATTGATGCAATTGAGGAGGAAATGAAAAATGGGGCAGTCTAATGGAACATCGAAACTAGGCATTGGTACGGAAATAAAAAATGCCATTATGACGGGTGTGTCATGGATGCTGCCATTTGTTATCGCAGGTGCAGTGATTATGGGGATATCTCGTATTGGTGCATCTTTATATGGTATTGATAATATTTGGGATTCTAGCCATCTGGAAGCTACAAATTTCGTCGTCCAAGTGCTTCATAAATTTGATGGTTTTGGAGGATTAGCACTCTCTCTTATGTTACCTATCGTCGCGGGGTATATCAGCTTTGCTATCGCGAATAAGCCTGGTTTAGCGCCTGGAATGGTCGGTGGTTTGTTGGCAAGTAATTTAGGCACCGGGTTTTTAGGGGCCTTAGCAGCAGGGTTTATTGCTGGTTATATTGTACGTTTGTTAGCTAAATATACGAAATTACCAAAATCACTTGCATCAGCAGGACCGATTTTTATTTTGCCAGTAGGTGGTACATTACTCACCTGTATTATTATGGCATTTGTGATTGGTGCACCTTTAGCGGCACTTAATCATGGTATGGAGCAATGGCTTTTATCAATGTCGGGATCTAATAAAGTAATTCTTGCTGCCGTTATTGGCGCAATGGTTGGATTTGACCTTGGTGGCCCGGTTAATAAAGCCGCAGTAACCACTGCAATGGCATTATTAGCATCGGAAATTTACGAGCCAAATACAGCAGCTCAAGTTGCTATTATTATTCCCCCAATTGGGATCGGTTTAGCAACGCTAATTTGGTCAAAACGTTTTCCTGAATCATTAAGAGAAGCAGGAAAAGCTTCTACGCTAATGGGATTAATTGGCGTTTCTGAGGGCGCGATCCCATTTGCTCTTGCTAATCCAAAGATTATTATCATTAACATTATTGGTGCAGCAACAGGTGCAGCTATGGCGGTCGGTCTAGGTGCGATAAATCATGCTCCTATTTCGGGATTTTATGGGTGGTTAGCCGTAGATAAATGGCCGATATATATATTATCGGTTGCTGTGGGATCTGCAATTATTACTATTGGCTCTTTATTAATATTTCGTGGTAATGAAACGATAGAAACTAAAAAAACAGAAACAGCTATTCCTAAATTTAAAGTCGGTCGTTAATTAGAGAGTTATTTTAATAATGTCGTACAGTGTTAATTAGCGTGAATAACGTGACGGGGCTGTTCTGCTAAAAATATTTTAAGGTCATAAAATGAAAACGGTACATTTAATTCAACATACGCACTGGGATCGTGAATGGTATTTCACTGAGAATGATTCAAAAATTGTTCTTTATTATTTCATGAATGATTTAATTAAACATTTAGAAGAAGATCCTTCTCTTGGCCCCTTTGTTTTAGATGGGCAAACCGTGGTGCTGGAAGATTATTTACAGGTTGCACCAGAAAGGCGTGATTGCTTACAGAAATTAATTAAACAAGGCCGAATTCTTATTGGCCCTTGGTACACACAAACTGATTTTTTAGTCGTTGGAGCGGAATCTATCACGCGAAACTTACTGTTGGGAAAAGTAGATTGTGAGCAATGGGGCGGTTATATGCCAATAGGCTATGTGCCTGATTCATTTGGACAAAGTGCACAGCTACCTATGTTTTTGCAAGAGTTTGGTATTAAACATGCGGTCGTATGGCGTGGATGGTGTGAACATGATGTCGCAAGTAGTGAATTTATTTGGAAATCGCAGTCAGGTCATAGTGTGGCTACTGCTGTATTACCTTGGGGCTACGGCTGCGCGAAATGGTTACCTGATAATCCAGAAAAAGCCTCTGCCGTTTTACCTGCTATCTTGGAAAAACAAGCCCGTTTTGCTCACTCAGACCAAATATTACTACCTAATGGTAATGACCAATCCCCTTTTGAATATGCCGTACCTGCGATGCTTGAGCAATTAAATAAAGCTCAAAAGGAATATTATTTTGTCAAAAGTAGTTTCAGTGCATTTTTTGATGCTTTACAAGCAAATAGCACTGAACTACCTGAATTTAATGGTGAATTGCTGAGCCCGAAATATATGCGTGTACATCGTGGTATTTTTTCTACACGAATGGACATTAAATTATTAAATGCAAAATTAGAACAATTTGTTAGTCAACAACTTGAGCCTCTTCTATCCATTAACTGGCGGCTTGGTTTACCTTATCCACAAACTGCGATTGACAATATTTGGCGTAAAGCTATGCAGTCACACGCTCATGATAGTATCGGCGGATGTAATTCTGATCGTGTTAATAGCATGGTGAAAGCACGCTTACAAGATGGTTTAGAAAGTGCAAATCAATTGTTTGACCTTAATATGAAGATGCTTGCTCGCGGGATTGAAGCAAAACAAGATGGTAAAAAAATTATCATTTTCAATTCGTTGCCACATAAAAGAGATGCTCAAGTTCGTATTACTCTTTATACACCTGAAAATGATTTTTGTATTAAAGACGATGCAGGAAAACCTTGCCGCTGGCAACTTATTCATGAAGAAAAACAAGATATGTCTTTGATTGTACAAGAATTGGCGAATAGTACGACAACGACATGGTACCGGAAATGCGAAGTCTTGCTTGAAGTGAAAGAGTTACCTTCATGTGGTTATCAGACTTTTTATTTGGTTGAAGGGGAAAATTCAGGTTTTGAAATTCAACAAAATATTCAAACTGAAAATACATTAGAGAATGAATGGCTGAAACTTGAACTGCACCAAGGGCGATTGTTATTAACTGATAAACGTAATCAACAACAATACCCAAATATTCTTAGATTAATTGATGGTGGGGACGAAGGAGATAATTATAACTATTCGCCACCTGAAGATGATTGGTTAATTAGTAGTGATGGACACTTACAGCAATTTAACTGTGTAAGAGCATCGTTAATGGATTCATTTATTCTAAATTGGCGAATTCCAGTACCACAGAATGCAATTGCCCGCCAAACCAAACAGGTTAATGCGCGTTTATCTGCCACAATGCAGGTTTCTTTACCTCATGATAAGGCATGGCTAGATGTTGAAATCACAATTGATAATACCATTGAAGACCATCGAATTCAGGTTGAAATTCCTACGGAAATTCAACAGACATTTCACTTTGCAGACCAACCTTTTGGTTTAATTCAGCGAGAAAATAATCCAGCCAATATGGATATTTGGCAAAGTGAAAATTGGGTAGAGGCACCAACGGCACTTTACCCAATGCAAAGTCTGGTAATGCAACATGATGATAAAAAAGGTATTTGTATCGTCACTGAAGGGCTAAGAGAGTATGAAATCCCAGCTAATCAACCTAACATGATAAGAATAACACTTTTGCGCAGTGTGGGTTGGCTAGGCCAAGCAGAACTAACTTGGCGGCCAGGGCGTGCATCAGGTATGGTTTTGCCGTCACCGGAATCACAAATTCAGGGGCTTCATCATTTCCATTTTGCTGTATTGCCGATAGAAAATGGCCAAAGCGCTCAACTATGGCGTGATATTGAGCATTGGCGTTTACCTGCATTTGGTTACCTAGATTCCGGTTGGTCTCAATTTAAAACGAATCCTCATTATATTGTTTTTCCTGATAATTACAGTTTATTGACGTGGGATAGTGAGCTGCACTTCAGCACGTTGAAAAAAGCACAGAATCAAGAGTCACTGATTTTACGTGGGTGGAACCCAAGTAGTGAAACCAAAACCTATACAGAACCTAAGTCGAATACGTTGATACATCAAGTTACTTTATCGGAGTCTATATGCATAAACACAGATAAAGCAGCTCCTTGTACACCTGTGTCTTGGTTAATTGACTAATTAATAAAGGAAAAATTATGCAAATACTTCCATTTTATTGTGAGTTACCTAATGGTATTCATGCAAGACCAGCGAGTGCAATTGAGCAAAAAACAGCTTGTTTTCAATCAGATATTTTACTTTTTAATAAAAGCAAACTACGCCAAGCCAATGCAAAAAGTGTTTTGGCTCTTGTTGGGGCAGATGTCGCTGTTGGTGATGAATGTTATTTTACAATCAGTGGAGATGATGAAAATCTGGCTTATGAAAAACTAAAGGTATTTATTGAACAAGAATTTATTCATTGTGATGGATTAATGCCAAAAAAAGATAAACCAGAGCAAGGAATGATCCCTATATATCTGAGTCGGACATCATCTCAAATTATTCAGGGTTATGGTGTTAGCCAAGGGATTGCAAAAGGTAGGGCTATCTATATGAAATCTTTTGATTTACAAAAGATTTCATTATTAGAGCCATCAAATTCACAATCAGAACAATGTGAAATACTAAAACGTGCGTTACAAAGTGCTCGTCAACAATTTAGTCTAGATATTCAGCAAGCTGATAAAACAGCGGTTGATATTTTAGAGGCACAAAGCCAATTATTGGATGATGAGGATATTGAAGCGTGCTTACTTGAACCAAGAGAGGCAAATAATGCGATTGCTGCGTTATCAATGGCAATTGAAGAGCTCAGCTTACCATTTCGAAGCAGTAGTAATGAATATTTACGCCAACGTGAGTTAGATATTAAGGATCTGGGATTGCGTATAGCAAGGCATCTTGGTATCGAATCTAAAATACAACTTCCTAAATTAACAGAAGATTCGATTATTATTTGCCAAGGATTACTGACACCAAGCGAATTATTGGCATTGAGAGGGGAGTATTTGCAAGGTATTGTGATGGCTTCAGGGGCAGAAACATCACATACCGCTATTTTAGCACAATCTTTCTCTCTTCCTTTAATATGTCTTTCATCTTCCATAATTGAATCAATTCAATCTGCTCATGTTTTATTATTAGATACGCAATACGATTTATTAATTATTGAGCCTGATACATATGCAGATAATTGGTTCAAGTTTGAAAAAGATAAACTATCTCGTTTGTCTATCTCTGCTAATACGCCAAAAAATGATTATTCAGTATTGGATCCGTCTTTAATTTTTCTTGATGAAAGAATGGAAAGTAAAGAGGAAGTTATTAAACGATTAACTGATAATTTAGAAGTTAATCACCGAACTGACTCTGGATCACAAGTTGAACAAGCAATATGGCAAAGAGAAGAGATTTTTAGTACGGCATTAGGTTTCTCAATTGCAATACCGCACTGTAAATCACCTTTTGTTAAACACAGTAGTATTTCTGTATTACGTTTACCGAATGAGTTAGCGTGGGGAGATAGTGTTAATGTTAAATTAGTAATTATGCTAACAATTAATGATTCAGATGAAAATCAGCATATGCGAATCTTTTCTGTTCTCGCACGTAAATTAATGCATGAGTCTTTTAGAAATGAAATGTTAAATGCTAAAAAATCAGAGGATATTGTTGAATTATTGAAGCTGGAATTAGAGTTGTGAGATAAGAATATAAAAAATTAAAATTTTAATAAATTAATTTTCTTTTAAGTTATTTAAAAGGATGGGATGGTTTTTTTCTAAAAATATAAGGGGTATATCTATAAATAAAAGATAGATAATGAATCATTGTTTTAACGATTAAATAAAAAATAAATATTAATTATAGGAATCAGTTTATGAAAAACTTAACTCTAGGTATCTCTACATTATTATTTTGCACAGCAGCGAATGCGACATATATTGACTATCGTCATGAATGGTTAGGGGATGAACATCGCCATGAAGACCGTGTCAAAATTGGCCATAGCATGCAAAATGGAACTTATTTTAGCCTTGAAGGAAAATGGAGAAGTCGAGATGGTGGTTTTGGTGAAAACCTATCATCAAAAGGAAATGAGGTTGAAGTTGGTTATAAATATAAAGCCACAAAAGATTTTGTTTTAACACCTTCTTTTGCTCTAGATTCAGGAGATAAAGATACGGCTTATAAATTCAGTGTCAAAGCTGCCTATAATTTAACGGATGATTTTAATATTGGAACTCGTTTACGTTATGGCGTAAGGCATTATGATAACTCTAATAAGCCTAAAAAAGATAATCAGCATTATTGGCAGAGTAATTTTTATTTAGGTTATAAGCTGCAAGATTTTTCATTAAGTTATGACTTTGAATATAAATTTGATACTGATTATCCTGCATATAAAGGTAAAGAAAAGGATTATGCACATAATCTGAATGTGTCTTGGGTTGGTAATAAGACATGGGTTCCTTATGTTGAATTAGGGTATGTGTCCTATGATGATGGTTCATATGTCAAAAATGGACAAACTTACCGTGATGCATGGCAGTGGCGTTATCGCGTTGGCATTGCATATAACTTCTGATAGAAATAGTTAATTATCTAAAGGGAACAAATATGAACAATAAATTAAAATATAGTTTTGCCCTTGCATTAATGTCCATTGGAACTGTCGCAATGGCAAATGCCCCTACGGCTCAACCTTATAATTATCGCGTCGCGTTTATGCCTGATATCCATTTTCATGATGTATATGGGCAGTTTGCTGATAATGCATTTGAAGGATTAAAAAATAGTAAAAGTGGTCAAAATGCCGTTATTCGTTCTATGTATGCGCAATTAACATCTACGCGTTTATTTAATGAAAACTATTTTGCTCTACGTGCTGCACTTGATGATGCAGGTAAGAAAGGTATTAAACTTATTGCATTACCTGGTGATTTTACTGATGACGGCCAACCTATTCACTTACGTGGGTTAGTAAAAGTATTGCAAGAGTACGAGCAAAAATATGGTATGCGTTTCTTTGCTACACCAGGGAATCATGATCCGAACCGTCCATTTGATATGCCAGCAGGAAAAGAAGATTTTCTTGGAACTGATGGTAAAACGCAGCGTATCTTTAGTTTAGGGGCAAGTGAGTGTACAGGATATAAAGGAAAGACTGCCGTTATAGAAACGGGAGCTGAGCTGCCAACAATTTGCTCTGAAGAGATGGTATATAGTGGTTATGGTCGAGTGATGGATGCAATGAAATCATTTGGTATTAATCCGTTACCAGAAGATATTTATTGGGAAACACCATACTCAAACTATGGTTCTCAAGGTTACAACTATGAAGCAGCCTTAAAAGCCAGTGATTTTAACCAAAGGCAGTATGAAATTTGTACTCAAGGAACAGGCGGTAAATATAAACAAGAGGGATATGGGCCTTGTTTTAATGTTGCAGACAGCAGTTACCTTGTTGAGCCTATTCCTGATTTGTGGTTAATGGCCGTTGATGCCAATGTCTATGTTCCTTCTGAAAAAGCAGATATTAATCACCCTAAAGCAGCTAAAAACTTTGCAGGGTCGGGGAATGCGGGTTACAACAAAATGTTGACACATAAACAACAGACTGTTGAGTGGATGGCGGATGTTGCAAAGCGCGCGAAAGAGCAAAATAAAACATTAATCACGTTTAGCCATTTCCCGATGGTTGAATTTGATAATGGTGCAGCAGATGACCTTGAAACCATTTTTGGCAAAGGTAAATTTCAGTTAGAAAGGGCACCAAAAGAAGACACTAGCCATGCAATGGCAAAAACAGGTATCGGTGTTCATGTTGGCGGTCATATGCATTTTAATGATACAGGTGTACGTAAGTATTCGGATGGCAGCTTACTTTTTAATATTCAAGCTCCTTCAATGGCTGCATATGTTCCTGCTTATAAAATATTGAATTTTAGAAATGCGAATGAAATTGATGTACAAACCATTGTAATAGAAGATGTTCCTCGGTTTGATGAGTTATTTGAGCACTATCAGCAAGAGTGGGAACACCTCAAAAATACTAATTCGTCGCATCTTTGGAATAAAGATATCTTAAGCGCAAATAATTATTATGACTTCACTAACTGGCATATTACTGAACTGACACGTTTACGTTTTATTCCTGAGGAATGGCCATGTGAAATTCGTCAAATGTTATTTAGTTTGAATGGCGAAGAGATGCTTATTTTAAGCCAGTTAGATACTAAGAAAGCTTATAATGAAGTATTAACGGCACCATTGAGTCAAAATCATGAAATTTGCGCTAAAGACCCGGGAACTGTCAATGTCACCGAAATCTACTTGAATAAAGACTCCGATGCATGGAAAAAAGCCAGTGATAAAGCTGCTACTCTTGCTAAAAATACAGGGTATCAGTTAAATGATTTTGCAAAATGGAATGGTTTTGACCTTGCTGTGGATTTTTATCGTTTACGTAATGCAGACGAACTTGCGTTGCAAGATATACCTGTAGAAAGATTAAACCAATATCGATTCCTCACAGGAACCTTGTTATCGTCATTACCAAATGAGACTGATAAAATTAACGCGGATAGTTCATTTGAGAATATTTTTAAATTACGCTTTGGCAGTATTTTCACTGTAATTGATAAATATCTACAAGGAAATCCAAGTCGAGATTTTTATCTTAATATTGAGTCTGGGGAAATTAAGCCAATGAATGTTAATCAAACTAGTCATTAGATTAACGATAGATAACATGGTTATAATAATGAAAAATCACTAACATTATTCGTGTTAGTGATTTTTTACGGTGAAGATCATCCAATTTTTGAGTGATTATGAATTTTTAATTAGTTAACATTAATTAGAAACCAACTTAATTGGATAAGTAAAAAATAACAGATGTCCCAAATTTAACCCGAAGTGAATCGATACAGCCAGCCATAATTTACCACTCCACATCCAAGTTAGGCCATAAATCAAACCCGCTAATGTAGCAAAGAGAATTAACAGTGCTCCACCTGCAAAATGCACGGCGCCAAATAACAGTGAGGTAATCACTAGTGCTAGGTAAGGAGACCTCAACCAAAGGGTTAGACGTTGTTGCAAATAGCCACGAAATAGCGCTTCTTCAGCTAATGAAACAAAAAGTAGGTTACAGAGCACAAAAGCAGGTAACCAACTAGGAAAATGCCATTCAAAGGCTAATCCGCCAGCAGCAGTTGCGACCAGCAATAAAAGTGGCATAGAAATAACCAGCAGTGCCCATTGAATTTTAGTTGCATGCTTGGCTGGCCGACAGACAAATAACGTTGGTAAGCAGGCGAGTAAAATAAAAGGGACGAGTGCCTTATCAAAATTAAAATACATTGTGAAAGGGGCGCTATGTTCCCCTACGGTAACGTTATCGAGATATCTCAGGTTATTAAACCCAGGGAATAAGTGAATAAATAACCCAATCGTACAGATTAGTAAGATGATTTCACTAATAATTTTGGTGGATAGATAGTGTTGGAAACGCAAACGAATAATGGCAATTATTGTAATACAAACCAATAGTAGAACCGCTTGCCAATCAATAACGTGTGTAAGTGCTGCGGTAATAATTGTGCAAGCGAGTAAAAAAAGAGCAATTAAACGGTGTGTTGCAAGTACTGCAAGTGAAGAGGCTAACATTAACCAAGCCATAAAAAATATCCATTATGATGTCTAAATTATTAGAATAGGCGCAGTGTAATGATTTTATGTGAATTTTCTAATTTAAAATAACCTAAAAAATATAAATAAAATAAAATCAAAGAGTTATTTGTGTATAACTTAGTTACCATCTATTAAACATTAGATTAATTTGCCAACAGTTTCATCGTGTCTATTGGCAAATAAGTCAAAAATTAAAGTTTTTCAATATCGTAACGGTATTTCCCATTATCAGGGACAAAAGTGAGCCGATGTGTAATACAAGCAGGGGCGTCTTCTTGATGATGGCTGACGAATAAGAGTTGTGTGTTACCTTGTCTTAGCATTACATCAATAAACCGCAGAACTAACAACCTGTTAAGGCCATCAAGCCCTTGCAATGGCTCATCTAGAATAAGCATAGCAGGGTGTTTAACTAGTGCTCGAGCTATCAAGACTAAGCGCTGCTGCCCCCACGAAAGACTGTGGAAAGGTTGTTGAGCTGTTTGCGTAGAAAAACCTAACAGAGCTAGCCATTCATACGCTAATTGTATTTGACGATCAGAGGGGGTTTGGTACAAGCCAATAGAATCATGAAAACCGGAAATAATGACATTGAGTACACTGGTTGCGACACGGTATTCTTGGTGAATGCTATTGCTGACGTAACCAATATGGCGCTTAATATCCCATATGGTTTCTCCTGACCCACGACGGTGACCAAATAAGGTTAAGTCATTACTATACCCTTGAGGGTGATCTCCTGTAATCAAGCTCAATAAGGTGGATTTTCCAGCGCCATTTTCACCGATAATTTGCCAGTGTTCGTTTGGGTTTACCTGCCAATTTAAACCGTGCAAGATCGGTTTGTCATTGTAGCTAACAGTTCCATTTTTCAAAATAATACGAGGTGTCGTGTCATCCAGTTTTTCATCTGCGGTTGGAGCCTCAGTTTCAGGGATAGAAAGCTGTTTAATTTTCTCACTATGCTGTAATTGCGTTATTAGCGTGTTAGCAAGTACTGACTCCCTATTTCCCACCATTGCTAGTTTGCAATCAGCGACAACACCTATGTTTTCAATAAAATCAGGGAGTTCATCAAAGCGGTTCAACACTAACACTAAAGTTAAGCCTTTTTCAGACAAACTTGATAGTAGTTCGCTGAGCTGACTTCTTGAATAAACATCTAGGCCATCAAATGGCTCATCAAGGATCAGTAAGTCAGGATTACCCATCAATGTTTGGCATAACAGTACTTTGCGAGTTTCACCCGTAGAAAGGTACTTAAACCGACGAGACAACAAGTCACTGATACCGAAGCGAGCGGCAAGCTCAAGGCAGTATTCATTGTCCTTATGGTTAAATTGAATGATTTCAGCTGCTGTATATCCCGTGTCATCTTCATCATCACTGAGCATATCTGTATTATTGCGCTGCCACTCTTCATTAATGATTTTTTGTAATTGTTCAAATGATAGACGAACAGGAGAGGTGAATGTATTTTTTACGACACCAGAAAGAGGAGGGAGCTCATTGGAAAGTACTCGAGCAAGTGATGATTTACCACTACCATTGGCACCAATAAAAGCCCAATTTTCCCCTTTTTCGATGTTAAGTTGCTGAATGTCTAAAGTCTGAATTTCGCTGAGCTTAAAGTTGCCATGTTGTATTGTTATTGTGCTCATCAAGCTTCCTTATCATGATTATTTACCTTGTCATCTATCACAAATAATCAGGATTGAAGCTAAAGTCAACAACAGAACGATATGATAAGGAAAAAAGGTGAATGCTTACTTACTTTTATTGTAAGTAAGCAGGGCAAACTAGCAAATTAGCAAAGTGTGGCAACAATCACTTGGTCCGCATTGAATAACGCCATAACGCTATTATTCACTTTCAAAGATTGGGCATCGATTTCGCTATTTGGCATAGTTGAACATAAAGTTTCACCGCCTGTGAGTGTCACAATCACTTCACTGTTCTCATCACCCCGCTCTAAAGCGGTAATTTTGCCTTCAAGGCGGTTATCAAAGCCTGTTGGATTGGATTGTTTAGTAATTTTTACCCAAGGTGCTTTAATCAATGCAAGCACTTCTTTTCCTTCGGCTAACCCTAAACGGTTAGCGCTTTGCTCTGTCAATGCGGCGTTGATCACCGTTCTGTTGTCTGCTAAACGAATTTGTACATGTTGCTGAACTTGCATGTGGTCGCGTGCAATTAACGTCCCAAAAAATTGGTTACGGGCACTGGTTTGCAGTGAAAAACGCGAAATAGCTGCTAATAAGCTGTCTAAAGGGAGATTATCTTCTTTGAGTACATCAAAGGCTTTTTGCTGAATTTGTGCTAGTAAATCATATAGTTGAAGTAATCGCTCACCATAGTGAGTCAGTGTTGTGCCGCCACCGCCTTTACCACCTGTCGCCCTATCAACAAGGATATCATCAGTGAGTTGATTCATTTCATTGATGGCATCCCAAGCACTTTTATAGCTGATCCCTGCGAGTTTAGCGCCTTGGCTGATTGACCCTGTCGCTTTAATTTGTTTTAGTAGCGCGATACGGCGAGGATCAGCAAATAAACTGCCCTGTAGTTTCAGTGTGAGTAAAATTTCGGCCTGCATAAATTTCTCCCTTCCGGCGTGGCTGGTGATGACAGAGGTAAAAAGCACGTTTAGTATGTCGTTAGTATAATATTTTGTCTAAAATAGTCTCCATTATAACGTAATTGTGCGTTATTATTTTGATTTGATTTATACTCAATATACTGAGAGTCAAGTTTTCCCTCGTCAGCGTATCTTGTAGGCTGGTGGGTACAGTATCACTGAAGAGGCTTTTTCCTATGTTAGAACTAATTAAAAGTTTGGGTTTTGCCCTGATGATGGTTCCAGTTGTTATGTTTTTGATCATGGGTTTGATCTATGGTTTGGGCGCGTTCTTTAACTTACTGTCTAAAGCACACGTACCTCATCATCATAATACTGAAAACAAGTAATTTTTAACAAAATTTCTTGTCTGACTGATTATAGACCCCCTGATTGTAAATGCAGTCAGGGGGTTTTTCATATAGCAGTGGGCATTATAATGATGGATATTTGCTATCATGGTAATTTGAATATAGCTGTCTGCGGTTTTGAATATTAAACTCTTTTTGTTCAGCCATCGTCTTTTTTATAAAACTTTCTTGAAATGCTTTTAATGTATCATAAGGATCTTGCTGAGTATTTTCAGTGAGTTGCTTAATAGCTTCAACAACGAATAATCCACATCCGTTAGGGACTTGTTGTTGGATGTTTCCTTCTATGTAAGTGATATCTTCTTCAGCGACATCGGCCTTTTTTGCTGCCACTGTTATTTCTTTTCGAATATCGGTACTCACGTTATCGTATGAATTAAATAGAATGCATTTTCTTTTATTATTCGCTGATTGATTATTATCCGCTGGTTGATGTATTGGATCTGCTTGATAGAGTACAAACAAGACCCAATGGTTATCATTGACATTGATAGGGAATAATTCGAATTGTTTTAATTTTACACTCTCAGGGGCTTTTTGTTCAATTATCTCTGCTAATAAATTGTCCCCGCTTTGGATGAGGCCTATTGGGCTATTGACCATCATATTTGATGGCAAAGTTGGGTTATTTTTATTACTTGAATCAATCTCATCACTTGTTGTCATCCTGTTATTATCCCAAAGAGTAGATTCCTCGGGTTCATTTTTCATCAATAGTTTAGTTAAACTAATTTTATCAATAACTTTTTCTATTGCAGATCCGACAATATAAAGGAGCTTAGAAGGGGTCGTTAGTTTCGAATCTTTTAGGTGTTTTTTGATTTTTGTATTAAGGTGTAATTGATATAATTTTTTGCTAGTTTCTTGTATTTCTTTATCTATACCTTTCTTTGCAGGCAGCTTTCCACTAAATAAATCAAACAGAATATTTTCTGCTTTTCTTCCTTCGTTGTCTTGCCGTAGAGCGATATTGTGTAATAAATCGATACTCTCTAAGTTCCCATTACCCGCTGATTCTGCTAAGGAAGCTAAAGCTTCAGGGGAAATATTTTTTTCAAATAACCCATTAAATTGCTCAATGGTTAATCCACTCATATAGTGAGCTTGGGTTGGAGAAAGCGCTGTCGGTTGAATAGCCATATTATCTCCTCTGTTTTTATCTATCTGCAAAAGTTGGATAAAATATTCAATTGTGTACGATTTGTGCCGATAAAGTTACAAAGGATATAAATTGTTCTCTATATAAAAACGATTTTACGGCTGAGGAATTTTTCATCGTTAGTGGGGTTTTAGAGAAAACATGCAACAAAATTGCATCATTTCTTGCGCCAGCACACTTTTATCACGAGTTTGACTTTAAGTTATCGCTGTGTCCTGTTATATATAACGTGTCGATTAATACTAGGGTAGATAAAAATGAAAAAAGGTTTGGTATCACTTCTCGCTGGCGCAACATTAACGTTAACGATGGCTAGCAATAGCTTTGCAGCTGATAAAATTACGGTTTTTGCAGCGGCTTCTCTAACTAATGCACTGAATGAAATTTCTGAGCAATATAAGAAAGACACTAAAGTAGAGGTTGTTGCATCCTATGCGTCTTCTTCAACGCTGGCTCGTCAAATTGAGCAAGGTGCACCCGCTAATTTATTTATTTCTGCTGACCAGCAATGGATGGATTACGCCATTGATAAAAAATTGATGGTAGAAGATACACGCTATACATTATTAGGTAATGAATTGGTGTTAATTGCACCGAAAGATGCCAAAATTGATAAAGTTGAAATTAATAAACAAACTGATTGGAAAAAACTGTTAGATGGTGGCCGTTTAGCCGTTGGTGACCCTGACCATGTCCCTGTTGGTATTTATGCCAAAGAAGCATTAAGCAACTTAGGTGCATGGGAGATAGTTGACCCGCTGTTAGCACGTACAAATAACGTGCGTAGTGGTATGGCATTGGTTGAGCGCCAAGAAGCGCCTTTAGGTATTGTATATGGCTCTGATGCTGTCGCTAGCCAAAAAGTCAAAGTGGTAGGTGTCTTCCCTGCTGATACCCATAAACCTGTTGAATATCCAATGGCAATTGTTAAAGATCAAGATAACAAAGCAACCCGTGATTATTATGAATACTTGAAAACCCCAGCGGCTTCAGAAGTATTCAAACGTTATGGTTTTGAACCTCGTACTAAATAAACGTTAAGAGAGCATTTTTTTGCAGATGTTAAGTCCTTATGAATGGGAAGCGATTTACCTAAGTCTAAAAGTATCCAGTGTGGCTGTAATTTTCAGTTTACCGTTAGGTATTTTAATGGCATGGGTATTGGTTCGCTGTAATTTTCCTGGAAAAACACTGCTCGATAGTATTATTCACTTACCACTGGTATTGCCGCCAGTGGTAGTGGGGTATTTATTATTGATCAGTATGGGTAAACGCGGTTTTATCGGTGAATGGTTATATAACTGGTTTGGCTTTAGTTTTACCTTTAGTTGGCGGGGGGCTGCGCTTGCGTCTGCCGTGGTTGCGTTTCCACTGATGGTGCGTGCGATCCGTTTGGCGCTTGAAGCGGTTGACCAAAAATTGGAGCTAGCCGCGAGGACATTAGGCGCGACACCGTTACGTGTCTTTTTCACGATCACCATTCCGCTTTCTCTTCCCGGTATTATTGTCGGAACAGTATTAGCATTTGCACGTTCACTTGGTGAATTTGGCGCCACAATTACTTTTGTTTCGAATATACCAGGTGAAACACAAACCATCCCATTAGCGATGTACACCTTAATCGAAACGCCAGGGGCTGAGGTAGACGCTGCGCGATTATGTGTGATTGCGATTATTTTAGCCTTGATTTCATTACTGATTTCAGAGTGGCTCACCCGTTGGGGTAAAAAGCGTTTGGGGGTGGCTTAGCATGTTAGAACTCGACTTTTCTCAAAAACTAGGGGACTTGCAGCTTGAAGTCACAACGCAATTGCCAACGGAAAGTATTACTGCCGTTTTTGGGCTTTCAGGCGCAGGTAAAACCTCGCTTATCAATGTGATAGGTGGGTTAACTAAACCTAATACAGGGCGCGTTGTATTAAATGGTCGCACATTGGTGGATATGGAAAAAGGTATTTGCTTACCACCTGAACAACGCTATATCGGTTATGTATTTCAAGATGCACGGCTATTTCCCCATTATCGGGTGAAAAGCAATTTGCGTTATGGCATGTCACCCGTAATGAAAGACCGCTTCGATGATATTGTTGAATTGTTAGGGATTGAAAAATTACTCAATCGCTATCCGATAACCCTTTCTGGTGGTGAAAAACAACGAGTCGCCATTGGCCGCGCATTACTTACAGCCCCTGAAATTCTCCTAATGGATGAGCCGTTAGCCTCTTTGGATTTACCTCGAAAGCGTGAATTGCTGCCGTATTTAGAGAAACTTTCTCAAGACGTTAAAATTCCCATTTTATATGTTAGCCATAGTTTGGATGAAATTTTGCGTCTGGCTGACAAAGTGATTGTCATGGCGCAAGGAAAAGTTAAAGCTTTTGGCGCTTTGGAAGATGTTTGGGCAAGCAGTGCTTTGCGCCCTTGGTTACAGCAAGAAACGTTAAGCAGTGTGGTAAGTGCAACGGTGCATAGCCAACACCCTGATTATGAGATGACAGCGGTGATTGTTGGTAGCCAAAAACTGTGGATCCCTCGAGTTGAAGCCCAACAAGGTGTTGATGTGCGGATATGTATTGACGCTGCAGATGTTTCTTTGGTACTCGAAAAACCACAAGTGAGCAGTATTCGTAATATTTTAGCCGCAGAAGTGGTTGAATGGATTGAAGATGGCGAGCAAGTAGATGTGAAGCTAGATTTAGGCGAAGAACATTATTTATGGGCACGGATCACTCGCTGGGCAAGGGATGAGCTTTCTATTCGCAAAGGGCGTAAAGTTTATGCGCAAGTGAAGTCGGTGTCACTTTCCCGCCATTTATAGCAAGGACATATTTTTCTCTTCTATCCAAAAAGTAATCAATAAGAGATATCGCAGCTTACGTATAAAATACGATATCTCCTTTCATAGATTAATTTTTATGTATAAATAAAGTTAATCTCTACTTTACTGTTTGCTGTAGATAGTGCTTAACTGTTTCACGAGCGCCAACAGAGATTAGCTGCTGATAGGCTGTTTTTACATTTTTGACGATATCTTGATTTTGAGAAAACTCAAGTGGAAAGATAGCGTTAATCGCTAAAAGCCTATCAACAGCTTCCAAACCAACCCCACATAGGTGATAGATTTCAGCAAATTTATGTTGTAAAGGATCCTTAATATCTATTGCATTACCTTGCTCATCTTGTCCACTGACATATTTCATCCAGGCAGCAACTCCGAGAGCGAGAAATGTATAGTCTGAGCCGTGCTTTTGATGCCACATTATTGAGTCTAGTAAGCGTTGAGGTAATTTTTGGCTCCCATCAGCCGCAATTTGTGCAGTTTTATGTTTGATTGTCTTGTTAGAAAAACGCTTTATTAAAGTTTGTGTATATTGTAATAGGGTTGTATTGTCAGGGATGAAAAGTGTAGGTGCTTGTTCGTTTATTATTAAGCTGTACGCCGCTCTACTGTAATCAGAGTTTTGCATAGCATCGGAAATAAATTCATAGCCACCTAAGTAACCTAGATAAGCAAGAAAAGAGTGGCTTCCGTTTAGCATACGTAATTTCATCATTTCATAGGGTGTGACATCAGGCACAAATTGAGCACCGACATGCTGCCAGTCTGGTCTACCATTCACAAAATTATCTTCAATAACCCACTGGCGAAATGATTCACAAATGATGGCACATGGGTCATCTCTGCCAATTAATTGTTTAATTTCTGCATATGATTCTTGAGTCATGGCTGGGACAATTCGATCAACCATTGTACTTGGGAATGAAATGTGTTGATCAATCCATTGCGCTAGTTGTTTATCTTGTTGAGCGGCTAAACCAACAATAGCACGCCGTGCGGCCTCACCGTTTTTACGAATATTATCACAAGAAAGAATGGTAATAGGGGGTTGTTGTCGTTGAAAACGTAAACGAAGTGACGCGACGATATAACCTAAAACCGATCGTGGTTTTGTTGGGTGTGCGATGTCATGTTGTATGTTGGGGTGTGACAAATTCAACAGGTCTGTTGCAGGAGAAAGGCAATAGCCTTTTTCTGTGACCGTTAATGAAATAATTGCTGTATCAGGGGAAGCCATCTTTTCTACCACAGCATCTATGCCATCAATGCGTGGATGCATTGCTTCTTTTATCACCTTAATCGTTCTAACGGTCGATTTTTCTTCGTCTTTTTCAAGTAAAGTGTAATGGCCGTTATATTTATTTAATTGATTAATTAACACAGCTCCGCTATCGGACATCAAATTAATTTCACAATATCCCCAATTAGAGAGAAATTGTTCAAATAATAAGTGAGTGTAAAGAGCTTGATGAGCTCGATGAAATGCACCACAACCAAGGTGAACGATACGGGGAATGAGCAATGGTTTAACTTCTTGAACGGGCTGGAAAGTTTGATTATTTAAGTGAGGGGTATGTGGCATAACTCGGTCCTTATAATAGAAGCAATCAATGTAGAGTAAAGACATCTCAATATGGCAAATTAATAATTAAAAAACAAATCTGTTTTTAAATTGATTGGCGGTTATAGAGAGATTATTTATAATCAAATATCTTTTATATTATAAATATATTTTTAATTGAGCAGGGGTTATTTTAATGGTTACAATGTCTTCTTTGTTGTATATATTTGATTTTGCTTATAATGTTAATTGTTTGTTTGTGTTTTTAATAAAAAATTAAAATAAAATTAAAATAAATTATTTTAAATAAAAGTATATGTTTTCTCATTGAAATATGATTTCGATCTCATTTCTAAATAATTTAAGAACGATCATGTTCTAAATTCAGTTTAATAGTGCTAATTTCAATAGTGCGCGCTTTTTGTCCGTTTTGTTTGAACAAAACATACCTCAAATAATGTATTCCTAAAATAAATGTAGGGGGCAGTATGAGTGACACTATTTCAGAACAATTAGCTACCGATACTGCAGCTGATAAGCCAGCTGCAGATAAAAAAACGATTAGAAAAGTGATGATGGCTAGCGTGTCAGGAACGGTCATAGAGTGGTACGACTATTCATTGTATGGTGCAGCAGCAGGGCTAGTGATCAATAAACTTTACTTTCCGAATCTATCACCCACAATTGCAACATTAGCAGCGTTTCTTACCTTTGCTGTAGGCTTTATTTCACGTCCTTTAGGGGGGGTAATAATAGCTCATATAGGAGATAGATACGGGCGCAAACCAGCTCTTATTTTTGCCATTGTTTTAATGGGGATCGCAACACTCGCTCTTGGATTACTTCCGACTTATTACCACATTGGCATTTTGGGCCACGATTGCATTAGTTGTAATCAGATTAATGCAAGGTTTTGGTTCAGGCGCTGAGCTAGCAGGTGCCCAAACTTTTGTTGCGGAATATGTCCCTATGAAGCAGCGGGGGTTTTATACCTCGTTAATTAATGCATCTACAGGGATCGCCATTCTATTGTCGACTGCCGCTTTTTTTGCTGTATCACAACTCCCTGATGATGCCTTTATGAGCTGGGGTTGGCGTGTTCCTTTCTTGCTATCTATCGTTTTATTTATTGTCGCTATTTATATTCGCAAGCAATTGGATGAAACCCCTGAATATGTTAAATCAGTCGAAAAAGCAGAGAAAGATAAAAAAGAGCAAAAAATTCCGATTAAAGAATTATTTATTCATAGTCGAAAAAATTTACTCTGTGGTTTTTTTAGTTTGGCGGGGCATCAAGCAAATGGTTATGTACTTAGTGTATTCAGTATTAGCTACCTCACTAATACGTTAGGAATGGAAAAATCTGATGGATTGATGGCATTAATGGTCGCTGTACTTGTTAATACAGTCATGACGCCTGTTATGGGGAAATTAACTGATAAATATGGCACAACTACAATCTTCTCATTCGGCGCTATTTTCTTAGGGGCTTTTGCGTTCCCATTATTTTGGTTCCTTGGCAGTGGTAGTTTAGTACTGGCAACACTGGGTATGTGTATTGCTTATGGTATTGGCCATGGCGCGACATCAGGAGCTCAAGGCGCATTCTTAGCTAATCTATTCCCAACACAATATCGTTATTCAGGTATTGCACTTTCTCGTGAACTAAACAGTGTTATTTTTGCAGGCTCAACCCCAGTTATTGCAGCTGCTTTAGTTTCTGTTGGAGATGGAAAACCGACTTATGTTGTTTACTACTTGATTTTCTGCTGTGTGCTGACATTAATCGCCGTGCAAATGGCCAGAAAATTAAAACAACACCAATAAGATACAGATTAAATTTTTACTTATTTAGTATGAGGTTCATATGGATATTATTGTTTCTGAAGATAAACAAATGTTAGGTAAAAAGGCCAGCCAAGCGGGAGCACTTGCGATTAAACAGGCGCTTAGTAAAAAAGCAGATGTCGCCATTATCGTCGCAACAGGAGCTAGCCAATTTGAAATGCTGGAAAATTTAATTAATGAAGATATTGATTGGTCTCGTATTACTATTTTTCATTTAGACGAGTATATTGGCCTGAATGAAGGACATCCGGCTAGTTTTCGCCGTTACTTACAAGAACGACTTGTCAATAAATTGCCATCACTGAAGCAATTTATTGGGGTAAATGGTTCTGCTGAGAATATAGAAAAAGAAATTCAGAGGCTAAATCATATTATTCGCCAGTATGACATTGATGTCTGTTTTGCAGGAATAGGAGAAAATGCTCATTTAGCGTTTAATGACCCACCTGCAGACTTTAACGTGAGCTCGCCTTATCTTGTGGTTAACCTTGATGAAGCATGTAGAAAACAGCAATTGGGCGAAAAGTGGTTTGCCCATTTGAATGAAGTACCTAAGCAAGCTATTTCTATGAGTATTTCGCATATTTTAAGTTCAAAAACTTTAATACTTAGCGTACCTGACTTACGTAAATCTATTGCAGTAAAAAATACAATAGAAGGTGAAATAACCAACCAAGTTCCTGCGTCAATTATTCAACAACATCAAGATTGCCGAATATTCTTGGATAAAGATTCTGCTTCCTTGTTAACAGGGCGCTATTAAGGAAAAGTATTGAGGGATCAAACGATGAAGGTAACCAGTGGACTATTTGATATTCAGGTAAATGGTTTTGCAGGTATTGATTTTAATGATGAAAATATTACTGCAGAAGCATTAGATTATGCACTAGATAAAATGTTAAAAACAGGAGTAACATTTTGTTTACCAACGTTAATTACAGCATCGGAGTCTTCTCTTATAGAGCGTTTTCGGGCATTAGATAAGGCCGTATCGAAAAGCCATCTTGGTAAACTTATGGTTCCTGGTTACCATTTGGAGGGGCCATTTATTAATCCAGAAGTGGGGTATGCGGGATGTCATCCTCCCTGCGATATTATTAAACCAGATATTAATTTGGTTGCTAGTTTAGAAAGAAAGGTTAGCAAGCCGATACTGCTAGTGACTTATGCTCCAGAGTTTGACCGGCAATTTCAATTTGTAAAACAGTTAGTTGCCATGGGGAAGTGTGTGGCGGTAGGGCACTCTAATATCAATTTTAGCCAAATGGAGGAAGCGGCCAAAGAGGGTGTTTGCATGAGTACACACTTAGGAAATGGTATTCCTCAATATTTACATAAATTGGAAAATACGCTTCAAGCTCAATTAAGTTGCGATGCTATTGGTGCCAGTTTTATTGCTGATGGAATACATATTCCATTTCCCGCATTAAAAAATTTATTACGAACTAAGACGGTCGCTAGGTCAATTTTAGTGACAGACGCTGTCAGCGCTGCAGGTTGTAATAAAGCAGGGAATTACCAATTTGCAGCGATGTCAATTGAACGTACTGATGATGGCACCGTGCGGGTTCCCGGGGAAGCTAATTTAGCGGGGTCTAGCCTGACATTAGACCAAGCGGTACGTAATATAGTGAACAATAAGATAGCAAGCTTTGATGAAGCTATTATGATGGCGACCACTAATCCACGCCATTATTTACAGCCCGCATTGATGAGGTGTGGAATAACCCCTCCAGTATCAGCAATTACCTGGGATGATCAACTAAATATTGTAAAGAGCACTATCAATCGTGAAGTTGTGCGTGAATATACATATTAATTACTTTAGCGTATTGTTTTAACCAGCAAAAGCCAGGCTGCCTTACCGCGTTCTGGCTTTTTTCTTTTATTAATAAGGATTGATTGACGATAGACCCTTGAGGCATACTTTATCGATAGTTATTTACCATTTTTCTGACTTGAGAAGGGGTAAGCTGTAGGTAGGTTGCCTATTCCTATTTGATGAATGGTGCAGGGACCTAGATTAAACGGCTTTATATCGAATTATTATGATATTAAAAACAACGACTGGCTTTTTATCACATTTACCGATCACTCAGTCTATTACAAATGATAAGGAACGTATTTTTTTTGCCATTTTAAATGGCCAAATCACGACACGTCGTGAAGCAGTAAAATTTCTGAATATCCGCTCAACTACCGTATCAGAACATGTTACTGAGCTTTTAGATAACCGTTTATTGACCGAAACAATCAGCCAACATTCAGGGCGAGGTCGGCCATCAATGATACTGGTAGTGAATCCTAATCGTTTAGTAACATTAGTTTTCCAAGTCATTAGTTTGTCATTACATGTTTTTGCTATCAATTTAGTTTCTAATGTCATTGCGCATGAGCAGCTTGAAGCATCACCTGAGTGTGATAGCCAAGCATTAGCCAGCAAAATTAGCCAACTTCACAAAAATATTCTGCAAAAAATACCGAGAACAGCGGAAGTTTCGGGGTGTGTCTTCTCTTTAGGGGGGTTATTTGATCGCAAAACTTATCATTGGATACATGCATCTCGTTGGCCTAGAATGAATAATTTAGATATCAAAAGTTTATTTCCCCCTGAGTATCGTGTTGTTTTATCAAGAACTTTGGACGACGAGTTAATGCTACATGTACTTGAGCGTCGCAAAAGTACGTTATTACTGCATTGGGGGTACGGTGTCGGGGTTGCCTTTAGTACCGCAGATAATTACATCAATATAGGTGGACATGCTTTTGGTGAAATAGGGCATTGGCATATCCCAGGGCAAAATAAGCCGTGTCAGTGTGGGCAAGTTGGGTGCTTAGAAACGGTTACTGCATTATGGGCAATTGGTCCAGATGTGCTTGCTGGTAAATTTAAAGCCCATGATGATGAAGAAAATGTGGCAGAAATTTTGGCTACTCATGATCTAGTTAATAATGCAACGATGCAGCAAGCTGTTTCTCATATGGCAAATGCAGCATCAAATATTTGTCGTGTATTTTTCCCTTCACGTTTAATTGTGTCGGGGCCTTTTGTGAAAAACCCGCAAATTTGGGCTGCGTTTTGTGAGAGCTTCCAACAGCAAAATCGTTTTTTTGGCCAATCATTACCGGAACTCTCAATGAGTCAGATGAGCCGAAACTCACGAATTTATGGCGCGGCCTTACCTGTATTAGAGCAAGCGTTAATCGAATTACTTACCCAATAAGTTGTATTGATTCATCAATTATGTAGAGTTTTTTCCGGTTACTGACAATCTTTAACCGAAAAGTATGGAGAGTGTCAGTAACCTGAATTGAACTAAGTTTTCTTGTTATTTCATAACCCCGTTAGAGAACGTATTTACGGATAACTTCAGCAATACCCGGCTCCGTGTTGATGCGAGTGACTAGCTTGGCTTGTTGCTTGATTTCATCAACGGCATTGCCCATTGCGACACCTAAACCTGCGGTTGTCAGCATACTTAAGTCATTAAAATTGTCACCGAAAGCCACAACATCATTCATCGTCATCCCTTGGGATTCGACCCACTCTTTTAAGCGTTGGCCTTTGCTATTGCCTTTGCGGCCGACATCAACCTGATCCATCCAAGACCATTCACAGTCCAAACCAAAATCATTTTCAATTTCGCTAACGACTCGATGAAGTTGCTCCGTATTTGGCGAGCTAACAGCAAATTTCCAAATAGAATCATAGTTATGCATCACATCAGCGTAATCTTCAACAAATTCAATGGTTGGGCGCTGTGCAACAGGTAAGGATTCGGCCCAATTCAATGTACGTTTAATGCCTTCTGTTTGTGCGTTATAGAGCATTGCATTATCAACATACATTAAATGCTGAATATCTGTTCCACGCAGTTTGTCTATCATTTGTGTGACAGAATCGAGGGTCATAGGATCTGATTTTAGAACTTTTTTGCCTAAATAGTCGTATAGGTAGGTTCCATTACAACAAATGGCTGGAGTATCGAGATCTAAAGTTTGATAAAACGGATGAATCGCAACATGATGGCGGCCTGTGACAATGATCACTTTGACGCCTTGGCGGCGTGCTTCTTGTAAGGCTGCTAAAGATTCAGGCAGAATTTTCTTTTGGTGATCAAGCAGTGTTCCATCAAGATCGAGCGCAATAACGCGGTATGACATAAACGGCTCCACGTGATTTAGTTGTTACCTATCTTACTAAAGGGGTAGAGATAGGGAGATGATGAATTTAACGAATAACGAGAAATTATTGCTATAAAAATAGTCAACTTGATATGTTTTATCATCATAACGTTAACTGAACCGTTTTAGTATCATTATTATTTGTTCTTGGTACGATATGTAACAGCCGCGTCAGTGCTATTTACCCAGTGTAATTTGCATAATATAAAGTATAGTGAAGCCAATATAGTGGATTATAGATGCGGTTTTGTATTTTTATCATGAATTAAGGAGTCAGGATGAATCAGGTTGTTTATATTGCGAGCCCCGAGAGTCAGCAAATTCACGTGTGGTCGATGAATGAGGTTGGGGAGCTTACTCTTCTGCAAACGGTAAAAACACCGGGTCAAGTGCAACCTATGGTATTAAGCCATGATAAAAAACACCTTTATATTGGTGTGCGCCCGAATTTCCGTGTCGTAACCTATGAAATTGAAGAGAAAGGGTTACTACGTTTAAAAGCGGAGACATCAATTCCAGGTACACCGGTTCATTTATCCCTTGATAATAATGGCAAATATCTATTTGTTCCTTCATATCATCAACATAACTTGTCAGTGTTAACCATTAATGAAGAAGGCGTCCCAGATCGCGTTGTTCAAGTGATTGAAGGCTTGCGTAATCCACATTCTTCCCATGTTGATGTTGATAACCAACAGCTTTGGGTTCCTTGTTTAGGCGAAGACCATATCCGTTTATTCGATTTACATGAAAATGGTTATTTAACCGAAGCAACCGCAGATCAAATTACCACAGCTGCGAAATCCGGCCCCCGTCATCTGGCTTTCCATCCTACTGAAAAAGTCATTTATTGTGTGAATGAGTTAGACTCAACGGTAGGCGTGTATCGTAAATTTACTCGCTATCGTAACATGCAAACTTTGGCAAATTACCCATTAGGTAACGAAAGTCAGCGCTGGGCTGCAGATATCCACATTACGCCAGATGGCCGTCATTTGTATGTTAGTGAACGTTCTGAAAGTTACCTCAGCCACTATCTGGTTTCTGATGACGGTTGCGAGCTAACATTAGAAGCACGTTACCCAACAGAGACGCACCCAAGGGGCTTTAATATCGATGCAACAGGGCGCTTTTTAATTTCGAGTGGGCAAAAATCAGACCATATTTCAGTTTCTGAAATTGACCCGATTACAGGGAAATTGACACAAATAGGAAGGTATATGGTCGGGAAAGGTCCAATGTGGGTCATTTCAGTCATCCTTTAATCTCCGTCATATTTCGAGCTATAGCGGTGTTGGCTTCACTCGGCTACTTGGGTCACATACTGATGTATGCTCCCCAAGATATCCTCGATTGCCGCCTTGCTATAACTCGAATTATTTAGAAGATTTTCTAATTAAAAATCCAGAAAAAATCACTTCGATTACCATTGAATTTATTGTGCTATCCCAACACTTTTGCCATTGCATTTGTTACTTTACTGAGTTGCTCGGGGGTGATGATATACGGTGGCATAACATAAATAAGTTTGCCGAATGGGCGAACCCAAACACCATTTTCCACGAATACTTTTTGTAAAGCGGCTGTATTGACTGGCTGCTTCATTTCAATCACGCCAATTGCACCAAGAACACGTACATCTGCAACACTAGGGTGGGATATTAAGGGCATCAGTTCAGCCTTAAGTTGTTGTTCGATAGTGGCAATTATTTTCTGCCAAGGACTATTGAGTAACAAACTCAGGCTGGCATCCGCCACCGCACAGGCAAGAGGGTTACCCATAAAGGTTGGTCCATGCATAAAGCAACCTGCTTCACCATTGCTAATGGTTTCTGCCACATGGCGAGTTGTGAGTGTGGCAGAAAGTGTCATATAGCCCCCAGTTAGTGCTTTACCCAAACACATAATATCGGGTGATATATCAGCATGATGGCAAGCAAACAATTTACCTGTACGACCAAAACCAGTCGCAATTTCATCAGCGATCAACAGTAGACCATATTGATCACACAAATGGCGGACTCCCTTTAAATATTCAGGGTGATATATACGCATTCCACCAGCCCCTTGAACGATCGGTTCAAGGATGATCGCCGCAATTTTATCGCTATTTTCGGCAAGTTGAACTTCAAGAGGATGCAAATCGGCGCTGTCCCATTCGTCGTAAAAACCGCATTGAGGGGCTTCCACAAAAATATGCGGAGGTAAATACCCCTTATACAGGCCATGCATTGAATTATCTGGGTCACAAACGGCCATCGCACCGAAAGTATCACCATGATATCCATGGCGTAATGTCAGGATGCGCTGACGCTTTTCCCCTTTTGCTTGCCAATATTGCAATGCCATTTTCAGAGCAACTTCAACTGCCACGGAGCCTGAGTCAGCGAGAAACACACATTCCAGCGGCTCTGGTGTGATAGCAACCAACTGTTTACATAGATTCACTGCGGGTGGGTGCGTAATCCCGCCAAACATCACATGGGACATTTTCGCTAATTGCGTTGTTACCGCTTGGTTTAATACAGGATGATTGTAACCATGAATGGTTGCCCACCATGAAGACATACCATCAATTAATTTTTTCCCATCGGCCATGATTAGCTCGGCGCCATGGGCTTCAACAATCGGATAAGCCGGAATTGGCTGGCTCATCGAGGTATAAGGGTGCCAAATATGTTTGGCATCAAACTGAATATCTGCGTTATCCATTCGTTATCATCGTCAACTTTTTTAGATCATTTTAGTTGACATGATAATCGCAATATTTAAACTGGCAACAACTTTTTCAACTGGAGAGTTTCCGTGAGCCAATTAAAACAGTGGACAATAAAACGAGCTAATGAACTGTTTTCAATGCCTTTTTTTGAATTATTATTTCAGGCACAGCAAATTCATCGCCAACATTTCGACCCCCAGCAAGTGCAAGTCAGTACTTTGCTATCGATTAAAACTGGGGCTTGCCCAGAAGATTGTAAGTATTGTGCGCAAAGCGCGCGCTATAAAACAGGACTAGAAACTGAAAAACTAATGGAAGTTCAGCAAGTTCTGGAGTCTGCAAAAAAAGCTAAGCAAGCAGGTTCAACTCGTTTTTGTATGGGGGCGGCATGGCGGAATCCGAAAGAACGCGATATGCCTTATCTTGAAATGATGGTAAAAGAAGTGAAGTCATTAGGGATGGAAACCTGTATGACTTTAGGGATGATTGATAATTCTCAAGCTCAACGCTTAGCAGAAGCCGGGTTAGATTATTATAATCATAACCTTGATACCTCTCCTGAATACTATGGCAATATTATTACGACTCGCAGTTATCAAGACCGCTTAAATACACTCGAAAATGTCCGAGACGCAGGGATCAAAGTCTGCTCTGGTGGGATTTTAGGCTTAGGCGAAAAAGTCAGTGACCGAGCGGCCTTATTGGTGCAATTGGCAAATTTACCTAAACCGCCAGAAAGTGTGCCGATCAACATGTTGATGAAGGTTGAAGGAACCCCGATGGCAGATAACGAAGATGTCGATGCGTTTGATTTTATTCGTACTATTGCCGTTGCACGTATCATGATGCCAACGTCATACGTTAGGCTGTCGGCAGGCCGTGAATACATGAATGAGCAAACTCAGGCATTATGTTTTATGGCCGGTGCGAACTCAGTATTCTATGGGTGTAAATTATTAACGACGCCAAATCCTGATGAAAACAAAGATTTAGCACTATTTAGAAAACTGGATATTAACCCTGAGCGAATTGAAACTGACGAAGGGGATAACCATCAAGCCGCTAAGTTAGCCGAAACGTTGTTAACCGCCGATAACCCTCAATTTTATAACGCAGCAGTATAATGACTTGGCAATCATTTATACAAAACCAGATAGAGCAGCGTAAGCAGGCTTCTATCTGGCGTCAACGGCAGTGTATTGATAGTGCCAATGGTCGTTCGCTTTTTCTGGCTGGAAAAGAATTTCTTAATTTCTCATCCAATGATTACTTGGGATTAGCCCATCATCCTCAAGTGGTTGCCGCGTGGCAACGTGGGGCTGATGAATATGGTGTGGGGAGTGGTGGATCGGGCCATATTACAGGGTTCACCAAAGCACATGATAAATTAGAGCAAGTTCTCGCTGATTGGCTCGGCTACTCAAAAGCCCTATTGTTTATTTCAGGTTTTGCCGCGAACCATGCGGTGATCACGGCATTAATGTCGGCAAATGATCGTATTTTAGCGGATAAACTTAGCCATGCATCAATAATGGAGGCCTCGATTCATTCAGGGGCTCAATTGAGGCGCTTTAAGCATAATAACCCTCTATCGCTTGATAACTTAATCCAAAAACCGGTTTCGGGAAAAACGCTTGTCGTCACAGAAGGCGTTTTTAGTATGGATGGCGATAGTGCTCCACTTCAACAATTGCAGGAAATCGCTAGAAATCAGCATGCTTGGCTGATGGTTGATGATGCACACGGTATTGGTGTTATCGGAGAACAAGGCCGTGGTAGTTGCTTCGCGAATGGGGTTAAACCTGAAATTTTAGTCGTGACATTTGGTAAAGCGTTTGGTTTAAGCGGCGCAGCGGTATTGTGTGATGAGTCAACGGCTGAATTTTTTGTCCAATCCGCACGCCATTTAATTTATAGCACTTCAATGCCTCCGGCTCAGGCTGTCGCGCTTCTAGCGGCAGTTGAGCAAATTCAGCTCGCAGATCAAGCACGAGAAGACCTTAACCAACATATTGCGTATTTTAGAAATAATGCTGATTTTAATGGCATGCAGCTGGCTAATTCAATGACGGCTATTCAACCATTAATTATCGGGGAAAACCAAGCTAGCCAACAGTTAGCCAATTTCTTACGCAAAAAAAATATTTGGGTGCAAGCGATCAGGCCGCCAACGGTTCCGCCTGGGAGTGCTAGGTTACGAGTCACATTAAGCGCTGCGCATCAACGTCAAGATATCGATCAATTATTGGAGGCTTTACATGACTTTATCGCTCAGTCGTGAAAAGCATAAAATTGCAGCGGCATTTGGCCGTGCGGCTAAAAGTTATGACTCAGTGGCAAGTTATCAACGATCAACAGGAACACAACTGCTTGGTCAACTGACTTCAGTCTTAAACAGTTCAGAACTCACAGTACCATTACATATTTTAGATGCAGGGTGCGGTACGGGGTATTTTAGCCATAAACTGAAAAATCAAGGATATCACATCACGGCTTTAGATCTTTCTGCTGGTATGCTCGAAATGGCGCAAACGAAAGCTGTGGCTGATCATTATTTATGTGCTGACATAGAATCCATTCCGTTAGATTCACAAACCTTTGATGTGGTTTTTTCCAATTTATCGGTCCAATGGTGCCAAGATCTCAGCAAAGCATTAAGTGAATTATATCGAGTGACAAAACCGGGGGGAGTTGTGGTGTTCACCACACTTGCAGAGCATTCTCTCGCAGAATTGTCTTCAGCTTGGCATTCACTTGACGGCTATTCACATGTGAATTCCTTTCTCAGTGTTCAGCAGATACAAAATAGTTGTCAGTCATGGAGACATAAACTTATTTTTCAGAAGGATACCGTCTATTTTCCTGAATTAATAGCGTTGCTTCATTCATTGAAAGGCATTGGGGCGACACATTTGACTGCTGGGCGTAAAGCAGGGTTAATGACCCGCCAGCATTTGCAGCAACTTGCTTTGCTCTATCCAATGACAGAGCAAGGCTTACCTCTAACTTATCATACGGTGTTTGGAGCGATTTACCGTGACTAAAATGTATTTTGTAACAGGAACGGATACAGAAGTAGGGAAAACCGTTGTAAGTTGTGCTTTATTGCAAGCTGCGGGTTATCAAGGTTTGAATACGGTGGGCTATAAGCCTGTCGCATCTGGGAGTGAGCTCACGGCGGATGGCCTACGTAATAGCGATGCGTTGTTATTACAAGCCAATAGCCGAGTAAAATTACCCTATGAGGCGATTAATCCTATTGTATTTGAAGCGCCAACTTCACCGCACATTATCAGTGAGAAATTAAATCAACCCATTGAATTTTCAGTGATAAATAAAGGGTTGGCTTATTTGAAGTCCCAAGCGGATTGGTTATTAGTCGAGGGGGCTGGTGGATGGTATACCCCGTTATCTGTAGAAAAAACTTATGCAGATTGGGTGATTGAACAGCAACTCCCCGTTATTTTAGTTGTTGGTGTTAAGTTAGGCTGTATAAACCATGCATTGTTAACCATGGAATCTATCGAAGCTGCAGGTTTACCCGTAGCCGGCTGGGTTGCCAATGAAGTTGAACCCGCAGGTATTTTCCAAGAGCAATATTTGTCAACACTTAACCGAATGATCAAAGCACCTTGTTTAGGGGTGATCCCACACCAAAAAACACTCAACGGTAAATTAGGAAGCTATTTGGATCTTTCTTTATTAACTATTTGATTATATAAAAATATCAATACTTTTCCCCAAGCCATACTCAATGCTTGGGGCTGATCAATTGTTAAATAGGGAGCCGATCTTTTTTAACGTTCTCAACTAAAATACTGTCAAGTATTTCAGTAAAAATACCACTCAGATCTTAATAAAAAATATAAAATCTGTTTTTCATAGCAGTTACTACTTAAAAATTTTTTCATTAAACTGCCATCTTTTTGTCATTTTGCCTCCATTGAGCAAATCTTAGAGATCCTGTGAATCCATGAGCTCTAAGGGCTTCAAGAGTTATCCACCATTTCTGTGGATAACCTTGTGTATTAACGTTATAAAACAAGTTCTACGCTAGGTGACAAGCGGCTTTGGGTTTATTTGATGTGATTCTGGACTTTAAATTAATCTATAATAAATACAAATGGTTAAATAAAATCAAGCCTTCAATTTGTATTTGAGGTATGGCATAAAAATGCAATAGCATAAAATATAAAGTTTCAAAAAGGTCAAGTACTTTTTTGGGGATAACATTTTTATAAACATATCAGAGCGGAGATTAACAGAAAATTTAGCTTCAATACTTGAAGCTGGTTTTTTATCCAGTATTATATTGGAAGAAACTTGTTAAGGGGCGTTAATATGAGTAAGGATTTTAAGCTGTATTCTGATTTTCAGCCGGGAGGGGACCAACCCGAAGCTATCCATAAATTAAGGGAAGGGCTACAAGATGGACTTGCTCATCAAACTCTATTAGGCGTAACGGGGTCCGGTAAAACGTTCACTATTGCCAACGTCATTGCGCAAGAGAACCGGCCCACCATGCTAATGGCGCATAATAAAACCTTAGCGGCACAGCTTTATAGTGAAATGAAAGCCTTCTTCCCAGATAACGCTGTGGAATATTTCGTTTCTTACTATGACTATTATCAGCCTGAAGCTTACGTCCCAAGCTCAGATACTTTCATTGAAAAAGACGCCTCTGTAAACGAACATATTGAGCAAATGCGTCTATCTGCGACTAAGGCCTTACTCGAACGCCGCGATGTAATTGTGGTGGCTTCTGTGTCAGCTATTTATGGTTTGGGTGACCCTGACAGCTATTTAAAAATGATGTTGCACCTAACGGATGGCATGATCATCGACCAGCGCTCAATTTTAAGGCGTTTAGCGGACTTACAATATACGCGTAATGACCAAGCCTTCACGCGAGGGACTTTCCGTGTTCGCGGCGAAGTTATCGATATTTTCCCAGCGGAATCAGACGAATATGCCTTACGCGTTGAGCTATTTGATGACGAAGTTGAACGGTTATCATTATTTGACCCATTGACAGGTCAAATACAACATCGTGTTCCTCGCTTTACCGTTTATCCAAAAACGCACTATGTCACACCGAGAGAACGTATCCTTGAAGCAATGGAACAAATTAAGGTTGAATTAGCGGATAGGCGAAAAGTATTACTGGAAAACAATAAACTACTTGAAGAACAGCGTATTACCCAACGAACACAATTCGACTTAGAAATGATGAATGAGCTCGGTTATTGTTCAGGTATTGAAAACTATTCGCGCTACTTATCGGGTCGTGCGCCCGGTGAACCACCTCCGACATTATTCGATTACTTGCCTGCAGATGGCTTGCTAGTGGTTGATGAGTCTCACGTTACCATCCCACAAATAGGCGCGATGTACAAAGGGGACCGCTCAAGAAAAGAGACCTTAGTTGAATATGGTTTTCGTCTTCCTTCTGCATTAGATAACCGGCCAATGCGTTTTGAAGAATTCGAAGCTTTAGCGCCGCAAACTATTTATGTTTCAGCAACACCGGGTAACTATGAGCTTGATAAATCAGGCAATGAGGTGATTGAGCAAGTTGTTAGGCCTACAGGCCTACTTGACCCGATAATTGAAGTTCGCCCAGTTTCTACCCAAGTAGATGATTTACTGTCTGAAATTCGTATACGTGTGCAGAAAAATGAACGTGTGTTAGTCACCACATTAACTAAACGTATGGCCGAGGATTTAACGGAATATCTCGAAGAACACGGGGAGCGAGTTCGTTATCTTCACTCAGATATCGATACAGTCGAGCGCGTGGAAATTATTCGCGACTTGCGGCTTGGTGAGTTTGATGTGCTGGTTGGGATCAACTTATTAAGAGAAGGCTTGGATATGCCAGAGGTATCTCTGGTGGCTATTTTAGACGCGGACAAAGAAGGTTTCTTGCGTTCGGAACGTTCGCTTATTCAAACCATAGGGCGTGCGGCTCGTAACTTAAATGGTAAGGCAATCCTCTATGGAGACAGGATCACCAACTCCATGCAAAAAGCGATTGCAGAAACAGAGCGTCGCCGTGCTAAACAAATGGCGTTCAACGAAGAACATGGCATCGTTCCACAAGGGTTGAATAAGAAAATCGGTGATATCCTGCAAATTGGCCACAAAGTGGGTGGCAAAGGAAAAAGCCGCACGAAAGACAATACCAAAAATAATAATTCGGTTGATATTCAATCAATGTCAACAAAAGAGTTGGAGCAACGGATTTCGCAACTTGAAGCGCAAATGTATAAGCATGCTCAAGATCTTGAATTTGAAGCGGCTGCGCGAGTCAGAGACGAATTGCAGGAGATACGCTCCCAGTTTATCGCTAATTCCTAATTTCCTTCATACTTCGCGTTGTGGGGGGGTTGGCTTCGTTCAGTCACTCGGGTCACATATTTATGTATGCTCCCCGAGCTGCCTTCACTTGCCGCCTACCCACAACGCAAAGTATTTTGAAAATAGATTTTGTGGAAATACGGGAAACAAAGGGCTAATTTTAGGGAAGGTTTTCCGCTGCGGGTATTCAGCAGCGGAATAGGAAAAATTATAGCAAGTTGATGGTTTCTTCGATGGCTTGTAGTAACAGCTTTCTATCATGGCGATATGGAATATCGTCAGCTTCGAGTACCCGTTGGATTATTTTGCGGTCAGGGCTGATATTATTGGTTTGTGTGCGTGGGCCAAGGATTAACGCATCAATTTTTTGGCAGCCAATATACTGTTCCATCATTTTTAGTTTGTCAGGTAAAGACAGGTTTGCAGCAGGGGAGCTAATTTCTTTCGCTAAATTGCCAATATAAATCATCGGGGCTTTACATTCGCGTAGTGCAGCCGCAATTTCATCCAAAAGTAATAATGGCATTAAACTAGTAAAAAAACTGCCAGGGCCGATAATAATTAAGTCTGCTTGGTGGATAGCCTGCAAGGCTTCTTTAGTTGCCTTGACTGTTGGATACAAACGTAACTCTTGTGGGATTTCATGTAAGGCATCAACATTCACCTCACCGTACACTTCATTACCCATTTCATCGACAGCCATTAAATCAACAGGAGATTCCGACATCGGGATCAACTGCGCATCGACTTTTAGCATATTACGGATAAGATTTATGGCTTCTAGTGGTCGCACACTTAAGTGATCTAATGATTTTAACATTAAATTACCTAAATTATGGCCTGAAAGCTCACCATTTCCGCTAAAACGGTATTCAAACATCGCTGAAGCAATGGACGGCTCAGTAATTAGCTGATTTAAACAGTTACGCATGTCTCCCCAAGCTATCCCACCTTCAGAGCGACGAATACGACCAGTCGAGCCCCCATTATCGGTTGTGGTGACAATACCCGTTAAACGAGAACCTAAAGAAGAAAGTGAAGACATCACGCGACCAAGCCCATGGCCGCCACCTAAAGCGACAACATGTTTGAGATCCGCCAGACTACAATTCGGCATAGTGTTCCTATATCAGTTAATTTTCAGTACTTATAAAAGCAAGTAAACCAGCGAGTTACGAAATACGTTTTTTACGCTAATGCCCGTTTTATGGCGACTAAAATAAATTGGGCGTTAATCTACCATAAAACATCATTCTTGGCTTAAGTACCGTGACAAAAAACAATAAAAGAGACGATTCTGTATTGGTGTGTACTTCCAAGGTATCCTCATCTGTCGCCTAATCACAACTAACAACGCAAATTATTTAGCGTTTTGATTAATGAATTCTGTGCTTCACTATTTATTTTTAATTGATATGCCAATTATTCAATTTGAAATATCGGTTTTGATAAGCGTTAAGTGCTGATATTTATAACGTAAACAATCAGATGGGGAGCTTGCTCCCCATTTTAGATCTATATCAATAAATGTTTAATTAAATAGTTAGAGATGTTAATCAATTAGTATGAAATTATACGGTTTGAAACCACTCAAAATGGAAAATTGTCATTGATAATAATAGCTTCGGTGATTCAACTATGTCTTTTGTAAGTCGTTGTATATAATGATATATATCGAATTGCAATTCGCTTTTTCAATTTCTATCGGCTAGAATCCTTACATAAATTAAGTGAACAGAGTGACGCATTTTACAGTTTAAAATCAGTGACTCGGTTCCAGATAAAACTCCTAGCCTTTGCGTCTAAGTTTGAACGACTGAATATGATGCACTGGCCGTGGCCTAGAGCCACCAGGGTGCAAGATAGAAATGTCTGCATCTCCCGTACTTGGAAAGGTGTGATTATGCAGCAACTTGTCGATCAATTTGACCGGAAATTTTATTATCTTCGGCTTTCTATAACAGATGTTTGCAACTTTCGTTGCACATACTGCCTACCCGATGGCTACAAGCCAAGCGGTCGCCATGAATTCTTAACATTAGATGAAATTCGTCGTATCAGTACGGCATTTGCAGAATTAGGCACAGAAAAAGTGCGTATTACGGGCGGTGAGCCGACTATGCGCAAAGATTTCAGTGATATTATTGCTGCCATCAATGAAAATGAATCAATCAAAAAAATAGCCGTAACAACCAACGGCTACCGTATGGCGCGAGATGTGCATGAATGGAAAGCCGCAGGGTTGAACGCCATCAATGTGAGCGTTGACAGCTTAGATCCACGCCAATTTGCGGCCATCACAGGGCAAGATAAATTCTTTCAGGTGATGAAAGGCATTGATGCCGCCTTTGAAGCAGGCTTCGAAAAAGTAAAAGTCAATGCAGTGCTCATGAAAAATGTCAATGATATTGCGTTGAAGTCATTCCTAAATTGGATCAAGCACCGACCAATTCAATTACGTTTTATTGAACTCATGGAAACCGGTGATGGAAGTGATATCTTCCAACGCTTTCATATTTCAGGCGAAACTATTCGCGAACGTTTAATCGAAGAAGGCTGGTATATGCTTCCTCGTTCTCGTAGTGATGGGCCAGCTCAAGTCTTTAGTCATCCAGATTACCAAGGCGAAATTGGGCTTATCATGCCTTACGAAAAAGATTTTTGCCAAAGTTGTAACCGCTTACGCGTTTCCTCACTAGGAAATCTCCATTTATGTTTATTTGGTGAAAATGGTATTCCACTTCGTGATTTATTGGGCGCAGATGACCAAAACGAAGCGTTAAAAGCGCGTATTCAACGGGGCTTACACCATAAACGAGAAACCCATTTTCTGCATATGGGCGATAGCGGAATTACACCAAATTTATCCGTAATCGGCGGTTAACTCTTTTTTATTTCAGGAGAAAATATGTCCCAACTGACTCACCTCAATGCGTCGGGCGAGGCGCATATGGTTGATGTTTCAGCCAAAGCTGAAACTGTCCGTGAAGCTCGCGCAGAAGCTTATGTCACCATGAACCCAGCAACCTTAACGATGATTGTCGATGGTAGCCATCATAAAGGGGATGTGTTCGCCACGGCACGCATTGCGGGTATTCAAGCGGCAAAAAACACTTGGCAGCTTATCCCATTATGCCACCCATTGTTGTTAACCAAAGTTGAAGTGACCTTGAAAGCGGAACCTGAACATAACCGCGTCCGTATTGAAACTTGTTGCCGGTTAACAGGGAAAACAGGGGTAGAAATGGAAGCGTTAACAGCCGCATCCGTTGCTGCGTTGACGATTTATGACATGTGTAAAGCCGTGCAAAAAGATATGGTGATTGGCCCTGTTCGTTTATTAGAGAAAACAGGCGGCAAATCTGGACATTTTAAGGTGGAATAATGATCACAGTATTATTTTTTGCTCAGGTACGTGAGCTAGTTGGAACGGAACGTTTAGAACTTACAGACTCGTACCAAAAAGTGGAAGACTTGCGCCAAGCACTTTCACAAAAAGGGGATCGTTGGGCGTTGGCACTTGAAGATGGCAAATTACTTGCCGCTGTTAATCAATCATTTGTTTCACTAGACCACCCTCTCTCAGAAGGGGACGAAGTGGCATTTTTCCCACCTGTCACTGGGGGGTAATATGGAAAACACCCATATTGCAGTACAAACTGAAAATTTTAGTGTTGGTGAGCAATATCAATGGCTTGCACAGTGTGATAGTGATGGCGCAGTGGTGACTTTTACGGGGAAAGTGCGTAACCATAATTTAGGTGACAGCGTTGCGGCATTAACACTCGAACACTACCCAGGAATGACTGAAAAAGCGTTAGCGAATATAGTCATAGAAGCAAAAGAGCGTTGGCCATTGCAGAGAGTTAGTGTGATCCACCGCATTGGCACCTTACAACCCGGTGAAGAAATTGTTTTTGTTGGGGTCACGAGTGCTCATCGTAATGCAGCATTTCAAGCGGCTGAATTTATTATGGATTACTTAAAAACGAAAGCCCCATTTTGGAAAAAAGAAACCTTACCTGAAAATGAACGTTGGGTGGAAGCGAAAGAAACTGACGAGGCGTCTGCAAACCGTTGGTAATCGCATTTTTTCCGCTAAAAAATACGAATTTGCTGAATGGTATTGTCAAAAGAATGTGTTAGACTTTGGTTAATTTCTCCGATTGCAGTATTTTTACTGGGTCGATTTTTCTTTTAGCGAAAGGGTAACCATCATGGGTCAGTTTGATCAACGTAATGATTCTCTTGTCCAGGGTGCCAATACTGGCGTTCAGGCATTTATGTCGCAAGTATACGGCTGGATGACAGTCGGTCTACTGCTGACAGCTTTTGTGGCATGGTATTCTGTAAGCAGTGGTTTGTACTACACCATTGCAACCAATAAGATTCTCTTTTTTGGAATGATTATTGCTGAACTTGGTTTAGTGATGGGCATTTCATTCCTGCTGCAAAAAATTAGTGGCATGGCAGCAACGGGCATGTTTATGCTCTATTCATTGCTCACCGGCTTAACGATTTCAGTTATTCTTGCCGCATATACTGGTGAGTCCGTTGCGGGCACATTTGTCATTACTGCGGTAATGTTTGGTGCATTAAGTTTCTACGGCTATACCACTAAACGTAGCTTAACAGGTATGGGTAACTTCCTGTTTATGGCGCTGATTGGTATTGTTGTCGCTTCTTTGGTTAACATCTGGCTGCAAAGCACCATGATGTATTGGGTGATCACTTACGGTGGTGTTTTACTGTTTGCTGCTTTAACTGCTTATGACACTCAAAAACTGAAAGAAATGGGTTCACAAATTGATGAAGACGACAGAGAAACAATGCGTAAATACTCTATTATGGGTGCATTATCTCTGTATTTAGACTTCATTAACCTGTTCTTAATGTTGCTGCGTATCTTTGGTGACCGTCGCTAATTTGAGTGGCTTTCCTCATTACTCAGTGAAATGAGGGGATAGAAGTCGTTAAAATTGAAAACCCTTGTTACTTTGGTAACAAGGGTTTTTTGATCTAAATACTATCGTAATACTATCGTAAAATATGATTTGAATATTATTAACTTGTTTGTGATTCAAGGCGTTAATGATAGTTCCAATGCTTTTAATTGTATTTTCAAAGTGTAATATTATTTTTTTTGATCACGCTATTTTCTTCCTAAATAAGTAATAGGCCACTGAACTGGTGATTATCGCAATGATGAATAATGGCCATAAACTATGGAAGATAACTGAAAAATCAGCATTTTTTAGGTATATCTGTTTGGTGATTTCAGTGAAATGACGAATTGGGTTAATCCAAGTGATTTGTTGTAGCCAAATTGGCATGTTTTCGACTGGGGAAATATAACCTGATAGCAGCACTGCTGGCATCATAAATACAAATACCCCAATGAACGCTTGTTGCTGAGTTGAACACAGTGCTGAAATAAGTAAACCAAACCCCACCAAGGACAACCCATAGAATAACATGGTGGCATAAAAGAGGAGTAGGGAGCCAGCAAAAGGAATTTGATAGCAAAAGATCCCAATAACTAGGACCAAACTTGCCTGTGCAGTCGCTACTATCAATGCAGGCACCGCCTTACCAATAAATATTTGCCAAGTGGTAAGGGGAGAAACGAGCAATTGGTCCAGGGTGCCTTGTTCTCTTTCCCTCGCGATAGAAAGAGATGTCACAATCAGTACCCCGATCGTAGTTATCAAAGCTACTAATGAAGGCACAATAAACCACTTATAATCTAAATTGGGGTTGTACCAATTACGAACGATTAATTCACTGTTATTTGGCAAAGTCTGTGATTGCGTTAGCTCATGTTGGTATTGAGTGACAATTTGTGCAACATAATTTGCTGCAATTTGCGCACTATTTGAATTACGTCCATCAAGGAGTAACAGCATATTAGCGTTATGGTGGCTTGCAATATCAGCACTAAAGTTTTGCCCAAAACGGACAACCAGCAGAGCCTTGCGGTTATCAAGCGTTTCACGAATTTCATGTTCATTCTTCAATAATAAAACTTGAGAAAACGCACTGGCTTTGGCGAGACGTTGAGTCAACTCGATAGAATGTTCACCACTGTCTTGGTCAAAAATTGCAATGGTGGTGTTAGTGACCTCAAGAGTGGCAGCCAGAGGAAATAAAATCATCTGAAATATCACGGGTAAAATCAAAATAGCCCGTGTTTGTGGTTCTTGAAGTAATGATTGAAGCTCTTTCATAATTAAGGTGTATAGGCGATAAAACATAAATTCACCTCAATCCAAACGACGGCGAGTTTTTAGCGCCGTCAGTCCAATAAAAAGTATTGCAGAAGCGATGAGTAGCAGGAAATCTATCAATAAAACAATATAGATATCACCCGCAAGAAAGAGAGTTTGTAAGCTGCTGACAAAGTACCGAGCAGGGATAAAATAAGTCACAGCTTGAATAATGGCTGGCATACTATCAATTTCAAAAATAAACCCAGATAACATGATAGCAGGTAAGAAAGCGGCATTCAGAGCAACCATCGCTGCATTAAATTGGTTACGAGTAATTGTTGAAATCAATAACCCCATCCCTAATGCCGTTGCCAAATAAAGGCTGGTAATGACAAATAATACCAATAGAGAGCCGCGATAAGGTACTCCTAAGACAAATGTGGTGACAAACATGCATAACACCATCACAAAAGTACCAAGCACTTGGTAAGGCAATAATTTTGAAAGCAATAACTCAGTTTTAGTGATTTGGGTTGAAAGCAATGCTTCCATCGTGCCACGTTCCCATTCTCTTGCGATAACTAAAGAGGTCAAAATAGCACCAACTACGGTAATAATGATGCTAATTGCCCCTGGAATAATAAAATGCTGACTAATTGCCGCTTCATTAAACCAATAGCGCATATTAAGTTCAATTAGTGGGTCTGTTGGGTAGCCTTTATTTTCCCCTTGCTGCACCAGCCACGTTTGCCACACACCTTGGGTATAAGCTTGCACAAAGTTAGCCGTATTCGGTTCGCTGCCATCAGTAATGACTTGAATTGCGGCATGACCTTGTTTTTGCAGCAATTGGGCTGAAAAATTTACAGGAATGACGATAATGCCGCGAATTTCACCCGCTTGCATTTTATCGATTAATAAATGGCGGTTACTACTAATAGTCGCATCGATAAATGGTGAACCTGTGAAGGTATCAACCAATTCACGAGCTTGCGAACTTTGTTGCTCAAGTAAAATACCGACACGTAATTTACTTGAGTCTAAATTGATACCATAACCAAAAATAAATAGTAACATCAATGGAATAAGCACAGCTATAAGAGCGCTGCTAGGATCCCGCACAATTTGTTTACTTTCTTTCCAGCATAGTGCTTTAAGCCTACGCCATGAAAAATGAGAAGCGGTGTGAGTCATAGTGCCTCCTGTTGCTTATCATAATTCATGATTAGCTCGATGAATGCATCTTCCATGGATGGGTCAGGGTTTTCAGCACTTGCGACTTGCTGTTTCAGTTCATCAGGGGTTCCTGCCGCAATAATTTTTCCATGGTAAACCAGCCCGATACGGTCACAATACTCTGCCTCATCCATAAAGTGAGTCGTGACCATAACGGTAACACCTTTATCAACCATTCCATTGATATGTAACCAAAATTCTCTACGAGTTAGTGGGTCAACACCTGAGGTTGGCTCATCTAAAAATAAGATATCAGGCTCATGCATTAATGAGCAGGCGAGGGCTAAACGCTGCTTATACCCCAGAGGGAGGGATTCAGTCACCTGATTGATAATCGGTTTGAAATTAAAGGCCTCAACCATTTCTTGGATTTTTTTGGTTTGTTGTTGATGATGTAAACCATAAACACCCGAAAAGAATTTCAGGTTTTGCCCCACTTTTAGGTTACCGTACAGCGAGAACTTTTGTGCCATATAGCCAAGGTGCTGCCTGACTTTGTTTGAACTCGTTTTTAAATCCATTCCAAGAACGAGTGCTTGCCCATCTGTTGGCTTCATTAACGCACACATCATTTTAAAAGTTGTCGATTTTCCCGCACCATTTGGCCCCAATAAACCAAAAATTTCTCCTCGTTTAACTTGGAAATTTACGGTATCAGTTGCCGCAAATTGGCCAAATTTTTTGGTTAAATTACGCGCTTCTATGACGGTTTCTTCAGGATTAGGTGGAATTTGCGGTACGATAGCGGCTAATTCCGAACGATGAGATGGGCCCCCGCCTAATAAGTCAATAAACGCATCTTCAAAACGTGGCTGTGCTTCAATGAGTTTTCCATCTGCCATATTTAATGCAGTTAATAAATTTGTCTGTGATGCATTAGGCTTCAAAATTAAGCGAATATAGCGGCCTTGGATTACACCATCGGTGGTTTCTGGTAATACGAGTGCGTTTTGTAATACAGTGCGTTTTTGTGTGGCTGGTACATCAAGTAAAAACGAGCGTCCCGCCATTTTTTCAGTTAATAACTCGGGCTTGCCTGCATAAAGCTGTTTGCCTTTATTTAATAGCAGTACATTTTTACATTGCTGAGCTTCATCTAAATAGGAAGTACTCCAAAGAATGAGCATTCCATCATCGGCAAGAGTATGAACCATTTGCCATAGTTCGCGTCGAGCGATGGGGTCAACACCAACACCGGGTTCGTCGAGTAAAAGGACCTTGGGTTTTCCTAATAATGTACAGGCTAACCCGAGTTTTTGCTTCATCCCCCCCGATAATTTACCGGCTAGCCTATTGGTAAAAGGGGCTAGGCTGGTGAAAGAAAGCAGTTGCTGATAGGTTTTTTGGCGCTCTTCGCCGAGTACGCCACGCAAATCTGCGTACAAATTTAAATTTTCTTGTACGGTCAGGTCTTCATATAAACCAAATTTTTGGGGCATATAACCAAGGCCAGCTCGCATAGCAATGCTGTCGTCGATAGGGTCGAGCCCCATCACGCTAATTTTCCCTGCATCTGGTTTTAATAGCCCTGCAATCATGCGCATTAAAGTTGTTTTTCCTGCACCATCAGGGCCGACAAGGCCTGTTACAGAGCCCCCATGAATATCGATTGTTAAGCTTTCAACGGCTGGAGTATCCAAGCCAACAAATGTTTTCTCGACATTGGATAGGCGGATACTGTAATCATCACTCATAGCAAACTCTTACTGTTTATTATCAGTAAATTGAATAGTCACAGGCATACCTTGGCGTAAAGCATCATCTGCATCATTGACGACGATACGTAGTCGATAGACTAAATCGGTTCGTAAATCCGGTGTTTGTACGCTTTTAGGGGTAAACTCGGCGGTAGGGGAAACAAACCCGATGGTACCATGGTAAGGCTGATTTGGGCGGCTATCCGTATACAGCAAGACTTCTCTACCGGGGATGGCATCACCGAGGTGCGGTTCGCTAACATAGGCTCTGACCCAAACAGGACTTGTTAAAGTGACGCTAAATACGGTATTACCTGCACCGATGATTGTGCCAGGTTCGATTGCTCGGGTTAAAATAGTCCCAGAGGAAGGTGCAGTTAAAACGGTGTCTTGTAAGTCGAGTTCAGCTTGAGCGACAGCCGCTTCGGCTTGTAACCATTCGCCTCGAGCGGCAGCTATCTCTTCTTGGCGAAAACCGCTTTGGTATTGATTTAGTTTATCTTGTGCCGCTTGAAGGGCTGCAAATGCTTGGTTTCGATTGTTCTTCGCGTTATCTAAATCATTAGCTGAAATAACGCGGGAGGCAGCAAGCCCTTGCTGACGTTTATAGAAGTTATCGGCATATTGCCAAGCCGCTTGTTTTTGAGCCACTTCAGCTTCAACTTGTGCAACCTCTTGAGTACGGTAACCACTTTCTTTTAAAGCAAGTTGGGCTTTGGCGCTGTCACGCACCCCTTTGGCTTTATTTAACGCGTTAATGTAGGGGGCATCATCCAGTAGGCCAAGTTGCTCGCCTGCAATAATTTTTGCACCTTCATCAACGCTTAGGGATTTGAGCTTACCTGACACTCGAAAACCAAGATTTACCGTTCGGACATCAACATTGCCGTAGAGTGTTAATATTTTGTCTTGCTGTGATTGATAGTAGTAATAACCACCAATTGCAGCACCGATTAATATGAGAATAATGAAAACAACAACAGAACGGTTTTTATTGCTCATAGCTAACCTTACTTAAAGAATCAACGATATGAAAACAAACTTTGTTGTTAGAGGCCGCTGTTTTTAATGGAGAAATGTGGCACCAGCTGCAATAAAATCACCAGCCTCTAGTTATTATCAATGTGAATGAATCACTTTAATTATTTTATCATATCACTTTTCATATTGTTTGCGATGGCGTAAGCCTGCTAATAATATATTTGTATGTTCAATAAGAACTTGATTAATAATTTTAAATTCATTTTCATTGATATGTTTCCAACCCGTTTGGCGTAACAAAGTTTCTCGAGCAATTCGAAATGAAAGTGTTTCGCCAAGGATTGCGTGTGTGTGGATTAGCGTTGTTAAATGATTGGGGTCAGCACCAATGTAAATCGCAATCAAGCGGTTTAGGCGCGAATGTATTGGGCCTAAAGCCTGTTCATGGATTACCGTATAGGCTTCGGTCGGGTTGAGTTGTTCACGTGCTAATATCCGAGAAAAACTTAAATTTTTCTTTTCCAACTGAAAATGATTATAGGCAATGACTGTTTTTTGTAGTAAATCAAGTGCATCATCAGTTACTTGTACTGACAAAGGTTGATTTAGAAAGTTGTCAATTGCTTGAAAAACATCATGGAAATCGTCCCGAATAGTTTTTGCGATAAGCTGAGCTACCGCTAAGTAAAGACCTTCTTTTGAGCCAAAATAATAAGAAATTGCGGCAATATTTTGCCCTGATGCCTGTGCGATCTTGCGTGTAGTAGCGCCATCAAGCCCTTGTTCTCCATATACATCAGCAGCAGTGAGAAGCAATTGCATTTTCGCATTTTCTCCTCGCAACGTTGACGATGAACCTGTATTCATAACCATTCCTTTAAAAATTCAGAATTAAATAACACCTAATTAGCTCTTAATGGCTTTTCATTTTTATAAAAAGTAAAAAACGACATCTCATAGTACAATGTAAGTATATATACTATGTGGGTCGGATTTTATATTAATTTATTAACCAAACTAAATTAATATATTTATCATCTGTAAATAATGTTAGAATTTTACACAGTGTCGCACGGCAGTTTGCGCTTTTTCTTCTGACTCACTTCCCCCATAACTGCCACATTCAATTTGAAGCGGTGAAGCCCGGAGTAATTTAATTTGACTACTTTTTCAGACCTCGCGTTAAACGAGGAAATTTTGCTTGCCATTAATGAATTAGGTTATGAAAGCCCTACGCCTATTCAACAACAAGCTATCCCAGCCGTGCTTGCAGGAAACGACCTTTTAGCTAGCGCCCAAACTGGTACAGGTAAAACAGCGGGTTTTACATTGCCAATTTTACAGAAGCTGATTACAACTCCTCGAGCAGGAAAGGATCGCAAGCCTATTCGTGCGTTAATTTTGACGCCAACAAGGGAGCTTGCAGCGCAAGTTGCTGAAAATGTAAAAGAATATAGCCGTCACCTGCGTATTCGTTCTTTTGTCGTCTTTGGTGGGGTAAGTATTAACCCACAAATGATGAAGTTACGTGGCGGGGTTGATATCTTAATTGCAACTCCGGGGCGCTTATTAGATTTAGAACACCAAAATGCAGTAGATCTTTCCCAAGTCGAAGTTTTTGTTCTGGATGAAGCTGACCGTATGTTAGATATGGGGTTCATTCATGATATTCGTAGGGTGATTAATAAATTACCTAAAAAACGTCAAAACTTATTGTTCTCAGCGACGTTTTCTGACGAAATCAAACAATTGGCGAATAAATTACTCAATAACCCTGTAACTATTGAGGTTGCTCCGCGAAACTCAGCTTCTGAGCAAGTGACTCAATATGTTCATCTGGTTGATAAAAAACGAAAAGCGGAATTACTTTCGTTTATGATTGGCCGTGAAAACTGGCAACAAGTTCTTGTTTTTACACGTACAAAACATGGTGCAAACCGTCTCGCTGAGCATTTAAATAAAGATGGTGTCAAAGCTGCTGCTATCCATGGTAACAAGAGCCAAGGGGCTCGTACTCGTGCATTAGCTGATTTTAAATCTGGAGATATTCGTGTGTTAGTGGCAACGGATATCGCAGCTCGTGGCCTTGATATTGAACAGCTTCCTTATGTGGTGAATTTTGAGCTTCCTAATGTTGCAGAAGACTACGTTCACCGTATCGGTCGTACAGGCCGTGCAGAAGCAACTGGGATGGCAGTTTCCTTAGTATGTATCGATGAGGCTAAGCTACTCAAGGATATTGAAAAATTATTGAAAAAATCGATTCCATTGATGGCGATTGAAGGCTATGAGCCCGACCCCTCCATAAAGGCGGAGCCTATTCAAAAAACACCACAACGCAATGAACGTCGTTCAGGTGATAGAAATCAAGGTAAACCACCACGTCGCAGTAATTCGCCATCGTCAAAGCCTAGTTCAGGGAAGGGGGCAAGTTCCCCATGGAAAAACGCCCAGAAAAAAGTCAAACAAGGGCGAAGTGACAGCTAATCTTCCATAAAGCTTGTAGCTCTTTTTAATGTTAATGGCATTAACTAGAGCTACCTGTGAAACTATTTCAAGCCTGTCACTGGTCACCCCCATCTTAGAATTTTCCTGCTCATCTATTCAATAAACGGTATGATAAGCAGGTGTTATTACGTTTTTTGTGAGCCATTTATGCGCGTTTTATTAGCTCCTATGGAAGGAGTTTTAGACCCTTTAGTACGTTGTCTATTAAGCGAAGTTAATGACTATGACCTGTGCATAACAGAGTTTGTTCGCGTGGTTGATACTCTTTTACCGGCAAAAACTTTTTACCGTTTATGCCCTGAACTAAAACATGGCAGTCGTACCCCTTCAGGGACATTAGTTCGCGTGCAGTTATTAGGGCAACACCCTCAGTGGTTGGCAGAGAACGCAAATCGAGCGGTCGAGTTAGGATCTTGGGGGGTTGATTTAAATTGCGGGTGTCCATCAAAAACAGTTAATGGCCACGGTGGTGGTGCGACGTTATTGAAGCAACCTGATTTGATTTATCAAGCTGCGAAATCAATGCGTGAAGCAGTTCCAAAAGAATTACCTATTTCGGTTAAGGTTCGTTTGGGGTGGGATAGTTCCGAATTTGCTTATGAAATTGCAGATGCGGTTCAACAGGCGGGGGCAACAGAACTTACTGTCCATGGTAGAACCAAAGAAGACGGTTATAAAGCAGAGAGTATTAATTGGTCTGCCATTGGAGAGATCCGCCGTAAATTATCGATCCCAGTGATTGCTAATGGTGAAATTTGGGACTATGCAAGTGCACAGCGCTGCCTTGAAATCACAGGTTGTGATGCCGTGATGATTGGCCGTGGAGCACTAAACACCCCAAACCTAAGTCGAGTGGTCAAATTTAATGAATCTAAAATGCCTTGGGAGCAAGTTGGCAGGTTGTTATTAAAGTATACAGAACTTGAAAAACAAGGGGATACCGGCCATTACCATGCAGCCCGGATTAAGCAATGGCTAGGCTATTTACGTAAAGAATATCATCAAGCAGATGAACTTTTTTCTCAGGTTAGGTCGTTAAAAAATGCCCAACAGATTGCGCAAGTGATAACTGAAATTGTGAGCAATTAGTTATGAATAATGTTGATTGGCAAAATTTTATAGTTGCGAAATTAACTTATAGGGTCTTTACTTAATTGGTAGGAGAGCGATTTTATTTATTTAAAGCTCTACTATTATATGAGAACATTTTGACATTATAGTGAAATTACCTAGTCTGGGAGGCGTAAGATGGGTGTAATTGCTTGGATTATTTTTGGTCTAATTGCAGGTGTTTTAGCTAAGTGGCTGATGCCAGGTACTTATCACATGGGGTTCATTATGACCACCGTGCTGGGGATTGTTGGTGCCGTTGTGGGTGGTTACATCAGTACTTTCTTTGGTAAAGGAAAAGTTGATGGTTTCAACTTTGGGAGTTTTGTTGTCGCGGTTATCGGTGCGATTGTCGTACTGTTCTTAGCCGGGATATTTGCCAAATAACCATTTCCTCTACTTGGTAAATCTTCATTCTATAAGCCACTTAAATATCAAGTGGCTTATATTTTTATGGAAGAAGAGGATTACGACTCGATTGGCAGGCCGTTATCTTGCCCCCATTGGGCCCATGAACCATCATACAAACGCACGTTTTGGTTACCTAATAATGTTAATGCCATTAATACCACAGCTGCGGTCATTCCTGAACCACAGGTCATCACTGAAGGTGCATGGATATCCACACCTTGTTTAGTAAAAATAGCTTTAAGTTGCTCCGGTGATTTGAATTCACCCTTTTCAACGAGAAGATCCCATGGGACGTTTTTGCTCCCAGGAATATGCCCCATACGTAGACCCGGACGTGGTTCTGGCGCTTTGGCAAGAAAGCGTGGTTCTGCACGAGCATCAATAATTTGAATTTTTCCTTGATTTACAATATCAAGCATGTGCTCTTGATTCAGTGCGTTACTGTCTTTACGTATGGCATGGAATTGTTTCGCAGCTGGCGGAGTGACTTCCCCGGACTGAACATCAAACCCTGCTGCTTTCCAAGCATCGATGCCACCGGCTAAAATCTTAACGTTTTTGCAGCCCATAGTGGTGAAAGTCCACCAAGCTCTTGGGGATGAAAATAAGTTATTCTGTGAATAAATAATAACTTGGGTGTCATTACCTATACCCATGGCACTAACTGCTTGGCTAAAAACATCGGCACTTGGCAGCATATGGGGTAAATCACAGCTTTTGTCTGCAATTTCATCTTGATGAAAGAACTGAGCGTTAGGAATATGTTCTTCTAGATATTGTTGGCGGCAATCATAAGGTGCGGTCGGTGGTGGAGAAGAAGCATCGAGTACAATGATGTTATCATCAAATAGATGTGAATTTAACCATTGTGGGGTTACGAAATAATCGTTGTACATAAGCTATCTCCATCCTGGGCTGATAAATTATTTTAAAATTACTGAATTTGATTGGGTGCTGGCAGTGCTGAAGGGGATTGCGGTTGCCCTTGCTCAAGTGGTGTGGTTGAACGTGTATAAATGTTCATACCCGCTAAAACAATACCGCCTACAGAACCAAAAGCGCATAATGCGCAAAGTGCGATAACAACCTTTTTCATTTTCTATAGCCTGCCTAGTGATAAAAATCCAAATGATATAAGAACTCAAAGTATAACCGGATGAGTGTTGCAAACAAGTTAAAAGCTATTTTTTCTGTTGCAGAATGGGCGTTTTGCAAAAAGCTTCCCAATTTTTATGTATAATGGGTATTAATACAGTAGTTTTGCGAAGCGGTTGGCAAAAGCGTTTTTTACATATTCCGTATTGTTGTCAGTTTCGTTATCTTTCATTTTAACTTTGGTCACCTGCATAATTTATGTCCCTGTCGAATAAAACTAAAGAACAAATAACTCAGTGGTATAAAGGGTTGTCCGTACAAATTGACGGGTTTGTTTCCCGAGCCCCGCAGCGGCAGATGATCGCGCAAGTTGCAAAAAATTTAGCAGATGATGACGGCCGCCATTTGGTCATAGAAGCACCTACTGGGGTGGGTAAAACGCTATCTTATTTAATACCGGGGATAGCGGTTGGTAGGGAAGAAGGTAAAACCTTAGTGGTTAGTACAGCGAATGTGGCATTACAAGATCAAATTTATAGTAAAGATTTACCCTTATTAAGCAAAATTATTCCTGATTTAAAATATACAGGGGCGTTTGGGCGTGCTCGTTATGTTTGCCCTCGTAATTTAGAAGCTATTTGTGCCGCGGAAGGCGAACAAATTGATTTAATGTTATTGGTGGAAGATAAAACAGAAATTGCGAATAGTGAAGAGCGGGCTATTTGTCAGCAACTGCGGCATGACTTTCAGAGTTTTGCATGGGATGGGCTAAGGGATCACCACAAACGTGCATTTAGTGATAGCTTATGGCGCAAAGTCAGCACAGATAAAATGAATTGTTTAGGTCGTAATTGTCAATTTTATCAGCGTTGCCCATTTTTTATTGCTAGGCGGGAAATCGAAGATGCCGATGTGGTGGTTGCTAATCATGCGTTAGTTATGGCTGCAATGGAAAGTGAATCGGTATTACCTGACCCGAAAAATTTATTATTAGTGCTTGATGAAGGCCATCATGTTCCGGATGTAGCAAGGGATGCCCTTGAAGTTGAAGGCGAAATTACGTTAGTTCAACTAACGGCACAGCTTGATAGCTTTATTCAGCATGTTGGGCAGTACATGGGGCAATTTCGTCCGGCGAAGCCACCAAAGTTAGCTAACCCCGAACGGTTACAGCAACATGCAGAAAAATTACGTGAAACATTTCGTGATTTCTCATTATTAGCGAATGCATTATTACCAGAAACATCAAAAGAAACTGAATATTTATTTCCGCTTGGTGTATTGCCTGAAGCTATGCAACTGAGCTGTCAGGCCTTGTTTAAGCAAACTGATGCATTACAGGGGCTGGCGGAAGCCATCTTAAATGATTTGACGGAACAAACTGCGAAGCAAGATATTGTCCGCTTACATCGCTCCATTATTGTGACTAGTAGGGCTATGGGGTACTTTGAAAATATGTCGAAGCTTTGGCGGTTGGCGGCATTAGAACAAAGTTCAGGTGCCCCTGTATCAAAATGGTTAAGTCGGCGTTATGAGAAAAACCAATCTCGCTTCTTTATGCATTGTGCAGGGATCCGAGTCAGCGAACAATTACAACATTTGTTATGGCGAAATGTTCCTCATATTGTGATTACCTCGGCAACACTGAGGTCATTGAACAGTTATTCACGTTTTATGGAACTTACTGGGTTATCCGAAAAAAGTGATGACCGCTTCGTGACATTGTCTTCTCCTTTTAACCATGTTGAGCAGGGAAAAATTATTATTCCTAAAATGGAATATGAGCCAACGATAAACACTGAAGCTGAACACTTAGCGGAAATGGCAGTATTTTTCCGTGAACAATTCACTAAAAATACTCACCGTGGAGTACTGGTTTTATTTAGTAGCCAAAGAGCGATGGAAGGTTTTCTTGAGCACGTAAAAGATTTGCGTTTGCAGCTTTTAGTTCAAGGAGATCAACCACGTTACCGGTTAGTCGAAACACATTGCGAAAGAATTAACCAAGGGCAATCTAGTGCCTTAATTGGCTTACAATCGTTTGCTGAGGGGTTAGACCTAAAAGGGGAATATTTAACTCAGGTCCATATTCATAAAATTGCATTTCCGCCAGTAACAAACCCTGTGATTATCACCGAAGGGGATTGGTTGAAATCATTGAAGCGATACCCATTTGAAGTACAAAGTTTACCTAGCGCCTCATTTAACTTGATACAGCAAGCAGGTAGGTTGATTCGTAGTCATGAGTGCTATGGTGAAATTATTATTTATGATAAACGTTTGCTAACTAAAAATTATGGTAAAAGGCTATTAAATGCATTACCTGTATTTCCTATAGAGCAACCTGAAATACCTAAAAACAGTAAATAACTAAGTTAACTTATTTTATTTTTAGGTATTTGAATAACAGTTTGATTATAGTTAATGACTCGCAAATAAAATGGCCACTCTACAGTGGCCATTGGTCAATTTTAATTGACTCTATTTACGACATTACTCAATATTTGCTTCTAAGAACCAGAGGAATTTATCCATATCGCGGGAAGCTGCGGTAAACATATCCGCAGTGTCTTCGTCTTCCACTTCATCAATGGCTTTACGGATATCATTCGCGACAATAGCATAGCGGTCGGCTAACGCTTTTAAGTGGTCTTGTACGCTATGGATATTAATTGGGTAAGCTTCTAACGAGGTGAAGCGGTTAACTTCTTGCGTTGTACCAATAGCAACACCTCCCAATTGAACCGCGCGCTCTGCGAATTCATCTAAATGTTCAACTAACGTGGTTCTAAAGCCATCTAGCATTTCATGGATAGCAATAAAATTACGGCCACGCATATTCCAGTGGGCTTGTTTAGTCATTAGAGAGAGATCGGTAAAATGGACCACCATAACATTAAGAATTCCAATGGTTTCCAATTTTACGCTGTCTTCCATATCATTACGTGTATATAAAAGTTCATTTGAAGATGCTTTAAATAATTTAGCTGTGCTCATGATTCATCCTCTCTTAAATATGAATTTGTTTAGTAACCTCATCTGTCAATAAATATAAAATAACCAAACTAATTTGTCATAATGTAATAAACGATTAATTTAATAGGTCTATTCGATATACTTTATTAACCGTTAATTAATTGTGGATCTTCGGTACTAATCGTTTTTGACAATAAGTGCGATAGAGATAATAATTTTTTATTTAAAGCATAAACTAGAAATAAAAATAGATTATTTCAAATTGATGAATAAAACTTTACACGAAAAAAGGTTAATAAATATCTATATATCGAATTTATTAACCTTGATTGTCTTTGTTTGCTTCGAGCTTTTAGTGGCTAGGACACTTTTTCGATTTTTGACTTTGGTACTGCTGTTGAGGTGGAGCCAATAGAAGCACAGACAATACATAATAATGCCAACCATTGAGTCATCGTTAAGTGCTCATTTAGGAAAACAATTCCTAAAAATGCGCCCATACAAGGTTCAAGGCTCATCAATGTACCAAAAGTTCGGGCTGGTAAACGCGTTAGCGCGATCATTTCTAATGTATAAGGAAATGCGGTTGATAAAATCGCGACTGCTAGTGCAATAGGTAAAATTGAGGGGTCGAACATCACCTCGACACCTGTTTGCATTAAGCCGATAGGGAAGAAGATCATGGCAGAAATAAATGAACCTATTGCAACGGTTGCTGCACCGTAACCCGCTCCTGCACGTTGCCCGAATATAATATATAACCCCCAGCAGACACCGGCTCCGAGAGCATAGAGAGCACCGAGTGTATCAATGGAATCAATATTATCGCCGATTGGAAGTAAGAATAATAACCCAACAATAACAAGGGCTATCCATAAAAAATCAATCGGACGGCGAGAAGAAAACATCGCAACGGCTAAAGGACCAGTAAATTCTAAAGCAACAGCTATCCCTAATGGAATTCGTTCAAGAGATAGGTAAAACAAATAATTCATCGTACCTAGGGATAACCCATAAGCAAGCAATGGAACTAGCGAATTTTTTCTGAATTTTAAACGCCAAGGCTTAAAAATAACGAACAAAATAATAGTAGCAAGCAATAAACGTAAACCAGTAACACCGGGAGCGCCGATAACAGGAAATAAAGTTTTAGCTAAAGAAGCTCCGCTTTGAATAGAGGTCATTGCAAGCAGTAATAACCCTATAGGTAATAGCGGAAATGCGCTCTTTTTAGTGTCGGCAGACATAAATAAGTAAACCTCGGAAAACGTAACTTAATTGATAATAAATATTTAGAAAATAAGTATTCAGTGATGAAAAATAATTTCTTAAAGATTATCTCATAAAACAGCACGGCTTTATATTTGTTTATGGTTTAGCTATAGAGAATAAGGGGGTAAATGTGCTCTATTGGTTGTCAACATGTTGGTTTAGGTGAATAGCAGTGCTATAAACATGAGTAAGTCTCATTTTATTATGGCGAAGAGTGAAGCTTGAGCTTCTGTATTAGGCTCGTATAATTCAGTGCTTTAACTAAAAAGTCACAATAAAAATGGAAAATGAGGAACAAATGGGAAAAATTAAAAGTATTGCAGTGTATTGTGGTTCCAGTATGGGAAAAAATGAGGTCTATCAGCAAAAAGCCATTGAGTTTGCTAAAGAAATGGTTAAACGTGATATCACGTTAGTCTATGGTGGAGCGAGCGTGGGAATTATGGGGACAGTTGCTGATACCGTATTGTCATTAGGGGGAAAAGCGATTGGGGTGATCCCATTATTGCTAGAAGAACGTGAAATTTCTCATAAGAATTTAACTGAGTTGTATAAAGTTGAAACGATGCATCAGCGTAAAAGTAAAATGATTGAGCTTGCGGATGCCTTTGTCGCTTTGCCTGGCGGTTATGGCACGCTTGAAGAGTATGCAGAAGTATTTACTTGGAGCCAAATTGGTTTACATGCTAAGCCATGCGCTTTATTTAATATTAATAATTATTGGCAACCATTGATTGATATGACAAATAAGATGGCAGATGAAGGTTTCCTCCATGAAAAATACCGTCATATGGCGATTGTGAATGATTCTCCCGCTGAGTTATTAGAAAGTTTTGAATCTTATGTCGCCCCACCAATTAAAACCTACGACTAGCGTTAATATTAAAATCACAGAGAGGAATGCATGATAAGGGAAGCTATTAAAAGTGATGTAGAATCCATTTTATCGCTTTACCAAATTTTGTTTTCGGAAATGGCATTATTCGACCCTGAACGTTTACAACCAGCGGAGCAGACTAGGGAATTTATTGAAAATGCGATTATTGACGATAAATTTTGTTTATTAGTTGCTGAATTTAACAGTGAGATTAAAGGGTTTTGTATTGCACAACAACAAGCTGCTGACCCTTATAACTGTGTTGTTCCTCGAAATTTTGGTTATATCTTTGACCTAGTGGTTGCTCCTAATTTCCGTGGTGAAAAAGCAGGGCAAAAATTACTAAATGCGATGAAAGCCTGGGCAAAAAGTCGACAACTAAGCCACTTGGAGTTGTCAGTGTTAGCGCAAAACCATAAAGCGATTAAATTTTATGAGCGAGAAGGGCTAACCGAGATCAGCCGTACTATGGGGATCGCTCTTTAGTTTGGCATTTAGTCAGCCTTTCCTTTCGTGTTAATCAATTTGCTGAAAACAGCACAAGATCTAAGCGGTGTAATATGGCATAATGCGCCGCTATTTATACCTGCCATACTCTAATGACCATACATGGAGTGTATTTTGCTGCTCAAATCACTATTTTGGGTTGTTTTGCACGCTGTAGTCATAGACCCCTAATCATCGCAGGCTATTTTACACCGTTTAATTTAAGGCATAGCAGTGTTAACAACGAACAATATCACTATGCAGTTTGGCAGTAAGCCACTGTTTGAAAACATTTCAGTTAAATTTGGCACAGGCAACCGTTATGGTTTGATCGGCGCAAATGGCGCGGGTAAATCCACGTTTATGAAGATTTTAGGGGGAGATTTAACCCCTACAGCTGGAAATGTGAGCACGACTGATCCAAATGAGCGTATTGGTAAACTTCGCCAAGATCAGTTCGCATTTGAAGAATTTACCGTACTTGATACCGTGATTATGGGCCATAGCGAGCTGTGGGACGTCAAACAAGAGCGCGATAGAATCTACGCCTTACCTGAAATGAGCGAAGAAGACGGCTACCGTGTGGCTGACCTAGAAGTCGCTTATGGTGAAATGGACGGTTATAGTGCGGAAGCGCGCGCAGGTGAATTATTACTGGGTGTGGGTATTCCTGTTGAACAACACTATGGGCCGATGAGTGAAGTCGCGCCAGGCTGGAAGCTGCGGGTACTGTTGGCTCAAGCCCTATTTTCTGACCCTGATATCTTATTACTCGATGAGCCGACGAATAACTTGGATATCGATACGATTCGTTGGTTAGAGCAAGTGCTGAACGATCGTAACTGTACTATGATCATTATTTCCCATGATAGGCACTTTTTAAATACCGTATGTACCCATATGGCTGATCTAGATTACGGTGAATTGCGTTTATTCACTGGTAACTATGATGAATATATGATCGCGGCAACTCAAGCACGTGAGCGTTTACTGGCAGATAACGCGAAGAAAAAAGCACAAATTGCAGAACTGCAATCTTTTGTTAGCCGCTTTAGCGCTAACGCATCTAAATCGAAACAAGCGACTTCACGCGCACGTCAAATTGATAAAATTCAATTGGATGAAGTGAAAGCGTCTAGCCGTCAAAACCCATTCATTCGTTTTGAACAAGAGAAAAAATTGTTCCGTAATGCACTGGAATTAGAAGCGGTAACGAACGGTTATGACCAAGGGCCATTATTCAAAAACGTCAATTTATTACTGGAAGTTGGCGAAAAAATGGCAGTTATTGGTGCTAATGGTATCGGTAAAACCACATTCTTAAAAACGCTGGTGGGCGAACAGCCTGCAACGAGTGGAATGGTTAAATGGTCAGAAAACAGCAGCATTGGGTATTATGCCCAAGACCACGCAGAAGATTTTGAAACGGATTTAACTGTGTTTGACTGGATGAGTCAGTGGAAAAGTGAAGGGGATGACGAGCAAGCGGTGCGCAGTATTTTAGGCCGTTTACTGTTTTCTCAAGATGACATTAAAAAGAAAGTTAAAGTGTTATCCGGTGGTGAACAAGGGCGTATGTTATTTGGTAAGTTAATGATGCAACAGCCAAATATTTTGATTATGGATGAGCCAACCAATCACTTGGATATGGAATCTATCGAGTCATTAAACTTAGCCCTCGAATTATACAAAGGTACGTTAATTTTCGTTTCTCATGACCGTGAGTTTGTTAGCTCGTTAGCGAGCCGTATTTTAGAAATCAAAGAAGATAAAGTAATTGATTTCAAAGGTACTTATGACGAATACCTGACAAGCCAAGGTGTGGTTATCTAAATAGAGTTTTTAGATTAGAAACAAAAAGCCCTCAAATTTTGAGGGCTTTTTAATGGGTGAAGTAAACTTAGTTTTTCTTCACAAACTCAGATTTCAGTTTCATTTGACCGAAACCATCAATTTTACAGTCGATATTGTGGTCGCCTTCGACCAAACGGATACCTTTAACGCGGGTACCAATTTTTAGCATAGAAGAGCTGCCTTTGACTTTGAGATCTTTAATAACCGTGATGGTATCACCATCAGCTAACAGGTTGCCATTGGCATCTTTTACAATCAATTCATCAATATCAGCTACAGGTTCGGCATCATTCCATTCATGCGCGCACTCAGGGCAGATATACATATCGTTATCAGTATAGGTGTATTCAGACTGGCATTTCGGGCAAGGAGGGAATTGCATATTCATACTCTCAGTAACTTTATCAAAAGAATAAACAGTGGTGATATTTAAACCATCAAGCACCACAAAAGAGAGATAGTATAAGGTGAAAGGGCAATTAAATTATTTTTTCGGATTATTCTTAATTTTGATGTAATAAAAATAGGAAAAAGGCGAGAAAAGCCTCGCCTGAATGATGAGAAAAGCCAACTTGCCCGAAAATTTAGCAGTTAGCTTTTAGCACAGACTTCACAATGCGGGTCTTTGCTAAGTTTAAATTGGCGAAAATCCATGGTCATTGCATCAAATAGCAATACTTTTCCTGAATTAACTTTCCCATAATTAGCTAATAATTTAATGGTTTCCATCGCTTCTAGCGTACCAATGGTACCGACTAAAGGGGACATAACCCCTGCTTCCACACAAGTTAAGTTATTTTCACCAAATAAACGGCTTAAACAGTGATAGCAAGGGGTGTTTTCTTCATAAGTGAAAACAGATAATTGCCCTTCCATGCGAATAGCAGCACCTGAAACCAGTGGTTTTTTTCGTGGTAAACACAAGCGGTTGAGCTGTTCACGAATGGCAACGTTATCTGTGCAGTCTAAGATCACATCATGATGCATAATTAATTCATCAAGTTGTGCATCATCAAGTTGTGCATTGACGGTGTCAATTTGAATATATGGGTTAATGGCAGCAAGTTGCGCTTTAGCTGAATCAACTTTCGGTGTACCAATGGTGACGTCACGGTGCAAAATTTGCCGTTGCAAGTTAGACAATGACACGGTATCGAAATCCACCAATGTCAGATGACCGACACCAGCAGCAGCAAGGTATTGAGCTGCGGCACAGCCTAAACCGCCAAGGCCAATAACCAGTACTTTGCCAGCTTTAAGTTTTTCCTGCCCATCGAAATCAAACCCACGGAGGATAATTTGGCGGTTGTACCGCAACATTTCCGGATCGCTAAGCTCTTGCACTGTTATTATTCACTTTTTAATAAATAGTTAAACATTTCGACTTCAACCATTTCACCTGCTTCAACGCGCCCACGTTCTCTTTCAAGGACAATAAAACAGTTGGCTAAACTAAATGAACTAAACACATGTGAGCCTTGGTGACCCGTCGTGGCGACTTGCAACTGCCCTTGCTCATTGGTGCTTAGAATTCCTCGTTGAAAATCTAAACGGCCCGGGCTTTTCTTCAACATGGTGGTCACTGGAACCTTGAAGCGTAGCGGAGCACGCCATTGGCTGTGCCCTGAAAGGCGGGCAATCAGCGGTTGAACCAATTGATAGAAGGTGAGTGCAGCGGAAACAGGGTTCCCCGGCAGCCCACAAAACCAAGCGTCGCTCAGCTTACCAAAAGCAAAAGGTTTTCCTGGTTTAATGGCTAACTTCCAAAAACCAATGGTGCCTAATTCATCCAAAATTTGTTTGGTATAGTCGGCTTCACCTACGGAAACACCGCCACTACTGATCACTAAATCAGCGTGTTGGTTAGCTTCGATAAAGGTTTGCTTGAGTTTTTCGGGCGAGTCCGGTATTACCCCTAAATCAAGCACTTCACAATTAAGTTTTTCCAGCATCAGACGAACGGTAAAACGGTTAGTATCATAAATTTGCCCATCTGCTAAAGGAAGGCCGACGGCTTGTAGCTCATCTCCCGTTGAAAAAACGGCAACTTTAAGGCGGCGATATACGGTGACATCAGCAATACCCAGTGAAGCAATTAAAGGTAGCTGAGCGGTCGTTAGTAAGGTGCCCGCAGGGAATACGGCACTGCCTTGGGTAATATCTTCCCCTGCTTTGCGGATATTACTACCTTGTTTAATTGGTTGGGTGAATACAATACCTTGGTCCGTTTGTTGTGTAGATTCTTGCATCACAACGGTATCCACTCCTTGTGGAATTGGTGCGCCTGTCATAATACGTACGCAGCAACCTGCTTTTAGTTCACCTTCCATCGGGTTACCCGCAAAAGATTTACCTGCTACAGGCATTGGCGTTTTACCATCCCAATCGGCGAAACGTAAGCCATAACCATCCATAGCAGAATTATCAAATGGTGGAACATTGATAGGGGAAATCAGGTCTGTCGCAATGATGCGTTGTGCAGAGGAGGTCAGTGGAATGATTTCTGTATCTGTGACGGTTTTCGTTTGAGATAGTAATTTTTCCAATGCAACATCTAGAGAAATCAAATCGTTAGTATGACACTGATCCATAAATAATGACCCTCATTATTGTTATCTGCCTTGAGGCTTTAAAATGTGTTCGTGATGCATATTATGGCAGAAATCCATTAGTGGGTGAATGAATAGAAATTGATTACAGATAGCTTTTGGTTAGATTTAACGAATAGGGAGGCATTACCACAGACAAAATTACGCATGAAATGACCTATTTTTAGATTATTTATTGCGTTAATCATTTCAAGTTTATTCGTTTATCGCCATTCAAGGTTAAAACATTGATAAAAAATGTGCTACTAATCACCTTATATAAGGTGTAAAACCTTTTAATGTATGTATTCATTTGGTGAATAAATTGCAGGGTAAAATGCAAATATTTCACAGCGATTAACGATGTTGTACTGGATTATCTCTACCTGCTGTTTTAGAGTACCGCACACCTGCATTTTATAAAAATAGTTATACCATTTGTGGAGGATCACATGTCATCTCTGAGTAAAGAGGCCGAATTAGTTCATGCCGCGCTGGAGGCTAGAGGCCTAGAAACGCCTTTACGTATCCAGCCAAAATCAGGCGACGAACGTAAGAAACTGATTGAAGGGCACATGACAGAGATCATGACGCTACTGAATTTGGATTTAACCGATGACAGTTTAGCTGATACCCCTCGTCGCATCGCAAAAATGTATGTTGATGAAATTTTTTCAGGGCTTGATTACGCAAACTTTCCAAAAATCACTTTAATTGAAAATAAAATGAAAGTGGATGAAATGGTCACTGTGCGTGATATTACGTTAACAAGTACCTGTGAACACCATTTTGTTACGATTGATGGAAAGGCCACGGTTGCCTACATTCCAAAAGATAAAGTCATTGGTTTATCGAAAATTAATCGAATTGTGCAATTTTTCTCACAGCGTCCACAAGTGCAAGAGCGCTTAACACAGCAAATTTTGGTTGCTCTGCAAACATTATTGGGAACAACAAATGTAGCTGTTTGTATAGATGCAGTGCATTATTGCGTGAAAGCACGTGGTATTCGTGACGCGACAAGTGCAACAACAACAACGTCATTAGGCGGGTTATTTAAATCAAGCCAAAATACACGGCAAGAATTTTTACGTGCAGTGCGTCACTTATAATTTATGACAGCAACGACGCCGTCAAGTCGCATTGGCCAACTTGACGCTGTTCGTGGTATGGCGATTTTAGGTATTCTTTTAATGAATATCTTTGCTTTTGCTTTACCACAAGCGGCGTATTTAAATCCTTATTACACCAATAAAACACCCGACTCAGAGGCTTACCTCTGGGGGATTTTCAATGTCCTTTTCCAAGGCAAAGTTCTTGCTATTTTTTCAATCCTATTTGGGGCAACCCTTGCTTTATTACAACCCCGTTCTCTTCGTTGGAACCAGTGCCGTCTATTCGTTCTAGCCCTGTTCGGGGTGATTCATGGGGTTGGTTTTTGGGATGGTGATATTCTTTTGGCTTATGCATTGACGGGCTTGTTGGTAACCTATCTGCTTAATCAATATGAAGATGGTTTTTTATTGAAAATAGCACTATCAATCTATTTGATTGGGTTAGTTATCTTGCTCGTGTTGGGTAGTAGTGTAGACCCCTCCGGTTTTTGGCAAACCTCTGATGAGCAACTGGCATTTGAATATGCGATACATACCTCAGGGGGAATGGATGGCGTGCTTTATCGAGCGTCAGAGATGCTCAAAATGGTTGAAATGTTGGTTATCCAATATGGCTGGCAATTAGCGGCATTGATGATTATTGGCGCACTGCTAATGAAAAATGGTTGGTTACGAGGGCAATTTAGCGCTCAACACTACCGCAAGGTAGCCTACATATTTATCTTGCCATCTATATTGGTCCAAATAGTTTCGCTATACATGCAAAGCCAATTCAATTGGAGTTATTTTTCAACATCAATCATTGGTTATATTATTAATGAGCTAGTTATTCCATTTCAATCTTTAGGATACATAGCTCTGGTGTATGGCTTTTGGGCGATACTGGCAAACAGCAAAGTCGCTCTTGGCTTGCAATATGTGGGGCGGATGGCGCTAAGTAATTATATTTTGCAAACGCTAATTTGTACCATGTTGTTTTACCAATTCGGCTATTTTGGTCAATTTACGCGGGTTGAATTACTTGCCTTGGTTCCCATTATTTGGGGAGCAAATTTATTGTTTTCTTATTATTGGTTGATGTTTTTCAGGCAAGGCCCACTTGAATGGTGTTGGCGCAAATTAACGAGAAAGCTGATAGGTAGATGAGTATTCATCTACCTATCAGACTGCTGACAAACATATTATGTTTGGCGGCAAGTCGAATAGGTTATTGAAAATAAACTAGGAAAATCAATTTATTGATTTTCGGCTGATAACACAAAGCGGGAAAAACCACGCTTTTATCCCGCTTTGTCAACAACCTCATAGGTAGATGAGTATTCATCTACCTATATCTACTTCAATTTATTGACTTCATCCGGTGAAACCGCCGGATAGCCTTTAATTCCTGCTGGCATCTTAATGGGGGCTGGGATGGATTCTTGTTCACCTAAAAATTTAGGTTCCCGTTTTAAGATATATAAATCCGCCAGAGCGCCTAGCCGTGCAAACACTTCACGCACTCTCACTCTATACATCCCAGAAGGTGTCGGAACTGCTAAACATTGTGCATCAATACCTTTATGTTTGGCGATAAAGACTGCGCGTTCACAATGAAAACGCTGGGTAATAATCGTAAAATTATCGGTATCAAACACTTTTTTAGTGCGTACTACGGAGTCTAATGTCCTAAAACCTGCGAAATCGAGCACGATTTTAGAGGCTGGAACCCCTTCTTTAATTAAATCTTTACGCATGTTGATTGGCTCATTGTAATTATGAGCGCCATTATCACCACTGAGGAGCAAATATTTAACTTTTCCACTGTGGTATGCCTCTGCTGCGCCTTTAATGCGATAGGTATAATAGAGGTTATTAACACCAGAGGCATAATATTTGGATGTGCCAAGTACCATCCCAACATCGCGTGCAGGCAATTTTTCTACATCTTCATAGATATAGGGGGCGGTATCCCAGCTTATCCAGCGATCAAGCAACATTATGGTCGTAAATGCGATCCCTGCAATAATAATAAGACCAAAAAACAGACGTTTCCTCATGTCCTAGCCTTGATAATAAAAAGTCATAATCCGAAATTGTCAGCCCCAATAGGCCTGTGTCTTTAGGCTACTTGACTTAAATTAGTGACGCAAGTCGCGTAACGTAAAGTCATGTCAATGTCTGAATACCAATCGAAGTTGACTAATATTAAGCCTAATAATTGAATTAAAATTAATCAGACATTGGATGAAAAAGATAAATCACATTCTCATTAAAGAGTGAGCGGCTTCACATCATGATAGTTTTTATAGAATGAAGCTATATATTATGAAATTTTAATTCTATATTTTATGTGTTCTGTGAAATATTGTTTCTTTGGCGGTTTTTTGTGAATAACAGTTCTCTAATCCGATAGGTGAGGAAAGTATGAAATTAACGACATTACTAGCCGCGAGCGCTGTGCTTGTTACAGCAAGTGTGGCGGCAAAAGAGTACCAAATCAATCATACCGATCAGTTAAAATCACTCAATGATGCGACTAAAAGTACTGAAGTCTGGGAAAAAGCAGAAGTATTAACCGATTTTACTTACCCATGGGAAAAGGAAGTGGCTCCCAAAACAGATTTTCGCGCTTTATGGAGTGATGACGCACTATATTTCCGTTTTATTGCAGATGATAAAGATATTCAGTTAGGTGATAACCCAGATAAAGACCAAGCGGTGTTAGATTCTGACCGAGTCGAACTCTTTTTCGCGACTAGCCCTGAATTAAAACCTTATTACACGGCTGAAATGGACCCGAAAGGGCGTACTTTCGATGCAAAAGCTAATTATTACCGTGAAGTTGACCCAAGTTGGAACTGGGAAACATTACAAACCGTGGGTGAAATAACGCCAAATGGTTATGTATTAACGGGAAAAATTGATTTAGATGAATTCACTAAACTCGATTTATGGCAAGACGCAGACAAACAGACACTAATGTGTGCCATTTTGCGTGGAGAGTTCAGCGCGGGTGAACCTAAGCAAGTGCGTAAATGGATTAGCTGGATCAAACCTGATTCCGTTAAACCTGATTTTCACATCCCATCAGCCTTCGGAACCTGTAAGTTCGTAAAATAGCATTATCGCCGGTGGCTTTTGTCACCGGTATTTTTCAATACAAACCTATTATTGTGAGAAAGATCATAACCCGCAATTAAGTGGTACGAAATTGCTGTGATTTGAATTGAAATTAAAATTCATTTAATGTATTTTTTAATGAAATTAAATTTCATGAGGGCATTTGAATGTCTCTAGCCGAAAATACTCTGAGTAACTGTCTACACAATGAATTCAATCAGGAAACGCAGCAGTTTTCACGTTTGGATACGCTATCGATGGTGAACGTCATTAACCAAGCTGATAGCACGGTTGCAGGTGCCATTCAGGCTGTTCTACCTGCGATTGCTCAAGTGGTTGACGCTGTTGCTGAGTGCTTAAAGCAAGGTGGACGTTTGTTTTACATTGGCGCGGGTACTAGCGGTAGGTTAGCCGTATTAGATAGTGCAGAATGTCCACCCACATTTGGTACTTCACCTGAAATGGTGCAATCGATTATTGCGGGTGGCCAAGATGCAATGCTAAAAGCGGTTGAAAATATTGAGGATTCAGCAGAATCAGCGATTGCTGAGCTAAAAAAACGCCAACTTTGTGCCAAAGATGTCGTGGTGGGCATTGCTGCGAGTGGACGTACACCATTTACCTTAGCGGGTATTGAATACGCTAATGAAATCGGTGCGTTAACGGTGGCTATCACCACGCGAGGAAGAGGGTTATTAAGTGACGTTGCAAAATTGGCAATTGCCCCCGATGTTGGCCCTGAAGTGTTATCGGGTTCGACTCGTATGAAAAGTGGTACTGCGCAAAAAATGATTTTAGGCATGCTAAGTACTTGTGTGATGGGGAGACTAGGCCGTATTCATACTAATTTAATGGTTGATGTTGTTGCCAGTAATATCAAATTACTGCGCCGCGCAGAACGGATTGTGAGTGAAGTCTGCGGTATTGATGAACACACCGCGGCAGGGTTATTAGCGCAAGTGGATTATCATCCACGACGCGCAATTTTAATGCATGAGCTACAAATTAATGCACAGCAAGCGACGGATATCGTTCAACAACATCCAAATACTACCTTGGATAGCATGTTAGCAATTACCGTTAAGTAATGGGATAGCATGTTGAAGAGCGGGTTTATTGGCTCAGTCAACATCAGGGGGATCATATGGCTAATAAGATAGAACATCTGGAAGTACTCGCCAGAGAAATAGAAAAATATGCGGGCGGCTTTGAGAACGTGGCAACATTAACTCATTGTATGACGCGTATCCGTTTAGTTTTAAAAGATAACAGTAAATTTGATGCTGAGTCCTTGAAACAAATTGAGGGCGTAAAAGGTGTTATTTTTAATGGTGAACAGCAACAAGTGATTGTTGGGATGGGAACCGCAGCGAAAGTTTTTTCGGTGATGAACAAACGTATGCAAGGTAGCACCTCTACGACATCAGAAAGTTCAGCACCGGCGGAGAAAAAAGCGTTTTCCATTCGCCGTACGTTGAATACGTTAGCCGCTATATTTGTTCCTACTATTCCAGCTTTGATTGGTTGTGGTCTAATTATGGGGCTAATCAATATCGTCCGCTTGGTTGCTCCGGGGGTTGTCGACCAATTCCCTGAGTTATTTAAGTTATTAAAATTGATTGGTAGCGCAGTCTTTGTTTATCTTTCAATTATGATTGGGGTGAATACCGCGAAAGAGCTTGGTGCATCTACCTCAATTGGTGCGGTCATGGCTGGGTTACTTTCGATGCCGGGGTTAGCGGATATCACCTTATTTGGTTCGAAATTAGTCCCGGGTAGCGGGGGTATTTTTGCAGTGCTCATGGTGGTCGTTTTCTCTTCTAAATTTGAAGTGTGGTTTAGGAGCATTATTAAAGAAAGCTTAGACCTTATCGTGACGCCATTTGTGACCATTTTAGTCTCTGCGATGGTCGCAATTGTGGTGTTCCAACCCGCAGGACATTACTTAAACCAAATTTTGGCTCAAGGTGTTTCTGTCGCTTTATTAAATAGTGGTGGTGGTGCCGTGGCGACGGGGGGGATCTTAGGTGGCAGTTTCTTATTCTTATTACTAACGGGTTTACATCAAGGTTTGATCCCAATTCACGCTGAAATTTTACAAACTTTTGGTCTGAATTACTTGTTTCCAATTTTAGCGATGGGGGGAATGGGGCAAGTGGGTTCGTGTTTCTGGGTTTATTTAAAAACCAAAAACCAACGCTTGAAGAAAACCTTAGTCGGTGCGTTACCTGTGGGTATTTTTGGTGTTGGTGAACCGCTTTTATTTGGTGTGTCATTACCATTAGGTAAACCATTCATTGCAGGTTGCATTGGCGGAGCTGCGGGCGGGGCATTAATGGCGTTCTTCCATGTCGGGATCATCATTCCTTTTGGAACAGCAGGGTTATCATTAATTCCATTAGTGGGTGATGGCCAAATATTGGATTTCTTAATTGCTGTTGCAGGTGCATGGATTGTCGGGTTCATTGCCAGTATGATAATAGGCTTCACTGATCCAGAAAAATAATTAGAAGGAAAAGCCATGTCGACACTGACGGTAAAACTGGAAAGCTTGCAGACACGCGGTAAAGGCACAGAACAACGTATTGCCACATTTTTGCTGGATAACCGCGAAAGTCTTATCGCGATGAATGCAGCGGAATTGGCACAGGCGGCTGGGGTCAGTAGTGCATCTGTTATCCGCTTTTCACGCCAAATGGGGTACCGTGGCTATCCTGAATTTAAAGTTGATTATTTGTCGGATGAGAAGCAACACAAAGCAGAAAGTTTATACGGTAATCTGAGTCGTCACGATGATACCTCTCAGATTATCGCCAAAACAGGGCAAATGTTTATTTCGGCTATTGAAAAATCACTGGATTTACTTGAGCCCTCTGTCGTAGATACCATCGCGCAAAAAATGTTTCAGGCCAAACGTATCGTGCTGTTTGGTGTCGGGTCTTCAGCCATTGTTGCCAGTGATATTTTCCATAAATTAATTCGCATTAATAAACACGCACTGTTTAGTTATGATTTGCATGTTCAGCTAAGTTACTCGGCAAACTTAGGGCCGGAGGACCTTGCTATTGCAGTAACGGCGCGTGGAAACACTCAAGAAATCAATAGCATGCTTCGTGCTGCAAAAGAAACAGGTTGTCCGACAGTCGCACTGACACGTTTTGGTCAAGATGAAGCGATAAAGTTAGCGGACTTCGCCTTGCCTTATTTTTATGATGAGCAACATTCCCAATTAGGCATCATCACCCCCCAAGTGTTACAGATGATTACTTTCGATACATTATTTTTTAAATACCTCACGTTAGCAGATAGTGATGCAAATGAAGCATTACAAAAAGGGCGACGAGCACTGATACAAGGCAAGAGTTAATGATTGTAACGGAGTTAGCGATAGGCGCACTTATTGGGCTGATTATCAGCACAACGGGTGTCGGTGGTGGTGTGATTGTCTTACCGATACTGACCTATTTTTTTGGGCTAAATGCACTAGCAGCAGTAGCCACTGCCAATTTCCTTTCGATGCTAATGAAGGTTTCTTCTTCTTATATGCATTTTCGATTAGGCAATATCCCCTTTAAAGGCGCTATGATTGTATTAGCGATTATGTTGCCGAGCACATTTCTCTCAAGTCTGTTTGTTACATGGTTGGGGGGATTACCGGGGTATGAAAAACAAGTCGAGTGGGGTATTAACCTGTTAGTGGCTGCTGCCATTATTTTTTCGCTATATTTATTTGTTCAGCGAATGTTTTTTGTTTCGATCATCAAGCAAGAAGCGGCAAAAGGGGATCAGCTAAAATCCATGGCTGTGCCGGCTATCCTAGCGGGTGTTGTACTTGGTGCAACTGGAGTTGGTGGTGGGGTGGTTGTTCTCCCTATGTTGCTGCGCTATATGCAACTGAATATTAAGCAAGCAATTGGTACATCGATTTTTGTAACAACCGTGTTGTCTGGTTCCTCTGCTTTAGCTTATGCGCAAGATGGCTATACGGATTTAAAACTGGCGCTGATATTGTGTGCAGGGGCATTGATTGTGATGCCATTAGCTAAATATTTACTGGTCCGTTTATCTGAACGTACTTTCCAATACATTACATTGTTATTAATTATCTGTAGTGCAGTAATGATGACAATGAATTTATTCACTTTCTAGATTTACGCGTCCTATTATTGACGGTATCAATAATAGGACTAATCTCTTACGAAAAAACGGTATTTTTATCGCTGATTAAGTTCTTTTGCCATTTCTTGGTAAATAAACTGGCGCTCATAGTTCAGGTCTTCGTCTTGTAGGGAAGAAAACTGGCTTAGTGTTATGGCCAGTAAGGCGGCAGCTATAAGTACAATGACACCGCTAGAGAGTAGTTTTGCCCGGGCGGTTGCTTGGGGCGCAAGTACAAAAGCGCCACTAATAACAGCGCCAAGTACTGCGCCACCAATATGAGCAGCGTTATCAATACCTGACTGCAAACCATTGATGAGAGTTAGCGCAATCATTCCAATAATATTATATAGCGGGCGTTTTAATTGGTTGCGCTCTTCAAGAGAGAGGTTTGGGTTATTTATCCCTTTTAATAAATAAATTACGGAAGCGGCAGCTAACCCCATAATGGCTCCAGATGCGCCAATACCAACGGTAATATATACCGTGTTATCAGGTAAATATAAACTATTCCATGCATTCATTGACGCGCGGTTTGCTGCGGCGTTAATGGCTTCACTGTATTGCCAATAAGCGCTAAAAAATGCCGCGCCAATACCTGAAAATAGGTATATTGCGAGCATCCTAAATTTTCCATAGGTGCGCTCGCATTCAATCCCAATAACAAACAAGGCCAATGTATTTAAAGCAAGGTGCATACCACCTGAGTGCAATACCATACTGACTGGATAACGCCACCAATCCCCCGTTAATGAAAGTTGGTAAACATTGGCACCAAATAATAATAAGTTATTTTCTTGGGAACCGAGTGGGGCAGCATAATTGAGCTGGTAAAAATAAACAACAATATTTAGCACCGCAATAAAAAGCGTTAGGGCTATTGCCCATAGGGAAAACTTAGGTTTTTGTGGAATAGCAGTATTGAGGTCGCCAGTCATGTCAATATCCTATTAATCAGTCATGGCTGTTATCTTAAATAAGTGATTTGTTTAGCGCAATTTATCATTATCTGAGAAAACAGACATTCGTTTTTTCGGATCTATAAAAAACAAAAAAAGGAGCTCTAAAGAGCCCCTTTCAATCAATACCGTTATGACAAATTAAAACGAAGTCCGTTTATAGGTACGGTACTCTGGTTTCCAGAAATTACGCTCAATGGCTTCATCCAATGCGCTATCAGAGGTGACCGTTGCCACACCTTGGATCTGTGCTTCTTTTGCCACTTGTTTAGCAATAATGCGAGAGACATCTTGAATATCAGACAGTAGAGGTAATAGCGCACCTTCACCATTTTTGGCAAGTGGTGAACAGCTGGCAAGCGCACGGCTGGCGGCCATCAACATGCCATCAGTAACGCGTTTAGCACCAGAGGCAATCACACCAAGACCGATACCCGGGAAGATATAGGAGTTGTTACATTGTGCAATTGGGAACACTTGGTCTTTGTAAGACACTGGGCTAAATGGACTTCCTGTTGCGACTAAGGCTTTGCCATCAGTCCAATTGATAATGTCTTCAGGGCGAGCTTCGACGCGTGACGTTGGGTTAGATAACGGCATCACGATAGGACGTTCACAGTGCTTATGCATCTCTTTAATGATTTCTTCTGTGAATAACCCAGCTTGGCCAGACACACCAATCAATATGGTTGGTTTGGCATTGCGTACCACATCTAACAGTGAAATTGAGTCACTGTTAACATCCCAGTCGGTTAAATTCCCACTGTTTTGGGTTAATTTGGCTTGGAAATCGAGTAAGTTAGGTAGTTTATCGGTTAATAAACCAAAGCGGTCAACCATATAAATACGTGAACGCGCTTCTTCGTCACTCAAGCCTTCGGATTTCATCTGGGCGATGATTTGTTCTGCAATACCGCAGCCTGCTGAGCCTGCACCCAAGAAAGTCACGCGTTGGTCGCTTAGCTTACTGCCTGCGGCATGGCTGGCGGCAATTAAGCTACCTAATGCAACCGATGCGGTGCCTTGAATATCATCATTGAAACAGCATAGCTCATCACGGTAACGGGTTAATAAAGGCATCGCATTTTTCTGAGCGAAATCTTCAAATTGTAATAATACATTTGGCCAGCGGCGTTTAACTGCCTGAACAAATTCATCAAGGAACTCGTTGTATTCATCACCCGTAATACGTGGGTGACGCCATCCCATATACAGAGGGTCATTCAGACGCTGTGGGTTGTTGGTTCCTACGTCAATAACAATAGGTAAGGTATAAGCAGGGCTGATACCCCCGCACGCGGTATAGAGAGAGAGTTTCCCAATTGGGATGCCCATACCACCGATACCTTGGTCACCAAGGCCTAAAATACGTTCGCCATCAGTAACAACAATCACTTTCACATTTTGTTTGGTGGCGTTTTGTAGCATGTCGTCGATGTATTCACGATTTGGATAAGAAATAAATAAACCACGTGCACGACGATAAATGTCAGAGAAATGCTCACAAGCTTCACCCACGGTTGGGGTATAGATAATAGGCATTACTTCAGTGAGGTGAGCATCTATAAGGCGATAAAATAAGGTTTCGTTGGTGTCTTGAATATTTCGCAGATAAATGTGTTTATCAATATCTGATTTAAAATCAATTAATTGGCGGTAGGCACGTTCAACTTGTTCTTCGATGGTTTCTACTTGTTCAGGAAGTAAACCATGCAAGTTAAAATTTGCACGCTCTTCTTCGGTGAAGGCGCTTCCTTTATTCAGCAAAGGGAATTCAAGCAAAATTGGGCCAGCGTAGGGTATATAGAGAGGGCGTTTTGTTTCGTACTCATGTTCCATGAAATATCACTCTTCGGACGATTAATCAACAAAGTCAGGGTAGATCCTAAGCTAAACAGCAAATATGTACAGTAAATAATGATAAAAAAGCGTTAAAAAATTTACTGAAAAATATTGTGCATATGATAAGGAGTTTATGCGCGGAAGGGAATGAAAGCCGATAACGGCATACGCATTACGGTAGGTAGATCACGCTTAGGCAAATAATGAATGTCTCATCGTTATTTTTACGTTTTCAAACGTTAGTTTAGCTTTGCTGCGGGTTCAATTTTTTCATGTTTTTTCTTATTTTTAGTCAGTTACAGAGAGAAAAAACGGATTCACTGAAAGTTAAATTATATTTTTAAATATCATATATTGCTGCAAGTTTTAAATTTATATAAGTTGAATTTTATTTTATATTTCATTTTTTACTAAGGAGTTTTATGAATTTAATTAATGGGGTGTTAAGAAATAAGCGTATTTATATATTACTTATTATGGCATTTATAGGAGGAATGAATCATTCAAGAGCAGACTATAACCCAATCGAAACACTAAGGAATATTGACAGCTATTTCTATGAAAACAAATATGGTTCATCAATTTTTGGTCGAGTTATAACAGATTATTTTTATTTGGTGATGAAAGAAAAAAACAAAACAATTAATAAAACATTGATAGACAAAATAAATTATGACCATGCATTAGAAATGCTTCAAGTATTGAAGCGAAAAGCGAAGAAACAGAGTACAGGTGAAAAAGTCTCTCATGATATGACTTATAAAGAAGCAGATGAAATACACTATCTGGTCATGTTACGTAATAAAATACCCGAAGAAGCTTGGGTTTTAGGTGTGGTATTTTCTGTATTAGATGAAAAAGAAAAAGAATTTTATTGGCAAAAAATTATGGCAGCTTCCGGAGACCGTGGCCATGAATTATCGGTAATATACAGCTTGATGAAAGTGATGTTAGAAAAGGAAAAGAAGGCCACTAAAAAACAGAAAATCATTATTAATAAATGGTATGAACGTATGAGTAAAACATTAGCTTCTGCTAAATCATAGTTTTCATTTAAATAAGTTTGAAAACTAAATGTTATATAAGTATTAAGGTGTCAATTATTATGAAATTATATTTTTGTTTAATTCTACCGTTATTATTATTTTCCTGCATTGTTAATGGCGAGAACCGCCCCGGTTTTGTTTGTGGACAGTTTAATAGGAATATTATCGAAGTTCCTAGTAAGTATGTTTTTCCATTTGCTGAATATGAAGGATATAGCTATTTTGACCCAAGGTTTGTTGAAAACAAAAAAGGGTGTGAGGCTAATTTTAGAATTCTGCCAATGAGGATGTCATGGCCAGACTTAAAACCATTTAGTGAAGTCAGTCATGATGTTAGAATGATAGAAGTCTATGTTGAGCCATTAAATGGAGACACTGAAAAATATTTTAGTCATAAGAAAAATATATATCTAAATATGGGGGTTATTAAAAGGAAAGGTGAACTATATTATGATGAAGAATTAGAGTTGTATTTTAATGAGGTTTTTATTGAGTCTAAACATATTAATGGTAATAAAGTTTATGTCAATATAATAAAGTATGGTTACTATTGGGATGAAGATAATGGTGAAGTTAATGTTTTAATGGAGTGTTCATGGAGACAGTTAGATGATAGTTATCGGCGTTGTAAATTATTATCATTAATGCCTGAATTTGGTCTTAAATATAGTGTTTCATTTGAATTTTCAAATCTTGTTAATTGGGAAGCTATTCAAGACAAGGTAAGGCTATTTTTATCTGAATATATTAAAAATTAGGGGCTAAAAATATGAATGGTCGTGATCGTAGGCAGGGAGACTTAGAATTAATATCAATAGATTTATCTAATGTTACCCGAATTTTAATAGTTAGTAAAAATCCAGAGCTTATGTATGATTAGTTTATTTTAATAGGTGTAAGTATGAGATTTGAACTAATAATTAGTTATCTAATTAAATTTACAGTTAATTGTCTTATGCTATTAATCTCAATAAATAGTTACGCTGATAATCGTCCCGATTTTGTCTGTGGGCAGTTTAACGGAACGGTTATAGAAGTTCCTGACAAGTATGCTTTTCCATTTGCTGAATATGAAGGGTATAGCTATTTTGATCCAAGGTTTATTGAAAATAAAGAAGGATGTGATGCTAATTTTAGAGAGTTAACATTAATAACGCATTGGCCTTATATGACAAGTGTTGATCCCCAAAAAAAATTTCATCTTGAAATAGATGAAAAAACGATAAGAATTATATTGAGACCAATTAGAGAGAAAGATTATTCATTAACACAAAAAATGAAAAATTATCTAAATGCATCATATTTAGGAAAGCGAAGTCAAATATTTTATGACGATGATTCCGAACTTCAATATGTTGACTATTTTGATGAATATAATGTATCTGAAAAACTATATAGTGGAAAAAGAACTCAAAAGAAAAGAACTTTTTTTTGGTTCGAAAATGAAAATGAAGTTATTGCTATCTTAGAATGCTTATGGCTACCATTGGAAAATAAATATTCAAGTTGTAATATGATTTTTTCAATATCAGAAATAGGTATACTTGCAGAGATTAAATTTAGTTTTGATAAGTATAATCAATGGAGAGATATAATGAATGAAGCTAAGGTTTTTGTCTTCGGTTTTATTAAGGATGAATATTATGAGTAAAGATATGGCTAGTTTTTCAATTAATTATAATGATATCGCAAGTTTAAATGTTATTTTATTAGAAAGTAAATTTGCAAATTCTATGGGCGAAGAAAATTTTTCAAGTATACCTAGTGAGGATGTTTTTATAATTTAAAACATATTGATTTATTTCAACAGGTGCAAGTATGAAATTTGAAATGATAATTAATTATCTAATTAAATTTACAGTTAATTGTCTTGTGTTATTGATTTCCATAAATAGTTTCGCTGATAATCGCCCCGGTTTTGTCTGTGGGCAGTTTAATAAGAATATTATAGAAGTTCCTGGCGAGTATGTTTTTCCATTTGCTGAATATGAAGGATATAGCTATTTTGACCCAAGGTTTATTGAAAATAAAAAAGGGTGTGAGGCTAATTTTAGAGTGCTGCCAATGCGAATGTCTTGGTCTGATTTGAAACCATCTAATGAGGTAAGTAATGATGTTAAAATTATAGAAGTTTATGCTGAACCATTAAAAGGAAACCCTGAAAAATATTTGAGTTATAGAAAACACGTGTATTTAGATATGGGGTACCTCAAAAGAAAGGGGGAGTTATATTATGATGAAGAGTTGGATCTTTATTTTACTGAAGTGACTGTAACAATACGAAGAAGTATTGGTCATAAAGATGATATGTATTTTAATAAAAAAGGATATTATTGGAAGGAAATTAATAATGAAGTAATTTTTTTAATTGAGTGTGAATGGTTACCAATTGATGAGAAGTATCATAAATGTTTTCAATATTTTTTGATTCCAGAAATAGGAACTAAGGTTAAATTTTATTTTGATGCTAAAGAATTATCTAATAGCAATATAATGAGGGAAGAAATACGCATTTTTTTACTCGACCATGTTAAAAATTAGGAGATAATATGAGAACTCAAGAAATTAGAAAGGGTGATTTAAAGTTAACTCGTAGTGATGTTTCTAATGCAATTAAAATTTTATACGTAACCAAAGAACCAAAGTTGATGTATGAATATTTGGAAAGTAAAGGAGACCGATATGCTAAATTAGCTAATAGTGTGGTTAAAGGTGATTCTCTTTCAGGTGCTTTTGCGCTTAATTATTTAGATGAAGCTATTTTAGAGCATATTGGAGTGCAAGATGAGTTTATAATTGAGCGTATTCGCTATGATATGGCAATAGCTTATGTTCAAACCCTAAAAAATAGATTTGAAGATGGAAAGGATGTAATCTATGGTGATATAAATCACATAGAGGCTAAATTATTTCATAGTAGTGTATTTTCTTATTATAATCTTCCTTCTGATGCATGGACTTTAGAACCTGTATTTTTTGTGTTACCTAGAGAACAAAGAGAGAGTTATTGGCAGAGAGCTTTAAATTCTGTAGGTGATATAGAAAGTGAAATATTATTAAGTATAAATACTAAAGATATAATGTTTAGAGCATTATATGAAGCTCCAGCGCATATGCAGCCTAAAATACATAGTTGGACTAAACGAGTTCTGGATATTGATAATGTAGTAGATGGCGTGGTGGTTACAGCCAAGAAATCTTATCAAAATATTATATCTCATATAGAAGAAGATAATATGGATAGAATAAATACAATTATTTATAATACAGGAAACCCTTTAATTGATAGAGGAACAGAGCGTTTTTCATTTTGGGATTATCCTTCACAACATTTAGAATCATTTCAAGTACAAACAGATTGGCGTGGCCAAACGGAATTTACACATAAAAATCTATTGTCTGAATATTATTTAGAAAGACCTGACTATATATTACCAGAAACAGGCTTATTTGATTCACCATCAGTTAATTATCAACCAGATGTTGCTCATTATGATCGTATGATTGATGATTTAAGGGGAAATATGCCATCAATAAACAACAAGTCAACACCTCCAATTAAGTATCCACACAATATGGTAGATAAATCGATATTGGAAAGCACTTATCCAAAATCCGAACCGAATAGACAATTAGCACCTCGTACAACAAACCTACTTGATAGGTTTAAGGATAATGAAACACCAACAAATTATTATCTAGAACGCCCGAGTGTTGTTCTTCCGGAAACGCCAGGATTTAAAGACTTCCCTACAGATACCATAAGAAATAACCCTCATTTTGAAAATATGATTGGCCAGTTAAGAGACAATATGTCATCAATGAACAATTCAATGGACTCATTTGAAGATAAATACTCAATACCCTCAATGCCAAGTATACCTGAATTTAGTTATAGTGGTTATTCTTCTGGAGGATCTTTTAGTTTTAATTAATATTTAAAAAGTCTACTTATAATAAAATAAATTATTTTAGTTATTAGTAAACGAATGGTGATTACTGATGTTTGTTTTTATGTGGGCAATGTGTTTTTTACATAATTGCTTTTTAAGATTGTTGGTTTCTAACTTTATGAATAACAAGGATGTATATGAATTATAAATTAATAGCTGTGCTTTCAGTTTTTCTTCTCGGTGCTTGCCAAAATCCTCAAGGAAATAATGTAAAATATAATAAAAAAAATATAACTAATTTTTGTGAAAAAAAAGGTGTTAAAACGCCACGTCTTTTCTTTATGCTACAGATGTTATATTTTTCTGAATCTAAGGATTTAATATTTGATAGAAAAAAATTAGTTATTTTCAAGGGGGGAAAAGATAATAACCCAATGTTAGAATTTTTAAAGTATCCAAAAGAAGCATTTATTAAAAAATTAAGCCATGAACAGGCAATGGATTTTTATCGTGAGAATTTAAATGAAATGGGAATGTCTTATCATGCTTGGATTTTAGCAGATGTTTTAGATATTATTAATGAGAGAAACCGAGAGGCACTATGGCAACAGTTCGTTTTTGTGATGAATAACAACGATCCTGCGAAGGAAGCTAAATTATTCATGATGCTTTGGTATGCAATGGTAAGGGAGGCTTCCAAACTACCATCAGACAAGCAAATTAAAAGCAAAAGATGGCTGGAGAAGATGAGGCGGATTGCTTTAGTCAATAAGCTAGAGAGAAAGTTAGATTTTATGTTTGAAGAAATGATTGATGATTCAAAGTTTTATAATAAAAATCGAAGGGGTTCTAATGATATCATTTAAATACAAATCTATTATTACATTAATTTTTATTTTTATAATTTTATCATGTTTAAGTCTTTTAAATAAAGGTTATGCTTTTACTGATAAAGACAATATTCAAAAGGTTAATAATTCGGATGATAAATATTTTAGTATTTTTATTTATCTAGAAAAAGAATTTTTAAATAATCATATGAAGGCACGGGGTGAGTCATTTACCAGTGAAAAACGGAGTCGGTATCAAAAAGAAGTAAAATTAGCATATGGACGAATTATGAAAAATCGCAAAGAAAGTGATAACATTCCAATTGGTGATATTACACATCAAGAATTTATTAAAATAAAAAAAGAAGCGATGTTAAATACAGGAATTCCTTATGAAGGTTGGTTATTTAAAGATGTATTTGAAGTATTATCTATAGATAAACAGAATAAAATTATAGGGGAACTATTAAATAGCTTTTCTAATAAATCACGTAATGGTGAATCAGCGTTATTTGCTAGCATTTGGCTAGACATGAAAGAAGAAGCCGCACAATCTGCATCGATAAAACAGCAACAAAGCCAAGCTTGGCTAGAAAAAATGCGAAAGATCCCTTTAGTTATTACATTAGAAGAGACGATAAATGAAACAGAAAAATTGTTTAATGAATTCACTTACTAGGGCATATATTAGTCAAAACTAGTGAGTTCTATTATGGATGGCCACTTTGCAGGTAAATGGTTTTGTGAACAAGATTAAAGTTCTAATAGCAACTATACGGTTATTGCTGTTTATTCAAGCTCCCAGCAATAACCGTTATATTTAAATAAATATAAAATTAATCCAAATAAGCTAATTCAATATTTTGGCAACCCAATGCCTGTAATGTATTTTCGGTAACATACCAATGTTTGATAATTGCATCTTGCTTTTCAACAAACTTAGCTTGGTCGATGGCGTGAATATCTTTACCTGCAAGGTTAATCATAATTAAAGCGGCTTGTAGTGGCGGTAAACTTGGGTTGAATGCGGCATTTTCTGCGTAGCGTCCGGTAAACAGTGAGCCATCTTTTAATTGTAACGCAATTCCTGAATGGGATTGGCTATAAGGTGCATGGGATTGGTTTGCAGCCTCAATTGCTGCACTTAATAACCGGTCACGGCTTTGGTTTTTATAGCCATGGTCAACAGGGTCTAGCAGTAAAGTGGTAATATTGAGGTCAGACGGCCCAAATGAGTCGGGTAAATAGTGGTGTAGTACCGCAGGTGTGCGACCTGGTAAATTCACCATAATTTTACCACCTTCACGTAATTCATTCATAAATTGGCGGCAGTGGCCACAAGGTGTGTAATTTACAGTAATTGAGGTAATCTGCGTTTCACCTTTCATCCAAGAGTGTGTCACTGCACACTGTTCTGCATGGATCACTTGGCCCATTGATACATGGCTAAATTCCATATTGGCACCAAAATACAAGTTACCACTTGCTCCACGTGCGATTGCACCCACGTTAAAATGGGAAATAGGAGTGAGGGCATAGGCAGCAGCAAAAGGCAATAATGCAAAGGCTAACTCAGCGTCGTCTACACTTGTTTCAGCTTTAATCTGTTCAACTTGTTCCGCCGTTAACATGCCTTGAAAATCAGATTTATCAATGATAGGTCTAAGTACTGACTGTAACTTTTCTGGAAGCTCGGCCCAAGCGGCCTTAAATCTTGAATGCATGAGTTACTCTCCCTATTTTAATTGTTTTTATTCTATTCAATAATACGTAGAGCTATGTGTGATAGTTATCACTATTTTGGATGTAATACATGAAACATATTCTTTTGTTGTGAGATATATCTCATATTTTATCAGTGTGCGTATGAGCAAGAGGCTAGTGAACTCCTCTTACTCATATATTTGGTTATTGGCTTAATGAATTAAGCTTAGCTAAAAAGATGTAAAATGACAGGGAATATAAACGGGGCAATAAGCGAGGTGATAACCCCACAGGTCATTAATGCAAGAGAGCTATAAGCACCTTCAATGTAATTCACTTCGGCACAGCGGGCAGTGCCTAGGGCGTGGGAAGCAGTTCCCATCGCGAGCCCTCTTGAAGCATGGGTTCGTACACGCAGTACATCAAATAAGCTATGGCCAAACATGGCGCCTAAGATCCCAACAAACAACACGCAAGCGGCACTAATCGCAGGGATCCCACCAACAGAATCAGCGACAGCCATCGCAATAGGAGTAGTTACTGATTTAGGTAAAATAGAACCCGCGATATCTGGGGTTGCCCCCAACCATAGTGCGATGGCAGCACCGCTGAACATGGCCACTAAACTACCTGCAAAACAAATGCTTAATAAAGATTTCCACTGGGCACGAATTTGGTGCATTTGTTCGTAAAGTGGAAAAGCGAGCGCAACGACTGCGGGTTGTAGTAAATCATTGAGTATTTTGCTACCTGCAAAATAGTGCTCATAAGAGGTATTCGTGATCACTAGTAGTGCAATCAATACCGCAATAGTAATTAATAGTGGGTTTAAAATCGGTAACTTAAATGTGGTCGACAACTTACGCGCTAAATAAAACACCACAATGGTCAGCGGTAATGACCACCAAATATGTTCTAACATTATTCATTCCCCTTAGTTTTATCATTATTAATGACCGAAGAAATTGGGTCTTCGGGGGGTAAAGGAACGTCATCAGGTTGAGCCCCAACGACAGGGCGTTCCTTATGAATATAGTTGGAACTGATGGCGACAACCACCATAACGATTAAGGTACTAACTACACAGGAAACGATGATAGGAACCATTTGTTGGCTGAGTAATTCATAGTAATTCATTATGCCAACACCAATAGGAACAAACAGGATGGTCATATTTTTCAACAAAATGCTGCAACCGGGTTGTGCCCACTTCGCGGGGATAATTTGTAACGCAAGCAATATGAATAAAATTAACATGCCGACAATGCTGCCAGGGATGGAGAATGGAAGTAGTGTTGAGATAAGGTTTCCAATAATCAGGCAAAGGTAGAGTATTGCGAAAGCTCGCAAATATTGCCATCCCGTTATCAGTACCTGTTTAAATGACATGAGACTGGTCCTGTAATGTAATATCTATTCATCATACAATTAACTTTATTATTGTGCTACCGATCACAATAAAAAGCCAATAAAAAAGTGGGAAGTATTTAGCTTCCCACTTTTGATGAATAACAGACTAGAGCAAGTATGGGTTATTTAACTTGCATACCGGGTTGTGCACCACTGTCTGGGCTGAGTAAGAAGATATCTTTACCGCCAGGGCCAGCAGCCATTACCATGCCTTCAGAAACACCGAAACGCATTTTACGTGGCGCGAGGTTGGCAACCATCACCGTCAAACGGCCTTCTAAAGCTTTAGGGTCTGGATAAGCGGAGCGAATACCAGAAAATACTTGGCGCGTTTCACCACCGATATCCAATTGCAATTTCAGTAGCTTGTCTGAGCCTTCAACAAAATCAGCTTGCTTGATTAACGCAATTCGCAGGTCAATTTTCGCAAAATCATCAAAAGTGATGGTTTCTTGAATTGGGTCATCGGCAAGTGGCCCCGTAAGTTGCTGAACGGGTTTGATGCTCTCTTTTGAGGCTTCAACCATTGCATCAACTTTCGCCATTTCAATGCGGTTAAATAGCGCTTTGAACGGTGCGACGCTGTGGTTCAGTAATGGGGTGTTAATCGCATCCCATGATAATTCACTATTTAAGAAGGCTTCAGCACGCTTAGTAAGGCCTGGTAAAACAGGTTTCAGGTACGTCATCAGAACGCGGAATAAGTTGATGCCCATCGAGCAAATATCTTGCAGTTCTTGATCTTTACCTTCTTGTTTGGCGACAACCCAAGGTGCTTTTTCATCAACATAGCGGTTTGCGATATCGGCTAATGCCATGATTTCACGGATCGCTTTGTTATATTCACGGTTGTTATAATCCTCACCGATAACTTTAGCGGCATCAACAAATTGTTGGTATAACTCTGGCTCAGCAAGGTTTGCTGATAATTTGCCATCAAAGCGTTTAGCAATAAAGCCCGCATTACGTGATGCCAAGTTAACCACTTTATTGACGATGTCGCTGTTGACGCGCTGGACGAAATCTTCCAAATTAAAATCGATGTCATCAATACGCGAAGACAGTTTTGCTGCATAGTAATAGCGCAAGCAGTCAGCATCTAAATGATCTAAATACGAACGCGCAGTAATAAATGTTCCGCGCGATTTAGACATTTTTGCCCCGTTAACCGTGACATAGCCATGAACAAACAGGTTTGTTGGTTTACGATACTGGCTACCTTCTAACATAGCAGGCCAAAACAGGCTGTGGAAATAGACGATATCTTTACCAATGAAGTGGTAAAGGTCGGTTTTCGAATTTTTATTCCAAAACTCATCAAAATCAAGATCGCCGCGTTTGTCACACAGGTTTTTAAAGGAGCCCATGTAACCGATAGGCGCATCTAACCAAACATAGAAATATTTACCCGGCGCATCAGGAATTTCAAAACCGAAATAAGGCGCATCACGGGTAATATCCCATTGTTGTAGGCCTGATTCGAACCACTCTTGCATTTTGTTGGCGACTTGTTCTTGTAATGCGCCTGAGCGAGTCCACGCTTGAAGCATGTCGCTAAATGCAGGAAGATCAAAGAAAAAGTGTTCTGAATCACGCATTACAGGTGTAGCGCCAGAAATCACTGAACGTGGGTTAATCAGTTCTGTTGGGCTATAGGTTGCGCTACAGACTTCACAGTTATCACCATATTGGTCTTCGGCTTTACATTTTGGACAAGTGCCTTTAACGAAGCGATCCGGTAAGAACATGCCTTTTTCTGGGTCGAAAAGCTGTGAAATAGTACGGTTCTTAATAAAACCGTTATTTTTCAGTTTCCCGTAAATCAGCTCTGATAAAACTTTGTTTTCTTCACTGTGTGTGGAGTGGTAGTTATCATAACTAATGGCGAAACCAGCAAAATCGTTCTGATGCTCTTGGTTCACTGCCGCAATCATCTCTTCTGGCGTTACGCCAAGTTGTTGAGCTTTAAGCATGATTGGAGTTCCGTGCGCGTCATCGGCACAGATAAAGTGAACCTCTTTGCCGCGCATTCGCTGATAACGGACCCAAATATCAGCCTGAATGTGTTCCAGGATATGACCAAGATGGATTGAACCGTTAGCATAGGGTAACGCACAGGTTACCAGTAATTTATTCGCGACTTGAGACATAGTAACTTTCTTACTTCCATTATTTGAAAAGGGTCTTTGATGTTAACCGATCAAAACCATCGCTGCTAGGGGTATAAAATATTAATTGGAAATTTGTTTGAAAAAGAATTTTTACCTCTTCGTGGCTTTTCCTATCTCGATATAATAACTTTCTTCCTGTTCTCTGTTATGATTAATCTCAGTCAAAGTATATCCGCCCAATTTTCTGTAACTTATTCTAGGATATACATAGTTCAAAAATATAAATAAAGGAGCCGGGATGAACGATAAATCCCCCGAGCAGAACAAACCAGAACTGCTGACTGAACAAGTCTCCAAAGTTTTGGCTTCATTTACACACCCAACACTGCAACGTAATTTGATTTCTATCAAAGCGTTACATCATTGTGCAATGTTGGACAACGTGCTGCATGTCGAATTAGTTATGCCATTCGTTTGGAAAGGGCCGTTTCAAACTTTAATTAGCGAAAAAACTGCTGAATTAAAGCAACAAACAGGGGCTCATGCTGTTGAATGGAAACTGCGCCATGACATCACTACATTAAAACGTGCAAATGATTTGCCGGGTATTAATGGTGTTCGTAATATCTTAGCCGTCAGTTCGGGTAAAGGTGGTGTCGGTAAATCCAGTACTTCTGTGAACTTAGCGCTAGCACTGGCACAAGAAGGGGCGAAAGTGGGGATCCTTGATGCGGATATTTACGGCCCATCAATTCCAAATATGTTAGGCACAACTTTAGAGCGCCCAACCTCCCCAGATGGTCAGCACATGGCGCCAATTATGGCGTATGGCTTGGCGACAAACTCAATCGGTTACTTAGTGACTGATGATAACGCGATGGTCTGGCGTGGCCCAATGGCAAGCAAAGCGTTGATGCAAATGTTGCAAGATACGTTATGGCCAGATTTGGATTATTTAGTCATCGATATGCCACCGGGAACAGGTGATATCCAGCTAACACTTTCCCAAAATATCCCTGTAACAGGGGCGGTGGTTGTGACAACACCACAAGATATTGCCTTGGTCGATGCCATGAAAGGCATTGTGATGTTTAAGAAAGTCAATGTCCCTGTACTGGGTGTTGTTGAAAACATGAGCGCACATATTTGCAGTAATTGTGGCCATGTTGAGCCAATTTTCGGTACCGGTGGTGCTGAGAAATTAGCCGAAAAATACCATACTAAATTATTGGGGCAGGTTCCTCTGCATATTTCTTTACGTGAAGACCTTGACCGTGGCCAACCTACTGTTATGCGTGATCCTGAAGGTGAATTTGCAGATATCTACCGTGAAATTGCTTCGGGTATTTCAGCCTTGATGTATTGGGAAGGGGATAAAATCCCAACAGAGATTTCTTTCCGCGCCGTTTAATCGGTTATAGAGAAAAAAGGCTATTTAGTTTATTCACTAGATAGCCTTATTTATTGTTGATACTTTTCTTTACTAAACGTGTTTTTTTAATCTTCTATTTTTCTGAATTGTTTGCGGAACATTTCTTTATTGAGTCATGTTCGCGTAGAATAACCACATCTTTTATTTAATCAGTTTTCTTTCTACGGGCAACCCGAAAAGGTGACTATGAAATTTTTAATTTTTATTGTTGTCGTGGTGCTGATCGTTATTTATTTTTATAACCGTATCGTCGCATTGCGAGAAGCTGTTATTTCGAGTGAAACAGAAATTTCAGTTCAATTAGATCGTCGTGGAAAAGTATTTGATAGCTTATTGGCAACAGTTAAAAAATATTTAAGCCATGAAAGCGAGGTGTTCAGTAAAATTACTGAGCTACGGACGCAAGCACAAACGGCGACTGGGGATAAAGCCCGTGAAGCCGAAGATGCGTTATCAAAAATGGTAACAAGTGGGGCAATTAATGTCGCGGTTGAAGCTTATCCTGAGCTAAAATCCGATGCAATTATGGCAAATTTACAAGAAGAAATCGTTTCTTCAGAAAATAAATTGTCATTTGCTAAACGTGGTTATAACCGTTCATTAGAAACTTATAATGCGTATATCGCTTCTATGCCTGCGGCACTCATTGTTGGCATTATTCCTAGCTTAAAAATTTCAAAGGAATATTGGCGTCTTGATGAAGAAACCATTAAGACTGAGGAATCACGTCGAATTAATTTTGATTAAAAGCCTTTAAACCTTTGAAGTGATAAATCATCGGGATGCCTTATGGTGTTCCGATATTTTATGAGTAGTAGATAACAGGTTACATTATGGATTTTAGAAACGTCATTCGTAAAAATAATATTCGCACACGTTTGGTGGTGATGAGCTATATTGTTTTAATGCTAATCATTGGATTACTGGCGGATATTGCAACACATCCAAATGAACAATTGGATTTGGTCGACAATGCGATGATGTTTGTGACACTTCATGAATTACCTATCGCCACTTTCATTGTTTTAGGTTTAACCTTCCTTGGGCTAATTTATATTCATTTTAGAGGCCATAAAATGATGTTAGCTGGGATGAATGCCAGAGAAATCACCCAAGAAAATGCGAATATCCCCCAAGAAAAGCAACTTTTTAATATTATTGAAGAATTAAGTTTAAGTGCCAGCTTAGGCTATATTCCTCGCTTATATATTTTAGAAACGGACGAGCCTAATGCTTTCGCAGCAGGGTGGAATAATCGTAATGCACTTGTGGGGGTGACAAGAGGCTTATTACAGACACTTAATCGGCAAGAGGTTCAAGCCGTTCTTGCTCATGAAGTTGGGCACATTATTCACGGTGATTCAAAATTAACTCTGTACGTGGGGATTTTGGCGAATGTGATTTTAACCGTGACCAATTTATTTAGTCAGATTTTTATTCGAACAGCAGGGCGCAGTCGCAATAATGCGGCGAACAAAGCGCAAATGATCCTATTAGTTCTGAATTTTGTTTTACCGTGGATAACACAAATTCTCTATTTTTATTTATCGCGTACCCGTGAATATATGGCGGATGCCGCAGCGGTTGATCTGACTTCTGATAACCAAGCGATGATCAGCGCATTGAAAAAAATATCAGGGAAGCATGAAACCCATGATTATGATGAAACGAGTACAGGCCAAGCTTACCGTAAGGCCGCTTATATTTTTAATAAGGGCGATTCTGTGTTTTCAACTCACCCTTCGATTGAAAATCGCATCGCGGTATTAGAAGGAAAAAAACAGTTTTAGTGTATAAATGACATTTTGTACGCTTTGATTTACGGCATTTCCTATCTAATGGGTGTTTTTTTAGCGAACTTTGTTGAGGTATGCTGGAACAACACGCCATTACCCCCTATAATTCCGCCAACATAACATTTTGTTGTTGTGTATTTTCATTTCTAATATTTAACCAGGTTATCATTTTATGACTGACATAGCGCATCACTGTACCATTGTAGGTATATCGGGAGCCTCTGCATCTGGCAAAAGCTTAATTGCCAGCACGTTATACCGTGAATTAAGGGAACAGGTTGGTGATCATAATATCGGTGTTATTCCAGAAGATTGTTATTACAAAGACCAAGCCGATGTCCCAATGGAAGAGCGTCTTAAAGTAAATTATGACCATCCTAACTCGATGGACCACAGCTTGCTTTATGAACATCTCAAATCACTGAAAAGTGGCCAAGCAGTAGAAATTCCGCAATACGACTATGTCGCTCATACCCGTAAACAGAAAACCATCACGTTTAAACCTAAAAAAGTTATTATCATTGAAGGTATTTTATTATTAACAGATAAGCGCTTACGTGGTGAAATGGATTTTTCTATTTTTGTCGATACGCCACTTGATATTTGCTTGATGCGCCGTATTAAACGTGATGTAAATGAAAGGGGCAGAACGCTCGACTCCGTTATTGACCAATATAATAAAACGGTTCGCCCAATGTTTTTGCAATTTATTGAGCCATCAAAGCAATATGCCGATATTATAGTACCTCGCGGGGGAAAAAACCGTGTTGCGATTGATATCTTGAAAGCGAAAATTGGCGAATTCTGTCAAGATTAAACCGCGCAGAAATTAAAATAATGAAGGGGGAAACAACCATGCGTCTTTGTGACCGCGATATTATTCAATGGATGGATGATGGTAAATTAGTTATTAGCCCACGCCCACCAGTTGAACGAATCAATGGTGCAACTGCAGATGTTCGTTTAGGAAATCAATTCCGTGTTTTTCGAGGACACACGGCTGCATTTATTGACCTTAGTGGCCCTAAAGATGAGGTTAATGCCGCATTAGATCGCGTCATGAGTGATGAAATTGTGCTTGATGAAGATGAGCCCTTTTTCCTACATCCAGGTGAATTAGCACTTGCAGTGACGCTTGAGTCTGTTACGCTCCCTGATAACCTTGTCGGTTGGCTAGACGGGCGCTCTTCATTAGCGCGGTTAGGTTTGATGGTGCACGTAACAGCACATCGAATTGACCCCGGTTGGCATGGGCAAATCGTGCTAGAATTCTACAATTCAGGTAAATTACCGTTAGCGTTGCGTCCTGGCATGGTGATTGGCGCATTAAGTTTTGAGCCGTTATCTGGTAGTGCTGATCGCCCTTATAATAGCCGACAAGACGCTAAATATAAAAACCAACAAGGTGCTGTTGGTAGCCGTATCAGCGAAGACTGATAACCGGTGAACTTTGCGGAAATTGCGGCGTTTAATGGAGATTAAACAGGTAATTTCCGCCCATTTTCAGGGATAGGTGTGAGTTCATTTTTGTGGCGAGCGCAAGCGGAATTTAAGAGAGGGAAGGATGAAACGTTTTTTGACGACACTGATTATTTTACTCGTGGTAATTGTTGCAGGGTTAACCACACTTGTAATGTTGGTGAACCCGAATGATTTTCGTCATTATATTGTTGAACAGGTAGAGAAAAAAAGCGGTTATCAACTTGAATTCAACGGTGATATGCGTTGGCATGTATGGCCAACTTTAAGCATTATTACTGGCCCTGTTTCCCTTACTGCACCGAATGCCGCTAAACCCATACTGAGTGCAGATAATATGCGCTTAGATGTTGAATTATGGCCACTTATTTCCCATAAGCTTTCTGTTGAGCAAATTGTGATTGATGGTGCTGTTATCCGCAAAACACCGGATAGCGAAATCCAAACTCACCGTAATGCTCCTGTCGCGCCAGGTGGTGTGCCTACATCCTCCCCTTTACCAGAGAAAAATAGCTGGTTATTAGATATAGAAAAAATTAATATTTCCAATAGCTTAGTGATTTGGCAAACATCTAAAGATGAGTTTAACCTACGTAACATTGATTTATCACTGAAGAAAAGTGATAAAAAACAGGTCGCCGTTAAATTCAGTGGAAATCTAAATAAAAACCAACAAGAGTTTGTATTTAATTTACGTGCAGATATCGATTTATCGGATGTAAATCAAAAGATTAGTGGGCAATTAACGCAATTTGATTATAAATTGAGTGGTGTTGATTTGCCTGAAAGTGGAATTGAAGGGCAAATAACAAGTGATTTTCTATACACCAAAGGGAAAGTAGAAAGTGCCAGTTTAAGCCATTTGGTGATAACGGCTAATGAAAGTGCCCTGTCAGGCGATGCCAGTATACAATTAGCCGATACCCCCAAAGTAATGGTCAATTTAGTGGCCGAAAAATTAGATTTAGATAACTTACTGGGGACTATGCCTAGCAGTACCCATATCGAATCAGAGGTGAATAATAACCGTGTTGGTGTTAAACCGGTTATTTCTGGTGCAAATCCTCAACAATATGATTTATCTGGCTTGCAGGCATTTTCCGCCAATATCAATTTAGCCATTAACCAGTTAATCTATCGTGGAATGATGGTTAGTGACGTAGTTTTTGAGGCACAAAACCAAACACCTCGTTTGACGGTTTCAAAATTACAGGGTAAGGCATTTGGTGGTGCCTTCTCATTACCAGTGACATTTAATTACAGTTCAACGCCGGCATACGTTTCCGCAAGGCCGGATTTTAAAAATATCGACCTAACACCACTATTAAAAGCCTTCAATATGCCACAAAAATTAAGTGGGGTAATTTCGTTAAATAGCACATTATCGGGTGTAGGTTATGATGACCATGCAGTAAAAAATCAATGGCAGGGGCCTGTTAATTTTGAGTTAAGAAATGCAAAATTGCAGGGGTTGAATATTCCTTTATTAATTCAGCAATCCGTTTCCAGAGTAACCAATAAAATTAATGCACCAGTGAATACGGGTAACGTCACTGAGGTTGATTCTTTCATTGTGGCAGGTAAATTAAATAAAGGTAATTTGAATATTTCCTCTATGAATGCAACGTCATCCTTAGTTAACATTAGTGGGCAAGGTCGTATAAATATCCCTAATGAAACTATTGATGTCAATTTAGGGGTTAATATTGCTAACGGCTGGGGCGGTGATTCACGTTTAGTCCAGCAATTGCAAGCAATGACTATTCCACTGCGTATTTATGGTAGTTGGAATAATTTAAAATACCAATTAGATGTGGAAAAACTACTGCGTGATGAGTTACGGACTCAAGCCAAAGAAGCCCTTGGTAATTTTTTAAAGAAAGAAGAAAATAAAGGGCTTAATGATTTATTGAATGCATTGTAACGATATATGTCATCATGGAGCCACCTAAAACAGGTGACTCCACTTAATATTTATGGTTCAAATTTGGATGGGGCTTTGTTCCCCTTCCTTAAATCAGCCGCTTTTTGCATATTATCAAGATGAGCTTGGTTACCTCTACTAACATTAAACTTATTGTTACTTTCTGCCTTACTCATCTTTTCAGTGATTGTTGATAATTTAGTCTCTAGCTTAGTGATTGTTTTTTGCTTTGAACTATTGTGTTTATATGATGAGGAATCTAGTTTATCCTGATACGATTTAACGGATGCCGTTAGTCTATCTAGCTGTGACTTTAACTCTTTGATAGAATCATTTTGGAAAGGTCCTGATGCTTTGTCACTTAGAATATTACTTAGCTTCGATTTAATGTGACTTAATCCAGTAGTAATATCTTTATTCAGCTTAGTAATCTCTTTTTTATGGACTATTTTTTCTGAAGTTGCCACAGGGCATTTTTGATTATGATTACTAACGCTACTCGTGTTTCCACTTACACCTTTTGATGAGTTATTTATTTTTACATTCTGACTAGTATTATTTGGTTGATTGCTATTGATATACATAATATGACCTTTATTAAAGTTAATTGTATTTTATTGGTCGAATTATTCAGTGTTTCAATGCTATTTTCTTTAATAAAACGCTACTGTTTTTATTGTTAACGGGTAAAGAGATAACATCTGCGGTTTTTAGACAAAAAAATACCGACTCTATAGGCCGGTATTGTAGTAAAGAAATAAAACTAATTAATCATCTTCAAATTCATAGCCATCACCTTCAGGGGCAGGTGGCGTGATTAACACTTTATTGACTCGGTGGCTATTGACTTCCAATGGTTGGAAAATACAACCATTGATAGTGACTTGCTCTCCCACTTCAGGAACACGCTGCAAGTGCTCCATTAAAAGGCCTGCAATCGTTTCATATTCACGTTTATCGTCTAATTCCATAGGGATAAACATGATCAGGTCTTCAAGTGGCATAAAGCCGTTGGCAATCCAAGTACCATCATCGAGTTTTTGAATGTCGTGGCGAGAGTCATTTTCTTCATCACCAACGGGTAAATTACCCGCGATGGTTTCCATTACGTCGGTCAATGTCACTATACCTTCGATAGAACCAAACTCGTCCACAACAAAGGCAAAGTGAGTATGCGCCTTACGGAACTGCTCTAACGCTTTTAACAGAGATAGCCCTTCAGGGAATATTAATGGCTGGGTAATCAGTGCTCGTAAGTTTAATGGCTGGCCTTTTAATTGCTGTTTAACCAAATCCATTACATGTACCACCCCAACAGGTTCATCACTAATCGTTTCATCAATGACAACTAAACGTGAGTGTGGGTTTTTCTCCATTAATTGCAGTAAATCCGCAGAAGACTTATTAATGTCAAGGTAATCCACATCATGGCGTGATGTCATGATGCTTTCTACGTTACGTTGTGCCATACCTAACACACGAGCAATCATCAAGCGCTCTTGTGGGTCAAAAACCGATTGATTATCAGCGATAAGGTCAGAAGTGTGCGGGTCTAATTCCCCACGCTCATTATTACCGCTAAGAATACGTAAGACCGCTTCTGCCGTACGTTCACGTAGTGGACGTGAGCCTTTAAGGAACTTACGACGGTTAAATTGGGCAAATTGATTTAGGACTTCAATCATGATAGAGAAGCCAATTGCAGCGTATAAGTAACCTTTCGGTATGGCATAGCCAAACCCTTCGGCAACTAAGCTGAAACCAATCATCAGTAAGAAGCTTAAACACAGTATGACAATGGTTGGGTGCTGGTTAACAAAGCTAGTTAACGGTTTACTTGCCCAAATCATTAATACCATAGCAATGGTTACAGCGGCAATCATTACGCCGATATGGTCAACCATGCCGACAGCGGTGATCACGGAGTCCAGTGAGAATACGGCATCAAGAACAATAATTTGTGCAACAACAGCCCAGAAATTCGATGTCTTTCTTTGAGTATTGGTGTGTTCGTCTTTCCCCTCCAACCGCTCGTTTAGTTCCATTGTGGCTTTAAACAAGAGGAATAGACCACCCACCAACATGATTAAATCTCGAGCACTAAAAGGATGCTCAAAGAGGGTTAATATTGGTTTCGTGAGGGTAATGAGCCATGACAAGCTAAATAGAAGCACAACACGCATAATCAGGGCTAATAAAAGTCCAGTTACACGGGCTCTATCACGCAGCTTTGGCGGGAGCTTATCTGCCAGAATGGCGATGAAAACGAGGTTATCAATACCAAGAACGATTTCTAGAACGATAAGGGTAGCGAGGCCCGCCCAAATCGAAGGATCTGCGATCCATTCCATACAGTTTGTTTTACCTTCTGATATGACGGCTTATACCGACGAATGAATAATGCGGTTTGTTGAATGAAATATCAATAAAAAATCACGCTAATTGGACAATTCTTGACAAAAATGGCCTTGTATACGTCATCGATTGCATCAATAACTACCATGCTGCCCAATCCTAGGTTAATATGTGATCCCGTTAACAGAATGTCAGCACGGTCGAGGCTGACTTGGTCCTAATCAGACAGGAGTTGTTCATGTCAAAGCAGCAGATTGGTGTTGTCGGAATGGCAGTCATGGGGCGTAACCTTGCGCTCAATATTGAAAGCCGCGGTTACTCAGTGTCTATCTTTAACCGTTCTAAAGATAAAACAGACGAAGTGATTGCCGAAAATCCAGGGAAAAAATTAGTTCCCAACTATACAATTGAAGAGTTTGTTGACTCTCTGGAAAAACCTCGCCGCATCTTGTTGATGGTTAAAGCGGGTGAAGCGACGGACAAAACCATTGCCTCGCTGACTCCTCATCTGGACAAAGGGGATATCTTAATTGACGGCGGTAATACCTTATTCACTGATACTATCCGTCGTAATCGTGAATTATCCGAGCAAGGTTTTAATTTCATCGGTACTGGTGTTTCAGGTGGTGAAGAAGGCGCACTGAAAGGCCCTTCAATTATGCCGGGCGGGCAAAAAGAAGCTTATGAATTAGTTGCGCCAATCTTAAAAGAAATCGCAGCACAGGCTGAAGGCGAACCTTGTGTGACCTATATTGGTGCAGATGGTGCGGGCCACTATGTGAAAATGGTTCACAACGGTATTGAATACGGTGATATGCAATTAATCGCAGAAGCCTATTCATTATTAAAAGGTTCTTTGAACCTGAGCAACGAAGAGTTAGCTGGTATCTTTGCTGAGTGGAACAAAGGTGAGCTGAGCAGCTATTTAATTGAAATCACAGCAGATATTTTCAAGAAAAAAGATGAAGATGGTAAATATCTCGTTGACGTAATCCTCGATGAAGCGGCTAATAAAGGTACTGGTAAATGGACTAGCCAGAGTGCGCTGGATTTAGGTATCCCTCTGACTTTAATTACTGAATCTGTATTTGCGCGTTATATATCTTTCTTAAAAGATCAGCGTGTTGCTGCATCTAAAGTATTAACCGGTCCAACTCTGAAAGCCGTTGAAGGCGATAAAAAAGACTTTATTGAAAAAGTTCGCCGTGCACTGTATTTAGGTAAAATTGTGTCTTATGCGCAAGGCTTCCAACAACTGAAAGCAGCATCAGAAGAATATAATTGGGATTTAAACTACGGTGAAATCGCAAAAATCTTCCGTGCAGGTTGTATCATTCGTGCTCAGTTCCTGCAAAAAATCACAGATGCGTATAACCAAGATGCGAAAATTGCCAACTTGCTGTTAGCGCCATATTTCAAGCAAATCGCTGACGAATACCAGCAAGCACTGCGTGATGTTGTCTGCTATGGCGTACAAAATGGTATCCCAACACCGACATTCTCAGCGGCTATCTCTTATTATGATAGCTACCGTTCAGCGGTGTTGCCTGCAAACTTAATCCAAGCCCAGCGTGACTACTTCGGTGCTCACACTTATAAACGTACGGATAAAGACGGTGTTTTCCACACTGAGTGGATGGAATAAAATTCGTTATCATTAATTTTTGATAACACAAAAGGCGCTAGGTTTAGCGCCTTTTTTGACTTTGAAGAGCCATAAAATATTTAATTTATCATTATAAGTAAATCATTAATTCGACGGTGGCTTTAGCTTTTCTATAATTTATTGTATCTAATATTTTAAAAATTAATTTTATCGAGTCTGGGCATGGTTTATGCGTAATTTTCTTATCTTATTACTTTTATTGGTATTACTTGGTCCACTAGGGATTGATTTATATTTACCAACAATACCTGATATTGCGAAGGATTTAGGTAGCAGTGAGTCGGTGATTCAATCTACAATTGCCTTGTTTATTTTAGTTTTAGGCTTAGGGCAGTTAATTTCAGGCCCATTAGTGGATAGGTATGGCCGAAAACCTATCGCGATTTTGGGCATAGTGCTGTACATCATTGGGGCAGGTGTTGCTATTGCAGCAACAACACCCGTGGTATTTATTGCCTCGCGTTTATTGCAAGGGGTTGCAGTCTGTTGTTCTTCGGTGGTGGCATTTAGTTGTGTACGTGACCGAATGAATGGCACAGAAGCGGCCCGCGCTTTTGGCTTCTTAAATGGGACATTGAATATTGTTCCTGCGTTAGCGCCATTACTTGGAGGCTTGCTGGCTGAGGCATGGGGCTGGCGGGCACCGTTTTGGTTTCTTGCTTTGTATGCATTGGTCATATTAGTGCTAATTGTGGTTTTTTTACCCGAAACACGCCCCGCTAATTTACCTAAAGTAAAAGTTATTCCGCTGAAAACTTATTGGCGAATTTTGGGGAATCCTCAATTTATTATTTTTGCCTTAGTAAACGCAGGCACGATGGGTATGGCATTAACATATGTGTCACTTGCACCAACTGTGCTGATGGGGGATGCCCAATTAAGCCCGCTCGCGTTTTCTATAGTATTTGGTGTTAATGGTTTTTGGATCATGTTTGCCAGTTATATCGCTAATTATTTTATTCATAAAATAGGGCGGCCAACCTGTTTATTGGTTGGTAGTTCAATGATGGCAGTTGGCTGTTTAGGATTATTGCTAGGTTTTGTCGTATTACCGATAGAAATACAAAGCCATTGGTTAGTCTATATGTTGCCTGTCGCTTGTGCTTGTACAGGGCTGGCCTTTATGATGGGAACGGCAACCAGTTACGCTTTAGAACCTTTTGGTAATGAAGCAGGCACCGCATCTGCCTTAGTGGGGTTTGTTCAAATGGCAGGGGGAGCAACTCTCGGACTTTGTGCAATCGGTTTGCCTATCGCACCAAAAATGTCATTAGCATTAGTTATGCTAGTTGGCTGTTTGTTTGGATTGCTTGCAAGAAAAAAGAGCTTATCTCTTGTTAAATCAATATAGAGTAGACCGTTTGAAGATTTTATTTTTCATTATGTCGTATATAGTTATCACTAATTAATTTAGTAATTAGTGATAACTTAGATAAAATTATGCAATATCACCATTAATCGTTGTTAGGAGTCTATTCTTCTTTATTTCAACTTCTCTAGAATGGACAATTTTATTATTAATATAAAGATTAGCTTTTATGGGGTTTAAACTTCGCTCAATATTAACATGAAATTTATTCATCATCTCTTCATTTGAACGGAAGTTATGAAGTTGGTACTGGCTTATTGTCCCATCTTCAAAAATAACCTCTAAATATGGCATTTGAGTGTCTATTTTTTTATCATGGCTATAAACCATACCATAAGAACCATATAAAGAAGGGTAGATATAGCTATCGATTACGTCTTTAGGGTCATAGAACCCCATTAAGGTCACAACAGGCACTCCTTGTTTATAGGGAACTTTATAGAGGATTGTTTCATTGTTATCTTTTCGATTCCAAGTGTAGCCATCTGAAATATAACAAATTGAATCATTTTTTTTGATTAATTTAATCTTGTTGTTAACATGAAGCTCACTATTGTAATCCGCGACTGATTCTATTCTTAAAATAGCATTTTTATTATTTTCATTTGCTAATGGAATGTTGATTTTTGGGGCGTGATAACCATTTCCATTATAAATAATAATATTTTTATTTTTTTTAAATAGTGAATTTAAATCGTTAGTTGTAATATCTGAGCCATTTATTGCAGTAAACTCGACGGTATTGAATTGTGATAGTTCTAAATATGCATCTACCATCTCTTTTGTTTTTGGACCCCATTTTTTATATCCTGTTTTTGATTCTGTACTAAATACATATTTACTTTCTAATCTATTTTGAATTGCAATGAAAGAGTTAGGCGTATAAGCAGTATAAGCGTTGTAACGAGTATCATAAAATTCGCCTCCACTCATTGCGTCATGATTTAATTTACCATCTTGGTATATATTGGGAATAAAATAGTTATTATCTGAATCCCATAGCCAGGTTGAATTTTTTTTATTTGCAACTGCATGGGAGCCGCCTTCATCTCCCCCATGATAATCACCTAAACCAAAATTGTGACCGAATTCATGGCTAAGCTCATTACTATCTGTCCTATTTAATGTTGCTTTACCTCCACCACCAGACCAGCCGTGGACGACTCTACCATTTTTATACATTCCGACAGAGTTATAGGCAGTTATCTGGGAGGTTGGAACAAAGGAATCAGCATCTGGAGCTGAACTATTTATGCCATAATTTGCGGTGTTAACACCATTAGCATAAAAAGATTTAGTGATCCACTCTCGCATGCTGCCACTATGGCCTCCTCCTTCATCCGGTGCATTATCTGTAAATACTTGGCCATTAGGCATGACCACTTTTAACAAATGGATAGGTTCGTAGCGGGAGACAATTAATTTTTTTACCGGGATCGTTTGATAATATTGGCGATTTAGTTCGAATTTATTTAGGAAAAGATGTTCATTTCTTGGTGGTGTAAGTAACCCGATATCAAAAGTATTAATGAGTAATTCATTTGGGGCACCTACATCAATGTTAGATAATGTACTTTTCTGACCTTGATAATTAAATTCAAGTTTTATTTCTGGATGGATATATTCTTTTGGGATTGTAGTAGACCATGTTTTATCTATATATTCCAAGTTGCTAATGAAATTTTCTTTGTTATTCTGATTAATAGGGATCCATTTTTTATCTAAATCATAGACAAAAAGGACGTTTTCACCTGTTTGTAACTTTATAGTGTTTTTTCCATAATGAATGTAACTGTTATACGATGCATTAGAGCTAAACAGTATTTTCTTATTATGGAATGCATCATTTTTATTTAATGTGAAGTCACGACTCCAATTACCATCACTAGTCAATATTTTTATTGAGTCATTATTCTTTATTAGATTATTTAAATAATTTCTTTTTTTCGAAGCCTCAATGATTAATTCATTTTCATCTAAAGTTAGATCAAATTTATTAGGGTATGAGTTGTTGATTTTTGATGTGTTACTAGAAGAAATAGGAATGTTTTCCCATTTGCCATCTGAATTACAATGGAATAATAATACACTGTCTTTTTTTAGCTCGAAAACTTTATTTGTAGTGTGGATGAATGTTGACTCTTTAGCTTCTGATGTGAAAATTATTTTTTTAGATGTGAATTTTTTATTTTTTTTTAGCGTGAATTTTTTGACTCTGTCATAATCCATTTTCATTATTTTTAAGGTGGGGTTTTCTTCTAGATTTTTCTCAAAAAAATCTGCGTCTATTTTATTTATATCGATATCTGGCAGGTTTCCAATTTCAAAATAAATAATTGGAAGAGTATTTGAGGGTGCTTTTCTAGGGGGGCTGTAATATTTTATTTGTTTAGCATCATTTTTTGTTAGCCAATGTCCATTTTCATCACATATAAAAAGGGTGGATGATTTTGACGGTAATATAGAAGTGTTATTGCCATAATTAACTTCAATATCGTTATTGTCAGTGTTGTGTAATTTTATAGTTTTACCTTTATATTTGATGCTATTATTTAGAATGAAAGGTGTTTTTATATTGTTATGATTAAGTTTTAAATTTATTTTGTTATTATCTAAAATTGTTTCGTGTAAGTAATTTTGATTTTTGGATATTTCAATTAATTCACTATTAGATCTCATGACAAGGTCGAAATTTACCGGTGATTTGAAATCACGAGGTAATAAATTAGTTTCTCTTATACTATTATCTGCAATTTTTGGTAGTTTAGATGCGGGAGATAGCGATTTTTGCATGATTAAATTATGATTTTTATCATAAATGTTTAATTGAATTGGATTTTCTTCTGGGATATGAGTATGCGGTTTAAACATAATTAAAGTCTTACGTTCCTTAACTAGTTTAGGCTTACTATCTCCATCTATATGGAGTTTAGATGGAATAATATTAGCTTGGGCGAAAAATACATTTCCTTTTAATTCACCATCTACATCACTAGAGTGCTGGTTGTTATTAAAGTAATGATTGGTTTTCCCATTTTCAAAAAATGAGAGATTACCGAAGGATTTGTTTATTTCTGTTATTAAATGCCAATAATCTAGAATGGAGTTGGACTTATTTATAGCATCTATATAATAATCATTGTTTCCTATTGATAAAATATGGTTTTTGAAGCTGTTAATCAATAATGATGGTGAAGTTGTACTTAAGTTTTTATTTGGCATAAAATATCATCTTCTCTATTTGTTGTTTCGTAGATCCTAGTCAAATTTTTATTTGATGGTAAGATAAAATATCTTTTAAAAAAAGATGAATGGTTTAATAGTTACTCCTAAATGCTACTCTAAGTATTGGAGTGCTCACCATGAGTGAGGAAATTAATATTATTTGAATTAGTGAGGTTAAAATGAATAACTCATTACTAAAAAAGCCAATGATTACTTAGTGTGATGTATTTTGAACGCGGATACATCACCATAGAATGCGTTCTATGGTAAATATAAACGAATTAAAAGGTTTAGTGCCATGAATCAAAAGCATTGGTCGAAATATGAGCTACTTCATGAGGTTGTACAAAACCCCAATATCCATATCAAAGGTAGGCATAGTTATTACAGCGACTGTTGGGATAACGGTTTTGAGCAGTCAGTTGTGCGTTATTTACAAGGTGATGAACAAAGCCGAGACTGGCAGCTAGCATGGAATGTTGACCAACTTTATATCGGTGATTATGTCTGTATTGGTAGCGAAGCTGTGATATTAATGGGAGGGAACCATACTCACCGAATGGATTGGTTTTGCTTATATCCTTTTCTTGAATTTATTGAAGAAGCTTATGTAGGAAAAGGCGACACAGTGATTGGCGACGGAGCCTGGGTTGGCATGCGTGCCTTTATCATGCCGGGTGTTAAAATTGGTGAAGGCGCAGTTATTGCAACGAATAGCGTGGTAATTAAAGACGTTGAGCCTTATTGTATTGTAGGCGGAAATCCCGCTAAGGTAATAAAATATCGTTTTCCGCCAGATATTATTACTGAACTACTCGCATTGAAAATTTATGATTGGCCAGAGGAAAAATTTATCGCACTAAAGCGGTTTATTTGTGATTCCGATTTTGTGGCATTAAAAAATGCCAGTCAGGAATATGATCAGCGATTGATGAGTTAGTTTTACTTATTGATGGGTATTCTGTGGAATACCCTTTTTTAATACAAAACTAATTTTCTTCTATGCGAATAAACTCAACTAAAGTCGGCGCGGCTATTCTTTGATAATCTTCGGTATTTAAAATAATAGAGCGCTCTAATGTACCTGCATTAAAGGCGAGTTCCTCAAAACGTTCAAATAATAGTGGGTCAGCAATTAACTTTAAATTAGGGTGAAAACTAAAAGGCGGAATAGCCCCGAACACACATTGCGTGAGCTCATCGACTTCCTTTGGGCTTGCTAAAGATGCGCGGGTTCCACCAATGGCTATGGCAACCTTACTTAAATCAGCCTGTTTATCAGCAGGTAAAATTGCCAGTACGTGTTGGCGGATCCCATTTCCTTTTACATGGCATACTAGTCCTTTTGCCCCTTGCCCAAGCTGCGTGCCACGTATTTTTGCCACTTCTTCCGATTTCCCTGCTGTGGGGTGCTCCATCACACGATATTTTGCATTATTTTTATCAAGTAACTGTGTGAGTTGCATAAAAATAGAATTTTCAGACACTGTTTTTTCCCTTTAAAACCACATCAATGACAAGGAATGATAACAAGTTAATTAAGAGATACAACTGCGAAATATAGCGAACTAAAAACTATAAATTTGGGAAATATTATAAATTTCATATCAGATGCGGTTTTTAACTATATTGTTAATCTATTTTTGGGTTTTATTATCATATCTTCTGGTGAGTCAGTTATCTATAATAAAATCAATGAGTTATTTTTTTTATTTTCTTTATTCTGGCTGAGAATGCATCTTGTTAAGAGTTGAGATTGATCATTTACGCTGCATTTTATTATCGGTAATATAAAATTTTATATAACGAAAAGATAATATGACTCGTAAATTTAATTTATATCTCATTATGCCGCTTATTGCAGGGATCGCACCGTCTATTGCTGCAGCACAAGTTTCTGAGCAACTGGCTAAACCTAAGCAAGATAGAATGTTAGTCACCGCAGCGCCAAGTGATGTAACCATGGAAGCACAGGCTGGCGCTGGCTTTTTCACATCGCAAATTGATATTGGTCCATTAGGCAACCGTGAGTGGATTGATACGCCATATTCTACAACCACGATTAGCCGCGAAATAATTAATAATCAACAAGTTAAAAGTTTGAGTGAGTTATTGAAATATGCGCCAAGTACACAAATGCAAGCCCGTGGAGGGATGGATGTCGGGCGTCCACAAAGCCGAGGCATGCAAGGTGGCGTGGTGACGAATAGCCGGCTTGATGACCTGTATATGGTGTCAACAACGGCATTCCCCGTGGAAATGTTGGATAGAGTGGACATTATTAATAGCTTGACGGGGGCATTGTATGGCCCTGCAAGTCCCGCAGGGCAGTTTAATTTCACCACAAAACGCCCTGAAGATATTCAGCGTTTTTCTTTAGGTTACCAAAGCCGTAATGCCTATAGTGGCCATGCTGATTTAGGTGGTTATTTTGATGCTGATAAACGTTTTGGATATCGCCTTAATTTGTTGGATGAAGAGGGAACAGGCAGCCTTAAAGAGAGCACATTACGCCGTAAGTTAGCCTCTGTGGCGCTTGATTGGAATATTCAACCGGGTACACAGCTTCAGTTTAATGCCAGCCACTATAATTTTGTGCAAAAAGGTTATGTGGGTAGTTTTAGTTATGGCTCTGCTATCAAATTACCAAAATCACCTAATCCACAAGATAAAAATTTAGCATTGCATACCGCAGGAAATGATTTAACCACTGATACCGTTAGTACTCGATTAATTCATGATTTTAATGAGGATTGGACACTAAAAGCGGCAATTGGTTATCAGCAAGCGGATAGGGCGATGCGTACGGTGACGAGTGCCATTCAAGATAACAATGGAACCATTAGCCGCTCATTAAGTGATTCCCCCGCATCGGGACGTTTTCGTGTGTTGAGTAATTCAGTGGTAATTAATGGTCATGTAGACACGGGCTCTATTGGTCATGATTTATCATTAGCGACGAATGGTTATGTTTGGTCGATTTATAGTGCAAAAGACAAGAGTGTGAGACGTGATTTAGGGCAAACCAATATGTACCGTCCTTCGCCAATGGAAGAGCCATCTGATGGCAAAATTCATACGGGAGGTTCTCGTTATAAATCAGCTGAAAACAGCCAACAAAGTATCACTATCGGTGACACAATCACATTTGGTCCACAATGGTCAGCCATGTTTTATCTCAGCCAAAGTTGGATTGAAAGCCGTAGCTTTGATAAACAAAACCACAAAACCAGCCAGACCAATGACCATGGCCTCAGCCCTCAAGCAGCATTGATGTATAAAATTACCCCTCAGGTGATGACTTATATTAGCTATGCTGATTCGTTAGAAGAGGGGGATACCGCGCCGATGAATCAAAACCTGAAAAATGAAGGGCAGACTTTAGACCCTTATCGTAGCAAACAATATGAATTGGGTATTAAAGCCGATGTAGCAGATTTAAACCTTAGTGCTGCGGTATTCCATTTGGAGCGGCCATTTGCCTACGCGGGGGATGACAACGTGTTCCGCAAACAAGGTGAACAAGTAAACCGAGGGCTAGAGCTCACGGCAACCGGCCATGTTTGGCAAGGGCTAAATGTCTATAGCGGCGTGACTTTCTTAGATCCAAAACTCAAAGATACCAAGTTCACGACAACGCGTGATAAACGTGTCGTTGGTGTGCCGAAAGTTCAAGCCAATATGTTAGTGGAATACAGTTTACCGACAATGCCAGAACTGGTGTACAGCGCTAATGTGCACTATACAGGAAAACGAGCTGCTAATGACACCAATACTAGTTGGGCAGGTAGCTACACAACATTGGATTTAGGAACTCGTTATAGTACAAAAATCAATCAAGTTCCAACGACGGTCAGATTATCCGTCAATAACGTAACGGATGAGCGCTATTGGGCTTCCATTTTTCCATCAGGTATCAATGGAGAAGGGAAAGGGGGAAGTGCTTTTTTAGGTTCAGGCCGTGAAGTTCGCGCAACGGTTACGTTTGATTTCTAATTATAACAGTCTAGGAGTATGCCGTTTTACGTTAAGGTGAAACGGCGTGAAAAATATGAGAAAAACCATTTTTCTGCAATCGGTCATTTTACTGTTTGGACTACTAATGAGTAGCGCAATACAGGCGAAGACAGATAACCCCGAATTGCGTATTGCAACACCGTGGCCAGCACAAAATACCATTATTATGATGCTAGGTTACGGTGAGCAAATTGTCGGTACCTCGATGATTGCGAAAAAAATTCCGTTGTTTCGCCAAATGCTGCCAAATATTGATGATGTTCCAGTGATCAGTATTAGCAATCAATTAAACCCAGAACAAATCATTTCATTACGTACGGAGTTACTGTTCATTGCTAAAGGAATGGAAGTCCCACAACGTGATTTATTAGAAAATGCAGGGGTGAAAGTGGTTGAATACCCAGCGAATTCATTAAAATCGTTACAAGAAAGGGTTCAAGCCACAGCAAAAGAGCTGGGCCCTGATGCGCAAAGTAAAGCTATTGAATATCAACGCTATTTTGACCGTAATATCGTATTAGTTAATGAACGACTAAAAGGGCTCACTGATGCAGAAAAACGGACGGTATACCACAGTATGGGGAACGTGTTATTTACGTCTGGCCGCCCATCATTAAATCAAGATTGGATGGATTTAGCAGGGGCGAAAAACGTGGCAGAAACCTGGTTTTCTGACAAAAAAAATAACTCTGGTGAAGTCTTGTTAGAAACCATTATTAGCGCAAACCCTGATGTGATTGTGGCGATGAATAAAGAAGATGCTAATATCATACGAACATCTTCCCAATGGAAAGCAATTAGCGCGGTAAAAAACCAGCAGGTATATGTGAACCCAAAGGGAATGTTTTGGTGGTGCCGAGAAACGTCAGAGGAGGCATTGCAGTTTCTGTGGCTAGCACAAACACTGTACCCAGAGCGCTTTGTGGATATCGATATGCAACAAGAAACGGCTGATTTCTATCTGAAATTCTTTGGTATTTCATTGAGCGATGCGCAAATCGATAATATTTTGCACCCATAAAATAAAACTGCCAGCGAGGCTGGCAGCCTGTTATTTATTGATGACGCTCTTTTAAACGTTTGATTATCGTGCTTAAATCCAGCTCTTGGTCTTGTAGTAAGACTAATAAGTGGTACATCAAATCCGCGGCTTCGTTAGTCAATTCAGCGCGGTCATTAACGGTTGCCGCCAGAGCGGTTTCAACACCTTCTTCACCCACTTTTTGAGCAATACGTTTAGTACCGCTAGCATATAAACGCGCGGTATAGGAGCTTTCAGGAGAAGCGGTTTTTCGCTCTTTGAGTAATGTTTCTAACTCAAATAAAAAGCCCCAGTCACTTTGTGCGGGCGCGAAGCAGCTTTGTGTACCGTTATGGCAAGTTGGGCCATCCGGCAGTGCGAGAGCCAGTAGCGTATCACTGTCACAATCAGGGTAGATATCCACCAAATTTAGAAAATGATTGGAGGTTTCGCCTTTCGTCCACAAACGTTGTTTTGTACGAGAAAAAAAAGTGACTTTACGGCTGTCTAAGGTGACTTGCAATGCTTCTGGGTTCATATACCCAAGCATTAGCACGTCACCTGAAACGGCGTGTTGTACGATAACAGGCATCAGGTTATCGACTTTTTGCCATGCAAGTTGGCTGCATTGTTCTGTGGTTAACATACTCTAATTTGAACTCCGTTTTCGGCTAGGTATTGTTTTAAGTCACCGATATTAATAATTTGTTTATGAAATACAGAAGCGGCTAAAGCACCGTCAACACCTGCGTCAGTGAAGGCATCAAGAAAATGCACTTTTTCACCTGCGCCGCCAGAGGCAATCAAGGGCACTTGGCAGACTTCACGGACTTTTTTGAGTTGTTGTAGATCATACCCTTGGCGTACACCATCTTGGTTCATCATATTTAACACAATTTCACCCGCGCCACGTTGTTGTACTTCTTTTACCCAATCAAGGGTTTTCCACGTGGTTTGTGTGGTACGTTTTTCATCGCCAGTAAATTGGTAAACGAGATATTCACCTGAGCTTTCATCGAACCAAGTGTCAATACCGACAACGATACATTGTACGCCAAAGCGTTCAGCTAACCGGCTGATTAATGTAGGGTCGGATAATGCCGGGGAGTTGATGGAAATTTTATCTGCGCCAAAAGACAGAATTTGCGCGGCATCGTCAACGCTTTTAATCCCACCTGCAACACAAAAAGGAATATCAATCACTTCGGCGACTTTGGCAACCCAGCTTTTGTCTACCACTCGGCCATCAGAAGAGGCGGTAATATCATAAAACACCAGCTCGTCTGCGCCTTCTTGGGCGTAGCGTTGTGCTAATGGAACAATATCACCGATGATTTCGTGATTACGAAATTGGACACCTTTAACCACTTGCCCATCACGGACGTCTAAGCAAGGAATTATGCGTTTTGCCAACATTTGATTGCCTCCGTAACGGTGAATTTACCTTCTAATAGTGCACGACCAACAATCACGCCAGCTGCACCAGATGGCGGAATAGCCGCGATATCATCTAGATCGCCAATTCCCCCTGATGCCTGAAAGGCAATATCAGGGAATTTTTGGCTAATTTCTTGGTATAAATTCACATTAGAACCCGCCAATGTTCCATCTTTGGAAATATCAGTACAAAGGACGTGTTTTAAGCCATAAGGGCGATATATTTCAATGGCTTGCTCTAAGGTTAAATTTGAATTCTCCTGCCAGCCGCTAATGGCAATTTCTTTTACGCCTTTGTCATTAATTCGTACATCTAACGCAAGTACAATGGCTTCCCCACCATAGGTTTCAAACCATGTTTTGACTAGCTCCGGTTTGGTCACTGCCGTTGAGCCGATGACGACACGGGTCGCTCCGGCTTCCAGTAAGGCTTTAACATCTTCTTCGGTACGAATACCACCACCAACTTGTACGGGAACACTCACGCCAGCTAATAATTTTTTGAGCAGTGGAATTTGGCGTTTTTGCGGGTCTTTCGCACCCGTTAAATCCACGAGGTGCAATAGTTTTGCCCCTTCTTTTTCATATTGCTGCAAACGTGGGAGTGGGTCATTGCCATAATCAGTTTGTTTGGCGTAATCCCCTTGGTGCAATCGCACCACAGTGCCATCGATTAAATCTAATGCGGGAATGATCATGGTAATTACATCTCCAAAAAGTTTTGAATCAAACGTGAACCTGCTGCGCCAGAACGTTCTGGATGAAATTGGACACCATAGAAGTTATCGCAATTCACGGCACTGCTAAACGGATTGCCATATTGAGTTTGCGCGATGGTATTGCTGGAAATAGGCATCGAATAACTGTGTACAAAATAGAAATAGGCATTATCAGGGATATCCCTAAACAAGGGGTTTCCTGCTAAGGCTTTGACTTGGTTCCAACCGCTATGAGGAACTGGAAGCCCATTGGCATCCATTTTTTGTACAGGGCTATCAATTAACCCCAGTAGTGGCACTGTAGATTGGCCTTCTTCACTAAAAGAGCCGAGTAGCTGCATGCCTAAACAGATGCCTAACACCGGTTGGGTAAGTGCTTTGATTAACGGAACTAATTCACGTTCAGTGAGCTTTTCCATGGCTGCGCTAGCAGTACCAACCCCCGGCAAAAAGACTTTGTCAGCTTGTAAAATAGTATTGGTATCACGGCTCACCACAGGGTTATAGCCTAGGCGTTTCACCGCATAGGCTACGGAGGCTAAATTTGCACAGCCGGTATCAAGGATGACAACGTTCATTACAGAACCCCTTTCGAGCTAGGTAACGTATCCCCTTCAACACGAATTGCTTGGCGCAATGTGCGGCCGAAAACTTTAAACAAACTTTCGGCTTTGTGGTGATCGTTTTTCCCTTTGGTTTTCAGGTGTAATGTGCAACCCATGGCATAGGAAAGTGAGCTAAAGAAGTGCTCAATCATTTCTGTGCTTAAGTCACCGACGCGTTGGTATTTAAACTCGGCTTTGTATTCAAGGTGCGGGCGACCTGAAATATCCAGTGCACAGCGCGCTTGGCATTCATCCATTGGCAGAACGAAACCAAAACGTGCGATACCGCGTTTATCACCCAGTGCCACTTTCAATGCTTCACCTAGTGCAAGACCGGTGTCTTCAACCGTGTGGTGGTCATCGATAAATAAATCGCCATTCACTTCAATGTTTAACCGGAAACCGCCGTGAGTCGCGATTTGGTCTAACATGTGGTCAAAGAAGCCTACGCCAGTGCTAATTTTGCTGCCGCCTTCTTGGTCCAGCCACACTTCAACTTGGATATTGGTTTCTTTTGTTACACGCTTCACCAGTGCATGGCGGTTGCGTTTGGTTAATTGCTGGGTGATGGCCTCCCAGTCAAGTTCTGTTGGGTTATAACGTAACCCTTTGATACCCATATTTTTAGCTAATTGAATATCTGTTTCACGGTCACCAATCACATAGCTGTTTTCGCTGTCTAATACGTTGTTGTCTAAATAGCGCTCAACTAACTGCAATTTAGGTTTACGGCAAGTGCAGTTATCTTCGGGCTTATGTGGGCAAATTAACACTTCATCAAATTTAACGCCTTGGGACTCAAAGACCTGCATCATTAAATTATGAGGGGGTTCGAAATCTGCTGTTGGAAAGCTATCGGTGCCTAAGCCGTCTTGATTGGTTATCATCACTAAACGGTAATTGGCTTTTTGCAGAGCAAGTAAGCTAGGAATAACTGCTTTTTCAAAGGCGAGTTTACTTAAACTATCAACTTGAAAGTCAGTTGGCGGCTCGGTAATTAATGTTCCATCACGGTCGATAAATAAAATTTTCTGGCTCATGAATCATTCCTAATTAGCAAAGTGCTGCAATAGCTTCAATAACACGGGTATTTTCTATTTCTGTCCCAATAGTAATACGCAGGCAATTAATGAGACCGGGTTGTTTACTTTGGTCACGTAAAATAATGCCTTGGTCCCACAGGGCTTTAAAGACTTTATTTCCATCAGTGAAACGCACCAAAATATAGTTGGTTTCACTTGGATAAACATGTTCAACCACTGATAAGTCGCGTAGCGCTTCACGAAGTGCAATACGGTTTTCTGTTACCGTTTCTACACGGCTTTTCATCGTCTCAATACCTTGAGGCTCAAGGGCTTGAGCTGCAATCATCGCAACAGGGGTTGATAACGGGTAAGGGGCGATAACCTTTAATAGCACTTCAATCACTTCAGGGGATGCTAAAGTAAAACCACAACGTAAACCTGCTAATGCAAAGGCTTTGGATAAGGTTCTTAAAATTACCAAGTTTGGGTATTGTGCTAACCAGTTTGCCACACTGTATTGTGGGCAGAACTCAATATAGGCTTCATCGACAACGACTAATGCACGGCCTGCAGCCATATCTAGCACTTCGCGTAAATCTTTATTGTCGATGATATTGCCTGTTGGGTTATTCGGGCTGCAAATATAAATCAGTTTGGTATTGGATAGATTTTCACGGATCGCGTTAACGTTTAATGCCCAGTCTGGCAACGCCATGATTTTCTTTTGTTCAACACCAAAGGTTTCTGCACTGACGCTGTACATGCCATAGGTTGGCGGGCAAAACATCACCGCATCTTTCCCCGGCTCACAAAATGCGCGGATTAACAACTCGATGGACTCATCGGCCCCACGGCAAACTAGCACTTGTTCTGGTTTAACTTTGGCATAAGCTGCATAGTTATTGATCACCGCAACTGGTTGGCATTCAGGATAACGGTTAAGGTTGCGTTCACTGAATTGGTAATCAGGTGCAATTGGGTATTCATTGGCATTGAGCCAAACGTCGCCATTTCCCCCTAAACGTCGTGCAGACATATAAGGCGTCATGGTTTTAACATTTTCACGTGCAAGACTGGCGGCATTAAATGGTTGGCTCATGACTTACTCCTGATTTTGTTTTTTTAGTTCGTTAACGCGTAAGGTAACGGCATTTTTGTGAGCGGTGAGTTGCTCTGCTTGGGCTAAGGTTTCGATGGTGTCGGCTAAGCCTAATAAACCTTGCTTCGACAGTTTTTGAACTGTCATTCGCTTCATAAAATCGGCGAGGCCAAGGCTTGAATAGGTTGCGGTATACCCGTAAGTGGGTAATACGTGATTTGTGCCTGATGCATAGTCGCCAGCCGACTCCGGTGACCAGTCGCCAACAAACACCGAGCCCGCGCTAGTAATTGCATCTACTAAATCATCTGCATTGCGAGTTTGCAGTATTAAGTGCTCAGGGCCATAACGGTTACTAATTTCAACGCATTGAGCGATGGAATCAGCGATGATGACACGGCTGGCGCTCAATGCTTCTCGAGCAATTTCTGCACGTGAAAGTTGCGCTAATTGTTTTTCTGTTTCTTCGATCACGCGTTGGGCAAAGTTTTCATCATCAGTTAATAAAATAACTTGTGAATCAGGGCCATGCTCTGCTTGAGATAGCAAATCAGATGCAGTAAATGCTGGGTTTGCACCGTTATCAGCAATGACCAACACTTCGGAAGGTCCCGCAGGCATGTCAATAGCGGCTCCATCATGGTTTTGACTCACTTGGCGTTTTGCTTCAGTGACATAGGCATTACCAGGGCCAAAAATTTTATCAACCGCAGGAATACTTTGGGTACCAAATGCCATTGCAGCAATCGCTTGCGCACCGCCTACTTGGAAAATATCACTGATGCCACACAGTTTCGCTGCATACAAAATTTCATCGGCAATAGGTGGGGGCGAACACAAAATAATTTTGCGACAGCCTGCGATATTCGCAGGGGTTCCCAACATCATGACCGTTGATAACAGGGGAGCAGACCCCCCCGGAATATATAAACCGACCGCATCTATTGGGCGTGTGACTTGTTGGCACACGACGCCTGCCTGTGTTTCTACTGTAATTGGAGTGGGTTTTTGGGCTTCGTGAAAACGACGAATGTTACCAATGGCGGTTTTCATTGCTGTTTTTATTTCATCACCAAGACGAGCCTCTGCCGCGTTAACAGCACTTGCAGGTACACGCACTGTTTCGATTTCAGTTTTATCGAAACGACGGCTCAGTGTCTGGAGGGCAGCATCGCCCTCGTTACGGACTTGGTCAATAATTTGGCTAACCGCAGTACTAATGCTACCAGAAGCCGCTATTGCGGGGCGCATCAATAAAGCGCTTTGTTGCTCTTGGTTACAAGCCGACCAGCGAACAGGTTGGTTAAATCCCATTTTCATGACGGCTTACTCCATCATTTTTTCAATTGGCAGGACAAGAATAGAGCTTGCACCTAAAGCTTTGAGTTTTTCCATGGTTTCCCAGAACAGCGTTTCTGAGCTCACCATGTGCATCGCCACACGGCTTTGTTCGCCTGCTAACGGTAGAATTGTTGGGCGTTCAGCGCCCGGCAGCAAGGCAATGATCTCTTCCAGTGTTTCACTTGGCGCGTGCAACATGATGTATTTGGATTCACGTGCTTGAATAACACCTTGGATACGGGTCATCATGCGGTCAATAAGCTGTTGTTTTTCCGGCGACATCTCGCCATCACGTTGAATTAAACAGGCTTTAGAGCGATAAATAACTTCCACTTCTTTTAGACCGTTTGCTTCAAGTGTTGCACCTGTAGAGACGAGGTCACAGATAGCGTCGGAAAGGCCAGCACGCGGGGCAACTTCGACTGAACCATTTAACAAGCATGATTTAAATTGAATGCCTTTTTGGTCGAAATAGCGTTTTAACAAGTGAGGGTAGGAAGTTGCAACGCGTGAGCCATTTAAGCACTCAGCACCAGTATAGTTGAAATCTAATGGGGCAGCGAGAGATAAGCGGCACCCACCGAAATCAAGACGACGAAGGGTTTTATACTGCGGGTTTTCCCCTTGAGCACGGCGGTTTAATAACTCTTCTTCAAGAACGTTTTCACCGATGATCCCTAAGTCAACGACACCGTCCATGACCAGCCCCGGAATATCGTCATCGCGAACGCGGAGTAAATCAATAGGCATATTTTCTGCATAAGCAATCAAACGCTGTTGTTGTAAATTGATTTTGATGCCACAGCGAGAAAGCAATTCTCTTGATTCTTCACTCAGACGGCCTGATTTTTGTATTGCAATACGTAAACGTGATTTATCCAACATGACTTTACCCTTATCCCTTTTAAATTTTTTTGTTTAGTAACTCTTTGTTCAAGAATAAAAAAACCCTCGGAAGATTATCTTCCGAGGGTTCTCTCAATTCGCATTTCAGCCACCGGAAGATTCGTTGAACGTCTTCCAGCACACATCGCCCGAAAGACTAGTCAGGATGATGGTGGTGATGATGGTTGCGTGAAATACGATTCATAATGTCTTCCATTCTGTTATTTAAGTGAATGACTAAACATTCATTGTGCTAACTAAATACTCATTGGTATTCAACCTATCCGATTTCCCCCTATGAATGCAACCTTTTTTTAAAAAATAACCAATAATAATTAGTTGTTCACTTTTTATAGTGATAAATCTCTCAGAAATTGTATTCGGAAGTTTTATGGTTTTCAGCTACTCTGTGATTAATTTCAGCTGGTTGGTCGATTAAGGAGCCATTGTATGAAAAAAATCACTGTCATCGGATTAGGGTGGGTTGGGTTACCACTCGCCCAAGCCTTATTGTCTCAAGGCATTCATGTGGTTGGAACTAAAACGACACCAGATGGTATTGAAGCCGCTCAAGCGGTTGGAATTGAGTGTTATGCATTGAAATTAACCCCAGAACTTGAATGTGATGACGACGATTTAGCGCAGTTGATGGAACAAAGTGATGCTATCGTTATCTTGCTTCCGCCCTCTAAAATTAATACCGAATACTATGTGATGGCGATTGAAACACTGGTGAATAGCGCAATAGCCTTTCAGGTGCCTAAAGTTATTTTCACGTCATCTACTGCGGTTTATGGGGAACAAAATGGTGAAATGACCGAAGACAGCCTATTGGATGGGGTGACGGATTCGGCTAAAGCCTTGGTGGCGACAGAACAGTGGTTGCATCAGTTACCGAACATATCGGTGGATATTCTGCGATTAGCGGGATTAGTCGGTGAAAAACGCCATGCAGGGCGTTTTTTAGCGGGGAAAACCGGGGTAAAGGGGGCAAACCAGCCTGTGAATATGGTTCATCAAGATGATGTGATTGCTGCCATTTTATTATTGCTCCAGCAACCGCAAGGGGGGCATATTTATAACCTATGTGCACCAGTCCACCCAACACGAGCCGAATTTTATACTCATGCAGCACAATCTATCGGGTTAACCCCGCCTCAATTTATTGAAGAGAAGAATACGTTAGTGGGGAAAACCATTAACGGTAATAGAATTTGCCAAGAACTCGGGTTTGAATACCAGTACCCAAACCCAAGTTTGATGAATATGACCCTGTGATTATTTAATCGGGATCATGACAATTTTTTGGAACGCAGGGCGTGTGGTCAGTTGCTGGTACCAGCGTTCCAAATTGTTAAATTCGGGGCGCTGCGTGACAATTTCATGCCAAGGGTAAAATAGTGGTGCGATAGCAATGTCAGCGATACCAAATTTATCACCACTAAAATAGGCTTGGTTAGCTAATGCATTATCAGCAATGGTTAGTAACCGATTGATATTGCCATAAATAATTTTAGCTTGTTCTGGGTCTCTATCCGCTTCTGGGACACGAACAATTTTGTTCATCATCTGTTTAATTTGGTCGAATAAATTAGCACCACTCCAATCCATCCATTTATCTGCGGCAGCTCGTTCTTGTAGGTCTTGTGCGAGCAATAAGTGAGAATGATCAAACTTTTCCGTAAGGTAACGTAAAATCGCATTCGATTCCCACAGCGCAAAGTCATCATCCTGTAGAGTTGGAATTGTGCTGTTTGGATTCATTTTTATATATTCAGGTGTATCTAGCCCACCAAATGGGCCACCCACATCTTTTTGATTGTAAGCGATATTTAATTCTTCTAAGCACCAAAGTACTTTTTTGACATTGGAAGAGTTGACGCGTCCCCAAACAGTTAACATGGCAGTCTCCTAAATTGATTTTTTGGCATCGACCATGGTTAAGATAGATTAAATTTACTCAGAGGCAAATGTTTATTTGTTATCAGTGGCCTCAGTGAAATTAAAGTCTTATATTAGGTCTAGTTATCAAATTTTGTCACAGCGATGGGTTCTCGTTTAGTGATGTTGAGTCAATGACAGTAATTTAAATGTGTAGAATTAAGTGAAGGAATAACCGATGAGTAAGAAAATGTTGTCTTTAAAAACCCGCCGAGCTGGTATTGGGTTGAGTCTTTTGGTTGCCGTAAGTACCAGTGCTTATGCGGCGCAGACACCGGTTGCTCCTCAAGTCGATGCAAAAGCGTTTGTTTTGATGGATTATAATAGCGGCAAAATTTTAGCGTCTGGGAATCCAGATGAACGCTTAGATCCCGCAAGTTTAACAAAAATTATGACCAGCTATGTGATTGGGCAAGCGGTGAATGCGGGGAAAATTACCCCACAGGATATGGTTACGGTAGGTGAAGATGCATGGGCAACGGGAAACCCTGTTCTTAAAGGCTCTTCTTTGATGTTTTTAAAGCCAAAAGATCGTGTTTCCGTATTGGATTTAAATAAAGGGATTGTGATCCAGTCAGGGAATGATGCCAGTATTGCTCTTGCCGATTATGTTGCAGGTAGCCAAGACTCATTTGTGAGTTTAATGAATCAATACGTGCAAAAGATTGGTTTAAAGAATACCCATTTTAAAACCGTTCATGGCCTCGATTCAGAGGGGCAATATAGTACTGCACGGGATATGGCATTGTTAACCCAAGCAATGATCCGTGATGTTCCCGATGAATACGCACTGCACAAGGAAAAAGAGTTTACCTTTAATAAAATTCGTCAACCTAACCGTAACCGTCTGTTATGGAACCAAAATTTAAAAGTGGATGGCGTAAAAACTGGGCATACAAGTGGTGCAGGCCATAACCTAGTCGCCTCTGCAACAGAAGGTGATATGCGTTTGATTTCAGTTGTGTTGGGAGCGCCAAGTGACCGTGTGCGTTTTTCTGAAAGCGAAAAATTACTCACTTGGGGTTTCCGTTTCTTTGAAACAGTCACGCCAATTAAGGCAGATGCCACACTGAAAAAGCAGCGTGTCTGGTTTGGTGATACTTCAGAAGTTGATTTAGGGGTTGCCGATGATGTTTCAATTACGATTCCTAAAGGGCAATTGCAAAACTTGAAAGTGGATATTCAACTAACTAACGATTCACTTGAAGCGCCTCTTGCTAAAAACCAAGCGGTAGGAACGATTAACTTTATTCTGAATGATGAAATCGTCGAACAGCATCCTCTAGTTGCAAAAAGTGCCGTTGAGGAAGCGGGGTTCTTCGGTCGTATTTGGGATTACATCATGAAAACGATTAGCGGCTGGTGGAGTGCCATTTTCGGTTAATAATGATTAAATGAAAATGATGTGAACAAAAAAATGCCTGCATTAGCAGGCATTTTTATAGAGACGATAGATAAACAAATGCTATTCGCAGTGAGCCAATTTAATCGCTAATCCCCCTTGGGATGTTTCACGATACTTAGCGTTAATATCTTTACCAGTTTCATACATGGTTTCAATGACTTTATCGAGGCAAACACGTGGGTCACTGACACGGCGTAATGCCATGCGTGCGGCATTTACGGCTTTAACGGAAGCAATGGCGTTACGTTCAATACAAGGTACTTGAACTTGCCCTCCAACAGGGTCGCAGGTGAGACCTAAGTTATGCTCCATGGCAATTTCTGCTGCGATACACACTTGCTCAGGGCTACCGCCCATTAATTCGGCGAGCCCCGCAGCGGCCATCGAACAAGCAACACCCACTTCTCCTTGGCAGCCCACTTCGGCGCCGGAAATTGACGCATTCATTTTATATAATGCACCAATGACACCGGAAACTAGAAAATAACGGGTATAGGAATTTTCATTCACAGGGCGAATGAATTTGTCATAGTAAGCTAATACCGCAGGAATAATGCCACAGGCTCCATTCGTTGGTGCCGTTACAACACGACCACCCGCTGCATTTTCTTCGTTAACGGCAAGCGCATACATATTGATCCAATCAATGACGGCCATTGGGTCCATATTGGTGTTATCGGTTGTTACGAGTTGACGACATAACGCTGCTGCTCGACGTGGCACACGTAATGGGCCTGGTAGTAAACCTTCGGTTGTCACTCCCCGTTCAATACCGGATTTCATGACATCCCATACGGACGAGAGATATTGCTGAATTTCTTCTTTACTGCGTAACGCTAATTCATTCTGCATCACGAGTGCGGAAAGTGATAACCCTGTGTCTTTACAATGTTTTTGCAGGTCGGCCGCATATTTAAATGGGTAAGGGACTTGAATTGCATTTTCGTCTGACTGGCCAAAATGTTCTTCATCGACAATAAAACCACCGCCGATAGAATAGTAATTTTTGCTGTAAATAACATCATCACCACTGAATGCCGTAATACTCATTCCATTTTCATGGAGGGGGAGATTGGTTGTATGAAAATTCATCCCCCCTTCAGTAGGGAAATCAACTTCATGTTGCCCTTGTGCAAGGGAGAGCCTTTCAGTTTGCTCAACATTACGCATAAAAGCAGGAATAGCGTCAATATCAATGGTATCCGGTAAGTTACCCGCAAGACCCATAATAATCGCCATATCCGTTGCATGGCCTTTACCCGTTAAAGAGAGCGAACCATATACATCAACTGCAATTCGTGTTGTGCGAGAGAGTAATTTTTGCTGGATAAGGTCGTCAACAAACTGTTTGCCCGCTTTCATTGGGCCGACGGTATGGGAACTTGAAGGGCCGATGCCAATTTTGAAGATATCAAATACACTAATCATATTCAGTGCTTCCTTTTGTAGAAAGTCATTGAAATTAGGTAGCTTCCGTTGTTGGTCGCTACCTAGTGGCTTCAATTAGAAGAATAACTTATATGTTGCCGCAGAGATAGCGACCAGACCCATAATTACGATAAATACATTACTGATTTTACCTGAGTATTTACGCATTGCTGGTACCTTGCTAATTGCATACATTGGCATCAAGAACAGTAAGATAGCGATAACTGGGCCACCGAGGCTTTCAATAATATCCAGCACACCTGGGTTCAATGTTGCCACTAACCAAGTTGTGACTAACATGAAGATTGCAGTACCGCGGTTTAACTTGCGAACATCAATTGTTTTACCTTTTGCACGGTAAGCACGCTCAACTAGACCATTGAAACCTTCACGAGCACCTAAATAGTGACCAAGGAAGGATTTAATAATTGCAATAAAGGCAATGATTGCAGCTGCATATTTAATGAATGGCTGGTCAAAATAGCCAGACAGGTAGTCAAGAATACTGATATTTTGTGCTTTAGCTTGTGCGAGATCCGCTGAAGATAAGGTAAAGACACAGCTGATCACGAAGAACATAACAGTCAGCACCATCAAAATGTGCGCGGATGCAAGGATCCGTGAGCATTTTTGTTCAGCTGCATCACCGTATTCTTCACGTTTTGCCACAGAGAAAGCAGAAATAATTGGCGAGTGGTTAAATGCGAATACCATCACTGGGATTGTTAGCCAAATGGTGACCCAGATACTTTGCCCACCTGTATTTTTTGTTGCTTCAGTGATTCCTTCCCAAGTTAATGTATTCAGTACATCACCAGACCAATGTGGGATCATATACAGTGAGAATGCAACCAGCACGGCGATAAATGGAAACACTAACATACTCATGACTTTTACGATGTATTTTTCACCGAATGCCACAATCGCCATCACTCCGCCTACAAGGATCAAGGCAAGTAACCAGCGTGGCGGTGCGCCAACGCCCAATAATTCGGTTAAGAATTTATTGACGTTATTGGTGATGGAAACACCATAAACAAGAAGAATAGGGTAAATAGCAAAGAAGTAGAGTAGGGTGATCCAGTTTCCTGCTGTGCGACCAAAATGTTCTTCTACAACTTCAGTGATATCACCATCAGGTTTTGAACCAGAAAGAACGAAGCGTGTTAACCCACGGTGAGCAAAAAATGTCATTGGGAAGGCTAATACCAGCATCAGTAAAACAGGTAATAAACCACTCATACCTGCATTGATTGGCAAAAACAATACCCCAGCACCGATAGCTGTACCATATAAACCCAGCATCCATACTGTGTCAGTTTTGCGCCAAGCACTACTATTTACTGTTTGCGAGGCCGTTTTGTCGATGGAACCAACTTTTGTTGCATCCATAATAGTCTCCGAAAATATAAGTCAAAAAAATCATTTAGCGTAACTGCAAATGCGTTACGACCTTTTAATCTTTTGGTACGAACAATTACTCAATAACAATTGTTTTCTTTTGCGTAACAATCTGATTGGAAATAAAACTAAAATTGACGGTAAATTGATTTTCAATCAGTTTTGTATTTTTATCATTAAATTTTAACATTGGATTTTGAGTGTGTGAATTTATAGTTTACCAGAATAAAATGCCGTGATCATTATCTCAAAAGAGAAATATCCCCCAAGATTGCGAGATATAATTATATTTTATAAAAATGTTAAATAAATTTGCGTTAAGTTTGTTTTTATTAGCAATTAAATAGTGGGTGAATAAGTTAAGCTTTACTTAAATGTGAGCAGAATTAAATTCTGTTAGAAAAATATTATTATATTAATGATTAAAATTGCGCTGATTAAAATATCATCCATATCAATATAAATATTGAGCTGTACTGTAACAATAGTACAAGTTAATTGTTAGAGTTGTGATATAAGTTATTGAAAATAAATAAAATATTTTTATTTTTTAGATTGATTTATTGCGTAACTAATTAGTTTAAAAATTGGAGGAAAGATAACTATATATTAATTATTTTACGTTTTTTTTGTGCTTATATTTGCCACTTTTTTTGCAACGAAAAAAATAATTAAAATAGGTAACAAGATATTTGTTAAGTAATTGTTTTAATAATTTTATTGATAACTTCAAAAAAGTTTTAATCATGAAAATGGAAATAAACAGAAACTTTGATTTAGCGCAATTTTTATAATGCTAAACATACTGGCATTAATTAATGCCAGTATTTGAATATACGTTGTTATGGTTGAAACCAACCTTTACGAATAAGAGAGGCAAAAATAAAACTATATAGCCGAGTGATAGGTAATTGAATTTTATACGCACCAACAGACCAGAGGAGCTGGGCCAAACCGCATGCGACAATCGCCAGTATAAAGGCACCTGCCATATCTAAAGGCCAATGAACACCGAGGTAAATACGTGACCAAGCAATAACGACAGCGGGGATCATCATCACGAGCCCAACCCAAGTTCTTAGCCAGAAAAGAAATGCAAAAGCGAATGTAAAGACAATCGTGCCATGGTTACTTGGGAATGAAGGCGTGGCTTCATGCTCGGAGAAATTAGTGCCAATTCCCATGACAAATGGGCGGTCATGCGGCGCGAAATAGCCCACTAGCCATGAAATGGTTAAGCCAATGACGATAGCAATGGCTGCTTTACAAGCAAAGGCACGTTGGCGAGTCATATTTGGCTGGGCGCCCCAAAACCAACAAGCAACAGTAAATAGTGGAAATAATAGAATTAAGCGTTTCGCAATCACGTTCGCTACAGCAATGGTTCCACTAGCGGTTTCTGGAGTCGCATTGATCAAATTGAATAGATCAAGGTTAAGTTGTTCCAGCACAGTTCAGTACCTCGGTCAGATGGTTAGTGAGACAGAATAGATATAAAAGGGGGAGATTAAAGTTTCTTAATGAGCAGGTAAAGTCCCTTTGTCTTATTATTGAAAGCTATATGCGACAAATTTACTTGCGGTTTAACATTTACTCAATAATTATTTAGTGCAGTAATGAGTTTAGATAAGTCAAGGGAGAAAAAGTGATGTGGTGGCAAAAAGAGATACAACTTAGCGCAAAAGCGAGAGGGTTTCATTTAGTGACAGAAGAAATTCTCAAGCAACTTCCTGAACTTAGCTTAATCAAGGTTGGTTTAGCGAATATTTTTATTCAACATACATCAGCATCTTTAACAATCAATGAAAATGCAGATTACACTGTCAGGGAAGATTTCGAGAGCTTTTTCAATCAGGCCGTTCCTGAAAATGAACCTTATTATAAGCATGATTATGAAGGAAGTGATGACATGCCTGCGCACTTAAAAAGCAGTTTATTGGGTGCAAGTTTGACTATTCCAATTACTAAAGGGTGTTTAAACATGGGGACGTGGCAGGGGATTTATTTATGTGAGCACCGAAATTATGGTGGAAAACGTAGATTAATCATTACATTGCAAGGCGAACCCAGCCGTTAGAAACAAAAAACCCGATAGCATGAAAACAAATAGTTGGCTATCGGGCTCCTCAATATGGGGACATCAAAGAAAAGCAGTGGCACTAATTAAGACCCCGTCTAAAAAAGAAAGTTCTCACCTAGATGAAAAAAAGTACAATATTTTTATTAAATTTGGCTTAAATAGCACAAAAAGAACAAGCAAAGTGTTAACACCTATAAATAAGTGAACAACTTTGCTTGTTGAGATGAAAAACAGAAGGGGCTAATTATTTGTATAGATTCAAATTTTCTTTTGCGTAAGCTTCGAAATCTGTGCATCCACCAATATGTTGCTCATCAATAAAAATTTGTGGAACGGTTTCAACAGGTTTGCCAACAGTTTTAGATAAATCTTCTTTAGAAATACCTTCAGCTTGAATATCAACGTAGCGGTAGTCAAAATCTTCACGTTCATTTTTCAGTTTTTCAGCGAGTTCTTTTGCACGAACACAGTATGGGCAGCCAGGACGACCAAAAATAACAGTATACATAGTATCTCCTTTTTATCTTGAGCTCAGATTCTAATTGCAATGCTCAATACTATGCCTACATAAGTTATGAAATAAAAGTCGAATTTTCCTGTTATACCTATAGGTATGACATATAATTCTCAGTTTGAGAAAGTGACACAATAATGAGAGGAGAAAAAGAATGAGCAATAAACCTCAGTCTAAAGGGACAATGCGTTCACTAGCGGACATGCCAAAGCCCATTATCGTGTTAGAAGGTGTGGGTATCATTCTGCTTATTATTGTTTTGTTAGCAACAAATGACTATATCACATTGCCGGAGCCTTTAATGCAGCCAGGGGCGATCGTGAGCATGATTATGGTCGGCATTGGCTGTTTGGTCCCCGCAATGGTCAATATTGTCTGGCGAGCAATTCATGGCCTGAGTTTTTTGGGCATTGATAATAAACAACCAGAAAAGAATGTATCTAAAAAGCCAGACTCTACAGATAATAAACCAGATGAATAAGTAGATTGAGCGTGGTTTTACTGGTGTTTCGCTCTACAATGTGTGAGAATTATTCGTTTTTTAGTTAGGGGGAAAATGTGCCAGAACCCTAACAAATCGATATTGCACGACTATTTTGAGTTGAAGAAGGTTACTATCCATGGATTCTATTTGTTACCCTGACATCACTAAGTTACGTGAATGGTTAGACCAACTCAAAACCTCTTATTTCGAGTGTGATTCCTGCTCTGCATTACATTTACCTCATATGCAAAATATAGACGGTATTTTTGATGCAAAGCTCGATATTTTAAATAATGTTTTGGTGTTGTCTGCATTAGCTGAACTCAAACCGACAGCGATTGTGACGTTAGTGGCGAATATCAGCCAAATTAATGCCAGCTCATTAACGGCAAAAGTTTTCCTTGAAATAAACAATGAAAACTTGCCTAAATTGATTGTTAGCCAATCATTTTCATTAGAAGCAGGAATGACGTATCGTCAATTCTGCCATTTTTTACAACAAGCGGAAGAGCAAATTTCAGCTATTGTCTTTGAAATCTTTAGCAATAATTTGTTGTATGCAAATCAAGATGACTTTAGTGAAGATGATGACAGCTCTGAAGAAGGCTCTGAGCTTTCTCTTGATGACAAACCTTCAGTTATTCTCCACTAAGTTTTTGCTATGCATTGTGAAAAATATGCCACAGGGCAATGCCATTCATGCCAATGGCTAACATTAACGCCTGAACAGCAAATTACCGAAAAGCAGAGCCAACTACAGGCTCTTTTGCCTGCTATTGATACTTCTTTATTTCAGCCTCCAGTGACAGGGCCGCAAACGGCTTTTCGCAATAAAGCCAAAATGGTGGTTAGTGGTAGTGTTGAGAAGCCAATTTTAGGTATTGTTGGGCGAGATGGGCAAGGTGTAGATTTAACGGACTGCCTGTTGTATCCAGATGCCTTTTCTGATGTGTTTAATGCCATTATTCCTTTTATTGCGAGGGCGGGTCTGACGCCTTATAACATTGAGCGCAAACGCGGTGAATTAAAATACCTATTATTAACCCAAAGTCATTACTCTGGGAAATTCATGCTGCGGTTTGTTTTGCGCTCAGAGAAAAAAATTGAGCAGTTAAAAAAGGCACTGCCATGGCTACAAGAACAGTTGCCACTGCTTGCGGTGATCACCGCCAATATTCAACCTATACATATGGCAATATTGGAAGGGGAACAGGAAGTATTTCTAACTGAGCAGCACGTTTTACGTGAAGAATTCAACCAAGTCCCGTTGTTTATTCGCCCACAAAGCTTTTTCCAAACTAACCCTGTTGTTGCAGCCAAACTGTATCAAACAGCAAGAGAATGGGTTAAAGAGCTACATATCAATAGTTTATGGGATTTATTTTGTGGTGTTGGGGGCTTTGGGCTGCACTGTGCTGAAAAAGACACTCACTTAACAGGGATAGAAATCAGTGCGCCAGCGATTGCCAGCGCACAGCAATCCGCGGATGAACTTGGATTAAAGCATGTTGAGTTTAAAGCCCTTGATTCAACGCGTTTTGCCACGGCGAATCAGGATATCCCTCAGCTTATTTTAGTCAATCCGCCACGCCGAGGAATTGGTAAAGAGTTATGCGATTTCCTTTCCCACGTGCAGCCCGAATATATTTTGTATTCTAGCTGTAATGCACAAGCCATGGCGCAAGATTTACAACTGTTGGCTGGCTATCAAGTCTGTAAAGTACAGCTATTTGACTTATTCCCTCATACTGCACACTTTGAAGTGCTGACGTTGTTAAAGCGTATTGTACAGTAAAATCCATGTGATGGTTTTTACTGTATAAAACGACAATTCAATATTCGTTATATCATTTGGGTAATTAATTTAATGTTTCAGCAGGAATGAATCCATGGATAATACTCTGAACTTAAATTCATCGATATGATTCGGTATAGGTTTATCACTATGATAGGAGAGCAAATGTTTTAGGTTTTCTAAAAAATCATTTTCGTTATCATATTTTTTTATACCTCTGTTAGGGTCAAAAAACTTATATATATAATTATTTTTATCGTGTTTAATTGAAATTGCCATACAATGGCCATCATAAGAAATCAGTGAATAGTAATCATTGTTATATTTTAATTTATTCTCTATATCAGCTTTTAGTTTTTCAATATTTGATTGGTTTTTATTTATTTGTAAGTTTGCATAGTCACAAATAGGTAGGCTTATATCATTGATTAACCCAGAATTTATATTCTTAGCTGTATTTTTATACATTTCTAGCTTAGATATAAACTCGAAAGCATTAGCTAGAAAAATTTTAATTTCTTTATCATCTAATGGTAAGTCAGATATTATTTTGTTTTTTATATTCTCATTCAATATTTTATGACAATAATAAATTTCTATTGAGTCTTCTTTGTTTTTTCTAACTAAATTATAGTAAAAGGTAACCAACTCTATAATTTCGTATTTACTATCTAAATAACTTACATTTTTATTTACACGAGATATATTTTTCATTAGTAGATGGGTTATATCGTATAGATTTTTTATATTAAGGTCATTTTCCTTATTCTCTAATGATATTAAATTTTTATCTACTTTAATATCTTTGCTTTTATTGATTAATGATGTTTTTTTCTTTTTATTATCAATGAGTAATGAATCTATTTTGTGTGCAATTTTATTGAAATCATATGCGCGTTCATAACTGATCTGAATATTCAGGCCATTGACTATCTGTTTATTTAATAAACTTACTTCAACATCATTCGGCTTTCTGTTTTTTAAATAGTAACTTTGTGCTTTTATGGATTTTAAAGCGGCCCCCATCGATTCAATTAGTTTATCCCCATCACTCTTGTTTTCATTAAGAAGGTATAGGTTTGATAGACCATGGCAAATTCCATTGCTAGCATTAGAGGTATTTCTGACTTGAGTGAGCTTTTTTCTTAGGGCATTATTTTCTTTTTTATTAAAGTATGTAAGCAGTTTGTCTTGATCAAAAGGAATGTCAAATTGAATTTTTTTCATAATAAACTCATCAATCATATCTATTTAATTAGTTTAATTATTACATTATTCAAATAAAGTGCTCTTTAAAAATCCGATTGAGCGAATAAAAAAAGCTTGGTATAAGACCAAGCTTTTTTTACTTGTCGGAGAGAAAGAAAGACTAACCTCTGTGCTCAAATTCCAACGCTTTGCGTTCAATTAAACGCATTAGCACTGTTAAAATTGCATTGACCACTAAATAAATAATCCCCGCAGCAACAAACGCCATCACATTCCAGCTTTGACCAAAGATCAGTTGGCTATAGCCCATGACATCTAACATTGTAATCGTACTGGCAAGTGACGTACTCTTGAAAATCAGGACGACTTCATTGGAATAGGACGATAACGAACGCTTAAAGGCATAAGGCAAAATAATACGCATGGTTTGCATTTTATTCATGCCAAGCGCTTGGCAAGACTGCCATTGGCCTGATGGGATGGCTTTAACTGCGCCGTGGAATAACAAAGTGGAATAAGCCGCACTGTTTAAGGCCAATGCAACCATTGCACAGACCCAAGGTGTGGAAATAATCTCCCACAACATGGGATAATCTTGCAATGATTTAAATTGGCTTGGGCCGTTATAAATTAAGAAAAATTGTACCAATAACGGCGTACCAGTGAAAAGCGTGATATAGACTTTAACGGCTTGAGAAACCACAGGGGTTTTCAGCGAGAGAACTAAAGTAAATAATATCGCTAAGATAAAAGCCACAATGAGTGCGCTAAACGTTAGTGATAAGCTGGTTGGTAGCCCTGGAAGAATATCTAAAATTAAATCCATCATTTTGATTCACCTCGCTCAAAGCGAGTAGTACGCAATTCAATACGTTTTAAGATAACTTGACTGACTAACGTAATGGCAAGGTAAATCAAACCCACAATGGCGTACCATGTGAATGGTTCGTGAGTTCTATTGACGATTGTTTTTGTTTGTAGCATCAAATCATTAACACTGATGAGTGAAACTAACGCGGTATCTTTTAATAATACAAGCCATTGGTTGCCTAAGCCTGGAAGCGCATGGCGCCACATTTGCGGCATAATGAACCGAAAGAAAATAGTGCGTTTGTTTAAACCTAATGCAAAACCTGCTTCCCACTGGCCATAAGGTACTGCTTTTAAAGCTCCTCTTAATGTTTGTGATGCATAAGAGGCGTACAACAAGGCAAGGGCAATAACACCACAAACAAATGGGGTATAGTCAAATTCGCCACTATTAGCAAAGAAAATGCTGGGGTCGATTTGAATAGTGGTTTGCCAAAAACCGAGGTTTATATCGAACCCATCACCAAACAAATTGATCAGTTGTAATGTACCGAAGTAGACAAATAATACGACCAATAATTCAGGTAGACCGCGGATCAAGGTAACCCAGCAGGTCCCTAAAAAGGCAATAGGTTTAAAACGAACGGACTCCCACGCAGTAAATAACATGGCGAGGATCAGCCCCAAAACCAGTGCAGAAACAGCAAGGCCGACGGTGATACCGGCGGCACTTGTTAAAAATAGAAAGTTGCTCATTAATTATATCAATTACTGTTGAAACCATTTTTTGTGGATAGCATCATAAGTGCCGTCTGCTTTAACTTCAGCTAAGGCTTTATTCATTTTATCCAACAGCTCTTTATTCCCTTTACGAACCGCAATACCTAAACCAATACCGAAATATTGTGGGTCAGTCACTTTTTCACCAACAGCAGCTAAGTTTTCGTTACCTTTAGCTTTTAACCATTCGTCAGCAACTGCGGTATCACCGAAGACGGCATCGATACGACCATTTTGTAGGTCTAAAATAGCAGATTGGTAGTTATCATAAGGAACGGTTGTCATCCCTTTATGTTGTTCCATGATGTATTTTTGGTGAGTGGTTCCGTTTTGAACACCAATTTTTTTATCTTTTAATTGGTCTACTGAGCTGATTTTTTCTTTTACAGCAATAAATTCTGCTGAGTTAGGGTAGTAAGTCTCAGTGAAATCTACTTGCTGTTGGCGCTCAGGGGTAATATCGATACCTGCCATTAATGCTTCAAAGCGACGGAATTTTAAGCTAGGAATTAAGCTGTCGAAAGATTGGTGAGTAAATGTACAAGTTGCATTCATTTTTTCACACATTGCATTGGCTAAATCAACGTCAAAGCCAACGATTTGGTTATTCTTATCGAACATTTCAAAAGGTGCGTAAGTCGCTTCTGTTGCAAAACGGATGGTTTCTTTTTCCGCAGCAGTTGCAGATAGGGTTACAGCGCCCAGCAGTGCAGCTAATATAATTTTTTTCATTGCTTAATCCTATATCTATTAATGTGACAGATAATTTGCAAATGCTTCTGTTTGAGGTGCAGTGAAATGGCTTGCATCCCCTTGTTCTACTATATGGCCGTTTTCCATATACACGACACGGCTAGCGGTTTTGCGAGCAATTTCTACTTCGTGAGTGACGATAACTTGTGTAATCCCAGTTGCAGATAGTTCACGAATAATATCAACAACTTGAGCGGTGATTTCTGGGTCAAGTGCCGCGGTTGGTTCATCAAATAATAAAACTTTTGGTTCCATCATTAGCGCTCTTGCAATCGCAACACGCTGTTGCTGACCACCCGATAAATGTAAGGGGTAGCGATCAGCAAATTGCGACAACCGTAAGCGTTCTAATAACTTAGACGCTTTTGCTTGCGCTTCTTGCTTTGATAATTTTAATACGCGGCAAGGTGCTTCAATTAAGTTGTCCATAACGCTCAGATGAGGCCACAGATTATATTGTTGAAATACCATCCCTACATTTTGACGCAGCTCACGAATCGCTTTCGCATCTGGAGCTGAAGAAAAGTCAAATTGCTGACCCACAATATTCAAGTGGCCTGAACGTGGCATTTCTAATAAATTGAGGACACGTAACAATGAGCTTTTACCAGCCCCGCTTGGCCCAAGTAATACCATAGTCTCACCAGCAGAACACTCTAGATTGATATCAAAGAGTGCCTGATGGGAACCATAGAAACAGTTGATGTTTTTTAATTGAATGCTCATGTGTACCAATAATATCTTATTTCACTACCCGCGATATTAATCCTATGAGCATATTTATGCAATAATTTCTGCATAAAAATTTGGTTTTTACGCTAAAATTATTCCGATTTAACGGTCAGTTGCTCTGCTTGCTGTTCTTTAGCGAGTTGTTTATCTCGCTCATAAGCCAGTTCGCTGATGCGTTTTGCCATTCCCTTAAAAATAAATAAATGTGCGGGCATCATGGCAAACCAATAGAGTAGGCCGCAAAAGCCAGCTGGGTGCCACCATGCTCTAACATCAATTGAACGGCGGTTCCCGCTATCATGAATAGTAAAAGTTAAGCGGCCAAGTCCTGGGGCTTTCATACCAAATAACAAGCTAAGTTGTTTATTAGGTTCAAGATTAATTACGCGCCAGCCGTCAATCTCATCACCGAGTTGGAGCTGTTCACGATCGGGGCGGCCGTACTTCACTTTATTTAACATCATATCGTCCATAATGGCGCGAGTTTTCCACAGGCCATTGGCATAGAAATAGCCGTTTTTTCCGCCGATTTGTTGCACTGTATACCAAAGCGATTCTGAACTGGCTGTTGTTCCAAGGGTTGCTCCCGCTTGTTTTGGGTAATAGCCATAGCCGGGACGCCAGCGTTTTCTGACTTCTGGGTCATAACCCCAATCTGCGTTATCAACGGCATCGGCTTCTTCTGCTAAAGTCGTTCTAACGGCATCATCAAAAGAAATTAAGGTTTGGGGGATCAGTTCTCGTAACGCTTTATCATCCGCGGGGAGGTCGTGCTGCAAGCCTTGAATTAACTCCTTAGCGATTGACGGTGGTACGGAGGTGATCAAACTGATGAAATGCACGGAAATCATACTAATGGGGATCGGAATAGGAATAAGTAAACGCCGCTTACCACTGACTTTAATAAAGCGCTTAAATAGCTCTTGGTAGCTAATAAACTCAGGGCCACCTGCATCAAAAATCCGATTCTCAGTTGTTGGTATTTTTGCCAGTTGCGTTAAATAATACAAAATATTCGATAGGGCGATAGGTGACGATTTAGAACGAACCCAACGTGGTGGCGTTAAAATCGCTAAGTTGTAGACCATATCACGCATAATTTCGAATGCGGCAGAACCAGACCCAACGATAATTGATGAGCGGATTTCGGTAACAGGGATTTGGCTTTCACGTAAAATATCACCGGTTAAACGTCGAGCAATTAGGTGTGGTGAATAGGTATGCCCGTGTTGTAATGCACTGAGATAGATAACATGTTTAACGCTTGAGCCTTCAAGGGCTTGTTGCACGTTGCGAGCGGCTGCACGCTCACGCTCGACTAAATTGGCTTGGTCGGCCATGCTATGAACGAGGAAATAAACAATATCGATGCCTTCCATGACACCTTTTAGTGTTTCAGGGTCGTGAAGATCCACATAAATGCATTGGGTATCTTGCCAGCCTTGAGATAACATCCAATCAACACGACGTGCACCTGCTGTTACGTCATATCCTTGCTCAATGAGTTTAGGGATCAGATTCTGACCAATATAGCCACTAGCGCCCAACACTAAAACACGTTGTTTATCTGTCATGTTAATTTCCTGATTCACGCAAATTAACAGCTATTGTGACTGAAATTTTACCTATGTAAAGAAGGCCATGAGAATTGGCGTAATAAGACTCAGTACGAAGCCGTGAACAATAGCAGCAGGGACAATTGAAACCCCACCACTGCGTTGTAAAACAGGCAGTGTAAAATCCATTGATGTTGAACCACAAATGCCAAGAGCGGTTGAGCGGTAACGGTTAATAATAATTGGGATAAGCATGATTGCAGCAAGTTCCCTTGCTAAATCATTGAAAAAAGCTGCGCTCCCCATGACTGGGCCATAAGCATCGGTGAGGACAATCCCTGTTAATGAGTACCAGCCAAAGCCAGAAGCCAGCGCTAACCCCATTTTCACGGGAAGGTCTAGTAAGAACGCGGCTAACGCACCACCCGCTAATGCACTGACTGCCATGACAAACGCAATGGTTGTACCGCGGCGGTTGATTAAAATTTGCTTGATGCTCATGCCACTGTTACGTAGCTGGATACCGACGAGTAATAGCAGTAGCATTAACGCCAACTGGCTCCCTTTGTCGGCATAGTGCAGAAAATCAAAATGAGTTAGGCCAACGACAAATCCGAGTAGTAACACTCCGCATAGTTGTAAGGATTCGAGCACCATTTTGATTCGTGAAGGTGGTTTTTCTTGTTTATGTTGCGGAATTTTCCAAGGATCAAATTTATCCAGCAATAACAGTGAGATTACATTCAATGAAAATATGCAACCAAAAAAGGTAACTGCATAAATTAAAATAGAAAATAAGTGAACACTTAAATTTTTAAGAAGTGCGAGAGTAATTCCCATTAAAAATAAAATAACATACACCATTGAATTCAAGGATTGGTGTACTCGATGGAGAATTTGCTTGTTTTTAATAGGAATAAGATAACCAAGCGTTAATGGTAGAAGAATAATTAAGAGTCCTGAATACATGGCCGCATCCTTAGAGGTTATCTCATCGACTAGCTAAATATAAACAAAGGGTTATACAATTTTATTTATTTAGGTTATTGAAGTACAAATCCGATTTAACGCCCCGTGCTAAAAGTTCTTTTTGTTATAAAATGTTTTTATTGGCTAACTAATAAAAAATAGGTCAAAAACACTAAAAATAAAAGTTTTACTATTTTATAACACTGCAATTAGATGCTCAACATAGTTTGCTATTTTGCTATGAAGAATTTTTATTTTACATACATAGTTATAGTAATAAAGAAGGTTAATCGGTAAGCTCTAAATATTGTTCTTTAGTATATCCAATTGACGGAATCACCCGATATGTAATGAAAACTAATAATATTTAGGGTGAACTAAAAATATTCCAAGGAGAGTGATATGTACCTGGAACGTGTGGAAATATACGGATTTAGAGGGATTAACCGCCTTTCATTAGAACTGAATAACAGTACAGTTTTAGTTGGCGAGAATTCATGGGGAAAGTCGAGCTTACTTGATGCACTTGACCTTCTTCTTTCTCCTGAACATATAGATTACCAATTCAGTCTTCATGATTTTCACTATCCCGCAGGGAATGATGAGTCACGTTACCGTTCATTGCAGATAGTCTTAAAATTTTGTGAACGCCGCAAAGGGCGTCATCAATCCTATCGTTTTCATAACTTAGCCTCAGTTTGGGTAGATAACGGTGATGACCTTAAACATATTTTTTATCGTGTTAGTGCAGAACTTAAAGATGATGACACGATAGTTGTCGATAAAAGCTTTTTAAATGCAGGTGGTAATAAACTTTCATTGGACAACGTCGGTAAATATATTAAAGAAATTATTCGGTTGTATCCTGTTATTCGCCTTCGTGATGCGCGTTTTTTACACTCACTTAATCCAGAAACGATTGTTTCAGGGCAAAAAGAGGTACGTGACTTATTTAATGCTCGTATTAAGGAACTCACTAGCGCATTGGTCAACAACCCTGAACGCTTAAGTGATGAAGATCTCTGTGATGGGGTTGATGCCATGCAACAGTTGCTTAGCCATTACTTCTCTGGGCAAAGCTCCCATATTATTCGTTCAGATAATTCAATGGTTAAAATAGAACCGCGTAAACGCGGTTGGAAAGCGCTTGATAATATTAACCGGTTAATTGCCAAACCAAATCAACGTAATATTCGGTTAATCATTTTAGGGATGTTTTCTTCTTTATTACAATCAAAGGGCAATATTCATTTAGATAAATACGCTCGGCCATTGATTATTGTTGAAGACCCTGAAACGCGTTTGCACCCAATTATGCTCTCCATTGCATGGGGCTTATTTAGCTTATTTTCTCTACAGAGGATCACCACGACGAATTCAGGGGAGCTACTTTCATTAGCGCCTTTGGAGGATTTATGTCGTTTGGTTCGTAATACGAATAAGGTTTCAGCTTATCGTTTAAATGAAAATGATTTGAGTGCTGAAGAATTACGTAAAATTTCTTTCCATATTCGCTTTAATCGTCCGTCAGCCTTGTTCGCTCGCTGTTGGTTATTAGTTGAAGGGGAAACTGAAATTTGGCTGATGAATGAATTCTCGCGCCAGTGTAACTATTACTTTGAAACAGAAGGAATAAAAGTTATTGCATTTGCGCAAAGTGGTTTGAAACCACTGCTAAAGTTTGCCAATAAAATGGGAATTGAATGGCATGTTTTAACTGATGGTGATGAGGCAGGGCGTAAATATGCGGCAACAGCGACGCATTATGCTAATAAAATTAATTCCTCAGATAGGGATAGGCTAACGATGCTACCCGCACCAGATATGGAACATTTCCTATATCGTGAAGGGTTTCGAAAACTTTATCATGAAATTGCTGATATTCCAGATAATGCGAAAGTTTCAACAAGGCGAGTGATTATTAAGGCGATCTCTCGTACATCGAAGCCAGATTTAGCGTTAGCAACTGTTAATCGGGCGGCTGAGTTAGGTCCAGATAGTATCCCTCTACAGTTGAAAAGTATGTTTTCTCGTGTGGCATGGTTGGCAAGGGGTAAAGCAAATTAATGGTGATATCGATAAATTTTACGGGTTGTTGATGGATTATTGAGAAATCCCACTCTTAGGTTTATCTCATGTTGAATCAATTGATAACTTAAGTGATATATAATTTGATCATTAGTTTTTAGCTGGCAACAAATTGGAAAGTCACCTCCTTTTACAAGTTGTCAGCGATCTTAGAGGGCAATGCCCTCTTTTTGTTCATAGGAAGCGAATAAACATGAAGGCAAAGCCTAAGAAAAAGTGGCCGATTTATTTGGCAATCATTATTGTTGCCCTAGTCACTGCTGGGTTTCTTTTTAATCGTGAGGAAGAAGAGGTTTTTCAAACCGTAGATGTCACTCGAGGCGATTTAGATAAACAAGTGCTGGCAACGGGAAAACTTGACGCTGTACGTAAAGTCGATGTGGGGGCTCAAGTGAGTGGGCAACTACAAACTCTGTATGTTAAAGAGGGTGATTATGTTAAAAAAGGTGATTTATTAGCCGTTATTGACCCGAAAAAAGCCCAAAATGATGTGACTGAGTCTGAAGCGATGACTCGTGAACTTGAAGCGAATCTATCATTAGTTCAAGCGGAACTTCGCCTTGCTCAACTGACTTATCAACGTCATTTAAGCCTAGCGAAACAGCAAGCCGTTTCCCAACAAGAGCTTGATAAAGCCAAAACTGATGTAGAAGTGAAAAAAGCGCAAGTTGCCACTTATCAAGCGCAAATTAAGCGTAACCAAGCCACTTTAGATTCGGCAAAAACAAATTTGAAATACACTCAAATTACGGCTCCAATGGATGGCATTGTCACCTTTATTAAAACATTACAAGGGCAGACGGTTATTGCTGCTCAGGAAGCACCAACGATTTTAACGCTTGCGGATTTAGACACGATGCTAGTAAAAGCGGAAGTTTCTGAAGCCGATGTGATTTATTTGGAGCCTGGGCAAGATGCCTCGTTTACCGTCTTAGGCGCCCCAGATAAAAAATTCTCAGGGCAACTAAAAGATATTTTACCAACACCTGAAAAAATCAATGATGCCATTTTCTATTATGCGCGCTTTGAGGTACCCAATCCGCAACATCTATTGAAATTACAAATGACCGCTCAGGTCACTATTGAATTAGAGTCACGTAAAAATGTTCTGTTACTACCGCTATCTGCATTAGGCAATGAAATTTCACCACAAACCTATGAAGTGGATATCCTTCAAGGCAATAAAGTCGAGAAAAAACACGTTGAAATTGGTGGTCGAAATGATGTGTATGTGGAAATTACCAAAGGCCTAAATGAAGGTGACAAAGTGGTCATTGGCCATAGCGAGACGGAATACTAACTATGTCTGCGTTAATTGATCTTCAAGGGATCACTCGCCGCTACGGGGAAGGCGAAAACCAAGTTACAGTCTTAAAAAATGTCTCACTGCAAATTAATGCAGGTGAGATGGTGGCGATTATTGGTGCTTCTGGTTCAGGTAAATCCACGCTCATGAATATTATTGGGTGCTTAGATAAACCAACTGAAGGGAATTATTTCATTGATGGCCAAAGCGTTGCAACGTTAGATAACGACCAATTGGCAGAACTGCGCCGAGAGCATTTTGGCTTTATTTTTCAACGTTACCATTTACTGAGTCATTTAAGCGCGGAACAAAATGTTGAGGTGCCTGCTGTGTATGCAGGGGCGGGTAAAAACCAACGTCGTGAGCGAGCAGCCCAGCTATTACAGCGTCTAGGGTTAGGGGAGCGAGTTGATTATCGCCCAAGTCAGTTGTCTGGTGGGCAACAACAGCGCGTGAGTATTGCTCGCGCTCTTATGAATGGTGGGCAGATAATTCTCGCGGATGAGCCAACAGGAGCACTGGATAGCCATTCGGGGGAAGAGGTCATGAATATTTTAAAAGACCTCTGTGCCCAAGGGCATACCGTAATTATTGTCACGCATGACCCTGAAATTGCTCAACAAGCGGAACGTATTATCGAAATTAAAGATGGCGAGATTTTGAATGACTCGGGTAGCAAAGCCACGAAACGAACAAATTCATTACCAAAAGCTCCCCCACGAAAATTCTCTTTAGCTCAGGCGTATGGGCGGTTTAGTGAGGCCTTATTAATGGCTTGGCGTGCCATGGTCGTTAATAAGATGCGTACATTGCTGACTATGCTGGGGATTATCATTGGCATTGCGTCGGTGGTATCAATAATGGTGATCGGTGATGCTGCTCAAGGTATGGTCCTTAATGATATAAAATCAATCGGGACGAATACCATTTCAATTTATCCAGGGGAAGACTTTGGGTACGATGATGCAAAAAATCGTCAGTCCTTAAGAGCCTCAGATATTGATGCATTAGCAAAACAGCCTTATGTGTACGCGATTTCTGGCGAGCTCAACCACTCAACACGCTTAAGAAAAGGGAATGTTGACGCTTCGGCACAGCTCACCGGTGTTGGTCGGGATTATTTTAATGTTTATGCCTCTAAATTTTCAGAAGGTATGAGTTTCACGCAAGATATGGTGGATAAGCGCGCACAAGTGGTGGTTATTGATGCCAATACTAAGCGCCGCTTTTTCCCTAAACAAGAAAATGTTATTGGCGAAACTTTGCTCATTGGTAATATGCCTGTAACGGTTATCGGTGTGCTTGAAGAGAAAAAATCGACTTTTGGTTCGAGTAAGTCGCTATCGGTTTGGTTACCGGATACTACGGTGAATAGTAAAATTCTGAACCGTCCATACTATGAGAGCTTTGTTGTTAGGGTGAAAGACGGTTACGATGCGAAAACGGTAGAACAGCAACTGACCCGCTTACTCACGTTGCGCCATGGTAAAAAGGATATTTTCACCTATAACCTTGACACTTTTGTAAAAACAGCGGAAAAAACCACCCAGACTATGCAACTGTTTCTAACGTTAGTCGCGGTTATTTCGCTGGTGGTTGGTGGTATTGGTGTGATGAATATTATGCTGGTTTCTGTTACCGAAAGGACGCGAGAAATTGGTATTCGCATGGCGGTAGGGGCTAGGACTAGCGATGTGATGCAGCAATTTCTTATCGAAGCCGTACTAGTCTGTTTAATGGGCGGGTTGATGGGGATTGGCCTATCGTATGGGATTAGTTTATTGGCTCAAATGGCACTACCAGGCTGGACTTTTTCTTTTGACCCGGTGGCATTAGTCAGTGCCTTTGTTTGTTCAACAGCCATTGGCATTATTTTTGGCTTTTTACCTGCTCGAAATGCAGCTCGCTTGAACCCAATTGATGCGTTGGCGAGGGAATAAATTGTTCGTATAAAGCTCTCCATGCACATTTATCAAAATAGTGCATGGAGCATTATTTATATATTATTTCAGTACTTTAAGTAATGCTTGCATATATCCCATCGCATAAGCCATACCTGCGTGCCATGGCGCATCACATGACATTTGTGGCGTATGGTCAGGGATTAATACACCTGTATAATTATTTTCTTTTAATATTGTTAATACCTTCAACATATCAATATCGCCCTCATCAATGAAGGTTTCATGATAGTGTGGCACTTTACCTTTAACGTTCCTAAAATGGACGTATGCCATCGCATCTTGACTTGCATATTGTTGTACTGCTTCGTAAACGTTGCCCTCAGACATTTCGGCAATGGTTCCAAGACAAAACTCTAGCGCATTTGATTTACTTGGTTTTATATCTAGTAATTTTTGATATAAGTGAGGTTGATTGACGAGCCTTGGTTGACCTCTGACAAACTCTAGTGGAGGATCGTCTGGATGAGCAGCTAGGCGAACGCCTGCTTCTTCAGCGACAGGGATAATATGGTTTAAGAACCAGGTTAACCTTTCCCAGAGTTGCTCTGTTGTTGTTTCAGGACGATAACCAGCACTATGGTTATTGATTTTCATATTCCATGCCATATTATCCGGCATTGGCTCTAGAATGTCTTCGTTGATGCCAGATAAACCAACAGTTTGAGCACCTCCTCGTGCTTTGTTTTCGATAACTCGCCCTGCGACTCCTGCCAGACTGAAATTATATCCAAAGACAGGAATACCTGCTTTCCCTACATTTCTAATAATGTTTTTGACGACTTCAAGCTGTTCTAATTTTTTAGGACCGTCAAACAAAATATCATCCCAGTGGCAAGGGTCGAAATTTTCAATTGCATAAAATGTTAAGCCAAACTCTTGCATCCGGTCACGGATTTTTATTAGTTCATCTACTGTCCAGACATCACCAACAGCCGTTCCCCAGCCATCATTATCGCCAATTGGCTGGTCGCTACGTGAAAATCGTTCATTACTGTTAAAGTAGTCGACCATATGAACAACGATATGAGTTGCTCCACATTGTTTTGCAAAAGCATAATGTTCATCATTAAGCATATGTCGATATAAACCAAATCCTAGTTTCATAATTATTAACCTTTTAATTTGAAAATTTCTTAGTTAGTGAGATTTAGTGGTTTTACATATAATGCGACACTGATTGCGCCAACAATACCGATTCCACCTGCCACAAAAAATGCGATGCTATACATTCCAGACCATTCAATGATATAGCCTGTAATAATAGGGCCTAAAATTCCGGCAACATTTGCCATTGCGTGTACAAATCCACCAACTGCACCAATATTATTTTTTGCAACGGTATCTTGTAGAATTGCCCAATAGGTTGTAGCAGATAAATATAAGAAAAATATTCCGAATGCCATGAGTGCTACGGCACTTTCAACACGAGTAACATTACCGACAAGAAAGACAAGGATTGCCGATATTCCTAGACAACTAACCAACACGATTTTTCTGGAGAATAATGGTTTATTTGTTTTCTTTAAAACAAAGTCACAAAGTATTCCCCCTAGAGCCATTCCAATAGCACCTAATAGCCAAGGTATAATACTTACTATACTCATATCTTTTATACTGAGATTTTGAACATTAGATAAGTAACTCGGAAACCATGATAAAAAGAAAAATAAAATATAATTCAAACTGAAGAATGCAAGAGTTGTTGCTAATATAGTCGGACTCTTTATATAAAAAGATAATGGTTTAGATATAGTATTTGTGGTTTTTGATTCTACATTATTATCGTCAGATAAAATATATTCTAATTCTTCTTTTGATATTTTTTTATGTTGTTCCGGTTTATCTTTAGCTATTTTTAACCACCCAATTAGCCATATAAAGCCTATTGCAGCAAGTATAAAAAATGCAACACGCCAACCAGTTGTAATTATTAATATTCCCATTATAGGGCCAGCAATAGCTCCACCTATTGGATTACCAGCAGTTGCTATACCTATAGCAGTAGCAACTTCTTTTTTAGGGAACCAGTTATTAACCATTTTATTGAGTGTTGCTGCAAAGGGGCCTTCAGCTGCACCAAATAAAGTTCGGATAATAAGCATAGAGATAAAACCAACAGTTACCCCGATCATGCCGCAAAAGATAGACCAAAGAGCCATACTTACGGCAAAAACCTTTTTGGGACCATATTTATCTGATGCGTATCCGCCAATGAAATTAAATAAAGCATATCCAATAGAAAAACTACTGAAAAGTATACCCATTTCACTTGGTGTTAAGTTTAAATCTTTAGAAAAAACAGGAGCTGCAATAGCAAATGCAGAGCGATCCATATAGTTTATCATTCCTCCAAGAGAAATAAATAAAACTAAATTCCATCTTATTTTTTTAAACATAAATCACCTTTGATATAATGATATGTTTATTATTCAATTTAATAGACATATCTATTTTATGTTTATCACATGACGCCAAATTTATTATATGCTTCTACAGCACCCATTCCATTTGCTATTTCTTTTTGTACTTTATTCTCCATTTTTTGTTTTTCAAATGCATGTTCAATAACGTAAGACTCTACATTTTTAGGAATAATTAATACGCCTTCTTCATCGGCAACAATTAAATCACCTGGTTCAATTAAAATATTATTGATTTTGATTGGAACTCGATAATCTAATACTTGGTCGTGTATTCAATATAGAGATCATCATAATAGATAGTGTTCACGTTCAATGAATGTCCCGATAATTTTGTCATGCATTTCAGGTGACTTCGAGTAACCTAACGTCTTACGGTTAAGGCGCTTCAAGCGGTTTCTCAGATTCAAATTCTCTCTTTCTATTCGTTGCGTATAAAACTTACTTGCTACATGTTTCTGCTTGGGCAATATCTCATAAGCACTGAACTTATCCGTGCACCAAAAAGCGACATTAAACCTAGACAGTAAAGCCAGTAACTGGCGAAGAGTCCTTTTGTTTCGACGACCAAACGTATGAGCAATAATCCGTTTTAGGCGGGGCTCCCACGCATACCAAAGCCAGCGTTGTTGCTTCTTATTAGTCACAAAAGACCACTGTTCATCGACTTCGCAAAGGAGTTCAATGTGCAGATTATCAAGAGGTAAAGAGGTTACCTGTCTAGGCGAGAGTTTTTTAAAGTACGAACAACCGCATTAATGCTGATATGAAGGGCCCTAGCAGTATCACGAATACCGGCATTATTCATCGTGAGGTCGATAATTTTATCTTTAGTTCCGGGTTGGCAAGCACGATATTTATAATCGAGTTGGAAGCTTCGGCAGCAATCTTGGCAACGATAACGTTGATGACCAGTGCTACCTAATCCATGTTTTTTCACTGGGGGCGTTTGTTGACAAAATGGGCACCTTACATCGACTTTAGCCATGAATATTCTCCGATAAATTACCCTATATTACAGGTTAATCACCGGATTGAATACATGACCTAATACTTTACCTCTTATTTTTTGATCTTGAGCATAACTACCTAATGAAAATACAGGGAAATCAAGTTCTAGTATTTCTCTCTTATCTCTTGAATAGCCATAAATAATAGCGCCCGCAGCGTTAAGTTTTTTAGCTCTTGTCGACATTAATCCACCCCACAGGGCGTAATTATGCGAAGAACCGGAAGCGATATAAACTTCACCTTCCTTTAAGCTATCTAGTGCTTCAAACATAATACCGAAATCTTTATTTCCTAATGGCCCATTAGATGTAACGTCAGGCGGTAACATGTAATCAGCTTCTAGTACAGGCATTGCTCGACCTACAATCTTCATATCCTCAGATAAAGGTTTGAGTATAGGAGGTAAGAACTGATGGTGTAATCCTATTTCATCTAAAATATCCCCTAGAAGAGCTACGGGTAATTCCTTTTTAATCTTGTCAAACAAATCATTATCTTTATTCATTTCATATTCCTATGTATCTAAGGTCTTAATCTTACTGTTTAGCTGTCAACCTGTCATACAGGCTAACAGTCTAGCCTTAATATTAAAAGAGGGTTAATATAGGTTTTGTGATACGACTCTAGTTTTATTATTGTTTTAATCACAGGAAGATTATTTTTTTGATTTTAAATCAAATGGATATTGCTAATTTTGGGGGTTAGATTGCATCCTTTAATTGAAAAACAAACACTTTCAGAACAAGTTAGAAGCTATGTTCTATCTTTAATATCTCAATCAAATCTAAATCCAGGTGATGAAATACCAAGTGAAAAAGAGATTATTGAACGTTTAGGGGTGAGCAGGGGGGTGGTTAGAGAGGCTTTTCAAAGCCTTTCTATATTAGGTATTTTAGATATTAGTAGTGGCAAAAAACCTAAAATACAAAAAATTAACTCAAACCCGTTAGAAACTATTTTTAACCATGCCATTGTGACTCAGCAGGTTAATTATCAGCAAATCTTAGGCCTTCGACGTGCGATTGAAGTTGATTCTGCAGTGTTGGCTGCAATGCATGGAAATAAAAATGATTATATCAAGTTAAGAAAAATTGCAGATAAAATGAGGAAATCCTTGTTGAGTTCTAATGATTGGGATTTGTTCATTGAGAGTGATATTGATTTCCACTTAACATTAGCTGAAATGTCACAAAATCCGTTATATGCATTGATGCTAAAAGCATTAAGAGGCGCATTAGGTGGTTCTATTTCAGCTGGTTTATTAAACCAAAACAACCATGATGAACATAAAAAGATCATTGATATTCATTTTGATATTTTAGAGTCAATTGAAAAACAAGACTTTGTGGCAACTGGGTTAAAGATGGATACTCACTTTAAGTTAACCATGGATAGTTTTTAGATCAGCCACCCATAATAATTTTTCTTAGTGAGATTTTTGAGTGGCGAAGGATAAGCTAAATTCCTTCGCTCTACTTTCTGTGTAACTCAGCTTTAAGGTCAATTATCAATATGTGAATCATCTGCTTGTAAATAATTTGATTTAGGGATAGTCCCATTTTTCGGAACCAAGTTCCTCAATTAAATTCTGCTAATTAAATGCGTTATTTTTAACTCCTTCATTTCCCGATAATATTTTTTTCAGTCTGTATATTCCCTCGTTTCTTAAAATATTTCATAATAAAAAACTGTCTGAAAAGATAAATTCTACTTGCGAATTGGTATCGATCATGGATATGATTTGCCTTGTAGAATAAATGAAACCTAGTTCCATATAATGGAACTTATAATAAAGCCAGTAAAAAACTAAGCAAAGACAACTACACAGCAGGTGCGATATGGCGAATAAAGCAGGTGAAGATTATTCTTTGGCTCGGGTACCCCAAAGTGCTCGTAGGCCGTTCTATGAAGTGTTAATTCTACGAATTGGCGCACTAGCTTGTGTTTCACAAGTTATGTTAGGTGCGGCTCTTGGGTATGGGTTAACTTTTTGGCAGGCGTTTTGGGCAACGATGCTTGGATCTGTAATTTTACAGGTTGTCAGCTGGGGGCTTGGAGCGGCTGCGTGCCGCGAAGGAATGTCAATCAGCCTACTGTCTCGGTGGGCGGGTTTTGGTAAGTTAGGCTCAGCACTCATTGGTGGCGCAATTGCTATCTCCTTAATGGGCTGGTTTGGCGTCCAAAATGGTTTCTTTGCGGATGGAATGTATAAAGCGACTAATGTGCTAACACCAGGGACTTGGTCACTTATTACAGGTATTGCGGTGACGGTTATAACAGTATATGGGTATCGATTTTTATCTATTACTGCCAATATCTCAACGCCGCTATTTTTATTCGCGTTAGGCTGGGCGACATATAATTTATTATCAGGTCAAGATATTGGTACGCTTATTAATGACACTGAACCCGCCGGGCCATTAATGACTATGCCTGCGGCCATCACAATGGTTGCTGGTGGTTTTATTATTGCAGCAGTGACAACACCCGATATCAGCCGTTTCATGAAAGGGCCTAAAGATGTGTTTTGGATGACGCTTATCGGCACATTTTTTGGTGAGTTACTGGTCAATATGATAGCGGTACTAATGGCGCTGTCATTACGTACAAGCCAAGTATTTGATTTAATGATGGCGCTGACAGGCCTATTAGGTGCATCGATTGTTATCTTCTCAACAATAAAAATGAATGATATCAATTTGTATTCATCATCGTTAGGTTTTTCAACACTGTTAAATGCCATATTTAATAAGCGTTTTGACCGTCGTTATTTAACGTGGGTGATTGGTATCTTTGGCACAATCGCTTCAATGTTAGGGATCTTAGATAACTTTATCGGTTTCTTAATTTACTTAGGAATAGCCATTCCTCCTGTCGCAGGGATTATGGTTGTTGACTATTACTTGTTAAAACGTGATCGCAAAGAATTAGATATCACTCGAGAGCAAGGCATATTACCACCGAGCTGTGAAGCATATAACCCAGTAACACTCGTGGTGTGGGTGATCGCAGTACTGGTTGGGTGGGGGACATCAGAGTTAGGTCCACTGCATGCAGACTACGGTATCCCAGCGCTTAACTCTTTGATTACTGGTGCAGTTGCTTATTGGATAGGCATGCGCTGGCAGGCGAAAGCGAGAGGTGTTGAAACGGTACACTTTCGCAAAGTCTCTCATTTAGATTAAGGATTAAACAATGTCGGGTACAAAAGTTAAAGTTGCTCTGGCTCAGTTTGATTCAGAACTTGGCAATAAAACCAATAATTTACAACGCATGGCACAGTTGTGCCAACAAGCCGCAGATTCAGGAGCAAAACTGATTTGTTTCCCTGAGCTGGCGACAACGGGTTATCGTGGTGACTTACTGACCACTAAGTTGTGGGATTTAAGCGATTCCATCGGAAGTGAAACTTATACGCTATTTAGCGAACTTGCTACTCGTTTAAATATCACTATTGTTAGCGGTTTTGTTGAGCGCGGTGAATATTTAGGCGATATCTATAACTCTGTCGGTGTTTGGAACCCAGGGTGTGAGGGTATTAGTGGTGTTTTTCGTAAAGTTCATGCTTTCGGCATAGAAAAACAATGGTTTGGACGAGGTGATAGTTTCCCTGTGTTTGAAACGCCGATCGGTAAAATCGGTATCATGATTTGCTATGACATGGGTTTTCCAGAAGTCGCACGAATTTTAACATTACAAGGCGCGGAATTGTTATTAGCCCCTTCAGCTTGGTGTGTTCAAGACCGAGATGTATGGGATATTAATAGCGCCTGTCGAGCACTAGAAAATGGAACTCACTTACTTGCAGTGAACCGTTGGGGTCATGAAGAAGATCTGCATTTATTTGGTGGTAGCAAGGTTTTAGGTCCTCGCGGCCAAGTACTTTGTGAAGCGAGCTGTGAGGGCGAAGAGCTATTAATCGGTGAGGTTGATTTTTTAAACCAAGCCCATACACGTTTAAAAGTGCCTTATCTGAGAGACAGAAAGCCACAAAGCTACAGTGTATTAACCCAAGGTTTAGGGTCATGAGTATTTTATCTAGCGTGGTTGATGTTTACCAACTGTTCTTACGTTCAGGCAACGAACTGACGGTGACAACGTTGGTTAATGAATTAGGTATGCCAAAAAGCTCGGCCTCCCGTCTTTTAAAGCAAATGGCTGAACTCGGATTGCTGGAAAAGAAAAACAATGCACCGATATATCGACCTGGCTTGCTGATTATGGAATTAGCTCATCGGGCTAGGGGGATGAACCCGCTAATCGATATGATGCTTGAAGCACTTGATGAACTTGCGAAAGATAGTGGGTTTACCAGTTATGTGTCAGCACTTGATGATGATATGGTTCGTGTTGTTCATGCTCGTTTTGGTAATAGCATGCTGCAAGTGATCACTCAACCGGGTACCCGCTTACCCATACTGGGAACGTCAACGGGGCGTGCACTATTAGCAAGGTTACCGCTAAATGAGCGGTCAAAAATTATCGACCGTGAACCAAAAGAAGAACGGGGTAAATTAGTCGAGCGTTTGGACTTAGTGGCAGATCGTGGCTGGGAATTATCGATGGATGAATCCGTTGCTGGAGTCGCTTCCATATCCAGCACGGTGTTCGACCCTGCACAAAATACGTTATATGCCTTGTGTTTAAGTTTGCCTGCTGCACAAATGAATGATGAGGTTATGGTGCAGTTATCTAAGAGCCTTTGTCATAAAGCCGCTTATCTTGGGTGTATGGTGGGTGACCCGTATTGGTTGCAAAAAAGCATGAATAAGTCATGAGATTATTTCATGTTATAAAAGCAAAAAGTAGTAAGTAGTTGAAGTAAGTAGTTGAAGTAAATAGTAAATTATAAATATTTAATATTGTTAGCATTTTAAGTGCGTGAATACGCCTTCATCAGGAAAAATGGAACCTCTATTACGTGAGATTCCATCTAGAGTGAAATGAGATTAACTCGCTATTCTATGCGAGTTAATCTCAAAGTAGCTCTTTACTCTCATAAAAAATAATTAAAATTAAAGGAAGTACAATGAGTCTAAAACAAACTCTTTGCGTATATGATCTAATCGATTGCGCTAGTGTTAAAGGTGAAGACATTGTTGCATTGTTCCAAGATTTCCCACACATTGAAGTCATGTCTAAAACGGTTAAGGATCACAAAGGACAAAGTGACTTTGTTCGCATTCTTATTCCAGGAACACAAGGTAAATCACAGCATAAAGATGCGCCAACACTGGGAATCATCGGGCGTTTAGGTGGAATTGGTGCTAGGCCTTCTCGAATAGGTGTTGTGTCTGATGCAGATGGTGCGATTGCCGCACTTGCAGCAGCGCTTAAACTGGCACAAATGCATGAAAAGGGTGACCAGTTACTCGGTGATGTCGTGGTCACGACCCATATTTGCCCAAATGCGCCAACACGTCCGCATACACCTGTTGATTTTATGGACTCGCCCCTTGAAGATGCCACGATGAATCAACATGAGGCGATCCCTGAAGCGGATGCTATTTTGTCCGTAGATACCACGAAGGGAAATCGTTTACTCAATCATAAAGGGTATGCACTGTCTCCAACAGTAAAAAATGGTTATATTTTACCTGTATCAGAGGATTTAATTCGTTTGATGGAGTGGAGTAGTGGCCAAAAAGCGGTGACATTTCCATTATCAATTCAAGACATTACGCCATATGGTAATGGTCTACATCATATCAACAGTATATTACAACCTGCGGTATCAACATCTGCACCAGTGGTTGGTGTCGCTATTTGCTCAGAAACGGTAGTACCAGGTTGCTCTACAGGGGCTAGCCATGAGGTTGATATTGCGGCTACTGTAAAATTTATGATAGAAGTGGCTAAAGCATTCACAGGAAAACAATGTGCGTTTTATGATGTTGAACAATATGATTTATTGACGTCATTGTATGGTGATATGTCACACCTGCAAACAGCAGGTAATAATGCAGCAAAAAATGATTAATTTATAAATAGTCACAGTTAATTATTAGCGTTGTCAGTGTTATTAAAATAATTAACTGTGCTCTATTGGTGAGCTATAAATTCGATTCTGTTGTGTTGTCTGGAACATCCTCATTTTCAATAGGAACAATGAGGTCTGCATGATTACCTTTTGGGCCAATAGTCACACTAAATTGAACTTTCTGGCCTGCTTTTAGTGTCCTGTAACCGTCCATTTGGATACAGGAATAATGAGCAAAAATATCTTCTCCGCCATCAGCCGGGCAAATAAAACCAAAGCCTTTTGCGTTATTGAACCACTTAACGATACCCGTCTCCATATTTTATCCTTCAAATTTACCAGTATTTGCATTTAGAACGATGTATAAAAAACACATACAAAATAAGTATAAATACGATGTTATTTGTTCGTAAAATATACTGTAATAAATTACCTTCTAAGGTCAAGAGGTACGGTTCAGGAATTGCTGGAAAGTGTTAAGAATTCGCTAATCAATAGCGCTCATTTTCTATAATATTTGATATGGCTCACAGATTGCTAACCATGGAAGCAAAGGTGATTCCCATGATACACTGTCGCTTGATGCAATATAGACAAAAAACAGCATAGTAACTAAATGGTATAGTTTTATGATGTTATCAATATGATTGATAGAAATCGTTGATAATAAAGACTATGCTTAAATTGAAGTTAAACACTGAGCAAGAAAGTAATGAGTGATTTTCTGGGCACATTTAAAACTGACGTCATTTTTAAAGATGAAATAGAACAAACCTTACAGCCACCATCGATGTATAAGGTGCTATTAAATAATGACGATTACACCCCGATGGATTTTGTTGTCGAAGTGTTACAAAAATACTTTTCTTTTGATGAAGAACGCGCTACACAGATAATGTTAGATGTCCATATTCAAGGAAAGGGAGTTTGTGGAATTTTTACTGCAGAGGTTGCTGAAACGAAAGCGGCGCAAGTCAATACTTTTGCTCGTGAACATGAGTACCCTTTGCTTTGCACTATAGAGAAAGTCTAATTTGGCTTAATATCAATTTTGGGAGGTGCTTATGCTCAATCAAGAACTGGAGCTTAGTTTAAACGTAGCTTTTACGAAAGCGAAAGACAGTCGCCATGAGTTTATGACTGTAGAGCACCTATTGCTAGCGTTATTGAGTAATATCTCTGCTCGCGAAGCTTTAGATGCTTGTAAGGTTGATCTTGTTGCATTACGTCAAGAACTTGAACACTTCATCGCGCAAACTACACCTTTGTTACCCGAAAATGATAGCAGAGACACCCAGCCTACGCTGAGTTTTCAGCGTGTATTACAGCGCGCTGTTTTTCATGTGCAATCATCTGGGCGCAACGAAGTCAGCGGTGCAAACGTATTGGTCGCGATTTTTAGTGAGCAAGAGTCCCAAGCTGCGTACTTATTACGCAAGCATGATGTAAGCCGTTTAGATGTAGTTAATTATATTTCTCATGGCACGATAAAAGGCGAAGAGTCGTCATCAGAACAAGATATCTCCTCTAATAGTGTGCAAAACGAAGAGCAGCCGGTCCCAGAAGACCATATGGACAACTTTACGACCAACTTGAACCAGCAGGCCAAGAAAGGGAATATCGACCCTCTGGTTGGACGTCAGGCTGAATTAGAGCGTACGATTCAAGTATTGTGCCGCCGTCGTAAAAATAATCCACTATTAGTCGGTGAGTCAGGTGTCGGTAAAACTGCGATTGCTGAAGGGCTAGCATGGCGTATTGAGCAAGATGATGTACCTGACGTAATGAAAGGCTGCACAATTTATTCATTAGATATTGGTTCATTATTGGCTGGAACCAAATACCGTGGTGATTTTGAGAAACGTTTCAAAGCATTATTAAAAATGCTGGAAAAAGATCCCAAGAGCATTTTATTTATTGATGAAATTCACACTATCATCGGTGCAGGAGCCGCGTCTGGTGGGCAAGTTGACGCAGCGAACTTAATTAAACCGTTGCTATCAAGTGGTCGAATTCGTGTTATTGGTTCAACAACATACCAAGAATTTGGCAGTATTTTTGAGAAAGATAGAGCGTTGGCTCGTCGTTTCCAGAAAATTGATATTGTAGAACCAACTCCCGAAGAAACAATTCGTATCATCAATGGGTTGAAGCCTAAGTATGAAGCTCATCATGATGTTCGTTATACCGCAAAAGCGATCCAAGCGGCGGTGGATTTATCCATTAAATATATCACCGACAGGCATTTGCCAGATAAAGCCATTGACGTGATTGATGAGGCCGGGGCGCGAACGCGACTGGTTGCACCAAGTAAGCGTAAAAAAACCATTGGTGTGCCTGAAATTGAAACAGTTGTGGCGCGTATCGCCCGTATTCCTGAAAAAACGGTTTCCTCAAGCGATAAAGATAAACTCAAGACACTCGACTCTCGTTTGAAAATGTTAGTGTTTGGACAAGACAAAGCGATAGATTCATTGTCTGAGGCAATCAAAATGAATCGGGCAGGTTTAGGGTTAGAAAATAAACCTGTGGGTTCTTTCTTATTTGCCGGTCCAACAGGGGTGGGTAAAACTGAAGTGACTGTCCAGTTAGCGAAAGCGTTGGATATCAAATTGCTGCGATTTGATATGTCTGAATATATGGAGCGTCACACGGTTAGCCGCTTAATTGGTGCGCCTCCTGGCTATGTTGGCTTTGACCAAGGTGGTTTACTGACCGATGCGGTTATCAAACATCCGCATTCAGTGGTGCTGTTAGATGAAATCGAAAAAGCGCATCCAGATGTGTTTAATATTCTTTTACAGGTAATGGACCACGGAACGTTAACAGACAATAACGGTCGTAAGGCGGATTTCCGTAATGTTGTTGTGGTAATGACAACCAACGCTGGGGTGCAAGAAACTCAGCGTCGTTCTATTGGTTTTGCTGAGCAAGATAATAGCACTGATGCGATGTCTGAAATCAAAAAGGCGTTCTCACCAGAATTTCGCAACCGCCTTGATGGTATCATTTGGTTTAACTCATTAACTCCAGAAATTATTACGCAAGTCGTTGATAAGTTTATTGTGGAATTACAAGTTCAGCTTGATGAAAAGGGTGTATCAATTGAAGTTAGCGCCGCGGCTCGCCGCTGGTTGTGTGAAAAAGGTTATGATAAAGCGATGGGTGCCCGACCTATGGCTCGCACCATTCAGGATAACCTGAAAAAACCATTAGCAAACGAGTTGTTATTTGGTTCACTAACCAATGGTGGCTCTGTAAGTATCGGGCTTGATGAAAAAAGTAACACACTGACATACAGCTTCAGTAGCGTGCACAAGGCCTCTCCGGAGGATGCGGTATTCTGACGAATAGACCACAGGTGTATCAATGCACCTGTGGTTGTCAGGCCTTGCCTGAAGAGAATATCAACGGCTACGGAAAATGATTCGGCCTTTGCTCAGGTCATAAGGTGTTAACTCTACAGTTACCTTGTCGCCTGTCAGGATGCGGATATAGTTTTTACGCATTTTTCCAGAAATATGAGCAGTCACCACGTGACCGTTTTCCAGTTCAACACGGAACATTGTGTTTGGCAGGGTATCTAAAACTGTGCCCTGCATTTCAATATTGTCTTCTTTGGCCATCTAATCCTCTAAGTTTAATAACCGTGATTTTTAACGGGCAAGATAATGCCCAAAAACCCGCACTAAGTAAAGAAGTGTCGCATTTTAACGCGATCTTTATTTTTAAGTGAAGGAATAAAATTAATGTAAAACCAAAATTCATTAATCGAAAATTGGCGGTATTTCAATCGATTGCGGTATCCAGCAGGCGGGGTCAATCGCTTTGTCACGCCACCGATAAAGAATATGTAAAAAATCCCTACGGGATATCTCTTTTGCGCCCATTGAGGCGGTATGGTGGTTAAGTACCTGACAATCAAAAAGTTGCCCATTATAGCGCAAAAAATGAAAATAGAATGTAATAAAAGCAAATTTGGATGCATCATTCATTCTACTGAACATAGATTCCCCACAAAATAGGTGCCCCATGTTCACGCCATACAGGCCTCCAACGAGTTTATCGCCATACCAAGCTTCAATGGAATGCGCCATACCTGCTTGGTGTAGCGCTAAATACCCAGCTTGAACTTCGGGTAAAATCCATGTGCCTTCTTGGCGTACAGAACAAGCTTCAATAACTTGCTTGAATGCATGGTTAACAGTAATGCGATAAGTCTGCTTTTTTAAAACTTTTTTCATTGACCGGCTAATATGGAGTTCACCAACCATGAGTACTGCTCTAGGGTCCGGAGACCACCATAAAGGCATCTCTCCAGGATTAAACCAAGGAAAGATACCATCATAATAGGCAGCTTGCAGCCTTTTTGATGAAAGATCTCCGCCAATCGCTAATAAGCCATTAGGCTCCCGCATGGCTTCAGACACGGGAGGGAATAAATAGGAGTCATCATCTAATTGGTACATATACGCCTCAGAGCGGTTGCTGTGCCCAGTGGCGCTGGCGGAACTGATAATACTGGCCTTGCATACCTAACAGCGCTTGATGGGTACCTTGTTCGATGATTTTACCATTATCCATCACACAAATGTTATCCATTTCCTCTAAGCCCTGCATACGGTGAGTAATGACAATTAACGTCTTATCGGCACATTTTTCTTTTAACAGTGCTAAAATCTGCTGTTCAGTTTGTGCATCAAGCCCTTCCGTTGGTTCATCCATTAGAATTAATGGTGTGTTATGTAATAAAGCACGGGCAATACCTAAGCGGCGTTGTTCCCCTCCAGAAAGTTGTCGGCCGCCTTCACCCATCCACGCATTAAGCTTTAATTCGTTTTCTAATAAATTACCTAGACCAACTTGCTGTAATACTTCGCTTAATTCGGTATCCGTCGCTTGTTCATTGGCGAGCAACAGATTATTGCGCAATGTATCACTAAAGACATGAACCCGTTGTGGTACTACAGACATCATATTACGTAACGATTTTTCGCTAAATTCGTTAATAGGCGTGCCATTTAAGTAGATGGTTCCGCTATCAACATCCCAAGCACGGGTTAATAACTGCAGAAGAGTGGATTTACCACAACCTGTTTTACCTAATAAAGCAAGGTGTTGGCCTTTATTTAATGTTAAAGACACATTTTGAAGAACGGCAAATGGCTGTTCTGGATAGGTAAATGAAATATTATCGACAGTCAGATTTTCCAATGTTGCGATTGAAGGGCTTTCACTTGGGAAAGTTACCTCTGGTTTTGCGGTCATTAATTGGGAAACGCGAGTAGCAGATGCAATCACTTGACCCATATGTTGGAAGGCAACAGCAACAGGGCCTAATGCTTCGAAAGCCGCTAGCGCACAGAATACAAATAAAGCAATCAGTGCTCCCGGTTTTGTATCGCCTCCTACATGGTCGGCAGCCATCCAAAGAAGCAGTGTTGCTGTAACACCAGAGGCAAATAAAATAATGGCTTGAGATAACCCAGTGAGTGCCGCTTGCTGTTGTTGACGCACTTGCCACTTATTTTCGATATTAAGCAAGTTTTGGCGAAAACGTTCAGTGGCGCCAAATAATGTTAACTCAGCTTGTCCTTGCAGTGCGGAGGTTAAAATAGTGCGATAACTTCCACGTAATTCGGTTAGCTCACGGCCAATGGGTTTTCCTGCACGATAGAATATAAATGGCATTGTAAATAGCAAGAACAGCATGATGCCACCCAGTGTCCAAGCAAGACGAGGGTCGAGATAACTTAAACCAAAAATAAGGACAAAGGTAACAAAAAATGCAGTAATGATCGGCGATAAAACACGCAAATAGAGGTGATCTAGGGTCTCTACGTCAGCGACCAGACGATTGAGTAACTCCCCTTGACGAAAACGACTGATACCACCCGGCGAAAGGGGCAATACTTTACTAAAAGCAAAAACCCGTAAATGAGCAAGTACTTTAAAAGTAGCATCGTGGCTAACTAGGCGTTCTCCATAGCGGCCAGCGGTACGAAAAATAGCGGCACCACGGACACCCGCAGCGGGTAACATGTAATTAAAATAGTAAAGACCCGGAAAACCAGCAATGGCGGTTCCGGCTAAAAACCAACCAGAAAGGGTAAGTAAGCCAATACTTGCCAGTAAGGTCACAATCGCCAAGATAATGCCTAATGTAATTAAAAACCAATGGCGGCGGTAAAGGGCTAAGAAAGGTAATAAAATTTTCATTATCAAAGCTCCTCACTGCGATGGGCAAGTAACTGGGCAAAAGCGCCTTCTGACTGGCTTAACTGTGTGTAATTACCTTGTTGAATGATTTGCCCGTTAGCCATTACCCAAATTTGGTCATAATCAAGGGTTTCTTCCAGTAAATGGGTGACTAAAAGGGTCGTTTGCTGACTTGATAGCTGGTTAAGTGTTTGCATAACACGTTGTTCGCTGTGGGAGTCTAAGCTCGCAGCAGGCTCATCTAGAAGGAGCATACGAGAGGGTTTCAACAGGGTTCGTGCAACGGCAACTCGCTGAGCTTGCCCGACCGAAAGGCGAGCGGCATAGTCACCCAGCTTGGTATTTAGGCCATCAGGCAAATGGGCTAAGAATTCGGAAACATATGCATTATCAATCGCCTGTTGAATTTCCGCTTCTGTAGCATTTGGCTTGCCTAAACAGATGTTTTCAACCAGTGTTTGCTCTGGAAGGTGAGGGTTTTGCCCAACCCAACCGAGTAATTCACGCCATTTATCAGGGCATAATTCACGAAGTTCAACACCATTTATGGTGATGGAACCGCGATAAGGCAAAAAGCCTAACAATAAATTCAGTAATGAGCTTTTTCCCGCACCACTTTGACCAACAATTGCAATACGTTGTTGTGGCTCAATATTGAAATCTAATGGCCCAGCAAGGCGCACACCATCATGGGATAAAATTTCTAATTGTTTAGCCTGAATATAGATAGCCTCATCACTCAGTGTTTGGGTTCCTTGTTGAGCTTTTTGTTCGCCCTCACTGTTTAATAGTGTTTCGAGTGTTTCAGCGGCACCAACAGCTTGCGCTTTGGCGTGGTAGTATGTGCCAAGGTCACGTAATGGTTGGAAAAACTCTGGCGAAAGTATCAGGGCAAGAAAACCTGCAAATAGCGTGACAGGTAAACCATAGCTACCGAAGTTCATTTCGCCCAGGTAGGAAAAACCAAAATAGACAGCAACAACAGCAATAGAAATCGATGCAAAAAATTCAAGTACGCCAGAAGACAGAAATGCCATCCTCAATACTTCCATCGTTCTGGAACGAAAATCTTCTGTTGATTCACGAATTTGCTTAATCTCTGCTTTTTCACGAAAAAATAACCGTAAGGTATCAAGGCCTCGTAATCTATCGAGAAAACTCCCGCTTAAACGACCTAAGGCAATAAAGTTACGACGGTTAGCATCCGCAGCGCCTAATCCGACTAATGCCATAAAGATAGGAATCAGCGGGGCAGTGACGAATAAAATGAGTGCTGCAGCCCAGTTAAAGGGGAAAATAGCAATCAGGATCATAATGGGGATGATCCCAGCTAAATACATTTGAGGAAGATAGCGCGAATAGTAGTCTTGCATATCTTCAATTTGTTCAAGAATAATTGTAGCCCAGCTACCCGCTGGCTTACCTTTAACCCACACAGGGCCGAGTTCTTGAAGTTTATCGAGTACCATGGTACGTATTTCTTGGCGCACCACTTGGCCACAACGAAAGCCAACGCGTTCTCGTACATAAGTGACAATTGCGCGTAAGATAAAAACGCAAAGCAGAAGAACAAAAGGGGTTAATAACTGTTCTCGAGGAACGTTATCCATAATCAATGCTTGTAAGATAACAGCTAAGAACCAAGCTTGAGCAATAATCAGTAATCCACTCAAAATGCCTAGTAACATAGAGATCCGCAACCAGCGCTTGGCAGGGGCACTGTATTGTTTTAACCAACGTACCAATTCAGTCTGTCTTGATTTATCCATAATGATTTAGTTAGCAGGTGTAGTTTTAATGTCATTGAGTATAGTTAGGAAATATCACCCTAACGTTGTTTTTATCATGCGTGATATTGCAGTTGACCTGTTTTAAACAGCATGAGAACGATAACTTTTGATCTGGTAACGCAATTGGTGATTATAAGAAAATCTGCGTTTTTGATCTTACCCATAAATTCGAGTATTAGAGTACATCATAACAGCTTCATCACGATATGTTACCTAATAAGAGTGGGTTATTTAAAGTGAGTTGTGCTTTGTTATTAAATTGTTTTATAAAGGTAAATTTAATATTTCAGTAAATTTTTAGATGTAATGATATTGGGATATTACTGTATTTCTACGTAATAAAAAGGTGGCTTAACAAAGAAATGTTAAGCCATCGGCATTTTTCACTACAATTAGAATGTGGGGTCTATCATTAACCATTCTTTGGGTTTTAATTCATAGTTTCCTTTTAATAAATTATCCCAAGCCTGATCTTTTTCTTTCATGGTATTAAATGAGCGAGTTTGCGTATCCATTAACTCCCAGGTTTGTTCCGTTTGTTGCCATATATTACAATCAATACTAGAGCTACTTGGATAGGAATAGCACATAACCACATCATCTTGATTGTTTTGGTTAACATCGGCCATAAAGCCTACACACGGGTATGGGTCGTATTGTGAGGTACAATACCAAGCACTGCTAAGGTTTTCCCCGAGGTCGAACCAACTCTCCGGTATTGCAGGGCTATTTTGAGCTTGAATTAATACTGATTTTAGCGATCTGCGCTGTTCTTCTTCATAAGGGCTGGTTTGGAATAGTTTTTGATATTCAGGGTTGTTATTGAGTTTTTCAAAAGCTTGTTGCCCTTTCTCACCTAATTGTTTTAAGTCATAAGCAAGCGAGCTATTGACTTTAATTTTGCCATTTTCAACGCCGGCAAGAATACTGTTTAGTGTGATGCGTTTAAAATCAGCAATAGGGCTGTTAATGACCAATATAATGGCAATTAGAGACAAAATTCCCGCTTTATTGATAGGGCCTAAATAGGACATCCAGGCTGATTTTTTATAGATAATTGCGATACTATAAGCAAAAACCAATACAAATAGGAATAGGGCAATAGTAAAGGCGTATAGGCGCTCAACACTCCAACTATACTGGTTAACTCGTACTAAAATTCCATAGAGCGAAAGCACTGAAAATGCATTAAGTAACATAATGCTAATTAAGACAAAACCGTTGAGACCCGCACGGAATTGATATTGAGTTGTGCCATCGCCATACACGAAATTGATAAAAATAAGGTTTAAAATTAAAAACCACAGCATTACTGCGGAGCCTAAGCCTGCAGAGGTTAAACCTGAAAAGTATGAAACAACGAAACCGCCTAAGAAAATAACAGCAACAATATTCAATAGAGGTAAGAAAAAACGCGCAATAAAGCTAACAAAATTACTGAGTTGTACATTCAGTGCTGTGCGTAAAAAAGCTAAACTCACGTTGAACCCAAGGGCAAAGCTCACCCAATAGATAACGTCGTTATCAAGAGCTTCACTCAAAAAAGTTAGGTTAACAATGCCAAATAAAAAACTGGCTATTTTTACGATTAATGTTAGCAACCCACCGATTATAGAAGCGAGAATACCCAGAAAGGTATTTTTAATATATAGCCCCATTAAGCAACCGTAATCAATTTTCCATGTTCTTGTGGTTTGCCACGATTGCATCCAAGGAAGTATAAAAAAGAGCAGGACGGTGAGGGTGATAAAGGCGAAGAATGGGTCTGTATCTGAAGAATTTAGAAAGTCTTGGGCATGCCAGTAATTGAGCCAGAAAATTAACCCAATAATGACCGCAATGTTGAGATAAAAAATAGCGGATTTTGCATTGGTAATTAGGTAACTGATTGCTGAAGGAACAAAAATGGCGAGCAAAATAGGCAGATATAGGGTGGTGGCGCTTAGTTGGCTTTCTAGGCGGATAGAGTAATCAGTAGTGGCTGTGATGACGATGCCTTGAATCACGGCAAGTATGACAATAATAAAATAAGAATAACCGCGAATGGCATCACGTTCTAATTGTTGCCCCATACCTACACCTTATATTAATTAATGTTATGTAAAAACAGTATAGGCAGTATTAAAAAAGTACAATATAAACTTGGTCTTAAAAATATATGCAAAACCAATAGTTAGGATGGGGAGTATAAGTAATAAAAAAGGCTTCAATTGAGGAAAAATTGAAGCCTATCTAAATTACAATCACTTATTGATTATTTTGATGCTAAGCCATCAAGATAACGTTCTGCATCTAAGGCTGCCATACAACCTGTGCCCGCAGAGGTAATTGCTTGGCGGTATATATGGTCCATGACATCACCAGCCGCGAACACACCTTCAACAGAAGTTTGAGTTGCATTGCCTTGGGTGCCAGATTGCACTTTAATATAACCGTTGTCTAAATCTAATTGGCCTTCAAAAATAGCTGTATTTGGGCTGTGGCCGATGGCAATAAATGCCCCCATAACAGGGATATCTTCTGTTGCATGTGTTTTAGTACATTCTAAGCGCACACCCGTCACGCCCATATCATCACCTAATACTTCATTTAATGTGCGGTCGGTATGCAGAATAATATTACCGTTCTCAACTTTATCCATTAAACGATTAATCAGGATTTTTTCTGCACGGAAACTATCACGACGATGAATTAAATGAACTTCTGAAGCAATATTAGAAAGGTACAATGCTTCTTCTACCGCAGTGTTTCCGCCACCAACGACAGCGACTTTTTGGTTACGATAGAAGAAACCGTCACAGGTTGCACAAGCTGAAACGCCACGGCCTTTGAACGCTTCTTCTGAAGGTAGGCCGATATAACGAGCGGAAGCCCCTGTTGCAATAATTAATGCATCGCAGGTATATTCATTTTCATCGCCAATTAAACGGAAAGGACGTTGTTTTAAGTCCACTTTTTGGATATGGTCAGATATGATTTCGGTGTCAAATTTTGACGCGTGCTCATGCATGCGTTCCATAAGCCCTGGACCGGTTAAACCTTCTGGGTCACCAGGCCAGTTTTCAACTTCAGTTGTGGTGGTCAATTGACCGCCTTTTTCCACCCCAGTAATCAATGCTGGGTTTAAGTTTGCACGTGCAGCATAGACAGCTGCAGTATAGCCCGCAGGGCCAGAACCAAGAATGATTAACTTGCGATGTGTTGTTGTGCTCATGAATTCCTCTTTAATCTAAAAAGCATTTATCAGATTGTAGGAGAAATAAGAGGTTAACAAAAGTGGTTTAAGTGCGACTTAGTTTCATTTGGCTTATTTCATCAATAGGTAATACCGACAAAATGTAAAAAAATATGACAAAAAGTTGCTTGTGTCACGCATCACAATTTTTAGGAATTATCTTGAATTAAGGCTGCGAAACGTTTTACTGGAAAAAAAAGCGAAATCTTGTACTGATTTTTATTCATTTGCTTTGACAATCGGCTGCGCATTTGCGAAAACATCAGTGTAAGAGTTAATTATCTAGCTGATCAATGGAAATGGCGCATTTTTGTTCTTGCTGGAAAATTAACTTTACACTACTTACAAATTTAAAATACAAGTAAACATTGTGGGTGATAATTACATTCACACTAACTTCAGCATTATGAATAAAATTTGCTCCTGAACACGAATTCCTAAATAAAAAAGGTGGTGGCTAAGGTGCTTATTTTTAGATGTAGAAAATAACAATTAGAGAAAGAGAGATAAAGAGATGATTGACAATAAAAAGCGTCCTGGCAAAGACCTTGACCGTATCGACAGGAATATATTAAACGAACTACAAAAAGACGGGCGAATTTCTAACGTAGAGTTATCTAAACGAGTTGGTTTATCTCCAACACCTTGTTTAGAGCGTGTACGTCGCCTTGAGAGACAAGGATTTATCTCTGGCTATACTGCGTTACTAAATCCACACTACTTAGATGCATCTTTGCTCGTGTTTGTTGAAATCACACTTAACCGTGGTGCTGCGGATGTATTTGAGCAATTCAATACAGCAGTTCAAAAACTGGAAGAAATTCAGGAATGCCACTTGGTTTCTGGTGACTTTGACTACCTGTTGAAAACGCGTGTGCCAGATATGTCCGCATATCGTAAACTGTTAGGTGAAACTCTGTTACGTTTACCCGGCGTAAACGACACTCGCACCTATGTAGTTATGGAAGAAGTTAAACAAAGCAACCGTTTAGTGATCAAAACTCGCTAATTAGTGCTTTTTAACCTCGCTTCAGCACAGCATTTCAGCTTTGTTGCCGCACTGCAGTTTCAACGCTGAGTTTACTCAGCGTTGTTCCGTTTTTCTCACCTCATTTGTTGCTTTATAAAAACGTAATATTTTGCTGTTTCACAGCTTCAACTGGCTGCTATCCATGCCTTTCTACTTTGTTTTACGTAAATTACTTAGCAACTGATAAGTTTTATTTCCAATTTATTGATTCTAAAGCTATAAATATTTAGGATTTTTGACGAGAAATAGAAATTGAATCATCATACATTAGATGGAATACTGCACCTTAGTGCTTTTGTGAAGCCTTGATATCTCTTAGTCGCTGTAAAACAGGCAGAGTCAGGCGTTTAATGGTAGAATAAACCTAGGTTAGTCAAGAACATCAGTTAGCAAAGAAATAATAATGAGCCAAGAATATACAGAAGATAAACATATCAAATTTAAAAAACTAAGTAGCGGAAGACGGCTATTAGAGGTTATTTTGCTCGCAATATGCTTGAGCGCACTCTTCTTAATGGTGGCTTTATTGAGCTTCAGCCCTTCAGATCCAAGCTGGTCACAGACCACTTGGAATGCCCCAGTGAAGAATTTAGGGGGTAGTGTAGGTTCATGGAGTGCAGATATTCTTTTCTCTGCTTTTGGTATTCTTGCATTTGCCATTCCTGCACTATTACTCCTAGGCTGCTGGGCGATTTTCCAATATGAAAGTCGGCGCCGATATATTGATTTTTTCTCTTTATCGTTAAGATTAATAGGTGGTTTAGCACTTATTTTATCTTCTTGTGGGCTTGCGGCTCTCAATTTTGACGACTTACCTAATTTCGCCTCTGGTGGTGTGATTGGCAGTGTATTTAGTAATGCAATTATGCCGTGGTTCAATTCATTAGGTGCTACGTTAGCATTGCTGTTTTTATGGGCGATAAGCTTTACGCTGTTTACGGGATGGTCATGGCTTACAATCGCAGAAAAAATTGGTGCAGCGGTACTTCTCCCTATTACTTTGCTAACAAATCGAGCGAGGGGAGACGATTTAGATAACTATGATTACGACGTTGAAGAAACTGAAGGAGCTTTACAGCGTGCGCAAGAAGCTGAGCACAGAGCCAATGACAGCCTAGAAAATATTGATGCGGATGATGTTTTGTTTTCCGCACCCACTGTGGCTGAATTAGTCACTGAAGTCGCTCCAACAACGGAAAAAAATACGGGTGAAGCGGTTGCTACTATAGAAAACCCAATTCCTTCAGTGAATCAAAACACATCAGAGCAAGATTCGGTACCTGCTTTCTCTGCAGTGGATGAGCCGAGCACATATCATTTTGAAGTACCAGAAGATTACCAGCCTAAGCTCGGTGCAAGTTTTGATTCAACATCAGATACCGTTAATGAGCCGTTAGTTCAAGCGTCACCGTATGTTGCACCAGAAGAACCGATGTTAAGTGTTCAGCATAATCAACAAATAGAACAACAAAAACAAGATAATACCGCTTATCAAGAATATTCGGATAAACAAGAAACACCTGTTAATCAAGCTGCGTTTGAAGCTCAAGCGACATCCACGCCCCCACTTAACTCTTCAAATACAACAGAAAGTTTTATTCCATCATCAGTTACTGAAAGGGGCTCTAATCCAGCTGCATTAGCGGCTGCGGGTATTTCAGTCGCTGCACTGGAGCGCCATGCTCAGGTTAAACAAAATATGGAGCCGGAGCTTCCACGGCCAAATCCTGTTCGTTTACCGACTCGTCGTGAGTTATATGGTATTCGCATTCCATCGTTACGTGATGCGGAACTACAGCGGCGCGAAGAAGAGGCTTCTAAACGTGAACAAATATATCAGCAGTGGTCTACGAGTGAGTCTGACCAACCTGAAACTGATGATGAGGCACAACAAGACGAATTATTACGAGCGCAGTTCTTAGAACAGCAACGTGAACGTTATGGTGAAGTTGATGAAACTGATTATGATGTACCGCTTAATAGCCTGCACTCGCATGATGAGCAATTACAAAATGAGCCAATGACTGAAAATAGAGTCAGCGTATTTACGCAGCCAGAAATTGAACACCGTTGGGCGTCAGCTTCGCAACAATCCAATAATACGCATACAATTCCAGAGCCTGATGAGGCCGTGCCAGTCGTGGATAATGGCTATCAACTTCAGTTTACACAAGAGCAAGAAGACTTTGAGCCCAAAATTGATTTAAGAAAAGAGTTCTCTGTGCTGGATAGTTTTACCCCTGTTGATGATTTGGTTGACAACGAGCCAGCTGACCCATTATTTATGCCGTCATTTAGCGCGACTTCTGTTACAGCAGGTACCCCACAAAATAATATCGCTGAAGGGCTTGCTAGCTCACCATCAGTAACACAAACTTTTGCGCAGCCACAGCAGCCACAGCAGCCACAGCAGCCACAGCAGCCACAGCAGCCACAGCAAGATAGCTTATTCCACCCGTTCTTAGTGCGTAATGACCAACCATTACCAAAACCAACAACGCCAATGCCGTCTCTTGATTTGCTGGCAAGTCCGCCAGCACAAGAAGAGCCAGTGGATATGTTCAAACTAGAACAAACAGCAAGGTTGATTGAAGCAAGGCTTAATGATTACCGCGTTAAAGCTGAAGTGGTTGGTTTTTCTCCAGGCCCTGTCATTACTCGGTTTGAACTTGACCTCGCACCGGGAGTAAAAGCTGCACGGATATCCACATTGTCACGTGACCTTGCTCGTTCGTTATCAACCGTAGCCGTACGTGTTGTAGAAGTGATACCGGGTAAACCTTATGTAGGCCTCGAACTCCCTAATGAGAAACGGCAAACCGTTTACCTAAGTGAAGTCTTAGACTGCGATGATTTCCGCAAAAACCCATCTCCTCTCACTATTGTATTGGGTAAAGATATTGAAGGTGACCCTGTTGTTGCGGATTTAGCGAAAATGCCTCATTTACTCGTTGCGGGGACAACCGGCTCTGGTAAGTCGGTTGGGGTGAATGCAATGATCCTCAGTATCTTGTATAAAGCCAAACCCGAAGATGTTCGCTTTATCATGATTGACCCGAAAATGCTGGAGTTATCCATTTATGAAGGTATTCCGCATCTATTGACTGAAGTGGTTACTGACATGAAAGATGCGGCGAATGCCTTGCGCTGGTGCGTGAATGAAATGGAACGCCGTTATAAACTCATGTCTGCATTAGGGGTACGTAACCTAGCTGGTTATAACGACCGCATTAAAGCAGCAGAAGAAATGGGGCGGCCAATTCCTGATCCACATTGGAAACCCGGTGATAGCATGGATGTAGAACACCCAATGCTGAAAAAAGAACCTTACATTGTTGTCATGGTTGATGAATTTGCCGACTTAATGATGACAGCTGGTAAAAAAGTGGAAGAGTTAATTGCACGGTTGGCACAAAAAGCACGTGCCGCGGGTATTCATTTGGTATTGGCAACTCAACGGCCATCGGTTGATATTATTACTGGACTAATTAAAGCAAATATTCCAACGCGGATTGCATTTACGGTATCCAGTAAAATTGACTCGCGCACGATCCTTGACCAAGGCGGCGCTGAATCTTTACTAGGCATGGGGGATATGCTGTATTTACCACCAAACTCTTCAATTCCTGTGCGTGTACACGGTGCTTTTGTTCGTGACCAAGAGGTTCATGCCGTTGTGAATGATTGGAAAGCTCGCGGTAAACCACAATATATTGATAGCATCACGACCTGTAGTGACGATAGCGAAGGTGGTGGTTATGATAGCGGAGGTGAAGAGCTTGACCCACTGTTTGACCAGGCAGTTGAGTTTGTTGTTGAGAAACAACGCGTTTCCATTTCTGGGGTTCAACGCCAATTCAGGATAGGTTATAACCGTGCTGCAAGGATTGTTGAGCAAATGGAGCTCCAAGGTATTGTCAGTGAGCAAGGGCACAATGGTAACCGTGAAGTTCTTGCTCCTCCGTCAATGGGGCATTAATAATTTAGTGTGCTAATTGCTGGTTTAATTTAAGGGGTGTATAAAGACGTAACACCTCTTATGGTAATAATTTTAAGGTCTCTCATCGATGAAAAAAATGATGTTATTGGGTGCGTTAGCCCTGAGTTTACATATTGGCCAAGTATTGGCGGACGCAAGCCAAGACCTTCAAGAACGTTTGAATAAGGTCAATAGCTTCCAAGCTAGCTTCTCGCAAAAGGTGACGAGTCCTGAAGGGGATTTGGTTCAAGAAGGTGTTGGGGATTTATGGCTTGAGCGCCCAAATTTATTTAATTGGAACATGACATCACCTGATGAAAGCGTATTGGTGTCAGATGGTAAAGATTTGTGGTTTTATAACCCGTTCGTAGAACAAGTGACGGTGACTAATTTAGCGGATGCTACACAGGATACGCCATTTTTACTGATTACACGTAACGACCCGAAAGATTGGAAACAGTATTCAATCATTCAGCAGGGAAATACGTTTGATTTAAAACCAAAGCAAACTAATGGGACTTTAAAACGTTTCTCCATTACGGTTTCTCCCGAAGGGACGATTGAGCAGTTTTCAGCGGTTGAACAAGATGGCCAAACCAGTGCTTATCAATTAAAAGAGCAAAAAAATGGTCGCGTTGATGCGAGTAAATTCAAGTTTACAGTACCAAAAGGCGTCACTTTAGATGACCAGCGTTCAAATGCTAAATAAGCTTGATTAGAGAAAATATGAGCCAGCAGTATTCATACTTGCTGGTTAATATAAGATATTTTAAGAAGTAAAAAAGAGGATATAGTGGGTAACCTGTCTCTTGATTTTTCGCAGAATGAATTTCAACCTTTAGCAGCAAGAATGCGGCCTGAAACCCTTGAACAGTATATTGGCCAAAAGCATTTATTGGCTGAGGGGAAACCGTTGCCACGTGCGATTAAAGCGGGTCATCTGCACTCCATGATTTTATGGGGGCCCCCTGGAACAGGTAAAACAACCCTTGCCGAAATTATTGGTAATTATGCACAAGCCGATATTGAACGTATTTCAGCAGTTACTTCTGGTATTAAGGAAATTCGAGAATCCATCGAAAAAGCCCGGCAAAATCGCAGCGCGGGGCGGAGAACCATTTTATTTGTCGATGAGGTTCATCGTTTTAATAAAAGCCAGCAAGATGCATTTTTACCTCATATAGAAGATGGCACGATTACATTTATTGGTGCAACAACTGAAAACCCATCATTTGAATTAAATTCCGCATTGTTATCACGTGCTAGGGTGTATTTGCTTAAATCCCTTGAAGAAAATGATATTGAACAGGTCTTGTTACAAGCACTGGCAGATTCATCTCGTGGCCTTGGTGGGCAAAATATTGTTCTGCCTGATAACACGCGCAAAATGGTCGCTCAGTTGGTTAATGGGGATGCAAGGCGTTCATTAAATCTGCTGGAAATGATGGCAGATATGGCAGAGGCTGATAGCCAAGGGCAGCGTATTTTAACCGCTGATCTGTTAAAAGAAGTTAGCGGTGAACGTACTGCACGGTTTGATAACAAAGGCGACCGTTATTACGACTTAATCTCTGCTCTGCATAAGTCGATTAGAGGCTCAGCACCAGATGCCGCACTGTATTGGTTTGCAAGGATTATTACTGCGGGTGGTGACCCTCTGTATGTTGCCCGTCGGCTACTTGCAATTGCATCAGAAGATGTGGGGAATGCGGATCCTCGTGCGATGCAAGTCGCCATTTCAGCTTGGGATTGCTTCACGCGAGTGGGGCCAGCCGAAGGCGAGCGTGCAATTGCCCAAGCTATTGTTTATTTAGCTTGTGCGCCGAAAAGTAACGCGGTTTATACCGCCTATAAAGCAGCGATTAAAGATGCACAAATGCAACCAGACTACGATGTGCCAGAACATCTTCGAAATGCCCCAACTAAACTATTAAAAGAAATGGGTGCAGGGAAAGAATATCGTTATGCACATGATGAACCTAACGCATATGCTGCGGGAGAAAATTATTTTCCTGAACCTATGCAAACAACACGTTATTACTACCCTACGAAACGGGGCCAAGAAAGCAAGTTTGCTGAAAAATTAGACTGGTTAGCCCAACAGGATCAAATTAGCACCACAAAACGCTATCGCTAAACTAGGCAATGCGGTAAGGTTATATAGCGAAATACTTTACTTTATTTGTTGTGCTGGAATGCACCTCAAAAAGTATCATTAATTACTAACAATAATCACAGGATAAGCATGCTCGATCCCAATTTACTGCGTACGGAGCTAGACGCGGTTGCTGAAAAACTGGCTCGCAGGGGTTTTACCCTTGATGTGGAAAAGCTGCGTGAATTAGAAGAACGCCGCAAAGTTTTACAAGTTGAAACTGAAACCCTGCAAGCAGACCGTAATTCGCGATCGAAAACTATTGGTGCGGCGAAGGCACGTGGTGAAGATATCGAACCATTACGTCTGGAAGTTAACCAATTAGGCGAAAAATTGGATTCTGCAAAAGCAGAGCTAGATAAGCTGCAACAAGAAATCCGTGATATTGCCTTGAGTATCCCGAACATCCCTGATGACCAAGTACCTGATGGTAAAGATGATTCTGACAACGTTGAAGTTGCTCGTTGGGGTGAACCTCGCCAGTATGACTTCGAAGTTAAAGACCATGTTAGCCTTGGTGAGTTATCTGGTGGCTTAGACTTCCCTGCTGCGGTAAAACTGACAGGAGCACGTTTTGTTGTCATGAAAGGGCAAATTGCTCGCATGCATCGTGCCTTGGCTCAATTTATGCTTGACTTACATACTGAACAACATGGTTACCAAGAGTTGTATGTTCCATATTTAGTCAACCATGACACACTGTACGGAACTGGCCAATTACCAAAGTTTGGTGAAGATTTGTTCCATACTAAACCACTGGAAGAAGAAGCAGACAGCAGTACTTATGCGTTGATCCCAACCGCAGAAGTTCCAGTGACTAACTTGGTTCGTGATGAAATTTTAGATGAAGACTCACTTCCTCTGAAAATGACAGCACATACGCCTTGTTTCCGTTCTGAAGCAGGGTCTTATGGCCGTGATACACGCGGTTTGATCCGTATGCATCAGTTCGACAAAGTTGAGTTAGTACAAATCGTTCATCCAGAAAAATCCATGGATGCATTGGAAGAGCTGACTGGTCATGCAGAAAAAGTATTACAATTACTGAACTTGCCTTATCGTAAAGTGATTTTGTGCACCGGTGATATTGGTTTTGGTTCACGTAAAACCTATGACTTAGAAGTGTGGTTACCAGCGCAAAATACTTATCGTGAAATTTCATCTTGTTCAAACATGTGGGACTTCCAAGCGCGTCGTATGCAAGCGCGTTTCCGCGGTAAGAGTGATAAGAAAACACAACTTGTTCATACCCTGAATGGTTCTGGTTTAGCTGTTGGTCGTACATTGGTGGCGATTTTAGAAAACTACCAATTAGCTGATGGCCGTATTGAAGTTCCAGAAGTATTGTGCCCATATATGAAAGGGCTAGAGTTCATCGGTTAATTTCCGTTACTCTTTCAAACATAAAGCGCGACTGACGACAGTCGCGTTTTTTTGTGTAAATTTAAAGTGTTCTGGAAAAAGCATCCTCAGGTTAAACCTGATCCCCCCTCAATATTTTCCAAATAGCAGCATTCAATGCATGACATTAATCTACGGTAAAGTAAATTTATCGGAGTGATATTGATGGGTGTAATTATTGGTGTTTTCTTATTAGCAGGTATTGTAAAAGGGGTGATCGGGCTAGGCCTACCAACAATCGCGATGGGGTTATTAAGCACATCAATGGAGCCTGCTGCAGCTGCGAGCTTATTAATTATTCCGTCGTTAATTACTAATATATGGCAATTATTGATTGGCCCACAATTTATGGCACTAATCAAACGGCTCAGTGGTTTTATTATTGGGGTCATGCTTGGCACATTATTCAGTTTTTTACCTTCTTTAACCTCGGCATCTCGTTGGACACTACCTGCACTGGGTATCGTGCTTATTATCTATGGAATTTGGGGCTTAATTGCTAAAAAAACGCCATCTTTCGAGAAACATGAAACATGGCTTTCGCCAACAGTGGGTTATATTACAGGTGTAATTACAGCAGCTACAGGAGTATTTGTTATTCCAGCAGTTCCTTATTTGCAAACCTTAAAATTAAATAAAGATGAGCTTATTCAGGCTCTAGGGTTAGCATTTACCGCATCAACAGTTGCATTAGCCATCAAGTTATCCATTGACCATCAACAATATGATATTAATTGGAGTTTATCTGCCTTTGCCTTAATACCTGCTATTGGTGGAATGTATCTTGGTCAATATTTACGCAAGATTATTAGCGAGAAATTATTCCGTCGTTGCTTTTTTATTGGGTTAATCGGATTAGGGATTTACATGACGGCAAAATTAGCTTTCAGATGACCAGTTAATTAAAAAATGAATAAACTCGTTGGTATAATCAGGTAATTGGCTGAAATCTCGTGCGCAGATAACTAATTTTCGGCATGCCCAATCTTCGGTCAATTGCAGTATTTTACTAGTAGAAAATTGACTACGCTGTGCCGCTTGTTTGGGAATAATAGCAATGCCAATTCCATCGTTAACCCCTTGCATTACCGCATCTAGTGTTGGCATGCGTATCCGGTAGTTGAGCCGTTTGCCTTGTTGTTTAGCGTTATTATCAATATGTTTTTGTAATGGGTTATCTTCCATTAAACCAATAAATTCAGCATCAATAATATCAGAAAATAGAACGCTTTTTTGGCTTACCCAAAGGCTATCTTTATGGGCAAAAACGACTAATTCATCTGAGCTGAATGGACGAATATCCAGACCAGTGAGGTCAGTAGAATCTGCGATAATACCAATATCTGCAATTTTATTTTTGATGGCAGTGACGATATTAGCACTTGGCATTTCTTTCACGGATACAGACATAGTGGGTTGTTGTCGTAAATAAGCGCTAACACGGGCGGGTAAAAATTCCATTTGAGCTGAAGTATTACAAAGAATATTAATATGCCCACGCAGGTGTCGACTATATTTTCGCAGTTCATCTTGCATTAATTCAATTTGCTGCAAAATTGTTTTCGCATGCTCAATAAATGCATGACCTGCATTCGATAATGAAACCCCTTTCACTGAACGAATAAATATATCGATGTTTAATTCATTTTCTAACCCACGTATTCGTTCACTTGCAGATTGCAGATTGCAGTGTAAGATAAGTTAGTTTCGCTCCTTGGGTGATGCTTCCTGCATTGGCGACATTAACACACAGTTTTAAATCAGTGGTATCGAAATACATGGAAAACAACTCCAAATTATGAAAAGAAGAGGGAAATTATCATTTAAAGGAATATATGTGAATTTTTTCGGGATAGCAAAAAGGAAAGCAATTGCTTTCCTTTTTTTAGATTTAATGATTTAACAAAGTCGTCAAATCATTAGATTTTGGTTTATTTTACTTGTGAGAAAAACAGGCTGCGATAACTGCTGTAATAGCAAACATACATAATTGGCATAGAAACTAATAAACCTAAACCTAATGGGATAACTGAAATTATCATTAAGATTGATAAAACGATAAAGAACAGGATACCTGGTAGGAGGTTTTTCTTAACAGCTTGTAAGCTTGCTGAGATTGCAGCGCCAACAGTGAAATCATGGTTCATCACTAATGCAGGAGCAAACCAAGTTAAGGCTGTACCCACTAATGCTGCAATGGCCATTATGATGATTGCAAAGAAGAATGTACCTGAAGACGCAAGGATAGCCGCGTCAGATGGCGAACCGTATTGGTTGCTTTCCATCAGTAAACCGAACATTGCAGAACCACCGATAATAAATGCGATGATCATTCCTACTAAGTTAGCAGCAAAGTTGATGGCTCCAACGGCAAATAGGGTACCAAATTTATTTTGGAAGCCTGCAAATAATAAGCCGATTTCTGCTTGGCCTGTTTTACGTTGATTTTCACTGATAGCAATAATACCACCGATAAAAATAGGTGTAATAAAAGTAATCAGTAAGTTCAAGAATGGGATCATTGAAATGATAAAGATCACCGCAAACAGAACGATGTTAATTAGGATCCACATTCCCAGTTTTTCTTTAACGAGAGACCATGATTGGCTGATCCAGTTAACACCTTCACCTGCATCTACTGCGCGAGGTTCTGCGTGAAAAACGAATGTATCGGCTTGAGTTTGTGCGTTAATTGTAGGTGCAGGATTGTTATCTGCACTGAAGTTTTCATTATTCATGATAAAAAAGGAACCTGTTAGTCGTAGTGAATTAGCGATATATTATTATTAATAAGTTTTTTGAGCTTATACTCATTCTTGTAACTTATCGGCAGTAGTATGCAGATAAGTTAGCTTATTATAAAGCAGACTATTCTGGTAAGGTATTTTTGATTAAAATTTTCTTGTATAAAATATTTTCTATCGAAATAAGAAGGTTATCTATTCCTTAATGTACTGAATAAAATACGAATATTTAGTATATTTAGTGAAAAAAGCTATTTTTTTGGTTCTATCAACAAGGTTAAATCGTCAATTAAATAATCACGATTCATAATAATTAAGTAAGATTTTATTTAATTTAAAAGCTAAATAAGTGATATTGGGTAAGCATCCAACGGCTTAATTTCTTTAAGTACAAACATACTTTGCATTTCTTTGATTCCCGGTAACCGGCGAATAACCGTCATAGCAAAGTCGGCATAGGAGTCTAAATCATGGGATACAACCTGTAATAAAAAGTCAGTATCACCACCAATACTGTAGCAAGCGACGACATTTTCTAGCTCAGTCACTTCTTGTTCAAATTTTTGTGCTTCAGCCTCGCTATCACTATCAATAATGACGCGAACAAAAACCATCACACCTAAGCCAATCTTTTTACGATTGAGAATGGCGCGATATCCTTGAATAATATTTTCTTCTTCTAATTTTTTAACCCTTCGCCAACAGGGAGAGGCTGACATGCCTACTTTTTCGGCAAGCACTTGGTTAGTTATTCGAGCATCATCTTGTAGTAACTTTAGTATTTTTATTTCTGTCTTATCTATTGCCATAAATGAAAATCTCTATCTTAAAAATGCTTTAAATGGGATAAATTTACCTAAATCTTAGCGTGTAATGACTGAGTTAGAAAGCCTATTTCTTTCTTTAAATGCCATAATTATTGGGAAATTGAATACACATAAAATCATAGGGGACAGGAATGATATTTAATCCAGCTGAGCATCGTTGTGCTATCGTCGTTAATCAGGATTTATCTAACGGGTTGGCAATGAATGCCGCTAGTGTGATTGGCGTGAGTTTAGGAAATAAAGTTAACAATATAGTAGGGGAAGATTTGAACAGTGCGGATAATATCAATTACCCCGGTGTGATTTATGCGCCATTACCGATTTTAAAATCACCGGAGCAGTATATTAAAGAGATTGAAGTGGCTGCATTAAAGGTAAATGAAATATACATTATTCCTTTTAGCTTATTGGCACAATCGTGCCGGACTTATGATGAGTATCAGAAAAAATTATTAGAACACGAATATAAAAATATTCAGTTAGCTGGTATTGGGTTGGTAGGAAATAAAAAGGCGGTGACGCAGCTTATTGGCCACTTACCTTTGTTTAGATAAGAATAATGGCAGATAAAGCAGAGGCTCTATAAAGAGCCTCAAATTGGTTAGTACATTACTTTGTGACCATAACTTTCTAGAATACTTTTAACTCGTTCCATCACTTCTTTTGATGGTGGTCTAACGCCATCTAGTTTGTATTCTTCACCCATGGTTTCCCATTTGTGTTTACCGAGTTCGTGGTAGGGCAGTAATTCGATTTTTTCGATATTGCTCATATCTTTGGTAAATTCGCCCAGTAAATGTACTGAATGGTCATCATCACTCCAACCCGGCACGACAACATAGCGTACCCAAGTTTTCTGGTTGCGTTTGGCAAGGTAACGAGCAAATTCCAAAGTACGATGGTTAGAAACACCCACTAATTTTTGATGAATTTCATCATCGATTTGCTTTAAATCTAACATCACTAAGTCAGTGACATCCATCAGTTCATCAATCACTGGGTCGTAGCGGCGCACGAATCCATTGGTATCAAGGCAAGTATGAATATTTTCTTTTTTACAGGCACGGAACCAGTCACGTACAAATTCAGCTTGTAAGATAGCTTCTCCGCCTGAGGCGGTAACACCTCCGCCAGTCGCATTCATAAAGTGGCGATAGGTTACGGCTTCTTTCATTAATTCTTCAACGGTAACAATGTTGCCACCGTGGGTATCCCAAGTATCGCGGTTATGGCAATACAGGCAGCGCATTAAGCAGCCTTGGAAAAACACAATAAAACGGATCCCAGGACCATCAACGGTTCCGCATGATTCAAACGAATGAATACGGCCGAGTGTGGTTGGGGTTTCTGTCACATTAGTCGTCGCTATTGTTTTGGTTTTAGTATCATCGATAGACATAGCAGGCACTCCAAAATATCCTTCATACCGCAAACTTTAGAGCAAAAATATCGTTGCTGGTATAGATAAAAAGCCCCCGTGAGGGGGCTCAGACTGCTGACAAACATATTATATTTGGCTGCAAGTCGAATAGGTTTTGAAAATAAACTAGGAAAATCAATTTATTGATTTTCGGCTGATAACACAAAGCGGGAAAAATCACGCTTTTATCCCGCTTTGTCAACAACCTCAGACCCCGTAAAGCGGGGTCTTTAATTTACTTTATTTTAATGAGCTAATTATTACATTGTACTGGTGAAAGTACGAGTAATAACGTCTTGCTGTTGTTCTTTAGTCAGTGAGTTGAAACGTACAGCATAACCAGATACACGGATAGTCAGTTGTGGGTACTTCTCTGGGTTTTCCATTGCATCTAACAGCATTTCACGGTTCATAACGTTAACGTTCAGATGCTGGCCGCCTTCGATAGACGCTTCGTGGTGGAAGTAACCATCCATCAGACCCGCTAAGTTCGTTTTACGAACATCATCATCTTTACCTAACGCATTTGGTACGATAGAGAAAGTATAAGAAATACCATCTTTCGCGTAAGCAAATGGCAGTTTAGCAACAGAAGTCAGTGAAGCTACCGCACCTTTTTGGTCACGACCGTGCATTGGGTTTGCACCTGGTCCGAATGGTGCACCTGCACGACGGCCATCTGGTGTATTACCTGTTTTCTTACCATACACTACGTTAGAGGTGATGGTCAGGATTGACTGAGTTGGTACCGCGTTACGGTAAGTAGGCAGTTTCTGAATTTTCTTCATGAAACGTTCAACTAAGTCACACGCGATATCATCTACACGAGAGTCGTTGTTACCAAATTGTGGATATTCACCTTCGATTTCGAAGTCGATAGCGATACCGTCTTCATCACGAATTGGTTTAACTTTCGCATATTTGATTGCAGACAGTGAGTCAGCAGCAACAGATAGACCCGCAATACCACAAGCCATGGTGCGATAAACATCACGGTCATGTAACGCCATCAGTGAAGCTTCATAGCTGTATTTATCGTGCATGAAGTGGATGCAGTTCAGTGCAGTGACGTACTGAGTTGCTAACCAATCCATGAAGTGGTCCATTTGGTTCATCACAGTATCGAAATCTAAGACCTCGTCCATGATTGGTGCATGTTTAGGACCAACTTGCATTTTCAGTTTTTCATCAACACCACCGTTGATGGTATACAGCATGGTTTTCGCTAAGTTTGCGCGAGCACCGAAGAACTGCATTTGTTTACCAACAATCATTGGGCTGACGCAACATGCAATTGCGTAGTCATCGTTATTGAAGTCTGGACGCATCAGGTCATCATTTTCATACTGAACTGATGAGGTATCGATAGACACTTTAGCTGCGAATTTTTTGAAATTCATTGGCAGTTTTTCTGACCACAGGATAGTCATGTTTGGCTCAGGAGATGGGCCCATGGTATACAGTGTGTTCAGGAAACGGAATGTGCTTTTCGTTACCAGAGTACGGCCATCAAGGCCCATACCTGCTAATGATTCAGTTGCCCAGATTGGGTCACCAGAGAACAGCTCATCGTATTCAGGAGTACGTAAGAAACGTACCATACGCAGTTTCATGACTAAGTGGTCAATCAATTCTTGCGCTTGTTGTTCGGTGATTTTACCTGCTTCTAAGTCACGTTGGATATACACGTCTAAGAAGGTAGAAACACGACCAAATGACATTGCAGCACCGTTTTGTGATTTAACAGCGGCTAAGTAACCGAAGTAAGTCCACTGTACTGCTTCTTGTGCGTTTGTTGCTGGTGCAGAAATATCGTAACCGTATTTTGCAGCCATTTCTTTCATTTGACCCAATGCACGGTGCTGTTCAGCAATTTCTTCGCGCAGTTGGATAGTCATTTGTAGGTCTTCACCTTTTTCTAATCTTTCTTGCAAAGAGGTGAATTGGTTAAATTTGTCTTTCATCAGGAAATCAATACCGTACAGTGCAACACGACGGTAGTCACCGATGATACGACCACGACCATATGCATCAGGTAGACCAGTTAAGATACCTGATTTACGGCATTTTAAGATGTCTGGCGTGTAAACGTCGAAAACACCTTGGTTGTGAGTTTTACGGTATTCAGTGAAGATTTTTTTGATTTCTGGATCTAAAGTACGGTCGTAAGCTTTGCATGAGCCTTCAACCATTTTGATACCACCGAATGGGATAAGACCACGTTTCAGAGGTGCGTCAGTTTGCAAGCCAACGACTTTTTCTAATTCTTTAGTAATGTAACCTGCATCATGAGAAGTGATGGTTGAAGCGACATCAGTGTCAAAATCAACTGGCGCATGAGTGCGGTTTTCGATTTTGATCCCTTCCATGACTTTATCCCACAACGTGTCAGTTGCTGGAGTAGAGCCTGCTAAGAAAGATTCATCACCTTCATATGGAGTGTAGTTTTTCTGGATGAAGTCACGTACGTTGACGTTATTCTGCCAGTCACCTTGGTTAAAACCTTGCCATGCTAAAGCGAATTTTTCATTTAACTCGGACATGATACTTTTACCTTTTAACAATGGATCTTTTAGGGATCTTAATAAATCTTTTCGTGTGTGTCAGTGGCTATTAATGTTTTTGGCCACTACGTAAATGCATAAACCAATAAATGAGGCCGACTAAAATCGCACCGCCAATAATATTTCCGATAGTGACTGGAATTAAGTTATCTGTAATAAAGTTACCAACCGTTAGGTGTGAAAATTGGTCAGGAGACATATTTATTTGAGACCAATATTCAGCGGGGGCGAACTCTTTAATCATAATGCCTAACGGGATCATGAACATGTTTGCGATACTATGCTCAAAACCGCTCGCTACGAACATCGCGACAGGTAACACTAGAACGACCAGTTTATCAGTTAAACTACGGCCGGAGTAACTCATCCAAACCGCAAGGCAAACCATTAAGTTTGCTAAAATTCCTAATGTAACCGCTTCAATAAAGGTATGGTGTAATTTATGGCTGGTGGTTTGTAATACATTTAACCCCCATTGACCATTGGCTGCGGTGTATTGTCCTGCAAACCAAATCAGTGCAACAAAGAATAACGCACCAATTAAGTTACCAATATAGACATTAAACCAGTTACGGAACATTTGCCCCCAAGTAATTCTTCCTGTGGCTTTTGAGACGATAGTGAGTACGGTGGAGGTGAAAAGATCTGCGCCACATACAACCACTAACATCAGACCTAAGGAGAAACAAATCCCGCCAATAAGTTTAGTGAAACCATAAGGTGCTTCAGCTGCCCCGGTTGTTGCTGTGATATAGAATACAAACGCGATAGAGATAAAAATACCGGCAGTGAATGCTGACAAGTAAGTAATTGCAGGATGTTTATTTGCCTTATAAAAAGAGGCATCATCTGCGACTTGCGCCATTACAGCAGGTGGCAATAAATTAAAAGGGTTGTCAGCTTTCATACCAACACTCTCTTACAAAGTTGATTAATTATAGCACGCAATAATAGTAACAAAGGGGTGAATTGATAAATTTGATATGGATCATGAACTCTCTAGAGAGAGCGGTGAAAATGGTTAGTAAATTGTTAAATTTGAGTCTATCTTGTTGATATATAAGGTATAAATATTTTTTAAAATTTATTAAAAATTTTTATAAAGTCAGTTTTGAGCATTAAAATAAGTAAAAATATACGCGTAAATGTTAACTATTTAAGATGAATATGATCCTTTTGGCATATAATTTAACTTATGTTTGCATAATACCCTATTTAATTCAGGGGGATTCCGATATATATTCCTTAGCCAAACCGTATTTCTGCAATATTTATCTAACAATAATGTAAATAATAAAAGATTCGTATAAATAAATCTACAAATCAAAGTGATATATGTTAACTAATCAAACAGCTTTTAATGTTATGGCTAGGTATAAAACTCAATATCTTCGAGTGTATTCAATTCTTGCTCAATACGTTCACGACTTGCTAAAAGTGTTTTGATGACTTGGTTCACTTTGGATTCATCAATGCGGAAAGTTGGGATAGACACACTAATTGCAGCTATGATTTTATCCCGCTGACGCAATGCAACAGCATAGCAGGTCGTTTCTTCATTTATTTCTTTATTATCAACGGCATAATTATTTTCACGAACTGCGTTAAGCTGTAGGCGCAGTTCAGCCAAAGTTTGCACACTGTATTGGGTTAACGGGGTAAAACCTGAAGGATAAAGCTCGGAAATTTGTTGGTCACTGTAGTTAAAAATCATGGCCTTACCAAGTGCCGAGTAAATAGCAGGCAAACGAGTACCAATATTAGAGATTAATTGGACCTTTTGGGCTGATTGGACTTTATCAATGTATAGTACATCGGCACCGTCTAAAATCCCCATTTGACACACTTCATTGCATTCATCAACAATATGTACCATTTCCCGATGAACCATTTTTAGCCAATAGGATTTTTCGAAAAATGAGCGGGAAAGGAGTGAGCAGGCGATACCTAAATAATACAGCTGGCTATTGTCATCATAATTAATATATCGATGTTCAACCAACGTTTTTAAGATAGGATAAATAGTCCCCTTTAAGATTTGTGTTTTATCAGAAAGTTGTGTCAAAGAAAGCCCAGTATTTTCAGCCGATAAAACTTGCAGTATTTCTAATACCCGAATTGTCGGCATGTGCCCCGTAGACATTAAACCACCTCACTGATTAATTTTGTCGCTATTCTAGGTTTAAAATACCACTATGTAAATCATCTCAGGAATACGTTTAATCTCAAATTGGTCATACCTGTTAATGGCTCAAGTCGCAATAAAGACGTGACTCTGTTCAAAATTTAGTAATAAAAAAATCATTTTTTAGCCAGTCTAATTGCTATTTCTTTTCTTTAAATTCTTTTTAATCAAATGATTATGTGAGATTTATATATAAATTGGATGAATTTGACTCAATCCATAATTCATGATTTCTTGTTTATTGTTTTTATTTATGAATGCAGTTTGTATATATGAACAATAATAGGTAAGGAGATTACCGGTATGGAAAGTCGTTATATCACTCCAGTAGTGACCATCTTTGATGACAAAGGTCGAGTGGATATAGAACAAAACATACGTGTTTATGATTCATTGAAAGGCAAAGTCTCTGGTTTTGTCACAATGGGAAGCACGGGGGAATTTTTTGCGCTTAATATGCAGAGCTCAAAAACACTAATCGACCTATGTAGTCGTTACCCAAAGGAGGAAATGCGTGTTTATGCAGGAGCAAGCCGCCTTGATGTGCAAGAGTCGGTTGAATTGGCTAATTATGCATATGAAAAAGGAATCGATGGGGTGATGATCATTAGCCCATATTATTTTCCGCTGGATGATGAAGGTGTTTTCCGTTTTTACAGCACGATAGCAGCCAAAACATCTGCTAACATTTTCATTTATAACTTCCCTGAACGAACAGGTTATTCTGTCTCTCCAGATGTTTGCCTACGTTTAGCGGATAAATATCCCAATATCATCGGGTTGAAAGATACCATTCCTGACACGACTCATACCGCCCAAGTGATTGAAACGGTGAAAACCCGCTTACCTCATTTTGAGGTATATGCAGGTTACGATAATAACTTTGCTCATGTGGTTTTATCGGGGGGAAATGGTTGCATTGGTGGGCTTTCAAATATTGTTCCACAGTTTTTTGCATCGTGGATGCAGGCGTTTATCCAGGGTGATTTAGCATTAGTGGCAAAACACCAACAACGAGTAGACCAATTGATGGCTATATATGGTGTCAATGCACCATTTATCCCAACCTTTAAAAAAGCATTGCAGCTAAAAGGTGTGGTTTATTCAGACTATTGTACAGCGCCATTTATTGGCTTGAACAATATACAGATTGAGCAACTTCAGCAGTTATTAACCCTTGCTGATTCACCGCTCTGACCTTTCCTGAATCAAACACAATAGAACATCTTACCAACAGGGAAAAATATCATGGCGACAACGAAAGCTTATAACAATCCTGTTTTAAATTCTGCGATAGCCAAATCGTGGAAACGTTTAGTACCTCTGATGTTTATTTTGTATTTTGTTGCATTTATTGACCGTGTGAATGTCGGTTTTGCTAAAGATGCGATGCAAGTCGACATTGGTTTATCCGATTCTGCTTTTGCATTCGGCGCAGGGATTTTCTTTGCTGCTTATGCATTGTTTGGCATCCCTGCAAACCTGATTTTAAACAAAATAGGGGCGCAAAAATGGCTAAGTATTACGACAGTTATCTGGGGCGTTCTGTCTGCAATGACAGGTTTTGTCACCAATGAGACGCAATTTATTATTTTACGTTTCTTATTGGGGTTGGGGGAAGCCGGTTTTTATCCAGGTATTCTATTATTAGCTTCCATTTATTTCCCCAATAATGTACGCGGGTCTGTAATTGGAATCTTTGTTTTAGGCGTACCTTTGGCGTTGACTCTGGGCTCGCCATTATCTGGCGCGTTACTGGAATTGCATGGTTGGTTAGGTCGGCCGGGTTGGTTCTGGATGTTTGTCATTGAAGGCCTTCCCGCTGTTGTGATTGGTGTTTTTGCCTTCTTTTATTTGGATGATAGCCCTGAAAAAGCCCGTTTTTTAACCGAAGAAGAGAAAAAAGCCCTAACTGAACAATTAGCTAAAGAAAATGCAAAAACTGAAACCACATCAGTATTATCTGCACTAAAAAATATCAAAGTTTGGCACCTTGCACTGATTTACGGCACGATCCAAATTTCAGTATACGGTTTGATGTTCTTTCTGCCTTCCCAAGTTGCGTCCTTAATGGGGGAAAGCTTAGGTTTTAAACAATCCTTAGTTGCGGCAATACCTTGGGCTTGTTCTGCATTTGGAGTGTATTACATTCCTCGTTTTGCCGACCGTCATCCAACTCGTCGTATCGAAATCTCAGTTCTGTGTATGTTAGCCGCAGCATTAGGTTTGGCATTGTCAGCATTTGCGAGCCCTGTTTTTGCTATTGCGGCGTTATGTTTAAGCGCTGTTGGTTTTTTATCCGTTCAACCGGTGTTTTGGACGTTTCCACCTCAGTTATTAAGTGGTCCTGCATTAGCAGCAGGAATTGGTTTCTGTACCACCATGGGGGCATTCTGTTCATTCCTCGCACCAATCATTCGCGTGGAAGTCGATAAAATGATGAATAGCAATACCGCAGGTATCGTGACATTAGCGGTGATCACCGTCGGTTGTGCCGTTTTAATCGCATTACTTAAAAAAAACACTCATAACAACAACCTCAAAGCATTGTCATCTAACTAATGACAATTTTTAGGAAGGTGTGACATGCAAAAAATTCTCAAAATTGATGAGAGCGACAACTTAATTGTTGCTTTGAAAGACCTGCAAGCAGGCGATATCTACCACTGGGGAAGTGAAGAAGTGACCCTAGTGACCGATGTGAAAGCAAAACACAAGTTCGCCATGGAAGCGATACCCGTTGATGGTATTGTTTCGATGTATGGTACTGCAGTAGGAAAAGCCACAAAGCCAATCGCAAAAGGTGAAGTTATCACAGTCGATAATATTCGCCACTATGCAGCTCCGGTTTCTTTAGAGCAAGATGCGCCATATGAGTGGAATGCGCCAGATGTATCGGCATATCAAGGACGTACATTTAAAGGCTATATACGTGAAGATGGGCGAGTGGGAACTGCAAACTATTGGTTAATCTTTCCATTAGTATTTTGTGAAAACCGCAATGTAACAAAGCTCACTGATGCCTTAAATGAGGCATTAGGTTATACCAATAATAGTTTGAAAAACTTTGCGTTAGATTTAACCGCAGGCGAGCAAAGGGAAGGCGCAAAACCTAAATTATTCCCACATATAGAAGGTGTGCGTTGCATTACGGTCACGAGTGGTTGTGGTGGGGCGACTTCTGACAGTAAGACAATGTGTGATGTGCTTGCTGCCTATGCAGATCACCCTAATGTGATTGGTATTACGGTGTTTAGTTTGGGCTGCGAAAAAGCACAGCGCAAAATGTTTAAAGAGTCACTTGCTGCTCGAAACTCCAATTTTAATAAGCCTGCACTTTACTTCCGCCAGCAAGAATGGAATAGCGAAGAAGAAATGATGCAAACCGCTTTGAAGCAAACTTATGAGTGCATGAAGGCTGTCGAACCACAGTCCCGTGTGGATGTTCCGTTGTCTCATTTAAAACTCGGTGTGAAATGTGGCGCTTCTGACGGTTTTTCTGGTATTTCGGGTAATCCTGCGATGGGGCTAGTTTCTGATTGGTTAGTGACCTTGGGGGGCGCATCAGGTTTAGCTGAATTCCCTGAATTGTGTGGTGCAGAAGGGGACATGGTGAAACGGTGCGTGTCTTTTGAGGATAAGAAAAAATTCTTGGACTTGATGGAGCGTTATGAAAAGACAGCGAATTTCTTTAATACTACGATTGCCGATAACCCGAGCCCCGGTAATATTGCAGATGGACTAATAACAGATGCAATTAAATCGACTGGAGCGGCTAAAAAAGGCGGAACGTCGCCGATTAGTGCGGTGTGTGATTATGCGGAGCCTATGCCTGACAGCGGGTTATCATTAGTTTGCACGCCGGGTAATGATGTTGATGCGGTTACCGGCCTTGTTGCTGCGGGGTGTAATGTGGTTATTTTTTCAACAGGACTTGGAACTCCTACAGGGAACCCGATTGTGCCAGTTTTAAAAATATCGACTAATAGTGCCATTGCAGAGCGTCTGTCAGACATAATTGATTATGATTGCGGGCCAATTATTGATGGGGTTCCACTACCAACAATTAGTAAAGGGTTATTTGAACGGGTGATTGAAACGGCAAGCGGTGACTATCAGGTTCAAGCGGACCGATTAGAACAGTTTGATTTCTTATTATGGAAACGTTCATTGGATTTATAATTAATATAAACCAATAAATTGTGAAAATGTTGACGGGGCAAGTTCCCCGTCAACGATTTAATTCACATTATGCATTATCACGCTTTGCTTTTTGCAGCTTTTCATAAGAAGCCAGCAAGGCTTGGTGCGCAGGAAGTGCTTTAAGTTCTTCGTCAATAGACCACAAGCCATAGAAGCATGATTCCCCAGCGATAGCGGCTGATGCAGCATTTACTGCCTCTTGACCATACATACGTACAAAGGCGTTGTAGTATTGTGCAGGATCACGTTCTTCTTCTTGGGATAACAACAACAGGGTTTGCAAGCAACGATAATAATTTGCACGCTCAGCAGTAAATACCGAGCTATTGAAGTCTTGTGTCCATTCAACCCAAGTAAGTGCTTGCTCGAGATCACCACCAGCCAGTGCCAACATGGATTTTAGTTCGCCAATACGCAGGTTACTCCACCCATTGTCTTTACCTACAGCCAAACCAAGTAATTCACGAACACGGGTAAAATCATCTAAACCGTCATCATCTAATTGCTCGATAAGGGCAAGATAATCTTGTTTTTCCCATTGGCTATCAGGTAGGTTGATAATCGTGTCACGTAAATAAGCGCCCATCGCGTTATTGGCGATATGTAAGTCTTCTACTGGGTAAATATCAGACATACCTGGGACTAAAATACGGCAAGCGTAGACACCCAAATGGTTATAATCTGCAATATAGACTTCAGCATCTAATGTATTGAAAATACTAATAAGCGTTGCAAATTCTTCTTGAGTTGTGCCTTTAAAGCTCCAATCTGCAAAGGCATAATCGGCATCATCTTTAAATAAATCCCAGCTAATTAAACCGCTTGAATCAATAAAGTGAGTTTCAATGTTTGTGTGTTCAGCCACTTCTTCGTCATCAAAGGTCGGTGCATTAAATACATCGAGGTCTTTTAAGCCACGGCCTTGTAGCAATTCGGTGACTGTACGTTCAAGGGCAACACCAAAGTCAGGATGAGCACCAAATGAGGCAAAACAAGTCCCGTTCTGTGGATTGAACAAGACCACACAAATTACAGGGTATTGGCCGCCTAGTGATGCGTCATAACAGAAAATTGGAAAACCTTCTTTTTCTAAGGTTTCAACGGCTTCAACTACCGCAGGATAACGAGCCATGACGTCAGCAGGGATAGCCGGTAAGCTAATACTTTCAGCAATGATTTTATTTTTAACAAAGCGTTCAAAGACTTCGGAAAGGCCTTGTACACGCGCTTCGTTGGCGGTATTTCCCGCAGACATTCCGTTGGAAACATATAGGTTGCCAACGATATTCATTGGAATATATACGGTTTGATTGTCTGATTGGCGGGTAAATGGCAGGGCGCAGATACCACGTTCTTCATTGCCGGATTGTAAGTCAATTAATTGGCTGGCGGCTAAGGCGTTATCGGGGTCATAAAATTTAATCAAACGATTGTCTAATAACCCTTCAGGTAAACTATCATCTTCGGTTAGTGGAAACCATTTTTCATTAGGGTAATGAACAAAATCCCCTTCAGCGATAGATTTACCAAGGTAAAAGTCCGCAAAGAAGTAATTCGTTGATAAACGCTCAAAATACTCACCAAGCGCTGAGGCTAATGCGGCTTTTTTGCTCGCTCCTTTACCATTAGTAAAGCAAAGAGGGCACGCTTTATCGCGGATATGTACAGACCAAACGTTGGGTACAGGGTTTAACCAAGAGGCTTCTTCAATATCAAACCCTAATTTCTTTAATTTGGTTTGAAATGCATCGATGGAATCTTCAAGAGCGGCATCTTTGCCGGGAATAAAAGTTTGGCTCATTGTCAGTCACTTGTGAATAGAGTGTTTCAAACGGCCTATGATACGGATTTTTGTCGCAAGCCTCACGCTTTTTATTTATTCACAGATAAATCATCTTAAAATTCATTATTTATCCTAAAATAATTGTATAGGTCACATAAAATTCAGCATAATTCCACATAATAACTGAAGTTTATTAATGAAAGGAAAATAGGATGAAAAACAGAAATAAAGCGCTTTTGGCGACATTGGTTTCACTGTTTGCCGTATCCGCTATCGCTCAACCTAATATTACAGTATTGGCGACAGGGGGAACGATAGCAGGTGGCGGTGATTCAGCCACATCTTCCAGTTATCAAGCGGGTAAAGTAGGGATTGATGCTTTAATTAATGCAGTGCCAGAAACCAAAAAAATTGCCAATTTAAGTGGTGAGCAATTGGTGAATATTGGCTCACAAGATATGAATGACCAAGTCTGGCTGAGCCTCGCGAAAAAAATTAACCAAGATTGCGATAAAACAGATGGTTTTGTAATCACTCATGGTACTGATACTTTAGAAGAAACGGCATTTTTCCTTGATTTAACCACGCAATGTAAAAAGCCAATTGTCTTGGTTGGTGCAATGCGTCCTTCAACAGCTTTGGGCGCTGATGGTCCTTTGAACCTGTATAATGCAGTAGTTTTAGCGACGGATAAGTCTGCTGGAGAGCGCGGTGTTCTGATGGCAATGAACGATAAAGTCGTGCAAGGCCGTAATGTGATGAAAATGAGCACCACTGAAGTACAGGCATTTGATGCAGTTAATGGTGGAGCAGAAGGTTTTATTCATGATGGTAAAGTCACTTATTTCCAAGCAGCGCAACCTCGTGGTGACAAAGCGGCATTCGATGTCAGTAAACTCGAAAAGCTCCCTGCGGTAGGCATTGTTTACAATTATGCCAATGCATCAGCGGCTCCGGTGAAAGCTTTGAGAGAAGAAGGGGTTGAAGGGGTTGTAAGCGCAGGTGTGGGTAACGGTAATATGTATAAAGCGGTATTTGACGCTTTAGCAAAAGCAGCGAAAGAAGACGTGGTTGTCGTTCGTTTAAGTCGTGTACCAACAGGTTATACGACAAGAAATGCCGAAGTGGATGATAACTTATATGGTTTTGTTGCTTCAGAAAGGTTGAACCCGCAAAAAGCGCGTGTATTGCTTCAGTTAGCCTTAACTCAGACTAAAGATCCTCAGCAAATTCAGGCATTATTCGAAAAATATTAATTATCAAAACAAGTGTTAATTTAATACAGCGGGGTGCAGTAGCCTGTACCCCGTTAGCTTTATTGTTTGTTAAGAAATTTTATACTTACGTATGTTATTTTTCAGTACAACAACATTTATCCTAATTATTTGACTCAGTAATCTGAGCTTTTTTAAGGCAATTAGGTCAATGTGGTGATAGAACTTTGAGAATTCCTACAAAATAGGAAAAATTAAGGTACAAACAGTTAATTTATTGATTTTATCTTGAACCCTTTCTTATGTGTATTCTCTCTATATTTTTTATATTTATCAATTTATTACATTTTATTTTTAGCAAGGTCATCACTGGTGATAATGGCAATTAATTAAAATTAATGTGTCGTTGATCATATTTTGGCAACAAAGCCTGTATCAGTGTTGATAATTCGCGTTGCAAAAAATAGGCTAAATACATCGCAAGAGGCATAACTCATTGTGAATATTTAGATTTAAATGGAAAGTTAAATCGTATTTCGGCCGAAAAATAAAATTAAAAAATATTAGAGGAATACAAGAATGGTTAATAAAAATGTCAATACTGGCAGGAAATTGCTCGTCTTAAAAATCGCAATAGCGATGCTACCTATTGGTTACCAGCCAATCATGCATGCGGAGCAATTTTTTGAAGATTCAAAACTTACTGGTGGCCTTTACTACTGGCAACGAGATCGTTCACGTAAAGATTTAGACTCTAATAGTGATAAATATAAAAAGTATGCGGATAATCTTAAACACTCAACGTTTAATGCCAGCCTAGATTTCTCATCCGGCTATTTTCAGGACATTATTGGGCTTGATTTAGCGGGTTTTACAGCTATTGAGCTATCGAACAGTGGGCCTGCTGCACCAAATGAAATCGGTTTTAGTGACGCAAAATCACGTTGGGATGAAAAATGGACAGGGGATCGTAGTGGTGTGACTTTTTATAAAGCGGCTGCAAAATTGAAATATGGCCCTTTCTGGGGGAGAGGCGGCTATATTCAACCAACGGGGCAAACGCTATTAGCATCCCATTGGAGTTATATGCCTGGAACATACCGTGGATTAGAGGTGGGCGGGGTGTTTGATTTTGAGCAAAATGGTGAACTCAGCATGTCCTATATGTGGACCGACCGCTATAAAGCACCTTGGTACCGCAGTATGTATGATTTTCGTGAAGCGGATGGTAAAACTGGGATCAGCTATTTACAATCAATTGGTTTCAAATATGACTTTAAAAACAACTTAGTTCTTGAAGGGGCATATGGGCAAGCAAAAAGCTATATGGACCAATATTTTGCCAAGGTTTCCTATGCTGTTCCTGTTGTAGACCGTGATTTACGTATGTCTTATCAATTTTATGGGGCAAAAGACAAAGTTTCAGACGGCGGAGTTAATGATGTTTATGACGGTTTAGCTTGGTTGCAAGCGATGACATTAGGTTACACCTACGATGAATTTGATTTTAAATTAGAGGGAACCTATGTAAAAGCTAAAGGTAATCAAGGTTATTTCCTACAGCGTATGACCCCTGGTTGGGCAACATCAAATGGCCGCATGGATATTTGGTGGGATGGCCGTTCAGACTGGAATGCTAATAATGAAAAAGCCGTTATGGCTGGTGTTATGTATGATTTAAAAAATTGGGATTTAGCTGGATGGAAAGTCGGAACCTCATATATTTATGGTTGGGATGCTAAACCAAGTACGAATAGCCAATATGCTCAAGATGTACGCTTAAAAGAAAGTGCATGGAACTTTGATATTTTATATACCGTGCAGTCAGGTAGAGCAAAAGATACGCTATTTAAGCTACATTTTACCAAATATGATAATCATACAGATATTCCGAGTTATGGTGGTGGTTATGGAAATATTTTCCAAGATGAAAAAGATATTAAGTTTATGGTAATGATGCCATTTACTGTATTCTAGAGTAGAAAATATTTTAGTAACAAATGACTGCTATAGGGGAACTATGGCAGTCATTTGCCTAGATAGGAAAGAGGTTTGCTATATATTTTAATATTAATGAGATGTTTTAATAAGTGTAAATACTGATATAAAAATTGAAAATAAGGTGGGTATATTCACCTTATTTTTATGGTGACTACAAAGAAGCGTTATTTACACTTTCATTGGGTATGATAGCGTCTTGTTTTAGCTTATCTTTTAATATGGTAACTTTTTCCGATTGATGAGGAGGATTTTTAATTTGAGCATGGCCAGATAAAACCCCACCCTTTTTAATCGATAAGCTACTGTAATGGATAGTACCGTGGATTTCGCCATTATTTTCAATACAAATAGTATCAGATAAGCACTCACCTTCAATACGCCCATTAACTACCAGCTCTTTACAGGTAATATTTCCCGTGACTTGGCCGTTTAACATGACTTTAACAGTATTATCTTTTCCTGTTATATTTCCAATGACTTTTCCATAGATATGTACTTGCTCATTAGAGGTAATATTCCCTTCAAAAATAACGTCCCTAGAGATAACCGTATTCGATTTTTCTTCACTAATAGTAGGCGTTGATAGTGTAATTTGTTCTTCTATCTTTGCAGTCACTTCAGGCTCATTACTTATAGAAGGGGACGTCGATGTAGGCGTGGGCTTGTTTTGTCTTTTGGTGAACATTTTACTTACCTTTTTTTGATTGAAGTATAAGATCAAGAATAGCACTGATAATACGAACGAAAATAAGGTGATAGATAAATAGCTAAAAAACCACCCTATTAAAGTAAGAAACCAGAAGAAAAAACTTGTGTTGAGAAAAAGATATGTTTTTTTCATCAGATAATCTCTTACAAATTACTAAAATACGTAATTAGTTTAGTCAATAAATGTAATTGTGCATTTAAAGTGTATTTTAACTTTATGGCTACATTTGAATCATCAACTTTCTAAATTATAGTTAAAATAATAGAAAGGAAATAAAATAATTTTTATATAGTATGAAAAATTAGAAAACATCTATAATGTTATTTATATACCACTTTGATATATAAGTATAATTCTAGATGATAGAATATATTCATCAGTGAAATAATATAAGGGTTTTGATTTGAATTGCAACTATTATAGTTTCTAGGAAAATTTTTTATTAACTAAAAATTGTAGTGATAAATAGTTAAATTTAAGTTATTCATCATAAATTATCACTAATTGAGTGAAAAAAATATGGATATTTAAAATAAAAAACCCTGATAAAGTTTATTATCAGGGTTTTGGTATTTTTAACCATTACGTTTTATCAGCGATGGTTGAATACTATTACTCTTTTGCTTCGTGTGCGTCAGCATTATCACGGCAATCACCATCTGCGCAATGACCATATAGATATAAACTATGGTTAGATAGTTTAATGCCATGGCGAGCAGCGATATTTTTTTGGCGAGTTTCAATGGATTCGTCAGTAAACTCAATCACTTTTCCACAATCTAAACAGATTAAATGATCATGGTGATGTTGCTGAGTTAACTCGAATACAGATTTACCACCCTCGAAGTTGTGACGGGTTACGATACCTGCATCATCAAATTGGTTTAACACGCGGTATACGGTTGCTAACCCGATCTCTTCGCCCATATCGATCAGCTTTTTATAGAGATCTTCCGCACTGACGTGGTGGCACTCAGGCTCTTGAAGTACTTCCAAAATTTTTAATCTTGGAAGAGTGACTTTGAGTCCAGCATTTTTCAATGCTTTGTTGTTGTCTGTCATGCGGGTTTGTCCTGTATCTTAAATTTAACAATAATGAGACATTTTTAACATCAATACAGTTGTCTTCTAAACTGATTTACAATTATAGGCATGGAAAATAAAAATAGAAACCATGCATTGTCTCATTATTTTGATAATCTCTTGAGAACCTATCCTATTAGGATACCTTATCGGTTATTTTAGATTACGCCACTGGCTTAGGTGATTCATTTTGTACAAGACAGTGGTGCAATCTATGGGTAAGGTTTCTTTATATGATCTATTAGCCTAAAATTTCAGCTAAAGACATTTCTTCAGAGATTTGTTTTACCCATGCATCAACACGTTCATCAGTTAGCTCAGGTTGACGATCTTCATCAATAGCTAAACCAACAAAGTGGTTGTCATCTGCCATACCTTTGGATACTTCAAAGTGATAACCTTCTGTTGGCCAATGACCAACAATAACAGCACCACGAGGCTCAATAATATCGCGGATCGTACCCATAGCATCACAGAAATATTCAGCGTAGTCTTCCTGGTCTCCACAACCAAATAAGGCGACAAGTTTACCTTCGAAATCAATTTCTTCGAGAGTAGGGAAGAAATCATCCCAATCACATTGAGCTTCACCATAATACCAAGTTGGAATACCGAGAAGTAGAATATCAAAAGCTTCAATATCTTCTTTACTACATTTTGCGATATCGTGAACTTCTGCTACATCTTTGCCCAATCTTTCTTGGATCATTTTGGCAATATTTTCTGTGTTACCTGTGTCACTTCCGAAGAAAATGCCTATGACTGCCATAAAGTGATTAACCTCTTGTTTTTCTAAGAGGACTAGAGGTGAAAATTCGCCTTCTAGAGCCCATTTAGAACGAAAATAGATAGAATATTACGCCTTATTCTGGCGAAAAAATGATGCTAAGTCTGTCAAATTTGTGTGATTTATCAAGATAACGTTATTTGAGTATTGATGTGTTAACATGCTCAAGTTGTGACATCAAAATTTCTTCGATCAATTCACTACGGCTTATATTTTTATCTTCAGCTAACTGATTCAATATCACGACAGCTTCTTCGTTCAGTTTCAATTCAACTCTACGCAATCCTTTCACTTTATCTCGTTTCAGTTGGTTGCGTTTGTTGATCCTCAGTTGTTCATCCCGTGATAGCGGGCTTGTTTTAGGTCGCCCAGGCCTTCGTTCCTCAGCGAACAAATCTAGTGTAGTTCGATCCGTTTGTTCTTTTGCCATGTCTATAACTGCTAAAAGGGTGTGCCAGTAATTCAGCGCGCCATGATACCCTAGCTAATCCCCTTGTGCTATAGCTTCATCTACGATGATTTGGTTTAATCGGTTGTAAAATGAGCGCTTTTAGTAAAAAAGCACCACTTGCTATAGGTGTGATGCTTTTTTATCCGTGTTATTGCGTTTGTTGGCGCCATAAATTGGCGTATAAGCCATTTGATTTGAGCAAGTTTTCGTGTGTATCCATTTCGTGTACTTCTCCTTGGCAAATAACACATATCCTATCAGCATGCATAATCGTGTTGAGTCGGTGAGCAATACTAATGACTGTTCTTCCTTGCGTAATTAAAGGCATATTTTCCATAATGGCAGCTTCTGACTCGTAATCGAGCGCAGAAGTGGCTTCATCGAGAATTAAAATGTCTGGTTCGGTGAGTAAAGCGCGCGCAAGTGCAATTCTTTGACGTTGACCACCTGAAAGGTTCAAGCCTTTTTCTGATAAGGGATAATTAAAATTATCAGGCAATGCCATAATAAAGTCATATGCTCCAGCTAATTTTGCTGCGTGAATAACTTGTTCGTGAGTCGCTTGCGGGTGGCTTAAACGAATATTCTCTGCAATAGAACCGACGAATAAAGTGCTTTCTTGTAATACAACGCTCATTTTTCGGCGTAATGACACAGTATCTGCGACAGCTAAATCCATGCCATCAACAATAACTTGCCCATGTTGTGGTACATAAAGTCGTTGTAATAATTTCGTTAAGGTGCTTTTTCCAGAACCAGAAGGGCCAGTAATCCCAATAAATTCACCAGAATTAACCATTAATGACAAATTATTGATAACTTCAGGCGTATCAGGTTGATAACGAAAGCGGATGTTTTGAAACTCGATTTTTCCGTGAATATTTGAAGTGTTTGCAATCCCTTTACGTTCATTTTCTACAGGTTCATCAAGAATATCTCCCACCCGACGCAATGAAATGATGGTATGTTGGAAATCTTGCCAAACCTGGGCAAATCGCAATACAGGTTGTGTAACATGCGCGCTTAGCATATTAAATGCCACTAATTCGCCAGGAGAAATCCCACCGTTTAATACCTCCTTGACACCAACCCACAAAAGAATTGCGGTAGTTATTTTACTCACGAGAGTCATTAACTGAGAGGCAACTTCACTGCGCATTGATACTTTAAAGCTTTGAGTTAGCTGCTTGCTAAATATTTTTTTCCAGCGTTGATTAAAGTATTTTTCTGTTGCTGTCGTTTTTATGGTTTCAATCCCAGTAATACTTTCGGTGAGAAAAGTGAGACCATTTTCATCGGCTTGGTAAGATTTTTGAGTTTGTTGGCGAATGATTGGGCCTAAAACCATCCATAAAACAAAAAATACCCCCATAGAGCCCAATAAAATCCAAGCCATCAAACTACTATAGGAAAATAAAACCGCGACAAAAAGGATAACAAAGATAAAGTCAATGAATAGCATCAGTGTCGAGCCCGTTAAAAACTGCCTTATATGAGCTAATTCACGGATCCTTGCGATAATTTTCCCTGTTGGCCTTAGCTTAAAATAATTTAAAGGTAAGGCCATTAAATGGCGATAAATTTTCCCTGATAATTCAGCGCTTATCTGGCTACTACTATGGCTAAAAATCTTATTACGAATAAAACCATATATCGGCTCTGCAACAGCAATGGCAAAAATCGCCAATGCAATAACGTGTAAATTTGAGAGACTGCGGCCAACTAACACTTTGTCGATTAAATTTTGAAACAACAGTGGGCTAATTAAGGCGAAAAGCTGAATAATGGCAGAGAGAATAAAAATATTTCGTAATTTAACATGTTGTCGCAAAATAGAGGGAATAAACCAGCTAAAACCAAAGGCCTTTTTTTGCTCCGGTTCTAATTGCTCCTTAATGAGTACTATGTCAAATTCAGCTTGTTGATGCCCAATCGAATTATAAATAGGTTTTCGTTCATCATTAGTCGGGTTAATGAGTACCAATTCATTTTCTTGGCTAATTACTTGCCAGAAACCATCTATATAGATTAAAGCGGGCAAAGGTAGTGTTCTTAATTGCTTATATTGTGCTGCAATAAGCTCGGTTTCATACCCCAATATTTGTGCACATTCTCTAATTTCCCACTCAGTAGGGGATAAAGTTTGCATACCAATAGCATGCCTTAGTTGGTCAGATGAAACATTGTTTTGATAATATTTAGCCACCCAAACTAAGGCATCCAAGCCATGATTATTTAACTGTTCCATCGATTATTTTTCTCTCATCGCGTTTGAGGTGTATTCATTGATTGGGCTAAGTAAGTAATCAATAATACGGCGTTTATCTGTTTTTATTTCTGCCACAATGGATAAACCGGGTGTCAGTTCAATAGACTCACCATCAACTACTAGTTCTTTTTGCTTAAGACCGATTTGCCCTAAGAACACTAATCCAAGATTTTCATCGAGAGTACTGTCACGAGAGACGGAAATCACTTCCCCTTCAACTGTGCCATAACGAGTGTAAGGGAAAGCATCTATTTTCACCTCTGCTCTTAACCCTTCATGGATGAAACCAATATCTTTATTTAAGATTTTAATTTCAGCTAGTTGAACATGATTATTAGGTACTACAGCCATTAACTGCTGTGCGGGTTGTAACACTGCACCTATAGTGTGTGTAGCAAGCTGTTGTATCGTGCCATCAACGGGAGCCCGTATGATTTCTAATTGGTTTCTTTCTTTATTTTTTAATAGTTCTTGCTCAAGGGAAGCCCGCTTAAAGTCAGCTTGTTTGTATTTTTCATCCCACTCTTGGTTTTTTTGGGCTTTAATTCTGCCTACCTTTTCATTTAAGGCTTGATACTGGCTTTTTAGAATTGAGAGCTCAGATAATTTGGTGACTTTTTCTTTTTTAGCGATTAATAGTTCTCGCTCTTGTTCTAAAAATTCCTTCTGGCTGATCAACTGCTTTTTAGTTAACGAATGGTGTGCATCGAGGCGCTTTTTGATGTTTACGATGAGGGAATTGATAGTGAGTAATTCGTCTTTTCTAGCTTGCTGATTGACAGTATTTAATTGAATTTCATTATTAAGTTCATTAATTAATGAATCAAATTCTATTTTTTGTGTTTGATAGCTAGCCCGTGTATTGTTTTGTTCTAGTTCAGTTAATTGGTTAAATAAAGGTAATTGCTCAATAGGCTGTTGTGAAATCAATGCTTGATAAATTAATATTTCGGCTACATGGAAGTTATGTTGGTAATTTAAACTTAGGATATCTTGGTCAACACCTAATACATTGACAGTTATTAAAGGATCCCCTTGTTTTACTACTTGCCCATCAGTGACATGAATATGTTCTAAACGACTTAATTCAAACGCTTGAATTAACTGTGTTCGTCCTGAAACAATAAGTTTACCTTGCGTGGTTGCTTGAATATCCAACTTACCAAAAAACGACCAAGTTATAGCAATAAAAACGCCTACACTAATAGAAATAGCGACGTATAGTGCCAAGTAAGACGGTGGTGTTTTTAATATCGCCAAGTGTGAAGGCAAAAAGCTGTTATAACGGTTTTTGTCTAATCGATGTTTCATTTTACGTCCATGTCTGATTTCAGAGACTGTTGTAGAGTCCACAAATGTTTATAAAAATTACCTTGTTCAATAAGTTGCTGATGGCTACCTTGCTCGATAATTTCACCATTTTGCATCACAATGATCCGCTGGTGATGGCGAATAGTTGATAGGCGGTGAGCAATTGTGATGATGGTCCTTCCTTTTGCAATAATATGCATATTTTCTTGAATAACGGCTTGGGATTCATCATCTAAAGCGCTAGTTGCCTCATCAAAAATAATCACTTTAGGGTTGGAAAGCAGTGTTCTAGCAATAGCAATACGTTGGCGTTGGCCGCCAGAAAGTGATGTTCCCCCCTCGGCAAGAACGGTGTCGTAACCTTTTGGTAATTTCAAAATAAAATCGTGTGCTCCCGCCATTTTGGCGGCATGAACGACTTCGTCCATGGAGGCATCCGGTGAGGTTTGAGCGATATTGTGAAAAACAGATTGGCTGAATAAGAAATTTTCCTGTAAAACAATACCAATTTGTTGTCTAAGGGAGTGCAAGTTAATCGCAGACATGGGGGTTCCATCCACAAAAATAGCACCACTTTCAGGGGTATAAAGCCGTAGTAATAATTTAGCGAGGGTGCTCTTACCTGACCCTGATGTCCCAACAATACCAATAGTTTCTCCCGCTTTAATATTTAAATTAAAGTTTTTTAGAACAAATGGCATGTTAGGTTGGTAGCGGAACGAGATATTTTTTAGATTTAAATGCCCTTGAAGAGATAACTTATTTTCTTGCTGTGATTGTTCGGTAGGTAAGTTAATAATTTGGGAGAGCTTTTCGATAGCGACACTGGTTCGAATGTAGTCCCCCCATAATTTAGTTAGTTTGATGAGGGGCTGGTTAGCGTGGCTAACCATCATGTAAAAGGCAATAAGCTGGCCAATCGTCATCTGCAATGCTAAAACTTCAGAAGCACCAACCCACAAAACAATAGCACTGGTGATTTTTTCAATAGCCATCACTAGATGTTCAGAGCGGGAGCTTATTTGCCCTGATACAAAGTTAGTTTGGCTCATATCAGCGGTTTGACCGTCCCAGCGACGAGTGAAATTTGGTTCGACGGATAAGCTTTTGGCTGTTTCGATCCCATTGATACTTTCGGTCAAAAAAGAGGTATTGATGGCAATATTGGTGAATTGTTGCTGTGCAGCAGATTCAATTTTAGGCGTTAACCACCAAGCTAATAAAAGATAAAAAGGAATAGAACACAAAAATATTATTGTGAGTGTTGTGGAGATCAAGTTCATCACAAAAATAAATACAAATAAAAATAGCACATCGACACATAGGGTAAAAAAGCTGCTGGTTAAAAACTCACGAATAGTTTCGAGTTCTTTTACTCGGGTGACAATTGCGCCTATTTGCCTGCTTTTAAAAAAGGGAATAGGCAGTCTCAGTAAATGATTTACCAGCTTCAAGCCGAGTGTCATATCAATGCGATTAACAGTGTGATGATAAATATACTCTCGTAATCCTTTCAATGTCACTTCGATCAACGCTGCAATAATTAACCCAAAAATTAAAACGTCCAATGTGACTAAGCTATTATGAACGAGTACTTTATCCATAATAACTTGCATAACAATAGGGGAAACTAATGCGAGTATTTGCAATATAAATGAAAAGAATAAAACCCACAAAATAATGGGTTTGTATTTCATAAATTCGACTTGGAACCAGGTAATGTCAAATTGACCCTGCTTAAGGTTTACTTCTAACCAATGACCATTCCATTGTTGATTCAGCTCATCAATACTCCATATCTCTGGCGGCGTATTCCCAAATTGCTGAATGAGTACTTGTTCTTGATTGCAGTTAGCTAATAGAATGGCTTCTCCTTTGGTATTATATAAAATAGCAGGGCATACGATTTTAGTTACATTTTTATTCTTCTGATATTTATTCCTACAGCGAATGGCATGTTTCGATTTAATAATGTTAAGTTTTTCATTGTAACCAATAGATTGATTGAGTGTTTGTTCTAGTTCTTTAGGATTTACTTGCCCTGATAACTTAGCAATAACACTAATGAAGTATAATGTTGATTTTGATTTGAGACTATCCATTTTCTATATTAATAAATTCCTTAAGTTATTTGAATTTTTAATTCCAAATTTGCATTGATAAAATATGCACTAGATAGTAATAAGGTGGAGTAGAATTTGGATAATACAGGGTTTGTAATTCGCTGTGTATTGAAGTTAGTCTTATTATGTAATTAATAAAGTAATTATATTTAACTACAAATATATTTAAAGATATTGAAAAGTTATATATCTTTTCAATATCTATATTTAAATGTGAACAATTATTCAGGGATAGATAAAAAACGATGAATGGCTCTTAAAACATGGTCTGGTTTTTCTGCATGAACCCAGTGCCCTGTATCAGCAACAACCCACGCTTTGGCTTGCGGAAATTGTTGTGCGATTTGTTCTTTATATTCAGCTTGTACATAAGGGGAATTTCCTCCTGGGATTAACAGCACGGGTTTATTCCAGGCGGGTACTATTTCCCAACCAATAATACTTTCATAATTAGCTTTTAGGGCAGGTAAATTAAATTTCCACTCACCTTGCTTAAAGGATTTAAGCAGAAATTGGATAACGCCATCCTCATTAATGTAATCACGCATAATCACAGTAGCTTCTTGGCGAGTTTTTGCATTTTTTGCTGTAACGGCATCAAGCGCCGCGAATATTTTATCATGACGACGGACTTGGTAAGCGACAGGCGCCATATCAATAGCAACGATACTATTAATAAAATTAGGGGCTATTGCTGTTGCCGCCATGGCGATTTTGCCACCCATAGAGTGACCAATTAAAATAGCATTTTCGTAACCTAAAGACTTTATTAGAGTAATAACATCTTGGGCCATTTGTTGGTAACTCATTTGCTCATCACGAAATGAGTCACCATGATTACGAACATCAATTTGAATCGTATCGAAATATTGTTGTAGATTACGTCCTAAAACACCTAAGTTATTGAGGTCACCAAATAACCCATGTATGAGTACAATAGGACTATTTGAGATTGGATTTTCAGGTTTATGGATAGTATGGTTAAGTAACACAGTCATATTTGTTTGATCAATTCGTCAGCGGTACATGTGGTCTTATCATGTCACGGCTATGAATAAAATCCAAATGGTCAAATAAGCTGCGATTTTGGCTGAGGTAAGTCAATGAGTCGATAATCAAAATATCCTTAGCCAATGAATTTCAGAAAATTGAAGTTGATCACTGAGGCAAAATACTGGAAGTCATGGCATGATAACCCACTGAATTATCTTTGAACTTAGAATAATGTTTACTTTAAGTTATTGAAATTTTAATTGTTTTGTTTTTTTTAAATCTGTCTTATAATCACACCGCAAATTTTAGTTAAAAAAGTACTGGGAAAAAATGAAAACGATAGAAGTTGATGAAGAGCTTTACCGCTATATTGCGAGCCATACACAGCATATCGGTGAAAGTGCATCGGATATTTTGCGCCGTATGTTAAATTTCAAATCCGGGCAGCCAGTACAAGCAAAAGAAATTAGTCAGGAACATGCTGTTATTAAGGCTGAACCTGCGATGAGTACACCTGCTGTTGCATTAAATCCTGTTAGAGTCATTAGAGAGCTTCTGTTATCTGACGCTTATGCAGAAAAAAGTAAAGCGATTGACCGCTTTATGTTGATTTTGTCTACTTTATATAGTTTAGATGCGAATCGTTTTGCGAGTGCAACAGAGTTAATGCATGGCCGAACTCGTATTTATTTTGCTGGTGATGAACAAACATTACTTGCAGCTGGTAAGCAATCTAAGCCGCGTCATATACCAGGAACACCCTATTGGGTGATCACGAATACGAATACGAATCGTAAACGTAGCATGGTTGATGCGATCATGCAGGAAATGCAATTTCCAACCAATGTGATTGAAAAAGTTTGTAATACTATTTAAAAACTGAAAGGCCACTGATGTTGATAACAAAGCATCAGTGCTTTGGGAGAAAACAAGTGACAATACATGAACGTGCAGGGCAGCTTCCGTTTCAAAGTGACTTGATCAATGTCGCTCAATTAACCGCTCAATATTATACGCAGCAACCACAACCCGATAATACATCTCAAGCTGTTAAGTTTGGCACATCAGGGCATCGTGGTAGTTCGTTGCGTAAAAATTTTAATGAAAACCACATATTAGCCATTGCACAAGCAATTGCCGATTTACGCAAAAAGCAAGGTGTAACAGGTCCTTGTTTTGTAGGGAAAGATACCCATGCGTTATCAGAAGCAGCGTTTATTACAGTGGTTGAAGTGTTAGCGGCAAATCAAGTTCATGTAATTGTTCAGGAAAATAATGGTTTTACGCCAACTCCAGCTATCTCTCACGCTATTTTAAGTTATAACCAATCACACCAAGATGTTGCGGATGGCATTGTAATTACGCCTTCACATAACCCACCTGAAGATGGCGGTATTAAATACAACCCTGCGAATGGCGGGCCGGCTGATACCGATTTAACTTCTGTTATTGAAAAAAATGCAAACCAATTGCTAGTCAATAACCTGGAAGGGGTTAAAAGAGTCAATTTTGATACAGCGATGGCGAGTGAATACGTTATTCAGCAAGATTTGGTTATGCCTTATGTCTCTGCATTAGGCGAAGTTGTTGATATGCAAGCGATTGCTAAGTCTGGTTTGAAAATTGGTGTTGACCCACTAGGCGGTTCCGGTATTGAATACTGGAAAAAAATTGCTGAATATTATCAATTAGATATTGAAATCGTAAATGACCAATTAGACCAAACGTTCCGTTTTATGCCTTTGGATCATGATGGTGTTATCCGTATGGATTGCTCATCAAGTTGGGCAATGGCGGGTTTGCTTGGGATGAAAGAAAAATTTGATTTAGCTTTCGCTAATGACCCTGACTATGACCGTCATGGCATTGTTACCCCCGATGGTTTAATGAACCCAAATCACTATCTTGCTGTGGCAATCGACTACCTATTCCAACACCGCCCTCAGTGGGGAAAAAATGTTGCGGTAGGGAAAACACTTGTCTCAAGTGCGATGATTGACCGTGTTGTTAATGATATCGGTCGTGAATTAGTTGAAGTGCCTGTAGGGTTCAAATGGTTCGTTGATGGGTTATTCAGTGGACAACTAGGTTTTGGCGGTGAGGAAAGTGCAGGGGCATCATTCTTAAAATTCGATGGCACACCTTGGTCAACAGACAAAGACGGTATCATTCTTTGCTTACTAGCCGCGGAAATTACGGCGGTTACCGGTGAAAACCCGCAGCAGCGTTATAATAACCTCGCCCAAAAATTTGGGGCACCGATTTACAATCGTATTCAAGCGAAAGCTACTCACGAAGAAAAAGCGAAGCTAAGTAAATTATCACCGGAAATGGTTGCAGCAGATACATTGGCAGGAGATAAAATTACACAGCGTTTAACCGCAGCCCCCGGTAATAATGCGCCAATTGGTGGTTTAAAAATCATGACTGATTATGGCTGGTTTGCAGCAAGGCCATCAGGTACGGAAGAAGCGTATAAAATTTATTGTGAAAGCTTCCGTGGAGAAGATCATTTACGCCAAATAGAAAAAGAAGCGATTGAGATCGTAAGCAAAGTTATTCGCTAATTTTTAATCTTCAATAAAAGACATTTCAATGAATATCCCGAAACACAGCGCAATGATGTAATTCGGGATATTATCGCTTATTTATTGTTAATTTCTCCATAAAATGGTGCTTGTCGAGAGTGTGACAAGATTAACAAAATTCTTTTCCCCATTATCAAAAAATAACCCCCCTTTCATTTTTGGGATTGCTGACAATAACCGTTGCAGCTAAAGGCTTGGAGTGGTACAACTTTAACTATCTGAGTGAATTTTATTAACCATAATTGAAGATAGATAGGGTGAGGTCAATGAGTCAGGTTTATAATTTCAGTGCAGGTCCAGCTATGCTACCTGTTGAAGTCATGCGTCGTGCTGAACAAGAGTTTTGTAATTGGAAGGGTTTAGGCGTTTCTGTCATGGAAGTTAGCCATCGCGGAAAAGACTTTATCGAAGTGGCAACAGAAGCAGAGCAAAATTTACGTGATTTATTAAACATCCCTGATAACTATAAAGTTTTATTTTGTCACGGTGGAGCTCGAGCCCATTTTGCAACGTTACCAATGAATTTACTAGGTGATAAAACGACCGCAGACTACATTGTAAGCGGCTATTGGTCAGAGTCAGCAGCAAAAGAAGCTGAAAAATACTGTACACCTAATGTAATTCAAATTACTGAAGAAAAAGATGGCATTGTTAGTTTAAAACCTATGAAAGAGTGGCCATTAAGTGATGATGCCGCTTATGTTCACTATTGCCCAAATGAAACCATTGGTGGCTTAGCTATTCATGAGGAACCTGATTTCCCTGAAGATAAAATTATTGTTGCTGACTATTCCTCTTCTATCTTATCTAAACCGATTGATGTAAGCCGTTATGGTGTAATTTATGCGGGAGCTCAAAAAAATATTGGGCCAGCTGGATTAACTATCGTTATTATTCGAGAAGACCTGCTCGGTAAAGCTTCGCCTCAGACTCCATCTGTATTTGATTACACGGTATTAGCAAAACACGATTCAATGTTTAATACTCCACCGACCTTTGCTTGGTATCTCGCGGGGATGGTCTTCAAATGGTTAAAAGAGCAAGGTGGTTTGCAAGAAATGGCTAAGCGTAATTATGAAAAATCACAATTACTCTACAATGCAATTGATGATAGCCAGTTCTATATTAACCGTGTTGCGGTTGAAAACCGTTCTTGGATGAACGTACCGTTCCAAATGCAAAACCCGGCACTTGATGCGAAATTTATTGAAGAAGCCAAAGAGCAAGGCTTACTTTCTCTAAAAGGCCATAAAGTGGCTGGTGGTATGCGTGCGTCAATCTATAATGCGATGCCATTAGCTGGTGTACAGGCTTTGGTTGATTTTATGGCTGATTTCGAACGCCATAACGCTCAATAATGAGATTTGCCGACTGAAATAGGATGTTCAGTCGGTTATCTGTGCTCTTCTTATTTGACTTAAAAGAAAATAGAGCCAGATTTTATTTACTTGCAAAACTTCACTGGAGAAACTGCTTTTTATGCAATCCCTGACATTACAACCTATTTATTCAATCAACGGCACAATTAATTTGCCAGGGTCAAAAAGTGTCTCAAACCGCGCACTATTATTAGCAGCGATGGCTAAAGGAACGACCACACTCACTAACTTATTGGACAGTGATGATATTCGCCATATGCTGAATGCATTAAGCCAGCTAGGTGTTAACTACCAATTGTCTGAAGATAAAACACGTTGTCGTGTAGAAGGTTTAGGTGGAAATTTATCTCATCCAGATGAAACAGAAATCTTTTTAGGCAATGCGGGAACTGCAATGCGCCCACTGACTGCAGCACTATCACTAAGCCGTAATAATATTATTTTAACGGGTGAGCCTCGCATGAAAGAGCGCCCAATTGGGCATTTGGTTGATGCGCTGAGGGAAGGCGGTGCAGAGATTGAATATTTGGAACAAGAGAATTACCCACCATTACGTTTAAAAGGTGGTTTTATCGGTGGCCAAATTTCAGTTGATGGGTCTGTTTCCAGCCAGTTTTTAACTGCGCTGTTAATGGCGGCACCGCGTGCAGAGCAAGACACAACAATTACAATTATTGGCGAGTTAGTCTCCAAACCTTACATTGATATCACATTAGCATTAATGAAAACGTTCGGTGTTAATGTCGAAAATCATCAATATGAATATTTCGTTATCAAAGGGCAGCAACAATACCAATCACCAGGCGAATATTTAGTGGAAGGTGATGCTTCATCAGCGTCTTATTTCCTCGCTGCGGCCGCCATTAAGGGGGGCGTAGTGCGTGTAACAGGAATTGGGCGCAATAGTTTGCAAGGGGACACTAAATTTGCCAACGTATTAGAAAAAATGGGCGCGACTATTCGTTGGGGTGATGACTACGTTGAATGTGAACGCAGAACATTGACAGGTATTGATATGGACATGAACGCGATCCCTGATGCGGCAATGACCATTGGAACGGTTGCCCTGTTTGCTGAAGGCGAAACGGTTATTCGTAATATCTATAACTGGCGGGTAAAAGAGACCGACCGGTTATATGCGATGGCGACAGAGTTACGAAAAGTTGGCGCTGAAGTGGAAGAAGGGCATGATTATATTCGTGTTGTTCCACCGAAAAAATTACAACATGCTGAAATTGAAACCTATAACGACCATCGTATTGCAATGTGTTTTTCGTTAGTTGCATTATCAGATACACCAGTAACAATTTTGGATCCGGGCTGCACTGCAAAAACTTTTCCTGATTACTTCGAACAGTTGGCACGTCTAAGTCATTAATCTATTGATTGGGTTGATATTATTTTCTTTGATATCAACCTGATTTTTACGATTCAAATATCAACTTTTTCTTATTTTTTAGCAATCATCAGAACCTGCTTATTTCACAAATCTACTGAATTGGTATAATACCTTCACAGATTTTAATTGCGGGTAGCTAGGCTATTTGCAGAAAAGGAGATTTTTTATGGTGGCGATAGCCCCTGTAATCACCGTTGATGGACCAAGCGGAGCAGGTAAAGGTACGCTTTGCCAAGCATTAGCAAACGAGTTTGGGTGGCAACTTTTAGACTCTGGCGCGATTTATCGTGTATTAGCGTTAGCTGCGTTACATCACCATGTTGATATCCAATCCGAAGATGCATTAGTTCCTTTGGCTGCAAATTTAGATGTGAAATTTGTTCCTGAAGATAATGTACTGAAAGTCATTCTGGAAGGGGAAGATGTTTCAAATCAAATTAGAACCGAAACAGTAGGAAACACTGCATCCCAAACTGCCACTTTTCCTCGCGTACGTGAAGCTTTACTCCGACGCCAACGTGCATTTAGAACCCATCCTGGGCTAATTGCTGATGGCCGTGATATGGGAACGGTGGTTTTTCCCGATGCACCGGTAAAAATTTTTCTTGATGCCTCCGCGGAAGAACGGGCTCATCGGCGGATGAAGCAGTTGCAAGAAAAAGGTTTTGATGTTAATTTTGAACGTCTTTTAAGCGAAATTGAAGAGCGCGATTTTCGTGATCGTAATCGCTCTGTTGCACCTCTTATTGCCGCGAAAGACGCATTAGTGCTGGATTCCACAAGTATGTCTATTGAGGAAGTTATTGAAAAAGCACACACCTATGCAAAAAAAATTCTACAATTATCGTGATAATAGGCTTTATTTTAGCTTATAATTAGATAATATACGCAGTTACCGCTATGTGATTATATTATTAGCATAGCATCAACCTTGCGACATGGAATGTTGTGGGGTATGTGAAACAACCCCATTTGGCGGGAAGCTAAGTGGACGTTAATTTAAAACTCTTGAAGATCATTAATATGACTGAATCTTTTGCTCAACTCTTTGAAGAATCCCTGCAGAATATTGAAACTCGTCCTGGTTCTATCGTCCGTGGTACTGTTGTTGCCATCGATAAAGACGTAGTCCTTGTTGACGCAGGTCTTAAATCAGAATCTGCTATCCCAGTAGAACAGTTCAAAAATGCTCAGGGTGAGCTAGAAATCCAAGTTGGCGATGAAATCGATGTAGCTCTGGATGCAGTAGAAGATGGTTTCGGTGAAACTATCCTGTCTCGTGAGAAAGCTAAACGTCATGAAGCATGGCTGATGCTGGAAAAAGCTTACGAAGAAGCTGAAACTGTAACTGGTGTTATCAACGGTAAAGTTAAAGGTGGTTTCACTGTTGAGCTGAACGGTATTCGTGCGTTCTTACCAGGTTCACTGGTTGATGTACGTCCAGTTCGTGATACTACTCACTTGGAAGGCAAAGAGCTTGAGTTCAAAGTAATCAAGCTGGATCAGAAACGCAACAACGTTGTTGTTTCTCGTCGTGCTGTAATTGAATCTGAAAGCAGCGCTGAGCGCGATCAACTGCTGGAAAATCTGCAAGAAGGCATGGAAGTTAAAGGTATCGTTAAGAACCTTACTGACTACGGTGCATTCGTTGATCTGGGCGGTGTTGACGGCCTGCTGCATATCACTGACATGGCTTGGAAACGTGTTAAACACCCAAGCGAAATCGTCAACGTTGGTGATGAAATCAATGTTAAAGTTCTGAAATTCGACCGTGAGCGCACTCGTGTTTCTCTGGGTCTGAAACAACTGGGCGAAGATCCTTGGGTCGCAATCGCTAAACGTTACCCAGAAGGTACTAAACTGACTGGTCGCGTTACTAACCTGACTGACTATGGTTGCTTCGTAGAAATCGAAGAAGGCGTTGAAGGTCTGGTTCACGTTTCAGAAATGGATTGGACTAACAAAAACATCCACCCATCTAAAGTTGTTAACGTTGGTGATGTTGTTGAAGTTATGGTTCTGGATATTGATGAAGAACGTCGTCGTATCTCACTGGGCCTGAAACAGTGCAAATCTAACCCATGGCAGCAATTTGCAGAAACTCACAACAAAGGCGACCGCGTTGAAGGTAAAATCAAGTCTATCACTGACTTCGGTATCTTCATCGGTCTGGACGGCGGCATCGATGGCCTGGTTCACCTGTCTGACATTTCCTGGAACGTTGCAGGCGAAGAAGCAGTTCGTGAATACAAAAAAGGTGATGAAATCGCAGCTGTTGTTCTGCAAGTCGACGCAGAGCGTGAACGTATTTCTTTAGGTGTTAAACAGTTAGCTGAAGATCCATTCAATAACTATTTAGCAGCAACTAAGAAAGGCGCAATCGTAACTGGTAAAGTAATCGCAGTTGATGCTAAAGGTGCAACTGTTGAGCTGACACTGGGCGTTGAAGGTTACCTGCGTGCATCAGAAGCTTCACGTGACCGTGTTGAAGATGCAACACTGGTTCTGAACGTTGGTGATGATGTTGAAGCTAAATACACTGGTGTTGATCGTAAAAACCGTGTAATCAACCTGTCTGTTCGCGCTAAAGACGAAGCTGATGAGAAAGACGCTGTCGCAGCTGTGAACAAACAAGAAGATACAGCATTCGGCAACAATGCTATGGCTGAAGCTTTCAAAGCAGCTAAAGGCGAATAATTAAGTGGGGGCAACAGTAGCGTTGCCCCTTTGTAACGGTAGTTTAGGGAGGTACTATGACCAAGTCTGAATTAATTGAAAGACTGGCTAGCCAGCAGTCTCATCTTTCAGCAAAAACCGTTGAGGAAGCTGTAAAGGAAATTCTTGAGCATATGGCGGATACGTTAGCTAACGGTGAGCGTATTGAAGTCCGTGGTTTCGGCAGTTTTTCTCTTCACTACCGTGCTCCACGCGTTGGCCGTAACCCAAAAACTGGTGATAAAGTGGAACTAGAAGGTAAATATGTTCCTCACTTTAAACCAGGTAAAGAATTACGTGATCGTGTAAATATTTACGGCCAATAATCGGGCTGTAAATCTTAATTATTACATCAAAACAGTGCTTGTATTTTATACGGCACTGTTTTTTATTTCTGATCAACACCAACACCAACACCAACACCAACACCAACACCAACACCAACACCAATATATTTCTAAACTCTTAATGTAATAAAACAAATTCAAAACTACTTTTAGAGATATATACATGTTTTGCGAAGCGCTTCGCAAACTAATATGTACCTTTTTATAAAGAAAAAATATTTCGGGAAGAGCTACATAAAAGAGATGATAGAAACTTAAAAAATTTAGTATGAATAATTAAACTAGAGCTAATAAATCTATGTAGGGATACTAAAATTGATAAAAAATATCATCTACATAATGAGATGGTTAAATAATCCACTCAAAAAATATAATTTAATCTTTAATAAAAACTCACCTGTTTCGATGACGCTGGCTTCTATTGCTTTGATTTTAGGTACGTTACCACTTTTATTTATACCTGAAATTATAATGTTGAGTGAATTACTCTTTATCGTGTTATTTATGGTGCTGTTAATAATGCTCTTTCTATTGGGTAAGTTAGGAAAGTTCCTTGCATTAACTATTATGTTTTTCTTATGGGCTAATTGGCATGGAATTAATATCATTAACCATATCAATTATCTATCTACAAAAAATAACGATATTAATATAGTTATTGTTGGTATTTCATTAAGTGACAAAGAACAAAAAATCAAAGTACGTATTGATAAAATTAACAACCGCATTGTTTTCCCTCCTTTATATGCTACGTGGAAAACAAAGGAAACAGTTTGCGCTGGGCAGTTGTGGCGAATCAATGGCACTGTAAAGCCACTACACAGCTCACTAAATGAAGGAGGATTTAACCTACAACGTTATTATTTGGCTAATAGAATCATTGGAGTTTTGAAAAGTAAGAAAATAGAATTATTAAAAAAGGATTGTTCTGTAAGACAAAAAGTTATCCATAATTATATGGAGCTAATTAATTCATTATCTAATAAAGGGATTATTTATGGACTAATGTTTGGAGATAGAAGTTTGTTGGCAGTAGAACAAACATATTTACTACAGAGAACAGGTTTGACACATTTAATGGCTATATCAGGCTTGCATATTGGGTTAGCTTACTTGTTTGGCTTTCTTATCACTCGAGGGATTCAATATTTTTTACCAATAAAGTATGTCAATGAAACACTACCAGTAGTAATTGGTATAGGGCTAGCAATTTTTTATGCATGGATCTCTGGCTTTGCTATCCCTGCGACTCGAGCATTATTTGCCCTACTATTATGGGTATATATCAGAAATAAGCCTGCAAGGTATTTTGCTTGGCAATGGGCACTGTGGAGTATCGCAGGAATATTATTATTAGACCCATTAGCTATTTTGTCAGATAGTTTTTGGTTATCTAGTTTCGCTGTGCTAGCCATTCTTTATTGGTTAACCATATTTCCACTACCATATCATTTATCTAAAGGTGTAAAGGGGAAAATTATAGGGTTAACCCATTTACAAATTGGCTTACTAGTCTTACTGATCCCAATGCAACTTAGTCTATTTAATGGTATTAATGTAATGGGGTTAGTGGCAAATATCTGGTTTGTCCCGTTAGTTTCTTGGTGTGTTGTTCCTGCTATTTTGCTCTTGTTTTTAGTACCAATAAAAGTGGTTCAGCAACCTATTTTATATACGATAGATAGGGTTATAGATATAGGGCTAAAACCATTACCTTATTTCAGTACTTTTTGGTCAGAATTTATCAATGTTCCCTATTATTTATTTTTAATATGTTGGTTAAGTATCATTGTCGTTTTATTTAAGTGGTACAAGCGCTATTTCGGGCTTATTAGCTGTGTAGTTATTTCAATTTTCTTAGAAAAGGGGAGCGGTAAACAATCCAAAGAAGGTTGGAGAATGACGGTATTAGACATCGGGCATGGTTTGGCTGTTGTGATAGAACAAAACAATTTAGCGTTACTCTATGATACAGGTAATGTATGGAAAGGGGATAGCAATGCACAGCGTCAAATTATTCCTTTCCTTAAATATCACGATATAACCCCAATTGGAGTCATTTTAAGCCATAATCATTTAGACCATACTGGTGGCGCAAATTATTTAATCCAGCAATATCCATGGCTAAGTGTAAGAAGTAGCTTTGGCCCACAAAAAACGTCGGTAAATAGGGAAAAAACTAATAATATAAAAAGTATGGAACACCTTCCGTGTTTTAAAGGCCAAAAATGGCAGTGGGGGATATTAACTTTTGAAGTATTATGGCCTGAAAAGCTAGCACCAATATCACATAATGATGATTCTTGTGTTATTCAATTAACGGATGGGTTTCATAAAATTTTATTAACAGGAGATATCGAAAAACAAGGGGAAAAATCACTGGTCGCAATGTACAAGAATCGGTTACGTTCGACTCTTCTTTTCGCTCCTCATCATGGAAGCAGCACGTCATCAACTGATTTATTATTAAGAAATGTTCAACCTTCAATGGTGGTAGTCTCATCAGCAAGGTATAGTGCATGGAAAATTCCATCGCCAAAAGTCTATTTTCGGTATAAAAATAATAATATTAAATGGTTAAATACAGCGGAAGATGGCCAGTTAACTATATGGTTTAAAAAGGAAAAAATTAAAATTTCACGTTATCGCTATGAAATTCAGCCCCGCTGGTATCATCTGTGGTTTGGCTTACCGCTATTTCCCGAGTAGAATAGTGCGCTTACATTAAGTCTGGTAATTAAAAGTATGAATGATAAAGACCTTTCGACAAAACAAACTTTTCGTCGCTTGTGGCCGATAATTGCGCCTTTTAAAGCGGGTTTAATCGTTGCAGCAATAGCACTTATCATAAACGCAGCGGGTGACGCGTTTATGATTTCTTTATTAAAACCTTTATTGGATGAGGGCTTTGATAAAGCAGATAATGACGTTTTAAAATGGCTTCCGCTTGCGGTGTTAGGTTTAATGGTTGTTCGTGGTGGGTCTAGCTTTGTTTCAACCTATTGTGTTTCCTGGGTTGCAGGTAAAGTCGTGATGAACATACGGCGTAAATTATTTGGTCATATGATGGGAATGCCTGTTAGTTTTTTTGACCAGCAATCAACAGGAACACTATTATCTAGAATTACCTATGATTCAGAACAAGTTGCATCTTCTTCTTCTGGAGCATTAATTACAATTATTCGTGAAAGTGCTTATATCATTGGGTTGTTTGCGATGATGTTTTATTATAGCTGGCAACTTTCTCTTATTTTAATCGTAATTGCCCCGATTGTATCAGTCACTATTCGTATCGTCTCTAAACGTTTTCGTAAGATTAGTAAAAACATGCAAACCGGTATGGGGCATGTGACGGCAAGTGCTGAACAGATGTTAAAAGGCCATAAAGAAGTTTTAATTTTTGGGGGACAGAAAGTTGAGACTGAACGCTTTAATAAAGTCAGTAACAACATGCGCCGCCAAAATATGAAAATGGTAACCGCTTCAGCAATTTCAGATCCTATTGTTCAGTTAATTGCATCATTTGCACTAGCATTTGTCCTTTATGCAGCGAGCTTTCCTGAAATTCGTGATGAATTAACATCGGGTACAATTGCAGTTGTTTTCTCATCAATGTTTGCACTGATGCGTCCTTTAAAATCATTAACTAACGTTAACTCACAATTCCAGCGTGGTATGGCGGCTTGCCAAACTTTATTTGCTATCTTAGATTCCGAACAAGAAAAAGATAACGGAAATAAAGTACTTAAAGAGGTTAAAGGAGATATTAAATTTGAACATGTTACCTTTACCTATGCAACCAAAGAGCATCCTGCGTTAGACGATGTTTCGTTTACTTTGCCAGCAGGGAAATCAGTTGCTCTGGTTGGGCGATCAGGTTCAGGTAAGTCCACAATTGCAAATTTGATTACACGTTTTTATGACATCGACGAGGGGTCTATTCAAATTGATGGGCATGACATTCGTGAATACACGTTATCTTCATTACGTAGCCAAGTCGCGTTAGTTTCTCAGCATGTTTATCTATTTAACGATACGATAGCCAATAATATTGCCTATGCAACAGACGGCAGCTACAGCCGTGAGCAAATAGAGAAAGCTGCAGAAATGGCTTATGCAATGGATTTTATTGCTAAACTTGAAAAAGGCTTGGACACGGTTATTGGTGAAAATGGTGTTATGCTTTCTGGAGGGCAACGTCAAAGGATCGCGATTGCTCGAGCACTGCTACGTGATGCCCCAATTCTTATTCTTGATGAGGCGACATCCGCGCTAGATACAGAGTCTGAACGTGCTATTCAAGCTGCTCTTGATGAGTTACAGAAAAATAGAACATCTTTGGTCATTGCCCACAGGTTATCGACGATAGAAAATGCAGATGAGATATTAGTTGTACAAGATGGCCGAATCATTGAGCGTGGTGACCATAAATCGCTATTAGCTCAAGATGGCGCATATTCACAGTTACATAGCATTCAGTTTAAACAATGATAGAACGCATTTGGTCTGGCAAGTCATGGCTGTATCTTTTATTGCTGCCGTTATCTTTCCTTTATGGGTTGGTAACGGTAATTAGGGATATAGCTTATAAAATCGGGCTGAAACGTTCATGGAAAGCGCCAATTCCAGTGGTAGTGGTGGGAAACCTGACAGCGGGGGGAAATGGTAAAACCCCTGTTGTTATCTGGTTAGTGGAATCACTCACCAAAGAAGGCTACCGCGTGGGGGTTGTTTCTCGAGGGTATGGCGGTAAAGCTGAAAAGTACCCGCTGATACTCGATGAAACGACGACAACTGAAGTTGCTGGGGATGAACCCATACTAATTTTTCATCGTACTAAATCCCCCGTGGCTGTTGCGCCTAAGCGCAGTGATGCAGTTAAAGCGTTATTGGAAAAATTCCCATTAGATGTGATTATTACTGATGATGGGTTGCAGCACTATGCATTGCAACGTGACTATGAGATTGTCGTTATTGATGGCCAGCGTCGTTTTGGTAATGGTTGGTGGCTACCCGCAGGGCCTATGCGTGAAAGGGCTGGGCGTTTAAAGCGTGTTAATGCTGTCATTGTTAACGGTGGTGAAGCTCAAGAAAATGAAGCCGTAATGGCCCTTGAAGGCGATGTTGCTTATAACTTGGTGACTGGTGAAAAACGTGCAGTTACACAATTACCTGCGGTTGTCGCAATAGCAGGTATTGGTCATCCTCCTCGTTTTTTTACCTCATTAGAAAACAAAGGGGTCGAAGTTATTAACACTCATGCTTTTGCTGATCACCAATCGTATGAATTAAAACAGCTTTCACCGTTAGTTAAAAATGAGCAAAACTTATTAATGACCGAAAAAGACGCGGTGAAATGCCGTGCTTTTGCACAACCAAATTGGTGGTTCCTTCCAGTACAAGCACAATTGCAGCCGATTGACGCTGAAAAAATCTTAAGCGGAATAAGAAAACTTATCACAAATAACAAAAAAACTTGTCTATAACGTTCCTCTGTGATAATAATATCTCCAATGTGATATAGATCTACTTATTATGTATCTAGATACAATACATTGATAATTGGATTTTATACTAGCTTAAATTTCACGCTCCGTTCTTTAGTTAGTCTTCATATCCTCGCGTAATCTACATTGTAAAGTCGCTGTCACTGCGTTTTGTCATCATAATGTCAAAATAGACTGTTAACTTCGCAGTAGATTAGCGGTGTCTGAAATCTATATATATGGGCGTTATAAAATATGCGCAATGATTTGTGCGCATGAATTGGTAAAGTTTAATTACTCTTTGATGTATTAATAGATCGGCATTTTATAAATGGGAAGCAAGAAAGAGTAATGATACAAAGATAAAAAAAATATTGTTCTCAGAACAAAAGGAGTTTTAATATGAATTTTCAATTACATATGGGTCGAGTTAAATGGTTTGACGCAAAAGAAGGTTACGGTTTTATTTCACCATTCAATGGTGGTGATGATGTATTTGTGACAACAAAGTCAATTGCTAATAAAAAAATCAAATCATTATTCGAAGGTCAAAACGTTGAGTTCTCTGTTACTCGTAATTCGGATGGCATAACGGCAGCTGACGTTATTGCTTATTAGATAATAAACAGAACAATTTCTCCTGCTTTTATCCTCTCATCTCTCGCAGGAGATCTTATTCAGGAAGATTAAAGTTAACGGTGATATCTGCATGTGATATCCTGACTCCAAGTGAGTTAAAATCCATTCGGGAGAAAACATGGATCACCGTTTACTTGAAATCGTTGCCTGTCCTGTATGTCACGGCAAATTAAGTTATAACAAAGAAAACCTCGAACTTATCTGTAAGTTTGATCATTTAGCCTATCCAATTCGTGACGGCATCCCTGTATTACTAGAAAATGAAGCGCGCCCCGTTTCATTAGATGAAGGTCAGTAATCCTCATGTTTACGGTTATTATTCCTGCTCGTTATGCCTCAACACGCTTACCAGGTAAACCTTTGGCTGATATCCATGGCAAGCCAATGGTTGTTCGAGTAATGGAGCAAGCTGTTAAATCGGGGGCTAGCCGAGTGATAGTTGCGACAGATCACTCTGATGTTGCTAAAGCGGTGATTGAAGCAGGTGGTGAAGCTTGTATGACTAACCCAAATCATCAGTCTGGGACAGAAAGACTAGCTGAAGTTATTGATACCTATGCTTTTTCTAACGATGAAATCATCGTGAATGTGCAAGGTGATGAACCTTTAATTCCACCTGAGATTATCAGCCAAGTTGCTCGTAATCTTCAGGGGAGTAAAGCTGAAATGGGGACGCTAGCTGTACCTATTAATGATGCTCATGAAGCGTTTAATCCAAATACTGTCAAGGTTGTTACTGATCACGAAGGTTATGCATTGTATTTTTCTCGGGCAACTATTCCTTGGGATAGAGACAACTTTGCGAAAAGCCATGATGTAATAGGGGATACCTTTTTGCGTCACATTGGTATATACGCTTATCGAGCAGGGTTTATTCGTCGTTATATTAAGTGGGAAGCAAGCCCATTAGAGAAAATCGAAATGCTGGAGCAACTTAGGGTGCTTTGGTATGGCGAGAAAATTCATGTGGATGTCGCGAAAACTACGCCAGGTGCTGGTGTTGATACCCCTGAAGATCTTGAACTCGTTAGAAGTCAATTTATTCAGTAGCCCACATTTTCCTAATAGCTCAAATAGCCAATATGCGATTTAGCTAAACAAAAGGTGTAATCTCAATAGATTACACCTTTTTTGCTACTATTCAGCGGTAACTGCCTCAGGCGTAGCAAGTTGCTCTTCTAACGCCTGTGTATTATTGGGTTTTAAATGCCACCAAAGCGTACCAAGAAATTCATACCAAGCACGTTCACTATGGCCAAAGAAATAAGAGGAAGGGATATATTTCTCCCATGGACTAATTTCACTCGTGATAACCAACTGATTTGCGGGGGCAGGGAAAGGGTTCATTCCTCGTTGAGTAAACATAGTCATCGCTCGAGGTAAATGGTTAGCAGAAGTTACTAATAAAAAAGGAGATTTCCCAATGATTTTTTCAACTTCATAAGCTTCCTCTTGTGTATCTTTGGGTTCAGTGAGTGGAATAGTATCTTGTGCGGGGACACCCAAGGATTGAGCAACTTGTGCAGCAACTTCGGCACTGCTGATAGGACTACTCGCTTTACCGCCAGTGAAAATTAGTTTACTACCAGGGTGTTTAAGGTAAAGACGAACACCTTCAGTCACTCTAGGTAGGCTATTATTCAACAGATTGGAACTTGGACTCCAATCAGGGTTATACGTAAAACCGCCACCGAGAACAACAATATAACGTACATCTTGAGGTGGATTCTCAGTAATTAATTCATAGCGCTTATTGAATTGTTTTTCTGCTGGGGCAAGTAAAGTATCTGAAACAGGTTGTAACCCCAACAGAGTTATTAAAACTAAACTTAGGGTAGTAAACGCCTTTCCACAACGCTGCCAGCGTGTAAACCAAAGCAAAAGCAATCCGATAAACCCGATGATGAGTAATAATGGTAATGGCATCAATAGAGAACCAATATATTTTTTTAAGATAAATAACATAACTAAGCCTATTCTTAAGGGTTATCGATTAATCATTGTGGCAGAATCTACGGAAAAATATGCAATAACGCAGCGAAATTAGAGGGAAAATAACAGAATAGTGTTTAATAGTAGCAAACTGAAATTTGCTGAGCACAATGAAGTACTATGCAAAAATATAGCTATTATCTGTTATAATTCCTGTTTTAACAGTCGCCTCGCATTGTATGTGATAAATACGCTGCAATGTGAGAATATTTCTGGTTAGAGTTAATTTTCTCAATATCAGGATGTAATCAACCATTTTACGTTTTTTCGCGACAAATTGGCTCATAAACCGCTTTAAATAATAGATGATAGGCAACCGGATAGCACATGGCAGACCGCAACTTTGATGATATTGTCGATAAATTTGCAAAAAATATCTACGGAACGACAAAAGGAAAAATACGAGAAGCGGTAGTTTGGCAAGATTTAACTCAATTATTAAGCAGCCAATTTGAGGGTAAAACTCTAAAAATACTTGATGCAGGTGGTGGTGAAGGACACTTTTCACGCAAACTCGCCGAAATGGGGCATCAGGTGATACTTTGCGATTTATCTGAAGAGATGTTGGAACGAGGCAGTGAGCTTGCCAAGGAACAAGGTATTAGCGATAACATGCGTTTTATTCATTGTGCAGTGCAAGATATCGCACAATATATTGATGAACCTGTTGACCTTGTTTTATTTCATGCGGTACTTGAATGGATTAGCGATCAAAAATATGCAATTGAACAACTGGTAGATATAATTAGACCAGAAGGCGTATTTTCTGTCATGTTCTATAATGCAAATGGTCTGGTGATGCGTAATGCAATTTTAGGAAATTTTCATCTTGCAACGCCACATATTCAACGTCGTCGTAAACGCTCGTTATCACCACAAAACCCGCTTTTTCCTCATCAGGTTGATGCTTGGTTGGGCGAGTGTAATATGCAAATCATCGGTAAAAGTGGTGTCAGGGTATTCCATGACTATTTACAAAGTCGGCAGTTACAGCAAAAAGATTTTCCGGCATTGTTGGCATTAGAACAGCAGTATTGCCGTGAAGAACCCTATATTAGCATGGGGCGTTATGTTCATGTCATGGCACGCAAACAAATACAAAAGGACGATTTATGAGTGATTTTTCCCAGACCGTCCCTGAACTTGTGTCTTGGGCACGAAAAAATGATTTTTCGATTTCACTTCCCGCAGAACGTTTAGCATTTTTGCTTGCGGTGGCGGTATTAAATAGTGAAAGAGTCAATGGTGAAATGAGTGAAGGGGAACTGGTTGATGCCTTTCGTGAAGTTTGCAAAGGGTTTGAGCAGACAACTGAATCATTGGCAGTAAGGGCCAATAATGCCATCAATGATATGGTTCGCCAGAAGATTTTTAACCGTTTTGCCAGTGACATTGTTGAAGGTAATGCAATTTACCGGTTAACCCCTTTGGGGATTGGCATCAGCGATTATTATATTCGTCAGAGAGAGTTCTCAACATTAAGACTTTCCATGCAACTTTCTATTGTTGCAGGAGAGCTGCAACGTGCCGCTGAAGCCGCAGAGGAAGGTGGTGATGAATTTTATTGGCATCGTTACGTGTTTGCCCCACTAAAATATTCAGTTGCTGAAATTTTTGACAGTATTGATTTATCCCAACGTATTATGGATGAACAGCAAAATTCAGTAAAAGAAGATATTGCCGCATTATTAAATCAAGACTGGCAGGCAGCTATTGCTAACTGTGAGCAATTACTATCAGAAACATCAGGTACATTGCGTGAGTTGCAAGACACATTGGAAGCCGCAGGGGATAAACTGCAAGCGAATTTATTACGTATTCAAGAAGCCAATATGAATGCGCCGGCGTTCTCTGACTTAGTGGATAGGTTGGTTTTTGACCTGCAAAATAAACTAGACCGTATTGTTAGCTGGGGTCAACAATCTATCGATTTATGGATTGGTTATGACCGTCATGTTCATAAGTTTATCCGTACAGCTATTGATATGGATAAAAATAGAATATTTTCTCAACGGTTACGTCAATCCGTTCAGCACTACCTTGATAGCCCTTGGGCACTCACGTACGCTAATGCGGATCGGTTATTCGATATGCGTGATGAAGAGCTCGCGTTGCATGATGAAGAGGTCATGGGTGAATTACCACCAGAGCTTGAATTTGAAGAGTTTAGTGAATTAAATGACAAGCTTGCTGAGCTAATGGAAGTTGAGTTAGCTATTTATAAAGCAGAGCAACGGCCGCTCGATGTTGGCCGTGTGTTGCATGAGTACTTACTGCAATATCCACAAAAACGTCATTTTGATGTTGCTCGAATTATTATCGACCAAGCTGTTAAATTAGGTATCGCAGAGGCTGATTTGGCGGGATTACCGGCAGAATGGCAAGCTATTAATGATCACGGAGCCAAGGTACAGGCACATGTCATCGACAAATATTGAACAATTTATGCCAGTTAAACTGGCTCAAGCATTAGCTAACCCGATTTTTCCAGAGCTAGACAGCCAATTGCGTTCAGGTCGCCATATTAGTGTTGATGACCTTGATAACCACGCATTTTTAATGGATTTTCAGGAAGCATTAGAACAATTTTATGCACGATATAACGTAGAATTAATTCGTGCCCCTGAGGGGTTCTTCTATTTACGTCCGCGATCAACAACCTTAATACCTCGCTCTGTGTTATCTGAATTAGATATGATGGTTGGGAAAATTCTTTGTTATCTCTATCTCAGCCCTGAACGCTTGAGTAACCAAGGTATTTTTACCTCACAAGAGTTATTTGAAGAATTATTATCATTAGCGGATGAAAGCAAACTACTTAAATTTGTTAATCAACGTTCGACAGGCTCTGACCTAGATAAACAAAAATTGCAGGAAAAATTAAGAACATCACTCAACCGTTTACGTCGCTTGGGAATGGTGCATTTTCTGCAAAATGATTCGAGTAAATTTATTATTAGTGAATCTGTATTCCGTTTTGGCGCCGATGTGCGCAGTGGCGATAACCCACAAGATGCACAGTTACGGATGATCCGTGATGGTGAAGCTATCTCTCTTGACGGTGAATTATCACTAAAAGATAGTGATGAAGAGGATGGCGAAGAGAGTCAAGAACCGGCAGAAAGTGATGAGGATGAAGAATAATGATTGAACGCGGAAAATTTCGCTCACTGACGCTGGTGAATTGGAACGGTTTTTTTGCCCGAACTTTTGACCTTGATGAATTAGTGACCACGTTATCGGGTGGTAATGGTGCGGGTAAATCAACAACCATGGCAGCATTTATTACCGCGATGATCCCAGATTTAACCTTACTTCACTTCCGTAACACAACGGAAGCCGGCGCGACCTCAGGTTCTCGTGATAAAGGCTTGCATGGTAAGTTACGTCCTGGTGTCTGTTACGCTATTTTGGATGTGTTAAATTCGAAGCATCAGCGCGTCATGGTGGGGGTGCGTTTACAGCAAGTCGCAGGGCGCGATAAAAAAGTCGATATTAAGCCATTTATGGTACAAGGCATTCCATTAGCGACAGTTCCAACGGAAATATTGACGGAAATTATCGATGGCCGCCAAGCAAAAGTGATCCCACTCAATGAGCTAAAAGAACGTCTTGAAGAACAGGAAGGGGTTTTGTTTAAGCAGTTTAGCTCAATTACCGATTACCACTCGACACTGTTTGAATTAGGCGTGTTACCGAAACGCTTACGTTCTGCGAGTGACCGAAGCAAATATTATCGACTGATTGAAGCGTCACTATATGGCGGTATTTCTAGTGCCATTACTCGCTCATTACGTGATTATTTGTTGCCAGAAAACAGTGGGGTACGTAAAGCATTCCAAGATATGGAAGCGGCTCTGCGTGAAAACCGTTTAACATTAGAAGCCATTCGTGTCACTCAATCAGACCGCGACTTATTCAAGCATTTGATTAGCCAGGCGACTGATTATGTTTCTGCGGATTATATGCGCCATTCCAATGAAAGACGCATTCACCTTGATGCAGCACTGGCTGCGCGCAATGAGCTATTAGCTAGCCGTAAACAATTACGTGTTGAACAAGTTCGTAGCGTCGAAATGGCGCGTGAATTGAATGAGCAAAATGGGGCATCTACAGAATTAGAAGCTGACTACCAAGCTGCCAGTGACCATTTAAATTTAGTGCAAGCCGCGCTGCGTCAACAAGAAAAAATCGATCGCTATCAAGCAGATATCGAAGAACTGACTTATCGTCTTGAAGAACAAAGTGAAGTTGTTGCTGAAGCGACTGAAACTCAAGAAGAATATGAAGCACGAGCTGAAGCTGCTGAAATTGAAGTTGATGAATTAAAAAATCAATTAGCTGACTACCAACAAGCACTGGATGTACAACAAACACGTGCCATTCAGTACCAGCAAGCCTTGCATGCCTTAACGCGTGCTCGTGAATTGTGCCAGCTTCCTGAATTATCCATTGATAACGCAGATGAATGGCTAGATACCTTCGAAGCGCGTGAACAACAAGCTACCCAAGCGTTATTAGCGCTTGAGCAAAAAATGAGTGTGGCGGATGCCGCACATAGCCAATTTGAGCAAGCCTATCAATTAGTTAGAAATATGGTAGGGGAAGTTAGCCGCAGTGATGCATACCAACAAGCGCGTACATTATTACGTGATTGGTCATCACAACAACATTTAGCGGATCGTGTACAACCATTACGTATGCAGCTATCTGAATTGCAGCAACGTCTGAATAGCCAGCAAAATGCAGAACGCTTATTGGCGGAATTCTGTAAACGTCATGGCCAAAGCTATGAGCCAGATGAACTTGATGCACTGATGGCTGAGCTGGAAGCGCAACAAGAAGAGCTCAGTATTGGTGTGAATGAGAGTGGCGAAAGACGAATGCAAATGCGCCAAGAACTGGAACAAATTCGCCAGCGTATTAGCCAACTTTCATCTAAAGCCCCTGCATGGATTATGGCTCAAGAAGCGCTAACGCAGCTTAATGAGCAATCCCATGAAACGTTTGAGTCAAGTACTGCTGTGACTGAGTTTATGCAGCAACTCCTTGAACAAGAAAGGGAAATAACGGTTGAACGAGATGAAGTTGCTGCGCAACGTAAAGATCTCGAAAAGCAAATTGAGCGGTTAAGTCAGCCAAGTGGTGCGGAAGATGGCCGCATGTTAGCGTTGGCTGAGCGTTTTAATGGTGTTTTGTTATCAGAAATTTATGATGACATTACCATCGAAGATGCGGCTTATTTTTCTGCGTTATATGGCCCAGCTCGTCATGGTATTGTGGTTCAAGACTTATCTGTGGTCCGTGGCCAGCTCGAAACATTACAAGATTGCCCTGACGATGTTTATTTTATCGAGGGGGATCCTCAATCGTTCGATGACAGCGTTTTTGATGCGCAGGAATTTGAAAATGCGGTATTAGTCCGTTCGTCTGAGCGTCAATGGCGTTACTCTCGTTATCCTGAATTACCTTTGTTTGGTCGTGCTGCTCGTGAAAGTCATTTAGAGTCATTAACTGCTGAACGTGATGAGCTTGCTGAGCGTTACGCGAACCTGTCATTTGATGTGCAGAAAATTCAGCGTTCTCACCAAGCATTCAGTCGGTTTATAGGCCAACACATTTCCGTGGCCTTTGAAGATGATCCTGAAGCTGAAATTCGTTCGCTTAACCAGAAACGCACGGAAATTGAACGTGCTTTGGCACAATTTGAAGAGCAAACTCAGCAGCAACGCCAACAATTTGCACAAGGTAAAGAAAGCCTTGCGGCTCTTAATCGTTTATTACCTCAAATGGGGTTATTACTCGATGAAACATTGGCGGACAGAGTCGAAGAGATAAACGAAGAACTAACGGAAGCAGAAGAAGCGGCACATTTCCTGAATAAACATGGTAATGCGTTAGAAAAGTTAGAACCGATTGTGACAGTGTTACTCAGTGATCCTGAACAACATGAACAATTACGCAAAGATTATGAGTCAGCAAAACACAGCCAACAAAATGCAAAACAGCAAGCCTTTGCATTAGTTGAGGTTGTTCAGCGTCGTGCTCACTTTAGTTACAGTGACTCAACAGGAATGGTGAATGAAAACGCGGACTTGAATGAAAAATTACGTCAGCGTTTAGAACAGGCAGAAACCGAGCGTACACGCGCTCGCGAACAGCTGCGTCAGCACCAAGCGCAAAGTGCACAATTCCATCAAGTTCTCGCCTCGTTACGCAGTTCTTTCGATACCAAACAAGAAATGTTGAAAGAGCTCGAGGTTGAGATGCAAGAGATCGGCGTAAAAGCTGATCCTGATGCTCAAGAGCGCGCTCGTATTCGACGTGATGAGCTGCACCAGCGCGTCATGGAAAATCGTAGCCGTATTAACCAGTTAGAAAAACAGCTGACATTATGTGAAGCTGAAATGGATAACTTACAGAAGCGGCTTCGTAAGTTAGAAAAAGACTACTATATGCTGCGTGAGCAGGTAGTGACGGCAAAAGCAGGTTGGTGTGCGGTAATGCGCTTGGTGAAAGACAATGGCGTCGAGCGTCGTTTACATCGCCGTGAGCTGGCCTATACTGACGGTGACAGCTTACGTTCCATGTCGGATAAAGCCTTAGGTGCGTTGCGTTTAGCGGTTGCGGATAACGAACATTTACGTGATGTACTGCGTTTGTCTGAAGATCCAAAACACCCTGAGCGGAAGATCAAATTCTTTATCGCGGTATATCAACACCTACGTGAACGTATTCGCCAAGACATCATTCGTACAGATGACCCGATTGATGCAATCGAGCAAATGGAAATTGAGCTGGCGCGCTTAACGGAAGAGCTAACGGCGCGTGAGCAAAAATTGGCGATCAGTTCAAAAAGTGTGGCGAATATTATTCGCAAAACCATTCAGCGCGAACAGAATCGAATTCGTATGCTAAACCAAGGGCTGCAAGCCGTGGCATTTGGTCAGGTTAAAGGGGTTCGCCTCAATGTGAATATTCGAGAAAGCCATGCGCTGTTACTCAGTGTCCTTTCTGAAGAAAGTGAAATGCATCAAGACTTGTTTACCAGCCAACGGTTAACTTTCTCTGAAGCGATGGCGAAATTATACCAACGCCTTAACCCTCAAGTGGATGTTGGGCAGCGGTTGCCACAAACCATCGGTGAAGAATTACTCGATTACCGCAACTACTTAGAATTAGAAGTTGAGGTTAATAGAGGTTCAGATGGCTGGTTAAAAGCAGAAAGTGGTGCGTTATCCACTGGTGAGGCTATTGGTACAGGTATGTCCATCTTAGTGATGGTAGTACAAAGCTGGGAAGAAGAGTCTCGCCGTCTGCGTGCTAAAGATATTATTCCTTGCCGGTTATTATTCTTAGATGAAGCTGCGCGATTAGATGCTAAATCAATTGCAACCTTATTTGAACTGTGTGACAGGTTAGAAATGCAGCTAATTATTGCGGCGCCTGAGAATATTAGCCCTGAGAAGGGCACAACCTATAAGCTAGTTCGTAAAGTGGTTGGTAATCATGAGCATGTGCATGTGGTTGGCTTAAAAGGCTTCGGGCAAGAAACCCCGAACGTACAAGCACCAACATTGCAGTAATAGTTTTTGTGAATGAAATGAAAGCCGGTATTTAGGAATAAATATCGGTTTTCTTGTATTTAACAAATAGTGCAAATGCAATTTAACAAGATTATTAATTAATTTGAATAAAACCCGATGTTTAAAACATATTTTTTCATGATGAAAACCTCTTTTTCTATATGGAAATTAAGTGAGAAAGAAAGCGTTAGCTAAAGCTTTTAATTAAAATAAAATTCATCTATGTTTAAAGCACCAATAAACACCCACTAATAATGAAAATAATTCTTTTTCTCATTAAGTGGTTATCTGTCTATAATCCGAAAAAAGGAAAATTAGTCTATTCCTATAACATTACTGCTAAAATTAAATACAATAAAATTGTAATTATAATAAAAAATATTGTTATCCATGTAGTTAATTAAGGTGGATGTATGGCAAAGAGAAGAGTGCGAGCTCTGCAAGTCTCAGTAATATGCGGGTTGATGGCGTTACAGTTTCCTGCATTTTCAAATGAAGAAAATACGCAGCAAAGTGTTTCTGAAGTTCAAGCGGTAGCTCCAGTTACACCAACAGAAAGTTTAGTAAAAATAACACAATCACTTCCTACGGATGTGAAACCTATTTTTTCTACGCAATTAGCAAAACTATATGCTGATAGGCAAATGCAGCTATTGTGGCAAGATGAAACGGCAATTAGCCAATTTCAACAACAATTGGCAGAATTATCCCTTGCTGGGGTTCAGCCTCAATTTGGGGAATGGTTGGCAATACTGGAAAATAACCAGTTAAATGAACTGGGCCGTGACGTTATTTTATCTGATGCCATGCTTGGCTATTTACAGTATTTGTCATCAATAGAGGCGAGCGGGCAGTACTGGCTATATACTAATCGGCCATATAAAATTATTGCTCCAACAACGGCTCAAATGAAACCATGGCTAGATGCCGTTGAATCTAATAACCTAAGTAGTTGGGTAAAATCACAGGCACCGAATCATCCAATGTATTTGCCAATGCGCAAGGAAATGCTGAAATTATTAGCGATGCCTGAAGATAACCTAGAAATAGTAGGAACGAAAACATTAAAGCCAGGGCAGTCTAGTGATGATGTGGTTATTTTACGTCAAATATTACAACGTGAAGGGTTACTTGAAGGTGGAAATGTAACCGAAGAAGTTGCGCCTCCTGAAACAATGGCTCAAGTTGCAGAACTGGCAGTTGAACAAACCGTCGAACCAACAGAACCAAGTGATGCACCTGCAAGTACCGTGTCCAAAGTATATGACCAAGAACTCGTTGATGCTGTAAAAAAATTCCAATTACAATATGGTTTAGAGGCCGACGGTGTAGTTGGAAAAGGCACGCGTGTTTGGTTAAATATGCAGCCAAAACAAAAAGCAGGTTTAATGGCGCTTAATATCCAACGTTTACGTATTATTCCTGCAAGTAGTGGTACAGGAATATTAGTTAATATTCCTGGCTACTCTTTAGATTTCTATTTAAATGACGAAGTCATTTTAGATTCTAAAGTGATTGTTGGTCGTGCAGATCGCAAAACACCGATCATGAGCAGTGCGCTAAATAACGTGGTAATTAACCCGCCTTGGAGTGTGCCAACCAGTATGGCACGTAAAGATATCGCCCCAAAAGGGAAGCAAGACCCAAGTTATTTTAGTCGAAAAGGCTATACGGTTTATTCTGGTTGGGGGGCTGATTCATATGAAATCAACCCATATGCTATTGACTGGGATAATATCACCCCAGCTAATTTCCCATATCGAATTCGACAAGCTCCGGGCCCAACTAACTCATTAGGGCGCTATAAGTTTAATATGCCGAGTTCAGATGCGATTTATTTACACGATACACCAAACCATAGTTTGTTTAATCGTAATGCACGTGCAATAAGCTCTGGATGTGTGCGTGTGAATAAAGCAAGTGAGTTAGCCAGTATTTTGTTAGGTGATGCAGGTTGGGAACAAAAACGAATTGACGGTGCATTGAAAGAGGGGTCAACACGGTATGTGAATATACCAGATAGGATCCCAGTTTTTCTGTACTACCAAACGGCTTGGGTAGATAAAGACCAACAGCCACAATATCGAGCAGATATTTATCAGTATGATAATTCTATTGATAATGCAGATAAATATTTGCCAATGTTGAAAAAGATTTTACACTAATTGTGGGTTTTAATTTGTAAGGGGGAGTTTTCTCCCCTTAATTATTTTACGTATTAACGGCCTGAACATAGTTCTTCGTAAATTTTCATTCCGTGACGTTTCCTCTATTCTCCGTTTTTATCCTGTTTATTCCATTGTTTTATAGTTATTCAGCTATGGCTATTTTACTTACTTTGATAAAGGCAGCATATTTTGTGTCTAAGATTGCATGTTTCGAGCAGTTTGAGTGACAAAACTCTATTACTGACGAAAATTGCAATAAAATTCCTGTTAAGTATGCATATCTTTACATAATTATACATTAAAGCTAAGCATGATTTGCTAGACTCAATAGGTTGCCAAAATTTTATCGATTAATACTGAAATTATTAGAGTCTGAGCTATCACCTATGGATATAATTGATCAATCCCGCAGAAAGTGGTTAGGTATTGGGGCTGCAACGATTGGCCTTAGTTTATTACCAAGCCATGTCTTTGCTGCAATGACGACCCCTCGACCACGAATTTTGCGTTTTCAAAATATTAATACAGGCGAATCGTTAAAAACCGAATTTTTTGACGGGCGCCGTTATAATAAGTCTGAACTAGCACGTTTAAATCATTTTTTCCGTGACTACCGTTGCGACAAAGTGAAAACTATTGACCCAAAACTGTTTGACCAAATCTATTTATTACAAATGATGATGGGAACAAACAAACCTGTCCAACTGATCTCTGGTTATCGTTCTTTAGAGACTAATAATAAATTACGTAGTAAAAGTTCTGGGGTGGCAAAGAAAAGCTACCACACACGCGGGCAGGCGATGGATTTCCATATCGAAGGGTTACAATTGAGTAATATCCGTAAAGCTGCGCTGAAAATGAAAGCAGGTGGTGTTGGTTATTATCCTCGAAGCAATTTTATACATATTGATACAGGGCCTGCAAGAACATGGTAATCTGTGCATAGGTGACACAGATTATGGAGTAATTGCTCGATGAAATATACTATTATCCCAGTAACACCGTTTATGCAAAACTGCCAAGTTATTTGGGATGAAAATACGTTAGATGCAGTTGTTGTTGACCCCGGTGGAGAAGCAGAGAAGTTAATTTCTGCTATTGAAAATCTTGGGCTGAAGTTAACTAAAATTCTGTTAACGCATGGTCACTCTGATCATATCGGTGCATCGGCTACCCTCTCTAAGCACTTTTCAGTGCCTATTTATGGTCCACAAAAAGAAGACGCCTTTTGGATTGAAAACCTCGCAGAGCAAAATGCAATGTTTTATATAGGCGAATGCCCTGACTTCACACCAGATTACTGGTTAGAAGAAGGGGACAAAGTGACTTGTGGCAATATTACATTTGATGTACTGCATTGTCCTGGCCATACGCCCGGTCATATTATTTTTGTGAACCATGCTGATAAATTAATTTCCATGGGTGATGTATTATTCAAAGGTGGTGTTGGTCGTAGTGACTTCCCACGAGGTAATCATCAAGATTTAATTTCATCAATTAAAAACAAAGTATTACCGCTTGGCGATGATTATCAATTTATTCCTGGTCATGGGCCGATGTCTAATCTCGGTTTTGAACGAAAAACAAATCCTTTCTTACAAGATGAGTTACCTGTTTGGTAATTGATTTTTAAGTGGTTAACAGTTTGACGTAAAAGGCACCTAGTCAGGTGCCTTTTGTATTAGATAGCATGTGCTATGTAATGATTACAGCACTTTAACGATGGCATCACATAATGGAACCATGTTCTCTAATGTTAAGCCTGCCACGTTAATACGGCCAGAGCTTACGGCATAGATACCAAATTCGCTACGTAGACGCTCTACCTGCTCTTTTGTTAGGCCACTGAAGGAGAACATACCGTTTTGGTTGATAATGAAGCTAAAGTCCTGTTTAGCGCCTTTTTCTTCCAATGTTTTCACTAACAGTTGGCGCATGCGTTTAATACGCTCACGCATTGCGGTTAACTCTTGGATCCACTCAGCTTTTAATACGTCATCAGAAAGGATGGTTGTTACCACTGCAGCACCGTGCGCTGGTGGGTTTGAGTAGTTGGCACGAATAACCGCTTTCGCTTGGCTAAATGCACGCTCGGCGTTATCGCTGTCTTTGGCTATGATGGTACAAGCACCGACACGCTCATTGTATAGACCGAAGTTTTTAGAGAATGAGCTCGCCACAATCATTTCAGGGTTGTTTTTGGTGAAAATACGCAGGCCTTCGGCATCTTCATCTAAGCCTTTTGCGAAACCTTGGTAAGCAAAGTCAAAAACCGGCAATAAACCTTTTTCTGCGCATAATGCTGCCAGTTTTGTCCATTGCTCTGCAGTTGGGTCAATACCCGTTGGGTTATGGCAGCAACCGTGCAGAACAATCACATCGCCAGCAACAACGGATGACAGGCTGTTAAGCATACCGTCGAAATCCATACTGTGGTTGGCTGCATCATAGTAATTGTAGGTCAGCACTTCTAAGCCAGCCGCTTCAAAAATATTTTTGTGATTAGGCCAAGTTGGGTTGCTGATCCAAACGCGTTTTGCATTAGTTTGCTTCGCAATAAAATCAGCTGCGATACGCAGGGCACCAGTACCGCCGGGTGCTTGCGCTGTACGTGCACGTTTTGAGGTGACAATTTCATGTTGTGCACCGAATAACAGTTCTTGTGTTACACGGCCGAACTCTGGCATTCCGCTAATCGCAAGATAGTTTTTGGTGTTTTCGTTATCCAGCAGGAATTTTTCTGCTTTTTTAACGGTATCAAGCACAGGGGTTTTCCCTGATTCGTCTTTATAGACGCCAATACCTAAGTTGATTTTATTATCGCGGGGATCAGCACGGAAACTATCAGCAAGACCTAAGATTGGGTCAGCAGGGGCAGAAGTAATTTTTTCAAACATGTTGTCGATTCCAAAGCTCTGTAGTGGTACCCACACAGTTCCTAAGGTATGAAGGCATAAGTGAGAATGCGGTTGGCTATCCTTGCTTGTAATCTGCCCATACCATACGAAACTCGCGGGTGTAGCTGAAAACGGGTTTAGTCGAACGAGTCGAGTTCTCAGGGTAACGTGATAAAGGCTTTTTGCCAACCGTTTTACAAAAAATCGGCGAGATCTTGTGAACTAGGTAGGAATTGCATGTAATCTAACCATAAATATCTATAAAGGCGGTGAATCAGTCTGTCTTACCGATAATTTGGGAGTTTTTAGGAGGAGGTAGTTTGAGGCGGGGAGAGCGAAATAAAAAAGCAGCGCCGAAGCGCTGCTTGCAAAAACATGTTACCGTTTTCTAGTTTATCAGTTAACTGATAATTAGAACTGGTAAACTAAACCTAAACCAACTACATTATCAGTCATCAGACCATGACGTTCGCTGAAGTCGTTGTCTTTTAACAGGTTGATTTTGTAATCAACAACTGCAGACATGTTTTTGTTGAAGTAGTAGTAAGAACCTACAGAGATATATTTAACGATATCACCGTCACCGCCAGCAATTTGCTTACCTTTAGATTGGTTATAACCTAAAGATGGTTTCAGACCGAAGTCGAACAGGTACTGAGCAACCAACTCAACGTTTTCAGTTTTGTTAGCGATTTTGTTATCGCTACCGAAGTAAGTAGTATTCAGCGTTTGGCCGTACATAGCTGCTAAGTAAAGGTTGTTAGCGTCGAATTTAGCACCAACGTTCCATGCTTGAGCTTTGTCACCACCAGCGCCAGTGACTTTGCTATCTTTTTGTTTTTCTGTACGTGCTGAACTTGAGTAACCACCACCCAGTGATACGCCCCAACCTAAGTCATAAGCAGCTGACAGACCGAAGCCGTCACCGTTATTTTTGTTGTATGGAACTTTATCACCAGATTTGTTGTCTTCGGTGTTTTTGCCTTGATATTGCAGAGCGAAGCTCAGGCCATCAACATAACCGAAAGCATTGTTGTTACGGTAAGTTAACAGGTTACGGTTACGGCTAGTCATGAATACATCAGACTGTTCCATAGTGTCGCCACCCCATAAAGGCATAACGTCGGTCCATGCGTTCGTGTCATAGATAACACCGTAGTTACGGCCGTAGTCGATTGAACCGAAATCAGCAAATTTCAGACCCGCGTATGCTAAACGGTTTTTGTTGTCGTTGTTGTTTTCAGTTTTGTTAGTCTTAGTTTTCCACTCGAAACGACCAAAACCAGTTAACTGATCAGTGATTTGAGTATCACCTTTAACACCTAAACGAACACGTGAATCGTCGCCATCTTCGCCGCTTTCAGCGTTTGCAAAGTAGTGACGAACGTCAACTTTACCGTAAACGTCTAATTTGTTGCCGTCTTTGTTGTATACTTCAGCTGCGTTTGCTGCACCAGCAGCTAACAGAGCTGGGATAACCATTGCAAGAATATTGCGTTTCATCATTATTATTACCCTCATTGGTGTTATTCGGACACCTGCCACTGCCAAAAATAATTCGCAAAAAATAATTGGAACTATTTGTGAGAGATTAGTGTCGTCTATGTCGGCGACCAGTGTTCCATTGCTAAATAAAATTATCTACCCTCAAAGTGCTACAAAATCAAAGATTCTGAAACAAATGGTAACTAGATGTTTCAAAATGTAAAAAATAGATCAATAAATAATCACTCATCGTACCAGTTTAAAAAATATTACAAAAATTAGGGAACTTTTTCAAAAGACAAATTGAGTTTTTTTTGAGCAGTTTAGCGAATGCAAAGCGGTTATTTATCACCAGTAAAAAGAGAATAATGAGATTAAAAAGCAGATTATTCTTAGCGGTAGCAGATTGCTGGCTGTTTACGGAGAATAATAAGGTGATAACGTAAAAATTGTGACCTGGTTATCATGTGGCTGTAATTTGATGTAACAAGATGAGATAGTTGTATAGTGAAAGTATATTAGGACTGAAAAGTAACGGGCCAACATTAGTTGGCCCGTATATTAAGGTGTTAACATAGAAAAGCAGTTATTAGAACGCTGCATTTCTTGGGGTACGTGGGAATGGAATCACTTCACGTACGTTACCCACACCAGTGACGTAAGCCACTAAACGTTCAAAACCAAGGCCGAAACCTGAGTGAGGAACGGTGCCATAACGGCGCAGATCACGGTACCACCAGTAATCTTCTTTATTCATACCCATTTCTTCAAGACGGGCATCTAACATATCAAGACGTTCTTCACGCTGTGAGCCACCGATAATTTCGCCAATACCCGGTGCTAATACATCCATCGCAGCAACAGTTTTGCCATCTTCATTGAGGCGCATATAGAAAGCTTTGATGTCTTTCGGGTAGTTTTTCACAACCACAGGGGCTTTAAAGTGTTGCTCAGCAAGGTAACGCTCGTGCTCAGACGACATATCGACACCCCAATAAACTGGGTTTTCGAATTTTTGACCACAAGTTTCTAGGATTTTAATGGCATCCGTGTAATCAACTTGTGCAAAGTCTGAGTTAACAAAGCTTTCTAAGCGGTTGATAACGTCTTTATCAACACGTTGTGCAAAGAATTCTAAGTCATCACGGCGTTCTTCAAGAGCGGCTTTGAAGGCGAATTTCAGCATTTTTTCTGCAAGGCCTGCGACATCATCTAAAGAAGCAAATGCCACTTCAGGTTCGACCATCCAGAATTCAGCTAAGTGACGGCTAGTATTTGAGTTTTCAGCACGGAAGGTTGGGCCGAAAGTGTAAACTTTGCTAATCGCTGTTGCATAGGCTTCACCGTTCAGTTGGCCTGAAACGGTTAAGAAAGCTTCGCGACCAAAGAAATCTTCGCTGAAATCGACTTCACCTTTGTCATCACGTGGCAGGTTATTGTAATCCAATGTAGAAACACGGAACATTTCCCCCGCGCCTTCGGTGTCTGAGGCAGTGATCACTGGAGTTGAAACCCAGAAGTAGCCTTGCTCATCAAAGAAACGGTGGATAGCTTGCGCTAAAGTATGACGCACACGTGCAACGGCACCAATTAAGTTAGTACGTGGGCGCAAGTGTGCGGCTTCACGTAAAAACTCAACACTATGACGCTTCGCTGCCATTGGGTAGGTGTCAGGGTCTTCAACCCAACCAACAACTTTTACAGCAGTGGCTTCAAGCTCAAATGATTGACCTTGGCCTGGGGATTCTTTTACGGTACCCGTAACTTCAACAGAACAACCCGTTGTTAGGTGCAGGACTTCGTCATTATAATTCGGTAAATTATTATTAATGATAGCCTGTAACGGATTAAAGCAAGAACCGTCATAAACGGCGAGGAAAGAAAAACCAGCATTTGAATCTCTCCTTGTACGTACCCAGCCTTGAACGGTGACTTCTGTGCCTACCGCCACTCGGCCTTGCAGTACGTCGACTACAGGCGCTACTATCATATAATTCACTCTCTTCATATTTAACGATATCTACTTCGACTATCTCAATCCGTCATACTTCGAGCCGTAGATGCGTTGGCTTCACAAACCGACCCTAGTCACATACTTATGTATGCTCCTAGGGCTCACTTTGTTTGCCGCCTTCCTACAACTCGAATTATTTAGGATGTAATTCAAATTGTTTTAAATCCATTCGACCGCTTATATCTATGAATATTATTCAAAAAATGTCATCGGTTTATGGCGATTAAAATAGTTAAAGTAGGGATATTAACGAAATCCCATTTTTCAGGGGCCAAAGCTCTATGTTACTTGCCATTTATTAGGAAACAAGTAAAAAATCGCGATAAAACATTTCTGTTGAAGCGAAGCGTGGTTATTGAGCTTAAAAGCTATAGTAATAGTAAGTGAATAAAAGAAAAAGGGGGTTTTGAAGCTCTGGGCAAGAAAAGTGCAAATTCTTACTCAGAGCTAGGGAAAAGAGACTTAATTAGCTGGCTTTTTCCATTTTAGGGAGGTCGAACGCTTTTCTGAGTTGATTGACGAACTCATCATCTTCGCAAATGGTTTTTCCTGGGCTATCAGATAGCTTAGCGACAGGCTTACCATTGCACTCTACCAATTTGATCACAATATTTAGCGGTGTAACATTCGGAATATTGCAGGTTAGACGAGTGCCGATACCAAAAACAAGGTTAATCCGTTGGTGGAAATAACGATATAATTCAAGTGCTTTTTGTAAGTCTAAGCTGTCAGAGAACACCAGTGTTTTGCTCATAGGGTCGATACCCAATTTTTGGTAATGAGCAATGGCTTTTTCGCCCCATTCGATCGGGTCCCCTGAATCATGACGCAACCCTTGGTAGCGGTTCGCAAAGTTAGCATCAAAATCACGCAAAAAGGCATCCATGGTGATACAGTCAGTTAATGCGACACCTAAGTGATTAGGGTATTCATCTAGCCAGCTCTGCAATGCCTCGCGTTGGCTATTTGCCAATTCAGGGCTGATTTGCTGGTGGGCTTGGAACCACTCATGGGCTTGTGTGCCAACAGGGGCTAGGCCTAACTCGTGAGCAAGTTTGTAATTGCTCGTCCCTACAAGGTAAGGAAATTCTTGTTTAAGCATCGAAACAATGGCGGATTGCACATCGTAGGAAAAACGGCGGCGTGTCCCGAAGTCCATTAGCTTAAAGTTAGACAAATCAAGTTGGTGCTCATCAGCTTGTTGATAAAAAACATTTAACAGCTTTTTAAGTTGTTGAGCAGCATCATCAGGATGAATGTTTGGGTGCCTATCTTTTTGGATGATTTCACTGACCAATGCAAGGAGTGGTACCTCCCACATGATCACTTCACGCCAAGGCCCACTAATGCGAATAGCCAATTGGCCTTCGTCGGTGGTACTGACAACGACTTGTTCAGGGTTAAAGCGGAATGATTTTAACCACGTAAGATAGTCTTCTTGGAAGAAAGGTAAGCGGCGGAGAAAATTCAGTTCATTATCAGAAAGTGATAAGTTAGCCATCAACTGAATTTGTTGCCTGATTTCATTGGCGTAAGCACCTAAGATCTCACTGCTACGACAGCGGAACTCAGCGACAACCGGTACCTGGTGGTAACGGTGGAAAACGGCCTGCTGCATATGAAGCTTGTAAGCATCGGTATCAAGCAGTGATGTAATAATTGGTGTAGCGTCTAAATTCATGGCACGCAGACATCCTCGCGGAGCTTATCTTTACCACTAATGCTATTCATTTTTACTCTTGTTTCCCTTGAAACCTGTTTGATTTTTCAAAAATTCACAATGAGATAAAAGCAGCAATAGTCGTTAGCTAAATCGTTAAAGTTGCAAAAGTATACCCACTTTAGCAAAAGATAGAAGTGTTATTCTACCACTTGGTTTCAAGGAGCACGGCAACCTAAATTCGCGCATTGCCTTTTTGTATTACTATAAAATCAAATAAATACGTTTTATTCGTATTATGTTCCATAGAAATAGACAAAAAGCATTAATCACGAAAAGATACTAACACGCTATAAAATATTTAATAGTACTATAGCACCAACAAACAAACGAATTTTTAACAAAATTAAGCAGGGTGTGACATACAAAGCTAACATTGCCATAAAAATAGATAACATTTTTTGATGAAAATGTTTCTCAAATCCATTCACATTATTGTGGCTTATAGTATTGTATAAGTAATAAAGCAGTACGATATTGAATATAACGAATTAAAAGGTTACTTATGACCCAGCTAAGACAAGCGAAATATCGTCAGGATTATCAAGCACCTGATTACACAATTACAGAAATTGACCTCGATTTTAATCTTGACCCAGTGAAGACAGTCGTTACCGCAATAAGCAAGGTAAAACGCCTTAACTCTCAGTCATCAACACTTGAACTCAATGGCGAAGATTTATCACTAGTCAGTATTGAAGTCGATGGCAAAGCGTGGAAAAACTATAAAGAATCTGAAGGTAAATTGATTATTGAATCATTACCTGAATCTTTTACACTGCGGATTGTGAATGAAATTAGCCCTGAAAAAAATACAGCGTTAGAAGGGCTATATGTTTCAGGTGAGGCGTTATGCACACAATGTGAAGCGGAAGGTTTCCGCCATATTACCTATTACCAAGACCGACCAGATGTGCTGGCTCGCTATACCACTACAATTACAGCGGATAAATCACGTTATCCTTATTTATTATCAAATGGTAACCGTATCGCAGAAGGTGAGTTAGAAGACGGCCGCCATTGGGTTAAGTGGGAAGACCCATTCCCAAAACCAAGTTATTTATTTGCCTTAGTTGCAGGCGATTTTGACGTTTTAAAAGACATATTTGTCACTCGTAGTGGCCGTGAAGTTGCATTAGAACTTTTTGTCGATAAAGGTAATTTAGACCGTGCACCATGGGCAATGCAGTCCCTGAAAAATGCCATGAAATGGGATGAAGAACGCTTTGGTTTAGAATATGACCTTGATATCTATATGATTGTTGCCGTTGATTTCTTCAACATGGGAGCAATGGAAAATAAAGGTTTGAATGTCTTTAACTCTAAATATGTTTTAGCTAAAAGTGAGACAGCGACGGATAAAGACTATCTGAATATCGAATCTGTGATTGGTCACGAATACTTCCATAACTGGACTGGTAACCGTATCACTTGCCGTGACTGGTTCCAATTGAGCTTAAAAGAAGGGTTAACTGTTTTCCGCGATCAAGAATTTAGCTCTGATTTAGGCTCTCGCTCTGTTAACCGTATCAACAATGTTAAAGTGATGCGTTCAGCCCAGTTTGCTGAAGATGCAAGCCCAATGGCGCATCCAATCCGTCCTGACAAAGTCATTGAAATGAACAATTTCTATACTTTAACAGTGTATGAAAAAGGGTCTGAAGTCATTCGCATGATCCATACGCTGCTCGGTGAGGAAATGTTCCAAGCGGGAATACAACTTTATGTTCATCGCCATGATGGCAGTGCGGCAACCTGTGACGATTTTGTGCAGGCGATGGAAGATGCGTCAAATGTTGATTTATCACTATTTCGTCGTTGGTATAGCCAATCAGGGACGCCAGTTTTAACTGTGCGTGATGAATATTCACCAGAGAAACAGCAATATACGCTACATGTTAGCCAAATGACGCCACCTACGGCGGATCAAGCTGAAAAACGACCATTACATATCCCATTGGATTTTGAGCTCTATGATGAGCAAGGTGGAATTATTACGCTAAAACGTGATGGTAGTGTGGTAAATTCAGTGCTAAACATTACGCAAGAAACTCAAACGTTTGTCTTTGATGAGGTGACAAGTCGCCCAGTTCCCTCCTTATTGCGTGAGTTTTCAGCCCCTGTAAAATTAGATTACAACTACACAGATGAGCAATTAGCTTTCTTGATGCAGCATGCAAGCAATGAATTTGCTCGTTGGGATGCTGCTCAGCAACTCATTAATAATTATGTGAAAATTAACGTGGCTCACTATCAAAATGGTGAGACTTTAGTTTTACCTGAGCCAGTAGTTGATGCTTTCCGCGGTGTATTATTAAGTGATTCGATTGACCCTGCGTTAGTCGCCTTGATCTTAACGTTGCCTTCCGAAAATGAGCTTGCAGAATTATTTACGGTTATTGACCCGGTAGCGATCCACGAAGTGGTGAATTTTATCCATCATCATTTAGCAGTAGAAATGCATGACGAGCTTCTCACCGTTTATCGCTCCATTAATATTGATGGCTATCGTGTTGATCACCAAGATATTGCTAAACGTTCATTGCGTAATATTTGCCTGCAATACTTAGCGGCGGGTGATGATAGCGAGCTGGCGAATAAATTAGTGCTGGAACAATACCAATCTGCCGATAATATGACTGATTCATTGGCCGCATTGACAGCCGCTAATGAATCACAGTTAGCTTGTAAAGAACAGTTAATGGCAGACTTTGATGAGCGTTGGCACCATGACGGGTTAGTCATGGATAAGTGGTTTACATTGCAAGGGGCGAACCCTGCAAAAGAAGCGCTTGCCAATGTACGTGCATTATTGAATCACCGTTCATTTAGCATGAGTAACCCGAACCGTGTTCGCTCACTCGTCGGTGCTTTCACAGCAGGGAATCCCGTTAATTTCCATGCGAAAGATAGCAGTGGTTACCAATTCCTGTATGAAATTTTAGTCGATCTGAATACACGTAACCCGCAAGTGGCTTCGAGGCTGATCGAGCCGTTGATCCGTTTAAAACGTTATGATGAACAGCGCCAAGCACAGATGCGCAAAGTGCTTGAGCAATTGAAAGCGCTCGATAACCTTTCTGGTGATCTATTTGAAAAAATTACCAAAGCGTTAGAAAGCTGATTTATATATAGCTAACCAATTATTGGTTTTAATAAGCCGCTAAAATTAATTTAGCGGCTTATTTGTTTATGACAATAATGGAATATTAAATGAGAGATAACTGTCATAAAGTGGTTGTTTCCCCCCAAAAAACCAGGCAAATGAATTTTTATTGATTTTTTCATGGTAAAAGCGCGGTGAGATAGGGTAATCTATAGCGCGTTTTATCCGACGAAAAATAGTTCGCACAGTGAAAACTCGGCAATCAGTCTTTGGCGAGGGTTTTGGCGCGCGACATAATGTCTATTTTATTGAAACGCACTAGTAAAAATAGGTTATTGGATATGTTATATCATCTTGCCCGCAAGGCACTGTTCCAGCTCGACCCTGAAAAAGCTCATGAATTGACTTTTCGCCAGCTTCAACGTTTGAACCATTCCCCTTTCCAATGTCTTATTCGCCAATCTGTTGCCACTAAACCCGTTCAATGCATGGGGCTTTCCTTTAAAAACCCACTAGGGCTCGCCGCGGGTTTAGATAAAGATGGTGAATGTATTGATGCATTTGGTGCAATGGGTTTTGGGTTTATAGAAATTGGTACGGTAACTCCTCGTCCACAGTCTGGTAATGACAAACCGCGGTTATTTCGACTTGTAGAAGCAGAAGGTTTAATTAACCGGATGGGTTTTAATAATAAAGGTGTCGATAACCTTGTTGAGAATGTTAAAAAATCGAATTACGGCGGAGTCATTGGTATCAATATTGGTAAAAATAAAGATACACCTGTTGAACAAGGTAAAGATGACTATTTAATTTGCATGGATAAGGTCTATGCTCATGCAGGTTATATTGCTATTAATATTTCCTCACCAAATACGCCAGGCTTGCGTACATTACAATATGGCGAAGCACTAGATGATTTATTAAGTAGTATAAAAGCAAAACAACTGGAATTACAATTACAGCACCAAAAATATGTACCTGTCGCTGTAAAGGTTGCGCCTGATTTATCTGAAGAGGAAATTATCCAAGTTTCAGATAGCCTAGTTAGGCATAATATTGATGGCGTTATTGCAACGAATACCACGCTAGATCGTTCTTTGGTTCAAGGGATAAATCATTGTAATGAGGCTGGTGGGTTAAGTGGCCGTCCTGTGCAATTAAAAAGTACACAAGTTATTAAGATTATTTCACGTGAGTTAAATGGAAAGCTGCCAATAATTGGAGTAGGTGGAATTGATTCCCTTACCGCGGCGCGTGAAAAAATGGAAGCGGGTGCCTCTTTAATTCAAATTTATTCTGGTTTTATTTATCATGGGCCAAAATTAATTAAAGATATTGTTAATCATATCTAGTAATAAATTGTAAATTTACGTATCAAGGGGGTTTATTTATTCCCCCTTTTAAACTATATTGCTAATAGTGGCTATTTTTGTATCAAGTTGAACTCAATTTTCAGTAGATTTGCTATTTAGATAACAATATTATCCAGTTATTTCTAACGCATCTTCTTATTTAGCAGATCCAATTTTTAGCATATAAAAATAGCCTTAGAGTAAATTTAGAAAGGATCATTATAGAGATCATTTCTACTTTATTTACCGGTAAATCGCTAAAGGATCGTTTATGAATATTAAACCTGATGATCATTGGCGTTGGTATTTTGATCATGACCATAATAGGGTGATGTTAGATCTCGCCAACGGCATGATATTTCGTTCATGTTTTCCTGCTAAGATGCTAACGGTTTTTGCTCGTAATGAGATGCCTTTTAGTATCGAAGATGCAGGTGAATATTATTTATTTGATGAGCAGGCTAAAAGGCTAAATATTACTCAAGAAGAAAGAGCTGAATTAGTCTTAAATAGTTTAGTTGCTTTTCGTTTTTTAAAGCCACAGATGCCAAAGAGTTGGTACTTTTCTTCATTTCACTATATTAATGAGCCTAAGCAGGGGCAAATAATTCAAGTGTGTTTAGAAAATACGAACCATTATTCCACATTTATTATTGCTGAGGCTGGCTCTTCTGCGAGTTTATGTTTATTAGCGGAACCAATTTTAGAATTACCCGATCGAACTTTACGATTTTGCGATCCAATTAAGATCATGAACGATCGCATGCTTGAATATTCATCTAAAGTGAAACGTCAATTATACGGTAATGCTATTTAAATGATCGCTAGAGATCAAAAAAGAATAGTGAAACAAAAAGTTTTTTTGCTAATTAATCTAGTTTTGAGCGTTTAACACCATCGTAGAATTGAAACCTTGATGGTGTTAAAAAGCAAAATCAACGCTTAATTAAACGCTAATTTAACGGATGTTTTCGGGATACAACTACAGGCGAGTATATAACCGTTTTCTTTAATGGCGCTTTGTTTTAACGGGGTGACTTCCCCTGAAATAAGTTTAATTTTACAGCGACCACAGATGCCAGCTCGACATGAATAAGGGATAGTTAAACCATTGGATTCTAATTGCTCCAGGATCACATTTTGGTTATCACCGGTATATTCTGTTTCTTCAAAAACTAAACTGACCTTATTGGCTTGAGTATTTAAACTATTAGCTGCTAGGTCACTTTCCCGCTCTTGAACTAAATACTGTTTTGCTGGTTTAGTTTCTAATACCGTCAGAGTATCGCCAACACGAATAACACCGGTATTTTTAATAATCACATTTTGGCCAAAATCGACATCCCCTGTTTCATCTGAACGGAAGGTTTGTAATGTCGCAAGTGGCTCACTGTGGGGATGTTTGATCCCTTTCTCTGGGCTAACAGTAGTTAAAATGCATCGGCTACATGGCCTATCTAATGTAAAGATGACATCACCAATTTGAATGGTTTTCCATGTATCTTCTTCAAAAGGCTTGGCGCCTGTAATAATTAAGTTGCCACGAAACTGTTCTAATTTAATACTGGCAGGGCAACGGCGTTGCAGTTCTTGGACAGAAGCTTCGTTGATCAGTAAGAAAGGGTAGCCGTCAGCAAAAGACATCGGCACATCTTGGTGTTCTTTGACGCGACGAGAAAGCTGCGGGCTTAGCCAGCGTAGTTGTACCGGTTCGTCAAAAAAGGTACTTAACCAGCTATTTATCGCTTCAGGTGCAATAAGTGCATGAAAATGATTGCCCCAAACTTCAGTAGGGCTCTGCTTCTCATCAAAGTCCTGATACAATACCGTCGCACTTTCGCCATTTGGTGCTCGCAAGTGAAGACCATTATTGAGCATTACCGGTGTAAAAAGTAACATTTGTGGATATTTTCTCGCCGTAATAAATTTACCTTCCAGCGTGGTTACCATAAAATTACGATCAAAAGTCAAACCGCTAATATCAGCGAAGGCGTGGGATAAACGAACTCCTCGCATAGATTTAACTGGGTGTGTGTAAAGGCGCGAAAGCGTTATCATTTTTTAATCCTTATAATTGTGCGTAGCAACTTTATGACAACTGCATAAGATTAGCTATAATGCGCAACAATTTTTCATCCAAATTGGTAATAAATACTATGAATTCTCTGTTTGCCAGCACAGCTCGCGGCCTTGAAGAACTACTGAAAACGGAATTAGAATCGCTTGGCGCTAGCCAATGCAAAGTGGCCCAAGGGGGTGTCTATTTTCAGGCCGACGAACGTGTGATGTACCAAAGCCTACTGTGGAGTCGGCTGGCATCGCGTATTTTATTGCCACTGAATGATTTTGACGTCTACAGTGACTTAGATTTGTACCTCGGTGTACAAGCAATCGACTGGAGTGAGATTTTCTCCGTCAATGATACCTTTGTTGTTCATTTTACAGGGACTAACGAAGAAATTCGCAACAGCCAATACGGTGCATTGAAAGTGAAAGATGCTATCGTAGACAGCTTCGTACGCAAGCTAGACCAGCGCCCTGATGTCGCCCGCCAGCAAGCGGATATTCGTATTAACGTCTATTTAAATAAAGAAAAAGCCAGTGTAGCACTCGATTTAAGTGGTGATTCATTACATATTCGTGGCTACCGTGATTTGGCAGGTCAAGCGCCCTTAAAAGAGACGCTGGCGGCAGCAATTATCAACCGTTCAGGTTGGCAGCAAGGAACACCCTTGGTCGACCCAATGTGCGGTTCAGGAACCTTGTTAATTGAAGCCGCAATGATGGCAACAGATAAAGCCCCCGGGTTACACCGTACGCATTGGGGCTTTTATGCATGGTCGAAATTTAACGCGGAACTTTGGCGTGAACTAACCACGGAAGCGCAAGTGCGTTTCCGCCAAGGTTTGAAAGAAACGACATCGCGTTTTTATGGTTTTGATATCGATAAGCGCGTACTGGAAATGGCTCGTGCGAATGCGCGCCGTGCAGGGTTACAAGATTTAATCACCTTTAAGCAAGGTGATGCCGCAGCATTGGAAAACCCAGTTAAGGCCGATGCGTTAGGCACGATTATTAGCAATCCCCCTTATGGGGAGCGTTTAGAAAGTGAGCCTGCTTTAATTGCGCTACATAGCCAGTTAGGGCGGATCGTGAAGGCACGCTTCCCTGGTTGGCGTTTATCGATTTTTAGTGCTTCTCCTGAGTTACTCAGCTGTTTGCAACTGCGTTCAGAGCGTGAATTTAAAGCTAAGAATGGTCCTTTAGATTGTGTCCAGAAAAACTACCAGCTAGCGGCTACGCCATCAGAAACGATAGCGGAAATTTCACCTGATTTTGCAAATCGTTTACGTAAAAATATCAAGAAATTAAGTAAATGGGCAAAACAACAAGGCATTGATAGTTACCGTGTTTATGATGCAGACTTACCTGAATACAATGTTGCGGTTGATATTTATGGCGACAAAGTGGTGATCCAAGAATACGCGCCACCGAAAACTGTTGATGAACGCAAAGCTCGTCAACGCCTATTTGATGTGATCACTGCAACAATGAATGTGCTAGAACTGACATCGAATCAGCTAGTGTTAAAAACGCGCCAGCGCCAAAAAGGCAAGCAGCAGTATGAGAAATTAGCGCAAAAAGACGATTTCTTTTTAGTGCAAGAATACAATGCGAAAATGTTGGTGAATTTGACGGACTATCTGGATACAGGGTTATTTCTTGACCATCGTATTGCCCGTAAAATGTTAGGCCAGATGAGTAAAGATGCCGATTTCTTAAACTTGTTCTGTTACACCGGCACTGCCACTGTGCATGCAGGGCTTGGCGGCGCGAAAAGCACCACTTCCGTAGATATGTCACGCACTTATCTTGAGTGGGCTGAGAAAAACCTACAAGCGAATGGGCTAACAGGTCGCCAACATCGTTTAATTCAAGCGGATTGCTTGAGTTGGCTGGCGAATAGCCGGGAACAATTTGATTTGATCTTTATTGATCCCCCAACATTTTCAAATTCAAAACGCATGGATGGTACGTTTGACGTACAACGAGATCATATCCAATTGATTACCCACCTAAAGCGGTTATTACGCCGTGGTGGAACCGTAATGTTTTCTAATAACAAACGCGGTTTTAAAATGGATCTTGAAGCAATTAAAGAATTAGGATTACAAGCACAAGAAATCACAGCGAAAACACTGTCAGAAGATTTTGCTCGTAACCGCCAAATACATAACTGCTGGCTAATTAGCCACGCAGAGTAAGGATAGAATCAATGGCTTTAATTAATTTGTCGGGTGCATACCTTTCGTTTAGTGATGCCCCATTACTGGATAATACCGAAATTCATATCGAAGATAACGAACGTGTATGTTTGGTTGGCCGCAATGGTGCGGGTAAATCAACGTTAATGCGTGTGTTAACGAAAGAACAGCCGTTAGATGATGGCCAATTGGTTTATGAGCAAGATTTAGTTGTTGCACGCTTGCAGCAAGACCCACCGCGTAATATTGAAGGCACTATTTTTGATTTTGTGGCTGAAGGTGTTGCAGAACAGGCTCAGTACCTCAAAGATTATCACCATGTTGCAAAAGAGGTCGAAACCGACCCGAGTGAAAAGAATCTAAATAAATTAGCTGAATTGCAAGAGGTGTTAGATAACCGCAATTTATGGTTGCTGGACTCTCGTATCAGTGATGTGCTGAAAAAACTCGGTTTACCTGCGGATGCAGAACTGTCTTCACTATCAGGCGGTTGGCTTCGTAAAGCCGCTTTGGGCCGTGCGTTAGTGAGTAACCCAAGAGTACTATTTTTAGATGAGCCAACCAACCACTTAGATATAGAAACAATTCTTTGGCTGGAAAACTTCCTAAAAGATTTCCAAGGCAGCATCGTATTTATCTCCCATGACCGTTCGTTTATCCGTAATATGGCAACACGTATTATTGATTTAGACCGTGGGCAGCTGTCTTCTTGGCCGGGTAATTATGATGACTACTTGGTGAATAAAGAAGAAGCATTGCGTGTTGAAGAGATGCAAAATGCAGAATTCGACCGTAAATTAGCCCAAGAAGAGACGTGGATCCGCCAAGGTATTAAAGCGCGACGTACTCGTAACGAAGGTCGTGTTCGTGCGCTGAAAGCGCTACGCGTAGAGCGTTCAGAGCGTCGTGAAGTGATGGGCACAGCGAAAATGCAAGTGGGTGAAGCAGCCCGTTCTGGCAAAATTGTGTTCGAAATGGAAAATGTGAATTACCAGATTGATAATAAAGTACTGGTAAAAGATTTTTCAGCTCAAGTATTACGTGGCGATAAAATCGCGCTAGTTGGGCCAAACGGTTGTGGTAAAACAACATTATTGCGCTTAATGCTAGGGGATTTACAAGCAGATAGCGGACGAGTTCATTGTGGGACTAAGTTGGAAGTTGCTTATTTCGACCAGCATCGTGCGGCGTTGGACCCAGATAAAACCGTGATGGATAACTTGGCAGAAGGCAAACAAGAAGTCATGGTCAATGGCAAGCCACGCCATGTTTTAGGCTACTTACAAGACTTTATGTTTCCACCAAAACGTGCGATGACTCCTGTTAGGGCGCTTTCTGGTGGTGAGCGTAACCGCTTGTTGCTTGCGCGTTTATTCCTAAAACCAAGTAACTTATTGATCCTCGATGAACCGACTAACGACCTTGATGTCGAAACCTTAGAGTTACTCGAAGAGCTAGTTGATGGTTACCAAGGAACGGTTTTATTGGTTAGCCATGACCGAGAGTTTGTTGATAACAGTGTGACAGAATGTTGGATCTTCGAAGGTAATGGGGTTATTAAGCGTTTTGCGGGCGGATATTACGATGCTCAGCAGCAAAAAGCACAAACAGTGAGTTTGAAAGCAGAACAAACGGGTAAAGTGACTGCCCAAGATAAACAGACGAAACCGAAAGAAACGGTAAAACGTTCAAATAAGCTCAGTTACAATTTATTACGTGAATTGGAACAATTGCCAGCAAAATTGGAACAACTTGAAAGTGAAATTGAAACATTGCAAACTCAAGTTGGTGATGCCGATTTTTTCAATCAACCACATGATGTAACAGAAAAAACGCTGAGTCAGCTAGCAGCAAAAGAAGCTGAACTAGAGCAAGCATTTGACCGTTGGCAAGAGCTTGAATTGCTGAAGAACGGCTAATTACGTTTTAATTAAAGGAGCAAATACACTTTGTGCAACCATGCGTCTCATGAACATGTGCTTTGTCCTCAGTGTGACATGTTGGTTGCAGTTCCTGAGTTGGAACAAGGGAGCAAGGCAACGTGTCCACGCTGCGAAACCACATTGGTCTCAAAGTGGCGATATCCGTATAAGCAGCCGGCAGCATATGCATTCAGTGCATTAATTATGCTGTTTGTTGCCTGCTTGTTCCCTTTTGTTAAGATGGGCGCCGCAGGGATTGAAAATGAAATTTCACTATTCCAAATCATTGAAATTATAGCAACCACGCGTTATAGCGGTCTGGCACTATTTTTTCTATTCTTTTCATTGATTATTCCTGCATTTTGTATGGTCACCATTATCCTTTTAGGGTTGCAAGTTCATATTCCTAAAGGTATTAAAGTGGTGATCACCCGTATACTGTTCCAAATGAAAGCGTGGTGTATGGCTGAGATCTTTCTAGCGGGGGTCTTAGTCAGTTTTGTTAAATTGATAGCTTACGGCGATATTGGCATCGGGTTAAGCTTTTTACCTTATTGCGCGTACTGCATGCTGCAAGTAAGGGCTTTTCAATGCTTAGATCGTCACTGGCTATGGAACCGAATTGAAGCGGCTCCGAAATTAGATAAGCCGTTAATCGTGGGCCAGACGGGTATTAAACAAGATGTACGTTTATGTCTTGTGTGTACGGCGATTTTACCTGCCGAACAATCAAAATGCCCACGTTGTCATTCCCATGGTAGTGTACGGAAAAACCAAAGTTTACAATGGACTTTGGCACTTTTAGTGACATCAATTATGTTGTATATCCCTGCTAACGTACTACCAATGATGACCACAAATACGTTGGGAACCGCATTAAACTCGACCATTATTGACGGAGTCATTTTGTTGTGGGAAGACGGGTCATACCCTGTTGCCATGGTGATTTTTGTGGCCAGTATCATGGTGCCTACATTGAAAATGATAGGAATTGCATGGCTTTGCCTAGATTCCAAGGGGTACGGTAATCGTGACCCACATCGTATGCATTTTATTTATGAGTTGGTGGAATATGTTGGTCGTTGGTCAATGATAGATGTATTTGTTATCACTATTTTAGCCTCTTTGGTTCAAATGGGGCAGTTGATGAATATTGTCCCTGCGATGGGGATTATTTTCTTTGGTGTGGTTGTTATTCTCACAATGTTTGCAGCGATGACCTTTGACCCTAGATTAACTTGGGATCGCTGTGAAAGAAAAAATGCAGTAAATACTGTTGAACAAGAAGGAGTCATCGGGTGACTGAAAAAGAAACACCGCAGGCCAATGCCAAAATTAGCAAGCTAAAAAGTTGGTCGCCTGTATGGGTGATCCCAATAGTGACGCTCTTGCTTGGTGCTTGGGTTTTATTTTACCACTTTAGCAACCAAGGCCCTGAAGTGACATTAATCACTTACAATGCTGAAGGAATAGAAGCGGGTAAAACGAAAATTAAAAGTCGCAGCGTTGATATTGGCGTTGTAGAAAGCGTGACACTTGATGACAACTTTAGTCGAGTGATTATTAAAGCGCGCTTGAATAATGAAATGAAAGAATTGTTGCGTACCGATTCCGCGTTTTGGATTGTAAAACCGACAATTGGGCGTGATGGCGTCACTGGGCTTGGCACATTACTTTCAGGTGCTTACATTGAGCTTCAACCGGGGTTAGCGGCAAAAGAACATTTCGAGTTCACCTTATTGGATACTCCGCCTCTTGCATCACCAGATGCTAAGGGAATTCGTGTTGTATTGGTGAGCGATAAGGCAGGGCAACTAAACCCAGGTGACCCAGTATTATTCCGTGGTTACCGAGTTGGTTCTGTTGAAACCAGTGACTTTGATATGGACAAGCGTGATATGCGCTACCAATTATTTATCAATGCGCCTTATGATAAATTGATTAGTTCAAATGTACGTTTCTGGAAAGACAGCGGTATTGCTTTTGATATGTCATCCCAAGGTGTTCACGTTGAAATGGGCTCAATAGCCACATTACTGACCGGTGGTGTGAGTTTTGATGTTCCAACAGGGTGGGTTCCAGGTGCAAATGTGAAGGAAAATACTGAATTCCAACTGTTTGATAACCAAAGTAGTATTCAAAATTCCTTGTATACGCAGTATCAAGATTTTGTTTTGTTTTTCTCAGACTCAGTGCGAGGCCTGCAACCCGGAGCGCCAGTAGAGTTCCGTGGTATTCGTTTAGGTACCGTTGCACAAGTGCCTTTTTATACGGAAGGTTTAGACCAATCACTGGATAATGACTTTAGAATTCCGGTTTTGATTCACATTGAGCCAGAGCGTTTCTCTAAAGATGTCGGTAAGAATTTTAATTTGAAAAATGAATTAAATTTAGCCTTGAAAGATGGCTTAAGGGCATCATTAAAATCAGGAAACTTGCTAACTGGCGCATTATTTGTTGATTTGGATTTTGTGCAAAATGCAGAGCCTTATGAAGGCCCAACTGTAGTTGCTGGCTATAAAATTATCCCGACAACCAGTGCAGGGTTAGCGCAAATTCAACAAAAAGTCATTGCAGTGTTGGATAAAATTAACAATATGCCAATTGAACCAATGCTTAATCAAACGACACAAACATTGGCAGAAGGGCAGAAAGTTGTTAAAGAAGCGAATGCTATGTTGGCACAGCTCAACAAAGTGATGGCGAGTAAAGAGTTCCAAAATTTACCTCATGACTTGCAAAAAACACTGCAAGAAATGAACCGTGCAATGCAAGGTTTCCAACCTGGTTCACCAGCCTATAATAAAATGGTGGATAATATGCAGCGTTTAGACCAAGTATTGAGAGAAGTTCAGCCACTTTTACGTACTTTAAATAATAAGAGTAACGCATTAGTTTTTGAAGCTGAGCCAACGAAGGATGTTGAGCCTAAAGGAGTGAAAAAATAATGAGATATTTATTATCGATATTTGTTTTATTGTTGGCGGCTTGTAGTAGTACTCCTGAGAAAAAGTACTATCAATTGCCAATGAAAACTCCTCAGACACAATCTGCAGAGGTGATGGATAAAGGCCAAGTATGGTTACAGCGCATCATGTTATCGGATGTATTGACGTCAAATGGTATTACTTACCAAACGACAGATGTCAGTTATACCAATGCGAGTACACACTTATGGGCTAGCCCATTAGAACAACAGCTTGGGCAGTCGATGGTGAGAGAATTATCTGCGGCATTACCTGAAAAACTAGTTTCTTTGCAGCCATTACAGAACTCGCCAGATACGCTCGATATCACTTTAACGGCCTTTAATGGGCGGTATGACGGTAAAGTATTAGTTCAAGGCTTTTGGACTTACTCTCATAATAACAACGTGATCCGCCGTAATTTTGATGTGCAATTAGATCAAAATGAAGATGGTTACCCGGAGTTGGTCCGTACGTTATCGATGGGCTGGCAGCAAGTGGCTGAGAGTATTGCGAAAGAGATAGATAAATACTAGTTATTACCTAAGTATTTTATATTAAATGCACCTTTAATATATATGGTTTATATATTTTAGGTGCATTATTATTTTTATTAAATATAGATATCTTTTTAATTTATATATTAGTGAATGATAAATTCTTTTGTTCTCTAATATGATGATAAATAAAAGGATATTTTTATTTATGATTAAAATCAATAGATTATATTAATTGCCACATACAAGTCACATTTATGCTATTTATGACAAATATATGAAAATCTTTACTTGATTTTTTTATCAACGGGCGCTATTTCTATAGTGTACCTATTAAAAAATAGTAGGTGCTGTTTTCTTTTCCATTTAAATGATGAGGGAAGTAAGGCATGAAAAGACAGAAGCGAGACCGTTTAGAAAGAGCTTTATCAAGAGGTTATCAAGCAGGTTTAGCAGGGCGCTCTAAAGAACTGTGCCCATATCAAGCAGTAGATGCTCGGTCGCATTGGCTAGGTGGTTGGCGAAAGGCGATGGAGGATCGAACCATAGCGGTAGTGTAACCCCCACATTCTTTTAATCTTTTAGGTTAAATAGCCTGTACTCGTTTATTTGAGTATTTTCGGGTTTTTAAGTTAAAGATATCAATCAATTTAAGAACCTCCGCCATTGCGGAGGTTTGCATTTCAAAGCTTAGAATGCGCTCGTGTCTTTAAAAAGACCCACTTTTAAGTCTGTTGCAGTATAAATTAATTTACCATCAACTAAGACTTCACCGTCTGCTAACCCCATGATCAGCTTACGGTTGATCACGCGTTTAAAGCTGATGCGGTAAGTGACTTTCTTCGCAGTAGGGAGGACTTGGCCTGTAAATTTAACTTCGCCAACGCCTAAAGCACGTCCTTTTCCTTCACCGCCAAGCCAGCCAAGATAGAAGCCAACTAACTGCCACATTGCATCTAGGCCTAAACAGCCAGGCATGACAGGGTCGTTTGTAAAGTGGCAGCCAAAGAACCAAAGGTCTGGATTAATATCCAGTTCAGCTTCCACATAACCTTTATTAAATGTGCCACCATCTTCAGTCATACTGACGATGCGATCCATCATCAACATGTTTCCTGATGGCAGTGGAGGACCATTTTCTCCAAATAATTCGCCTTTACCAGAAGCAATTAAATCATCTTTTGTGTAGGATCCGCGTTTATCAACCATGTTCTTAAGATAGCCTTTATTATGTGTAGGGCTACAGGATAGCTTACACTTGTACGCTGAACAACTCCGATCTGCTATTTTTTACGCAATCTTTACTTAACTCATCCATTTTAAGAACCAAGGAAGTCTAGCCTTATCCGGTGAATTTGCTTGATTAATGCGTTCTTGAATTAAAGCTAACAGGTGTATATTTTCCTCTTCAGCTTGCTGTTCAAAGTAAGGTTGTTTAGTGAGTAAAGTAATGGCTTGGGCGACATGTTCAACGGGCCAAATATGGAATTGGCCTTCTTTTACGGCTTCAACGACAGCAGATTTGGTGCATAAATGGCGGACATTTGCCATTGGGATGATGACACCTTGGTTGCCAGTTAACCCGCGTTTTTCACAGATATCAAAGAAACCTTCAATTTTCTCATTCACCCCACCAATAGGTTGGACATAGCCAAATTGGTCAACCGCACCAGTGATAGCAATTTGCTGGTCAATAGGCTGTAGTGCTAATGCACTAATTAAAGCGCACAGCTCTGCGAGTGATGCGCTATCACCATCAACTTCACCATAAGATTGCTCAAAGACGATAGAGGCTGAGAAAGGTTGAGGTTGCTCTAATTTAAGCTCGTAATTTAAATAGGCCTGCATGATCATCATGCCTTTGGCATGGATATTACCACCTAGCTCTGCTTTGCGTTCTACGTCAGTGAATTCGCCATCACCTAAATGTGCGACACAGGTGATCCGAGAAGGCTCACCAATAGCGTCAGGGTGCCCTGGGTATTGCAAAACAGATAAACCATTAACTTGGCCGATAACTTCGCCTTCGGTTTTAACAAAGATCTGTTCTTGCAAAATATCATCTTGAGTACGTTCTGCTAGGAAACTATGGCGCCATTGGCGATTTTCGTTAGCTTGATTAAATGACTCTTGAGTGAGCAAATGGTTGACATGGTAATGGCTGGCATCTACAAGGGAGCGAACTAACCAAAGATTATCAAGAGGAAGATTAAATTTATCCTCACAGTAACGTACAGCTTGTTGGATAAAAGGAAGCCACCCATCAGGGGAAATATTCGGTAATTTATTTGAATCAATAATGGATTTAATATAACGCATCCATAAGGTCAATTGTTCTTCATCTTCGAAGAACATAACAGGCTCATATTCGCCATAAATAGCGCAGCTAAATAGCTCTGGTGATGTAAATTCAAATTCTTCTAGAGCGAGTCGGTCACCAACAATTATGACTTTAAGTTCTAAAGGCTGTGGCTCAATTTCAATGGGTAAAGGTTGATTATCCGAATAAGGTAGCCATTCAAGCTGTTGACGGTTAACCATATTTTTTAGGCGAGCCCACATTAAAGGTTGATTAATTAATGTGCTAGCAGCGATAACTAATATGCCACCATTGATTTGGTGAAGTAAGCCTGGGACTAAATTCAAGGAAGGGGTAACATAGCCAAATAATTGTTCGGGTTCTATCCAATTACGGTAAGCGATTTTATCACGAGAAGAAAAACGGCTTGTAACACCATTTTCCCACTGGAAAACGCGGTTATCTTCAGATAATTGATAGTCACCATCAATAGTATTTATCTCTGCCAGTAATGGGGTAATTGCATTAGCATAAAGGCTAAGATATGTCTCACTTTCATCAGACTTGATAAACATAAAGCGCGTTTGGGCAAATTCATCAACAAAATGTTGTATGCCATCAGATAGCCTAGGCTGAATGTCTGATAAAATTGCAGGGGTCAACGTTTCTGAAGATACAAATTTCGTCTGAAATGACGATAAGTTAGGAATTAGGCCTTGCCATGTTAGTTCTTGACTGATCACTATAATTATCTGCTATTAATAGAGTTATAAATAAAATGCCTGCCAGTAAGCTGGGCGTATATGCCTGAAAAAGGTTTATTTAATAAATTTGCTAAATAGCATTGTTTGTTTTATAAACAAATTTCAGGCTAATTCATTACCCAATGGGCAAGCTTGTTATATTAGCCTTTGATAGGCAATCTTGCAGCAATAATTGTTGAATTATCGACTAGAATAACGAAAACATAAATACAATGGGTAGTGTCATTGGCCAAGTTAAGCCAATAAGTATGGCGCTCAGTAGGCGCATAAAAAAGTTTGGATCTTTTGTTACGAGTAGGGTAAATAGCATTGCGCATACACCGCCAATCCCATAGATGACGAGTATGTATTCAAATGTGGACATGCAGTTTTATTAATTTGTTAACAGATAGGGGCGGATTGTACACTATTTTTACAAGGTAGGCTTACCTTCTTTATTGAAAAAGTGAATATTCCACTAAATCGAATATCTGCATGAGTATTTTGTTTATAATCTTGCTAATATAAAAATAGGTTCAATTTTCTTCAGGAAAAATTATGAAATATCAGCAGCTTGAAAATCTTGAATGTGGCTGGAAATGGGAATACCTCGTCAATAAAGCAAGAGGTGGCGAAGCAATTACCCGCTATATAGAAAGAAGCGCAGAAAAAGAAGCCATAGACTTGCTGCTAAAAATGGAAAATAGACCGGTTGATGTACTAAAGTGGATCACTCAGCATATGAATCCAGAGCTTGATAACCGAATGAAACAGAGTATTCGGGCGAGGCGTAAGCGTCATTTCAATGCCGAGCATCCACATACACGTAAGAAATCAATAGATTTAAATTTTTCAGTATGGCAGCGTTTGTCTAATCTTGCTGTGAAGCGTAATAAAACGTTGTCTGAAACTATTATTCAGTTGATTGAAGATGCGGAACACAAAGATAAATATGAAAGCCAAATGAGCTCATTAAAACAAGATTTGCAAGCGATCCTTGGAACACCAAAGGAAAAAGATAATTAAAGAAGATCTGTGAGGATCCGTGCTGGTAATTCAAGCTATATGACATGATTGCGGGAAGTTTAATTTTAAAAATGAATTTTTGTATCGTGTCTATTATTTTTAGTAATAAAAAACCCCAATATTAATTGGGGTTTTTGTATTTCAGTTCGAAATTCAAACTAGGGCTAAGAATTAAGCACCTGGCTGAGTTACAACTTCAGTTGTACCTTGGATTTCGATTTCAACGCGACGATCTGGCGCTAAACACTCGATCAGAGCTGCACGGCCTTTAACGTTGTCACATTTGTTACCAGTTACTGGATCTTCTTTACCACGGCCTTCTGCAGCGATTGCGCTAGCTGGAACGCCTTTAGATACTAAGTAGTCAACTACTGACTGAGCACGTTTCTGTGACAGTGGCAGGTTGTAGTTTTGTGAACCGATACGGTCAGTGAAACCAACTACCAGTACGCGACCTTGAGTTGGGTCGATGCTGCTCAGTTCGTTGTACAGTTCATTCAGAGCTTGCTGACCTTCTGGTTTCAGAGATGCTTTGTTGAAGTTAAACAGAACGTCTGAACGCAGTGTGAAACGTTTGTTTTCAACAACTGGAGCTGCTGGCTCAACAACTGGAGCTGGAGCAACAACTGGAGCATCAGCTTGACCGAAACGGTATGCAACACCAACGCTCAGCATGCCGTTGTCTGGACGAGTACCGATGTTGTCTTTATCACCTAAGTTGCTAACCCATTGGTAGTCTAAACGAGTAGCCCACTCTGGAGTGATTGCATACTCAAGACCTAATGCGTATACAGGTGCAACGCCAGTGTCAGTTTCTTTGAAACGTTGGCCATTTTGGTGAGCTTTAGCTTCTGTACGGTAAACCATACCACCTAAACGAGTGTAAACATCTAAGTCATCCATGATCGGATAGCTTAATTTGGTAGTTAATGAAACACCCATAGATTTCAGGTCACCGCTGTTACCAGCGCCTTTGTATTTCATTTTACCGAACCAATCATAGCCAAGCTCGAAGCCTAAGTATTGGTTATATTGGTAACCAGCGTAGGCACCTGCACCGATTGTGTCACGGTCAGTGCTGTTACCAACAGTGCCCCAACCTGCATAGTCTGTACCAGTTTTTGCTGGATTCAGGCTAGTGTCTTCATAGTGAGACCAACCTAATTTAGCACCGGTATACCAAGTGTTATCTTTTGGAGCTGCTTGTGCAACGGTTGCAAAAGCTGCTACTGCCACTGCTACTGCGATAGCTGTTTTTTTCATTTTTACGCCTCGTTATCATCCAATATTGGCTTGGCTTCGCTGAGCCTTATTATATGCCATTGGTTTAATTTACTTGCTAGGTTTCGCAGACATTATCTACAAAAAAATAATAAAAGTAAAAAAATAATGCCATAAGCCGAACAAGCTAAAGTCTACAACGAACTTAAAAAGATACAAGTAGAGTGAGCAATAATCGTTAAAAAAAGTATTTTTTTAGTGTATAAATCAGAGAGATATGTATATTTTCTGTAATGATTATTTTTTATCTATCTGATTGATCTACAATACATTTAATTTAACTTTAGAGGAAAATATTTCTAAAGGTTAAATTTAGTAAGAAAATTCTTAATCTTGGCTAGTGGTAATGATTTGAATGAATTTTTAAGTGGTTTGGCTGTCCTGCTAGTGTATTAATCATATTAAACGTTTTCTGTGGGCGCATAATTAAACCGATAGAACGGCCTTCTTGAGCTGCGTATTGCAAGCGAACAAAATCTTGCTCGCTTATTTCAGGTAGCCACCCTAAAACCACACTGTAATTACCACTTCTTAGTGCTTTTTCCATGGCGCCAATCGTAGTGATATCTTCCATATGGTTTAATTGCATAACTTTATGAGTTGGTATTCCTGATTGTTCTAACCAATGCTTACTGAGTTTCTTATTAGGGCTTAACCAGAGCAACCAGCGTGATTGAACCCCAAACTGGCGAAGCATTGGCAACAAAATGTAATCCATAATAGGGTGTTTTTCATCGTAAACAAGCTCGCTCACCATACCTTGTTGCATAGAGCTGTTAGTAAGCCCTGTCGCAGGGATTGATTGTGCGTAATTATTAAGAGAATGTTCTGTTGAGTTGTTCCAAGAATAGATGCTCATAATTTACCTCGTTACAATGCTGTATGAACATACAGTAACTGTATATTCATCCAATATCAAGACTATTTTTTCAAAGCGCTTCGCAACTTTGTTGTTTTTTTCTGCATTCTTCTTGGCATTTTTTATGGAAGCTCTCAAAATTAGTTATGCGTAATTATCTGTAAAAAAAGAAGTTATAAAATTATTTTTCTCAAGGATGAAAATTGAGCATACCCAAAAAGGAGTTTGGTAATGTTGTTAGAAGAAGAAAAAATTTTTTATTTATCTCGTTTGTTAAGTCAGTTTGGCGAGCTAAAACGTAAAAATCATTTTGGTGGATTTTGTCTATTAGTCGATGATGCCATTGTAGGGTTGGTACTCGATGGTTGTTTTTATTTGCGTGGCTGCTTAGTGGCAAGAAGTCACTTTGAAGCGTTAGGGTTTAATCGGTTAGTTTATAGTAAAAAAGGCATTCCATTAGAAATGCGCTACTATCTACTTTCGGAACAAGTTTGGCATGACGAGTCCTTGTTTCTCCAATATATTGAGTTGGCGTACCGTTCAGCTATCGAGGAATTAAAACAAAAGCAATCAATGACTATGCGTATAAAAGATTTGCCTAATATGAATATGTCGGTTGAGCGCGCACTAGGGAAAATCGGGGTATCGCATGTTGATGAGCTGCGTATGATGGGGGCAAAGGCTTGTTTTATGAAGCTAAAAAAACATGGTAGGAATAACCCAAGTATTAAGTTACTCATTGGCTTAGCTGCTGCAATAGAAGGGTGTCATAGTGCTGTTTTACCCAAGGATATCAAACAAGAGTTAATTGCTTGGTATAATAGTTTTGAGTTGACGTCAGCCTAAACCTGCGGAAAGCGACTGTTATTATTAGAATTAATATTACATTACGCGATATGAAATGGGCGGGTATTTAGGATTTTAATACCCGCTCATCGGTATATTTATGACGCACTAATGGTTCGAATTATCTGTTTTATCTCAGGGATTAATTCGAGTAATAACTTAGTTTGTTCCATGATAAGTAACGTTTTTTCGTCATCACTAGTTGAAATGTTATCTATTCGGTTTAATAAACTATGGCGAAGCTCATCTGATTTTTTATCAATTACTAGTGGGTCAATGGTGGTGATTTGTAACGACGATTCAACATAGCAAATTGCGTCGTTGAGTAATGAAAGGTTACCTTCATTTTGCATTTTTTCACGATGTGCGCCTAATGCAGAAATATAACTGAGTAAGGTATGGTTTAAGCAGAGTAGGCGAAAAGCTTGTTCTTGGGTGATTCGATAAGACTTAGGGTCAGAAGCCATATTGGACACAATAGAAGCGAACTCTGCATCATTATTATGTGCATCTCTACGTGCAATTCGGTACTCAAGGCGGTTGTCTTTACCTTGGTAGTATTGTTGTAAAATAGCATCTAAATAGCGGCAGTTGCTATCCATAGTTTTTTGAATGACTTGGGGAAGTTGGCGGAACTTCCAGTCTGGCCAAATAAAACTCACTGCAAGTAATGCAATAAAACAACCAATTAATGTGTCAATGATCCGTGGAAGTGCAACATCAAACCCCTCGCCCAGTAGGTTAAAACAAAACAAAACGAGAAGTGTGATAAATAATGTTGCTTGGGCATATTGACTACTGCGAAACATAAAAAACAGTAAACCAGAAATAACGATTAGCGTAAGTTGCCCTTCCATTGAGGGGATTAAATTCAGCAAAGGTAAGCCAATAAGAATACCAACGATAGTTCCTATTATGCGAAGGGCTAAGCGCCGTTTAGTGGCACTGTAGTTTGGTTGGCATACAAATAAACTCGTGAGTAATATCCAATATCCTCTTTCCATATCAAATAGTTGGATGATGATATAGCCAGTACAAAGGAGAATTGACATTCTTACTGCATGGCGAAATAAAGAGGATTTTGGTGTTAAATGGTGCTTAACTCGCGAAATAATATCACTAATACCTGATAACGATTCGTCAGATAACTGTTCTATTTGCTTATTATTTTGCTGCCATGAACTCTGCTCAAGGCTTAGGCCTTTCAGTTGGACGTCAATTCCTTTTAAGTTTTTAAGTAAGTTATATAGGGCCTTAATTTCATGAAGCTCAGGCGATTGCTGTTTTAGTAGCTGTAGCGATTTTTCAATGTAAGTGAAAGTACGCTCAAAACGAGGGTTATGTTGGTATTGTTTACGCCATAAAACAGATTGAGCAACTTGCTGGCAGGCTCTCGCTTGCATAGTTAATAGGCGTTGGAAACGAAATAAAATATCACAATGACGTAAAGTACGGCTAAGTTGTTGATATTGAATATGAGACGAACTCGCTCGTTCGTGAATATCTTGGGCAACAAAATAGTATTGTAGCGAATTTCGGGTACCTTTTTGTCCCCGGTCTCCTTTTAACCGACTCAGTAATGCAATTTTTGCTTGGTTCATGGTACTGACCAAATGACTGTTTACTAATGCCAAATCATAAACTGAGCGTTGGTAGTCATCTTCTAAGTCAGGGTCAAATAAGTTGGCTTTTGCATCTAGATAAGCTGAAAGTTGCTGATAGCATTGGGTTATTGCATCTTGTAATGGCCTAACAGGAAATAAGATATGCCCAATCAAGGTTAAAATATTATACCAAATTGCCCCTGTGAGTAATAATGCAGGTTGTTGGTACCAAGTATCAAAAATGGGTACGCCGAGCATGGTATAAATGGCAATTAACAGCGCACCAAATGCGATGGTTGCGTATCGCTGCCCTAAAGCGCCGAGAAGAATAAAGCCACAGGTAGAAAATGCGAGGCCAAAAAAGAAAAATAAAGGATAGGGAAAAAGTAGTTCAATAGAAACTGATGCAATAAAAAAACAAAAAAGTGTAATAATTAAATTTTTTATTCTGCCAGTTAGCCTATCATCTAAGTCAGTTAGTGCTGCAGCAACCACACCCAATGTCAGTGGGATGGTGATTTTAGGCTCTTGGTTTAACAACCACGGCACTAAGGTTGCGCCTGTCAGGGCTATAAAGATTCGGATATAATATAAAAAATGACTGTTATATAGCACGCGACGATAACTGGTAAGCAGTGTTAACACAAAGTACCTCAAAGGTAAGACAAGCCCTAATCTATATAGGATAGCTTGTTTGCCAGGAATAAAAAACCGTTTGGAATCAAGCCAACCGTATTTTGTCATTGATTTTCTCAGGTGCAGGACGTATGGAACTGAAATCAACACAGATTGGACAGCGTCTGGCTCAGCATCCCTACAATCGGGTTCGCTTACTCAACGCAGGTATTGAAGTGAGTGGTGAAAACCACCAATATCTTATCCCATTTAATGAACTTATCGATCTTCGTTGTAAGAGAGGGATTGTTTGGGGGGAGTTAGAATTTGAAATTGTGAATGAACAAGTTGTTCGTTTACATGGTACTGAATGGAAGCAAACTCAGCGCTTTTACCATTATTTGAATGAAAAATGGCAACAATGGAGCACTGAAATGAGTCAAGTCAGTGCTAGTGTATTGACTGAATTAGTTAATTCGATTGAACAATTGACACAACAAGACAGGTGGCTAACATTACGTCATCTATCTGAAATAAAAGATAAAATATCACAAAACTTTTCGTCTCTGCCTATGCCTTTGGCGCGCATTTCATTGTATGAAAATTGTGCAGCACAATATCACGAATGTCTGAATTGGCTGAATAGCGGTCAAGAATGCCGAAAACAAATTAACGATCACTGGTGTGAGTCTGTATTAGTTCGTTATCACGATTTTTTCCAGCAAGTAGAAACATCACCACTCAATTATTCACAGTCCTTATCTGTGATTAATGGTGAGGATAATGTATTAGTACTGGCGGGGGCTGGAAGTGGTAAAACATCAGTCCTAGTTGCAAGAGCGGGTTGGCTAATCTTGCGAGGTTTGGCAAAACCAGAACAAATTCTTTTGTTGGCTTTTGGCCGTAAAGCTGCAGATGAAATGAATGAGCGTATTCATTTACGTTTACAACAAGATATTGAAGCTAAAACTTTCCATGCGCTTGCTCTACATATCATTCGTGAAGGTAGCAAAAAATCGCCAGTGATTAGCGAGTTAGAAACAGACACTCAAAAACGACAAACACTGTTATTAAACGAATGGCGAGAACAATGTTCAGCAAAGAAAGCGCAGGCAAAAGGATGGCGAGAATGGCTTTCTGAAGAGTTGCAATGGGAAATTCCAGACGGTGAATTCTGGAAAGACGAAAAAATTAGCACTAAAGTCACTGCCCGTTTAGACCGTTGGCTAAGTTTAATGCGTATGCATGGCGGTAGCCAGAAGGACATGATTGATAATACGTCGGAAGAAATAAGAGATCTTTTTCAAAAACGTATTCGTTTAATGGCGCCGCTATTGAAAGTATGGAAAAGCGCTTTGAAAGATGAAGGTGCAATTGATTTTTCTGGATTAATTCATCAAGCCATTAATATTTTAGAAAAAGGACGTTTTATTAGCCCATGGAAACATATTTTAGTTGATGAGTTTCAAGATATTTCACCTCTCAGGGCGAAGTTACTGCAAGCACTACGTCAGCAGAATAAGCAAACCACATTATTTGCGGTTGGAGATGATTGGCAAGCCATTTACCGGTTTAGTGGTGCAGAATTAGACTTAACGACATCGTTTGAACATAACTTTGGTATTGGGGAACTTTGCGCTTTAGACACGACTTATCGTTTTAACCAACGCATTGGTGAGGTTGCAAATCAGTTTATTTTACAAAACCCTATGCAGTTAGATAAGCCATTGAATAGTTTAACTAAAGGGAATAAAAAATCTGTTATTCTTCTTTATGAAGATGCCTTGGAACGCTTATTGGATAAAATGAGTGGTTATGTCCTTGATGATGAAACGATATTAGTACTAGCCCGCTACCATTATTTAAAACCTAATATTTTAGATAAAGCCAAAACTCGTTGGCCAAAATTAAATATTCAGTTTATGACTATTCATGCATCAAAAGGGCAGCAAGCAGATCATGTGATAATTTGTGGTCTGAATAGCGGAAAGGATGGTTTCCCTGCGCCTGCGCGCGAATCAGTTATTGAGCAAGCATTATTGCCTAAGCCCGAAGATTTTGACCATGCAGAAGAAAGGCGTTTGCTATATGTCGCATTAACACGGGCTAAGCAGCAAGTTTGGTTGCTTTATCACCCAGAAAAACCGTCAGAATTTGTCGATGAACTCAAGCAATTGGGCGTTCCAAAACAAAAGAAACCTTAAAGCTATATTATGATCTATTAAGTGCCAGAATACTCTGGCGCTTAATAGAGATAGAATTAGTTAGTTCGTTTGGTTAAATAGCTTTCGTAATCAGGAATAACGACGTCTATCGTATTATCAAAATAGGGTGAGGTGATTAAAAAATCTGCGGTTGCAGAGTTGGTTGCGACAGGAATATTCCAAACGGTGGCTAAACGTAGTAGTGCTTTAACATCTGGGTCATGAGGCACAGCATTAAGAGGGTCCCAGAAGAAAATTAAAAGGTCAATTTTTTGCTCCGCAATCATTGAGCCTATTTGTTGGTCTCCCCCCATTGGGCCACTTAGCATACTCGTAACAGGCAACCCAGTATGCTGGTGGATTAAATTGCCTGTAGTTCCTGTTGCGTATAAATTGTGAGCTTGAAGCCGTTCATTATTTTTCTTAGTCCAAGATAATAATGAAGGTTTACAGTGGTCATGGGCAACCAAAGCAATATTTTTTGAGGCTGTAATTTTACGGGTAGTTGATTCCATGATATTCCCTTAAATAAGATGCGAGATAGACATCTTTAAAAATTGAATGAGCAAAGATATACAACATATATCATAATGCTAATGAATAGTTTATAGGTTTTGGGAGATATTTTGATGAGAGATCAAGAAATTGCTGAAATTTTAAAGCGTGTCCGGACAATCGCTTTAGTGGGAGCGAGTGATAAGGCAAATAGGCCGAGTTATGAAGTCATGGAATATCTTTTACATCAAGGCTATACCGTTATTCCTGTGAGCCCTAAATTGGCAGGTCAAACCTTGTTAGGGCAGCTAGTATACGAAAAGCTTAGTGATATACCAGGGCCTATTGATATGGTCGATGTGTTTCGTAATGCAGAAGCTGCGGTAGGAGTGGCCAGAGAAGCCGTGGAAATTAAAGCTAAAGTTTTGTGGTTACAAAAAGGAGTGATTAGCGAAGAAGCACAGCAAATCGCTTTGCAGGCTGGTTTGCAGTTTGTTATGGATAAATGTCCAAAACAAGAAATACCTGCTTTAGGTCTTGAAAAATAAAGTATTTCTAGCGTTAAAAAGTAAAGCAGCTAGTGAGCTGCTTTACGGTTGCGTTCATAAATAACAATATAGATAATTGAAGGTTAGTTGCGAAGGCGAGGAGCTTGCAACTGAGACCTTATGGATTCCGCTAGTTCATCCATTGATGGTTGTTCTGGATGGTCTTCTACGGTTTCATAAGTAATTTGAGCTTCAGCCAAATATGTATGAACTGCATCCCCATTGTCATCTTCCATAACAACATGATACCAAGGTAGATCGCGTAGTGTGCTGTTAGCGGCAATATCATCATCATGTGGTTGTTCGAGCGAATACTCAGCGTCAACATCTACAACGACGCCTAAGTAGCCGAGAAGTTTGTGCCTAACTTGTTGCCCGATTCCATATTTACTGGTGATCATCATAGCGACCTCCTAAAAGCCTTGCTTATACTTCAAACTATATATGGGCAGTGCTACGCGTTTTCAAGCTAATATATGGACAATTATTAATAACGCAATACACTGTCTTTATACGCAACTATGAAAAGCAGTGCCTCATTTAGCAGATTATCTGTTCAATGAATAAAAAACAACTGTTAAAAAGAAGGTATCAATACATTATGCTCTGACAACGGAGGCTCACATGACTGCATCAGGTCGATATTTTTATATTTATGGTCGTGTTCAAGGGGTTGGGTTTCGTTACCAAACCTATCATTGGGCTAATCAGAACGGCATAAAAGGTTTTGTGTGTAACCGAGATGATGGCAGTGTTAAGCTAGCCGTTTACGGAACAGAGCAAGATATTGAATTTGTTGATGAGTGGCTAAAAGCTGGGGGACCACCGGGAGCAAAAGTAGACCATTTTTTCACAGAAAACTGGAAGACCGAGCCAATAGCGGACTTTAGTGTCCGCTATTAGTGAAAAATTAAATACATTTCACCGGTTTTGGCAGGCCAGCAAGTTTAGTGGCTTGCTTAGCTGGCCCTTTTGGAAATAGCCGGTATAGATAGCGGCTATTGCCTTTTTCTTCGCCAAATTGTTGAGAAACTGCTTTAACCAACATGCGAATAGCAGGTGAGGTATTAAATTCCAAATAGAAGTTCCTGACGAAACGGATAATCTCTAGGTGTTCATTGGTAATTTCAATATCTTCTTGCTGCGCTAGCAAAGGAATTAATTCTTCGCTCCATTGTTGGCTATCAAGCAGGTAACCTTGCGCGTCTGTTTCTATCTCTTGATTATTAAAAACCAACATACTCTTTTCAACCCAAATAAAATTAGAACGTAAATTTAGCAAAAATCGAGATATAACCCAAGTAAAGTCGTTAGAATGTCGATATTTTCACCCAACAGTATGAAAGGCGTATATTTTTAAAGCGAATGATCAAATTAGGGGTTTACATCCAATGAGAGGATGTTTATAGTGCACGTCATTGCGGAGGGGTGGCCGAGCGGCTGAAGGCAGCGGTCTTGAAAACCGCCGATGGGAAACCATCCGAGAGTTCGAATCTCTCCTCCTCCGCCATCTTCACTTCTAGCAACATTTTCTAAAGTCTTCCAATCCCCTTAAGTTATACAAACAAACAAGCAAACAAGCATTCCAACTAAATCCCATTATTCCAACGTCTACTATCGTCTATTGAAAACTACCCCCCTTCAGGTGGTACATATGGGGTACATTTATACCCCATGATTTGAGTACCCCCAAATGAAGCTAACCGTTAAGCAAATTGATTCCAGTAAGCCTAAAGAAAAAGACTAAAAACTATCTGATGGTGGTGGGCTGTATCTATCGGTTCAAACTAATGACGGAAAATATTGGCGGTTAATATACCGAATCGATGGTAAAGAGAAACTTTTAGCTATTGGAATTTATCCAACCGTTAAACGCCGTTTCACAATAGCTTGTGTGAGGACATAAAAGCCCCGAACAGCGAGGGACGCTGCTCTGGTGGCGTGTATTAGACAATGAACGGTGAATCAATACTGTCATGAGTCAGTACAGACACAAGCAAGCCCAGTTTTTCATTACTGCATTCACGTAAAAACGCTAAATCGGTATCTAATCGGTAAGTTGCCATCAGTGTTATTCCCTAGCTTGAAAAAGAGAACACCACGATAACAACCTCACCAGGCAGGTTATGTCCGGCTATTTGGCTTTTTTTCGAGAGAAAAATGAAGGGAAATGACAGGGGTGTCATGGATTTAATTTAACTGATTGATATTAATTTTAATTATTGGGTTTCGTGTCAGTGATATATATTTGAAAAATCGTTGAGTATCAATAGGCATAAAAATACGCAAGAAGCGACATTGAACAAAACAATGACACTTGACTTAAGTTAAATTAACATAACGACCTTTGACACAGGAGGTCGTTATGAAAATGCCCGCTTCTCTATGGGTTATATTAATTGTTTTTTCCCTTTTCATGCTTATACATATAACTGGCGCTTTTTTTTACGTTTCTAGCATGTTGAGATTAAGTTCATCAGTTGATGTCTGGAGTAGCTCTGATGGGGCGTTCTTAATTATTGGGTTGACATTGTATCAACTTGTATTACCGACAGTAGAAGTTTTAACTGTGGTTTTAGTTTTAATGAAGAAAAAAATTGGAGCAGCTTTATTGAAAATTCTATGGTCAATCATAACGCTAATGTCAATTTTTTCTGCATTTAAAGGGATTAATAACGCACTCGAAGGAAATGGGTTTTCAAGCATGGCAGAGAAAACAGGCGGTGTTATAGGTGTATTATTATTACCAATCATAATGATTTTCTTGACTTATATTCTTTTTAAATCCTCTAGAGTTAAAGATTATTTTCAGTCAGTATCAGCAAAGTAATAAAAACAAATGAGCCAACTACTCAAGTTGGCTCATTTTGATCACCTATCAAAATATTCCACTTCGGCTTCTTCGGTTTCAGAAAGACAGCCACCGGACTTACCGATTAACGGAATACCTTGACCATAGCTAATGCATGAATACGAAGAGAGGTATAGTCAACTCTGGTATTCATTCTTCATGATAAATTAAGGAATTAAAGTTGATGAAAAGCCGTTATCAAATTCAATTTTCACCATCAAGATTGGAAGCAGAGAAAATACGAAAACTCATTCAAATGCCAGTTACTGTAGATAAGGAAAAAATGCCATACAGATTATTTACTAATCTATGGAATTTATTAGCTATAGCATCGATTGTATCGGGGATCGCCTTATTGATGATTGGGTATAAGGCTTATTCAGTTGTAGATGGTTTTTCTGGCTTAAAAAACTTAGGTCGTCAGCTCGTTAGCATGCTTGTATATAACCTTTCGAATAGAAATGCATTACTTATATAGAAATGAAGAAAAAGAACATAGCGATCCTGATTCTCTAGTCAAAGTTAAAATTAACAGGAAATACATAGACAATATGACGAGGGGCACCTTAGTCAGGGTATTTTGGCAAAATATAGAAGAATGTTATATCAGGGAGGAGTATCTGTTTATTTTTGCTTCTGATGGTGAAGGCACTGTTATCCCTGCGAGGGTTTTAGCTGATGGCGAGTTTGATAAATTATATCAGTTTGTTATGGAACAGATTGATAACCATAAACCATGATAGATACTCAAAGTACAGTCTAGTTATTTATTATTGGACTTGTACGCCTTGACCGTAACTAATATACGTACACGATACAGATGATGTAATTATTATCGCTATGAAAAAATGATTCTATCAGAGCTAAATGAAATTAGTTTGATTTTATATGAATTTATCCACCAAGAAAATAGATATGTGCAGATTAATACACTATTAAAATAAGGAGGAAAAATTAAACTTACAAGACTTGTATGGTGATTGTGGAACTATTTTAATAAAATCAATTTGTTGTAATTACTTTTTCGATTGAAATATTTGGTTACATAGTTTATTTCTATGTACATTAGAACTTACTGGGCTTATCGCAGTTTGGTCTATTTTTTGTTCGATGATAATTCGGTTATGATTCATTTTTAGTGTTTTTCTGAAATTATATAGCGATATTTCAACCAGTTTACGCTAAGTCACTTATCCTAGGGAGATACAAAAAGGCCGCTAGGTTTACAGTCTATCCATAAGCTTTTATTATCCTTAACTCAAATCTTACCGTGCGCACTGGCTGAGATGACGGAAATTAACAGTTAATTATATTTACTTAACTCAATTTGTCATTCTTGATAAAGGATATCGCTATGCCAACTCCATGCTATATTTCCATTGAAGGAAAAACCCAAGGCAACATCACTGCCGGTGCATTTACTGCGGATTCTGTGGGTAACATTTATGTACAAGGTCATGAAGACCAAATGCTGGTGCAAGAATTTTCTCACGTTGTGACTGTACCGACAGACCCGCAATCCGGCCAGCCTTCAGGCCAACGTGCGCACAAGCCGTTCCGTTTCACCGTGGCGTTAAATAAAGCGGTTCCACTGCTGTATAACGCCTTAGCCTCTGGCGAAATGCTGCCGAAAGTGGAACTAAAATGGTACCGCACCTCAGTTGAAGGTAAACAAGAGCATTTCTTCACCACCACGTTAACCGATGCAACCATCGTCAATATTGACTGCCAAATGCCTCACTGCCAAGACCCTGCAAAAGCCGATTTCACGCAGTTAATCGAAGTATCTCTGTCTTACCGCAAAGTGGACTGGGAGCACACGGTTGCAGGCACTTCGGGTGCTGATGACTGGCGCGCACCGCTCGAAGCGTAATACCTTTTTGACGGGCTCTTTTGGGCTCGTCATCGCTTTTATTTCGTTCCCCGCTTCTTATCCATTTTGTCATGGAGACTAGTGATGTTTAGCAAAGACCCCAAAAAAACCACCATTGACCCCGTTTCTATTGTCAAAGATGAAGCGGTAAATCAAGTTAAAAATAAAGTGCAATCTAAAGTCAATGAGTTGGTGTCCAGTAAAGTACAAAAAGCGGCAGCATTAGCCCAGCAAGGGGGGGCTTTGGTATCAACAGCGGCATCTATGGCAACTCAGGCGACATCCCAATTGAACAGTGTAGCCAATAACCCGCTTATCCATGGCGGTGGATTTGGTGGTGGATTAAAACTTGGTGGTGGACAAACTTTTTCAGAAAGTCAGGCATTACAAGCCGCTCACGGGGCATTGTTAGATGCACTAGGCATGGGAAGTCTGGAAAGTGGCTTGGTGTTTACATGCTCAATTGCTGGGCTACCTGATGAAACTTTTCAAGTTACCGAATTTAATTTAACGGAAGGGTTGTCTTCGTTATTTTCCCTTTCGATTAGTGCTGTTAGTGCCTTACCGTTTATTGATTTTCAGAAACACCTTGGCGTCGCCTCTTCTTTAACAGTCAAGCGTGATGGTGTCCAAGTCCGTAAAGTGAATGGCATTTTAGCCGGGGCGGTTCAAGGGAATACGGATGGCGTAAAGACGTGGTATCACTTTGATATTCGTCCAGAAATGTGGGTAATGACCCTTAATCAAGATAGCCGTATTTTTCAAAATCAAAACGTACTGACCATATTAAAAACCTTGCTGGATGAAGCGCATGTGAAGTCGGACTGCAAGTTTTACCGTGATGACTTACATCCCAAACGTATTTACACCACCCAAAAGCGAGAATCCGCCTTTGATTTTTGGTGTCGTCTCGCCTTTGAGGAAGGGATTAACTTTTGGTTTGAAGAAAACCAATTGTTTTACAGTGACGAACATATGGGGATGACGGCGGGAATTAACCTGATGTATAACCCGCAAGCGGATACGGATATCAGCGACAGTACCGCCATGACATGGCAGTACGGTGAATACCTGTGTGTGGATGAAACCATTCATAAAGACAATAATTTCATTCGTCCTTCCTACCCGCTTAGACATGAAAATAAATTGGAAAAGGGTGGGCAACACAGCGTCTTTGAAAGTTACGGTCGCTTTCAATTAGATGAAGAGGGCAAACCACTCACCCAAATTCGTTTTGAACAGTTACGTAATGGGAGCAAGGTGGGTAGTGCCACAACAAACTGCTTTGCGCTGATGCCCGGTAAAATCTTCACCTTATCAAATCATCCTCACCTCCCAATGAATGACAGTTGGCAAGTTATTAGCGTGAGTCATCATGGTGTTCAACCTCTGGCAGACAATGGCGGAGGGGATGGTACTCAGTTGTCGAACAGCGTTTCTTTTATCCCTGGTACGCAAGAGTGGCGGCCACCTTATCGTTATAAACCAACCGCGGATGGTGATGAAGTTGCGACTGTCGTGGGCCCTCCGGGTGAAGAAATCTATGTCAATGAACATGGTGCGGTGAAAGTCCATTTTCACTGGGACAGACGTGGAGAGCCTGACCATAGTGCTTCGTGTTGGGTGCGTGTTGCGATGGGCTGGAGTGGCGGCGGCTATGGTTTTTCTGCGGTTCCACGCATCGGAACGGTCGTTCAGATTAATTACCTCAATGGGGATATTGATAGGCCGATTATCACGGGCTGTACTTATGATGGTCGCAATGCGACTCCAATCAGTTTTCCTGAAAATAAAACCCGTACCACGTTTCGGACGAAAACCCATAAAGGGGAAGGGTTTAACGAGCTGCGCTTTGAGGATGAAAACGGCAAACAGGAAGTGTTTATACATGCCCAGAAGGATATGAATACCAAAGTGTTGAATAATCGGACTACGCATGTGTTGGCTGATCATTTAGAGGTGGTTGAAAAAAATCAAATGGTCAAAGTGACCCTAAACCAAGATGAAGAAGTGGGTGAAAGTAAAAAATTGCACGTCAATGAAAATTATCAACAAAGGGTTGGTGCGAATAAGACGTCGATAGTCAAGGAAAATATCCAATATGTTGCGGGCGATTCATTTGAAATAGTGTGTGGAAAATCGATATTGCGAATGGATAAAGACGGATATATTCGTATTCAGGGTCATGAAGTTATTATTGAAACGTCAGGTGATCAGTTCCTTAAAGCTAATGGCGATATTACATTTAAAGCTAAAACTATTTTAGGTAATTAGTCATGACAAAATTATCCATAACCAATGAAATACGACCAAATGATCCATCACTTCTAGATGAAATCATTGAACAAACAGAACCTCTTTCTTTGGCTGAAGAGCAAGCAAGACTTCCATCGATTCAATTAGCTCGGCTTGTTAGCTACAGTGAGAAAAGTGTATTTATTGCATTAAATGAGATTGATACACCTATTTTAGCGTTGAGTTTAGCGCCGATAGTGGAGTCAGACATAGGTAAAATTTGTGCAATTCAATTTATCAATGGTAATAAGCAGAACCCACTAATCATGGGGCTGATCCAACAAAACAATCATTCGATGATATTGCCAGAAACTCCGTTAAATAACATGATGTTTTCGTCTCCAGAGCATGGGCAGTTACATATTCAAGCAAGTGAATCTATTACATTACAGTGTGGTGAGTCGAGTTTAACTCTTACTGCGGATGGTTTTGTGCAAATAAAAGCGCTTTATATTGATAACTATGCTTCAGCAACGAACCGTATTAAGGGCGGTTCAGTGCAAGTTAATTGAAGGGGACTAGGAATATGGAGTTGATAAATAACGCTAAACATACGACGGCTAAAGCGACAGTGATGATTGATAAAGCGGGATTTGAATATCTGGTTGTGGTGATGAAAGCTAGCTACCATTTACCTGATGATAATCAACTTGCACGTCCAATTATTCCTCCTAAAGCACTGGCTTATACGGATACATATACTGGTGAAGTGGGAACTTCTGTTCCTCTTTATGATGCTGACTTTGTCTTAAGAAAGCATAAGTGTGATGTGATCTTTAATGCTAACGCGTTTGCACCGAATGCCGAACCGACTCAGCATTTAATGGTATCGGTACAGGTCGGTGAAATGAAAAAAAGTCTCTCTGTCATTGGTTACCGACAGTGGCAACAGGGAACTGAACATTATACGGCAGGTGATGTGACTCCGTTTACAACCGTTCCTTTACATTATGGTTTTGCTTTTGGTGGGCAGTATCATTTCCAAGATGAGATGATCTCTCACTCTATTAATCCATTAGGAAGAGGTTATTTTTCTTTAGAAAAACCGAATGGGGAGATGATGATGCCCCAATTAGAAAACCCAAAAGAACTAGTCGATGCACCTGATAATGATGTTAAGCCTATTGCCCTCTCAGTATTACCCCGCCATTACGGGGAGCGTGTGAAATACGCGGGAACTTTCGATGATAAATGGCGTAATGAAACGGCACCGTTTCTACCGGATGATTTTGATGAATGTTATTTCCAATCTGTACCAGATGACCAACAGATTGATTTTCCTGTCGGTAATGAAGTGATTACGTTAACCAATATACATCCGACTCGTCCAGAAATTCATTTCAAGCTTCCAAGGTTAAATAATGTCCCCGTACGATTATATCAGCGTGATGGCGAGGTAGTATTGCTAACACCTAAGGTAGATACCCTCTATTTTGAACCCGAAAAGAATTATTTCTCTGTTATTTGGCGTTGTCATCATCAGATCCGTACTATTCAAGATGTTGAACAAGTGCTTGTAGGGCCATTATTAGATAGTTACGTATCTCGCCAAGCACCAGTGTCGACATGTCGGGGGTAAGATGAAAGATAAACCATATTTGTCAATTATTTCTGCTGGACTATGTACCCCTGTGGGAACGGACCTATTTTCTGCTACCGCGGCTATTCGAGCGGGGCTAGACCATTTCCGGGAAACTCATTTTCGAGACACACTAAATCACCCAATCATTGGCTCTCTGTTATATGACTGCCAAATATGGGGACCTGCACGATTTATTGCTTTAATTAACGATGTCATTGAGCAATCACTAAAAACCATCACGGTAGATAAAGAACACATTGTAGTGTGTTTATTATTACCGGAAGAAGATAGGCCAGGAATGTTCCCTCAATGGCTTAAGATGATTTCAGAGACAGTCTTACAGCCTTTTCATACTAACTCGATAGCATTTAACCGAGGTAAAGCCGGGATCGGTGAAGCCCTTCCTTTTGTACAGGAAATATTGTCAACTCAAACAGCTGACGTGGCATTACTAATTGGGTGCGATAGCTATTTTAACGCAGAAACTATTCGCCATTATATGGACACACATCGGTTATTACACTCAGAAAACAGAGATGGTTTTATTCCTGGGGAAGGTGCAGCCTCAGTCGTCTTGACATTAGCAGACAATAGGCACAGTCATGTAAATATTCTTGGTTTTGATACTCAGCTAGAAGCGGCACATATTCTTCAAACTAAATTACCCTTAAGAGTAAAAAGTTTATCAGAGGCAATTGAGCATGCTTGCCAAGGCTCATATCTTTCATTAAGTGATACTCAATTTCACATTAGCGACGCTAATGGCGAATCTTTTTATTTTAAAGAAATATCGTTGGCAACAACTCGTACGTTAAAAGAAAAAGTTGCACATTATCCTCATTATTTAATTGCTAAAAGCCTAGGTGAAACAGGAGCAGCAAGCAGTGTGATGATGTTGGCAACCTTGTTTGAATGGATGAAACATCCAGAAGGACCCGGAGATAGCGGATTGGTGATATCTAGCGCAGATAGCGGGGAAAGAACGGCGATTATTTTACAATATCAAGAGGTTAAATAGATGGATACACGTGTCTATGTTAATGATCGAGAAGCATGCTCTAAGGCATCTGATGGCGTATCAACGGCCGCATTTCCAGACCCTTGCTGGTCTCCAGGGCCAAGTGTAGTTCCTTATCCAAATACGTCAAAAGCGGATGCGTTATCAAATGGCACCGCAACGGTGTTTATTCAAAATACCATGGTAGCTCAGGAAGATCGTTCATTTTTTTCTACTAGTACTGGCGATGAACCTGCCACTTATGGGTTAGCTAAAGGGGTGATGACGGGAGTAATCAAAGGTAAGGCTTATTTCCGTTCATGGTCATTGAATGTGAAATTTGAAGGATATGGCATTGCCCGCCATCAAGATTTAATGACACACAACCATGGTTCTTTTCCGTCTAATACACCGACTTTTCCTTATGTTTCCCGCGGTGTTTTTGGGGGATTAAAAGCGTGTGATAAAGAAAATACGCAAGTTGAAAAACGTTGTGAGCCGGATAAAGATAATTCAGAGACACAGCAAACGCTCAAAAAAGAGAGCAAGCTCAGAAAAGCTTTAGCAAAAAAAAAAGCAACGACAAAATAAAAAGAACAGCAAAAAATGGCATTGGACGGATGACCATTGTGCTGGGCTTGAAATAAAAGTATCAGGAAATACCCCTGAAGAAATGCAGGAAATGGCGAAAGAATACATGGATGATATGTCTGAGTCGATACAGACATTAAAGAGTGAGTTGGATTACGTTAATGCATTAAAAAGTAAGCTAACGGACATGGCTGAAAATGCAGCAATGAAAGCCTTGGGGAAAGTAGGGGCGAAAGCAGTTGCAAAACAAGCTGTGGGTAGTGCTGTTCCAGCGTGGGGAAATGCGGCAATGGCCATTTGGACATTGGGCGACCTTGCTTATTCTGGCTTTGAGATTAGTTCTATTAAATCAGCGGCTGAAGAAGGGCTTGAGCAAATCAAAGTGTTATCCGAAAAAGCCGAAGACATCAAGAAATTGATGAAAGAAGCGGAGAGTTATAAAAATCTGTCACCTGAAGAACAAATAAGAAGAGCCCAAAAGTTAGCCGAAGACACGCAAGAAATATTAGCCTCATTAAATGCATGCGCACGGGCAAGAAAATGCAATTTAGTGCCCTATTCTGTAAAAAATGCCATTAAGGGGGCTAGAGGGAGTAAAACGGAGCCGGCCAACAACGGCGGGTGTTGCAAAGGGCAAACGGGGCATCATTTAATTTATTCCAATATGATAAAAGACGCCTGTCCAAATTATGATGCGTCAATTGCCCCAACTGTTTGTGTCGAAGGAACTTCTTGGCATGGTGGAAGCCATGGGCGTATTCATACGGCGATGGATGATGAACTTAGCCGCTTAGTTAAAAATAATAAATTAGATAATAATACACTGAGTATGGATCAGGCGATTGATGCGGCGGTACGTTCCCACAAAAAAACATTTCCATATGCCAACTGTTCTAATCATTGCATAAGAGAACAACTTAAGGGCTACTACTTGCCGATGTGTAAGAATGCACGATTGCCTGCCAAAGACTCTCGAGGTAATCCAATAACAGTTGAAAAAGAGAGAGAAAGATAATGAGTTATGTTACCAAAGAACATTGGGCTAAATATATCAAAGGGTATATTTTTACTGGATGTGCAATCCGAGATAAAAATATCGTGTATTTTTGCTTACGCAAAGATGTTCCCTATGAAAAAGCCAGAAATCTCTGGAATAGTGAAATACCTTCACAGTTGTTATGTATTTATTTAGATACACCAGATGACCCGATTGATTATATTAGATTTGAGGGGTTTGATAGTCCTAAAGTGGGAGTTTGTTTCAAACCAAAAGAACAAGGGATGCTTGCTTCTAGAGGGGATGATGGGTTTGTAAAATCTATGGGTAGTGGTTCTAAGTTTCCCTTAGAAAAGGTCATGGAAGGTGATTTTGCAAATCCTAAAAATATCAAATGCATTGAAGGTTATGCCTATTATGTCGGCTCTGCACGTGAAATTTATAAACGTGTCGACATTGGAAAATGGGTGCGACTTCAAAAAGGTATTCCAGGTGGAGAAACAGATACCGATATGGGATTCACGGATCTTGATGGTTTTTCAGAGCAAGATATGTATGCCGTTGGCGGTGAAGGGGATGTCTGGCACTATGATGGTGAACAATGGATCCCCTGTGGCTTTCCCTCCAATGAACAATTAAGCGCAGTGCTGTGCGCCCCAGATGGTTATGTGTATATCGGTGGTGAAGGCGGCAGCCTATGGCGTGGCCGTCAATTCCAATGGGAAAAATTGTACCACGGGGGCTCGACGATTTTACTGAATCAACTGCGCTGGTTTGAAGATAAAGTCTGGGCTTGTGATGACTATCGTTTACAGTGTTGGGACGGCAATGAAATGGTACGCCCGATGGATGGTGATGAATCTGTTCTTCTGTCTGGCCATATGGATGTGCGTGACGGCATTTTAGTGGTAGCGGGTGATTATAGTGTAGACCTGTATGATGGAACGGTATGGCATAAGATTGTTAGGCCTTATAGTTAATAAAACATGTTTAGTAGATAAAAATATGTCAACAGTAATCTCTATTGATTTTCTAAATCCAACTCCGATTATTCGGCAGCATCTGAATAATGCGACGTTTTATTATAAAACGCTACATGAAAGCCGTTATTCTTCATTAATTAATGTAGAGCGATTTAATCACTTTAATGCACTATTAAACGCGAACCTTGACGGTTTATATCATGCCGGGCAGCTTGGTTTACATGAAGCATTGTCCGCATTAAAACGTTGGAAAGGTTATGAGGATGCCTTTATTTATGCTTCGCTTTTTAATGAGTTAGATAATGAGAAAGACGTTGATAATTTTTGGCGAACGATAAAAACATTAGGCTTTGATGCATTTATTGGTGCTATAGATGCTCTAGTTCGGGTGGAAATCACATCTAGAAATGCGCAATTAGCAATACTTAAAGATATTGATTTATTTATGTTTTATATCGCGCTATTGAAAATAAAAGCATATGATGCTGAGGTTATTCAATACGAAACGTTTTTACAGTATTTAAGTTCCCCATCAAAAGAGGTCAAAATAGCGCTATGTGACTATACGAAAAATATGGGACTAAATAGCGTATCTGAAGACCTATGGCAGTTCTTTAATCATGAAACAGACCTTACAATAAAATATGCCGCTATAGAGGCAATTAGTTGGCTTTCAGATGACTATAATCGTATTTATTCCGCATTAATTCAACTCATTCAGTTGTATTTAAATGAAAATAGCTTAAAAGGAAGTAAAGGTTTAATTCATTCACAAATAATAGAGAATATCGCTAGATTGATGGGTTATACATCTTCTATGCTTGATGGAGTTGTATTATCAGAACAAATACAATTACTGCCTGATTACTTAAAGATTGTTTATTATGCTAATTCCGGTAATACCGCTTATCTTCAAAATCTTATTGGTTATCTTGATGTCCCTGAATTATCGCGCTTAGCATTTAAAGGTATTTGTTTGATTACAGGCATTGATGTGAATTCACCTGAATTGACATTTGCCTCTGTAGAACAGGCCGAATTAGCGGTTGATAGCCGAGTTCGTTTTCTTTCATCAAGTGTTAATCAAGTTAATCAAGAAGCAGTAAAAAGGACAGTACTATCACTGAATTTTAAAGGGAAAGTACTTTTAGGTAAAACTATTTCTATTTCTCATTGTGAGGCGGTTATTCAAAATGGTTGTCAGCTTGAAAGACATATAGCAAATTGGCACTTATTTCATCTGAGTAATAAAATTAAATACAATAATATTTGTTACTTTAATCGAATAAATATAAGGAGTAGAGGTGATTAATTATCCAGATTTAAATAAAGATAATATTCGTTATCAATCAGCCTTTGGAAAAAAACTGGTGATAAGCTTTTGTGCTTCTTGGTGCCATAATTGTGAATCATGGAAAGACACTTTCACACTTTTGTCTGAAAGATTTGTTGATGATTGTTTTATTTGGATTGATATCGATGAATATCCTGAATTAGTGAGTGAAATTGATCTAGATGTAATTCCGGTGGTACTGATACAAAAGAAACAAAATATTCATTTTTTAGGTCCCATTAGGCCAGGACTAGACGCCATCATAAGTATCTTAAACTCAGATAAAGTGATGGATGTTGAGTTTGATCCTGGCGTAAGAGAGTATTTAAGTGCACCTGATTTCCAACAGAGAACACCGTATTAATATGGTTATCAGGATACCTTGCCTTACTGTAAATCAAACAATTTAATAAAAGTAACGATAGAATTAGAAGTCTGCCGAGGAAAAGGAAAATAAGATGCGCGATGAAGCTTTTGAATTATTTGTTGAAAAATTTGGAGAAGCCACTATATCTCGTTTTGTTTCTGAGGAAGAAATCGATAAGTGGCGAGGAAAGTTACCTGAATTACTTTTGACTTATTGGTACAATGAAGGATGGAGTAGTTATTATAATGGATTATTTACAATTGTAGATCCTGATGACTATGAGGATATTGTCGATGAGTGGTTGGAAAACACCTATTTAGAGGAAATTGATAGTTTTCATGCGATTGCCATTAATGGATTTGGGAATATCTATTTATGCGGTGAAAGAACAGGTCATTGTATAGATATAAGTTCAATTTATAATACGATTTTTGTGCAGAAAAAAACGATCAATAATATCAATACGGAGAAATTTAAAAATAACACAATAGAGTCACTATTTGTTTTATCTGAAATTGATGACTATAACAAAAAAGGCCTATTTGAAAAAGCGGTAAAAAAATTTGGGCCTCTTGGTGATAATGAAATATTTGGTTTTGAACCTGCGATTATTTTAGGTGGGGAACTTGATATTAAATACATACAAAAAGTCGATGCACGTATTCATTTGTCTATTTTAGCCCAATTGGCTGAACCAGAAATTAATGAAATTAATATTTAGATTCAAAGAGAAAATATAATGAGAGATCTTTACTTCGCATCAATAATCGATAGTCTTGGTGAAGCAACAACTTCTCGTTATGTTTCACCTGAATATATTGTGAGATGGAAAACTATTTTACCCGATAACTTACTTAATTGTTGGGTAAATGAAGGCTGGAGTCGTTATCAATATGGTCTTTTTTCTTTCTTTAGTTGAAAAATATGGGGGATTAAATGAAAATGAAATTTATTGCTTTGATCCCATTATCCAAAAACTAGAAACATTAAATTTTAATGCATCTAACAAAGTAAATGCTATTGATTATTTATTAGAATTAAGGAAAATAATTACACCTGTAATCAAGTTTATCTAAAATATCATTCTTATTTTCTATGATATATTTACTGAAATAATATAAATTAAATAATAGACTGAGTTCTTGTGATTGCGAGCTGAACAATGAGTTTGGGCAAGAATACCTTCGCCGCAGTGAGATGGGTTTTATGAATTCTAGCCATTAAACAGAGATAGGATTATTCGCCCGTTACAACAGCGAGTCACTGCAACCTTGAAACTTTAAAAGCAGGCAACGCTGCCTCATAGGTTCATGGGGTGGGGATGCAATTGAAGCGTTTTTGCGCCACACTTTTTATGCTCCCCTTTACTATATTGAGGTAGTCTTTGGGATACTTTAATTAGTTACTCATTAAGAGATAGTTAAATCATCGACTTATGTCCTTTTAGGGGGGATGGGGATAAATGCCACCTTGTTTTTTTCTCGTTATTCAGTGTCACCGACATCTCTAATAACATATTCGCGGATAGGCAAAATGGGAAAAAGTGATAGAGGTGAGTGGTAAATACAAAGGCTTCACCTTCGCTTTCATATTGAGCGTTATCAAGTAGTAGAGATAAAGATAAGCACCGGTAGGGTTTACCTTTTAAGATATGGTCATATAAATGTGTTTTCAGCTCAATGAGCCCAGATAATAATCGCTCACATCTTCGTGTCACTTGCCTATCAGTATCTCGATAGAGAATATAATCAGCAATTAAGTGTTTTACGCTTTCTAATGACATTAGCATTGAGGCATTAGCACTGTAATGGGATAGTAATTGCCAAAAATGGTGGTTATTAACGATGGGAGGATAGCAAGGTGATAATAATGTGATATTTCCTGTTTTAATTCCGTCAGGCATTTTTTCACTGTGTTGGTTTAATAAGCCAATTTCGTTTTTTTGGTTACGTTCAAAGCCTATATAAACACATGAAAAATGTAAGCTGGGTGGTGTTACCATAGGGGCGCCTTTATTATCAAAAAAGTTTAAATAATAAAGGGTATGCCCCGTGATATTTTTCTCCATCGTTAAGGAGTAAAAAAGGGTTTTATGGTATTGAGGCATAAGGCGTGAAGATGCCGTCAATTCTGTCGTAGGATAAAAATGACAATATATGCCTCTCTCTTGTTCATGTGGCTCAAGTGAAAGTTGAATTTCAAAGAGGTCAGCCAAGTAGTGATGGCTAGGGATAGGAAGCAAATAACTTGATTTATTTTCTTTAAAATCAATTAGCAAGGTGTGTTGTGCTTCGGTATCCATTGCCGGAGCACAGTTTAAATAAAAGCTATTTTCACATTCCTCTTGTGTCAAAGGAAGCTGTTGATTGAAATAGATGTTAACTGTAAAACGCCTTTCTTGCTCCCAATCTAACTCAGTGACAACTTGGGGAATATTGAGCTCAACAAAATGATGAACATGAGGTAAATAAAGGCCTTCCAATAATTGCTGTGGAGCACTGAGTGATGCATTTTCTTGTGGGAAAATTTTATAGGGTTTTCCGATTTTTGGCTCGAAAGCGTAGTTAAGTGGATCTCCCTCATAGCGAATATGATTATGGACGACTTCAATTTTTTCAAAATACTGGCTAAATGCGAGTAGTAAGGTTTCTGATGTTTTTTTATTGGCTCCTAAAAAAACATCAAGTGAACTTGTTGAATGAAATTTAGTTTCACCTCGATACTGTAATTCAAGTGAAATACAAGAACGATTTGGGTGCTGAATCACTTTTCTAGCGAGAAGGCTATAGGGTGCTACGACGAATTCATGACAAAAACTAAAGCGAGCCCCATTATTACCTAAGACAAGATGGTCTTTATTTATCTCTACTGGAAAAGAAAGCAATTCACTTTGGTCAATTTGTACAATAGTCGTTGCTGGAAGCCCTTTTATAGCTTGGGAGTCTAGTCGTTGCAGTAGGGGCAATGTAATTTCAGGAAATGCATCGTCAATTTTATCCTGTAAACGCGCAGATAAAAAAGCAAACCCTTCTAATAGGTAGCTTGTCTGCGGATCTTGAGGATCTAATACATCAGCTAAATGTGGCTTTTTATCTGCATATTCACTGTATAGCTTTTGTAAGTATTGCTTTTCTTTAATATATTTTATTTCACTCATGACTTAATCCAAAAGATGAATATGAGCTGGGTTTTAAACCTTTTTGCTCTGCTTGTTTTTGTAATTCATAGTAACGAGCTAATAATCCATTAATTTTATTATCAATATTGATGAGTGTGGCAGGGGGAACCGGTTGCCCATTTTTAATTTGTAGCGATAATTGACGGAGCTTTTCTTCAATAGGCTCCACTTTATTGTGCTGCTTTTGAATGTCATAGATGGCAGTTTTTAAATAGGATAATGTAAAACTACCTCGGTTTTTTTCTTGTTGAATAATTTTATTTGAAAGTTGCTGCAACAACATTGCTGTTTCAGACCAACTATCATTAATAGGCATATTTTCTAAACGCGCCTCATATTGGTTTTGCCAATTTCGGCTGAAGTAAGCCTGATCAGCATCCGCAGGCCAATAAGATTTTGCTTTTTCTTGCATGTTCTCGATCAGTTTCAAGTTAGCGAGAGGGGAACGCTTTTCGAGCAAAGCTAAATGATATTCATAGGTATTTATTTCGGGTTTAAATAACCATTTGGCAACAGCACCTTCAGGAATGGACGTTATAGCCTCCATCTCATGTTTAAAATAAACATAGGCGCTAAATCCACTGACTAAAAAGAGTGCACTACTGAGCACACAACCCCATATAAAACCACGGGTAGCGCTCATTTTTTTAGTTGTTACTGTTAATGTTGATGCGGGCTCTGGGGGTTCAAAAATAAATGTTGGTGATGGTTGCTCTACCTGTTTAGCAGGTTGTTGTATATACACTAAAGGCGGGAGCGTGACAGATTCGGATGTATTTTGTTTTGCATATTCTTCCTGTTTTTCAAGTTGTTTGGCTAGATTTTGAAAGAACCATAACAAGTTTTCAATTTTAGGCAGTTTTTCCCACGTTGTTTTAGCCAGTTTATCAATGATTAATTGTAGCGCGCGTTCTGAGCGGTAAACCAAACGGAGGTCTTTTGTTTCATAGGTTTGCTGGCGTAGCAGGGCGCTAGCCTTTGTATTAAACCAGTTGAGTGCTTCTGTTCGTTGATTCGGTTTTTCAGGCCATAACGCATCCCAATGAGTAACAATAACACTCGCTAATAATTCGCAGCCTTCAGTAAAGCCACTGAGTCCATGGCGTTGTAGTCGTGCAATTGTGTAATAAGCACCGCTTTGTAGGTCAATACCATGATTTTTAAAAAGAGACAAACAAAGTGATTCAATAAGCGTCCAACTGACCTCCGGACGTGCAGGATGACTTAACTTGTTAAATTCTGTTTTAAGAGCAATAAATTCAGGAGTATCTAAAGGGGAGCTCCCGATTTTAATGACTAAATGTTCTGATTTCATCTCGTTGAATATCCTATGCCCCCACATAAAGTGGAGGCAATCACATTAGTAAAGGGTTTCAGGTAAACGGAACTTTGTGAATAATCCTCCGAAGAAAGGATTATTAGACTCATCAACGAGTACTCGATAAGTCATATCTCCGCTATCAATCGTGAAACGAATATCGAATGAATTGGATTTGATATTCATTAACTTCGCACTGTCGACTAAGCGCATTTGTGCCCACGGTCCTGAGAAACTAATTGAACGAGGCGATTTATCGCCGGAAAGCGGAACTAGAGTCAGTTTACTTTCAATATTTGAACGCATCGAGTTTGGCCAAACGAGATGCGTGACATGGCTGCGGCTATGGGCATAATCAATAAGCTGACCGTCAAGATTTAAGATACTACGGCGTTTATTGCCACTTAATGAAAGGGGTTCAACTGCAAATTGTGCTTCTAAATTACCTTGTGCATTAAAGAAGGTTTCTCTTATGCGATTTGCAGTTTCAATTTGCGCTAAAACATCAGAGCGGATCAGTGATTGACTATCCCTATTATCGACTAAGTTATTTTCAACAAATAAACGTAAGTTCTGTTGATAGAAGCTATCGAGTGTGCCATTAGGTTTAAAGAAGCGTTCGAACTCACTTAATGGAACATCTTGTTTTGAGTTTGGATTAAACGGATAGCGACCAGCAATATAGGTATTATATTGTTTTACAACATTTTCATTCCATTCAACTTCCATATGTCGAATAGCTTCTTTCTGGACAACATTCCAGGCTTGTTCTGCAAGTTCATCTACCCAACGATTGAGCGGTTCAGGCAATGTTTTAGCCATTTGTGATAGTTCAAATATGGCATCTTTATTATTATCATTGAGTCGCATGGAAACTGCTTTAAGTGCCGCTTTGCCCGGTACTGGAGAGTTTTGTATTCCCAACAAATATCGATGCAAATCATTCAATTTTTGATTGAGATTCTGTAAGTTTTCTCCTTGATTACTGACCAGTATTTCTGTTTGGGGTGTGAATTCTCTATCTAAACGTGTTAATAAACGGTAAGAAGGTTCTGCCATCAAGGCTTTTTGTTTCTCAATAGGTAAATTTTCATCAATGGATGGAATAACCGTATTATCACGCAAAACTTGTAAGGCACGACGTAAAGGCTGTTCTCCGCTGATGATTTGTTCAAGAGCGATGATTTCATCTTGGATTGAGTCAAATTCACGAATTTCTAAATTACTCATTCCGTTACGCCATTGAGCGATATAATCACTGATATATTGCTCACTGATTTGACGTTGAATTTCTTTACGGTCATTCTCACTATATTGGGTATTTGATGTGAGATTGAGCACCCAAGCATCAAGCAACGTGAGTTCAACTAATTTGTCATTTTGGCGAATAAAATAGTTTAATAATCCTGAACGTGTTAAAAACTGTGGGATTTCTAATTTATCCTCATCAATAGCGGTAAAAACAGTATTAAAACTTGGGCCTATCTGATATTGCAAATTTAAAGGCGCTGAAAGTTCTTGGTTGGCTTTTAGCCGTAATGCCTGGTACACACGTTGATAAAGCGATAACACACTGAGTTCTTTCTGGGCATTTTTAATGGGGGTCGCAAAAGGCGTGAAGGCCTTAATCGCAGTCATCAGACCGTTGTCTCGTTCCGCTTTCCAATCCGTGTGTTCAAGCGCATAACGTAAGTGTGCTTTTAATAGCATTTGTTTTTCACGTTGCCCAGTGAAGAGATGGCTCCAATAATTCGCCATAAAGTCTTCAACCATGCCATTATTGCGCCCTGTTTTATCTTCTAACATGCGCATAATGCGTAAAATTTCGAGTTTATCTTCACTGCCCTTATCTGCATTATTAAGTTCAATTAAAAGCCCTGACATAATTGCGGGTAAGAAACGTTCGGTCAGTAATTGCAGATAAACTTGCTCAACTTGTGGGCCGACTTTTTGGCCTTGATACAGCCCCATATCAGAAAACAGCGCATTTTTATCGCGGTGGTTCCCATAGGCAAGTGTCGCTTCACGCAATGGGTTGAGGACGGGAAGTTGTAAGCTACCATCAGTATCTTTTTGGACGTTATTATCTATCGTTCTAAAGGCTTTAACCTCATTAAGCACACTCTCACCGGCGCGGTAGTTTTTATCATAATAGTGATTCCAACCACTCCAAAGCGCAATTAAACCGGCAAAACTGGCCAGTGTTGTGACTAAGAGACGAGAACGGTGTTTTTTGACCCAATATTGATTTTCAGCTGCTAAATTGGGCTCACTGAAAAGGACTTGGTCAAATAAATTATGTGTAAAGTAAGGGTGGCTATCATTGATTGGCCAAGTTGTTAGTGGGGCTGTCGGTAAATGGTATTGCACGGATGCCGTTTGGCTAAAGACATCGTCTATTTGGCCAATCTGTAATGCAGAGGTGAGATAAACACCCCTTAAACAAATGTTATGTTGTTCGTTATTAATCAACAGTGCATTAATTAATGTTATAACGTGGCTCTGTAACCCTTCTATTTGACGTACAAAGCTGAATAAATCACTACGTTGATTACCTTCCGCTCGTTGTAGCATCATTTCAGGTAGTGCGCTATTCATTTGGTTAACCCACTGTAACCAGAAGTGCGTTAAACCCGTCTTCCAATCTTTTTGAGATTTAAGGTCGAAAGAAACACCCAATACTTGGTTACGTTGTTGCGCATCCAATGACTGGTACATTGAATCGAAACCACGTAATAAATCGAGCTTCGTTAATACGATATATAATGGTAGTTGACTATTAAAAGTCATTCTAATTTCTTCAATACGCATTTGCAGGTCGGCAATCAATTGGCTATTTTGCTCTTTCGTATTGGTGAGTAGGGATAAGGTATCTACCGTTAAAATAATCCCGTTCATGGGTTGTCTTGAGCGATTAGTCTTTATCCAATTAAGTAACTCTTCCCACAACCGATGATAGAGTTGAGGTTTCTCATTATGTTCATTTGGTTGAGTCAATAGCTTGCCGTTAGGAACAAAAAGAACGGCACTATCCGTCAACAAGCACTCAATATTTAAAGGCAGCTTTTGTTCATTAACGATATTGTCACTTGGCGCGATATCCAATGGATTCAGCGTATTTTTCAATAAGCTATGTTTTCCGCTTTGGTTTGCACCTAAAACAAAATACCAAGGGCGCAAATAAACAGCCTTAGAATGGCCATTTAGGTGACGAGTAAATTGAGATTTCCAATAGTCTAAATAACGATTTTGGAAGTCAATATCCTGCCTAACGGGGTCAACAACGGTTAACTCAACATCGAGTTTTAACGCTTCAAGTTTTTTTACTCGACGCCATGTAACTAAACCTATCCAACTGACGACAAGCAAAATAATAATTAGCGTAGCAAGCCAGCGTGAGGTGAGTGTACTAAATGGCATTGAGTCTTGATAAGTGAATGTCGGCCCCCACCACCAAATCCACACAATGACGAGCGCAGGGAGTAACGCTAATAAAAATAGGAAAAAGGAGGCAATTTTGGGCCTATCAGCAAAAAACAGTTTTTTTACCGAATTGGTTATGTTTGAAATGGAGAAAAACGGTAATTTCATTATTGTAGATCCCTATCCATAGTCATTGTTGTTTCTGGTATTTTGTCTGTTTTTTGAACGAGTTGTCTTACGAGGCTGGGTTCCCAATCCTCGAGTGAAAAGTGTAAAGTAGCGGTATAAAGTTGCTGATATAAGTGGGCCGCCATATAGCCCATTCCTGAGAGCTCGAATAGTTGCGCTGACAATAATTGCCCATAAAATTTATCTCTAGGCTCTATTGCAGTTACAAGGCTTGATTCAATGAGCTTCAATGCGGCTTCAAGCCCTTGTTGTTCATAGCACAGTAAAACGTCTTGCTGTAATAATGTGGTATTTGAATGAGATAATTGGCCACTCTCTGTTTGGCGACAATCTTCTAACCATTCTTTCACGTTGTCGGGGACGAAAGGGCTCATATCAGAAAAATGCAAATTGACGAGGTTTGGAAGGCGAGCTAAAAAAAGACGTAACTCTTCTGCGATACCATTCGCGACTTCTGAATAACCCAGTTTAGCTGCTGCTTGTGCTGCGAGCATGTGGCCTTCTAGCCAATAAGGCGATAGTGATAAGCTTTGCTCTATATTATTTAATAGGGAGTTTGATGGTTGAGAAAGTTGGGCTTTGTAATCCATTATGCGATCCATCGAAACCGGCGCTAAGGGGGTTTTACCTTGACGATCGGCTTGGGGCAACATTGTAATGGAATGCCAGATAGCATAACGTCGTAAGCGATAACCAACTGAACTTTCAGGCATTTGTAAACAAATAACTTCTGAAACTTGGAGTAGCGTTTGCTTCCATTGTCTTTCGTCATGCTGATTTATATTGATTGCTGGCATGACAAAGCTATTTGCTGGTGGTTGTACAGTTTCAGTAATAGGCATTGCGGCTTCTTTTGGTGCTGAAGCTAACACTATGGGCTGTTCGCTTTCTTCAATTCGCTGATAACCTCGACTCAATGCATCAATTTGTTCAGAAAGTTCAGGGCTCTGTTCATGCCAAAATTGCGCTAAATAGGCAAAAGATCCCAGGATATCATCACGCATTTTGCTATTAGCAGAACGGCAAAAAATATCGTTTACTGATTCGAAGCGTTTTATAATTTGGTTCGCTAAGCGTAACTTGAGCTTAATATTCGTTGGATAGCAGACATGCCAATATTGGCGCGTAAAATCAGAAAGGATCTGCGCTGCTAAAACTAATTCTTTAGGTTCACCTGCATGCTGTAAGGTACGTAATAAGTGAACGATTAAGCGGAAATCCTTTGTCTGTGTTTCAAGCAACCGCAAACACCGACGTTGAATTTCTTTAACATCTAATTGGCTGTGACTGAGAGAGCCGAATTTTATCATTTCACTATCGATATACTCCCAGTCGGGGTCACTATCGTTCACAGCACTACACACCAGCTGTTCATCAAGATGGGCAAGTAACTGTTCTTTCCAAGAATAAGGGGTATTGTTTGTCATTATTTTTACCAGTGGCAAGCGGCTCTTAATGGTTTAATTTCTTGGGACATCCCTGAAATATTGAACGTTAGTTTTTCGTTATTAGTTAATTTTAAAGTCAATTTTTCGCCATTTAATAAACGCTTGATTTCATCTATGCCAGGTAAACCACGGCTTGATTCCAATACATAGCCATTTTCGCGTAAAAACCATTCTGCAGTGAATTGCGTTCTATCAGTCGAGACCATGACACTGCCTGCATCTTGTTTATTGGGTAAAATAATTTGCATACGGGTAATGTTGTCGATGCAGCTCAACATGAGAACAGGGCGCGGAGGTTGAAAACCAATGGCAGGGATAGTCATAATGACGGGGTAATCACCATTTTCAGGTACTGAGACTAAGAAACCCGCACTATTTTCGACACGTTTCATTTCGTGTTCATAAGCTTGGCGCCAAGTTTTCCCCATTTGAGCAATATTAGGTGAAGTATTTGCTGCAGGCGTCGAGGACAGCGCTATTTTGTCATAGCAATCTAAGCGAATAAGCTGAGAAGATTCTAGACGACACTGGGTGAGTTCTTCTGCGATCTTCTGGCTAATATTGCTTTCAGCTTTTCCAGACAAAGCGAAGAAAACTAGCATCAAAGAGCAAAAAAAGAGTTTCAGTATTTTCATTTTATACTCCGTACTTCTTCAATTTATATATCAGCGCACGCTTAGATATGTTGAGGTGTTCTGCCATTGCGTTGATATCTCCCTTTAGCTCACGCCGCTTGTTTAATAAAATTTCTTTTTCATAGCTCTCTACAGCAGCCTCTAAATCATTAATATCTTTTGGGTTATTTGTTATTGGTTCCATACTTGTGATTGATGCCGTTAATATGTTTAAGGCCTCATTGAGGCTTACTTCCTTTTCTTTCTGCAACTGATTGAGATATTGCAAGTGCGAAATTTTTTGTTGCGTATTTGCCAATTCAAGAATGCGTTTTAATTGCTGATGAAAGAGCTCGCAATAAATAGGGAAAATGCCTTGCTCGAAATTTTCTAACTCTTTGGCCTGCCCTAAAAGAATAATGGCACCGCATGGTTTATGGTTCAGATCATGCAGTGGTAAGCTATACAGCCCAGTATTAACAGGAAGCTGCGAAATAAAATCACGTAATGACGCGTTATTAATGTAGCTACCTTGCTGTAAATTCTTCCAAAATGTGGGTTCACCCTTTAATACAAGTTGAATTAAAGGGTGATCGGCATCAGTAATATCAGTGTCTAAAAAATGGCTTTGAACTTGGAGTGAGTGGTCAATGTTCCAGCTTTCTAATCTATTTTCGGTTTTATTGACCAATGAAATAATTAGCCCGCTGAATACGCTACGCGAAAAACTATATGTCAAAAATTGAACGGCTAGCGCTTCTACGTCATGGCACTCAAGAAGAGCAAGTGCATTTTTTAGTCTTGCTTTCATTTTTCTTTGTTAACCTCCGCAATAAATTCATCATTTTCCGTTGTTAAACGAATATGGGAGATGGTTTCATTACGGGCACTGAATTGAAGGAGCAACAAAGAAAGAGGCGGTAATAAGGCACCGTCAATAATTGATTCTAAGATACGAGCACCATTTTCAGCGCGAGAAGCTCGACGTAAAATTTCATTAGGGACGCTATCTTCTAACTGGATTTTTGCATTAAAACGTTGTTTCAATAAGATCATAAGACGCGTCAGCTTACTATCAACAATTTGCCGTAAAATATCAGCCGAAAGAGGTAAATAAGGAACAATTTCCATGCGGGCCAGTAGGGCGGGTTTAAAAAATGTGGTGAGCTCAGGATAAAGTGCATCTTGCAGCTCATCAGGCTTGTCCGCATACGCGGTAATCACATGGTCACCTAAATTAGACGTTAGGAAGAATGCGATATTTTTACAATCAATGACTCGTCCTTCACCATCGGCTATCTCGCCTTTATCAAATGCTTGATAGAACAAATTTAGAACGTCTGGATGGGCTTTTTCGACTTCATCAAGTAGTACAACAGAATAAGGCTTCTGACGAATAGCTTCTGTTAATATCCCCCCCTCACCATAGCCGACATAACCTGGTGGCGAACCGATGAGACGAGATACCGTATGCTTTTCTTGAAACTCAGACATATTAATAGTCGTTAGGTATTGAGTTCCACCAAACATTAATTGTGCAATTTGGATCACGGTTTCTGTTTTACCGACACCACTTGGCCCTGCCAATAAAAATGCACCAAGAGGGCGACCTGGGCGGCGTAAATCAGCGCGTGCCGTTAACAAATGTTTATGTAAGCACTGTATTGCTAATGATTGCCCTTTAATGCTTTCTTCTAAATAGCTGGGAAGGTCTGTAACAATAGATAAAGCATCTTGCGATAATCGGTTTAATGGTACGCCTGTCCATTCTGCGATAACGGCTGCAATTTGTTTTTTATCGACGTGTGGCGAAACAAGCAAATGTGTTTCATGTAGTTGAGCAAGTTGCTGGTCTAATGTTTGCAATTCCTGTTTCAGCTCATCAACTTGGCAAGTTTCTTCAGATTGGGGCTCAGTATTCTCATCGTCTAATAACGTTGAGCGCAAAGTAATAATTTGCGAAACAAGCGCTTGTTGTTGTTCCCATGCTTGTTGTATATCGGACGCTTTTTGCTCAATCTCATTTGCTTTTGATGCTAATTCCTCAAGGCGTTCTGAGTGATTATCCAAGCCAAGATGATGTTCTCTTTTTAATATCGCTGTCTCCATCTCTATTTGCTGGAGATCTGTTTTTAATGAAGAGAGCATTTTTGGCGGCGAAGATAAATTGATCGCTGCCCTTGCACATGCGGTGTCTAATACGTCAATGGCTTTATCAGGTAATTGACGTCCTGAAATATAACGTTCACTGAGTTCAGCACTGGCTCGAAGTGCTTCATCATCGATAAAAACATTGTGTGCTTTTTCATAAATAGCGCGTAAACCACGCATAATGATAATTGCGTCCGCAGATGTGGGCTCTTTAACTTGAACTAACTGAAAACGGCGGGCTAGCGCAGCATCTTTTTCGAAGTATTTTTTATACTCGCTCCAGGTGGTTGCGGCGATTGTTCTCAATTCACCGCGCGCTAATGCAGGTTTCAATAAATTGGAAACATCTAGGCCACCCTGTTGATTACCTGCACCAATCAATGTGTGCGCTTCATCAATGAATAGAATTATGGGGTGAGGAGATTGAGAAACTTCTTGCATGATGCCTTTAAAGCGTTTCTCAAATTCACCTTTAACCGCTGCACCGGCTTGCAATGCACCTAAATCTAAGGTTAGAAGTTCACATCCTCTTAATTTTTCAGGGATTTCACCGGCGATAATACGCAATGCGAGGCCTTCAATAAGCGCGCTTTTCCCAACGCCTGGTTCCCCAACGACGACAGGGTTATTTTTCCGACGGCGGCAAAGGATATCAATCATAAGGTCGATTTCATGATCGCGACATAAAACAGGGTCGAGCTCATTATTTCGAGCTTGTTCGGTCATGTTTTGCGTAAATTTTGCTAACAATGAGTCCGACGCGATTTTGCCGTTATTTTGAGGTGCTTGTTCGTCAAAAGGCGATTCAGCAGACCCTTCTGTCCACTTATCAAAACTGAGTTTTAATTGCTCTCGATTAACTTGCGAAAGCATGTCTGCAACCGGTTTTGGGAGGTAACGTAACGGCATTTGTAATAATGTGAGAAAGAGAACACCTGAGCGAAGTTCACTGTGGTTGAATTCTGTCGATGCAAGTAACCAGCTGTCTTTCATCCACTCTACCAATAAAGGAGAGAAGCTCGGATAGCTCTGTGTAATGGCTTGATGAGGTGGAATTTGAATATCTAATAATTCTGACAGCTTATTAATATCCAAAGTGCTCTTCTGGCTGATTAGGCGAATGTCAGTTAATGGCGTTTCAATGAGTTTCTGAAGAAACTGAGCAATCGTAATTTCAGGTTGTTGATGGCTTACACAGTAGGCTGCTGCGCTTTCTAACGCATGCTTAGCAATCGGGTGTAATCGGTTAACAAGTGTTGAGAGATCAATTTGGATCATAATGCGTCCTAGCCGAGTAAAGTATTAAGTTGTTCCACAATTCTGAGTGTTTGGTAATTCAGTTGGGATGAGTAAATCTGATAAATAATAAATGCTAATATTGCCGCACCAATGATGATGTAACGTACGCCTAACCGCTTACCTAAACGGTAGCGGCTCTGCTTGTTATCCCCTTTTTCAAACAGGATAATCGGTTTTGCATCGCCTTTAAGTTGTTGTATTTGTTTTTGTAAGCGTCTAAGCAAATGGTTGAATTCATCATTTTGCCCCGCAGATACTTTGTAACGACCTCGGTATCCAAGACAGAGACAAAGGTAGATAAACTCAATGAGGTCGAGGTAACGTTTGGGCTCACCTAATAATCTTTCAATTAAGATAAAGACCTTTTCGCCACCCCATGACTCATTATGAAAGTGGACAAGTAATGACTGTTTTACCCAGCCATTTTCTTGATCCCAGCCCAATCCAAGCGCTGTTTCATCAATGAAAGTGCACAAGACATAACGAAACGAAACAATGGCCCCAGGCTCGTAACCTTGTATTTGCAGTTGCTGTTCAATAGACGTGATGTCCATGACCACTTGCTGGTAAAGTTTCTCTGAAAGTGGCGTTTCAGACATCGCTTTCATTCGTAAAACCATACCTAAAAGTGGCGTTGCAGCATCGATCATTGGGTTAATGTTGTTACCCCTAAGTGGGATTTGGTAATTCTTCTGTGAAATACCGCTATCAACATCGTGATTAAGCAAAATATTATCAGTCATAGAGTGCTCCATCTCTTATTGCCCATAACTGAATATCTAAATCAGGGAAATTGCCAGAAACGTGGAAGGCGATATTGCCATCCTGCTGGATCCCCTTCCATTCATTACCTTGTTGATCAAAATGGAAGTAGTTATACCCAGAATGATAAGGTAATTGCCGTGGAGCAGTTGAAAGAGGGGATAAAGGGACTCCCGGTATTTGAACACTGACCAAGCTACGAATATTATTTACCGTGGTCACTTTAGTTTGCTGTGGGAACTGCCGGCGTAGTTGTTCCTGTGGCATCTGTGACTTAACTGCAATAATAAATTCCGCTTTTTGGAGCAGTTGTTTGTCATGAATAGTCGCCACTCGAATACCGTGTTCTTGGATTTGTAACGGAATAGGAATTGCACGCGGCGTCAAGACAACACTTAATGCTTCACGGATACTTTTTATTAATGGGAGAAAACTATCTGTTAAATCAAAGTGCTTATATTTTGCAATGGTATCGGGTAAGCGAGACGAATTCGTGAATGTTTGCAGCTCGCCACAAAGTTCCAATAAATCCCGAAAAAGCTTTTCAGGGTGAATGACTGGCTCTTGCGCATAATGTGAATAAAGTGGATAGGTACGGTTGAGTACTTGTAGCATCATAAATTCAGCGACATCCGCAACACCTTGCTGGCCAGGGGCACCAATTCGGGAGGCTATTTGTTTACCTCGTTCATACAAAGTGCCTTCAATCTCAGTAAGAAATTCATTGAGTAATAGCGATGCCCGAATATTCAGGAGGCTTGGAATATAATCGTTATCAAGCGTTAAGCTTCCGTTGGCATTACGTTCTCTAATACGGCATATGGGCAATGCCACGTAAGCGTCTAAGCCACTTTTACCTTGCTTGAGGATAGGGTTTAATCGTGCAACGTGGATAGTACTTAAATCACCATTTTCAGTATGTAAATCACGAACATTTTCTGTACTTTCACTATAACGTGAAAGTAAACGGCTCCCATTATGCTCATTTGAGATTTCACCAACGTTCCCATTAGCTAAAGGAAAGGCAAGGTAGATGACATTACTATCACTATCAGTAATGTTTTTTATATCAATTGGTTGTGGTGATAAATCTTGGTTTGGAATAGAGAAAATTGTGCCGTCTGGCATAACGCCAGAAGCTTCTTGAATACCAATACGACCTAACGAATATAAATCGTTACTTAACGATAACGTACTGAATCCCCAAAAATGAGAGATAAAGCTCTTTAAAATACTTTCAGTAACGTAATCTTGATGACGTTGCTGTTGCTGAAAATGTTGAGGTTTGATAAATAGCCCTTCACGCCAAATTACTCTATTTTTAGTCGACATATTAATCATCCTCTTCTTGTCTAAATTCGATTTCGTTTTCTCTAATGTGAGCTAAAATAAAGTAGTGTCGTCCTTTTCCTCGGGCTTTAACTATTTTTTTCCATTCCGCATTATCAGGGTCTGAATAATAGGCAATAATGCCGATATAACGATTAGATGCCTGTAGTGTCATCGTCGGGAAGGGCTTATATTGGCCCGGCAAGATAGTGTAATCTTGGTGGTCTATATAATTTTTCTTCAGAACTTTCTCTAAGTCCCCATCTTTAGCTTCTATCTGGTCATGATCTAAAGAGCCAAATAAAGAATCTTCATTAAGATAAACAATTTGGATATTTATCGGTGCAGCTTCACCTTCCTGATTAGGGTTAATATAGGGTTCAGCGAGGATGGTTAAAGCAACCGTGGATGGCTGATCTTTTGGATAGCCAACGGGAATCGACGGGTCCAATAGAATTTGCCCCACTTTTGACGCTGTCTGTAACGTTTTACTGCACCCACTCAAAATGAAAAATGAGGCAAATAACAGTAACACTGAGAAAGTTCTAAGCTGCATTTTAAGCTTCCTCTAGGCCTTTTCTTAATGCTCGGTCATAAGCATGGGAATAAACTTCATAGAATAATTTTTCAAAACCCTGCTGCCGCGATGAAGAAAGCTCTTTGTAATAGTTACTGTACATTTCCCATGCCCAGCCATCAGTCATTGGCGTGTTATCTGAAGCACGTCGGTATTGGGAAAAACGGTTTAATAAATGTTCTGGAGAAAAAGCCGCAAGCATTGTTGCTAAAGCTGTCGATATCGCTTCTTGATTTGCATGGTAATGTAACTGCATATTGTGCAGACTTTCAGTGACGGCGGAAGGTGCTGAAAGGTGAACAGGGCTACGTTCATCTGTAAACATCAATTTCATCGTATCTTCATAACTACTGTTTAGACGTAGCGGGTTATCTTCAATAGGGCGAAGTTGCTTATCCTGTAAACTCTCCTGCTGTTGCTGCAAAGCGAGTAAACCTTCAACAGCAGCTTTCATTGTTTTACCGAGTTCTATGAGAAAGTCATTAGCTTGTTGAGAGCTCGCTAAATTAAGATGGATACCTAAACCATTCATGAGAGGGTTAATTGCAACATGATCAATATCGGTCATGTGTTCATCTTCGAAAGGTGTAATTTTGGGTAAATCAATAAATTCTTGTACCATGGTATTCTCTTGATTATCTGATATCGCAAGGGCAGGTGAATAAGAGAGTGGGTCACTCAATAAAGAAGGTTCTGAGACGACGGATTGACTCTTAGAAATTAAACTGAGATTTTCATTTTCTAGCGCTTGTAAGGGATCTGTAGTGAGAGCACCTTGAACAGTTGGAACAAATGGGGACTCTTTGTTTTCATTATTTACCGTATCAATATCAAATAATGAATCTAAAGGATTATGATCTTTTGCAACAATAGATTGCGGTGTCGCTGCCATCATATTTTGTACAGGCTGCCCAGTTAAACTAATATTGGTTGTAATAACCAGTTTGCCCACTCTAATTTGATCTCCTTGGGCAAGCTTCACCGCATCAAGATGTAACGGTATAATCGCGTGATTAATGTAAACAGAGCCTGAGTTTACTTTTAAGCAAAAATGCTGATCTTTCCAGAAAACAGTAAACTGGCTGGCAGAGATAGCACCATCACCGTCTTGAATTTTCCAGTCACATTGATTGCCACTACCAATTAGGCCGCCATGTTGGGTCAATGTTGCACTCGGTAGGTAACCACTTTCTAGTTGTTCACTATTCGTTATGCTAAATGAAATTGTTGGCTGATGTTTATCCATGTCTTTTATTCCAATACCGTAATGGTGACACTTGGCTTTTTAGCCGGTTTCCCTAAAAAGCTTTGCCAACCTAATTGGTTATGATTTTTTTTACCTAAACAGAAACCTTCAGCTTGATCTTCGGCAATACTAAGACGTAAATCCCAAGCTAATTGCTCATGAAAAATGTAAGAAACGAAGGCGACGAGAGGAGCGAAATCACTACCGTTAGGTAAAAAACGCATATAACGCTCTATAGTTAACTCACTAATTTCTATAGTGCATTTTCCGTTGCAATCATGTATGTGAGATCCAAGACTAAAATTTTCACCTAATAACATTCGAGGGCGAGATTTTTGTCCGGGTTGATGAGAAATAATACCTAACTTATTTTGTTGTGATTCTGGGATAGGAACACGGCGCGTTTCCCAACCAATAACCGATACATTTTCTAAGTCAAAACAATGGGATATTAGACTGCTAATGACATCTGCTGAACGGCTCGGACTCGCTAAAAGCCCTGCATAAGCGAGCATTTTGCTGTGATTGATTTTAATCCGTCCGCGATTAACTCCATTTCCTAAACCAACAAGAGAAAACATATATTGGGAGAAGGAATCTTGGCCTTCATTCTCAAAACAGATGTAGTAGCGATATTTTCGCCAGATACGATAGAGCAATGAGAGCAATCGATGATTAAAGATATTTAAAAAATCAGAAATCCCTGGTATTTGCTGTGCATCTTCCCAAGCAAATTCATCAAGGTAATAACCAGGAAGTGGTGACTGGCTTCCTTGTAGCCCGAGAAAAGCAACTTCTAGCTCATATTGATGAGTGGCATTTTTTTCAAAAGACACGACATCTCTCGTTGGGAACGCAACATTAGAGTGTGATTTAAAGCGAATAATATCGCTACTATCACGAGTGATATCCATGTTTTGATGAATCATTTTATTTAATAATTCAACAAGTTGATAAAAATTATACTCTGTAACCGATGGGCCAGCTTGTTCCAGCCAGCGATCGATTATTTCAGTATGTGCTGGTTGATTTGTGCTGGCCACTGATAAATTTCCTTATTATCAAGGTTAAGAACCTCTAACTCATGGAACATATTAATGCTGGTATACAAGGTAAAAAATTGAGCAATAACAGTGCAAAACAAGAACAAGCTTCCCTCAGAAAGAAAAGCGTTCTGACGTACTACCAAGGTTGTTTTTAAACCACGAACTGGCAGCCCTTTGTAGATACGTTCGATATGCTCTGAATGTAAATCAACTAATGCATCTAAACGCTTTTGGGATTGCCTTGCGGTCTGCTTGTCATAAACTGAAGGTAAATCATAAAGTTGTAATATTTTTTTTAATGAATCTAGGTTCAGTAAAGATTGATAATTTAGGGATAAATTAGTTAGTTCTGACCAATACAACGTTTTATCGAGCAGTGGGTATAAGGGAACTGTTGGTTTGAATAAATTTTTAGCTGATAAAGGCCCATAAGGCATAAATGAACGGTCTAAATCAATTGAGCGTGTAGATAACTGGGATGCGATATAGCGATTAGTACAATTGAGCGAAATCGAAACCGTTTCTTCGCATTGTTGTAATTGGTGTTCGTGTTGACGAACAAAAGAAAGCCGATGGGCGTAACCATAGGTACGCTCTTTTTGAGTTATTTTTAAACGATAATATCCATCATTTTGCTCGTGATGGTTTTGATGATAAAAACTTTCAAATGCGGTATAGGTGACCGGGTAAGCTTTAGCTTCAGATGGATAGCGTAATCCATAAACTTCATTAACGGAAAAAATATCAAAACAGTGGGCGTATTGGTAATTAGGGCTTAATACATATTCCTCATCTTTTCCTGTGAGATTGATTGCTTCACTGTCAGCACGGAATAAATTCACTATGGGAGTGCAATTCAGTTTAATACTATCGTTATGAAGAATAACCCCATCGGGGATTTCTTTATCAAAATTAATAACAAGTTTGAATTGCTTGGTTTGGATAGCTAAGGGAATGTCATCCATTCCTTGAATATCCAAAAATAGAAAGGCTTCAGGAAAACAGAAAAACTCTTGTAAGATGCGGTAGCCATCATAACTATTTTTTGGGTAAGGGAGTAATGCATCCTGTTTTTGAAAACCGACAGGTTTCACTGCAAACTGGTTAAGTGGCAATACATGCTCATCTGTGACTAGTGAGGCATTCTGTATATGCTGACTTAATAAAAAATAAAGCTGATTTGTTGTAAATGGAGAACCATTTAAATAAAAACATAATTTATTTAAACCAATGTTTGCGAGAGGTTGTATTCCATCCAATTCAAATGTTATTTCAATGGCGGTTGTTCTTTGTAAAGTTTGCGTAATTTTCGCTGGTATTAACCAGAGATCACGACTTTGGTTAAATCGACATTGAAATAAAGTTTCTTGGTTGGTATTTTCATTTTGTACATAAATAGGTGTTGCATTAAAGAGTTGGCCTGCTGAAATTTTTATCGCGTGGTGGCATTCAGAATAATTAGGCTGGTATTCAACAATTGTCATACTAGGCACAGGACGTGCGTAATTTGGCCATAGCATATTTGCTAAGCTATTGGTTAATTCAGGGAATTGCCTATCGATTTGCTGCCGTAAATTACCCGATAAATATGATAATCCGTCGATAATACGGGCACTATCAGGATCTTGAATTTTATTGGATAACAGATTAACAAGCTGCGGTTTTTCTTGCGCAACTTGTTCTGCCAAATCCTTTAAGTATTCTGATTCATTCGTAAAATAGTTTTTTGATGACATAAGAGTGCTACTTTAACTGATATCTACGATTACTATCCAAATACATATTAAACTCAATGAGTTGCTGTTGATTATCTAAGTCAATACAAGCATTAATACTGAATTGTAAAGATAAACTATCTGCATCATTTTCAATGAATTGCACATCAACACTTGTGATCCTAGGTTCATAAGTGAGGATACAACTTGCAATGCTATTCTCTAATTCGGTTTTAAAATCAACCGCAGATTGAGTCGCATCATTTAAATCAGGTATCCCTAGACATGGTGAGCCTTGGCAACCATTCGGCCGACTATTCAGGACATAATTTAAATTTTGTTTAATTGATTCAATGAGTGTATTTGTGCGTGAACGAGAGGAAAAACTCGCATTTTTCCTCTTAATTCGATCGAATAAGCTGGCTCCGCTGTTAGGGGACCAGCCATGATTGAATGACATCACTGTTACTCTTTATCAAGGCGACCAACAAGTGATAATTCAAAGTTTGCGCCCATATATTTGAAGTGTGGACGAACTTGAATTGCGACTTGATACCAACCTGGATCACCTTCAACATCAAGCACTTTAATTTCAGCTGAACGAAGAGGGCGTTTACTACGAACATCTGCTGGCGGGTTTTCTTGGTCCGCAACATATTGTTTAAGCCAGATATTCAGTTCACGCTCAAGGTCTTGGCGCTCTTTCCAAGAGCCAATTTGCTCACGTTGTAGCACTTTAATGTAATGAGCTAATCGGTTGATAATAAACATGTATGGCAGTTGTGTTCCTAACTTATAGTTAGTTTCTGCCATTTTACCCTCTGGGGTATTTGGGAAGGTTTTGGCTTTTTGAACTGAGTTTGCAGAGAAGAATGCCGCGTTATCACTACCTTTACGCATTGTTAGGGTAATAAAGCCTTCTTCTGCCAGTTCAAATTCTCTACGATCAGTAACTAAAACTTCGGTTGGTATTTTAGTTTGTAATTCACCCATCGCTTCGAACATGTGTACAGGGAGGTCATTGACGGTACCGCCACTTTGTGGGCCAATAATATTTGGGCACCAACGGTATTGTGCAAAACTATCATTGATACAGCTTGCGAGTAAGAATGCGGTATTACCCCATAAATAGTGCTCATGGTCTTGTTTAACATTTTCGGAATAGTTAAACATTTTCACTGGGTTTTCTGTTGGGGAGTATGGTAAGCGTAATAAGAAACGTGGTGCCGTTAATCCTAAGTAACGCGAATCCTCTGCTTCTCTCAGAGAGCGCCACTTCGTATGTGCAGGGCCTTCGAAGACAGATTTAAGATCTTTAATCGCAGGTAATTCAGCATAACTATTAATGCCGAAGAAATTAGGGGAAACAGATGATAAGAATGGCGCATGTGCCATCGCTCCGACAGTGCTGACATATTGCATTAACTTCATATCAGGCGCTGTGTTGTTAAATGCATAGTTCCCAACAATTGCTGCAACTGGCTCGCCGCCAAATTGTCCATAACCTGAAGAATAAACGTGCTGATAAAAACCAGACTGAACAATTTCAGGAGAAAATTCAAAATCTTCTAATAACTCTTCTTTTGTTGCATGAAGAATATTGATTTTGATATTTTCTCTAAAATCAGTACGGTCAACGAGTAATTTCAGGGAGCGCCATGATGCTTCAATTTCTTGAAATTTAGGCGCGTGAATAATTTCATCAACTTGGGCGCTTAGTTTGTTATCAAGCTCAACCAGCATTTTATCAATTAATAATCTATTGATTTGTTGGTCTTCTGATTCATTTGCGAAAAGATTACTAATGAAAGCTGCAACGCCTTGCTTTGCAATATCATACGCTTCAGTCTCAGGTGACATACGTGACTGAGCCATGATTTCATCTAAAAGAGAGCCGTTAGATGCTGGGGCTTGTTGACCTAGAGCTTCTGTATTTAGTGACATGAAATAATCCTCTATAAACATTATTTTTGATTAGCAGCAATATCGAGTTCTTTTAGAAGTTGTTCGCGTGTTTCTTTATTTTCAAGTAATTCTTGAAGACGCTTTCTAAAAGCAGGGACATTGCCTAGAGGACCTTTTAATGCAACTAAAGCTTCTCGTAATTCAAGAAGTTTGTTTAACTCAGGAACTTGGCGAGCAATATTATCTGGTGAAAAATCTTGCAGAGATTTTACATCTAGATTGACATTAAGCTCAGAATCACTGGTGTTTTCAAGTGTATTACGGACGTTGATATTTAAATTAATACCTGCACTTTCCATAACTGAATTGAAATTGTTTTGATTAATTGAAATTGCTTTTCGTTCTTCTATTGGGGTATCTTCAGTTTTACCTGTCATATCACCCACAATCAGCATATTTAAAGGAAGTTCAACTTCAGCCTGAGCTCCACCTGTATTAGGTGTATATTTGATATTAATTCTTTCTTTAGGGGCAACACTACCGAGATTTTTCTTACTCATTTAAGTGAATCTCCTTGTATGAGTATACGATAACTTCATTCCATAAATTCAAATGCCTAAATTAAAAATTAATAATAAATTTAGAGCATACAGTTCCCTACACAGAACAGATTCTATGTTAAGAATTTTTTTCCCAGAAAGGTGTTTAAACTATCAAATTTTTATGTTGTATTTTTTAGTTTGTTAATAATATACAAATTTAACTTAGGATCAACATGTAAATTGTTATTTGAATATAATTTCGTGATATTTAGTTTGAAATGTATTCTATTTTCATGGGGTATTTTAGTTGAAAATTTCACTAATAATCTCATAATGCGTATTCATAGTTTATATGGCGATTTTTTTATCAGAATAATGATAAGTATAAGTATTTTTGCACGTTAGATAAATCTTGTCTAAGAAAATTAAGTATGAAAAGTCTGTGATGTAAATCAATTTTTTACAGCATGTAACATATTCATATATTTTTCTTACATAATTTAATTTGATTATCTATTTAATTTTATTAAAGAGAAATGAGATTTATTTTTTTACAAAATTAATATGAAATTTATAGGGGTATCATCTTATGTTTTTATATGAAAAGTTTGAAAGTGAACGAAAGTATTAATGTTGACATGATGAAGTCATAATTACCTCTTGATTGAGTAAGAAATGAAATTGTAAATCACATAAATTAGGATGGTTGGGAAACTCTATGAGGTAAAAGACAAATTTCAGCAAGTTATAAAAATAAATATTTTATTATTTGTAACAAACCCTATTCAGCCAACGGAAGAGCCTGAACTATAAATTCAATAACTCTTTTTCTTTTAGTGCCTTAAGGTAAATTTATTATCACAAATGATTATCATAATCATTTGTGGGCAATGTATCAGTTCTATTATTGTAGTTGTTGGCTTCATTAAAATGGAAAAATTTCAAAGTGAATGATAAGCCGAAGGTTTCCTATCTATTAGCTGGCAGGAACATAAGTAGTAACTTGTTGAAATTGTTTTATAAAGATAATATTTAATATCTTAATGCCATGGATTTTATCAAGATGAATAAATTATTAGTTCCAGTTTTTTGTATTGTTTCTTTATCTGGATGTGCAGTGACTGAGTATAACTATGTTCCTGAATCACAGAAAATTAGTGAACCCCGAATAGGTCAGGTGAACCATATTACAGTAGGGCAACCCTTAGTAAGAGAAGGCAACATTAGCGAAATAGACGGAATTAAAATATTAAACCCTGTGCAGATAGATTTGGCTTACAAAATTATTCCAGGTGTATTCAAAAAAGTGGGGTCAAGTGATAAAGGCGATTTTTATATGCCAGACCAAATAGTTGACTCTGGTTCGGTCGTTGTTGAGGTTTTAGGGCAGCCTTGGAATTCACTTTTAATTAAAAAAGACTCTACTCCTAATGAGATTTGTATCGTAACAGATGTTAATGTTGCTGTTTGTAGTGATAAAGCACAAATCGAACAAGTAAAACTAAATAATACTGATGGTAACTCATTTGAAGAAGCCTTAATTTTCAATGGGATAAATGGCCATGTTGTTGATGTTAGTTATCAGAAAATAGGTTCGAATATTGAGAATCAAGGGTTTGGCGATACTATTCAGTATAACCTCAAGAATAGCGATATTATTTCTTATCGAAATGTAAAATTAAAAGTTATCGATAGTTCAGAAAACTCATTAACCTATACAGTGATAAGTAATTTTTCTGAAAATTAATGTGCTGAACATTAATTAACCAATTGAAAAACAGCGTTAAACTAAATTTAATCTCTAGTTAAGCGCTGTCGCAACATTTTTTCTCCTTTTATCCACATTCTAACTTCAAAATATTTGGATCACATCGACAATTGTAGAATATTGTCTTTTTAGCATACGTCACATACTCTAAGTTAAATTGATTTAATTTAGAGGGCGTTATTTATGATGAATATCCAATCTGATCACCATAGCTTTTTTATTTTATCTGATGACAAGCAAACTCGCATTGCTGAGATAACCTTTGTTTATACTGGCGATGATCTGGTGATTATTGACCATACGGTGGTTGATGAAAGCTTAAAAGGACAAGGCATTGCAAAGTTACTAGTTGCTAAGGTTGTTGAGCGAATGAGAGAGGAGGGACGAAAAATTATTCCGTTATGCCCTTTTGCAAAAGCAATATTCGATAGAACACCTGAATACAATGATATCCGCCAATAATATTTGCTAATTACTGATGAGGTCAGCATGAGTATTCAAAATAATGATAAAATACTTAATTTACAGTTGATTACAGCACGCTCGAAAGATGTTGGTGGGCTTCCTGTTGCACGAGTTTTACCGACAAGAGAACGTAGACTAATAGGTGCTTGGTGCTTTCTTGACCATGCTGGACCTACGGTTTTTAAAGGGGATTCAGAGGGAATGAAGGTATCACCTCACCCTCATACCGCTTTACAAACATTCACTTGGATGATTGAAGGTGAAGTATTACATCGAGATAGTCTTGGTTATGAACAAGTTATTCGGCCAGGACAGGTCAATTTAATGACGGCAGGTTATGGGATCAGCCATTCCGAAGATACCTACGGAGAAAGTCGCCGATTACATGCTGTACAACTGTGGATCGCTTTACCGGAAGCAGTTAAAGATATTTCTCCACGTTTTGACCATTATCCTACGCTACCTCGATGGTCTGAAGGAGAAATGCATTTCAACTTATTAGTTGGGGAATATGGTACTTATAAAGCACCAACACTGACATTTTCCCCTTTGGTCGGGCTCGATATTATTGCTAAGAAAACCGCTCGACAAGTTTTAACGTTATGCTCTGAATTTGAATACGGTATTTTTGTTGTAAGTGGAAGTGCCGTTATTGAAGGGCAGCAAGTGAATAGTAATGAATTAATTTATTTAGGCAAAAGTATCACTGAAATTTCTGTAGAGCTAGCTTCAGATAGTCATATTTTATTGCTCGGTGGTGAGCCTTTAAATGAATCTGTACTAATGTGGTGGAATTTTATTGGTCGAACTAAAGCTGATATTCATGCTGCTGTTGAGGAATGGAACCAAGGAAACCCACGTTTTGGCCGTGTTTTTAATGATGAACGCAACCCTACACCGGCTCCAATTATGCCATAATCAATTTAAGCAACTTCCTTGTTATTATTTTAAGCAAACCGAGAATGGTTTTAAATTTAATCTAAGGCTCGTTTTTAGTACTAAGTTTATGAGCTCATAACCTGACTTTTATCGAAAAACTGATAATATGTATACAAAAGGCTATTTTTAAGTCAAAACAAGCCGTAGCCGTTAGAGGTAGACGATAAAAATGAGTAAAAAATACCTATTGGGAATCATTTATTTAAGTTTATTCCCTGTTTCTCTTGCATCATTAGCGTTTCAAGAACAGCAATATAACCCAGTGGTGTTTAATCTGGCTCAGCTTTATGATTTCAATCCTGTTAGAGGTGCTGTTAAGCAAATAAAATCAGTTGTTTATAATGAGGATAAGTCAATTAATTATGAATCAATGTTAAAAATTGGTCATGATGGTTGTGTGGAAAGTTTTACTTTTGATCAAAAGAAAGATGAGTATTTAAATGGTGCTCATAACTATCTTTTTGTAAAGCGAGTTAAAAATAAATTGATTGGTCGAGATGTTAGTGGGCCAGTCGAAATGGTGATGGGTGATAACTGTCAAATAATGTCTAAAAAAGATTCGAATGGTGAATTAATCTACCAATATAACCAAGATGGCATTATTGCTGGCTCACTGCTTGCTGACACGAAAAAACAATATAGCAAAAATGATTATAATGAATTTAAACTTCCAACAACGATAAAATATTTTAAAGATAATGCAATCATATCAGAGACTATAGTAACTTATGGGAAGGATATGAGTAAGCCGTTTGATCACATGATGGACATACGCGCGTTGGGGCAAACAATATTACTCGTCAATTCTAAGTGTGATTATAACGCTAAGAATATTGCCTATAAATGTGACTTTATTTTAAGTCTTAATTCGAATGGCAATGAGATTAAACTACTAAAAAACAGTACTACTGAAGTCGACTTTTATTAAGTATAGGAGATATTCAATGGCTATTTCTGCAAGAAACCAATTGTCAGGTGTTGTTGATTCAATTGTAATGGGAGCGGTAAATGATGAAGTTATACTCGATTTAGGTCATGGTGAAAGCATTGCGGCAGTGATTACCAAAAATAGTACTAAACAACTCGGTTTAGAAAAAGGTAAACTGGCGACAGCAGTAATAAAAGCGCCTTGGGTTGTATTAGTATCTAACGCTGAGGAGTATAATTTCTCTGCTCGTAATCAATTTAATGGTGTAATTGAATCCATTGAAAAAGGAAGCGTTAATTCTGTGGTAAATTTAAAAACCACTGCAGGAACTTTGTTATCTGCGGTGGTGACAAATAATAGTACCGTAGAGTTGGGGTTAAATGTTAAAAGTAAAGTGACTGCGATTATCAAAGCTTCCAGTGTTATTTTGGCAACTAAGAAGTAGTGCAAAATATTGAAGGGCTGTCATGGCAGCCTTTTGTAATTCGTTTGTAATCATGACGCGCTTTCTAGGTCAATAATTTTAATGTGTTTACCTTTAAGTTCAATAAGCTTTCTTTCAATTAATTTCACTAGTGTACGGTTTAATTGCCTGACAGATATACCAAGCATAGCAGCTAATGAATCGCGATTTTCCAATTTAAATTCAGAACCATACTGGCTTTCGGCAAAAATTAAATAGCGCCTCAATTTATATTCAGCAGAGAATGAAGAGGAAGAGTGTAGCTGTGATGTATTAAAAAGCTTTTTGCTAAGATGTTGACAGATAAACTGTAAAAAAATAGGGGAGTTAAGCTCTTTTTTCTGAATAACCTGTAACGGAAATGCCAGTAAATAACACTCAGTAATTGCCTGTATTGTACTATAGATACGGTTTTTTTTGCTGTCATTATTCTGAAATAACTCTAAATCACCAATAACTGAAAAGGCATTTTCAAATGAAAAAATAACATGCTCACCGTTTATTTCATAACGTTCAACCTGTAGTTTTCCCGCAACAAGAAAGTAAATAAAATTAATTTTGTCATTTTGTGATATTAAGTATTCAGACGTACCTATTTTAAGCAGTTTTGCAGATTTTATTGTTTCCTCAGATAGAATTTTATCAAGCTGATAGAGAGTAAAATATTCTTCAATTTTTTCAGAAGAGGTAATTTTTTTCACTATTTATTCTCTTAGTATGGGTCTTTTCGGATAACAGTATGACATAAATTGGTGTGTGCAATAAAGGACATATGTCCTTTTTAAAATGGCAATAATCCTGCAAGCTTATTCAAAAATAACTCGCAGGATACTAACATGAAAGCGTCTTTAAAACCTTTAAGCGGATTTACTCAAAGTATAAAAACAGCAATTAATGCTATGCCAAAAGTGGAACTACATGTGCATTTAGATACGTGTTTAAGTTTTTCTTATGTTAAACAAGCTATTCCGACACTCACGTTTAATGAATTCAAACAAGGTTTTATTGCGCCAACGAGATGCGAGGATCTTGGCGATTTTCTACGTTGTATTGAACCGCAACTTAATATATTACAGACAAAATCTGCAATTGTGCTGGCTGTTGATGATTTGTTTGAGCAATTCAAAATGGATAATGTGATTTATGCCGAAATTCGGTTTGCTCCTTTATTACATACTCAGCAAGGCCTTTCAAGCCGAGAAGTTGTTGATATAACATTAGATGCGGTTAATTCAGCAGTTAAAAAGTATGAAATAGAAGCTGGCTTGATTTTGTGTACCTTGAGGCATTTTACTGCCTCTCAAAGTCTTGAAACGGCAAATTTAGTTGTGGAGTATCAACATCGCGGTGTTGTAGCGCTAGATTTAGCGGCAGATGAGGCCCGTTTTTCACTAGATAATCATGAAATGGCATTTAAGTATGTCAGGGAACATGGAGGGAATGTTATCGCACATGCTGGTGAGGCTTTAGGCTATGAAAGTGTGATTGAAACATTGGATATATTAAAAGTGTCACGTATTGGACATGGGGTAAGAAGTATTGAAAATTCAAATACGATTAAAAAACTCAAAGCATTAGATGTATTACTTGAAGTTTGTCCAAGTTGCAATTTAGTGTGCAATGTCTTTGACAGTATTGAAAACCATCCTATTAATGAGTTGAAGAAGCAGGGCGTTAAATTAAATATAAATACTGATGCGCGAACAGTGGCGAATGTAACATTAAATAAAGAATACCAATTATTGCATGATATATTTGGTTGGGGTATTGCTGATTTTACTGAGTGTAATATAAATGCATTACAGGCAAGCTTTATTGAGGAAGAAAAAAAAGCCCTATTGATTAAAAAGGTATTAAATCAATAGGGTAGAATGAAAGAGAAGGAGGATTTTATCTTCCTTCTCCGATTAGTATCAGATAATAATGAGCATAAATTAAAATTTGCCACATTACGATTGACTGAGATTTATCTCATGCTCATTATTAGGATAAAATATAATGTAATTAAAAACCAATCATATTATATTTTGATTTTACACTATTTTTGCAATATGGTGATACAATTGAAATTAGAAAAATATTTTCTAATTTATAGAATAATAAAGATTAAATTCTAACTTAGAATTATGTTATAAATAGATGAGTTGAAATTATCTATTTATAACAGGATGAGCTTATGCCAGAAATAAGAATTGTTGCGACAGTAATTGCAAAAGATAATGAAGTCGAATTTGTAAAAGCAGCAACTAAATCAATCGTTGAGCCAAGTAATAGGGATGAAGGTTGTCTTCAATATGAATTACATCAAGATAATGCTAATCCAAATATTTTTATTTTCTTTGAAATTTGGAAGGATCAGGAGTCATTAGATAAACATAATGTTACAAAGCATTTGCAAGATTTTATTAAGAAGATAGAAGGTAAAGTCGATTCATTAGATGTGAAATTAATAAGTAAAATTGCATAATATTAATTAATGATTACTAAATAATAATAAAAAGGAATACAAATGTATTCCTTTTTGGATATGGATTAATTAAAAATTTCAGTGAGATGTATTTTATAATCATTGATATATTTTTCAATATTAGGTTCTTTGATCACGTCGTTAACCATAAAGGTTGGGAATTTTTTCAATCCGAGAAATTGTTGTGATTTATGAAAGGCAAAATAGACTCCATCTACACCTCGACCGTCAAAAAAATTATCAAATTCATCAAATGCATCGATAGGAGCATTCCAAGTCACTGAAAGCATATACTTTTTTCCATTAAGTAGGCCCCCAGTACCATATTGCTTGCTTGGATTTTGGCGGGTACGACCATCATTTGCATATAAATGGCCGTGACCGAGGGTATAAACGTCATCCATATATTTTTTTACCATCCAAGGCATCATCATCCACCAGCCAGACATTTGGTAATAATCGCATCTGCCCAAAGAAATTTTTTAACCTCATTTTCCTCAGCAGTTAGGTCAATTTACCTTGTGGTGCGGTTAATTAAATTGACATCCAGTTATTCTTCCAGTTTTTTGACTATTCGGCTTACCGCGAAATTTGCTAAATTAAGTTTATCAGCCGCTTTACTAAAACTTTTTTGTTCTACCACTTCAATAAATACACGGGCTTCTTCAGATGTTGCTCTCATAATGATTTTGTTAGCCAATAAGGTGATAGAAAAGGTGTTTATTATAATAACAAAGATAGGCATTAAAATTTAAACTAAAAGTTTTAAAAGATGGAGTTTTATTAGGCTTTTAACCTAATCATATTGGAGTCTGATCTATCGCTTTTCTTAAAAGAACTTTTAATGCTTCTATTTTGTTAAATTTTGACAAAAATCTTACAAATTATAGAATAAGAAGGAATTGGTCATAGGACTCGTAAGCGTTTACGTTAGCCAACGCATATAACTTTTGGCCACACATAGGTTATGTGCTTTGTGTGTCTGTTAACCTTGGAGTCTTTTATGTCACATCAAGACCGTAATTATATTTTAGGTATCCCAAAGTTACCTGCTCGGGCGATGATTTTTCTTGTTCCTTTCTTTTTATCCCTTGTCATGAGTGGAATTGTTTCGCTGATTAGTACCATAAGAGCCTTGGGCTTCACGAGTGACGTGTTTTCACCTTGGTTGAGCTCGTGGATGCTTTCTTGGATGATAGCTTTCCCAACCGTATTTTTTGTTTTACCAATTGCAAGGCGTATTTCATTGATGTTAGTGAAAACCACATAACCGTGTTGATAAAAGTTGCTAATATAATAGTGAATTTATGGGTATTATTTTGAATGGGTTGCTATGTCGATAAAAATTATTGGTTTGTTCTTTATCACTGCGTTGGCTGAAATTGCAGGCTGTTACTTTCCTTATCTTTGGATGAAAAAGCAAGGTGGGGCTTGGCTATTGATCCCGGCAGCCTTAAGTTTAATGCTATTTGTCTGGTTACTCACATTACACCCAGAGGCAAGCGGACGAATTTATGCGACTTATGGTGGAATTTATATTGTCACGGCATTAGCTTGGCTAAAAGTGGTTGACGGTGTTTCTCTTACCGTGACTGACTGGGTTGGTGCTTTAGTCGTACTGATCGGAGCCGGTATCATTATTAGTGGTTGGAAATAGAATTCAGTGTTATCACGTCACCTTAAAAAATTAATTATTTATTTTAAAGTGACGTGGAATTTAAGCCGACAACAGAATTATTTCTTTATATGGATTTCAGTAAATAATTACTAAATCCATAGTTAAATTTTAAATTAAATACAAGGGTTATTCTTTTCTAAGAAATAACATTATTTTCTTTTACGAAATGTTAATTGAAATGATGTTTAACTTAAATTTTTAAAATGTAACATTTGATCCAAATCAATTTAACAATAAGTACTCTATTGGTAGTAATTTTAATTGATGTTTAACTACTCAGTTAATATTAATTAAACTTTTATTTTCACTTTCATTGATTTTAGGCAATATCTAATCATATTAGACTGCTATTCTCTCACCGATTTATACAAAAAATATAAAGAGGTAGCAATGAACGTTAGTCGCAGAAAGTTTTTTAAAATCTGCGCTGGCGGGATGGCAGGTACAACTGTAGCTGCGTTAGGTTTTATGCCTGGAATGGCAATAGCTAATGTACGTGAATATAAATTACTTCGTTCTAAAGAGACGCGTAATACCTGTACTTACTGTTCTGTCGGTTGTGGATTACTAATATATAGCATGGGCGATGGCGCCATGAATGCTAAGTCCGCGATATTCCATGTCGAAGGTGACTCAGACCACCCGGTAAACCGTGGTGCTTTATGCCCTAAAGGGGCTGGCCTACTCGATTATATCCAAAGCGAAAATCGTTTACGTTATCCTGAATATAGAGCACCAGGCTCTGATAAATGGGAACGCATTAGTTGGGATGATGCTTTCACACGCATTGCACGCTTAATGAAAGATGACCGCGATGCAAATTTCATTGAAAAAAATGCGGAAGGAACAACAGTAAACCGTTGGTTATCAACAGGGATGCTTTGTGCATCAGCTGCCAGTAACGAAACGGGAATGTTGACGCAAAAATTCGCTAGATCGCTAGGAATGCTAGCGGTTGATAACCAAGCGCGTGTCTGACACGGACCAACGGTAGCAAGTCTTGCTCCAACATTTGGTCGCGGTGCGATGACCAACCACTGGGTTGATATCAAAAATGCCGATGTTGTCGTCGTAATGGGCGGTAATGCTGCGGAAGCACACCCTGTTGGGTTCCGCTGGGCAATTGAAGCGAAAAATAATAATGATGCCACACTGATTGTCATAGACCCGCGTTTTACGCGTACTGCATCAGTTGCTGACCATTATGTGCCAATCCGTTCAGGAACCGATATTACCTTTTTATCGGGCGTTTTGCTGTACCTGATTGAAAACCAAAAAATCAATGCTGAGTATGTTCAGAACTATACCAATGCGTCATTGATTGTTAGAGATGATTTTGACTTTAACGATGGCTTATTTAGTGGTTATGACGCTGATAAGCGTAGTTATGACAAAACCAGCTGGAACTATAAGTTTGATGAAAATGGTCACGCATTACGCGATGATACATTACAAGATCCGCGTTGTGTGTGGAATTTACTTCACAAACATGTATCACGCTATACGCCTGATATCGTTGAGCAAATTTGTGGAACGCCAAAAGCCGATTTCTTGAAAGTCTGTGAAATTTTAGCAACAACAAGTGCAGCAGATAAAGCTGGGACTTTCCTGTATGCATTAGGTTGGACACAACATACTGTTGGTGCTCAAAATATTCGCACCATGGCGATGATCCAGTTACTGCTAGGTAATATGGGGGTTGCTGGTGGCGGTGTGAACGCGTTACGCGGGCACTCGAACATTCAAGGCTTAACCGATTTAGGGTTACTATCAACCAGTTTACCGGGTTACCTGACATTACCTTCTGAAAAACATCAGAACATTGATAGCTACCTGACTGCGAATACACCGAAAGCGACCTTGCCAAATCAGGTGAATTTTTGGAGTAATTATCCTAAATTCTTCGTGAGTTTGATGAAGTCTTTCTATGGGGATTCAGCACAAGCAGAAAACCAATGGGGTTATGATTGGTTGCCTAAATGGGACCAAGCTTATGATGTGATGAAGTATTTTGACATGATGAGCAAAGACCAAGTGACGGGCTATATCTGTCAAGGGTTTAACCCAGTGGCTTCATTCCCTGATAAGAATAAAGTGGTTAGCTGCCTCAGTAAATTGAAATACCTGATTGTCGTTGACCCATTAGTCACTGAAACAGCGAATTTCTGGCAAAATCATGGTGAGATGAATGACGTTGATACGGCTTCGATTCAAACCGAAGTGTTCCGTTTACCATCAACTTGTTTTGCAGAAGAAGATGGTTCGATAGCCAACTCAGGCCGTTGGTTACAATGGCACTGGCAAGCCGCAGATGCCCCAGGCGAAGCGCGTAACGATGGCCAAATCTTAACCGGTATTCTGTATAAGATCCGGGAATTGTATGAGAAAGAAGGTGGCCAAGGCCAAGATCCTCTGATGCAAATGAAATGGAATTATAAACAACAATTCCATCCTGAATCAGAAGAAGTGGCGAAAGAAAACAACGGTGTTGCACTGGTTGATCTCTATGATGCAGACGGTAACTTACAAGCGAAAAAAGGCGAGCTGCTCAGCTCATTTGCCTTATTACGTGCGGATGGTTCAACGGCATCTTCTTGCTGGATTTACACTGGTAGCTGGACCGAGAAAGGCAACCAGATGGCTAATCGTGATAACAGCGACCCATCCGGTATCGGTAACACATTAGGTTGGGCATGGGCATGGCCTTTGAACCGCCGTGTGATTTATAACCGTGCTTCTTGTGACACCCAAGGTAAACCGTGGAATAAAGACCGCGTGCTTATCGAGTGGAATGGTAAAAAATGGGTCGGTAATGATATCCCTGACTTCAATGCTTCTGCACCTGAAGTGGGAACAGGGCCATTCATCATGCAACCAGAAGGTTTAGGTCGTTTATTTGCTATCGATAAGATGGCAGAAGGGCCATTCCCTGAGCATTATGAGCCATTTGAAACACCACTTGGCACTAACCCGTTGCACCCGAATGTGGTTTCTAACCCAGCGGCGCGAATTTTTGATGAAGACAAAAAACGTCTTGGCGACCACAAAGATTTCCCTTATGTAGGTACCACATACCGTCTAACAGAGCATTTTCATACATGGACCAAGCATGCTCGCTTGAACGCGATTGCTCAGCCAGAGCAATTTGTTGAAATCAGCGAAACACTAGCGAAAGCCAAAGGAATTGCGTTAGGCGATAAGGTCAAAGTCAGCAGTAAACGTGGTTTTATCAAGGCAGTTGCGGTTGTCACTCCTCGATTACAAACGCTGGTGGTGGATGGCAAACCAATTGAAACTGTTGGACTACCGATTCACTGGGGCTTTGAAGGCGCGACTCAAAAAGGGTTTATCACCAATACGTTAACGCCGTCTGTCGGCGATGCTAACTCTCAGACACCTGAGTATAAGGCATTCTTAGTTAACATTGAGAAGGCGTAAGGGAGGGAACATGTCCATGCAATCTCAAGACATTATTAAACGTTCCGCGACCAATAGCATTACGCCTCCGCCACAAGCGCGTGATGATAAACTTGAAGTCTGTAAGCTCATTGATGTGTCATCTTGTATCGGCTGTAAAGCTTGTCAGGTGGCATGTTCTGAGTGGAATGATATCCGTGACGAAGTTGGCCACTGTGTTGGGGTTTATGATAACCCAACGGATTTAAGTGCAAAATCGTGGACGGTGATGCGTTTTAGCGAAACCACTGAAATGGGTAAGTTAGAATGGTTGATCCGTAAAGATGGCTGTATGCACTGTACCGACCCTGGATGCTTGAAATCTTGCCCATCAGCAGGAGCAATCATTCAGTACGCAAATGGTATTGTGGATTTCCAATCAGAGCACTGTATTGGTTGTGGTTATTGTATTGCAGGTTGCCCATTCAACATTCCTCGATTAAATCCGAAAGACAATCGAGTGTACAAGTGTACCTTGTGTGTTGATAGGGTGAGTGTAGGCCAAGAGCCAGCATGTGTGAAAACCTGTCCAACGGGTGCTATCCGTTTCGGTACGAAAAAAGAAATGTTGGAATACGGTGCAGAGCGCGTAACGAAATTGCAAAATCGGGGTTATGCGCAAGCGGGAATTTATGATCCTGAAGGCGTTGGTGGTACGCATGTTGTTTATGTACTTCACCATGCTGATAAACCTGAACTGTATCATGGCCTGCCTAAAGACCCACAGATTGATACGCCAATCAATCTGTGGCAGGGCATCTTGAAACCACTTTCTGTCGTTGGATTTATCGCGACCTTTGCAGGGTTGATTTTCCACTATGTGGGAATTGGTCCGAACAAAGAAGTGAGTGATGAAGAGGAGAAAGATGACCATGAGTAAGAAAAGCAAAATGATTGTGCGGACTAAGTTTATTGACCGCGCGTGTCACTGGACGGTTGTCATCAGCTTCTTCTTGGTTGCTTTGTCGGGGATCGCATTATTTTTCCCAACACTGAAATGGTTGACGGAAACCTTTGGTACACCACAAATGGGGCGGATTTTACACCCTTTCTTTGGCGTACTCATTTTCGTTGTGCTGATGTTTATGTTTGTTCGCTTTGTGAAGCACAATATTCCAGATAAGCAAGACTTACCTTGGATCAAAAATATTGTCGAAGTATTGAAGGGCAATGAACATGAAGTGGCTGATGTCGGTAAATATAACGCCGGCCAAAAAATGATGTTCTGGAGTATCATGAGCCTGATTTTTGTGCTCTTGGTCACCGGTATTATTATTTGGCGCCCTTATTTCGCACATTTATTCCCAATGTGGATGGTGCGTTGGGGGCTGTTGATCCATGCTGTTGCTGCGATTGTCTTGATCCATGCCATTTTAATTCATATGTACATGGCATTTTGGGTTAAAGGTTCAATCAACGGAATGATCGAAGGGAAAGTTAGCCGCCGTTGGGCGAGAAAACATCACCCTCGTTGGTACCGTGATGTCGAAGCGAAAGAAGCTAAAGCAGAAGCTGAAAGTAAAAAATAATTTACGCAGCAGACGCTAAATAACTTAAAGCCATCACATTGTGATGGCTTTTTTGTGGGGATATTGGCGAATTTGGTTTTTATTGATGAGACGGGTTTAAATAGTCACTTGCCTTTATGCGATACAGCACATGTTCTTGTAACCAATGGCCATCAGGGAGTGTAGGGTGATAAAAATTATTTGGGTGTTTTATCATTCCAAGTCTTTGCATTACGGATTCTGATGGTAAATTGACTACTGCGGTAAACGCAACGAGCTCTTCTAGCTTTAGTTGTTCAAATGCAAATTTGATCGCGGCGTGAGCCCCTTCAGTCGCATAGCCGTGACGCCAATACTCGGGAAGTAAACGCCAGCCAATTTCAACACAAGGGGAAAAGGGCAGATTAGCAGCAGGAATATTTAAACCAATAAACCCAATAAATTGTTTGTTGGATTTCAATTCCACAGCCCATAGTCCCCATCCTCCTTGTTGAGCAAATTTATCTATGATGGTTTCCATAAATTGTGCATTTTGCTGCTCATTTAGTACTGAAGGAAAATAGCGCATGACATCGGGGTGGCTATTCATTTGGTAAAGTGGTTGCTTATCTTCTTCTTGCCAGCCACGTAACCGCAAACGTGCAGTTTCTAATCCAGTGATTTTCATGCCGACTCTTTATTAAGGCGCATGTGCAGAATAGGGAATGGATTGCCTTCACCATCTAATTCAGAACGTGCGTATTGTTTAAAACCCATATGCTGATAAAACCCGATAGCTTGAGGGTTTTGTTCGTTAACGTCCAACTCAGTAATACCTAAGGTATCAATAGCATATTGAAGAAGTTTCTTCCCTGTGCCTTGGCCTCTATTTTCTTGGGAAATAAATAACATTTCAAGACGGTGTTTATCGCACCCTAGAAAACCGGTCATATTGCCTGCGCTATCGAATGTCACAAAAACAGCTAAATATGGTAAATAAATATCTTTGATAGCAATTTTTAGTTCAGCAATTTTTTCTTCAGTTAAAAAATGGTGAGTTGCCCTCACTGAAGACTCCCAAACACGAATAATATCATCATCGTGTGCACGTGTAGCGCTTTGGACTATCATTATATTGTCTCCGTATATTGACTGGAAAATATTAACTTTTGCTTTTCTTATGTCAACCGCTGGTTTTAAATTTACTTTAAGGTTGTTTTTGAGATATTTATCGCAGAAAAAAAAGTCAACTTCGTCATTATTAGATAAGTTACGGCATAATTTTCTCACCAAGTTTTTTATATAGCGATAAACGTATTTTTCTTTGTTGACTTAATCGTAGGGGTATCTTAATGAAATATAAATTACTAACTCTCTGTTTATCCGCGGCATTATTAACACCTATTGCACCTGTATTGGCGAATACAGAGACCAAAGCAGATATGGTTTTGGATCAAGTTTTAGTTCTTAGTCGCCATAATTTACGTACACCTATTGTAAATACCGGTATTCTTACTGAAGTAACTGATAAAAAATGGCCTGCTTGGGATGCACAAAGTGGATATCTCACAACGAAAGGTGGCGCACTTGAAGTCTATATGGGGCATTATTTTAGGGAATGGATAGACCAAAATAAATTACTTGCAGATGAACTGTGTCCAACGAGTAACGAAGATATATACCTTTATACAAATAGTCTACAAAGGACGATAGCAACTGCCCAATTTTTTGCAGCAGGAGCCTTTCCTGGATGCAAGGTAAATATTCATCATCAGCCTGAAATTGGTAAGATGGACCCTGTTTTTAACCCAATTATTACGAATGCCTCTCCTGAATTTAAGCAACAGGCACTCGCTGAGATGGAAAAATATTTTAAAGGTTTATCACTAACTGCGGGTTATGAAGAATTAGATAGTGTATTGAACATTAAAGATTCTCAAAAATGTAAAACAGATAAGTTATGTAATTTAAATAGTCAAAAAAACAGTTTTATTATTGAAGCAGAAAAAGAACCGGGCGTCAGTGGTCCATTAAAAATTGCAAATTCAGCGGTGGATGCAATAGACCTTCAATACTATGAAGGTTTTCCTGCAAATGAAGTCGCTTGGGGGCTTGTGAATACCCCTGAAAAATGGAAAAAACTGAATACGTTAAAAAATGCTTACCAAGAAACGTTATTTACACCAAAAATTATTGCAAAAAATGTCGCACATCCAATACTAAATTATATCGATAAAGGTTTTGTTTCGGTCGATAAAGGAGAAACCGCAAAATTTATATTCTTAGTCGGTCATGATTCGAATATTGCGTCATTGATGTCAGCAATGGATTTTAAGCCATATCAATTACCAGAGCAGTATGAGCATACCCCGATTGGGGGGAAATTAGTATTCCAACGCTGGACGGATAAGCAAGCTAATAAAGATTTTATGAAAGTAGAATATGTTTATCAAACAGCAGATCAGCTGAGGGATAACACCTATTTATCATTACAGACCCCTCCTAAACATATCACATTAGAGCTAAAAGGGTGTCCAATTGATAAAAGCGGTTATTGTTCTTGGGAGGATTTCCAAAAAGTCATGGCGACAGCCCTAGAACAGTAATAACAAAGCCTAAGTGCCCCGCTAACTTGAGTGGGGCATTATTTTTTGGGATGATAGCTAAATTATATTTTCGGTTTATGAATCTCTTATGTGGACAAAACAGTCACGATGCCTATTCAGTTTTTACAGCTAAATCAAATTAGTATTGCAGATCTTATCGCATTAAATACTCATCCAGCCGTACTCGAACATATGCCTTTAGGGAGTAATCAATTCGATGAACAGGCCTGCCGTCAGTGGGTCATAGGAAAAGAGCAGCATTGGGAGCAATATGGCTATGGCGTATGGGCCATTATAGTTGATGGCCAGTTTGCTGGTTGGGGAGGGCTACAAAATGAAGCGGGCGATGCGGATTTAGCTTTAGTTTTACATCCTAAGTTTTGGGGAAAGGGAAAATATATTGTTAATAATATAATTAATAAGGCATTTACATCATTGAAGGTTGAGTCAGTCACGATACACTTACCGTTAACACGTAAGAAAGTATCAGCAATTTTGCGTTATGGTTTTATTGAGGAAGCCATCGTTGATTTTGACGGTATTCCTTTTAAGCGTTTTAGATTAAAACATTCATCAGTTTTATAGCATAAAAAAACCCTGCTAAAAAAGCAGGGCGTGAAAGTCACGAAAATGTTTATGAGTCTTTAATTTACCCTAAATGAGTGCATAAATAGCCTCATAAAGTGTGTGTCTTTGCTGTTTTTTGTAACAATCATTAAGGCTAAACCTTTTATTTGTAAAATGCGTTTATTTGGCAGCAAATAGCACTTTAGCCTTTATTATCGAACGACTAATACGCTAGTTTTCGCATAGCGAACTACTGATGCGGCATTAGAACCGAGCAAATAGGTTGACATACTCGGGCGGCGCGAACCTAATAAAATTATATCGGCGTTAATATCTTCTGCTGTTGCCAAAATTTCGTCTTTAACAGAACCGACGGTTGCTTTTGCCTTTACTTTATCTGCAGGGATATCAAATAATTTAATTTTTTCTTTTAACTCGCTAAGAATGATTTCAGCTTGTTTTTCATCATCAGGGAAGTCCCCTGGTAAGATTGTGCCACCGTAGCGCAAATAATTTGAAATTGGTGCGGTTACGGCAAGAAAGTGTACTGTTGCATCGTTCAATTTTTGTAGTGAGTTAACATGAGGAACTAATAAATTAGTGAGAGCATCTTCGGTTACATCGATCGGTACTAAAATTGTATTGTACATAATATCTCCCTTTTTCTTTTATATTATAAGCTTAGACCAATATCATACATTGTGAATTTGATTATTAATAGTAATGAATTTATTGGTGAAAGGGTGTGAGCAAGTAGCCGTAATAAGATTTTTTATCAAAAAATAGAAGTGCCCGATGTCATTATAATGAGCGACATCAGGCAAATGGCGGGAAATACTAAGTCAGATTTATTTTTTTACGCAGGCTTCTTTTAAACCAGCTTTACAGGCTTGAGCTAGATATTCAGCTGCAGATTTTTCGTTTATTTCAATTCCTTCACCACTTTCTAGCATTTTACCTACTTGATATTGCGCTGGTGGGAATTTTTTATCAGCAGATTTTTTGAACCATTCAAAAGCCGTAATATAGTTTTGTTTTACACCAATACCTTGATAGTAAAATTGGCCCATATAATTCTGAGCTTCAACATTGCCTTTATTGGCTGATTTCTCAAACAGATCCATGGCAGTTTCGAGGTTGGCTTCAACACCATTACCGTTTAAATACATATCACCTAAAAATAACTGAGCATCAGAATTACCTTTATTTGATGCCATTGTTAGCCATTTTTTTGCTTTACCATAGTCCTGTTTAAGCTCATTCCCAAGGTAATAGCCAATTCCCAACATGACTTGCGCTTTTATATCCCCTTTTTGTGCCTCCTGTTCGATACGTTTGATGGTTTCTTTGGGAACTGCAGCAACACTTAGGTTAATTGAAAAAGCACATAAAATAATAAATGAGAGAATTCTAAGCATGATTGATGTCTTATATTAGCGTTGTTTATTTCTATTTTTTAATAAAATGTCTCGATGAGATTTACTGTCAACAAAGTATATTATACAAAGAGAATTTACATCAAAATACGTAATGTAAAATAAGCTACACGCTCATCTTTTTACGCATTTTTAGGATAATTGATTACTTCTATACTCTACGATTTTAATTGAAAAATATCAATATGTAATAAAAATTACAATATATTGAAGTATGAAATTTAATGTTTCTTAGTCATTTTATGTGTTTATTGTAACAAGATCTTAATAAAGAAAGTGGTTGAAAAATCATATAAATCAGGTGGTAATATAAGTAAGCTTTGGGCGATTATTTTAGAAAAATATCTTATGCTAATAAAATCTCGATATAAAACACATAAAAAGTGAAAAAATAAATTAAATAGTATGTGCTATAAGAAAGGTGTGAATCGAAATTTACAGAATTCACACCTTCAGCAATATGCGAAAAATTTTTACTTTAACGGCTTAAGAAAGCTTATGACTCAAATAATGGCGTGGGTTTTCCGTTGTCATCAATTGCAACAAAATTAAACTGGCCATGTATTACTTCTTCACGACCATCTGAATACATATCTTCTAGAAAAATCGATACGTTGACCGTTAAACTGGTTCTTCCGACTCGAATAACTTTACCTACTAACTCAACAATGGTCCCTGAAGGGATTGGGTGGGTAAAGTTAATTTTCTCAGTTGATACCGTAACGAGGCGTTTACGGCTAAACCGTGTTGCGGTAATAAAAGAAACTTCATCCATCCAAGCTAGGGCGGTACCACCAAACAAAGTACTGTGGTGGTTAGTCGTTGTTGGAAATACGACTTTAGAGACGCGAGAAATGGATTGCTCAATTTTTTGTGCGATGACATCGTCAGCGATGGAGCTCATGGTCTGCCTTACAATTGTTACTGGGTGTATTAGAAATGTTAAAGACCAAGTGTAATACTCCTCTCAATTTAATTCAGCAATAAATGTGAAGTGAATCGTTCCAGTTGAAAAGTTTTTTCATATTTTCGTATTTAGGAAAAATAGGGGGAAATATTAAAGACTCAAAACTAGACAATGAGCCTTTAAATTGCTGAAAAAAGATGGGGGTTAATTATCTAAATATTCGGCGCTCATGCGAACTGCTTTTGCATTGCTGCCATTTTTAACGCAAGAAACTAAAAACGCATTAGATTCAGCCCAAATAGTTGCAGAAAAATCTTCGCCATCAATATCTTTTTCAATGGTAACAGGGTATTTTTCAACGCCCTCAAGCCACTCGATTAACCCTGATTTACACGTTGGAAAGTCGTCTTTTGCTATTGAGCCATTTAAAACCGGCACGGCAATTTGTGGTTTATTGTTGTCAGCAATCATGTCCTCTAATTGCTCTACGGTATACGTTTTTTCAGCGAAAGCAGTGGCGCTTAATAGTGAAATCGTTATTGCTAATAGTAATTTATTCATAATCACTCCATTTGATTTAAGTTTCGAATACTAAGCAATAGAGCCACAATAGGCAATAAAAAAACCCTTCATATAGAAGGGTTTTTGTGAGCAAATTTTACAAACATGTATTAACTAAATCTGTACAGACTAAATGGTTTCACATTCAGTGAGGGTTCTTTGCCTAATAGCAAGTCAGCTGTGAGCTCGGAAGAAACTGGGCTTTCGGTCATCCCCCAGCCTGTGGCAGTATTGATAACTAGACCAGGATATTCATTGACTTGAGAAATGATTGGGTGCTCATCTGGTGCGATGGCCATAGCACCACTCCATTGGTCAATCAGTTTAGAATCCTTAAATGCAGGGAATTCTGTTTTTAATTTCTCAAATGATGCATTCAGCTCTGGTAAATCAGGTAATGCCGTCATATTTCTGTGTTTTTCAAATGGTGAAACTTCATCCAGTTTCCAGCTTGTTGGCTCAGTAAATGAATTAATTAATTGTTCATTTAATGAAATATGCACAGGGAAATCAGGCATAGATAGCAGTGGAATGTATTTATAGCCATAGACGAAGGAGTCTTTAACAACCGGTGCAACAATCACACGAGGAGATGTTGCATAGGTACCATCTGCTTGTTCACGGAAGAAAATATTCCCCGGTAAAGCAACGTTACCCCCCGGTGCAGTTGGTGAACCGGTGATCAGTTGTTGAGATTGATAAGCTGGTAATGTTGGGACATCCACACCTAAGTTTTGCATAAACAGCCTTGACCAGACGCCACCTGCCACAACAACACGTGAGGTCTTGATAGGCCCTTTCTCGGTGACGACATCAGAAATTACGCCTGCTTGAGTTTCTAAACCTCTTGCTGCACAGTTAGTATAAATTTTTATTCCTAATTTTTTCGCGTAATCAGCCATGACGAAGGTTGCAATTTCAGCATCTAAGCTACCAGAGTCTTCTTCAAACCCTGCAATGGTCCATTTAGACTGCGCACCGTTTAAACGTTGGTTGAGTTCAGCACCTTCGATAATGCGTGTTTTGAATGGAATATCTGAACCGACATTTTTACTGCGAGTATCAATCCACTCTCTAACATTGACAAGATCTTCTTCATCGAATGGCACTTCAACGCGGCCTTGAGTACGATAGCTTGTATCTGCACCGACTTTCGCGTTCATCTCTCTCCAACGTTGTTTGCCTAAGTGGTGGAGTAAGAAGGTTTCATCTGGCATTTTATAAGTGATAACTTGGCCGTAGAAGCGGGATGATTGCTCGCCTGCGATGTTACCTTTTTCAACAATAACAACATCTAAACCACGTCCAACCAGCTCAATTGCGGTCATGATCCCCAGAATTCCAGCACCAATAACAACGACGTCAGCTTGCTGTGGTAGAGGGCCTTCAGTTCCTGCAACAAAGCCATGTCGTGGCTTACCAGGAACAAATCGACCTTCACGCGTTAACATTGGAGTTAAAATTCCAGCCCCTGCAGCAACGGCAACAACACCACCGCCAATCAAAAATTTTCTTCTAGTTATAGCCATCTTATTAAGTTCCTTATATCGAATGAGTTTTTAACAATTGACCAAAGCTTCAATTAGAAATGTTTATAATTGTAATTATATCTTTAATAATAATTATAATTGTAAACCAAATTGAGTTGAAATTAAAAGATTTGTTTAAATGTTAAAAAAATTTATTTTTAGATAAGGAATGGACGCCAATATTTCGAGAAAAATAATGGCGCTGGTAGAATTCGGATAGAGAAACAGATAGGGAAATAAATGGCTTTTTTCTTATCTATTTGATTTGTAATGTTTAAATGTGGATTTGGCCTGTTAAAAATAAAACGGCTTTACCTGTTAATTTTACTCGGTCAGAGGTTAGCTCACATTGAACTACCCCTCCGCGCGATGAAATCTGTTGGCCTATTAACTGCGATTTATTCAGCTGTTTGGCCCATATTGGGGCAATGGCACAATGTGAGGTGCCTGTTACAGGGTCTTCGTCAACCCCTTTGGCGGGAGCAAAGTAACGAGAAACAAAGTCACAATCGCTATTAGCACTTTCTGCTGTAATTGCTAACCCAGGTAGAGAAAGCTGCGAAAGTTTTAACATGTCTGGCTGACAGTTTTGAACGTGCTCTGCACTTTCAAGAAAACACAGATAACGGTCTTTTGCTATCCAAAGATCTTTGATTTTGACACCAAGGATATCGACGAGGTGTGGGTAATGGTTTGGATGGCTTTGTTCGGATTCAAGAATTGGAAAATCAAGTGTAAATCCTTGTGCATTTTGCGTCACAACGAGGTCACCCGACAGAGAATTAAATGTTAAAGGATGAATGTCTTGCTCGAGCACTTGATTTAACACAAAAGCAGCGGCAAGTGTTGCATGGCCACAGAGTGTTACTTCAACTTTAGGGGTGAACCAGCGAATATGATGGCCGACTAAAAATGCGGTTTCTGACAAGTTAACCTCTGCGGCAATGGCAATGAGCTGTTCATCTGGTAACCAGTTATCGAGTAATACAATCGCTGCTGGGTTACCGCGAAAAAGGGTATCTGTAAAAGCATCAACATAGTAAATAGGGGCGGAAAGGCTCATTGTATGATTTCCTAAAGTCATTATGGGATGATGAGAGAGCAGTATAGCGCCTATTTTATCAGAAATAATAAGCAAACTATTAAGTGGGGAATGATGCGGAGGATCCGGTAGCGTGTGGGCTGCTACCGGATAGAAGACAATTAATCAGCGCTATTAAGCATTAGCTTCATTTTTGTCTGCATTTTTAAGCATTTTTCTAACAGGGATAATCAACGCTGCTAATACGACCGCACAGATCACCAGTGCAATAGAGACGTGGGAGAATAGCTCAGGCATCGAATCTAATTGGTCTTTGCGAATGTTACCCCCCATGATACCAGCTGCAAGGTTACCCAATGCGCTAGCACAGAACCATAACCCCATCACTTGGCCGCGCATTTTTTGTGGTGCGAGCAAGGTCATGGTTGCTAACCCGATAGGGCTTAAGCACAGTTCTCCTAATGTCAGCAATAAGATACTGCCAACTAACCAGAAAGGTGAAACTCCGCTTTGGGTTGCGAGTACTTGGTTTGCGGCCACCATCATGATAGCAAAGCCGCCCGCAGCAAATAAGATACCAATCACGAACTTGGTCATGCTGCTTGGGTTCATATTGCGTTTAGCCAACGAAGGCCAGAACCAGCTAAATACTGGGGCTAACAATATAATGAACAAGGCATTGATTGATTGGAACCAAATGGTTGGAATTTCAAAACTCCCCATTTGGCGGTCAGTATAGTCACGAGCAAAGATATTAAATGAAGTGGGTTTTTGCTCAAAGGCTGACCAGAAGAATGCAGCTGCAATCAGTAAAATCAAGCATGCCAGTAAACGAGAACGCTCGCTGCTGTTTAAACCGCCAAGGAAGAACATAAATAAGAAATAGATGCCCACACAGGTCGAGATAACATAAGCAGAACTTTTCGCAATTATTGAGGCATTAAATGGGATCGTACCATTATCAATCAAGATAACCAGTATGGCTAATAGCACCATAGCAAAGGTAACCCATTTCCCCACGTTTTTGCGCTCAACCGTTGGACGGTTCCAAGTAGAATCAAGGCCAACTTCTTTATCATAACGGCGCATTTGAGGAATGGCGTAAAAGCGGAAAATTAACAGGGCAATTAACATTCCTAAACCACCAAGGCCAAAACCTAAATGCCACCCATATTTTTCATGAAGTGGGCCAATAATTAACGGGGCAATAAATGACCCCATATTGATACCCATATAGAACAGGGAGAAACCGCCATCACGGCGTGTATCTTCTTTCTTATACAGGGTTCCTACCATCACGGTAATACAGGTTTTAAATAACCCTGTACCTAATACGATGAGCAATAAGCCGACGAAAAAGAAAGTATTTGATAAAAATGCAGACATTGCGATGGATAAATGGCCAAACGCAATAATTAAGGAACCGTACCAAACCGCGCGGCGTTGGCCTAACCAGTTATCGGCTAACCAACCACCCGGTAACGAGGTGATATAAACCCCTCCAGCGAAAATACCGACGATAGCCGAAGCTTGTTCAATAGGTAATTCCATTCCGCCTTGTAATAATGCCGCACTCATAAATAAGATAAGTAACGGTCTAACTCCGTAAAAAGAGAAGCGTTCCCACATTTCTGTGAGGAAAAGCGAACTCAATGGGTATGGATGCCCAAAAAAAGTTTTTGTTTTAGTCGCAGAATTATTCATCTGTGAACTCCCATAAATACTCTCTTGAGAGGTTGTGCATGATATAAAACACCAAGCCGTGCGCCTGAGTGCCAATTGTTATTGATATGTTAACATGAATATATGAAACATATTTTTAACATACATTATTATAGAATCACCTATATACAGAATGAATTTATTGTAAAAGGTGTGTTTTTAAGGTGAAAAGTCGATATAACTCTCATTTCTCACGATAAGCTAGGGGAAGATACAGGATTTTAGTTGACAATAAAAGAAAGAATTTTGAATCGATTAAGTTATTTAAAATCAAGTGGTTATATGTACTAAAATTTGATTTTAAGGAAAGTAAGGCAATAAAGCTTATAAATCATCAGGTTTTTGTACAAAAAATAGCAAGAGGCTTATTGGTCGGTAGGGGAGGCTCGCAGGCCATCGGATTGGCGCCTGATGACTAACCATGAATAAATTAAGTTGAAGAGAACTAACGCAGCGGTGAAAAAGAATACGGCTCTGAAACCGTAAGTTGCAGCGACAAACGACCCCATCAATGGCCCTGTCACATTCCCAACATCTCGCAATGCTTGGTTATAGCTGAAAATACGTCCCGTTACTTGATGGGAAATATTATAGATAATTAACGTTTGTACTGCGGGTAATAGCGCAGCATTCAGAGCCCCAAGCATAAATCGGAGAAAGCCTAGCTCCCAATAACTACTTACCAGCCCCATTGGGAATAATACAAAAATAGATGCGCCCAGCACGGCGAGTAAAACTTTTTCAGGGCCTATTCGGTCACTGAGTTTACCTAACATGGGCGCACTGATTAAAGCCGCAACACCAGGAATGGAAGCTATCACACCACTGACAAAGGCCAAGTTTTCAAGGGAATCAGATAAGTCACGTACATAAAGCGTGATGACAGGGTTGATTGAGCCCATAGCAGCTTGAATAATCATGGTGGTAAAAAAGAGGCTGATAACTAAATTTTTATTACGTAAAGAGGCAAAAACTTGTTTGCTCGTTAATGCATCTTTGCGAGAAACAGGCGTGAAGCGTTCTCTGACATAAAAAAGCGTGACAAAAAAGCAGATAAACAGCACCGTTGCGGTAATAAAAAAGACGGGACGTAAGCCATACTGGTCAGCAAGAAAACCGCCAATGAGTGGGCCAATAAGTGCGCCACTTACTGCACCAGTAGCGAGGACACCCATAGCCCAACCACTTTTTTTCACGGGAACTTGAGTTGCAATCAGCGCGTTAGCATTGGGAACAAAACCCCCCAATAAACCTAATATGGCTCTTAAGGCTAAGAGCTGCCAAATATTTTGTGCAAAACCAATAAGCACCATCACGATAGCCATCCCTAGTGCTGAACGCAGCAGCATGAGTTTACGGCCTTTACGATCGGATAATCGACCCCAAAATGGCGCAGCAATCGCGGAAAATAAGAAGGTGATACTAAAAACTGCCCCTGTCCATAGGTTCAAAGAGGCATGGTCTTTAACGCCTAGTTCTTCAATATAGAGGGGGAGAAAAGGCATGATCAGGCTAAAGGCGGCACCTGTTAAAAAACAGCCGAACCACACGACGTATAGGTTACGTTTCCAATACTCTGTTTTTCCCGTCATAATTTTCCCGTTATGTTCAGTTCTACAGCGTTGTTGGCTTCATTTGCCTAATGTACGCTCTTTGGGATGTCTTCATTTTCCCGCCTAGCTGTAGACCCGACTATTTAGGAAAAACAGTATGAAAAACAGTAAGAAAAGCATCATAAAAAACAGTTGAAAAACCGCGCTATAATTTATCTGATTACGTTAATAATTAATGATGGATTTTGTCTAAATCCCCGTATAACGAAGGCTCCCCTTCAGGACGCGTTTTAAAACGACGATGTAGCCACATATATTGTTCTGGTGCTCTGAGGATTTCTTTTTCAATAACTTGGTTCATCATGGTTGCGGTAGCCACATTATCTTCAATTGGGAAATCATCAATGGCAGGTTGAATGATTAATTCATAACCTTTACCCGCAGGTAAACGTCTTGGTGTAAAAGGCACCACTAAAGGGGAAGCCAGACGTAAAATAATTTGCGAGCCATTGGTTGTCGCTGCATCTTTTACGGCGAACAAAGGCGCAAATGTACTATTGCGAGGGCCGTAATCATGGTCGGGGGCATACCATAAAATTTCACCATTTTTTAAGTCACGAACCATGCCTTTCATATCTTTGCGATCCAACATATATTTGTTGGAACGTAAGCGCCCACGGGTTTGTAGCCAATCGAGGAGGTCATTATCATTGGCGCGATATACACCAATGCCCGGATTTAACATGCCAAAGGCACGCGCACCCATTTCCAAGGTTAAAAAATGAACACCAAGCGCGATAATGCCTCTACCTGTTTGGCGGGCAGCAACAGCATTTTCTTCCCCAATGACTTTGACCCAGCGACGAACGCGCCAATCAGGCCAAAACCAAGCCATGCCCGTTTCAAATAAGCCCATGCCGACAGATTCAAAGTTTTTGTCAACACAGCGTTGCCGTTCTTGCTCACTCATGTCTGGAAAACATAATTGCAAATTTCGCTCTGCGACTTTCACCCGCTTTTTCAAAAAGCGTTTAGAAAATAACCCTAAACGCGTTCCCATCCAATAAATGAGAGGATAAGGCAATAATACAAGAAGATATAACACGCCAATGCCTAGCCAAGTTAGCCAGTAACGAGGGTGGAGAAACCGTTTTTGAAATTTTGGAGCTAGTATCATTGTTATCCGAATATATTAGTCACAAATTAATAAAAAGGCATGATATAAACTATATCAAATTATTCGTTTAAAGCGTTAATTGCCTGCATGGTGCTCATTAACTCAGCTAAGTTACGAACCGCCATTTTTTCCATGACGCGAGAGCGATGAACCTCAACGGTGCGTACAGAAACACAGGTTGCCTCAGCAATCTCACGGTTAATTAAGCCTTGCAACACATAACCACAGATATCTTTTTCACGAGGGGTGAGCGTTTCATAGCGCTGCTTAATTAAATGCCCTTCAGTGGCTTTGGTGGTTTGTGATTGAGCTTGTTCTAAGGTCTTAGCAAGTTGTTGGCTATCAATGGGTTTTTGTAGAAAATCAACAGCGCCAAGTTTCACTTGTTCCACCGCCATCGGGATATCGCCATGGCCAGACAAAAATATCACAGCCAATGTACTGTGTTGTTCCCTAAGGTATTGGTGAACTTGTCGTCCATCTAATTTAGGCATGCGCATATCCAATAACACCACACCTTCTTGGTGTAATGCCGCATTTTGGATAAATGTTTCACTGTCATTCCAAACGGTAACGCTATAGCCCAATGTTTCTAGTAAGAATTGGCAGGCATCCGTCACATCGGGGTCATCATCCACGAGATGGATTACTGGCATACATATACCTCGTCGTGTAGAGGGTGACAAATAAGGTGCTTTATATAATGAGCATTGATTATCGCAATAAAGCCATTGTCACATATAGTTAATGTGAATGTTATCAATTACGTGGCAAAACATGCTTAATCTACGATTTTATTGTGATAATTGAAAATAAGAGTGACCATTAAGCCATGTAACCCATCATCACTTAGGTTATTTTCGATACGAATGTCTCCGCCTTGGCTTTGTATCAAACGCTGGCAGATCACTAAACCTAACCCTAAACCTTCTTTTTTAGTTGTCGCAAATGGCGTGATACCTTGCTCTAATTGACCCGCAGGCATCCCTCCAGCATTGTCCTGTAAAACAAGTAAAAAATGTTGCTGCGAAAAATGAAACTCGAAACGCAGTAGGGTTGCCCCTGCTTGCAAACTGTTACTGATTAAATTAGAAAGTAATTGTTCTAGTAACGTGTCTGGCAACATCAGGGAGACGTCAGGGGTTTCAGGTAAAATTAACCTCGAATTGGGATAGTGCTGGTCTGCACGCAATAATTGCCAAATATGATTAATAGCCTGTTTAACCGATTGCTGGCTCAATGTGATTGCGGGGTCATGGCTTGGTTTACCCGCCCAGAGACGCAAATTGCGAATGATATCGGCTCCACGTTGAGCTTGGTCGTCGATTTTAGTTAATGCGCTAATTAATGGGTGGCTTTCAGACTCTTTAGTCAGGCGTAGAATACACCCTTGGGCATAATGGCGGATTGCAGACAGCGGTTGGTTCAATTCATGGGCAAACCCAGATGCCATTTCCCCCAAAATATTTAACCGTTGTGCCTTTTGTAAATTGGCTTCTTGCTCTCGCAAGCGATTATGCGCTTCTTCTAATTGGCGGCTGCGACGTCTCACCAAAAAGGCAATCCAAACATGATTTATTCCAAGTAACACAAAAAATAAAGCGACAAGGCTGATAGTGATTTGGTTTTGAATGGTCCAACTGACGATATCCTGCCAGATTTGACGCTGTTGCGGATGTTGGTTAACGTCTCTGAGTAAGGTTTCGACTTGAGTCACCGACGCGGGAGCTCCCCAACGCATAGCGGCTTTATCTGTTGATAATAATGTCTTGGTGACTTTGTCGACTAAATTGTCCGGCACTTCACTTAAGGCGGCAAAAGACCAATTTGGATACAGTTCTGTGCTAGTTAAACAAGAGAGAGAGCTTGGATGTTGAATCAATGGGCGAAATTGTGTTTTATCAATCAACCCTTCGCTATGCATGTTTTCTAATAAACAGACAGGAACTATAGCTGCGGATAATGAATCATCACGCAATGCGTATAATAATGCATCTGCAGGGAAGCCTAAAAATTGCATCTTAAAGTCTTTGGCAGCGTCGTAGCCCATATCCCTCAACACTTTGTAACCTAACAAATAGCCACCAAAAGCATCTGGTGAAATTGCTCCGACTTTCTTGCCTATTAGGTTTTTAACTTCTGAAATATCACTGTCTTTTCGAACTAATATCAAGCTGCCAATAACATTACGCGTTGTGCTGTTGGGCTCCACGTCTGAGCGAAGGGAGAGCAACCAACGTAAATGATAGCGGTTATCTAACTGAATAAATTGGGCAGGATTCGTCAACAAAAAATCAATCTTGCGATTGGAAATCGCCTCTTTCATCTCATCTAAATTGAGAGGTTGTAACGTAAAACGCTCCCCAGGAATCGACTCATTGAGTGTATCAATCAAAGGCTGCCAATGAGATTGGGTTGAACTGGGGCCACGTAAGGCCAATACCCCGATAGTCCACTGGGCCGAAATTGCTGGCAAAGACCACGTCAGTAGCATGATTAACAGTATGTGATACAACGGTCTAGACGATTTTTTTAACATATTTGAGTTATTCGTTGCGTTAGATCAATTTAGCTACGGGTATGTGGTAAACCACAATAGGGCAGTGGCTCCACTCTTCTTACAATGGCGCTACAAGCTTTATCAAGATAACCCATCGGGTTTAAAGAGAAATAACAATTTCAGTGGTTATCTTAACGAGACTGTACCCATTGTCAATAACGCATGTAATACAAATAACATATTGATTAATAACTTTTATTTTCGCATTAGCAATGTCAATACTGGAGCCAATTATGGATCTGAGTAAACGAAAATTTCTACAACAAATTGGAGCCGTAACTGCGGGGGCATCGTTGATTCCCATTGCAGAAGCAGGGCTCAATTTTTCCCCGACACGTCGAGAAGGCAACCCAGAAAAACGCTATGGAATGTTGATTGATTTGCGCCGTTGTATCGGTTGCCAATCTTGCACGGTAAGCTGCTCGGTTGAAAACCAAACCCCACAAGGTCAATTTAGAACGACAGTGAATCAATATCAAGTCGCAGTGAAAGGTGAAGAAGGGTTCACCAACGTACTGTTACCCCGTTTATGTAACCACTGTGATAACCCTCCTTGTGTACCTGTATGTCCAGTTCAAGCGACTTTCCAACGTGAAGACGGCATTGTTGTCGTTGATAACGAACGCTGTGTTGGGTGTGCTTATTGTGTGCAAGCCTGCCCATATGATGCTCGCTTTATCAACCACTCTACGCAAACTGCAGATAAATGCACATTCTGTGCTCATCGCTTAGAAGTGGGTTTATTACCTGCTTGTGTTGAATCCTGTGTCGGTGGTGCGCGCATTATTGGGGATTTAAAAGACCCGAACAGTACTATTCGTAAAATGCTGACAGAGCACGAGGCTGAAATAAAAGTACTCAAACCGGAAAGTGGCACATTACCACAAGTTTTCTATATAGGTTTAGATGACGCATTCGTGCAACCGCTGCAAGGCAAAGGGCAGCCCGCATTATGGCAGGAGGTGTTCTGATGAATGGCCAAGTGACTTATATTTCAGAAATAATGGCTCAGCCACAAGAATTCTTTTGGCTTCCTTGGGCGGTACAATATTTCTTCTTCATTGGGATTGCGTCTTGTGCGGTTCTGTACGCGTGCTATCTTCATTGGAGAAACAAACCTGAAAACAGCCGCTTAGAAATGATCGCTGTATTTATTGCTATCACGATGGGGATCACCGCGCCGTTAGCACTAACCGCAGATTTACACCAAACCGCAAGGGTATGGCATTTTTACGCTCATCCAACAATATGGTCTTGGATGTGGTGGGGCTCTGTATTACTACCATTATTCACCACATTTATTGGTTTATATTTTGTTGCATTAGTGGTGAAACTGATTTGGAAAAAAGAATTCAAAGCAACGCGTTGGGTTGCCTTGTTGGCTGCATTTTCAGCCATCGGTTTATTGTTATATACCGGCCGTGAAGCCTCTGTGTTAAACGCGCGTCCAATTTGGTTTAGCTGGTGGATACCGGTATTGATGTTCCTTAGTGCTCTGCAAGCATTACCTGCATTGATTAGTTTAGGGGCTCGCCGTGAACCTCAATATCAAAATCGCTTAGCGCGTTTTCAAGTTGTGACATTATTATTGTTTGCGGTGTGCTTTGCGTTGTGGTTATCAGGTGACACCACTTCAGGTATCGCAGTACGCCAACAGTTAGATACGGCAAGCGCAGGCTGGTGGATGCTAATGGGGGTTTGTGCACTGTGGTTAATCACTTTCGCAATGTCCGTCAGTAATTTAAAAGCGACTCGTTCCGTTCCATACATTACTGTTCTAGCTTTAATTTCAATGGCTTTTGCTTGGTCATTACGTTGGATTTTCCTGATGGAAGTTCAAGCGGTTCCAAAATATAACATTATCGCGAACCCATACCATTTCCCACTGGGAACAGATGGATTATTGGCTATCGTCGGTACATTCGGTTTATGGATTGCGTTAACAATTATTGTTCGTGAAGGTGTTCGCTGGTTTGCGAGGAGAGTGCAACATGGCTAAATTCTCAAGACGTCAATGGCTTAAAGGTGGTTTGGTTGTCGGTGGTATCGCATTATTTGGTGCAAGCTACCGTGATGTTGCCAAACGTGCAGTCGATGGTCTGGTTAATGGTACGTCAGGTAAAGTCACTCTTGATAGGCTTAATGGTAACTCTTTACGCCCTGAAGGACAGGCACTTAAAGGCTGGCAAGAAAACCCAGAACAAGTAGTTGCGATGACCCAGTGTTTTGGTTGTTGGACCCAGTGTGGTATCCGTGCTCGCGTCGATACAGCAAAAAATGAAGTATTGCGTATCGCGGGGAACCCTTATCATCCACTTTCCCATGAAGAGCACTTTCCTTATGGAATGCCACTGAAAACGGCATTTAATAAAATGAGTGGAGAATCAGGCCTTGAACACCGTTCGACAGCCTGTGCTCGTGGTGCGACGTTAATGGAAGGTTTAACGAGCCCATTGCGTATCCTTGAACCGATGAAACGTGTGGGTAAACGCGGCGAAGGTAAATGGGAGCGCATCAGTTTTGAACAACTGATTAAAGAAGTGGTTGAAGGGGGCGACTTATTTGGTGAGGGGCATGTGGATGGCTTACGGGCGATCCGTGACTTAGAAACGCCTTTAGACCCATCTCAACCTAAATTGGGGCCAAAAGCTAACCAATTATTAGTGACCAACGCAGGTGATGACGGCCGTGATGGCTTTATCCGTCGCTTTGCACAAAATGCCTTTGGCAGTAAAAACTTCGGTGCTCACGGTTCTTATTGTGGACTGGCTTACCGTGCGGGTTCCGGTGCATTAATGGATGATTTGGACAAAAATGCCCACGTTAAACCCGATTGGGATAATGTCCGTTTCGCGCTATTCCTAGGGACATCACCTGCACAATCAGGTAACCCATTTAAGCGCCAAGGCCGCCAGTTAGCCACAGCGCGTTTACGTGATTCATTTAACTATGTGGTGGTATCACCTGCATTACCATTAACAACCACTTTAGCGAATGACCACGGTCATTGGGTTCCTGTGCAACCGGGTACGGATGCGGCATTGGTGATGGGGATGATCCGCTGGATCATTGAAAATAACCGTTACAACGCAAAATACCTCAGTGTGCCAAGTGAGAAATCCATGGAAGCCGTGGGGGAGAAAAGCTGGACTAACTCAACACATTTAGTGATCACGGATGATAATCACCCATTAGCAGGTAAATTGTTAATTTCTTCTTATATCACAGGAGAAGGTGACAATGAGAAAGCTTATTTAGTGCAAGATGCTGCGGGTGAATTAAAACTGGCTGATGAAACGCCTACAGCCGAGCTCTTTGTGACACGCCAAGTCACCTTGCACGATGGCAGTGAAGTGACCGTTAAATCTAGCTTCCAGTGTTTAAAAGAAGCGGCAAATCGTATGACTTTGGAAGAATACAGTCAGCGTTGCCATGTTCCAGTGAAAACGATTGAATCGCTGGGTAAAGCATTAACTTCTTATGATAGAAAAGCCGCTGTCATCTCTCATGGCGGTATGATGGGCGGTAATGGTTTCTACACTGCATGGTCAGTTATCATGCTTAACGCATTGATCGGTAACTTGAACTTGAAAGGCGGAGTCTCTGTTGGTGGTGGTAAATTCAATGGGGAAAACGATGGGCCGCGTTATAAAATTGCTAGCTATAAAGGCAAAGTGAAACCTAAAGGTGTGGTGCTGTCGCGCAGTAATGAAGTGTATGAAAAATCAGATGAGTTCAAAGCACGTCAGGCAGCGGGTGAAAACCCATACCCAGCAAAAGCCCCTTGGTACCCGTTTGCTAAAGGTCAATTAACAGAGCAGTTAGCATCTGCCTTGATGGGATACCCCTACGCACTGAAAGCGTGGATCACCAATATGACTAACCCTGTATATGGTATTGCAGGTATTCGTCAGGTGATGGAAGAAAAACTGAAAGACCCTAAACACCTGCCGCTGATTATTGGTATTGATGCCTTTATGAATGAAACCACGGCATTGGCAGATTACATTGTGCCAGATACCCATAACTTCGAAAGTTGGGGGTTTAGTGCACCATGGTCTGGCGTGCAGGTCAAAGCCAGCACAGCACGTTGGCCGATTGTTGAGTCACGTACTGCGAAAACAGCGGACGGCCAGCCAGTTTCGATGGAGAGTTTCTGTATTGCTGTAGCGAAAGAACTTAATTTACCCGGCTTTGGCGATAACGTGATTGAGGATATGGATGGCAACATGCATTCACTCAATACAGCGGAAGACTATTACTTAAGAGTTGCTGCAAATATGGCGTGGTTAGGGGAAAAACCAGTCCCTGAAGCCGCAACAGAAGATATCCAAATCAGTGGCGTGGAGCGTATTTTACCGGCTATTACACGGACTTTAAAACCAGAGGAAGTTCGCCGTGTTGCCTATATTTTCACACGAGGTGGCCGTTTTGCGCCTTATGAAAAAGCGTGGGATGGCGATGCAACAGGTCCTCAATGGAAAAAAGGCTTACAAATTTGGAACCCAACGGTGGCCGTTAATCGCCATGCCATAACGGGTGAACGTTATAGCGGTTGCCCGACGTATTACCCGCCTCGTATGGCGAATGGGGATGATGTGAATGCAGTATTCCCAGAAAAAGAGTGGCCGCTGAAGCTGATGTCATTTAAATCCCATGTGATGAGCAGCTCAACCACCGTTATTGAACGGCTCCGCCATGTGAAACCGACGAATCTTGTTGCTATCCACCCCGATGATGCAGCGAAAATGGGGGTAAAACATGGAGATTGGATTAGGATCACCACACCGGGGGGGCATGCTGAAGCCCAAGTAAGCGTACTTGATGGCGTAATGCCTGGAGTGCTTGCGATTGAGCATGGCTATGGGCATACCGAGATGGGAGCGAAACAGCATTATCTGGATGGCCAACCTATGCCAATGAATGCGGCAAATGGTTCAGGAATTAACTTAAATGACCTTGGGTTTGCTGACCCAACACGTGAAGTCGCTAACACGTGGTTAGATTGGGTTTCGGGGGCATCGGTACGCCAAGGCTTACCTGCTCGCATTGAGTTAATTGGTTAAATGAAGTAGTAAGGATGGCTAGTGGTGGGGACCTGCATAGCTTCACCATTAGCCATCTGGTAGTTGGCAATAAGTAGTAAGCAGTTGACATTGCGCATAAAACGGTGTGCTACCACACCGTGACTTCGGCAAATGCCTGGGAGGGGGAGCCCTCCCTTTTTTAATGGTTTATCGCAAGAGTGGCGAAACCGACTGTTCTAAGCCGATGCTTTGTAGCATCAAAATCCCCATCAAAATAAATAAAATACCTGCCAAAATTTTCAGTGTGATTGCCCAATATGGGGAAAATGACTTTCCTTTTAAGCGTGATACGCGAACCGCATTATCACGCATTAAATGAACAAAAATAGCTATTAAACAAATAGTTAATGCAGTCCCCATTGCCATTGCTAAGGCAGCGATAACCCCCCACACATATACCTCAATGACATAAGAAAACAGCAATACAAGAATTGCACCGGAGCAAGGGCGGATACCCATAGATAGGATAATCAATAGCTTACTTTTAAAACTGGATTGCAATTGATGGGACTGGATAACGTGTTGGTGTCCACAACCACAGTTGTCTGAGTGGCTATGGGCTTTTGTTTTACTTATTGCTCTCGTTGATGAATTCAGTGGTTGAATGCTTTTTATCTTGAGTGGTGCCAAGTGTCTTGATTTGCGGATTGACCAGCCACGACGCAATGCGCTGATGCATAAATAGCTACCCAGCAAAATGACAAATAGATAACTCGTTTGCTCTGCATATAAACTGGTTTGGTTGAGATGCTTAGTAGAGAGTTGGAATAGGATCAAGACTAAGGAAACTAAAGTAATCGCAACAAGCCCTTGTAAGAGAGAGGCAAGTAAACTAATGATAACACTCTGTTTTAAATGAGTCGCTTGGGTGGCAATATAAGTGGTAATAATTAATTTGCCATGCCCCGGCCCAAGGGCATGCAAAAAACCATACGCAAAACTGGCAACTACCAGTAACCCACCTGCATACCATGGGCGAGAGGTGGTTTCTTGCAATAGGTAAGATAGCCCTTGGTTTAACTGTTTTTGCCAAGCTAGGCTAAGTTGTAACCATGATCCCCAGTGGGTGTATAGCTGCCAAGCGGCATAGGTTATAAGCCCCATAAACAGCGCAGTAATTATTAGTCTTTGCGTACGTAAAGGCATTATGGACATTGAATATCAACCCGTTGTGCAAATTGTTTGCCAAGTGCCAAATCTTCTTCTGGGCTATCACTTTTGTCTAAAGAGAAAGCGTAGGCGCGCATTGAATCGGTCACATTTGCTTCTTGTAGTTCCATCTGGCAATTTGCTGCAATATCTAAAGGTAGGTTAACTTGCTGTTTATTTTGGTAAGTCATGCTGACGTAGAATGTTGGGTCGTAAGTTTGAATTTCCACATGGGAACCTGCTATAGGCAGGGGTTGCATAAATGAAGCGGTAAAGAAGAAAACTAAAGAAAAGCCATCTTTTTCTAAATGGTAGCTATCAGGAATACGTTTAAAACTGACTTTCTTCCCCTGATAATAAAAATCAGTGAAATAATCTTGCATTAATATATTCGCCATAATAATAGCTTCTTGCTGTTTCCAACGCGGGTCATCCGGTTTAATGCCTTTTAATTCATACGCGATATCCGCTGATGTCATTGGATCCATTTTCCAAACATAGCTAATCCCTGAGTATTTATCTTGTTTACTTTCAAGGGAAATTTGCATTTCAATAAAACTATGAGGGTGTGCCGCTACTTGTGGAGCAACCATAAACAGAAATAGAAAATAGAAAGGAAAAAATCGCATCATTCAGTCAGCTAAATTGGTTTATCAAAAAAATGTTATAACATAACGAAAAGCAAACTAAAATATCTCGTAGTGATTTAAAATTCAACCTAAAACGATTGGTTAATACTTTTATCACGATAACCCTACAAATAAAGGGTTTTTTATTAACATAATAAGAGGGATAATACTCACCAAGATTTAAATAGGGTGGCAGCTCGCCTGAATTTATTTAAATTAAAATATTATCAATGAGTTAAATAGGATTAAGAACACCATGCCAGTGTTACATAACCAAATTTCAAATAAAATATTAAAAGAACGTATGTTGGCAGAAGTTGAGCCGCGCACCACTATTTCTTTTTATAAATATTTTAATATCCAAGACCCAAACGAATTTCGTAATCAATGGTACCAACAATTTAAAGCATTAAGCGTTTTTGGACGTGTTTATATTGCAAAAGAAGGTATTAACGCGCAAATCAGTGTGCCGGAATCTAATGTGGGCGCATTGCGCGAACTTATTTATGCAACAGACCCCGCATTAGATAACTTACGTTTAAATATTGCGATTGATGATGACGGTAAATCGTTCTGGGTGCTGCGTATGAAAGTCCGTGAGCGCGTGGTGGCTGATGGTATTGAGGACGAAACATTTAACCCTGCAAATACAGGTCAATATCTAAAAGCTCACGAAGTGAATGAAATGATTGATGACCCAAATACTGTTTTCGTCGATATGCGAAATCATTATGAGTACGAAGTAGGGCGTTTTGATAACGCGATTGAAATACCTTCAGATACATTTAGAGAGCAACTGCCAATGGCGGTGGAAATGCTGCAAGAGCAAAAAGACAAAAATGTCGTAATGTATTGTACTGGTGGGATCCGTTGTGAAAAAGCCAGTGCTTATATGCTGCATAATGGCTTTAAAAATGTTTACCATGTTGAAGGTGGGATTATTGAATACGCGCGTAAGGCGAAGGAACAAGGGTTGCCTTTGAGGTTTAAAGGGAAAAACTTTGTTTTTGACAACCGAATGGGAGAGCGTATTACAGAAGACACATTAGCACAATGCCACCAATGTGGTGCACCTTGTGATACACACACCAATTGCCGTAACGATGGCTGTCACTTGCTGTTTATCCAATGCCCTAGCTGTGCAGAAAAGTACGAAGGTTGCTGCAGTTCGTCTTGCACTGAAGAAATGAAACTTCCAGAGCAAGAACAACGCGCACGCCGTGCAGGTCGCGAAGTCAGTAATAAAATCTTTAATAAGTCACGTCACCGTTTATCCGATGGGTTATTAAATAAAGATAACTAATTATTGATGTTCTCTATAATAAGAAAGCCCTGTAATTAGGGCTGATTAGAGCAAGATAAAATTAATTGAAATAAAAAATTTATTTCATTCGATGTCATTACGTTGCTTATACCCCATGCATTTCGTATGAAATTCATGGGGTATTTGTTTATGGTTTACAGCAGGTAACGCCATTTTGTAAAGAAGTGTAATTTAAGACTTGAAATACGCGTAACTGGCACTATATAAGAATTGCACCAAGAAAGAGCATTATCCCATACTAGGTACACAGGTAATGGTGCATAGTCGTATGTGTTTAGTTTGATATAAAAATATTGAAGGAGAAATTATGTCTAACATTAGATCTTTTTCATTATTCCCAACATTATCCGATAGTCTACTTTCTAACAGATTTGACCAAATGGATCGTTTGTTTAGCCAGCTAACAGGTAATAGGCCTTTAACTTCAGAGCATCCGTATAATTTAAAACAAATAAATGAAACAAGCTATCAATTAACGGTTAGTGTTCCAGGTTATAAGGAAGAGGACTTAAGCGTATCCCTAAAAGGCGGGAAATTGTATGTTCAAGGTGAGCAATCAGCAGAATTAGTTAATGATTCTGAGAAATGGATCCATCAAGGAATAACGCAAAATAAGTTTTCCCTTGAATTTAATCTCGGTAAAAATGTGAAGATAGAAAGTGCTGAGTTATCTAGTGGTTTACTAACTCTGGATATTGAATATGAAATCCCGGATGAAGAAAAACCTCGAGTTATCGCTATTGAAAATAAAGATATAAAATCATAGAACTAAAATTTATGACTCGTCAGCAGCAGTTAGAGTGACTTTATAATATTGGACACTTTTGCTGACCGGTTTGTAAGGCCTGATTTCGTTATTCAAACGGAGTCAGGCCTTTTAGTTTTGTTTTAGTCGATTTAAATTAAAACATTTTTAATATAAATATTTAAATACATTATATATAAAAAATAACTCAATTCTATTTTTGACGAAAACTTTAGATGCGATATGTATTTTCTGTGAATAGACAGTACTATTGCTAATTCCTAGTTTTCGAGAAATAATATGATTGGGTGTCTCATTCATCCAGTTATTAATAATATTTTGTTCTTTAATCGTGAAAATAGATGACTCAATATTATTAGCAAGTTTGGTGATTTTTTCTATTTGTTCATGGTCACGAATAACTTTATCAAGCGTTTGAATAATAATGCTTTTTGATAGAATAAAGTAATTATCCTTTAATAATAATGGGTTGTTTGTTTGCGGATAAGGAGCATTAATATAAATATAAAAGCGTGCATTATTAGTATTACTTAATAACTGCTGTAGAGTAGGGCAGTAATCAGAGTAATTACAATAGTAGGTTAGATTCACCAGTATAATGCTTGGTAGGTTTGTGTTCATAAAACCAATGGCTTCTTTTATACATCCTGTACTAATAAATTCGAGTTTTTTATTTTTAGATAAATATTCTGTAATGCCAAGACGTGTATAATCACATTCATCAATAACTAATATTCGCATTGGAACATCCTTGTTCAAGAAGATGGCTTACAATAAATTGGAATTGATAGAGAAGTCAACCAAGGATTAATAAAAACAATAAATAGTGTTCTTATTTGAAATTGCTAATTAGTAATTAATTAATAAGGTAATTATATAAAGACATATAGTTATCTATATAGATGAATAAATTAAATGGATATTAGTGGCACTAATATCCATTTATTTTCCTAGTGTGTTTTAAAATCAAACTCAACATATTCCCCTGATTCTATCTTGTCTACACCTGCTTGGAGAATATGAATAAGTTGTTTAGCCACATCAGTCGTTAGCCACATGGTTTTATCCACAATAGCATCACCTGTGTGTTTATCTTGCTCGGGGAGGTAGTGCAAACGCAACATCATAGCGTCGTAATCATCGACTGTGCTGATGTCCCAGCCAACTACTGGGTGGGTTTGAATGACATCATTTTTTTTATTCATATAAACCTCCTAATCAAACATCGTGATAAATAATAAATATCTATAACTGACTAAGAGCAATGACCTCGTGATGAGTCCACTTTTAGTATAAGGAGATTTCGCTAATAAGAAAGCAAATAAAACATTTTTTTTGTTTATATAGCAGAAAATGCATAAAACAGACAATAAGGATTGTAAAAACAGAATGGGAAGCACTTTGAACTTCCCATTAGTGTATAAACTACTGACCCAGAGCGACTGTCCAGCGCGCATCTTCTCCTGCTAAGAAAGGAACTAATTTATCATTACAGCAATCAATCGATTCGCAAGTAATATTTTGTTCTTTAGTTAGCGTAATAGTTCCTTCGTTTACAGGTAAGTTATAGAATTTAGGACCATTTAGTGAACAAAAAGCTTCGAAATGTGCCAAAGCACCCAGCTCTTCAAAAACAGTCGCGTAAGCCGCTAATGCGGTGGGAGCATTAAAGACCCCAGCACAACCACAGGTAGACTCTTTACGTGATTGTATATGTGGTGCGGTGTCGGTACCAAGGAAGAAACGGTCACAACCTGAAGCAACGGCTGCACGTAATGCTTCTTGGTGTACATTACGTTTCAAAATAGGCAAGCAAAATAAGTGCGGCCTTATACCACCAACTAACATATGGTTACGGTTAAACATCAAATGTTGAGGTGTTAAAGTTGCAGCTGTAAATTCATTTGCTTCTTGGACATATTGCGCCGCTTCTTTGGTGGTTATATGTTCAAAAACGACTTTGAGTTTTGGAAACTGTGCCCGTAATGGCAACATAACTTGCTCAATAAACAACGCTTCGCGGTCAAAAATATCGATATGGCTTGCGGTGACTTCACCATGGACCAGCAATGGCATTCCTGCTTGTTCCATCGCAGCTAATACGGGATAAATTTTTTTAATATCAGATACGCCATGACTAGAGTTTGTTGTTGCATTAGCCGGGTAGAGTTTACAGGCAGTAAATACCCCTTCGTTAAAGCCACGAACCACTTCAACAGGATCTGTGCTATCAGTAAGGTAGCAGGTCATTAAAGGGGTAAATTGATGCCCTTCTGGAACCGCTTTTAGGATGCGTTCACGATAAGCTTTTGCGGCTTCAATCGTTGTGACTGGTGGCACTAAATTCGGCATGACAATTGCACGGCCAAAAAATTCACTGGTATAGGGAACGACCGTTTTTAACATATCATCATCGCGAAAATGAACATGCCAATCATCAGGGCGGCGGATCGTTAGGGTAGTTACAGTTGTCATTAAACCGGCTCCATAGGGGAAGAGTGAATGATGAGCGAGTGCTCAAGCCGGAATAGAATGATAAAGGTAAAGTAAAAAAATAGCTATGAGAAATCACGATTATAGCTTATTTCAGGGGCAGATCGCGCAAATAACGTAAATAGGTGGCTTATTTAGTTTGTTCAATAGCAAAAAACCTGCTTAAGTTTCCTTAAGCAGGTTTTTCTAAATTTTGGCTCCTCCAGCTGGACTCGAACCAGCGACATACGGATTAACAGTCCGCCGTTCTACCGACTGAACTATGGAGGAACTCCTTGGTACGCAGAGGATATTAGCTTTCTCTCACCGCATTGTCAAAGGAGAATATCGAAAAAATTGTTTGTTTGCCTGTTATCTGTGCGAACTGTCGGAAGTTTGATCGAAAATAGAGTAGTGGTGATTAATCAAGGCCATACACTAACGAAAAGACTGAGACAAATCTGAGTTGATGAGCGGTATATTATTTCAAGTTTAGAGGTTAATCGTAGTTAATCACTACTAAGTCATGGATGGATATAAAGTAGTTTAATTTTTATCGCGGAAAGTGATACTGAAGATGATTCCTTGCGCAGTGGCAAGGTGGATTTGGTTATCGGTTCCTCTCGAGACTGGCACCCTGAAATTAAGGCTCAGAGCTTATTTAATAGTACTTTTCAGGCATTAGTTCGCCCAGAGCATCCAATTATCGGGCAGGTGACGCCTGAAAGCTTAACGCATTACCCACATATTAGCGTATCGCGCCGAGGGCGTACATTGGGGCCAATTGATGACGCATTACGCGACCTTCAATTACAGCGTAATGTTGCATTGACTTTACCTAGTTTTCATTCAGCCATGATGTTAACTATGAACTCTGACTATATTTTGCCGCTCCCTCGTCATGTGCTGCAAGGGGTAAAGAGTGTTAATTTGCCATTGGTTGAAATTGAACTTCCTTTGGGATTGGTGCCTATATTTATCGTGCAAGCATGGCACCCAAGGTTAGATAGGGACCCTGCGCATCAATGGTTACGCCAGACGATTAAACAATTTTTTCTAGAGAAAGAATAAGTATTTATTTTATGGTGGGAACTCTTGTATTTGCCGTAAGTAAAGTAATGCTAAGAAGAGTGATTTTTAGGTAGATAGCAAAAAGCCCGCATTAAGCGGGCTTTTTAAATTTGGCTCCTCCAGCTGGACTTGAACCAGCGACATACGGATTAACAGTCCGCCGTTCTACCGACTGAACTATGGAGGAATTGTTTTGTTCCTGAGAACGAGGCGCATATTACCCATCCTGTTCACTGTTGTAAAGTATAAAAATGAAAAAAATAGCCAAGTGGGCGTTAAGTAATCGATTTGGTGGTTATCTATCCTAATATATGATGCGTAATGCATACCAGATGGATTATGAGAGGTGCTAGGAGATCATTGATAGTAGAGATGAATGATATAATGGTGATATATATTTAGCAGATAGCAAAAAGCCCGCATTAAGCGGGCTTTTTAAATTTGGCTCCTCCAGCTGGACTTGAACCAGCGACATACGGATTAACAGTCCGCCGTTCTACCGACTGAACTATGGAGGAATTGCTTGTTCCTGAGAACGAGGCGCATATTAACGATATCATCTCAGGCTGTCAATCATAAAAACAGAAAAAATATCCAACTGCTCATTCAATGCACATTATGACGAAGTTTTACTCTAGTTAATTGATATTGAATTAATTTTGAGTTGCAAGTGTACCAGGTAATTGCGTAGAAACTTCAGGATAAGCGACATGATAGATATCATAAAAGGAAATCATTCCTTTTAATGCAATTAAACGCGATATTTCTTGTTTTATAGCAGAGCTAACATCTTGTGAATCAATGATTTTGCTTATCGCATTATCAGAAACTGGTTCAGTAACAAACCATTCCCCGTTATAACAGACACGTAAATCTAAGACGCCAATATCTTCAAAGTGATAAACAGGTTTGATGTCAAAAAGTAGTACACTTGCTAATACAATAAAAAGAATGGTGATACCCAGAGCCCAATAAGGACCAAAATAAGGGGCGTACCAAAGAATAATGGCTAGGGGGACATAAGCCGCAACCATACCAATACATAAATAAGGGTGGTTGGCGAGAAATTGGCTATTAAAATAAGGTTTCCCATCACGGTTTTCACGTTTATTGATGGCATCCAAATCTTCGACGAGTATTTGTTTGATAATATCCATGTGTATAACTCTCTGTCAGATATCTATACTAGGAGGGTATCACGAGCCGTCGAGATTGTTATATATCAGTTAAAAAAAATATTTACACAGATTGTCATTGTATCGGATAATTCTTACTGACATTTATTAGGTTGTTGGCTTTTTAAATTAAAGTTTTCTTTAAACTATCAACTAAATGCAGCGTTTTTGTTAACGTTATAGCCGATAAAAGTGACGCAATCGAAAAAACAGCATATTTTTGAGGTTTGCTCGTATAAAATAGTTGCTATTATCTTTAAGTCATGAGTTAATGAGTGTCGGCCTGTTTAGCAGTCCTATTTGATGTATGATTACTGAGTTAGTGTGTTCTAAAGAAGAAAGTTATCACAGATAGCCTTTGACCGTGACGCTTCATCTTGGTGTTTCCCTGATTAAATAGTTGACTCTGGCCCGTATATGCCAAAAGGCAAGTTTTTTTGATGTTATATAGGAAAAGTCAAATGTCCGACAAAATGAAAGGTCAAGTTAAGTGGTTCAACGAGTCTAAAGGCTTCGGTTTCATCACTCCAGCTGATGGTAGCAAAGACGTTTTCGTCCACTTCTCTGCCATTCAGGGCAATGGTTTCAAAACTCTGGCTGAAGGTCAGCAAGTTGAATTCACCATTGAAAACGGTGCAAAAGGCCCAGCAGCTGCTAACGTAACTGCTATCTAAGCTAATTGCTTAACTGATTTTCTAAAGCCCGTCATTTTTAATGACGGGCTTTTTCGTATGCGCTACATTTATGGTTAATATATTTTGCTGGAAAAGAATGTTATGAATATTAATGACCGTGTTTATGTAAAAACAGACGGAGAAGAGCGTCGAGAAGGAACTATTTTACTTATTGAACCCTTCAATGAAGGGGTAATGTATTTAATTGCATTACCTGATTACCCTGAAGGTATTTGGTTCTTTAATGAAAAAGAAGGCGATGAAGGGATTTTTGTTACGCCAATTGAAAGATAAGTTCAATTTAATGGGCACTTTGTCCTTTACTTAATAATTTTCCCCACTTATACTCCTTCCATCTTTTACTTAGGAGATTATTACTTGGACAGTCAGAGTTGGAATAAAAACTTAATTTAATGGCAAGCCAGTAATCGTCTTTTCTTTTCACTGCTTGCCACAACGGCGGGCGGTGTCTGATGTTTCCTCATCATACTACTCCCTTATAATTGTATTTCATTAGATAGCGTATTATAGCTGTATTGAGTGTGTATTATGTTGGTCTATATTTATTCTTTATTTCCTCCAGGCAATAGCTAATAGTTTTTGAGTAATTATTTTACTCAAAATATGGCTATATGCTTTTTATTAAGCATATAAATCATTATCCAAGTTATTTTTGGAGGGATTATCATGCTTTTTTCCCCTGATATTTTAAATTTGCTGTCTGCTATGTGTTTTGGTGCATTAATTGGTGCTGAGCGCCAGTGGCGTCAACGAATGGCGGGCTTGAGAACTAATGCACTGGTTGCAACCGGAGCGGCGGTATTTATTTTAAGTTCTGTAACAACATCACCTGATAGTCCTGGTCGTATTGCTGCCCAAGTGGTGTCAGGAATTGGTTTTCTCGGTGCGGGAGTGATTATGCGTGAAGGCATGAACATCCGAGGCCTAAATACTGCGGCAACGCTTTGGTGTTCCGCGGGGATCGGTGTTTTATGTGGATTAGGCCAGTATTCTTTGGCCTTGATGGCAACGTTATTAATTTTATGCGCCAATATTTTATTAAGAGAAGCCGCTTCACGAATTAATAAACAACCACAACAGCAAGCACTCGATGTAGAGCAACGTTATAAAATTCGCGTGATGTGCCATCAAACGGATGAAATTTTAGTAAGAACTCTTATTTTACAAGCAATTAATGGACTGCATATTCGGCTGCAATCGTTAAGTAGTGCAGACACACTAAAGCCTGAGCAGCTAGAAGTGTGCGCTGAATTTCTTGCGACACCTGCCGAGCAAAAAGAAATTGAAGCATTGGTATGCAGAATAAGTCTTGAGCAAAGTGTTAGTGCTATCAATTGGAAAGTGGCATCAGAGCTACCGGCTTGATGACTTTAAATTAACTCACTATAGGAGCTGAAATGGACGACCACCCTCCGTCATGGAGTAGTAAATCGCAGCTATCTAACTGATAATAAGATAATTTTATTTCAGTTGGATAGCGTTAAAATTACGAGTGTTGTATTCGAGACAACGTTATGACTGAAATAAGACAACCGCGCAAAAGCGTCAAAGCCGCTGCACGCCAAAAATTTATTGTTGGCGAACAAGCGAGTAAAAATATTGAGCAAGTGCTCAATGAATATCAAACAAATCTATTAGGCTTATCAGAGAATGAGGCGATGGACCGTCTTGTGACTGAAGGTGAAAATGAAGTTGCTCATGAAAAAGCCCCTCCAGCATGGAAGCAACTACTCACTTCTTTTAAAAATCCATTTATATTCGTACTGATTGTATTAGCTGTTGTTAGCTTTTTTACGGATTATGTTATTCCTGAACGCCAAGGCGAAGAAACAGATTTAACCGGCGTGATTATTATTGTCACAATGGTTTTATTGAGTGGTTTTTTACGTTTTTGGCAAGAGTATCGTACCAACAAGGCTGCGGAAGCATTGAAATCCTTAGTTCGTACGACGGCTACTGTATTTCGTCGTGATAATAAAACAGGGCGTTCTGTTAGAAAAGAGGTACCGATCAAATGCTTAGTACCTGGGGATATTGTGTTGTTATCCGCTGGAGATATGGTTCCTGCTGATTTAAAGCTAGTCGAATCAAGAGACTTGTTTATCAGCCAAGCCATTCTAACAGGGGAATCAATACCCGTAGAAAAATACGACACATTAGGTGATGTTTCAGCCAAAAATTTAGATCCGGTATCGCCAACTGAAAATGAACTGTTAGAAATTTCAAATATTTGTTTAATGGGAACCAATGTTACCAGCGGGACGGCGCGTGGAATTGTGGTGGCAACAGGCGGGAAAACCTATCTAGGCTCGTTGGCCAAATCTATTGTGGGGAGTCGTGCGCAAACTTCGTTTGATCGTGGTGTGAATAGCGTAAGCTGGTTATTGATTCGCTTTATGTTAGTCATGGTACCAATCGTCTTACTTATCAATGGGTTTACAAAAGGAGATTGGTTCGAAGCTACACTATTTTCACTGGCGGTTGCCGTGGGTTTAACACCGGAAATGTTACCGATGATTGTTAGCTCGAATTTAGCCAAAGGTGCAATTGCCATGTCAAAGCACAAGGTGATTGTTAAAAGGTTAAATGCTATCCAAAACTTTGGCGCAATGGATGTGCTGTGTACGGATAAAACGGGAACATTGACGCAAGATCGTATTATTTTAGAACATTATTTGGACAGCAATGGGCAAAAAAATAGTAAAATTTTGCAACTAGCTTGGCTAAACAGCTTCCACCAAAGTGGGGCTAAAAATATGATGGATCAGGCAATTATTCGTCGTGGTAGAGGGAACAGTGAAGTTGAGCAGCTAAAAGCATTCCAAAAAATTGATGAGTTACCCTTTGATTTTATTCGACGCAAATTGTCAGTGACAGTACGAACACCGAAAGGCGAAGCCCTACTTATTTGTAAAGGTGCCGCGGAGGAAATGTTAGCTGTCTGCCAAAGTTACCAACAAGATGGTGAGCTGCATTTACTTGACGACCAAGCAAGGGTAAAAATTACTGAGCTAGTGAGTGATTACAACAGACAAGGATTTCGTGTATTGTTACTTGCAACTCGTCGTTTGAATGATGCAGAAGCCAGCTTACCGCTTTCTGCTCAAGCCGAGTATCAGTTAGAGCTACAAGGCATTTTAACTTTTCTTGACCCAGCAAAAGAAAGCGCAATTTCAGCCATTGCCGCATTACGTGAAAATGGCGTTACGGTTAAGGTGTTGACGGGTGATAATGCCATTATTACCGAAAAAATCTGTCATGATGTTGGCTTAAACATCAGCGAAATCATGACGGGTTTAGAAGTTGAAGAACTGACAGACGAAGAGTTAAGCCAGAAAGTTGAGCAAGTTTCAGTTTTTTGTAAATTAACACCATTGCAAAAATCCCGTATTTTAAAGCGGTTACAAGCAAATGGACATACCGTTGGTTTTCTCGGTGATGGGATCAACGATGCGCCCGCATTACGTGATGCTGATGTAGGAATTTCAGTTGACACAGGGACGGATATTGCTAAGGAATCTGCGGATATTATCCTACTTGAAAAAGACTTAATGGTATTAGAGCAGGGGGTAATTAAAGGGCGTGAAACTTTTGGTAATATTATTAAATACTTAAATATGACCGCGAGCTCTAACTTTGGTAACGTATTTTCTGTATTAATTGCCAGTGCATTTATTCCCTTCCTACCGATGCTAGCCATTCATTTGCTCGTTCAAAATTTACTGTATGATATTTCCCAGCTTGCATTACCCTGGGATAAAATGGATAAAGAGTTTTTAAAACGTCCTCGCAAATGGGATGCGAAAAATATTGGCCGCTTTATGATTTGGATTGGGCCAACCTCATCTATCTTTGATATCACAACTTTTGCGTTAATGTGGTATGTATTCCAAGCGAATAGTGTCGCTCATGAAGCGCTGTTCCAATCAGGTTGGTTTGTTGAAGGTTTACTTTCACAGACGTTGGTTGTTCATATGTTAAGAACACAAAAAATACCGTTTATACAAAGCACTGCCGCATTACCTGTTATGTTAACAACAGGGTTAATTATGGCTCTTGGTTTATATATTCCATTTTCTTCATTTGGTGAAATGATAGGGTTACAACCGTTGCCAATAGAATATTTCCCATGGCTCGCTCTCACATTAGTCAGTTATTGTGTTGTAGCTCAACTAATGAAGCAATTTTATATTAAACGTTTTGGAACGTGGTTATAAAATAATGTTAAAAGGTGTGAGGCCAAGGGGGGCTTGCACCTTTGGGTAGCTGTATCGTATGGGTTATTTGATATTTATTGTAACTCATTAATATTCATAAAATAAAAAGAGCCATAATAATAATGGCTCTTTTTGATTACAGAATAAAAAGAATAGGGCTTATTGCAGGCCTAAAGCAGTTTTCATCTGTTTCATTGCATCAATACCCTGTTGGCAAGCTTTATCTTGCTGGTCTTTAGGTAGTGCAGCAACCTGTTTTTTACCCTCTTCCAGCTGACCTTTCATTGCGTCTAACTGAGCTTTTGCTTGCGGGTTTTCTGAAGCTTTAGCAATTAAGCTATCAACTTCAGCGAAGTAAGCGTTACAAGTTTCAGTTGCGCCAGCAACTTCACCTTTTTTCTCTTCTTCTGAACAAGCAGTGATTGTCAGTGCCAATAAACCCATACCACAAGCTAAAATCAACTTTTTCATAATCAACCTTATTAAAATTATTTATATAGCGAATTGAGTATATAAGAGATGTTTTTAATATCAAACGTGACAAATCCTAAAATAATACATCGGTTAATTAATTAAATTTCAATTTAATTGGGCTATCGTATTTTGTTTTAGCTCATTTCCGTTACATAAATTCACGGAGATAAATAAGTTGTTTTTTATCATTATGTTATAGATTTCCTTTAACTATTCTATGTTTGTCTAGAGTAATTGGTAAGTGGAAGAAAAATGGAAAGCAGATAAAAGAAGTATGAGGGCTATTAGGGTAAGGGGATAATGGTTAGTTAATTTAATAAATATATTTTTTGACGAAAATTATGTTTTAGCTACCAAGATAGAATAATACGTCATACGTGTATTCACCTATAAAAATGCCTATATAAGCCTTTTTAATATCGTTATAACGTTTTTTTATATGCGATTAAATATATTAAAAAATCGTTTATTTGTAACAAAATGTTTACGGGCGAATGATAAGTTTTCACTATGAAATATTTATAGAATTAATGGCTGTTCATTTAAGATGCAATTATAGATGTGAAAGGTGAGCTAGTTCACAAATTTAAGAATAAAACCTTTGTATAGGTACCAGTTTGATTTTTAAATTAAATTTTCTTTGTACGAAGATGAAATTATCAGGTAGAGTCTTTGTTTTTAAGCGAACTAATGAAGAAATATCGCTTAACTTATGGTTAATGATAAGTGTACAGGGTTAACGACAATTAAGTTAATTTTGTTGACGCTAACTCAAATTCATACCAAAATTGACTCACCGTAGAAATTCGCCAAAGAGCGAGAGACGGGTTAGAATGTTTTTAACAAAGGGCGATAACTTTTCTTACTGTACATTTTTAGAATGATGAGTTCTCTAAAGGTAAAGTAAGGATATATGATATGGGTTCACCATATCGCAATGCAACATAGCAGATATTATATTAATGCTATGGGCATACAATGTATGTAGCCTGACTTATCTGGTTACAATTTTATATTTAGACTTACACACAGGGCTTTACCATTATGTCTGCTTCTATTGTAAAGAAACGGCCTCTGAGTCGTTACATCAAAGATTTTAAACACAGCCAAACTCATTGTGCACACTGTCACAAAACCCTTGATCGCATCTCTTTAGTTTTCAACGATGACATCTTAAATAAAGAAGCTATCGCTGACATGACTGAATTGGTTGATGAAGGCACTTGGGGGGAGCTGCAAGATAAATTTACTGCACTTTGTCGTTTTTGTAGTGAAATTTATTGCAATAGTAATACTGATTATTTTGATATTATGTCATTTAAACAGTATTTATTCTTACAGACTGAGATGAGCCACAGTACGGTTCGTGAATATGTTGTTCGCTTACGCCGTTTAGATGAATTGTTATCTTCCTCTAATTTTTCTATGAAAGAATTTACTGCGAGTAAAGTTCAAGAAGAGTTGAGTGAAAAAATGACAGATTCTGCATTTAGTAATTACAATATTGCATTACGTAAATATGAACAATATTTATTCTGGGAATCAGAAAAGTGCAATAATTAGAATGACATATTGAAAATAAGCATTGCTATTTTCTTTGTTGTTTTTAAGTAATGGTGTCCTCGTGGACACCTTTTATGTTTTTAGCTGACAGCTCTTTGGGATAGCACTTATCTGATAGGAAGCACGACAGTTATTCTTATGAGATAAGTGTATTTTTAAATAAATATGTAATCATGTATGGCCTGGCCTTCGTAGATAACGAAGCCAGGCCTTTTACTTATTACCCAATCGTCATTAAGCTAGCATTACCACCTGCTGCAGCGGTATTGACACTCAATGAGCGTTCATGAAGTAGGCGTTCAGTCAGCAAGTTAGTTTCACCACGTTCAAAGCCTTGAACTGAAATAATTGGCCCTTTACGTTGTGCAACCACCGCGCAAACTTCTTTTAACTGATCGCTGTCACCATGATAAATAACCCCTTCGATTGGCTCTTTCGATTCTATCCAGTTTTTGGTTATCGATATGGTTTTTCTCACTTTTTCAGGTAGTGACTTAAACAGCTTCTGATGGAGCTCACTATCTGGCCATAACACCTGACAACCCGCAGAAAGTACAGCTGTTAGCTGGGTTAAGCAATCTTGTTCATTATCGCTAAGGCATAAAATCAAACCACGCGGGCGCAAGGTATAGGTATTTCTTTCTCCTGTTGGGCCCGGTAATACACGGGTGGTTCCTGTTTGACTATGGCGTGTAAATAGCTCAATCACGGAAGGCGAAATAACCGAGTTTTGTTTTTCAGACCATTGTGTAAGTGCTTCAAATGGTTCAAGTAAAACAGTTTTAGCACTGGCATCCATGGGTAAATGGCTATCTTGTCGCTCTAAGGTATTTGAAACTGCGTTATCTGGACGTTCGCTTAATAAACGGTAAAGGTATAATGGCCCACCTGCTTTAGGCCCAGTTCCAGATAAACCTTCACCACCAAAAGGTTGCACCCCAACAACGGCACCAACCATATTGCGGTTTACGTACAGATTGCCAACTTTAGCTTTTGAAACAACTTGGTTGATAGTTTCATCGATACGAGTGTGAACACCAAGTGTCAGTCCATAACCGGCTGCATTAATTTGTTCAACAAGTGCTTCTAACTCATCTCGTTTAAAACGTACAACGTGCAGAACAGGACCAAAGATCTCTTTTTTCAGCTCACTAACATCATCAAGTTCTATTAATGTTGGCTTAACATAGGTTCCTTCCTGTTGCTCTTGCTGATCATCATGGTTCTCAAATGCTGCTTGGAAGACCGATTTCCCTTTGCTGCGCATTTTTTGAATATGTTGATCGATATTCTCTTTTGCTTCATGGTCAATCACAGGGCCTATATCGGTTGATAAATGCTCAGGGTTCCCCATACGGCACTCTTCCATTGCGCCTTTTAACATACGAATCGTTCTATCTGCGACATCCTCTTGGATACATAAAATGCGCAGTGCCGAACAACGTTGGCCCGCGCTATCAAAAGCAGATGCGACGACATCAGTGACAACCTGTTCTGTGAGTGCAGAAGAATCAACTATCATTGCATTTAATCCGCCAGTTTCTGCAATCAGCGGGGTAGGCCGGCCTTGTGCATCTAAGCGCCCTGCAATATTACGTTGAAGTAACCCTGCGACTTCTGTTGACCCTGTAAACATGACCCCGCGAACACGAGTATCACCAACGAGTTGAGCGCCGATGGTTTCACCTTTACCCGGTAAAAATTGCAGTACATCGCGTGGAATACCCGCTTGATGTAAAATAGACACCGCGATAGCGCCGATTAATGGTGTTTGTTCAGCTGGTTTCGCGAGTACGGTGTTACCTGCTGCGAGAGCCGCAGCAATTTGGCCTGAAAATATTGCTAACGGGAAGTTCCACGGACTAATACAGACCACAGGCCCTAAAGGACGGTGTGTGTTGTTATCAAAATCATTCTTGACTTGGGTTGCATAGTAATTAAGAAAATCTACCGCTTCCCTAACTTCCGCAATCGCATTGTTGTAAGTTTTACCTGCTTCACGCACTAAAATATCTAACAGTGGCTGTAACTGTTGCTCCATGAGGTCAGCGGCTCGTAATAAGATGGCCGCTCGTTCAGAAGGAGGCGTTGCGAACCAGATAGTACCCGCATCGTTAGCGGTATTTAATGCATGTTCAGCTTCTTGTTCTGTTGTTTCACGAACGTGGCCGACAATATCTTTGTGGCAGGCAGGGTTAATAATTGGTGTCGCATCGGGCAATGCTTGCGAAGCTTGGAAGTCGCCCCCTAACAGTGGTTCTGCCATTTTTTGCTGCATAGCCGCACTCAGTAGGGCACTTGATAGCGAAGCCAGTCGATGCTCGTTTGATAGGTCAAGCCCCATCGAATTCACACGCTCTTGGCCATATAAATCACGTGGTAACGGAATTTTTGGATGCGGTAAGCCAATTTGTCCTTCAGTTTTAGACAGTTCTAAAACATCTTTAACTGGGTCGGCAACTAATTCATCTAGAGGAATAGTGGCATCAGCGATACGGTTTACAAATGAAGTATTTGCGCCATTTTCTAACAATCGACGCACCAAGTAGGCAAGTAGCGTCTCGTGAGTACCGACTGGTGCATAAATACGGCAAGGGCGGTTTAGCTTGCCATCAGCAACCTTACCAACCACTTGTTCATAAAGCGGCTCACCCATTCCATGTAGGCATTGGAATTCGTATTGACCAGGGTAGTAGTTTTTACCTGCAATTTGGTAGATAGCAGAGAGAGTATGTGCATTATGTGTTGCAAATTGTGGGTAAATTAAATTGGGAACCGACAACAGTTTTCGTGCACAGGCAATATAAGAAACGTCAGTATACACCTTACGCGTATAAACAGGATAACCTTCTAGCCCATCCATTTGTGCGCGCTTGATTTCACTGTCCCAATAAGCACCTTTTACTAGGCGGATCATTAAGCGACGTTGGCTGCGTTCAGCTAAATTTATGATTGAGTCAATCACAAATGGGCAGCGTTTTTGATAGGCCTGAATTACAAAGCCAATCCCATTCCAACCCGCGAGTTGTGGCTCAAAACAGAGTTTTTCTAGCAAATCTAAAGAGATTTCTAAGCGGTCGGCTTCTTCTGCGTCAATATTAATCCCTACATCGTATTGGTGCGCTTGTAATACGAGGGATAATAGGCGTGGATAAAGTTCTTCCATCACGCGAGAGTATTGTGCGCGACTATAACGTGGATGTAATGCAGATAGCTTAATTGAAATACCAGGGCCTTCATAAATGCCGCGGCCATTTGATGCTTTACCAATCGCGTGGATAGCTTGTTGGTAAGACACCATGTAATCTTGTGCATCTTTTTCCGTTAATGCGGCTTCGCCCAGCATGTCGTAGGAATAGCGGAAGCCTTTATCTTCGAGCTTTCGCGCGTTAGCGAGTGCTTGGGAGATAGTTTCGCCAGTAACAAATTGCTCTCCCATAAGGCGCATCGCCATATCAACACCTTTACGCACCAGTGGTTCACCACTTTTACTAATGATGCGATTAAGTGAGGTTGAGAGTTTAGCTTCATTATGCGTAGAAACTAATTTCCCCGTAAATAGCAGACCCCAAGTTGCAGCATTAACAAACATTGAGCTACTTTGGCCGAGGTGTGATTGCCAATTTCCATTGCTGATCTTGTCACGAATAAGAGCATCACGAGTTGCTTTATCAGGAATACGTAATAAGGCCTCTGCGAGACACATTAATGCGACACCTTCCTGAGATGAAAGTGAAAACTCTTGAAGTAGGCCTTGAACTAAACCCGACCGGCCGATGCCATTTTTTTGATTACGCAGTTTTTCAGCGATTGAATAAGCTAATTTATGAGCAGCTTCAGCTTGTTCTGTAGGGAGCTGTGCTTGTTGTAACAACATTGGTACGGCTTGTGTTTCAGGAATTCGGTAAGCAGAAGTAATTGCAGAGCGTTTTACAGATTGTGGTAAAATGTGCTCTGCGAAATCTAAGAATGGTTGATAGTTAGATTCAACGGTGGTGTCTTCATCAGAAGTTTGATTTTCTTTTACATCGATACCCGGTGCGAGCTCTGGAAAGGCTTGGCCATTATCGAGTTGTTCTAGGTAATTATAAATAGCTTGTTTGATAAGCCAGTGTGATGTGCGGTCAAGACGCTGAGCGGCATTTTTAATGCGTTCACGAGTTGCTTCATCAAGTCTCACACCCATAGTTGTTGTGCTACTCATCTTAATTCCTCTAGGTCACGAGTCATTTTAATCAAAAAGTTACACCACATTATCTTAATGTTGCAACTTTGTGCAACATTGTTAAGCGTGATTTCTGAAGAAAATGTGAAACATATCGGGTTTTTTAAGTTTTAATATTTTCAAGTAAATCATTTTTGATTTATTTATTATATTTTACATGTAGTTATATTTATTTTGTTTTAGGTGGAATAGTTAAACATTCGATTGTGAATTTAAGTTTAAATTTTAACATTTGTGATATGGATTCTATTTATGCAATAAAAAATAGTTAATTTCTTGTTAATTTAATACGACTCTGTCTAGGATGGGGCAGCTAAGATATTAAGTTAGTGCAACACAAACAATCACAACCTATTTGGTGTTCGCACAGATAAATTAAATATGTGCAATAAAGTGCAACACTATGAAGTTACAAGTTATCAACGGAAACTTATAAAGATAACTAACAATTTTAAAGCTACTCAATGGAGAAAACAGGATGACTGTAAGCACTCCGATGATCATTATGTTCGTCGTATACATTACTGGCATGTTATTAATTGGCTATATGGCCTATCGCTCAACGAAAAACTTTGACGATTATATTCTGGGTGGAAGAAGTTTAGGCAGTGTTGTAACTGCATTGTCTGCTGGTGCTTCAGATATGAGCGGTTGGTTACTCATGGGGTTGCCAGGTGCGATTTTCTTGGCCGGGATTTCTGAAAGTTGGATTGCTATCGGTTTGAGTCTCGGTGCATATCTTAACTGGTTATTTGTTGCTGGGCGTTTACGTGTCCAAACAGAAAAAAATAATAATGCGTTAACATTGCCAGACTACTTTACTAGCCGTTTTGAAGATAACAGTAAGATTTTACGTATAATTTCTGCTGTTGTGATTTTAGTTTTCTTTACGATTTATTGTGCATCAGGTGTGGTCGCTGGTGGTTTGTTATTTGAAAGCACATTTAATATGAGTTATGAGAAAGCGATGTGGTTAGGGGCATTAGCGACTATTGCTTACACCTTTTTAGGTGGCTTTTTAGCCGTAAGTTGGACCGATACTGTTCAAGCTTCATTAATGATCTTCGCATTGATTCTTACACCTATTGTTGTAATCCTTTCTTTAGGGGGAATAGATACCTCTATTGAAGTGATCAAGGCTAAGAATCCTGAATATCTTGATATGTTTAAAGACATGAATATCATCGCAATTCTGTCATTATTAGGTTGGGGATTAGGCTATTTTGGTCAACCCCATATCTTAGCGCGTTTTATGGCGGCGGACTCTGCTCGTACTATTCGTTCTGCTCGACGTATTAGTATGACATGGATGGTGTTATGTTTAGGCGGAACGATTGCGGTCGGTTTCTTTGGTATCGCTTATTTTGAAAATAACCCGGCTTTAGCGGGTTCGGTAATGCAAAATAATGAGCGTATATTCATGGAACTAACGGGAATTTTGTTTAATCCATGGATCGCCGGTATTTTATTGTCAGCTATATTAGCAGCGGTAATGAGTACGCTAAGTTGCCAATTACTAGTTTGTGCGAGTGCGCTAACGGAAGATTTATATAAGCCTTTTATCCGTAAAAGTGCCAGCCAAAAAGAGTTAGTTTGGGTAGGGCGTTTTATGGTGTTATTGGTCGCTGCAATTGCCATTTACATTGCTCGTGACCCAAATAATAAAGTTTTGGCTTTAGTGAGTAATGCATGGGCGGGCTTTGGCGCTGCATTTGGTCCTGTTGTTTTAATTTCTGTAATGTGGAAACGAATGACGCGTACAGGTGCACTTGCAGGAATGATAGTCGGTGCTGTGACAGTATTAGTTTGGATAAAATACAAATGGTTTGATTTGTATGAAATCATCCCAGGTTTCTTATTAGCAACAATCGCTATTGTTGTTGTGAGTTTAATGACTAAAGCACCAAGTGCAGCAGCTCAAGCTCGTTTTGATGAGGCTGAGGCAGAATATAAAGCAAGCTAATCGAGCAAGTTTATAAACGAAAAAGGCCGAGTAACGATACTGTTATTCGGCCTTTTTGCTATTTATTATTCATCATTATTGGTTCTTTCTGCGCTTAGCGAACTGGTAACCAATGAATAGTAAAATAAACCAAACTGGTGTGGCAATTAAGGCTTGTCTTGTATCGTGCTGGAATGCCAATAGCACGACCATAAAAGCGAAAAAAGCGAGGCTTAACCATGACATCACAATTCCAGCAGGCATTTTGTAATGAGATGCTTTGTGCATTTCAGGGCGTTTTTTACGGAAATTTAAATAGCTATATAAAATCATGCTCCAAATAAACATAAAGAGAATAGCAGATACGGTGGTGACTAGCGTAAATGCATGCATAATATCAGGAATAAAATAGATCAGAACAATACCAAAGCTGAGGCAGATACAAGTAAAAATTAGCCCAGTAGCCGGCACGGCTTTTTTCGATAATTGGCTGAACTGCTTTGGCGCATCCCCTTCTTTTGAAAGCCCAAAAAGCATTCGACTGGTGGAAAATACACCACTATTTGCGGAAGAGGCTGCGGAAGTTAGCACCACAAAGTTAACAATGCTTGCCGCTGCGGGTAGGCTTATCAAGACAAACATCTCTACAAATGGGCTTTTATCGGCCAATATGGTTCGCCAAGGTGTAACAGCCATAATGACAATTAAAGATAGGACATAAAATGCAATAATCCGGATAGGGATCGCGTTGATAGCTTTTGGCAAAGATTTTTCTGGATCGCGTGTTTCTGCTGCTGCCGTACCCACCAATTCAATTCCCACAAACGCAAAAATAGCAATTTGAAAGCCAGCAAAGAAACCACTGATCCCCATAGGGAACATTCCGCCATCATTCCAAATGTTACTTAAAGATGCCGTGTGACCCGTAGGGGATTGGAAATTCATGGCAATTAATGTGCCACCTACTGCAATGAGAGCCACAATGGCAACAATTTTTATCATGGCGAACCAAAATTCGAGCTCACCGAAAAGCCTGACAGAAACTAGGTTAAGCGTTAATAAGGTGACCACGCAAATAAATGAGGTTACCCATTCAGGAAAATCAGGTACCCAAAAGCTCACATAGGATGTAATGGCAATGATATCGGCAATACCGGTGATAACCCAGCAGAACCAGTACGTCCAACCGACAAAAAAACCTGCCCATGGACCGATAAGGTCAGCAGAAAAATCACTGAATGATTTGTAGTTCAGATTAGAAAGTAGCAGTTCACCCATTGCGCGCATCACAAAAAATAGCACAAAACCAATTATCATATACACAAAGATAATCGATGGGCCTGCGAGTGAAATGGTTTTGCCAGACCCCATAAATAAGCCTGTTCCAATTGCTCCACCAATCGCAATAAGTTGTATATGCCGGTTACTAAGGCTGCGTTTTAGCTGATTACGATCAGCATTGGGTTGTGTTGATAGTGAATTTGCATTTTCTTCCATACTAAAGATGTCCGTAGTGGTTTGTGATAATTAGCCACAGTCTTTTTTTTAATTTTGTGGTTATGTTTGCGTGAAATATTGTGACACAAATCTCAATTAGAGTAAGGAAAAGTTATCTTGTTAGGAGCGAAGTGATGTTTATTCAAGCATTAGTTTTCTTAAATTTTACATTCGCAACTTAAAATTAACTTAGGTAATAAAAATAGCAGAATCATATTGACTGTAGCAATTGTTAGGCGTTAAATATTTTGTATCGGGTTGTTAGCTCAGTTGGCAGAGTAGGTGACTCTTAATCACTCGGTCGTGGGTTCGATCCCCACACAACCCACCAAAATTTTCAATGAGTTATGGGCATGCTGCGGAACCTATACTGACTGTATGGGACGTATTTGGGACGCAGCCATTGACAACAGTATCAATTTGTTTGGCGTGTTCGGTTATTAAGTTTGATACATTACATCCGTTCTCATTGTTTATATCAATAATATATTTGATATTTAGAGACTATGCTATCATATCCATCATAAAGCTATTCTTTCAATTTATTAGATCTAAATACTGGTTCAATAAACCAATGAATAATTGAGTTTGATGCTAGTAAAAGTGCAATTGTAATTGTAGATAGAGTAAATGCTATGATTAATAATAAATTTAGTTCTATATCTAAAAAACTTAATGTTTGTAATATTACAAAACAAATAATTGGATGGATTAAATAAACACCTAAAGCATTATTTGATATTTTTGCATATTTTTGAGTTGATAAAGCAAAGTAAATAATAATCGAACCCAGCATTAGGCTTATTACAAAATCGAAAATATAGATAATGAATGAGTTGAGAATTAAATTAGTCTTAATTGCACCGAAAATTATCTCATAAAAATCGTTTCGATAATTAAGAAAGGTAATCGCTAAAAATGCTATACAAAAAATAGTGATAATAGGCTTTTTCCTTAACGAAAATATATTTTGATTATGAATAAAATAAGCAATGACAAAAAATGGGAAATATAAAATAATTGAAAAAAAGCTAGAAATCGGCATTAGGTAAGTCTTTGCTATAAATGATATTATTAGCGATGTGATTAAGATTGCAGATAGGTTAAATTTGTTTGATTTAAAGCTCTTTGGTAATAATAAAAAAGCAGCTTGCCATATAGGTGTTGCTAAAAAGAACCAAACCCCGTACTGAGGAGAAAACAAGTATTTTTTTAAAGTTAACTCACCGGTGAAGTAAAGTGGAACCATGTCGATTGTTTGAAACGTAAAATAAATTATAAGGGCAGGAAGAAGGTGAGATTTTAACTCTTTCCATGTTGTATTTTTTGTTATAAATGCGACTATAAATACAAACATAGGAATTAATGTTAAGTCAAAAATAGTAATAAGCAACGAATATTTGCTTTTATCAACTAAATTTAAATAAAAATTAAAAACAATTAATGAACTTAATATTAATTTTAGCGTTGGCCAATATGGTTGGCCAACGTTTTTTATATTCAAGATTAAGTGATTTTTTTTCATATATATGCCCTATATAAAAATTAATTTATTGTACCTCATTGGGGTTGTAATTTAAAAGAAATTATTTTAGTAATTACGAAATGAGAGATAATAAGTCTAATATTGATTAGTCTTTTTCCGTTAATATTTTATTCTTATTGTAAGAGGGAACATGATTTAGGAATTGAATATAAGTTTATTGCACAATTTTGTATCACTTAATGGCAAGATAAAAATCACAAACTTTTAGGTCTAAGAACTAAAAAATGAGAGATAACTGAAAGCAGAGTTATTTTTGATTGGGTAAAGTATGATTTGATTGAAATTTAACCAGTTAGGGGAGGGATGTTTGAAATAGAACGCAGTTGTTCTTTAGCACGTGAAATGTACAGGGAAAACGATTGAATAGCAGAGGATGAGAAGCTAGGGAGCTAAATTTAACTCAAGTCTCTGCTATTACATAAGAATCTAATGATACTTTTTAGTATCAGCAAAAAATAAATCAAGAATTCTAGGGCTATTTCAGTGATAACTTTATTATATAGTCCTTGGATGATGATTAGCTTATATTGTTATCAAATATTTTTTGAGTCACTGTAATTGAAGGCTCGACGCCCAATATGTATAAGGCTTGTTCTAAAAGGTCAATTTTAGATGTGTAATGAATATCCAGTAAGCGTTCTATCTGTTGTGCATTGATATTCAATCTGCGAGCGAGATCGACGCGTTGCATTGCAGAGTTGAGAATGGCGTTATGCAAGGCAATTTTTAAGCAACAGATTATGGGTAAATAAACCGTAAATGCTTCACCATTTTTTTGTTGTGTTGCTAATGGAATTGGTTTTCTGAGTTCGATATGTTCTGCAAAAGAGGCTAGCAAAATTTCTTGGGCTTCTAATTCAACATCTTCTCTACAATAGCTAACTCCTTGAAGGTCAGGAAAATCACTAAAATTGATTTCATATACGTTTTCTTCCTCAATAAATTCTATTGTTGCCTGATAATTGAACATATTTTTCCTTCAAATTATATTTCAGAGTGCTCAGTGTTGCACTGGAGCATGAGGAAAACAAGTTTATCAATTAACTTATGTGGCCATTTCTTTCTTCATTTTTGTATCTATTGATCCTACATGTTGTTATGAGGTGGTTGTTAGTACAATTAATGTGATTTTCCTAACATAAATTCAGCAATGTGAGAATCGCTTTATTCGGAAATTATTGAGAAACAAAGAAAACAAGTGTGAAGTTTGTCGCAAATTGAGAAATATTTTTTTCCATAAAAATCCTAATAAATTAGCTTCTTTTATAAGCAAATGTCTCACTGAATTATTTTAACTAAAAGTTATTTATTTTTTAATCTTTCATTATCTGATTAAGCAATTTTACTTAAGGTAACTTGATGGTTAGGGGGTTTTGTTAAAATAAAAGTATATAGTAATCATTTGTTATTATAACATTGAGTTATTAAAATTATTATGTTTACGTGAAAATGGCTAAAAATGATAAGTACGAAGACAATTAATAATACCTTTAGTGCTTTTTATTTTGAGCACTAACTGAATATTTTAAAAATGATATAAAAAATATTTGGAAAATAGAATGTTCTTAATTGAAACCTACATTTTTTGCTCTTAACACAAAAGTGATAGGTTAGCGTAGGTTGATCTTTTTATTAAAAAAAATGAATTTTTTGCCATTTTACATAAAAAATAAATATTAATTAACCCCAAAAAACTACTTTAATGAATTAATAACAAAATGATCACTTGAAATAATAAATATGCAAAAATATCTTACAAAAATATTTAAGCTGAATAAACTTTCATTATTGGTAATCGACGTAAATTTTATTAGTTTTATTAATATTACGGGGTGATGATACTTATTTTATAGTTTAATGATTCTAATGAAAATGGAAGTGAATACTTAATATGTATGACAATATAATGGTTGTTTATATGATAACTGCGATTGAATAATTTTGAACGATGGCTGTAATATATATCAAACTTATTGAAAATTAATGATTAAATTTTATTCCAATAATGCCGATAAAGCCTTAATACAGTAATGTATAACTCAGTTTCTTAATACTAAAAATTGATTTGGATCAATATATTGTTTTTGATGTTATGCTTGGTTTATTAGGCTTAATAATCACATGTAAAGAGTGATTGGTTTGATTAAAATCCTGGCATTTTGCTTAGGTTGACTCAAAATGTTGTGGATATTTAGGATAAGGTAATAGAAGATAAAGAAATAATGAAGATTATTTAATGAATTAATGGGTAATCACCCTATTGATACAAAAAGAAACATAAGTACCTTGAATAGTTAATTTAGTGGTGCATAATAATTGGCGACTAATAATGACATCAGCAATTTCTGATTTTTATGGAAACCGCTAATTTTTTAGTCATTCTTTATTGTTGTAGGTATTCAGGAAATATATTTAATTTAAGTTTGGAAGCTTGTGTATTTGTACTCCAAATTGGGTATTTTTAATGGATAACATGGGGAAATTAATGGAATTACATTTACCCAATTTAATTAATTTTTTAATTTAATAATTTGAATACACAATACTTTTAAATTCATATTTGTTCTTTTTGCACACAGATCGCACAGATGTTGATAATATTCGGAAAGGAAAAAAAATGAGCTCGACGACAGATTTTCTGAAGCATATATACGATATTAACCTCTCATATTTGCTATTAGCCCAAAAACTCATCTCTCAAGAGAAAGCCTCTGCGATGTTTCGTCTAGGTATCTCTGATGCAATGGCAACTACTTTAGCAGACCTTACACTCCCTCAATTAGTCAAATTAGCAGAGACAAACCAGCTAATCTGCCAGTTTAGATTTGATAATAGTGAAACAATTGAAAAACTAACTCGTGATTCAAGAGTTGATGAATTACAACAAATTCATACAGGTATCTTACTTTCGACCCGATTATTGCAAACGCATAATGAGGGCGACACTGAAATAGCGAGAAAAAGATGAGTACCGCAGCTGAAAAAAGTATAGTCCAAGAAGCGAATGACATTCGACTAGCCATGGAATTGATCTCTTTGGGCGCTCGCCTTCAAATGTTAGAAAGTGAAACGCAAATCAGTCGCGGTCGTTTAGTTCGTTTATACAAAGAGCTAAGAGGTAGCCCTCCACCGAAAGGGATGTTACCTTTTTCTACAGATTGGTTTATGACATGGGAACAGAATATTCATTCATCCATGTTCTATAATGCTTATCAATTTTTACTGAAAAGCGGCCAATGTCGTGGTGTTGACGCTATATTAAAAGCCTATAGGTTATACCTTGAACAGTGTATTCCAGAACCTGGCGAAGAACCTTTGTTGGCTTTAACACGTGCTTGGACGCTAGTCCGTTTTGTGGAAAGTGGCATGTTACAAAGTTCACAATGTAGTTGTTGCCATGGCTCTTTTATTACTTACGCACATATTCCTGAAAATAGCTTCACTTGTAGTTTATGCCAACCGCCATCACGCGCAATAAAAAAACGTAAACTTTCCGAACATCTAGCCGATATTACGGTATATCGACAGGATGGCATTACTAAAGCGGTAATGTAATTGGATTGATTTGGTTAGCAGGCAAAATTTTTTGCCTGTCACTCCTAATATTCCCTTTGACTGCCATCTGTTAACCAACGGAGTGAAAGGGAATATTGTGTTAATACTCATCGGGTATATCATTGTTACAGTTGCGGTTATTGGCGGATATATAATGGTCGGCGGCCATTTAGGTGCGCTTTATCAACCCGCTGAATTTGTCATTATTTTAGGGGCAGGTTTAGGTGCTTTTGTTGTTGGTAACAGTGGCAAATCCATCGTCGCCTTGTGCAAAGTATTACCAAAACTCTTTCGTCGTTCCTCTTACAATAAAACAATGTCAATGGATTTAATGGCATTGTTATTTCAATTACTTAATAAATCGCGCCAACAAGGGTTACTTGCACTTGAGAAAGATATTGACAATCCAAGTGAAAGTGAAATTTTCTCCCAATATCCCCGTATTTTAAAAGATGAGTCCACCATGATGTTCATTGTGGACTATTTACGTCTGATGGTGAGTAGTAACTTACAAAGTCATGAAATTGAAGCATTAATGGATGAAGAATTAGAAACTTTTCGTCAAGAAAATGAAGTACCTGCTTCGGGGCTAAACATGGTCGGTGACTCTATGCCTGCATTTGGGATTGTTGCGGCCGTTTTGGGTGTCGTGAATGCCTTGGGCTCAGCAGACCGTCCCGCAGGTGAACTTGGTGCTTTAATTGCTCATGCAATGGTTGGTACATTTCTAGGTATTTTAGTGGCTTATGGCTTTATTTTGCCTTTAGCTGCTCTGATTAGGTTGCGCAGTAGTGAGCAATTGAAAATGATGGAGTGTATTAAAGTGACTTTCCTCTCTGCATTGCAAGGGTATGCTCCTCAAATTGCGGTTGAATTTGGCCGCAAGGTGTTATTCAGCGCAGATAGACCTTCATTTGTTGAACTTGAAGATAAAGTTCGAGAAGTGAAAGTAGGTGCTCGCTCACAAGAAACAACTGAGGAGTAACAAACGAATGGCAGCCAATACACCTCATGTTATTCGGGTTAAAAAGCGCAGTTCACATCATCAAAACGGACACGGCGGTTCATGGAAAATTGCTTATGCCGATTTTATGACGGCGATGATGGCGTTTTTTTTAGTGATGTGGCTGATCTCAATTTCAAGTCCTCAAGAATTAACTCAAATTGCTGAGTATTTCCGTACTCCCTTGAGTACAGCTATCAACCCGGGAAGTAAAAGTGGAGATGCCACAAACCCTATTCCTGGTGGAGGTAAAGACCCGATTTTCCGTGATGGGGATGTGATGCCAGAGCCCAATAATATTATTGATGGAAATGCAAACTATCGTTTTGAAAAATTAAAAGAGTCCCTTGAGCAGGCTATTTTAAAAGACCCCCGTTTGAATGAATTAAAGCCACATTTATTGATTGATATGATTAATGATGGGCTACGCATTCAAATTGTTGATAGTGAAAATCGCCCAATGTTTAAAGTCGGTTCGGCAACGGTTGAACCGTATATGCGCGATATTTTGCGTGCAATAGCACCACTTCTTAATGATGTTCCTAATCGAATTAGTATCTCCGGTCATACTGATGATCTCGCTTATGCCAACGGCGCCAATTACAGCAACTGGGAGCTTTCATCAGATCGCGCAAATGCTTCGCGACGTGAATTGATTCGCGGTGGAATGGATGAAAATAAAGTATTACGCGTGGTTGGGATGGCTTCAGCCATTCATTTAGACAAAGAAGATGGTTTTGCCCCGATCAACCGCCGGATAAGTATCATTGTGTTAAATGATGAAGAAACCAAACAAATTCTCCGCGAATACGATGGCGCGAAGCCGATCAATGATGTGCTGAATAAACCGCAAAAGCCCATGCCAGAAACAGCTGTGGGTGTTGTCGCTGCGGTGAAAATACCGTGATGAATTGCTGTTATTTGAATTTATTACATAACTTGTTTAGTTGTCAGCCGGGGGTTCCGGCAGTCAGCGTTAAGTGAAACTTAAGCGAAATTGGATAAAAACCATGGATATTACCGAGTTTTATCAAACATTTTTCGATGAGGCCGATGAGTTGCTCAGGGATATGGAACAACATTTACTTGAGCTTGATCCTTTTGACCCGGATAGCGAGCAGCTAAATGCCATCTTCCGCAGTGCCCACTCAATCAAAGGAGGGGCTGCAACCTTTGGTTTCACTCAGTTGCAGAATACAACTCATACATTGGAAAACCTTTTAGATAAGGCGCGTCATGATGAGTTAACCCTCACGCCTGACATAATTGATGTTTTTCTTGATGCTAAGGATGTCATGGCATCACAGTTAGATGCCTATAAAAATGACTCTTTACCGGATGAAGATGCCTTTAAGCGTATTTGTGAGGTACTTAGCCGGGTTGAAAATAGAGCAGAAGAGGTCGCTGAGACAGCTACTGCGATAGCTGAAACTAAAGTTGAAGATGCGGTTGTTGAAGACACACCCGCGGAGCAAGGTGAATATTCACACTACTTTATGATCTCGTTAAATCAGCTTAAAGAAAATGAAGTTGATTTATTGGCAGATGAGCTCAGTTTATTTGGGCATTTATATCATACTGAAAAAACAGCAAATAGTTTACAAGCATGGGTAGGAACTAATACGGATATTGATGATATTAGTGGGGTGCTATGTTTTGTGGTGGATGAATCGCAAATTAGCCATGAAGTAATTTCTTTTGCCGATTGCCTCGCTTTTTCAAAGGAAGAAACGTTATTAAATGACGATAAAGTTGCAGTAAATGAATCCACAGAGCCTCAAGTAGATACTCCGCAAAGCTCGGCAAAACCTGCTGCACCCACCACGGCTAAAAAAACGGCAATCGCTAAACCGAAAGGGGATTCGAGCAGCATTCGTGTGGCTGTAGAGAAAGTTGACCAGTTGATTAACTTAGTGGGTGAGCTGGTGATTATTCAATCAATGTTGACCCAACATAGTCAACATGTCGATCAGAACGAATACAGTGATTTGTTAAGCTCAATCGTACAGTTGGAGCGTAATTCCCGCGCTTTGCAAGAATCCGTCATGTCAATTCGCATGATGCCAATGGACTACGTATTTAGCCGCTTCCCGCGCATGGTACGCGATATCGCTTCCAAATTAGGTAAAAAAATCGAACTGAAAGTAGAAGGAAGTTCGACTGAACTCGATAAAAGCTTGATTGAGCGCATTGTTGATCCCCTAAATCACCTTGTTCGTAATAGCCTCGACCATGGGATTGAAAAGCCAGAAGTTCGTGTGGCAAATGGTAAGCCGGAAGCCGGAACACTGACCTTAGCGGCAGCACATCAAAGTGGCAACATTTGTATTGAAGTGCGTGATGACGGCGCAGGGCTAAATCGTGAACGTATTTTGGCAAAAGCGAAGTCACAAGGCATGAATGTGCATGATGGGATGAGCAATGATGAAGTTGCGATGCTGATTATGGCACCGGGTTTTTCAACAGCAGAGGTGGTGACGGACGTTTCGGGACGCGGTGTTGGAATGGATGTGGTTAAACGAAATATCCAAGACATGGGCGGTCGTATTCAAATCGGTTTTACCGAAGGTAAAGGTACCATTATCCGCATTTTATTACCGCTCACTTTAGCCATTTTGGATGGTATGTCTGTGAAAGTAGCGGAAGATGTTTTTATCGTTCCATTGAGTGCCATTATCAGTACCTTGCAGCCTCGGCAAGAGGATATTTATCGCTTAGCGGGAGAAGAAAAAATGCTGCTTGTGCGAGGGGAATATTTGCCACTTGTTGAATTACACCAAGTATTTTCCATCGAAGAAGCCGAGCGAAATTTAGATAACAGTATTGTGCTGATTATTCAAAATGCAGGCCACCGTTTTGCGTTGTTAGTTGACAAGCTCGTCGGGCAACAGCAAGTGGTGGTGAAAAACATTGAAAGTAATTATCGCAAAATCCCTGGTATTTCCGCAGCAACGATTATGGGCGATGGCTCTGTTGCATTGATTTTAGATGTGGCTGAGCTGCAAAAAATGAATAACAGCATTTTGATTAAAAAGAAACAGCAGGTTTCTCAACCTGTCGTGCACTAAATAGAGGCCATATACCATGTCTATGTTAGATGATGATTTAAATAAACACGAAGAAGAAAAAAACGGCGAAGGCTACCTCATTTTTACCTTGGGTGAAGAAGAGTATGGCATTGAAATCTTAAAAGTGCAGGAAATTCGTGGCTATGAACAAGTGACTCGTATCGCGAATACCCCTGATTTTATCAAAGGTGTGACTAATTTACGTGGAGTCATCATTCCAATTATTGATTTACGGGTGAAGTTTTCCCATGAAAACGTAGTGTATAACGATAACACGGTCGTTATTGTGGTGAATTTAAAAGATCGCGTTGTCGGTATTGTCGTCGATGGGGTTTCGGATGTGCTGGTCTTGAATGAAGAGCAAATTGCGCCACCACCTGATTTTGCGGTGACATTATCGACCCAATATCTGACAGGGCTCGGAACATTAAATGACCGTATGTTGATTTTAGTCGATATCGAAAAATTATTAACTAGCGATGAAATGGCGCTGATTGACAGCATGGCTGAGTAATTCTCAGCCCCAATGATTGTTCAAATAATAATAAGTCATTAACTAAAGTTTTTGGTTGGATGACCGATATCCAAAATACAACAAAATTATGTTAGTAAAATGTCATGTACAGTCGAATTAAAATCGTATCGGGACTTTTGTCCGTCATTTTTATCTTTATTTTGCTGCAACTGGTATCCAGTGGGTTGATGTTTACCAAACTGGGCGATAACAGCGACAGCATTAGTTATTTGAATTCCTTACAACGCCAAAGACAAGTATTAACAGAAAGTTGGGTTAATTTGTTACAAGCCCGGGCGAACTTAAACCGCTCTATCAATGCCTATTTGCTCGAAGGTCGTAAAATTCAAGACGATGCAACGACAGAAGACTTGATTAAAGCCGCTAAACGTAACTTTAAATCAGCGGATGACGCTTACGCACGTTATAACAAGCTGATGCAAAGTTCAGATTATGATAAAGCCAAATTTGAAAAGCTGTTTAGTACCTATGAAACCTATCGTGATGCGTTAATCAAGCTAAGTGAATTCGCTGAAAAGGGTGACCTTGAAGGTTTTTATGCACACAGAACCTCAGGGCACCAAGTGAAATTTGAAGAGCAATTTAACGCTTATTTTGCGGATATATCTGCTGATTTCCAGGCCGAAGTCGTCAATGCAGATAATAACTATCGCCAATCATTATACATGTTGGTGACGTTATCTATCTTACTCGCTTTGATTGGTTTCTTCAGTTATCGCTATGTTCGTAAAGGTATTATCGAGCCACTCGGTATCTTAATTGAACGTATTAAAGTCTTTGCTTCAGGGGATTTAACACCGAATGTGACAACAATTGCCAAGAATGAAATTGGTGAATTGGCCAATGGTGTTCAACACATGCAACAAGAGCTGATTAATACGGTTCGAGGTGTGCTAGATGGTAGCGAAACTATTTACCAAGGTACAACCGAAATTGCAGCAGGTAACAATGACTTGTCAGCACGAACTGAGCAACAAGTCGCTTGCTTAGAAGAAACTTCAGCCAGTATGAGTGAACTGACTGCCACTGTTAAACAAAATACCGAATACGCTCACCAAGCGAGTGAATTTGCAAACCAAGCGTCAGTGATAGCAAAAGAAGGCGGCAAAGTGGTATCCAATGTCGTTAGCACCATGCTGAATATTGCGGATAGCTCACAGAAAATCTCTGATATTACTGCAGTTATCGATAGCATCGCTTTTCAAACTAACATCTTAGCGCTTAATGCGGCAGTTGAAGCGGCAAGGGCAGGTGAGCATGGTCGCGGTTTTGCCGTTGTTGCTGATGAAGTGCGTAATTTGGCACAGCGCAGCGCTGATGCCGCTAAAGAGATTAAAACGTTAATTGAAGATTCGGTGTCAAGAACTGGGACAGGCGCTCGCCAAGCTGAAGATGCAGGCGAAACAATGACCAAGATTGTTGAATCTGTTACACGTGTTACTGACATTATGACGCATATTGCGACCGCATCAGACGAGCAAAGCAAAGGAATTGCACAAGTCAGTATTGCTGTCGCTGAAATGGACAAAGTTACGCAGCAAAATGCGTCGCTGGTTGAGCAATCCGCGGTTGCAGCCAATGTATTGGAAGAGCAAGTGGCAAAACTGTCGCAACTGATTTCTATCTTCCGTTTACCACCATTAAAACAAAGTGAAATACGCAATATTCAGCCGGCAGCAAGAACGGTTTCAAATATCGTTAAAACACCGGATCTGACAAAACTATCATCGAAAGAACATAAAGATGATGACAATTGGGAAACTTTCTAAAGGTTAAGCTCAGTTTCGCGCTGCAAAGCTACGGTTTTGCAGCGTTCCTGCGCATTAGAAAACAAGGCAATGTTTCAGAGGTTCAGTTCTCTTAGCTGGCACAAGTGGGGATTTCTATGTTTGGTAAAAATATCCGGATTTCGGTGAGTTTATATCTTCTTCTCATTTTATTTTGTGGGATGCAGATTGTGTCTAGCGGGGTTTCTGTTGGGATTGTTGTAAGCGAATTAAAATCCTTAGAGCGCATTGATTTGGGGTCTGATAAGCGTTCGATGCTTGAAGAAACCAATAAACACCTAATGCAAGCACGCAATAGCCTAACGCAAATTGCATTGCTGCATAAAGTCGGTGGTAATGAACCATTGATTGAAGAAACAAGAGTGACTTTTGACAAATTACTCGCAGAAGCTGAGAAAGACTACACTATGTTTAAAAACCAGCCTCTTTTAAGTGAGAAAGAAAATCTTGCGGCTTTAGAGGCTCGGTATCAAGCATTTGTCTTAACACTCAAAGCATTAAAAACACATTTAGATAATAACGATATTGCAGCTTATATTGAACTTCCTGCTCAAGAAAACCAGGATCAGTTGGAGCAAGTTGTTGAGGAATACCTTGAATTACTGAATGCTGAAAGCGACGAATCTCTTGCGGTAGCAAGAATGTATAACACCTTCGCTTGGAGTTCATTTTGCTCAGTGATCGTCATTATCATCGCGGTTATTGCATTTGCTCATTATTGGATGAAACGTAAAGTAATTAACCCACTGAAGAGTATGGGAGAGCACTTTGCATTAGTGGCTGATGGCAAACTCAATCAGAAAATTGAAGTGACGACCCGTGATGAAATCGGTGAGGTATTTGGCAAGCTAAAGGATATGCAGGAGTCTTTAGTGACTTCAGTGACCGCCTTGCGTTCAAATACTGACCAAATGTATACCGGTATTCGTGAAATTGCTTTAGGTAATAATAACTTATCTTCACGTACTGAGCAGCAAGCGGCATCACTCGAAGAAACTGCGGCTAGTATGGAAGAGTTGACAGCAACCGTTAAGCAAAATGCGGATAACGCACGTCAAGCCAGTGAACTTGCTGTTAGTGCATCGAAAACCGCAACGAAAGGTGGAGAGATCACCGAAGACGTGATTGACACCATGACTTCCATTTCTAATAGCTCACAAAAAATCAGTGCCATTATTAGTGTGATTGATGGGATTGCTTTCCAAACCAATATCTTAGCATTGAATGCTGCCGTTGAAGCCGCTCGAGCCGGTGAGCAGGGTCGCGGATTTTCTGTGGTTGCTGGTGAAGTTAGAGCGCTAGCTCAGCGCAGTGCGGAAGCGGCAAAAGAAATTAAAACCTTGATTGATGAGTCTGTCGGTAGAGTGAGCCAAGGTTCTCAGCTTGTTAATGAAGCGGGGGAAACTATGAGTGAGTTAGTTGCAGCTGTTAACCAAGTTACTGAATTAATGGGTAACATTGCTTCTGCTTCCAATGAACAAAGCCGTGGTATTGAGCAAGTCGCCACAGCGGTAAGCCAAATGGATTTAGTGACACAACAAAATGCGGCATTAGTGGAACAATCGACCAGTGCGACGGCGGCGTTAGAAGACCAAGCAAACAACTTAGTTGATACGGTTGCATTCTTTGAATTACCCGAAAGTCATTTAAATCGTAATCGGCGTTAAGTGTTGTGAAAATTCGTTTCTGAATTTTCGGTGGATAACCGTAACAGGTTATTTTTCCTTAGGTTATCCATCCTAAAAGGCAGCCAAATAACTGGCTGCCTCTGGGTTTTTATTGAATAGGACGACAAGTACGATGCTTTTTGTACCACAGGTAGAACCACTGACTGATGATGAGTTTGGTCGGGTTTGTCGATTTATTCATAAAAAATCAGGCATTGTCCTCACCATGAATAAAAAAAATATGGTCTATAACCGGCTATTAAAGCGGTTACGTGATTGTAATATCGACAATTTTTCCGATTATTTGCGGATGTTAGAGCGTGAGCCTCACCATGCAGAATGGCAAGCTTTCGTGAATGCTTTGACGACAAATTTAACTGCATTTTTTCGTGAACCACACCATTTTGTGACGTTAGCGGACTTTGTTCGTACGCGTAAAAATAGCGCCATTAATATTTGGTGTGCCGCATCTTCAACGGGAGAAGAGCCGTATTCGATAGCAATGACATTAAGTGATGTACTTGGGCCGAATGCCATCAATGCCAAAGTGATTGCCAGTGACATTGACACGGAAGTGCTAGAAAAAGCGAAACAAGGCGTGTATCGCGTAGAAGAGCTGAAATCATTGACGGCATTACAGCGACAACGTTATTTCATGAAAGGGGTTGGTGAATTTGACGGTTATGCACGAGTCAAACCTGCATTGCGCCAAATGATTGAATTTCGTTACTTAAACTTGAGTGACCATGACTGGCGGATGCAACATCGGTTTGATGCGATTTTTTGTCGTAATGTCATGATTTATTTTGATAAAGAGATGCAGATAAAAATGCTAGAGCGCTTTGTTCCATTGCTTAAGCCTGACGGATTACTGTTTATCGGGCATTCCGAAAATTTATCGCAGTTATCACAAAGTTTCGTTATTAAAGGGCAAACCGTCTACAGCTTGCAAGCGGCGAGGAGGGGGTAATGAAAAAGATTAAAGTGCTATGTGTGGATGACTCAGCACTGATGCGCCAATTAATGCGCGAAATTATTAATAGTCACGAAGACATGATTGTGGTTGATACTGCACCAGACCCTTATGTTGCACGTGACTTAATCAAACAACATGAACCGGACGTGATCACGTTAGACGTGGAAATGCCGCGAATGGATGGTATTGATTTCTTAGAAAAACTAATGCGCTTGCATCCAATGCCTGTGGTAATGGTTTCAACATTGACGTCGAAAGGTTCGGAAGTGACGTTAAAAGCGCTGGAATTAGGTGCTGTGGATTTTGTCACGAAACCACAAATTGGTATTCGTGAAACCATGATGAGTTATCGAGATATTATTGGTGAGAAAATTCGCGCAGCAGCCATGTCTAAAATTACTCAGCGCAGCCGCTTTGCCCGCCCTGACAAAAAGGTTAATGAGCCAGTTTCTCAAGCGAAAGCACTCTCTCCCTATGTTTGCAATAGCCGTGTGATTGCGGTTGGCGCATCGACCGGAGGAACGGAGGCAATACGGCAATTTTTGGAAATGTTACCTCATGAATGCCCTCCGGTAGTGATCACTCAACATATGCCAGCGGGTTTTACGCGTTCTTTTGCTGATCGCTTAAATAAGCTCTGTGTATTGACCGTAAAAGAAGCTGAACACAACGAACTATTACAAAAAGGCCATGCATATATTGCACCAGGCGATTCGCACATGTTGATTGCGGATAAAGGCAAGGGATTTCAAGTTATTTTGCAACAAAGCGAACCTGTTAACCGGCATCGTCCTTCTGTTGATGTGTTGTTTGATTCAGTCGCTCAATGTGTTGGGCGAAAATGTATTGGCATTTTATTGACAGGGATGGGGATGGATGGCGCGAAAGGGCTATTAAATTTACGTAAGCAAGGGGCTATCACTTACGCACAAAACGAAAGTAGTTGCGTGGTGTTTGGTATGCCTCGCGCGGCGATTGAATTGGGGGCTGCGGATGAGGTGCAAGATATTCTCAAGATTGCCCCAAGTGTTTTAGCAAGACTTTCTTCTGTCACGGTTTAAACCGTGACAGGAATTCACAATTGTATTTTGAAGGAGTGGTTATGGCCGCTAAAGATCTCAGTTTTTTGGTTGTCGATGATTTTTCTACAATGCGACGTATCGTCCGTAACTTATTAAAAGAGCTTGGATTTAACAAAATAGAAGAAGCAGAAGACGGTGTTGATGCATTAGAAAAAATCCGTACAGGTAGCATCGATTTTGTTGTTGCTGACTGGAATATGCCAAACATGGATGGCCTTGAGCTGCTTAAAACCATTCGTGGTGATGATGCTTTGAAGCATATCCCCGTATTAATGGTGACAGCAGAAGCGAAAAAAGAAAATATTATTGCCGCTGCACAAGCGGGTGCGAGTGGTTATGTCGTTAAGCCGTTCACTGCCGCTATCTTAGAAGAAAAACTGAATAAAGTATTTGAAAAAATGGGGCTGCAATAACAGTGCGTGCCAAAGGAGATTTTCATGACTGAGCAAGTGGGTATGGAAGGTATTCGCAATGGTAATGATGATTTAAAACAAGTCATTACGCGCATTGGTACGCTAATGAGAACGCTGCGTGAAAGTATGCGCGAATTGGGGCTAGAAAAAAGCGTTCAACAGGCAGTGGCGAGTATTCCAGACGGAAAAGATAGGCTGCGTTATATCGCCCAAATGACGGCGCAAGCGGCAGAAAAAACCTTAAATGGTATTGATGTCATCAAACCACTGCAAGTGGAAATGAATAAAAATGCGCAGGTATTGCAACAGCAGTGGCAAGAAACCGCTGGAGATGGGGTTCCTGCACAATTGCGTGAGTCAACAGAAGCTTTTTTAGGGCAAGTGATCCAAGACAGCGAAACCACCAAAGCAGAGCTGTTAGAAATCATGATGGCGCAAGATTTCCAAGATTTAACAGGGCAAGTCATCAAAAAAATGATGGAAGTGGTTGAAGAAGCTGAAAAGCAACTGCTCGCACTGTTAATGGAAAATACACCACCTGAAATGCGTGCGAAAACGCAAAACGAAAGTTTGCTCAATGGCCCACAAATCAATAAAGAAGGCGTAAATGTGATGGCATCACAGTCTCAAGTTGATGATTTGCTTGATGAACTGGGCTTCTAATCGCCGACAAGTTTTTAATTCAACTACTCTAATTACATAGGGTTAGGGTAGTTTTATTGTATTTGCGTTACAAGGAGAGGATTGCAATGATAAATAACGATTTAATTTCTACTTTTGTGATTAAAGAAAAAAAAGAACCAAAAGAAATAGTTCAAGAAAATGATGGAGATATTAATGAGTGCTCTACTGAATTACAGATGAGACAGGCGTTAATTAATCAACTCAAAAAAGCGCGTTTAGCCAATAATTTAACCCAAATTCAAATTGCGGAAAAAATGCAAACTCAAAAGCAGAACGTGTCCCGTTTGGAAAAAGCACAGTTCGACCCAAAATTAGGCACATTATTAAAATATGCAGAAGCGGTGGGGATGCGGATTACCTTGGATTTTTCCTCTAAACCTTGAATTATATAGAGCCTATAAGTATTCAGCTGAACAATTTAATTGCTAATCATGTTGATAAACAGCAATGATTTTACTACCAAGTATTTGCTCAAATTCCTCGATAAAATTATCGCGTATATCCCAATTATGAAAACTAAAACCTAAATTGCCGAATGCCCATTGAGGGTCAAACTGCCATTCATTAAGTGAGCCATGAAAATCGCAATAAAAACAAGCGAGATTTTCTGGTTTTCCTTCATACCAGTCGGATACCGCATCACCCCATGCGTGACTCTGTTCGCTTTGTTCATTTGCACATTGTGGGCAGTAAATACCGAGACCATTTCCCCCTGCATGAAAAACTGTTCGTTCTGTCACGATAGACAGGTAGTTTTTTAGCGTATCTTCAGGAAGTTGAGTTGGGACGATTTCATCATTAATTACGTACAAAATGGGTTCTTTGTGAGTGGGGGTAGGACGATAAATCACTTCACCATACTCGATACTTTGAAAGTCAGGGTCGATAATACCTTGATGTTTTAGCCAATTAAGCATACGTAAGGCTTCTTTTGGGGCATCTTCTAAAGTGATATCAGGGGCAACAAGGTGACAAATATCCATAATAACCCTTCATTGTTAAAAGCCATCAATCAGTAAGTCAATTGCGTGTTTAATGGTGTCTCGTTGGCTACTTAAGTCAACGATTTCTTTCCCTAATAATGAATGAGGGACGCAAGCCATTTGGTGAGTCATTAAAATAAAAACCTGCCCGTTGATAACTAATTGGGGGGTTAAGCGAGCGGGTAATGGCTTTTTAACTAGCCTGCTATCGAATAACGGGATGACTAAGCGAGTATTCAATAAATCAATAATATTACTTTGAATATCCAGTAAATATGGGTATTTGATAGCATCATCTCGGTTTTGATAGAGGCGATATTGCATTAAAAATCCTTGTATTTATCTGAGAGTAATCCATATTCTTCATTTATCCTGTTTAACTCATTAAAGCCTTCGACATTGTCATTTTTCCATTTTTGCGCTTCGAGGCGTTTTAATTCAGCTTGTAAGGCACAAGCCAGTATTGCTGATAAGTTAAGTTTAGCCCGCCTTGCTTGTTCGTAGAGTTCAGGCGCGACAGTGACACTGACGGTTTTTTTTGTTCTGTTCATAGATGCCCCTTATACACGTGTTATGACACGTGTACTTTAGCACAGCTCATCGATCACGATAGGGATTTTATCAACAAATATTGCCATTATCAGAGTATCTTTAATTTATTGCGATTATTTGTGAAACCCTTCGCAAAGTTGCCGCCTTATTGTTCAATAGCCAAATAACCCCCTTGAACTGCATCTATTTTCCACCATTGATTTTTTTACATTCTGTCATGCTATAGCGATAACTCGTATTTTCATTACATTTTGGAACCGCGGTGTCCGACGAGAGTGATGTAGAAAAAACAGAAGAACCCACACCCCATAAAAAGCAAAAAGCCAAAGATGATGGGCAAATCGTTCGTTCAAAAGAACTTAGCTCGCTAATGATGATGTTAGCAGGCGTGAGCTTGTTGTGGCTAAGTGGTGGACACCTCGCAGCACAACTGCGGCAAATTACTCGTCAGGGTTTTATTTTTGATGGTCACTATTTACAAAATACAGGCTTGATGATCAGTTACTTAGGGCGTGTGGTCAGTGAGGCGTTATTTGCCTTATTACCCGTCATTGGCGGGTTAGCATTGGTTGGAATTTCTGCGTCATCGTTAGTCGGTGGGCTCGTTTTTAATAGCAAGTTGATTAAATTTGATTTGAAAAAGTTAAATCCAATCAAAGGGCTAAAACGTATTTTTTCGATGAATGCCTTATCTGAGTTATTTAAAGCGGTTTTGAAATCGTTATTTGTGGGGTTGGGGGCGTTTATTTTTCTTTGGCAAAGTTGGCCATCGTTACTGCATTTAGTGATGGAATCACCCGTTACGGCGCTAAGTAATGCATTACAGAAAGTGATTTTTGCGGGATATTTAATCGTATTTTTGCTTATCCCAATGGTGGCTTTTGATGTTTTCTATCAGTTTCGTTCCCATTTGAAAAAATTGCGCATGAGCCGTCAGGAAATTAAAGATGAATTCAAGCAGCAAGAGGGTGACCCGCAGATTAAAGCCAAAATTCGCCAACAGCAGCGTGCGATTGCGCGTAACCGAATGATGGCGGATGTTCCGAATGCAGATGTTATCGTCACTAACCCAACACACTATGCGGTCGCCCTTAAATATGATGACAAAAAAATGAGGGCACCCAAAGTATTAGCGAAAGGTGCTGGAGTATTAGCTCAGCGCATCAAAGAAATTGGTGAAGAGCACCGAATATTACAGTTAGAAGCACCGCCTCTTGCTCGTGCGCTATACCGCCATGCGGAGATAGGCCAAAGCATTCCTGTTGCATTATATGCCGCGGTTGCAGAAGTTTTAGCATGGGTTTACCAATTGCGCCGCTGGCGCCGAGAAGGTGGGCTCAGACCCAAAAAACCGAAAAATTTACCAGTGCCACCGACGCTGGACTTTGCTGGAGATAACAATCGAGATGGCTAATTTGGCTTCATTATTAAAATTGCCGAAAAATTTACAAGGAACTCAGTGGCAAATACTGGCCGGCCCGGTTCTGATATTAATGATCCTGTCGATGATGGTATTGCCATTACCGGCTTTTTTATTGGATTTACTGTTTACCTTTAATATTGCACTTTCCATTATGGTGTTATTAGTGGCGATGTTCACAAAGCGCACATTAGATTTTGCGGCATTTCCTACCATTTTGCTATTTGCAACTTTATTGCGCCTCTCTTTGAATATCGCCTCGACGCGAATTATCCTGTTAGATGGCCATACAGGGCCGGATGCTGCTGGGCGAGTTGTCGAAGCCTTTGGTCACTTTTTGGTGGGCGGTAACTTCGCCATCGGTATTGTGGTATTCATTATTCTTGTGCTGATTAACTTTATGGTTATCACTAAGGGGGCAGGGCGTATCGCGGAAGTGGGCGCTCGCTTTGTGTTAGATGGCATGCCGGGTAAGCAAATGGCCATCGATGCCGACTTGAACGCGGGTATCATTAATGATGATGAAGCGAAAAAACGCCGCGCGGAGGTTACGCAAGAAGCGGATTTCTATGGTTCGATGGATGGTGCGAGTAAATTCGTGCGAGGAGATGCTATCGCGGGGATCATGATTATGGTGATCAACGTGGTTGGCGGGTTAATCGTTGGTGTAGGCCAGCACAATATGTCTTTGGGAGATGCCACCAGTGCCTATACCTTGCTGACTATTGGTGATGGGCTTGTCGCGCAAATTCCAGCTTTGATTATTTCCACCGCTGCTGGGGTTATTGTCACTCGTGTGGCAACAGATGAAGATGTGGGTGAACAAATGGTCACTCAGCTATTCAATAACCCAAGAGTGATGTGGTTGAGCGCTGGGGTTCTAGGTTTAATCGGTTTAATACCGGGTATGCCTAACTTTGTATTTTTACTGTTTACCGCGGCACTGGCTGCCCTTGGTTGGTATTTAGTCCGTAAATCCCAACAACCCGAAAGTAGTACGGGGGATAATAGCCAATCTCAGCATTTTCAAGAAGCCAATAAAGTGGTTGAAGCCACGTGGGATGACGTTCAACTAGAAGACTTGTTGGCGATGGAAGTGGGGTATCGGTTGATCCCATTAGTCGATAATGACCAGCAAGGTGAATTATTAGGGCGACTACGTGGTTTACGTAAGAAATTTGCGCAAGAAGTGGGGTATTTGCCACCCGTGGTGCATATCTGCGATAACTTAGCGCTTTCCCCTTGTGAATACCGAATTCTAATTAAAGGCGCGGAGGTTGGACGGGGTGAAGCACAGCCTGGCCGCAGTTTGGCTATTGACCCAGGTAATGCCGCTGGGTCGTTACAAGGGGATGTCACTAAAGAACCTGCATTTGGTTTACCCGCCATTTGGATTGATGATGATTTGCGTGAGCAAGCACAAATCCAAGGGTATACCGTGGTATCCGCGAGTACCGCAGTGGCTACTCACTTTAATCAAATTTTACTGCAAAACTCCAGTACCTTATTTGGTCGCCAAGAAGCCCAAATGTTGTATGACCGCGTGAAAAAAGAGATGCCAAAATTGGCAGATGACCTGATCCCAGATACGATTTCATTAACGATTTTGCACCGCGTACTACAAAATTTATTAATGGAAGATGTGGTGATCCGCGATATGCGTACCATCATTGAAACCTTGGCTGAAATGGCAGGAGAAAATGGGGAAAACAAAGATACTGATTACTTAACATCCCAAGTGCGCATTGCATTAGGGCGAGCAATCACACAGCAGTGGTTTGGTAATGCAGAAGAAATTCAAGTGATTGGTTTAGAGGCTAGCCTTGAGCAGATTTTGCTGCAAGCCGCGAAGAACGGCGGTGGGTTAGAGCCGAACTTGGCGCAGTTTATTCAAACTCAAGCGGAGCAAGCTGTAGCTCACCAAGAAGCGATGGGCGCGCCTACAGTGCTGTTAGTTAACCATGGATTACGCTTGATTTTATCGCGTTTCTTGCGGCGCAGTCTGCCGCAGCTGGTGGTCATGTCGAATTTAGAAATGACGGACCACCGTAAAATTCGAATGACGTCGATGATCAGTGGTAGTTAATCATCTTGCTTTTAGTTATATGGTTGTGTAGGATAAATATGTAGTCGCTTTGAAGCTAAATTGTTCTTATACCTAAGGTGTGTATTTGAATGCTCGTCAAAGCGCAAAGAAAGTATGAAGAGGCCGCTCTTTTAAGAGCGGCCTCTTTGTATTTAATTGACTAAAAAACGCCCTACAATTCTGCCTTTATCCGTTAGTAAGACAGATTGCCCATCACGCAGGACTTTTTTCAAATTGTGCTTTCGTCCAATTTTACTCAAAGCTATCTTTTTTGTACTTGATGCGAGTTTAAATGCGGTTAATCCATCTATATGGATAAGCTGAACTAGATCTTTATGAGTAAAGCTATTTAGGTAATAGGATTGCATATCGCTAGATAGCCAGCCAAGTAAGTCAATTAAATGGCGATATTCTAACTTTAGTCGACTTAATGTTGAAGCTATATCATTAGGGGCACTCTTAATTATTGAACTATCAAATTCATTAATTAAATTACCAAACTTCCATATAGGCTCAAAATGAGCACATCTATTGCGTAATTTATTTGTTTGGAGTAATCGTTGAATTATTCTATGCCGATTTTTTATATCTTTAGGATGTAATTTTTGCTGAATAGAGTACGGATAATATTGAAATATATTAGGAAATATTTGTTCCCACGGAATAATTGTACCATTGCTTGTTTTATTAATTTTTAAAATGTGCGCCCACCTCCCATTTTCTAGTGTTGATATTATTCTATGTGGGGCTGGAACTGGTTGGATATACTTACCATTTTTCTTTTTGGCAGAGTCAATCGCATTGAACAGTTTATTATTGTGTGTCAGGCCTAGGTGGTCATACCAATTACAAGACTGGACATTACCATATAATTTTTGACTGCAGAGAGTTAATTGGTTTGTAAAATAAAAATGACTAAGACAGCGATGAATTTTGTTTCTTAGTGTAATTTCAATCATGCCGATTAAGTAGATAAATTTAGTGGAAATTTCTTCGTTCCAACAATAAATACCATGCAATTCATTTAGATCTGTAGTTTTGAATATGGTTCGGTAGTTAAAAAAACGTTCAATGCCAATGTCCAAAATATGTGAGTTTATATTTATAGGTGGTGGCCTAAACATATCCTATCCCTTTGATAAATTTATTTTAGTTAAGGCGATGAAATTTACCTAATCTACCATCAAGAGGAATATGAAAAAAAGAGATTGCAGCAGCAACTTTGTCTGTATTTTAGTAATTCTATTGAGCGAGCTGCCTGACGAGCCTCAGTATGAAAGAAGAGGGTTGTGAATTAGGCAAAACACACCTTAAATTGAAATTTTCTTACCTAATGCAGGGCGCTTTGACTCTAAACCATCAGCACCATAAGTGGATTGGTTATTATGTTTTTTCACAAAGTTTAGGCGCTGAGCATTCAGCTCAATATGCAGTTGCAGCATTTGGTGATTACGATAATTCAGCTCTTTTAGCTCAGTTGTTAAGCTTTTAATGGCTTCCCATACACCCGTTAGTGCATTATTTCCTTCATAAGGTGCGCTGATTTCAGCTTGTGCTTCTAACGCTAAGCGGTTTGTTTCACCATGGCCGATAGCAGCAACTAAAAACCGTTTTTGCTCAGTGGTTTCTTGAAAAGGCGAAGGCGGCACACGGTGATAACCTAGTAATAGCTCTTCATTTTTCATCACTATTTGTAATGATTGCAAATGAGCGAGTTGTTGCTCAAGTAATATCAGTAATTCGTCAGTCATAGTGGTTATTTATTTCATTGATAACATGCATTCATGAGCATCGCGCAAAATGCCATCAGCAATTTTTTCAGCATCCATTGTTAGGGTGCCATCTTTGATTGCTTGTTTAATTTGTTCAACTTTAGCACTATTAATATCACTTGCTTGAGGTTGCAATAATTTTTTTTGTAGCTCACTAGGAGCAAAAGAACTTTCTTTAACGACTTCATTAGTGGACACTTTTTTGTCCCGCATCGGGGCAGCCGCATCTTGTGGGTCGCGGTTTGTCACCTGAGTCAGTGCAGAAATTGCAGATGTTTGCTCAATAGCCATAATGTATTTTCCTATTTCCGATTTTTTTCATATGTCAGTTATCGGCTTATGTTTATGAATCTTTAGTGTATATAGTGTTACAAAATATTGCACTACTCGTCATACTTCAAGTTGCAGCGTTGTTGACTGCGCTCAGCTCGCCGAATTACATACTTATGTATGCTCATCGGCCTCTCTTCACTTGTCGCCTAGCTGCCACTCGAATTATTTAGAGTATATACTCGTGATGCTTCAAGTTGCAGCGTTGTTGACTGCGCTCAGCTCGCCGAATCACATACTCATGTATGCTCATCGGCCTCTCTTCACTTGTCGCCTAGCTGCCACTCGAATTATTTAGAGTACAAGCGGGGAGCGCTTTATTTTAATGCCACTTGAACGCTGCCATTTTCTAGCGCTTCCCCATTTACAACTTGCCCATTTAACAATCGTACGCGGGTATTTTGGCCGGCAGTAGCATTACTTATTGCTCTTCCTTCGTATTTCACTGAAAAATTATCACCACTGGCGAATACAAATACGGTTTGCCCTGCTTTTATTGCCCAAGGCTGCCTTATCATTGATTTTGTGAATGTTTGACCTGCTGGAATATTACGTAGAGCTATTGCTCCGCGAAGTGCGATTTTGTCTGTACTTGCACCTGCGGGGAGTTTATGCAATAAGCCTTTTTTGGTTCCGATATCAACAAATTGTATGGGTTCCCCTCTATTTATATTGCGTGTTGCCACGTAATACTGGCCTGTCACATTCACTGTTAGCTGAATAAATTGCTTTTTTTTACCACATTGCACAGGAAGGGACACATTCCCCATATTACGCCCGCCAATAGGTGGGTTGATTTGTGGCTTCTCGCAAATAGGCCAACGTTCAATTGGTGTTTTGATTTCGATTGAAACGTGGGTTTTCTTGCCATGAATTTGGCGAAAATAATGGTTAATATCTTGGGGTAATGACGCTTGAGAAAGCGCTGGAGTAAGACCTAACAAACTGATTACCATATATAAAGGCAATTTTTTAGTGTAATACATCCCGTTTTATCCCCCCAGTAAGCAAACTTTTTCACAATTGCAGTTTACGCAGCTGCGTAATAATGAATGAGCCAAATAGGTCAATTATTTTGCCTTTATCCCGCCATTAGATTTTTTAGTAGGCCGCTAAGATATGCGGGTCGAATTTTAATTTTTACTCGCGAACGTTCAAATTCAGGGATCGCGTTATCTCCATTGAGGACCACTATGATTGATAAATTAAACGCCACGTTTGCTTTCCAGCAACAGGCTTTGTCAATACGCGAAGCAAGGCAGACTGTATTAGCTTCAAACATTGCTAATGCCGACACACCCGGCTACCAAGCACGTGATATTGACTTTAATCGTCAACTTCAACAAGCCATGGATAAAGGTGTGGTAGGGGGAAAAGGTGTGACTCTTGCTGTCACTTCGAAAGGGCATATTGAAGGCCGAGGGGGCAAAGCGCCAAATATTGACCTGAAATATCGTGTTCCTTACCAAACCTCAATGGATGGTAATACGGTAGATATGGACATTGAACGTAGCCAATTCGCAGATAACACCCTGAAATATCAGGCCGACCTTACATTTATCAATAGCCGCGTCAAAAGTATGTTGGCTGTCTTACAGCAAGGGTAATTGCCATGGCTTTACTAAGTATTTTTGATATCTCCGCATCGGCATTGACTGCGCAATCTCAACGTTTGAATGTCAGTGCGAGCAATATGGCCAACGCGGAAAGTATCGCGGGACCAGATGGCCAACCATATCGCGCAAAACAAGTTGTTTTTCAAATGGCACCACAAGGGCGTCACGAAGTGGGTGGCGTGCGTGTGAGCGAGTTGATAGAAGACCCAACACCACCGCGTATGGAATATAAACCTGGTCACCCGTCAGCGGATGAAAAAGGCTATGTGCAAATGCCAAATGTCGACATGGTTGGCGAAATGATCAACACCATTTCAGCCTCTCGTAGCTATCAAGCCAACTTAGAAGTGATGAATACAGCAAAAACATTGTTGCAAAAGACACTGACTATAGGCCAGTAAGGGAGCATTTTCATGGGAGTTGCAGCCACAATGTACGACTCTTTGGATAATACGACAGCTGGCCCTCAGCCAGCTGCGAGTAATGTGCCAAAGAAAAGTCAAAGTGACGATATGCGTGACACTTTTTTAAAAATGATTGTCACACAAATGCAAAACCAAGACCCAACAAAACCAATGGAAAATACGGATGTAACCAGCCAATTGGCGCAAATAGCGACACTTGAAAGTATGAATAAACTCAGCGACAGCGTGAGTGGTATTTCCCAACAAATTGGTTCAGGTCAGTCATTGCAAGCCACTCAGCTGGTTGGTAAAGGTGTGCTTATTCCGCGCAATGAAATCATCTTAGCGCCGCTCAAAAAAGCGAGCACAGGTGAAGACAGCAATGTGATTAAGCCATCAAACCCGCTTCCAGACGAAGGCATCAGCCCAAATAGCCCTTCAATGTTTGGATTAAGTAACAAAGATGCCATTGAAGGTGAAGAGGGCACTGAAGAGCCGCAATCTGAATATATTTCCTCGCCGTTTGGCTTCTTTTTGCCGAAATTGGCGGACAACGTTGAAATTACCATTCGCGATAAAAACCGAATGGTTGTGCGAACCATTACCTATGATACGGAAGTTAAACCCGATATCTATGATATGGCATGGGATGGCCGTGATAACAACGGGAACTTAGTCACCGATACAACAGGAAAATATTACTTTGATGTGAAAGCTGTTAGTTCAGGAGCTGAAATCGAAGTGACCAAACTGGGGTATACCCGTGTTAACGGTGTGACTCCTGGAGCTGACGCACCATTACTTGATGTTGGCATTGGGCAAAGCGTCCCGCTGAGCAGCATTTTCAAAGTTTATCCATCTTCTTAATTTACCCCCAATACTCATGGAGAAAATATGTCTTTTTCACAAGCAGTCAGTGGCTTAAATGCAGCCTCAGCGGGGCTTGATTCAATTGGTAATAATATTGCCAACTCCGCAACAAATGGTTTTAAAGGGGCGACGACCTCATTTGCAGATATGTTTGCAGGTTCAGGTGTTGGCCTAGGCGTTAATGTGGCCGCGGTGACACAAAATTTTAAAGATGGTCCAATCACGCGTACGGATAGAGCGACAGACGTTGCCATCTCCGGAAATGGCTTTTTCCGTGTACAAGACCAAAACGGTGATACTTATTACAGCCGAGATGGTCAATTCTTACGCGATAAAAGCGGTAATTTAGTCAATAACCAAGGGATGGTAGTCACAGGTTACCCCGCGAGTGTTGATGAAAAAGGCAATGTTACCATCCAAAGTGGTGGTGTACCTGAAGGCTTGAATATCCCAACGGATATGATGGATGCGAAAAAATCTGAGTTAGCGAAACTGACGATAAACCTTAATTCTGAAGATAAAGTTAAAGATAAGAAATTTGACATCACAAAGCCTGATGATTCAGCAACGTATAACTTTAGCACCACAATGACCGCTTTCGATAGTCAAGGTAATACCCATGAAATTTCAGTGTACTTTGTTAAAGAGTCAGATAACAAATGGACCGCTTATGCGAAAGACGCTAACGAAACTGAAGCTAAAAAACTGGGTGAACTAGAGTTTGATGGTAATGGTAAGTTAAAAGACGCAGATAAAGCCACATTTGCTTTCGCGTATAACGGGTTAAATGGCGCTGATAATGGAATATTAAACGTTGATTTAAGTAAGACTCGTCAACAAAAGGTCAGCGAGTCTTCTGTTAGTGCAATTGATGTTGACGGTTATCCAGCCGGTGAATACACCACCTTCAAAATTGAAGATAACGGCTTAATTACCGCTAACTATTCTAACCAACAAAAACGTGTGGTTGGTCAAGTGGCATTATCTGCTTTCGCAAATCCAAATGGTCTGGTATCCCAAGGTGGCAACGTTTGGGCCTCTTCTAATGCGTCAGGTAACCCGATGGACGGCGTTCCGGGTGTCGGTCAGTTCGGAAAATTAACCAGTGGTGCGTTGGAATCTTCTAACGTGGATATGAGCCAAGAGTTAATTAGCATGATTGTGATGCAGCGTAATTACCAATCAAACGCGCAAACCATCAAGACACAAGATCAGATGTTACAGACGCTGGTTAACTTACGATAAAACAAGAGGGTGGCCATGGATCACGTCATTTATACCGCGATGGGAGGAGCGCGTCATGCGCTGGAAAACCAAGCGATTGTTTCAAATAACATTGCCAATGTGTCAACCGCAGGTTTTAAAGCGCAATTGTCCGCAATGCGTGCCGTGCCGATACATGGTGACAGCGAGCAAACCAGAACGCTGGTGGTGGCATCTACTCCCGGCGCTGATATGAGCCAAGGGCCACTCAATTATACGGGTAAGCAAACCGATGTTGCGTTAAATGATAAGCATTTTTTGGCTGTTGAATTAGCGGATGGCACAGAAGCTTATACCCGTAACGGTAACATTCAAGTGTCTAGTGAAGGTGAGCTTGTTATTGGTGAGCGCCGCTTACAAGGTGATGGCGGGCCGATTAACGTTCCGCCAAATGCGGAGTTAACTATTGGCGCTGACGGTACCGTTACTGCGCTTTTGGCGACTGACCCCCCGACTATGTTAGGGCAAATTGGGCGCTTGAAAGTGGTTGAAGCACAGCCGCAAGACTTGATCCGTGGCGAAGACGGTTTGTTTCATTTATCACCACAAGGGCAAGCGGCAAATGGCAATGCTTTGCCACAAAGCGAACGAGGCATTGTCACTGCTGGGGTGATTGAGGGCAGTAATGTCAATGCCGCAGAAGCCATGGTTTCGATGATTGCCAATGCAAGGCACTTTGAAATGCAAATGAAAGTTGTCCGCAGTGCTGATGAAAATGCACAACGCGCCAATCAACTGCTCGCGGTTAGCTAAATACAGTAAGGAATTATTATGATCCGCTCATTATGGATTGCTAAAACAGGGCTTGATGCTCAACAAACTAACCTTGATGTTATTTCTAATAACTTAGCCAACGTTAGTACCAATGGTTTCAAGCGCCAACGCGCTGTTTTTGAAGATTTAATGTACCAAAATATTCGCCAGCCGGGCGCAATGAGTTCAGAACAAACTTCATTACCATCCGGCTTACAAATGGGAACGGGTTCACGCCCTGTTGCCACCATGCGTATTCATGCGCAAGGCGCATTAAATAAAACGGGAAATACCAACGATATTGCTATCCGAGGCCAAGGTTTTTTACATGTGCAAATGCCTGATGGTACGGATGCTTACACCCGTGATGGCGCATTGCAGCCAAACCAAGATGGCCAGTTAGTGACCTCAAGTGGTTACCAAATCGTTCCTGCGATTATGATCCCCGATAACGCGAATAGCTTGTCGATTGCGCGCGATGGCACCGTGACGATTACCGTCTATGGCGATAACCAACCACAGCAAATTGGCCAAATTACATTAACCACCTTCATTAATGATGCTGGTTTGGAAAGTATGGGTGAAAACCTGTATATGGAAACCGCAAGTTCCGGCGCACCAAATGAGAGCGCACCGGGGACCAATGGCGCCGGTTTACTTTATCAAAACATGTTAGAAACCTCTAACGTCAATGTGGCAGAGGAGTTGGTCAACATGATCCAAACTCAGCGTGCTTATGAAATCAACAGTAAGGCGGTATCCGCTTCTGACCAAATGTTACAGCGCTTAACGCAATTGTAATTGGTAAAAAATACGTAAAAATAACTCATTGCGATAGTGATGAGTTATCAATGAGAGGGACCTCTTCGTGATGATAAAACGTACACAGCAGCAAAAGAGTAACATGATGATTGAAAGCGGCACGATTTCTCAACAGCAAAAAGCAGCGTTACTAACGCGTTTCATAGCGCCTAAACAGGCAGGGTTACTTGCCATTTTGGTCTTAGTTACCAGCGGTTGTGCACAAATCAAATCGCGTCCATTAGTGGACACACAAACCACGGCAATCCCAACAGCGCCGACAGCACCAGCACCCAATGGCTCGATATTTCAAAGCGCTCAACCTGCTTATTATGGCTATCAGCCATTATTTGAAGACCGGCGCCCTCGTAATGTTGGTGATATTTTAACCATTAACTTGCAAGAAAACGTGAGTGCGAGCAAAAACTCCTCAGCGAATGCCAACCGTAGTGGGAAAACAGGTTTCTTAGCTGCGATATTACCGGGTTTCATGCAAGGGTGGATTGGCGGTAAAAACACAGAATTAGATATTAAAGGTAACAGTGACTTTAGCGGCAAAGGCGGTGCCAATGCCAACAACACCTTTAAAGGCACCATCACTGTCACAGTCGACCAATTATTGGCGAACGGTAATTTACATGTGGTTGGTGAGAAACGCATCGCGATAAACCAAGGTACTGAGTCGATTCGTTTCTCTGGGGTGGTTAACCCGCGCACTATCGGTTCAGACAATCATGTGAGTTCGACACAAGTCGCTGATGCACGCATTGAATATGTGGGTGACGGCTATATTAACGAATCGCAAAACATGGGATGGCTACAACGCTTTTTCTTAAATGTTTCGCCTTATTAATTAAACATTAGCGAGAAAACAGCCGAGATAATTCAATGAAAAACAAAGTATTAATTTTGCTATCACTATTTTTTTGCTTCACTTATTCAGCATACAGTGAGCGTATTAAAGATTTAACCACCGTTCAAGGTGTGCGAGATAACGCCTTGATTGGCTATGGTTTAGTTGTGGGCCTAGATGGGACAGGTGACCAAACCATGCAAACTCCATTTACCACTCAAAGTTTGAATAACATGCTGTCGCAAATGGGGATTACGGTGCCGCCGGGTACCAATATGCAATTAAAAAATGTGGCGGCGGTCATGGTCACCGCGAAATTGCCGCCTTTTGCGCGTACTGGGCAGTCCGTGGATATTGTGGTTTCCTCAATGGGTAACGCGAAAAGCTTACGTGGCGGTACGTTGTTGATGACTCCCTTAAAAGGGGTTGATGGGCAAATCTATGCGATGGCTCAAGGTAACATCTTAGTGGGTGGTGCGGGTGCCAGTGGTGGCGGCAGTAGTATTAAGGTCAATCAACTCAATGGCGGCCGTATTACCGGTGGAGCAACTATCGAACGCGAATTACCGAGCAGTTTTGGGCAAAATGGGGCAATTAACCTGCAATTAAACGAAGATAGCTTCACATTGGCACAAGATATTGCGGATGCAATTAACCGTATGGGCGGTATGGGGACGGCGTCTGCGTTAGATTCTCGGACAGTGCAATTACTGGTTCCTGCCAATAATCGCGACCAAGTGCGCTTTTTAGCACGGGTACAGGAGCTTAATGTACGTGCGCCAGTGGCTGAAGCGAAAGTGATCCTCAATTCACGCACCGGTTCTGTGGTGATTAACCGCAGTGTAACACTAGACAGCTGTGCTGTTGCGCATGGTAGTTTAGCTGTCACAGTCGAAAGACAAACTCAAGTGAGCCAACCGGACACCCCATTTGCAGGTGGGCAAACCGTAGTCACTCGTAATACGAATGTTGGGGTGCGTGATCAGGGTGGGGCACTCCAAAAAGTCAACGCAAGTGTGCAATTAAACCAAGTTATTCAAGCCCTAAATACACTCGGTGCAACGCCAAACGACTTGATGTCGATACTGCAAGCGATGGAAAGTGCGGGTTGTTTACGTGCAAAACTGGAGATCATCTAATGAGTGACATGCAGCTATTGCAAGGTGCCGCATTTGATTTACAGTCACTGGGGCAGTTAAAAGGTGAACTGAATAAGAATTCGGAGCAAGGGCTGCGCCATGTCACGCAGCAACTTGAGGCAACATTCGTTCAATTGATGCTAAAAAGTATGCGTGACGCACTCCCACAAGATGGCTTATTTTCCAGCGACCAAACACGCATGCTCACCAGTATGTATGACCAACAAATCGCCCAGGACCTGTCGCAAAAAGGTTTAGGTTTCGGGGAAATGATGTATCAGCAGCTTACACGAGACCAACACACGTCAAGTGGGCCCACATCCAATAGCCTGTTGCCGTTAGATGAAAAAACAGTGCAATCATTACCGCCATTTAATATGGAACAAATGATGCGCCATTTTACACCAATGGGCGATGCATTATCGGCACCATTCCAAAAAATCAAAGCGTTATCGCTTAATAGCAGTAATTTTATTAGCCGTTTAATTGAACCTGCAAAAGCGGCAAGCCAAAACAGTGGTATTTCACATTTTCTGCTATTGGCACAAGCGGCATTAGAAAGTGGTTGGGGCCAGCGAGAAATTCTGAAATCAGATGGAAAAACCAGCCATAACCTGTTTGGTATAAAAGCGGGAAAAAACTGGCAAGGGCCCGTCACGAATATTATGACAACAGAAGTGATCAACGGAAAAACCATCAAAATGCGGGATGATTTTCGCGTTTATGGCTCTTATGAAGAGGCGATTGCCGATTATATCAATTTATTGACGGAAAACCCGCGTTACAAAGACGTCAAAAAAGCGCCGACACCAGAGATTGCTGCGCGCCGTTTACATCAAGCCGGGTATGCCACAGACCCAGGTTATTCGGACAAACTGATCACCTTGATTAACCAGATACGTGGTCATCAACCCGCGGCGAATACCTCTGCATCAAGGGCTGTTCAGGCATATACCATAGACTTAAACGATATTTTCTAAAAATCCGGAATTATTGTGAGTTTGGACTAAATAATTACGCTGAATTTCCGATAACCAAATATGCTCTAAATAATTTGCGTTGCTATCGCTTTCATTGTGTCAGCCAATGATGGCGATAAGCATCCAGAACAGGAAAAGCTTATGCTGAACAATGTAATGAATAATGCGCTCAGTGGTGTGAACGCTGCACAAGGCGGGTTAAGTGTTATTTCTAACAACTTAGCTAACGCAGGTGTGGGTTACTATCATCGCCAAAGTGCTGTTTTCGGGGAGAATCCCGGTACGATGACACCTAATGGCTATTTTGGTAACGGCACTTATTTCAGCCATGTTCGCCGTGAGTTTGATGAATTTATCAATGCGCAGTACAGCCAATCCCGCGCACGTAGCGGTGACTATGAGGCATACGTTAAGAACTGCAATAAAGTTGATGATTTGCTTACTAATGATATTGAAGATATTTCAAGTAATATCGGTAGCTTCTTCACCGCGTTAGACGCTGCCTCCAGCGATGCAAGTGACAAAACCTTGATTGACGTTTTCTTAGGAAACTCAAATGCATTATTAGGCCAGTTTAAAGAAGCGGATCGTCGTTTGCAGGAAATGGAACGGGATATTAATCACCAGATAGAAAATAAAGTGAAAGATATCAATATTTACGCTGAAAAAATTGCGGGTTTAAACCTGCAAATTTCGCGGATCCGTTCTGTGAGTGGTTCTGAACCTAACGATTTATTAGATGTGCGTGACCGTTTAGTTAATGAAGTTAACTCATTAGTTGGTGTCAAAGTTATCGAACAAAACGGTAACTATAACGTGACGTTTGCTAATGGCTTACCGTTAGTCACGGGTGAAAAAGCGAATCGCTTAGAAGCCGTCCCTTCTTCTAAAGATGATAGCCGTTTTAGCATTGGCTTTGTGGGCGCGAATGGCCAAGCACGGGAAATTCCTGATGAGTCATTCCGTGGTGGGGAACTCAGCGGTATCTTGCGTTCTCGTCAAGAAGTTATGGACCCGGCTTATCAAAAACTCAATAAATTAGCATTGGTTTTTGCGACCAAATTCAATGAAGTGCACAGCAAGGGGTACGATGCCAACGGCAACACCGGTAAAGACTTCTTTGAAATTGGTAAAGGCTCTGTTGTTAGCAGCACTCATAATAGTGGTAAAGCAGACTTTGATCTCAGTTATAGCGATGTGTCTAAAGTCACAGGTAATAACTACGAAATGCGCTTTGACGGCAATGAATGGAATGTCACACGTTTGCCAGAAGGTATTAATGTTCCTGTGGATTCAAATACGGCAGGTACACTGAAGTTTGATGGTTTAGAGATCAAAATCAGCAACAGTACTGGTATGTCAAAAGGTGACTCATTCTTGGTAAAACCAGTAAGTGGTGTAATCAACGGTATGCAGACCTTGGTCAGCAATGCATCCGATTTTGCGGCGGCTGGAAGTAAAGACAGTGGCCCAGGTGATAATGAAAACATTAAACAACTGGTTAAACTGCAAGACGAAAAATTGATTGATGGTAGTTCTACGTTCTCTGATTTCTATGCAACGTTAGTTAATGATGTGGGCAGTAAAACTAAACAAGCGCAAATTGATTCTGAAACACAGAACAAAATGACCGAGAGCTTCTATGAGCAAGAACAAGCTATCTCGGGCGTGAATATGAATGAAGAAAGTATTCAGATGCAGAAAATCCAACAGTTTTTCAATGCCAATGCGCAAGTATTAAAAACGGTGGATGATTTATTTAACGCATTAATGCGTGCATTCTAAATATTAGCGATAGGATAAGGACTTAGCGATGCGTTTAAGTACCAACATGATTTATCACCAACGCTTACAAGACATGAACAGTGCTCAAGCGCGTTGGATGGATGCAGGAAGTCAATTAGCTTCTGGTAAGCGTGTAAGCAAGCCTTCTGATGACCCGCAAGCGTCTTCGCAAGCGGTGCGGATTAACCAGTCAGAGAACCGAAATCAACAGTATGTTGCCAGCCGTGGGTTTGCCAAAACAGGAATGACGCTGCAGATGAGTATTTTGACTCAGATGACAGATGTGACGACGCAAATTGATACCACCATTATTCAGGCATCAAACCAAGGTGCTTTAAGCGATAAAGACCGTAATACTTTGGCTGAGCAACTCACGGGTTTGAAAGAACAATTAGTGGCGTTAGGTAATTCGACTGATGGGAATGGTCGATATATTTTCGCAGGTTTTAAATCAGATAAACCACCCTTTGAAATTGATGCTAACGGTGATGTGTTGTATCACGGTGGCGATAAAGCGATTATGCAGAATGTGGCGAGTGACCGTGAGATGACGACTTATTTCACTGGCGCACAAGTGTTTGAAACCGATAGCAATAATGTGGTCAATATTTTTAAAGCGCTGAACATCGGTATCGAATCACTGAAAAAGCCATTGCAAGGCGCACCACAAGCAGATTTAGACCAAGCGCAAGCTGAGTTAGGTGAAGCGAACCGAGCCATCAAGTCCGCATTAGATCAAATTTCTAATATTGAAGCTAAGCAAGGTTTACAATTACAAGAAATTGATAAATTAGATTTTTTAGCGGATACGCGCTCGATTCAAAATGCGGCTCGCAAAAGTGAGTTGTTAGAAACTAACTGGACTGGCACCACCACAGATTATTATAAAGAAAAAGCGATGTTTGAAGCCTCACAAAGTATTTTTAAAGACTTAAACAGCATGTCACTTTTCGGCAGCCGTTAATTATTTAATATTCTTTTTACTCACCGCGCTTTGGAGTGATCCAAGCGCGGTTTTTTTGAGCTTTAAAAATGCTATGTTAGACAATATGTTATAGATTTGATGTAAAAAATTTGAATTAATGTTTTATTACGCAATAAACTTTAATAATTAAATGATAATATGTATTATTCTCATTTGAGTGTTTTGTGATATAGGAGATTTATGCGAGTTTTTAAGGTAAATACTAAATGGGTTTTCACTATCATTGTTTTATTAGGAGCTATTCCTTTAGCTGCAATATGGCTAAATGTGTTCTCAAATTCTACTGTAACTAATATTAATAACTGGTTGGGTGAGTTACCTGTAATTTACTCAGATAAATTTCCAAATGAAAGCTACATGTCAGCATTATATTGTAAAATAACTCCTTTAATTTCTGTGTTATATTACATACTTATGTGGAACTCTATAGAAATAAAAAAAGAACACTTTAAGTTATACAATGATGGAATTCTCACGCTAATTTTTGGTTATTTAAGTTCTATTTTTATTATCGGTATAATGACATATATAAATTATTTCTTAGATTATAATATATCATCTGGAAATAGAAAATTAAGTTCAATCTCTGCATTCGAATTTACTTCTTTCATTTATTATTATGCGATTTTTATTTCTATATTCATTGTTACTTGTTTGGCCATAAATGCATTTATATTTTTACCTGTAAAATATAAATTAAAAAGATGGGGATAAAATTTCCCCTTTCTTTCTTCTAGAATTTAGTTAGCCAAGGGAATAAGCTCTTTGTTGACCGCATCAGCAAAGTTAGCATCAATAAAAGATGTAACCACACTTGTTAGTACAATAGTAGCTACAGAAATGGCTGTTGCTGAAAGGGTAAATGGTAATAATAAGCTTAAACTTCCAGCGGTAAATGCTAATACAATTGGTGTTGCTACTCCAGCTAAAGCCATAGCTTCAACTTCTAAAAGTAAAGGTTTCCAGTCACCAGTTTCAAAACCTTCTTCAACTTTGTTTTTTATTTTATCAAATTTTAAAAATTTATCAGCAATTTTAAAGGTAGTTCCTAATTTATATAAATTTTCAGATAATTTTTTTCCGTCAACTGCCTTAATCGCTTGAGTTATGGCGGGGAGATCTTTTTTATGGATGTTAAGATAAGGATTGCTGAGTGATTTTCCTAGAATTCTTAATGCATCATTTGTGTTTTTTATTTTTTTACCTTTAAATGTATTTAATTCATTAATGATTTTATTAGATGTAGACTTATATTTATCACCAAAAAACTTAGATGCTTTTTCACCTACATCTGTCATTATTTCTGATGCAGACTTAATTGCTTCATTTTTTTGTAATTTTTCAATCTCATTTTTAACTTTACTCTGAATTTTTTTAAGTCATTATCAGCTTGACTTCTAGCTATAGCTTCATTAATAAGGGTATCTAATGCTGAATAACTTTCAAGATCTTGAGGCATCTTCTTGTAAAACTCTTTAGAAGCATCATTGAAGTTGCCTTTTTTAATTGCCTCTATCATTTTTGGGTAGTTTTTAATGTTTTTAGTGCCACCTAAAGTATTTAAGTACGTTAAAACCGTAGCCGTTTTAGGGTTTATTTTACTAAATATTGTACTTTTAATACCCTTGTCAATGTATTGAACCCTCCCATTCGCCACTCTTCTATGTAATAGATCAAATAGGTTCATATACTTTGAGAACATTTCATTTCTAATTTTTTTAGTAGGAATAATACCATTCTTATGAAGGGTATTAGCGAGTTGGTTTTCTACTTTATTACGGTATTCATCATAAACTCTAACGAATGGAACACCAACACTCATACTTTTTACCATTGCCTTCTTTACATCTTGCTCATTGGGGCTTTTTAATAATTCCTCGCATAGTTTTCTGAAATAAATACATTTCGGCTCACCACATACAGGGCAGATCATGTCAGGTTTCATGCAATATACATTAGCAGCATCACTTAACGAAATATTACCATGTGCTGTGGGAGCGATTCCATCGTATATCAAATTATCACGGAAACTACTATGTGGGGTAACTACCATTACATCATTCATCTGATTTCCTCTTTATGAATATATAAATAAATTACAATATTTAAATACATTCATTAAAGAAATGAAACAATACACAAAATATAATGACACTTATTAAAATATTAATGAGAAGTCAATGATGTGAGAGAATGGCTATTGTGACATGTTCAGAGCGACACTGGCATATAAATTTACTTGCGAAAATAAATTAATTTTATACCTAAATTTTAGTTAGGTTTAGTATTGGGTATTTACTGAGACTGTCATTAGATAGTTTAGAAATGTATCAAATAATAGGTGATATTTACAACTATACTAGTTGCTTTTAATATAGACTACAAATAGGAAATTAAATCAGTTTTTCTTGGGCTACTTTAATTATTAAATTCGAAAAATTACTTTGATAATAAATTAATCATTAATTAATTGATTAATTATCTATTCTCAAACAAACAAATTAAACATCAACGATAACTGCTCGAAAGCTTGGTGGACCAAACGCTCGGTATAGCGCGGGAGGATAGAAATAATCAGCCCTAACATACTAATTCCAATGGTAAGCGTTAAAGGAAAACCGACCACAAACACCGATAGCTGCGGGGTCATGCGGTTTAGAATACCCAAAGCAAGGTTAAGAATGAGAAATAGTGTAATGAACGGCAGTGCTAGCATTAACCCATTAATAAATATAGTGTTAGCAAATTGAGTAAATACCCAAAAACCATCGCGATTTAATGGTGCGGTTTGAATTGGGAGCAGTTCAAATGAATTGACCACGATATAAATAAGCCACAAGTGCCCATCGAAAGCGAGAAACAATAAAAGGGTGATGACGTTAAATATACGACCTAAAATAGGCATATTGGGTCCACCTGTTGGGTCAAAAAAGGTGGCGAACGATAACCCCATTTGTAAACCAATCACTTCCCCTGCATGACGTACGGCAGCAAATGCCATTTGCATTGTGAGCCCCATCGCAACACCAATCACCATTTGCTGCACGATAACCCATAATCCCATAGCAGAGAATAGAGGAATATTCACGACAGGAAGTTGTGGGGAAACAATCAACACAACAAAAAAGGCCAGAGCGACACGAACTTTGGTAATTGCCTGTTTTTCATTAAAAAAGGGCGCTGTACCAAGCAGCGCCAAAAGGCGTATGAAAGGGTAAAAACCTTGGCTTAGCCACAGCGTGAGTGTTTCACTGGTAATGGTTAGCATTGTTAGCCAATAATAAACGGTAAGTTGCTAAGCAATGACCGCATATAGTCGGTAAGCAGATTCAGCATCCAGGGCCCTGCAATAATAATCACAGAAATAACCGACAAAATTTTAGGGATAAAAGATAGCGTCATTTCATTCACTTGCGTGGCGGCTTGCAGTAAGCTGATAATTAAACCCGCCGCTAAAGCGGCTAATAACAAAGGGGCAGCTAGCATCAGCGCAATTTTCATCGCTTCAGTTCCCATCGCCATTACTGATTCAGGTGTCATAACTACTCCGAGTAAAATAATCCTAATTAAAAAAGCTTTGCGATAATGAGCCAAGCAATAGTTGCCAACCATCAACTAATACAAACAACATTAATTTAAATGGCAAGGAAACTGTTGCAGGTGGAACCATCATCATCCCTAATGCCATTAAGACACTGGCAACGACTAAGTCGATGATTAAAAATGGAATAAAAATAGTAAAACCAATTTGGAATGCGGTTTTTAGTTCGCTGGTAATAAAGGCTGGGACTAAAATACGTAATGGAACATCTTTCGCTTCTTGAATTTCACCTACCTTGGCTATTCTTGCGAATAGGGCTAAGTCGGATTCGCGTGTTTGCCCTAACATAAAGGTTCTTAACGGTGCTGTCCCTTTCTCTAAAGCGGTTTCGAGGCTAATTTTGTCTTCGCTAAAAGGCTGGTAGGCTTCACGATACACTTGGTCGGCAACGGGTGACATCACAAAAAAGGTCAAAAACAGTGCTAAACCCAATAAGACTTGGTTCGGTGGAGCGGAGGGCGTTCCGAGTGCGTTACGCAATAAACCTAAAACAATAATGATGCGGGTAAAACTGGTCATCATTAATAATAAGGCGGGAATAAAGCCTAATAAGGTCAAAAATAAAAGCGTTTGAACAGGTAAAGACCAAGTTTGTCCGCCATCAGCCATTGAATGGCTAATAATGGCTGGTAGTGCCGCAGAAGCGGAGTTTGGCAATAAAAACAAGAGGGTAGTAATCGTGAGTAAAGATTTTAGAGGTAACATGAGCCCTTCCGATTACTTATGCATAAGTGTAACTGAAGCCGCACATTTTGCAGCCTCTTGTTTTTTCTTTAATAAAGACTGAAAGGTGAGCGGTTCAGTTGGCAATGTCTCAGTGACTTCAGGTGCAGCCGGGTATTGGTGTAAGAGGCTGATATTTTGTGTCGTAACACCTAATACCAAACACTCATTATTCACCTCAATAACCACAACGCGTTCTTTATTACCTAATGAGCAACGGCTTTTGACTTTTACGATTTGCTCCTTGCCCATTTTTTGGGGAGCAAATCCTAATTTTTTCACCAACCAAGCACCTGCTAGTATCAATAAAATGATCCCCCCTAAAGCCCCCGATATCTGCGTTAAGCTATCATTGTGGTCAATAGCAGGAGTATTAGGTTCACCGGAGGAAACGGTTGTTGATAAAAAAGGCACAGATATCGGTGCCTGCTCAGTTTGATTGGGTATTGCCATTATCAGCGACTCACGTGGTTAATTAACGACTTAAACGGCGCATACGTTCGGAAGGCGTAATGATGTCAGTAATACGAATACCGTAATTATCTGAAACCACGACCACTTCTCCCTGCGCAATTAAATAGCCATTGATCAGAATATCCAGTGGCTCACCCGCTAAGCCATCCAGAGAAACTACAGAACCTTGGGATAAGCTCAGTAGTTTTTTAATGGTCATTTTAGTGCGACCCAATTCAACTGAAAGACGGACAGGAATGTCCATGATCATATCGATATCAGACAGTTGATTTAGCGGGTTTTGTCCATCAAAGTTGTCGAAAGCCTGTGCACCAGCTGAGGCGGATTCCGCTTTTTTTTGCTGTTCCAGCGCTTCAGCCCACAGGTCTTCACTGTCGTGATTGGTTGATGCATCAGGAGAGTTCTTCGCCTCACTCATTGGTACTTTCCTCATCTAGAGTGTTTAATACAGGATTAATCAAATGTTCTACACGCAATGCATACTGGCCATTTTGAGTACCGTATTGACTGGTTAATACGGGAACGCCATCAACATTAACGATGAGGCGGTCAGGTTTCTCAATTGGGATCACATCCCCTTTTTGCAGTTGCAGTAAGCGAGAAATTCGCATTGGAATGTCAACAAAGTTGGCAACCAACTCAAGTTCAGAACGTTTCACTTGGGTGACAAGGTTTGTGACCCAAGTTTCATTTTCTTGGTGGCCTTGTTCCATTGGTGGGTTTATTAAACGTTCACGTAATGGCTCAATCATGGCGATCGGAATACAAATACTGAATTCACCAACGGTATTGCCTATCTCCACTAAAAACGGTGTGGTAACGACAATGTCATTAGGGGAGGTGGTGATATTAGTGAATTTGACTTGGATTTCAGAACGTACATATTCCACTTCAATATCAGCGATTGGCTTCCAAGCATCGCGATAAGCCCCTAAAGCTAACTTGAGCATGCGATTGATAATGCGTTGTTCAGTATTGGTAAACTCTTTACCTTCTTGCCGTACAGGAAAGCGGCCGTCTCCACCAAATAGATTGTCGACAGCGATGTAAACTAATGCGGGCTCAAAGGTAAACAGTGCCGTGCCTCGTAAAGGCGGCATATGGATTAAGTTTAAGTTAGTCGGTACGGGTAAATTACGCGCAAACTCATGGTAAGGTTCAATTTTAATACCGCCTACCGTAATATCTGGGCTGCGACGTAACATATTGAACAAACCCATACGGAACTGGCGAGCAAAACGTTCATTAATGATTTCGAGAGACTGCATTCGCTCCCGAATAACTCGACGTTGAGTATTCGGGTCGTAAGGGCGAACATTATCTTTCCCTTGAGTCTCTGGCACAGGCGTACTGCTTGATGGTGCATCATCATTAAGCAGCGCATCAATTTCGGCCTGAGATAAAATATTATCGCTCATGAGTATTACCGCAGAATAAAAGTAGTAAATAACACATCAGAAATATCCTGATCGGTATCACCTGGGATCAGGGTAGGGGTGAGTGTTTGCTTGATATCTTTCATTAACTGCAACTTACCTTCATGCGTCTCAATATTTTTTGCTTTTTGCTCTGAAAGTAGCAGTAACAAACGGCTACGCACTTCAGGGAGGTATTCATGAAGTTGTTTGCGCGATTTTTCGTTCGCAAGTCGCAAAGTCACATGGATATAAAGCACACGATCAGGTGCATCGGCTGCACCAGCCAAATTGACGGTAAATGGCTCTAACTCCATAAAAATGGGTTGTGGCATGTTCGGGCGCTTTTCTTCCTCACTCGCCGTTTGCGTGCCTTGTTGTGTCGTCCACCAGGTATAACCCCCAAACCCTGCGCCAGCAAGGGCAAGAAGGGCAAATAGAATAAGCAACCCTTTGTTGGAACTTTTTGATTTTTTGCTCGACGACATTTAGCTGAATTCCTGTTTCTTGGATGCTAAACCCAAATGGGTTTTTACGTTATGATCTCTAGCATTATGGCTTGGTTGCCAAGAGTTAAAGGAGTGAAAAACGAAACAAAAAGGCGGTAACTCGGCGCTTTAGCTAGGAAATTACCGCGATTCGTTTGTTTTTTATGCAAAAGTGTTAATGCCACCTTGTCTTGATGCTACATTTTTAGGTGAAACAGTGGCATTTGCTTCGCTGATACCAACAGCACCAACGGATGGATGTGTCGCTTGAATTTGGCCATCGTTTTGGTGCGCATTTTGCTGAGAGCTATCGGATTGCTGGTTCAAGTTATCTTGGCCAACAGAGCCTTGAGCAAGATGAATACCACTTTCTTGTAGCGCACTGCGTAGCACTGGCATCATGGATTCCATGGCTGCACGTACATGACTATGTGGAGAGACAAAATGCATTACTGCTTGGTTATCTTCGATGCGTAAATGCACATTTAGTGATCCTAACTCTTCAGGGTGCAAGCGAATTTGTGCCTGAGATATTCCTTGGCGAGAGAAAAATAACATATGTTGGCTTAATTGCTGCTGCCACGCTTCGCTACCTAATTGGCTGGCTAAATGCATGGTTGGAGCAGCCGTTGGCGCATTTATGGTTGCCGCTTGGGCTGTTGATGTCGTTGGCATCATGCTAACTGGCGCGGTCGTTGTATGCTGTGAGGATGTGGTGGTAAAAGCACCAGTCTCAGTTTGTAGTGTAAATGCGCCTTTCGCGGTTTGGTTCAGGGCTTCACTTGAAACATTTTGTAGGTTTAATACTGGGTCTTTATCACTCACTTTTTTATTCAATGGCATGAAATCAGCAGTTAAATTTTTACTGCGTATATCTCGTGGGTTATCAAGGGGAAAAAGAGGCTGGTCACGACGTTCTTCTTTTTCATTCTTAATAAATACCCCAAGTTCTGGGCCATCTTCTTCGCCTGCGATTTGTTGCTGTGAACCTTCCAGATGTTTGCCATCATCTTCATTAATGATGCCATCTGCATTATCCGTTAGGTGCTGCATTTTTTGGGTAAATGCGCCTAAAACCGAGTGTGCTTCTGTTTTAATAGTTGTATTTGCCGTTGCTTGTACTTGGCCAGTTAATGACTGTTTTAAGCTCTCTAGCCACACTTGCTCGTTAGCATCTTTGCCTGTTAATAACTCAGTGTTAAGTGCAGTTTGCACGCTATCAGCACGCAAGTTACGGCTAAAGTTCAGTTGCTCAATGGCATTTTCAGCCGTTTTTTGCCCAACCTTGGTTTGTTCAATCGTTTCTTTACTCGCTATTGCCAGTTTGTTATCAACAATGCCTTTGTTAAGTGCTTCTTCATTGATCGGTTGATTAGTGACATTTTGTTTTTCAATCGGTTGCTGGTTATCAAGCATGGCTTGAAAGGGGAGTACAGGGGCTTGATTTTCATCAGCGCGCGATTCATTTTGTTGTATATTGCCATTTTTAGTCGATGATGCGGTTGGCACATTCAGGGCGTTGATGTCCATTTATTGAGGTCTCCGTAAAGTCGCTCGTTGAGCAAATTCATCCATTTGCTTTTGTTCTAAGCGGTTTTGACGTTGGTATTCAGTATGTTCAGCACGTTGAATTAACGTATCGAACGCGTTGACACGCTGTTGTTTTTCTTGCCAATGGCGGTTAGCTTCGTTAACGCGTTGCTCCCATAAATTCAGTTGTTGCTGCTGTTGCTCAATGGTCAGTTCCAATGTGACCAAAAATTGCTGATAATTCTGCCACTTATCCGATTCCATACCCGTATGCAAGGTTTGGTTGAGTTTTTGACGATATTCGGATTGGTAGTTTTCCAACATATTTAGTTGCTGCGCCATTTGGGTGTGGGTTTGGCGCACTTGAGCTAACACTTTTGCTGCTTCTTCCGAGGCTTCAACAGCTAAGGTGAGTAATGTTGTTAAGGCATTATTTTTGGCCATTTATCCCCTCGTTATTCGTTGGGAACCACTTGTGTCAACTGTTCGCATGCGGTTTGATAATCACATCGCTCATCAATATCTTGCTGCAAAAACTTCGACATACGTGGGTAATATTGGATAGCCGTATCCAACATAGGATCACTGCCCATTGCATAAGCACCGACGTTAATTAAATCTCGGTTGCGTTGGTAACTAGACGTTAACTGCTTGAAACGTTGAATTTTTCGGTAATGTTCTTTAGGAATGAGCTCGGTCATGGCACGGCTGATAGATGCCTCGATATCTATTGCAGGGTAGTGCCCTGACTCTGCCAGTGAACGTGAAAGTACAATATGGCCATCCAAAATGGCGCGAGCCGAGTCAGCAATTGGGTCTTGTTGGTCATCCCCTTCCGTTAAAACGGTATAGAAAGCGGTAATTGACCCACCATTTTTCCCATTCCCTGCACGCTCAACTAATGCTGGTAATTTGGCAAATACAGAAGGTGGATAGCCTTTCGTTGCTGGTGGTTCACCCACGGCTAACGCAATTTCCCGTTGTGCCATGCTGTAGCGAGTGAGTGAATCCATAATCAACAGCACACTTAAACCTTTATCGCGAAAATACTCAGCGATACGAGTGGCATAAGAGGCGCCTTGCATGCGCAATAGAGGAGACACATCGGCTGGCGCTGCAACGACAACGGCACGTTTTAAGCCATCAGCCCCTAAGATATTTTCAATGAAATCTTTGACTTCACGACCACGTTCACCAATCAACCCGACTACGATAATATCGGCTTGTGTAAAGCGTGCCATCATGCCAAGTAATACGCTTTTACCCACACCAGAGCCAGCAAATAGCCCCATACGTTGGCCGCGACCGACGGTTAATAATGCATTGATTGCACGAACACCGACATCCAATACATTACTAATAGGCGTTCGTTCTAATGGGTTAATTGGTGGGGTAATTAATGGCGCGCGTGTTTTTACCTCTAAGGGGCCTTTTCCATCTAATGGATTACCTTGGGCATCAAGTACTCTGCCTAATAATTCATTACCAATAGGGAGTAAGCGGCTAGTTTGCCCGTCATCACCGGTTGATTGTGCATAAACACGGGCACCCGGGGCGATCCCCTCGAGGTCGGCTAATGGCATCAATAACATTCTTGGGCCGTTAAAGCCGACGACTTCACACACCACTTCATCTGAGCCACCATTAATTGAGCGTTCAATAAAGCAGGTTGCCCCCAAAGGCATTTTAATGCCTTCGGCTTCCATCACTAAGCCAGTGATTTTTGTGAGGCGGCCATAACGACGCACCATCGGGATCCCTTTCATCCGCGATTCTAAATCGTCCAACGAAGCAATCCAGCGTCCCAATCGTGCCGTCATGAAAAGCTCTCCGGTGCATATAAACGACACAATTCTTGCCAACGTGTCGCCACAGTCATATCAATTTCACCGTCTTCAGCGACGACTCGGCAGCCACCGATATGCAGTTTAGGATCAGCGACTAAGCGCCAGCCGTTCAAGTTGAGTAGGGAACCGAGGTGCTGTTCAATCAATTCAAAATGATTTGGGTTGATGTGTAGTTCAGGCTGCCCAGTAAAAATCGGTTTTTGTTGGAGTAACTGGCTGATTTCCTCCAACAATGCGGTGCCATCACAAACGGTGGATTGTCCTAAAACTTGCTTAGCCGCAGTCAACGCTATCTGCAACAGTTTAGTGGTCACCACCGTATCAAAGGTATCGAGAGAATAATTGAATTCAGACAGCAGTTTTTGCCATGTTTCAATCACAGGTTGTTGCAAAGCAAGTGCCTGCTCACGCCCTTGTTCTTCTCCAGCTCGTAAGCCTTGCTCAAAACCAGCTTGGTAACCTTCTTGCTGGCCTTTTTCATGCCCTTGTTGGTAACCCGTCCGCTGTGCATCTTCCTTGATGTTATCGAGCAAATTAATTTGCTCTAACACTTCTTTTGGTTCAAGGCACGGGACTTTTGGCGCGTCAGGCTCAGGAACATCACTTAATGCAGGAATGCCTGAGTTGAGATCCCATTGATTAAGCTCACGAAGCTGCCAAGGCTGCCATTGGTCATTTGGAATTGTTGACTTAGACATAGACGTCGTCTCCACCACCTATAGCGATTTCGCCTTTTTCGACTAAACGACGAACGATAAGCAAAATAGCTTTTTGTTCGTTTTCCACTTGAGACATACGCACAGGAGAACGTGATTCCAAATCGTCGCGCACGATTTCTGCAGCGCGAGCGGCCATATTGTTGAGGAAGTGGTCGCGTAGTGCTTGGTTGCTGCCTTTGAGGGCAATAACCAGCGAGTCTGTCGAAACATCCTGCAAAATACGTTGAATGCTGCGGTTGTCCACCTCGATAAGGTTTTCGAATAGGAACATTTCGTCAATAATACGTTGAGCAAGCTCACCATCGTAATCACGCATTGCATCGATAACGCTTTCTTCTTGCTGGCTTTTCATCAGGTTGATGATTTCTGCCGCAGTTCTCACGCCACCCATTTTGCTGCGTTTGAGGTTTTGGCCATCCAGTAAGTTGTTCAATACTTCGGTCAATTCCGCCAATGCAGCAGGTTGGACACCACCAAAGGTGGCGATACGTAGCATAATATCGTTGCGTTGGCGCTCTTCGAATAATTCGAGGACATCCGCTGCAAGATTGCGTTTTAAGTGAACCAAAATAGTCGCGATAATTTGCGGATGTTCATCACGGATAATATCGGCAACGGTTTGGGGTTCCATATAGTTGAGGCTTTCGATCCCTGACGTGGTTTCTTGTTTTTCAAAGATGTCCTCAAGTAAGCTTGCGGCGCGTTCTTCGCCAAGTGCTTTCACCAATACAGAACGCAGATAGTCATTCGTGTTGATATTGAGAGCCGCGAATTGAATCGCTGACTCTTCAAATTCAGTTAATACTTCTGCCAATTCATTATTTGAGATTTGGCGCATGTTTGACACTGCCATACTCAATTGCTGAACTTCTTTAGGATTCAGGTGCTTAAATACTTCCGCAGCCTGGTCTTCACCGAGCGTCATTAACATCACGGCACTTTTTTCTGTTCCACTTAAACTCATTGGGATTTTCCTAACCACTGACGGATAACCATTGCCACGATTTGTGGGTCTTTTTCTGCCATTTCACGGATACGTTGGCTTTGGATCTCAGCACTAACACGTTGACGAGTCAGGCGACGGCGTGTTTGCTCATCCATTTCTTCATCAATCGCTTCATCAACCACGAGCGGGGTTTTCAGTTGTGTGGCAACAAAAACCTCGGCTTCAGCTTGGGCTTGTTGTGCTTTACGGTATTTAACCCATTGAGGTTTGATACCGAAACGCCACATAAACCAAGCAATAATGGCAATAAGCAGTATTTTTCCATAATCCAGTAGCTGAGCGATAAATTGTGGGCTTTCAAGTAACGAAGGTGTTTCTTCAACCGGAGCCTCATTGGTAAACAATGAATTAGTAATGTTGAGAGAATCCCCACGTGCAGTGGAAAAGCCCATTGCTTCGCGTGTCAATGCCTCAATTTGTTGCAGCATCTCTGGTGGCAATGGCTTCATTTCTGGACCATTTTCACCATCTTGTGAATGGTAATTGACAATAACTGCGACCGAGAGCCTATCGACGACACCAATTTGCCGTTGAGTGTGACTAATTTTGCGATCTACTTCGTAATTTGTGGTTTCATCGCTTTGCGAGTTCGAGACACTATTACGGTTATTCGCCGTTTGAGCGCCATCTTTATTGTCTTTATTGGTTTCAATAGGTGCACTTGGTGCACTAACGGGTTGATTTGAAAGCGCACCTGGCACTCCACCGGTTCCGCCATTGTTATTTTGCATACTTTGGCTGTTTTGGCGGGAACGAATAGCCGCACTATCTGGCGTTTGGTTGGGCTTATATTCCTCTGAAGTTTGTTCGACTTTCGAGAAATCCATTTGCGCGGTGACTTGGGCATGAATATTGGCACGACCGACTAACGGCGACAGAATATCTTCTATGCGCTGTTTGAGATGGGACTCCATCTCTTTAGTCATTTTGATTTGTGCGCTGTTTGCCGATTGCTGGCTATTATCGTTATTGGTGAGTAAGCGACCCGCTTGGTCAACAATAATGACATTACTCGCGGTTAGGCCTGTTACGCTACTTGATACCATATGGACAATGGCGCTGATTTGCCCTTCATCAAGCATTCTTCCCGGTAGTAAACCGACCGTCACAGAAGCCGTTGGTAGCTTTTGCTCACGCACAAATAAGGTGGGTTTAGGAATTGCTAAATGCACCCGAGCACTTTGTACTGGGCTTAGGGACTCAATAGTACGAGAGAGTTCACCCTCTAATGCACGTTGGTAATTGATTTGCTCACTAAATTGGCTGATACCGAATTGTTCTTTATCTAATAATTCAAAACCAGTATTGCCACCTTTAGGTAAACCTGATTGAGCGAGCTTTAAACGTAATTCATGCACTTTATCTGCAGGAACTAAAATAGCGCTACCATTATCAGCAATTTGATATGGCACATTCATCTGAGTTAGCTGGCCAACAATATCGCCACCATCTTTAGCACTTAAATTGCTAAGAAGTACACGGTAGTCAGGGCTGCGTAGCCAGAGGAGAAGGGCGACAATAATTGAAACAGCCGCAGCCGCCGCAATCATTAACGGTATTTTAGGATCAGCTTTAATCCTTTCAACTATAGAGGCAAAACCCTTTTTGGCCTCCCCCGTGTCTTTAGATGCGGCACTCATAAATATTCCCTGCTTGGCAGACTACTAGACGGATGAAAATACTTTTGGTGAAACAATGTTATTTCCCTCTTCGTAACGTCACTTTTTCACTTTGCTATTATTTCTTGTTTTAAGGGGTTCTAATGACGGAATCAGCCTATAAAATTGGTGTTATTTATCGGCTTCAAGTTAAAAAGGGTGTGATAGGGTAAGCTAGCCAATATAGGTTAGTGAAAAATTCACATTAATTTAATAAGAAGAGAATCGAATGACAGTTCAAGCGATTGAAGGGGTTATTTCACAATTAAATGTCGTGGCAACCCAAGCCACTAACCCAATTAAACCCGTAATAGAGCCAGTTGGATTTGCTGATCACCTAGTTGCTTCCGTAAATCAAATTAATAAAACACGTAATGATTCAGCTAAGCAAGTTGAAAACTTCACGTTAGGAAAGCAAGATATTTCCTTAAATGACGTGATGGTTGATATGCAAAAAGCAAGTTTAAGTTTACAAATGGGAATTCAAGTACGTAATAAGCTAGTGGCGGCGTATCAAGAAATTATGTCTATGCCAGTATGATTTTACTATTTATTTGAATGTAATAAATTAATTGATCTTTTAGTACTCTGTTGGGAAAGTAATGGGGTAATTTTTTATTGCCAATAATAATCGGTTCGCATATTTTAATTCGATGATCAAGCATAGGAATAACAGTATGAAACGATTTATTGATAAGTGTTTTGTTATGGTTTCGTTCGTTATTGTTGGGTTATCATTTGTCTTTGCTGGTGGGCTTCCGTTTGACCCAACTGAAAAAAGTAGTCAATCATAACTGTAATGCATTACAAGATTTAAAAGCTGCGTGATGCGGCTTTTTTGTTATCTTAAATCCTACTTTATATATTGTTATTGTGAATTATCAATGGTCATTTTACCAAAGTAGTATCCAAATAATGATTTAGATAAATGATAAATATTGGTATCATGATTAAGTGTTTTTACCTAATCGCTGTATTGGAAAAATAAAAGCCATTATGAAAGTAATATCTTCGCTATTTTGTCTATTTTTAATTACGGGTTGTACATTTACGCCTTCTTTCGAGCCTGATAAACCAACATGGCCAAAGCCACATAAAGACGCCCGTTCATCCGAACAAAAAAGAGCCGATAGAGAAGCGGTACATGAGCAACAGCGAGCGGTGATGAGGGGCGAAAGGCCTGATTATGGTGTTTTTGATAGGTATTAAACCTGAAGATGTGCTTTCTTTTAGGTTCGGATAAACAGCAAACTATTTGTTTCTTGAATTGATGTGAAAATAAAATTTGCCATTTGGTTATAAGTGTGGCTTAATGTGCTCACTGGTTTGGAAGTACAGGCCTATTTATGTTAGTCAGTTTTAAGATGTTCACCATTAAGCGTTATCTCAGATACCACTTCATTGCGAATTCCTTCTAATTAATTCCCATAAGTACCACAAGAACAAACCGCAACATGCCTTATGGCAATTTTAAAAAATTAAAGGAAATTCTATGTCTAATACAATGACTGGTACAGTAAAATGGTTTAACGATGATAAAGGTTTTGGTTTTATCACTCCTGCAGACGGCAGCAAAGATGTATTTGTTCATTTTTCTGCAATTCAAAGTGATAACTTCAAATCATTAGCAGAAGGCCAACAAGTTTCATTCACCATTGAAAATGGTGCTAAAGGCCCAGCAGCAGCTAACGTTATCGCTAAATAACGATAAACGAATCGCTAAGCATTCAAAAACCTCGCTAAATGCGAGGTTTTTTCGTTTTATCGTCTGTTATCTTCAATAAATATAGAGTTAATATTATAAAAGTTGTTTGATAAAATAATTCGCACCATCACGAATTGCTTCATCTGATATTTGCATCATGCGAGAGTAATGTAAGAAAGCATGCAAAGTTCCTGGGTACATTTTATATTCACAAGATATATTGTTAGCGTCGAGTGTTCGGAATAAAGCCAAGCTATCATCTAATAGCGGGTCAAATTCTGCACTAGCAATAAAGCAAGGTGGAATATCATTGGTTAAGTCATTATTGAATAAGCAGTAATAAGGGGCTTCTCTATCACCATTTTCCCCGAGATAGGCATTATCATAATTTTCTAAGTCTTCTTTTTGTAACCCATCCCATTCCCCACCATATAGCCGCCGACTGATTGAATCCTGTAAGCCATAAAGCCCATACCACAATAAAACGGATTTAATATTGGCACTTTCTATAGTGTTATCACGCAACCAAAGTATAGAAGCAAGAGATAACATTGCACCAGCTGAGTCACCTGCAAAGCCAGTTTGTTGCATATTGATATTATGCTCTGCGGCATTTTGTTGATAATACTGGTAAACGGTGGATATTTCTTCAATGGCTTGGGGGTAACGAGCTTCAGGGGATAACGAATAATCTATTCCAATAACGGTACAGCCTGAATAACAGGCTAGTAACCGCATTATGCGGTCATGAGTTTGTAAATTACCTAAAATAAACCCGCCTCCGTGAATATAAAATAAAGTTGCTGGTGGTGACTTCAGGGGTTGAAATAGACGAGTCAAAATATTGCCATATTGAGTTGGTATTTGAATATCGTAAATATTGTGCATCATTGGCGCTTCTGCATTCCAATATTTTCTATCTTCAATATACGCTTGTCGCATTCCGTAATAGCTGGTGTCAATAGGGGAAGGGGATGGGTTTTCTGCATAAAATTGCATTACAGATTGCATTTCAGGTGAAATGTGGTCTAACACATTAATTTTATTTTTCGGGTTCATTATGCTCTCCTAGCTGGATGGCTTCCATTGTAAAAGAGAGGCATAATTAAATTGTGATCCTGTTAGCCAATATTAAAATGTTCTGTATTTCAATAGAGTAAGGTTTAGGAATTTATAGGCTCTTTAATTTATATACCAAACGGCGAAACTGTCACCGTTTGGTATATATGTCAGTTCTAGTCGAGGTAGCTAATATTTAAGGATGATGGTTGTTAGCCATCATTTAGCTGCTCTTTGTATGGCTTCGCCACCTGCTTCTATATCTTCACCAACACCTTTGGTGGTGTTGCATGCGCTTAAAGAGAATACGACAGCTAATGAACAGGCTAAAAAGCAAATTTTTTTAATCATATCTTCTTCCTTTCGTTACATTCAGTTATAGGTCTTAAGATATTCTTATTCAAGTATAGCAGAGGAATGAAAGTGTGTTTTTCAAACGATTCTGATTTTACGTTCTAGCCATGTGAATTTAATTAGTTTATTACGCTTTTATTTCGCTTTTGATTGGTTTAATAGTCTAAGTTATCAATTAACGAAAGAAAAACATATTGGTGCTTAGAAAAGGTTTTACTTTTTTATTGATAATATAAGGATGCAGAAAAATCTGAATTTCACTATATGATTATATTAAAAAGAATTAATTCGACTGATGTTTGACAAGTTGTATAAGCTTTATTAATCTAAATTGGAATTTCAAGTCCGAATTTTATCATTTTATTAACAAACTTATCATTATTATATTTGTGGGTATAAGTAAGGGTACTTAGTTTAATATTCGATTAATTACTAGTTAAATCAAAATGTTATATATTGCTGTTAGACAATTTTAATGTAATATCGAATCTGTTTGAAATTCCCTTGGTTTCATTGATTTATTTAAACCGCCATATTGGCGGTTTTTTTTAGTTTTTATCCGATAAGTACTTTTCAAATAACCAAAGCCCACTTTTTTTCATTGCAAAGCCAAATAGCACACCGATTAATAGTGATTGAATCGTTACCAACCAAGCACCTTCAGCCGCAAAAATAGCACAGGTACCCACAAACGTGCCTGGTATATAAGAAAGCCACTGTTTTTTAGCTTGCATACACATCAAAAAGGCAACAATACCCGTAACAAAGTACCCAACAAAATGAGGTAAGTGTTGCAGGTAGTCACCGCTATGCAGGATTACCAACCCCCAAACTACACCGCTACTGACGGTTAGTGCAGTAATACCTAGTCCTTTAAGCCCATCTTTGGGGTAAGCAAAATATGCGGTACAGCCTAAAAATCCGGCCCAGCCGATTAACCCTAAGCTATCTGCAACCCAAGCCCATATACCAGAGAGAATGGCGGTTGTTAAAGAAAGAGAGAATAATAATTTCACAATTTGTACTTTACGTTATGGTTATTTGTTAACAATGAGATTGGTGAATGCTTGTTAGTCCACCAGTTAGTTACAAAATCCACTCGTTACAAAAGCAATTAATTATAAAGTTAAGTTGTAACGATTCAGCTATCTTGTTATTCAAGAACCATCTAGGGAGTTTCAAGTGTTGCTAGAGGGGTAACTGACTAATAATATGATAGTTATCTGTATTGCAGTGGTACTGGGATCGTGTAAAGCAGAGCATTGTATAGACCCAAAGTAAATCTGGCAATGCACATATGATGATTTATCTGTGTTAACTCTATTTTTTTGATAATGACTAATTATATGTAAAATTATCGTTAAATAAATAACTTGAAATATAAATATTAATGTTGTTTGAGTTAATAGCTGATGACATTTTTACTTCAATTTAGCCTCCTCACCCTGTAGCATGAGGTAAATTGACTTGTGAGGTGAGCGTATGAAATGGATGATAGCTGGGGTTGCTGCGCTGCTATTAGTAGGGTGTGATACCACATCGACCGCACCATTTGGCTTAAACTGGGGGCAAAGTATTGATAGCATCAGTTTTATTAAGGCGGGGAAATGCCAAGCAAATGGCAGTAAAACAGTTTGTACTTTTGGGCAGCAAAAACCTTTTAATGATTGGAGCTATGAAAATCAACTCACTTTTGATGATGGTGCACTCATTCAAGTTGCCACTACACTTGTTGGTGTTGAAGATTATACCTCGCCAAAACCAGATTTTGCGGACTTCCAACAAAAGCTAGAAAATGAAATGAGTTATTTGGCAAAGCAAGGGCTTAGCCCGCAAGTCGCCAATGAAATTCTCTCGAAATGCCAATCTGAAACCAGTTGTAATAAGCTAAGTGAGTCATTGCTAACTCATGTCGGTATGTCTAACCTTTGGGTTACCATTAACCCAACACCAATTGCGATTGTGACTTATCACCAAGATTAATTACAACTCATAGCTAGTTAATTTAGATATTGGCCGATTAGGGCGATTAAAAATAGTACCAATATATCATTGGTACTATTGGTTAATGTTATATAAATTATTTTTAAGGCCCTATGAAAAATAGGGGCTAGATAGTTACCAACCGAAGGCGACACCCGCTCCGATAACGGCAGCATCTGAATTGTTCCAAGAAACAGAACTGCGTAAGTTGATATTTTCTTTTAGTTGATATTGAGCCCCGGCAGCGATCGCAGAACCATTTTTGTAATTACCTACGCCAACCCCGGCACTAAACCGGGTATTTGTTGCATAAGGGATATTGCTCATTGCAGCAACGGATGCGATACCAGAATTGGCTTCTTGGGCTCGTTTATCTATTTTGCTATCAAGCTGGTTGACCCCATGGTCAAATTTATTTTCTAACTTTGTGAATTTAACTTCGTTCGCTTTTTGTGTTTTGGTCGCGTCACTTTTTAGGGTTTTTATTGACGAGGTGTTTCCAATAACTTTTTTATCAAGATTCTGAATATTGGTATTTAATTGTTCGGTGACTTGGTCCGCCGCATTTACACCAATTAATGCACCTTGTACATATAATTCAACTTCTTTTAATTTTGAGTCAAACGCATGGTGCTCTATTTCTTTATCTTTTTGTATTGATGTGATTTGGTCATTAATTAAATCAGTGTTACTTTGTATTTTTTCGGCATTTTTATCTTCAAAATACAATACTTCATCTTGCAATTTGTTTAAATCATCTCGTATATCTTTCGTTTCTAATTTAATATTAAGATGCCTTATATTTAATTTTTCAATGTCACTACCGAAATTTGAGTTCATCTGGTTAATTTCGCTATCAATCTCACCGATTTTTTTATTGATAGAAATGATTCTTCTAGTATTATTATTAACACCTAGAGTATTATTACTAATCCCTTGTGCATTGATATCGCTTAATGTTTGTGCGGTCTTTGGATATGTAGTGTTGGCTACTGCAGTGTAAGACAATCCGCTGAGTAATATGGCCGCTAAATAACGAGCTAATGCTTTCTTTTCCATGTGTTAATTTCCGTATTATATTAAAAATATTATCTAAAGAAGAATGAAGTGGGGGTTTTTTTCTCAACTTATTTATAATAGGGTCATTTTTCTGGCAGGTAAAATCGATTTTTTAAATTATATTTATTCGGGATATTCGTGTTTGATTGGAATAAAGACAGTGATATTTATATTGTAAATATATATGGTTTTTTTAAATTGATTAAATTATAAGATAAGCCACTTATTATTTATTTTATATTAATTTGAAAATAATTTGAATGTGGCCCAACTGTATTTTTATGATGAAAAAACATAAAATTAAATATCCATAGGCAAATAACTGCGACTAGCCGATAAAAATAAAAACAGTTGGAAACCTACAAAGGAGCACCATTTTTCTATTTTAGATGTTTTTTTCCAAATAACGTGTTATTTTTCTGTGAAATTTTATGTACCTTGTGTGGCATAAGGGTTTAAGCTAAACAGCTTAGTGATAATTTATTGATGTTTAAAGTGAAATTTTATTTCTGATTAACAATGCCATTTTTTGCATGTTGTTGATGAAATAGAAAGACGATAATATTTTATCTGTTCGTCATACTTCACTGGCAGAGTTGTGGGGGCAGTTAGCGGCTATCGAATGCCATTACTGTCGCCTAAAATATTTTGAATTATTGATATTTGAATAAAAGTAATCGAATTTATAGGGTTTAAATTATGGCAGTAAGAGAAATTATTGAAATTCCAGATGAACGACTGCGCATTAAATGCAGCCCAGTGACAGATTTCGCTGCAGTACAAACCTTAATCGACGATTTGTTAGATACCATGTACAGCACGGATAACGGCATTGGCCTCGCTGCTACGCAAATTGCTGAAACTAAATCCATTATGGTGATTGATATTTCAGAAAACCGTGATGAGCCCATGGTATTTGTTAACCCTCAAATCGTCGAAAGTGAAGGGGAAACCAGCTACCAAGAAGGGTGCTTGTCAGTGCCGGAGATCTACGCGGATGTAGAGCGTTTCCTGCGCGTTAAAGTGAAAGCGTTCGATAGGCACGGTAAAGCGTTTGAAGTGGATAGTGACGAGTTTTTAGCAATTGTCATGCAACATGAAATTGACCACTTACACGGTAAAGTGTTTCTTGACCACTTGTCGCCGTTAAAACGCAATATGCTGTTGAAAAAACTGAAAAAGCAGCAACGTCTAAAGCAGCAACAATAGGCTGTAATCCCGAAGGGAAGAGGGTGTCAGGCTTGTTGGCCTGACACTTAAATTCATTCCATGGGGCGAACGACTAACGGGGTGTCTGGCTCATCAAATTGGCCATAGCTATTATTGAGTACCCGTTTTTGGTCTAATTGCTTAATTTCTTTGCTTAAAAAGTTTAAATGCTGTTGTAAATATTCTTTAGTAACGCGTTCATTTTCAATAATTTTATGCAATAACTGAATAAACTCTTCAGTTATTGGCTGCTGTTTTTCGAACGCTTGCGTTAACTTGGTGAGGTTTTCCACCGCAAGGACATATTCTGTCTCTCGGGAGACCAACGTCTCCCATTCCCCGGATTGCGCTAAGGCAACTAAATTTTCACTTAATACTAAGACATTACGGTATATTTCTTGTAAATCGATAGGATTTTTATTGTCCACCTGATTATCTTTCATCCACATTTGCACCGATTTGTTGCCACGCAGAGGCGATATCGGAGAGTAATTGGTAAACTTCTTGGACATAAGCCACGTTGTTTTCGAGGTTGGCACGGAGTAGCTGCATAGTCATATACTCATACAAACTTGCTAAATTTTCTGCAAGTTCGCCGCCAGCTTCATAATTTAACGACTGCTTTAACCCTGTGTCAATGATGTCGATAGCTTTTGAGATTTCTTTACCTTTTTCAGCCACCTTACCCTGATGCATAAAAATTTCCCCACGTTTTAGGGAACTTAGCGCCCCTTTAAACAGGATTTGGATCAGTTGGTATGGGGTCGCATTGGTGATTTCACTCTCCAAATCGACCTGCTGATAGGCTTGCTGTGCGTGTCGTTGATACATGTTTTTAACCTAAAAGTATTAGCCTAATAATCGGCCTAATGAATTACTGGTGCTGTTCAGTGACGTCATCATTTTATCGAGGTTTTGGAATTGACGACGGTACATGTCCATGGTGTTTTCGATTTGTTTATTGGTCTGCTCAATCCGTTTGTCTAAGCTTTTCTTTTTCTTCTGGATACCATCGGTGGCGTTGTGCAGGGTGCCTTCTTTGCTGTCCAAGGTGTCTTTCAAGTAGTTAAAGTTTTCAGTCCCAAAACCAGTTTCTTTACCGTCACCGGCAAAAAACACTTTGGCACTCGATGGGTTTTCTTTGAGCACTTTATCTAGCACTTTATTATCGATTTCTAAGGTGCCATCCAGTTTTTGTTTAATACCCATTTTAGCCAGAGTATCGACTTCCCCACTGGCTTGTGGCATACGAACTTGCGTGCGCAGGGTGCTCTGGATCATGCGTAAAGTGGAATCACCAATTAGTGGGCCATTGGTTTTATCTGGTGCGGTGCCTTTTTCCGTTGGGGTGTATTTGGTGAGCTCTTTGGCTAACGTTTGGAATTCATTATAGGCATCTACCCACGCTTTAATTTTACCTTTGGCGGGTTCAATATCTTCCGAAACGATTAAATGGTCAGCTTTACCGTCTTCACTTTCTTTTTTCAGCGTTAAGGTTAAACCAGGAAATAAGTCTTTGGCTTCATTGGTTTGTGATTCTAATTTGAAACCATCGATTTCCAATAAGGCAGTTTGTGGAGCCACTTTTTGCACCATACCACTGGTGTCGGCATTTTTTAAGGTAACCTTACCATCCGCATCAATTTCAGACTCAACATTAAGAATAGCAGCCAGTTTGTCATCGCCTTCCACATTGATACTAATACGGTTTTCACTACCTTCTTTTTTAGAGGTAACGACAAGGTGATAGATATTGTCTTTATCTTTGATGACGGATGCGGAAACGCCTTTATCAGTTTTATTGATGGCATCCGCAATTTCAATCAGTGAGGTGTGCTCGTTATCCAGTTTGATAACGATTTTATCTTTATCTTCTTTTTGTGACGGCTGTGTGATGGTAATGGTTCGCTCAGGTGCACCATTGCCCAGCAATTCTTTATTGCTATTGTTAGGTGTGCCTTTGGTGGCGATAGTTTGTGCTTTTGCTAACTGAGTGACTATCACATCATGTACACCCGCTACCGCTTTGCCGTCAGTTTTCACGTCAAAGGCTTTGTATTCGCCATTCACTTTGGTGGTGCTGATATCGCCGTATTTTTTTAAGTCCTCGGCGGCTTTTTTTAGTTTTTCTAAGGACGACTGCATTTTGCCAAAGGCGCTAATTTGCGCGTCATAACTGGCTTTTTGCGTGGTCAGTGGCTCTAAACGACGGCGCTCCATCGCTTCTAATTGGTCCATTTGCACGTTTAAATCTAAGTTTGACCCGATACCGAGTGTGGATATTCCTGCCATGTTTTCTCCTATTCTATGTCTGTGACATAAACTCTGAAATAAAATTTATTTAGAGTCTTATCGGCAAAACGGAGCAAAATTTTAGACTATTCTGAAAAAGAGTGATGGCGAGAGCTGATACTGGAAAAGTAGGTAATTATCCCTATTGAAATTAAATAATAAGAAAATTAATAAAAATAAATGGATATGTTAAAAATGAAAATGTTAAAAATAATGGCATTAAAAGCGGGCTGCAAAGGCATTTTCAACCTTACAGATAAAAATTTTCATCAAAAAGCCTAAAGGGGACTTTTTTGTAGCCGATAACCTAGTTGCTGACGAAATTCATCAAGTTAAGCATTTTGGCTTAACGCATTAATTTGAATAATAAGGATCACATCATGGCACAAGTTATCAACACTAACATTTTGTCTCTGACGACTCAGAACAACTTAAACCGTTCACAAGGCGTATTAGGTACGGCGATTGAGCGTTTATCATCTGGTTCACGTATTAACAGCGCAAAAGACGATGCAGCTGGCCAAGCGATTGCTAACCGTTTCACAGCTAACGTTAAAGGTTTAACCCAAGCAGCACGTAATGCTAACGACGGTATTTCTATCGCACAAACTGCGGAAGGTGCAGTTAACGAAATCAACGATAACTTACAACGTATTCGTGAGCTGACTGTACAGGCAAGAACGGGTTCAAACTCAGACTCTGACATTCAATCAATTAAAGATGAAGTTAAGTTGCGTATGGATGAAATTAACCGTATTTCGGAACAAACTCAATTTAATGGTGTTAAAGTATTGCAAGATACAAGCACATTAAATATTCAAGTTGGTGCTAATGATGGAGAAACAATAGGTATAAACCTGCAAAAAATCGATAGCTCGACATTAAATATTGATAAATTAGATTTAAGCGTGAAAAGCCGTCTTGGTGAACAAGTTAAAGACCTTGCTACAACAGAGGTTAAAATTGATGGTGCTCCAGCTGCAGCTGTGAAATATGACGACACGGGTTCTACTGGTAAGGTGTTTGCAGATAATAATGGTGATTTATATTATGAAGAAAGCACTGGTAAGTTTAAAAAATTATCTGAAGATAATTTCAAAGATAATGGCCAATTAGATATAGCAACGACAACAAACCTTAAATATTCTTCTCCAGTAGGAACTCCAGTGGCAGCAACGAATGCAACTGAAGTTATAGCTGAAAAGAAAGACATGAATGCTATCGAATTGGGAGCCGGTGAAGAACTCATTCAAAAAATGGATGAAAAAACAGGACAAGCTATTAAAGGTGAGTTTTATCTGAAAAAAGATGATAAATATTATGAAGTTAAACGAACTGATTTTGATTCAAGTACAGGAAAGTTAGATCCTGCTAAAGTAGATTTATCAACCGCTACTGACGTTAAAATGGGAATTTCCGATGAGCCTCTAGCTGCTATTGATGATGCTTTAAAACAAGTTGACTCATTCCGTTCTTCTTTAGGTGCTATCCAAAACCGTATGCAGTCTACTATCAATAACCTGAACAACTCTGTTAACAACCTGAGTGCAGCACGTAGCCGTATTCAAGATGCTGACTTTGCGACAGAAGTTTCTAACATGAGCCGTGGTCAGATTCTGCAACAAGCAGGTACTGCTGTGTTGGCACAAGCTAACCAAGTTCCACAAGGTGTTTTAAGTCTGTTACGTTAATTTAGACTTGTATTCCTGATTAAAGGCCAGCATTGCTGGCCTTTTCTTTGCCCGTCATACTTCGCGCCGCAGCGTTGTTGACTTCAGTCGCTCACCCGAATCACGTACCTATGTACGCTCATCGGGATAATCTCCTTCGTCGCCTAGCCGCACCACGAATTATTTAGGGCTCGCTTAAGCATTTTCAGACAAGTTCTGTATGGCTTTTAGCGCTGGTTTTGGCACAGCTGTAAATTAATATATTTGATAACAGAATAAAAATAATAATAACCAGAGGGGTGTTAACCAGAAAACCAGACTCATAAACATAGGGTAGGGAAATTCCGCCAAAGATATCCCCTGTCAAAAATGCGGTTTGTATTAAACCAAAAATATGTTCGGCATTCCCTTTGCGTGCAATCTCCATCTCAACCAAATTGATCAGCAGTGAGCAAACGGTTCTAAACATATACATGGCAATAATCGAGATGGCGAAAACAATCGGGGAGCTAAATTTTATTGACCAAAACATACCATAGAGCATCAGCATGCATAAACCAGAAAAAACGAGTAATGAGATAGGTTTATCTTTGTCAGAAAAAATAAACATAAAAAGGTTTTTGAGTACTAGCCCAGAAATAATGCCTAATGACATCACAAGGCCAACATTCGCATCTGAAAAATGCATGTTTTTTAAATACACTGGGATAATGGGTAAGATCAACGCCCAACTGGTGCCACTGAGAATAAATGCAATAAATAAAACTAAATCTGCTTTATTGAGAAAATGAAAAAATGAAGTGCCTTTTTGGGAGCCTTTTTTTACTAATGGTTTCTCAGTTTTTGGTATTTTTAATGAAGGAATGGCTACAATGGCGATTAATACCATGACCCCGCTAATCAATAAGGCGGAACGATATGGAGTTTGATCGATAATTGATAAAATCGTCACTAGCCCTCCTGCAATAAAAGCCCCAAGGCTTTGTGCAATTGTGCTTAAATTATCGGTGTGTAGCAGGACTTTATTTTGTTCCTGTTTATCAATATTAAAAATCAGTGATTTAAGTGCAATAGCGATAATACTCGCACCCATCCCTGCCATCAAACCTGACGTGACAGCGATAGCCATGCCTGTGGGATAGGCTCTAAGAACAAGGCCGCCTCCATATAGAAAAAAGCCCACCATTAACCCATGCTTAGTGCCAATTTGGGACAGTCCTTTGGCATAAAGTAGTGAGCAGGCCCCCGCAATTGCCATCATTACGTACGAAATTGAAAATAACGTTAATTGCGCCTGCTGTTCCCAGTAGATAGGCTGCAATGTTTTGGATATCCACATTGGGAAAAGATAGAAAAAATAAAAGAAATATATTTTGTATATCATTTTTCTTCTTAATTATTTAAGTTTAAATTAAAAGATAATAAATTAAAAATATCTATATGTTATTTTACTTTTTAATTAAACTAATATGCTATTACATTAGTGAATGTAAAAATACATTATATAAGTTAAATCTGTCAAATAATAAGTTGTTTACCTTGTTAGTCCGAATTAACTTAATGTTCAATTAATATTAATTGTATTTAACAATGATATTATTTATATATAATCCATTAATCTGATTATTTTCTTTGTCATTATTTCCCATATCTAGTGCTATGTTTACTTTGGTTCTCATGCTTAGTGTTAAGCTAGCTTGCTGCTTACCGATAACTTCACTTGCTTTAAGAAGGCTAATTTAGTCAATAACAAAGTCTAAAGTCCAAATCTGCAATTTAATGACAAAATCACTTCTCAATAAAACAACCACTCCCTCTTGTATTACCAGTAAAATTCCCTAAAAATTGTGTTAAAACAATCGTTAACATTGCAATCATTCAAATTTTACCTATTTAGGATAAGGCAAATAAAGCCATATTTAGTGCCTTACTCTACGGATTGAATTCAAAACCAACACAGATAATGAATAACTTTTATAGAGCTTGAAGGGTGATTCAGGTTGTGAGTGATTTGTATACTGCCGAAGGTGTGATTAATAAAAATAGCCTATGGGAGCGTTATTACCCTCTAATACGCCATGAAGCCCTAAAACTGCAAGTTAGACTACCCGCTAGTGTTGACATTGACGACTTAATTCAAGCGGGGGGCATAGGCTTACTGCATGCATTGGAACGTTTCGATGTCACCCAAGGGGCATCGTTCGCTACCTATGCGGTGCAGCGTATTCGTGGCTCAATGCTAGATGAATTGCGTAGTCGTGACTGGGTGCCGCGTAGTGTGCGCCGCCAAGCACGAGAAATGACCAAAGCCATTGGTGCGCTGGAACAATCTTTAGGGCGAAGTGCGACTGAGTCGGAAATCGCCAAAGCGCTGGATATTGACCTTGCTGAGTATCGCCAAGCGCTACTAGACACCAATAATAGCCAACTGTTTTCCTATGATGAGTGGCATGAAATTCACGGGGAAAGCTGTGAGCCACAAATGGATGAAGATGACGGCGGTAACCCGTTGAGCTTGTTGCTGGACTCCAGCTTGCGTGACCAAATTGCGGCGGCGATTGAGCAGCTGCCTGAGCGCGAGAAAATGGTGCTGACGCTGTATTACCAAGAAGAGCTGAATTTGAAGGAGATTGGCGCGGTGTTGGAGGTGGGGGAGTCAAGGGTGAGTCAGCTGCATAGTCAGGCTATTAAGCGCCTCCGCGGCCGCCTCAGATAGATGCTCGTCATACTTCGCACCACAGCGTTGTTGGCTTCACTAGTTCACCCTAGTCACATACTGATGTATGCTCCTAGGGCTAAACTAGCTTGCCGCCTAGCTGTAGCACGAATTATTTAGAGCATACGCATAGGGGTATTTTAAAGCTCATTCAAATTTGTTTTTTCTACTATATTTCTACGCTTTTAACGATGTTACTTTCTATTATTCATCCAGCTCTGCCGATCTAACCAAAAAATTCTCTGTCGTGGTGTGCCATGCTCTTGGGGATTGTGTGAACCCCAGTTTTAAGTATTCGGTGAGGTTGCTGTCGGTGGAGAAAAATAAAATCTGGCAATCAGCGGGAAGCTCCTCGGCGACGAGGCGCATTAATTGGCGGTCGATACCGTGTTTTTGATAATGCATATCAACGGCCAGTTCGCAGATATAACAGCAAGAACTAAAATCCGTCACCGTGCGGACAAAACCGACCACCTGTTCCTCATCCCATGCACTAACCAATAAATCCGCGTTATTCAACATTGCATCTAATTGAGTGAGATTATCGGTTGGCACCATTTCTTTAAATGGTGACTGGCGAATTAATCGAATAAAATCCTCAATAGAGATAGCAAAATTGACTTTATAGTTCAGGCGATTGGCAAGAGCATCCATAGAGTTCCCCTATTAATCAAACGGCACTCTTATAGGTTTAGCCTGAAATAGCGTAAATTTCCTGTTTTTTGTGGAATTTTATCATGGCCTAGCTATTCCAATTACTGCGTAAATGTCCTAAGTTAAATTCAAGGTCGTTGTGATGTTTAACCCAATTGGGTAAATACCATAAGAATTCTATTCAACAGATAAGTGAACGAGATATGACTATGGAACTAAAGGATTATTACAGCATCATGGGTGTTAAGCGCACCGATGATTTAAAAACCATTAAGACCGCGTATCGCCGTTTAGCGCGAAAATATCACCCCGATGTCAGTAAAGAGCCAAATGCAGAAGCGCGATTTAAAGAAATTGCAGAGGCGTGGGCGGTACTCAGCGACAAAGAAAAACGCGCGGAATACGATGAAATGTGGGAGCACAGAAATGATCCCTATTTTAACCAAGCCAACCAAGGTCAACAAAGCCACACATATTCTCAGCAAGGGTTTGATGCGGGTGGTTTTGATGACATTTTTTCATCGATGTTTTCCCAACGTACACGTGGTGGCACAAGGCAAACACGCAGTCACCGCGGGCAGGACTTAGAAGTTGAACTGGCTGTTTTCCTTGAAGAAACCCAAGAACCACATAAACGTACCATTAGCTATAACTTACCCGTCTATAACGCTTTTGGTTTTATCGAAAATGAAGTTCCCAAAACACTTAATGTGACTATCCCGGCAGGGGTGATTGATGGGCAACGTATTCGCTTAAAAGGGCAAGGCACAGCGGGGGAAAATGGCGGTGAAAATGGCGATCTATGGATAACCATCCGCATTGCACCACATCCATTATTTGATATCAAAGGCCATGATTTAGAAGTGGTCGTGCCGCTTGCGCCATGGGAGGCAGCCCTCGGAACTAAAGTCACCATTCCAACATTAAAAGACCCGATTGTGATCACCGTTCCTGCTAATAGCCAAGCTGGCCAAAAATTACGCCTTAAAGGCAAAGGGCTGAAACATAAAGGCACAGCTGGGGATCTGTATGCGATTATAAAAATCGTGATGCCGAATAGCAGTAATGCAGAGTCGGATGCGCTATGGCAGAAGTTGGCTGAGAGCCATACGCACTTTGACCCGCGTAAAAATTGGGGAGGAAAATAATGGAACAGTTAACCACATTAACCGTTATTGATTTTTGCGTTCATACCGGTATTGCTGAAGATGAATTACAGGAAATTGTCGGCCTTGGGATAATTCAACCCATTGAAACTACTAATGAATGGTTGTTTGACGACCAAGCGGTAGTCATTGTGAGAAGAGCCGTGCGTCTTTATCATGAATTAGAAATTGACTGGCCGGGCATCGCAATGGCGATGAGCCTAATGGATCAAAATGAAATACTCCGACGCGAAAATGAGATGTTGCGTTTACAGTTAAAACGTTTTATTGGTTAGGTTTCTGATAATTTAATGACTATTGAGCTTTTTATATAGAGTCTGTTTCATTTTGGCCTTATGCATTGAATTAAAGTATAGGGCCAATTCATTCAATATCTATAAAAATTTAATTGTATTGTGAACGATATGAGAGGCTTTTATGTTAACTACTGATTGGCGACCTGAATGGGGGAATATTTATTCATGGGTTGCAATGGATAAAAACGGTTATTTAGCATTTATGCTGAATAATTGCTGGGGATGGTTACCCAAAGTGTATATCAACATACCTAATATTAGTGAGTTATATGTTGATTTAAGTGAGTTTATATATTGTGAATCGGCTAAATATGAAAATAGCATACAGAAAAATGGTGATTTTTCAGTTGATCTATTTTCCTATTGGAGATACAAGCATTATTCTCAAGAAACTGTTTTTACCAGTTATAAAAATCGCTTAGATGAAGGTAATAAACTGACAGATGCTTATCTTGCAACACAAAAGGGAATATTTGTATTTGAAGGCATTGAAGGCTATAACCAAGGGGAAGACTTTCCTGTGGGCTATGAGGGTGAAACAAAAATGGGAGATTATTTTCGCCATTTAGTGCCAACGATTTATGCGACAATATCAGATATACCTATCCCTCTAAGGCAATACATTGTCGTTTCTGATACTTTAGATTTTACTAAAGATAGAATATTAGATAATGACAAAATCAGCGAATATTTTACTCGAATGTATTCTATCTAAGCCATTAGTAAAACGCCCTTACCATCCAGTAAGGGCGCAATAACAACAACGAAACTTTTATTATAAATTAAATAGTTGCAGCTTCGGCAATGAGTTTGCCAAGCTCTTGCCAGTTTTCACTGTCAATTAATTCATTCGGTACCATCCATGAACCGCCGCACACTAATACAGACGGTAATGCGGTGTATTCTTTTATATTTTTCACACCAATACCGCCAGTTGGCATAAATTTAACCGGGTAAACGGCGCTGAGTGCTTTGAGCATGGCAACCCCGCCAGAGGCTTCGGCTGGGAAGAATTTCAATGTGGTGAGATTAAATTCAAGGGCTTGCTCCACTAAGCTTGGGTTATTCACCCCAGGAATAATAATCACGTTCTTTTGTTGGCAATAAGCCACAATTTTTGGGTTAAAACCCGGGCTGACGATAAAATCTACACCCGCTTCAATGGCTTGGTCAACTTGCTCTGTGGTTAATACCGTACCTGCAGCAATCAATAATTCAGGGTAGGCAGCACGCATATTTTTAATTGCTTGTACTGCGGCAGGGGTGCGGAAGGTGACCTCTGCACATGGCAGGCCATTTTCCACTAAAGCTTTTGCTAATGGCGCACCATGCTCTGCATTATTAATGGTGATAACAGGAACAACATTGAGTTTCTTAATTCTTTCAAGTAATTGATTCATGGTTAAAGCCTCTTAACATGTTTCTAAAGCAGTGGTTGGCATAGCTTCGGATGGAATAATCGCTCCCCGGTGTTGGATGACGGTTCCAGCCAGTAAATGACCTGTTTTTGCCGCTTCGCATGGGTTGCCACCTAAAATACGGCAAGCAAGGTAGCCGGCACTGAAAGAATCCCCTGCTGCAGTGGTATCAACCACGTGGTTGATTTTATTCGCAGGGACTTCAATACGTTCGTTATCGATAATCACAAAGCAGGCACCAGCACCGCGCTTGATCACTATTTCGTTCACATCATATTGTTGGGTACGTGTAATTGCATCAGTTTCATCAATATCACCGTAGAGCAGTTGTTCGTCATCAAAGGTCAGAAAAGCGATATCGGTTAGGCTTAAAATTTGCTGATAAGCCTGTTGTGCAGCTTGTTTGGAAGACCAAAGTGCGGGGCGATAGTTATTATCAAACACAATTTGGGCACCATGCTGTTTAGCTTGCTGTAACATTTCAAATAACAACTGGCGTGAAGCGCTAGGTAAAATGGCTAGGCTGATGCCACTTAAATAGATAAATTGTTGCGAATTTAGGATTTGCTGTGTGTGGGCTTTGCTGTTGTGGTCAAGACAAACGGCATCAAGCCAAAATTTTGCCGCGGCATTATCTCGCCAATAGAAAAAGCGGCGTTCGCCATCAGCAGAAGTTTCGATTAAATACATCCCAGGCAAATGTTTGTCCGAAATAAAGACCTCTTCAGTATTGATGCCTTCTTGTTGCCAACTGCTTAGCATTTGCTGGCTGAATGGATCCTGACCTAAACCGGTGATGTAACGGGTTGTCACACCGTGATCTTTAGTTAAACGAGACAGGTATAGCGCGGTATTGAGTGTATCCCCACCAAATGTTTGCCTATAAAGTTCACCCGATTTTTGCAACTCAACCATGCATTCGCCAATAACGGCAACTTGCGGATGTGTATTCATTTTCACCACCTGCGCGATTACGACTTAGTAAACTATTGCTACTTAATGATGCTATTAAAACCCATTTTAAATAGAACTTCAATAAAAATGAAACGCCGTTTTAAAAATATCAAATCGACGTTCTTGTTTTTATCATGATAGCCACTTATGCTATTAGTTAGGGTGTAATGTCGATATCAATTTATAGGATGATGGAAAAATAATGGATAAAACGACTCAAACGGATGCTGTTTCAGCAGTGGTTAAGGTATTTAGCATTCTTAGCGCCCTTGGTGAGCAAAAAGAGATTGGTGTGTCTGAGCTTTCACAGCGTTTATTGATGTCAAAAGCCACGACATTTCGTTTTCTGCAAACGATGAAACAGTTAGGATATGTGGAGCAAGAAGGTGAAGCAGATAAGTACTCACTAACCTTAAAACTCTTCGAATTAGGGGCAAAATCCCTCGAGTATGTTGACCTGATAGAAATTGCAGATAAAGAAATGCGCCGTATTGGCCAATTAACCCATGAAGCGGTGCATTTGGGTGCATTAGATGAAGATGCCATTATTTATATCCATAAAATCGACTCGAGTTATAATTTACGCATGTATTCACGGGTTGGGCGTCGTAACCCATTGTATTGCACCGCAATCGGTAAGATTTTACTCGCTTGGCAAGATGAAGAATCCATTCGTTTGGCATTGAAAGATGAAACTTTTAGTCAAAAAACGGCAACAACAATTTTAACGATAGAAGACCTGCTGACGGAATTAGCCACAGTTCGTGAATGCCATTATGCACAAGACAGAGAAGAGCAAGAGTTAGGCCTGCGCTGTATTGCTGTACCAGTGTATGACCGCTTAGGTCATGTGGTTGCAGGGCTATCGATTTCGTTCCCAACGATTCGTTTTGATGAGCAGCGTATTGATGACTATGTCCAATTACTGAAAACGGCGGGGCGTAATATTTCAGAGAAAATGGGCTATCACCAATATCCATCATAGGGTTGATATAATAAGACTAAGCCAATTTCAATGATGTATCAATCAATTGATTTAATAACATATGTAAATTATTTATTTGAATATTAAGGATTTTATAAATTTCACTTATTATTATTCAACACCATGTGTTTCTGCTGACATATAATATTTACTTATGGATACAGCAGGAAATTGATATGTTTAAAAAGGTTATTATTGCTATTTTTCTTTGTTTTACTTCTTATGGCTTTGCCAGCGACTTTACATTTAAAGAAAAGTCACCCGCTGATCGCGAGTTTAATCAAGACTACCAAGGAATTAAAAAATTACAGACACAACAAAAGTTTGTCTTTGATCCCAAAAAGAAACTTCCACAAGAAGAACAAAGTTATCAAGCTTTGTTAGAGCAGCGAAATGCAGATGAAAATGCGTTTTCAAAACATTTTAATGTGTGTGATGTTAACCCGACGGGAGCAGGGTGCCCTAATTCAATGGCTTGGATGAATGATCGCCAGCAAATGAAAAAAATGTTAGAGCAAGCGGGCCGCCCTTATTGATAAGTTGTTCATTTGTTGACTCTAAGGGAGCATCGCTCCCTTAGAGGTCAAATTATACAGATTCAGGGAATGTTAAGGTTGCACCGGGAGCTTCACGGCTTAAATGAATGAAATTCATATGTTTTTCATATTGGTCTAGAATATCGCTAATCACTTGTTCTTTGGTGTAATCCATTAAATCATTCCCTTGTGAGCCTTCCCATAAGAAGGTTTCTAAGCGGTAATAATGGGATTTCCCTGAACGTGCGCGATAGGTAAAACCGGGAACGGAATAGCGCTGTGGCCACACTTGGTAAATAAAGCTTTGTTCTTCACCAAGGTCAACAGTTAGCTCTAAATGGTCTAAGCGCTCATCAGCAATGGGTGGCAAGGTGTTAAATTCCACTTTCGCTCCCCTTAAACTGAGCTCTTTTGCCACTTCTTGCATAGCAGGAATGCACACCAAATCAAGCATCCGCTGGGTATAAGTCGTTCCCGGGAAATTCATCACTCGTCCCAAACGCTGTTTCCAATTGAGTGTTCCATTGCCATACAGCGGTGCAGGCGCATTGGTATTTAGCGAACTAACGCGTCTAAAGTCCTCAACTTTTAATGATTTATATAGCCCTGCCATAATAAAGAAGATCACAAAACTAAATGGTAAGCCCATGATCACCGTTGTATTTTGTAAAGCAGCGACGCCATCTGTCATTAACATCCCTAAGGTGAGTAAACCAATTGCGACAGACCAAAAAATTCGCAACCAATTAGGAGCATCGTTGTTAATATCACTGAGTTTTGAGGTGAAATTACCTAATACTAATGAGCCGGAGTCAGCAGAGGTGACATAGAACAACAGCCCAGTAATGGTTGCAACAGAAGCGGTTAGGCCAAAGCCAGGGTAAAGCTCAAGTAGTGAATAGAAGCCTTTTTCGGGGGCGTCGAGGACGGTTTTGGCAAGTTCGCTATTGCCGTGAATGATTTCATACAATGCACTATTACCAAAAATAGATAACCACAATAGTGTGAAAACAAACGGAATAATTAAAGTACCGATCACAAACTGTCTAATGGTCCGACCACGAGAAATACGAGCGAGGAATAACCCAACAAATGGCGACCATGCTACCCACCACGCCCAGAAAAACAGCGTCCAGCTATTCATCCAATCCGTTGGGCGGTCAAAGGCAAAGCTATTGAGGGTCATACCCATAAAGCGGTTGATATAATCCCCCACATTCAGTACTAAGGCATTGAGTAAGAACTCGGTATCGCCGACAAATAAGATAAATAAAATCAAGCCAAATGCCAAAAGCACATTGAGCTCGGATAACACCCGAATACCTTTATTTACCCCAGATGTGGCAGAAATCACGGCCATAATCACTGATAGCAGAATTAACCCACTTTGCACGGGGAGCCCTTGAGGTAAGTCGAATAATACTTTGAGGCCATAATTCAGCTGAACAACCCCGATCCCAAGAGTTGTTGCAATACCGAAAATCGTCCCAAGTACTGCCGCAATATCTACTGTATGGCCAATTGGGCCGTCAATCCGTTTACCAAAAATAGGATAGAGTGCGGAGCGAATGGTTAGCGGTAAGTTATAACGATAACTGAAGTAACCCAGTGCAATCCCCATTAAGGCATACATAGACCAGCCCGTTAGGCCATAGTGGAACAGTGTCCACACCATCGCCTGACGAGCTGCTTCTAAGGTTTCGCCTTCGCCCGTTGGCGGCAGCATATATTGGGTGACCGGCTCAGCGACGGAGAAAAACATTAAATCGATACCAATTCCTGCCGCGAATAGCATCGCAGACCAGCTGAGCACGCTAAATTCAGGTTTAGATTGTTCAGGGCCGAGTTTGATATTACCAAAGCGTGAGGTAGCAACGAAAATGACAAAAACAATATAAAGCGTTGCTGCTAGCAGGTAATACCAACCAAAGGTTTTAGATACCCACCCAAGCGCGGTAACGATCCACTGATTTGCTGTTTCAGTCATCAAGATGGTGAAAAAAGAAAACGCCAGGATAAGACCGGCGGAAGTAAAAAAAACCACAGAATTCAATTTATCCTTCTGCTTATTTTTTGGGCTATTTTGAGTTGTCATTGGACATTCCACATTTTTATTTATTTAACAGGTTAAAATTACTTTCTAAGCTAATATATTGATTTATCAGCCAAGATTTGGTTTTTGTTATCTTCTCTCTTATGTTAATTGTGAATGAATTGTTGTAAACAATAGTTAATATTAATTGAACATTCAATCAAAAAAACGTTTAATAAAAGGGATCAATGTATTTTTTAGGTTCAAATACCATGCCGAAGATAGGAATGCAGTCGATACGTAAACAACAGTTAATTCAAGCCACATTGGCTGTGATTAATGAAGTTGGAATGCAGGAAGCCAGTTTTGTGTTAATTGCCCGTAAAGCCGGGGTTTCTACAGGGATCATCAGCCATTATTTTCGTGATAAAAATGGCTTGCTTGAAGCCACTATGCGCCATATTCAATACCAGTTGGGTTTTGCGGTGGCAATACGTTTACGCATGTTAACAGGGGCGGAGGCAAAACTACGAATTCAGGCGATTGTTGAAGGCAACTTCGATCCAACGCAAACCAGTGAGGCCGCGATGAAAACGTGGCTAGCCTTTTGGGCTAGCAGTATGCATCAACCGAATTTAAACCGCTTACAACAGGTTAATGACCGGCGTTTGTATTCAAACTTAAGCTATGAGTTTGGGCGGGTATTAAACAAGGCAGATGCGCGGATGGCAGCGAAGGGGCTGGCTGCTTTAATTGATGGCCTATGGCTACGTAGTGCTTTGAGTAATGAACAATTTCCTGTTAAGGATGCACTCAAAATCACTAACGAATACATCGATATGCAACTACAACGTGCTGAGGTTTTAGGAACCTAATAACCAATTCAGAGGAGATAATATGCAACATCCACCGATACATAAGCTTTATATTCATGGTGGTTATGTCGACAGTTCACAACCTGAATGCGGGCGATTTCCTGCAATCAACCCTGCCAATGGGGAAACTATCGCGGATCTGCAATCTGCGACCCTTGAAGATATCCAATGGGCGGTAGAAAGCGCCAAACAAGGCCAGAAAGTCTGGGCGGCAATGACTGCGATGGAACGCTCACGTATTTTACGCCGTGCAGTGGATATTTTACGGGAACGTAACGACGAATTGGCTTACCTCGAAACCCTTGATACGGGCAAACCGCTTTCTGAAACTCGTTATGTGGATATCGTTACAGGGGCGGATGTTCTTGAATACTATGCAGGTTTAATTCCGATGCTGGAGGGGCAGCAAATCCCTTTGCGTGATAGCTCGTTTGCTTATACTCGTCGTGAACCTCTGGGAGTCGTGGCAGGCATTGGGGCATGGAATTATCCTATCCAAATTGCGTTATGGAAATCAGCTCCTGCACTAGCAGCAGGTAATGCTATGGTGTTCAAACCCAGTGAAGTTACTTCGTTAACAGCGTTAAAGTTGGCTGAAATATACACTGAAGCGGGTGTGCCAGCAGGGGTATTTAACGTAGTGACAGGCCAAGGCGGTGAAGTGGGGCAATGGTTAACAGAGCACCCTGATATTGCCAAAGTTTCATTCACAGGGGGGATCGCAACCGGTAAAAAAGTGATGGCGAATGCATCAGCTTCTTCTTTAAAAGAGGTGACGATGGAACTAGGCGGTAAATCGCCTCTAATTATTTTTGATGATGCAGACTTAGATAAAGCCGCGGATATTGCCATGATGGCGAATTTTTATAGTTCAGGCCAAGTGTGTACCAATGGAACACGGGTTTTTGTGCCTGAATCGCTTAAATCACAGTTTGAGGACAAGATCACTGAACGTGTGGCTCGCATTAAAATAGGTTCACCCGTTGACGAAAACACCAACTTTGGGCCATTAGTCAGTTTTGCTCATATGGAAAACGTGTTGCGTTATATTGAGTTAGGCAAACAACAAGGCGCGAGGTTATTGTGCGGTGGTGAACGCTTAATGGATGGCGATTTTGCACAGGGAGCTTATGTTGCACCAACCGTATTCACCGATTGCCACGATGAAATGCAAATCACACAGGAAGAAATTTTTGGCCCTGTTATGAGTATTTTGAGTTATCAATCGGAAGACGAAGTGATTGCTCGTGCGAACAATAGTGTGTACGGGTTAGCAGCAGGATTGGTGACACAAGATTTAACACGTGCACACCGTGTTATTCATCAATTAGAGGCTGGGATTTGTTGGATTAATACATGGGGTGAATCACCAGCACAAATGCCTGTGGGCGGATATAAGCATTCCGGCGTTGGCCGCGAAAATGGCGTTATGACACTGCAAAATTATACACAAGTGAAATCCATTCAAGTGGAACTGGGGGAATTTGCATCCGTTTTTTAATCACATCATTTTAATTTGACTGAAACAGAGGAGATAACAATGGTCTATGACTATATTATTATCGGTGCTGGTTCAGCCGGTAACGTTCTTGCTACCCGCCTGACAGAAGATCCTGATGTTACTGTGCTGCTCCTTGAAGCAGGAGGACCGGATTACCGGTTCGACTTTCGCACACAAATGCCAGCGGCATTAGCGTACCCATTACAAGGGCGACGTTATAATTGGGCTTATGAAACTGACCCTGAACCGCATATGAACCACCGCCGTATGGAGTGTGGTCGTGGAAAGGGGCTTGGTGGCTCATCATTAATTAATGGGATGTGTTACATCCGAGGGAATGCTCTAGACTTTGATGGTTGGGCGGAAGCGCCTGGGTTAGAAGACTGGCGTTACCTTGATTGTTTACCTTATTTTAGAAAAGCGGAAACACGTGATATTGGCCCAAATGATTATCACGGCGGAGATGGCCCCGTCAGTGTGACAACACCGAAAAATGGCAATAATGTGCTATTTCATGCGATGGTGGAAGCAGGCGTACAAGCAGGGTACCCGCAAACAGATGATTTAAATGGGGTTCAACAAGAGGGTTTTGGCCCAATGGACCGTACAGTTACACCGCAAGGGCGACGAGCAAGTACAGCAAGAGGGTATTTAGACCAAGCGAAAAAGCGTAATAACCTGACTATTCTTACCCATGCCACGACAGATACCATTGAGTTTGAAGGGAAAAAAGCGGTTGGTGTTAAATATTATCAAGGTAATAGCACTACACCTACGGTAGTGAAGGCGAGTAAAGAGGTGCTTTTATGTGCAGGTGCGATCGCCTCACCGCAAATTTTGCAGCGTTCTGGAGTTGGGCCTGAGGATGTTTTGGCTGAGTTCAATATTCCAGCTGTGCACGTTTTACCTGGTGTTGGGCAAAACTTGCAAGATCACCTTGAAATGTATTTGCAATATGAATGCAAACAACCAGTTTCATTATATCCAGCCTTAAAATGGATAAACCAACCTAAAATAGGCGCTGAGTGGCTATTTAAAGGGACTGGAGTTGGCGCAAGTAATCAATTTGAAGCAGGTGGGTTTATCCGCACTAGCGAAAAATTCGCATGGCCAAATATTCAATTCCACTTTTTGCCTGTGGCGATTAACTATAATGGTAGTAATGCAGTCAATCAGCATGGTTTTCAAGCCCATGTAGGCTCAATGCGATCGCCTAGTCGAGGGCGTGTTCGCTTGAAATCCCTAGACCCAAAGCAACATCCAAGTATTTTGTTTAATTACATGTCATCGGAGCAAGATTGGGAAGAGTTTCGTGCCGCCATTCGTATTACTCGTGAAATTATGGCTCAGCCAGCACTTGACCCATATCGTGGGGATGAAATAAGCCCTGGCAAACAGATTAGCACTGATGAAGAGCTAGATGCATTTGTGCGCGAGAGAGCAGAAACCGCTTTTCATCCGTGTGGAACCTGTAAAATGGGTTACGATGATATGGCAGTCGTGGATGGTGCAGGGCGAGTTCACGGTATTGAAAATCTACGGGTTATCGATGCATCGATTATGCCGTTGATCATTACAGGGAATTTAAATGCAACGACCATCATGATTGCAGAGAAAATTGCCGATAAAATTCGAAACCGTCCTTCGTTACCCACAAGCAATGCAGATTATTATGTAGCAGGTGATAGGCAAGTGAGAAACCCGCCATTACGAGACTAGCTTATTCAGGCTATTTTTTATACACAAAGCGATTGATATTAATATCAGTCGCTTTTTTCTTTAAGGAGAATGCCGATAATAATAATAGCTGTCTAACCATGTAATGCCAAAGGGGCGAATAAATCGGACTTTTAGCAGGTTGAAGGAATATACGCTAGTCAATTTTAGACAAAAAAAACCTCCAAATATTAAGGAGGGAAAATAAATATAAAGCGAGCTTATTTATATAGCACTAATTTACGGTAAACCATAGCCGACCAGTTGAATTAATTTATACAAAAATGATATTAGCTCACAATTTATAACGCTATAGTTATTAAATTCAGATTAATACCTATTATTTGACAGAGTTAATCAGCCATTGCAGATAATTGTCTTCAACTTGGCTTGGGTCTAAGCGAATGAGTTCTGGGGTTTCATATGGGTGTATTTCTTTTATTGCATTAAATAGATTAAGTTGGTTTCCTTGGGTCGTTTTGATCAAGAGTAAAACCTCCTTATCTTGCGTGATATTACCATGCCATAGATAAACAGATGTTATTTCAGGCAGTAGGGAAACACATGCTGCTAAGCGATTAGCGAGTAAGTGTTGGGTAATTTTAATTGCACTTTCATGGCTATTGGTTGTACATAATACAATACATGGTTGTTGAGAATTTGTGATGTAAATGTTATCAGTGGGCATTTCGTTTCCTTATTAGTCATATTTTGATAAGTTTGATTACTCACATTTAGATTAGAGATAAAAATGGTATTGAGAACAGAGCATAATCACTATAAGTGTTTTTTTAAATTATCAGATAAGATAATAACTAATGTTAATTAAGCAGAGGTATTAATTTAATAGTAATATGCGTGTTTTTTAATCAATGTTGTCATTGTTATAATTTTTTATATATTCAATATAATTTTGAATATTTCTTGGTTTTATTTTATTAATTCGATTCAGCAATCATAAATTGAGGATGAACTATAAAAAAAATTGAAATTTTAGTATATTACTAACCAAATTTGATTATGTGACAAATGTGATTGTGTGCTGTTAACCTAGTAACAGAGCAAATAATAATCCCAGTTTTATTCTTACTCTTATTAATGTAAGTGTAGGCTTATCTTTTTGTGCAAGAAATATGGAACGATTGATATCTGAAATAATATATTACACATCGTTACAAACTGGCTTAAAATTTATCATAAAAGAATTCACGTACTGATAAATATCAAGGTTTTTGAGCTATATATTGTTAATCTAAAGATAAAATTAGAATATATAACTGAAATTACTCTGTATTTCCATCTTTATACGTGTATGGATAACCTTATGAATAAACTAACACCTTTAAAACCTGTACCAACTCTAATCGCAGTTGCAATAACATTAATTATTTGGTTCTTAATTCCTGTTCCCGAAGGTGTTAATCCAAATGCGTGGCATCTTTTAGCATTATTTGTAGGTACTATCGCTGCTATTATTGGTAAAGCTTTACCAATAGGAGGTGTATCTATTGTCGCTATTTCATTAGTTGCAGTAACCGGGGTCACTAACCCTGAATCAACTAAAGGGGCAATTGCGGATGCTTTAAGTGGCTTTTCTAATGATCTAATTTGGCTAATTGGTATTTCTATCATGGTTTCCATGAGCTTGAATAAAACAGGCCTGGGGGCAAGGATAGGTTATTATGTCATTTCTTTATTCGGTAAAAAAACATTGGGTATTGCTTATTCATTGGCAATAGCAGAAACAATATTGGCACCTGTGACACCAAGTAACACTGCTCGAGGTGGGGGAATTATTCACCCAATTATGCGTTCGATCTCGGATAGTTTTGGGTCAAAGGCTGAAGATGGAACCGCAGGTAAGATAGGGCGTTATTTATCGCTCGTTAACTACAATATTAACCCAATCACTTCTGCAATGTTTATTACGGCGACAGCGCCAAACCCATTAATTGTCAGTTTGATTATTAGTGAAACAAGCCAAGAAAATGAATTAACTTGGGGTATGTGGGCGATTGCGGCGTTTGTTCCTGCCATCGTGTCATTAATATTAATGCCTTTGGTGATCTATTTGATGTATAAGCCGGAAATTACTTCAACACCGGATGCGCCAAATTTTGCCAAAGAACGTTTACAACAATTAGGCCCAGTTTCATTACCTGAAAAAATAACTCTCGGTGTTTTTGGGTTATTACTTTTGTTGTGGGCTGGTGTTCCTGCCATGATTTTTGGGCCTGCATATAGTGTTAATGCAACCACCGCGGCGTTTATTGGGTTGAGTGTTCTATTAGCGACAGGGGTTATTAATTGGGATGATGTTCTGAAAAACAAAGGGGCATGGGATACTGTCGTTTGGTTCTCTGCCTTAGTCATGATGGCGAGTTTTTTAGGTAAGCTCGGTCTCATAAAGTGGATGTCATTAACCGTCGGTGCAACTATTGATGGATTAGGCATTAGCTGGGTATGGGGAATGCTAATTCTTGTTTTAATTTATGTGTATTCTCACTATTTCTTTGCGAGTACAACCGCGCATATTACGGCGATGTATGCAGCATTTTTCTCGGCAGGTTTAGCCCTTGGCGCTCCACCAATGTTATTAGCTTTAACATTAGCATTCTCATCGTCACTAATGATGTCATTGACACACTATGGTACGGGTACTGCACCTATTATTTTTGGTTCGGGTTATGCAACCCTTGCGGAATGGTGGAAAACAGGTTTCGTGATGAGCGTAGTTAACTTAGCCATTTGGTTCTTTATTGGTAGCGTTTGGTGGAAATTCTTAGGTTACTGGTAATTAGTTGAATTAGCTATTTTAGCTATATCAAAGAAAGTTAATAGAAATCGGGCGATAGGCTCGATTTCTTCTTTTTAAAAGCTCATCCTACAAATAAGTGGCTATTGTGATAACAAGACCACTAATGATAGAAATTAGCATCACTTTTCCCCAACTGAAGACTGACGATGATTTTAAAGCGTGCTGCCATAACAAACTTATTTCATCGGCATGTGCATATTTTCTCTTATTGATCGCAGTCTTAATTTTTTTGATTTTATCATTATCTATCAGTAATGTTTTTTGAATAACCATGATATAACCTTTCATCAAGTTGTGCATTGTTTGTCTACCCTTGATTATCTCAGGCTATGTAAGAAGATAAATTGATGAGATTCTATGCAAACTTCCCCATTTATCGCGTTTAAAATCAGACTTAGTCTAGTTAATAAGAAAAAAGCAGCCAAGAAGTAAAATTATCTTTATTAAGAGGAAATGGCTCTTAATTTAAGGTCATATTTATCGTTCTTTGGCGAGATATTTTTTATTTAGGGAAGTCGGAGAGAAAGGCCATAAATGTGATTGGTTTACATACAAAAGCCAGTATGATGTATCTGCGAGTCAGTTAATTTATCCAGAGGAACACATGTATTCACAAAGAAAGGCAGAATTTTTCTTGGTGCTTACCACGATAATCGCGGCTTGGGGGTGGGTATTTTCCCGAGAATCAGTGCAGGGAATGCCTATTTTTGCCTTTCTTGGTAGCCGTTTTTTATTTGCAGCCATCATTTTAGCCCCTTTTTGTCGAGGGAAAAAAAATAGAATAACGGCGAAGCAATTACCAAAAATATTAATGACAGGCGGTTGGATGTCATTAAATATGGTGCTCTGGATCCACGCAGTTGCGATAACAGATTCAATTGGTGAAGGGGCTTTTATCATGAGCCTTGCTATGTTGTTTGTCCCGCTAGTCGCATGGGTTATTTTAAAAAATAAACCTGTACGTTATTTCTGGGAGGCACTTCCGGTCGCTGTATTAGGGTTGGCATGTTTAACACTATTTAAGGCACAGCTTGAATTTAAAGCAAGCCAACTGTGGTTTCTTGGTGCGGCAATTGTCCAAGCTATCTATTTTTGTTATACCAGTTTATATACTCGAACAATCCCTCTTTTGCCGTTAACGACCATTCAGCTTGCTTGTACAGGAATGACTGGGTTAGTTTTGTCATTTTTTTTAGAAGAGTGGCCAAGTAGCATCACCGTACCTACCATGATGTGGTTTATTGCTAGTGTTGTAATAGCAACGAGTTTACGCTTTGTATTGCAACTTATTGGTCAAAAAAATACTACTGCCGGCAATGCTGCAATTATTATGATCCTTGAACCTGTTATGACCGTATTTGTAGCGGCTATTTGGTACAATGAAAGAATGCCTTTTGTCCAAATTGTTGGTTGTGTGCTAATTTTATCGGCACTATTCTATTACCGATGGCGTTGTTCTAATTCATTACCAAGGTAAAATACACATAATAAACAATGGGCCAATACAGATTTTTTATAAGAAAACAGCTATGATTAATATGCATAGTCAGTGATAGGGATATTAATCTTAATAAGAACCTCTTATTTAGCACATTAAGATTAATGGTATTGAAAACATAAACGATATATCCAAAATAGCGTGAACTAGGAATAATAGCGGTTTAATATTATCACCTTAGTTAAAGCTGAATAGGAAACGGGCATAAAATGAAAAAATTAGCATTAATATTAGGTATGGCAGGAGCAATGGTTGTGTTGTCTGCATGTTCTGATGAAAAATCAGAAATTGCTGAATACAAAGACAACTTTGTTAATACTTGTGTCGTTGCATCTGGTAATCCTCAAGGTGAAACAGCAAAAGCAGTTACCGCAATTTGTGGTTGTGCCTACGATAAAACAATTGAAAAATATGGTTTAGCTGAGTTTAAACGTATGGATGCGGAATTAGAAAAATCAGGTACCGCAGAGCCTGAATTCCAAAAAACCATGATTGAATTCGTTCAACAGTGCTCGACTAACGCACGTTAATTATTTATTACTCGCAGCTATTGATTATCAAGCAACAATAGCTGCGAATTTATTATTTTTACTTAAATAAGTGTTTGAATTGGTGTGGGGCGCTGCGTAGATATTGCGGTGCAACGTCTATTTGTTCATTCAATTCACTTGCTGCTCGCCAAGGCCAGCGTGGTTCAAATAATATACCTCTACCGATTGCCACAAAATCTGCTTGGTGAGTTGCCACAATGGCTTCTGCTTGCAAAGGTTCAGTGATAAGACCGACAGCAATGACAGGCATCATAGTATTCTCATGAATAGCTTGTGCTAAAGGGACTTGGTAATTTGGGCTCAATGGTATCTGTTGTTCAGTTGATAACCCGCCAGATGAGACGTGGATATAGTCACAACCTAAATCTTCTAATAATTCTGTTAGCTCAATTGATTCAGGTACGCTCCAACCCGATTCAAGCCAATCTGTTGCGGAGATCCGTACACCAATTGCAACATTAGGGCTAATGGCTTCTCTCATCTCATGGAAAATATTAATCAGTAAGCGAGTACGATTCTTAAAGCATCCACCATATTCATCTTGTCGTAAGTTTGAAACTGGCGATAGGAATTCATGCAGTATATATCCATGAGCAGCATGGATCTCAATAACGTCAAAACCTGCTTTTTCTGCCCGAATTGCTGCCTCAATAAATTGCTGTTTGAGCTGCGAAATTTCTTCAATAGTTAATGCATGTGGAATTGCATTATTACCAAAAGCCAGTGCTGATGGTGCTACAGTCTGCCAGCCATTAGGTTGTGTGGACTGAATACTATTACCTCCTAACCAAGGTAAATCTGTTGATGCTTTCCTACCAGCGTGAGCGATTTGTACTCCTAAGCGTGCATCTGAATATTGCCGGATATCGCTGAGCATTTGTTGCATTGCTGTCATTTGCTCTTCATTCCATAAGCCTAGGTCTTTGTAGGTAATACGACCTTCGGGAACAACAGCACTGGCTTCTACAATAACTAAAGAGGCACCTGATAAAGCAAGGTTCATGTAGTGGGCTTTATGCCATGCTGTTGGCATACCATTTTCTGCAGAATATTGGCACATTGGGGGAACAATAATACGATTTTTCAGCGAAACTTGGCCTATTGATGCAGGTGAAAAAAGGTGGCTCATTGGAACTTTCCTTATTAGCAAACTTAAATTATTTTAATATTATACCCAGCTAGCTAAAATTTTTTTGTGAGATGGTGTGGTATTAAAGGGGAAAATTTGTTTTACAGCGAATTGTTGAAGGAAAATCAAGTAAATTTTTGCAGATTTGATCAAAACCATAAAAAGTATATTTCCCTAGCAATATGATGCAAAAAGAGGGAAAAAATATAAAAAAATGAGATAAAAAATAAAATATAATAATAACTATTATTTTTTGATTGTTATAATTCTGTAACTTATAAATAAAATTAATAATCACCAATATAAAATGGCGTTAATATCTGCTTATGGTTTTAATGGTTCTAATAGTGAATAAAACTATTTTTTTATTTTAAATGATAATTTAAATAAGCGTTAATGTATTGTTTGTGAGGCAAAAATATAAAATATTCCTTGCGGTTATATTAAATGGTTTATATAAGAAACAAGCTTATTAAGCTGATACTAGCTAATCCTAAGCTTTGTGTTCACCTGAAAAATATAATTCTAAGAAGGAAATTGATGTGCTGACAATTATTGGTATTTTAATCATTATATCGATAGTAACATTATTGATGATGGGAAAAGTTAGCCCAATTATCGCAATGTCTTGTATCCCCTTTATTGGTGCTTTATTTGCCGGTTATTCTGTTGCTGAAATTTCAGTATTCTTTGAAAGCGGCATTAATAAAGTCTCAAAAGTCGCAGCTATGTTTTTATTTGCGATTTTATTCTTTAGCTTAATGAAAGATCTGCATATTTTTGACCCGTTGATCCGTTTAATGGTTAAAATGACTCGTGGGAATATTATTGTTGTTTGTATTATGACAACGTTAATTGCGGGTATTGTCCATCTCGATGGGTCAGGCGCTGCGACATTCTTAATTATTATTCCTGCATTGTTACCTTTATACCGTCAACTTGGTATGAGCCCCTATTTAATGTTGCTACTGATGTGCGCCAGTATGGGTGTCATGAATATGGTACCTTGGGGCGGGCCATTAGGCCGAGCTTCAGCTGTAACCGGAATTGATGCTTCGACCCTTTGGCAACATTTGATCCCAGTACAACTAATTGGTATGGGTGGCGCAGTGGTATTTGCTATTCTGATGGGGTTACGTGAGAAACGACGTATTGCAGCGGCCAGTTTGAAAGGAACTACGCCATATGAAATGGATTCTTTGTTACCTGTCAGTGACGACACTGCAGATATAACAGAAACGGTTCAAAAACCTAAAAAACCACTCATCAATGGTGGGTTAATTGTTGCCTCCGTTGTGTGTTTAGCATTTGGTTTATTATCTGCACCTTATGTTTTTATGATTGCACTTTCCATTGCCTTGATGGTGAATTTCCCTAATCCTAGAGACCAAATGAAAATTTTGGCCGCCCATGCACCACAAGCGTTGGGAATGGTTGCTATTATATTAGCGGCGGGAGCATTTTTGGGTATTTTATCGGAAGGTGGCATGCTTGAGTCAATCGCAACAGACTTAACGGCTATCTTACCTACCGAATGGGTTTCTAAAGTCCATATTTTTGTCGGTATTTTAGGTGTGCCGATGGATATTTTTACCAGTACCGATGCTTACTATTTTGCCTTACTACCAATAATTCAACAAATTGCCGCCACAGTTGGTGTTGACCCATCTTCCGTTGTTTACGCCATGGCGATAGGTAACAACGCGGGGACCTTCGTGAGTCCTTTTTCTCCAGCGGCGTGGCTAGCTATGGGGTTGGCTGGAATTGATATGGGCCGCCACTTACGTTATTCGTTTGGTTGGATTTGGTTGTTTAGTTTCTTTTTATTAGCGACTGGGGCGTTAATCGGCTTGTATTAATTTGCTCATTGGCTTTAACGCCACAGCGTTGTTGGCTTCAAAAGTAAACCCTAGTCACATACTTGTGTATGCTCCTATGGATTTACTTTTTTGCCGCCTAGCTGTGACATGAAATCCTTAGAGCAAATGGTCTATTCAGTTCAGAAGGGAAAATTATTGTCATCCTACACGCCATAGCGTTGTTGGCTTCAAAAGTAAACCCTAGTCACATACTTGCGTATGCGCCTAGGGATTTTCTTTTTATAGCCTAGCTGTGACATAAAATATTTAGAACAAATGGTTTTTATTTTGCGAGCTGGATTATTTTCTTTTATCAATTATTGGGTTTATCAGATAGTTACTATGTCGTAAAGCGAAGGGCTATGACATGATTTATTGGTTAATGATATCAATAAGGTTTGTTATGCGTAGGCCGCTTTCTTCTTATCATCCTATTCTCTATTGGCTGCGTGTCACCCAAAAACGTTTAGCTCGACGATTGCATTGGGCATTTTCCGCCAAATATTATGCGAAATTAAAATCCAATGAACGTCTTGAGTATCGCTACAACAAGCACACATCTAAGCTGATCCGTAAATTAGGTGAGTCAGACCTACGTTTACAATACAACAAAGTGACAAACTTACGTATTGCTGCAGAAGCGATGAATGGAGTCATCATCTACCCAGGGGAATACTTCTCATTTTGTCGGCTCGTTGGAAAACCAACTGCGCGCAGAGGTTTTCTTGAAGGTATGGAACTTTCGTTTGGTGAGGCTCGTTCAGGGATTGGCGGGGGAATTTGTCAACTGAGTAATTTAATTCATTGGATGGTATTGCATTCTCCATTACAAGTGGTTGAGCGTGCTAATCATAGTTTTGACCCATTTCCAGATGAAGGGCGGGTATTGCCTTTTGGTTCTGGGGCGGCAATTTTTTATAATTATATCGATTTGGTTTTTTATAATCCGACACAAAGTGCTTTTCAGTTGGTATTTAATATTGCAGAACATCAACTCGAAGGGGAGTTATTGAGCTGCACTTCTCGTGAACACAAATACCATATTTATGAGAAAAACCATAAATTTACCCGAGAGAATGAAGTTATATACCGTCATAATGAAATTTGGCAAAAAGTGACAACCAAAGGACAAGAACCTATCACTCTGCAGGATAATTGTTTGTATCGTAATAAAGTGGTAGTGAAATATTCCCTAGATGAAAATTGTATAACAGTTGAATAGTTGCGTTAGTAATGAGATTAGGAATAAATTGATAGCCTTTTTCTTGACAATTAGACTAAAATTCAACTGTTTTCCTTCAATTTCGCTAATTTTAACTATTAGCCAAGCAAAAATGAGGCCGTTACTCGGAATAGATATGTAATACCTACTCTTGATTTCTCAACAATTAAAGACGCAAATCTAACAAAAGATTTGTGGTTATTTCTATTTCTTTAGAGAAAGCATGATGAATATGCAATCAAGAAAGTATGGCAGAACGTATCACTATCCGTTCTCCCCTGGTACGACTAGTGATGATCGCATCAATAGCGATTGGTGGTCGCACATCCAAAATATAAACAAACTGGTTCACACAGAAAAACTGGATGGTGAAAATAATTGCTTAAACCGCCATGGAGTTTTTGCACGCTCTCATGGTGCCCCAACCCAATCGGCATGGAGCCAGCAAATTCGCCAACGTTGGCAGCTGATTAAAGATGATTTAGGGGATATCGAACTCTTCGGCGAAAACCTTTATGCAATACATTCCATTGAATATCAACATATTGAAGATTATTTCTATGTGTTTGCTGTTAGGCAAGGGGAGTATTGGCTTAGTTGGGAAGAGGTGCAATTTTATGCGGCTTTATTTGATTTTCCAACTGTCCCACAATTAGATTTATCACTCAGTAAACAGATGGATAAGCAAGAGTATGCAAGTTCATTAATTACTGCGGCATCATTAGATAGTCAATTTATTGCGCGTGATACACATACAGGGAAAGCCTGTAGCATGGAAGGGATTGTGAGCCGTGATAGCCAAGGGTTTCATGTGGATGATTTTATGGCGCATGTTTTTAAATATGTGCGTAAAAACCATGTCAAAACAGATATCCACTGGAAACGGCATTGGCAGAGAGCCAAGCTGGCCTTTGAATTACAAGGAGAACAACCATGAGTTGGCAATTAACCCAATGTCGTGATTGGGCGCAGCTTGAAAAACAGTTCGATTTTGTGCGTGATATGCAATATGTGCTGCAAGACCGTTTGCACCATGCGGAAGGTAATGTGGCCATTCACACTCAAATGGTGTTAGCGGCTTTGGAAGATTTACCTGAATATCAACAGCTTCCAGAACTTAAACAACAAATCGTTTGGGCGGCAGCGTTGCTGCATGATGTTGAAAAACGTAGTACGACAAAAGAAGATGAAGAGGGGCGGATTCATTCGCCTGGACATGCTAAAAAAGGTGAGTTATCTGTACGAAATATATTATTTCGACAAATAGAAACACCTTTTGCTATTCGTGAACAGATTGCGGCTTTAGTTCGATTTCATGGTCTACCGCTTTGGTTAATGGAAAAGCCAGATCCTGAACGTACATTATTTGCGGCATCATTGCGCGTTGAAATGCCTTTATTGTGCATGTTAGCGAAAGCTGATGCGATAGGGCGTACATGTGAAGATAAAGCGGAATTATTAGTTAGAATCGAGCTATTTGAATTATTTTGTCGTGAGCAGGGCTGTTGGGACAAACCTAAATCATTCGCTTCACCAGCTGGGCGCTTCCATTATTTTCATCATCAAAAGGGCACTACGGATTACCAACCTTTTGAAGAGATAGGGAGCGAAGTGATTATGCTATGTGGTTTGCCGGGAATGGGAAAAGACCATTTTAGCAAACAGTTTTACCCACAAACGGCAGTCGTGTGTTTAGATGATATTCGCCGAGAACATAAAATCAACCCTGCCGATAAAAATGCACAAGGGTGGGTGGCTCAGCAAGCTAAAGAGCAAGCAAAACGATTGTTACGCACTAAAACACATTTTATTTGGAATGCAACATCATTAAGTGCCTCTTTACGGGGAACCATGGTCAGCTTATTTGAACGTTATCAAGCCAAAATCCATTTAGTTTACTTGGAAGTGCCATTTAAACAGTGGCGGCAACAAAATCAACAACGTAAGTATGCAGTGCCGGAGCAAGTTATGGAAAAAATGGCAGGGAAGTTGGAGTTGCCAACGCCAGATGAGGCACATCAAGTTTCCTATTATATTGATGGCAATTTTGAACCGTTATTTGCAGAAAAATAAAATTAATCACCTGCCTCTAGATAAGAGGCAGGCCAAGATATTAGTTTTAAGGAACGTAGACATCGCCTTCAAAGAGTTTTCTTGCAGTTCGAATAATTGAAGCTTGAAGCTCTTCCGGTGAGTTGCCTTGTTGGTTTAACGACACGTCAAATTTGCCACTTAAATGCTCAATAGCAATGTTTTTCATATCAACAGAGTGAACATATTGCTGGGTAATACTATTAGGAACAATAGTACTTGTGGCAATGGCAATAGCACCAGTCACGGCAAGAGCGCCATGGCATTTATGTGGCATAAAATAGCGGACATTAATGGTTCCACCGTGAATGGCGGGTGAAATCAATATGGGTTTAGGAATAACTTTTTTGCTCACATCACCAAGTCCCATCGCTGCCCCGGCTTTTATACGAATAGTTTCCAGCTTTTGCATAAATTCGGTATCGGATTCAAGTTGCTCCGCAGTTTCATAACCAGTTTTATTGAGCTGAGGAGCATCAATTAATACCACAGGCATTGCCATATCAATACAACTGACATCAATGCCTTCAATGGTATCAATAGCATGACCAGTAGGAAGCAATTTTCCTGTTTTTGTTCCACACGCATTTAAAAATGTCAGGGCAACAGGCGCGGCATGGCCGGGTACACTAGCAATTTCGGTATCACCATCATAATCCACATGACCATCAGGTGTTTGCACCGTAGAGTTGACGAAAGTGTTCGTATTGACATTACGGATCCTGACAGTGGTTGTTTTACCAGTAATAGGAACTAACCCCTTTTCAATCGCAAAAGAACCCACGGCACAAAGAATATTTCCGCAATTTGGTGCGGTATCAACAATACGTTCAGTAATAGAAACCTGAGCGAATAAATAATCAATATCAGCATCAGGATGAGTTGAAGAGCTAATAATAGCGACTTTGCTGGTTTGTGGGCTACCCCCACCAATACCATCAATTTGCAAAGCATGACCAGAACCCATAATAGCAAGGATCAGTTCATCCCGTTGTTGAGTGTCTTTAGGGAGAGAGTCCGCTAAAAGGAATACGCCTTTCGAGGTGCCGCCACGCATTAGTGTACAAGGAATTTTTTTCATCTGTTTACCCGTCATATTTCACGCTGTAGCTGTGTTGGCTGCACTCAGCCCCCCAAGTCACATACTGATGTATGCTCCTCGGGATGCCTTCGTTTTGCCGCCTTGCTACAACGCGAACTATTTAGGGTAAACTGACTTAATATTATTAGGGTAAACTTAAGTCTGAATTAAGGTTGCTCCAATAAAGTTCACGTTATAGCGCCAAGACTGCAAATAACTCTGGAACAGCGAGAAATTAATAATTTTGTTGTTAAATAGGGCACAATCATGATTGTGCCCGTCGTGTCGGTTTATTAACGAAGAATTAAATTAATCCAGTACTAATTAAAATTTCCCACCAACCTAAACCGATAGTCATGTGAACGAATAAACTAATGAAGGCAACTAACCCGCCGATGATCCACCAAGAACGGATATCGTTATAACCTGCACCGAATACGATAGGTGCTGCTGCACCGCCATAGTGCGTTACGCTTCCGCCATAAGCATTCGAGAACAGTAAGCCCAGAGCGAGCAACATCGGAGGAGCCCCTGCAACCATACCTACAGTGGCAAATACCGGCACCATGGCTGCAACGTAGGCACCACCAGAGGCGAATAAGTAGCGAATGGCAACACTGATGAACATGATGACAAAGAACGCCAGCATCGCTTGGTCACCGAAAGAAAGGTATTGGCTCATGGTATCTGCGAGCCACTTGAAGAAGCCTGCTTTTGTGAGTACGCCTGACATACTGATAATACCACCGTACCAAATCAGGGTATTCCAGCCGCCTTTATTCTTCAGTACGTCATCCCAAGTTACAACACCGAGGATCAGGGTTAATGCCATGACCGCAATCGCGACGCTAGACGCGCTAACACCGATAAGGTCAGAGAAAATCCAGCCACACAGCGCGATAACAAAGACAATCCCCAGCAATTTTTCACGCATAGTCATTGGGCCTAAATCTTCAAGACCTTTAGCTGCGATCTCTTTGTTATTCACCTTTTTCAACTCAGGCGGATACAGTTTGTAGATCATTAACGGCGTCAAAATCAGCATGATTAAACCCGGTACAGAGGCGGCAAGTGCCCATCCGCCCCAACTTAAATGGATGCCCATAATGTCACTCATCATGGCAAGGGCGAGTGCATTCGGCGCCATTGCTGTCAAGAACATATAGCTGGTGGTTTTGGTCACCATATACACGTTGACGAGGAGGTAGTGACCTGCTTTACGTGGGCTTTTTTCTGGATCAGACCCTAAAGCAACGGCCACACTATTGATGATTGGAAAAACAATTCCCCCAGCACGTGCTGTATTCGATGGCGTCGCAGGAGCGATAATTAAATCAAGGATTGCGGTTACATAACCGAGGCCTAATGTTGTACCGCCTAATTTACCAATCAAAATATAAGAAAGACGTTTACCTAAACCGGTAATAACAAAGGCAGCACTCAGAGTAAATGCAGCAAATACAAGCCATGTCGTACCGGATGCATATCCGCTTAAAACTTCGCTTGCTTTGACATCTTTAGTACCCGTTACCCCAATAATTACCGCACTTGCAGCAATCGTGGCTAATAAAATAACAGGCTCTGAATATGGTTTAAGTACCAGCCCAACAATAGCGGCAAGATAAAGACCGAATAGCAACCACGCAATATGTGGTAGACCCGCTGGTGTTGGTATTAAAGCAATAATAATTGGAATGGCTATTAAAATTAATAGCTTCCATATTTTTTCTTTTTGCATAAGCCAATTTCCTTGATTAAATCAATATTAAATTTATTTAATATTAAATTGAATGAACTTTAATATTAGGAATTTGTTAAAATGACGATATTTTAAATATGGCTGTATCTTGAGTGAATAAAATGATTTTAATTCTTCATTAGTAATTCACCCTAAGGTATATAATTTAGTTAAATAGTTAATTGGTTTTTATTTGGTTAAATTTTTTTATTCTTTAAATTATTCCTATTTTATTAGTATTAAAAAATTACTTAATGTTAAATAAAAGAATGATTGGGTAATCGTGCAAAGAACCAAGTCAGAATTAATAAGTCTGCACTTCCCCCTGGGCTCACATTTAGCTGAATACATTCATTATCAAAATGTTTAACTTTAACTAAGTCATCACAGGTATTGATACCAGCAATTAATAACTGTTCCGCGCGTTGTTTTACCCATGCTAAGCCGTTGACACCCCCACGGTTGACAATATTCGTATCGTCATTCAGGCTCATTAATAGAATCAAGGTATCAAGTAGGGCAATATCGGCTAGTTTGCCTTTAGCGAGTTGCTGTAAATAATAAGGAAGTGAATGTTTGATTACTAACGAGTAACCGCCTTCGGCTTCACCTCTTGCACCCGTTAGCCCATGGCTCTGGTATAAACGCTCGCCTGCGGTGGGTTTTTCGGTTTTTTGTTTAAGTTCATTGGTAATTCCCTTACACATACTAGCAACCAATAAGCTGACATTTTCCGGTGAGACACATTGTTGTTGTGCAATCAAACGGCCTATTGCGGTTAAGACTAAACCTAAGGAAAAAATACTGCCTTTATGGGTATTAACGCCTTTTGTTGCACGGAACATCGACCTTTCGCAATCCATTCCAATAGGGCGAATGTAAGGTAATAGCTGCGCTATAGGGCAATTTTTATATTGAGCGCCTGCCTGTAAAAATCGTGGAAAATGTGTCGCGATGGCATTGGCACTTAAATGAAAGTCAGTCAGTGCCATATCTTTATGGGCACCGGTATTGTGTTTATCAACTAACCCGGGCTTAGGGGTTAAATTCACTTCGGCCAACATCGCTTGCCATGCTAATTGGCTGTAATAGCGAGTTAATTTTTCATTGATATGGCTGAGTTGTTTAATAGGTTGCATTTGCTAACTCCTCGATACGATCAAGTATCTCAACCAATGAATGTGTCCGTTGACGAGCACAAATTTTTGCTTCATTTTCACAAATTAAGCATCGTCTTGGTGGCAAATTTAATTGAGATCGCGAATATTGCTGCCCATTCGCATCAAATACATCGAAATCCCATAACCGACCAACAGCAGACGATCCTTCTAGGTGAATTAACGCTTTTTTTATCTCGATAGCATCACCATCAACGGCGACTAAGCATTCCGGCCCCGTTTTGAATGCCCAAGATTGTTGTGATAAAAACACCCACTGCCCGCATGAAGCAATTTGTTCAAGCGCATTTAAGCCCTGATTAAACACATGTCTAACAAGAGAATTGTCTTTGACAGCTCCAGGAAAAACGACAGTAAATGAAATCAAGGTTACCTGATGGAGACCAATCCATGCTTGTTGTCGAGCCTGACGGGCATCACGGCTATCCAACAGTTCAGGTAAAGAAATTTCAAATTGCTCTTGAGTATCAGGCAGTGGGTAAAACATATTTACTCCTTCACTTGATGAACAACATCAATGATTGAACCATCACGATAACGGACAACCGCAACAGCTTTATCTGTAAATTCAATTGGGTTAGGAGTACCGGTTAATAATTGTGCTCGCTCTCTTAACCAGCTCATTGAAACGGTTTTAATACCTTGGCTTTCAAGTTGCTGTTTTAATTCAGGGCGTGCAGGGTTAACCGTAATACCATGGTCAGTGACAAGAATATCGACACTGGAACCTGGTGTAACACAAGTGAGAACTTCATCCACTAACGTTGGAATACGTCCTCGGACAAGCGGAGCAACAATAATTGACAGTTTTGAGGCTACAGCAGTATCACTGTGACCTCCAGATGCACCACGAATAACACCGTCAGACCCTGTTAACACATTGACATTAAAGCGTGTATCGATTTCTAACGCACTGAGTACGACGACATCAAGCATATCAACGGAAGCACCTTTCGAATCAAAACAGGCATATTGGTTAGCACTGATTTCAATATGATTCGGGTTGCGAGCAAGTGATTCAGCTGCCGCTTTATCAAAGCTTTGAACATCTAATAATTTGCGAATTAACCCTTTTTCATGTAAATCAACGATAGTTGAGGTAATACCGCCAAGTGCGAAACCAGCTTGAATGTTATGGCGTCTCATTTTATCTTCAAGGAAGCGAGTAACGGCCAAAGAGGCGCCACCAGTACCGGTTTGTAATGAGAAACCATCTTTGAAATAACCGGATTTTTCGATAACATCCGCTGCGGTACGCGCAATCAGAAGCTCACGAGGGTTTGATGTCATACGAGTTGCATCTGCCCCGATTTTATCCGCATCACCCACGCGTTTAACTTTGACGATATAATCGACTTCATCTTGTTTAATACTGGATGGGTTATGGGGGTAATCGAGTATCTCTTCTGTTAACATCACCACTTTTTTCGCAGTTTCAGCGTCAATTTTGGCATAACCTAAAGAGCCACAGCAGGCCGTTCCGGTATATCCGTTTGCATTACCGTATTCATCACATGATGGCACGCCAATAAATGCCACATCAATAACTAGTTCACCGCTATGAATTAGATTGGCTCTTCCACCATGTGAATGGATTTGTACGGGTTCTTCTAACTCACCACGTGAAATGGCTTCAGCGAGCGTGCCTCGGATACCAGAGGTATAAATTTTACGAATAACCCCATGACGAATATGTTCAACAAGTGGTGAATGGCAAGCACTTAATGAACTGGATGCAAGTGTTAAGTTGCGAAAGCCCATCTCTGCAATGACTTGCATCACCATATTGACCGTAAGGTCTCCACCACGAAAGGCGTGATGGAAAGAAATGGTCATACCGTCTTTAAGACCAGAACGGCGAATCGCGACTTGCAAGTCATCACACAATTTGCGATTTCTCGGCTTTTGTACCTGCTGTTGTACTTTACCAATATCTTTAAATTCACGTAGTACATCGTCAGTATATGGTTGTAAGTAGGCTGATACGCGAGCCTGGCGCTGAGTATTATTTGTCATTTTTATTGCCTCACTCTTCCCTAATTCCTGATAATGCTGCTCGTGATAATACGAGGCGAGCTCTGTCAATAACTGGGCCATCGACCATTTTTCCGTTCAATGAAACTACGCCTTTACCTTCAAGGGCTGCGGCATCAGCGGCTTCAACAACACGCTGCGCATGGTCGACTTCTTTTTGAGTTGGTGCATATAAATTATGAAGTAACTCAATTTGTCTTGGGTTAATTAATGATTTGCCATCAAAGCCGAGCTGTTTAATGTGAGCGGCTTCGCGTAGGAAACCTTCTTCATTATTAGCATCAGAATAAACGGTATCAAACGCTTGAATACCTGCTGATCGAGCGGCTTGTAAAATGGCGCACCGAGCATAGAGGAGTTCTACGCCGTCTGGAGACCGCTCGGTGCGCAAATTGCGGACATAGTCCTCGGCACCTAATGCGATGCCTATAAGTCTTGGTGATGAATGAGCAATATTCACAGCTTGAGTGATGCCCATTGGTGATTCAATAGCGGCTAGCAAACCTGTGCTGCCTTCTTCGCGGCCACAGCTTTTTTCTATACGCAAGATTTCACTTTCAATATCAATAACATCTTGTGCCGTATCCGTTTTAGGAAGGCGGACGATATCCGCACCACCGCGAACAACGGCTTCAAGGTCAGCAACACCAAAAGCGGAATCTAATGCATTGACCCGTACAATGGTTTCAATATCTTGATAAAGTGGGTGCTGCAATGCATGGTAAACCAAGCGACGAGCCGTATCTTTTTCGCGCAAAGTGACGGAGTCCTCAAGGTCGAACATTAAAGCATCCGCTTTATAAATAAAGGAATTGCTCAACATAGCTGCATTGGAGCCGGGAACAAACAGCATACTTCTGCGTGTGCGTGATTTTTGTTCTGGAGTCATTACTTATCCTCCCAAGGCAGATAGTCGATATCACAAGCGCGAGCCAATAAGGCTTCTAAGCGGGCTTTGAGTACGCATTCTAGTGCACCTTTATCATCTACAATGATTTGTGCCCCTTGAATATCATGTTGCTGGATAACTTCTTGTACGATTTTTGCGATAGCATCCCCAAACTGTTTTTCAACACTACTGGTAATTTGTATTGAGACCTCTTGAGTGTCTTCTAGTGGCTCTATGCGAACCATGACATCACTTGATTCAAGTGTGCCAGCTACTGCTGCGTGCTTTATCTTCATATTTCACCTATGGCTAATTCAGAACTTTCGGTGTGGCTTTGAGCAGATGCGACTTGATTGGCGACCATCTCTTGTAAATATTGATAGGTTGCCTCAGGCACAATCGGCTTAATCGCCGCAAGATCTTTTTTAGCGAGCAATCGTCTAACTTGTGAGGCAGAAACAGCCGTTCCATTGATGATTGTTCGCGGAAATTCAATGAGTTCTATAGGTGGAAAATTCATAGCATCGGTTTTTAACCAAAAGCGCATGTCTTGGTTATATTGGTTGGTGACTTGGCAAAAAGGTTCCGAGCCTACGAATCGATGGGTTATCCCTAAAGCAGGGGCAATATATTGACGAAAAATCTTAATATCGATTTCGGTATAACAGTTATTAGCAACTGTTTTATCTTTAATAAAGTAACAAGGAAAAGTCGCTCGAGAAATAATATATTCCGAACCTTTATGAATAGTAAGATTTTCTATTCCTTTGGTTCCTGCTTCAATTAAATTTAATCTAACTTTATAAGGAAAACGTGAGGTATCTTCTTTGACAACAAATAGATGTAGCCAATCACAGGCCTTCGCAGCTTGCTCTATTAAATAACGATGCCCAAGAGTGAAGGGGTTGGCATTCATAACGATTGAGCCAATTTTTTTTCCTTCCTTACGTTGTGCTTTTAAACTTTCGATATAACGTTTTAGATAACAGCAACTATTTTCCATCAATACCATAATATCAGGAACTGTGGCAATGGTATGAAAACCACATTGTTGGAATAAGCTTTCATTTTGAAATTTGGTATAAATAAATAAATGAGTTGTATTATTTTCGTAAGCAAGATTAACCAGTTCTGTTGCTAATTTTAATGCAAGGCCTTCACCTCGAGCATCATCGCTAATAGCAACGCATTTAATAACATTTTTTGCTAATCCTCCACACGCAATTAATTTTTCATTGCGAGAAATCGTAATGAAAACGTCAATACTTGAATCAAGTTCTAAATCGTTTTCCTTTAAAAACTGAGTTATTTCAGCAAGTTTCCTGTTCTCATGACGTTTTACTTGGTTAAACGTTATGTTTTCGAACATAATAGTATCCTGCATCTCATTTAGAGATGTTTTTAAAATGTTGCTAATGTTAAAGTTAATTAAATAAATTCTCTTAGGTTGTTTTTATAAAAACAAATATAAATTTTTATTTAATTACCCTCTCTGATATTTATATTAAAGATACTGTATTTAATATATTTGACCTATTTCATGTTTCTCAAATGAGATTGTATTTGTTTAATGGTTTTAAAGTTTTTAATTATTGAATATGTTTTTTATTGCTTGGTTTTAATGTGTTTAATTATTAATATGTGTATTATATCTTTGGCTTGAATCCGATTTATCGGTTATCCTACCATTTTTGAGTTAACAAAATTTTTACTTTTCAGCCAGTAACGAGATATAACATGAAAAAAGAATATACGTTCTCCTCATTGAAAAAAGTAAATTCAGTTTCATTTTCAGTACGAGTATTTTTTCTGTTATTAATAGTTTCTGTTTTTTTAACTCTCGGGCTGGGTAAATATTTTACGGACACAGCTGAAAATCGATTGATTGCGAACATTCAATCGTTAGCAATGAGCCAAGCAAAGCTGATTGCTTCTATTGATGGTGTTGTTCAATCCGTAAAGTATAGAGATATTCCTGGGTTGAAGGTTATCGCTGACAAACTAAACCAAGATTCTAACTACGATTATGTTGTTATTGGTGATGAAAATTCGATTCGTTTGTATCACCCAAATAGTCAAAAAATTGGTTTTCAAATGCAGTGGAACAAACCAGGAGCTTTAGAGAAAGGGGAAAGCTATTTTATCAATGGCGAAGGTTCAATGGGGAATGCTGTTAGAGCAAAAACCCCCATTTTTGATGAGCAAGGTAAAGTGATCGGTGTTGTTTCTATTGGCTATCTATCCAACAAAATAGAAACATCACTCAGTGAGTTATTCGTACAAACAGGAGCCACTTTTTTAGGCATACTGATTATATTGCTCTTCTTATCATGGGCATTTTCACGTTTAATTCAAAAACAAATGTTGGGTATGGAACCTGAGGAAATAACCCAATTAGTCTTAGTACAAAAAGGGATATTTGAAGCTGTTTTTGAAGGTGTTATCGCAGTGAATATACAAGGGCAGATTATTAATATTAACTCTAATGCCCGGAAAATGTTATCTCTAAGCAAGCCGCTAGGGCAGTTAACAGGGACTTTTGTGTCGGAGCATATCTCGCCAGCCGACTTTTTTATTACCGATATTGAAACGACTAAGCATGATGTGATTTGCGAATTTAATGGCCTAAACGTGATTGCAAACCGGGTGGCAATTCGTGATGGGGAACATCTTGTGGGGGCGGTCATTAGCTTTCGTAGCCAAAATGATATTGAATCGCTAAACTCTCAGTTGACTCAAGTTCGCCAATATATAGAAAGTTTACGTACGTTACGGCACGAGCACCTTAATTGGATGTCAACATTAAGCGGTTTATTGCAAATGAAAGAATATGACCAAGCGTTGGCACTAATTAAAGGGGAGTCAGAATCTCAGCAACAATTAATTGATACACTTCGTGGGCAGTTTTTTGATAAGCAAGTTGCTGGTTTATTATTTGGTAAACACCACCGAGCCAAAGAACTAGGCTTACAATTAAAATTTACTGCGGGTAGTCAGTTACATGAATTACCTGATTCATTAAATAGTACTGAATTTTGTGCCATTTTGGGTAATCTACTCGATAATGCGTTTGAAGCAAGTTTGAAAAATAATCAGGGTAATAAGCAAGTTGAGTTATACCTTTCAGATGAAGGAAAGGAGATTGTCATTGAAGTCGCTGATCAGGGATGTGGTTTCCCGTCAGAAATTCAAGACAAATGGTTTGAGCGTGGTGTCACAACGAAAACAGATATAGCAGATAGCCATGGTATCGGGTTATATCTCGTTGCATCTTATGTTAAACGCTGTAATGGTGCAGTGATTATTGAAGAAAATCAACCGCATGGTACAGTATTTTCAATTTTTATTCCGAAAGTGAAGATATAAAATGATCAAGATAAAAATCCTCATAGTGGAAGATGAGTTGCTGCTTGCCGAAATGCACAGCGAATATATAAAAGCCTATCCTGCATGTGACAAAGTTTGGCTTGCAGGTAATCTTGCGGAAGCGAGAAAAATGATTGAATACATGAAGCCAGATCTTATCTTGTTAGACAACTATTTACCTGATGGAAAAGGTATTGACCTAGTTCATGAGTTAATACAAGAAAGAAATAATGCAGACATTGTATTTACGACGGCCGCAAGTGATATGGACACAGTCTCTGAAGCTATTCGTTTAGGTGTTTTTGACTATTTAGTGAAGCCAATTGCTTATGAACGTTTAGGCCAAACATTGGATAGGTATATTCAACGTAAATCTGTTGTACAGGAAAATAGCAAAACCAATCAAAGTAAAATTGACGATATGTTTAATACTTATGCTAGAGGGGAATCAAAGGAAGAACTTCCAACAGGTATTGATATCATTACACTTGAAAAAATACTCGCGTTGTTTACTGAACCTGATGTGCAATATACGGCAGAAAGTATTGCTGAAACCATCAAACTTAGTCGTACTACAGCAAGACGTTATTTGGAGTATTGTTTAGCGAAAGATAAAATTGAAGCTGAAATTGAGTATGGCAAAGTTGGCCGACCGCAACGGATTTACCGCGCCAAGTTGTGAGTGTTTGAATTAATAGTATATATCGATAGAAGCTCTGCATTGGTTATAAACAATGCAGATTTTCTGTATCTTACTTATATCAGTGGTACAACAGTAAGTTGGAAAAATAGAGTTTATTGCTGCTGGTTTTTTAAAATTAACACTTTCTTTTCAGCCCGCTCATGGCCTTTAGCGGCTGCGAGTTGATACCAGCGTAGGGCTTTTTTATCATCGGCCTCAACACCCATACCATATTGGTAGCAAGCTCCTGCTGCATATTGCGCATCGGCACTATTTTGCTGAGCGGCTTTGATAAACCAGTGACAGGCTTTTGCTTGGTCGGCTTTGATACCATCGCCGCGCGCATAGATAAGCGCGACATTAAATTGAGCTGAAGCTTCACCTTGTTCAGCAGCTAGGGTTAGCCACTTTATAGCTGATTGGATATCTTTTTTGGTACCTTGTCCAGTTAAGTACAACATACCTAAGCTGTTTTGAGCGGGGGAAAAGCCCAATTCTGCGGCACGGGTAAAATATTGAAACGCGAGAGGGTAGTTTACCTTGTCATACATACCTACTGCTGCTTGGTAGCCTAATAAATACAGCGCTTGTGGATGGTTTTCTTCCGCAAGAGCAAGATATATTTTTTGGGCTTTTTGCGGGTCTTTTGTGATAGCTTTTCCCTCTTCATACCAATAGGCGAGGGTGAGCATCGCAGGTTGAAAATGCTGTTCAGCCGCTTTTTTTAGCCACCGTTCAGCTTCTTCTGGGTTTTTCTCTAATAAATCATTGATGCCATATAAGGTATATTCGGCCATATTCATCTGGCCAATAGGGTCACCACTTTCGGCTGCTATTTTCATCCAATGCAGCATTTGTTTTTCATCTAGCTCTACCCCAGTTCCTTGCTGGTACATCAGGCCAAGGTTAATTTGTGCTTTTGTAAAGCCTTGATTGGCAGAAAGAAGGTACCAGTGTAAAGCTTGGTCAAACTGTTGATGAGACTGATAAAACATTCCTAAGTTAAATTGAGCTTCGGCTTGGCCTTGTTCCGCAAGTGCAATTAGTGTTTTTTCATTTATTAGTGGCGTTGTTTCTTCTGCAAAAGCAGGGAGGAAAAATACGTTAATAAAGACAAAACACAATAAAAATATTTTTTTCACATGACATCCTTTGGACTAAGCTCTTAATGGCTACGTTATCTTGTTAGATAAGTTCCTGCAATGATATGAAAGATATTTTATATTAATTCTAATAAATCAAATGGTTAATTATTGCTATTAGCACATTGGGCAAAGAACAGATAAAAATTTTAAAAAAAGATGAACTTTTTTCCTTCTTAGCCAGTCTTATTAGTATCTATATACTGTTTGCTTGCGTAAACATTCATATATTTACCCTCATCATTCATTTCTTTACACGAAGTAATGTAATAATGCACCTACGTAGTGATAGTTTGAATTTAGCAAAAGATCCTTGAGTAGAATGCATTATGCCCAGTTTGTTACTGGGCTTTTTTTTATCCAAAATTCCAGTTTGAATGCTTCTTCAGCGACATCTTCTAACGTCTTTCCTACCAATAAAAGTAAAAATAGAGTTACCTTGAAATGGATATTTTTAGCTTTCCATAACATATACAGCAATAAATCATAGTGTGATAAATAGCGGCATTATAGTTTCAATGCAGTACAATATTCTTAACATTTAACGAACAAATGATTAATTAGTAATCGATGATAATTTGGTAGTTTTGTAAAAAATTGAAGTAAATCACGATTAAATTTAATTGATGTAGTAATTAATACTAGCTAATTCTTTAATTTTGGTGCATAAATAACGTATATGGCTTAATTGATTATTGGGTTCTTGGCGGGTTATCTGCCAGTTAATGTTGAATAAATAATCAAATATGCTTTAACTCATTGAATTTATGTTTGAGATCCATAAACAAGTCTACACACAGTTTTGTTTGTTTTGAGGTCAGGGAATGATACTCCTCCTACCAAAAGTGAATCTTTTCAACTTTGAATTCTTGAGATCATAACAATGCGAGAGCGCATAGAGCGTTCCGTGGTTTTTTTGCATATGTACAGGTTGTACTAGAGGTAACTTGTGTCCACAACAAATAACAAAGAGGAAGTTAGTCTTAACGCGTTTAAGCAACCTCGCTCATTCTATCTTATTTTTTCTATCGAGCTCTGGGAACGTTTTGGTTACTACGGTCTTCAAGGGATCCTTCCAATATACCTAAGCCAAGTGCTGGGTATGTCAGAAACAGAATCAATTACACTTTTCTCAGCGTTTGCAGCATTAGTTTATGGCTTTGTTGCAGTTGGCGGTTGGTTAGGGGATAAAGTCCTTGGAACAAAACGTGTCATTGTCCTTGGAACAATCACTCTGATTGCAGGGTATGCATTTGTTGCTTTCTCAGGGCATGATGTATCGATGGTCTATGTTGGTTTAGCAACCATTGCAGTTGGTAATGGTTTATTTAAAGCGAATCCATCATCACTCTTATCGACCTGCTATGAAAAAGATGACCCACGGTTAGACGGCGCATTTACCATGTATTATATGTCCGTTAATATTGGTTCATTCTTCTCAATGATTGCAACGCCATGGTTAGCAAAACATTATGGTTGGGATGTCGCGTTCTCTCTTAGTGTTGTGGGCCTGATTATCACATTGATTAACTTCTATATGTGTAAAAAATGGGTTTCTCAACATGGCTCAAAACCTGACTTTGCTCCTGTTGTTCTTTCAAGATTAGTTGCTACAGTAGCAGGGGTTATTGCATTAATCGCGATTTCTACATGGCTATTGCATAACCTCGGTATTGCTCGTACAGCATTAGCGATTATTTCTTTGGGTATTCTAGTTATCTTTATCAAAGAAACATTAGCACTGAAAGGTACGGCTCGCCGTCGAATGATTGTTGCATTAATTTTAATGCTTGAAGCGATAGTATTCTTCGTTCTTTATAGTCAAATGCCGACATCATTAAACTTCTTTGCATTACATAACGTAGAGCATGAGGTTTTTGGCTTTTCTATTGAACCCGCACAATACCAAGCTCTGAATCCATTATGGATCATGATTGGAAGCCCAATTTTAGCCGCGATTTATAATAAAATGGGCGATAACTTACCAATGCCACATAAATTCGCGATTGGTATGCTGTTATGTTCTGCTGCATTCTTAGTTTTGCCATTAGGTGCAAAATTTGCAAATGAAGCGGGGATTGTTTCTGTTGAATGGCTGGTTATTTGTTACGGTTTCCAAAGTATTGGTGAGCTGATGATCTCAGGCCTTGGTCTTGCGATGGTAGCTCAGTTAGTTCCACAGCGTTTAATGGGCTTTATTATGGGCGCATGGTTCTTAACAAACTCAGCGGCCGCATTTATTGCAGGGTACGTTGCTTCAATGGCAGCAGCACCAGAAGGTGAACTTACCAGCAAAGTCGAATCTTTGGCTGTGTACAGTGACGTATTCTTGAAGATTGGTTTAGTGACTGGTGTGATTGCAATTTTGATGGTTTTAACCGCTCCGATGTTAAATCGTATGACTCTTGAGCGTTAATTTTCATCTTAAATCGCAGTAATCAAAAGGGCTAAAAAGCCCTTTTGATATATGTGACATACGGTAATAGACGTATTAATTAAAATAGCGATTATTAATCAGTTTTAGCGAGCGGTCACTACCATTAACCAAAATGGTATTTGAAATACGGCTGTACGCATCTATTGATACACCATCCATCAAGATGGTTGGTGTGATAGCTGTGGCGGCAAATATGACATCAGAAGTACTCACCATCTGGTCTAAAGATAGCACTTCACCAATTTCTAACCCCATTTGTTGACAGCGCAATATTTCTTGTGCCGCGAGTTGTTTGTTTTCTTCGCTATTTCCTTTGGCTTTATCTCGCGAAATTAGTCTTGCTTGCATATCACCGCCTAAAGCACGAGCGATAGCTGCACTGATAATGCCTTCAGGAGCGCCGCCAGTTCCATACATCATATCAATGGGATGTTCAGGAAGGATAGTAAGTAATGAGGCGAGGACATCACCATCAGGGATGGTAATCACATTAGCACCAAAACTACGGATAGTTTTAATAATATGTTGATGGCGAGGTTTATCAAGCACTGCGATTGAAAGATTTGAAATGGGTTTATTAAGTGCAGAAGAAAGGAATTCTAAATTTTTTTCTAGGGGATTTGCCAGATGAACGGCCCCTTTAGCGGCAGCCCCAACAACAAGTTTTTCCATATACATATCAGGTGCTTGAAGTAGTGTTCCTGTTGGAGCCGCCGCAAGTACGGCAATGGCATTTTTTTCATTACACGCTACCATACGTGTTCCATCGATAGGATCTACCGCAATATCTAAGCCAATAGAACCTGACTTTTTGCCAACTTGTTCGCCAATATATAACATGGGAGCGTCGTCGATTTCACCTTCACCAATGACAATTTTACCGTGAAAATCAATTTCATTTAGGCGATTTCTCATCGCTTCTACAGCGGCTTTATCTGCGGCATTTTTATCTTGTTTTCCCACCCAATCGAAGGCAGCCACTGCTGCAACCTCGGTAACGGAAGCGATAGCAGAAGCTAACTCATCACTAATTTTCATTTTTTGTTCATATCCCAGATGTATAAAAGAAAAGTACTTATCACTATGATACGTTTTTTGTGATCTGTCTGGCAAATAATGGGTGATTAAATCATCAGAGAATTTGGCGCCATAATGAAATAGTCGCCTAAATATAGGCGACTATTTATTGTGCATAGAAAACCCCCAGCTAGGCTGGGGGTTCCGTAAAGCTTTCAGCTTTGAATAAGATATTAAAACCCCTTTTGATTTGTTAAAACACCTTGCGGTCTGGCAACTGCAAGAGTCAAACAAAAAATCAAAAGGGGGTCCCAATGGGGGACGAAAAGAGCTTAGCGCATACACGATGGAATTGTAAATATCACATTGTTTTTGCCCCAAAGTATAGAAGGCAAGTTTTCTACGGTGAAAAACGTAGGGCGATAGGTAGTATTTTAAGGAAATTGTGTGAGTGGAAAAATGTCAGGATAGTGGAGGCAGAATGTTGTGTTGACCATATACACATGCTTCTAGAAATCCCACCCAAGATGAGTGTTTCGAGCTTTATGGGGTATTTAAAAGGAAAAAGTAGCCTAATGCTTTATGAGCAATTTGGGGATTTAAAGTTTAAATATCGAAATAGAGAGTTTTGGTGCAGAGGGTACTATGTTGATACGGTAGGAAAGAATACGAAACGAATACAAGAATATATAAAACATCAGTTAGAACAGGATAAATTGGGAGAGCAATGTCGATCCCCTATCCGGGCAGCCCGTTTACGGGCCGTAAGTAATCCATAGATGCAAATGTCAGGGCCGTTATGCGCCTGTTAGGGCGCGGCTGGTAACAAAGCCTTATAGGCGCATATTAAAAACCTCCGGCTATGCCGGAGGATATTTATTTGATAATTAAAGCATTTCGACGATAGTGATACCACCGATAATCGAAATTAAGGCAGCTAATGTACTTAATAACACGGTTCCTGCTGAGGTTTCAGTATAGGCTTGGTTGCTAATTGCCAATGCGGGAACTGCGGTCGCCGTGGGTAGTACACCAATGATAAACGCGGCTTTAAGTAAATCATCTTGTAAACCTAAGGCGAGTCCAGTGCCTAAAATGAGCGCGGCTTGAACAAAATTTTTAATAAAGACGTTAAATATAATTTCCTTACTAATTGTAAGTTTGATCCCTGAAAGGAGCAGACCAAGGAAGAATAGAGCGACTCCGCCCGCGGTTTTGCCCAATTCGTTTACCGAGTTTTGTAATATTTCAGGTAATTTAACACCTAAAATAGCTAGTATTGCGCCTAGAATAGGGAGAAAAACTAAGGGTTGAGCAATGGCTTTACCAACTGATTTTAAGATACTGTTACCTTGCTGTGATCCGCTGATCATTAATAGAGTAAATGGGATAATAATAACGGTATAAATCAGGTTACCTAATACCATAGCTATCAAGCCTGATGACCCGACAGTTGCAAGTAATACAGGTGGCCCACAGTAGGCCATATCAGGAAAAGACACCGATAATGCTTGCATAGCCGCATCTTTTTTAGTGTGGCGAAAAATAAATTTACCAAAAATAAAACCAATCACATACGTTGCAATTAGTCCTACGGCTAGCGCTAATAAATAGTCAATATTGAGTAATACTGAAGGCGGTGCTTGTGCGGCTGCAAGAAATAATGCAAACGGTAATGCTATTTTAACCACAAAGTCAGCAAAGGCTTGGGAATACTCTCGTTTGATAAACCCATATTTACCCGATAGCCAACCAACGGCTAATCCAAGAACTATGGGCCCTAAAGCGGCAAGTATAATGTGAATTAGCATTAAAAACTCTCCTGATATTTTTCGGTAGGTTTTGCTTTATAAAAGTCAGTAAAATGACAGTTAATATTTTCCCTTGTGGTTACTTTTATTTAAATTAAAGAACATATGTTTTTAGCAATGTTTAATAAAGAAACTAATTAATGTAATTTTAAATAACTATAATCATTTAAGGATAGTAATTATTCAATTAATATATTGATGTTAAAGGTGTTGTATACATAACATAATAAAAATAATAGTACTAATAAAATTTTATTAGTACTATTATGAGTATCAAAAACAGAATATCAAAAAAATATAGGCGCTTAATCAATTGTTTGTTTTTTTATGAGCGAAATAGTCATTAAACGATGATTAAGGGTTTTCTTAGTTACTAAAATGACTAATGAGAGTATTAATAAATCATCAAAGAAAGGTATTGTTTCTTTTACCAGGAGTATACCTAAAGCAGGATGTAATGAATTATTTTGTAACAGTTTATTACATTTGGTTGGCAAGGGGATCAATGCTATCTACACTAGCAGTAATCACAGCCTTTATTTTCCAGATTCTAAATTGTGAATTTTTTTATGAGGAAACCTATTTGTGGACACTTGGATACTAATAGGACTTGTATTCGTTTTCCTGCTAGTGCTAGCTCCGATACTTGCTATCATTGCCATCAATCGAACAGGTCGGATGCAGTACCAAATTTCGCTGTTAAATCAGAAGGTTTCTTCATTAGAAGCCCAGCTTTTAAACGCTAAATACACGCCAAGTATATCTGTCGATAGTGTGACGTCTTCCCAATCAGGTTTAGATGAAATACAAAATACGCACATAGAGCAAGAGGGGAGCGAATCTCTTTCGGGTGTTGATGCTAAACAAGACAAACAGCAAGAAATTTCCTCAATGAGCCATGTGACTTGTCTGCCAGTTGAAAAAGAGCATGATTTATCGGATACAGAAAACTCGCCTCTCATGAGGGAACAAACTACCCATGAAAATTCCCTTAATCATCCTTTAAGTAATGAAAGTATCAATCCGAATAGGTTTGATAACACGCAAGCACAGCGAGTAGACGCAAATCGGTTTAATCAAAATCAACCTGAGACAAAGCAAAATACTGCCAGTGACGATAAATCAATATTCAATCATTTCTTTAGTTGGTTAGTGAAAGGAAACCCGGTTGCTAAAATTGGTATCCTACTGTTATTCCTAGGTGTCGCATATTTGCTGAATTACAGTGTGCAAAATGAAATTATTTCACCTCAAATGCGTTTAATCTTCAGCGCAGTAGGGTGCTTAGCTTTATTAGGTACTGGCTGGTGGCTACGGAATAAAAAGGCATTATTTGGGTTGATTTTACAAGGGGGGGCAATTGGTTGCTTGTATATCACTATTTTTGCTGCATTTAAACTGTATACGATGATGCCTTATGGGATGGCATTTGCCTTTATGTTACTTATTTGCGCGGCAAGTATTGCTTTGGCATTATTGCAACGCACAATTAGTTTAGCTGTTCTTGCATCGATAGGTGGGTATTTAGCACCTATATTGCTTTCGACTGGCGGTGGAAGCCATGTTGTTTTATTTTCTTATTATTTGATGTTATCAATTGGTATCTTAGTTATTAGTGTGTGGCAAGCTTGGCGACCTTTAAATTTAGTTGGTATGGTGATGACTTATGGTGTTGCCATTTTATGGGGGCTAGATAATTACCAGTCAGACTATTATTTATCTTGCCAACTTTTTATTATCGCTAATTTAGTGGTATTTAATGCCTTAACACAGCTATTCTCACTACGCTTTGAACACAGTAAGCAATTGGTTGTTGATAATACACTTCTATTTATCCCTCCTTTTATCAGTATTGCACTTCAATTCTTTATTTCAGAAGGTGAAGGTTTGCTGCCAGCCTTTATTTCACTGATAGTAGGTTTGTTATATCTGATTACTGGTTTACAAGTGCATAAACGCTATAAATCCGCTGGCAAGAATATGGCATTAGCAAATATTATTATCGGTGCTGGGTTTATCACTTTAGCTATTCCATTAGCGCTAACATTTGAGTGGACCTCGATTATTTGGTCATTAGAAGGGTTGTTAATCCTTTGGTTCGGTTTACAGCAAAACCAGAAAAAAATGGTGGCTATCGGCTCGTTATTAATTGTTATTAGCGCAATCACTTTGTTAAGTGATTATCCTTATTTATATTGGAGTCGTAGTAGTACTTATATGGTTCCAGTGCTATTAATAGCCTGTTTTATGGCTGGTGGGCTTTTCCATATTCGTCGTAAAGAAGACAGTAACTTTACTTTATTTAGTTATGGATTCTTAATTATTGGTTTGGTGACTTGGTTGTGCTGGTTACCGTTATTTACTGATATTTTATCATGGAGTCGTGAGTCTGAAGGCTTTATTATTCTAGTCTTGGTTGTTATTTCGGTTTGGTTCTGGCGTTTATATGCTATCTATATTAATTGGGTTCCTTTGCTTCTTTGCCAGTCTATTCTATGGATTGCAGGTTATTATTATCTTGGTTTAGATTTCTTAAACGACCAAAACCCAATGGGGCGTGGTGAAGGTTCTCTCATATGGCCAGTTGTTTTAGGTAGTTCTGTTTTATTTGTTATTCATGCATATAAGCTTCGTGACCGTTGGATGCAAAGAATACTCCATAGCGCCAATTTATGGCTAATTCTTGCGTTCATTGCTACCCAAGTAAATTGGTTCGTCTCCATTTTACCTTGGGGCATGCACGAAATGGGATATTTTATTTATGTCATGGCCATAACGCTAACTGTTATTGTTCTCTATTGGCTACAACAAAATAGAATGCCACCGATGAAACGTAATGGACTGATTTATTGGTATTCGATGACTCCTGTTGCTATCGGGCTAATTATATTGTCCGGCTATGCTAATTTAGAAGATGGTAAATTGACATTTTGGAATTATATACCGTTAATCAATCCATTAGATGAAGCTGGGTTATTTAGTATCGCTACGTTAGTTTTAATACGTAAAGGGCTTTCTCAAAAAATACGTAAAGTAACAGCGGTTAACTTTTGGGTTTTACGTAGTCTGTTAGTAGTCACAATTGCACTTTCTGCTTATTGGTTTAACGGTATTTTAATTCGTGCAATAGCAGATTTTGCTGAGCTAAATTGGAGCTATGACACACTTTATGATTCACGCTTAGTGCAAACTGTACTTTCTATCAGTTGGGCACTGGCTGCCTTAGCCTGCATTATTATTGCCTCTATTAAGAAAAATCGAATTTGGTGGTTTATGGGGGCTGGTATTTTTGCTTGTGTTATTGCCAAGTTATTCTTAATTGATATATACGGGCAAGGTGGTATTTCTCGTGCAATTTCTTTTATTGGTGTTGCATTATTAATTTTAATTGTTGGGTATTTTTCGCCATTACCACCAAAAGATACAAAAGGGAAAGTTGAAAAGGAGATACAACCATGAGTTTAATTAAAAATACAGGACTAGTAAGGCTCATTGCAGTCTTCTCATTGTCATTATTGTTCTCAAGTCATTTGAATGCAGAGGCAGTAGAAGAGGTTACTCCTTATAGTTTTTATCAAGGCTCAGAAATAAATGTGCTTGATTCATCGGCTCCTTTTTACTGGTTAGAGCTTCCCGTAAATGCGTATATGAACTCAGCGTACCCCAAAACGTTGCAAGATGTTCGAGTCTTTAATGGTACTGGTAATGAAATACCTTCAGTATTATTTTCTGATACGGAAAAATCCGTTTCAAATGAAAAGATCATTTTTACACCACAGCGTTTGGTCACTCAGGTTGATAGCGTTAACTCCCATGATGATGTGCGTAGAGAAAAGCAACATCTATTAGTAGAATCTATCCCTGGCAAAGTGAATAGAATTGAGTTGCCTAGTATGCAAGTTAAAGACAACGTGGCTTATCAGGCTTATTTATTAACGAAAAATCAAAGTCAAACTAAAGATACGCCAATTAAAAACCTAGTATTAGACTGGGCTAAAAGCGAGAAAGAATGGCAGGCAAAGGTATTTGTTTTTGCCAGTGACGACAAAGAAAATTGGCTAAATATAGCAACAAATCAGCCGATTATGAATTTGAAGTTAAATTCAGAAACTATTGCAAGCAATAATATTGAGTTATTAAATGGCAACTCAAAGGCATTGAATGCACCTTATCTTATGGCTGTAATAGTAAGTGGTCCAGATATTGTTATACCTGACTTATTAAAGGTCAATGCGACCTCTAGCGTGCTTAATTCAACTTATCGTCAAGAACTATTTCATTTTGAGATGACGAATGATGGTGTTTCAAAAGATCATATAATATATCAATTACCAAGAGCACAGCCACTGAGTGAATTACAAATACAATTGCAACAATCAAACCGTGTGATCCCACTAAAAATAGAGTATTCATCTGATAGAGGTGAAAGCTGGAAATTACTCACTAACATTGTTGCATATAATCAAACAATAGATGGTGATTTAATTAGCAATCCGAGCACAGCGCTCTATGGTGAAATGGTAGGGAAAGTAAGAATCTCAGCTCTCAAAGGGAGTTGGGAGGATCAGCCACCAAGGCTAACGGGAAAACGAGATGCTTATAACCTTATTTTTAATTTGCAAGGTCCCGCTCCGTATTTACTTGTTTGGGGGAATAAACAAGCTAGTTTTGATGAATTGACCACAAGCCAGCTTGTAGGGAAACCAGATAGCGTTGATGAGTTAATGACAAATTATCCTCAGCTATTTCTTGATAATACAATCATTGAGTTGGGTGGTGTAGATAGGCTAACTATAACGGAAGTGGTTGACGGTAGTTTTAACTGGCTGACGATTACCTTATGGGTATTGTTATTTGTTGGAATATTAGTACTAATTTATTTCTGCTGGTATTTGTTAAGAGAAGTCAATTCTACAGATAAGGCGAATCATGAAGAATTATAACTAGATATTGGTATTAACCAAATAGGGAATAGTACCCTATTTGGTTTCGATTTACGTCATTGACAGTTCTGACGTCTCTTTACTTAATCATGAGAACACTTACTTATAGCCTGTTTTTTCTGACAGGGATTTGCGCTAAAACAGTCATAACGGAATAGGAGATAATGATGAAAAAAACATTACTAGCTCGTATATTTATTATGATCGTTATTTTGACTGGCTTTTCAATAGCGGCCCAAGCTGCGAATAATACAGTATTAACAGAAATTATAGCGCACAATAAAGTAGCGTATGAGTATGTGTTACAAAATACAGACCAAAATGAAGCAGATATAGAGTTTGAAAGGGAAGCGAAAGAACTTGATAGTTCTCAGTTGCGTAATATTGTTAACGATAAACGTTTTACTGGCCGACAATTCAGAATACATGAAAAGTAAGTCATATCTGAATTTTTTGCTGTAAATATGCGTATATTGAGTAATAAATCTACGACCTACATAAAGGAAATTCTATGCATCAAGGCCAATGTTTGTGTGGTTCTGTAAAAATCACAACAGCAAAAGATATTAGTCATGTCAGTGTATGCCATTGTGGAATGTGTCAAAAATGGAATGGCGGCCCAGGCTTTAGTGTTGATTGTGGTAACGATTTAATGGTAGAGGGGCAAGAGTCTGTGTCAATTTTTGCATCATCTCAATGGGGAGAACGTGCATTTTGTAAAAATTGTGGTTCACACCTTTTTTATCATTTACTCACACCTTCAACATATTATGCATCAGCAGCTTTATTTAAAGAGAGTAAAGATGCGCAAATGAGTATGCAAATTTACATAGATAGTAAGCCCAAATATTATAACTTTGTTGAAAGAACACCCATGTTGACAGAGAAAGATATTATGGAAATGATGTCCCCATCATCGGATTAAACTCTGTGGCTATAGATTTAATAGTAAGTAATAAGGAATGCAGTGGCAGTCGATCAGACTATATTTTTTTGATTCTATTCGTTAAATTGACCTCTTATTTGTCATGCGGTCGACTTAAATTTGTTTTACAATTAAGGTAATGACTAGGTTTAGAAGTTGTTCAGAGGAATAACAAATGAATAGTATGAAAGGAATGCGTCATGCGAGTAATATCGCGTGGGTACTACAATGGATATTAAATATTGGCTTGATCTCACTCGCTGCCGTACTTGTATTCTTTTTAGCTAAAGAAACGGTGACAATGGCTTCATTAATGTTTGGTAGCTCAAAAGGGGCGACGGCCTATGAGTTGTTAGAAGGCATTGTCATTTATTTTTTATACTTTGAGTTTATTGCCTTGATAATAAAATATTTTATGTCGGGCTATCATTTCCCGTTAAGGTATTTTATCTATATTGGTATTACTGCGATTATTCGTTTAATTATCGTTGATCATAGTGACCCTATGACAACTTTGTTGCATGCAGGGGCGATTTTGGTACTAGTCGTTGCACTTTATATTGCAAATACTGAAAAATTAAAGCGTGAATAACATACATTAGTGTAATTTACTTGCATACAAAAAAAGTGTAATTATTATTCCTTTTTTTGTATGCGCAGACTCGAAGTCAAATACTTAAGTGATATACCCTGCATTTAAATCTATAAGTTAATAAAATTTAAGATATGTAATTTTTGGTAATTAAAATTAATATAAATAATTCTAATATTTTATTTTGTAACTGGTTTATCCTGTAAAAACTAATCACAAAAATATTTTACTTTTATATATAGGTTATTTACTGTTATAAAGTTTCTATTCTAATAACATAAGTAGCTTGTAAATATGACAACAAAAACACTTCCCAAGAAAAAAGGGTTCTTAAACCGTGTCGAGCGCATCGGTAATGTTATGCCTGATGTGACTATGCTGTTTGTGTACGCCCTGATTATATGTTGGTTTTTATCTTATCTGCTTTCTTTCGTAGATTTTAGTTATTACCATCCTATTTCAAAAGAAAAAATTGCTATAGTTAATATGTTTCAGTATGAGGAAATCATATTATTTATCACTGCGGCAGTTAAAAACTTCATTAATTTCCCTCCTCTTGGTATCACGATAGTGGCAACATTAGGTATTGGTATTGCTGAAAGCAGTGGTTTCATTAATACCGCATTGAAAAAAATGTTGTCGTTTATTTCACCAAGAATGTTAACGCCTACAGTGGTGTTTGTGGGGATTGTTTCTCATATTGCTTCAGATTCTGCCTATGTCATTTTAATGCCAGTTGCAGCAATGATGTTTTATGCGAGTGGTCGTCATCCATTAGCTGGGATTGCTGCTGCATTTGCAGGCTTAGCGGGGGGATTTACTGCAAGCTATACGCCATCAATTATTGACCCAATCATGCAAAGTTTTACGCAAGATGCTGCACAAATGCTAGCGCCGGGTTATAGCGTAAATGTTTTATGTAACTATTTCTTTAGTTTGGGTGGTACATTCGGGGTTATTTTTACCTGTTGGTTTATCACTGAGAAGATTGTTGAACCATGGCTAAATAAAAACTGCCCAATCAGTTCAAACGAAGTTGATACTGATTCTGAAAAAAATTTAGGTAAAATTACTGCTGCTGAGAATCGTGCTTTTCGTATTTCTGGTTTAGTACTAATTGCTTTAGGTATCGGATTATTTGCACTATTATGGCCAGAGAACTCTCCATTACGTGGGCCGGATGGTAGCTTAACTAGCCCTAAAGCACCTATCATGCAAATTGTTGTGCCTTTATTATTTATTTTCTTTGCTTTGCCAGGCATTGTTTATGGTTATATGACGAAATCTTTTACATCAACAAAAGATGTTGTCAAGGCAATGGAAAATATTACTAAGTCACTTATCCCATTTATTGTTTTTGCTTTTTTTGCTGCCCAATTTTTATATTCATTCCAACATTCTAATTTAGGCACATTATTAGCGCTTTCAGGGGCAGAGTTATTACGTACACTTGATATGCCATCTGGAATGACCGTTTTTGGCGTTATTCTATTAACGGCTATCTTAAATATTATGATTACTTCTGCGACATCAAAATGGGCAATTATGGCGCCAGTATTAGTGCCTATGCTAATGGCAGTCGGAATTTCACCTGAATTAACACAAGCGGCATTTCGTGTCAGCGACTCTGCAATGAATGTGAGCACACCGATGTTTCCGTTTTATCCGTTAATCCTGATGTATTGCCAGAAATACTATAAAAATGCAGGAATAGGAACATTGTGCTCAATGATGATCCCATTCACCGTTGGGCTATTAATTATTTTAACTTCAACATTATATTTATTCTGGGCTTTTGATATCCCAATTGGTTTCGACAGTGGTTACACATGGCATCCTGCACCATAAGTAGGGCCAATACCCTACCTATTAAATAGGTAGGGTAAATATAGTTAATGCAAGGAATATAAAATGAACGAATTAGGTAAGCAATTAGAGCAGCGTTTTTACCGCTATCTCGCTATTGAAAGCCAAAGTGACGCAGCAAGCACGGTTGTTCCAAGCACAGAAGGGCAACGTGAGCTGGCAAAATTATTAGCGCAAGAGCTTGAAAGTTATGGCTTGAAAGATGTTTATATCGATGACCATGCCATCTTATATGCAATGCGTCCAGGCAATAAGCCTTCAGCGCCAAAAATAGGTTTTGTGACTCATTTAGATACTGTTGATGTTGGATTATCTCCCATCATTAAGCCTCAAACCTTAAGATATGAAGGCAAAGATTTATGTTTAAATGAAAAAGAAAATATTTGGTTTAAATCAGATGAGCACCCTGAAGCTGCACCTTATATCGGTGAAGAGATTATTTTTAGTGATGGAACTAGCGTACTTGGCGCAGATAATAAAGCCGCTGTAACGGTTGTCATGGAATTAATGAATAAGCTGCAATATGCCGATTTTGATTGTGGGGATATCTATGTTGCGTTTGTACCCGACGAAGAAATTGGCCTACGCGGTTCTAAAATTATGGATTTATCCCGTTTTAACGTTGATTTTGCTTATACCATTGACTGTTGTGCTCTTGGTGAGGTTGTGTACGAAACGTTTAATGCTGCTTCTATTGAAGTTTCAATTAAAGGTATTACCGCACATCCTATGTCAGCTAAGAATGTATTATTGAATCCTATTCGTGTAGCTCATGATTTTATTGGTTGCTTTGATCGTTTTGATACCCCAGAACATACAGAGCATCGCGAAGGCTACTTTTATGTGACAGATTTAATAGCAAATCCTGATAATGCTAAAATTAAAATGGCGATCCGTGATTTTGACTGTCATAGTTTTTTAGCTCGAAAACACTTTATAAAACAAGCGATTGAGTTAATAAAAGCGCGTCATCCGCGTGCAAAAATTGAGTGCAACATTGTAGATGTGTATAGCAATATTAGCGACTCATTAGGAGATGACCGTACAGCGATTGATTTAATTTTTGATGCATTGAAAATTCAAGAGGTTGAACCTAAGGTGATCCCAATGCGCGGTGGTACGGATGGCTCTGCTTTATCAGCAAGAGGTATCTTAACCCCAAATTATTTTACTGGTGCACTTAATTTCCACTCATGTTTTGAGTTTTTACCAATCAGCTCTTTTGAGAAAAGCTACTTAGTATCAGAAACCATTTGTCGTTTAGTTGGAAAAAAATAACATATCATTTTATTCTTAATATAAAGGCCACTCAATAAAGTGGCCTTTAATTATTAATACCCATAATTCATTCATGTAAATTATAATTTATTTATTTTTAATAAAACAAAAATAAATAAAAAAGTGTATATGACTTTTTTATTTATTCATTTATTATTTTTCACTATTAGGTTTAAAGTCCAATAGGGGTATTAATTGATTAATATTATAATAATTGACGATAGTAATATTGTAATTCGTGGTTTTGAGGCTATTTTTTCACGTCAAATACGTTATAAAATTGTTGCTTCTTTTTCATCACTAGAACACGTGATTACATGGAATAGATGCCAAAAAGCAAATATGATTTTAATCAGTAGTGATAGTTTTCGTTATGACTCACTAAAAACAATCCAGACATTACGTCGAACTCAACCAGATGTTGGGATCATTATTTACAATGTAAGAAATAACCCTGCATTTTTTTTAAAAGCATTAGATATTGGCATTTTCGGTTTATTGAGTATCAATGTGACAGAAGAAGACATTATTGAAGCTATCCAAATTGTAAGTGTTAAACGGAAAATTATATCGCCGGATATTGCCCAAGACCTTGCTCTACAGCGGTTAGTTTATAATAATCAACAAGATTTATATGATTTATTATCGGGGCGTGAGTTAGAAATCATGTTAATGATCACTCAGGGAATGCCTATAAAACGGGTAGCGGAGTCACTTTCCTTAAGCCCTAAAACAGTAAATACCTATCGATATCGAATGTTTAGTAAACTTAATATCTGTAGTGATGTAGAATTAACTCATATAGCTATCAGTTATGGTTTAATCACAGCAAAACAGGGTTTACTCGAGTGTCAGAACAGTTCGAACCGAAAGCTTTCTTAAAAACAGTTACTAATCAACCTGGTGTATACCGTATGTATGACGCTGGGGAAACGGTTATATATGTAGGAAAGGCAAAGGATCTTAAGAAACGCTTAGCAAGTTATTTTCGTGAAAATGTGGGTAGCCGCAAAACAGAGCAGTTGGTAAAGCAAATCGCCTCTATTGATGTGACGGTGACTCATACTGAAACAGAAGCGCTATTACTTGAGCACAACTATATTAAGTTGTACCAGCCACGTTATAACGTATTGTTACGTGACGATAAATCTTATCCTTACCTATTTTTAAGCAGTGAAACTCATCCTCGAATTTCGATGCACCGGGGGGCGAAACATGCCAAAGGCGAGTACTTCGGCCCTTTCCCGAGTTCTTATGCGGTAAGGGAAACATTAGCGTTAATGCAGAAGTTATTTCCGATACGTCAATGTGAAGATAGCATGTATCGAAATCGCTCAAGGCCTTGTTTACAATATCAAATTGGTCGTTGCTTAGGTCCCTGTGTTAAAGGATTGGTTTCCGATGAAGACTATAATCAACAAGTGGAATATGTACGTTTATTTTTAACGGGTAAAGATAAACAAGTTTTGGCTGGTTTAGTTGACCGTATGGAAAAGGCAAGTTTAGAACTACGCTTTGAAGATGCAGCGCGTTTTAGAGATCAAATCCAAGCGGTAAGAGCTGTCACGGAAGAGCAATATGTATCTGGTGATAGCGATGACCTAGATGTTATTGGTGTTTCTTTTGAATCTGGTCTTGCTTGCGTGCATGTACTTTTTATTCGTCAAGGCAAAGTCCTTGGTAGTCGCAGTTATTTCCCTAAAATTCCAGCAGATACACAGCTTGAGGAAGTGGTTCAAACCTTCTTAGGTCAGTTTTATTTGCAAGGAAGTGAAAATAGAACTCTACCTGGCGAAATATTATTAGATTTTGCATTAACAGAAAAAGAATTATTAGCTGAGTCTCTTTCTGAGATCGCGGGACGTAAAATTCATATTCAAAGTCAGCCACGTGGTGTGAGGGCTCGTTACTTAAAATTAGCGAGAACGAATGCATCAATTGCGCTTTCAACAAAATTAGCGCAACACTCGACGGTGCAACAACGTATGGAAGCACTAGCAAAAGTGGTTAATTTAGAAAACATTAATCGTATGGAGTGTTTTGATATTTCACATACGATGGGGGAGCAAACAGTCGCCTCTTGTGTTGTGTTTGATAAATCGGGCCCGGTGAAATCAGAGTATCGGCGCTATAATATTACAGGGATCACCCCTGGAGACGATTACGCGGCTATGCATCAAGTTTTAACACGGCGTTATGGTAAACATATTGATGAAAGCAAAGTTCCTGACATTATCTTTATTGATGGGGGTAAAGGCCAATTAGGGCAGGCAAGGGATGTGTTTAATTCACTAGAGGTTGATTGGGATAAAAAACACCCATTGCTGATTGGTGTTGCAAAGGGTAGCGACCGTAAAGCGGGGCTTGAAACCTTATTTTTAAAACCAGAAGGCGAAGGTTTTTCATTACCACCTGATTCTCCAGCTTTGCATGTAATCCAACACATCCGAGATGAATCACATAATCATGCGATTACGGGGCATCGACAACGACGAGCAAAAGTCAAAAGTACTAGTGCATTAGAGTCAATTGAGGGGGTTGGCCCGAAACGTCGGCAGATGTTGCTAAAATATATGGGCGGGTTACAACCTTTACGTAATGCAAGTATAGAAGAAATCGCAAAAGTGCCCTCGATCTCATACGCCCTTGCAGAAAAGATTTATAATGCATTGAAACAGTGAGTGTCTTAGGGCAACATATTCATAATATCCAACTTGGTCAAAAAGTTAGTGAGCGTGATGAAATTAAACATACCAACGTGGTTGACATTATTTCGCGTCATCCTAATACCGTTTTTTGTATTAGCCTTTTATCTCCCTGTTACTTGGGGGCCGTTTGCATGCGCGCTTATTTTTGTTATCGCAGCGGTAACTGATTGGTTTGATGGCTTTTTAGCAAGACTGTGGAAGCAGACTACAAAGTTTGGTGCTTTTTTAGATCCTGTTGCTGATAAAGTTATGGTTGCCACGGCGTTAGTGTTAGTCACTGAAAGTTACGATGTTTGGTATGTGACTTTGCCAGCAGCAACCATGATTGCACGTGAAATTATTATTTCTTCTTTACGTGAATGGATGGCAGAGATAGGAAAACGTAGCAGTGTGGCTGTTTCTTGGATTGGTAAATTTAAAACCACTGCTCAGATGATGTCACTGGTCGGTTTATTGTGGCGTCCAACGCCATTGATTGAAAACCTTTCAATCGCATTAATGTATGTTGCAGCTATCTTAACATTTTGGTCAATGTTCCAATATTTAAAGGCTGCATGGGGTGATTTGAGCGAAGCGTGATCGAAATGATTGAAAAAACAGCGAACGATCCAATTATTTCAATAATTGTATTGACTCGATAGGTGAAATCAGTAGAATGCAACGCATCGAACGGCAACATGGTTTACGAAAATAAATAAGTAAATCAGCCAGTTTGAAAAGCATAAGCTGAAAAGTGAAGCTTTACGCGGGAATAGCTCAGTTGGTAGAGCACGACCTTGCCAAGGTCGGGGTCGCGAGTTCGAGTCTCGTTTCCCGCTCCAAATTTCGAAAGAAATTCGGATAAGGCGCGTTAGCAAAGCGGTTATGCACCGGATTGCAAATCCGTGTAGCTCGGTTCGACTCCGGGACGCGCCTCCAAAATTTAGCCCAGGTGGTGAAATCGGTAGACACAAGGGATTTAAAATCCCTCGGCCTTTAGGCTGTGCGGGTTCAAGTCCCGCCCTGGGCACCATCTTAAAGTAATTAAACGCTATTAAGTGTTTTATTTTAAGTTGGCTAATCACAATGTGTTTTATTAAATGCATGGGTTAGTCGGGTAGATTAATAATTTATCCAAGTTTTTGAGAAAGACAATTTAGCCCAGGTGGTGAAATCGGTAGACACAAGGGATTTAAAATCCCTCGGCCTTTAGGCTGTGCGGGTTCAAGTCCCGCCCTGGGCACCATCTTAAAGTAATTAAACGCTATTAAGTGTTTTATTTTAAGTTGGCTAATCACAATGTGTTTTATTAAATGCATGGGTTAGTCGGGTAGATTAATAATTTATCCAAGTTTTTGAGAAAGACAATTTAGCCCAGGTGGTGAAATCGGTAGACACAAGGGATTTAAAATCCCTCGGCCTTTAGGCTGTGCGGGTTCAAGTCCCGCCCTGGGCACCATCTCAATTTTAATCAGAAATTATTAAAATTAGCAATTAACCACCTTTAGGTGGTTTTTTTGTATCTAACTCCCTTCAAATATTTAGTATCTGCTGAACTGATGTCGTTTAATTAGGTGTATTTATTCTTTATATTCAATGTGTTTCTTTTGAAATAGCATAAGTATTTTTGATTGTGTCAACTAACGCGAAATTCGTGTAAAAAACCGTAAGTCAGACCGTTCTGTTAGTGTTTTGTGTCACTATTCTGATTCTTAAAGAGGATCAGGCTATGTCTAACATGAAAACTGAAGTTGTAGTTGTACGATTAACTAAACATGAACGAGCGTTATTAGATACAGTAAAAACAAAACCGTTATTAGCAGATTGGTTGAAAGAAATTGCTATGGCAGAGGCTAAACAACAGGAGAACAAAGAAGAGTAAGGCAGCTTTAACGGTACAGAAATCAATCGAGTCATTTAATATGATGATAGAAAAGTTAATTTTTGATTAATTATTCATTTTTGATAGTATCAAATTAGATGACTTAATTGGAATTTGAGAAGTGATGATAAAAGGAATTTTGTTTACGTTAATACTCGTACTCGCTTCTGGCTGCACAACGAAAAAGCTAGATGCCCCTTATGGGTTTAAGTGGGGGCAAACCCCTGAAGATATAAAAAAATTACAGTTAAAAGGATTGCAATGTACTGAGTTTCAAGAAGGAGGTGCGTTATGTTCATCAGCAAACTCTCCTCAAATAGCAAATAAACTGTTTTTATTGATGTTTTCTCGGGAAAAAAATACTCTAATGCTCGTTTCCTCCCAAGGAAAAGATAGCCGTGACCAATCAGTCATTTTGGCTGAGTATGATGCGATTAACCAGAAAATGTTTGAAGTATATGGTTTGCCAAAGCAAACAATTGAACGCTATAAACGAAATGTTTATTTCTTAGATAAAATATCTGATGACGAAACAACACCATTTAAGCGGGTTTATGAGAAAGATGGCATGCAGATTATGGTCGGTATTGTTAGTAATGCCCATTTTCGCAAAATTCACAATAAAAAAGATATTGTTTACTCAGTGATGGTTATACATAATTTAATACCCCCTAAGCCGCAATAAGCGGCTAGTAAATTATTTAGTACAGGTTATGGTTGTTTATTGTTTCTCTTGGTAATGGTTTTAGGCATATTTTTTATCTCTGGGTGAGTTCTTTAATATCTTGCAGTATTTCCCAAATGCGTCATAGGATTGCTCTGGAAACATGATGATACGTTCCTTAATCTCAACAGCAGATATTTAAAAAATTATATTTCAATGTCTTATATTTGCTGGGGTGATGAGTGCTATAATGACAGTCGCCTTGGCGTCACAAAAATATATGGTCATTATTCTAGAGAGAAAGCAACTAACCTTGAGCGAGAGTTAGATTTATTACGCCGTGTTATTGAAACTCTCAATGATTTAAAATAGGTAATTAGTGGGAAAGTAACCAATAAACTGGTCTGTTCACCCTATTTATTTTCACTCTGTCTTAAGTAAATGGATAATATCAGGTATATTAGACCCTGATTGTTAGCTACCAAGAAAAAATTACTATGATTATCAAACCTAAAATTCGTGGTTTTATCTGCACTACAGCTCATCCAGCAGGCTGTGAAGCCAATGTTCGTGAGCAAATTGCCTACGTGAAATCACGTGGCGAGCTGAAAAATGGCCCTAAGAAAGTTTTAGTTATTGGTGCATCCACCGGTTACGGTCTGGCCTCTCGTATCAACGCCGCATTTGGCAGCGGAGCCGCTACCATTGGTGTATTTTTTGAAAAACCAGGCAGTGAAAGTAAAACTGGTTCTGCGGGCTGGTACAATTCCGCAGGTTTTGACAAAGCAGCGAAAGAAGAAGGCCTGTATGCAAAAAGCATTAATGGTGATGCTTTTTCTGATGAATGCCGTCAAACCGTTATTGATTTGATTAAACAAGACTTAGGCCAAATTGATTTAGTGGTTTATTCATTGGCATCACCAGTGCGTAAAATGCCTGAAACAGGTGAAATTGTACGTTCAGCCTTGAAACCTATTGGTGAACCGTACAAATCTGTTGCGCTGGATACCAACAAAGATGTGTTGATTGAAGCTGTTGTTGAACCCGCCAATGAACAGGAAATCGCAGATACAGTGAAAGTCATGGGTGGCCAAGACTGGGAGCTGTGGATGAATGCGTTAGATGAAGCGGGTGTTTTAGCCGATAACGCACAATCTGTAGCTTATTCTTATATTGGTACGGATTTAACATGGCCAATTTATTGGCATGGTACATTGGGTAAAGCAAAAGAAGATTTGGACCGTGCGGCTCATGCAATCAATCAAAAATTGCAAGCTAAGGGTGGGGCAGCGTATGTCGCTGTATTAAAATCTGTTGTAACACAGGCTTCCTCTGCAATTCCTGTCATGCCGTTATATATCTCTATTGTCTTTAAGATTATGAAAGAAAAAGGGATCCATGAAGGCTGTATTGAACAAATTCAACGCTTATTTGCCACTAAGTTATTCAATGACGCAGTGCCAGAGACCGATGAAAAACATCGTCTACGTTTAGATGATTGGGAATTGCGTGATGACGTACAAAACACATGCCGTGAAATTTGGCAGCAGCTTAATGATAACAACATCAATGAATTAACGGATTACCAAGGCTATAAAGCTGAATTTCTCCGTCTGTTTGGCTTTGGCCTAAATGGTGTTGATTATGATGCTGATCTCAGCGGTGAAGTGAATTTTGAAGTGAAAGAGCTAATTTAGTTATATTCGTCTTCATTTTCAACTTATTAGAAACCCGCTACTTGCGGGTTTCTATTTTTAGCTATCTTTGTAAATCATACGCATCTGTTTTATCTTGTTAGTTGAATTATTGCAATACGGTAATTTCACCATCGCGGATGAGAGCTTTAGAAATAACCGTTCCATTTTCATCAAATTCGGTCACTATTCCAACGAGTTTTTCATTTTTAAATGTGCCCGTAATATTGGGTTTATTACTAGGTGTGTCGTGATAAATTATAAATGGCCCTGATAATTTACCTTGCAGTGTGTTGACTTCGATATCGTTACGGCCACTCTCATGGTAAGTGCGGACAGTTCCATGTACCTTGCAGTCTTTGAGTTCAATATGGGATTCAGGCTTGCCATTTTCATAGTAGGTTTTGATATATTTATCAAAACATCCTTTAGATACCCATGTTTTAAATTTTGGCTGACCATTATCGTACTCAACTTCAAATGCTCCTTCAGAAATACCTTTAGGTGCCTCTGTGGAAGGAAAGTCTATTCTTTTTAATTCACTTAAATCTCCAAATTTTGAATCTGAGTTTGAATTAGAATTTGGAGATCCTCCAAGTTGGCACCCAGAAACTAATAAAACTAAAGAAAATAATGCAACAGATTTAATTGGTTTTAGTTTGAACATGTAGCCTCTATTATTGCTGTGAAAAAATAATGGATTCAATTGCATATAAAACTATAGCCTTTTTATGACCACATAGGGTGAGAATTATCCTAAACCATTTATTTTTAATGAGTTCTGGATATTTTAAAAGGGGAACTCAGGTGAATAAAAATTGATGTTAGTCATCTTGATAATAAGGTAATTTAGTCAGTTAATGTGATTTATATAATCAGGGAGTCATAGATGTTAGTTGTTGAAATGTTGAGTACCGGCGATGAGGTTTTACACGGACAAATAATTGATACAAATGCCGCTTGGTTGGCAGACTGTTTTTTTCAACAAGGTCTCCCTTTGAGTAGCAGAACAACGGTTGGTGATAATTTAGATTGTTTAGTCGCTACTTTCCTTGAGCGTAGTTTATCTGCAGATATTCTCATTGTTAACGGCGGGCTTGGGCCAACAAGTGATGATTTAAGCGCCTTGGCGGCGGCTAAAGCTGCGGGAGTTCCATTAGTTGAACATTCTCAGTGGGTTGAAGTCATGGAGCGTTATTTTATTGCCAGAGGGCGGGTTATGCCTGAAACGAATCGTAAACAAGCACTACTCCCTGAAAATGCTGAATTAATTGATAACCCTGTAGGAACGGCTTGTGGCTTTTCTTTAGTCTTGAATGATTGTCTGATTTTTTTTACTCCTGGTGTTCCTTCTGAATTTAAGGTTATGGTGAATGAGCAAATTTTGCCAAGGTTACGAGCACATTTTACATTGCCAGAGCCACCAGTTTGTTTGCGCCTAACCAGTTTTGGCCGTAGTGAAAGTAGTCTTGCGAAGCAATTTGATAGCTTACCTTTACCTGAAAACTGTGTTTTAGGCTATCGTTCTTCAATGCCTATTATTGAATTAAAGCTAACGGGACCTGCGTCACAAAAAGAATTGATGGAAAGAGATTGGCAATTAGTGAAGCAAGGAGTAGGGGACAACTTGATATTTGAAGGGACAGAAGGTTTAGCGCAAAAAATTGGCAAATCCCTAAGAGAAAGGAAATTACAAATAATAGTCAGTGAACAATTTAGCGCAGGGCTGTTAAGTTGGACATTAGATTCAGCGGGGATCGCTATTTCTTCCAGTCAAATTTTGCCATCTGACGTGGAACAAACATTGAAAATTTTAGCGCAAAGAGCTCAAAATATAGCAATTAATCATCCTTTATCTATTGGTTTAGTGGTTGGCGAATATAATGAGCAATATTTAAACGTTGCTCTATCAACACCAGATATGTGTTATGCGCAGAGAATTCATTATTTACCAAATAATCATTCACAGAAAGAAAAACAAGAAGTCAGTGTAATGTTAATATTAGATATGTTGTCTCGTTGGTTAAATGGTCGCGAGGTTATTGGCTACTATGAATGGTTAGTACAAACAGAAACACTTATTTTTGAGAGTTAGGTGGTTATGAAGTTAAAAGATTATAAGTATATTCCTGTTCCTGAAGAGAGGCCGTTTCAACCAGAATTTCAGTCAATAATAACAGAATCTATTTATTGGCTGAGTTGCATATTAAAAGACAAGCTCCATAGCATGTATGTGTATGGTAGTGTTGCAAAAGGCTGTGCGAAGCCACAGCAATCGGATTTAGATCTATGCATTATATTATGTGGTGCCCTTACTCAATTAGAAACAACCAGATTGAATGAAATACAAGTTCAATTAACAGTTAATCATATTGAGGTCAGCAAAATTGATTTTGATATTGGTATTCTTACGGATGTGATGAGTGAGGCTAATCTATATAGTTGGGGATATTGGATTAAGCATCATTGCCGTTGCATTTATGGATATGACTTAGCAACACATTTTAGCCAATTTGTTCCTTCGCGAGAAATAGCAGAAGCAGTTAATGGCGATTTTGTTAATGTATTGAATGATTATATCGATCAAATTAATCATTGTCATGATGACTCTGAGCTAAAGTTATTATATCGGGCGGCATCGAGAAAGCTCATTCGTTCCACTAATATATTACGTTGGAAAAATGATAGTGACTGGCCAGAAACATTATTTGAATATATACAAAAATTCGTTCAATATTATCCAGAACGACAAAATGAAATAAATTATTTTTTACGTCAAAGTATAGAGCCTTTTGCTGATGAGGAATTTTTGAAATATTTAGCCCAGTTTATCAGCTGGTTGGATGTTGAGCACTGATGAATCCCCTAATGATTTTGGTAAAAATCATTAAGTTAAGGTGGATACACATCTTGTCATATGATCAAATGGTTTCGCGAAAAATCAATAATCAGACAACAAGATGTGCGAACTCGATATTTTACACGACTCTCTTTACCAATTCTGCCCCGAATTACACTTAAAACGACTCAACAGCTTAACGTTGGCTTGCCACGCATTACTTGACTGTAAAACTCTCACTCTTACCGAACTTGGCCGTAACCTGCCAACCAAAGCGAGAACAAAACATAACATCAAACGAATCGACCGATTGTTAGGTAATCGTCACCTCCACAAAGAGCGACTCGCTGTATACCGTTGGCATGCTAGCTTTATCTGTTCGGGCAATACGATGCCCATTGTACTTGTTGACTGGTCTGATATTCGTGAGCAAAAACGACTTATGGTATTGCGAGCTTCAGTCGCACTACACGGTCGTTCTGTTACTCTTTATGAGAAAGCGTTCCCGCTTTCAGAGCAATGTTCAAAGAAAGCTCATGACCAATTTCTAGCCGACCTTGCGAGCATTCTACCGAGTAACACCACACCGCTCATTGTCAGTGATGCTGGCTTTAAAGTGCCATGGTATAAATCCGTTGAGAAGCTGGGTTGGTACTGGTTAAGTCGAGTAAGAGGAAAAGTACAATATGCAGACCTAGGAGCGGAAAACTGGAAACCTATCAGCAACTTACATGATATGTCATCTAGTCACTCAAAGACTTTAGGCTATAAGAGGCTGACTAAAAGCAATCCAATCTCATGCCAAATTCTATTGTATAAATCTCGCTCTAAAGGCCGAAAAAATCAGCGCTCGACACGGACTCATTGTCACCACCCGTCACCTAAAATCTACTCAGCGTCGGCAAAGGAGCCATGGGTTCTAGCAACTAACTTACCTGTTGAAATTCGAACACCCAAACAACTTGTTAATATCTATTCGAAGCGAATGCAGATTGAAGAAACCTTCCGAGACTTGAAAAGTCCTGCCTACGGACTAGGCCTACGCCATAGCCGAACGAGCAGCTCAGAGCGTTTTGATATCATGCTGCTAATCGCCCTGATGCTTCAACTAACATGTTGGCTTGCGGGCGTTCATGCTCAGAAACAAGGTTGGGACAAGCACTTCCAGGCTAACACAGTCAGAAATCGAAACGTACTCTCAACAGTTCGCTTAGGCATGGAAGTTTTGCGGCATTCTGGCTACACAATAACAAGGGAAGACTCACTCGTGGCTGCAACCCTGCTTACTCAAAATTTATTCACACATGGTTACGCTTTGGGGAAATTATGAGGGGATCTCTCAGTGCATTGCCTCCAATTCCCATAATTTATTACGCCGATAATAACTTGGTGTAACCTTAAAAATGTACTTAAATCGACGTGTAAAAGATTGTTGGGAATCAAATTGATATTTTAATGCGATCTCAAGGATAGTTTTTTTCGTCAACCTCAACTCAACAGCCGCTTTCGTCAAACGACGAGCACGAATATAGCTAGCCAGTGTGACCCCTGTTACTTTTTTGAACAGCCGCTGAAAATACCACTTGGTATAACCCGCTTTATTCGCCACATCATCAAGCAGTAAAGACTGATCTAAATTATGTTCAATCCATAATAGAACATCTTTGATAACCGTTGTATGAAACTGCTTATCATCATATCTTAATTGGATGTTATTAGCTTTATTTTGATAGCGAGAATGCTGTTCAATATACATAAAATAACCTAAATGTTCTTAAGATTGTCACGACCACATCATCATGATACCATAAACATACTGACGGTATGTTATTTTAAATCTATCATGGAAAATAAAAATCATCAACAAGAAAATTTTAAGAGTACCTATCAATCACTGGTTAACTCAGCACGAATATTGTTTGTTGAAAAAGGCTATCAAGCTGTTTCAATAGATGAGATCTCGGGAAAAGCGTTGGTGACCAAAGGTGCCTTTTATCATCACTTTAAAAATAAAAAACAATTACTCAGTGCCTGTTATAAGCAGCAATTAATTATGATTGATGCCTACATCACAACAAAAACTGATTTAACAAATGGTTGGTCTGCCTTAGAAAGTATATTTGAACATTATCTTGATTATATTATTGATAATAATAAAAACCTTATCCCTATCCAAGAAGTGATGCCTATCATTGGTTGGAATGAACTTGAAAAAATTAGCCTTGAATACATTACTGGTAAGGTAAACGCCATTGTCAGCAAATTGATCCAAGAGAACCAACTTAAAGCTTATGATGATGATGTGCTTAAAAACTTACTCAATGGCTGGTTTATGCATATCGCAATACATGCGAAAAACCTAAAAGAGCTTGCCGATAAAAAAGGCCAATTTATTGCTATTTACCGCGGCTTTTTATTGAGCTTGAAAGATAAATAAAATAGATAGGTTTTATTTGAAGCTAAATCTTCTTTATCGTAAAAAATGCCCTCTTGGGTTATCAAGAGGGTCATTATATTTCGCGGAATAACATCATTTGGTGACGAAATAACTAAGCACTTGTCTCCTGTTTACTCCCCTGAGCTTGAGGGGTTAACATGAAGGTCATCGATAGCAGGATAATAATACAGTAAAACGCTAAACCAATAATCCAAATCCAGCCATCCCAAATTGGTAGTGAATGATTATAAATAACAGCAAACAGTAATGGGCCAATAACACCGGTTGCATTGGTAAGGCTCACCAATAATCCCTGTAAAGCACCTTGCTGATGACTCTTTGTTTGGATAGACATCACTCCCTGTAATGCAGGTAAAGCGATCCCACCACCAGCCAATAAAATTAAAACAGGGAAAACTAACCAACCTTCAGATATAAACGCTAAAAAGGCAAATGCACTACTATCTGCAATAAATCCGAGCAGTACTGCCGTTTTTTCGCCCCATTTAGTGGCTATTCTTCCTGCCACAAAGGCTTGGAATACTGAGTGTAAAAGACCAAGACCCGCTAATGAAAAGCCAACCATCATGCTATTCCATCCAAAACGATTTTCGGTAAATAGCACCCACACCGTTGCGGGAATTTGGCCTATCAATTGCGCTGAAAAATAAATAATCAACAAAATGGGCATCGTTTTAAATAAAGTGATGTATACCGAATTCGATTGCGTCTCAACCCCTACTTCGGTATCTGTATTATCACGTGTATTTTTGGTTTCACGGAACCAAAACATAACCACAAGGAAAGCGACAATATTTAGCAACGCAGCGATAAAAAAGGGACTATGCGGTGAAATCTCTCCTGCAAAACCACCAATAATAGGCCCCGCTATTAAACCAAGCCCAAAACTTGCCCCTAACCAACCGAACCACTTCACGCGTTGAGAAGCTGAGGTGGTATCGGCAATGACCGATGCCGCGACAGCCCCAGTAGCTCCTGTGATCCCTGAAAGCAAACGGCCTAAATACAGCATCCAAAGCGCACTTGAAAAAGCCAGCAATAAGTAATCCAGCGATGCGCCTATTAATGACAACAACAGCACTGGGCGCCGACCAAATCGGTCAGACATTTTTCCAAGCCAAGGAGCAAAGATAACCTGCATTAACGCATAAAGTGCAAGCAATACGCCAAAGTGGTTAGCGATATCTTCCGAAGCAATAAATTCACGTAATAACGTTGGCAAGACTGGCATGATAAGGCCAATCCCCATGGCATCGAGTAACGTAATTACCAATGCGATCTTTGTCGAACTATTCATTTCACTTTTCTCTATCACTGATAGGGAGTGGTAAAATAACTCTATCAATGATAGAGTGTCAACAAAAATTAGGAATTAATGATGTCTAGATTAGATAAAAGTAAAGTGATTAACAGCGCATTAGAGCTGCTTAATGAGGTCGGAATCGAAGGTTTAACAACCCGTAAACTCGCCCAGAAGCTAGGTGTAGAGCAGCCTACATTGTATTGGCATGTAAAAAATAAGCGGGCTTTGCTCGACGCCTTAGCCATTGAGATGTTAGATAGGCACCATACTCACTTTTGCCCTTTAGAAGGGGAAAGCTGGCAAGATTTTTTACGTAATAACGCTAAAAGTTTTAGATGTGCTTTACTAAGTCATCGCGATGGAGCAAAAGTACATTTAGGTACACGGCCTACAGAAAAACAGTATGAAACTCTCGAAAATCAATTAGCCTTTTTATGCCAACAAGGTTTTTCACTAGAGAATGCATTATATGCACTCAGCGCTGTGGGGCATTTTACTTTAGGTTGCGTATTGGAAGATCAAGAGCATCAAGTCGCTAAAGAAGAAAGGGAAACACCTACTACTGATAGTATGCCGCCATTATTACGACAAGCTATCGAATTATTTGATCACCAAGGTGCAGAGCCAGCCTTCTTATTCGGCCTTGAATTGATCATATGCGGATTAGAAAAACAACTTAAATGTGAAAGTGGGTCTTAAAAGCAGCATAACCTTTTTCCGTGATGGTAACTTCACGGTAACCAAGATGTCGAGTTAACCACCCTTTAGATTCATAAAGCGAAAATAATGCGGCTCCAACGTACCCACCTAAATGGAAACGGCGTTCACTCCAATCTAAACACGCACAACAGATTTTACGTGAATGTTTGGAAGGAACGTCAATTCCCATTTCATGAAAATATTGAATACCACTTAATGTGATCATTGAACCATTTTCAGTGATCCATTGCTGTTGACAAAGGGAATCATAGATCTTAACGGCAACTTCGCCAGCTAAATGATCATAGCAAGTACGTGCTTTTCGTAAATGCACTGGCGTGGAAACTTTGGCATGTACGCCATGGTTTAAGGAGATCCCCATCATACTTTCCATCAATTCAGCAATATCTTTTCCTGCTAGCCGAAAATAACGATGCTTGCCTTGAGCTACTACTGTGATTAGCTGGCAATCTAATAATTTAGATAAATGACTGCTCGCCGTTGAAGCTGATATATTCGCCACAGAACTTAGCTCAGTGGCCGTCCAAGCTCGCCCATCCATCAAAGCACTGAGTATTTTAACTCGTGAAATGTCAGACATAGCCGCCCCTATCGCGGCTATTGAGGACTCAAAGGTAACCTCTTTTCGTATTAAATTAGCCATCGCAAGTTCACTTTATTGCCCAAGGGAGCGTAACAGATGCAGCCATACTATCATTGTCCGTTATTAATATCAGTTGGTTAGCATGGTCACTGTATTGCACTAAAATATTAATGTTATTCTCCGCCAATACTCGTGCTATTTCGCCAAGTTCCCCCGGTTTTTCCTGTTTTAACTTACGAATTAATGGTGTCCGGATCGCAAGTACTAACAGTCCAGCTTGCTCTAGCGCTATTTTAGCTTCCTTTCCTTGTTCAACAAGAAAATGAGCATGGCATTCATCACCAACCGTAAATATCCCTCCCCCTTCCAATCCAATACCTTTATTACCTAATGTTTTTCCTAGTAATGCTAATTGTCCTATTTGATTATCTAAAACAACGTGAACATCAAACATTATCCTTGTCCTTTTTAAATGAATATTCGCGAGTAATATGAGCAATACTAATTTTGTAAAAATCAAATATTGACTCTCGCCCTTCTTGTTGAGCTTTCGCATGTAAAACATGATTTTTCCATTGCAGAACTGCGTATTCGTTTTCCCACCAAGATAGCGATAACATTTTTCCTTCTGTAGCTAGACTTTGAAAACGTTCAATTGAAATAAAACCAGCTACATGACTTAATAGTGGTCTTAACTCCTCAGCTAAAGTCAAATAGCGAGTTTGTTGGTCGGGTTGTATTTGCACCTCAAATATTACAGCAATCATATTTTTCTCCGTTATTAATCAACAAACAGAGTAATCCACCCGAAAATTAACACTTCGATAAGCAACGAAATATAGAAAGGTCATGCTGCTGTTTTATGTTGTATATCACACTTCTTTAAATTGCTCGGCCTGCGCTTATCATGTTCTCCTTCTCTTATAATTTTGTTTATTATTTATACTTTTTTATTTTTTGCTATCACCGAAAATAGTGCGGATCCCGCATGGTATTTAGGTTTACCCATCATTAAATACCATTGTTGTTATTTTAATCTTTTTAATATTTCATGATTAAGATCACACTAAAATTATGACCCTATTAACTAAAAGTTATGGATACCCTAATAAAACTCATTGTTAAAGATTAGTTAACCAAAGTAACTTCATTTTTCACTATTGTTAAATTGTTATAGTGAAAATTCTGGTAAACTAATAGAGGTAAAAAAATGATCCTAGATGCCAGTTATACATTATTAGTCGCATGTATCGCGCTACTCATAGGAATGTTTGTCGTAAAATTTACCCCGTTCCTACAAAAAAACCACATACCAGAAGCCGTCGTTGGTGGCTTTATTGTTGCAATTGTTCTGTTAATTATTGATAAAACATCAGGTTATTCGTTTACTTTTGATGCTTCATTGCAAAGTTTATTAATGCTCACATTCTTTTCCTCTATCGGGCTAAGTTCTGACTTTTCTCGACTGATTAAAGGAGGAAAGCCGTTAGTTCTATTAACTATTGCAGTAACGATCCTAATCGCCATTCAAAATACTGTCGGCATGAGTATGGCTGTCATGATGAATGAAAGTCCATTTATTGGCTTAATTGCAGGTTCAATTACTCTAACAGGTGGTCATGGTAATGCCGGAGCATGGGGCCCTATTCTCGCTGATAAATATGATGTAACAGGCGCCGTTGAATTAGCGATGGCTTGTGCAACACTTGGATTAGTGTTGGGTGGTTTAGTTGGCGGCCCTGTTGCCCGTCATCTTTTGAAAAAGGTCTCTATTCCTAAAACAACCGAGCAAGAGCGCGACACTATCGTTGAAGCTTTTGAGCAACCAAGCGTCAAAAGAAAAATCAATGCAAATAACGTTATTGAAACCATTTCAATGCTGATTATCTGTATTGTTGTTGGTGGCTATATCAGTGCATTGTTTAAAGATACTTTTCTGCAACTGCCTACTTTTGTCTGGTGTTTATTTGTCGGTATTATTATCCGTAATACACTGACTCATGTATTTAAACACGAAGTGTTTGAGCCGACCGTCGATGTATTAGGTAGCGTTGCTTTATCGCTTTTCTTGGCAATGGCGTTAATGTCATTAAAATTTGGTCAATTGGCAAGCATGGCAGGGCCAGTATTAATTATCATTGCTGTACAAACTGTTGTCATGGTGCTATTTGCCTGCTTTGTCACCTTCAAAATGATGGGCAAAGATTATGATGCTGTCGTGATCAGCGCGGGTCACTGTGGCTTTGGTATGGGAGCAACACCAACAGCAATTGCGAATATGCAAACAGTCACAAAAGCATTTGGACCATCACATAAAGCTTTCCTTGTCGTTCCTATGGTCGGTGCCTTTATTGTTGATATTTCAAACAGTATCTTAATTAAAATATTTATTGAAATTGGTACATACTTTACCTAATAGCTACACACTACTCGGCGTACTTCTCCTAACAATTTATTATAGGGCAGTATGCCGAGCCGCTTTCTTACCCCGTATATTCCCCTAGTCAATCTATTTAGCTTGCACGTTTACGAATTAATTCTCGTGACAACTAAACCAAAATTTGAATTATGACGAGTATATCTGATTATTTATACTTTATTCGTTAGAATAGTCCGTAGAAATAAATAATCAGTAGGCTACATGGAATGAAATTAAGACATCTCGATATCTTTTATGCTGTAATGACTTGTGGTTCCTTAACGCGTGCGGCTGAAGTTTTACATATTTCTCAACCCGCGGCGAGTAAAGCACTCAAACATGCTGAGCACTGAGAGATCCCCTCATAATTTCCCCAAAACGTAACCATGTGTGAATAGATTTTGAGTAAGCAGGGTTGCAGCCACGAGTGAGTCTTCCCTTGTTATTGTGTAGCCAGAATGCCGCAAAACTTCCATGCCTAAGCGAACTGTTGAGAGTACGTTTCGATTTCTGACTGTGTTAGCCTGGAAGTGCTTGTCCCAACCTTGTTTCTGAGCATGAACGCCCGCAAGCCAACATGTTAGTTGAAGCATCAGGGCGATTAGCAGCATGATATCAAAACGCTCTGAGCTGCTCGTTCGGCTATGGCGTAGGCCTAGTCCGTAGGCAGGACTTTTCAAGTCTCGGAAGGTTTCTTCAATCTGCATTCGCTTCGAATAGATATTAACAAGTTGTTTGGGTGTTCGAATTTCAACAGGTAAGTTAGTTGCTAGAATCCATGGCTCCTTTGCCGACGCTGAGTAGATTTTAGGTGACGGGTGGTGACAATGAGTCCGTGTCGAGCGCTGATTTTTTCGGCCTTTAGAGCGAGATTTATACAATAGAATTTGGCATGAGATTGGATTGCTTTTAGTCAGCCTCTTATAGCCTAAAGTCTTTGAGTGACTAGATGACATATCATGTAAGTTGCTGATAGGTTTCCAGTTTTCCGCTCCTAGGTCTGCATATTGTACTTTTCCTCTTACTCGACTTAACCAGTACCAACCCAGCTTCTCAACGGATTTATACCATGGCACTTTAAAGCCAGCATCACTGACAATGAGCGGTGTGGTGTTACTCGGTAGAATGCTCGCAAGGTCGGCTAGAAATTGGTCATGAGCTTTCTTTGAACATTGCTCTGAAAGCGGGAACGCTTTCTCATAAAGAGTAACAGAACGACCGTGTAGTGCGACTGAAGCTCGCAATACCATAAGCCGTTTTTGCTCACGGATATCAGACCAGTCAACAAGTACAATGGGCATCGTATTGCCCGAACAGATAAAGCTAGCATGCCAACGGTATACAGCGAGTCGCTCTTTGTGGAGGTGACGATTACCTAACAATCGGTCGATTCGTTTGATGTTATGTTTTGTTCTCGCTTTGGTTGGCAGGTTACGGCCAAGTTCGGTAAGAGTGAGAGTTTTACAGTCAAGTAAGGCGTGGCAAGCCAACGTTAAGCTGTTGAGTCGTTTTAAGTGTAATTCGGGGCAGAATTGGTAAAGAGAGTCGTGTAAAATATCGAGTTCGCACATTTTGTTGTCTGATTATTGATTTTTGGCGAAACCATTTGATCATATGACAAGATGTGTATCTACCTTAACTTAATGATTTTGATAAAAATCATTAGGGGATTCATCAGTGTTGAGCATTCTAATGTTGTTAATAAATGAGCCAATTATGGCTCATCCGGTTGTAGTGCCTCAATGATATAATTAATACTTGAAACTCCACTCTTACAAGCTTTATTTTTTAAAACAATCGGGGTTTTATCAATGGCCATTTTTACTGAAGATAATTGTTCGGTGTAGGTTTGTGCTCCAATAATCTCTGGATTATTATGTAAGTATTCAATAACTACATCGACTTTTTGATAAAACTGGTCACACGAGTTGCCACCCGTTTCTAAGATTTTTAGTTCATTAAGAGTATTTGGAATAAGTTGTTTCGTATGCTGTTGTACTTGCTCGATATACTTTCCTGACTTTGCTTGCTCAACTATAGTCATCACCTGATTTTTCATATTTAAAAACGAGTAGATAACTGTAATTAAAGCGATAGCTAAAATTATATTGATACTAATACTGATCCAGAGTAAGTGTTTTTTCATTACATTCCTTGAGTGAAAAATAAATCTGCAATACATAGCTTAGTGGAGTGAATAATCCATGTATGTAAGATTAACACGAAAAAACAAGGTAACCCAATAATAGGCTACCTAGATTACTATAATTAATAGCGGCTATCGGACAGTCAAAACAGAAATTTTTGAATTTTGAATAACCATTGATGCTGTTGAACCTAAAAAGTATGTGGACATACCTGGGCGCCTTGACCCAATAACGATTAAATCAGCAGAAATTTCCTCTGCAACACGTAAGATTTCATCTCTTGGTGTCCCCATTAAAACTTGAGCACTGTATTTATCATTTGGAATATTAAATTCTTTAATTATTTCAGCGAGCTGCTTCGTGACGTTTTCTTGTTCACTATCCGCTTTTTCAGCAAAACCAAATCCCATTGTGGTATAGAAAGGAACAGTAGGAATAATTGCCAAAAAATGAATATGTGCTTTTTCATATTCAGCAAGGTATTGAATATGGGCCATAACTAAATGTGCTAAGCTTTTTTCTGTTATATCAATAGGAACTAAAATTTTATTATACATGTTTTTCTCCAGCTTTTATTTATTGAGCTCATGTTGTAATCGGATCATTAGTTTATTAATAGTACGGCAGTTAAACCAGCACATGGCCGAGTTAATCAAAATAATGCTAATTTACGTATAATCATTACATTTTTCGGAATTTATGATAGCGGATCAACGATTCAAATACTTTGACGGCGGAATCAACTTAAGCAACTTAAAGTAGTATTTATGGGCTGTTTTTCATGCGCTTTGTGCTATACAAAACGTGAATGCTTTGAATCATCATCTTCCTGTTATATGATCTATACATGTTTTGTATACACATCATATTGTTGAGGTTGCTTTGGGTATCGTAAAAATTTCAGATGAATTGCATGATTATCTGCGTCATGCGAGCCAGGTTATGTCCCGTTCGATTAATTCACAGGCAGAGTTTTGGATTAAAATTGGTATGCAAGCTGAACTAAACCCGAATAAGACATTTACTATGTTAGTCAATGAAATGTTAGAAAAAGAGTCAATTGAATTAAAAGGAAAAGTTCATGAATAATATTACAATTAAAACAGCAGAAGAAATTGAACTGATGCGTGAGTCTGGACGACTTTTGGCTAGCGTTTTTAAGATGTTGGATTCATTTATTGTACCGGGTATTTCCACAATGGAGATTAATGATAAAGTTGAAAGCTATATCGTTAATGAATTACAAGCAAGGCCTGCTAGTAAAGGGCAATATGGCTACCAATATGTTTTGAATACATCGTTGAATGAAGTCGTTTGTCATGGTGTTCCAAAAACAGATGAAATTTTAAAAGCAAAAGACATCATTAACGTTGATATTACGCTAGAGAAAAATGGCTTTATCGCTGATTCAAGTAAAATGTATGTAATGCCAGAAGCTTCACCACTAGCACGTAAATTAGTTAAAGATACTTATGCTGCTATGTGGGAAGGAATAAAACAAGTTAAACCGGGTGCGACATTGGGTGATATTGGTTCCGCTATTCAACATTATGCGGAATCTAAAGGTTACAGTGTCGTACGCGAATATTGTGGGCATGGTATTGGCCGTGAAATGCATGAAGATCCGCAAGTTCTTCATTACGGCGTACGAGGGAAAGGGGTTGAATTAAAAGAAGGAATGACATTTACGATAGAGCCAATGATTAACCAGGGTGGGATGAAAATTAAAACAAAGAAAGATGGTTGGACGGTCGTAACAAGAGATAAAAAATTATCTGCTCAATCTGAACATACGGTATTAGTCACTAAAGATGGGTATGAAGTTTTAACATTACGTGATGAAGAAAAATAGTGTTAAAAGTAGAATTTACAAGCTTGCTGCCATAAAGGTAGCAAGCTTTTTTTATACAAATTTTTACTATTGTCTCAGTGCTATTGCTATACGGTTAAAGGCACTCATTAAACCAATAGCGATAGTTAAATCAGAAATTTGTTCATCAGAAAAATGGTATTTTAATTCATTAAAGAGAGCATCTGATGTACCACTGGTAGCTATATTAACGACAGCTTCGGTCCAAGCTAATGCAGCGCGCTCTAATGAATTAAAATGATGACTAACCTGCCAGCCAGCGAGTGTGTCTATTTTTTTGTTACTGACACCATTTGAACGTAATGAGCTTGCATGCATATCTAGGCAAAATGCACAGCCATTGATTTGTGAAACTCTTAAATAAACAAGCTCTATTAGTTCTTTACCTAACCCGCTTTTATCCAATGCATTTTTGCATTCAATAAGCCCTTTATAAGCTTCAGGTGATAAATTGTTATAAGCTAATCTCAGTTCGCTCATGGGGGTTCCTTACATATTTTGTTGTCAGATGAAATGCAATGTTTGGTGCGGTTTGGTTGGAAGGTTGAGCTACTTTATTTTATAAAGAAATCAAGTTCAATAGCATTAAGTGGCATTTGTGGAAACCAATATTAGATTAGTACGACAAGAATCTATAAATTTTTGCTGAATATCGAGTGGAAGTTGGTTATCTGTAATAATATCTGTCAATTCGTCTATTTGAGCGACACGAAATAATGACCATTTACCGTATTTACTACTATCAGCAAGCATAACAGAGCGTGTAGCATTTGTTATTAGGTCACGTTTTAGACCTGCTTTTTCTTCTGTTGGTGTTGTAATTCCTTTTTCTAAACTCCAAGAGTTACAACTAATGAATGCGATATCAGGATAAATGCTACGTAATAAAACACGCCCATGCTCACCAATACAAGATTGGCTACTATCGTCAATTCTTCCACCAACAATTGTGACTTCAATTTGTTTGAATTCAGAAAGAAAAAGGGCAATATGGAGGTCAGAGGTGATAACACGCAGGGGCATATGAGTGAGCTCTCGCGCTAGCTCAAGCATGGTTGTTCCTGCATCAAGTAGAACCGTGCTACCTGGTTCAATTAAACGGGCTGCCGCTTTCGCAATAGCCCGTTTCTCTCTTAGATTACGCTGGTTTTTTTCGGACGTAGTGGGCTGAACAGGAATGAAACGGTTTAGGGTTACACCGCCATGCGTGCGAGAGATAACCCCAGTTTCATCAAGTTTAATGAGATCACGCCGGATAGTGGCCGCTGACACGGATAATGCTTGTACTAGTTCTTCAACAGTGACGAGGTTATGCTGTTTAAGATACTCAAGTATTAAATCTAATCTATCCATTGTGCTCATTAGTTATACTACATTCATCGCAAGTTTAAGTGAGATGGCCATACTTTCAGGATTTGCTTTACCCGTCCAAGCAATATCAAATGCGGTTCCGTGATCGGCTGAAGTGCGCAAGAACGGAAGGCCCGCAGTGATATTAACACCATCATAAAAACCTAATAATTTCAAAGGAATATGACCCTGGTCGTGATACATGGCAACGACCATATCATATTGCCCTTGATAGGCTTGTAAAAATACAGTATCTGGAGGACAAGGGCCATAAACATTAATACCTTCAGACCTTACCTGTTCTATAGCTGGTTGTAAATATACGATTTCTTCATCACCAAATAAACCATTTTCCCCAGCATGAGGATTAACGCCTGCGATCGCAATACGTGGTTTTTCATAGCCAACGCGTTTTAAAAAGTCTGATGCGATACGAGACACGGTTATGATACGCTCGCTATTTAATGTATCTAAAAATTTACGCAATGCAATATGTGTTGTGACATGGATGACTTTTAATTTTTCGGTATAAAGCACCATGGCATAATCTTTGGTATTGGTTAGCTGGGCAAGTAGTTCAGTGTGACCTGGGTAGTTGTGCCCAGCAAGGTGCAATGCTTCTTTATTTAAAGGTGCAGTGGCAATCGCTTTCACTTCACCTGCGAGAGCTAGTTCAGTCGCACGTTTAATACAACGAAATGCTAAGTCACCAGCTTGAGCTTGGACCTTCCCCGCAATAAGTGCGCTAGGGTCGGCTAGGGGTTCATCAATAATATTGATGGTATCCGCTGAAAATTGAGCTTCTTTGATATTTTGTATCACATTGATTTTTATCTGAGGAACTACCCCTGATTTAATTAATCGCTGCATTGTTGATGCACAACCGATAACAACGGCAGAGGCTCCTGCCAGTTCACCTTCTGCAAGGGATTTGACGATAATTTCTGGGCCAATACCTGCAGGATCTCCCATGGTAATAGCAACAACATTATTTTTCACAATAAATTTCCTCAATATATTTGATGGCTTCGCATAAAGTGGTTATTTGACCAAACCCTCCCGCTTTGGTGATCACGGGTAAGTCATCAATTTCACTGTCAATAAAAGTGCCACAAGGTATACATGGCAGTACCTCAGATTGAATTCGATAACCTTTTGCTCCCAAAGTATTGGCAACCGCAATCGCAATATCTCCACCTGTTAAAAAAAGTCCCCCGATGCTGGCAACAGACAGCGTATTTAAGGTCAGCAAACTAATAAAGTCGCTGATATTTTTCCCCAATTCATTACGAGTCATACCGTAGGTATTGCATAGGTCATCAATATGATGCCTATCTTGCACATCTCGGCTGGTTCGTATGATGGTGTGTTTTTGTTGGTTTAATGTTTGACTAATTTCTTTGATGAGCGCAGCCATGTAGTTATCTTGTGTAGTGGCTGCAAGTACTTGTGTGACATCAACATCAATGACACTGGCATCACAATGTGTTTGTGCATAGTTTACCTGTTCAATTGTTGCGCTGCTCATTGAGCCAGCGACAATAAATAACGGTAGCCCTTGCTTTTTATCCATGAAAATATTCTCAGGCAATGCATTTGCAAAGCCCGCAGCTCCAACGAGTAGGCAAGGTCGATCTATTGAAAATACGGCTTCAGCAATTAGTGCTAAATCTTCATCATTTTCAGCGTCCGTGACGATGATACTGCCTTGCGTTGGCGCTTGTGCTTGTAACCATGTTGCGAATCGCCCTGAACGTATTTGGTCTAGATTCACTTCAATAACGGGCAGGGTAGTCTGCTGATGGAGAATAGTTTGGATACGTGATGAAACTATTGGTGTTTTAGGGTCAGAAGCAAATTCAGTTTCAATAAGCGCTTTTCCATGAACGAGACATTCACCATTTAACGTTACACGTCCTGCCGCAGGAATAGCTGCGGCAACAATAGCAAGTTTTAAGCCTGTTTCTGACATAATTGTCTCTATTTCTGCCCCGATATTACCGCGAAATGTTGAGTCAATTTTTTTATAAATGACAGGTTTATCCTTCTGAGATAAAAAAGGTTTCAGGCTATTTCGTAGGTTTTCTGAAGCAACTTGTGCATTTAATGCACGACTTTCTGTATTAAGCACAACGACATCAGCAAACCAAGAATGTTTTTGTGTATTATCAAGAAGTATCTCTGTGCGCGCATGCTTTTTAGCAAATTGAACACCGGTATCATTTGCCCCTGTAAAGTCATCCGCAATAACTAATAGTTTCATAAATAACTCCTTACTCTTCAGTTTGTTGGGGTTGTCTTGCTTGTTGGCGTTTAGCAACCCAAGAGGTCAGGATAGGGGTTAGAATAGCGGTGGTGATCACGGATGCAGCAATCAAAGGAGCAGCAGAAAGCGCGATAGCCTCTAAGGATGGGTCGGCTTGTGCGATAGCGAGTGGTGTTGCTACAGCATTTCCTGCGGTACTTGAGGCAGCAGCGCCTGCGATACCTGAGCCTCCTACTAGACGGTCTGCTCGAATATTAAACCAGCCGCCAACAAACGTAGTCAGCACACCGAGCAAGATACCTGCGAGTCCACCTTGTAATAGCATTTCTAAGTTGATCCCTGCGCCTAGTGCAAAAGCGAAGAAAGGAATTAATATTGGCCCACCTTTTGTTAGAAAATCGCGCATATGTGGGTCTAGATTTCCTAAGATCATGCCAACAATTAACGGAACAAGAACCGCAACTAATGCCATTAAAGGGATATTTGCCATACCAGCTGCGCCTAGCACAATCATGGTAAAGAAAGGCCCATCATTAAGAGATAAAATTGAGATAGCACCAACGTCTCGTTTATTACCAAACTCCCCAACTAAAGCGGCATATAAGCCACCATTTGAATTGCTCATTGCTGCAATAATTGCAACACCAGTTAAACCAAAAATCCCTTCCATTCCAAAGAGATAATCGACGCCTAGACCAAGAGCAATCGCAACGACTAGTTTTGTTAAGGTAATTGTACCTCCTTGTAATAAAGCTTGTGGCGCCGCTTTAAAACTAATTCCTGCACCCATACAAAGCAAGAATGCACCAATAAGAGCAGGGGCACCATTTTTAAACAGTGATGTTGTAAAGCCACCGATTTCGAGGGCTTGAGGAGCAAAGGTGTTGATTAGGGCACCGAGTACTAATGGCACAACCATCATGCCACCAGGTATACGTTCAATCGATTTTTTTATTTGCATGGTTTTCTCCGCCATGATTTATTTTAGTCATTATGATTATATTTAATCAATTAAAAACAACAGTGATCAAGATCGCAATAATTCCATTTACCATTAATTGAAATTATACTCTAACTTTCATCACTAACTTGGCTTAAAATAATGATAATTTGGCTTTTTGATGGAGTGGATGTTGTTTAAACTGATCGAGAGAGTGATTATAAATAATCATACATGTGTTTTATGATTGAAAATAAGCATTAATAATTTAAAAGGATAAAACTAGGTTTATAACAAAATTATCTGTAATGGCTCAGCGATTCATTTTTACCAAAATAGAAACAACAGATTTAGTGCTTTTAAATTTAGGATTATTAGACTTGTAGTTAGAAAATAAGTGGTGACAATAAGGCGCTTTATTATAATTATTAATTTGATAGGGATTAACTCATGCAATTTAAATCAATGATTAAATTGGTTGTCGGTGCTGCATTACTTCTAGTTATTGGTCTCGTAGGGATCAATTCATATACTATTGTACAAGATGGCTCGGTTAAGGTGGGGACATTTTTAGGAAAAGTCGACCCAGTTGCTTATGATGCAGGTTTACATTTTCCAATTAATCCGTTTACAACATTTGATACGTACTCAACAAAAGATATTCGAGTATCACTAAAAGAGCTAAGAGTACCTTCGCAAGATAAATTAAAATCTATTGTTGATATTACGGTAATGCTTCAATTTGATGGTGCGAAAGCTCCTGTATTACGTATTAATGGTGGTACAGAAAGCGAAGCTTTAGATAAATATGTACGCCAAAAGCTGATCTCAACGATTTTAGAATTTGGTAAAGATGTTGCTAATGCACAAGATCTTTATACTGCAGATACACAAAGAAAATTACAAGAATCTATTCGTGATGCTATTCAAGGGTATGCTTCTCCTTATGGCTATACAATAAAAGAAATCATGATCCAAGATATTACTTTGCCTGAGGTTGTACAAGAGCAAGTGGTTAATACCAAAATGCGCCAAGAGCAAATCAACCAAGCAAAAGCAGAGGCAGAAAAAGAGCGTGAATTAGCTCAGAAAAAGGTTGTTATTGCTGAAGCGGAAAGAGAGTCTGCTGAACAACAAGCCATCGCCAGAGAACGTAACGCACAAGCAAGTTCATTTGCGATGCGCCAAGAAGCAGATGCAAAATTGTATGCTGCTCAGAAAGAAGCTGAAGCGAATGCGATATTGCAACGTACTATTACCCATGAAATGATCAATTGGAAACAGTTAGAGATTGAGCAGATTAAAGCTCATAAATATAAAGGTGAGGTACCTAATATTGTTGTTGGTGCAGATTACGATGGTAAAATGATTATGGATATGCGTAATAGCCAGTAATATTAATTAAAAGAATTACCGCAGTTAAAGCTCGTTCTATTAAGCTTGAGGTGACCACATAAGGTTATGCACTTTTAGTCAACGGGTTATAAGGCCTGATTTCGATATTGAACCGGAATCAGGCCATTCAATTTATGGAAGGGTACGCTCAATACTCTCTTTTTATTATGCTAAGTGATACAATATCTTTTTTAGAATATTCACTTAAATGCATAGGAATGTTAACAATACATACTTTTCTTGAGCTACTGAAAATAATTTTTACATGATTGACGCAAAATTTTCTGTTATTACCCTATATTTCTATAAATCAATCACAAGATGGTTTACCAGTACGATGATTTAGAGCTCCATTATCAATAAGGAATTTTTGCATTTCTGGAAGATTATTCTTACATGCATAAGTTAATGCACTTTGGTCATAAGAAAACATGGTTACATCATCAGTCGTTGTGCTCCGGTTAATATCTGCTCCTTGCGATAATAAATATTTAACCGTTTCCATTCTATTATTACTCGCGGCTATCATGACTAATGTTTCACCATCACTTTCAATTTGTTGATTATTCAAATCTACTTCATTTTTCATTAGATGATGAATTTTTTTTACAACATTGACATTATTACCAAGCACCGCTGATTTTAGTACGTTATATACGTCACCTGTATCGGTTGCCCAAAGATTAGCATTCTGCGAGATAAGATAATCAACCATTGCTTCATCGCCAATAAAGGCCGCCCATCCAAGAGCCGTTTGGTCTAAGCTACCAGTGTCTTTGGCTTCTATATCTTGCCCCTCAGTAACCATCTGTTTTACTTTATCTAAATCTCCCTGCTTTACGGCATCAAACCATTCGGCATTGGCGCCCTCGCTAGGACTTTCATAGAAGACTCTCCAAGGTAAGCGTTCCTTATTCGCTAGTTCGAGCATAGTAGTATAATCTGTTTTAAAATGCCTATATTTTAAAGGATTATTATTATTAATAACTTGGGCCTGAGATACAGCCCCAAAAGTAATTAATGAAAAGGCAAATATAACTTTTTTAATATGCATATTGAAACCTTATTAATATTTAGTTATGTATTAGTATTAAAAAATAAACGATACAAAGCAATACAAATCATACTCATTGTATTTTTATGCGGTTATTCCGATTTATTTTACTTGAATATATTAAATCTAAATTTTACCTCAAGGAACGATGACATAATCTGGAGCGGCGATAGCAAATAGCTCATTTTTTTCTAATTCAGGCGGGTATATCCACTTAGTATTTATTTCTTGTTTTATTTTTTTCCCTTCCTTTTTAATATAATGTATTTCTCTCTGCCAACCTTCGGTATAAAGAGCACCCCAAGCCCCTAAATCAAGGCAAGTTACATATTTAGGTTGACTATAAGGGTGTAATGGAAGACCTAATAGCTCAGCTGCTGCATTATACCCTGCAACACGGCCTAAACTTAGAGCATGTTGGCAAGTCATTAAATTATGATTTCCTTGATTATCTGTGGGAGCTTTGACAGTATCTCCTGCTACAAAAACATTTGAGACAGCTTGTGCGTGTAAATAATTATCCGAGATAATCCTATTACTAGCGTCACGTTCACCACGAATCTGTTCTGTTAGAAAACTCGCTTTTACTCCTGTCGCCAATACGACAGTATTTGACTCTATGTATTCACCATTTGACAGAGTAACTCCATCATGACTTATTGCTTTGACGCGTAATCCTGCACGCAATTCAACGCCGCATTCAGTCAGAGCTTGTTGAATTACAGGTGAAATTTCGGCTCCCATTCCTGCTCCCACAGTGGATTCCGAGTCAATTATAAATACTCGGCCCTCTGTTGTTTCACCAAGAATTGCTTTTAGTCGGGCTGGCATTTCAGCAGCACTTTCTAAGCCTGTTAATCCTCCACCGACGACAACAACGGTATTTCTAGCTAAAGTTTCCGGTTTGTTCTTTAGTGCTTGTAAATGTGTTTCAAGACGATGTGCAGTTTCTAATGAATCAACATCAAAGCCATACCTATCAAATCCAGGAACGGGAGGTACATTTAATTGGCTACCAGTTGCCAGAATAAAGCGCTCATAGACTAACGTAGTTTGGTTGCCATTAGCTAAATTAACGGTTAATAACTTTGCATCTGTATCGATATTCTGGATTTCACCTGCAATATATTCAACACCGACGGCAGCTAGCTGCTTTGAAATATCAGGGGATATATTATCCAGCTTTGCTTCATATAAACGCGGCCGTATAGTGAGATTCGGTCTTGGTGAAATTAAAATAACTTTGATGCTATTTTCTTTATTTTCTTGTGAAATTACCCGCATTGCTGAAATAGCTGCCCAGAAGCCAGCAAAACCAGATCCTGCAATAACAATTTTAGCTGTCATTATTGAATTCCTTTGGAGTTTAACTTTAAATGCTCAGTTGCAAATTTTAAATAATAAAAAACCGCACCAGTGAAGATGTTATTAAAATTAGGTACAAACGATATAATTTATGGTTATCGGATTATATGTTATGTTTTACCTCGACCTCCTTTGCTCGAACGCATTGTTCTAGCTTCAATTTTTTGATCCATCCATGAGTTTACATCTCTATAAAAACTATTAGGGGCGATTTGACATAGACGCTGCGCCACATCAGCGAGGGTTTGGTTAGCTAATACATCTCTCATGGCATTTTCGGCTTGAAGAATGACTTTATGTACGGAGCAGGTACCTGAAATGGCCCATTGTGGTAGACCATTTTCTTCGAAAACAGCACAGCGGCGTCGTATTTCCTGGCACTCGAAAAGCGGTTTATAACCTTCTATAGCATCAATTATAGATAGAAATGTGATTTTTTCAGGGGGTAATGCTAATCGATATCCACCTCTAATTCCCTCATTCGAACTCACGATCCCTGCTTTTTCTAACCGAGGTAAAATTTTTGCTAGAAAACTTGGAGAGATGCCTTGTAGCTCTGCAAGTTCTCTACTGCTAAGAGAGCGTTCGGGATTATCAACAAACCAAAGTAGACAATGGATACCATATTCAACACTGACAGTAATGTGTGCCATTTATTTAAATTTCCTAAGCATCTATTTATAAACAAGGACAATACAGGTCTCCGTTTTAATTGTCAATAAACTAAGATAAGTTTAGTCCGCGTTATGGGTGTAAACAGCCACAAGTTACAGATCTATGAAGCTGTAAGCGTTTTTATTTGTTCTACGAGCACTATTAGCGCGAAGTATTTTGTAAACTTATTGTCTAATATAACCATGAAAAATACCTTAAAAAGTCAGGTCTATTAATAGGATTAGTTATGATTGCAGTAAGCGCCTGTTTGTTAGGGTATTGTGTAAGGTATGATGGGAAGCATCAATTATATACTCCTTTGAAAAAACTCTATGAGGATGGTCTGGTCATCAGTATTTGTCCTGAAGTTTTTGGCGGGTTACCAACACCGAGAGCATCTGCAGAAATAATGGGGGGAAATGGTGATGATGTACTCGCTGGGCGAGCTAGTGTGGTCGGAAGCGATAATATCGATGTCACTCAAGAATTTATTCGTGGTGCGTATATTGCTTTAGAAAAAATTCAATTAATGAATGTGAGATTAGTTGTACTCAAAAGTAATAGCCCCTCGTGCGGTAGTCAGCATATCTATAATGGTCAGTTTGATGGCACTTTAAAAGTCGGTATGGGTGTCTGTGCTGCACTATTTAAACGGCACCATATTGATATATTGGATGAGAACTCACCTGATTTAATCATGAAAATTAGGGGTTATTTCGAAAAAATGTAATGAAAATATATTTTGATAATCAACTTAAGGTAAATATAGTGAGTGAATTCTGTATTAGGGGGGTTGTGCTTTATTGTTAGCTAATTGGATGTCGTATTATGATGCCTGATTGTTGTTATTATCTGAAATTTAGCAAAAAAATAGTACTGTCTAGATAATTGCATTGCAGTTGTGTTATATCATCAGGAAATAAATTTCATGAGTTTATACGATGTTTAATATTTCTGAGTTGATCAATGATTCTCCAATCGATTCCATTCTTTTATTTGTTATCACATTTATCTTGTTAGTTATTTCTGCCTACGTTGGTAAATATATTTTTAAGCGTAAATCAGCCCACGAAGAAGCGACGGATGATGAAGCTAAAATTATTTTAGGGGCGATTTTATCTTTATTGGGTTTATTGATAGGGTTTGTTTTATCAATTTCGATTAATGGCTATAACAACCGTCAGCAAACAGAAGAAAATGAAGCTATTGCTATTGGTACGGCATATCAGAGAGCACAGTTATTGAGCACTGATGATAGAGGAAAAGCCTCTCAGCTTATTCAACAATACTTGGAAGCTCGGATTGAGTTTTTTAAGTCAGGTATCAGTGACGAAAATAACCAATGGCGGATGACTTCTTTGGAAAAGCAGAGTCAATTATGGGAAATCGCGGTAAAAGAAGCAAGTCAAACACCAAACCCTATTGTGGCTTCTGTACTCAGTGCATTTAGCGACCTTTATCTTTCTCAACAAAAAACGATGGCAAGTTGGCGACACCAAATTCCAAATGCAACTTGGTTTTTACTGATCTTTTTTGCTATCTGTTCAAATATTCTTATTGGTTACAATATACGCGGGACAAAAGGGAAAAATTGGTTGATACTCATATTGCCGTCATTAACCACGTTGGCTCTATTTATGATTGCAGAAATTGATGTTCCTGGTGAAGGTATGATCCACGTAACACCTGATGATTTAATTTTATTACAGGAATTCTTATTTAGGGATGGTGCTTGGTTGGGAAAGTAGGGGCGTTGTAAAAAAACTCCCCACTAGCAAATTTGCCATGGGGAGTTCTGTTTTAGCGGACGATAATGCCTAATAAAATTCCGATTGCGCCAAAGTCAGCGTCACTGAATGTAGTATTAGCAATACCAATATCCCCAAGAACAGGTAATAGGAATACTGGTAGGAAGGTAATAAGCAGCCCTTGAGCAAATGCACCCAAGATAGCTCCACGACGACCGCCTGTTGCATTACCAAAAACACCGGCAGCAGCACCTACGAAGAAATGCGGTACAACGCCTGGAATAATAACCGTCATATTTAATGCATACAGAACGAACATTCCCAAAACACCGGCAGCGAAACTACTTAAAAATCCGACTAATACGGCGTTTGGTGCATATGGGAATACCACTGGGCAGTCTAAAGCAGGCTTCGCATTAGGGACTAATTTGTCTGAGATACCTTTAAACGCAGGGACGATTTCTGCAATAACCATACGTACACCTTGCAGAATAATGTATACGCCTGCAGCAAATGTAATGGATTGCATTAATGAGAACATGAACCAATTCTTACCACCACTGACTTCGCGAACGAAATCACCGCCTGCGAATAAGCATGTAATGATAAAAATAATGAACATGGTGAAAGAGATAGCGACAGGTGTATCTCTTAAAAATAGTAAGCTTTTCGGGACATTCATGTCTTCTGTTGAATGTTCTTTATTACCGAATTTGCTTCCAATGAACCCTGCTAGGACATAAGAAATCGTTGAAAAATGCCCAATCGCAACATCATCTGAACCTGTCACTTTTTTCATGTAAGGGTGGGCAATTGCTGGGAAAAATACCATACAAAAGCCAACAATCAGTGAGCCAACAGTGACTAATAGAGTTCCTTCCATTCCAGCGGTAGCTAAGATAACTGCTATCATCATGGACATGAATAACGTATGGTGCCCAGTGAGGAATATAAATTTCCATGGTGTTAAGCGAGCAATCAAGATATTGATTAGCATCGCAAAGAACATAATCATTGCCATTTCACGACCGAAGCTTTTTTGTGCAATAGAAACAATAGCTTCGTTATTTGGTACCACACCATTAATACCAAAAGCATGTTGGAAAATAGCGGAAAAATCACCTAAAGAGCTGACAACTAAGCCAGCACCAGCGCCTAAGATCACAAAACCCATTATGGTTTTAATGGTGCCTTTAATGCATTCAGTGACGGGTTTTTTCTGTGCGATCAAACCAATAAGTGCGATTAGACCAACAAGAATGGCTGGTTCAGATAAAACATCCTGCATCAGAAAACGAAAAAATGACATAGTGCCTCCGCTTACATCGCGCCGAGTTTTTGTAAAGCAATGGTGAGACGTTCTTTCATTGCAACTTTATCAATCATATTTTCGAGAGCAACGATTTCGCCACCAACTTGTTGAGCGACTAATTGTTCAGCAATATCGCTTGTACCAACAAAGATATCACTCACAGTGCCTTTTGCTGAGCCTAGATCAACATGGTCAACATCTGCATTAACTTGCAAATCTTTTAAGATATTTTTGATGCTCATTTCCATCATCAAACTAGTACCTAAACCATTTCCACAAACAACAGTAATTTTCATAATGTTTACCTTAATATTTAGCTTATTCGTATTTAGCGATGATTTTTAGAATGTCATCTACGTTTTCTGATTGCATGATGTTATCTACATCGTCTTGATTATCAAATAGTTCTGCGAGTTTCGCGATAGCACCAATATGGCTATTGCTATCAGTGGCTGCTAGTACAATTAATAATTTGATTGGGTCATTGCCATCGGAGCCAAATTCAACACCTTGTTTGATAACGGTTAACCCAAGAGATAATTGGTTTACTCCGTCTTCTGGACGTGCATGCGGCATGGCAATACCTGGGCCTAATACATAGTAAGGGCCGATTTTTTCGTGTGATTGAATTATTGCATCAATATATCTTGGCTCGATGAACTTATTATTAATTAATGGATTACAGGCGATTTTTATCGCTTCTTGCCAATTATTGGCACTGTCGACGACTTGAATGACGTTAGGGGTCAGTAATGTCGTTAGCATCGGGTTGCTCCTGGTAGAGTGAAATTATTATCTTTGTAATGGTTGAATGAATAGTAGTGTTCTATGGTAGCGCTATCTAGTTGAATCTTTCATTTTCGTGATAGCGCTATCATTTTAAAAAAATATAGCGAGCAAATATGAAATGAACACACTTCTCAGCTGATTAACAAATTCAACCTGTGGTAAGTTAACTAGGACTGGTGATATTGACTGTTTCTTTAGATTTAATAGAACCATATTGGCTATTTTTAGCGCATTTAATCTAGAACATGAGAAAAAGCAAAAAACATGCTTGATTCGAATGAAAATTGACCATCAAAGATCAATAACCTTAGGGTTAATAATCAGTTTAGGCTAAGTAAAAGTATTACATGCAAAAAATACGAAAAAGAAAAAATACAGGGCGAGTCACGTTGCAGGACGTCGCAAAATTCGCAGGCGTTGGGTCCATGACGGTATCTAGGGCTTTGCGTACACCCGAATTAGTGTCTGATAAGTTACGTGAAAAAATTAATGCTGCTGTTGAAGAACTTGGTTATATACCTAATTCCGCAGCAGGTATTTTAGCGTCAGGCCAAAGCCGTACCGTTGCTGTTTTAATTCCGTCTTTGCGTGATAATGCCAGTTCAGTTTTTCTGCAATCTTTACAAGAAGCACTGAACAAAAATAGTTATCAAGTTGTTATTGGTAGCCATGATTACCAGCAAAAAAAAGAGTCTGAGGTTTTATCGACATTATTGCAGAGTAACCCCGCAGCTTTGATTGTTTTTGGGGCGATAAACTCAGAAAGCGTTTCGAATTATTTGAAGAATTTAGATATCCCTGTAGTCAGTGTTGCGGGGGAATCTAATCATCCAGTCACGTTGAACATAAAAAGTAACGTTGGAGATGCGGTTAATTTTTTAACCAACTATATGTTACAAAAAGGGTATAAGAAGATAGGTTATATTGGCGCTCAAATGGACAGTAAAATGCAAAGTCAGCAATTAAGTGGCTGGAACCGAGCGATGCTGGCGTATAACCAAAGTGCAGATCAAAGTATTACAACTCCGTATGTCGCAACGATGGATTTTGGTCGTCAGGCAATTAGTGAGATGTTGACCCGCCAACCTGAGCTTGAAGCTGTGATTTGCAGTCATGAAATGATTGCACTTGGTGTCATTTTTGAGTGCCAAAGACGTTTAATTCAGATACCAAAAATGTTAGCAATTGCTTGTGTTGAAGGTACTTCAAATTGTGATCATATCCATCCGTCACTGACATCTGTGCGAATTGATTACAGTAAAATGGCACGAGAAACAGCGAAAAGGCTACAAAAATGGCTTGCAGATGTCGATTGTGACTTTGTTGAACGTAAAGAAGGGGTTGTTTTCCCATATAAATTTGAAGCAAGACAAAGTGCGTGAAATATAATTTATCGTATGTTGATCTCGTTTTCTTGAATTTATTGCTTATCCTTAAGTGAATAGGAGTGCGATAGCTCTCTATTTTGACGGTCAAAAAGATGTTTTTTTTTCTCTCGAAATAAGATTGTAGACTGGGTCACTATATCTTTTTTATTCTCTGTTAATGTATGAAAACTGCAAGTTAACGGGGGTTAGCTCCGCGAGAATTTTATTAAATACTTGCACTATTCTGTTGTATTAGTCATTAACAGGGGAAAACAATGAAATTACTAAAAACAGTTATTTCCACCACAATTCTAGTTTCTTGTGGTGCGATGGCAACAATGTCGGGTTCCGAAATTCTGAAAGTACAGGATGGAGGAACTCCGAATAAAGTTTACACTTCGAACAAGCCGACTATTAAAGTCGCAACGTATAACATTGGTAAAAATGAGTTGTCACCAGATGTCAGTAATCTTGATGAGCTAAATAAGGCGATTGCGAAAATAGATGCTGACGTGATTGTTTTAACTGAAATTGATAATAAAACCGCTCGCAGTAAAAAAGTTCACCAGCTAGAAGAAATAGCTAAAGCCAATAAGATGGATTTTGCTTTTGGTAAGGCATTAGATTTTGATGGTGGAGAGTACGGTGTAGGAATTTTATCAAAATATAAAATTGATAAATCTAAAGTAATTAATTTACCTTCTGGTGATGCAGAACAACGGGTTGTATTAATATCTCAAATATCAAAGCCAGGTTTTGATGCACCAATTATTGTGATGGGAACACATCTGGATTGGCAGAAAGATCCAACCATTCGCATTGGGCAAGTGCGCCATATTTTAGATGCGAGTATTGGGGATACAGATACGGGGTTTGATAATATTGCGGCCTCAATAAAAATATTAGCGGGAGATTTCAATTCAACAGCTAATGAACAGCCTATCCAAGAAATTCGTTATATGTGGAACCCAGTTGAGTTTAAAGGTGTTGATTATCGTAGTTGGCCAGCGGTAAACCCAGCCATAGACATCGACCATATTTTTACATTTAAAGGGCAAGTTTGGGATGTGAAAAAAATGGAAATTCCAACGGATAGTAAAGAGTTTCAATGGTCAAGTGTTAGCGACCACCTACCTATAATTGCTGAATTAGAGCTACAAGAGCAATAAACACTTACAGAGAAATTTTCGATAAAAGGCCTCATTTGGTTTGTAGGCCTTTCCAACTGTAATGCTAAGTTAATTGCCTAGTATTTTTTTCCTTTCAATATAGCGTTTTTCAGCTATTTCTAAATAATACTCAACTGTTGAGTATATCTGCTGCCGCTGTTCTGCTAATTGTTGTGATGCATCTAATATTGCGCTCGTCTGCTGTTTAAATACAGTAAGAAAATTTTGAATGCTGTCGAAGTGACCTACGACGTTAGCATAGTAAAACTGGTATACATAAGATTCCTGAGAGTGGCTTAGATCTACGTTATTTCTGATGTTATTAGTTGCAAGTAATAGTAATTGAGTATTTGTCATGGTTAACCCTTTTTCTTTGGAAAGCAATGCTACATGAGATAAAAAAAATATTTTGTCAAATTTAGCCGGATAATTTTATGTATTGGTTAAATGCATCAATTATCCTAGGAATATTCTGTAATTTTGATTGGTCAGATATATCAAAAATTGTGTAAAAGAAGAGATATAGAGGCATTCAATGGTAAATTACAATATGCATATAGTTAAATATTCTTATGTTTCTTAAGGTGGGTTGATGATTTTAACTATTTTTTATCATATGGTTAACGTCGTTTTAATCAATTTATTTGTTATTTTTGTTTTATTAATCAATTGATTAGGTTGCGTTGCATTTTAACGGGTACTATAAAATTGCTAATTTAGCCTGAAATAAAGATACTCGTTAACGATATGCTAAAAATTAAGCTAAGAGATGATGCAAATTAATATGTTATTTCGTAGTGAATTGAATTTTAGGTATTTTTTGTTTTTATAATATCTAAATAAGCTAGATGAATTTTAATTGAAAATAACGGATTTATTATTAATTAATTCTATTTTACGCTTATATTGAGTGAAAATACTCATTAAGTGGGCTAATTAACATTTAGACATGACTATTATTGAATTGAATTGTTTTATTACATATTTTTGTTTATTTTTGTTAAGTTATGATAAACAGTTAAGGCTTATTATTGTTTCTGTTTTTGGATAATTGAAACTATTTTAGTTAAAAAAATACAAATTGAAACAGTTAATGTTTCGAGTACTATTTATATTCTTAGTTTAATACTGGTATACTTACTCATTAGGTGTGTAAAATAAAGTATAAATACGAATAGCCCATATCAATCTAATTGTACTTATTCGCTTTGTTGGTAGCAGTTATCTGGGGTAATAATTAGAAAAACAAGTTATCTAATAAGGTATTCTTATATAGATAAGGTTGGTTGTTATTAAAATAATTATTATTTATTTACAATTGGCTGAAGATAACTGCTTAAGTATATTTTGGGGCGAAATTATTAGGTCATTTTGGTCAATTGGCTTGTTATTGAATAAATGAGAGCTTAGTAATATGAATATCATAAAGTTGCTCACAATTTTATTGTTAACTGGGGGCTCTTTTATCTTAGGTGTGACATTGAACTATACCCCTACACCTGATCTTGTGAAAATGGCTAAGAGTAGCGTTGAAGACTATTTATCTTATCCAGAATCTGCTTCATTTAAAAATGTGAAATATAATTTTATTCGCCAAACTGCGGATAAAGGGGATTTAGGTTATGTATGTGGCGAAGTGTTTCGAGTTAAGAATGCAAGGCTAGAAGGCTATAAAAAATTCATTGTGAAAGCTTACAGTGATAAACAAGGGAAGGTCTCCTTGTCTATTCCAATGGTCGAGGGAGATTACGATTTGGTACCAAAGGAAATGGTCGATTCGTTATGGACAAGATATTGCTTCTAAAAGTGAGCTATAGCGCAGGTTTTTCTATTAAATTAAGCTCGATAAGCAAAACGAATTCTATTAAAGAAAGCCGGTTTACGGCTTTCTTTAGTCCAAATATTACTTGAGTGTCATATCAACGTGATTAACCTTTTAATTCTCTAGCACATTGTTGCAAATGCAAGAAAGAGGCGAATCTTGTATCATGGCGGTTTTTATATGCTTCATTGGTTTGGTAGGTTAAGTCGATAGCACTAAATTGGTCCATAGCTTGCGAGACATCTTCACAGACTTTCCCTGCAACGGCACCAAGGATAGCAGAACCTAGCAATACTGGTTCACTGGCTTGTGTTGAAATCACAGGAACGCCACAAGCATCAGCAAGTAGCTGGCGGATCAACGGGTGCTGTCCTGCACCGCCACTAACAACAATATTTTCAATAGCAGCACCAGATTTTGCTTGTGCTTCAATGATTTGTCGTAATCCATAGCCAATTCCACACAGACCAGCAACATAGAAAGAAAGTAAATTTTCCATGCTGTTATCCATAGTTAATCCAGCAATGACAGCTCTGGCATGAGGGTCAGCAAAAGGTGCTCGATTCCCTAAAAATTCAGGAACCACATGTATTTTTTCAGCTAGTTCAACAGACTGTGATGGTGACGATGATTTTTCTAATACTAAATCCGCTAACATCACAGGCAAGGGTTTACCTTGCTCTTTTGCCGTAAGTTTTGCTTGTACTGAAGCGGGATGTAAGGAAAGTAACTGGTCAATTGCAGCACCAGCCGCACTTTGGCCTCCTTCATTTAGCCACATGCCCGGTACCATTGCACTGAAATACGGACCCCATACACCCGGTATAAATACGGGTTCTTTAGTCGTTGTCATCGTGCATGAAGATGTGCCAAATACGTATGCCATATTAGCGGTTGCATCACCATTTACGCCAACGGTACCAATACCGCCTGCATGAGCATCTATCATGCCTGCAGCGACAGGTGTCCCTGCTAGTAATCCCATTTGTTGGGCTGCGGTTTCCGTTAAGCCTTCACCACAAGGCGTTCCTGGTTCTACAATAAGCTGACCAATACGTGCGAAGTTTTCATCGGCAAGTTCAGATAGACCAATCTGTTGAAAGTAGCCTGCATCCCAACGTTTTTCATGGGCAAGATATGTCCACTTACAGGTGACTGTGCAAGTTGAGCGAGCTAAGGAGTTAGTTGATTTCCAAGTTAAAAAATCGGCTAAATCAAAAAATTGCCATGCGTTATCATAGGATTGACGTAAATTTTCTTTTAGCCATAAAATCTTAGGCGTTTCCATTTCGGGCGAAATCTTACCGCCAACATAGTTTAGAACAGGGTGCTTTAATTGATTAATGCGCTCAGCTTGTTCTGTTGCACGGTGATCCATCCAAACAATAATATTGCGCTCAGGGTCATTCGATGGGCTAACCGTAATAGGATGTTTATCTGAACCAATGACAACCAGTGAGCAGGTTGCATCAAAGCCAATACCTGCAACTTGTTGTGGTTTTACTGTTGATGATGCTATCGCTTGCTTGACACAATAACAAACCGCTTCCCAAATTTCGTTACTTGATTGCTCAGCGAAATTGGCGTTATCACGGAAGAGCGTAATATCGCGTTTGGCAGATGCTAACATATTGCCGGACATATCAAAGACCCCGGCGCGTGCACTGCCTGTGCCAACATCGATACCAATAACGACTTTATCGTTATCTTTTAATCGTGCATGTGAATTATTCATTTTCCCTCCAAGGTGCTAACTGCAATGAATTGCGAGGTGACAAGTTAGAGATCAACACTGTTTGGCACAATAACAAGGTCACGAATAGTGACATTGCGTGGGCGAGTTAGCATAAATAATACGGCTTCAGCGACTTCAATCGGTTGCATTAAGCTACCATTTGCCAGAGCTTCTTCCATTTTTTCTTTCGGCCAATCATCGAGTAAGGCTGTCACTACAGGGCCAGGTAATACCGCACCAACACGGATACCATGTTCAGAAACTTGGCGGCGAGTTGAATGGACGAAGGCTTGGACAGCAAATTTTGATGCGGTGTAAATTGGCTCCCAGATCACTGGGACTACACCTGCAATTGAGCTGGTGAATAATACATCACCTGATTTTTGGGCAATAAAATGAGGTAGCACTGCGCGAACACAACGGAAGGCCGCATTAATGTTTAAGTTTAAAACTTTATCCCATACATCTGGGTCACCCTCAGCAACAGGGCCGCCAATATAAGCACCGGCATTAGCATGGAAAATATCTAAGCCGCCTGCTTTTTGTAAGATGGCATCTAACATTCCATCAACTTGTTCTGGCTTCATTAAATCGACTACTAATGGAATCGCATTTTCACCTAGTTCCTCAACAAGTTGGTTTAATCGCTCTTCAGCACGGTCAATTAGAACGACTTTTGCACCCGCCTTGATCAGTGTACGTGCGCATTCAAGCCCGATACCTGAGGCAGCTCCGGTAATTGCTGCGACTTTGTTCTCAATAGAAATAGCCATAATTTACTCCAATCGGATATTTTAGCGAAATGTAAGAATGAAAAGCGTCTGAAATTAATGGAATAGCAATGAGTCACAACGATGGATAGGTGGCTAAATGCGATGGATTGATAGTATTTATTTTGCAGTTTATCAACTCATACATCATCAATTCCAATTTTGCTCAATCGATGTAGCAGTATTGCGACTTTTCGACTTTGGTGTCAAGCTAGTAAAAAATGGAGATAAGAATCTGTGACAAAGATCAGACAAAATAAGAAAACAACGATCTATGACCTTGCCGAATTAGCTGGAGTTTCAGCTAGTGCAGTGAGTGCAATACTCAACGGTAATTGGCAAAAAAGGCGAATTAGCGCACAACTTGCGGAAAAAGTGATCCGCATCGCCGAAGAACAAAATTATGCAGTTAACAAGCAAGCCAGCTTATTGCGCAGTAATAAATCCAAAATAATTGGTATGTTGGTTCCGAAGTATGACAACCGCTATTTTGGTTCGATTGTCGAGCATTTTGAAGAAATGGCGCGTGAAAGGGGACTGTTTCCTATTATTACTTGTACGCGGCGTGACCCAAAGTTAGAAATAGAAGCTGCACGCGCAATGATTTCTTATCAGGTTGATTGGTTGATTTCAACAGGGGCAACGAACCCAGATAAAATTACTGAAATTTGCCAAGCTTCGGGGGTTTCGACCTTAAATTTAGACTTACCGGGCTCGTTGGCGCCTTCGGTTATTTCAAATAACTATCTTGGCGCAAAAAATTTAACCCAACGTATTTTAAGCAAAAATAAGTCTCAAACATCAATAAATGAAGCTTTAATTTTTATTGGTGGTCGTGAACATGACCACAATACACGTGAACGTATTCGTGGGTTTATTGATGCGCATAATGAAAAAGGTATCACGGTTCCACAAGAAAATATTTTGGCTTGTGGTTATGCCCCCGAAAAAGCTGAAAAATCACTCTCACAGTTTTTTGAACAGAATAATGATGATCCACAGAAAATAGTGAAATGCGGTTTGTTTATTAATTCAACTATTTCATTAGAAGGGGTTATTGATTGGTTAGGTAAAAAGGGCTATATCGGTTCACAGCAACCCCACTTAGGCTGTTTTGACTGGGATCCTTTTGTTGCTCTTTTAGGTAATGACATCGAAATGGTCAAACAGGATGTGCCAACGATGTTAAATCATATTTTTAAGTTGATAGATAATGAAAATAGCAAAGCACAATTAATTGAAGTGTTACCTGTGGGGGTGGTTAAAGAGTGATATTAAGAAAGTGCCGCTTATCGTTGGTGACCAATAAGCGGCGGAAGGTTATTGTTTATTCAGAGTTGTAACCAATAATTGGTGGCGTTGGTTATAGAATTTTGTATAGGTCATATACCCAGCCAGTATGGTTGAAAGGCTTGCTGTACCTAACAACATAAAAGTCACCATAATCTGGTACTTAACAGCTTGTAATGGGTCAACTCCAGCGAAAATCAACCCAGACATCATGCCCGGTAAGCTGACAATTCCCACTGTTTTGGCAGAATCTACCGTTGGGATCAATGATGCTCGGATACTGTCACGAATAATAGCAGCGGAAGCAACTTTGGGCGTTGCCCCTAAACTAAGCATTTCTTGAATTTGTTGTTGCTGGCTTGAAAACCGTTGACCAAGGTTATTAAAGCATAACCCTACCGCAATCATGGCGTTACCCGCAATCATTCCAGTAATAGGAATTACCTGCATAGGCGTAAATGCAATGGCATTGGTTAATATCAGAATTAACAATGTAAGAAATGTGCCAGAGGTAATGGCAATTAATGCAGTAACATAAATTTTATCAATATATTTGCTTCTTTTCTTAGCGTTCCACGCAGCATTGACACAAATAAACATCACCAATGCAATCGTGAGCAATTCGTGATCAACATTAAAAATATATTTTAGAATGTAGCCAGCGATCAATAGTTGAATAATCGCTCGGCAAGTACTCCAGATAATATCTTTTTCAAGGGATAGTTTTTCTTTATGGCTAATAAAAATAGCCACGAGGACTAACAGGATTGAAAAGGTTAAGGATTCATTGGAAATAGTTGGTTGATGCACAGTGATATCCTATGATTCGTTGTGATGAACAGGAAGGGTGATAACTTCATTGGTATGAGCGATTTCATCTTGGTCATGAGTTACCCATAGCACGCCTATTTTTTTGTCACTCGTTAAATGATGGATAAATTCATTCACTATAATTTTGTTTTCTTCATCAAGGGCACTGGTGATTTCATCTAATAGCAAGACTTGCGGAAGAAATTGTAAGTTTCTAATAAGAGAAATACGCTGTTTTTCTCCTCCAGAGAGTTCATTGATCCCTTTATCCAAAATAGATTCATGTAGAGAAAATTGGTGCAAATCACTGATGACTTTGTCTTTATTAAATAGCAACTTTCGAATTTGATAGGGAAAAACGAGGTTGTCATACACAGTTTGTCCAAATAAAGTGGGCGTTTGAGTACAGTAAGAAACCTGCTGACGATAAGTTTCTGGGAGGATGGTATTGATATCTTTCCCTTGAAACTTAATCGTTCCTTGAGTAGGTGAAATTAACGAGGCCACTATTTTTAATAAGGTACTTTTACCGCAGCCGGAAGGACCCGTAATCAGTTTAAAGTCGCCTGCCTGTAAGTTAATCTGCACATTATCAAGAATTGTTTTTTGCTCAATGCTATAGCCAATGTTACTAAGTTGTAATAGCAAGTTGCTTTGTTCCATATTATCAATGACCTATAAATTAAGTGCGCAGCATTTAGTGTAAATGATATTCATTCAATATCTTACTCAATAATACAGCGCTGATATTGTTCAATATCAATTTAGATATAACTAATATTATGCGCCAATTAATTGAAAAATTATAGGGGAAGAAAAAATACACTTCTAATGAAGTAGGACAACGTAGATGAGTTCTAGGAAAGATTTGTACAGTTGAAAATAAAGCACAAATATTCATTCAAATTATTATTTTGAACATATGTGCATTCAGAATTTAGGATGGTATTTAATTTGAGAGATATCTCTTTTTTTTACATAAATAATATAGAGTTTAACTAGTGATAATATTATATTAATAATACCAAGTAATCTAATCTGCACTTAATATTTTGTTGTCTCTCTAAGGCAACACTATATTTATTTCATCTATATATTAAATATCACATCATGACATTAAGGAATTAAAATGAAAAAATTTAGTGGCTATAACACCAACTTTTCACTTGATGGCAAGGTCGCTTTAATTACAGGGGGAGCTGCAGGCATTGGGTTGGCGATTGCTCAACTGTATGTCGAAAAAGGGGCTAAAATTGCGTTAATTGATAAGTCAGATAAAGTAGTGAAAATTGCAGAGAAATTAAAAAATTCAATTGGTATTCAATGTGATATCACAAATTCTGAGGCGGTTTCTCAGATGGTAAAACATGTCATTGAGCATTATGGTACATTAGATATTGTCGTCAATAGTGCTGGAATTGTAGCGCTTGCTCCCGCTGAAAATTTAAGTGAGTCAGACTGGGATTTAACCATGAACGTGAATTTAAAAGGGACTTTTTTGGTTTGCCAATCTGCAGGTAATATCATGATTAATAATGGAAAAGGGAAGATTATTAATATGGCATCACAAGCAGGCGTGATTGCCTTAGACCAACATGCCGCCTATTGTGCGAGTAAAGCAGCGATTATTGGTTTAACCCAAGTATTAGCACTTGAATGGAGCCCTAAAGGGATACAAACCAACGCCATTTCACCAACTATTGTGATGACAGAACTGGGCAAAAAAGCGTGGGAAGGTGAAAAAGGTGATGAAATGAAAGGAAAAATTCCTGCAAGGCGTTTTGCTGAACCGTCTGAAATTGCCGCATGTGCATTATTTTTGGCCAGTGATGCATCCGATATGATCACCGGACATAATTTGGTTATTGATGGTGGCTACAGTATCCAATAGTGATATTTAATAATGAATAAAGTGAGTGTGAGTAGCGACTCGCTTTATTTATTATTGATGATTTTATTTAAATAAAAAATAAGCCAAATAACATAAGTATTATTTGGCTTGTAATAGAAAATTACAAAGTAGGATAACAGATATTAATTATTGCTATATCAATTAATCATTAGGTTTTAATAATGAAAGCGACATAGTAATAAGCTTTTCTACGGTGAAACCAAAATATTCAAATAATTGGTTTGCAGGAGCTGACTCCCCAAAGCTATTCATTCCCATGACCAATCCATCAATTCCTACATATTTACGCCAGTAATCATTGATACTGGCTTCGATAGCAATACGGTGCCGAACGTGATTGGGTAAAACGCGCTGTTGGTACTCTAAGGGTTGTTGGTCAAAGGTATCTGTTGAAGGCATCGAAATAACATTCACATTAAACCCTTGTTCAGTCAGTTGTTTCCAAGCTTCAACCGCTAATGTGACTTCAGAGCCTGTGGCAATTAATAGTAATTCAGGGTTTTCACTATTACTGCGCAAAATATATCCACCATATGCAATATTGGCGAGTTGTTCAGTTGTTCGCGAATATTGTATTAGGTTTTGCCGCGATAATATCAAGGCGGTTGGCGTATGTTTCGCTAAGATAGCTTGTTGCCAAGCCACCGCTGTTTCTACTTGGCAACAAGGGCGCCAGACTGACAAATTAGGTGTTGCACGTAGTGAAACAAGTTGCTCAACAGGTTGGTGCGTTGGGCCATCTTCACCTAATCCAATGGAATCGTGAGTATAAATGAGTATTTGGGGTAATTTCATTAATGCGGCCATTCTCACGGCATTTTGCGCATATTCAGAGAACATCAAAAAAGTTGCTGTGTAAGGGCGAAAACCGCCGTGTAATGCAATTCCATTAGCAATGGCGGTCATACCAAACTCTCTGACGCCATAGTGAATATAGTTGCCTGAAGGCTGTTCATTAATTGGCAGTGACCCAGACCAATAGGTGAGGTTGCTTGGGGCTAAGTCTGCGGAACCACCGATTAATTCAGATAAAACAGGGCCAATAATATTGAGTGTATTTTGTGACGCTTTACGTGTAGCTATCGTTGCAGGGTTTTCATTTAATTGTTGAATGAAGTTATCAATGATATCTGTAAATTTTTCAGGAAGTTGATTGGATAATCGCTGCGTTAGCTGCTCGGCAAGTTCTGGGTATTGTTTGGCATATTCTCGTAATGCTTGCTCCCAACGTAATTGCTGTTCAGCACCATGTTCTAGGGCATTCCAAGGCTGGTATATTTCATCAGGAATAACAAAAGGAGGGTATTCCCAGCCGAGTTGTTGACGAGTCAGCGCTATTTCGTCTTGCCCTAATGGAGCACCATGAGAATCGGCTGTCCCGGCTTTATTGGGAGATCCATAACCAATAGTGGTTCTGCAAATAATGAGGGTTGGTTTCGAGGTTTGTTGGCGAGCTTGTTCAATGGCCGCTTTGATTGCAGGCCGAGAATGGCCATCGACTTGGCGAATAACATGCCAGCCATAAGCTTCAAAACGCTTTGCGGTATTATCAGTAAACCAACCTTGAGTATTACCATCAATAGAAATACGGTTATCATCATAAAAGGCAATAAGTTTATTGAGTTTTAGCGTCCCTGCTAATGAGCACACCTCATGAGAGATCCCCTCCATTAAGCAGCCATCACCTAAAAATGTGTAGGTATAGTGGTCGACAACGGGGAAACCAGAGCGATTAAACGTAGCAGCCAACGTTTTTTCTGCTATTGCCATACCAACCGCGTTGGCAATGCCTTGGCCTAAAGGACCTGTAGTGGTTTCAACACCGGGGGTATAGCCTAATTCAGGATGACCCGGTGTTTTGGAATGGAGCTGACGGAACTGTTTTAAATCGTCGATAGATAAATCATAGCCCGTTAAATGAAGTAAGCTATAGAGCAGCATTGATGCATGGCCGTTTGACAAGACGAAACGGTCACGATTAGGCCAATTCGGGTCAGCAGGGTTGTGCTGTAAGTAATCTCGCCATAGGACTTCGGCAATATCAGCCATTCCCATTGGTGCGCCGGGGTGGCCTGAGTTGGCTTGTTGTACGGCATCTATTGAAAGAAATCGAATGGCATTGGCTAATTTATTTTGTGGTTGAGTGGACATTACAAAGCTCCCAAAGTAAAAGCGCCTAAAGTAAAACTAACGTTCCCCATTTTCATACTCACTGATTCGAGCCACTTTCGGCGCTGACCGTCCCCCTTCATAATGGGAAGCCAGCCATGTGTCGACAATGGTTTTAGCCAGTTCAGGGCCAATCACACGGGCACCAAAGGTAATAATTTGTGCATCATTACTTTTTTGTGCTCGTTCAGCGGAGTATGTGTCATGGCACAGTGCTGCTCGAATGCCTGTGACTTTATTGGCAACAATGGACATACCAATTCCGGTACCACAAATTAAAATACCGCGCTGGTGTTTACCTTGTACGATTGCAGTTGCAACAGCGTGGGCAACATCAGGATACATTTCATCTGCAACCCCAGTATTTAAGCAGTAATCAGTCACTTCAATGTTTAATTCTGCTAAGTGAGCCTTAATCAAATCTTTCATTTCAAATGCAGCGTCATCTGCACCAATAGCAATAGATAGCATGATAGAGATCCTTATTGTTGAACAAAAGTTCATTAATCAATCAAATGTACTATTTAGAAAATAGGATCTTATGAACAAATAATCAATAGGTGAACATATGTTTTTATTTTTGTGATGATGAATTCTGTGATCTACAGCTTCAAATTTAATTTTTTTTGCCAAAAATGTAAAAAATAGGCGTTTCAAGGCGATTTTATAAGAATTTTTGCACTGAATCACACTTTGACAATCTGACTATGGGCAAGGATGAAGAAAAGAAGGTATGGTTAATTTGTATCTTCATTGAACTTATGTTCATTTTACAAACCGCCGAGGATAGAACTATGTGTGAACACTGTGATTCAAAAGCAACGATGAGCGAAAGCATTCCAGAAAAAATGAAAGCCGTGGTTGCTTATGCACCAAAAGACTACCGTTTAGAAACTGTCGATGTCCCTAAAATTAGTGAAGAAGAAATTTTGGTTCGCGTAGAAGCTTGTGGTATCTGCGCGGGTGATGTGAAGGCTTTTGAAGGTGCGCCAAGCTTTTGGGGGGATGCAGAGCAGCCCGCTTATATCAAGGCACCGATGATCCCAGGGCATGAATTTATTGGCCATGTCGTAGGCTTTGGTTCAAAAGTTGAAGGTTTTGCATTAGGTGACCGTGTTATTTCTGAGCAAATCGTACCTTGCTGGGAATGCCGTTTCTGTAAACGCGGTGAATACTGGATGTGTGAGAAGCATGACTTATATGGTTTCCAAAACAACGTGAACGGCGGTATGGCGCAATATATGAAGTTCACCAAAGAGGCCATTAACTACCATGTACCTGTTGAGATGCCAATTGAAGACGCTATTTTAATTGAACCTTACGCCTGTTCTTTACATGCGGTGCAGCGTGCCAATGTCAAATTGGGTGATGTCGTCGTGCTTTCGGGGGCGGGAACATTAGGCCTAGGCATGATTGGTGCAATTAAAAAATCCGGTGCAGGCAAGTTAGTCGTTCTGGATTTATTTGATAAACGTCTTGAATTAGCAAAAGAATTTGGTGCTGATATCGTATTAAACCCTAAACGTGATGATGTAGATAAAATTGTCAAAGAGATGACTGAAGGTTATGGCTGTGACATTTACATTGAAGCGACTGGGGCCCCTAAATCGGTAGAGCAAGGTCTTAAGATGATCCGTAAATTAGGTACTTTTGTTGAGTTTTCTGTATTTAAAGACCCTGTGACCGTGGATTGGAGCATTATCAGTGACCGCAAAGAACTGGATTTATTAGGTTCTCACCTTGGCCCATATTGCTACCCGTTAGTGATTGAAGGCATTGGTAATGGTGATTTCCCAACTAAAGGGGTGGTGACGGATATCTTACCTTTAGATAAATTTGCGGAAGGTTTTTCGATGATGGCGAAAGGTGACCCGCACATTAAAGTGGTTCTCGACCCAAACCTGTAGTGCTGTAGTGGGTTGAAAAAAATACGAAATTAAAAATATAACGATAAAAATTGGACCTGAATAAATGTCACCCTACCAAGGCTTGTTATTCAGGTCCTAACCCAGCGAACAAGCACTGAGGTCAACAATATGATAATCAATAAACTGTCTAAAGTAACGGGGTTTTCACCAAAGTTACTACTTGGCTATTTTGGCGTCCTGATCTTTATGATGGGGGAAGGGCTTGAACAAGGCTGGTTGTCGCCTTTTATTATTAGCCGTGGAATGAGTATTGAAGAGTCTTCATTACTGTTTAGTGTGTATGGTTTTTTTGCTGCTGTCGCCGCGTGGTTATCCGGTGTGTTGGCTGAAATTTATACTGCTCGTCGTGTGATGATTTTTGGTTTTGTGATGTTTGTGATTGGCTCGGTTATTTTCTTATCTGTTGGTTTACCGAGTAACAGCCTGTCTATCATGATCCCAACCTATGCGTTGCGTGGTTTTGGTTATCCAATGTTTGCCTACGGCTTCTTAGTTTGGGTGGCCTATGAGGCGCCAATTAAAAAATTGGGCTCTGCTGTTGGGATCTTCTGGTTTGTTTATAGTGGCGGACTCGGTGTTTTAGGGGTGATGTATTCGAGTTATGCGCTGCCAATTTTAGGTGAAATGGCAACGTTATGGAGTGGACTAATTTTTGTCACTATCGGGGCATTTATTGCTATCGCGCTTAACCGCAACAAAGCGGGAGATACACCGGACTCACCGAAAGAAAAAGTTTCACTTAGCTATGTGTTTAAAGGGATCACGATTGCGTTTGAAAACCCAAAAATTGGTTTAGGTGGCATTGTTCGTACTATTAATACCTCTGCAGCGTATGGTTTTGTGATCTTCATGCCAATGTTTCTTGCCGACTTTGGTTTTTCCCGCACAGAATGGTTACATATCTACGCAGCACTTTGGACAGTAAACATCGCTTTTAATCTGATCTTTGGCGTTGTCAGTGACCGTATCGGTTGGCGCAATATTGTGATTTGGTTTGGTTGTGTCGGCTGTATGGTTTGTACCTTAATGTTTTATTACGTGCCTTATTATTTTGGGCACAATTATACCCTGATGATGATAGCCGCTGGCTTATTTGGTGCATGCCTCGCTGGATACGTACCACTTTCAGCCATCATGCCGAGTTTAGCGCCTGAAAATAAAGGTGCAGCAATGTCAGTCCTTAATTTAGGGGCAGGGTTAAGCACTTTTGTCGGTCCTGCATTAGTTGGGCTCTTTATTAGTAGTGTAGGTGCTTTTGGCGTGATTTGGATTTTCTCGGGGCTCTATTTATTTAGTGCGATATTGATGAAATTTATTACTGTGCCGGCGGAATTACTTGAAAAATCGGCAGAGATGCAGCTAACACCAGAAAATAAGTAAATGAGGGAATTATGAACAGAATCATTAATGAACCTGATCTTGTTGTTGAAGATGCCATTCAAGGCTATTTGAAAGCGCACCCTGAATATTTTGCGCAGACTGATAATGCGCGCGTATTAAAATACCCAAAAGCACCAATACAAGGGAAAGTGGGCATTGTTACTGGTGGTGGCTCCGGCCATGAACCTGCATTTTTAGGCTATGTGGGCGAAAACATGTTAGATGCGGTGGCAATTGGTGAAATTTTCTCCTCGCCAACCGCTGGGGCATTTTTAGATGCGTTCAAAGCCGCAGACAGTGGGGCGGGCGTTGCTTGTTTATATGGTAATTATGCAGGCGATAACATGAACGTCAAAATGGCGATGAAAAAAGCTGAAAAAGCGGGTATGAAAGTTAAAACCGTGGTTGCTACCGATGACGTCGCTTCAGCCCCTGCGAGCGAGAAAGAAAAGCGCCGTGGTGTCGCGGGTGAAATACTCATGTGGAAAGTGGGTTCTGCCGCAGCAAGTAAAGGCTATGATTTAGACGGCGTGATTAATGCGGCACAAAAAGCGATTAATAACTGCCATTCTATTGGTGTTGGGCTAACGTCTTGTACCATTCCAGCGGTGGGTCATCCAAATTTTCATATTGAAGATGGGATGATGGAGCTCGGTATTGGCCACCATGGTGAGCCAGGCATTGAAATCATGCCAATCCAGTCTGCAGCGCAAATGGCACAAACTATGTTAACGCCAATCTTAGATGATATGCAGGCAAAACAAGGTGATGAAGTCGTCGTATTGGTTTCAGGGTTAGGTGCCACACCCGTAATGGAATTGTATATCTATTATGCAGAGGTTGAAAAACAACTCAGCGAAAAAGGCGTGCGTATTGTTCGTAACTATGTTGGTAACTATTTTACGTCATTAGAAATGATGGGGGTAACGCTGACATTAATGAAAGTGGATGATGAATTGAAAGCATTGATGGATGTCCCTGCATATTCATTGGGTCTAACACAGGTCAAATAAGGAGACAACTATGCAAGTTATTTCAACGGGCAACGGCAAGGAAATTACCCTTGATTTAGTGAACATTATTGTTTCTAACCGTGAATACCTCAGCGAAATTGATGGAGCAATAGGGGATGGAGACCATGGCATCAATATGGCAAAAGGTTTTAATCTATGCGCTAAAGCAATCGCAGACCGTGAATTATCACTCAGTGAAGGCTTTGAAGAGATTTCTGATGCCTTGATGGAAGGTATTGGCGGTTCAATGGGGCCACTTTATGGCAGTTTCTTTATGGGAATGTCAGACAGCATTTCAGGGAAAAATGAGTTATCGCAACAAGATTTTCTTGCTATGTTGAAAAATGGGCTATCCGAACTGCAAGACATCAGCAGTGCAACAGTGGGTGACAAGTGCCTAATGGATACATTGATCCCTGCGGTTAATGCCTTTGAAGAGGCAACAAAAGCAGGAAAACACTTTAAACAAGCGCTTGATGCGATGCAGGCCGCTGCAGTTGCAGGCCGTGATTCCACGGTAGATTTAGTGGCTAAAATTGGCCGTGCAAGCCGCCTTGGTGAGCGTTCAAGAGGCGTATTAGATGCAGGCGCGACTTCTTGTTGTTTATTATTATGCCAATTAGCGCAAAGTGTTGAAAAACAGAGCGCATTAACCAATGCATAATTGTTTTATATAACTCTTTTCGTGGATATATAGTCAAAAACCATTGCTATATATCCATTCTCTTTTATAACTCACTTATTAATTGCCACTAGAAACGCTATACTAAAACCTTATCATCCTTGTTGCGATTAACACCAATAAAGAGGAAACCACTATCTTATGGATAGATCACAAACATCTTCCGAAATCGAGCTACTGACTGAAATTGCGATAGCTTATTATCGCGATGAAATTACTCAGGAAGAGATCGCCAATAAGTTTGGTATATCGCGAATTAAGGTGGGGCGCTTACTTAAGCGAGCAAAAGAAGAAGGTATTGTTGAGATCAATGTTCGCTATCATCCTATTTTTAGCACTCAGCTAGAGCAACAGCTACTTTCTCGTTTTCCGATTTCCCGTGCGTTGATTGCCCTCGATCATCCCGATGAAGAAGAACAACGCTATCAAGTTGGCACACTTGTCGCTAATTATTTATCGACAACATTACGTGACAATATGATAGTCACCGTCGGTCAGGGGCGAAATGTCGCGGTGGTAGCCGATAGCGGCGGGGCCGTTCCTGAAAAAGATTGCCGTTTTATTTGCGGAATCGGCGGAACACACCGGCCTGGCGACTCTATCAATGCGGACCATATCAGCCGTCGCTTAGCGAAGAAATTTGGCGGAACCAGTGAAACCCTATACGCCCCTGCTTATGTTGAAAATAACGAATTAAAGCAATCTTTTATGAAAAATGGGACCATTAAGGAAACCTTAGATCGCGCCCGTAAAGCGGATATTGCCTTAATTGGTATTGGCGATATGAATGAAGATAGCTATATGGTCAAACTAGGCTGGTTTACACCGCGTGAAATTGTTGATGCGAGTTTGAATCAAGGGGTGATTGGCGATATCGCGGGTTATGATTTTTTTAATGCGCAAGGGCAACATGTTGATACGGTGATGAATGACCGAGTAATTGGCCTAAGCATAGAAGAACTCAAGAAAATTCCTTGTGTAATAGCGATTGCTTCCGAATCCTCCAAGGCCATGGCTATCATGGGGGCGCTGCGTACGGGGGCGATTGATATTATTGCAACGAGTGCGAGTAATGTGCGGACGATTTTGAAGATGTCTCAATAGCTCGTCATACTCCAAGCTGTAGCGTTGTTGACGACACTCACTTATTCGTTTTCTGCTTAGTTATGACCCCTAACTATTTAGGGTATCTATTATAAAATAGGTTTGCATCACCTAATTAGTTGCCTTATTATTTTTATGTAAACCTTTGGGAGATGGCATTCCTCCTTATATAAAACCGCCCGTAGAGGGCTGATGATGCCTACGTTAACCTTTTCATTTGATGGGGTACGTAGGTATTATGTGCCCTAATTTAGGGCATAAATGATCTATACTCGTCATACTTCAAGTTACATGGGTGTTGACTGCATTGCGCTAGCCGAATTACATACTTGTGTATGCTCATCGGACTATCTTCGTTTGTCGCCTTCATGTAACTCGAATTATTTAGAGTATAACTGGGAGACTTTCCTTTCATTTATCCCGCCAGACATTAAAGGAAGTTTCTATGTATGCCTCATTATTTGCAATTGCGATGGGTTCAGTGCTTGGCGGATGGCTAAGATGGTTTGTTAGCCTAAGACTCAATCACCTTTACCCAAATATTCCTCTAGGTACCGTTGCGGTCAATTTGGTTGGCGGCTTTGTCATTGGTTTTGCCATTTCGTACTTTGCCAATGCAAATATTAGCCCTGCCTATAAATTATTCATTGTGACTGGCTTCTGCGGCGCATTTACCACCTTTTCGACCTTTTCACTCGAAGTGTTGGTGCTAATCCAAGAAGGTAAATTGGGTTTCGCTATTAGCACCATTGCTATCCACGTAATTGGTGCCTTAATATTTACCTTGCTTGGTATGTTATGCCATCATTGGCTGACACAGGGATAATTTATTTATTCGCTAATAAATGATGCGCAGTGGCTTCATCGGTCACTAAACCTGTTACCCAACCGCCATTCATAACGGCTTGAATGGCTTTTGTTTTGTGCACACCACCCGCAAATGCGATCACAGGCTTATTTGGGGAAGGGAACAGTGGGACACTGGTGTGTGTGTCATCCAAAGCCGTAGAAAGTCGTTCACCGTTAGCTTGAATAAAATGCCCCAATAGTTCTGCGGCGACACCTTTTTCTAACAACATTTCCAATTGTTCATCCGTGACGAAACCTTCAGAATTGAGCGGGCATCCTTTACCGACTTCGCCAATACCAATAAAGGTAATATCTGCATTCAGGGCTTTTTCCGTGACTTCCTTATACACGCGATGTTGGCACCACATTGCTTTATCTTCTGGGCTATCAGCATAAAGAGGTGCAGGTAGAATATAGTGTCGGCATTGTAATTTTTCTGCAAAGCGTAATGGAATATCATAGCGTGTTGCTGAGCTATCACGGGCAATAGCGCCTATTAATGAAACACATTGGTGCTGAGAGGTTTCTAGGTAAGGAAGAGCGTCAATAATACTGCGTAATGTTCTGCCTGAACCGATACCAATAACTTGAGGTTTATCGGGTTCGATTAATTGCTCCATGAGCTCAGCACCTGCCACTGAAATCATGTCGAGTGTCGCTTCTGTATCTAGTTGCCCTGACGGGACGACAAAGCAATGTGTTAGGTGATACTTTTGCTGGATTTCATTAGCGAGTCTTAAACACTCCGTAATCGGGTGCGTGATTTGCACCTGAACCATACCTTGTTCTTTTGCTAATGAAATAAGGCGTTGGGCGACTTGTCTTGATAGCCCAAGTTCATGCGCAATTTCCTGTTGTGTTTTGCCTGCCACAAAATATAGCCATGCCGCACGTGCAGCTTGTTCCATTTTTTTTAATTCTTTCTGCATGAACATTCTCCTGCTGGTTTCGCTTATTGTAATTCTGGGCAATTGTTTATTAAAAGGGCAAAAGTCAATACTGTGAGCATTATCGCAGTAATTGTGATCAGATTGAAACTAAAATATAACAAACGGGCATATGCCCAAAAAAATAGCAATTATTTAATTTTAGGGTAAGGAGTCACAATGCTAAAGCAGAAATCAGTGTGGATGCACATCGGTGCTGGGTCATTTCATCGTGCTCACCAAGCGTGGTATTTGCACCGCTTGTGTCAACAAGGGGATGATAGTTGGTCAATTGCCTTAGGGAATATTCGCAATGATGCGAATGCATTGCTTGATAACTTAACCAAGCAAAATGGGGAATATACCCTTGAAACAGTTTCACCTGAAGGTGAGCGTCATTATGAAAAAATTACTTCAGTGCGCAAAGTATTGCATTGGGATGAGAATTTAAGCCAGTTAGTGGAACAAGGTTGTGATAAAGCAACACGTGTTATTGCTTTTACAGTCACAGAAGCGGGCTATTATTTAACCCCACAGCATGAGTTAGATGCAGAACAGCCAGACATTAAAGCGGATTTAACGGGCAAAATGAGCACGATATATGGTGCATTAACACAAATTTTACGTGCACGTTTAGCGGCTCATGGTGAACCTGTGACCTTGTTAAATTGTGATAATTTGCGCCACAATGGCGAACGCTTTAGACACGGCTTTTTATCGTTTTTACAATTAAAAGGTGAAACTGAGCTGTACCAATGGGTGAAAGAAAATACGCGTTCGCCGAATACCATGGTTGATAGGATCACGCCTCGCCCAACCCCAGATGTGGCTGAACGTGTAAAACAGCATACTGGTTGGGATGATAAAGCACCTGTTATGGGAGAGGCATTCATTCAGTGGGTGATTGAAGATGACTTTATTAATGGACGTCCTGCATTAGAAAATGTCGATGTAGAAATGGTTGAGTCCGTTTTACCTTGGGAAGAAGCGAAGATTCGTATTCTGAATGCAAGCCACAGTTGCATTGCTTGGGCAGGCACCTTAATCGGTTTGAGCTTTATTGATGAAAGCACCCGCCAATCTGCTATCAAACAAATGGCATGGAATTATGTGACACAAGATGTGATCCCGTCATTATCGCCGAGTCCTCTCGATTTAGAACAATACCGTGATGTGGTACTCGCACGCTTTAGTAATCCTTATATTCAGGATACTAACCAACGTGTAGCCGCAGATGGCTTATCAAAAATACCTGGTTTTATTACGCCAACACTCCAAGAATGCTATCAGCGTCAGCAGACTCCGGCTGCGACGGCTGTGCTGCCCGCTTTATTTTTCGTATTTTTACAGCGCTGGGCTCGTGGTGAATTACCTTATGAATATCAGGATGGTGTGTTGGATGTGGCACTATATCAAGAAATGATGAATAGCAGTGACGCATTGTCGCAATTTGTCTCAAGTGAAATGTTGTTCGGCTCACTCGCTCATTCTACTGAATTCCACGAATTGATGAGCAACACGGTTGAAAAAGTTGAAAATTGGCTCAAGTCACCTCAACAACCTCTGTAAGGAGAAAGGCGATGTACCTCGGAATTGACCTAGGCACTTCAGAACTTAAGGCCGTATTAATTAATGCTCAGGGCGAAATTGTTGCCTCAAGTCACATGGCATTAACAGTACAAAGGCCACATTCTCAGTGGGCAGAACAATCACCAGATAGTTGGTGGGAAGCCACTAACGCGGTTGCGGCTACCTTGCGCCAAAAAGCCCCAGAAGCATGGGCAGCGGTGAAAGCGATTGGTTTATCGGGCCAAATGCACGGCGCAGTATTATTAAACAGCGAACACCAAGTACTTCGTGACTGTATCTTATGGAATGACACCCGCAGTGCGAAGGAATGTGAATGGTTAATGGCAAATCACCCTGAGTTTCTAACGATTGGTGCTAATTTAGTGATGCCAGGTTTCACGGCGCCCAAGTTATTGTGGGTCGCACGCCATGAACCAGAAATATTCAAACAAGTTGCTAAGGTATTGCTTCCTAAAGATTATTTACGTTGGAAAATGACTGGTCAATTTACCAGTGATATGTCTGATGCGTCGGGCACATTATGGCTAGATGTGGCTAAGCGTGATTGGTCTGATGAACTATTGGCTGCAACTAATTTAACTCGTGAACAAATGCCTTCTTTAGTTGAAGGCGCTGAAAAAAGCGGTGTGTTACGGGCGGATTTAGCTTCCCAATGGGGGCTTAGCGCCGATGTAATTATCGCTGGTGGAGGCGGTGATAATGCGGCTTCTGCTGTTGGTGTTGGTGCGGTTAATGACGGTGATGCTCTAATTTCTTTGGGCACCTCTGGCGTCATTTTTGTGGTTAATAATCAGCTACAAGCAGCACCACACCAAGGCGTCCATGCATTTGCTCATGCATTGCCAAATCGTTGGCACCAAATGAGTGTGATGTTAAGTGCTGCCAACTGTTTGCGTTGGCTTTGCCAGCTTCTTTCCACAACGGAAAACCAGCTAATGGATGAAGTGGGGCAATTGACCGATGACGAGAAGAAGCAAGCTCCAGTATTTTTGCCTTACCTATCAGGGGAAAGAACACCCCATAATGACCCTTACGCAATGGGCTCATTCTTTGCGTTAAAAAATGAAACAACGCGTGCTCAGCTTGGTTATGCGGTGATTGAAGGCGTGACCTTCGCTCTGGCGGATGGCATGCAGGTTTTAACGCAAACGGGAACGCAAATTAGCCGGTGTAGCTTAACAGGGGGAGGAGCACGTAGTCCTGTTTGGGCGCAGCTTATTGCTGATGTTATCGATATACCGATTGTGACTCACCCGGCGAGTTCGTCGGGGGCTTTAGGTGCGGCTCGTTTGGCATGGCTGGCGGACGGCGGTAATACAGAAACCGTGTGCCAAAAACCAGAAGTGCTGAGTACCTATTTACCACAAAAACAGTGCCAAACTTGGTTAAATCAACGGCTTGATGTTTTCCGTTTATTATACCAACAGCAAAAACAAGCAAGGGAATTATTGCCGCAGTAGGCGAGTGTGGCGGTGTTTCCCTACATATCACCGCCACGGTTATCTCTTCGCGATTGATTAAAATAACAAAATTAAAATGAGGAAACTGCAATGGAACAGAAGCAGTATTGGCTTGGTCTACCTAAGCATTTGTTCTGGGGTTTTATTGCCATCGCTATCTTTATGAGTGGTGATGGCTTTGAAATGGCTTTTTTATCAAAACATATTACTGATTTAGGGTTTACACCGGCGCAATCCGCGATGGTATTTACTGTCTATGGTTTAATGGCAGCCGTTGCGGCGTGGGCATCTGGTGTTGTGGCTGAAATTATCACCCCCCTAAAAGCCATGATGATCGGGTTTATTCTCTGGATTGTCATGCATGCCTTATTTATGGCATTTGGTCTCGGTATGAAAAGCTATACCTTGATGCTGTTATTCTATGGTATTCGTGGGCTGGCTTATCCATTGTTTATTTATTCATTTATGATGATGCTGGTGCAAGTCATCCCTCGAGCGCATCTTGCTGCGGCTACGGGTTGGTTCTGGGCGATGTACTCGGTAGGCATTGGTGTTATCGGCAGTTATCTGCCTAGTTTTTCAATCCCAATGATGGGTGAAACAGGAACATTATGGATGGCCATCGGTTGGGTCGCTATTGGTGGCGCAATTGCTTATTTTAGCCTACGTAACATTCCAGTTGATCGCTCCAAAGTTAATTTACCCATGAAAGATAAAATGGCTGAATTGTCGCGGGCTGCCACCATTTTATTTACCAACAAAGACATCTTTATGGCAAGTTTAATCCGCATTATCAACACTATTTCGTTGTTTGGTTTTGCAATCATCATGCCATTACTCTTTGTTGACCGCTTAGGGTTCACCATCTCTGAATGGTTACAGATTTGGGCGGTTTTCTTCTTTGTCACTATTTTTACGAATATTTTTTGGGGAATTGTTGGTGAACATATTGGTTGGATCCGCCAAGTTAGGTGGTTTGGGTGCCTAGGTATGGCAATATCCAGCTTAATGTTTTATTACTTACCGGTTTATTTTGGTCATAATTTTGCCATCGCATTAATACCCGCCATTTTATTAGGTATTTTTGTGGCTGCATTTGTTCCAATGACGGCGGTATTCCCAAGTATTGAGCCACACCATAAAGGTGCTGCGGTCTCAATTTATAACCTTTCAGCGGGGCTGAGTAATTTTGCTGCACCGGCAATAGCTAGTTTAGTATTGCCTTTCTTTGATATTGTGGGTGTTGTTTGGGCATATACAGGTTTGTATATCTTTGCAGGAATACTGACATTCTTTATTAAAGTTCCACAACCCGGCTTTGAAAATAATCGCAAAATAAAACCAGCTAAGGTAGCGGCTGAACAACAAACTAGTCATTAAATTACTTTATCTATTACTCATTAAACCCTGTAGGTAGTGAATTATCTATGGGGTTTTTCTTTGTTTAAATAAACTTTATTGCCAAAACAAACTAAATTGGAGATGAAGGGATATCATCCTTTTCAACAGCAATATAAAGAGAAACGGTTTAAAAATAAAATAAAGTAGAATATTTCCTATAAATAGAAATATTGGTCATATTTATAAGGTGATTTTTCATCTTATTACGATATTTATTGAAAATACAGCCATGGACAATAGAATATAATTTCATAGATTAAAAAATAAACTATAGTTGATTTGTTTATAAATAATAACTTAAATGACATAAAATATTGGCTTATAAACCTGCATTTAGAGAATGTTAATGTGCTTTCCCCCTTTCAATGTTATATCTGACTATTTAGTTCACTGCATACCTTTATTCCAAGCTGTTTAAATCCTGTTTGACTCTCTATACATCTGAATTTTCGGTGTTATGATGAATTTTGTTGCAATTTCGTGTATTTGTAGCGAAATACTCTCTATATTGGTGTTTTGTTGCGCCAAATAAAATTTATAATCTAACCTTAATTAAAATTAATAGTTTTCAATACCAAAAAATAATCTAATAAAAAAAGATAAGTGCGGGGAAAAAGTTATGTCACAGATGTTAGCTCTGTTTCTGATAGTGGGGATATTATATATTGGGGATGCTATAGCCGTTAGAACTAAGGCTTGGATCCCCTCCGTATTTGTATGCGCAGTGCTCTTTCTTTTAGGTTATTGGACTATTTTCCCGAAAGATATTGTGAGTATTGCCGGTATTCCTCAAGTCGTTGCGGTTACCTTAATGTATTTGTTAATTACAAATATGGGAACCTTATTATCGTTAAAAGAATTGTTGCGCCAATGGAAAACTATTCTTATCTCCTTAGCTGGGATTTTAGGCATTATTTTCTTGACCTTTATTGTTGGTATTGCCTTATTTGATTTAAATACTGTATTAGTTGCAGTTCCTCCGTTAGTTGGTGGAATCGTTTCTTCGCTAATTATGTCAAAAGGTGCTGCTGAGGCAGGTTTAGTTGACCTTTCGGTTTTCGCTATTTTAATTTACGTTATGCAGGGGTTTGCAGGTTATCCACTCACTGCCGTGATGTTAAAAAAAGAAGGGCGTCGAGTTCTAGAAAAATATCGCAATGGCCAATGGCAAGAAACATTATCTGTTGATGGCGCAAAAGATGTTGAAGTTAAAGCAGTGGTATCTGAAGATGAAATGCCACGTATGTTCAAGAAAATCCCTAACCACTATAACACCAGCTATTTTAAATTCTTACGCTTAGCTGCGGTAGGGTATTTGGCTTATTTAGCCTCATCTTTTGCAGCCCCTTATGTGAGTATTAGCCCATTTGTGTTGTGTTTATTATTTGGTGTTATTGCCTCTTCGTTAGGTTTCTTAGAAAGGCAACCATTACAAAAAGCCAATGGTTTTGGGTTCGCCATTATGGCCTTAATGTTATTTATCTTCGATACATTAAACCATGCGACTCCTGATATGTTATTGCGTCTAGTTTATCCGATGGTGGTGTTAATTAGTGCAGCGGTTATTGGAATGTACCTTGCATCATGGGTGGTTGGTAAAATATTAGGCGTTACCAAAGAAATGGCATTTGCTGTTGCTCTAACGGCTTTATATGGTTTCCCTGCTGACTACATCATTACTAACGAAGCGATCAACGCATTAACGAAAGATGAAAAAGAACGCCAAGTATTAACTAGCCATATGTTAGGGCCGATGCTAGTTGGTGGCTTTATTTCTGTGACCATGGTTTCTGTTGTATTAGCAGGTATTATGGTGGCTTATATTGTTCCAATTGCAGGGTAAAAAATAATGGAAACAAGTACTTCAAGAATTCAGCGTCATTTAGAACAGTTAGCAGAATACACCGCAACACCGGGGCAGGGCACTACTCGGATGAGCTATAGCGAACAAGATAAACAAGCGCGTGATTACCTAAAACAAGAAATGCGCGCTTTAGGATTACAAGTTCGAGAAGATGCTATTGGTAATATTTATGGGCGCTTAGAAGGCCAGCAACCTGATTTGCCTGCGGTGATTGTGGGTTCTCATTTTGACTCTGTTCCTCATGGCGGGGCATTTGATGGCCCTGCAGGGATTGTTACAGGTTTGGATGTCGTAGCGCGCATTAGTGAACAAAACTTAACTCCGAAATATCCCTTAGAAGTCATTGCCTTGGTTGAAGAGGAAGGGACCAGTTTTGGCCGGGGCTTGATGGCTTCAAGTGTGATAACGGGTTTGATTGGTACAAAAGAATTATACCAACTCAAAGATAGGCAAGGAGTAAGTGCGGCGCAGCGTATGGCAGAGGCAGGGTTCAATGCTGATCATGCATCACAAGCTGTGCTCGACCCTAAAAAGGTCAAAGCATTTTTAGAATTACACATCGAACAAGGCCCGGTGTTAGAACAGGCAAATGAAGATATAGGGATCGTAGAAACTATCGTAGGTATCAGTCAGTTAGAGATTAAACTGACAGGTAAAGCAGGCCATGCAGGTACTACGCCGATGAATATGCGAGCCGATGCATTAGTGTGTGCAAGCCAAATTATTAGTCATATTCCTGAACTAGCAAAGGCGGCAGGGGATAATACGGTTGCGACCGTAGGCCGGTTATCAGTATTACCTAATGGGGCGAATGTCATCCCAAGCGAAGTCACTTTTAGCGTCGATATTCGCTCTAAAAATGACGTTGCGTTACGTAAAGTGATTGAACAAATAATCGAATTAACAGAACAGGTTAGCAATTCGTTAGCGATTTCAAGCGATATTGTTCAGCCGTTATATGTTCAGCCAACGGAGCTCAATAGTGATATTCATCAACTAATGCAACAACATGCCAGCGACCAAAACTTACGTTTTCGTTCAATGGTCAGTGGCGCGGGGCATGACACTATGATTTTTGCAGGCATAACTCAAACGGGACTGATATTTGTGCCAAGTCGTAATGGGTTAAGCCATCACCCAGATGAATGGACGGATTATGCACAAATCGCGCGAGGAGCAGATGTGATGTTTGCTACCGTTAAGTCATTAATAGAATGTTAATTAATAAGTGAGCCAGATTCAGTATCTGGTTGAGCAATAGGGTAAAAGGTAGAAAAATGATTAATAAAACAATTACAGCCGCAATCAAAAAATATACACCTGAAATGATTGCTTTTCGTCGAGATCTACACGCTCACCCTGAGCTACCGTTTGAAGAAGTACGCACCACGCAACGTATTGCTGAAGAATTAGACAAAATCGGAATCGAGTATCGGCTAACCGAGCCTACCGGTGTTATTGCGGAAATTAAAGGCGGTAAGCCAGGTAAAACAGTTGCTCTGCGTGCAGATATAGACGCATTACCCGTTTTGGAGTTGAATGATTCATTAGAATATAAATCGACTATTGAAGGCAAAATGCACGCTTGTGGTCATGATGCACATACGGCAATGTTATTAACGGCAGCCAAAGCATTGTATGAGGTGCGAGAAGAATTAGCCGGCAATGTGCGTTTAATTTTCCAACCTGCAGAAGAGATTGCTCAAGGCGCATTAGCCATGATCAAACAAGGCGCAATCGAAAATGTGGATAACGTTTTTGGTATGCATATTTGGACAACCACACCATCAGGAAAAGTATCTTGTAATGTGGGTGGGTCTTTTGCTTCTGCTGATTTACTGAAAGTCACTTTTAAAGGCCGTGGTGGTCATGGTTCTATGCCAGAAGCAACTATTGATGCAGCAGTTGTTGCTTCTGCATTTGTCATGAATTTACAAGCGATTGTGTCCCGAGAAACCTCATCTTTAGACTCAGCCGTGGTCACGATAGGTAAAATGGATGTCGGGACACGCTTCAATGTTATTGCAGAAAATGCAGTATTGGATGGTACGGTACGTTGTTTTGATATCGAAACTCGTAACCGCATCGAAGCTGCGATCCGCCGTTATGCCGAGCACACTGCGGCTATTTATGGGGCGACTGCGCAGGTTGATTATATCTATGGGACATTACCGGTTATCAATGAGGAGCGCAGTGCGCTGCTGGCTCAATCAGTCATTTCACAAGCTTTTGGTGAGCAAGCTCTGATTAACGAAAGACCAACACCGGGTGGTGAAGATTTCAGCTTCTACATTGAAAACATCCCGGGGTGTTTTGCTCTGTTAGGCACAGGAAATGCCGAAAAGGACACTCAATGGGCGCATCATCATGGTTGCTTTAATATTGATGAAGACACGATGGCAACAGGTGCTGAACTTCATGCCCAATATGCGTGGAGTTATTTACAGCAACAGGAGTTTTAATTGAGCATGTTAATGCTATTAGGGCTAGTTATTTTACCAATACCGGGATTATCACTAACCCTACTGCCTATTTATTTTGGTTATTAAGATAAGTTAAGAGTGCGAGTAGCGGCCACATATTTGGCTGCTATTCGTTGTGATGAATAAAAATAGCTTCTCTTAAGCGCTGTTGTTGTTCAAAACGTTGTTCTTGGTTGATTTGCGGGTCATGGGATAGCTGCATCAGCATTTCATTCATCTTATGAACTGAATTTTCATCAATCAATTGGCTTACTTTTTCAACAATTTCATCATAGTAGGGCATAACACAGGCTCCAATTAATATTCACTAAAACTATAATAACGCAAAATCTATTGGGCTGGATAGGCGATTAATTTTGTTTATCGATCACCATAACTGCCGTTGTATTCGGTTCTAAGGCTCGCATTATATGTGGCTCATCTCCGGGGTAGTGGATATAGTCCCCAACTTGTAGCTCAACAGGGTTATCCAATGGGCCGACTAACGCTCTGCCAGACATAATAATGATGTGCTCGCTGACGCCATGCATATGAGGTTCTGAAATACGATCACGACCGGGCTGGGCAACCACAGTATAAATATCACGTCGCGAATCTGCGGGGGCTGATGAGAGTAAAAAGGCCAAATAATTCGCGTGTTCGGCACTGACCGGTATCGCCTCCCCATGGCGGATCACAGTGACAGCTTCTTGCTTTTCTTCAATTAATCGTGCGAAAGGAATATCTAACGCTACACAAAGTGCCCATAAGGTTTCAATACTTGGGTTACCACTACCCGATTCCAATTGAGAAAGTGTAGATTTAGCGATACCCGCTTTGCGAGATAGCTCTGATAGGGATAGCCCGCTTTTTTGTCTTTCACGAACAAGGGCTTTTGAAATCAACTCAATGGGAGGTGAAGGTAGATTCAATTTTAATTTTCCTATTTAGATTGCACTTTATACTATCTATCGACATAATGAACAAACGTATTATATATCGAACGGTCTAGGGATGCTAACTTCAATAAGCTCAAAGCTAAATCATAGCACAGTGAAAAATATAGCTCTTGTCTGTTTTGCTGACTTAATTGTTGGCATTTCTTATGGTGCATTGGCGCTTTCACAGGGATTTGACTGGTGGATACCAGTGACTTTATCTATTTTAGTGCTCGCAGGGGCGTCCGAGTTTTTGTTTATCGGCGTGATTTTTGCTGGTGGAAGCCCGTTTTCTGCTGCACTCGCGGGGCTATTAGTCAATTCACGACATATCCCCTTTAGTTTTGCAACTAGTGATTTAACGGGGAAGGGAGCAAAGTCGCTATTGGGCTATCATATTATGAATGATGAGAGTGTTGTATTTGGCTTAGCTCAAGAAACTGAATCAGAAAAACGTGCGGCTTTTTGGTTGTGTGGGATAGGTATTCTATTGTGTTGGCCAATTGGTGTTGTGATAGGTGAGGTATTGGGCAGCTTTATTAATGATACTCATATATATGGTATGGATGCGATGTTTCCTGCGATTATTTTAGCGCTTTCATTGCCCGCGTTATCGGATAAACGCCTGCGGTTAACCGCTGTTATCGGTGCAGTTATCGCTGTTGCAACGACACCGATACTACCAGCGGGGATCCCTGTATTACTGGCATTATTGAGCTTGGTTGTTTATATAAGGAAATAATAGTGACAAATAACCCGTGGTTAATTATTAGCGGAATACTGCTGTTGGCGGTTGGTACTTATTTAATGCGAGCATCAGGGGCTTTGCTACGCGGTCGAGTAGTCCTTTCGGAGAATAGCAAAGTATTATTTTCAGCAGCAGCCATTGTTATTTTATTTTCAGTTGCGGCAACGTCTACGTTATTTTCAGGTGATGAAGTTTCGGATTGGCCTAAAATTGTAGGGGTATTAGTGGCAGGTGTACTGACTTGGTTTAAAAAACCATTTATTATCATTGTGTTGTCAGCTGCGATTGTGACCGCGTTACTTAGGTTAATTTGATTAGTGCTTAAATTGAATAGCAATTAATTTAAATTGTGTTACTTGCAATAGCGTGTATTTATGTAAGTTATATAAGCCAACAGATAAAAAAGTGGCCCCGATTCGCAGAAGACTGGGGCCACAGAAACTTACTCAGTTAGATCTTTAATTGTTTCAGAAGAGCCATTTTTTTGGACAGAGGCAATCCCTTTAAGCGCAGATTGCTTAGATGCATACATTTCACTTTTTGCAATCACTTCGTGATTTGCTGCTTTTAAAACGAAATAGTAAGGCTGAGCAACGTCTTTAGTGGATTTTTTTAATTCAAAATACCCCATGATAAGCTCCTGATTTTCTATTTAAGGGATGTCAAACAAAGTGTTAATAAATTACAGTTATTAACAATCTGCTTGAATTAAGAGTAGTCGCTATTAGGTGTTATTACTAGAGAGGAAGGTCCAATTCAGAGAAACTTTTTTTAAAAAAAAGCCTCTGGTATACAGAGGCAATCGTAGGATATATATACTCGTCATAATTCAAGTTACAGCGTTGTTGACGGAATTCATTCGTCGCCTAACTGCACCATGAGTTATTTAGAGTGTAGAACTCTTTATTGTCTGGATAAGATATCGGCTTTTATTGATAGGTGCTATCTGGTTGTACTTATCAATATAAAAGGTTTTACCGATAACTTAATTAATTTTCATTGATACCATTATTACTGTGTAGCTGGGACACGAATTGCCTCTGGTGTTGGCATAGCATTCATTGGTTTATATTCAGGGACTTCCATCACTGTAACTTTGACAACATAGCGTTTGCCATCTTCAATTTTGGGCGCATTATTGGCCAGCTTTTTTGCAGTTTCATTTGGTGTCATCGTTTGTTCCGCAACGCTATATACCATATTGTGATGATTACCCATGTGCTGACGAGGCATTTTGTGGTTAACGCCATTTGCTGCTGCGGTAAAGCCGACGGTTAATAATGCTAAAGCTAATAAACCGGTATTTAATTTTTTCATTTCAGTATCCTCTGTATTGGTGATGGGCAAATCATTCACCAATTCATATTGTCTCGCAATCGCTTTTACCTCCCCTGACGGAAGCTCCATAATTACTGCACTTTTTATTCAAGCTTGAACCATAATTTATATAAAACAGTGGCTTATTAGACGGTAATTTACATTTTTAGACCACTTGTGCTAATGCAAATTTCAGTGCTGGAGACATCAAAGGGGATAGTCTAGGATGGTAAGTTAGGTTCAACAAAATTCTAACAAAGTGAGTGTGTATGTCAGATAAAAAAATTCCCCTTTCTTTACTCGACCTTGCGCCAATCATTCAGGGTTCGACGGCGAAAGAGGCCTTTGCTCATTCCCTTGATATTGCTCAGTTAGCAGAAAAACTCGGTTACCACCGCTATTGGCTTGCGGAACACCATAATATGACTGGGATTGCCAGCGCGGCTACCTCGGTGTTAATAGGCTATCTTGCTGCAAATACTCACAATTTACGTTTAGGTTCTGGTGGCGTCATGTTGCCGAATCATTCACCGTTGGTGATAGCAGAGCAATTTGGCACACTAAACACACTTTACCCTGAACGCATTGATTTAGGCATAGGGCGTGCTCCTGGAAGTGATCAGCGAACGATGCAAGCTTTACGCCGCCATATGAATACGGATATTGATAATTTCCCGCAAGATGTTGCGCAAATTATTAATTGGTTTGATGCTATAAACCCAGACCCAGCAGTGCGCCCAGTGCCAGGCTTTGGTGAAAAAATTCCGGTTTGGTTGTTAGGATCGAGTTTATACAGTGCAAGGTTAGCCGCGCAAATGGGGCTTCCTTTTGCTTTTGCTTCTCATTTTGCCCCTGATTTATTATTACAGGCGTTGGAAGTTTATCGTGCTAATTTCCAGCCATCGCAGAGGCTTTCTAAGCCGTATGCGATGGTTTGTATCAATATCATTGCCGCGGATACTCAACGTGAAGCAGAGTTTTTATTTACGTCGATGCAGCAAGCCTTTGTTATGTTACGTCGTGGTCAACCTTCTCAATTGTCTGCACCTGTTGAGAGTATGGAAAATATTTGGTCACCCGCTGAAAAATTTGGTGTTCAACAAGCATTAGGCATGTCATTGGTAGGGGATAAAACCAAGGTACGTCATGGGTTGGATACGATATTACGGCAAACTCAAGCGGATGAAATTATGGTAAATGGCCAAATTTTTGATCATCAAGCTCGTTTATACTCTTTTGAGTTGGCGATGCAGGTAATGAACGAAATTATGTAATTTAAATAGCTGGATGATTAACACGTGTGCAAGGACGCATTTTTCAGATTTGGCTCAAAAAAGAGATAACCCAGAAAAATCTGGGTCATTGACGGCTAGCACGCTATTTGTGGTTGATGAGGCTCTAAAGGGGGTAAACCATGAGCAGCACGTGCTCTATCGCACGCCTCATTATAAATACCATCTTGCCAAGATTGTTCAAACTCGCGGCAAGGTGTAGGCCTTTGTGTGTATATCGAACATGACACGCATTCTCCAATGGTGCCCTCTAAAGCGCTACAACGCGTATTATGTTTTTGGTTTGTTCCCTGCATACAACTCATAAATGGGGTTATTTGCTCAGTTAAATGTTGTGGTACAACACCACCCCCACTTTCAGCCTCAGCCCAATAAAAAGAGACACGAAAATAGGCACAACATGCACCGCAGCTTACACAAGGGTTATCTGAAGGATCAGTTTTTAGGATATGGACATTATTAGTCATATTAAAAAACCATAAATGATGTTGATAAAATACCCATAGAAAATGGGTTGACGCAACACAAGCAGGAAGCTCAAGAAAACGTTGCTCAGGCTTTATTATCTTACGTTATTCCAGTTTATTGCAATATTATTCAGCACAAAAAACTGATTTTTTTGATATTCTCCAAGGTAAATAAATTTCACATACTTATCATAATCATAAAAAAACCTGCCAGAAGGCAGGTTTCGTTTGAATCATAATGATAAGTTAAACGTGTTTTAAATCTGCGTCATCATTTTGATTGAATATCGCTTTATCTGTTTCACCCATCAACTGGCTAGTCACTGTGCCTGCTGTCATTGAACCACTGACATTCAATGCAGTACGACCCATATCAATTAATGGCTCAACTGAAATTAACAGAGCAACTAATGTAACTGGTAAGCCCATCGCTGGTAGTACAATTAACGCGGCGAAAGTTGCACCGCCACCAACACCCGCGACACCTGCGGAACTGATTGTCACGATACCGACTAATGTCGCAATCCACAGCGGGTCGAATGGATTAATACCCATTGTCGGTGCGACCATCACGGCTAACATTGCAGGGTAAATACCCGCACAACCATTTTGCCCAATTGTTGCTCCGAACGATGCAGAGAAGCTAGCAATCGATTCAGGAATACCGAAACGACGTGTTTGTGTTTCAATATTTAGTGGAATACTTGCAGCACTTGAACGGCTAGTGAATGCAAATGTCAGAACTGGGCCCGCTTTCTTAAAGAATTTAATAGGGTTTAAGCCAGTCGTCGCCACTAAAATACCATGTACAACAAACATAATGCCTAACGCAACATAGGACGCAATAACAAAAGTGCCTAGGTTGATGATGTCATGCAAGTTTGAACTTGCTACGACTTTAATCATCAGCGCCATCACACCATATGGCGTTAAACGCATGACCAAGCGAACTAATTTCATTGCCCAAGCTTGCATAACATCAATCGCTGCTAAGGCTTTTTCACCACGCTCTTTATCATCTTTAAACAGTTGCAGTGCGGCAACACCTAAGAAAGCAGCAAAAATAACGACACTAATAATTGACGTTGGGTTTGCACCAGTTAAATCTGCAAATGGATTTTTTGGAATAAACGATAAGATTAGCTGAGGCACGGTTAAGTCAGAAACTTTCCCAATATAGTTGCTTTCTATTGCTGATAAACGTGCTGTTTCGGATTGACCTTGAACTAAACCTTCGGCAGTCAGGCCGAATAAATTGGCAATTAAAATACCCACTAACGCCGCAATAGCTGTGGTAAATAACAAAGTGCCAATTGTTAAAAAGCTAATTTTACCTAGCGAAGAAGCTTTATGTAGCCTTGCCACTGCACTTAGTATTGAAGCAAATACTAATGGCATAATCACCATTTGTAATAGCTGCACATAACCATTTCCGACAATATTAAACCACAGAATGGAGTCTTTTACCGTTTGGTGGCCACTACCATACACGAGGTGCAGTATTACCCCGTAGGCAACACCGAAAACCAGACCGACTAACACTTTTTTAGATAGGCTCCAGCCTTTAGCCCCTAGTTTTGCCAACAGTATTAGTAGTGCTACAAAGCCGAGCACATTAATAATTAGAGGAATATTCATTCCGAACTCCAAATCATATTTTTATAAGGTATGTTACTTGCCCTTTAGTCCTTATTGGTTATAAGGATTTAGTTGCTTCAAACAACTGGTTATATGTTATCAGTTGATAAAACACATTTCTTATATCAAAAAGTAATAATATAGTATTATTCATACTTACATTATATTACAAAACTATAATTTATGTGGGAATGTGTGTATCTATTTGATTATGAATATATTTTATAATCATATCAATGTGGTTATAAAAATCGAATTGGTAACCTGCAGGTAAAAAACAGGCACAAACAGTCAAAATAATGGCAATAAAGCGTTCCCCTCGTTGGCTATTTTTACCGCGGATCATGGGAAAACAAAAGCGTTGAGGGAGTGGCCATAGGAATGGTACTCCTGAAGGGGTGAGCATGTCAGCGACTAGATGACTGATATAACCTAATAAAAAAGCTTGGATAATATCATTTGGAATTGCCCATTCGGTTGGTATCCATTGATAACAAGAAATCATCAAAAGTAACCATGCAACTAAGCTATGAGTAAACCCCCGGTGCCCACACAATTTGGAAATGGGTAATGAAAAAATCCGTAGTAGTCGACCAGGAATTGAAGAGGGGTGGTCAATATCGGGCAATAATGCGCCTAATAAGGCCCCTGGAACCATGTGCAGCCAATCACCATGAGCAATCTCTGGGGTGATTTGAAGTTTATGAGCCATTATTAAAGAGGCGACGGAAAAAAGCAGATGCCCTTCAGCTGTCATGGTGGATAAAATACCATCTGTTTATCTATACAGTTGATTGGCAGTATAAAGTGTTTGAAAAGAATATGATAGTGGTAGAAAGATAAAAAAACTCTTATTTATTAGCAAATAAGGGAAGTATTTTATAATTTAACACAATACCCCTACCTAAATTAGATAGGGGAGAACACTTATTAGACACTCAAGGTATTCTTAACGTAAATGTTCAGCCTTTAAGTCATTCAGTGAGGCTAATTTGATATCCGCTAAACCAAAGCGCGGGTCATTAAAATGCTTGCTGTCAGGCACCACAATTGAACGCATTCTGGCGGCTTTTGCAGAAATCATACCGTTAAATGAATCTTCTAATGAAACGCAATTGACGGGTTTAGTCGATAACTCAGCTGCTGCTTTAAGATAAACTTCAGGATGAGGTTTACTCAAGGGTAAATCAGATGCGGAAATAACCGCGGAGAAATAATCACGAATATCCAGAAGGTTTAATACTTTTTCTAACATGTACAAAGGAGAGGCGGAAGCCAGCGCAATTTTTAAATCCATTGAACGGCAAAGTTCCATCGCATGTTGCACACCCGGTAGAATAGGGCGAGTTTCTTCAACTAAGCCAACAACACGGTCAATGATGCGTTGTGTGGCTTCTTCTTGGCTGCATCCTTGCCAAGGGGAAGCGTGGTACCAAAGCTCCACCACATGGTCAATACGTAAACCCAAGGTATCAGGCAGGGTATCCGCAATTGAAACGTCAACACCCAATTGTGAAAAAATCTCAAGTTCAGCCTGTGCCCAAAAAGGTTCCGAGTCGATCAGTAAACCATCCATATCAAAAATGACCGATTGGATGGGAAGATTATGGTACATGTCAAAACTCCATTCATGTCGTATTTATTAACGAAGAAGTCATGATATCAGTAAACTGACTTTAAGCGTATTACTTGAAATCAGTATTAGTCTAATATTGAGGAATATTCGGACAGTATGAAGTAAAAGTATAATGGTAATGAATAGCCTCACTATTTTGATTAGTCTGAAAGTCTATATATTATTATTAATCGTGAATTGAAATTTGGAGGCAATGAATATTTTCAGCTATGATTAGCGTTGAATAATCATTGTAAAAATTTATCAAAAATCATAACGCTGAGGAAAAGCAGTAATGAATTACCATAATGCCAATTATGTCGCAATCGGCAAACGTATTCTGGGTTGGGTTGTTTTTCTGTTAGCATTAATTTCGACATTGGCGTCTTTAATTAAACTGGCAGGCATGAAGGGGCTCGCAGGAGAAGGGATTAATGCAGTCGCTAATGATTTTATTAAATTAATGGCGGAAATGACCCGTCAAAGTACACCATTCCTAAATTTCTTTTGGAATAACTCACCAGTACCTCAAGTCGCTAATGGGTTTTCCGGTAGTAATATCAGCTTTATCATCATCTTTATTTTTATTTTTGTTGGACTGGCGCTTAGTGCATCAGGTTTGCGTATGTACCGGCAAATTAAGTTTATTCGTGAAAGTTTAGAAGACCACGTGATCATAGAAAAAGCAAAAGGGATAGACATCTCAAAAGAAGAGCTTGAAGCTAAGGTGACTATTCCACGTCATACGATATTCACTCAATTTTTTCTTCTTTATTTTTGGCCAATTGTATTGGGGCTAGCGTTGTATTTTCTTCTGCGTTTCCTTAATTGGTAATTTTCGAATTTTCGTCATACTTCGCGTTATGAGGGTGTTGGCTGCGTTTAGCTACTCGGGTCACATACTTGTGTATGCTCCCCGAGATATCTGCACTTGCCGCCTACTCATAATGCGAATTATATAGAAAATTAATTATTCGTCGTACTCCATGCTATGAGAGTGTTGGCTTCTTTCGGCTATTTGGGTCACATACTTGTGTATTCTCCCCAAACTATCCTCAATTGCCGCCTTGCTACAGCTCGAATTATTTAGAAAATTAATTATTCGTCGTACTCCATACTATGAGGGTGTTGGCTGCGTTTAGCTTCTCGGGTCACATACTTGTGTATGCTCCCCAAACTATCCTCAATCGCCGCCTTGCCACAGTTCGAATTATTTAGAAAATTAATTATTTGTCGTGCTAAATGCTAAAAAACAGGAGCTTATTTTTCGTTGAGTAGATTATCAATAATCGTGCGTGCTTGCTGGTAGCTTTGTTCGTTACCAAAGATATGGGCTTGATTAAGTAAATAGTAAAGTTGGTATATTGGTTGTCTATCTAAAAAGCCATTGGGGAGCGGCCAAACACTTTGGTAGCCATCAATAATTTGGATCGGAAGATCTTGATATAATGGCAACATTGCTATATCACACTCCCTATCTCCCCAATAACATGCGGGGTCATATAATACACCTTCAAGATTTTGAGTGATAGCACAGTTAGCTGGCCATAAGTCACCATGTAATAAAGAGGGTTGTGGCTGATGCCCAGCAAGTTTCTCCTTAACAATATCGACAATTTGCTGAATATCAGCAAATACCATTCCTTTTTCGGAAGCGAGTTGTAATTGCAAGCCAATACGCTTTTCTGCAAAAAATGAATTCCAACGCTTTTCCCAGCCATTAGGTTGCACAATTGTGCTTAGCATAGTATCAAAATCAAACCCGTAGCTAGGCTGCTCTTCCCATTGATGTAAACGCGCTAATTGTTGGCCAAAATGCCATGCATTGGTGTTGTCGAAAGGCTTAAGAGGGAAGTATTCGAGCAGAAGGAAACTGTGGTGCTTATTACTGCCAACACCGTAAACCTTAGGAACGGTTATCGTTTGGCTTTTAGCGAGCATTTCAAGTTGCTCAGCCTCCTGTTTAAATAAAGGCAAAAACTCACGCCGATTTTGTTTAATGAACACGGTGTGTTCGCCATAGTCAATTCTTAACGTATGGTGAATATCACCACCAGACAGAATGACTTTGTTACGTAGCTCCGCCTCACCTAAGTGTTCACTTAATAAACGACACATTGCTTGCCACATGACTCACCTCGCTCTGCTTTGGTCTTCATTAATACAATACTATAGCGACAGTTTAGGAATTAACAGTGATAATTGTTTAAAAAGAAGAAGCTATCACGAAATTATTGAACAATTATCAGGCAATAAACACAAACCTGTTCTGCTTTAAATTTAGCCTATTTCTATCTAAATGAGAATGTTCAGATAATACGGTATGAGTTCAAGATCTTGACGCCATTTGCTAGTGATTTCAGGTAAACTGCAAAGAATACTTTCATACTCAAGGGGTGCTATGAACATGGATTTTCAAAAACCGCGCTGGTTAAGAGACTTACTGCGATTTATTCCACTGAAAAGTCAGTTTGTTCTATTTGGCAATGTTCGAGACCTACAAGCCAGCGAAATTGCGCCTAGGGTAGTGACACCACTGCCGTTTAACCAAGCACTCTTTAATAACTTGTTTCAGGCAGGGTATGCCTATGTTATTACCTATACACCACTGATTGGTTTTCAATGCGTGGCGAGCCCCACAGAAAACTCGCAAGCGAGTGCCACATTGATGCAAAACTTAGGTTTGCATATGGCTGATGATAAAGCCGCTGGTGGTATTGATATGTTGAATCATTTGCTGGAAAAATTTATTAACTATAAGCAGCAGCCAATTGCATTATGTATTGATTTCGCCTCTTGCTTGATTTCCCATCGCGATAACCTGACTCCCGCTGAGCACAGCTTATTTACTCGGGCTCTGGTGGTTTCTCACCAAGCAAAAACGCGACCAGCAGGGGAAAATAACCAGCCGTTCTACAATTCTATTTTTTGGATTGTGGAGAAAGAAACCGATTTACCTGATTGGTTTTTAGTTAATAACCCACGAGTGAGAGCCATTCCTGTTGCGAAGCCTGACAGCCAAGTTCGTCGGGTTCTTACGCCAATGTTGTTAGCTTCATTATCTGATGTTAATAGCATAGAACAAGCGGATAAAGACAGCTTATTTAATGACTTTATTGATGAAACAGAAGGACTCTTGTTACTGGACTTAACGGCGATAGTGCAGCTCGCACGGATTGAAAATGTCCCTGTGACACGTATTAGTGATGCGGTACGACGTTATAAAGTAGGCATAACGGAAGACCCTTGGAAAAAAATTGATAAGCAGAAAATACATAACGCCCCAGAGATTATTTCTCGCCGAGTTAAAGGACAACAACATGCCGTCACTCATTTATTGGACATTATTAAACGTGCAATGACCGGAGTGGGGGGGCATAAAGGTGGGCGACCTCGAGGCGTTTTGTTTCTAGCGGGGCCAACGGGTGTCGGGAAAACGGAACTGGCGAAAACGGTCACTCAATTGCTATTTGGTGATGAAAGTGCGTATATTCGCTTTGATATGTCTGAATTTAGTGCAGAACATGCAGACCAACGTTTAATTGGCGCTCCTCCTGGCTATGTCGGTTATGATTCTGGTGGTGAATTGACGAATGCCATTCGTGAAAAGCCGTTTAGTGTGGTGTTGTTTGATGAGATAGAAAAAGCACACCCTCATTTAATGGATAAATTTCTACAAATTATTGATGATGGTGTATTGACCTCAGGACGTGGTGATCGCGTTTATTTTTCAGAGTCGTTGATTATTTTTACGTCAAATCTTGGCATTTATCGTTTGGATGCAAATGGTGAGCGGGTAGCGAATGTCCAGCCGAGTGAGCCTTTCGAAACGGTGACGCGTAATGTGAAAAGTGAAATCGAACGTCACTTTAAATTAGTGTTAAATAGACCAGAGCTGCTCAACCGAATTGGGGAAAACATTATTGTTTTTGATTTTATTCGCCCCGATGTGGCACAACAAATATTCGAACAAATGGTGGGAAATATTCTTTCTGGTTTGGAAAAGCAATCACTGACTATTTCAATTTCACCACAAGCCAAAGAAACGTTAAAACAACATTGCTTAGCTGATTTATCTAATGGCGGTCGAGGTATACGTAACCAATTAGAAAGCTATTTAATTAACCCATTATCTCGCGCTGTTTTCGACCAAGATTTACAACCTAATTCGGCTTATCAAATTGTCGAAATTGCCACAGGTGAAACAACGCAAATCACGTTAGCAGCGATGAGTAATTGATGTGCTGAATGTTAATATTTCACGAATTCATTTTCCAATTACGGCTCTAGGCCCCGGAAAACGTATTGGTATCTGGTTTCAGGGATGCTCATTACGTTGTAAAGGCTGTCTTTCTCCTGATACATGGCAAGTGAAAGACAATAGCATCACGGTGAAACAATTACTGGACCAGATAACGGAGTGGTTACCATTCGCAGATGGCATCACGATTTCAGGGGGAGAACCGTTTGAACAGCCTGAAGCCTTATCCGCATTAATGAAAGGGATTAAACAGCTAAAAGATGCGGATATTTTAGTCTATAGCGGTTATCAATGGGAACACATTGAAGAGCGTGTTTTACAAATGGCTCCCAATATTGATGCCTTAATTAGTGAGCCATTTATTGTGGATCTTCCGCAAACCCAGATGCTCAAAGGCAGTGATAATCAGCAATTGCATATGTTAACGCCATTAGGAAAAGCGCGATTTATGGCATATCAGCGCTCGATAACACCAGAAGATAAAGTACTGGATTTAGCGTTTGATGAAACAGGGCGGCTATTTTTGGCGGGGGTTCCTGAACGTAACGATATGTTGCGTTTGCGGACCTTGATTGAACAGCAAGATCAATCCTTGCGACAACTAAAAAATAATTAATTGGATGAATGGATGACCATGATACGTTTTTGCCCACATTGCCAAACAGAGCGACCGTTAACTGAAATTTTTTGTGCTGGGCAAATTAAAACACCACAAGGAGATAATCAGTTTTGTGGTTGGGATTTAACCCTTGAAGCTATTCATGAAACGGGTTGGCGCCCCATTGATGAGCACAATACCTCGATTGAGAGCCCAAAACTCAGTATTGATGAGAATAATCAAAATAACCAAATTATTGAACAAAGAGTTTGTGTGAATGGGCATTCCATGGATGAGGGGGATTTTATCTGCCTTGAGTGTGGGGCGGATGCAGCTCTTGAACTAAGCAATATTGAGGAGCAATCTCAACGACTGATTGGTAATTGGCGACTTGAACGACGTATTAACCAAAACGATAGCCCACGGGAACGTTATTTAGTCACACATATTGAAAATGACAAAAATGGTGTGCTTACCTTATATCAAAAAGGTGAAGAACCTGATCCTACGATTTATCAAGTACTTCAATTGATCCCAACAGACCATGTGCCTGAGTTTTATGAAACGGGACGCTGGGAAAACCGCGCTTGGCATGTGACTGAATTATTGGAAGGTGGCTCATTGAGCCAATTTATTCAGCAAGGGGAATTTTGGCAGTTACATGAAATTCCCAAATTGGTTGAAGAAATGGGGCAAGCGATAGCGGCATTTACTGAGCATGGCTTACGTCATCGTAATCTATGTCCCGCTAATTTGTTGATCCGCAGCCGTGAGCCTTTAGATATTGTGGTAATTGAATATGGCTCTGCGAGTTTGTCTGAATTTGACCTTGATATTGTAACACCCTTAGATATTTCCCGTTATAGCGCACCAGAAACCTTAGCAGGCGGTGTGAGCGCCGCATCAGACTGGTGGAGTCTTGGGGTTATTTTATTAGAACAACTGACCCAAGGGCAGTGTTTTGCTCAAGTTCATGATAATGCGTTCTTAATCCAAGTCATGACTAATGGCGTTGATTTTCCTGATGATTTAGACCCCAACTTACAACTATTATTGCGCGGGTTATTGTGCCGGGATCGTTTTTTACGTTGGCAATGGCCGCAGGTGTCAGCATGGCTAGAGGGGAAAGCGGTCCAAGCACCGAAAAGTGCGATAGCAGGCTCGCCAACTCAATACCATCAAGTCCAGTTTGCCGGTCAGCAATTTTCTCAGCCAGATACTTTTGCCATGGTTGCTGGTGAACAAGCTCATTGGGATGGTGCAGTCCAATTTTTGCTACGCGGGGAATTAACGTCGTGGTTAGCAAAGTTTGATAATAGTCAGGAACAACTCAAACAACTTCAGGCTTTTTTAGATAGCCCAAAAACGCTAGATGGAGCCTTACAAAGTGAAATTAATCAAGATATTAAACTCACTTTAGCTTTAAAAATCCTAAACCCGAATATGCCATTTATTTACCGTGGTGAAATCATCACACCAGCTTGGTTATTAGAACAGCCTATTCTTGCTTACGCACTAATTAGTGAGCCATTAACTCAACATATTCAGAATATCGACCCACAACATTGGTTAGTGCAGCTCTACCACCGCCAATGTTTAGTACGCCAACGTGCTGAACAGTTGAATATATTACTCAATGAAGAAAGCTTGAAACTGTATTTGTTAATCACGTCAATAAGCCAGCTCGCTGCGCGTTGGGAATTACTGCATAGCCAATTTCCTGACTCACATAATGAAAGCCTACAAGCCTTATTAGATAGACAAAATCTGCAAGAAATTGATTATATTTTATTGCTAAGTGCCGATATTGGGCAATTTGTTTCACTGACTGCATTAGTCGAGCAATCTTTTGAATTAGCAAAACACAATGATATCCACAATTTTGATAGCGAAATAGCCAAAAACCAACTTTTGTTACCAAGAGGGGAACTATACCAGCTCATTAACCACCGAGTCAGTGATTTCAAACGTATAGGGATCCCTGAATTAGATGGTTGGGTTGATGACTTTTTATTAATGCGTCGCTTGCCGTTAGTCAAAATCCTCGTATTGCTGGCTATTCCATTCGAACACTGGCAAGTACCCGAATCACAAAAATATGTTCTTGAAGTTCTAAGGTTTTTTACACAAAAGCTCACGTCAGTGACACAACGTGGAAACCTGGTACGTATGCGTTTAACGCAAAATACTGGGCGAGTCGATTTAATGGAATGCGATAGCCCCGTTCGCCCTGCAAGTGCATTACTTGAACATTTATTGAACCGCAAAAAAAGCACGGTTACCATTGATAGTGATTTGCTATTACAGCATAAAGGCGTCAATGGCCGATTACGGATCCTACAATCAGATACGCAGTTATATCAACGGGATACAGGTATTGATGGCATGTACCTTGGTTTCCCATTCTTATTATTGCACACACAGCCGAATCAAATTAAACCACGAATTGCACCTTTATTTTTATGGCCCGTTTCATTACGGACTTCTTTAGCTCAAAACAGCCCTATACAGCTTAGTTTTGATCATGAGAGGGCGGCAATACGCTTAAATCCAGCACTGGCAAGCTTTGCGGGGATACCTCCGGTGAGTGAGTGGCAAACAATATTAGATAATTTATTATCTAAAGCAGGTTTAACCATTGAAGATATGATGGAGACACTTACGTCTTTATTACCGATACAAAGTACAGAACTCGCGCCACTTCCGTCGATCACTACTTCAATTGCAGAGAATAGTGCACAAATCTGTTGTTCAGCGGTACTCTTCCATACCTCGTTTATTGGACAGGCGATGAGTAGCGATTTACAGCAAATTGCTGGGCTACCTATTTCCCAAACAGCCTTAGCGACAATGCTAAAAGTCTCACCGCTCAATAGCACGAGTGAAACACAGCCAGATAATTTACTTAATCAGTATGCATTGTCATTGGCAGACCCATCACAAGAACAAGTTGTTCAAGCTGTACAAGCTAACACGGGGCTGCTGATTGAGGGGCCGCCAGGGACAGGGAAAAGCCAAACCATCGTGAGTTTGATTGCAGATGCGATAGGGCGTCAGCAAACCGTTTTAGTGGTGTGTCAAAAACCTGCTGCACTAGAAGTAGTCTATAAGCGTTTGATTGCTAATGGATTAGGGGATAGAGCACTATATATCAGCCAAAGCCAAAAAGGCCGTGAGATTATTTTGGCGGTGAGAGAACAAATTGAGCAACTTTGGGGACAAGAAAAAAGCCAGCTCGTTGAGCTTGATTGGCAGGGAGAGAGAATTCATCTTGTAAATCGCGTTCAGCTATTTGAACAAAAAATAGATAGGTATTTTCACTCACTCAATAATATCGACGAAAAGTTTCAAGTTTCTTATAAACAAGTATTAAGCCAATTGATTGAACTTGAAAAGCTTCCTCATTTTGATATTGATGAACAGCACATTAAGCCTTTATTAGCGCAATTTGATAGCCATACGATTGAGCAACTAACGGATGATTTGAAGTCACATGCGTATACTTGGTGGCAATTGGATTATGAAAATAATGCACTAAAAGCCTTATCGCAGTTTACGGTGAATGACCCTCAATATTTATTGTTTAATCAATCTATTATGGGATTGATCGATACTGAAAAGCAACGTGATGAAGCTTATAAAACGCCATATCAGCAAATTACGTTGACTCAATTATCGACTCATGAGCAATGGTTATCACAGCATGAAGCACAATTTAGCCAATTAACGGCTGAACAATGGCAGGATTTCTCCCGTTGGTTAACGCTATTTAGCAGTGAAACGGGAAATTTAGTTATTAACCAACTTGAGCTGTTGTATCAGCGTTTATTATCGATTAATGACGAAAATATCGACCCGTTATTATTCCCTGTGTTTAGGGGGATTGATAATGACCATCTTTCCCAATTATCGCGAGCATTGATGGAAACAATGCAAGGGTCATGGTTACGTTTCTTGAACCCGTATTACTACCGTCGGCAAAACCAATTGCAGTCATTTATGGCGGCTAGTGGCTTAGCGCCTACGACTGAAAAACAGACGTCAGTGCTTAATACCATCGCCGTTGAACAACAATGGCGTTTACTTGAAAGGGAATTACAACCATTATATCAACAGCTTGGTCTTGAGCTTCAGCCAAACCACCAGTGGCGTAGCACATTGCAACCGTTGGTCATGCAATTAAAACGAGTGGCAGATATGGCTGAGCTTCTCACTCAGTACCCTGAGCCTTTGCATTTTATAGACGCGATTACTCAGCAACAAAAAGCCGGGTTTATCCATCAATGTCATGAAGTCAGGGCGGCAATAGCTAAGTTACGCGCAAAAACGGAAAGCTTAAGCCAATTAAGTCGGCTAGATAGCGTATTTTCATCAGAAACCGTTGAACGGTTTAAGATGGCCATCGTAAACGGTGAGTCATATACGACTGAACTGGTGCTGATAGCGCAACAGAAAGAAAATTTACGGCGTTACCAATCGTTTAGGGAAGAAACACAATATTTTACCGAACAGCATTGGGGGATCTTAACGCTATTAAAACCGGCTATTGGACAACTTATCGCAACTGAAGGGGGCACAACGCAATGGAGAGATCAATTAATTCAAACAATTAACTATTATTTCTGTCTGTTTACTAAAGCTCAATTGCTGGCAACATTGCCTGCATTAAGTACTAATCACGGCCAGCTGATGTCAGACCTAGCTGAACTAGAAAATGCTCAAAAACAATTACAACAATTCAATAAATTGGCATTGACGGCCAATATAGATATCAAAACGTTAGGGAACCGCCGAGAATGGGAAGAAATTACTCGTTTAGCAGGACCAAGAGCGCGACGTTTAAGGGAATTTATACAAGAAGGTCGAGATATTGGGTTAATGCAATTACGACCGGTTTGGTTGATGACACCCGATGTAGCGAGCCAGGTACTTCCACTTGAAGGTGCCATGTTTGACAGTGTGATTTATGATGAAGCTTCACAGATGCCGATTGAATTTGCCTTATCGACTTTATTTAGAGCCAAACAGGCTATTGTTAGTGGCGATGAAAAGCAAATGCCACCTTCAAAATTTTTCACAGGCAAGCAAATTGAAGACGATATTGATGAAGAAGACGATGACCAACAAGAATTGGCAGGAGATCAATGGGATTACCGGCAAATTAGTGATTGCCCTGATTTATTACATTTAGCACGTACAGTATTGCCTATTCATACATTGGATATTCATTATCGTTCTGCTTATCGAGAGCTGATTAATTTCTCCAATTTTGCTTTCTATGAAAATAGGCTTAATATTCCAGCGCAGTTTTCTTCTAAAATGGTCAGTAAAATTAAGCCATTACAGCTTATTCAAGTCAATGGTACATATGTTAACCAAAGCAATGAAGCTGAAGCAGTCGCTATCGTGGATCATTTAGCTTCACTGTGGCAACGGCCTTTCGAACAACGACCCTCTGTGGGGGTAGTCACGTTTAACCAAAAACAAGCAACATTAATTAATCAAATAATTCAATTACGTGCAGCACAGGATGAAGATTTTCTTCAGGCGTATACGCAGGAAAACCAACGCACTCACGATGACGAAGATATGTCATTTTTTGTGAAAAATGTGGAAAATGTGCAAGGTGATGAACGCGATGTGATTTTATTTTCTACCACATTTGGTCGCAATGCGCAGGGGACATTCAGGCGTAACTTCGGGGTATTAGGGCAAACTGGTGGTGAACGGCGTTTAAATGTCGCCATCACTCGTGCTCGTCAGCAAGTCGTAATAATGTCATCAATGCCAATAGATGAAATTTCTGATTTACTAACCACTTACCGCAAACCGGAAATTCCAAGAGATTATTTACAAGGTTATCTGGCTTATGCGTTAAATGCGTGTAACCCATTAATGCAAAAAGAAAATAAAAAATTACTTAGTCGCATGTGTCATACACAGTCAGCGGTTGATAACGAAACGCTCCCGCAAAATGCGTTTGTCGATTCGGTAATGAGTTTTATTCGACAAAGTGGCTGGCAGGTGACCACCGCAAGCCAAAATGGGGTATTCCATTTTGATGGCATTGTTGAGGACCGAACCAGTGGCCGTTTGCTCATCGGTATTGAATGCGACATACCATCACACCCACTATTAAAAACAGCGCGTTCTAGGGAGCTATGGCGCAGTGCTGTTCTGGCACGAGTGATACCAGCACGCTACCGGGTTTCTATTATCGAATGGTATCAAAATCGTGATTTGGCGCAGCAACAACTGCATGATGCCATTTCTCAGGCTTTATTAACCTCATCCCTCTCTCAAATAGAGAGTCAAAATCCGCAAGAAGGTGCGTTATGAGTTCATCGGTTCATCGTATAACTGTTAGGGAAATGAATGAAATTCAGTGTCGGCGTCAGCTTGCGGTAGTTAAACGTCGATTTAAACAGTGGAATGAATTGGCAAACCGCAGCCAATATCATCAGCCGCGTATTGCACAAATCAAACAAGCATACCAGCAGTTAATGGAAAATGAGGCACTGGTTGCCACATTGTCAGCACGCAATTTAAGTTTATTAAATAACCAATTGGTTGAGTTTACTGGGACACTGAATAACGAAGTACAGGAAGTTCGTGAGCAACAACTTGAAAAACAAGCGTTATTAGCCCGAACAAAAAAGTACAGAGAACATAATTTGGCTGAATTAATCGCACTGGTACATGAAAAACTGCCAAATGAGACCGAACTTCTTACGCAATTAATTTCGGCTAGTGAACTGGATGAAAACCAATCTAATAAATTAATTTTTAAAGTATTAGCTTTATTGAGTTCACAATCAACTTCACTAACACCATCGGCAGCGGCATTATTGAGCCAGCTAAAAGCACAATCTGAAGGCGTGAAGCAATTTTGGCAATCAGGCTTACCTCAAACGCCGTTTGCCAAGCAATGTGAGCAGATTCTATTGATGATTGAAAAGCTAAAACTGATGACTTCGCTTGATGAAGCTCAGCGTGCGGAACAACAACTGCTTGAGCTTGAAGAGTTTAAAGAAGGCACACAGCGCCATTTACGTGCCGATTCATTGATCATGACATTAGCTGGGCAATTGAAGTTAAGTCAGCAACGAATTGAACTTATCGATAAAATTGAACAACTTTGTGATGAATTGGCTATTTTTGCGAGTAATGAAAATGAAGCCATGATTTCGAATGCGCTAGCGAGTATACAATCAAGCTCGATAGAAGTGTTAACTGCATGGATAGATAAGCTGAATAATGCCGTAAGTACTGCAGAACAACAGGTTGTTGCCACTGCACAAAGGAAAACGGTATTAGAAGGGTTAGGAAAACTCGGTTATCAAGTTCAAGATACTGATGTTAAAGCATGGCTGGATGATGGCAAAGTGGTCGTCACACACCCTGCAACGCCGGGGTATGGACTAGAATTAGGTGGAAAACAAGCGCGTTTTCAAGCGCGTACAGTGGCTTTTTCTGCAAGGCGGGATAATTCACGAGACCAGGATGTTGATGCAATTTGGTGTAATCAACATCAACAATTACAAGATATTATTGCTCAGACAGATGCGGAACTTGTTGTTGAGCAGGCGTTACCAGCGGGAAGAGGGGAAATGAAGGTGTATGAAACTCAATCTGAAGATCAACGTCATAATATTGCTGTAAACCACCTCAAAACACGCAGTAAATAGGTATCACTAAAGAAGATTTAGTCACATATTAGGGCATTATTTAAAATAAAAAAGCTGAATTCATTATGCGTGAATTCAGCTTTTTTGTTATATCTGCCATTTATTATGCGGTATGTATACTTTGTGGGTTAGTTTGACTTCTTTTGCGTGCTAGTACTAGCTTGCTATAGAGCAGGGCTATCACAAAATAAACTGCCTGCGTAACAACAATGGTTGGCCCAGTCGTCGCATTAATGTGAAAACTCAAGATGGTTCCAATAACACTTGATGTTACAGAAGCGATGATAGCGACGACGAGCATTTTGCCGAAGCTCCGACATAGGACAAATGCAATAATTCCTGGTGAGATCAGCATGGCAATAACTAAAATGATCCCAACCGCTTGCAGTGAAGCGACAATGGTTAATGCAAGTAAAGACAGTAAACCATAATGTATCAGCTTGACGGGGAGGCCAATCACACGGGCTTGGTTTGGGTCAAAACAATAGAGCATAAAATCTTTACGTTTCAGTAAGATAATTGCAATAGTGACCCCTGCAAATAGCAATATTTGCTTAAACTCGCTATCCGTGATCCCTAAAATATCACCAAATAAAATATGTGTAAGGTGTTGTTCGGTATCTATTTTAGCAAACATAACCAAGCCGATAGCAAACATCCCAGAAAACACAATCCCCATGACGGTGTCTTCTTTTATCCGACTATTTTCTTTTAAATACCCTGTCGCGACAGCGCAGAATAAGCCAGATGCGAAGGCCCCTATCGCCAATGGGATACCGAGTAAAGAAGCAATAATGATCCCCGGCAGAACGGCATGGGAAATTGCATCACCCATCAATGACCAACCTTTCAATACTAAAAAGCAAGAAAGGATAGCGCATACGGTCCCACTAACAATGGCGGTAATCAATGCTTTTTGCATAAAAGGAAAAGCAAACGGAGCCATCAGTAAGTCAATGAAATCACTCATGAGATGCTCCTTGTCGGTGTGACTGATGCAGCCGAGCTACTTCCTTTTTTGCATTACGTTTTGAGGCAAAAATACCGTGCTTAGGTGCAAAGAAAAATGCCAACAGGAAAATAATAGTTTGTAGTGTAACAATTAACCCACCTGTAGCACCGTTGAGGAAATAACTGATATAAGCACCAACAGCACTGGTTACGGTACCAATTGTGACTGAAATAATGAGTAAACGTTTAAACTGGTCGGTCAATAAATAGGCGGTTGCCCCTGGGGTGACGACCATTGCGATAACAAGGATTGCACCAACTGTTTGTAGGGCTGCAACAGTACAAGCACTTAATAATGTAAAGAAAATAATTTTTAGGCGTAATGGGTTCAAGCCAATTGAACGAGCGTGGCTTTCATCGAAAAAAACGGCTAATAAATCTTTCCATAAGCACAGCAGTACAATGAATGAAATGCCAATAATAATTTCTACTTGTAATACGTCAGAATCCGCAATACCTAAAATATTACCAAAAATAATACTTTGTACATTCACAGATGTTGGGTTCAATGAAACAATCAACAAACCTGCTGCGAAAAAAGTAGAGAAAATAAAGCCAATGACAGCATCTTCACGTAAACGAGTTAGATGCTTTATTAATGTCATGGCCAGTGCCGCGAGGATCCCAGTAAAAAAGGCTCCAGCCGCATAGGGCAAACCTAAAGCATAAGCACCAGCCACCCCAGGAACAACAGAGTGGGAGAGCGCATCTCCCATTAATGACCAGCCTTTCAACATCAAATACGCCGATAAAAACGCACAGACAGCACCAACAATGGCGCTGACCCAAATAGCTTTTATCATAAAATCATATTCAAAGGGCTGTAATAACATCTCAATCATTCGGAACCCTTAGCTTGGTTTTTTCGAACGGGCGCATTATGGTCATGACCATAGAATACAGCCGCTCTTTCATCATCGGTAATGACGGTGACAGAGCGAGGGTCATCATCGTCATGAAGCTCTTGACCTGACAGGTTAATATGACGCAATACGCCGCCGAAAGCTTGCTGCAGGTTTCGTTGCGTAAATGTTGTTTCTGTAGGTCCACTCGCTAAAACAGTGCGATTGATTAAGATAACGTGGTCGCAAAACTCAGGCACACTACCCAAGTTATGAGTTGAAACGAGGATTAGATGGCCTTCGTCACGCAAACTACGCAGTAAGTCAATAATGGCATTTTCAGTTTTAACATCAACCCCAGTAAAGGGTTCATCAAGGAGTAAAACTTTACCTTCTTGTGCGAGCGCTCGCGCTAAAAAAACCCGTTTTTTCTGACCACCTGAAAGCTCGCCTATTTGGCGATGTTCAAGCCCTGCAAGGTCAACCCGTTCTAATGCCATTTTGGCAGCATCTTTATCGGCTTGTTTAGGGATGCGGAAAAACCCCATTTTGCCGTAACGGCCCATCATCACAACATCAGAAACGAGAACGGGGAAATTCCAGTCAACTTCTTCTGTTTGTGGGACGTATGCAATCACATTTTCTTTAAGCGCGGTTTTTATCGGCTGATCATTTAATGTCACACTGCCAGAAGATGGGGTGACAAGCCCCATAATGGTTTTAAATAACGTTGACTTGCCACTACCATTTACGCCAACTAAGGCACAAATAGAGCCACCTGAGATAGTAAAGCTTGCGTCATAGATAGCGGTGTGACCGTTATTATATGTCACAGTCGCATCATCGACGATAAGATTCGGGTGTTCGAATTGACTTGAGTGATTCATATTACTGTGAAAATCCTTTCGCTATCGTGTCTACAGTTGTATTTAAAAGGTCTATATATGTTGGTACTGGGCCATCGGCAGTTGATAATGAGTCAACATATAACACGCCACCGTATTTTGCCCCGGTTTCTTTACTGACTTGGCGAGCAGGTTTATCAGAAATGGTACTTTCACTGAATACCACAGGGATGTTGTATTTACGGACAGTATCAATCACTTTTTTCACTTGTTGAGGAGAGCCTTGCTCTTCCGCATTGATTGGCCACAAATACACTTCTTTAAAGCCGTAATCTTTCGTTAAATAGCTAAATGCGCCTTCACTTGAGACTAACCAACGTTCATTTTCTGGAATGCGATTTAAACGTTCACGTAAAGGGGCGTCAAGTTCAGCAATTTGTTGCGCATATTTTTTAGCATTGGCATTATATGTTTCTGCATTTTCAGGATCATATTTGACCAGAGCTTGACGAATATTTTCAATATAAATTTTAGCATTGGCAGGAGACATCCATGCATGTGGGTTTGGATTGTCTTTATATTCACCTTCACGGATTGGCATTGGCTCAATACCCTCAGTGACTACGACTGCAGGAACATTTTTGAAATTTTCAAAGAAACGTTGGAACCAAACTTCCAAATTCATCCCATTCCATAAGATTAAATCTGCATCATAGGCTTTCATAATATCTTTAGGAGTCGGTTGATAACCGTGAATTTCCGCACCAGGCTTCGTTATAGACTCGACAATTGCTGCATCTCCAGCTACATTTTGAGCGATATCTTGAATAATGGTAAAAGTGGTTACGACTTTAAACTTTTTAGCAAAAGCAGGTTGGCTAAAAAAGATGACTGCTACCAAAGCAAACATACTGGTTAGTAAAGGTGCAGATAATCGAGATACGTTCTTCTTCATAAAAGTTGACCCTGACATTATTGGTTTAGCGTTTTTTAACATACAGTTGTTAAGGTTTATAACAATTATATTTTATATCCTAATTGATAATGATTATCAATATCAATTGTGAAAAATAAATACAAACAGTGTGGAATAGCATTATTCGTCATTATAGGCTTCTAAGTCCCATGGCTATTTGTATGACTAAAACACGTCCTGAAGTAAAAGTTAAGTAAAAATTATTTTATTTTTCTTAGGATTAGTTATTCTGCCATCGGCTTCCATCGTAGAGGATTCGACAGTGAGAAAAATAATTGGCGGTACTTTTATGCTACTGCTACTAGCAGGTTGTTCAAGCGAGCCAGATAGGCCTGTAACAAAACAGCGAATGTTAGAGCCTACAGGGCCAATAGCCACACAAAATACGACATTTCCAAGAACGCCTTTTGATGAATTTATTCGTGATTCTGCGGTTCGTTATAGTGTTGATGAAGCTTTAATTAGGGCTATTATTGAGGTCGAATCCAATTTTAGGCCTGAAGTTGTCAGTAAATCCAACGCAATAGGTTTGATGCAGATTAAAGCTTCGACAGCGGGGCGTGACGCATACCGTTACCAAGGGAAGCCAGGGGAGCCGAGTACTCGTGACCTAAAAGATCCACAAAAAAATATTGATATTGGCACAGCCTATATTCGTATTTTAAGGGAACAGCACCTTGCTGGAATAAGCCACCCTCAGACGTTATATTATGCAACTGTTGTCGCTTATGTGAACGGGGCTGGAGCGTTATTAAGAACATTTGATAATGATAAGGGTAGGGCGATTGCAATGATTAACAGCTTATCGCCGGAAGAATTTTATCAACATGTACAAACAAAACATCCTGCACCGCAAGCCCCACGCTATTTGTGGAAAGTTAAAAATGCTTACAATGCATTAGCTATGTCTTATTGATATTCACGCATTAAGTGTGGGAGTTGCGCGACAATTTCAACAATTCCGTTGATTACAAATTGCACTCCCATACAGATTAATAAAAATCCCATCACCCGTGCGATTGCATCAATACCGCTATTTCCTAGCCACCTCATAATAGAAGTTGCGCCTCTTAAACCAATCCAAACGATGAGACTTGCAATAAAAAAGGTAATTACGGGGGCGACTTTTAAAACCCATGGGGCAAAACTAACATTACCTTGTAATGATGCAGTGGAGCTGATGATCATAGCAATAGTACCAGGGCCTGCGGTACTTGGCATAGCAAGAGGAACAAAGGCAATGCTAGGTGATTCTTGGCGTTTTTTAGGGACATTTGGATCATCAAGGGCATTGGCGGTTGGGTCTTCCCCAACATCACTGCTAGGAAACAGCATGCCAAATCCAATAAATGCCACAATTAGCCCGCCTGCAATTCGCAGTCCTGGTATTGATATTCCAAATGTGTTCATGACTAATTGGCCTGCATAAAAAGCGATTGTCATGATTGCGAATACATAAATAGAAGCCAATAACGATTGATGGTCACGCTGCTCTTTTGTCATATTAGCAGAGATGCTTAACATGACTGCAATTGCAGTTAAAGGGTTGGCGAGAGGAAGTAACAGTACCAGACCAATACCAACGGCTTGAAATAGCTCAAGAAAATTTGTCATGGAAGTTAGATTCAAGCTCCTGATTAATGTGAATAAAATACCTTATCTCAAATGATAGCAAAATTTCTTATAGATCTGTAGGTTAGCATTTATATCTAGTGAGATATTTTATGGTAGGAGGTGGTTAGCATACTGATGAGTAAGAGTTAATATTAACTATCATTTATTAGTTTGTAGATAATAAGAGTTGTTCACATTAATTGTGGATAACAATGGCTTTCATCTGTGAATAACTTATTTTATTTGTTAAATAACAGCAAGATGAGTGATTGTGGTAAAAGTATTCAATTTTTAAAGGCAAAAAAAAACCTTTTTATGGGGGATAAAAAGGTTAAGGGCATTTCGTAACAGGTTGTCTTTAAGTTGATATGGGATACAGTATATCTGCTGCAATGTTATTTACTGATAATTTATGTAAATTCATTAAAAGAATTCACTGTGACAGACAAGTAAAGGGTAAAAAAATATGTTAAACGGAATCAACCATTTAACTTTAGCTGTAACTGATTTAGAAAAAAGTATTGGTTTTTATCAATCACTACTTGGTATGAAGTTACATGCGAGTTGGAAAAAGGGCGCCTATATTTCCTGTGGCGATTTATGGTTATGTTTATCATTAGATATAACTCGCCAATTTTCGTCCCCAGAAAAAACGGATTACACACACTATGCCTTTAACGTTGATGCGAAAGACTTTCTTATCGTTGTTGATAGGCTAATGCAAGCAAATGTCATTGTTTGGAAAGAAAATAAAAGTGAAGGAGATTCTTTTTACTTTCTTGATCCAGATGGCCACAAATTAGAATTGCATGTAGGCGGCTTATTACAGCGCTTAAAGAGCTGCCAAGAAAAACCGTATGAAGAAATGAAATTTTATTAAAAAGAGTTATGGATTTCTTTACAAAGGATTTTTAGTTTTAAAAGTAGCTTTACGCAGAGTTGGTTATCCTATTTTCAGTTAATTTTGAGTAATAGGAAAAAGAATGAAAAAACTTATAGCGACATTAGCCGGGGCGTCGATGCTATTAGTTTTGGCTGCCGCCATGTTACTAATCGTTTTTCCTCAGCAGTGGAAGCAAAGCATTTATCCGAATATATCCCAAGTCTTACCAACATCGCTCAGTGCTATTTTACCGCAGAGTTTAGCCGGTAATGATATTTGTAATAGTCTAGAGGATAACCTGCAAAGTTTTACTGATTATCTTAAAGTGAATCAGGACATTGTTGATGTAAAGGGAATGAATAGTTTAGATGAACAACTTGCCAATATTCAAACCAGAATTGATTCTATGCCCAGTGATGTACGAAATTTAGTTTGCCAGCAAGAGTATAGTAAATTAGAAGGTTTAAAGAGTGTGTTTTCCTTAACTCCCAATAACTAATTATTTTTGTAGTTAATATCACTCCTCTATATGTTCCTCCACTCAAATTTATATATTCATTTATGGTATGCTAATAGCATCATTTTGGCTTACAGGTAACGCAATGAATATATTTAAATTGCCATTATTGAATTGGTTAGTCGCTAATGGGGTCGCTGTATATTTTCTTTCCAAGCAAGGTCTTTTAGACTGGACGTTTTCTGGTTGGATGGGAATTTTAGGTATATTAATTGCACTGGAGAGTGTGAGTTGGGTCGCGACAAGCCTTTACTACTTTTATAAACATAAAACATCACCAAATCCTACGGTTAAGGCAACGCATTTAGTGACTAACGGGCCTTACCGATTTTCACGTAATCCAATGTATTTAGCTTTTACATCAATGAGCTTGGCTTTAGCTTTCTTTTCACATTCTCCTTATTTTTTGGTCGCAGGGTTAGTATTTTGGCTGATTACTGATTTATACACGATCCCACAGGAAGAACGTTTTTTATCTGCATCATTTAAGAATGAGTGGGAAAAATATAGCAAACAAACGAGACGTTGGTTATAGATTGGTGGAAATGAGACGCTTTATCATTTAATCTGTTTTGTACACTTCAAATTTAGAATTTACGCAAAACATATTTAGGATAATCATGAACTATCAGGTGGCGCCATTTTGGATATATTCCAGTAAACTCGCATGTTTTATAATGTTCAGCGTATTTTTTGCTTTTTTTTCGGTAAGTGGTTTTATACTTTATTTATTTACCATCGGGGTTGTTTGGGCTGTCGTAGTCTCATTTAAAATTCATGGAATGAAGGAAAAAGGAATAGTCTTAAAAAATAGCGATACATCTGATTGGATGGTATATGTGAATGGTATTCCAGTCCAAGAAAGAAGACAAACTCTCTCCAATCCCTGTTTTGCAACGATACAGCATGCGAAGTCATTCTTTAGTATTGCCTTTATTATTCGGGCGTTAATTCAAATTATCTTTTGTATTTATTTACTTTGGCAAATAGAGAAATTAGATAATACTTATGTACTATTACTCTCGTTAATAGCCACTTTCTACATCATTTACTCTTTATGGAAATCAATTCAATCGGTTATTACTCTTCAACAAAATAAGATAATCAGCGAAGAGATAATTGCACCTAGTGGATCCCATTGGTATCGCGTGTTTTTTGAGCAAAAAGAGAAACTATTTCCTGCATTAGATAACTTATTTGCCATTTAATCGGGAAGGTATTGATTTTTCATATGAAGAAGAACAATTAGCGGCATTACGCTATCACCATAAAATAGGTCTGTGTTATCATTAGTAGTTGAGTTACTCACGATGTAACGAAATAGGGTACTTAAATTGCCCATATTTGTGTACATGTCTTGCATTGTGAAGTGAGAAATCGTTAGTAACGTATTGATTTATAACTTTGGAATAATCAAGCAAGTGATCTTTCGTGTGGGTCACCACTGCTGATAAGGATTTTTTAATGCCTGTTATTACTCTTCCTGATGGAAGTCAGCGTCAGTTTGACCACCCCGTTTCTGTGATGGATGTTGCTCGTGACATCGGCGCAGGTTTAGCTAAAGCCTGTATTGCAGGACGAATTAATGGCGAACGTGTCGATGCATGTGAAATAATTGAACATGATGCAAACGTATCCATTATTACGAGTAAAGATGAAGACGGACTCGAAATTATTCGTCACTCTTGTGCTCACCTGTTAGGTCATGCAATTAAACAACTATGGCCAAACACGAAAATGGCGATTGGCCCTACTATCGATAATGGTTTTTACTATGATGTCGATTTAGACCATATGCTGACGCAGGAAGACTTGGAAAAGCTTGAAAAGCGTATGCTTGAGCTTGCCAAAACAGATTATGATGTGGTGAAAAAACGCGTTTCTTGGAGCGAAGCTCGTGAAACTTTCGTTGCCCGTGGCGAAGACTATAAAGTTGAAATTTTAGATCAAAATATTAGCCAAGATGACCGCCCTGGTTTATATCATCACGAAGAATATGTTGATATGTGTCGTGGTCCACACGTACCGAATATGCGTTTTTGCCACCATTTTAAATTACAGAAAGTGGCTGGCGCATACTGGCGTGGTAACAGCGATAACAAAATGCTGCAACGTATTTACGGCACCGCATGGGCCGATAAAAAACAATTAGCGGCCTATTTATTACGTTTAGAAGAAGCAGCTAAGCGTGACCACCGTAAAATTGGTAAACAATTAGATTTATACCATATGCAAGAAGAAGCGCCGGGTATGGCATTCTGGCATAATGACGGTTGGACAATTTTCCGTGAGCTGGAAACTTTTGTACGCACTAAACTGAAAGCTTATAACTATCAAGAAGTTAAAGGCCCGTTCATGATGGATCGCGTGCTGTGGGAAAAAACAGGTCACTGGGATAACTATAAAGACGCGATGTTTACGACTTCTTCTGAAAACCGTGAATATTGTGTGAAACCAATGAACTGCCCAGGTCACGTACAGATTTTCAACCAAGGTTTGAAATCATACCGTGACTTACCATTGCGTATGGCAGAGTTTGGTAGCTGTCACCGTAATGAGCCGTCAGGTGCACTGCACGGCTTAATGCGTGTGCGTGGCTTTACTCAAGATGATGCACATATCTTCTGTACTGAAGAGCAAATCTTAAGCGAAGTAACTAGCTGTATTGAAATGATTTATGATGTTTACGCAACTTTCGGTTTCGAAAAGATTGTCGTAAAACTATCAACCCGTCCTGAAAAACGTATCGGTACTGACGAGATGTGGGATAGGGCGGAAGAAGACTTAGCGAATGCACTGAAATCAAAAGGTATTGAGTTTGAATACCAACCAGGTGAAGGCGCATTTTATGGTCCGAAAATCGAGTTTACACTGTACGACTGCCTTGACCGTGCATGGCAATGTGGTACTGTCCAGTTAGACTTCTTCTTACCGGGCCGTTTAACAGCTTCCTATGTAGGTGAAAATAACGAACGTATCGTTCCTGTTATGATCCACCGTGCAGTGTTAGGTTCACTAGAACGCTTCATTGGTATCTTAACAGAAGAGTATGCAGGCTTTTTCCCAACATGGTTAGCACCACAGCAAGTGGTTGTAATGAACATTACTGATAGCCAAGCAGATTATGTTCAAGAATTAGTAAGCAAGCTGCAAAGTGTTGGCATTCGTGCGAAAGCGGACTTACGTAACGAGAAAATCGGCTTTAAGATCCGTGAACACACGCTGCGTCGCGTCCCTTACATGTTAGTATGTGGTGATAAAGAAGTTGAATCAGGTAAAGTTGCTGTACGTACCCGTCGTGGTAAAGACTTAGGCAGCCTTGATGTCAACGAATTCATGACAAAACTGCTTGAAGAGATCCGCAGTCGTCAACTCAATCAGATGGAGGAATAAGGTATTAAAGGCGGAAAAAAACTCCCAACGGCGCGCCCAAATCGTATTAACGATGAAATTCGCGCAACAGAAATCCGTGTCACTGGTTTAGACGGTGAGCAACTTGGTGTAATGAGTGTGCGTGAAGCCCTCTTTAAAGCAGAAGAAGCAGGTGTCGACTTAGTCGAAATCAGCCCAAATGCTGAGCCACCAGTTTGTCGTATCATGGACTACGGTAAATATCTTTATGAGAAAAGCAAATCTCAAAAAGAACAAAAGAAAAAACAGAAAGTTGTTCAAGTGAAGGAAATTAAATTCCGTCCGGGAACAGACGAAGGCGACTACCAAGTTAAACTACGTAGTTTAATTCGCTTTTTGGAAGATGGTGACAAAGCTAAAGTGACACTGCGTTTCCGTGGTCGCGAAATGGCTCACCAACAGATTGGCTTAGAAGTGCTTAACCGCATCAAAACCGATCTGGATGAACTGGCATCAGTAGAATCATTCCCATCAAGGATTGAAGGACGCCAGATGATCATGGTATTGGCACCAAAGAAAAAATAATTAAGCCAGTATGGTTATAGCGAAGTAATTGCTAGAGTCGAGCAGCGCTCATTTGGGCGCTGCTTCTCTATTTTGTTTGTCTTATCTAATGAGTAAAAATAATTGCTTCAATGCTACAAATTTCCCTCAAAATCCAAGTTTTCAAACAGTTCAGTGTGATTTATTGCAAGATTTACTTGAGTAATCCGGCAAGAAGCATTAAAATCCGCGGTCGAATCACTTTGTCAGCGCATAGCGCATAAAGACAAACAAAGAATATCGTACACGCGTCAAGTAGTAACTATTGAGTGACGAGTGTATTTGCTTGAGAGAAGCAAATCTCTTTATCCAATTGGAGGAATGAAGTATTAAAGGCGGAAAAAGAATCCCAACAACACGTCCAAATCGTATCAATGATGAAATTCGTGTTCCAGAGGTCCGTTTAACGGGTTTAGACGGTGAACAGTTAGGCATCATGAGCGCACGCGAAGCGCTTGAAAAAGCTGAAGAAGCAGGTGTAGACCTAGTAGAAATCAGCCCAAATGCTGAACCGCCAGTTTGTCGTATCATGGATTACGGCAAATTCCTTTATGAGAAGAGCAAATCTCAAAAAGAGCAAAAAAAGAAACAAAAAGTTGTTCAGGTGAAGGAAATTAAATTCCGCCCTGGTACAGATGAAGGTGATTATCAGGTCAAACTACGCAACCTGACTCGCTTTCTGGAAGATGGTGATAAAGCTAAAGTTACACTGCGTTTTCGCGGTCGTGAAATGGCTCACCAGCAGATCGGTCTGGAAATGCTTAACCGCATCAAAGCTGATCTGGAAGAACTGGCATCCGTGGAGTCTTTCCCTTCAAGAATTGAAGGGCGTCAGATGATCATGGTGCTGGCACCGAAGAAGAAATAATTAGGCCTGCAAGTAATACTCGTTTATAGCAATATAGATGTTATTCGCCTAATTAATTCGTAGTTAATCACAATGCGAAGTTGGAAATAAAAGAAATGCCAAAGATTAAAACTGTACGTGGCGCAGCAAAGCGCTTTAAAAAAACTGCAGGCGGTGGCTTTAAGCGTAAGCATGCAAACCTTCGTCACATCCTGACTAAAAAGTCAACTAAGCGTAAACGCCATTTACGTCCGAAAGGAATGGTATCTAAGGGCGATCTGGGTCTGGTAGTTGCTTGCCTGCCTTACGCATAAGTAAACAATTTAGTTAATATAAGATAAAGACGATAGGAGATAGCTTATGGCTCGCGCAAAACGTGGTGTAATCGCCCGTGCACGTCACAAAAAAATTCTGAAGCAAGCGAAAGGTTACTATGGTGCACGTTCACGTGTTTACCGCGTAGCATTTCAAGCGGTAATCAAAGCTGGTCAATACGCTTACCGTGACCGCCGTCAACGTAAACGTCAGTTCCGTCAACTGTGGATCGCACGTATCAACGCTGCGGCTCGTCAGAACGGTCTGTCTTACAGCCGCTTCATCAATGGCTTGAAAAAAGCTTCAATTGAAATCGACCGTAAGATCTTAGCAGACATCGCAGTTTTCGATAAAGCAGCATTCACTGCTTTAGTTGAAAAAGCGAAAGGCGCTTTAGCTTAATTGTTTGCTTGGAAAGAGGAGGGAAACTTCCTCTTTTCATTTATAGCTATTTGTGTTAATACTTTAGATACAGTTAGCTATTGAGAGTTTATTACATGCATTCTGTGATTTTTCGTTTCTTTTTTTACTTTAGCACCTGAATTTCGGGGGCTTTTTCGCGTAAATAGAAAGAAGAAATGAAAAGTTACGCTAAAGCCTCCTTAGGGAGGCTTTTTCATTTCTAGTTTTAGATTAAGTGCAGTAAAATCAGTTAAGTATTCATTCATTACCAAATAGAATGTGAAGCTTAATATATATAGTGAATAACTAGCAAAAAGACCAAGTGGTCATAAAGGGGAAACAATGCCACATCTCGCTGAGTTGGTTGCACAGGCAAAAGCAGCCATTGAACAGGCCCAAGATGTTGCTACGTTGGAATCAGTGCGTGTTGAATATTTAGGCAAGAGCGGCCATTTCACACTACAGATGAAAACGTTGCGTGATCTGCCTGCTGAGGAACGCCCAGCAGCAGGGGCTGTGATAAATGAAGCTAAAGTACAGGTTCAAGATGCACTGAACGCCCGTAAGGACGCGATGCAAGCTGAAATTCTTAATGCACGTCTAGTATCAGAAAAAATTGATGTGTCATTACCTGGGCGTCGTATGGAAAATGGTGGGTTACACCCAGTGACCCGTACAATTCAGCGAATTGAAGAGTTTTTTGGCGAATTAGGTTTCTCTGTTGAAACTGGTCCAGAAATCGAAGATGACTATCATAACTTTGATGCGTTAAATATACCTGCTCACCATCCCGCGCGTGCTGACCATGATACTTTTTGGTTTGATGCAAAACGCTTACTGCGTACGCAAACATCGGGTGTACAAATCCGTACAATGAATGGCCAACAACCACCGATTCGTATCATTGCTCCTGGTCGTGTATATCGTAATGATTACGACCAAACGCATACACCAATGTTCCATCAAACAGAAGGCCTGATTGTTGATAAAGATATCAGCTTTACCAATCTAAAAGGCACATTGCATGATTTCTTGAATAACTTCTTTGAAGAGGAAGTTCAAGTACGTTTCAGACCATCATATTTCCCATTCACCGAACCTTCAGCGGAAGTTGATGTTATGGGTAAAAATGGTAAATGGTTAGAAGTATTAGGCTGCGGAATGGTGCATCCAAATGTATTGCGCAATGTAGGTATTGACCCTGAAGTCTACTCTGGATTTGCCTTTGGTATGGGGATGGAGCGCTTAACAATGCTACGCTACGGTGTTTCTGACCTACGTGCATTCTTCGAAAATGATCTTCGTTTCCTCAAACAGTTTAAATAAGGCGGGGTTATCTCATGAAATTCAGTGAACTATGGTTACGCGAATGGGTAAACCCGGCGATCAGTAGTGAAGCATTATCCGACCAAATCACGATGGCGGGTTTGGAAGTTGATGGTGTAGATGCAGTTGCTGGCCAATTTCACGGCGTTGTTGTTGGTGAAGTGGTTGAGTGTGGTCAACACCCAAATGCAGACAAACTGCGCGTTACAAAAGTTAACGTAGGCGGTGAGCGTTTATTAGATATCGTCTGCGGTGCACCAAACTGCCGTCAAGGCCTGAAAGTTGCTGTTGCAACGGTTGGCGCAGTATTACCGGGTGATTTTAAAATTAAAGCGGCAAAACTGCGTGGCGAACCTTCTGAAGGTATGCTGTGTTCTTATTCTGAACTGGGTATTTCTGATGACCACAGTGGCATTATTGAATTGCCACTAGATGCCACTATCGGTACCGATATTCGTGAATATCTAAAACTTGATGATAATGCGATTGAAATCAGTATTACACCTAACCGTGCAGATTGCTTAAGTATTCTTGGGGTTGCACGTGATGTCGCTGTTATTAATAAATTAGCGCTAAATGAGCCTGCTATTAATACAGTATCTGTGACCACAAAAGATACTTTCCCAATTCGAGTAGAAGCACCTAATGCCTGCCCACGTTTCTTAGGTCGTGTGATCAAAAATATTGATGTGTCAGCGCCAACGCCAATGTGGATGAAAGAAAAGTTGCGTCGTGGTGGCGTCCGTTCTATTGACGCGGTTGTGGATATTACCAACTACGTCTTATTAGAATTGGGTCAGCCTCAACACGCTTATGATCTAGACCGTTTAGATGGTGCTATTGTTGCTCGCATGGCAAAAGAAGGGGAGAAACTAGTTCTCCTTGATGGCAGTGAAGCAACGTTAAAATCAGACACATTAGTGATTGCTGATGAATCAAAAGCACTGGGGATTGCAGGTATTTTTGGCGGTGAACACTCAGGTGTTAATACGGAAACCAAAAATATTTTATTAGAGTGTGCATTCTTCGACCCATTATCGATCACAGGTCGTGCACGTAATTACGGTTTGCACACTGATGCATCTCACCGTTTTGAGCGTGGTGTTGACCCTCAATTACAGTTTAAAGCGATTGAACGTGCTACTGCGCTAATTGTTGAGATTTGTGGTGGTGAAGTCGGTGAAATTATTGATGTAACCAGTGAACAGCATTTACCAAAAGCCGCAAATATTAAACTGACACGCAATAAATTAGACCGTTTGATTGGTCACTTTATTGAAGATGAGTTAGTTACTGATATTTTGACGCGTTTAGGGTGCAAAGTCACGGTTTCTGCTAATACATGGGATGTTGTCGCCCCAAGTTGGCGCTTCGATATGCAAATCGAAGAAGACTTAGTGGAAGAAGTTGCTCGTGTATATGGTTATAACAGCATCCCTGATGTGCCATTACGTGCTGATTTGACCATGACTAACCACAAAGAAGCTAACTTACCTTTAAAACGTATTAAAGCAATGTTAGTTGACCGTGGTTACCAAGAAGCAATCACTTATAGTTTTGTTGACCCTAAAGTTCAAGCTTTACTGCATCCACAACAAGACGCGTTGCTTTTACCTAACCCTATTTCTGTTGATATGTCAGCGATGCGTTTATCGTTACTGACTGGTTTATTAGGAACGGTTGTCTATAATCAAAATCGTCAACAAAATAGAATTCGTTTATTTGAGACAGGTCTGCGCTTTATTCCTGATAATCAAGCAGAATATGGAATTCGCCAAGAACCTATGTTGGCAGGGGTCATTACAGGTAACAGATTTGAAGAACATTGGTCATTAGATAAACAAGTTGTTGACTTCTTTGACTTAAAAGGTGATCTTGAAGCTGTTTTTGAATTGACTGGGAAACTAAATCAAATTACATTTAAATCTGAGGCACATCCTGCATTGCATCCAGGTCAAAGTGCTGGGATTTATCTGGAAAATGAACACATTGGCTTTATTGGTGTAGTTCACCCAGAATTAGAACGCAAACTCGATTTAAATGGTCGTACGGTGGTGTTTGAGGTTCGTAGTGATGCGATAGCACAACGTGTCATCCCTGAAGCTAAGGCGATTTCGCGCTATCCATCGAACCGCCGTGACATCGCTGTTGTCGTGCCAGAAGATGTGGCTGCTGCTGAAGTTTTAGCAGAGTGTAAAAAAGTTGGCATAAATCATATAGTTGGCATAAACTTATTTGATGTGTACTGTGGTGAAGGAATAGCGGATGGCTATAAGAGCCTTGCTATCAGTCTTGTCTTCCAAGATACCCAGCGTACTATGGAAGAAGAAGAGATCACTGCTACCGTTGATCTGTGTATTGCTGCGTTAAAACAGCGATTCCAAGCCTCCTTGAGGGACTAAACCTATGGCGCTTACTAAAGCTGAAATGTCAGAAAATTTGTTTGAAAAACTGGGTGTTAGCAAACGTGATGCTAAAGACCTTGTCGAAACTTTCTTTGAAGAGGTTCGCCTTTCCTTAGAAAATGGTGAGCAAGTAAAATTATCTGGATTCGGTAACTTTGATTTACGTGATAAAAATCAACGTCCCGGACGTAACCCTAAAACTGGGGAAGATATTCCAATTACTGCCCGCCGTGTTGTTACCTTCCGCCCAGGCCAAAAATTAAAAAGCCGTGTAGAAAAAGCAACTCCGAAAGAGTAATTATATCGTTTGATATGAAAAAAGACCGCCTAGGCGGTCTTTGTTTTTACTAAAAGTGTAGAATTAGTATTTATTAGCCATATAAGTAGCAATAGCTTCAAAATAATGGGCAGACATATTTTCTCTTAAAATTATGTCTTCTGGTTTAGTGTTCTTTGAAAAGGTATTTGCAGGTATGAGTAGAGCTTTTGCTGCAATAGCGAGATTATGTGCAGACATTTTATTTTTGTCTGAGTTTTTTACTATCCCAGCAATTAGAGGGGCTAGTGTTTGAGCTAAGGGCGATTTCATTACTTCGCTGTGCTTTAATACCGAAACTTTCCATTGACTAGAATTTTCTGTGATCTCATCCAAAAGATAGCGAATTAGTTTTCTAGTATGTTCGTTACATCCACCTAAATCTTCTGCTTTTGAAACTTCTTGTTCGAATATCTGTGCTCTTTGTTGAGTGAAAGTGTTAAATTCTAACTTTTCAATTGAATCCAGTAACGCATTGTAATTTTCTGATTTTTCTGTGAATATTTCTCCTACTTTAACTTTCAACAGATTGAGGTAGTCTTCGTGATGTTGATTCATGAGCAAACTGATTCTATTTTCTTCTGAGGGAAAATTACTATTTACTTCAGAGCATAAAGATTTTAACGCCCCTGCTAAGCTACAAATATCTAAATCAGCTAAATTTGATTTATTAATATTATCTTTTATAAATTGCATGGCTGTTTCTTGACCTGGAATTCGAAAAATTCCTTCCGTTGATAGGGCGTTATTTTTTTCAATTAGAATTTTAACTAGTGTTTGTACACTAGGTAGTTTTGTTTCTAACAGAGAGACTTCATGTGGCGAGAGTGCGTTTCTGCTAACGGCATCAGAAATAATACTGTTTACTAATTTTTCTTGTTCTGTCAATGCTCTGAACTTTACATTTTCTACATTTATAGGTTCGAAATTGTGATTTGAGACGAAACCAAAGAAACTTTTGCAGCTATTTATTATTTTCTTTATGGACGCAAAAACCCCCTTTCTTTCGCTATATACAGTCTCTATTGGTTGGGCTGGTTGTAGGTTAAACGATTTAAGCCTAGGATGGAGATTTGTATTTGATTTAGTATTCATATAATTTCCTTTTAATGAGGTCGTTAAATTATGCAGGAGCATAAGATTATTGTTATCGCTTTGCTTACATAAAAAGCTATAATTTCCTGACTTAATGAAAAATAAGAAAAAATTCAATGGATCAGCAACTTGAAAATTTGCATCATCAACAGCGATGTTCCGACTTAAAGCTAATTACTCTATTGAGCGCTTTGCTGATTACTGCTGTGCTACTTTCTCTGTGTGCAGGTGAAGTGTGGTTACCACCAACACGATGGATGAGTGATGCAGGACACATGTTCGTGGGACAAATTCGTTTTCCCCGCACACTTGCGGTGATTGTTATTGGCGCAGCTCTTGCGGTCACAGGGGCTATCATGCAAGCCTTATTTGAAAACCCCTTGGCCGAGCCTGGCTTATTGGGGGTAAGCAATGGAGCGGGTGTTGCTGTGGTGCTGGCTGTATTGTTGTCTTCAGGCGTGACGCACTATTGGCTATTAAGTATTAGCGCAATTATGGGAGCACTATTTTTTACCTCCATATTGCTCTATTTTGCTCGCCGTAAAAACTTGAATAATTCAAGTTTATTGCTTGTTGGTGTTGCTCTAGGCGTGATTAGTGGTGCCTGTATGACATGGATGGTGTACATGAGCAGCAACCTTGATTTGCGACAGTTACTCTATTGGATGATGGGGAGTTTTAGTGGGGTTGATTGGCGACAATTTGGTCTTGTTATTGGTTGCTTACCATTTTTAATTTGGGTGCTTTTCCAAGGAAATATACTGAATTATCTTTCATTAGGAACGGTACAAGCCTATCAATTAGGTATCTCAATTTATAAATGGCGCGTTATATTGATTATTATTAGCGGTGTATTAATTGGCCTCAGCGTTGCTATTGCGGGGGCGATTAGCTTTATTGGCTTAGTTATTCCTCATATATTGAGATTAAGTGGTTTAACAGATAACCGCGTATTATTGGTTGGTTCTGCAGTGGCAGGGGCATTAGGGTTATTAACAGCAGATATTCTGTCTCGGTTATTAATCGCCAATGCGGAAGTTCCCATTGGTGTTATTACGGCAACCTTAGGGGCCCCGGTATTTATTTTCTTGTTAATTCGTCACCAACAATGGCGGTAAAAATGATGGAAAATAAATTAATTATTGATATTAAAAACATTACTACCGATACACGCTTGGTCAATATTTCAGCTCAAGTGCTAGCTGGTGAACAAATTCATATATTGGGTGCCAATGGGGCCGGAAAAAGTACATTATTAGCTGCGATAAGCGGTTATTTGCCTGTAGGTGGCGATATTTTAATTGGTGGGCGAAGTATACAGCAATATCATATTGCTCAATTGAGCCAACAACGTGCTTATCTTTCACAATTAGTTAGTTACATTCCAATACTCAAAGTGTTTCAATATATTGGCCTGTTTTCACCTAAAACAGTGTTTTCAGCTAGTATTTTTGAGCGTTTATGTAGCGATTTTCAACTAACATCATTGTTAAGTAAACCTATTAACCAACTCTCGGGTGGTGAATGGCAAAGAGTCCGAATTGTAGCAGCATTTTTGCAGGTCTGGGATAAACAGCAATGCGAGGGGAAATTTATATTATTGGATGAGCCAACCAATAATTTAGATATTATTCAGCAAGCAATGCTTGATAAATGGATTAAATATTTTTGTGATTGCTTAGGAACCGTTATAATGAGTGGTCATGACCTTAGCCATTCGTATAAAAATGCATCTTGTATTTGGATGATAAAACAAGGACAGTTAGTCGCAGTAGGGAAACCAGAATGTATAATGACAGAAAAAAATTTATCTGACATATTTATGTCTGAAATTAAGTTAAGCCACAGTGCATCTCACCGGGTGTGGCAGATTATAAATTTAGCGGATTAAGCAATAAGGTGTTTTTATCACTTATTTTTGCATGATAATCCCGCAATGTTTGCAGGTGTTGAGGTTCGGTTAAAGTATAATTAACTAGAATATTCTATTCACAATGAAAACTAGGCTATAAACAATATGAGCAATTTCTTACCATTTTCAAAACCAGCAATTGGTGATGAAGAGGTCAAGGCAGTAGAAAACGTTCTGCGTTCAGGCTGGATAACAACAGGCCCACAGAATCATCAGTTAGAAGACGATTTTTGTAAGCGCTATGGCTGCAAACATGCAATTGCATTGTCATCAGCCACGGCGGGTATGCATGTTGTATTAATGGCATTGGGCATTGGTCCTGGTGATGAAGTTATTACACCTTCTCAAACTTGGGTGTCAACAATCAATATGATTGAGCTACTCGGGGCAACACCGGTCATGATTGATGTAGATCGTGACACATTAATGATCCAACCCGATGCCGTAGAAAAAGCGTTAACAGAAAAAACAAAGGCCATTATCCCAGTTCATTATGCGGGGGCTCCTTGTGATCTTGATGCATTGCGTTTGATTGCTCAAAAAGCCGGTGTAGCTTTAATCGAAGATGCAGCACATGCCGTGGGTACTCGTTATAAAGATGAGTGGATTGGCGAAAAGGGAACGTCTATTTTCTCTTTTCATGCCATCAAAAACGTCACCTGTGCGGAAGGGGGATTAGTCGCAACAGATGATGACAAGCTCGCTCAGCGTGTACGTACGCTTAAGTTTCACGGTCTAGGCGTTGATGCGTTTGATAGACAAATGCAAGGCCGTAAGCCGCAAGCAGAGGTTGTTGAACCTGGTTTTAAATATAATTTGTCTGATATCCATGCCGCAATAGCGGTTGTGCAATTATCTCGTGTCGAGCAGTTAAACCAGCGTCGTGCTGAACTGACGGCGCGTTATCGTGAATTGCTAAAAAAATCCCCATTACAGATGCTTACCGTACCTGATTACCCACATTTACATGCTAATCATTTATTCATGGTGCGTGTTGATAAAAAACAATGTGGTATTGACCGTGATACTTTCATGGAAAAATTGAAAGAGCACGATATTGGTACAGGGCTACATTTTCGTGCTGCCCACACACAAAAATATTATCGTGAAAAATATCCTGAATTAACCTTACCTGAATCAACCTGGAATAGCGCCACATTGTGTTCATTACCTTTATTTCCCGATATGACGGATGCAGATGTTGAACGGGTTGTCAAAGCTGTAGAAGCAGTTCTTTTGGAGTCAAAATAGTGTCACACGCAGATGAATTTGATGAGATAAAAAAAGTCTCAGTGGTAATCCCTGTCTATAATGAAGAGCAGAGCTTACCGCAATTACTAGAACGTACTATCAAGTCATGTAAACAATTAACTCAATCTTATGAATTAATTTTAGTTGATGATGGTAGTAGCGACCGTTCAGCGCAAATGCTTACAGAAGCAGCGGAAAATCCAGAAAACCACGTTATTGCAATTATTTTAAACCGTAATTATGGTCAGCATTCTGCTATTATGGCAGGTTTTAACCAAGCGGATGGTGATTTAGTAATTACTTTGGATGCGGATTTGCAAAATCCGCCAGAGGAAATCCCTCGTTTAGTGCAAACTGCGATGCAAGGTTATGATGTAGTTGGTACACGCCGTGCGAATCGCCAAGATTCTTGGTTTCGCAAAACAGCGTCTAAAATGATTAATGCGATGATCACCAAAGCAACAGGCCGCTCTATGGGTGACTATGGCTGTATGTTACGTGCGTATCGCCGTCATATTATTCAAGCTATGTTGCAATGTCATGAAAGAAGTACATTTATTCCTATTTTAGCAAATACATTTGCACGTAGAACCATTGAAATTGATGTAGCGCATGCAGAACGCGAGTTTGGTGATTCTAAATACAGCTTTATGAAGCTGATTAATTTAATGTATGACTTATTAACATGCCTGACTACGGCACCACTGCGTTTATTGAGTGTTGTCGGTAGTATTATCGCCGCTGGCGGTTTTTTATTAGCGGTATTGTTAATTGCATTGCGTTTAATTTTTGGCGCAGAGTGGGCCGCAGATGGCGTATTCACGCTGTTTGCAGTACTCTTTATGTTTATTGGTGCACAGTTTGTTGCCATGGGTTTATTGGGCGAATACATTGGTAGGATCTACAATGATGTGCGCGCGAGACCTCGTTATTTTATTCAAAAAGTCGTTGGAGCAGATGCGAAATCCGACAAAAATCAGGAAGAAGACTAATGAAAGCTATTGTTTTTGCCTATCATGATATTGGCTGCGTAGGGCTAAAAGCGCTTGAAAAAGCAGGTTTTGATATCCAAGCAGTGTTTACCCACACTGATGACCCAAATGAAAACCACTTTTACTCCTCTGTTGCGCGTTTAAGTGCTGACATGGAGCTTCCTGTTTTTGCGCCTGAAAACGTTAATCACCCATTGTGGATTGAACGTATTCGCGAAATGAAACCTGATGTGATTTTCTCCTTCTACTATCGTGATATGTTGAGTGAAGAGCTGTTAGCTATCGCGCCTAAAGGTGCGTTTAATCTACATGGTTCATTACTCCCTAAATATCGCGGTCGTGCGCCTATCAATTGGGCATTATTAAAAGGCGAAAGCGAAACAGGTGTAACCTTACATAAAATGGTAGCTAAAGCCGACGCTGGCGATATCATTGCTCAAGAAAAAGTGGTTATTACCGATACAGACACTAGCCTAACTTTACATGCAAAAGTCCGTGAAGCGGCGGAAGTTTTGCTGGATAAAACACTGCCATTAATCGAAACTGGTAGCTACAAAGCCGTTGCACAAGACGAAAGTCAAGCAACGTACTTTGGTCGTCGTACCGCTGAAGATGGTTTGATTAATTGGAACGACAGTGCAAAAGACGTTAATTGCTTGATTCGTGCAGTGACTGAACCTTACCCAGGTGCGTTTACCTATTTAGGTGCGCGCAAAATGGTTATTTGGCGCGCACGCGTTTTAGATGATAACCAAGGTAAACCAGCAGGTACGGTACTTTCGAGTGACCCACTGCGTATCGCTTGTGGTCAAGGTGCTATCGAAGTGATTAGCGGCCAAAGTGAGACGGGTTTATATATGCAAGGTAGCCGCCTTGCTAACGAAATGGGTATCGTGACAGATGTTCGTGTTGGTGCAAAACCAACGGCACAAGTAAAACGTCGTACACGTGTTCTGATCCTTGGTGTTAACGGCTTTATCGGTAACCACTTGACTGAGCGCCTGTTAAAAGACGGTAATTACGATATCTATGGTATGGATATCGGTTCTTCCGCAATTGAACGTTTTATTGGTAACCCACGTTTCCACTTTATTGAAGGTGACGTTAGCATCCATACAGAATGGATTGAATATCACATCAAAAAATGTGACGTTATTCTGCCTTTGGTTGCGATCGCGACGCCAATCGAATATACCCGTAACCCACTGCGTGTTTTCGAGTTAGACTTCGAAGAAAACTTAAAAGTTGTACGTTACTGTGTGAAATACAACAAACGCATCATTTTCCCATCAACTTCTGAAGTTTATGGTATGTGTGATGATAAAGAGTTTGATGAAGATGAATCACGCCTGATCGTAGGTCCAATCAATAAACAACGTTGGATTTACTCAGTATCTAAACAATTACTTGACCGAGTGATTTGGGCATACGGTGCAAAAGAAGGTCTGAAGTTCACCTTATTCCGTCCATTTAACTGGATGGGACCACGTTTAGATAGCTTGAACTCTGCGCGTATTGGTAGTTCTCGTGCAATTACACAGTTGATCTTGAACTTGGTTGAAGGTTCTCCGATTAAACTAGTTGATGGTGGAGCACAAAAACGCTGTTTTACAGATATTAAAGACGGTATTGAAGCACTGTTCCGTATTATCGAAAATAAAGATGGTAAGTGTGACGGCCAAATCATTAATATCGGTAACCCAACGAATGAAGCCAGTATTCGTGAATTAGCGGAAATGTTGCTGGAAAGCTTCGAAAAACACCCACAACGTGGAAAATTCCCTCCATTTGCAGGTTTCCGTGAAATCGAAAGCAGCAGCTATTATGGCCAAGGGTATCAAGACGTTGAACACCGTAAACCAAGTGTTGAAAACGCACTTCGTTTACTAGACTGGGTTCCAACTATCGATATGAAAGATACCATTGAAGAAACATTAGATTTCTTCTTACAAGGTGCTGTTGAAGAGTTAGGTAATAAAGACTAATGAAAAAAGTTGGCTTGAGAATTGATGTGGATACTTACCAAGGTACATTAAAAGGGGTTCCACAGTTACTCAAAGTGCTCAAAGAGCATAATATTCAGGCCAGCTTTTTCTTCAGCGTAGGACCCGATAACATGGGGCGCCATTTATGGCGCCTTTTGCGTCCTAAATTTCTGTGGAAAATGCTTAGGTCTAATGCAGCATCCCTTTATGGGTTAGATATCTTATTAGCGGGCACAGCATGGCCGGGTAAAAAAATTGCTAAGGATTTAGGTTACTTGATGAAACAAACCTTGGATGCTGGCCATGAAGTTGGCTTACATGCATGGGATCATCAAGGCTGGCAGGCTAAGGTTGCGAAATGGAGCAAACCGCAACTGACTGAGCAGGTTAAGCTAGGTGTTGATGCATTGGAGCAAGCTATTGGGCATCGTGTGACTTGTTCAGCCGTCGCTGGTTGGCGAGGCGATGAGCGCGTATTGGAAGTTAAACAAACGTTTAACTTTGACTACAACAGTGATTGCCGTGGTAAATATCCATTTAGGCCAATTTTAGCGGATGGCTCATTAGGGACAGTTCAAATTCCTGTAACACTGCCGACTTACGATGAAGTTGTGGGAACAGTCGTGAGTGATGAGGCATTTAATGATTTTATTCTTCAAGCAATTAAAGAAGATCAAGGCATTCCAGTTTATACTATTCACACTGAAGTGGAAGGGATGTCTAAATCGGAACAATTTTCACAATTATTGGAACGAATTACACAAGAAGATATCCAATTCTGTACATTGAGTGAATTACTGCCAGACGATTTGAATTCATTGCCAAAAGGGCGTGTGGTGAGGGCACCATTCCCTGGGCGTGAAGGCTGGCTAGGCTGCCAAGAAGAGGAATAAGCAACCTATGTTGAATAACCGAGCGAGCAAAGTAGGAGCCTCTCTGCTGGCTCTTTTTTTTATCTTAACCTATTTATTGCCGTTGGATAGCCGTTTACTTTGGCAACCAGATGAAACACGATATGCGGAAATTAGCCGTGAAATGTTACAGCGTGGGGATTGGATTGTTCCTTACATGCTGGATGTACGTTATTTCGAAAAACCAGTAGCAGGTTACTGGATAAACAATATTAGCCAAATGATTTTTGGTGAAACTAATTTTGCTGTTCGCTTTGGTTCGGTTTTTTGTATTTTCCTCAGTGCATTACTTGTCTACCGTATGGCAAAAATGATGTGGCGTAATAACCACGTTGCTTATGTTGCTAGCCTCATTTATATCTCAATGTTCTTGGTATTCTCCATCGGAACTTACAGTGTACTCGACCCAATGTTGTCTTTATGGATAGCGGCAAGCATGTTCTGTTGCTTGTGGGCAATGAAATCGAGAGAAGTAAAATCTAAACTAGCGGCATGGCTTTGTCTTGGGCTGGCTTGTGGCATGGCATTTATGACTAAAGGCTTTTTAGCCCTTGCGATCCCCGTGATAGTCATGCTTCCTGTCACAATCTATCAAAAGCGGTTCCTTGAGTTACTAAAGTACGGGCCGCTTGCAATAATTTCGGCGGTTATTATCAGTTTGCCATGGGCTTTGGCGGTTGCAAAACAAGAACCAGACTATTGGCACTATTTCTTTTGGATTGAGCACATTAAGCGTTTCACAGCAGATGATGCGCAGCATATTGCACCGTTTTGGTATTATATTCCAATTATCATTCTTGGCGCTATTCCATGGGCAGGGCTGTTGCCAGGTGCGATAATGAAAGGCTGGAAAGAACGTAAATCTAGCCCCGATATGTTTTTCTTACTGTGCTGGTTTGTTGTTCCTGTTATCTTTTTCAGTATTTCCCGCGGTAAGTTACCAACGTATATGTTACCGTTTATGGCGCCATTGGCATTGCTTATGGCGAAGTATGGGGTTGATTGCGTTCGTAATGGTAAAATGAAAGCATTGAAAGCCAATGGGATCATTAATGTTGTATTAGGGATCGCTGCGGTTATAGCGGTAATTGTCGTGAGCACGGTGATCAAAAAACCGTTATACGAACCTGATGAATGGTCAAAAATGGTGTTAGGTGTCGTTGCATTTTCTATTTGGGCGATTATCGGTTACCTATGTACGGTATTAAATGCTAAATATTGGTTATGGGCAGCCTCGTGCTCTTTGGCCGTGAGTTTGTGTATTGGTAGTGCTCTGCCGAACAACACCATCGATTCTAAATTACCTCAAAACTTTATTCATCAAAATCATGATTTACTGATGAATAGCAAATATTTGATGGCAAGTAATGTTGGGGTCGCAGCAGGCCTTGCGTGGGAAACACAAAATTCCAATATCTATTTATACAATAGTAGTGGAGAGCTAAGTTACGGTTTGGAATACCCAGATAGCCAACATCGCTTAGTTAAACCGGATCAATTTGCACAGTGGCTAGAAAAAGCACGCAAAGAAGGGCAGGTAACTGTTGTCTTTTTATTAGGCCGTAAAGAAGGGTTACCGGATATTCCTAAGCCAGATGAAGTCATTAAAAATTCACGTATGGCGATTGTGGTTTACCATCAACAATGATTGCACAACTACTGCTGTTATTGCTGGTTAGCGTTTTGACCTGCGTTGGGCAAGTGGCTCAAAAGCAAGCCGTCGTCAATTGGCAGAGTAATAAAACCAATAAAACAGCATCAGCCTTTCGGTGGCTGGTGCTGGCGGTTTTTATGCTAGGCCTTGGCATGTTGTTTTGGTTGAAATTATTGGAAACCATGCCGCTGAGTATCGCTTATCCAATGTTAAGTATTAATTTTGTATTAATTACTTTAATTGGCCAGTTTGTTTATAAAGAGCAAACTGGGCTTAACCACTGGTTAGGGGTTGCTGCCATTATGTTTGGTATTTTGCTAATGAGTATCGGCGTATGAACAAGGGTTATTTGTGGGTGATTAGCAGTGCTTTATTAGTCACAGTCGCTCAACTGAGCTTAAAAGCCGGGGTAGTTGAACTACCCTCATTCACACTTGGCTGGCATTGGCTACAATTAGAGTGGTTACTCGCAAATATTACTAGCTTAGGAATTATTTTTTTAGGGTTAGTTTGTTATGCGTTATCGATGTTATGTTGGCTATTAGCTTTAAAACACATAGCATTGAATAAAGCTTATCCGCTTATTAGCTTAAGCTATGTTTTCGTTTATTTATTAGCAGTTTTCTTACCTTGGTTTAATGAACCTGCGACAGGACTAAAGGCCATTGGAATTGGCTTTATTTTATTAGGGGTATGGCTAATTAGCCGGCCCAATAAATCACCAAGTGATAGAACGGAATAATTTCTTAGTTGCTTATATTATAGTCTTCACGCACTATAATATAAGCAAGTTATCGCAATAAGATAGATAAATAAGGTGCTTTATGGTTATCAAAATACAACACCTACCACTATTATTGTGTTTAGTTTTAATTGGTTGTTCATCGACATCCGTTAAAAGAACGCCGCCGCCATTAAAAACACAATTATCAGACCCAATCATGACGATAGCGCAATTAAAAGACCAGCTAGAGCAGTGGTATGGTACGCCTTATCATTATGGTGGAATGAATCAAAATGGTGTGGATTGTTCCGGTTTTGTCTATCGCACATTTAACGACCGTTTTGCCATTCAGTTACCTCGAACAACAGTAGATCAAACTCAATTAGGCACACGGATTGATAAATCTGATTTGATGCCAGGGGATTTGGTGTTCTTTAAAACAGGTTCAGGGGAGAATGGATTGCATGTGGGGATTTACGATACCGATAATACATTCATTCACGCATCAACGAGTAAAGGGGTAATTCGTTCATCAATGGATAATGTTTATTGGCGAAAAGTGTTTTGGCAAGCAAGACGTATCTAAATTCACTATTTTATTCAGTGATTATGCTATCTTAAGGGCAAGTTTTGTTTTAAGGATAGCTCAATGTCAACAGTACGTTTACTCATCTCAGAATCCTACGACCCTTGGTTTAACCTTGCGGTTGAAGAAACTATTTTCCGACAAATGCCAACCGACCAACGTGTTATGTTTCTTTGGAGAAATGCGGATACCGTGGTCATAGGGCGCGCTCAGAATCCGTGGAAAGAATGTAATACACGGCGGATGGAAGAAGATAATGTTCGTTTAGCTCGGCGCAGTAGTGGTGGTGGTGCTGTCTTTCATGATCTAGGTAACACTTGTTTCACATTTATGGCGGGAAAGCCAGAATATGATAAAACAGTTTCTACACAAATCATTGTTGATGGATTAGCACAGGTCGGTATTAACGCACAAATTTCAGGTCGCAATGATTTGGTTTTAGATACAGAAAGTGGTCCGCGAAAAATATCCGGTTCTGCATACAGAGAAACGAAAGATAGAGGTTTTCACCATGGAACCTTGCTGATTAATGCAGATTTAAGTCGTTTAGCTAATTACCTGAATCCAGATCCTAAAAAATTACAGGCAAAAGGGATTACGTCAGTGCGTTCTCGTGTGGCTAACTTGTCTGAGCTTGTTCCTAATATTTCTCATGAAATTGTTTGTGAGGGAATAATTAAAAGTTTTTTTAATTACTTCGGTGAAACGGTCGAAGCGGAGTATATTTCCCCTGAAAAATTACCTGATTTGCCAAATTTTCCAGAAACCTTTGCTAAACAAAGTAGTTGGGAATGGAATTTTGGGCAAGCACCAGCGTTCACTCACTATTCAGATACACGTTTTTCTTGGGGAGGAATTGAGTTTCATTTTGATATCGAAAAAGGCGTGATAAATCGCTGTCAGTTTTTTACAGATAGCTTAGACCCATCTCCTTTGGAGTGGTTAAGTGAGCAATTGACGGGTAAAACATATCAGACAGAAACAATACGCTCTTTAGGTAAACAAATGGCCGTAAAATGGCCTCAATTGCAGGAGCAGTTAGCTGATTTGGAAAACTGGTTAGTTCATGAATTAAGTTAAAAAAAGAGCCGACATAGTCGGCTCAGACATAGACTTCAAAATTGCAAATAACTAATAGGAAGGGATGTTCTAAAATAATCAGTTATGACAGCTACAAGTCATAAAGTTTTTGCATTCAGGTAATTCACCTGATTGGCGAAATTTTGCAGGCGTTGTATCAAAGTGCTTTTTAAAGATGCGGGTAAATGTCGCCTGTGAACTAAAGCCATATTGCAATGCGATATCAAGAATAGGTAAGTTGCCTTCACGTAATGATTTAGCTGCTTCTAATAAACGACGTTTACGGACGTATTCACCAAGCGTGCAGCCTTTCATTTCTTTGAAAACACGCTGTAAATGCCATTTTGAATAGCCGCTTTTATCGGCAATTGTGTCGATTTTGATGCCTTCATTGCGCTGCAACTGACTTTCAAGCCATTTAACAATATCGTTGACTACACTTTCTGACATATTTACCTCCTACTCAAGTAGGCTATTGTTCATTAATAACTAATAATAACTCACGAAATTAGGGTCTATTCTTCCTGTTTTTCCGATATATCGATAGGCTAAACGTGCGGTTTTTTAATGAGAATAACTATCAGTACAATAGATGTTGAAAAAATTAACATTTTAAACATTCAATATTGTATGTTTAAAATTCTTTTAATTCAAGTAACTATGTTTTTATGTCATTTTTATAGATGAGAAAAAGAGAAAGTTTTCATCATGTTCAAAAAAATTGTTCAAGCTATTCGAAATTATTAACCAAGTAAATAATTGAAATATTATTGCTTCATTTATAATCGTATTTCTATAACAATAAACAGGAAATTCCGAGGTAATTGTTATGATTGAAAGTGCTTGTAACTACAGTTTTCGTAGTATGAATAACTAATATATGCGGTAAGTTAAATACTTTGTGCGAGAGATGGATGATTATTCTATTTCTATATCAAAAAGTGGCTTGTATCGTTGTTGTGAATTAATGAGGTAAAGGGTCTATGGCAATTTTCATGTCTAATTCAAACCACAATTTATGATTGAAAAGTATTTAGAAAATTACCATGACAGATTATCTACTTTCTTATTATTCTTTTATTATATGCGAGATATTGAAAGAATTTGCTTGCTCCATTCTATTTGTTCGGGAGTGCCTTCAATACGCTGGCCATACATTTGAATAATTTGGTTACCTTGGGTATCAAAGACCTCAAGACTTGTCACAAAGCCATCTTTAGTTGGCTTACGTGTGACCCAGCACTCAGAAATGCCATTTTCAATGATATGAAGTTTAAAGTTTGTACTTGAAACATTTAACCAATCAGTTTGAGAACTTTCAACAGAGAGTGATGATAGTTCATTTATTTTTCCTGTAAATATTTGCACACACCCACGGTTTCCTACAAAGAGCATAACTTCATTTTTTGCATGGTATGCAAGAGAGAGTAATTCAGATAAAGCCGTAGTAGGGACTTGCCATGCTAATTCTTGGCTAACGACACGAAAAACTTGCTGACGACTTAAATTGTGTTTCTTTAATATACCAAAGAACTGATGAACATTGGTCATCTCACGCCATTGTTGCTCTAATTGAGAGGCGAGTTCTTCGCTAATTTTCTGTTCTGAAAATGGCGAAATTGTTTTAGGTTCGATAGGCGGATTCTCTGATGTGCTGTAGCGCTCTATCATGGCTTGCCAAGCAGCTATATCAGAGTTGTCGGTGGAAAAGACCTTGTGTAACGAATCACCATATTTATCGAAAAATTGAATACTGTGGCGAGTTCCCTCTGGCATTTTTTCAGTGAGTGCAAAAACTGAGCTCCACTGCGCAAAGAACATGCGTAAGTCTAATGCTTTAGGGTTTAGAAATAGCCCACCGTGGTTACTAAATTTTGGGTTATTGTATGCACCCGTTTGAATACTAACAGCGTACTGATTACGAGTGATCCCTATAGCTTTGCCTATTGTGGTTAAATCTTGCAAGATATCAATAGGTTTACTGACCAATCGTTGAACATTATCTTTACCGACACGACAATGAATTAGTTGGGCCTCCGATACGCTAAGTAAGGCCGCTATTTCTTGGGAGTGCTTATCAGAGTGCATTTTCTTAGCTTGCAGGTAATCATTATAGAGGTTTGAATTCACAAATTTTTCCTTAATAAAATTAAAAGACATAGTGAAAAGTTATCAACTGATTTATTTTTTATACTGCTGATAAATTTAATAAAATCAGTTGATAACATGGTTTTTTACTACTTAACTACCAGTTGTAATTCATGTTGAGATAAAAGTTCCGACCTTCTTGGGGTACGCCAGTGGAAGATAGATATGGCTTATCAAATGCATTTTTCATTGTGAGAGTCGAACTTAACCCTTTTATGAATTGATCTGCTTGGTAATTCACATAGAAATCATGAATGCTATAGCCCGCATATTGAATGACTTCTTTATGATAGCGGTCTAAGCCTTTATCAGATCTGTGATGCCACTTTTTATATTTATCGTTACCTTGAAGTTGCGTTCTTGCAGAGAATTCCCCTATCCAACCTAGAGTAAAGCCAGTACTAGCAACCGGTACATTGAATCGAGCCGTTAGTGTTTCAGGACGTATAGACGAAAGAGAATAATGTGAGCCGTCTTCTCTACCTGTGGTTTTATTGTGATTGATATTTAATTCAAACCACCGTGTTCTGTAGCTTATAAAGCTATCAATGCCATAAATGGATGCGCTGGGGATATTGATATAATAAAGCTCATCTGGGAACCATTGGCCATACCTTGGCGTATAAAGACCTTCAAGGGCAATATGGTTTTTAGCTTTGGTCTTAAAGTAGGTTGAACCGAATTGAAGGTCGCTATTATCAATAAATACCCCATCAAAACTGATTTTTATACCTGTTTCGAGGGTTCTATTCGTTTCTGGACGTAAATCAGGCGATGGGCGAAAGTTCGAGGGAGTGCCAAAAAAGGGTATAGTGAAATGGTTAGAATTGTTATAAAGCTCGGACATACGTGGGGTACGGTATGCTTCAGCGTATGATGAGTAAAGATTGAGCCAATGGGTTGGAGTAATACTAACAGCCATACGGGATGACAAGTTGATATGTTTATTTTCAGGGAAATTATTCCTCGATGCACGGTATTGTGTAAAGCGCGTTCCAATTGATAAAGTTAACGGTAATTGATGCAATGTCATGTCATTGACTAACCAGCCAGACAGGTTATCAAGTTCTGCTGGTGGATAACTTATTGCATACTGATTTGACGTTTGCTTTTGCTGATAATATTCGAAACCACTTTGAATATGATGATTTACCCAGTTATACATAGGTAAAGTGAAGCTATTAGTAAATTTAGTCCCATAGGTATATTGATTTCGCGTTTCAGAGCCATACTCTTTTGGTTTGCTCTTGACCTTAACTGTATCAGTTTGATCTAAATATAAATCTGTATAATAAATATCCCACTGGGCTTGCCAATTTACCTCATTTTTGGGTGTAAAAAATTGGCTAATGGCAACATCTCGCTGATGGCTTTGTCTTTCATGCGGTGTATTTGGATATCTATTTTTTTCTGAAGGTTTAGCGGGTTGTTTTACCCCTAAACTGTTGTTGCGGTATTCTTTTAATTGTAACGTCAAGTTATATGAAGGGTGGGCAAGCCAGCTGCTTTTGAGCATCCAGTTGCTTAGCTGTTCAGTATTATCAACCTCTTCAAACTCGGGTGAGCCGAGTAGGTGCTTTTTACGTTGACTATAGGTAAACAGAGTATCTGTTGATTCAGTTCTGCCTAATAGCGTTGCACCTGCATAGTAACCGTGATCATTACGGTTAATACCGCTAAAGACCTGACCACCGATTTTTTGCCCTGGTTTTAATATGTCAGCTGCATTTATTGTTTTGAATGATACGACTCCGGCTAACGCCCCGCCGCCATGATGTACAGATGATGCGCCTTTATGGACGTAGACTTTTTTTACTAAGGTGGGGTCAATAAATGTAGCTTCATATAAGCCGGAATAAAAGTCTTGGGTGATATTATCAACGGTGACTTTAACACCTCGTGAATCATAACCCCGCATTTGAATACCCTGGCCATAAGTGCTATTGGAACCAGAAACAAATACCCCAGCTTGGCCTTTTAGTAAATCTAAGGCGGATGTCGCAGATTGATATTCAGGCGCTTTTGCATCAATTACATCGACTTGTTCTGCTACAGCGATATTTTCTAAACTAAGAGGTGAGGTCGAAACGTGAATAATGTCGCGGGTATTCGCTTTTGGAGTCGATAAGTTTTCACCTAAAGCGGTGTTGCTAAACCCGGTCATTACAACGGTGGCAGCAATAGCTGAGAGTGATATTTTATGATCTTGATGGATTGATGCAGGCATCGATTTAAACAGCATAGGAAATCCTTTCCTTTGGTTTCAGAATTTGCTGGCTGCCTGGATAAATAATCTGGGTGGCATGCAATAAATATTTATGTAACTCATTTATTTATTAGAACTATTTAGCCCTGTAATGTCGTAGCGAATAATGGGCTAGGCTACAGAAGTTCTAACGGATAAATTAGTTTGTAGTGAGAATTATTATCGTTGGCGCGAGGTGGGTCAAGGATTTTTTGGATTAAAATTCTGTATTTATTTTATTAATTAGATTATTATATTATTTAATTATGCATTAAATGATAATTATTTTTTTTGTAAATATAAAAGCCCTTTAGTTTCTATGTTCACTAAAGGGCTCATAATAAAAAAATTGGAATGATTTGGCTTATTTAAAGCGTGACTCAACAGCTTGAGCAAGAATTTCAATAAGTTGTTCGGTATCTTCCCAGCCAAGACATGGGTCGGTAATAGATTGGCCATAAACTAACGGTTGGTCAGAAACCACTTTTTGTGTGCCTTCAACTAAGAAGCTTTCTGCCATCACTCCACTGATAGCGGTCGAGCCATCTTTTATTTGCTCCGCAATATCTCGTGCAACTTCGAGTTGGCGACGATGAATTTTTTGGCAATTACCATGGCTGAAATCGACCACTAAATGCTCTGGTAATTCGAATTTACGCAGTTTGTCACAGGCTGCTGCTAAGTCACCAGCCGTGTAATTAGGCTGTTTACCGCCACGCATAATGATATGGCCATGCGGGTTACCACTGGTTTGGTAAATGGTCATTTGGCCATTCTTATCCGGCGATAAAAACATATGCTGCGCCTTTGCAGCTCTTATCGCATCAATAGCAATATTAATATTGCCGTCGGTGCCATTTTTGAAACCTACAGGACAGGACAATGCGGATGCCATTTCACGGTGGATTTGGCTTTCTGTTGTGCGAGCGCCAATTGCTCCCCAACTAATGAGATCGGCAATATATTGGCCCGTGACCATATCAAGGAATTCGGTTGCCGTGGCTAACCCTAACTGGTTAACTTCAATCAATAATTTACGAGCTAACCGGATACCAGTGTTGACTTGGCAAGAATTATCGAGGTTAGGGTCAGAAATTAACCCTTTCCAACCAACGACAGTACGTGGTTTTTCAAAGTAAGTTCGCATGACAATTTCTAAACGGTCTTGATGACGCTCTCTTAACACATTTAGTTTTTTAGCGTATTCAATAGCGGCATCAATGTCATGAATGGAACAAGGGCCGACAATGACCAGTAAACGTGGGTCTTGGCCGGATAATATCTGTTCTATGCGTTTTCGTGACGCTGTCACGTTTTCAGCGACTTTTTGGGAAATAGGAAACTCATCAGCAAGAGTTTGTGGGGTAATTAAACTGTCCACTCTCGCAGTACGTAATTCATCAGTTTTGTGCATTTTCTTTCTCAAAGAACTTTAATAGGCGTATGCCCTATAAGTGATTAAGATCACAATAAACGAATATGGCTTAATTTCAACCTCCAACTTAGCAGGAATGAATATTTTTTTTATTTGTATTCATTAAAAGATTCGTCTTTGTAAGCCCATGGTATCAATCACTTTTGCTGAAATTTCTTCAACAGAATAGTTAGTTGTATTTAAGTAGTTGATTTTATTTTGTCTAAATAAAGCTTCCACTTCAGCTATCTCAATACGACATTGCCTTATGGATGCATAACGGCTATTTTCACGGCGCTCTTCGCGGATAGCTGCTAGCCGTTCAGGGCTAATAGTTAAACCAAACAATTTATGTGTATATGGGCGTAATGCTGCAGGTAATTGTAAATTATCCATATCATCAGCCGTAAATGGGTAATTTGCCGCTTGGATACCAAATTGCATCGCTAAGTAGAGGCTTGTTGGCGTTTTGCCACAACGTGAAACACCAATTAGTATCACTTGAGCTTGGTCTAAATTTCGTAAAGAAATCCCATCGTCGTGAGCCAGTGTGTATTCAATAGCAGCTATACGTGCATCATATTGATTCATATTTTGCATGGATAGGCCATGGGTTCGGTTGAGTTTTGGCTCAGGTTCTAGGCCGACTTCCTTCTGAATTGGGGCGACTAGACTTTGGACGATATCTTGGCAAAAACCTGCACTCTGGGTAATGATTTGCTTAACTTCAGGGGAGATAATCGAATAGAACACTAAAGGACGCAACTGGGTTTCTTCGAAGATAATATCTATTTTTTGCTTAATTTCATGTGCACGAGCTTCGCTTGTTACAAACGGCAGAGTATAAGAAATAAATGACAGAGGAAATTGAGAAAGTACGGCGTGCCCCAAAGTTTCAGCGGTTATCGCTGTTCCATCAGAAATAAAAAAAACAGTACGTTGAACTTGGCTTACCATATTATTCATTGCTCCTAATTCGCTCATCATTATTCGTCTCTATTGTATTTATCACTGGATATTGGGAAATATTATCTTTGTTTAAAGTTTAAAAATTAGTTTATAGGGGAAACTATAGCCATTTTTTGAACGATTTTTAGAACAAAAAAGTTTTCTTCAGTGATGGAACGATTCACCAGTCCATCTTCTCTTAGCGTCTGTGCTAGTCTATTTCACGAGGCGAAATTTCGCCAACGAGATTTTTTACGATTTGTACTCTGTCACTAAATTGCTATAAAAGGATCGCTTTCAATGTCCACAAATGGCCTCACTCCGTGTAATGTACTTTGGTATAACCAATTAGGGATGAATGATGTTGACCGTGTCGGGGGCAAAAATGCTTCTCTCGGTGAAATGATCACTAACTTATCTGATCTGGGAGTATCCGTACCTAACGGTTTCGCGACAACCGCACAGGCGTTTAATGATTTTCTGGAGCAGAGCGGTGTAAATCAACGCATTTATAACCTGCTAGATGAAACGGATATTGATGATGTGAACCAACTGGCTGTAGCAGGTGCTCAGATCCGTCAATGGGTGATTGATACACCATTGACGAAGGAGTTGGAACAAGATATTCGTGATGCTTTCGCACAACTGTCAGAAGGTGAAGCGGAAGCTTCATTTGCTGTCCGCTCATCGGCAACTGCTGAGGACATGCCTGACGCTTCGTTTGCAGGGCAACAGGAAACATTCCTTAACGTTCAAGGAATTGACGCTGTATTAGTTGCGATTAAACACGTTTTTGCTTCATTGTTTAATGACCGTGCGATTTCATATCGTGTTCACCAAGGTTATGATCACCGCGGTGTAGCACTGTCCGCGGGCGTTCAACGCATGGTACGTTCAGATTTAGCCTCATCGGGTGTTATGTTTACGATTGATACTGAATCGGGCTTCGACCAAGTCGTATTTATTACCTCTGCGTATGGTTTAGGTGAGATGGTGGTGCAAGGCGCCGTGAATCCAGACGAGTTTTATGTCCATAAACCAACGTTAGCCAATAACCGTCCTGCAATTGTGCGCCGTACCCTGGGCTCTAAAAAATTACAGATGGTGTACGCCAACAGTAAAGAGCACGGTAAACAAGTACAAATTGAAGATGTGCCAGAAGCACTACGCAATCGTTTCTCTTTAACTGATCTCGAAGTGGAAGAGCTTGCACGCCAAGCTATACAGATTGAAAAGCACTACGGTCGCCCAATGGATATTGAGTGGGCAAAAGATGGTCATAATGGGCGTTTGTATATTGTCCAAGCAAGGCCAGAAACCGTTCGCTCTAATCAACAAGTGATGGAGCGTTATCAATTAAAACAACAAGGACAAGTTTTAGTTGAAGGACGTGCAATCGGTCATCGTATTGGCTCTGGGGCTGTTAAAGTCATACATAACTTGAGTGAAATGGATAGAATTCAGGTGGGTGATGTACTTGTTACCGATATGACAGACCCTGATTGGGAGCCTATCATGAAAAAAGCCGCTGCGATTGTTACGAATCGTGGTGGACGTACATGCCATGCTGCGATTATCGCGCGTGAATTAGGCATTCCTGCGGTTGTGGGTTGTGGTGATGCGACTGACCGTTTGCAAGAAGGCCAAGAAGTGACAGTTTCTTGTTCAGAAGGTGATACGGGCTTTGTGTACGAAGGTAAACTGGCGTTTGAAATTCACAGTTCTGAAGTGAGTGATATGCCAAATCTAGATGTCAAAATCATGATGAATGTCGGTAACCCTGACCGTGCATTTGATTTTGCTTGCTTACCTAATGAAGGTGTGGGTCTAGCTAGACTTGAGTTTATCATCAATCGTATGATTGGTGTTCACCCAAGGGCATTACTGGAATTTGATCAGCAATCTCCTGAGTTACAAGCAGAAATTCGCCAAATGATGGCGGGTTATGATGACCCGATTGAATTTTATGTCGGTAAATTAACCGAAGGGATTTCTACTCTAGCCGCTGCTTTCTGGCCAAAACGCGTTATTGTCCGTTTATCTGACTTCAAGTCTAATGAATATGCCAACTTAGTCGGTGGGGATATTTATGAACCTGAAGAAGAAAATCCAATGTTAGGTTTCCGTGGTGCAGGGCGCTATGTATCTGACAGCTTCCGTGCCTGTTTTGCATTAGAATGTGAAGCGGTTAAACGTGTTCGCAACACTATGGGGTTAACGAATGTTGAAGTTATGATCCCATTTGTGCGGACAGTTGCACAAGCTGAGTCTGTAGTTGCTGAGCTGGCTAAACATGATTTGAAACGTGGTGAAAACGGTCTAAAAGTCATTATGATGTGCGAAATTCCATCAAATGCTTTACTGGCAGATCAATTCCTCGAACATTTCGACGGTTTCTCTATCGGTTCGAATGATATGACTCAGTTAACATTGGGTCTTGATAGGGATTCTGGTGTTGTTTCTGAGTTATTTGATGAACGAAACGATGCGGTAAAAGCCATGTTATCTATGGCTATACAGGCTGCAAAACGACAAAACAAATATGTAGGTATTTGTGGTCAAGGGCCATCCGACCATCAAGATTTTGCTCAATGGCTGGTAGATGAAGGTATTGATAGTTTATCTTTGAATCCAGATACCGTGGTACAAACATGGCTGACGATAGCTGAGAATCAATAGTTATCTCGTTTTTTAATTATCAAGGCTGAATGTGAATAACATTCAGCCTTCGCATTTATTTGATTAAAATTACCTATTACAGAAATTGATTAATACTATTATTAATAGGTTGATAGCAAACAGTTCTAAATAAATATTCATATAATACTTTTTAGGTATAAATAAAAAACGAATATAATTACTCTTATTTTGTGTATTTGATTTGAACAGAAAATATATCTTAAATAGAAATAACGAAAGTTATTTAATTATATAACGCTAAAGGAGTATGAAAACTGCTAGTTATGTCAAAAATTGATATTAATCAATAATTATAAAGTGATGTTCTGATTACGATATGAATAATATTCATATTAAATGAGGATAAAAAAAAAGCCTATCATGGGCTGACAGGCAAAGACTACACACAGCAATTCAGTTAAATAAAGCGATGCCTAAAAAGGGAGGGGCATCGCTTTTTATATCCATATGATTCAATAATAGAATATTAAACTATTCATATTATACAATCATTAAGAACACTCTCAATATTAATATTACTCATTGTTACTTAAAGAGAATTAATTCAATAGATTTATGTTAACATAAATTAGACTAAATACTAACGTTAGAATGTTAAATATTGTTTCTAAATATTAATGGAGCAATACTTATTAAGTTAGCAGGCATGTCTTGCTTGAACATGCCTGCTACTAATCAACTACGTACTACTTTTTAATCGAAAACTCTTCTTCTAGAAATTTTTCAGTTTCTGTTAAGTCTTCACTTGGAACTGCAACCTCATTCATCCAAGCTTTTAATAAGCTATATGAAACGGCTAATACAACAGGGCCAATAAACAAACCAATCATGCCAAATGATAAAATTCCACCAATAACACCAACAAGGATCAGAACCATTGGTAAGTCAGCCCCCATTTTAATGAGCCATGGGCGAAGAACGCCATCCATAGTGGCAACAACGGCGGCCCATATAGCAAGGATAATTCCCCATGTCGTATCACCTGTCCAAAATAGCCAAATGACGGATGGCACCATAATGAGTAGAGGCCCCAATTGCGCCACACAGCATATAAACAACAAGACAGTTAAGATGGCCGCATAACCAATACCCGACAAGGCAAGTCCAATTCCTCCGACGATGGCTTGAATTAGCGCGGTGACGACGACACCAAGGGCAACAGCTCGAATAGATTGTGCCGCTAACACGACGGCAGCATCCCCACGGATCCCTGCGAGACGGACCGCAAAGTGACGGATGCTAACCATGACAGATTCGCCTTTAAGATAGAGCAAGCCACTAAATAGCAGCATTAGCATCAAGTGAAAAACAAATCTTCCTGCGCTAATGGCCTGTGTAGCAAACCAGCCAGCAGCTTGGCCAAAATAGGGTTGAATTTTAGCAAGTAAAGCATTCCCCCCACTGGCGACTAAGCTATGCCATGCATAGTAAATTTTCTCACCCACCATTGGAATGGTATTGAGCCATTCTAAATCAGGCAATGTTAGGCTTGACGGCGATTTCGCTAAATCAATAAGTGGTGTGCTATTTTCAATGATACTGCCAATTAGAATACCCAATGGAATAACGAACAGCAGTAATATAAGAAGAACCATCACCAATGTAGCTAACCAGCGCTTATGCCATAAGCGAGCTTCCAGTCTTAATAATAGTGGCCAAGTAGCAATTACCATCATTCCAGCCCATACAAAGCCAAGAATAAATGGATTAAGTACCCAAAAGCAGGCTGCTATCATTAAAACGATGGATAATAGGCCGAAAATAAGTTTGGGAAGATCCAAGCGTTTTTGCGATTTTTCCATTAATGACTGGTCCTTTACAAATGAAAATTCTGTGTCTGTGGCAAATTTTTAGGTGAAAATAACGTAATTTTTTTTCACGGTTAAAAAAAACAATATTGTGATATGGTTCATAATGACAATGTCATCAGCGGCTGTGCTGTCTTTACAGGCTGTGAAGGTAACCCATCATAGACCTAAGACACTATTGTGCAACTTAAAATAAAGATAGTACATAACGAGTAATGCGAACACTAAACAACAAGAGTCATCGTTAATAATGATCCCGCGTATATCAGAAGCTCCTCATCTTAGTCATCTAGTTATTGAGTTCTTGCATGAGCTACAAGAACAGGGTTTTACTGGGGATAACGGCACCAGCTATGCTGAGCGTTTATCCATGGCAACAGATAATAGTATTTACCAACTATTACCCCAAGCGGTTGTATTTCCGCGTTCGAGTGCAGATGTACAAATTATCACTCGGCTTGCGGGGCAAGCGAAATTTCGTGAGCTCAGCTTTACACCTCGGGGTGGTGGGACGGGAACTAATGGGCAATCCTTAACTGAAGGGATTGTTGTGGATATGTCCCGTTATATGAATAGGATTTTAGAAATAAACCCAGAGCAAGGTTGGGTTAAAGTTGAGGCTGGGGTCATCAAAGACCAATTAAATCAATACCTCAAACCTTACGGTTATTTCTTTTCGCCGGAGCTATCTACCAGCAACCGAGCAACATTAGGTGGAATGATCAACACTGACGCATCAGGTCAAGGCTCATTAGTATATGGTAAAACCTCTGATCACGTGTTAGGCGTTAAAGCCATGGTGTTAGGTGGAGAATGCCTAGATACACGTGCTATGCCTATCGAACTCGCCCAAACGATTGCGTCAGAAGATTCAACAGTGGGGCGTATATATAAAACAGTATTAGAACGCTGTTTAGAGCAACGTCCATTAATTGAAGAAAAATTTCCCAAGTTAAATCGTTTCCTGACAGGGTATGATTTACGTCATGTATTTAATGATGAACTAACAGAATTTGACCTTACCCGTATCTTGACTGGGTCTGAAGGGTCTTTAGCCTTTATTACCGAGGCGACGCTTGATATCACACCTTTGCCAAAAGTACGCCGCTTAGTAAACGTCAAATATGACTCTTTTGAGTCCGCATTGCGTAATGCACCTTTTATGGTTGATGCAAAAGCCTTGTCTGTTGAAACAGTTGACTCGAAAGTATTGAATTTAGCGCGTGAAGATATTGTTTGGCACTCAGTTAAAGCATTGATTACTGACATTCCAAATAAGGAAATGTTGGGGCTGAATATTGTTGAGTTTAGTGGTGATGATGAAGCGGAAATTAACCAATTAACTGAAAGCCTTTGTCAGCGGCTTGATGAGTTAATGGCGAATAACCAAGCCGGCGTGATTGGTTATCAAACCTGTCATGACCTTGAAGATATTACGCGCATTTATAACATGCGTAAAAAAGCAGTTGGGCTGTTAGGGAACAGCAAGGGGGCTGCAAAGCCAATTCCGTTTGTTGAGGATACTTGTGTTCCTCCTGAGCATCTTGCTGATTATATAGTGGAATTCCGTGCATTATTAGACAGTCACAACTTGAATTATGGCATGTTTGGTCACGTGGACGCAGGGGTATTACATGTCCGTCCTGCGCTTGATATGTGTGATCCGCAGCAAGAAGTATTGATGAAACAAATTTCTGATGAAATTGTGGCATTAACCGCTAAATATGGTGGGCTTTTGTGGGGTGAACATGGGAAAGGTTTCCGTGCGCAATATAGTCCTGAATTTTTTGGCGATGTATTATACGGTGAGCTTCGGAATATTAAAGCGGCATTTGACCCCGATAACCGTTTGAATCCAGGTAAAATTTGCCCACCTGCGGGGTTGGATGCACCGATGAAGCAGGTTGATGACATCAAGCGAGGAACGTATGACCGGCAAATTCCAGTCCAAATGCGCCAAGAGTTCCGTGGTGCTATGGAGTGTAATGGCAATGGGCTGTGTTTCAATTTTGATGTAAAGAGCCCAATGTGCCCATCGATGAAGGTGAGTGGTCAACGAGTCCATTCTCCGAAAGGCCGTGCAACACTTGTTCGTGAATGGTTAAGGTTGCTAGCGGAACAAGGCGTTACACCAGAACACCTTGAAAAAGGAATTACGCACAACCAGCCTTCATTAAGAGGCTTAATCGAGAAAACCCGTAATACTTGGCGTGCGAAGCAAGGGGATTATGATTTTTCTCATGAAGTGAAAGCTTCAATGGCTGGGTGCCTCGCCTGTAAAGCCTGCTCAACACAATGCCCGATTAAAATTGATGTGCCATCATTTAGAGCTAAATTTTTAGCATTGTATCATGGGCGTTATTTGCGACCTATTCGGGACCATATTGTTGCAAACGTCGAAGCGAGTGCACCAATACTTTCCAAGGTACCTAGCGTATTTAATTTCTTTTTACGTCAACTGGTGGTGCAAAAACTGAGCCAACACACCATTGGTATGGTGGATTTACCGTTATTTTCTCAACCCACATTAAAACAAGAACTTTCAGGCCATGCCGCGGTTTCTGTTACGCTTGAACAACTTGAAAGTATGGCGGATTCACAGCGTGAAAAATATGTGCTGGTGGTTCAAGACCCTTTCACTAGCTATTACGATGCCAAAGTGGTGGCAGATTTTGTCCGCTTAATTGAAAAGTTAGGTCTTAAACCTGTATTGTTACCGTTTTCACCGAATGGAAAAGCGCAACATATCAAAGGTTTTTTAGCGAAATTTGCTAAAACAGCTCGCAAGACAGCGGACTTTTTAAATCGAGTGGCAAAATTACAGTTACCAATGGTCGGTGTTGACCCTGCACTGGTACTTTGTTATCGCGATGAATACCATGAAATTTTAGGTAAAGAACAGTGCCAATTTACGGTGATGTTGGCGCATGAGTGGTTAATGACATTGCCTGAACCACACAATGTGCAAGTGGCTTCGACACAACCATGGTATTTTTTCGGTCATTGTACGGAATCAACGGCTTTACCTAATAGTGCGAATCAATGGGCAGCGTTATTTGCTCGCTTTGGGCAAACATTAAATAATGTTAGTGTTGGCTGTTGTGGCATGGCAGGGACTTATGGGCACGAAGTGGCCAATCTTCAAAATTCAAAAGGAATTTATGATTTATCGTGGAAAGGCGCGATGTCTTCTTTGCCAAAAGATCGCTGTTTAAGTTCAGGTTATTCTTGCCGTAGCCAAGTTAAGCGAATGGAAAATGTATCGATAAAACATCCGATTCAAGCACTGTTGGAGATAGTTTAATGATTTGGAAACGTCAATTTAATTTGCAACAACTCGCTGAAATGTCAAAAACCTGCATGTTAGGGCATCTTGGCATTGAAATCACGGCAATTGGAGATGATTATTTAGAGGGAATAATGCCTGTCGATCATCGTACCAAACAGCCTTTTGGGTTATTGCATGGCGGTGCTTCTGTTGTGTTAGCCGAATCCTTGGGTTCAATTGCGGGTTATATGTGCTCGGAAGGGGAACAAAAGGTGGTCGGGTTGGAAATCAATGCAAATCATGTTCGTGCTGCTCGCTCAGGGGTTGTAAAAGGTATTTGTAAGCCTATTCATTTAGGACGTCGCCAGCAAGTGTGGAATATTGAAATTTTCAATGAACAAGGCAAATTGTGTTGTACTTCTCGCCTGACAACTGCGGTATTATTTGAATAATAACCATTCTATATATAGGGTTTTTTGGCTAATTAAATGCCAGAACACCCTATAAAACCCTTGTTCTTGTATGGTTATATGGCCATTCTTTCTATAAATTCATTTTTTATCAAGTTAATTAAGTTGTATAATAAATGCATCTTTATTAATTTGTGTCATTTAAGTGTATTATTTAGTACAAATTTGAATAAAAAATACAACTCTACTTATTCATTATTTATCAATGGGTTAATCTTATTTTGCTAGGTGCTTGTTTGTTTTTTAACCTGATAATGAGCAAGAAAAGAGCTAAAATAGCTATAACCTCTTAAAACAAATGGTTGAAGTCAATTAGCTAATCATTACCATAGGGTAGGCAGAGTTAATCTCCTGATAACAGGCTGAAAAGCCATAAGAAATGTGGGGTCAATATGACTGACGGTGTAGAGACATTTTCATTTGATGAAAACAATTGGCAGGGAGTTAGCCTGACACAAAGCGCTGCAAAACAAATCAAAAAATTGATGGTGCAAAACCCAAACACTAAAGGGCTTTCACTTGGCGTAAAACAGTCCGGCTGCGCGGGTTTTGGTTATGTATTTGAAATGATCGAAAACCCAACAGAGCAACACCTGTTATTTGAACTCGATGGCGCACATCTTTATGTGCCAAAAGAAGCAATGCCATTTATTGATGGCACAGTCGTTGATTTTGTCCAAGAAGGGCTGAATCAAATTTTCAAATTCAATAACCCGAAAGCCCAACATGCCTGTGGGTGTGGTGAAAGCTTCGGCGTTTAACATGTGAAGTCAGATTATGTCACAGAGCAATGTAGAAGTTGGCGATGATGTTCAAAGCTGGCTTGATGACCAGCGTTATAAAGAAGGCTTCTTTACCGAAGTCGCGACTGATGAAATGGCGAAAGGCATCAACGAAGATGTGATCCGCGCAATTTCAGCAAAACGTAATGAGCCTGAGTGGATGCTCCAATTCCGTCTTGATGCCTTTAATCACTGGAAAGGCATGGAAGAGCCTCATTGGCTTAAAGCGAATTACCCAAATCTCGATTATCAAGACTATAGCTATTATTCTGCGCCATCTTGTGGCTCATGTGATGATACCTGTGGTTCGCAATCTGGTGCAACCCAAGGCACAGGTGTAGCGGAAACCAATAATTATTTAACGGCTGAAGTTGAAGAAGCTTTTAACCAATTGGGTGTTCCTGTACGTGAAGGGAAGGCTGTTGCGGTTGACGCCATTTTTGACTCGGTCTCGGTATCTACAACTTACCGTGATGACTTAGCCAAACATGGGGTTATTTTTTGTTCGTTCAGTGAGGCTATTCAAGAGTACCCTGAACTGGTGCAGAAATATCTCGGGTCAGTCGTTTCGAGCCATGATAACTTTTTTGCGGCATTAAATGCGGCGGTAGCTTCAGATGGTACGTTTGTGTATGTACCAAAAGGCGTACATTGTCCAATGGAGCTATCAACTTATTTTAGGATCAACGCAGCCAAAACAGGCCAGTTTGAGCGTACGATTTTAATTGCCGATGAAGGTAGTTATGTCAGTTATATCGAAGGGTGTTCTGCGCCTGTTCGTGATAGCTATCAGCTCCATGCGGCGGTTGTTGAAGTGATTATTCATAAAGATGCCGAAGTTAAATATTCGACTGTCCAAAACTGGTTCTCCGGTGGAGATAGCGAAGCCGGTGGGATCCTGAACTTTGTGACTAAGCGTGCATTGTGTGAAGGTGAAAATTCAAAAATGTCATGGACGCAGTCAGAAACTGGCTCTGCCATCACATGGAAATACCCAAGCGTTATCCTTAAGGGGGATAACTCTGTCGGTGAGTTTTTCTCTGTTGCATTAACAAATGGTAATCAGCAAGCAGATACCGGAACGAAAATGATCCATATCGGGAAAAACACCCGTTCAACGATTATTTCTAAAGGTATTTCAGCAGGTAAAAGCCAAAACAGTTATCGCGGTTTAGTGAAAATTTTACCAAGTGCACATAATGCTCGTAACTTTACCCAATGTGACTCTATGTTAATTGGTACACAGTGCGGTGCACATACTTTCCCGTATGTGGAAGTTAAAAATAATACGGCACAGCTCGAACATGAAGCGACAACCTCACGTATTGGAGAAGACCAGTTATTTTACTGTTTACAACGTGGTATCAGCGAAGACGATGCGATATCAATGATTGTAAATGGTTTCTGTAAAGATGTGTTCTCGGAGCTTCCATTAGAATTTGCCGTAGAAGCACAAAAATTACTGGCAATCAGCTTAGAGCACAGTGTTGGTTGATCCTAATCGAGTTTATTTGCGCTAAGGCGCTAAAGGCATGTAAATATGTTAAGTGTTAAAGATTTACACGTGAGTGTAGAAGGTAATGAGATTTTAAAAGGGTTATCTCTGGAAGTAAAACCAGGGGAAGTTCACGCCATCATGGGCCCAAATGGCTCTGGTAAAAGTACATTATCAGCCACACTTGCTGGCCGCGAAGAGTATGAAATTGATAGCGGTGAAGTGACGTTTAAAGGTAAAGACCTGTTTGAGTTAGATCCAGAAGAGCGTGCAGGGGAAGGCGTTTTCCTCGCATTCCAATACCCTGTTGAAATTCCAGGGGTCAGTAACCAATTTTTCTTACAAACCGCCGTTAATGCGGTCAGAGAATATCGCCAGCAAGAAGCATTAGATCGTTTTGATTTCCAAGATTTTATTGAAGATAAAATCAAATTATTAGAAATGCCAGAAGATTTACTTGCTCGTTCTGTTAACGTGGGTTTTTCCGGTGGTGAGAAAAAACGTAACGATATCTTGCAGATGGCAGCTCTAGAGCCTCAATTGTGTATTCTTGATGAAACTGACTCCGGTTTAGATATTGATGCGCTGAAAATTGTGGCTAACGGTGTGAATTCATTACGTTCGCCTGAACGTTCATTTATTATCGTAACCCACTATCAACGCATTTTGGATTATGTAAAGCCTGACTTTGTCCACGTGTTATATCAAGGGAAAATCATCAAATCAGGTGATTTCAGTTTAGCGAAAAAACTGGAGGAGCAGGGTTATGGCTGGCTTATTGACCAACAGTGAAAGAGCACAAAAACGTGCTGAAGTTGCAAAGCTCAATGAGCAAGCAATGTCACGTTTTTCTGAATTGTTTGAGCAACGACACGGTGTGAATTCTCAACATGCTAAAACGCATTGGGAAATGGCAAAACAAGTTGGCTTGCCTGCGTTTCGCCATGAAGATTGGCACTATACACCACTAAATACGGTACTTGAGGCTCAGTATCGTTTTAGTGATAGCGATGTTGAAGCAAAAGACTGTGAAGCATTGGCTCTGCCGATTGACGCCTATCGCCTTGTTTTAATTGATGGGCGCTATAGTTCAGCACTAAGCTCCATTGATATGGGGCCATTCCAAGTGTCTTTGCTTGATAACCAAGACTTGCTTCCTTCGCCTGTAAATAGCGAGATTTTCTTGCATTTAACAGAAAGCTTGGCGGTACAACCGTTAGTTGTTCATCTTGCTGCAAATAAAATAGCAGAGAAACCATTGTATCTGCTGAATATTTCAACGGGTAGCAGCGATAAACAAGCTACGAATATTAGCCAGTATCGCTACCATTTAACGTTAGATGCGAACAGCAAAGCTCAAGTGATTGAGCATTATGTCAGTTTGAATGACCAAATGCACATGACGGGCAGCCGTTTAACGGTTGAAGTCGGTGATAATGCAGATTTTAGTCACTTTAAGTTAAATATTGAAAATGGTCAGGCTCAGCATTTTGCTCACAATGATATTGTTATTGGGCGCGATAGTCGGGTGAAAAGTACGAGCTTTTTACTTGGCGCATTATTAACGCGAAACCATACCAGTGCTCGCCTTGATGGTGAAAATACAGAATTTGAACTTAACAGTTTATTGCTGCCTAAAGGCAATGAAATTGCAGATACTCGTACGTATTTGGAGCACAATAAGGGTTACTGTAATAGCCGCCAACTACATAAAGTCATTGCGATGGATAGCAGTAAAGCTGTCTTTAATGGCATGATTAAAGTAGCGCCGAATGCATTAAAAACAGATGGTCAGATGACTAACAATACGTTGTTGTTAGGTGAAAAAGCTGAAATTGATACTAAACCTCAGCTTGAGATTTATGCGGACGACGTAAAGTGTGGTCACGGTGCAACGGTCGGTCGTATTGATGACGAACAACTGTTTTATCTGCGTTCAAGAGGCATTGAGGGTAAAGCAGCAAAACATATGATTATCATCGCATTTGCTGCAGAACTTACAGAATCTATTGAATCGGAAGAGTTAAAACACGCTGTGATGGCAAACATCCGCCAGCGCTTAGCGGAGGTTTAATCCCCATGCTATTCAATGTCGCTTCAGTCAGGCAGGATTTCCCTGCCTTATCTCAGTCTGTCAATAATCATCCATTAGTCTATTTGGATAGTGCAGCAAGTGCACAAAAGCCTTTGCAAGTCATTGAAAAAGAGAGTGAATTTACGCTGCATCAATATGCCGCGGTTCACCGCGGTATACATACTCTCAGTGCAAATGCCACGACAATGATGGAAGAGGTTCGTCAAAAAGCGGCCGCTTTCATTCACGCAGCTTCAAATGAAGAAATTGTGTTTGTTAAAGGCACAACGGAAGGTATTAACCTAGTAGCAAATAGTTTTGGTCGAAAGTATTTCCATGAAGGGGACAATATTGTCATCACTGAAATGGAACATCATGCGAATATTGTACCTTGGTATATGTTAGCTGAAGAAATTGGTTTTGAAATCCGAGTTATCCCAATTTCTGATGATGGTAGGCTACAGTTAGAGGTATTAAATGATGTCATTGATTCACGCACGCGATTATTGAGCTTTACACATATCTCTAATGTATTGGGAACAGTTAATCCCGTACAGGAGATAATCAAGCAAGCACGAGCAATTGCTGCCTCAAAAGGCGGTGAAATCACGGTATTGGTTGATGGTGCGCAAGGTGCAATGCATCAGCAGGTTGATGTACAAGCTTTAGACTGTGATTTCTATGTGTTTTCAGGTCACAAGCTATATGGCCCGACGGGTATTGGTATCCTTTATGGTAAAAAAGCTATTTTGGATATGATGCCACCATGGGAAGGTGGTGGGGCGATGATCCGCCAAGTCAGCCTGACCAAAGGGATCACTTTTGCTGACGCACCTTGGCGCTTTGAAGCGGGAACACCTAATGTAAGCGCAATTATTGGTTTAGGGGCGGCATTTGATTATTTAAATGCACTAAATTTATCTGATGTGTTTGCTCATGAAGCTGAAGTGATGGCTTATGCTTCTAAGAAATTGCAAGAAATACCTTCAGTTATATTATATGGCAATGACCAACGGGAAGGTGTTCTGGCTTTCAATTTAGGCAAGCACCATGCTTATGATGTTGGGTCTTTCCTTGACAGGTATGGCATTGCAATCCGTACTGGGCATCATTGTGCTTTACCATTAATGGAACATTACCAAGTTCCCGCTATGTGCCGCGCTTCTGTAGGGATATACACCACCAAAGAAGAAATCGATTCTTTATGCAATGCGTTACAGCGCATCAAAAAATTGTTAGGCTAAGCACATAAGAAACAGATGGTAAAGGAACTGAGCATGCCCGCATTACCCGATGAAAGTAAGTTATTACGTAATTTCTCTCGCTGTCAGGACTGGGAGGAGCGTTACCTCTATATGATAGAGCTAGGGGGGCGTTTACCTGAACTCTCTGAGGCACAAAGAAGCGATAATAATTTAATCGCTGGATGCCAAAGCCAAGTGTGGATTGATATGCAAAAACAAGCGGACGGGACAATTACGTTTGCAGGTGATAGCGATGCAGCCATCGTTAAAGGGCTAGTTGCCATTGTTATTATTCTTTTTCAAGGTAAAACAGCGCAACAAATATTAGCACTTGATGTGAAGTCATTTTTTGAACAATTAGCATTAGAGCAGCATTTAACACCTTCACGTACTCAAGGTTTGAATGCGATGATCCGCACAATTTTATCGCGAGCGGCACAATTAGTATAATCTTACCGAGGGAGCCTTATGCTCCCTCTCTTATATTTTACTTCTTGGGTATTATTCTTTATCCGAGCAATTCATTAAAGTCATCGTATTTAGTTATCATAAAAAGACTACTTCCATATTAATACTTAATAAAAATATTTATTTAGTATTAAAGATATGAGAGATAGTTGCTATTATGAACAATAATCATTGAATTATTGTAAGAACATTATTTTCCTTGGAGTAGGTATGAAAAGAGTTTTGACGGTGGCAAGTTTGTTTGTCATGAGCGCCTTATTGGCTCCAGCTCAAGCAAAAGAATATCCATTACCTGACAGTAACACTCGACTTATCGGGGAAAATTACACGTATATCGTACCCAATGACGGGCGTCCACTGGAAGCCATTGCCAGTGAGCACCAAATTGGGCTACTAGGCATGCTTGAAGCAAACCCTGGAACGGACCCGTATCTTCCTGAAGCTGGAAAAGAGCTTATCATTCCAGCACAAATGTTGTTACCGTCAACGCCAAGAACCGGAATTGTGATTAACTTAGCGGAGCTGCGTTTATATTATTATCCGGCGAACAGCGAAGAAGTGATTGTTTACCCTATAGGTATTGGCCAATTAGGTCGTGATACACCTGAAATGGTAACTTCAGTAAGCCAATCAATTAAAGATCCAACATGGACGCCAACGGCGAACATCCGTAAAAATTATGCTAAAGAAGGTATAACGCTTCCTGCTGTCGTTCCAGCAGGTCCTGAAAACCCAATGGGCTTGTATGCATTACGACTAGCATATGGGCGTGGTGAATATCTGATCCACGGTACTAATGCAGATTTTGGTATTGGTATGCGGGTGAGCTCCGGTTGTATTCGTTTACGTCCTGATGATATTGAAGCGTTATTCAAGACAGTACCAAAAGGAACTCGTGTCCAAGTTATTGATCAGCCTGTAAAATACTCCAAAGAAACTGATGGCAGTTATTACATTGAGGTGCATCAGCCATTATCTCGGACAAGTAATGATGACCCACAAACAATGCCAATCAAACTGACTGACGATTTCAAGCGTTTTCTGGAAAATGAAGGGGTTGATAAGGCTTTAGTAGAAAAAGAGCTAGCAAGGCGTTCTGGGATGCCTGTGCGTGTGAATAATGATCAGGGTAATAGTTCTTCAGACTCTGAAACGCAGCACGAAGGGTTAGTGCCTATTGAACCTTTTACTATTTCACAGCCACAGCCTATCTATGACCATAAAGTCAGCGCAGTGCTTCCTACTAAATATCGCTCTTCCTCTGTAGTTGAATAACTACTCCAAATAATAAGGGCCTATTTTCATAGGCCCTCATAAATACTATTAGCTTCAAAGAAGCGCCGTTTCAACTAGACAACGACCAAATCTAACTTATTTTTTGTAAGTACGAACTTGGTTGTCTAAACGTTGGTTAGCACGTGCTGCTTCTTCTTGAGCTGTCTGTACGTCAGAACGCAGAGACTGAACGTCGTTGCTCAGTTGATCAACTTTACCATTCAGAGTTTGTACGTCTGAAGAGAGTTTTTGCACTTCAGTGCTGTTAGAACAACCCGCTAGTAATGCTGAAGCTAATACGATAGAGCCCAGTACAATTTTAGTACGAATCATTATTTTACCCTCTAGATTGATTTATCTTGAAAATATAAAAAGCAAGTCACCAAACAATAGAGCTAAGACTGTTATTTACAGCTTGCTATATCCCTTTAAAACAACCTAATGAAAATTAGGGTATGGCACTTACTATGTCTTATGCTAGTACTAAATATAAAGTTTTGCTAGAAATACTTTATATTTAGTACTAGGAAAAAGAAGAAAAATTTAAATTAAGATCAATGAAGGTTGTTATTTGACCAATTTGAGTGCGTTTTATGATATTACGCTTAAATAGCAATAAGATATTTACTAGAGAAAATGAAATAAATGAATAGTTACATCAGGGCAGCACTATATGTTAAATTTAAATTAAAAAGCCGATAGATGAAGTGATCTTGAAGTGATCTCTATCGGCCTTTTAAAAGACAAATAAAATTTAATTACAGCACGTGAACTGAAGAGGTATTGGTTGTACCGCTTTGTACTAACGCACCGGAAACCATCACAACAGCATCACCAGGAGCCGCTAATCCACTTTCTAGAGCTGCGCGTTTACCTTCACGATAAAAGTCATCTGTAGATGTAAATCCGCCAACTATCATTGGGATCACACCTTTTACTAACAATAACTGACGTGCAGTTTCTTCATTAGTCGTTAACGCGAGGATTGGTGCAGTAGGGAAATATTTACGAACAGACTTAGCAGACTTACCGCCGTAGGTTGCTACAACGATTAGTGGAACATCTAATTTTTCAGACATTTCCACTGCACCACGACATACAGCCTCAGTGACACGTAAGCGTTGGCTTGGTTTTTGATTATCGATACGAGTTTGCATGATGCGGTCAGTACGCTCACAGATAGTCGCCATAATAGTTACGGCTTCTACAGGGTATTTACCTTTCGCACTTTCACCTGAAAGCATAACTGCATCAGTACCATCCAAAATAGCATTGGCTACGTCACCCGCTTCTGCACGAGTAGGACGTGGGTTTTTGATCATTGAATCTAACATTTGTGTAGCAGTAATCACGACTTTACGCGCAGCAACACATTTTTCAATCATCATTTTTTGGGCGAAAATAACTTCTTCAACCGGGATTTCGACCCCTAAGTCACCGCGAGCAACCATGATGCCGTCAGAGGCTTCTAAAATCTCATCAAAATTATTCAAACCTTCTTGGTTTTCAATTTTAGAAATGATTTGGATGTTCTCACCACCATGTTTTTTCAGGTGAGCTCGAATTTCTTCGACATCTGAGCGTTTACGAATAAATGAAGCAGCAACAAAATCAACACCTTGTTGGCAACCAAAAACTAAATCTTCTTTATCTTTCTCTGCTAATGCAGGTAAGCCAATAGAAACGCCTGGCAGGTTAACCCCTTTTTTCTCTCCGAGGTCACCGTTATTTAAAACTTCACAAACGACTTCAGTTGCAGTGACATTAGTCACTTTCATGCCAATTAAGCCATCATCAACTAATACGGTATTGCCAACTTTTAAATCTGAAGTTAAGCCTGCGTAGGTCACGGCAACTTTATCTTTATTGCCTACAACAGAGGTATTGGTAGTAAATGTAAAAGTTTGACCCGCAACGAGTGAAACATCGTTACCACCTTCCAATTTCATGGTGCGAATTTCAGGGCCTTTGGTATCTAACAGAATAGCTGCTTGTTTGCCGGTTTTGGCACAAACAGAACGAAGGTTTTTGATTCGTTGACCATGTTCTTCATAGTCACCGTGAGAAAAGTTGAGGCGCATGACATTCATGCCAGCATCAAGAAGTTGAGTCAGTTTTTCTTCTGATTCGGTTTTTGGACCGATAGTACAAACAATTTTGGTTTTTTTCATGGCAGTCTATCTAATGTTATAAAGGAAATCGGTATTGTCGCCGATGCTTAGTACATTTTATAAATCGTACGCATGGTAAATTTTGTTGCGCAACTCATTTATAAGAATAGGCGACAGTCTGGTGTTTAATGCATTATTACACTTAAATTTGTCACATTTTGTTTCTTATTATAGTGTAGATGACAAATTCAATTAAAGCTAACGTATTGATTTACTACTGGTGAAACCTTTCAGCCAGCGTGAGTATTATAGACAACAAAAAACTGTGAGACAAATCAAATTTTACGAAATTGAAAGAAGAGACCATTCAGATCAAAAATTCATTTAAAATTAAGGAAGTTAATTGTTGCGCAACAAATTAAGGGAATAATAATAGACAATCAAGAGAAATTTTAGGTAGCAGGGAGATAAATAAAATGGTGCGTCCGAGTAGACTCGAACTACCGACCCCCACCATGTCAAGGTGGTGCTCTAACCAACTGAGCTACGGACGCACTGGAAAATTTGATTGTGTTAATTTGAAATGGTGCGTCCGAGTAGACTCGAACTACCGACCCCCACCATGTCAAGGTGGTGCTCTAACCAACTGAGCTACGGACGCGCTGAAAATTAACATTGTGTTCACTAGAAATGGTGCGTCCGAGTAGACTCGAACTACCGACCCCCACCATGTCAAGGTGGTGCTCTAACCAACTGAGCTACGGACGCATCTAAAAGATATCTAGGTGACAACGGGGATGAATATTAACGTTATGAAGTTCATCTGGCAAGGGGAAAATGTATTTTCGCGATAGTTTGTTCGTATTTAAAACTATCTGGTGCGAAATACATCTTCTCCCATAATAAAAAGCTTAAAAAACCGTCAATTAGCGAGCTGAGCGAAGTAAGACAACATCCTCTGTTTGCTTATGGATCCATATAATTCGTGTTGCCATTCCTATTGCAGCGGCACTTAAACCAATAATAAAGCCAATCCAGAAGCCTTTAGGCCCCATAGCCGGTGCGATAAAATCAGTTAACGCTAAAATATAACCAGAAGGCAAGCCAAGTAACCAATATGCGGTGAAGGTAATAAAGAAAATGGAACGAGTATCTTTATAACCACGTAAAATTCCGGCACCTATAACTTGCACAGAATCTGACAGCTGATAAATAGCGGCGTATAACATTAAGCTGCTTGCTAAAACAACTACCTCTGGGTTTTTGTTATACATCATTGCAATCGGCTCACGGAAAACGGCGGTGAGAACTGCAGTAAAACAAGCGACCATTAAGCCAACAGTAATACCAGTATAAGATGAAACTTTAGCAGCTTCAGTCGATTTCTGTCCTAAGTTATAACCTACGCGAATGGTTGCTGCTATTCCTAATGATAATGGGAACATAAACATCACAGAACTGAAATTCAACGCAACTTGGTGACCAGCTACTGCAACAACACCTAATGGGGCGACTAGCAGTGCAACGACAGCAAATAAAGTGACTTCAAAGAAAAGTGCCAGACCAATAGGCGTACCTAACACGATAATTCGCTTTAAGATTAATGGATTTGGCGATGTGAAAGAGAGTGTAGGGCGAATATCACGCTGCGCAGTAGCACGTTTCACATACCATCTCATCATCAGACACATAGCCCAATACACTGATGCAGTGGCGACACCACAACCCACACCACCTAAAGCAGGTGCACCAAAGTGACCATAAATAAAGATATAGTTAATAGGAATATTAATCATTAGGCCAAGAAAACCAATCACCATCCCCGGCTTGGTTTTTGAAAGCCCTTCACATTGGCTACGATATACTTGGTAAAATAAGTAGCCTGGTGCTCCCCACATAATGGCATGTAAAAAACGGACAGATTTATCTGCCAATTCTTTATCAATATGGGGCATATTGCTAATAATAAGCTGACTGTTATAAAGAAGGCACATAATGCCTAAGGCTAAAAGTAGCGCTAACCATAGACCTTGTTGAATTTGGTCGCCTATTAGGTTGCGACGGCCTGACCCATTCATTTGTGCAACGATTGGGGTTAATGCCATCAAAATTCCTTGGCCAAAAAGAATAGCTGGCAGCCAGATGGAAAACCCAACTGCAACTGCGGACATCTCAATTTCACTAACACTTCCAGCCATAACCGTATCCACAAACCCCATTGCAGTTTGTGAAAATTGAGCTAAAACGATAGGAATACCAAGTGCCAACAAGCTACGCGCTTCTGTAAAATATTTCTGCACGCATACACCTTTGTAATAAAAGCAAGTAAGAGAAAAAACTAGAAAAATAAATGAGTTACTAAAAACACATCGATCGCTAAAAACCGCTTATTCTATCCCGTTTCTAAATGGATTCCAATAATGATATGGTAACAAACTATAAAAGAGCATTTTAGAACCTAATATATTGTTACATACTAGGTTTATTATCGTTTTGTTTATCACTCAAATAGGATAGATCTCTAACAATTCTGATGTAAACTGAGCCTATTAATCCACTACACTGAGAATCATTATGTTTACAGGCATTGTTCAAGCGACTGCTCCTATTGTTGAAATTACAGAAAGGGCCAACTTTCGAACTCATGTAATGAAATTTACCCCAGAATTACTTATAGGTTTAGAAACAGGGGCTTCCGTTGCACATAATGGTTGTTGTTTGACGGTAACAAAGATTGATGGTGAAAGAGTTAGTTTTGATCTAATTAAAGAAACCCTGAGATTAACTAACTTGGGGGAATTACAAGAAGGTGATGTTGTTAATATCGAACGGGCTGCAAAATATGGTGACGAAATCGGTGGCCATGTTGTTTCAGGTCATATTATGACAACAGCTGAAATTAGTAAGATCTTCACATCTGAAGATAACCACCAGATTTGGTTATCAATTCGTGATAAATCTTTGATGAAATATATTTTGCATAAAGGCTTTGTCGCGATTGACGGTATCAGTTTAACGGTCGGAGATGTAATCAACAATCGGTTCTGCGTACATCTCATCCCTGAAACATTAGAGAGAACAACATTAGGTAAAAAACGGTTGGGTGATAAAATAAATATTGAGATAGACCCTCAAACTCAGGCTATTGTTGATACCGTTGAGCGTGTTTTAAATCAAAAAGAACAAGAAAAATTACTACAGCAAGCAGAAGAGATGGCGGACATAGCGAAAACAGAGTAAACAGACGTAAAAGGTGATAACCGCGTTATTTACTTTAAAGAAAAATAGCAGAAGAAACAGCCAAGTAGGCTATAGCTATAATGATTTATGCTATAGCCTAAATAAAATATGGTTAGTCTTTGTTTATTGAATGTCTGTCATGAAGTTCTATTAAATAATGAAAATTAACATTATCAAAAAATATGACTAGTTCCGGTTTTCAATATTAATAGATCATTTTTCACTGAAGTTGACAGAGAAGCTGGCGTTATCACGTTCAATTGCTTCAACTAATCGCCTGAAATGCGGACTATTTTTATGCATCTCTAATGCTTGAGTGTCTTCCCATTCCTCAAAAACAATATAACCATTTTCTTTAGCCATAAGATCATATTGAATGCATCCTTTCTCTCGGCGGCTCAGTTTTGCTAAGTCGCGAACGATTTCTTTCGTTAAATACCCATCTGTCCTTTCTGTTGTAATTTGGGCATACACAACAATACTCATTCCGTTCTCCTTATGTATTAAGAACTATCTTAATGGGTACTTAGTTTTTGTATTGTAAAAAAGCGAATAACTCGATTTTAAAAATGCCGACGGCGTCATAGTAAAGTATCTTTTAAAATCACGGTAAAAGTGGGATTGATCATAATACCCTGTTTCAAACCAACGGTAGGTGTCTTGTTCTACTACCATACTTTTTAAAACATGTTCTAAGCGGCAATTGATCTGGTACCTTTTTGGTGTAATGCCGTATTCTTTCAAAAACTCTTTTTGAATGACTCGGACGTGTAATCCTGTCTCTTCAGCAATTTCTGTGATTTTTTTTGTTGGATTTCGATACAGTAATTCTAAAACTTCATCAATGAAGTGAGGCTTTTTCTTAGCTTTAGTCCTATTAAAGCAATCTAACAACTCTTTAAATGAAGAATTAGCTAAAGCTTCAAACCAGCGGTCTTTCCATATCTCATTTAGTGCGATTGGGGTGTCAGTATAGTTTAATGTTCTTTGAGGCAGTAGAAAACGTAAGGCATCATGACGAATACGTAATACCATTACTTTTGAATGATTAGGGCTAGCAGTAAATGTATTAACCCTAGGAATAATCAGCTGGTAAGGGTCTGTTATTGAATCGTTATCAGTTGTCATGCGAAATGCATCTGATGAAACCCAGATTTCAGCACCTGTTCCAGGGAAAATTTTAATTGCTTCTGTAAACTCTTTGATTATCAAAATAGAACTAACAAAGGATTTTAATTCATCTGGTGGATAGTACTGTTTTAACATCATTCTTGAGCACTCATTATTTAATGTCGCAATGATAACGTTTTTTAACAAGAAAATTAACCATGAAATATCTATATCTTAGTAGATGACAAAATTAAAACTTTAATTTTTAGTGAAATCCGCTTTGAATTAAGAAAATTGATGAGAAAGGTAAGGTTTTACCAGCCAAGAATAATCGGCTATTGGTTATATAGCAAAATACTGAACATATATTACTGTATGGTCACTAGTGCTATACACTGAAGGAAATTTTTATGAATTTGCTAAAATAAAAATCATGCCGATAAGATTCGGCATGATTGAGTCGGTAAGCTATACTTTATGAATTCGTTTGGCAATCAACCTGCTTAATAGTTTGGTTATTTTTGCTTGCACAGCGTTGCATAAAGTAGCCAATGGCCATTGGAATGATCGTTACTGCCATCACCCCAGTTGTTGCTAACAATGGGTCGAAAGTAAGAGCAGAAACAAGTAGACTGGCTAAAAAACATAAACCTAGTTGTAAGGCATTTTGTAATGCGGCAGCTTTACCACTGGCGCTAGGAAATGCATTTAGTGCTTTGGATACTGCAATTGGGTAAGAGGCTCCGTTCATAGCTGCCATAAAGCAGAATGGGATCAAGATCATAGTTAATGATGGTGTGGTATAAATAGCCATGATGAATAAAATAGACATGCTTACCGCATAACCAACAAGTAACAATGGAAATATTGTTTCTGCTCGGACTTTTGCTAATAAAATACGGCAGCCATACCCACCAACAATAAAGGCTAAAGTTTGTGGAATATAACTCAAACCGATATCCGCAGGGTTGAAACCCATATTACGTAAGATAAAAGGCGAGCCGGTTAGCCAAGCGAAAAAACCCGCACTGCATGAAGCGTAAACGAGCACATTACCGCTGAAAACTGGCGAACTGAGTAAGTTTGAGAAAGAAATCTTAGCTTGTGGTTGGCTGTCATCAATTATTGTTTTAACTGAAACATTTTTCAAAAAGAGTGTTGGCAATAAAAGTAATATACCCACAGCCATTAGGATCAGGAAAATTGCTTCCCATGTTTGGTGTTCTAGTACCCATGCTCCTAATAATGGTGCTAAAGCAGGGGATAGCGCAACTAACGGCATAATAGAAGCAAAAACTTTTTGGGTATTTGCTTCATCATAGCGGTCGATAACAAGAGCTTGCCATAAAACTGCAGCGGAGCAGACACCAACAGCCTGTAAAAATCGTAGTGTTAATAACTGTGTTGCGGTTTCCACCCAATAAATAGCTAAGCTACTGATAATGAAAATAGTTAAGCCCACAATGAGCACAGGCTTACGGCCAAGTTTGTCTGACAATGGCCCCCATAACAATTGAGCGAAGGCAAAACCGGCTAAAAATATACTGAGAGAAGCACTGATAGCGCCTTCTGATGTATGCAGGGTGTCTTGCATAGCACCGAATGCAGGTAAATACATATCAATAGCTAAAAACCCCAGCATGCTAAGTCCTGCAAGGTAAACCATAAATCCAGGGGAATTTTTTTTCACAGTATTCGACATAATTATTACTTATCTGATATTTAAAAAAAATGTTAATGATGATGCCATTGTATAGGCTATTTTTTTAGGTTGTGAAACGGTAATATTTGGATCTTGCTATCAAAATTTTTGAAAGGAGAGGTTATGTGGTCTGCGCATGCACTCGAAGTGATTGATGCTGTTGCCCGAACTGGGAGCTTTAGTGGTGCTGCTGAAGAGTTACACCGTGTACCTTCTGCAATCAGTTATACCGTCAAGCAAGTTGAAGAATGGCTTGCGGTTCCCCTATTTGAGCGTCGACATCGCGATGTTGTTCTTACAGAAGCTGGAACGATATTTATTAAGGAAAGTCGTTCTGTTATCAAAAAAATGACAGATACAAGGCATCAATGCCAGCAGGTTGCTAATGGTTGGCGGGGGCAATTTAGTATTGCTGTTGATTGCATTGTAAAACCACAGAGAGCAGAGCAATTGATACTGGATTTTTATCGTCACTTTCCAGATATTGAACTTTTCATTCATCCTGAAGTATTTAATGGTGTTTGGGATGCACTTGCTGATGGGCGTGTAGATGTTGCTATTGGAGCTACTCGAGCCTCACCGATTGGTGAAAGATATAGTTTCCGTGATATGGGTTTTATGTCATGGAGGTGTGTGGCGAGCCCTAAACACCCATTAGCGAATATAAGCGGCAAGCTAACAGACGACCAAATGCGCGAGTTTCCAAGTTTATGTCTCGAAGACACTTCTCGTAATCTACCAAAACGTGATACATGGGCTCTTGATAATCAACGTCGTCTTGTCGTACCTTCTTGGGAAAATGGTCTAGCTTGTTTGGTTAACGGGTTGTGTGTCGGAATGGTGCCAGAGCATCGTGCGGCTTCGTTTTGCGAAAAAGGCTTATTAGTTGAACTAGCATTAGCACAGCCATTTCCACCCAGTCCTTGTTGTCTAACTTGGGTGGAAAATAATACATCACCAGCGTTGAATTGGTTATTGGATTACCTTGGCGATAACGAAACGCTCAATGCCGAGTGGCTTTCAAACTAATTATGCGTATTATCGACGATAATCGATAAATGGGCCGTCAGCAACGGAACGGCGTTCTACAAGGCGAGGGTGGACTTCAATTGTTTGAGCATCTTCGCGCTTATTTACAATACGATCGAGCAGCATTGTGAAAGCCATTTGGCCTAAACGCTCTTTTGGTTGGTGAATTGTGGTCAATGCCGGGGTAAAATAGCGCGCATTTCGCACGTTATCATAGCCAATGATTGAAATGTCTTGTGGGACACGCAATCCCATCTCATCAGCGGCGCAAATTGCCCCCATTGCCATAATATCACCGCCACAGAAAACGGCAGTAGGGCGTTGCTTATGGCTTAAAATTTGCATCATTGCCTTATAGCCAGATTCTGGCTCGAAGTCCCCTTGAACAATCCATTCATCTTTTATGGTGATTTTGGCCTCTTCCATCGCCTTTTTAAAGCCAGTTAATCGACCAATACCCGTATTTCTTTCAAGAGAACCAGGGATGGCTCCGATGTCACGATGCCCTCTATCAATCAAATAACGTCCTGCAAGATAGCCACCGTGGAATGAGTTATCAATAATACTATCGGTAAAATCGCCACGGGAAGTTCCCCAGTCCATCACTACCATTGGGATATTGCGGTAATCTTCCAGCATACTGATTAAGGGGGCAGGATATTCGGAGCACATTACGAGTAAACCATCAACACGCTTTTGTGCCAGCATCTGCAAATACGCTTTTTGTTTTCCCAAATTATTATGAGAATTACAAAGGATTAGCGTATAACCTTTTTCATAACAGCTATTTTCAACTGATTCAATTACCTCTGCGAAGTAAGGAGCTTCACATGAGGTTGCCAACAACCCAATCGACTTTGTGTTGTTAACTTTTAGACTACGGGCAACCGCACTTGGCGAATAATTGAGCTCTTTAATTGCAGCCCAAACCGCAGCTTTAGTGTCATCAGCTACAAAGCGCGTTTTATTAATAACATGGGATACGGTTGTGGTAGATACGCCAGCGCGTTTCGCCACATCTTTAATCGTTGCCATGGGGGAAAAAAACTCCTGACCAATAACCGGTCTCTATAAGAATTCTTGTTAAAAAATTACCTGCATATTGATGCATTGATCCTTTGCTGGCAATAATTTAGCGATTTGTTGTCGATTTTGTCTGATCTAGCGCAAAAACGAAAGAAATAATTGATGTTATAACATGTGATATAGACACTAGTTTTACTTTTTTAGATATGTATACTGAATAACATTGATTTTTGTATGGTTATTTAGTTGTTTAACTACGTTTGGATGAGAGGAACTCATGGATACAGATGTTAAATATGGTTTGCTTGCTGCGTTGGGCTCATTAGCATTGATTATATTTCTTGCTGCACATATTTTCTGATTTTATTTCAGCCTCGAATAGGGTGAATTTAATAAGGGCGAGAATATCTCGCCCTTATTGTATCTATACCTAGCAATAAGCAGAAATTGTTATGCTAAATTTTCTTCCACAAATTTCCAGTTAACTAGCGCCCAGAAATTTTCTAAATATTTAGGGCGAGCGTTACGGTAATCGATATAATAAGCATGTTCCCAAATATCGACAGTTAACACAGGCTTATCATCACCAGAAATAGGTGTTGCAGCATTGGATGTATTTACAATAGCAAGGTTACCATCCGCTTTTTTCACTAACCAAGTCCAGCCCGCACCGAAGTTTTTGGTTGCTGCATCAGTAAATTGAGCTTTAAATTCAGCAAAAGAACCGAATGCCTTATTGATAGCTTCAGCGACTTTACCTGTTGGCTCGCCACCAGCGTTTGGTGCTAAGCAATTCCAATAGAAAGTGTGATTCCAAACTTGTGCCGCGTTGTTAAAAACGCCTGCTTCAGAAGTTTTAATGATTTCTTCTAAAGATTTTCCTTCAAAGTTAGTGCCTTTGATGAGGTTGTTCAAGTTAACAACGTAAGTGTTGTGGTGCTTACCATAGTGATATTCTAAGGTTTCAGCAGAGATATAAGGTTCTAAAGCATCTTTTGCATACGGTAAAGCGGGTAGTTCAAATGACATTGCGTACTCCTTGATTGCTTTTATATCAATATACTTAGGGTGTTTGCTCTTAAAATGAGCGAAATAATATGTGACAGCTTATCATTACAGTTTCGCCTATTGGCGATATGATACTTAATACATTAATGATAACACGATAAACCATACAAAGATAAAGGTAATAGTGTTACTAAGATGTTAACAAATAAATAGAGGTATTACACATAAAAATCATATAGATATTGTAATCGAAAAATCTAAAGATATTAAGTTTCGGTTTTTATCTAGAAATAGCTACTTGTTTGACTTAAGTAGAGAGAAGATAGAAAAGGTGCCTTTTTGTTTTTTGGAATGCTATAGTAATGCCCCTATAAAACTGGCATATTGTATGAAACAATTCAGTTTCCTATTATATCAGTCAATGTATTCTGTTAAGTTGCGGTAGACTCCCAGTTACCGGCTGACTGCAAAACCTGCATCTTTGTTTTAAGGAAGTTAAAAAATGACAACTATTGAAAGAATTGAGCGCCAAATTAAAGAAAACCCAATTTTATTATATATGAAAGGCTCTCCTAAACTTCCGAGCTGTGGTTTTTCTGCTCAAGCAGTACAAGCTCTGTCTTCTTGTGGTGAGCGTTTTGCATATGTCGATATCTTACAAAACCCAGATATCCGCGCTGAATTGCCAAAATACGCAAATTGGCCAACGTTTCCTCAACTATGGGTTGACGGTGAGCTGGTCGGTGGCTGTGATATCATCATGGAAATGTTCCAGCGTGGTGAGCTCCAATCTCTAATTAAAGAAACTGCTGATAAGTATCGTCCAGCAGATGAAGCTAGCACAGACTAAATTAAGCCATAAATAAAAACGTAAAAACCGTATTTGATGAAAGCACTTATTACTTTTTATCAAACACGGTTTTTTTATGTAATAGCGATTAATTAAAAAATTATTGGGATTCTTCAATAATTGGCCAACCACCCAGCTTTTTCCATTTATTAACGATCTCACAAAATAGCAGAGCCGTTCGATTGGTGTCATACAGTGCGCCATGAGCTTGTTTACCATCAAATGGAATACCTGCGGAAACACAAGCTTTTGCTAGAATTGTTTGACCGAATACTAAGCCGCTCAGTGCCGCAGTATCGAAGGTTGCAAATGGATGGAAAGGATTACGTTTTAAACCTGCTCGTTCGGCTGCATTCATCACAAAACTGTGATCAAAATTTGCATTATGAGCGACAATAATTGCACGATTGCAATCTGTATTTTTCATTCCTTTGCGAATGACTTTGAATATCGCATGAAGAGCCTCATATTCACTAACAGCACCGCGTAGAGGGTTTGTTGGATCAATCCCTGTGAAGGCAAGAGCAGATGGCTCAAGATTAGCACCTTCAAAAGGTTCTACATGAAAATGTAATGTTTCATCCATGGAGAGCCAGCCGTCTTTATCCATTTTTAAGGTGATGGCAGCAATTTCTAATAGGCCGTCAGTTTTAGCATTGAACCCGCCTGTTTCAACATCAATAACGACAGGATAGTATCCCCTGAAACGGTTCACTAGGGCATTTGGATTGTTTTTTTCAGACATTAGGACTTTCAATTTTAGTTTTCTGGTTAGGTAACATTATGCCAAAACCAGTAAAAATTTGCAGGTAAACAGTGATAAAAGTTTAGGCGCTAGATTTGGCACCTAAACTTTAAATTATATAGTACTTTTAAATTATATAGCTAATTAATGGCCTAAGCCTTTACTTGCGCTTTTGTTTTCGATCAACTCAATCTTATAGCCATCAGGGTCTTCAACAAAAGCAATCACTGTTGTTCCACCTTTAACAGGGCCGGCTTCACGTGTTACGTTACCACCTGCACTACGTATATCATCGCAAGTTTTTGCAACATCATCGACGCCCAAGGCGATATGACCATATGCGTTACCCATATCGTATTGGTCAACCCCCCAGTTATAGGTCAACTCGATTACGGCGCCTTCACTTTCATCGCTGTAGCCAACAAATGCGAGAGAATATTTATACTCTGTATTTTCACTAGTTCTTAATAAACGCATGCCTAACACTTTCGTGTAAAAATCAATAGAACGCTGCATATCAGTAACACGTAACATAGTATGGAGTAAGCGCATTTTTAAACCTCTTAGAATCAGCCTGAATCGATTTACTTATTAATATAACGTGCTTAAATTAATAAATACAATGATTACAGTTTGTTTTTTGAACAAATAATGGTAATACTCATTTTCAGGAGTATATCATACATTTATCAGTGATTTTTTCTTTTGAAGGGGAAACTTATGGCGGAACAACTTGAATTTTTTGAGATCCCCAGCCCTTGCCGTGGTATTTGCCAAAGTAATGAACAAGGCTATTGTCGAGGTTGCTATCGCACTCGTGATGAGCGTTTTAATTGGCTAAAATTCTCTGATACTGAAAAACGAAATGTACTTCGTTTATGTCGTCAACGTTATTTAAGAATATTAAATAAAAAAACAGAACAAGAAAAAATCATAGATACACAACAACAACTCTTTTAGTTCACAGTTTTTAATATAATCATAAAAATAAATCAAATGTTTTATTTCTAATGTAAACTAATTCAGGTTGAATTATTAGCAAAATATTTATTTCTTGGTTTATATTTCAATAAAATTTTATTTATTCAAAATAGGTATAGGTTGAATCAAAATGACTGTAATTAACATGATTTTAAGATTAACTATATTTATTTGTTTTTTAAAGAATTATTTGGCGTTACTTTTTTTATTGTTATTCATGGCTACTATAAGAGCTAAAATAGATAGATCAAAAAGGAGAGTGCGGCTATTCTTATTAATAAGATAATTGATAGGTTATCTTATTAATCCTAGATTGAGATAATGGATGAATCAGTGATGTATTAATTAGAGATATATCGCATAATAAAACAGCTACTATAACTAGGAATAGGTATTTAATAGCTAATGTATAAATAAAAAGCTGTAAATATAAAAGGAAATTAATATATAATTCAAAAAATAATATGAGGACGGTATATTTTTTAGACATTATAATTATATAAAGGAGGGTAAATTGGAATCACAAATTGGGACAGAGTTATCACGTGTTGTTCGCATGTGGAGAGCATTAATCGACTATCGTTTGAAGCCTCTTAAGCTTACACAGACACATTGGGTTACATTGCATAATATAAGTCAACTACCACCTGAGCAATCTCAAATACAGTTAGCGAAAGCGATTGGTATTGAACAGCCTTCATTAGTAAGGACTCTAGATCAATTAGAGGAAAAAAAATTGATTTCTAGACATACTTGTACAAATGATAGGAGAGCTAAAAGAATAAAATTAACGGAAGAGTCTGAACCCTTTATTAAAACGGTAGACCAAGTCATAAATAATACGCGTATAGAAATATTGAACAACATTAGTAAAGATGAACTTTACCAACTATCACAGTTACTTATGAAACTTGAAAAAAATATCTTGAGGCTACAAAATGACTCTTGATGTAAAAAATATGCCTAGCTAATGAATGACATATTAATTATTAAATTTGTGTTTAAAATAATTTAGTATATGATTTTTTAATGAAATAGTAATTACACTTGGTTATAATTTTCATTAAATCATTATTATTATGAAATATAGTTAAGGCTATTAATTATTTTTTCGATGTGATACCTTCATTTTTAATTGTTAGCTAGCTAATTTATCGGTAGATACTAATAAATACTTTATTAAAGGAGATAGGCTAAAATAAATTTATTGATTTGAATGCAAGGCATTTATATGTAAACAAGAAATTGTGTCATTCAAAAGCCATGCACAATAAATAAAAAATATGATTATCTACCATAAAGTAACGATATCATTCAGCAATACTATTTGTAAGTAATGCTCACCGGCCATGGCCGGTGAGCATGCCTAATTTAGTACTGTATGATTACCGAGGAGACACAGTAACAGTATTTCCGCTATTCGCAATCATAACACGTTGGCCATTACGGAAGGTGCTTGGGTCTTGTTTTTGAACAACAACAATGTTTTTACCGCTATCGAGGCGGATTTCTAATTGAACACCTTGGCTTCTATTTAATGCGCCTTGAGCTTCCTGACCAGCTAAACCACCTGCAATAGCACCTGCGGCAGTTGCTAATGTGTTACCTGTACCACCACCGATGGTGTTACCTAATAACCCACCAAGAACAGCACCACCAATTGCACCAATCACGTTACCGTCTTCACCAGCTTGAATAGTCACAGGGCGAGCATTCAGAACAGTACCATAAGTCACAGTCTGTACCTGTTTCGCATCCTTGGCTGAAATAGTATCACCAGAAAGCGTACTGGTATTGACACAGCCTGATAAAGCTGCAACTGCTACAACACCTACAAAAACTTTCTTAAGCATAAGAACTCCTATGAGATTTGCTGTCTGTGGCACTAACATAGCATCGTATATTTGTTTTCACCATAAACACAACAAGTATCAAAATAATGATATTAAAAAGCGATGGTTAGATTACCGATTTTGATTTAAATAGAGTGTAAACACTAGGTAAAATATCTCAAATTCGAGATGATTTCATTCAATAAGGCACTCTTTGTTAAATATTCATATAGGGTAGTCAGCTTATGAGCATCATTTCGCACCAGTTGCTAAAAGAATAGTCGTTAAAACTTTAGCTGAAATACTAAACAGTATTGCTAAGCTGATAAATGTATTATGTATCATTATATTGAAAATGAAAGTTTCAGATATTACAAAACGTCTTTTTAGTTGGGTTGTCTAGCAATTTTTAGTTTTAGAGCATTTATTTATTATTCCTGCGAAGCGCTCCGAGAAATTGCATCGAATTGTTGACAAAATTTGTCATCAAAGCACAATCTTTTGTAGCTGAGCGTTGTAAAGTTAATGTGCACTCTGAAGGAACAAGAATAATGATGAAATCAGGTCGTTACATAGGGGTTATGTCAGGAACTAGCCTAGATGGTGTTGATGTCGTTCTTGCCGCAATTAGTGACAAATTTGTCGCAGAGCAATCCAGTTTGAGTGTTGCATTTCCCATTGAATTAAAAAAAAGAATTTTAGATGTATGCCAAGGGCAAACAACAACGCTATCAGAGGTTGGTAAAATTGATCGAGAGTTAGGCTCTTTATATGCAGATGCGGTAAACCAACTTCTTATTCAAACTGGTTTAACATCTGAAGATATCATTGCTATCGGTTGCCATGGGCAAACTGTTTGGCATGAGCCCGATGGCGAACAGCCTTTTACTATGCAGTTAGGCGACAACAACCGTATTGCCGCTTTAACAGGGATCGCGACGGTAGGTGATTTTCGCCGAAGAGATATGGCTTATGGGGGACAGGGAGCACCTTTAGTTCCTGCATTTCACTTAGCTGTTTTAGGGCATCCTACAGAAAAACGAATTGTACTAAATATTGGTGGAATAGCTAATGTCACTGCTTTATTACCTGGTGCCTATGTTAAGGGTTATGACACAGGGCCGGGAAATATGTTAATGGATACGTGGAGCTGGCGTATAAAGCAACAGGCATATGATAAAGACGGTGAATGGGCAAGTCGAGGTCAAGTTGATCATGCATTACTAAAAGCGATGCTAAGTGACCCATACTTTAGACGTTCATCACCGAAAAGTACGGGGCGTGAGTATTTCAACACACAATGGTTAGAGCAGCATTTAGTTCATTTTCCATCAATTTCAGCTGACGATGTTCAAGCCACTCTGTGCGAATTAACCGCAGCTTCTATCGCAGAACAAGTATTACTGTGTGGCGGTTGTGAGCGCTTAATAGTATGTGGTGGAGGGGCAAAGAATACTTTTCTAATGCAACGGATGGCAGCCTTGCTTCCGGGAATTGAAGTGGCACCAAGTGATAAATTTGGTTTAAGTGGTGATGACATGGAAGCCTTGGCTTTTGCATGGCTAGCTGCTAGAACGGTATCTGGTCTTCCTGGAAATTTAGCCTCTGTTACTGGGGCAAGTAAAGAGACTGTGCTTGGGGCAATATACCCTAAAAATACCGATAAAAAATAACTGTGGTAAAGGACATAAAAATGAACGAGCTAGGTGAAATAGATCTTGCATCGGTACGTCGTGAATACACAAAAGGTGGGTTAAGACGTAATGACTTAACGCCAAACCCACTGACGCTTTTCGAACTCTGGATGAAGCAGGCGTGTGAAGCTCGCTTGAGTGACCCAACAGCAATGTGTGTTGCTACTGTGGATGAAACCGGGCAACCCTACCAGCGTATTGTACTTTTAAAACATTTTGATGATAAAGGCCTTGTATTTTATACCAATTTAGGTAGCCGAAAAGCAGAGCATTTAGAAAAAAATAATAAAATTAGCCTACATTTTCCATGGTACCCATTAGAGCGCCAAGTCAATTTCACTGGGGTTGCTGAGCGTTTAAACCCTATTGAAGTTGTAAAATATTTTCATAGTAGGCCGAAAGATAGCCAAATTGCAGCATGGGCATCAGCACAGTCTTCTAAAATTTCAGCGCGTGGTATTTTAGAAGGGAAATTTTTAGAACTAAAACAAAAATTTAAGAACGGTGACGTCCCATTGCCTAGTTTTTGGGGAGGATATCGAGTGGTATTTAATAGTGTTGAATTTTGGCAAGGCGGTGCACACCGTTTGCACGACCGTTTTTTATACCAGCGAGAAGGTGATGGCTGGAAAATTGATAGATTAGCCCCTTAGGATCATGTTTTTTAGCTGGCACTTAATTGATATGCGCTTTATGCTATAGCCTCATTTAAGTAAATTGACAAATTACACTGGTGAGTTTTTGATAAGCCTCTCAAACTTACTGGTCATTCAAACCAAAATAGATAGACAAAATACAACTGATGGAGTCATTGATGTCTAGCAATAACCTGATTAAACAATTGCAAGAGCGGGGCCTCGTTGCCCAGGTAACGGATGAGGATGCGTTAGCAGAGAGACTGGCGCAGGGCCCTATCTCTCTCTATTGTGGCTTCGATCCTACCGCTGATAGCTTGCATTTGGGACATCTGGTTCCTTTGCTGTGTTTAAAACGATTCCAACTAGCCGGGCACAAGCCTGTGGCGTTGGTCGGTGGTGCAACGGGCCTTATTGGCGACCCGAGCTTTAAAGCTACTGAGCGTAAATTAAACACCACAGAAACCGTTCAAGAGTGGGTAGAAAAAATCCGTAACCAAGTTTCACCGTTTTTAAGCTTTGATTGTGGTGATAACAGTGCACGCCTTGCTAATAACTATGATTGGTTTGGCAAAATGGATGTGCTGACTTTCTTGCGCGATATTGGTAAACATTTTTCGGTTAACCAAATGATTAACCGTGAGTCTGTTAAGCAACGTTTAAATCGTGATGACGTTGGTATCTCTTTTACTGAGTTTGCTTATAACCTTTTACAAGGTTATGACTTCGCAAATATGAACAAAGAGATGGGTGTAGAGCTGCAAATTGGTGGCTCTGACCAATGGGGTAACATTACTTCCGGTATCGATTTAACACGTCGCTTACACCAAAACCAAGTATTTGGTATGACGGTTCCTCTGATTACTAAAGCAGATGGCACTAAATTTGGTAAAACTGAAGGTGGTGCAGTTTGGTTAGACTCCAAGAAAACCAGCCAGTATAAATTTTATCAGTTCTGGATCAACACTGCAGATGCGGATGTTTATCGCTTCTTAAAATTCTTCACATTCATGGAACTAGATGAAATCAATGCGCTAGAAGAAGAAGATAAAAACAGTGGAAAGGCACCTCGAGCTCAATATGTATTAGCGGAGTTAGTCACTAAACTGGTACATGGCGAAGAAGGGTTAGCAGCAGCGAAACGTATTACAGAAAGCTTATTCTCTGGTGCAGTATCTGATTTAACTGAAGCTGATTTTGAGCAATTGGCTCAAGATGGCATGCCTTGTATCACTTTGGAAGCAGGTGCGGATTTACAGCAAGCTTTAGTTGATTCAGAGTTAGTGCCTTCTCGTGGGCAAGCAAGAACGGCAATTAGTTCTAACGCGGTATCAATTAATGGCCAAAAACAAACAGAGCCAATGTATGTGTTCTCTGACGCAGATCGCCTGTTTGGTCGTTATACCTTGATCCGTCGTGGTAAGAAAAACGACTGTTTAATTAATTGGAAATAGCTCTGACTAACCTTTGTAATATCAGCCCGGAATTTTCCGGGCTATACTCGTCATACTTCAAGTTGCATGAGTGTTAATTGTGCTATGCTCTTCGAATTATATATCGATGTATATAATTCGAGCTATTTTCTCAAGCCGCTTACATGTAATTAGAATTATTTGGAGTATATCCATATTAGCAACGGATAATCACTGATTTCTCTTCATTCGACATAACAATTCTTTGGGTTTTCAATGAAAAGCGTATTATCAATTCAATCCCATGTTGTTTTCGGCCATGCAGGAAACAGTGCTGCCGCATTTCCTATGTGCCGAATGGGCGTAGATGTGTGGCCACTCAATACCGTACAGTTTTCGAATCATACACAGTATTCACAATGGACCGGAAGTGTTTTTTCCGCACAACACTTAACCGACATCATTGATGGTTTAGCTAAAATCCATAAATTAGAAATTTGTGATGCTGTATTAAGCGGTTATATCGGTTCAGCTGAGCAAGGAAATGATATTCTTGCTATCGTGGAAAGGGTCAAAGTAGCTAATCCGCAAGCCCTCTATTTTTGTGATCCAGTAATGGGGCATCCGGAGAAAGGCTGTATTGTTGCTCCGGGAGTTGCTGAATTCCTTTGTGAGCGTGCATTGGCCGCGAGTGATGTTATCGCACCAAATTTATTAGAATTAGAAACATTAACGGGTAGAACAATTAAAAATGTTGAAGAAGCTACCCAAGCTGCACGTGAATTGTGTCACAAAGGCCCTAAAATCGTTCTTGTTAAACATTTAAGCCGAGCAGGGTATCGCGCAGATCGTTTTGAAATGATCCTTGTAACAGCAGAGCACAGTTGGCATGTTAGCCGTCCTCTTGTTGACTTTGGTGAAAAACAACCTGTAGGTGTCGGTGACTTGACCAGTGGTTTAATGTTGGTTAACTTATTGAAAGGTGAGCGCTTAGATAAGGGATTAGAGCACGTTGCTGCTGCAGTATATGAAGTGATGATAAAAACCAAAGAGATGGGGGAGTACGAATTACAACTCGTCGCTGCTCAAGACAAAATGGTTAACCCAGAACATAACTTCTGTGCAACACAATTAGATTAAGCTGCTTTTCAGCTGATAAAATTTTAGTTGATAACATAAAGCGGGAAAAACTATGTTTTTTCCCGCTTTATCAACAACCTTACAGCGCACTACTGAAAGCGTGCTATTTTACAGATTAGATTAGTCCTTCCGCTTTTAATGCATCTTGAACATTAGGGCGTTTAGCTATTTTAGCACTGTAATCTTGCAGGTGGGTCAGGCTAGTTAAATCGAGCCCAACGTGTTTTGCCCAATTACTCACAGTGAATAAATAGGCATCTGCGACACTAAAAGTATCTCCAGCAAAGAAAGCCTGTTTAGCGAGCACGTTATCAACATACGCAAACTTATTAAACAATACATTACGGACAGTATCTTTATACTCTTCTGGTGTTCCTGGAGTGAATAAAGGTGAGAAATTTTTATGTAGTTCTGTCGAAATAAAGTTTAAAGCTTCTAATTGGTGATAACGTTTCATAGAACCAGGAAGTGCGATTAGGTTACGATCCGGTTTTTGGTCCGCAATATATTGGACAATTACAGCACCTTCTGTGAGTTGTTCGCCATTATCTAACACTAAAGTGGGTACTTGTCCTTTTGGGTTTATTGCTAAAAAGTCTTCACCTTTCTCAGTTTTTTTCTCTTTTATATTTACTCGTTCAATACTGAAATCTAAACCTGTTTCACGCAGAATGATGTGAGGAGAAAGTGAGCAAGCACCGGGAGCGTAATATAATTTCATCATAAAACTCCTAAATTGTTGAGTTGGCATTCATATAGCAAATAAACACATATTGCTTAAGTATATCATTACTTTCTATTAACGAATTGCCATCAGGTGCGAGTTAAACAATAAAACCCATAATTGGATGGAAAGTATCGTCAATATTAATAGGTAGTGTAAATCTAGTGATTAAAGCTATAAATAATAAAAATGCATAAATTTAAGATAGTTACCTTATGTAGAGTAATTCGATTTTGCTAAACTCCTCGCCTAATCTTCGGAAAGAAAACAAACCGAATAATAAAAGAATAGGTGAGTGAATAGATGACCAGTTTGTGTCAGAAATTGAATTTTTTAGGAAAGTTAGACCAAATTTTAATGGCTCACCAGCCGAATAATAGCCATGGAATTAAACGCTTTCTATTAGAGTTTTGGTTTTTCGGTTTAATTAATGCTCGTTCTTGTTTATTCGCTGGTTTTTTCTTTTTGGCACTATTCTTAGTCCCAGCTAAAGGATTAATAGGTATCCCTCGCTATGACCTGTTACTAATTTTTGCCGTTGCTTTTCAAGCTTTGTTAGTTTGGTCAAAGTTAGAAACTTGGGATGAATTAAAGGCTATTTGTGTTTTCCATTTAGTCGGTTTTATGATGGAGCTATTTAAAACTTCAGCAACGATAGGTTCTTGGCAATATCCCGATGAGGCCTATACGAAGCTTTGGGGAGTTCCTCTATTTACTGGTTTTATGTATGCCGCCGTAGGGAGCTATATCATTCAATCTTGGCGATTTTTTAAAGTAAGAATTGAACACTATCCACCTTATTGGATGGCGACACTAGTCGCACTGGCTATTTATATTAATTTTTTTAGCCACCATTATATTGATGATTATCGTTGGTATTTAGCGACGTTTATTATGGGGTTGTATGCGCGCAGTATGGTTTTTTACACTCCGCTAGATAAAGAGCGAAAAATGCCATTATTACTTGCATTTATGCTAATTGGTTTTTTTATTTGGCTAGCTGAGAATTTTGGGACATTTTTTGGTGTTTGGCAGTATCCAAACCAAATTGGTGCTTGGTCAATGGTACATGCAGGTAAGTGGGGAGCATGGTCACTGTTGGTGATTGTCACATTTACGATAGTCGTTCACCTTAAACATATTAAAGCCAATGTGACGATAGCACGTTAAATAAGATGTTTAATTTGTTGCCTGTGAAGGTGTTTACCCACAGACAACTGAATAACAGTTACAAGTCTTGTCGCCAAGCATCAATCGACAGGGGTTCACCAAAGTGACTTTCAATTAACCGGCGAGTAACGTCGTGAAGAGGGGCAGCTAAAACCTCTGCGGTATTACCACGCTCAACAACTTCGCCTTTATCCATGACAAGCATTTTATCGCTGACGTGTTTCATCATCCCCAAGTGCTGGGTAACATAGATAAATGCAATATCTTGTTTTGCTTGTAAATCTAACATTAAGTTAATGATTTGCGAGCGCATGGACATGTCTAACGAAGCTAACGCTTCATCAGCAATAATAATTTCGGGTTGTAGAATAAGTGCTCTTGCCAATGCAATACGTTGTTTTTGTCCAGATGCTAACATGTGTGGATAATATTCAGCGTGGTCGGCGAGTAACCCGACTTGGCGAAGCGTTTGAATAATACGCCTTTCACGTTCTATTCCAGTTAAGTCAGTGTTTAATTTTAAAGGGAGCTCAAGCGTTTGACCAATACGCTGCCTTGGGTTTAGGGATGTACTTGGATCTTGGAAAATCATGCGAATACGCTGGCAACGGTAGCTATAATCGCCAAAATTCAGGCGTTGTCCACGAATGAAAATATCGCCGCTGGTGGGTTCTACAACGCCTGATAACATTCGCGCAAGGGTTGATTTTCCTGAGCCATTGGCGCCAATGATAGCTAATGTCTGGCCTGCCTGTAAGTTAAAGCTAACGGGTTTGACGGCTTGTAATTCGTGTCGATGAAATAACCCTTCACGAAAACGGAAAGTTTTTGTGAGATTACGGACTTCAAGTAAGGTTTCCATTTAGGGTTGTTCCTCGGTGTTTAGCGGGTAATGGCAAGCAACGAGATGGCCTTTAATATTGCGTAATTGTGGCGCGTTGATGCAAGTTCGTTGTGCATAGGGGCAACGAGGTCCAAGGCGACAACCAATGGGCAAATGTTCAAGTGAAGGAATTGCACCAGGTAACGTATTTAACCGCCCTTTATGGGGAAGAGGGCTTTCAAAATCAGGGATTGAGCGGATTAGTGCTTGAGTATAAGGGTGGCGTGGCCGTTGTAGAATATCTTCAGGAGTTGCGCTTTCAACTGTTTGCCCGCAATAGAGTACATTGATGCGATCAACAAGTTTCGACATCATTTCCATGTCATGACTAATGAGTAAAATTCCCATATTATTGTTTTGGTTTAATTTATCCAATAAACGGAAAATTTGAGCCTGAGTAGTTGACTCCATCGCATTGGTGGGTTCATCAGCGATTAATAACCGGGGTTGGTTAGCGATGGCAATCGCTATCATGACTTTTTGACATTCACCATCGGTTAATTCATAAGGATAACTGCGCATGATATCTTTATGATCTTTTATCCCCACACGGTGCAATAGCTCTATAGCACGACGTTTACGCCAATTAAAACGTTGCCACCAGCGGCCTTTATAAGTCCACCCTGGGATAGCTTGGATAAGCTGTTTACCAATATCAGCAGCTGGATCGAGACAAGATTGTGGCTCTTGAAATATCATCGAGATATTATGGCCAATTAGTTTGCGGCGTTTACGTGGGCTGAGTTTTAGTAAGTCAATGTCTTGAAAGCGAAAACGGTCAGCTTTTACTCGAATATTATCTTTAGTCACGCCACAGATAGCTTTTGCAATAAGGCTTTTTCCGGAACCTGATTCGCCAACTAAACCTCTTATTTCCCCCTCAGATAGCGTCATTGAAACGCGGTCAACCGCTTTGACGGGGCCATTTGCAGTCATAAATTCGATAGTTAAATTGCGGATGTCTAGAAGTGGCATTATTCAACCCCCGCGTTGATGGCACGATGTAGCCCGTCACCTAAAAGGTTAACAAAAAGCACGCTTATCATGATGGCAGCACCTGGCAAGATAACCGTCCAAGGAGCCACATAGATAAGCTCTAAAGTATCACCTAGCATTGCACCCCATTCAGAAGAGGGAAGTTGCGCACCTAAATCAAGAAAACCTAAAGCAGCAATATCTAAAATAGCGATAGAAAGTGCTCGAGTCAGTTCAGTGACGAGAATAGGGGTAATGTTAGGAAGTACGGTATACCATAAAATAAAAATGTTTGAAGCGCCATCAAGGCGTGCGGCAACGATGTATTCTTTATCTAACTCATCATGTACAGCGACATAGATAGTTCTTACCATTCGTGGAATTAATGCAAGGCAAATAGCTAACATTGCATTTTGTAGGCTAGCGCCCATAAAGGCGACAACAATAATTGCCAGTAATAAGGAAGGAATTGACAGTAAGGTATCGAGTATATGGTTAAAAATTGCAGATTTTAACCCACGAGTCATCCCAGCTAAGCAGCCGAGAACTAATCCAATAAGTGTCGCAATCAGTGTGACTAAAATAGCGGCACCAAATGTCGATTTAGTACCAATCAATAGCCGACTTAGAATATCACGGCCCAGATCGTCTGTACCAAAGAAGAATGCCACTTCGCCATAATGAGACCAAGACGGCGGCGTTAATTGGTAACCTAGAAACTGTTGATCTAGTGCATAAGGTGCTAGATAAGAGCCAACAAAACATAAAATTAATAAAACCAACACACCAACAAACCCCACCATAGAGGTCACATCTGATGAGAAGATATTCCATACCACTCGAGTTGGGGATGGCATTTTTTGTTCACGATAAAAATTATCTGAGGACATACCAATCCTTATGTTTTAATGGGTCCATCATGGCACCTAAAATATCAGACAGCACATTTACAGTAATCACGAGCGCACCAATTAGCATCACCCCAGCAGAAATCGCAGAGTAGTCTTCTTGGCGGATTGCTGTAACCAACCAACGACCAAGCCCCGGCCAGTTAAAAACGAGTTCAGTGACCATGGTCAGTGTTAACATCGTAGAAAACTGTAAGCCAAGCTTAGGAATAATCGGTGGAATAGCATTATGAAAAATATGGCGGCGAATGATTTTAATCCGTGAAAGCCCTCGAATAGCGGCTGCTTTGATATAATTTTCACTGGCGATTTCTTCGGTGCTATTACGTACTAACCGAATAACCTCGGTTGTTGGTGCGAGTGCTAAAGTGAGGACAGGTAACACCATGTGCTCAAGTACATTGATAATCATATCTTTACGATAGGGGGAGTCAGAAAGCCATGCATCAACCAAGGCAAAGCCAGTCACCGTTTTTAAATTATATAATAGGTCAATTCGGCCAGATACAGGAAGCCATCCTAGATGTAATGAGAAAAAGAGAGTTAAAACCAGTGCAAGTACAAATACAGGGACAGAAAATCCTAATAAAGCAAAGACACTGATAGCAATATCTGCAGGCTTGTTACGCCAAAATGCAGCAATGATACCGAGTGGTATACCTGTCGTTAAAGCAAAAATAAACGCTAAAATGCATAACTCCATGGTTGCAGGGAATGTGTCCCTTAATTGTTCCGTTATGGGTTCCCCGTTGATACTTGAAACACCAAAATCAAAATGGAGTAAGCCTTCAAAATAAAAAATATAGGCATCGATAAGTGATGCGCCGCTCAGAGGTGCATTAGGCGTAAAATAGCTTAAACTAAAGCTGACTAGCGATAAGAAGAACACCGTGACTAATAAAAGTAAAAAACGACGCAGTGAATAAATAATCATGGTTTCTGCCTCTGTTTTTTCGGAGAAACTTTTTCAGGCTGCTCCATTTCACGATACACGCCAGCAAATGAGGTATTACCAAACGCACTGATCATTAGGCCTTTTATATCATAGCGGTAGGCCTGTAAACGTAAAGAATAGGCGAGGGGTAAGACGGGTAAATCTTCCCCTAAAATTTGCTGTGCTTGGTGGTAATAATCTATACGTGCGGCTAATTGCTGTGTCAATAGTGCCTTATGTAAGATTTCATCAAAGGCAGGGTTACACCAATGGCTTAAATTGGTTTGGGAACCAATTGCTGCACAACTCAGTAGCGGACGGAAAAAACTGTCTGGGTCATTACTGTCAGTTGTCCAACCCGCTAATGTCATATCATGGCTTCTATCCATTAATTGGTTTTCTTGGAAACGGCCTTCGACAGAACGGATATTCATCACAATACCGACCTGCGCTAAATCAGCTTGGATAAGCTCTGCCATCTTAAGTGGGCTTGGGTTATATGATTGGGAGGCGATTGGTACCCATAAATCTAGTTTTAGATTTTCTAATCCCATCTCTTTGAGCATTTGCTTAGAAAGTTCGGGATTATAATCGGTGATCTTTGCTTGATTGTCATAAGCCCATGATGCTCTTGGTAAAATAGATGCGGCTGTTTCTGCCGTGCCGTAATAAATTGATTGCATTAGACGTTCATTATTAATTGCATACGCAATTGCTTGGCGTACTTTTAGCTTATCTAATGGTGGCTTGCTGGTGTTAAATGCGAGGTAGGCAATATTCATCCCAGAACGCATAGAAATTCGTAAACGCGGGTCATCGCGTAATACCTTTAACTGGCTTGCGGCAGGGTAAGCTAAAACGTCACATTCCCCAGTGAGTAATTTTGAAATACGGCCAGTTCCACCTGCTCCCATGTCAACAACCACTTCTTCCATACGAGGCAAGCCCTTCCAATAATTGTCATTTCTAAGAAGTCTAACGAATTGCCCTGCTTGGTAGTCATCTAAATGAAATGGCCCCGTACCAATTGGTCGCCAATCGATCAGCTCTTGGCGATTTATGCTTGAAAGGAAATCGGCATATTCGGATGAAAGAATAGGAGCATAATGTGTCGCCAAATGCCATAAAAAAGACGCATCAGGAGAGTTCAAACGAAACTCCACTGTATGGTTATTAATTTTACGTATGCTTTGCACGCTGTTGGCGAACTGTAAGCTATCGAAATAAGGGTAATGCCCCCCATTGATGTAGTGATAGGGGTGATTCACCTCAAACATGCGGGAAAAGCTGAACACAACATCATCAGCATTCATATTGCGTGTAGGTGTAAACCAAGTTGTATTTTGGAATTTTACATCTTTACGCAAGTATAAACGGTAAGTTGCACCGTTATCTAAAACTTCCCATCTAGCAGCCAGTTCAGGAACCAAGCGATAAGTGAACGGATCAACATCTAATAGCCGATCATAAATTTGAGCACCGAGAGGGTCGACAATTAGCCCACTACTAACTAATTGTGGGTTAAACGTGGTAACGACCCCATTTACACAGTAAATAAAGCCTTTTTGGCGTATATCTGCAGGGACCTCGTTAGCCACAATATCGGTAAAGCGCTCTTGGTTATTAAGCGCTTGTGCAGACACAGAAATGATAAATAAAAACCAAACAGTTAATAGGCGCATACCACTGACATCGTTAACGAGAATTGACCTATTGTAGCGTAAAAATGGGGATACAGGGTATAAGCAAAATTTAGCCTCATAACGTATGAAAATTAAGCTAAATGGGATGATGTTAATATAATAATCAACTTAAATTATTATATTAATCATTGAAGTATGTCTTAATGAGAAAAAATCTCATTAAAAAGCTTTACAAATGACACTGATAACGATTATCATTCGTTTTGTCACTTAAGCCGAGTGCTTATGTAGACAAGGCATGACATTGCTCACATTGCTTCCAGTGTTTTATTTGATAGCCAGCTTGGGTGCTGGCTTTTTTTTATGGAGAAATAGATGAGCTTGTTTAGCTTAATTTCTAGCTATTATTTTAAACCCACATAGTGTAAGTCTTCATCGGTTACGTTGCCTTGAAGGGTACATAAGAAACGAACAACACCTCTTTGCTCATCTTTTTCAATAATCAGCATTTTTTCAGCAGCATTTGGTTCCAAGTTGTAATCTTGCGTTGCGTGTTCGTTAAATACCCATTTACTTTGCAAATTATGGCGGATCATCGGTGAGTAGATATAAGTATTTCCTACCTTTATAATCGCAATTCTTGATGACGTATAGCGGACAACCTCTTCAAGGCTTTGTGCTGTTTCAAATCCCCAAAAATAGTATTGACCACGCAAGCCTAAATAGGCGAAGCCATCATATTTATCAAAATTACTATGACTAACAAAAAAACGGTTAAAAGTCACAATACCGGTTGGTGAAAAATTGAGATTAACAGAAACGTGTTCATTGGTGCCTAATTGGTTATTTTTCAATGCATTAGAAATATCGTTTAAAACAGGGTCATCTTTTATTTTCTTGAAGAAAGCGGCATCACAGTAAGAAAATGTTTTCATCAATGATTGCGCATTAACCGTAGGAGATAACCCTAGAAGAAAAAAGGTGATCGCTAGTACATTTATATTTTTCATAATAGGCTCCTCATATAATAAGAATTATATTAATAGAGATATCATATAAATATATTTCGCACAGTAGTTAAATATGACAAGGTGTAAATACAAATAATAAAACAGCATTAATCATATTAAAATAGAATTATCTATATATAATTAACTAAATGTGCTAAAGAAAATTATATTTTTTATATAATAGCTAGTGGAAATTACTAATTATCACTTTTTTTGGGGGGTGTCAAAATGGTTTTTAGTGTAATTTGGCTTAATTTTTTATGATGAAGTTATCTTTTAACTAATTGTTACTTATTGTTTTTATTTTATTTGGTTTTTTACTAATGCTGTTAGTAATTAAGTGATAAGTAATATTTAAAAGTGCAATATGAAATTGGAAACATTTAGTAATAATAAAGCCCACGATTTTCAAATTTAAATTTTTTATCTCTAAGTATATTGCATTAGTTCAAACAATAAATTTGGATTGTTTGAACTAATGACTATTAAATTTCAATATTTATTTGATGTTTTTTAATTAAACCACGCAGTTGGTCATAACTTAGAGATAACCGTTGTGCTGCTTTACGCTGATTAAAATGACAATCTGCTAGCGCTTGTTCTAATAGTGCTTTTTCAGATTGCTGTTGCCACTGACGTAAGTCACAAGGTAGTGAAGGTAAAATGGTATTTGCTTGTTGGGAAGGCTGTATGGGTTGGGGGCTTGGTGATTCATGCAGCTCAGCAAGTTTTTCACCAAATGGATTGAAAATAATATTATCAACGGGTTCAGCATGGTTTCCATGGCGGTATATTGAACGCTCAATGACATTTTTTAATTCGCGTACATTACCTGGCCATGGGTAGTTTTGCAGGGCTTGTTGGGCATGTCGTGTAAAACCTGTAAAGTGCGAACGTTTTAATTCACCACACATTAAAATAGCAAAATGCTCTGCTAATAATAATATATCAGGTTGCCGTTCACGTAATGGGGGAAGGCGAATGACATCAAAAGCCAGTCTATCTAAGAGGTCGGCTCGAAAACGACCTTGTTTGGCGAGTTCGGGTAAATTGGCATTTGTGGCACAGATTAAACGCACATCTACGTGTAAAGCTTGGCTTCCACCGACACGTTCAAGCTCGCCATATTCAATGACACGCAGGAGTTTCTCTTGAACTGACATAGGTGCAGTCGCGAGTTCGTCAAGAAAAAGAGAACCTTTGTCAGCTCGTTCAAAGCGCCCTTGATGGCGTTTTTGGGCTCCCGTAAAAGACCCCGCTTCATGTCCAAATAATTCAGAATCCAGCAAATTCTCATTGAGTCCGCTGCAATTGAGAGAGATAAAAGCTTCTTGCCAGCGAGGGGAAAGGTAATGGAGTCTATCTGCGATAAGCTCTTTACCCGTGCCGCGTTCACCGATAACTAAAACAGGTTTATTGAGTTGTGCGAGTTCAGAGGCTTGTTCGAGTACATCGAGAAAGTTACTTGAAACGCCAAGAATAGGTTCATTGGTTTCTTTCATGGTTTTTTTCACCAATAGTTGGTTTAAAATGCCGATATTTGAACTATAGACTAAAATGATTTTCAGGGGAAGCTTATAATTATTCTCTTTAAAATCATATCAATATGAATTAATTTAAAAGTTGGCACGCGAATTGCTATTTAAAATATGTAATAGCAATAGCTAAATACAGCAACATGCGAATTGTTGTTAGACTTACGGAGCGTCAGGTATGGGTTGGAAGCCAAATCAGGTCGAGGCGCTACAGAATGATTAAATCCATCAAGGGGATATAAACAATGGGTATTTTTTCACGTTTTGCCGATATCATTAATGCAAACATCGCTTCTTTGTTAGACAAAGCAGAAGATCCGCAAAAAATGATCCGTCTGATGATTCAAGAAATGGAAGATATGTTAGTTGAAATCCGGTCAACATCAGCACGTACTTTAGCAGAAAAGAAAGGTTTAGAACGTCGCATTGAGATGGGCGAAAAACAAGTTGCTGATTGGCAAGAAAAAGCAGAATTAGCGCTGGTGAAAGATAAAGAAGATTTAGCGCGTGCGGCACTGATTGAAAAGCAAAAAGTGAGTGCAATGGTCGATACCTTAAAACACGAGCTGATTATTGTTGATGAAACCTTGACTCGTTTGAAAGGTGAAATCACTGAATTAGAAAACAAACTGCAAGAAACTCGTGCGAAACAGCAATCAATGGTTGTTCGTATGGAAGCCGCACAATCTAGTCGTAATGTACGTCGCCAGCTGGATAGCGGCAAACTGGATGAAGCAATGGCGCGTTTTGAACAGTTTGAGCGCCGTATAGACCATATGGAAGGTGAAGCCCAAAGTTATGGTATTGGGAAACAAAAATCACTGGATCAACAGTTTGCAGAGTTAAAAGCAGACGACGAAATAAGTGCGCAATTAGCGGCACTTAAAGCTAAAATCAATAAAGATCAGTAACAGTTATTTTGATGCACTGGTACGTTAGTAATATCGTATCAGTGCCATAGATAGGTTAACCATATGTATAAGGATATGTGATGGGCTACGTTTTTCTGTCTCTCGTATTAATCATTTTTCTCATTTTTATTCTGCCTATTTGGCTGTGGTTACATTACAGCAAAAAAAACAGTGGGCAGGGGAGTCAGCTAACTGAAAATGAAGTACAACGTTTGATGCAATTAGCAGAACAAGCATCACAGATGCAGCAACGCATTAAAACACTTGAAGATATTTTGGATGCAGAACACCCAAATTGGAGGCAAAAATAATGACTCAATTTCGCAACCGCAAACTTTATCGTTTAACGGATAGACGTGTGTTCGGTGGTGTGTGTTCGGGTATTGCTGAGTATTTAGAACTTCCAGTTGCTTTGGTTAGAGCATTAGCCGTATTGGCTCTATTTGTCAGTTTTGGTATTACTTTGATTTTGTATATCGTGATGTGCTTTGTCGTAGAAACGGCACCAAGTGGCTACCGTTCACAGCAAGATATTGGCCCAGAAGTCAGTAGTCTTATTAACCAAATCGATACACAATTAAAATCAGGTGAAATGAAGCTACGCCAGATTGAAAGATACGTTACGTCAGATACTTATACAGTGAACAGTAAATTTCGAAATCTATAATAAATCGCATCACCATCACATGATAAGGGATTAGGTTTCAAAACCAAATCCCTTTTGTTTTTGATAAAAAAGTGAGTGAAATATGGCAAACAACGTTCGTTATCGAATTAAAAAATTTGCAAAGAAACTTTTGCTACGAAAAGGTATTCGATTCGCCGCAGTGTTGCTTATGACGTATGGCCCAGCAGGGTTCATAGGTAAACTTATTAAGTTATTGACAAGTAAATGGTTGCTTAATGTACTAATTAAACGGTTAACCTAATACAATTTGTTTTATGCTAAATTATAGAACGCAATATGACGTAAAATGAGTTTAAATTGAAAGGATAAGTCTTGGGAGGAGCATGAAACGACTGCACAGTGAATTAACTGATTTGATGAATAGAAGTGTTGATCGTCATGTTAGGCTCGCAGTAACAGGGCTTAGCCGTAGTGGAAAAACCGCATTTATTACTTCACTGGTGAACCAATTATTGAATGTGAATGCGGGCGCACGGCTCCCTTTATTTTCTGCCGCGCGTGATAAGCGGTTGTTAGGGGTGAAACGGATACCTCACCGTGATTTGTCAGTACCACGCTTTGCGTATGATGAAGGTATTGCATCCCTTTATGGGGAACCACCGCAATGGCCAACACCAACACGGGGTGTCAGTGAAATACGCCTTAAATTGCATTACCGTTCAGAAGACTCTTTTTTGCGCCATTTTGTCGATAACTCATCATTATATTTAGAGATTGTCGATTATCCCGGCGAATGGCTGTTGGATTTACCCATGCTAGATTTAAATTATCTAGCATGGTCTGAACAAATGAACACTTTAATAAAGGGAGAGCGTGCACATTTAGCCCAACCATGGCTGACATTGTGTGAAAAATGTGACCCTTTAGCGCCTGTTGACGAAAATTTGCTGGCTGAAGTTGCTGCTGCCTACACCCAGTATTTAGTTGAATGCAAGGCCCAAGGGCAACATTTTATTCAACCAGGTCGTTTCGTTTTACCGGCTGAATTAACAGGAGCACCCGCACTCCAATTTTTCCCATGGCCAAATGTAGCCAAATATGGTGATAAAAAGCTCGCACAGGCAGGAAAAAACACCAATATTGGCGCATTACAGCAACGCTATCAATATTATTGTGAGCATGTTGTTAAGGGTTTTTATCGTGATTATTTCCAACGTTTTGACCGACAAATTGTTTTAGTTGATTGTTTGCAACCGTTAAATAGCGGTGTTGATGCATTTAATGATATGAGAATGGCGTTAACCCAATTAATGCGTAGTTTTCATTATGGTAAACGCACATTATTGAGGCGTTTATTTTCACCTTGTATTGATAAATTACTCTTTGCGGCGAGCAAGTCAGACCATGTAACACCAGACCAGCATGCAAATTTAGTGGCTTTGTTGCAACAATTAGTGCAAGAGGCATGGCAGCATGCTGCATTTGAAGGGATCAGCATGGATTGTGTTGGTTTAGCATCAATACAAGCAACCGAAAGTGGCCTTGTGGATTATAAAGGTGAAAAATTACCTGCGTTAAAAGGGAATCGGTTAAGTGATGGACAACCGCTAATGTTTTATCCTGGTGAAGTCCCAAAACGGTTGCCAAATGAGCAATTCTGGCAAACTCAAGGTTTTCAATTTGAAGATTTCAGACCAAGGCCAACGCCAATGGATCAACCATTGCCACATATTCGTATGGACAGTGCGCTTGAATTTTTGTTGGGAGATAAACTGAAATGAATGAACCTTTAAAACAGCGTTTAGATTTCGCTGAAAGTAGTGAAAATGATACGAAAGAATCGCTAAAAAAAGCCCAAGTTTTTGATGAACGAGAACTCGAAAAATTCACTCCAGTTTCTTTGGAAGCAGAACAAGATAGCCAAGAGGGTGAGGTTGAAAGCCTGATTAACGAAGCGTTAAAACCAAAACGGAGTTTTTGGAGAAAGTTAGTTGGCGCTGCAGCAGGAATTTTTGGGGTCAGTGTCGTTGCTCAACTGGGCGTTTGGATCCATCAATCATGGGTAACACAAGATTGGACTGCGTTAGGTGTTGCTGCTGCGGGTGGTTTAATCGTTGTGGCGGGTGTAGGGTCAGTCGTTGGTGAATGGCGGCGGTTGTATCGCTTAAGAGAACGAGCAGAGGAACGAGACTTTGCTCGCGAATTATTGCACAGTCATGGAATGGGGCAAGGAAAGGTTTTTTGTGAAAAATTGGCAAAACAATCTGCGTTATCAATGCAACATCCTGCGATTGTTAATTGGCAAGCCACTCTCCATGATTCTCATAATGATAGAGAAGTTGTTGAATTATATAGTCGAATGGTTCAGCCCATTCTTGATGAACAAGCTCGTAAAGAAATTAGTCGTTGTTCCGCTGAATCGGCCATTATGATTGCAGTGAGCCCGTTAGCACTGGTGGATATGGCATTTATTGCTTGGCGAAATATTCGTCTAATTAATCGGATCGCGGCAATCTATGGTATTGAACTCGGTTATTACAGCCGAATTCGGCTATTTCGTATGGTGCTCATTAATATTGCCTTTGCAGGTGCATCTGAATTAATTCGTGAAGTGGGGATGGATTGGTTATCTCAAGATATTACCGCACGGTTATCAACACGTGCAGCACAAGGTATTGGTGCGGGTTTGTTAACTGCACGTTTAGGTATTAAGGCGATGGAATTATGCCGACCACTGCCTTGGATTGAAAACAAGCCTCGTTTAGCCGATTTTCGTCATCAGCTAATTGGCCAATTAAAGAATGTTATTCCCAGTAAAAAAGATAAAGCGTAAAGAAATATCGCTGGCAGAGTGAGTTGACAGTTTTCACTCACTCAGCAGCATCATTTGTTGATTAATATGCTTATTGTTATTTCAAGCCTTAAAAAATTAAGGAAAGCAGTGATTTTATTTGTTAATACCTATGAAGCTTACAAGCTGTCAACAATTTGTGACACAAACACTGTATTCCCTTAATGTTTAAGGCTAAAATACCTTTATTCTCTCGGCTTTTTTGATGAAGGTTCCTATCCATGCGCCTCGAAGTGACCTGCCAAGACCGTATCGGTTTAACGCGTGAATTACTTGATCTTTTAGTCCTACAAAATATTGATTTAAAAGGTATTGAAATATCTCCTCAACGTAGGATTTACCTAAATTTTACACCTGTGGATTTTCAGGTATTCAGCACATTGATGGCAGAAATACGGCGTATCAATGGTGTTATTGATGTTCGCCGAATTTATTTTATGCCTTCAGAAAGAGAGCATAAAGCTGTTTGGGCGCTATTAAACTCATTTCCAGAACCTGTTTTGTCCATTGATAATAAGCTAAATATTGAGTTGGTTAACCCAATGACATTGCAATTATTTGGTTATGATGAGGCAAAAATTCGAGAAAAAACCTTTTCTCAGTTAGTCGGTAGCCAAGGGCTGGTACGTTGGTTTGAACGAGAGTCACCAGAAGCTTATACAGAGAAAGTCGTCATTAAAGGCCAAGACTATTTGATGCAAGTGACTCCTATTATTTTGGCAGATGAAAATGGTAAACTCCATTGCACTGGAGCTGTGTTGCTGTTGAAATCGGCTGAAATTTTAGATAAGCAACGTAAACAAGTTATTGAGGTAGATGGCAGTGGTTTTGAACAAATTATTGCTGTTAGCCCTGTCATGGCAAATGTGGTTGAACGGGCTAAACGTGTTGCGATGCTGGATGAGCCATTATTACTCGTTGGTGAAACAGGGACTGGGAAGGATATCTTAGCGAAAGCTTGTCATTTGCATAGTGCGCGAGGAAAAGAACCGTTTTTAGGTTTAAATTGTGCTTCGATGCCGGATGATGTCGTAGAAAGTGAATTATTTGGTTATGCAGCAGGGGCGTATCCAAATGCAGTTGAAGGTAAAAAAGGTTTTTTTGAACAAGCAAATGGCGGAACAGTATTGCTTGATGAAATTGCTGAAATGTCACCTCAAATGCAAATTAAGTTATTACGTTTTTTAAATGATGGAACATTTAGGCGTGTTGGCGAGGAACGAGAAGTTAAGGTTAATGTCCGTGTAATTTGTGCAACACAGAAAAATCTACCTGAATTGGTGGCAGAAAAAAAATTCAGAGAGGACCTTTATTATCGTTTAAATGTACTCACATTAACCATCCCTCCATTACGTGAACGTAAAGAAGATATTCTACCGCTAACCAAGACATTTGTAGCCAGTTTTTCCAAAGAGCTTCATATTGCAGAGCCTAAATTGGCGCCTTCGCTAATCGAATTTTTAAGCAGTTATTATTGGCCGGGTAATGTAAGGCAACTGAGAAATGCCCTTTATCAAGGGTTAACTCAACTTAATGGCAATATATTGGAAGCAGAGAATATCCAATTACCTGATGTAGTAAATCCTCCCGCACTGGCTTTAGATTCGCTCAATGGTTCGCTAGATGAAATTACTAAACGCTATGAAGCGTCAGTATTAGCGCGCTTGTATCGTGATTACCCGAGCACCCGTAAATTAGCTAAACGCTTGGATATTTCTCATACGGCAATTGCCAATAAATTAAGAGAATATGGTCTCAATACGAAAAAAGAGCAAAACTAATTTAAATGAACAAAAGAATAACCTATGTGTTAACAGCAATAGGTTTGTTTTTGAGTGGTTCTGGCATTGCAACGGCAATACCGACCCACGGTTTGAATAAGTATTGCCGAGATGCTGTAGTACGAACAGTCGGTAAAATCTATGAGAATAGGGCACTAATTCAATGTTATTTTAAAGACGTACCTTTTTTAGCTCGTGTTTAGTATGGCAAAACCTTACTAATACTATTGCTAATTGGTGAATTTTCCTGCTATATAACAAAGACAGCTACTGTTTTAGGGTATCGTAATCTCATCTGATGGGTTTCAGCCTACAAGGAGTTGCCATGGACCAATTCACTATTAATTTCATTGTAAATCGTAAGCTACGCGAATACATGAGCCAGAGTCATTATAAAAATGATATGTTTGAGTCTGCTGCCTCAGCTGCCGAACTTTATCTGATGAATAAAGCCGCAGTAAAATATTTAACGAAGAAAAATCGTTTCACGTGGGAGGCATTGGTGAAAAATGGTTATAAGCCTCGAGACCTTATTATTGATATTTTGACATCTTGTTGCCCTGTCACTCAGGATCAAGCCTTAAAAGTATTGAGTACGCTTTCTCATACTTTGATCTCTATAATGAGTGGCAATAAGCTATTTGCGAATGTTGTTAATGCGAAGAACCACCAGCCATTGTACTGGGCTCACGTAGATTAGTGTGGTTTTTATATTAAGTAATGAAGCGGGAAATTCCCGCTTCATTATTAATTACAGTGAGTTAAATGATATAAAAAGCTTATTTAAGGCTGTTTAATGCACTGTCGTAATCAGGTTCTTCAGTAGTTTCAGAAACTAATTGGCTATAAATAACGTTATTATTTTCATCTAAGACAACAACGGAACGTGCATTTAAGCCTTTTAATGGACCACTAGCGATAGCAACACCATAGTCATTAGCAAATGAATCACTACGGAAAGAAGATAGCATAACGACATTATCTAAACCTTCTGCACCACAAAAACGTGCTTGTGCGAAAGGCAGGTCAGCAGAAATGCATAACACAACCGTGTTGTCCAACTCGTTTGCGAGCTTATTAAATTTGCGAACTGATGCCGCGCATACGCCAGTGTCTACACTTGGAAAAATATTTAAAACTTTTCTTTTACCTTCATAAGTTTCCAGCGTTGCTTCGCTGAGATCTTTGGTGACAAGGGTAAGGGGCTTAGCTTTTGAACCTGCTTGTAAAAAAACACCATTAACTGTGATGTCATTACCTTTTAATTTAACTGTTTGCGACATGAATTTTTCTCCCGTTCATAAAGTGATTCACTGTTAACTTAATCTAACTTCTAATAAAAAATCTTTGCGATTAAAGGTTTTTTAATGAGTAGTTATACAGTGCTGAGTTTTACATTCTACTAATGACCAAATTTTATACAGAAACCTTATCACTTACTTTGAGTTCTACATGGGGCAAAGTAAGGTAATATTACATACTTTTTATTAGGGTATGGTGCATTATCATTATATAACAGCTAAGCTTTTTCAATGCTTGCGTTTTCTGTTATGCACCTTTTTAAATTGCCTTATGGAGTGTAACAAAAGGAAATCTGTCTGTATTGATTTCTTTAGTCATTATTTACTGATCAGAAAAATGACAAGGATATGGGCATAGCTATTATTGTATAATGCGAGTATTAGTTTATGTATATTTAGATAGGTAAATCAATTGGTTACAAGAGAAATGTAGATTTCTGAAATATGAAAGCATATGATAAATTAAGATAAACTACAGAATAACTCAAGTGTATCGCTGTTTGATATTATCTAAACTGAGTGAGTTTTTGCTCTATAATCTATTATTTTTTATGGATATACGGAAATATGTTTCAATAATTAATTTACCTAAATGAAACTTAAGACGTAAATGCAGTAATATTGCTAACAATAGCACCTTCACTTGAAATCATTTAACTAGGCTTTTAGTTAACTTTATTTATACTAACAAGATAGAAAATAAAATGCATAAACATTCATTCACATCTTTAGCTGTTTTGATTTCTTCAGTTATTTTTACTACACAAGCTATTAGTGCGGTGATACCCACTGGCACAGTTTTAGCTGAAAACCAAGAAGTTACGCGTCATTTAAAAGACGAGCCGGCTTCTTTGGACCCGGTAAAGTCAGTGGGGTTAACGGAAGCGCAAGTCATGCGTGACTTATTTGAAGGGCTTGTTAACCAGGATGACCATGGAAAACCTATCCCAGGTGTAGCCCAAAATTGGAATACAACAGATAACCGGATTTGGACATTTACACTGAGGACTGATGCTCGTTGGTCGAATGGTGACCCTGTCACGGCTCAAGATTTTGTTTATAGCTGGCAACGACTGGTTTCACCGGTAACATCATCACCATTTGCTTGGTTTGCAGCATTAGCAGGTATTAACAATGCGCAAGCTATTATTGATGGAAAACTGCCTGTTGAACAGCTAGGTGTTGAAGCGGTTGATGCGCATACATTAAAGATTACTTTAAATAAACCAGTACCTTATTTCCCTTCATTAGCAGCTAATTTTAGTTTATTTCCTGTTCACCAAGGAACCGTTGAAAAGTTTGGTAATGACTGGATAAAAGTAGGTAATTTAGTCGGAAATGGCGCTTTTGTTTTATCTGACAGAGTGGTTAATGAAAAAATTGTTTTAGTTCCAAACAAAAATTATTGGGATCATCAAAATACAGTGATAACTAAAGTCACTTTTGTCCCGATTAACCAAGAGTCTCATGCAACTAATCGTTATTTAGCGGGAGACTTGGATATTACCGAATCATTTCCAAAACAACGCTATCAAAAATTATTGAAAGATATTCCTAATGAAGTCTTTACACCAGACCAATTAGGGACCTATTACTATGCATTTAATACCCAACGCGCACCGACGGATGACGTTCGTGTTAGAAAAGCCTTATCCATGGCGATTGACCGCCAGTTAATTGCTAATAAAGTATTAGGTACAGGGGAAAAACCTGCAAATTATTTTACTCCCGATGTCACCGATGGCTTTAAACCTGAAAAAGGGCTTTACAATAGCTACTCACAAAAAGAATTAGACCAGCAAGCAAAAGTGTTATTACAGCAAGCAGGTTTTGGTCCAAATCACCCGTTAGAATTAACATTGTTGTACAACAGTTCAGAAAATCATCAGAAAATTGCGATTGCAATTGCTTCTATGTGGAAGAAAAAATTAGGCGCTGAAGTCAAATTAGTAAATCAAGAATGGAAAACTTATATAGATAGCCGCAATACAGGAAATTTTGATGTTATACGTGCATCATGGATAGGTGATTTTAATGAGCCTTCAACATTCTTGTCTCTGCTTACATCTCAACATACTGGCAATATACCAAAATTTAATAACCCTGCATATGATAGCGTTATTGAGTCGGTGAGTATTGAAACGAATGCACAATTACGCAACCGTTATTATAATAATGCGGAAGCAATCATTGCAAAAGAAGCTCCAATCGCGCCTATTTACCAATATACCAATGCACGCTTAATTAAGCCTTGGCTGAAGGGGTACCCGATAAACAACCCCGAAGATGTCGCTTATAGCCACAGTTTTTATATCATTAAACATTAAAATAGGATACAGCCTGTGCAAGGTACGGGCTGCTTTTTCTAAAGGAAAGAAAAAAAGCTCCTTCCTCTGGAGAATGGGAAGGAGGACCAAAAAAGGAATAAACACTACCTTTTCATAATAAAAAAATCATCATGAACTTTATTGCTCGTTTGTGTCAATTATGTAGTGTTATTTAGCAAAAATGGCGATATTTTGTGATTTATGGGAAATTGTCTGTTTTTATGAGATATTAATCTCAATCTTTTTTTTGTTATTTTATGTATCGTGAGAACGATTCTTGAAATAATGACAAATATGTCACTATTCGACTAAAAATACCGTATTGATTATAAAAGGGAGATATTGCATGGGACTGATTTATGGTTCTTTATTCCAAAATTCAAATCCTGTACATGCATTTCAGTTAAATGGAGACGGTGGGTTACTTCCTATCGACGTGAATGCTAGCGCAAACCAGCAATCACCGTTTTGGCTTCATTATGATTATAAGGACCCACAAAGTTTTAATTGGATTCAGCAATCAGATCTCTTTAATGACCAAGTTAAGTCTGCTTTATCTGGGCATTCAGGACGTTGGCGATTGATTCGTGTTGGCGATGGTATTTTATTAACATTGCAAACATTAAATACCAATGCTGGCCAGCGGCCTGAGCAATTAGTTGCGTTTAGGGTATTTATTAATAATCGGATAATTATTTCTAGTCGTCATCGAAAAGTAAATTCCTTAGATTCTATTATTGATGATTTAAAGCAGGGAGTCGGGGCCCAAAGTACAGGTGACTGGTTAGTTGAGGTTGCTGATTCTATTACAGATGAAATAAGTGATTTTACGGATTCTTTGCATGAGCGTTTAATTGATATGGAAGATTTCATATTAAATAGCCAAATTCCTGAGAGAGGGGAATTAGCATTACTTCGTAAACAAATTATTGTGATACGCCGTTATATGGCTCCACAGCGAGATATGTTTTCCCGTTTAACAACAGAAAAATTGCTTTGGTTAGATGAAACCAATCGTCGTCGAATTCAAGAGATTTCTGACCGATTAGGACGTTGTATTGAAGATCTCGATGGTTTTATTGCACGTACAGCGATTATTTCTGACGAGATAACGAATATGATGACTGAGATGATGAATCGGCGCATTTATACAATGTCATTAATGGCCATGATATTCCTACCAACAACTTTTTTAACGGGGCTGTTTGGTGTGAATTTAGGCGGGATCCCTGGTAATGAGTTCCGTTTTGCCTTTAGTGTATTTTGTGTTTTATTAGCCGTTTTAATTGGAACCGTTTTGTGGTGGTTAAGAAAAAGCCGATGGCTCTAATATTGATGACTTATTTGCGATAACCGGACCTAGTTTGAGATAAATCAATAAAACTACTGAGGTTTTAGTGCAGTATTAGTCCTGCAGGTGAATGCAACGTTGAGCGATGAACGTTGTGCTCCATAATTGTAGTTTTTCTCATATTGAGTTCTTATACAGAATAATTGACCACTGTAATGCCGATGTATTTTACATCGGCTTTTTTTTGCATCTAATCCGAGCAAAAATAACCTCCATACGAGGAGGTTATCAATAAATGTTTATTTAACTTCAATAATATCAAGGCGTTCTGCTGTAAAGTCGGGCTTATCATCTTCATCTATAAAAGGTTGAAGCGGTAGCTCCTCTTTGTCAAACGCAAGATCTCCGCCATTGATAACTTCATCTCCATGAGAAATATTTTTGAAGTCAAATAATTCGGTATCACATAAATGAGACGGTACAATATTTTGAGTAGCACGGAACATTGTTTCGATACGGCCGGGATAGCGCTTATCCCAATCACGTAGCATCTCTTTAATAACTTGACGTTGCAGGTTTGGTTGAGAACCACATAGGTTACATGGAATAATTGGAAAATCTTTAGCCTGCGCAAAGCGTTCTATATCTTTTTCTCGACAGTAAGCGAGCGGGCGAATGACAATGTGTTTTCCGTCATCACTCATCAATTTAGGGGGCATACCTTTTAACTTTCCACCGTAAAACATATTCAAGAACATAGTCTGTAAAATATCATCACGGTGGTGACCAAGAGCAATTTTAGTTGCTCCTAATTCAGTAGCCGTACGATACAAAATTCCACGACGTAAACGCGAGCACAGTGAACAGGTTGTTTTCCCTTCAGGAATTTTTTCTTTTACGATCCCATAGGTATTTTCTTCAACAATTTTGTACTCTACACCAAGTTTATCAAGGTATGCAGGTAAGATATGCTCAGGGAACCCGGGTTGCTTTTGATCTAAATTAACCGCAATTAATGAGAACTGGATTGGGGCACTTTTTTGCAAGCTTTGCAGGATGGAAAGTAGTGTGTAACTATCTTTACCTCCAGATAAGCAAACCATTATCCGGTCACCGTCTTCAATCATATTAAAGTCAGCGATTGCTTGGCCAACATCGCGGCGAATTCTTTTTTGCAACTTATTTAAGTTGTACTGTTCTTTATTGGTCGTCATTCTATAGGTTCTGCTACTGGGGTTTATGTTGCTGATGGATAATTGTACATTTGGTTTTTAAATTATTATTGTTTTATGCTTAAAGCCTAATCAGCGAGAGTTATAAAAAGAGGCTCATGATAGCAGAACATGAGGGAAGAGTGATACCAGTTCGATAAAATAGGTGAAAATTGGTGTCCATCCTACTTTAATAGAGACACACAAACTTAGAGTTTTCTAACTGTTGACGATATGCCTCCGGTGGAAGCTGATTTAAACTTTCAAGTGCTCTGATGATATTTTAGCCTGCAATGATGTATCAACCAAAATGCGCTAAGCATTCGTGTGTTTCTTCATTAATAATATTGAGTGTTTTAACGTATTTACTGCAATATAAATTTTCGTGCATGAAACCTAATGCCCCTTGAGTATTTGAGCTTTTTCATGATGACATCTGCAAATTTTAGGTCAGAAAATCTAATTATAGCTGCCTTATTCAGATGTGAGTTAACAATACTATTGTTTTTATGCCTAGATACAGAACCAATAAATTTTTCAATTATTACTTTCCATTTTTTGGGGACTAAAGTATCTATTTTTGAGCTAAAATAATATAGCTGTATTGAGTTTTTCTTATTCTTATTTAGTATAAGCAAGGTAAATAAGTAATAAATATTTATCCCACTAGCTATTTTATATTTTTAGTAGTCACTAGAAATTTTAGTAACTTAATAAATTGTTAATCACGGTAAGAATTATATGGGCATTATAAAGCCTATGTTTATAATATTTAGATAGAACATATTCTTCTATTTAAACTTAGCAAGTTTTCCAGTGCAGTGGTAAAGAGAGCGAGATAGAGTGAATGTATAATTGCAGAATCATTAGAATTTAACGCTTAATAACAATAAGATATTGAAAAAAATTATAAGGTAACTAACGCTCTGAGTTATTTGTGAAAAGAAAAAGCTTTATTTTAAGTATGGCTTACAAGTGCGACATGATTCACATTTTAAGAATTATGTGTTTAAAAATACAAACTAGGAGAGTTTATTTGAATTATTATGTTCCTGAGTGTTTGGCGCTTGAACTATAAATATAATTATAAATTGAATGTAAATGCTTAAAATCGTACCTTTAAGCAAGGTCATATATATTGATATTAAAAATTATTTTTTTGCTTTTAATTAGTGGGTTAAGGAGACATTAAATCAACTAATCATAATTAAAATCTATTAACATGGTGATATTTATGAAATACCTTATATTCTTTTTTAGTCTAATATTTGTTTTTCTTATAGCATATTTGCTTAGTTTTAGTAAAAAAAATATAAAACATAAACTTCCATCTATACTAACATTGTTAACATTGGAGATTATTGTCGCGTCTACCATGCTAAATACTACCATTGGGCTTACTACTCTTGACGGTATAGCATCAGGTATTCATTATATAATTAATTATGCTAATAAGGGGATTGATTTTGTTTTTGGAGATATAAGCAGTAAAACTTCTATGGTTTTTGTTGTTGTAGCTCTTTTACCTTTGATTTTTATTTGCTCTATAATTGGAATATTTAAATATATCGGTGCGCTAGATTTAATTATTAATACTATAGGCTTTCTAATTAACAAAATATCTAAAGTTGGAAAATTAGAGTCTTTTGCCGCTATTAGCGCTGTGATAGTCGGAATGATGCCTGCTTATGTATCAATTAAAGATTACATTCCAAGGCTATCTAAAGCACAGATGTATACTATTGCTGCATGTACTGTCTCAACAGTAGATATTGCATTACTAGGCGCATATACACAAATGGTTGAGCCACGCTATGTTTTTATTGGTGTTAGTCTCAATTTTTTTAGTACTTTTATTATTGTTTCTATTATTAATCCAAGTGAACCCACAAATATCACAACTTGTCCTTTGGGGGCAAATAAAGGTGAAAGGGGCTCATTTTTTGAGGTGTTGACAGATCACATGCAGGATGCCTTTAAGCTTATTCTTGCAATTGTTCCCATAATTATCGGTTTTGTCGCCTTAATTAGTATGCTGAATGATGTTTTTTTAAATATTTTAGGAATTAGTTTTCAAGGAATTCTTGGTTATATTTTTTCACCTTTAGCTTTCATTTTGGGTAGTTCATGGGATGAAAGTGTTACTTTTGGAACAATTATTGCGACTAAAATTTTATCGAATGAGTTTGTTGCTATGATTGACTATATGAAATTAACAAGCATTACACCACGAACGGATGCAATTATGTCCGTATTTTTAATATCATTTGCAAATTTTGGCTCTATCGGAATGATTATCGGTTGCGTTACAAGTATAAGCCGAGAACATGGAAAAATGATTGCATCAAATAGTTTTAGATTGATTGTTGGCTCAACTTTAGTCAGTTGTTTATCAGCGACTATTGTTGGTATTTTTGTATAACATATAAATCAAGGAGTAATAGAATGAACAAAATAATAATTGATTGTGACCCTGGTGTAGATGATGCTGTGGCTATTTTTTTAGCCTTAGCTTCTCCAGAAATAGAATTAATAGGCATAACCACAGTTGCAGGTAATGTAGAATTAGAAAAGGTTCACAATAATGCACGACAATTACTTGCGTTAGCAAATAGGCAGGATATTCCTCTAGTGAAAGGTTGTGAGCGTCCACTAATGTCCAAAAGTGGGAGTAAAACTCATGTTCATGGTACTGATGGTCTAGCTGGAGTATTGCTTCCCGCATCAGATTATCCAAATTATTCTGGTCACGCCGTAGATTTTATTATTGATACGGTAATGTCAAATCCAGGTGAAATAACATTATGCACAATAGCATCTCTTACTAATATCGCAGTCGCTATCATCAAAGAACCAAAATTAGTTGATAATGTAAAAGACATTGTAGTCATGGGCGGAGCTGCATTTACACAGGGGAATATAACGCCAGCTGCTGAGTTTAATTTTTATGTGGATCCTCATGCTGCTCATATCGTTTTTGATAGTGCACGGCATATTACTATGCTTGGTTTGGATGTAACAAGTAAGGCTGATATAAGGGCTGGTTTGTGTAGTCCTTTGGAAAAAGGTGGCCTTATCGCTCAGACTGTTGCAGAAATGTGCCGAAGATATGCAGAGTTTGACCCATTTCTCCATGATCCTTGCGTTATTGCATACCTCATTCAACCTGAAATTTTTTCAGGTATTGACGGTTCAATTACTATCGAATATGAGTCTAATAAATTATTCGGTCATAGTTTTGCTTACACATCTACCTCCATTAATCATGACCCAAAAGCTAAGTATAATGAAGCTAAATGCAAAATTATTACTGACGTTGATACATCGAAATTAATATCTTTAATTACAGAACGTATTATAAATCTTTGAGGTAAAGAGTACCAACTAGAGCCTCGGTTGATAATTATTTAATATAATGGAGCTTACCATAGGTAATGGCCCCGTTTTTTAAGTTATGATTATTCTATGCTTAAATTTTAATCAGTGAGATTTATCAAAAGATGAAAATCTGTTAGGGGATAGTGTCTTCGCTATAGCCTTTATCTTATTGTATAAGCGCCAATGAGAACTTAATGTATAGAAAAATATGGAGGAAACATGCCTGCAACTGATCCTATTGAATTGATTTTTTCTTTACTCGCCAACACCATTAAAATGGTGATTACTCCAACGGAATATCTTATTCAAAGTGACGCTATTGGGGATGCCATTTACATAAGCTTATTATTTTTGAATTAAAGATGATGAGAGTATCCATTTAACGAGGTTAATTTCCTATAAATGAAGGAAGGCTAGCTTCCTTCATGACTGAGAGTAATCTAGGCTAATGGGTTAATTCGTCACATAGCTTTTGTAAAGTAGTTAAAAACTGACCTACATGGAAGCCATCACAAACTGCATGATGCACTTGTACAGCTAGAGGAAGCCACATTTTATTATTCTCACTATAGTATTTTCCCAAAGTGAAAATCGGGGTAAAAACATTAGTAATATCTGCAATATTTAGATTAAAACTGTCGAATGAAACCCAAGGCAAAGATGACACATAGAAGACATTTTCAACTTGCTGTGGTTGAGGGTGCAAATCGAGATTATCTTTATGCAACGTTAATTGCTGGTGGTAGTTCTCCATAAATGTTGTTATTTCTGAAGAATACTTGCACCATAATGAAGAAAAAGTTTCGGTATCTTTGTGGAAGATAGTAAAACTAGGGTGCACTTCATCCCATAAAATTAGTTCATCATTTTTTTTTGCAAACCTAAATTCTTTATAGGTATTAACTACCCGTGATAATAAATAAATCACTGATGGATAAAATTCATAACCATTTGAATCTATATATCTTTTTAGGTTTGTGATATCTATCTTAGTTGTTAAACTAAACCCACAATTTATGGTTTTTTCGTAAATATTGTAATGTTCTCTACGTAACCATGTCTCTATATTAAATTTAGTATAATTCATAATTTTCCCTTCTAATAAGTTAATGTTACTGATATTAGAAGGGAGGTTTCTCCGCTTTTGATTGGCTCATAGTGATTTCTTATCTCGTGTTGAAGTTATGTTTGTATGTTATCTAGCTTATTTTTGCTTGTCGAGGCCTATACCTTACTCTTTCAATGTAAAGCACAATTTGCACGATAGTGAAATATACTTATGTACATGGTTGTGCGTTGACGTAGGTTTCAAATAATGTTTTAACATCTACATTCAATGTGTTAGATATTACCATAAGATGTTCAATGAATATGGAAAGGCTCCCATCTTCATATTTTATGTATGACTTTTCAGAGATAGATATTAATTCTGCCATTTTTTTTGTCGTAATTTGATGCTCTATACGTTTTTGTTTAATAAATTTGCCCAACACGGCATTACCAACATTATTTTTATTCATAGTGATCCATTGTCAATTCGATAATAAATTTTTTTATTATCTTAGAAGAAAATTAATATTCAATGGGTAATAATCTGTAAATTTAAGATAGATGAACTAAGGTGAATAAGTATAAATGATATTTATAAGATTAGCTCAGGTATAATTAACAACAGGGAAAGATATTATTATACATTATGATCTAAAGATGAAGTTTAATGGGTGCAAAATTCTTTTTAATAGTATTAAATGAAATTTTGCACTAGATAATATGTTAATTTTGATACTATTCTTTAACAATGACTATATTTAACAATAGTTACTAAAGAAAGGATTTAATGTTGGTTAAACAGATAGTGCGACTTCTACTGTTTTTTGAGCATGAATGGCAGTAGTATCAAATATTCCTACGGTCGTATCATTCTGATTAACTAGTAATGTTATCTCGGTACAGCCTAAAATAATACCTTCAGCCCCGTTTTCTACAAGGGATGCCATTATACGCTGATATTCTTTTTTAGATTTGTCATTTATTATCCCTAAACATAGTTCATTATAGATAATATTATGAACTATTTTCCTATCTTGCTGGTTAGGTATTAGTACATCCACGTTAAATTTTTCAATTAATCTTTGCTTATAGAAGGGTTGCTCCATAGTAAAAGCGGTACCTAGGAGTCCAATTTTTTTTATACCTGATTGTATAATGCGTTCACCCGTCGCATCAGCAATATGTAATAAAGGAAGACCTGTTTGAGATTCAATTTGTGGTGCAACTTTATGCATGGTATTTGTGCAAAGAACAAGGAAATCAGCACCTGCAAGCTTTAAACTCTCTCCTGCATCAGCTAAACACTGGCCGGCTAAATCCCATCGCCCGCTAGATTGATATTGTTCTATTTCAGAAAAATCAACGCTATATAAAACAATTTTAGCCGAATGCAGGCCACCTAGTTGTTGTTTGATACCTTCGTTAAGCTGTTGATAGTAAAGTAACGTTGATTCCCAACTCATGCCGCCAATAAGGCCTATTGTTTTCATTTTTTAGTTCCTATTATTGTAATGTTTTCCTTACTATACTGATAGTTTCTAAAAGAACACAATAGTATGAGAAAAATTTTCTAGATGATTAAAAGTAAAAAACAGTTGTAATATTAAACACAACTTAACATTACTTTTTGAAGGGTTTTTATATTTAACATATTTTAAATTAAAAAAGGATAAATATAAGAACATTTACGTTTTAAAGATGGATTTTAATTGATATCTGGTTATCATCGTAAAAAATATTTTTTCTAAAAAGTTGGTCATATATGGCGAGAATAAAAATGAATTTTTTCAAAGTAATCATTGCGATACTCATTTTTGGTGCTGCATTTTTGTTAGGAGCACTATATATGAAACCAACTCAATTAAGTTTAGTTGAGCAAGTGAAAAAGAATGTTTATGACGTTCTAGCGTACCCACAAGCAGCAAAGTTTAGAAATATTGAATATCATTTTTCTCGTTACACTGCAGATAATGGTAAGGTAGGTTATGTTTGTGGGGAGGTTTATCGATATAAAAATGATAAGCCTGACGGATTTAAGCGTTTTATTGTTAAAGCTTATACTAATGATGAAGGTCGCATGGATATTTCAATTCCATTTATTGATGGAGGACATGAAATATTATTGCCTGAACAGGTTAACCAAATTTGGAATGATAAATGCTCAAGTCCTGCCTCACCACTTGAGTAGGGAACGACGTATGCTAATATTTTTAACGCACTATAATTTGATTATTTTATGAAGAGCTGTAACCAGCAAAATGATAACTGATAGAAATTAATAAATAAAACTGGATTATATATTGGTGATTTAGTGCTATACTAAAAGAGTTACATTTTGTTTTGTCATTTTATGAAACAAGAAAGCCTTTGTGGTCAACGATGACTATATTTTTTGATGTTCATTTTTTAATGAATTTTAATTTAGTAGTTTAAGGAGTCGATAATGGTTAGTAATAATAATGCACGTCGTTTATTAGGTATGCCTTATAAATTAAGTCGCTCTAAAAAAAACATACGTGTTTCGCTTGGTTCTAAAGATAATACTACAGTTGCAGTACAAAAGAATAAAGCGACAGAAAAGAAGACATATCATTCAGTAACCGTTTTTTACCCAGAATATGTTATTAGTTAATTGAATGTATGTAACCCTCTAGTGTTTACTAGAGGGTTAAATTTAAGTTGTTAAAACTAATTTTTCATTAGATTACGTTAGCTCATTTCAATATGCACCACTCATATGAGTAATATTCTAACTCTTCTATTATAGAAATAAACAGTAGTCATAAAATAGATTAAGCGATATTATCTTCATTAATTAAAAACTAAAAAGAAAGATGACTATCGGGTGTTATTGAATGAAATTTTATTGTTTCCTGCTATTTTTATTTTGTTTTTCTCTTTCAGGGTGTTCAACTCAATTCAAATCAGATGAAGAAACTAATCGCTTAAATTTTAATATTCAACACGCAAACACGATTCCTATCAAGGATTCTGTTGAGCCGTTGGCGGTTTCTGACATGTTGCCAGGCGATATTCTTTTATCTTCTGCTACAGGGTTAAATTCATGGGGAATTCGGTTATTTAGTATTAGTGGGGTAAGTCACGCATCTATTTACTTGGGGTTGGGGGAAGTAGCTGAGTCTGTTGGAAGTGGCGTTAGGATCATTACATTAGACCAAGCAGTGAGAGACTCTAACAACATGGTAGTGCTGAGGCAAACAGGCTTAACATCATTGCATGCAGAAAAATTACGCGAGTTTTCAGTTCAAAATAATGGAAATAAATATAATTATAAAGGTATTGTGATGATAGCGCCTTGGATGATCACAAAAAGGGTATGTGAGCTTCCATTAATTGGTGAAACGATACGTAATTTTTGCTTAAAAACTTTAGCTAAAGTTCAATTAGGCGATGATATAGACCAAGCTAATGGTTTCTTTTGTTCACAGTTTGTCCTCGATGCTTATAAATATGCAGGTATTCCCTTATTTGAAGGTAACTCATCGTGGATAACACCTGCGGATATATTACATATGCGTACAGGTGATGTGCCAACTTTCATGCCAACCCAGCGTCTAGCGTATGTTGGGCATTTGAAATCATGGAGCTTTAGTAGTGCAATACGCAGAAAATAGTGTGTAATTTTAAACAAAAAAAAGGCCAACATATAAAGTTGGCCTGCTAAACTGGAAGCAATGTGAGCAATGTCGTTTGTGATAAACCTGAGTGATTTACTCAAGTATTCACGAGGTAAAAGATAACCATTCTCATTTAAGAAATCAACCCTTTTTTTTATGTAGTTACTCATTCTCATTCTTCACTTGATTTTGTTTTTTATTTATAAAAAACAAAATGTTGTATATTTATTTCTAATTAAAATTACGTTATTACTCCAAAAAAAATTTTTTAATTGATATTAATGAGATTATTCTTGCTCAGATTAATCATTAATAGGCGTGTTTACGATGCGAAAATTAAAGTTAGGTGTAGTTGGCTTAGGTTCTATTGCACAAAAAGCGTATTTACCGGTTTTAACGAAAGAAGAAAATTGGGAGTTAGTTGGCGCTTTTTCTCCTAATCAATCAAAGGCAAAATTAGTTTGTGATAGTTATCGAATCCCCCTGTTTAGCAATATTGACGCACTAGCACAGCAATGTGATGCTATTTTTGTTCATAGTGCGACGAAAAGCCATTTTGAAGTAATCAAGCGGCTATTAGAGGCAAACGTCCATATCTATGTTGATAAGCCATTGACTGAATTAATTGAACCATCGGAGCAATTAATTGAGTTTGCAGCGCGACGCCAGAAAATGTTAATGGTTGGGTTTAACCGCCGCTTCTCGCCATTTTATTTGGCAGTTAAACAGGATATTAAAAATATCACGTCTATTCGTATGGATAAGCACCGTATGAACAGCGTAGGGCCGAATGACGCTAGATTTACGTTATTAGATGATTATTTGCATGTTGTTGATACTGTAATGTGGATAGCGCAAAAAAATGTAGAATTAATCAGTGGTAGTATTCATAACACAAATGCTGGTGAGCTATTTTATGCAGAGCACCATATGCAAGCTGGCCAAAGTTGCCTAACAACATCGATGCATCGCAAAGCAGGAAGCCAACAAGAGCAACTTATTGTGGTGGCTGAAGACAGTATTCACCAAATAACCAATATGAACCATTGGTGGAACGAAAATGCCATTGGGATTAGCGAGAGAAAACCGGCTAATTGGGATTCGATTTTAGTTCAACGCGGCTTTGATGGTGCAATTCGCCATTTTATTGATTCTGTTTCAAATCAAACTCAACCGTTGGTCAGTGGCGAAGAGGGCTTGAAGGCTCAAAGAATGGTTGAAAAGATGATATCTACAGCGAATACAATCAGTGATTAATTATCTTCTATGTTAAAAGTCATTATCTATTTTATTAAACAGTAAATTTTTAGTATCTCATTACTTTATAGGAACGCGAGATGATACATTTACAAGATAGCTCTGATGTATTGTTTGTTGCAGGATTTGGACCAATAGTTACAGATTATAAAAAAAGTCACTCTTTTTATCTTGAGTTGTTAAAGCTACCTTTAAAACCAATTGAAGAAGGGAGCCAATATTTAACTTGTGAGCAAGAAGGGCTAGAAGGTGTCAAACATTTTGCACTTTGGCCTATAGAGCAAGCCGCTCAATCGTGTTTTGGTCAAGGTGAATGGCCTAAAAACATACCTACCCCGCAAAGCTGGATGGAGTTTGAGGTTTCAGACATTGAAAAAATCACAAAAATTTGCCTTAAGGAAGGTTATGTCTTATTAGTTAATAACCGAATGGAACCTTGGGGGCAAACAGTCACAAGGTTATTAAGTCCTGAAGGTATGTTAGTTGGTTTAACTGTAACGCCATGGCTAAGGGAATAGCTTGTTTTTATTTGTAGTTAGAGATCTCATTTATCTTTGTGGATAAGAGACATTTATTAGTAATTGTTTATAATTTTGTTGTAGAACTTCATTTTAACTATTTTAGGAGGGGTTATGTATAAAACGATTCTGGTCCCTATCGACTTAACAGAAGATGAATTAACCAGTAAAGCAGTCCGTCACGCGGTTAATCTTGCAAAGCAATCCGGTGCTAAAATTCATCTTATTCATGTTTTACCCATTTCTTCAGCAATTATTAATGCGTACGCCTTAGGTTACATGGAAATCAAAGACCGTGCGACGGTGAAAGCGGAAGAAGACATGAAAATGTTAATGGATTCAATTGACTTACCTCATGATGATGTTAGTTATACTATAACGTTTGGTTCCCCGCGAGATGAAGTGATTAATACAGCAAAAGACATTAATGCAGATATTATTGTTATTGGTTCTCGTCGTCCAAATATTACAACTCATCTTTTAGGGTCAACAGCCGCGGGAATAGTGCGCTACGCGGAAACATCAGTACTGGTTGTACGTTAATAATTAGAGAAGAACCTGCTCATCGGGTGGGTTCTTTGTTATTTGATTATTTATATTGCCAATTTAATTAATTTTAGTACTCAAGTTAATTGATCTTACTTATAACAAGGTGAGTTTGAGTCAATATGGAAAAGTTTTCGCAAGAATTACTGCGTGTTGAACACTTTGTTCTGAGAGTTTTGCGTTTTTATTTACTCGCACTTTTGATTTTTTTTCTTGGCTTATTACCCGGTATAGTTGGTTTTTATTTTATTGAAGGTCACTCAGTTGTTGAGTCAATGCTTAATGCGTTGTCTATGTTGAGTGGACAAGCTATTGAGCCGGCTCCTATTACACGAGGAGGTCGTTTCTTTATTGCTATTTATGGTCTATTTTTACAAAGCGTTTTTATTATCAGTATTGGATTAATCGTAACTCCTTTTATTCATCGCGTTTTGCATAAATGGCATTTAGAAGAATAATTTTTGTTGTAATAGTAAGGGGCTTCACAGCTTTTTTTAGTGTAGTAAGACTATACTTAGAAGAGTAAAAGGACAATATTCACCCGCTACGCCTAATAACCAAGTTGTAAAAATACACAATAATACAGCTTGAATAAAAATGTAAACATAACTAATAAGGGGCATCATATGTATAAAACAATTTTGGTTCCTGTGGATATATCTGAAGATGTACTAACAGATAATGCATTAAAACATGCTATTTATTTAGCAAAAATTTCAGATGCGAAAATTCACTTATTTCACTCAGTTCCGGATGTTTCAAGATTTTCAATGAGCTACAGTTATCATTATGATTTATTGTCCTCATTTGCTAAAAAAGCACTTGAACGTTCAGAAGAACAGTTAAAAGAAATTATTGAAAAAATTGATTATCCGTCAGACAAAATCTCTTATAAGGTTGAGTTTGGTTCACCAAGAGACAAAGTTTTATCAGAAGCTGAAGCTATTGATGCTGATCTTATTGTTATCGGCTCACGCAATCCAAGTATTTCAACGCATTTATTAGGTTCAAATGCTTCTGGGATTGTTTCCTATGCTAAGATTTCGGTTCTTGTGGTTCGATAAAATAAAATAGCCTGCTCAGCAGGCTATTTTTTGTCTATTAAAAGCGAACAAATCTAGGGGGTTTTAACCGCTTCTTTGGCTTGCTCAATTGCTTTAAGTGCTTGGCTACAAGCTTGCTCTTGTGCATCATCAGGGTAGCTAGCAAGGGCTTTTTTCGCTTCCTCTAATTGTGACTTCATTAATGCAATTTGTTCACCTGCATTGGCTTCATCTTTATATTGTTCTTCAGCTTGCTTAACCAGGTCGTTCATTTCTTTGAAATAAGTATCACAGGTAGCACCTGCATTTGCATTAAATGCAGCGAAAGCCATTAAAAGGCTAAATGCAATTGGAAGAGTTTTTTTCATCATATTTTCGCTTTTAAAATTCATAATATCGTCAGAATAACATCCCATATTCAAAAACGCATCACTCGAACACGTGAATGTTTTTAATTGATAAATTTTTACTGCATATTGAGAGTATTCCTGTTAGTAACTCGCGGTAATAGCATAATTTGCAAAACACAAATGATAATCATTCTTGACTGAGTGCAATGTAAAAGTGTACATTTGAGTACACTTTGAATAATGATGACAAAAGAGATGATTATGATGAACAAAAAGATGATAGAAACAGAAAGCTGGCCAATCTGTGAGATGAATGTATTTCCTTCAACGATGGATGAAACCCGTTTATGGTTAGAGGAAATGGATATGCTATTGGCAAGAAGAAATGAGTTTGTATTGATATATCCTCCGGTGGTTAAAAAAGAAAAACCATCCTTAGAAGATATGGAAAGCATGAAATATATACGTCGTTGGTTGAAAGATGCAAAAGAAGCGATGGAGCAACATTGTCGTGCTCTGGTTGTTACCCTACAACCTGACGGGCGAGATCAAGAAGAAATGGAACGAATGGCACCCATGCTGTCTGCGTTGTACGGCCCTCAAGTTTTAATCGCAAATAATTCCATGGCAGCCAAAGAACAAGCCCAATCAGTTCTAGCTTAGTCGGCTGTGGTTTTACTGATTTTACGGATATAACTGGCGATGATATCGACAGACATAGCAATTTGCTGTTGAATAAATTCATCGCTGGGCTTGAAATCAGCAATACAGAAAGTGGTGATAAACACATCTGCTTTTAGCATTTCTAGGTAGCGTGAAGAAATGCTTAACAATGTTTTTTCATCCACTTTAACGTCAGGAAGCAAAGCCAATTTTTGTGTCAACAGACGATAGCTTTTTACTGGACCTTGCTCAAAAAATGCGTGAGTTATTTCTGGGAAACGGTTGTATTCACCTAAAATTAACCGGTATAACCCAATGGATTCAGGCTTAAGTACATTCAATAAAAATCGAGAACCATAAAAAGAAAGTATGGACTCAATCGTATCCAGTGGTGGTGTTTTTTCGTCGGGCTCTTGAAAAATATCATCAATCATTGATGCAATAACTGCAGCAAATAACCCTTCTTTATCACCAAAATTTTTATACAAGGTTGAGCGAGAGCCCCCAGCACGTTCAATAATCATATCCAGAGTTGCGCCTTCAAACCCATATTGCAGAAAAATTTCAGTTGCTGCAGTGATCAACGCCTGATGCCGACGTTGGCCTTTTGGGGTTTTAGCTGTTAGAGGGCTATTCATGAATGGTTAATCCTACAATTTGTCTTCAATAAGAAAATAACATAACAAATTTTACGAAATAGTTTAAATCACGTTACCTCAATCACAGATTTACCTGAAAGAGATCATCATTTAAGCTGATATTTGTCTTTATGATATTTATAAAGATTAACATGTTTAGGTAGATATCTGAATGGTTGTCACAATGTTGGGGGCAAGATGACAGAGCATGTATTAAATGAGCAAAAAACAGACCAAGATGATCCTGTTAATCAGCAACGTGAGGTAACTCGGCTATGTATTGAGTGTGGTTTATTGTTATTGCAACATGGCGCTGAAAGTATGCTCGTTGAACAATTGACGACCCGTTTGGGTATTGCACTTGGAGCAAGCCAAGTCGATAGTGCTATTTCATCTAATTCATTAGTTTTAACCACTATAATTGATGGTCGCTGCTTAACGTCAACACGACGCATTATTGACCGCGGTATAAATATGCATGTTGTTACTGAAGTTCAGCATGCAGTCATCCTAGTCGAACATCATTTGTTAGACCGAAAACAATTAAAAAAGAAATTATTATCAATTAAACCGTTGCGTTATCCTCGATGGTTAATGGTGCTGATGGTGGCACTATCTTGTGCTTGTTTTAGTAGGTTGAATGGAGGTGGATGGGAGAGTGCGTTAATTACATTTTTAGCCAGCGGTTGTGCAATGTATGTGCGGCAAGTGTTAAGTTCCCATCAAATGAATCCGTTAATTAATTTTTGTATTACTGCCTTTGTTGCTACCACGGTCTCAGGTTTATTATTGAAAATACCGTATTTGGCTGTGACTGAAACAATTTCGATGGCTGCCAGTGTATTGCTTTTAGTTCCCGGCTTTCCATTAATTAATGCAGTCGCTGATATGTTTAAAGGGCATGTTAATACAGGATTAGCGCGTTGGACAATGGCGAGCCTTCTCACTTTGGCTACCTGTATTGGGGTTGTGTTAGCAATGACAATCTGGGGTTTAAAAGAATGGGCATAGAATTTCTATTCTCTTTATGTGAGAAAATGCTATTAGCCGCTATACCGGCAGCAGGGTTTGCTATGGTATTTAATGTGCCTGTAAGGGCATTGAAATATTGTGCCTTATTGGGTGCTATTGGCTATGGCTTTAGAATGATACTGATGACATTAGGATTGCAAATTGAGTGGGCAAGTTTTCTTGCTGCAATTTTAATCGGTATTATCGGTATTCAGTGGTCGCGTTGGTGGTTAGCTCATCCTAAAGTGTTTACTGTTGCTGCCGTGATCCCGATGTTTCCAGGTATTAGTGCCTATATTGCAATGATTTCAGTCGTTAAAATATCGCAATTTGGCTATGACCCTGAATTAGTTGAAGTTCTAGTGACTAATTTCTTAAAAGCCTCTTTCATTGTTGGAGCCTTGTCTATTGGTATTTCTTTACCTGGTTTATGGTTATATCGCAAAAGACCAAGCGTGTAATTTTTAATGGTGTGGCTTACTGGCATTCTCGTTATGTGAGTAAGTCATACTTTACTTTTTACTAATAAGATTTAGATATCCTATTAAAGCTGCATAAATTCCGATATGGATGGTGAGCCATAAAATTGGGTCATCTCTGATATCATTTATGCTACTATTTGATTAGAATATGTGATATTTCTTCTTATGCATTAATGTGTTAGAGGAAAAACTAATGCATTTATATTAATTCTTCGCATATATTCTTATTAGTGGTGTTATTTTGAAACAATTTAGCTTGTCCAAATATTATCAATTCATTTTTTCGATTCTATTATTTCTTTTCTCTGCTTTTTCATTTTCCGCACCAAATTCGTTTACAGAAGCTAAAGTGCTAAGTAAAACGCAGGTTTATGCAGATCAAAATCATCAAGGAGAGGGAACAATATATTGTGGTTGCCAGTGGGAATGGGTAGGAAAAAGCGGGGGAAAGGTTGACTTAGCCTCTTGTGGCTACCAAGTGCGTAAACAACAGAACCGAGCTGAGCGTATTGAATGGGAGCATATTGTTCCAGCATGGGTGTTTGGTCATCAAAGGCAATGCTGGCAAAAAGGGGGGCGGAAAAACTGTGTGTCTAGTGACCCTATTTTTGGCCGAATGGAAGCAGATATGCATAATTTAGCGCCTTCTATTGGTGAAGTGAATGGTGATAGAAGCAATTTTAGTTTTGGGCAATTATCCACTAATACACCGTATCCATACGGAATGTGCCGTAGCCGAGTTGATTTTAAACAAAAAGTCTTTGAGCCAAGAGATGAAGCCAAAGGGCAGGTAGCCCGAGTATATTTTTATATGCATGACCGCTATAACTTGTCTATGTCACGTCAACAACAACAGTTATTGATGGCTTGGGATAATAAATATCCTCCAACCTCTTGGGAAATCAAGCGAGATAATCGAATCGCTAAGGTAATGGGGCATCATAACCCATTTGTGACAGGGGAGAAAAAATGGAATTTAAATCATAAAAATAGCGCAGAGGGAGTTAATATTTCACCAGTCTCACCCTTAAATCAGCCTCAAGTAATAGAAGATAAATCTATTGTATCAGATGCGGTTGAAATTAAAGGTAATCGTAATTCTAAAAAATATCATTTTTCACATTGCGCTAGCTTCAATACCATCGCTGATAAAAATGCCGTCATCTTCACTGACGAACAATCGGCTAAAGCCGCAGGTTTTGAGTTAGCGGGAAATTGTAAAATACGCTAATTATCCTTTCAAACCACAATAGTTAACTAACTGATTATTGTGGTTTTACTTTTTTTGTTTTTATGTGTGATAACGAAAAATTTTAATAAACGCCCAAAATTTTGTTAGAAAAATGTTGCTTTATCAAAAAAAATGACGCTATATTTAAAGCAGTGAAAACTGCAATAAAAACATGGACTCATTGGGGCACAAAAAATATTGCAGTTCGTCATATTACTGTCACATAGATTCATTAGTTTAAAAGTATCGCTGTTACAGGAGAAACTAATGGGAAATAAGTGTTTGTACACGAGAATACAAAGCCGGTTACCACTCCATCATGAGATTTCCATGGTGAGATTGGTAACCGGTTTTTTTATTAGCCGAGTTATGGCATGGAGTTACAGCCACATAATAGATATTTGATATTAACTTTGAGCTTGAAGGGAGCTCGCCTCTGTTTTGAATAGTCCGTCATTTGAATTGACATCACTGATACCTGGAAGGGTTAATACTATGAGTAGACAGAAAGCTGCAACAAAGGCACGCCGTGAAATGAAACGTTCATCACGCAAAGATCGCTCAGGTCGTTTTGATATCAATAACGTCGCATCATTTGCTGAATTTACTGGTATTGAAGCTATCGGTATGGCAAAAGAACGGCGTGATGAATCCCCTATATTGCCCAGAAATGAAGCTCAAAAACTCTATATTAATTCCATTAAACATAAGCAATTAATTTTTGCGAATGGCGAAGCGGGATGTGGTAAAACTTACATCAGTACTGCACTTGCGGCTGATGCGTTAATTCATAAAGATATCAATAAGATCATTGTGACAAGGCCCGTTCTTCAAGCGGAGGAAGATCTCGGTTTTTTACCGGGGGATATGTCAGAAAAGTTTGCGCCTTACTTTCGCCCAGTCTATGACGTCTTGGTGAAAAGGCTCGGCGCATCTTTTTTGCAATATTGTTTGCGTCCCGAAATTGCTAAAGTGGAAATAGCCCCATTTGCTTATATGAGAGGCCGAACATTTGAAAATGCCGTCGTGATATTAGATGAGGCTCAGAATGTCACAGTCACTCAAATGAAAATGTTTTTAACTCGGCTTGGTGAAAATGTGACGGTGATAGTCAATGGTGATGTGACCCAGTGTGATTTACCAGAAGGTGTGTCTTCAGGGTTAGCTGATGCATTACAACGTTTTAGTAGTGATGAAATGGTTTCAATGGTGAATTTTACTATAGAGGATTGTGTGAGATCACAATTATGCCATAAGGCATTATTGGCTTATAACCACTAATTAGCATTGCTATTAACTATATGCCCCGCGATTTACCCACGGGGCATAGGTTAGACTCCTATATAGGAAGCCGATTAGTGATAGAGCATCTCATGTACGATTTGCTCATCTGTGAGGGTATATGGGTAATAAGTTGGCCAATTTTCTAGCTGACTTAATAATTTTTCCTGAGATTCATTTCCCATATATAGGTGAAAATGCCCCGAGGCTTGTGGTTCAATAATATGGTCACTAAACTGGATAAATTTAGGCGCTTTTGAGTTTGCATCTTTGCATTCAAATAAGTAACGAACGCCTTTTTTTCCTGAAGTATAATGAAGAATTTTGTAACCGGCATAGTCATATTTACAGCTACTTACAGTACCATTTTGAGTAAACTCAATAACATCGTTTTCAATACCAATACTGTCAACATCAGTGGCATAACCTTTTTTATAATATTCACGATACTCTTCAACAGTTTTGTCTTTATTTTTCTTCGCTTTACTTTCTAGAACCTCATCAAGTTTTCCATTTAATAGTAATGGATTAACAGATTCCCAGATGCCTTGCCAGTCACTAAGAGATCTATCTTTGACGTCAGTATCTTCAAAAATCCCTTTTGAAGCTTGTAGCGCTTTCTCTGATTGTGGATGGGAGTGACTATGTGAGCCATGAGCAGCAGCAGTATAGCTAGTGAGAGCTAATGCAATATAAAGACTAGTTTTTAAAATTGCCATTTTGTACACAGTGGTTTTCCTATTTTTGTAGTGAATATAACGACCATAAAAACAATTACGTTATAACATAACATTAATGGGTATGAAAAGTATTTTAGGGCGTTTATTGTTGGGGAATATAATGGCTAACAACTTGATGAAGACAGGCAAGATCAGGAAATAAGTTCACTTATTAGAATTTATAAACCAATAAGCGAACTAAATATTTGAAGTGAAGTTAATCGTCAGGATTATCCATTACAGCATGGCGCTCATGATGGTAACCTTCCTCATCATAGCCATATCGCCAGTAAGGGATCGCATAGATATCATCACGACCAAAACCTTTTTCACGACGAATATAACGACGCAAATCACGAATAATTTGGTCTTCACCCGCAATCCAGAAAGCGCAGTCGCTGCTTGGGATGTCCCAAGACTTAAATGTGCTAATTAATTCAGCGGTTTTGGTGATATCACCACAAACCCAAATCACCTCAACTTGTTCAGGTTTTTTTAGTTCTCTTACGTCTTTTGGGTTATCTAATCGTAGTACAACTTTGCCTTGGGCATTCGCTGGCATTTTTTCTAATAATGCGGCGATAGCGGGTAGGGAACTTGAATCACCAGCCATGAAGTAATGTTGTCTGGCAGGTAATAATGGGTCTGGGCCACCTGGGTTGGTAATTCCCATCCAATTTCCTGGTTTTGCATCCCGAGCAAATAGATATGCAGGGCCAGTTGCGCCATCATGCATAGCAAATTCAATATCTATCTCGCTAACTTCTGGACGGATGGCTCTGACGGTATAGGTACGAACAAATGGGCGAGGTTTGTCTTCTGGCCAGCTACGGCCTTCTTTACTTAGGATAGGGAGTGCGGGCTGGCTGATTAAATCAGGGGCTAAAAATATTTTCAGGTGCCCACCTTCACAATCTGTTGGGTATGTATTGAGTCTTTCACCGGTGAAAGTAATACTACGAATAGATGGGCTGATATCGGTTATGGATTTGACTTGAATGAGCTGTGGTGGAGCCGGGCGGTAGATGTTTTTTTCAACAGGTTGTTCAGTGGCCACGGACGTTCTCCTATGTGTTAATGATAATTTTATTATTTGGTAATTATTATCATTATCATGAATAAATTAAAAGGTTGCAAGAGGGAAACACTGATTGCAGCTGATAAATGATGGCTACGAACTTGAGCGAGTTTAGTGCTATCAGCGGTTCTTATGGTAAATATATCGCAGTGTCTTGTGTCGTTTCTTTAAATACAAATAGGCGTGATAGATTTATGCTGCGTATCAGTTATTCACTATTATAAGAGACAATCGTCATGAGAATAAATAAACAAAGAACACAGGATATCTGTTTTTCACAATTATCACCCAGAAATGAGACGAGAATTGAATCACATATTGTTAATATTAAAAATTTATCATCACTACCTTCATTAAACTCATTATATAAGGCTGATAGCGATAAGAAACACATCACATTATTAAAAAAAGCGGATGATTGCCTGTTGCAAACACGTTCTTATTTTAAGGGAAGTCCTAATAAATCAGCAAATAAAATCAGGTTAAATCGTACTGTTCAACAACATCAAAATTGTTTAGAACAGTTAAGCAAAAATAGAGCCATTAAAGATAAAAAAGCTTTTTTACTCGCAGCCATTCAATCTAAAACGGGGAATTGCGGTGAATTAGCGGCAATTTGTTATGTTTTATCATGTCATGCTGGTCTTAATCCAAATTTTGTCCGGTTAATAGATGTGAAAAATAAACGTTTTGATCATGTTTTTTGTCAAATTGCTATCAATGGGCAAGATTATAATATTGATCCATGGGCAAATATTGTATGTAAAAAAGAAGACTATAACGACCTCTTAAAAACAAAAATAGCTGACTGGAATAGCAAAGGTAAATATTTAGCTCAAGATTTAAATTGGAGTAATATTGGAAGCTATCTTGAAACAAAAAATAGTGAAATACTGGGTGAAAATAAAATTACCATGGTAGATATCGATAATATGGTTGAAGTGTATAATGGGAAGTATAATGATTTGGATAAATTAGCCGAGGCGTCTTTTTTGCGGCGGTCAAATTCATCACACCCGACAGTGCCTTTCCTGAAAAGTCTAAAAATGCCGCGTAAAAATTTATGCGGCATTCAGTAAGTTGATTACTTCACTTTCATTCCAGCGGCGGTCATCATCAATTTAAACACTGACGAAAATGCAAATAAAGCAAGTACACTTCCGAACCAGATAATGGCCATCCAACCGAGTTTTTTCCACCAAGAGGAGGCTGCCACGTTATCAGTGGTAGCCTTGCTCTGGGGTAATTTTTCCTCTGAAGACATAGTAACTCCAATAGGTATAAACCAAAATAACAGGAATAATGAATAACGCACCCACTAACATAAAGCCTAAACTTTCGGATGGGCCTGCGGCATCACGGAAACTTATTGCAGGTGGAATGAGCGTTGGCCAGATGCTGATACCTAGACCAGTAAACCCAAGGAAAATTAACATTAAAGCCGCTAAGAATGGCACGCTGTCATGTTGTTGGCGCTTAGCGTTTTTTAGGATCAACCAAGTACAGGCTAATACCAGTAACGGAACAGGTAAAAAGAAGAACAGGTTCGGCAGTGAGAACCAACGCTCAAAGATTGCCTCATTTAACATTGGGGTCCAGAAGCTGATTACTGCTATGATCGCTAACATCAGTAATGTTAATGGCCGTAGGACACGATACATGGTGCTACGTAAGTGGCCCTCCGTTTTCATGATCAACCAACCACACGCTAGTAGCGCATAAGCGACCACGAGGCCAAATCCGCAAAACAGTGGGAAAGGTGAGAACCAATCGAAATAACCACCCATGTAAACACGGTTTTCCACATGGAAGCCTTGGATAAAGGCACCAACTACCACACCTTGAACAAAGGTGGCAAAAATTGAACCCCAAATAAAGGCGTGATCCCAATGGCGGCGGTGTGATTCATCCGCTCTAAAGCGAAACTCAAAGGCGACACCACGGAAAATCAAGGCCAATAACATGAAAGTTAATGGAATTGACAGGGCATCAAGGACAATCGCATAAGCGAGAGGAAAAGCACCAAATAGTGCTGCCCCACCTAAAACCAACCAAGTTTCATTGCCATCCCACACAGGGGCAACGCTATTCATCATCAGATCACGGTCTTGGCTGTCTTTTAGCGCAGGGTAAAGGATCCCGATGCCTAAATCGAACCCATCCATAACAATATACATCAACATACTAAATACGATGATGACAAACCAAATGAGAGGTAAATCAATGCCCATGAGCTGCGTCCTCCGCGATGCCTTTACGAATTAATTTCATCATGTACATGTAGCCGATACCGAACACCCCACCGTAAACCACAAAGAAGGCGATTAAACTGATACTCATGTGCATTTCACCATGTGCACTGACTGCATCAGAGGTTCGTTGTAGCCCATAAACAACCCATGGCTGTCGGCCTATTTCTGTTGTAAACCAACCCGCTAAAATGGCAATCAAACCAGAAGGAGCCATGACGAACATAAAGCGTAGGAAGGTTTTGGATTCATACAGGTTTTTACGATAACGTAGCCATAAACCCCAGACTCCAGCCGCGATCATTAATAAGCCGAGCCCGACCATTACGCGGAATGACCAAAACACCATAAACACGTTAGGCCTATCTTCTGGCGCGTATTCTTTTAACGCAGGCACTTGTTTGTCGATACTGTGGGTTAAAATCAGGCTTGCTAAATAAGGGATTTCGATAGCAAATTCTGTTTTTTCTTTTTCTTGGTTTGGTATACCAAATAAGATAAGCGGAGTGGCTTCTCCAGGTTTATTTTCCCAGTGACCTTCCATTGCAGCCACTTTAACAGGTTGATGTTTAAGTGTGTTTAGGCCGTGAGCATCACCGATTAAAGCTTGAACAGGGGCTAACACTAAAATCAACCACAGGGACATGGAAAACATTTTTTTCATGGCACTGGATTTATTGCCTTTGAGTAAATGCCATGCCGCAGAAGCACCAATAAAGAATGCCGCAGCAAGGAAAGCAGCCGTGGTCATGTGCAATAAACGGTATGGAAACGATGGGTTGAAAATAACCGCAAGCCAATCAACAGGAACGATACGCCCATCGATGATTTCGAAACCTTGCGGTGTTTGCATAAAACTGTTAGATGCCAAAATCCAGAAAGTGGAAATGATGGTACCTAATGCAACCATGCAGGTGGCAAAAAAGTGCAGTTTTTCACCCACTCGGTTCATGCCAAACAGCATGACACCAAGGAAACCGGCTTCAAGAAAGAACGCGGTTAATACCTCATACGTGAGCAATGGGCCGGTAATTCCACCCGCAAAATCTGAAAAGAAACTCCAGTTGGTACCAAATTGGTATGCCATCACCAATCCAGAAACAACGCCCATTCCGAAATTAACCGCAAAAACTTTCGACCAAAAATGGAACAGTTTTATATAGTCCTCGTCACGAGTTTTAAGCCATAGACCTTGTAGCACCGCAAGGTAACTTGCTAGCCCAATAGTAATGGCTGGAAAAATAATATGAAACGAGACCGTAAAAGCAAATTGTATACGGGCAAGTTCCAGCGCAGTTAGTCCAAACATATTGACCCCTGAGTGGATATGTTAATGGCACGCAATATTTAACGTTTTGATGAGAGCAATTGAGGCGCTAATCCCTAGCAAAAGGAATTGCTCACATCTGAATGCAAAATAACCGCAATTCAACGAAAAATTTTTTGTGCTTATAGTTAAAAAAAAGTCAGGTGAATGTGTGGATAAGTAGAACATGAGACGATAAACTATAATAGTAACAATTATTGGGATATTAACTATAACAGTTGAGGCGGCTATGACGAGATACGAACAATTAGCAGCGCAAATTCGTCAGCAAATTGAAGACAATATCTGGCAAGTGGGCGACAGATTACCTTCATTGAGGGAAAGTGTTAAACAGTCTGGTTTAAGTTTAATGACTGTTGTGCAAGCATATCAGTTACTTGAAAGCCAAGGATGGGTCGTTGCTCGGCCGCAATCAGGGTATTACGTGGCAAACCGCAATAACGCATTTGCTGCCGCAAAAGGAGGAAAAGGGCTACATTTGAATGAAAATGTAGAGATTAATGCCTCTATTTTTGGTGTCCTACAAGCTTGTAAGGACCCGAATATTATCCCATTTGGCTCTGCATTTCCAGAACCCGCCTTATTGGATGATCCAAAACTCGCGAAGTCTCTTGCGTCTGTTGCTAGGCGCTTATCGAAATTTAATACCCCGGCTAATTTGCCTCCTGGTAATGAACAACTGCGTCGTAACATTGCTCAGCGTTATGCAACCCAAGGGATCCATGTCGCTCCGGATGAAATCGTGATTACAGCAGGGGCAATGGAATCTTTAGTTTTGAGTTTACAATCGGTGACTCAGCCCGGGGATTGGGTCGTTATCGAATCTCCTGCATTCTATGGTTCACTTCAGGCAATTGAGCGGTTAAAACTTAAGGCCATTGCCATTAAAACAGACCCGTTATTTGGTATTGATCTTGACGCATTAGAGGATATTGCGAGCAAATATCCAATTAAAGCCTGTTGGCTAATGACGCATTATCAAAATCCATTAGGCGGAACGATGCCGCAAACAAACAAAAGACGTCTGGTCGATATCCTTAATAAGCATCAAATTACTTTAATTGAGGACGATGTTTATGGGGAACTTTATTTTGGTAGCAAACAGCCAATACCCGCAAAGGCACTTGATACTAAAGGTAATTTCTTTCATTGTTCTTCATTTTCGAAATGTTTAGCACCGGGGTATCGTGTGGGTTGGGTGGCTGCAGGCCAACACGCGACAAAAATTCAACATTTACAAATGATGAGTACCGTTTCTGCCAGCGTTCCCACGCAATTAGCTATTGCGGAGTACTTATCATTAGGGGGATATGACAGCCACCTTCGTAAACTGCGTTTAACGATGGAACAGCGTCAGCACCAAATGTTGAGTGCAATAGCAAAATACATGCCTCAGTCAGTAAAAGTTAATACACCAAAAGGTGGGTATTTTTTATGGCTAGAGTTTGAACCGCCGTTTAATGCAATTCGGTTGTATCAACTCGCACTAAAAGAAGGGATCAGTATCGCGCCGGGGAGCATGTTTTCCACAAGTGACCAGTTTAACCATGCATTTCGTCTTAATGCATCGTTTACATGGAATGAGAGGGTGGAGGAAGCAATGAAAACTTTAGGTCGTTTATGTCACTTTTTAATCAATGAGAGGCGTGATTAGTCACATTATCATCGTTAATTCATTGCCCTGAAAGATTAACTTTGCCAATCTAGGTATAAATCTAAATGTGTTAGCAGCAACAGACGGGAGGTAATGTGAAAATAAAATGTTTTGACATAATGGAATTACCTATCCTTGATTGGAATGATGGTGCGGGGGCCAGCCAAGAAGTGTTTTGCTGGCCGGTTGCATCGGACTATTCATTACGCGCAAGCATTGCAACCATTAACCAAGATAGCTATTTAAAGCGCTATGCAGAAGGGGAAAGGCTGGTGGTATTGTTGAATGACCAGCCGCTTCTTTTAACCGATACCAAAGCGTTTGAGCATCGCCTAGAGCGCGCAGGTGATCACGCCCAATTTTCAGCTCAGCAATTTTGCGCGGTAAAAGTCTCAGAGCCATCAGTTAAGTTAATGAATTTTATTTTTCGAGATGATAGGTGGGTGGCTATAAACTATTTCATCACTGAAGATTGTAGATTACCCGCCAACCAAGCGGGGTTAGTCTACGTGCTCAATGGCGAATGGGAAATTTCAGGGGCAAATTGCCATCATATGGCGCAAGGACAAGGAGCGTGGTGGTTACCTGATATCGGTGAAGGAGATATAAAACCACTTAGCACCGATAGCAAGTTAATCTGGATTGAGTTATTACCCCGCTAACTGGTTGCTAAACCGATAGCGGCTAGCGTTAGCATTCCACCTGCAACACCTTCGGTTATACGACGTTTTTTATCATTATAAGCTTGTTTATTATGCATGGATGCAAATAATGCACCTATTACGCCGTAGATCAAGACACACGAAAGTATAAAAGTGGCTGAAAGTATCAAGGATTGGACAGCGACACTTTCTGTTAGCTTAATGAAATTCGGTAAAATAGCAAAATACACCAGTAACCCCTTGGGGTTAAGAAAGCTAGTTAAAAATGCTTTACCCACGACCGCCTTTGTTGACACAGTTTGAATTCTTAAGTCTCCGGCTTTCATTGCAGATAACACCATGCGAATAGCAAGGTAAGTGACATAAGCGACCCCAACCCATTTAATGGTGTGGAAAATCATGGGTGAAGCTGCAACAATCGCCGCTAAACCAAGTGCAGCCAGAATCGCATGTGCCACATAACCCAATATAATACCCAAATTCGCTTTCAAGGCCGCTGAGGTTCCTCCTGATAATCCTTGTGCGGAAATAAATAGAATGTCTGGGCCTGGTGTGCAGACTAAAGGGATCACAGTTGCGCTAAATAAGAGTAAGTTCTGTAACTCCATTTCAATTCCTCATTATTGTTCATTGTTATTTTCACGCAACTGGCCAGTAGCGATAAAATTATAGCGATAATCCAATGATATTGGATTTTTTTATTGCTTTAAAACAAACAAAAATTGGTATTTAATATCATTAATTAATATAAAATTGAGGAGGAGTGCCAATGAAAGAAAGTAGGCTAAAACTGGATGCCATTGATAGGCATATCTTACAAGTATTACAAAGAGATGGAAAAATTCAGAATATTGAATTAGCTAAAGAAGTGGGGCTTTCCCCGTCACCTTGCCTACGTCGCGTGAAATTACTTGAAGAGGCTGGGGTTATCAAACGTTATGTAGCGGTGTTGGATGGCAGTAAAATTGGAGCGGGCCTTTCTTTATTTGCTCGTATTTGGTTTAAAACACAGGATGCTAAAACCATCAACCAATTCGTTGAAGACATTAAACAGATGCCTGAAGTCGTCGAATGCCATCTAATGGCTGGGGAATGTGATGCACTGATCCGTATTGTGACGGAAGACTTAGCTTCATATCGTCGTTTCCATGCGGATCATTTAACACAAATTAGTAGTATTCAAAGTATTAAGACGGAGGTACCAATGGAAACGGTTAAGGTTACTTATGCTTTACCACTTTGATGATAATAGCTAATAGAACGATAGTGACAAATTGAAAATGCTTAACGATTAATTTTAATTATATAAATTAAATATGATAAAAAGGATAAATAGTCACTATGCTTTATTTGTTGGGGAGATTTATTTTCATAAGATAAAAATAAATAATAATACAAAAATGAATAGATGAACATTTTTTGAATTTTAATTTTACAAATTGAAATATTATTATGATTATTTTAATGTTAACAGGTTAGTTTTATTTTATTTTTAAGTGTTGTCTAATTGGCTATTTAGTTTTTATATAGCGACTTATTTGATGAGATTATTCTCATATAATGAGAACGTTGCTGAGTAATAATTTGGCTATGCTGGCAGTATCAGCTAATTGGTTGATATATAAATAATGAAAGGAAAGTTTTTTTGATCTTGCGCAACATCATATAATACCGCTAACTTATACTGCCATTAATACTAAATCAAAATAAAATAATGCGAATATTTCTTATTTAAAAAATATTTTCAATTTAATCGGTAATGATGTGAGTCTTTATAAGCATTTTTCTAATTGTCACAGGTATTGTCATACCCGTCTATTAATTGATTATTTGCGATCTGAGTCCAATTGAAAATTCAACGAATAATAGGAACTATTTGCTCATAAATTGAAGGTAAATTTATGATCTATCCTATTACAGATAGAACAATCTCTATAGTAAATAACCAAAAGTTTAAGCGTTATGCTATTCGCTATTTGGATATTGAACAGCAAACACAGCAGGCAATTATCGAATATGGACTTAATTTTGAAGACCCTTTTGCACAGCAACATGAGATTGAACAACTCAAACTAGATATAAAAAGTAAAGGCGCAATTTTTGCGAATAGTGGAAAGAGTATACATTGTAATTGGCTATCAAGTGCTTGTGTACAATGCCGTACAGGGGAAGGGAGTCACACGACATTTTTATCCTTAAAATGCCACCGCGATTGTTACTTTTGTTTTAATCCAAATCAAGAAAACTATCATGAATTTCAAGAGGAAATGCGCGATGCTATTGGTGAGGTTGATGCGATAGCAGAACAAGGTTATCCACTTACCCATATCGCACTAACAGGAGGGGAACCTCTACTTTTTCGCCAAGAAAGCATTGCGTTTTTCCAAGCAGTCCAACAGAAATTACCTCTGGCTCATAGCCGTTTATATACAGCAGGTGATCCATTAGACCGTAATACGGCATTAGCTCTAGCTAAAGCTGGTCTACAAGAAATCCGCTTTAGTATCAAAATTGATGATCCTAAAGAACGAATTACTAAAGTTTTACATCGCATTACTTTAGCTCGCGAAATTTTTCCTGCTGTAATGGTGGAAATGCCCGTGATCCCCGGTACAGAACCGCAGATGTATCAATTACTTACTCAGCTTGATGATATTGGTATTGATGGTATCAATTTATTAGAGTTTTGCTTTCCATTAACAAATAGTGAAGCCTATCAAACTCGCGGGTTCATGCTTAAAAACCCACCTTATGAGGTGTATTACAACTATTGGTATGCAGGTGGATTAGCTGTCGCACAGAGTGAACTAGCCTGCCTCCGTGTTCTTAAATTTGCACTAGAAAATCAGTTATCTATTGGAGTGCACTACTGCTCTTTAGAAAATAAGCATACTGGGCAAGTGTACCAAAGCAATGCTTTTTTTGAACACAACGAACAAATAATAGGAAAGCATTATATTTTTTCCTCTCGGGATTATTTTTTTAAAAGCGCCAAAGTTTTTGGTGACGATTGTGAAAAAGTGGCGGTTTTATTGAAAAACGCAGGCGTTTCTTATCATCAAGAATTGTTGCATGGATTTTTGCAGTTTAATCCTGAAGCAATTTGCTTATTAACCCCGCTAGCCAAACTGCCTATTGCATTGACTTCCCACATTATTGAGCCCGATGAACAGGGCAATCCTTTAATTAAAGAAGTGCGAGTTGAACTCACCACACCCACTGAATTTTTATTGACTGACCTGTAGGGAAACATTTATGACCAATGATGACCAAATTTTAGATTTTCTTTATGCGCGTCAATTTGCTTATGACGTATTACGGCGCTTGTTTATGGAAGAACCGACGCCAGAATTATTAAGTTATTTAAGTGATTCAGGGTTGTTGTTATTCCCCTGTGATGAAGCATTACCTGCAATGAAAAATGCGATAAATGAGATGCATAAAGACTTAAACAATAGGCGGATACAAGCCAATACCGAAGATTTCGAAAATTTGCATTGGGATTTTACTCGCTTATTTATTGGCCCAGAAGCCCCGCCGGCAGCGCCATGGGAATCAACGTATGTTTCTCGTGACAAATTGTTATTTCAAGAAAGTACCTTAGCAGTGAAGTCTTTTTATGAACAGTATGGCGTTCACTTGCCAGAAGGTGATATGGAAGCCGCTGACCATATTGGTTATGAGTTAGATTTTATGTGGCATTTAAGTCTGCGTATTACTGAAGTTATTGATAGCGAAACTGAAAATGTTGATTGGACTAAAGTAAACGCATTATTGCTCGGGTCTGTGACATTCCTGAATACCCATTTATTGGCTTTTATTACGCCATTTTGCCACTCAATGCATAACCATGCAGAAACCGTATTTTATCGTCAATTAAGTTCATTACTTGAACTTTTTTTACGCAATGATATTAAAAAAATCAATGAATTAGTCAATTTATAATAATAAAACAAAATGAAGAGGTAAGAGCAATGTCAGAAAGACAGAAAATAGCCTTAAGTCGCCGTTCATTTATAGCTTGGACATCAGCGGCATCAGTAATGGCTACGTTACCGCTGAGTAAGCAATTATATGCGGCAACACCAGAGGAAGAAAAAGCGGTTGCACAAGCTACTGATGCAGTGACTCAAGGGAAATGGAAACCCGTAGCCTGTTGGCATAACTGTGGTGGCCGCTGTGTTAATAAAGCATTGGTGGTCGATGGTGTCGTTGTTAGACAAAAAACAGATGATGTGGTTGCAGATTCTCCTGATTTCCCACAACAGCGAGGTTGTTTACGTGGTCGTTCACAACGTAAACAAGTTTTTGGGGCGGATCGTCTGAAATACCCCATGAAGCGTAAAGGCTGGGCCCCGGGTGGTGGGGACAAAAGCTTACGAGGACGGGACCAATGGGTGCGCATCAGTTGGGATGAAGCATTAGATATTGTGGCATCAGAGTCGAAACGTATTAAAGAAAAATATGGTAACGAGTCTATTTGGATCACGGGTGGTAACGGTGTTGATATCCAAAACGTTTACGCCAAAGCGGGGGGTTTTGTTGGGGATTGGGGAACAACCTCGTGGGGAGCATGGTTTGAAACACCAGCCCATTTAGGATTACTTGAAGGATTTTATACCTTTGGTACCAATGACCGTTTTGATATGCGTAACTCCCAGTTGATCGTGATGTGGGGGGCAAACCCAGCGTGGAGTAGCCCGGGTAGCCCAACCTATAATTATTATCAGGCAAAAAAAGCTGGGGCTCGCTTCATTAGCATTGACCCAAGTTATACGACGACGGCAGAGTTAATGGATGCAGATTGGTACCCCATCAATCCGGGTACTGACCATGCATTAGCACTGGGTATTATGTACGCACTATTAGAAATGGATAGCCCTGACAGTCCGTTGATTGATTGGGATTTTTTACGCCGTTGCACAGTTGGTTTTGATGAAAGTAATATGCCCGCAGGTGCAGACCCGAAGGGGAACTTCAAAGATTATCTATTAGGCACCTATACGGGAGAGCCAAAAACACCTGAGTGGGCCTCTAATATTTGTGGGCTGTCAGTGAGTGATATTCGCACTTTGGCACGTGAAATCGGTGGCACCAACCGAGTTGCATTGCTTACAGGTTGGGCACCTGCTCGAATTCATAATGGTGAAGGGTGGGTGCAAGCATTCTCAACCTTAGGCTTTATGACTGGCCATATGGGAATGCCTGGCCGGATGACAGGGGTTAGTTGCCATTTCGCTGCTGGAAATAATGGCACGCGACTCGTTATGGCGGGAGCAAGTGGGCTACCTTCAGTACCAAACCCAGTCAGTTTAAAAATCAATCACAATGAGCTTAACCGTGCATTATTAGAGAAAAAATTCCGCCAACGTGGTGTGGGGGATGTGGATACAAATATCCAAATGATAATTCATCCATTTAATGCGACGTTGCAAACACGAGCTAATATTTCGCAAAGTGTTGAGGCTTACCGTAAAGATGTGGAATTGGTTGTGACTGCAGCGTATGTTCCGCATACTTGTGCCAAATATTCGGATATTGTCTTACCGGTGACGACTGAATGGGAGCGTGAAGGAACCATATTAAATCCAAGTAACCGTGAAGTTATGATAGCTGCGGTGAATGTAACGCCACCACTTTATGAAGCGAGAAGTGACCAATGGATCGCCAAAGAAATAGGTAAGCGTCTAGGTATTAATGTCGATGAAGTTTTTCCTGTTTCGGAAAAACAACAATTTTTCAATAAACTCAATGGCGCAACAATCATTGGTGAAGATGGTAAGACAACAGAACCATTAATCACAATCACTCAAGCGGACATTGATGAATGGCAAGTAACAGGCAAGCCACAACAGGGGCGAATTACCCTCAATGAATTTCTTACTGTTGGGAAATACCAAGTAAAACGGACGGCTGGTGATAACTATGGCTATATTGCCTATGAAGATTTCATTCGCGACCCACAGGCCAATCCACGACCAACACCAAGTGGCAAATTTGAAATTTACTGCCAAACATTAGTCGAAAAAGCCGATGAGTGTGGCTGGACTAAATTACCACCAATTCCTGAGTATATTCCGTCTGCAAGTGGTTACGAGGCTAGCTTTAGCGATTTCTCGAAGAAGGAGAAAGGGGATTACCCATTCCAAATCTATAATCCACACTATTTACGCCGCTCTCACAGCACGCTTGATAATGTGCCTTGGTTACGTGAGCAGTGGCCAAGCCCAATTTATATCAATGCGTCTGATGCGAAACGTTTAGGTATTAAACACGGTGAAACTGTGTTGGTCACGAGCCCACAAGGGAAGATTGTGCGCCCTGCATTGGTGACACAAACGATGAAGCCGGGTGTGGTCGCACTACCCCATGGCAGTTGGACCGATGTTGACGAAAAAACAGGGATAGATATGGCGGGGGCCGACAATACGCTAACCATTCAAGTCCCTACAGGGCTTGGTACATCAGGGTGGAACACGATGCTATGTAATATCGAAAAATGGCATGGTGACCAGTTAGTTCCAGATGCAGCAATTCCACAGCGTATTATATTTTAGGGGGCAATAAGAAATGGATAAACAAGTCGGATTTTATATTAATGTTGCCACTTGCATTGGTTGTAAGACCTGTGTTGTTGCATGTAAAGACAAAAATGACCTTGAAGTCGGGCGCAACTTTCGCCGTGTGTATGATATTGAAGTGGGGGAGTATCCACGTCCTCGGACTTGGCACTTGTCTATTGCCTGTAACCATTGTGATGATCCGCAATGTGTAAGTCATTGTCCTACCACCGCAATGCACAAACGAGAGGAAGATGGCGTTGTCTTAGTCGACCATGATAAATGTGTGGGTTGCCGCTATTGTACGTGGGCTTGTCCATATGAAGCACCTCAGTTTGATGCCAGTATTGGAATGATGACTAAGTGCGACACTTGTCTTGATCTCCGTGAAAAAGGAGGAAATCCAATGTGTGTTGATTCTTGCCCTATGCGTGCGATTGAGTTCGGTCTAATTAGCGAATTACGTAAAAAATATGGCTCGAATGCAGATATTGCCGGGCTACCTAGCTCAAGTATTACCAAACCGAACCTAGTTGTCGGTACAAAAGGATAAGGAGAATTATCATGCATGAATTTCCGTTGGTGATTTTCACCTTATTTATGCAAGCTTCTGTGGGGTGCTTGTTAGTTTCATTAGTATGCTATTTTCGTGTGCTTGAAGGCGGAAATAACCTACAAAGCGTCCAGTTTATTAAACTGCCTATTCTAGCTAGTTTTGTTCTGGGCTGTGTTGGGTTATTGGGTTCATTATTTCATATGGGTAACCCGCTACACATGTTTTATACCATGCTGCATGTATCGACCTCATGGATGAGTCGCGAAGTGTGGGCGACTGCAATTTATATGGCGCTATTATTTTTCAGTGTCGCACTGCTATTGCTTAAACAAAAAGCGAACGCGCTACTACTGTTGCTTAGTGCGTTAGCAGGTATTATCTATATGTACGCAATGTCAGCATTGTATGCTAACACCTTGTTTAATCTCTGGAGTGGCTTATTTACCTACGCCAGTTTCTTTGGGGCGGTATTACTGGTTGGTGGCGTGATAGCGGCATTATTACTGGTAGACTCTTTGCGCCGCAATGATAAAGAAGAGCAATTAAAGCGAGTGGTTAAAATTACACTTGGTATTGGTGTTATTGGGATATTACTGATGCTGCTGGGCGCATTATCTCTACTCGGAAATATCGGAGAGCCTATTTATATGGGAATGACGCCGCGTGAACTACCTGAGGGTTTAGTGAACTTAAGCATTGTTAGAGTCATACTTATTGCATTAGGAGTCTTGTTTGTTGGCCGTTTACTGTGCCAAAAAAATGGGCGCAATGTGAATGCAACATTCGTTATGTCACTGGCAACACTCTGTATTTTTGTCGGTGAAGGGGTTGGCCGAGTGGTATTTTTCTCACTGGGTGGTTAATGCCTTTAGAGGCAAAATGATATTTGCCTCTAATTATATCATGTTTACCAATAATGTTAACCGAGGGGAATTTCCCTTCGGTTTTTTTAGCTTTCTTCACTCTCAATAACCCTTTATATAATAAGGAATTAAAACAGAATAATTTCAAAATAAATAGTAAATTAAGTTGATTGTTTGTAATGATTATAATTATCATTATCTCTCTTAATCTCCTTTATTGCTTATTCCTTATGAATTTAAAAACTAGCAAGCTACTCATACCATTAGCAATTTCAGCGGCATTAGCACCTTATCATGTATTTGCTGTTGATAATCCAAAAAATGATCAGATTACAGTTACAGGTAATTGGCTTGAAAATACTGAAGATGGTGAGGTGGTATTTAATCACCCAGGTGCTCGAACGGTAAAAACGCAGCAACAAATTAAAGAATCAGGCAGTGAAACCATTGCTGATGCATTGAAAGGGATACCCGGTGTACAGGTACGAGAAAGTAACGGGACAGGTGGGAGCGATGTTTCCTTGAATGTTGGGGTTCGTGGGTTAACCTCACGCCTTTCACCTCGCTCAACGATTTTACTCGACGGTATGCCACTAGCGGCAGCTCCTTATGGCCAACCTCAGCTGTCGATGTCGCCATTATCACTAGGGAGTATTGAATCTATTGATGTGATCCGCGGAGGAGCTTCCGTACGTTATGGGCCACAAAATGTGGGTGGCGTCATTAACTTTGTGACAAAACCTATCCCGAAAGACTTTTCTGGTGGTGTTTCGTTACAAACCCAAGGGGCTAAAACAGGAGGGCTCAAAACCCTAGTCGATGCGTCCGTGGGGGGCTCAAAAGCCGATGACTCAGCAGGAGCGATACTGCTGTATTCAGGGTTACATGGGCAAGGCTACCGTAAGAGCAATGATAATACAGATATTGATGACCTGATTTTAAAAACACGTTATGCCGTAACTGATAACGACGAGTTACTGGCTAATTTTCATTATTATCATGCAATGTCAGGTATGCCAGGTGGGCTAACTCAAGCGCAATATAACGCTGACCCATTCCAATCAACACGGCCTTATGACCGTTTTGAAGGAAATCGACAAGACATGTCATTGAAATATAAACATGAAGAAGATGATAAACAATTTGAGTTAATGACATGGTTTAGTAAAAGTTATCGGGGGAGTTACATAGAAAGTGACCATAAAGATAAAGCGAATGAAAGACGGTTAGTTTCTTACCCTCGTCACTATACCGCGTATGCAATTGAACCGAGTTATTCACAATTATTCCGTTTTAATGATATTTCACATGAAGTGACGGTGGGATACCGTTATTTAAATGAAACCGCAGACGAAAAAGCTTACCGTTCAAATTGGTACCAAGCCGGCACTCAAAGTTCGCGGCCGAGTACTAATGATTATTACCAACACACATCAGGTGGAACAGAAGCCCATGCTATTTACCTTGATGACACCATTGATGTTGGTAATTGGACGGTGATCCCAGGGATCCGCTATGAGAACATTAATATTCATTTAAATGACAGTTTTAAAAACCAAAACAGAAGTAAGCGATATAGCGAACCGCTTCCTGCGCTAGCGGTGATCTATCACATTGATGATGAATGGAAACTATTTGCCAATGCCAGTACGTCATTTGGCAGTTTGCAGTATTTTCAGTTGAATACGAAAGGGGTAGGGAATTCACCCGCAAATGGGTTAAGTGCAGAAAAAGCACATAACTATGAAGTGGGGACTAAATACGATAATACTGCGCTATCTCTTGAAGCGACATTATTTTATATCGATTTCGATGACCAACTACTTTACGTTGAAAATACAACGGGTTGGACAAATCTGGGAGCCACAACTCATCAAGGTGTGGAATTGGCGGCAAGGTATAACCTGTCTGAGCTGAGCGATAAATTGGATGGTATAAGTGTGTATAGTACTTATACCTACACTAAAGCGGTAAGTAAAAAAGGGGATTTCGCTCATAAGGATTTACCGTTTTATTCAAGGCAAGTCTTTACCGCAGGTAGCCGTTATGAAACTGGTAATTGGATATGGAACTTAAATACTTATGCACAATCTACTCAAGAATCGCCAGGAACATCAAGCCATTATGTAACAAAACCAAGTGCTGATGGCCGATACGGAACAATCCCCGGTTATATGGTGTGGGACGCACGAGGCGAGTACCATTTTGGAAAAAGTTTGTCTGATTTAACGCTATCTGCTGGTATTAAAAATCTTTTTGATCAAACTTATTTTACACGTTCTACGGATAACAATTATGGTATCTATGTGGGGCAGCCAAGAACTTACTATGTTCAAGCATCCGTAAAATTTTAATAAAAATAAGGCAGAACAATGATGATGAGAAAACTTATCAATGCATTCGTGCTGATTCTTAGTGCTGTTAGCCTACTATTTTCAACTAATAGTTTGGCGGCACCTATCACTGTGACGGATATTGCGGGTAGGGATGTGACGGTTAATGCCCCTGTATCTCGAGTGATGCTGGCGGACAGCCGTGTTTTAGTTGCGTTAAATATATTACATCCGCAAGACCCATTAAAAGGGATTATTGCTTGGGATGATGCGTTAATTAAAAAAGCGCCTGATTTGAGTGTTGCGTACAGCAAAAAATTTCCACAACTCAGTCAAATCCCTGTTTTTCCCAACCCTTATACGACAGATTTTAGTGTTGAAAAAGCCTTAGTCGCTCAACCTGATTTGTTAATTTTTGATATTGGCTTAAAAAGTAAGCTTGCTGAAAGTGGCACCTTATCGTTATTGGAAAAAAGTGGTTTACCCGTTATTTTTATCGACTTTAGGCAATATCCATTAAAAAATACCATGCCGAGTATGGCATTACTTGGCCGAGTATTCGGTGAGGAACAACAAGCGCAAGCATTTAATCAGTTTTATCAACAAAAGTTAGACTTAATCCGTTCAAGAGTGGCTAAACTTAGCAAAGAGCAGCGTCCAAGCGTATTCATTGAACGAGCTGCTGGTATCCAAGGGGAAGATTATTGCTGTAAAACGTTCGGTAATGGTAATTTTGGCGAATTTGTTGAAACGGCAGGCGGGAATAACCTTGGTTCACAATGGTTTAGTATTGGAATGGGTGGGGAAATCAGTGAAGAACAATTGATTCACAGCAACCCTGATTATTATTTAATGACCGCAGCTGATTGGGATAGTACCCGTAAAGGTAGTGCTTCTGTGCCGTTAGGTTATACGGGGGATAAACAAAAGTCTTTAGCCCGCTTGAGTAAGCTAATGGATCGCCCTAAGTTTCGTTCATTATCTGCTTACAAAAACAAGCAAGTATTAGCGTTATACCAGCAATACTACGATACGCCATTTAACATTATTGCGGTGGAAGCGATTGCAAAATTTATCCACCCAGAGTTGTTTGCAGACCTTGACCCACAGGCAGATAGCGATTATTTACACCAGACCTTTACTGCCCTAGAGGGGGATGGTGTATTTTGGGTTCAAGCGGAATAATTATCTTCTCATATAGCCCGCTTTAGTGGTGTTGGCAGTTAAAGCGGGCAAATTTATTGGTTAATTATATTATTTTTAAGTTTCGTTGAGCACGGGCAAAATGATTTTTGACGGGTATTCGCTAGAAATATGTAGGCTATTACAAGCTATTTTCCAGGTTCTATCACCCGCGATAGTTTTACCTGTATTTGTATTGAAGTCATATTTAGGGAAATTGCTACTAGAAATATCTAATCGGATACGATGTCCTTTTGCGAAACGATTTGCACAGGCAAACAGCTTAATTTTTACTTCGACAATTTCATTTGGGGTTAATAATTCCTTCCGTTCATAACCATGCCGAAAACGACAACGGATGATGCCATCAGTAATATTCATGGCATAGCCTTGAGGGTAATCGGCACTGGGAGGATAAACATCAATAAGTTTTGCAGTGAAATCTGTATCTAATGCATCACTGCTTATCCAAAGCGACACTTCAATTTCACCTGCTAAACAGACATCTGCTTGTAATTCTTCGGTTTCGAATACTAATACATCACAGCGGGCAGAAAGGGGTAAGTTATTTTGCTTACTACCAAAAAACTTTGGTAATTCACATTGATTGAAAGCCCCACCCCAAAATATAGGCTGACCTGAGGTTAAGGCACCGCCAATGGTAGGCACTGGGTGCTTAGGGTCATAACAATAGGATATTGTGGTTGTTTTAGTGTAGGGCTGATGATGTAATTTGTTATCTGGCCACAGATAATACGCAGTTTTCTCAGTATTTGGCAAAGGCCACTGATGGTGGCTAAGCCATTTTCCCCCATGCTCTATACGTCCTTGTTGGTTGCGTTTACCACTTCCACCACCCATCATGAATATTGTTACTTCGTCACGATGGTTTTTGGCGCTCTTATCCTTTAAGTGAGTTTCAAACCAGTTTAAACGGCAAGATAACCAACTTTCACTAACATTGTGGTCAAATGCTGCGATATCACCAAACTCTGCGTCGCCACTATGCGTGATATTACGGTCACCATGTAGCCAAGGCCCCATGATCAATTTTTGCGGTGATTGTTTTTTGGTAACAAATGCATAGTAGTTATCTAATGTTGAACTGACATAGGCATCGTACCAGCTAGACATAAATAACACTGGGATATCCGGTATTTGGTCATAATAGCCTTCGGCATAAATGCCTATTTTCTGCCAATAATCGGAAAAACACTCTTCTTCCCATTGCTCAAATAAATATGATTCATATTCAGGAACATGTTTAAGCAATGTTTGTCCTTGATGCCATGGCATTGTCGTAAACCATTCATGGATATTTTCTTGTTCGAGTGCGGCTAAAATTTCGGGAGATTGTTGGGCGAGTGGGCTTAGTTTAGCTTGCTTAAACGCCCAAGTGGCTTGTTTGAGTTCAAAAGCCCCCCCTTGACGGATCCCGCATTGGTAGGCGTTGGCAAAACCGCCAGAATCCAGCACCATCGTCTGTAAACCTGGTGGATTTAAACACGCCATCGCTAATTGTGTATGAGCGGCATAAGAGAGACCCATTGAGCCTATTTTGCCATTACACCAGGGTTGTTCCATAATCCATTGTAATGTATCAAAACCATCTTCAGCTTCATTAATATATTTTGTGAACTTTCCTTCGGACTCATAACGTCCACGGCAATCCTGATACACGACAATAAAACCATGTTTATTGAAGTATTTCGCCATTTCTTGGCGTGTTATTTGCTGGCCTGATACCGTTTTTTCCGAACGAGAAGGTGCGGTTTTATCATAGGGGGTTCGCTCTATAATAACGGGAAAAGATGCAGTTGATTGAGTTTGTGGAAAGTAAATATCGGTTGATAGCATTATTCCATCACGCATTTCTATTCGGTAATTCTTCATATCCATCTTACTAATACCCTATGGTAACGGCGACGCTCAGTAAACCAATGCTGATTGCCATAAAAATGATAAAAAGCGGTAAAATATATTTTGCCCAGGTGGTCCAACTGACACCGGCTGTAGCTAAAAAGATCAATAACCCACTAGATGTTGGTGTGATCATATTGGTTAGCCCATTACCCATTAAAAATGCAAAAACCGTTGTTTGAGGGGAAACACCAGAAATTTCACCAACGGGGCCTAAAATTGGCATTGTGACAGCGGCTTGCCCAGAAGTAGATGGAATAGCAATGTCTAATAATAGTTGGGAAATAAACATGCTATATGATGAAACATAAGGACCGTGATTACCGACAAGCCCAACTAATTGATGAATAATGGTATCAAGAATTTTACCTTGAGAAAGAATAATTTCGACAGCAGTCGCTAACCCAATTAACACCCCTGCGATGAGGACTTTTTTCATTCCACTGACAAATGCATTAGCGGCGGCACTTGCGGTCAAACCACTACAACAAGTTAAAATGACACTTAAGAATAAATAGTAAGCAGATAAATCATTATTTTTCCAATGCCAGCGATTAGAGGCATAGACTAAAAATGCAACACCGATAGCTAAGACAATTAACATAAGTTTATGGCGATGGGTTAATTGTGTGGTTTGATTATGTTCTTCAACCACATAGTTTGTGAGTGTCGTTTTACGAATGCTATAGAAAACGAATAAAATACCGAGTGTAATAAAAATAAGGTACGCCGCAATTCGCATACTTAAACCACTAAACACGGGTAAACCAACAAGCGGTTGTGCGATAGAAAGTGCATATGGGTTGGTGATGGAGGCGAGGTATCCTACCTTAACCGCAATAGCTACAATGGCAAGCCCAATAAGTTCATTCAACCCAACGCGTTTCACTAAGGCTATAACCATGGGAATAACCAAAAGATACTCTTTGGCCAACCCCATAAAGGTACTTCCCATAGAAAATACAATCATTAAGAAAGGGATTAACAAGTAGATATTGCCTCGGGTAACATGGAGCAATCGCTCTAGCCCTGATTCTATAGCCCCTGTTTTATTGAGAATACCAAACATTCCTCCGATGAATAGCACCATATATATAAGTGGCGATTGCTTAACAATTCCTTCGGGGATCGCTTTAAATAGTTGAGGCAAACTGACAGGAGCGGCAGTACCTTCCTCCGATTTCTCAGTGCCTAATAATTGCTCTAACGTAATGTCTTTAGTGATAGTTTGGTAAGAATCAGGAATAACTTTCTTGCCATCACGCTCATATTGGCCTGAATTAACAAAATAAGTCATTAAAAAGGCAATGATAACTATAGTTAACATTACTAAAACCGGGTTCATTTGCCAGCCTGGTGGTGAAGATGGGCTTTGTATTGTGCTGTTTGTTGGTTGCATGATGTTGTCTCTTTTATTGTATTAATTATGAGTCGTAACCGAGCTGCCTCGATATACGTAAAGCAGACAGAAGCAGTTGTTCAGTCATATCTTGTTCTTTTTCATCAGAAAAACGGCTTAGAGGTAAGCTAATACTCAGTGAAGCAATGCATTCCCCATGTTGTGAAAAGATAGGTGCGGCGATCGCACCAATACCTGCGGTTAATTCACCCCGGGTAATTGCAAAACCTTGTGAGCGTATGGTTACAATAGATTTTTCAATAGAGGGGTTCTTTTCAATAAAATGTGCTTGAACATCTTTAGGTGAGTAAGCCAATAGCACTCTGCCTGAAGCCCCAGATCCTAACGGTCGGCGATTACCAGCTTCACTGCGCACTTGAAGTGATTGTCCTGATGGCTTATGAAGAACTTGTAAAATTTCATCGTTGTCACGTATACGCATTTGAATATTTTCATCAAAACGTTGACGTAGTTGCTCTGCTTCAACTTCTGCGACTTGGATATAGTTAATTTGTTGGCGAGCGCAATTCCCCAAGCTTAATAATTGATGGCCTAAATGATAAGTAACCGGATTTTCGTTTTTTTGTACGAAATGGCGATTTTCCAGTGTGCATAATAAGCGGTATACCTTGGATTTATTCATGCCAGATAAGCGTGCAAGTTCACTTAACCCAAGATTGTTTTTTTCACCTAATAGCATCAATAACAATAAAGCATCATCAACGGCAGTGACAATATTTTCTTTCATATCAACCTCGACTGGTTCATGCAGTAAACCATTGGTTTATTTAATAAAATTAGCATGGAGAATAATAAAAAATGATTCAAGAGAGTTGTTAATAAATTGTGAGGTGAGTTAGGGTTTTAAAAAGGTATTTTTCAGTGATAAAAATGAAAGTGAAGTATTTTTAATATAAAACAATTGGTTATAGGAAATCTAAAATAAGAAAATTTTGATGACAACGCGAATAGAAATGATTGTAAATGGGAAGCTAATCGTCATTTATGGCGGTTATTTGGTTCACCTAGTGAAATTGATTCGTACACCAGCAATAAATAAAAGAACCTTCAGCGAAAAAATGCGTCACTTTTATTGATTTTTTAAGGGGAAAATTCGGAAATGGCAGAGGTTATCAAAAAAGCATCGAAGGCATTTCTTAAATAATGAGCCTTATGGCAGAATGAAATTCACTTTCTTTAATGGATAACAGAGATGAAACTCGCCCTAGTTGGTTCTGGAAAAATAATCATGTCGGCTCTTGATGCTTTAATACAGGTGCAGGGGATAGAGCTAGTTGCACTGTGTGTTCGGGCGGAAAGTATTGAAAAGGGGCAGGTTATTTGCCAACAATTTGGTATAGCAAAGTTGTATACTGATTATCAAGAACTCCTGCAAGACCCTGATGTTGAGGTGATATACATAGGTTTGCCAAATCATTTGCACTTTCAGTATACCTTTGATGCATTGATGGCCGACAAACATGTGGTATGCGAAAAACCGTTTACACCAAATTGGCAACAATTGCAGGTGTTAATTTCCATTTCACAGACTAGAGGGCTTTTTTTGTTTGAAGCCATTACGTCTATTCATACTCCTGAATTTCATTTTATCAAACAACATATTGATAAAATTGGTGAAATCAAAGTGATTCACGGTAATTACTCCCAATATTCAAGTCGATACAATGACTATTTACAAGGCCGTATTCATGCCGCTTTTGACCCACAGCAAGCAGGCGGTGCACTCTATGATATTAATCTATATAACATTTATTTGTTATCGGCCTTGATGGGAGCACCCGATAGTAGCCATTATATTTGTAATAAAGGGTTTAATGGAATTGATACATCAGGGATATTAACCGCCCATTTTGGGCGTTCAGTTGCATCGTGCGTGGGAGCGAAAGATTCGGCGAGCCCTGGTTACTTTATTATTCAAGGTACCAAAGGGTATATTTGTATCAAGGGGGCTCCAAGTCTTTGCCAGTCAGTCGAGGTTTGCATTGACGGGGAAATATCCAGCGTATCTCGGGATACAACAATCAATCATATGGTCTATGAGTTTGCATTCTTTCGTGAGCAAATTGGCACTAAAAGCCATGCTAAATGTAATGAATTGCTTGAATTAGCATTAATTGTTTCAAAAATATTGCATCAATCACGGGACGATGTAGGGCTGGTATTTGAATCATAAATACATTGGCAGCGCTATGGCTGCCATAATTTGTCAATTTAAAATGAATATAAAGATGCTACTGATTTACCAAGCTTTTCAGCAAGCTCAGATGCCGCATATCTATCCATGATCACTTCGATATAGGCCGCATGGTTCGATAGCTCGGCTTGTTTAATCGCATTGTCTAATTCAATACAGTTGGTAACACGCTGACAATACCAATCTTTACAGCCTAATGCCGCGGGAAGCTGTGCATAATTCCACTGGGGTAAGTCGTTGTAATAGGCTTCAGGGTTTTTACACAAAAGCCGCTCAATTAAATAGCCGTCATTATTTAGGACAAAAATAATGGGTTTTAAGCCAAAACGGGCAAACTGGCTAATCTCTTGGGCAGTGAGTTGGTGAGAACCTTCTCCAGTTACTAAAATCACCCGTTTGTGTGGCTCAGCTATTGCTGCACCAAATGCAGCAGGAGTGGCCCAACCGATAGAGCCCCACAAGGTTTGGTTATGAAACTGTGCATTTTCAGGTAATAAAGCAAAACCTAACCCCATGGATGCAGTTCCCGTTTCTGCAATAATAATATCGTTCTTACGGAACATTTTTTCTAGGCGAGGGTACAAATATGAGGCAGTAATTTGGCCATTTTCACCTTGTTGTGGAGATCCTAAATCTTGGGCTTTGATCCCAACATGGTTCAGTGAGGGCACAAGTTCTTTTAATTTATGTAACACATCTTTCATCAATACATTTGGATAGATAGCAGAGCCCACTTTCACGTGGTCAGAAAGAATGTTAATACAGCTTTCAGGGGCAATAGCTGCCGTGAAGCTGCCGGAGTTGAAGTCCGTTAATACTGCACCGATCCCCATAACACAGTCACAACTCTCGACAAATTCTCTCACTTCAGGATTCATTAGTTTTCCGTTATAAATCCCCATATATCGAGAGTTAGATTCGCTTAAGACCCCTTTATCCATAAACATAGTGGCATAGGGTAGGCCAGTTTTCTGAATAATAGCCTCAACATCAGTCGTTAAGCCGAAACGTGCTGTTAAAATTCCAGGAATAATGCAGGCTTTTGTACTCGATGTGAGCTTTTCGACAATAGCTGTAACGGCAGCTGATAATGTCCTGCTATGACTTTTATTTATAGTGATAGTTTCAGATGTTTTATCTGCTTTAACTGGCATAACAGCGTAGTCAGAAGGGAAACCTAAATAAACGGGTCGAGATTTTTGTAAAGCGCTTGTAATTAAGCGCTCTGTCTCGGCAATACAGTTTTCAGGCGTTAAAATAGCGTGAGCACAGCTTAAGTGTTGGCTCATTTGATAAAATACATCGAAATCACCATTTCCTAGAGTGTGGTGAACTAAACGGTGGTTTTTTTGAACCCCACTTGCTGGCATACCAACAAGGTGAAAAATGGGAAGATGTTCGGCATAAGCGCCTGCAATACCATTTAAAGCACTAAGTTCGCCGACACCAAAAGTCGTCGATAATGCCGCTGCACCTTTCACGCGGGCGTAGCCATCTGCAGCATATGAAGCATTAAGTTCATTGCAGTTGCCAATCCAGCGCATATTTTCACTTTCACATACTGCATCTTCAATAGGGAATGCGTAGTCACCAGCAACACCAAAAATATCGTGAATACCGATTTGGTAAAGTCTGTCCAATACGTATTCGATAACCGTCTTATTCATCATGCTGATCTCCATTAATTGCTTAGCTAATAATTCTAAATTGAATTATTTTTATCGTTTATTGTGCTTTAAAGGAAATCACTTAAACTCATTCTATCTATAACTAAAAATCATAGGGGGTGGAATGGACATTCGTTCATTACGTTATTTTGTTGAAGTCGTACAGCTCAATGGTTTTAGTCGTGCGGCAGAAAGTTTATTTGTAACGCAACCGGCGATTAGCCGCAGTATTAAAAAATTAGAAGATGAGCTTGGTTATACCTTGCTGATTAGGGAAGTCGATGGCGTTAAATTAACGGAGGAAGGGGACATTTTATTGGCTCATGCGAAGCAAATTCTTTCACAGTTTAGCTGTATGAAGAAAGCGTTACAGGAAAGGTCGGGTCCTATATCTGGTGTGCTACCTGTTGGGCTACCTCCCGTGATAGCATCGACCTATTTTGCTGACATTATTATGGCTTTTAGCCAACGTTACCCACAGGTGGAACTGAAAATTCTTGAGTTAGGTACCCGAAAAATGCGTGAGGCAATGTTAAATGGTGAAGTTGAAACTGCCGCGGTGATGTTACCTTTTGCTGATGACCGCTTTGAAGTACACCCCTTTTCAACGGACCGATTAATGCTATTAGTCAGCAAACAACATCCACTCGCGATCCGTGAATTTGTTAAATTTAGTGAAATAGTCGATGAGCCTTTTATTTTCTTTTCTGATGATTTTCTAATTAATGAACTGGTTGTCAGTGCTTGCGGTGTTTATGGCAAAAAGCCCACTATTTCCGGACGCAGTAGCCATTTAGATTTGGTAACTGCCATGGTAAGAGCCGGGGTAGGGGTAACGCTACTGCCAGATAGTATGTGGCAGAATACCAGTTCAGTGGGATTATCCGTTATTCCAGTTATTGAGCCAATATTGGCTTACGATATTGCTTTAGCGACAGTAAAAAACCACCACCAAAGCCGTCGTGCCAAAGCATGGCATGATTTGGCGTTAACTATATTAAAGGCCAATAGGGCAAGATGAGGCAGTTAGTCCTGTATTGCTAAGTCTTGCATTAAACCGCCCAAAAATATTCATTTATTAATGAATATTGCTAAGGTTTAAATATTTATCTTAATTAAAAATTTTCTTTAATAAACAGAATCTATTGAGATTATAAAATAATTACATAAGAAATTATTTTTGATTTAAATCACATATGCGGAATATTGTTCATACATTAATGAATTAAAGGCGCTATTGTTAAGCAAATGAAAATAAATTGTTTATTTTATTTGGCGGGGTGACAAATGAGCGCAGTAAAATATGATTATATTATTGTAGGTGCGGGTTCTGCCGGTTGTGTTCTTGCTGCTCGGTTGATCCAAGAAACGCAATCTAGAGTATTACTTATCGAAGCGGGCGATAGCGATAACCATTTGTTTATTCGTATGCCTGCAGGTGTAGCTAAAATTATCGCCCAAAAAAGCTGGCCTTATGAAACTGAGCCAGAGCCTCATGCTAATAACCGTAAAATGCAAATTGCCCAAGGGAAAGTATTGGGGGGAAGTAGTTCTGTCAATGGAATGATTTATATCCGAGGACAGAAACAAGATTATGATAATTGGGCTCTAAACTATGGTTGTGAAGGTTGGGGATATGCGGATGTATTGCCATGGTTTAAAAAAGCAGAGAACAATGAAAGCCTGACAGGGGAACATCATGGAACAGAAGGCCCACTTCCTGTCAGTGAAAATAGATATCGGCACCCATTATCAATGGCATTTATTCGTGCAGCACAAGAGCATGGTCTTCCTTATCTCAATGATCTTAATGGAGAAAGCCAGCAAGGAACAAGCTTTTACCAGACGACAACGCATAATGGAGAAAGAGCCAGTACATCAAGAACCTATTTAAAATCAGTGGAAAAGAATGATAAGTTGACATTAAAGCTTGGCACTCAAGTGAACCGTATTATAATTCGCGATGGCCGCGCTATTGGTGTTGCTTATCAAGGGAAAAATGGCCATGAAGTTGAGGCATTCGCTAGTTGCGAAGTATTGGTTTGTTCTGGTGCGATGGGCTCTGCAAAATTATTGATGCTGTCAGGAATCGGGCCAGAGGAGCACCTATCTTCGTTGGGGATTGATACTCATGTGAATCTGCCTGTTGGCCAAAATTTTCATGACCACCTACATATGTCAATTAACGTCACGACTAAGCAACCAATTAGCTTATTCGGCGCAGACCAAGGTCTAAATGCGATTAAACACGGGGTAGAGTGGATAGCATTTCGCAGTGGACTGCTCACCTCTAACGTTTTAGAAGGCGCTGCATTTAAAGACAGTTGCAGCCAAGGTCGTCCTGATGTACAAATTCATTTTTTACCTATTTTAGATAGTTGGGATGATGTTCCTGGCGAACCTCTACCCGCCGCCCACGGCTTTTCTTTAAAGGTCGGGTACCTGCAACCTAAGTCCCGTGGTGAAGTTTTATTGCGCAGCGCAGACCCACAAGCACCACTAAAGATACATGCTAATTATCTTGCGTCACCTGAAGATATGGAAGGTTGCAAACGGGCAGTTAAATTTGGACTGGAAGTATTGGATTGCCCTTCATTACAAGTATTAAGCAAAGAAGTTCTAATGCCGCCAGCGTCGGTGCGCCATGATGAAGCTCAACTTGAAGAGTTTGTCCGAAATTTTTGTAAAACGGTTTACCATCCTGTGGGAACTTGCCGTATGGGAACGGATACTACAACATCAGTGACTGACTTGCGGTTACGTGTACATGGTATTGAAAACTTACGTGTCGTGGACTGTTCTGTGATGCCTGAAATTCCAAGTGGAAACACAAATGCCCCAACGATCATGATTGCAGAACGCGCAGCAGCGATGATTATAGAAGATAGGAACGCAAATTAGCCTTGCGATAAGGTAATAATAGAAAAACAGCATAAAATCAAGGCAACCACCCAAACTTTATGCTGTTTCAATAATCTTACGGTACTTAGAACGATCTAACATTAAGTTGTGGTGTTATATATTAAACCGTTATTTTGCTTTATTGATTTATAGTATTTTTATATTTAATGGTTTATTTTGTACTCGCGGTATATTCATTTAATTAAATCCATCAAATAAAATAGCGTACTTTTATTAAAGTTAAATAATTTCATACAATAAATTTACTTCTCAATGACTACTATAAAGTGACATAAAGTCGTATTTCCCTTTTTTGGATAATATGCCAAAGAGCGTTATAGGTGAAGCTGACTTGATTGGCTTGGGATGATGTAGATAAACCTTACCTTCACGATAAAAATTTCGACCGTGCATAATCATTTGAAAGCTAAACAAACTATTACTGATATTCCACTTTCAATATTCCAGAAGCGGTAAATAAACCTAGTTCAATTTCTTTCCCTTCATGAAAAACTGGGGACACCGTTAATACTGGCTGTGCATAGTAAGTAAAATTACGATATTCATTAGGTAATAAAGGCGTATTATCTGCTTGAATTTTTAGTCCTAAATTAGGGTTAGATGTTTCAAGCAAATTCGTATTAAAGCTTGCACTAGAGCTTTCAAGCTTTAATTTAAGATTTGGATTACTGGATGATTTACTTCCGCAATCCAAATGATAGTCAATGTTTTTTGTATAACGTTCACTGGTAAATCCGTGTAGATTTATTTCACCAAATGAGACTTCAATAGGTTGTCCAGGGCCATTTTCACCATACACATCACAAGTGCTTTCAATAACATCCACTTTAATTGTTAATGTATAGGTTTCGGCAAGGCAAAAGCTACTAAAAAAAATAATCAGTATGTTAGTGAGAATTACAAATAGTAAAAGTGTTCTTTTTTTTATTATTTGAGTTAAAAATATCATAATGATTTATACTCCAATCGATAAATCAAATAAATTAATTTCAAGTAACTTAGATTTAATTTTTTAATTAATTACAATAGATAAAATAGCATTTCCTACCCTCGAACCTGGCTCGGGATTTCCTAATGAAGATAGAGTTGAACTAACGGAAAAGGTTAAGTTTGTATTTTTTTTAATATCCGCTTGAACTAAATTATTCAACATACATTTTCCTGAGACACATACATCTAATTGACTTTTTACACTATGTAATAAATCAACTTCATTTTCAGGTAAAAATTGAAATGTGGCACTCATATCGCCAGTACACGATATATCCCCATTAATTTTTGCTATATTTCCATTTATATTATTTGAGTTGACATTGCCATGAGATATCGTCAATGGCATAGATACATTGCAAGAAGGCAATACTGGGATCTCAGGGACATTAACTGAACAGGTTGTTCCTACATCTTTTCCATTCACAATTATTTGTAAGCATGTATCAGCATAACCTGTTGCTGATGCATGGTAATCGAAGAAATTTATATATCTAACATCAAACTGCCCAAACTTAACGCCGAAGTCGGGTAATACTTCACTACAGTGCTTAGGTGTGTTTCGTGTGACTGAATAGTATTTAACAACACCTACATTATATATACTACTAAATCCAACTAGTAGAGAAATACTTGGTGTTGCCATAGAGGTTATAGAGCCTGTCGATGAGCGTCCAGTCGCAATAACTGTAATATTACACTCAGTATTCGTGCTGTTTTTTATCTCATCTGGAATATATAAAAAATAAGGGCCTAACGTTTTTGGTATAGTATAGTATGCATCATTAATAAGATTATGTAACTTACTTGTGGTGTATATACTGTTAGGATTTAATGGACTTGCACTAGTTTTATTATTAATTATAAATAGTAAAGCTAGCATCATTATTTTAAAAAAATAAATATTTTTACTTTTTAGCATTACGCTATTACCTATCAATTTTATAAATTATTATCGTGATGCTATGACGTTAATCATATAGCATTTCAAAAGCAATTAAAGCAGAAAAAGTACCAGGTATGAGTGGACCGGACGTTCTTATAGCTGAGACATAATAAATTAGGCTATTTTGGCCCGATGCAATTAACGTTGGGTTACTTTCTTTACCTATTGGTAATATTTCTCCTGCTGAATTTGCTACTTGCAACCCAAAGCCGTATGCCCCGTTGACTCGAATAATATTTGAATGTTCAGGTTCACTTGCCGCTAAAAATTTGATTTTGACCGCAGGCTGTGTGCTACTCCATACTGTTTTTCCAGTTTGGAAATTTTGAAGTTCAGTTTGAACTTGCAAGCAATTTAACAACTCAATTTGGAATGGAATAGGTTGCATCACTTGCTCAGAAGAATTTAGATCACTAAATGATAAATTTCCTAGCGAAACGGATTGGTTACTAGATTTCATAGCTAATTCGCATGGGTTTTCAGTTAAAGAGCCTGAAACATGGATAACCCCATGCTGGCCATCAACCTCCCAACCATCTGTAGGCCTGAACAGATTATTATTGTCAGCAATTGCCGGCAATACTGTGGCTAAGCAAAGTGAAATGACCATATATTTTGAACGTAACCAACGATATATTTTTGAGCTCATAAATATGTCCCCATTTAGCTTTATATTCCTTTACTATTTATTTAATAAATTTTTTGTAATAACAGAGCAGATTGTATTTTTACAATCAAAGGTTAATTTGGGGCGACCACCATAATCATTAATATAAGTAATCACGGGGGTATTACCTAATTGCTCATTTGTCATTCCAATATTGATCTCACTAAAGGGCGCAATCATAATTGGATTAAATTCTTTCGCATCCGTATTTGCATGGGCCCCTGCATTAATTATTGTGATGTAATAAGGCGTTGGGTTTTTGGCAAAAACAAGATTTCCTTTCTTTTCAAGCTGCATTTTTTCTTGCCATGGCGCACTGTTTTGCTGTGGTGCAATTGCTTCTGGACGATAAAATAATTTTATTTTTGTTTGTAATGCAATCTGTAAAGTATTTGGTTTATCACTCTTAGGTGGAATCTCTCGCATATTAAAATAGAATAAAGACTCTCTATCCTGAGGTAAGTTTTTTACATCGGGTAGAGCTTCAATTTTCATTTGACTAGATTTTCCTGGTTCTAATCGTTGAACTGGTGGTAATACAATTAATGGTGATGTTATTTTTTTACTTTCTTCATTTTCAATCCAACCTTGAGCAAGATAAGGAAGTTGCTTATTATTATTATTAATATTTAAAGAGATTGACTTGTTCTCTCCATCAAAGATGACTCTTGTTCTATCTAATGATACCGCAGCCTCTGAAAAAGCACTTAGGGTTAAAGGCCCTAAAAAAATACTCATTAATGTCTTTTTGATATTCATTTGGTTATTACCTTTCATATTACTTTTATCTATTTAAACTAAATAATCATTTGACTATTGCTTTTACTACCTCGTTGCATGGAAGTAATAAATTATCTTGAATTTCTCGATTCATTAATTCAGAGGGAAAAATTATTTCACATGACATATTTTTACCCCATGTAACATTCATTATTTCTGAAGGATGGACACCGCTTATATAAGTATTACCTAAATCACCTACAATCCCAACGTTTTGCTTTTTATGATTTGTTACTTGAGCTCCTAATGGTGGATGAGTACCATCAGTAAGTACGATAACAGCCATAATTTTCTGACCTGAAATAACCGAAAATGAACGATATCCAACAGCACCTTCAGTTAATGTTGCTTGAATAACAGATTGTTGGGCATCAATATCATCAGGTAGCTTATTTAAATCAATTTGCGCTTTATTTCGATAGTAGCTACTGACATCTGAAATAACTGCTTTCCCAAATCGGTTTGATTCAACAGGAACACCAATACCACGAATCGTAATATTTGGAACATCATCAGTATCAACTAATATACGTGCTCCCCCGAGATTATTTATTCTATGTGCAACCGTACCTTTCCCTGTTAAGGTCAAGCCACCTGAAGTGGAAAGGCCAAAAGCACTATATTGGTTATTTATATGATTCGCATTGGCTGACCAACGAGCATTGTCCCCTTGATGTGAAATAAAAGCACTTGCGGTTCCTCCTTTTCGATTTGCACCTGCACTTACCTGATAATTTGTTCTATCATCCAATCGGTCATAATAAGAAACACGATTAGTCGTATCATAGCGGCTTGTATTCATCGAATAACCAACATTTGCCCCATTACTTAGTGGGAAAGATAATGATACATAAGCGCTATCATCGGTCACACCGTTATAAAAACTACGATTTGCAGATAAGCTAATACTCATATTTTTTATTGGACCGATATCCATATATTTCGATAGCATTAAACTGTAATAATCATTATCTTTTTTATCCCAATACGTCTGATGGTTATAATTTAAATATAATGATAACCCTATATCCTGAAAATTCTTATTTACAGATATAGTGTATAGCTCTTTGCTTCCATAATTACGTAGCCCTGTTCGTTGGGTATTTAAGAAATCACTCATGCTCATATAACTTCGTTCTGAAAAACGATAACCTGCAAATTGTATCTGGCTATCGAACTCTTCAAATCGTTTAGAATAGTTAACTCTGTATGAGCTCCCACTTAATGTCCCTTCACCGGATAAACGGGCGATAGACTGAGTAACATCAAATGAAAGTGCACCGAATGCGAGTAAATCCCGCCCAAATCCCATTGATAGCGCATTATAATTTTGGCTATTCAAACTACCGCCAATTAAAGACCAACCATTACTAATACCCCAAGAAAATTCACCTGTAATGAAATTTTCCCCTTCACTTTGGCGCTCGGTATTCGTTGGCTGGCCTAGCGCAAATTTATATTGAACTTGCCCAGGTCTTGTTAAATATGGCAAATTTGCGGTATCAACTTGAAACTCTTGAATTGAACCATCTTGCTCTTTAATGGCAACATTTAAAGTTCCTGTTATGGCATCACTTAAATTTTGGATACGAAAGGGACCCGGCGCAACTTGTGTTTCATACAGTATCCGTCCTTGTTGCATGACCGTCACTGTAGCATTACTTTGTGCTATCCCTGTTATTTCAGGGGCATATCCACGCAAGTTTGGTGGCATCATGCTTAATTCAGATTGCAAGCTTGCACCAATAAATCTAAAGCCATCAAAAATATTTGAAGCCAAATAGTCTTCACCCAGTACGAGTTTAGCCTTTAATTCAGATAGAGCTCGGTATGCATAAAAACGGTTCCATGTGAAATCAGATTGGTCACGTCCTTGGCTTCCTGTTGTGTGGTTATAGCGGCTTTGCCAATCAGCTCTAAACCGCCAAGCACCTAAATTGATACCTGCAACACCATTACTATTTACTGAGGATGAATTTGCTCCTCCATTATAGGAATTAGTGGCATTAGCATTCACATTATAATCAATAAGTAATGCTGATATTCCATTGTCCCAGCGAGAAGGGGGATCCCAGTTTTCTGATGTGTACTCTAGGTACGCTTGTGGAATACTGACATATAGAGATGACGTAGCTAAATCACCGCGCAGCAATAATCCTGGCAAGCTGTTTTCATTAAGGCATTGCCCTTCATGCCACCATGTTAATTTTTTTTGCGACTCAGAAGTAAGCCCGAGTAGCTTAACTATTTCTGGAGATAAACAAGGCTGACTATTATCAGGATCATACTCACCAGAATAATAGGGGATGCTAATGTCAGATATTTGTTCGTTATTGATTTTAAGCGTAAAGTTATAAACTCCGGGCATAATATAACCCGCACGAGAGAATTGGTTTAAATCAATGTTATTTTTGTCTTCTAAATCTAAAACATCAGTATTGAATTCAATATGATTATCTGCATTGATAGTTAAAGTCACACAACTGATTGTTAATCCAATAAGAATACTTAACCATTTTAATTTTGGTGTATAAATAGGTAACGAAGACATAAAACATTCCTAAAATCTAACAATAATTTATTTATTATTTAGTAATAATCTAGTTTAAAACGCAGTGATGTTTGATACTGCCCAGCACGTAAAGGTGTTTTATCTGAAATAACTTTTAACTGATAATTCAAAATATATTTCCCAGCTTTTATATCGTTCGGTAGTGTTTTTTTTCCTGGGTAAATATGTACGCCTTTCGAATCAGTTAATAATAGTGCTATACCTTGTGCTGACCCCGATACTGAAAAAAAATCCCCATTAACAGGCCCATCAAATGAAACTTCAAATGTTTTCCATGGTTCACCTGTATAAGATGTTAGTTTGCAACCAATTAATGTAATAAAAAAATCATGTGCTTGTCCTTGTCCTTTTTGCTGTATTAATGATAGTGGTAAAATTCCCATGTCAATGGATTGTTCATAAGAACCAGTATCAATACTACATGCCGTATCCATAATGCTACCTTGCATTATCAGATCCATTGAGTTATTTGCAGAAGCATTTTTAAAAAAGGGTAATAGTAAAAAAAAACACAATGATAAAATAACTTCTTTTTTCTTTGTTATCATATTATAACCATTAAAATATACACCACGAGGTCTATCAACCCCGTGGTGAGATAGCATCTTATAAAAATTTATTTAATTATATGCTAATGTAAAATTAGTAACTGCTTGGAATTTCCCTGGTGTTACTGGAATAACTTTGCTTTGCGCATCAACTAACTGAAGTCCAATTAATGATGCTTGGAATTTTAATGTGTTATTCCCTTCAACATAATTTTGTTTTGCGCCAGAGTTAACTTTAATTTGAGTACCCGATGAATTCATGATCTTCACTGCGGCACCAGTAGCATCACCTGTAATCTGTAAATAACCTGTATCTTTCCCCGCTTCAGTTCCCTTGAAAGTTACCGCAACTTGATTATCACCTTTTAGGTTACAGCCTTCTAATTTAATCTGAAATGGTTGTGCTGATGATTCACCACCGTTATCTAAAGTCACATTAGATACTTGGCCTAATGGAACTTCTTGATTCTCTTCACCAGGAGCAATAGAGCATGGCGCTTCAATAATAGAACCAGAAAATGTTACCGTTCCACTCCCTGCATCAACAGCTAAAGCAGATGTACTCATTAAACCAGAAATCATAGTTGCTAAAATAATTTTTTTCATTTTTTCCTCAAACGATAAGTATAGATATACATATAAATATTTATATGCATTTTTTTAATAAAAAAATATTTAAATAAAATATATTTAAATGGACTAATAAAAATAAATTGTATCAGATGCTGATATCTTATTTTTTAAAGAAATTACATCATCCGAAGGGGATTTTTGAACTTCAGCAATAATAAGCTTAATGACTCTTTCAAATGGACAATCGAGTGCTACGCTTAAATTAAATAACATATCAATACTAATTTTATTTATTCCACGTTCATAACGTGACATTTGTTGCTGTGAAACATTTACTTGTTTTGCTAGTTCACAAGCAGAAATACCATTCTCTTTACGTATTTTTCTTATAACTAATCCACAGTAAATAGAAAATAGATTATCTTGTGTTTCATATTTGGATATGACTCTATTAACTTTACTCATAATTAATAACAAGGTCTCAGTTTAATAATTTATAATTTGTTGTGCTCTTATATATTCCCTTTAAGTGCTTACAATTATAATGAGTAGTATTTTTTAAATCAAACCACGAAAAAGAATAGAGTCTATTTAATTGGCTATATTTACACTTTTTACAATTCAGTTGTTTTTCTTATCTAACAATAAGTTATAAACATTTAAAGTTTTTAACAATTTTTTTAAAATCAAATTTAGAAGTTAGCTTGTTAGTTTATTAGGCTTGGTTTGACATAAAAAAAAGTATTTTTATCTGAAATTAACAAATTTTAATAAATCCTCTTAGATTGTAACAAAATAACTTGATTTCAATCAAAAACACACACATAAGGAGTGATTATGTAATTTGAAAAACGAAAGACTTTAGAAAAAAGACAGTAAAATCAAGTGATTAATTAATACTCTCATTTGGAGTAAAAATCTACAAAAAAATACAATTAAATCATTATAGTAGCTAGCAGAGATGATGTGTGGCTTCTTATCATTACATCAATAGCCTTACTTATCTAAATATTTATACCTCCATAGCCGAGACACTATAGGGTTCTATCTGCTTAAATTTTTTGTTACGGGCTCTTCTAGCTTACTTTATATCTAGTAAGAGAGTTACTGCAGAGTAGTAAACAAGTACGGATATGTGTCGTTTTTTACCATAATGTTTTATTTTAAGATATGACTTAGGGCGGTCATTAGTCTGATATTTTTTAACTTGGTTTTGTTAGCCTGTAAATTCAAATTGTTATGAAAGTAAGCTAGATTCTATTTATTTAGAAAGAGAAGGAGAAGGAGAACCAATAGTGAGTTTTTATGATATAACAGGAGGGAAAACAGCATAGTATTATATTTATAAATTAAATATTATGCTGTTTTTTTGATTAATGATACTTTTTAGTTGGGTGCAAATCTAAAATATAGGCTTACACATTAAACAGGAAGTTGAGCACATCGCCGTCTTTCACGATGTAATCTTTTCCTTCTGCGCGCATTTTACCTGCTTCTTTAGCACCTTGTTCGCCACGGTATTGGATAAAGTCATCAAATGCAATAGTTTGCGCGCGAATAAAGCCTTTTTCGAAGTCAGTATGGATTTTACCCGCAGCTTGTGGCGCAGTTGCACCAACAGGGATAGTCCACGCACGCACTTCTTTAACACCGGCAGTAAAATAGGTTTGCAGGTTTAATAACTGATATCCAGCACGAATAACACGGTTAAGACCCGGCTCTTCAATACCTAAATCCGCCATAAATTCATCGCGCTCTTCGTCTTCAAGTTCTGCGATATCAGACTCAATCGCTGCGCAGACAGGAACAACCACAGAGCCTTCAGCTTCTGCGATTTTATACACCACATCTAAGAACGGGTTATTTTCAAAACCATCTTCATTAACGTTAGCAATGTACATGGTTGGCTTTAATGTTAAGAAGCTCAAGTAGCGGATAGCCGCTTTATCTTCATTAGATAAATCTAATGTGCGTAACATGCCTGCTTGCTCTAAGTGCGGCAAACATTTCTCTAATGCTTCTAATTCCGCTTTTGCGTCTTTATCGCCGCCTTTTGCACGTTTTTGGACACGGTGAATAGCGCGCTCACAAGTATCAAGGTCAGCAAGTGCTAATTCAGTATTAATGACTTCAATATCTGCGGCAGGGTCAACTTGGCCTGCAACGTGAATGATATTGTCGTTTTCAAAACAACGAACAACATGGCCAATGGCTTCGGTTTCACGGATATTCGTTAAAAATTGGTTACCTAGGCCTTCACCTTTGGATGCACCTTTCACTAAGCCCGCGATATCAACGAATTCCATAGTCGTTGGTAATATACGCTGTGGCTTCACAATTTCAGCTAATTGATCAAGACGTGGGTCTGGCATTGGCACAACACCCGTGTTTGGTTCAATTGTACAGAAAGGGAAGTTGGCTGCTTCGATGCCGGCTTTGGTCAATGCATTAAATAGGGTGGATTTACCCACGTTAGGCAGACCAACGATACCGCATTTAAAACCCATATGTTTCTCACCTTAATAGCAAGGGGCAGTCTCACGCTGCACCCAATGTTTAGAAATTGGCGCTGATTATACACAAAAAGTTGATTCGGATGAAATGAACTCTTATGCGGTTGCTTTAAAACCATGTAAACGATTGATGGCTTTGTCCATCCCATCAGCCAGGAGAATATCTGTGCACCTAGCTGCTTCATCAATCGCATCATCAATGAGCTTTTGTTCAGATAAAGGCGGTTTGCCCAAAACAAAACCAACAACTTTATTTTTATCACCCGGATGACCAATACCAATGCGTAAACGATAAAAATTCGGGTTATTGGCGAATTTGCTTTGAATATCTTTCAACCCATTATGCCCGCCATTACTGCCACCTAACTTCATTTTAGCCACACCTGGTGGTAAATCGAGCTCATCATGGGCGACTAAGATCTCATCGAGATTGATGCGATAAAAATTAGCTATAGCGGCAACAGATTTACCACTTAGATTCATAAAGGTGGTTGGAACCAGCAGACGGATATCGTTACCATTCATATTAATGCGAGCGGTATAACCAAAAAATTTAGCTTCTTCTTTCAATGGCTGATTATGGCGCTCAGCCAGTAAATCAACATACCATGCACCTGCATTATGGCGCGTTTGTGCATATTCAGCACCTGGATTGGCAAGTCCAACAATTAACTTAATTTTGCTCACGGCGATGATTTCACTATCAGTTATGAAAATAATGCCTTAGTTTACCTTGTGAAATACAGGATGTACAAAATTGTGATAGATAAAAGTCACTATGATTATAATTGCCGAATAAACTATTCGGATTTTCTGGGTTTTTGATAAAAAGCACTTTTTGTACAGATATTCTTGCTAACTTCCTTCCTTGTGATGTCTATCGCAAAAAATTTTACTTAATGCACTATAATCATTACATAAATATAAAGTATGACCGAATTTATTTACACATGCTTGCTTATCAGTTTACTGGTACTGGAGGTATATATGAAACGGAAAAGCGCTCATCTTCTTGGTAATGTCTTCATGGGAATCGGAATGGTGTTGATGATCGGGAGTATTGGTGTCAACTTATTCTCTCATATTGTTAACTTAGGCCTTTCAGAACTTATTACCAATGGTTCCTTATTCGGCATTTTTATTGGTGCGATGGTATGGTTAGTCGGTGCAAGGATCGGCGGCCGTGAAAAAGTTGCAGACCGTTACTGGCAGTTAAAACAACAATATCATTCACGCAGAGATAATCACCGCTATCCATAAATAGCCTAGAGCAATTAATTGCTGATAATGGTGAACAAGTTTGATAATTAGGCATTAAGAAGAGTGAAATTCCAAAGAATTTTGCTCTTTTGTCGTGAAGATTGTGAGTTATTTTAGATGGCTATTTTTATCGTTTTATTACGTGAAATCACCACTATGATTGGCGATAGAATATAAACATAGGCATCGATGGTTTCTTTCCTGCCAAAATCATAAAGCCCCTGCAAATGACATTGCAGGGGCTTATATTTTTTATTGTGACTTTTTCATTATGGTTGAACGCTAAAACCCAATATTGGAGAATTAGTGCTCAAACATTGCTGAAATTGACTCTTCGTTGCTGATACGACGGATAGCTTCAGCTAACATACCTGAAAGCGTTAAGGTGCGAACATTGCTCAGCGCCTTGATTTCAGGAGAAAGAGGTATAGTGTCACAAACAATGACTTCATCAATGACTGAATTTTTGATGTTGTCTACAGCATTACCTGAGAAAATCGGGTGTGTTGCGTATGCAAATACACGTTTAGCACCACGTTCTTTCAGTGCTTCAGCTGCTTTACACAGAGTACCACCGGTATCAATCATATCGTCCACTAAGATGCAATCACGACCTGAAACATCACCAATGATATGCATAACTTGAGAAACGTTCGCACGTGGGCGACGTTTGTCAATAATGGCCATATCAGTGTCATTCAGGAGTTTTGCGATAGCTCTAGCACGTACCACGCCGCCGATGTCTGGAGATACAACGATTGGGTTTTCCAAATTCTTCTGTAACATATCTTCCAGAAGAATAGGGCTACCAAATACATTATCCACAGGAACATCAAAGAAGCCCTGGATCTGCTCTGCGTGTAAATCGACAGTGAGCACACGGTCTACACCTACACTTGACAGAAAATCGGCAACAACTTTAGCGGTGATTGGTACACGGGCAGAACGTACGCGACGATCCTGTCTTGCATAACCGAAGTAAGGGATAACAGCGGTAATACGACCAGCAGATGCACGGCGTAGCGCATCGACCATAACAACCAGTTCCATCAGGTTATCATTGGTTGGTGCACAAGTTGACTGGATGATAAAAATATCACCACCGCGAACATTTTCATTAATTTGAACACTGACTTCGCCGTCGCTAAAACGACCAACAGCCGCGTCTCCAAGATTAGTGTAAAGGCGGTTAGCAACACGTTGTGCTAGTTCCGGTGTAGCGTTACCAGCAAAAAGCTTCATATCGGGCACGAGAAAAACCTCAGGCTTGCGTCCAGAGAGATATTGTTGACCAATAGCGACAAGGCTTATTGGTGCAATACACGGGTTATCCCAGCGCGGAACTTGTGCAGTGGGGAAACGTTAACGCCTTGAGCGACGAACCCTTGCACCCACGATGGGGCTTTATTTAACACCTGCAGGGCATCCGCTTGTGTTTCAAATTCAGAAAAAACACATGCGCCTGTTCCTGTAAGGCGAGACGGAGCATATTCTAACAGCCAAGAAACAAGCTGTTCAACCTCACGAAAACGTTTTCTTGCGATTGGTTCGCAGTCATTTGCGTACGGAGCCAGTAATAATGCGGCTAGGGAGCGTTTTGGAGAATTTCGATTTAATTGTGGATCTGTGAAGATCATCGGGGTTGATATTTCAATTCCGGGATGAGCGACGAGATACCATTTCTCTTCAGGGGAAGCTTTGGTTAAAATATCACCAATCCCTTCAGCGAAAGCGGCATGTCCACGAACAAACACAGGAACATCAGCACCTAATGATGCACCTAATTCTGCAAGGACTTCATCAGAAACCTGTGTTTTCCAATGTTCGTTAAGCGCAATTAAGGTTGTTGCTGCGTTTGATGAGCCCCCACCAATACCACCGCCCATGGGCAATACTTTATGAATACAAATATCAGCCCCTAATGGGCCATCGTATTGTAAGGTATCGCGGCAATAGGATTGTAATAATTTAGCTGCCCGTAAAATTAGGTTTTTTTCGGGGGGAACCCCTTGCATGTCAGTCAATAAATTCAGTTGGTCGTCATCACGTGCTGTAATGGTGATTTCATCGCCATAATCAACAAATTGAAATAGAGTTTGTAATTCATGGTAGCCATCAGAGCGTTGGCCTGTGATGTACAAAAAAAGATTTAATTTTGCCGGAGAAGGCCATGTTAACGTCATTTCTTCAGTGTCCAACTATCCATTTTTAATTTGATAAGCCTGTCCCCTTGGCGTAGCTCTAGGTAGTTTGGCAGCATAGGTACCGTTTTGCTGTCATACGAAATGTAGTTGAGCTGCCAAGTTTCACCATTGCTTTTAAACGTGACACTTTTCAGCAGGTGGTTTTCATCTAAGGTAAAGTCTGTTGCACGTCCCGGTGAGCCTGTTAACCATGCAGTTAGGTCATCAATTGGAATTTCCATACCAGTAAGTTGATAGATAAGCTCGCTTGGAACGTCACTCATATGGGTTTGGCCATCTTTAGTGGTTAACCGAGCTAAATCAGGTTCAACGGTAAGCTCAAGTTCGCGGCTACCTAATGGGTTGGTCAGCAACAAACGGTACTTTTCAGGTGTATATTGTTGCCAGAAAAACTTAGCATACGTTTTTGTTTCTCCGCCGTTATAGGCAAATGATCCACGGGTTTGGTAGTCACGTAGCTGACTTAATTCCTGTTGATGTGCTTTCCATTTCGCATCGGATGCGGAGCTGGTTCCTTTTGTGGTCGTTTGTGACGTTGTCACGCATGCGGTTAGCAAGACGCATGAAAGTGGCAATAGGCGAAAAAAATGCTTATTTATGTGCATAAAGGGCAAAGTTTGAGTTAATTGCATATCAAATCTCAAAGTTGTATTGGGCGCTGATAGCAGTCTCTAATTGAGTTACTTGCATTTAAAGAAGTTCAGTTTAGCGCGTTAAGGCCATCAGAGTCATCTATTACACTAGATGATATACCTTGCGGATAAAAACCTGTAAGTGATTTACCGTTTGTATACAAATAACATAGTGTATTGACAGGGAAAATGGTTCCTTAAAAATGTTATTAGGCCAATCCAGTTTGGGTTCATGTGGCGTTAAGTTATCAGGATAAACCTCACCAGTCACCATTTGCTTTCTGTGCGAAATAATTGCATTCTCTATGCATCTTATTGTAGTTAATTTATCATTGTAAATAATGATATGGCTGATAATCAGTTTCATATAGCATAAATAAACGATAAAATTACGATCAGTTGTGATTGGTAAAATAACCATTACGTCTGTTTTTTTCGGTTTATTTTTTGGCGTGGGTCATCTTTCTGAAGGATAGGCTTATGTAAACCGTAGAAAGAGAGACGCGGATCATCTACAATAGAACAATATAAATAACAGTATTGCTAAATTGATGGGGAATACCCATCGAGCATTACTGAAAATAATTAGCACTGTAAGCAATGTGAGTAAGTCGTAAAGCACAATGACCTTATTAGCCTTAGGCATCAACCATAAAACAGCACCAGTAGCCCTGCGTGAGCGGGTGACATTTGGTCCTGAAAAAATTGACCATGCACTTGAGGAACTTCTCAAACAGCCTCAAGTGAATGGTGGCGTTGTGCTGTCTACCTGTAATAGAACTGAGCTTTACTTGAGCCTTGAATCACAAGAACGAGCTCAAGAACAGCTAGTAAAATGGTTGTGTGATTTTCATGGTATAACCCAAAAAGATTTACAGCCAAGTTTATATTGGCACCAAGACGACCGAGCGGTGAGCCACTTAATGCGTGTGGCGAGTGGCTTGGATTCATTAGTTTTGGGAGAGCCACAAATATTAGGGCAAGTAAAAAAGGCGTTTGCACTTTCGCAAGGTAACCATTCGTTATCAAGCGAACTTGAGCGTCTTTTCCAAAAATCATTTTCTGTTGCAAAACGTGTGCGTACAGAAACCGATATTGGAGCGAATGCAGTTTCTGTGGCATTTGCTGCTTGTACACTTGCTCGTCAAATATTTGAATCACTTAAGCATTTAAATATTTTGTTAGTTGGCGCAGGGGAAACTATTGAACTTGTGGCTCGTCATTTGCGCGAACACGGCGTACAAAAAATGATGATAGCTAACCGAACACGTGAACGTGCGGAGCTATTGGCCAATGAGGTGAATGCACAAGTTATTTCGTTATCGGATATTGATAACCGTTTAGCTGAAGCGGATATTGTCATTAGTTCAACGGCGAGTCCTTTACCCATTATAGGGAAAGGGATGGTCGAGCGTGCTATGAAAATACGTCGTAGTAAGCCGATGTTATTAATTGATATTGCCGTTCCTCGTGATATCGAACAAGATGTTGAAAAATTAAGAGATGTTTATCTCTATACTGTGGATGATTTGGAATCTATCATTGCACAGAACCTTGCTCAGCGAAAAGCCGCAGCCGTTGAAGCTGAATACATTGTTGAGCAAGAAAGTAGCCACTTTATGGATTGGTTGCGCTCACAAGCGGCAGTGTCTACAATTCGCGATTACAGAGAACAAGCTGAGGCCATTCGGGCAAATATGACTGAAAAAGCGTTGACGGCTATCCGTCAAGGTGCAGACCCTGAGCAAGTGATCATGCAATTATCGCAACAATTAACCAACCGCCTTATTCACGCTCCAACCAAGTCTTTGCAGCAAGCTGCAGGAAATGGGGATGTAGAGCGTCTAAATCTACTTAGGGACAGCTTAGGGCTGGACCATCAATAACCACATTTTAATCATAGGTCTTATATAACGAATGAAGCCTTCTATTGTCGCAAAACTAGAAGCATTACAAGAACGCTACGAAGAAATTGAAGCGCACCTTGCTGATGCAGGTGTAATTGCCGATCAAGACCGTTTTCGTGCTTTATCAAAAGAATATGCTCAATTGTCTGATGTCGCTAAATGCTTTAGCGCATGGCGCACAGTACAGGATGACATCGAAACAGCTGAAATGTTGTTAGACGATCCTGAAATGAAAGAAATGGCTCAAGAAGAGCTTAAAGAAGCCAAAGCGCGCAATGAAGAGCTCGAACAGCAATTACAATTGTTATTGCTTCCGAAAGATCCTGATGATGAATATAACTGCTTCGTTGAAATCCGTGCGGGAGCAGGGGGAGACGAAGCGGCAATTTTTGCGGGTGATTTATTCCGTATGTATAGCCGCTATGCAGAAAACAACCGCTGGCGCGTTGAATTAATGAGCACGAGTGATGGTGAACATGGCGGTTTTAAAGAAGTTATCGCGAAAATTTCCGGTGATAGCGTTTATGGTCGCTTAAAGTTTGAGTCAGGCGGTCATCGTGTTCAACGTGTCCCTGAAACTGAATCTCAAGGTCGTATCCACACTTCTGCTTGTACTGTGGCTATTTTACCTGAACTGCCAGAAGCTGAGTTACCTGAGATCAGCCCTGCGGACTTACGTATTGATACCTTCCGTTCATCGGGAGCGGGTGGTCAGCACGTTAACACCACAGATTCTGCAATTCGTATTACCCATATTCCAACAGGTATCGTTGTTGAGTGCCAAGATGAACGTTCACAACATAAAAACAAAGCGAAAGCGATGTCTGTGTTAGGTGCGCGTATTCGCCAAGCAGAAATGGATAAACGCCAAGCCGCGGAAGCCTCTGAACGTCGTAACCTGTTGGGTTCTGGTGACCGTTCTGACCGTATTCGTACCTATAATTTCCCTCAAGGCCGAGTGACTGACCACCGTATCAACTTAACGTTATACCGTTTGGATGAAGTGATGGAAGGAAAACTGGATTCACTTATCCAACCTATCATCAATGAATACCAGGCAGACCAACTTTCTGCGTTGTCTGAGCAGGAATAATGCAATATATCGAATGGGTCAAGCAGGCAGCGAATCGGCTGTCTGCAAGTGACAGTGCAAAGCGAGACGCTGAAATTTTACTGGAACATGTCACAGGCCGCAGTCGTACCTATCTTTTTGCTTTTGGTGAAACAGAACTCAAAGCCGAAGAATTCCAACAAGCTGAATTACTTTTACAACGCCGTGAGAAAGGTGAGCCTATCGCCTATATTATCGGTGAACGTGAGTTCTGGTCTCTTCCTCTTTATGTCTCTCCTGCAACACTAATACCTAGGCCAGATACTGAATGCATTATTGAACAAGCATTATCTAGGCTAACAGAGCAAAAAAATCAAATTTTAGATTTAGGCACTGGGACAGGGGCGATTGCATTGGCTTTGGCGTCAGAGATGCAACAAAGTCAGGTTATTGGTGTTGATTTTAACCCTGATGCAGTTGCTTTAGCACAACGAAATCAGCAGCGTTTGAATATTTCAAATGTCAAATTTATACAAAGTAATTGGTTTTCTTCACTATCAATTCAACAATTTGATATGATTATCAGTAATCCACCCTATATTGATGAAAATGATATGCACCTCAGTGAAGGTGATGTGCGATTTGAGCCGTTAACCGCTCTAGTGGCGAAGGATGAAGGCTTAGCTGATTTAATGCATATCATTAAAGAATCTAAAAAGTATCTTAAAAATCAAGGGTGGTTGCTTCTTGAGCATGGCTGGACACAAGGTCTTGCGGTGCGTGATTTATTTAAAGTACATGGGTACACCAAAATTGAGACTTGTCTTGATTATGGTGGAAGAGAGCGAATTTCACTCGGTCAATGGAATGGTTAAGTGGCGTAGCAGTGGGAATGTAATGAAAACCATAGCGAATATAGAGTTTAATCAACTCCCTTTAAGTGAAGGGATCATGACTGTGTCACAATGTATCCGTCATGATTTCCCGCTGATGAAAGTGCAAGCTCAGTTAGATAGCTTAGTATCATCAGCCAAGTCTTGTATCGATTTAACTGCTGATAATGAAACAAAAATTCAGCAATTGACTTCACTTTTCTACCAAGAATGGTCGTTTGGTCCAGCTGAAGGAATTTATTTGTTATCGGATATGCTGTGGTTAGATAAAGTATTGTCATCTAAGCAAGGTACGCCAGTGACACTCGGTGCTATCTTCTTGTATGTTGCCGAACGCCTTGGTATTGCGATTTATCCCGCTATTTTTCCTACGCAATTATTATTTATCAGTGAAAGAAATGATGGCAGCCAATGGGTAATTAACCCTGTTAATGGCGAGTCTTTATCATTACACACATTAAATTTATGGCTCAAAGGAACAGTTGATCCTTTTTCTGAATTTTACCATGACCAACTGGATGTAGCAGAAAACAGCGTTGTCATTCGTAAAATTTTTGACACATTAAAAGCGTCATTAATGGAAGAGAAAAAGATGGAATTAGCGTTGCGGGTTTGTGAAACGCTTCTGACTCTTGCCCCTGAAGACCCTTACGAAATTCGTGACCGAGGGTTAATTCTGGCACATTTAGACTGTAATCATGTGGCATTGAGCGATCTCAATTATTTTATTGAGCATTGCCCAGAAGACCCTGTTTCTGAAATGATTAAAATACAAATTTATTCGCTGGATAACCATCCGGTCGTATTACATTAATTAACATACAGGCCTATCCCCTGTTTTAATATTTAAGGTAAGAGTATGCAACAGAAAGTAGTCAATATTGGTGATATCAATGTCGCGAACGACTTGCCGTTTGTGTTATTTGGTGGAATGAATGTATTAGAATCCCGCGATATGGCGATGAAAGTGTGTGAGCATTATGTCACGGTGACACAAAAGCTGGGAATTCCTTATGTTTTTAAAGCGTCATTTGATAAAGCAAATCGCTCATCAATCCACTCTTATCGTGGCCCTGGTCTTGAAGAAGGAATGAAAATATTCCAAGAGTTGAAACAAACATTTGGCGTAAAAATCATTACGGATGTTCATGAGCCAGCACAGGCCGCCCCTGTTGCTGAAGTCGTTGATGTTATCCAATTACCTGCGTTCTTAGCTCGCCAAACAGATTTAGTTGCGGCAATGGCTAAAACAGATGCAGTAATTAATATTAAAAAACCACAGTTTATCAGCCCAGGGCAAATGGGGAATATCGTCGAGAAATTTATCGAAGGCGGTAATGATAAAATTATTCTTTGCGACCGCGGTGCGAACTTTGGTTATGACAATCTAGTGGTTGATATGCTTGGCTTTAATGTCATGGTCCAAGCATCAAAAGGCTGTCCTGTCATTTTCGACGTAACCCATGCACTGCAATGCCGCGACCCGTTCGGTGCAGCATCTGGTGGCCGTCGTGGTCAAGTTGCTGAGTTGGCAAGAGCTGGAATGGCGGTTGGAATAGCAGGTTTATTCCTTGAAGCGCATCCAGACCCAGACAACGCACGTTGCGATGGCCCATCAGCACTGCCATTAGATAAGCTGGAACCATTCCTGAAACAAATGAAAGCAATTGACGAAGTTGTAAAAAGCTTCCCAGAGTTAGATACAAGTCGCTAAGTTAGGCGGTTTATGCAACTCACTGAAGTCGTTTCTATGTTCGGCGCTGATTTACAGCGCCGATATGGTGAAAAAATCTATAAAATCACCTTACATGGTGGCTTTAATTGCCCGAACCGTGATGGCACCCTTGGGCGAGGAGGCTGCACTTTTTGTAATGTGGCCTCTTTTGCTGATGAAAGTCAGTCATCTCAAACTATTAGTGAACAAATTCACCAACAGATCACCCGAATTTCCCGCGCAAAACGTTATTTAGCTTATTTTCAAGCCTATACCAGCACTTATGCCGAAGTAAGCCTATTAAAACAACTTTATGAAGAAGCCTTACTGCAAGCCGATATTGTTGGTTTATGCGTAGGAACTCGCCCTGACTGTGTCCCTGAATCCGTTTTGTCTTTGTTAGGCCAGTATCAACAGAAAGGCTATGAAATATGGCTTGAGCTAGGTTTACAAAGTGCTCATGATAAAACACTACATCGTATTAATCGTGGCCATGGTTTTGATGCATACCGACAAACAACGCAAAAAGCCCGTAGCCTTGGATTAAAAGTGTGTACGCATTTGATTTGTGGATTACCCGGGGAAAATGGCCAAATGAACATGGAAACACTTGATAAAGTGCTTGAATGCGGAACGGATGGTATCAAATTACATCCGTTACATATTGTTGAAGGCAGTGTGATGGCCAAAAGTTGGCGAGCAGGGCGCTTGGCAACGCTTTCTCTTGATGAATATACCCAAACTGCTGGTGAAATGGTACGTCATACTCCGACTGACATTGTCTACCACCGTATCAGTGCAAGTGCAAGAAAGCCAACTTTGCTCGCCCCGAACTGGTGTGAAAATCATTGGGTGGGAATGAATAATTTATATCAATATTTCTTAAAATGGGGAGGGCAAGGCTCCGCGCTTTGACTTCTTTAATGAGAACAACTATGAAATCAAATTTTTATAAAGCTATTATCGTTTCATCTCTAATTACGTTTTCTTTTCAAGCTGCCGCTCAACTTGATATTACTCCTGAAGATAAACAAAAATTCGTACAAACTTACCAAAAAGCAGTCAAGAAAGATGCCCTTGCTCAGTACCAACTTGCTCAAATGTATTTTTCCGGTTTAGGTGTCCTACAAAATTTTAATAATGCGCGTTTATGGGCAAATGAAGCGGCAAAAAACGGTAATGCGGATGGTTATGCATTATTGGCGGATATCAATCTATTAAGTGATAGTTACTTTTCGCAGGAATTGGCTGATGCCCGTAAATACGCGACAAAAGCGGTTGAAATGGGCAGTACGCGCGGAAAAATCAGTTTAGCAGAGTCATTGATAAATCCAATTGCAGGCAAAACGGATTATCAACAATCTATAGAACTTCTTAATGAAGTTAATGCGTTAAATAACCCGGATTATTTTATTGCTCCAATTTTACTTGGTGTTATCTATTTAGATGGCAAAGGCGTTGCAAAAGACGAAAAGCAAGCACAGCAATGGTTTGATAAAGCAAATGAGATGACTTATCCAGGCTATGCAGAGTGGATGGCTGCGTTTAGATTTTCTGAAGATAACACAGGAACGGTGACCATCGACCAAGTTAAAGCAAAAAAATTAAGGGAAATAGCCTGCGAAAAAGGAAAAAATGCAGGGAATGAGATGTTTTGTTTTAGTGAGTGATAGCTAAACCGCCATGTGAAATAGCATGGCGGTTTGCTTTGATACCTAAGTTAAGGCGTTGTTGTTGGTTTTTCTGTGTCGATAGAACCTGCCTGTTCGATAGCTTTAACGGCTTCAAGTGCATGATCCATTGAATTATAAAAGCTCAATATGCCTTCAATAGGTGTCACTTTCGCTCTTGCCAAAGTTTTTAATGGCTGGAACGGAATGTCACAAACTAAGACATGGGTATCTTTGCGTACGGCATCTATGAATTTTTCGAAAGCTTCTAAACCACCTGCATCTAAAACCGGCACTGCGTCCCATTGCATAATAATGGTTTCATAACCTGCGCTTTTGACGCGCAATTCATCGAAAATACGCTCAGCAGCAGCGAAAAATAACGGGCCATTTATTCTTACGACTAAACGGCTTCGCTCTTCGTCTGTTTCTGCGAGTTGTGTTGAACGGGTCATATTGGCAATACGCCGCATGAACAATAATGACGCGAGAACAATCCCGACAGTGATAGCAATAACCATATCAAATAGAACAGTTAGAGACATACATAGTACTAATACAATAATGTCATCTTTTGGCGCGCGTTTAATCAGGTAAACGACTTTGCCCGCAGCACTCATGTTCCAAGCCACAATCAATAGTAATGCAGACATTGCGGCTAATGGCAGATAAGAGAGCATTGGTGCAAGAACTAATAATGTAAGTATCACCAGTATTGAGTGAATAATCGCAGAAATGGGGGATGTAGCACCTGCACGGACGTTAGCTGCAGAGCGTGCTATTGCAGCGGTTGCTGTGATCCCACCAAAAAAAGGCGCCGCAATGTTCCCCACACCTTGGCCAATAAGTTCACTATTGGAATGGTGCTTGGTTCCTGTCATGTTGTCCAATACTACAGCACATAACAGTGACTCAATTGCGCCAAGTACCGCCATAGAAAATGCTGCAGGCATTAATGCGGTGATCATCGCCCAGTTGATTGGCGCACTTCCGGGGAGTTCCCATGGCAAAATAAACTGCGGTAGGATAGGGGGAATACCATTACCTTCAGTACCATCAGGCAATAAATAGCTAAATTCAGAACCGATAGTCGCGACTTCCATACCAAATAATGAAAGTACCCACATGACGAAAGTCCCGACAATAAGGGCTGGCAAATGGCCGGGAAGTTTTAATTTTAGTTTAGGCCAGAAGATAAGCACCAAAAGGGTTGAAAGACCAATTAGTGTGTCACTGTACTGAAAAGTGGGGAAGGTATTGCCAATAGCAATGAGCTTATCAACATAGTTTTCTGGGACATGCGCCATTTGCAAGCCAAAGAAATCTTTAATTTGCATGGTAGCAATGGTGATAGCAATTCCCGAAGTAAAGCCTAAGGTGACAGAAACGGGTATGTATTCAATAAACTTACCAAAGCGAGCAAACCCCATCGCAAGAAGTATGACACCCGACATCAATGTGGCGACTAATAACCCACTTAACCCAAATTGTTGAGAGACAGGATAGAGGATCACCACAAAAGCCGCTGTGGGGCCTGAAACGCTATAGCGTGACCCACCAGTTACCGCGATGACGATCCCAGCAATCGCGGCAGTATAAAGCCCATATTGAGGCGGAACACCGCTAGCGATAGCCAAAGCCATTGCGAGGGGGATAGCGATAATACCCACGGTAATACCCGCGATTAAATCCTTAATAAAGCGGGTAGCCGTATATTTTTCTTTCCAACAAGAATCTATTAGCGCACTAAAAGGGCGCAACCTATTAATTTTTTTTGTACTCATTATACCCTACCAAATAACAGGGTGAAAAATAAACGAAAGATGTACCTATAAGGATACGCTTAGCAATCTAAAAAAAATCTGTTATGTATCAATGAATCTGCAATTATCATAACGTTTTCAGTAACAAAAGTAAAAAACCGTTATATTATAAAGAAAAATAGTTAGAGTACATTTTATATGGCTATTTTTCTTTTTTAGACTGTATATGTGAATGATGTAATCGTAATTTTATTTTTTAAGTAGTAATTATAAATCATTATAAATAAATAATTAGTCAACACGTATAATGGCTAGATTGTTATGATTGCTACCAATAATCCTATCCATTGCAGTAGTACTAGCCCAAGAGCACGTATGAAAAGACGTTTAGTCCCAGACCACCTTTGCTGCATCGTACAATGTTTAATTTTGCTTGGAAATAAAAAATTTAAAGCGTTATCAAAATGTTCTGTTTCATTATGTGTGTAGATAATTTTAAAGAAATGGTTATCTAGCCATAGGCGATATATATAATATTGGCAAATTATAAATATAATTACATTGACGAATAAAATATATTTAGGGTAATTAGAATCCAAAAATAAACTTAATTGGCAAAATAATGCTAATACAGACCCTACAGCGAAATAACGCCAACTATGAGTCAAAATAGTGATGACTTCACCTTGTTGTTTATTCATCAATGTATTCATTTTTTCACTCGGTTTAGGTGGTAATGGGTATACCAATAATTCAGCTGCTCTATCGTTGCTGTATTTAAAATCACTTGTGGGCGAGTTTGCTCAACTAATACTACGGCCCCTTCTATATTTTTAGCATCACCATGATGTACCAGCCATGCAACAGCCACAGTCGCACTTCGTGAGTAACCTAATTTGCAATGAATATATACCGCACCGTGTTTTACCAACTCATCCATAGTATGGACTGACTTTTCGATATCTTCCGCGCTTAGAGGTAACAAATCAATTTGCGGTTGGCTACAATATTTCAGCCCTTTACTGTAAGAATTGCGAGGCCATTCGCAAGTCATATCTAAAACAGCTTGAGTTTGCAAAGCGTAAAGCGGGCGCCCTCCCAAAACAATATGTTTACTGACAATACTGGGTTGTGCGCAGTGCTTAGCGAAGTAATGATAGGTTCCCCAAGCAATCAGCCGGTATGGCAGTAACAAAATAGTAGCAGAAGGGGAAATATTACCTTCCGGTGTTTTTTGGAAAACGCTGGCTCCGGCTCCTAAGTAGCCAAGGGTAATAAAAAAGAGGGCAATAGCAGGCCATAATAGTAACCAAGCGAACCCTTGGAAGGTAAAAGCAAGAATAAAACAAGCAAGAGAACCGGTTCCATAGTTTTTACTCATTTTAAAACTGCGAGGAGAACCTGTGTAATGCCATTGCCAATGGGTTTGTATAGGAAGTAAATAGCTAATTAATAGGCCAACGACAAAGCCAGTGATGACATCAATAAAGTGGTGTTGCCATGTGGTTAGAACTGAAATTAAAATTAAAACAGACCAACTATGAAGCAACCAGCGCCATTTTGTTGGTGTATGTGCTCGAAAACGTAACCATAGGATCCACAATAAAATAATATGTAATGAAGGGGCTTGGTTAAAGGGGAGATCAAATAGCTCTAGGCTGTTAAACATCCAGCCAAATAGGCCATCAGTGCTTGGTCGAGGGAAACTAAACTTTAGTGGAAATAGCAAAAAACCAATACAAGCAACAAGAGAAGCCGTGATCAGCCGTAAGCCGTGGATGGTTTGTTCTTTACGGGTCGTGCAAATAAATAATGATAACCCATAGAATAAGTCAATGCTCCAATAGGGAATGATAGTCCAAGGAAGAAATGGGATATGTGTTTCCCAAGAAAAAACGATAGAGGGAACCTGGTCTAACGTTGCGGTATAGGTATTGACTTGACCATAAGTTAAGAAGAAAAAAGGTGCTAGAAAAACTAACCATAGCAAACCAGACAGTATTATTTTGCGACGAGGTACAACCTGTTGAGGTTCGCGGGTTGCAGTTATCATCCTTTATCCTATTCCTTAAATGTCAACGAACTGGTGGTGATATTAGTAAATGATTGGGAAAACAAATAACGCTAAGCAGCATAGGTGCTTTGCTAACAATAAACAACGGCTATCATCTAAAGTTGAAGTAAGTGATTGATGGCAATAATGTGTCACCAATCACTCTGGAGGATAACTAGATTAACGCCGTCTAGCTATAGATACGCTGAATATGCCCCAGTTATCAATTGATTGGTTTAGTTTTTCAAAGCCCGCTTCTTCAACTAAAGCATCCATTTCGCCTTGGCTACGGCAACGCATAACCCATGCTTGCCCACCTTGGTGGCTTGGGAGTACCCGGGCAATCATTTCAACTTGAGGGTGCCATGGTTGACAGGTATAAATTAATAGCCCGCCAGATGGAATTGCCCGAGAAAGCCCATTTAATGAAGCCTTTATCATTTCATTATTGGGGAACAGCTCATACAAACCACTGACGATGCCAATTGTTGGCGATGGTGAAACCGCAGCTAGATCATCGGCATCAAAAGCATTACCTTCAGTAAATTGGATTTTGTCTTCAAGGTAACGTTCTTTTATATGTAATCGCCCTTGCTCAACATTGATAGGGCTATAGTCTCTTAGCAGGACGGACTCGACTTTTCCATAGTCATTAATCGCATCAAAAATATAACGACCTTGGCCTGCGGCAATATCCATAATTCGCACGGGCGTCCCTTTCTCTGTTAGGTCACGAATAGCCTGCCGAATGATGTTTTCAATATTGACTTTGCGTTGGCGTATTCCTTGCCAGCCAATACTGTTGAGATATTGCCTATCAATCACACGGCCAAACAAGCCTTTCCCCTGCGCTTTATCGCGATATACGTAATCAAGGGTCGAACCTGAATCAAACCCTTTATCATAACCAATACGAATACCTTCAGAAGCTTTGCCAAGTGTGCTCATTGATTTGCTCATAATTTTATAAGCAAGATTTTTGGGGCACCATTTAGGTAATGGAGTCATGAGTGAACGATATTTTTCAGCGCTGACACTCCACGTATCTTCATATTGATAATTATGTTGGTAGCGCGGTAAGGCGAATAATTTGCCAATAAACTCACGAATTTTCTCAAGTGGGATATGGCGTTCTTTTTCACCTAAAGTGTCATGATAAAAACCGGGTAATATATGCTTTTCTTTTATTGGGGTGTTTAATTTTTCAAAAAACTGATGTTGAGGCCGGTGGTGAACAACGTGGTCGCTACCCGAAATAAATAGTTGAGTGGGCAAAGTAATTGCACCCGCATCAGCAACGAGGCGATCAGCCGTTTTATACAGCTCAAGTAAAATATTGACGGCAATAGGGCGAGTGATCAATGGGTCGCGATTAAACGAATCAATTCGTTGTGCATCGTGAGTGAGAAATTTAGCTTTAACATACGAATTTACATAGAACAAGCCTCGAGCCTTTTGCATTAAAGCAAGCCCTGTTCGGGCAAATGGAACATACAATTTAACTTTAAATGCAGGGGAGGCGAGTACCATCCCTCGAATTTTGGGGGCGTAGTCATGAACCCAAGCGGAGACAAGAACGGCACCAACACTTTGCCCAATGACAATGATATTTTCTAACGGAATATTATATTCCGCGGAAATGTAACGCACAAACTCATCGACATCATTGATGGATGTGCTTAGTGAAGGGCTATAACCTCGAGGGCCATCATTTCTACCATGGCCACGGGCATCCCATGCAAACATAGCATAGTCAGGTAAATTGAGTTCATCGACTAAATGGGCGACTCGGCCGGAATGTTCATGGCCTCGATGAAATAAAATAATCGCTTTGTTGGTCGGCGTTTCTGTTGGCCAATGTCGATAAAAAAGAGAAGTATGGTCACTGGTGGTAAATTGGGACTCAATAACGGGACGTTGCGTCAGATAATCTGTCTGAACGTTCATAATTCTTCCTTAATTATTATTCGCAGGTGTAGATAATTCACAAAGAGCACGGCGAATACGGTTATAGCAAGTATAAAACAGCAACAAAGTTAAAAGGATAAACAGATAATTTACCCAACTAGAAAAGATAATCTGTGGAAAAATGCTAACGAGCAGTCCTAGCGTACCAAAAATAAAGGCTCGATCACTTTTACCAATAGGGCCGTCATAGCGCCGAGATGCACCAATTGATTGAGCGATAACGCCAATAAACTCAGTGAGTAGCGCAAGAAATAGAATTAATAAAATAAGCCAAAATGCTTGAGGGAAAATAACGGCAAATGGTAAGTAGAGTGCGACATCTGAAATGACATCACCAAGCTCATTCAATATTGCACCCAGATGGCTTTTCTGGTTGTGTTCTCTTGCTAACATGCCATCAATCGCATTGAGTGCCATACGAATAAACAGAACGAAAGGTAATAAAATAAACAGGTGCGGATTTGGAATGAACAGTAATAGCATTCCGCTGATCACGGATAAAAGTAAAGCCGCCAAAGTGACTTGGTTGGCGGTAACTCCCACACTAAATAACTTATGAACAATTGGACGAAGCAGATCTTGAAATTTAGGTTTCAGATCGTAAATGGTCATTGAGTGTTCCTTTCTCGTCACTGCACAATGATGCAGCTTTGGGATATATCAATACCCGATTGATTGATGTCTGCAATAAGAGCTATCTTAAGTTAGAAAATAACCAAGGAATATAGCCGTGTAATTTTAGTAAAAAAATTATTCTAACTATTTGAATAATTAACTAAAAACATTTAATGAAATTAAATGGAATGGATTTATTCACGTTGAGGAAAACAGATTAACAATATGATACCCGATCACGTCAATATCTTTTGTTTATCGATTTTTGAACGCATTCGTTTAAATTGGCTGGGTGTCATTGTGGTCATTTCTTTGAATTTACGGCAAAAAGCGCTGTGATCAGCGTAGGCACATTTACTGGAAATCTCAGTGATTGAAAAATCATCTTCGAGCAGTTCAATAGCATGTTCAAGCCGCATTTTTTGAATATATTGCTGGGGGGTTATCAAAAAAATAGCTTTAAACTGGCGGTTTAATTGAGAAAGGGAGAGGCCAGATATTTCAGCAAGAGTTGTCATTTTTATAGCGGTATCAAAATGTTCACTAATATGGCGTTCAACACGGCTAAGCTGGTTGTTCAGCTTAGGACTGACAGATTTTACATCTTGTAAATCCACTGAAATTCCTGCAACCCCAATAACCTGGTTACGTGTATTAAAAATAGGAACCTTAGTCGTTAAGCACCATCCCAACAAACCCGCTTTATACAGGTGAAGCTCTAGTTTATTAATGACGCTAATTTTCTTTTCCATCACTAAATAGTCCTGAGAACTATAAGTTTGGCCGAGTTCCGAATGAAAAATATCCTCAGCGCCTTTACCAACGAGATGATTAACACTGTCGATTTTACAACGAGTAGCTAGATTATCATTAGCCAATAAATACTTTGCATTATGGTCTTTTATAAAAAAAGTCACATTAGGCAAGGTATTAATTAGAGGCATAATTAAACCTAAATGATTTAATAAAACGTCAATATTATCAACGGGAAACAGCATATTTTCCTGACTAATCAATAGCAATTTATTTAGATTGATCATGCTGCGCTCCGAAATATTAAATTAATCTTACTAATTCTGTTAAATATTTTGAGATTGTGCAGAAAACCGCATAAGTTTGTTAGAAAGATATCAAGAGTTGTTAACAAAAATCAAGCATTCTATTAACAATGATAATAAATAGGATGCTAGCTGATGCAATCTCAATATACCAAAATTGAAGTTATCGATTCCCATACCGCAGGCGAGCCAACTCGGCTAGTCATTGATGGATTCCCTGATTTAGGGCAACAAAGCATGGCATCGAGATTGGAGCAATTACGCAAGCAACATGATGTATGGCGTAAAACCACCATTTTAGAGCCACGTGGCAATGACATTCTTGTTGGCGCATTACTCTGCAAACCACAAAACCCAGCGGCAACAGCAGGTGTGATTTTTTTTAACAATCAAGGTTATCTGGGAATGTGTGGCCACGGCACTATCGGTTTAGTGGCTTCGTTGCATTTTCTCGGTCATATCACTTATGGCAAACATCTTATTGAAACTCCGGTAGGAGATGTGACGGCGCAACTACACCAAGATGGTAGCGTGAGCATTCAGAATGTTTATTCATATCGTTATCGCAAAGCGGTACAAGTTAATGTTCCAGACCTCGGCCCCATTACTGGGGATATTGCTTGGGGCGGAAATTGGTTTTTTCTTGTTGAACAGTCACCAGTCGCCATTGATTACCAAAATATTAAATTACTGACAGAAGTCAGCTTAAAGATTAAACAAGCCTTAGCTGATCAAGGTATCTACGGTAAAGATGACCAAGAAATTGACCATATCGAATTATTCGGTTCACACCCCAATGCTAATAGCCAAAGTTTTGTTTTGTGCCCTGGTGGCGCTTATGACCGCTCGCCTTGTGGAACAGGAACCAGCGCCAAACTTGCCTGCTTAGCGGCAGATAAAAAACTGGCAGCTGGTGAAATCTGGCATCAAGCCAGTGTTATTGGTAGCCAATTTCAAGCCAGTTTTCAGCAGGCAGATGAAAACGGCATTATTCCTACTATTCGCGGACATGCCTATATCAGTGGGAAAAATACCTTATTGATAGATGAACAAGACCCATTTCGGTTTGGAATTTCGGTGGCATAGGGGAATGAAATGGAACGCAAATATCCAGTGATTGTAGTGGGTGGCGGTATTATTGGCCTGAGTATTGCGCTGACAGTTCAAGCTAATGGGTCAAACGTATTGTTGCTTGATAAACATGAAATTGGCCAAGGCGCCTCATTTGGCAACGCAGGGCATATTGCGACAGAACAAGTTTTTCCGATTGCTGACCCGAGTGTCTTAAAATCACTTCCGAAAATGCTACTTGACCCATTAGGGCCTTTGCGCTTGGATTGGCGTTATCTATTACCCTTAACCCCTTGGTTAATAAAATTATTGGGTAATATGCGCCATAAGCCTTTTACCCATATTCATCACACTTTGACGACATTAAATAGTGCCGCTTTTGATTCATGGCAAGCATTTATTCAAAAATGGCAATTAAGTGACCTTGTCAAAATGAAGGGGTCACTGTTGGTGGCTGAGAAAAAAGAAACTCTCGATAAGTTAAGTCATCACAGTGAGTACCTACAAAGTATTGGTGTGACAAATCAATTGATTGGTCAAAATGCGCTACTCACACGCGAACCTGCTTTATCTGAAAGCCAAATCGGGGGCATTTTTTATCCAGATACAGGCCATGTTGTGGATTTATGTGCATTACACCAAAAGTTGACCGAGGCGTTTTTACAAGCGGGTGGGCAGGTATTAACCCACTGTGAAGTAACAGAAATTACATCAACATCGAATCAACAAGCAGTATTGACAACGACCCAAGGGCAGTTCACAGGACAAAAAATTGTTATTGCAGGTGGCGCATTCTCTAAATCATTAGTCAAAATGGTCAGCCGCATCAAAGTGCCACTTGAAACAGAGCGTGGTTATCACTTGATGTTGCCGAATGAATTAGGCCGTTTATCAATACCAGTATCAAGTATGGATAGGCGTTTTATTATGACGCCAATGTCTCAAGGTCTACGCCTTGCAGGAACCGTGGAATACGCAGGGCTAAAGCGCCCCGCAAATATGCAGCGTGCTCAACATTTTCTTCCGTTAGCACAACCAATGCTCAAAGAAGCATTAAACAGCCAACAATCGACATCATGGATGGGGTTTCGCCCATCCACATCAGACTCATTGCCAGTTTTAGACCACAAAGGCCCCTATATTTTTGCATTTGGTCACCAACACTTGGGGTTAACCCAAGCGGCGATCACTGCAGATATTGTAAATAGTTTTATACATCAGCAGCCGACAAGTATCGACTGTACCCCTTTTTCCATTGAACGATTTCTTTAATTTTGAGGAGAATTCAAATGAATTTCCATGGCATTCTTGTTCCTTTAGTGACCCCGTTTCATGATGATTTAACACTAAATGTCAGTGCACTTGCTGAATTAACTGAAAAACTTATTGAGCGAGGTGTTACCGGTTTAGTAGTTTGTGGAACAACAGGGGAATATTACGCATTAAATGAAGATGAACGTAAAACCGTGTTATCTACCGTTTGCAAGATTGCAAAAGGGCGAGTGACATTAATTGCGGGCATTAACGACTTATCAACCGAGGGGGCAATCGCACGCGCGAAACAAGCTCAAGAGCTCGGTTATGAAGGGTTAATGTTATCGCCTCCGCCGTATAGTCTGCCGGACCAGCAAGGGGTGTATGCCCACTATGAAAAAGTCGCAAAATCAACACCATTACCCATTATTATGTACAATTTTCCCGCTCGGATTGGTATTGAAATCGACATTGAAACGGTCATTAAGTTAGCTGAAATTGACAATATTGTCGCCATCAAAGAAAGCAGCGGTAGCTTTAGCCGAGCATTGCATCTATTACAAACACCATTCAAAAATTTCGAGGTTATTTGTGGCTGTGATGACCAACCTGTGGATTTCTTCTTTTGGGGTTCGAAAAGTTGGATAGCGGGGGCGGGGAACGTATTCCCAGCAGAGCAAGTTGCTATTTTTAATGCAGCACAGGCAGGTGACTGGCAACAAGCGAAGCAAATTATGACTGAAATCTATCCTGCAATTTACTCAATGGAGTCAGGGAACTATAACCAAAAAGCTAAGGCGGGTTGCTTGAATGGAACGTTCAATGTTGGCCCGGTTCGTTTGCCTCTGTCAAATCTAGCGTCTCAAGAACGCGATGAATTCATTAAATTAATTAAACGCTAGGGGGAAATATGACCATGACCCAACAGCAGGTGTTTGAATGTGCAAAACAAGGGAAACTGTGGGCGGGCAATTTAATTGCAGGGCACCCAGAACAGCAAAATAAATTAGAAAACCGTACCCCAATCGATAATAGCGTTATTGGTTTTATTGCTGACGGTGATGCGAACGATATTAATGCCGCGGTACAGGTAGCGCGTAACACATTTAATCAAGGTGAATGGCGCGGGTTATCGCCTCAAGAACGTAAAGTTGTCATGCTTAAATGGGCTCATCTCATTGAAAAACACAGTGAAGAGCTTGCGGCGCTAGATTGTATTGATGCAGGTAAGCCTATCACTGAATGCTTAAATACGGATTTACCTGCAACGATTGACACCTTTTATTGGTATGCCGAAGCGATTGACAAACTGTTTGGTAAAATTGCACCAACAAGCCATCAAGAATTGGGGTTGATAGTGCATGAGCCTATTGGCGTGGTTGGTGCAGTGTTGCCGTGGAATTTCCCTGCTCAGATGTTTGCATGGAAAGTGGCACCCGCTCTCGCGGTAGGCAACTCGGTGATTGTGAAACCTGCCGAATTAACCTCATTAAGTGCTTATCGTATGGTGGAACTGGCCTATGAGGCAGGAGTCCCTAAAGGCGCATTAAGTCTAGTCTGTGGGTTAGGTGAAAAAGTCGGGGAAGCTCTTGGCCGCCATCATGATGTGGATGTTGTGTCATTCACCGGTTCAACAGAGGTAGGGCGTTTATTCTTAAAATATTCAGCAGAAAGTAACTTAAAAGAAATTGTACTCGAATGTGGGGGAAAAAGCCCTCAAGTGGTGTTTGAAGATGCCAATATTGAGGCGGCAATTCCGCATATTATGGCGGCTGCCTTTTGGAATATGAGTGAAAATTGCAGCTGCGGTTCTCGCTTAATTGTGCATGAAAGTATCAAAAAAACACTATTAGAGAAACTTGCCGTCGCCGTTAAAGAATGGAAAGTCGGCGACCCAAGGCATGCGGATATTTCAATTGGGCCAATGGTCGAACAAGCTCACTTTGAAAAAGTGAAATCATTTTTAGATTCCACATTAAAAGAGGGCGGAAAACTCATTGCTGGTGGGAAGGTCCATCATGAATTGGGGGCTGGATGGTATATCGAACCGACAATTTTTGATGAAGTCACTCCTGAAATGTCACTATTTAAGCATGAAGTTTTTGGCCCTATTTTAGCCGTTACGTCTTTTAAAACTGATGATGAAGCGGTCGCTTTGGCCAATAACACTCAATATGGTTTAGCGGCTTCATTTTATAGCCAAAATATTCACCGAGCCATGCAAATTGCACAGCGCATTAATGCAGGCACCGTTTCAGTCAATGGTTTTAGTGAAGGCAATATTACAACGCCGTTTGGTGGCTTTCGTCAATCAGGCTTTGGCGGTAAAGACAACGGTTTAGAGGCATTTGAACAATACACTCAAACCAAGGTTATCTGGTTTATTCATCAATAAAAACGTTGACCTGAGTACCTTATTGGACTCAGGTTTTTTTTTACCCTGCAAATACAAATAAACAATTACAATAACGAAGGAGTACAAAATGGAAGCCATCGTTAATACAATCGTTGGTTACATCTGGGGTAATGCATTAGTGGTGTTATCGCTAGGTGTTGGGCTCTATTTTACATTAGCGACTCGCGGTGTACAGTTTCGCTATCTCATTAAAATGGTATGTTTGTTAAAGGAAAATAAAGCGTCAAAAGAAGGAATTTCCTCCTTCCAAGCATTCTGTTTAGCATTATCAGGGCGTGTAGGGGTAGGTAATATTGCGGGGGTGGCGACAGCCATTGCCGCAGGCGGCCCCGGTGCAATCTTCTGGATGGTTGTCATGGGGCTATTGGGGGGAGCAAGCGCATTTATCGAATCCACACTTGCTCAAGTATACAAACAGCGCTCTGATGGCCAATACCGCGGAGGCTCCCCTTACTATATCGAGAAAGGGTTAAAACTGAAACCATTTGCCATTATAGTGGCTGCGGTTATTTGCCTATCTTATGGAGTACTGGTTCCGGGTATTCAAGCCAATACCATTGCTGATTCCTTTCAAACTGCATTTAACTTACCCCCAATTGCGACAGGCGGCATTGTGACAGTGCTGATGGCATGGTTAATCTTTGGTGGTGTAAAACGTATTGCGAGTGCAGCAGACAAGATCGTGCCAATTATGGCATTGGCATATATCGTCATGATGGTGATCATCTTGGGTAGCCATTACGAACAAGTGCCGGGTATGTTCAGTTTAATTTTCCGTAGTGCGATGGGAATGGACGCTGTATTCGGTGGTATTGTTGGTACGGCTGTCTCATGGGGTGTGCGCCGTGCCGTTTTTTCCAACGTGGCAGGTGCGGGTGAAGCCACATTTAGTTCTGCGGCGGCCGAGGTAAGCCACCCTGTAAAACAAGGGTTAATTCAAGCGTTTTCTATTTATATCGATACTGTCGTTGTGTGTACAGCATCAGGTTTGATGATCCTTGTCACCAATATGTATAACGTTTTTCCAGATGGTTCGGCGACTGCCTTAGTCGAATATGTTCCCGGGGTTGCCGCGGGGACCGCATGGACACAAATGGCGGTATCAACAGTCTTTACTTCTGCAGGGTCGGGATTTGTCTCAATCGCCGTATTTTTATTCGCTTTCACAACCTTGATGGCCTATTACTATATTGCAGAAACCACGATTGTTTATCTCGATAGAAAATTGCGTTACCCCATTTTGAAATTGATACTTAAGTTTGTATTTCTGATTATTGTTTTTATGGGAAGCGTCCAGTCAGTGAGCTTAATGTGGAGCCTTGGCGATATTGGGTTCGGTAGTATGAGTTACCTTAATCTTATTGCCATAGTCTTCCTGTCGAAACCTGCATTACGAGCACTGCGTGACTTTGAGCGGCAGGAAAAACTAGGCGTTGATCCGGTGTTTGACCCGAAAGTCGCTGGGATAGAAAATGCAGAACTCTGGGAAGATATAAGCCGCGAATATTACGAACAAGGAATTGGTATAGAACCGAAAGAGAAAAAAAATCAAGGAATGGCATATCAAGAAGAAGAGAGGAAAAACTAGAAGAAAAATGGCGGTGAGGGAGGGATTCGAACCCTCGATACGTTGCCGTATACACACTTTCCAGGCGTGCTCCTTCAGCCTCTCGGACACCTCACCGTTTTTCTAAATCTGTTGTGGAGTAGGGAATAAAAACCTGCTCTGCAACGGGGCGCTACTATAGGGAAAATAGCGTCTAACGTCAACTCCCTATTTATCCTTTTTCCGACTTTTGTTGCTGTTTAGCTAAATAAAAAACAATTTGATTATTATCTAATCTTAAATGTTATCAGCTAAGGTAAATAATACGTTTAATGTTAATTTGAAACGGCAAGTCGTGAAGATAAAAAGCGTTAGCTAGTTAACAAAATTCTGATTGAATACAGTGTATCGGCTTGATTAACTTGAAAAGAAATGCCATTCGGCACACTCTGTTAGAAACTAAAGAGGAGTTGCCATGAATATTTTATTTTACCATCCATTTTTTGATTCAAAACAGTGGATTGAGGGCATGAAAGCGCGATTACCCCAAGTGAATATTCGCCAATGGGAAAAAGGGGATAACCAAAGTGCAGATTACGCTATGGTTTGGTTACCGCCTTATGAATGTCTCGCTGGTCGCAGTGATTTAAAAGGTATTTTCGCGTTAGGTGCGGGTGTGGATGCTATTTTAAAGCAAGAACAAGACAAACCTGGGACCTTACCGGCAGGCGTTCCTGTAATGCGTTTGGAAGACACTGGAATGGCGATTCAAATGGAAGAATACGCTTGTGCAAAAGTGTTAAGCTACTTTCGTCGTATGGATGAGTACCGCCAATTACAATCACAGCGACAATGGAAGCAATTACCAGCCTACCAACACGAAGATTTTGTCATTGGTGTTATGGGAGCAGGGGCATTAGGGCAAGCGGTTGCAAAACGCTTAGTCAGCTTTGGTTTTCATGTAAGAACATGGAGTCGCTCTGAAAAACAACTTGATAACGTAAAAAGCTATTTTGGTAATGACCAATTAGCTAGCTTTCTTTCTGGAACCCGTGTGATTATTAATCTTCTGCCAAGCACGCCAGAAACGGTGGGAATTTTAAACCAGCAACTATTTAGCCAATTAGAGCAAGGGGCATATGTTATCAACCTTGCACGTGGTGCTCATCTGATTGAGCAAGATTTGCTTTTAGCGCTTGAATCAGGGCAAGTTGCAGGTGCTGCGCTTGATGTTTTTGCGAGTGAACCGTTATCGCAAATGCACCCGTTCTGGACGCATCCACGCATCGCTATCACGCCCCATGTTGCCGCCTTTACAAAACCGAAAGAAGCTATGGATATGATTGTCAGTAATATCCAGCGCATCGAAGCTGGCCAAGCTCCTATTGGTGTGGTTGATATGCAACGCGGTTATTAGTCACTTCTTTGTTGCGAGTGGTCTTTGTGAACACTCGCAATCATCACCCCTAATATCTTTCCTATTTTTTCGATATACTGAAAGTAACTGCTTCGGTCACGAGGTGTGACTACTGAATCTGAAAAATAGGATAATATATGAACGAATTTTCAATCGTCTGCCGTATTTTGGGGACACTATTTCAACGTAGTCCCTCTGATAGCCTCGTAAAGCCGCTTATTGATATGATTGCTCAAGATAAATTAAAAGCATCATGGCCATTGGAGCAAGATGAATTATGGTCGCGCATGGCAAAAGATCTCGATATCAATGCGGTTAATGCGGATTACCAAGCCCTGTTTGTAGGTGAATCCCCAGCAGTTTCAATGCTAGCGAATGATTACGATTCTGAAATTACAGAAGCAGAAGTTCGCGAATTTTTAACTGTGAGAGGAATGTCCCTGACGAATGCACCTGCGGATGCTTTTGGTGCGTTACTACTCGCGGCTTCTTGGTTGGAAGACCAAGCGGCAGAAGATGAAACAGCCGCCCAAGAAGAATTATTTGATAGCTATATTCTTAGCTGGTATGGCAGCTTTCTAGGTAAAGTTGAAGCGCATGCTACAACCACGTTTTATCGTACTTTAGCCCAAATTACGCGTGATGCAGTTATTGCTCTGCGTGATGAGCTTGACTCAGAAACCGAATAGCTGTGACGCCGTCACTTTTTTATGATGATGTTACTTATGTTTTAGTCAGCGGTATTGATTAATAATTTTGTTTGAAGATTGAATAAGTTAGAAAGGCAACAGACTTTTTGTTGCCTTTCATGCTTTTATCAATCGAAATAATTTATGGTTAAAATTAATCAACTAATGGAATGACCAGTTTGCCCGGTTTGATTTCAAGACCTTTAGCGAGTTTCTTCGCAGTTGCTTCAGCAGCACCATTATCTGGATTTAACACATAAACAGGCTGAGTTTCAAAGAAAGTTTCAAGGGAACTATTTAAGTAAGGAATAACAGCTGACATTGCCGTATCCATATTTTCGGGTGTTACCTTGTAACTGCTAATATTTAACTCTTTTAAGTAAATTGAGCCGGTTTTGGCGTCAAAATAAGGACGAGCAGTGAGGGTCAGGTTAATTTGTGCTTCTGCTTTACCAATCAGCGAGTCTAATTTAACGCTTGCATCCCCTGTCAACGCGACTTTTCCAGGTTCACTGCGGCCGATTTCTGATTTTAAATTAGCGAGTTGAATATCCGCATCAGCAAAGCCAGTAATGCCGACCTTGTGGTCATATTTTACTTTATTAGCAAGATAATCATTAATTTGTGATTCACTAATACTAAACTCAGATAATTGACTACAACCCGATAAGAGAGTGAGAAAGCCCACCATAGCGGCGATTATAAACTTCTTCATAAAGACTCCTTTTACAGTAATACCGCTAGTTTAGCGCATTACTGCCCACTCAACATGACTGTTTCAATTTTTTTACGGTTAAATTGCTTATGCAGTGCCCATAAAGTGATAAAACCGATGATCCCTAATAAGAACCAAGGTAATTGTGGCATATTCCATTGGTGGCCAATATCGTACATCCAGCCGCCACCGGTGTAACCGACAGCTCCGCCTAAAGCAAGGCCTAAGCGGCTAAAGCCCATATAGCTCCCTCTGGCTCTTGGGTCAGCAAGTGATGCGCTTAGTGTTTCTCTAGCGGGGTCGGCAGTCACAGTACCTAAATAAAATAGGCAAATAAGGGCAAATAGCGTGTTGAGTGAGGTTGTCATGCCAATTGGAAACATGCTGAGACTCATTAAAAATAGCCCGGCCATGAGCCGTTGCTCAAGGCGAAAATGTTTTTCGCTCCAACGTGCAATAGGGTAAAGCAATGTTAAGGATATCGCTGCTTCAATCGCATACATCCATTTGACGGCAGTTGGCGTACCCGCTAACTCGTTGACAACAATAGGAAACATAAGCATCACTTGTACTGACAACATAAAATAGCCAGCTAAAGTGACTACATAAGTCACAAAGCGTTTGTCTTTTAGTACGCGACCCATACCTTCTTTAATAGGGGTTCTGATGGTTGATATTCGATAAGCAGGTAACAACCAAGCATTACAGATAGCAGCAATAATAAAAACAGCAGCGCCAACCCAGCAGACATAATGGAAGTCATATTGTAATAACCAACTACCAATCAACGCGCCAATAACGGCTCCAGCACTGTCTTGCATTAAGAGTAAAGAATAAAAACGGCCGCGTTCATAAGGGCGGGTTAACTTGATGACTAATGCTGTACGAGGGGGATCAAACAAGGTTCCACCCAGTGCAGAAAGGACGCAAGATAACCATAAAACCCAAGGGTCATGGGCCACTGCCATCACCGCAAAACCACTGGCACGTAATAGCATTCCAATAACAATCATGGGCTTCGCGCCAAATCGGTCAGCGATAGCACCGCCAAAGATACCTAAACCCTGTTGAACAAACTGACGAAGCCCTAAGGCAAAACCCACCACCACGGCGGCCCAACCTAGTTGATCAACAAAACGAATGGAAATAAGTGGAAAAACAACAAAAAAGCCGAGGACAACCAACATGTTGTCAAGCAAAAGGAAATACTTACCAAGGCTTCTTGCCCGTGACACCTGCGCCATGAGACACCATCAGAAAAATAGCAAAGAGGGAATGATGCTTAAAATTAGTTATTAATAATATCAGTATATTGAGGTTTGATAGATGATATTTTTTTATCGATAAATATTCGTCATACTTCACTTTGTGACGATGTTGACTGCGTTCGGCTCCTTGGGTCACATACTAGTGTATGCTCCCCAAGCTATCCTCCTGGTCGCCTAGTCACAGAGCGAATTATTTAGAATATTGATAGGGGGCCATACTTCACTCTGTGACGGTGTTGACTGCGTTCGGCTCCTTGGGTCACATACTAGTGTATGCTCCCCAATCTATCCTCTCTGGTCGCCTAGTCACAGAGCGAATTATTTAGAATATTGATAGGGGGCCATACTTCACTCTGTGACGGTGTTGATTGCGTTCGGCTATTTGGGTCACATACTTGAGTATGCTCCTCAATGAAGGCATCTAGTGATGTATTCATATTTTAATTTACGTAACATATTTTTCGTGAATGAATTGTAAGCTACACTTTAACGTTCTAAGTTATTGGCTTGGAACTAAAGAAAATATCTGGCTTTTTATTAATTAAGGGTTAACGATGTTTGGTTATCGTTCAAATGTACCGAAAGTGCGTCTTGTCACTGATAGAATGGTTATTCGTTTGACTTACGAACGTGATAATTATCGACTAGCTGATTATTACAGTCTGAATAAAGACTTTTTAATTCCGTGGGAACCCATCAGGGACAACTCTCATTACCAGCCCGCTGGCTGGCATAATCGGTTACAAGTCATGAATGAAATGCATCGAGAAGGAAGTGCTTTCCATTTCTTACTATTAGATAAAGAAGAAAACGAAGTTATGGGGGTAGCGAACTTTAGTAATGTATTGCGCGGCTCATTTTATGCCTGTTACTTAGGCTATTCACTAGGTGAAAAATGGCAAGGACAAGGTCTAATGTATGAAGCGCTAACCCAAGCGATTCGTTATATGCAACAACACCAAAAAATGCACCGAATTATGGCAAATTATATGCCTCATAATATGCGTAGTGGTCATTTATTGACTAAGCTTGGCTTTGAACGTGAAGGCTATGCAAAGCAATACTTACAAATTAATGGTGAGTGGCGTGACCATGTATTGACGGCATTGACAGATAACACTTGGGCGCTGAATAAAGCCTAAATTCCTAATTTACTTTTCAATCGTAGTCAGTTGCAGCGCTCGCTGTTAAACTGATGCGATTGTATTCTTTTAGTCTATCAATCATGAATTTATTAAAATCGTTGGCGGCAGTAAGCTCCATGACCATGATGTCTCGTGTGCTTGGGTTTATTCGCGACGCCATTATCGCTCGGGTTTTTGGTGCAGGAGCCGCGGCGGACGCCTTTTTTGTCGCATTTAAGCTACCGAATCTTTTACGTCGAATTTTTGCCGAAGGTGCATTTTCACAAGCTTTTGTCCCAATATTGGCGGAATACAAAAATCAGCAGGGAGAAGAGGCCACTCGTACATTCGTCGCTTATATTGCTGGGATGCTAACCCTTGCTTTGGCGATTGTAACTATCCTTGGTATGATTGCTGCCCCTTGGATCATTTATGTCACCGCACCTGGATTTACTGACGATGCTGACAAATTTGCGCTGACGACAGATCTTTTACGAGTCACATTCCCTTATATTTTTCTGATCTCTCTGGCCTCTCTCGCTGGGGCTATCCTGAATACTTGGAACCGTTTCTCAGTCCCTGCATTCGCGCCAACATTGCTCAATGTCAGTATGATCATTTTTGCTGCTTTTGCAGCCCCATACTTTAACCCACCCATAATGTCATTAGCATGGGCAGTGCTGGTTGGCGGTGTTTTGCAACTGGTCTATCAGCTACCACACCTTAAAAAGGTGGGCATGTTAGTGCTACCGCGCTTATCATTTCGTGATAGTGGGGTTTGGCGTGTAATGAAAATGATGGGTCCCGCTATTATCGGGGTTTCTGTCGCGCAAATTTCTTTGATTATCAATACGATATTTGCCTCTTTTTTACAATCTGGTTCAGTATCATGGATGTACTACGCCGATAGGCTAATGGAGTTACCATCAGGGGTACTTGGAGTAGCTCTTGGAACGATTTTATTGCCATCACTTGCGAAAAGCTTTACGAGTGGCAACCAAAACGAATATCGTCACTTGATGGATTGGGGGTTACGCCTTTGTCTGCTACTGGCATTACCTTGTGCGTTAGGGTTGGCGATACTCTCTGAAGCATTAACCGTATCTTTATTCCAATACGGTAATTTTACGGCGCATGACTCACTTATGACACAATATGCCTTAATTGCCTATTGTGTCGGGTTAACTGGGATGATTTTGGTGAAAATTTTGGCACCAGGTTTTTATTCACGCCAAGATATTCGTACCCCAGTGAAAATTGCGATTGTCACGTTAATCTTAACGCAACTGATGAACTTAGCCTTTATCGGGCCATTACAACATGCAGGTTTAGCTTTATCCATTGGGTTAGCTGCCTGTTTTAATGCGGGAGTTCTCTATTGGCAATTGCGCAAGCAAGATATTTTTCAGCCTTTAGCGGGCTGGAAAGGGTTTATCGTTAAACTATTGATAGCGTTAATTGTAATGGGTGCCGTGCTATTTGGTGTCTTACATTTTATGCCGTCTTGGCAAGAAGGTAATATGCTGATGCGTATGCTACGTTTGATAGGCGTCGTGATTGTTGGCGCGGGGAGTTATTTCGTTGCTTTATACGTGCTCGGGTTCCGCCCTCGTGATTTTATGAAACGCAGTATTGCCTAATTAATAAGTATGTCAATGACCTTAAAAGCCCAATTTTAATGAGGAGAGCTCATAAAATTGGGCTTTTTTATCTATGTAATCTACGTAGTTAAGGTGCCAACAGGCATAAATTCTTTCCCTTCAATTTCTAATTATCTACTCAAATTTATTCTCTTTATAACTGAATTATTAATTTCAAAATTATTTCATGAAATTTCAATTAATTGTTTTCATTGATAAAAATAATGTCCAGCTCTATTTCTGGGGTATATTTACTGGGTTGTTGTGACAGCAATTAATTTCAGGGGAGTATTCAATTTATTGAATATTACTTGTTGACCGATGTCAACGGAATGGCTATGTTATGTATCAAGGAGGTCGATGAAAAAACACCCAAATAAGCATGTTCAGGCAGCTATTGAATATGCGATAGAAAATGGCTGGGTCTGGGTTACAGCAGGAAACTCATCACATACTTTCTGCAAGTTACGCTGTGGTAACGCAGTGGGTGAACACAAAACACATATGATGAGTGTCTGGTCAACGCCAAAAGTTATGGAAGTGCATGCTAAACAGATAATACGTAAAGTGAATTACTGCATTGCTCTTTTAGGTTAATCCAAGCGGCTTAGGCCGCTTATTTATGTAAGATGGGGAAATTATGGCGCTATTTACTTTCACATTAACACTATCGGGTGTGACTGCTGATACGGAAGGCTTAGTTGATACCTTATTCGCCGCAGGCTGTTGCGATGCATTGGTGTGCTTTTATGGTAAATCGGTTTATTTAGAATTTGATAGGGAAGCGGAATCTTTTGATCTTGCAATTGAAACTGCGATTACAGATGTTGAAAGTACATCGCTGAATATAAAAGTGGAATCTATTGATTCCGCTTTGGTTGGGTTAAGTGATATTGCAGAATTGACAGGGCTAACCCGTCAAGCAGTGGCTTTGCTGAAAGATGGGGCTCGAGGTAAAGGCCATTTCCCTACACCCGTACAACGTTTGAGAGGGACATCCCCGTTATGGGACTGGGCGAGTGTTGCTGATTGGCTACAACAGAATAACCGGTTGTCGAATAACCCTGAACTTTATGAACAAGCAAAAATACTTTGTAAATGGAACTTAGTACTCCGTAATTGCGCAAATGAATATATCGATGAATTACAAAAACGAACAACAAAGTTAGCGAAACAGCGCAAACAAAAACGGCTCACCAAAGTGAACCGTTAATAGACTATTTATTGATTTGAATTACATTCTTTCAACGGTTTCAATACCCAGAGTATCTAAGCCCGTTTTTAGAGTTTTTTGAGTTAATGCAGCCAGTTTCAAGCGGCTTTGGCGCTGGGCTTCGTCATCGGCTGACAAGATAGGGCAGTGCTCATAAAAGCCTGAGAATAAACCAGCTAGTTCATATAAATAAGCACACATCACATGAGGTGTACCATCACGAGCGACAGTTAGAATGGTTTCTTCAAACTGTAACAAACGTGTCGCAAGCGCAATTTCACGTGGGTCTTGTAATGAAATAGGCAGAGTTAAGTCTGCATGGGTTAAATTGGCTTTCTTGAAAATAGAAGCCACTCGAGTATACGCATACTGCATATACGGCGCGGTATTTCCTTCAAAAGCTAACATGTTGTCCCAATCGAAAATATAATCTGTCGTTCTGTTTTTGGACAAGTCAGCGTATTTAACGGCGCCAATACCGACAACATTTGCGACATTGAGCAATTCATCTTCAGGCATATCTGGGTTTTTCTCACGGATCAGCGCTTGAGCACGTTCAACCGCTTCATCCAGTAAGTCTGATAAACGAACGGTACCACCTGTACGAGTCTTAAATGGTTTGCCATCTTTACCTAGCATCATACCGAACATGTGGTGCTCAAGTGCCATTGATTCAGGGATATAACCTGCTTTACGGACGATGGTCCATGCTTGCATTAAATGTTGATGTTGGCGAGAGTCAATATAGTAAAGTGAGCGGTCAGCATGAAGGGTTTCATAACGGTATTTCGCACAGGCAATATCAGTTGTTGTGTACAAGAAGCCACCATCTTTTTTCTGGACGATCACGCCCATTGGTTCGCCTTCTTTATTTTTAAATTCGTCGAGGAAAACAACCGTTGCGCCTTCACTCTCAACAGCTAAACCTTTGGCTTTTAAGTCTGCAACAATACCGGGTAGCATACTGTTATATAAGCTTTCGCCCATCACGTCATCTTCGGTTAAAGTGACATTTAAACGGCGATAGGTTTCTTGGTTTTGCTGCATAGTGATATCCACTAATTTGCGCCACATTTGACGACAATATTCATCACCGGATTGCAGTTTCACAACGTAGCCACGAGCGCGGACTGCGAATTCTTCATCTTCGTCGTAGTGTTTTTTGGCTTCGCGATAAAATTCTTCGAGGTCGGCAAGTGCCATATCTGTGGCATCTTCATTTTGAACTTTCTCAAGATAGGCAATTAACATACCAAATTGCGTACCCCAATCACCGACGTGGTTGGCACGGATGACTTTATGACCAATAAATTCTTGAGTACGTGCCGCAGCATCACCAATAATGGTGGAGCGTAAGTGGCCTACGTGCATTTGTTTCGCGACATTAGGCGCAGAATAGTCAATGACAATCGTTTCAGGCTTGACGGGCGCGATGCCTAAGCGCTGGGAAGCCAATGCCTCTTCAACATGCTTTTCAACCCAAGTTGGCTCAAGGAAAATATTAATAAAGCCGGGGCCTGCAATTTCAACTTTGCTGGCAATCCCTTCCAAATCTAAGTGATTAACAAGCTGTTCAGCCAGTTGTCGCGGAGCTATCCCCATCTTTTTAGCAGCGCCCATCACTCCATTGGCTTGGTAATCACCAAACTGAGCTTTAGCGGATTGACGCACAAGTGCATCACTGTCTTCTGGAGCACCCGCTGCTAACATCGCAGCACTAATTTTATCTGAAAGAATCGCCTGAATATTCACCGAATTACCTTAAATTACGAACATAGTTACCGCATTGTGCCATCACATGCGCATAACTAAAAGGTGGAAGAGAAAAATCGGCAGCTTTTATACCACATTTTGGGGCTCTCATGCTACAGTCTGCGCCACTGTTTAGCAGATAAGTTTTTGTAAAGGGGGCGTTAAGTGCCACAGTTTAGCAAAATTTCGCAATTACAAGATTTATGGGATGACCTACCTATATTCATAGGTAAATTACAACAGATGGCGCAAGAGATAAACGTATTATTGTCATCCTTTCCGATTGACCATATTTCAGTGCGTTGTCATCATATTGCAACTGCAGAACGTTGGCACCAAGGGTTAATGCAATGTGCCCAACTTTTATCTGATAATATAATTAATGGCCGACCGATTCGTTTATATGAGCTAAGTGAGCCATTAAATATCGCGGGTCAAGATGTATTTATCATTGAGTTGCCTTTTCCAAAGGACAAAATTTACTCGAAAGAAAGTTGGGAACATATCGAAATGGTAATAGATGTTGAGCCGAATCAGCTAGAAACCGCGGCATTGCAGTTGTTACCTGAACCTTTACCCCAAGGGTATAGCATTAAAATGAGCCAACCCAAAGGGCAGCAAGAAAGGTTGCCAAATCCAACATTAGCAGTGTCAAATGGTGAGATAACAGTTAAATACCATCCATTCCCGCTAAAAAAGATAATTGAAAGTGAAAAATAAGTGATGTAATTAACGTTATTGATCAATAGTACCCGTTAACTTTTGGCGGTGTGATATCTATCCGATAACATTTTTTGATAAATGGCATTATTAGGCGAATTGTTAACGTTTAACATTAAATCTTTCATTATTTTTTGGGCACATAAAGCCAGTGTTTTATTGCTCTATTTCGGAGGTTATCATGGCAAAACTGGAAATCTGTTGTTTCGGAATTGAATGTGCCCAAGTGGCTCAAGAATATGGTGCAGATCGTATCGAACTGTGCTCTGGCGCCGCTGATGGTGGTCTGACACCCAGTTATGGTTACCTGAAATTAGCGAAAGAGAAACTACATATTCCAGTTCATCCTATTATTCGTCCTCGTGGTGGCGATTTTTGCTATAACATCAGTGAGTTTGATGTGATCCGTGAAGATTTAATCATGATTAAGGAAATGGGCTTTTCAGGTGCCGTTATCGGTATATTAGATAGCGAAGGGCGTATTGATATCAATAGGATGCAAACGTTGATGGAAATAGCACAAGGAATGAATATTACTTTCCATCGTGCATTTGATATGTGTATTAACCCATCGTTAGCTTTAGAACAATTAAAGGAACTCGGCGTGGCTCGCATTTTAACTTCTGGGCAGCAACAAAGCGCGGAGTTGGGCTTACCTCTCTTGAAAGAGTTACATGAAAAAAGCCAGCAAATCAATGGCCCACAAATTATGGCGGGTGCGGGCGTACGTTTAGCTAACCTAAGTAAATTCATGGAAATCGGTTTATCTGAGGTACACAGTTCCGCAGGGAAAACGGTACCATCAACCATGAGTTACCGCAAAGTAGGCGTTACAATGGCTTCTAATAGCGAAACCGATGAATTTACTCACTATTGTGTGGACGGCCCTACAGTAGAAGCGATGAAGGACTTTATTTCTATTACAGAAAAAGTTTCCGTTTAATTGCCGCTAGCCATAATACGCAGCTTTACTATTTACCTGCACGGCTTTGATATGGAAATTTTAAATAGATTGTTATTCACTAAGGAAAATCAATTAGTTGGTTTTTCTTAGTGTTTATTAGCTACCATGTAGTTAATTATTGCTAAAATAGTCGATAGAAATACTAATAATATGACTTATTTATCATTAATAGCTTAATTATTGCTTGTGTTGATGCATGTCAATTAACCACTTTTTTTATAAGGCTACTATCTAATTACTATAAGAATACTAAGTAATTCAATTTATAATAATTAATAAGGTAGCAATGTAATGATTAATAAAATCAGGGAAACAGCGCTGAGTAGGCGACAGTTTATTCAAACTTCTGCCTCTATCGCTACAACAACGGCTATCGCCAGCTCTATCTCTCTACCTTTTTCCGCTCAAGCAACACCAACCATCACAATTCAACCAGATGAAGTCAGTGAAAAAATCAAATACAGCGCATGCTTAGTTAATTGTGGCAGTCGTTGCCCACTTAAAGTACATGTGAAAGATGACGTCATTACTCGTATATCGAATGAAACCATGTATGACGACACGCAATTTGGTTTACATCAAATACGTCCTTGTTTGAGAGGGCGCTCTGTTCGCTGGAAAACCTATAACCCAGACCGCTTGAAATACCCATTATTACGTACAGGTAAACGGGGAGAAGGCAAGTTTAAACGGATCAGTTGGGATGAAGCAACGACGATTGTGGCGCAAAAATTGCGCTCAACCATTGATACATATGGCAATGAAGCGATTTACTATCAGTATGGTTCAGGATCTACCGGTGCTAATTTACAAGGACGTAATGCTTGCAAGCGGTTATTAAGCCAATTAGGTGGGTTTCTTGACCAACATGGAACCTACTCAACCGCACAAATAAACGGTGTTATTCCGTATGTTTATGGCAAGTTGGATGATTCGCTGTTATCTGAAATAGCCAATAGCGATTTAGTCGTCATGTTTGGCCATAATATCGCGGAAACACGGATGTCCGGTGGTGGGCAATTCTACGAAACCTTAAAAGCGTTGGAAAAAAGCCAAGCTAAAGTCATTATTATTGACCCACGTCGTACTGATAGCGTGACAACACTAGGTGCTGAATGGATCCCGATTTATCCGGGCACTGACGGTGCGCTTGTCGCTGCGATTATCCATACATTAATTAAAGAACAATTAACGGATGAAGCCTTTTTAGCTCAATACTGTGTGGGTTGGGATAGTCAGACACTCCCTGAGTCTGCACCAAAAAATGGTTCCTATAAGGATTATATTTTAGGGCTCGGTGATGATGGTATTGAAAAAACGCCGCAGTGGGCTAGCCAAATTACAGGCGTCTCACCAGCTCGTATTATTCAACTGGCTCGTGAGCTGGGTAATGCAAAAGCCGCGTGGATTTCTCAAGGTTGGGGGTTACAAAGAACGGCATCAGGTGAACAAGCTGCACGGGCTGTGATGATGTTACCCATTGTTACGGGGCATATTGGACGCCCAGGAACGAATGCGGGAGGATGGGGAGGAAACGTAGCGTATTCTGTGCCAGGTTTTGCTATTCCAAACCCAGTTAAAACCAAAATTCCGTGTTTTATGTGGACGGATGCGATAGCGCGCGGTACCGAAATGACCGCGACAAACTCGACACTGCTCGGTAAAGAACGACTTGAAACCAATGTGAAGTTTTTATGGCACTATGCGAGTAATGTCACGGGTAACCAACATTCTGACTTAAATAAAACCCACAAAATTCTAACGGATGAGTCCCTATGTGAATTTATTTTGGTTTGGGATACGCATATGACGCCATCGACTAAATATGCGGATTTAATTTTACCTGATGTGACCAGTGTTGAATCGAATGATTTAATTAATAACTCGTATGCCAGTGGTGCTTACCATTATGCTATCCGCCTACAAAATGCGATTACGCCATTATGGGAATGTCGCCAATCTTATGATGTTTTAACTGATATCGCTGAAAAACTGGGTATTAAAGACCAATTTACCGAAGGCCGTACTCATGAGCAGTGGATAGAACATTGCTATAACTTGATGCGAGAAAAAAATCCACATTTGCCAACATTCGAAGAAACGAATGACATGGGAATTGTTGATAGAAAATTGGCGAATAGTGCAGATTATATTGCTTTAAAACCATTCAGAGATTCACCTGAAACCTCACCATTACCAACACCATCGGGTAAAATTGAAATTTATTCAGAAAGGCTCGCTAAGATAGCGAAAGAGTGGGATTACCCTGCTGACCAGCGAATACCTGCTGTGCCTGAATATTGTGTAAATACTGAAGGCGTCGAAAACAAGCAAGCTAAACAAAAATACCCGCTGCAAATGACTGGCTATCACGATAAAGGCCATGCGCATTCTTCATATTTTAATATTGCGATGCTACGCGAAGCCGTTCCGCACCAGTATTGGATTAACCCAATTGATGCGTCTGCTCGTGGTATTCAAGATGGTGATATGACTGAAATTTTCAATGACCGTGGACGTATGCATATTAAAGCAAAAGTGACAGAACGCGTATTACCCGGTGTGATTGCAGTTCCGCAAGGTGCTTGGCGAGAAGTCAATGAAGAGGGGGTCGATATTGGTGGCTGTATTAATACACTCACCACACAGCAGCCTTCCGCTCTCGTTAAAGGAAATCCGCAACATACTAACTTAGTTGACGTGAAACGTGCATAAGGAGTGACGAATGAAACAGTATGGTTTTTATTTTGACTCAACAAAATGCACAGGTTGTAAAACGTGTCAGGTGAGTTGTAAGGATGAAAAGGACCTTGATTTAGGGCCTAAATTCCGTCGGGTATACGAGTTTGGTGGTGGAAGTTGGCAACAGCAAGAGGGGATATGGCAACAGAATGTTTATAGTTACTATCTATCAATTTCCTGTAATCATTGTTCTAACCCTACCTGTGTTGCAGGTTGCCCAACCGGTGCAATGCATAAACGTGAACAAGATGGGTTAGTAGTAGTAGACCAAACCATTTGTGTCGGGTGCCGTTACTGCGAACTACGTTGTCCATACGGCGCACCACAGTATGACGAAAAGAAAAAATTGATGAGTAAATGCGATGGGTGCTATGAGCGGGTCGAAAAAGGGATGAAACCTGTTTGTGTTGAATCTTGTCCACAACGCGCATTGGACTTTGACGATATCAACATTCTTCGCGAGCGCCATGGCAATATTAGTGGGATTGCCCCCATGCCAAACCCAGCTCTTACTAATCCTAATATTGTCATTAAGCCGCACAAGGATGCTAAACCTTGCGGTGACAAGAGCGGTAAATTACAAAACCCAGCAGAGGTATAACATGCACGAACTTCCACTCGTTTTTTTCACCGTATTGGGGCAGTCGGCAGCAGGTTTATATTTATTGGTATATGCGAGCCGAAAACTGGGCATGTTGAGCGAAACCCAATTGCGTCATGCCAATATAGCGGCATTTGTCATTATGATCATTGCGCTAGCCATCGGTGGGCTACACGTTGGGCAGCCTCTGCGCTTCTTTAATATGCTTTTAGGTGTAGGCCGATCACCAATGAGTAATGAAGCTTTGCTTAGTGGTATTTTTGTTGCTTTTGGGGCTGCAACTTTATTATTCACCTTGTTTATTAAAAATAAAGTGCTGAGTGAACTGTGTAATGTTGCCACGGTTATTTTTGGTTTGGCATTCGTCTGGTCAATTCCTCAAGTGTATAATATTGCGACGGTAGCCAATTGGTTTACTGTTTTCACAACCGTACAAATGTGGATGACTCTGTTAATTGCTGGTGGCGCATTGGCTATTCTATTCGGTGCTCAGCGGTTAGGGGCGATGGCATTTTTGATTGGTTCAATTATTATTTTTGCCACTCGTGCCGCTTATGTGTCATTTTTAGGCGAAACAGGACCAGAGATTAGTGCAGAACAAGCTGGTTTTTGGAGCTTCCAGTTAGTCGTATTAGCGGTGATGCTGTTCGTTTATCCGGCTCTGTTATATCGCGGAAGAAACTCATCTGTAATATTAGGCTTATGTGCGCTAGCCGTTATTTTAGCGGAGTTAGCTGGCCGAATTGCCTTCTATAATTTATGGCAAATAACAATGTAATATCTTGATAAAAATGAAATAAAATGCCTACGGCGTAATTGCCATAGGCATTTTTTTATGGTTTACGAGCAACTAAAATAGCGCGTAATGGTGCAGGGTAGCCCTCGATAGTTTTGGTTTTATCATTAGGGTCTAAAAATTCAGCCAATGAATCTGTTTTCATCCATTGTGTGCGGCGTTGCTCTTCCAAAGAGGTCACTTCTTGGTCAACAATCCGGACATCAACAAAACCACATTTTTCTAACCAAACTTTGAGCATTTTAGCGGAAGGAATAAAATAGACATTACGCATTTGAGCATAACGGTCACCGGGGATCAAACACTGAAATTCATCCCCCTCAATAACTAGACTCTCTAAAACCAATTCACCTTCGCTCACTAATTGGTTCTTAAGTTGCCACAAATGGTCGAGCGGTGAACGGCGGTGATAAAGTACACCCATTGAAAACACAGTATCAAATGCCTTTAACTCTGGCAGTTGTTCGATACCTAAAGGCAATAAGTGCGCACGTTGGTCATCGCCCAATAATTTTCTCACCGCCTCAAATTGGCATAAAAATAATTCAGTTGGGTCGATACCGACAACAAATTTGGCATCTTGCCCTAACATACGCCACATGTGATAGCCACTGCCGCAACCGACATCTAAGACATAACGGTCCTTTAGTGATGAAATATGGGGTAATACGCGATCCCATTTCCAGTCAGAACGCCATTCGGTATCAATATTCACACCATAGAGAGAAAAAGGGCCTTTACGCCATGGCATTAATTGTTCAAGAATATTATTCAGGCGCCGAGTTTCACCCGCAGTGAGCTCGGGTTCACGTGTAGCAGTCACGCTGTTGCGTAAATCTAAATCAGTTGGGACCATTACAGGTAGGTTATCTAGCATTTTTTCCCATGAAGAAAAACCACCGTGTAACCCTTGTTTTTTCCATGCTGAAAGTTGTGCCGGAAGCGTTTCAAGCCAATGACTTAGGGGGCTAACCGCAATTTGTTGGTAAAAACGACCAAAATCAATCATGCTTAGGCCTCTTTAACCGCTAACAGTGAACCAAAATTAAAACACTGGAACCAAACTTCACAGTGAGTAAAACCCGCATTTTTTAAACGCGCTTTATGTGCTTCAACAGAATCTGTGAGCATCACGTTTTCTAACATGCTACGTTTTTGGCTGATTTCTAATTCGCTATAGCCATTCGCCCGTTTGAAGTCGTGATGCATATTGAATAATAACTCACCGATTTCTTTATCTTCGAAGTTAAATTTCTCAGAAAGGACTAAAATACCGCCGGGTTGTAGCCCTTGATAAATTTTACTGAGTAATAATTGGCGATCTTCTGGGTTGAGAAACTGCAAAGTAAAATTGAGCACAACCATAGAGGCGTTTTCAATATTTACATCACGAATATCACCTTCTATAACTTCAACCGGTGTGTCAGCGCGATAGGCATCAATATGGCGGCGGCAACGTTCAACCATTGCAGGGGAGTTATCAACAGCAATAATTTTGCTTTTTTCTACTGTAATATTACGCCTTATCGATAAGGTTGCTGCACCTAAAGAGCAGCCTAAATCGTAAACATGGCTGTTGGGTTTGACAAAGCGACCCGCTAGCATGCCAATCATCGTAATAATATTAGAGTAGCCTGGCACGGAGCGTTGGATCATATCAGGGAATACTTCAGCAACTTTTTCATCGAATTGCCAGTCACCAAGGTTAGCGATAGGCGCAGAGAAAAGGCGGTCTTTTGAGGTTGGATCCGAGTTTGACATAAGTTCTGTATTAATCAAAAACAAAAGTAGGGAAGGATTGTATCAGAAAGGCAGTCTACTGAAAATCAATCCATAAGCAATGAAATAATGAGCGGCACATTAATAATTCGTGCCGTTACAGAGAATAAAAACTAAAGATTAAATGAAACGATTTGTAGCCAAGGTAGGTAATAAGTATTGGCGATAACCATCAGCGCCATGGCAAGGTAAGTTGCTACCATGCCTGAACGGCGATATGAGTAATCGTGATTTTTTAAACCATAAGAGTGCAGTATTCGCCCTGCAATTAAGATCAAGCCACAAATATGAATCATCCACACTTGTGCGCCATTCATTTCCATTAAAAGCAATAAAATTAAAGAGATGGGAATGTATTCGATGGCATTACCATGAACGCGGATTGCGGTTTGTAACTCATAAAAACCGCCATCACCATAAGCTATACGGTATTGATTACGCAGCTTCACAACATTTAAGGATAATCTAAGCAGCAGTAAGGCACCCAGTACAGCGTACAAAGAGCTGACCATTTTTTACTCCACCATAAAACGAATCAAACTATGAAAACACCTAAAAATATAAGTTATAGTAATGGGTATTAACAATATTTGGTGAATTGTAAATCCTAAAAAGCCGTTCGACAAATGAAATCACAACTTTTTTAAGTAATCATATATGCTTTATTGAATTAATCCGTCTTTTTTTAATTGTGACAGAATGGTCACTGCCGTGCTTGAGCAGCGAGGTAAATCGTTAATGCTAAACCAATCCAATTCGGCAATCTCAGCAGCAGGATGGGATTCGCCTCTATAGTCCGCAAAGTAGCAACGAATACGGACTTGCGTTCCATCTGATTTTCCATCAGCAGGGCCAATAAACTCGCCATAAAACCGGATAGAACTGATAACTAAGCCGAGTTTTAATTCTTCGGCAATCTCACGGCAGAGTGCTTGTACATCCGTCTCACCTTGTTCGCGTTTTCCACCGGGTATATAAAACAAACTTTTATTATGGGAACGCACCATCGCAATTTTGTGATCTGATAGGGTGATTAACCCAAGCTTATCGATGATTTTAACACTCATAATAGGGTCACTCTATTATTTACTGATGATAAATAATTATGGTTATAAGTGAGTCATTAAGTAAACTGATAAAATTACTTAATGACTTAAATTAAATTTTTAAATGCTATTTCTTTTCAACGATTTTTATCAATTCATAACGAATACTTGGGGCATCAGCCGGTGGGTTAGGTACATCGAATTGCTTCACTTGTACAGTATAAGAGAAGCCTGGTTGATATTCGAAGCCTTGAATTGAGCTATAAAAAAGTTGCCAGTCATCACTTGGGTTTTCTTTCACTTTCATACACTTCATTGGGGCAACGCCCATACAATCAGCAAGTGAAGAATCAATATAAAAAGTTTTTGTATTATCAGTCTCTGCGGGTTTCATGTTTTGGCATCCAGCGAGTAGTACGAACATGGAAGTGGCAAGTAAAAATTTTTTCATGGGCAATCCTTAAACTGCAGATGATGATTAATTCAGCGTTATATCTATATATTTTTGATTATAGCAAACTGAAAAAGGTAACGATTCTGAAATAGAAAGATTAATGATTAAAGAGGTATTTATTAATCAATAATTGAATTGGAATGCATCAAGTGGTGATTTTTTACTCAAAAAGGCTTCAAACTGATGAAATAAACCTTTGCTGCAATATGTACATGGTGCGGATAGTCCCTTAAAATCGATAGGATCATCGTGATAGACGTCTATCTCGCTATTCAATTTTATTATTGTTGATTAGTAAAACAATAATTGATGAAAATATGATTAAAAACAAAATGGTTTACGCGTTATGTAGAATACGTAACTATTTGTCTAACAGAATTTCCTGTATAATGTCTGCCTTTTTGACATTCTGAATTTTCAGCCCGTGTTTCGCAAATAAATAGGGTTCAGCAAAATGCCAAAATCCCGCAGCAAGCAAAAGCACAACAGCTGAGTAAAAGGATATTGTATGCGTACTAATTATTGTGGGCAGTTAAACATCGCTCACGAAGGCCAAAAGGTCACTCTTAGTGGATGGGTAAACCGCCGCCGCGATTTAGGTGGTTTGATTTTTATCGATATGCGTGACCGTGAAGGTATCGTGCAAGTTTTCTTCGATCCCGATCGTAAAGACATATTTGAAAAAGCGTCAGAGCTGCGTAATGAGTTCTGTATCCAAATCACAGGGACAGTACGCGCACGTCCAGATAGCCAAAAAAATAAAGACATGGCAACGGGCGAAATTGAAGTTTTTGCTGAAGAACTGAATGTTTTTAATAAGTCAGAGCCACTGCCGTTAGATAGCAACCAAACAAATACAGAAGAGCGTCGTTTAAAATATCGTTATTTAGATTTACGTCGCCCAGAGATGTCTGACCGTCTGCGTACGCGTGCTAAAATCACCAGCTTTGTTCGTAACTTTATGGATAAAGAAGGGTTCTTGGACGTTGAAACGCCAATGCTAACCAAAGCAACGCCAGAAGGTGCTCGTGACTATTTAGTACCAAGCCGTGTTCATAAAGGTAAATTTTACGCATTACCACAATCACCACAATTATTTAAACAATTGCTGATGATGTCAGGTTTTGACCGTTATTATCAAATCGTAAAATGTTTCCGTGATGAAGACCTACGTGCGGACCGTCAACCTGAATTCACCCAAATCGATGTTGAAACCTCGTTCATGACCGCAGAGCAAGTGCGTGAAATTATGGAACGTATGATCCGTAATTTATGGTTAGAGGTAAAAGGGGTTGATTTAGGTAATTTCCCAATCATGACTTTTGCGGAAGCTATGCGTCGTTATGGTTCAGATAAACCAGACTTACGTAACCCAATGGAGCTGGTGGATGTTGCGGATATCGTAAAAGATGTTGAATTTGCGGTGTTCTCAGGCCCAGCAAACGATCCGAAAGGTCGTGTTGCGGCCCTGAAAGTCCCCGGTGGCGCAGCTATGACCCGTAAACAAATCGACGAATATGGTCAATTCGTTGGTATTTATGGTGCGAAAGGCTTGGCTTGGATGAAAGTCAACGAGCGAGCTAAAGGCCTTGACGGTATTCAAAGTCCAGTTGCAAAATTCTTGAGTGAAGACGTGATTAACCAGTTATTAGACCGTACTGGTGCCGTTGATGGCGATATCTTGTTATTCGGCGCGGGCGCGAAAAATGTGGTGACCGATTCAATGGGTGCGCTACGCTTGAAAGTCGGTCGTGACTTTGAATTAACCGATTTAAATAGCTGGCAGCCACTGTGGGTGATTGATTTCCCAATGTTTGAAGATAATGGTGAAGGCGGGTTAACTGCGATGCACCATCCATTTACGTCTCCTAAAGATTTCTCACCTGAAGAACTGGCGAGTAAACCTGAAGAAGCCGTTGCTAATGCGTATGATATGGTCATCAATGGTTACGAAGTTGGCGGTGGTTCAGTCCGTATTCACCGCAACGAAATGCAACAAACGGTATTTAGTATTTTAGGTATTAATGAAGAAGACCAACGCGAAAAATTCGGTTTCTTATTAGATGCATTGAAATATGGTACACCACCACATGCAGGCTTAGCATTTGGTCTTGACCGTTTAGTGATGCTGTTAACAGGAACGGATAATATTCGTGATGTTATTGCTTTCCCGAAAACAACAGCGGCCGCGTGTCTAATGACGAATGCACCGAGCCATGCTAACCCGGATGCATTAACGGAACTTGCTATCGCTGTGGTTGCGAAAGACGAAGAGTAAGTTCAATGAAAAAATATAAGCACCCAGAATCAGTATTAGTCATTATTGTGGCTCAAAATAGTGGACGGGTGCTTATGTTACGACGTAAAGACGACCCAGACTTTTGGCAATCAGTGACCGGAAGTTTGGAGCCTGATGAAAAACCGTATGAAACGGCGTGTCGTGAAATTAAAGAAGAAACAGGTTTTGAGGTTGAACAAAACCAGCTGCAAGATTTGTCGCACAGTATCATCTTTGAAATTTTCCCACATTTCAGGCATCGTTATGCACCCGATGTTACGCATTGCAAAGAACATTGGTTTAAAATGGTGCAAAGTGAAGAAAAAATGCCATTACTGACGGAACACAGCGAATATCGTTGGCTAGCACCAGATGAAGCGGCGAGCTTAACGAAATCCTGGAGCAACAGTCAGGCTATTTTAGAATTTGCTGTTTAATTATTTATTGACGTTTTTTGGAGATATTTCATGGCAGGTCATAGTAAATGGGCCAACACCAAACACCGTAAAGCGGCACAAGATGCTAAGCGCGGTAAAATTTTCACTAAAATTATCCGTGAATTAGTGACTGCAGCGCGTTTAGGTGGTGGTGATCCCGCAACAAACCCACGTTTACGTGCAGCGGTAGATAAAGCATTATCTAACAACATGACTCGTGACACCTTAAACCGTGCTATCGCTCGTGGTGTTGGTAATGATGATAACGATAATATGGAAACCATCATTTATGAAGGTTATGGCCCAGGCGGAACGGCTGTTATGGTTGAATGTTTAAGTGATAACCGTAACCGTACTGTTTCTGAAGTGCGTCATGCATTCACTAAAACGGGTGGTAACTTGGGGACAGACGGCTCTGTTTCTTACTTGTTTACTAAACGCGGCGTAATCACTTATGCGCCTGGTGTTGATGAAGATGCGATCATGGAAGCGGCATTAGAAGCGGGTGCTGATGATGTTGAAACTTATGATGATGGCGCAATCGATGTTTACACAACGCCAGAAACTTTTGGTGAAGTGAAAGATGCATTAGATGCTGCGGGTTTCACCAGTGAAGCTGCAGAAGTCTCAATGATCCCATCAACTAAAGCCGAGTTAGATGCAGAAACAGCGCCTAAATTGTTACGTCTTATCGATATGTTAGAAGATTCAGACGACGTTCAGGAAGTTTACCACAATGGTGATATTTCTGACGAAGTCGCTGCCACACTGTAAGTTGTGAGGCACTAAATGGCGGCCTAGTCATTTAGCATAATCCGCGTAGAGAAAGCGGGCTGATGCAGCCTGTTTTCTCTAACGCCTTCGATGCTTTCCTTCCTTTTATTCGCTATACTTGGCTAAGTATCAGTGCCATAACTCGCCTTTATTATCACTATTCTGAATGTTGGATTTGATATTCAAATAGCTATTTGATTGAAATTGATAGTATTATGAAGCTTATTAGAACAACATGATTAATATAAAGAGGCATAAGTAAATTTATATGGCGATTATTTTAGGTATTGACCCTGGCTCTCGTGTTACGGGGTACGGTGTTATTCGCCAACAAGGCCGGCAACTACTGTATTTAGGTAGTGGGTGTATTCGTACACAAGTTGATGATTTACCAAGTCGTCTGCAACGAATTTACGCGGGCGTCTCGGAAATTATCACTCAATATCAACCGGATATATTATCCATTGAACAAGTCTTTATGGCGAAGAATGCGGATTCAGCATTAAAACTTGGGCAAGCTCGGGGAGTTGCGATTGTCGCCGCTGCAAACATGAATATACCCGTATTTGAATATGCGGCTCGTCAGGTTAAACAAACAGTTGTAGGCACAGGAGCCGCAGAAAAAAGCCAAGTACAACATATGGTTAAATCGATTCTGAAGTTGTCAGCGAGTCCACAATCTGATGCGGCAGATGCTTTGGCAATTGCGATAACACATTGCCATTTCAATCAAAACCTTTTAAAAGTTGGCGACCCACGGTTAGTTTTAACTCGAGGTCGTTTAAGATAGCGAGTTTATCTTAAACAGAATTGCTTATTAATAAATAGCGCGCAGCTGGATATGCATCCAGCATTTTTTATGGTATAAACAACGGTATTAATGATAATAAATCAACCTGTTCAGGGTTTAGATAGTATGTTCAGGGTTTAGATAGTAATAGAGGGCTTCAATGTGATAGGTCGTTTACGTGGTATTGTTTTAGAAAAGCAACCTCCAATCGTATTATTAGAACTACAAGGTGTTGGTTATGAAGTCCATATGCCAATGACTTGTTTCTATGAGTTGCCCGAAATTGGTCAAGAAGCAATTGTGTTTACTCACTTTGTTGTTCGTGAAGATGCTCAATTACTATATGGGTTTAATGATAAGCAAGAAAGGGCGCTATTTAAAGAGCTGATCAAAGTAAATGGTGTTGGCCCCAAATTAGCCCTCGCAATTTTATCCGGTATGTCTGCTCAACAATTTGTGTCTGCTATTGAACAAGAAGCTATTGCATCACTGGTTAAATTACCTGGAATTGGTAAGAAAACTGCAGAACGTTTAGTGGTCGAAATGAAAGACCGCTTCAAAGGTCTCAATGGGGATTTATTTAATCAAAATAGCGATATTAATCTGCCAAGTGTAAATAGCAAAGTACCAAATATGGCTGATATCGAAGCGGAAGCTGCAGCCGCACTGATTGCTTTAGGGTATAAACCACAAGAAGCAAGCCGTATGGTGAGTAAAGTCGCAAAACCGGATAGTGACTCTGAAACACTGATCCGTGATGCCCTTCGTGCAGCACTTTGATTGAGAGATTTTTAATATGATTGAAGCCGATCGCCTAATAACTGCTGAAGTATTACAGTCAGATGAAGAAGCTATTGACCGTGCGATCAGGCCAAAGCTATTGAATGAGTATATTGGTCAGCCTCAGGTTAAAGACCAAATGGAAATATTTATTCAGGCAGCGAAAATGCGAGGCGATGCACTTGATCACCTACTCATTTTTGGCCCTCCAGGGCTAGGTAAAACAACGTTGGCAGGGATTGTTGCGAATGAATTAGGCGTTAATCTGCGTACAACATCAGGGCCTGTATTAGAAAAGGCCGGCGATTTAGCTGCAATGTTAACTAATTTAGAGCCCCATGATGTCCTATTTATTGATGAAATTCATCGATTATCCCCAGTTGTTGAGGAAATACTTTATCCCGCAATGGAAGATTATCAGCTAGATATCATGATAGGCGAAGGGCCCGCAGCGCGCTCTATTAAAATTGATCTCCCTCCTTTCACGTTAATTGGTGCAACGACTCGGGCAGGGTCGCTCACATCACCATTACGTGACCGGTTTGGTATTGTGCAACGTTTAGAATTTTATCAAGTTGACGATTTACAACATATTGTCAAACGTAGTGCCCAATACATGGGGTTAGATATCACCGAAGAAGGGGCCTTACAGGTTGCTATGCGTTCGAGGGGAACTCCACGTATCACCAACCGTTTGTTACGTCGTGTGCGGGATTTTGCTCAAGTGAAAGGTGATGGTTCAATTGATGGGCTAATAGCTAACCAAGCTTTAGACATGTTAAATGTGGATGCTGCTGGTTTCGATTATTTAGATAGAAAGCTTTTAGTTGCTATTATTGATAAATTTATGGGTGGCCCAGTTGGGGTTGATAACCTTGCAGCAGCTATCGGGGAAGAGCGTGAAACCATAGAAGATGTATTAGAACCTTATCTTATCCAGCAAGGTTTTATTCAGCGCACCCCTCGAGGCCGAATGGCGACAGTTCATGCATATAACCACTTTGGTTTAACCCCTAAAGAAATTTGATTATATAAAATAAATAAGTATGGCCCCAATATTGTTATCAATATTGGGGCCATCTGTGCTAAAAACAGCGTGTGATGACTAAAATGCATAGCTTAAATTAATTTTTCGCTTTTATTGTTAAGCTAAGTACGAATAGAACAGCCGATACCAATACGACAGACGGCCCAGCAGGGGTATCGTAGAAAGCAGAAAGTGTTAGCCCACCAGTCACAGCAATCATACCAATTAAGATAGCGATAAAGGCCATTTGCTCAGGTGTTCGAGCAAAACGTCGAGCCGTCGCTGCGGGTATAATCAATAAAGACGTAATAATTAACGCCCCGACAAACTTCATTGCAATGCCAATTGTTAGTGCGGTAACTAACATTAGTAATAAACGGAGTCTTTGAATATTAATGCCATCAACAAAAGCAAGTTCAGGGCTAACCGTTATGGACAAAAGTGCCCGCCAACGATAAAAAAGCAACCCGCAAACGACAATAACGCCAATAAAAATCGTTATAATATCTTCATAGCTGACTGAGAGTAAGTCACCAAATAAGTAAGCCATTAGGTCAACACGGACATTAGCCATCAAGCTAACAACGACTAAACCTAAAGACAGTGAACTGTGCGCCATAATACCCAGTAAAGTATCAACGGCAAGTTGTGGACGTTTTTCTAGCCAAACTAAGATTAAGGCCAATAACAAAGTGACAGCAATAACGGCATAGAATGGGTTGATATTTAATAGTAGCCCAAATGCGACGCCTAGCAATGAAGCATGAGCTAGTGTATCGCCAAAATAGGACATTCGGCGCCACACAACAAAAGAGCCTAAAGGACCTGCCGCAATGGCAAGTAGCATGCCTGCTACCCAGCCGGGTAATAGTAACTCAATCATGTTTGCAGTCCTTGCTGTGTTGGTGACCAACAATAATATTGCCTTCTAAATCATGTTGATGATTATGTTGATGACGGTATACACCGAGTTGTTGAGCACCCCGATAACCAAACATTGCCACAAACTCAGGGTGGTTTGAAACAACGTCTGGCGCGCCAGAACAGCAAATATGGCCGTTAATGCAAAGTACTTTATCTGTTTTTGCCATCACGAGATGTAAGTCATGGGAAACCATTAATACAGCACAATTAAGCTCAGTTCTTAATTGATTAATTAAATCATATAGTGCAACTTGGCCTGTAATATCGACACCTTGAGCGGGTTCATCGAGCACTAACAGGTCAGGTTTATTGAGTAGGGCGCGAGCCAGTAAAACACGTTGAGTTTCACCGCCTGATAATTTTTGCATCGGTTGCTCGAGTAAATGCGTTGCTTTGACTCTTTCGAGTGCAGGTAACAAATGCTCTTTACGAGCACCGAGCTTTAATAACATAAACCGTTTAACCGTAAGAGGGAGCGTCGTATCTAAGTGAAGTTTTTGTGGAACATAACCAATAGCAAGAGAAGAAGGACGCGTAATGGTACCTGATGTAGGGGCAAGTAACCCGAGTACAACACGTACAATAGTTGATTTTCCAGCGCCATTTGGGCCTAAAAGGGTTACGATATCACCTTTATTCAGTTCAAAGGTAACATCGTTAAGGACCTGTTTTTCGCCAAATGAAACAGAAATTTTATTTAAAGTCAGTAATGGTTGCATATGAAAAACATCTTGCAGAATTCATTTTGTGTTATATTATAACATTTCAAAATCAAAATCACGGAAAAAGACTGCTATGATACATAAATCGAAAAACATTGCCTGCAAATTTCTTTTCGGGGCGGTGGCGACCTCCGTATTAAGTGCAACTATGGTATCAACTGCTAATGCTGATGTTGTAACGTCAATTCGCCCACTGGCCTTTATTGCCGCAGGGATTGCAGACGGTGTCACTGAGACACAAGTTTTATTACCAGATGGTGCTTCACCTCATGATTATGCACTTAAACCTTCTGATTTGAAAAAAATTAAACAGGCTGATCTATTCGTATGGGTTGGACCTGATATGGAAATGTTTTTACAGAAGCCAATCAATACATTACCACAGAATAAACGCCTAGCATTGGCTGAGCAGAAAAACATTAAGCCACTACTTATGGCGGAGTCACATGAAGATGAACATGATCACGAACATGGAGATGAAGCTAACCATGACAACGATCACGAACATCATCATCATGGTGAGTATAATATGCATATCTGGTTATCCCCAGAAATTGCAAATTACGCTGCGCAAGACATTTATGAGCGTTTAGTAGAGCTTTATCCTGAACAAAAAAATAAGCTAGACGTAAACCTTCGTAAATTCAAAGAAAATATGACGCAAAATGATCAGAAAATTGCTAATATTTTGCAGCCAGCTAAAAATAAGGGTTATTTTGTTTTTCACGACGCTTACGGTTACTTTGAAAAACACTATCAATTAGCTCCATTAGGGCACTTTACGATAAACCCAGAAATACAACCTGGCGCGCAGAAATTACATCAAATACGAACACAATTGGTTGAGCACAAAGCGCAATGTGTTTTTGCTGAGCCACAATTCAGGCCTGCTGTGATTGAAAGTGTAGCACGAAATACGGGGGTGAAAATGGGAACTCTCGACCCACTAGGAATTGGGCTGGCGATAGGGCCAGATAGCTACATGCAGTTTTTGACTCAATTATCAGAGCAATACGCCAGCTGCCTGGATTAAAAATAGAAGGAATTGTTTAAGTGCAGCAAATGGCCAAAAGTCTGGCTCAGGTATACGGTAGCCTGTCTAGGACACATAAAATTGTATTAAGTACGCTCACTGTAGCGACTATGGCCGTCGCAATTTGGCGGCCAGTTCATGTACCAACGACAACTGAAAATGATGGCACACCGGATACCATCATACCGCTCTCATTATTACCTGCAAGTGATGCTACCGACGATATAATTCAAGACAGTAGTGAACAGCTACCTGATGAAGGCCTTGCTGATACCGAAGCTGAAGCAATAGAGACAGGGGGAGAAGCTGCGCCTCTCCCCCATGAATATGTTGTTGCAAGTGGTGATAACTTAACGACTATTTTAACTCAATTCGGTATTGAAGCTGGGGATGTTGCAACGCTATCTAACCAACATAAGTCATTGAGAAACCTTAAAATAGGCCAATCCTTAAATTGGTCTTTAACAGAACAGGGTGAGTTAGAATCATTGACTTGGGATGTTTCTCGCCGTGAGACCCGTATTTTTACCCGCGTAGGAACGACAAATAAATTTGAAGAAACTAAGCAAATTCGCGAAGGTGAATGGACTAACAGTGTTTTAAAAGGTACGGTTGACGGTTCATTTGCACAAAGTACAAACAAAGCGGGCTTAACACGTAATGAAGGCCGTGAGGTGATTAAAGCTTTACAATGGCAGGTTGATTTCAAAAAATTGAAAAAAGGCGATAAATTCAGTGTGTTAATGAGCAGGGAAATGCTTAACGGGCGCAGTGAGCAGAGCCAACTCATTGGTGTTCGTCTGCAAACTAATGGAAAAAGCTATTATGCTTTTCGTGCTGAAGATGGGCGCTATTATGATAGCGAAGGGAATGGCTTAGAACGCGGTTTCTTACGTTTTCCAACCGCTAAACAGTTTAGAGTGTCTTCACAATTCAATCCTCGCCGAGTTAACCCAGTTACTGGGCGTGTAGCACCACATAAAGGCGTGGACTTCGCAATGCCTGTTGGCACGCCAGTACTTGCTGTTGGTGATGGTGAAGTGATTGTTTCAAAATACAGCGGCGCTGCAGGCAACTTTATTGCTATCCGTCATGGGCGTCAATATACCACTCGTTACATGCATTTACGCCAATTGTTAGTTAAGCCTGGGCAAAAAGTTAAGCGTGGTGATAGAATTGCGCTATCAGGTAATACTGGGCGTTCGACCGGGCCTCATCTACATTTTGAAATGTGGGTGAATCAACAAGCAGTAAATCCACTTACTGCGAAATTACCAAGTTCTGGTGGTTTAACAGGAAAAGAGCGTAAAGAATATTTAGCGCTAGTAAAAGAAACGAAACCACAACTTAAACTACAGTAACTTAAGTTTCTATTTTATCGCTGGCAGGTACTTGTATCTGCCAGTTTTCTTTGTAATGCTCCCGTAAACTATTATTATAAGCTATAGAGAGATAGCTAATATTCACTTGAGTACAGCATGAATAAAGATCAAGACACTGATAGTAAAAAAGGCTATATGCCAACTTTTCACCGTTCTTATCTATTACCTAAATATTGGGGGGTATGGTTAGGAGCGGGTATTTTGGCAGGATTGGCTTTCATTCCGGTTAAAATCCGTGACCCTTTACTCGCTAAAATAGGAAAATGGGTTGGGCGATTGGCTAAAAGTGGCCGTCGTCGTGCCAAAATTAACTTACTTTATTGTTTTCCTAAATTGACAGAACAACAACGAGAAGAATTAGTTGATCGTATGTTTGAAACCGCACCACAGTCTTTTGTTATGTTGGCAGAGCTATGTCTTCGTGGTGCAAGTAAAACGCTAGCTAGAACGCATTGGCATAATCAAGAAATTATAGAGCGCTTAAAACAGCAGCAAAGCAATGTTATTTTTATGGTTCCTCATGGCTGGGCCGTTGATGCACCAGCGATGTTATTAGCAGCAAAAGGCCAGAAAATGGCTGCAATGTTTCATCACCAAAAGAACCCAGTTGCAGATTATTTATGGAATAAAGCGAGATACCATTTCGGGGGGCGCTTGCATTCAAGAGAAGCGGGTATTAAGCCTTTTATTGCTTCTGTTAGACAAGGATATTGGGGGTTTTATCTTCCAGACCAAGATCATGGTGAGGAGCATAGCGAATTTGTTGATTTTTTTGGTACATATAAGGCAACATTACCTGCAATCGGTAGGTTAATGAAAGTTTGTAAAGCGAAAGTTGTGCCACTATTTCCCGTTTATGACCATAAAACGCATCAATTGCATATTTTTATCCGTGAACCAATGGATGATATCGATGGTAAGGACGATAAGTATATTGCACGAAGAATGAATGAGGAGCTGGAATATCTGGTTTCCCCGAACTTAGAACAATACACATGGATACTAAAGCTATTAAAAACGCGAAAAGAGGGAGAAATAGAACCTTATCAGCGAAAAGATCTTTACCGTTAGTGTCCAGATCTACAGAATAATTTTTGAGCCATTACCTTTTGAGTAATGGCTTTTTTTTGTCTAAAAGTGTGCTCATCATAGAAATATACACTTAATACCCATAATTTTGAAAAGCTGGGTACCATTATTAATGGTGTATAGTTATTTAATTTATTTTTATATTTCTTGGTTTTATTATTAGGCTGTTTTTAGTTACTTGTATTGATCTTTTCGAGAGTATAAGAGAACTGATAGCTTTAAATAAAAAAATATCCCCTATTAAAAATGATTATCGATATATCAAAATAAATAACTTAAAAACTTTTAAATATATGAGTAAATAAGGAATGGTATGTAAAAGTATTTATTAACGATAAATAAAATATATCTCCCAGGTTAATAATTTGGAGACTCTATGGTTAAAACCCGAACTACGCTAGACCAATGGATAACCCTACAAGCGGTGGTTGACTACGGTGGTTTTGCTCAAGCAGCTGAAATCTTGCATAGAACACAATCATCAATTAGTTATACCATCAGTAAATTAGAGCAAACGTTAGAAATTGAAATATTTTCTTTAGAAAAACGTCGTGCAGTATTAACTAAACAAGGAGAACAGTTATTAGCGTTATCAAGAGAAGTAACAAATAAAGCGATTTCATTAGAAGAGGTTGCCAAGTCATTAAATTATGAGGGAAATAATAAAATTAATATAGTTATAGATTCGCTATATCAAAGTGATGAAATACTTAAAAAAATTGGAGAGCTAAGCTGCTCTAGAAAGGATTATGATATTGATCTTAAGAAGATTTCACTAAGAAAATCAGATGTTTTTACAATTAAAAATTATGATTTACTAATTACTCATCATTACATTGAGTCGTTAAATCCCATATTTCTTGAACAGGTTGAAGCGGTGCTTGTAACCAACCCAAATCATAAGCTGCAACATTGTTCAGTTGACAATATACTGAAAATAATGGAAAAAACAGCCTCAATTTCTTTGAAGCTTACAGGTATGAATGGGATCAAAAGCATCCAAACTATCCATATTTCTAATGTGGAATTAGCAATTAAATTAGCCGAAAATTCGGTTGGTTATTTATGGTTGCCGAAAAACTTAATCCAGAAAGAATTAAATAATAATTCATTAAAAGAGCTGAAAATAGTAAATAAAAAGTCGTTCTATAATTTTTATATGTATATTAATAAAATCTCAATGGCAAATGAAATTTTAAAAAACTATCTAATTGCTAATAAAAAATCTAAATAAAAGAGCCAGTTCATAAATGATAAAAACAAAGTATTAATATTTTAGATGCAATTTTAAAAAATTCAATGTATCCATTGGTTAACTTAACTAAAGGTAGATGATATATTTCTTCTGAACTAAAAATATGAGTGATTTATTTGTTTATGTAGTAATTAATAATTAAAAATCTATATTATAGGAACTATTATGAGTATTCTAAAAAAATCCCTAACTATAATAGGGGTTACTTTAGCTGTAACATCTACGCCAACTGTTTTTGCTTCAGGTACAATTAACTTTACTGGGGAAATAACTGATATAGCTTGTACAGTTGATAGCAATTCAAAAAATTTAAATGTTGACCTTGGAAAGGTATCAGCTAAAAGTTTAGCCGCACAAGGAGAAGTGGCGGGTTTAAAAAACTTTACTATTAAACTTGTTGATTGTCCAACAAACTCCAAAGTAACTGTACGTTTCGGTGGCACACGTGATACCGCAGACAACGATATTCTTGCAATTAACCAAGCTGTAGGCGTTGCAAATAATGTCGGTGTTGCTTTATTTGAAAAAGATGCAATAACGCAAATTAAGTTGTTTGAAGATTCAAAACAAATTGAATTCGATGGTACAACAGTAGACTTAGACTATGTTGCTCGTTATAAAGCGACTGGTGTAGTAACTGCAGGGCCTGCTAATAGCAGTGCAGTATACAGTATTCAATATCATTAACTAATTGGAGAGTGACAATGGTTACTCTCCTTCTTATTTCAATATAATGGTTGTTTTATGAAAAAAATATTTTTTTCAATCTGTATATGTTTTTTTTCTATAACTAGCACCTCTCAAGCCTCAGGGATTAGTGTAGGTGGAACACGTTTTGTCTATGAAGAAAATAAACGTGAAATTGATATTCCTATTTTCAATAGTGATAAAGAAAAACCTTTTTTAATTCAAAGCTGGGTATCACCATTTGGCGGAGAGGGGAAAGCACCATTTATTGCCATACCACCATTATTTCGTATTGAGCCAGATACAAATGGTTCAGCTAGAATTTCTTATATAGGTGAGTCTATCGGTTCAAATACTGAACAAATTTATTTGCTTAATATCAAATCAATACCACCAAAAAATAATAGTATTGAGAATGAACTACAGATAATCATAAATTCACAGTTTAAATTATTTTTAAGGTCGAAAGATATAGAGCCATTCGACTTTAAAAAAATTTTTTTAGTTGAGAAACCAGATGGGATTATGATTGATAACCAAACTCCATATCACTTATCAATCAAAAATATCCTTGACAATGGCAGGGTTATTGACGGTGCTAGTTTAATATATCCATTCAAAAATGACTATATCATTAAGAAAAAAATAAATAATGGTGACTCAATAGTTGTTCAATTTATCAATGACTATGGCGCTATTATAGAGAAAAAAACCAAATAAGAGTCTCTAAGATGCCAGTTTTTTGTAAAAAAAATACGCTTATGTATTCTAATGTTTTTACTGCGATTAGCTTAATATTTTATATCAATAATACAATTGCTAAAGATATTTTTGATATTAATGCAATTAATTCCGGAATGGAAAACCAAGTCGCAGATATAAATAGTTTAGGCTACCTATCATCTGCGGGAGGACAATTGCCAGGAGATTATTTTGTTGATATCTATATAAATGATAAATTGGTTGATAACAAGAATATAAGGTTTTTATTTGATGATAAAGCTAAAAAATTATCTCCTGAAATAACAAAAAAAATGCTGCTAAACTGGGGTGTGAAAAACTCAGCAAGTGAAAAGTTTTCAGCAAGTGGAGAGGACGAATATTTGAATGACATTAGTAAAATTATTCCTGGTGCTAATTATCAATACAGATTTGAAACCCAACAATTACAAATTAGTATCCCACAAATTGGATTAGAAAATACGAGTAGAGGCTATATTGAACCAAAGGAATGGGACGATGGAATCACCGCTACATTTGTTAACTACACAGTTCGGTTTAATAAACATTGGTACCAAAATAAGAATAATAGCGATAATTCGTTCTTAGGTTTAAGAAGTGGTATTAATATAGGCGCTTGGCGTTTCCGTAATCATAGTACCTACAGTAAAACGACATATGAAACGAATTGGAATAATCTACAAACTTATGTAGAACGTGATATTCGTAGCTTAAAAAGCCGCTTAACGATTGGTGAAATATCCTCTGATAATGGCGTAATAGAGAGCACCCCTTATCTTGGAGTGAAGCTAGTATCTGATGAAAGTATGTTACCTCAAAGTGAAAGGGGTTTTGCACCTACAGTGACTGGTCTTGTACAATCAAACGCGATTGTTACTATCAGCCAAAATGGCAACGTGATTTATCAAACCACCGTGCCGCCGGGTAGGTTTGCGATTAATGATTTGTATCCAACGTCATATAGTGGTGATCTTGAGGTCACAATTGAAGAAGCTAATGGCACGGTAAGGTCTTTTATTCAGCCTTTCTCTGCAGTGCCAATGATGCAAAGAGCCGGCACATTAAAATATAGCGTAGATATTGGTAAATATAATGTTGATGGTGCACGACGTAAACCTAATTTTGCGCAAGCATCAGCAATTTACGGCTTGCCATATAACTTATCCGTTTATGGAGGTTTCTTAGTTTCTCAAGACTATCAAGCCTACACAATAGGTGCTGGAGTAAATTTAGGCAAAATTGGCGCGATATCAACAGATATTACAGAAGCATCGGTACAATTGATTGATAAAAAGAGTGCGAAAGGGCAAGCGTATCGAATTCAATATTCGAAATGCATTCCAAATACAGGCACTTCTTTTTCTTTGGCGTCATATCGTTACTCAACAAAAAACTATTATGATTTTTCTGATTTGAATAATTATCTTTATAATATGGGGCGAAAAAAACAACAGTTTCAAGCATCAGTCTCTCAGTCACTTGACGAAATCGGTTATTTATCGGTGAATGGTTACCAGCAATATTATTGGGACAAAAGTGGTTCTGATAAAAGTTTAACAATGAGTTTTAGCTCTAATTATAATTCATTGAATTACAGCGTTGCTTATTCTTATATTAAACAAGACTATTCAAAAACAAATGACCAAATGCTGTCATTCAATTTGAGTATTCCTTTTGATTTGGGTCGAAAAAATAATTGGGCTAACTATAGCTATAGTACCAGCAAAAATGGAGATTCGATTAGCTCATTAAGTTTTAATGGTATGCAATTAGTAGATAATAATTTGCAGTATAACCTTACGCAAAGACATAACCATAGCCGTAATGAATTTAGCAGTTCCGTTAGTGCAAACTATATAGTTTCATCAGGAGAATACAGTTTGGGTTATAACTATGACCCTAAATATCATGCTATCGATTTCAGTGCAACGGGAGCACTATTATTGCATTCTGGCGGGTTAACGACCTCTCGTACTATCTATGATTCTGCAGTGCTCGTTAAAGCAGAAGATATAGACAATTTAAAAGTAAATAACGCGCAATCACTTTACACTAATTCGTCAGGTTATGCGGTAATTCCCACAGTGACTCGTTATGAACGAAATAAAATTAGTGTCGATACTGCAACATTAAGTGGCAATAATGATGTTGCGATTAATACAACGACAGTCGTTCCTACTCAAGGTGCGATTGTATTAGCTAATTTCCAAGCAAAACGGGGTGCTAGAGTTTTATTAAAACTCAAGTATGCGGGAAAAGCAATTGCATTTGGTACACAAGTTTCTGTTATGGAAAGTGAGGAACAAGTTACAGGCGGTATTGTTGCAAATGATGGGGAGGTTTATTTAAGTGGCGTTCCAGAGCAAAGCAAGATAATAGTGAAATGGGGCAACGGTAATAATCAACAATGTACAGTTCCACTTTTATTATCATTAGAGAATGAAAAAATTCAGTTTATAGAACGAGTTTGTGAATAGGAGTTATCATGAAAAATTTAGGTCTAAAAATAGGCATTTCGTTCCTTTTATATTCACAATTCGGGGCTGCTGAATTTAGGGCTGAATTTACCAGCCAATTAGTTAATCCGAATAAAACACTTTATGTATCACGAACTTTACCAGTAGGTACTTTTATTGGTTCTATTGATTTAGGAACCCACTCTCCATGGACGTGGTGGAATGTGACGGGTAATACAGAAGTTGGAATTTACGTACCAATCGAACCAGGAAATTCAAGGTATATTCCGGGTATAGGTTATGTTAGAGAAATTAATAGTTCAGGCGTTGGTTATACTTTGCATGGTACAGTAATGAGCCCTTGCTCTGGTTTTGCATATGTTGATGGGGTAAATACGAAAGATGGAAATAATAATAATAGATTTATATGTGGCTCTAATGCATCTTCAGCAACGTATACTGTAAAATTAAGGGCGGATTTTTATAAAGTTGGTAATAATGTTAAAAGCCAAACTTTACCAATATCTAATGCTGCGATGTTGATTTTATTCCACAATGGTTTCATTACTACAGATTTATATGGGAGGTTCGAACCCAAAGTAAATATGGGGCCAATCAATGTTATTTCGAGTGGTTGTGAAGTCAAAAATAAATCAATAGACGTACCATTCGGTAACGTTAGTAAATTGTCATTTACAGGTGTTGGTTCAACGAGTTCTGAGAGCAAGCAAAATTTTCAAATTGAATTAGATTGTGACCCTATATCTCCGATAAAAATTACGTTTATTGGAACTCAAGATTCAAGTCAAACACCAGGGGCAATCGCACTTAATAATTTAGCCGATGCAAATACAGCGAAAGGTTATGCCATCCAAGTAAAGCACAACGGTATACCCATTAAGCTTAATCAATTAATACCGCTCGCCAATAAAAATGACATAGGGCAATACAACATTCCGTTGGAAGCGGCGTATATCCAAACTCAATCTGCAACGACAGCTGGGAAAGCGAATGGTACGCTACAATTTAACCTACAATATCATTAAATGCTATTTTCTCTGTATTTTACGCAAGTGATGCAGAGCTATACTTTCTTGTGTTAATTCTTTTTTAAGTTAGATAGCGTTTCAATATAAAGGAAAGCCCCCACCCATAGGCGAGGGCTAAAAGATTATTCAACTTCTAGAATACGACAAGTATTCGTGCTACCTACAGTGCCCATTAAGTCACCTTGGGTGACAAGAACCACGTCACCACTCATTAAATAGCCGTTATCACGTAAACGCGTGACAGCTTCATTGGCAGCCGCAATACCATCTGTATGGGTGCTACAGAAAACAGGTGTAACACCACGATAGAGAGAACATTGATTAAGGGTTTTTTCATGACGAGACATGGCAAAAATAGGTAAACCAGAGCTGATCCGAGACATCATGCGAGCAGTACGGCCAGACTCAGTCATTGCTATGATAGCTTTAACCCCTTTAAGATGGTTAGCAGCATACATTGTTGACATTGCAATTGCTTCTTCAGGGCTATTAAACTCCGCATCTAAACGGTGTTTAGACACATTTAGGCCCGGCATTTTTTCTGCGCCAAAACAAACCTGCGCCATCGCGGCTACCGTTTCTGCTGGGTACTGGCCTGCAGCAGTTTCAGCAGAAAGCATAACGGCATCAGTACCATCCAACACCGCATTCGCAACGTCCATGACTTCGGCTCGCGTTGGCATTGGGTTAGTGATCATCGATTCCATCATTTGTGTTGCGGTTATAACAACACGGTTTAATTGGCGAGAGCGGCGGATCAATTTTTTCTGGACAGCGACTAATTCAGGGTCGCCAATTTCCACTCCGAGGTCACCACGAGCAACCATAACGACATCAGAAGCGAGAATAACTTCATCCATCACTTCATCATTGGCAACGGCTTCTGCACGTTCTACTTTAGCAACAATTTGGCATTCACAGCCCGCATCACGAGCTAATCGGCGTGCATAATCTAAATCTTCACCTGAGCGAGGGAATGAAACAGCTAAGTAATCAACATTAATTTTTGCAGCAGTTTTTATATCTTCTTTGTCTTTTTCTGTTAATGCTTCAGCTGAAAGACCGCCACCGAGTTTATTAATACCTTTATTGTTAGATAGTTGGCCACCAACAGTAACTTCTGTAAATACCTGTAACCCTTTGACTTCAAGGACTTTCAATTGTACTCGACCATCATCAAGAAGCAAAATATCACCTGGAACGACATCGGCAGGTAAGCCTTTATAGTCGATACCTACTTTCTCTTGGCAGCCTTCACCTTTACCTAAATTGGCATCAAGAATGAATTTATCGCCAATATTTAGGAAAACTTTGCCATCTTTAAAAGTGGAAACACGAATTTTAGGACCTTGCAAATCACCGAGGATCGCAACGTGACGTCCTAAACGAGCGGCAATCTCACGTACTTTGTTCGCACGTAATAGATGGTCTTCTGGAGTTCCGTGGGAGAAGTTAAGGCGAACAACGTTGGCGCCAGCGTTGATAATTTTTTCAAGGTTATTATCGCGATCTGTAGCTGGACCAAGAGTTGTAACAATTTTAGTTCTTCTAAGCCGTCTAGACATGTATTACTCCGTTGACCTGTAATGGTGTTGATAAAAGAGTGAAACCATTTCACTCCATTTCGAAACCTGTTTACTGCAAATAGGGATGCTGACACGAGCACAGCTATTATATACAGCCAATTTCTTAATGCTATCAGGTCTGTAAAACTATTAAAGCCTGAAAAGCAAAGAAAAGCATTTATACAGCCAATTTATTGCCTTTAGATGCTATCAAACCGCGAATCACGTAATGCTTCTTTGACGCGCTTCAAGTTATCTCTAAATTTTTCACCTCTTCTTAACGTAAAACCCGTTGTTAGTACATCAATGACAGCGAGCTGCGCCATTCTTGATACCATTGGCATATAGATATCAGTATCTTCAGGAACATCAATAATGATAGATAAGGAAGCGGCTTGAGAGAGAGGTGAGTTTTCTGAGGTAATTGCAATTATAGTCGCGTCATTTTCCCGTGCTAAACGTGCCATATCAACTAATGCTTTGGTTCTTCCTGTATGGGAAATGAGCACAATAACATCTCCTTCATTACTATTGATACAGCTCATACGTTGCATGACAATATCATCGAAGTATATGACAGGAATATTAAAGCGGAAAAACTTATTCATTGCGTCGTGCGCGACAGCTGCAGAGGCGCCAAAGCCAAAAAAACTGATTTTCCGAGCTTGAGTTAATAAATCAACAGCACGATTAATTGCACTGATATCTAATGTGTGTTTTACATTATCTAATCCAGCCATAGCAGATTCAAAAATCTTATGAGTATAGGTATTTACTGTATCGGTTTCTTCTATATGGCGGTTAATATAGGGGGTGCCGTTGGCTAAGTTTTGTGCTAATCGTAATTTAAAATCAGGGAATCCTTTCGTATCCATTTTTCGACAAAATCGGTTTACTGTTGGCTCGCTAACATCAGCTAATTGCGCGAGTGTGGCGATACTGAGATGAATGGCATTTTGTGGCATACCTAGAATAACCTCAGCCACCTTTTTTTCTGATTTACTTAAAAAATCGAGACTTGTCTTCATTTGTTCTAAAATATTCATATAGCAAAAGCGCCTATTTCATCGAAAGGAGAAATTTTTGAGTCATCACGTTATCCTATTATTGATTTTAAATTTCTTGCTGTGATGTCGTAATAGAGAGTGAAAATATACTATGTATGATATGTAAGCTATCTGAATACAGGTGATAAGTAGCAGCTTTTTATGAAACTTTGACCCGTATCTAATTTTCAGAATAGTAAACATCCTACTTATTTTGTTATTTTTTTACGGAAGCTGTCTCCATTCAGTTAAATCGCATCTTTTTAATACACTAAAAATTATTCAGTGTGTAACATAAGATTAAACAGACAATATGTTGTTTTTTTCATCATAAAAACTGTGATCGGTATCATGAACATTTACTGGGCACTAGCAACAGGGTACATTAGCGGAATTAGGGCTAATTTTAACAAAATTACAATAAGGCCTATCCTAGTTAGGTCTTACATTCCGCAAATTGAGGAGAACCAATATGGCGGTACATAATGCTGCTCAAGCTTGTGACTTAATTATTTTTGGCACCAAGGGAGACCTCGCTCGTCGTAAGCTGCTGCCATCGCTTTATCAGTTAGAAAAAGCAGGTTACATTCATCCAGACACGCGCATTATTGGTGTTGGTCGTGCTGAATGGAGTCAAGATGATTATGTCCACTTTGTCAAAGAAGCGTTAGATAAGTTCTTAAAAGAAGATCTCGATTCAGCATTGTGGGAAAAACTAAGCGCTCGCTTGGATTTTTGTAACTTAGACGTTAACCAGACTGAAAGTTTTGTGCGTTTAGCTGAAATGTTAAAACAAGATGCACAACCCGCTATCCATTACTTTGCTATGCCACCGAGTACTTTTGGTGCTATGTGTCAAGGGTTGGGTCATGCTAAATTAAATAAAAAGCCAAATCGCGTTGTCATGGAAAAACCACTGGGAACGGATTTAGCGTCGTCACAAGAAATTAATAATGAAGTGGCTAAGTATTTTGATGAAAGCCAAGTCTATCGTATTGACCACTATCTTGGTAAAGAAACCGTTTTAAACTTACTCGCATTGCGTTTTGCAAACTCGTTATTTATCAATAACTGGGACAACCGCACTATTGATCATGTCCAAATCACGGTTGCAGAAGAAGTAGGAATCGAAGGTCGTTGGGGATATTTCGACCAAGCAGGCCAAATGCGTGATATGGTACAAAACCACTTATTGCAAATCTTAACGATGATTGCCATGTCACCACCGGCAGATTTAACCACTGACCGTATTCGCGATGAAAAAGTGAAAGTCTTACGTTCTTTACGTCGTATCGACCATACAAATGTGCGTGAAAAGGCAGTACGAGGGCAATATACCTCTGGTTTTGTTCAAGGTAAAAAAGTCCCTGGATATTTAGAAGAAGAGGGTGCGAACAAGCAAAGTATGACCGAGTCATTCGTTGCTTTGCGTGTTGATATCGATGATTGGCGTTGGGCAGGTGTACCTTTCTATTTACGTACGGGTAAGCGCCTACCTGCAAAATGTTCTGAAGTTGTTGTTTATTTTAAAAAACCAGCATTGAATATTTTCTCTGAAAGTTATCAAGACCTGCCTCAGAATAAATTAACTATTCGTTTGCAGCCAGACGAAGGGATTGATATTGAAATTATGAATAAGGCACCAGGCCTTGATCATAAACACCGTTTACAAACCACTAAATTGGATTTAAGTTTCTCTGAAACTTTCAACCAGACTCACCTTGCAGATGCTTATGAGCGTTTATTACTTGAAGCCATGCGTGGCATTCAAGCACTGTTTGTTCGCCGCGATGAAGTAGAAGAAGCATGGAAATTTGTTGATTCTATTATAGATGCATGGGCAATGGACAATGAAGCGCCTAAGCCATATCAAGCAGGGACTTGGGGGCCGATTGCATCTGTTGCGATGATCGCACGCGATGGCCGTTCATGGAATGAGTTTGAATAATATTATCAATATTTGAAATATTAGGTAGTATATTGACTAAAATGGCGGGGTAATCCCGCCATTTATCTATGCTTATCATATTGTTAGGTATTTATCTATGCTTATCATATTGTTAGGTATGGCTACATAGGATATTAAAGGATTAATTCGCTACGTCCTGTCGCTGCCATATGAATAATCGCTTGCTCGATGCGTAAACATGCCATTTTAGCGGCATCAGGAACGGATAGTCCCGCTAATAACTGAGCGGTGAGTTCAGCGCCAAATAAATCCCCCGTTCCTTTTGGTGTGACAGGGTAACGTTTGTGGCGGATTACGGCCACGTTATCTTGGGTAACACAAACGACTTCAATGTTGTCGTCATCAGGCTGGAAAGCACTTGTGATGATTACCCACTGTGTATTTCCCTTTAATAAGCTACGGGCTGCAGCCGTAGCATCATCCAAGTTATGGACTTGTTTGCCACTTAACGTCATGAGCTCGAATTTGTTTGGAATAATACCTGTAGCTAAAGGAATGACTTTATCTCGGTATACCTCGGCAATTTCGGGTGGAATATAAAAACCGCTGTCTTCATCTCCCATGACTGGGTCAACAATAACCGGTAGTGCCGTTCTTTCTTTACGAACTAGAGTTAACCAGTTTGCTAAGTCTTGGGCTTTTTCTGGGGAACCTAGATAACCAGTCAAAATAGCTCTCACAGAATTTAAGCTACCCCGCTCAACAAAACCGTTTAAATAACCACGAAACCACTCACCAGGCAACTCACCACCATAGCAAGTTGTATAATGAGGCGTATTACTGAGTACTACAGTAGGTACTGCCGCAACACGTAAACCTTGTTTTGTCAGGGCTGGAACGGCAATACTATTTCCAACACTGCCATAAATAACTTGCGACTGAATTGAAACAACATCATAAGGTAATGGTGTTGCATCAGTGGAATTTTGGAAACTATTGGAGGTAAGGCTAAAGGCGTTCATGGCTCTCTCTTCGGCATATTACAATCATATAGCTACTATAAGAAGCTTGTTCAATCAGGTTGTCAATGCTAAAAATCGAATAGCTTAATTAAGGCGTGATGAGAGTATAAAAAGTGGAAAAAAGAGATTTTTTTATAAAATAATTCCAGTGAAAAATTTATCATCATCGCTTGTTTATTCGCGCAATAGTTGATAGCTCAAGGGTTGATTAGCATATTAATGAATAGTTATGCATATTTTTATTCAATACAAAAAATGTTTATATTCATTGACTTAATAAATTTGGCATGTTAAAAATAAACTGAAATTAACTATCAACATGAGGGTTCGGAGTAAATTGGGTAGATGTCTACCTGATGAAAAGAATAAGATATCATGCTTAGCTCAACTAGCGGCAAGATCAGCAAGTCCCAAAAAAGAACGACACACAGGCTTTTCCTTTCAGCTATCCTTTCCAGTGAACACTACTGGTGTGGTGCATTATAGCGTCTCTCTCGATTATTCATTTCGCTGAATAAACTCATTGTTATTTATTTGAATTTTCAACAACTACGCAATAGTAATCTGTATTTTTTATCTGTACAAAAAATAGACTATTACGTGGCTGTATATAGAGAGATATTATAATGATTTACTGGATATTTTTAGTATTAGCTATCGTAACTGAAGTTATCGGTACACTATCAATGAAACATGCCAGCGTCAGTGGAGATTTTACTGGTATGGTCGTGATGTATGTGATGATAGCAACATCATACATTTTACTTGCTGTTGCAGTTAAAAAAGTGGCATTAGGTGTCGCCTATGCACTATGGGAGGGTATCGGTATCCTTTTTATCACAACATTTAGTGTCATGTGGTTTGGAGAAACGCTATCACCGATGAAAATTGGGGGGTTAGTATTACTGATCACCGGTATTGGACTGATTAAATCAGGCACCAAGAAAACCACCGTTTGTCAATCTGCACAAAAAGTAAAACAAGTTACACAAAACGCGGTCAATGCAGCCAAAACAAATGCTTTAGTTGGGCGCGAAGCTAAGTCGGAGGCGTAATATGGCCAGTCATTTTGAATGGTGGCATGCTGCGTTTTTGATCCTAGCAGTCATATTAGAAATCGCAGCCAACATTTTGTTAAAAATGTCGAATGGATTTAAACGATATTGGATAGGTATTCTCTCCCTAATTGCGGTACTCGGAGCCTTCAGTGCATTAGCGCAAGCAGTAAAAGGAATTGAACTTTCAATTGCCTATGCATTATGGGGAGCATTCGGGATTATCGCGACAGTAGCAGCAGGTTGGATACTTTTCAATCAACGGCTAAATTATAAAGGCTGGGGAGGGATTGTGTTATTGCTACTAGGAATGGTTCTCATCAAGATGTCGTAATGCTCGTCACATTTTGCACTGTCGCGTTGTTGGCTACATTCGTTAACCCTAGTCACATACTTATGTATGCTCCAAGGGATTAACTCACTTGCCGCCTAGCGACACTGCAAACTATTTAGAGCATGAGTGAACGTCATATTTAGCACTGTCGCGTTGTTGGCTGCATTCGTTAACCCTAGTCACATACTTTTGTATGCCCCAAGGGATTAACTCACTTGCCGCCTAGCGACATCACAAACTATTTAGAACATGGATGGGCGCTAATAATTGGCGCCCATTTTTATGCAAAGCAAAACCTGTTTAATCAATCAATTGCTGCAACAATCTTAATTTCAACTTTATATTCTGGCTTCATCAACAATGCTTGGACAGTACAGCGGACAGGCGCACTTCCAGCAACAACCCAAGCATCCCATGCTTGGTTCATACCAGCAAAATCGGCTTTATCAGCAAGAAAAATGGTGGCATCAAGAATTTTACTTTTGTCTGAACCAACACGTTCAAGCATCACATCAATTGCCGCGAGCGTGTTTGCTGTTTGAGCAACAATATCAGCGTCAAGGTTTTCAGGCACACTGGTGTAGTAAATGACATTATTGTGAATAACAGCTTCAGACCAACGATTATCAGGGTCAATACGTTTGATAGTCATAATTATTCCTTATTATACATGTGGCTCAAGAATAACAGTTTGCAGGCTGGATGAAAATCAGTTGTTCAACGAAGTAATAATTACCTAAGCAGGGTTAAGAAACTCATGGTAAAGTGTGCCCTCATTATTCCTAATAAATAGGTCATGTAGTGCACGACGATTTTTCTGCGGATGGCTTTTTAGCCAGAACAATTCCTGGTTTTCAGCCTCGAGAAGCACAAGTTACGATGTCGAATGCAGTAACCGAGTCGATTGAGCAGCAGCATGTGCTGGTGGCGGAAGCGGGTACTGGAACAGGAAAAACATATGCTTATTTAGTTCCTGCATTGCGTAGTGGAAAAAAAGTCATTGTTTCAACGGGATCAAAAGCCTTACAAGATCAACTGTATCACCGAGACTTACCGACAATTATTGATGCGATGAATTACACTGGACGGACCGCGTTATTAAAAGGGCGTTCGAATTATTTATGTTTAGAGCGATTAGACCAACAATCCCTTGGTGGTGGTAGTCTTGAGCCGGAAATATTGTCCGCTGTTGTGAGGTTACGCAGTTGGTCCATTGAATCTGAGCTAGGTGATACGAGCACTTGTCATGATATTGCGGAGGACAGCCCTGTTTGGCCGTTAGTGACTAGCACCAATGATAATTGTCTTGGAAGTGATTGCCCACGTTATCAAGAATGTTTTGTCTTAAAAGCACGACGTAAAGCTTTAGAAGCGGATATTGTCGTTGTGAATCACCATTTATTTATGGCTGATAGAGTCGTGAAAGATACAGGTTTTGGAGAATTAATTCCCCAAGCAGAGGTCATGATTTTTGATGAAGCGCACCAAATTCCTGATATAGCCAGCCAATATTTTGGTCAGCAACTAAGTAGTCGCCAATTGCTTGATCTGGCACGTGATATGATTATGGCCTATCGAACTGAGTTAAAAGACCAAGTGCAACTGCAAAAAAGTGCAGATAGGCTCACTCAAAGTACGCTAGATTTCCGGCTCAATTTGGGGGAAAACAGTTTTCGTGGCAATTTACGTGATTTACTAAAGCGCCCTGAAGTACAAAGGGCATTGACATTACTTGATGATTCTCTTGAACTTTGTTATGAAGTGATCAAAACCACTTTGGGCCGTTCACAGAGCTTAGACTCTATTTTTGAGCGTGTTACTATTTACCGAAATCGTTTGAACCGTTTAAAAGATGTGACAATTGCAGGCTACAGCTATTGGTTTGAAAGTTATGGTCGCCATTTTTTACTGGCACTAACGCCATTAACGGTTGCAGATAAATTCAGCGAAATGATCGCAAGTACGCCAGCCAGTTGGGTATTTACATCAGCAACTTTGTCGGTAAATGAAAAACTAAGTCACTTCACTGACCGTTTAGGTCTAGCCACGGCAAAAACGCTATTATTAGCCAGCCCATTTGATTATCAAAGCCAAACTTTATTATGTGTTCCGCGTTTTTTACCTGAACTCAATCAACGAGGCCTCGCGCAAAAATTGGCAACCATGCTACGACCTATGATTGAAAAAAATCAGGGACGTTGCTTCTTTTTATGTACATCACACCTGATGATGCGTGAATTGGCCGAGGAATTTAAATCTTCATTGACATTACCGGTTCTAATGCAAGGGGAAAGCAGTAAAAACAAACTGTTATCTCAGTTTATTGCTGCGGGGAATGCTGTTTTAGTTGCCACTAGTAGCTTTTGGGAGGGGGTTGATGTGCGAGGTGATGAATTAACTTGTGTCATTATCGATAAACTCCCATTTACTGCCCCTGATGACCCGCTATTAAGAGCGCGCATCGAAGATTGTGAATTACGGGGTGGAGATCCATTCTCGGATGTCCAATTACCAGATGCAGTTATTACTTTAAAGCAAGGTGTAGGGCGGCTAATTCGAGACACTAGTGATTATGGTGTCATCGTTATTTGTGATAACCGTTTAGTGACTCGCCCTTATGGTGAGGTTTTTTTACGTAGCCTTCCGCCATCACCACGAACAAGAAGTATACAAAAAGCAATTGCATTTCTTGAAGAGAAAAGGCAAGAAGTTAATAGAGTGAGGTAAATCCCACCTTGTTTTTCTGCTATTTCTACGGCCGTTTATGTTAATATAATCGGCATCTTTTAATCAGAAACTATTAATTTGCCGGAGTTTAGGCATGTCGAGTCGTATTCTTGCTGTTGATACAGCAACAGAAGCCTGTTCAGTCGCACTTTGGTGTGAAGGTGACATTATTTCGCGTTTCGCGATTTCTCCTCGAGAGCACACACAAAAAATTTTACCGATGGTTGAGGAAGTTCTTGCAGAAGCTGGGATGGGGTTGAACCAGTTAGATGCATTGGCTTTCGGGCGTGGTCCTGGTAGTTTTACGGGGGTTCGTATTGGTGTTGGTATTGCACAAGGGTTAGCACTAGGGGCTAATTTGCCCATGATTGGCGTTTCCTCTTTAATGACACTTGCTGAAGGCGCCTTTCGTATAATGGGGCATCATCAGGTATTAGTGGCTATTGATGCACGGATGTCAGAAATCTATTGTGCCCAATATCAGCGAACATCCGCAGGCCAATGGTTAGGTGAAGAAACTGAAGCAGTTCTACTTCCCGACGATTTTAAGAGCAAAGTGACAGGGCTTTCAGGGCTGTGGGGTTATGCAGGTACTGGGTGGGAGGCATATCCCTCATTGTTGAATGCATCAATTACATTAGCTAACAGTCATATTACGCTGCCTGATGCGCAAGATATGTTACCCATTGCTGCTCAATTATGGCAACAGGGAAAAGTGGTTGCCGTTGAAAATGTTGAACCTACTTACCTGCGTAATGAAGTTACATGGAAAAAATTGCCTGGTCGTGAATAATACACAGAAAATTAATTGATGTTGAATTGGCTATATCAGGTGATATGGCCAATTTTTTATATTACACACAAAACAAATCAAATATTGAATAATAAAAATACAAATCGAATCATTCAATAATTTAGGATATTATTAGGTGGTAAGATAATTCTTATGGCTACTTTTAACATATCGTGTTTTGTTTACTAAATGCTATTTAAAATTGTATTACCTGAATTTATAATATCGCTAATCGGAGGTGGTCTATGAATATTGAATTAAACTGCCGTAATGCACTTAAAGGTCTTTTTATTGCAAGCGTATTAGCGCTGACAGGGTGTGTTTCAATACCTGCTTCAATTCAAGGCTCGGTTCAAAACCCAACAGATAACTTAACATCGGTACAAAATGCTCCTGAAATGTATATTGGCCAAGAGGCGCGTTTTGGTGGGAAAGTCCTTGCAGTTGAAAACGAAGCAGCAAGAACACGTTTAGAAATTGCGGTGATGGCATTGAATAAATATGATGCAGCACCAGAGCTTAATTCCCCTTCAATTGGCCGCATTTATGCGTACTTAAATGGTTTTCGTGAGCCAAGTGATTTTACTAACCGTTATATCACTGTGGTGGGGAAAATCACGGGGGAACAGCAAGGGAAAGTAGGGCAAGTTCCTTATAAGTATGTCACGTTAGATGTAACAGGTTTCCAACGCTGGAATGTCGCACAAAGTGTTATGATCCCGCCGTCTGGCCCTTGGGGTTATGGTTATTATGGCGACCCGTATTTTTATAACCACCCATGGGGTTATGGTTATGGGTACGGTTATCCAGGAGGCCCAGTACCCGTACAAACTTATCTAACAGAATAACGATTATTTTTCTTTATTTAAAGGCCCCGATTATTGCGGGGTCTTTTTGTTTTCCGTAAAAAGATTATCTAAATAAGAGCTGATAAATAAGAGTGTTTAATAAAAGTATTAGCTAAAATTTAATCCCAGCAAAAGTGACTTCGGTTAATGTAATAGATTAAATCCCTTCTTAAGTGCGAGATAACCTTTCCAAAAATAGCGTAAAATCATGTATAATCAGGCAATCTTGTACAGATTTACATCTGTTTAACGAATTTAAGACAAACTAGGCGGCTTAGTCCGCCTAGTTTTTTCTTGAAGGAACAAAATTTATTTAGTGATAGACCTCTCAACCTTGACATTGTCTGTTTTTCAAACTGGTACGCTGAGTTAATAATTTGTTAAAAGAGATGTTGAGTATAATAACTTCACTAAATTCAGGAGTAACATTTTGGAAAAAATCTGGCTAAAAAATTACCCTGCTGATGTGCCGGAAGAAATCAATCCTGATAGCTTCGCTTCTCTAGCAGAGTTACTTGAAGATGCGGTCTCTCAATTTGCCGACCAACCTGCATTCATTAATATGGGAGCAGTGATGACTTATCGGAAACTTGAAGAGAGAAGTCGCGCTTTTGCCGCCTACTTACAAAATGGACTTGGTCTTAAAAAAGGGGATCGTGTCGCATTAATGATGCCAAACCTATTACAGTATCCGATTGCCCTGTTTGGGATATTGCGAGCAGGTATGGTGGTAGTCAACGTCAACCCACTTTATACCCCGAGAGAACTAGAGCACCAATTGAATGATAGCGGTGCAACCGCAATTGTAATTGTGTCGAATTTTGCACATACACTGGAAAAAATTGTTTTCAATACCAAAGTGAAACACGTCATTTTAACTCGTATGGGTGACCAGCTTTCACGTCCTAAAGCCACGATTGTTGATTTTGTTGTCAAATATGTAAAACGTTTAGTCCCTAAATATAACTTACCAGACGCCATCTCCTTTCGCCGTGCCATGCATTATGGCTATCGTATGCAATATATTAAACCTAACATTACTGGTGATGACTTGGCCTTTTTGCAATATACAGGTGGAACCACCGGTGTTGCTAAAGGGGCGATGTTAACTCATCGCAATATGTTAGCAAATATTGAGCAGGCAAGGGCAGCTTACGGGCCTGTACTGAAATTTGGTGCTGAATTTGTTGTCACCGCTTTACCGCTGTACCATGTTTTTGCATTGACAGTAAACTGCTTACTGTTTATCACTGTAGGGGGCGTTAACTTATTGATTACCAACCCTAGAGATGTACCTGACACCGTAAAACAACTAGGACGTTATCCCGTTACGTCAATTACTGGTGTTAACACGTTATTTAATGCGTGGCTGCATAATGAAGAGTTCAAAAAGTTGGATTTTTCACGTTTACGCCTTTCAGTTGGAGGCGGAATGCCCGTTCAAAAAGCCGTTGCAGAAAAATGGCAGAAGCTGACAGGGAAACATTTACTCGAAGGGTATGGGTTAACGGAATGTGCGCCACTAGTTACAGGTAACCCTTATAATTTAACCAGTTATAGCGGAAGTATTGGTTTACCTGTTCCATCAACAGATGTTAAATTTCTTGATGATAACGGCAACGAAGTCGCTATTGGTGAGCCTGGTGAAATGTGGGTAAAAGGCCCGCAAGTCATGAAAGGGTATTGGAACCGCCCTGATTCCACTGCTGATACGATAGTGGATGGTTGGTTAGCGACAGGGGATATCGCTGAAATTGATAGCGAAGGGTATATTCGTATTGTTGATCGTAAAAAAGATATGATCATCGTTTCAGGTTTTAACGTCTATCCAAATGAAATTGAAGATGTCATTTCTGCACATCCGGACGTGATAGAATGCGCTGCAATTGGTGTACCTAGTGAAAGTACAGGCGAAGCGGTTAAAGTTTTCGTTGTAACGAAAAATGCGAATTTAACGGGTGATGAGCTAAAAACCTTTTGCCGCCGTTCATTAACCGCGTATAAAGTCCCTAAGATATTTGAATTTCGTGATGAATTACCAAAATCTAACGTGGGTAAAATTTTACGTAAAGACCTACGTGATGAAGAAAAATTGCAAAGAGAAAAATCACAAGTATGATTGTGGTTTAGTCTTGAACTATGAATAGATGACGCCGGTTTTAGCCGGCGTCATTGTGATGAAAATAACAAAGAGAAACTTGTTTTGAATTATCGTTTAGTAACTACAGATAGCGAATTAGCCCAAGTATGCCAAGAGGCGGGTAATGCACCATGGCTCGCTTTGGATACCGAGTTTGTTCGTACCCGAACATATTACCCACAGCTAGGTTTGCTACAGCTATATGATGGAAAGCAAGTTTCGTTAATTGACCCATTATTAATGACGGATTTTAGCCCGTTCAAAGCACTTTTAACGAATCCTGAGCAACTTAAATTTTTACATGCAGGTAGTGAAGACTTAGAAGTGTTTATGCATGATTTTGATTGTGTCCCTGAGCCGATGATCGACACGCAAGTTGTGGCGGCATTTTTAGGTTATCCAATTTCTTGTGGTTTTGCATCATTGGTTGCTGAACATTTAGGTATTGAACTAGACAAAAGTGAATCACGGACAGACTGGCTTGCGCGTCCTCTGAGCGAAAAACAATGCGATTATGCAGCCGCAGATGTGCTGTATTTGCTGCCATTAGCTGAAATTCTAATGGAAAAAGTGACTGAAGCGGGCTACTTGGAAGATGCCAAAGATGAGTGTCAACGTGTTGTGGCTCGTCGGCAAAAAGCCTTAAAGCCAGAAAAAGCCTACATGAATATCCATAATGCATGGCAGCTACGTGATGAACAGCTCGCTTGTTTGCAATTATTAGCCGAATGGCGTTTAAACCAAGCTAAAGCCCGCGATATGGCAGTTAACTTTGTAGTAAAAGAAGAGCATCTATGGAAAGTGGCTCGTTATTTACCGAGCTCTCTGGGTGAACTTGATGCACTTGGCTTAACTGGGCAGGAAATTCGTTGCCATGGCAAGCGCTTGTTAGCCATTGTCGAGCAAGCAAAGCAACTTGAAGAAAGTGAATACCCAACACCTGTAGCGAATATTACGGAACAGAGCCAATACAAAAGCTTATTTAAAGAAATTAAAGCGGTGGTCAAAGATATTGCTGAAAATGAAAAATTTAATGCAGAACTATTGGCTTCTAGGCGGCAAATTAACCAATTATTGTCGATTCATTGGGGGTTAAAATCTTCGGTTACACCTCCTGAGCTGTTGTCGGGGTGGAGAGGGCGATTACTCGCCGAGCCCATTACAAAGTTATTAGCAAACGAGTAATATATTAAGGTACAAGAAGAAAGCTTCTTGTACCTTATTTAAATAGCTTAGCTTATTTATAATCTTCAATCTTATCTTCATTTTTATTTATTATTCATTCAATAAACTTATAAAAATATACGTCACATTTACTTGTGGGTGTATTTATCTTATTTTCACTCAAAATTTGTAATTACTCTTAAAAATTCAATTAATACTTAATGTAAAACGCAATAAATAAAACTATCCATTATAGGGTCTTTAATTAACCAGTTAAAAAATAAAAGGTTATTTTATTTTTATGGTTTAATAATAAAAGATTGAATTATATCCCTTACATTTGTAAATAAAAATCATTTTCATATACTGAATCTCGAACATTAAAGGAAAGAATAATCTTTTATTTAATGTGTTTCGTTAATAAACCAACCTAATTCAAACTTCTATTTAAGAGGGTGAATAAATGAAAAAATTATCACTAATTACAGTCGCAGTATCTTTGTCTATATTTTCTGTTGGTGTTATGGCAGAAACGGAATCAAAACAGAGTTTAGATTATAGTGATGGCCTAACAAACATTATTGTTGGTAAAACCCAATCAACCATGGGGCCACACGGTGGTAGTATTGGTGCACCGGGTATCGGTTCTCGACATAAAATGGGGGGAATGATGATATCGTTTTCAGGCTTAAAAAACTTAGTCACGCAAAAACCAAACAACGTGTATGTTTTGGAAAGTGGCGGTAGCCCGCACGGTGGAATGGGTAAGTTCCAATTTAGCCAGGTTGCAGATGCCGAGGTATATTTCGGTGATTGGTCACAAACTGGGGAAACTGATGATGCAATGCACACGGTTTATTTCTCTGGTGAGAATGCAACGACAGAAGTGCCAACCAGTGGCCAAGCAACTTATACTATAGCGGGTATTAACCAGTTTGCAGGTGAAGAAAAACAGGCAGGTTGGTTTAATGCTGACTTCGCGGATAAATCATATACAGGTGCATTAGAAGGAGTAAATAGCCACTCCATGGAAGGGGCTATTGAAGAAGACGGTAAATTTAGTGGTACTGCCATTGCCAATGGAATACACCAAGGTGATAGTATGGGGCAACTCTTTGGTGATAATGCAGAACAAGTGGCAGGTATTCTCTCTTATGAGAATAACCGTGAGTTAGACACGGCATTTGGTGGCCAGAAAGACGAATAATTACTGAACATATAATTAGCTAAAAAAAGTAGGCAAAAGTGATTTTGTCTACTTTTTTATTTTTGTCATTAAAATGGTAGCCTAATCATGTTATTTTTTAATAAAAAAACACATTTAATATATTTGAGTTTATTATTACTTTTTTCTCTCCCTTCGGTATTGTCAGCTCAAGAGCTAAAAGGAGGAGTTATCGGTAATTTAAAAGATTATAGTAACAAAAAACATCAATCAGAAATAAATAATGTTAAATATAGTGAAAAAAATATCGACGAACTTGGTTTTATTCTTTATGATCTCATTCAGAGACAAGATTTTGACAAAATAAATGAAATTATTGGTAATTACGTTGACCATAAAGACCACGATAAAGAATTGGTTAAATATATTCATTCAGAAAGGGCAGTTTTAAATAAACAGTATGATTTAGCAATTAGCCTATATAATGAGATTTTAATTCACAAGCCTAATATGTTATTGGTTGAGTTAAAACTTGCACAAGCACTGACTTATGTTAAGCACTATGAATCAGCATTATCAATATATCAAAATATCAAAGTTAAATATAAAGAAAGAATATCAAATGGGTTAACTAAATTTATTAAAAGTCAAATAATAGATTTAGAAAATAAAAATCGTTGGCAAGGTACGATTAAGTTAGGCTCAAGTTATGATTTTAATTTAAATGAAGCATCAAATAGCCGTGAGATGTACTGTTTTCGTAGTAAATGTATGAATAGTAGTAACCAGTCTATCGCTGGTGGAAAGTGGCATTATTATACTAAACTATCAAAGCGTTTTCCTCTAGTAGGAAACCACTCAACGGTACTCTCATTAGGTGTGGTTGGGGTGGAGCCAATGAAAACAGTCACGGCTAGAAAAACGAATATATATGTTACTGGGGGGTATCAATTTGATAACGCGAATACAACGTTCCATATACAGCCCACCCTTGAGGCTAAATGGCACGATAACCAATACTATAATTTAAGCCTAGGAGGAAAAATAGCGACAGAATACATGTTAAATCATCGAGTAACCTTGTTAGGTAATATTGAATATAAAAATAAAACTTACCCTTATAAGTATAGTTTTAATAACGGCGATAAATGGGTTTATTCAGTTACTGCTACCTATTTAATGAACCCTCGATTAATGGTTTTTGGCAGTTTTTATGGAGCCAATAGAAAAAAGCAATACGATAGTGATAGCTATGTACAGTATGGGGTTAGGGCGGGTTTTCTAAAAGTAACCGAACTGTGTGATCTACTTGTTGCGATAGGTTATAAGCAAACAAATTTTGAACAGTTTGATGCATTTTTGAATGTAAAAAGAAAAGATCATAATGGGTATTTAAATACCCAATTAACATTTGATAAAAATAAAATATTAACTTTTACGCCTTCTATTTATTTTAATAGCCAAGTGAATAAAAGTACTGCAGATATTATTTATTCTTTTAAGCAAAGTGAAGTCGGTGTCAATTTCACCAAGAAATTTTAATTTTCACCGGAACAGATAATGAAAATCAAAACAGTGATAGCCATTAATATCGCAACAGGGTTATCTATTGGCAATATTACAAACTTAGTCTATGCACAACAAAGTGAAAACATCGGTTCTATTGTGGTAAATGATAAAGCGGCCACAATCAAAGAGCGTGATAGAAAAGGGGCGGATGACCAATATGATAAAGATGAATCAAATATTTACATTAGTAAAGAAGAAATTGATCGTTATAAAGGTACTAACCCCGCAGACACTATTAACCATGCGGTAGGGGTATATAGTGGAGATGCCCGTAATAGCGGGGCAATAGACCCCAATGTTCGGGGTATACAGGGGCAAGGGCGTGTCCCGGTGACTGTAGACGGTACAGAGCAAGCTATCACTGTTTGGCGTGGTTATAATGGGGCGAATAATCGTAATTATATCGACCCGAATATGATTAGTAGCATTAAGGTAATGAAAAGTGCAACGCTAGACCGCAATGTGCGTACATCGACGGGGGGAGGAGTTGCTATAACAACGCTAGGCATTGATGACGTTGTGGATAAATACGACAAGTTTGGTTTTGATATTAAATTAGAAACATCGAGTAACTCGACAAAACCGAGGGTTAATCAATTAAGCCACGGTATAGATTACCGTGATGATAAGCGGCTATTGAATACGTTAGACATGCAGAAGTTTCGTGGGATTTATTTTAAAGATCACGAAATGCTTGTTGATCCTCGCAGTAAAGGTAACGCTAATTTCTTTAATCTGCAAGATAACGCAGCGCGTATTGCCGTTGGGACACGGCAAGAAAAGTTTGATTTGATGCTAGCATACAGCTATCGCAACCAAGGTAATTATTTTGCTGGGCGCCGAGGGGCGGGTAAATTTTATGACGACATCATTACTTATGACCCTAATAACTCAAATAAAGCGATAGACCCATATATGCCCTTCGTAGCTAGGATTTATGGGCCAAATAAAGAGGTGGCGAATACATCAAATGAAATGTCGACATGGTTAGCTAAATTAAATTTAATGCTACCTAATTCACAGGACTTATCCCTTGGTTATATGCATACATCAAGTCATTATGGCGAAATCATGCCATCGCAAATTCGTTATCATGATTTAGAGGGAAAAATTCCACAATGGCCTTTAGCTAACTTGGCGTTAAATACTTTTTACGCCAATTATTCGTTCAAACCCGAATCCATTGGTTGGATTGACTTTCGATTAGGCTATTGGTTGACAAAAACTAATTTAAACTCAAATACCGCAGGTGGCCAACCTAGGGAACCAGTGGAAAGGGATTGGAATTATGAATTTGGTCGAGATAAAAATGTAGCTAAAAATCCTGCTATCAATGGCACCTTAGTTGATGGGATTAAATTAAACCAACTAAACGATCGCTATGGTGTTTCATTATCCAATAAATTTCAAATTACACCTGAATTTAAAGTGACTTTAATGGGAAGCTTAATTGATGAAACTATTGGTAGCCGTGAAGATATCTTTAATTCGGACTCTAGCCCAAAGGGTAACATGTTCCGAGCTATCCCAAGGGAAGGTAAGCGTCGAGAATATAATGGGACTATTCGCTTTGATTGGCAGCCTACTGATTGGTTAAGTCTGAATGCGGGGGCTCAATATATTAGCTACTGGTCAAGGGATTTATTAAAAGAGAGACGTATTGCGGCTAAAGATATAAATTATGCACCTTATAGCCATATAACGGCGAGAAATTTTCGACTCTCTCGTGTGTTAAGTGAGAAAGAGTACCAAGTCATACAAGAGTATGTTGATGATAAAGGGAAGACATTTAAAGATACAGCAGAAAGATCTTATGAAAGGCGAATCTTTATCGGAAAAGCACTAAATATGAAAGCAGATTCATTAATGTATGCTCACTATCGAATGGATGTAAATAAAAAAAAATTTGAGTTTAGAATTACAGAAAGAAACAATATAGTAAAATGGAAGGTGGATGAAAATAACCGGTTTATACGAAAAAATAATCCATTCTATAATGGCGAGATTGATTTAAAAGAAGAAATAATTGACCCCGTAACAGGCTTAAAAGCAAAAAAATACCGAAAAGCAGATATTACTAATAACGGGTATGATGAAGTGAAGTATTCCAATAAACAAAAATTTAAAGCGCCAAAAAGAAATGAAGAATCAGCTTGGGCTCCGGCATTAGGGGCAACAATTTATTTAACAGAGAACGATCGAATATTTGGGCGTTATTTAGAAACCGTTAGGATGCCAAGTATCTTTGAAGACACTATTGGTTTTTCGGGGGGAAGAGAGCCGAATTACACGCCACCGGTTTATTTGCCAGAACGCAGCCATACGATAGAACTGGGATATGTGCGTAATTTCCAAGGTCTCGTCGCGGCAGAAAACCATGCTGATTTACGCATAAACTACTATAACACGGTTGTTACAAACGCATTTGATAGGAACTACAGGTTAGTCTTTACGCAGGTTGATAAACATAACACGGCCGGTTTGGAACTGTTGGCGCGTTATGATAATGGCTGGGTATTCGGTGACTTAGGTGTGGATTACCGCTTAAAAAATGAGGTTTGTGATGAAGTTTCATTGATGGTAATGGATCCCTATAACCAATTTGGTGGCTCAGAGTGTACAACAGCAGGGTTCCCTGGCGGCTATTTGCGTACTCAATTGCAACCTAAGTACAGCATTCATGCCAACCTAGGTTTGCGCTTCTTAGATGAACGTTTAGAAGTGGGTAGCCGCATGCGTTATCACAGCAAAGCAAAAAATGAAGATGAAGCGGAAATGATGGATAAATACCCGAACCAGTATGCGCCATTAAACAATGACCCGATGAGTTGGAATGCCGTTTTTACCGCTGATGCTTATGTTAATTATCAGTTTAATAAAGACCTATCATTTGAATTATTAGCCACAAACTTATTTGATGAATATTATATAGACCCATTAACCCGCAGTATGATGCCTGCACCGGGTAGGACTGTGCGTTTCAATGTAACAAGTCGCTTCTAAAAGGGATCCCCTTCGCTGATGCCGCTGTATTTTGGTATTGGCGAAGGGTTGTTAGGGATATTAAAATGCTTACTCTACGTTTTAATTTTGCTGTTATGGTTTCTTTATTATTCCATTTTGGCATCGTTTTTTATTGTTTAAGTATAGAAAAAACACGTTCTGCACAAATTTATACACCAATACAAGCAGCTATTGTTTCTGTTTCATTGATGCAAAATGTAATTGAAAAGCAAGTAAACGATACAATATTAAATAATAAGCTATCAGGGGGCTTACTTGCTGAATCACAACAAAATGAAAATGCAGTAATTAAAGTTGCTAATAAAAAAAGTTCACATAGCGATGAAAATAAAATTTCTGATGATCAGAAAAAAGTCATCAAACAGAAAGAGGAAAAACAAACTAATAAAAAGGTTACTCAGCAGAAAGAGCCGCAACAAAAAAGTGAAAAAAATGATGATGTAAAACAAGAGCAGCATGTGGGGAAAAACGATAATCAATCTAATGCGGCAGGCCAGAAGGGAGCACAAAGGACGACCTCGGTAGGAAATGCAATAGATTCAACTTATCAAAGCTATATTGATAAATTACGTAGTGAAATTGAACGACATAAACGTTACCCAAGAAAAGCGAGAAATACCAATATCCAAGGAGTTGTAAAAGTAAGTTTTCAACTTTCCTCATTAGGGGAAATTACGATGGTGCGTATAGTTAATTCCTCAACACATAATACGCTCGACCAAGCTGCGTTATCAGCTGTACAGAAAAGCCGCTCAGTAGGAGCACCGCCAGAAGGTTTAAAAAAACTGATAACAATGGAAATTAAATTTGAATTATAAAAGGAATAGGTTTTTCCTTTAGCGAAATCATCATGTAACCATTTGATTAATTGGGCTAAATCATAAAAAGTAAGCCGCAAGCTATTGCATGAAACAAAAGTTAGACAGCGGCTTTCTTTCACGAATTATTTTTCTGTTGTCGTTTTTATGTCGTCACCTTCTGGCAACGTAACGTTTAGTTCAAGAACAGAAATATCATCCCCTTTTTGCTCAAATTGCACTGATAACATCTCAGGGTCAACTTGGACATACTTACAGATAACCTGCAAAATATCTCTTTTCATATCTGCAAGATATGGGGGCTCGCTATCACCACGGCGGCGTTCTGCAACGATGATCTGTAATCGCTCTTTTGCGATATTCGCTGTCGTTTTTTTTCTCGACAGAAAGAAATCCAATAAAGCCATTATTTACCCCCCAAATAGGCGTTTTAAGAAACCTTTTTTCTCTTCTTCAATGAAACGGATAGGGCGATCTTCACCTAAAATACGTGCAACACAATCATCATAGGCTTGGCCTGCATCAGACTCTGTATCCAGAATAACGGGTTCGCCTTGGTTGGAAGAGCGCAGTACAGATTGGTCTTCAGGAATAACACCGATCAAAGGAATACGCAGAATTTCCAGAACATCTTCCATGCTTAGCATATCACCACGCGTTACACGGCCTGGGTTATAGCGTGTTAGCAATAGGTGTTCTTTAATTGGTGCTTCGCCTTTTTCTGCGCGGCGTGATTTTGACGCTAAAATACCCAAAATACGGTCTGAGTCGCGAACAGAAGAAACTTCTGGGTTGGTAGTAATAATAGCTTCGTCAGCAAAATATAGTGCCATTAAGGCGCCACTTTCAATACCTGCGGGGGAATCACAAACAATAAAATCAAAACCAAGATCGTCACTTAATTCGTCAAGAATTTTGCCAACGCCTTCACGAGTTAATGCGTCTTTATCGCGTGTTTGCGAAGCAGGTAAAATAAATAAATTCTCGGTGCGCTTATCTTTGATTAAAGCCTGATTAAGGGTTGCATCACCTTGGATAACGTTTACGAAGTCATAGACTACTCGACGTTCACACCCCATGATAAGGTCAAGGTTACGTAGGCCGATATCAAAATCGATCACTACAGTTTTGTTCCCTTTTTGTGCCAGGCCAGTAGCTATGGCCGCGCTTGAAGTGGTTTTACCAACGCCACCTTTACCTGAAGTCACTACAATTATGCGTGCCATGAATAATTCCTTGTAAATAAGGTCTAATTTAAATATTCGATGTTAAGTTTGTTATCAACTAAACAAAGTTTAGCTGCTTTGGCGAGAAATTCAGCAGGGATTTGATCGCTCAGCCAATATTCACCTGCAATTGAAACCAGCTCAGCTTGCAAATGAGTACAATAAATCTGACTTTCAATATCGCCGGAGGCTCCAGCTAATGCACGGCCTCGCATCACGCCATAAATATGGATATTACCATCTGCTAATAGTTCTGCACCTGCACTAACATTGCTTGTGACGATCAGATCACTATTTGGTGCATAAATACGTTGTCCAGAACGAACAGGGGTATTGATAATACGAGTTTTACGATATAAAGGTTCAGCTTGAACTACAGCAGCCGGGGGTTCAGGCTGAATTTCAACAGGTTTTTGGCTTTTACCTTCGCTTAATATTGGTAAACCCGCATCGTTTGCTTTTTGTCGCATTTGTGGGTCAGTGCACCCACTGATACCAACAATACGTAATCCCGCAGAAATAACAGATTTATGAATACTCTGTAAATCTGCATTTGGGGATAATTCAGCGATGTTAATCACGACAGGAGCATTTTTAAAGAAATCAGGAGCCTGATTTACTTTATCTTGCAGCGATTTTTTGATGAGTTTAGGCTCTTCACTGTATAAGTGAATAACTGAAAGAGTAAAACTGCTGCCTTTAAGTTCTATTGGCGATTGTGGCATCTATCCAGACTCAGCAAATTAAAATTTCCGAAACAATCCTCGGGTGAAGATATTCTGTAAAACAATAGCATGTTATAGTTACTGCATACTTCAAGCAAGCTAATGAACTAAGAAAAAGAGTTAAATATAATGATTTGTGCAATTTATAGAAGCCCTAAGCGTGACCAAACTTATCTTTATATTGAGAAGAAAGATGATTTTTCACGTGTTCCTGATGAATTATTAGCCCAATTTGGAACACCTCAATTTGCTATGCTCGTCTCATTAGATAAGCGTGAAAAGCTTGCCAATGCTGACTTGGCAAAGGTTAAATCTGATCTCATAGAGGTTGGTTATTACCTACAATTCCCACCTCCGGTGGAAAATTTGCTTTCATAACACAAAGAACTGAATAACTAGAGCAAATTAAGAAAATCCTGAAAAGCAATAACACTCTGGAGGAGACGAATGAAACCAACGTTATTATATACATTAGTCGCTGGTTTGTTTTTAACAAGTTGTTCTGCAACGCAGAACGAATCAGTTGTTACTCAACCGATTACAGTAGAACAAAATGCGGCTATAGCCCAAGAAGTCGTTGCTTTAGACAAAGCATTCCCTATTGAACAACGTGAACCGTCACAATTTCCTGCTTATGTGGAATTACTGAAAGAACATGCTATTACTCAGGGGATTAAGCCAGACACCATTGAACGTGCTTTTGCTAATGTTCATTTTATTGAGCGTGTTGTGAAAGCAGATAAAGGCCAACCAGAGAAAAGGGCGACGGTTACATTAGCAAGCTATTTAAAAAATGTACTCCCACAATCACGTATCAATGCGGGCTATGACAAATATTTAGAAAACAAATCCATTCTAGATGCTATCAGTGATAAATATGGCGTTCCACCTCAGTTCATTGTTTCGTTATGGGGACTAGAAAGTGGTTTTGGACGTTCACAGGGTAAAGAGGATGTGGTTTCAGCACTTGCGACATTATCTTTTGAGGGGCGAAGAGAAGCGCTTTTTAGCAAACAACTTTTAGCTGCGCTTGAGATAATGGATAAAGGCTATATTCCAGAAGATCAACAACTTAAAGGTTCATGGGCTGGTGCTATGGGCCAAAGTCAATTTATGCCAACCTCCTATTTGTCCTACGCAGCGGACGGTGATGGTGATGGAAAAATGGACATCTGGAATAATAAATCTGATGTATTTGCATCCATCGCTAATTATTTGTCAACAGAAGGTTGGCAAGCACAATTGCCATGGGGTTACCAAGTTAATTTACCTGCAGATTTTAATAAAACGTTGGAAGGCGTAAAAGCGGAACAAGGGAAATCTGTCAGTGAATGGCAGGAACTAGGCGTGGCATTACCTGCATTTGCTCAGTTACCTTCAGACGTAAAAACGTGGGTGGTTATCCCTGATGACCCTGAAGGCAGGGCATTTTTAGTGACTGAAAATTTCCGTACCATTATGCATTGGAACCGCTCATATTATTTTGCATTGAGCGTATGCATGATGGCAGATGGTATCGCTAATAAAATAAAATAACGATAATAGGAGTACTATTATGTATCAACATCGTGACTGGCAAGGTGCGTTACTTGATTTTCCTGCAAATAAAGTTGTTTGTGTTGGTAGTAATTATGCAAAGCATATAAAAGAAATGGGGTCTGCTACACCGGAAGAGCCCGTTATTTTTATTAAACCAGAAACTGCTTTGTGTGACATTACTCAATCAATTGTTATTCCAAAAGACTTTGGTTCTGTTCATCATGAAATTGAGATGGCAATTTTAATTGGTATGCCATTAAAAAATGCGGATGAAGACCGTGTATCACGCTCTATCGCAGGTTATGCAGTTGCATTGGATTTAACCTTACGTGATTTACAAGCTAAATTTAAGAAAGCTGGTCAGCCATGGGAAAAAAGCAAATCATTTGACGGGTCATGCCCAATTTCGGGTTTTATTCCTGTCAGTAGCCCGAATGATTTACAAAATGTTCAGCTTTCTTTAGAAATTAATGGTGAAGTTCGCCAAGAGGGCTCGACGCGTGATATGATCACCCCAATTTTACCACTGATTAGCTATATGTCCCGTTTTTTCACATTGCGTGCAGGGGACGTTATTTTAACGGGAACACCTGAAGGTGTTGGCCCATTAGCTTCTGGTGATATGCTAAAATTATCAATTAATGATCACTCGCTGACTACTCGGGTTATTTAAGTATAGGATTAATAAGTATTATGTCGCAGTTCTGGCAAGTTAAAACTTTAGATGAAATGACAGATGAAGAGTGGGAATCTCTTTGTGATGGTTGTGGGCAGTGCTGTTTGCACAAGTTAATGGATGAAGATACTGATGAAATCTATTTCACTAATGTCGCTTGTAATCAGCTAAATCTAAAAACTTGCCAGTGTAAGCATTATGAAGACCGCTTCAGTTATGAAGCGGATTGCATAAAGCTTAATCGCTATAACTTAGAAACGTTTGGATGGTTGCCAAGTACTTGTGCTTACCGTTTGTTATTAGAAGGGAAAAGTCTCCCAGCTTGGCATCCATTAAAAACAGGGTCCAAAGCGGCTATGCATAATGAAGGTGTGTCCGTTCGCCATATTGCTGTCAGAGAAATTGATGTGGTGGACTGGGAAGAACACATAATGAATAGGCCTATGGGTAAGGGATAGTAATAAATCCTCAATATACAATAAATTATTATGGAAATTTCGTTACTAACAGTAGGCTTAGTTGCCATTCTAAATATTGCTATTTTGCCTGCGATGATTTCTTTTTTTGAAAAATTTAGCCAAGCGGCATTGATGATGTTTTATACATTTTAATCGATGTATTATAGTGCTTTGAATAAAAGTAGACAGTAATAATCATCATGTTAAAACTGGGTGTGATTATTTATCCTATTAATAATAAGAATACTTATAATTAATACTTCATATTACATCTAATTACGAGTTTTTCTGACTTAAAACTTTAAGTGCATAAAAAATTATCTTTATAATTGATCATTAACCAGTATTTTCCCGCTATGGCTTAAATTACAACATTTTTTATTTAAGAAAACATTGTAATTTGTGACCTCTCATTTTGCCTTTCTCAAGATACTTCGCTAATCTATTTTTAGTAAATACAAATGTAGGGGGATGGAAATGAAAACATTCGGTGTGGTACTCACAATTATTGGCCTCGTTACTGCGATTATTTCTTACAATATGGATGTAAGCATTCCTATTGTTTATGGGGAAAGTGTGAAAGATATGGGCCTGGCATTTGATAGACAGAATTATATTATTGGTAGTTTGTTAGTCGCATTTTGTGGTGTTTTAATTGTCCTATTTGACAATAAAAGACGGAAGTAAAATAGGCTTTATGGCTTACAAATAGATATATAGTCATAAAATGTTAGCTAGTATTATTTGATATAATCCAGATATTGATAGATATAAGTAAGATGCCAATAATTACTCTTAGAGGTAAACATGGCAGGCTGACAGTTGAAATTTTAAGTAATAATGCTGATAGACTAAAGTAATTTATTGACTGTTGTTGATGAAGTTTTGAACATTAAATGCGATGTTGTTTTATTTATGAATAAAAAACAGTTTATATTAGTTTCATTCCGTTATAATAAACAAACATTCCAAACTGACCTAAAAAATATTTCTTATGAAGAAAGTACTTGTATTAGCTAGTTTAGTGCTCATTTCTGGATGTGTTTCCAATAAAACCGAAATAGAGCCTAAGGCTGTAGGCATGGCAAATCCAGCATCAGTATATTGCGAACAAATTGGAGGGACTCTGGAAATTGTAGATACAGCACAAGGGCAGGTAGGTTACTGTATTTTACCATCAGGTGAAAAAGTTGAAGAATGGGCTCTATACCGTCAGAAAAAACACTAATCAATCATTCACTTCTTGATTACCACAGCAAAAATCTTTTGCAAGATTTTTGCTGTGGCTCCAATCTAACAATATTTCTATTTTAGATTAATCATTTCTTGAAATTAGCCGATATTACTACCTGCAATATATGTGCTTTTATCAGTTGATCAACTAGATAACTATGTTGATGTACACGTGAAATTCTTCGTAGACACATTATGCGGGGAGTTCCCATATTTTGATGGCCTTATATGGATTTTGTAAGGGTGTCATCATATTTTTATGGCAAATTATTGATATAAAATATTTTTATCTATTAATGTCTCATAATCGATAATTTATGGTACTAAAATAGAAACAGCTACCTTATGTTATGTAATTGCTAAATAAATTAGGCTTATTAGAGCGATTGATTTACTAAAACGGCGCTAAACTGTCCGTGAATAGAAAAATAATAGGCAGATAAAGCGTCTTTTATCGATGGCTTTTTGGTTTAGATCACACTTTAACACTCATAGTGAGTGATTTAGGAATATTCTTAATGTTAAAATTTGCCGTATAGATCACATTTTCATAGAGTGTTCGTTTTAAGAAAACACTCTTATTTTCATATGGTTAGAAAATGAGAAAATTGACATAACACAGGCTATAGTTTGTTCAGTTAATCATGTTTTCTTATTCTATATCAAAAATAATGATAATTTTTTTTAACATAGGTTCGACTAAATGATTTGATATTCTATTTTTTACTTCAATAAGAAGTTGAATGAATAAAGGATTATATTGCGATTTTATCACTATTTCTTCTTTCATATTTATTTCCATCACTCCATTTATTTTTTAATTTAGATTAAAATCGATATTTACCTCGCTTAAAAACATATTTTAAAATTATAATAATGACTAAAGTTGATTGTTGATATAAAAGAATATCTATACACTCATAATGAGTGAAATTGATGTTCAAGCATAATAATTCGGAATTCAATATTTTTAATTGTTTGGAGTGACATATCTTTACAGATCAATAATCATTAATTTAATTAATGATTTAACCCTAATTAGATACTCTATAATGGATTAATTTTATAGTGATAATGTGAGATAAAGTGTCAAAATGTAAATGAAAATATATATTAAATCTAAATATAATGATTTTTGTTGTTTTTTATAATCTGTATTTTTAAGTCTTGTTGGTTTTTAATCTTGTATTAAAAAAAAATTAGATATTAAAAACTAAATGTTAGGCTTTTCACGAGTAAATTAGTGAATATTGAAAATCAAAATACCCAATCAATGCCTGTCATTTAATAGTTTGTAACTATCAAAAAAATAAATTAGCGATGAAAAAAACGATTTGATAAAACTTAAGTTATTATGTATCCTCTCTTCGAAATCATATAGAGCATATGGTTATAAATTCTAAATAGGACTAATTAAGAAATATATTTATTTGCATTAAACGAATGGTTCAAAGTGAAACATAAGCCATAAGTCATACTCCATGTATGATTCGGCTTTTGTTTGTATTTTTTACCTAACAATAAAACAAAAACTTAATCAGTTCTTTTTAATGTAAAAAATAATTACCCTCATATTAGGAAATGAAAATGAAGAAAGTACTACTGACTGCAGTTGCAACAACTATTATTGGGTTATCAACAGCTAACGCTGCAAGCACCAACGTTGGTGGCGGCCAAGTTAACTTTCACGGTAAAGTAACGGATGTTTCTTGTACTGTTTCTGTTGATGGACAAGGTAGTGATGCTAGTGTTTACTTAGCACCAGTATCATTAACAGAAGTACGTGACGGTGGTGCAGATGCATTGTTAAAGCCAAAATCTTTTGTTATTGATGTAACAAACTGTGTTGCAGCAGATGTTAAAGATGTTGCTAATGACTCGGCTATTGATAAAACATTATTAAACGTTAACTGGACTGGTGGTAACTTACTGCAAGGTGCATCAGGTAATTCAGAAGGCTACTTAGCAAATACTGAAACTACAGGTGCTAAAAATATTCAATTAGCACTTTCAACTGATGATAACTCTGACTTGTCAGGTAAAATTATTCCTGGCAATCCATCTCAGAAAAAAGTTAAAGGTGATTTGACTAAAGTTGAAAATGGGGCTCGTTTCCAATATTACGTTGGTTACGCAACTTCTACACCTAAAGATGTAACAACAGGTGAAGTTAAAAGTTATGCAACTTATGAAATCACTTACCAATAATAACTTAATAAGCTAATTTCTTATTAGTTTTAGTTACGTAAGTAATCTTTAAATATTAACTTAATCAGCTTTACTATGATAAGCGGTAGGTATACTGCCGCTTTTATTTTGAGGATCAAATGAAAGCAATAGTATTTATCTTCTGCTTCATTTTCAGTACGCATTCATTTGCTAATAATATTATCGTTAATGGTACACGGTTTATTTATCCTGGAAATGAAAAAGAAATTACCGTGCAATTAAATAACACTGCCGACCGTCCTGCAATTGCACAGGCGTGGCTTGATACAGGTGATGCGTCAGAAACACCGGATACGATAAAAACACCATTTCAGATTACACCGCCAATCTCTCGTGTAGAAGCTAAAGGTGGACAAACTTTACGAATTAAATTAATGGATAAAGGAAGCATTCCTCAGGATCGCGAAAGCTTATGGTGGTTGAATATATTAGATATTCCCCCTATGGCTAAAGCTAAAGAAGGCGATAGTCAGAATGTATTGCAATTAGCGATCCGCTCTAGATTTAAATTCTTTTATCGGCCAACAGGCCTGAGTAGCCGTGAATTAGCGCCAGAGCAACTTGTTATAAAAGCAAATGGGAAGAGTATTATTATAGATAATCCGACACCTTATTATATTACTATTACAAAAATTTCAACGGATGGTAAATCTGGGTTGAATGAAAAAACAATTTTATTAGAACCGAAATCTCAAATGATAGTTGAATTAAAACAAGTCGTAAGGTCAGGAAGTCATATCGTAATTAATAATATTAATGATTATGGTTCAGATATTTCGGTGAAAACCACCGTTAAATAGGAATATATAATGAAACAGCGAGAGTTAATAAATAAATATAGCAATACGCTCTCTGTGGCTTGCTTTGTCACTGCATGCATAGTGCCTACGTTTTATGCTTGGGGTGAAGAAGATACAACCTATGAATTTAATAGTGGTTTTATTATAGGTAGTAAAGAAGATGTTGATTTAACACGTTTCAATTCTTCAGGGATTAGTCCCGGAAAATATTCAGTTGACGTATATACAAATAACAATTGGAAGGGACGCTACGACCTTAATTTTGAAGAAGAGAAAAGTGGTCAATTAGTAGTCTGTTATACACCACAAATGTTATCTGATTTTGGTATTAATATTGAAAAACTAAACCCTACAGTTAGTAAAGATAGTAATGCTTGTTTACCATTAAAAGACTGGAATGACCAAAAAGACGTCGTTGATACATTTCATTCTTCTACATTGCGTTTAGATATTTCTGTTCCGCAAATATATGAACAGAGAATTTCCCGTGGTTATGTTTCTCCCCAATTTTGGGAAACGGGAATTCCTGCACTAAATATCGGTTATATGGCTAACTATTATGATAACCATACTAGTGGTTCAAAAGGAACTAATAACGCCAGTGCTTATTTGGGGCTGAATGCTGGTTTAAGCTTTGATGGATGGTTGCTTAAACATATTGGAAATTTTAACTGGCAACGTCACGATGGAACGAATTGGAATAGTAATCAAACATATCTGCAAAAACCAATAACCGAACTAAAGTCAAAAGCGACAGCAGGACAGTTTTATACAGATGGTGATCTCTTTGACAGTATTAGTTTACGAGGCGCAAAAATAGCAACAGATGACAATATGTATCCTGATGGAATGTCAACATACGCGCCTGAGATTAGGGGAATAGCACAAAGTAATGCTTTAGTAACGGTAACGCAAAATAATTCTATTATTTATCAAACAACAGTTGCGCCAGGACCTTTCAGCTTAACGGATGTCTATCCATCAGGTTACGGAAATGATTTAGTTGTAACGGTAAAAGAAGCTGATGGAAGTGAAAGCAGCTTTAGCGTGCCATATTCTTCATTAGCACAGTTATTACGTCCTGGTTTTACACGTTATCAAGTTTCTGGTGGTAAAGCGGATGCGGATGGACTGAGAAATCGTCCATTTATTATGCAGGGTACTATTCAGCATGGTTTAAATAATACATTTACGCTATATGGCGGCGTCACTGCATTTGATGATTATCAAGCCTACTTAGTAGGTACCGGTGTTAACACAGGGTTTGGTGCAATTGCTGTAGATTTAACTCAGTCGAGAACAGCATTCAAATATAAAACAGAAAATGGGCAAAGCTACCGTTTAACTTTTAGTCGTTTATTTACTCAAACTGATACTAACTTAGTGCTAGCTGCTTATAGGTATTCAACGAAGGATTACTATAACGTCAGCAATGCATTATATGCGATAGATAATGATAAGCGTGGCGTAGAGAATACTTTAGGACGTGAGAAAAATGGTTTCAGCTATACAGTAAATCAAAATCTTCCTGATGGTTACGGTGGGATTTATTTTACGGGACGTATTTCTAATTATTGGGATAAGTCGGGGACAGAAAAGCAATATCAATTAAGTTATAACAATAACTTTAACCGTCTTTCTTATGGTGTCGCATTTATGAGAGTTTATGCAGATAATACGAATAATAAAAAAGATGATCGCATTAACATAAACTTTAGTTACCCACTGTATTTTGGCGAAAGTCAGAGTGCAACACTGACCTCAAATACGACATTCAATAATGAAAAATTTGGCTCTAGCCAAATCGGTGCGAGTGGTGCATTCGATAGGGATAATAATTGGACTTATGGCGTAAATACCTCTGTTGCAAACGGTGGACAGAAGAATATTGGTTTGAACACAGGTTACCGTACACCATTTGTTAATACGAATGCGAATTATAGCCAAGGTCAGGGATATCGTCAGTTCGGTCTTGGCGCAAATGGTTCGGTTATTGTGCATTCTGAGGGCGTAACATTAACACCGAATACTTCAACAACGATAGCTCTGATCGAAGCGAAAGGAGCGGAAGGAGCATCAATCATGGGTGCACCTGGAACTCGTATCGATGGAAATGGTTATGCTGTTGCTCCTTATGTTAGGGCTTATCGTATTAATAATGTAGAAATTGATCCGAAAGGAAGTCCTGAAGATATTGTTTTTGAAAATACGGCCACACAAGTCGTTCCTTATGAAGGAAGTATCGTTAAGGTTAAATTTAGTACTAAAGTCGAAAAAAATATTGCATTTAATGTTGTAAGGCCTGGAAATAAACCATTGCCATTTGGGGCTAACGTTACTGATATAAATGGTGAATCCATAGGTATCGTTGGTCAAGGTGGAACCGTATTTATTAGTAGTGAAACTGCAAACGTTGCAATTATAAAATGGGATAATGGGCAGTGTTCATTTTCTTTAGAAGCTAGCAATAGTAAGGAAATTTTATGTCAATAACGAAACAAATTCGCTTGTATATCGGAGTTGGTGTGTTTCTTACCGCTAGTTACGTTTCTGCGTATTGTGATAGAACCTCAACTCGGACATATGTATTAAATATGCAGATGGGGAGGGTCGTGGTAGACCCTAACTTAAAGGTTGGGGATACTATTGCGGAGCAAACTTGGGATATGCGGGAAAATTCAAGTGCAATATATGCATATTGTACAAGAAATACACCGATAACGGCTTCGGTTACTATGCCAAGTTTAGTTCCAGTAGGAAATAAGGTTTACCAGACAAACGTTCCTGGAATTGGCATGAAATTCCACCGTGAAGGTGCAGTGAGAATGACGTATCCGGATACATTTTATGCCCCTAGATCAAGTAATTATTATCTTGCGGGATCAAAGTTTATTTTAACTTTAGTGAAAACCGCTCCTGTTACAGGCTCAGGAACTATAGCTAGTGGCCTTTATACATCTTATGGGTACATTCCAAATAATAACCCATTTTTGATCACTAAATTAGATGCTGAAGCGATAACAATAGTTTCTCCGTCTTGCCAAATTGAAGGGGGAAGCGAAAAAAATGTTTATCTTGATCCAATTAAACGTTCACAATTAAATGGTATTGGAACAACGGCAGGTGAAAAAGATTTTGATATTCGCTTAATATGCAGCGGTGGTGTCAGTATTTCTGGTTTTGCAAATGTTAATATGACTTTTAGTGGTGATATTCCAAAAAACATGAATAATCGACAAGGTGTTTTGGTTAATCAAAATAAATCCACCAGTGGAGCTGCGGGAGTTGGTATACAAGTTTTAGAGCGTAAGACTAATAAATCACTTATATTTAATGAAAAATATAAAGTTGGAAATTTAGTTGACCGGCAAACAAAATATCTTGACTTAAATTATAAAGCTCGTTATTACCAATATGAACGAACAGTCTCTGCTGGAGAAGTGAATTCTAAAATGGTTTTCAATATTACCTATGATTAAAATATTATATATAAAATTTATTGCTAAAACCATTAGTTAATTTTATGAAATTTAAATGTATGGCTAATCTTCATATAGAGGATTAGCCTTTTTACTTTTATAGTTCTAAAGAAAGTGAAGTACAAATAACACGGGATGGAAATGTCTATGTTACTTGCATTTTATTTATATAAATTAATTTTTTATTTACATTAAAAGTTATCTTTAGAGGGGGCAATGACACTTTCAGCTGTATATATTAGCTCTTGGTTGAGTTCATTAGATGGTTCATTTTTATTTGATTTTGAATTGCTTACATAACCTTGGAAAAACCATTCAATAGGGCAATTTAATGCTTCAGCAATATCCACTAAATGATTAATTGGAATTTTGTTAATACCATTTTCATAACGAGATATTTGCTGTTGACTTAAATTTAATTTATCAGCTAAATTCGCACCTGATAGACCGAGCTCTTTTCTCCGGTTTTTTATTTTTATACCAATTATAGTATGAATGTCCATATGACATCCTCAATTTATATGAAAAGTTGTTATTTAATGCACTTAATTCAAATTACGTTTCATAGTATATTAAAAAATAAATAGATTTAAAAGTTTTAATGAACATAATTATGATGAAAATCGCTATTTTTAGTTTGGTTATTTGCAATAAGATAGCATTACTTTTAATGTGGTTATTGTTGTTGAATAAGTAAAAATATCTATCGTTACTATTTTTCATAGCGAAAAATATAAATTTTAAATTTCCTTTATAGTTATTTTGTTTTATTTTTCTTTAAAATCAAATTATTGCATCCTTGTTGTTGTGATAAAATTATCAGGAAGCAAAGTTAATATATCGTTACGGCATGTTAACTTTTTGTTTTTTTACTTAATTTTCACTTAAAGTATTTAGTTATTAAAATTAAAGGTAAAAAATAAATCAATGATATTTATGACATATTAATTTAATTGATATTAACTCAATGCTTAAATCATCTTAAATGATTACTCTATTAATGGAACATCTTCATCAGACATATTATGCCACGACCTAGATTTTATTATTGAGATATTGTGCACTTTATTATATATATATTTTTCCTCGCGCTAAACAAATTTTTACAAGCGTGATAAGGCATAAATGTGGGTACTCAAGTATACTGTATAAAACCTATTGGCACTTTCATTACCAAATTAGTGAGGTCCACAATGAAATTGTATATTTATGACCACTGCCCATTTTGTGTTAGAGCTAGAATGATTTTTGGTTTAAAAAAGTTAGCAGTAGAGCAAATCGTTTTATTCGATGATGACATAGAAACGCCAACAAAAATGATAGGTCGAAAAATGTTACCTATCTTACAAAAAGACGATGGAAGTTATTTACCTGAAAGCTTAGATATTGTTCATTATGTAGATAGCATTAATGAACCTAAATATGCAGGAGGAAACATAACCCCTGAAGTAGAGGCTTGGTCTAAAGCGGTTTCTGCTGTGGTATATAAGCTTGTGACACCACGTTTTACACAAACTGATTTCCCTGAAATTAGTACAGCAGAAGCGAGGGCGGCATATATCGCTAGAACATCAAAATCTTATGGTGACTTAAACGAGTTTAAAAAAGAAACTCATACGTTGCTAGTTGAATTAGAGCCCCAATTGTCTTTATTAGATGCGTGGTTAGAAACACGTGGTGAACACATTGATATTAATGATTTTATTATTTTTCCAACCTTACGTAGTTTGAGCATAGTTGAGCACTTATCGTTTAGCACAAATATTCGGGATTATATGGAGCGAATTGCAAAAACCTCGAATATTAACTTGCTATTTGATCAGGCGAAATAGCTTATTTGGCTGCCAGTTCAGTGGGTTATGGCAAACGTATACCGCCTCTAAAAGAGGCGGTTGTACAGGATAATTCATTAATGGACGTAGTCACGTAGTGTATAAACTAATTTGTAATGACCTTGAATTAATACTAGCTGGTTGTTGTTTAATGAAATAACTGCGCCATCAGACAGTACTCGATTTATCATTGAATCCCATTTAGATAAATCTTCATCAACACATTCGAGTTCAGTTTTACTTAAGTTTTTTACGGTAATTTTTGCGTTTTTGATATTGCCAAATCCGTTAAAATCATTACACATTGATGCAGAAACAAACATTTTCTCGCCAAAAGCAAGGGAAGGTACAGTTTGCTTGCTACTAATCGTCTTACCATTCACTTCAGTTAAAATAAAACGATGATGCATCAACTTATTTTCAAGTGCTTGGTCATCATTACGCGCATTGACTTGATGAGTTTGGCATGCTGCTAGCAATAAACCCAAAATAGTAAGTGGAATTAGGCGTTTCATAGTTCCCGATCCAACTATGCGTTAACAATATTAGGGCAAGTTTCCCCATGACTAATTTGACGGATATTATTAAGCGTAGTTTGACTGATACTTGTTAATGCTTCTTCCGTTAAAAACGCTTGATGCCCGGTAAATAACACATTGTGACAAGAAGAAAGACGACGAAAAACATCATCTTGAATTACATCATTAGATTTATCTTCGAAAAATAAATCACGTTCATTTTCATATACATCCATACCTAAAGCGCCAATTTTCTGTAATTTTAGTGCATTGATTGCTGCAACAGAATCGACTAATGCGCCTCGGCTTGTATTGATGATCATGACCCCATTTTTCATCTTCTTGAATGCATTTTCATCGAGTAGGTGATGATTCTCAGGTGTTAATGGGCAATGAAGAGAAATAATATCTGATTGTTCATATAAAGTATCCAAGTCAACGTATTCAGCACCCATATCTAAAACAGCTTGGTTCGGGTATGGGTCGTGTGCGAGTAGGCGCATTCCAAATCCCTTTAAAATACGTAGCGTCGCTTGGCCAATTTTTCCGGTACCAATAATTCCAGCAGTGCGGTTATGCATATTAAAACCTGTTAATCCTTCGAGAGAAAAATTTGCATCTCGAGTACGTTGGTATGCTCGATGGATCCTACGGTTAAGGCACAGCATCATACCAACAGTATGTTCGGCAACGGCTTCAGGAGAATAAGCGGGAACACGGACAACTTGAATACCTAATTCTTTAGCAGCTTGTAAATCAACATTGTTAAAACCAGCGCAACGTAAAGCTAAAATTCGAATATTGAGTGCGGCAAGTTCTTCTAAAACAGCACGATTAGCTTCATCGTTAACGAAAATACAGATAGCATCTGCACCAACAGCATTTTTAGCTGTCTGAACGGTCAATGGAAAATCAAAATATTCAATACTAAAATTAAATCCAGAATTTTGATTAACTTGTTCCATGTGCTTGCGGTCATACTGTTTGGTACTATAAGAAACAATTTTCATCATGAAGACTCCAATTTTTAGGAACCAATTAGAAAAGAGTAGGTAAAAAGGTGTACCTACAAAATATAAACTCAGAATAAGACAATTAAGTTTGTAAATCACCTATAAATTAAGAAAATAGGTATCTGTTTACGATTGAATGTGGTTTATCTTTGTTAGTATCGTGTTTAATGAGGAAATTTTGTTGAAATTTATCACTTGCGCTATAGAACAATTCAAACAAGGGATGTAGTAATGCAGTTAATGAAAAGAGCATCCAGAATATTACTCTGCTTTTTGGGTGGAAGCATTGCTCTCTTAATACTTTTATGGATAACGATATCCCATTGGGCTCCAGTTGTTGCATCACACTATCTTCCTAAGCCATTTAAACTGTCGTTTTCAGAACCAAGAATTAGTCATGGCCAGTTGGATATAGCAAATATCAGTATAACAGCAAATAATTGCACATTAGTTCAGTTGAATAGCACAAGACTTTCTATCTTTCCCTTACACGCTATTGTGGATGACCTTGATGTTAAAACTGAATGTTTGAGTGCTCTTGAGCCAACGAATGAAATGGATAATGAGCCGATTAATATTGCAGAACTTATCGATAATATTCCGGTTTTTTCATTAGTTATCAATAATACCAACATACAGCCATGGAGTGATTACCAAGGCAGTATTTGGTTGCGTAAAAATCAGGTTAACCCTCTAGAGTTTGATTTTAGGGGCGACAATTTAAGGTTGTCATCTTTAATTAATACGGAACACCAATTAGTCATTCAAAATTTTTTAGCATTTCTACCAGAACAAAAGCAAACAATAGAATTATTTGGTGATGTGCAACTCCCCTTAATGGCAAATCAGCTTCCAGAAAAAGGGGAGTTGAATGCTTATTTTAAGTTAATCAACCCAGAAAAATTCTTACAAGCTAAATTCAGTTGGTTGAATGACCAAGGTGTCTTTAGCGTCATGGATACAGACACAAAGGAAGAATTGCTTTATTTACCATGGTCACTATCGCCTTCTCGAATACAAATAGCGCAAGGTAAGTGGCAATGGAAAGAAGCAGATATCCCTTTACAAGGCGGTATCAGCTTTCAAGTTGATAACTGGGATAATACATTAAGTGAAATGGTATTTTCTGGGCGTATTAATATGCTCACACAAGCAAAGAAAGGGAAAGCCAATATTGTCTTAGCTGTGCCATCTACTCAGATAAATTTACTCAATGCTGATATTAATTTTAGGTTACATGGCCAAGTTAAATATGATGATATGGTGCTGGATATTAATTTGCCTGCAAAAGTTTCAGGCCAGTTAGCTGCCCCCAAAATTTCTTTTTTATCCAGTTCATTATTAAGAGCTTATGGCCGTCTTTCGGAAACACTGGTTCTTAATGAAGCTAGATTACCACTTGCAGGAACATCGTTAGGTGAAGAGGGTATTTCAGGACGTTTACAAGCTATTCTAAAAATTAAAGAGCAATATTGGGGGAGTTTTGATATTCATTTGGATGGCAAAGCTAATAAATTTACCTTAGATAAGGGAAAATGGTTTTGGAATTATTGGGGAAATGCCAATTTACCCTCATTATCAGCTAATTGGGATATTAAGGGAAATGGGAGTTGGCAGGACACTTTAATTACATTAAATAGCTTAAATACAGGGTTTGACCAAATACAATATGGGCTTTTATCGATGAGGGCTCCACGCTTACAGCTAAGTAAGCCATTAATTTGGCAACGTGATCAGAATAAAGCCAGTTTTAATGGAAAATTACAGCTTACCAGTGAACGGATGCAATTCGGCACTGAAAGTTATCTGCCAAGGATCACATTAAACGCAGATCTTAGGGGAAAATCTCCTGCTGAGTTTCAACTTAAAGGCGATTTAAGTACTAAAGATGTCGGGCCAATAGTCATCTTTGGGCGCTGGGACGGTGAAAGATTAAGAGGGGAAGCTCGTTGGCCTGAACAGTCGGTCACAGCTTTTCAAACGTTAATTCCTGCTGACCTTGGAATTGAATTAAAACAAGGCAAATTATTTTCTCAAGCCGCTTTTTCAATAACACCGGAAGAGGGTTTTATTGCTGGAGGACATTGGCGTGTCGAGAATACTAGCCTTTGGTTAAAAGATGGCGAATTATCAGGATTAGATTTTGTTTTACCGTGGCGTTTAAAACAAAGTACCTGGACTTTGGGGGGAAAAGCACCCGTTGAGTTGCGTATTAAACAGCTCAATAATTTATTTGAATTAACGGATATTAAAGCTGATCTTTCTGGTTCTTATCCGCCAACGGAAAATTCGCCATTAAAACTGACTAATGTAGGCTTTAAAACATTAGGAGGTGAAATATCGATGGATTTACTGCGCTGGCCACAAACTCAAGCCTCTACGATAAAATTAAAGCAGATTGAACTTAGCCAGTTATTTACCATACTAAAAGTGTCGCAATTTGCTGTCTCTGGTAAAGTTAATGGTGAATTACCTTTTTATTTAAATAACCCAGAATGGATAGTTAAAGATGGGTGGTTAGAAAATAGTGGGCCATTAACATTACGATTAGATACCCAATTTGTTGACTCTATTCGAGAAGATAATATATCTGCGGGATCCGCAATGGGGTGGTTACAATATTTGGAAATAAAACGCAGCCGTACAGATGTTAATGTCACAAATTTAGGGCTGTTAAAGATGACAACAATCCTTGAAGGGTATAACACGCAAGAAAAGAAAAAACGCGAAGTTCATTTGCATTATCAACATGAAGAAAATATCTTTCAATTATGGCGTAGTTTACGATTTGGTAGCTCTTTAGAAGAGTGGTTGGAAAAAAATTTATAATGAGCATAAGAATGAACGTGAAAATATTAAAATTCACTACAGCTATATCGATTGTGTTGCTGTTATCAGCTTGCTTGCGAGTTGAGGTCGCAACACCGGATAAGCCCATCAATATTAATATGAATGTAAAAATTGAACATGAAATCCAAATAAAAGCGGATAGGCAAGTAGAAGAATTATTGAAAGAAAATAGTGATTTGTTCGGTGAGGTAAACCCAAAATGAATCGAATAATCAAAGTATTTGCCCTGTGTTCGTTATTGACTGCCTTTCAGGCTATAGCAATAACGGTTGATGAGGCCAAAGAAACAGGTCTATTAGGGGAAACGTTATCGGGGTATTTAGCTCCAATTAATACGAGTAATCTAGAGGCCACTAAACTAGCGGCACAAATCAACCAAGAACGGGAAAAAAGATACAGCGAAATTGCTGCAAAAAATAACCTAAAAACAAATGATGTCGCAAGGATAGCAGGACAAAAACTTGTAGAGCGGGCTAGTCCTGGGGAGTTTGTGCGTGGAATTAATGGTCAATGGTTACAAAAGAAATAAAAAGCGCACTCAGAAAGTGCGCAAAATTTAACAATGGTAGCTTTGGGTTTTAATATTATCTTGCTTAAATGGATGTATTTTAAGCGATAATGGTATTTATATGGCTTTGTGCTTGTTGATGTGCCTTTTCGACTGATTCTTGGCCTAACGACGTGCCTTCAGCAAAAACGAACTCAACGTCGGTAATACCAATGAAATTTAGAAATAGTGTTAAATAAGGCACCATGGTATCTGTTGGTGTGTCTTTATAAATACCGCCTCGACTCGTTAATACATATGCGCGCTTGTCTTTTAATAAGCCAACAGAACCTTGTTCTGTATATTTAAACGTGTGCCCTGAGCGAGCGATAAAGTCGAAATAGTGTTTTAAATGAGAAGAAATCGTAAAGTTATACATCGGAGCTGCAATAACAATCACATCGTGAGCTTTAATTTCCTCAATCAATGCATTTGACAGGTCCAAATGTGCTTGTTGTTGTTCTGTTTTCGTGTCACTTGGACCAAAAGCTGCTAAAATTTCACCGTCAATCGCTGGAATTGGCTCTTTGACTAAATCTCGTACAGTTACTGTATCTGCTGAGTGTTTTTCCTGCCATTGTTGAATAAAGTAATCTGCCATTTTATTGCTTTGTGAATAGTCAGCCAGAATACTTGATTTCAATAGTAATACTTTACTCATGTGTTCCTCTATTTTTTAGGTAAAACTTTATTGGTAATAATACGTGATGTGTAACTGATTGATAGGAAAAATATTAGATAGCTTTCTTCAAAAAAATTGATGGTATTTTTATGTGATAACAACAATTAAAAATAAAAGCGAAATTTAGCCCTCACAAATTGCGAAGCTGATTGGCTATCGTGTATTGAAATTTATTAAAGATAAGGATTCAACAGGTGAAATCCATACTGACAGCATTAACCGCTGATATTGGACAAACTTCATTACGTGACCAATGGTTACTGAAAAAAAGAGTGCAAGGTATTGCAAAGATCCAGAACGAAAAATCGCGCTCTGCGGTACTTGATGCTATCAAAATAGATATTGAAAAGGCAAAGCAAAAGGTTGAAATTAAACGATTAAATGCGCCTAAAATTGTGTATCCGGATAATTTACCGGTCAGCCAGAAGAAAGATGTCATTTTAGATGCCATTAAAAATCATCAAGTTGTTATTATTGCTGGTGAAACTGGGTCAGGTAAAACAACGCAAATCCCCAAAATTTGCCTTGAACTTGGCAGAGGGGTTCTAGGGTTTATTGGTCACACTCAACCAAGACGTTTAGCCGCGCGCTCAGTTGCGTCACGTTTAGCTCAAGAACTTGAATGTGAATTAGGTACAAATGTTGGTTATAAAGTACGCTTTAGTGACCAAGTGAGTGAAACGACTCAAGTCAAATTGATGACTGATGGTATCTTGCTTGCAGAACTACAAAATGACAAACTGCTGCTGCAATATGACACAATTATTATCGATGAGGCTCACGAAAGAAGCCTGAATATCGACTTTATTTTAGGTTATTTACGTCAATTATTACCAAAACGTCCTGATTTAAAAGTTATTATTACATCAGCAACCATTGACCCTGAGCGTTTTTCGAAGCACTTTAGTCATGCCCCAATTGTTGAAGTGTCTGGGCGTACCTATCCTGTTGAAGTTCGTTATCGTCCTATCATGGGAGACCAGAACGATAGTGACCGTGACCAAATTGATGGGATAATTGATGCGGTAAATGAACTATCGGTTGAAGGTAATGGCGATATATTGATTTTCATGAGTGGTGAGCGGGAAATTCGTGATACCGCCGATGCGTTATCAAAACTTTCTTTACGCCACACTGAAATCTTACCTCTTTTCGCAAGGCTCTCGAATAGTGAGCAAAATCGTATCTTCCATCCTCATGGGGGACGGCGGATCATTCTTGCAACAAACGTAGCAGAAACATCATTAACTGTACCGGGTATCAAATATGTCATTGATACTGGTTATGCGCGAATCAGTCGTTATAGTTACCGTACCAAAGTACAACGTCTTCCTGTTGAAGCCATTTCTCAAGCTTCAGCTAACCAACGTAAGGGGCGCTGTGGCCGTGTTTCTGACGGGATTTGTATTCGATTATACTCAGAAGATGACTTCTTATCACGTCCAGAGTTCACGGACCCTGAAATTTTACGGACGAATTTAGCGTCAGTTATATTACAAATGACTTCTATTGGTCTTGGTGATATTTCTGCATTTCCATTTGTGGAGGCTCCAGATAAACGCAATATCCAAGATGGTGTGAAATTACTGGAGGAGCTAGGTGCAATTAAGTCCCATAAACAGGCGGATAAAGGGTATCAACTAACGGATACGGGTAGACAACTATCCCAGCTTCCTGTTGACCCAAGACTTGCTCGTATGGTGATTGAAGCACGTAAACACGGGGCAGTACGTGAAGCAATGGTGATTGTTTCTGCATTATCAATTCAAGACCCTAGGGAGAGACCGTTAGACAAACAGCAAGCTGCCGATGAAAAACATCGTCGTTTCCATGATAAGCAATCAGATTTCTTAGCTTTTTTAAATCTTTGGGATTACTTAAAAGAACAACAAACGCAGCTTTCTAACGCTCAATTTAGAAAAATGTGTCGCCAAGATTTTCTTAATTATTTGCGTATTCGGGAATGGCAAGATTTGTATACCCAATTGAGGCAAGTGGTAAAAGAGCAAGGTTTTGCCATTAATAGTGCGGAGGCTGATTTTCGTAGCATTCACGTTTCGTTATTGGCTGGGCTGCTTTCACATATTGGACAAAAAGATGCAGATAAACACGAGTTTACTGGTGCTAGAAATGCACGTTTTACTATTTTTCCTGGGTCGGGTTTATTTAAAAAACCACCGAAATGGGCAATGGTTGCGGAACTTGTTGAAACGTCGAAATTATGGGGAAGAATTGCCGCATCAATCGATGTTGAGTGGGTTGAACCCTTAGCAGAACATTTGACTAAACATAGCTATAGTGAGCCTCATTGGTCAAAATCTGAAGGCGCGGTAATGGCGTCAGAAAAAGTGACTTTATATGGGCTACCCATTGTTGCATCAAGGCAGGTTAATTATGGGAATATTGACCCGTTATTATGCCGTGAATTATTTATTCGGCATGCATTGGTTGAAGGGGATTGGGTCACACGCCACGCATTCTTTAAAGAAAATCTGAAATTACTATCTGAAGTCGAAGATTTGGAGCATAAATCACGTCGGCGTGACATTTTAGTTGATGATGAAACGTTATTTGCATTTTATGACCAACGGATCCCTAATGATGTGATTTCCTCTCGTCATTTTGATAATTGGTGGAAAAAGGCATCTAAGCAACAATCTGACTTGTTAAGCTTTGAAAAAAGTATGCTGATCAAGGAGGATGCGAGTAATGTTTCGGCTCTTGATTACCCAAACTATTGGTATCAAGGGGATTTGAAATTTCGGTTGAGTTATCAATTTGAGCCAGGAACTGATGCAGATGGAGTGACTGTCCATGTACCACTTGCGATATTGAATCAGGTTCAGAATATTGGCATTGATTGGCAAGTTCCGGGACTGCGTCATGAGTTGATCGTTGCTTTAATTAAATCATTACCTAAACCAATTAGGCGAAATTTTGTTCCTGCACCTAACTATGCTTCTGCATTTTTAGAACGAGTCCCTGAGCCTGAGGGGAGTGTATTGGATAAACTTGAACGTGAATTACGCCGTATGACAGGCGTCACTGTTGAACGTGAATCATGGCAATTAGAGCAACTTCCCGCTCATTTAAAAATGACATATCGTGTTGTAGGCGACAAAAATAAAACCGTTGCGGAAGGGCAAAATCTTGATGAGCTAAAAAATAGCCTAAAAGAAAAAGTGCAAGAAACGTTGTCTGAAGTTGTAGATGACGGTATTGAGCAACATGGGTTACATATTTGGAGTTTTGGTGAATTACCTCAACGCTATGAGCAAAAGAGAGGCGGATATTCCGTTAAAGCTTATCCTGCATTAGTCGATGAAAGAAATAGTGTTGGTATCAAGGTGTTTGAAACAGAATTAGAACAGCAGCAAGCAATGTGGGCTGGTGTGCGTCGATTATTACTGTTAAATATTCCATCGCCAATTAAGTATTTACATGAAAAACTACCCAATAAATCAAAATTGGGTTTGTACTTTAACCCCTATGGCAAGGTATTGGAGTTAATAGATGATTGTATTGCTTGTGGTGTCGACCAAATAATCTCTGATTTTGGTGGCGCGGTATGGAATGAAGAACAGTTTGAAAAACTGAAAGAGCTTGCACGGGCAGAATTAAATGATGTGGTTGTTAATATTGCTAAGCAAGTTGAACAAATATTAACGGCGGTGTTTGCAATCAATAAACGTCTAAAAGGGCGGGTTGATTTTTCGATGGCAATAGCGTTATCGGATATAAAAACACAAATGTCGAACTTAGTGTTTAAAGGTTTTGTGACTACTCATGGTTGGAAACGCTTACCTGATATTCTTCGTTATTTAAATGGAATAGAGCGGCGATTAGAAAAACTAGCTATTGATCCTAACCGAGATCGTGCACAACTGAGTAAAGTAGAGCATGTTCAGAATATGTGGCAGCAATGGTTAGTAAAATTATCTCCAGTTCAGAGAAATATGCCAGAAGTCCAAGAAATTCGCTGGATGATTGAAGAACTGAGAGTCAGTCTGTTTGCCCAGCAGCTTGGAACGCCATATCCAATTTCGGATAAGCGAATTATGCAGGCGATGGAACAGTTATCTCAACAACTGTAAGCCTTATTTTGACTAATTAGCGCTTCACGTATTCTGTATGTGAAGCGCTTTTCATTTTTAGTTGGCCTTAATCATTTAGTTACAACATACTAATGAATGATAAAAATATAAGCATCGAAGCTCATACAACAGAAATTTTAACCAGCAAAGGAGAGGGGAAATTGTAAAGGAGGGCGAAAATTGTGAAGGAAATTACGACTAGAAAATTATGGAGTGATTTAGTAATCAAAAAAACAGGATGTTGCAGTAAATGAAGGCTTAAATTTATGGGTTAAAATTAAGCCCTCGTTTCTAAAACTAGGCAACCAAATAATAGAGCGCTGGGATAGCGCCGATAGCAATGGCATATGCCATGATTTTTTCAATCGCTTTTAATGGCATTTGGTTGGTTTGCTGCTGGCGAGCATAGAAAAATACCAAAATACCAGGGGCATATAAAACGACGGATAATAGTAAATTGATTAACCCTGATGCATAAAGCAACCATAGACCATAAAGACTGGCAATAGCTCCAACGGCAAGTAATGCCTTATTATGACGTTCAAAAGCTACTTTTACTAAAAATGCACCGACAAGGAAATAGGGGACTAAAATCATTTCAGAGGCAATGGTAAGCAATGTATTGTAATTACTCCCACTAAGCCAAATAAGAACCAAAGATAGCTGTACTGCACCATTAGTGAGCCATAAAGAAGATGATGGAGCATCATTCTTATTTAATTTATTGAATATTTTAGGAAATGATTGGTATTGGGCTGCAATATAAGGTACTTCAGCGGCCATAATAGTCCAACTTAGGTAAGCTCCACAAACAGAAATAATTAGGCCCGCTGCAATAATAATATCACCACTCGAACCAATTAAACTTATCATGAGTGGGGCCATGGATGGATTTTTTATTTCTGCAAGTTCAGCTCTAGGCATAATACCTAAAGAAAGTAAGGTCACTAGAATATAGATAATTAAAGCAGAACTTACAGCGAAAATTGTTGCTAAGCCAACATCGCGGCGGTTTTTCGCTCGTGCAGAGACGACAACGGCACCTTCGATACCAATAAATACCCATAGTGTAATCAGCATGGTATCTTTGACTTGCTCCCAAACAGGAACGCCAAATTCGATACCACTGAAATCTGCATTGAAAATATCAAGTTTAAACGCAAAAAAAGCCAATACAATAAATAAGCCAAGAGGAACCAGTTTTGCCATTGTAGCAAGTTTATTAATCCCAGCGGCTGTTTGTACTCCACGAAGAACTAAATAGTGAACAAACCAGAGGAGTATTGATTCTCCGACTAGGGCTTGCCATGTATTCCCATCACCAAAAATAATGTTGTCAGGAGTATCAGTAAAAAAACTGATTGCTGCGAATACGATAACAAGATAAGACACATTCGCAACTACCGCACATAGCCAATAACCCCACGCCGAGCAAAAACCAATTAATTCCCCGAAGCCGACTTTGGCGTAAGTAAATATCCCACCGTCAAGGTCAGGTCGTATGCGAGAAAGCAACAATAAGGCAAATGCTAAAAAAAGGATGCCCACACCAGTAATTGACCAACCGATTATTAATGCGAGAGGGCTAGCCACTTCAGCCATATTTTGAGGGAGACTAAAAACACCGGCGCCAACCATTGAGCTAAGAACTAGCGCAGTTAGTGCGGTAAGACTCAAAGTATTTTTCAAAGTAAATCCTGAACGTTCAGAAATCAAAAGTTAAAATGACGTTAAAGTGCCATTACAATAATGAGTTTAACTAGTAGCCATTAAAAAAGCAGATAGAATGACTGCGTGTTTTCAGAGTGTGGATTCTACGAACGAAATGACAGATATGCAATGGTAATGTATGCATTTTTTAAGATGTTTTATGCACTTTTTCAAAAGAGTGAGGATGAATAGAGTAAAGGACGAGATATAACCTAAAGTGAGAGTCTAAAAACAAAAAAACCAGCCGAGTAGGCTGGTTTTAACATCACATAAATTAGGACTATTTAAACAAGTCAGCACTGATAGTGACACTGCCACCATTAGATTGCCATTCTCTTGTAATATGAAAATATTTAGCCCCTTTCGCTTCCGCACGTTTTGCTATTTGGTAACGTACTTCAGGCGTATTGGTGTAATATCCAGAGAATGTAATAGAGTCAAATGGGACCATTTGTGCAGCTGCTGTTTTGTTGACCTCTTCGATAACATAACCACTTGGCAGAGTCACACTAGTACGACCCGGTTGACTGCTAGAGGTTTCAAAGAAGCGTCCGACTGCGGTTGTTGGTTCTTCAGAAGATGCAACACCAGGAATGCGAACTTTTTTAGCCGCTTCACCGCCCTCTGCTAACAGAGCACGACCAGCGTCAGAATCGGCAGGAACCACTGCGTCTTCATTAAGAACTTGTCGTTTCGGTGCATCTTTCTTATAGATATAAGCAGTTGCTAATGTATTTCCACCATCATTCATTGCGATATTACGAACCACATAGAACGAGGCAGCATTTTTCTCAAGTGCTTTTTTGGCGATAGCCTCATATAGGTCTGGTTGAGAAGGGTAAAAACCGCTTACAGTAACAGTATCAAAAGGCTCATATTCTGTTGCGTCAGTTTTTGACATTTCCTCAACACCACCGAATACACGACGTTTTGGTGTATCAACTTGTGGTGCATCTTTTGCGTAGACATCAGCAACAACACGCATGTTGCCGCTATCACCTACATCATCAAGGCTTTGAATGTAAAAGGCATATGCCCCCATTTTATCAGCCCTACGGGAGACTGCATCGGATGCTTCATAAATAGCATTAAAGCGCCCGGTGACTGTTATACGCTCATAAGGTTTTAATTCAGTAGCCTGTTTTGGCGTCAATTCAACAGCCGCCTGAGTAGCAGTTATACTAGTTAATGATAACACCGCGGCTGCGATGACCGTAGTTTTCAGCTTCATACAAAATCCTTCCGCCTTGCGCAATTTATTATAAACATGCTGAATCTTAGTTGTATCACATGTACGTGATTATTACACGTAACGGAACCTGTTGTCTCATGATTTTATTTTTATGAGAAATAAATAATTATTGACTAGTTAAATTTACCAGATTTTTTAAAGTATCCAGTATTTTATTGACCTAAAACTAAGATTTTCACTGCGAATTCCATTTACTGTCTAAGAATCGTGATCAATTATGGATCAAGAAGCTTATTTTCAGTAGGTTATTAGAACATTAAAAATCTGTTTAGGCACAAAATAAGACTTTTCTCTGTGATGACAGTCATTATTTTAGCAAACACTCTATTAACAACATTACGTTAGGCATTAAAAAGGGAACATTATGCGTATTGGTATACCAAGAGAACGACTTGCCAATGAAGCGCGTGTTGCAGCTACACCATCTACAGTAACTCAACTTCTTAAGTTAGGTTTTTCTGTCTGTGTAGAACAAAATGCGGGTCATTTAGCCAGTTTTGACGATGTAGCATACGAACAAGCGGGGGCGGAAATCGTTGATCGTGATACTGCATTTGCTGCGGATATCGTTTTTAAAGTCAACGCGCCACTGGATGATGAAATTCCTCTATTAAAAGAAGGAGCGACTCTGGTGAGTTTCATTTGGCCAGCACAGAATGCTGAGCTAATGGAAGCTTTAAAAGCTAGGAAAATTAACGTGATGGCGATGGATGCGGTACCACGCATTTCACGTGCTCAATCACTTGATGCGCTTAGCTCAATGGCGAATATTGCCGGCTACCGTGCAATTGTTGAAGCTGCTCACGAATTTGGCCGTTTCTTTACGGGGCAAATTACGGCCGCAGGTAAAGTTCCTCCAGCGAAAGTCATGATCATCGGGGCTGGGGTTGCAGGCCTTGCTGCGATTGGCGCTGCTGGTAGTTTAGGTGCCATTGTGCGTGCCTTTGACACTCGTCCTGAGGTGAAAGAGCAAGTTCAGAGTATGGGGGCTGAATTCCTTGAATTAGATTTCAAAGAAGAGGCCGGTAGTGGCGATGGCTACGCCAAAGTAATGTCAGAAGCATTTATTAAAGCTGAGATGGAACTGTTCGCTGCACAAGCGAAAGAAGTCGATATCATTGTAACTACGGCACTGATTCCAGGTAAGCCTGCACCTAAATTGATTACCAAGGAAATGGTTGAATCAATGAAGCCGGGGAGTGTGATTGTAGACTTAGCGGCGCAAACTGGGGGGAACTGTGAGTTAACCCAAGCTGACAAGCTGGTTGTGACTGACAATGGCGTAAAAATCATTGGTTATACCGACTTACCAAGCCGTTTACCAACACAATCATCGCAGTTATATGGAACAAACCTCGTTAACTTGATGAAGTTATTGTGCAAAGAGAAAAATGGTGAAATAGACATTGATTTTGAAGATCTGGTAATTCGTGGGGTCACTGTGATTAAACAAGGTGAAATCACTTGGCCAGCGCCCCCAATTCAGGTATCTGCTCAGCCGCAGGCGAAACCGCAAGCGGTGGAAAAAGTTAAAGCGCCTGAGAAAAAGATGTCACCGACGGTAAAATATGGCTTGATGGCATTAGCTATCATCTTGTTTGGTTGGTTTGCTAATTCAGCACCAAAAGAGTTTTTATCGCACTTTACTGTATTTGCTTTAGCTTGTGTGGTTGGTTATTACGTGGTGTGGAATGTGACTCATGCATTGCATACACCGTTAATGTCAGTCACTAACGCTATTTCAGGGATCATCGTCGTGGGCGCCTTGCTCCAGATTGGCAGCGGTGGCTGGGTAAGCTTCTTATCCTTTATCGCCATATTGATCGCGAGTATCAATATTTTCGGTGGGTTCACTGTAACTCAACGCATGTTAAAAATGTTTCGTAAAGGGTAAGGGGTAACTTATGTTGTCGAGTGGAATTGTGACAGCAGCTTACATAGTTGCTGCTATCCTATTTATTTTCAGCCTTGCGGGGCTATCCCGTCATGAAAGTTCCCAACGTGGGAATACTTATGGCATTATCGGGATGGCTATCGCCTTGATAGCCACTATTTTAGGTCCTCACAGTGCTAATGTGGGCTGGATGATCGTTGCGATGGTCATTGGTGCTGTCATTGGTATTCGCTTAGCGAAAAAAGTTGAAATGACAGAAATGCCTGAGCTGGTGGCTATTTTACATAGTTTCGTCGGTTTAGCTGCAGTGCTGGTTGGTTTTAACAGCTTTATCGCCAGTGAAGGGCATGCTGATGTTGTGATGGAAAACATTCACTTAACTGAAGTTTTCTTAGGGATCTTCATTGGTGCAGTTACCTTCACTGGTTCAGTAGTCGCTTATGGTAAATTATCAGGGAAAATGTCATCAAAACCGATGATGTTACCTAATCGCCATAAACTGAATTTGGCGGCGTTAGTGGTTTCATTTATTCTGTTAGTGATTTTTGTTAAAACAGAAAGTGTCGGCTTGCAAGTCTTCTTGATGCTAATTATGACCGCGATAGCTTTGGCTTTTGGCTGGCATTTAGTCGCTTCAATTGGTGGCGCGGACATGCCAGTAGTGGTTTCAATGCTGAATTCGTATTCAGGTTGGGCTGCTGCAGCGGCAGGTTTCATGTTAAGCAATGACTTGCTGATTGTCACAGGGGCATTGGTCGGTTCTTCAGGTGCGATTCTGTCCTATATTATGTGTAAGGCGATGAACCGTTCATTTATCAGTGTTATTGCAGGAGGCTTCGGTACAGATGGCTCTTCAACAGGCACAGAAGAAGAAATGGGTGAGTATCGCGAAAGCACCGCAGAGGAAGTCGCTGAAATGTTGAAAAACTCAACATCAGTAATTATCACTCCGGGGTATGGTATGGCGGTAGCACAAGCACAATATCCTGTTGCGGATATCACCACTAAATTACGCGAACGTGGTATTAATGTGCGTTTTGGTATTCACCCTGTAGCTGGGCGTTTACCTGGCCATATGAACGTATTATTAGCCGAAGCTAAAGTACCTTATGATATCGTATTGGAAATGGATGAAATTAATGATGATTTCTCTGATACCGATACCGTTCTTGTTATTGGTGCTAACGATACGGTTAACCCAGCGGCTCAAGAAGATCCAAACAGCCCAATTGCAGGTATGCCAGTTCTTGAAGTTTGGAAAGCAAGCAATGTCATTGTATTTAAACGTTCAATGAATACAGGCTATGCTGGGGTACAAAACCCATTATTCTTCAAAGAAAATACACAGATGTTGTTTGGTGATGCGAAAGATAGCGTTGATGCAATCTTACGTGCATTGTAATTTAATGAGTTACTAATTCATTTCAAAATAATTAGTAAAGTAAATAAGAAGGGGTGATTGGTTAATTCCAGTCACCCCTTCTTGATATTTGAGAGTTAAATCAGTTTATGTGATGCAGCCTTATAAACGCATCATTTGAGGCAAAATCGAGCGCAATTGGTTAGCCCTCGAGCAAAGGTAAACACTAATAAAAATGCTAGTGTAGATATAGTCAGCATGCTCATCATGAGAACTCCGCCATTGAAATGGTCCATGACGTATCCTCCTACTAGACTGCCAATAGTAATTAGAATTAAAAACATAAAGGTAATAAGGGCGGAACCTTTCTCAGTTAATTCCGGAACATGAACGTGCATCCACATATTGATTGTTGCAGGAACCATACCCGCAGCGATCCCCCATGAAAAAACAAATATGATACTGGTCGCCCAATTAAAATCTAAAACAGATAATGCGAGAAAAGCTAAGGCTAATAAAAGTGCACTAATCGTGAAATTATAACGAACATTATATTTTCCGACATAACCCGCCAGTATATTGCCAACTACGCTGGCCACCCCAAAAAAGAGCAATAATGCTGAAATTTGTCCTTCGATAAAACCTGCGGTTTGTTTAAAGAACACCGTAAAATAATTATACGCAGAGAAATGTGCTAAAAAAATCAGTGTGAATATAATTAACCCTTTACGCGCAATAGGGTGCGAAGGCATCAATAACAATTCCTTCCATTGCATAGACGAAGAAGGTTTTAATGATGGTAAAGAGAAATACTGCATTAAAAACGCGACAGCACCTGCAATAACCAGCGCAATATAAGGCATTCTCCAACCATAATTATCAGATAACCAAGCGCCTAGAGGTACTCCGAGCACGGTGACTAATGTGACGGCCGAAAAGAATATTGTTACGGATGTGGTAATTGACATATTTTTAGGTGCTAGACGTATCACTAAGCCTGCTGCAACTCCCCAAAAACCCCCTAGTGCAATTCCTAATGCGAATCTACCTAATAAAACTAAACTAAAATTAGACGCGAAAGCCGTAATTGCATTAGCTAATATCATGAGAGCAACTAAGAAAAGTAAAACTTGGCGTCTATCGATATTTTTTGCATAAATGGGGACAAATAGGGAGGATGCCATACCTGCGATAGATGTGACAGTGACTGTAAGCCCTGCGGTACCTGTTGATATTTGAAAATCATAAGCGATGTTATTTAGCACGCTAATGGCTAAAAACTCACCAGTAACAATAATGAAGCAAGCAAAAGTTGCAGATAATAGTGAAAGCCAGTTACCATTATGCGAAGAAATATGAGTTGTTGTCATGCGCTTTCCATGAAAGTTAAGTAGTTTACAAAAAAGAATGATTTTATAGTGACCGCTATAAAATCATGGCGCTATTGTTTATGTGAATTTAGACGTTGTCAATTATTTTTATAATGATCACTATAAAATAGTTGTGGTATAGTGAATTGACTGCGAGTAAAGTGAGAATATGAATCAAATAAAACGCGGGCGGCCTAAAGGCTTTGACCAACAAGATGCACTAGCTAAAGCCATGCTATTGTTTTGGCGAAATGGCTATGTTGCAACCTCAATTAGCGATTTAACTCAAGAGCTAGGTATCACAGCGCCTAGCCTTTACTGTGCTTTTGGTGATAAAGCATCGTTGTTTAATCAATGTATTGATTATTATTTGATGAATGAAGCTTGTCCTATTTTGTCTATTGTAAAGCAAGCCAAAACAGCGAAAATTGCAATTGAATTGCTGATGTATGAAAGCGCTAAAAGGCTAATTCAGCCAAACAAGCCTGCAGGTTGTATGCTGATTACAGCGACAATGAATGGGTCAAAGCAAATCGAAGATGTGCAATTAAACGTCCAAGAAAAACGGAAAAGTTATCAGGAAATTCTACTGGCACGTATGCGTAAAGGCATTGATGATGGTGATGTTGCTCCAGATGCGCCGATTGAAGCTATCGTTGATTTTTATATAACGGTAATTGATGGTTTTACCATACAAGCTTGTGATGGAATTGATCTTGAAAGACTTAATCAAGTCATTTTTAATGCTATGCAAGCTTGGCCGATACTTAGTCAAAGTTCAGTTCAGCAATAACTTAGCCATGATTAAATTAAGCCCCAATAACATAAATATTATTGGGGCTTAATAAGTTTTAGATGATTAGCTAATCATCATCAGCAGGGTTGATAGGACAAACAAAACCGTCAGGTTTAATCGCTAATAAATCACATTTTAGCTTATCGATGACATGCTCCGCGGTATTCCCCAAAAAAGCCGCTGAAATGCCTGTACGGCCCAAAATACCCAGAACCACAACCCCAGCGTGCAATTCTTCACACATATCTGGAATAATTTTTTCAGGTAATCCTTCACGGACATGGGTATATTTTTCATCAATCCCAAATTTTTGCCGCAACTCTTTCATAGCAATTAAATGTTGGCCGCGTAGTGCGTTGTTATATAGGCTCGGGTCGAAATCAGGTAACTCTATGGCAATATTCATAGGAGCAACAGGATATGCACTCACTAAATGGATTTCCTGTTCTTTAATAATGCGAGTTGCTAAATCTTTTGTTTTTTCGACCAATTTGATATTGAGGTCATCGTGATAAGATTCCTCATTTGATAAGTTAACGGCGACAACCACTGAACCGTGATCAGGCCATACTTTGTCTTTTACCATCCAAACGGGAGCAGGGCATTTTCGGAGTAAATGCCAGTCTAGTGGGGTAAAAATAATCGACTCAAAATTATCGGTTTGATGCGCCATTTTCAGTAACAGGTCATGTTCACCATTTATTACTTCCTGAATAATGGCCTCATATGGTTTGTTATGCCAAATAACTTTAATTTCAATATCAATGCCCGCTTCAAGATAGAAATGAGCTTGTTGTTTGATCCACGCTGCTTTTTGGCTTATTACACCTTTGCGCATGGCATTACGTTCTTCAGGAGAAAGTAAGGTTGTCATGTCATAGGAAAGGTCGTAGATAGGCAAAAACGCTTTTATCCGTCCACCATTACGCTGCACGATGTAGACAGCACGTCTTAATGCAGGTTGATCATCCTGATTTGGGTCAATTGCAACTAGCAGGTTTTTATAGTTTGCCATATTGAAATCCTCTCGATACACGGATATTTCCATATAGATAAACTATGATATTGAGATTAAATAGGCAAGAAATCTGGAGAAAAAAATGAAAACGGATCACTGATAACGTGATCCGTTTAGGGATATTAGCATGTAATTGCTGAAACTTTACCAGCGATATCAGTCAGTTTAGCCATATCCTCGATAGTGATGTACTTACCTTTAACACTTAGCATGCCACTTTTTTGGAAACGTCCTAAAAGGCGACTAATGGTTTCAACTGTTAAGCCAAGATAATTACCGATATCTCCACGAGTCATGGTTAATCTAAATTCTCTTGGTGAAAAACCACGTTCCGCAAAGCGGTGAGAGAGGTTAAGAATAAATGCAGCTAAACGCTCTTCCGCATTTTTCTTAGATAATAAAAGGATCATTTCTTGATCACCTTTAATTTCACCGCTCATTAAACGCATAATTTGCTGACGTAAATTAGGCATTTTGCCTGATAAGTCGTCTAAGGTTTCAAAAGGTATTTCACAAACCATTGAGGTTTCAAGTGCTTGTGCAAAACTTGGGTGCTGTGTATGAATGATAGCATCAAAGCCAACAAGGTCTCCTGCTAAGTGAAAACCAGTAATTTGCTCATCGCCTTCTTCGGTTATTGTATAGCTTTTTATTGTACCTGAGCGGATGGCATATAATGAACGCAATTCATCGCCTGCTTTAAATAAAGCTTGGCCTTTTTGAATTGGTTTTTTGCGTTCGATGATATTATCAAGTTGATCCAGTTCATGTTCATTCAGCGTAAAAGGAATGCAAAGTTGGCTAATACTGCAATCCTGACAATGAATAGCACAACCACCAGACTGGATGCGACGAACAACTCTTTTTTCTGGGATCATATTTAAGGCTCAATCAAGTTAAAATTATTGATATGAGTCAATTTTAACATAAGATAATGCAACTAGTAAGTAGTAATGTATGACAGAATCGACTTAATAAACAAAAAAGCCAATCAGAAGGCATGTGAGAAATTAGTGAATTTAGATATTCATGCTAAATTAAAGAAGATTACTAAGTATATAATTTGATATAGATTAAATTTTAGCCTCTAAACGATAAAAAGATGACTTACATCATCATAGTAGTTACTACTCTAAACTGTCGTAATTAAGCACGAAATATTAAACTAATTAGCATTAATTTAACACAAAAATAAATTTAGGAATATCAATTTTTCAAATTAACCTCAAAAAGGAGAATATAATGGCACTTATCCAACAGTCTTTACCCACCTCGATGACAGTTGTAGACATTATAGAACCTGGTGGACCAGAAAAGCTGCGATTAATTGATATACCGTTACCTAGAATTTCTGCAGGGTATTTGCTCGTTAAGGTGGAAGCTGCGGGGGTTAATCGCCCTGATATTTTTCAGCGTAAGGGGTCTTATCCTCCACCGGCAGATGCTTCTCCGATTATGGGGCTTGAAATTGCAGGAACTATAGTTGCCAAGGCGGATGATGTAGAGGAATGGCAGCTCGGAGACAAAGTTTGTGGACTGGTTGCCGGGGGAGGTTATGCAGAATATTGTTTAGTGCATAAAAACATAGCCTTACCGTTAGGGAATTTATCTTTTATCGAGGGTGCAGCGATACCTGAAAACTTTTTCACTGTTTGGGCAAATGTTTTTCAAATAGGCAAACTTAAAAAAGACGAAACGGTACTTATTCACGGTGGAACATCGGGAATTGGTAGCGTGGCGATTATGTTAGCAAAAGCCTTTGGTGCAACAGTGATTACTACTGTTGGTTCAGAAGACAAAGTTCAAGTTGCAAAATCGTTAGGCGCAAATTGTGTTATTAACTACAGAAACGATGATTTTGTTGAAGCAACACTCAATTATACCTCTTCTCGAGGTGTTGATATGGTCGTAGATATTATCGGTGGTGATTATGTTGCGAAAAATTATCAAGTTGCTGCTAAATTTGGACGAATAATTCAAATTGGTATGATGAAAGGTAACCCTAAAGAGTTAAATATGATGCCTTTAATGGTAAAAAGATTAACTCATACGGGATCAACAATGCGTTCTCGAACTATTGAGGAAAAAGCAGTGATTGCCCAAGAACTAAAGAAGCAAGTCTGGGGATTGTTACAAAATGGTGAAATAAAACCTATTATTAACAAAACATATCACTTGTCTCAGGTGCGGAGTGCCCATGAATATATGGAATCAGGTGATCTTGTTGGGAAAATTGTTTTGCTAAACAGTTAATTGGATTTACTTTCTGCGGTTTTCACTATTTTACTTTAGTTCTTTAAGAGCAGTGAAAATCGCACCATCTATAACAAATTTTTTACATATTCAAGCTTTTTCAGCGTAAAAATCTCTTTACAGTTGAATAAATTTTGTTTTTTTGTGCTTGTCCACAAATCAGAATGAAATTCCCATTAGTTTATTAATAATTTAATAGAAATAGATTATATCTATAAATAAGTTGGCCATTAACGGTTTGTTTATCAATAATTAATGCTTAAATGATATTTTTAAATGTATATCATTAATATATTGATATCTTTTATATAAACACAGCCCGTTATGCACTTTCCAATGATATTAAGTTAAGTAACTTAAGTGCAATTAGCACCCGTTAATTGTAGTTTGAAGGTGTAGTAATGATAAATAATTTTAAAAATTCAAAAATAAATGTAGATGCATTATTTTTAGGTCCTAAATCTGAAAATGCTGTCTTTTTCAAAGAAATGATGGAGTATTCAGTTAGTGAACATATGCATTGGCGTTCCAGCTATCATCCTGAAGATCCTGATCTTATCTCTACTGTTGACCGTTATGCTCCCGAGTACCGAGATACGCTTTATCGTACTGAAGGCATTCTTAATCAACTCTCTTCAAAATTAAAAACAACATCGGTTCCATGGTTCTCCCCCCGTTATATGGGGCATATGAATGCAGATACACTGATGATTTCTAATTTGGCTTATGTCATGGCGATGATGTACAACCCCAATAATTGTGCACAAGAATCTTCACCAACGACAACAGTTTTAGAAATAGAAGCCGGGTTAGATTTATGTGCCATGTTTGGTTATGACGTACAACATGCTTGGGGACATATTACATCTGGTGGAACGGTTGCTAACTACGAAGGTTTATGGGTAGCTAGAAATATTAAAACGTTGCCGTTAGCGATTATGCAGCATCCAAAATCCCAATACTTGCTAAAGGATAAAACTGAAAAAGAGTTACTCAATCTCTCAGTTTCCGCGGTTCTAGATTTAATTGACGAGTTAAAGAAACAACAAATTTTTGAGGAAATTCGTGATTTAACCTGCCGTGGTGTTGGAATAGAACAAGGAAAACTCGGTAAGTTATTGGTACCGCAGTCTAAACACTATTCATGGATGAAAGCGATGGATATTCTTGGTTTAGGCCAACAGAATATTGTGCAATTACCCGTTGATGCAAGTTATCGAACAGATGTACGTAAAATGCGTGAAACGGTATTTACATTAATTGAGCAAGGGGAGCCAATTTTAGCGGTAGTTGCCGTTGTTGGTACCACAGAAACTGGCGCAATAGACAATGTCAGAGAAGTTATTGAGCTACGACGTGAATGCGAGCAACGTTTTGGGGTTTCTTTTTATGTGCATATCGATGCTGCTTACGCGGGATACGCTTGTGCGATGTTTCGCGATGAAGAAAACCAATTTATGGAGTATGAGAATTTACTCCAACGCTATCATAGTGAAGGGATTTTTCCTGAAAATATGTTGTGGCCAAAACGTGATGTTTATGAAAGCTTTAAAGCATTAAGCCAAGCGGACTCGATTACCGTTGACCCTCATAAGGTGGGGTTTATTCCTTATGCGGCAGGTGCAATTTGTATGAAAGATAAGCGGATTGTGGATTTAGTTTCTTACCATGCCGCTTATGTATTTGAAGAGGTTCAAGAAAAGCAGCGTAAAACAGAAAAAACACAAAATGTATTATTGGGCTCATCTATTATGGAAGGGTCAAAAGCGGGCGCAACCGCAGCAGCGGTATGGGCTGCACATCGCTTAGTTCCGTTAAATGTTTTAGGGTATGGAAAAGTGATTGCGGCTGGGGTCATCACTGCCAATTGGATGATTGATAAAATTAATCAATGTGAGTCTTTTATTATTGAGGAACGTCAATTTTCAATTATAGCGATGCCAACGCCCGATTTTCACATGATTAACTTTATGTTTCGTGAAATTGGCAACACCTCTTTAGAGAAACAAAATCAATTAAATAAACGGTTATATGAATTATGCTCTTATGCGGCAGGCCGGAGTTATTCTAATGATTTTCTCACCTCATCAACCTCGCTAACTTATGAAGAATATGGCGATAACCCATTGAATCTATGTCGAGATGCACAATTCTCTGATAGTGAATGGCATAAAGTACGGTCGATTTATGTGCTACGGGCGGCAGTCATGACACATTGCCTGCGTGATAGGGCACATTTTGAAACCTATTGGGCAGAGTTAAAAAATATTTTTGAAGACAAATTACAACAACTCATTAATGAAGAAAATAAGTTAAATCACTCTAATTATAAAATTAATATTTAATTGATTGTTAGGATCTCAATATGAAAAATCGCACACTTGGTAGTGTATTTATTGTTGCAGGTACTACGATTGGCGCAGGTATGTTAGCCATGCCTATCGCTGCCGCGGGTAATGGTTTCTTAGTGAGCCTCGCTATGTTATTAGTGTTGTGGGCATTGATGTGCTACACGGCGTTACTTTTGGTTGAAGTTTATCAACATGAATCTCACGAAACTGGGATCGGTAGTGTTGCACAACGGTACTTAGGCTCTAGTGGCAAATTTATTACGGGTTTTAGTATGATGTTCCTGATGTATGCATTGACAGCAGCTTATGTCAGTGGAGCAGGGGAAATCATTACATCAAATTTGAAAAGTAGTTTTGCTATTGAAATGGCAGATTGGATGGGAATTGTTGTATTTACCGTCATTGGTGGGGGAGTTGTATGTTTCGGGACTTCATCCGTAGATTTTATCAACCGTATTTTATTTGCTGCAAAAATTGTTTTCTTAGTCATTATATTGGCATTAATGATGCCGCATGTTGAGCAACAAAATTTATTAGCTGCCCCAACTGAAAAAGTACTTATTTTATCTGCTATACCGGTGTTTTTTACCTCCTTTGGTTTTCATGGTAGCGTCCCAAGTATCGTTAAATACATGGGGGGAGATGTCAAAAAATTGCGGGTTATTTTTATTATCGGAAGTGCTATCCCGTTGATTGCTTATATTTTATGGCAAATCGCAACATTAGGGAGTATTGGTACAACCACATTTGTTGGTATTTTGGCGGAAAACGCAGGGCTTAATGGATTATTAGATGCAATTAAAGATGTGGCTCAATCAGGAAAAACAGAGTTAATTGCACAAATGTTTATGAGTTTGGCGCTTGCGACATCTTTCCTTGGTGTTGCTTTGGGGTTATTTGACTTTCTAGCGGATTTATTTAAACGTCAAGATAATGCGTCAGGGCGTCTACAAACAGGTTTGCTCACCTTTGGACCACCACTAGTTTTTGCTTTATTTTATCCTAAAGGGTTTGTGATGGCGTTAGGGTATGCCGCAATCGCACTTTCAATACTGGCTTTATTATTACCTAGTGCTATGGCATTTAAATCAAGAACATTAAACCAACGGAAATATCAAGTGTTAGGCGGTGGATTAGGTCTTTCATTAGTATTTATTTGTGGAATTATAGTCATTGGTGTTCAGCTAGGGATTGTTTTCAACATATTACCTAATATTGGGTAATTGTACTTCGCTTCTATAGCCAGCCAACATACCGACGGCTGGCTTTATCACTTCAAAAATAGGTTAATTTCATATCTATTGCCAACTTTACTCAGTTAGACAATTTACCGCACATTTTTTACTGTTGTGTCGACATTTAGTCGGTATAATCCATATAAGAATGATTATCATTAGCACGTTATGCATAAAAATAGATATATCTAAAGCTGGCATTTTCTGTAAAAGTAACTATCATATTAGATATATCGGTTTTTATATAAATAACCACTGAGAATTTTAATGGCAAATGAACAACAACTCGAGCCGTGTTTGTGCAACGGTAAAAGTGTCAGTCGTATGTTTAACCCTAAACAGTTAAGGATTTATATCCTACATTTACTGACAGGGGGAATTAATTACGGTTATGAGCTAATAAAAAAAATTGCAGAAGAAACGGCAGGTTTTTATTGCCCAAGCCCAGGTGTGATATATCCAACTCTGACGTTATTAGAGGAGTTAGGGTTTATTTCGGCGGGTAAAGATAATGGAAAAGGGCGTAAGTGTTATGTCATAACGCCAGAAGGTCGCTGTTTTTTATTACTCAAAGCTGAAATATTGGCAGAAGTTCAACTAAAATTAAAATATGCTCAGGAATTAAAAGCAGGTAATCAATTCGCTAATGAAATTGAATGCGCTGTAGATAAATTTAAGTCATTGTTGAGACACCAAATCGTGATACAACAGTTGACGAAAGAAGAGACAACAAGAGTCGTTGAGATCATTAACCGAGCAGTGGAACGTATTGAGCAAGTCAATGCAGTGTTAGTGGCAGAGGGAAAATCAAATGGCTAAAACGAATGATATTATACAAGCAAAAGAGCGTTTATATATGAAAGAGACAAGCAAAATACCACAGAGCAACGCCCCGGTTTCATCTGAAAATGAACCGTCTGTGAAGGCGAATAAAGACGTTAAATTTAAAGAGGTTGTATGCCCTAATGTGCCAACTTCATATTTTAAGCGAGCAAAGAAACAAAAAATAAAATAACCAATTAGATAGTTTACAAAATCTTTATTCACTTAAAAGACATAAAGAATAAACCTTATTTATTTTCTTATTGATGAATAACGCGACTCAGTCTTCTATTATTCCATCAATAAGGTAAATTTTAGGGTGCATATAATTATTTTGTAAACTTTAGCTATGATCCTATATCAATATATAACTTCATAAAAAATCCCCTGATCACTTAACGTAACCAGGGGTATCGGTTACAAGCCCAATTTAGCGTGTATTTCGGCTATTTCGTTGATCCACTGCTGCTGTAATTGCGGTTTTTGGTGGTTTAATTTGCGTTTTTGATCCGCAAGTAGCTTTTGCTCCAATATCAGCAATGTTTCTAACAACTCATCTTCATGAGTAGCTTCCTTACTGAGAATTTCAATCGTTGATTTAGAAGGGGCATTTTCCCCAAGCGTAGACGTTAACACTTGCTGGGATTGCTGCTCGATTTTATGATAAATATCATCAGCATTAAGGTATTCCTCTAGCCGATTATCATCGATAAACCAGAAGCGTTGGCAGCTATTTTCAATGAGCCATTTATCATGGCTTACAACCAATAATACCCCAGAAAATAAGCTAATTTGCTCACAAAGCGCTTCCTTACCTTCTAGATCAAGGTGATTGGTAGGTTCGTCTAACAAAATCAACTCATACTGAGCTAAACTTAAACCAATAAACAATAATCTAGCGCGTTCACCACCGCTCAGTGTTGCCACTTTCTGTTGGTGACGATTATAGGCAAAACCCGCTCCAATCAATGCCATTTTTCGTTGTTCATCGGTTAAAGGTGAAAAATGACGTAGTGCATCTAATAGGCTATCATTATCATTTAACTGCTCTAATTGTTGGTCATAATAACCAGCACGAATTGCTGGATGAAACTTCAATTGTGAGCTATAGCGTAAATCTTGTTGATAATGTTGCCAAAGTAGACGTAATAGTGTTGATTTACCACAGCCATTGGCTCCCATGATAGCGATACGATCACCACTTTTCACTTGATGAAATGCCGTTTTAAATAACTGATTTCCATTCGGTGTTGAAACAACGGTGTTTTCCAACTCTAAAACTCTATCTGCAGGAATAGCTTTGCCATTTAAAGCAAGCTTCCATTGATAGCCTTCAGTTAGCTCAGTTTGGGCATCTTTAAGACGGTCAATATGTTTTTCCATCTGTTTAGCTTTGCGTGATAAGGCTTCATTGTCATACACATGCCCCCAAATCGCTAAGCGCTTGGCACTTGATGCAATACGGTCAATTTCTTTTTGCTCGGCTTGATTACGACGTGCATCAGTGATGTCTTTTTCACTTAATGCTTGCCGTGCTGCACTGCAAGGTAACCGATAAAAATGTAATGATTTATCTCGTAAAATCCAAGTACAGTTACTGACTTTATCTAATAACGATTGGTCATGGGAAACTAGCACAAAACTCCCTTTCCATGACTGTAAGAAATTACCTAACCAAATCAGTGTGGGCAAATCTAAATGATTACTAGGTTCATCGAGTAACAGTAAATCGGGTTGTTCAATTAAAGCACGCCCCAGCAGCAAACGTGTATGTTGTCCTCCACTGATGGCATTCGCTTTTTGTTCCCATTGTTCAGGTGTAAAACCTAATTCTGATAATAAAACTTCAGCCCGCCAGCGCTCAGTGACTTTATCTTGTTCAGGGAGTTTTTGAACAAGCGCATCAATCAGAGTCAAACAAGCGATTTCATCGGGTAAATGTTGTTCAATATAAGCAGTAACACAATGATTTGCATAGGTAATACTGCCACTATTAGGAAACAGTTGTTGGGTTATTAGCTTCAATAATGTACTTTTTCCACTCCCGTTATGGCCAATTAAACCAATGCGGTCACCTTGTTGGATGGTAAAAGAAATATCGCTTAATAAGGTAGAGGTTGAAGTATCGTAATTTAATGATTTTACAGTTAATAAAGTGCTCATAGCTTACTCAAATTTTAGGCGAAAAAACGCCAGGGTATAGTCGTAACGACAACCCAGTAAGCTGAGGGAAGATTTTCTTTAGTGGCTTCGCTCAGGCAGGGTTATCGCAGTATAAAACTGTGAAAGCCTGAGCTCTGGCGATTACCAAAGAAGTGTGAATATTCAATAAGATCACACAACAACATAAATTAGCCTCCTTAATATTCATTTAGTTAATCGATGAGAGAATTATAGCTAATATGTTATTTAACCAACAAGGTCCGAAAATGCGCTCTCTGATTATTATAGGAAAAAGCATATACAGGTATAAATGTTACTTATATCATGCGCGAAGAAATGAATAATATTGCTGTGAATTGGGTTCTTGCTATGTAGCGTTTAAAATCATGATTCAAAAAACAAGAGAGCCCCAAATGAACGTAGAAATAAAACCCGCAACATGTGATGACGCTGCTTTGATATTAGATATGATCATTGAATTGGCAGATTATGAAAAAGCACGTCACGAAGTTAAAGCCACGGTAGCTGATATTGAAAATTCCTTATTTGGAGCGAATTCAAGCACAGAAGCCTTAATCTGTTATGTGGATGGCCAGCCAGCAGGGTATGCCGTATTTTTTACGAGTTATTCAACATGGTTAGGGAATAATGGTATTTATTTAGAAGATTTGTATGTCTCCCCAGATTTTCGTGGCGCGGGTGCAGGAAAGAAGTTACTCAAGCATATTGCAGTGTTAGCCGTAGAACGAAAGTGCCAACGGCTGGAATGGAGTGTTTTAGATTGGAACCAGCCAGCAATTGATTTTTATAAAAGTATTGGCGCAGAACCGCAAGATGAATGGGTTCGTTACCGAATGGATGAAAACGTGATTGCTGCATTCGCAAGCTAATATTTATTCATATTCAAACATCGTTGAATAAAGCCAGTAAATTAAGTTACTGGCTTTATTTTTTTATTTTGAATTAAATATGTACAATTAATGCCTTATCCTGATTTTTGTGAGTTTATTCTGTTTTTTTGTGACATAAGGCAACTAAACTTAAACCAAATGTTGATAAAATGCCATTAAATTAAATAGATAGCCAATTTAATGGTAGTGCTAACACTTACTTGGCCAAGTTTTAAATAAAAATAATATTTTTAGTTTTAAGGGTATTTATTTCGTATAGAGACAGTTATGTCATTTTATTAATAATCACCAGGTTAATAATCAAAATAATTGTTGTTCCTTGTTTTCTCATTTAATGGAAAGGGATGGTATGAAAATAAATAAACAAAAAGTATCTTTTTACATCATTTTAATATTAATTATTGTTGCGGGTGGTTTCTATTACTGGAATGTTAATTCAGGTGGTCTACCCGCTGGATTCTCTCAAAGTAACGGCCGTATAGAAGCAACAGAAATTGATATTGCCACTAAGACAGCAGGACGTATTGAAACGATTAATGTAAAAGAAGGGGATTTTGTTAAAGAAGGGCAAGAACTTGCTCGTATGGATACGCGAGCACTCCAAGAGCAACTCCATGAAGTACAGGCACAATTACGCCAAGCCATCAGTGCAGTGACCACTGCCGAGTCTGCTTTAGCGCAACGTAAAAGCGAAAAAGTTGCAGCCCAAGCTGTTGTTCGTCAACGTGAAGCGGAGTTAGACGCAGCGCAAAAACGGTTAAATCGTTCTAGAGCTTTGGTGAGAACCAACGCCGTATCTCAGCAACAAGTCGATGATGATACAGCACAGATGCAAGGCTCTCGTGCAGCACTGGAAGCATCAAAAGCTCAAGTTGCCGCCGCGACATCAGCCATTGATTCTGCAAGCGCTGGTATAGTCCAAGCGAAAAACCGTGTTGATGCAGCGACAGCAACGGAACGCCGTATTATTGCGGACTTAGATGACAGTATTCTAAAAGCGCCAAGAAACGGGCGTATTCAATATCGTGTCGCTGAGCCTGGAGAGGTACTTGGCGCTGGCGGGCGAGTCTTGAACATGGTCGATTTAAGTGATGTGTATATGACATTTTTCTTACCGACTGAAGATGCAGGAAAAGTTGCCTTAGGCAGTGATGTTCACATCATACTTGACGCTGCACCAAATATCGTGATCCCAGCCAAAACCACTTTCGTGGCGAGTGTTGCTCAATTCACACCGAAAACCGTAGAAACACAAAATGAACGCCTAAAATTAATGTTCAGAGTGCGTGCACGAATTTCGCCTGAATTATTAGAGCAACATCTAGAATATGTGAAAACAGGGCTGCCCGGAAAAGCTTATGTACGTTTAGACCCTAATGAATCTTGGCCTGCTGAATTAGAGGTGAGATTACCACAATGACCAATAAACTGATGGGTGATGTGATTATCGATATACAACATGTCAGCCAACATTATGGTGACAATTGTGCGTTGGATGACATTGTACTTTCCATCCCAGCAAGAAAAATGGTTGGGTTGATTGGCCCTGATGGTGTAGGAAAATCAAGCCTGATCTCCCTGATTGCAGGGGCAAGAGTGATTCAACAAGGCCAAATAACGGTACTTGATGGTGATATGAGTGATATTGAGCATCGTAGAGCTGTTTGCCCTCGCATCGCCTACATGCCGCAAGGTTTAGGGAAGAACCTCTACCATACGTTATCTGTTTATGAAAACGTCGACTTTTTTGGCCGCTTATTTGGCCAATCAAAAGCTGAGCGTGAATATCGGATTCAGGATTTGCTTGAAAGTACAGGGCTTGCGCCATTTAAAGACCGTCCAGCAGGCAAGTTATCAGGAGGGATGAAACAAAAGCTTGGGTTATGCTGTGCGCTAATTCATGATCCCGATTTATTAATTTTGGATGAACCTACTACAGGGGTTGACCCGTTATCTCGTGCGCAATTTTGGGATTTAATTGACCGCATTCGTTTGCGACAAACCAATATGAGCGTTTTGGTCGCAACGGCTTATATGGAAGAGGCCGAACGCTTTGATTGGTTAGTGGCAATGGATGATGGCAAGGTGCTCGCTACAGGTCATGCATCTGAATTAAAAGCCCAAACTCAATGTGATGATCTTGAAGCTGCGTTTATTGAATTACTACCTGAAGAAAAACGCAGTGGCCACAAAAAAGTCGTGATCCCTCCACGTGATACCACAGAAGACAATATTATTGCTATTGAAGCCCAAGACCTAACTATGCGTTTTGGTAACTTCGTCGCTGTTGACCATGTGAATTTTAAGATCCCAAAAGGGGAGATTTTTGGTTTCTTAGGGTCTAATGGCTGTGGTAAATCAACCACTATGAAAATGTTGACGGGTTTATTACAAGCCAGTGAAGGGCAAGCATGGCTATTTGGTCAAGAAATAGATCCGAAAGATATCGAAACACGCAAGCGTGTCGGCTACATGTCGCAAGCATTTTCACTATATAGTGAATTGAGTGTTGAGCAAAATCTCGTACTTCACGCCAAGCTTTTTCATATAGCTGAGGACAAAATTCCCCAGCGAGTGGACGAAATGTGCCAGCGTTTTGAACTTGATGATGTGCGAGACGTAATGCCTGACGATTTACCTTTGGGGATCCGGCAACGGTTATCTTTAGCTGTCGCAGTTATTCATGAACCTGAAATGTTAATCCTCGATGAGCCAACTTCGGGAGTAGACCCCGTTGCCAGAGATATGTTCTGGAATTTGATGGTCGATCTATCAAGACGTGACGGTGTCACAATTTTTATTTCTACGCACTTTATGAATGAAGCAGAGCGCTGTGACCGTATTTCACTCATGCATGCAGGTAAAGTCTTAGATTGTGATACCCCTGCTAACCTGACCAAAAAAAGAGGCCTTGGCACGCTTGAAGAAACCTTTATTGCCTATTTACAAGATGCTGTGGGGGATGCAGGACAAGGGCAAGAAACTGCCCCTGAGTTCCATGTTGACCCTGAACTGAAAGAACAAGCGACCGAAGCGTTAAAAAAACGTTTTAGTTTACGCCGGTTATTCAGTTATTCCATTCGAGAAGGGATGGAATTACGTCGTGACCCAGTGCGTTCAACACTCGCGTTATTAGGGACTGTAATTCTTATGTTTATTATGGGTTACGGTATTAGTATGGATGTCGAAAATTTACGTTTTTCCGTACTAGATCGCGACCAAACGGGGTTAAGTCAAGGATATACGCTGAACTTAGCAGGTTCACGTTACTTTATCGAACAACCACCAATCAAGGATTATGATGATTTAGAGGCTGGTATGCGTAGCGGTAAGATTACCGTTGCGATTGAAATTCCGCCTAACTTCGCAAGGGACGTTGCACGCGGCAATAACGTTAAAATTGGCGTGTGGATTGATGGTGCGATGCCAAACCGCGCTGAAACTGTGCGTGGCTATGTGCAAGCGATGCACTTAGCATGGCTAAGTACGATGGCTGCTCGCCAACCCGTTGGCGTTGCTGGTATGCCAGCTATCGACATTGAAACCCGATATCGTTATAACCCAGATGTTCGTAGCTTACCGGCGATTGTTCCCGCAGTTATTCCATTATTATTAATGATGATCCCCGCAATGCTTAGCGCATTGAGTGTTGTTCGGGAAAAAGAACTTGGTTCGATTATCAATCTTTATGTCACCCCGATCACCAAATTAGAGTTTTTACTTGGAAAGCAGCTCCCTTATATTTTATTAGGCATGTTTAACTTTGTATTACTTTGCATACTGTCCGTCTATATATTTGGTGTTGAATTTAAAGGTAGTTTTCTGACGTTAACCTTGGCCGCATTTTTGTATATCAGTATTGCAACAGGAATGGGGTTATTGATTTCATGCTTTATGAAAAGCCAAATTGCAGCAATTTTTGGTACTTCTATCATCACTCTGATACCAGCAACACAATTTTCAGGAATGATTGACCCAGTTTCATCATTGGAAGGTATTGGCCGCTGGGTTGGGATGGTTTATCCAACATCACACTTTTTAACTATCACGCGAGGAACCTTCTCTAAGGGACTAAATTTATTCGATTTACAGTCATCGTTTATCCCATTACTGATCACTGTTCCATTGGTTATTGGGCTCAGTGTTTTATTCCTGAAAAAGCAGGAGGCATAGCGATGATACGTAAAATTCAGAATATTTTTAACCTAGGAGTCAAAGAGTTACGCAGTTTAGGCCGCGATAAAGCAATGCTAGCGTTGATTGTCTTTGCTTTTACGGTATCGATCTATTCGTCCGCAACGGTAACTCCTGGCTCTTTACATAATGCGCCCATTGCGATTGCTGACCAAGATAAGTCACAGTTATCAAATCGGATAATCAATAGCTTTTATGCGCCTTATTTCTTACCACCCGCGGATATCACGCCAGATCAAATTGATGGTTTGTTAAATCGTGGTTCATATACTTTTGCGCTAGATATTCCGCCTAATTTTCAACGTGATGTGCTTGCAGGACGGCATCCTGAAATTCAGGTAAATATTGATGCAACAAGGATGAGCCAAGCCTTCTTAGGAAATAGTTATATTCAAAATATTACCTTAGGGGAAGTGAATGAATTTTTAGCAAAATACCGTAGTAATGCAAGTTTACCTGTTGATTTGGAAGTGAGGATGCGCTTTAACCCTAACTTGACACAGTCATGGTTTGGTTCTGTTATGGCAATCATTAATAATATTACGATGTTATCGATTGTTTTAACGGGCGCTGCACTAATCCGCGAACGGGAACACGGCACCGTCGAACATTTGATGGTCATGCCACTAACGCCATTTGAAATTATGATGTCGAAAATATGGTCAATGGGGCTGGTGGTATTGATTGCATCTGGTGTTTCCTTAATTTTGGTTGTAAAAACATTGCTACAAGTACCAATCGAAGGCTCTATCTTATTGTTTATGTGTGGGGTGGCCTTGAGTTTATTTGCGACAACGTCGATTGGTATTTTTATGGGGACGATTGCACGCTCCATGCCTCAGTTTGGTTTGTTGATGATCTTAGTGTTATTGCCATTAAATATGCTTTCTGGCGGAATGACAGCGCGAGAAAGTATGCCTCAGCTTGTTCAAGACATTATGTTAACCATGCCGACAACACACTTTGTTAGCCTTGCTCAAGCGATTTTATATCGCGGAGCTGGCTTCCAAATTGTTTGGCCTCAATTTGCGGTTCTTGTTGTTATTGGTGCTGTATTCTTTTCTCTCGCACTCATTCGTTTTCGCAAAACGATTGCCACCATGGCATAACCTACTGTACATAAAACATCCATTAATGCATAAAACGCTTGCTGAATTTTTCAGTAAGCGTTCTAATGCTTCACCTATTAATTATTGGCACATGATTAGGTTGCGCCTATCAAATCGATAGTGGGTAATGATTGGATTAAGCTGCTGTAAAACAGTAACTTAATAGGCAACCAAACAGGAGAACATCATATGTCATTAATTAATACTCAAATCAAACCATTTACTAACCAAGCATTTAAAGATGGCCAGTTCATCGAAGTTTCTGAAAAAGATGTTGCAGGTAAATGGAGCGTTTTCTTCTTCTATCCAGCTGACTTTACCTTTGTTTGCCCAACTGAACTGGGTGATATTGCTGACCATTATGAAGAATTCCAAAAATTAGGTGTTGAAATTTTCTCTGTTTCTACTGACACACATTTTACCCATAAAGCATGGCATGCAAGTTCAGAAACTATCGGTAAAATCAAATATGCCATGATCGGTGACCCAACTGGCGCATTAACACGTAACTTTGAAAATATGCGTGAAAACGAAGGCTTAGCAGACCGCGGCACTTTCGTTGTTGACCCACAAGGTATCATTCAGGCAATCGAAATTACTGCTGAAGGTATCGGTCGTGATGCAGCTGACCTGTTACGTAAAGTTAAAGCAGCACAATATGTTGCAAGCCACCCAGGTGAAGTTTGCCCAGCTAAATGGAAAGAAGGTGATGCAACACTGTCTCCATCTTTGGACTTAGTCGGCAAAATCTAATTAATCTAACCCAATTGATTAACACTGAATAATTCAGGTTGCAGGTGTTTAGGCCTGCAACTTGGATCATGACGGGTATATGTACCCGATTTTATGATAAAAATTAAAGGGGATTACATGCTCGACAATAATTTACAGGCACAGTTGAAAGCCTACTTAGAACGTTTAACTAAACCCGTTGAATTAGTTGCTAATATAGATGACAGCCAAAAATCAAATGAAATCAAGCAGCTGTTAGAACAAATTGCATCTCTGTCAGATAAAGTCACTGTACGTGAAGAGCGCAATAGCGCACTAAGAACACCGTCTTTTTTAATTACTAACCCAGGTACAGATAGTGGTTTGCGTTTTGCAGGCTCACCTTTGGGACATGAATTTACCTCTCTTGTGCTGGCATTATTGCAAATCGGTGGTCATCCATCTAAAGAAGCGCAAGAGTTATTAGAGCAGGTTAAAGGCCTTGAAGGCGAATTCCACTTTGAGACTTATTATTCTTTATCTTGCCATAACTGCCCAGATGTTGTTCAGGCGTTGAACTTAATGGCAGTTTTAAATCCAAATATTAGCCATACGGCTATTGATGGTGCACTTTTCCAAAATGAGATTGATGAACGTAATGTGATGGGCGTTCCTGCGGTTTTCCTGAATGGAAAAGAGTTTGGCCAAGGGCGTATGACGTTAAGTGAAATTGTTAGCAAAGTTGATACCAACGCAGATGCGCGTGCAGCGAAATCACTCACAGAGCGTGAGCCTTTTGAAGTCCTTGTTATTGGTAGTGGCCCAGCAGGGGCTTCAGCGGCAATCTATACCGCACGTAAAGGGATCCGTACTGGCGTAATTGGCGAGCGTTTTGGTGGCCAAGTTATGGATACGGTTGATATTGAAAACTATATTTCAGTTATCAAAACGGAAGGCGCTATTTTTGCAGGTGCATTGAAGAACCACGTGGACAGCTATGATGTTGATGTCATTGATGGCCAATCAGTTGCAAAACTGATCCCTGCGGCAGAAGAAGGTGGATTACACCAAATCGAAACTGCATCGGGTGGGATCTTAAAATCACGCAGTATTATTATTTCAACAGGTGCTCGCTGGAGAAATATGGGTGTTCCGGGGGAACAAGAATATCGTACTAAGGGTGTAACATTCTGCCCACACTGTGATGGTCCGTTATTTAAAGGTAAACGTGTTGCCGTTATTGGTGGTGGTAACTCGGGTATTGAAGCGGCTATTGACTTAGCCGGTGTCGTTGAGCATGTGACCGTTCTGGAGTTTGCTCCGGAACTGAAAGCAGATTCTGTATTACAGCAAAAAGCACGTAGCCTAAAGAATGTTGATATTATCGTCAATGCGCAAACCTTAGAAGTAAAAGGCGATGGCAGTAAAATGACGGGTCTTGAATATAAAGACCGCACTGATGATAGCGTACATTTATTAGAAGTGGCGGGAGCATTCGTGCAAATCGGTTTATTGCCTAATACCAATTGGTTAGGCGACACAGTCGCTAGAAACCGTATGGGGGAAATCGAGATTGATGCACGTAACGAAACCAGTATTAAAGGTATTTTTGCTGCCGGTGACTGTACAACGGTACCATACAAACAAATTATTATTTCAGCTGGAGAAGGGGCAAAAGCCGCACTTAGCGCATTTGATTACCTGATCCGCACAAGTACCAGAACCGCTGAATAGGTATAATTTACTTTATATTCAGTGAGTTGTAGTCAAAAGGCACTCGGGGGCGAGTGCCTTTTTTTTGTGCATAATACTGTGCCACCTTTTATTATTGTAGTTAATTTTAGTTAGTAACTTAGACTGTATGACCTAAGTGTTTTCTAAATGCACTAAATAAATTTATTTCACTAACCAATGTTTAAGTCTTCGAGTCGAATATTCATCCCCTCTAGGAAATTGTCCATGCAATATACTTAACATCATGAATTATAATGAAAAATAATATTTCTTAGTTCTTCGTCACATAATTAAAATAAGTGAAATAGATGATCATGAAAATCGTTCATGTTCGAAATGAAATTAAGTCGCTTTCACTCAATCAACAGCTCTGGCATAAATTAGCTAACGAGGAAAATTAACTTATCTACAACATAAAGATTGATGAATGGGAAACTAAAACTTCTAAAAAATCAAGAAGTCAATTGAGTTTCCATCTTGGAATTTAGGGTGTGACGAGACGATGAACAAAAATTTTACATTTACGATTAAAAGTAGTCTTTTTGATGAAAATTATAATCCTTCTGAAAATACACGTATTACAACTAACTTTGCTAATTTAGCCAGAGGGGAAAATCGCCAAGAAAATTTGCGTAACACGCTTGTCATGATGAACAACCGTTTCAATACATTAGCCTATTGGGATAACCCTAAAAGCGACCGTTATTCAATCGAGTTGGAAATTATTTCTGTCGAGATGAGTGTTGAGGAAAATAGTAATAGGTTCCCTGTGATTGAAATATTAAAAACTAATATTATTGATCATAAAACAGGTGAACGAACTGAGGGTATTGTCGGAAATAACTTTTCATCTTATGTGCGTGATTATGATTTTAGTGTTTTATTGTTAGACCACAATAAGGACCAAGCAAGCTTTAGTATTCCAGAAAACTTTGGTGACTTGCATGGGAATATCTTTAAATATTTTGTGAATTCTAGCGAATATAAAGCGGATTTTAGTAAGGCGCCAGTGATATGTCTAAGTGTCTCAAATAAAGATATCTACCATAGAACTGGGAATCAACATCCTATATTGGGGATTGAATATCAGCAAAATGGGGCTTCATTAACAGATCAATATTTTAAAAAGATGGGATTACAGGTTCGTTATTTCATGCCTCAAAATAGTGTTGCACCGCTGGCATTTTATTTTACGGGAGATCTGCTGAGCGATTACAGCAATATTGAATTAATTAGTACGATTAGCACGATGGAAACATTCCAGAAGATTTATCGGCCAGAGATTTACAATGCGAACTCCGTTGCGGGGCAATGCTATCAACCGAGTTTGACGAATCAAGATTATTCGCTAACAAAAATTGTTTATGACCGCGAAGAACGTAGCCGATTGGCTATTGAGCAGGGAAAATATACAGAAGAACATTTTATTGAGCCCTATAAGCATATTCTAGAGCAATGGTCTGCTAACTACGCGCTTTGATTAATTATAAAAATTTAAGGTCAATTATTATGAAAACATTATTACCAACATCTACCGCGGGCAGTTTACCAAAACCTTCTTGGCTTGCTGAACCTGAGACGCTTTGGTCTCCTTGGAAGTTGCAAAATGAAGAACTCATCGAGGGAAAACAAGACTCATTGCGCTTATCCCTTGAAGATCAACTACGTGCTGGGATTGATATTGTTAGCGATGGCGAGCAAACACGCCAGCATTTTGTGACGACATTTATTGAACACCTCAGTGGTGTTGATTTTGCAAAGCGTGAAGTGGTTAAAATTCGTGATCGTTATGATGCGAGCGTGCCGACGGTGGTTGGGGCGGTTGAACGCCAAAAACCTGTTTTTGTGGAAGATGCTAAATTTTTACGTAAGCTAACAAAACAGCCGATTAAATGGGCGCTTCCTGGGCCGATGACGATGATTGATACACTGTATGATAACCATTATAAAAGTCGTGAAAAACTGGCATGGGAGTTCGCTAAAATATTGAATCAAGAAGCAAAAGAGCTTGAAGCCGCGGGCGTTGATATTATTCAGTTTGATGAGCCAGCTTTTAATGTGTTTTTTGATGAAGTAAACGATTGGGGGGTGGCTGCGTTAGAAAGAGCCATTGAAGGGCTGAAATGCGAAACAGCAGTTCACATCTGTTATGGATACGGCATCAAAGCTAATACTGACTGGAAAAAGACACTAGGTTCTGAGTGGCGGCAATATGAAGAGGCTTTCCCAAAATTGCAAACTTCAAATATTGATATTATCTCCTTAGAATGTCATAACTCCCATGTTCCTATGGATTTAATTGAGCTTATTCGCGGTAAAAAAGTGATGGTGGGGGCGATTGATGTGGCTAGCAATATCATCGAAACACCAGAAGAAGTCGCCAATACGTTACGTAAAGCGCTGCAATTTGTGGATGCTGATAAACTTTATCCATCAACAAACTGTGGTATGGCACCATTATCTCGACGGGTCGCAACGGGTAAACTTAATGCATTAAGTGCAGGGGCTGAGATTATCCGTAGAGAATTGTTGAATAAGTAATCTAAGTAAAAACTAACTAATAAATTAGCCTGGAGTTGATGACATGCCCTATAAAGTTGGCGATGTCATCATATCTGGGTTTTTTGTTGTTTTGAGTTTCTTTTTTTGCTCTGAATTGAGGTATATTAGGCGTATTATCTCAAAATTACTATTTTTAATAGGAATATCGGCAATGGCTTTGATCCCTAAAAACTATGCGCGATTAGAAAGTGGCTATCGTGAAAAAGCACTTAAAATTTACCCATGGGTTTGTGGACGCTGTACACGTGAATTTGTGTATTCAAATTTACGTGAATTGACTGTGCATCATATCGACCATGATCATACCAATAACCCTGAAGATGGCAGCAATTGGGAACTATTGTGTTTATTTTGCCATGATCATGAGCATTCGAAGTACACAGAAGCTGAAATGTATGGCACTAATGTCGTGGCAGGGGAAGATGCACAGGATGATATTGAAGCAGCAACTTATAACCCGTTTGCTGACTTGAAATCGATGCTAAATAAGAAAAAATAATCGCGATAATCCACGCAATTCCAGTACAGGTAGGCAAAGTAAAGTCTCTAATAGAAGAGGCTTTACTATAATAACTGGCTATTACAGCAAATTTGCTTAATAGTGATGTAATGCTTATTGATTGATAAAGATTAAGGCATCATGTTAAGCCACTCTTATAAACGTTGAGTGGCTTAGTCAAATATCAATATCGCTAATTAATGAATGTCATCATGGCTGCGATAAATTAATGATAATTCAGGGTGATGCCATAAACTTGCAGGAGTAACTGTTTTACGTTCCCATGGAATTTGTCCAATAAACCATAACTTCCAAAAATTTAATTTTGCATTCGGGTTTTTAGTTAATAATTCCTTGAAGGTTTCTAATTCTCCTATTTGAACTGATAATGCAGATTGATAAATATCGAAAACAAACTTTGAACAAAACTGCCTAGAAGACTCATAATTAAATCCCGTGTGATAAAACTTATTTAAACGAGCAGGAACTTCGGCGACTAATGCGGATTTTTGTTCACTTGTTAATGTATGGGAAAATCGGCGTACACTGTAACGATTGTCAGACGAACGGGCAATAAACCGCGATAAGGTCGTGGTTGTTGAAAGGGGAACGCGACTTTCTGCAATTAAATAATCTTCACCATTGTGACCTACAATCATGCCAACATGATTACTCCAACATAAAGATGCCGAGGCTATTTGGCGAAATAACTCGGTCCCAATACTGGTAAAGACAACATCGCCAACTTCGTACTCATGGGGATAATTTATTTTTGTCATAAAAGTACCTCAATATAAACAATGCTATTAAGGTATAGTTATAAAGATTAGAAGAATTCGCGCTATCGGATAAACGCTGAAAATCATTTTTGTTTAACTAGGGTATATATTACTCAATTGTTCACTGAGTAATTTTATATTGTTAATTATCTCATTTTCACAATGAGCAGCATAGCCAAATAGAATTGCATTTTGGTGAGTACTTTGAATACAGTAGCGCGATAACGGTTGTGCGCCAAAGCCCAACAGACGGCATTGGTTAAGGATCACGTTAATATCATAACCGTCTTTCACCCAACAAACAGTATGAATGCCTGAATCCGTCATCTGTACATTAAATAGGTGAGGGAGATAGTGATTGATGGCATTGATAAAAGTATTTTGCCTCTCGTAACATATCTTCCGTATTTTTCTGACATGGCGTGCATAGTGGCCTTCTTGGATAAACTGAGCTAAAGCGGCCTGTTCTAAATAACCACAGTGGCTATCACTATAATATTTCATCATGGTGAATGCCTCTCTCAGAATTTCTGGCACTATTAAAAAACCTAAACGAAAGCCGGGGTACATCATTTTAGAAAATGTCCCTGCATAAATAACACGTTGATGATTATCTAAGCCTTGCAATGCTTGAATTGGCTTTGATAAAAAGCGAAATTCACTATTGTAGTCATCCTCAAAAATCCATGCGTTGTTTTGTTGCGCCCAATCCAATAATGCTAAACGCCGAGGTAAGCTGAGAGTTGTGCCCAGAGGGAACTGGTGAGAAGGCGTGGTATAAATTAATTTTGCTGTTTTATGGTGTTTCGCACCATATATAATATCCATTCCTTCTTTGTCTGATGGAATAGCGTCAATATCAGCACCAGCAGCGGTTAAAATAGCTCTCGCACTATCATAGCCAGGGTCATCTAACCATACTTTATCCCCTTGCTGTAATAAGACTTTTGCCGCTAAATTAATGGCTTGCTGTGTTCCATTAACAATAATAATTTGCTGCTGTTTACAATGAACTCCCCGAGTCGAACGGACGTAATCTACCAATAAGTCTTTTAGTGGTGTATACCCATCAGGGTGATTAAAATGCGTAATAATTTGTTTGGACTTACGCCAAACTCGACCTAATAATCTTCCCCATAATTCATGCGGGAATTGGTCCACACAACCAATACCGATATTAAACATTTGGTGTTTGTTGGTATTTGGACGCGATTTTTCCCATAAATTCGATAAAGTGGAAACTCTAGGATTCAGATTTAATGCAGGATATCCAGATTGGTCACCCTGTTTAGTGCTACTTATGGCACCAATTAATTCATCAGGAATATGGGGGGAAACATAAGTCCCTGAGCCTTTTTGGGAATAAAGGTATCCTTCATCAATTAGTCGTTCAAACCCAGCAATTACCGAATTTCGTGAGATGGCCATCATTTCTGCTAATGCTCTAGAGGAAGGAAGTTTAATTCCAGCAGCAATACGTCCATCTAAGATGGCATTACGTATTGTGTGATAAACATTTTCTTTAATGTAACCTTTTTCAAGTAATAGTAATGGGAACTGGGCATGCTGTTGGCGTCGCATAAAGTGGATCCTAAATAAATAACAAAAGTGTCTCTTATATAGAGCCAGATTGCTAGGTACTATAGCGCCATTATGTAATATGTCTACAAATGGAAGGGTTATTATGAATAAAACAGCATTACCAGTTACAGTGGAATTTGTTGCGCCAGAACATTACCCAGAGTGGTTAGTGTATTGGTTAGAGTATCAGAAATTTTATCAGGTAGATTTAAGTGAAGAAATTACCTTAAAAGCATGGGAGCGCTTTTTTGATGAGAGTGAGCCGATGTACTGTGCTGTTGCGTTGGAAAATGGAAAAGTTGTTGGTTTTGTGAATTATTTATTTCACCGCTCAACATGGGCTGAAAATGATTTTTGTTACCTTGAAGATTTATATGTGACGCCAGAAATGAGAGGACGTCATGTAGGAAAACAATTAATTGAATTTGTACACGCACAAGCGCAAGAGAAACAATGTGGCCGTCTATATTGGCATACACAAGAAACCAATTTACGAGGCCAAAAATTGTATAACTGGGTGGCAGAAAAGCCTGGGGTAATTGAATACAGAATGCCTTTATAATAAAGCTCAGTAGTATATTCTATATTTTGATAAAATAATGACGGGCCCGCTGTTTAATAACAACGGGTTTTTCATTTTATCAGAAAATAAGCAAAAATTAGAGAGTTAATTGGCTAGCTGACTTCTAACATCCATTAATGCGAAACCGAGAAGGTTTAACCCTTTCCATGTTAATGGGTTTTCAATATTTTCACTATCTTCGGCAAGGCCTATTCCCCAAATTTTATCGACGGGGCTAGCTTCAACTAGAACACGTTCGTTTGTGGAGAGTAAAAACTGTTTTAATTCTTCATGTTGAGAGAATTTTGCCATATTAGCGCTGACAACAATAGCAAAACGGTTTTCATCCCAAACATCTTGCTTAAACCCACGAACTTCACGACCAAATGCTTTAGCCGCTCCGGGATTTGGTGCATGAATGATTTTATCCAATGTTTCTAAATCACCAAATAAGCGTGCTTTTTCGGCCATCATGAAATGTTCTGCACTGGCAAAGCGGTGGTTATTAACAATAAATGGGGAAGGGTACCATTGGCTGAAGCAGCTTTTTGTAATTTGATTTTGTTTGGTTTGGTGGCCCCAGAAGAAAACATATTTAAATTTTTTCCCTGAGCGGTATTGTTTGCAGAGGCTTTTGATATCCATAAATTAATCTTTATTAAGAGCGAATATTCTTAGCGTATCGATAATAAAAAGACCTGCCTATCAGAAAAACCTGCTTAGCATACTAAGCAGGCTATAAAATTAAAGTACTTTACTTAGAAACTCCGCAGTCCGTGGGTTTTTAGGTGCAGTAAAGAGTTGTTCTGGCGTGCCTTCTTCTTGAATAATACCTTGGTCAATAAACAAGACTCGGTCGGCAACTTCACGTGCAAACCCCATTTCATGGGTGACGATAACCATTGTCATACCTTCATTTGCAAGGGTTTTCATCACTGAAAGAACCTCACCAACTAATTCGGGGTCAAGTGCAGATGTCGGCTCATCAAATAACAAAATGGATGGTTGCATGGCTAACGCTCTAGCAATAGCGACTCGTTGTTGCTGCCCACCGGATAAACTGGCTGGCCATGCATCAATTTTATCTAACAACCCTACCTTGATCAGAAGTTGTTCTGCTTGTTTAAGTGCCAATTCCTTTTTTATTCCTTTCACTAAGGTTGGCGCCATCATCAAGTTTTCTAACACGGTCATATGGGGGAATAGGTTAAAACGCTGAAACACCATCCCCACATTTTCTCTCATTTTATTTAAATCAGTTTTAGGATCATGAACGTTAAAACCATTGACTTGAATTTCGCCCCCGTCAGGGCGTTCTAGCGCATTCAAACAACGTAAAAAGGTACTTTTTCCTGAACCAGAAGGGCCAATGACACAAATCACTTCTTGAGGTTTAACTTCACAAGAAATGCCTCTAAGTACATGAGCATCACCAAATTTTTTCTGTAAATTATTAACGTAAATCACTTCTGCCCAACCTTCTTTCCATATATTGCACCAACTGAGCAAGTATAAATGTCAGCATCCAATAAATCACAGATATTGTTAAATAGGGTTCCCAGTAAGTTGCGTAAGCGCCGGAGACTGTTCTTGCAGCATAGGCGAGATCGGCCAAACCGATTGCGGAAGCGAGGGAGGAGTCCTTGACAATTGCGATGGCATTATTTCCCAATGGGGGAAGAATGCGCCGAAAAGCTTGCGGAAGAATCACCTTGCGCATTGTTTTTGCCCAACTCATACCAAGCGCACGAGAGGCTTCCATTTGCCCTTTATCAATTGATTGAATACCCGCACGGAATATTTCAGAGACATAAGCTCCTGAGTTTAAAGTAATTGCAATGACGCAAGATAGAAAAGCACCGTAATCGGAGCGGAGCATTTTAGCGGTATCAACAGACATTAACCCTGATGTAACAAATAAGCCATCACGAGGGTTAATAAACAGTGGCACTAAGGCAAAGTGAACAACCATTATTTGAACAAATAGTGGAGTACCACGAAAGGCACTGACATAGAAGCGAACCGGCCACTGTACAAAATAGTGTAAAATAGGTTTCCATATCCCTTGTTCAGCTTTGGCAGTTCTGCCTAAACCGAGGGTTAATCCCCATAGTGAGCCTAAAATAACGCAAATGATGGTTGCTTTTATCGTCATCATTGCGCCTTCAGCAAATAATGGAGCATACTCTTCAATTATTTCCCAACGAAACGCAGACATCTTAATTTTCACCCTGATTTAAAACGTGAAAAAGCCATCCATAGATGGCTTTAAGTTAAATTTAATTATTGTTTTGGTAATTGAGGAACATTTTCATCAAACCATTTTTGGTAAATTTTATTGTATGTACCGTCTGCAATAATCTTATCTAAGCCATTATTTATTTTTTGCTGTAATTCACTATTCCCTTTAGCGACAGCAATACCAAAATATTGTTTTTCGAAATGGTTATCGTAAATCAGTTTAAATTTTTTCTCAGGGTGCGTTTTTATATAATATTTAATTACGCCGACATCACCAACTGCAGCGTCAATGCCATCTTCGAATAGTTCTTGTAATAAAAGAGGAGTATTGTCAAAACGTTTGATTGCTGTACTGTTTTTACCTATTACATCAGAAACAACAATATCACCAGTGCTGGAGTTCACAACACCTACATTCAGGTCTTTTAAGCTATTTAAGTCTTTAACATCAGATGTTTCACTGATGACGATCGCTTGCTCAGCCGGGAAATAGGGGTTAGAGAAATCAACCATATTTTTGCGTTTATCTGTAATTGTGATCCCCGAAATTAAAATATCTCTATCACCAGACGATAAGGTCGCAAAAATCCCTTCCCAAGGGGTATTGACAAGTTTAACGTCAAAACCTTCTGCTTCTGCAATTGCTTTAATGATGTCAATATCAAAGCCTTCGAGCTGTTTTTGGCTATTTTCATATTCAAACGGACGGTAAGTCCCACCAGCACCAACGGTATAGCTTTCTTTTGCGTAAACATTCCCGGCGAAGGCTGCCAATGACATACAGCCAGCAAAAACTAATTTTTTAAACATACTAACCTCTTTAATTATGCATTTATAATGAATAAAAATACATAATATTGAACTCCTAAGCAAATGATTTTTATATGTCGAAGTGAGATAAGTTTAGGAGCTTGTGTTTTAAGGGCGGAAAAATATATTATTTAAATATAAATAAGAGAAAGTCGATACAATCTCGATTTAATCGAAAATAAGCTAAGAAAAGCAAAACATAGGAATAGCGCTTTTTTTACCTATCAGCTACAAAAATTTAACGATAGACTGATTAACAAACTCACTTAGTGCTCAAATAAAAACAGATTACGTTCTCATGGATAAGATTCTATTAGTTTTGTGGCCATTATTTGCTCTGATTGCAATGGGATTTGTATTGCGTCGCTCGACAATATTCACCACTGATTTTTGGCCGAGTGCTGAAAAATTAAACTATTTTATTTTGTTTCCTGCATTATTAATTAACAGTCTCGCAACTGCACCTTTGGACAACCCTAAATTACCCTATTTAGCGAGCGCCATCCTTTGTGTTTTAGCAATTAGTTCTGTGCTAGTTCTAGGTTGTAAATATTTATTCAAAATACCTATCCCGAGATTTGGCGCGCATATCCAAGGAATCACGCGTTTTAATACTTATTTAGGGTTGGCTATTGTTGCTGATTTATTTGGCAAAGAAGGGATCGCTATTGCTGCGGTAATTATGGCTGTTTTAGTACCAAGCTGTAATGTCATTGCTGTGCTTTCGTTATCTTCAGGACAAAAGGTTTCAGCTAAGCAAATTTTATTACCAATCATAAAAAACCCATTGATCATTTCCTGTGTCGTTGGCGTGTTATTGAATATATCCCCAGTGGGATTACCCTTTGGCTCGGACCAATTTTTAAAACTACTCGCAGCTGCCAGCTTACCATTAGGCTTAATCTGTATTGGAGCCGCATTACAAACCTCAACACTAAGAAATGAATTTAAGCCTATTATGGCGTCAACATTGTTACGTTTACTTCTTATGCCTATTTTAGCATTAACAGTGGCGGGCTTATTTTCTTTGCCAAACCTTGAAACAATTCTATTAGTACTATTTTTTGCTATTCCTACTGCGCCAACCGCTTATATTTTAACGCGTCAGTTAAATGGGGACAGCCAACTAATGGCAGGTATAATTACATTACAAACCGTGGCTGCGGTATTCACATTACCAATTGTTTTATCCTTTGTAGTACATTAACTGTGATATAAGTACGTTAATCGCGATATATTTTGCAACTGTCACATTGATACTCTATGTTATCGGAGATAATTTTATCTGATGATAAGGAGTTGTGTGTGTCTTTGGAAAAATGCCAGAAATATGAAAATTTATCTATTGAAGATGTTTTAGATAAACTTTCGTTGTTATATAGCAATGCGATTGATTCATTAAGAGATGCTATCGCTATTTATGTAAAAGAAGGCCGCATACCCGATATTACAGAAAGGGAAAATGGGTTATTTGCTTATCCTGAACTGTGTGTTACATGGGAAGGCAAAGTTGATCATTGCGAAAAAACCCGTGCTTATGCACGTTTTGTTAAACGGGGTGATTATACTATTACGGTGACTCAGCCAGAACTATTCCGTGCTTATTTAGTTGAGCAATTATCTATCCTACAACAGGATTATGATGTCACTTTTTCCGTTCGCCCTTCAAAAATTGAAATTCCTTACCCTTTTGTCATTGATGGTTCAGATTTAGCATTAGATAGGAGTATGAGCAGTAATTTAGCTGCACATTTTCCGATAACCGATTTATCTCATATCAGTGATGATATTACAGATGGTTTGAACACTGCTACGGATGAAATGCCGCTGTCTCATTTTGATGCATTACGTGTGGATTTTTCATTAGCGCGATTAAAGCATTATACAGGAACCCCACCTGAACATGTTCAACCGTACATTCTTTTCACTAATTATAACCGTTATGTCGATGAATTTGTGAATTGGGCATGTGAACAGGTACGTGATCCTGAAAGTCGTTATATTGCATTATCTTGTGTTGGACATAATTATTTAACCGCTGAGAATGCAGATCCACAAATTGCGACTTCTGATTTAACATGGAAAAAATTTCAAATGCCTGCATATCATCTAATCGCTAGAGATGGGGCAGGAATTACTTTAGTAAATATCGGTGTTGGGCCTTCAAATGCAAAGAATATTTGCGATCATTTAGCCGTTTTACGACCACATGCTTGGTTGATGATTGGCCATTGTGGTGGGTTAAGAGAAAGCCAAAAAATTGGCGATTATGTTTTGGCCCATGCTTATTTGCGTGATGACCATATTCTTGATGATGTATTACCGCCAGATATTCCTATTCCAAGTATTGCGGAAGTCCAGCGTGCGCTATATGACGCTACAAAACAAGTTAGCAATATGCCTGGGGAATTGGTAAAACAACGTCTACGAACTGGAACCGTTGTTACAACAGATGACAGAAATTGGGAATTACGTTTTTTTGCAACAGCTCGCCGTTTTAGTTTAAGCCGCGCGGTTGCCGTGGATATGGAAAGTGCCACAATTGCAGCTCAGGGGTATCGCTTCAGGGTTCCTTATGGCACGCTGTTATGTGTTTCTGATAAGCCTCTGCATGGTGAAATTAAATTGCCCGGTCAAGCAAACAGTTTTTATGAAGGTGCAATCTCAGAACATTTGCAAATAGGTATTCGTGCTATTGATTTATTGAGGAAAGAAGGGGATAAATTGCATTCAAGGAAATTAAGAACGTTCGATGAACCCCCATTTAGATAGCAAGGAGAAGCAATCAATGGCTGTAATACCTGAACTTGAAACAGATAGACTGATATTAAATAAACACCAAGTAAGTGATTTTCCTGCACTTGCGAAGTTATGGGCGACTGAGTCAATGGTTCGTTACATTGGTGGTATGCCTTCTAGTGAGCGCGAATCATGGATGAGAATGTTAGCTTATGGTGGTTTATGGCCATTATTAGGCTTTGGCTATTGGGCTGTCCGTGAAAAAGCGAGTGGTCAATATATTGGTGATTTAGGTTTCGCGGATTTTCATCGTATGGTCGAACCCCATGTTAAAGGCATTCCAGAAGCGGGTTGGGTCATTGCACCTGAACATCAAGGAAAAGGCTATGCAACAGAGGCTATGCAGGCTGCACTGTCTTGGCTGACGAAAGAAAATAAGTATCGGCAATCTATTTGTTTTATTGAACCGAGGAACTTAGCTTCTTTACGTGTGGCTGAAAAGTTAGGTTACGTTGTTGACCGTGAAATTTTTATGAATGGCACGATTACGGTGTTACTGCGCCAACAATTAGCCTGATTAGCGAGTATTATAGCGGGTTAGTATTTCATGTCTGATGAGTTAGATATTTCTCAAGTTAGCCAATTATCAGGTTTAGCAGCATCAACCCTACGTTATTATGAAGAGAGAGGGCTGATTAAGCCGATAGGGCGTAAAGGGTTAAAACGGGTTTATCACGGGAAAGACGTAATAACCCGTTTGTCTTTAATTGCATTGGGGCAAGAAGCTAAATTTTCACTCGATGAAATTGCTAGCATGCTCAACCATAAGGATGGCCCTAATATTGAACGTGCGAGCCTACTTGAAAGAGCAGAAGAAATTGAGCAAACCATACAGGGGTTACTAGCCTTAAAAAAGGGTATTTTGCATATTGCGAATTGTCCTGAAGAAAATCACTTTTTATGCCCTAATTTTCAAAAGATTATGGAAAACAGCTTAAAATCAAATTCGCTAAAGAAAAGTCAGCGTTAAAACATTATCCCATTCTTGATAACAATCAATCCTATTTTTAAGCATAGAATGGGATTGATTCTCTGATTACACTCCTAAGATTGCTGTTACCATTTTAGGAACGTTATGACTAATCATTTTCTTGCATTTGAGAAACCTATCGTTGAACTCAATGACAAAATTGAAGCGCTTATTGCCTTCAAGCAAAAAGGACATCCATCAGAGATTAAATTAGAAGAAGAAATCCAGCTCTTGAGAAAAAAGAGTCATTCGCTTACGAAAACCATATTTGCATCGCTTGGGGCATGGGAGATTGTCCAATTAGCGAGACACCCATTAAGGCCTTATCCCCTTGATTATATTCCATTAATATTTACTGAGTTTCAGGAATTAGCGGGTGACCGAGCTTTTGCTGATGACAAAGCGCTGGTGGGTGGCCTTGCTCGTTTAGATGGTAGGCCGGTTATGGTGCTTGGGCAACAAAAAGGGCGGACAACAAAAGAGAAAGTTATGCGTAATTTTGGGATGCCATCGCCAGAAGGCTACCGTAAAGCACTTCGTTTAATGAAAATGGCGGAACGTTTCCACTTACCAGTGATGGTATTTATTGATTCTGCTGGGGCTTACCCCGGTGTTGGTGCTGAAGAGCGCGGGCAAGCAGAAGCTATTGCACGCAATATTATAGAAATGTCTCATTTAAAAGCCCCTATTATTTGTGTCATTACAGGTGAAGGTTGTTCTGGTGGTGCATTAGGGATTGGTGTGGGGGATCGTATTAATATGTTGGAATACAGTACTTATGCGGCGATATCTCCAGAAGGTTGTGCCTCTATTTTATGGAAAGATTCCCAGAAGGCACAAATTGCAGCTGAAGTAATGGGAATGACCGCTCCACGGTTAAAAGAGTTAGGTATTATCGATACTATTATACCTGAGCCTTTGGGTGGAGCTCACCGCGACTATCAGTTAGCTGCACAACAATTAAAACAACAGTTACTCACTGATTTAAATGAGCTAACTCAATTAGACATAGACGAATTACTGGCACAGCGGTATCAAAAAATAATGGATTTTGGTTACTGCTAGTGCTATTAGTTCAAGTTAATAGCGCGTGAACTGTAGGAATTAGAAATGGCTGTTGACCTGAATTTATTGAAAGTGTTTATTGCCGTCGCGACACAAGGAAATTTTGTCAATGCGGCAAAGTTACTTTCAATGCCAACATCGAATGTGAGTCGTTATATTAAACAGTTGGAGCAACAACTTAATAGCCAGTTAATTGAACGTACAACCCGGCAAATGCGGCTAACGGAAACAGGAAATATTTTATTTGAACAAAGCCAAAAACTAGTCAGTGAATTAGAGCAAGTTGTAGTGCAAATATGTCATCCACAACAAATTACAGGTACGTTAAGGCTAACTATTCCCAGTGAATCCGGTAGTTTATTATTAGCAGATTTATTAGCGAAGTTTGCATTATCTCACCCACAATTGAATATTCACTGTGATACACAACTAATACCTCAAGATGTTATTAGTGATGATATTGATTTATTACTCACTTTTCATCGTGGTCATCTTGAAGACAGTAGCTATCACTCACGTCTGATCAAATCATGGCAAAGCGTTGTGGTTGCATCACCCCAATTAATTGAAAAAGTAGGAAAACCGTGTTCATACTCTGACTTAGCCAATATGCCGTGCATTTCGAGCTTGAGTGCATTACAGGGGCAACCGTGGATATTTATTGATTCATCTGGCTTACAGAAAAAAGTGATAATTGACAGCAGCTACCGAGTGAATAGTGGTATTTTGGCTCATGCTGCTGCAGTGAATGGGGTAGGTTATGCTATTTTGGCGTTAGATGCATGCGAAGAACAGATTAAACAGAAGAAATTAGTGCGGATAGCATTCGATGAAGTATCGCCAGCGCCTATAGAACTTCGCGCGGTTTATGCGAGCCGTAGTGCATTATCACCGAAAATAGATGCTTTTTTACAGTATTTATTAGCAAATATCTAATTATGCTAAGCGCGGGTCAACACTAAAATCTAGTGGTTTAACGGTATGTAAAGCTTTTTGAAATTGCGGATGTAACGGGTTAATAATTGCGTTGTATTCATAGGGAACAATACAAGAGGGAATTAATAATGCTAGACTATCTTGGTTATTAAGCCATATAGTGCCAATATCCATGGTGGAGGTTGGTGCGGGGTCTTGTTGCCAATCTGTCGGAAGGTGATCTAACGACAATTTCATCACGTACTTATCATTGATATCTATGGATAGTAAGCTGAACTGGCTCAATAGTCTGTCTTGATTGATGTGAACGAGTACTTCAAGGGTCGCTAATGAAATACTCGTTGAAGTATAAACAGCAGGAGTCCCTTTATGATTCCAACGCCCGCCGTAGAGCATAGCTCCTTGGCCCGACCATGCATCATGCGCAAAATTGGATTTAACCAATCGATATAAAATCATGAGAATACGCCATGTTCAATACGGCCAATCAAATCAATCACTTCAATGGCTCCGCTTTCTGTCGCAATAAGCTCAATAGGGCGTAAATGTCCTAACCCTTTAACTGGGTGGTTAAGCCAATCACTTGCCGCGTGCTTATCTCCATTAAATAAACGCACCGCAGCATCGAATACCCGCACTAGACGAGCAATTCTCTCACTTTCATCAGCATTAAGGGGCTGGCCAGCATTTTTACGTCGAGCAATATTGCGCTCATTAATGCCGGATATTCGCAATAATTCAGTTTTGCTCATTCCTGACCATTCTTGGATATTGTCTAAGACAGAGACAGATAGGCCTTGACGCAAGAAATGAGTTAACTCAATACCACGTTCTGCGGGTAACCCTACATGGCGCCACAGTGGTTTAAAGGATGAAGCAGTCGGTTGAAGTGGGGTTGTGGGGATATAGTTTCTCATTTGAATCTCCTGACATTTGTCACTTCTATTATAGACAAATGTCAGGAGAATGCAAAATTAATGAATAAAAAACAAACAAAAATAACGGTTATTTATCACCACGTAGGCGAATTGTCAGGCCTTTTAGGAAGTAACGCAGTAATTGGTCTCCACATTCGCGATAGTTTTTATGCCCAGGTTTACGGAAAACTGCGTTAAGCTCAGGCTTGGATACACGAAAATCAACAAGCTGATAAATTTCAATCATATCCGTATCTTTTAATTCAAAAGCCACGCGTAATTTTTTGAGCATAATATTGTTATTAAGTCGGCTATCGACTTCGGGAGCGGGGTGGTTTTCATCTTTACCACGGCGGTGATAGATTAAGCCATTTAGAAAATGCCCCATTATATTATCGTTACATTCAACATATTCAGGTTCATTATCTTTTTTTAACCAAGCCACCATTTCTTCTTTTGTTACAGCCAAATCTGCGAGTTTTACGATTTTAACCATTTGGGCGTCGCTTAAGTCCAACATATAGCGAACGCTGCGTAAAACATAATTATTAAGCATGGTATTGTATTATCCATTATCTATAAAGGTTAATTGGCTATTTATTGAGTAAGGCCAATAAAGTATTCACTATGACAATCAATGACAGGGTGAAATTGAAAAGGAATGTATTTTGAGAGGGCCATATTATGAGGGATTAACCAAGATAAAGCAAAGCGCTGAACGATGCTTTATCTTAAATAATAAGTTAACCGATAAAATAAATAAGAGAATAGAAAAATACTAAGGTAAGGCCGACAGTTAGCAGCATGTTTTTTAATACAGAAGCCACGATGACACAGAATAGCGCTCCCCATAAATAAGGATTATCAGGGAAGGTTCGCAATTCATGGTTTTCTAATAGGATAACAGGGGCACAAATTGCGGTTAATAAACAAGGTGCTGAATACCCTAGTGCTTGACGAACCACAAGAGGAAGGCGTATTGGCAACTGTGGTATTAGAAAAATATAACGTAGAGTAAAAACAACCGCTGTTAAGGTAATAATTAAAAGCCAAATCATTTTTCCTCCTTCAATAAACGTGAAACGGCTACCGAAACAAACATCCCACCCACACCTGCGATAACAATAGCACTACTGAAGGAGTACATTGAAAGTACGATAGCGACAACGAGTGAAAAGATCACGCCACACAACGTACTTATTTTTTTTGTTAATGGAACGACGATTGCAAGCAAAGTTGCCACGACAGAAAAGTCGAGATGTAAGCGGCTCAAATCGCCCACAATATTGGCCATTGCAATCCCACAAAGACTAGTAATTAACCAAACGAGATAAAAACTAAACCCCGCACCAAACAAATAAGGAAAGCTTAAACTCTGACGTTTAGCAGCGCTAATCGCAAATAATTCATCTGTTAATAAGAAACCGATACTAAGGCGCTGAGAAGTTGTAAAGTCTTTAACTTGGGGGCGTAATGTCAGTCCATAAAGTAAATGCTGGGAAGTGATAAAAAAAACAGAAATAACAATCGTGATATAGCCAGCACCCGAGTTAAGCAACCCAAGAGTGACTAATTGTGCCGCACCTGCAAATACCATCGCGGACATCGCTACGCTTTGCCAGAAATCGAGACCAGTTTCGACCGCCATTGAACCTGCTAAAACTCCCCAAGGAATAACAGCAAGATTAAGAGGAGCGGTATGAACAGCGCCTGCCATCATTGCTTTTTGCCATTGATTACTTTGTTGTGACACCATTTACGCTAACCTTATTGTAATTTTGAACACTTATATAACTTGATTGATTTTAAAGAGATGAAATATTAGTAATGAGCTATTTTAGCTTTATACTGGCTTTATCCAATTTTACTTTTAAATAGCACGAACTTTTATGTTATAACGCGAAACCATAATCAAATCACTACTACTTTTATTTATTCTATAAAATTAAATGCTAATTTAATTATCTATATTAGCATTTGCAACTACTTGATTAGCTATTTATAGTTAGCTTCTAATTAAGGTTCTCGTTTTGGGTTGTTATTCTGTTTTTTGATCTTCACTCATTGTTGTTTATCTAGTATTTTGATATTATTTGGGTTTATATTTCATATTGACATTATTATGTGGTGATATCTTTTATAAGTAATGTAAAGCCTGTATCATATAGTCATAAATAAATGATGTGAATTTTTTGTTATAACTTTTATTGAGTTAGCGGGTTTCCTATGCTTGAAAATCTCGGTATTACAAACTTATGGACTTATCTTATCGGTGTTATTTTTATTACATTGGTACCAGGCCCTAATTCTTTATTTGTTTTAACTAGCAGTGCAAAATATGGTGTGAAAAATGGTTATAAAGCCGCATTAGGTGTCTTTACAGGAGATGCTGTGCTCATTTTTCTATCATTTTTAGGCGTTGCATCTTTAGTAAAAACATCACCTATCTTTTTTAGTGTTATAAAATACGCAGGGGCGGCTTATTTATTTTATTTAGGGATTAAAACCCTGTATAGCGTATTGCATAAGAAAGAAAATACAGGTGATGTTGATTCAATTATCTTAGAAACCAAGGGCACCTATAAAAAAGCCGTTTTTTTAAGTTTACTAAATCCTAAGATGATCATTTTCTATGTTTCATTTTTTATCCAATTTATTGACCCAGCTTACCCAAGTGCAGGTGTGCCATTTTTCATACTTGGCCTAATTTTAGAAACTTGTAGCATGATTTATTTATCACTGCTGATTTTTGGTGCTGTTGCCGTAACGAATATGGTTAAACATAATAAAAAGCTTTCGAAGTTCTCTAATAGCTGTATTGGTGCTGTATTCTTGATGTTTGGAGCAAAACTTGCATTAACCGCGTAATGGTTTTATCAGAAATAGCCAGTCTATGTGCTGGCTATTTCTCTAATTTGTTCAATTTATTGCGCATCTTTATGATGAACAATAACAAATCTCATGGGTTTTTATTTTGTTCCCCATTCTCAAAGTTCATAGCTTGTTGCTTATAAAAATCAAATTCTTTTTTCAATTTAACCACCTGAGTTAATAATCAATCGCCATTAGCTAAGCATACGATAATTTCTTTCCGCTGACTGCGCTTTAAATGCCTCATGTAAGTTGAAATGGTTACCGTGACTGAAAGGCAACAAGGTGTTAGGCTCAACACCAGAAATACAATGTAAGAATAACAAAATAAAAAAGGGATGTGGTGAGATGAGAGAGGAAGTTAAACATTTTACGGCAACAGCAATGATCCGTAATGAGCATGGTGAGTTTTTATTACACGAACATCAAAAACTTGGTTTTTGGTTACCTCCAGGCGGTCACATTGAAGCAAATGAAGAACCACAACATGCTGTTTTCCGAGAGGTTCTTGAAGAAACTGGATTAGAGTGCCAAGTGGTCAGTTGCGGTTTTCCCTTTGTATCGCAAGTGCAGGATTCATCCCATACACAAGTATTACCGTTGCCCATCGCTATCTTGAAAGAATTTATTGCGGATAAAAAGAAAGGGAACCATTGGCATATTGATATGATTTACTTATGTGAGCTATTACCCTCATCACAATCGCCTTTTGCCCCATTTGAATGGGTGCCATTTGACCAACTCGCCAAACTCAATATTCCAACCGATGTGGTTGAGTTGGCGAAAGTGGTCAATGAATATTATCGATTGCAGGGTAAATAACTACCATGAATGTGAATGTGAATGTGAATGTGGAGTTAGTTTATATTAAAGAATAGTAGAGATAATCCCAATAAAATCAGTAGAATTCCAATCGTTCGGTCCATAATAAATTGGTAGTTAAGAATTTTGTTTCTGACTGCTGGCGTTGCAAAGAAAATAGCAATTAGACTAAACCAAAGCCAATGAGTGAAAGAAATAAATAGGCCATAACTCAAATTTAGCCAAATTGAGTTCTGTGTACTGATAACTTGGCTATACACAGAAACCACAAAAAACATGGTTTTTGGGTTTAATGCATTTGTCAGAAAACCATTTTTAAACGCGTTTAGGGCCGATAATGGCTTTGATACTGCTTTATCTGAGGATATTTTTACTTTATTGGTCAATGATTTAAATCCGATGTATACCAAGTAAAACACCCCAATAAGTTTAACGATTAAGAATAATGCGGGTGAACTCATAATGACCAAAGTGATGCCAAAAATGGTATAAAACACATGAACCTGCACACCAATAGCAATACCTAGCGCACACAGTAAGCCTGTTTTAATGCCATAGGTATAACTATTACGAGTTACCATAGCAAAGTCTGGCCCCGGACTAATGACTGCTAAAATGGTAATAGTTGCAACTGCAATAATTTCATTCATATTAATTTCCTAAAAGGTAATGAAAACAGACCAAAAACAGATTTATTCTGAAATTGTTTGTTCATTTATTGTTTTTATTATCAATAGATTGAATAAAACTAAAAAGCGATTTATCCTGACATAAATCTGTCAGTTTTTATTACCTATATATGAAACTACCACCGTTAACGTCATTACGTTTTTTTGACACTGCTGCGAAAGCAGGTAGCTTTGTGCAAGCGGCTCAAGAGCTGAATGTGACTCATAGTGCGATTAGCCGACAAATTCGTTTATTAGAAGAACACCTTGGTGTTGAGCTATTCGAACGAAGGAACCGTGCTGTATTTTTAACGGCGAATGGACGAATATTGTTACAAACAACCAGTGCAATATTTGAACAGCTCAAGGAGGGTGTTGAAAAGATAAAAAACAGTACCTTTCCTGATGTTGTTAGTTTGTCTTGTGAACCTACAATCGCAATGAAGTGGTTAATTCCTCGGCTTACACATTTTTATCAACAATATCCCCATATTACAGTGCATTTAGTGGCGGCAGGTGGTGTTATCGATTTCACAAAAACGAATGTTGATTTAGCATTGAGGCGTAATGATTTCAAATGGAATGACAACCTTTGCGCGGTGAAAGTGTGCTCAGAACGTATGGGCATCGTGGTTCGGCCTGAACTTGATTTTAAAGAAAACTTTAGTCATATAACGCTACTGTCAACTCTATCTAGGCCAACTGCATGGGAAACTTGGCAAAATATAAAAGAAATAGTGTTTCAAAATAGTAAAACTATTACATATGAACACTTTTATTTGTGTATACAAGCGGCTTTGGCTGGGCAAGGGGCGGCGCTTGCGTCATTTTTGATGGTTGCGGATGAAGTAAAATCGAAACAATTAACCGCGCCATATGGCTTTATTGAAGATAATTCAGCATATTATTTATTGTCATCTAAACCTGTAGAGCAAGGCAGTGCAGCGGCTATTTTTACGCAGTGGCTAATTGAACAGGTGAATATCAGTATTGAAACTCTGATAGATAAAAGATAATTAGCTATCAAAAAAAGAAGGTTTGGTCATAAAGCCAGCTAATCTTAATGAAAAATAAATAATTTATGCCATAACCTTTTCTTTGCGTGCTATATTTCTCGGCTAGGTTTGGTGTTTTATGTCGGAGCAAATAATGAGCAAAATACGAGTCGGTGTTATTTTTGGTGGCCGATCAACAGAACATGAAGTTTCACTACAGTCTGCTAAAAATATTATCAATGGGTTAGATCGCAATAAATTTGATGTATGCCTTTTAGGGATTAATAAAGAAGGGCAATGGCATGAATATAACGAATCTGATTTTTTATTGCATGGTGATGATCCCTCTCGTATTGCGTTGAATACGCCTAAGCGAGCTATCGCACTTGTTCCAGGTAAAACAAGCGAACAGTTTATTTCGTTAGAAGATGCTAAGCCATTGCCACAAATCGATGTTATTTTCCCTATTGTTCACGGTAACTTAGGTGAAGACGGCTCGTTACAAGGTTTATTGCGCATGGCGAATTTACCATTTGTCGGTCCGGGGGTTTTAGGTTCCTCTGCCTGTATGGATAAAGACGTTACCAAAAGATTACTTAGAGATGCAGGCTTAAATATTGCTCCGTTTATAACAGTGCTCAAAAATGAGCGCGCAACAACTGAATATGAAGCGACCGTGGCGCAATTAGGTTTACCACTTTTTATTAAACCAGCAAATCAAGGTTCATCTGTCGGGATCAGTAAAGTCAGCACTGAATCAGAATTTTACGCAGCACTGGACTTTGCTTTCTTATTTGATATGAAAGTCCTTATTGAAAGTGCAGTAAAAGGGCGTGAGATTGAATGCGCCGTACTGGGTAATGAAGAACCTCTTGCCAGCCCTTGTGGTGAAATCGTATTACACGATAGTTTCTATGCGTACCACACTAAGTATATTGATGAAAATGGCGCCTCTGTCGTGGCTCCTGCACAGTTAGATGCTGCGGTGAGTGATAAAATACGCGAGATTGCCTTATCCGCGTATCGCGCATTAAATTGCAGTGGAATGTCCCGTGTGGATGTTTTTTTAACGGAAAACAACGACGTGGTCATCAATGAAATCAACACATTGCCTGGCTTTACGAACATCAGTATGTACCCAAAATTGTGGCAACAAGCTGGTATGACATACCCGCAATTAATCAGCCGCTTGATTGAGTTAGGAATTGAAAAATTCCAACAAACTGCGATGTTGAAAACGGCATGTGATGAGCTTTAATTGCTGAAAAAATACTATCTCGGTGGTTTTTATGGCTACCGAGATGTTTATTTACCCTGAACTTGAGCTTTCATTTGTTGTAAAAATAAGTTTGTTTCTTTTGGCGAGGTGAGTCGAACAAACTGAATATGGCGTAAGTTGATATTTGCCATATGACTTAGATTTCTTTTCTTATTTGGATAGTAAGTCTTTAGTAGCCACAGAATTATCGAATCACGGCTGAAAAAAGCATTTTTCCAACGTTCTTTATTACCTGTATTTGCCCACAACTCTTGTCCTGAACGAATGCGCGACAATGTGCGCGTAATCGACTGATAAAGCGTTCTTGGTAAGGAGTAATCCAGCCATACCACCATATCAACCTCTTTCCATTTAATGGGTTGGGTTCGCGTATAGTTTCCATCAAGAACCCATCCAGATACCGCTTTATCTAATGCAGCGGTGAGTTTCTGGTTAAGCGCATCATCCGAAGAACCTTGCCAATTCGCTAACCAATACAAGCTATCCAATTCGATAGAAGGGACGTTTAACAACAGCGAAAGTTGTTGGCAAAGGGTACTTTTACCGCTACCACTAGTGCCAATAATATTAATTTTCATATGTAAATATTAGATAATTTTGTCATTATGATTAATCTGGAATGACTGAGCTTGGAACCATTGTGTGAACAATGATCCCACTTCAGATAGCTCTACAAATAACATTATGGTTATAAATTATTTGCACCAAACATAATTGATATAGCGAAAGAGAGGTTCAAATCCAAATTTTTTATACAAATCAAATCCCGCTTCAGACGCATCTAGGAAACAGTGTTCTACACCTTGTTGGCGGCAAAATGCTAACGCATAATCAATAAGTTGTGAAGCATAACCATTACCTTGATGACTTGGCTCGGTACCAATATCATCAAAACGCGCTAACGTACCTTCGATCGTCACCGTCATGGAGGTCGCTGGTTCACCATTAACGAGTAACACAAGGTGAAACTGCGGGGCGCCTTGTTGTAATGCATCCTCATGATAACGCACATATTCCTGAATAACCTGATCGTGCTCTTCTGACAGGTAAAACGCAGAAACCAGTGGCTTTGCCCACAAAGACAAATCGTGATTGGCTAAGACGATATCGACTTGGTTATCAGGCAGTTCAACTTCATTTTGCTTTACTAAGGTCAGTGCCATTGCAGTCGTGACGCTGTCACGTTTATACCCTAATGACTCAGCCTCAGTTACCACCTGCTGTAGCATCTCTTCGGGGATCACTAAGGTATGGTTTTTCTTCTGTGAAACAAACAGGTTGTGAGCCTGCATAAAGGCGTGACTGGTTGAGTCAGGCTGCAAATAAATGAAGTTAAACGCTGGCGAATTAAGGGGCGTTAAATAGCAAATTGTGTGTTGTGCAATCTGGATACTATGTTCACAAATAGATGTCCAGAATGTTTTTTCAATCGATTGATAATGTCTTAAATAGTACAACGGAATATTCATTTGTCAGTTACCTGATACAAAACGAGTTAATCGATATGGACCTAATGCGGCTTGTTCTATCCCATGCAAGATTTCATCTTGAGCCAATTGGCATATCAAAGGCGCTAGCGTAATCGCAGCGTGCATACTGATAATATATAAACCTTCGAAATCAGCAACTTTTCCGACAATTGGCGTCTCATCTTTAGGCATAGGTCGCATTCCTGTGAAAGCGTTTTCAAGATTTAGCGTGTTACTACCTATAAATGAATTTTTAATTGTTGTAAGGGCGTTTTGTGCGATAGCTAACGCGTTGTGTTCAGGCTTATCATCAATATAATCTTCAGCACAGAGTATTTTACCTGAACCTGCAAGGGCAGCCTTATGAGATTCAAAAAATCACACACGGATAAAACGAGTCACAAAAGCAATAATAACTAATAATGCAGAAATTAATAATAATGCAGTTGCCAGGGACAGTTGAAAAGCAACAAAACCAATAGCTGCAGGTCCCGCCAAAATACCTAAATAGCCTAAAGTTGAAATTGCAGGTACGGCAAGAGCCTCTGGCATCGTTTTTTGCTTCCCTACAGCAGAAAACATCACCGGTACTATATTAGATGAACCTGCACCGACTAATGCAAAACCCATGATGGCAAATATAAGATGAGGAGATAAAACAGCAATAACAAAACCGAGGCAAGCGAGTAAAGCACCTAAAAATACGACGCGAGAGGAACCGACTCGCATAACAATTTTGTCGCCCAGTAATCGGCCAATCGTCATAGTTGTGGCAAAAGCAGCAAACCCTAAGCCGCCTAAAGTTTCTTCTAATCCATGGTGTTCAATTAAAAATACAGCTCCCCAGTCAAGAACTGCGCCTTCAGCAAGAAAAACGGCAAAACAAACAACCCCAATAACCAAAACAATGCCTTTCGGTATAGCGATAAGAGGGCCTGTTGGGGCGTTAGCGTAAGGGATTAAACCGTTATAGCAAATAGCTAATAAAACTACGGCAATAACTGAAACGATGATTGATGCCATTGTCGCGGAAACACCAAGTAACAAGATCAAACTCATGGTACCTGCACCAGCTATCCCCCCGACACTATAAAAACCATGAAAGCCGGACATAATTGGCTTATCAGATGATTTTTCAACAATCACCGCTTGAACATTCATCGCGCAATCTGTTAAGCCAATGAAAATTCCAAATAATAATAAGGCAATGATAATAAAGTTAATTTGCGACAAAGAGGATAAAATGGGGAATAACAAACTAAAGGCGATGGTAGAAAACACCATTAAACGGCGGCAACCAAATTTGGCAGCTAATGCACCAGTTACTGGCATAGCAATAAGTGCCCCTCCACCGAAACATAATAGTAGCATGCCAAGGGTGGCATCATTTGCCCCTGTGTTAAGTTTGACATAAGGAACAATGGCTGCCCAGGCCGCGGTAACAAAACCGGCAATAAAAAAAATAATTCGAGTAGAAACTTGTTCCCTTTTCGCAGGCATAAAGGAAACATGACTATTAACTTGTTGAGTAGATTGCATTTTATAATACTTCTTAAAAGATAAAATTAACTACCTGTATTAAGATAGCCAGAATTTGTTCATGAAGGTTTGGGTAGCCTGTTGCTACAACCGTACCACCAATTTCAGCTCAGCAACCATCTAATGTAGTCACTTTGCCAATAGCACGTTCTATAATAGGGATTAATGGAACAATATCATAAGGTTCCAGTGCGAATTCGACACAAATATCGATTTTATCCGCTGCTAACATTGCCATTGCATAGCATTCTCCCCCATAGCGAGTCATTAATACTTGTTTCTCAAGCGCCATAAAAAAATGTACAGGTCTAAACCGTATATCTATATTTAATCTTGTTTTACGAGGGCATTTTAGGCGCTATTTGTTATAAAAAACTCAATATAATATCGTCGAAAGGTCCTTATAGAACATGATGAGTGTGCAATGAAACTAAAAATTACGCCTTTGTTGTTTTCAATTTATCCATTAAGTGTATTTGCACAGAATTTACCTGTGAGTATGCAAACTATGCACTTTGCAGGCAAAGATATAAATTATTATTTAATCCAAAAACAAGCCAAAAAATCAAAGGATTTATTAGTTTTATTACAAGGCTCAGATTGTAAAAGCGTCATTAATAACCCCAATATGTTGAAAAATTTCGGGGCTGTATTTCCTCATAATGATATTTTATTAGTTGAAAAAACAGGATTAAACAGCCAAGTGGGGGTTAATGGCGAAGAAGCTTCAGAAGAAGAATGTCCTGTTGACTACATGTCGAAAGACTCGCCATTAGAACGCGCCAATAATTATGTAGCAGTATTAAAGCAATTAAAAAATGATTACCAACACATAGTGCTATTAGGCGGAAGTGAAGGTGCGCTGGTAACTAATTTAATTGTTGCACAAGAAAACTTTATTACCGCATCCGTTGCATTGAATGTTGGCGGCCAACACTTCATTAATGATGTTCTATATAGTATTGAAAATAATACACCTAAAGAAGAAATTGCTAACTCAAAGGAAGGTTTTAAACAATTTGCAGAAGCGGTAAAACAAAAGCAATTAAATAACGACCAATTTGTCAGCGGCCATGGCTCGAAATGGTGGTATGAGATGCTCACCATTGACAATTTAAAACTTATCCAGTCAGTTAAAACCCCACATTTGGTGATACAAGCGATGGCGGATACCAACGTGGATGCTCATGGTACAGATAATATGATGAAACAAGTTCGTAATACCCATGTTAGTTACCGTTCTTATCAAGATTTAGACCATTATTTCAAAGATAAAGATGGGCAGTTGCACACTGAACAAATTGTGACAGATATTCAACATTGGTACCAAACGGTGACAAAATAAATATACTGGGAGTTATCATTATATTAATCCCCATGATTGTGTCACTAGGTGCAGTTTTGCGATTAGTGATTACATTAAACCTTATTTTTTTAGGTAAAGTAAAATGCATCTTGATTATTAAGATGCATTCAATAAAATCACTCCGAAATATAGCTGTAGTAATTAAAAATAGGTTCAAAACCCAGTTTTTTGTAGATAGATAACCCTTCACTGGATGACTCCAATACACACTGTTTAATCCCTTGTTGATGGCAAAGGTATAGCGCATGTTTAATAAGTGAAGTCGCGAGCCCTTTACCTTGGTATTGAATATCAGTACCAATATCATCAAGTCGAGCTGTTTCATTATTAAATGTCATAGTTAAGGTTGAGACTGGTTGCTGATCTGCAAATAAGACTAAATGCACCATATTAGTTTGTTTATCAAGTGCTCTTTGGTGATAACGAATATACTCGTCAGTAACAGTTGAGTCACTTTCATCTGTATCAGAATCGACAGGGAATGCTGTAATTAACGGCTGAGCCCAATCTTCGAGTCGATCATTACTCTGTATTATCTGAAAATCAGTATTAAGCGGTGGTGGTGAATTGTATTGAGACAGAGCCCCTTGTGGCAAAATCATTGCGGTTGATTCACCATCAAAGACTAATCTCCGTGTTATTATTTCTGACTCAAATAGTGAAAGTATTTGGTCATGAACAACCAGTACATAAGGCTTAGTTTGTTTTTTGAACAGCGCTTCGGCCTTCTCGTAATCTGAAATGAGTGCGCCTTGGTGGAGGTAAATATAATTAAATATAGGCAATGGTAGCTCAGAAAAATAAGCACTAGTTTGGTTGCTAATTTTCACCGTATTTGCACATATTGCAGACCAAAAATAGTGTTCTTGTTGATAGAACAAATTTTCATTGTTATCCATTATGTATACTCAGTTTATAGTAGTAGATAATATTTTTATGGCTTGATTGTATATAAAACGCAATGATCGCTATAGTGTTCGTATAATTGAAAGCACAAAAAGAACCATTTTATTGCAATTTATTGGATTTATAAGAAAATAGGTCTTCCTAGAAAAGAGATTGTATAAAAATAAGAGAATTATTATGAATAACGCACCAGACACGATAACCTTTTTTGAGCGTTTACTTCCATTGGTGGTTTCCGGTAAAAAAATTATCACTATTCGTGATAAAAGCGAGAGCGATTATGTTCCTGGGAGTATTGTGAAGGTATATGCGTTAGAAACAGGGAAATATTATACTGATATTAAAATATTGTCGGTAGAGCCCATTTCTTATGATGACATTTCTGAATACCACGCTAAGCAAGAAGCCATGAGTCTAGAGACGTTGAAAGCACTTATCAAAGAGATTTACCCAAATGAACAATATCTATATGTGATCACTTACCGATTATTGGATAGTACAGACTAATCAACAATAATAAAGAAGGAAGTCGAGTATTTTAGCTTTACAATGGAAGATAAAAGGGCAATCTGGCCCTTTTATCTGATGATGATTACTTAATTGTTTGGCTAATATCTGAGTAAGCAAATAATGCTTGGGATCCACCCGTATGAATAAACAGAACGGGAGTTTTTTCTTCAGAGCTTTCCAAGTAGTCAATTAATCCAGCCATGGCTTTACCGGTATAAACTGGGTCTAATAAAATACCTTCTTGCCTCGCTAATAAATTGATTGCAGCGAGGCCTTTTTGGTTTGGCATTCCATACATAGGGGCAAAAAAGTTATCCCACAGCTGCACCTTTGGGGTTTTAGCTAGAGACAGCCATTGAGCCAATTCAGTTTGTAATTTTTCAACTTTAGGGGCTTGGTCTTGTTGCTTTCGTGACACTGTCACGCCAATAACTTGGCTCTGTGGTAGTAATTCTTGTAAACCAATGGCAAGCCCTGCATGGGTTCCAGCACTTCCTGAAGCAACAATAATTTTATCAAATTCAATATGTTCTGGCTTCTGTTGAGCTATCTCAATAGCGCATTGGACATAGCCTAAAGCACCTAATGTATTTGACCCACCCACAGGGACAATATAGGCATCTTTAAGAGAAAGTGTTTTAATTAGCGCTTCCATTTGGGATTGTGGGTCGGTTAATTCATCACACATCACACAACGGGTGGAAAATAAGTCAGTTAATAATTTATTACCATTATGCAGAAAGTTAGGGTTATCACTTTTAATTGGATTTTCTAATAACGCAACGCATTCAAGCCCATACATGGCAGCAACAGCTGCAGTTTGGCGGACATGGTTTGATTGAATTGCCCCCGCGGTAACAATAATTTTTGCTTTTTTGGCTAATGCATCAGCCATTAAAAATTCTAGTTTACGCAGTTTATTTCCCCCCATAGCAAGGGGAGTCATATCATCACGTTTTATATAAATCTCACGACCAAACTTATGCGATAAATTATTCAATCGATTAAGTGGAGTCGACGAGTTAAGTAAATCTATTTTTGCGTACTGTGTTAGTTGTTGTTGGATAGACATCTAAACTCCCAATAATTAATAAGAAAAACCAAGGTAAAGGTAAATAGCAAGAACAATACTGGCAGTTACTAACGCATAAGGCATTTGAGTACGAATATGCTCAATATGTTCGCAGTCTGTCGCCATTGAAGCAACAATAGCATCCGCAGAAATTGGGGAGGTCATATCGCCAAATATTGAGCCAGAAATTGCTGCACCAATCATATATTCAACAGGCATTCCTACAGATAAACCTAATTGAACCCCGATAGGTATCATTATCGCGAAAGTTCCCCAAGAGGTGCCTGTTGCTAAAGACATAATGGCGCTAATTATAAAGATAAATCCAATAGAAAAACCTGGGGCCATAACTCCTTGAGTGACTTCAGCAATATAGGCTCCCGTGTTTAACTCAGCAGAGACATTTCCCATCAAGAATGCTAAGATCATAATTGAGCTGATTTTTAGCATATTGGCGTAGCCGATAAATAATTCTTTAAAGAATTCATCAATATTTAGTAACCGTCGACCGATAAACCAACAGAAAGATACCACAGTACCAAACATGACTCCCCAATATACGGATGTCGAACCACTTCCTTTGCTAAAGTCACCGTCACCAGTGATATATAGTGCGATAGGGACCATTAACACCGTAGATAAAATAGGAATAAAGAAGTTTAATGAAGAATGAGCGTTAGGGTGATCAATAATCTCTTCTTCATTATCTTGGCTTTGTAACTGGGAAATATTCCCCTCAATAAAATTTTGTTGATATTTATCTTCAGCTTTTTTCATGGGACCCCATGAAATATTGGTAAATACATAGAATAGGATAGTTATAATAGATAACCATGCCATTAAATTGTAACCAATCGAAGTAATTAAAATATCAAAGGGCTCGCCTTGAATCAGACCTTGGGAAATTTGTACCCCAATTAACCCCATTATTACTGCACCCCAACCATTGATGATGGCGGAGGAACAAACAGAAACACATGCTGTTTGGATAATATAGGACATTTTTTCAGGAGCAACACCATATTGTCGTGCTAGATTTTTAGTTGAGGCGCCAGCGACTAATTGGTTAATTGAGCTTTCAATAAAAATAAGAGAAGTAATGATAATGGCAAGAAACTGGGTAGATTTACGGTTTTTAATCAGTTTTGTCTTATTGGTTAGTAGCTGAACTAATGCTCGAACTCCGCCTGTCACAACAACAAGCCTCATTATCCCTCCGATCATGACCATAAAGACAATTGTTCGCGTATTCCCTGCAGATGAAAATGTATCAATAATACCATCAACGGTACCTTGCACACCTAATAATAGGTTGTGATCGTTAATGACAGTAAAACCAACGAATATTCCTAGCATTAATGAAAGCATGACTTGGCGAGTTAATATCGCCAAAATTATAGTCACAATGGGAGTGATAACGGTCCAAATACCATAGTCCTGCATGTGTTTACCTGTGATCCTAGTGAAAGTATGAATTTTATAATTGTTGAAAAATCATAGCATTAATAGGAACACGGTAGAATAATTTTATTCATCATTGAAATGAGTTGTGACAATAAATTAATAAGAAAAAGGCCAAACAGATAAATGCTGGCCACATGTATAGATAGAATCAAATATTACTGTCGAGCTTGCCACTCTTTAGCGGTTATTTTACTAATATCTTCTGTCTTAGTTTCACCAATTAATTCAATAAATTGTGGTTCAAGAGTTGCATAGTATTTGAAGCCGCATTTTTCTTGGGCAATTTTAGATTGCTCGTTACCTTGAAAGTAACCACACCATAAATTATCTAATTTCAAATTAGTGAATGCATGGTACATGATGGCGTTAATTGACTCTGGTATAAGGCCTTTACCCCAGAACGGTACACCAATCCAATAACTGACTTCTGCATCATTTTCCCCAATGGGAAAATTACTTTCATGGCTAAATGATAATCCAATCAGGCCAATAGCTTGGTTTTCATTTTTTAACGTTACCGCGTAAATTTCATCTCGCATAAAAATATTCTTGATGATAGAAAGACTCTCTTCTTCATTTTTGTGAGCAGGCCAACCTGCGATAGGGCCAATTCTTTCATCTTTTGCATAGAAATATAAATCAGCGGCATCTGTTTCTTGCCAAGGACGCAATACTAACCTATTTGTTGCAAGTACCATTTTCTAATCTCCCCCGTTATGGTATCCCTTAATTTGAAGGCTATTTTAGGTATTTATGAAAATAAAATAAGGGCATAACTTGTACATTATTGGTACTTATGACAACTTTTTTGTTATGATATGCGTTATATGAAGTAAATCAAAACACAACAATCATGCAGCATTTAAAAAATTATCAAATTGATTTACCTGAAGCCATTCGGATTGGTGAAAGTAATATGGAAGAGATGCAATTTAAACCGATTAAAACATCTTATGTGGCGGTTTGTGTATGCAAGCAAGGATATGGAGTCTTCAATATTAATTTCAAACGGCATCTGATACGCAAAAACGATATTATCATTTTATACGATGATTCTTTTGCAATGCTGCAAGCCAAATCACGTAAATTTCGTTTGGAATATTGGTTGATTGATAAAAAGCTAGAAACAGAAATTGCCTATGTATTACCAAATCAATTATTTGCTTTTTTTAATGATTTTCCTGTTATTTCAATTCCATTAGAAAAAGTTGCACTGTTTGAAAGCTGGAGATACATTCTTTTAGCTATAGTGTCTAATTGGGGTAAATATGGGGTATTACAATTAAAAAACCATTTACAAAATTTATTTTTAGAAATCAGTAATCATGCACAACACATTTCTATAAAACCAGAAAATAAAAGCCGCCAAGAGCAGCTGTGTTGGCGTTTTTGGGACTTAATTACAACTCACTGTAAGCAGCATAAAGAAGTGAAATTTTATGCTGAACAATTGTCTATTACACCATTCTACTTGTCCAAAATTAGTCAAAATTTTTTTAATGACCCACCAAAAGTATTAATAGATAGGCAAGTTATTTTAGAAATAAAAGCATTATTAGAAATTGGTAATTTATCCATTAAGCAAATTGCTGATGAATTAAATTTTGAAGATACATCTTATTTATGCCGTTACTTTAAACGGCATACAGGAATGACGTTAACAGGATTTAAAAAACGCATTGCACAAAAAGAGCTGAAAAACAAATAATACTAATGCGGTTCAATTTTTGTTGAGTGCTTTTTATAAACGCAATAACACATTGGAATTCATGTAATTATGGCCTTGTGCTGGACGGATAAAGCTAGAATTAAAAAGCAATGTTCGGAGTTTTTTAGGACTGAAGTTTGTCATAATTAATGTAATTAACCAGCGAAGGGCGACATGATGATAACTAAAAATTTGTGGAAAACGCCAGAACAGAGGTGGCAAGCGGTGGTTGAAAGGAATAAATCCGCAGATGGTCATTTTGTTTACGGTGTAAGAACCTCTGCTATTTATTGCCATCCATCTGCGGCGGGGCGTTTACCAAATAGAGATAATGTTGAGTTTTTCGATAATGAACAGCAAGCTATTGAACAAGGCTACTGTGCTGGAAAACGCTTTCGGACAGAAACGTCACAATTAACCCAATTTTATCAAGAACAAATTGAAAAGGCTTGTCGTTATATTGAGCAGCAGGAACAAACGGTGAGCTTGGCAGAGTTAGCTGATTATATTGGTATGAGTCGCTATCATTTACACCGTTTATTTAAAGCACAGACAGGGTTAACACCAAAGGCATATGCGGATGCATTTCGCCATAAAACATTGCAGCAACAGCTTCAAGAAAAAAAACGAATTACGGATGCTATTTATGATGCAGGTTATCAATCAAATAGTCGCTTTTATGAAGCCTCATCTCAACGACTAGGCATGACGCCGAGTGAATGGAAATCAGGAGGAAGAGGCAGTAAAATTTATTTTGCTCTTGCGGTTTGCTCGTTGGGAACATTATTAGTTGCACAAAGTCCGATAGGGGTTTGCGCCATTTTGTTAGGGGATGACCCTGAGCAGTTATTGAATAATTTACAGGATAAATTCCCGAACGCAGAGCTCATTGGAGGAAATGACGACTTTGAACAACTAGTCGCTCAAGTGGTGGGTTTTATTGAGGCGCCTGAAATTGGTTTAAATTTACCATTAGACATTCAAGGTACTGCATTTCAACAACGCGTCTGGCAAGCTTTACGTAATATCCCAGTTGGGGAAACAAAGAGTTACAGTGATATTGCAGAAAAAATTGGCCAGCCTAGTGCAGTCAGAGCGGTAGCTAATGCCTGTGGTGCAAATATGTTAGCGGTAGCAATACCGTGCCACCGTGTTGTTAGGAGTAATGGTGATCTTTCTGGTTACCGTTGGGGTATTGACCGAAAACAAGCGTTATTGCTAAAAGAGGCGAAGTATAAGGCAGATAATAATTAAATTGCACTAAAAATGAAGAGTAACCCTAATATGACTATTTCAAAATCACACATTTGAAATAATATAACCCCCTTATTCTGTATATATGGCTCATGAATAAGGGGAATACGAGTCATTGAATGGCAGTTTTCGGTTGACTATTTTTAGGATAGAACAAGTAAATGACATAGAGAAGTGTAAAACTCGCAGTGTAGCCGGTAAAGATCATCCAGAAAGTTTTCCAATTCACCACACCATTGACCGTATTCAGTTCGATAACCCATCCACATAATACCGCGCCTAAAAATGTACCAAAACCGTTCACTAATGTGGTGAATACACCTTGTGCTGTTGAACGAAATTCGGGGGCAATTTCTTTTTCTAAGAATAGTGCTCCCGCGATATTAAAGAAATCAAATGCACAGCCGTATACAACCATGGATAAAAATAAAGCGATAGTACCAATCACAGTGAAATCACCGTAAGCAAATAAACCTAATCGTAAAATCCACGCGATCATACTCATAAATAGGATAGCTTCAATTTTGAATTTTTTGAGTAATAGCGGTAAAAGCAAAATAAATATAATTTCTGAAAATTGCGATATTGATAAAAAGATTGTGGGATATTCAGAAAAAACCGAGCCTCTAGCTTCAGGCATTAATGCCATATCTTGTAAAAAGGGAACGCCAAAGGTATTGGTAATTTGTAAAACAGAGCCTAATAACATGGCAAAGAATAGAAATACTGCAACTCGTCCTTTTTTAAAGAGAAAAATAATATTTTGACAACTAAAACTGGGTTTTTCTTCTTTTCTCTCAATTTTACAGCTCTGTGTTGAAATAAAGAAAATAGAAAAAATACTGAGTACAATCGATGCAATAGCACCAATATATAATTGATAAAAACTCATTTCCAATTTTAATAAGCTAATTGTCCACATAGCGACAATAAAGCCTAAGGTACCGTAAACGCGTATTTTAGGAAAATAAACATCAGAATCGAGCTTTTCAGCGCTCAACATTTCAAAAACAATACTATTACAAATAGAAATAGTTGGAATATAAAACATTAGATGAACTAATGTCACAATAAATAGTAGGGTTATTGAATCACTATGAGCCATTACGATTAGAAATACAGCAGAAATGATATGTGATGTAGTGTATACAAGTTTTCTGTTATCAATTTTATCTGCAATAAATCCGATGATAATCGGTGAGCATAAGGCTGAGATACCTAATGTACTAAAAATTAAGCCGATTTCACCGCCTTTGAAATGTAATGTATTGAATAGGTAAGATGCAAAAGTAACTAGCCATGATCCCCAGATAAAAAATTGTAGAAATGAAACGAATTTAAGCCGAGTGATAATATTCATGTTTATATACCTTCCGTTAGCCTAAACATGCTTTAATGTGATTGTTAAATAAACTATTCTATTGATTTAATAACCAAATATGGAAGCAACTATCATGTTATTGTTTGTACATTATAAAATAGATAATGAGAGTTTTTTTTGACATAGAAGTGGCTAATAGTCGATTAATCGCAGGAATTAGTGTATTTGAATGGGTAATATTACGTATTAAATGCATAGGAACAAGGAAATCAGATAGTAATTATTTTTGCTAAATTTAAGAAGATGGAATATTTGTTAATATATATTTAACTTTGCAGGAATCTCTTGAATTTAATTAAAGTTTAAGATTTAATAGACCTCTATTCGCTCTTATCTTTCAGTTTGTTACCTTAATTAATCATCTCAATACTTCCAGTATTTAAACGTTACTTACAACTAGCTACTCACTGCCAAAAAACTCCCCTAATTTTTTTTAAATAAAACCATATCGATACCAATCATAAGCACTGATTGGATAATGCAATATATATCAAAACGAGAAAACTATGACTTCTACTCATTACTTGCTGCTTTTGTCGGCAGTAGCGGTATACCTTGTTGGTACCGCAGAATTTATGTTGTCGGCTATTTTATCGCCGTTAGCAACGGTATTTCATGTTCAACCTGACCAAATTACGTGGTTGGTATCGGCTTATGCGTTGGCCTATACCTTGGCAGCTCCTATTATTGGTTTTTTATCAGATAGAATTGATAGACGAAAAATTGTGCTTATGGCTCTTTTGCTATTATCACTCGATAGTTTAGTCATTATTTTTTCACCTAATCTATTGACTGCACTTGTTTTAAGGGGCTTCGGAGGATTGGCTACTGCTGCACTTGTTCCCGTTATCTTCGCACTTATTGCTGATGTAATTAGTGAAAGTAAACAAGCTACAGCAATGGGGAGTATTATGGTGGGAATAACTGTCGGTATTATTACGGGGCCAATTATTGCAGGGATATTAGTCCAGTATTTTGCTTGGTACGCCCCTTTTATTTATACCGCGATAGGGTGCTTAGTCGTATTCATTATAGGGCTATTTACACTGCCGCACTCTCAAAAAACTGTCGGAAAAAAATTATCTTTTAAAGCGATTAAACATGTAGGTATTACCAGACTCATATTAGCGAAAGGTTTATGGAATGGGGTATCAGTTTGTATATTCTTGCTTGCAGGTGAAATATTAAGGCAACGATCCCACTTAGAAAGTGCGGAGGTTGGTAGCTTAATGGGATTATTTGGGATGGGATTATTATTTGGCAATGGCTTAGTTGCAAAAATTGAAAAAATTAAAGTATCAAATAATACAAAACTCGTGGTTATTATTTTAATAATCATAGTAACGATTATCTTATTTCTTAGTGGATGGCTTTCGTTAATTGGTCATGGATTATGCTTAACTGTTATTGGTGGGATGTTAGGATTGGCCTCTCCGATAAGCACCGCAATGTTAGCAAGGCAAAGTGCAGAGAATAAAGGTTTTGTCTTGTCTATATCCGAGAGTGTTAACAACTTGATTTTATTATCTGCATTACCAATATTTTCTTTACTCATTTCGAAAAATTATCTTAAGGTTTCTATAATCATGACTATTGCATTATTGAGTTCAGCTATTTGTTTAGTTTTACCGATAAGACAGAGAATAAAAAGGCAGTAGATTGGTCATTTTTCTCCACCGAAAATGTTTTTCAGTGGAGAAAAAATGCTATTGGGTAACTAATAATTGTTTTTTTCTTAGACGCATTCCATTTAGCATGGATAGCCAGGCTAAAAATGTAATAAACATAAGAATAATGAAAATAAAATAGGGGGGAAGTTCAGTTAATACAACTCCTGTTAACATCGGATTAAATGCACCGCCAAGTAGCCCTAAAGATTGAGCCGAAAAATAACTGGCCTTCATTCCGTCTGGAGCAATACTATCAATTAACATGTATTCGCCAGGGGCGTAGATTAACTCACCTAAAGTGAAAATAAAGGCGCCAAGAGCCCATAGGTATAAGTTTTCATGGGCATACATAAAGGTTGCCAACCCTAAAATAAAAAATAGACTACCTAATGTCATCAATTCTCTTAAGTTATCTGGAGTGATACGTTTACCGACTGTATATTGTAACGTCACTACGACAATAGCATTTACGGGCAAAATAACACCGATAACCACTTGGGCAAAATCACTGTTAGCAACGGTGATGGCATATTGGGATATCCAAGTGGTAAAAGTTCCAAAAACTAATGAACCTAAGAAAGTTGATAAAATAAACCATGCCAGCACTTGGTCTCGTAGCATAGAGACAGGGTTCCATTTGCGGGTCTGGCCTTCTTCTAATGGTATCGGTTTTATGCTCTGTACAAACCGTTGTATAAAAAAGATTGGAAAAGCGGCTGAAATTGCAGCTAAATAGAATGGTAAGTTAATACTATACATTAATAACCAGGTGCCAATGGGAGGACCAACAGTCCAGCCTATATTAATGAAGGTATAATTTAAGGAAAATATTTTTGCTTTTAATGCAACCGTAAGGGTATCTGCAAAATAGGCTTTTAGTACCGTTGAGAATACGGAATAAGAGCAATTTATTAACGAAAAGAAAATAATGACTAAAATAGCATTATTCACGATAGGTATCGCAATAAACCCACAAATAAAGGCGATAACTGCGAATAGCATACAGCGTTTTTTATCAACGCGGTCTGCTAACATACCAAATCCCATACTAAATAAAACACCAACCACCATAGCCATTGACATTGCAACACCGACAATATCAATAGCCATTTCATATTCACGGGTTAGGTAAATAGCCATGAAGGGCAATGTTGCACCACGCCCAATCGTTAAGAGCAGAGACGATGCAAGTAATGCACTGTTTGATATATTAAATTTAGATAACATGGCTCACAACCTAACTTATTAATTGTTGTTATATATTTGTTTCGGACTATCTGTAAGCTATAAAATACCTAAATTTACAGTGGTGAGATATGGTGATTAATGCTCAAAATTGAAAACAATATTTTGCTGATGCTAATGTGCCATTCTCAATTAAAAATCTGGCAATATGAAATACAATCTAGCCAATTAAACGTTATATGCTGTTGTAATAACCGATAAATTTAAATGACTTATAAGGAAAAGGGCTTTCGGTGATAAAAAAGAAAAAGGTGCAAGTTTGCACCTTTTCGAGTGGGAGGAAATTATAAAGCGGCCGTATATACGCGGCGGCTAATCTCTAAGTTAATATCTTGGTGCTCACCTAATTTCACCATATTGTGTGCAGCTAAGCTATTAACTAATGGTTCAATAACCTCTTGGGTCAGTTGGTAGTCACTAAAACGAGTACCTACTTGCATTTTTTCAAAGAACTCTCGAGTTAACTCAATGGCATTTAATGCTTTCTCTTGGTCAGAACCTGACGTAATTCCCCAAACTCGTTCTGCATATTGCACTAATTTGGCCTGTTTTTGGGCTAATTTTTCCGTCAGCATGGATGGTAGAACAATAGCGAGTGTTTGTGCATGATCCAAACCATACAGCACAGTGATTTCATGGCCTAACATGTGAGTAGACCAGTCTTGTGGTACCCCAACACCAATTAAACCATTTAAAGCCAAGGTGGCTGTCCACATTAAATTGGCTCTAATATCATAATCTTTTGGAGTCTCAAGCGCTTTAGGTCCAATCTCTATTAATGTTTTCAATAAGCCTTCTGCGAATGCATCTTGTACGTAAGCATTCACTGGGTAAGTCAAATATTGTTCAATAACATGAACGAAAGCGTCAACAACACCATTACTTATTTGGCGAGTCGGTAAAGTATAGGTTTTTACTGGGTCAAGAATAGAGAATTGAGGAAATACATGGTCGCTCATAAAAGCAAGTTTAGAATGCAGTTCTTCACGAGTAATTACAGAACCCTTGTTCATTTCGGAACCAGTAGCAGGTAATGTTAACACTGTACCGAAGGGCAGCGCAGTTTTTATAGTCGAGCCTCTATTTGTAACCACCTCCCATTTATCGCCTGGGTAATTTACCGCGGCTGCGATAAATTTAACACCATCAATGACGGAGCCACCACCCACCGCCAGCAAGAAATCGAAACCTTCTTTTTCAATTTTATCGACAGCTTTTATCAATGTTTCATAGCGAGGATTGGCCTCAATTCCACCAAAATGATCGAATGTTCGAGATCCTAAAGCTTGCTCAACTTCATTTAAGGTTCCTGTTTTTCTTGCACTTTCACCGCCAAATAAAATAAGAACCTTAGCATTTTTAGGGACAACTCGGTCAAGTTCACTGATTTTACCTTCACCAAACATGATACGAGTGGGGTTATAAAATTCGAAATTGTTCATATATGGCCTTCGTAGAAAGTAGAAATGAATCCAAATAATTACATGCATATAATATAATTACAAGTAAACATAATATAATCATTAAAATGATTGTGTATCATATCGATTTGATGGTTTATATTTTAATAGTGAAATTATCTTGAGCGTTGTTAATTGTAGTTAATCTTAATTGTTTTTTTATATATTTTACTGATGTGGCAACCTTGTTAAGTTGAAGGTGGGCTTTAATTTGACATGGAAAGAAAACTCAGATGATAAATGTAAATGATAAGAAAACTAATAATAAAATAATTAATAAAGATGATGATTTGATATTTTTAACGGAACACATAGATGGCAGTCCATTAGTAGGGGAGCAGTCTTCCGAACTTAAAAATATATCTAACTGGTTTAATCCTATAGATGAATTCACAAGGCTTACAATTTTTCATCATTTAATGAGTCGGCCTACAAGTGACTCGACATATAATTATCATGTTTTAATCCAAATCGGAGGTGATGACACAGCAGCTAAATCAACGGGGAGATTATTAGCAAAATTTCCTAGTAATTCGCTTGTTATACAGTTTGATATTAAAAATGAACAGTGGAAAGTACTACATGGTGATTTACAAACTCAAGTTAACGGGAAAATACGTTGGGCGGTTATTGGCCATGGTCAATATACTGGACGTAACCAGCAAAGCCACCTTGAAGGGTACCAAGCTTACCAACTTATTACAGGGTTGAAGTATCTTAAAAATGATGTACTGAAGGTATATCCACCTAATAAGATTGTTTTGGCAGGCTGCCAATTAGGACGCGGGGGGGTAAATGAAAACTTTGTTTTTAGGGCAAGTGTCGAATTAGCTAAGCATGGAATATATCTTCCAGTAGTAGGTTATAATCGACCTATCGGTGTCACGAGTGACAGTAAAAAAATAACTTGGCCATATAATTTAGCAGGGGAAAAACAGTCTACTAAGAATTGGCGGTTGGAAATTAATGTTAACCAAACTAACCAACAGAGCTATATTAATGGAAAGCATGCCAGTTTATATTTTATCGATGAGCTAAGAAGTGGTGAGTTAGAAGTTTGGCAATTAATCAAAGATGACCATTCTACTACTATGGATATTTTTAGGGATCCAAATAATGAGTATAAAATCGATATTGATTTGATTAAAAAAGTGGTTTTTAATCATGATGCATACGCTATTTTTAAACAGAAGTTAAATGCGGAAGATACTCAATTTAATAGTGATTTTAGAAGTGAACTAATTCGTGAATATGAAAATGTTGGAATATTAGAAACACCATTATGGTTAATGATTAATAAAAACGATGTCAATGCTAATCCACAGAAATTTAATGATACTGTCAAAATTATTATTCGTTCAGGGAGAGGCTCTATAGGCAAAAAATATGCAGAAGAACTAGTAAAATATTCCCCCGATAATACATTAGTGTTTCAGGTAAACCCGAATTCGATGGAATTTTTTTCAGAGTATGGAGATATAGAACATTTACTAAAAGCATCTAAACAACAGTGGATATTAATAGATAATCTTCATTCTGAACCTGGTTTTATTCAAAGCTATGCTAACTCATTGAATGTATTAAAAACAAGATATGCTTTTAAAATGCCAGGAAATATTATTCTATATTTAACCGATAAAAAGGCACTTTTGACAAAAGAAGAAAAGGCGATTTTTGGCGAGGAGTTGACGAGTAAGCTAAAAATAAATGGGATATATACTAAAATTTTTTTAGAAAATAATTTTGAACCAAGACATAAAATAAAATCATTACTCGAAGATATTAGTATAGGTAATTTACTAGCAGAGCATATTGATATTAATAAACACCTTTATTTAAAAGGGTATTTTACATTCCAAGATGGAAGTGTCGATAAGAACAAATTAAATATTGCAGCATATGACCCCATTATCAGTAAAAAAATTAATAAAATTTGTGACGCTGAGAATGAAAATGATTTCTCTCATATGTGGAATTCAATATTTATTGATGATGACACCACTAGGATTAAACAGCAAGCTATTGAAGTAAAAAATATTTTAGGGTTTTTGAGCCTCCAACCTGAAAAAATAAACTACTTAAGTAAGCAGTCTATAAACCGTTTGAGTGAGCTATTCCCTAGTGGGCAAGGCTTTAATCATGCAGAAGTTTTAAAATTAGTTCAAGACCCAATTAAGCTAAGAGAATATAACCAAAACATTGAGAATTTTTTAATGGTTTATATTGATATTGAAACACCATTTGCAGATAAAAAGTCATTAAGAAAAGAGTTTAAATTGATTTTGGATTTAAACGAAACACTAAAATCTAACCATGCCATATTATCTAGGTTATCAGATAAAGAGGGGTTCGATGTTACAGTAAATAAATTACCAGTTGAAATGCATTCATTTGAGAATATCTACCTTTTACACTTTTTGCAGCATAGCAATTTAACTGATGAACAAAGTTTGCAACTTAAGAAAAAGCTTGAAGTTCTAACCAAACTAACACGGAAAAAAGAATTAAGTAATATTACCAGTAAAGAGCAGGAAGTGCTCAATAAATTTGATGAAATATATCAATCGAATTTTGATTTATTAGGGGCTGCTGTTTCTAATGAAATAGACGAACAATCTCACAAATTATTATTTGAAAATATAGAAAATAACCAGAACATCACTTTTCAAAGTGATAAGGAAACATATACAATTACAAGCTATTCACGTAATGATAAGTATTTTTTGACTTTATCTGATACGACAGGTGTCGAACTTGTTATTAGCCATTCAGAATTTAATCAGGCAAAGAAACACTTATCTAATGTTTTTAATGATTATATTAACCAAGAAATAACGCAAGAGGATGGCTCAGTATCAACCAGAGGAAATATTGCGGGATTTAAGCACAAAGTGGGTGAAGCCTTGTTTGGTGAAGTGCAAATCATAAATACAGAGAGTGAAGCATACCTCAGGATGCGGCAAAGCATAATGAGTGAGCTAGATATTTTTTTTAAGTCATCAGCAATATCAGTGATTGATGATACGGAAGTTACTTTTGGCGAGCAGGTAACATCATTAAATAAACTTAGAGATATTGGGGCAACAATAAATGGTGAGCCACTAGATTTTAAACATATTCAGGTACCTAACTGGGAGGGGGATGTTAAATTTAACCCTGATAAATTAGCGTTCCAACTAACCTTTTTAACTGAGGATCTAAAAGATACTAATCTCATTAAAATGCTTAATAAGAGTTTGCAAAATGACCAAATAACACGACGCATTGATGTTAACTCAGAGATCCAACCACGGGCAGTACTACATGAACAATTGCAAATTATTCAGGGATCACAACTTGATAGTCAAGCTGGTGTAGATAAAACGGTGGGGGATTTACGGCGCATTGGTATTAAATTACCAGCCTATGCCAAAATAGCTAATTATTTTGGACAAGGAGTTGGTTCTACAGGGATATTTCTAACAATCAACTCTGTTTACCAGTTGATCGATGAATTAGATAATCCGAATCTATCAGAACAAGAAAGACGAGAAATACAGAAAAACCTTGATTTGGCCTGTGCAAATGCATTTTTTAATTATGGGGACATGGTCTTGCAGCCCATTTTACTTAAGCTGGCTTACAAACAAGCCGGGTCATTTAATGTATCATCAAAAATTACAGCTCGTATTACAATTATATTTAATTTAATTGGAATGGGGTTAGATATTTATCAAGCTTGTGAAGCATTTGAACAACTAGACAGGGTTACAAATGATAAAGAGCGCCAAGACTTAATTGTGAATGGTTCTTTGTCAATTGCTAACATTATTGTGGGGGGGGTAACCATGATCGGTATAATCATTGGTTCATCGGCAATACCTGTCATTGGTTTAATTGTTGCTGGTTCCTTATTAATTGGAGGGATGGTATATACAGGTATTCGCGCAGTAGAAAAAATTGAAGAGGAACTCGGTGAATCTCTAGGCTGGGATGAAAAAGCCAGAGAAGGTATTCGTGCTGCACTTGGTTTTCCTCCATCAGACAATATATTAAATCGATTTAGTTATAAACAGCATTTAGCATACTTCAAAAATATAAATTGGCAGCAAGACTTAGATACGTTCAAGTCGTCATTTTTATATCAAGGTTTTGATGAACAATTACAATTGGTTGGTAAACCGATCCTTGTTGAACATATCAAACATTATATTTATTATAGAAATAACTCAAAAATAATTAGTAGTGCAGAGTTTGCTGATGTGGATAACCGTGGACCTCTTAGTCATATTGATAGTGATGAAATAGGGCCTTACTATACCATCGAGCAAATTAATTTTATTCGGGAAAATTATCATTATGACTCTCAAGATAATCGTTGGGTAAAAAGCTTTCAAACACAGAGGGTCAATGAACTGAATTTTAATTATCGTTTTAGACTAGTGAATAAAACGGCTCCTATTGCTTATAAAAATATTGGCGAGGAGGTTGCCAATGACATTATTGTACTTAATCCTGAGTATGATAGCTTATTACTAAAACAATTTTTACATAAAAACGAACTAACTACTTTTTATAACATAAAGAAAAAACAGTCGGTTGCTACACAACTAAGTTCATTATCAGCATCAGAGTTACGGCTATTCCAGGCCAGAAATAATTATACCAATACGATTCACCCTGATATAAATAATGATATCAGAGTGAATAGACTAGGGAATGAATTTTTAAACCAGCCTATTGATATTGCAAGAGAATTATTAAGTGAGAAGCCTAGGGTTATTTATGAAGGCATGCAAAATATTGGTTACCGATATGAAAATGAAGCAAAGCAAAAAAACATTAGTTTTAACCCAGGAAATGGAATAGATATTATCGTTGGGAAAAAAAATTCAAAAAATTTATTTAACATCAATGCAGGGAGTAAGTTTCTCGTAGGCGGCGAAAAAGATGATATTACAAATTTATCATTATTATTTGATAATAACATTGAAGAAATTAACGAAATTTATTTTGATGGTAATGGAGGGAATAATAGTATAATCATTAAAGACATTCCATCCAACAGTAAAATAGATATCGATTTGAACAAGGGAACGTCAGAGGTGGCCTTCATTAATCATAAAGTTAAGACGATTCATTTGCGCAATGTTAATGATGTGATGCTAATTGGAGATATCTCTACGACAGCAGAATTATTAGGTAATAAAGAATCCAACACATTAGATGCAGGGGCAATGACTGCATTTATTCAAAGTATGGAGGGGGATGATCAATTAATATTTGAATCAGGGATAGTCAATGGTGGAGAAGGTAATGATAGTTATTTTCTACGTCGGGTTAATTGGCACAATAATCAAGATGAATTAAATGATAATTTATTAGAATTATCAGCCGTAATTATTGAAAACACACAAGGTCAAAGTCGAGTAAATTTAGGGTATATGTTAAGCGAAATAAAGAATGTCAGTATTTCTGGTAATGATCTTGTATTAACTATTGAAATGAATTCAGCAGAGCCAGAAACGAAAGATTTAATATTGAATGTTGCTTTAAAAAACACATATAAAACAGATAGTCACGGCAGGGAAATGTTTCATAGGTATCAATTATATACAAGGGACGGATTTGTATTAAATACTAAGCTAAATAATTTGGACTCGAGTGCTTCACACATTATAAGTGAAAATATTTTTAATATTACTTATCAGGGAGGTGCTAGCTCTACAATGAGTATTGATGAGAGTGAAAAAACAATTTCAGTAGATGATGAAATATATCATCAACCATCATGGGGAGATTTTAAATTTCATGGGTTAGCGAGTAAGTTAGAATATAAAGGAGAGAGTAATGATGACCACCTTTTAATGGTCAGTAGAAACTGTCATATCATGGTTACTAAAGGAAGAGATGTTTATCAAGTTAACCCAGATCAGATTTTTCAAGGTAAAATAATTTTTGATTTTTCAAATATTAAACCAGAAATGGAAAATGAGTTTGATATAACAATTCTATTACCTTATGAGAATGGATTTAATATCAAGGCATTGGGAACATCAATATTCTTATATGATAAGTTTAGTAATGAAAAAATTGAAATTAGTTTCATTAATATATCATACCCAATGAGTAAGAAAATTCACATTAAAGACGGTCATGGAAATTTATTTAGAATAAAAATGGGAGAGAATTTTCATGATATTCAACCGATTGAATATTTAAAGTTGCCTACAGAAAATGATGATTACATAAAAATTCCTAAGGGATATAATTTTCGTTATCCTATTCTAGATACAAACAATGGTGATGACCTAATTGAAGACAACAGCATGATAGGAAATATCATAAATTCAGGGGAAGGTAATGATATTATTATTTCAAATGGAGGAGTGAATGTTTTGTATGGAGGTAACGGTGATGATTATGTATATGGTGGTGAAAATAGTGATTTAATTCTATCTGACTTGGGTAATGACAAACTTGATGGACAAGGAGGGGATGACCACTATTTAATTGATGGAAGTAAAGGGGGCGGTAATACAGAAATATTAGATCAAGTTGGATTTAATAACATTCATTTATTTAATTTTAAAGCACAGTATGAGGTCATAGACGAACGGGGAGAGACTTATCATTTTTACACATCGCAATCTAATTTGCGCACAGTCAAAGTAAAAATGCCCCAAAATAATAAAAATAGCAATAATCAAGTTTATCATCATCAGCGGTTACCCTCCCATATGCCCGCCCATATTCATAATGATGGTATGGCACATTTAGTTCGCTACCTTGCTGAACAGCGTCAATATAAAAAAGAATTAACGCCAGAACAGATTTGGCATCCTATGGATGAGTTTAAAAATTTTTCTAACGAATTAAGCTTTTCATCAATTCTTGATACAAAGATAAAAAATATACATATTAGTGAAAATACGCCATTTAGGCGCTTGTTTATTCGAACAAAAGGACCAGAACAAAAAGTTTGGGATAGAAGTGGGGTCGGGCGGGTATTTAAAGCGCAAGCGGTAACTGGAGCCATTTCAATTCCAGATGGTATTTACGGACATAATGTTCTTTATGCATCAACAAGTGATACCAATTTATATGGTGGTGAAGGGAATGATGTCTTCATCTCTAATGGTTCAAATGGGTTGTTAACAGACGCTAGCGGAAAAAATAGTTTTATTATCAATGGCGAAATTGTAGGCTGGAATTCGTTGTATAGCCTTGGCGGTGAAAACACGATTTACCTCATTAATTTTAATAAGGACGTTATTCGAGAAGAACCTGACCACCGAAGTAATGCAACTCGATATATTTATACTTCAGATCAGGGACGTAGTGTGAAAATATTTCAGTATCCGAATACGATAGCTCCCACTGTAGTCCATGTGCAGTCTTTAGATGGGCAAAATGAGCATTCCACCCAACAAAAATTGAATCATTTAGTGGAGACGTTAGCGACACTACGCCTACAAGACGAAGAAAACTGTATTGGTATTCAGGATATTGAATATTTACAGAAGAATTGGGAGCCCACCAACCTTGTTGATAATTATATGAAAAAAGCGAGTTAGAAAGGAGGCGTAAACCACAAGGCTCCAAAATACAGAGAGTTTTGTGGTTTTTAAGTAATTATTTAGCCCAAATCATCTTTATCTACAGAGTGTTGTACTAAAATAGTGTAAAAATTAATGCTAGAATTTAACTATTAAATATAACAATTTTTAAATAAGTTATTTTTGCTGTAACGGGAGAGTGTAGAGCAATGAGACGTTTTATTAGTTTAGAGCTGCCTCCTGAACCCATAATTAACGGTCAGTGCGTAAGAAAGCGCCTGAAAAATAGCATCTGTGATAATTGTGCCACCAGTTGTCCTGTGGGGGCGGTATCGTTTAGCCATATGGATGCAGAAATTAATAATGAATTATGTTTTCAATGTGGTAATTGTTTATTTGCTTGCCCTGTCGATGCCATCGAAAATATCAAACCCCATGAACGTAGTTATCAAGGGGAATTTTTGATAGTAAACCATGATGAGCCTATTGCTAATGCGGACGAACTGATTGTTTGGCACCGGCAATATGGCATTCGTGGTATGCAAATCGCTGAACCCTGGGTTGATAAATGGTTGCCAACGATTGCGGCATTAAATTTAAAACTCAAAACATTACAAGAACCTATTTGGCAATTACGTATTGTTCAGCCTGAACAAGTCGATAGCGGTCGTCGGATGATGCTATTTCGTCAAAAATTGGATTCAAAGCCGTTAGATAAGGGGCAGGTGAAAACAGGATTAAATGCAAGAAAACAATTTTACCCTGAAGATAGCTGGTTTAAGGTCGAACTAGACACGGAAAAATGCATTCTTTGTGGTGCTTGTGCCAAGATGTGTGATGAGCATGCGATAGAAATTGAAAATAACCAATTTTTGATAGATGAAAAACGTTGTACTGGTTGTATGAGTTGCCAAGTCGTTTGTTTTCCTAAATCTATTCATGTACAAAGCTATACAGCTAAAAATAACGTGCCGAAAATCTTCCATTATTATGATGCGCAGTGTCATACCTGCCATTTACCTTTTTCTTCTTGGGAAGAAAATACCCATACTTGCCCAATTTGTGCACAGCATAAGAAACAAGGTTGGTTATAAGGATGACTAAGGCTCATTTTTAGAGCCTTAGTACGTTAATTTATTGATTTAAGTGATTAATTATCAATTTAGCGATTAGTGGATTAATCATTGGTGGCGTTTCATGGCCCATACCGTCAATAATCTCCAATTTTGCATTAGGAATATTGTCAGCAATGTCTTTTCCTGCAGCTAAAGGAAAGAGCGGATCAATTGAACCGTGAATAACCAATGCAGGGACGTTGATTTGCTGAATATAAGGACGCAGATCTCCGGTGACGGCAACAGCAACAATTTGGCGTTTTGTTCCTTCCGGTGAATGATTGCGTGTGAGTGACTGCAGTATATATTCACGATAATAATTTTCATCAAATGGGCCAAACGTTGAGCTGATCCGGCGATAAAACGCAAGCTGTCCTGATAAATACCCTTCTAAATCTTCTTTTGGGTTAGCACTTGGGCTCATCAGCATTTGCATAACATCGGGAGCGCTTTGTGGCAGTGCTGGGTTCCCTGTTGATGACATGATCGCGCAAAGAGAGAGTGTACGCTCAGGAAACTTTGCAGCCACTATTTGTGCTATCATTCCGCCCATGGAACGGCCAATAACGTGGGCTTTATCGATAGATAATGTATCCAAGAGGTGGATAATATCCTCAGCCATATCGAATAAAGTATAAGGAATAGCGAAAGGTTCACCTTTTTGCATTTTTTCAATCAATACCTCTAAATCAATAGGTGGGAACTCATTGATATGATGAGATAAACCCGCATCTCGATTATCTATACGTAACAGGTAAAAACCGGCATCTGCAATTTCCTGACAAAAATCGCTGGTCCAGCTAATGTTATGGCCACCTAAGCCAGGGATCAGAACAATAGTGGGGTTATTTGGTGTACCAAATGAATCGTAAAAAAGCGGAACTGAATTGGTTTTAGTCATTTTTCTTCCGGAATCGTTATTAATGAATAGTACTATTTATATGCCGTAGTTTCGTTGCAATTGCGAGCCATAAAAATTAGCAATGATTACCTATGATATAATTGAAATATACCATGGCAACGCAATATAAGTCTGTTTTTCAGTCAATTCTGTAAAGCAATTAAAAAGCATTGAGATATGATAACTAGCAAGCAAATCGTTTGCTTGAGTAGAATAATTATTAATATATTTTTAGGTTTTATATGATTTACTTTATTTCAGATACCCATTTTTGCCATTCGAACATTATTAACCTATGTGATCGCCCGTTTAAAAGCACCAGTCACATGAATGATACATTAATTCATAACTGGAATGCGTATGTTACTGATCATGATGAGATTTACATACTAGGTGATTTTTTATACAAGGGTAGTGGTGCGGATGCCAATAAAATATTACGCCGTTTAGCGGGGAAAAAATATTTGATCCGCGGCAATCATGATAAATTTTTAGACGACCCTGAATTCGACCAATCATTGTTTGAATGGGTTAAAAGCTATTATGAGTTGGAATATCAAAAACAGAAATTAGTGTTATTTCATTACCCAATATTAGAATGGCAAGGCTTCTTCCGTGATGCGATTCATTTATATGGACATGTTCATAATTCAGGTAAAGACCTTGAGCAGTTTAAGCGTTTAGCGGTATTAGGGCCCCGAGCCATTAATGTCGGCGTAGATGTGAATGATTTTCTCCCTATCAGTATTAAACAGATATTAAGAAAGGCAAATAGTTAACTTTCTTTTTTGGCATACAAATAAACTGAAGCCCTTGATATCCCTAAGTGCTGTGCCACCGTTTCCATGGATTTTTTTACATCTAACAGGCCTTCATTGCGTAGCACTTCAATTAAGTTTTTTCTTTCGTCCGCTTTCAATGTGCGTGGGGTTGCTGCTAAGGCTGCTGCATATTGGTCAATACGTATGCGAATCGCTTCGGTCCCATTAGGCTCAATATGCTCTTTTATTGGGCTATTTCCCACGTCAATAAATTGCGATAACATACTTTGCATACTTCTAAATAACGTCATATCCAGATTTAAGCATAATGCTGCGATATATTTCCCTGACTCATCTTTAATACCAATCGAAGTACTTTTTACTGGGCGCCCATCGGAAAATTGGTTGGTATAATTGGCTATGATGTTCGGAAAATCTGCAGATTCAATTCTTGCATGGCCGAGTTCGGTAGTCGGCTCACCAACTTGGCGACCAGATAAGTTATTATGAATCGACAGGATTGAGTGCTCTGGATTTTTAAGGTCGTGTACAACAACCTCACAAAAAGGGGCGAATGTTTCACTAAGACCTTTTGCAATAATTTCAACTTGAGCCAGTAATGAATTATTTTTTTGATCTGACATGCAATTTCCCTTCATCTATCAAGCGTTAACCCCTAATTTTAACCTATTTTTCGTGTTGCTAATAGATGAAGGGTGGTGATCATTATGAAACTAATTCTTTATAAAACTAGTTAGCTACTTATGAAACTAATTGTGCAAAGTGCTGAATATCAACATTTCCACCGCTGACAATGATCCCCACGCGCTTACCTTGGAACTGTTCTTTGTGGGCAAGGGCAGCAGCATAGGACAAGCAACCTGTCGGCTCAACGATAATTTTCATGCGCTCTGCATAAAATTTCATGCGGTCAATTAGCTGTTCATCGGTTACAGTGAAAATATCATCAACCTTATTTTTGATAACTGCAAAAGTGTAGTTACCTAGATGTTGGGTTTGGGCACCGTCTGCGATAGTTTTTGGCGTGTCTATATGTACAATTTCCCCTCGACGAAATGATTGTTGTGCATCATTGCCTGCTAAAGGTTCAACCCCATAAATTAGGCAATTAGGCGATAATTGTCTGGTTGCAATGGCACACCCTGAGAGTAAGCCTCCTCCACCTAAGCAAACGAATAGGGCATCTAATTCACCTACTTCTTCAATCAATTCTTTGGCTGCTGTGCCTTGGCCAGCTATGATATCAGGGTGATCATACGGTGGAATAATGGTTAACCCCTGTTGGGCTGCGAGTTGCTGGCAAAGTACTTCTCTATCTTCTTTATAACGATCAAAACGGATAACGGTGGCCCCGTAACCTTGCGTAGCTGCTACTTTCACGGCAGGTGCATCATTGGGCATCAGAATGGTGGCCGGAATGTGTAGAAGTTGCGCCGCTAAAGCAATACCTTGCGCATGGTTACCAGAAGAAAATGCAATAACGCCTGCTTTTTTCTGCTCGGGACTCAACAAACTCAACGCATTAAAGGCTCCACGAAATTTAAAAGCCCCCATACGCTGGAAGTTTTCGCATTTAAAAAACAGTTCGGCCCCAAATTCTTTATTTGCGGTGGTTGAGGTAAGAACAGGGGTTTTATGCGCAAAACCCGCAATGCGTCGTGCAGCTGCTTCCACATCTTGAAAAGTCGGTAATATTAATTCTGACATGATATAACCCCAATGAATAATAAGTGATTAAGCAGACACTGCAACGGCTTCAATTTCTATGGCTGCACCAAAATGGAGTTCAGCAACACCTGCGACAGCACGGGCTGGGCGATGGTCACCTATCCAATTAGCATAAACTTGGTTAAATAACGGCCAATTTTCCATATCTGCGATATAAACTCGGACTTGAACCAACTGTGCTTTACTACAGTTAACGGCATCTAAACATGCTTGTAAATTATTAAGCACAAGCGAGGCTTGCTTTTGGAATGACACGTCAATCACCGCATTCCCGAGCTTATCAACCGGTAATTGTCCTGAGATAAAAACCAAACCGTTTGCAGTAACACAGTGTGAATAATGCCCTTTGGGGGCAATGAGTGTCGGTGCATTCACACACTCAATCCGTTGACTCATATTTACCTCATTATGCATAAAATACCCTGATTGGATTTTTAGTCTAATGTTAGATTATATGTTTAGTCAACGCTTTTCTTCGCGAAATAAATTTGATGTAAATAACAACAAACTGTTATCAGAATTGCCATCAACATAATAAAAAGAAAAATAGAGATATAAGACAGTTAATTAAATTATTTACTGGGCAAAAGTTAATTATCAAGAGTAAATCTACTGCGATATTCCTATAGGCAGAATTTAAATTGGCAATGCAGATTGAGCGATATATCTTAATTAAAAATGATTAAGAATAATCAAATTGTGACGATATCATTAAAATGATAAGAAGTTGTTATATAAATACTTTTAGGGATATCACATGGCGAAGTTCACATTTAATCTTCTTTCAATTTTTGGGAAAAAAGAATCACCTGTTGCAGAACAATATTTACAAGAAGCGCTTTTGCCTTTGTCAGTATTAGATGAAGCATTGCCTAAAACTGTTTTAGAGTATGTGCTAGATGGAAAATCGCCAGAAGTATTGGTTCAACTAAGCCAATTAGATAACGAAAAAGCGGTTATTTTACTCGATAAACCTGGCACCGTAGATTGGTGGTGGGGGGGAAATAACTTTAACTCGAGCCAATATAATAAATTAATTCGCCAAGGGGCAAACGCAAGGCATAAATTATATTCAAAAGTGGGTGATGGCATTACTGCATCACAGATAGCCCGTTTTGCTAAAGTGTTAGCGGCGGCATGCCAAGATATCAATATCAAAGTATTAACACCTGAATTACCGTCATGGATGAGTTATTTAATGGGCGATGCTTTTGCAAAAACCTATGATAATTCGCGAGATACTAAGTTAGAACATCGAAAACATTGGCATTTTGACCTATTAACGGAAATCATCGCAAAAGAAACTGATAAACCGGCTAACACTATTTTATATATTATTTTCGACCGTCATCATTTATCCGATTATCATTATGATAACTTAAATCGGCTATTTTCCATTCCAGGTTTCAAAGCGTATTTAATCGCAGAGCAAGCATTTATTAAGCATACGTTAGCCAATCATTTATCCGCTGCTGGGCAAATTCAATTAATCAACACTTTGAAGAAAGATGTTGAGCTTTATACGCTTTTCGCAGATATATTAGTTGCTTTTGCTACTAGTTCTTTAAAAACAGTACGTGCGGCTGCGGAACCGACAATGGCAATTTTACCTGCGCAATCGGTCACACAACATTTAACAAAAATTCTAACAGAGGGAACACCAAAACAGCGTACCCAAGCCGCGGATTTATTTGCCCGTATAGGGGAACACCGTGAGATATTAGAAGCTGCACTAACAACTGAAACCAATAAAACGGTACTTAAAAGTATTGAAAGTGCGATTTCGAGATTCTCAGTCATGGATACTGCCAGCCAAGTTGAAGAGACTGAGTTACCTGAACTCGTTGAATTAGAAGATACACCACTGCCTGAAAGTGCAAAAGAAATTTTAGTTAATAATTTCAATGAAATGCTGCAAAAAGCAAAAGAAAATGCAGAAAATGAAATTGAAGAAAATAAGAAACAGAAGCACAGTTACAATTGGGCGCAACGCCATTACAAAGAATTCCAAAAGCTCAATGCGCAAGCTTGTTGCAAAGTGATTGATAAACTGAATTCAGGTAAAGAAATTATTACTGATCATGAATATAGCGTGGTGAAATTTAAAGAACGTATTACTAACTTACCTGAGTTTACGTTATTCCATGCATTACGTCTGATTAGCCATAACCGAACAAATGAAGAGCATTTATCCCATTATCATCTTACTCGGGAAGTTCCACCAAGAATTCTTGGGCAAATAGAATTGCGCCAATTAGAAAAAACGTTAACACAATGTCATTTTAAAAACGCAACACGGTTGATTGCAGACCTTTGCTTACGCTCATATGCCAATGGGTTAGCCATCTTTAACCAGCCAGCACAAGTTTGGCCGTTTTTCATTCAAAATCCAGATTTTATTGCAGAAGCATTGGGTTTAATCCCTCAACAAGAAACTCAGCGCTATTACCAAGAATATGATGCGGCGAGTGGAATTGATGTGCTTGCAATGTTGCCGACCATTCCTGCGCGATTTATTCCACGTATTATGGAGTTGGCCCTAGGGGAAAATAAAACCCATCGTCTGAGTGCGCAGAAACTACTAGAGACATTACCGAATATTCATCTTAATGCGGCAGAAGGGTTAGACTCAGGCAAACAAGAAATTCGTGTCACTGCCATTGAATGGCTGGCACGCTTAAATAATCCAGATTCATTAAAACCACTCTACGCCTTATTAAAGAAAGAAAAACGGGAAGTTGTGCGGGCGGCCTTATTAACCGCTTTGGAACAATTTGGGGAAGATATTTCTGGTTACCTTGCACCTAAAGTGTTATTAGCTGAAGCGCAAAAAGGGCTAAAAGCGAAAGCGCCTGCCAGCATGGCATGGTTTAACCTAGATTCTTTGCCGGCATTAACTTGGCAAAATAATAAACCCGTAGAAGCAGATATTATTCGCTGGTGGGTGATCCTAGCGGTTAAATTAAAAATGCCAGCAGGGAATGGGCTGCTACAACGTTATATTGGTTTGCTTTCGGTGGAGAGCCAAAAGAAACTAGGCAGTTTTATTTTAAATAGCTTTATCGGCCAAGATATTGCTGGGCCGTCATTAGAAATGGCAATGGCGGAAGCAGAACGTGATGCGCCAAAACGCTTAGCTAATTATCAAGATTGGGTGAAACGCTGGCCTGAATATTATAGTCAGTATGAAAACTATACTTTAGAACAGACATTTAATGAGATAAAAAATGAAGTTCTGCGCCGTTATTTAGGTTCCGCTATTAGTGATAAAGGAATGTTAGCCCTGATCTGTGGTATTGAAGGGCACCTTGCCGTGACCACATTGCGTAACTATATGCGTGATCACTACCAGCGCCGTGCACAAATTGAAGCCATGATTGATGCGGTTGCAACGAGTAATGACCCACTGATTATCCAACTATTATTGTCTCTTTCTCGTCGTTATCGTACCGCGTCAGTTCAGGAAAAAGCACGCGGGCTTGTTGCTCAAATTGCTGAACGTAATGGTTGGAGCGCAGATGAACTCGCAGATAGAACGATACCGACAGCCGGAATGGATGAAACAGGTATCTTGGCACTTGAATACGGTGACCGCACGTTTACCGCGAAACTGGACGCACAACAAAAACTCGTTTTGTTTAATCCTGAAGGTAAAGAAATCAAAGCATTACCTGCTGCACGCAAAACAGACAATGAAGAATTAGCTAAAGAATCTAAAAAACTATTTACTGCGAGTAAAAAAGAACTCAAGCAAGTGATTGAATTACAAACTGCACGTTTGTACGAAGCGATGTGTGCAGAGCGCCTTTGGACAACCGCAGACTGGCAGGAATATATTCAAGCACACCCAGTGATGCGTGGGCTTATCGAAAAATTAGTTTGGATAGAAACGAAAGACAACAACATTCTAAATGTATTTCGTCCATCAGACGATGGCAGTTTATTAAATTTAGATGACGATGAAATTACGTTATCCACTGATTCTTATATCAAATTAGCCCATGCGGCATTGGTCAGTGAAGATGAGCGAAAAGCGTGGATAGCGCATTTTAAAGATTACAAAGTGAAATTTTTATTCTCGCAGATGGAACATAAAATCCCTGAACTGGATCTGAAATTAACTGAAATTGAAGATCGTAAAGGTTGGTTAACCGACACCTATACCTTGCGTGGCGTCTTGACAAAAATGGGTTACCAACGTGGGCAAGCGGAAGATGGTGGAAGCTTTACCCATTATGCAAAACATTTCGCTAGTTTAGGTTTTTATGTCTATATCGAGTTTAGTGGTAGCTATGTGCCAGAGGAAAATATCCCAGCCGTCTTATTTTCACTAAGCTTTGAAAAATCACAACAAAGCTCATGGAACCGCAGCTATATCGAGTTAAAAGATATCCCGCCTATTTTATTAGCTGAAAGCTATGCGGATTATTTAAAAGTTGCGGATGCGTGTGCAGGTTTTGACCCTGAGTGGGAAAAGAAAACACCTTGGTAAGCGGGTTTAACGTAGGATTTTGGAATGACTAAAAATAAAACAACACAAGGGAATGTTCTGCGTGAAAGCGCAGAAATTCGTTTTGCCGATGAATTGGCACGTTTAACCGAAGCGGATAAACAAAACCCGAAACCACAAGGGTGGCTGCGTTCACCTCGTGCCGTTAGGCAATTTATTTTAGGTGATGAATCACTCAATATTTCTGCAAAGTTTTTCGGTGATGATGCTTTGGTTGACCGTGCAATTGTGACGTTATTAGGTAAGCAAGGACTAATGCTAGTAGGGGAACCCGGGACGGCAAAATCCATGTTATCTGAATTATTAGCTGCTGCAATTAGTGGTGATTCAGGTTTAACCATTCAAGGAACCGCGGGCACAACAGAAGATCACATTAAGTACTCATGGAATTATGCATTGCTATTGGCGGAAGGCCCGACGGAAAAGGCTCTGGTGAGTTCGCCGTTATACCAAGGTATGCAAGAAGGTAAAATTGTGCGTTTTGAAGAGATCACACGATGCCCCCCTGAAATACAAGATGTGCTGGTTAGCTTGATGTCAGAAAAGCAAATGATGATCCCTGAAATGAAAGACAATGCACGGATCAGCGCGAAACAAGGCTTTAATTTAATTGGTACAGCAAACTTGCGTGATCGCGGTGTTCATGAGATGTCATCAGCACTAAAACGCCGATTTAATTTTGAAACCGTGCGGCCAATCCAAGACCCTGCATTTGAAATTGAACTGATTAATAAGCAATTAGCCACAGAGTTAGCTGACCTGAACGGCCAAGTGGCAATCCCAAGCAACGTGATCGAACTGTTGGTTACGACATTTCAAGAATTGCGCTCAGGAAATACTAAAGATGGGGGCAATATTAAAACGCCAGACGCGGTTATGTCGACAGCCGAGGCCGTTAATATTGCTTATGCATGTGCGCTTGAAGCTCATTACTTAGGCGATGGTACGCTCAATGCAGGAGCAGTTGCACGGCAGCTCATTGGCGTGGTTTTAAAAGATAACCCTGATGATATTAAACGGATGCGTTATTACATTGATAATGTCGCGAGAGAAAGGGCAAAACATAGCCAAGACTGGAAAGCCTTTTTTGATGCATCGAGGGCATTTTGGCAATAAGTTTTCATAACAAGGGTAGAACCGCTATGGTTCTACCCATTTATTGTCACGATGATTAAATCAGCAAAGGCCATTCAAGGCGAATAACCCTTAGGGAAATCAGCGGTGAGCTTGCTATCTATACCTTTACCAGAACGCATTGAAAATGCATTACACGACAGGCAACAACTTGAATCAGCCGGTATCTACTTTGCACCTATTCGGCATCATAGTCCCGCATGTGCATACAGCACGTTGTCTTTGATTGAACAAATCAAACCTGACTATGTTTTAATCGAGGGACCCGATAGTTTTAATGAGCTACTGACGAGCTTATTACATCATGATACCCAGCCCCCCGTCGCCATTATGGCGCAAACAGAATTAAAACCGACACAGACAGATGATAAAAGTGACACTGTCACTCGTTCTGCCTATTTCCCATTCTGTGAGTATTCCCCAGAATGGCAGGCTTTACAAATAGGTCAGCAATACCAAGCCCAGCTACGTTTTATTGACTTACCATGGACAGCGCAAGTTAATGAAGACGAAGCTAATGATATGCAATCTCAAAGTTTGCAGAAAGAGCGTTACTTAGCACATAGCTTATTTATTAGCCAGCTTGCGAAGAAAAGTGGTTGCCGTGACCATGATGAATTATGGGAACAAATTTTTGAATTAAGAACGATTGAACAACTGGCAGATTGGCCTGTATTTTTTATGGACAGCTTTATATGGTGTGCATTGGCACGACTTGATTATGAACCCCAAGTCCTTGAGTCAGAAGGTTCTATACAGCGTGAGCAATATATGCAAGCGCATATCCAAACCATTAAAGCCCAACATCCACAGGCTAAAATTGTGGTGGTAACGGGGGGCTTTCATACCCTTGCTCTTCTTGAAGGGTTGGAAGTGGCTCACAAACAACAATTTAAGCTTTCTGCGGCACAACAAAAAACGTTTATCCAACAGCAAAAACTGGGTGAACAAGACAAGGCTTGGTTCATTCGCTATAGCTATGACAAACTCGATGCATTAAATGGCTATGCATCAGGAATGCCGTCCCCCGCATTTTACCAACAATCATGGTTGTCATTGTTACAACAACGCCAAGCGCAGATAACAGGAGATAACCAGCCTACGCAAGCTTATCGAAATCGTCTAGGTGTTGCCTATCTTTCTAAAGTTGCGAATGTTTTACGTGAAAAGCAATTTGAAGCTGCTCCTGGTTTTTTATCGGTTAAACTGGCCGCAGAGCAAAGCATTCGTCTTGCCGCCTTTCGTGGGCATGCAGGCCCTGGGCGATATGATCTGTTAGATGGGTTACAAAGTGTTTTTATCAAAGGTAGCTTAGATGAAAGCCAAATTGAGCTTTGGCAGGAAATAAAAACCTGTTTCTCTGGCTTTTTACTCGGGAAAATCCCCAAAGGGACAGCAACACCTCCGCTGGTCACTGAAACTTATGAAATGGCAAAAAGTTTTCGTTTCAAGCTTGATGACACCTTAAGTAAGGTGAGTCGCTTAGATGTCTATCGTAATCAACAACATCGTGCACGTAGCCGATTTCTGCATTTATTAGCATTTCTTGATATCCATTTTGCTAAGCATCTATCTGGGCCAAGCTTTTTGTCTGGTAACCAAATGGATTTATTGTTTGAAGAATGGCAATACGCGTGGACGTCCAATGTTGAAGGGGAATTGATTGCCTTATCGGAACAAGGAACACAATTAAAAACTATCGCGCTAAACCGTTTGTTTGAAATGGAAAAAAACCTAGAACAGCAAGGCGTTAGTCGTTCAAGCCAAGGTGCGGTCGTACTACTTATGCAAGCTGCATTAATTGGGCTGCATCAACGGATGCCTGCATTATTTTCATTGTTGGATGGCTATATTCAACAGGATGCAAAGTTTGAATCCTTGATAGCTTGTGGTCATAAGCTTGTTCATCTGTGGCGAGGGCGCCAATTCTTTGATATTGAAGATGGTTTTGCTATCGAAGCACGTTTAGATGCCCTGTTGCAACAAGCGTTTTATTGTTTTGCACAAATTACACAAGGGGATGAACAGCAGCAGGAACACCATTTTTCAGCATTACTTGCTTGCCGTGAATTAATCACTTTTATGCCTGAAATTAATAAAAATCATGATTATAGCATCGATTTTTATCATGAATTAGACCGCTGTGAAGGGCAGTTAAACCATGCGCCTCTTTTAAAAGGTGCCGTTGATGCTTTGCGTTACCTTGGGGCGAAAATTGATGAAACCATCTTGATAGAGGAAATTAAACGCGCGTTCAGCACCGGTAGTGATCCCGAAATGGCAATTGGCTATTTTATTGGTGTGATGCGAACTGCACCTGAGTTGATCTTACGTATACCATTACTCATTGATATGTTAAATCAGTTGCTTAGTGAATGGGATGAAGGGCGTTTTATTCAGGTTTTACCTGATTTACGGTTTGCGTTTAGCCAGCTAACACCAAAACAAAATGCACAAATGGCACAATATGTGGCACAAGACTTAGCGATTGAGGCAAAAGAGCTCACATTGCACCAAACAGAATTTAATGAACAACAAATGATGCAAGTGATTCAACTTGAACAACAATTACAAAGCCAGCTCACTGAATTAGGGTTACAAAATTGGCTTATTAGCACTCAGGAAGGCAAATAATGAGTCAGAAAAATGTCACATTAACCCCTGAACAGCTTCAATTGGCTAAGCGCTGGCGTTTAATACTTGGGCAATATGCCGATAACGCACTTGGCCAGGCCACCTTTAGTGCTGAAGAGTTAAAAATAGAACGCTCTTTGGACTTTTTATATCGTCGGGAATACCAACGCCGAGGTTTAAAGCAAGAAACTGGGCGCCATGGTTCCTTAGATGCTTCTCAATTAACGGCGGTTAATTGGTTAAACCAAGCGCGTAAATTGTTCCCCAATAGTACCTTTGAGCGCATGCAATCCCAAGCATTAGAACGTTATGAGATCAGTAGCTTATTAAAGGACCCACAAGCGCTAAATGCCATGGAGCCAACAAAATCTCTCGCAAAAGCTTTGTTAAGCCTACGCGGGAAGATGAACGAAGAAACCCGTGATGCCGTTAAAAATATTATACGCAAAGTGGTGGATGATATTTTGAGTCAAATGCGTAACCAATTTCGTCATGCATTAACAGGGCGGCGTAACCGTTTTCGACGCTCACTGGTACCAAACAGCCGTAATTTTGATTGGCGAGGAACTATTGCCGCCAACTTAAAGAATTATGATAAACAAAATCAACGGTTAGTGATAAAAACGCCTCACTTTAATTCTCGTCAGCAACAACATTTACCATGGGATGTGATCCTGTGTGTGGACCAGAGTGGCTCGATGGCGAGTTCTATTATGTATGCGGCTGTATGCGCAAGTATATTAGCGGCATTACCGACAGTACGTGTATCTTTAGTGATTTTTGATACTCAAGTGGTTGATTTAAGCCACCTTGCTCATGATCCTGTTGAAGTGTTAATGACAGTGCAATTGGGGGGCGGAACGGATATCGCTAAAGCTATGCAATATTGCGAAAGTTTAATCCGCAATCCAAAACGTACCGTGATTAGCTTAATCAGTGATTTTGAAGAGGGGGGCGCCCTCAATCATTTACTCAATTGCACACAACGCCTACATAGCCAACAAGTGAAGTTATTGGGTCTAGCGGCGTTGGATGATGAGGCACTGCCCGTTTATGATCCAGACATTGCCCAAAAACTTGCAGATAGAGGGATGCATGTTGCGGCATTAACACCGGAACATTTTGCACAATGGTTAGCAGAGGTCATGCAATGAGTTGGCAAAACAGTTACTTACAGTATGATGACGATGCATTAGCCGTATTTGCGAATGTGGGGTTACTTCGACGTGCACGTAAAGACGTTGAAAACCAAAAAGTTAACCCAACAGACTTAGACGCTGGAACATTCACGAGTGATGGGCAACGTGTTTCTTTAGATGCACAAGGGATCCAAAAAGCCACTTGTGATTGCCCAGCAACAGGGTGCTGTAAACACATTTTAGCGGCCGTTTTGTGGGTACAATCGAATGCAACCACAGAAATTGATTCAGCGGAGCCGATAGCCAGTGAAACGGTGCTAAGCGAATTATTAGCATTGTTACCAGAAAGCCTAATCAAGCAAGCTTCTAAGCCTGATATGCGTTTAGCGTTTAGATTTATACAGGAGTGGCAAGAAAAAGAATTAGTTTATGAAGCGCAATCGAACCAGTTAAAAATCATTCTACCAGAATATGATGAGCCAATTATTTATATGCGTGGTAGTGGTTTGCAGGGCATGATTTCATCACTACCCGAAAAACAAAAAAATGCGGTTCATCTTGCTATTATTGCAAAATTAATGCTTCAGCATGGCCAAGAGTGGCATTGGCCAGAGGAATTAACCGCAAGTCAAACTCATCAACAGGCGCTTAGCCAAGATGATAAAATAGTGATGAGTTCAATCGAACAATTCATTCAGGATATGTTACGACAAGGGCTATCGCATATTAGCCAAAGCAGTGCTAGCCAGTTACAATTACTGAATATGTCAGCGCGTGCGGAAGGGTTGCCTCGCTTAGCCAATTATATGAGACGCCTTAGCCAGCAAGTCAGGCGGTTAGCTGATAAGCACTTTACAATGGATGAAGGGCAAGTTTTACGGTTGATAGCTGAAATATCAGCTTATTTGCATCAATTATCAGTAGCAAATGAACATCAGCTTATTGAACTCAAAGGGTTGCAAAGGCGGCAGTATAGCGATCAACCCATAGAATTTGATTTATTGCCTATCGATGCAAATTGGTGGAAAACCGAAAGTGGTGCGATTGGTGCTACATTGAGTTTTTGGGATCGACAAAATAAAAAAATCATTCAATGCACGCAAGGTCGTAGTAATAGCCTTGACCCAACGTTTAATCGACAAAATGTTTGGCAAACACTGGCGTTATGGAAACATACCGCCGAGAGTTTGATGAAAACTCCCTTTAAATTGCATTCACCACGGTTATCAGAGGAGGGGAAATTATCAGTCAGTGGCGAAAGCTATGCCGTTAGCAGTCAAGAAAATGGGATAACAACCAATGATTACCTTAACATTAAAGCTGAATTTGGTTATACCGATTGGCAGTTAGCAGCGAATGAGTTGCCAACACTCACACAAGACAACAGGTTTTCCCCCGTTTTATTGCATATTGATGACTATGAGCCACTCTATTGGGATGAAACAGAACAATGTGTCTTATGGGCGGTGACTGACTCACAAAAAAACCGAGCATTTTTACGGTTAAACTGGCAAGGGAGTGATGACCATAAAATTGAAGAATTGCGTTTTATTACAAAACAGCAATGGCCAATTTGTGCTGTTACGGTGCAGGTAAATCATTCGCAAGAGGCGATTCAGTTGGTACCTAAAACGCTATGGTTAAAAAAAGAACATAAAACGCTATGGTTAAAAAAAGAACACAGCATTGAGTTGTTCTACTTAGACTTTGAAAGTACACCACGTAAGAAGCAACGTTCCGGTTTTTTTAATAAAATTATCGAATATATGGCGAAAAAACAGCAAAAAAGCCAAGCTTTTGTGCCTGAATTAACGTTAGCTAGCCAGCTTGTTCGGCCGATACTTTCAGTACTAGAAACGCAAGCGTGTACAGGAAGGCAATGTTTATCCCAAACTCAACAAAATGAAATCGCGTATGTCATTAGAACGCTTGAGGATTTGGGGGCTCTTTGGTTGGCTAATCAGTTTAAGCCATTGATTACCTCCAGTGACTTACAACCCCAAGTACTATTACAGTTAGTTTATTTATGTGACCGTTTTGAAAGGTTACAAATGCCATTGCCTTTTCAATTCAATGAATAATACGAGGGGGAGATATTTCCCCCTCGTATTATTCTCAAGACAGCGTGTTATTTTTCATTAGGCTCAAATGACGCTAAGAATGTTCGCAATAACTGATTCAATGCTTGTTGCTCTTGTGGTGACAATTTAGCAACGAGGCGAGCTTGGTTTTGTGTATGTACTTCAATAAGTTGGTTGATTAGCGTTAAGCCTTCAGTTGTTAATGAAACCAAAAAACCGCGGCCATCATCCGGGTTGGTATGGCGGATGACTAACCCCGCTTTTTCTAATTGGTCTATTCGGTTAGTCATTGTCCCCGATGTAACCATCAACGTTGAGAGCATTTCCCCTGGGCTTAGCGTATAGGGGGCTCCTGCACGGCGCAAAGTTGCAAGCACATCAAAACTTGAACGGTTAAGACCAAACTGAGCGAAGACCTTTTCCATTTCCCGAGTTAAGTGGTACGCGACATTACCCAACCGACCAATTAATCCCATTGGGCTAATATCGAGGTCAGGGCGTTCTCTTTCCCACTGTTGAGTGATTTTATCTATTCTATCCATAGGTAAATAATGGCGGTTATTTATCTTGACGTCAAGGTAAAATACACATATCTTGAGGTCAAGATAAATTAAGAGAGTAGAAATATGGGTCGTATAACAGTTTTAGGATTGACTGCATTGGCACCTATTGTATGGGGGAGCACATACTTAGTGACAACAGAAATGTTACCCGCAGGGATACCATTAACATTGGCGGTATTGCGCGCTTTACCCGCAGGGTTACTATTGATACTCGTGCTGCGAAAACTTCCCGAGGGTATTTGGTGGTTACGTGTGGTGATATTAGGTGTTTTAAATTTTTCTTTATTTTGGTGGTTACTGTTTATTGCTGCGTATCGCTTACCTGGTGGTGTAGCTGCAACGGTTGGCGCCGTACAGCCATTAATTGTACTATTTCTAAGCTACTGGTTGTTAAATAATCGGTTATCAGCGGTATCCATTATCGCATCAATAGCGGGGGTATTCGGGGTAGCAATATTACTTTTAACACCGAATGCCGCCTTAGACCCTCTAGGCATTGTTGCAGGGTTAGCAGGCGCATTTTCAATGGCAGCAGGGACGGTTTTGAGTCGCCGCTGGCAGCCACCAGTGAGCGCTTTAACCTTTACTTCATGGCAATTAACTGCGGGAGGCTTAGTTTTATTACCATTTGCCATTGTGTTTGAGCCGGCTTTGCCACCGTTAAGTTCATTAAATTTAATCGGGTTGGGGTATCTAACGCTTATTGGTGGAGCATTGACTTACGCTTTATGGTTCCGTGGGCTTGCAATATTAGGCCCAAGTTCAGTTGCGTCACTGGGTTTCTTAAGCCCTGTGAGTGCGGTGGTTTTAGGGTGGTTTTATCTCAATCAACAACTTAGCACCTTGCAATTTATTGGTATGGTTGTCATTTTACTCAGTGTGTGGGCGAGCCAACGAGCGGAAACAAGAAAAGTCACTTTAGCTTATCAACGTTAAAGGTATTTTGATGGTTGCTTATTTGTTGTGCTAAGCAACCTTTTTTCCTGTGTTAATATCCATTAGAGTATTCACTTGGATTATAAAAAAGTGACTAGTGACTAATATGTTATTTCCTGATGAAGATAATATCGTACAAATTGCACCAGAGGCTTTTTTACTCAAAGGTTTTTTACTGGGGCAAAGTGATGCATTATTGCAGTCATTAAGCAACGTTATTACTGCTAATCCATTAAGGCATATGGCAACACCCAATGGTTATCAAATGTCGGCAGCAATGACTAACTGCGGCGACTGGGGTTGGGTGACAGATAAAAAGGGTTATCGTTACAGTCAGCGTGACCCTGTCACGAATCAGCCGTGGCAACCTATGCCTATTTCGTTTGTTCAATTGGCAACTTCAGCAGCGAGTACCGCTGGCTTCGAACATTTTATCCCTGATGCTTGCTTAATTAACCGGTATGCAGTTGGCGCTGCAATGTCATTGCACCAAGACAAAGACGAAGCTGATTTCACTCATCCAATTGTTTCTTTTTCTTTAGGGCTACCCACAATATTTGATTTTGGTGGGGCAACCCGTGATGCGCCTAAAATCGCTGTTTATTTAGAACATGGGGATGTCTTGGTATGGGGCGGTCGGTCACGGTTAAATTATCATGGAGTACGTCGTATTAAATCAGGTGTACACCCGTTGTTAGGGCCTTACCGCTATAACTTGACGTTTAGGCGTTCTCAACCTTAAATTCGCCTTTTACAATATTCCAATTTATCAATTAAATAGACCATGAATGACTTAATATTTCATCTCAGTAGATTAAATAATACTAATCGTTAAATTTAGTATTTATATAGAAAAAATATCATTGAATAATAAATTAGATGCACCTATAAATGATGGTTATAAATTAATATAACTAGGTATTGGTAGGTAAGTGAATGTATAGCTTTTTAAATGATTATAATGAAATAGCTCACCCTGCAGTTATGCAGACTTTAAATGATTTATCAGGGAAACGTTTCAAAGGTTATGGCACTGATGAGGTTTGTAGCAGGGTCGCGGCTCAAATTAGATTAAGAATTAGCCAACCTAGTGCTGATATTCATTTCTTTAATGGCGGTACAATTACTAATCTGACAACGATTTCCCACGTTTTACGACCTTACCAAGCGGTTATCACCGTAGATAGTGGGCATATCGCCGTTCATGAAACGGGGGCAATTGAAGCGACAGGACATAAAGTTATTACTGTTGACTCACCATCAGGAAAACTCGCACCAGAGCATATCATCAAGGTGCTGTCTGAACATAATGATGAACATACTGTCCAGCCTAAGCTTGTTTATATCAGTAATTCAACCGAAATTGGCACTGTTTACCGTAAACAAGAGTTAGTTGCGCTACGCGAGGTTTGTGACGCTCATAACTTACTGTTATTTATGGATGGTGCTCGCTTGTCTTCTGGTTTAATGTCGAAATATAGTGATTTAACCATTGAAGATGTCGCGAAGTTGACCGATATTTTTTACATCGGTGGAACGAAAATAGGTGCATTAACTGGGGAGATTTTGGTGCTTGTAAACCCTGCATTGCAATCAGATTTCCGTTTTAGTATTAAGCAAAAAGGTGGGCTACAAGCAAAAGGTTGGCTGCTCGCCGCCCAGTTCGAACCACTGTTTAATGATGATTTGTATTTTAAATTGGGAAGTCATCTTAATGAGATGGCATCACAACTCGCTTCATTTTTTGCTGAAAAGGGATTCCAATTTCTTGCGCCCGTAGAGTCAAACCAAGTTTTCGTTATTTTCCCAAATGCACTGGCGAATAAATTATTAACACACTATCAGTTAAGCTTAATTTGTAAGCCGACACCGGAAACCACGTGTATTCGTTTTTGTACCTCGTGGTCAACAACTCAGCAAGATGTAGACAAATTAAAGCAGACTTTCCAAGCTTTACTTTAGGTAATTATCATCCCAGTAAATATTTCCGATATTTCGCCTATATTTATTGGGTTTTATTTATCATGATAGTGGCTTATTGATGACGTTAATGAGCAATTTACCATGCCTTGGACTTTTTCCCATCCTGCAGTCGTTTTTCCGATAAAACAAAGTCGATTTGGGCATTTTTTAAGCTTACCTGCCTTAATTTTAGGTAGCCTAAGCCCAGATCTATTTTATTCAATGATGTGGTACTCGGCAGCCACTACGGCTCATGACTTGATAGGCTGGTTATATACTGGCTTACCATTATGTTTACTCATCACTATTTTTGTACAAAAAAGTGTTTTTTATCTCCACTATGCTGTGCCATTTCCCTTGAAAAACAGGAGTGTAGGTTCATTTCGACAATTTTGTATTGTCGTGCTTTCCTTTTATATCGGTGCGGCAAGCCATATTATCTGGGATGCTTTTACTCATCAGTCAGGGGCTTTTGTTCGGCACGCTGAGTTTTTGCAGCTTGTCGTATTTAACATGACGGATAGCCAAGAAATTGCTATTTATAAATTACTGCAACACCTTGGCTCTTTATTGGGAGCGTTGTACTTGTTGATAAAATACACGCAGTACTACCGTCGGCAATCTGCAATTCAGCAGCAAGAGTATGCGAAAAAGTTAATGGCATTACTCAAGATTGCCATTGTTTCAGGATGTATTTCCTTACCATTTGCCTATAAATTAGCCATGAAAGGGGATGTATTTAATTTCAATCGCTTTGTATATTTAGAACTAACACTACTAGTTCCTGTTTTTTTTACAGCAAGTATATTGTTTGCACTGATAAAATATCAGCGCCAGCGAAAGGCCACGCAAAGTTAGCCTTTTGTGAGTAACAACCCTGATAACATGATATCGATGGCAGCGATACTTTTCTTTAATCGCTGTTGACTATCACTTTGTGAAATCCAATATGCTGCTTCAGCGAGACCGCCATTAATTAAAAAAGCCAATGCATGGGTATCAATATCTTTAATAATGCCTTTTTTGGCAAGCTCATAAAGTAAGCGTTCAATCTGTTCGGTACACTGTAAGTTTGATTTAGCTAAAAAATTGCCTAATACAGCTTTCGCGTCACGCAAAATAATTTGTTGGTATTCGGGCTCTAATGCCATTTCTAAGTAAGCATGACAGCGTTGACAGAAACTGTTCCATAAGTCTTCAGTATGGCGAGTAATTCCTTGTAACCGTGCGTTCATTTGTGAGTCGATTTGCTCAACAACGGCAGTAAATAAGCCTTGTTTGTCGCCAAAGTGGTGGTAAAGGGCACCGCGTGTGAGATTAACGCTTGCTGCAATTTCATCCATTGAAGTTTCTGCATAGCCGAGTCGGCTAAAGTGCTCTCGTGCTGTAGTTAGCAAATTTGCACGTGTTTCCGCCATTTGCGCTTGTGTTCTTCTTGCCATTAAAAACCTCTTACATACATGGCGTATAATTATTTACATTCAATGTGTATGATTATATCATAATTATACATACGTATCGTATGTATAATTAAATTTCATTTTGGAGTTCATATGATAGGTCGCTATCAGCAGTTATTTCAGGCAAAAGAAAACCAGCACTTTGTGATAGCAGGGTTATTGGCACGTTTAGCGTTACCAATGATGGGGATCGGGATCATTACCCTGTTAGCACAATTGAAAGGGAGCTATACCTTGGCAGGGCTTGTTTCTGCCACCTTTGTATTAACTTATGCGTTGCTATCTCCGCAAGTCTCCCGCTTAGTGGATAAATTTGGTCAATTTCGCGTCTTGCCGGTGGTAACTGCTGTCAGTGTACTCGGTGTTTTTATTATCATCATCACTACGTGGTTATCATTACCCGATATCGGCTTATTTATCGGGGCACTGTTAACGGGAGCAATGCCAAGTATGTCTGCCATGGTAAGGGCAAGGTGGACAGCACAGTATAAAGATCAGCCCGTATTACAAACGGCGTATTCATTAGAAACCGTATTTGATGATGCTACGTTTATTGTTGGCCCACCGTTATCTGTCGGGATCAGTGTTGCTTTATTTCCTCAAGCGGGTTTACTGGTTGCAGCGATTCTACTCGCTGTGGGGATGGCTTTGTTTATTTCACAACGCAGCACTGAACCTAAAGTAGTTGTATCTGATTATCTTGTAATCCCGAATAAATCAATTATTTCAATGGTTGGATTGCAGTTATTGATTGTTTTGATGATTGCTTTAGGTGTGATTGTTGGCAGTGTGGATATCTTGAGTGTCACTTTGGCTCAATTACAACAGCAACCGGCGATGGCCAGTTTAGTGTTATCGGCCTATGCAGTCGGTTCATGTGCAATGGGGATCGTATTTGGAGGGTTAACCTTTAACACACCTTTGCCACGCTTACTCTTCCTCAGCGGCTTAATGACGTTTCTTTCTATTGTGCCAATGTGGTGGGTCGTAGGGGTTTATTCTTTATCTGTGGTGGTGTTTATTTCCGGGTTGTTCTTTGCACCGACGATGATCATTGCGATGACATTAGTTGAGAAAATTGTTCCACAAAATAAATTAACAGAAGGAATGACCTGGTTACTTGCTGGGTTAAATATCGGTGTTGCAATTGGTGCAATGTTAACGGGTAAAATGGTGGATACCTACGGCTCTTACGCAGGCTACGCCGTTGCTATCTCTGGCGGTGTTTTAGTTTTAATTTCAACATGGTTGAGTTACTTACGCGATAAAACCCAACAAAAAGTAGCAGTTGAATGCGAAAATGGCCATTAAAAACAACGAAAAAATAAACCATGTAGTGATAAAATCATAAAAAATAATTTAATGAGGTAACCTTAATGTACTCTCCAGTATTTCGAGCGGCCACACTCGGTGATGTTGACTCCTGTTATGCGATTGAAGTCGAATCCTATGAAGGGGATGAAGCGGCAACAAGAGAAAAAATAGCCACGCGTATCCAACAATATCCAGACGGTTTTTTATGTATGGAATTAGCTGGAGAAGTGGTTGGTTTTATTAATGCGGGTTGTGCATGGGAGGTTGTGATGTCTGATGAGGAATTTAAAGAGCTCATTGGACATGACCCAAAAGCACCGAATGTCGTTATTATGTCAGTGGTCGTGCATCCCAAATATCAAGGTAAAGGTTATTCGTCCTTACTGATGAAAACATTTATTAATTCCATGAAGGAGAAGAATAAAGAAACAATTCATCTTATGTGCAAAGAACGCCATATTGACCTGTATAAGCACTTTGGCTACCAATATGTTAAACCGTCAGAATCCGATCATGGTGGAATGACGTGGCATGAAATGGTGATGAAATTGTAAAATGTATTTTCTTAAGCCTGTGATTTTGTTGTCTGGTATCATATCTCATTATATATAATCACTATTTGGGAAATCATAATGATAATTTGGGTAGATGCGGATGCATGTCCAAAAGTAATTAAAGAGGTTTTATACCGTGCAGCAGATAGAGAAAAAGTGCAAATAACATTTGTTGCAAACCAGCGTTTAACGGTACCTCCGTCACTTTTTTTAAAAACCTTACAGGTACCTGCAGGGTTTGATGTAGCTGACAATGAAATTGTGTTGCGAGCCCAAAAAGATGATTTAGTGATCACCGCAGATATCCCATTGGCCGCAGAGGTTATAGAAAAGGGCGCGAATGCATTAAACCCTCGAGGAGAACGCTATAGCGAAGCTACCATTCGTGAGCGCCTTAATATTCGTGATTTTATGGATACCATGAGAGCCAGTGGCATCCAAACTGGGGGGCCTGCAAGTTTAAACCAGAAAGACAGGCAGCAATTTGCTAATGAATTAGATAAATGGTTGTTGCAACGTAAAAAATCATTAGCGTCATCATAAGCCAGCACATTTTCTGATTTAAGCTCAGAAAATGTGCATAGTAAAACAGAATTACTCTCTATGCCGTGACTATAATGGTTAACCTTAAATTTTTGAAGAAAAATAATGGATCCATTACACAGCATTATCATCACGCTATTCTTATTTATACTGACCTTTTTTAATCCTGGGGCAAATTTGTTTATTGTGGTGCAAACCACATTAAGCTCAGGTAAAAAAGCGGGGTTAACCTGTGGCTATGGCGTGGTATTAGGCAATGCCATTTATTCAGGTCTCGGTTTATTTGGTTTGGTCACATTAATGGCGGAATTCGGCTCATTATTCTCACTCATTAAGATTCTGGGTGGTTTATATTTACTTTATTACGCAGTGAGTGTTTTCAATAACAAAACACAACTCAATCTGTCCACCGAAAATACCATGGAAAGTTTTCCATCAGGTGTCTACTTTAGGCGGGGTTTGATTTCTGATTTATCAAACCCACAAACCGTTTTATTTTTTATGAGTATTTTTTCAACGACTATTTCCCCATCAACACCATTATGGACTAAGTTAGTTATTTGGATGGGAATTGTTGTTGCATCACTAATTTGGCGGATAATTTTATGCCAAACATTCTCTTTAACCTCTGTGCGTAGAACTTATTCACGCGTTCATAAAGTTGTCGGCAAAGGCGTCGGGCTAATTCTTGGAGGATTGGCTACAAGGTTGATTTACCAAGGGGTTAGCGAGCTGGTAGTAAAAAAATCACCATTCTAGGTTTTATGATCATGTTCAAGCCATTACGATATAAAATAGCCTCAGACTCCATACGATGAGGCTATTTGTGGTGAAAGAAAATGCATCATTGTTGATCAGTTAGCCAATGTTCAACTTCTTTATAATTACCACGGAAAATGATGCGATGCTGCTTTTTACTTAATTGATAGCAATACATTGGGTCATAGTATTCATTCAACAATGGAATTAACCACGAAAAATGTGTTTGGGTATCACCGGTTGTTTTTTGGTCTGCTAAAGCAAGATCAAGTAAATGGGTTAATTCGATTGTCCGCTGTGAGCCTAAACGTTTGCGAATGGCTAATAGGCCATGGTGCAGATAGTCACTATATTCCTGCCAGCCTCGCTCAAAACCAAAAGTTGCTAAAAAATCTTGCGTCATACGATCAAAATATTCATATTTTAAACGCTCAAGACGTAGCTCAAAGGGGTCTTCAATAATAGCGATTGGCGCTTTTTCCATTTGTGTGCGTAGTTCAAGAGGTAGGCTATTTGCACCAATGGCACGTCCCTCATCTTCCAGTACCCAATGTTGACAGTATTGGGCTTTCTTCAATAAAGTGACCGCTAAGTAATTTTCAAACGTGGCTTGGGAGTGTTGTTGTTGTAATGTACGGCCAAAAGAAGAACCTCGGTGATGTGCGAGACCTTCTAAATCAATTCCGTTCGCGAGTTGATGGACTAAAGTGGTTTTACCATTACCGGTACAGCCGCCCACTAAAACGATAGGCCGCTGAACCAGCTCATTGACGGCATCAATTGCAGTTTGTCGCAATGCTTTATAACCACCGTTAATAAGAGGGTATTCAATTCCCACCTCTTTTAGCCACGATTGCACGATATGGGAGCGCATTCCACCACGCGCACAGCAAATATAACCATGGGTATTTTGTTGGCAGGCTTCTTTCCACGCTGTGATCCGCGCAATTTTAATATCACCACTGACAAGTTGGTGGCCTAACTCAACGGCTTTAGTAGAACCTTGTTGTTTATAGCATGTACCAACGGCAGCACGTTCATCATCATTCATCAACGGAAGGTTAATCGCATTAGGCATCGACCCTTGTTGAAATTCGATAGGAGCTCTGACATCGATGAGTGGTGTGTCAGTAGTTAAGATTTGGCGAATATTTTGCGAAGACGAGGTTAATTCCATAATAACAGCGAGATTCTTTAAAGTTGCAATGAGATTACTATACTCTTAATCCTATTGCTTGGCATTAATGTTAGGCTTAAAACAATGGTTAGTGTTTTATTGCCTAATAATGATATATTGTTGTTAGGTATTTTAATATGAGTAAGGGGTAATACAATGAAGATGTTAACGATTCAAGAAATGACCGAAACTCAAAAAATCCAAGTGCGTACAAGGCTTGCTCAAGAAAGGAAAAAACTTGGCCGTGAATTAACAAATTCCGAGCAGAGCAAAGTAAGAAAACAAATCATTACCGAAATATCTCAAGAAGTCGAAAAACAAGCGAAAAAATTACGGGCAGAAAAGAAAAAAGATAAGTTAGTTCCCAGCGATACAAGTTACAGTTGGTCTTCTCAAAATCATAAAAGAGGGTATCGCTAATTTTTAATCAGAGTGTTCCGCTAGTGATTTGCATTAAGTAATTGTAATTTTACGCTATTCAAATCATTAAAAGACCTCAAAAATGAAAAAGATTGCGTTATTATTATTGTTATTCAGTAGTTTTACTGTCGCAAAATCTAATTATCATGGGAAACCATCCCGTAATGATTCTGTTGTTGTACATGTTTGCGCTTTATCTCCTTTTTCTAACTTCTATGCAGAAGCTGCAATGTCTGAGCAAACAGCGCGACACAAAACCTCTCGACGCTGTGAATTAGGGCAAGGGCAAGGCAGTATTTTCTGTAAAGCTCAAGATGCGAAATGCAGCACCAGTAAATTATCGTTTGGTGATCAATATATTGAAGAAAGCCTAATTGTTTACGCTAAATCGTGGCAAAAGGGCGATTATATTGAAGTATTTGACGATATTCCGTATCTTTCCCGTCACCATTTCTCAGATAAAATAGCCTCTTATACTATCCCTGACGGCTGGATTGTCCGTTTTTACGAAGGCGATAATTATACTGGAAAATACCATACAGAGATGGGCGGTTCGCACAATACGCTAGGATATAGCCAAAAAACTCGCTCAATCAAAATTATGAAACGACCTTAAAAAAGTCGTCGACTGTTATTGCTGGTGGCTCTATTGTTCTCTTTTTTTATTGACGGCTAGATTGAAATTAACTTTTTTATTCTGATTACGGATATGTTCTTTAATTTCTTTCTCTAATAGAGGTAAATCACCCGTACGAATTTTGTCTAATTGAATATCAGGTAGGTTGGTTTGAAGAAGCTTTACGACCCTTGGAGTAAGCCATGTTATGGCATTATTGAGTCACTATATTCTATTTAACATAATATGCATTATGCGAATCAAAGTGTGAAATAAAGAAATCCAGTGTTTTGGCTGGTAATCGTGTTGGCTTGTTTAGGCTCTAAATTTGTGGTTCCCAATAGATAGCGTTAAAATGAAATCACGCTAACACGACAATAACAACTATGAGGTTTTCAATGATTATTTTAGTAACGGGTGCTTCTTCTGGTTTTGGTGAATCAATTGCCCGTCGATTTATCAAACATAATTACACTGTTATTGGTACAGGACGTAGAACAGAGCGTTTAGAAGCCCTCCATAAAGAGTTAGGTGATAAATTTTATCCGTTAACTTTAGATATCCAAGATAGAAAAGCAATCCATGATTCGATTGCAAATTTACCTGCACATCTCAAAAAAATCGATGTTTTAGTAAATAATGCAGGTTTAGCATTAGGTTTAGAACCTGCATTTGACGCCAATCCTGATGATTGGGACGTTATGATTAATACGAATACCAAAGGTTTAGTCAATATGACCTACGAAGTATTGCAAGGCATGGTTGCCAACAATCACGGTCATATTATTAATATTGGCTCTACGGCGGCGAGCTGGCCTTACAAAGGTGGCAATGTTTACGGTGCAACCAAGGCTTTTGTTAAACAGTTTTCACTTGGTTTACGTGCTGATTTACAGGGGAAAAAAATCCGAGTGACTGATATTGAACCAGGCCTAGTCGGTGGAACAGAATTTTCAAATATTCGCTTTAAAGGAGATGATGATAAAGCGGCTAGTACTTATCAAGGCGCTGACGCTCTAACCCCTGAAGATATCGCGGAAACGGTATACTGGGTTGCCACATTACCTGCACATATGAATGTAAATACATTAGAATTGATGCCTGTTTGCCAAACTTTTGCAGGTTTAACAGTACATAAACAGATTTAATTTTTAGTACTATTCTATACAGACGCACTGACACTTTTTTAGCTATACTCAGGTTATCTGTCCTGTTTAGTAAGGAATTTACATGAGTTCACACAAAATGTTGAAAACTGGCTTAACTGCGATTTGTTTATGTCTCCCTTTACTTTGGGCTACATCGTCTTCTGCGGCACAATCCACGACATCATGCACTGCAGGCAGTACTTGCGTTTCTGTGGGCAAAGGCGATGACTCTCTTAATAAAGAGCAAGCGCGTCAAGAAAAGGAACAATGGGATGATACCCGTATGTTGCGCAAAAAGGTTAATACTCGTACCGAAAAAGAGTTTGATAAAGTAGATCAGGCTTTTGATGCAAAAGATAAATGCGAAAAAAGCCTCAATCTAAATGCTTACTGGGAACCGAGCACTAAACGTTGCCTTGATGTAAGTAATGGCCGTCCAATTAATAATCCATAACCTTATAATAGGTTGTCTTATGGAGCTGTTGATCAAGGAGAGAAGATGAAAAAGAAATTGTTGTTACCCTTATTTGCACTGGTGCTAGTGCCAGTTTTTGCCCAAGCTTCATGTGAAAGTGTGATTGAGGAAATTAAACAAAAGATTATCAATAATGGCGTTCCTGCTGATAACTTTAGTTTGGTTGCAGTGCCTAATGATGAAGTTGACTCGTCTAAAGGCCAAGTTGTCGGGCACTGCCAAAATGATTCTTATAAAATCATTTATACTCGTCACTAGGTTACAATTTAGATAGAATCAAGGGCGCTATTTGATGATGGCGCCCTTTTTCTTTTATTGCTTATTAAGTAATTAGTTAGGAATAGCGATAAGTTCTTGCAGTTTATCTGTATTGAGGTAATGCCCTAACTCTTTTTCTTCAGGGCGCAATAAATATGGAATTTCTCCAATTAATGGAGCCTTAATATGATGTTGCAACCGGTCAATTATTTGGGCGTAGTGTGCCAACCCTGGGTTGATGCGGTTTGCCATCCAACCTATTAATGGTAACCCATCGGCTCGAATTGCATCAGCGGTTAATAATGCATGATTAACACAACCATGTTGAATACCGACGACTAAGATAACACCGACCGGCTGATCTTTTAACCAGTCTGCATAAAAAGTATTATCATCAAGTAGATAGCGCCATCCCCCATTACCTTCGATAACAACCATATCGCATTGATGATGTAAATGGTCTAACCCATGCTTTATTTTATTAAAATCAATGCTATTTTCATGACTGTAATTATCTGTGATACGCACAGGATTAACTTCATCATAGGAAACAAGGTCTTGAGAAACACTGTGGATTAGCAATGCATCTTTATTTCTGATTCCTTCAGGGGTATCAATGCATTGATCCGCAATAGGTTTATAGCCCACGGCTTTAATTCCTTGGCTATTTAGTGCTTGCAGGATGGCAAGCGTCGATACTGTCTTCCCGACATCTGTATCTGTCCCGGTAACAAATAGATTGATCATGGTCTTTTTCTATCCTGAAGTGACAGACTTATACAGCAATAAGCTGCAAAAATGATATGGATTCAGTTTATTGGAATGGGTAAGTGAGAAGTTTGCGTTAGCTCAATTTTGTGTACGATAGTATAAATATTATCGAATTGTTTTAGCCTTGTAATAGTTGTAGTAGTAGAGAACCATCATATAACGCTCTCTGTATTAATGACGTTTCACTATCCTTAACGGTAAATATGGATTTTTCTATTACTAAATTAGATGAATATAGAGGGATTGTATGTTTGTTTATATGATTATGTAAACATTCTAAAAATAACTCAGAATCTTGATTCAATGGGGAGTTTACCAAAATTAGCTCGCTCCCCAATAAATTCACCATCAATCCTAATGGTTTTGCCAACCGTTGAGCAACCTGATTAATAAGATAAACACAAAGGCTATCGTTTGATATTGCTCCAGAGCAAATGTTATCAATTGAGATATTTTTCTGATGTAAATGCGAATCAGGGTAGTTTATTAGCAAACTTTCAGCTTGGTGTAATATTGCAGGAATAGAAGTTTGGGTTTCTAAGCAACCATCGCTACCACAATAGCAAAAGTTATGGTTACAGGGTTCACATTGGGTATGGCCGAATAAAATAGGCCGATGGGTATTTGTATCTAATGTTGTTCCATGGCTTAGCACCATGACATTAACAACATCTTGTAGCTGTAAGTAAATAATATTTTTTTCTTTTCTTTTCTCTTGATGAGAGAAATGATCCATTAACGCTAAAGCATCCACAGGAGGGTGTAAATAAACTGGTAAACCGGTTTGCTTGGTAAGAGATTCCGCTATGGCCAGTTGGTGGATTTTAAAAGATGGATGCTGATAAATAACACCTGTATGAGGATCTAATATACCATCAATAAGAATGCTAATTGCAGTGACTCTTTCTAATATTTTTTGATGGCTAGCAAAAAATTGACTGATTAATTCAGTAAGCGAATCCATGAATTCACTATTGCCTAACGGTGTGAATGGATATTCTGTTTGAGCCAAGGTAACTGCGTTAATTTCTTTCAAGGAAATAATCAGTTTCTGGCCTTCAATACGGATCGCTAGAAATTGCCACCCTTCACTTTCAATTACCAGCCCTACAGCTGGACGCCCACGTAAACCAAGCACTGGAAACTCTAACTCTTTGATTAAGTGAGCATCCATAAGTTCACGTGTAATTTTAGTGATACTGGCAGGCGCAAGCTGAGCCTGTTTTGACAAGGCAATACGCGAAATTGGACCATGTTGATCAATGATACGATATACAATACCCGTATTTAACTGTTTGATTTGGTCAATGTGACCAGTTTGATTCACCATGGTAATAATTCAATTCCTTTATAAAGCAATGAGTTATTATGCCTTAATCTGTGTATGAATGATTTCGTTTACATTGAAAATGTGAACTAGCTCACTCTTGGTTGCCAACAATGTTGGCCATCAAAAGATTTGTTAATTTTTTGGCTACGGCAGGTAACGTTCTACGAGTATTGTAGACTAACCAAACTTCAGATGAAGCATTAATATTAGTGAGTTTTAAGTATTTTACACCATCAATTTTCATTCGTGTGAATGATTCTGTAATCACAGAAATTCCCATTCCCGCGGAAACTAATCCTAAAATGGTCATGGCTTCCCCCGCTTCTTGAGAAATGGTGGGTACCACTCCCGCAGATGTTAACAATTGATTTATTTCATCATATAGTGCGGTACCAACATCACGTTCAAAGAAAATGAATGGATAATCAGCAAGTTGTTGAATATCAACACCAACATCAATAAATTCTAATAATGGATGGCCTTCATAGACGGCAACCATAAATGGTTCTTTAAATAATAGTTGGTAATCCAATTGTTCTGGTAACACCGTATTTCTCATAATACCAATATCAATTCGCCCCGTAATTAATGGCGCTATCTGTTGTTTGGTATTCATCTGATGCATATGAATAGAAACTTCAGGGTAAGCTTCCCGATACTGCCGTAAACTCATGGTAACTTTGTGCATAAATGGCGTAGTTGACGTAAATCCAATAGATAACTCCCCAAGTTCGCCTTTTTCCATGCGAGCTGCTTTTGTCGCAGCCGCATCGACTTGAGCTAAAATTTGATATGCCTCTTTTAAGAACATTGCCCCCGCAGGCGTTAACGCAACGTTTCGATTATTCCTTTCTAACAATTTTGCATTAACTTTCTCTTCAAGCATTTGTATTTGCTGGCTTAAAGGAGGCTGTGAAATATGCAGACGTTCAGCTGCCTTGCCAAAATGAAGCTCTTCAGCGACAGCAATAAAGTATCGAAGATGTCTAAGTTCTATACTCATCTTTTGGTTAATACCCATTAATATGTTTAAAGTATTATTATTAATAATTAATATATTAGACAAAAAACTAGAAAGTTTCTATTCTTTGATCGAAATCAAACGTGTTGGTATGACAAGGAATAAACATGGAACACTCACAAAATAGCCTCACATCTGAGCGGCCTAATGAAGGAATAAGAACACCCTTGCAGGGAAATACCACACCCAAAAAACATTATATACAAAGAGATGATGCGCTGTATTTACGTGTAACCTTATCTTTTTTTACGGTGGGCTTTGCCACATTCGCTTTGCTATATTTTGTTCAGCCAATATTACCTATGCTGTCAGAGGATTTTAATATTTCCCCTGCAACTGCAAGCTTATCATTATCACTGAGTACTGGCTTGATGGCATTAGGTTTACTGATTACCGGGCCAATTTCAGATGCAATAGGTCGCAAAAATGTGATGGTTATTGCATTGGCTTGTGCTGCACTATTTACTCTGCTCAGTTCAGTCATGCAGAGTTGGCAAGGGATCTTAATTGCGAGGGCATTAGTTGGTTTATCGTTAAGTGGCGTTGCTGCTGTCGCTATGACTTATTTGAGTGAAGAGATCCATCCAAGTTATGTTGCGTTATCCATGGGGTTATATATTAGTGGTAATTCATTGGGTGGAATGAGCGGCCGTTTGGTGACGGGAGTGATTGCTGATTTTTATTCATGGCGTGTTGCCGTTGTGATTTTAGGTTCGTTAGCTTTGATCGCGGCTATTGGTTTTTGGCGCTTATTGCCCCCTTCTCAGCATTTTCGTGCGAGTTCTTTAAAACCTAAGAATCTATGGGTTAATTTGCATCTACACTTTAGAGACAAAGGCTTACCTTTTCTATTTATTGAAGGCTTTGTTTTGATGGGTGGTTTTGTCACAATGTACAACTACATTGGATATCGTTTACTTGAAGCGCCTTACTCTTTTTCTCAGTCTACTGTTGGCTTGTTATCCGTTATTTATTTAACAGGGACTTACAGTGCGACTAAAACGGGAAGTTTAATTCACAAGTATGGACTTGGACGAGTGCTCATAGCGTCTATTACTATGATGTTAGTTGGTATTTTAATCACACTATATTCAAATGTTTGGTTAGTGCTGCTAGGAATGACAATACTAACAACGGGTTTTTTTGCAGCGCACTCTGTAGCGAGTAGCTGGGTGGGACGCAGAGCTAAACGAGCACGTGGACAAGCGTCTTCTCTGTATTTATTTAGTTATTACGCTGGGTCAAGTATTGCAGGTACGGTTGGTGGCTTATTTTGGCAACACTTTGGCTGGAATGGCGTTGCGCTATTTATTGCTGGAATATTATTTATCGGCATAGTCATTGCTTACCGTTTGAAATCAATTTGTTATAACCAGTAGATTAGGAACTAATAAAGGTTAAACTACCATACCTTCTCGTGATTAGTAGATGATAAAAAAGTCTATTAATTACGAGGAAACCCAATGAAACCATTCTCTATAAAACCATTTTTAATTGCCCCATTACTCCTATGCTGTAGTTCTTTTGTTTGGTCCCATGGCTATGTCGAATCCCCTGAAAGTCGTTCATATTACTGCAAGCAAGGGGTAAATACCCACTGCGGAGCTGTGCAATATGAACCGCAATCTATTGAAGGCCAAAAAGGTTTTCCTCAATATGGCCCAGTTGATGGAAAAATTGCTAGCGCCGGTATTGCTGCTTTTTCTCCCTTAGACATACAAACTGCGAATCGATGGCAACGGGTTATCTTAAATTCACCTGATGTTAGGTTTAAATGGCGCATCACGGCAAAACATAAAACGACAAAATGGGAATATTTCATAACTAAGCCAGACTGGCAGTCAAACGCCTTGCTATCTCGTAATCAATTTACACTAACGCCATTTTGTAAATTTGAGCGTGTAGAATTTCCAGAAGAGACTGTTGAGCACAAGTGTGTATTGCCAAAAAATCAAAAAGGTTACCATGTCATTTTAGCCATTTGGACGATAGATGATACGCAAAATGCGTTTTATCAAGTTATTGATGCAGAAATAAATTAACGTCAAAGGAAAGCTTATATAAGAAAGGGGCAAGTGTTAAAATGCCTCACTTGCCCTTTTTGACTCTGATTTTCTTATAGATAAACACGAGAGTTTATGTTATTTATTGTTTATCACCTATTTGAATGTTGTAACTAAATTATGAAAAAACAAGATTTAATTAATACGTTCAATGAATTGGAATCACAAATAAACCAATTTAGCCTGTTGTTATTGGAACAATCAAAACAAGTTCCATTTACAGCTCATGTCTTCCAGTTACCTTCAGTAATTAAAGGTGAAGAGAATAATGAGATAGAACAAATCTCAGTACAAACATTAGTTGGTCATGATGCGATACGTGAAACAGTAAAGTTAGTTAATTTATTGTTTTTACAAAACAAACCAGACGAGGTCAGCAACAAAGCCGCTATCCGTTTACCGGGGGTTATATGTGTACAAACTAATTTGCAAACTTATCGTAACTTTAATTCATTAATTTTAAAGATCAATGAGTTAAAAATGCATATAAAAGCCATTGTCACACAAGTTGACGAACCTCATCGATTCGAATTTATTCGTGATAGTTTACATGGCCTACTAACATTGAATACCTACCGAACCCTCTCTTCATTGATTGATGTCGATACGATTAATTTTGGCTGGGCAAATAAAAAAGTTATCAATAAAGTCACAAAAGAAGCAATGCGAGACCGCTTACAAGCAAGCTTAGAAAGTGGCCGCTGCCCTCTTCATTTACCAAAAGAGCACTGGCGCTTACAATTGGAAAATGAAATTCGCTTAATTGACGCCCTACCTTACAATGCGGTTTTAAAAACTCAACGGCCAGTCAAAGTTCAGCCAATCGCTCGTGTGTGGGATAAAGAACAACAGAAACAAACCCAGTTTGCTTGTGCAACGCCTTTATTTGTTTTTGCGCTTGAAAAAACGGTGGCAGAAATTAAAGTCGGTGAACTTCCCGATTACCATGCCAATAACATTGCAATCCGTAATCGGCCCAGAGCAAAAGCAGTTGAACTATTAATACCACGTTTAAATTTGTATATAGAACGCTAAAAAAACACCCATCTGTCAAACAGTATGGGTGTTATATAAAGCCAGTTTAATAAGCTAGCTTAAGATTTCATGCTGCCAACCATATCTTCTGGACGAACCCAATCATTGAACTGTTCTTCTGTTAAATAGTTTAATTTCAATGCGGATTCTTTCAGCGTCAGTCCTTCTTTATGCGCTTTTTTAGCAATTTCTGCGGCTTTATCGTACCCAATGTGAGTATTTAAAGCTGTCACTAACATTAGCGATTCATGAAGTAATTTTTCAATACGCTCACGATTTGGTTCAATTCCAATCGCACAATGCTCATTAAAGCTACGCATACCATCAGCTAATAAGCGAACAGACTGTAAGAAATTATCAATTAGCATTGGGCGGAATACATTCAGCTCAAAATTACCGGATGCCCCACCAATGTTAACAGCAACATCATTCCCCATAACTTGTGCACATAACATAGTCAGTGCTTCACACTGTGTAGGGTTTACTTTACCTGGCATGATTGAACTGCCTGGCTCATTTTCTGGGATAGATATTTCACCAATACCGCAGCGAGGACCAGATGCTAACCACCTAACATCATTGGCAATTTTCATTAAAGAGGCAGCTAAGCCCTTTAAAGCACCATGTGCATGTACAAGGCTATCGCAAGTTGCTAATGCTTCAAATTTATTAGGTGCCGTAACAAATGGTTGGCCAGTTAATTCTGCGATTTTTTTCGCAACACGTACCGCATATTCAGGATGCGTATTTAAACCAGTCCCTACTGCTGTACCACCTAGCGCTAATTCACACACATGAGGAACAGAATTTTCAATGTGTTTTTCATTATGCGCTAACATTGCAGCCCAACCTGAAATTTCTTGGCCTAGCGTCAACGGGGTTGCATCTTGCAAGTGAGTACGACCGATTTTTACAATATCTTTAAATTCTTTCGCTTTTGCATCTAATGTTTGATGCAAAATTTTCAGTTCAGGGAGAAGATGTTCGCGGATTGCGACGACCGCAGCAACGTGCATTGCCGTTGGGAAAACATCATTTGAACTTTGACTTTTATTCACATCATCATTAGGGTGAATAAGACGATCATTACCACGTTGACCACCGAGAATTTCGCTACCACGGTTAGCTAAAACCTCGTTCATGTTCATGTTACTTTGCGTACCAGAACCGGTTTGCCAAATAGCTAGAGGAAATTCCGTTGGATGTTTACCAGCTAAAACTTCGTCAGCAGCAGCAATGATTGCATCGCCGCGCTCTTTAGCTAATAATCCAAGATCCATATTAACACTAGCAGCGGCTTTTTTAGTGATAGCGAGTGCGTGAATTAACGCAACAGGCATTTTTTCTACAGATATACGGAAATGTTCTAAAGAACGCTGCGTTTGCGCGCCCCACAATTGGTCAGCAGGTACTTCAATTGGTCCCATTGAGTCTTTTTCAATGCGAGTGGCTGCCATTACTATCTCCTTAGGTACATACACAGAATAATTGATTTTAGAATCATCTGCTTGCAGGTAAGCAAATAACCGAGCAGTATAATGCCACAAATTGAATTTCATTTATGAGACTTGGTCGAGCTTATTGTATTGTAGTGAAAAGGAAATCAGTTGATTTTTATGAAAAAGAGAATTTTGCTATGCTTAAAATGATAAACAAAGTCCAAAACTATGACTGGGGCAGTAAAACGGCCCTGACTAAGTTATATGGGATTTCAAACCCTGATAGCTTACCTATGGCTGAACTTTGGATGGGTGCTCATCCAAAAGCAAGCTCCGAAGTTCTCGATGCGGAAAAAAATCAAAGTATTCCACTTAACGCCTTAATTGAAAGTGATCCTGAAGCCTACTTAGGTCAGCATGTCGCACAAACTTATCATCGTTTACCTTATTTATTTAAAGTGTTATGTGCTGCTCAACCGTTGTCTGTTCAAGTACATCCAAACAAAACTTATGCTGAAGTTGGTTTTGCTAAAGAAAATTCGGCTGGCATCCCACTAGATTCCCCAATACGCAATTATAAAGATGACAACCATAAACCTGAATTAATCTTTGCGTTAACACCTTTTAAGGCAATGAACGCGTTTCGCCCACTGAATGAAATCGCGCAATTACTGGATTTTGTTTCAGCTGCACATCCTGATATCCAATTATTTGTTCAAGACCCAACAAAAGAAAAGTTATCTCGTTTATTTGCACAAATTCTTAATTTAACAGGTGAACAAAAAGATTTAGCACTTGGCGTATTGAAAGCCGCTTTAAACAGCCGACAAGGCGAGCCATGGAACTCAATAAAGCAAATGGTTAGCCTATATCCTGAAGATAATGGGCTATTTACCCCTCTTCTTCTTAACATCGTTGAATTAGAACCTGGTGAAGCGATGTTTTTATATGCCAGAACGCCACATGCATATCTAGAAGGTGTTGGGTTAGAGGTGATGGCAAACTCAGATAATGTACTGCGTGCTGGGTTAACAAATAAGCACATAGATATCCCAGAGCTGATTGCTAACATTGACTTTAAGCCTACGTTTGCAAAGGATTTATTAAGTATTCCCGAAAAATCTGGAAATATCTGGAAATATAATATTCCAGTAGAAGATTTTGCATTTAATATATATTCTATAACCCACTCGGAAGTTGCGCTATCTAACAATAGTGCCTCAATTTTGTTCTGTATTGAAGGCCAGTTAGTTTTACATTCTAGTAATGATGAAATATGCATTAATTCAGGTGAATCTGTTTTCTTGCCTGCTTATGAGAAAAGCATAACCATTAATGGCAGTGGCAAACTAGCCCGGGTATTTAACAAATAGTGTCATATTCTGTATTTAACCGTCTTCATTGTATGAAGACGATTATATAAAACTTTTATAAATTTATAAGTACGGCAATAACGTGCTGAAAGGATGGATGTTTATAATGAAAAAGTCATTAGTCGCGGTTGGTGTTATTGTTGCTCTGGGGGCAGTGTGGACTGGAGCTTCATGGTATACAGGTTCTAAAGTAAAAGATGAACTTGATAGAGTAATTCTCAAAACCAACGATTTTTTTGCTGTAAATGTGCCTGAGTCAGGTTTGAATTTTAAAGTAGAAAATTATGAAAAAGGTGTTTTTTCATCTAAAGCAGATATCGTAATCACCTCTGCGGATTCAGTATCACCAGAAGACTCAATTGTATTCAAAACGAATATTGACCACGGTCCATTCCCATTATCACAAGTCGCTAAGTTTAATTTATTACCAAAATTAGCAGCGACGCAAATTGAATTAGCTAACAACGCGACGACAAAAGAATTATTCGAAGCGACTCAAGGTAAACCATTTATTCATGGTTCTGCTGTCATTGGCTATAGCAAAAGTATTGATACCAATTTAGAGCTGATCCCTGTCGAGTATAAGAAAGATGACGTTTCATTATCTTTCAGTGGTTCTAAGTTTGATGTATCAACAACTTCTGATCTTGCTGCCGTTGATGCAACTTTAGTCACTGATAATTTAGTTATTGGTAAAAAAGATAACTCTGAATCTATGACATTAAAAGGCTTAAAATTAGTCTCTAATGTAACAAAATCACAATATGGCTTCTACACTGGAACCCAGTCATTTGTTATTGCTGATACAGATTTCAACATTCCTGAAACTAAATTTTCTTTTAAAGATTTCAAAATTTCAAGCGACACCTCTATTACTGGCGAAGATGTGAAAGGGAATATTTCTTATAGCATCTCTGACTTAAAGGCATTAGAGCAAAACTTAGGTTCTGGCGAACTGACTGTTGCTATTGAAAAATTAGATGCTAAAGCATTAGGTAAATTCGTTGAACAATATAATGAAGCATTAGCTCAAGGCTTAGCTAATGGTGACCCAACTGAAGCAACAGAGCGTTTAGCGATGGAAATGATGTCTACAACATTGCCAGAGCTAATGAAAAGCAAGCCTGTATTCACTGTTAGCCCCTTCTACTGGAAAAATGAAGCTGGCCAAAGTTCAGTTGACCTAAACATCACATTTAATAAATGGAACCAAGATGAAATTACTGCGTTAGCAATGTCTAACAAAGTTGATGAAGCTATCAAGCAACTCATTACTTCTTTTGATTTCAATTTAAAACTGAACAAGCCAATGATGATCGAATCAATGACTCAAGCAATGATTTTAGATCAAGGTGTTCCAGTTAATGCTGAAACTAAGAAAGAAATGAAAGGTATGGTTACTTCTGAATTTGAAGGTGTTCAGCAAATGCTGACTTCAGATATGTTCTCTTCTCCATTTGAAGAAATGTTTATGACAGATGAAGAACGTGCTGAAAAAGCTAAACAGAAAAAATCACCTTGGATGATTGATAGCGAAAATGATTTAACTATGACTATCAAATTTGCAGGTAATGACCTGACATTCAATAATGACAAATATACCTTAGCTGAGTTCCTCACTAAGATGAAAGTGATGTCTAACCCAGAAGATGCATTAGAATATGAAGCTGTACCTGCTCCAGATGCAGAACCAGCACCAGAAATGGAAGTTGAGCCTGAATTAGCACCACAAGATGCAGCGCCAGCTAACTAATTAATCTAATCGATACAATGTAGTCACAAAAGCCAGTTAATATGAAGTGAAGTGAACCCATATAGCTGGCTTTTTTATTTGACACCCATTTAAGTGTGAGATACATCACACTTAAAATGTAATTATTGATCACGTTTCACATTTTTCGTGATTTGGAATTGCATTTGGAAAAATAAAAGCCAAAATGAGGATAGAAAATAGATAAAGGATCATTCCGTGATTAAAACACATTTACCTTTAACCGATTTACACCGCCACCTTGATGGCAATATCCGCCCAGAAACGATTCTTTCCTTAGCAGAACAGCATCACATTCAATTACCAGCGACAGAACTTGAAGCTTTGCGCCCTCACGTCCAAATTATAGGACAAGAAGCTGATTTAGTCGGTTTCTTAGCAAAACTCGATTGGGGAGTCGCTGTTTTAGCAGATTTAGAAGCATGCCGCCGTGTGGCATTTGAAAATGTCGAAGATGCTTTTAATGCTGGTATCGATTACGCAGAGCTACGCTTCTCTCCATACTATATGGCAATGAAACACCAGCTACCTGTAGAAGGTGTCGTTGAAGCTATTATTGATGGCGTGCGTACTGGGTGCCAACAATTCGACATTAAAATTAATTTAATTGGAATTTTGAGCCGTACTTTTGGCCAACAAGCCTGTACAACTGAATTACAAGGACTATTAGCTCATCGTCATCACTTATGTGCTTTAGATTTAGCTGGAGATGAACTAGGTTTCCCTGGAGAGTTATTTGAGTCACACTTTATCAAAGCTAGAGATACAGGGTTAAATATCACTGTTCATGCAGGTGAAGCGGCTGGAGCGAACAGTATTTGGCATGCTATCAATGTATTAGGTGCACAACGAATTGGCCATGGTGTAAAGGCAATAGAAGACCCTGCTTTAATTGAATATTTAGTAAAACATCAAATTGGTATGGAAAGCTGTTTAACATCAAATATTCAAACAAGCACTGTGCCATCCCTTGCTCAACACCCATTAAAAACCTTTTTGCAACAAGGTGTATTGGCTTCAATTAATACAGATGACCCAGCAGTTCAAGGTATTGAGTTACGCTATGAGTATGAAGTTGCAGCCCCGCAAGCAGGTTTAACTTCAGCAGAAATAGAACAAGCGCAACGTAATGGCCTAAGTATGGCATTTTTATCTGAAAGTGAGAAAAAAGCGCTCTTACATAAAGCCGCTACCCGTTAATTTAAATGTTATCAGGGTATTTATTATAACCCTGATAACTCTCTCAAACATTTCACATCTCTTTACACACCAATAGACCGTCATCATTTACCAATCACTCCCTCTCTAGTTAGCTTTTTTATACTTAACGTATAAACACTGTTGTTAATGTATCAATTATAAAGCCCTATTGTATGTTGTAACTAAATAAGTACCCTTATAAATAAACAGCAAAAAACATGAGGGGTTACTAATCCCCTCAATATTTGTGCTTATTTGGTCGATAATCGTTTAGCATAACGCTGTGCAAGTACAGCACTGACCATAAGTTGTATTTGATGGAAAATCATCAGTGGCAATAAGATGACCCCTACTGTCGCAGCAGGAAACAAGACGTTCGCCATTGGGACTCCGTTAGCTAGGCTCTTTTTCGAGCCACAAAACACGATAGTAATCTCATCTTCTTTGCTAAAACCTAGCAACCGTGCAGCCAATGTATTGAATACAATGATAATAAATAAAATAACGCAAGTGACAACCACAATCATAAAGAGTGAAAATGCGTCTATTTTCTGCCAAATCCCCTCGACAACCGCTTCACTAAATGCCACATAAACAACCAATAATATTGAAGACCGGTCAGTCATATTAACTAATTTTCTATTCCGGTTTATCCAATTGGCAATCAATGGTCGAGATAAATGCCCCACAACAAATGGCAGCATCAATTGCATTAAAATAGACCCTATTGCATTGAGCGTATCCATGGCTTGGCTGCCATCAGCATCCATCAATAAACCAACTAAGATTGGTGAAAGAAAAACCCCAAGAATGCTTGACGCTGATGCACTACAAATAGCCGCGGCAATATTTCCCCCGGCCACCGAGGTGAAAGCAATTGCTGATTGTACAGTTGCAGGTAAAGCACATAGGTATAAAAAGCCCATATATACGGTAGGTGACATCCATTTAGGTACAATCACCGCAAGCCCTAAGCCTACGATAGGAAATACAATAAATGTACTCGCAAAAACCAAGAGGTGGAGACGCCAATGCCCTATCCCTGCCATTATTGATTCACGAGATAACTTAGCCCCATGCATAAAGAACAATAATGCAATTGCAGCAGTAGTTAAATATTGAAACCCCGTTTTTATATCGCCTTCACAAGGAAAAAGGCTGGCTAGAATGACAACGCCAATCATGATAAGTAAAAATGGGTCGATTCTCAGTTTAGCTAGCAAATTCATTCGATTATCCATAATAAAAGCCAGTTATGTTAACTGGCCTTATAGTGTGCGTTAATGACGTTAAAATATTGCTTCGATTGTGCGTTTTTCTTTTGCCGAACGTATACCTGCTTCAATAAGCTTCATAATATCTATTGCTTCGCTCGGTGTGACGGGGTTTGGTTTACCATGGCGAATCGCATCATATATCCCTTGATAATAACCACCATAATTACCGCGTTGGTTTGGCCACGATTGTGTTATAAGCTCATCACCTTGTGACAACGTCACGCTCCCCATATTGGTATCAACTCCCCAATCAGTCCCTTCTGGTCGTTGGCCAGCTTTTAAACAGTCTTCTTGGGGATCTAAACCATATTTAACATAACTACCATTCATTCCATGAATAACATATATCGGTGTTGGTGCAGCAGCTAATGTTGTTGCATGTAATACAACCTTCTTATCTGCATATTGCAAAACGGCATGAAAGTAATCCACTGCCTGTGCATTAGGGCGGATCATAGCAAGATCAACGCTGATCCCTAAAGGCCTACCAAAATACTGCAGGACTTGATCCAACAAGTGCGGCCCTAAGTCGTACCAAATACCTGCTCCAGGAATATCAGCTTCACGCCAACGTTGCCTAACTAGCGGACGATAACGGTCAAAATGTGATTCATAATATTTAATATCGCCTAGCTTACCTTCTTCTAATATTTTTTTAACTGTTAAAAAACCTGAATCCCATCGGCGGTTATGATAAACCGACAGTAATTTTCCTGCTTGCTCCGCTTGTTGTTTTAATTGTTCTGCTTGTGAGACATCTAATGTAAATGGTTTATCGACAACGACGTGCTTCCCTGCTGCTAATGCCGCTTGAGCAAGAGGAAAGTGAGTATCATTAGGCGTAGGAATAACGACTAGTTCGATATCTTTATCAGCAAAAACAGCTTCCGGAGAGGCGGCAACATGAATATTTGGCCAATCTGCCTTAACCTTACTCGGGTCACTGCTAGAAATCGTTGTTAAATCATACCCTTCTAAAATACCAAGGAAGGGAGCATGAAATGTTTTACTGGCATAGCCATATCCGATGATCGCGACTTTAATTGGTTTAGACATTTAGACCTCATACAACGATAAACTCAGGTAGAGATAAAAAGTACCATCAGAAGGAATGAAATGGCAAATAAATCTATGATAGGATTGTAGATTGTCCAGCGAATTTGCCAAAATGGGTTTGATTAATTATGACTTCAGTTTATGACGCTAACCGCATCACTGGCTGGCTATTAGTTCCAGCGATCTATTTGTTATTAACCTTTTTAGCTGTTTGCAGTATGACTGTTATGTATTGCATTAAATTTTATGAGATTGTCACGACTGTTGATCATTGGACAAGTTTTATTCCTGCCGCTTGGTATCTGTCATTTGCCATCGCTGTTGGGATGACTATTTTCAGTATTCATGTACTGCAACTGATGTTTTCCCGCTCAAAGCATTTCCCCCGCCGTTTTATTATTTGGCTACTCATTTTGTTATTATTAGGTATAAAAACCTTCGCATTTTCACCTATTGACGATGAAACCGCTTTGCAGGTCTTAGCATGGCCTTTAATTGGCGCGGGTTTCTTTGTCCCTTATCTAAAACGCTCTCAACGTGTGAAAATGACTTTCACACAAGATCGATAAGCATCACATAAATTGCTTGATATCATAATGATAGTTTAACTGGCTTCGGCCAGTTTTTGTTCTTTTTTCATTTCAGGCAATAGCATGACTGATTATCTATTACTCTTTGTTGGAACAGTGCTGGTTAACAACTTCGTTCTCGTTAAATTCCTTGGCTTATGCCCTTTTATGGGCGTCTCAAAAAAACTCGAACCGGCCATTGGAATGGGCTTAGCAACGACGTTTGTTATGACATTAGCGTCAATCAGTTCTTGGTTGATTGACACACTTGTCCTTATTCCTCTCGACCTTGTCTATCTGCGGACGCTAAGCTTTATTTTAGCGATTGCTGTTGTTGTACAGTTTACTGAAATGGTGGTCAGGAAAACGAGCCCAACGCTTTACCGTTTACTCGGTATTTTTCTGCCTTTAATTACCACCAACTGTGCGGTTCTTGGTGTTGCCTTATTAAATATTAATATGTCTCATACTTTTATGCAGTCTGCCGTGTACGGTTTTGGCGCTGCTGTGGGTTTCTCATTAGTAATGGTTTTATTTGCCGCTATTCGCGAACGTTTAGCTGTTGCCAATGTTCCAGCTCCATTTAAAGGATCATCAATTGGGCTAATTACAGCTGGTTTGATGTCTCTCGCGTTTATGGGCTTTAGTGGTTTGGTGAAATTCTAATGATGTCTGTATGGATTGCTATCGGTATATTAGCCGTTTTTGGCCTGATATTTGGGCTGATGTTAGGTTACGCCTCATTACGCTTTAAAGTTGAAGCAGACCCTATTGTCGAACAAGTTGAAGCAATATTGCCTCAAAGCCAGTGCGGTCAATGCAGTTATCCTGGCTGTCGCCCTTACGCCGAAGCGGTTGCAAATAATGGGGAAATGATCAACAAATGCGCCCCTGGTGGCGAGCAAGTCATGCTAAAAATCGCTGAGTTGCTTAATGTCGACCCTCAGCCGATTGATGGCGATGAAGCCGCTCAAAACCCCGTTCGTAAAGTGGCTATTATCGACGAAGAAAACTGCATTGGTTGTACTAAATGCATTCAAGCTTGCCCTGTTGATGCCATTGTTGGTGCAACCCGCGCCATGCATACTGTGATTGAAGACTTGTGCACAGGCTGCGACTTATGCGTCGCCCCTTGTCCTACAGATTGTATTGAGCTTGTTCCTGTGAAAACGACTACAGCCAATTGGAAATGGGATTTAAACACTATCCCAGTAAAAAATATTAGTGTTGAACCCAATGAACAGCTTGTCACTAAAGCAAGAGGTGAAACTCATGCTTAAGCTCTTTAATTGGTTGAAAAAAGATAATATTTGGGATTTTAAAGGTGGGATCCATCCGCCTGAAATGAAGCTACAATCTAGCCAAACACCGATGCGTATTGCATCAGTGCCCAATGAGCTGATTATCCCATTACAACAGCATTTGGGCCCGGAAGGAGAGCTAATTGTTCAGGTTGGCGACTCCGTATTAAAAGGCCAGCCATTGACTAAAGGGCTTGGGCGTACTGTACCTGTTCATGCATCAACTTCAGGGGTGATCACTGCAATTGAACCTATGGTAACGGCACACCCTTCAGGCTTAAAAGAATTGTGTGTGCGTATTGCAGCCGATGGCCATGATATATGGTGTACTTTGTCCCCAGAGCCTAATTACATTCAACTAACCCGTGCTGAATTACTGCAAAAAATTGAACAAGCTGGGATAGCCGGCCTCGGTGGTGCAGGTTTCCCAACCGCATCAAAATTGGCCGGTGGTCAAGATGCGATTAAAACATTAATCATTAATGCAGCTGAATGTGAGCCTTATATCACAGCTGATGATAGGTTAATGCAAGAACATGCACAGGAAGTTATTGAAGGCTGTCGTGTTTTACAGCATTTATTAACCCCAGACCAAGTATTAATTGGTATTGAAGACAATAAACCCGAGGCTATCCGTGCCCTAAAACATGCTGTCACCTCGCAAGACAAACAAATATTCATCCGAGTTATACCAACAAAATACCCATCAGGTGGTGCCAAACAGCTGACTAAAATTTTGACGGGAAAAGAAGTGCCATCCGGTGCGCGTTCGTCACAAATTGGTGTGTTAATGCAAAACGTGGGTACTGTCGTCGCCATTAAACGCGCGGTTGTTGATGGCCAGCCATTGATTGAGCGTGTGGTAACCGTTACTGGTGAAGCCATCAGTAAACCGGGTAATTTTTGGACTCGTTTAGGGACTCCAGTTAAACATCTATTACAGCAATCCGGTTTTAACCCAGAGCCAGAACAAATGGTGATTATGGGGGGGCCTTTAATGGGCTTTACCCTACCCGACCTGAATGTCCCTGTCGTAAAAATTTGTAACTGTTTACTGGTCCCCACAATGGAAGAAATGGGACCTAAAGCACTAGAGGAAGCGTGTATTCGTTGTGGGTTATGTGTCGATGCCTGCCCAGCCGCGTTACTTCCTCAGCAACTTTATTGGTTCAGTAAAGGGGATGAACACGAAAAAGCGCAAAAACATAATTTATTTGACTGCATAGAGTGCGGTGCATGTGCTTATGTATGCCCAAGTAATATTCCGTTAGTGCAATATTATCGCCAAGAAAAAGCGGAAATTCGTGAAATTGCTCAAGAAGAGCGCCGAGCTGCTGAAGCTAAATTGCGTTTTGAAGCAAAACAGTTGCGTATGGAACGTGATAAACAAGCACGAGAAGAACGCCATAAAAAAGCCGCGGTACAAGTTGATAGCGCGGATAAAGATGCCGTTAATGCAGCTTTAGCCCGGGTTAAAGCCAAACAAAGTGCGACAACCGAACCGATTAAGATTGTTTCCGGTGAATTACCAGACAATAGTGCTGTGATTGCTGCTCGCGAAGCCCGTAAAGCACAAGTACGTGCTAAACAGGCGGAAAAACTGGCCAATACACCAGTAGAACCTACTGATATAGAGGCCACGGATGATCCTCGCAAAACCGCTGTGGCAGCCGCCATTGCACGAGCGAAAGCCAAAAAAGCCGCACAAGAACAACCTGCAACTGAGCCAGTCGCTGACACCGTCACTGACGCTGAGGTTGACCCACGCAAAGCGGCTGTCGCGGCCGCCATTGCACGAGCGAAGGCCAAAAAAGCCGCACAAGCGCAACCTGCAACTGAGCCAGTCGCTAACACAGTCACTGATGCTGAGGTTGACCCGCGCAAAGCGGCTGTCGCAGCTGCCATTGCACGAGCGAAAGCCAAAAAAGCGGCTCAAGAGCAACCTGCAACTGAGCCAGTCGCTAACACAGTCACTGATGCTGAGGTTGACCCGCGCAAAGCGGCTGTCGCAGCTGCCATTGCACGAGCGAAAGCCAAAAAAGCGGCTCAAGAGCAACCTGCAACTGAGCCAGTCGCTGACACCGTCACTGATGCAGAGGTTGACCCACGCAAAGCAGCTGTCGCTGCCGCCATTGCACGAGCGAAGGTCAAAAAAGCCGCACAAGCGCAATCTGCAACTGAGCCAGTTGCTGAAACGGTCACTGACGCTGAGGTTGACCCACGTAAAGCGGCTGTCGCGGCCGCCATTGCACGAGCGAAAGCCAAAAAAGCAGCTCAAGCAGAACAACTCGCACAAGAAGAGCTTACACCCGCCGCTGAACAACCCATTGAAGAGGAAACCGACCCTCGAAAAGTTGCCGTTGCCGCAGCGATCGCGCGAGTAAAAGCAAAGCAAGCACAAAAACAACATGAACAAACGACTACAGAGTAAGTGACAACGAGATGAAATTTAGGCCAATTGATGCGAAAAATCGCCGTTTAAAAATTGCTAGCGCACCATTTACTCATAACAATCAAAGCACCAGTTTAGTGATGCTTTGGGTACTTTTAGCAGCAATACCGGGTATTGCTGCTCAAGTTTATTTCTTTGGCGTTGGCACCTTATACCAAATTATTTTAGCGGTGCTAACAGCGGTTATCACAGAAGCAGTTTCTATTCGTTTACGCCAACAACCTGTGGTTCCTGTACTAAAAGATAATTCCGCCATTGTGACCGCATTATTATTAGCTATCAGCCTACCTCCGCTCTCACCTTGGTGGATGATCGTATTAGGGACATTTTTTGCTATTACGATTGCTAAGCAATGTTATGGTGGATTGGGGCAAAACCCTTTTAACCCTGCGATGGTGGGTTATGTCGTTTTGCTAATATCATTCCCTGTTCACATGACAAACTGGCTACCTCCGCATGAATTACAAAATATGTCGATTTCTGCACTTGATAGCCTATCCATTATTCTCAGTGGCCATACTCCAACAGGTATTACCCTCGAGCAACTACGTACAGGCATTGATGGCATGAGCCAAGCGACCCCGCTTGATAGCTTTAAAACGGGCCTACTGACTCATTCTATTTCTGAAGTATTACAACAACCTATTTTACAAGGTTCCTTAGCGGGAATTGGTTGGCAATGGGTGAATATTGGCTATTTAGTGGGTGGTTTGTTCTTATTACAGCGCCGTATTATTAGCTGGCATATTCCGGTTTCGTTCTTAGGTACATTGGCAGTTTTATCTATTGTTAGTTATTTAATTGATGATAGCCAACATGCGTCACCATGGGTTCATTTATTGTCTGGTGCCACTATGCTAGGGGCATTTTTTATTGCCACTGACCCTGTCACCGCATCGACAACGCCTAAGGGACGGATTATTTTTGGTGTGATTATCGGTTTTCTTGTTTGGGTGATCCGTGTATACGGTGGTTACCCTGACGCTGTTGCTTTTGCCGTGTTACTCGCCAATATTACTGTTCCATTAATTGATTACTATACGCAGCCTCGTGCGTACGGTCATGGACATAAGTAAGGATAACCGTATGTTGAACACGATGAGACGCCATGGGGTAACGTTAGCCATCTTTGCAGCAGGAACCACTGCGCTTAGTGCTGCTGTGTACACGTTAACGAAAGAGACTATTGCTGAGCAAGCTGCTATTGTTCAGAAAAAACTACTCGACCAAGTGATACCAAGTGATTTATACGATAACGACCTCGCAAAAGAGTGTTATTTAGTCACTAATGAGGCCATACTGGGTAATAAACAACCTAGGCGCTTGTATCTAGCCCGTAAAAATGGCGAACCTGTTGCTGCTGCCTTGGAAACAACAGCATTAGACGGCTACTCAGGCGCTATACATTTATTAGTCGGTACAGATTTTCACGGTACAGTACTGGGAACTCGTGTTACAGAACATCATGAAACACCTGGGCTTGGTGACAAAATTGAGACACGAATATCTGATTGGATTACTTATTTTAGTGGTAAAAAAATAACCTCTGATAATGACCCTAAATGGGCAGTTAAAAAAGATGGAGGTGAATTTGATCAGTTTACTGGAGCAACAATTACACCCAGAGCAGTCGTCAATGCCACTAAACGTACTGCGGTATTTATGCAACAAATTCCACAACAATTATCGAATTATCCACGCTGTGGGGACGAATAATGAGCGATTCATCTAAAGACTTATTAGTGCAAGGTTTGTGGAAAAACAACTCTGCATTAGTTCAATTATTAGGGCTTTGTCCGCTGCTCGCTGTGTCATCAACAGCAACCAACGCATTAGGGCTAGGCTTAGCGACCACATTAGTCTTAGTTTGTACTAATGTTGCCGTTTCTGCTTTACGTCGTTGGGTGCCATCAGAAATTCGCATCCCTATTTATGTGATGATTATTGCTTCTGTTGTTAGCGCGGTACAAATGTTAATCAACGCATATGCTTTTGGTTTGTATGAGTCACTTGGGATTTTTATTCCGTTAATCGTTACCAACTGCATTGTGATTGGACGCGCAGAAGCCTATGCATCTCGTAATCCTGTTGGGCTATCTGCCCTTGATGGGTTTGCTATGGGCTTAGGTGCAACCGCGACCTTGCTTGTTCTAGGAGCAATTCGTGAAGTTTTAGGGAATGGGACCTTATTTGATGGCGCTGACTTGTTACTCGGTTCTTGGGCTACCTCCCTTCGTATTGAAGTGTTACACCTTGATTCCCCATTTTTACTCGCTATGCTACCGCCTGGTGCCTTCATTGGCCTAGCACTACTATTAGCTGCGAAATACTTAATTGATGAAAAAATGAAAAAAAGAGCCGCACGACAATCTGGTATTCAACCAGAACGTGAATATGAAAAACAGCAAGGTTGCGGCAGCCATATTTCTTAACAACGATATTTTGTGAGCAATGAATAAATCAAAACGCATTGAAATTCTAACTCGTCTACGGGATAACAACCCACACCCTACAACGGAGTTAGAATTTAACTCCCCTTTTGAGCTATTAATCGCCGTTTTATTATCAGCTCAAGCTACTGACGTGAGTGTCAATAAAGCGACAGCAAAGCTATATCCTGTAGCTAATACGCCTGAAGCTATTATGGCACTCGGTGTGGATGGAATAAAAGAGTACATTAAAACCATTGGCTTATTTAATACCAAAGCTGAAAGCGTCTATAAAACCTGTCAAATTTTAATCGAAAAGCACAACAGCCAAGTCCCTGAAAACCGAGAGGCTTTAGAAGCTTTACCGGGTGTTGGCCGCAAAACGGCAAATGTGGTTCTTAATACCGCATTTGGCTGGCCGACTATCGCCGTTGACACGCATATTTTCCGTGTCTGCAATCGTACTAACTTTGCTCCTGGTAAGAATGTCGTTGAAGTTGAAGACAAACTCCTTAAAGTTGTACCTGCAGAGTTTAAAGTAGATTGTCACCATTGGTTTATTTTGCATGGACGTTATACTTGTATTGCCCGCAAACCCCGCTGTGGCTCTTGTATTATCGAAGATTTATGCGAATTTAAAGATAAAATATATCCAGAAGATTGACCAAGATACTATTTTGAATAGGTTATAGATAAACGATACTTTTAATCATGAATCTAGCCGGTAACGCATTTTTTCCTTGCTCTAAGACTTTGTCTTACGTAACAATAGAGCCAAACCCAATATTAATTAAACGGTAAGTATGTTCCAAGACAACCCACTGCTCGCACAGCTTAAACAAAAACTACATGCCCAAACCCCACGCGTCGAAGGGCTGGTAAAAAGTACAGAAAAAGGCTTTGGCTTCCTCGAAGTTGATGGCCAAAAAAGCTATTTCATTCCGCCTCCTCAAATGAAAAAGGTCATGCATGGTGATCGTGTTATTGCTGCGGTTCATACCGATAAAGACCGTGAATTTGCAGAACCAGAAGAACTGGTAGAACCTTTTTTAGATAGGTTTGTTGGGAAAATACAAAAGAAAGAAAATGATAACCGTTTATTTGTCATTCCCGATCACCCATTACTGAAGGATATGATTTCTTGCCGTCCTATCAATGGCATTACTCATGAGTTTAAGCAAGATGATTGGGTTGTTGCACAAATGCGACGCCATCCATTAAAAGGCGATAAAACCTTCTACGCTGAAATTACTGAGTTTATCACTGACGGAGATGATCATTTTGCACCATGGTGGGTAACGTTACGCCGTCACCAATTAGACCGTAATGAACCGCAAATGGTTGATAGCGAACGTGATGACCAAGGTATTGAACGAGTTGATTTAACTCACTTGCACTTTACGACCATAGACAATGCAAGTACTGAAGATATAGATGACGCACTCTATGTTGAAAAAACCGATAATGGTGACTTAAAACTGTATATCGCTATTGCTGACCCAACAAGCTATATACCAGAAGGTAGCGAACTCGATAAACTGGCTTTAGCCCGTGGCTACACCAACTATTTACCGGGTTTTAATATTCCAATGCTACCGCGCAAATTATCTGACGACCTGTGCTCTTTGCGCCCAAATGAACGTCGCCCTGCTTTAGTCTGCATTGCACTCATCAAAGAAGATGGTCGCATTGACGATAATATTGAGTTTTTCAGCGCTTGGGTCGAATCAAAATCTAAATTAGTTTATGACGAAGTCTCTGATTGGCTTGAAAATACAGGCAGTTGGCAGCCAGAAAATGACACTGACAAACAACAAATTTTGCTGCTTAAAGAAATGGCAGATAGGCGTTTACTATGGCGCGAAAACAATGCACTCGTGTTCAAAGATCGCCCTGATTACCGCTTTGTATTAGATGACAAAGGAATTGTGGTTGATATCGTGACTGAACGTCGCCGCAGTTCTAATCGCATTGTTGAAGAAGCCATGATCACCTCTAACCTCTGTGCTGCCGCAGTACTGAAAGAAAAATTAGGATTTGGCGTATTTAATGTTCATATGGGCTTTGAACCCCTACAAATTGACCAAGTCGTGCAAACGCTTAAAGATAATGGCATTGAAACAACGGCTGAATCATTATTATCACTAGAAGGCTTCCGCCAACTACGCCGTCAACTAGATGCACAGCCGACCCAATTCCTCGATAGCCGCATTCGCCGTTACCAAACTTTCGCAGAAGTCAAAGCTGAGCCCGGCCCGCATTTCGGTTTAGGGTTTGAAGCTTATGCGACTTGGACTTCACCAATTCGTAAATATACCGATATCGTCAACCACCGTTTAATCAAATCTATTATTGCTGGTAAACCTTCAACGAATAAGCCATCCGAAGAATTATCAATCAAGTTAGCCGAACGTCGTCGTGCAAACCGCATGGCTGAACGTGATGTGGGTGATTGGCTCTATTCTCGTTACTTAAAACCTTTTGAAGGTACGGATACCAAATTCCCAGCTGAAATTATTGATATCACTCGTGGTGGCGTAAGAGTCCGTTTGGTAGATAATGGTGCTGTAGCTTTTGTTCCTGCGCCTTTTATTCATAGTGTTCGTGATGAGATCCAATGTAGCCAAGAAACAGGTAATGTACTTGTTAAAGGTGAAATAGCTTACCAACTTAACGATATTATCAATGTCACCATTAATGAAGTTCGTATGGAAACACGTAATATCGTCGCTAGACCAGCCGAATAACAGCTTTTCTGCTACTCTTTAAAGACCATAGTTTGAAACCTATGGTCTTTTATTTTTCTATCTACTTTTTTACAACCTAAAATTCGCATTAAACGTTAAACTGCAAACACTTTTCCATATTTTTTCCTGATTATTCTTATTCGTAAATTTACCTATCATGATATTTTGTTAACTGTTAAATCTGTATTAAGGGTCATTAAAATGAACACAGTAAGCAAACGTATTTTATCATTCATGGTGATAGCTACTGTCGCTATCAGCGTCAGTGCCTGTTCAAATATGTCTAAACGCGATAAAAACACAGCGATTGGTGCCGGTGTTGGAGCTGTTGGTGGCGCTGTATTGACAGGCGGAAGTTCCATAGGAACCGTAGGTGGTGCGGCTATTGGCGGAATTATTGGACACCAAGTAGGCAAATAAATCTCATAATATCCTTTAGTCGCTCTCCTTAATCTAAAATAGCGTTCAGTATGAACGCTATTTTATTTTTTATATCCGATAATCTATTAAACTATTGACGGCAAAAAGTGTACAAAGTACACTTGCAATTAATACAAAGGGAGGGAACCCTGTGAGTCACGCAATTGAATTTATTGAAACCAGCTTTTTTACCAAACAAATCCAATCTATCGCCACACAAGAAGAACTTAGGATATTACAAAATGAACTTATCGCATGGCCAGATAAAGGCGATATCATCCAAGGAACGGGTGGGCTTCGTAAAATTAGGATGGCAACTGGTAATAAAGGAAAAAGTGCAAGTGTACGAGTTATTTATTTCCTAGCTACAGCAGAAATTATTTATTTTATAATGGCTTATCCAAAAAATGTCAAAGATACGCTAAATGACTTAGAAAAAGCAGAATTAAAGAAACTAACGAAATTACTAAAAAATGAGGTATAAAATGAGTATATTCAACGAATTAAAAGCCTCTTTAGAAGAAGCTGTTGAAATAAAACAAGGCCATCAAAAAGCCGCTAATGTTACTCGTTACGAAATTACTGATGTCAAAGCTATTCGAGAGCAACTGAATGTTTCCCAAAGCGAATTAGCTCATGCACTAGGAACTAGCCTCGATACAATTAAAAGTTGGGAACTTAAACGACGAAACCCAACAGGGCTAGCAGCTAAAATACTCATCGCCATTAAACGTAACCCAGCTTTATTTGCTGAGTTAGCAGCAATTTAACCACTTCTTCGTTATAAAATGAGTGGCTTTCTAAGTAGCCACTCATGACAAACAGTAAAATTTTCGAACCTATCAGCCACCAGCTAACTTAACTTGAAAGCCTTTCGCCTCAAGGTACTGTTTGATAACATCACGTTTATCGCCTTGAATTTCAACGTTACCGTCTTTGACAGCTCCGCCACAGCCACACTTCTTTTTAAGATCAGCCGCTAATTTAGCTAATTCGCTGTCTTCAAGGTCAAGACCAGTTACAACACAAACCCCTTTTCCTTTACGGCCTGATGTCTCACGGCGGATCCGCACAATACCATCACCTTTAGGCCTTTCAATTTTGGGTTTATCTTCAGCAATACGCCCTGTTTCTGTACTGTAAACAAGACGACTATTTGAATCATTCATAGCAAACCTTCAATAGACTGATTGATTTGTTGTAATGTGGCAGTTGGGTTTTCACTACGCGTAATCGGACGACCAATCACCATATAATCCACACCCGCCTTCACTGCATCTTGTGGTGTCATAATGCGGCGTTGGTCCCCAACATCACTTCCCGTTGGGCGAATACCTGGGGTAACTAATTTGAAATCGACACCACAAATTTGTTTTAAACGTTGGGCTTCATGAGCAGAGCAAACAACACCATCTAGCCCGCATTGTTTGGTTAATAAGGCCAAACGCTCTGCATGAGCAGCTGGTGACAGGTTAATCCCAACACCAATGAGGTCAGATTCATCCATACTCGTTAATACGGTTACTGCTGTGAGTAATGGCGCCTCTTTACCATAAGGCTCAAGAGATTGGCGTGCCGCCTCCATCATACGAGCACCACCACTTGCATGAACATTAACCATCCATACCCCCATTTCAGCCGCAGCTGCAACCGCTCGGGCAACAGTATTTGGAATATCATGAAACTTCAAATCTAAGAAAACATCAAAACCACGATCATGGAGTGACTTAACAAATTGAGGACCATTAAAAGTAAACATTTCTTTGCCTACTTTTAAGCGACAATCACGTGGGTCAATGCGATCCACAAAAGCCAAAGCCTCATTAGCATTTTCATAGTCAAGTGCCACAATAATTGGTGAATGTGTGTGGTTCTCAGTTGAGGAAATCATTTCTTAGCCTTTAAAGAGTCGTTATTATTTAAAAAGTGACGCTGTCACTGCCCATCTAGCCCACGAATAGGTTTAATCGTGTCCCACGAGCGACAAGATGGGCAATGCCAATATAATGCACGCGATGTAAACCCGCATTTATGGCAACGATAATCGGGTTTGGTACGAATTTGCTCCCCTACCATTTTTCGTAGCAAAATCAAACTTTCTTTTGCCCTTCCATCTTCAGCTTCTTCAAGATGGTAATCCATTAAACGATAAAATAAACGCATGGTAGGATGACGTTGAATTTGGTCATTAATATAATTTGCAGCGGCTTCGTGATTTTGCTTTTCAACAATAATATCCGCTAAATAAAGCTCTGCAATAGCCCCTGAGTTACCCGCAACACACTGACGTAGGTAATCTTCCCACTCATCGGCTTGGCCAGTATGTTGGTAGCAATCAAACAGCAAAGGTAGCGTTTCAGCGACGAGCTCTCTATCTTGCTCATAGACTTGTTTTAGGACATGAATTGCTTTGTCGTAATTACCTTGTTCGATGAACAACCGCCCTTTCATAATTGAGACCCGAGCGCAGTGGTTGTCGGCTTGCTCTGCCTTATTTAAAAAGGTCAGTGCATCTTCGAGATCATCGCTAGCAAGTTGTTGAGTCGCTAATTCACAATAAAAGTGTGCAATTTGCTCACGTAGCTCTGTATGCCCTAATTTAACCAGTTTACCTGCTGTTTCAATAGCTTTTGTCCAATCACTAGTTAATTGATAAATATTTAACAGGGATTGTAAGGCACTTTGTTTGAAATCGACTTCATCCGTCAATTGTTGAAACATGTTTTCTGCTCGGTCATAAACCCCAGCAGCCATGTAATCTCGACCGAGTTGTTGAGTTGCTAATAAGCGTTGTTCAAATGATAAAGCGGCACTTTCCACCAGCGACTGGTGAATACGAATGGCGCGTTCAACTTCACCACGAGAACGGAATAAATTTCCCAACGTGAGGTGTGCTTCAAAAGCAGAGCTATCTTCATTTTTCAGCATGTCGAGGAATAAATCGACAGCTTTATCTTGTTGATTAGACAATAGGAAGTTAACGCCTGTCACATAATCACGTGACAAGCGATTCGCATGTTGTTGCTTATCTTGTTGAGCACTTCTGCGCCCCATGTACCAACCGTAAGCAGCAGCAACTGGTAGCAGCAGAAACAGCAACTCGAACATACAGGATTATTCCTTGTTCTGAGTCGTCACTAATGAGGTTGAATCGGAAATATGACTTTCTCCAGCACCTAATTGTGATTCTAAACGTCTAATTTTACGACGTGCGTTTTTCAGGCTAACAATGACTCGTAAATAAAACACAGCACAAACTAGCCAACCTAGCACAAAACCGACACCAAAAAGTGATGCAAGAAGGGTCGATAATGAAAAATCCCCTTTTGCAATCAGGTAGTTAAATGTAATAACCTGATCATTGCTTGAACCTAGCGTAATCGAAATAATAAAAAAAGCGACCGCCAGTAATAAAATCAGAAAATATTTCACATTTATTCCCGTTATCAGTTCTATTCATCCAATAATATCTACCTGTTAAGGTAGCATTTCCAACGCACTCAGACAAAGCAATTTATTTTATACAATGAGAGATTTAAGTCAGATCTCCCCTAATAATGGTTAACTTGATGAAAGATTAATCGGTTTGACCCAGTATTCCCCATGCTCGCAAAATATAATAACCAAATAAGGCAAAACACGCACTGATGATCACTGAAGTAATTATATCAATAGGCCAATGCATCCCCAACAACATACGACTAAATGCAATACCCTCAGCCCAAATAGCGAGACCTATCGATAAAACGTATAAACCTTGTTGCCAGAAAAGCGCAATTAAAAACAATGCCCAGCCAGCAGCAAATAGCATATGACCTGAAGGAAAAGAATATCCGGTTTCTGCTTGCCAGTGTTTACGCTGCCATTTCGCTATATTTTCATCTTGTTTAACGGTGTTTTTAATTAATTTTGCTCGTTCACTACGTTTTAACTCATAAAAGTCTGATGAAGGAATTTGATATTCGGTTGCTAGCCATTCCACATAGGGACGAGGCTCTTTAAAGGTACTTTTTAATGCCGTTTTCAAACCTTGTTGCAGTAATACAATGCCAACAAGAACAAGCAATATTTTCAGTCGCTGTTTTTTTTCTGAACGAAAGATAAAGGCAACAGCTCCAAGAAATAACAGAGAGGTTAAAACACTATAAGGTGCTCCCGCAGTGTCTGTCAGCCAAAGTATCCATTTCATTGAGTTAAACTGGGTTTCTGGTGACCAATGCCAGCCTGTAACTATCATCAGCGTGGGTGGCATGATTAATAACAATGCAAAAGCACAAACGACCAAAACAGTTTTTTTCATTCAGTGTATTCCAAATAAAGTTCTATTAAATATACAAATATTCCATTCACCTATTATTAACTCTGTTATAGTAATACAGCGTTGGTCGTGTGCAAAGAATACCAACCTCTATATGCTAAACGTCATATAGCATCGATGTATTATAGTTAAGCTACTTTATATCGATAAACGTTATTAATTAAGCAAGAGTTACTTTAACTAATGAAAGAAAATATGCAGCTAAAACGCGTTGCCGAAGCTAAGCTCCCTACACCTTTTGGTGAATTTTTGATGGTGGGTTTTGAAGAAATCGCAACCGGTCGTGATCATGTAGCGTTAATTTTTGGCGATATCTCAGGAAGTGAACCGGTACTCAGCCGGATCCACTCCGAATGTTTAACAGGAGATGCGTTATTTAGTCTACGCTGCGATTGTGGTTTTCAATTAGAAGCCGCACTCTCTCAGATTAGTAAAGAAGGCCGAGGGGTATTACTTTACCATCGTCAAGAAGGCCGAAATATTGGCTTGCTGAATAAAATCCGAGCTTATGCATTGCAAGATCAAGGCTTAGATACGGTTGAAGCTAACATTAAGTTAGGCTTTAAAGCGGATGAACGTGATTTTACCTTATGCTCTGATATGTATAAGTTATTGGGGATAAATGAAGTCCGCTTATTGACGAATAACCCGAAAAAAATCGATATCATGCGTGAAGCTGGAATTAACGTGGTAGAACGTGTTCCGTTGATCGTTGGCCGCAACCCAAGTAATGAACATTATCTTGACGTTAAAGCAGAAAAAATGGGCCATATGCTATTTAAGCACCAATGACCTCAGCAAAGGAAGAGTGTTCTGCTCTTCCCTTTATTTTTCCTATTTCATTATCACCATTCAAAGTGTGCCATTTATCCACGGCTATATTCACTTTCTTTCCATAAGGTTTATACTGTTAGCCATCTGATTACCCTGACGAATAAACTGAGTTTTTGAGGTTTATTCCGCATACTACCAGGAGATACTGTGAACAACCTGCATTCCATTCAACGCATGAGAAGATTGCGTAAAACTGAAAAACTCCGCACTTTATTCCAAGAAACTCACCTTTCTATTAATGACCTTTGCTTGCCAATTTTTGTTGAAGAAGAACTCGACGATTATATGCCAATCAACAGCATGCCGGGTGTTATGCGTATTCCTGAAAAACGCCTTGCTTATGAAATTGAGCGTATCGCAAATGCAGGAATAAAATCAGTGATGACCTTTGGGGTTTCCCATCATCTTGATGATAATGGTAGTGATGCATGGCAAGAAAATGGTTTAGTGGCACGTATGTCACGTATCTGTAAAGAAACCGTCCCTGAAATGATAGTGATGTCTGACACCTGTTTTTGTGAATACACTTCCCATGGTCACTGTGGTGTCATGCACGGCCATATCGTTGATAACGATGCAACCATCCATAACCTAGGTTTACAAGCGGTTGCCGCTGCACGCGCAGGTGCTGATTTTATTGCCCCATCTGCTGCAATGGATGGCCAAGTTGCCGCAATTCGTCATGCACTTGATGAAGCTGGTTTTACAGACACCGCTATTATGTCTTACTCCACAAAATTTGCTTCAGCACTGTATGGCCCATTCCGAGATGCAGCGGGTTCATGCCTTAAAGGGGATAGAAAAACCTATCAGATGAACCCAATGAACCGCCGTGAAGCACTACATGAATCACTAATTGATGAACGTGAAGGTGCTGACGCGCTAATGATTAAACCTGCTGGGGCTTATTTGGATATTATTCGTGATTTACGTGAGCATACCCAATTACCTATCGGTGCTTATCAAGTCAGTGGCGAATATGCACAAATTAAATTTGCTGCTCAAGCGGGTGCAATTGATGAAACTCGTGTGGCTCTTGAAACACTGGGGTCAATCAAACGCGCAGGTGCTGATCTTATTTTCACTTATTTCGCTTTACAATTAGCCGAAGCCAACGCGTTATAATCTCATTCAGTTAAAGAAACCCGCGCTACTGTATAAAATTACAGTAGTGCGGGTTTTTGTCATTTTTGTTGAATAATAATACTTAAATCGACCAATTAACAACCAAATGGCTATTTTGCTCTTTGCAATTCAAGCTGTTGAGTTAGTGTTTGCGCATAATGCTGTGCTTGCTCTACCGTTGCTAAACCAGCAATCAATAAATCTTGTTTACCCGCAGATGTCGTTGCAACCACTCCCCAGTAATCAACTTCAACCGTAATACTTTCAGGGTTTTGATCGGGCATCGGCAGAATATCAAAGTAGTCTTGTAATGGCGCAATAGTAATGGCGGTATAATCTGCATTTAAGCCGAGTGGAAATTCTTTGTCTGCATATAAACGCAAATCATGGACTTCCGTTTCAGGTGTTCTCATCACAATAGAATATAAGTTAGGTATGTGCTCCAAAATGTCACGAACCTCTTCGTTCGCACCATCAAAATGGGATGTGGTTAATAAGATATCTGCTGCCCACAATGCCCCTTTATAGAAATCGGTTTCATTGATATCTGCCATACTCATTTCCTTAATAGTGTTTTCGATAAGCTCAGTCACATGGTGACCCATGCTAAAGCTATTACATTCAATTATTTTGCACAAAGAAACTTATTTATGGCGAACTTCACCCTATTTTCATTTAGCCTAGTTGCGACTATTTTCTCCTTTAATTTACCGTCTATTTAACACCATAACGTAGATTGCCATCAAAAATATTGAGAAAAAACAAGATTGATAAATAAGATTAAATATTAAAAAATAAAAACGCCCGTAGGATACAATCTTACAGGCGTTGAAGTGTCATGATTTAATGATTAATGTAACATCTGCCTTATCACATAATGCAAAATACCACCATGACGGTAATAATCCATCTCCGTTGCAGTATCAATACGACAGCGAGTTATAACTTCTTTTATATCCCCATTACCATAAGTGATTTTCACCGTGATATCCTGCCCTGGGGTAATTGACTGAAGCCCTGTGACATCAATGCGTTCATCACCTTTTAACCCGAGAGTTTTACGAGATACCCCATCTTTAAATTCTAAAGGTATAATCCCCATGCCAATCAAATTAGAACGGTGGATACGCTCGTATGATTCAGTAATGACAACTCTCACACCTAACAAATTCGTACCTTTCGCTGCCCAATCTCGGCTAGAACCTGAACCATATTCTTTCCCGGCGATTATGGCCAGTGGGTGATTTTCTTGTTGATACAGCATTGCCGCATCATAAATCGCCATTTGTTTGCCTGTCGGTATATGTAAGGTATATCCCCCCTCTACACCCGGCACCATTTCATTGCGAATACGAATATTCGCAAATGTTCCTCGCATCATCACTTCATGGTTACCACGACGCGAGCCATAAGAGTTGAAATCTGCAACAGCAACGCCGTGTTCTTGCAGATAACGCCCCGCTGGACTCTCTTTTTTGATATTCCCTGCTGGAGAAATATGGTCAGTAGTTACCGAGTCGCCGAGGATCGCTAAAATATTTGCACCATGAATATCTTTGACCGGTGCTGGCTGGACTTGCATGCCTTCAAAGAAAGGTGGATGGCGAATATAGGTTGAGTCTTCTTGCCAGTGATAAGTTGAAGAGCTTTCAACTTTCAATGCTCTCCAAGCGTCATCACCTTCAAAGACCGCATTATATTCTTTTCGGAACATGTCTGTTTTAACTTGCTGTACAGCTTGGGCAATTTCAGCACTCGATGGCCAAATATCTTTCAAATAAACATCGTTACCTGATTTATCGACACCGATAGGATCGGTTTTCAAATTGATATTCATGTTACCCGCCAGAGCATATGCAACAACAAGTGGCGGTGATGCTAACCAGTTGGTTTTCACCAATGGATGAATTCGCCCTTCAAAGTTACGGTTACCCGATAACACAGCGCCAACGGTAAGATCCGCTTGTTTAATCGCCTCTTCTATTGGTTCTGGTAATGGGCCTGAGTTACCAATACAGGTTGTGCATCCATATCCGACAAGATTGAATCCGAGCTTATCTAAATAAGGCGTTAAACCCGCGACAGCAAGATAATCAGTGACAACTTTTGAACCCGGTGCCAATGATGATTTAACCCATGGCTGACGGACTAACCCTTTTTCAACGGCTTTTTTCGCTAATAGTCCTGCAGCCATTAATACACTTGGGTTCGACGTATTCGTACAAGATGTAATTGCCGCAATAACGACTGCACCATCGGTTAACTCAAAAGTTTTATTTTGATATTTAACAGAAGGATAGCTCGATTGAATTTTTTTATTAACTTCTAACTCTACTGCACCTCGAAATGCTTTTGGTACTTGGCTGAGTTCAACTCTATCTTGCGGACGTTTAGGGCCTGCTAAGCTGGATTCAACCGTCGACATGTCTAACTCAAGTGTACTGGTAAAAATAGGTTCATCACCTGCATAACGCCACAAACCCTGTTCTTTGCTATAAGCTTCCACCAGCGCAATTTCATCATCACTGCGCCCAGTTAAACGCATATAAGATAGCGTCACTTCATCAACAGGGAAAAAACCACAAGTTGCGCCATATTCTGGTGACATATTCGCAATCGTTGCTCGGTCTGCTAATGGTAAATCCGCTAGGCCATCACCATAAAATTCAACAAATTTACCCACAACACCATGTTGACGTAGCATTTGTGTTACCGTCAATACAAGGTCGGTTGCCGTTATCCCTTCGGATAATTTCCCTGTTAATTTAAAACCAACAACATCAGGGATCAGCATTGAAACCGGTTGGCCTAACATCGCGGCTTCAGCTTCAATACCACCGACACCCCAACCCAACACACCTAACCCATTGATCATCGTCGTATGAGAGTCCGTACCCACTAAAGTATCGGGATAAGCATATAATTTACCGTCAATTTCTTCATACCATACTGCCTTGCCAAGGTATTCTAAATTAACTTGGTGACAGATACCGGTACCCGGCGGCACCACTTGAAAACGATTAAATGCTTTTTGGCCCCAACGTAAAAATAAATAACGTTCATGGTTACGCGCCATTTCAATTTCAACGTTATCGCCAAATGCGGATTCGGTTGCAAACTCATCCACCATCACCGAGTGGTCAATCACTAAATCAACAGGTGACAACGGGTTTACTTGCTCAACATTGCCGCCAAGGGATTTAACTGCTTCACGCATAGCGGCAAGGTCAACAACAGCAGGAACACCCGTGAAGTCTTGCATGAGAACACGCGCTGGGCGATAAGCAATTTCTCTATCTGCATGCGCGTTTTTTTGCCAGTCAATTATTGCTTGTAAATCTTGTTCGACAACTGAGGTGCCATCAATATGACGTAATAGATTTTCGAGTAAAACTTTTAATGACTTAGGTAATTTAGTCCCCTCACCGAGCTTTTTTTCAGCAATCGCTAAACTGAAGTAATTATACTGCTTGTTTCCAACATTGAGTGTCGAAGCACTCGTTGTTTTTAGACTCAACGACATAACTCCTCCTTGGTTTTTATGGCTATGGCAATATTTGTATTTACCACCATTATTTTTTGTTAACCAATTGTAATCATAGTTGCTCTAGAAATTTGATTTATAGATTTTGTGCCAAATATTGAATTTTTCTCTATTAATAATAGGAAATTTAAGATAAGAAGGGAAATAAGTCAGGAAAAAACCAAGTACACCAACTCGGTAATAATAAAAATCCTAGAAATACGATCACTAGGGTTCCTACTTACAAAGTATGACAAGGCAAAAATATAATATAAAGAAATTAAATGATAGGCAGTTTCATATCTTTAAAAAACTCTTCAATTTCTTCATTGTTACGTATAGAAACCGCTTTATCGACCACATCACGAGTTAGATGCGGTGCGAAACGCCACATAAAATCATACATATAACTACGCAAGAAACTAGTACGTTTAAAACCAATCTTGGTTGTGCTATAGCTGAACTTATCACGCATATCAATCACAACTAAATCGCTATCACTAACAGGGTCAACCGCCATACTTGCGATAATACCAATCCCTAGCCCTAATCTAACGTAGGTTTTGATCACATCAGCATCGGTTGCGGTAAAAATAATTTTGGGCTCAAGGCCAATTTTCTGAAATGCCACATCTAATTCTGAACGACCAGTAAACCCATGGGTATAGGTTACAATTTGATATTCAGAGATATCTTCAATAGTGACATTTTTTTTCGTTGCAAGTGGATGGTCTTTTTGCACGACCACACAGCGATTCCAATGGTAGCATGGCAACATAATCAAATCGTTATAAAGGTGCAATGCTTCGGTTGCTATCGCAAAATCACTGTTACCTTTGCACACTTCCTCAGCGATTTGCGTTGGTGACCCTTGCTGCATATGCAATGAAACATGTGGATAACGCTCAATAAAACCTTTTATTGTCGGAGGTAAAGCATAACGAGCTTGTGTATGTGTCGTGGCAATACTCAAGCTACCTCTATCTGGATAAGTATGCTCCCCAGCAACCGAGCGGATCGCTTCTATTTTTGATAGCACTTCTCGGGAGATCCGTACCACTTCTTCCCCTGCGGGAGTAACATGCGTTAAGTGCTTACCACTACGCGCAAAAATTTGGATCCCAAGCTCATCTTCAAGCATCCGCACTTGTTTACTGATACCGGGCTGTGACGTAAAAAGCCCCTCAGCGGTTGAGGAGACATTCAAGTCATGGTTAACCACTTCAACAATATAACGTAATTGCTGCAATTTCATATTTCAGTCTACCTCATACAGGAATAATGTGCATTTGCTATCTATAGCTAAAGAATATTACATATAGCTAATAGTTATAATTGATTTATTTGATATAACCAATATAACATCATTCTCTGAAGAATAAACAGTATGATGATAAAATTTCATCTAAATACCCTCTACAATGAAGAAAAGCAGTAAGGTACTGCAAAGACGGATTAACTTTATTTCATTATGTGGTTCAATAAGTGAAATAAATTTTGCAGAACACTCGCTCCAAGGTTTAACGTATTAGAGTGGATATCGTAATTCTCAACGAAGAGAGGTGGTTACATGCGTTTAAATGTTTTGGCTTTAATTATTGGTATGTCGACTATTTCTTTTGCCCCGTCACTATTGGCAAAAGAAGTTAGTTATGGACAACAAAAAATTGTTTTGTCTGACACGATTGAACCCGGCAATGATTTTTACCGTTATGTGAATGAAGATTGGGTAAATAAAGCGCAAATCCCTACCGGTATGCCACGTATTAACTCTTTTGTGGAATTATACTTAAATACAGAAAAACAAATTCAATCGATAATTGACCAGCTACAGCAGATCCCCGAAAACAAACTTACGCATAATCAACGAAATATTCGAAATTTATATCTTAGTTACCTGAATGAAACGGCTATCGAGCAGGCAGGAATTACCCCAATAAAATCCGATTTAGATGCCATTAAGAAAGCTAAAAGCCATAGTGATATTAGCCAGTTAATGACCCAACCCGACTACAAATCATTGATTTCTTATTGGGTAGACTTAGATGCTAAAGCACCGGATACCTATGTGCTTTATATCGGCCAAGGCGGCTTAGGGCTACCTAATCGGACTTATTACCTCGATAACACACCGCAAATGGAAGATATTCGAAAAAGTTATATCGCTTATATCGCTACCATGTTAGAGCTAGCCGGTGAAAAAGATGTCACACAAAAAGCACAGAAAATTTTTGATTTAGAAAAAGCGATTGCAACTGTACATTGGAGCCCTGAGGCCCGCCGTGACACTATCAAAAATTACCATGCAATGACCTTAGCTGAAATGAAAAACCATACCCAAGGTTTTGATTGGGATAGCTTTATTACTAGCCGCAAGTTAACTGATAAGCAACTTGCGAAAGTGGTCGTTGAAACGGACAGCGCAGTTGAACAAACTGCAAAGATTTTTGCAGATACCCCAGTTTCGACATTAAAAGATTACTTAACCTTTCAGTATATTAGTGAGCACGCACGTTATTTAAACCAAACCATCGCAGATGCACAGTTTGATTTTTACTCGAAAAAACTCAATGGTATTGAGAAGCAACGCACCCGCCAAGAGCGCGCTTTGCAAACCGTTAACTCACTCCAAGGTGAGCCATTAGGGCAAATTTACGTCGAACAATATTTCGACCCTCAAGCTAAAGAAAAAATTAAAGATTTGGTTAGTTATGTGAGAGGAACATTTAATTCACGCTTAAAAGTCAATGACTGGATGGATGAGCCTACTCGCCAAGAAGCCCTTAAAAAATTGGAACAATTCACGGTTAAAGTGGGTTATCCAGACCAATGGAATGATTTCAGTGCGATTAACCTTAAGCCCGATTCATTATTAGATAATTATAAGCAAGTTTTAGCTTGGTCATATGATGATATGATTGGCAAAATTGGTCAGCCTGTTCGTCAATGGGAATGGGGAATGACACCACAAACAGTTAATGCCTATTTCAACCCTGTTCAAAATGAAATTGTGTTCCCTGCTGCAATTTTACAAGCACCGTTCTTTGACCCTAATGTTGACCCAGCCTATAACTATGGCGCAATAGGTGCAGTCATCGGCCACGAAATGGGCCATGGTTTTGACGACCAAGGCAGTTTATATGACGGAACCGGGCAGTTACGTAATTGGTGGAGTGAGAGCGCTAAAACCCACTTCAAAGAGAAAACCGCTAAGCTTGTTGAACAATATAACGGCTTTACTGTTGATGGCTTAAAGGTGAACGGTGAGCTTACATTAGGGGAGAATATTGGTGACCTCGGTGGGTTAAATATCGCCTTAAGTGCTTATAAGCAATTTGCCAAAGAAAATTACCCAAATGGTGAGGCTCCAATTATTGACGGAACAACTGGGTTACAGCGTTTCTTCATTGCTTGGGCACGCACGTGGCAAGAGCTGTCAAATAAAGAATCTGAACGTAATAAGATTATGACGGACCCTCATAGCCCTAACCAATTTCGCGCAAATGGCGTAGTACGCAATATTGATGACTGGTACGAAACATTCGGTGTTGATAAAAATAACGCCCTGTATTTGGCACCAGAACAGCGTATTCGTATTTGGTAATAGAAAAAAGGCTCAGATTATTTTCTGAGCCCTTCATAGCTAGGTAACAAACGGTGCTAAGCCCTAGTGGCATATATTAGTATATTTAAAATTAGCAAGCCCAACTAACAATACTGCTGTTTAAATAACTTTTTAATCAATACAATACGCTAAATAGTTCAAGTTGTGGCTAGGCAGCAAGCGGCACTAAGACCTAGGAGCATACATCAGTATGTGACTAGGGGTAGCAAGCACAGCTAACAACGCCACAGCTTTGAAATATTAATAAATAAACGTTTTAATACGCTAAATAGTTCAAGTTGTGGCTAGGCAGCAAGCGGCGCTAAGGCCTAGGAGCATACATCAGTATGTGACTAGGGTTAGCAAGCGCAGCTAACAACGCCACAGCTTGAAATATGACGCGTATTATTTGATGACGCCGCAGGCCATCCTAGCCCCACCACCGCCTAACGCTTCTGGATTATCAGAATAGTTATCACCACCCACATGCACCATCAATGCGCGGTCTTGAACATCTTTGAGTGATTTTAAACGTGGCGCTAGTACCGCATAATTAGCATTACTTTGACTATCGGCAACTAAGCCGGGTAAATCGCCTAAATGCCCTGTGTTATCATAAGGGCCTTTATGAACGCCTGTTTTGGCTGGGTCTAAATGACCACCCGCTTTTAATGCAGGTACCGATTTACCGTCTTTTTCTGCAGGTTCGCAGCTTGGGTTCTCATGAATATGGAAGCCATGAATGCCTGCTTGTAGTCCTGTTAATTTAGGCGTGAACAGTAATCCATATTCCGTTTCTGAGATAACAACCTCACCTATTGCTTTACCATCACCTGTGGGTGTCGCTTCTTTTAATACAACAGTAGACTGAGCAGCGTACGCTGTCCCCGCTGTCAATAATGCAGCCAGTAAACACATTTTTAACTTCATTTTGCCTCCGGTGGATAACTTTTATCTATCATTCCATCGACTTACCTAAATATTTCAGCAAGGTAAGGATTATTACTGCCAATTGATAACTACAACGACTCTATCTTAAGTTAACACAAATTAGTTATCACTTTGGTGCTACATTTGAGTTTAGTTAAAAATTGGTGGCTGTATCACAGTGAACGATAAGAAATAAAGGAATGGACAGTATAACTGCGGGTTATTCACTGATAGGCATTGATATGAAATTGACAAGTTAATAAAAAAGCCAATCTAATTAAATGATTGGCTTTTTTGTTTGGAAACAAAAGAGAGCTATTACTTTTCTTTTACTTCCCACTTACCGTCAACGTAGAATGCACTCCAACCCGTTGCTTTGCCGTTTTTCTCTGAAGAAACATATTGTTGTTTCGTTTTACGACTAAAACGGACGACAGTTGGGTTACCTTCACCGTCTTCAGCCGGTGCTTCAGCTAAATAAGCGAGTTTTTCAGGTAAACGGTCTTTAAAACGCTGTAATTCTGCCACTAGTGGTGCACGTGTTTCTCGTGATTTAGGGAATGTATTCGCCGCAAGGAAAACGCCAGCAGCCCCATCACGTAACACAAAATACGCATCAGATTTTTCACATGGAAATTCCGGCAATGGCACTGGATCTTCTTTCGGTGGTGCCACTTCACCACTTCGTAAGATTTTACGCGTATTTTTACACTCTTCGTTGGTGCAACCCATGTACTTACCAAAACGCCCCATTTTCAGGTGCATTTCTGAACCACACTTGTCACACTCAATGACCGGGCCGTCATAACCCTTAATACGAAACTCGCCTTCTTCGATTTCATAACCTTCACACGCAGGGTTATTACCACAAACATGTAATTTACGGCCATTATCAATCAAATAGCTGTCCATCGCGGTGCCGCATTTTGGACAACGACGTTTGGCTCTTAACGCATTAGTTTCCGCATCATCCCCTTCAAGGACATTAAGGACTTCGTCTTCAGGGATAAGGTTAATCGTTTTTTTACAACGCTCCTTGGGTGGTAATGCATAACCAGAACAACCTAAAAATACCCCAGTTGATGCGGTACGAATGCCCATATGGCGTTCACAATCAGGGCAGGTAATTGAGGTAATTACCATTGGGTTGGTGCGCATTCCCCCTTCCTCTGGTTCTTTTTCAGCAACATCGAGCTGCTTACTAAAATCAGAGAAGAATTCATCTAATACGGCTTTCCATTCGGCATCATGGTTTGCAACATGGTCCAGTTGGTCTTCCATACGTGCAGTAAAATCATAGTTCATCAGATCGTTAAAGTTTTCCTCTAAGCGGTCTGTGACGATTTCACCCATTTTTTCTGCATAGAAACGACGGTTTTCAACTTTGACATAACCTCTGTCTTGGATCGTCGAAATAATCGCTGCATACGTTGAAGGACGGCCAATACCACGCTTTTCTAATTCTTTAACTAAAGACGCTTCACTAAAACGTGCTGGCGGCTTGGTAAAGTGCTGGCTAGGCAATAGTTCAACCAAAGACAACTCCGCACCGACTTGTATTGGTGGCAGCGTTTTGTCTTCATCATTTTTACGCAGTGCAGGCATGACTTTCGTCCAACCATCGAAGCGCAGAGTACGCCCTTTGGCTTTTAGTTCAAAATCCCCTGCTTTGACTGTTAAGGTTGTTGAATCATATTTCGCAGGTGTCATTTGACAAGCCACAAACTGATTCCAAATCAATTGATACAACCTTTTCGCGTCGTTCTCCATGTCTTTTAGTGACTCAGGTAAAACATCGACACTAGAAGGGCGAATGGCTTCGTGTGCCTCTTGCGAATTGTCTTTGCTACTATACACATTGGCATCTTTTGGCAGGTATTTCGCGCCAAAATTATCATTAATATAGCCACGAACCATGTCGAGTGCATCTTGACTCAAGTTTGTTGAGTCAGTACGCATATAAGTGATGTAACCCGCCTCATAAAGACGCTGAGCCATCATCATGGTTTTTTTCACGCCGAAACCTAAACGGGTACTAGCAGCTTGTTGTAGCGTTGACGTGATATACGGTGCGCTCGGTTTACTGGATGTCGGCCTATCTTCACGGTCAGTAACCGCAAAACGGGCATTTTCCAGTAATTTAACCGCCGCCTCTGTTTGCGCTTTATTGACTGGCTTAAATGCCTTACCACCTTGTGAAGTGACTTCCATACGCAAATTAGCGATATCTTTATCGGCTAAGTCGGCATGCAGTTCCCAATATTCTTCAGGAACGAAGGCTTTAATTTCCCGTTCACGTTCAACTATCAGTTTCACTGCAACTGATTGAACACGACCAGCAGATAAGCCACGAGCCACTTTTTTCCACAACAGTGGAGAAACCATGTAACCCACAACTCGGTCCATAAAACGACGCGCTTGTTGTGCGTTAACTCTATCTATATTTAATTCCCCAGGGCTATCAAATGCCTGAGTGATCGCATTTTTGGTGATCTCATTAAATACAATACGACTAAAACGAGAATCGTCTCCACCAATCACTTCACGCAAATGCCACGCAATAGCTTCCCCTTCTCGGTCCAAGTCCGTTGCGAGGTAGATGTGATCAGCATCCTCCGCCAGTGATTTAAGTTCAGAGACCACTTTTTCTTTACCTGGTAGAATTTGATAATTCGCTTTCCAACCATGGTAAGGGTCAATCCCCATGCGCTTAACTAATGCATCACGCGGATCTTTTTTCACTTTCTTTGTTTTGTCGGTAGATGAGCCTGTACTCTTTTGTGAGCCGGTTTGTGAACCAGAGCCGCTTTTCGGCAGATCACGAATGTGGCCAACGCTGCTTTTTACAACGTAGCCACTGCCAAGATACTTATTAATCGTTTTGGCCTTTGCCGGGGACTCCACTATAACAAGAGCTTTACCCATATTTACCTTTACCTAAATATCAACAATGGCGCATTTCTACATTAAAATGCGCAAAATGAGAATCTCTTTTTTATATTGCGACACAATCACAATATATCAATATATTTTTAAACAATTATTTGTGTTGAAACAAAACTTATAAACTCAATCACGTTATTCTAAAAGGCACAAAGTGTCTTCTAGTCGACTGATTTTAACCATATAAAGATGTTTAGTCACAATTGAAAACCACACACTCTACCTGATAAAATGCTAGAAGCAACCAATTATTTTTTCAAGGAAGCCAAGTTATGCAAGACAATTTACCGTTCATCACAAAAAAAGAGTTACTTGAAAAAGCTAATGATATCATAAAGAAACATGATGATTATATTCATGGTATGTTTGTTGATACTGTAGAGCAGCATCGAGGTACATTGGTATTTAAAGGGGAGTTCTTCTTAGATGAGAACAATATCCCTACCTTAAAGAGTACCGCTGCTTTTAATATGTACAAACACCTTGCTCATGTACTATCAGAACAATACCAATTGAGTGATAATAACTAATTAACACGTTTGCTCTTTGTATATAATTTACCGGCTAAAAAGCCGGTAAATTAATAGTAGATTTAAAAACGCTTATTCGCTAGGCAAAATTCGAAATTACAAGAGTGGTTTTTGCCCACGCTGCCACCAGCGCAATAATAAATTATCCACGCTCTTTGCCGCGCTTCCCATAAACTTATCCATCATTTTTTTACTTAATACATAACGGATACTAACTATTTCCTTAGTATCAATCGCATTAATAATAAAATCATCACTCACACCAATATTATCCACAAGCCCTTTATCAAGCGCCTGTGAACCATACCAATACTCCCCTGTTGCAACTGCAGAAATATCTAAAGATGGGCGATTTTGATGAACAAATTGTTTAAACAATTCATGTGTTGAATTTAAATCTTCAACAAATTTCTTACGACCTTGCTCCGTGTTCTCACCTAACATGGTCAATGTACGTTTATATTCGCCAGCGGTGTGAAGTTCAACATCAACATCATGCTTTTTTAATAACCGATGAATATTTGGAATTTGAGCGACAACACCAATCGAACCAATAATGGCAAATGGCGCTGCGATAATTTTATCTGCGATGCACGCCATCATATATCCACCACTCGCAGCGACTTTATCTACCGCAATAGTCAGTGGGATATTTTTTTCTTTGATTCTTAGTAATTGTGAAGCCGCTAAGCCATAACCATGAACCATCCCACCAGGGCTTTCAAGTCTTAACAAAACCTCATCCTGTTGGTCTGCAACAGCGAGAATTGCACTGATCTCTTCACGTAAAGAGGCAACTTCACGTGCATCCATACTACCTTTGAAGTCTAAGACATATAAGCAAGGCTTTTTAACCCCTGTTTGGCCTAATTTAGCCCCAGTTTTCTCACTTTTTGATTTTGCTTTTTGCTGTTTTTTAAATGCTTTTAGCCATGCCTTATGTTCTGATTCATTCATTTTTATCTGCTGCATTTGGCGCTGACGCTCACGATAGCTTTCACCTAAATCTGTGATTTTCAAAGCACCTTTTGCTCCTTGTCTGCGCATACCTACGCCAAACACAAAAACAGCCAGCAAAACCACCGCTACCAAAATCGTAACGACTTTTGCTAAAAATAGCCCATACAATGAGAAATACTCCACAATCTGATCCTTTTGATATTTATCTTCAATACAAAAATAATCTCACGATTACGCGCAAACAACCAGAAAAAAACAGAGTTGGCACGACAAACCTTGTTAATACTATGTTAGATTAGCCAATTATCACAATCAGTGCGATGATAACCATACATGCTAATCACAATAGTAGGAAAGAATATGCTCCAATATCAGCCTAGACAAGACCTATTGAAAGGTAAAACTATTCTCGTGACAGGTGCCGGTGATGGCATTGGCCGTGAAGCCGCTCTCACTTATGCGCGCTATGGTGCATCCCTTATTCTTGTTGGTAGAACACTGCATAAATTACAATCAGTTAGTGATGAAATAGCGGCTTTAGATGGAAAGAATCCACCTTGCTTTATATTAGACTTATTAACCGCAACAATTGATGACTGCCATACACTCGCTTCGCAAGTTGCATCAATAACGCCTTATTTAGATGGCGTTTTACACAACGCGGGAATACTTGGTGTAGTAGCCCCTATCTCTGAGCAACCCAGTGACCTATGGCATGATGTGATGCAAATAAATGTTAATGCCACATTCATGCTAACTCAAGCTTTGCTCCCTCTATTACTTAAAGCGCCTAATGCCTCGTTAGTTTTTACCAGTTCAAGTGTAGGTAAACAAGGTCGAGCCGGTTGGGGAGCTTATTCTGTCTCTAAATTTGCGACAGAAGGTTTAATGCAAATTCTATCCGAAGAGTATAAGCACAGTAATCTTCGTGTAAATTGTATTAATCCAGGTGGAACTCGAACCTCTATGCGAGCAAGCGCATTCCCTGACGAAGATCCACTTAAATTGAAAACTCCTGCTGATATCATGCCTATTTATATCTATTTGATGGGTGATGATAGCCTGCGTAAAACAGGAAGTAGCTATGATGCACAACCCGGACGCAAGCCCGGTGCTGCGGAGTAAAAATGATGTCTCAAAGCCGACACGAAGAACGTCAACAACGTTTAAAAGAAAAAGTGGATGCACGAATTGAAGCCGCTCAAATTGAACGGGGTATCGTTATTGTCTTTACTGGAAATGGAAAAGGCAAAACGACAGCGGCATTTGGTACTGTTTGCCGTGCAGTAGGCCATGGTAAAAAAGCCGCTGTTGTTCAATTTATTAAAGGTGGCTGGGATAATGGTGAACGTGAGCTGTTAGAACCCCAAGGCGTTCCCTTCTATGTTATGTCCACAGGGTTCACTTGGGAAACTCAAAACAAAGAGACAGACACCCTCGCCTGTATAGAAACTTGGCAATACGCCAAACAATTATTAAGTGACCCACAGTACGATTTAGTCATTTTAGATGAACTCACCTACATGGTAAGTTACCATTATCTCGAATTAGCAGAAGTGATCCAAGCATTACAAAGCCGCCCTGCCAATCAATCTGTTGTGATCACTGGCAGAGGTTGCCACCGAGATTTAATCGAATTAGCTGATACAGTAACAGAAATGCGCCCAGTGAAACATGCATTTGATATTGGGATTAAAGCTCAAAAAGGGATTGATTGGTAATCATCCGATAACAAAGTGCAATAATAAGGCGTTATTTTTTATTATTGCACTTCTAATCTATTTCACTAGCTATTTTTCTAACTAAGCCATCAGTTAACCTATAAAAAAGTTATTTAATACTTTTCATTGGTAACACTAATTTAGTGTGAACTCCATATTGGAAAATATTTTTTGGTAGTATGAATTTTTTTGCTAACTTTTGTTCATCAAGTATCACAATTATTTTATAACGATAAAGAATAAATATAAAAATAATTAATGCTATTTGTTGAAAACCTCCTCTTTAATTAAAATGATTACGTATTGCTACGTGAGTAAAATCCTCCTAACAGGCTAAAAATGCGTAAACACAACCTATTGATAAAAAACAAACTAATCTATAAAAATAGATATTACTCCGCTTTTATTCAGTTTTAGTTAGTTATCAATGAATAACGATATATTTACCCATGTTAACATTATTAATTTTATTTAGTTTTCTATTTAAGCATAATTAAACTGCAATAATGGATTGTTAGTTATCTTAGATTTTTCTATTTTATTTAAGGGATATATATGAAAAATGTTTCAAATTCTCATTTGAATTTCACCAAATTGAAATTTAACCCACTCTTTTTATGTGTTTCAATGATCGTTGGAACCTCTACTGTTGCCCAAGCGTCAATTACACCAACTAATGGGGCTGGTATATTAAATCAAGGTAATGGGCCGACTGTCGTTTATATTAATAAACCAAGCCAGGCTGGTGTTTCCCATAATACCTATAGCCAATTCGATGTTGACCAAAAAGGTGTTATTTTAAATAACAGTGCAAAAAATTCTAATACGCTCATTGGCGGCAAAATTGGTGGCAATACCAATGTTGCCGGCGGGCGAGCTAAAGTTATCTTAAACGAAATAAATTCAAATGCGGCAACCACATTAAATGGCATGATTGAGGTTGCAGGCGGCAAAGCGCAAGTAATCGTTGCTAATGCTTCCGGTGTTACATGTAACAACTGTGGCTTTATCAACACCAATCGTACAACACTGACAACCGGTAAAGTAGAGCTAGCAAATGATGGCTCCATTGCTAACTATAATGTGCAGCAAGGTAAAATTGCCATCAATGGGAGATTAGATACCAATTCTCCGACAGATTTAATTGCACGTTCGGTGGCCATTAATGGCATTATTGATACACAGCGCATCAATGTGATAGCTGGAAGTAATCACGTCAATTCGGCTGGGGATGTGACGGGTACAGCCGCTGCAATTGGAACAAAACCCACTGTTGGGATTGATGTTTCGTCGATTGGCGGTATGTATGCCAATAAAATCTCATTAATAGCCACTGAAACTGGCGTTGGTGTCAGTAATTTAGGGGATATTGGTACCTATAATGGCGCAATTTCTATTGATACCGCAGGAACGGTGAATAATACCAATGGTAATATGAACGCAGCGGGTGATATTGATATTAAAGCAGCAAGCCTTACCAATAACGGTCGCATTGCGGGTAATAAAAACGTCAATATTACCGTTGCAGGAACGGGTGTAATTAATAATGATAATGGTGATATCACATCCTATAACAATGATATTAATCTAAGTACATTAGGTACACTAAGCAACAATCGTGGTTCGATAATCGCTCTGCAGAATGTTAATACACTCTCTGATTCATTTGTAAATGATAATGGTATCGTTCAGTCTACTAAAGGTAATATCGACATTCATTCCATGAGTACAATTTACAACAGGGACAATCTCGCCAATCCAAATGATCCAGTAAAAGGATTCAATGCTGGGCGTGATATAACGATTAATGCCGTTCGTGTTGTGAATGAAAACTCCAATATTACTGCAGGGCGAGATAGCAAAATCAGCACGCAATCCGCAATTGATAACACATCAAATAGCAAAATTACTGCACAACGCCATGCAGACATCAGTACGATGTACTTAACGCAAACTAATTCTGAAATAAATGCCATTGATGGCCAGATGAATTTAGATGCGTCGGTATCACTCACTAATGCGGGAACGTCAACCATTCATAGTGGTCGCTTGATGAATATCAATGCTAACCAGCTCAATAACACCGGAGCGATTGTTTCGAATAACGGCAAATCCGTTATTAATGCTAATTCAATGAACAACCGTTCTGGCTATATCAAAGGACAAAATCTTACGATTAAAGCCTATAGTATTGATAACCAAGCAGGGTTAATTAATGCAGAAAATAATCTCGATATTGAAACCAGTTATTTGAACAACAGTTACAGTAGTGACTTTAAACTCATTAATACTAAATTTGGACTAACAAACCAAAATGGTGGCCTACAAACCAATAATGGAACTATTAAAGTTAAAGGTGATACGTTACATAATACCTATGGTTCTATTGCTGCAAATGTAGAAAATAATACCGCTGCACGTAATGATATTGACGTTAAGCTCAAAGCAACACTCAATAATAATTATGGAGAAATCAAAAGCGCTAATAGCCAGAAACTGGATGTTGGCACATTAGAAAACTATTCAGGAACAGTGGCCGCAGGGAAAAATCTCACCATTGATTCAAAAAATCGTATTAACAACCAATATGGTGCTTTACGTTCTACTAACACGACTAAAGTCACCAGCCCTATAGTAAGTAATGGAACGGCTGGAAGTATCACGGGTAACCGTGTGATTATTGATGCAGTTGTGACAAACTAATATATTACATCGATTAAAAAGGAGGTTAAATAACCTCCTTTTTTGCGTTGTATTTGTTGAATTAATATTCTGAATTAATCACAACCTCTTCACCAAAGCGACCTGCTTTTGGTAATGGTTGGTAAGATGAGTTTGCCGCACGTAAAATACGAACACCGCGAATACCTAACTCATGTGCTGCTGCGATATCGGCATCAGCATCACCATAATATATGGTAAGTTTGTGATCACGCATCCAGCTCACTTTATTATTTTGCCCTGGTTCATCACCCGCAAAAATAACAGGTTGCATTTTATCCGCAGGTATCGCTAAACCTTCTTGAACATATTTCGTCACTGTTTCCGTTTTTGTTTTCGTACGGCCAGTAATGAAATAAACAGTGTCACCGCGCTCTAAGTGCATTTTGACTAAATCAATACCCACTTGTTTTGGCATACTGAATTTGTCCCACTCATTATTCATTTTTTCCCAAAATTGTTGATTTTTGAGGTAGCTAAAATCGTTAGGTGAGAACTCTAATTTACCACGGTAAAAACCTGGACTTGAAAATAACACCGTATCATCGATATCAAACCCAACAGCCATAGGTGCTTTCCCTTCTAGGCTTTGTTTAATTTGTTCGATGGAAACCCAATGAATAGGCTGTTGTTGAGCAAGTTCAACAACGGTAACGCCGGGGCTTACGGTTTCTGGCATTGGAATTTTTGCTTGAGAGGTTGCCGTAAAACTCAATGCCAATGCAATCGCACTCAAAGTCAGTGTTATTTTTTTCATATTTTGTCCTTATTCAGGTTTATCCACTTAAACCATTCTTTATTTATCTGGATAAACTGGGTAAGTAATAGGTTTATCTGTAAATTTATCTTTATTATCAGTTAGCAACCCAACATTTTGTGAGTTACATCTCATAAGAATGGGCATACTAAGACTTTTTATTACATTAAAATGAGACAAACATCTCATAAACATTATCTATTATTAATAGGTTTCATAATAATGTGAACTAGACCATTAATTTTCTAATTATCTATGTGGCATATAACTATTACTGAAAGATGAATTTATAAGATTGGTGATTACTGGAGTGGATGATTATTGGCGTGACCGCATAAAAAAACGCAGAGGAATTACGCTCTGCGTTTTTTATACTGAATAAAGAATAGCAAGTTTAGATGCGAGTACGACGTTTCGCCGTTGGTCTTGATGATTGACGTTTTGATGCCGGACGCGATGCAACTTGTGTATGGCGTTTTACTGCACGGCGAATTTGGTTTGCTTTAATGCGACGTTGATCGCGCTCAACCGCAACCTTACTTTCCGTTTCCACCGGCAGTTCCACCAGCTCACGGAGATAGTTGGTTTGCTCTAAACCAAGTTCCGTCCATCCTCCACGTGGTAAACCTTTAGGTAAGTCGATATCACCATAACGCACACGGATTAAACGGCTGACTTGTACACCAACAGATTCCCAAAGGCGACGAACTTCGCGGTTACGTCCTTCTGTTAAGGTGACATTAAACCATTGGTTCATCCCTTCTCCGCCACGGTAAGAAACCGTTTTAAAAGAGGCTGGGCCATCTTCCAACTGTACACCTTGTGTTAATTGACGAATTTTTGCATCGTTAATTTCACCAAACACACGCACTGCATATTCACGTTCAACTTCACGGCTAGGGTGCATTAAACGATTAGCGAGCTCACCGTCTGTTGTGAATAACAATAAACCACTAGTGTTAACATCTAAACGGCCAACAGCAATCCACCGCGCCCCTGTTAACCGTGGTAAACGGTTAAAAACAGTTGGGCGCCCTTCAGGATCATGACGTGTGCATAACTCACCTTCTGGCTTGTAGTAAGCCATTACACGACAGATTTCCTTTTCAGGCTCTTTGATTGCTAATAAACGACCATCTAAACGAATTTTTGTTGCTGGTGTGACTTCAACACGGTCCCCTAGTGTCGCAATTTTGCCATCAACACTAATACGACCCGCTTGCAGGAATGTTTCGATTTCTCGACGAGAACCATGCCCTGAACGAGCAAGGATTTTCTGTAATTTTTCAGTTTTTTGCGGTTTTACGCTCATGTAACCCTCTGCTGTCGCCTTCACAGGCGTCAAATATCTTTTTGGCGCGCTATTTTTGCCGCGCCAAACAATAATGAATTTGAAAACCCGCGCATTATACACAGGTTTGTCCTGAACCCCTATTACTTATCTGTATATTGCACATTCAATACAATTTTAGTTAGTTCAGTACTGAACCTTAAGCTTCGATATATTTATACCTACTCAAAAGGCGTTGGATCCCCTGTTCCGACTCGCGCCACAACAGGCGTATCATCAGTAAAGTCAATCACAGTTGTTGGTTTTTGCCCAATATAACCACCATGTATCACCAAATCGACTTGTTTATCGAGTAAATCGCGGATTTCCTCAGGGTCTGATTGAGTGAAATCATCACCTGGCATAATCAAACTAGTTGACATCAACGGTTCACCAACAGCTTCGAGTAAATCTCGAGCTATCGGGTTCGACGGTACACGTAAACCAATAGTTTTACGTTTTTCATTCATTAAACGCCGTGGAACTTCTTTCGTTGCCCGCAAAATAAAGGTGTAATTACCTGGTGTATTATTTTTAATTAAACGGAAGACAGTATTATCAACATGCGCATAATTCGATAGCTCAGAGAGATCTCTGCACATTAATGTGAAATTATGGTTAGCATCAAGCTGACGAATCCGACAGATACGTTGTAAAGCATCTTTTTCTTCTAAACGGCATCCAATGGCATATCCTGAATCTGTAGGATAAACAATCACTCCGCCTTTATTTAAAATTTCAACACTCTGGCTAATAAGTCTTGCCTGAGGATTGTCCGGATGGATATAAAAAAACTGGCTCATACATACCTCTAATTTTTGGGTATCGACAGCATCACCCGGCAAAAATACCTATAAATGCTACTATCTTTGAATTCCATAAGATGACTTACTCATTAATAAATCATCACTTATAATAATTATTTTACACTGCATTATTAATACATCAATTAATTAGCTGTTTTTACTGTATCCCAAAGTGTCCAAACAGCCTTGTCATCATCGGGCAACCATAAATTTCTGCCAAGCTCTATCCAAGAGCAAGGCCGATGAAAATCTGAACCAACGGATGTATACAAATTAGCATTATTGGCCAATTCTGCTAAATATTGCTTTTCATTTGGCGGTTGCTGGCAGTGAGAAACCTCCATAGCATCACCACCGCACTGTTTAAAATACGCAACCAACCGTTTTAACCATTTATTGGATAATTGATATTTAGACGGATGCGCTAATACCGCCATTCCCCCTGCGGCATGGATTGCGTCAATTGAGTCTTGAATTGTGCACCACTTCGCAGGCACATACCCTGTTTTCCCTTTCGATAAAAAACGTTTAAATACATTATTAATCGTTTTTTCTTTACCTATTTTCACTATATATTGTGCAAAATGTGCCCGCGTTACCTGCCCACCGCCAGAAATACGTTGTGCATTTTCCCATGCATCGTCAATGCCTGCTTTTTGTAACCGCCTGCCCATCTCAATACCACGCTCTAAACGATGCTCTGATTGTGTTTTTAACAATTGAACCATCGCGGGATGTGAAGGCGAAAAATTTAAGCCCACTATATGTATTTCAATATTCTCCCAAAGTGTCGAAATTTCAACGCCATTGACTAGCTCAATTGGCCGCTCATGTTCAGCAAGATAGCGGCGAGCCTCTAATACACCTTCACAGGTATCGTGGTCGGTAATCGCTAAAATATTAACCCCTTTTTCAACCGCACGTTCGATTAACTCAGCAGGAGTGAGGTCACCATCCGAAGCATTTGTATGGCTATGTAAGTCATAGCGAGTCACTAATGGCGGCGAGGCTGTCGACATATTGATATCTTCTCCTATTTCCATGAAAAACTATTTTTCCTAATAAATTAATAAAGTCCTTGACATAAATAGCGCGATCCAGTTAACTAGTACGCAAGACGGCTAAAGCTAAAAATAATCAGTTTATCCAGTGAGGCATACAATGACTTTATTAAACTTATCAAATCGTTGGTGGCGTGACTTCCCAAATTGGGCGGAAGCCGCACGCGCATAGTTATTGTATGTTTCAGTGCCAAACCCGCCCTTCCTAGGCGGGTTTTTTTATGTCAAAAATTAGCGTAAGGCAACATAATGAACGAACAAAACACCACATTAGCACATTTTAAGTATCTGGATAGCCCAATTAATTATCAGCCTGACCCAACATTATTATTTAATCATTTGTGTCATCAAGTTCCATCAACAATGCTGTTGGAATCCGCTGAAATTAATAATAAAGCCAACTTGCAAAGCTTATTGATTGTCAACAGCGCGCTACGTATTCGTGCTTTTGGCCAACAAGTTGAAATAGAAGCGTTGACGCCAAATGGCCAGGCCTTATTACCTAAACTGTTAGCTCAATTAACAGATTTAATCATGCATCATAGCATGCAAGAAAATAGTTTGACGGTAACGTTCAGCCAGCCTGGACAAGATTTAGACGAAGACAGCCGCCTGAAGGCTGCATCTAGCTTAGACGTTTTACGTGCACTACCCGCTCTTGCACAAGCCTATTCCACAAAACCTGAAAATCTGTTTGTTGGTGGGTTGTTTGCTTATGATTTAGTCGCGAGTTTTGAAGATTTACCCAAGGTAAATACCGTTAATCACTGCCCTGATTACTGTTTTTTTGTTGCTGAGCATTATTTAGTGATCGACCATCAAAATCAGGCTGCACGTCTAAAAAGTTGCCTATTTACGCAAAATGAGCAAGATGTCGAAACTGTTACGCAGCGTCACGCTCAAATTATCGCTTCGTGCCGGCCGTTCTTGCCAGCGCTTCCTTTAGCAACTGCGCCTGACTTTGCCGTCTCGGTAAACAAAAATGACCCAGAATATGGGGAAATTGTCACCTCATTAAAAGAAGCCATATACCGTGGGGATATTTTTCAGGTTGTGCCTTCTCGTAAATTTACGATGCCATGCTCACATCCCTTAATTGCGTACCAAAAACTCAAAGCACAAAACCCAAGCCCTTATATGTTCTACATGCAAGATGACGCATTCACACTCTTTGGGGCTTCACCCGAAAGCGCACTCAAATATGCGACAGCAAATCGCAAAGTGGAAATTTATCCAATCGCCGGAACTCGCCCTCGTGGACGAAATGCCCAAGGTGAATTAGACCTTGATTTAGATAGCCGAATTGAGCTTTCCATGCGTTCTGATGAGAAAGAGCTTGCTGAACACATCATGCTCGTTGACTTAGCACGTAACGATTTAGCGCGTATTTGTGAAGCGGGTAGCCGTTACGTTGCTAACCTAACTAAGGTTGACCGCTATTCTTTCGTGATGCATTTGGTTTCTCATGTCGTGGGAACATTACGCCAAGATTTAGATGTTTTTCATGCATATCAAGCCTGTATGAATATGGGAACGTTAACGGGTGCACCAAAAGTAAAAGCAATGCAGCTGATTGCGCAATATGAACAAGAGCGCCGAGGATCATACGGGGGGGCTGTGGGATATTTTCAAGGAAATGGTGATTTTGATACTTGCATCGTTATTCGCTCCGCCTACGTAGAAAATGGCATTGCCACTGTACAAGCGGGAGGTGGTGTCGTTCTAGACTCCATACCTCAAGCTGAAGCCGATGAAACCCGTAATAAAGCACGTGCGGTGATCCGTGCAATTGCCCAAGCACACCAAGTTAAGGAGTTATTCTAATGGCGAATATTTTACTGCTCGATAACGTTGACTCCTTTACTTATAACCTGGTAGACCAACTACGTGCGGGTGGACATCAGGTGGTTATTTATCGCAACACCGTCAGTGCAGAACATATTTTATCTGTATTAAATCAAATGGTTTCACCTATTTTAGTCTTATCACCCGGTCCAGGAAAACCTAGTGAAGCAGGTTCAATGCCAGAAATATTGATGCGCGTAAAAGGCAAAATTCCTGTTATCGGTATTTGCTTAGGTCACCAAGCTATTGTTGAGGCCTATGGTGGAACTGTCTCTGCTGCAGGTGAAATTTTGCATGGTAAATCCTCAATAGCCACACATGATGGATTAGCCATGTTTAACCATCTTGAAAACCCAATATCAGTGGCTCGCTACCACTCTCTTGTTGGTAGCCAAATTCCGGAGAGCTTGACCATTTGTGCTCAGTCAAATGGCATGGTCATGGCTGTACGTAATGATAGCGATAGAGTTTGTGGATTCCAATTTCACCCAGAATCCATTTTAACAACCCAAGGTAAACAGTTGTTAGAAAACACCGTGGCATGGGCTCTTTCTACTCCCAATGCAATCGAATCCACTCATTCGCACTAACGGAATACTAAAGAGCCAATTATGCAAAATATTTATAATAAATTATTTAAAGCGCAGCCGCTAACTCAACAAGAAAGCCAGTACTTGTTTAATGCCATTATTCAAGGTGAATTAACAGAACCTCAGTTAGCCGCTGTGTTAATCAGTATGAAAATGCGTGGCGAACAACCACAAGAAATTGCGGGTGCCGCTCTAGCTTGTTTAGAAAATGCACAACCCTTTCCCCGCCCTGACTACCTATTCAGTGATATCGTTGGTACAGGGGGAGATGGTGCAAATAGTATTAATATTTCAACGGCAAGTGCCTTTGTTGCTGCTGAATGTGGTATTAAAATAGCCAAGCATGGTAATCGTAGTGTTTCGAGCCGTTCAGGTTCTTCAGATTTACTGGCTGCCTTTGGTATCGCTCTTGATCTCAGTGCGCAAAGCGCTCGTGACGCATTAGATGAGCTTGGTGTTTGTTTTTTATTTGCACCGCAATACCATAGTGGGTTCCGCCATGCGGCCCCTGTACGCACTCAATTGAAAACCCGAACGTTATTTAATGTATTGGGGCCATTAATCAATCCGGCTCGTCCGCCAATTGCCCTTATAGGAGTTTACCAAGAATCATTAGTAAAACCGGTGTCTGAAACATTACAGATGCTTGGTTTCACCCGTGCAGCTGTGGTACACAGTGGAGGGATGGATGAGGTTTCATTACATGCAGTAACTCAAGTCGCTGAGTTAAAAGATGGCAAAGTACAACATTACCAATTAACTGCAGATGATTTTGGGCTAGCACCGTATCAATTACGTGACTTAGAAGGCGGAACACCAGATGAAAACCGCTTATTACTTAGTAACTTGCTTCAAGGCCATGGGCAAGCTGCTCACGAAGCTGCTGTAGCGGCCAATGTCGCCATGTTGATGCGTATTAATGGCCATGAAGACTTAAAACAAAACAGCGAACACGCACTCGCAATTATTCGTAGCGGTAAAGCATTTGACCGCGTCACAGCACTCGCGGCAAGGAACCAATAAAATGAAAGCGACAGTCTTACAAAAAATTGTTGATGATAAAGTTGATTATTTAATCGAACGCAAAGCCAAGCAGCCATTAGAAAGCTTTATTGCTGGTATTCAACCTAGCCAGCGTAGTTTCTATAACACACTAAGCGCAAAACGCCCTGTATTTATTTTAGAGTGCAAAAAAGCATCGCCTTCAAAGGGGTTGATTCGTGCTGACTTCGATCCCGCTGTGATAGCTAAAACTTATGCGCACTACGCATCCGCGATTTCCGTTCTTACTGATGAAAAATATTTTCAAGGGAATATGGATTACTTAACGATTGTCAGTAATACCGTAAAACAACCCGTGTTATGCAAAGATTTTATCATTGACCCATACCAAATCTACCTTGCACGTTACTACCAAGCGGATGCCATTTTACTCATGTTATCTGTCTTAAATGATGATGAATATAAAGCGTTAGCAGAAGTCGCTCATCAACTTAATATGGGAATATTAACGGAAGTCAGTAATGAGGAAGAATTAGAGAGAGCAATTCGGTTACAAGCCAAGGTTGTTGGTATCAATAACCGTGATTTACGTGACCTTTCTATTGATTTAAACCGAACTCGTGAACTCGCACCCCGCTTAGCGCAGGGTACCATTGTGATCAGTGAGTCAGGTATTCATCAACACCAACATATTCAGTCGCTGAAACAATTTGCGAATGGTTTTTTAATCGGTAGCGCCTTAATGGAGCAAGCTGACCTAGATAAAGCCATTCGAAACTTGTTAGTGGGAGAACATAAAGTCTGTGGTTTAACCCGCGAGCAAGATGCAAAAGCCGCATTTGAAGCGGGAGCACACTATGGTGGATTAATTTTTGCTGAAACTTCCCCTAGAAAAGTGACATTGTCACAAGCGCAGAATATCATCCATGCAGCGCCTTTAAAATATGTCGGTGTTTTCCGCAATCAGTCCGCGGATTTTGTTGCCCATATCGCCAAGCAACTTGCATTATCTGCGGTACAATTACATGGTGAAGAAGATACTTCTTATATCAATACGTTAAAAACATTTTTACCAAACTACTGTGAAGTTTGGAAGGCGCTTGATATGTCACGAACAACTCTAAATGACTACGACACACAAGGTATTGATGTGTTATTGCTGGATAATGGCTCTGGTGGTACTGGCAAAACCTTCGATTGGTCAGCAATCCCCTCGTCCACAACACAGAAATTAATGATAGCGGGGGGGCTTACCCCTGATAACTGCTTAGACGCAGCTAAGTTACTGTGCAACGGATTAGACTTTAATTCAGGGGTTGAAATTGAACCGGGTATAAAAAGTCAACAAAAAATAAATTTGGTGTTGTCAACGTTGTTAGCCAAATCAACGGCTCATCAATACACAAAGAAATGAAAGACTCCAACACCAATTAATGTAACTGATAAAATGGACAATAAATAATGAGCAAATTAGATCCGTATTTTGGCGAGTTTGGTGGGCAATATGTCCCAGAAATTCTTATTCCTGCATTAAACCAATTAGAAGACGCGTTTATCGACGCACAGAATGATGATGAATTTATTCGTGAGTTTCACGACTTACTAAAAAACTATGCAGGTCGCCCTACTGCGCTAACGTTATGTAAAAATTTAACTGCAGGTACAAAAACAAAATTATATTTAAAGCGGGAAGATTTACTGCACGGCGGTGCCCATAAGACTAACCAAGTATTAGGCCAAGCACTACTTGCTAAGCGAATGGGAAAAACTGAAATAATTGCAGAAACAGGGGCTGGGCAGCACGGCGTTGCGACAGCACTGGCTTGTGCATTACTGAACATGAAATGCCGTATTTATATGGGCGCCAAAGATGTAGAACGCCAGTCTCCCAATGTATTTCGAATGAAATTAATGGGCGCTGAAGTTATTCCAGTTTACAGCGGTTCAGCCACATTGAAAGATGCCTGTAATGAAGCATTAAGGGACTGGTCTGGCAGCTATGATAAAGCTCATTATTTATTAGGAACCGCGGCGGGGCCACACCCTTACCCAACAATTGTACGTGAGTTCCAACGTATGATTGGTGATGAAGCAAAACAACAAATTCTCGAAAAAGAAGGCCGTTTACCTGATGCTGTCGTTGCCTGTATTGGTGGTGGTTCAAATGCAATCGGCTTATTTGCCTCTTTTATTCCAGAAGAAGATGTGAAACTAATCGGTGTGGAACCTGCTGGATTAGGTATTGAATCCGGCCAACATGGTGCCCCGTTAAAACATGGCCGTGTCGGGATTTATTTCGGTATGAAATCGCCAATGATGCAAACCAATGAAGGTCAAATTGAAGAATCCTATTCTATCTCTGCAGGATTAGATTTCCCTTCCGTCGGCCCTCAGCATGCCCATTTAAACAGTATTGGTCGTGCTGAATATGTTTCCATTACCGATGATGAAGCCTTAAATGCTTTTAAATTATTATCACGTAAGGAAGGAATTATTCCTGCATTAGAATCATCTCATGCACTCGCTTATGCATTAAAAATGGCAGAGCAAGAACCTAATAAAGAACAGTTATTAATCGTCAATTTGTCTGGCCGTGGTGATAAAGATATTTTTACGGTACATGATATTTTAGCCAGCAAAGGAGAAATCTAATGGAACGCTACACCCAACTTTTTGAACGTTTAGCTCAGAATAACCAAGGCGCATTTGTTCCATTTGTCACTTTAGGTGACCCAGATGCTGAGTTATCATTAAAAATTGTCGATGCTTTGATTGCTGGTGGTGCTGATGCATTAGAGATTGGTATTCCATTTTCTGATCCACTGGCAGATGGCCCAACTATCCAAAATGCAAATTTGCGTGCATTTAAAAGTGAAATTACCCCAACAATTTGTTTCGAACTACTCCGTCGTATTCGAGAAAAACACCCTACTATTCCTATTGGCTTATTAGTCTATGCAAATTTAGTTTTTACGAATGGTATTGAAAATTTTTATATTCGCTGCGAAAAAGCAGGTATTGATTCTGTATTAGTTGCAGATGTCCCTATGTCTGAATCAAAACCATTTCGCGAAGCGGCGCTAGCTCACAATATTGCACCCATTTTTATTTGCCCACCAAATGCTAATGATGAGCTACTGCAACAGATCGGGAAATATAGCCAAGGTTATACTTATTTATTATCTCGTGCAGGCGTGACAGGTACTGAAAAAAGAGCAGAAATGCCATTGACTCACTTATTGAGTCAATTAAACCAATATAAAGCGGCTCCCGCCCTACAAGGTTTTGGAATATCAGAACCTGAGCAAGTCGAAGAAGCGATTAAAAATGGTGCTGCAGGCGCAATTTCAGGTTCAGCTGTGGTTAAAATTATTGAAAATAACCTACATCGCCCTGACGTTATGCTTAAATCATTAACTGAATTCGTTGCAAAAATGAAAGCAGCAACACAAAAATAGATAAGGAATAAATAGTAATCAAGTCATATTTAAAATTAATGGCTTGGTTACTTAAAATTATAAAAAATAGTCTTAAATAAACTTTACCTAGCCTTCTATAATTAAATTTCAAACCAATTTAAATATAATAGATATCAATTAACTATTAATTAGCTATTGATTAAATATCTAAAATTTAATAATCATAATATTTACTAATCGAATCCATTAATATAAAAAATAATACTTACGTATTTACACACTGGTAAATCCCCCTATCAAATCCACAGCAGAGTAAACCTTATCTATTGATTTTACTAACAATAATCAGTCACTAAATATAAAACACCATTTATATCAGAATATAATTATTTTAAGCTATTTGCACCCGTATGATTCAACTTAAGTACAATTAAATTTTAATAAAAACAAATATCACGGATAATCTTCATGCTTTAATGGAATTTTATTTAGCTATTTTTAATTTTATCTATAGTCTATTTTAGGGATATTTATGAAACAGCCTACCACTCATCCTATGATGAAAATCAAACCACTCTTTTTAAGTGTATCTGTTATTTTAGGGTCAATATCTGTTGCTCACGGCGCCGTTGTTAATACAAATGGTGCTGGTGTAATAAATCAAAGTAATGGCCCGACTATCGTTCATATTAAAGGAGCTAGTGACAAAGGTGTCTCACATAACATTTATAGCCAATTTGATGTTGACCAAAAAGGGGTTATTTTAAATAATAGCGCAACAAATACGAATACCAGTTTAGGCGGACAAATCAATGGAAACCTAAATTTAAATAATGGTAATGGCCCTGCAAAAGTCATTTTGAATGAAGTTAATTCATATAAGGCAAGTACCCTAGGCGGAATGATTGAAGTTGCAGGTGATAAAGCACAAGTTATCGTTGCTAACGCATCTGGTATCACATGTAATAATTGTGGTTTTATCAACACAGACCGAGTAACTCTAACAACGGGTAAACCAATTGTTGCTGGCGGTGAAGTTCTTGGCTATAACGTTGAAAAAGGCCAAATTATTATTAATAGCCGCTTAAAATCAGACTCCCCGACGGATATCATCGCTCGTTCTGCGGTGATCCAAGGTGATATCCACGCTAAAGAAATTAATGTCGTCGCAGGTAATAACTTTGTCGATGCCAAAGGTAATTTCGTGACTAAAGTTCAAGGCGTTGGAAATGCAACTCGAATTGGTGTCGATGTAGCCGCCATGGGTGGTATGTATGCTGACAAAATTACCTTAATTTCAACTGAAAGTGGAACTGGTGTTTCCAATAACGGAAACCTAGCTGCCGGAATCGGTGGAGTTAATATTGATTCAACTGGCTTAGTGTATAACCAACGCGGAAAAGTAAATGCCAATGGAAACATCAATATAAAAACCAATGGGTTATATAATAATTCCACTATTATAGCTAATGGCGATGTTGATATTGATTCTCAAAGATTAGTTCTAAGTAATGTGAATGGACAGATTAAGTCTAATGGCGGTAATCTCAAACTCGCTTCAGCTTCGAGTATTGATAACCGAAATGGTATTGTCCATGCTCAAAAAGACATGAATATCTCAACTGCAAATGTTGTTAATACTAATGGTTCAATCAAAACTAATAGTGGAAATATTGCAATCCGTGCAACAGGCAAGATTGATAATAACTATACCTTACGTAGTAATGTTGTTAATGCAGACGAACGAGGAATTCGAGCAGGTGGTAATGGTAGTTTAACTATAGAAACAACCACCCTAGCAAACGATAACTCAACATTATTAGGTCGTGATATTACAATAAATGCTCGTAATACTGTCACTAATAATAATAACTCTCAAATTTCAGCAAAAAGAAGAATCGATATAGATACTATTACGTTACAAAATAGTAACTCATTGATTAAATCTAACAATGGCCCAATCAATATCACCTTGGGAAGTAACCTAGTAAATAATGGTTATTCTTCAATTGATAGTGGAAAAGCCTTAAATATTAATGCTCATGTTGTTAATAACCAAGGTTCACTAATTTCTGGTGCAGGTAAGTCCAAGTTTGATGTGTATTCCCTTAACAACCAATATGGTTTTATCAAAGGAAATAATATAGACATTAAAGCAACTTACTTAAACAACCTCAGAGGTTTAATTTCTGCTGATTCTAATGTCGTAGTTAATGCAACAACTGTAGATAACAGCTATGCTAGCGGTTTTAATGCTTATGCTAGCAAATACGGTGTTTCCGGCCAAACGGGTGGTATTTATACCAAAGATGGTTCTATTACTATCAAAGCAAATGGCATAAATAACAACTCTGGTGTGATTGTTTCAGATGCACAGGAAAAGGCTGGAAATAAAGGCGATATTAATATTACACTAAGAAATGACCTTGATAACCGTAGCGGAAAAATTCAAGGTGCTAATGATGTCAATTTAGATCTTAATAAGCTAGATAATACCAAATCAGGTTCAATTCATGCTGGCAAAGATTTAAACATTGATGCCTTTACTCGCGTAGATAATAACACTGGACGCTTAAGTTCAATGAACAAAACTACGATTACAAGTCCTATAATTTACAATAGCCCTACTGGACAAATCCTAGGTTCAATGATTGTTTTAAATACACCTTATTATTATTAATTAGGTCAAATAAGGAGGCTACTAGCCTCCTTATTTTATTACGCCAATACGGAGTGATATTAAAATAGTATACACCATTATTTTAATATCATTGACAAACCTTAAAGCTTTCTAATGTTTACTTATTTTTAAAGCAAGACAAAATAGTTTAACTCTAAGTAAAAAAACTTATTTAATCTAATTTAGTGTATTTACTAGACATTGATTTCATTAAGAATTAATCAAACCACCAAAGATTAAATTATATTAGTTATATTTTCAGTAGTAATCCCAAAAAGCATTTACACTAACTCAATCAATTTAATTAATTTTTATTTATTATAAATTTAACGCATAATTAAATTATGTAAAATAAGAAAATTAGCAATAGGTTTATTATAGGGATATACATGTACTCATTTCAAAACAAAGGACTGATGGAGATTAAACAAGAAAATTCTGATGTATTTAATTAATAAATAATCACATCGGCAATTTATTAGTCTTTATATCATAAAAATAACTTTAATCTTTATTAAAATTAATGTGGTGCACATGAATTTTCGATTTATTTTTTTATTATCAACTTTAACTTCTTTGCCTTTAGCTGCATCAGCTAATACCGCACAAATTATTGACCAACAAATTAATAACCAAGCTAGCCAAGATCGTTCTCGCCAACAACAGACTCAATTAGAAGCTAAAGATGCCTTAGGTAAAACTAGAGAGCGTTCAAATAATATTTTAGTTTTTGATGATGAGAAAGATTGTTTTCAAATGAAACAGGTTATCTTACTCTCTGAGCCTAAACTCCCTTCTATGCGACCTCTAGAAGCTTATGCAAACCAAGTTGTTGGTGTATGCATTGGTATTAATGGCGTTGAAACTTTAGCAAAGGGCTTACAAGATAAAATAATTAAATCAGGCTATGTCACAACACGAGTTAATATTCCAGAACAAAACATCAGTGAGGGTATTTTAACGCTTCAGATTATTCCAGGTAAAGTTGCGAATGTAAAACTTGCAGAAGGTAGCGACACCTATATTACATTAGGTGCGATTATGCCTGCTAAAGAAGGGGATATTCTGAATATTCGTGACATCGAACAAGGCTTAGAGAACCTTGAGCGGATACCTGGTGCTAAAGTGAATATAGAGCTAGCACCGGGTAAAGAGTTTTCCACATCTGATATTTCCATACAAAGAGAAAAATCATCTCACTTTAACGTAGGTGGATATTACAATAACTCAGGAAGCCGCCAAACGGGTAAAGATCAAGTCGGAGTGACTTTGTATGCTAACAATTTAACGAGCTTAAACGACACAATATATGTTTCAGCAGGAAAAAATTTAAAAAACCAAGCCCGCTACAGCACCAGTAATACTGCAATTTATTATGCCGTACCCTACAACTACTGGCTTTTTTCATTGTATGCAAGCAAAAGCGACTATAAACAAACTATTAATGACTCCGTATTTAGCTATAAGTATTATGGTGATAGTAAATATTATAATGCTACGGCGAGTAATGTTTTCTTGCGTGGGCAAACGTTCAAAGACACTGCATCAATTCAATTAATTAAAAGAAAATCAAAATATAAATTAGAGGATGTCGCCCTACTTTCCCAACAACGTGACCTTACCAGCCTTAAGCTCGGTGTTAGCCACCGTCAAAACATCAATAATTCAACTATCGATGCTTCAATATATTACCAACGTAATGTACCTTGGTTTGGTGCCGAAGAAAGCTGGGATATGAAATATGGTGATGTCAGCAAAATGAGCCGTGTTTATACTGCCGATATTTCAGGAATGTTCCCCTTCGCCTTTGACAATTTTATTATGAGTTATAATCCACAACTGTTTATACAATACTCACGAGACCGCTTAACCATTCAAGATCAATTTTCGTTAGGTAACCGTTGGACGGTTCGTGGTTTTGACGAAGAATTTTCCCTAATAGGTGACAAAGGTTTTTACTTACGCAATGAGTTTAACTTTTATATTCCTGGCTTCTCCATCTATCCATACTATGCTCTTGACTATGGACGTGTATTCGGCGGTGTTTATCCGTTAGGTCTCTATTCTGATGACCAATTATTAGGAATGGCTATAGGCATGAGAGGTAATGTTAATATATTTAGTTATGACTTATTCTTAGGTGCCCCACTTTATAAGCCGGATGAATATGAAACCAGTAGCGTCAATGCTGGGTTAAACGTGCAATGGTTTTGGTAATTTAATATTGTAAATTTGAATAATATCTTAAAGCTGAATACGCCACTGTATTCGGCTTTTTTATTTCAAGGTAATTAGTCTTAATATTTTTATTTTTTTATTAATTACCCTAAATAAAGATAATCAATAAGTACCTTTACTTTATTATCACTCTATAACACTAATTAATATATTATAAATATCATTATCATGATTTGTTTCTTTATGATGACCATTTGTTAAATATATGTTCAAGCTTAATGGTAATTGAAAAATCCGAGAATACGAATATTCTCGGATTTCCTACTTCTCTCTAGTCCTTCAGAATTCAGGTATTACCTGTATTGCATCCTATCAAATTCTTAGAAACGGTAACCCGCACCGAACATAAATACAAATGGGTCTAAACGAGTATCGATTTTGTGTGTGTCATTACCCGCTTTAAATTTCACATCTGTTTCAATATTCATCCACCAAACAGAGGCGTTTAACATCCAGTTATCAGTCAGCATGTAGTCCATACCTGCTTGCGCCGCAAAGCCCCAAGAGCTTGATAAATCAAGATCTGATAAACCGTTAGTTTTCCCTGTTGAGTTAAATTTCTCATCAAAGAAGAAGGTGTAGTTAACACCAGCACCTAAATAAGGACGTAATTTATCTTCTTTACTACCAAAATAATATTGCGCCATTAAAGTTGGTGGTAAATGTTTAACAGTTGCAATTGTACCTAAAGGCCCTACGCCAACTTTATGTTCAAACGGAGTTGCTGCTAATAATTCCACTCCGATATTATCAGTGATCATATACCCAAACGTTAAACCTAATTGAGTATTGTTATTAACATCAAATGAACCTAAACCTAATACATTTTCAGAACCCGCATTTGGACGTACCGTTGCAGTACCTGTACGGAAAATAAAGTCGCCAGCTTCATGAGCAATAGAAACTGCTGGAGCTAAAGTTGCAGCAGCTAATACAAGCGCAGTGAGTTTTTTCATTATCAATCCCATTCCTATGTTTTTATTTTAGGAAAATATACCGTATTATTTAAATTGATGTTCAAATCAAGATCACATCTTTTACTAATTTATAGGTAAACCAATAAATATGGATTTATTATTTCATTTATTGTTTTTTATTTTTGATTTAAATCAATTTTTATAAAGTAACTAACAAAATAAAAATTTGATTTCTAAATATAGATATTTATTTCAAAACTTAAACATGCATAAAAAATACAATTTATATAAATTCATTTCTTGGGTTAATTACATTCGATCATCATGAGCAATATATTTTTCTTAACCTCCCGAATTTTCTTATCTTTCTCTACCTCTAGGCGTGATACTCAGTTACAATTAGATTAAAATTTTGATCCCGTTTGTAGATAGGAGCAGTGTCATGTCCATTTCGGCCAACTCACTCATCAGTGATAGTATCAATTTCTTTAAAAACCAATTGAGTGGCCTCCTCACCATTGTGCTCTTAGCCACCGTGGTAAGCCTTGTCATCTATGCGATGATGATCCCTAGTGAACAGATGATAGGTGTTCTTGCTCAAGCACAAAGTAAAATGATTGAATCTGGTAATTCGGGGTTACAAGACTGGATTCTAAATCTATCTGAAGAAGATAAAAGTAGTATTTTGCGCGTTTCTTTTGGATTGATTCTCTCAGTCACTCTTGGCAGTTTGTTCCTTATTTGTGGCACATTATCCTATATCTCAGGGATGTCTCGTGGCGAAGATATGACAGGGCTTCAAGCGATAACATCATCACTGAACAAAGCGCCTTCTATGTTTCTTCTGTTGGTCGTTTGCTCGCTGCTTATCCAATTAGGCATCACAATTATGGTTCTACCTGGTATCGTGCTAGCCATTGGTTTTTCCTTAGCGCCAGCAATTTTAATGACTGAAAACACCAACCCATTTAGTGCGATGGGAAAAAGCTGGAAATTGGCTTATGCAAATTGGCGTGTCGCTTTACCGATGATTTTAATTTGGATGGCCGTTCAAATGCTTATCAGTGTTCTATTGGGTAACCTTAATATGAATCATATTGCGATTAATGGTATCTCCTTTTTACTCAATAATGTTGTAGCCGCATTTGCTTTAATTTACTTTTATCGTTTATATATGCTAATCACAAAAAATTGATCTCGCTGATAAAAAGGTATCATTTGATACCTTTTTATTTACGTTATTTTTAAACTTTATCTGAGCTAATATTCGTTGGTCTAATTCGATTTTCGCAATCATATTCTAATGAGCCTGGGTCCTTCCCGCTCTCTTGTGTCTTTCTTTCTTCCACACATTTCATTTGAATTTGCTGCTTACTTTGAATTAAACGGATCGCAAAATAAATATCCGGTACCACTAATAAATCATCATCTGAACGGTTGATTTTATTTTGTTCTAACCAACGATTAAGAGAAGTTCTACGCCCAGCTAATACCAAAGTCACCCCTTTCGCCTTCAAAGATGTCACAATATCATTCAATGTGGAAAATACGCTCACATCATTATGCGTAAAGCTGACAGCAGCATCAACAATCACCCAAGCGGGTCTTTTACGTTGATTATCTAAATGTTTATTTAGCCGCTCTTTAAAGTAATTCACATTAAAATAGGTAAGCGGAGAATTGAAACGATAAATTAGGACACCATCAACTTCTTGAATATCATTTTCTGATGTCATCGAGTGCAACATACCATGCTCATCAACGCCTAATAATTGATCTGTTGGCCTAAATATAATTCGGATAAACTGTAATAAACCTAATAAAACGGCTAAGCCTACACCACTAATCAAACCAACTACCAACACTGCGCATAAAGTAAAAACACATAAGAAAAAAGCTTCTCTATTGCGTTTACGCATTGATAAAATACTGCGGAAACTAAGCAAAGAATAAGTTGAAATAATTAAAACCATCCCTAAAGCAGGCATGGGGATATATTCCAATAAATTCATAGAAAAAAGTAAAACAGCTAAGATGGTCAGCGCGGCAACGAGGGAAACCAACTGTGTTTTCCCTCCCATCATATCATTAACTGCTGTACGGCTGCTCGCAGCGCTCACTGCAAAACCTTGACCAAAAGCAGAAGCAATATTTGCCATCCCTAACGCTCTTAATTCTTGGTCTGCATCCACGGTATAGCCATTTTTGCTTGCAAAACTTCGCGCTGTCATCATAAAGCTTACAAAGCTAATCACTGCTAAGTTTAATGATGGAATGACAAGATCTCTGAGTAACCCTGGTGGAAAATCTGGCATAGGTATATAAGGAAGTCCTTCACCTAAATCCCCAACCGTGCTAATGCCATATTGCTCAAGATTAAATAGAATACTGGCTGCTGTAGCCAAAACCATTGCAATTAATAGGGACGGCCACTTACTCCTTACTCGCTTAATCACTAAGGTGATTACCAATGTTGCAATAGCCACTAATAATGTCGGAATATGTGTTTCCATTAGCGCTAATGGAAACGCTATTAAGCGTTCAATAAACCCTGAAGGTAAAGTCGTAATACCAAATATTTTACTGATTTGGCTGACTATAATCGTAAGAGCTACCCCATTTAGTAAACCTTGCAATATCGGCCTCGATAAAAAATCAGCAAAGGTACCTAAACGAAACCTTGCTGCAATCAAACACCAAACCCCAGTCATAAAACTCATGACAATAATCAGTTGCCAACGAACGGTTTCATCCCCCATTGCGAGTGGTGCGACTGCGGCTGCAATTACAGCACATGTTGCGGCATCAGGCCCGATAATCAATTGTTTCGACGTCCCAAATAACGCATAGAAAAACATCGGTAAAATACATGAGTATAATCCGACAATGGCATTCACCCCCATTAATTCGGCATAGGCAATAGCCACTGGCAAAGCAACTGCAGCGACAGACAAACCCGCTTTAATATCAGGACCTAAGTCTGTACGTTGATAGTTAAATAGCGTTTTTAAACCTGGCATCCAGACAAATAGCTTTGCCTTTATCATGGGAGAAAAGTACCTATAAATTAGCAAGTTAAATTATTTTATGTATTACTTATATCCGAACTAATAAAGTTTATCTAGAAGTAAGTCAAATAATCGTAAAATAGTGCAAATATGATTGGTAACAAAACATGTTTATTGGTAAAAAGGTGCAAACTTTTAACAATTAAAGCCAAAATCGGTTAAACTACTCCATTATCTTTACGTTGAGGCGCTGTATTCACTGTTATGAAACAACTTATTGATTTTATTCCTTTGGTAATCTTTTTTATAGTCTATAAAAGATACGATATTTTCTATGCGAGTGGCGCGTTAATGGTTACCACTCCTTTAGCGTTATTAGCAACCTACCTTATTTATAAAAAAGTTGAGAAAGTTGCAAAAATCACCTGTGCAATTGTGATGAGTTTTGCTGCGTTAACCCTTATTTTCCACAGTGATGCATTTATTAAATGGAAAGTCACTATCATCTATGCTGCGTTTGCTGGCGCATTACTCTTTAGCCAATGGTTTACTGAAAAGCCCCTAATTCAGCGCATGTTAGGCAGTAATCAAGAAATAAAATTAGCAGATAGTTATTGGAACAAACTCAATAGTGCATGGGCAATATTCTTTATTTTCTGCGCATTACTGAACATTTATGTTGCTTTCTGGATGGCGCAAGATATTTGGGTAAATTTCAAAGTCTTTGGTCTGACAGCGGGAACATTAATATTTACAGTACTGAGTGTGGTCTATATTTTTAAAAATATGGTTAAAGAGCCTGCAGAAAAACACGAAGAATAATTAAAAATTAGAGTTAAAAACCTGCTAATTGTCTATCGATTAGCAGGTTTTTTTTCTTATTAATAGCGCTTGTCACCAAATGCTTTTTCAATTTTTTTATCTGTATTGTACTGTGATAATGCGTATACCGACCATATGGCAGCGGGTAGCCAACCAATTAACGTGATCTGTAGAATTAAGCAAATGACCCCAGCAAAGGGGCGCCCTATCGTAAAAAATTGCAACCAAGGTAATAATATTGCCAGTAACAATCTCATTTCATACCTCTAAATTAATCAATAAAATTTATATTATTGAGTATAGCCAATTCAATCAATTGACTAAATATAAAAAACACTTCTTGCTTTTTCTTTGCAAAAGTTGATCTTTTTACCAAGAATTAGACGCCGTTTATTAATAATGGGTACCATATTTGTCTTATTTTTGCAGCAATTCAATCAAATAGCTATTATCAATCAATAACTGTATGGTTCAGGTTTACTATTGCATATGTAATTTGTTATAAATGCAAAATCAAAAGTAATAACCCTTTTAATAAGAGTCAGATATGCAATTGCCGAACGGTGAGTTGGTTTTACGTACATTAGCCATGCCCGCAGATACTAATGCGAATGGTGATATTTTTGGTGGCTGGTTAATGTCACAAATGGACATTGGTGGGGCTATCTTAGCAAAAGAAATAGCGCTCGGACGAGTTGTTACTGTGGCAGTTAATGGCATTAAGTTTCAAAAGCCCGTTGCTGTTGGTGATGTTGTTTGCTGCTATGCACGTTGCTTAAAAACAGGAAAAAGCTCAATTACCATTAATATTGAAGTTTGGGTAAAAAAAGTCGCAACGGAGCCTGTTGGGCAACGTTACCGTGCTACTGATGCGGTATTTACTTATGTCGCAGTTAATGATGATAGTACCTCACGTTCATTACCCAAAGAAAAACAACATTTTCAGTTAGCGAGTTCAGATCAAAAAACTAACGAAGCATAAGTTTTTAGCTCCACTCATTATGTAAAAACTAAAAAGCACCATCATTGCTGTGGTGCTTTTTTATACAACCTAATGTTAACCATTAGACTTGGCTAACAGTGCCATCTAATTTGAAATAAATTTCAGTCACGTAGCCTTTTGCAGGTTGCTTTTCAAAAGTCCAACGGTTCATTGCACGTTTAACATCCCGCTCGAATAAACCTTTAGGTGAGGCTTCGACAAATTCAATATTTGTCACTCGTCCACCATCATCAATATCATAACGAACTTTCACATATCCTTCTTTACCTAAGCGACGCGCGCGTTCAGGATAGGAAGGAGCTTGTTTATGCAGAGCCCTCGGGCCGCCTTTCTTAGTCGATTGACTATTACTTGCCCCTGTATTGTTTGCAGTTTTAATTGGACTGTTATTCGTTTTCGGCGCAGTAACGTCTGATTTAAGATTATTCATCGCCAATTGCTTTTCAACTGGCTTAACATCTTCTTTAATTTTTTTCTTTTCTTCCTGTTTTGGCTTAGGCTTTTTCTTTACCTCAGGTTTCTTCTTAGGTAATGCAATAACAGGTTCAACTACCGGTTCGGGTTCAGGTTCTATAACGGGCTCTGGTTCTGGCTCTACCGGTGTTTCAACCTGCTCAACGGGCTCAGAAGCAGGTTCAGGGGCGGCAAAAGCAATCATAGAAATCGTCAATGGTTCAGGGTCTCTGACCAAGTTAGGTTGATTAAAAATCCATGCCATTGCAAGACCCGCATGAATAGATAATGAAACGACGATAATTAAAGTCCAACGCATCCAACGCATATGCAATTTCTACCCTACACCTGTCTACCAAAAAAGAATATGACTGATAGTTTAAATGCAAATAGCAATCATATTCAATAAGGTTTGTCATACAAAGTGAAAAATGTGAGTGTACGCTGTAATAACCTTACTCAATCCATTGGGTAAAAAGCAGGGAATGCCGACGATGGTAAATGTCAATTTTACGCATTGCATAGATGCGCATGTTTCGCCTTGAATGCCCTTCTAGCCAGCGTCTACGGCGACGTAGGGATTGTCTTAACATACGCCAACGCCCTACTTCATGCCTACTACGTCTCATTTAATTGTGTCCTTTTATCGTCTAAAAATTATTAGAAAAAAATATTATATTCCTTTGAAAAAAAGAACCAAGAGGAACTTTTTATGTCATTTCGGTGCACTGCTTTTAATTTCATGATGATAAAATCAATTAACAAAACTATTTTTCCTAACAAATTACTCTATTTCACGAAGCTTTTACTGCAGAATTTTGCTAAATTCTATTAAGTTGATATTTTACTAACAGTTTTTTTAGCTAAACTATCTTTTTTTGAACCTTTTTCTTATCAGTGAGGCATCTGACCCGTTATGGCAACCGTCTATACACTTATGAGTTGGCTTCTGTTCTTCCTATATTGGCTAATTATTGCAGCAATTACAGTCCGCATTTTAGTCAAAAGAAGGCCGGTCACCTCAGCCATGACATGGCTCCTGATCATTTATATTCTGCCATTAGTCGGGATTATTGCCTATGTCGCCTTCGGTGAACTTCACCTCGGTAAACGTCGAGTCGATAAAGCTCATGATATGTGGCCTTCCGTCGCGACATGGTTAGAAAACTTACGAACTTCAAAATATATCTTCGCCACTGATAATAGCCCCGTCGCTGAACCATTATTTCAGTTAGTTGAAAAGCGCCAGGGTATTGCTGGTGTTAAAGGTAATAGAATTCAACTTTTAACTACCTGTGAAGACTCATTAAAAGCGATAGTCAACGACATCAACAATGCCCAGCACTCGATTGAAATGGTCTTCTATATTTGGCAACCGGGTGGTTTAGTCGACGGTGTTACCGAAGCCTTACTTAATGCCGCTAAACGCGGTGTTAAGTGCCGGATTATGGTGGACTCCGCGGGAAGTTGGCATTTTTTCCGTAGCGATTACCCCGAAAAAATGCGTGCTGCAGGTATTGAGTTTGTAGAATCATTAAAAGTTAATTTGATGCGTTTCTTCTTGCGTCGAATGGATTTACGTCAACATCGTAAAATAGTGGTTATCGATAACTATATTTCATATACAGGCAGTATGAATATGGTTGACCCTCGTTATTTTAAACAAGATTCAGGGGTTGGTGAATGGGTTGACATTTTAGTACGTATGGAAGGCCCTGTGAGTACCACATTAGGTATCGTGTATGCTTTTGACTGGGAAATGGAAACCGGCCAACGCGTACTCCCACCACCGCCTGACAGTAATATTATGCCTTTTGAACAAGCGAATGGGCATACAACACAAATTATCGCCTCAGGACCGGGCTTCCCTGATGAGTTGATTCAACAGTCACTGATGACCGCGATGTTCTCTGCGCGCAAACAACTGATCATGACCACCCCTTATTTTGTGCCTAGTGATGACCTTTTGCATGCAATTTGTACAGCAGCAATGCGAGGTGTCGACGTCAGTATTATTATGCCAAGGCAGAATGACTCATTCCTTGTTCGCTGGGCAAGCCGCTCATTTTACAGTGAATTATTAGCTGCTGGTGTTAAGATTTATCAATTTGAAGATGGTTTATTACACACGAAGAGTGTTTTGGTTGATGGCGAGCTTAGCCTTGTTGGTTCAGTAAATCTTGATATGCGCAGTTTATGGCTCAATTTTGAAATAACAGTGGTCATTGATGATAAAAGTTTTGGTAGCGATCTCACGCTAGTTCAGTATGATTATATTGCGCGTTCAACTCGTTTAGAAATTGAAGAATGGGAACAACGTCCGTTCTGGAACCGTGTCGTTGAACGCATTTGCTACTTCTTTAGCCCATTGTTATAAATTAAGTTAATTAGGAAAGGTCATGACTGAAATACAAAATACACCTTTAATCGATGAAGATGACATCATTGAAATGGCTTATGACCTTTTTCTTGAAGGGGCAATGGATAATTTAGAGCCCGCTGACCAATTAATTTTTGCTTTGCAGTTTGAAGAGTTAGGTGCCGCAGAAATTGTTCCTGTTACCCTTAATTGGCAAGAGATGATTACTGAAGAGCTTAATTTAAACCAATTAAGTGAAGTGGTTATTGGGTTAGCTCAAAGCCCTGACGCCGAATTAGACGATATTTTTGCTCGCGTATTAATTAGCCGCCACCCTTCTAAACCGTTTCACCATATTTTTTGGAAGAAATAGTTGATTAAAAGGGACATTTCGTCCCTTTTTCGTCCCTTTTGGATTAATTAAAGTAGAAGCCCCCTAGACACCATTCCCTTTCGCCCATCATGAGAAAACAATCACAATGGGTCAATTTTCAAACAAGACACCGCATGTTTGAAACTCCCTTCTAATAATGGCCTTGTTTTTGCACACTCTTCATCCGCTAATGGGCAACGGGTTCTAAATACGCAACCTGAAGGTGGGTTAATGGGTGATGGCAATTCACCCTCTAAAAGTTCTATTACCTTATTTTTTTCTTTATCGGGATCAGGAACGGGCACTGCTGACATCAATGCGCGTGTATAAGGATGTAAGGGATTATTGTATACCTCATCATAGGTACCAAGCTCTACGGCATGCCCCAAGTACATCACTAAGACACGGTCAGAAATATGCTTAACAACCGCCAAATCGTGCGCGATAAAGATTAGCGATAATTTCATTTCACGTTGTAATTCTTGCAATAAATTAACAACTTGTGCTTGAATTGACACGTCTAATGCAGAAACTGGCTCATCGCAAATCACGAGTTTAGGTTCTAAAATCAATGCTCTTGCGATACCAATACGCTGGCATTGCCCTCCCGAAAACTCATGGGGGTAGCGGTTAATCAAATTTGGTAATAAGCCAACCCGCATCATCATTTTTTTCACTTTTTCTGTGATTTGTGATGGTGGCATTTTAGGATGATAGGTTTTTAATGGCTCAGCGATAATGTCACCGATGGTCATTCGCGGATTAAGCGAAGCCAGTGGATCTTGGAAAATCATTTGAATATCACTGCGAACACTGCGCCACTCTTTATCAGTTTTACCTAATAAATTCTGCCCCAGCCAACTTACTGTACCATCCGTTGCTTTAACTAACCCAATAAGTGCTCGAGCAAAAGTGGATTTACCGCACCCTGATTCCCCGACTACACCTAATGTTTCACCTTCATATAAACGAAGTGTTACGCCATCTACCGCTTTAAGACTTTTGTTTGGTTGCCAAAACCACTGTTTTTTATCTCGAATCTCAAAATGGACTTTAAGGTCATTCACTTCGAGTAAAACTGGCCTATTTTCATGGGTACTCATACCAATTCCTCCAGTGGCTTAAAGCAGGCACGTAACCGCGTTTGACCAAATGTGGTTAATGCAGGTTCTTGGTCAACACATTGCTGAACTGCATATTGGCAACGAGGTGAAAATGGGCAGCCTTTGGGTAAACGTAATAAATTAGGCGGATTGCCGGGAATGGTAGCTAAACTTTCGTCATCACCATCGAGGCGCGGAACAGCAGCTAACAAGCCAAGTGAATATGGATGAGATGGATGATAAAAGATATCCTTCGCAGTACCGTACTCCATCGTGCGTCCTGCATACATCACTAGGACTTTATCACATACCCCTGCGACGACCCCAAGGTCGTGGGTGATCAAAATGATTGCAGTATCAAACTCTTGTTTTAACTCATTGAGCAACGTCATGATTTGCGCTTGTACAGTCACATCAAGTGCTGTCGTGGGTTCGTCAGCAATTAACAGCTTTGGTTGGCATAACAGGGCCATTGCAATCATGACGCGTTGTCTCATTCCTCCTGAAAACTCATGTGGATACATATTCATACGCTTACGTGCTTCAGGCATTTTAACGGCATCTAACATACGAACTGATTCTTCGAAAGCTTCTCTTTTACTCATGCCTTTATGTAACATGAGAACTTCCGACAGCTGTGTACCAATTTTCAAATAAGGGTTCAATGATGTCATTGGGTCTTGAAAAATCATTGAAATCTCTTCCGCTCGCATACGGTTTAATTCTTTTTCTCTTAAATTCAAAATCTCACGGCCATTAAACATGGCAGAGCCATTAATTCTGCCATTTTTGGCGAGTAAGCCCATGAGTGCGAAAGCAGTTTGTGATTTTCCTGAGCCTGATTCACCAACTATGCCAAGCGTTTCCCCCGCACTTAATTCAAAGTTCAATTTGTTTACGGCGGTAACCTCACCATCTTGAGTTGCAAATGTCACACTGAGATCTTTCACGGATAACAGAGGGCTTTTCATTGAGTTATTTAACATATTATTCCCTCTAGCGATCTTTCGGGTCGAGCGCATCTCGTAGCCCGTCACCGATGAAGTTAAAACAAAATAGCGTAATGACTAAGAAACCGGCTGGTATCAGTAGCAACCACGGCGTCACTTCCATTGAGTTCGCCCCATCACTTAATAACGCCCCCCAACTACTTAACGGCTCTTGTGTGCCTAAACCTAAAAAGCTTAAGAATGATTCAAACAAAATCATACTTGGAACTAATAATGACGCGTAAACGACTACTACACCTAAAACGTTAGGTACAATATGACGTAGAATAATCTGCCGCGTACTAACACCACAAACAAGCGCTGCCTCAATAAATTCCTTACGCTTTAATCCGAGTGTTTGTCCGCGAACAATACGCGCCATATCCAACCAAGACACCATTCCTATCGCCACAAATATCAGTAAAATATTGGTCCCAAACAACGTGACAAGGAGGATCACAAAAAACATAAATGGGAAGGAATTTAAAATTTCTAATATACGCATCATGATGGAATCCACTTTTCCACCCACATAACCCGCTAATGAACCGTATAAAGTGCCTACCACGACTGCGACTAAGGCTGCGGCAACTCCCACCATTAAGGAAATTCGCCCACCTATCGCGACACGCACTAATAGGTCTCGGCCTGAAGCATCCGTACCAAAATAATGCCCGGTTGCCATATCCGGTGGCATTGACATCATTTCCCAATCGGTGTCGTCGTACAAAAAAGGCGACATCATAGGAGCAAAAATCACAAATAGAGTAATTAACAACAATACGCATAAGCTAAATATTGCCGCACGGTTGTGCATAAAACGGCGCCTTGCATCTTGCCATAAACTGCGCCCTTCAATATCTAGCTGCTCTGAAAAGTTTGCCAGAGCTTCACTATTTTTTTGGTTCGATAGCATCGTGTTTCTCCGACTTAATAACGAATTTTAGGGTCAATAACTGCGTACAAAACATCGACAATCGCATTAAACGTAATTGTCAGTACCCCAACTAAAATTGTTAAACTCAATACCAGTGAGTAATCACGATTAAGTGCGCCGTTAACAAAGAGCTGACCGATCCCCGGTAACCCAAAAATAGTTTCAATTACCATCGAGCCAGTAATAATCCCCACAAAAGCGGGACCCATATAGGAAAGCACAGGAAGCAACGCTGGTTTAAGCGCATGGCGTAAAATGATAGTTCTTAGTGGTAACCCTTTAGCACGTGCAGTACGAATAAAATTAGAATGCATAATTTCGATCATCGAACCGCGTGTAATACGGGAAATACTTGCAATATAAGCAAGTGAAAGTGCAACCATTGGTAGCACCATGTGTTTTAGGTTTCCACCATCCCACCCACCACCAGGGAACCATTTCAAATGAATGGCAAAAATCAGCACCAATAAAGGTGCCACAACAAAGCTTGGGATAACAACCCCCGTCATGGCAAACCCCATGACTGTAAAGTCCCATTTGGTATTTTGGTTGAGTGCGGCTATCACCCCTGCAGAGACCCCAAATAGAACAGCAACAATGAATGCCGTTGCCCCTAATTTTGCAGAAACAGGAAATGCTTTAGCCACTAAATCATTAACACTGTAGTCCTTGTATTTAAATGATGGGCCAAAGTCACCTTTGGAAAGCTGAATTAAATAATTAAAATACTGCTTATACATGGGATCATTTAAATGATATTTAGCTTCAATATTTGCCATCACTTCCGGTGGCAATTTCCGTTCACCCGTAAACGGGCTCCCTGGGGCTAATCGCATCATAAAAAATGAAATGGTAATCAGAACCAAAAGAGTCGGAATGGCTTCTAACAACCGACGAATAATAAATTTCAACATCGCTCTTTCCTACTTCTATTGCCTAAATAGGCGAACATCTGGCTCCAATAAATGGAGCCAGAACAACTATATTAGTGTTTAATAATGTACAGATCTTTAGTATGCAGGTTATCTAATGGGTCTTTGCCACTATACCCCCCCACATAAGGTTTCACTAAACGCGTATTAACATAGTAGTAAAGAGGAACAATACCTGAGTCTTTATCGAGTAATTTTTCGGCTTGTTGATAGAGTTCAGCACGTTCATCATCCGTTTTGACTTGCAATGTTTTTTTCATCACTGCATCAAAATCTGTATTTTTATAATGAACAGTATTATTACTGCTGTAGGAAAGTAACATATTGAGGAAAGATGAAGGTTCGTTATAATCCGCACACCAGCCTGCGCGGGCCACATCATAGTTACCTTGATGTCGGCTATCTAAGAATGTTTTCCATTCTTGATTTTCTAGTTTCACTTCTGCGCCAATATTTTTCTTCCACATAGAAGAAGCGGCGATGGCAATACGCTTATGTAAGTCTGAAGTATTATACAATAAATTGAATTTTAGAGGGTTGGCTTTGTTATATCCCGCCTCTTCTAGCAGCTGTTTCGCTTTTTCGTTACGCTGCTCTTGGGTCATATTCGCATACCAATCCGGTTTTTCTGTTTTCATTCCACTGGTAAATGGTGGAGTGAATCCATACGCAGGAATATCCCCTTGGGCTTTGACTTTATACGTAATCGTATCTCTATCCATAGATAGTTTTAATGCTTCACGAACACGAGGGTCATTAAATGGCGGTTTTTCATTATTAATTTCATAATAATAAATACATAGATATGGGTTCACACGTAACTCATTTGGCATGTTTTGTTGTAAACTTTTGAACTGCTCAATAGGTAAGTTACTGTATGTCATATCAATTTCGCCACTGCGGTAGCGGTTTACATCAGTGACTTCTGAAGAAATCGGTAAAAAAGTCACTTGGTCAATAATGGTATTCGCATTATCCCAATAGCTTGGGCTACGCTCTAATACAATACGTTCGTTTACCGTCCAATCCTTTAATTTATATGCTCCATTACCTACAAAGTTTTGTGGTTGCGTCCACTTAGCACCATGTTGCTCAATGACTTTTTTATTGACTGGCGACATGGATGAGTGAGCTAATAATTTAGGAATATAAGGAACGGCTTCACTCAGTGTAATAACTAAAGTTTTGTCATCAAGAGCTTTAATACCAAGTTCTTCAGGTTTTTTCTTCCCAGCGATAACATCGTCAATATTACTAATATGGGCATATTGTAAATAGCTTGCATAAGGCGATGCAGTATCAGGGTCAGCCAATCGTCGCCAACTATACACAAAATCTTCTGCCGTGACAGGGTCACCATTAGACCATTTCGCGCCATCGCGAATTTTAAATGTCCATTCTGTAAAATCTTTATTTTTCCAGCTTGTTGCCGAGCCAGGTAAAATTTCGCCATCAGGCCCCACTATTGTGATCCCTTCGAAAAGGTCTCTTGCTAAAGCAGATTCCGGTACCCCTTCTATTTTATGAGGGTCTAACGATTGCGGCTCAGAACCGTTGTTGCGAACCATCACTTGCTTTTCAGCCAGTTCAACGCCCGCAGGAACCGTTGCTGCAAAACTTGTTGCTATAGAGCCCATTGCCAGCCCAGCCGTTACACTAAGCGCAATAATCGATTTATTGATTAACTTACTCATCTTATCGGTTACTCCCATACATAATTATTATGATTGTGTGTTGATACATGTTCACCCAGTAGATGAACACTTTTTATAATTATTTAGATATTATTAATTAGGTTCACTTATATATAACCGTTTAATATCCGTATAATCAAGAGGGTCATTACCTTTAAATCCACGAACACTCGGTTTTATCATTCGAGCACTGACGCGATAATAAACAGGAACAATAGCCGAATCATTGTCTAGCAAGGCTTCCGCTTGCTGGTAAATTGTATGGCGAGATGAAGAGTCCGGTGCTGTTAGCGCTTGCTCAAGCAAGGCATCAAACGCTGGATTATTATAAAAAGTGGTATTATTACTATTTTGAGACAGCATCATGTTCAAAAATGCGGTTGGCTCGTTGTAATCGGCACACCACGTTGCTCTGGCAACATCATAATTTCCTTCATGGCGGCTTTGTAATGATGTTTTCCATTCTTGGTTTTGCAGCGTCACTTGCGCACCAATATTTTTCTGCCACATGGACGCCGCAACAATAGCTTGCTGCTTATTTTGATCTGATGTGTTGTACAGTAAAGCAAATTTCAATGGGTTTTCTTTAGTATATCCGGCCTCAGCAAGCAAATCTTTAGCACGTTGATAACGTTGTTCTGCTGATAAATTTGCCCATTCCGGTAAGGTAAAATTACCATTATTAATAAAACTTGGCGTAAAGCCATAAGCGACTTTTTGCCCTTGAGCGATAATTTTATTGGTTATTGTTTCTCTATCTAATCCTAACTTTATTGCTTCACGCACTCTTGGATCATTAAACGGGGCTTTTTGATTATTTATCTCATAATAGAACGTGCACAAATAAGGCCGAACATACAATTCATTCGGCCTCTCTTGCTGCATTTTTTTATATAAAACAGGTGGGATTGCAGAGTTAGAAATATCAATTTCACCACTACGGTAACGGTTAATATCACTCACTTCGGAGCTAATCGCTAAAAAGGTCGCTTGCTCAATACGGCTATTTTGGTTATCCCAATAAAATGGATTTCGTTTGATAACAATACGTTCATTTACTACCCAGTTATCCAATACGTATGCCCCATTTCCAATAAAATTCTTGGGTTGGGTCCATTTATCACCATGTCGTTGAATTGCTGACTTATTCACGGGCTTCATAGACGTATGAGAAAGCATATCAACGAAATAAGGCACTGGGTGGCTCAACGTAACTTGTAAATGTTGCGGGTCAAGTGCTTTCACACCCAGCGCTGTTGCCGGCATTTTTCCCGCTAAAATCGCATCTGCATTTAAAATATACGCATTTTGTAAATAACTGGAGTATGGGGAGCCAGTATTTGGGTCAGATAAACGTTGCCAGCTATACACAAAATCTTCAGCGGTTACAGGAGTCCCATCACTCCACTTTGCATCTTCCCGCAAAGTAAAAGTCCACGTAGTGAAATTTTCATTACTCCAACTTTTAGCAACCCCAGGAACTGCTTTACCGTCTATATCGGTATACACTAAACCTTCTAATAAATTTAATATCACATTGCCTTCTGGAACCCCTTCCACTTTGTGGGGGTCTAGTGATGTCACTTCTGAGCCATTGTTAATTGTAATAACCTGTTTTACTTTTTCCGTGGCGCTAGCCTGTAATGTAACAACTAATAAAGAAAGTACACCAAAACCAAGTGTTGATTTGAACATTCTATCCCTCATGATTCATCAATAGCGCTATAACCTCATTTGCAGCCATCTTTACGCTGATATTTAAGCCCTGGTACCGCTATTTCCTTATGGGCAATCCACTTCATGAACTCAAACAATTAAAACAATTAATTAACATTGATCAGTTAAAAATTTTAAGTAAATTTTAAAAAAATCGACGTGAAATTTTAATTTTTCTTATATTTCAATACACTAAAATCAATTTGGCTATCCACCATAAAATAACCTCCAAGCTCATTTCCAAACATATCATTAACAAACACCAATTAGAATAGTGAATAAATTTACGTAGCTCACAATTCCTTACTTTTTATCCCTGTTTTAGCAAAAAATGCCACATATAATTACAGGTATCATTTTTTTTATGTGTGATTATTAATAGCTAAAGTTTTATTAAGCCATTTAAGAAAGAGAAATGTGCTATCTGTATAGCAAAATTGATGTGTGTAATATGAGGTAATTAGCGGCAGGTATGGCTGCAAATAGATATAGTTTGCAGCCATTAAAAGAAAAGAGATTAGATTACAATAAGCCCGGGAATATGGCCTTAACACCTGTCACAATAAACTCTATACCCAATGACATCAGTAATAGACCCATGATACGCGTTACTACGTTGATCCCTGTTTGACCTAAGTAACGAACCAATAAAGACGCTGAGCGGAATAATAACCAACAACAAAAGGCAAATGCGATACTCGTCAACGCTAAGCCTAAAAAGTTTTGCCACCCATGCCAGCGAGATGACCAAACAATACAAGAACTTATTGCACCAGGCCCTGCCATTAGGGGTAAAGCCAAAGGCACAACACCAATGCTATCTCTAACCGCAGTTTCTGTTTTTTCTTGTTTATTTTGTTTGTCTTCCCCAATTTTACCGCTGATCATTGACATCGCTATTGTGACGATCAAGATCCCACCAGCAATACGGAAAGAATCAATTGAGATACCAAACAATTGCAATATTGAGTCACCAATTAATAATGATGTACATAAAATGATAGCAACTGATGTATTTGCAATAGTATTGGTTTTATTTCTCCCCGCATTACTTTGATAGTTTGTCATACTAATAAACACAGGCAATATGCCAACTGGGTTTACGAGTGCAAACAAACCAATAAAAAATTTAATATATCCCGATAAATCAAGTAATGCGCTACTCACCCATTCATTTCCTTAAGCAGTTCTCTTTAGAGATTTATTGATATCTTTTATAATTTTACCACCGATGTCATTAATTTCCTTGAGCAAAACAATATTTTCTTTAACTTGCTAAATTTGCTTAGTATTTAGTTAGATATACATAAATTATCTGCACAAGTTGTTTTGATAATATTAAATTAAGTAATAGATGAACAACATTTATTCAACTTGTGCATAAATACACGTGCTGAAAGGAGTCAGCTTGACATTTTCGTGACCTAGATCACTTTATTTAATTACCGTTTTGTTAATCTACTCTTAACTGATAGACAGAGCTAATTAGGATATTAACTCAGTACGGAATAAGGTTTTTAAGCCAATAGGCGATCATGAGCAGCGTTATTATAGATAACATCTATACTTTTATCTTTAAGCATTTCCTTGTTCTATCGATGCATTGCTCATTGGCTTAAAAAGTTTAACATTTATCAGGAGTAATCTATATGTCCGTAACTAACGTTACCGAACTCAATGAACTCGTTGCTCGTGTCAAAAAAGCTCAACGTGAATTCGCTACTTTTTCCCAAGAAAAAGTTGATGAAATCTTTAGAGCCGCGGCTCTCGCTGCTGCTGATGCACGTATCCCTCTAGCAAAACTTGCTGTCGAAGAATCTGGAATGGGTATTGTTGAAGATAAAGTGATTAAAAACCACTTCGCTTCAGAGTATATCTACAATGCTTATAAAGATGAAAAAACCTGCGGCACGCTATCTGAAGACCCAACATTTGGGACAATCACCATTGCTGAGCCGATTGGTATTATCTGTGGTATTGTGCCAACAACTAACCCAACTTCAACCGCGATTTTTAAATCACTTATTAGCTTAAAAACGCGCAATGCTATTATATTCTCCCCTCATCCTCGCGCTAAAATTGCTACCAACCGCGCGGCACAAATTGTGCTTGATGCTGCAATTGCCGCTGGTGCACCGAAAGATATTATTGGTTGGATTGATTCCCCTTCTGTTGAGCTATCCAACGCTTTAATGCACCACCCTGATATTAACCTGATTTTAGCGACCGGTGGACCAGGCATGGTCAAAGCTGCTTATAGTTCTGGAAAACCTGCAATTGGTGTTGGTGCTGGTAACACCCCTGTCGTTATTGATGAAACCGCAGATATTAAGCGTGCTGTCGCGTCTATCTTGATGTCAAAAACATTCGATAACGGAGTTATTTGTGCATCTGAACAATCCGTTGTAGTCGTTGATGAAATCTACAATCAAGTTCGCGAGCGTTTTTCAAGTCATGGTGGTTACCTGCTACAAGGAAAAGAGCTTAAAGCGGTTCAAGATATCATTTTAAAAAATGGTAACTTAAATGCCGCTATTGTTGGCCAACCTGCTTATAAAATTGCTGAAATGGCCGGTATTACTGTGCCAAAAACCACTAAAATATTAATTGGTGAAGTAAAAAGCATCGATGAGTCAGAACCGTTCGCACATGAAAAACTTTCACCATTATTAGCGATGTACCGTGGTAAAAACTTTGAAGACGCGGTTGCCAAAGCAGAACAACTTGTCGAAATGGGCGGGATCGGCCATACCTCTTGTTTATACACTGACCAAGATAACCAACACGAACGCGTTAACTATTTTGGCCAAAAAATGAAAACAGCGCGTATTTTAATCAATACGCCAGCATCTCAAGGTGGTATCGGAGACCTTTATAACTTTAAATTAGCCCCTTCTCTTACTCTAGGTTGTGGTTCTTGGGGTGGTAACTCCATCTCTGAAAACGTGGGTCCAAAACACCTAATCAATACCAAAACTGTGGCGAAGAGAGCTGAAAATATGTTGTGGCATAAACTTCCGAACTCAATCTACTTCCGCCGTGGTTGTCTACCTATCGCCCTTGAAGAGATTGCAACTGATGGTGCAAAACGCGCCTTTATCGTAACCGATGGCTATCTGTTCAATAATGGTTATGTTGATGAAGTGGTTAACGTTCTCAAAAAACATCACATTGAAACTGACGTTTTCTTTGAAGTTGAGGCAGACCCAACATTAACTGTTGTCCGTAAAGGTGCAGCGCAAATGCAAGCATTCCAACCTGATGTGATCATTGCATTAGGTGGTGGTTCACCAATGGATGCGGCTAAAATCATGTGGGTCATGTATGAACACCCAGAGACTCATTTTGAGGAATTAGCATTACGTTTCATGGATATACGTAAACGTATCCACCGCTTCCCTAAAATGGGCGTTAAGGCTAAATTAGTTGCTATCACAACAACTTCAGGTACAGGTTCTGAGGTCACCCCATTTGCTGTAGTGACTGATGATAAAACGGGCCAAAAATATCCATTAGCAGATTATGCATTAACGCCAAATATGGCCATTGTTGATGCCAACTTAGTCATGAATATGCCTAAATCTTTAACTGCTTTCGGTGGTTTAGATGCTGTCACCCATGCGTTAGAAGCTTATGTTTCTGTTTTAGCTAACGAGTTTACTGATGGTCAAGCACTTAAAGCACTAAGCTTATTAAAAGATTATTTACCAGCAAGTTACCATGAAGGTGCTAAAAACCCTGTAGCCAGAGAACGCGTACACAACGGTGCGACACTTGCCGGTATTGCATTTGCAAACGCATTCCTAGGTGTATGTCATTCAATGGCACACAAACTTGGCTCAGAATTCCATATTCCTCATGGTCTCGCTAATGCTCTATTAATTTGTAACGTTATCCGTTTCAATGCTAATGATAACCCAACAAAACAAACTGCATTTAGCCAGTACGACCGCCCTCATGCGCGCCGCCAATATGCAGAAATTGCGGATCATTTGGGACTCACTAACGTCGGAGATCGTACTGCTGCGAAAATTGAAAAATTACTCACATGGTTGGAGGAAATGAAAGCCGATTTAGGTATTCCTAAATCTATTCGTGAGACTGGTGTTACTGAAGCTGACTTCTTAGCTCGCGTAGATAAACTTTCTGAAGATGCGTTTGATGACCAATGTACAGGAGCTAACCCTCGTTATCCTTTAATTTCTGAAATTAAACAGCTATTACTGGATTCTTATTATGGTCGCGAATTTGTTGAGCACCAAGACGCGCTTGTGATTGAAAAAGAGGAAAAAAAAGCCCCTCAGAAAAAATCAACCGTAAAAAAAGAAGCAGAAAAGAAAAACACTAAGAAATAATGTTTAGCACATAATTTAAAAATAAAGGCACTGCAATAATTGCAGTGCCTTTTGTTTCGTTATTTAAAATCAATTGCTATAAAAATGTAGAAATCAATATCATATAAAATGATATAACTCACTGAGTTATATCATTAATAGCCATAATATCCGATAACTGAATCCTGTTTTATTCTCTACACTAGATTATTTCTGTTTACCTAAAATGGAGTGGTTTCTTAGGTATAACACCTTCATTCATCAACTGAGCCTGTTTTATTGCTTCTGAATAGTGTTTACGACAAACAGAGATATACTTTTCATTACCGCCTATATCGACTTGTAGGCCTTCATATACAGGCACCCCATCACTTCCTATACGCAATACCTTACTCGCCTTACGTCCGCAATAACAAACTGTTTTTAGCTCAACTAATTTATCAGCCCAAGCAAGCAAGTATTGGCTGCCCTCAAATAATTGCCCTGCAAAATCGGTACGCAACCCATAGCATAAAACTGGAATATCCTCGTTATCAACTATGTCACATAATTCTTCAACTTGTTTTTTTGTTAGGAATTGGCATTCATCAATAAGAACACAATGGACTTTTTGTTCACTATTTTCTTTTTTTATCAGTTCAGCCATATTTGTTGTTGTTGAGTATAATAACGCTTCCGCTGATAAGCCTATGCGCGATGAGACTTTTCCTTGTTCAAAACGGTTATCTATCTCTGCTGTAAAAATAACCGTACGCATCCCTCTTTCATTATAGTTATACGATGATTGCAATAATGACGTTGATTTTCCCGCATTCATAGCTGAATAATAAAAGTAAAGCTGAGCCATTTGGCTGTTCCCTCAAAATTAATATACGTAATAATTTTACCATAAAACTAGCTTTAGGATTAACAATAATGGTGTAGATGCTGTTTACTTATTGAAAATTGAACTTTTCCCAGTTCAGTTTATACCTTATTGCTTATACCTTATTGCAAATATTGCTTAGCTTGCGGGCAAAAAAACCAATTTGATATTAACTATAAACAGTTTCAACTAAAGCACATTCCGCTAAAAAACATCATCAAAAAAAGAAAATTTAAGCGAGTCTATCCCTTCAATTCATTCCGAGTAAAAGTAAAATGAGACCCTCCTCTTCTTTTTTGAATTATTTAATCACTAAGATTTTAGCTTATTCCTATTTTTCGTTTAGTTCAGTTATTGATAATAGCTATATATATATCTACGAAAAGTTTATTTTTCTTTTGTAAAAAAATTGCATTCGTTAAAGATTACTTTTAAACTAAGGATGTAATTTAGCTATTGCAGAATTTAAAATAGCATTCTATTATTACTGTACACATGCCAACAAATAATTTGAGACCAGGAAAATGAGCGAATCATTAAAAGCGTTAAATAACATCCGTACTCTTCGTGCTCAAGCTCGCGAAGTAACTTTAGAATCTTTAGAAGAAATGCTGGAAAAATTAACCGTCGTTGTTGAAGAACGTCGTGATGAAGAAAGCCAAGCTCGCGCGGAATTAGAAGAACGTAACCGTAAATTGGAAAAAGTTCGTGAAATGATCCTTGAGCAAGGCGTAGATTTAAATGACCTTCTGCAAACAATGGATTCAGGTAAAAGCACTAGCACTCGTGCTAAACGCGCTGCACGTCCAGCTAAATATAAATATGTTGATGAAAATGGCGAAACCAAAACTTGGACAGGCCAAGGCCGTACTCCAGCAGTAATCAAGGTTGCCATTGAAGAACAAGGCAAATCTTTGGATGATTTCTTAATCTAATAGCCTCAACATGTATTTTAAACACCCTTTTATAAGGGTGTTTTTATTTAATCCTTTATATATTATTTATATTAACCTGCACTAAGAAAAAGCCCTTATCTATTATAGCTACAGTCTTTAGCACTAAAACCGCATAACTGCCGCTCCCTACTTCAATTAACTGTTCTGTTTTAAGCTGTTACGACGTATTACGCCATCTACCAAATAATCATGATAAATAAAAGCATAGCAGTAAAGATATGTAAGCTTAATTAGATAAACTTAAATATTTTTCAGTGATTCTATTTATGTAATGAAGTTGTATGCTAATTTTTGTACTCTCACCACTTATAACGTGTACAGACTGAACAGCTCAAGTCAGAGTGTTTCTCTTTATACTTGGTATTTTTGTTAATAATTTATTTATCTACGTATAAAAAAAGGCTAACAAATTAAGTTAGCCTTTAATAAAATTTATTGCGGAATTTTATTTTGCTGAATTCAATGATACTGATAATTTCTTCAGCCACTGGGTAAACTCATCTCCCAGTGCATCATGCTGCATTCCATATTCAACGAACGCTTTCATATAACCTAATTTATTTCCACAGTCATGACTTTTACCACATAAGTGGTAGGCCTCTACTGGCTCATTATTTTCCATCATTAATGCAATAGCATCGGTTAATTGTATTTCATACCCAGCACCTGGCGCTGTTTTGGCTAATGCATCCCAAATCTTTTCAGATAAAACATAACGGCCAACAATAGATAAATTAGATGGAGCTTCTTCACGTTTTGGTTTTTCAACCATACGAATAATTCTTTTACTATCTCCAGGTTCTAACATTTCTCCATTACAATCCACAATACCATAGTTAGATACATCTTCTTCAGGGACTGGTTCAACTAAAATTTGACTTGCGCCTGTTGACTCATATTGTTCTAGCATTTCACGCAAGTTAAATTTGGTTAAATCTGTACTGTAACGGTCTAAAATGACATCGGGTAAAATAACCGCAAAAGGCTCTTCACCGACTAAAGGTTTAGCACACAAAATTGCATGACCTAATCCTTTTGCTATTCCTTGTCGTGTTTGCATAATCGTTACGTGGCTTGGGCAAATAGATTGAACCTCATCCAATAACTGGCGCTTAACACGCGCTTCCAAGATAGCCTCTAACTCAAAGCTTGTGTCAAAGTGGTTTTCAATGGAATTTTTTGATGAATGTGTCACTAAAACAATTTCATTGATCCCAGCAGCGATACACTCATTAACAACATATTGAATAAGTGGCTTATCAACTATTGGTAACATTTCTTTTGGGATTGCCTTTGTTGCAGGAAGCATACGAGTCCCTAAGCCCGCAACTGGGATTACCGCTTTACGCACCTTGCGCTGTGTCATTTTTATCACTCCAGATATCATCTTAGCCTCTCGAATTTTACTAAAGTAACAAGAGGCATTTTAAGTGCGCAGAAGTATATCAGGAAATGTTCATGAATAAATAGCGACGAGTCCGAATAGAGTTATTCAGATTAAAAGAGTATACATTTTAGGTAATAACTATGTTTCGGGGTTAAACATTAGTTTTATTTTCTGGCTATTATTGCGAATTAAACACTGCCAAGCATTTCCTTTTACCTCTAAATGATTAGATTGGTAAAATTTCAACGCTCCTAAAGGAAGGCTTCTAGATAACTTAACATGCGTATTTTCTGTCGTTATATCCGCTTCTAAACCTGCACTCGCCATAATAATCGCTTTATTCCGTGTATTAAAATACCCCAATAATAGCGGAAACTGGCCACTAAACCCCGAATCCTCCAGTAAATAATTTATTTGGTTAATAATTCTATCAATATTGGGTAATTTTTTTTCTGGGTGGCTTACCGCACTTTTCAAGAGATCATTGAACACGACTCTAATCAAAAAAGCAGCCATAATGCCTTCTTGAGGAGAGCGCTCAGTATCAATACAGTAAAAACCTATTTGGCTGTCTGAAATGGGCGCTAGGTCTAATAATAATCCAAAACGGTTAGCCTCATTAAGTTGGCGATAGTTAATTCGGTAATTATTTATAATTTGATGTACTGGTGGTTGTAACTGTTTCAATACCGCTAACAGTTCTTGAGTATCGTTTTGCATTAGTGTCGAAATCTGAGGGATTTCCTCTCCTAACAGCTCTGTTAGGCTATTTTGCTCAGGATACAACGCAGAAAGGATTGTCACTTTAACTTCATCTAAATTTTTTATTGGCTTTAACAAAGCATCCTTTGCACCTAAGCGAAACATTCTATCTAACTGAGTGAAATCTGTTGTTGCTGTAATCACAATGACAGGAATATCAATATTACGCGCAACTAACGCTTTCATAAACGCTTCACCATTCATGACAGGCATATTTAAGTCACATAGAATGATATCAGGTTTGATACGGTCTATTGTTAACATCTCTATTGCTAATTGACCATTATCTGCGGTATAGATCTCAATACCCAGCGTTTCTAGGTAGTTTTTTAAAATTGTACAGAAGGTGATTTCGTCTTCTATTATGAGTATTTTTCTATTTTTCATAAGATACCTACTGCAAAAGCCTGGTTTAATTAACAATACAATTATTCATACGATAAAATCATTTATTCGCCATCATTTAAGTATAGTGACTTTTCAATCTTATACTTATTTTTATAGAGAGTGTTATGAAATCACAAGTAGAAGATAGGTGTTACTGTGGCAACGAAGCACAATTTGAGCAATGCTGCGCTCCTTTTTTACAAGGGAAAGCTATTCCACAGACACCAGAGCAACTTATGCGTTCAAGGTATAGTGCTTATGTACACCAAGACGTCGATTATCTTATTAAAACATGGCACCCAGATTGCCATGCTCAAGAATGGCATCAAGAAATAGTCAATAGTTTTCCGAAAACACACTGGTTTGGTCTTCGTGTTATTAGTTCTTCTTATGCTAAAAATCCCAATGAAGCTTATGTCGAATTTTCGGCTTGCTTTATTGATGAAAAAGCTGATCATAAGCAGCTTATTCATGAACGTTCGCGTTTTATTAAGATGGATTCGTGTTGGTATTATATAGACGGCATTACCCCCAAAGTCGGTCGTAATGATTTATGCCCCTGCGGCTCTGGTCAAAAATATAAAAAGTGTGGTCATCCAGACTAATTACCCTTTATTTAATGCCTGTCTAATGAGACACATTTGATACTCAATCCGTCATTTTTTCATATCGCTTTGTTAGTTAAGGATTAGGCTGTTTCATGCAACACAAAATTGTACAGAAAAAAATTCTCAGGACAATTTGCCCTGACGCGAAAGGATTAATCGCGAAAATCACCAATATTTGCTATAAGCACCAACTCAACATTGTACAAAATAATGAGTTTGTTGATCATCACACTGGCCGTTTCTTTATGAGAACTGAGTTAGAGGGAATTTTCAACGATGAAACATTATTAGCTGACCTCGATGATGCATTACCAGTTGGGTCTCAACGTGAATTAAACACAGCGGGTCGTCGTCGTATTGTCGTTATGGTTACAAAAGAAGCACATTGTTTGGGCGACCTGCTCATGAAGAGTGCTTATGATGGCTTAGATGTTGAAATTGCAGCAGTTATTGGAAACCACGACACGCTAAAAAACTTAGTCGAACAATTTGGCATTCCATTCCACCATATTAGCCATGAAGGCCTAACACGCGAACAACATGACGAAAAAATGACAGCGCAGATTGACCAATATCAGCCTGATTATGTTGTCTTAGCTAAATATATGCGTGTATTAACGCCTGCATTTGTGCAGCATTATCCAAACCAAATTATCAATATTCACCACTCGTTTTTACCTGCATTTATTGGTGCCCGCCCTTATCACCAAGCTTATGAGCGTGGCGTAAAAATTATTGGGGCTACTGCGCACTTTGTTAATGATAACCTTGATGAAGGACCAATCATTACACAGAATGTGATTAATGTAGACCATACATTCACAGCCGATGATATGATGCGTGCAGGGCGTGATGTTGAAAAAAATGTACTAAGCCATGCTCTCTATTGGGTCTTAGCTCAACGTGTATTTGTATATGGTAATCGCACCATTATTTTATAAGCCAATAATATAGCGGCTTATTTAACAACACTTTGTTGATTTAACACGCATTAAGAATAAAAAAACAGCAAACAACCATTTTATTGAAAATTAATGCTTTACAGCGGCGCGTCATTTGATATGATGCCGCCCGCTGTCAATGATTACAGCAACTCAAAATCTGGTGGGATACCCAAGCGGCCAAAGGGAGCAGACTGTAAATCTGCCGTCACAGACTTCGAAGGTTCGAATCCTTCTCCCACCACCATTTAATTGATTTCACCTCCTAGTTTATCTACAACTCCCATAAAACGATTTAACACACTTGAGTGTGACTTTGATTTATAGATATAACACACACTTTTCCCCAAAATTTTATTTAATGGTATATAGATCAATGATTTATCAATCAATTCTTCTTCTGGATAATGGTCTATTATGCCTATAAAATCACCATCTTGAATGAAACTTTGGCAACAACCAATATTATCCATTTGTCTCACACTCGTTTTATTATCAACCGTTTCAATTTTTGCTAATAAATCGCTCATTAATGAACTTTTATAAAATGCGGGATCACATAGCCATGTACTTTTTTGTAATAGTGTAACAAGGTCATAATGGAATTTTTCATAAAGTTCTTTCCTACAATAGATACCTAATGGTGAGTTTTCTATTATTTTTTGTAATGAAAATCGCTCACTGACAACTTGTTCAGAGCTAAGAATAAGTGTATTACCATCATAATCGACAATTTCATCTACTTCATCATAATTAAACCTTAATATATTTACTTGCACATTATTTTGATGTGCTGATTGATATAAATTAATTAAATGGCTTTCCTTACCCCAATCATAATAAATATTAGCCTCATTTATTATATAACCAGAAAAATGTTTTTTTGTTATTTCTTTCTCCTGTAAATAAAGATCTCTTAGATCGTTATAAAGTTCTTGGCCATCCTTAGTTAATGTCATTCCAAATTTTTCTCGTTTAAAAAGCCGTTTTCCTAGGCTTGTCTCAAAGTCTTTGATTGACTTCGCGATGGGAGGTGTCGTACGGTTCATCACTCTTGCAGCCTTGCTTAACGAGCCATTCTCAACAACCGCCATAAACGCCTCTAATTTTCTTGAAAAGAACATATCTATGACCCCATTCAGTTTATTAAAATATTAATCAACATACTTAACTTTCTCATTAATAATTATATTGATTAACCCAGAAATTAATTCACAAAATAAAAAATCAAACTTGATTTTTTATTGAATGATTAACAATATTTCATAAAAGTATTTTTATAATTTCCATCATTACAAAGCAATATATTATATTGTTTCGATTGATTATTTTTTATTCCCCCACTATTAAATCACATTAAAATATAAATAACCAATTGACTTTAAATGAAATTAAAACTAGTTAATAATGATATTATTAATTTAGCTTTAATAGAAAACTAAACTCTAGCACCCATAATAAATTTAATTAGCCATAATATTTTTTGATTAATTAAATTTATTATTATTTTTATATTAACCACTGAATTTTGATACTATACCAAGAATAAGTTAAGCCATGAGCATTTTTATCATAGCCATTATCGTCTTTAAAACAATCTAACCGTTGAAACATACTCCGCGGGGTTACAGTATTGCTACCATCTGGTAGAATAAGCATAATAATCATAAAACTAGGTGATAAAAAACCATGAAATTCATATCGTTCAATATTAATGGCCTTCGAGCTCGCCCTCACCAACTCGCTGCAATCATCGAAAAACATCAACCTGAGGTTATTGGCTTACAAGAAACCAAAGTCCATGATGATATGTTTCCTTATGAAGAAGTTAGTCAGCTCGGCTATCATGTTTTTTATCACGGTCAAAAAGCGCATTATGGCGTTGCTCTATTAACTAAAAATGAGCCTCTTGCTGTCCGTAAAGGTTTTCCAACTGACGATGACGATGCACAGCGTCGCATTATCATGGCTGATATCCAAACAGATCGCGGCCCATTGACGGTTGTAAATGGTTATTTTCCTCAAGGAGAAAGCCGTGACCACCCAACAAAATTTCCGGCAAAAGAAAAATTTTATCAAGATTTACAAAATTACATCACATCAACACAAACGGCAGAGTCACAGTTGCTCATTATGGGTGACATGAATATCAGCCCAACCGATCTTGATATTGGTATCGGTGATGCAAACCGTAAACGTTGGTTAAAAACCGGAAAATGCTCTTTTTTACCCGAAGAGCGTGAGTGGTTAGCTAAATTATTAGGCTGGGGTTTAGTCGATACATATCGTGCAAAAAACCCCGATGTTTCTGATTGCTACTCATGGTTTGACTACCGTTCGAAAGGCTTCGATGATAACCGTGGCCTACGTATCGATTTATTACTGGCCTCCAATAAACTCGCTGAGCGTTGTATTGCAACGGGTATTGATTACGAAATCCGCGAGATGGAAAAGCCATCAGACCACGCACCTGTATGGTCTGAATTTGACCTCTCAAAGTAAACTTTCTTACTTGTCATAATGCAAAAAGGCGCCTTAAGCGCCTTTTATTGATTTACCAGACTCAACTAATCCTGTTTCTTTTTTGTTTTCTTACCCGCTTTTACTTGTTTTTTTCCCGTTTTTACTGATGGAGCGGGGAGTTCTCGAAATGCCCTCAAATTTGTAAACTGACGTGCATGGTGAATTAATTGCATTAGCGTTTGGCTTAGTGGATGCATAAAATCATCATAACGTGATTGTTTTTCACTAATTTGGGTTAATACTGACTCCCAATGGGCTGTCATATCTGGTAATGTTGCCATATCGGGTAAAACATGAATTAGAGCCCTTCCCGCAGGCGAGGAATGAATATAACGCCCTTTTTTGTAGAGAAATTGGCGTTTGAATAGTAAGTCAATGATACCGGCTCTAGTCGCTTCTGTACCAAGCCCATCCGTTTCTCGCAATACTTTTTTTAATGCTTTATCTTGTACAAAACGAGCGATCCCAGTCATTGCTGATAATAACGTTGCATCCGTAAAAGGACGTGGAGGCTGCGTTTGCCGTTCAACCACTTCCCCTTTTTCACATAACAACTCATCATTCTTACTCACAACTGGCAGTGGCATACCATCGTTTTCAGCATCGCGCTCTTTATTGCCCAATACGACTCGCCAACCTGCTTCAGCAAGAAATCGAGCTTTTGCAATAAATTTACCCTTTTCAATTTCTAGATCAATTGTACACTTACGGTAAACCGCATCGGGCATAAACTGAATAATATATTGACGCGCAATCAATTGGTAAATTTTACTTTCATTCTCAGTTAACTTTACTGCTGCCGTTTTTGCTGTTGGGATAATGGCATGGTGAGCATCGACTTTTTTATCATCCCAACACCGGTTCTTTTTATCCAGCTCAGGCAATTCAAATTCAGTGAGGTCTGGTTGATGCACCGCAATTGCATTCAAGACACTGTGTCTCCCTGCAAAATGTTCATCCGGTAAATAACGGCTATCTGAACGTGGATAAGTAATCAACTTATGTGTTTCATATAAACGTTGGCAAATGTCCAATACTTCTTGAGCGCTCAACGCATATTTTTTGGCAGCTTCAATCTGCAAAGAAGATAAAGAGAAAGGCAACGGTGCAATTTCTGATTCGCGCTTGTCCTGATATTGCGTCACTATGGCAGGTTTGCCCTCAATACGCGATACCACATGCTCTGCAAGCGGCCGATGGAATAAACGCCCTTCTTCATCCTGATAGTCAATACAGGAGTCGCTTGGCTGCCATATCGCTACAAAGCGCTCATCCTTTGGCGTAACAATATGAGCTTTAACCTCAAAATAGTCTTTAGGTACAAAGTTTTCTATTTCTTCGTCGCGCCTAACAACTAACCCCAATACCGGAGTTTGAACCCGCCCTACAGAAAGAACGCCCTGATAGCCTCCTCGTTGCCCTAATAACGTATAAGCACGGGTCATATTGATGCCATACAACCAATCTGCCCGTGCTCTTGCTAAAGCAGAGACACAAAGAGGAATAAACTCACGATTTTCTCTCAAACGCTCAATTGCCCGCTCAACGGCTTGTGGGTTAAGGTCATTGATTAAACAACGTTTTACTTCTTTGCGTTTTTCAGGGTCGAGCTTTAAAAAGTCAAGCACTTCGTCCACCAGCAATTGACCTTCTCTATCGGGGTCTCCTGCATGGACAACTATTGAGGCTTGCTTCAGCAATGTTTCAATAGTTCTTAATTGTTTAGTTACTGCGGGACGGGGCTTCAATTGCCACTTATCAGGGATAATTGGCAAATCCTGAAGATTCCATCGTGCATACCGAGGTTCATAAGCATCGGGTTCCGCCTGCTCTAAAAGATGGCCAATACACCATGTTACAGTTTGGCCATCACCACATTGAATAAAACCATCACCTCGTTTATGGGGCTTTGGTAATACATCTGCAATGGCCCTTGCAAGGCTCGGTTTTTCCGCAATAAACAAACGCATAAATTAATCTATCACTTCAACTAAAGGAACATTATCCTGATGGGGTAATAATTTACCGATAGACTGTAACAAAACACCTTGCTGCTGTGCAATCTCTTTAATTTTAGAGACTTCGGAAGGTTTTACTGCAATAAGTAAGCCGCCAGAAGTTTGAGGATCACACAGTAGTTGACGCTGCATATCACTCATAGGGCCAATAAGGTGCCCATAACTGTCAAAGTTACGAGTGGTTCCCCCAGGAACACAACCTGCTTCAATATATTTTTCGACATTGGCTAATTTAGGAACTTTACTAAAGGAGATTTCAGCACGAACTTTAGACCCTTCGCAAATCTCACTTAAATGACCTAATAAACCGAAACCAGTCACGTCAGTCATTGCCGTCACACCATCTAAAGGCGCAACCACCGCACCTAGCTTATTCATTTGGCACATGGTTTCTGCCGCTAAGTGTTGATGTTCCGGCGCAAGCACCCCTTTTTTCTCTGCTGTTGTCAAAACACCAATTCCAAGCGGTTTCGTCAAGAACAATTCGCACCCCGCTGTTGCGGCACTATTTTTCTTCACATACTCCGTATTCACAACACCCGTAACCGCCAAACCAAAAATAGGCTCAGGTGCATCAATAGAATGGCCACCAGCTAACGAGATACCAGCATCAGCACAAGCTGCTCGTCCACCTTCAATCACCTCACGAGCCACTTCCGGTGGTAACTTCGCAATTGGCCAGCCTAAAATAGCAATGGCCATAATTGGCTTACCACCCATTGCAAAAATATCGCTAATCGCGTTGGTTGCTGCAATACGACCAAATTCAAATGGGGAGTCAACGATCGGCATGAAAAAGTCTGTTGTGCTGATGATGCCTATTCCATTACCTAAATCATAAACAGCCGCATCATCTTTAGTTTCATTACCAACTAACAAATGTGGATCATGAAATTTTGCTTGCTCTGTGTGCAGAATTTGCTCTAATACTTTCGGTGCAATTTTACAACCGCAACCAGCACCATGACTATATTGAGTTAATCTAATTTTTTCAGTCATTATTATTCTCTTTAGAAGTGAGATACATAGCCTGTCATATCAGGAGCTTGTACTTTTACTGGCGCTTTAAGCTCTGGAGTTCCTAAATAAAGGAACCCAACAATGCGGTCATTATCTCCACAACCTAATCCAGCACGAACCACAGCATCTTCTGTCCATGAACCTGAGCGCCATATACCGCCAAAACCTTGAGCTACTGCTGCCATCTGCATTGCTTGTACCGTACAGCTCGCAGCAACTAATTGTTCCCATTGTGGTATTTTCGGATGATCTTTTAATTTAGCGATCACAGTAATAATTAATGGGGCACGAAAAGGGGCATTACGGGCTTTTTCTTGTACCTCTGCGCCTAATTGCCCTTCAATTGCCGCTTTTTCCAATAGCTCACTGAAGCGTTTAATCCCCTCATTTTGCATAACAACAAAATGCCACGGCTTCAAAGCACCGTGATCAGGTGCTCTCATCCCCGCAGCAAGTATATTGTCGAGTTCTTCGCCTTGCGGTGCTGGTGTTGTAAGTCTTGAAGCTGAACGGCGGTTCAACAAAAGGGTCAAAGCATCCATATTTGTCTCCGTTTAAGAGTAAACTGATATGATAATCATTCAATTAGATAATTATACCCACGCTATCTATTGTTTAAGCTTAAAGGAAAATCGCTTACACTAATACAACAATAACAGTTATTCGTTAGGTAAAATTACGTTATAAATTCATTGAATTGTATCATTTGTCACATGTGAAAAATATCATTGAAGCATTGTACCTTGCGTATCATAATTTTGTTATGCATAAAAATAGCCCGCTATTGCAACTAATTGTATTGATACAACTAAGATATCAAGTGTTCGATGTGGTGATCGGGTAACAGATTTGCTTTTGAGTATATTGTTGTTAATTCGTGCTACAGGCTGAAGTAACCCAACTGTAGAAAGAACTATTTATGTAATATCCAAAAATAGTTTGTGCCATAAGTCAACGGCAAACAAATGAAGCCAACACCCTTGTGGTGCAGAATATGCAGGATAGGAGAAAACATGCGTCAACTATGGGACATCATCGCTACCATTTTTAGAATTAGCTGGCGAGCACTGAACTTTATTAGGGAATTCGTTTTCAACGCCATTTTCTTAGTATTATTTTTTGTTGTTATTGGGTCGATTGCTCTTTATCAAACAGAGGCTCAACCCGAAAAAAATTATTTTGGTGCTTTGTATGTGGATTTACAGGGGGTTATCGTAGACCAAGTCTCTACTCCGGACCCATTTGGTCGTATGAGCCGTGAATTACTTGGTACCTCAAACAGCCGAATGCAAGAAAATTCACTATTCGACATCGTTGATACCATCCGTACCGCTGCAAATGATGATCGCATTACAGGGATGGTGTTACGCCTAGATGATTTAGCTGGAGCCGATCAGCCCTCTCTAGCTTATATCGGTAAAGCAATCAATGAATTTAAAAGTTCAGGGAAACAGGTTTACGCCATTGGTAACAGTTATAATCAGTCGCAATACTACCTCGCCAGTTACGCTGATGAAATTTACCTCACACCGCAAGGTGCGGTTGGGGTATATGGTTTTGCAACGAATGGACTCTACTACAAGTCACTGTTAGAAAAACTTAAAGTTAGTAGCCATATTTTCCGTGTTGGTACCTATAAATCAGCGGTTGAGCCATTAATGCGTGATGAGATGTCCCCTGAAGCACGTTTAGCCAATAAACAGTGGCTGGATGCTCTTTGGAACAATTACCTCACAGAAATCGCCAAAAACCGTAATACGACCAGCACACAAATTTTTCCTGGGGCTGATGCTATTTTAGAGAAATTACGCTCAGTCAAAGGCGATAGCGCACAATACGCGTTAAAACAAAAATTGGTTGATAAACTTTATACTAACGAACAAGTTGAAGATTTACTCAGTAAACACTTTGGCTGGAATAAAGAAGATAAACAATTCAATAATATTAGTATCTATGATTATTCCACTAAAATAGCAGATACCAATGCTAATCAAAGTGGCAATATCGCCGTGATTGTCGTTCAAGGTGCTATCATGGATGGCCCACAAACGGCTGGGATTGCAGGAGGCGATACCATCGCAGCACAAATTCGTGACGCTCGCCTTGATGATAATATTAAAGCGATAGTTTTGCGCGTTAACAGTCCAGGTGGTAGCGTAAGCGCTTCTGATTTGATCCGCAGTGAACTGGCTTCTGCTCATGCTGCAGGTAAACCTGTTGTTGTATCTATGGGGGGAATGGCTGCATCTGGGGGGTATTGGGTCTCAACTCCAGCGGACTATATCATTGCCAGTCCAAACACGCTGACTGGTTCGATTGGTATATTTGGCGTAATTAATACCTTTGAAAAATCTTTAGATTCTATAGGGGTATATACTGATGGCGTATCAACGTCGCCATTAGCCGATATTTCTTTGACTAAAGGGATCAGCCCACAATTCGCTGACATGATGCAAATTACCATTGAGAATGGCTATGAGACATTTATTGGCTTAGTGGCTAAATCTCGCCATAAAACACCGGCAGAGATAGACCAAATCGCTCAAGGCCGTGTATGGATTGGGCAAGACGCGCTTAAAAATGGTCTTGTAGACCAACTAGGTGATTTTGATAATGCCGTAGATAAAGCTGCTGAGCTCGCTAAACTCACTGACGTTAAGTTAGATTGGATGAAGCCTGAGTTGACCTTTATGGATCAATTGTTACTTGAATTAACGACAAACGTTCAAGCCGCCATGCCGGATGTGCTACACGTATTTTTACCACCAGCAGTCGCGACGGATATCCGCCAACAAGCGCAATTTTTCTTAAAAATGAATGACCCACAAAACCGCTATGCTTTTTGTTTAAATTGCGCGGAAATTAACTAATCGCTAAATCCCCTTCAGATTCAATGAAGGGGATTTCTCTCACAAACCCATCAATAACCTCATATCAATCTAACTATTCGCAAGTTAACGATAGTAATACGCTAACAAATACGTCAAAATCCTGATAATCAATCTCCTTCGATAAGTTGGATAAATTAGGTAATAAGATGCAGAAGAAATCAATTTATGTTGTTTACACTGGTGGAACAATTGGCATGCGCCATTCACCACAGGGATATATTCCTGTTTCCGGTCATTTGCAAGCTCAGTTAGCTCAGATGCCCGAGTTTCACCGCCCTGAAATGCCTGAGTTTACGATCCGTGAACATCAGCCTTTAATTGATTCATCTGATATCACTCCTGAAGACTGGCAACTTATCGCTGATGATATACGTGAGAACTATCCACTTTATGATGGGTTTGTCATATTACATGGCACTGACACGATGGCTTTCACTGCCTCAGCGTTATCTTTCATGTTTGAAAACTTGAAAAAACCCGTAATAGTGACAGGGTCACAAATCCCTTTAGAAGCATTACGTTCTGATGGGCAAACTAATCTACTAAATGCATTATATTTAGCAGCAAACTACCCCATTAATGAAGTGGGATTATTTTTCAATAATAAATTATATCGCGGTAACCGCACTGTTAAGGCCCATGCAGATGGCTTTGATGCTTTCAGTTCACCTAACTGTTCGCCATTAATGGAAGCTGGCATTCATATTCGCTCATTTAATACGTGCCCTGCGCCTATTGGTATAGGTGAATTTAAAAGTCACCGAATTACACCTCAACCTATCGGCGTTGTGACACTTTATCCAGGGCTATCAATTGAAATTGTACGCAACATTCTCCAACAACCCGTTAAAGCGCTGATATTGCGCTCTTACGGTGTCGGTAATGCCCCTCAGCAGCCTGAATTACTGCGCATACTCCGTGAAGCAACGAACCGAGGGATTATTGTGGTGAACCTGACACAATGTATTTCTGGCCGTGTTAATATGGAAGGCTACGCCACAGGACACGCACTTGCAGAAGCGGGTGTGATAAGTGGATATGACATGACTTTTGAAGCCGCCTTAAGTAAATTGCACTACTTACTGAGTCAAAATTATACCCCTGCTTTAATCCGTGAGTTAATGCAGAATAATTTACGCGGCGAGTTGAGCTATGCTGATGAATAACAGATAACATACTGAGGACATAATGAAAGCAGCATTACTGTTAGTCGATTTACAAAACGATTTCTGCACGGGTGGCACATTAGCAGTAAATGAAAGCGAACATGTTATTGATGTTGCTAATAAAGCGATGGATATTTGCCAACAAAAACAAATAGACATCATTGCAAGCCAAGATTGGCACCCTGCGACACACCTTAGTTTCGCGGCCAATTCAAATACTCAAATTGGCGAAGTCGGTGAGCTAAATGGTATTACACAAGTTTGGTGGCCTATTCATTGCGTACAAGGTGAACATGGCGCTGAATTACACAAAAATTTAAATCAATCGCTTATTAGTGCAATTTTTACCAAAGGGGAAAACCCCCAGGTTGATAGCTATAGTGCCTTTTTTGATAATGATAAAATTAGCCAAACGCGCCTACATACGTGGCTACAAGAACACCATATTTCGCATTTAATTATTATGGGAATTGCGACGGATTACTGTGTCAAATTTACTGTGTTAGATGCGTTAAAATTAGGTTATACCGTAGATGTTTTAGTCGATGGGTGTAGAGGCGTCAATCTCGGGGCCAATGACAGCCAAGAAGCTTTAGTCGAAATGCAAAATCAAGGTGCGAGGTTAATTACATTAACCGACCTGCATTAGGACATGTTTTATGGACAAGTTTTCTCATGTAATAATTGAAAATCTAGTAATTGAGAAAACTTGTTTTAGTGACACTGTCACTATGCAGCATCATATTGAATAAACAAGCTATTCATCATTATTTTGCGGTTTTAATGTTGCTAACATCTCACCTTGAAACAACGTTTTTAGCTCTTGCTTGCTCTTCATCGTAATTTCACCATTAGTCCCTACCGTCATATGCTCAGGGTCATGGTTATGCCGTGACTGCCACAATAATACCATTTGTAAGCTATGTTCTTTTTGTTCTGGCGTTAACATCACACCATCTGGCCATTTACCGAGCTCAACAGCGGTCACAAGGCGTTCATAAATTTCAGGGGTCATCACTGCTAATAATTGTTCAAGTTGCTCAGGACTGACTTCAACGCTCACGGTAAAGCTCCTTCAAATACATAATTCACTCATTATTTTATTATTCTTGATTTCAGCCAATAGCTGAATCGTTTTTGTCATTCTAAAAAAAATGGCTTCAGCACGCTTCAGCTATTTATCCACGCGTCTTTTCACCGCTATCGTCATCAATAAAGCTTAATGATGCTGAATTAATGCAGTAACGCTGACCAGTAGGCTGAGGACCATCTGGAAACACATGCCCTAAATGCGCATTACAGTGTTGACAGCGAACTTCAATGCGGTGCATCCCATGAGAGAAATCCTCAATGTATTTGATTGCCTCTTCATTGACGGGTTGGTAAAAACTTGGCCACCCACAACCTGCATCAAATTTGGTCTCAGACATAAATAAAGGTGAACCACAGCATAAGCACTCGTACACACCTTCTTTACGGTTATGCAATAATTGGCCACTAAATGGCGGCTCGGTACCCGCTTGCTGTGTAACGTAACGCTGCATCTCATTTAATTCTGAAATATCAATAGGTTGTTTATCTTTACTTGACATGTCATACCTAAATATTTAAATAACTAAAGTGGTTGATGGTTATCATACATCAATTTCAATCAACAAAAAATTAACAACATTTTCTGTAAAACTATTCTAAACTAAGAAGCATCTTACTTTCCGTTTTGATTTGTGAACCGTATCACATATATCACTGATAGATGGTTTCATTATGCCGTACAATCCCGATAATACGTGCGGCTGTATTTGCCGCTGAAGTGGCTGACAAATAAGCAATTGGTGGTATCAGAATTGATTTTTTTCAATAATTGACACGATTCCGCTTGACGGCTGGCAAGGTTTTGGTAACTTTAACTACAACTTAATTCACGAATAAATAGCTGGTGGAAATACTATGACTATCAAAGTAGGTATTAATGGTTTTGGTCGTATTGGCCGTATCGTTTTCCGTGCTGCACAAGAGCGTTCTGACATCGAAATCGTTGCTATCAACGACCTGCTCGATGCAGAATACATGGCATACATGCTGAAATACGACTCAACTCATGGTCGTTTCAACGGTACTGTTGAAGTTAAAGATGGTCACCTAGTTGTAAACGGCAAAAAAATCCGTGTAACAGCAGAAAAAGATCCTGCAAACCTGAAATGGAACGAAGTCGGTGTTGACGTCGTTGCTGAAGCAACAGGTATCTTCTTAACTGATGAAACTGCACGTAAACACATCCAAGCTGGCGCTAAGAAAGTTGTTCTGACTGGCCCTTCTAAAGATGATACTCCTATGTTCGTTATGGGCGTTAACCACAAAGCTTACGCAGGTCAAGAAATCGTTTCTAACGCATCTTGTACAACTAACTGCTTAGCTCCACTGGCTAAAGTTATCAATGACAAGTTCGGTATCGTTGAAGGTCTGATGACAACAGTTCACGCAACAACTGCAACACAAAAAACTGTTGATGGTCCTTCACATAAAGACTGGCGTGGTGGTCGTGGTGCTGCTCAAAACATCATCCCTTCATCAACCGGTGCTGCTAAAGCCGTAGGTAAAGTTATCCCTGAGCTGAACGGTAAACTGACTGGTATGTCTTTCCGTGTACCTACTCCTAACGTATCAGTTGTTGATTTAACTGTTCGTTTAGAAAAACCAGCAACTTATGCTCAAATCTGTGATGCTATCAAAGAAGCAGCTGCAGGCGAACTGAAAGGCGTTCTGGGTTACACTGAAGATGACGTTGTATCAACTGACTTCAACGGTGAAAAACTGACTTCAGTATTTGATGCTAAAGCAGGTATCGCACTGAACGACAACTTTGTTAAATTAGTTTCTTGGTATGACAACGAAACGGGTTACTCTAACAAAGTTTTAGACCTGATCGCTCACATCTCTAAATAAGAGCTGTAATGTAATCTGTCTAACTGAGCCGCCAATTTGGCGGCTCTTTTGTATCGTATCCAATAACAAATTAACACTTCATATTTTCTACAATATCGCTTATGGTTGATCTTCTATTGGATACGCTATAAACATGACTTATTTTAGAACGAATACGATTCACTGCGGCTTTAAGTATGCCACACAGGAACTTCTAAATAATTTAAGTGAATGAACACAGGCCTAATACCATGCACGACAAACTTTTTGCACTACCAGTCATTAAACAAGTCTCTGCTTACATTACTCAACGCCAACTCGATGAGCTCCCACTTATTGTTATTTCACATCCCAAAGTACGTGGTGCTGTCAGTTTACAAGGCGCTCAACTTATTGATTGGCAACCCGCGGGGCAAAAACCTTGCTTATGGCTAAGTTCAGAAAGTGCCTTTAAAGAAGGCGTTGCTATTCGCGGTGGTATTCCTATTTGTTGGCCTTGGTTCGGTCCTGTTGCCAGTCCTAGTCATGGTTTTGCACGAATTTTACCTTGGCAATTCACCGCACATAATGAACATGAAGATGGTGTTATTTTAACCTTCACGTTAACGGATACCGACTATACCCGTAAATTATGGCCCCATGAGTTCACCCTGATCTTACGTATGAAACTTGGGGAAACATGTGAACTTGAATTAGAAAGTTATGGAGATTTCGAAACGACTGCCGCATTGCATAGTTATTTCAATATCAGTGATATCCAAAAAGCCACCGTCTATGGGTTAGGCGGCCACTACTTCGATAAAGTCGCAGATAAAGAAGCTTATGTGAATGAGCCACTCAAATTTAATAAGCACACCGATCGTATTTATTCAGAACCGGAAGAATACAGCTTATTACGTGATGATGGCTGGGCACGTACAATAGAAATTCACCATTACCATAATAGTGATGTTGTCTGTTGGAACCCTTGGGCAGAATTATCATGTAGCATGGATGACATGCCAAATAATGGGTACAAACAAATGGTTTGTGTAGAAACGGCAAGGATCAACGTCCCGATGAAAAGTGAAGCACAACACCCTGCTCGTCTTTCTTTAGTGATGGTCAGTCGCGATAATAAGCCGCAAGATTAATTATCCATTCTAAGAATATAAATTTTCTAGATAGATAACTAGATAGATAAAATTAGCCCCTGATAATTGTAAGAATATCAGGGGCTAATTAATTTAATTTTCTATCACAAACTTAGAATGTGTAAGTGACACCTGTCCACATAATGGCGGAAACATCTTTATTTACCATTGGGCTATCTTTCACTTCACTTGGTAGGCGGTCAACACGGCCCATTGCGAATACAGTCCAATTTTCATCAAAGCGGTAATTTCCTGTCACTTCAATGTATGGTGTCCAACTTGAACCTGGATTATAACGTTTTAAACCGCTATTACGTGATTCTTTTGAAGACACGCCATATTCATAACGGTTTTGGTTCTTACTATCCCATTTAATACCAAGGCCTGGAGTGATTGACCATTTATCACCTTCAAAACCATACAGGTAGGCAAACTCACCACGAATACCATTACTGATACCTAAGATATCACCAGAAATATTCGTTCTTAGTGTACCCCAATCAGCTTTATGACGATAAGTCAGACCAGTCATCACCGTATCACGGCGACGGTCTAATTCACGCATTGCTTTATCATCATTGTCTTTAGGTTTAAAAAATTGTGGGTAATAATAAGCATCCAATGATAACTGGTCTTGTGTATCATTCCATAAATAATAACCAGCTGCTAATGTATGAAAATAGAAATTCTCACTATCATAATTAACAATAGGCACTGGCGTGACATAGTCACGGCTCTTAATCCCTTTATAAGGTGTTGACTGAGCTAATACTGAACCACCAACTGACCAAGTTCCTGCAAAGGCGGCCCCAGATAACACACTCAAAGCCACCGCAAGTGTCGTTAATTTAATTGCTTTTGACATATATTCAACCTAAAAATAATGAGAAATAGATCACAGCTATATGTTATAACAATATAGCTATAATCCCAATATGCTTAATCGAAATCACATTTAAAGCTAAATTTTAACTGTTTTTAGCGTGACTGATTAATATTTATTCTACTTTATTTTCATAAGAAACAGGAACTCTTTTTGCTAGCGCACAAAGTAGCTCATAACCAATTGTCCCCGCAGCTTGTGCAACCTCATCAACCGGTAAGTTTTGCCCCCATAACTCCACTCGCTCACCAAGCTTAACATCGCCACAGTCACTGATATCAATTGTCAGCATATCCATTGAAACAGCCCCCAGTAGCGCACAACGCTTTCCTTTGCACCATACAGGCGTTCCATTGGCAGCATGTCTAGGGTAGCCATCTGCATAACCACACGCTACTGTCGCAATACACATAGGTTTAGTCGATGTAAACCGGCTACCATAACCAATTGATTGACCTGCTGGAATTTCATGGATAGCGATCACTTCTGACTGTAAGGTCATCGCCGCCTTCAAGCCCAACCCAGATATATCAGTAGACTTTCCACTTGGAGAAGCGCCATACAGTAAAATACCTGTACGAATCCAATCATATTGTGTGTGTTTATGCCACAGTGTTGCCCCTGAATTTGCGATGCAGGTTTCTAAAGATAAGTGTTCAAATTGCTGGATTTGTTGAAAAGGTTCAGTAATGCCCGTTTTGGTATCTGAATTAGCAAAGTGACTCATTAACGTTAAACTGCGTACATTCGGCATTTTAGATAACCGTTGTACCACACTTTCGTATTCGCTCGGTGAAAAACCTAATCGATTCATGCCGCTATTTAGTTTTATATAGACTGAAATAGGTGATGATAATTGTGCATTTTCAATAGCAAACAATTGCCACTCACTATGAACGCTGGTTGTTAAATTATACTGGTCAATCAATTGTAAGTCTTGTGGCTGGAAGAAACCTTCTAACAACAGAATTGGCCCTTTCCACCCTTCTTTTCGCAATAAAATGGCCTCATCAAAATCCAATACCCCAAAACCATCCGTTTCTTTTAATGCAGGCCAAATCTGCTTGATACCGTGACCATAACCGTCTGCTTTCATGACTGACCAAATTTTCGAGTTTCCAACATGTTGCCGTACAATAGCCAAATTATGTTGTAAATTTTGTAGATGAATAACAGCACTTATAGGGCGCGGCATTTTAATTCCTTAGTACATTTAATTAATTCTAAAATTACAATGATGCCAAAACATCAAACGCTTAACGTGCTGGAGTTAAATCACCATGAGTAACCAGTTTGGTATTAAAGCCATCAAGGTACCTAAATACCGATAAATCATCAGACGCTATCTCTGGTGTGTTCCCTGAAATTAAATCTGCTAGCAGTTTTCCTGCACCACAAGCCATTGTCCAGCCCAGCGTCCCATGCCCTGTATTTAAATATAAATTACTGTATGCAGTCGGCCCAACTATTGGGGTACCATCCGGTGTCATTGGGCGCAGCCCCGTCCAAAATTGCGCTTGTGCAATATCACCACCGCCTTGATATAAATCTTGTACCACCATTTTTAATGTTTCGCAGCGTTTTTTCAGGATATTCAAATTAAACCCAACGACTTCAGCCATTCCACCGACACGAATACGCTTGTCAAACCGCGTTACTGCAATTTTGTATGTTTCATCCAAGATAGTAGACATTGGGGCACGCTGTTCATCAATAATTGGCATCGTCAATGAATAGCCTTTGAGTGGGTAAACCGGAATTTGAACCAGACGTTGTAGCATTGAGGTGGAATAAGAGCCCATCGCTACTACATATCGGTCCGCTTGCAAAATTTCACCATCTATTTTAACGCCGCTAACTTTGTTACCTTCGGTTAAAATCTGTTCAATCCGGCTACCAAATTTGAATTGGACTCCCGCATTTTGCGCCATTTTAGCCAGTTTTTTGGTGAACTGCTGGCAATCCCCTGTTTCATCATTGGGTAATCGCAACCCCCCTGTAAGCTTGTGCTTGACAAACTCTAACGCAGGTTCCGCTTTAACTAATTCATTAGACGTCAATAATTCGTATGGAACACCTTCTTGCCGTAAGACCGCAATATCATTCGCTGCATTATCAAACTGCTCTGCCGTACGAAAAAGCTGTAAGGTGCCACCTTGACGAGCTTCATATTCAATGCCTGTATCCACTCTTAATTGGCGAATACAATCACGGCTGTATTCTGCAATGCGCACCATACGGCTTTTATTCATCGCATAATGTTGGATATCGCAGTTTTTTAGCATCTGCCACATCCAACGCAGTTGAAATAACGTACCATCTGGACGTATTGCCAAGGGCGCATGTTTTTCAAACATCCATTTCACGGCTTTAAGGGGGATACCAGGAGCCCCCCATGGGGTTGCATAGCCAGGGGATACTTGCCCTGCATTTGCTGCGCTTGTTTCCTCTGCTACATCATGTTGTCTATCCACCACCAGCACTTCGTGCCCTTCTTGTGCTAAATACCATGCTGTTGTTACACCGATCACTCCCGCACCTAACACTAGAATTTTCATAGCTTCCCCGCAAAATAAAAATATGCATCATTTATTTTAGGATAATATTCTAGAAATTATTTGCCAATGTGGTGGATTAACACTTTTAACAATAAAGTTAAAAAATTTAAATTTCATCACATTTGTTTTACATGTCGATATTAAATACTAGACTAAAATTTAAGCATAAATTTAAATTCTTATAATTCAATTGGATAAAATAATGGCAATTTATCTATTTTGTTAATTCAGAGTTTTCTATCGATTCAAGTGATGCGCCCAATAAAATATGTTTATTTTATTAAACCAATTCGAGGGGTTTTGTCAGCATTAAATTTCAAAAAAACCAACAAAAATTGGTTTTTTCGCTTCATTTTCGTATTCGGTGGCTATGTGACTAAAAACTGTCAATCATTAACGATAAAAAAACCAGCATGCAGATTCAATGCAACATGCTGGCCTTAAGTGTATCACCGCTAATTAATTAGCGACTTTGAGCTAAATCTGAAGGCATATTGCTTTGCATACTATGCCAAATTATTCCACTTTCTTTTCCATAATTACGCACACAATCCATAATACGGTCATAGGCTTGTTCACGACAAAGATGGCTTAATTGTTGATAGAAATTTAACGCTAAACGCCTAGCTTCTGGGTTCGAAAAATAATAGCGACCAACACGGGTATAAAGCCCTTTTAAGCCGTTAATAATCAAGCCATAGATCGGGTTACCGGATGCAAATGCAAGACCACGGAAAATGTTATAATCCAAATCACTAAATGCATCTGAATTATCTTCAACTTTTTCCCGCTCAGCTAATACTTCTATTGATTTCTCGGGGTTATTTCGAAAGGCTGTACGGATAAAAATAGCAGCGATATTGGTACGTACTGCCAATAAATTATCGATTAGCTGGGGCACCCTATCGTGATCTAGCCTAGCCAATGTCTCCAAAATATTTAGACCAGACGTTTCCCAATAGTTATTCACTTTAGTTGGTTTACCATGCTGAATGGTTAGCCAACCGTCCCGAGCCAAGCGCTGTAACACCTCACGTAAGGTTGTTCGTGTCACACCAATTAATTCCGAAAGCTCACGCTCTGCGGGTAAAATTGAACCTGGTGGAAAGCGGTTGTTCCATATGCTCTCAATAATATACTCTTCCGCGAAACCAGCCGGACTTTGAGCTTTAATAACCATATTTTTATTATTCCAAACATTTAGACGGATATTGGGCAAATCATACCAGATTGTCATCGTCTGATATAGTTAGACTAAAAATAAAGAGTGAGGCAAATCATAGAATTTCCATATAATTCATAAGCTCTCAATTAGCAAATAAGCTTAAAATCCGCAAAAGATAAGAGTAGTATGTATAGCACAATACACGACATCCGCATAAAAGAGGATAACGAATCATAATGGATTTTAGTTTAAAAACTGCTTTTTTGAAAAATTTCCTGGGAAATTCGCCTGATTGGTACAAATTAGCAATTATTGTATTTTTAATAGTTAACCCTATTATCTTTTACTTCATCAGCCCCTTCGTCGCAGGCTGGCTATTAGTTGTTGAATTCATATTCACATTAGCAATGGCTCTTAAATGTTACCCATTGCAGCCAGGTGGTCTTTTAGCCATAGAAGCCGTTATTATTGGTATGACCACCCCTGCCCAAATTTCACATGAAATTAGCAATAACCTTGAAGTTATCCTGTTACTGATTTTTATGGTAGCTGGTATCTACTTCATGAAGCAATTACTGTTATTTGTTTTCACCAAACTGTTGATAAACGTGCGCTCTAAACGCATTCTTTCCCTTGCTTTTTGTATGGCAAGTGCATTTTTATCCGCATTTTTAGACGCATTAACCGTTATTGCCGTCGTCATTAGCGTCTCAATTGGCTTTTATTCTATCTATCACCAATATGCCTCTAACCAGCCCAGCAACACTGACCTACAAAATGATGGTTTCATTAATAGTGCGGAACAAAAGCAAACCCTTGAGCAATTTAGGGCATTTTTACGTAGCTTAATGATGCATGCCGGTATTGGTACCGCGCTTGGTGGTGTCATGACCATGGTTGGTGAACCACAAAACCTTATCATTGCAAAGCATGTTAATTGGGACTTCATTACTTTTTATATTCGTATGGCTCCTGTGACCATACCTGTTTTTATTTGTGGCTTGGTTGTCTGTTTTGTTGTTGAAAAGTTCAAGCTATTTGGTTACGGTGCTGAGCTTCCTGACTCTGTACGTCAAATTTTGACTGAGCACGATAAAAAACTGACGGCTAAACGTACCAAAAGAGATCTTGCACAGTTAGTCGTTCAGGGCTTAATTGGCGTGTGGTTAATCGTTGCTCTTGCTTTCCATTTAGCGGAAGTTGGCCTTATTGGTCTTTCTGTTATCGTGCTAACGACCGCATTTTGTGGTATCACAGAAGAACATGCGTTGGGGAAAGCCTTCGAGGAAGCGTTACCCTTTACCGCATTATTAACTGTCTTCTTTAGTATTGTAGCCGTAATCATTGACCAACAACTATTCACCCCATTTATTCAGTTTGTGCTGCAATCCTCTGAGTCGTCACAATTATCATTATTCTATCTATTTAATGGCCTACTCTCTGCCGTATCAGATAACGTATTCGTAGGGACTGTTTACATTACTGAAGCCTTAAAAGCAGCGAATGAAGGTTTGGTATCAATGGAACAATACCAATTCTTAGCCGTAGCAATTAATACAGGTACTAACCTGCCTTCTGTTGCAACACCTAATGGGCAAGCTGCTTTCTTATTCTTATTAACCTCAGCGTTATCTCCACTAATCCGTTTATCCTACGGTCGTATGGTTTGGATGGCTCTTCCATATACCATCGTAATGACTATTGTCGGGTTATTAGGGGTAGAGCTCTGGCTAGTACCAATCACTCATTGGATGGAAAGTATCGGTTTGATTACATTCGCCCAGTAACTATACTTTAAAACAATTAGCCATATACCAATATGGCTAATTGTAATGTTAGGTAAAGCCTTATCTGAAATTGCATTATTTCACTTTAATTGCTTTTTTTATCGAGCTGATAGAGGCAAAATGTGCGCATTACTCAATTAGGATACTAAGTATGTTCAGATTTTTTAACTACTGCTCGCAAGGGAGAGGCGCCTGGCTACTCATGGCCTTTATTGCCTTTATGCTCGAGTGTGCGGCCTTATATTTTCAACATGTGATGAAGCTACAACCCTGTGTTATGTGTGTCTATGAACGTGTTGCATTACTTGGCATTATGGTTGCTGGCTTAATTGGGGCAATAGCACCACGGAATATGGTAATACGCTGGGTAGCAATTCTTATTTGGGTTTACTCTGCTTGGCGTGGCTTAGACCTTGCATGGGAACATACCATGCTACAACTTTATCCTTCTCCATTTGCTTCTTGCGATTTTTTCGTTAATTTCCCTGATTGGTTACCATTACAAGAGTGGGTCCCTGCAGTGTTTGAAGCAACAGGTGACTGTGCCGTTAGGCAATGGGCATTCTTAGGGCTTGATATGCCACAATGGTTAATTGGTATCTTCGCTGCTTATCTCTTAGTTGCAATCATTGTTATCATCAGCCAATTCTTCCCAGCCAAAAAATAATCTTTAAAACCCCAAATGTTAAATTCAACATTTGGGGTTCCTAAACAATAACATCTATCTATTGAATGACTCTCTCTAATTTCACAGGGATATTTTTATACGCAGGAATACCACATTGCGGGTCGAAATTATCTAATGAAATTAAATTATTGGCTTCAGGGAAATAAGTTGCAACACTTCGGTCTGCCATATCATAGATCACCACAGTGAGGTTATCTAAACGGCGTTTTGTTGGTTTCTGCTCGCGGTCTAATGCGATGAGATTAACTTTATCTCCCGCTTGTAACTTCTGTTTTTGGGCTTCTGCACCACTGATGAAAACAACATCTCGTTGCCCAAACACACCGCGATATCGGTCATTTAATCCATAAATTGTAGTATTATATTGGTCATGGCTACGTAATGTTGCCAAAATGAGTTCACTGTTAACTGCTGAGTTCGGGTCTTCAATAACACCTTCTGTCGGTACAAAGTTAGCTTTGCCTGATTGCGTTAACCAACGACGCTCAGAAGCCGCATTAGTCAGATGGAATCCTCCGGGTATTTTAATGCGTGCATTATAATCATCAAAACCAGGTAATACCGCTTCCATTGCGTCACGAATTAAATCGTAATTGCCGATAAAGTCATCCCATTCAACTTTACTCTGCGGTATTGTCGCTTTAGCTATCCCTGCAATAATCGCACACTCAGATTTAAGATAAGGGCTACACGGTTTAAGTAAACCTTTTGAAGCGTGAACCATCGACATTGAGTCTTCTACGGTCACACATTGCACACCACTGCTTTGCCTGTCTATTTCACTGCGACCTAATACAGGTAATAAAAATGTCTGCTTAGCGGTTAATAAATGGGAGCGATTTAGTTTAGTTGCTGTGTGCACCGCTAAATCAAGCTTTTTCATACCTGCAAAACAAGCGTCTTTATCTGGCATGGCAACTGCTAAGTTTCCGCCCATGCAGATTAAAGCCTTCGCTTTTCCTTCAGAAATGGCTTGCATGCTCGCGACGGCTGCATGACCAAATTCGCTTGGTGGTTTAAAACCAAATCGTTGTTCAATTTTGTCTAAAAAGCTTTTTGACGGTTTTTCCGTAATACCAACGGTTCTATCACCCTGAACATTCGAATGACCACGCAGAGGGCAAATTCCCGCACCTTCCCGACCAATATTACCTTTCAGTAGTAATAAATTAACGAGTTGCTGAACGTTTTGCGTACCATGCTCGTGCTGAGTGATCCCCATGCCATAACAAATAATGGTACTTTTTGCCTCAATATAAAGATCCGCAATCTCTTCGATAGACTCACGCGGTAAGCCAGAAACCCTTAAAATATCTTTCCAACTCGTTGTCAGTAAGTCATTTTTTAAAGCTTCATAACCCTGTGTATGAGTTGATATAAATTCAGTATCAAGAATAGGCTCTTTTCCTGCATCGACTGCAGCTTGGTGTTTTTCAATCAATAACTTCATCACACCTTTAAGTAACGCAGTGTCTCCACCAACACGAACTTTATAATAGTGTCCAGCTAAAGGAGTAGACTCTAACGTGAGCATTTCTACCACGTCTTGCGGATAGGTAAAGCGCTCAAGACCACGCTCTCTTAAAGGGTTTATTGCAATGATCTTTGCGCCGCGTTTAGAAACTTCACGCAATGAGCTCAACATCCTCGGGTGGTTAGTCCCAGGGTTATGACCTATACAAATCACTAAATCTGCTTTATCAAAGTCGTCTAATAATACCGTCGCCTTACCGACACCAATAGAGTTAGCAAGACCAACACTCGTTGGCTCATGGCACATATTTGAACAGTCTGGAAAATTATTTGTTCCATATTCACGAGCCAGTAATTGATATAAAAATGCGGCTTCATTTGAAGTCCGGCCGGAGGTATAAAATTCAACGGTATTTGGGTCTGAATAACTTTGTAAACGCGTACCTATTTGTTGAAAGGCTTCTTCCCATTCGATAGGTTCATATTTATCTGTTTGTGAATTATATTTCATGGGGTGAGTTAAACGCCCTTCATCTTCTAAATGAAAGTCATCCCATTCGAGTAATTCTGTTACAGTATATTTAGAAAAAAATTCCGGGGTTGTTTTTTTAGATGTTGCTTCCCAAGCAATTGCTTTTGCGCCATTTTCACAAATATCAAATGATGCTGTATGGACAGGGTCAGGCCACGCACAACCAGGGCAATCAAAGCCATCCACCTTATTCATTTCAAACATTGCAATGATATCGTGTCCTACTTTCATTTGGCCACGTAAAGCTTCTGCAACTGCTTTTACAGCCCCCCAACCCGCAGCGGGGCCATCATACTCTTCAATTTTCTTTTTCATTAGGCATTACTCTTTAATAAATGGAAATGTCTTTATATATGCTTTTATAATTATTTAAACTTTTCTTTATTATTTAATATTAGTAACTTCGCCGTTAAATATCAATAATTAAAATAAACACTTAAATAGATGTTCATAATTAGATGATTTATAAATGAGCAATTAGAATATAATTAAAAAAAGAAATGATGAATATTAATTTAACATTCAGTTATAATAAATGCATGAAGTTAATTAACTTTCCATTAAAAGAAAATTAATTAACTTCATAAAAAGAAGAGTTATATACAAGAGCCAGATTGTATAATGTCAACAGCACAACGTTTACCATTCGCAAATTGGCATACTGCAGTTTGTGACCCATTTAATTCTAATGTGAGTGCGGGCAACCCACCCGCTGACATACAAGCTTCTTGTGCACCGGGGCCTAAATTGACCACTTGTTGAGCATACTGACTCGCAGAATGTTCCACCGATTTATCCACATTTGAACTACCACACGCAGATAACATGACAGATATAACGCCAATAAGTGACATTGCTATTATTGGCTGAAAAAAATGATTAACCCTATGCCTCATTCCCTGCTTCTCCTATCATGCTACCTGAACATTTTGCACCAACTGTTTAGTGCCCGCCGCTTTTTGAAAATAAATTGATGACTAAAACACCAATAATAATTAATAGCATACCAATAATTGCAGGTAAATCGAGTTTTTGGTTGTAAATATAAATTGCAGCGACGGAAACCAACACGATCCCTAAACCTGACCAAATTGCATAAGCAATACCCAATGGCATTGTTTTTACTACCTGCGAAAGCCCCCAAAAAGAGACAGCATAGCCAACAATAACAATCAAAGACGGCCAAAAACGACTAAAACCATCAGATGCTTTCAATGTTGTCGTCGCAATGACTTCTGCAATAATAGACATCAACAAAAAACCCAAACCCTTCATCGCCTTTCCTTATTATTAGAATTAGTAATAATGAAACTTATTATTTTCCTATATACAACAAAAAAGCTCTGTCTATCCTGAAAATAACCCAGAGCTTTTATATCTTCTTCATGGTGCTAAGACGAGTTAATGATTTGAAGCTACGTCTATTCTATCAGTAAGAGATTCTCTATAGCGCTTGAATAGATAAACACATAAAGCAAAGGCTATCAGACCGATCGCACCACCAATATAACCAATTTGAGTCATCCCCAAATGAACAATAACTTGGTTACCTAACAGCGCACCAGCGCCAATACCAATATTAAAAATTCCAGAGAAAATTGACATTGCCAAGTCAGTAGCATCTGGAGATAAATCAATCACCTTAACTTGCATCCCTAAGCCAATGCACATCATCGCCATTCCCCAGAACACTGATAACATAACCAAAGACCAAACATCTCTACCTAATGGCATCAGCAATAATAAACAAATCGTCATAAATGCGATTGCTGCAGGTAAAAATGATAATGAAAACTTGCTGCTGTAACGACTAAATATTACGCTTCCGAAAATACCGGCACCACCAAAAATCAGTAGTAGTAAAGTAGCAAAATTTTGGCTTTGCAATGCAACCTCTCGAACAAAAGGTTCAATATAGCTGTAAGCTGTAAAATGTGCGGTAACAGCTAAAACAGTTAATGCGAACATTCCTACGAGTGCAGGCCGTTGGAATAGCATAGGAACACTTTTTAACGAACCAGAATGTTCACTTGGTAAACGAGGTAAAAAACGGATCAACACAACCATAGTAAATAATGCAATGATACCAATACCTAAAAACGTCGCCCGCCAGCCTAAAAACTGCCCAACCACTCGACCAAGGGGAAGCCCTAATACTGTCGCTAAAGCGGTCCCCGTTGCTAATAACCCAAGAGCTTGGGCTTTTTTACCTGCAGGAGCAACCCGAATAGCTAAAGATGCAGTAATTGACCAAAATACCGCATGGGATAATGCAACGCCAATACGCCCTGCTATTAGAATATCAAAACTCCACGCAAACCCTGAAATAATGTGGCTAATAACAAAAATAACGAATAAAAAAGCTAATAATTTGCGACGCTCTATTTTACTGGTTAATAGCATTAAAGGTAACGACATCAAAGCCACAACCCACGCGTAGATTGTTATCATCAATCCAGTATGTGCGACCGTCATATCAAAGCTTTTTGCAATATCACTGAGTAATGCTACAGGCACAAACTCTGTTGTGTTAAAAACAAATGCAGCGACCGCTAATGCTATTACACGGATCCAAGCTGTTTTTCTAGAAACTTGCGTCATATTTCTCTTAGCCTTTACTTTCCCACAAATAACATACACAACGGTTTAATTGTGCGTAAAAATTGCTGCGAAAGGATATTGGTATTTCATACAGGATTGAGTTGTCACTAAGCAAGCTAGGTTGCTAATAACTCTTTTTATGTGAATTGTATCACATTTTTTCATTACTCATAAAGGCTCCTCTTTGCCTAATTGGCAAGAACAATATCATGTCTGCTTATTTTTATTCTCTCGACTATTCTGTTTCATTATTCGTTCAAATTTAAGTCATTTATCTGAATATTTATTACATTCAGTTATCTGAAAATACATCACATTACTTTCTATGCTACAATCTCACTATTATTTTTTATGCTTAAAGGACCGCTTTAATGAAAAACCATTTTCCTACTGAACCTAACGTTAATACCTTAGCAGATGAAGTTACTTGCCTAAAAAACTTATTAACGCATATGCTAAAAGCTATCGGCCAAGCTGATGCAGGTAAGATTTTGGTCAAGATGCAACGTGAAGTTGCACAAATGGAAGACGAAAAACAGGCAGAAACCTATAAAAATACGTTAGAACAGATAAAAACAGCGTATCGCCAATAGATTATTTAGCGATAAATGCTATTTTAAGGATATACATGCTATAAAGTGGTTTAAACTGCACAAATAACTAAGTTTTAATCATGAAAATCATCTATCTTTGTTCATGAATTAAACCATTCTTTATTCATTTAGCTCCCCCTTCAGAACCCTATGAAGGGGGCTTTTTTTTTCTACAACTTATGTATTATTCCGTTTATAAATATCTTGGCAATGCTGAATATATTCATCAACTGTTGTATCGTCAGTTTGCTTATCCCAACTTTTCTGTTCTTCAAAAGCCCACACTTCAAACGTTTGCCCAAAGTTAGCGCCAGACATACCAACTTGCTTATAAATCCGATGGTAAAAACCTTGCTCAGAACGGTAGATCTCAAATTTAAACGGAACTAACCTAGCGGGATTTGTCGTTGTCAAAAAATCATTACCAAACAATAACGTTTTCTCCAGAATATCCATTCTATCCCCTTGTTTAATTTATAAAATACGCATGGTATACAACTTCTCTTCTAAGCATAGCGCATTTAACGCCATACCGTAATTTTACCTATAAAAATAGATGATTTATATATTGCCCATCGATAGGCCTGATGAATGAGAGGAGAGATATTGATGAAATAATAAGCTTCACTATTAAAATGAAGCTTATTATCAATAGATTATGATTTATTGTCGTACAACTGTTTTGCCATATCAATGCTGTCTGCGTTCACATCTTTTATATGGTCACGTGTTAACCGATAAACAACAGGGCTTAAAAGTAACAAGGCAATCAAATTAGGGATCGCCATCATGGCATTTAGTGTATCCGCCAACAACCAAACAAAATCAAGTGATTGTGTTGCGCCGATAGGTAAAGCAATCAGCCATAAAACTCTGTACGGCTTTATTGCTCGCAACCCAAATAAATATTGCACACATTTTTCGCCATAAAAGCTCCAACCCAGAATAGTGGTAAATGCAAACACGGCTAATGCGATAGCAACAATATAATTTCCACCGGGAATTGCCGTTTGGAATGATGATGCGGTTAATGTCGCGCCTGTTTCACTGGTCAGCCAACCACCAGTAATAATGATAGTTAACCCTGTGACAGAGCACACAATGATAGTGTCAATAAATGTCCCTAACATCGCAATGAGTCCTTGGCGAATAGGGTTTTGTGTTTTTGCAGCGGCATGAGCGATAGGCGCACTCCCCAAACCTGCTTCATTGGAAAATACGCCTCGTGCAACCCCAAAGCGTATTGCAGCCCATACAGCAGCCCCCGCAAACCCACCTTGAGCAGCAACAGGGTTAAAAGCCGAGGTAACAACCAGAGAAAGTGCCGCAGGGATCTCAGTAAAATAAATACCAAGCACAATGACCCCCGCGCCAAAATAGGCAACAGTCATAAATGGGACAAGTTTTCCTGCAACATCAGAAATACGTCGCAGCCCACCAATCAATACCGCACCAACTAATAAAACTAAAGCCCCTGCGGTCAACCATTTATGCACGCCAAAGTTACTTTCTAGCACATCTGCCACTGAGTTCGCTTGTACCGTATTGCCGATACCAAAACTGGCACATGCACCGAAAAAGGCAAACAGTGTTCCCAGCCAAATCCATTTAGGGCCTAATCCATTTTTAATGTAGTACATTGGGCCACCAATATATTGGCCATATTTATCGACTTCACGAAAACGAACAGCTAACACCGCCTCAGAATATTTTGTTGCCATTCCTACCAATGCCGTCATCCACATCCAGAATAACGCTCCCGGCCCTCCCATGACCACTGCGGTTGCAACTCCGGCAATATTCCCTGTACCAATCGTTGCCGATAACGCTGTCATTAATGCATTAAAAGGCGATATTTGTCCCTCACCCCGTGATTCATTCTTTTGAAACAATAACTTAAAACCTGTCCCAATTTTTCTTATCGGTAAAAATGCAAGCCGGATTTGCATATAAATACCAACGCCTAAGATCCCAACCAGCATTGGTACTCCCCAAACCACTCCATTTAGTTCACTTAACCACGTAGTTATCAAATCCATCCTACCCCCAATTAATTCATATTAATTAACAAAACAATCGAATTCATAACAATTCCTTATCAATCTAATAAAGATTAAAAGTAAAATAAAAGCGAACAAATTTTCAGTAATTCATCATTTAAAATAAAAGATTGTGAGTAAGCTCACTTGTGATTTATCGATTACAGTTATTAATACAATTTATTGCGAGTCAGAATTAGAATTGAGTTTGTTAGCTATGAATGGGTATTTTGAGGGAGCATATTTATCATATTGTATAGATAAAAAATGCCCAGTAATTAAATTATTACTGGGCAGATACTAAAATCGTTGTCTATTTAAAGCTAACTTTAGACTATTATTTAGGCTATTTTAAATATTCACCTGAGCGCAATGCTTCAATACGTTTGTCTAATGGTGGGTGTGATAAAAATAATTCACTGAATGCTTTACCACGACCATTGATGCAAAACGCCATCAAACGGCCTTCTTCTTGTGGCTCATAGCTCGTTTTCAACCGTTGCAATGCAGCTATCATCTTTTCACGGCCAACTAATTTTGCAGAACCTGCGTCCGCATGGAACTCACGATAACGAGAGAACCACATAGTAATGATGCTTGCCAAAATACCGAAGACGATTTCAAGTACCATGGAAACAGCAAAATAAACCATTGGGTTACCATTACTACTTTCACTTTCGTTATCACTGTTGGACATAAAGCCTGCCGCAACCTGTGCGATAATACGTGAAATAAAGATGACGAACGTGTTCACCACACCTTGTAATAAGGTCATCGTCACCATGTCACCATTCGCGATATGGCTAATTTCATGAGCGATAACAGCTTCCGCCTCATCACGGCTCATATTCTCTAATAGCCCAGTACTTACTGCAACAAGCGAAGCATCACGGCGAGCCCCTGTTGCAAACGCGTTAATATCTGGAGCATGATAAATAGCCACTTGTGGCATCTGAATTCCAACTTGTTTTGCTTGGCGCTCAACAGTTGATACTAACCACTGTTCTGTTTGGTTACGTGGAGTTTCAATAACCTCACCACCCACTGATTTTAAAGCCATCCATTTGGACATCAATAGTGAAATGAAAGCACCACCAAAACCAAATAGGCCAGCCATGATCATGAGGCCTTGGACACTACTACCTCTGATCCCAGTTAAGCTTAGGATTATCCCAAACACAAACATAACCGCTAAGTTTGTGAGTAAGAATAAAGCAATTCTCATCATTTTTTATGTATTCCTTGGTAAAAACAAATATACGTAGAATTTACTTTATAAATAAGGTTTTTTCACACTTTTTCAAGTGCATTAACGCGAAAACCCTAAAAAATAACATAACTTTACATAGCTGCGTTCAAAACTCATCATTATGCTCTAAATAAATGATAACTTCTTTAGTAAGAATTTAACCATTTGTTTTTAAAGGCTCATTTTGTAACCATTTAAATTCAAAGCTATTTGTAATTGAAACGATAAAGCTAGTTAGCCAATCACCAAAAACAATTTAGTGTATTTATCTATATTATCACTCACATTGTTTGCCAAATGAATGAATATTTACTTTTACTTCCACTCTATTAAAAAATAATGCCACATTAAGTGGCACTATTCTGTTCTATCGCTGTCTGTTGTTTAGTTCTCGCGCTAATTAGTTTTCTCTTTAGTCGATTTTGTTGATTTCTCTTTTATTGTCTTAGCTGATTCTTTATCTTTGGCTTTAGATGCTTTTTCTTTTACCGCTTTTGCCGATTCTTTGTCTGCCGCTTTGCTAGCTTTTTCTTTCACCGCTTTTGCTGGCTCTTTATCTGCCGCTTTGCTAGCTTTCTCTTTCACCGCTTTTGCTGGCTCTTTATCTGTCGCTTTGCTAGCTTTTTCTTTCACCGCTTTTGCTGATTCTTTATCTGTCGTTTTGCTAGCTTTTTCTTTCACCGCTTTTGCTGATTCTTTATCTGTCGTTTTAGCGGCTTTTTCTTTTACTGTCTTAGCTGTATCTGATGCTTTATCACTAGCTTTGCTTGCTTTATCACTCGTGCTCTTTATTGAGTCAGAAACCGATGGTTTACTTGATTGCTTAGCAACACCTGCACCAATCGAAGTACCAGCCGCTTTCGCTTTGCTGTTAATATCATTTTTTAATTCTATGGTACACACTTGCTCTGAGCGACTTGTTGAACCATCATTACAAATAAATTTACCATCTTCACAGCGATCTATTCCCCCTTTACTTCCAGAACATGGGTAATTTCTTGCATTCGCTGTATTTATAGATGCAATCATCATTACACTAACTGCCATTAATCCTACAAATAATTTACGCATGGTATTGTCTCGTTGTTAAGGAAAGCTATACCAAAAGTTTAGGATAAATTAAGTAAAGGTAAAGAAACCTATAATTAATCATCAATTTCAGTCAGTCATTTGGGGAAATAAAATAAATAAAGAATAAAACTTCACTAATTTAATAGTCGCTGACTAAAAACACCAAAATTAATAATAAATTAACATTTGATTTTCTATTTTCTAAGCGGATTAAGATAGCGTTAAAGAAACTCAAAAAATTAAGCCAGCTTTCGCTGGCTTAATTCTGTTAAACACTAAGAGAATATTATTTATTATTTGATAATAGCTTAGTATGTTGATTAGCTAAGTCGATCGCCATTTTCACCGTTTCATCGAGGTATGGGTCTGGCCCTTCGTAATCTTTAGGCAAATCATCAATTGATTTCAATAGTGGTTTACCTTCCCGAGTATTACGTTCATTTATACGTTTCAATTTTGTCGCTTCAAGTTCTGAATCTTCTTTTTGGCGCTCTGCATAGTTGAGCGAAATAAGATTCTTACTCTCTTTGTTTACTTTATAGCGAGCAATATCTTCATCAATATAGTTGAATTCAGGGTCTTTGCTAATACGTGCCAAATGCTGAGTTTTTATTGGTGATAAATCAGAAGACACATTACCAACAGGTGTATATTTTGCCGGTGGAATACTATCCCATGGTAATGCATTGTCCTCAAAGCTTTCTCCAGTTTCAGCTGGGTCTTGGCCTGTAGGCATTATCACATCAGGGGTTACACCTTCACGTTGTGTGCTACCACCATTAACTCGGTAAAACTTCTGAATGGTATATTGGACAGAACCTAATGAAGGCCATTCTGGTTTTAGCATTTGATCGTAAACACGGCTCAAACTACGGTGCTGCTGAACAGTTCCTTTACCAAAGGTCGGTTCCCCAACAATCATCGCTCTGCCATAATCTTGCATTGCTGCAGCAAAAATCTCAGATGCGGATGCACTAAAGCGGTCGACTAAAACAACAAGAGGCCCCTTATAATAAATAACATCGTCATCATCAATATCTTGGCGAACTTGACCGTTGTTATCACGAACTTGAACAATTGGCCCTTTCGGAATAAACAAACCTGATAAAGAGACCGCTTCGGTTAATGCTCCACCACCATTACCGCGTAAATCAATAACCAATGCGGAAACATTATCTTTAGCCAAGTTTTGCAATTGAGTTTTAACATCATTGGTTAAACCAACATAAAAACCAGGAATATCTAAAACAGCAACTTTATCTTTACCTTGCTGTTTAATCGTCAGTTTGACCGCTCGGTCTTCCAGTCGGATCTGCTCCCGAACTATGGTGACAATATGAGGTTTCGCCCCTTTAGTATCAGAAACGACTTCTAACCGAACTTTACTTCCTTTCGGGCCTTTAATTAAAGCAACCACATCATCAAGGCGCCAGCCAACCACATCAACAATAGGTTTACCCGTTTGGCCAACACCGATAATTTTATCGCCGACTTTTAGCTCTTTACTTTTAGCAGCTGGCCCCCCAGCAACTAATGAGTTAATAACCGTATTTTCGTCATCTTGCTGTAATACCGCACCAATTCCTTCTAATGATAAGCTCATTTCTGAATTAAATTGTTCAGTATTACGAGGCGACAGATAACTTGTGTGTGGATCGATTTCACGAGCGAAAGAGTTAACTATCAATTGAAAAACGTCTTCACTTTGCGCTTGCGTTAAACGCCGCAACGCAAAATTATAGCGTTTTGTCAGTTTCTCTTTGATTTCTTTATCATCTTTACCTGATAGTTTTAAATTCAACCAATCATAACGCACTTTTTGGTCCCATAGACGATCAAGCTCTTGCTTATCTTTAGGCCATGGTGATTTTGAACGGTCAACTTCAATAGAATCAGTCGCATTTAAATCGATGGGTTGCTCTAAACGAGCCAATGCATATTTAAAGCGCTCGAAACGTCTTTCCTGAGACAGGTTATACAGGTCATAGAACGTATCTAATTTGCCATCCTCAAGCCACTGACCCACTTTGCCTTTATCTTTGGCGTATTGGTCAATATCGGATTGAAGTAAAACATTATGACCGAAATCTAACATATTGAGATAACGATCAAATATCTTCCCAGAAAACGCATTGTCTAAATCGAATTGGCGATAATGTGAGCGAGTAAACCGAGAGGTGACCCTTTCACTCACAGTACCGTGCTGTGCACTCTGTTTTAAGACAGGTAACTGAGCCGCAGTGACCGGAGCCACTGCTTGAGTATTAGCTATTGCACTGCCAAAAGTCGCTAGACTTACCACCAATGCAATTTTAAGAAGTTTGTTCATGACCTGATTGACCTCCGTATCAGAACTTTAAATGTTCCGCGCGTACAATCATTGCCAGCCCTGTTGGCAATTGAACCCTAACACCATCTTTCGCAATTTCCAGCACAGAGGCGTCCATCACACTGGTACCGACTTTCACTTTCAAAGTTTGACCAATTTGAAGGGTATTGATATCAGTGACTGATTTCAGATTTTGCTCTGGCGCAGGTGTATTACGACGAGGGGCTTTAGCAGATGTATTTTGCGAGCGTTCTTTATTATCTGACGGACGGCGACGAGGCGTTTTTTCTTTAGCTGCATCTTGATTACGAGGGGTTTTCTCACTCGCTTTTTTCGCTGCTGGACGTTTTTGTGCTTTTTGTTCAGCACGTTGTGCTTGAACTCGAGCTTTAGCCTCGGCTAATTGTTGGCGCGCATGAGCAATATGTTCTGCATCTAATTCACCACAATCTTCACCATTTAAGTCAACGCGTTTAGCGCCCTCTTTAACACCGTAGAGATAACGCCAGCTAGAAGTATACATGCGTAACGCAGAACGCAATTGCGTTTTGCTAATACCATCTTCTTCTTTTAAGCATCCTACGATATCTTGAAAAATTCCGACTTTTAACGGACGTGCTTCGCCTTCAGCGATAAAACAGCGAGGAAAACGCTCTGCTAGAAATGCGATAACTTCTTTACTACTATTCAACTTAGGTTGATTTTCCATGAAATTTCCTGATAACAACGATTTTGCCAACCTCACGGGCATGAACAAGCCGACATTATAATCGTGTTGCTGACAATTGCCACGTTACTATTAATTTAACTGACCATTATTTAGTGATATTTAGGCATAGAACACATTGCCAGATGTTGGCACAACTGGTTTACAAGGTGTTGTAGCCCTTTTTCGTCTTCTTGGTCGAATTGGCTAATATTTGGGCTATCAATATCTAAAACCCCGATAATTTGCCCACTAACTACCAAAGGGAACACAATTTCAGCGTTACTTGCTGCATCACAGGCAATATGACCTGGGAAGGCATGAACATCTTCTATACGCTGAACTTGGTTATTACTAAAAGCTGTACCACAAACGCCTTTACCAAAAGGAATTCGAACACACGCAACTTTACCTTGGAAAGGACCCAGAACTAATTCTTGCCCATTACTGAGATAAAAACCAGCCCAGTTAACCCCTTCTAAATATTCATATAATAATGCACTGGTATTTGCTAAAGTTGCAATTAAATCATACTCACCTGCAAGTAATGCAGAGAGATTGTCCGAAAGTTCAAGATAATACTTCTTTTTATCCATAATTATTTCTTGTAATAATCAAGCAATTAATCGAATGTTTGTAAGCGTAGCCCTAAGGTTACCAATTTGTCACTTTGAGGTAAATTTTTTTACACTAGATTACATCTAGGTAACCACCTAAAATGAGTCAATATGAACTACATTAACCACACTGATTTGCTTTTTCAACGTTGTAATCATTGCAATCAGAAGCTACTAACCCCTCGAGCCAACGTACGACAAGTCGTTGTTTGTCCTCGCTGTTCTAGTCAACTTAATGATGGACGTTCTTGGTCACTCAACCGTTTATCAATACTGGCTATCACATTACTGATGCTTGCTCCCATTGCTTTTTGGCAACCCCTTATTTCTATTCATTTATTAGGAAGCCAAATTAATGCAAATGTCATTGAAGGTATACGCTTAATTAATCAACAAGGGGATCCATTTACTGCCAGTATAGTGGCTTTTTGTGCTATTGCAGCCCCCTTATTATTACCAATTTTAATTTTATTGTTATCTATTGGTCAGCATATCAATTTGAATCTCCGGCCTATTCTTTTAGTGTTAAGCCACATCAAAGAATGGGTTATGTTAGATGTTTACCTAATAGCATTGGGTATTGCCGCCATTAAAATGCAAGATTACGCAAGTGTATTCATTGGGCATGGCTTAGTGGCTTTTATTACTATGTCTATTCTCAGTTTATTAATTCTCATCCACATAAACCTAGATGAGTTATGGCAAAAATTTTATCCCATCAATAATAAAAAAGTACAAGATAACTCGCTAACTTGCACGGCTTGCCATTACACTGGGCCCGCAAATTGGAATGGGAAATGCAAACGATGTCATCGCCCTATTCATTATCGGGAACCTTATAGCTTACAAAAAACTTGGGCCGCACTAATTGCTGCCATGGTGTTATTGTTTCCTGCTAATTTAATGCCAATCTCTATTTTTTATCTCAATGGACAGCGCTTAGAAGACACCATTTATTCTGGGGTTGTCTCTTTAATTGATTCAGGTAACTGGCCAATCGCAGTTATTGTATTCATCGCCAGTATACTGGTTCCATTTATTAAGATTATTATTATGATATTGCTACTGTTTTCTATCCATTTAAAAAGCAATACTGACCCTATTTTACGTATGAAATTACTTAGGTTTGTTTCGTGGATTGGTCGTTGGTCAATGCTAGATTTATTTGTCATCGCCTTGATGATGACACTCGTTAACCGTGATCAACTCATGTCTTTTACTATGGGGCCAGCCGCACTGTATTTTGGTTCAGCCGTTATTTTAACAATTTTGGCTGTTGAGTGGTTAGATAGCCGTTTAATTTGGGATTCTTATGGAAAATCAAAACCTACAAAATGAACCCTCTGAAGAAATATCAGAAGCCATATTACGCAAACGCAGGCAAATTTCGCCTTTCTGGCTATTGCCTTTAGTCGCTATTTTCATTGCAGGCTGGCTTTTGTTTCAACATTGGGCTGAACGAGGAACGGATATCACTATTGAGTTTACATCCGCACCTGGAGTCGTCGCCAATAGAACGCCTATCCGGTATCAAGGGGTTGAAGTAGGTTTAGTACAATCCGTTGCTATCAGTAAAAATATGAAAACCATCATTGTCACTGCTAGTGTGAATAAAGATATGCGGCCAGCCTTAAATTCAGGGACTAAATTTTGGTTAGTGACCCCCAAAGCATCGTTAGCGGGTGTTTCTGGTCTTGATGCTTTAGTTGGTGGAAATTACATTGGTATGTTACCAAGCACAGGCACAGAACAGTTCTCTTTTGTTGCACAAGACACACCACCGCAGCTAGACATTGATAAAGGTGAATTGCTTATTCACCTGACTGCTCCAGATTTAGGCTCACTGAATGAAAACTCGCCTATTTATTACCGGAAAGTCCCTGTTGGTTATATTTCAGACTACACCATTTTGCCTGATAACCAAGGGGTTTCCATTTCTGCCGTTGTCAAAAAACCTTATGTTCACTTGGTCCGTAAAGAGAGCCAGTTTTGGAATGTGTCAGGGCTACAAGGCAGCTTTGACCTTAAATCTGGCGCTAGCGTAAAAATGGAAAGCCTTTCTGCTGTTATAAATGGCGCCATTGCTTTTGATTCACCACAAGACAGCCCACAAGCAGAAGAAGGGCAAAAATTTGTCCTACAAGACAGTAAAAAAATAGCCCAAACCGCAGAACAAGATGGTAAAGACCCCCTGTTGCTAACACTTTGGGCACATGACACTTATGGCGTCGATAAAGGTCAACCTATTGTTTATAAAGGCATTCAAATTGGCGAGGTGTTACAGCGTCACTTAGCAACTGAGAAAGTAAATTTTAATATCCTGATATATGATGAGTTCCAACATCTTGTTCGAGAAGACAGCAAGTTTGTTGCCAATAGCCGAGTGGATATCCAATTAGGTCTTAATGGATTACAATTCCAAGGAGCTACTCCCCAAGAGTGGTTAGATGGTGGTATTCATCTGATAGCAGGACAAAGCCAAGAAAAACTCCCAGAAACTTTTCCTTTATATCGTAGTGATGATAATGCAAAAGCGGGTATTTTAGGGGCTTTACCACCCACAACTATCACTCTCAATACCACAACATTACCAGACATTCAGGCAGGCTCTGTTGTTCTTTATCGCCAATTTGCAGTCGGTAAAATAATTGCCATTAAACCGACCAAGGCTGGGTTTGCGATCAATGTAAATATCTCAAATGAATATCTTCATTTACTCACTGAAAACAGTGTATTTTGGGCTGAAGGCGGTGCAAAAGTTCAACTTAATGGTAATGGTTTAACCGTTCAAGCGGCACCGCTGAGCCGAGCTATTAGCGGTGCTATTAGCTTTGATAACCTGGATGGAGGTGTTGCCAATACCGCTCGCCAACACACACTTTATCCAAATGAAACCTCAGCTAAAGCGATAGGAAGCATCATTACATTAACAACATTTGATGCATCAAAACTCTCAGAAGGTATGCCTATCCGTTATTTGGGCATCAATATTGGCCAAATTGAATCATTAAAATTGTCATCTGATAAACGTGAAGTACAAGCAAAAGCCATTCTATACCCTGAATATGTCAGTGCTTTTACCCGGTTAGGAAGCCGTTTCGCAGTTGTAACACCTGAATTATCCCCTGCGGGTTTAAATAATTTAGATAGCATATTACAACCCTATATTAGTGCTGAGCCAGGACGTAATAATAAAAGCCGTTATCAATTTGAATTACAAGCTGCAAATATTACAGACTCGCGTTATCTAGACGGTTTAACTATTTACCTTGATGCGAGTGATGTCGGCTCCGTTCAAGTTGGCACGCCTATTTTATTCAGAGGCCTAGAAGTCGGTGTTGTTACAGGTCTATATTTGGGAGAGCTTTCCGATCGCGTATATGTTGCCACACGCATTGGCAAGGAATACCAATATCTCATTCGCAATAATACAGAATTTTGGCAATCTTCCGGTTTTAATTTCTCATTTGGTTTAACTGGTGGTGTCGCCAAGAGTGGGACTTTCAAACAATTTGTACGCGGTGGCATTTCCTTCGCAACCCCGCCGTCAGTGCCTTTAGCCCCAGAAGCCAAGCCTGAACAGCATTTCATCCTGAAGTTGGAACCCCCTAAAGATTACATGGACTGGGGAACTTCTATTCCTAAAAAATAACCACTATTAGGGTGCATATTAACCACATATAGCACCCTAACCCTTCATACGTCATAAAAATTATTTTGGAAATTAATTCCATTTATACTATGCTTAATTTCATTGGGCTGTTTATACATAGTTAAAATCAATGAATGAGGTGCAGTTATGTGTATTGTAAAATTGAAAATATCTTCCTATGAAATTAATGATGCAGTTATGGCTTCCCATAAAAGCGACACAGTGAGTATTCCATGTGATTCTGATACCGATTTTTGCATGCAGCTTGATGGCTGGGACGAGCATACAAGTATTCCTGCAACTTTAGATGAAAAACCAGTCCTGCTCTATCGTGATCGTTATGATAAAGAAAATCACCATTGGGTGATGAAACTTGCTTAAGAATTTTGTTAGTACACTTAGGCTATTGACTAAGCATATAAGTAGGTAGGAACTGAGAAGCTGATATGAAATGAGAGCTAACAAAATAATAGGCAAAAAAAGAGGCCTGGTAGATTCCGATTACCGGGCCTTGGGAAATGGCTCTGGCAGAGCCGTGCGCTAAAATTGCCATTGAGACGTAACAAAGTACACTATAATATTAGCTTTCAATGCACGTTCTTACCATGTTTATTATCAATATTTTCACATATTATTAACACAATTTATTTCTTGATTTTATAATATTGAACTATTTGTTTAATAGGTTAAACCTATTCACCTAATCATTCAAACCTTTCAATCAATCAACTAATTGAATAACAATGATAATTTATTAATTCACCACTTCCTTTATGCTCTAATGGTTTTACTTTGCTATCAGCTTAGTTGCTAACACACAACTTTTCAGCGGCTTCTTTTATAGGTAATATTCTTTCCACAACTGTCTTGGTGCTATCGATAGGCTTAAGCAGCACATCAATAGGCTGTGCTTTAATTTCTTTTTTATTCATCAATTCAGTTGCAATATCATTTAATGGATATTGCATTAATGTCGCAGGGTTAATAACGACCAAAGCCCCATTATGACGGCACTCTAACATGACCTCCTCACGAGTAAATGGCCAATCATCTCCAAATTGTTTCTTACTCACGGATGTTAACGGTGCAGAAAAAGCAGTACTTACGGTACCAGCCAATAACAGTGTGCAAATAATGAGTTTAAATTTCATGGTAGTGCCTTATCAAACATTAAAGATATCTTCGCGTTATTATCAATTAAATATAAAAGTTTAGCTAGATTGGCTGGTAGCTTGCAAAAATCGCCACCGAAAGGATAGCCATAGTCCCTAACAGTAACTCAACCCAACTGTTAATAATTAGGGTGTTGACCCGCCCTTTTTGTTTAATAATCGGTACGATGTAATAGCGATTGATAATAGCCAATAGAAGCATTCCCCCCACTAAAATGATCTTAAACCAAAGTAGTGATTGGTATTCTGACCCTGAATAGTTTAATGGCCAGCCAGGTAAGAGCGTTATTGCGCTAATGACCCCAGTAATAATAACCAGTGCAACAGCGATATGACCATAACGCGAAAAACGCATCATGGTATTCACAATGTGTTTATCCATCCCTTCGACCATTTCTTTTTTATTGCGTAAAAATTGAATGCAAATTAAAAATGGCCACAAACCGCCAAACCAATAGGCTGAACTAATAAGATGAATGAATTGATTGATGCGGTGGAGGGTTCCGAGTAAGCCATCATGCATAGCCGCGTGCCCAATAAAAGCATGCAAACCAAGTAGGATCACTGAAAAAACCAATATGAGTTTCAATCGCAATTGGATTGGTTTTACAAATAAAACCAATAACAATAATACAGATGACAAAAGTTCCCAACGCCATACTTGACCGAATGACGTCCCTAAAACCCCTTGCCATATATCCAAATCGATACTATCTTGCCAACCATCTCCCATCAGGCCTGCTTGTGCAAGCATCCAACCAAAAGTTGTTAACACGGTAACGATGGCGCAGAAGAAAATACCTTTATTCAAATAGCGGCTGAGCAAATAATTAAATGGCTCACGACTAAGTACCACTGCAAATATTGACATTCCACACATCAATATTGCAGCGATAAAATGAATAAAGCGAATAAGGGTATAAAAAGCTTCTAGTGACATATTATTTCACTGTAAAGCTATACGTTCCTTTTGTTTTGTGTCCATCGACAGAAACGACGCTCCAATTAACGTCATATTTCCCAGCAACGAGCTTGTCTTCCACAGGGACAATCACTTTTGTATCGTTACTTGGGTCTAACGTTGCTTTACCGGTTTTCACTATTTTATTTTCAGGACCGATAATACTGACCTTAGTGAAATTAACTTCAATGCCTTCAGAAAAGCTTAATGAGATAGACTCAGGGGCTTGTTCTACTGCCGTACCTTCAGCAGGAAGTTGGTCTTTTAAGTGCGCATGTGCAAATGCTTGTTGGAAAGACATGCCTAAAAATAGAACGGCGACAGCGCTAAGTTTGCGCCATGAAGATTTAATAGGGTTAATTGGCATAGTAACCTCTTAATTTGCAGGTGAATTTAGAATAATTACCAATCATTATACGGAAAACAAACCATTTTACTGCTTAAAAATAGGTTTTATCGGCCTATCCTGTGAGTTTTCACACAAAATGAAAAGAAAAAGACTTATGAACATTGAATTGCAGGATTCATGCCCATAAGCCTAGAGAGGTCTTTATGTTTTACATGGAGATAAAACGATATTTCTATCTACTCACTGGCGTGTAGATTAAACATGTGTTGCCGCTGACATGTTTTTCAAATCTTTATCTAACAAGAATAGTGCCTTACCAGACTCACCCACCATATCCAGTTTATCCAGTACTGATTTAAATAATTTCTCTTCTTCGTGTTGCTCTGCAACATACCATTGTAAGAAATTAAATGTAGAATAATCTTGTGTTGTCATTGCTAAATGAGCCAATTTATTAATTTCACGAGTAATTAATTGCTCATGCTCATAAGTTTGATGAAATACATCGCTAATTGATTTGAAATCAACTGGTGGCGCTGCAATTTGCCCTAACAGGGGTAATGCCCCAGTGTCACTAAGGTAATCAAATAAACGCTGCATATGTTCCATTTCTTCTTGTGAGTGTGCTTTTAAGAACGCTGCAGCACCTTCATAGCCTTTGTCACTACACCAAGCGCTCATTTGCAAATAAAGATTTGCAGAATAAAATTCAAGGTTTAATTGTTCGTTTAATTTTTTGACCATATCTGTAGTTAACATATTTATGCCTTATCGATTAATTATTCATGAGTATATTATGCACAGTATTAAAACAATTAAAACCCTAAAACAATCTTAAAACAAAAAAATCCAATTTACTGATAATTAATAACTTTTGTTAAAAACAATAATAATCAATCTCATTATCTTTCCCTACTTTTTCCCTTAATTACTAATATATAAATAGAGAAATTTAACTATTGTTTTTCATTATTCCAATTAAGGTATTGAGATTTTTTCTCATTATCCAGTTACAATAATGGCGTATGAATTTAACAGTAGAGATCAAATATGAGCCATAATCTTGCTTTATTGCCTAAAGATGAAATGGATAAGGTCAATGTCGACCTTTTAGCTTCCGGTGTTGCATTTAAAGAACGCTATAACATTGCCATCATTGCTGAAGCTGTTGAGCGAGAACAACCCGAGCACTTAAGGGAGTATTTCAGGGAGCGATTAGTCTACTACCGACAACTGTCGCAAAACTTTGCACGTATGCCTTATGAACCACGAAATCGCTAGTCTCACGAAGACACAAAAGAAATGATACAAAAAAGGGATAACCTTAATGGTTACCCCTTGATTCTGAAGATTAAAAAATTTATTTCGCCGTATTATATGTCACTGTATTATTTTGGCAGTCTATCGCGACTGAATAATGTAAATCAGATTTTGCACCACGAACAACTAACGGTACCCTGTAGCCTGTTTCGGTTTTAGTGACTTCACTATCATTGACCCATGCAACCGCTTTCTTGCCTAAAGCCGCTTTTTCATCTGTCCAGCGAGGTAAACGATTATGCATAAAATCGCTTTTCACTTGTGCTGCAATTTGTGGCTCAGTTAACGTACCACAACTGACGAAAGGCGCTGCTTTACCTTCTTCATTATTTTCGCTTAACGCAAAAGAGCTAAAAACCAGCGCACAAGTACCTAAAACTACAGCAATTTTTTGATTCGCTTCCATACCATCCTCCGATACCTATTACTAGGTAAAGATTTTTGATTAGTTTAGCGGCATATTTCAGCCTATCAGATACCAGTTATCTTCTGGTTATTATCTAGTCTTCATTGATAAATAGAATGACTTAACTAATATTAATCTATCAGGTTTATGCATGGATGTTAATAGTATGTTTACAGATTATTAATTTTCATCATCAAAACGAACATGGATTTGCTCTTTACCTTGGTGCTTTTCCCTAATTTCTTGAGCAACTAATGCAATTGCCTCACCACTACTCATACCTTCCGCCATCAATTGATGAATTTTTTCAACTGCTTCTTGCTGTTCTTGGTGATTAAGTGCTGGCATACCAGAAAACATGGTTTAAACCTCATGAATAAAAGACTAAAATCAATAGTTAACATTTTAACATCTCTTCGATTATTAAGATAAGAATATATGTTAATCTGTATTGATTCACTTGCGGAAATTTAGACTCATCATTATGGTTATCAAAAAAATCCAATTACCTTATAGCCCAAACACTGCCATTGATTATTTTACTCCACTGGCACACCAGCCATGGGCGATGTTACTGCATTCAGGTAATGCAAAACACTCACATAATCGCTTTGATATTATCGTTGCTGACCCTATTGCCACACTGACGACTTATCAGCTTGAAACAACTATCTCAGAGCAAAATCAGGCCCCTATCGTTTCTGAATCAGATCCTTTTGAACTTCTTCAAGGGTTGCTTGATAAATACCAACCGAAATACCAGGAAGAGACCGAATGTCCCTTCATCGGCGGTGCCCTCGGCCTTTGGAGTTATGATTTAGGCCGGCGCATTGAAAAATTACCTGAAATTTCAACCACAGAACTACAATTTCCAGACATGGCGGTTGGCATCTACTTGTGGGCACTTATCGTTGATCACCATAATAAAACAACTACATTAATTAGTTATGATGATGTTGATGCTCGGTTAGCTTGGCTACATAGTCAAAAAAAGGGCCGTAAAAACAAATTCCAATTAACCTCGGCATGGCAATCTAATATGTCTGAAGAGACATATCATCATAATATTGCGCGCATCCATGAATATTTACGTAATGGTGATTGTTATCAAATTAATTTAGCACAAAGATTTAAAGCTAAGTATAAAGGAGATGAATGGAATGCGTTTTTAGCGCTACTTGAGCGCAATGGAGCTCCCTTCTCTTCTTTTATACGTCTCCCCGAAAATGCGGTTATCAGTATTTCACCGGAACGTTTTATCTTTCTGCAAGATGGGGATATTCAAACCCGCCCAATAAAAGGAACGCTTCCGCGCCTAGATAATGAACAAGATGATCTTGCACAAGCTGAAAAACTGGCTAATTCAGTCAAAGACCGCGCAGAAAACTTGATGATTGTTGACTTGCTACGCAATGATATTGGTCGCGTTGCCAAACCGGGCACGGTCAGTGTTCCTGAATTATTTGCTGTTGAAGCTTTCCCGGCAGTGCATCATCTGGTCAGTACCGTCACGGCAAAGTTAGATAGCCAATACCGTGCAACTGATTTATTACGAGCGTGTTTTCCTGGGGGTTCAATAACCGGCGCACCAAAAGTGCGTGCAATGGAGATAATTGAAGAATTAGAACCCCATCGCCGACATGGCTATTGTGGAGCAATCGGCTATATTAGTTTCAATGGTAATATGGACAGCAATATTACTATTCGTACTTTACTGACATATAAAAAGCAGGTTTATTGTTGGGCTGGCGGTGGTATCGTTGCAGATAGCCAAGCAGACAAAGAGTACCAAGAAACCTTTGATAAATTAAGCCTGATTTTACCTTTATTAGGAGCGCTCAATAACGATGACTGAACTGAATAACTTTATCAATCGTTTTCAGTTTACTTTGCCGGCTATCCGCCAGTCTGGACCTAAGGCGGGTAAATCGGCAGCCGTTCTTTTGCCCATTATCAATAAACCCAATCCGACATTACTTCTCACACAACGCTCTCCTTTTTTACGCTCCCATGCAGGTCAGGTCGCATTTCCAGGAGGGGCAAGTGACCCGGAGGATGGTACGCTTGTGAATACCGCGCTGCGTGAAGCATATGAAGAAGTGGCCATCCCTCCTGAAAAAGTCACGGTACTGGGTCAGTTAAGCCCCTTGCAAAGTTATGGTGGCTATGAAGTTACGCCAATCGTTGGTTTGGTACCAAATAACATTCAATACCAAGCCAACCCTAGTGAAGTCGCTGCTATCTTTGAAGTTCCCTTATTTGATGCCCTTTCATTACAACGCCATAAATATGTCGATATTAACCGTTCAGGGCGGCATAACCGCATCTTTTTTTATTGGTATAAGGGGCATTTAGTTTGGGGGTTAACCGCTTCAATTATTCACCAACTTGCTTTGCAATTGGATTAACGTTTAACACAACTTTTCACCATACAATGTTACTATTGCAGTAAAATCTATTTAAGATGACAAAATATCACGTCATATATGACAAAATATACCTCTACTACCTGTCGCTTTTTTAGCCACATCACAGACATTTTGTGCTATTTACAATCAATTACCCTTCAGCAACTACCTTATTTCAAAAAATACTTTAAACTTACTGGTTAACACTACTAAATAACAGTAAAGTAGCGCCTTTTAAAATAATGCACTACATTTTCATCTTTTTTTTAAGGAGTCCTGCGTGATAAGCGTTTTCGACATGTTTAAAGTGGGCATAGGCCCTTCAAGCTCTCATACCGTTGGTCCAATGAAAGCTGGGAAAGAATTTGTCGATGATTTAGTAAGCAAAAATTTATTACCTAACGTCACTCGTATTTCTGTGGATGTTTATGGGTCATTATCGCTTACTGGAAAAGGGCACCATACTGATATCGCCATTATTATGGGGCTAGCAGGTAACTTACCTGCCACTGTCGACATTGAATCCATCCCAACTTTTATCAAAAATGTAGAAGAAACAGAAAAGTTATCATTAGCGAATGGTCTTCAGGTCGTTGACTTCCCTAATGAAGGTGGCATGAATTTTCGTCAAGACAACCTGCCATTGCATGAAAATGGCATGACAATTCATGCTTTTGCAGGTAATGAAGAAATTTACACCAAAACTTATTATTCCATTGGTGGTGGTTTCATTGTCGATGCAGAGCATTTTGGCGAATCTACTCTTGATAGCAAACCGGTCTCTTATCCGTTTAACTCTGCGGAAGAGCTACTACTAAATTGTAAAAAATCAGGCCTTTCGATTTCTAGCTTAATGATGAAAAATGAGTTAGATCTTCATTCTAAAGAAGAGATCGAAGCCTATTTCGCTGATGTATGGCAGACAATGCAAGCCTGTATTGAGCGTGGTTTAAGCACCGAAGGTGTATTGCCGGGCCCATTGCGTGTTCCTCGCCGTGCACCGGCACTAAACCGAATGGTCACTTCATCAAGTAAGCTATCTAATGACCCTATGAATGTGGTTGACCTGATCAATATGTATGCCTTAGCAGTGAATGAGGAAAATGCAGCAGGCGGCCGTGTTGTAACAGCACCGACTAACGGTGCGTGTGGTATCGTACCTGCCGTTTTAGCGTATTATAATCATTGCATAGAACCGGTAACGCCAGAGCTGTATATGCGTTATTTCTTAGCTTCAGGCGCCATTGGTATTTTATACAAAATGAATGCTTCCATTTCAGGAGCTGAAGTTGGCTGCCAAGGGGAGGTCGGTGTGGCATGCTCTATGGCTGCAGCTGGTCTGGCCGAATTATTTGGCGGTAGCCCTGAGCAAGTTTGTATCGCTGCTGAAATCGGCATGGAACACAATTTAGGTCTAACTTGTGACCCGGTTGCTGGTCAAGTGCAAGTTCCTTGTATTGAGCGTAATGCAATCGCATCTGTTAAAGCGGTGAATGCCACACGTATGGCCCTACGCAGAACAAGTGAGCCACGGGTTTCACTTGATAAAGTCATTGAAACTATGTACGAAACCGGGAAAGACATGAATGCGAAATATCGTGAGACATCCCGAGGCGGGCTAGCCATCAAAGTACAATGTGACTAATTTTATTCTCAATTAATTTAAGCCTTAAGCACCCTTTCCTATACTGTTATGTCTTTGAACAGTATTTTGAGGGTGCTTTTTTAATCTGCATTAAAAAGTTTTCTTTATTTTTTAGTCACCTTTCTCTTCCTAAACGCTCCAATTCACCTAATCAATTACCCATAATTTTTTCATTGAATTAACTCAGTTTTCTTATACTCAACACATCACATCAAAACGAAATTCATACTATTTTGTGCTAAAGATTGTTTTGAGCTGAACAAGAGATAACTAATTTCCACTAAAAATTGATTACTTTTCACTCTAAAAATCAATATGGCACTATTTTATTTACTTTTTTTGTTACCGATAACACAAAAAGGAACCAGAAAAAACAAAATAATCAGATTATTAATTTTATTTAATTAAAATTAATAGCAGAAAAATGCAATTCGATATCAATTTTTAGGTGTATTCTTATTTTTCTGACGCGAAACAAGTTTTTAGGATAATGCAAGATGATATGCTAATAATGTAATTGATACTAACAGTGCCATAAATGAGTTTATGGCTATTATAAAACGTTTGTAATTATTCAGCTAAAATTATCATACAGGGGAAACTGATAAAAAGGAGTCTAACTTAAGTGTCCATTTTATCGACAGATAATGTTTTGTTTTATCTATCTATGAGGGAAAAATAGTGAGTATAGCTATTATGATTGGTACACACGGAGTCGCTGCAGAGCAGCTTCTTCGAACAACCGAAATGTTAATAGGCGAACAAGATAATGTGTCGTTTATTGATTTTATCCCTGGGGAAAACGCAGATACCCTATTTGATAAGTACACCCAAAAGCTAACTGATTTAGATACATCAAAGGGTGTCTTATTCCTTGTTGATACATGGGGAGGCAGTCCATTTAACGCGGCTAGTCGCATTGTTAATGAACATGATAATTATGACATTATCACGGGTGTAAATGTTCCAATGTTAGTTGAAACATTCATGTGCCGTGACGATAACCCATCAATGAATGAACTTATCACTGTCGCCCTAGAAACGGGTCGTGGTGGTGTTCGTTCATTTAAATTCAAAGAAGTTGAAGCTGAACCTGCTCCTGTAGTCTCGAGTACTCCTGCCCCTGCACCAGTGAAAGCCGGCCCCGGTGAACATATGGTGATCGCACTTGCTCGTATTGATGACAGATTAATTCACGGGCAAGTCGCAACACGCTGGACGAAAGAAACCCAAGTTAAGCGCATTATTGTGGTCAGTGATGACGTAGCAAAAGACCAAGTTCGCTCTACATTGTTAAAACAAGTCGCACCACCAGGTGTCACTGCACATGTTGTCGATGTTGCTAAATGTATTCGCGTTTACAATAACCCGAAATACTCTGGTGAGCGCGTTATGTTGCTTTTCACTAATCCAACTGATGTTAAGCGTATCGTCGAAGAAGGTGTTGACGTCAAGTCCGTTAATATTGGTGGAATGGCATACCATGATGGCAAAACAATGGTCACAAATGCCGTTTCTATCAACCAAGAAGACATTGATGCATTTAATTATTTGAACGACAAAAAGATTGAACTTGAAGTTAGGAAAGTCTCATCAGATAGCAAAGTTTATATGATGGACTTGATTAATAAGCTCAAAAAATAATTTTTATAGCCATTTTTTATATTAATTTTAATCCATTACTCAAAACAGATTTTAAAACTTTTGGTTACAGGAGATTAAACAATGGAACTTACCGTTGTTCAAATAGTAATGGTCTTCATCGTCGCGTGTATCGCGGGGATGGGATCAATCCTTGATGAATTCCAATTTCACCGTCCTCTCATTGCCTGTACGCTTATAGGTATTGTTTTGGGAGATATGAAAACGGGTATCATCATCGGCGGTACATTAGAAATGATCGCACTTGGGTGGATGAATATCGGTGCTGCCGTTGCACCTGATGCCGCTTTAGCTTCTATCATTTCAACGATTCTCGTTATTGCTGGTGGTCAAAGCATTGGTGCAGGTATTGCCATCGCCATCCCACTCGCAGCAGCGGGACAAGTATTAACCATTATTGTTCGTACTGTAACGGTTGCATTCCAACATGCTGCTGATAAAGCCGCCCTCAATGGCAATCTAACTGCAATTGGCTTTATCCATATCTCAGCTTTATTACTGCAAGCCATGCGTATCGCAATACCTGCGTTAATTGTCGCCATTTCTGTTGGTACATCAGAAGTACAACAAATGTTGGATTCTATCCCGCAAGTTGTTACTGACGGCCTGAATATTGCTGGTGGTATGATTGTTGTCGTCGGTTATGCGATGGTTATCAATATGATGCGTGCAGGCTACTTAATGCCGTTCTTCTACTTAGGCTTTGTTACCGCGGCATTTACTGACTTCAACCTGGTTGCTCTTGGGGTTATCGGTACTGTTATGGCTATTTTATATATCCAACTCAGTCCAAAATACAATAAATCGCAAACTGTTGTTACCCAAGGAAATAGTAGCAATAACAACCTTGATAATGAGCTAGACTAGGAGGAACGTATAATGGTAGATATCACTAAGCCAACGGCTAAAAAGCTTACACAAAGCGATATTCGCGGCGTATTCTTACGGTCTAACCTATTGCAAGGTTCTTGGAACTTTGAGCGTATGCAAGCCCTAGGCTTCTGCTATTCAATGGTTCCCGTTATTCGTCGTCTTTATCCTGAAAATAATGATGATAGAAAACAAGCCATTAAGCGCCATCTTGAATTCTTTAATACACATCCGTATGTTGCAGCGCCTGTTTTGGGTGTCACAATGGCAATGGAAGAGCAACGTGCCAATGGTGCAGACATTGATGACGGTGCAATAAATGGTATCAAAGTCGGTCTAATGGGGCCATTAGCCGGTGTTGGTGACCCAATTTTCTGGGGAACTGTTCGCCCAGTATTTGCGGCTCTCGGTGCAGGTATCGCAATGACGGGTAGCTTACTTGGCCCTCTTCTGTTTTTTGTTTTGTTTAATCTTGTCCGTTTGTTAACCCTTTATTATGGTGTTTCATATGGCTACAAAAAAGGGATTGATATTGTTCAAGACATTGGTGGCGGTTTCCTACAAAAACTAACTGAAGGAGCATCAATTCTCGGTTTATTTGTTATGGGGGCCTTGGTCAATAAATGGACACATGTCAATATTCCACTTGAAGTGTCGCGGATCAAAAACCCAACAACAGGTGCTGAAGATATTACCACCGTCCAAATGATCCTTGATCAACTCATGCCAGGTTTAGTACCACTATTGCTAACCTTCGCCTGTATGTGGCTGTTACGTCGTAAAGTTAACGCATTGTGGATTATTATCGGCTTCTTTGGTTTGGGTATCCTTGGTGCTTGGTTAAACTTCTTAGCACCATAATTTTCCACCATTATTTGAATTGGGAGGTTGCAGCCTCCCTTTTTTAATTTTAAGCTCTGCATTATGTTCACTTATCCAAGGGTTCACAAATGACCTTCAATGATGCCATTCTTGCTATAATCATTTTGATCATGCTTGTTTATGCAATTTATGATGAATTCATTCAGCATTTGCTAAAGGGTAAAACATTATTAAAAATTAATCTAAAACGAAAACATCGGGCCGATGCTATTATTTTTATTGTTCTAATTTGTATCGTTATTTATACAAATATTGTACGCCATGGTAATTTATTAACCACTTACTTATTATTGATTACTATTTTTATGTCAATCTATTTGGCGTTTATAAGAACACCTAAGCTATTCTTTAAACAGAATGGTTTTTATTTTGCCAATGCATTTATATTATATGACAGAATAAAAACAATGAACTTATCCGAAGACGGTGTATTAATAATAGGTTTGGAAAAAAAGAAAATTAACATCCAAGTTTCACATCTTGATGATTTACAAAGAATTTATGAATTCCTTATTAATCATAAGTAAATAAGTTTTATATTATCACTAAAAACAAGGTTAATTATAAATTTAATTAACCTTGTTTTTGCCAATATCCTTATTGATAATAATTCTCAATAACATTTAATATCCACAATTAATTAAGTGTTGCCTTTAATATAAAATATGGTATCTTTCTTTCCACGTCATTGGGGAGTAGCCTGTTCTGGTTTCATATATAAGACCAGAAAGTCCGTATCAACATACTCGTTTGGTTTCAAACGTGGTGCGGACACCAAAATTCGGTTGGCAAGACCATAGACACATAAATAAGCCTTTTGGTTGGGGGTAATTTATGTGTATATGGAATCACCCAACCGAGGTTCTATTATGAGTTTCTATGCTACCCTTATCTTAGCCCTTGCCCTATCAATGGACGCCTTCGCTGTTGCTATTTGTAAAGGCGCCGTACTTCATAAACCCCGCTTTAGAGAAATTCTCCGTACTGGTTTTATTTTTGGTTTTATTGAAGCCATTACACCGATTATTGGTTGGGGTATCGGGATCCTAGCTAGCCAATATGTTATCCGTTGGGATCATTGGATTGCATTTGGTTTATTGTTTGTTTTAGGTGCTAGAATGATCTGGCAGAGTATTAAAACAAAAGATGAAGAATGCTGTTCTAAACCTTCTAGTCATAGCTCAACAAGCCTTATCTTTTCTGCGATAGCCACCAGCCTTGATGCAATGGCTATCGGTCTAGGTTTAGCTTTCTTGCAAGTGGATATCGTTCATACTGCAATGACTATCGGCTTAATGACAATGATTATGGCAACTATTGGTATGATGATTGGCCGCTATGTTGGCCCATTACTCGGAAAAAAAGCAGAAATTATCGGTGGGTTGGTTCTAATAGGTATTGGTTTTAATATTTTATTTGAGCACCTCGAATTATTTATGTATGCCCATTAGTTTTTGTGCCCCCTTATATGGGGGCAATAACCTTACTCTGCATCAGATTGATAAACGCGAATTAAAAAATCAGCCGTATATTCTTTCACTTCAGCTTGTTGCAGATTCTCTTTGACCTGTTCTGATGCACGCCAAGCAAATGGGGTCATCATCAACAATTCATAAGCTTCTTGCCCTGTCAGTGCCATTTTATAATTTAATTGGCAACTATCTATTAGCGAAAAATTTGGTAAATCTTCATCTTTAGTTGGATGTAACTTAACCTCATCGTAAATTAACGCTTTTAATTCTTGCAGATGCTCTGCCGCAGGCGTAACAGTAATTAACATACCTTTAGAAACTAATACACGGCTTAATTCTTGTGCTTTGCAGGGTGCGTAAATTCGGACAACTCCACCTAAGCTGTTATTTGAGAATGGCAAGCGATGGCTTGTACCGACGCAAAAACGAACGGATTTATACCGTTTCGCCGCATAGCGAACCGCCACTTTCGAAACATCTAAGCCCAGAACCGTATATTTTTCAAAATGTTTTACAAGTTCCCGAGAGAAATAGTCTGTGTAATACCCTTCCCCACAACCAATATCTAACAAACTAGTATTAGATGGTGGAATAAACTGAATAATTTTTTCTGCCACCTTTTCACGCATCGGGTGGTAATGTCCTGCATCAAGAAATTGTCTACGTGCTTGCATCATTTCAGCATTATCACCGGGGTCTTTAGACCGTTTATGTTGTACGGGCAACAAATTAACGTAACCCTCTTTCGCACAATCGAACTGGTGATTTTCTGCGCAGCGATAGCTGTTATGCATAAAGTTAAGTGGTGTAAAGCAGAGGGGGCATTGATAATTCATAAAAGTCACTGATTTAAAAATAAGGGTGAGTATACCATATTCAAATTAGTTTTCTTTCTGTTATATATATTGCTTTTTAACTGTACTTTTTGTTCTATGAAAGAAATAAAAAAACATTAGCAGGTGTATCATGATGAAAATTAGGTTAGCAACCCCCGATGAAGCTGAACATCTTTGGTTTATACGCAACCAAGCCATTCGCCATGGTTGTACAACGAGTTTTGACGCAAAAACGATCAGCGCCTGGACACCTGATGAAATGCCAGTAAGTTATATACGTATTGTGAGGAATAACCCATTCTTTGTCGCGGTAAATAAAAATGATGAACCCGTTGCAACTGGCTATCTTAATCTAGAGGCTAACAGTGTTGATGCCATATTTACTTTACCACAGTACACTGGCTGCGGAGCTGCGGGCTTAATATTAGATGCTATTAAAGCTGAAGCCAAAAAGCGAAATATTAAAAAATTGGTATTAGATTCATCACCGAATGCGGAACGCTTTTATCAGAAACATGGATTTACTTCGATTAAGCATGCTAGCTACTACTCTTCTCTTGCTCAAGTTGAGTTAAATTGTGTTCAAATGGAAATTGAATTATAACTTTCAATATAACTTGAATTAAAAGCCACTTCACCTTTTGTGGCTTTATTATACCTAATATTGACTGTCTTTAAGAACGCAATGTTAAATAACTGAATAACTATTAAAAATCAGCAAATTCAGGGATAGGCTTACGCCCATGGGACTCTAAAAAATCCAATACACGGCGTGGAGTAACATTTAAAATTTGTGATTGCGGAAAATCAATTGATTCCAACATTTCAACTACGCGGTCAAAACGGCCGAGATACCCAGCAAAATGCGAGTCCGAACCTAATGCTACCCACCCGCCAGTTTCTTTAACAGCCTTTGCTATTTCTAAACAATTCTTTTGACTACCCGCTCTTGAATGCAAGAATGAGGAGTTATTCATTTCCAAAGCCACATTACAATCTTTCGCAGCTTGTGCTACCGCTTTAATATCAATGGGATATTTGGGATTTCCCGGATGGGTAATTATTTGCACTTTACCGCTACGGATCGTGGCAATCATAGCTTCTGTATTATCAGCTAAACTTTGGGGTTCAAGAACCGGTTCATGGAAACCAGCTAAAATAATATCCAAATGACGAGCAATCTTTTCATTGCAGTCTGTCTCACCCAACTTGTTTTTTATATTCGCTTCAATACCGTACAATAAACCAACGCCATCAACAATTCTCGGTAAGATAGGCATATTACCAAAGTGCCATTCATGTGGAGCATCTTGCATTTCAGGGCCGTGGTCGGTAATCGCAAAGAGTTTCACACCTCGACTTGCGGCTTCAGCAAAATATTCATTAACAGTGCTATATGCATGGGTGCTGGCAATGGTATGCGCATGTAAATCAACTTGATACATAAATGATATCCTTCTAATTCTTTTATTTTCCTTCTGAGTCAATCCGCTCAAAAAAGACTCTACCAACCTAACATATCAGCTTATAAGTTTCGATAGTCATTCCCCTAAACCGCATTTTATCGACATATTGGATAAAATCCGAAGAGACATTTAGGATAAAAAAACCCGCAATTATTGCGGGTTAAAATATACGGAATTAAAAATTAACCTAATCAACTAAGATACGTTTATTGGTTGCACCCCACAAAATTGACATTTCGGTAAATAATGCACCGCTGATGTCTTCAACCTCTTCGGCCGTAATTTCAGCATGACCTTGTTTGCCAAAAAATACAACTTCATCTCCCGGGCTAACGTATTTTAAATCAGTAACATCAACCATGACCGTATTCATTGATGTTTTTCCTAAAACAGGAACTGTCTGGCCATTAATTAATGCATGTCCCGCATTGCTAAATACACGGCGATAGCCATCTGCATAACCTACAGGGATATTGGCTAATACAGAATCACGCTTCAAGGTATAGGTTCTATCATAACCCACTGTATTACCTTTCGGATAATGATTGACAGAGGCAATGTTCGATTTCAGCGTCATCACGCGTTTATAGTCATTTGTCGCAACGGTATCACCGTAGAAAATACCACCTACACGTACCATATCCAACCATGATTCTGGTACGGTAATAGTTGCATAAGTATTCGCGACATGTAATGTAATGTCTTCACGTTTTAACCCTGTCACATTCAAGACTTGTTGAGACTCTTTCTTGAATTTCGCAAGGTCTTTACGGATCTGAGCTTCATCCTCTTCTGGATAATGAGACATAATGCCCACGATTTTTAATTGTGATAACTCCGCGATCTGTTTTGCTTCATCTAAGCCAGATGCACTACTGACGTCTAGCCCATTACGGGACATCCCTGCCGAGTTTAGCGCAAGGTGGATGGGGATCACTTTATTTTGTTTTTTCGCAATCGCATTCAAGCGCTGCGCCATTGCTAAATTACCAATTAACTCTTCTGTCTCATATTGTGTGGCCTGAGCCATTTCTTGTTCTGTCGCACTTCTCACTCGCATTAAGCGGCCTTTAAAACCTAAGTCTCTCACGGTTTTAAGCTCTTGGTTATTTGTTACCCCAATACATTGCACATTATTTTCAATCATTATTGGCGTAACTAAAGAAAGGTCATGTCCATAGGCATCCCCTTTCAAAACAGCGCACAGAGAAGACTTATCTCCCAGCAGGTTTTGTACTTTTTTGATATTAAAATCTAATGCACCACGTGATATTTCAATCCATGCGTTATTAACCACCACAGGTTGGTTTTGTGTCGCATAAGTTTCTACTGGTGTTTTGATATTATTTGGTTGCTGACAAGCTGTCGCAGCAACCAATAAAGGGAGTAATGCCAGATACTTCAAACGTAAAGCCACGTATTATTCCTTATATCTAGTGATTTCTACCAAGATATTATTTTTAGGGTTCTGGGTTGATATAGACAAAATTTGTATAGGTTCTAAATAATACCAACCTTAGCATTTCAAACAAGTAATAATTCACGATTTATGCATAAAAAATCATTTATACATAAACATGACTCTTTCATCACATTGATTTTGATTTTCTAAAAATAAAACATTTGGTTGAAATCACCATAAATTAAATTATTTTTATTATTTAATAAGTTAGCCGTATTGTTTCACTAATATTTAATTTTGTTACATTTTTTATTTGGCGAATTAAAATGCTTAAATGATAATAACTATCAATTAGGAACTATTGCTAAATATCACTCAATCCATAAGGCTATGTTATGAAGTACAAATTACTCGCACTCATTATTCCAACACTACTTATTGCTAATATTGCTAACTCCGCTGAAATGTACAATAAAGATGGTAATAAGCTTGATGTGTATGGGCAAATCGATGTTCGCCATCATATTGCCAAAAGCCGTAGTGGCGAAGATGGTGATGACTCACGTGTCAGACTGGGGCTAAAAGGTGACACACAAATCACCGACCAACTCATTGGTTTTGGACGTTTTGAATGGGAAACTAAAACTAACCAATCAGAATCAACTGAAGAAAATAGTAATCGTTTAGCTTATGCAGGCTTAAAATTTGCAGATTACGGCTCCCTTGATTATGGCCGCAATTATGGTGTTATTTATGATACCAATGCTTGGACAGACGTATTACCTCTCTGGGGAGCGGATACGATGGTTCAAGAAGATAACTACATGCTAAGCCGTAACCGTAATTTACTCACTTATCGCAATAATAATGCCTTTGGTTACATTGATGGTTTAAGCTTTGCATTACAGTATCAGGGGAAAAATGGTGAACAAAACCTGTCATCCGGTGATGAATTAACCGATAACGGCGATGGTTTTGGTTTATCTACAGCTTATGAATTAGGTTATGGTATTTCCCTCGGTGGTGGTTACTCCTCATCTTCCCGTACACCAAAGCAAAAAGATGCCACAACTAGCAGTGCGACTGGTAAACGCGCTGAAGCTTGGAACGTAGGGGGAAAATTTGAATACGAAGATCTCTATTTCGCAGTCATGTATGGCCAAACGCTTAATATGAGCCGTTTTGGTAATGATAATATGGAGTCAGTAGCAAATAAAACTCAGAACTTGGAAGTGGTTGCCCTATATTCTTTTGACTTCGGTTTAACCCCATCAATTGGCTATAACTATTCCAAAGGTAAAAACTTAGGCAGCTTTGGAGATAAAGAATTAGTAAATTATATCGCCATCGGCTCAGCTTATGACTTTAATAAAAACCTAAGTGCTGTCATCGACTATAAAATCAACTTGTTAAACGATAATGATTTTACTGACCACTACAAAGTGAATACCGATAACGTACTTGGTTTAGGGTTAGTGTATCAGTTCTAATTTTAGAATTGAGTGAAAAGCAAAAGCGTCTGTAAATTACAGGCGCTTTTTTACGGGTAAGCTTTGACAATAAAAATATCTCTCATCATCTTCATGAGCTATTCCCTAGGAACGGGAAGCTCTGTTGCTTTACCCTCGATAAAGCAGTTGTAAGATACAAAAGTATCTAACCCCATACATAGAGGCCCCTTTTCCTAAATAAATTCCTATAATGGTATACCTATTTTTTCTAACGTCTTTGGTACTAATAAAAAAAGGCACCAGTAAAAAACTGATACCTCAATTATTGTTGCCAAATAACATTCACAGAATATGACAGCACAGGGCAACTCTATTACTCTACAAAATGATGCTTACCTTACACATTAACACCTTTCATTCCTTCAGCAGTATAACGGGAACCCACAGGTTGAAAGCTTTCTAGCGCTTGTGTTATTTGCAGTAAATCCTCCGATGTTAGGTCAATATCAGCGGCAGCAAAGTTATCTTCAAGGTGTTTAACTTTATTCGTTCCTGGTATTGGTACAATGTTATCTCCTTGAGCTAGCAACCAGGCCAGTGAAATTTGAGCAGGTGAACATGACTTGTTACTTGCCATCTGCACGATAAAGTCAGCTAATGTGCGATTAGCTCTAAGGTTCTCTGATGTGAAACGTGGTAGCGTATTACGTGCATCATCGCTCTCGAACCTACTTTCGGCATTAAAGCGCCCTGTTAAGAATCCACGTCCTAACGGGGAATAAGGTACAAAACCAATCCCTAATTCTTGGCAAGTTGGCAATATTTCCGTTTCAACATCACGCGTCCAAAGCGAATACTCAGTTTGGATTGCAGTAACAGGATAAACTGCGTGTGCCCTTCTAAGGGTTGCCGCACTCACCTCAGACAACCCAATGTGAGCAATTTTCCCTTCAGCAACTAACCCCGCCAGCGTGTGCATTGTCGTCTCTATTGATGCAGAGGGATCTAGACGATGGATATAATACAAATCAATACATTCAACACCTAATCGACGAAGAGAGCTTTCACAGGCGCTGCGTATATATTCTGGACTATTATCAATCCTTCTCTCATATTCACCTGGTCGGCGAACAATACCGCACTTTGTCGCGATTTTAACATCAGAACCTACTTGTTTAAGAAAATGCCCAATCAACTCTTCGTTATGAAAATTGCCATAAGTATCCGCAGTATCCAGCATCGTACAGCCTAGTTCGATAGCTTTTTGTAGCACAACCATGGCAGCCTGATCATCTTGCGGCCCATAGAACTCGCTCATCCCCATACAACCGAGTCCAATTGCCGAGACTTCAAGTCCATTACCCAAAATACGTTTTTTCATTATCGCTCTCCCTTGGTTTATTTTATGTTTTTCAGTATATTTTCCATAAATGGAGATTTATATGACTAATGAAAGCAATCCATTCTCCAATAATGGAAAACAAAACGATAGACAGCATTCAAATTGGGATGATGTCAGAGTATTTTTAGCGATTGCTCGAGAAGGCACGCTAAGTGCTGCATCTAAAGCATTGAAACTTGGAATTGCAACCACATCTCGGCGTTTAGAACGCCTAGAAGAGGCATTACATGTTCGGCTATTCACTCGAGACCAGCTTGGTTACAAGCTTACCGATGAAGGAAATGCATTAATTTCTCAGGCTGAAGCCTTAGAACAGGCGGGTTATGCATTTGGCAATGCCGCGCGGAGAAAAAGCGAAAGCGTGATGGGCCATGTTTGTTTAGCTACCGCTCAAGGCTTAGCCGATCATCTAATCATCCCTGCTCTGCCTTCACTAACCAACGTGAACCCTAATCTCACAATTGAAATTGTAACTGGGGTGTCGACAGTGAATTTACACAGGCGTGATGCGGATATTGCACTGCGTATGGTTCGGCCTGAACGCGGTAATGTGCGTATTCGTAAATTAGGCACATTGGGGTTTGGCCTTTACGCCTCAGAGAGTTATTTACAGCGTAGACCAAATCCAGACAGATTGAGCTCTCTAGAACAAGATGATTTTATCGGTTGGTCGGAAGCACAGCAGCACCTCCAATCAGCACAATGGTTAGAAAAAACGCTAAGAGGAAGAGCTTGCCGGCTCACTACCAGTACGATGTCAGCACAATTTAGCGCAGTCCAAGCGGGTATTGGCATGGCTGTTTTGCCGCATTTCATTGCCCAAAAGATGGGACTGATTTGCCTACAAGATAATATAGGCTGTGACCAACCTATTTGGCTAGTCATTCACTCTGATCTCGCTCACTCACGAAGGATCAGGGTTGTCGCTGATTTTTTGAATGAGTTAGTTGCAAAGGAACATGAGAGGTTGCTGATGCCATAAGCTCCCTCCACTTTGACACGGGCTGATACCATTATTTAGCCAGCGAATGTTTATAGCGGGATTAAAGCAAAGGGCTAATATCTAATATTTCAATCAATGGGAGAACAGCCAGTATGTTGTTTTTACCTTTAGAATTTGCCAAGATAGCCAGGTAAAAGACTTCAGACCTACCACACAATCATCGGCGATATTGGCTTATGTCGATTAGCTCTATTCTAAGGATCCTACTATGGCCCCCTTTCATCAATTAGCAGCGACAAGTCTCGGCGGGCAACTTATCTCTATGAAAGACTACGCTGATAAGGTGGTTCTCGTCGTTAATACCGCCAGTCATTGTGGTTTTACACCACAATACAACGGCTTAGAATCACTCTACAAGAAATATGCTCCTCAGGGCTTTGTGGTGCTTGGTTTCCCCTGTAATCAGTTTGGCAAACAAGAACCCGGTAGCGCTGAGGAAATCGCGCAGACCTGCTTTATTAACTACGAAGTGAGCTTTCCAATATTCGAAAAAGTCGACGTTAATGGGAGCTCAGCTCACCCGATATTCCGTTACCTGAAAAACGAGCTACCAGGTCTAATGGGTGGGCGGATCAAGTGGAACTTTACTAAATTCTTGATCGGGCGTGACGGTAAACCGCTCAAACGCTTCGCACCATTCACTACCCCTGAAAAAATGGAAGCAATAATCCTTTCGGCACTTCAAATTTAAGTGTTCACTAATGTGCTCGATTAAATCGAATGCTATTAAAGACTAAAAAACAAAAAAGCCCACTTTTACATGGGCTTAAGTTGTTATTTTGCCAGCCAGTGCCAGCTAATTCTTATTGGGGGATTATTCCCACTCAATAGTCGCAGGTGGTTTGCCGCTGATATCATAAACAACACGGGAAATACCATCGACTTCATTAATGATGCGGTTTGAAACGCGGCCTAAGAAGTCATAAGGTAAATGCGCCCAATGAGCGGTCATAAAGTCGATGGTTTCAACTGCACGTAGTGAAACAACCCAGTCGTATTTACGGCCATCACCCATAACACCGACAGAGCGGACAGGTAAAAATACGGTAAATGCTTGGCTAACTTTATGATATAAATCTGCTTTGTGCAGTTCTTCAATAAAGATAGCATCTGCACGACGTAATAAGTCACAGTACTCTTTCTTCACTTCACCTAACACGCGAACCCCTAAACCTGGGCCTGGGAATGGGTGGCGATACAGCATATCGTACGGGAGGCCTAATTCGAGACCAATTTTACGGACTTCATCTTTAAACAATTCTTTTAATGGCTCAACTAAACCAAGTTTCATGTCATCCGGCAGACCACCTACGTTATGGTGAGACTTGATAACGTGTGCTTTACCGGTTGCTGATGCTGCTGATTCGATAACGTCTGGGTAAATTGTTCCTTGAGCCAACCATTTGATATTAGGCAGCTTAGATGACTCTTCATCAAATACTTCGATAAATACGTGGCCAATTTTCTTACGTTTAGCTTCTGGATCGCTGATCCCAGCTAATGCATTTAAGAAGCGATCTTCAGCTTTTGCATGGATGATGTTCAGGTCAAATTTACCTGCGAACATTTCCATTACTTGGTCTGCTTCGTTTAAACGCAATAAACCGTTATCAACGAACACACAGGTTAAACGTTTACCAATTGCACGGTTTAATAGCAATGCCGTAACCGATGAATCAACACCACCCGATAATGCGAGCAGTACGTGGTCATCACCAATTTGCTCTTTTAAACGCGCTACTGTGTCTTCGATAATTGCAGCTGGTGTCCACAGGGCTTCACATTGGCAAATATCTTTCACAAAACGCGTTAAAATATTTAGGCCTTGGTGAGTGTGAGTCACTTCTGGGTGGAATTGAACACCGTAGAATTTCTTCTCTTCATTTGCCATGATGGCATATGGGCAGCTTGGCGTGCTGGCGATAGTTTTAAACTCTGCAGGGATAGCTGTAACTTTATCACCATGGCTCATCCAGACATCAAGTACTGGCTTGCCAGCTTCGTTCAGAGAGTCATGAATATCACGGAATAATTCACATTGCTCAGTGATTTCGACATTGGCATAACCGAACTCACGTTCACCAGAGACTTCAACTGCACCACCCAACTGCATTGACATGGTTTGCATGCCATAACAAATACCTAATACAGGAACACCTGCATTAAATACGTAATCAGGAGCACGTGGGCTATCTGACTCAGTCGTACTTTCTGGCCCGCCAGAAAGAATAATACCGTTTGGATTAAATCCTCGAATTTGTTCTTCTGTAACGTCCCACGCCCAGAGTTCACAGTAAACGCCAATTTCACGAATACGACGGGCGATCAGCTGTGTATATTGCGAGCCGAAATCAAGAATAAGAATGCGATGTTTATGGATATTTGTTGTCATTTGAGGAGAATTCCAAAAATTCAAGTCAAAAATAAGAATCGGTGACGCAATCAAATGAATGCGCCACCCTGAGAAACTTTATCGATTATTGCCCCAAACGGTAGTTTGGCGATTCTTTCGTGATAGTAACATCATGAACGTGGCTTTCTTGGATACCGGCTCCACTGATGCGAACAAATTCTGCTTTTGTTCTTAATGCATCAATAGTACCACAGCCCGTCAGGCCCATACAGGAGCGTAAGCCACCCATTTGTTGATGAATGATTTCTTTTAGGCGACCTTTGTATGCTACGCGGCCTTCAATGCCTTCTGGCACTAATTTGTCTGCTGCATTATCAGATTGGAAGTAACGATCTGACGAACCTTTAGACATCGCACCCAGTGAACCCATGCCACGGTATGCTTTGTAAGTACGGCCTTGGAATAAAATAGTTTCTCCCGGAGACTCTTCAGTTCCTGCGAACATTGAGCCGACCATCACACAGGCTGCGCCTGCCGCGATAGCTTTAGAGATATCACCTGAGAAGCGAATACCCCCATCCGCGATAACAGGAATACCCGTACCTTCAAGGGCTTCTGCCGCTTCTGCAATAGCTGTAATTTGTGGTACACCCACACCAGTTACGATACGAGTTGTACAAATTGAACCAGGGCCAATACCGACTTTAACGGCGCTAACACCTGCATCAGCCAGCGCTTTCGCCCCTTCCGCGGTTGCTACGTTACCGCCAATGATTTGTAAGTCAGGGTATTTTTGGCGGGTTTCACGAATACGTTGTAATACGCCTTCTGAATGACCATGTGATGAATCAATTAATAAAACGTCAACGCCAGCAGCCACCAGTGCGTCAACACGCTCTTCATTTCCTGCACCAGCACCAACAGCAGCACCAACACGCAAACGGCCTTGCTCGTCTTTACACGCGTTTGGCTTACGTTCTGCTTTTTGGAAGTCTTTAACAGTGATCATCCCTAACAAATGAAAGTTATCATCGATCACTAAGGCTTTTTCTACACGTTTTTCATGCATTTTTTGTAAAACAATTTCACGTGCTTCGCCTTCTTTCACGGTGACTAAACGTTCTTTTGGCGTCATCACAGCAGTAACAGGCTGGTCCAAATCCGTCACGAAACGAACATCGCGGCCCGTAATAATACCAACTAATGAGTTGTCGTTTGCAACTACTGGGTAACCTGCAAAACCATTGCGCTCAGCCATTTCTTGCACTTCACGAATGGTAGTATCAGGCGTTACTGTCACAGGGTCAGTGACGACACCACTTTCATGCTTTTTCACGCGGCGAACTTCTTCCGCTTGGCGCTCAATAGTCATGTTTTTATGGATGAAACCAATGCCACCTTCTTGTGCTAATGCAATAGCAAGGTCAGATTCAGTGACAGTATCCATGGCTGCAGAAAGCATAGGAATGTTCAGGCGGATGTTTGCAGTCAGTTGAGTTGATAAATCTGCGGTATTCGGTAATACGGTTGAGTGTGCAGGAACGAGTAAAACGTCGTCGAAAGTAAGTGCTTCTTTTTTAATGCGTAACATAGGCAATATCCCACCAGGCAGCGTTATGGAAAGGTATAAAATATTGCCGCGGCATTATACACACCGAAAACGGTTGCTTCCAGCGTTTTTTTGAAAAAAAACTTGATAACTCCTATAACTGCGTTAGTATCTATCGATTAAGTCATTGTTTTAAAATTTGATCTGGCTCACATGTCGACTTCACAAAATAACGCAATTTACTCGGTTAGCAAGCTTAACCAGACTGTTCGAGAACTTCTTGATAACCAAATGGGCCGTATTTGGTTAACCGCTGAAATTTCCAATTTTTCACAACCAAGTTCAGGTCATTGGTACTTAACCTTAAAAGATGACCGAGCACAGGTACGTGCGGCAATGTTCCGTGGGCAGAATGCACGTGTCACTTTCCGCCCACAAAATGGCCAGCAAGTTTTGGTTAGAGCGACAGTGACTTTATATGAACCTCGAGGTGACTACCAATTAATCCTTGAAAGTATGCAGCCAGCCGGTGAGGGCTTACTGCAACAGCGTTTTGAACTATTAAAACAAACGCTAAGCGCACAAGGCTTATTTGATATTATTCATAAAAAACCGCTACCTAGCCCTGCTAAATCTGTCGGTATCATTACATCAGCAACCGGTGCAGCCCTACATGATATTTTAAATATTTTACGCCGCCGGGATCCTTCTCTGCCTATCATTATCTATCCAACGGCCGTTCAAGGCGAAATGGCACCAGCACAAATTGCTCGAATGATTGAGCTAGCAAATTTGCGTCAAGAATGTGATGTGTTAATTGTCGGTCGCGGTGGGGGCTCCCTTGAAGATTTGTGGGCATTTAATGAAGAAATCGTTGCTAGAGCTATTTTTGCTAGTCAACTGCCTATAATTAGTGCTGTTGGTCATGAAACCGATGTGACGATTGCGGACTATGTAGCGGACGTAAGAGCACCAACCCCATCTGCGGCAGCCGAGCTTGTTAGCCGTAACCAGCTAGAAATGCTGCGGCAGTTAAAATCTGCACAGCAACACCTTGAAATGGCAATGGATTATTACGTGGCAGGCCAACAACAAAGATTTGCTCGTTTGCATCACCGTTTACAACAACAGCACCCGCAATTACGTTTGGCACGGCAATATAATCAACTTAATTTATTGCAACAAAAGCTAGCACAGTCGATGACTCGGCAACTACAAAATTCGACGGCTAAATTCGAAAGAGTTAATCGCCGTTTGCTACAAAATGATTTACGCCCTCAGTTGCAAAAACAACAACGTCAGTTGCAACAAACACAATATCATTTGCAAAATATGATCACGAGTTTGGTCAATAGCTATCGTCAACGTTTTGCTGTCGCGTGTTCGAAAATGGAAGCTGTCAGCCCATTGGCAACACTTGCTCGCGGCTTTAGTATTAGTGAGACAGCAGAAGGCACCGTGTTGAAAAAAACCAGCCAAGTAAAATTAGGGCAACCACTGAAAACACGCCTTAATGATGGCTGGGTTGAAAGCCAAATTACCCACATTGAGAAAGTTAAAACCAAAAGAGTATCGAAGTGATTATTTTAACCACTTATCTCGATTAAAATAACGGGATAAGTGGTTGTAAATTTATATACTGGTTAGAAACGTACCTGCCCACCAATCATATAAGTACGCCCTCTACCCGTTTCATTATTCCGTCCTCTCTCTTGCATAATTGCACCCGAATTTGCTCGGTTTAGTGCGTCGGTATAGTTTTTATTCGTCACATTGTTAACTGTCATCATCAACTTAACGTTTTTATTAATTTCATAATCTGCATATACATCAACAATAGTTGGTTGTTTCTCATATTTCTCCGTCATAGCATCACCATTTTGGTCGCTATCTGGAACTGGGCTAATCCGTTTGGAGGGGCCAGTCCATGTGATCGTTGAACCGAGTGTCAGTTTTTCATCAAAGAAGCGTACGCCTGAGTCTAATGTTAGGTAATAGTCAGGTAATTGAGTGAAATCCCCTGCACTAAATAAGGAGGTGCTATTAATAGAAACCGGCTGTTTTCCTGACTCTTTGGTATATGAAACCATTGAATAAAATACACCTGCATCGTAGTTGGCTTGCAATTCATACCCTCGTAAATTTACATCTCGATGGTCATTCACATACATTTCTGCTCGCTGAAACATTGGTGGATTCTCTTTATCCCATACATCATCATTCACTAAACACCAATCAAATTCATCCTGTGGATTGGAACGACAAAGTACAAAAGCTTTACTCGTGATATAATCTTTAACTTGGGTATGAAACCACAATGCTTTCAGATTGAATTGGTCACCATCTACCACTAAATCAGGTTTTAAGCTATTAAACCCAACCTGCCAAGTTTTTGATTTTTCACCCTTAAGAAATGGATTCATCGTCTGGCCACCATTTGAGGAGAAAAAAGCTTCTTGTGAATTCGGTGCACGCATGGAATGTGCGTAACTAACAAAGGGCTGGAATTCAGGAATGATTTGAGCGGATAACAATATACCTGGGTTAATCCCACTATCTTTAATGTTCAGATTACTGGCTTCTTGGGGGAAACATTTTTCGGTTTCATCACACGCAGGCTTATAACCTTTCACGCTATAATTGAGGTAATTAAGGTCAAATATCGCTGTATAGATATCGTATTTCGCTTCAAACTGAGTATATACGCTGGCAATATCTTGTGTTCCACTTGGTGAAAATGGATTGTTTATCTGGGTATTTGGGTCTTCAACCGATTGTGCTTCCTTACTGTATTTGGTTTTCATTAATTTCGAACCTACTTGCCATTTATAATCCACATCTCCATAAGAAAAATGGCTAGTATTGGATAAATTTATACTATCAGATTTATTTTTAGATATGGCATTTTTAAAGGCTCCACCAATAGGATCACCTTGAAATTTTTGTTCATTATTGCCATGGCTTGCCAGTATTTCTACGTCAATTAATTCATTTAATGGAGTGTATTTATATTTTAGATAATAGTCCTCACTATTAATCTTTCTGCTGGTAAGTTTATTTTGCAAAAAACGCCCACTGAATTCCAATTCATGGCGATCATTAGGTTTATATTTCAACTTTGCCAATTGAGATTGTGGCTTTTGTTTGAATGAGGGATCTGTGGCAAATTCATCACTATTAAAACCATCGCCGTTTTTATAGCTGCCGGGGATATTATGCCCACTAACTGCAATTAAACCACCAAAGTAACCATCATCCTGTAATTGTGTTTTACCCGCAACAGCAACCATCCCGTTATAACCGAGACCATTATCCCCCCAGTTAGCTTTACTACGCAGTCCGTATAAATTGTCGTTAAAAATGACGTCATCAATTCCGATAGTGCGGAAATTCGCACTTCCGGCTAAAGCATTAATGCTATTACTGCCATTCAACTGCCCTTTCTCCACTTCCACTGAGACAATAAAGTTTGGATCAATTAATGAGCCAAAATCATTACTCGGCTGCATACCGTGGGTATATTTGCTCGGTGAGATACCATAATAACTTTGCGTAATACCATCAACCATCATATTCACGCGACCAAAACCACTCAGTCCACGAATATTGACGTTAACCGTACCTTGGCTGGCATCCATTTGAGTATAGGTACCGGGCATGGTGCGAATAATTTTATCCATCGACTGCAATTTATTTTCTGTACCAACCGCACTATAAGCACCTGGTTTTTCTAATGCTTTGACTAGTGGGGTTTGTTTCTGCGCACCTGAAACTTTTAATTGGCTAAAATTAACCACACCTTCTTTCTGCTTATTTTGCTGCTGTGTATTTTCAGCCAAAGCGATCCCTTGGTAGCTAGTGGCAATAATACCAGCTACCATAATTATTGTTTTATTATTCATTAAACCATTCCTGTAAACGTACTGAGTGTCATACGCTCACACCGCTAGCACAGGCCAAATAGTGCCTGTGAAAAGGCTCAGCAACAATGTGATTAATCTTGTTGCTGGCCTGAAATCACCTAAATTTTATAGGTTAATTATTATTTTAAATATGGAAAATATTTGTCTTTATTTTCAAGCATAAGAATAAAGCTATATTCTTGGGCAATATCATCGAGTGCATTAAAACGCCCTGATTTACCGCCATGGCCCGCATTCATATTCGTTTCTAATAATAATAATGAATTACCTTGTTTAATATCTCGCAATTTAGCCACCCATTTTGCAGGTTCCCAGTATTGAACTTGGGAATCATGTAACCCTGTCGTCACTAAAATATGTGGGTAATGTTGTGCTTTGATATTGTCATAAGGGCTATACGCTTTAATTCGCCAGTAATCCTCTTCATTTTCAGGGTTACCCCACTCGTCGTATTCCCCAGTAGTTAGAGGAATTGATGGGTCTAACATTGTGGTTACCACATCTACAAATGGAACAGCGGAAACAACACCCTCGTATAAGTCAGGCGCCATATTCACCACCGCTCCCATTAATAAGCCACCCGCACTGCCCCCCATGGCATACACATGCCCTGCTTTACCATAACCTTCTGATAATAACCCTTTGGTTGCATCAATAAAGTCAGTAAATGTATTCATTTTGTGGATTGTTTTGCCTTGTATATACCAATTTTTACCTAAGTCACCACCACCACGAATATGTGCAATCGCGTAAACAAAACCGCGATCCAATAAAGACAAACGAGATGAACTAAAAGAAGGGTCTATGCCATATCCATAAGCGCCATAACCATAGACTAACAATGGATTTTGACCATGTTTGAAAAGATCTTTACGGTAAACTAAGGAAACAGGGACTTTTATCCCATCTTGTGCAGTGACCCAAATACGCTCACTTTGGTAATTTTGCTTATTAAAATCTTTAACTTCTTCTTGTTTTAAAAGCTGTTTTTCTTGAGTCAGCATATTAATTTCATATACTGAAGACGGTGTGGTCATTGATGAGTAGCCGTAGCGTAATGTGTCCGTATCAGGCTCAGGGTTATTCCCAATCCACGCCATGTAAGTTGGGTCATCAAAGCTCACTTGGTTTTCTTTATGCGTTAACCAACTGATTTGGCGAATATTTACTAAGCCGTTTTGGCGCTCTTCTACCACTAACCAGTTATTAAATAACGCAAAACCTTCAAGATCAACCCCATCACGTGGTGTAATAAAGCTTACCCACGGCGCTGAAATATTGTCTGCAATATATAAACCAAACAATGGGTGCTGGTGATTAGAACGAATATAGAATTTACCATTGAAATGATCAGGATAGTACTCAACCCCAACTTGACGTGGTTTTAAGATTTTAGCGTCATTTTGTGGCTGATTTGCATCAATTAACCGATATTCAGAAGTTTCAGTACTCGTGATACCTATTAAAATAAAATCTTTTGACGTCGATTTCGCTAAACTAACGTAAAAAGTATCATCCTTTTCTTCATACACCAGTTTGTCTTGAGTTTGCTGTGTACCGTATTGGTGCCTAACCACTTGATAAGGAAGCAATGTTTGCTTGTCTTTATTCACATAGAATAGCGTTTGGTTATCATTAGCCCAAACAATATTCCCTGATGTATTGGTTAATACATTCTCTTGCCACTCGCTCTCATCAATTTTTCGAAATGACACTGCAAATTCATTACGCCCTTGGTGATCTTCGGCAATGGCAAGCGTGGTATTATCTGGCGAAATAGCTAACGCGCCCATACGATAATATTCTGTGCCTTCGGCACGTTCATTACCATCAACTAATACAACCCATTCACCCTGGCTATTTACCGGGCGTCTTTCATAGATAGAATAATTTTTTCCCGCAACCACTCGTGAGCGGTAAGTATAACCATTATAATTATAGGGAACTGACTCATCGTCCTGCTTCATACGCGAAAAGAGTTCATCGTAAATCTCTTTTTTTAACGACTCACCTTTCTCTAATTGTTGCTTTGTATAGTCATTTTCTTGCGTTAGATATTCGATAATTTCTGGAGACTCACGTTGGTCATCTCTTAACCAATAATAGTTATCAACACGGACATCTCCGTGAGTAGTCATTGTATGTGGTTGTTTTTTGGCTATTGGTGCTGACATTCTATCCTCCGCAGCACTGGTTGCTGCATATAAACCAAGTAATGTAATAAGACAAAACTCAGTAAGTTTATTACGCATAATTCATCCAATCTATTTTTCATTAAGAGTAAAATCAATAGGGATCCTGACTGTTACCCGCCCATTGATTAAAATTTCAGTAGGTGGTTCAGGTAAAGGTGCCGCTCTTGATAAAACCTGCAAGGCTTCTCTATCCAACGATCGCGTTCCAGATGAACTCACCAGCTCGCTATCAAGTAAAAAACCTTGTGGGTCAACCGTAAATGTTACTGCTGATTGACCAACTCGCCCTCGCCTTACGGCATCTTCAGGGAAACGCTTGTATTTATTTAATTTACCCAATACTTGTGCTTCCCACAGCCTTTTCGCGTTCTCTATCGATTGTGACTGGCTATTAAATTCTGCGGCAATTTTCTGAGTCTGTAATGGCGCTGCTGCATCACTGGTGACAGGGGCATCATTGGCTTTTGAATCAGTCGCTTGTTTTTGTTCAACCACCTGCTTTTCACGCTTTTGTTTTTTTACTTCAGCTATTCGTTTTGTACTCACCGTCTTAGCCACTTGCACTTCTGCCTGCTCATTGATGGCTAATGGTGGGATAATTTTCTCTTCTGATGGAGCCTCATGTGCCTGACTTGCCACCGCTAACTCTTGTAATTGACCAATGTTAACTTCTGTCAATTGTTCGGCTTGCGACTCTATCGAAATTTCCATAACCACTGATGGTAGAGGCAATAGCTCTTCCCATTGTTGATTATAAGTTACCCATATATAGCCCCCAACCACAGCGACATGAAGAGCAATTGCCAATGCGAACCACCCACTCATCTTCGTCGTTCGCTTTAAATACTCATTTTCAAATGTTGTTATACTCATTTTTATCTTATGTACTTATGTATCTTCACATAAACGCAAATGATAATTAATAACAAATGAAAATGGAAATCATTTCTTAATGAAAATAAAGAATACTTCACAAAATTAACTTTTTTGAAATCATTAGGTTGCTATTATTTAGTCATCATTTAGGGGTATACCAAACAAAATCAGCATGTAAATGGTCTATTTCTTCCCCTCTCTCTGAAATAATTAACACTTTGACTGATTCGTCAGGTGCGAGGTCTTGCACATGTAAAGGTACCCCAATAGCTCTTGTTGCATGGTAGCCACCTGCAAATAAGAGCGCGGGTGTAGGTGCATTTAATAACGACTCTGCCATACGGCGGTCACGCAACTGCTGTATAAAGGTCATTTTTACCACTTGTTCCGCTGTAAGTTCCCCACCATGAGAGCTTTCAATCGTTTTACTGATGAGTTCTTGAACAATAGGCTGAGTCGAATACTGCCCCATTATTGATGATGGGTTAGCGTAGGCGGAAAGCACCTCTTCTTTATTTAGGTTTGCAGAAAGTAATGGATAAGGTGAGCTTAGTAAATGACGGATTAAAGCCCCATACTGTTCCCAAGGCCAACCACTGTTCCATTTTATGGCGGACTGTAACTTTTCGTCACGAATATAAGGATTACTCTGCATCTGTGCCTGTACTCGACTCACACCTTTTTGCTGTGACGGTGTCAGCATTTCGAGTAAAACCGCACCTTGAGGCCGTATTTTTGGCATTTCCTGTACAAGCCATTGCTCAATTTGGTGGTGATAGTGGTTATCATGCTTTTCTCCAACAATCACACGTGGAGATTGAGCAAGCTGCTCAACTAATTGCTGAGGTGTTAAAGACTTACCTGTTGCTAAGTCAATAATTTGGTCGCTTGCTGTTAGCTGGCTATCCAATTGTACGTTTGTTGGCTCAATTTTTTGTGTACAACCAATAAGAAAAAATAACCCAACCATTAAAGTGGCTATTCGAGAGGTCAATCTAATTGAAATCATTATGCTTTCCATCTTATGTAGTCAAGCTCACAAGATACAGATAATGAGAATCATTTTCAACAAAAAGGCTCCTATGAAACCATAGAAGCCTTTAACACAAATTAATTAATATTAACCCTTAAAGTGGATTTGTTTGTGCTTCAACCACTGCCAATGCCACCATATTCACGATACGACGTACCGAAGCAATTGGTGTTAATATATGCACAGGTTTCGCAACCCCCATTAACACTGGCCCGACAGTCACACCATCAGAGCTTGTGACACGCAGTAAATTATAACTAATACGTGCTGCTTCCATATTTGGCATAATTAATAAATTTGCTGAACCTTTTAATGGACTATCAGGCATCACATCTTTACGGATAGATTCAATTAATGCGGCATCCGCATGCATTTCACCATCAATTTCCAAATGTGGGTCACGTGCTTTGATCATCGTTAGCGTATCACGCATTTTTTGTGCAGATGCGCAATCTGAAGAACCAAAGCTAGAACGCGATAACAGAGCCACTTTTGGCTCAATACCAAAGCGTCTTACCGTATCCGCTGCCATTAACGTGATTTCAGTTAGCTCTTCCGGTGAAGGGTCTTCATTGACATAAGTGTCTGCGATAAACGTATTACCCGTTGGTAATAACAATGCATTCATTGCACCTGCTGCATGAACACCCTCGCGGAAACCAAATAAATCTTTAACAACTTCATAGTGTTCGCCATAACTGCCCACCGTTCCACAAATCATCCCGTCGGCTTCGCCACGCAACACCATGATCCCACCAATTAAGGTTGGGTTATTAATCACCGCACGGCGCGCCATTTCTTGGGAAATACCACGACGTTTCATGATTTGGTAGTATTCTTGCCAATATTCTTTATAACGCGGGTCGTTTTCGTTATTAACCACTTCAAAATCTTTACCTAACTCAATATGTAGGCCGAGTTTTTGAATACGCATTTCAATCACACTTGGGCGCCCAACTAAAATTGGGAAAGCTAAACCTAAAGACACTAGTTCTTGAGTCGCATGCAATACACGCTCTTCTTCCCCTTCTGCTAATACAATGCGTTTTTTCGCCGTCTTAGCTTGAGAGAAAATAGGTTTCATGAATAAATTTGTTTTATAAACAAATTGATTTAATTTTTCGATATAGGCATCAAAGTCTTCAATTGGACGCGTTGCTACCCCTGAATCCATAGCTGCTTTTGCCACTGCTGGCGCAATTTTCACAATCAAACGCGGGTCAAATGGTTTCGGAATAATATATTCAGGGCCAAAGAATAAATCTTGGTTGCCATACGCAGAAGCCACTTCTTCACTTTGCTCAGCCAATGCAAGATCTGCAATGGCATATACACAAGCCAGTTTCATTTCTTCATTAATCGTTGTTGCGCCAACATCTAGCGCACCACGGAAAATGAATGGGAAACATAATACGTTATTAACCTGATTTGGGTAATCAGAACGACCAGTACAGATGATGGCATCAGGGCGAACTTCTTTTGCCAAAGGTGGTAAAATTTCGGGTTCAGGATTAGCCAATGCTAAGATTAGAGGATCTTTTGCCATGGTTTTCACCATTTCTGGCGTTAAAAGACGTGGACCTGAACAGCCTAAGAAAATATCTGCATTAGGAATCGCATCAGCCAAAGTACGTTGGCCGTTATCTTCAATTGCATACGCGGCTTTGGTGACATCCATGCGTTCGTCACGGCCTTTGTAAATCACCCCTTTTGAATCACAAACGGTGATATGTTCGCGTTTCAACCCCAACGCGACTAATAAATTCATACAAGCGATTGATGCCGCCCCTGCGCCAGAAACCACCAGGCGCACATCACCAATATCTTTTTTAACAATACGTAAGCCATTGATAACAGCGGCAGTACAGATGATTGCGGTACCGTGTTGGTCATCATGGAATACAGGGATTTTCATCCGCTCACGAAGTTTTTGTTCAATATAAAAGCATTCTGGTGCTTTGATATCTTCTAAATTAATACCGCCAAAAGTCGGCTCAAGAGACGCAATGATATCAACTAACTTGTCTGGGTCTGTTTCATCAACTTCAATATCAAAGACATCAACACCAGAAAACTTTTTAAATAGTACACCTTTTCCTTCCATGACAGGCTTACCAGCTAAAGCACCGATATTACCTAACCCAAGGACAGCCGTACCATTAGACACGACCCCGACAAGGTTACCTTTAGCGGTGTAACGATAAGCTTTAAGTGGGTCATCTGCAATTTCAAGACATGGCACTGCAACACCTGGTGAGTATGCTAATGCGAGATCTCTCTGGGTTGTTAGTGGTTTAGTTGGGGTAACCGTAATTTTCCCAGGATGTGGAAACTCATGAAAATCAAGAGCACTTTGTTTTAATTTGTCATCCATCGTCAAGTCCTTTCAAAATAAGTAAGGTAAGAGCGATAACAGTATAAACACATCTCTCTAGCAAATCATGATCATACTGGCAATTTCCAGAAAAATCTTTCAGTTACAATAGAGTTAGGTCACCGTTAGAGTAAAACGTAATCACATTGATTATATTTTACTATATCGAAACACTTCTCTAATTTTTAAGATATTAACTAAAAATAATTTATTATTAGTTTTATGAGGTTAATATATATAAAAAATTAATCACATTATGAACCCTATCTTAAATACCTTCTCCGTTTAATATTGATTTAAATATTAGATATGAATTTTCTAATTTTAATGTATTATCAACAAGTATCTTATTGTTATTAGCGAGGGATATAATATATTAAGCAAAGAAGTAACATTAAGAATTCCCCATACTGATTTTACAATTATTAATACTCCAATTAAATATAATAAATATATCAAAATTAAACTGTCTATTTTATGGAAAGTATCAAACTAGACCTTGAATTTTAAGACATGAAAAAGGAACCCTCTATGTCTAAATATACCGTAATGATTGTTGATGAGCACCCTCTTATACGCTTGGGATTGCGCCAGCTCATAAATACCGATACGCACTTTATTGTCACAGCAGAGTCCTCTTGTTGTTACGAGGCCTTAAGCATTGCAAGGCAGCTACAGCCTAATCTAATTATTATAGATACCAATATTCAAGGTATTAAAACATTTGAAACGATACGATTACTTCGTAAGCACTGCAATAATAGCTACTTATTAGTGTTATCTGCTTCAACAATTAAAACAGATATATATGGCGCTATTGATGCAGGAGCACAAGGGTATTTATTAAAAAGCAGTGAGCTTGACATGTTATTTTATAGTATGAAGAAAGCCTCTAGAGGGCAATTAGTTTTCAGTGAAAAAATATATCAGCATCTTATTTCTCGTCATAATTATAATGACCCACTCTCATCACTGACACGGCGAGAATCTGAAATTTTACATGAAATGGCTGTGGGTTTAAAAAACCGTGAAATATCTAATTTACTTTTTATTTCTGAAGAAACGGTTAAAGTTCACATTAGAAATATTCTTAAAAAATTACGTGTTCGCTCTCGTCTTGAAGCTAGCTTAATTTATATGCGTTCAAGATAATTTTTTCTAATTATATTAATTAACAAAGCTAAATTACGAATAATTTAATTATAAGTTTATTATATATTTCTCACATTTGGGCTAGATCCTAAGCGATTTTTGCCTCATTATGTATGGATTATCGCTAGTTTTTTGAGGAAAATCATATGCCCAATACATCTAACTCTCCTTATATCATGTACGGAATTAAAAACTGTGACACCATTAAAAAAGCACGCCGTTACTTAGAAGACAATGGAGTTAACTATCAGTTTCATGATTATCGTGTTGATGGTATTAGCGATGAATTACTTTCTACCTTTATGGAACATATTGATTGGGAAGTGTTAGTAAATAAACGAGGAACAACTTGGCGTAAACTGACTGATGATGAAAAAAATGCAGTGGTTGACTCAAATAGCGCGAAAAAAGTGCTAATTGCAGAGCCCGCCATGGTCAAAAGACCCGTACTTGTTTCTCCAGACAACCGTTACTTAGTTGGGTTTAGCGCAAATGACTACCAAAACTTCATTCGATAATCAGGCGGTTATGATGGATTGCCCAGTTATTCAACTTGCCAAAGAACTGATCTCACGCCCTTCTATCAGCCCTGATGACCAAGGATGCCAAGCGATACTGACTGAGCGTTTAAACCAACTCGGTTTTACCGTTGAACCAATGCATTTTGGTAACACATTAAATTTTTGGGCACATCGAGGTACTCAAGGTCCAACGCTCGCATTTGCAGGCCATACCGATGTCGTACCAGCAGGCAATAGTGAAAATTGGCAAACACCCCCTTTTAACCCGACAATTATCAATCAACATTTGTATGGCCGCGGTGCTGCTGATATGAAAGGCTCAGTCGCAGCAATGGTTGTCGCCGCAGAGCGCTTTGTCAAAAAGCACCCTCAACATCAAGGGCGTTTGGCCTTTTTAATCACATCAGATGAAGAAGCCGATGCGCTAGATGGCACGGTCAAAGTGGTCGAAACATTGATGGCACGTAATGAACGCGTTGATTACTGTTTAGTCGGTGAGCCGTCAAGCCAATCACAATTAGGCGACATCATAAAGAATGGTCGAAGAGGCTCTATTACAGCGAATTTAACTATTTTGGGTACACAAGGACACGTTGCTTATCCCCATTTAGCGGACAACCCGGTGCACCGCTCAACCGCTTTTTTACAAGAGCTCACTTCAACTATCTGGGATAACGGCAATGAGTTCTTCCCTGCCACCACCATGCAAATTGCCAATATCCATGCAGGTACTGGGGCAAGTAATGTGATCCCTGGTGAGTTATTTATTCAATTTAATTTTCGTTTTAGCACAGAATTGACCGACACACAAATACGTGACAGGGTCACTAGCATGCTAGAACGCCATGGCTTAACATATAAAATAAAGTGGTCATTATCTGGGCAACCATTTTTAACTGAAAAACAAGAACTTGTCACTGCAACTTTGCAAGCAATTCATGAATTAACTGGTCTTAATGCAGAGTTATCCACAAGCGGTGGAACCTCCGATGGCCGTTTTATCGCCCAAATGGGGACTCAAGTTATTGAGCTCGGCCCACTGAATGCCACCATACATAAAGTTGACGAATGCGTTAGCGTCAAAGACTTGCAACAGCTGGCCTTAATTTATGAACGGGTCATGGAGTTATTGTTATTATGATCACTATTGCCATGTTAACAGGCCGCTCAACTGACCATTTAGTGACACTTGGCGGTTCTCATCGCCTACAGTTCAATGCCACCAAAGCATTTTTAGCCATGCAACAAGCGGCTGTAAAGTCAGGGTTCAAGTTACAATCGGCAAGTGCATTTCGTGATTTTTCACGTCAACAGTTAATTTGGAATGAAAAATTTACCGGTCTCCGCCCTGTTCTTGATGCACAAAGCCAACCTTTAGATATTACAACGCTTTCTGAAGGCGAGCTTTGTGAAGCTATTTTACATTGGTCAGCATTACCCGGTGCAAGCCGCCACCATTGGGGAACCGAAATAGATGTTTATGACCCATTACGTATTCCTTCAGGGCAAACGTTACAGTTAGAGCCTTGGGAATATGAAACTGACGGCTATTTTGCTGAACTGAACCACTGGCTAACGGATAACATGGCGACATTTGATTTTTATCGCCCTTTCACTGCAAAAAATGCAGGGGTTGCCTATGAACCTTGGCATATTAGCTACTGGCCTTTATCCCATGAAGCTGAACAGCTTTTAACGCCAGAAGTCATTAAACAAGTTCTCCTACAAGAGGATATTTGCGGAAAAAACTGGCTAAACAGTAACTTAGATTATGTATTCGAACGCTATATTAAAGCTCCTGAATAATTTCTAAGCTAACAGAGCAACTTCTACCACGCCTCATAGATTACGCTACATAATTTATGGGGCTTTTTTCTTTTTCGTGGCAATTTGTTCATCAACAACTGGAAGCCGATACATAAAAATAAGCAGCCAACACAACAGTGCCAATAAACCAATTTTTAACCATAAATAGCTAACAACCCAGATTGATAGTGAAAAAGTGAGTATTATCAATACAATTGCTTTTGGTTTTGCCCCTTTCGGTAGTCCTTTATGCTTTTGCCAGTGACGGATATATCCCCCAAACCAAGAGCGATATAATAACCAATGGTGAAAGCGTGGAGATGAACGAGAAAAACACCATGCCGCTAATAACAAGAAAGGCGTAGTCGGCAAAACAGGAAGAATAACGCCAGCAAAAGCCAGCGCAACAGCTAACCATCCAATAACTATGAGGAACAATTTTTTCAAAATTACTCCCCCTCCCTAATAAATAAATCAAATGGTAAAAGCCGCATAAAATCTGTGGTAACTCATAATAATATCAATGGTATACTCTAATGGTAAACACGCTTAATGAAAAGTCGCTTTTGCCGATTGGAATGATTATTGTTCCCATAGCTTTCTTTCTCAGGAATCTTTGAGGTTTCAATGATAGATATTTATTTTTCTTTATATCATTTAGTTTCGATGAAAAGATGCAAAAAAACACAATAGAGGCATACACTAGTATGTACTAGGGTAACTGAACGATATCAACGCACAGACAGCTCAAAAGAATGGCTCACTCGGTTCCATTCTAAATTATTTGAGTTGTATGAAGGCGATGAGAGAAGGCATCCCTAGGAGCATACAAAAGTATGTGACTAGGGTAACTGAGCGATATCAACGCACAGACAGCTCAAAGAATGACGAATGGAAGGTGAATATGCAATGGTTGACAGACTACTGGTGGATAATCTTGCTCCTATTGGTTGGGCTTATCTGGAACTCAGTCAAAGAAATGATGAAATTGGACCCCAAAAAGTTTTTAGATGACAAGCCAGAAATTCCCCCACATCAAGATAATAACCACCTTTGGGATGATGAAGACGATTGGCCTAAAGACAAGAAGAAATAACTTTTTGCTTTATCTCCGCTAACAGCGTGGGTTGGTATTGTTTTACCTGTATACCAACCTCTTCTCTTACTCGTTGTAGCCATTGCTTTTGCCCTGTTATACCAACATCTGCGCAAATCTGTGCGATGGGTTCACATGACACCAAATGCCGTCTGAGAAGCGAAAGCCCGTTTGTTTCTTCCCTCAATAAACGCATAATTGCACTTGTACTCGCCGAAATTGGGCGCTTAAACTCACTAAAACCGATCAGTTCTATCCAATCATCTGTCACTAGTTGCTGCTGTGGATCCGTTTCGAACGCAAACTCTTGTAAATCACTGCGCCAATATAGGTCACGTTTTAATCGGGATTCGCCTTGTTCACAAAGTTGGTATGCACGGTTTGAAATAGGTAAAATAGCCATCGCGGTAAAACAGCCACTACTGGCTTCTTTATGCGAACCTATTCGTATCAGCCTAAAACCTGCTTTTTGCCAAAAAGCCACTAAGTCTGGTGTTAGCCCAAAACTAACAGATATAAAGTCCAAGCCTTGCTCTGTGGCGAACGCTTTTTGTTTTGCTAGCAGTGTTAAACCAATTTGGCGCCTACGGTGGTTCGCATCAACGGCAATACGCATCACTCGGCGAGATAGCCATTGTGCCGCAATGGGGAAATAACTATGAGCTGCTAAAGATTGGACAACTAAATTTCCTCTTGGTCGACGAAGCCCAGCCCATATTTGCCAGCTCAATGATTCGGTTAACTGTCCTTCATCTACCATCCATAATGCACCTAAATAGGTACAATCATCAGACTCGGCTTTTGCCACCATAAAATGTTGTTGCTGGGCATCCAATAGTCGTCGTAAATCTAATGGTGACGTTCGATAATGTGCACTCATCAATAAGCCATAAAACGCTTTTAATTGCTCATTATTTTCCGCTAATGATGCCTGAGTTAACGCTTTATATTCAGTATTTCCAGCAAGAACCGTTTGAGTGGTGGGTTCTTGCAGCAATAAAGCCTCATTGACCCACAATTCTAAGGGATCATTAGCCGCATAGCGCATTGGGTTATCAAGTTGCAGTAAAGTGAAATGAGCTAAACTTGCACAGAACTTTAGCGTAAATCCACGCCCTGTTCCTTCATAACCATCGACTGTCGTAGTTAATAAAACTCGGGGAAAATACCCCACCAGCTCACGTAATATATAATTAGGAATAGCAGAAGCTTCATCGATGACTAGCCAATCTGCTGTTATTTTTTCATTGCTGCGGCAGTACGCTAATAAGTTATCAGGGGACCAAAAATTAATCTTTTGTCCTGCGTGCCGACTTAAAACTTCCGTCGCCACTTTGGCGGGAGCACAACACCAACTCTCTCCCATAAATTGTTTTATTAACATCCCAGCTATTGCAGATTTTCCGCGCCCTCTCGGGGCTATCAAGCCCCAAATGCCATGTTTTGCTTTTAATAATTGGCTAATTATTTGTTGCTGCTGTTCTGTTGGCTGGCCTGTCGGTGCTTGCCATAATGGTTTGTTATTTAGTAATGAAAAATCAGGCTCATCTCCTTGTTTATAAAATAAAATATCGGAAGATGTTTGGAAAGTCCGTTGCAAATGGTGAACAAAATTCGGTGTCGGAATTAGACCCAATTGTTCATTCCAACGTAGGCTGTCTAGATCAGCATTTGTCGCCCACTCAGTTTGAGGTGCAGTACATAAAACTAACAAGCTCCCTGCTTTTAACGTGCCAGCAAGCATGGCTAGGGCTTCACTATGAAAACCTTTACGCGCATCAAAGATGCCATGTAAAAATTCACGGCCCAATAATAGATGTGCATTTTCTGGGGAAACCCCTTGTAGCAAATTCGCTGAAATGGTTAACCAGTCGCCATCAATGGCTGTCTGAAATTCGTTGAGTTGCTGTTCCACCCACGCACTGTCACCAGAAAGAACCATAAGACGACGCATGCCAACCATATGTAGCTGTTCGATAATAACAGGAAGCAATTTCACCATCGTAATACTATGATTTACCAATTAATAGTGACAAGATCCCGGCAGCAATTAAAGGCCCTACAGGAACACCACGGAATAAAGCAACACCAATAACAGTTCCAACAAGTAAGCCTGCAACAGTAGAAGGTTGATGGGACATTAATGTGACACCTCGGCTACCTAACCAAGAAACGGCGATCCCGATGACAATTGCAAGAATCGATTTCCAATTCAAAAATGAGCTCAATACTTCATTTGCCGTTATTTTACCGCTCGCAATTGGCGCCATAACACCGATAGTTAAGATAAGTATCCCAATGGTTAAGCCATATTTTTCAACCCATGGAAAATAATTATTCAATGGTGTTATTCTGACCACCAATAAAAATAACATCGCAAGAGTGACTGTCATATTATGACTAATGATACCTAACCCGGCTAATACCAGTAAAATGATTAATGTTGGATCAACATGACTCATAGATTTATCCCTGTAAAACGCATAATTATAATTTATTAGCAGCAAATAGACTGATTTAAAAACATGTTATTGGCTCATCATCAAAGAAGCAAATATTAACGCCAACTCTTTTTATTTTTACGGTAACGATATTTTCATTAATAAAAAACCTTACTATTTCCGCACAATTTATTAACTCAAGTGCGACATTTTAGCTGTTCTTTATTATCTATTTAATACTTTTCAAAAGAGGTCTTCTTAGCATATTTCACGGTGACAAGCCGAATTGTACATAAAATTAACATGGCAATACAGATAACTCCCATCGCCACCAAAACTTAAGCTAAATATTCGGAATATTCATCACTGTTTATTTTTTTATTTCTGCATTTTTTTATATTTATCATCATAAAAACCAACTTGTGGTGCCTTTTGCTGAAGATAGTCCTAAATACCTTTACAACCAGACAATCCATCTCAATTACGTATAATAATCACCAATAATTAATACAGAAAAATCATAACTTAGCATTATTTATAATTTTAATGATTTACATGGTTGTGCGACGCTCTGCGCAAGCACAATGATTAGGATTAACAATATGAACCAATCTTTATCCCCCTTTTCAAACGCTCGTTTTATTGCTATCCGCTTAGTGCCTGGAGAAGATGCGCTTTTAGCATTAAAACGAAAAATTGAGCAACACAGCCTACAAGCTGCATTTATTGCCAGTAGCGTCGGCAGCTTAACTCATGTCGCACTGCGTTTTGCAGGACAAGAGAACACGTTTCACACAACAGGCAAATTCGAAATTGTTTCATTAATTGGCACTTTAGATGCTAACGGCGAACACCTGCATTTGTCTGTCTCTGATGAAGAAGGGAAAGTTCTCGGTGGCCATATGATGCCGGGTTGTACTGTTAGAACAACATTAGAGCTGATTATTGGGGAACTTGAAAAAGTTAATTTCACTCGTGAACCTTGCCCTTTGTCTGGTTATGAAGAGCTTATCATCACTTCTCGCTAATTTTATTATTCCATTACTGTAAGGAATGACTTTGTCATGAGTAAAACGTCGATTATTTCTAGTCGTACACTGACTTTAATTGTTTTTTCTATTGCTATTAATATGGTTATTGGCCAATTAAGCTCAATGTTAAAACTGCCGATATTCCTAGATTCTATAGGAACATTAATTTGTGCATTATTAGCAGGCCCTTGGGTTGCGCTATTGAGTGGATTATTAACAAATCTATTATGGGGTTTACTCAGCGGCCCAATTGCAGCGGCTTTCGCCCCTGTCGCGATGATGATTGGTCTGAGTGCGGGGTTATTAGCTCGCGCAGGTGGTTTTCGCACCTTACCAAGAGTGATTTTATCCGGTGTTGTCATTACTTTTGCGTTGATGATCGTTGCTGTTCCCATTCGTACTTACTTGTTTGCAGGAACAACCGGTAGCGGCGCTGACTTTTTTGTCGCGTATTTTCATGCTGTTGGCGATAACTTATTAGAATCGGTGGCAATTACAGTATTAGGCGCCAATATTGCAGATAAAGTCGCATCAGCCATTATTGCTTGGTTATTGGTTCGACAATTACCAGAACGTGTCCAACGTAATTATCCAAATATGGCTAAGGTCCGTTAAATGCATCCATTTACCTCGCTGACAATTTGGTTTTGGCTCAGTGTAAGCTCGCTTTTCTTACCATTGAGCTGGCCATTAATTCTGCTAGGTTGCAGCACATTTGGTGTTTTATTATTTTGGCGGCCCGCACGCCACCGATGGAAAATAGTTGCGTGGATTATGCTTCCCATGGCGGCAGGGCTTTGGTTAATTCATGGTGGCTGGCTAGCTCAGCTATTAACCGGAGCCACATTAAAAAATAGCCGCCCTGAATTTGCGTTGGCATTGTGGTTTAAGTTATTAACGATTATTAGCGCTTCTCAGCTTTGGTTGCAATATGTACCGACTGAACGTTTTATTCGTGCTTTGTTTGCAAGCCGTTTACCTGCAAGTTTTGCATACCTACTCGCGGGCCCGTTATTACTTGCAGAACAATTTCGCCAGCAATTGAACACTATCCGTGAAGCCCAATTAGCGAGAGGCGTTCCTCTTGATGGGCGCTTTTGGCAACGTGTTATATCGTTACCTGCCCTATTATTTCCACTTGCCAGTAATACGTTAAGTGAACTAAGTATTCGTGGAGCCGCGTTAGATATGCGTGGTTTTCGTTATTGTGCCAAACGCACCACATTAAACCCGCCTAGAGATAGCTCACTCCAAGCCCTACTTAGATATGGGTTAGTTCTGTTAATTTTCATTGAAGGTGGTCTCTCTCTGTGGTGGTGAATCTACAACAAATGCGCTTCATTCCACAAGGTGCGGAGCAGTCCCTATTAGGGCCGATTGATCTTCAGCTAAACGCAGGCCAATGGCTATGCATATTTGGCGGTAACGGCAGCGGAAAAAGCACATTAGCGCAAATACTCGCCGGTTGGCACAATGACCTCATTCAGGGGAAAATCGAAGGAACCGCAGAGGTATTACAAGCGCCCTTAGCTGACAACTCCGTGGTTCAGGTGTCTATATCACGCCAACTAGTTCAGCAATCCCCCCAATTACAACTTTCAGGCTGTGCGTTTACCGTTGAACAGGAAATTGCGTTCGGGCCTGAGAACCTCGGTTTAACACCCGACGAAATTAGTGAGCGAGTTGAGCTTGCCATTGAACTGACGTTTTGTGGGGCACTGCGAACGCGCCATCCTGCAACCTTGTCAGGCGGTGAAGCGCAACGAGTGGTGTTAGCAAGCGCATTAGCGATGCAACCCAAACTCCTGTTACTTGATGAAGCCTTTAGTCGGCTCACACCGAGTGCAACACAACGCATCTTAACGCAATTACAACGCTATACAGAACAAACCGGCTGTAGCATTATTTTTTTTGAGCGCAACTTATTACCAGCCATCAGTTTCTGTGACTCATTCCTTTTGCTGAATACGGGTAAAACCTTTTTAGAGGCTGGGAAAATGGTCGCAACAGGCGGTTTAAATGATGTTTTTCTTGATGCCATTGAAACAATCAATATGCCAGATGCTTGGCGCGCGGTAGGTGAACTGCTCAAATTAGAGTATTGGCAAGGAAATATTCCCCACGATGAAGCACAATTGCTACAGATGTTTAAGGAGCGATATGTTACAGCTTGAAAACCTGAGTTATCGTTGGCCAAGTTCAACTATTGATAACATACAATCTTTATCTCTATCTATTCACCCTGGTGAATGGGTCGCTGTAGTTGGGGATAATGGTGCAGGTAAATCAACGCTATTGCGCCTTTTAGCGGGGTTATTGCGCCCAACACAAGGTGATATTCGGCTTGATAGCCTGCCGCTTAATCTTCTTTCCTCCCCACAAAGAGCTAACCATATTGGGATCTTATTCCAAGAAGCTGAGAAACAAATTTTTCATAGTTGTGTACGTGATGAAATTGCTTTTGGTTTAAAACGCCAAAAACATCATAAACGTGATATTCAAGCGCGAGTACAGCAAGCACTTGAAATTTGTCACTTATCCGATGTGGCGGATAAACACCCTTTAGATTTACATGCAGGCCAACGCAGGATGGTTGCTGTTGCCTGCTTAGAGGCTGTTTCACCTAAACTATTGCTACTTGATGAACCAAGCCGTGACTTTGATGCCTTTTGGATGCGAAAATTCGAAGACTGGCTGACACTACAACGCGAAAAAGGGGTAACTGTCGTTTCGATTAGCCACGATCTTGATTTTGTCGCCCGCCATTTTCAACGTGTAATACATCTATCAAATGGTAATCTAATCGCTGATGGTCAACCACTGGAAGTATTAGGTCATCCAGAGTTACAAGTTGAAAGCCCACTTCCTGCACCGACATTGATATCACTTAGTCAGCAACTACAAATAAATACTACTGATACCACTCTTTCATCATGGATCACACATTTTATTAACCAACAGTCGCGCCCGATTAATAACTAAAAAATAAAAAAATAGCCTGCAATGCAGGCTAAAATCTCATTCAAATTATAGGAAATTAATTAATCTAACTGCACGCCAATACGGCGGGCGACCTCTTCGTAAGCTTCAATTAGACCACCAAGGCTCTGACGAAAACGGTCTTTATCCATTTTATTCAGTGTTTCTTTGTCCCATAAACGGCTACCGTCTGGGGAAAACTCATCACCTAAGACAACCTGGCCTTTATACAAGCCGAACTCCAGTTTAAAATCGACTAAAATTAACCCTGCATCTGCAAAAATTTTACTGAGCACTTCATTGGCTTTGTAGCTTAGCTCACGCATTTTAGCCAAATTTTCTTTACTCACCCAACCAAAAGTCTCACAGTACGATTCATTCACCATCGGGTCGTGCTTGGCATCGTCCTTTAAGAATAAGTCAAATAAAGGCGGGTTTAACACCATGCCTTCTTCAACACCTAAGCGTTTTACCAGTGAACCCGCTGCACGGTTGCGGATCACACACTCAACCGGCACCATATCTAACTTTTTCACTAGAGCTTCTGTGTCAGACAATAATGCTTCCATTTGCGTTGGAATACCGGCTGCTTCTAATTTGCTCATAATGAAATGGTTAAACTTGTTATTTACCATACCTTTACGGTCAAACTGCTCGATACGCTCACCATCGAGTGCTGATGTATCATTACGGAACTCCAGAACCAGTAGATCAGGATCCTCTGTGGTATAGACTGTTTTTGCCTTACCACGATACAACTCAGCTTTCTTTTGCATCTTACACACTCCAGGGATGTGATTAAACTAAACAAAAATCAACCTGCACAGCAGATTCAGATAAGTAACAGAAGAACAAAAACCATTCAAATGGCCTATTCATTGTTAATTTTCTGCTCTGTTTCAGTCAGTTACTGAAATTCACCATGTAAAACGCTAACTAGCTGATATTCAATATTTTATAATTGACTGCTAATCATGATAATAAAATTCCGGAGCGGACGCAAACGATTACTTAACCATAAATACTGATTTTTTGTCCATTTGTTTTAAGTGAAAACATGAAAGATAAAATTAGCCTTCCAGAGAAGGAAAATTGAAACTGATGGAATGCTAATTAATAATTAACTAAGCATATAGGTTACGATAAGCATTAAATAAACAAAATACAGAGCTGATAACCACCAGCCTATGCGTATGAAGCTTAATATCTTTACCCCAATACAAACCCATCCAATTTAAATAAAAAAAACCGCAGCTTGTATTTAAGCTACGGTTTAATTCGTCATCTAAAAATGTTGAATTATTGCTTTTTGGCTGGTGCTTTACTAAACGCCGCTTTCAGTGCAGCAACCATTTCATCATTTTGTTTTTGTGTTAAAGGAACACCTTTGGTGGTGATAAATTGCAGTGTACTACGGTTATTTAAATCACCGACCTGCACTTTATAATCCGCTTCTGGCACAGTTGGGTCATCAATGCCCAACGCCTGCCATTCTGAACTGCTTAAACCTTTATAAGTCACCATCACAGAACCACTTGAACGTGTACGGTCACCCACTTTCATGCCAACACTTTCTAAGGTGTGTGGTAAGCGTTCCCATACTGCATCAAATGGCGCACGAACAACAACTAAAGGTAAGCCAGTATCATCACTACCTGTTTGAACATCAATGATACCATAAGCATTTTGGATGCTATTTTTGTTTGAAGTATCACGCAACGTATATAAGTTATCGGTTAATTCATTCAATAACAGTTTGTTATAACGTTGAGTTTCGACAACATCGGTAATGGTCTCACCACCTTGACGTAAGCCTAAGCTGGTTACCGTTAACGCCATCATACCATTTTCTGGTTGCACTGTTACTTTATGGCGACTCTCAATCGGTACGTTTTCATCTGCACGATCCCATTTGATCCAATCGGTTTCAATTGAGCGAGAACCATCATCTTTAGATGAAACTGGAATACCTCTTTGCTCTAAGATCATCGTAACTTGTGACCAAAGTGCACTATTTTCAGGTGTATTTTCTAGCAACAAACGACTTGCTTGAGCGCTATCCTCTGTACGAGAACCCGCTAATTGCGAAATTGTCAGTACTGGCGGACGAATGTCTAACGCTTTCCCTATTGCCCCTGTTGATGTGGCTTTAGGGATATCATACTCACCATTTTGTTCTGGTAATGTCAGCCCTTGTGGCACATTCAACACTTTCAATGGCGCAGCATTGAGATATTCCTCATCACCACTGACCTGACGTTTATAGCGCTGATCGCTGGAGCAGGCTGCCAGTAACACGACAAGTGACAGGCCAGCAACCTTCATAACCTTCGATTTTTGCAATAATGTTGCCATTAAAATTCCCTAAATTTTACAGTAACCCAGCGAGTTTCAAGGCTTCCTCAACTTTTTGCTGGCCCGAGGTGGTTAACGGTGTCATTGGCAACCGTAATGTACCATCTGCAATCAGGCCTAAGCGATGACAGCCCCATTTCGCTGGAATTGGATTTGGTTCAACAAATAACTGAAGATGAAGCCCCATCAGTTTTTTATTTAATTCACGCGCCTCAGTATATTTGCCTGCAAGCGCTAAGTCACACATTTTTACCATCTGTGGTGCCGCAACGTTGGATGTGACTGAAATAACGCCTTGACCACCCAGTTGCATGAAATCAAGTGCTGTTGCGTCATCACCTGTTAACAGTACAAAATTATCATCAACCAGTTCTTTGATTTGATGAACCCTAGCTAAGTTCCCTGTTGCTTCTTTAATTGCAACAATATTCGCCAGTTTTGCTAAACGCCCAACGGTTTCAGGCAACATATCACAGCCAGTCCGTGATGGTACATTATAAAGAATCTGTGGCAAGCTCGTGTTTTCTGAAATTGCTTTAAAGTGTTGATATAACCCTTCCTGAGAAGGTCTATTATAATAAGGTGTTACCGTCAGGCAAGCAACTACACCACTGTTTTCAAACTCATTTGTCAGCGAAATAGCTTCAGCTGTCGCATTTGCGCCTGCTCCTGCAATAATAGGAATACGGCCATCCGCTAATTCAAGTGTCGCTTTCACGACATCCACATGTTCTTTGTGCGTTAAGGTTGCTGATTCGCCAGTTGTACCAACAGAAACAATCGCAGTTGTTCCGCTTTCAACATGATAATCCACCAATTTTTTTAAGCTGGCTTTATCTAAACGCCCCGCCGAATCCATTGGTGTGATAACTGCAACAATGCTTCCCGTTAAAAAATCTTTATAGTTTGCGTTTCCATTAGCCATAGCGATACCCCCTCAATAATTGAACTACCATGTTACTTTTTCATTTCAAAGAAGAAAACCACCCAACAGCAAGAATTTAATGAATTTTGTTAATGCCGAGCACATTAACTTAAATAGAAGTAATAATTCACTGATATTTCTCGCAAGAGTCTATTTCCCCTCTTGGCAGATTGTCTTTTTTATGGTTTCCTTACCTTCATAGTCAGTCAGTTTTTAGTGCTAGAATTTTACTGCTATATTCTAATCAAATGTTTAACTGACATAATTAAAATACTAAGGAATAGACTTTGCCTAAGACTGAACAGCAATTTCTTGTCATTACTGCGCTGGGAACAGATCGTCCGGGCATTGTGAATACTATTACACGGCTAGTCAGCGAGTGTGATTGTAATATTGAAGATAGTCGCTTAGCGATGTTTGGCAAGGAATTTACCTTCATTATGATGCTTTCAGGCAGTTGGAATGCTATCACCCTTTTAGAGGCGACATTGCCACCTAAGGGTGCCGAGCTTGATTTGCTCATCGTAATGAAAAGAACCCAGAGTGTTCAAACAACCTATTACCCATCGACAGTAACAGTGAATGTTGTTGTTGACGATGCACCCCGTATTGTCGAGCAATTCACAAATTTATTCACAACCTCGCAGTGTAATATCGCAGAGCTTGTTTCTAAAACACAACCAGCCAATAATGATATGCCCGCTCAACTGGAGATTCAGATTACTGCACACGACCCGTTGGACGATAATGGCATAATCATAAAAAATAAATTTCAACAACTGTGTACAATGCTAAATGCTAAAGGCAACATAAGTATTGTTAACAACCCCAACATGCAAAGTTAACGGAGATATATGTAATGAACCCATTGAAAGCCGGTGATAAGGCGCCTCAATTTAGCCTTCCTGACCAAGATGGTGAGCTCATCAATCTTTCTGATTATCAGGGTCAGCGCGTATTAGTTTACTTTTATCCTAAAGCGATGACCCCTGGTTGTACTGTTCAAGCGTGTGGTCTACGTGATGAAATGGATACACTTAAAGCGAAAGGTGTCGAAGTATTAGGTATTAGCACAGACAAACCAGAGAAACTGTCTCGTTTCGCTGAAAAAGAGATGTTGAACTTCACTTTATTATCAGATGAAGACCACCAAGTATGTGAGCAATTTGGGGTTTGGGGTGAAAAACAATTCATGGGGAAAACCTATGATGGGATTCATCGTATTAGCTTCCTCGTTGACCCTACTGGGAAAATAGAACACGTCTTTGACAATTTTAAAACCAGTAACCACCACGAAATCGTGCTTGATTACATTAATACACACGCTTAATCGCCACATCTTAGTGCTGTATGCCCCCATACAGCACTATTCCTAACCTAGTTTTGTGATTCCGTTGGCTCTTCCGGCCATACGTGAATGACCGCTTTAATCAGTGTTGCTAATGGGATTGCAAAAAATACGCCCCAAAAGCCCCATAACCCACCAAATATCACAACAGATAAAATAATCACTAGTGGATGCAAATTTACCGCTTCAGAAAACAATAAAGGCACAACAACGTTGCTATCCAAACCTTGGATCACTAAGTAAACCAACATTAGGTACCAAAATTCACTGCCGATACCGAACTGAAAGAGCGCAACAATAACCACTGGGATCGTGGCCGCTACCGCACCAATATAAGGGATTAATACCGCTACTCCGACAAGAACCGATAACAATACGGAATAGCGCAAGTCAAAATAAGCAAAACATAAATAGGTCGCCACCCCAACAATCACCATTTCTGTTACTTTCCCTCGTAAGTAGTTGGTGATTTGTTCATTCATTTCGACCCAAACTTTGCCCACTAACAAACGATTTTTGGGTAATAACTTAAGAAAGCTTTTGCTGATACGTTCTTTATCTTTTAAAAGAAAAAATGTCATCAAAGGCACTAGAACTAAGTAAACCGCCAAAGTAAAAATACCAATTAATGATGCAACTGACGCTTTAACCACTGAGTCCGCAATACCCGACATGCGGCTACGAAGGTTATCTGCCATCATATCAATAATGCCAACATCCACTAATGCGGGGTATTGCTCTGGTAATTTCTGTGCGAATTCATTGAAACGGTTAACCATATTTGGTAGATCGGCCATCAAATTAATCCCTTGCTGCCATGCCGTCGGCGCAATAATTAAAATAACCATGGCACTTATTCCAGCGAATAAGGTCAAAATAATACCGACAGCAACTGAACGAGATAACCCTATACGCTGTAATAAATTGGTTGGCCATTCAAGTAAATAAGCTAAAGCAATTGCCGCCAGCAATGGAGCCAGTATACTGCTGAAAAAGAAGATGATCACAAACCCCGATACGAGTAATGTAAAGAGGGCTATGGCTTGTGGATCAGCAAAACGCCGACGATACCACTGTAAAAACAATTCCAGCATTTATTGCTCCTGGGGGAATTAGTGCAAAGGACAGTTCCTAAAGTAACGAAAATTATACCGAAGAACAGATTTTACGATAGCTTTTGCTATCATGTGTTTTAAACTTTTCGCGTTTTTAGGTGCCTTACTTAAACATACCCGAAATAAAGTCGGTACTTACCCTAAATTTAAATGTTGTATGGGATACTCACGTTTCATGAAGAAAACTTTAAAATATCCATTATTGGCTTTCATGATCGCTGCGCTAATGAACGGTGCAGTTTTACCTGCTTATAGCGCAATTGAAGATACCTTACCCGATATAGGAACGACGGCGGGAGGCACTCTTAGCATCAACCAAGAAATTATTATGGGAGACGCAATCACACGCCAAATACGAGCCAGTACCCCTCTTATTTATGACCCACTGTTAACTCAGTATGTTAACAAACTTGGCATGCGCTTAGTAAAAAATGCCGACTCAGTTAAAACACCGTTTAAGTTCTATTTAGTCAATAACCCCAATATTAACGCATATGCCTATTTTGGGGGTAATGTCGTGCTGCATTCCGCATTATTTCGGTACAGCCAAAATGAAAGCCAGCTCGCATCAGTCATGGCTCACGAAATATCTCACGTCACGCAAAGACACCTTGCGCGAATGATGGAAGACCAGAAAAGCACCACTCCTCTCGCGATTGCAGGGACCATTGGTTCTTTACTGTTAGTGATGGCGAATCCTCAAGCCGGTTTTGCCGCTTTAACAGGAACAATGGCTGGGGTTCAACAAGGTATGATCAGCTTTACCCAAGCCAATGAACAAGAAGCTGACCGTATTGGCTTGCAGACATTAAGGCGCTCTGGCTTTGACCCACACGCCATGGCTGATTTTATGCAAACGATGTCAGACCAAACTCGTTATATGTCGAAGCCCCCTGAAATCCTATTAACGCACCCCTTACCGGATAGCCGTTTAGCGGATGCAAGAAACCGCTCTAATCAATATCCTAAAGTGAGTGTGCCATCATCACTAGATTTTATGTTAGCTCGCGTTCGTATTTTGGCCATGTATAGCACCGAGCAAAAACATGCCTTAGACCAAATTATTGAAAATTACGGGAAAGGTTCTGCACAAGAGCAAATTGCGGCACAATATGGTAAAGCGTTACTTCTTTCTCAGGACAAAAAATATGCAGAAGCAGGTAAAATCCTGACAGAGCTATTAGCGAAACAACCTGATAACCCTTGGTTTATTGATAGTATGACGGATGTCGATATCGAACAAAATCAAGTTGCTAGAGCAGTTTCGCGTTTACAAAACGCATTGAAAAAAACACCGAAAAATACTGTTTTCATTGTTAACCTTGCCAACGCATTAATTAATAATCATCAATATAAAGAAGCTACAACCTTGTTGAATAAATATACGTTTGATTACCCTGATGACCCGATTGGCTGGGATTTACTGGCTGAAGCGTCTGCAAAGCAAGGTAAACGTACAGAAGAACTCGCCGCTTACGCAGAAGGAATGGCATTACGGGGTAATTATGACACTGCGATTAATTATCTCAGCGATGCTAGCCGTCAAAGCCGTTTAGGCAGCTATGAACAACAGCGTTATGACGCTCGCATTGATGCGCTTAGAAAACTACAATTACGTGACAAAAATGCAAAACCGTAAGGAGTTAAAATAATGACGAATTCGATTAAGATTTACCACAACCCACGTTGTTCTAAAAGTCGTGAAACCCTAGCCCTTTTAACTGATAAGGGTATCACTCCCACGGTGGTCGAGTATTTAAAAACACCCCCAACGGTAGCTGAAATCAAAAAACTCCTTAAAATGTTAGGCTTTAAAGATGCTCGTCAATTAATGCGCACCAAAGAAGAGCTGTATAAGGAATTGAATTTAAACGATGACAGCTTAACTCAGGACCAACTCATTAAAGCGATGCATGAGAACCCTAAGTTGATTGAACGCCCTATCGTTGTTAATGGTGATAAAGCACGCTTAGGCCGTCCGCCTGAGCAAGTCTGTGAAATCTTATAGTCACTATTTTGGCAGCTATGCGGCTGCCAACTCGTTTAGTCTACTAGAGTTTTAGAATATCTTTTACGAAAGGGATCGTTAATTTGCGCTGAGCAACGATGGATGCGTGGTCAAGTTTGTTTAAGATATCAAACAAGGTTCCCATTTTTCTATCTAAGCGTTTTAATACGAAACGGCACACATCTTCCGGTAATTCGAAACCACGAATACGAGCACGTAATTGCAGTGCCCAAATTTTATCTTCGTCACTCAGTGGATGCAGTTTATAAATTTGTCCCCAATCAAGGCGAGACGCTAAATCAGGTAATTTCAGTTCGATTTGCCGAGGTGGCCTATCCCCAGTGATTAATAAACAAGTTCGGCCAATTTCCAAAATACGATTATATAAATTGAAAATCGCCATTTCCCACTCTTCATCACCCGCGATGCACTGAATATTATCAATACAAACGAGTGATAAATGTTCCATACCGTCTAGTACTTCAGGGACAAAATATGCACGTTTATCTAAAGGGACATAGCCTACTGCAATGCCTTGTTCAGACAGTTCAGCACAAGCCGCATGTAATAAATGGCTTTTTCCACCACCTTCTCGCGACCAATAATAGATATAACTACCGTGTGGTTGATTAATAGCAGACTGAATAGCAGACAGCAACGCCCCATTTTCCCCTGCATAAAAGCTTGCAAAGGTTTCATCATCTGGCAGATATAGTGGTAATGAAAGCTGTGATGGTGTGTTCAGAAGCGCCTCTGGCTGTACAAATCAATTTTCATCTAGCAGTTTACCATAAAAAACACGGATAGATGAATAAGAACGGTGAGCAAATGCCGCTCGATCAACCGAACGGCAATAGGGAAAATCACATGGCTTATTTTTTATTGCTATCAAGCTCTTGCACTTCAGATGTTACAAATTGCTTTTCAGGCCTAACAAATGTTATAAAACGGAACAATAGTGCCATAAAGATCCCGACAATCGTCGCCAGTGCCATACCTTTAAGTTCCGCTTGACCGATATGGATAACCGCACCACTAACACCAATAATTAAAATCACTGAGGTTAAAATCAAATTCTGTGGCTTGTTATAATCAACTTTTGAATCAATCAACACACGAATACCTGATGCACCAATTACCCCGTATAATAAGAGTGAAACCCCGCCCATGACAGGAACCGGCACTAATTGGATAGCAGCAGCTAATTTACCAACACAAGATAATAAAATAGCAATAATTGCAGCTCCGCCAATCACCCATGTGCTGTATACCTTGGTAATTGCCATTACCCCAATATTTTCACCATAAGTCGTATTCGGTGTTGAGCCAAAGAAACCTGAAATCACCGTCGAGAACCCATTCGCAAACATTGAGCGATGCAAACCTGGCGATTTCATTAAGTCACGCTCAACAATATTCGCCGTGACCACTAAGTGCCCTACGTGCTCAGCGATAACCACTAAGGCCGCAGGTAAAATGGTTAAAATAGCAAACCATTCGAAGCGTGGTGTATAAAATGTTGGGATAGCAAACCATGGCGCTTCAATAACGGGTGTAAAGTCTACAATCCCCATAAAATAGGACAATGCATAACCCGCTAAAAAACCAATCAAAATTGGGATTATAGATAAAAACCCACGGAAAACGACCGCGCAGAGAATAGTGACTGATAATGTGGTCAGGGAAATAATTAACGTGTTCGAATCAACCACTGCGCCATCTTTAGGTAATAGCCCTGCCATACCTGCAGCGGTTTGAGCAAGCTCTAAACCAATTACAGCTACGATTGCCCCCATTGCCGCTGGGGGGAACATGACGTTGATCCACCCTCTTCCTGCAACTTTAACAATCAGCGCAACTATACAGAACAACACGCCACAAATGATAAAGCCGCCAAGTGCCAATTCATAACCTAATGGTAATAAAATCAACACAGGGGAAATGAATGCAAAACTTGAACCTAAATAAGCCGGAATTTGCCCTTTACAAATAAATAAGTACAGCAGCGTTCCTATTCCATTAAACAGCAAAATTGTCGCGGGGTTTACACCAAACAGAATCGGTACGATAACGGTTGCGCCAAACATAGCAAACAGGTGTTGAAGGCTCAGTGGGATAGTTTGTAATAATGGTGGTCTTTCTTCAACACTGATGGTGCGACGAGTCATGTGACTTTATCCTCTTTTAGCGAAATGGCTAATCACTGAATAAGCAGTGAGTCTCTACAATTAATCAAAAAAAAGCCGACTTCTCAGTCGGCTTATCATTATTTAGTACCAAATATCTTGTCGCCCGCGTCACCGAGACCCGGAACGATATACCCCTCTTCATTTAAATACTCATCAATTGAAGCGGTATATAATTCAACATCTGGATGCGCAGCTTCTAACGCTTTTAAACCTTCTGGCGCTGCAACAAGGACTAAGATTTTAATCGAGGTACAACCCGCATTTTTTAATAAATCAATAGTGGCAATCATTGAGCCACCCGTCGCTAACATTGGGTCAACCACTAATGCCATACGTTCTTCAATGTTAGATGCGAGTTTTTGGAAATAAGGGACAGGCTGCAGTGTTTCTTCATCACGATAAACACCTACCACACTGATACGTGCACTTGGAATACTATCTAATACACCATTCATCATACCAATACCTGCACGGAGGATTGGTACTACAGTGATTTTCTTACCTTTAATTTGTTCTATTTCTACAGGACCACACCAACCATCGATAGTCACTTTTTCAGTTTCAAGGTCAGCAGTTGCTTCATAAGTCAGTAGGCTACCAACCTCTGAGGCCAGTTCACGAAAGCGTTTTGTGCTTATATCATGATCTCGCATCAGGCCGAGTTTATGTTTAACGAGAGGGTGTTTTACCTCAACGATCTTCATGGGTTTCTCCTACTATTTAAGACGGCGGCGGACAAAAAAATCGCCGGATTATACCTCTTTTAGCTTTGGTTGCCACTAGATAACGCTTGATTTTGGTCAAAACAACAACGATTAACACAATTTTTTTAGAATTATACCTTATCTCAGTTAAGTTGAAATTGGCTAAACCGCAAATTTGATTTAAATAAAATCACTTATTATTTTGCTGTACGGCTTCTTAGCAATCACCTTTTTTGGATCACGAGTACTAAAAAAATTTCCAACACAAAGCTATCGCAAACGTTTGCCTAGCCTGTTAGAATAATGTCAATGATGTTATTTTTCTCAAAAATGTAATTGCCTTGGGGGCCGTAGTGACTGATAAAACCTCTCTCAGCTATAAAGATGCCGGTGTTGATATTGATGCGGGTAACGCCTTGGTTGAACGTATTAAAGGTGTCGTAAAAGAAACCCGCCGCCCAGAAGTTATGGGTGGGCTTGGGGGATTCGGTGCATTATGTTCCCTACCGCAAAAATACCGTGAACCTGTTTTAGTTTCAGGCACTGATGGTGTCGGTACCAAATTACGCCTAGCAATGGATTTAAAACGTCATGACTCCATTGGGATTGACCTCGTCGCTATGTGTGTCAATGACCTGATTGTTCAAGGCGCAGAACCTCTGTTCTTCCTTGATTATTATGCAACCGGTAAACTGGATGTGGATACCGCTACTAGCGTGATTACAGGTATCGCAGAAGGCTGTAAACAATCTGGTTGCGCATTAGTTGGCGGTGAAACCGCTGAAATGCCTGGTATGTACCATGGTGAAGACTACGATGTGGCGGGTTTCTGTGTGGGTGTTGTTGAGCGCTCAGAAATCATCGATGGCAGCAAAGTGAGTGCTGGGGATGCCTTAATTGCTTTAGCCTCTAGCGGCCCTCATTCAAATGGTTATTCGCTGGTTCGCAAAATCCTTGAAGTCAGTCAAACCAACCCTGAAGAAACGCTATTAGATGGAAAACCTTTAGCTGATCACTTATTGGAACCAACACGCATTTACGTTAAAAATGTATTAGAGCTGATCGCAAATAGCGATATCCACGCCATTGCACACATAACCGGTGGGGGTTTCTGGGAAAATATTCCTCGCGTACTACCTGACAACACACAAGCGATTATTGACGGCAGCAGCTGGCAATGGCCCGCAGTCTTTAATTGGCTACAGCAAGCTGGTGATGTTAGTACCCATGAAATGTACCGTACCTTCAATTGTGGTGTGGGGATTATTATTGCTCTGCCACAGCAAGAAGTCGAAAATGCACTTGCTCTGCTGAACAAGCTTGGTGAAAACGCATGGCAAATCGGTACAATTGGTGCATTACCTGCGGGTGAAGAGCAGGTTGTGATCCGCTAATGAAAAAAATAGTTGTCCTCATTTCTGGCAGTGGCAGTAATTTGCAATCATTAATTGATAGCTGTCGCTCTGGGGCAATTGGCGCTCAAATTGTTGCTGTTATCAGCAACCAAGCCAATGCTTATGGGCTTGTTCGAGCACAACAGGCTGGGATCCCAGCCTGTTATTTAGATGCGAAACAATATACTGACCGCCAAGCATATGATGCTGCATTACTCGCGCAGGTTGACCAATTCCAGCCTGATTTAGTCGTATTAGCGGGTTTTATGCGTATCTTATCAGCCCAATTCGTCAACCACTTTGCTGGAAAATTACTCAATATCCACCCTTCTTTGTTACCTAAATACCCCGGTTTACATACACACCGGAAGGCGCTGGAAAATGGGGATAAAGAGCATGGCACATCGGTGCATTTCGTTACCGAAGAGCTGGATGGCGGGCCGGTTATTTTACAGGCCAAAGTGCCTATCTTTGAACAAGATAGCGAAGAAGATATTATCGAGCGGGTTAAAGCTCAAGAACATGCGATTTACCCATTAGTCGTTGAATGGTTTATCAGTGGCCGATTAACAATGCAAAAAGGTAACGCTGTGTTAGATAACCAAATTTTACCGCAACAAGGTTATGCTAACGAGTAACTTTCGTGACATCGATAAATAGAGATTTAAGGGTGGATATCCACCCTTTTTTCGTCGTATTTCACATGGAAATAACATAGAACAGTATTGAGTTAAACAGCGTCCCCCTAAGTAAAATGAATTATTTTTCAACAAGGTGATCATCTCTCTGTGCTGTGTCATTATTTTATCGTAAATAAATGTTATCCTTGTAATCGAAGAACAACACATTTTTCCTAACTAAATAGAGGTATTTTTATGACAACCGGGCAAGTTCATCCGTTTAGGTTGCGCCCACTTGAACGTGAAGATTTAGCATTCATTCACCAGCTTGATAATAATGCCAGTGTTATGCGTTATTGGTTTGAAGAACCTTACGAAGCTTTTGTTGAATTAAGCGATCTTTACGATAAACATATTCATGACCAGTCTGAACGCCGCTTTATCGTTGAAAATGACAGTGAGAAAGTAGGCCTAGTCGAATTGGTAGAGATTGATTATATTCACCGACGCTCTGAATTTCAGATTATCATTGCACCGAGCCATCAAGGGCATGGCTATGCGAGTCGCGCTGCGCAATTAGCAATGGACTACGCGTTTTCTGTACTAAACTTATATAAACTTTATCTTATTGTTGATAAAGAAAATGTCAAAGCTATCCATATTTATAATAAACTAGGCTTCCATACTGAAGGCGAACTGATCGACGAGTTCTTTGTCAATGGCCGTTATCACACCGCTATCCGTATGTGTATTTTTCAGCAGCAATATTTTACGATGAAACAGCAATCTGCTAATCCAGAAAGTGTTATTACCCAAGATAAAGCAATTAAACAACACATTTAGCTAACTGGCTGGTATCATAGCCACAAAGTAACAAGAGTCTAATATGGAGTTAGAATGTCCCAAGAACGTCTCTATCATGAAAAAGAGTTAAGCTGGCTGTCTTTTAACGAGCGTGTTTTACAAGAAGCAGCCGACAAGCGTAACCCTCTTATTGAGCGAATGCGTTTTTTGGGTATTTATTCCAATAATTTAGACGAGTTTTATAAAGTCCGCTTCGCCGACGTTAAACGCCGTATTTTAATTAATGAAGAACGGGGTTCGGCAAGCGGTGCTCGCCACTTGTTAAAGAGAATTCAGTCAAGAGTTGCCAAACAAGAACAAGAGTTCGATATTCTCTATAATGATTTGCTATTAGAAATGGCACGCAATCAAATATTCTTGATTAACGAACGTCAAATTTCGCCTCGCCAACAGATTTGGTTACGTCAATATTTCCGGCAGAACCTGCGCCAGCATATTACGCCAATATTAATTAATCCTGACACCAATCTGGTTGAGTTTCTAAAAGATGACTACACGTACCTTGCCGTTGAAATCATCAATGGCAATCACATTCAGTATGCGCTATTGGAAATTCCATCCGATAAAGTGCCTCGGTTTGTTAACTTACCGCCGGAAATGCCAAAGCGTCGCAAGTCAATGATCCTAATTGATAATATCCTTCGCTATACACTGGATGAAATTTTTAAAGGCTTCTTTGATTACGATAAGCTTAATGCTTATTCGATGAAAATGACGCGTGATGCAGAGTATGACATCGCAACAGAGATGGAATCTAGCTTGCTCGAAATAATGTCATCTACATTAAAACAACGTTTAACCGCAGAACCCGTCCGTTTTGTCTATCAGCGTGATATGCCTGACGAAATGGTTGCTCTTTTACGTGAAAAACTGGGGCTATCCAGCGATGACTCCGTGATTGCCGGTGGCCGCTACCACAATTTTAAAGACTTTATTAATTTCCCTAATGAAGGAAATAAAAACCTATTAAACAAGCCATTACCAAGGCTGCGTCACCGCTGGTTTGATAATTTCCGTAACGGTTTCGATGCCATTCGCGAACGCGATGTGCTGTTATATTATCCCTACTATACCTTTGAACATACTTTAGAATTATTGCGCCAAGCGTCTTTTGACCCGAATGTATTGTCGATAAAAATTAATATTTACCGTGTTGCGAAAGACTCACGCATTATCGATTCCGTCATTCATGCTGCCCATAATGGAAAAAAAGTCACAGTGGTCGTTGAGTTACAAGCTCGATTCGATGAAGCCGCCAATATTCATTGGGCAAAACGGTTAACCGAAGCTGGCGTGCATGTTATTTTCTCCGCGCCAGGGCTTAAAATCCACGCGAAATTGTTTATTATCTCGCGTATGGAAGAAGGGCAAATCGTTCGCTACGCTCACATTGGTACGGGTAATTTTAATGAAAAAACCGCTCGGCTTTATACCGATTACTCGCTACTCACAGCAAATGAGCTGATCACCAACGAAGTTCGTCGGGTATTTAGTTTTATTGAAAACCCCTATCGCCCAGTGACTTTCGATAATTTAATGGTGTCTCCACAAAATACACGGATTCGTTTAATGGCCTTAATTGACCAAGAAATCGAAAATGCACTCGCTGAACGGCCAAGTGGCATCACATTAAAAATTAATAATCTAGTCGACAAAGAATTGACCGACAAACTGTATGATGCCTCCAATGCAGGTGTCAAAATTCGTTTATTAGTCAGAGGAATGTGCTCTTTAGTGGCGGGTCAAGTCGGCTATAGTGAAAATATTCAAGTAACCAGCATTGTTGACCGTTTTCTTGAGCATGACCGTGTCTATGTTTTCACCAATGCGGGTGACGAAAAAGTCTTTATTTCCTCCGCTGACTGGATGACGCGCAATATTGACTACCGCATTGAAGTTGCCGTTAGTTTAGTCGACCCGCATTTAAAACAACGGGTATTGGATATTTTAGAGCTGCAATTTAGCGATACCGTAAAAGCACGTTATGTTGACAAAGATTTAAGTAATCATTATGTTCCCCGCGGAAATAAACGAAAAATCCAAGCCCAGCTTGCTGTGTATGATTATTTAAAATCAATCGAAACACCTGATACAAGAGCTTAAAAATATGCCAATAACCAACGCCTCAACACCGAGACCACAAGAAATTGCGGCTATAGATTTAGGCTCCAATAGTTTTCATATGGTCATTGCTCGTATTGTCAACGGTGCATTGCAAGTTCTCACTCGTTTGAAAAAACGTGTTCACCTTGCCGATGGCTTAAGTGATACCAATGAATTAAGTGAAGAAGCCATGGAACGGGGCCTTGCCTGCCTCGCGTTGTTTGCCGAACGGTTACAAGGATTTTCCCCTGAGAACGTGTGTATTGTTGGCACACACTCATTACGTGTCGCAACGAATGTGAAATTATTTTTGCAACGCGCAAAAGAAATCATGCCCTATCCTATTGAAATCATTTCAGGCCAAGAAGAGGCTCGATTGATTTTTATGGGCGTTGAACACACCCAACCCGAGAAAGGCCGCAAATTAGTACTTGATATCGGTGGTGGTTCAACTGAGTTAGTCATTGGTGAGAAGTTTGAACCGCTTTTGATTGAAAGCCGCCGTATGGGTTGTGTGAGCTTTGCTCGCACTTACTTCCCAAATGAAGAAATCAACCCTGAATTTTTTAATCGCGCCTACCTAGGGGCTTGCTTAAAATTAGAAAGCACTGCGATTTTATTTAAGAAACAAACTTGGGACGTCGCGATGGGTGCCTCGGGCACCATCAAAGCTGCCAATAGTGTAATACAAGAATTAGGCTATAAAGACGGTGTTATCACCCGTGAACGCCTTATCGAAATCAAGCAAATGGCGTTGAAATATAAGTCATTTAGCGCACTAAATATACTCGGCCTCTCTAATGAACGTAAGCACGTATTTGTCCCAGGTTTAGCCATTTTGCTTGCCGTCTTTGATTCATTAGAAATTAAAGAGTTACGTTTATCTGACGGTGCATTACGTGAAGGTGTTTTATATGAAATGGAAGGCCGCTTCCGCCACCAAGATATCCGTCAACGTACTGCATTAAGCCTTGCTGAGCATTATAATATTGATAGAGAGCAAGCGAAACGTGTATTAAAAACGATGGAAGAACTCTATTTCCAATGGGGGCAGCAAAACCCTAAACAACTCAATCCACAGTTAGAATCCATTTTAATATGGGCGGTTATGCTCCATGAAGTTGGCTTAAGTATTAATCATAGTGGTATGCACCGCCATTCTGCTTATATTTTGCAAAACACTAACTTACCGGGTTTCAACCAAGAACAGCAGTTATTGCTTGCCACACTAGTACGTAATCATCGTCGGGCTATTAAGTATGACGATATCCCTAAATTTAATTTATTTAAAAGAAAACAATTTATGCCGCTTATCCAAATTTTGCGGCTAGCCATTTTGTTAAATAATCAACGCCAATCTACAACAATCCCTTCTTCGTTACGGATAGAAACGGATGATGGGCACTGGACTATCTATTTACCATCTGAATATCTCGTGCAAAATGCATTGATGTTATTAGATTTAGAAAAGGAAAGTGGCTATTGGGAAGATGTTCCCGGTTGGTCGTTAACTATTTGCGCAGAAAATGAGTAATTTGCGGCCATTATTGTAGTGATTTGTTCTTATTATTCATCATTGATGACTTGAAAATCACCGCTTATTTGACTCAACTATTTGATATATTATTTAAATAGGCGACAATAATGATAATAAATTTCGTCCGCTCGCAGACGAATTCATAAAAAGCGCTTTTGCGCTGCTATTGCTTTAAGGATTAAAATGTCACAATCTGCTTTCTCAACCGATGCGGCGCCAACAGTCAACCCGCACTCTCAAAAACTGGCACATATTCGCCAGCAAATCCTGACGCTATTTTTAGATGACGAAGAGTTCGTCCATGCGCTTGTTGAAAATGATCAACACGTCAGTATTGATGACAAAGCAATTAGTGAAAAAATTAGTCTTGTAAAAGAATTGCTACTTGATTTACACACTGCGGATATCGCCGATATCTTAGAAATGCTCCCTTATGATGAGCGTCTCGCGTTATGGCGTCTTGTTGATAATAACGAACGTGGTGAAGTGTTAGTTGAGGCCTCGGTTTCTGTTTGGGATAGCCTAATTAAGGATATGTCTGACAGAGAACTACTGCGCGCCGTTGCCAACTTGCATGTTGACGAACAAGCCTATATTGCTGAGCATTTACCTCGTGACACCATGCGTCGGCTCCTCACCTATTTAGAACCTAGTCTGCGTAGCCGTATTCGCGAAGTTTTACAATATGCGAAAGATAGCGTCGGTCAAATGATGGATTTTGAATTCGTCACCGTACGCCCAAATGTGACGCTAAAAACGGTTCAACGTTATTTACGCCAACGGGGCAAGATCCCAGAAGCGACCGACAAAATTTTCGTTGTCGATAACAGTAATTATTTACAAGGTGAATTACCTCTAACCACTATTTTAACGCAATCCCCTGAAAAAATAGTGGCCGATGTCATGAAGACTGACACAGTGACCTTCTTGCCTGATGAAAAAGGCGAAGACGCAGCGAGTGCGTTCGAACGTTATGACTTAATTTCTGCGGCTGTTGTTGATAACAACGGCCTACTAATGGGCCGCCTGACGGTTGAAGATATCGTTGATAACATTAGTGAAGAAAACGATAACAGTATTCGTCGTATGGGGGGGTTAAGCCCTGAAGAAGACGTTTTCGCCCCTGTCGGCCAAGCCGTTAAAACCCGTTGGACATGGCTAGCCATTAACCTATGTACCGCTTTTGTGGCTTCTCGTGTTATTGGGGTTTTTGAAGATACGATTTCCCAATTAGTCGCCCTTGCCACATTAATGCCTATTGTGGCAGGAATTGGCGGTAATACGGGAAACCAAACCATTACCATGATTGTTCGTGCCATTGCCCTGCACCAGATACAAAACAATAGTTTCTCTTTCTTAATGTTAAGGGAGCTTGGTGTCGCCTTTATTAATGGGGTTGTATGGGGAGGAATTATGGGTGTCGTCACTTACTTCCTTTATGGCGATATCGCTATGGGTGCAGTCATGACATTAGCGATGATCTTGAACCTACTGATGGCGGCTATTATGGGCGTGGTTATTCCACTCATTATGCTAAAACTGGGCAAGGACCCTGCTATCGGTTCTAGCGTGATGATCACCGCTATCACAGATACAGGCGGTTTCTTTATTTTCCTTGGCTTAGCCACTCTATTCCTCGTTTAAATTCGCTTTGCACGCGTCCTACTCTTAGATTAGGCGCGTGCAATTTACAAAACACTCCCTCCGACAGCAAAGCCCAGCTAAAAAACCAAAATCCCGCAAACAACCCTTTTATTTATCTATTAATTAAATGATTTTATAGTTATTTAGTTTATCTAGATTAATAAAGTTAATTATAACGAATAATATCTAGGTAATATTTACTTACCATAATTCAGTAAGAATTTATTAAATTAAATATAATTAACGCTATAACTCACTAATTTAAATATACGATATTCTGCAAAATTCATATTATTAACATCATATAAGGTTATTTATCATCACACCAAATCAATACGCTAACAAATCAAAACTAATTGGAATGTCATTCTTGTTTTTAGGGTTGAGGTTTACAGAATATAGAATTTCCTGCTATAAATATACTCATGCAAGAAAGATACTGTGTATTAAACTAAGTTATACCCATCCAACGTTTTATACCTCTTATCTGCACCAATAAAAATGATTAGCTCATTATTATGAGTCAATGCTTATTATTTTGAATTTATGCAATTTAGTATTACAGGTAGTTAGAAGGAAACTATAATGACACCGCAAACCGCCAGCCAGCCCTCTGCGAGACCTTTGGGCAAAGAAGACTATAAAACATTAGGCTTATCCTCTTTAGGGGGAACTCTTGAGTTTTATGACTTCGTTATCTTTGTTTTTTACGCAAAAATTATTTCCCAACTATTTTTCCCAGGGGATAACGAATTTCTCGCGCTAATGGCAACACTGGGTCTATTTGCAGCAGGTTACCTTGCTCGCCCTCTTGGTGGCATTATCATGGCTCACTTCGGGGATAAAATTGGCCGCAAGAAAATGTTTACCCTCAGTATTTTCTTAATGGCATTCCCAACGTTTGTTATTGGTTTCTTACCTACTTATGAAACCATTGGCGCTGCTGCTCCATTATTACTGCTGTTAATGCGTATTATGCAAGGTGCCGCGATTGGTGGTGAAATGCCAGGTGCATGGGTATTTATTGCAGAACATACACCAAAACAACGTTATGGTTTAGGTGTCGGTACACTGACTTCTGGGATCACCGGTGGTATTTTATTAGGCTCTATCGTCGCAATTATCATTGAGCGCTCTTATACCACAACTGAAATTCATGATTTTGCTTGGCGTATTCCATTTATTCTTGGTGGTGTTTTTGGGTTTATCTCTGTGTATTTACGTCGTTTTTTACAAGAAACCCCGATATTCAAAGAGCTGGCAGCCAAAAAGGCCTTGTCACAAGAATTACCCGTCAAAACCGTGATTAAGTCTCATAAACAAGCTTGTATGATCACTGCGGCACTGACGTGGTCATTATCAACCGCTATCGTTGTCACCATTTTGATGACACCAGATGTGGTGTTAAAAGGGATCTATAACATTGATAGGAATGTGGCATTGCAAGCTAACTGCGCGGCGACATTGACCTTAACATTAGGCTGTATCTTCTGGGGCTGGTTAGGCGATAAAACCGGAACTCGTACCTCAATGACTTTATCATGGGGTGGATTAGCCGTAACGGCAATTTACTTTTATTCATCATTATCCAGTGATATTGCGGCGAGTACGTTGATTTTTAACTATGGCTTGATGGGCTTCTTTGTTGGCGCGATTGCAACCACTCCAATTATCAGTACACGCGCATTTCCACCTGAAATTCGCTATTCTGGCCTGTCATTCGCTTACAATGTGGCTTATGCAATTTTTGGTGGTTTAACACCAATATTAACTGGTGCTTGGTTGCAGCAATCTCACATGGCACCTGCCTATTATGTCGCTGGCGTCTCATTATTAGCGGTTGCTGTAGCCTTCATTCCTCTATCTTGGAAAGGTTGGACTGTCAATTCAGAGTCTTCAAACGAAAAATCTGCGGTCTTAAAAGCTTCTAGTTTATAAAATCGATTGCCCCCTATTTACTCGGGGGGCAATCTTAATTGATACAAAATTATTCCCCCGCTCTCCCCCTTTACAAGCACTGAAGTATACAAGTACAGAAATTGACACTTATTCATATTTCCTCCATTTTTCTTTGTACCTATCACGTTAAACTACTAATATGTCTAACTGACTCTTTTTTGTTAGTTTTTTAGTATACAGCCTGACGGATCTCATCCACTTTTTTTGAGTTAAGCGAATTACCCAAAATGAATAAACAAAAACAACGTAAACCTTTTATTCGCTCTGCCATTTTTATTGCCATTATTGCGGTAGCTGGCGTTTCTTGGTACTTTTATCATCAAGAAAAACAATCAGATACACAATCTACTGGTACCGTAGCAAAACCAAACTCACAGCGAAGCGCGATGGGCCGCCCACCACGTGTGTTAGCCCCTGTGCAGTTTGCCGTTGCTGAACAAAAAGTCGTTCCACGATTTTTATCAGGCTTAGGCACAGTGCAAGCGGCAAATGTTGTCACTGTAACCAGCCGTGTTGAAGGCCAGTTAATGCAGCTGTATTTTACCGAAGGGCAATATGTCAATAAGGGAGATTTATTGGCACAGATTGACCCTCGCCCATTTGAAGTTCAGCTATCACAAGCTGAGGGGCAATTAGCTAAAGACAAAGCAACGTTAGCTAATGCGCAATTAGATTTAGCGCGTTATCAAAAGCTTGCTGGCACTAAAGTGATTTCGCAACAAGAGCTAGATAACCAAAAAGCGGCAGTATTACAGGCACAAGGCAGTATTAAAGTCGACCAAGCGGCTGTTGATAATGCCAAACTGCAATTAACCTACAGTAAAATTACTGCCCCCATCTCAGGGCGGGTTGGTTTAAAACAAGTTGATGTCGGAAACTTTATCTCTTCAGGAACCTCAACCCCTCTTGTTGTTATCACACAAACTCAACCCGCAGATGTCTTGTTTGCTTTACCTGAAGGTGATATTCCCGCGATCCAGCAAGCACAATCTTCCGGTGAAAAAGTATTGATTGAAGCTTGGGACAGAAACAATATCGCGCTAATCGCAAGCGGTGAGCTACTCAGTACTGATAACCAAATTGATGCTGCGACCGGCACTCTTAAAATAAAAGCGCGCTTTACCAATGAAGAAGAAAAACTTTTCCCTAATCAATTTGTTAACGTAAAAATGCAAGTTGAAACGCTGCAAAATGCCGTGGTGATCCCAACCGCTGCACTGCAAATGGGCAACGAAGGTCACTATGTTTGGGTATTGAGTGATGATAATAAAGTCAGCAAACACAATGTGACCGTGGGGATGCAAGATAGCCAACAAGTCGTTATTGAAAGTGGGCTCGCAGCAAATACCAAAGTCATCACCGATGGTGTTGATAAACTCACCGATGGCACAACTGTCGAAGTCGTTACCGCTGAAAGCATCGCCAAAAAAGAGCCCCGCAAAGGTAAAGCCAATAGCGCGGAGAAAGCGTAATGCAGCCTGAAATGTTAAAAGGCGGTGGGCCTTCTCGTTTATTTATTTTGCGCCCTGTGGCTACCACATTATTCATGGTGGCTATATTACTTGCAGGGATCATCGGCTATCGCTTCTTACCTGTTTCAGCCCTGCCCGAAGTCGATTATCCGACGATTCAAGTTGTTACCCTTTACCCGGGAGCCAGCCCCGATGTGATGACCTCTGCAGTGACTGCGCCTTTGGAAACCCAGTTTGGGCAAATGTCGGGTCTTAAACAGATGTCATCGCAAAGTTCAGGAGGAGCATCAGTTATAACACTGATGTTCCAATTAACGTTGCCTCTAGAGGTTGCCGAACAAGAAGTCCAAGCAGCGATTAATTCCGCCAGTAGTTTACTGCCTTCGGATTTACCCTATCCTCCGATTTATAATAAGGTAAACCCTGCTGACCCGCCTGTACTCACCTTAGCGGTCACCTCTGATGCGATGCCATTAACGCAGGTACAGGATATTATTGAAACGCGAATTGCCCAGAAAATATCCCAAGTTAATGGAGTGGGTTTAGTCACCTTAGCCGGTGGTCAACGCCCTGCTGTTCGCGTGAATTTAAACCCACAAGCCATGGCAGCCAAAGGGCTGGATAGCGAAACCATCCGCCTAGCCATCAACAATGCTAACGTCAACTCCGCAAAAGGGAGTTTCGATGGGCCAACGCGAGCAGTGACGCTTTCTGCTAACGACCAAATGAAGTCACTTGACGACTATCGTCAGCTTATTGTGGCCTTCCAAAATGGTGCGCCTGTACGTTTAGGCGACATTGCAACGATTGCACAAGGTGCCGAAAATGCCTATTTAGGGGCATGGGCAAATAATGAACAGGCGATTGTGATCAATGTGCAGCGGCAGCCCGGTGCTAACGTCATTGAAACCACAGATACCATTCGTACGCTGTTACCCGAATTAATTGAAAGCTTACCTAAATCGGTTAATGTCGATATTTTAACCGATAGAACCAGTACTATTCGAGCGTCCGTTAATGATGTACAGTTTGAGTTAATGTTAGCCATCGCCCTCGTGGTGATGGTGATTTATTTGTTTTTACGCAATGGAATTGCCACCTTAATACCGGGCATTGCGGTACCGCTGTCCCTCGTTGGTACCTTTGCAGTCATGTATTTTTGTGGTTTTTCTGTCAATAACCTCACCCTAATGGCATTAACCATCGCCACAGGTTTTGTGGTCGATGATGCGATAGTGGTGATTGAAAATATTTCCCGCTACTTAGAAAAAGGCGATAAGCCTCTGGTCGCTGCACTCAAAGGGGCGGGGGAAATCGGGTTTACCATTATCTCCCTCACCTTTTCTTTAGTTGCAGTATTAATCCCGCTGTTATTTATGGGGGATATTGTCGGCCGGTTATTCCGCGAATTTGCCATTACCCTAGCCGTGGCTATTTTGATCTCCGCTGTCGTCTCTTTGACGTTAACGCCAATGATGTGTGCGCGTTTATTAAAACCAGAGTCGCAACATAAACATAACCGTTTTGAACTAGCGTGTGAGCGTTTCTTTGACCGTATGGTTGCTGGATACGCAATTTGGTTAAAACGTATTCTTAATCACCAATGGTTAACGCTTTCTGTGGCGCTAGGCACCATGGTGCTGACTGTTTTGCTGTATATGTGGATCCCAAAAGGTTTTTTCCCTTTGCAAGACAGTGGAATTATTCAAGGGTCAATTGAAAGCCGTCAATCTATTTCTTTTGCGGCCATGGCGCAAAAGCAACAGGAAGTTGCGTCAAAATTATTGGCAGACCCTGCGGTTGATAATGTCACCACTTATGTGGGGGTTGATGGTAGCAACCCAACATTAAACAACGCGCGTCTCCAAATTACCTTAAAGCCCCTTGATGAGCGTGAAGATAGAGTGGTGGCGATTATTGACCGTCTACAGCAATCCGTGGATAACATTGCCGGGGTGAATTTATATTTGCAGCCTATGCAAGATCTCACCATCGATACGCAAGTTGCACGCACACAGTATCAATTTACGTTACAGGCAGGTTCACTAGAGGAATTAACCACTTGGGTTCCACGCTTGTTAGAAGCCCTAGAACAACAACCTGAACTCACGGATGTCAGTAGTGATTGGCAAAATAAAGGGCTAGTCGCTTATGTGAATGTTAACCGTGATACCGCAAGCCGTTTTGGTATCACAATGTCAGCCATTGATAACGCTTTATATAATGCATTTGGGCAGCGAATGGTTTCAACCATATACACACAGTCAAATCAATATCGTGTGATATTAGAACATGACACACAAACCCGTGATGGTATGGATGCGCTGAATGATATTCGTCTAAAAGGCACTGATGGAGCCATTGTGCCACTAAGCACCTTGGTAAATATTCAAGAAGGTAATGGGCCATTAGCAATTAATCACCTCGACCAATTTCCCGCGGTGACATTCTCGTTTAATGTGGCGGATGGCGCTTCGCTTGAGTCAGCCGTCAATGCCGTGAAATTGGCCGAATCACAAATTGCGATGCCAAAATCCATTACCACACAATTCCAAGGGGCGACTTTAGCCTTTGAAGCTGCACTAAGCAGCACTATCTGGTTAATTGCAGCCGCAATTGTGGCGATGTATATCGTATTAGGCATTTTATATGAGAGCTTTATCCACCCGATTACGATTTTATCCACCTTACCGACTGCGGGGGTTGGCGCATTACTTGCTTTAATGATGGCAGGAAAAGACCTTGATGTTATTGCAGTCATCGGCATCATCTTATTAATTGGTATCGTGAAAAAGAACGCCATTATGATGATTGACTTTGCCCTTGCTGCAGAGCGTGAACAGGGAATGTCCCCTTATGATGCCATCTACCAAGCTTGCCTACTGCGTTTTCGCCCAATTTTAATGACCACCATGGCGGCATTACTAGGAGCCTTGCCATTAATGCTAAGTACAGGTGTCGGTGCAGAATTACGCCAACCATTAGGAATTTGTATGGTTGGTGGCTTAATTATGAGCCAAATCCTTACCTTATTTACCACACCGGTTATTTACTTATTGTTCGACCGTCTTTCTCATTATTTTAAAGACCGTCGCCAAGCGAAGAAGGCACAGGTGTCATAATGAAGCGTTTCTTTGCTCTATTTATTAGCCGCCCGGTAGCAACGACGCTGATTAGCGTTGCGATTACTTTGTGTGGTGCCCTGAGCTTTCTATTTTTACCGGTTTCTCCGTTGCCTCAAGTAGATTACCCTGTGATTAACGTGACAGCGTCACTTCCCGGGGCGTCACCCGAAACCATGGCGTCCTCCGTTGCGACACCTCTTGAACGCTCTTTAGGCAGTATTGCTGGGATCAGCGAAATGACCTCAAGCAGTGCGCTTGGGCGAACCACTATTACCCTTGAGTTTAATCTCGACAAAGACATTAATAACGCGGCTCGGGAAGTGCAAGCTGCGATTAATGCGGCACAAAACCTGCTGCCCAGCGGTATGCCAAGCCGTCCACGTTATTACAAGTCTAATCCGTCTGATGCGCCAATTATGATTTTAACCATGACCTCAGAGACCATGGGTACTGGCGAAATTTATGATATTGCATCTACCCGTTTAGCCCAGCGAATTGCGCAAATTGAAGGGGTTAGTGAAGTTTCAGTTGGTGGCGGCTCGCTCCCTGCCGTACGGGTTGAGCTCAACCCAACCGCCCTATTTAACCAAGGGGTTTCCCTTGATGCCGTGCGCTCAGCCATTAGTAGTGCTAACGTTCGCCAACCGCAAGGCTATATCAATGATGACGAAAAACGTTATCAAGTACAGACTAATGATGAGTTAAAAAAAGCAGCCGATTATCGACCAATTATTGTTCATTACAGCCAAGGCAATGCTGTAAAGCTCAGCGATGTCGCCAATGTTAAAGATTCCATTGAAAACGTACGCGCTGCCGGTATGGCAGACGGTAAACCGGCTATTTTGATTGTCATTCGTCGTGAAGCTGGCGCCAATATTATTGAAACAGTGAACCGTATTCGTGCTGAATTGCCTGAATTCAATGACATGATCCCTGCCGCTATTGATTTAAAAGTGGCACAAGACAGAACACCGACCATCCGTGCGTCTCTAGCCGAAGTGGAACGTGCTCTACTGATTGCCGTTGCCTTGGTGATCCTCGTGGTGCTGCTGTTCTTACGTTCAGGTCGCGCTACTTTGATCCCTGCCGTTGCTGTCCCTGTCTCATTGATTGGGACTTTTACGGCCATGTATTTATGTGGCTTTAGTTTAAATAACTTGTCATTGATGGCATTAACGGTTGCGACGGGCTTTGTGGTTGATGATGCCATTGTCGTATTAGAAAATATCTCGCGTCATATCGAAAATGGTAAAAAACCGTTTATTGCGGCGGTTAAAGGCGTGCATGAAGTCGGCTTTACCGTCGTTTCCATGAGTATTTCCTTAGTGGCTGTTTTTATTCCGCTACTGCTTATGGATGGACTGGTCGGCCGTTTATTCCGCGAATTTGCCATTACCCTTGCAACCGCTATCGGTATTTCTTTGGTGATCTCATTAACGCTCACCCCTATGATGTGTGCTTACTTACTGAAGAAACGCCCTCGCAACGTCAAAGCCAAACATCGCGGGTTTGGACGTGTGTTGCTGCGCTTGCAAGAAAGTTATGGCATCGCTTTAAAATGGGTACTCGAACATCGCCGTAGTGTTCTCGCGGTGCTATTTGCCACAATCGGCTTAAACGTTTATCTGTATATTACCGTTCCGAAAACTTTCTTTCCTGAACAAGATACCGGCCGTGTGCTGGGCTTTGTTCGCGCAGACCAAAGTATTTCATTCCAGTCAATGAAAGAAAAAATGACCCGTTTTATGCAGCAAGTTAAAGCCGACCCAGCGACGGATAATGTCACCGGTTTTACTGGCGGTAGCCGGGTAAACAGCGGTTTTATGTATATCTCATTAAAACCACTGGGTGAACGTACTGAAAGTTCAGCTGAAGTCATTAATCGGTTACGCATGAAATTAGCCAATGAGCCAGGGGCTAACCTGTTCATGATGCCAGTACAAGATATTCGTGTGGGAGGTCGACAAGCCAATGCCAGCTATCAGTTTACGCTGCTTGCGGATGAGCTTTCTGCATTGCGTGACTGGGAACCCGCCATTCGTAAAGCACTCGGTGAATTGCCACAGCTGACAGATGTGAACTCAGATAAGGAAGACAAAGGTGCAGAAATGGCGATCACCTACGATAGGGACTTAATGGCCCAGCTAGGTATCGATGTCCGTGAAGCTAACAGTTTGCTTAACAACGCATTTGGCCAACGCCAAGTTTCCACCATTTATGAAGCGATGAACCAATATAAAGTAGTGATGGAAGTTGCTCCTGAATATACGCAAGATGTCAGTTCCCTCGACAAAATGTTTGTTATCAATAAAGATGGCGATGCTATCCCGCTGTCTTATTTTGCTCGTTGGCAGCCGGCGAATGCGCCATTAAGCGTGAACCACCAGGGGCTATCAGCTTCATCCACTATCGCATTTAATGTCGCTGACGGTTATACCTTAAATGATGCCATCGTCGAAATAGAAAAAACCATGACTGCGCTTGGCGTGCCATCTACAGTGCGAGGGTCTTTTGCAGGAACGGCACAAATATTCCAAGAAACTTTGAAGTCACAATTATTTTTGATTTTAGCCGCTATTGTGACTGTCTATTTAGTTCTTGGGATTCTATATGAAAGTTATATCCACCCACTGACAATTTTATCAACTTTGCCTTCTGCTGGTGTCGGTGCATTATTAGCCCTTGAGTTATTTGACACACCATTTAGTTTAATCGCTTTAATCGGCATCATGCTATTAATTGGGATCGTCAAGAAGAACGCCATTATTATGGTGGATTTTGCTATTCAAGCACAAAGAACAGCGGGTTTAACCGCTCAAGAAGCCATTTTCCGTGCCAGTTTATTACGTTTTCGCCCTATTTTAATGACGACACTCGCCGCCATTTTTGGTGCGTTACCGTTAATGTTAGGTAGTGGTGATGGAGCAGAACTACGTCAACCTCTCGGGATCACCATTGTCGGTGGCTTAATAATGAGCCAATTGCTGACTTTATTTACCACTCCTGTTGTGTATTTAAGTTTTGATAGCTTAAGGCAACGTTGGCAGCGCAAAAAGTCATTAACGCATAAGATTGTGGAGAATAACCATGAAGCTTAGGTTAAATAGCGTTAGTACTCGGCTTTTTTTAGCTATTTTTGCGACATGCTTATTGCTAGTGCTAATTATGCACCAAGGCGTGCGCATGAGTTTTCAACATGGCTTTATTGACTATATTAAAGAAAATGACCAACAACGCGTTGAGCAGGTTTCTTCCGCCCTTGCGGAACAATATGAAGAAATGGGCAATTGGCGGTTTTTGATTGGTAATGATCGCATTTTCTTTCGCATTCTGCGCTCTGTAGAACATCAACAACATCGTGGCCCGATGCGACAGCGCTGGCGAACCATTTTTTGGGTTTATGATACACAAGACCGGCTAATTTTCGGGCAAGACACGCCCCTACCGAGCAAAGTTCTCCGTGAGCCTATTGTTACTAGCAATGGTGAAACCGTCGGTTGGCTCGTTGCCAGCTATGAAACGGGAATCAGCAGCGCCCTTGACCGCCGTTTTGATACCAAACAAATGTATACCAGTTGGATCATCGCTGGGCTGTCTTTATTTGTGGCTCTGATTGCCACATTGTTCCTTGCCCGTAGTTTTTTGAAACCCATCAAGCGGTTACTCGAAGGCACTAACCGGCTCGCCAATGGAGACTTTGCCACGCGGGTTCCTGAGTCTGGCCGCGATGAACTTGGGCAACTGGCTAAAGATTTTAACCATCTGGCCTCTACCCTTGAAAAAAACGAACAAATGCGGCGTGATTATATGGCGGATATTTCCCATGAGCTCCGCACGCCGTTGTCAGTTCTGCGAGGCGAATTAGAAGCGGTGCAAGATGGCGTCCGGCAAGCCACTCCCGAAACAATCAATTCCCTACTGAATGAAACCCAAACTTTAATTAAGCTGGTTAATGACCTCCACCAGCTCTCGTTATCGGATAGAGGCTCATTGGTCTATCGTATGCAACTTACCGATATCATTCCTTTAATTGAAATGGCGATAGGCCAAGCTCGCTGGCGGTTAGAAGACCAACAACTTTCAGTTGAACGGCAATTTATTGCACAAGGCAACGTGTTTGCAGACCCTGACCGCATCACTCAGTTATTCTATAACTTAATGGAAAACAGCTTACGCTATACGGACCCACAAGGTAAAATTGCCATTCAAGTCACACAAGACCACAACCAGCTCAGTATAATTTGGCAAGATAGCGCCCCGGGGCTGTCTGCTGAGCAATGCCAACATTTATTTGAACGTTTTTACCGTGCTGAAGGTTCTCGTAATCGCGCCAGTGGCGGTTCAGGTTTAGGGTTGGCCATTTGCTATAATATTGTTGAGGCTCACCATGGGACAATTTCCGCAGCACCGTCACCATTAGGTGGTGTCAAAATTACCATTAATTTACCGATTCAATTAAAAGACAAAGGTTTATGAACATGACTGAACAGAGCAATACCCCTATTTTGGTTGTGGAAGATGAACCCAAGCTAGGCCAACTGCTGTTCGATTACTTACAAGCTGCAAATTATCAACCCGCATTAATTGCACGGGGTGACCAAGTAATCGACTATGTTAAACAACATCAACCTGCACTCATTTTATTAGATTTAATGTTACCCGGTATGGACGGCATTTCAGTATGTCGTGAACTACGAAAATTCAGTGATGTTCCCATTATTATGGTGACAGCAAAAACCGAAGAAATTGACCGTTTATTAGGGTTAGAAATTGGGGCTGACGACTATATTTGTAAGCCTTTTAGCCCGCGAGAAGTCGTGGCTCGAGTCAAAACGATTTTACGCCGTTGCCAGCCAAATATGACAACTAGTAATAGCCAAACTAATAGCAATAATCAAACCAAGCTTATTATTGATGAAAATGCATTTCAAGTACGCTATGGCTCACAGTTACTTGAACTCACGCCCGCTGAATTTCGGCTACTCAAGTTTATGTCTGATAATGCAGGTATGGTGTTTTCTCGCGACCAGTTACTGGATATCTTATATGACGACCACCGCGTAGTAACGGACCGTACAATTGATAGTCACGTCAAAAATTTACGCCGTAAATTAGAGTCCCTCGATAACGAAAAAACCTTTATTCGTTCAATATATGGCCTCGGCTACCGTTGGGATGAATATTAAGTAATCAATAGACATACTATTCTTGTGGGATATTTGGTTTTTTTATCAAATAGGAGTAAAATTCTCATCCCTTAAAAACACTCTCTCGTATGAGTGAGTGCTGACTTGACATCAGATAGAGAATAACCATGTTTACACCAGAGCTTTTGTCTCCTGCCGGTTCATTAAAAAATATGCGCTACGCCTTCGCGTATGGCGCAGACGCCGTTTATGCAGGACAGCCTCGTTACAGCTTACGCGTACGAAATAACGAATTTAATCACGAAAACTTAGCTAAAGGCATTCAGGAAGCCCATGAGTTGGGTAAAAAGTTTTATGTGGTGGTGAATATTGCCCCTCATAATGCGAAATTAAAAACCTTTATTCGTGATTTAACCCCCGTCATTGAAATGGGCCCAGATGCTCTGATCATGTCTGACCCTGGCCTTATTATGATGGTTCGTGAAGCGTTTCCTGAGATGGATATTCATTTATCTGTGCAGGCCAATGCAGTTAACTGGGCATCGGTGAAGTTCTGGAAACAAATGGGCTTAACACGAGTGATCTTATCTCGCGAATTATCCCTCGAAGAAATTGCTGAAATTCGTCAACAAGTACCGGAAATCGAGCTTGAAGTCTTTGTCCATGGTGCCCTTTGTATGGCCTATTCCGGCCGTTGTTTACTTTCCGGTTATATTAATAAACGCGACCCAAATCAAGGGACTTGCACCAATGCTTGCCGCTGGGAATATAACGTACAAGAAGGTAAAGAAGATGATGTGGGTAATATTGTCCATGTGCATGAACCTATCCCTGTACAAAATGTGGCACCAACCCTAGGTGCGGGCGCGCCAACAGATAAAGTCTTTATGATAGAAGAAGCTAAACGTCCAGGCGAATATATGACGGCCTTTGAAGACGAACATGGCACTTATATCATGAACTCTAAAGATTTACGTGCAATCGAACACGTTGAAAACCTAACAAAAATGGGTGTTCACTCATTAAAAATTGAAGGCCGCACAAAATCGTTTTATTACTGTGCTCGTACTGCACAAGTCTATAGACGTGCGATTGACGATGCTGTCGCAGGAAAACCCTTTGACCCAACGTTGTTATCTACTTTAGAAGGGTTAGCACACCGTGGTTACACTGAAGGTTTCTTGCGTCGCCACACTCACGATGCCTACCAAACCTATGAATATGGCTATTCTGTTTCTGAAACTCAGCAATTTGTGGGTGAATTCACAGGTAAACGTGTCAATGGTATGGCTGAGGTTGATGTAAAAAATAAATTTAGCGTTGGGGATAGCTTAGAGATGATGACCCCGGCGGGTAATATTGTCTTTACTTTGGACTCATTAGCAAACCGCAAAGGTGAAGCGATTGATGTTGCACCCGGTAACGGCCATGTGGTTTACCTGCCAATCCCTGAGGATGTCGATGTTAATTTTGGTTTGTTAATCCGTAACTTAGCAGGAACAACGACCCGCGCACCTCACCAAACTCAGGCAGAAAAGCAAATTGCAGGCTAACCGCCACTCCGTGTTTTTTAAATAGTTTGTTCGCTAAAAGCCAAAATCTCATCGTTTAACGTTTTGATATTTTGGCTTTTTTTTATCTATAATATGATATTATTTCACTTTATATGCTTTTTCTTATATGAGAATCATTCGCGTTATTGACATTTACATTGAAAAGTGCACTGAATATCCAATTTTATGCAACAGATCACATCAATTGGCTATTCAATATCGTATAGTCACTCTTGAAAACGAAGAACTAGAAAGTCATAAAATAAGACTAGGAACCACCTCCTTGGCTGGCTCAATCTCCCTTGAGCTAGCCATTTCTTTTATCTGCAATTTCTATTTCATTTCTCTTGTTAACGCTATTACTGTAAAAAATCTAAAATAAGCTCATCAATATCTTATAAATCCATTTATACTCATTTTAACGAATATTTGCCATATGTTAAGCCGAATGGATGGGTATATATGAATCAATATCAGTCAGCCATGATTATCCTTAATGGTAAACAAGCCAATCACGCTGAGCTGCGAAAGGCCATTACTCACTTACGTAATGAAGGCCATCAAATTCAAGTCCGTATTCCGTGGGAATTGGATGATACTTATTATTTTATTTCTCAGGCAATAAAACACGGCGTTGATACCATCATTGCCGCAGGAGGTGACGGCACAGTAAATGCGGTTGCCAGTACCTTGATGAAGTTCCCGAGTGACTCTCGCCCTACTTTAGGAATTCTCCCGATGGGAACGGCAAATGATTTTGCCACCAGCGCGAATATTCCACTGGATATTGAAGCCGCCCTTGCTCTCTCATTAAAAGGTAAAGCAGTTCCCATTGATATTGCGCAAGTCAATAAACAATATTATTTTCTCAATATGGCGACTGGCGGCTTTGGGACGCGTATTACCACCGAAACGCCTGAAGCACTGAAATCAGCATTGGGCGGTGCCGCTTACGTGATAAATGGCTTATTGCGCCCTGATACGCTGAAAACGGATATTTGCCGCATTGAGGGTGAAAACTTTAGTTGGGAAGGTGAAACGTTGGTCATCGCTGTCGGAAACGGCCGCCAAGCGGGCGGAGGACAACAACTGACACCGCAAGCACTGATTAATGATGGCGCATTAAATTTACTGATTATTCCTGCAAGGGATGTCATACCCGCATTTTTAGCAAACCTATTTTCAGACGATAAAAACGAGCACTTGGTCGAAAGGCAATTATCATGGGTAAAAATTTCATCTCCTCACGATATGATCTTAAACCTTGATGGTGAGCCATTATCGGGAGATACCTTTACGTTCGCAGTGCAGCCGAATGCTATTCAGTGCCGGTTGCCGCCTCAATGTAACTTATTAGCTTAAAATATAACGAGAAAGCCCTAGTGTTCGGGCTTTCAATCATTACAGGCTACCACCATGCATGGAAGTGGTGTACTGGGCCAATCCCCTTGCCAACTTCTAAACTGTCCGCTTGCTCTAACGCAGCTTGTAAATAGGCTTTAGCCTGCGTAACCGCTTCTTGCCAATCAGAGCAACGAGGGCGCAGAGCAGCCAAAGCCGCTGACAAAGTACACCCAGTACCATGGGTATTTTTAGTATTTACGCGAATAGAGGTAAAGCGCCATTCACCTTCAGGTGTGATTAACCAATCAGGGCTTTCAGCATCACTTAGGTGCCCGCCTTTCATCAACACCGCTTGACAACCTTTTTCAAGTAATTTATACCCCTGAGTCAACATTTGGCTTTCTGTTTGTGCAACTTTTTCGTCTAGTAATACCGCGGCTTCAGGGAGATTCGGTGTAATTATAGAAACGAGGGGCAATAATTGTTGGCGCAGTGCATCAACCGCATCGGGTAATAGTAACGGGTCGCCACTTTTAGCCACCATTACAGTATCCAATACCACATACGGAATTGGATATTGCTTCAGCGCCTTCGCCACAACTGCGATATTACTTTGATTAAATAACATGCCGATTTTTGCGCTATCAATTCGCACATCACTGAGAACAGAGTCTAATTGTGCCGCCACAAATTCAGGGGGTAAGTCTTGGACGGATTGCACGCCTCGGGTATTTTGAGCCACCAATGCCGTCATCACACTCGTACCATAAGCCTCTAACGCAGAGAAAGTTTTTAAATCCGCCTGAATACCCGCCCCACCCGATGGGTCTGTTCCGGCTATGGTTAACGCATTGATCCTCATGAGTGATTCCCCTTTTCGGCTAAAGCATTTGAATAGATTGATAAGCGAGGTTTACTGAAATCATTTTAAATCAAACAATAAAACCGCCTTGATTGTCTCATATCATTTAACAAATACCAGCGGTTAGTGAATGAATTTTAATGACTTAGATAAAAAGGGGAAATATATTACACAGGAAAAATTAACGTGACTTATAAGTACACATTAGGCAAATGAATATTACCGACACCTCGCTGTTTTAATAGCTGGACAAATGTCTCTACTTCCGTTTGGGTTGCCGCAGGCCAGTTAGCCGCTTCATTTTTTACGCCATGTTGCTGAAAAGCATTAACTTTTATTCGTGTATTTGCAGGAAGTTGATTTAAGAAATCAGCCAGTTTATCAATATGTTCTAGATAATCTGTTTGCTGAGGAATATATAATAAACGCAATTCATACAATTTTCCCGCTTGTGCCAGAAATTGAATTGATTGAAATACACGTTGGTTATCTTTCCCAGTTAATCTTAAGGCACACTCATCGCTCCATGATTTTAAGTCAATCATTACGCCATCAGTATACTCAATTACCTTACTCCACCCCGCAGAAGCAAGATGGCCATTACTGTCAATAAAGCAGGTTAAATGTTTCAGTTCCGGTGTGTCTTTAATCGCTTTAAATAATCCAATAATAAAAGGTAATTGTGTTGTTGCTTCCCCGCCACTAATGGTTATACCATTCAGAAAGACAACATTTTTTTTCAAGTCATTGATAGCATCATTAACACTTAACGACACTGTCATTGGGCTTGAATTCTTAGTGCACGTTTGTAAACAAGTGTCACAGAGCTGGCAGGCATCGCTATCCCATATAACCTTACCATCAACAAATGATAACCCATTGTGAGGACAGGTTAAAACGCAGTCCCCACAATGGTCACAGAGCGCCATGGTATATGGATTATGGCAATTCAAACAACGTAAATTGCAACCTTGCAAAAAGATAACATGTCGATTGCCCGGCCCATCTACGCAGGAAAAAGGAATAACCTTATTCAGCGTAGCGCATCGATTGCTCATTGCTGATGACTCGCTGCTGACGGGCTGTAATTTTACAGTTCTTAGTCGCTTCTTCACCTAACCAGGTAGTATTGCTTCTAGAACCTTGTTCTTTGTATTTTTCGATATCTGACAAACGCACCATATAGCCAGTGACACGGACTAAATCATTACTTGCCACGTTTGCGGTAAATTCGCGCATCCCACAACTAAACGCCCCTTTGCACAATTGCATTAATGCTTGCGGGTTTTGTTTAATCGTTTCATCGATGGTTAAAATGTCACTGATCCCAGATAAATAGTGTTTGTGATGAGGTGCAACGGCTTGAATATGCGACACAGGATCGGGTTCTTCACCATATGGAATACGAGCCCCCGGCGTCGTTCCTATGTCTGAGCTAATCCCAGATTGCGCATGAAGCATAGCTCGGTTTTTATAGCCATATTTAACCGGTGTTGTTTCAACAAAGTCTGCCAATTGTTCGCTAATTTGATAAGACAATGGTAAAGCTGGTGAATTCGCTTGGTACTGGCCTTTCACGCCATCTTTTTCCATCAAGATATTCACGGCCTCTGCTAAACCATAAATACCAAACATCGGTGCAAAGCGTTCTGGCTCAATTAACCCCTCTTGAACAAGAAAACTGGTTTGGAAGAAATTAGATTCCTCATATAAAAATGCGCTACGTGTTTCAATGAGTTCCATTTGTAACTCACAATACTTTTTCAATTGCACATTTAAAAAATCAGCTGAATTTTGACTGCGTAACGCAACTTCGCGCAAATTAATACGAACTAAAGTGCTTCCGCCACCCGCAACAGGTAATGCATTATAACAACTGACAATACCGTAACCTTGTTTATCGAATGCCGCACTATGAACAATATCATTTGCAATATGTGGCTTACTACATTCACAAATATTCTCAATCGCTTGTAAGAAAAGCGACTCTGGTGTGCGTTGTGGGTGATAGACAAATGTCAGGTTAGGTGCGACTTGTTTCAGTTCTGCATCAATACGTAAAATCAAACGGCAAATAACGTTGTCATCAGGCCCAATATTGGCATGCATAAAAGCATCAGGTAGAGTTCGGTCTAACTGCACCCAGAATCTTTTTAGTTTTGGATACAGTTGTTCTTCTGTCAACTCACCCACATATGGCATGAGGACTTTATCTAAATACCCTAAAAACACAGGGAAATTGGTTACCGAAGGGACGTGGTGGTACAAAATCATCAGATGATTAAGGGCATCATCAAAGTCCTCAGCAGGGGCTAACTCTAAGTATTTTGAACCTTGCTTGAGGTATTTTACATAATCAGGCAATACATAACGTGGCTTATACGGTGCATTTCCTTCATACATATCACAAATAACACGTTCATTTAACGCATCCGCTAGGGGTTGGCTCATCGCAAGGTAAGGAATATTGCTATCGGCCTCTATCGCTAAAAAATTGGCTTTTTGTTTTGGTGATAATATTTTGTCTGTAGCGATAGCCAAGCATTTTGCTTGATATTCAGTCAGTGGTTCTTGGCGTTTCATCATGGTGATGTTCCTTTGTTAGTTAGAAGCCAAGGTTACGCACAGCAATGTATATGCTATAAACCTTTAAGTACTCGCTCCTACCCGTGTTGACATGCAGCAGCTTATACCTGCCGCCTATAACACTCATTTCATCCCATTGAGACAAGTCATTATTTGACGTGCATCATACTTTTTAGATTTGTTTGCACGCTATTTTTCATAAATGTCTGCTCTATCAACATTACTAGTCGTAATCACCTAAATTGTTAAAAATATCTTTTTATTACAAAACGTTAAATACAACAATAATGAGTGACACAATGTTTTCTCTTATTCTTGATTAAAAAATTCTCTTTCATTTTTTCTTATCAAATAACGGCTTTATTAATAAGAAAATGAAATACCTTATCTATTATTATTGGTTATTTTTAGGAGAATTAGCCTATTCAATAACCAATCTGATAAGTTAACATCCAATTTATCTATCGGTTATCCTACTTAAAAACAGGCAAAATTAAACGGTTCTACCATGACCAGCCAATTATTATCCTTAACTATGTAATAAATACTGTTATATTCTGTACATCTTAATTAAAATAATTTCGCTCAAAATTATAATAATAATGCTAATCTGATAATCATTAGCGAGCTAATCATCATTTTTATATCTGCGATACAGAACTGGATTTACAATGAGAGTTTATAAAAACATACAGTTGGCCGTAGGTGCATCGCTACTCATGAGCGCCTCAACCTACATATCATCGCCTGCCGTTGCACAAGAGCAATCAGCAAATTTATGGGATACATTTAAAAGTAATGTCAGTACCACATGGGACTCAGACAAATATGAGCTATACGTTCCCGCTGTGACTTGGCACAACCGTGCAATGTACGACAAGAAAAAAACAGATGAATATAACGAGCGCCCTTGGGGTCTGGGCTTTGGTAAATATCGTTATGATGAAGACAATGACTGGCATGCTATCTATGCAATGGCATTTAAAGATTCACATAATGATTGGGAACCAATTGGTGGTTATGCATTCCAAAAAATGTGGATCCCCGGGGACATTGATGGTTTTCGCATGGGAGCTGGCTTCACTCTAAGTGTTACTGCCCGCAAGGATATGTACTATATTCCGATCCCAGCACCGCTTCCTCTGGTATCAGTGGAATATGACAAACTTTCGCTACAAGCCACTTATATTCCGGGAACTTATAATAACGGTAACGTATTATTCGCTTGGTTACGTTGGCAATGGTAATTTAAGTACTTCATTACTGTATAAAAAGGCCGGTGGGATATTCCCACCGACCTTTTTATTATCAGAAAATCAAATTTAGCTCAGCTGTTGGCTTTTAGCTAAATCTTGCTTTTTAGCCCCTGAGAACTGGTACCCAACCCATAGAACCGCTATCCATAATGGCATAATTAATACCGAGATGCGCAAGCCGTCCATTGTCAGGATAATCCCTAAAATTAACAGCAAAAATGCTAAGCATAGATAGTTCCCAAATGGATACCAAATGCTTTTAAATTTCGTTTCAACACCTTGTTTGTTCATTGCCGCTCTGAACTTCAAATTTGAAACACAAATCATAATCCAGTTCAGAACTAACGTCGTCACAACCAATGACATTAATAATTCGAAAGCTTTACCTTCCATCACAAAGTTAATTAAAATCCCGCCAGAAGTCGCAATACCTGAAACTAATAATGCCATGACTGGAACGCCACCTTTATTCACTCTTGCAAGAAATTTAGGTGCATTACTTTGTTGTGCCAAACCATACAACATACGGCTTGTCGCATAAGCCCCGCTGTTATAAACAGACAACGCAGCGATCAAAATGACAACGTTCAACGAATTAGCAACCAGTAAATCCCCTAATTCGTGGAAAATTAATACAAATGGGCTTGTTTTGCCATCAAGGTCAACCCAAGGGTACAACGCTAACAATACAGCTAACGAACCAATATAAAAAATCAAGATACGGTACACAACTTGGTTTATCGCTTTTGGAATGCTTTTATCTGGGTCTTCTGCCTCTGCGGCCGTAATACCGACTAGCTCTAAGCCCCCAAATGAAAACATAATAATAGCCAAAGCCATTATTAGCCCATTAAAACCATTAGCAAAGAAACCGCCATACTCCCATAAGTTACTCACTTTCGCTTGTGAGCCACCATGACCGCTAAGTAGTAAGTAGCAACCAAAAATAATCATAGCTACGACAGCAATAACTTTAATCAATGCAAACCAGAATTCAGTTTCCCCATAAGAGCGAACATTAACCAAGTTAACGGCATTTACCGCAATAAAAAACACCGCGGCAGAAACCCATATCGGGAGTTCAGGCCACCAGTGTTGCATATATTTACCTGCGGCCGTCAGTTCTGTCATCCCAACAAGGATAAACATAACCCAGTAATTCCACCCGGAGAGGAAGCCCGCAAAACCACCCCAATACTTAAATGCAAAGTGGCTAAATGAACCCGCGACAGGTTCCTGAACAATCATTTCTCCCAACTGGCGCATGATAAGAAAAGCAATAAACCCACACAATGCATAGCCCAGTAAAACTGATGGCCCTGCCATTTGTATGGTTGTTGCTATTCCGAGGAATAACCCTGTACCAACAGCGCCTCCCAAAGCAATCAATTGGATATGCCTATTTTTTAATCCCCGCTTTAGCGTCTGTTGCTGTTGCGCCATAACTTTACCCTTTCGTCCTCTTACTTGCTTTTTATCGCCCAAACTAATGATAATGACACAAGTTTATTTGAATTTTCTTATTAACACTACATTCTTCTGGCGCTGTTTTTACCCTATTCTACGAACCAGAAGCTGGTGCTATTAGTTATTTTTTTTCATCACATAACAAAATGATACCGCAGGATAGTTACCCCAACTCAATATCATGGATTGTGCATTAAAAAGCAAATTCAAAATGGTAACAAGTCAGTTACACGACAAATACCAAAAATAAAGTCCTCTCCACCTTGGTCGCACAGGCTATCCATCGCTAAAAGATAGAGAAAAATACAGGCCAAGATTGCACTTATAACAATAATTAATTTACGACCAAACACCGATAGTTCCTTCATATTTCTATGATGATTTTATTTTTCAAATGATTACAATACTAAGGTACTGCCATTTTATGATTGATATCACTTATGGCATTGCACGTAATGCGTTTATAAAATAAATGGTACTCTAATTTCGAGCCTTAAATTTGAGGAAAATATGCAATTGACCTCTTTTTACAAAAATTTCGCTCATTTTAGGTGCTATTGACCATTAACTTATTCTGATTGTGCTTTTTTTATCCTAAAAATAGGAAATACCGCACAAGCAGCCTTTGTCATGATGAAATGAAGTTGTGTATACTTCTGCTACCGTAAAACTAGAAAACATTTGAGATGCCACAAGATAACCACTTAGCACTTGTTTATGCTTTGAGTAAATGGATAGAAGAACACTTAGGGCGCGTGATCCACTTAGAAGAGCTCGCGGCTTATTCAGGCTATTCACTTTGGCATATGCAAAAAATCTTTAAAGAAGTCACAGGGATTTCACTGGGTAAATACATCCGCCAACGCCGTCTTGCTGGTGCGGTTAACTTACTGCGCAACAGCAACCAGTCTATTTTCGATATCGCACTGGATTTTGGTTTTGGGTCACAGTCCCACTTTACCTATATGTTTCGTAAGGAATATGGCATTACGCCATTTGATTTTAGACAGAATGACCAAATCCAATTAGATGTTAAGCAACCGCTTCATTTGATTCATAATTATGAGTGAGAATATTTTAGCCGCATTAATCTATTGATTCACACACTAATGCTATAAAACATTGTCATTTCAACCTTTGACTATTGAACAGAGTTCCTGCGTTATATTCTGTTCAATTTCACATCAAATACCCATTATTCTAGTACGCGTAAAAATTATAACTATTTGTATAATTTACATTCCGAATAATTGGAGTAAGGTATTGGCAGAAAGCACGAATTTTAGGAGGCATTGGATGTCAATCAAACTGGTCGCCATTGATTTAGATGGCACATTACTTAACTCCCAACACCAAATATCTCCCGTAGTAAAAGAGGCCATCACTCAAGCCAAGCAAAAAGGTGTCCATATTATTTTAGCCTCCGGTAGGCCATTTTCGGGTATATCCCCCTACCTGCGGGAATTAGATTTAAATACAGCGGATAACTACTGTATTAGTAATAATGGTAGTGTCATTCACCAAGCCAATGATGGCAGTCATCTGGCAGAAAATTTGTTAGATTTCGCTGACTTCCAATATTTTGAGGAACTGGCTAGAAATGTCGGGGTCCACATGCATGCTCTTGCGGATAACAGCATGTTCACGGCAAACCGCCATATTAGTCACTATACGGTGGCAGATGCTTATCTAACCCACACTCCGCTTATCTATTGCCCCGTTAATGAAATGGACTCTTCTCTGGAATTTACTAAGCTTATGATAATTGACCATCCAGAAAAATTAGATATCGGTATCAGCTATATTCCAGAGAATGTCTTTGATAATTACTCTTTAACTCGAACAAGCCCATATTTCCTTGAGATATCAAATAAAACCTCAAGTAAAGGCGCTGCGTTACAATGTATCTGTGAAAAACTAGGCATTACACCGGATAAAGTCATGAGTATTGGAGACCAAAACAATGATATCCAAATGCTGCAATACGCCAGTGTTTCTGTCGCAATGGGCAATGCTTTAGAGCCAATTCGCCAAATGGTTAAATTTGTCACCACAACCAATGATGAAGATGGTGTTGCCGTCGCCATTAATAAATTTATTAATGTATAAGCCCGCAAAAATTTCACTTCAATATATTTTCTGTTGCAGCGCTTAACCAGTATGCGCTGCCATTTTTAACCGTATATTGGTTTTTGCCTAGTCGCTAAAAAGCAAATCACCGACCCCATTGTCACCATTAACACACCTTGCCAAAAACTTAACGTTAATGCAGTACTTAACAACATAGACGCGAATGCTGTCGATATAACTGGAGTGAAATAAGAAAGCGTCCCTAGAAAAGCCACATTGCCCTTGATAACCGCAAATGTCCATAATGCATTCGCCCCACCAGTCGCAATAGAGGCAACGAGTAATAACAACAGGCTTTCGCTATTGATAATAAACGCTGTTGGCGTACTAAAAAAATACAAAATCCATAACCCAATAGAAGTCATGATGAAAAATAATACCATGCCATTGTGACCACCAGAAATACGCTTGGTAACATTACTATAAAATGACCAAACAATGGCTCCAATAAAAGCTAAAAAATAACAAAGTGGGTTACTTTGTATATTTGCCAAAATAGTTTGCACCGACAATGGCTGATTGCCTGAAATTACCCAGATCAACCCCATAAAAGCTAAAACCAACCCTAATCCTAATAATAAAGTGAAACGCTGGCGGTTAAAAAACACAGCAAGTGCGATAGTAAAACTTGGCCACAAATAATTCACCATACCAAGTTCAATAGCTTGTTGCCGGTTATTAGCTAATCCTAACGCCAAAACAAAACAGATTTCATAGCTAACAAATAACACCGTTCCCCAAAGCAAATAGCGTTTAGGATATTTCGTTATTTTTGGTATCCCCATAACGAGTACTAATACAAGCGAACCGACTGTATACACTAATGCAGCACCACCCACTGGCCCAAAGTTTTCACTTACACTACGGATCAGCCCTACCATTGTGCTCCACAACAAGATTGATATAACCCCATACAGCGTTGCGGCATACTGATTCAATTTCATAATTTTCTCAGCTATTTAGTTTCGAAATTGGTATTTATTGTAATAATACATTTATTTTATCACCTTAAAAAACCTTATAGCTCAAATAATTATAATGCAAGCGCTTATTCTTATTACGCATTGATAATATTTCATAAAAAAAATTCTCAGGCTATCACCTAAGAATTTTATGCTTAAAATGTTTTGTATTAGCGAGATGTTTCTTTCTCAACCCACTTATCAACTTCTTCTTTTTCCCATATCCCTTCCTCAAACTGTTTCTTTAATTCAGGGTGTTGATTGATATCAAAAGTCGGTATTTTGCCGGCAACTAACTGCTGGTTATAATCTTTAGCAAGTTTGAAAGCGATACCCGATAATAAAAGGATCGCAATTAGATTAGTTATAGCCATTAAGCCCATCGATAAGTCTGCGAGTTTCCAAATAAATGGCATTTCAGCGAGCGCACCAAACATCACCATACCCAACGCAGCTAAACGAAAAATAAATAACCCAGCTGTATGATTATTCTCGAGAAAAATCATATTACTTTCGGCATAAGCATAATTAGCAATGATTGATGTAAATGCAAAAAAGAAGATAGCAATTGCAATGAACGTACTTCCCCAGCTACCGACAGCAGAAGAAAGAGCAAGCTGTGTCAATTCAATCCCATTAATGTTATCCATTCCACTTTCTAGAACGCCAGATGATAAAATAATAATGGCGGTCGCACTGCAAATAACGATGGTGTCCATAAATACACCGAGCATCTGTACATACCCTTGTGACGCAGGATGTGGTGGATAAGGTGCCGCAGATGCCGCTGCATTTGGTGCAGACCCCATCCCAGCTTCGTTAGAGAATAACCCCCGTTGAATTCCTTGTGTCATTGCCTGGGCAACACCATAACCGACAGCCCCACCCGCAGCCTCTTGCAGGCCAAATGCATTTCGAATTATCAGCATAAAAACTTCAGGTAATCGTTCAATATGGTGCCCAACAACCCAAAAAGCTAATAGCAAATAAGCTAACGCCATAACTGGAACAACTAATTCAGCAACTTTCGCAATGGATTTCAATCCACCAAAAATAATAACTCCGCTTAATAAAACTAAGCCAATGCCAACATAAATTGGATTGAAATCAAAGGCGACTGCGGTTGCTTGAGCAATAGAATTAGCTTGTACTGCATTAAATACTAAACCAAAGGCAATAATCAGGAAAATGGAAAATAATACGCCCATCCAGCGTTGGTTTAAGCCTTTTTGCATATAATATGAAGGCCCACCTCGATAGTTTCCTTTATCATCTTTGGTTTTGTATAACTGTGCGAGAGTACACTCAATAAAAGACGTAGCCATTCCGAGTACAGCGACGACCCACATCCAAAAAATAGCACCTGGCCCACCTGCTGTTAGCGCAATTGCAACTCCGGTTAAATTTCCTGTGCCGACCCTAGCGGCTAAACTTGTACATAATGCCTGAAAAGATGAGATACCCGCACTATCGGACTGTTTACTATTTTTTAAGACACTAAACATATGGCCAAAATGCCTAATTTGAATAAACCCTGACCGAAGAGTAAAATACAGGCCGGCACCCAGTAATAAATAAATAAGTAAAGAACCCCAAATAAAATTAGTTAATGAGTTTATAAATTCTATCAAATTACACTCCTTTTTTATTAGAACGATTAATAAATAATTAATCGAAAATCAAAACCTCACATTTAAAATATAACTCCAGAAAAAGGAGTTCAGCTTACAAAAGCCAAATCATCTTAATATGATTATCAGAAATTATATTTTTTTATCTTTAATGTAAATTGATTTTCGCTTGAACAATCATTAACTACATTACGTTTTAATAAAAACAAGTTAGACATTTACAAAAAAAGACATGTAACATATTGAAAAATATAAGCATGATAAAATCATTTATTATTTAACAAAAAACCAATCAAATGATTGAATTATAGTATTTATTTTAATCAAATAGTCACTTAAACAAATAAAAGCCTATTATTTATTTCACATCGTCAATTTTAATTAGCTTATCCTCTAACTAAAACATTTATCATATTAACTATATTTAACTCACTTGCTATTTGGAATATTGACTCAATGAATAACGTTAATTCACAGCACCAAAATAAATCAAATTGCAATCATCATAATTAGATTATTGCTTATACTTTCACTTAACAATAAACTGAGCTTAATTAAATTTATAAACAAGAGGTTAACGCATGGAAATTAATATTAAGTTATCTGATGACCCACTTTCTCAGCTCCCTGAAAAATCATATGAATCCTTCATTGCAGAACTGAAAGCTCGCGTTTTAGAAGTCTACCCTGGTAGTTATCTATTGATTACTCATGATAATGGCCCAACAACCTTTCAAACTAAAGGCTTTCATGATGATAACGAAGCACATATTGTTTTACATGAACTTGTCGAAGATGTATTAAAACATGGTCATTGGTTAAAACAATAAGCTCTCTGTGAGGTTATGAATAGAACCAGCAGTGGTCTGCATGATCGCTAGCTGGTTGTTTTAACTCTCCTATATTTCAATAACGCTCTTCCAATATTTATCCAAACTCTGATCAAGATCATACTTAATCTTAACTTTCACCAAAATAAGTGGAAATCGCTTTACCTCACACCGTTATATGGTAATGTATATAACGTAATTTTCATTTACATTGCTTTTGCTAATTATAGCGGCCAGTATTTATACTGGCTCTTTTTTATGAAATCATGCTAAAACCCATTCGACATCCCCCGTTTTAGGTCTAATCTGCTATAGTATTTCTCTAATACCAGATAGAGTTATTATTCATTGTGTGCAAAATAGAGGTATGACTATGAAGCGTTTATTACTGGCTTTTTGCCTGGCCCCAGCCCTTGTTATGGCTGATAATGCCCCATTAAATATTAGTGAGATAGCCAACGATTATTGTGAAATCACAGGTCAAGCACTAAGTGAAGCATACAGCACTGACAAAACTAGCAGTGAATTAACCCAAGAAACCATTGCTAAACTGAAAAGTGAAAATGTCGATCTCAAGCAATTAGCCACTGTTGAGTCAGACCTCCGCAAAAATCTAACTTCAGCGATTGATACCGTACGTAGCAATAAATCTAAATTTGCTAATGAAGCTGACTTCAATAAATCATTAAATGATTCTGTTTCAGCTTGTAAAATTCAAACTGAACTTCTTTTGAATAAATCTTAATCATTTAATTTTTCTAGGAAACAAAAAAGCGCTCAACTTTTACTTTGAGCGCTTTTTTATCAATTAGCTTGTTTTTTAACACACAACTGTTCAATAGAAAATTGTAACTCCGGTGTTTCACTAATAATCAGCTGCCCATGTTCAGAAAAACTCCCTTCCTTAACAATCACATTCGCAACAAATGGCAGAGCGTCGTCTTGGGAAGATAAATGGTATAAGCCACAAACTCGATAACTCTCCCCTTCCTTAAACTCATTTTTTTGTACTATTTCAACATCACTAAACTCAACTGCTGATGAGTTGCCGAATTTCTTTTCCACCAAGCTTTGTGCTTCATTTTTAACATCTGAATCACCAATACTCGTATAAGAATGGTATGCAAATACTCCTAAAGCCAATAGCAGTACAATCAGTAATTTTGTTTTTATACGCTTCAACGCATCACCCTTTCTACTTTATGATAAATCGAACTAGTATAAATGGATTATATCAGTTTGAATAAACAATTTGAGCTTTTGGCTCTACTATTTGATATTCCCTCTAACCAATTGCTATTTTCTCATAAAACTCGAAATTTAATATTGAAAACTATTCTAAAACCTTCCTATCACTATTGATTCAATTTATATCTATTAACTTAACATTAATAAAAAAAACATTTTTTATTTTGTTAGCTAGTTTTATACTAACCTCTATACTATTAGGCTAATTTAATCTATTTTTATGAAAGAAAAGATCGTTAAAAATCTCGTTAACTTAACTCATGGCAATAACAATGATGTTAAAATAGCTGCAATAAATGCATTAGGTGATTATATTTGTTCAATTGAACAAGAAGCCGCCATCGATAGACTGTTAGTATTATGTGATGATTATAATAAAGATATTGCCGTTGCATCAATTATATCAATCAGTAAACTCGCTAAGTTTTTCAATGAAAAACAATAAAACAAAATCAACAGAGAATTATAATTTAACCTCACTCTCATTTCATTAACAAACTATTTTCATTGTGAAGAAATAATGAATATAAAGTGATTGAATTATGGTTTATTCATTTAGATAAGTAAATGTAATTGAATTACATAATTAGAATGGCAGAATGATAATTAATAAATATTCTAAAGGAGATATCACATGAATATATTAAAGCCATTAATTCTTAGTGCAAGTTTAATCGCTATCAGTTTTTCAACATTTGCTTACCCAGGGGATGGGAATGGTTCATGGCACCGTGGTGGGTACCAAAACCAACACCAATATAATGATAGACCTTGTGATAATTATCGTCACTCTAATTATGCAAATCGTCACAGTGGTATGATGCAGTATTCAACATCAATTCAAACAGCTCAGCCAGATGAAACACTGAAAAAAATTGCTGCAGATGCTCCTAAAGGAGAAAATGGTAAACAATATATGGTTAAAGTTGCAGTTGTAGAAATTACGCCTAATACCCCTGTACAAGGTCAGTAATTTTTACCAAGGGTAGAATAACACTACCCTTGGTATTATTTTATATTCCGATTGGCTGGTAACCTTGCCACTGAGGAATAAAGTGATTTCCATTTTTATTTTCAGTTAGATGTATATAAAAATCACCAACTTGTTGTAGTAATAAGCAATCATCCACATCTTTCAAATTATCTTTATGTTGTTGCTGACTATTTGTTAATAGAGCCTGAAGTGCTTTTTGTTTAGCCTCATGTGCAGTTTTAGCAACGAATAAATCAAACTCGTGTAATTCCGCAAGGTTGCTTGGAATATATCCACCTACATTAACAAAATAAAGGCGATATTCACTTGTTGAGGGTTCTTTTCGTAATTCTATTTCAAACCCATCTGCCCAATTAATCACTGCATAGCCATCAATATGGATCTTGTCTTTATCACCAAACCAATTTTCTCTTAATGTCGGCCAAGCATCTGTAGGTTGCTCTGCTGCCACAAACTGAACATCATGCACTTCAATATTAGATTTACCTGCGTTACCACCCACATAAAACATGTATAGCTTCATTATTGTTCCTATTATATAGCCAAATAATCATCATATAAATTATTATATAACGAATTTAATTCATAGCACAATTACTTATTATTCTAGTCACTCCCGAGTTAAAAAATTTTATCTTTTAATATCAATTAAATAGATAAGGTTGAATTTCCTATGCAATGATTTGAAATAGTTAACCCAAACAATAAAGTGAATAAAAAGTCATTTTATCTATATAATTATTTACTTTGAGATAATTATGAGTAATCTAATACATTCAAAAATAATAATTTCAGGGAATAACTATGGATCGTCGTTCATTTCTTAAATCCAGCTCATTAGTGGCTGGTGGGCTTGCGCTTAATTCATTGTTTAATCATGCGGTTGCACAAAATAGTAACATTGTCTTACCGAGTGAAAAACACCCATTACTATTGAATTTCAATGAAAACTCATTAGGGATGTCCGAAAAGGCTAAAGAAGCTATCATTAAGGCATTACCTAATGCATTCCGCTACCCTGATGATGCTCGTGCTGAATTACAGAAGAATATTGGTGAGCTCTACAGTTTATCCGATGAGAACATTAGTATAGGCAATGGTTCATCTGAAACCATTCAAGCCACTGTCGCGATGTTGGCAAATAAAGCGAAGAAACGGGGTATCAATATTCAGCTCGTCACACCTGACCCAACATTCAATTATGCAGAGCTATACTCCCTACCATTAGGGGTGACGATAACGAAAATTCCTTTAAAAACCGATTTATCATTTGACTTAGCAAAAATGGAACAAGCCGCTAATGACTTTGATGGTTTATCAATGGTCTATATTTGTAACCCAAATAATCCGACGGCAATGATCACGCCTTATAGCCAGCTTGATAAGTGGCTGAGTAAAGACTCTGACAACACATTTTTTATCGTTGATGAAGCTTACGCTGAGTTTGTTGAAGACCCGAACTTTACAAGTGCTATTGAATTAGTCAAAAAAGGTCAAAACAACCTGATTGTCACACGTACCTTCTCTAAAATTTTTGCCTTAGCAGGCTTAAGAGTCGGCTATGGGGTCGCAACTCCCGAAATTATTGCTGCTGTAGATACGTTTTTATCTATTGATAATACTAATACAGCAGGTGCGGTTGCTGCGATTGCATCACTAAAGGATAAATCATTTATTCAATACAGCCTAAAATCCAACGATATATCGAGAAAAATCGTAGAAAAAGCATTAAACGAAATCGGGCTGGAATATGCTCCATCACAGGCTAATTTTATTTTCCATAAAGTTAAAGGGGACGTAAAAACCTATCAACAACGTATGGCTGATGCTCATGTCATGGTAGGTCGTGAATTTCCACCAGCGGTTGGCTGGAATAGATTAACGCTAGGAACCCCCGAGGAAATGCAGCAATTTGTTGTAATACTGAAACAATTCCATGAAAAAGGATGGGTATAAACTAAGTCAAATCCAAAAAGAGCAGCTCAAACTGCTCTTTTTGTTAAAATGGCCCCTTAAATATAAAAAAGGCCCCCGCAAAAATGAGAATAAAACCTATTAAATGATTAATGGTAAAACTTTCACCTAAATACAACACCGAAAAAAGAACAAAAACACAGAGTGTTATCACCTCTTGCATTGTTTTTAATTCAGCTGCACTGTAGTACTGATGCCCTAACCGATTAGCTGGCACCGCAAAACAGTATTCAACCAATGCAATTAACCAGCTAAAGAAAATAACAACATACAGTGGCTTTGTTGTAAATTTTAAATGTCCATACCAAGCAAACATCATAAATACATTTGAAATAACAAGTAAAAATACTGGATAAAATTTAGTTAACATACTGATTCAATAGACAAAGAATAAATAACCGATATTATGGGGTTAGAAGTAACACATTACAATGTGCTCCCACAAATCCCGCTACTCTTCATATCATAAATTTAAACGTATTTAGCAATCATTACGAGGGAATAATGAATATTAAATATGAATTAATGACACAATCAGATTGTCCTGCTGTGGCTCAATTATTGCAATCTAATTCTGAATCCCAACAAGGTGGGTTACTCGGTGAATATCCTCAAGCTAAAGTCAACGCTATGTTTTCAGGGAGTCTAACTACTGTTATAGCCAGAGATGGAAATAAAATTATCGCAGTCGTATTTAGCTTTGATCCTCATTCTTCATCCCTACCCGCTATAGCACATTTGATCATTAAACAGCATACGGAAATTATACAGAATAATTGGTTCTATGGCCCTGTTTGTATTGATAGAAATTATAGAGGAAAAAATATTCTAAAGAGCCTTTTTGATAACGTTTGTTCGTATAACCAAGGAAAGCCTATTGCATTTATCAATGCAGATAATCTTAGGTCCCTTTTTGCACATAAGAAGATAGGAATGAGTAATGTCACTAATTTTGAATTTAATGGCACCCCATATCATTTAATGGTAGGAAATTAATTATGTACTAGCTGGTACATTTTTATTTCAATTTGCTCATTTTTTGCTACACTGTGACAAATTATTGTATGCAGAGGGTCTTTTTATGACAGATTTCATGAGTGCCAACCAAAAAGCATGGGATAAACAAGCAGAATCGCAACTTGCTTGGTCAACCCCCGTTGATTCCAAAACTATCAATGAAGCTAAAAAAGGAAAGTGGCAGGTTCATCTAACTCCAACTCCTGTTGATGACGCTTGGTTAGGTGATGTAAAAGATAAAAAAATTCTCTGCTTAGCCTCTGCTGGAGGACAACAAGCTCCAGTACTCGCTGCCGCAGGGGCGAATGTGACTGTTTTTGACTTTTCTCAAAAACAGCTTGAGCAAGACAAAATGGTGGCAGAAAGGGATAATTTAACATTAGAGATTGTTCAAGGTGATATGCGCTCATTACACATGTTTGCGAATGAATCATTTGATATTATATTTCACCCTATTTCTAACCTGTATATTCCAGATGTTAACCCAGTCTGGCAAGAATGCTACCGTGTTTTAAAACCAAATGGACGACTGTTATCCAGTTTTTTTAATCCAGTTGTTTTCATTGGAGAACGTGATAAGCGATATGATGAGCAAGGTTTAATAAAACCAAGTCATACTATGCCGTACTCCGAGCTATCTACCCTATCAATAGAGCAAATAGCGCAAAAGCAAGCAAGGCGAGAAGCTTTTGTGTTCGGTCACTCATTAACAGATCTTATTGGGGGGCAAATAAAGGTAGGCTTTTATATCACTGGCTTTAAAGAAGACTGGCAACCTAATCCACGATTTGTCGTTGATAATTATCTGCCCACATTCCTAGCAACGATGGCAGTTAAAACAAATTAATATTATTGGTGCTCGTTTTGTTTGTCACTCAACGAGCTATATTAAATTAGCTTCTTTTACAATACCTGTCCCACACAGATTCAAATTGCTCTGCGGGAATAATATCATCTGTTTTTTCTACAAAAGGAATGGATATCATTACCTTGCCAGCTCTATTTTTATGGAGTCTAACGATAAACCTTTTATAGCCATGGGGTAATTCATTTTCAAAACCAAAGACTTCGCCACAATAATAGCCAGTTTCATCCCCCTCTTCACTTTTGGTCAATACATAGTATTGAACATTTTTATAATTTGCAGCTGAGGGGTAAGCAAGAAAATCTTCGACAGAACTTTTCACTCGACCTTCAGTATCTAACTCAGGATCAAGTTTAATTTCAGTCATAATTCCTGCAATATACGCGCAACCAGCAACTAATAATAATACCAAGGTTCTTAATAACATTTTAACTGTACAACTCAATGGAAAACACTGCTTATCATTATAGTTAATACTTAGATTTTTGCGACTATAGCCCATAAGGCTTAAGCTATCAGCTTATCGTGATAGTTTAGTTTTATCATTATTTACAGTTAATTATTTCTCCCTATGTTATTTATTGAGTGAGTTGCCATATATAAACCAATATTGCTGCTGTTATTATCCAAATAACAGTTGCAATACTTAAACTTCCCCAAGCCGTCATTTTCGTTGCTAGCAAATATACCGTTAATAAATACATTGCATAAGGGATGAGTGACCACAGCCCAAACAGTGCCGTTTTTCTTAGTGCTTCTGTGCCTTGTTCTTGTACAACGATAACATGTGCAATTAATGCAAATGTAGGAAATAATGGAACTAAACCTGCAATATAGTAAATTTTACTACGCGAAAATAGTGCAATAATCAATACAGCTAAAGCGCCTAAAAGGCATTTAAAGAATAAAGAAAGCATACCGCACTCAAAGCCAAAGTTTTAAAGGTTGACTATTATTATCACAAATAATTCGTAAATTAACTGTATTCTAAGTAGCAATGTACAACAATTATTTCCTCCCATTCTCTCTCGATCAGTAAAACCCCTTAATTACTTTCAATTTTATGAGCTAAGTCAAATTGTTGGATATAAAGTATCCAGAGTTAGTGCCGATACATTCATTTAGTCCCTACGCCTGATGCTTCCGCGTGACTACATATAACTTTTTAGCTATTGGACAACTTCGATTTGCTCATGGTTAATCACGTTATGTTTAGAAGTCGTACTTAGTATGCGTGCAAACATACTACTCGATGGTATGAAAGGAAATAATCAATGATGTCTGGTAATTTAAAAAAAATTAATTTTAGTTCAGCTAAATTCTCTTTTTCTGGTTTTAAAACGACAACTCTAGTCTGGTTTATTTCAGGCCTGCTTATCGTCCTTCTTCTTTCAACCTGTTGGTTTTTCTTTAGTTCTTTAAAGCAATATCAAGAGACATTATCCAAACTCGACACTATTTATAATGAACAAACACAACTGAATAATACGTGGCAATCTTTATTACAAGCACGAAACACATTGAATCGCGCTAGCTCTCGTCATTTATTGGTTATCAACAAGATGAAAACATCAAACACTGACATAGATAGCCTCATCGAGTTTTATCATAAAAAAATAACAGAAACAGGAAACTATTGGGATGCATTCACATCCACCTCAATCTATAAAAACGGTGATGAATTTGCTGAACTAGAAAAATCATATAGAGCGTTATATGCTGCATTGAATGAACTTTCTGTATTTTTAGTTCAAGGAAAAACATATGACTTTTTAAACCAACCTACTCAAGGGTTTCAAGATACATTTGAGAAAAACTACGTTAATTATCATCAACAGTTAAATAGTAATTATCATGATATTGCTCTTGCAAGTGAGCAATTGTATAAGCAAAGTTTGATTGGCTTAATCGTTACTATCTCAATCGTTATCCTCGTGACTCTATTTATTCGATTTATTCTACAGCTTTTCTTTATTCGCCCACTAAACCAAGTTATTGATGGTATTGAGAAAGTTAGCCATGGCGTTCTATATCATACCTTTGATAACAAAGGTTTATATGAAATTAAATTACTTAAACAGCATGTATCTAATATGCAAAGTAAGCTGATTGATATCGTTAAAAATATCTATGACAACACTCATCATATAAAAGTTGAGCTTGGAGATATCACCCAGATGAATCACGACCTTTCTATTCGAGCAGATCAACAAGCCGCGGCAATTGTCGAAACCGCAGCCAGTGTCGAAGAACTTGATTCATCTTTTAAATTAAATACAGCTCACACCAACCAATCGTGCCAATTGATGTCAGAGACAAGTGTAACCATTGAAAAAAGCAATGAACTTATTTCTGATGTTGTAGAAAATATGGATGATATCGTCGATTTTTCAAAAGAAATCAGTAAAATCACTTCAACCATTGATAATATTGCTTTTCAAACTAATTTATTAGCATTGAATGCCGCTGTAGAAGCTGCCAGAGTGGGTGAACATGGCAAAGGGTTTGCGGTCGTCGCAAATGAAGTGCGCGAATTATCAATTAGTTGTACTCAAGCATCCAAAGAAATCAAGCTATTGATTAATAATTCAAATGATAAGATTAACCACTGTTTCCAATTAGCAGCGGATGCAAATGACAATATCGTTTCAATTGCACAAGACACATCTAATATCAATGAAATGATCCAAAGTGTTGCGCTTGCCTCAAATGAACAAACCCATGGGGTGAGTCAAATACATCTAGCAATCAATGAATTAGATAACACCACTCAAGCGAATGCAGCTATGACTCGTGAGTTGCAATCATCCTTAAAAGCTTTAGAAGCTCAATCAGATCTATTAGAAGATATTATGTCTATTTTTCATACAGAGCCAACCAATCCCCATGAAACAGGTGATGAAATTCAACAAGAAGTAAAGAAGTAAAAAAATTTGCCTAGCAATGTATAAGCTTATATCGCAATTTATTTAGGAGGTTGACTCTCGATAGTCGCCTCCGACCTTTTTTATAATTTTCTCATATTCCTCTCATTTCCTCATTTTTTATAATTATATTTTATCGCCATTTAGTAATTTGTTACTGTTTATCTGATACAACAGATTACGATTACTTCTATTAAACATGAGCTCATGATGACAATAAAAATTACTGTTCTTGTAGATAATAATACCCTGATTGATAGTTATTTTTGTGGTGAACCCGGTGTTTGCTACTATATCGAAGCTGATGATAAAAAAATATTATTCGATACAGGTTATTCAGATATATTTATTGATAATGCGAATATTTTACATATTGATCTTGCCGATATTACTGACCTGGTGCTTTCTCACGGCCACAATGATCATACATGGGGCTTAGGTCACCTAATTCAACACTTTGACCGCCGTAACATTGAAGCACCTGAAACTAAACACCTGATATACCATCCGGATGCGCTAATTCCCAAAAAATTTCAATCTAAAGTCATCGGGACAAATACATCTAAAGACATTTTAGCTTCTTATTTTCATTGTATAGAAGCGACAAAACCATACTATCTTTCTGAAAATATAATTTTTTTAGGCCAAATTCCTAGACTCAATAGTTTTGAGGGAAAAGAGCCAATTGGTACTACACTCGACTTCAATCATAATATCATTGATGACTATGTGTTTGATGACTCAGCACTTGCAATTAAAACGTCTGAAGGCCTAATTGTAATAACGGGTTGCTCTCATTCTGGAATTTGTAATATTACTGAATATGCAAAGCATGTAACTGGCATAAATAATATTGTCACTGTCATAGGTGGGTTTCATTTACAGCAAGCATCAAAAGAAATTTTGGAAAAAACAGGTAATTACTTTAACCAGCAGGATATAAAATTTATACACCCATTCCACTGTACAGATCTCAACGCAAAAATACATTTGGCAAAATATGCACCAGTACAAGAAGTTGGTACTGGATTACAGTTAATTTACCCAAGTTAATATAAGATAGAATAGAAGTAAGGTAAAGCCTTGTTTTAATATAGGTTTTACCTACAATAGTAGTATTCAGTATTGTACAAGCAATAAAGATTTAGGTTCTTGAGCCTAAATCTTCATCAGTATTATTACCTTTAACCATTCTTGTTAATTCTTCGCAACGGGTAATTTTTCCATCTTCTATTTGAAAACAAGCAAATACCTCAAATTCACTTACTGAACCATCTTTTTTAGTGGCTTTTGCCAGATGTTGAGTATGAACACATCCATCCCCCTCTGCGATAGATTTAATAGTAATAACAATCGACTCAGTGGCTTCTTTCAATACCTGCAAATGTGTAATAAATTCATTAAAATCAATTTGTTTTCCATCAACAACTTGAATATATTTATCCGAAAAATACTGTTTAGCCACAGGCAATGAACCAATATTCTCACCCAATACCGCATTTAATGCTTGTATTACCCACTGTGCATTAGTCATCTTTTATCCCTTACATTAAAAAGATTATTTATAACTGTTATGGGAGTAATATTTTATATTTCAAGTCAAAACCGATTTAATTATCTTTTTAATTATATTCCTTTACTATACTTCAATAATTTCCCATTTGTCCGTGAGATAATCTATAAAATAATACTCGTTTTTACTCTTATTATGTTTTTGTATTCAGTCAAAACCTTACATTCATCTCGCCAACTTTAGTTTGATTTATGTATTATTCTCAATAAGTTAATCATAAGCATTAGATATCATGTAGTTACACTCACTTGGAATTAGGTTCTAAAAAAAGAAATTAATATTAAAAAACAATTAGTTGCTTAGTAATTTCAAACGCACCCCCCCCTGTAAAACATTTATTTTAATTTTATGCTTACTCTGATTTGGATTAATCCTTAATCACTGGTATTATCTGATAGCCTATATAAACAACAGGCACCTTATAACAATAACTATAAATATACATTTCCATTAGATACCCCTGCTTGCAGGGGCTTTTTTTGCTAAATGATGGCATACCTTAGAAACAACGCCCTTCAATAACCTGTGATATTTTCCTCATTTTGCTACCCACTAGATCTTATTGAATAAATCGGACGATTATTCAACGGAATAGGTATCTATCATGGATACTATAGGTGATGACGTCTCCATAACTTAAACTTAAGTAATAAATCGTGAGAAATTTATATATTTATTATGATAATTTTAAGAACAATGACAGTTACAATTTTTAACTATTTGTAAAGGAAATAAACATGCAATTAGAGTAAATTAATTAATAATTATAATTTACATAAAAGGTACTTTTATGCGATTTAATCTAACTCAAGTAAATATATTAGAAGAAAATACAAAAGTTACAGGCTTGCATATAACTTTGATCGGTGACGACAACTCCACTCATACACTTAAAATGGATATCAAAGGGTTGGATACCATGAATATGAGTTTAAGAGACATAGAAAAATATGCTATTAAACAACTTAAACATAGCTTTGAACATTGCTCTAATGGTTGAGACTTATTACCTAGCTTAGGTAATAATAAGTTTTATTGCCATATAAATAAAATTTTTTACTATTCATCTGGGTATTGAAGGGTTTTGTATATTTCTTCCGCATAATTTTATGCAGCATATATTTCAATTATTTTCACCTGCATCAAAATAAATCACCCAACTTATATCAAATATTCAATCAACTTCAACTTAACTCTTTATAATATTGAGTTCTGCATCGCTATCATGTTATCTCAATAGATTTTTTATATTTATTCTATTATACAATGAGTTAATGCTAATATATTGTCTATACTTCTTGTTAAATTTTAACCAATCAATAAGATCCCCATGCAAAATAAAAATACCGATTCAGTTGAGCAAGCTATCCTGGTATACCTTGTCAATTCTTTCACACAAAATAATTCTGGTGGTAACCCAGCAGGTGTTGTCCTCAACCCGCCAAAACTCAGCACTTCACAAAAAATTGCTATTGCGCGGCAGGTCGGATTTTCAGAAACTGCATTTGTCTATAACGGCGAAGAAACTGATTTTATAGTAGATTTCTATACTGCTGAAGGTGAAGTTGATTTTTGTGGTCATGCCACATTAGCTGTGTTTTCTACTTTAGCTTCACTTAAGCAACTTACTGATGGGCTTTACACTCAAAAAACCAAAGCAGGTATTCTGAGCGTGTCTGTTAGCCCAAATAACATCGTTATGGAGCAAACACTACCAACCTTACGCAATGGGCCCAGTATCAATGAAGTAGCAACAGCCCTTGGCATAACTAACGAAGTTATTGCTGAAACAGGCTTACCTATCATGATAGTTTCAACAGGGTTACCCGACATTATTATTCCAGTTAAAACTGGTCATTTAGATTTGCTACAGCCTAATTATGAGGCAATAGCAAGGCTAAGTCGTGAATTCAAAGCTATCGGTTTTCATGTATTTGAGCTAAACCATAACTCTTCGACCACAGCACATTGTCGAAATTTCGCACCGCTCTACGGAATAAATGAAGAATCAGCAACAGGCAGTGCTAGCGGAGCCCTTGGCTGCTATTTGGTCAATTATGTTTTACCAAATGAAACTCATTTTTTGTTTGAACAAGGTCGTGCAATGGGATGCCCGTCATTAATTCAAGTAACAATTAACTCGCAAACAAAAAATATTATTCAGGTAGAAGTTGGTGGTCAAGCTGTTCTGATGGGTACGCAAATAATTCATATTTAGCCAGAAATACAATATGCTCAGCCATAGGTTATGATTTAATTATCTAATAATACAATGAGGCTCACACATGCAAGATTGGAACCCAGACTTGTACCTACAATTTAAGCGGGAAAGAACTCGTCCATCATACGACTTACTCAGTCATATTCATGTCTCTAACGCATGTAATTTAACTGATTTAGGTTGTGGGCCCGGTAATTCAACTCAGATACTTCGTGAAATGTATCCATTAGCAAGAATAATGGGAGTTGATAATTCTCCCGCTATGTTAGTTGAAGCGAGAAAGAATCTTCCTGATTGCCAGTTTACAGAAGCGAACATCGCAACCTGGGTTCCTGAAACCAAGCAGGACCTTATATTTGCCAATGCATCCTTACAATGGTTACCTGATCACAAGGTATTATTTCCTCACCTAGTTAACCAACTACAAAGTGGCGGTATTTTAGCCATTCAGATGCCAAATAATTGGAATGAACCCACGCATGCTTTAATGCGCAAAGTAGCCAATGAGCAATCCATTTCTGCGGTATATAGAACAGCACTTTTATCAATAACTGAATATTATGATTTGCTTTCAGCTACTACCTGCTCTGTTGATATATGGCAAACAACTTATTACCATGTCATGCCATCTATTGGTTCAATCATTGATTGGTTAAGAGCAACAGGGTTAAGGCCTTACCTTGAAAACTTAAATGAAAAGCAAAAAGAGCAATTTCTCGCACGTTATCATGAATTATTAACAAAAACTTACCCAAAACAAGATAATGGCTATGTTTTAATGCCATTTCCTCGATTATTTATCATTGCTAAAAAGCTTAACTAGCTAGTATAGAAACTTTTCCTAAGGATGGGGTAATCTAGCAAGATAATAAACTGTTATGCTGTTAACTTATAACTATCTTCGATTAACTCTTTGAGTTCACTATCGGTAAGGCTCCCTGGTAGCTTTATCGTAATCCAATGCTCTTTATTCATATGATATGCAGGATAAATATCGTCTTTTAACCGCAATGAGCCAATGAGTTCAGGGGCAGCTTTAAGGTTGACGATATTAACCATCTCTTCATTTTTATTTGTATCTAATTTATTTGATGAAATGCGCATAATAACTGCAAACCATTTTGCGTTATTTCTTCTCCTAAAAACAATATACTCAGGGAACTTCCCCCAAGGGGTCTCAGGATCCACGCCATAATTATGCTGAATATAATCAACCAATTCACTTCGGTTCATGTTATCACTCCAGTTCATTAATGAGCTTCACCCATATCAGCCATATCAGCCATCCTCACTATTGCATTTCTTCTAGTTCACTACCTTTTTTTTCAAAAAGCGTGACTTCGGGTTACACAGTATCTGCATATAGTTATACGTTATATATTACTAAAAAGCAGTATAGCTGTATGAATTCCACCATTGTATCCCTCAAGAAATAGTTTCATACTGAAACATAAAGTGAAAATTTAACCTCCATAATTAATCTCCTCAAGTATATAAAATCACTGCCGATACTCTAAATAATTGCGGCTAGATTTAATATAAGCACATTATTATTTACGATAAAATCAGCACATAAGAAAATTTTCTAGATTGTTTTATCACTATTAAACCAGTTATTTTGTAACAAAATATTTCAATTGATAATATTTTATTTCAAAAATGATACAACGTTGTAAATAATAATATTATTATATGTATAAATTAAATAAGAAAAATCGAATGTAAATACAAAATAAATAAAATACTAAACAATAAGCATAATTTAATCATTGGAATTAATATTCAAGATACCATAAAAAATGAAACCACAAATACTCTTATTGCGTGTATTTGCAATTGCCGCTTCATTTGTCTTGCAATATTTTAAAAACAAGAAATATCAAATTAATTGTTATTTATCATGAAATTAAGCCTAAACAAAAATAAAATCAAACGATTGATTTTTTCGTATCAATCGTTTATACCGATGAAAAATATTCCATCAAGCGTTATAAACGATTGTACTTAATATTATTATTTGACTAATTTTTATCTCAGAAAATTCTTACTCACTATAGAGGTTAATATGGATCGTGCTATTTTAAATAGCAAAGTAAACATCTTAATTGGAAATTATTTACGACAAAAACGCATTGAAAATGACCTAACCGGAGAAGACATAAGCAAATTACTTCATGTCAGCCAACAACAGGTTTCACGCTACGAAAATGGTATTAATACTATATCATTCAGCCTAATTTTACTATTTTTAATAAAATTAAATATTAGTGTCGAATCCTTCTTTGTTTCTTTATTAAAAGAACTAGAGAGTGATGGCGAAATTATTAATTTAGGATTGCGTTTATATTCAAATTCATTGCCACGTAGAAATCAATACCTTTATCTGTAAATAAATTTAAATAAAATACTGCGCTAACACCAATATAATAGATAGAAAGATAATAATGAAAAAAACCACACAAAGAAATAAGAACCTTGGTGAATATATTAAAAACATTAGAGTAAATAAAAAAATATCAGCTCATGAAATGGCGGATAGTCTAAATATTACAGACAGCCATTATAACGAATATGAAAGTGGAAATGCTTCAATTTATGCAGATCATCTAATAATCATATCTAAAATATTTAATATACATATAAACGTATTTTTAAATGTTTATCTGAGAAATTAAACAATATCTCCCGCGTTAGAAGGCTTGCTCCTGCTAGCCTTTTAACCTTCCTCCCATAATTTTCTTTATTCTTAGACTTGAAACTAAGCCATTAAGTTGAGTAAAACTTAGGATTCATCTTCTGGCACTAAACTAACCATAAACAGAACTCATGGTGCTGCTCTGTTCGAGGAACAGACATTGCTAACAGCATTCTATGTGAATGAACGGGGGAGCATGCCAAAGTTAAAAAGGAATTTGATGAAGTAAATCACACTTTATTGTACTGTACATACCCATATTTAAATTGTGTGTTAACATTAACCTTGTAAATACCTTTCAACTCAACCCGAGGCTTTGATGCTGGAGAATGTAATCATCCGATAATCAGTTTATCGACCTTTTCAGGCCGAACTGATTATCAATGCGCTGAAATCGAATGCGAACACCGCAGTGTGTTTGCGAGTTTTGCACATGATGATTAAACAGGTTTTCCAGTATGAATTTATCCCGTCAGGAACAACGTATCTTACACGTTCTCGCTAAAGGTGGTCGTATCGCGCACGTCCGCGATGCGTCTGGTCGCATCACCGCCGTTGAATGCTACACCCGTGAAGGGCTGTTGCTCACCGACTGCACCCTCTCCACTTTCAACAAACTCAAAGCCAAAAAACTTATCAAGTCCGTCAACGGTCAGCCGTACCGCATCAACACCACCGGGCTGAATATTGTTCGTGCACAGCTTGATAACCGCTAAGGAGAGCATAATGGATATCAATCCCCTTGATAGGACGCTCGATTTCATCATGATGACGTTTGGAGAACTGACGGATGCGTGCACCATCATCAGCCGCTGCGCACTACGGCTGGAGCCTGATGATCGGCTACTCACTGAAGTCCATACTTTCGAAGAAGTTAAACGTCAGGGAATGACTGAAGCAAACGGTCATACCACCCGTTTCGGCAGCCAGATGACGGCCTGGCGTGATGACGAGTACGTAGCTTGCTCGATAATGTCGGATTTACCCTGCTTCCTCCTCCTGAAAGCCACGACTGGCCAGTCAGCGAGACATTTGAAGGGAAGCTATTTGCTCTGCTGGCTGAAAAAGCCAAAAAACTTAGAGGAACTTCCTCTTAATACTCAACACAATAAAAGGAATTCAGCATTGGATATCCCACGTATTTTTACCATAAGTGAAAGCGAACATCGCATCCACAACCCGTTCACCGAAGAGAAGTACGCCACGCTGGGCCGTGTACTACGCATGAAGCCGGATGCTCGCATTCTTGACCTCGGCAGTGGCTCGGGGGAAATGCTTTGTACCTGGGCCCGGGATCACGCCATTACCGGTGTCGGTATCGACATGAGCCAGTTGTTCAGCGAACAGGCTAAACGCCGCGCGGAAGAACTCGGCGTCAGCAGCCGGGTTCAGTTCATACATAACGACGCCGCTGGGCATGTTGCAGAGGAGAAATTCGACGTTGTCGCCTGCATCGGGGCGACATGGATTGCTGGTGGGTTTGCTGGGACCGTCGGGCTGCTGGCTCAGAGCTTGAAGCCGGGCGGATTCATGCTTATCGGCGAACCCTACTGGCGTCAGCTACCAGCAGCGGAAGAGATAGCTCAGGCCTGTGGCGTTAACGCAATAGCTGATTTCCTGACGTTACCTGAACTTATCCGCGCTTTCGACGGCCTCGGCTATGACGTGGTGGAAATGGTACTGGCAGACCAAGAAGGCTGGGACCGGTATGAGGCCGCGAAATGGCTGACCATGCGCCGCTGGTTGGAAGCTAACCCTGACGACGACTTCGCCGCAGAAGTCAGGGCCGAGCTAACGGTCTCGCCGAAACGTCACGTGACTTACACGCGGGAATACTTTGGCTGGGGTGTGTTTGCACTCATCGCCAGGTAACAACAGACTCCCGGTATTTTTTGGAAATACCGGGGCTTCTTCTTTGCATTGAACAAATGTATTGTTCTGCTCCCTATAAACTGGATTACAAAGGATACAAGCTATGTCTATTGTTAAGGCAGAGCAGAAAATTATATTCAATTTGGCTCTGTGTCCTAGTTGTGTCAGGCCAAAAAGCAAAGTCCATATTGTTTGTGTTTCACAGCTCTTCTCCCTGCTTTCTTTTATTTATTCAGCAATACATTTAAAACGCTCAGCCCATTTCTTAGCTTTTAACCACTGGCAATTCATCAAAGTTTGTTGTGTAAGCAGGCGATAACATTTCTCTTTTCATTTTGTATCCGCTATCGCCGCCCTTACTAGCAAACCACACTTTACCCTGCCCGCTCTTATTAATGGCATCTAATGTTTTCATTAACTCATCATTATTACGAAATGGTTTTTGTGTTGAAAACATATCAAACTGAGTAATATCTGAATCGGTAAAATCAGATAGTATGATGCCTGCTTTATAATACCGGTAACCGTCACGCCAAATAGTATTTAACCCACGCATTGCTGCATTGATAATATCCCTGGTATCACTGCTGGGGTATACTGATGGAATCAATTGAGTATTGGCTTGACGCACTTTCACAGTTAACTTCGTTGCTACCTTCAACTGATTGGGTTGTAAATATTGAAGACAGCCCTGCCAGTTGGGTCAATGATCGCTGGGTAATGCAATGAAATTAGCCCAAGGACGGGCTAGACAGAAATTAACACTAACTATTTATCTTACTGCTTAAAGCACTCAGATTTTGCTTTATCGTACACCTCGGCCCACTCTTTTCTATCTAAAGTCGGTGTGTTTAGTACAATCGTGGTTACCTGCCAACCTGCATAGCCATCCTCGTATGCAAGTAAACCAGTTACATAAGGACTATTATAGGTGAATGACATTTCATCTGGCGTGTTGTTCTCGTTGGCTTTTTCTTTATAGCGGCTTGTGAGCTCAGCCCGTACATTTTTAAAATCCTCATCAATAGCTTTTTTATCTTTTGATGATTTGCTATAGCTAACCTCGTTCAATCCTATGAAATTATCGCCTGACCTTGGAGTAAAGAACCCTAATTCATACACCCAACTGCCTGTGTGTTCTTCATTAGCCTTAATTAGCTTTAACTTGCTTATTGGGCAACTAACTTCCTCACTAACAATGATGTAATTGCCAGAAATACTTTCTTTGACTTCATCTACCGATGTTTGCCATTTAAACCCGAATGGAGCGGTATCTTTATTATTTTCAGCAACAGAACCAAAGCACGTCATCATTAGCAAACTAGCAACTACGTATCCTTTCATCTCACCATCCCATCAATTAGTTTCAGTAATGTTAGCCTAGCGAGGATGCAAATTGAAGCAAAGCACACTTTCAGATTATGTATTTAAGTGATATTTTATTTTCACTAATTTAATAAGGATGACTGTATGGGTGTAGAATTTCATATTACTCGCGCTGAATGCTGGTTTGATAGTGAAAGCAATCCAATCAGTAGCGATGAGTGGCTAGCTCTTGTTGAACAAGACCCAGAGCTAAAAATAAATGCTATTAACGGTGAGTTTAACGCTTTATGGTTCGGTAATAGCACCTACGAAGAACCTTGGCTTGACTGGTACGAAGGTAGGATTTATACCAAATGGCCTGATACTGCCCTCTATATAAAAATGCTAGAAATCGCCAAAAAACTACATGCTAAAGTAATGGATGATGAATGTGGTATTTATGATAAACCCGAGTCTTGGATATATCCTTAATCGATGCTCATAACAAAAAAACTGCCGAAGCAGGTTAATCATTAGGGCTTAGGTTGCTAATTAGACTTTTAGCTTTATCGCAGTATTCTTCAATATTTGGTATTTCCTTATACTTCGGGTCATCTGCTTTTAACTTACAGCCCATGCTAACTTCGCCTTGGGAATAAGCCAAAGCAACCATGTTATCAACTAAACGCTTACAAGTACGTATGTTGCCATGTTTTTCAAACGCACCACATAGAAGTGCTTTCTGTCGATTAATACTTGCCGCCATATCTGGCACTACATCATCTTCTGTAATTTCAGGCCGTTCATTAGCGCCAACACTCGCAATGCTGACAAATGAGCTAAACGAAGCTAGACCTAAAAGCAATACCACCAATCCCTTTTTCATACATCACCACATTTAAGTTAAGTACGTAAATTCTAGGATAGATGCAAGCTTCAGGCAATAAAAACCGCTGAATTAGGCAGCTAGACTTGTCATTTTTAAAGTATAAGAAAATATGATATTTTGCGCCCTACCAAAACACTAAAATATTAATTATTCTCTGAGACTTCTAATGAAAAAACTTTTACTTCTCCTACTAATCCCTATGCCACTTTTTGCTCAAAATTACCTTTGGGATGGGAATTCTGTGCATGAATATAGTCAAGCAAGGGAGCGTCTAATGAATGACACTCTGTTAGATGCTAACGATGTTGTTAAATCGGGTATGTACTCGGGCTATATTGCAGGAACATTTGACCTTGGTTCAGGCATTCTTTTCTGCCCACCACGTAGTGTTACTTTGAACCAAGCTATGGATGTTGCGGCCAAACACCTAAAGAATTCACCTGAAGCTCGTAACAAGCAAGCAAGTCATCAAGTAGTGGATTCATTTATTAGTGCATGGCCATGCCCGAAGAAATAAGGTCTCTGGGTGAGGCCCCTCTACTTAGGCAATAAAAAACCCAACGAAGTGGGTTTAGCTGTTAATACATTAGTCAATATTGTAAATTCTATCTTTGCTGATAATGTTTACTATATGGTGACATGAGTCCATTGATAACTTCCTAGGCTCCCATTTAGCGATATCCGCTTGAGATAAGCCTTCTGCACTCCACGGGATTATACCGTTGTACCCACAGCCAGCCTTTGATAGCACATCAATGAATTTTTTTTGGATGGTATCATAGATCCTTACTTCACCAATACTGGTCATGCCAGACACCCACAACGAACCACCACCTATAGTTTGTAAGTTATCACATACTATATATTCATGCTTCAGTAACAAGCACTTATAAACATTACGAGCTACGCCACCAGCCTGATAATCATCAAGAATAGCCACGCCCCTAATTTGCTTGCCTGTCTTTATCGCTGAACCATCAAAAAAAGTGAAGTCATTATAAGCAACACGCCCAATTAAAGTATCATCTTCTTCCGCGTGCATTCCTAACTCAAGCAGCTCACCAATGATATGTTCATCAGAAAATCGGTGACTTCTCAAAAACTCAGCATGGTCTGCATAAAAACCTTCAGTAGTACAACCTAATGCGACAATTTTAGAGTAATAATGAAACTCGCTGCCAGTAAGAGCGTATTCCGTAATTTTTAGTAAATCGCCCTCAACAGTAAGATAATGGAAAGACTCTATCTCATCTTCTCTTTCACATTCTGGCTTTCTATTCAGATCCTTTGAGTAACTACTGGTAAAGTTTGGAGCCATTCCATTCTCACTATCTTATTAATGGACAGACAACTTCTGATAATTTGACATGTAACCAAGAATTGAAGATTTAATTTTTTCAATCACATCAGTTATGCTTTGATTTAGTTCTGGATATTGCGTGCTAGGGTCAACGACTATATTAATCTTTTTTTGGCGATATGATAACTCAGCAAAAGGAACAATTTCATATTCATCGCTTTTGTTATCATTTTCGATAGTAACAATAAACAACTGTCTATTCGGATCCTTTCTCATACTAAGGCGACGAACAGAGAAAAACTTTTCAGTATTATCATCAAAAAATGTATTAACAAGTTCTGTTGCATGGCTAATTGTTTGTACAGATCTGGTATGTTCAGTTCTCATATAGCCCCCTTGTTAGTTTAGATTAATGACATTTTGACGGGTAATTAAGCAATATGCTTAAGATAGCTGCGATCATATTAAAGTGTTTAAGCTAACTTAACAACCCCAGTTGTATATCATATAGACATTTATAAGCGTTTATAAGAGTCTATAAGCGTCTTGAACATAGTGGTTCAGCTTTCGCTCTATTTTTTATGGATCAATTCTAAAGCTTTTGACTCCATCAGTTGAATATCATTAAATACGGCCGCTTTATTTTTGATGTTAAGCAAATCCATAACCTGAAATGGCAAGAGGATAAGCATCAATGATTCATCCTTAAATCATTGATGCTTTATGTTCAGCTATTCCATTAGCAGTAGTTCTTAGCCTTTTTTGAAACTAGGCTTGCCATTTTTAGCCCGCCATTCTTTGACTGTTTTTAAAATTCCGACTGGAGAATCATCGGCTCCATCCTCTGGGTAGTAAATAAGATCACTTCCGCTTGGATGCTCTGTTACTTTTTCAAAGTGAGTCACAAACTTAATTTGTTCTTCCTCACTTGCTGTATCTGCATTACAAATAATTGTTAATAACTTTAAAAATTCAGATTCTGTATAATCAGTAATATTATTTTTTAGTTCCATTCTTATTTACCTCTATGGATATCAATATGTCTTTTCGGGGTCGTAACTCTTAAATTGTCCATGTTATAGACTTCTCCCTCTTCACTAATTGGGTTGTCATGGTGCAACTCATGTACCTTTCTACCACCAACTTGATCTTTTTTCCTAGCAAAAGGCGAGTATCCTTTAGAAACAAGAGTTTTATTATTCTTACTAAGGTTTTTAATCAATTCTAGAAATTTTGATATCTCATCCCAGATGGCCTTCCTGAACTCATCAAAACTGTTGAATTTCTTACCTCGTAATTTATTAGCTACTTGCTCAGGAATAGGAGCACCATTTTCTTTACTGGCATCATTAAGCCATTTATCGCTAACTTTTTTGCCTTTTCCTGTAGCAGTGCCAGGCTTTTTACGCTTCGCTTTCTTTTCTTTAGCTTCGGCTTTTTTCTTTTTCTCTAAAGCTATGCCCAGCTTTCTCTCTGCTTCTTTAATTGCTTTTTCAGCGTCTAAAAGTCGCTCTTTTGCTAATGTGAAACGCTCTACAATAGACTCATAAATTTCCGGATCATCAATTAGAACTTCAGGTTCGCTACCATCATCAGTCTCATATCCATATACGCTAGCAATACTCAAAATGTTAATAACATAATCTTCAGGATTACGATTGAGTAAATATGACAATGCTTTTTGATTATCAATTTTTTCAATATATTCAATACCAAATACGCTAGAAATTACCTGACTTGACTGTTTAATTTGTAAAGGATTTTTACTCACATCAGTTAAAGCACCGCCTTCCGGAGAGCTTTTAGTTTTATCGAGTTCTCTTTTTGCTGTCTGAGTGTCTGAGCATCTACATCTGCTTGTGATAACTCGCTACTTGCTTCCAATCTAATTCTGCAGCTTCAGCTGGATATAAAGCACGCCAATCTCGGTTAGCTTCCTCAATCAGTTGTTTTTCTTGTGCAGTCGTTGGATTCTTCGATATTGAAATATAAATTGGCGCATGATCGCCACCAAAATCAACAATCCCCTGATATGTCTCAGACGTTACACTCGGAATAACCGATTCTGGCTTAACATTGTCATAAGACGGTGTTTTAAACGATGCACTCGGCTTTTTATCCGTCATTTCAATCTGTAATGCCGGTTTACCTGGTGCAATTTCAACAGAATAAATGCGGGTTAACATGGCCAGAAAGATCAGCACCTTCATTTCATGAACAACGTTCTTTATCGGAAAGACTCTATCGAGAACAAGGTATCAATATCCAGAAACTTCTTGGCCATAAGAGCCAAGCGATGGCTGATAAATATCATGATGACCGAGGAAAAAATTGGCAGGTTTTAGCTATAAAATAACGATTGTTTTGTAGCCTGTTTTGCAGAAGAGTTTTGCAGGGGTTTTGCAGAAGAATTTTTCTAGGCAAAATAAAACGGGAGTTTTTAGGCTCCCGTTATTAATCACACTAAGTAATAAATTACATGTGTTTAATGATTGCGTCACCGAATTCGCTACATTTCAGTAATTTAGCGCCTTCTAATTGACGTTCGAAGTCATAGGTTACAGTCTTAGCTTCGATTGCGCCTTCCATACCTTTAACGATTAGGTCAGCCGCTTCAGTCCAACCCATGTGGCGCAGCATCATCTCAGCAGAAAGGATGATAGAGCCTGGGTTAACTTTGTCTTGGCCTGCATATTTAGGTGCAGTACCATGCGTTGCTTCAAATAATGCGCATTCAGAACCAATATTCGCACCTGGTGCAATACCGATACCACCGACTTGTGCTGCTAATGCATCAGAAATGTAGTCACCATTTAGGTTCATACACGCGATAACATCATATTCAGCTGGGCGCAGCAGGATTTGTTGTAAGAAAGCATCTGCAATAACATCTTTAACAATGATATCTTTGCCTGTTTTAGGGTTTTTAATTTTAACCCATGGGCCGCCATCTAATAATTCACCGCCGAATTCCTCTTGTGCTAATTGGTATCCCCAATCTTTAAATGCACCTTCAGTGAATTTCATAATGTTACCTTTATGAACTAAAGTCACTGAATCACGGCCGTTATCAATAGCATATTCAATTGCTGCACGAACTAAACGCTTTGTGCCTTCTTCTGAACAAGGTTTAATACCAATACCACAGTCTTGTGGGAAACGGATTTTAGTCACACCCATTTCATCTTTCAGGAATTTAATAACTTTGTCTGCTTCTGCACTACCCGCTTTCCACTCAATACCCGCATAGATATCTTCAGAGTTTTCACGGAAAATAACCATATCCGTCAATTCAGGTTGTTTAACTGGGCTTGGCGTGCCTTTGTAGTAGCGAACAGGACGTAAACAGATATACAGGTCAAGTTGTTGACGTAGTGCAACGTTCAAGGAACGAATACCACCACCAACAGGAGTTGTTAAAGGACCTTTAATTGAAACACGGTAATCACGGATTAAATCGAGGGTTTCTTCTGGTAACCAAACATCTTTACCATAAATTTGTGTAGATTTTTCACCGGTGTAAACTTCCATCCAAGAAATTTTGCGCTCACCGTTGTAGGCTTTTTTAACTGCCGCATCAACCACTTTTAACATTGCTGGTGTAACATCGATACCAATGCCGTCACCTTCGATATAAGGGATAATTGGGTTGTTCGGAACGTTTAGTTTGCCTTTTGCATCAATGGTAATTTTAGCGCCTTCTGCCGGAACTACTACTTTGCTTTCCATTAACCTCTCCTTTCACTTGCGTATTTTGCTTGTTAATTTTTTGTAAGAGACGTGTCAATACTACTTCAATCTGCGTCGAACGCCAATGATTACTCATCTAAGCTTCAATGCCGATCGCATTTAACGTACTGTTTTATCTTGTAAGTTAATCAAATAACTATTTATAAACACTGTTAAATCAATAAATTAATTTAAGCATTCCATTATTAGAAATAAATCAAACCACGATGAAAAGTTGTCAACGACGCATTTGAGCGAATGACTTAACTTTTGTTAAAATATTTTCCTAACAACAAATAATACTAGCAAGTTAACTCAAATTAAAAATACGTTCCGCTCACACTATCGTCATCCAAATAAACTCATATGTACTTATTTTTAAATGAAAAATTGTTTTTATTGATTTAAATGTTTTTAAAGTTGTTAATTAAATATTACATCGCCATGAAAAATACGTTCTAGGATCAAACCGCTAAATCTCCTACACTAGATAGGATAAACCGCCATAAATTAAAACCAATAAATTCTCATTGAATGACCATGAACAGACCGAACAAAAAATCAGTTCCAAAAAAAAATCGTTACTCGCCAACCTCTACTGCGTTAAAGCATAGAACTAAGCGGATTTCGGTTAGTTCGCAAACATCAACTAAAATCATTTTATTTAACAAACCCTTTGATGTTTTACCTCAATTTACTGATGAACAAGGCCGCGATACATTAAAAAAATATATTCCAATCACCGACGTATACGCAGCAGGACGCCTTGATAGGGATAGTGAAGGTCTATTAATTTTAACTAATGATGGAAAACTACAGGCCCGTTTAACGCAACCACAGAAAAAAACAGGGAAAATATACTATGCTCAAGTAGAGGGTATTCCCAGCGAAGATGCATTGCTAAAATTTCGGCGAGGGTTAACATTAAATGATGGTCCAACGCTCCCCGCAGGGATCGAACTAGTTGATGAACCAGAATGGCTATGGCAAAGAAACCCGCCTATACGGGAACGTAAAAATATCCCGACCAGTTGGTTAAAAATCACCTTATATGAAGGACGTAATCGGCAAGTCCGTCGTATGACGGCAAATATAGGTTTTCCAACACTTAGGCTAATTCGCTATCAGATTGGTGAATTTAATTTGGGAAATCTTTCAGTTGGCGAATGGAAGGAGATAACTGTTGTTTAAACCTAATGTGACTGTAGCAACTGTTGTGCATGCTCAAGGCAAATTTTTAGTCGTGGAAGAGTGGATAAATGACAAACCCACTTGGAATCAACCCGCTGGGCACTTAGAAGCTGATGAGACGATTTTGCAAGCCGCCGAACGTGAATTACTAGAAGAAACTGGAATCAAAGCCACACCAACACAATTAATTAAAATTCACCAATGGATTGCCCCAGATAAAACCCAGTTTATCCGCTTTTTGTTCGCCGTAGAACTTGAATCCATTTGTGAAACACAGCCACAAGACAGTGATATTAGCGAATGCCACTGGCTGACCGCCCAAGAAATTTTAGATAGCAACTGCCTGCGTTCACCATTAGTGGCTGAAAGTTTACGCTGTTTTCTCACAGGAAAACATTATCCTCTCGACATCTTAACAGCTTACGGCGATCATTATCGCTAAGCACTAAACTTCTGCTTGGTGAAGATTTCACCAAGCAATAATATTCCCCTCTAACTCTGGTGTAATGCGGGAACAACATGCTAAAGTATGGGGCTTGATTTTTCCGCAGTGAGATATTTCCATGTCAAATAATAGTACCATGTCAGATAACAGCCAAAAAAAAGTCATCGTCGGTATGTCCGGTGGTGTTGACTCCTCTGTATCCGCTTACTTGTTACAGCAACAAGGGTATCAGGTTGCTGGTCTGTTTATGAAGAATTGGGAAGAAGATGACGACACAGAATATTGCTCAGCTGCGGCTGACCTTGCCGATGCGCAAGCCGTGTGTGACAAACTGGGTATTGAACTTCATACCATTAATTTCGCTGCTGAATATTGGGACAATGTCTTCGAACATTTTTTAACTGAATATAAAGCTGGTCGCACACCGAACCCAGATATTCTCTGCAACAAAGAAATCAAATTTAAAGCTTTCTTAGAATTTGCAGCTGAAGATTTAGGCGCAGATTACATTGCCACTGGTCATTATGTGCGTCGCCGTGATATCGATGGTAAAAGCCAATTATTACGTGGCTTAGATGGCAACAAAGACCAAAGTTATTTTTTATATACCCTGAGTCACGAGCAAGTCGCTAAAAGCCTTTTTCCAGTTGGTGAGCTCGAAAAACCTGAAGTACGCCGTATTGCCGAAGAAATTGGCTTAGTTACTGCGAAAAAAAAGGACTCTACAGGGATTTGTTTCATTGGTGAGCGTAAGTTTCGCGACTTTTTAGGCCGCTACTTACCTGCTCAACCCGGCCCTATCGTCACTGTCGATGGCGAAACAATTGGTCAACATGAAGGTTTGATGTACCACACCTTAGGTCAGCGTAAAGGTTTAGGTATCGGTGGTACAAAAGAGGGCTCTGAAGAACCTTGGTATGTTGTCGATAAAGACGTTGAAAATAATATTCTTATCGTTGCTCAAGGCCATGAACACCCTAGGTTAATGTCTGTTGGGTTAATTGCTCAGCAATTACATTGGGTTGACCGTAAAACAATGACTGAACCACTACGTTGTGTAGTAAAAACACGTTATCGTCAAGCGGATATCCCTTGTACGATAACCCCATTAAGTGATGATCGCATTGAAGTTGCATTTGACTACCCAGTCGCGGCTGTCACTCCAGGTCAATCCGCCGTATTTTATATCGATGAAGTCTGTCTCGGTGGCGGTATTATTGAAGCCCGTATTCAGGAGTAAATGTGGCAAAAAACTATTACGACATTACGCTTGCTTTAGCGGGTATCTGCCAAGCAAGCGCGATGGTTCAAAAACTCGCACATGAAGGTGTTTGTCTCGAGAAAGACACTGAAACCATGGTCAATTGCCTCACCAATATGAATCCAAAATCAACTTTGGATGTATTTGGTAATGATGCCGAAAATTTAAAGACTGGTCTCAATGCCATGTTAGGCATGTTAACAGGCGGTAACAGTGGTTTATCCGCTGAAATGACACGTTATATGTTAAGTATTATGGTACTTGAGCGCCGTCTTAATAAAAATCAAGAAGCGATGAACCAACTTGGTCAACGTATTGAGCAATTTGAGCGCCAAGCTGACTATTTTGAACCGCTCTCTGAAGGTGTGTTTAACGCACTTGCGGGTATTTACGTCGACGTGGTCAGCCCTGCTGGGCCTCGAATTCAAGTCACTGGTTCCCCAGACATTCTCAAAAATACACTCGTTCAAGCAAAAGTTAGAGCCACTTTGCTCGCAGGTATTCGCTGCGCAGTGCTTTGGCAACAAGTTGGTGGAAGTCGTATCCAACTCATGTTCTCTCGCAATCGTCTGGCTAATCAGGCGAAAGATATTTTGTCTCACCTTTAAATCTGGAGTTGCTACCAATGGAATTATCCTCACTGACCGCTGTATCCCCGATTGACGGCCGTTACGGTGATAAAGTCAGCGCGTTACGCACTATTTTTAGTGAGTTTGGTTTACTGAAATTTCGCGTACAAGTTGAAGTTCGCTGGCTACAAAAACTGGCTGCAACCGCTCAAATCAAAGAAGTTCCTTCATTTGACGCTGACGCAATCGCTTACTTAGATGAAATTGTCGCGAACTTCTGTGAAAAAGACGCAATGCGTATCAAAGAAATTGAACGCACAACCAACCATGATGTGAAAGCTGTAGAATATTTCCTAAAAGAAAAAGTAGCCAACATCCCTGCTCTTCATGCAGTTTCTGAATTTATCCACTTCGCTTGTACTTCAGAAGATATTAATAACCTTTCGCACGCATTAATGCTGAAAACTGCTCGCGAAGAAGTATTACTGCCACAATGGCGTCAAATTATTGATAAAATCAAAACAATGGCTCATGAGTACCGCAATTTGCCGTTGCTATCGCGTACTCACGGCCAACCTGCAACGCCTTCCACCATTGGTAAAGAGTTTGCCAACGTTGCTTATCGTTTGGAACGCCAATTCCGTCAGCTGCAACAAGTTGAAATTTTAGGTAAAATCAATGGCGCAGTTGGTAACTATAATGCACACATGGTCGCTTACCCTGAAGTTAACTGGCACGAATTTAGCGAAACCTTCGTTACGTCTTTAGGCATCCAATGGAACCCATTCACCACGCAAATTGAACCTCATGATTATATTGCTGAGTTATTTGATTGTGTCGCTCGTTTTAACACTATCGTGTTAGATTTCGACCGTGATATTTGGGGCTACATCGCATTAAATCACTTCAAACAAAAAACAATCGCTGGTGAAATTGGCTCTTCTACCATGCCACACAAAGTGAACCCGATTGATTTTGAAAACTCTGAAGGTAACTTAGGGTTAGCAAATGCCGTCTTAGGTCATTTAGCGAGCAAGCTCCCTGTTTCTCGCTGGCAGCGTGACTTAACGGACTCGACTGTATTACGTAATCTCGGTGTCGGCCTAGGTTATGCATTGATTGCTTATCAGTCAACCATGAAAGGCTTAAACAAATTAGAAGTTAATGAACAGCATTTACTGGATGAATTAGACCAAAACTGGGAAGTATTAGCTGAGCCTATTCAAACTGTAATGCGCCGCTATGGTATTGAAAAGCCATATGAAAAACTCAAAGAATTGACCCGTGGCAAACGCGTTAACGCTGAAGGGATGAAACAATTTATTGATGGTTTAGATTTGCCAGAACACGAAAAAGCGCGTTTAAAAGAAATGACGCCGGCTAACTACATCGGTTACGCTGTCACTTTCATTGACGAACTAAAATAGTCTCAATATTTTCAAAAAGGGCGGCTTCTAAGTCGCCCTTTTTACTTAATTTTTTCGATTTTTTCTCGTATTAGTGATACTAATATCACACCGCTAAATCAGTTCTTACTTTAACATATCGTTATATTATTAATTGGTTAGTTGCACTATCCGAACTATTTATTACCTATATATGTATTATAAACTAAGGCGGCTATAGATAATGGAACTATTCGTTTTCAAAGTCGTTATCACGCCACTTTTATTACTAACAGCAAGCCTTGCTGCTCGCCGATGGGGTGAATCAATTGGCGGCCTTATTGTCGGCTTACCGTTGACCTCTGGCCCTATCTCTTTTTTCCTTGCTCTCGAATATGGCACAGAATTTGCCACGCAAGCAACTTTAGGCTCATTATCAGCAACGGCTGCGCAGGCTTGTTTTGCGGTCGTGTTTTATTTTTTAGTTGCATATGGCTGCTGCAAAGCTCTCATTATAGCGACACTCACATTTAGTGTGACCGCTTATATTTTACAAGTCAGTCAGCTTTCTCAATCAATGTTATTCATCATTGATATCCTAATTATGATGATAGCAATGATTTTTATACCTAATGTACCCGTGAATTTTAAAAAACTATCTCCTCCCAGATGGGATTTACCAGCGAGAATGTTATTAATTGCCGTGCTGGTGGTGGGGGTGACTTTAATTGCGCCATTTATTGGTGCAGGAGCAAGTGGTGTTTTAGCCTCATATCCTTTTATGGCGTCAATATTAGCTGTATTTTCATATATTATGATAAACGCGCAAACAGCTCAGCGAGTTATGAGAGGACTCGTCGCGGGGCTATTCAGCTTTGCGGTTTTCTTCTATAGTTTAAGCCTCGTGTTACCTAAATTTAATTTGTTCGCTGCCTATACCATAGCAATTATCTGCGCATTAATTGTTCAATTCATCTCTTTACGTTATATTCAACGTGTCCCTAAAAAGAATTAATGTATTGATTATTAAGAACTCTAAATTTTATTTGCAGACAAAAATATAACTAGGTCATATTCATTTTTTTATCAACTATATTTCTTCACATATTTACACAATCAACACCTCATATCAGCGCCTTAGTGAAAATAAACTATTTTTCCGGTTCGTTTGATTTATATTTACTTAATCTCTTGTCGTTATTCAGAACTCTTTTTACCATAGCGTTACTAGTGCTACTATTTGAATCAGTTGTAGCTATCTCTTTTCAATGTGAGGGTTTCCGATGCGTATTCTTATTGTCGAAGACAATGCGTTACTTCGCCACCATTTAACCGTACAGCTTAAAGATCTGGGTCATCAGGTTGACTCCGCTGAAGACGCAAAAGAAGCTGACTATTTTTTACACGAAAGTTGTCCAGATATCGCGGTTGTCGATTTGGGCTTACCTGATGAAGACGGGCTTTCCATGATAAAACGCTGGCGTGGCGAGCACGTCAATATTCCACTTTTAGTATTGACAGCTCGGGAGAGTTGGCAAGAAAAAGTACAAGCGCTAAACAGTGGTGCAGATGACTACGTGACGAAACCTTTCCAGCTAGAAGAGCTGGTCGCCCGTATGCAAGCTTTAATGCGCAGAAATAGCGGTCTCGCTTCACAAGTTCTCGAATTAGGTAATTTCGTTATTGACCTCTCACGTAAAGAATTTACAGTTAATGGTGAAACCGTCAAATTAACGGCTTTTGAATACACCATTATTGAAACACTGCTCCGCAATAATGGAAAAGTGGTTAGCAAAGACTCGTTAATGCGCCAGCTTTATCCAGATGCCGAACTTAGAGAAAGTCATACTATCGATGTTTTAATGGGCCGATTACGCAAAAAAATTCAACAATTCCATAGTGATGATGTAATTGTTACTGTACGCGGTCAAGGCTATCGTTTTGATGTGAATGGCTAATATGTGGCTAAGTAAATTTAAGTTCAAACCCCTTTCGCTACGAGCACGTTTTCTTTGTGCAACATCAGCGGTAATCTTAGCGCTCACTTTATCCTATGGTATTGTTGCGATTTTGGGGTATTTAATTAGTTTTGATAAAACGACTTACACCTTATTACGTAGCCAAAGTAACTTAATTTATAGCCTAGCCCAATGGCAAAATAATAAAATTGACATCCGAGTCCCACCAAATTTTACTTTGAATAACCCAACTTTGGTTATTATTTATGATGAACAAGGGCTTGTGCTATGGCGCCAACGTGATGTGCCTAGCGTTGAACGGCTGATCCGTAATGATTGGCTAAAAAAAGAGGGCTTATATGAAATTGATACGGATATTCGTGAAACCCGCCAACTCCTAGACGATAACCCCGAATTCAATACAAAGTTAGATGACATGGATAACGATGACGAACCGCTGACTCATTCCGTGTCCGTCAACCAATATGCAGCAAGTGAAAACCTGCCCCCACTCACCATAGTCGTTGTAGATACTCTACCACAAGACTTACAAAATACCGGGTTAGTTTGGGAGTGGTTTGGTTATGTTTTGCTGGCTAATTTAATCTTAGTCATCCCGTTATTATGGCTAGCTGCTTATTGGAGTCTACGGCCAATTAAATCATTAGTATCACAACTCAGTAGCCTAGAAAAAGGTGAACGGGATACTCTGGATGAGAACCCACCGTATGAGCTTCGCGGCCTAGTACGCAACCTTAATATTTTGTTAACGAATGAACGAAAACGCTACAGTAAATATCGCACCACACTTTCTGATTTAACACACAGTTTAAAGACACCTTTAGCTGTTTTACAGTCAACATTGCGGCTACTTCGTTCAGGCAAACAAATGAACATTGAACAAGCAGAGCCTATCATGCTTGAACAAATTGGCCGTATTTCTCAACAGGTGGGTTATTATTTACACCGCGCATCAACGCAAGGTGATGAAAACATGATGCTACGTGAAATTTCATCTGTCCCATCAATACTAGATAGCCTTGCAAGTGCCCTACATAAAGTTTATCAGCACAAAGGGGTTTCTATAACGGTTAATGTTTCTCCTGAAACAACATGGCTGGGTCAACCCAATGATTTTATGGAAGTGATGGGTAATATCATGGAAAATGCGTGTAAGTATTGCCTTGAATTTGTTGAAGTTAGTGCTGTTGTAGGTGCTGATAGCTTAACATTAGTTGTCGATGATGACGGCCCAGGGGTGCCTGAAAGCAAACGTAGTTTGATCTTCGTTCGAGGGCAACGCGCAGACACCCTTCGCCCAGGTCAAGGTTTAGGCTTATCTATTGCAGTGGATATTATCGACCAATATGACGGGGAAATCATAATTAGTGACAGCCCTCTTGGCGGAGCGCGTTTATCCGTCACATTTAGGCAGCAATCTATGATTGAAGATAGTTAATCTGTGATATGTGTCCGTTTACCCCCTATTTTACAAACCATTTCCGGTATACTATTTGTGAAGTGTTTTATGAAAAGTAATTTAGGGTAACTGATTGGTTTACTCTCAAGATAAACCTTTACTATATGTTTCTCATAAAGTTTATTTAACATCATACCATTACACATATAGGTCATTTTGTAGAATTGAGACCGGGTATATTGCAATAAACTGATTAGCTATATTTAGCAGCTCCAAGGGACAATAAGATGGATTACAAACTAAATCTCGACTGGCAAAGTTTCCTCGACAGTCACTGGCAGAAGCGCCCACTGCTTATCAAAAATGGGTTTGCAAATTTTATTGACCCTATCTCGCCTGACGAACTTGCAGGTTTGGCGATGGAAGATGAGGTTGATAGCCGTTTAGTTAGCCATAAAGAAGGGATTTGGCAAGTTGGCCATGGCCCATTTGAAAGCTATGACCATCTCGGTGAAGAAAATTGGTCTATTTTAGTTCAGGCTGTTGACCATTGGCATCACCCAAGCTCTGCGTTGATGAAACCATTCCGTGTACTTTCAGACTGGCGAATGGACGATTTAATGATCTCCTACTCGGTCCCCGGCGGTGGTGTAGGTCCTCACCTCGACCAATACGATGTATTTATTATTCAAGGTGAAGGCCGCCGTCGTTGGCGCGTGGGCGAAAAAATCCCAATGAAACAACATTGCCCGCACCCTGACTTACTGCAAGTACAACCTTTCGATGCCATCATCGACGAAGAAATGGAACCCGGCGATATTTTGTACATTCCACCTGGGTTCCCACATGAAGGCTACGCCATTGAACCTTCATTAAATTACTCGGTTGGCTTTCGTGCACCAAATACTCGTGAATTAATCAGTAGCTTTGCCGATCACTTAATTTCTAACGATTTAGGCAGCTACCGCTATAGTGACCCTGATTTATCATTCCGTGATAACCCCGCGGAGATCTTGCAAGGTGAACAAATTAAGCTGCGTGAGATGATGGAATCACTCATTAATGACCCTGAGCTCTTTCGCAAATGGTTAGGTGAGTTTATCTCCCAATCACGCCACGAGTTAGACATTGCGCCACCTGAACCGCCTTATGAGCAAGAAGAAATCTATGATTTGCTAAAAACTCAGCAAGAAACCTTATACAAATTAAATGGTCTCAGAGCATTACGCGTTGGCGACCAATTTTTTGTTAATGGTGAATGCTTGGAAACTGAGTGTTATGAGGCCGCTGATAGTTTATGCCGCTATGATGCCGTTAATAGCGAAAATTTAGCTGATGCCATTGATGATGTTAATTTCATCGCACTGCTTACTGCGCTCGTTAATAATGGTTATTGGTATTTTGATGATTAATCGGTACTGATAATATTAAATTTATATTTGTGAAAAAGGCCCATTCATTATGGGTCTTTTATTAAAAATAATATTATTAGTATGATATGGCAGCGCCCTCCTGACCATCAATTGAAAACCGCTGACTACAATTAACACATCATTATTAATAACTAAATTATTTATTTTAATATATATTATATCCCGCTAGCACCTACTCGCAATATGTCCCCTTCTTGCCCGTAAGCACGCAAAGATAAAGCACATTATTTGATTCAATTTTAAACTGTTTTGACTTCACCGTCGCCAGTCACGCACAGCGTTAATTGTCCCTTTTAAAGATGATAACAACATGAACATAGAAACTCTTTTGGCTTTATCATTGTTTTCCTTTGTGACATCCATAACTCCAGGCCCAAATAATATTATGTTACTTGCTTCAGGTATTAATTTTGGATTTAGAAAAACATTACCTCATTCATTTGGAGTATCAATTGGTTTTCTTATTATGTTAGTGGCAGTAGGGCTAGGGGTGGGCGCATTGATTCAATCATCCCCTATGGTTTATTCGATATTAAAATATTTTGGAATTATTTATTTGTTCTGGCTTGCATGGAAAACCACTATTAGCCATTCAATTGCACAGACAAATAACCAAGAAATTAAACCACTAACTTTCTTAGAAGCAGCATTATTTCAATGGATAAATCCTAAAGCCTGGATGATGGCAGTCTCTGGAATGGCGATGTATACCAATACAATTTCACCTTATTTATCAATGTTGCAAGTCGCTGTCATATTTGCAGCCATCAATTGGCCATGTGTTGCTATCTGGGCTATGTTTGGTAGTAAATTAAGAGAAAGGCTAAAACAACCTAAGACATTAAAGCGGTTTAATTTAGTCATGGGAGTTTTACTGGCACTTAGTGGTATTTCTGTATTATTTCAATAACAACAGTAAGAGTGCTGACAAACATATTATGTTTGGCGACAAGTCGAATAGGTTTTGAAAATAAATTAGGAAAATCAATTTATTGATTTTCGGCTGATAACACAAAGTGGGAAAAACCACGCTTTTATCCCACTTTGTCAACAACCTCTCTTACTTCTCATAAAATATCACGATTGCCGTGCGTGAATGGCCGTTAGCTCCGCAATACGCATAATCACACTAACAGCCTGCTCCATACCTTCTTGTGTTATAAATTCATGTTTACTATGGAAATTATAACCACCTGTGAAAATATTTGGACATGGTAAACCGCGATGTGAAAGCTGTGCACCGTCGGTACCACCACGGACAGGTTGAATAACTGGCTCAATACCACAATCAAGCATTGCTTGTTTCGCTAATTCAATAACATGTGGGTACTTCATGACCTCTTTATGCATGTTATAATAGGTATCATCAAGTGTCAGTTCGATATAACAGCTTGGGTGCAGCCCTTCGCCAACTTTTTCAGCAATTCGAATTATATTTTTCTTCCTAGCTTCAAAGCCTGCTAAGTCAAAATCACGAATAATATAATTCAACTCGGCCTTTTCAACTGTACCTTTTAACGATGTTAAATGATAAAACCCTTCATACCCTTCTGTATTTTCAGGTGTTTCATCAGGAGGTAACATCGAATGAATACGGTTCGCTAGCCCTAATGCATTAACCATCACCCCTTTGGCTGTACCGGGATGAGTGTTATTGCCAACAATTTTAATGGAAACATTGGCCGCATTAAAATTTTCATACTCTAATTCACCAACTCCACCACCATCGACGGTATAGGCCCACAATGCATCAAATTGTTTAAAATCGATATGGCGAGCCCCGCGTCCTATCTCTTCATCAGGGGTAAATGCAAGACAGATTTTACCATGAGGAATATTTTTTTCCCTTAAGCGTACGAGGGCTGTGATTATTTCTGCAATACCCGCTTTATCATCGGCACCCAATAAAGTTTTACCATCTGTCATGATCAGCGTTTTACCAATCATTTCATGGAGTACCGGAAACATCACAGGGGATAGCACTTCATCACCAATACCTAACGCAATATCCCCTCCTCGATAATTTTCGAGGACTTGTGGACTCACATTCTTACCTGAAAAATCAGGCGCTGTGTCTAAATGTGAAATAAAACCAATAGTAGGAACATCCCAATCAACGTTTGACGGTAAATAAGCCATCACGCAACCTTGATCGCTTAGCGTTATTTTTTCAAAACCTAACTCATTCAGTTCATTAACTAATGCACGAGCGAACTTTAACTGTCCTGCACTGCTGGGTACTGTTTTTGCGTTTAGCTTTGATTGTGTATCGAAAGCGGTATATTCAAAAAACCGCTCTAAGAGTTTGTCCATACCCTTCCCCCTAAAATATCAATGCCTATATTATGGGAAAGATCACAGATTCAATTATTGTCTCAAATCAGCTTTCCTGTTAATGCTCACTATTTTTTATGATAAATCTTTAATGAAATTTATTTTTTAGCCTATCTTTTACAGGTTGGCTATTACGGCAGCAATCAATACCTATAATAAATAAGGGTAATAATCAAATTGTATTAATTATTCGATTATTATTTATTTGTTACCTAAAAGCACACCATTTGGTTAAATATCATTCATCCACTACACTAATCATCAATCATTAAATTGAAATAGTATGCTATATATGAAGCCTTATTATTTTATTTACTAGCTAATAATAAACAAAACAAAATTTTACTCGTTTATAGGAAAATTCATGTCAAAAACATGTTTAATTTATGGTGTTAGCAAAGGATTAGGTAAGGCATTAGTCGAAGGATTCCCTGAAAATACAGACCATATTTACGGTGTTTCTCGCTCAAAACCTCCTTTTGAGCAAACTAATTTTACGTGGATCCCTGCTGATTTAAATGACATTAATAGCGCGAATTCCATTAAGTCTGTTATTCAGAGTCAACCTATTCATACCTTAATTTATAATGTGGGTATATGGGAGAAACTCGCTTTTAGTGAAGAGTATCAATTTGAATCGACTGATGACATAGAGCTGCTGAATATGGTTCAGACTAATATCAGCGCCTGTTTATTGAACTTAAAAGCACTGTTACCCAATTTGCGTTTAGCGAAAAATAGCAAGATTATATTGATTGGTTCCACATGGGGTTTAGATAATCATAATGGCAAGGAAGTCACCTTTTCTGCTACCAAATATGCCATCAGGGGAATAGCTCAATCGTTAAGAGAAACATTACGGGAAGATAAAATAGCAATATCGGTTATAAATTTAGGTTATTTAGCGACTGAGTATCCACTCACTACCCCCGTTGACGAAGTCATTGAAAAAAGTCATGGGCAATTGATCCCATTACAAGACGTTGTCAATGCCGTGCGTTTTATCGCCAATACGAGCAATGCAACCTGCGTCAAAGAGATTACGATGCCAGCCATGATGGATACAAACGTCTAACCTATAAGAGGAAACAATACGTTTCCCCTTATAATGTTATGTATTGAAAGCTTATTGCGCGGTATTTTTAACCTGTAACTCAGTAATAAGCTTATTGATATATTCAACAACGACTTTGCTGGCTAAACCATAGTGTTTTTCATCGAACTCACTTTCCACTTGGCTAGGCTCTAAATTCAGTTCGACCGTATGTGCCCCATGTAATTTAGCTTCATGAACAAAGCCTGCAGCAGGGTACACATGGCCAGAGGTTCCAATAGAGATAAAAATGGTCGCAGATTCAAGGGATTGATAAATATAATCCATTCCAATTGGCATTTCACCAAACCAAACAATATGGGGCCTCAGTGGCTGAGGGAATTGGCAACAATGACAGCGGTCATCGACCGATAAATCCCCTTTCCACTCCAATACTTGATTTGACCAATTACAGCGAACTTTTAATAGTTCACCATGCATATGGATAACCCGCTGGCTTCCCGCTCTTTCATGTAAATTGTCTATATTTTGTGTAATTAACAAAAAGCGGTCACCAAAAATTTCTTCAAGCTGTGCAAGTGCATAGTGAGCAGCATTAGGTTTAATATTTTCTTGCTGTAACTGCCGACGTCGCTCATTATAAAAACGTTGTACTAATTTAGGGTTACGTTCGAAACCTTCAGGCGTTGCCACATCTTCAACGCGATGCTCTTCCCATAAACCATCCGCAGAACGGAATGTTTGGATCCCAGATTCGGCTGAAATACCTGCTCCTGTTAAAACGACAATATTGACATTTTTCATATTACCCAATCTATTATCTATATAAAAAGACCGGTTACGAAGTCGCTGGCGGCGTATACATTTATTCTTACGAGCTTTTTTCAACCTATAACGAAATCGCAACATCAAAGCTTCCTTTCATCCATATAACCAATAAACTTATATCATGTTAAATATTAATTGTTTTTATCATGTCATTACGACACAAACTTATAAACGCTGATTGTTTGGAATTTTTAAAATAATCAAGCTCCAAGTATATACTTTATTGGCATACTAACTATTTCCTTACCACAACTGATGACATTATCTAAATGTTAACATACTAAAACGCATCATCTCGCTGAATGCAAATAAAAATATCGAAGGTATCGATTTTGTCACTTTTTATTCATAAAAATGACACTAATATTTCATAAATTCGCCATAAAACGTTCGTAACTGTAAAACAATAAAAAAACCTTTCTCGTTCACTCCCCGTGCAGTTAAAATACGCCTCGCAGATTTTACTGTGTTGCTAATTCACCACTAAAAGGGGTTTCATGGAAAAGTTTTTTGAAAGAGCGATGTATGCTTCACGTTGGATTTTAGCGCCTATTTATTTTGGGCTTTCACTGACACTATTGGCTTTAACCATTAAGTTCTTTCAAGAGCTATACCATATTTTGCCAAATATCCTTTCAATTCCTGAAGCTGACTTAATTTTAACGCTATTATCATTGATTGATATGGCATTAGTCGGTGGGTTATTGGTGATGGTGATGTTTTCTGGTTATGAGAACTTTGTCTCCCAAATGGATATCCCTGACAGCAGTGAAAAACTAGGCTGGCTAGGTAAAATGGATGCTTCATCATTAAAAAATAAAGTCGCAGCTTCCATTGTTGCTATTTCCTCCATTCACCTATTAAAAATCTTCATGGACTTGAAAAGTGTCTCAAATGACAAGTTGATGTGGTATGTCGTTATCCATTTAACCTTTGTATTATCTGCATTCGTTATGGGTTATCTAGATAAAATGACAAAAAAATAACCAGTAGAATGTATGCTAAAAGTGCCTAATTTAAACACCTAGGCACTTACTTATTCGCTAACCTCATCTTTATCTCCCTCGTCGATTTTCGCTTTGTGTTACCATCATTATCCTGAAGGTTAGTACCAAGGAACTTTACATGAGCCAACACTTTGTCGGTAAATATGAAGCTGAAATTAAATTTCATTTACCGGACCCGGATACTTTTCTGCATAAAATAAAAGCCGACTTGGCTGAACCCTTTACGGAAAATAATACAGAAACAGATTGTTTCTATGAAAACCCGCATCTACCACTAGCTGACAATGGCGTCAGTATGTGTGTACGTGAAATGGTGCCATCAGGCATAAAATTATGGATAGTTAAAGGGCCTGGAGCTTCTGAATGCAAAGCCATTAATATTGATGACTGCCGCCATGTACAAAACATGTTAACGACACTGGGATATCATTGCTACTTAACCACAACTAAAATAAGAAGCATTTATTTCCTGAATGACATCCACATTACAATTGACCACCTTAGTGGGATCGGCTGGTTTGCTGAATTTGCCATTATGACAGATGAGCAGGATTTACTTGAAGCTCTATATCAAGAATTGATGGCGACCGCTAAGCAATATGGGTTTACAGAAGAAATGGTGGAAACTCGTAGTTATAAGCAGATGTTTTTAGCTGCGCAGTAATCATAGGAAGAGCCAATAAGTTTTTAGTATCGTCTCCTAAAAACCATTGGCTCTCTAACCCTATAACCCTACTAATAGCTACTGCCCGCTAAGAATACGTGCAGGGTCTAATTTGCTTGCCCTACGAGCAGGATACCAACTAGCTAGTAAGCTCAATACAATGGTTGTAATTAAAACATAAACCACATCCATGACATGCAATTCAGAAGGTAAAAAGTCAATAAAATAAACATCACCCGATAAAATTGGATGGCCAACAATAGCCTCTACCACCTTAATCATGGGTGTTAGATTTAATGATATGACGACCCCAAGCACAACGCCAATCAATGAACCAACAAGGCCGCCCAACAAACCATACCATAAGAAAATAGCACGAATTTGCCTATCTTTTGCCCCTAAGGTGCGCAATACAGCGATATCACTACTTTTATCTTTAACTGCCATAACAAGGGTAGAAACAATATTAAAACACGCAACGCCAATCACCAATATCATAGCTAAGTACATGATACTTCTAACCATTTGAATATCATTATACATATAGCCATAATCGCCTATCCAACTTTTTACGACGACATGATGCATTGTTTTCAAGCCTGCATCATAAACGACTTGATCGGCAATAAATGGGTCTGTTGCTTTGATTTCAAACCCTGTCACACCATCCCCATAGTCGAGATATTCCTGTGCATCTGCGAGTGGAACGAGCGCTAACTGGTGATCGAGCAAACCACTAAGTTTAAAAATACCCGTCACCTGTACACGAATACGCTTAGGCTGTTGAATTTTCAAGCTAGCATCGGTATTTGGGATCATGATTGTGACCCAGTCCCCAACCTTCACATTCAATGCATCCGCCACACCTTGGCCTAAAATAATTGATTGTTTGCCTGCATCAAAATGTTGCCAAGCATCATTGAGAATGAACTGAGGTAACGCACTGACTTGTGGCTGAGTTTCTCGTGAAACCCCCATGACTTGAATTGCTTTTAAATTTGCACCACGTTCAAGTAACCCCGTAAAATTGATGTAAGGGCTAACACCTTCTACACCGGGCGTTTTACGGATAACTTGCTCAGCAAACTCCAAATTTTTATACGGTGGCTTAACAGCAAAAATTTGCCCATGGGGAACAACAGATAACACACGGTTATTTAATTCGCGTTCAAAGCCATTCATTGCGCTTAAACCGATAATTAGCACCGCGACCCCAAGAACAATCCCCAACGTTGAAACTATCGAGACTAACGAAACCATCCCTGTTCGGCGTCGACCACGGCTGAAACGCAGCGCCGTGACTAGTGAAAGAGGCAATTTAGACATTACCGAGCCCCCAAGGTAATTTCCTGTTGCAAATGCCCATCTCGCATTTCCAATTGGCGGGATAAGCGCCGAGCCAGAGTCATATCATGGGTGACGACTAAAAATGCGGTTCGCTGTGTTCGGTTTAATTCACCCAACAACTCAAAAATGGCATCTGCATTACGTAAATCAAGGTTACCTGTCGGCTCATCTGCCAAAACCAGTGCTGGCTCATTCACTAACGCCCTTGCAATAGCAACACGCTGGCGCTCTCCCCCTGATAATTCAGAAGGCCGATGCCCTGCCCGATGTGCTAACCCAACTGCCTCTAACATTTCAGTTGCTTTAGAAAACGCAGTTTCTTTCGCAATCCCCCCAATTAATAAAGGCATTGCCACATTTTCAAGGGCAGTAAAATCCGGTAAAAGGTGATGGAATTGATAAATAAAACCGAGATCTTTATTACGAATAGCAGCACGCTCATCTGAGGTTAATTGATTTATATGCTGTCCACGAAAGATAACATTCCCTTCTGAAGGGGTATCTAGGCCACCCAATAAATGCAATAAGGTACTTTTACCTGAACCAGAACTTCCCACGATGGCCATCATTTCCCCACGCCCCATGGAAAAACTGACATTTTTCAACACTTGCGTCGACAATGTCCCTTCTTGATATGTTTTGCTTAATTTTTCACAGACCAGAAGTGGTTGTTTATTCATAACGTAAAGCCTCAGCAGGTTGAACCGCTGCTGCACGCCAAGAAGGATAAAGCGTTGCCAGCAGAGAAATCAGCATTGCACTTAGTGCAATAATTAAAATACCAGAGTAATCAAGCACAATAGGTAAAGAGACGCCTTTGGGTAATAAACCGATCAGCGGCATAATGACATTCAGTTGACTAGAAAGTATCGTGCCTAATATCGTGCCAATGAGTGAGCCAATCACCCCCGCTCCAGCGCCTTGGATCATAAATATCATTAAAATACGCCAACGTTTGAGGCCTAGGGTTTTTAAAATAGCCACTTCACCTTGCTTTTCCATCACTAACAGTGATAGCGAGGTAATAATATTAAATGCCGCCACTGCGATAATTAAGCTAAGCAATAAGCCCATCATATTTTTTTCCATGCGAACGGCTTGGAAAAACTCCCCTTTACGCTCCCGCCAGTCTTTCCATACTAAGCCATCTGGTAACGCTTGCTGACTTAGAACGTCAACTTGTAAAGGCTCATCTAAATATAAGCGCCACCCAGTAATGTGGCCTGCGGGATAACGAAGCATACGTGCGGCATCTTGTTGTGCCACGACCAGTTCACTCGTATCCGCTTCCCCATTTGTTTGGAAAATACCAGCCACAGTAAATAGGCGCTGACTTGGAATGCGCCCCATCGGTGTTAACTGACTCACGCCTGGAATAATTAAGCGAACCTCATCACCACGTTTTACCCCGAGCGTTTCTGCAAGTTTATTCCCGAGAAAAACATTATAACTGCCTTCTTTGAGGTCATTGCGTTGCCCGACAACCAGTTTATCCAATAACAACGAAGATTCTTCGGGGTCGATTCCCCCCATAACGCCCACGCCAACATTGGTTCGGCTTTGTAATACCACATCAGATTGCACAATAGGTGCGATCTGGCTGACACCCTTTAAATGTTGTAGATCGGATATTGGATATTTTGCTGGGTCTATATTTCCAGAGGCAGAGGTTAAAATTGCCTGCGGCATATAAGCAAGTATGCTATCTTGTAACGATCGCTCGAACCCATTCATCACTGAGGTGACGGTTATCAATGCCGCAACCCCTAGTGTGATACCAATAGCAGATAAACTGGATACGAAACGCCCAAATTTATCCGCAGCACGCCCACGTAAATAGCGTAGGCCTATAAATAATGAGACAGATTGGTGCATGAAATCTATGATGCCCCTGTTGCCAAAGCGAAGTGTTCAGCGATAATAAAGGGTACGATTGATGAATGGAACCACCCGATGGTTTTTTTTCTGCTTTAAGTGCCTTTTTGTCTGACTTTCAGACGAATTACGAGTTAAAACTGATTGTTTTGTTATAAATTTTGTAGTTTAACTATTTGTTGATTAACTTAACTATTTTTCGTACAAAAATTGGCTATGTTTGGGCTAACTCTTGTTTAACTGCTTACTAATCGCTGTGAGATACCGAAGATTTCTATGTTGTCAAAATTTCGTTATGAACTCCCTAGTCGTAGTGGCGATGTTCGCCATTTAGGTTGCCTTATCGGGGCGGCTGGTGCACTTGAATGTGGAGAAATAATACAACGTCACCAAGGGCCTGTGATCATCGTGACACGTGATATGCAAAATGCATTACGTTTAAGAGATGAAATTCAACAGTTTACACAACACCCTATAGAGACTCTTTCTGACTGGGAAACATTGCCATATGACAATTTCTCCCCCCATCAGGAAATTATTTCTCATCGTTTATCGACACTGTACCGTTTGCCCAGTTTGCAAAAAGGCGCATTAATTCTTCCCGTCAATACATTGATGCAAAAAGTCTGTCCTGCTGACTTTTTAACCAGTCATGCCTTAGTGATGGCAAAAGGTGACAAACTTTCCCGTGATAACTTACGTAATGAGCTCGATAACGCTGGCTACCGCCATGTAGAGCAAGTCTTAGAGCATGGTGAATATGCCACACGGGGCGCTTTACTCGATTTATTTCCCATGGGTAGCTCGTTGCCGTTTCGTATTGATTTCTTCGATGATGAAATTGATAGCTTACGAACGTTTGACGTTGACTCACAAAGAACACTCGAAGAAGTAGAGCAAATCAATTTACTCCCAGCTCATGAATTCCCGACCGATAAAGACGCTATTGAACGTTTCCGTAGCCAATGGCGCGAGCGCTTTGAAGTTCGCCGTGATCCAGAGCATATTTACCAACAAGTCAGTAAAAACACCTTACCGACGGGTATCGAATATTGGCAGCCTTTATTTTTTGCTCAGCCACTGCCATCTTTATTTGAATATTTACCGCCATCAAGTTTAATTGTTTCGCAGAGCTTACAAGAAGCAGCTGAACGCTTTCAGGTTGATACTCAACAACGGTATGAAAACCGTGGTGTTGACCCAATGCGCCCATTACTCCCCCCTTCTGAGCTATGGTTAACTGTTGAACAACTTAATCAATCATTAAAAAAATGGCCGCGTATTCAGTTATCCCTCGAATCTTTACCCAAAAAAGCGGCAAATACTAATTTAGATTACCTGCCATTACCGGATATCAGCACACAAGGGCAAAGCAAAACGCCGCTTGAAAAATTGCGTCAGTTTACTGAACAATTTGATGGAACCATCGTCTTTTCTGTGGAAAGTGAAGGCCGACGTGAAACCGTTACCGAGCTATTAGCCCGTTTAAAAATTCGCCCTGAAATTATTCAAAGCTATACTAGCCCTACTGACAGCAGATTTGCCATCACCATTGGTGCCGCTGAACACGGCTTTATTCAATCCGATATCCATAGGGCATTAATTTGCGAAAGTGACCTGCTTGGGGAGCGTGTTGTTCGTCGCCGGGCAGATAACCGCCGCACCATTAATACTGACACCCTCATTCGCAACTTAGCTGAATTACGCCCTGGGCAACCTGTGGTACATATTGAGCATGGTGTAGGCCGTTACCAAGGTTTAATTACCTTAGAAGCGGGCGGTATTAAAGCGGAATATTTAATTTTAACCTATGCCGGTGATGATAAACTGTATGTTCCTGTTTCTTCACTCCATTTAATTAGCCGTTATGCAGGTGGCGCTGATGAAAACGCCCCATTGCATAAATTAGGTAGTGATAGCTGGGGTCGTGCACGCCAGAAAGCCGCAGAAAAAGTACGCGATGTTGCTGCTGAACTTCTTGATATTTATGCACAACGAGCCGCTAAGGCTGGCTTTGCATTCAAGCATGATAAACAACAATACCAAGAATTTTGTCAAGGCTTTCCATTCGAAACGACGCCTGACCAAGAAGTCGCCATCAATGCTGTTCTCAGTGATATGTGCCAACCATTAGCAATGGACCGACTCGTGTGTGGTGATGTGGGCTTTGGTAAAACCGAAGTGGCAATGCGAGCCGCATTCCTTGCGATTAATAATAACAAACAAGTTGCCGTTTTAGTCCCCACGACACTACTTGCACAACAGCACTATGATAATTTTAAAGATAGGTTTGCTAACTGGCCTGTCCGCATAGAAATGTTATCACGCTTTAAAACAGCGAAAGAGCAACAACAAATTATTACCCAGACCGCGGAAGGCAAAGTTGATATTCTAATTGGTACCCATAAGTTGCTACAAAGTGACTTAGTATGGAAAGATTTAGGTTTGCTCGTCGTCGATGAAGAGCACCGCTTTGGTGTCCGCCATAAAGAACGAATAAAGGCTATGCGTGCAGACGTTGATATCTTAACGCTGACCGCCACACCTATTCCTCGTACTCTTAACATGGCCATGAGTGGTATGCGTGACTTATCTATTATCGCCACACCACCAGCACGTCGTTTGGCTGTAAAAACCTTTGTGCGCCAATATGATGACTTAGTTGTCCGTGAGGCAATTTTACGGGAAACCTTACGTGGCGGCCAAGTTTATTACCTTTACAATGATGTTGAAAATATTGAAAAGGCAAAGACCCGCCTTGAAGAGTTAGTCCCTGAAGCACGTTTTGTTGTTGGGCATGGCCAAATGCGCGAGCGCGAGTTAGAACGCGTAATGACAGATTTCCATCATCAACGTTTTAATGTATTGATATGCACCACAATTATTGAAACTGGTATTGATATACCAACAGCGAATACCATTATCATTGAACGCGCGGATCATTTCGGATTAGCTCAACTCCATCAACTACGTGGACGAGTTGGTCGCTCTCACCATCAAGCATACGCTTACTTACTCACCCCGCATCCCAAAGCTATGACCACCGATGCACATAAACGCCTTGAAGCCATTTCATCATTGGAAGACTTAGGAGCTGGTTTTGCTTTAGCAACTCACGATTTAGAAATTCGTGGTGCGGGTGAATTACTTGGTAAAGACCAAAGTGGGCAAATGACCACTATTGGTTTTACCCTGTACATGGAGCTATTAGAAAGTGCTGTCGATGCGCTTAAAGAGGGGCGTGAGCCTTCATTAGAAGATTTAACTAGCCAACAAACAGAAGTTGAGTTGCGTATGCCTGTTCTGTTGCCAGACGACTATATTCACGACGTGAATATTCGCTTGTCTTTCTATAAACGAATAGCCAGTGCAAAAAACCGTCCGGAGCTCGACGAATTGCGTACAGAACTGATCGACCGCTTTGGTAGTTTACCTGACGCAGGTAAATTCCTATTAGCGAACGCAGCTATTCGATTACAAGCTCAAGCTCTTGGTATTAAACGTATTGAAGCTCATGAAAAAGGTGGCTTTATTGAGTTTAGTGATAAAAATAAAGTCGACCCAAGTTTCTTAATAAGCTTATTACAAAACCAGCCACAAACTTATCGGTTAGATGGCCCTGTTAGACTAAAATTTTTCCATGATTTAACAGAAAGAGTTTCTCGACTAGAGTTTATTAAACAATTACTCATTGGGTTTGAAGAGCATCAAATTAGCTAAGTTTGATGCTCTAAAATGATAAAAGGCTACTCTTGTAGCCTTTTATCTCTATAATATTTATAGAAAAAATTATTCCATAAAGCCAAATGTATTTTTATTCGGTTGCAGTTCTAAGACTGCTGATGAGTTTTTTGTGATTGGTAATTCATTTTGCTGTAAACAATAAAAGGGTAATAATTCTTTTATATCACTGCGCATGGTTTCACATACTGAATTGGATGAAGTGAGCACCAAACGCCCTTTATCATCTAAAGGAATAAACATTGATGGTTCATAGGATGTTCTGACTTTTCCAACTGTTTTACCAATTTGATACACAACGTCATATCCAACAATCACTAATTCCATTTTTTGTGTGTTAACACAGGTTTGATTTTGCATATCAAATAGAGATGGAAAGCTTTTCCCTTGTAATGCTTCAATCATAAAAATCATTTTGCATTCGCTTTGTGCAGGGTGAAAACGAGAAAGAGATTGCTGATTAAAGGTGCCTAAAACCCCTGTTACTGTACAATTTTCGTACTCAACAAGGCGATTCGCTTTGATCGGCTCAACCGATAATACCGTAGCCAATTTAGTTTCCGGCTCTTGGCTGAATGAATTCACGAGCAATACAATAAGGAGCATCACTACAGTTGCTAATAACAACTTAAATTTTAGCTTCATCGTGTTAACCCTTATTAAAATATGCCGTGCCTATTGTAACCACTACTCAAAATAATTCGATAATTACCTACTAATAGTGTTGTTTTTTAGAATTATCTTAAATTATCATGAAAACATATGTTTATTATAACTGTTTTAGAAAAATAAACTTTACCATTAGTGCAACTTCACCTATTGATTACAATCAAAAATATTACTGTTTTAAATCAATAGGATAATAGAAGAGCCTGTTATGGTTGGCTGTTATCGTTATATAAATGGATTTACATCTTAATTATTTAAAACTTAAGATAAGTTAATATTCGGATCATTTATTTTATATTAATTTCTAGGTTTAAGTTTCATTAAAATAAAATATATATTTATATAAGTAATAGTGACAATATAATCGATAATTAACCTATTAAATTTGATCTAAATAGTTTTTCTACGCAATATTTAACATAGATAAACCTTGACAGATTGAGTTAATATATTTTTTAACATTATTATTTATCATTATAAATAATAAAAAATAATGCACCTGTTATACGAATATACAGGTGCATAGTGCTAATAAAACCAAATTAAACAAGTAGCTAGTCGTTGACTAGTGCAATTTTAACTTTGGACGAATAATTCTGTTAATACTGCCAACAAGCATCATTAGCCCCGTTTTAATGTAACCGTGTAATGCGATTTGGTGCATACGGTATAAAGAAATATACACAAAACGAGCGATACGCCCTTCTACCATCATATCCCCACGCATTAAATTCCCCATCAAGCTGCCAACTGTACTAAAGCGAGACAGTGAAACTAATGAGCCATGGTCTTTATAAACATATTCTTTTAAAGGTTTATCTTTCATTAAAGCGACAATATTGTCATAACAAAGGCTGGCCATTTGGTGAGCTGATTGAGCCCTTGGTGGCACAAATCCCCCTTCTGGCTTAGCGCAAGAAGCGCAATCGCCAATGGCAAAAATCATATCGTCACGAGACGTTTGTAACGTTGGTTTTACCACCAATTGGTTGATACGATTTGTTTCTAACCCAGCGATATCTTTCATGAAATCAGGTGCTTTAATCCCTGCAGCCCAAACCATGAGATCCGCATGAATTTTACCATCTTCTTTCGTATTCAAACCATCTGCATCAGCACTGGTTACCATAGTTTTCGTCAATACATTCACGCCGAGTTTATTAAGTTCTTGATGTGCGGCACTTGAAATTCTCGGCGGTAAAGCCGGCAGGATACGTTCACCCGCTTCAACTAGTGTGACATTCAATGCATCTGTGTCTAGCCCTTTAAAGCCATAACTGGTCAGTTGCTCTACTGCGTTATAGAGTTCCGCTGATAACTCAACGCCCGTTGCACCGCCACCAACAATGGCAATATTAACGCTCTCCTCTGCGTTATCACGAACTGAGTAACGTAAAAACAGATTTAGCATTTCGTCGTGAAAACGGTGCGCTTGGTGTGGGTTATCTAAGAAAATGCAGTGTTCTTTAACACCTGGTGTACCAAAATCATTCGACGTACTTCCTAACGCCATCACTAAAATATCGTATTCTAGTTCACGCAAAGGGACCAATAATTCACCATGTTTGTCATAAAGTTCACCGAGAACCACTTTTTTATTTTCACGGTCAATATTCGTGAGTGAACCTAATTGGAAATTAAATGCATTATGGCGAGCATGGGCCAAATAGCTTATCGCATCGACGCCATCATCTAACGAACCTGTCGCCACTTCATGTAATAGTGGTTTCCATAAATGGCTTGGGTTGCGGTCAACCAAGGTAATTTGTGCGCGTTTTTTACGGCCTAACTTACGGCCTAAACGTGTTGCCAGTTCTAATCCACCAGCCCCACCGCCGACAACGATGATTTTGGGTTGAGATAAGGTCATAAATCCCTCGAAACAAAATATATTAATGTTATTTAAGGTTTCTCATAAAAAAACCTTATATAACAATAATTAGCCACAACTCACACTAACCCTATTAGAATATCATGACTGGTCTATTGGTAATACCAAATATTGATTCACATCAATTTAGTTGATTATTATGACTACGATCACATTCGTCAAATCATTTTTTTCCCCAAACGAATCGAGTCAGCTTTTTAGCCGTTATATCAATCAATTGTTTAAATTCACAAAATCATAATGATAATGAGAATTATTACTTTATCATTTTTTATTTAGTAAACACAATCAATCCCCCCTTCTCATCGTTACCCCATGCCGGAAATTAAGCACAAAAAAAACTCTGAGGATGATAAACACCCTCAGAGCTTTTAATGGAATATTAAATTTTATTATTTAATTTTCTTGATACGCACATCCGTTGGAACGGAAACTGGTGAGTTATCTTTAAAGTACTGCATTAACGCTTCGTTATCTGGCAGGCTATAAACACGGTCTTTACCTTGGTTGAAGGCAGAGAAACGGCTACCACCCGTTGCTAAGAATTCATTCGCAGCAACACGATAGCTTTTATTCATGTCTAACGGCTTACCGTTTAATTTCATTGATTTTTGAATAACTTTATCACCCACTGGGCGGCTGTCATCCCACTCGTAGTAAAAACCTTTAGAAACTGGCATAACTTGTGGACGAGCACGGTCCCACTGCTGCTCAAGCGCTTGTTTAATTTGTGCACCTGTTAGCGATTGCGTAACAACCACGTTAGAGAATGGCTGGACAGTGAAAATATCACCGTAAGTTAATTCCCCTGCTTTCATATCAGCACGAATACCGCCACTGTTCATAAACGCAATTTGCGCACCGCCCGCTTCTTTGCTGGAAGCTGCATATAATTGCCCATCAGCAATAATCTTACCTAGAGTTGAATCTCCTGCAGGCAATAATTTTTTATCCACATTTGCTGTTAAAGAGCCCATCACTTGTTGCGAAATAGGCAAGGCAATTTTTTCGTATTTTTGTACGAACGTGGTTAACTCAGGGTTTTTCTCATAACGGCTCGTTTCAACAGGGATATTCTTTGCATTGATACTAACAATATCTTTCGTATTTCTATCAATCTCAATATTCAATTGAGATAATAAAGTCCCGTTAGACTGGGCTGAAATTACTGTCATCCCATTGATTTCACAATTGTAAGCTTGGTGTGTATGACCGCTGACAACAAAGTCTACATTCGCATCTAATTGTTTAACGATATCAACGATTGGGCCTTTGATATTATCACAACGGTTAATATCTTTAACTTTGGTATCAACTTGTTGTGTTGCGCCTTCATGGATCAGAACACCGATACTGTTAATACCTTGTGCTTTTAATAATTTCACTTGGTTATTAATAGTTTCGACTTCATTTTTGAATTCTAACCCTGCGGTTCCACTTGGTGTCACGATAGCTGGCGTACCTTCTAACGTTAAACCAATAAATGCCATTGGAATGCCATCAAACTCTTTAATAAAGTAAGATGGGAACAGAGTTTCTCCTGTTTCTTTCACAATAACGTTGGCCGCTAAGTAGTTAAAATTAGCACCATCAAAGGAATCTTTACCCACACAACCTGCTGTTGGGTGACAGCCGCCGTTTTGTTTTCTCAGCAGCTCTTCTTTACCTTTATCAAACTCATGGTTACCAACTGCACTGGTTTCCATACCAATCGCACTTAAGGCTTCAATGGTAGGTTCATCATAAAACATCGATGACAGTAATGGGCTTGCCCCGACTAAATCACCCGCGCCAACAACGATAGTTTTATCATTTTGCGCTCTTAATTGATTAACCAGCGTGGCAATTGACTCAATACCACCTAATTTACCATCACCTGGGGCTTGTAAAGCCCCATGGAAATCATTAATACCAATGACTTGTACTTTTACGGTATCTGTATTTTTGGGAGCACAACCCGCTAAAAGTGCACCAGAAATGAGCAGTGTGAGTAATCCAATTTTATGTTTCATTTATTTTACCTTTTTTAATCCTTTTCAACTATCGACTACATTTTAAAACGATAAGTCGTTGTCATTGATCCAGATAACGAGTGTGCACGACGTGAGTGACCATCATATAATTTTGGCGTCGTGTAGTCGTTCTCCTGACGGTGGTGCCAGCCCAGACCGCCACTTAACGAAACAGAAAGGTTTTCAGTTGGTTTCCAATAGCTGAATAGACCAAATTGACCTTGTTTTAATCTTTCACCTTCATATTTAAATTCTGAATAGTTAGTACGCGCACCAACAGAGAGTTCTTTACTAATACGATACTCTGCGGCCATTGCAACCATGGTTTCACCATCGCGTACGTAGTCGATATCTGCATAGGCTGGGGAGTTAAAACGGCCACGAGTGTTACCAATTGGGTTACGCGCAAACTGACCTACGCCATTCGCTTTTTTCGCTTGGGTATGAGTTAAACCTGTGCTTAACGTCCAAGGTGACTCAGGAATACGCCATTCTGCCGTTCCTGCGTAGTGCCATGCACGTTTGTCAAAATTACGCTTCCCTTTTTGTTTATCGGTTTCAGTACGTTTACCATCACTACCGTATTCATGGTTATAGATTTGTGTACCGAGTGTCACATCTGAAGTCAGTTTATATTTTGCTTCTAAACCTTGTTGACGGAATAAATCATCTGCTTGACCATAGAAATAGTATACTTTCAATGGTTTAGTATTGTAGTTAATACCACCTGTAATGACATGATTAACATTGTGTCGAACACCATTAGCATCAGTGAAATACATCGCATCAATATTTGGGCTATCGCGACGCATGACTTTCTTATCGAGATATAATAAATCCAAACTCCAATCACTGATCGCAGTATTAGTGTAGTAACCGCTATAACTGTTCAATGATAAACGCTGTGAATTCGTGAAAATACCCGTATTTTTCAGCGTAAACCAACCTGCTTTCGCATTAAATTTTACTGGCTCAAGGTCCAGTTTTACTTTTGCATAACGTTGACCAATTTTGTTGTACCCTTTCGCATGGCCATCATCATTATATAAAATTGCACGGGAGGCGAAGTCTTTACTTGCCCCCAGTTTGATACCGCCGTAATAAGAGGCATCAAAGCCAATTACATCAGCAAAATAACCTGATTTGAAATCTGCTTGAAAGTTTTGTCCCCAAGCATTCGCAACTTGTTTTCGATAACGGTTTTCGTTTTTATCAAAACGGTTTTCTGTTTTTAAGTATTTCCACATGTTGCGGGTTGACAGCTCTAGCTCCGAATCCGCAATGAATGAGTTTTCCTTGATAGAATCTTCCCAGTTGCTGGCATTTGCCATTGCTACCGCTAAATAGCAAGGAGAAAGCATTAATAACGCAATATTTTTAACTTTCATTGGAATTAACCTAGTTAATGATTATTTGAATTAATTTTATGCTGTGCCATGTTTCCATGAACAACAAAACACCATTTTTATTTTTAGCTTAATAAAACAATTTAACTTAAAGACAAACAGATACATCCATTTCAAACACATAAGTCATTTTAAATATAAAATTCAATACAGTATTTTCCTGTATTTGTGTTTACTTATTACTATGAATAGAAATATTCCTTATAAGAATTCAAAAATACATTATTGATTCGATAGCGCCACTTACTCATATTTGGTGTTTATCTAGCTTAAACCTCACACTACGGCACTGTATTTATCGACACTGTATTATTTATTAAGAAAAAAATTTCACTTTATTTCCTATATAATTTTTTAGAGCAAAAAACATCCCTGAGAAATAATCATCTCAAATAAATTTGAATATTTAACTTAAAATGCAACCATTAAATTGCTATCTTTTTAATTGATTACTTATCACTCTAAATTGTCATAAATCTTTCATAATACGAATGCTATCGTAATTTTATGTCAATTAAAACGATCGCTGTCACAACACGCCACATCAGTTGCAATAAGCTACTTTTTAATAGTGATGCATGTCACATTTTATTTTAAGGTAAATTTAATATGTAACTCATTATTTTGAATAGAATTTTATCGGCAATTCATTTATTTGTTAACTCATCCACTTAAATAGGTATTTGTAATAGCTTTATACATATTGGCTATATGTATAAAATTTCACCCAATAGAAACTTTCATATGAATGCGTAGTATTTGTTGATGTATATTTACTCATGATCGTTCTATAGCCCCCTCATAAGAGAAAGTATTATTCTCTGTAGGCAAATTTAAATTAAGTAACACTTGAGCAAATGATAGGCACCAATAGTTATTAAGCACTAATTGAATCATTCTATTTTTCATTTAGTTAAAATCATCTTAACTTTTTAAGATGATTGCTTTCATTATTAAAATTAACATAGCTATACCTAGCATCCTAACCACATAAAAACCCAGACATAATGCAAATATATGGTTATTTGTTTCAATTAAACTCAAAATATAATTACCAACAAATAAAACAATCAATATTTCTATTTTATTTTTTCAAAAATGAAACATAACACTAATGAGATTAATAAAAACCTTCTAATTATTTTTAATAGTGAAATAAGTATTAGTTCATTTTTATCAAATATAGTCGAAAAGAACATTTGGATTAACTGTAAAAAACAAGAAAGTTACGGGTAACTTTTACCACAAGTCATAATTTTATTATTTTATTCATGCAAAGCAATTTGTCTTTTTTGCGTACTTATGCAAAAAAGCCAGTAATAAATTACTGGCCTTTCAGATGTACTAGAAATTATTAGCGATGTTCTTGCCAGCGCTCATGCAAATCAACGAGTTGACGATGGCTATTTTTCCAACGCTCAACTGCTTGCAACTCTGTTAAACTATATTGTCGGCCGCTATGATATAGCTTAGAAGCTTGGCTATCATATTGTTTCGGTAAGTTATCTAAGACGCTGACTGCACCTTCACGATTATTACAGACTAAAATCATGTCGCATCCCGCATTCAACGATGCTTGGGCTCTCTCAGGATAACTTCCCATCACCGCAGCGCCTTCCATCGATAAATCATCAGAGAAAATGACACCATGAAAACCAAGTTGCTCTCGCAATACTGATTTTAACCAAAATGGTGAACCGCTCGCAGGGCGATCATCAGCTTGGGTATAAATAACATGAGCAGGCATAACTGCATCGAGTAGCTCTCGTTGTATAAAGTCTTTAAAAATCAACATATCTTTACCACGAATTTTCTCCAAGGAGCGGTCATCCCGTGGTGTTTCTTTATGTGAATCAGCTTTCACTGCACCATGACCAGGAAAGTGTTTCCCTGTCGTTTTCATACCCGCACTGCGCATACCTTTAATAAAACGTTCTGCCATGACCATCGCAATTTCTGGATCTTCGTGGAATGAGCGTTCGCCTATCGCAATACTTTGATGGCCAAGATCCAAAACAGGTGCAAAACTAATATCAATATCCATAGCTATCATCTCTGATGCCATTAACCAACCCGCCTCTTCAGCAAGTTTAGCACCATCGATTTCACTATTGAGTGCTGCAAATGCCTGAGCAGAAGGCAATGCGGTGAAACCATCACGGAAACGTTGTACTCGACCACCTTCTTGGTCAACAGCTATCAACAACCGGTGTCTTGATGCATCACGAATTTGGCGGACAAGCTCTCGTAATTGGGCTGCGTCATGAAAGTTACGGGTAAACAGTATTAACCCCCCCACGGATGGGTGAGCTAATATTTCGCGCTCTTCGTTGTCCAATTCATAACCCTGAACATCTAGCATTATAGGGCCCATAACATGCCTCACTTATTAAACTAATTGTCTTAATCCGATACTGTTTTCTGATAGCCTTTGGCTATCAACCTATTAAACCAAAATATTGCCGTAATAATTGTGAGTGTACCAAAAAGTCAATTGACTGGCTTTCATTCCACTGCACTTCATACCACATTAATGTCATATATTTTACCCAAGGTGCCCATGATTGACAGCTTTTCGCCAATTGCTGTTTGTCTCGATAAGCACCGTGAACATCACAATATTGCCTCAAGAAAAAATCTCGCTGAATGTCTGTCAGACCATTAAATTGGAAATAGGTTTCTAAAGAGAATGCGATATCTGTATTTGCCGCATACTCCCAATCCAATAGCATTAGCTGCCCTGTTGATGTGCATATAATATTCTTTGCATGAATATCCATATGGGCAGGCGCGAGTTTCAGCATTTTTGGGAAAGAGGCAGAGATAAAATGGCGATGGAGTTTTTTCCAGCGAGGTGATAACCGTTTTTTATCAATTAAATAGCCGTAATGAGATATTTCATTGCGGAGTTGTAAATGATACCCCAGCAGTGGAGCACAATGTAATTGTGTGACTATATTTGCAAGCTCACACTGGTAACTGGGCAACAAAAAAGTATTGTTATCAGGGTGTTGCCCTTCACACCACCCTAATAATAACCATTGTGAATTCCGACCAATCACTTGAGGTGTAAATGAATAAGCGCGTAATTGCTGCAATATCCGCGCTTCTTTCTTTCGGTCAACATACAAAGCAGTTTGTGCATTTCCATCTGCACGCGCTATCAGCTTCACTTCGCGAGCAGGTAGAAAATATTCCACCAAATAACTTCCCCCCGACAGCCCTGTTAGTGAGGATATTTTCCAATCACGTACAGAGATTGTAGGAAAATGTGTCACTAACAGTCGAAAAAGTGACTGCTGGTTACTCAATATTGTGCTTTCCAGTCCAAACAATTTCACCCGTTTGCACATCCATCAACTGCATTTCAAGGCTTCTTTCTTTATTTGAACCTGACATCACGCTGTAAATCACATACTCCGCTTGGACATAGCGGCCTAACCCTATCGCTTTGCTACGGGTGACTAAGCTGTCTTCTTGTGATAAACCGAGTGTTTTACGTGCGGAACTCACCACACTGGCGGGAACCACTTTAAAACGATTGGTGTTCTCAACCGCGGTTGTCATAACTGATGTTACAGTTTGCACCGGTATTGAACCATTCGTGTTATTTTTCACTGAATCAACTAACAGTACTTTTCCGTTTTCGACCCCATCCGCACTGGCCATTTGGTTAACTAAAGGTGTAATGGAAGCGGACCAATCTGTTGTTTGTTGCTTTGGTGGAGTTGGAACAACATCAACGGGTGGCGGAGTCACTTCTGGTTGTTTTTCCGGCTCTACTGGCACAATTGGGGGTTGTGTACCTGGTTGTTGAGGTGGATATGAAGGGCACCCAGCCAAAATTAATGTCGCGGCAGCAACCATTAAGATGCGTTTCATTATTATTCTCCGGCCTTTGGCGATAAAAATACATGAACACGTACATTTGTTGCACGTGGAGAAGAAGTCACAGCACGAACTTTCACATCAGAATTTGCTGCGATTTGCTGATACAAGGTATTCGATGTTTCTACGTTTAATCCTTGCTTATCATACCAGTATAAACGATAAGCAATATTCACCACTTTAGGCTGTGAATTACTCATGTTAATAGTAGCGATAGTTTGATGATTTTCACTACCTATCACTGGGTTTTCGACAATGACCCCTTGTGCAAGTACTGCGGGCTCCATAATGATGCGCTGTTGCTCATTAAAAACCAGCCCTTGTGTTTTCTTAAATATGCAACCACTTAGCAACACAGTTACCAAAGCAAGTAATGCAATACGGTTCATTGCCGATCCCTTATTATTTCGCCAATAGCGGCCCTAATGGGCGACCACCCACTAGATGCATGTGGATATGAAACACTTCTTGCCCTGAATGTTCATTGCAGTTCATGATTAAACGGTAGCCATTTTCTGCAATACCTTCTTCTTTGGCTATTTTCGCTGCAACAGTAAACAAACGACCTAATGCAAGTTCGTCATCCACAGTAACATCATTGACAGTTGGAATTAATTTATTAGGAATAATAAGAATATGAGAAGGTGCTTGTGGCGAAATGTCACGAAATGCGGTGACAAGTTCATCTTGGTAAACCACGTCTGCTGGGATCTCGCGACGGATAATTTTACTGAAAATCGTTTCTTCTGCCATTTCAATTTCCTTAGTCATTTAATCGTTCTAGTGAACTAATTTATACGTTATTTGTGCCAACATTTAAATGAAACAAACGATTGAAGTTTTGTGTCGTGATTTCAGCGAGTTGCTCAACACTAACCCCCTTTAGCACCGCCATATACTCAATAACATCCCGGACGTACGCGGGTTGGTTTTCCCTCCCACGATGAGGAACAGGAGCCAAATATGGCGAGTCAGTTTCGACTAAAATTCGGTCTAAAGGAACAACACGGGCGGCTTCTCTAATTTGCTCTGCGTTACGAAATGTGACGATCCCTGAAAATGAGATATACATACCTAAATCGAGTAGTTCAACAGCCGTATCTTTATCTTCAGTAAAGCAGTGTAATACCCCGCCACAGTCCATCACATTTTCTTCGCGTAGAATAGATAAGGTGTCTTCTCGTGCCGCACGAGTATGCACAATGACGGGTTTATTGACTTCACGACCTATGCGAATGTGCTGACGAAAAGACTCTTGCTGCAACGCGGCATTTTCTTGCTGATAATAGTAATCCAGCCCAGTTTCTCCTAGCGCAACAACCTCATTTCCTGCTGCTAATTGTGCGAGTCGTGCGAAATCATATCCTTCGTCTAAATTGAGAGGATGAATACCACATGAAAAAGCAATATTGTCACGCATACCAATCATTTTTTTCATGCTTTCAAAACCGTGCAACGTTGTAGCAACAGCTAACATGAAGCGGACATCACGGGCCGAAGCCTTTGCGATAACATCGTCGACATTCGTATGTAATTTTTCATAATCTAAACAGTCGAGATGACAGTGTGAATCAACAACAAACATATTTAACTCTTTTTAAAATGTAGGGAGAGACAACGAAGCTTCCCATTGTAATAATTGATTTGTCAGAATCAGTTCCTGATTCAGTGCAGGAACTGTCAGTAATTGATGGCGGCAATATAACCACTTATCATACATATTTATTAACTGTGTTCGATTCATAGCACCAGCTAATTGCAGAACTTGAGATTGCTGATCTTGGTTGATGCAAAAAGCCCCAGCCCCTTGTTGAATTTTAATAGCATCCGCCAATAAGCTAAGTAGCCAATTTAAGGCATCAGGCGCTTCATCAATATTCAAACTAGGCAGCAAACTCAACATGTCCCCCGTTTGCAATGCATGGCCTAAACTATGGCATAGTGCATTACGTTTTTGCCAGCGTTGTTCATCCAATAAGGCTAGCGCAGAAAGTGGCGCACCTTGGCATATTTTTAATGCCGTTATCGCATTCTCAACAGCAATACCCGGCTTTTGCTTTTGCAACCAGTAAAGTGCTATTTGTGGATCGGGAGCAGGTAAGAAATGACTTAGGCAACGGCTGCGAATGGTCGCAAGCAAATTCTCTTGTTTATCACTTCCAAGTAAAAAGTAAGTATCCTTTGCTGGCTCTTCCAATGTTTTCAATAACGCATTAGCTGCTGCATCTGTCAATGCTTCAACCTGTGGAATATACACCACTTTGTTGCCGCCTTGTTGAGCATGGCGACTCAAGGTTTCAATCAATTTTCTAACCGCATCAACACTAACAGTAGACTTCCCTTTTTCTACTTCAATAATATGATAGTCAGGATGATTACCCGCGAGCATCAAACGACAGCTGTGGCATTGCCCACAGCTTTTTAGCCCGTCTCTTTCTTGGCAAATAAGCCAACGACTAATTCCATAGCATAGTGCTTGTGCCCCATTTCCCGGTATTGAGTGAAGCAGTAACGCGTGGTGGCCTCGACCGCTTTGGTACGCAGTAATGATTTGTCGGTAAGGTTCATTTAACCAAGGATACCAATTCATGGGATTAATACCTTATGTGGTTTATCAAGCACGCACTAACCATTGCGTCAACGTTTGGCGAATATCTTGCTGTACTTGCTCAATATTTTGGCTGGCATCAATAGTGAGTATCGTTTCATCACCCGCAGCCAGCTCAAGATAACGGCTGCGTGTTCTTTCGAAAAAGGCTAACGATTCTTTTTCAATTCTATCTAACTCACCCCGTGACCTTGCACGTTGTAAACCTAATTCAGGAGGTAAATCAAGGTATAAGGTTAATGAAGGTTTGAAATCGCCCAACACTAAGTCACGTAATGATTGCATCAAATGACGATCAATTTCACGCCCCCCCCCCTGATAAGCTTGGGAAGATAAATCATGACGGTCACCGACCACCCATTTGCCGGCCGCTAATGCAGGTTGGATCACCGTATCAACCAGTTGTACACGGGCTGCATATAACATCAGCAATTCAGCCTTATCCGTGACTTTATCACCTGCAATACCTTGCTTTATCAGCTCACGGAGTTTCTCTGCCAATGGCGTTCCACCAGGCTCGCGGGTAAAGACAATATCTGTGATCCCTGCTTGGTTCAACGTTTCCACAACCGTATTGATTGCAGTTGTTTTACCAGCGCCTTCGAGTCCTTCAATAACAATAAATTGGTTTTTCATTTTTATCAGTTTTGCTGTTCAAATTGGCGGTAAACTTTAACGGCACGATTGTGGTCGTTTAGATTACGACTAAAAGTATGCCCACCTTTACCATCTGCGACAAAGAATATGTAATCCGTTTTAGCCGGATGTGCGGCAGCCTTTAACGATGCAAGGCTCGGCATTGCAATCGGTGTTGGTGGCAAACCATCAATCTTATAAGTATTGTATGGTGTGTAATTATCTAAATCACTACGATAAATTTTACCACGATACTTTTCACCTAACCCATAGATGACGGTTGGGTCGGTTTGTAGACGCATATTTTTCTTTAAACGGTTAACAAATACGGATGCAACCTGGGCTCTTTCACTATCAATACCGGTTTCTTTTTCAATAATCGAAGCCATAATAAGCATTTCATAGGCATTCTTATAGGGTAAATCTCTATCACGCCCTTTCCACTCTTCATCAAGGCTGTTTTGCATACGTTTATAAGCACGTTTTAAAATTTCAGCGTCTGTTGTCCCCGCTGTGTATAAATAGGTATCAGGATATAGCCACCCTTCTAAAGTCCCTTCTCCGTTAAACCCAATCAGGGCATGCAGTTCTGTCGGGGTTAAGTTGGTAGTTTTATGCTCTAAGTAAGGAGCATCACGTAAAATATTACCCCAATCACTTAAACGGTTACCTTCAATAAAACGGATCGAAAATTGTGCTTCTTTACCACTTACAATTAATTGTAGTAGTTGTTCCACATTCATACCCGGTTGCAGGCGGTAAGTTCCTGCTTTTAGCTGAGCCAGTTCAGGCCGTAGTTTGAGTAACCATTGAAATTCATTCCCTTTTTCAAGAATGTTATCTTCTATAAGTAACCCTTCAAATACGACACGCCCAGTTCCCGCAGGTACTGTGAAGATTTTTTCTTGTGTGATATTGATAGGCGTTTTGGCATAGTCCAGTACTTGACGATATTGCCAATAGACCGCGACTGCGACAATAGCAGCCAAGGTAACGGCAATTAGAATAATTTTTTTGGCTAATTTCATTTATTGACCATTTCAATGCGTGTGTTGGTAACAATTAATTCATTTATAAAAACTAAATTTTGCAACGCAAAAATAGATACTCAAACAGCTCACGAGACGCAAATTGTAATGGTGGAAGTTGTTTATCCATTTGAATACTTTGTACCGGTAAAACTGGCATCAGCGCATTACAAATAACCACTTCATCACAATGAGTTAAGACGTTAGCAAAGCGTTCCACCTGTTGAAGATGGTACTGGCTATCTTGTAACAGTGATATTATCTTTTGTCTCATTAATCCATTCACACCACTATGAGATAAAACTGGGGTATACACTGTTTGACCAATTCGCCAGAAAACATTAGCACTACAGCATTCAACAATAATACCGTCGGTGTCTAGCACAATAGCTTCATCTGCATTAAGTTCATCAACCTCTTGCTTAATAAGGACTTGTTCTAAGCGGTTGAGGTGTTTCATCCCTGCTAGCAATGGGTTACGAGCCAATAGAATTTGGCTGAGAACGAGGTTAGCCCCTTTGCACTGTAATTGGACATAATTATTCGGGAAAGGAGAAACGCTGACTATCACCGTCGGCGAGGTAAAACCTTTAGAGCTATATCCTCTACCACCAGCACCGCGACTAATAATCACTTTGACCACAAATTCGTCTTGAGTCTGTTCTGCACAAACCTGCTTTAGATGCTCTGCCAACCATTCCCAATCTGGCTGAGCAATTTTCAATCTTTGGCTATCGTGCTTTAACCGAGCAATATGCTCATTTAACATTTTAGCTTGCTGATTAACGCCATGTATGGTCGTAAAGCAGCCGTCCCCAAAAGAGACTGCGCGATCAGTAACACTTATTTGCTGGCAAAGCTGCCCATTAACCCAATATGACATTGATAATACTTATAATAAAAGCTGATAAATCAGACAGTAATCAAGTGGGATTATCATAAACTAAAGCGAAGAACTGTGCAAAGAACTGGGCAAAATAAAGCCCCAGCCACAATACGTGACTAGGGCTAATGACTAACGGTAATAGATTAATTATTCGCCGTGATAACGACGGAAAATTAATGAACCGTTGGTGCCACCAAAACCAAACGAGTTACACAGAGCATACTCCATGTTATCCACTTTACGTGCTTCACCTGGAACAAAATCCAGTTTGCACGCTTCATCTGGGTTATCCAAATTAATGGTAGGTGGAACAATTTGATCGCACAATGCCAAAATAGTGAAGATTGACTCAATAGCACCTGCAGCACCAAGTAAGTGCCCAGTCATTGATTTAGTTGAGCTGACTAATACATCTGTGCCCTCACCAAATACATTAACGACTGCTTGCGCTTCTGCTAAATCGCCTGCAGGAGTTGAAGTACCGTGAGCATTGATATACCCCACGTCACTCGCTTTGATTCCTGCGTCATTTAGTGCATTTTCCATTGCAAGTGCTGCACCCGCACCATTTTCAGGTGGTGATGTCATATGGTAAGCATCACTGCTCATCCCAAAACCTGCAATTTCAGCATAAATTTTTGCACCGCGTGCTTTCGCATGTTCATATTCTTCAAGAATAATGATACCTGCGCCATCTCCCAGAACAAAACCATCACGGTCTTTATCCCATGGGCGACTTGCCGCTTGCGGGTCATCGTTGCGAGTCGATAATGCACGCGCTGCACCGAAACCAGCCACACCAAGTGGTGTAGTCGCTTTTTCAGCGCCGCCTGCAACCATTACATCGGCGTCACCATAAGCAATCATACGAGCTGCATGACCAATATTATGCACACCTGATGTACAGGCAGTTGCAATTGAAATACTTGGACCACGGAAACCGTACATAATGCTTAAATGACCAGCCACCATATTAATGATGGTCGATGGTACGAAGAATGGACTTACCTTACGAGGCCCACCGTGCAGTAATGACTCACAGTTGTCCTGAATTAAGCCTAACCCACCAATACCAGAACCAATCGCTGCACCAATTCGAGTAGCATTGGCTTCTGTTACTTCCAATCCAGCATCTTTAAAGGCTTGAAAGCCAGCAGCGATACCATATTGGATGAATGGATCCATTTTCTTTGCATCTTTACGAGAGATGCCAAATTCTTCGTAATTGAAATCTTTTACTAAGCCAGCAAATTTAGTTGCGTGGTTAGTAGTATCAAAATGATCGATTAGGCTGATACCACTCTGTCCGTCACAAACAGCTTTCCATGATGACTCAACTGTGTTGCCGACAGGAGATAACATGCCCAGTCCGGTTACGACTACACGACGCTTAGACACGTATTTCCTCCAAGGAGGGAAAAGTTACAAAAGGAACATAGGCGATCGAGTGATCGCCTAGATAAGTTTTCGTACAATTATTTAGATGCGTTCTCGACGTAGTCAATCGCAGCCTGTACTGTTGTGATCTTTTCAGCTTCTTCGTCAGGGATTTCGCAATCGAACTCTTCTTCCAGAGCCATAACTAGCTCAACTGTGTCAAGAGAATCAGCGCCCAAGTCATCAACAAATGAAGCTGTATTTACAACTTCTTCCTCTTTAACACCCAGTTGTTCAACGATGATTTTCTTAACGCGTTCTTCGATAGTGCTCATACTATTAAAATTCCTATCAAAACTCGCTTTCGCGATGGTTTTCGTAGTTTATGAAATACAGGAAAAGATACAACCCAATCCCGGCTGTTGGAACTATTATTTTGCATTATTTAGCGTTAGATAACATTAAAAATGCAAATAGTTCCATCATTTCTTTAGATCATGTACATGCCACCATTGACATGCAATGTTTCACCTGTGATGTAAGCAGCTTCATCAGAAGCTAAAAACGCTACAGCACTGGCAATTTCTTGTGCATCACCCAGTCTATCCGCAGGAACCTGAGATAAAATGCCTGCACGCTGTTCATCTGTCAATGCTTTAGTCATATCAGTTTCGATAAAACCAGGTGCAACGACGTTGACAGTAATACCACGAGAAGCGACTTCACGAGCCAATGATTTGCTAAAACCAATTAACCCTGCTTTCGCTGCTGCATAGTTAGTTTGCCCCGCATTTCCCATCACACCGACAACGGATGCAATTGAAATAATACGTCCACAACGTTTTTTCATCATGGCACGCAAAACGGATTTAGACAAACGGTAAACGGATGAAAGATTGGTGTCAATAATATCTTGCCATTCATCTTCTTTCATACGCATCAATAGGTTATCACGAGTGATACCTGCATTATTAATCAAAATATCAATTTCACCAAATTCTTCGCGGATTTTGGTCAAAGTTTCTTCGATTGATGCTGCATCAGTCACGTTTAATGCTAAACCTTTACCTCTGCCATCAAGATAAGCGGTAATGGCTTCTGCGCCTTTTTCGCTGGTTGCTGTCCCGATAACAGTAGCACCACGAGCAATTAATGTTAAAGCAATCGCTTTACCAATTCCACGACTCGCGCCTGTTACCAGTGCAATTTTTCCTTCAAAGCTCATGTCGTCCTCAGCTATTTTCTAAAGCAGTGCTTAATGATACAGGATCATTGACTGCGACGGCAGTTAAATTAGAGACAATTCGCTTGGTAAGACCAGTTAATACTTTCCCTGGACCTACTTCAATAAGATGTTCAACACCTTGATCTGCCATTAATTCTACTGTTTCCGTCCAGCGTACTGGATTATACAGTTGACGGACTAAAGCATCACGAATATTTTGTGCCGATTTCTCAATTTTAACATCAACATTGTTAATAACTGGATAGTCTGGCTCACAAAAATCAATTTTTTCTAACGCTTCGGCTAATTTATCAGCAGCTGGCTTCATTAATGCACAATGAGAAGGGACGCTAACAGATAATGGTAATGCGCGTTTTGCACCCGCTTCTTTACATGCGATACCCGCACGTTCGACTGCCGCTTTTTCACCCGCAATGACGACTTGGCCTGGTGAATTAAAATTAACTGGTGAAACCACTTGGCCTTGAGCGGCTTCTTGGCAAGCTTTTTCAATTGATTCATTATCTAAACCAATAATGGCATACATCGCACCAGTTCCTTCAGGAACGGCTTCTTGCATGAGTTTTCCGCGCAATTCAACCAGTTTAATCGCTTGTTTGAAGTCGATAACACCCGCACAAACTAAAGCAGAATACTCACCAAGGCTGTGACCTGCCATCATCATTGGCATTGCGCCATTTTTGTCTTTCCAAACACGGAAAATAGCCACAGAAGCTGCCAATAACGCAGGCTGTGTTTGCCATGTTTTGTTTAATTCTTCTTCTGGCCCATTTTGTACTAACGCCCAGAGATCGTAACCCAATGCTTCCGATGCTTCAGCGAATGTTTGCTCAACCAGCTGATTTTCTTCAGCTAGTGCCGCTAACATACCTAAAGACTGAGAACCCTGTCCGGGAAATACCATAGCAAATTGTGTCATGTCTATTTTCTCAGTTAATTAAAAACGAACCAATGCAGAGCCCCAAGTGAAACCACCACCAAAGGCTTCTAAAAGCACAAGTTGACCACGCTGAATACGGCCATCACGCACCGCTTCATCCAACGCTGTAGGAACTGATGCTGCAGAAGTATTACCGTGACGGTCTAATGTGACAACAACTTTATCCATCGTCATATCTAATTTTTTCGCCGTCGCAGAAATAATTCTTAAATTTGCTTGATGTGGAACTAGCCAATCAAGTTCTTCTTTGGCAATGCCGCTCTGTGCTAATGTTTCATCAACAATATGCGCTAATTCACGCACTGCAACTTTAAAGACTTCATTACCTGTCATGGTCAAATAGGCAGGGTCTTCAGAGCAACGGCTACGATTAGGTAATGTGAGTAAATCACCATAACGGCCATCTGCATGTAAATGCGTCGAAATGATACCCGGCTCTTCAGATTCGCCAATAACCACAGCCCCTGCCGCATCGCCAAATAAAATAATTGTGCCACGGTCTTCGGGATCTAATGTTTTAGATAATGCATCTGCACCAATAACTAATGCTTTTTTAGTCATGCCCGTTTTAACGAATTGATCAGCAATACTAATCGCATAAGTAAAACCTGCACATGCAGCTGCGACATCAAATGCCGCACAATCTTGAATACCAAGCATTTGTTGGATTTGGCAAGCTGCACTAGGGAAAGCGTGAGTTGCTGATGTGGTTGCGACGATAATTAAACCAATGTCTGTTGCATCGACTTGTGCCATGTCCAGCGCATTTTTGGCCGCATGAAAACCCATCACTGAAACACTTTCTTCTTCGTTAGCAATTCTTCTTTCATGTATGCCAGTGCGTGTCACAATCCACTCATCAGAAGTATCAACCATTTTTTCCAGATCAGCATTGGTACGTACTTGTGCTGGTAAGTAGCTGCCTGTTCCTAAGATTTTACTGTACATAGCCATAGGTTATTGATCACTCCTGGGTAAAACAATATTTAGTCGCGCTGTTATTCTTTCTGGGACTTGTTTTTCAACAGCTTGTACTGCGCGGTCAATAGCCGCTTTAAAAGCGCCTTCATTCGCTGCACCGTGACTCTTGATGACAATACCTTTTAATCCTAACAGAGTCGCACCATTATACTGGTCGGGGTTCATGTCCCCAAAACGTTTCATTAAACGTTTTTTTAACCATTTTTTCGCCAGTTGCATAAACCAACTGCTTTTTTTATGTTGATCGCCGGTCGATTTTATCAATGAAAGGATGACGCGTATTACACCTTCCATTGTCTTCAATGAGACATTACCTGCGAAGCCGTCACACACTAACACATCGGTTTTACCTGTCAGTAACTCGTTACCTTCTACATAACCAATGTAGTTAATTGATGTCGTTTCTTTTAATATTGAGGCGGCTTCGCGGATATTATCCAACCCTTTACTCTCTTCTTCGCCAATATTCAGTAACGCAACTCTCGGTTTAGAAATGTTAACCACTTCTTCAGCCATCACGGAACCCATTACGGCAAATTGGACTAGCATATCACTACTACAGTTAACATTAGCGCCTAAATCTAGCACTACTGTTTGACTTTTTTGCTGATTAGGTAGGATTGTCATTAGCGCTGGGCGCTCAATCCCCTCTATAGACTTTAGCATTAATTTCGCTAAGCCCATCAGCGCACCCGTATTCCCCGCACTCACGCACGCTTGTGCCTGCCCTGTCTTCACTAACTCTAAAGCCACTCGCATCGACGTTCCTTTGCTTTGCCTTATCGCGTTTGATGGTTTTGCATCGTTTGCGATAATGCCGTCAGCAGGAATAATTTCGACGCGCGAAATTAGCTCAGCACTTTGTTGTGCAAGCAAAGGTTGAATGGCTTCGGGTTGACCGACAAGCAGTAATTTGAGTGCTGGATTAGATGCCAGTGCCTGCAATGCAGCAGGCACCGTGACGCGGGGACCAACATCCCCGCCCATAGCATCTAACGCGATGGTTAGATTAGCCAAGGTAACAACAAATTACTTGTTGATAACCTTACGGCCACGGTAGTAACCATCTGCAGTCACATGGTGACGCAGGTGAGTTTCACCGGAAGTTTTATCTACAGAAACTAGGGTAGCAGTCAGTGCATCATGTGAACGACGCATACCGCGTTTTGAACGAGTTGGTTTATTCTGTTGTACGGCCATTGACCTTACTCCTTAAGTACTTTTCTTTAAACTGGCTAATACGGCAAATGGGTTTGGTTTTTCTGCCTCAGGAGGCAGTTCACCATACACCATGTCCGCTTCGGACACTTCACAGTGTTCAGAATCATGAACCGGAACCACTGGTAAGGATAGAATTATTTCATCTTCTATCATTCCCAGCAAATCTATTTCACCAAATTCATCAATTTGAATCGGTTCATAGAGCTCCGGTAATGCTTCGGCCTTTTCGTCATTGACGACAGGACTAAAACAATACGATACGTAGACATGATGTTTGAAATCAGTTCTGCAACGTTGGCATTGTAAGGTGACATCCACTTGGGATTTCCCCTCGATGACAGTCAAACGCTGATTATCAATTTTAAATGATAATTCGGTTTCTACATCACTATCTACACTGACTACTGATTCGGCAATTCGTGTAACTTGCTCAGATGTATAACTCCCAACATAGTCGAGGTTTTTCTGAGCTGCACGCTGCGCATCGATAGTCAGGGGTAATTTTACCTTTTGCATAAGGCGCGCATATTAACTTTGTAATGAGCTATAGTCAAAGAAAAAGGCGGGGTAAACTCGCCTTTTCACCAAAAAACCGTAGGTTTTACGTTTTATAGTTTAAAATGAGTTAACCCTTTTGGCTACGAGTTTCGAGAAAAATCATGAAATCGATTATTTTGGCGTCAACTTCACCATACCGGCAAGCCCTACTAAAAAAACTGGGATTGCCTTTTTTAGCAGTGGCTCCCAATATTGATGAATCGCCCATATTGAATGAGTCCGCTCAGGCTTTAGTCATGCGTTTATCTCATGAAAAGGCCAACGCACTCTTTGCTAAATACCCTCAGCACCTGATTATTGGTTCTGACCAAGTCTGTGTAATTGGAAATAAAATTATGGGCAAACCGCATAATTTTGATAATGCCTTTCAACAGCTTAAATCTGCGTCAGGCAATAAGGTCACTTTTTATACTGGCCTATGTTTACTCGATACTGAAACAGGTAAGTTTAATGTCGAGTGTGAATTGTTTCACGTTCATTTTAGATCACTATCTGACGCCGAAATAACTAATTACTTACTTAAAGATGAGCCTTATCAATGTGCTGGAAGTTTTAAATCAGAGGGATTAGGGATTAGCTTATTTGAACGTTTGGAAGGGCGTGACCCCAATACGTTAGTGGGGCTTCCACTTATTCTATTACTTGAAATGTTACGACAACACCAAGTTAGCCCATTGTTTGATAATTAATCAGTTAACTGGCAGGAAATACCTGCCAGTTAATTAAATGACCTACTTTTCTGCTTTACGACTACGTAATATTTTTAGGCAGTGATTCAATTGGTTATCTAATGGAGCTTGCAAACGCATCTCTTCACCCGTTTTAGGGTGTGTAAATTTCAGTGCGCTCGCATGCAAAAATAAGCGGTTTAAACCTGTTCCGGCCAGTTGGCTATCAAATTGCTTATCACCATAACGGTCATCAAATGCAATAGGATGCCCTGCATAGAGAGTATGCACACGAATCTGATGCGTACGCCCTGTGACAGGGCTCGCTTTTATTAAAGTTGCATTATCAAAACGCTCTTCCACTTTAAAGCGTGTCTCTGATGGCTTCCCTTCGCTGCTCACTTTCACGACACGTTCACCACTTTGTAGAATATTTTTCAGTAAAGGAGCTTGAACAACTTTCATGTGGGACTGCCAATTACCTCTTACGAGTGCTAAATAATCTTTTTGCATTTGTTTCAAACGCAGTTGTTCATGTAGCGCTCGGAGTGCTGAGCGTTTTTTGGCCACCAATAAAATACCTGATGTGTCTCTATCAAGACGATGAACCAATTCAAGGAAACGCGCTTCGGGTCGCAAAGCTCTCAGGCCTTCGATAACACCAAAGCTTAAACCACTTCCACCATGAACGGCTGTGCCAGATGGTTTATTCAGAACTAAGAGAACGTCATCTTCAAATAAAATGCAATTTGCTAATGCAGCGACCTTATCCAGTTTAGCTGAAACCTGCGCAGTTTCCCGTTCAGCAACCCTAACGGGAGGAACGCGGACTTGGTCCCCTTCGACTAATTTATACTCAGGCTTTATCCGCCCCTTGTTAACACGCACTTCCCCTTTGCGGATAATGCGATAAATCATACTTTTTGGTACACCTTTAAGTTTAGTGAGCAAAAAGTTATCGATACGTTGCCCAGCTTCGTCATCGCTGATGTCAATAAATTGAACTTGATTTTGTGTATTCATTCGGGAATGCGTTAACTCTAATTGATTAAAATATGCTCTTATTCGCTTTCCCTATCATACCGACTCCACAAAATTTTTTATCTTTTTTTTTAATTTGGTTATTTTCTGCATGATTTATCCTATTTCTAAATAAAATTTCCATATAACTTCCGTATCGACTTGCTATAATGCCTATGGCAATGGAATAATATGAAGTTGCTAAGATGTTTAAAAAACGAAAGTTAACGTTTTATAGGATTTCTTATTTGATGGCGTAACAGTGCAGCAATGGCGTAAGACATTTAGCAACATCAAATAAATTAGCGAGCAACGAATTTTGGCTTATTGGGTTAGGAACTTCCGTTTTCTTTAATAACATACGGCATCCTGATTAAGAACGCTGAATTTTTAATCTAAAAATCAGGTTCACCGAATACTGCGCGTCTCTATACGAACGACTGCCGCGAGGCAGACGGTTTTGTAAAAATCACGAGGCCATCGGTTTACAGTAGCTCTTTCTTTCGCTGCTCTTTATTTAAAAGAAAATAATGAGTAAGTAATAACATGAAAAGAATGCTAATAAACGCAACTCAACAGGAAGAGTTGCGTGTTGCCCTTGTTGACGGGCAACGTCTCTATGATTTGGATATTGAAAGTCCCGGTCATGAGCAAAAAAAGGCCAATATTTACAAAGGTAAAATCACTCGTATCGAACCTAGTCTTGAAGCTGCTTTTGTTGACTATGGCGCTGAAAGACACGGTTTCCTTCCTATCAAAGAAATCGCTCGTGAATACTTCCCAAGCAACTATCACTCCCAAGGCCGTCCTAACATTAAAGATGTGTTAAAAGAAGGCCAAGAAGTTATCGTTCAAGTGGATAAAGAAGAGCGTGGAAATAAAGGTGCCGCATTAACCACCTTCATTAGCTTGGCAGGAAGTTACCTCGTTTTAATGCCAAATAACCCACGTGCGGGAGGCATTTCACGTCGTATCGAAGGCGAAGACCGCACTGAGCTAAAAGAAGCGCTGTCTTCTTTACAAATTCCAGATGGCATGGGCTTAATCGTTCGCACCGCGGGTGTGGGTAAATCTGCAGAATCACTGCAACAAGATTTGCTTTACCGTTTACGTCACTGGGAAGCGATTCAAAAAGCCGCTGAAAACCGCCCTGCACCTTTCTTAATCCACCAAGAAAGTAACGTTATTGTTCGTGCATTCCGTGATTATCTACGCCCAGATATCGGTGAGATCCTAATAGATAACCCGAAAGTTGTCGAAATGGCACGCAACCATATCGAAGCTATCGGTCGTGGTGATTTTGCAAGCAAAATCAAACACTATAGTGGCGATGTTCCACTTTTTAGCCACTACCAAATTGAATCACAAATCGAATCTGCGTTCCAACGCGAAGTTCGTTTGCCATCAGGTGGTGCATTAGTTATTGATACCACTGAAGCTCTGACCGCTATCGATATCAACTCCTCACGTTCAACACGTGGTGGCGATATCGAAGAAACTGCGTTCAATACTAACTTAGAAGCGGCTGATGAAATTGCACGTCAATTACGTCTACGTGACCTAGGTGGTTTGATTGTTATCGATTTTATCGATATGACGCCAGTTAGGCATCAACGTGAAGTAGAAAACCGCTTACGTGAAGCTGTACGCCAAGACCGTGCTCGCATTCAAATTGCACGCATCTCTCGTTTTGGTTTATTAGAAATGTCACGTCAGCGCTTGAGCCCATCGTTAGGTGAATCCAGCCATCACGTGTGTCCTCGCTGTTCAGGAACGGGAACCATTCGTGATAACGAATCACTTTCCCTGTCTGTTCTTCGCCTTATCGAAGAAGAGGCACTGAAAGAAAATACTCACGAAGTGCATGCCATTGTTCCTGTACAAATTGCATCTTACCTATTGAATGAAAAGCGTAAAGCCGTTAGTGATATCGAACAACGCCAAAGCCATGTTCGCGTTGTGATTGTCCCTAATGACCAAATGCAAACGCCTCACTTCCATGTGATCCGCATTCGTAAAGGTGAAGAGGTAAATACTTTAAGCTATAACTTAGCTCAATATCACGAAACCGTCACTTTGACACAAAGTGACGAGACTACCGCTGAGCGCAAAATCCCTGAGCAACCTGCAATTTCAGCTTTTGCACTGCAAGAGCCTGTAGACATGTCTACAGTGAAGCCAAAAGAAACTGCAACAAAAGCACCAGTAAAATCAGTGGCAACTGAACCTGCATCCCCAGGTTTGTTCAGCAAAATTGCGGCTTTCTTCAAGAACCTATTTGGTGAAGAAGAAAAAGTGGTTGAGAAACCAGCGCCGAAAAACCGCAATAATAATGACCGCCGCCGTAACAATGATCGTCGCAATAATAATCGCCGTAATAATAATCGTCGTGATCGCGATGAAAATGAAACACGCGATAATCGTGACAACCGTGATAATCGCAATAACCGTAATACGTCATCGGATGATGCGAACACTCGTAATAAAGGCCGTAATAATAAAAATACGAGCCAGCAAGATGAGCAAGCAACTGAGTCTAACAATCGTGACAACCAGCAGCAACGTCGCGAACAACGTGCTGAGCGTCGTCGTCGCCAAGACGAAAAACGTCAACAGCAAGTGGCCAAAACTCAACAAGATGCTCAGCAAAGTCATGTCGAAGATGCGGTGGAAAAGGAAGAAGAACAACGTCCGGTTGCCCCACGTCGTCAACGTCGCCAATTAGCACAAAAAATCCGTGTTACTGATAGCGAGCAAATCATTACTCCTGTTGAAACGGCACCTGAAGTAACCACTGAGCCAGTTGCAGCATTACCTGCACCAACGGTATCTGTGAACCAAACTGAAGGTGAAGTACAAACTGAAGAGCGTCAAGAAGCCGTGGCTCAAGTTGATGGTGAAGAAAAACAAGACACCATCATTCCACGCCGTTCTCGTCGTTCACCTCGTCACTTGCGTGTCAGTGGTCAACGTCGTCGTCGCTACCGTGATGAGCGCCATTTAACTAAATCACCAATGCCATTAATCGCTGCCGTTGCCTCACCAGAGCTTGCGTCTGGCAAAGTATTTATTCATTACCCGATTGCTCAGCCTCAACAAGAAAGCATGGCAATCATCACCAATGAAGAAATGCTTGAACAACAAAGTGTTAATGAAGCTTCTGTAGCTGAAACCTCAAATGTTACCGCGTCACAAAGCCACGTAATTGTCTCTCCAGTCGTGGCTGAAGAGGTTAAACACGAGGTACAAGACACCGCTACAGAAATGGTTAATGTAGAAGAAACCCCATTAGTTAACGAAGCAACAGTTGTTGAACGCATTGTCGAACCAACTCCAGTTGTTGTCGAAGAGAAAACTGATGTTTCGCAAGAAATTGAAACCGTCGAAGCTGTAAAAGAGACTGTAGAAATAGTGGCTGAAGTTATTGAGCCACAGGTTGAAATAGCTCAAACAGAAGTAGTTGAAAGCGTTTCTATTGCGGACGAACAAACAACGCCTGTTATTGTCAATGAAGTCGTTGAAGAAATACAACTTCCTCAAGTTTCTGTCACGGCATCAGCCGAGGTAGTCAGTGTCGAGGAAGTTATCGAACCTGTTGCCGTAGCTGAACCAGCAACGGTAGCAAGCAGCCCAGCGGTCAGCTTACATAAACGTCATGCTTATTCTCCAATGACAAAAGCGCCCGCACCTGCAAGTGCTGCTGCACCATTTGAGATCACTGAGTATCAGCGTGAAGCCTCAACCTTTGAAGGTAAAGGCGGCGCAGGTGGTCATGTTGCTTCAAACGTAGCAACCTCTGCAATGGCAAAACCATCTAGTCACTAAAACTAAATAGTTTTAAAACACAGAAGCCTTGATAGGAAACTATCAAGGCTTTTTTATTACAATACATTTCATGAATAATAAATTTTTTAATTAAAAAAAACTCATCATCTCGCCAGTTTTTTACATTGAGCTCTCAACGAATTTGTGTTTGTATTGCTGTGTTTATACACAGTTATTTTATAAAGAAAAGGGAAATATATGTTAAAAGTCATTGCGGAAGATTTTATTCAAAGCGAAGCGATTGAGATTGTTATGCCGCTATACCGTGAATTGGTCGCTGCAACTAAACAAGAACCATTGTGTATCAGTTATGACCTTTACGTTGACCAAAAAGATCCTGGGCACTTTATTTTTATCGAGGAGTGGCCGAATCAAGAAGCGCTCGATATTCACTGTGCCAGCGAACATTTCAAACGCCTAGTTCCTCTAATCAACAGCTATAAGCGTTCGGACCCTATTATCAAACTGATGAATGGTGCTTTTGAATAAGCACATTAGCTAAACGTACCCCCAAGCATATAACTAGAACCCATACACAACACTACAGGCCGAATTCTGATATCGACAAAAAAACCTACATAATCCTCTAAATAGTTCGGTCTGTCGCTAGGCGGCAAGCTAAACGAGGCCCTAGGAGCATACATAAGTATGTGACTAGGGCGAGTGTGCGACGCCAACAACGCGACAGGCCGAAATATGACGAGGATTTTTAGAACCAAGGAGCTTGGATCATAACCGCTCCATAAAACAAGGCACGACCCGCTAATTCACCGCTAAATATGGCTAATATCACTAAGGCAATTAAAATCGCCGATGGCGGTTTCTTATATCCTTTCATCGCCACAATGCAAGGCAATAGCATACTCATCACAACTTGCCACCACAGCAAATAGCTTCCACCTTGGCTTGCAGGTAATTGCAGGCGAATGATTTGCGCGATTAATACCAATGCAACGCCTATAAGCACACCGACTTTAATTGACGATGGTAATGGCTTTCCTTGCCCAATAACAAATAAGGCCACTAGACTAAAACCAAGGACAATTGCACTGCCTATAAATGCGATTTGTGTTGCCGGAGTATGCCATAATGGGTGAGCGACCATTTGATAATAGACTTGTGCCGTGACAAGTATAGCGGCTAATCCTCCAATCCCACTTACCCAGCCTAATATCGTGTTGCGCATGTTTACTGTGGGTTGCAACCAGCAAGATAGAGCCCATAACGTGACAACGCCATTTAATAATACAAATGTCACGGCCTCGCGGCTTAACCATGAATGGCTTAACCCCAAAACGGAACGGTATGCTTCAAGAGGCACACCTAAATGCCCCATTGACATCGATGAGCCAATAACTTCAATCAACCATATCAATAGCACTGCTCGACGCAATACAGGCCCTGATAATAGGGACTCTTGACTGGCTTTCATTTGGTAAATAGTTAATGCGAGAACTGCCCCGATCCCCCACTGGCTCATCACTGTAAAAAATACCAGAGGGAGTTCCATATGTTTAATATCCATGATTAGTCCTCCATCCCAATAATCACAATATTTGGATTACTAATTGTGTGATCGGGCATATTATAGCGCTGCTCCAGTACCGCCCAATTTGTCGTGTGCTTTTTACGTAGCTCGGTAATATCACCAAACTCAATAGCGCCCGTCGGGCAAGACTCCACACACCTTGGTAGTAGCCCTTCATCTAACCGTTCTGCGCACATATTACACTTGCTCGTTTTCCCTTCGGCAGGATCAAAAACAGGAGCATGATATGGGCAAGCCATGATACACATCTGGCAACCGATACATTTTTCATGGTCTTGAACGACTATGCCATCCGCCCGTTTGGTATAGGTGTCAGCAGGGCAGACTTTCAAACATTGAGGATCATCACAATGATTACAAGACATCGTAATAAATGCTTGGGCATTCGGTGAGTCATCATTAAATTCGCGAACTCGACGCCACAAAACCCCTGGTGGGGTGACATTTTCGGATTTACAGGCCATTGAACAAGTACGGCAACCATAGCAATCTTTTGTATTTATCAAAAAACCATATTGCTTAACCATGATTACGCCTCCCTTCTGACATCAACTAACGTACTATTACAGCAGTGCCCTGTTCCCAAATGTTCAACTTGGTCATTCGTGACATGACTGCTGCTTCCCCCCTGCTGCTCCCACCAGCCGTTATCCAGTGAAATCACGCCTTTTTTAATATGCGTTGTCACAACAGCAATGGCTCTGTGTTCTCCTCGGTCATTAAAGGTGATTGCCCATTCCCCATTTTTAATGCCTCTAGATTTAGCATCTTCGGGGTGAATTAAAACATTCGGTTGGTTTCGTTGTACTTCCAGAATCCATTCATTCATTCCATGACTTGAATGCACACTTCGCGCTAACTTGCGCTGAACCGCCATTAATGGATACTTTTTGGCTAATTCAGGTGAACCTTTAACAGATTCAGTCACTTGATAGTAAGCGACGACAGGCGAAAAGTTTTTCTTTTGCCAATCTTCAACAAACAAGTGCGCTTTTTTAGTCGATGTTCTAAAAATACCGTCTTTGAAAGGAATCCAGTCTCCTTCTACGGGACGTACTGGGCCTTTTTCTAACATTTGACGAGTGATGCCTGAACCGACTAAACAGGCATCAATGTAGTGTTCTATTGGCTTATTGAATACATCTCCAAAGCCGAAACGCTCTGCTAGCCGGGCGAAAATCCAATAATCGGGTTTTGCTTCACCAACAGGTTCGACGGCTTGTTCCATTAATTGAACATATTGGCTACGTACCCCCGCCATCAAACTTGTATCTTCAAAAATCGTTGTAACAGGTAGGACTAAATCTGCATATGACGCTGTTGAGCTCATGAGATTATCAGCCACTACCACAAATGGAACTTTCTTCAGAGCCTCCCGAACCTTGTTAGTATTCGGTAATTGGGTCATAACCCCCATTGTCATAATCCACCAAAAATTAATCGGATGCGGCTTTTCATTGACGATAAAATCGCCAACTTTCGCCACCGGAATAGGTGGAATATTTTTCACATTCGGAGCAGGAGGAACGATTGGACTAAAGTTAGCCATTTGCCGAGCTCCACCGGCATCACAAACCCCCGCCCCTCGTTTACCGATATTACCAGTGAGTAATGCAAGGTAGAATTGACTTCCTGCAACATAAGCACCGTGCTCAGTTCGCTGTGCTCCTGACATATTTTGCACAATCATTGAAGGTGTTATTGATGAGTAATCTCGAGCAAGACGTACGATAGTTTCCGCTGGAATATCCGTTTCTTCACTGACTCGAGCAACATCCCATGGTTTAGCTTGTTGATAAATTTGCTCAAAAACCGTGGTATACCCCAAATCTTCAGGAAGTTCATGTTGGAATAGTGCCGGTTTAATACCCGATGAATCATGACGAACTAATTGTTTGCTTAATATGTCGAAAACTAAATAACTGTCCTTATCGTCATTATTTTGCCTAACTTGTTTCTGATTGGTGTCAACTAAATAAACAGCGCCTGTATGTGTTCTAAGGAAGTTTTCGTCTATTCGGTTTTCTTCAATAATGATTTTGATCATTCCCAATGCCAAAGCCGTATCCGTCCCTGGAATAATCGGGACCCACTCGTCTGCTTTTGCCGCGGTTTCACTATAGCGCGGGTCAATAACCACTAGTCGAGCACCATTTCTTCTCGCTTGGTTATAATTTTTAAAATAGGCTTGCATGGTAACAGCAGGGTTATTTCCCCAACACAAGATATAGCGGCTGTCGGCTATCGTATCTCGGGTATCTGCATACCTTAAACCTAGCATTGGGATCATCGCTGCTGTTACCGCTGAACAACACAATGAACCCGCCTGTTTCGTTGCTCCGCCTAAATAATCAAAAAAGGCTTTTCCCATATCATTCTTGATAGAGTCCATATTCCCTGCATGCGTGGAAATAAATAACCCTTCATTACCATATTTATCAATGGTTTCTCTGATATTTTTTTCGATAAGATCCAGCGCTTCATCCCAGCTTATCGGTTTGAATTCCGCTTTACCTTTTTCGCCGACTCGCAGTAATGGGGTTTTGATGCGTTGCTCATGATAGACCCATTTAGTCCGGCTCATACCTCGCAAGCAACATTTGACATTAAACCCTTCAGTCGCCTGTATTTTCATCAGCTTACCTTGATAGGTATATGCAGTTAGGTTGCAATGTAAACACTCCATTGCACAAGTTGACCGAAATGTTTTGTAGTCCGACAATTTTAGTCGCACCTTAGGTAAGGGTTGATTGCTGTTTTCTTGTGTATAAGAACAGGGAGCAATACTCGCCAACCCCACAACACCAAGCCCTTTGAGCAGAGTTCGGCGTTTCAAACGTAGTGAATTTATAGTTTTCATTATAGTAAACCTCGACATTGCTTTTTAAAGTTCACTATATATATACTCTATTCACCAAAAGTGAACTTGAGTAGCATCAATAATTCTATCTATTTATAGGTAATAACGTACTACCGCTTTCGGATTATTTGTTTGTCACGTCGGGTCGTTAGCAGCACAAGGCAACTCATGGTAAAATACCCAAACTTGTTAAATTTAGGTGGTTTATGTATGTCTACTCTGCAAGGTGTTAATTCTGTTGATATAGCCGTAAGCATTTTAAATTATATTGCTCAGAATGGAGGTATTGCGCGCGCAGCGGATATTTCAAAAGGCTGTGAGATATCAAAAAGTCGGCTACATAAATATCTTGTTTCACTATGCCGTACACAAATGCTGTATCAAGACATTCAAACTAGCCGTTATGGCTTAGGCCGAAATTTAACCTTCTTAGCCAATTTTGTTAAACCTGAAGACTCTTATATCGACACTATTAATAATGCTTTGATTCAATTTCGTGATGAACAAAATGTCTCAACAGGTGTTGCCACCCGCTTAGGGAAAGCACTTTCTTTGGTTAAATATAATCGTAGCTTTAAAAATATTGAAATTGACTTTTTACCTAACACGCCATTGCCTGTCGTAAAAAGTGCGGCAGGGCTGGTTTATTCAGCATTTGATGGCCAATTTGGCTCTAATTCCTATTCACAAGACGAAATTAATAAAGTGACCCAACAAGGTTATGCTATCCGTTACCAACCAACAGAAGGTATTCCCGGAGCGCAATCTATTGCTTGTCCTGTATTTAATGGCGAAGGTCAGCTTATTGCTGCCGCAGTGACGATGGGATTTATTGCAGAAAATGAAATGGAAAGATTAGCAACTGCATTAATCAAACAAGTTAATAAACTAAATTTATAACAACAAACCTTCATGATAATAACTCAAAAACAATAAAGCCGAGATTATCTCGGCTTTATAAGTTGATTATTTTACATCGATGCGAGGCAATTCACCCATTTCTTTGAGTTTTTTAGATATTTCACGGCGCTCTTTGGAAAGCTCAGCGTTCTTGATAATATAATCATCAACACGATCATCATAATCGCTACGCATGTTCGCAATAATTGCCTGAATATCCTCAATCGACATGCCTGGTTTTATATATTCACTCAAGTTATCCAGTAGCAAAACACGCTTCTGGTTATCACGAATTTTTTTCTCATTGTCGGTGATTTCACGACGAATTTTATTTTTGCGACGAAACATACGCACAAATTCCAGAACATTTTGGAAAGACGGCTTGTTAGCGTTGTCCATGTTTAAAACCCTCTAGTCAATATTCAAAACGCATTATCTATTAACACAATACATTCTAATCCTATCGTGTTACAAGCCCGTTTCGCATATTTATCAAATTATTCCGCTGAAACTTGATTTCACTTTATACTTTAACGACCAAATTATCAGAGTGATCTTTATCAAACTTATTTCTCTGATCTTTACTTCCGATTTCTTGATTACCTGTCCCGTCACCTCTGAGACAAAATGCAGATAATATTGTCGTAATAATCACAAATCCCCCCATGACGAGATAAGTATGAGCAAAACCAATTTGATCGTATCCCCAGCCAGCTAATGGCGATAAAATACTTGCAACTACAGAGCTCATGCAGCTAAAGCCAACCAAATAAAGTGTCGATGACAAACGTTTATCAAAATGAAGGCTGTTATATTTAAAAATCGCGACTAAAAGAATCGGGAGTTCAACGGCATGCAGTAATTTCATTATCGATATCATAATTGCACCATCAACTAAGCCTGAACCAATAATGCGTAACGCCATCACTGAACTCGCAAATAATAACCCATTTTTAGCACCTATCCGATTGACGATAAATGGTGCTAAAAACATCCCCCCTGCTTCCAAGAAAACCTGCAATGAGTTTAGATAACCGTACATCTCATTACCTAATTGTTCATTCTGAAATTGATGAGCAAAATACACCATAAATTGCTGATCATATACACTGTATATACAGGTTCCTAATACAAATAATATTAAAGCCCAAAATTGAGGTTGTACAAACAATTGTAGAGCGTCTTTCACGGTTATCGTAGAAGGTTTACCATGTTCAAGGCTATTATAAGCATCCGTATTTGCCGTTTTTAATTTCAATAGAATAACTAAAAATAATAGGCCTGAAACAGTTGCCATAATAAAATTGTAATCAGGGTTCACGTTAATGTTACGCCCGGCAAAAAAGGTAGCTGTCGCCCAACCCAATGAGCCCCACATCCTCGCTTTACCATATTCAAAATTACGTAATCGGCTGACCCTCTCTGTATAAGACTCAAGCACCCCAATCCCTGCGTGAAAGGTCATACCAATAAATAAGCCACCAATTGCACTGCCTAAAAATACATTCCATTTTAGCAACGTCCCAAAAACCATAAAAAATGGCCCTGATGCAATCAGTAATACTGCAATAAATAATAGTAAATTTTTTCGTAACCCTAATTTATCCTGCATGAATCCATAAAGTGGTTGCGCGCAAAGCGCCACAATCGAAATACAAGAGAAAATAACCCCAGTATCTGCGCCATCTAAACCAACATATTTACGCAGCCAGATTGCAACGACAGAAAATGTTGATGACCAGGTGAAAAAGAAAAAAAACAATAATGCACTCAAAGAGGCATAATACTTTCTTGAACCACGATTCATATTTCATCACCTAACAAAAATTATCCTGATGAAATGTTAAGGTTAACATTAATTACAAACCACAAAATCACCTATTAATTGTGATGTTAATCACTAATGTTAACGTTAACAATTAATATATGTGACGCTTATCACAATACTTATAACTTAAGATAACGACCTCCTGCTGGGTAAAATATTCTATCGAGTTATCAAATTAAACTACTATCAATCGCGCCAGTTCAATATCAGATAGCCTTGGTTTAGCTTTCACAGTAGATAAGGTATCATTAATCAACAATGTATAGTGAATACCAATAAATTAACCACTATCAATCTACTATATAACCATCGAAATGGTGAAAACGTTGCAAGATAATAAAAAACAACCTACTTTTTTTATTCATGACTATGATAATTACAATGCAACCTACTAATAAATAACAGGTAGAATAAATAGTTAAAATAACTATGTACTCAATTTTGTACTCATACTAAATCCCATCTCATTTTTGTGTCACAATTTCGGCACAGCTCGTCACATCAAGTAATTCTAAATAGCAACTACAGAATATTGCAATGCAATAACACAAAGACCAGAAGCGCCACTTGCATTTACAACTAGCTCGTAGTTTCCTGCGATTCCCTCCTTGCTAATATGCTGTCGATCCCAGTACTCATTTCCCACCGACTCTTGATATGAAATATTTTTTACTGGACATTTTTTGACGAATGCTTCAGCAAAACTATTCCCCCCTGCTTGATACCCTACACTAAATGTAGCTCCATTTGGCGTGATAAAGTTACCTCTTATCTGACTTGCGTGCGTAAATAAAACTTCACCGATATTTGGCAAACTAAAGAAAAACCATTGATTCCCTTTTGATAAATCAACAGTAAAAGAAATAACACCTGTTCTGCTTGAAGATATTCTACTCCTTCTCACTGCCGTAGTGCTTGCAAACCACCTACCCCTTGTTGATGAATTGTTTTCGCTATTGATAATAACTGCATCATCATCATCACTAGCTATAATGACTTCACCGTCGGTCGTGTGATTATTTGCTCCAGTAACGTTATTTCCCGATAAGTTAATAATCCCAGAGCCAGATTCAACAATGACATAACGCTGACTGGCAATACGTTTTGATGCATTATTTTCAAGAACATCAACTCGACCAAAGGATTTTCCAGCGCCCCCGTCTATCGTAATATCGCGTGTATTATTCTCAAAATAATTACCAGTGATGACTGTTTTAACTGTTTTAATTATTTTGATTCCGCTGTAGCACTCAGTGAGATCGTTATTTTCAATACGCAGCATCGCACCGCCTGTACGCAATGAATTAAGCCCCCCTGTGTCGTCATTTTGGGCGGCTGTATCTGTCGGTATTACACCAAATTCATCAGGATTACTGTCTGTAATTTCTTCCCTTATTACAATACCAGTTGACCCTCCCACTGTTGTGTTCTCTAGCCGACAATTTCTCACTTCACAGTTATTAACAGGACCAGCTAACAGAATAGAACATGTAGGTGTGTATTTGGTCGGGTCTGTATATTTTACTGTTGATGCAATTGCATTAAATACACATGACCAGCGATTGGCATAAATACCCACTTTGAAATGCCACGTCGAAATACAATTGAACTGTGATCTTGCACCGCCGTCATAGTCATCAGACTTAGCCACAAATGCCGCTGTTTTATAGTAGGTACTTGCGTCAGCTTGGGTAACTAAAAGTCCATAAAATCGACATGATGTACCATAACTGATAGCATTTTCAGCATGATCAATGATCAAATTGGTATACGTCCATGACAGTTCGTAAGCTGGAGAAATAATGGGGTTATAACCAAAGATACTTTTTGATTTTCCAAAATCTAAATGTGAGCCGATATATACCTCTCCTTTCGGCAATATTAATCTGTCTGATTTGTCTAACTTTGACTGTATCTCGTTGATTATTGCTGCGTTGTATTTACCGTCATCACGACTTCCAGTGATAACACCATAATTACCCGCATAAACATCACTTGTCTGTCTTACCCAGCAACCATTGAGTAACGGAGCGCTTTCACCAAACCCTTTTAAGTACGATACATTAGCCGACCACGGCACTGTAGGACTGATAATATTCCCTCCGTCGTGCTTTGAGCGAGGCATTTCTCTATCATAGACAAACTGACCCCCACCATCTAACTCACCAGCCTTATATCTATTTCTGCTGTGATAGGCGTTAACATAAACTAGTTTATTTGATTTTTCTGGGAAATAATTTTCTAATTCTGAAATTGTTGATATCGTTTTTATTCCATTCCCTAGCTCACTCCGCAAGCTAGCATCCCCAACGCTAACCCAAGCACCTTTTCCAATGCCTCCAGTTGATTGCGGAGTTGAACCTGCTGGTACTGTTTTTGGCAAATCACCATCCCAGCGGTAGTATTCACCTGTTGTTTCATCGCGCAGTATATGATTGCGTAGTGTGATTTCATTATTCGGTAAATCAGCACCTTGTTGAAAGCTGTCGATGGTAATGTAACCAGCTGCGACAATCGCGGTATTCATGTCGACTTTGAATTTCTCGACTAGCTCCTTGAATAACCACTCCATTCCCGACGCAGTAAGATGGCAGTCACCAAATCGGTCAATGTATTTACGCTCTAGTGACGTTGCCCATATATCTAATAATCCTGAGTTAAAGAAAAGGTTTTTGATGTCACTACTTGGAACTGGCTCTTGTGTTGGCTTTACATTTTGTCTCATGCTTATTTTTTCCAATAAAAAAGCCAGCTCTAATGGCTGGCTTGTTGGTTAATGATTGCTGTTATGCGTTATAGTCTGGCTTTGCGTCGAAATATTCTGTTGCGGTAATGGTGTAGCGCTCACCACCGAGTGGGCGTTTATCAGTTATCACCCACTTGATGTTTTCGAGTTCAACTGATGTTGCTATCACATATCTAGAAGGTGATTGCTTCTGGTACCCATCATAGAAATTGAGCTCGATATCTTCTGGTACGCTTGCGATAAAGCCGAAATCAGTATCTGGCCTAGGCTCCGCTTTAAACTTCTGTGTTGTGTATCCCATCGAATCGGTGAGATATACCCACATTTCTTCATCAAATTTGATTTTCTCACTGGTTGTGAATACCTCTCCTTTTCGCTCAGTGATGTAACCTGCTTGCTGGTTTGAATCGTAAGTATCCGCTATCAGTACCATGTCTGATGGGTACACATTCCCACCATCTGCAAGGGTTGTCAGGCTGATACTTGTTCGCTGATGAATAAGTCGATTGGCCTCTAACAACGCCCTATCTAGTGCCTGATAGCGATTTCTACAGCCTTGCAAAACTATCTTATTTGGTGTGCGGGATAACCCTTCCGTGATACCGTTTTCATCAACTCGAAAGCGGATATAGTCTTTCTTGTTGCGAACCGGCTCGACATACTCCAACTCAATCCCGTCATATCCGCTAGGCATCGACATGTCATACGATATCTTCATATCGTTGCCTGTGATGTTGGAACGGTTGAATGTGGTCATTGGGAATTCGCTGGACTGCTCCCGTGAGAATGTCAGCACGGCATTGTCGAAATAAGCGGTTACTCTCGCGGCATTACAGATAGTTTCGATGCGTTGGCCTAGTGAGATATCTTCATCATCAAAGGTGTAATCGAAATAGCCCAATCGTTCATCAGGCAAACTATCGTAAATTCGATATAACCCATCAATATCGATGTTCCTCTCACTTTCGCCAGCAGTAATTAACCATGTGTGCAGCACTGCATCAGCAAAACTCCGTGATGGCCTGAGCGTATAATCAACTTGCTTTGATACTCGGTCATACGAAATAACCATGCGAGTAGCCAGCAGATTGTATTTGCGCTCTCTTGCTCCCGTTGGCGCTTCAGTAGCCCTCACTGACACATTAACAATCGTGTCATTCTCAAAAACGACATTCTCACGAACTCTGACAATGTGAGCGTTTTCGATTTTCATGATGCTCTGGTCGCTGCTGTTATTGCGACGAGTAAGTTGCACAGCGTAACGTCCTCGCCCTGAGTTAAGCGTTACCTTGTCTGTTTTGTAATAAACTCGTGCGCCATTGTTAGCGCTTAGCGCAGTATTGAAGCTTTGACGAGTGCCAGCTATTTCCTCGTTATCCGTGTTTATCTTCCAGATTTCGACAGTTGCATTGCAGTTATCACCGCCACCAAGTTGCGCCTGTAGATGAATCCACATTTGGTCACCATCAACTGGAGAGAAGAACGGGCCCACTGTTAAAAACTGGTTGTCATAGAGAATGAATTTCGTCGTATTCACTGCTGCATTAGGTGGAAGTTGCGCTAAATCAGTTCCACTTAGGTTAGTAAAGAAGAATTCGTAATACTCAACAGGGTTAATTAATGAGCCATCGTCACTCTCTTTTGCATCAACTAATTGAGCATCAATTTTCACATCCGCATTCACTGTTCCCTGCGGCGTGTCATAGCTCACATTCACAGTCATTGAGATAGAGCGCGGTTTTGTGAGTTCGTAGAAGTACTCAAACTCATCTTGTTTAACGATTTTTATCGCAGCCTCGCCGCCTTTTATCTCTCCTGAAACTACTTCGTTTGCTGTTGCTGTTTGCTGCGGAATATCTTTACTTTCGTTAGGCCCTGGTAACTCTTGCCCGTCGATATCAGGAAACTCGAAACCTTCGTTAATCAGTGGGATAACTTCTTTTGGCTTGTATATCTTGTAGCTGGCCCCTGCCATCGCTGTGAAATCAGATTCGGCAAATCGGATACTTTCCGTTTTATACTCACCGATGCCGATGTTTAGCCATTCAGTAACCGTTTTGAGGTTGTTGTTATACTCAAACATAGACTGCTGAATTAAGTCAGGAAACGCCCTTACTTGACCGTGAATTTCTGGTCTTGCTTGGTATGCTCTGGCAACGTTTGTTTGTCCTGTAAGGCGGTTATTTGGGCTATCTTTGACATTCGACTCAGCCGCGGAAAATGACGGTGTTTTTGGTGCAAGAAACGAGAACACTTTCGTGACAAGGTTAAACACTGGATTCAGGATATCGCCTATAACACCCTTTGGCTGGTCGAATACTTGAATAAAGTGAGTCGGTGTTATCTCGAAATCTAACTCGTCATCTTCTTGCAGTTCACGTCCGTTAACGATAATTACCACATCGGTATGCAACTGCTGATGCACTAGAAAATCGCTATAAAAAAAAGAGCCGACTTTTAAATCGACTCTTTCTTTAGGTGTTCCCGCTATTCGTTGAATCTCAACTATCGGCATATTTCATAAACTCCAATTTCGTGAATTTCTTCTCAAGCACAATGAGCCTATCCATTCTTACAGCCCCATTCTCTCCGCGACTATGAAATGCATTGCCATCGATAATTAATCCGATGTGGGCTGGCTGAGAGCCGCGATAACCAATGAATATCCCATCATCTACTGGGTGCTCGGTACGTTGCCAGAATTCGACTTCATTCTCATAGCAGGTTACAAAATCATGATCCGATTCGTAGCCAGCGTCATGATGAATTTCCGTACCTAGTACATACCTATAGTAAAGTACAACCAGCGCCCAACAATCACATGCTTCAAACGTACACGCCCGATTCTTCCACGGCTTGCCAATCATCCGATTAATAAACTCTAATTTCGTCATTAGACCGTCTCCAAGCCTGTGAATTCTTCCATTGTGTAAATACGCCCAACGTTCTTATTCAGCGGGTTATTCATTGACAGCGTGACAGTGACCGACTCCGCATCAAGTGAGCAGTCTTTCACGTACAGCGACCATTCGCTTATCGGGTTATCTTTATCAGCCGAGTCAAATAGCCTGAACGTGGCGATAATCGGCTTCATTCTAGTATTTGACCGCCATAACTTTAGTTGCTGCTTAAAGTCCTGTGCGACTCGGCTAAACTTAACCGAAGCATCGATAATTGGCGTTTTACTTTGCTGGCTATCTGCCATTTCAAAGTTGCACGGCTGATACTCGACGCCGCCAAATACCTTAGGCTCTATCTGCAAGCTGACTAAATGAATGTTTCCGAATGAGGGATGGTAGAACTGGATGGTCTCGTAGAATGTGCGCATCGGTCGTTGCGCTCGGTACTCTCTTAACTTCATTCTCCCCCCTTACACCGTGGTAATAGCTCAGTGACAACGATATCGAGTAGGCCCCAATCTCTAGGCGGTATTTCAACGATTAAATCGCCAAATTCGTCATCTTCATTAAATAGCTTGCGGCAGATAACTGAGCCCGTCCAAGTTACTACGCTGCCATTAATCGACGTTTGCACTGGATAACTAACAAAGTGAAGTTCCTGCGGTTGCAGCCCAGAACCACCAAGATTAATCGGCATCCTGAACCACTTAGTGCAGTTGTCCAGATAATTAGGGCTCCTCAACCATTGCTGAAAAGCCCTTTCTTCACCTAGCTGGAATATCCACTTAACATTCCAAATCGTTTTAATGTCATCCGTTAGTTTCTGGAATATCGGCGCTCCAACTTGAGGTTGGTCCGTTCGAAACCCAGTATCAAACGTCATGTTCTTATCCGCTTTTTGTGGTAACGGGAACCATTCAGGGTAGTCGATTATTTCACTCATATTTCTCCAGTTAAAAAGCTTGTGAGATAAGTCATCATTTTAATAACTAATCAATCATCAGCGTTCACAATATATAAATTTCGGTTATGTTTAATGTTCAGCCCTAAGAAATTACACTGAGGGTATGGCTGATATCCCTCAGCATAAGGAAATAACTATGGCTGTGCATAGCCGAGATTATATAAATGGAAATGATGTAGTATCAGTTCAATGTAGCCATCAAATCAATGTGTTAGTGATGGATGATAATCAACTAAACAATTATAGAAATGGCAGAGAATTTAAATATCACGGAGGGTTTTATAAAAGATTTCCAGCTAATATTCGAGTTCCGCATAGCGGTTACTGGAATGTTGTTCTTGCTTTACCAGCTGGACATAGCGCAAACATAAGATATTCAATCAACATTATCAGCTAATTGCATTTGTCCTTTAGCTTGAAATAATGCACTTTCAAGGGCGGCGATAATCTTTTCCTGTGTCCCGTCCTTTATGTAACCTGTTGACATCATGCCTTCCAGCTTTTCTTCGTCGCGATACCAAATTGTTTTCCCATTTACTTCGATTGATACTTTCATGTGCTGCCTCACTTATAGTCTTGTAGTTGCTGTGGTGTTTTGAGTGATTGAGCGGTGCATGGGTCCCTTTTCTTGCATATCAGTTAAGAATGCCTGAACTGTCAACGTATCACCGTTTTGTGATGCCTGAGCCTCAAATTGATGCTTGCCAGATGAGTAGTCGTTGAACTCAATGTTCAAGGTGATTCCATTACCACTGCCCTGCATGTCCTTATTCGATATAACTCGCCCATTGTCACCCGGTATCATGTATTGCTTACCTGAGCTTGCTCGATATATTTCAGGCTTTCCATGCTCGCCAACTCGGTACATTTCACCTGCATTTACTGGTCCGCCTGAATATCTAGCTCCTGCTAGTCCAGCGAATGAACCCATAGACATTGATTGTCCAACCGCTAGCGATGTTTTGAATGCCGTAAGACCTGTCGCTGATGCAGCGCCACCTGTGGCAATCGATGCGGCAATAGCAGCAGGCGTCCATGCTGCCAGTGCGGCAGCACCTCCAGCCGTTGCAGCGGCAGTATTTGCAGCCTGTGAGGCTACTCCAACCGTTTGGGCTAAAATGAAATTCTTTAGCATCTCAACGCCAACCTGCACGATTGAGTTAACGACACTGTTTAGAATCGTATTACCCAGCGAGCGCATAGCATCAGCCGCTGACATAGTGCCTGTCATTAATCCTGTGATAACGTTTGAAGCATTACCAGCGAATGAATCAACCGCTGAAGCCATCATTTCATAGCTCAGTGACTGATTACGCATTAGTTCCCATTGCGCAGCTGTTTGCTGCTCCTGATATTGTTTATCCATTGCTGTGAGTAGCATGTGATATTGCATATCGGTTGCTTGCTTAGCTACTGTAAATTGCTCATGGGTAATTTGCTGCTTGGCGTATGAATCGCTGAGAAGCTTTTGCTCTTGGTCGTAATACTCTTTCATCATTGTGAGCTTACGCGCGTTTTCATTGGCTAACGCTTGGATAGGGTCAAACTTTGCGCGGTTTTCTGCCGTGATGTTTACTGATGCATTGACCTTAATATCAGTCATGCCTTGCTCGAATGCCTGAGTTGCCTCTCGGCCTAATCGCGTAAAAGTTTCTTTATCGATGAATCCTTCATCAAACATGCGGCGAATAGTTTTAGCTTCTTCTCCGAATTCACGGGCCAGCTTTAATTCTGGAGTAGCTTCTTGCGCTCTAGTAAAATCATTAACCTTTTGGGTCAGGTCGTATATTTCAGCAGCTTCCTTTGCTACAGCATCTTTCTGACCTTGAGTCGCTTTTTCACCAAGCTTCTGAACGGCTTCAAATACAGCCATTTCTTTATTTACATCACCAACACCAGAACTTAATAGGTCAAAGCGTTTTTGTAATGATGCTAGTTCAGTTTGTTGGCGCTTGATTTCTTCAGCCGCTTTATCCTTCTTGCCCCCACCGCTGCCTTTCTTACCTCTGTCCGATATCTGTTTTTGGAGATCTCTTTGCTCTCTTAGTCCAGAAATAAGTCGGTCAAGCATGCCATCGTCGCTAATGCCAGCCTTAGCCATTTGTACGGTCGCAAGATATTCAATTGCTGCGTCCTTACCTTCTTCCATCTCTATTTTTAAAGCTTGGACATTTTCCTCAATCCCCTGAAGCATTAACTCAAACTTATTATTCCTCTCTGCCTCTAACGCATTCCTATAGTTAGAAACCTGAATTTCAGCCTCGCTAGCTTGAACTCCCGAATCTATTAGCCTTTTCTCCAAGGCATCTAATGCCATTTCCATTTTTGCTGCTTCTGGTGACCCTAGAGCAATAGTTTTAGCGAGTAACTTATTTGATTCAATTGTATTTTTTGTTGCTTCATTAAAAATATTAATTGCTTCTACACGCTCAGACTCAATACCTTTTCTATCCTTAAACACCTGATTAGATTTTCGCTGCTGAGCTTCTTGTTCTCTTATTTTTTTTGTGCCTTCCTCTATTAGCAAATTGACTTTGCCTAATTCATTAGTGGCCCATTCTATTGACTTACTAATGTTAAAGTTTGGCTCTTTTTTACTCATCCTCTCAAGGGAGTTTTCTAAATTTTTAGCTTCTTCTACACTTTTTGCTAATTCCTCTTTTGTTTTGGCGATTCTGATGCCAAGCTCCCTAGAGACAACCTCTGCCTGTTTAGATGTTAATGAGTCTATTTTCTTGATCATCTCATCTATTTTAGCGTTATATTCTTTTAATGCAGTGTCGTCAGTCATTGCTTCATATAAAGCATAAACTCCTGCTGCCGCTAGAAGAAATAATCCTGCCGGCCCACCTAATAATGCCATTACACCACGAAGGCCATTCATTGCCATTGCTTGAGCTTGAGTCGCGAGCGTTGCCTTTGCCGTGGCAGCTGCAACAGCTTCATTGGTAGCAGTTAATGTTGCTTTTGCTTTTTGTTCTAATGCGGTAGCTGCTGCAACTTTTGCGCTTGCAGCTATTTCTGCCTCTTTAGCTTTTTGTAAGGCTAATGAAGCTGCTGCTTGTTCTTTATCGATTTGATTTCCGATGGCTTGCATTTTCTTTTCTGTAGCCATCATTTTATTTCTTGCAGTAACTACAGCTTGATAGTTTTCTGCTTTAGGTGCTATTTGGTATGTTGCCTCGGCGTCTTTTAATAATTCTCTTTGAATTTTAACTTGTTGTTGTAACTGTCCATATTGTTTTTCCAATGAAACAGTTAAACTATCCGCTGCCGCTACTTTTTCCTTAGCCGCTTCAATTGCTGATTGGGCCGCCGCCTTTTCTTCTTTGGCATTTAATACCATTTGCGCCGCTGATGCCTGATAGGACTCAGCTTGTTTCTTATTGGCTTCAGCATTTGCTAGCTCAGCCTGAGTTGCCTCTATTGCAGCTTTCGTATGGTTGATTAGTGATGCAGTGGCACTACCTACATTACCAACATATCCAGCACCTAATTGACTAGATACGGTACTCAGCACCCCTGTAAATCTATTATGTGACTGCATGGCTTTATCAGTTGCCGCTGAATTGGCCCCTATCTTTCCAGATAATTGAGCCATGTCACGAGATAGCTTATTTATTTCTGGCATCTTCATGGCTGTAGCCACTTGAGATGCGGTTTTATCTAGTCTATTTAAAGAGTCGGTGGCTTTATCTGTACTTTTCTCCACATTATCCATTACTTTGTTAACTTGCTTCTCACCCACAAGCAACTCTTTAATGTCCATGCTTACATCGTAATGGATACCACCTGCTGATTGGCTTTCTGACATAATTATTTTCCTCTATAAAAAAGAAAGCCCCGTCAATTTGACAGGGCCTATGCATAAAATGGGTTCGTTTTTAGTACTTATAACCTTTCTGTCGGCAAAATTTATTAACCGACTCAACACTTAAGCTATCCGTTGCGTCACTCACTGTTATTGGAGCTACGACAAATACACGCTCACCTTTATCATTTAATGTGTCAACGATAAAAACATTGAATGGTGTAAATCCAGCATATGCACCATAGGAATTCTTTGAGTTAACCATGCCGCAATACACCCCAGACTTCCCTTCATAAATTAATTTATTGTGTTTGAAATCTGCGGTGTATGGGTCTTTAAGTTTTTCCTTTACTGTCTTTTCTATCTCTTGTTTCTCATTATCAGTTAAATCTCGTTCGATTACCTGATTAGAATATGCGTTAAAACCTACTATTAAAATAAACAAGCCAACCAATGCTTTTTTCATTCTTAGTACCTTTCTACTATTTTTGGCAACTATAAATACTAACCAGTGCAAATTGAAGCAATTCTGATGCTTATTGTTTATTACTACCAGAACCCCAACCCTCGGCGCTGATCTTTCTAGTTATCTCACCAAGCCTCTGTTGGTTGCCATTTTTCCTCAAAATAACGCACATTTGATTGAATGCATAATGGCTAGGATAGTAAAAATCACTAGCTGGCGATGGCTTTCCAAATATAGTGCGATATTCGTCGCACTCTCTTTCATGTTTGTTTTTCATTGAACGCATAACTAGTCCAGATATTGAAATCGCCATATCACATAGCTCTATAGCTTTATCAAGGCAATCTTTCTTCTCTCTGTTCTTATATTGTTTCTTTATTTCTTCTTGAAGATCAAAGTGAAGCTTTATTATCTCATCATCGCTAAGACTTTGTATTTTATCTACTTTACTCTTGTATTTACTCATGGAAAACTCCTAATAAATTAATGCTTACAGCAATTTATCAAAACCTAACCATCACCAGAATTTATACCAAGGTTTTTTACTTTTTGTCATGCTAATGCTATTAATGTCATTTCTTTGGCTATTTGCCAATAATAAGCAATAAGCATTACCTATTTCATTGGTTAACTCGGTTTCAAATTCTCTATTCACATCTGGTAGGCCTGTTTTTGCATGCACTAATTCATGGACAAGAGTTCCACTAAACATAGAAAGTGATTTTAATGTTTTTCGTGACATTACAATGCAATTTGAATTAGGGTCCCAGCACCCCAACGTTTCTCTCATTGTCATATCATCGAGTCGCATGGTATCAGATAGTTTTATATCAACAACGTAGCTAGGTAGGCCACCAAATACTCTGACTATTTCATCTTTAAATTGATAAATACCTCGTTCCTCTCCAGAGAGATCGGACTCATTGATAAATTTAAATATAAAGCTATCGTTATATGCTTGTTTGAAATTATCGATATCGTTAATTGCATTCCCATCTATATCTTGAGAGTCTGCAATTCGCGCTCTTAAATTATGAGGAATAGTTACTATTCGAACGCCATTTGTTCTAGCCTCATCAATCAGTGAACCATGCAACATCCCCTCTTCTGACGTAACAAACATCACATTTCCTGATGAGTTCAAAATCGATACGGCATGCTCTTGTACGTCAATCCATGATAACTCATCATGCATTGTTCCATACTCATAGCCAGACATATCATCAGCAAGCTTATCGATTACGGTTTCGTTTTTCGACGATAACAGAATTCTTTTTACTGTGTCTGTGTAAGCACTACGACCAACATTAGTTCTTTCCCTGTTAATTGATTTTTTTAGTTGAGCATTTAGGCGTGTGATATTGTATGAAAACAAAAAGTTTTCTTCTCTAGCAACTAGCACACCATTTATATAAATTTTTCCTTCACCATCAATATTCTCAATAACCTGACCATATCCAGTGGTGTCTATGACCTTGGCGCCAGTGAAATTAAGGAAAAGCAATTTAGCTTCTTCTACTTCATTGTCATCAATGTTACTTAACTTAACCTCTGTACCAACGAAATCAGTATCTAGAGGCTCCTCAATGATCGCATGCAGCGTGGTTATATCGCCAAATCCTTGCTTGGTCATTTTTGTTGTTTTTATGATGCCATGCTTTGACTTTATTAAACATTCAACACCATGTCTCTCAAATGTTGCCAAAGCATCCTTCAGGCCTATACCGAATCGACCAATAACATTTTGAGCATTAAGTTTCTCTTGATTCTCATTTTGGGTTAAGTGGGTATAAGTAATGCCTCTACCAAAATCCCTGATAATCCAACTATTGTCAGATTTCAATATTTGGACGTCTTCAGTTCCAGTCAGTGCTTGCTCATCCAAGGCATTAGCGATAATTTCTCGTACTGCATGCCTAACCTCCCAGTTCTCTAATATCTTCTCTATATTTAAATCAAAAGCTTTTGTAGTCATGATTTACCCTCATACATCTTCTTGACGGTTTCCATGAATAGCTCTTTGAACTTATCTGATTCTAAGTTGGCTAGTTCGTCTATGTTCTTAGGTTTTCTTTCTTCGTCTACAGCTTCCTGTAGGATCATTATTATTTCCGAGTTCATAGAGCGACCATTCTTAAGCGCTCTCTTTTGAATTTTTTCTTTTAAATCATCAGGTATTCTAACGCCCATTGGCGTTAAGCCTCTCATGCCTTTCATTATAGCTACCCTCTGCAACATTTAGCATCACAGTGTAGCTAAAATACTATTGACTAAATACTTTTAAGTTGGTAGCTTTATGGCTACACCTTAGCTACACGGAGAGCAAAAAAATGAGGATGAGAGAAGTTTCCCCATTAGGGTTAAGAATCGACCCTGAAATCAAAGAAATTTTGAAGCTTATTGCAAAAAAAGAAGGAAGATCCCTGAATTCAGAGATGGTTCAGAGATTAAAGCGAACGCTCATACAAGATGGTTTATTGAGTGCTTAAAACAGCGAAGCCCCAACTACTTGCGATAGTCAGGGCTTCTAATTTAGCTCGAATCGAGAGGAAACGAACTATGACTAATGTATCAAATGTCAGCAACATCAGCAATTCTATAAAAACAATGCCAGTTATCACTCATAACGGCGTGCCAGTTGTAACCACAGAAACAATTGCCTCTTTGTACGATACCGTTGTTGGAAATATTAAAACCAACTTCTCAAGGAATGCAAAAAGGTTCATCGAAGGTAAGCATTACTTTAAGTTAACTGGTTCAGTTCTAAAGGATTTTAAGAACAAGGTTACTAAAAGTAACTTAGTTGCTTGTGCTAAAAATGCCAAGCATTTAACCCTTTGGACAGAACGAGGCGCAGCACGTCATGCCAAAATGCTAGACACCGATAACGCATGGGATGTATTCGAAGCCTTAGAGGATTTCTATTTTGCTAAGAAAGAAGATGCTCAACAAAAAATAAGCATCCGTCAATCAACAGCAAAAGAACTTACTCCGCTACGTCAAACAGCCGAGCGTTTAATTGCTACTGGTGTCGGTAATATTTATCCTGATATCTGGAAGCATGTTCACAAAGAGTTCGGGGTTGAACATATCAACGAGCTACTACCTGAGCAGATACCGCAAGCCATTTCATTTCTTGATGCGCTTGAAGGTGAGTACATACCTAAACAGCAGTTACCACAGGTTGGACTTGAAAGCCTTGCAATGCCAATGTCATTCTTTGATGGGTTCGATTGGCTGTTTGAAGAAGAAAACATTAGCAAGAAAGAGGCGCTATCTCATGCAGACGCTTATCCTCGTTGCATGTTGAAAACTGCGCCTGAATATCCGAACCCTGTAGGTGTTCTGCTAAATAAATTGCAATCGGCAGGTGTTGATGTGTCGGCTGCTCAAATTCAGCTAAGAGCATTACGCAATCACCTGAGAGCTACAATCATGCAGCTTGATATTGCCAGTAGGAAAGATACAAAGACGCTACTGTCAAATACTAACGTGGCCTTTAATCACCTTAAAGCGATTAGAGAAGAATGGAGAACCACGCTAGCACCTGCGATTGAGAAACTTAACCCTAACTTAGAATACGAAGTTACACGCAGACTGGCAGAAATGAACGGTGTTATTTACGCCAATCTTATGAGTTTGCAAGGAACTAAATCAGGCAAGCTGTTAGCCTAACCACCCAGCCCAAGGACGGGCTAGATTCAGGCAATAAAAAACCCACCGGAGTGGGTTAGTCTAATTTGAATCTGAATATAGAGCAATATTCGATACCTATTCGCTCTTTACAAAGTTGCCTTGAATCAAAATCTCTTGACCAATTACACAGCCAACTGTCTAGCTCATCAAGTGAATATTCTTTAGTGGCTAATCCGCGAGCCATTTCTACCACTTCATCCTCTGGAGCTGTTAGCTCATAGCCATTAAGCAATAAAAAAACGTATCCAGCCATCATGGCAGTTCGTTTGTTCGCATTGGCAAAAGGGTGGTTTTGTATCAGACTTTCAATTAATACAGCAGTAAGAACAAACATGTCATCTGTCTGCTCATAATATTTCACTTGGCTTGGTCTTGATTGGGATGAGCTAAGGTTATTGAAGTTCAATACTTCGATAGGCTCATTGGGAGTTTGCAGCTCTATCAATGTTCTATTGATGTTTATTAAGTCATCAATAGATAGATAGTTAATCCCTTCGACAAACTCCCCTGTGATGCTTATCACTCACTATACCTTAGCTAGTTTTTCCATGGCTTTTTCATAGCGAGCGAAACCAAAATCAAAAGCATTCTTGACTTGATTATCGTGAGAACATTGCTCGCTCATGGCAGCTTTTGGCGCTGCAATTTTACTTTTGTCACGAGCAGGTATATTCAAGCGATTAGGCTTTTGCAGTGCGTGACCCATATTAACCTCGTTATAAACCAATGAGTTATCAACTTCATATAGGTATACGGTGTGTATTACCTCTGGTTATAATGTAAGTTAAGTTACATTAAGTCAACAGTTTTGCTTGTATTTTACATTGACGCTCGTATAATTCGCGCCCCGCGAGATTACCACAATCCACATCTACATAAAAATAACTCGTAGAATGCAGCCATAGCGCCAAACCACTGTATACATATACAATGATACCTACTTGGTACGCATTGATACCTAAAAAACACCTATCTAGAATGAGAGTTTTTGAGGATAGGTGGCATGGAAAGAAAATATAAGCATCCGCAGGTTAACCTCAGATTACCGACTGATTTAAAAGATAGAATTCAAGAATTAGCTGAATTTAATAATCGGTCAGCCAATCAGGAAATGGTCGCAGCTATCGAATATTGGATACTGCGTAATTCTCATGTTGAAGTTTTAACGATTTCTGATGCGGCTGAGCGCATATTCCAGCTTGAACGAGAGATGGAAGTCGTTAAGGAAAAATTAGGGATTAAGAAGTAGAGTCTCTTGGCGTTATTTTTTATATTCTTTCAAAATAGCGCCAGACTCAGTTAAAACCCTAAAAATCACATGCTCATCAAGTGCCATGAAAACCTCACTGATTTTTCCATCTTCCATAATTCGCTCAACTAAAATACATTCGCCAATTGATTTTTCATTTTCTAAGCCATATTCAAACCCATCGCTATGTATAGCTCGATTAATTTTAATAAATTCCTCTTTTGCTCCGTATTTACCACGAGCAGAATCATCTTTATAGATTAATTGTAAATACATAATTACCCCTTGTTCGCTTTTGCTTGTGCAATTCGACGTTTTTTACGCTCGAAATAATCATCAACAGCGGTGTCATATTCTTCTTTGGTGAAGCCTTTTTCCTCTGGATACTTAGCTTTAAGCATCATCAAAAACTCTGACATTGTGAGTTTTTCAGCTTCGTCACGGTTCATTTCAAAGTGAACACGGGATGCATTGATATATTCGACAGCATTAAATGAATCAGTGAACTCTTTATCACTTTCATTGCGTTGCAGCTTCCTGATTTTCACCTTGCCAATTACGCCATGGATCATCAACTCTCTAGCTAGCACGATAATGTCAGATATTGGCATTTTACCCATACGGTATGTTGTGCCGTTTTTACCCGCACGCCACTGACCTATTAATTCGTCGCAGTCCTTATTACAACAGGCTTGCATCACTATCATTGCTGATGATAACAATTTGCGAGATGTGCTTTTTTTCAAATATTTCAACAGCCAATTGCTATTTGAACCACCGTTAAGCGAATATGCCGCCAACAATGAAATGGCATCACTAACGACAGAGCCAGATAAAACCGTGAAGGTGTCAACTATTTCTGATGGGCTACCGATATTCGTCATTGCATTAAATGACGGGCTAAAAATGTACTCGTTATTAGGTGTTTGAACAGCGAACTCGCCATATTCTATTTTCGGTGTCATAAGATACTCCTAGTATTATCAAGGGCACTCGTAAGTACCCTTTGTAATATTAAGGAGCTGTTACGGTCACTTCTGACGTATCTGTCAGGCCACCATCAGCGGTAGTTGCCGTGATGGTAACTTTGCCAGCAGCGATACCAGTAACAAGGCCGTTTGGTGTAACAGTTGCCTTACCTGCATCAGAGCTTTTCCACACAATCGCTTTATTAGTTGCGTTGCTAGGCGTCACTGTTGCCGATAGCTGCGTTGTCTTACCTACTTCAACGGATGCAGTTTTAGGTGACACCGCAACATTCGTCACAGGGATGGCGTTGTCATCTTCGATAACTTGGAAAGTCGTACCATCAGCCAGTTTTAACTCTAAGCTGTAAGTTACAATTTCTTTCACCCCGCCACCGTCGCTTAACCCAGTGACGTTCATGTAGCCAATGTGATAGTAATCACCCCAGTGCAAACGCATCCACACGGTAGGCTGACGGCGTGCCTTAATCTCATCAACAACGTATTTAATAAATTGCTGAATACCAAACTCATCAGAACGGTCATGAAGACGCACTTCACCTTCAATCGAGTAAGTCGGGTCAAGGTTTGAAATCATAGTGGAAGAAATACCGCCATTATCAGCATCAGAAACCAGCGTTTCAGGCGCTAAATCCCACGTTACCGATGTTGGCAAGCCATTTAGTTTTAACTCTTCGTCAGTCGGGAATTGGTCAGGGCAACCATATGCCAACTCGACAGTTTTCAATCGCCCAGTCATGATGTCTGAGCTAGTAGTACAACCTTGCATGTTGCCTCTCTTATAAATAAAAAAGGCCGCACATTGGCGACCTAGTTTGAGATTTGTTTGTTTATGATAAGCAGCGGAATGAGAGTCTGAATATCGTTCGGTTTTCTGTGGTTACAATTCCTGACGGCAACCCGCCCATGTTAAAAACTGAGTTGAGATTACAGTCACTGGGGTTTGCTGCGACATACTTGAGTATTTCATCAGCGCGAGTTAATGCTGGAATTGGGTTGCTTTGCTCTGATACTAGAATTACATCCACATAGTCATCAGCGCTTAACTCACCAAATCGCCCAGAGCCATCATTAGGTTGAATGACTAAATACTGTTGAGTTTTGGTATTAGCCTTCTCTTCCCACTGCAACCTCTGCACAGTAAAGTCATTTGTTAAGCCATCTCGCTCTAAGTAGTCAAGGAAATCATCAATAATCACAATCTCATTTCCTCCATTATCGCAGCGTCAATCATTTCTCTTGTTTCTTCAAAACCAGAATCAAGGAAAAGCTTCTTGGCTGTTGGGCGCTTAAACTTTTGCACAACTCTAGGGTCATGAACATAAACAGCATAACTAGCGCTATAGCCAACGCGCCCAGTTAATATCGTTCCATTCACTCTAACCGACCGATAGCTTGAGTTGATTAACGTCTTCGTATCGATTGGCGTGTAGATGGCTGCTTGCCTACCTCCAATATCTAGCGCCCTGTGCATAGCCCTTGTCGCTTTATTGGCTGTAATGTCACCAACTACCCTAGATAAGGCAGCCCGAGCTTCATTAATACCTCTAACTCTCGTTGCCATATCAAGTCCTTATTTTGTAATCAGGGTCTTGCCTAAACATTCGAGTGTCAAAACCATCAACAGCTTTAATTTTTGAGCTATTACCTTCAACTTCCCTCGGGTCTAGAATTGAGCGAGTGTCATTCTGAGCGATGTAATCACCAACTTCAGGCAACCTTACAGGCTTACCTTTGTGGAATGATTCTGTGTTGAATACCAAGCGTGAAATAAACTCACCACCGTTTGCGTCCATCGCCTTTTCGTTCGTTGCTACCCAGTTACAGTCAATGAGGTATGGAACACCGAAAATAATTTCATCGCCAAATCTGCCGCCATAACTTACCGGGTAAACAGTCGCAACACTCTTGTATGACCAGCGAGACATTTTCGCCATATCAACTCCTAAATACGTCAAACTGAACTAGATTTTGCGGCCTATTGATTGGCAATGAATCAGTGCAACCAGCTGTATCTAAGTTTGATAGCAGTTTAGCAAGCTGTTTTCTTCCATCATCAAAGTATTGATATGAGCGAGAAGCGCCTGATGGTGCGTGTTCGGATGTTGTTTTTCTCACATCGGCGGATGACAGCATCAAAACAACAGCATAAAGCTTGATGAGCCTAGCCGTGCTTTCTGGATAGTTTGAAGCGTCAAGACAGTCATCTATCCCATTTGCAATAGTGATAAATGACTCAATAATAAAATCAGGAGCCTCAAAGCCCATTGAATCAAGCAACTCCTGAACCTGTTCGATTGTTATGTCTACAGCCATGAGACCGCCTGAATATTAAAGGGACCGAAGCCCCTATGATAAATTAACCGCCAGTTGAGTCTTTACCGAACGACACCATGACACCCGCAGTATCTTTGATATCTGTCGCAATCTGTTTCCAGTTAGCTACAGTTTCAATTTGCGCGTTTGTTGGTGATTTAATGCTGTCCTTGCTCCACTGGTAACCACGGAGACCGATCGTAAAGTCATACTCGCCTTGCATTAACGCCTTGATATTCTCTTGGCCTAATACATCTTGAGCCTTCATGATAAGCGGTGATGTTTGAATAGCAGCAGCACCAGTAACCAGACCTAATGAATGCTGTTTGTCTGCATCAGATAAAGCAGGAATATCAGAGATAACAAATCGACGACCTAAATTATCCTGCTTGATCGCAACATTACCAATCTGGAACAGGTTGTTAGCATTAGTGAGAGTTTCGTCCATAAAGTCATTGAACGTCGCACCATCCATCAGCCAAGCAACAATTCGTGAATATGCATCACCAAACGGGCGAGTTGCCTTGTTTAAGCCGCGCAATGATGGTGTATCACCGCCAACAGTGATTGCATTCGTATTACCAGAGATAGCTGCTTTCAATGCCGCACCAGCAGTATTTAAGTAATCTTGAAGCATTGCCTCAGCTGATTGTGCAGCCACTACAGCAGACGCCTCGGTAACATCTTTACCTAAACGCTTCATCATGGTTGGAGTAACAGATACTGGGCCAATACGACCATCGACTTTAATCATACGGTCAAGAATTTGACCTAACTCTTGTGGAGTCAAATTACCTGAGCCGTAAGCGTTACGACGTTGAGCCAGTCCACCAAGTAATTGCCATGATGTTTGTTCAATATAGTCACCAATATGGTCACCATCACCGAGAACTAAAGCACCGCCAGATGCTTCATTGAACTGACGAACCGCCTGAGCGACTAGCTCGGTTGCTGCCAGCGATACTTGTTTTTGAAAAATGTATAAAGACATATAAATTAATCCTCTTGGATATTAGCAATGATTTCACGTGCGCTATCAATTAATGGATTAGCGCTTTTGGGTTTATCACTGCCTCCGGCTGGTGACTTCCCTTTACCGCCTTCACCTCCGGTTCCGGTGGCTTTGCTACCGATAATTACTGGTGCAAATAACTGGTTACTACGAAACTCTTTTTCTAGATCATCAATAGTGAATGCGGACGGATGACCAGCCGAATCAACGACTCGCGTTTTTCCTTCTTCTACTGATAAGCGAGATTTAATGTGTGGCATGATTAACGGAGCAGCATCACCAGCCAATTTTGTGGCCAATGTCTGTGCAACGTTATCAACCAAAAGTGTGTGTAGGCTTGTGTCTTTTTCCTGTAATTGTGCTAATAGCTCGCTTTCACGTGCTTTTAGCTTTTCAGCCCAACTTTTTTCTAATGATTCGATGTCACCATTTTTGCGAGCCTGTTCTTCCGCTGCCTTCTTTGCAGCCTCTTCAGCTTGTCGGCGCTTCTCTTGCTCTGATTTTTTCTCAGAAAGCAACTCATCAACCTTCTTCTGAAGCCCTGACACATCTGGAATATCAGGCATGCCTTCAATTTGAAGCTGGTAATTACCGCCAGATTCTTTGTAAAAAGCCTTTTGCTCATCGGTTAATGCGTCAAATTCTTCTTTCGATAATAAATATTTAAACATCGTCAAACCTCTGGTTTAGATGGCGCGGCCTCTGACCGCAGATAATAAAAAACCCGCTCAGTGGCGGGTCTGTGTTATTTCAATTCAATTCCGGCTCGCTCAAATGCTTCAGGTGCAAGCTTTTGCATATCCTTGAGTGTCATCGGTTTAAAGTTTTTGTGTAGCTGTAATTGTGCAAATCGCTCAGGCGACAGGCCACCATCACGAAATAGCTTTCCTCTAGTTGGCCCAAGTATTAAATCTTGGCGCTTTGCAGGCTGGCGAGTTAACCACTCATAATAATTTTCTTCCCCCCATTCAGACCTGCCAACTGGCCTAGTGATTATCAAATCCGCAAAACTATCATTAAGAATTGGTAATCGCTGACTTCGGCAGTTAGGGTGCAATGGCGGCATTGGACCAACACCAACCGGATATCTATTACCAGATAAAGCCCTGCACGTAGATGAGGTTTTATTGTCCAATATGGCGCTGAATTCTTCCTCTTTGATTAAATCGTCATTCTCCTTATAAAACTCCTGAGCCGCGCAAGTATGTGCATGCTGAATAGCAGTATTTGCAATTGTTCGGTAGTTATAAGTGATGCGAGATATTGTTGATGTTGTAACCTGCGACCTATCAATTGCAGCCCCGTTAATAGTCGCCTGTAGAGTTTGAATATTGCTTTGTGCAGCCATAGCCAAAACAGCTTGATTCTCTACTTGTTGGATGGAACTATTCACCCAAGAGGATATGAATTTTTTGAGGAATAAAGAACCTCCCCAAGCTGTTAATATTAGCGGTACACTTAAGATAGATCTTTCAACTTTATCCGCACTAGGCTTGCTAACTTCATTTGTCACTATCTGCGATAAGCTATCAACTTCAAGTTGGCTTGATTCAACACCAATATCTATAACCGATTGCAATAAATACTCAGAATAACTGGTAAGAACTGGCGATAACTCTCGTTTTAACTCAGCAATAATGGCATTTAGTTTTGACCTCGATGTTATCTGTCCTGAGAAATTAGCCAATGCCTTTGCGACCGTAGCCCTTAACTCTCTCTGCATTTCATCACTATCAACGATGCCAGCCTTGAGACGCTCTAGGAGAATTTGGATCATCATTGAGTTGTCTAACATCAATTGTGATTGCATATTCACCTCTACATCATTGAGCTAGCTCGCGATAGCTCTATTTCCTCGATAACATCCTCAGCTTTTTCATCTTGCGGGATGATATTGATGCTTTGCAGGTACTTCACAAAATCAATCATTCGCATAGTACCAGACTGTAAAGCAGCAAGTAAGGCTGTAATTGCTTGAGAATCTAATTGAGCAATGTCGTAAACTTTATTTAGCTCAATAGTCGCCTCCCCACTTCCTGCAAACTGAATGCAGAATCCAAGCGCTCGGTTAAATGCCTGCTCCACATTGCCAGCACACAATGAAAGCACAGAGTTATCTGTTTGTGCCTCATCCTGAGCCTGTGTGGCTGTTCTAGCCGATGTACCGCGCTCAACTAACTTAGCCCCTAGCATTGCCATTTGCTTCTCTCTGCGCTCTGCTAGTGTGATTTGGATATTCCTATCTTCTGGCTGGGCGAACTTCATATCGCCACCGACAGGAAGTAATACGCCTTTACGTGAACCTACATTAAACCCATCTTTGAGATGATCTTGCACCCAAGTATTATCTAGACCAGTTAAAGCAATCATTGGCTGACCAACCGTGTGAGCTGACTCTGCAATATCTGCTTCGGCTTGGTAATGCTTGATATTTAAGTAAGCTATATCAGCAAGCGGTGGGGCGTCAGGGGTATGGTCATTGTTCATAGAGCCAATCCATGACCATGGTAATTCACTCAAGGGCTCCCCAGTAGCATCACTCAATACAATCCAGTCTGTTACTTTTATATCGCCATCTTCATGCCAACGGCGTGAATGCGCCACATCATCAATAAGCCGTAATTCAATCCAATTCTTCTGCATTTTCAGCTCAAAATCTTCGGTATCAACAGGCTCTTGATATTGAAGAACAACGAGTGATGTTTTCCCGTTAGTCACTCGCCAGTTAATGATTTCTTTTGCTGTAAACAATCGAATATATGGGCGACCTTTATTGGCTTCAGATTGAATACCTGAACCGCTAAAGTCGCTTAATAGACCCGCACGTCCACGCTGTAAGTTTTGCGATAAAGCATCTCTTATCATTTGCGTTAATGGCTGACCTTGACCGTCAATATCGGTTTCTAAATATTCAACGCCTCCGCTTACGCTAATCTTTACTGGCTTGCCAAATGCTATACCGAGTAGGCCACTTAATGTTCTCCCCGTAGCATTAAGGAATGAAGCTCTCGCCAGATAACTCTTGTAACGTGAGTTATCTTTGTCGTCGGCATCCTTTTTATCCGCAGGATGTGGTAAGTATTTTTCTTTTTTGCTTTTTACAACTCGTTCGCCATCAACACAATCGCCGATCATGTCCCACTCAGGCAAAAACTCGCTGTACGCTGGATGTTTATAATCAACGTTTGTATTCATATTAGTTCCAGTTGAATTCTAGTTTCTCGGTTAGTCGTTTAACGTTCCGTCTACTTACAGCAAAATAACGGAATCCATCAGCATCATGTGATGTATAGTCATGAAGTGGCTTATCTTTCCAGCACCCTTTCTTGTCGTCCCACTCTTTACGATAGGCTTCAAGGTGTGCGATTCCTTCGCTGCATTTATGCTCATCAAAAGCACAGTAAGTGAGAATTTCACGTACAGCCTCAATACCCTCATCAATAGACACTCTCGGCACGACATTAAATCGAATTGAGTAAACCTGTCCGTCAATTTCATACCCTTCACGCGCTAATTCTTTCCGTGATTTAGCATCAGAGCCGAATTCCCTATTCTCAATATCATGTGGTCCATTATGACTATCGTAGGTATAACCTTTATCTTTCAGCACTTTCATATAGTGCCGTAGACCCTCACCACTGTTTGAGTAATGGTCGATAACGTGAAATTCCTCACCAACCTCACGAATAAACCAGATTGATGTTGAATCGCCCACGCCAATATCCCAATACGTATGCACAGGTAAGTGTGAATTATCAGGGAGTGCGCCAATGCGTTTATTTTCATATAGGAATCGGAATTGCTTAGCGTAATAAGCACCTTCAACCGATTGCTGGAATGCCTCAGAAGGTATTGATGGGTACTCTCTCTTCATATCGTCGCCAAGTGTTTTCTCTTTGGCGTAGTACCATGCTTTCTGGCGCTCGTTTAATTTAACGCCGTGCTTACTGGCTATCTCATCGAAGTAATCAACTAACCGCTGTGGTAATTGCTCAACAGGGTCGATGGCGTATTCGGGATTCTTCCACCACGAGAAGAAAAAGAATTTCCAGTCGAGGTTAGAGAGAGTCTTACTCTGAATTTGCGCTTTCTCAGCCGACTGGCAGTAATCATAGAAATAACCTGCTCGACCTTCCGCTGTGCTTTCAATCGTCGTAAAACAATCGCTTGATACTGCCTCAAACGCCCCAGTGACAATCTCACGGGCTTTCTCTGGATACTTAGCGCATATCTTGCCGAACTCAGATACATGTAAATATCGGAGTGTACCGCCACGAAATGACGTGCTGATATAAAGCGACCCACCTTTACTAAAAACCAGTTCACCAGCCGCATCATTACTCGCTGGATTTGCCGCTTTAATTTCATCGGGTAGCTTTTCATAGGCATACTTTATCTTTTCCCTGAATAGCCGCTTAGCATCATTAAGCGTATGGGCTATCAATGCACATTTAGCCGCCTCAAATAACGCCGCATCCAATTGGATAATGCAAACCTCAGTCGTGAAACCAAGCTGACGAGCTTTTAAGATAATGTTTCGCGTGTGCATCCCTTCAAAATATTCAAGCTGCTCAGGCGTCATTTTAAATCGAACTGGCTTACCTTCTTTGTTGGTGATCCAGTAAAGATGATTCAATCGCCAGAGCTTATCTCTCAATAATGCAAGATGTTCTGGCTTCATGATTATTCCTTAGATAAGTCGTCCATTAGTTCTGATAGCTGACTAGCTGTCTTATTCGGCTGAACATCATCAAGGCCGTATGCTTGACGCTCAAGCCCAACCAAGTTTTTGAGTGTTTCACTTAATGCTTTGGCTGACTTAACGCGCTCAGGGAGAGATATGATTGAATGATAAATTTCATTGAGTTTATCGCGTCCGTTATCATCAGGACTAAACATTAACTCGCCAAGTTTTCTTAAAGCTGGCACATCGGCACATTCAGCCGATAGCTCATCAAATAAATTATTGGTCAACTCTCTTGCCCTGCGAATATCACCCCTATGTTCCATGCGAACATTGGCAATAACCTCAGCATTAGCCTCAATTAGTATCCGCTCGGAAATAGCCTTTTCGGTGGATACCTTAGTGGATACCTCTCTCTTGGATACCAACGCTTCAGCTTTTTGGTTGATTTTTTCTTTGAGGTTTCTTTCCCAGCCTTCTTTTTTTGCTTTTTTATTTATAGCTCCATGCGTGATTCCATGCTGTGAAGCTATTTCTCGAAGTGACATCACGCCAGCTCGGTAAGCCGACTCGATGGCCTCCCAATCTGGTCTTTTAGCCATATACATATCCTCATAACAAATTAGAAAACCAGTCCGCATGAACTGGCTTTGTGATTGGTTATTCTGCTACTTCATCGTTGAATAACGTTTTCTTTGTTTCCTGCACTCGTTGATAGACGGAATCGACTTTCGTTAGCGTATCGACGCTGCCGTTATCAAAGTTGCCGTTATTGCTATTCCACAATTGTACAAATAGCTCATATTCAAGCTGGTCATCCTTGATGAGCTTAATTGCCTTTGCGGTTGCTGCGGTGTTATTGCCTGTTAGCTTAAGTAAGCCTAAGCGGATTTTTTGATGTGATTCTAATTCAGTCATGATTTACTCGCTGTTAGAGGATATTACCATTTAGAAACAAATGGTTACTTGATTGTTACGCATTTGATTTGTATTCTTGTAAAGCCATAAGCAATTCCAAGCATTACTGCCTCCTACATGGCATCTTTCATAGTACTACTCCAAGCTTTGCCGCCTAGTTCCTTGGCGGCTTTTTTGTTGCCAATAAAAAAGGCCGCTGAGTGGCCTATGCAATTTGATTTGAAAACTCCATTTCCGCGAAGTCTTCAAGCAAGCCCGATATTTTATGTATTGCCTCATTGGTTAGCTCTTCACTCATGCACCAAGAAACTAGCACTGTCGGATCTGGTAGGTATTCTCTTTTCAGCATATTGAAGAACAGCATACTTAATTCAAGGTCGCTTTTATAATCTTCCCGATAGTATGATGTTAAGAAGTTGGCCAACGACTCAACGCTAAACTTAATATCCCCTAGCGATGAACGAAAAACAGGCCGCTTATGCATGGCGACCTGCCTAATCAAAAATAACTCGCTGACTACTAATGAAACGATTTCTACTTGCTTACTGTAATCTTGCTGCATATTGCTCTCCATGCGCTGAAGGGTAAAGCAATTGCATTTGCCCTTTAACATCAAAAGCAGCCATACAACGAGCATCAAAGTCTTTGTAGTCAACAGAGCTATTAGCAATGTTTGTCACTGCAACCATTTGCTGTTCTACCGCATGCAAGGCATCACCTTTCAGGTACTGATGGATTTTTTCTCTGTCGCCTTTATTTTCTTTGACAGATTCATAGACATAATCAGGCAATGCAACGCCATAAACCCATTTAGCTGTGATACCAGCGAACAATAACGGACAACCGCCAACATGACCAAAATAAGGAGTCCCTGACATCTTTGATAGCGCTCTGTAATAGGGTTCTTGAAATCGCTTTTCCCATTCAGTGGCCTCTTTATATGTTAGTAACCCAATAACCTGATCTTCGGTCAATGTCATACTCTGTGACATCAACATGTTTTTAATGTGCCGGTCACAAGCGCGAGCAAATTTTGGTGATAACCATCTTGCGAACTCAATTACTAATTCAGGATGGATCCAAGTACCGCCATGTCGTCCTTTTTCTACTCGAACTAAAAGGGGAGAAATCTCCTCTTTAGAATTATACGCTTCAATATCAAGCTCTTTGCCAACCTCATAGATATACTCTTTAGTTGATGAGACCCTTAACCAGTCTTTGGTTAGTTTTCCAAAGTGCCTAGCTGCTGCTGTGGCATTAACCCAACAATCGCCATTAAACGGGATCAGAGTTTCGTCATACTTCATGGGTACGATTTTAATCATTACGTTTCTTCCTATAGAAAGTGAACCTGTTAGCACAGAAAAGCCGCCCCAAGAGAGCTCGCCAGCTATAACGGCAGTTCTCAGGATCACTTTCTGTAGGCTCTTGGTGTTTTAGATGTGCGTGCTATGCACAGAGTGAAATGCGTACTACTGATTACAAAACTTGAATAAATGTAACTTTCTTTTAACTTTACTTTCGTAACGTAACATTAAGAGGGGTATGGTTATTACATCGCTAAGTTATTAACTTCATATATATTCCTACACTTTTAAGCCTCAACACCAGGGGCTATTTTTTTGCCATTAAAAAGCCCCCTAATTGGAGGCTCATATTTGTAATATCCGTTTGAGATTACTACCTTTTTAAGGTTGTGGTCATTCATGATTAACGTATAGTTGCGTTACATTCATGAACTATTATTCTCGCTTCGCCCCGATATCTGGGGCATTTCTTTGTTGTTCAATTTCCCGTATTGCTTTCTTGGCTATCTCCAAATAAGCGCCTTCAATTAACTCAGAGTAGGTCATTGTGAGCACTCCGTTCTAATGTAATCTTGCAAACCAAGTATCATTTGTTTGGACTCTGCGATTCGTTGTCTGAGTAACCAATAATTTCCGATAGCGGAGTCAGTAGGTCTGGCGGTTGCTCCATCATCCACGCCGGAGGTGAAATTGGTTTCGCCTTTCGGACAACTGGCTCTGATGTACACCCGCTCAGGATTACGCTCAGCAGCAACACGCAACTGGTCAATTTCAGCTTTTGCATTTGTAAGTTCCGTTGTGTGCTTAGTGTCGAGTTCGTGTAGGGAGTTAATGCGCTTTTCGTAGTCAATAGTGATGGCCACTTGCATTGATAGGTCATTATTAAGCTGTTTAATTTTCTCGTTTTTACTGTTTATCGAGTCGCTTAAAAAGTAAATAACGCCTACCATTGAAGCCAAGATAACAATTAGCGCTTTTTCAGCCCAACTCACAACAAGCTCCACGCTTTTTCGAACGTAGCATCAGAGTAAGGAACGGCATACCCAAGCTCGATTGCGATAATTGCTTTCGATAACTCGATAGCCACCTTTTTATCGTTCACAGTCAGACAATCTTCAGGACTAACTCTGAGTGCTTTTGCTGCGCGTTGAATATAGCCTTCAGTGTTGTTTTCATTTGGTGGTGCATAACGATTGATAATCTGACGGACTGAGCATAAACCATATTTCTTTTCATAAGTTCGCATCAAAACAAAGATTGCCCTAATGCCATATTCGGGAGAGATGAACTGACAGAAGTCTTTATCTGTTTGTGTTGCTGACAGCCCTTTCCACTTTGAACCATGACGTATATTGCCTGGGTTATTGTTTCGCTCACCGCGTGCTATTTTTCGCTGCTGATTACTCATCGCCTAGTTTCCTTTTAAATTTACGCTCAATTGTTTTTACGAACTCCGCACCAGACCAGCCAGCAATGCCAGCTATACCGCCTGCGTATTCAGGAGCCCATTGAAAATATGACGCAGCAAGAAAAACGAATGAGCCAGCAAATACAGATACCAAAGCCTGAGCAATGAACATCCAGAGGCTAAACTTTTCACCATTGATGATTTTGTATGCATAACTGGCAATAGAGCCTAATAGCGTCATGATTACAATTAATAACTCTCTCGCCCAGCTATAACTGAAGGGGTCTTTATAAGGCATTTTCTTCATACCTCCCCCTTAGCTTGGGGCTGATTAAAGTTAATAAATAGCCGCGCACAATCTCTATGCGTCAATTAAGTGTGTGTGATTAGAATTCTGTGGCGGCGTATACGAAAAAGGCCGCTGAGCGACCTCTTGAATTGATTGTGGATGCAGGCGCTGAACTCCTGCGTGTCATGCAGTCCGCAAATACGGAAATGACTCGTTACACTGCTTTTTCATCGTAGCCAATCAGCCTTGGCATTCTCCACAATGAGAACCCTACTCGCTTTAATGCCGCTATGTGCAAGGTAGAAGCTAGCAAATAGAGTTTTCATTATAGAAAAGCCCCACCGAAGTGAGGCTATATAAGCTGCTGACGTTGTTGTCACTCTTATCACATTAGCAGCTAAAACTCGTTACGAAAATAGTTTAGCTGTCAAATGATGTTTTCTTGCACCATTCATCCATTTCTAGTGTGACATTAGCCATGATTAGACAAGCATCAATGAAGGTCTCCGCTATCATTAGCTTTTGCCTGATTTTCCCCTCAGAGCACTTCATGTCTCTTGCAATGGCTGATTTAGATATATCTTTTATGTAATGCTTATCTATTAAATCAAACTCATCCTTTCTCCCTACAGAAATTAGCTTCCCAATGGCTGCATCAATAGCTATCCCATCATCATCACAGCAAGATAATCTAACTCTTTCGCTTTCAGGGAAAAGACCACTAAACCCAGCGGCTGTTGATGAGTATCCTACCTTGCTTTTACCCTCAGCAGCCCACCCTCCCCATCGTTCCAACACAAGTTGAATATCGCGCATTGTTCACCTCGTGTTAATTTGCGAGCTTTTGCAATCAGCTTCGGGTTTAATACATTTAACAATAGAAACGGCACTATCTAATTCTTTGGCGAGACTGGACGTGCCATTCACTCTTGTTTTATATATCGTCATTAGGCGACCATTGATAACTACATGACCTTCAGCGTTAACATCTTTCGAGTATTTTTTTACCGTCGCTCGATAGCATCCTAGATATCTAGAAACTTCTGCCATATTTCCATGCGTTTTGATGAGTAATTCTGGAATGGTCGTGATTTCAGCCTGCATCTTTCAGCTCCTTCAATTTCTTCCTAAAGACCTCTTTGATGGTTTTGCATTCATCAATAGTCCACTTGTGGCGCTCATGGTCACACTCGATAGACTCAACGGCTTTCTGTCCTATTCGATTAATAAGCTCTACGCGATATGGAACTAGATTCCCCGACTTATGCTGATTACAAACAACGCATTGCCGATGGATGTTTCGCTCATCGAATCTCAGTTGTGGAGCCGCAGCGGTAGTCCGATAATGACCAGCATCCCACTGAGCAGATTGAAACGTTCCGCATGATATGCATGGCAAATCACGGTCTCTTTCTCTGATATATGCGTTGACGGCTTGTTGTGCTTGTTTAATCCAATAACTGCGGGGTTTTACTGCTAACTTGCGGGCTTTGAGTTTATCGCGGGCTTTTACTTCTTTTTGCTTCTGTTCTTTCTTGAGTTTGGCTTCTAGTTTTTCTCTCTCCTTACTTCGTCGCTTGATTGCTAATTCTGCTCCATGTTCCGGACTGCACCACTCTATATTTTCGTACTTGGGATGAAACCACTCTCTGCATATTTTGCAGCGCCGTCGCCTTGGGTTAGCCATATTTAACAGCCTCCACAAAAATACAAATAGCAGTAACTATTAGGCCAACAATGAGACCAAAGAATAATTGCTTCTTCATGCTCTTACCTCACTCAATAAAGAATCCATGCGTTTTAAGAATGTGCTACCCATACCTTGCACATTAGCCTTTTCGACATAGACCATTCCACGACCTACTATTTCATCGTCTATTTTTTTAGGAGCTGGCTTGAAAACTTCGGTAAATTCACGCTTAACAATCTGCACAGCATCAGGTGATATTTTGTATTTCAATGTACCTTTGCTTTTCCCTACAACTGACACGGCCGCAAATTTACGCATTAGGCTGATAATGTAACTTGCCGTTGAGTAAGGTATCCCTGTTATGTTTTGCGCTTGTTTTGTGGTGAAATATTCAAGCTCTCTAACCGCTTTGATTATTTCAATCGCATTCTTGCCTTGCTGAGTCATAACTTCTCCTTGTTTAGATTGTGACGATTTATTAACTCCCTGCGCGATTCGTTCAGATAATCAATTACCCTGTGCAATTCATCTAAGCGTTCATCTAGTTGCTTTAGTTTTTCTTCTGGTGTCATTTATTCATTCTCCGTAACGCACTATACAAATGATTGCACTCGGCTTGCTTGTCTGATTTAAACGGCTTCTCACTAATCCACAGACAGTTGCTAGGCCATTTATGAACCTTCTTCACTGTCTTTCCTACTACGTGAAGCAACCCCCATCCTTTCGGTAAATCGTCAATACTGATAATGTCAGGTGGTGATATGAAAAAACGCCAGTCGCCCATGCCGAGTTCTGGGTTTATCCTAAACCGCTTCTTCTTGTCAGCTAGAAAATCAGAACGACTCACTTTCGCTTCAATTAAACAACTCACGCTACTCCTAAATCCAATCGCGTCGGGCTGTTCACCTGAGCAGTTAACAGATTTCAGCTTGTCATCGAACACGATTTCAAAGCCATTTCTGCGAAGAAATTTAACGGCTATCTCGCATAGTTCATCATGTGTCATCTCTCTTGCTGCTCCTTGAGTTTCATGTATTCGCTGTCGTTTGGGATGATGATTGAAATGCCTTTTTCAATACACCATGCTTCGTGTTTCTCCATCATGTAGAGCATCCGTGCTTTATCCATCTTGCGGGTTTTCTCACGCTCTCCGTTTTCATCACGACCTAGCCAGTGACCAACAAAATACTCATGCGTTTCTTCATTGGTGATTGGTTTTGATAGAACAACCTCACCAGCGCCATTTTTAATATCAATGACAACGCCACGCGCACGCAGCCAATCGCCTGTGGTTTCTATCCACATACGCCATGTTTTGTTCATTGGTATTGTTCTGAGTTCACGCCATTCGGTGATTTTGATTCGGTATCGCTTACCAGTTTCTGTTACTTCTGAGAGGGTTTTGAAAATGCCTTTGAGATTGGATTTGTGGAGACAGATGTCATCCGTCAATTAGCCTCCTATTCTCTTGCCTTTTTTGAGCCGATTTAAGCTTAGGGATGTATTTCTTCTTAAAGTGCCGTATTTGTTTCTTTGTTGGTTTAACTGGATAAATAATCGCATCATGTTGATTATCGATGTAGATATTAAGCGAGAATAATCGTGGCAACTGGCGATGGGCTAGATAGTAAAAATCTACTATTACCTTATCACTCACTGTTAGCTAACCTTCTGATAACGTTCAAAATAGAAAACAATTGGGTCAGGCTTCATTTCAACTAGCCCCATTCTCACTAATGCTTTTCCTTTTCCTGAGCGTAAAAATTCATTCCTTCCGTCGTCAATTATTCTTCGATAGTTTTCAAGTGGGTGGCTATGTTTATGTAGATTGCAAGCATGGCATGCTGGGACTAGATTTTCTTCTGTATCCCTATCTTTATGAACCATTAAACCATTCACTCTAATAACAGGCTCAACGTGGTCGGCGTGCCATTTTTCTCCAAGCTCACAACCACAGTAGGCGCACTTTCCACCGAATAACATCCTTAGTTTTTCTCTTTGCGATTTAGTCACTGTTAGCTCTCCTGTTCCATGCTGCGATTGCTTCTTTGATGCCTTTTTCTCGCTCAATTCTTATCTCACAGTTCACACATCTTTCATGGTTATTTACTACGTAACTTGCGTCACAGAATTTAATTCTATTATCAACGGCAGTGCATGTAGGCACTTTATTGAGCTCATTCATCATTCACCCTCTGGCATTGGCTCAAATGATTGAATATCGAAATCCCAATATGGTGCAATTTCACATCGACCACAGCTATCATATTCACCCCTATCTCTCGTTACGCTGATTTGATATGTTCCATGTTCGGTAAACAGGTCATACTCTTCGGCATCTTGCAATAGGTTGGTTTCGATGTCCTGTAATGCACTTAGTGGCGCAGGCCCTTTAAGAAAAATCACAAAAATGTCATTTTCTTTACCCATGTAAATAACTTCTAACTTAATGCCATCAGTTTGATTAGCTCCCTGCATTAGATGCCTCCCGTTGGCTGGAATTTCCTGTTAGCTCGTTTAGCTGATTGGCTAATCGCTCTGCCGATTCCTTATCCATTTCAACTTCGAATACACTGCCATCAGACCTACAGATAACATGTGGGTCTATTTCTATCTTCCATGCTGACTTATCCAAAAATAAAGCCATGCGAAATGCTGTTTTCATGTCATCGGCTTTATCCTCTACATCCAGTTTTCGAATATAGAACTCATTCAGCTCTGTTAACGTTGTTCCTTTCATCACTCAACACCTCGCTTAATCATCGGTTGCTTTAAGGGTTATTTGCTTCCCTTCAGAAAGAGACTGAACGCCTAATTGCTTTATTGCATTCATGATTGTGGCTTCAATTTCAGTTTTCCCTTGAGTGACCATTTTATCTACGGCCTCTTCCGCCAGAGTTACAGAGAAGGCTAAATTTTCAGGCAAGTTATTAACTCTGTTTTGTAGGGTGTTATATAGTTCGGTTAGCTCTTTCTTCCCTGCCTTCCCTTTGGCTACAAGTTCACCCAATTGGTTTAGTGCGTCATTAAATACCTTGGCTTCATTTTTCGCTGACTGCTTGACGTCATTTTTTATGCGTGACGTAATATCTTCAGCTTCGGATATGTCGATTTTCGGAGCGTTGACCATGTCGCCTGTGTTGTAGTAGTTCAATGTGCACGGAACGCCAGTGCCAGTATTTGGTGTAGTTATTAAATTAACAAACTGGCTCATCGTCATTGAGAAGTCAGCTATAACTGGCTGAGAGCATTTTTCGTATGTTTTCGAATAATACACCTCCGATTCACTTCTTCTGGTTTCCTCGCCAATTGCCAACTGAAAGTGCATGTAGTGTTGGTGTGATAGGTTTGATCCAAAAAGAGTAGTTCCATTAGATTGAGTCACTGACATCTTTAAAATTCCAAAAGCTGGATGTCTAGAAATAGTGCCTCTTTGGGAATCGTTAGTTTTAATGGGTTTCATCTAGAAGTCCTTATGATTTGGTGTGTTGCGGTTGGCGGTTGCCATATCAGCTCGAGCCATTGCGTGAGTTTGGTCGGTGTCGAATAAACAAAGTCCTTTCTGGTCTACAAATGCCGTGCCTGATTTTCCGTGACGGTTAAGTCTCACAATAAGCTCTGTAAGCGTCTTGTCGGCTTTGTCGTTGTAAACCGACTCTTTGTGTATTGCCATCCAGTAATCGCAGTCCTGCTCGATTTGACCAGTGTCACGGCTGTCACTTGGCATAGGTCGCTTATTGGTTCTATCTTCCAGTTTGCGGTTTAGCTGTGTGAGTAACACCACAGTAGTATCAAGCTCTTTTGCTAGCTGCTTGAGTCCTTTGGTAATTTCACCGTAGGCAATATCGTTACGGTCTGCTTTGCCAGCTTTCATCAGCGTTAAATAATCCACGCCGATAAACCCGATTTTCCCAACCTTGCGCTTCAACTTCCGGCACTCTGACTGAATGTGTTCAAGTGTCATTCCTGCTGTATCATCGACCCAAATGTTAGGCTTTTCGCTCAGGTCACTGATAGCCTTGCCAAGTAGCGCCCATTCGAAATCATCCTCAGTGCCTCCGTAGAACATGTCAGAGTTTAATCCTGACTTCTGGCTTACCATCCGCTCAACCAATTGCTCATTGGACATTTCCATGCTGAACAAGGCCACTGCTAGACCGTCATCGGAAACGTTCTTCGCCATTTCAGTTAGAACAGTTGTCTTACCCATCTTTGGACGCGCACCGATAACGAACAGGGATCCACGTACGACAAATTTAGGTGCCAGCATGTCATCAAGTGGCTTAATGCCTGTCTTGAGTCCTACAAACTGATCGGGATTGTTAAACATGTTTTCTACGCCTTCGAACCACTCAGGCAATAGCTCAGCCATATTTTTCAAGCCAGACTTTCGACCAGTAACACCGTTTTCGCTTGCGTCAGTTACAAGCTTCTGCACGAACTCCATTTTTTCACCAAAGCTTAGAGTGCTTGGCTCAATCAGTAATCGCGTGGCTTCGTTGATTTTCTCAATTGCGTAACGCTCACTCGCATACTCTTTGATTTTCTTCGAGTAGTGGATCACGTTTGCAGCGCTTGGGGTGTTCTTTGCAATTTCAGCCAGATAACCTAATCCGCCAGTAGCTCCTTCGCTGCCAGTTGACTTCAAGCTGTCAGACACGGTTAAGATATCAATCGGTTGATGCTTGCTAGCCATTGACCGCATTTGCTCAAAGATAATCTTGTGATGGGTGCCGTAGAAATCCTCTGGCTTCAACACGGAAAATACACGCTGAGCATTGTCACTGTTTGGGTCAATCAGTAGGGATCCGATAACGCTCTGCTCGGTCTCTATGCTGTGTGGTACTTGGTAATTACTTGCGATCATTAGCCCTGTCCTCCTTGACTGACACATAACACGCATCAGTGATCAAATAATCTAAATTCTTAGCCGCCCAGAAGCCGCCCTTTCCGTTTGGTCTCTGCTCCATCATCCATCGGCAATTTTTAGCGATGTAGCCAAGATAGCCGCGCCAGTTATCCAGCGTGAATGGTCTGTTATGCTGCTGCATGTATTCTGAATTGCATTTTTGCCAGAACAGTCTGAGCTTGTTCTTTCGGGTACCACGAACAACTTGTATTTTTGCCATTTCAGGAAGTATTTCGTGATAGGCATCAATCATTGCTTGATAGGGTACTGATTGAGATTTTTTAGATTTAATTTTGATTGGTTGGTCATCGTGGCTTTCGTCAGAAAGTCCACCAAATACATCTTTAGATGTATTATTGTTTTTAATATTATTGTATAAGGTGGTTTCTCGGACATCTTCCGGACAGGTACCGATGTTAGGCGTTGGCATCACTGGATTTGCATCGGACAACTCTCGGACAATTTCCGGACAATTTTTACCTTGATATTCGTCGTATTTCAGCACTGTAATGATGCTAATTTTCTTACTTTTAACTTCTACCGAAATCATTCCTCTGTTGGTAAAACTTCTCAAAAGAGACCTGATTTTATTATCTGATATTCCAGTTTCTTCCGTTAACTGCGGTCGGCTTCTCATCATCTGACCTCGACCAATAGCAATTTGACCAACATCAGTATCAACAACCTCTGGTTGATGGCTTGCAGTCATAATGAAATGTAGCCAGAGATGGACAGCCTCAGAATCCTTCCTGTAAAAGTCACAGTCTTGAATTTTCCTGTGCATGAAGGCAAACCCCTTGCCTGACTTAACAGGCTGCTCAAAGCGTTTTTGCAGCGCATATGACACGTTACTCATGCTGTTTCCCTCCAGTTACCTCTTCTTTGTGAGTTTGTCTTTTTAGGGCATCTTCCAATGCTGACCTGAGCAATTTAGCTCCCTGCTCAGTGACCGAGCGATTAGCCCGATCACGCATGACGTTTTTATGCACAGCGCTGTAATTAAATTTGTTTCTCATGTATAATCACTCCTGCAATTATTGATTCCTTAAAGTAGTTCAATTTGAGCCTCATCTTGTGCCAGATTTGAGGCATTTCTTTTTACCTTCCCTTTTCTTTCCAGTGCCTGAATTAACCGTTCTGCATAGTCACCTTCAATCACTACGCTTCTAGACCTCTCAGGCATTGATACAGCTTCAGTAGGTAAGCCATAACGAGCTATAGCCTTACAAGCCAAGCTGAATATGCGACTCTTCTCTCTACTAGCTGAACTCGGGTGAATACCCATTGCTTTAGCGAACCCGTCATTTCCATCTTTAAACATCATTTGAAAGAAATAGGTTTCGAGTGTTTCTGGTTTACATGTGATTTTGATATTTTTTGTTGTGTCCATTTGTTAAATTCCTTTTGACGTAGTTAGTCCGTTGCTCACGATCCTGTGAGTTAATTGGTTGCTCCAAGAGTGCCTAGAGCGGTTTAAGTTGTTTAAAGAGCGGTTGATTCTTATTTTTTACTACTTGGGAATGGTTTAATTTCTATGGCCTTAATTCCATTCTCAGTTTCAGTTAATAAAATATTTCTACCCTCACGAAGGGCTTTACTAATTGCTGTTTGGTGAACCCCAATTAGTGATGCTGCCTTTTCCTGACTGTTCTCTTTTACAAATTCAGATAAAGGAATTCTTTCCATGGTAAATCTCCTTTTTATTCCACACACAAATAATACTGAAAGTATTAATAAAGGTCAATACATATGGTATTAACACTTTTAATAGCTTTGGTATTAGAATTAGCGCTATGAGCAATAAGAACAAATTGACGACAGAACAGCTTGAAGATGCAAATCGACTGAAAGCTTTGTATGAGTCCAAGAAAAGGTCATTGGGAATAACGCAACAGCAGATTGCTGACATGCTAGATATTAGCCAAGGCGGTGTAGGCCATTATCTGAATGGTAGAAACCCGCTTAATGTTCAGATTGCTTCAGTTTTTTCCAATGTGCTTCAAGTCCCTATTGGTGACTTTAGCCCAACTTTGGCTAAAGAAGCTGAGATGATCACTAATGCACTCTCGCCCAACGTGTCTAATCCTAGACCATATAGACCTGCACCTAAATATCCTGTAATTAGCTGGGTGCAAGCTGGGTCATGGAACGAAGCGTGTGAGCCTTACACGCTAGATCAGATTGATGAGTGGTATGAGTCAGAAGTACATGTACAAGGTGCTGCATTTTGGCTGAGAGTTGAAGGCGACTCAATGACAGCTTCATCAGGGCAAAGTGTGCCAGAGGGTTCACTGGTCTTAGTGGACACAGGCAGAGAGCCAATAAACAACAGCTTGGTAATAGCGAAACTGACTGATTCAAACGAAGCCACATTCAAAAAACTAGTTATTGATGGCGGTCAGAAATTCTTAAAGGGCTTAAACCCTGCGTGGCCTATAACGCCAATCAATGGAAACTGTAAGATCATCGGCGTAGCTGTTCAGATGATGATGAAATTAGTTTAGTGGTCTGACGACACGTTTTAGGGTGTGGTTTATTCAATAATAGTAATCAACCACACAAAATTGATAATGACACTACAGGTGATGTCATATAATATGTCTAGAACACAAGATGTAATAGATGATTTAATTAAGAGAAAAAAGTCCATATCTTGTAATGGCAGCAAAGGACTGTTGTTGTACTTAGAATCCTTGGGGTTTAAGCATAAGGAAGGGAAAACGGTAGGTCACCGAATTTTTACCCATCCACAACTTAGCTCTATGTCTGATTATAAAACTCATTCGGTAGATTGTGGACATAAACCGAATAGAGAGATGAAGCATGCGTACATAACAAACACGCTACGCATACTAAATCAGTACAAGGATGAACTTGAGGAAATTGAAGCCAATGACAAATAAAGTCTTTGACCCAGAAAAATATACTATATCAGTAAAAAAAACCATTGAAGATCACGAAGTGGTATATGTAGCTAGTGTTACAGAGCTTCCTGACATTAGAGAGTATGCAGATACCGCTGATTTTGCAAGAGAGTTAGCAATTGACTCTATAGCAACCGCATATGAAGCCTTTACTGAGAACGGGATGATTTTCCCAGAGCCAAACGATGACTCTAAAATTGAAAATGTCAGCGGAAGAGTGACCTTACGGCTACCAAAATCAATTCATGCTAAATGCATTAAAGCTGCAGATAATGAAGGCGTGAGTTTGAATTCATATTTAGCAACATGCATAACAAGCTATAATGCGCAAAATGAGTTAAAAAATGATATCTATAATCAATTTTCTCAGATGAAGGAAATAATCAAAGCTCAAAGTAGAGCAGCCCATTATAAAGACAAGGCTAATGCGAAAAGCGGGAACTCTTGGGTTTCGTCATTAGATGCAAATTTTGCTAGAGATAGCGATATGTTAGATAGAGAAAGTGATATTCAAGTAGTTGGCTTTTATTCGGAGTCATTTCAATGAGCATAGTGTCAGCAGTCGCATTAAAATCCATAACAGTAACATCTAACAGCATGGACTTCACAAGGCCAGATATAGATGTCACAAAAATAGCGGCTAAGTTTAAGTTGCATAATGCATTGGAGGAAGATGAAGAGCTAAAGAATTGCAAGCTAACATTTTCATCCAAGGTCATTGGAAAACTGACAGATCAAGAGGATGACCCTGATTTTGACTCGGTTGACCACGAATTTAAATTTAGCCTTTCTGTTGATTATGAATTTGAGATTATCGACGAGAAACAGTATTCATCAATGAATGAAGATGAAAAAACAGAATTGTGCGCAAGTATAACTTACCTTGATTTTAGACGCCGCATGACAATGAATGCAAACAATATAGGTATAAGCAGCTTTAGAATGCCACTATCTCTAGCTGTATTAGTAAAAAAATCAGAGAAATAACCCCCACAGCCCTCCCAGCGAGGGCTTTTTTGTGCCCTATCCAATCTTCCCCATACTTCTAACCACTTGAGCGGCATCACGTAAAGCGCCTTTGTGTAATGTGTTCGTTACCTCTTTGCGGTATCGCTCAAGTTCATCAATAATCATTTCTTTGGTGATGGTGTCGGTATTATCTAGCAGTCTGAATACCGCCCCGCCAACTTCCATTACCACTTTTACAACTTTCTCGTCATCTAAATTCATAAATCCTCCTGAGTTTTACGACAATTTAGCATAGGTTTCGTCACATCGCGTGATTTTCCTCGCAAGATAAATAATTTTTAAAAATAAATTCCGTTTAAATTCAATCAAATAATACTTTTGGTATTTATTTTAATATCATTAGTATTGACCATAATTAATACCTTTAGTATTATCAATCACATCAAAGGCAAGCCGGATTCATTAGCAAGCCATGCTCTTTAAAAAATAGACAAACATGATTCAGGCATTCTTGAATCACCACTGAGTGGTTTTTGGGGTGATGGTCGAAAAGACAAGCAGTCGCCTTGTGGGCGAAAGACAGCTACCGGAGGCATTCGGCATCACCACCAAAGATCACTTAGGAGGCAAATATGACAACTATAAAAGTCATTGAAAGAAGTAATTACTCTCAACGTAGATATGAGCGCAGGGCTGCATTTCTAGCTCGTAAACGTGAAGAGATAAAAACGCCAAGCCGCTCAGTGGAAGAAATATGGGATTCGATATTCAAACCAGTAGATGAAACCGATGTACTGGCAAGCTTAATTATCGGGATAAAAGACATACCCGATGTACAACACAAGCAACCACGGCTACGCAAGCCGATTATGAGTGACAGTTCAGTCACAGCAAGGGGGTGAATATGGAATACGATATCGAAGAATTCGACGAGCATCCAGACGATGACATGAGTCAATATCAGGACTATCCGTATGAATACGACTATTGACACTAGCAAATGGTGTAGCCAGTTCAAAAAATGCAAAGGCTGCAAACTTGATGCTGAATGTATGGTTAGGCCAGAGGAAATGGTTCTAGTGATGGAGGATGGATTAATTATCGATAAATGGGCGATACGCACAACTGCAATGATAGCAAGAGAGCTTGAGCAGCAGAAAAACGAGCACAGTTAACTAATTACAGTCCATCAAGGTGGGCTGTGGTGAGTTGATTAATAGATAGGAGCTGCAATGAAATGTAGCAATAAATATTGCCAAGATGGCATTGAGTTTATTACCTGTTGCTCTGGTCGTGAATGTGGCTGCATGGGTCAACCAGTGGCAGCTACAAATTGCAAGGAGTGCAATAAAGAGAATCGAGAGCCAACAGACGAGCAAGTTATTCAAGAGATGCAATACCTTGAATGGCTTGGTGATTAATAGATAGGAGATAGAGATGGATATTACGATTTTGTGCTCATCTGCTGATTGCAGTTCAGGGGTTGGAATAATGGAGGTAAAGGTCACCGATGTGGCTGATATTTCAATTCCAGAGGAATATCAAAATGAAATACTCAGAACAGCCATTAGTGAAGAAAATATAATCAAATACCTTAAAAGCCAAGGTTATTTAGTTACTTGTTAATAACGGAGGGAGTATGACAGAACAATATGAATATGCATCTATTCGCGTAGAAATGGCGAGTGATGCGACATTGCGAGACTATTTCGCTGCTAAGGCTATGCAAGGTGATTTTGCTGCACAACAAGAAGAAAATGGATTCTTTTCTCATGAATGCACGGATGAGCATTTAGAAAAAATTGCCGCATTCTACTACCGCATGGCAGATGCAATGTTAAAGGCTAGGGGGTGATATGGGATTTAAAGGAACGCCAGCACCATGGAGGCTCGCAACGATGGGTCCTAATGGCTGTCCTGTTGTAGGTGATAGAACAACGATGGTTGCCATGCTGGCTCATACTGTAAATGAAGAAAGTCAGGTGTTAGAAGCCATGTCAAATGCTTACTTAATATCTGCCGCACCTGAACTCCTTGAATCATTAATAACTCTTGTAGCACAAGTGGAGTTATTTTATAGCAAGGAAAAGGACGACTATCTTCCAGAGTACAAAGCAGCAAAATTAGCAATCGCAAAAGCTCTAGGTAAGCCTTAAGCCCTCGGTCAGCAGTAACCCACCACAACACATTTCATATCGCTATTAATAGTGAGGAATACGCACATAAGGAACATAGGAAATGGCAAATGATAATAACGGCTGGATTCGATGTGATGAGCAATTGCCCTTAGCTAATAAGCGAGTCCTTATCACAACAATATATGGACATGTTGTTGAAGCGAGCAGATTAAAAGGAAATAGATTTAATAGATATGGTCAGGAGGTGGCAGCAACTCACTGGCAAGACCTACCAGAACCAGCAAAGCAGTAACCCACCGCACCAACACCAGAACACTTTCAATAACAATCGCTATCAATCTATAAGTGAGAGTTTCGCACATCCAGAGGTAAGCATGAATATTGATAAACACAAACTTTGCATAGCTCAACAACAAGCATGGCGTGCTCTTTATCTCAAGGATGAGAACGGATGGAGCGAAGCAAACGAAACATTAAAAACAGCATACGGAGTACAACATGAACGCAAAGCAGAAACACGCAAAACAGCAGGTATTCACCCTACTTCGCGAGTCTGAAATGACTGAGCAACAAGTCGAATTATTGTTTGCTGATTGGAAATTTAAACAGCAATGCGAAAAAACAAATCGCATTTTACGTCAGGTTGATACTCGTGGAGTGTACGCATTCACGTAAGGAGATAGCCATGCGCCCTATTCTAGATATGTGTTGCGGTAGTCGCATGTTTTGGTTTGACAGGCAAGACAACAGAGCAATTTACAGCGATATAAGGGTAGAAAAACACATTCTATGTGATGGCAGGAAGCTAAACATAACACCAGATATTATCGCTGATTTTAAAAACCTCCCCTTCTCTGATAACTCATTTCACCAAGTTGTATTCGACCCGCCTCACTTAATTCGCGCTGGCCACAACGGTTGGATGTTTAAAAAGTACGGTCGATTAAATAAAGAATCTTGGAAAGAGGATTTAGCCAAGGGGTTTAGTGAAGCATTTCGAGTGCTGCGGCCAAACGGAACTTTGGCTTTCAAGTGGAACGAAACTCAGATTCCCACAAAGCAAGTGTTAGCCCTTACTGACCAGAAACCAACGATAGTTCAGCGTGTGGGCAAGAACGACAAAACTCACTGGATATTATTCATTAAGGACGCAGCATGAGAATTTCAGAGTATGAACTCAAGCAAAGGCAGGATGCCGAAAGGCGACGCAGGGAACGCGAGGAAGAGGAGCAATGGGAGACTAATTTCTCACTAGGTATTCCTCAAGAGTCGACTCCTAGTAGGTGGATGAGAGGTGAATATGGGTAAGTATTTAATACCTGCATTCCCTAGTCATAAAAGCAAGGATGCTGCCCTGAAATATGCTTTACCAATGATTGATGAAGATATCGAAAGGCGAAGGATAAGGGATTCATTAGCAGAAAGCGGGGTTAATTTGGAGGTTATAGGCTTGAAGCCAGTTGAAAGGATTTCAACACTAGAATTAGCTCTCGCCGCACTAGTTAAAAGTCAAAATTTAGAAATGTCTCAATTCTACCCCCCTCTACCTGAACACATTCAAGCGCAACGAAGACAGGCTGACTTGGAGCGATACGCAAGGCATTTATTCAAAGATAACTTTGACCCTTATTTAAATATTCCAGAATTGCCAATGGGGGGTAGAAAAGTTGGTGACTAAATACAGAACAATAGATACCGAAACTTGCGACTTTGACAGCGGAATTGTTGAAATAGCAAGCATTGATTTAAACAACTCAGAAATTGATTATAACTCGCAGCAATCCCACTTTGTAAATCCTCAGAAACCAATCTCAATAAGCGCAATGGTCATTCACCACATCACCGATGAGATGGTAGTTAACTCTCCGATTATTGATGAAGTTATCGCTAACTACAAAGGCGCTGATTATCTGGTTGCACATAATGCCGAGTTCGATAAACGAATGATGCCAGAAATGGGCGTGCCTTTTATCTGCACTTTAAAACTAGCGAGGCGTTTATGGCCTGAGTTAGAAAGTCACAGCAATCAATATCTTCGATACGCACTGAAACTGGATGTTCATGTGCCAGAGGGGTTACACGCTCACAGAGCGCTATATGACTGCATTGTTACAGCGTCATTATTTAAGCGGATCAAGGATGATTCGGGATGGTCAGATAAGGAAATGTTAGAAATAACTAATCAGCCATCACTATTAAGCAAGTTGCGTTTCGGTAAGTACAAAGGGATGACATTTACCGAAGTAAAGAAAGAAAACGCAGGGTATTTAACTTGGCTGCTAGGCCAACCTGATTTAGACCCTGATGTTGAGTTTAGCATTAATTACTGGCTTGAGAGGTAAATATGGACTTAGACAAACTAGATGAGCCATTCAGCCCTAACGATATTGAATGGAGAGTTCAGCAATCAGGAAAAACAAACAAAGGTGCTTGCTGGGCAATGGTTCTCGCATATGTGACAAATCGAGCTATTCAAAAGCGATTGGATGAAGTTTGCGGAAAACAAGGCTGGAAAAATGAATTCACCCCAGCACCAGATAAAGGCGTCATGTGTGGAATATCAATAAAAATTGATAACGAATGGATCACTAAATGGGATGGCGCTGAAAATACCGCAGTGGAAGCGGTAAAAGGCGGTATGTCTGGCTCAATGAAACGCGCGGCAGTTCAGTGGGGCATTGGTAGATACCTGTATCAACTAGAAGAGTCATTTACCAAATGCGTTACTGAAAAGCCCAAAGATCAAAATGGATGGGTTAGAGCCAAAACCAAGGATGGAACTATATTTTGGTGGGAAATCCCTACACTACCAGCATGGGCACTGCCTTCATCTAATGCGCCACGAAATGAACATAAACAGCAAGTGAACCAACAGCAGGAAGCTGAGACCCCACTTGATGTTTTTACAGCCTATCTATTAAAGGCGACCAATGAAGACGAAATCATGACTAAATATAGGGAAACGTGGGGCGCACTGGAAGGCAATAAGCAACTTCAGGATGAATGCCATAGATTAACAGGCATTAGAATCAACGAACTTAAAAAGGCGGCGTAAATGGCTAGTAAAGGCGTAAACAAGGTAATTCTCATTGGTCACTTAGGTAATGATCCTGAAATTCGCTATATACCTAACGGTGGCGCAGTAGCAAATCTCACACTAGCCACATCGGAAACATGGCGTGATAAACAATCAGGTGAGATGCGCGAAAAAACCGAATGGCATCGAGTGATAATTTTCGGCAAGTTGGCTGAAGTTGCAGGCGAATATCTGAAAAAAGGTTCACAAGTCTATATCGAAGGCCAGCTTCAAACTCGCAGATGGCAAGACCAGAGCGGCCAAGACCGATACACAACGGAAGTGGTAGTAAATATCGGCGGTACGATGCAAATGCTAGGAAATGGCAATAGCAATAACAACGGCAATCAAACAGGAAATAAGAGTACATCCTCCCCAAATCAACAATATAGTAACCAAACTGAACCTCCTATGGATTTTGATGATGACATTCCATTCTAATAACTTGAAAGCTAACAAAAACTAAATAAGCAATCAAAATTAAATTGTAAAAAGTAATTAAGGACTCAGTGCAAGGATGCAAACAGGAGATAGATATGAACATTAAGCAACTACAGCAACAAATTCATCAGCAAAATGTAAAGGCTGGATGGTGGGATAATCCACGCGAAAAAGGAACATTACTTTGCCTTATTCACTCGGAAATTAGCGAAGCAATGGAAGGTGAGCGCAAGGACTTAATGGATGACCATTTACCGCATCGCAAAATGGCAGAAGTTGAACTTGCTGATGCTGTTATTCGTATTTTGGATTATGCCGAAGCATTTGGCTATGACATTGAAAGCGCTATTACTGAAAAGCTCGAATACAACAAGCATCGAGCAGACCATCAACGTGAAAACCGCGCAAAGGAAGGCGGAAAGCAATTCTAATTTAACTCGCAAGGATGCAATGAATAAAAAAGCCGCCACGGAGCTGACGGCAAGGGGACGTGCAGGAATGAAACTTATAATTTATCTGTGTAAGCAATTTAAGCATAGTTAAGCCATGGAATTTAGCAAGGAAGTAGATAAAAAAATGCCGACACAGGGAGAATCGGCGAGGACTACAAAAATAATTAGAAAGTTCAAATTAACTATAGGTCATAAATTAAAAACAATGATGAATTATTTTAATCATATCGATTAAATAGATGCAATAATAGGAATGAATATGAAGGTTGAACAATCTCAAGTGACTAAACTGGTGATAGCAGGCATAGAGCGTCACGACCCCATTCATGTTTACCTTGAAGATTACGGTGATAACAAAAATGGCAGAGTTACTATTAGCGAAAGTGGCGATTCATGGTCTTGTTTTTGGGGCTCTATGGGCAGCTCACTAGTTGAGTTTATTCATAGGATTAATAACCACTACTGGATAGGTAAGCTAGATTCTAATTTAAACTCTGAGATAGATGATGATAACGATGCAAATGCTGAATATGCTAAAAAGCAAGTTATCGAACTGCGCAAAGATGATGAAATAGACCAATACGAAGCAAGGGAGTATTGGGATTTAATTGAATCATCCGATGATGTTAAGAGTGATTGTTGCAATTGCTATATAGGAAGTAAGTTGCTTAGTTTGTTTGGCGATGATGCTTGGTATAACGATTGGCCTTCTATTCCCAACCCTAAATATCTAAGAATGGAATCGCGCTTAAATGCAGTTCGTGAGGCATTAAAACAAATAAGTGTGAATTAAGGAGGCATTTTGACAGTGGATTAGTCACATGGATGTGAGTATGATTCCTGCTTTAAATAAGGAGGGGTTATGAAGAGAAGTTGGTTGTTATACATAGCTTTGGGAGTTGCTATTTTTTTTGCTATAACTTACGCAATTTTCTTTTATTGGAATATTGATAACAATAATAAATGGAGTACATTTTTTAGTTTCACATCTACTTTTGGTATAGTAGCCACCATTGTTGTTTATTGGCTAGGTAAAGCAGATTTAGACAAAAAAGAAAAACGCTCAAATAAAATAAACTTAAAATCGATTAGCACTAGATTAAATCATCAAATTAAAATAAACACACATATAACGGAGCAATTGAAATCTCTATGTAAAAACATTATCAATAACGGAGAATATTTAGATATTAAATTCCATATAACAAATAATTTTTTACTTGTCGTGACAAGAGACAAAAGGCTTGATCTTATATGGAAGAATCCTTATGAACCATTTTCCATAATTGAAATATCACCTAAAGAATTAGAAGCCATATATAAAGATTTAACTACATTACCAAATAACAAACTCTTAATCGATTTGTTTAGTGAGTTTATGATTGACGCATATGACATACTATACGACTCAACGCTTCTTATTGAAAAAATAACAAGTGAATATAAAGTAGATAGTTTGTATAGCACAGTAATTAATTTAAATAATGCTTGTGATTCATTTTTAGAAAGGCAAGAAGAAATAAAAGATAACTTATCAAAACTACCCCTGCACTAGCAGGGTTTTTTATACCTAAAACTCAGGAGTAAGCATGGATAAATCAAGGCAGCAATTTGAAGTGTGGTTTAAAAAAGAATGTAATAAAAAAAGCTATAATGAAGATACGATATTGCTGCTATATGGTGCGTTATTCGAAGTATGGCAAGCATCACGCGAGAGTTTGGAGGTTGAATTGCCAGATATAGGCACTAACTTACTAGCATGCAACCATGAAGAATTTATCGATGGATTTAACGATGCTATTTCAGAGATAAAAATAATATTAATCAGCAACGGAGTGAAAATAAAAAATGGTAATTAAAATTATAAAAAGCGCACTTGAATTAGCTGGATTTAAAATTCAAGGTCAGCATGAGCATGAAATGCAATATTGGCAACGATGCTGTAAATGCGGAAATATTACCAGCGGTAAAGGCGATGTAATAACTAAGCCTTGCGTAAAATGCAAAGGAACTGTTTATGATGCATATATTGGAAATGGAAAACCTGATTGGGCTAAATAAAAGCTCAAATAACTTAGATAAATAACCATGCAAATAATCAGATATGTATTACTCATGCTAATACAGGGTTCTGCTGTGCCTGTATCTGAGCAAATATACACACAGCAAGAATGCGAGAGCCGTGCTATGCAGATAATGCAAGTGCGGGATGTTGAGATTAAGTGCGGAGAGATATTCAGATGAGAAAAATTAAAATAAGTTCTGGTGCGTGGCAAAAGGATTTAGAAATGGTTATCACTGTTATCGATGAAGATAAATTTAAAACTCAGTGCGAACAAATTAATAAATTCTATTGTTACGCAGAGTATAGAGCTAAAAAATACGGAAGCCATGAAAAGGCTGGATTTGCAATGTTCTGCGCGGAATGTTTCCAACAGGTGGCATTTAATAACTTCAAGGATGAGGAATGGGTTACCGAACAATTCGATTGGTCTAAAGATAAGGGAATTGATGGATATCCTTCGCTAGATGATATGGGAATTCGAATCGATGAAATTGAGTCATGGTTTATTGATTATGACGAAATAGAAATCACAGGATGGTAATAAATGAATAAATACACCGAACTATCTGACTTCGAAATTAATAAATTAGTAGCTATTTCCACTGGATTTGCATGTTATTACGGCGATGGTAGCTACACAAACGGATTGAGTCGCCGCGCTGCAATTGTGAAAGGTAAAAATCACCATGGCAACTTCAGGCTAGGAGAGTTCGCCCCCTGCAATGACCCAGCCGACGCAATGCCGATTATTATTGAGAGTGGTATCAGCATGGTTCGAGTTAATAATTCTTGGTCAGCTCGTCAATTTAACAACCATTGCATAGAAATTAACGGTGATAATTATTATCGAATTGCTATGGAAGTTTATTTATTAATGAAGGATGCGGAGAATGAGAATAACAACAACGGTTAAAAATAAATATGATAGTGAGTTAATACGATTCACTGGCAATTGCCTATCTGATTTTTTAATGCGAAATGAAAAAGATTATGCATATATGCTTGGAAATATGCAGGCGTGGATAGTCAGAAAGAAAAACGGAAATATATCAGTAAAAGGTTATCGGAAATAATTAAATAGCATAGGTGGCCTATGACACCACAGGAAATGGAGAATGGACGCAGAAAAGTAGCAAGGGATTGCAAGCAAGAATTAGAAAAGAACAAACCGCTTAATGATGTAAAACGAAAATCAATTCTAAGCAAGTACCTAAATAAATTTACCACTTGGCTATCGCCAGACCAATTAAAGAAAACGACCGTAAATATATGGTTGAGTGTTTATGTAGAAAAGTTACATAAGGAAGAAAAACATGGCTAATTCAGATTTAATTACAACAAAAGAAGTTATGACAGAGCTAAGTATTCGTTCTAGGCAAACGTTGTGGGATTATGAAAAACGCAGAAATTTTCCCAAGCCGGTAAAATTAAGGCCAAAGGCTTATCTGCGTAGTGATTATGAAAAATGGCTACAAAATGGCGGTGCTAGTCAGCAGGGTTCTTAATGTGCCAGAATAATTTATCTGCATGTATTTCGTACGCATCTTTTTGTTCACTAATCCAGTCGTGTTTATTATACACAGCCATGATACCTGCCATTTCATGCCCTAGCATTTTCTCAATTACATGCGGGGCTACCCCCTCTTCAGATAAGCGCGTAGCGATTGTTCTTCTAAAGTCGTGCGCGCGCCAATCATCAATCCCCATTGAACCATTTAGCCTTTTTACATATCTATTAGCAGCGGCGATAGTCATGGGTTTATTAATGTTCTGTCCGGGGAATAATATTTCACCATATGTGATCAGTGCTTTATCTAATAGTGGCTCAATAGATGGAAATATAGGCCTCCTAATAATCTTTCCTGTTTTGCTGTGTTGCTCTGGGACAGACCATACTTTTTCATTTAGATCGAACTCTGAAATGGTAGATAGCCTTAACTCTGATATCCTACACCCCCAAAGCATTATCATTTGATGTAATAGTTTATTTGATGTTGCCGCCCTACTTCTTTCTATTGCCTTCCAAATTGCAGCGAGTTCCGTATACGTCAGCACTCTTGAACCAATTCTAGCCTTCTCACCAACATCTCTAGGACTTATCTTCATTAAATTGCAATCATCAATAAACTGACGCCTAATACACCAGTTAATGGCTGATTTCAATTGTGTAAATAGCTGTCTAGCTCTTCTTGGGTTTATATCCTCTTCCTTGCTAAATAATAACATCCACTCTCTTGATGAAATTTCAGAAACGTCACGACCAGAAAAAGCATTTTTCATGTTCTTAATTACAGTAGACCTGTAGAGTTCCTGAGTTTTTTGACGTAGAGACTTGTTAACATAAGTATCTTCCCAGTACTGTATACAATCATAAACTGTTACTTTCTTGCTACTTTCAACTTTAAGATTGGACGGATCAATGCCACCATCTACAGCAATTTTTATTTCTGCCGCTCTTGTTCTGGCATCCCTTAAGCTAATAGCTGGGTATCTCCCGATCCCTATTCTATTTTGCTTGCCATTCAATCTATATCTACATTGAAAGGTAATAACCCCCTTTGGCGACACCCGAACACTAAGTCCGTCGATATCTGTTATTTCCGATTTGCCATCATATGGTTTATTATGTATAGCGCGTAGCTTGGTATCACTGAGAGCCATTTTTTATTTTGTACTCATGTTAGTGTAATTATGTACTTAATCTGTACTCATAATGGCATGGACTATATCAAACAGTAAAGTACATAAATGGACACAACAGAGAAAGACAGCACTAAAATCAAGCAACAATCCATAAGTAACAAATAGTTACCTAACAAAAAGAAACGGTAAGTTACATTGCACAACCATAACCAACAACCCTCATTCTTTATTCATGACTATGAAACTTTTGGTAAGCGCCCTGCTCTTGATCGGCCAGCGCAATTTGCAGGCGTCCGCACCGACCTTCATTTTAATATCATTGAAGAGCCAGAGGTTTTTTATTGCGCTCCAGCTGATGACTATTTGCCGCAACCTGAAGCCGTCATGATCACTGGGATCACCCCACAGGTCGCATTATCTCAAGGCGTTAATGAAGCCGAGTTTGCTAAACGAATTCATGCGGCTTTTAGTGTCCCCAATACCTGCATTATGGGTTACAACAATATTCGTTTCGATGATGAAGTTACCCGTAATATTTTTTATCGAAATTTTTATGACCCGTATGCCTATAGTTGGCAGCAAGGAAATTCACGTTGGGATTTACTCGACACTTTGCGTGCCTGTTTTGCGCTTCGCCCTGAAGGTCTTCAATGGCCAGAGAATGAAGATGGCCTGCCGAGTATGCGTTTAGAACATTTAACTAAAGCGAATGGTGTTGCTCATGAAAATGCTCACGATGCAATGTCTGACGTTTTAGCCACCATTAACATGGCCAAACTGTTGAAAGCCGCTCAACCCAGAATGTTTGATTATTTTTATCAATTAAGAAATAAAAACAAAATAAGTCAACTTATTGATATTGTAGAAATAACACCACTAGTTCATGTGTCTGGTATGTTTGGTGCATTACGTTCTTATGTCAGCTTAGTCGCTCCTCTTGCTTGGCACCCTGACAACAAAAATGCCGTTATTATGTGTGATTTATCTGCTGATATCTCACCATTAGTTGAGTTAGATGTTCAACAATTGCGTACCCGATTATATACACCTAAAGCTGAATTGGCAGGCGCTTCTCCCGTTCCTGTAAAACTCGTTCACATTAATAAGTGCCCTATTTTAGCACCAGAAAAAACACTGCGCCCTGAAGATGCGGAACGAACCGGTGTTGACCGTGACTTGTGTATGCGTAATCTGGAAACTTTACGCAAGAACCCTGAAATTCGTAATAAATTAATTGAGTTATTTAGCGAACCACAAGTATTTACAGAGTCGGATGATGTCGATACACAAATTTATAATGGATTCTTTAGTCCTTCTGACCGCTCAACCATGGATATTATTCGTGAAACATCGCCACAGAACTTGCCTGCATTGGAACTCAGTTTTGAAGATAAGCGCATGAAAGAGCTCTTCTTTCGCTATAAAGCACGTAACTACCCTGCCACCTTGTCTTATGATGAGCAGCAACGCTGGTTACAGCACCGTAGAGACTACTTTAGTGAAGAGCGTTTAACAGAATATATGCAACAAATACAGCTATTACTTGTAGAGCATCAACATGATGAAAAGCGTTGCCAACAATTAAAAGCATTGATTAGCTATGCGAGAGATCTCGCCAGTTAATTTAGTAATAAAAAAGGCAGATATTGAAACGTTTCCCAATACCTGCCTTTTGTTATTTATATGACGCGTTCATTAATGATCATGAGTATGAGCGCAGCCACAATCCCCTTCCCAATTTTTGCGTTTAGTTGTTTTACCTAAACCGGGGTTCATTGTATTTGTTGGGTCAGATTGTTTATAAAATGATTTTAATTGTTCTGGGGCTTTATATAAATGCCCTACGTTATGTTCCGCAGGATATTGAGCCCCCCTTTCATCTAATAAAGCTAACATTTTTTCTTTTAGTTCTTTCGGGTCAACGCCTTTTTTCAAGACATAGTCTTGGTGCATAACATGGCACATAAAATGACCGCAGTATAATTTATGAACTAATAGCTTTTCAATTTCTGGTGGTAATGTTTCAAACCAATTTCTATCATTGCGACGTAAAGCAATGTCGAGAGGTAATACATCTTCCACATCTTTATTATGAACAGCGTGATAACGAACAGCGGAGCCAGCAGCGGCAAAGCGGTGTAAAAATGCTTTTGCCCCCTCTTCTGGTGTACATTCAAAATAGCCGCCATCGGCGCTTGCAAAATAAGATTTTAGCCAAACTTTAGCCTCATCAATGCCATCTCCGGCCATTTTTAACATTAAATGGTGTTCATAACGATCACGAAACTCTTTCATACGCGGTGGTAAATGGGAAGGCCATAATTTACTGAGAACCTGCATAGTACGGTCAATCAGATTTGATGGCAGGAATGGGACTTTATTTAATACTGCATCAATACGCCCTTTAATAGTGAAAAACATTGGCATTTTGTCAGTGCCAAATTTATCAATCATTAAAAAGGTATCTTTACCATAAACTTCTGCTATATCGAAGCAACCACGGTGCATATATTCACCTGCAACTGGCAGGTTTTTAAATTCACTTAAAATATAACGGCGTATATCTTCCAAAACGTCAGGGTTATTTGAACCGATATAAAATACCTGTGTTTTTTTATCGGCTGGGAAGGTATCTAAACGAACCGCAAACACGGCTAATTTTCCTGCGCACCCTGACGCTTCAAATAGACGACGTTCATCCGCGTTAAAGCGTGATGGTGTATCTGCATCGACATCACGAACGCGTTCTGCATACTCATGGTCAGAAGCGAGTTTATCGCTAACTTGTACGTCTTCACTACTATAGCCACGATTTTGTAAATTCGTCAGGATTTCTTCTGGTGTGTTACCTAAATCAATACCTAGGTGATTGACAAGCTCCACTTTTCCATCGTCACTGACTCGGCCATAAAGAGCAAGCTCAGTATAGGCGGGGCCTCTACGCACTAATGAACCGCCAGAACTATTACAAATACCACCCACAACTGAAGCTCCAATACAAGAAGAGCCAATCAAAGAGTGCGGTTCACGCCCTAATGGTTTTAAGATTTTCTCCAAGTCGTACAAAGTACTCCCCGGCATCGCAACGACTTGGTTGAATTCCGGTAAAACTTGAATTTGGTTTAATTTCAACGTACTAATAATGACGATATCGCGATCATAGTCATAGCCACTCGGTGTCGACCCTTCGGTTAACCCTGTATTAGCCGCTTGCATCAGGACAATTTTGTCTGCTTCAACACACGCCTTGAAAACATACCACTGTTCGAGCAATGTTGTTGGAAATACAACCGCGATTGCATCCCCCATACCAGAGCGGAAGCCTTTACGATAACGTTCTGTTTTATGTGGCTCTGTTAAAATATTTTTTTTGCCAACAATATTCCTAAGCGTCAGTAATAACCGTTGATTCTCAGGTTTCTTTGCATCATTCATTTGTGTGCCTTATTAATCGAATTCGTGATTATCATAGTTCTGCATTATGTGTTGTAACAACAATATCACATAATATTATGATGTTAATAGGCTACACGCTTTATCTTAAATAATTCTTAACGGGTAAAAAAATAGCGCCTCAAGGCGCTATTTTTGAATCTAATTCTGGACATATTCAAAATAGTTCTTGTTGTAGCAAGGCGCCGAGCAAAACGATCATGGGGAGCATACATAAGTATGTGACCCATGTCGTTTTGAGAACGCAACGCAGCTACAGCGCGAAATATGAAGAATATTGTTAAACGTCGCTCATTTGCGGCATAGGCCGCTTAAACATACGTGTCAGTACAGCCATATAGACCAAACCAACTGCCGTCCAAACCAACCCGTAAACCATTGAGTCTTCTTCGATATTCAGCCATAACACACACACTGTCAGTGTACCAATAACAGGCAAAATCAAGTAATTCAGGATATTTTTGAACCCTGTCATACGGCGTTCACGAATAAAGAATTGGCTGATAACCGAAATATTAACAAAAGTAAACGCGATTAACGCACCAAAGTTAATTAACGCGGTTGCAAAATCCATTTCAAACCAGATAGCGCCTAATGCCAAGAAACCAACCATTAATACGTTGTATGCCGGAGTACGCCATGTTGGGCTTACATAACCAAACACTTTTTCTGGGAATACCCCATCACGCCCCATAACGTACATTAAACGTGCGCTACCTGCGTGAGCCGCCATACCTGACGCTAATACCGTAACACATGAGAAAACCAGAATGATTGACTGGAAGAATGCACCAGCAACAAAACGCATAATATCTGGCTGTGTTTCATTAATATTCTTAAAACGTGAAACATCAGGGAAATACTGCTGTAAGAAGAAAGAAACAGTAATAAAAATAATTCCACCGATTAACGCGGTTAAGAAAATAGCACGTGGGATCACTTTGCCTGCATTAGGTGTTTCTTCTGACAGTGAGCTTAATCCGTCGAAACCTAAGAATGAGAAACAAAGGATTGTTGCCCCAGCAATAAGCGGGATCACTTCGGTTTTTTCATTAGCAAATGGGTTAAATGTCCAAATCTCACCTGAACCTTCACCATTTGAAACGCCGTGAATCACTAAGCCCGTAAAGACCGCCATTACCCCAATTTGGATAATCGCAATCACAGTACTTAAATTCGCTATCACGTTGATACCGCGTAAGTTTGCTGCTGTCATTAATATGACTAATCCCACAACAAAAATCGCTGGCTCAACATTAGGGAAGATATCTTGTAAATAAATTTTAGCCAATAAGATGTTGATCATTGGCATAAAAATATAGGACAACAAGGATGTCCAACCCACCAAGAAGCCAATATGTGGGCTCATTGATTTTTGGGCATAAGTGTACGCTGAACCGGCTGATGGGAAACGTTTCACCAATTTACCATAGCTCAGAGCAGTAAACAGTATCGCAGCAAGTGCAATAATGTATGAAGTTGGAACATGTCCACCAGTTTTATCTGACACCATTCCGAAGGTATCAAATATCGTCATTGGCTGGATATACGCAATACCGATCATGACCACTTGCACCAATGTTAAGGTTTTTGCAAGTTGTACGCGGTTATTCGCACCCGTTTGATTGTGACCGATGTCTAATGGAATTGGTGTGTTATTTTGCACGTCTAAGCCCTCCCATAACTTTCGATTGCATACTACTTCGGCTTAATCGACAGTTACTGGGAAGACTTTGCATCTGCCTATAGGCAGAGAAAAACGAAGAGAGGGAGAAAGGCGTGTGAGCGAAGCCACCGAGAGCCCCGTAGTCATCGATACGGCAGCCGCCAGCGCCTGGCCCTGCTGCGAATGCGAAAAAGTAAGCCATAAAAGCATTCCTCAAATCGGTAGCGTAAAATGTTTGCTACACGTAAATATTAAAATTATCTCTCCGGCTCTATGTCCGGCCCCGCTAGAATGAACGTTCCTAAAAACAAAAAAACCGATGCTTCATTTGATTAAGCATCAGTTATTTTTTAGTTCGCGCATTTTGCACGCCATAACCACAAATAGCAAGTTAAATTGTTAACAAATCACCCTATTTTCCATGAGAAATTTTGATTATTTCTGACTTTTTCCCCTATCTGCTTATATCTTTTTTTTCTGAGCGTTTTTATCGCGTTTTAATCAGCAAAAAACCCTTTGGTGGAAGCCAAAGGGTTTGGATTAATCGAGATTAATTATTCGATTAGAAGTTGTAGTTGATACCGATATTGTAGCGACGGCCTTCTAATTCGGCACCGTAAGTCGCATTATCGATTCGGCGATCTAAGACGTTATAGACACCACCAACAATGTTCGCGTTTTTGTTAAGCTGATAACTCGCACCTAAATCAAATAAAGCATAAGATGCTGTACCACTTGACATTTTTTGTCCACGACCTTGGTATTCAGAGGTTTTACCACGGAAATTCATACGCGTCCATGTTTCTAAATCTTCAGTAGTTTGCCATGTCAGAGTGGAGTTAGCCATATGTTTAGGCTGTTTATTTAATGGCTTACCTTTATTTACACCACTTTTTTGTTCAGTATCAGTATAGGTGTAGTTAGCTGCAAAGCTTAAGTCATCCACAATACGCCAGTTGAACGTTAGTTCAACACCTCGCATTCTTGCTTTATCAACGTTCGCTTTATCGCTGATGAAACGATACGGTTTGTTAGGCTTGTCACCTTCACCATCTTGAGCTACTGTACATGCTCTTACTGTGCTACTATTTTCTTCACAACGCCTAACTTCAGTAATTTTATCTTTAAAGTCAGTGTGATAGATAGTTATCCCAGCAGTAATATTATCCTGATTGTTCCAAATAACACCAATTTCTTCAGTAATACTTTTCTCTGGTTTTAAATCAGGATTACCATAAATAACGGCATTTCCTGCACTACCGCCTGTTGCTTGTCCCCAGTTTGCGGACGATTCACGCAAGCTTGGTGCTTTATAACCTGTAGTTACCCCACCTTTAATTGTCCACTGTTCATCAGCATGCCACACACCATATAAACGTGGAGTCCAGTGTGAACCGTAGTTTTCGTCTTTATCCATACGAATACCACCGGTTAACGCAAAATCATTGGTCATTAACCATTCATCTTCTGCAAATAACGCCCAGCTATATCGTTCAAGCTGATTATACTGTTTAAATTTATTACCTTCGTCTTTCAACTTCTCTTTACGATATTGACCACCAAGGCTTAAACTATGATCCCCCAATAAAAAGACACTTTGATTACGGAAAACAAGGTCTTCTGCCGTCATTTTACGGCCTGGGTTTTTTGTCTCATCGTATTGAATATAGGTATCTGTTGATGCAATATCATAAATACCCGTATGGGTTAATGCCATATGAGTCAACTCATATTTGCTAAAACCGCTACCGTCGCCTCTTTTGCTGGTATAACCCTCACGGTCATCACGATGTTGGTTATCACGTTTAAATTCTGCGTCGAAGGTATTTTTGTCATCTGGAGTCAACGATACCGTTGCTCCACCACTCGCCATGATTTGACGGTTAAAACCATTAATGATTTTATCTTCACCACGATGTGAATATTGTCCTTGTAGTTTCACACCCAGTAGACCATCAATTAATGGACCTGAGGTGTAAAAGCTGCCTTGCCCTGTATTACCTGAATTTTTACGTTCCGTAATTGTTGCGTCTGCACGTAAACTGGTCGTCCACTCTTGTTGAACACGACGAGTGATAATATTGATAACCCCTCCCATCGCATCTGAACCGTACAGCGATGACATTGGGCCACGTACTACTTCAATACGCTCAATGGCGGGTAATGGTGGTAACCAACCTTGTTCAATACCAGAACCATCACTATTTGGGCGAGTGCTGCGTGTATCAACGCGTTTACCGTCGATTAAAATCATGGTGTATTTAGCATCCATACCACGGATGCTGATGTCTGAGCTACTGCCGCCTCCAGTGACTAAAACACCCGGTACATCTTTTAATGCGTCAGTCACATCACGATAAGCTTTAGTTTCGAGTTGTTCGCGAGTTACTACAGAAATAGACGCAGGTGCATCTTCAATTTTCTGTTGATAACCTGATGCTGTTGTTACATAGATTTTATCTTTACTGTCATCAGCAAATGCAGGTGCCGCAGCAATAGCCGCAATTATGCTAATTGCCACTTTTCTTTTATTAAAAACAACCATTCCCAACTCTCCAAGAGATATTTTGTTTTATATATGAATTGATTTGCTCACATTGATTTCATTGAATCAAAAAATATTTTTTATTATTGGGGTATTTAAATACCCATAGGAAATCCATGGTAAAAAACCATTATATAATTCAATTAAATTTCCTGTGGGTAATTACTATTAATTAATATTTAATTTGTTTTTTTTAATATTACATCCTCTCATTTTATTTAATGTGCTTGCCGAGTGCTGCAAGCACATTATTCTATTACGATATTAACTTGCTAATTTATCAACCAGCCCATCTATTAGGACTTGCGGAACACCTTGCGAACAACGTTCGATACGACCGCGTACACCATAGACCTCAGCAAGGCTTTCAGGGGTAATTACCTCAGCAGGTTCACCTTGAGCAATTAAATTACCTTGCTTCAGCATTAATACATGTTCTGCGTGTTTGAGAGCAATGTTAATATCATGAACCACCACAACCGTGATTATATTTCGACGTTTCGTTTCTTTCGCGACTAAATCCATCACATGATATTGGTAATTTAAATCCAGTGCACTTAAAGGTTCATCTAATAACAATAAGTTGGGTTGACGAATTAAAGATTGTGCCAAACCCACTAATTGTTTTTGACCACCTGAAAGTTGGTCTAAATAACTTAACGCCAAATGTTCAATACCCAATTGACGTAATAACCCCATCACTTCGTCTTTACTATTCTCATTGCTCAAACCGCCTGAAGCACGTTGAGCAACAATAACAGACTCGAGAACATACAGGTGCACACCAGCAGGTAACGTTTGCGGTAAATACACCACATTTTGTGCTCGCTGGGCAAAACTCTGTTGGCTTAAGTCCTGGCCATCCAGTAATAGCTGCCCTGTTGCCTTATTTAACCCTGCCAACGAACGCAACAATGTGGATTTGCCACTACCATTTGGCCCAAGCAATACCGTGATCTTGCCACGAGGCAAGATATCCGTCGATAGGTTCTCAATTACGGGGCGTTTAGGGTAACCTGCATTAAATTGGTTAATAATCAGGCCACTCATGATACGTTCCCTCTATGGCGTAAAATAATGCTTAAGAAGAACGGCACACCCACTAACGATGTCACAATCCCAACAGGAATAATCACACCCGGAATAATATTCTTCGACGCTATTGAGGCCATTGATAAGATTAACGCCCCAATTAATGCACTTGCTGGCAGATAAAAACGGTGATCTTCACCAAAAATCAACCTTGCAATATGCGGTGCGACTAAACCAATAAAGGCGATAGGCCCCACAAACGCCACCGCTAAAGCCGATAAAATACTAATACGTAATAATGTTGTTAGCCTTAAACGGCGCACATCAATACCGAAACTGATCGCCCTATCCTCACCCAACCTTAAAGCCGTTAGCTTCCATGAACTCATCATGGCAATTGGGAAAATAAGTGCGAAAACTAATGCCATCACCCCAAGTTTCACCCAAGTCGCTTTTGATAAACTGCCCATCGTCCAAAAGACTAAACCCTGCAAGGTATCTTCTGTTGCGATGAATTGCATCATGGAAACCAATGCATTAAAGGTAAACACAAGTGCAATACCGAACAATACGACACCTGAGGTTGCTACACGCGTCCAGCGAGTTACCGCGTCTAACATCAAGGCTGCTAATAATGCAAAAATAAAGGCATTGGCTGATATTACCCATTGGTCAGGCACGCCTGGAATTGCAATCCCTGAAACAATCGCCAATGCGGCACCAAAAGCCGCCGCATTAGATACCCCTAGTGTAAATGGGCTCGCTAACGGGTTATTAAGGATCGTTTGCATCTCAGCACCAGCAAGTCCTAATGACATACCAATCACCACGGCCATCAATGCATATGGCAGACGGATATCCCAAACAATGACTCGAGTTCCTGCATCAACTGCTTCTGGGGTCATTAAGGTTTGCCATAAGCGTTCAAGGGATAACCCTGAAGGACCTAAGGTGAAATCAATAACCAGTGATAATAAAATCGCAGCGACGATAACAGCTATCCATGTCAATCGACGACGCAACATATTTTGATAATGTTGTTTTACATTGTTGTCAGCCTGAATCGCTGCTTTTTCAGCCGCAACTATTGGCTCGCTCGTGATACTCATCAATTCTTACCCATTTTCATTACTTTTCGCTGACCCAATATACACCTGTTGGTTCGATAGCGAGAAACTCTCTATGTAATTCATCCAGTGTTTTTTGCGGTTCAAGATCGGTAAATCGTTCTGGGTAAAACCATTTGGCGAAAACTTGTGTCGCAATCACATTGTATGGAGAGTTATAGTAATTGTGCCAGATAGCATAATCTTGCTTATCTTTTATAGCTGATAGCGAGCTAATTCCTTTACGTTCAGTTATTTTTTTCAGGCTTTCTTTCGCATCAGCTAATGAACTTTGCGCCCCTAATTGAACGCCTGCATCTTTACTTCCCGGTGCTTTTGCTCCAGATGCAATGTAAATATTTGGGTCCGCAGCAATGATTTTCTCTAAGTTCATCGTACCAAGCGCGCCCGGCAAAACGCCTTTAGCAATATTTTTACCACCAGCTAAATCAATAAAGTTCCCCATATTTCCATCGCCAGCGGTACCACAGCAATCTTCAAAAGCACCAGCACGTAATTCAATAAAAACACTTGGTTTTTTATCTTCTGGTATTTTAGAAGTAATATCAGTGACTAATTTTTGGTTTCTTTCATAAAAATCGACATATTTATTTGCTGCCTGTTCGCGGTTCAACGCTTTACCAAGTAAACGCATACTTGGTAATGTGTTTTCCAGTGGTTTATCACGGAAATCCACAAATACAACAGGCACGCCGGCTTTCTCAAGCTGGTTAACTAATTCACTGTTTTTACCCGGCCCATGGCCTGACAAACCAAAAATCGCAATATCAGGGTTTAGGGTTAATACTTTTTCTGAACTGACGCTATCTGCGCTGGTATTACCAATCAGTGGAATATTGTCAATTTCAGGGAATTTAGCTTTATAAACAGCGTAGGTTTGAGGGTCTAGTTTTCGAAGGTCACCTTGCCAACCGACAATTCGGTCAATAGGTTTATCACCTTCCAGCAGAGCTATCGCACTAAACAGGCGCCCTTCACCTAATAAAATGCGATTAACATTATCAGGAACCTCAACAGTACGGCCTGCAATATCAGTCACTGTTGCAGCCCAAGCGCTCATACTGGCACTTGCTAATAACGCTAAACCTATTCCTTTTACTACCGACCTAGCTACAGACTTCTTGGCTACCGACGACATAGTATTAAGCTCCACTATTAACCTCATTGACTTACCTTTTTTTTATGCGGTAACAATAAAGCAAATAAGAATACTTATCAATACGATTATTAGTTTAATCATGACTTTCATCAATGGAATTCTGTGACCATTATCGTAAAGCCAAACATTCAGCCTATTTTACCGCCAAAATGCAGGTTTGTTGCGCTATATATAAAAAAACAGCACCCTATAAAGAGTGCTGTTTTTTATGATAGATATTCTAAGAATATTATTTATCTAAATTTTCTCGGTAACTTGGAAAGCTCATATCTTTATAGCGAATAAACGTTGTTTTCTTCACTATCTTATAACCAAACCAAATTGCTAAAAACAGCGGAATTCCAATATAAGTTGCCGTAACCCCTACCCAATCAATTTTATCTTCTAAAAAGGCTTGGTAGTTTTGGCCTAATGTAATTGTTAAACACAAAATAAAGGCAAAAATAGGACCAATTGGGAAGAAACCTGAACGGTAAGGTAAGTCATTAAGATCTTTCCCTTGTGCAATATAGCCTCTACGGAAACGATAATGGCTAATTGCAATACCTAACCAAGCAATAAACCCTGTCATCCCCGATGTATTTAATAGCCACAAGTACACCGTCTGGTTTCCAAACATGGAACTCAAGAAACATAAGCCCGCAATAACCGTCGTTGCTAACAACGCATAACGAGGTACGCCACCTTTAGATAAACGAGCGAAAATACGTGGTGCTTTACCTTCACGCGCTAAGGTATACAACATACGCGTTGATGCGTACATACCCGAGTTACCTGCCGATAATACTGCCGTTAAGATAACCGCATTCATCACCGCAGCAGCAGATAATAAACCTGCATTTTCAAATACTAAAGTGAATGGACTCACACTAATATCTTTTACATCATTACGCAGTAAGCTTGGATCAGTATAAGGAATGATCAAACTAATAATTAAGATTGCAAAGATATAGAATAACAATATCCGCCAAAATACTTTGCGTACTGCTTTGGGAATATTTTTGGCAGGATCTTTCGATTCCCCCGCAGCAATACCGATTAATTCAGTTCCTTGGAATGAGAACCCAACTATCATTGCCACGCCAATCATTGCTGAAAAACCACCCGCAAAAGGTGCATCACCAATTTCCCAGTTATGCCACCCGGCATTTTCCGCACCGCTCATGATGCCAAAAATCATTAATACGCCAACAACAATAAAAATAACGACTGTGGTGACTTTTATTAATGAGAACCAGTATTCCGCCTCACCAAACCCTTTCACAGAGATGAAATTCAGTAAGAAAATAATCGCAAGGAAAATAGCGCTCCAAATCCAACCTGGGGTATCTGGGAACCAATAGGTCATCACCAATTGAGCAGCAACTAAGTCAACTGCAATTGTTACAGCCCAGTTGTACCAGTAGTTCCACCCTAGTGCGAAACCAAAACCTTCATCGACATATTTTGCACCATAGGTTGCAAATGAGCCTGAGACAGGCATATAAGCGGCTAATTCACCTAAACTGGTCATTAAAAAATAGACCATTAAGCCAATGATAGCATAAGAAAGGAGTGCTCCACCGGGGCCTGCTTGTGCAACCGTTGCACCGGATGCAACGAATAAACCGGTACCGATAGATCCACCGATAGCAATCATCGCAAGATGGCGCGCCTTTAACTCACGGCGTAGTCTTTGTGGGCCGCCCTGCGAGATAGTATTGGTATGTTGTTCTGACATTTGTTCCCTGTATTTTATTATTCAGCTAATATCGCATGGATTCTAGCAAAATAGACTGTGAGAACTAAGCAACTCTTCACTGTTATAAGATACCTTCATAATTCATACAAAATTATAAGTAAAACGCGTTATCTCAAAAAATTCAGTATACCCTCTTAATAAGAGGACGACGTTTTATTCTCTTTATCGTGTCTGTAGCGGCAAATGTGACTGTTCAAGGCACATAAAAAGTGCAGCCAACAACGCGATAGCCTACCAAAAGTGCAACACATTCACTGCAATCCTCTATAGCTTTTAGCGTGTCGCTAGGCGGCAATTGAGACTATCCAAGGAGCATACATTAGTCTGTGACTTGGGTCGTCGATTGCAGCCAACAACGCGATAGCCTATCAAAAGTACAACACATTCACTGCAATCCTCTATAGCTTTTAGCGTGTCGCTAGGCGGCAATTGAGACTATCCAAGGAGCATACATTAGTCTGTGACTTGGGTCGTCGATTGCAGCCAACAACGCGATAGCCTACCAAAAGTGCAACACATTCACTGCAATCCTCTATAGCTTTTAGCGTGTCGCTAGGCGGCAATTGAGACTATCCAAGGAGCATACATTAGTATGTGACTTGGGTCGTCGATTGCAGCCAACAACGCGACAGGTTAAAAGATGACGAGGATTTTTAATTACAGTAAGACAGAAGATTAGTAATCGCACTCGAAATATGCTTTTGACGGTGATAAATCAAATATAGCGTTCTTTCTAAATGAAGGTCGTCTATTTTTAATTCGACTAGAGAGCCATTTTCTAATTGTTCTTCGATCACTCGACGTGATAAACAGCTTATACCTATCCCGTAACGAACTGCATGCTTGATAGCTTCTGAATTTCCTAGCTCCATCAAAATATGAAAGCCCGGAAGATGTGCAAATAATAGTTGGTCAAGGACATCCCGTGTACCTGACCCCCTTTCACGCAAAATCCAAGGCGCGTCACGCAAATCTTTTAAAGAGACTTTTTTATTCGCTAATGGGTTTTGGGGGGAAACAAAAATAACGAGCTCATCTTTTAACCATGCTTTAGAAATTAATTCAGGGCTATGACAAACACCTTCAATTAACCCAACATCCGCCCTAAATTCCATGACTGCCTTAATAATTTCTTCTGTATTACTAATAAAAAGCTCTAAAGGAATATCAGGGTGGTCATGACGATACCCCGCTAAGACTTCGGGTAAAATATAATTACCAATCGTTGTACTGGCAGCAAGACGCACGGCGCCCATCTCTTTTTTAAAGAGTTGCTCAACTTCTAACCCTTGCTCTAATAACGCTAACGCTTTTGGATATAAAAGTCTTCCGTGCTCATTAGTAACAAGTCGTTTACCCACACGGTCAAATAATTGAACGCCTAATTGACCTTCTAAATCCGTTAGCGACGCACTGACTGCAGATTGTGAAAGCGCTAATAACTGAGATGCTTGCGTCGTGGAGCCACTCTTTAATACTTCCGTAAAAACCTCAAGTTGCCTAAGTGTAATTCGCATAAAGGTAAGCCCCAACGTGATTTTTAGTATTTGTAATAATAATGTTAATATTAACGATTTATTTGCAATATTCCAGAAGAAACTTTCTAATCTATTTTAGTGGTAGATTATATGAAGACAATCAATTTAAATTATTATTGATTTTGTTATATCCTTATTACTAAATCTTATAAGCGGTAATAAAGAGCATTATCATGAATAAAAGTGACACCAGCACCCTTGAGCGGAATAACCTAAATCCTATATTAAAACTGATACCCGGTATTATTTTAGCTGGTATTCTGACTGCTATTGCAATTTACCTAGGTGACCAACCTTGGTTTATGGATATCGGCTTAGGTGCATTAACCCTCGCAATCTTATTAGGAATTATTGTAGGGAATACTTTTTACCCCGTAGCCAGTCAATCTTGTGATGCCGGCATTAAATTTGCTAAGCACTATTTTCTCCGTGCGGGTATAATTTTGTATGGTTTTCGCCTTACTTTCCAACAAATTACGGATGTAGGTGCTACAGGGGTTATCATTGATGCCTTAACATTAACCTCAACTTTTTTATTAGCATATTGGCTAGGTAAAAAAGTGTTCGGTCTTGATGAAGAAACCACGTTATTGATTGGTGCAGGTAGTAGCATTTGTGGCGCAGCCGCAGTCATGGCTACTGAACCCGTGGTGAAAGCTTCTGCAAGTAAAGTTGCAGTTGCCGTATCAACGGTTGTTATCTTTGGGACTATTTGTATTTTTGTTTATCCTTGGATTTACCAGTTAAATGCGCACTTTGGCTGGTTTCCTGCAACAGAAGAAACTTTTGGGATTTATATCGGTTCAACAGTACATGAAGTTGCACAGGTTGTTGCAGCAGGCCACACTATTGGTACTGACGCAGAAAATGCCTCTGTCATCGCCAAAATGATCCGTGTAATGATGCTTGCGCCTTTTTTGATTATTTTATCGGCTTTCTTAAGCCGTAAAACAGCCGCAAACCAAACAACAAACACTCAGAAAAGTAAAATTACGATTCCTTGGTTCGCCGTATTTTTTATTGTTGTCGCAGGTTTCAATTCACTCAATTTACTGCCCCATGTATTCGTACAACAAATCATAGCCTTGGATACGATTTTACTGGCTATGGCAATGGTTGCTTTAGGGTTAACTACCCATGTTAGTGCTATTCGCCAAGCGGGTATTAAGCCATTACTGATGGCACTTATCCTGTTTGTTTGGTTGATTGTCGGTGGGCTCTTAATTAACATACTGATTCAAAGCATTTTTTAGCATATATTCTCCTCACTTTTAGCCACCTCAATGGGTGGCTTTTTTGTTGATTTCATTTATTTGCTTATTAATGGCATACTCCAACAAAAAGGAGTCAAAAATGAAATATATTGGAGCACATGTCAGCGCCTCTGGTGGGGTTGACCAAGCTGTTATTCGCGCACATGAAATCAATGCAACCGCTTTTGCGTTGTTCACAAAAAATCAGCGCCAATGGAAAGCTGCGCCACTAAGCGAAGACGTAATTAAGAAATTTAAAGATAACTGCAAAAAATATGGGTACGGTAAACACCAAATCCTTCCTCATGACAGCTATTTGATCAATTTAGGTCACCCCGAATTTGAGGCTCTAGAGAAATCTCGTGTCGCTTTTATCGATGAAATGCAGCGTTGTGAACAATTAGGTATTGATTTACTTAACTTTCACCCCGGTAGTCATTTAAAGAAAATTGAGATTGACGATTGTTTAGCTCGCATTGCTGAATCTATTAATATTGCGCTTGCTGAGACCGAAGGCGTGACCGCTGTAATTGAAAACACGGCGGGACAAGGCACTAACTTAGGCTTTGACTTTACGCATCTTGCAAAAATTATTGAACGGGTGAAAGATAAAAGCCGTGTAGGCGTTTGTATTGATACTTGCCACGCATTTGCCGCAGGTTATGACTTACGCACAGCCGAAGATTGTGACAACACATTTAGCCAATTTGCAGATATTGTTGGTTTTGAGTTTCTAAAGGGAATGCACCTTAATGATGCTAAAAGTGAATTTGCCAGTCGTGTTGACCGCCACCATAGTTTAGGTGAAGGGAATATTGGTTTTGTTCCATTCACGTATATTATGCAAGATAGCCGTTTCGATGGTATCCCCTTGATTTTAGAAACCATTAATCCCGATATTTGGCCGCAAGAAATTGCATGGTTGAAAGCACAGCAAAGTAGCTAATTATTGGCTTTCTAATATAACAACCCCCGCATTATCATGTGGGGGTTGTTTGAAATTCATTAACTATAACGATTTCATTTCAATTTTTGCCATCATATCCGCTAATTTGTTTCTATTTTTTAAACCGACATCTGGCTGAGAAACGGATAGTGCAGAAATTGCGGTCGCCATACGTAACGTATGCTCGCTGGACTCACCATTGAGTAACCCATAAGCTAGCCCTGCTACCATCGAGTCACCAGCCCCAACCGTGCTTATCACTTCACAATGTGGCGGTTTCGCCAGCCAAGAACCCGAAGCATTAACCCACAGAGCCCCTTCTTCTCCTAATGAAATAACAACATGAGAAATTCCTTTGTCTCTTAACTCATGCGCTGCGGCTACAACATCTTGTAAATCTGGCAGTTTTCGGCCAACCCAACTTTCTAACTCATGACGATTAGGTTTTACTAGCCATGGTGACGCTTTCAAACCTGCCTTTAAGGCTTCTCGGCTACTATCGAAAATAATACATGGACATAATTGGCGAAGGCGAGTCATCCAACGAGTGAATTCTTCTGGGTCAATACCACTTGGTAAACTTCCGCTGACAACGACCATATCGAAATGGCCTAACCAATTAAGTGACTCTGTGGAGAAACGGTTCCAATCGTCTTTACTGACCTCAAAGCCTGAAAAGTTGAAATCCGTTGACTCCCCATTATTTTCCGTGAGTTTCACGTTAATCCGTGTACGCCCTGGCACCATACTAAAACGGTTCGCCATGCCATTTTCACTGAAAAAATGTTGAAACTCTTCTTGGTTATCCTTTCCCATAAAACCACTAACAGTGATATCAATACCTAAGTCACGGAGCACTTTTGCGACATTGACACCTTTACCACCCGCGTTGAGGCTAGCGGTTTTGACTAAATTGACTTCACCAACTTCGATAGTAGAGCATAAGCCCACAAGGTCGTAAGCAGGATTTAATGTAATTGTAGCAACCCGGCGAGTCATAACCACTAATCTCCCTTATCATGATTATCGTGTCTTTAAATTTAATTATAGTTATAACATTAAAGCATATTGTTTTCAGTGATATTTGTACTTTTTCCTGCTTGTTTTTCTACAAGATTATGTCAGGATCAGCGCGCTGAAAAATAAAATAATAAGGAGAATATATGTCTCAGCATACTCATGTCGTCGCCGGTGTTGGTGTTCTAATCACTAATAAACAGGGACAAATTTTGATGGGCAAACGCAGTAGTAAACATGCGCCCTATTGGTCCATTTTCGGGGGACATGTGGACCCTGGTGAGTCCTTTGAAGATTGTGCCATTCGCGAAATAAAAGAAGAAATTGGTATTGATATCCAAGCTCCGACTGTTTTTGGTATCAGCAATAATTTACAGACTTATCAACAAGAAGGTAAACATACCGTTTCTATTTGTATGCATGTAGAATATAACGGTGAGGTTGAACCTCGAATTATGGAAGCAGATAAATGTGAAAACTTAATGTGGGTTTCACCTGATAAGCTCCCAGAGCCTCATTTTGAAGCTAGCCGCAATGCTGTTGACCTCTGGCTTACACAACGTTTCTATCACCACAAAGCCTAATCAAGTGTAAACGTACAAATATCCTCTTTTTGTACGTTTATCATCCATCCCTTTCTAATTACTCATTTTTCCCTATTTTATTCTATTTACTATATTTACAATACTGCGCACTTACCGTATCATTTAGCTAGTACAGTGAAACGATATATTTAGGAGCCACCATGGCTATTGATGGAACAACACAACAAAAAAATCCTTCTATATTAGGAGGTGCGATGATCATTGCCGGTACTGCGGTGGGTGCGGGTATGTTTTCAATTCCTATGGTGACCTCCGGCGTATGGTTCACAGGCTCTGTCATACTGTTAATTTATACCTTTATTTGCATGTTACTTTCTGGGTTAATGATTTTAGAAGCCAATATGAATTACCCAGCTGGCGCCAGTTTCCATACTATGGTCAAAGACTTATTAGGCACGACATGGAATTCTATTAACAGTTTATCCGTTACTTTTGTGCTTTATATTCTTACTTATGCCTATATTTCTGCAGGAAGCTCTATCATCACCGCGAATTTGTCAGAAAAAATACAAATACCACAAGCGGGTGCAGGCTTTATTTTTGCATTTATTGTGGCTTTTTTTGTGTGGCTTTCTACTCGTGCTGTCGATAGGTTAAGTACCATTTTAATTGGCGGGATGGTCATCACCTTTATTATGTCAATCGGTGGAATGATTTCAACCGCATCACCAGCTATCCTATTCAACCAAACTGAGCATGGTGAAAGCCAATATCTTCCTTATGCCTTAGCCGCATTACCCTATTTATTAACCTCATTTGGTTATCACGGTAATGTTCCTGGATTAGTTAAATATTATAATAAAGATAGCCGTAGTGTTGTTAAGAGCCTAGTTTATGGGGCTACCATTACCGTTGTTATCTATATTTTGTGGCAGTATGCGATCCAAGGAAATATTCCAAGAACGTCATTTATTGAAATCAGAGAAAATGGCAACAATATTGATGCATTACTGGCTCAAATGAATATTTCTACCCAGAGCAGCTTTATATCTCAATTTTTGAACCTGTTTTCTTATATGGCTCTAGCGAGTTCTTTCTTAGGCGTGTCTTTAGGGTTATTTGATTTTATTGCTGATTTTTTCAAATTTGCAGATAGCAAATTTGGGCGCCTTAAATCTGTCTTAGTCACTTTTTTACCACCAACAATACTCGCACTGATTTTTCCTAATGGGTTTATTTATGCGATTGGTTTTGCAGGGTTGGCAGCTACTATTTGGGCAGTCATTGTCCCTGCGCTGATGGCGAAAGCAAGTCGTAAACGTTACCCTAACAACAGCTACAAAGCACCAGGTGGGAGCTTTATTATTGGCTTTGTGATCCTCTTTGGATTAATTAATGCGGTTGCTCATTTATTGTCACTATCTGGCTTACTACCTATTTATTAACCCTTTCAGTGTGGATATCGCCCTCTGGTTATATCCACACTGATATGTCACCTAAAAATTTTTCACTGAAAATTGACTTCAGCATCTTGCCTAATTCTTTATCTGCGAGTAATTTTGTCGCACTCTTTTTGACAACCCTAAAGAAGGTTATTTATGGCCAAGGCCAACGAAATCAAACGTGGTTTAGCAATTAACTACAATGGCAAATTATTACTTGTAAAAGACATTGATATTCAAGCACCTAGTGCTCGTGGAGCGAGTACATTATATAAAATGCGCTTTACTGATATCAAAACGGGCCAGAAAGTTGAAGAGCGTTTCAAAGGCGATGATATTTTAGAAACAATTTCCCTAACCCGTCGTGGAGTGAGCTTTTCTTATATTGATGGTGATGAATATGTCTTTATGGACAATGAAGACTATACTCCCTACCTTTTCAAAAAAGCCGATATTGAAGAAGAATTACTTTTCATTCCTGAAGAAGGGTTACCAGGAATGCAAGTGTTAACAATGGATGGGCAAGTTCTTGCTTTAGAGTTACCGCAAACGGTTGATATGGTCATTATTGAGACAACCCCAGCAATTAAAGGGGCTTCGGCTAGCGCACGAACTAAGCCTGCAACGATGGCTACAGGGTTAACAGTTCAAGTTCCTGAATATTTAACAACCGGTGAAAAAATTCGTATTCATATCGCTGAGCGTCGTTATATGGGCCGTTGTGATTAATTTCTGCTTTTGATTTGAAAGAAATAAGCCTTTATATGCCTATGAATTTATTGTTCATAGGCATATGTCATTAAAATTAAACATTGCATACCTTCTCATCTTAGTTTGCTATATTCAATTTGTGTTCGTCTCAAAATTAATCGTATTTTATTGTGTAAATACCTAGGGTTTTATCTTTATTAATCCAGTTGAATTGTTGAGTACCTTTTTGATTCGGAAGCAACATTTCTTGATTCTTTAGTTTACGAATATCTGCAGATGCGGTTTCCAATTTACCACTATCATTCCAGCATTTGGTTTCTACTTTATTCGCATTGGCTTCGACAATACAAGGCGCTGCTACAATAGCTCCAGTAAATCGAATAACGCCTGTATTGCTGCGTTTTACCTCACTGTTTTCAGATGCAAATACTGAAAAGCTTGAGTTCAATGCTGTTACTGCTAAAAAAGCCATTACCATTTTTTTTACTGAGCTATTCATAACGAAATTCCCGTTTAAAATTATGTTATCGTCACTTCCTGTAATTTATTTACAGTTAAAGTATTTATTTGGCTGAATTGCCTGAGGACGACATACTAATTCCAAAGGGATATTAATAATTTCATTTATAGCCGTAGTTTTTTATTTTTTGTTTTATTATTTATCAAAACAAAATATATGACTTGCCTCACACTTAATTAACCACACAAAATGCAACACTTTATAAATATAATCTATTAGCATTGGTCAATTAATTTATAAAAATCGTCGCTATGCCATTTTAGGTATATCTATATATCAAACACCTTAAACTTGTTAAAAAAAGTGTTTATTATCATGAATATGAACTTAGATAAAAAAATTTTATTACCTTCTGAAAACTTGATCGCATCAGGCAGGCAACGTGCTTGTTATCAGCATCCTGAGTATAATCACCTATGCGTAAAAGTTCATTTAAGTGGGCGAGATGATAAAGAAACATTAAGAGAGGTTCGCTATTATAAACGCTTGTATAAAAGGAATCTTACCGTAAAAACGATTTCTCATTACTATGGCACCCAGCAAACTGATCGGGGGCTAGGGTACGTATTCCAATTAATCAAAGATAAGACAGGAAATGTTTCAAATACTTTAGATTATTATCTAAAAAATAAACAAGTTTTTTTGAAACATAAAAGAAACATGAAAATTGCTTATGAGCAATTTAAAAAGAACATATACAAAGAGGCTATTACCACGATGGCGCTCAAAACTTATAACATCGTTTATCAACTAGGCTATAAACCTTATGGTCAATTTATTATTATAGATAACCTTGGCTCATCTAACCTAATCCCCATTGATTATTTCTCAACTAGAATTGCTCGTTCCACCCTAAATCGCCGGTTTGCTGATTTCGAACAACGACTTTATCGTGACTATAATCTTAAGATATAGACACATTCCTCGCCCCCTATTTTGCTGTCACCATTAAATATCTAGTTATATTGACGTATTATTAGAGTTGCTCTAACAATACATTGGTTATGAATGGTTATGGTAGAATGCTACTCACTAGTCGATATTAATATTGTGGAGAATTGCTAATAAATACAACCAAAAAATACTGATATACATACAGTGCTTTTATTTTTTAAATTATTTTCTGAGCGTTTTTTATTCTAATGGACTTTCTTAACAAAAATTAAGCTGTTTATTTGAGTACAAACACACTCCCTCTAAATAAAAACTTAAACTTCTTTACACTTCTAGTTTGAAAACTCCTTAATTATGCAAATTCACTGAAATAACACATAGAAAAGTGTGATTTAGTTCATATTTTACTAGTTAAAAATACCATCTTTATAAGTAATATCCTTCATTGTAGACAATTGTCACATAAACCAATGGCAAATAGGCACTTTTATCTAATGTTTTGTAAATTTCACCCCTATTAACTCGCCATTTTGCTTTTGTTTATGTATGCTCTTAAAGGTTTGATTTGGTACTACTACGATGCTGAATCTTCTAAACAAAAAAATGTAAAGAATGTCTTAGTAAATTTAGTAAATATTGATATATCTCCTATACTCAATAAGTCACTAAATATGACTAGTACACTCGAAGTTTAGTGGTACTACGATAAACACTTTCTGCGAAAAACACAGTTTTGCCATCTATAATGCGTTTTTCACAGGGATAAGTTTAGTTTTTTTGTGTCTTTTTACACAATAAAGTACTAAAAAGAAAAATGGTAAGGGATATATATAAGAATGCTAACCTCTGAAAAACTTAAGCGCTATGCTTGGCGCATTGTTCCGGCAATTGCAATCGCCGTAACGCTCACAGCATGTACCAACCCAAAGTCAGCTAAAAACACACAATATACTGCTAAATCAGATACTCGTATGCTAAATGGTTCTGCGGGTGACTCGCTGACGATGGCATCTCAAGATGAATTCGAAGAGTTAGTACAAAGTGTTGATACCAAATCTAAAATAATGGATCAATACGCAAGCTGGAAAGGCGTAGCTTATCGTCTTGGTGGCACAACAAAGAAAGGTGTTGATTGCTCAAGTTTCGTACAGAGAACATTTCTTGAACAATTTGGTGTTGAACTCCCTCGTACGACCTCTGAACAAGAATCCTCCGGCAAAAGCGTAAAACGTAATAATCTAAAAGTCGGTGATATTGTTTTATTTAAAACAGGCCGTACTATGAAGCATGTTGGCATTTATATTGGTGACCAAAAATTTGTCCATGCATCAACCAGTAGTGGTGTTATCGTTTCTGAAATGACTAACTCATACTGGAGCAAAAGATATTATGCCAGCAGGCGCATTATTAATGGCTCATAAGTTTTTATAATATCCTATATCCCTTCCCAATAAAAAAGCTTCCATTTGATGGAAGCTTTTTTATTGGGAATTTTTTGACTAAACTTAGTGATAGCTATTTGATTTTTAGATAAAAAACAACTAAAACACCAAGCCCACCTCGCGATAATACTCATTCAAAAACAAGCTTTAAACACGTAACCGAATAAAACCTGTAACTAAAATAATAATAAATAATCAAGCCACTATAACAACTAATAAAATATTAAATATACTCAAAACTAAGCACTATAAAAACCAGAAGAAAGTTCTGCAATAGCAACGCCAGAGGCTTTTAAACGGCACATAGCTGCCAACTCATCATTAGCATGAATAAATAGGCAAATTTCTTTTTGCCACTCTAAGATCGCGTTGGCAATCTGCATATCTGATAATGATTCAGACAATTGTTGCATTGCAATACAATCTGTCGCACAGTCATGGCTAAGTAATTTCAGCCCCACAAGCTTATCGCTATCGGCATCATTCATAGGAACAACTTCAACATCCGTACCTATTTTGCCTGATAACCAGCGGTAGCTTTGCGGTAGCCTGTGCACCACCGAAAGACCTAATTTTTCCACAAAGATATCCTATTGATACATTTTAGTATTTTGCCAAGTATTGATATTTAATTTCTTACTTGACCTAACATAGGCTTAAGCCACTCATTCATCGTTCAAACCGAACTTTAAGTTATCCAAAAAGTAACATGAATGTTAAATATCGAATCTTAAATATAACATTAAAAAAACAAAATGTCGTTAAATTTTTGTGACATAAATCATTGCATATTCATTTTAATAGCAAATATATTAAAATATAAACTAATTTTGATCGCTACATCCTAACATCTTGCATAAAACACTTAACTTTTTTTTACATTTGTGAAAAGAAAATAGTAAAGAACAGTTTATTTTTGAAGTAAATCCAAATTTTTATTAATGAATAATGTTGCAATGCATATCAAATCACAAAACATAAATTTAACAAATTCGGCTGTAATGATAATTGATTTAGATCATTTTTCACTAAAGATCATTAATACCACTGCGTTATCACTCGATTTTATCGAGCAATCACTTTTATCTCTAATAGATAAATGAATTATATGGGAAAGTAACTAGAACAAACTTTGATTAGTCCGTTATAAATAATGAAGAAGAGAATTGAGTGTTCTCAGTTTCATCCATGAAACTTGAAAACATATGATTTATTTTGTTTTTTTGGCTAGTAAAACAAATAACATCGAGAGCGCCACGCAAGCAACCATAGAGCCGACCATTGGCCATGCGCTCTGAGCAGGTATTAGTGATAACAAAGTTCCAACGAGTGCGCCAATTGAAAACCTTATTGTTCCTGCCAATGAAGAAACGGTTCCTGCAATATGTGGATAATTATCCAAGATCACTGCCATTGCGTTAGAAGTGATCATCGCTATTCCACTAACATAGATTGCAACACCGATAACCAATGTCCAAAAATCTAATGCAAATGCCGTTGTAACAAGCAACCACACGCCCATCACAAATTGGATAATAATACCAAAGTAAAGCATTTTCTCCGCGCCGAAATGCCTTACATAACGGCTATTAATGGTCGTCATAATAAACAGGAAGATGATATTGATACCAAAATAGTAGCCGAAATTCTGTGGAGATACCCCATTTAAATCGATATACACAAAAGCGCCTGCATTTAAGAACGAAAACATCCCTGCAAAGGAAAATGAGCTCGCTAATATATAGAACAATACTTGTTTTGCTCTAAATAAAGTCGCAAATTGCCTTAATGTTGTTCCAACATGAAATTTTTGCCTTTTGGCAACGGGGAGTGTTTCCCGCACAAAACAGCTCACTAAAATAACAGCGATAACCGCAGCAATAGCGATACTCCAAAAAATTGCATGCCATGAGAACCAGCGCATTAGCTCTCCCCCTAAAATAGGGGCTAATAACGGTGCGATTGTCATCACTAAGACAACAAAAGACATACTTCTTGAGAATTCATCACGGGTAAACATATCCCGCATAAGTGCATTAATCACAACACTTGCAGCTGCCGCGGCAAAACCATGTAAAAAACGCAACCAAATCAGTGAGTCAATCGATTCAGTGATAGCACAAGCCGCTGAAGCAATTGCAAAAACAACGACTCCACCCAAGATAACAGGTTTACGACCAATGCTATCTGCCATCGGCCCATAAAATAATTGCCCTATAGCAAAACCAAAAATGTAGCTATTGAGCGTCATTTGAATGCGCCCTTCATCTACATTAAAATAATGCATCATCGTCGGAAAGCTTGGCAGGTACATGTCGATGGCCAACGGCATTAACATCGATAATAAACCTAGAATTAGTATCAGCCCCAAATAGGATGAACGCTGCTGTTGCACTCTTTAAACTCCTGCTATTTATTTACGTGGTACGTTAATACTGTTGATCTCTTCTTCCGTCAGTGGACGGTATTCTCCGGGCTCAAGAGTCTCATCGAGCCAAATTTCACCAACGCGTTCACGATGTAACCCACAAACATGGTTCCCCACCGCAGCAAACATGCGTTTCACTTGATGATAACGCCCTTCACTAATCGTCAACCTGACATCTCTAGGGCTGATAATTTCCAGTTTTGCTGGTTTAGTTAGGTGTTTTTCCCCGTTAAGCATAACGCCCTGAGCAAACTGCTCGGCAACATCATTGGCGATATCGTCACTCAATTGAACTCGGTATGTTTTTTCACAATGATGCTTCGGTGAAGTAATGCGATGTGACCACTGACCATCATCAGTTAATAAGACAAGACCCGTTGTGTCGATATCTAAACGCCCTGCTGAATGCAGTTTTTGTGCGAGAGGCTCATCAATAAAAAAAAGAATTGTTGGATGTGTTGGGTCATCTGTTGAGCAAATATAGCCTTGTGGCTTATGTAACATAAAATAACGCGGCCCAGTAACTTGCACGAGGACATTACCATCATAAGCGACTTCATGATCAATCGTAACTTGAAAGGCCCCTGACTTAACGATTTCATCATCAACCGTTACGAGCCCTGCGCGCAATTCTCGCGCTACCAAACTTCGGCTTATCCCTAATTGCTGGGACAAAAATTTATCCAGTCGCATAGATTCTCTTAACTTGATGGAATGCCAGCGAAGCGTACAATAACGCTCAACTGTCAGAATATAGAGTGAAAGGTTGTTGTGATTGCTATCACATAATTCATTATAACAATAACCCCTGTGAAGTGATAGTTTCACCGCAGCAACTTACATCTTTAGACAGAGTCATCGTTTTAAATTAAATTTAACGTCATTCACCTGATTTAATTACATAATACTGAATAATATGCCTTTTGTATTACGCCCTTACCAACAAGAAGCTGTCAATGCGACGGTTGATTATTTCCGCAAGCAGACTGCCCCTGCCGTGATTGTCTTACCAACAGGAGCAGGTAAAAGCTTAGTGATTGCCGAATTGGCTCGGCTTGCTCGCGGGCGAGTGTTGGTATTAGCCCATGTGAAAGAATTAGTTGAGCAGAACCATGCTAAGTACCTCGCATATGGCCTACAAGCCGATATATTTGCCGCTGGCCTGAACCGCAAAGAATCTCAAAGCAAAGTGGTTTTCGGTAGTGTGCAATCTGTTGCTCGCAATCTTAAGGCATTTGACGCACATTTTTCCCTAGTAATTATTGATGAGTGTCACCGTATAAGTTTGAATGATAAGAGCCAATACCAACAAATTATTCAAGTTTTACAAGCTAATAACCCTTCATTACGTATTTTAGGATTAACAGCCACCCCTTACCGCCTCAACAGTGGCTGGATTTACCAATACCATTACCATGGCATGGTACGTGGTGATGAAAATTGTTTTTTCCGAGAGTGTATTTATGAACTCCCCCTACACTATATGATTAAAAACAAATTCTTAGTTCCACCTGAACGCTTAGACATGCCTGTTTTACAATATGATTTTAGCCAAGTTTCACTAACATCATCGGGTATTTTTAACGAACAAGAACTTAATTTGTCATTAAAAAAACAACAACGCATTACGCCTAAAATTATTGAGCAAGTTATTGAATATGCAACACCGTTACAAGGCTGCATGATCTTTGCTGCGACGGTCGAGCATGCCAAAGAAATTCTGAGTTATCTACCGAAGAATAGTGCGGCATTAGTGACGGCTGAAACCCCAGCAATTGATAGGCAAGCAATTATTAAGCAATTTAAAAATAAAGAATTACATTATCTCGTTAACGTTTCAGTATTAACAACAGGGTTTGATGCACCTCATGTCGACGTGATTGCTATTTTGCGGCCAACAGAGTCAGTCAGCTTATACCAACAAATTGTTGGCCGAGGATTACGCCTTTATGAGGGAAAAACACGCTGTTTAATCTTAGATTACGCAGGTAATCCACACGATTTATTTCGGCCTGAAGTGGGGTCAAGTCAACCAAATTCAACCAGTGTGCCTGTGCAAGTTTTTTGCCCATTATGCCAATTTGCGAATATTTTTTGGGGAAAATGTACCTCTGATGGGCAAATTATTGAACATTACGGCCGGCGCTGCCAAGGCTGGGAAGAAGATGAAAATAAGCAGAAAAAACAATGTGAATTTCGTTTTCGCTTTAAACAATGTCCACACTGTGGTGCAGAAAATGATATAGCGGCTCGTCGCTGTCAAAAATGCCAAGAAGTGCTTACCGACCCTGACGATATGCTAAAAGCCGCCTTAAAACTCAAAGATGCGTTAATTATTCGTTGTGGTGGTATGCAATTCATTACAGGGAGTGATAACAAAGGTGAATGGATTAAAATCAATTATTATGATGAAGATGGAACCTGTGTTTCAGAACGTTTTCGCCTAGCCACACCCGCACAAAAACGCGTGTTCGAATATCGTTTTTTACGTGAGCATCAGCGTGCCCCAGGTGTTCCGTTTAAGTGGAATAATGCAAATGATATATTAGTGCAACAATCTTTATTACGATATCCCCAATTTATTGTCGCGCGCAAAAAAGAACGCTTTTGGGAAATTCGAGAGAAAATCTTCGATTATCAAGGGCGTTTTCGCGTTGCTGCTCCCCTGTCATAACGCGAAAATGATCATAATGATTGCTGGATGGCCGATTTTTCGTTAAAATGCCGCCCGCCTTCCGATATCTTGTTCTCTGAATGGATTATCCTAGGCCAAATCTCGAACCTGCTGCTGGGTCGCCTGTAGCAGGAATTTATATTTTCTTTTTATAGAGAAATAGTAATGTTAACTATCAATGCAATTGAACGTAAAGAGCAGGGTAAGGGTGCGAGCCGCCGCCTGCGCAGAGATAACCAGCTTCCAGCTATCGTTTACGGTGGCAACCAAGAAGCTATCTCTGTAACTCTTAACCACGATGAAATCATCAACCAAGAAAGCAAAGCAGAATTTTACGAAGTTCTGAATCTGGTTATCGATGGTAAAGAAACAAAAGTAAAAGTTCAGGCTGTTCAACGTCACCCATTTAAGCCAAAAGTGACGCACATTGACTTCCTGCGCGCTTAATTAAAGCCCACAGCCGAGCTTTAGAAATTTTCGGGACGCCGAGTAAATAACGCCGCAATTGCGGCGTTATTTATTTCTACCTCTTCAACACCACAACCTATTTAGTACCACGGCGTTGTAATTGATCACGCAAATTAGGTGGTGTGCCACGAATGGTTAACGTATCAGTGACAGGGTCCCAAAAGATACGCTCCCCCATGAGCATCGCATCAAAGCTAATCGTGATCCCGCCACCACTCCCCGAAAACTTCGTTAATTGCTTTAACGTTCCTCTATCGGCAGGGAAACTTTCTTCGAGTTGATAATCATTTTGGCGAGCGAAATCGTCAAAGCTTTGTTCTTCAACCATTGGCAGCTCTTTTGCCAACGCCTGCAGCTCAATTTCCTCTCCAGACTGTAATTGTTCTGTGCAATAACTATGTACTTGCTGGCGATAAGCTTGGCGCGTATTTTTGTCCATTTGTGCATTGTCACAAAAATCATCAAGTGCCTGAACCAAGCCTTTATTCTGAACTTTTGCGTTTAACCCTTCAGATGCAGCCAGAAAATCCATAAAGAAATCAGAAACTTTCCGCCCTACTCTACCTTTTAAGAAAGTTAAATAGCGTTTTGACTCAGGATTGGTCTCCCATTCGGTTAAATCAATACGTGCGACAATATCTGCATGAGGAATATCTAAATAATGTGTCGTGCCTAAGTCCAATGATTCTGTGACAAACATGCTGTCACAACTATTGAGCACCGCAATTAATAAGTATTCGACCGCGAGGTAACGGTATTGACAAAAGAGAACCACGCCCCCTTCCGCAAAAGGATATTTGGCTAATTCATCTTTCAAGCGAACCGTCATCGCACGGCTGAAACCTAAAAATTCTTCTTCGCCCTTACGCAATAACTTTAACGCATCAGCAAGTTCACTTTCTTCGTTAAATTCACCAAATGCTTTACTTTTAGCACTATAGACGCGGTGCAATTCTGCCATCATGTCTTGTACGACACCATCTGCTGTCAATAAAGAATCCCGCAACATCACCTCTAGTGTCTGCTCATCTCTTTTAATTAGCTGGTGTAAAGCTATCTGGTTAATTTCCAGACTCATTGTTGGCTCCTTCGTTATAACGAAAATAATGTTGCGCGTATTCAAACATTGATATTATTCATCTGCAACAGAAACCATCATTTGTTCTATTTTTAGCCTGATTGCGCTGAACTAATACGCACTTTACGAATCTGAATTAACATTATTCCCATTTAAACAAAAATTTGTTGCGAAGAAAGAAGAAAAACCAACTGTGATACGCTATGATATGTAGCTTTCATTAATTTAGGATGTCTCAATTTATGCCACAATCATCTCGCTATAGTGATGAAAAAGTTGAAGGTTTACTTTCTGACCTCGTGAGTGTGTTAGAAAAAAATCACACCCCTGTTGACCTTTCCCTCATGGTGTTAGGTAATATGGTAACGAATCTGCTGAATACGTCGGTTGCGCCTGCGCAACGTAAAATGATTGCAGAATCATTCGCAAATGCATTACTTTCTTCTGTTAAAGAAGATCAATCACACTAATTGATTAATGAAATAAACAGTATGGTCACCCACCTGCGCTACCGTGACAAAGTCTCTAACATGATTGGTTGGGGGCACTGGTTTGCACTATTCAATATACTGCTTAGCCTCGTGTTAAGTAGCAGCTATCTGTTTATTTTTGATTGGCCAGATACCTTAACTGGCCGAATTTATGCTTTCGTCAGTTGGTTAGGTCACTTTAGTTTTGTGGTCTTTGCGACTTACTTGCTAATTATTTTTCCACTGACCTTTATTGTTATGTCTCAGCGGTTGCTGAGGCTACTTTGTGTTGCCCTTGCAACGGCAGGAATAACACTATTAATCTTTGATATCCGTGTTTTTAGTCAATTCGGTTTGCATTTAACACCGCAAGTTTGGGACTTGGTCATCAACCCAACTAAGGGGGAAATGGCTCGTGAGTGGCAACTGATGTTTATCAGTATTCCCATTATCTTTCTTGTTGAAATGTTATTTGCGACTTGGAGTTGGCAAAAACTACGTAGTTTAAACCGCCAAACATTCGGCAAACCTCTGGCGGCTATTTTTATTGTGACTTTTATTATGTCACACCTGATGTATGCATGGGCCGATGCTAATTTTTATCGCCCTATCACCATGCAACGCTACAATTATCCATTGTCGCAACCCATGACAGCTCGCAAGCTACTTGATAGGTATGGCCTATTAGACTTAACCGAACATCAAAATCGTGTATTCCAACAAGGTAGCCCAACGGCACTTAAATTAAACTACCCATTGAAACCTTTAAGTTATTATGACCAAGGCGCTGATTACAACTTATTATTGTTGGTCATTGATGATCTAGGGAATAAATCTCAACAAGATTCTATGGGGGCGTTAAACGAATTTAAAGAAATCAGTACGCAGTTTACGAATCACTACACGGCTGGGCTACGTAACGATACTGCGCTATTTGGCCTATTCTATGGTATTTCATCGACTTATTTCGATAATATTCTCAATGGCCGCCATCCATCAGCGCTAATTGAAGCCTTACAACATCAAGGGTATCAGTTTGGTTTATTCTCAACAGATGGCTTTAATTCTCCATTATTCAGACAAGCTATTTTAGCTGATTACTCATTACCTGCAAAAACTGCAGATAATGACAACTTAACCGTTACACAGTGGAATAACTGGCTAGATAACCTTAAGAACGGCTCGCCTTGGTTCTCTTTCCTGAATATTAAAGGAACACCTGGAAGTGCAAAAACGAATGAACAAATCAATCGCGTAATGGCCGCATTACAGCGTGATAATCGCTTGCAAAATACCATTGTTATTGTGACGGCAAATTACAATAACCAAGGAAAAGCAGAAAACGAATGGTTAGATGGTAAACGCTTCAACCGTGATAATATGCAGGTACCACTGTTTATTTATTGGCCAAACACACCTGCACAGCAGATAGATAAGCTAACAAGCCATCAAGATGTGATGACAACACTGATGCAGCGTTTATTACATGTCAGTAATCCACCTGATGATTACAGCCAAGGTGAAGATTTATTTAGTGTTAAACGTACTTACCCATGGGTGATCACGGGTGACAACGACGATGTTGTCATTACCACAGATAATGCCACCCTCTACATGGATCAAAATGGCCAGTTTAATATCTATGATAAACAAGGTGCCATAGAGCGAAATGAAAAGCCTGATTTGGCTGAGTTGTTGAAAATCTTTACTGAATTAAAGCGTTTTAATGAAAATTAGTGCTTAAATATCAACCAGTCGCATCATAAGTCTATTGCTTTTAGAAGCAAATTGAGTAGTATTAATCAAAGTTCGGCATGTAGCGCAGCTTGGTAGCGCACCGTCATGGGGTGTCGGGGGTCGTAGGTTCAAATCCTATCATGCCGACCAACTTTTTATAGAAAAACCAACCTGTTATGGTTGGTTTTTTTGTGCATGAAATTTTAGGTGGGCAAAAGTCGGGTAAAAATCCAACTTATTTTCTAACTTTAACCACTGCTAATTCATCAAAATTTGTCGTGTAGGCAGGTGACAACATTTCTCTTTTCATTTTATATCCGCTATTACTACTCTTACTAACAAACAATCATTACACATACCTGTCAATTACTACCCACGACTATATTTCTCATAATAACTAGTCATAAGCCATTGTGTGCATTATGCCAACAACAGTCTTTAACGATTCATTGAACCATAATAAATCGCCTTGTGATGTGTATTAAACTTTACCAAAACATAAGGTTTTAATTATGGCTTTTGAGCACTAATAATAAATATCATTGGTCTCTCTTTTTCCTCATCTAATGTCGGATTTTCTATAATTTGCTCGCACGATGGCCCCCACTCGTCCAGTTCAATTATTTCAAACCCAGCAGAAATTAATAAGTTAATCCAAGTGGATAATTTTCTGTGTTGCTTTACGACACCATCAGCAAACCAATGGCTAATTCTATTGCCTTCTTGCTGGTACTGATTAACCGGCCAGGCTTTATTACCATACTTATCTATACACCATTCTTGAATAAGTGGTGCGGTGTATATTGGATGTTCTGCAGAAAAAATCACCCTCCCACCTTGATTTAGAGCTTGATATAACTTAGTTAATAGAGAATAAATATCGACCACATAATGTAGAGCCAGCGAGCTATAGATCAAATCATACTGTTCAGTAGGTAAGCTCAACTTTTCCATATCAGCACGTAAGTATGTTATAGCGGAATCATCTGTCATTGAAATCGCCTTTGTTAACATTTTTTCTGAGAGGTCAACGCCTGTTACCTGTGTTGCCCCTTGAGCACTTGCCCACCGACAAAACCAGCCATAACCACAACCTAAATCTATAATAGATTTCCCATTTAAATCTGGTAATAACCGTTGTATTGCATCCCACTCTGGTGCACCACTTAGCCCTTCGACTGAGCGAGGCAATGTTGCATATCCTGCAAAAAAATCAGGGTCATCATAAATATTTTGAGACATGGTTTATTCCCCAATAATAAGAAAATTAGGCTAATCATATTCTATATTTCTTAAATTTGATAAGAATTACCACTGTATAGATTAACAACGACTCAATGATAGCAAAGAGCGAGCTTTATGGTAGATTTTTAGTTAACTGCCATAAGATTAAAATTGCTTTAATTCAATAGGTTAAAAAACAATAATTGTAATGAACTTATTTTAAGTTTTCATATTAACCTTTTATTTAAACCATCCTATACTGTAATATTTTTGAATTAATACATTTAGCATTGACAAATAACTGATTAATAATGAAAACTAACTTTAGAGTAGCAACACCAATTGATATAAATGCTATATTTTCCATAGATACTATTGCGACCGCAGAACGCTATAAAGACATTACCCAATGGAGCGAGCAAGGAATATGTTATGTACTGGAATCCAACAACGAAATATTGGCTTATGGCGTTCTACATTATCATTTCTATTCCCATGCCTTTATAGAGCTATTAATGGTAAATAAAAACCATCGTCGACAAGGCCTTGGCCTCATTTTAATTAATAAACTAAAAATGCAGAGTAAACCCCAAAAGATTTTTACTTCTACAAATCAATCAAATACAGCCACTCAACAGCTTTTAATAAAAGCTGGCTTTGTTCCTAGTGGCTACATTGAAAATTTAGATGATAATGATCCCGAACTTATCTATTGCTATATACCTGATTAACACCATCGATATGAAGAATTATAATAGCGTTTTATCCATCACAACTGTTTGTAAGATGTGATTAAATTGCTGATACGTTTCTTGAGCAATCTCTTCTGGATAACTTAGCACCCTAAGCTCATGCGGCTTATTTTCTGGGTAATAACTTGGATGAGCATGGACGTATTCATTTTGTTGAAAACCACAATGCTGATAAAAAGACCAACGTTTTTGGCTGATTTCATCAATAATAGGATCTATTTCTAGAATCACTTTGCCTACATCATGACAAAACTGTTTTAGTACCTTTTGCCCATAACCTTGCCCTCTTAATACGGGGGAAATGGCAAAATGTTCAATATAATAATAACCTTCGATTTTCCAACAACCAATAAAGCCAATGAAAATGTCATTTTCTTTGAAATTGAGCAAATAATAATCGCTATGATTCAATATTGCCTTTCTTCCCTGATAGCTTCTTTGTTCATATAACGGAAAAGCGGTGTCATATAACTGGTTAATCATTGCTATCGCTTGGCTATCTTCACTTTTAATTCTTAAAGCATGTAACATTTAATCGAAACTCACCTTAATCAAATATATTTTATAGAATACCTATTTTTAATTTTCTGACAATTATTTTATCAAGCGCTCATAAGATTAACTTTTTGTTTTATATTGATATTATTTTTTCACTTAATTTACTGATAAAAATATTTGCAGCTCTATATTGACTTTTTTGTCTAATAGCTCTAAAAATACTGTATATTAATACAGTCTTCACTAGAGGCTATCATGTTACGTATCGAAGTATTATTTGATAAAAACGCTCCGCAAAAACCCAGTTCAGTGGTTTTACAAGCTCTTGAAACTGAGATTTTACGCAAACTTCAGAACCAATATCCTGATATGGTAACTCGGGTTGGGTTTAGCTCACAACAACGCGTTAATATTTCAGGAACAAAAATAGCGGAGGATAAAACTCGTATTGAAGAAATACTGGAAGAAATATGGATGGATGATGGTTGGGTCCCAGAAGAGACAACAGAGGATTAACCAAATACTTAAAAGGAATGTTTTACCCAATGACATTCCTTTTTTACTAATACGTGAGGCTTTTTACACCTTCATAAACTGGCGCAATATTGACTCCCCCCCTCCAAACAACAAAAGTACTTTCATCAACCAGAGAACAACTGCAAGGTAACACACTGATTATTAAAGCAGCTAGTTGTTTTAAATTTCTTATATCTAAATTTTACTCATTTTTAATTAATAGATTTTATGCCTAAGAAAGGTTTTAATTTGTTTCACTGGATTCAACTTTTCATTCTCTTCATTAGTTGTTCTAACCTGCGAAATACAGTTAGTAATATTTGCACAAGTAGAAATTTCATTTAGTTTTAGGGGTGATAAACTAACTGTGGACGTATTATTAAAATCTTTTCCAATAAAGATTAAAGCAAGCGCGATTGCGACTATAAACAATGGCACCTCATAAAATGCGTGTTTCATTATCAATGCTCTTATTGCTTGAATGATAAAACGATAATAAACAGTCTATTTTTTTGTACCTTAAAGATGGGTTAAACCAACCTTAAGATATGCTTAAATACGCTTCAAACTTGAACTGTTCATATTGTCTGACGCTCACTGCCTGCTTATACTGGCTAGTAGAGGTGATAATATGAATATCCTATTAGTCGAAGATGATCTTCAATTGGGAAAAGCACTATGTCGTGGGCTGGAGCTTGCAGGTTTTAATCCTTGTTGGGTAAGGCTACTTGCTGATGCAAAGTTACAACTCGCATCTCGCAATTTTGACCTAATGCTCTTAGATTTGGGCTTACCTGATGGCGATGGTCATGACGAGCTCATAGCTTGGCGTAATATGGGCGAAACTATTCCAATAATCATTCTCACGGCAAGAAACCAAATGGATAACTTAGTTTCTAGTTTAGATTCAGGTGCTGATGACTTTTTAACAAAACCATTTGCTATGCCTGAACTTATTTCCCGAGTGAAAGCCGTTAGTCGCCGTATGGCTGGGTTTTCATCTGAAATATGGCAATTGGGTAACCTGCAATTAAATCCACTTAATCATCAAGTAACCCTTAATGAGCAATTGCTACTGCTATCCGGGAAAGAATACCTATTACTCTATGAATTAATAAAAAATGCAGATAATGTTGTCAGAAAAACGGATTTAGAGCAGCGTCTATTCGGATTGGATGATGTAGAAAGTAACTCTTTAGAGGTTCATATTCATAATTTACGCCGAAAGATAGGTAAAGACCGTATAATTACTATCCGTGGCATTGGTTATCTATTAAAAAAAGAAGTGCCACTAAGTGAAAGTTAAATCATTTTTTATTTATACATTCGGGCTACAAATCAGTTCCGTTATTTTTCTTTGGTTATTATTAGTTGGCTGGCTCCAGTTTTTTTATTGGCCATCAATTCATGATGAGTTAAATGCACAACAGAATATCGTCACTCAAGGGTTTGCTAAAACACTTGATGTGGTTGCTGATAAACCTCAATATTTCAATAAAATAGCCGATAACCTACAAGAACTTTATTCTAGCGCAATGGAAAGTGGCGATAATATTAGTTATCGGCCTTTTATGGTTGTCAGAGATAAACAAGGGAATGTCTATTACCGAAACAGCGACAAATTACATGTTCCCTCCCTTAAATCCGTTTCTGAGCTCGCTGCATTACATAAAGACTGGCACTTTACTTCTGCATGGAATGATCAAAAAACCTTTGAGGTTGTCATTGCTGAATCTTATAGTGATCGTAAATCCTTATTAGGTAATCCAGCTGAAGGGACAGCCATCCCCCTCGCTTTCATTTTAGGTATTATGTTGCTAGCAATTTTAATTACCGCTTATTTTAGTTTGCGGCCTTTAAGACAATCAGCAAAACTCATTTCCAGCCGTCAGCCGGGTAATTTAACCCCTATAGAAACAAAAGAGCAATATAAAGAAATTCGGCCTATTATTGCTGCAATAAATAACCTTATGTCTCGTGTTGATGCTGCGAATCAACGTGAAAAGCGCTTCATGGCAGACGCCGCACATGAATTACGGACGCCGATTGCGGCTGTTATTGCTCAATTGCATTTGTTAATGCAAATTGATAATCCAAAAGAAAAAGGCGAAATTATTAATGATATGCAAGAAACTTTAAATCGTGCGGCCTCTCTATCACATCAATTAATTGACTTAGCTCGTTTAGAAACTGAAGATTTCTTGTTAAATAAAGAACAAATTGACCTGCCTGCATTAATCAGCCATTTAATATCTTCACACATACCTTACGCCATTAACAAAGATATTGATGTCGAACTCCAAAGCCCAAAATCTTTTTATATCCTCACAGATAAACTCGCATTAAGTAATATTTTTACTAATCTGCTTGAAAATGCGATTAAATATTGCCCTGAAAAAGGGAAAATCAAGGTCATTTTAAAAGACCTTACCCCATTTGGTGGGACTATTTCTGTTCAAGATAACGGCCGAGGAATTCCAGAAGACAGTCGCCAGCTTATATTTTCTCGCTTTTATCGAGTACCTGGAACAATGGAAACCGGAAGCGGTTTAGGTTTATCTATCGCCCAGAATTTAGCCAATAAAATCGGTGCTGTAATTAGAGTTACTGATGGATTAGACAATCAAGGTATTGGTTTTATTATTGATTTACCCTAAATCTAATTATGTTATTGAGTTAACAGCATTCACGCTTTTTTCCAGATAGTATACGCCGTTATACGTTAATATACTTACACCTAAAAGAGGCAATAATGTCCAAAGCATTAGTAATTATTGATCTCATTGAAGAGATAATTGGTAAAAATGGCTTATCTAATTCAAGTTACCAGCAAACTTGCTCGCGAAAAATTGTTGAAAAAGCTAATCAAGCGGCACAATATGCAAGAAACCATCATATTCCAGTGATTTGGGTTAAGGTTGGGTTTTCAGACAATTATCACGATGTGCCAGCTGGTTCCCCTATGTTTCAGCAAGCCAAAAAACTTGGAGCCTTAAAATTAAGTGGCACTGGGTGTCATTGGGCTCATGACCTTGAAGTGGCATTTCGTGACCCAGTAATGATTAAAAAAGGGGTTTCTGCATTTGCAGGAAATCATTTCCATAAATGGCTTACCGATAATGATATTACCGAGTTGTTTATTGGCGGAGTTAGTACCGTAAAGGCCATTCAAAGCACTGCGAGACAGGCTCATGATTTAGGGTATTTTGTTACAGTACTTGAGGATTTATGTGCCGCTCCAACGCCAGAACTCCACCAGCAAAGTATTCAGGCATTGGATGGCATGGTAACCATTTCTTCAGTTAAAGAATTTATTCAATTAAAATAACATTTAGATATCTCATGTGATTATTTTAATTTTTGCAAGTATATCTCTCGTAGCCGGATAGCTAGTTTCCCCGGCTTACCTTCCCCAATGAATTGGTTATTCGCCATAATAACTGGCCAAACTAATGTTGTCGCCGAGGTAATAAAGACTTCCTTGGCTTCTAACATTTCATCAATACTAAATGGCTTTTCAACAATGTCTATTTGTTGTTCCCTAGCAAGTTGTAATATCGCTTGGCGAGTAATACCTGACAATATTTCATTATTTAACCCCCGTGTTTGTATTTGGTTTTGTTGGTTAATAATAAAACAATTACTGGAACTTCCTTCTGTAATATAGCCGTTTTTAACAAATATAGCGTCGTCTGCACCTTGCTGTTTAGCGTATTCTTTTGCCATCGAAGCTGCTAATAAAGCAACTGTTTTAATATCACAACGCTGCCAACGAATATCATCTACAGTGACGACTTTTATTCCATATTTTGATTTTTCATTTTCAACAATCTGCGTCTTTTGTGCAAATAAGACTAATGTTGGCTTCGTCTTTGTATCAGGATATAAAAAGCTGCGTTGGTGTGCATTACCACGAGTCAACTGAAGATAAACAAGCCCTTCTTCGATATTATTTTTCTGAACTAATTGAAGATGAATTTGTTTTAATTCTGCTAAATCATAAGGTAGTGATAACTGTAATTCAGCACAAGAACGCTGTAAACGAGCCATATGACGATCAAAGTCAACGAGCTTACCGTTAATTATTGCTGTCACTTCATATACTGCATCCGCAAATAGAAACCCACGGTCAAAAATAGATACTGATGCGTCTTCTTCAGGTAAAAACTGGCCGTTCACATAAGCAATCATGAGTTATATTCCTTTATCAATCAAATCATTACCTAACCTCTAATTAACCATACACCATATTATAAAAATTACCTTTCAATTCTTCACACTTTTTGTGCCCATTTATGGATTTTTGCATGTCTTGTGGTAACAACTTGCAGTCAAAAACAAGTGCCAGACATTTTTTAAAAAATAATTTAATATTTAAAATTATTTTTAATATTAACTTGACATTAACATGTTAATGGCTAAAATGCTCTCACGTGATCTGGATCACATTTTAATTTGGAGTTATCGATGAACAGCATCAAAGAATTTATCAGCAGTGTGCAAGAAGTTGTTGAATTACTGTCTAAACGTTTTATGTAAGCAAGTTAATCATTTTCTAGTCAATCAGACCTTTTAGTTACCTAATCATTAGCGTTAATTGCATTTATTTTGCACAACGACCTTGAAATCAAGGTCGTTTTTTTTATTCGAAAACATTTTCAATAATTTCTGCGACTATCGCTGTTCCTATCGCAACCAAGACAAGATCTTGGCCACTGATTTTCCATTCATACCCAACATAAATGGGTAATTGAGCTAAAAAAGCTGAAGGTAACGCTTTTTTGGCAATACCTGGAGGAAGCGGTTTACCCCGACCAACTTGCTTTGCAATGCCTGGCGGCAACCCTTGATAACCCGTCAAACCATATTCAATGGCCAAAGGCCTTACATTACCAAAACTCACATTAAAACTAATATTAGAACCTCGTTTCTTATCGTAATATTCGCTTGCTTTGGCATATTTTAGCTGTTGATTACCATCCCCTTTATTCGATTTATCTTTATTCTGATTTCCTTTGTTTCCATGAATTTGTTGATTTCCTTTACCATTCCCTTGGCCTTGATTGCCATTAGGGGATGAATTAGCGAGAAATGGAGCGCAGGCAATAACGGGTAATAAGATATACTGCAAAAAAACAGAACAATTCGGCTTTTTAAATACGCTCATAATAAATTCCTGCAAAGTTAATATAACATTAGGAAGTTTGTAGAACATTATGCTTAGTTATGAAGACTCACAATCAGAAAATCCTTATCACATGTAATGTTATGTAAATGTTACATAACTAATCAAATTAACGAACCCGCTCCTTTATAATGACCTTTATTGTCATTAATATTGCATTCATATACTGCACAATACTTAGAACTAACAATAAGAATTAAGACGGAGTTTAATATTGTTCGCCATGAATTTTCATTGTGAATATGATAAGGTCTTTAAACTATCGAATATTTTTATAAACCGAATATTTTTATAAACCATTGTTCCTAACACCCTCAAGAAGGAGAAACCATGCAGCAGCAACTGCTAGACTGGGTACGTCAGTTCAACCAAGATTACGCTAACCTCGCCTCTTTACTTATGGTGCTCGGTTTAATTCTAATCGTCGCCTGCGTATTACACTTAATTCTGCATAAAATATTACTTCCTCAACTCGAAAAGCGCGGGCAAAAAAGTGCAGGAACTTGGATTCATTTAATAACTCAACATAATCTTTTTAATCGCTTTGCATTTGTTATACAAGGTGTTGTTGTCAATATCCAAGCTACGCTATGGTTACATTCAGGCTCGACTGCACAAGCCGTTCTAAAGGTCGGCTCACAGGCTTGGTGCCTATTATTTGGCTTACTAACCCTTTACTCTGTTCTTGATATTATACTGGGTGTACTCCAACGTGCGGCTAAAACCGCGCATTTACCTCTTAGAGGAATATTTCAAAGTCTTAAACTGATTGCCACAATTCTAATTGGCATCATGATCATTGCGCTATTAATAGGCAAATCGCCTCTGATTATTCTCAGCGGTCTTGGTGCAATGACAGCGGTCATGATGCTAGTGTTCAAAGACCCTATCATGGGGTTAGTTGCTGGTATACAACTTTCAGCCAACAACATGGTTAACATTGGCGATTGGTTAGAAATGCCTAAATACGGTGCTGATGGCGCGGTGGTCGATATTGGTTTAACTACGGTAAAAGTCCGTAATTGGGACAACACAGTAACCACTATTCCTACCTATGCACTTATTTCTGATTCATTCAAAAACTGGAAAGGAATGACAGAGTCTGGTGGGCGCCGAATTAAGCGTAGTGTCCGCTTAGATGCTAGCAGTGTGCATTTTTTAACATCTGAAGAAATAGCGTACTGTATTAAAGCAAATTTACTTGAGCCCTATATCGAGCAAAAAATATCTGAGATTCAAGTCTTTAATTCTAGCCTACCTGATGATAAAGCGATCCCTTTAAATCAACGTCGTCTGACAAATATAGGGACTTTCCGGGCTTACATTGAAGCTTATTTAAAATCACACCCTAATATTCACAAAAATATGACGATTATGGTCAGACAGCTAGAATCTGACTCAAATGGTATCCCAATCGAAATATATGCGTTTACGAATACAACCGTATGGGTGGAGTATGAAAGAATACAGTCAGACATTTTTGACCATATCTTTTCCATCCTTCCGCAATTTAATCTGATGGTACATCAATCACCTACCGGAAATGATGTTAGGATGATAGGCTATTCCCCAGAAAAATAATTAATACTAAGTGATTAGTTAACTTTTCTTATCCATCCACACCTAAAGTAGTATTTCAAAGAGGGAGATATCCCTCTTTTTCCTTACTTTTGACCCAATCGTTATATAATAATTAACACTTCGATAGTTAATAGAAATAGAACTAACCTATGTTATAGCGAACAAAAAATCCTTATAAATTAAATAAATACATTTATCTTATCAGGGATAACATTGATGTAAGTCATGTAACTCAACAGAAACTTTTTTTAACATATAAAACAAGAAAGTAATGTTGTTATTTACATATAGGCAATGTCAATGCATAAAAATAAAATAAATACTCAATTTGGAGAACTGAGCAGGAGGGAGTTTATACAAACCTCTGCAACCGTTGCGGGTGTCGCTGCTGTTGCTGGCTCAATCACTCTTCCTTTTGCTGCTCAAGCAAAAACACCAGCGATCATGCCTGACGAAGTCAGCGAAAAAATCAGCTATAGCGCATGCTTAGTAAACTGTGGTAGCCGCTGTCCATTAAAAGTTCATGTGAAAGACGGTGTTATCAGCCGCATTTCCAATGAAACAATGTATGACGACTCAACGTTAGGTGAACACCAAATCCGCCCATGTTTGCGTGGCCGTTCAGTGCGCTGGAAAACCTATAACCCAGACCGTTTAAAATACCCAATGGTACGAGTTGGTAAACGCGGTGAAGGTAAATTTAAAAAGATCTCATGGGATGAGGCAACAACCATTATCGCCGAAAAACTGCAGTATACTATTGATAAATATGGAAGTGATGCCATTTACTATCAATATGGCTCGGGTTCAACAGGCGCAAACTTACACGGTCGTGCTGCTTGTAAACGTTTATTAAGCTTAACCGGTGGTTTCTTGGGTGATTATGGCACATATTCATATGCGCAATTAATGGAAATCACGCCTTACGTATATGGCAGTATTGAAGAATCCTATTTATCTGAAATCCAAAACTCAGATTTAGTCGTCATGTTTGGTCACAACCTTGCTGAAACGCGTATGTCTGGGGGCGGTCAATTTTACGAAACCCTCAATGCGTTAGATAAAAGCAAAGCAAAAGTTATCATTATTGACCCGCGTCGCACTGATAGCGTCACAACGCTTGGCGCAGAATGGATACCTATTTACCCAGGTACTGACGCTGCATTAGTTGCTGCTCTCGGTTATGTCATGATCGAAGAAGGCCTGACTGACGAAGAATTCCTAAACAACTATTGTGTTGGTTGGGATGAGTCTACCTTACCTGCTTCTGCACCACGCAATGCATCATATAAAGATTATATTTTAGGTAATGGCCCTGATGGCATCGCAAAAACCCCTGAGTGGGCGAGCAAATTAACGGGTATCTCAGTCGCACGTATTAAACAACTTGCACGTGAAATCGGTAATGCAAATAGAGCATGGATCTCACAAGGCTGGGGCTTACAGCGCACAGAGAATGGCGAGCAAGCTTGTCGTTCTATTATGATGTTACCGTTGATGTCTGGGAACATTGGTCGTGCAGGAACTAACACTGGGCTGTGGGGTAACAGCTACGCTTATCCTGTTGCAGGTTTTGCTTTACCTAACCCAGTAAAAGCCTTGATTCCGACTTATATGTGGTCAGAAGCAATTGTTCGCGGGAAAGAATTGACCGCAGAGAATGGTGGCATTAAAGGTGTCGATAAACTAAACAACGATATCAAGTTTATGTGGTGCTACTCCAGTAATGTCATTGGTAACCAACATGGCGATTTAAATAAAACCCATGAAATACTTGCAGATGAATCCAAATGTGAATTCATTCTAGTATGGGATAACCATGATACCCCATCCGCAAAATATGCAGACTTATTGTTACCGGATGTCACAACTGTAGAAACCAACGATTTAATCAATAACTCCTATGCAAGTGGTGCGTATCATTATTTAGTTCGCCTACAAAATGCCATTGAGCCACTGTGGGAAAATCGCCCTAATTACGATGTGTTAGCAGAAATTGCTGAAAAAATGGGTGTAAAAGAACAATTCACCGAAGGCCGTACCTACGCTGAATGGATTGAGTTCTGTTATAACAAAACACGTGAAAAAATGCCTCATTTACCTGAATTCAGCGAAACCGACGGTGCGGGCATTATCGACCGTAAGTTCCTGAACAGCTCAGAAAATATTGCATTGAAGAAATTCCGTGATGACCCAATCAATAACCCATTGAAAACGCCGTCAGGTAAAGTGGAAATCTATTCAGAACAACTAGCTGAACGTGTTAAAAATTGGGAATTACCAGAAGGCCAACGTATTCCTGCCATTCCTGAGTATTGCGTCAATAAAGAAGGTGTTGAAGCCCAAGCAAGCCAACAAAAGCATCCGCTATTAATGACGGGCTTTCATGATAAAGGCCATGTGCATTCATCATATTACAATGTTGCTATGCTACGTGAAGCCATTCCACATCAGTTTTGGCTCAACCCAGTCGATGCCCAGCAACGCGGCTTGAATAATGGTGATATGGCTGAAATATTTAATGATCGTGGTCGTATTCAAATTAAAGTGAAAGTGACAGAGCGTGTATTACCCGGTGTTATCGCCGTTCCACAAGGTGCATGGCGTACTCTTAATAATGATGGGCTAGATGTCGGTGGTTGTATCAATACACTGACATCGCATGTTCCTTCGCCATTGGCTAAAGGTACCCCACAACATACTAACCTTGTTGAAGTTAAACGCGCTTAAGGAGTTGAATGATGAAACAATATGGCTTTTACTTTGACTCCACAAAATGCACTGGCTGTAAAACATGCCAAGTCAGTTGTAAGGATGAAAAAGATTTAGATTTAGGCCCAAAATTCCGTCGTGTCTACGAGTTCGGTGGCGGTAGTTGGCAAAAACAAGATGGTATTTGGCAGCAAAATGTCTTTAGTTACTATCTTTCTATTTCATGTAACCATTGTTCAAACCCGACATGTGTCGCGGGTTGCCCAACCGGTGCAATGCATAAACGAGAAGAAGATGGTTTAGTCGTGGTTGACCAATCTATTTGTGTTGGTTGCCGTTATTGTGAGTTGCGCTGCCCGTATGGCGCCCCACAATTTGATGAGAAGAAGAAACTAATGAGTAAATGCGACGGCTGCTATGAGCGCGTCGCAAAAGGGATGAAACCTGTTTGTGTTGAATCTTGCCCGCAGCGTGCTTTAGATTTTGATGACATTAATGTTCTTCGTGAGTTACACGGCACAGAGTGTGGCATTGCTCCAATGCCAGACCCAAGCCTGACGAACCCGAATATTGTCATCAAACCACATAAAGATGCGAAGCCATTTGGCGATAAAAGTGGCGAATTAAAAAACCCTGCGGAGGTGTAAGATGCATGAATTACCACTCGTTTTTTTCACCGTCTTAGGACAGTCCGCTGCAGGGCTTTTCTTACTCGCTTATATTAGCCGTAGAATGGGTTCTATTGACGATAATCAGCTAAAAATTGCCAATATCGTGGCCTTTATTATTATGATAATAGGTTTAGGTATCGGTGGGTTACACGTTGGCCAGCCACTACGCTTCTTTAATATGCTACTGGGTGTAGGCCGTTCGCCAATGAGTAATGAAGCGTTCTTAAGTGGCGTATTTGTTGGGTGCGCTGCTGCAACGTTATTTTTTACTTTGTTTTTCAAACATACGTTATTACGTGAGCTGGCTAATATTGCCGCGGTAGTTTCTGGACTTGCATTTGTTTGGTCAATACCTCAAGTGTACAACATCGCCACTATTGCTAACTGGGACACCGGTTATACCACACTGCAAATGTGGATGACGATGTTAGTCGGTGGCGGTGCGCTCGCCATTGCAATCGGTGCTCGTGGCTTAGGTATTGCTTCGTTCTTAATTGGTACTTTTGCTATTTTTGCAAGCCGTGCGGGTTATCAAGCCTTTTTAGCAGAAACAGGTCCCGCTCTTAGCGGTGAACAAACAGGCTTCTGGGGCTTCCAAGTTGTTGTTTTAGCTATTGCTTTAGCTGCTTTCGTTGGTATGGCGTTAAAGCACCGCGCACCAAAAGCGACATTAGCAACTTGTGCCGCCGCAGTATTATTAGCTGAACTGGCTGGCCGCATTGCATTCTATAATTTGTGGCAAATAACCATGTAAGGCATTGTTATTACTATGTTATAGTGTTTCATAAAAGAACCCCATTTGGGGTTCTTTGTTTAGATATCTTCAACACCACCTGCATTGATACAGTAGCAGGAAATTAAATAATGATGTCATGCTTTAGCGCGAAATAAGACGGATAAAATAATATGATTGACACGACAATGATCCGCATCCTTGGTGCGTTTTTCTACTACCCTCCGCAATCGGACACTTTACGTAACGTTTACTCTGTCTTGGGTGAACTACCACAGTTATGTACATGGGATAACCCAGAGAAAATTCAGGCTATTTGTACTTCGTTGTCACAAACACAACCTGATGATATCTCTTATGATTATTCCATCTTATTCGAAGGACAAGGCAGTATGCCTGCTCCGCCTTGGGGCTCTGTGTACTTAGAGCATGATAATACTATTATGGGTGAGTCAACTGCGGCTTATCGCGACTTTTTGCAAACGAAAGGTTTAGTCACTGATACTGGAATCCGTGAACCTGAAGACCAATTTGGCTTAATGATGATGGCAGTTTCTGCGTTAGCAGAGCAAGAGGACGACAGCGCTGTTATTGCTCTATTTGAGCAACATTTGTTACCTTGGGCGTATCGCTATTTAGAGCTAGTGCAGCAAAGCAAAACAGAGTCCACTTTTTACCCTAGCCTTGCACAGATCACTGAAATTTACCTCAAATCACTACAATTGAAATTAGAATTATCGCCAGTCAGGGCTGAATTATTTCGCTAAATAAAAACTAAACCAAATGAGCTAGTTAAACAAAATATGGGCTCATTTGGTTTTAGTCTAAAAAGAAGAGTTTGGCTCTTGTAAAAATGCAATTTCTTCTTGTGTTGATGGCCGACCTAAAATTTCATTACGGTGAGGATAACGGCCAAATTTATCAATAATCGCTTTATGTCTCATTTCAAAATCTAATGTACCGTCATCACCCAGCATGCGAAATAGCTCAACCGCCTGTAAATGTATAAAACTGGATTCAGAGTGCATAAATGGCATTAAAACAAACTTGCGCTGTGACAGCGTCAGAAGGTTATAATCATGTTGCTTAATCGCCTCTTGCGCTAATGCTAAAGCCATCCCATCTTGAGCAAAAGACCGTGGTGTATCACGCCATAAGTTACGTGAAAACTGGTCTAGAACAATAATTTCCGCTAAACGTCCACGAATGGATGCCCGCCAATAAGCTAATTCTCCCTTAGCTGCACGTTCACAGATATGAGCAAACCGTTGTGCTATCGTCAAATCAAACTTAGCGCTTTTTTCAAACCATTGTTTTGGTGTCGATTCCTCAAACCAAAATGAAAGCACTTCTTCCATGGCATTCATGATTTATTCCTATCTGTTTTCTTATTAGAGGTTGTCATAATCCTAGTTAAAAATAGCCTTAATTGACAGGCTTGAGCTCTAATATCGGCTGTTTGTAGATAATTATTTTGTTTTTTTGCGATCTGACACCAAAAAAACATGCAATATTGATAGTGTAATTTTAACAATATACTACTTTATTTATTATCAAATCATTTATTTTCTACTTATGATAATTCCCAACTTTTTAATTTATAACGATTTGCTTTTTAGTGTGAATGAAACAATTCATCATGCCTAAATACATACATTTGGTTAACTCAATGTTAGAATTTAACCTATAATGCGTATGTGAATTAGATAGTTACTTGCAGTCATCACTTTCAGCGGTTCATATTGGTTCTTATTAAGGAAGGCAATGTAAATGGCAGGACATATGGTACTCATTGGTTGGGCGTTATGGGTTAGCCCTTGTGGTACGGATTCATGCGATGCATTACCGGTGACTGAAACTATTTTTACACAAGAACAATGCATGAGCCGAAAAAAATACCTAGAATCAAAACGACCGAATCTCTACTTTCTCTGTGGTGAGGTTTACCGCGATAGCAATGAAATGACCGCTGAAGAAAAACATGCTATTCCTGCGCCTCATCTTCCTCTAAGAACACTGCCAGAGCGAATTTCCCGTTAGTTTGAGCTAACTCCTTTAGCTCAAACTTAATTGGCATCAAACTAAATAATTTCAGCTATTGGGCTTTCTGCTTCAACAAAATCCCCTTTAGTAGCGCAATACTTCAACGTTCCTGTTCGGTGTGCAACAATTTGCACTTCCATTTTCATGGCTTCCATTACACCAATTACATCCCCTTCAGAAACATTATTTCCTTGAGGGATCAGCCAGTTAAATAATATCCCGGAAATAGGTGCGTTGACCGCATCAGGATTATCAACTAATTGAGGGGCCGAATGGGATGCCGCTGAATTATTGACTGAGAAACCAGAAAAAAGTTGAGTGGGCAAACCTAGCTCACAACGCTTCCCATCAATTTCAATAAAAGTACGAGTCATCGCAGGATCCGATAATGGAATTTGCCGTTTTGCTGGTGGAATTTCCACATTAAATTCAGTCTCTATCCAACGCGTATGTACACTAAAATTATCACAAAAATCAGCTTGTTCTATTACTGCACGATGGAATGGTAATACGGATGCAACACCTTCAATATTAAATTCTGCCAGTGCTCGACGTGCACGCGAAATAGCTTGGTCACGTGTACTCCCCACGACAATTAATTTGGCCATTAATGAATCAAAGGTACCCGGTATTGTTGTCCCTGCCGTTACGCCACTATCAACACGGACTCCCGGCCCCGTTGGTGCATCAAAAACAGTAATAGTGCCGGGGGTCGGTAAAAAACCATTCCCAGCATCTTCGGCATTAATACGAAATTCAAACGCATGCCCTCGAGGAGTCGGCATCTCATTAATACTTAAAGGTAAACCTTCCGCAATACGTAACTGCTCAATCACTAAGTCAATCCCTGCGGTTTCCTCTGTGACTGGGTGCTCAACCTGTAAGCGCGTATTCACTTCTAAAAATGACAGCGTTCCATCTTGGCTTAGCAAAAATTCAACGGTTCCTGCTCCCACATAGCCCGCTTTGCGGCAAATATCCGTTGAGGCTTGGATAATTTGCTGTTGTTGCTTCTCCGATAAAAAAGGGGCTGGCGACTCTTCAACCAGTTTTTGATTACGCCGTTGTAGTGAACAATCACGTGTTCCCACCACCAGCACGTTGCCATGCGTATCTGCAATAACTTGGGCTTCAATGTGCCGAGGGTTATGCAAAAATTGTTCAATAAAACATTCACCTCGGCCAAATGCCGCGGTCGCTTCACGCACAGCTGAATGATAAAGTTCTTCAACTTCATGGAGTTGCCAAGCTACTTTTAGCCCTCGGCCACCACCACCAAATGCCGCTTTAATGGCAATAGGTAAACCATGTTGATGAGCAAATTCCAGTACTTCTTGTGCACTATTCACAGGGTCTTTTGTACCAACCACTAGCGGTGCACCGACTTGCATTGCAATATGGCGAGCTTGAACCTTATCCCCTAGTATATCAATGCTGTTTGCGCTAGGCCCAATCCAGATTAACCCTGCGGCTTCAACTGCACGCGCAAATTCAGCGCGTTCAGATAAAAAACCATACCCCGGATGCACCATAGTTGAACCAGACTGCTGAGCGATACTAATCAACTTTTCAATATTTAAATAACTTTCTGCTGGCGAGTTTCCCCCAAGCCCGTAGGCTTCATCAGCCATTTTGACGTGGAGAGCTTCAATGTCACTGTCCGCATAAACCGCAACAGACTGGAAACCATAATCACGACATGCACGGATAATACGAACTGCAATTTCGCCTCGATTAGCAATCAATACTTTATGTTTTTTGTTGTTATTCATTTTCATAAGCACAATGGCTCCCTTATAATACTTTAAATTCACCAAGTGGATTAAAACGTATTTTGGCATTCACAGGGATTTGCCCTGCTAAATCCAAATGGTATTCACATACCGCGCCAATGACGGGATAACCGCCGGTTAAAGGGTGATCATTGAGAAACAAAACGGGCTGGCCATTTGCTGGCACTTGAATAGCCCCAATGCAAGTTCCTTCACTCGGTAGCTCCTGTAGTTGTTCGCGCTCTAACGGTTTTTCACTAGATAAGCGCAGGCCTATTCGATTTGATGACGCAGTGACTTGCCATAATTGCCTTGTTAGTTGGCCAACGGCTTGTTTTGTAAACCAATCCGTTCGAGGTCCCAATATCACATCCAAAACCACAACATCATTTTCTGCTGGGTAATCAAAAGCAGGTGTCTCATTTAATGAAACGGCTAATGGAGACGAATCAGTGCTAACCGTTAATGTTTGACCTACCTTGATTGGGGCTGGGCCAACTTGCGCCAGCGTATCAAACGAGCAACTCGATAAAATAGGTTCAATATTAAAACCACCCCGCACAGCGAAATAACTACGTACACCTTTGTTCGGACGGCTTAATTTAATGGTGTCGCCTTTTGCTAAATGAATCGGTTGATAAGTATTAACTTGATATTGTTGGTGTTCTTCCGTAATAACCTCAATAGAACAAGGCGCACCAGTCACTGCAATAATAAGGTCTTTGTGCACTTGTGCCTTAAACCCACCTTGCGTTATCTCTAAAACGGCGGAGTCTGATTTATTCCCCACAATACGGTTTGCACTACGCAATGCCGATTTATCCATACTGCCAGATTCTGAAATACCTAATGCTGATTGGCCAATACGCCCTAAATCTTGAAATAAAACCTGTAATCCTGTCGCTAAAACGGTTAAATCAGCACTGACATTCTCAGCATTTTTTTCAATACTTACTTTAGTTGGCAAGCTATAGCTAATCTGGCTTTTTGTTGCATCAACAAAGTTTACCCGCATGCCTGCCTGAACAAGTGCGGGTTCTGGTCGATTGATATCCCACATTAATAGCTCAGTCACACCGATTAACTGCCATCCCCCTGGGCTAGCTTGTGGATAAACACTGCTAAACTCCCCGGCTAAGGCAACAGATCCCGCAGGGATACGCACTCTTGGTGATTGACGCCTTGGAACATTCAGATTAGCGCCTTTCGACACCATGTAACCAAAACCCGGAGCAAAACCGCTAAATGCAACCTGAAATTCATTTTCTGTGTGACGACGTATCACTTCTGCAGTGGATATCCCTAAATGCGCTGCAACATCCGAAAGATCCTCTCCATTGTAATGAACAGGGATAGTGACCAATTTACTGGCCTTACCAACTCTTCTCGACACATCCCTAACCGATATCTTTTCAACCAACTCATTTACATCAATCCTGAACGGGTTGTAACGAATTAAAATCGTCCTTGCTGCTGGTGTTATTTCATCAATCCCATAAATGGGCATTTCTGTTAAAGAATCAGCCAATGCCATTGTTTGTTCAAGACATTCCAACTCCACCATAAAAGCACTTAAATTGACGGGTAAAAATCTCAATTGGCACCTCTATATGTGATATGCGGCATCAGGTACATCCGTAATAAACATGTAACCGGGTGCATGGCTTAATGCGAATGGAACCCCAGATTTCATTACTGCCGCTTGAGGCGTTACACCGCAAGCCCAAAAAACGGGAATTTCGCCCTCTTCAATACGAACCGCATCACCGAAGTCAGGCTGCATAATGTCAGCAATACCTAATTGTTCTGGCGCACCAATATGAACAGGAGTGCCATGCACTGCGGGAAACCGACCAGTAATACTCACTGCATCAGCCACGCGATTTGCAGGTATTGGTCGCATTGAAACCACTAATTCGCCTTGTAAACGCCCTGCTGGGCGACAAAGACGATTAGTCTTATACATCGGAACATTCGATTTATCCGTGATATGCCGTATATCAATACCTGCTTCAATCATTGGCGTTTCGAATGTAAAACTGCAACCAATTAAAAAAGTGACTAAATCAGGATGTTGTTGATAGATTGCTGTCGCATCCGTAATTTCATCAATTAATTGTCCTTTTTCCCACACACGGTAACGTGGGATATCCGTGCGTAAATCGGCACCTTCAGCTAGGACAGTTTGCCAGCTCCCTGCTTCACATACGTCTAAAACAGGGCAGCTCTTTGGGTTACGCTGAGCATATAATAAGAAGTCAAATGCCCAGTCACGTGGCAACGCAATCATGTTGGCTTGAGTCATACCCGGGGCAAGGCCTGCTGTTGGTTTGTCATATCCTTCGCGGATAGCTTGCCGTGCAAGGCGAGCAGCTTCGATGGCCTGCAGTGATGCTTTCATTAGCTGTGTCATTCATGATCTCCTTTATGGGCAAAACCATAAATTTCAATACCTTGTTGTTCTAATACGGCTCGCACCTGTTTCGCCATTTCAAGGGCGCCAGGGCTATCCCCATGAACACAAATCGACCCAGCGTCAACAGGTGTAAATTTTCCATCAATCGACATCACTCCGCCTTCCATGACCAACTGCAACATGCGGTCTGCAACTATCTGTGGGTCATGTAATACTGAACCGGCTAATTTTCGGGATACCAATGTGCCATCGCTGTTATATGCGCGATCAGCGAAGGCCTCGGCAACTACATTTAGCCCACTATCTCGTGCCCACTCAATTATCGGGGCTCCAGCTAACGCCACTAATATCAATCGCTTATCAATGGCTAATATCGCATCAATCACAGCCATTGCTTGGCGTTTATCATGAGCAATCGTGTTATACAATGCGCCATGAGGTTTAACATATAAAACTTGTGTCCCTGCTGCGGTTGCTAACCCTTGTAATGCACCAATTTGGTAAATTACGTCTGCGGTTAATTCATTCGATGCAATATCCATATTACGTCGACCAAAACCCACTAAATCGGGATAGCCCACATGAGCACCAACAGCAACCCCATTTTCTTTTGCGGCTTTAAGGGTTTTTAATATCCCTTCTGGTGAACCCGCATGGAAACCACAAGCAATATTCGCACTGCTAACAACAGGCAGAATGTCGGTATCATTGCCCATTTCCCATTGTCCAAAACTTTCCCCAAGGTCACTGTTTAAATCAACCTGCTTTTTCATGATCACTCCTTGAGTTATTTCAGATAATTAAAAATTGTACCGACAGACATTGCGCCCATATACCAAGTGAGTGCACACGTCACGACACCAGACCATAATAGCCAACGCGGATAATGATAGCCCGACATTAAATCTGAGCGTTTCCAACCGATATAAACAAATAAAGTTAAACCAATAGGTAAAATTAGCCCATTGAAACCACCAGCAAAAACCAATAATGCCGCAGGGGCTGTTCCCATGAATAAATAGACAACCAGAGAAACTGCGATAAATATGATAGTTGCGACATTACGTTGCCTTTCTGTGATAGAAGACTTAAATGCCGTTAAGAAGCTCATAGAGGTATAAGCCGCACCAATTACACTGGTGAGTGCCGCAGCCCATAGAATTAAACCAAAGATACGTAAACCAAAGTTACCTGCGGCAGCCTGAAATGCTTGAGATGCTGGGTTGGCCGCATGACCAGAAATATCAATAGTCACACCACTTGCGACTACACCTAAGATAGCCAAAAACAAAATATAACGCATCAGCCCAACAACTAGGATACCTTTTGTGGCTGCGCTAGAAACAACTTTAATGTTTTCAATACCAACAGCGCCTTTATCTAATAAACGGTGAGCACCTGCATAACAGATATATCCCCCGACAGTGCCCCCAACAATGGTGGTTATCATGGCAAAATCAACTGTGTCAGGTAATACGCTTTGACGTAATGCTTCCCCAACAGGTGGGTTTGATGCGATAGCGACAAATAAAGTTAAGCCAATCATTACTACACCTAACCCAATGATTAACCTATCGATAAAGGTGCTGGCCTTACGGGAGGAAAAAATATAAATTGCCAATAATGCACTAATCAAACCGCCCCATTTCGGGTCTAATCCGACTAACGCATTAAGCCCTAAACCTGCACCAGCTATATTGCCAATATTAAATATTAGCCCGCCAAAAATAACTAATATCGCTAATAAATAGCCACTCCCAGGAATTGTGGCATTCGCAATTTCGGATGAGTGCATTTTAGTCAGGGTAACAACCCGCCATATGTTTTGCTGCACAATGAAGTCAATCACAATAGACGCTAATATCCCGAAGGCAAAAGCGGCTCCTAATGTCACGGTAAAAGTCGCAGTTTGTGTGATAAACCCAGGCCCAATGGCTGAGGTTGCCATTAAAAAGATTGCGCTTATCAGTGATGAACGGCGGCTTTTCACATATTCAGCAGTACTTGGTGCACTTTCTTGAGCTGCCATATGAATACTCCTCTAATAGTTATTGTTTTAATTATTAATGTAGTTGTTGATGTCACAATCACTAAGGCAATTATCGTGCCATTGTTCTACTTGTTAGCTGTATTGTTAATTCATTTTTAATAGATTGTTGAACAATTAGTATTAAATGATGAATAAACAATCAATAAAAATCGTAATTGCTGGTTTAAAAATCAAGACGAGATCACTTTTTTAACAATTTTGGCTGACAAACCATATTGTTTATCGAGCAATTTGCACCAAATTGATGCAATAAATTTAAATTTCACTATTCTTGTGCAAATATATGGAATGGAATAAGTAATAGAGAAAGGAAACTTGCTGCTATAACTTGAATATGGGAATATAACGCCTTATCACCCCTGAGACTAAAATTAGCCTTTATTATGAAAAAACAACCTGTTGTACAAACTTTATCTGTCACTATTGCAGAAGTTATACGCCATAAGATAACAGTTGGGGAGATCACACCAGGTCAACGCTTATCTGAAGCAGCATTAAGTGAGGAACTCGATATTTCTCGAAATACATTGCGAGAAGTTTTTCGCGTACTCACACAGGAAGGTTTATTAACTTATGCCCCAAATAAGGGCGTATTTGTCTCAGTGCCTGATATGGCTGCCATTATCGATATTTATCAAGTTCGCCGACTCATTGAATGTGATGCACTAACTCATGCATATGCCTTGCATCCATCAGTTCAAAAAATGAAAGATGCTGTTCAAGAAGCTCGTGAACATGAAAAGACAGAAAATTGGGTGGGTGTAGGAACTGCAAATATGAAATTTCATACTGCCATTGTTGAGCTATCTGACAGCGAACGCTTAATTAAATTATACCGTAATGTATCCGCTGAATTACGGCTGGCCTTTGGTCATCTTAATGACCCTAAAATTTTATATGCTCCCTATATTGATAAAAACCATTCTATTCTTAGATTATTAGACTCTGGCCAAAATTTAGATGCCTCTAATATGTTACGTGATTACTTAGACCTTTCTGAACGCACATTACTCGCTGCATTTAAACGGAAACAATCTGCACTTTGAGTTGCTTTAATATTAATAGTTTTCTTATTTAACTCGCTCATCCCTTACTAATTTCATTACATAAACTTTAGTAGGTGGTCATTTATAGTCATACCTTGATATTTTAATAATTCCTATTCTTCTAATAATGATTAGCTCAAATTAAATTCTTTTTTTATTAACTTATTAAATTGAATGAGTTATACAGAAAATTATATTCTGCTGACTTTTCAATAAAAAGATTATTTTTAGAGGTTGTTTTTTACTCTATCTAGTTTTATTCGCGAAAAAATAAGTAACAAAAAAGCAATATCATTAACAATTTAAAATAATTGCTTACATTTAATTAAAATGACAACTTCACCTTAAAATCTACTGATTATTAACAAAAATCCATAACATTTAACATGCATCGCTATTTTACTATCTAAATTTAACATAATAAACATATTGATATAAATTACATATTGAAATTACTCAAATTTATCGAGTTAATAGTTGTAGTTTTCTCGAATATTCGATATAAAATTTATGATAATAACAACACATACATAAAAATTATTAATATAAAATGAGATTTCATTATGACATTAAACCAAGTGACTAAAAAGAAACTGTTTAAATTTGGCCTAGGATGGCAAATACTGGTTGCTCTTATTTTAGGTGTTATTGCTGGTGCACTTTTACATGATAATACAGAGTACAAAGATTGGTTGATTCTAAATATTCTTTCCCCGGCAGGTAAAATATTTATTCAGTTAATCAAAATGATTGTTGTTCCTATTGTTATATCGACTCTAATTGTTGGAATAGCCGGGGTTGGTAATACTAAGCAATTAGGTTCTCTCGGCTTTAAAACTATCCTTTATTTCGAAATTATCACTACAATTGCCATTATCGTCGGTATCTCTTTTGCCAATATATTCCAGCCTGGTGTTGGTATCGATATGTCGCAATTAACGCAGGTCGATATTTCTCAATATGAAAAAACCACTCAAGAAGTCGAAAGCCACCCTTCGGGGATCATTAATACGATCTTAACTTTAGTTCCGAGTAATATTTTCGCAGCGATGGCAAGTGGTGATATGCTACCAGTCATCTTTTTTGCTGTATTATTTGGCTTGGGGCTCTCTTCTTTACCATCAGAGAAGAAACAACCGTTACTCAATGTATTACAGACTTTCTCTGAAACAATGTTCCGTGTAACAAATATGATTATGATGTATGCCCCAATCGGGGTTTTCGCATTAATATCCGTTACCGTCGCTAACTTCGGCTTTTCATCATTAGTTCCTTTATTAAAACTTGTTATCCTCGTCCATTGTGCAATTATATTTTTTGCTGTAGTTGTACTAGGATTAGTCGCTCGTTATTGTCGAATAAATATTTTCACTTTAATGAAAATATTAAAAGATGAGTTATTGCTCGCTTACTCAACAGCCAGTTCTGAAACCGTACTTCCTCGTATTATGGATAAAATGGAAAAATATGGCGCTCCTAAATCCGTAACAAGCTTTGTTATTCCAATTGGCTATTCATTTAACTTAGATGGCTCTACATTATACCAAAGTATTGCTGCTATTTTTATTGCCCAACTCTATGGTATCGAACTCTCCATTGGGCAAGAACTAATCTTAGTATTTACCCTTATGATCACATCTAAAGGCATTGCGGGTGTCCCTGGAGTTTCATTTGTTGTTCTGCTTGCCACATTAGGAAGTGTCGGTATCCCACTAGAAGGGTTAGCATTCATTGCGGGTGTTGACAGAATTCTTGATATGGCACGTACTGCACTTAACGTTGTAGGCAACGCGCTAGCCGCACTTGTTATTGCCAAATGGGAACATAACTATGACGATAAAAAAGCTCGTGAATATGAAGAAAGTTTTTAGTTTATTCTAAAGTAACTCTATATTAGAATAGCCTTCGATTAACATCGTTATTGAAGGCTATTCGATTTTTACGTATTTTACGTAATAAATGACCAGATATTTTATTATTTATTAATTACTCATTAACTTAGTTATTTTTACTTATTAAGTGTAATTTATTTCACATTTCTTTAATTTTTTTAATGGAAATTGGTATTTTATTATTAGTGGAACTACACTAAAAAAGAGTTTTAATTAGCCGTTTATTATATTCGCCAAAGCAGGAAACAATGAATCAAGTAAGAAGATTTCTTTTGTTTTTAAAGGTGCTCCAACACCTAATGGTAATTTTTATATTTTCATTATCATACTTTATGCTACACAGCTGGTTATAACGATAACCTTGTGCTAAACAAGGCTATAAATTGTTAATAGACGAGATAAAACATGTGTTTATCTCGTCTATTATTATGAATTTTAAAGTGCCATAGATAAATATAAAACTAGCTATAAAGTGACACTTCTCCTTCAGGCCGGGTTTTAAACCGGCGATGAGCCCAAAGGTACTGCTCGGGCGCTTTCATTATTTCAACCTCTAAGATAGAGTTAATTATTGTTGCATCCTGTAATGCATCAGAGCTTGGGTATTCTAGTATTTCTTTTCCCAGTACCAAATCATAATTAGCACCGCTCTTATTTCTCAATAATGTTACCGTGAGTGTTGGAGATTTAGATAATTGAGCAAGTATTGAGGTTCCTTTTGACGTGGAACTATTTTTGACAGAAAAAAACGGCGCAAATATCGTGCCTTTTCTTCCAAAATCTTGGTCCGGTGCAAACCATATGGATTTACCACTTTTTAACTCTTGAACCATAAATTTTAAATTTTTACGATCAATCATTCCTTTACCTGAACGACACCGCCCTTTTGTCTGAATATATTCCATCGCTTTATTGTTATGAGGACGATACATTGCATTAACAGGAAAACAAAGCCCCATAATCCGGCCACCGAGTTCAAGTGACATAAAATGGACCCCAACAATAATCACACCTTTATTTTTAGCAATAGCATCTAAGTAATTGGACATTCCTTTTACTTGAAATAATTTTTTAACTTTTTTATCACTCCAAAACCAGGCTATCCCAGTTTCAAATAATGCGATACCTAAAGATTTTAAGTTATCATTCACCAAAGTATCTATTTCATTTTTGTTTTTATTTGGGAAACACAATTCTAAATTTCGCTTAATGATTGATACTCTTCTTTTAATAAAATACCGTGAATTACTGCCTAAAAAAGCACCAAGCCACATTTGCCATTTATACGGCAATTGAACTAATAAAAATAAGATAAAAACTCCCACCCAAGTTACTACATACTTCGGGTGGACCAATTTCAGTGAAAATGGGTTTTTGGCGTACATTATATCTCCCAATACTTCGCCTTTGCAGAATGCACGCTATTTTAGACAATATTTAGTCTTTTAAATTCAACATGATTACTACAACAAGATGGGTTTTCACCCATAACTATCTGAATACCTTGCAGTTCATCTCCCTTTCGAGTAGATAACAGCCGAATAATCTTTCCAAGCCATTAAGCAATATTTGATTTTTAATATGGCTAATTAATAAATAGCTCTGTGAAGTTCGTTTTCTATTCATCAAAACTATGCATCGGTTAGGCCAACAACATAATCACTTAAACTGCAAGGAACAGATAAAATTATCACATATATGGCTTAATTAATCTCACTATTAATATGCACTTTTGTCATTTTGCGAATTTTTTTGCTGATTTTTGTCAATTTAATCGTTACTTTTTATTGGTGCTTTCAAGAAGCCACCACAATCAGCGATGGAAAGAAAAATTGATGTTCTTTTGGTGATGGAGCCAGAAGTTTGTCACATCAGCGACTAAAGGTAGTTAAATAATATGGATTACAAGCAAGAAAAAACCCGTTACATCTATTAAATGTAACGGGTTCTTATTTGGTGCCGGCTACCGGAGTCGAACTGGTGACCTACTGATTACAAGTCAGTTGCTCTACCAACTGAGCTAAGCCGGCGAATATGGCGGAGAGATAGAGATTCGAACTCTAGGATGGTTTCCCATCGGCGGTTTTCAAGACCGCTGCCTTCGACCGCTCGGCCATCTCTCCATGGGGCGCGATTATGGAGGAATCCCAGCAACTTGTCTACCCCTGAAAGTAAAAAAATTGATTTTTTACTTCGTTTGGCTAATCTTCACTCAATTGCTCTCTCTTTTCCAAGAAAAATGGTAATATCTGTGCAAAATCGGTGTCTATCCTTTCTCTAGGCGTATGATTTTTAACCTAATAATACTTTTGCCGATGGGACGACTTGCTACAGTATGTACAAACAATCATTATTAAAGCCAAACACTCTTTTTCGTATTTTCGCAGCATTTATTTTACTGCTGATAGTGATGCTTTGTTTATCACTATTTAACTACTATCAAGCATTGGTTCAAAGCCGTCAGGCTAGTTTGAACAGTATGGCTAGTCGGTTAGCGTATCAAATCGAAGATTATCGTTATCAAGCAAGCCATATCTACAAAATTGCCAATAATAAATCCTCTACCCCATCCGCTGATCAGCTTGCCGTGACAGGAATACGCCATGATATTTTTTGGCTAAGTAGTGCCAACCAATCCATCGATGCTATTGTATTTGGCAATAATAAGCAAAGTAGTAATGTTTTAGCATCTAAACTTGCAAATTATATGGAGATTGTCTGGGGAGCCCGTAATGAATATAACTCAATGTATTATCTCAATGGCTTAGACAATACCCTAGTCTTAGTGACCACTCATTCAATACTTAAACCTGAGCTACGTTTTAAAGAAAGTTATCTCACATTAACTGCTGAAGAAAAACGTGCTGATATGTTGACTCAATCAACATTATTAGACCGACGGGAAATAATTTCAAATATTCAAAAGTACTCTCCCGATAACCTTTTTTACTATACTTACCGGCTAATGTTTAATTCTCCAGGGCAGCTAACGAGTGTCATATCCTTTGATATTTCTATCAATTCACTGATCCCTCCAAATTTAAATGGGGATTTTTTTACGATTAATACACGCCCTGCAAGCACAGGAAGCAATGAACCTCATACAACTTGGGTCGGAACTAACCTCATTTTCTCCCACCCTATTGATGGCACCAGCTATCAACTTTATTACCATGTCTCATTAAAAAGTATTATCTTTAATGTTATTGGCTATAACTTATGGCTAATGACTGGCATGCTTATTATGATCTTCTTCGCTTTACTGATCATGCTATTCATTCGTAAGCGCCTTATTTCGCCCAATACAAATATGTTGCAAGAGCTGAGTTTTAATGAATCATTGACAAGCGATATTATCAGCCATATTTCATACGGTATTTTGGTTTATGACTTTAATACTAACAAAAAGATTCTGAGCAATGATATTGCTAACCAGTTATTACCTTCTATGGATCTTATTCACATTAAAGAAATGGCGATAGAAAACCATGATGTTATCCAAGTTTCTATCGAGAATATTATCTATGAAGTTATTCTTGTCAATAGCATGACAAAACCCAATACCGTTCTCTTTATTATTATCGACAAAGACAAAGAAGCATTGACCCAAAAACGTCAAGAATTAGCGAATCGTGAGTACAAAAAAAATATTCACATGCGTAAGATTGTATTTGAGAATATGTGTACTGAGATATTACCCTCACTAATTAAGGTGGATGAACAATTAACTAAATTATCCGAAATAGTCAGCGTAAATAACCGCGAATTTATTTTAGAAATTGAAAGTCAGCTTTTTTATATCAATCGCTGGTTTAAAAACATTAACTTATTAAATCAGCTTGAGTCTCAAGCTAGCTCAGTAAAAACTGAAAACGTTTCTATCAGTAATCTTGTTAGCGAGTTTTTGAAACAAAATTTATCCCAATGCAATAACAAGGGGTTAGCACTTTATTTTCATAATAATCTCAATCCAGATTCACTGATCATGGCAAACCCTGATTATTTAAAACAGTTAATACAACTAATTTGGGATTATTCTATTGCGACAACCTCTTTTGGAAAAATTTCATTCGCGTTATCTTATGATGCCAATAAAAATGTAATTTTATTGAGTATTAAAGACAGTGGAACTGGGGTCAGTAATCTTGAGCTTAGTAATTTACACAGTCCTTTTACTGGGCAAATTTTGAATGCTTCTAACTTTACGCGTTCAGGCATTACATTTTATTTATGTAAGTTACTGGTTAAAAAAATGAATGGTACTTTTTCTATTCGTTCTAGTGATGCAATAGGCACTCATTATGAAATTACGCTTCCTGCAGCTAAAGAAATGCTCGTCAAAGACTTCCCAGCTTTATTGGAAGATGTTTGTATACGTTTAAATATACATAATGCAGATATCTCACGGATTGTTAGGAACATATTAACAAATTATGGAGCAGAATATTTGGACTTAAGTGAAAGTTCCCATCACACCGACTGGGATCTTTTGATAACTGATAATAATGAGGAATGTTTTGAAAATATTGTTAAAGTAAATGGTACTCTTTTAGGGATTAATCAATTACAACCTCATTATATCGAAACTAACTACAATTTTGCTGATGAATTAATTGATGCTATCTCATTATTGATCGAAAACGCAGAGCATGAGCATGCTGATATTTTGCCTCCAGACCATGTTAGTACTCAAGCGCTTTCACAGAACTCGAATGAATCAATTGAAAATGCAATTACAAGTTATCAATTAGCACTGGCAAATAGCGGATATCGAGATTTGTTTATCACAACAGTACCGATAGATATTAATAAACTGTATAATAGTGAAAGTGTTGAGGATTTGACCGAATTGAAAAACACTGCACATCGTTTAAAAGGAGTTTTTGCTATGCTCGAATTTACTTATCTTCATGAACTTTGTGAAGATTTGGAGCGTTACATAGCAGATGAAAACGGATTGGAAATAAAAAATTGCATTAGCGTGCTGGATAATTCAGTCAAAAAACTAATGCCAGAAGGTAACCAATAATATGAATAACCTAAATGTCATTGTTGCCGATGATCACCCTATCGTTCTTTTCGGCATCAGAAAATCACTTGAACAAATTGAATGGGTGAATATCGTAGGGGAATTTGAGGACTCAACCTCTTTGATTAATAACTTAGCACGTTTAAATGCAGACGTGCTAGTTACTGATTTATCTATGCCAGGTGACAAATATGGTGATGGTATTACTTTAATCAAATACATCAAGCGGCATTATCCTGACCTGTCAATTATTGTTCTCACTATGAACAATAACCCTGCCATTCTTAGCGCTATTTTAGAGCTGGATATTGAAGGAATTGTGTTAAAACAAGGTGCGCCAGCTGATTTACCTAAAGCTTTAGCGGCTTTACAGAAAGGCAAAAAATTCACACCAGAAAGCGTGAGCAAACTGTTAGAAAAAGTCAATGCAAGCGGCTATGGCGATAAACGTTTATCACCAAAAGAAAGTGAAGTGCTACGCTTGTTTGCTGAAGGTTTTTTGGTCACTGAAATTGCAAAGAAACTTAACCGCAGTATAAAAACAATCAGTAGCCAGAAAAAATCAGCTATGCTGAAATTAGGTGTTGAAAATGATATAGCGCTACTGAATTACCTTTCTTCTGTCAGCATTGATAACTCGCCTTCAGAGTAAATTTCATTTTAACTATAAGACTACGCCAATAAAAACCCAATTATGGGTTTTTATTTTTGCGTCCTTTTTTAGTCACATTCAACAATAGCGCGTCAAAGTCTCACGTAAAATTGCAATTGTTGTCGGTTTTGATAAACAATCATTCATTCCTGCGTTAATACAGCGTTGCTTTTCTTCTGCCATTGCATTAGCAGTTAATGCAATAACGGGTAAATTGAACTCTAAACGGCGCAGTTCCTTTGCCAACTGGTAGCCATCCATATTTGGCATATTTACATCCGTTAAAACAATATCAACATGATGATTATCTAAATATTTTAATGCATCTAGCCCATCTATCGCTGTGCCTGTAGTAAAACCGATAGTCGCTAATTGTTCACTCAATAATGCTCTATTAATTGGGTGGTCATCGACAATTAATACATGATGTTCACTTAACGAATGGTCAGCAACCAATGATGGATTTACTGTACTATTTTTCAGCGATTGTTCGGCCGTTTTCATGATGGCTTTATCAATTAAGATAGGTAATTTATCTAATTGATATGTATTATAAATCCACTGGTTTTGTTTTATTTGGTGGAGTTCACCAGCATAAATACTTGATAATTGGATATGATGTTCACAAATGCCCCTTTCAGCCTGCTCATAATCAGTTATTAAGAGATCATAATGTTGTGTCTTATCCGTTGTATTATGGCGGACAACAGAAAATTGTTCTTGACTTAATAAACGCAAAAGAAAGTTCATTAAAAATTCATTTCGACACGAAACAGCAATCCGATAATGAGCCCGGTATTCTGGAATATTTTTCTTAAGATATTCTTGACCATATAAAGGAATTCGAATAGTAAATGAACTACCAAGTCCAATTTGGGAACTGACCTCAATGTCACCATCCATGAGGTTAACCAGTTTTTCGCAAATAGCTAGACCTAAACCAGTTCCTTTATGGCCCATATTATTTTGGTCATAAACTTGAAAGAATGGATCAAACAACTTCATGACCACCGCATGTGTCATTCCAATCCCTGAATCACGTATTTCAATCTTTAAATAATTCTCATCTTTCCATACATAAAGCAATACAAAACCTGATTCTGTAAACTTAATACTATTATTAACAATGTTAGAAATCACTTGTTGTAAACGAACAGGGTCATTCAAAATGAGATCAGGTATATTAGGCTCAATAAAAGAATATAAAGATATTTTTTTCTTCGTGACTAATGGCAGGTAATTTGCTAATACAAACGCAAAAACCTCTCGACAATTAAACAATTTGCTTTCTATTTTCAATTGCTTAGATTCAATTTTCGAAAAGTCTAAAATATCACTAATAATCTGCAATAAAAGTGAAGATGAATTATCCATAGTTGAGACTAAGCGTGTTGCTTTCTCAGGTAATTCATAACGTTGTAGTAATTCTATATTACCAATAATTCCATATAACGGCGTTCTTAATTCATGACTAACTGTCGCTAAAAACATTGACTTAGCATGGTTTGCTTGTTCCGCCGCATCGGCTACATCTTGTAGCGATTTTTCCATTTGAACACGAATGCTAATGTCAACTAATACACAAATAGCGACATCTTCATTTTGGTATCGAGAGTTTACAAAGCTAATTTGTAAGTGTGTGCCGTTGGTTGTCACCACATCTATATAATTGCTCGATTTTTGGCGAATAATTGTCAATATTCGCTGTTTATCATCATCATTTAACAGCCGAAAATAGTCATGGGCTAATTCATTACTGAGAATATTACCACCATCTGTTAATCTTAAAATGATGATACCGACCGGTGCTGATGCTACAATTTTGTGGTTGAATTGTTCATGTTCCTCAAGCCGTATCGCAGTGTTCTCTGCGGGTTCTAGCATTTTCCTTTCAAGTAACCAAATTAAAAAGAAAATCAGCCCACCCGTAAAAATATTTAGGAGGATACCGTAAAAAATGGTGTTTTCTAAACTCGCTAATATTTCCGACGTCGCAATTGAGAAAATGACCGTAATTTGAGAAGGTGCTAACCTTTTTTTGAAGATTAATTTTGAGTAATCTGAGTTAAAACCGAAAAATGAAGGCTCAGAAATATTGAGCAATGCAGAGCTCTTAGGATTGATATCTGTAGGTGAATATAAAACAGGCTGGTTATAGTCGTTAATTATCAATATTTCGATAGCCTTATTTCGCCGTATATTAAATTGATTTAAATTAATTGAACGTTCTAACCCAATAAATGCGGGGAGCAGATTATCGTGCTTGATTGCTTGAATTAAGTAAACCTGCCCATAATCCGGCTGAGCACCATGCGTAATGGTAAATAGCTTACGCTCTTTACCTTGTAGCCTTAAACCTTGATAAGTTCGCACACTTTCGTAGCTAACTTTTTTTAGTATTTCTATATCCGATATTGTAGAACGAATAGGATAATCCACCAGACAATAACTTTTCGAACCCACTAAAAAGACATGGTTTAAAGCTTGAGGCGCTGCAATACTCTCTTTCCAAAAATAATTCAGTTGTTCAAAAGCCTGCAAATAGTTTTCAGCTTTATCCCTAAAATGATCACAATCCGTATTCGGAGTTAATTTATAGAACGAGTAATTAGAGGCATTTGGCAATTCCATAAATTTACTCGTAAAAGTATTTTCCTCTGTCGATTCTTGCAGCTTTATTTGGTACAGATCAGTCATCGACTGAATAGAATTCAGTGTCGCCGCCGTTTGCTGTATATAGACTTGTAGGTTTTCATACCCAGAATAGAACTGCTGGCGAAGATCAGATTTGTATTCATTAAATTGCGAATAAAGGAAAAATAAAGTGATAAAAGCACCCATGCCCCACAACATCAAGCCGAGGATACGAAATAAATCCCGAGAAAGTCTAAGTGATGTTTTAAACGAGGGTAAGTATCTCAAGCGTTTTCCTGTATATTCGATACGATGATCGCTAATTATACTCGATTACATAATAAAAAAGCGACAGACATGAAAAGTAATAAAACTAAGAAATTTAGACTAGAAACTAAAACGGGCAGCTAATATGCTACCCGTTCATTAAATTAAACGCGATAATTACTCTTGATCGTCGATATTTGCATCATCAACACCGTTTTCTTCAGTGTTTTCAATCGCATTCTCATCATCATTATTTTCATCATCATCTGTTTCAGCAACACGTTGTAAACCAACCACTTTTTCATCTTCAGCTGTTCTAATCAAGGTCACACCTTGCGTATTACGGCCAACGACGCTCACTTCAGATACACGGGTACGCACTAATGTGCCGGCATCCGTAATCATCATGATTTGGTCAGTTTCATCAACTTGAATAGCACCAACAACATTACCGTTTCGCTCACTCACTTTGATAGAAATAACCCCTTGAGTTGCACGCGATTTAGTTGGGTATTCTGCTTCTTCAGTACGTTTACCATAACCATTTTCTGTGACAGTTAAGATATGGCCTTCACCACGTGGAATGATCAAGGATACGACTTTATCGTTATCCATTAATTTAATTCCACGAACACCCGTTGCAGTACGTCCCATTGGGCGAACTGCATCTTCAGCGAAGCGCACAACTTTACCTTGTGCAGAGAACAGCATGACTTCATTTGAACCATCGGTTAAATCAACCCCAATCAGTTCATCACCTTCATTCAAGTTCACTGCAATAATACCGGCACTTCTTGGGCGGCTAAACTCTTGTAAAGGTGTTTTCTTCACAGTACCACTCGCCGTTGCCATGAAGACGTTATAGCCCTCTTCATATTCACGTACAGGTAAGATAGCAGTAATGCGTTCATCTTGCTCAAGTGGTAATAAGTTAACAATTGGACGACCACGAGCACCACGACTCGCTTCTGGCAACTGATAAACTTTCATCCAATACAAACGCCCACGACTTGAGAAACACAAGATGGTGTCGTGCGTATTGGCGACCAATAAGCGTTCAATGAAGTCTTCGTCTTTTGTCCGTGCAGCAGATTTACCTTTACCACCACGGCGCTGTGCTTCGTAATCAGACAGAGGCTGATATTTCACATAACCTTGGTGAGATAATGTCACTACCACATCTTCTTGATTGATCAAATCTTCAATATTGATGTCTGCGGTATTTTCTGTAATTTCTGTACGACGAGGGTCATTATAAGTATCACGAATAATTTCTAACTCTTCGCGAATCACTTCCATCAAACGTTCAGGACTACGTAAAATAAACAGTAAAGCTTCAATTTGTACTAGAAGATCACGGTACTCTTCCAGTAGTTTTTCGTGCTCAAGACCGGTTAATTTTTGGAGACGTAAATCCAAAATAGCTTGAGCTTGTTGCTCAGTCAGGAAATATTGCCCTTCATGAACACCGAACTGTGGTTCTAACCACTCAGGACGAGCTGCGTCATCACCTGCACGCTCTAGCATTGCCGCTACATTACCCAGATCCCAAGAACGTGCAATTAACCCTGCTTTAGCTTCAGCTGGCGTTGGTGCTTTACGGATCAATTCAATAATTGGGTCAATATTAGCAAGTGCGATTGCCAGTGCTTCAAGGATATGAGCACGGTCACGCGCTTTACGCAATTCGAAAATCGTACGACGAGTGACAACTTCACGACGGTGGCGCACAAAAGCAGCAATGATATCTTTTAAATTCAGTATTTTCGGTTGCCCTTGATGTAGAGCCACCATATTGATACCAAAAGAAACTTGCAATTGAGTCAAGGAATATAAGTTGTTCAGGACAACTTCACCCACAGCATCGCGTTTAACTTCAATAACAATGCGCATACCGTCTTTATCCGACTCGTCACGCAGTGCACTGATTCCTTCAACACGTTTGTCTTTAACTAACTCTGCAATTTTTTCAATCAAGCGAGCTTTATTCACTTGATAAGGGATTTCGCTGACAATAATGGTTTCGCGACCATTTTTCTCATCGACTTCCACTTCAGCGCTTGCACGGATATAGACCTTGCCACGCCCTGTACGATATGCATCAATAATCCCACGACGGCCGTTGATAATAGCCGCTGTTGGGAAATCAGGCCCTGGAATGTGTTCCATTAAACCTTCAATACTGATGTCTTCATCTTCTATATAAGCAAGACAACCATTAATCACTTCCCCTAAATTGTGAGGAGGAATATTGGTTGCCATCCCAACCGCAATACCAGACGACCCATTAACCAAAAGGTTTGGAATTTTCGTTGGCATGACTTCAGGAATTTGCTCTGTTCCGTCATAGTTTGGAACGAAATCAACGGTTTCTTTTTCAAGGTCAGCAAGTAGCTCATGGGCAATTTTCGCCATACGGATTTCCGTATAACGCATTGCCGCAGCGGAGTCTCCGTCAACTGAACCGAAGTTTCCCTGACCATCAACCAGCATGTAACGCATTGAGAAAGGCTGTGCAAGACGAACAATTGTCTCGTAAACAGCGATATCACCATGTGGATGGTATTTACCGATGACGTCCCCAACAATACGGGCAGATTTTTTATAGGGTTTATTCCAATCATTTCCCAATACATTCATCGCATACAGTACTCTGCGGTGTACTGGCTTCAGTCCATCTCGAACATCTGGAAGCGCACGGCCGACAATAACGGACATTGCATAATCCAAATACGAACTTTTAAGCTCTTCTTCGATATTAACTGGTGTGATTTCTCTGGCAATCTCGCTCATGGAACCACTGTCCCTCATAACTTCGGATTCAAAGAGTAGAACTATACCACAATTCGCCAATTTAATAAAAATAAGAGACGGGTATTTGTCTTCCAAGCTATGTATAATAGCGGAAAATTAAGTTTATGTGTCCGAAACTTGAAGGTTTATCAATTAATAACTGCAATAATTACATTGTTGTTTATATTTTAGCCATCAATGCTTGTCGGGCTACTATTCCCCCTATTAAACATAGTTTAAATACAGTTTAAATATAACTATCGTTAATAGGCTTTCGGGTAATAGGTTAAAAATAGGAGCTTCTTTGTATGAATGACACCCAAACCCCAACCTACCTTAACGTCGATAAGCAAGAAATCGAAAAATTCGAGTCCATTGCCTCACGTTGGTGGGACTTAGAAGGGGAATTTGCCCCACTACACCGCATCAATCCATTACGCTTAGGTTATATTATGCAGCGTGTAGACGGTATTTTCGGTAAAAAAATTCTTGATGTTGGCTGCGGCGGTGGCATTTTATCGGAAAGTATGGCGCGTGAAGGTGCAGAAGTCACCGGTCTTGATATGGGTGCCGAGCCTTTAATGGTTGCTCGCTTACATTCTCTTGAGTCCGGCATTCCAGTTGAATATGTACAAGAAACCGTTGAACAACATGCAGACAAGCACCCTCAAGCCTATGATGTTGTCACGTGTATGGAGATGCTTGAACATGTTCCGGACCCTCAGTCTGTCGTTAGGGCTTGCGCAAAATTAGTCAAACCGGGTGGACACGTAATTTTTTCAACCATCAACCGTAATAAAAAAGCATGGCTAATGGCTGTGGTTGCTGCTGAATATATAATGAAAATCGTCCCAAAAGGCACTCATGACGCAAACAAGTTTATTCGCCCTTCTGAGTTAATTCATTGGATTGACGGCACACCATTAAAAGACAAACATATCATAGGGTTGCATTATAATCCATTAACAGACAAGTTCTGGCTTGGGCCAAATGTTGATGTAAACTATATGCTGCATACGGTAAACGAATAGTCATTTAGTCGTGAAAAGAATAAATCACAAGCACTACGTTTAAGAAAGCAGCAAACGATCGCATTTTACAAAATTTATTTTAGTCCTCATGTCGGAAGCATTTTTTTTATTAATGCCTTTTACCATGCAGCTTACCGACATGATCACTTTTCTTATCCAACCAGTTATCCACAAGATCCCTCTAATTTGTTCACTTGATAAAATCACATATTAACATTATCTTGTTATGGTATTCTAAACAAACTACTACATATAGTGGTACAACAAAACATAATACAACTAGTCTCATGGCATTAAACCATGAGCTTTTTTATGTTTATTTTAAACTATTTGTAGTTCAACCAAGGTGTACTTGCTCATGAACCAGAGTCTGTTAGTCACAAAGCGTGATGGACATAAAGAACGCATTGATCTTGATAAAATCCACAAGGTAATCACCTGGGCTGCTGAAGGCCTAAGTAACGTATCCGTTTCTCAAGTGGAGTTACGTTCACAGATTCAGTTTTATGATGGGATCAGAACTTCTGACATTCACGAAACGATGATCAAAGCAGCAGCAGATTTAATTACGGGTGATACACCTGATTACCAATACCTAGCTGCACGTCTTGCTATTTTTAACTTACGCAAGAAAGCCTATGGCCAGTTTGAACCGCCTGCATTATATAAGCATGTTAAACACCTCGTTGAAATGGGGAAATATGACAAGCATTTGCTGGAAGACTACTCTGAAGCAGAGTTCGAGCAAATGGATAGCTTTATTGATCATTGGCGTGATATGAACTTCTCCTATGCGGCTGTAAAACAGCTTGAAGGGAAATATTTAGTTCAAAACCGTGTAACGGGTGAAATCTATGAAAGCGCACAGTTTTTATATATTTTAGTTGCAGCTTGCCTATTTTCACATTATCCAAAAGAAACACGCCTCGATTATATCCGTCGTTTCTATGATGCCGTTTCAACATTCAAAATTTCATTACCTACGCCGATTATGGCGGGGGTACGTACGCCTACACGTCAATTCAGCTCTTGCGTACTGATTGAGTGTGGTGACAGCTTGGATTCTATCAATGCAACCTCAAGCGCAATTGTGAAATATGTCTCACAACGTGCAGGGATTGGGGTGAATGCAGGCCGTATCCGTGCATTAGGCAGCCCAATTCGTGGTGGAGAAGCTTTCCATACAGGTTGTATTCCATTCTATAAACACTTCCAAACTGCGGTTAAATCTTGTTCGCAAGGTGGTGTTCGTGGTGGCGCTGCAACCTTGTTCTACCCTATTTGGCACCTTGAAGTAGAAAGCTTACTGGTTCTAAAGAATAACCGTGGGGTTGAAGGTAACCGTGTTCGCCATATGGATTACGGTGTGCAATTAAACAAGTTAATGTATGAGCGTCTGATTAAAAACCAAGACATTACATTATTCAGCCCATCGGACGTTCCGGGTCTTTATGACGCCTTTTTCGCAGATCAAGACGAATTTGAACGTCTATATGTGAAATATGAGCAAGATGAAAATATTCGTAAATCGAGCGTTAAAGCGGTTGAGCTATTTTCATTAATGATGCAAGAGCGTGCGTCTACTGGCCGTATTTATATTCAAAACGTTGACCACTGTAATACACATAGCCCATTTGACCCGCAGATTGCGCCTGTTCGTCAATCGAACTTATGTTTAGAAATTGCGCTGCCAACTAAGCCATTAAATAATATAAATGACGAAAATGGTGAAATTGCGCTGTGTACATTATCGGCATTTAACTTAGGGGCGATTGATAGTCTAGATGAATTAGAAGAGCTAGCAATATTAGCTGTTCGTGCACTCGATGCGCTACTTGATTACCAAGATTACCCAATCATTGCGGCTAAACAAGGCTCAATGGGCCGTCGTACATTAGGTATTGGCGTGATTAACTACGCTTATTATCTCGCGAAGCACGGTGTTCGTTATTCTGATGGCAGTGCAAACAACTTAACGCATAAAACATTCGAAGCCATTCAGTATTATCTATTAAAAGCCTCGAATGAGTTAGCAAAAGAGCAAGGTGCTTGCCCATGGTTCAACGAAACAACCTATGCACAAGGCGTTTTGCCTATCGATACCTATAAAAAAGAGCTCGATAAGTTAACTAATGAACCTTTACATTACGATTGGGAAGCGTTACGCCAAGAAATTAAACAACATGGTCTGCGTAACTCGACACTGTCTGCATTGATGCCTTCAGAGACATCATCACAGATTTCTAACGCAACTAATGGTATTGAACCACCGCGTGGTTATATCAGTATTAAAGCCTCTAAAGATGGTATCTTGCGCCAAGTGGTGCCTGATTACGAAAATCTGAAAGGTGCTTATGAGCTACTGTGGCAAATGCCTTCAAATAGTGGCTACTTACAACTCGTTGGTATCATGCAGAAATTTATCGACCAGTCGATTTCTGCTAACACAAACTATGACCCAACTCGTTTTGAGAGCGGTAAAGTGCCAATGAACCAATTGCTAAAAGATTTATTGCTCGCCTATAAGTTTGGTGTGAAAACACTTTACTATCATAACACTCGCGATGGGGCGGAAGATGTTCAGGGCGATCTGGAAGAAGTTGTTGAGTCAGCGGATTCCGATTGCGAAGGCGGCGCGTGTAAAATTTAATAGGAATTGTTATGTCACACACATATACAACGTTTTCACAGAAAAAAAATGACCAAATGCTGGAGCCGATGTTTTTCGGCCAGCCTGTTAACGTGGCGCGTTATGATCAGCAAAAGTACCCTATTTTTGAAAAGCTGATTGAAAAACAACTGTCGTTTTTCTGGCGCCCTGAAGAGGTTGATGTCTCTCGAGACCGTATTGACTATAATGCGCTACCAGATCATGAAAAACATATTTTTATCAGTAATCTGAAATACCAAACGCTGCTGGACTCTATTCAGGGCCGCAGCCCTAATGTGGCATTATTGCCACTGATTTCGATTCCTGAACTGGAAACTTGGGTTGAAACGTGGGCGTTTTCTGAAACTATCCACTCACGTTCGTATACACATATTATTCGTAATATTGTGAATGACCCTGCCATTATTTTTGACGATATCGTTGAAAATGAAGAAATTTTAAAACGTGCTAAAGATATTTCTGGTTTTTACGATGACCTGATCGAAATGACCAATTACTATCATATGTTTGGTGAAGGCACGCATACTTGCAACGGTAAGCAAGTTACTGTTTCTCTGCGTCAGTTGAAGAAGCAGCTGTACCTGTGCCTAATGAGCGTTAATGCGCTCGAAGCAATTCGTTTCTATGTTAGCTTCGCTTGTTCATTTGCGTTTGCTGAACGCGAGCTAATGGAAGGAAATGCTAAAATCATCAAACTGATCGCACGTGATGAAGCACTGCACTTAACTGGTACACAACACATGTTGAACCTGTTACGTTCGGGGCAAGATGACCCAGAAATGGCAGAAATCGCGGCAGAGTGCGAGCAAGAATGTTATGACTTATTCGTTCAAGCGGCAGAGCAAGAGAAAGAGTGGGCTGACTACCTATTCAGCGAAGGCTCTATGATTGGTTTAAATAAAGATATTTTATGCCAATATGTTGAATATATTACTAATATTCGCATGCAAGCTGTCGGTCTGAAATTGCCATTTGAAACGCGTTCAAACCCAATTCCATGGATCAACGCATGGTTGGTGTCTGACAACGTACAAGTTGCGCCTCAAGAGGTTGAAGTCAGTTCTTATTTAGTCGGCCAAATTGACTCTCAAGTCGATACCGACGATTTGAGCGACTTCGAACTATAAGCATGGCAAGCCATAAAATCACCCTGCGGTTAACGCAGGGTGTTCAAGTCCCCTTCCATACTGAAGTCCATTCGTGTTTGTTGGAAGCCTTAGAAGACAGCCGTATTCCTGTAGAATATCAATGCCGTGAAGGCTACTGCGGTTCATGCCGAGTGACGTTATTACATGGGAAAGTGGGCTATAAGCAAAAACCTATTGCATTTGTGCAAGATGGAGAAATTCTGCCTTGTTGCTGTCATCCACTTTCAGATATTGAAATTGGTTAATCTAAAATAGGTGATTGCACAGCTGTCTATCAGTTACCTGTGCAATCACTTTTTATTCACTTGCTTTATTGATTATAAATAACCATATAATCCCGCAAATATCCAACCAAATACACAAGAAACACCCACCCCAATTAACCCCGGTAGAATGAAGCTGTGGTTGATAACAAATTTACCAATACGCGTTGTTCCAGAACGGTCAAATTGAATTGCCGCAAGGTCACTCGGGTAAGTTGGTAAAATGTAATACCCATAACACGCAGGCGCAGAAGCGATAATATAAGCCGGGTCAACACCAATCCCTAGTGCAATTGGTACTACAGCAGCCAGAGCAGCTGCTTGTGAGTTAACAAACTTAGAGACTAATAATAAGATAACTGCATAAGCCCAAGGGAAATCTTTCACTAAAGAACCTAAAGTTCCTTTAATTTCATCCATATGAGCACCGAACATGGTTTCTGCCATCCATGCGATACCATATACTGCAACAATCGCAATCATCCCTGAACGGAATACTTCATTCTTTGAAATTTGTCCTGGATTAGTCTTACAAATAATGATAATTAGCGCACCTGCTAATAACATAAACATCTGGATGACTAAAACCATGGATAGTGGCTTACCGTTAATTAGCGGCCTAAGTTCAGAAAATGCGCCAAGTAATGCCACAACTGCGATGGAAGCTAAAAAAATCCACATCGCGACCCAATTAATTTTCGGTAATTTGGTATTTAGCAGTGTCACACTGTCACCATAGACATAATCATGGTTTTCAGGGACTGAGATAAACTCTTGGAATACAGGGTCTTTATCGAGATCTTTACCTCTAAACCAACTGAAAATACCAATAGCTAAAATACCAATTAATGTTGATGGAATAGTAATTGCTAATAAATCCAAAAATTCGAGTGACTTACCATTGATTGTCACACCATTTAGCATTGCGACTAATGAAACAACGGCAACTGAAACTGGGCTAGCGATAATCCCCATTTGCGCGCCAATACTACTCGCAGCCATTGGTCTTTCAGGGCGAATATTATTTTTAATCGCCGCATCGTAAATGATAGGTAAAATTGTATACACCACATGCCCTGTACCACACAAAATGGTTAAGATACATGTCACAAAAGGTGCCACAATAGAAATGTACTTAGGGTTTTTCCGCAGTAGTCGTTCTGCAATTTGCAGCATGACATCCAAGCCGCCTGATGCTTGTAACGTTGCTGATGCGGCAACAACAGCAATGATAACAAGCATTACATCAACAGGCGGTTTTCCAGGCGGTAAACCAAAGCCAAAAACTAAGATAACTAGACCAACACCACCTAATAGCCCGAGTGCCATTCCCCCTTTTTTTGCTCCATAGAATAAGCAAACAAGGATAATGGCGAGTTGAATCATAAAGTCCATAGTTCCATCCTTTATATATATGTTTACATATATTATCGGGATGATTTTCAAGCATTAATTTGATTTATGATAACTTCAAAATCAATTTAGTTTTATTTTTTATGCTTTTATTTTGACCTCATCACATAATTTTAATTAAGTAACTGACATACTATTCAGTTACCTACCATTTTGATAAAAATCAATCAACTACCACACCAATTTTAACAACTCACTCCATTTAAATTTACCTTTAGTCACTTTAAATCATCATTTTTTCTTTACTTTATTAACTCTGCTCATTGTCTTGAGTCTCTCTATCTACTTGATTATTATTGTAAACTTAACATTACACTCACTGTAATTTACATTTGACAGAGAACTTGCAATCGCATAATCTGCATCACTTATTAATTATTCAAATTCAATTAGAGGAACTTGTGAAGAATCGTACGCTTGGCAGTGTGTTAATCGTTGCAGGGACAACAATAGGTGCAGGGATGTTGGCAATGCCACTTGCCGCTGCAGGAGTCGGTTTCACAGGCATCGTTTGTTTGCTTGTTGGATTATGGATGTTAATGAGCTATACCTCATTACTGTTAGTTGAAGTGTATCAGCATAACCCTGCAAATATGGGCTTAGGCTCCGTTGCTAAAAAATATCTTGGCCCAATTGGCCAGATAGTGACTGGGCTAAGTATGCTGCTATTAATGTACGCATTAACAACCGCTTATATCGGTGGAGCTGGCGTATTAATTTCAGATAGTCTGTCTTCATGGTGGGGCTTTAAAATTTCAACTGACACTGCCATTATTGCATTTACTATTATTGGTGGTGCAGTTGTCTGTATTGGTACGCATTCCGTCGATTTTATTAACCGAATTTTATTCACAGCAAAAACGATTTTTTTAGTCATCATGTTAGTTGTAATGATGCCACACGCGGAAGCCGTAAACTTAAGCACCATGCCAATTGAAAAAGGCCTTATCCTTGCCGCAGTACCCGTTATTTTTACCTCTTTTGGTTTCCATGGCAGCGTCCCAAGTTTAGTTAACTATATGAATGGGGATGTACGTAAATTACGTATGATTTTCATTACCGGAAGCGCAATTCCTTTAGTTGCTTATATTCTATGGCAGATTGCGACGTTAGGGTCTATTCCATCACATACTTTTCTCGGAATACTAGCGCAGGAATCAGGTCTAAATGGGTTACTCACCGCGATCCGCGATGTTGTCGCTACACCTCGCGTTAATATCGCCGTCAGCTTGTTTATGGATTTAGCGTTGGCCACATCTTTCTTAGGTGTCGCATTAGGCTTATTTGATTACCTCGCCGACTTATTCAAACGGAGTAATCATTTTATCGGTCGAGTGCAAACAGGCTTACTCACCTTTGTTCCGCCATTATTGGCTGCCCTATTCTTTAGTAGTTTCGTACAAGCATTAACTTATGCAGCTGTTGCACTCTCGGTCTTAGCGCTGATTATTCCTGCATTGCTAACATTACGTGTACGTAAATTAGAATCTCAAGGTGGGTATCAAGTTAAAGGTGGTACACCTATTTTAGCCTTAGTGTTGGCATGTGGTGTGGCAGTAATCGCTATCCAATTTTCGATTGTTGCCGGCTTCTTACCGAACGTCGGCTAACAAATTGATAAATTAAGCCGTAATTCGGATAACTTCAAATTACGGCTTTTGTTTATCTGAAATTAACTATCCTCACTCCCAATCAAGGTGGCCATCGTTTGATATCCGCAATCAATCAATAATCCCCTAGCATTCCTACTCTATCTCCACATATATATTATTTGCATATAATTTAATATATATTTCTTTAATTACGTCATTTGGCAGAAAATAATTCCGAAAAGACAACCCTACCCCTCTTGCTTTACAGTTATTGAGAGGTAAATAAGGAATTAGGTTGAATGAAAAGGAAAAATATTTCTGCTGTCCACGATGCAGCATTTAAGAGGTTTATGTCAAACATAGACAGCGCACGTGACTTTTTTGAAATTCACTTACCAAAACACATAAAATCATTATGTGATTTCACTACGCTAAAGCTGACTAACTCATCATTTATTGATAAACAGCTTCGCTCTCGGCTATCTGATGTTCTGTATTCAGTACAGACCTCACATGGAACAGGCTATATTTATTTATTAGTCGAGCACCAGTCAACCCCAGATAAACTGATGGCGTGGCGCTTAATGCATTATGCGTTTTTAGCAATGAATCAGCATATGCAGCAAGGAAGCACTGTATTACCTCTAGTTGTTCCTATTCTTTTCTACCACGGTACTCGTTCACCTTACCCTTACACTCAGTTATGGACAGATTGTTTTCCTCAGCCCAAGCTGGCAAATACGTTATATACACAATCATTCCCGTTGGTTGATATCACTGTAATAGACGATAATGAATTAGTAAATCATCGCAAAATTGCTGTTATGGAATTAGCGATGAAACATAAACGTTTGCGAGATGAGTTTCACCATGTGCTTCCTTTATTGGCGCAAGCACTCAATCAACACTATAATAGCGACAATGATGTGGTCACTATCATCAATTACCTATTTTCTGCTTTAGACTCAACTGATTTTGAAAAATTTATCTACACATTAGAAGCGCAAACAGAAAAGCACAAGGAGACGATTATGAATATCGCACAACGCTTACATAATAAGGGTCATCAAGAGGGCCTTCTCGAGGGGCTGCAAAAAGGCAAACAGGAAGGGCTTCAAAAAGGGCTTCAAGAAGGCGTTCAAAAAACTAAAACCACCTTAGCTCGCAACTTATTGATAAACGGTGTTAGCCCTGAAATTATTATGAAAAGCACCGGATTGAGCCGTGATGAGCTGACGTCATTAAAGTAATGCAATAAAAACTGAAGTAAATAGCTATGGATAAGCAGCTAAAAGTTTAACCAATTATTTTAAAAAATACTCAACTAAGTTTACATCATCAAATTCGCCCTAGGCGTACACATAATGTACGCCTAGGGGCATTATGAACAAGATAACCCTGTTAGAATGAAAGGCCAGCCCCTACATACCAGCCATCAGCAACTTTATCGCTACTATGACCATGTGTCCCTTTCATTTCAATTAAGCGATATCCCGCATCAATAGATAAAGGCTTAAATACCGTATAACGTGCACCGGCTTTAGCTTCGACGTACGATTTGCTGCCTGAAGTCAGTTGCTCTGGAGCACCATAAGCTTCACCGTAAATATTGAGTGAAGGCATAACCTGCCAATTTAACCCACCACCAACAGCTAATGCAGCACCATTACTATTGTGATCAGGTGATAAATATAGCCCCTTACCCCCTACAAATGCAGAGAAAGGCCCAACAGGTAAGCCAAATGTGGCACCAATACTACCCATTTGCCCATCATGGTCACTACGAGCCCAAGAGCCGTTAAATGCCAACCCTGCATTTTGGTTACCTAACCCTGCAGACAGCTCAGTAAAATGTTCACCTGCTTGTGCACTAACTGAAACTGCATGTGCAGTACCTACGAATAATGGTGACATCGCTGCTGCCAATAATAATAATTTGCGCATTATTTTATCCTCTTGATATTATTACCTATGGATATTACGCGAATCTCACCCTATTTTCAGCCATTCTTACCTAGATTTACGCTATAGCCTCGATAAAAGCCCTCGTTATTCATTACAAAATTTCACGCATCAAAAATTTTAGTGCAAAAAAGTGCGATAAATACGTATTTTTTACTTGTAATCACAGTAATTGGTTATATTAATTAGATAATCAATTCCATAATAACTATACTGAATTAAAAGTTTATTGTAGTCGTGTTTTTTATTTTTTACAAAATATTAACTTATTAGTTAGGTTTGTGTAGTCATTTAATCCAAACAAAGGAGCATTGTGATGAAAAAGAAAGGCCTTACTACCGCCTCAGGCGCCCCAGTCGCCAATAATAATAATGTCATGACAGCGGGTAAACGTGGCCCAATGTTATTACAGGATGTTTGGTTTTTAGAAAAACTTGCCCATTTTGACCGTGAAGTAATCCCTGAAAGACGTATGCACGCAAAAGGTTCTGGTGCTTTCGGTACCTTTACCGTAACCCATGATATTAGCCGCTATACTCGTGCAAAAATTTTCTCTGAAGTAGGGAAAAAAACAGAAATGTTCGCTCGGTTCTCTACCGTTGCAGGCGAACGTGGAGCTGCCGACGCAGAACGTGATATTCGTGGCTTCGCATTAAAGTTTTATACTGAAGAAGGTAACTGGGATATGGTGGGTAACAACACCCCTGTATTCTATTTCCGTGACCCATTAAAATTCCCTGATTTAAACCACGTAGTTAAACGTGACCCTCGCTCTAACCTGCGTACAATGGAACATAAATGGGCCTTTTTCTCCCAATTACCTGAATCTTTACACCAGTTAACCATTGATGCTAGTGACCGTGGTATCCCACAAAGTTACCGTCATATGCATGGTTTTGGTAGCCATACATATAGTTTCATCAACAGTAACAATGAACGTTTCTGGGTCAAATTCCATTTCCGTTGCCAACAAGGTATTCAAAATCTGTCTGATGAACAAGCTGAGCAGTTAGTGGGTAAAGATAGAGAAAGTTCACAGCGAGATCTGTTTGAATCCATCGAAAAAGGGGATTTCCCACGCTGGAATTTGCAAGTGCAAATTATGCCAGAAAAAGAAGCTTCTCAAGTTCCTTATAACCCATTTGACTTAACCAAAGTATGGCCACACAAAGATTATCCATTAATTGATGTCGGTTATTTTGAACTTAATCGTAATCCAGACAACTATTTTGCTGACGTAGAACAAGCGGCTTTTAGCCCTGCTAACGTGGTTCCGGGTATTGGTTTCTCGCCAGATAGAATGTTACAAGGCCGCCTGTTCTCTTATGGCGATGCTCATCGTTATCGTCTTGGTGTCAACCATCACCAAATCCCAGTAAACGCCCCACGTTGCCCATTCCATAATTACCACCGTGATGGGGCAATGCGCGTTGACGGTAATAGTGGCAACCATGTGACCTATGAGCCAAATGAAGCCGGATTATTCCAAGAACAACCGGACTTTAGCGAACCGCCATTATCTATTGAAGGTGCTGCTGACCATTGGGATCACCGCGAAGACCAAGATTATTTCAGCCAGCCACGTGCATTATATGAGTTGTTAGATGATGCCGAGCACCAACGTATGTTTAAACGTATTGCCGGTGAACTGATTGACGCGACTGAAGCCACACAAGTGCGCCAAATCGAGTTATTTAAACAAGTTCACCCTGAATACGGTGCGGGTGTCGAAAAAGCGTTAAAAGCACTAAAATAGTGTAAGTCATTAAGTGGTGGGGATAACCCCGCCACTATTTCGCCCTATTCTTTTATTCTCGCTAACAACCACTTCTTCACTTGTTGCCTAGACACTTTTATTCCCCCTGCTTTCAATTCAGGGTCTAAATAATAAAATGCCATAGGATATTGGTATGGAGCGAGTTTATCTTTTAACCAATCCGCCAGCTGATTTAAATCCACTGACTCATTTGCTTCAATAACCGCGACAGGACGTTGCCCAAATTGCACATCATCAATAGGTATAATAAAACTTTGGCTGACATCAGGATGTGAATTTATGACTGATTCGATATCTTCGGGTTGAACGCACTCCCCACCACTGATAAATAAGTTGTCTAGACGACCAATAATCTGATATTCCCCATCGATAAAAGTCCCTTTATCGTTAGTTTTAAACCAGTTATCTAGGCAATTTAATGGGTGAAGTTGCCCATCAAACCAATAACCCAGAGCCTGACTATCTGATTGAATTTGAATTTCATCATCCACAAGACGAACTTGCTTGCCTTTTAAGGGTAAACCGACACCTTTTTTACCGTCTGCCCGTTTCGCACAAACCGTAGATGCCATTTCTGTCATCCCATAGCCGCTCCAACAAGCAATACCATGCTGTTGAGCCAGATCCGTCAAGGTTGAAGGGATACTCGCTCCTCCCAATAAAACGGCTTTCAATGCGATATTAGTCACTGATTTATCATTTAATAAACGCCATAACTGGGTCGGAACTAAAGAGGCATGAGTGACCTCATGCAATGCTTGAGCCAAAGGAAGATTTTTGACCGCAAGTGAGCCACCTTTAAGAAGCCAGCGCCAAACAATCCCCTGACCAGATACATGGAATAACGGCAGCGATAGTAACCAACAATCTCCTTGCTGGTAATTCATCAGATTAACAACACCTGCTGCACTATTTAAGTGCGCAGCGACACTGTGAACAGCGGCTTTAGGTAGACCTGTCGATCCCGATGTTAAAATCAACGTAGCGGGCTGCTGAATAACCTCTTGAAAAATAACCGGAGCAACCTCTTCATCACTAATAAAATGGTAATAAAGTTGATAATCTAAATTACGATAATTTGCTAACAGATTTGATTCATCAGTAAAATCAATAACTGAGCTAACATTAAGATGAGGTAATAATTCTGCTAACAACCGTTCTGGGAGGCGGGGATTTAATGGTAAAACACGAGCCCCACAAGCAATAAGTGCCAGCTGACTCAGTAATAATTCAACTGAATTTTTCCCATGTAAAACAATACACTGCCCCTGCTCTACGCCTTGCATTAAAAAGTAAGTTCTAAGGTCAGTAATTTGTTGGCTTACACTTTCCCAAGTCATACTTTGGGACTCTGTGACTAGAGCGATTGAGTTCGGACGAAGATTGGCCCAGTGTTGCCAAGGCCAATCTTTAAATTGTGCTAACTCTGCCATACAAGCGTTAAATCATCTAACTGCTGAAGCGGAATATCACATTGTGGCCAAGGCCGTACCAATTGAGATTGAATAAGTGATACCGTGTCTAAGCCTGGAATGGTATTTGGCGTTAGCCAATGCGCTACACGAGCAAGTTGTGTTAAACCAAAACTACTTTCAATGGATGAGCTAATCACAGCTTGTAACCCTAAGCGATGTGATTCTTCCACTAAATAGCGGCAATATGACAAGCTGCCTGTCAGGGTCGGTTTAATGACTATCGCAGAAACCCCTTCCTGCGCTTCTACCATAAAGCCTTCTTCACGTACACTTTCATCCCAAGCAATACTAATGCCAGTATCTGCTGCAAATTGCAGTGACTCTTCACGGGTCTTACACGGCTCCTCTAAAAACGCAATACGACTACGGTAGTCTGGGTTAACATATTTAGCAAAACCGTCGGCTTTTGTTCGGGTCCAACTGCGATTCGCATCCAAACGCAGTTTCAGTTCTGGAACTGCCTCTAGTAACAGGTTAACCACCATACCATCACGTACCGCTTCATATAGACCGACTTTAACCTTAGCGACTTTCTCACCTTCCATTGCATCAAGGCTTAAGATTAAATCGTCAGGATCTCCACTACATAAAGGCGCTTTGCGGTAATCCGCTTGTTCAGGAAGCTCCCCTGCCAGCTCCGCTAGAGCGCAGCTGCACCCAAAAGCCACAGAGGGTAATAAACTATTAGAAATTTTGCCTTCTTTCACCCATTCATTCAGTCGCTTAATAGTTTCTGCGGTTGCTTCTTCTAATGTTTCACGACTGAATTCAGGTAGAGGCGAAATTTCTCCCCAACCTTCATTATCCCCATCTTGTAAACAGACTAAAAGCCCATCACGCGTTTTTAGTCGCTGATAGCGAAGGATAACGCCTGCCTCCATCGGCAGGCTGAACGAATAAATACGGGCTTTACGCATTATGGATTACGCTTATATTTAGAGAAGTCTGGAGCACGTTTTTCATTAAAGGCGTTACGGCCTTCTTGCCCTTCATCTGTCATATAGAACAACATAGTGGCATTACCTGCGAGCTCTTGCAGGCCAGCCTGACCATCACAGTCTGCATTCAAGGCGGCTTTCAAGCAACGTAATGCCATTGGGCTGTTCTCTAGCATTTCACGACACCAACGCACAGTCTCTTTTTCTAAGTCAGCATAAGGAACGACAGTATTAACCAGCCCCATATCCAACGCTTCTTGTGCATTATACTGGCGGCACAGGAACCAGATTTCACGTGCCTTTTTCTGCCCAACAATACGTGCCATATAAGACGCACCCCAGCCACCATCAAATGAGCCAACTTTTGGACCGGTTTGGCCAAAGATTGCGTTATCTGCAGCAATAGTCAGGTCACACATCATATGTAACACATGACCACCACCGATAGAGAAACCGGCGACCATTGCCACCACAGGTTTTGGACAAGTACGAATTTGACGTTGGAAATCTAATACATTTAAGTGATGAGTACCACTTTCGTCACGATACCCGCCGTAGTCGCCACGAATTTTTTGGTCACCACCGGCACAAAATGCTTTTTCACCTTCACCCGTTAAAATGATAGTTCCAACTTGGTCATCATAGCGTGCATCAGATAGAGCTTGGATCATTTCTTTCACGGTTTGTGGACGAAAAGCATTACGCACTTCTGGGCGATTAATCGTAATTTTTGCAATCCCTTCCGGAGATTTATGATAGCGAATATCTTCAAACCCTGTAGAGCAATCTTGCCATTCAATTGGTGCGTATAATTTTTCTTCGCTTGGATAAATCATTATCAGATTCCTTTAACCACAGTGTGATAAAAAATGGTGTAGTGCAGCTGCAAAGCCCATTGGGTTTTCCCGATGCGCATTATGCCCTGCATTTTCAATTAGCGTTAACGGCAATTCATATTGTTGCGAAACGCTTCGAAACTTTTTATCCTTTTCGCCACAAAAATAACGATAGGGACAGGTCAATTGATGCAATTTGTCCGCCAAGAAAGGTTGCTTTGCTAATGATGTATTTTCTAGCATAGCAGCAATACTGTGCGGGTTATTTTGCCGACGTAACTGAATTAAATGTTGGCGCTGAGTGGTCGACAAATCAGCAAATACAGCTTGTTGATACCAATCATCTAACACTTCTTCTATGGGTTCTGAACGAAAACGTTGTGCCCATGCCTTATCATTAGCCGCCCGAGCAACTCGTTCTTGTTCATTGACTAATCCCACATTGCCCCCCTCAATCACTAAACCTAATAATCCGTTAGGCTGATAGTGACAGGCAAAATGCATCGCTAACCGAGCACCGAGTGAATAGCCAACCAAGTAGTATTCATTAATTTGATGATACTGTAAAAGAGCGCTGAGTTGTTTATCAAAATGTGAAAAACCTTGGCATGGCTCTGAGTGAGAACCGCCATGCCCTGGTAAATCCACCGCTAACGATGGAAAAGCACGTGTTTGTTCAATCACTGGTAGCCAGTCATCGGCACTACCTAACAAGCCATGCAGCCAGATGACCCAAGGAGCAGATGAGACTGAATTATGTCTATGGGCAGATAACATTACAGTTCCACAACTTCATTCAATAGTTGTTTTAACGTACGGGCGCCTTCATCACTTGCCACCTGCAATTCCACCAGCAATGTGCCCTGTTGACGGCGCCAAAATTGTTGAACGGTATTTTTTAGTGTTGTCCAGTCTGTCGGCGTACAATATTGTAAACCAAACATTTTCGCCGCGGGCTCGAAACTGACATTTTGCGGCATACAGTAATAGTTTTGTCTTGCTTCGTCTGGTGTAGGTAACATAGAAAAAATTTGCCCACCATTGTTATTCACCACGATCAGAACGGTGGGCGCTGAAGGCTCACGCAACAAAGCCAAACTATTCAAGTCATATAGTGCAGAAATATCCCCAACAATAGCCAATGTTGGCCGTGCTGTTGCCCGTTGAACACCTGCCATGGTAGAAATCAAACCATCAATACCACTCGCGCCCCGGTTACTATAAACAGGATAGCCCAATGGAAGTTGTGCTAGTGCATCTACCAAACGGACAATTAAGCTGTTGCCAACAAATAGTTGGCCTCGTGGAGGTAGCAGTTCAGGTAATTGGTGTGCAACTGCGGCTTCTGAAAACTGCGCTTGTAAGCGTTGGCGCACATGGTGTTGAGTTTTTTGCACTAAAGTGGGCAGCGACTCACACCACAAGCTTCTCGGCTGTGCAGGATGGTTATCTAGCCAACCCTTGATTGAACAGGTTAATTTTCTTCCCTTATGATTGGCTGGGTCTAACCGCTGAGGTATTGAGTCGATAATCCAATACTCTTGCGGCTCACAATTGGCTTGCCATTGTAAGAGCCGTTTTCCCGTTAAGCTTGAACCAAACTGAACGACTAATTCCGCATCTTTTAAAATAGACTGAGTTTCTGGATGTTGTAGCCATAAGTCGGCACATGGAAAAGGTTGTCCGGTTTGAGACAGCACATCACCGAGTACTGGCCATCCAAGTTCCTGTGCCCATTTTGCAACTAACTCCCCTTCACTCGCTGTCATTCGCCCTGCAATCACAACGCCTTTTTTCTGACGCCAAAAATACCAATCCGCAACCAATGCGACGGAATGGGTTAATGGCTCAGTTAACCACGGGTGAGAAGAATTCCACCATTCTCCAAGTGTTTGCTGCCACTCATATTCCCCATCCATTTCACCATATAGTGGCTCTGCAAATGGACAATTAATATGAAAGCCACCATGGTGTAACTGGTTCATGCCATTATCAATCGCGGTGACCAACCATTTCGCTGAAATATCTTGCGTCGGCCGTGGCAACATTAATGATTGAGAGGGGTGAGACGCAAAAATATGTGTTTGCCGAATAGCTTGATTAGCACCGCAATCAATCAATTCTGGCGGTCTGTCAGCGGTAAGAAAAATCACCTTTTCCCCTGTTAAACCGGCTTCAATTAATGAAGGGTAAAGGTTTGCAACAGCTGTACCAGAGGTAACGATAACCCCTACAGGCTCATGACTGGCTTTTGCTAAACCTAGAGCTAGGTGCCCTAAACCACGCTCATCAAAATGCGTATGGCAATGCAATTTACCATGGTTAATCGCCGCAAGGGTCAAGGGTGTTGAGCGCGAACCAGGCGCAATACAGATGTGTTTCATTCCGTGGCGAGACAGTGCTTCGATAATCACTTCAGCCCAACGGAGGTTAAAAGCAGAATTCGACATAATATGCTCAGCAAATTATTAGTTATCAATTAGTTTAGACTGGCTGAAATAAATTTCTTGATCTCAGGACAATTTTTGATGAACTAATTGAAATAAAAAAGAAAATAACCATTTTTATTTTATGGTTTTTCGTTATTTTCAAATAAAGACTTTAGCCCAGCCGCTTTATTTTCAATTTCTATCCACTCTTGCTCTGGGTCTGAGCCACTGACAATACCAGCGCCTGAATATAATGAGACCTGTGCACCCTCTATTTGCGCACAACGTAGAGATACCGCGAATTCACTTTTATTTAAGCTCATAAAACCACCCGTCCCTGCATACCAGCCGCGAGAAAAAGGTTCATTTTTGGCTAAAAATTGCCGAGCGACTTTTCGTGGCAAACCACACACGGCAGCGGTAGGTTGGAGGCGTTGTAAACAATCGCTATCAGAAGGGGTGATTAGCGTCGCAACAATTGAACGATAAAGGTGTTGAATTTTTCTTAAACGAATAACTTTTGCTGAAGACACATCTACCCCAGTCACCGCCCCTTGCAATTGTTGACAAATATCATCAACAACCACTAAGTTTTCATGTTGGTTTTTTTTATCTTCCATCAACCATTTAGCGTACTCTGCTGCGACTGCATCATCAGGGTCATTAGCGACGGTTCCCGCTAAGGCCTCAGAATTTAATTGGCCATCTTGACGTAAATATAAACGCTCGGGGGTTGAAGAAATAAAACCAGAATGTGCGTTAAAGGCCATCATAAAATGGTAGCAATGATGATTCACTTGCTGGCTTTGTGCGAGAAACTCAGCAACCGCAATAGGCTTAGACAAGGTAAGTTTTGTTTTCCTTGCCATAACCACTTTTTCCATTTTCCCTGACTTCATATCATCAATAGCACAATTTAATAAACGGCACCATTCATCATGAGTAGGAATATGTTCTTGCGCAGTAATATCCGCATTCAGTGCCAATGTCACTTGAGAAGCGGGTTTTAATTGCTGTAAAAGATGAATGGCATTTAAGCGATCTTCTTCACCTTCTATATTGATACTAACGTTAATCGTTGAACGTAATCGATGAATTTCAATACGAGGTAAAAAACAAAATGTTGCTTGACGTTTTATCTCGTCAGGGATCCCATCCCCGACGGCATTCCACCCATTAAGCCCCCATAGGCGCATTTCTGGTATATCAGGGTATTGCGATAAAAAAGCTTGAGCCTTATCTATCGAATCAAAAGATTTCACCATGCCAAGAGCACTACATTCTTCAGCTCCCGTCCGTTGATACCAGTAAAATTGAGGGTAGCTTTCTTGCACTGATAGCCATGAAAGACCAGGGAAAGCGGTTTGCGCATCCAATTGCCAAACAAAACGAATAAACTCTTGGTTTTTTAGTGTCAATGTAGACAAATGATCCAAAATTTCAGTTATCAGTTGATCAATTTTTTTATAGTTCACTTTAGATTCCCACTGCTACATCACACAAATTCACTACGCGTTATTATATAGCGCAAAACCATTTTTTAATACATTGATGACTAACAGTAAATGCTATGTCACCGGTTCAGCACTAAAAACAGATTATCTGCAATAAACAAATTGTTTTTAGTACATCACTATAATTATCGCTTATGCCCCAAATGACGATAGCCAAGAGAAATCACATCAAAACCAACCTTGTTACACGAATAGAGGTTCAGGTTGTTGATAGTATAGCTTATTATATATATTACACGTCATTCCATTCATTTAATTAATGGAAAATGTGATTTTATCCCCTTTCTTCTTTCCTCCCTCTCGAAATTGCTTCATTTTTATCCAAAAAGAATTCCATTTTGAAACATAGTTATATTTAAGCTGCAAACCTATATTCCATTACAATTCTATTTAGCCTTCAAAAGTAAAACCGCCGTAAATTTTAATTATCATCATATTGTTATGCGTTATTTAATTTATTATCACTATAGATGATTTCTAAATATATATAATAAAAAATAATATTTTAAACATGTATTGACTTGCTCAAAGTGCTATTTTTTAGCTCTGTTTTTCATTTTTTAGTATAAAACTTTCAGTCAATTTCTAGTAGGTTAACAAATATGAAATTTATATTTTCATTTACAATAAATAGGTAACTCAACCATACAATAGTGCTAATACAAATTAGTGTTCAATCCTTAACTTAATCAACATGGATTTTAAAATGAATACAAAAGAAAATTACGACAGAATTATTGAAAAAGAGCATATAGGCCATACAACCTTAGCTTTATTAACGAATCAAGATGCTCTTTCAACCCGCGAAGTCGGTATTTTTACATTAGACGATTTAATTAGCATACATCGCCATGTTTACTTCTCTCTTTCTTTGCCTTGGAAAAAAAATGATATTCTAAAATGGTTTGGTATTACCTCATCAACCACTTTACCAATAGATACAGACGAATTAATTAATACCATTATCAATATTCGAGATCATGCCAATACCTGGGATAATGTCGAGCAACATGTTAAAGAGCAATCTGTCAACCTATCTCTAGCTAGCCGAAACATTATACATACAGGAGGGCAGATTATTGAATATATAAACCATATGCCTATATTGAAAAGGGTATCAGACAGTTTGAATGATATTAATGAAAGTGAGTTAGATGAAATATTTTATCAAAGCGATGACCAACAAATAGCGACTGAACTAACTAATATCTTACAATTAATTAAAGATGATATTAAGGAGCAATCCATTAAGACAAGTAATATTAAAAATATCATTTCAGATTTTAGAGTACATATTACAGGTGGGTATCTATCTAATTATCAACACGTTGAATCATTATTGTTTAATATTAAAGGGTTATATAATCAACTTGAAACTACTGATAATGAAATTACAGATAGCTACTTACAAGAATTACTTAAAACGAAAAAGCAGGAACTACAGCAATTAGAACAAGAGTATTCACATTTTGTAAAACTCAGCTTCACCGGCTTAGCAGGTGGTGTCATCGGTCTCATTATTACTGGTAGTATTTTTGGCTCGAAAGCTGAAAAAATTCGAGCAAGAAAAAATGAAACATTAGCAGAAATAAAATCAATTAACGACCAAATTAACAAAGAAGAACTCATCAAAAAAGTTATCTTTGATATTCAAATTAACCTCCATAAAATCGATGGTTTCTTTAAAGATGCACGGTTAGCCGTTGACCATTTAGATTATATGTGGCTTGTCCTCCTAACTGAAATAACCCAATCAATCGAGGTTTTCAAAAAAATCAATAACGCTGATAAACTTATTAAATTCATTACTCATTTCAAACGAATTGTTACATCCTGGTATACCATTCAAGAATACTCTACACACTTAATAACGTTATTTGACCAAATTCAACCAAATAACACCCCCCCTCAATAAAAGGTACTCATATGCAAGATAAGCTTGATTTACCGATATTGCCCTCCATTGATATTTATCAGTTAAGGCATATGTCAAATGAAATTTCCGCATTTAATAAAAATATAATACATTATGACTTTATCATACACGGAAAGATACAAAAAATTGCAAGTAAGACTTTCAATATAAATGAAACAATCAGAAACTCGATACCGAAGCTAAAAATAAAATTAAATTATATTTTAAAAAGTGAATTAAATAGTGAAAATACAAATATACCTGACGGAATTTTAGTCACAAGCTTTATTGAGGATTTAATTGATTTTAAATTAGAGCTAGAAAGAATAATTACCAAATTCAGTTACACCACCGACTCTCTATCACTCATTCACGTGGAAGAAAGCAACCAACATAAACTACAGCAATACTCAGAACAAAAAGAACTCCTAGTCACATCCAAAAATAGCAAAATGCTAAAAATAAACGAAATCAATCAGCAACACTCCGTTATTACCGCAGCAGAAGATATCATCTTAAAATCTAAAATCACTGATTTCTTAAAAAAACATTTGTTGAATGATGAGTTAATTGACTCAATTGATATGCCAACAAATAAAAAGCAAATATTAAAATCAGCCATTGCCTTTATTAAGAATTTATTATCAGTCATTGATGATGGTTTAGAATTTGCGCAACTTGTCGAGGTCAGGCTAGATTTAGGAAACCAAATTTTAGAATTAAAAGAAGAAGTTAATCACATTGATAAAACAATATTTAAGCTTTCTCAACTCATGCTCTTATCAGAACAAATCACCGCTATAGATTCACATAAATTATCAATTATTACTCAGATAGGCCTCATTAAGAATTATTGGTGGGAATGGTGCCATTTTATTAATGAAAAATCGTCTGAAAAAACAGTGAATATTCAAAAGATCAATACCGCAAGCCAAGTACTAATGTCTTTTTTAGATGATATGGAATACCAATATCAGCGTCAGTTACCTGATTAAAAAAAACCGGCTACTCAAAAGTAGCCGGTTTATCAACTATAGGAAATTTTAGCCTATTAGTTAATCACAGCAAGTGCTGTTGATGTCATATCAATAAGAGGTTGTGGCCATACACCAAAGACAATAACCGCAATGGCGCAAATAACAGCAACAACGGTCCCTAACGTTGCTTTTTCAGGGCCTGTATAACGTTCTGCATGTTCTGCATCGCGGCTATATAGGCTAGCCATAAAGCTTAGGTAGTAATATAAACCAATTGCACTACCAACCACTACAGTTCCTGTTAACCACCATAACTCTGCATTCACCGCGGATGCAATCACATAGAATTTACCAATAAATCCTAATGTAATTGGAATACCTGCCAGCGACAGCATCATCACAGTCATTACCGTTGCTAGAACGGGTTTATGCCAGAACAGCCCACGGAATGCACTGAAATCATCCTGGTCATCACCACGATAAGGACTGGAAACGATACTCACAACACCAAATGCGCCTAAGCTTGCAAACAAGTAACCCACTAAGTAGATTGCGATAGTCACTTGTGACGCTACTGGGTCGATACGTAACGCAACAAGGGCAACGAGTAAATAACCCATATGCGAGATAGATGAGTAACCCAGCAAGCGTTTTGCGCTTTTTTGTGTGATAGCCAGTAAGTTACCAAACAAGATAGATGCTATGGCAATCACTGAAATCACAATCGCTAACGTATTGCTGTTGGCAATTGGTGCTTCCAAAAAGATACGCACTAATACGGCAAAGATAGCGATTTTACTACCCGTTGCTAAGAAAGCTGATACAGGTGCAGGCGCACCTTGATAAACGTCTGGTGTCCACAGTTGGAATGGAAACAGTGACAGTTTAAAGCCAAAACCAACAATGAGCATACCGAAACCAATCATCACTAATGGGGCGTGAATTTGGTTATCAGAAAGACTTTGACCAACAGCTGCGAAGCTTAAGCTACCCGATTCCGCATACAGTAACGCAATTCCGAATAACAGGAATGAAGACGCTGCTGCAGATAACAGCATGTACTTGATCCCAGCTTCTAATGTGCGACTGCGCTCAAAGGTATAGGCAACTAAGCCAAACAGTGGCAATGAAATCAGCTCAATACCGATAAACATCGACGCCATATGGTTTGACATAGATAACAGCACACCACCTGCCACCGCGATAGCAACTAACAAGTGGAATTCATCTCTATTGTCGCCAAAACCTTCCAGCCAGTGGTAGGCAAAGATGCTGGTACCGATACCTGCAATCAGGACTAATGCACTATAGAACAGCGCAAAGCCATCAACACGGATAAGCGAAGTCACATCCATTAGATAGCCGTCGGCTACCCAAATCAGTGAAAGCAACGCAATAACAAAGCCAGATACTGTCAGCGCGGCACTGGTAAGGTGATCGCGTCGCCACGCAATGGACAGCATCACAACCACCGCCGTCAACCCGACGATCATCAGTGGTAGTATTGCGATCAGTTCTTGAGGAGTTATTGTCATGGCGAATTACAGCCCTAATGTTGTAAGTGAAGCAGAATACAGGTTATGCAATGTTTCCATCGAACCAATTGAGGTATCTAAAATTGGTTGTGGGTAGAAACCGATAATAACCAGTAAAGCAGCCAGAGCCAGCAGCACACCAAATTCACGTGCCGTTAACCCTTTCATTTCTTTTTCAGACTTAGGTGTACCGTAGTAGGTCTGTTGCATCATCCACAGTGAGTAGATAGACGCAAACACCACACCAAAGACCATAATACAAGTCACTAACGTGAATTGGCTGAAGCTGCCAAACAGGATCATAAATTCACCAATGAAGTTACCTGTACCTGGCATTCCTAGCGTTGCCGCAGCAAAGAACAGGGACATTCCTGGTAACCATTTAATGCGTTTCCATAATCCACCCATCATACGCATATCACGCGTTTGCGTACGTTCATACAGTTGACCACTAATGATAATCAGTGCCGCACCAGACAAACCATTGGTGATCATTTGAACTACAGCACCTTGGTAGGCCAAGGTTGAACCCGCGTAAATAGCGACTGTCACAAAGCCCATATGGGATAAGCTACTGTACGCTGCAAGACGTTTGATATCCGTTTGTTTGAACGCCAACCATGCACCGTAGAAGATACTGATCACACCCAGCGTCATCGCCACTGGCGTGAACTGGATAGAGGCTTCAGGGAACAGAGGCAAAGTAAAGCGTAACAGGCCGTATGCTGCGGTTTTTAGCATGATACCGGAGATATCCACGGAACCCGCTGTAGGCGACTGTTCTTGGGTATCTGCCATCCAACCATGGAAAGGAACCAATGGCATTTTAACGGCAAAGGCGATAAAGAAGCCTAACATCAACATAAACGCAACGTTACTAGACAGCTCTGCGCCTAACAGTTGGTTATAATCGAATGTTAATACGCCTGAAGTATTGTAATTCGCTAGTGCCAATCCAATGATGGAAACCAACATGATCAAGCCACTTGCTTGCGTATAGATAAAGAACTTAGTCGCGGCTTTGATATGTTGTCTGTTTTCTGACCCTTTGTGCCCCCAATTGGCAATCAGGAAGTACATTGGGATCAGCATCATCTCCCAGAAGAAGAAGAATAAGAACAAGTCAACCGCGGTGAAAATCCCCATCACACCTGTGATAATCCACAGCAGGTTAAAGTGATACGCACCTTGGTTCTTCTGGTTTTCACTCCAAGAGCTCAGAATCGAGAAAGCCCCCATGATAGCCGTTAATACGACCATCAGCAGTGATAAACCGTCAATAGCTAAATGAAAGTCAATTCCCAGTGACGGGATCCACGGCATAAAGAAAACAGATTGCCATTGTGGAATCCCTTGTGGATTAACAAGAGAGTAATTCCCTTCTAACCACAATTGCACGGAGAGTATTAATGTTATTCCCATCGTCGCCAGTGCAATCCAGCGCGGTGCGCGATGACTGAACCGGTCAGCCTGCCAGCTTAGCAGGCCTCCGATGAAGGGAATGAGTATTAGCCAGGGTAATAGCATGGCGCAATGTGTCCCTTAATTAAACCAAAAGCAGCAGAGCAAGAATCAGCACTGCACCCAGCCCCAACGAGGCAACATACCAACGGATTTGGCCGTTTTCACTCACTGCAAGCCCTTTATTTGCCCAACGTGAAAGATGTGCAGGGATATTCATCAGAGAGTTAATCGGATCGCTTTCCAGTAGCCATGCAATACCTTTAAACGGTTTTACAAAGACTACGTCATACAGCCAGTCGAAGCCCCACGCTTGGTACCACCATGCGCTGAAGAAACGACCCACCGCAGTTTTCGCGATAGCATCGACTATTGAACGTCTAAACAGGTAGAGGAATACCGCAATTAATAGACCAGCGATAGCAAACCCGCCAGAAATCGCTTCGAGTAAGACTTTACCGTCTTCACTGCCAGCCGCTTCTGCAGGGAATACCCCTTCGAGTGGTTGGTGGATTAATGCACCAACAAACGTTGCAAGGATAGCCAAAATGCCCAGTGGTAATGTGTGAGTGATGCCTTTAACCTTATGCGCTTTGATTTTTGCTTCACCGTGGAACACGATGAAAATCATACGGAAGGTATAAATTGCGGTCATTAATGCACCGAGGATACCTGCCCACAACAATACAGTTTGTCCATCAAGCTGCGCTCCCCACAAAATGGCATCTTTACTGTAGAAACCAGCAGTAAACAATGGCAATGCTGCCAGTGCGCTTCCGCCAATCAACATCACAGCGTAGATAAATGGAATTTGCTTACGCAATCCGCCCATTTTGAAGATATTTTGCTCGTGGTGGCATGCCAAAATGACCGAACCTGCTGACAGGAACAACAGTGCTTTAAAGAAAGCGTGCGTCATCAGGTGGAAAATCGCAGCATCCCAAGCTTGCACACCGAGAGCCAAAAACATATAACCGATTTGGCTCATCGTGGAATAAGCAAGCACGCGCTTGATATCGGTTTGAACCAGTGCAGCAAACCCTGCCAGTACTAATGTCACTGCGCCCACAACGCCAACTAGATGTAAAACTTCTGGCGCTAATAAGAACAGAACGTGGGTACGAGCCACTAAGTACACACCGGCCGTTACCATGGTTGCGGCGTGGATCAATGCTGAAACTGGCGTTGGACCCGCCATCGCATCTGCCAACCACGTTTGCAATGGTAACTGTGCTGATTTACCGACTGCGCCACCTAATAACATTAAGGTTGCCCAATTGATCGCACTCGAACCTTCAGCAAATTTCTGAGGTGCTAACACCGCCATTTCGCTGAAATTCAATGTGCCGAGCTCATTCCACAGGATAAACATACCAATGGCGAGGAATACATCACCGATACGCGTGACAAAGAACGCTTTCATTGCGGCTTTACCGTTTTCTGGATTGGTATAATAGAAACCAATCAACAGGTAACTGCACAGCCCTACCCCTTCCCAACCGAGATACATCAGCATCATATTATCAGCGAGGACTAAGACCACCATACTCGCGATAAACAGGTTAGTGTAAGCGAAGAAACGTGAGTAACCTTCCTCACCACGCATATACCAAGAAGCGTATACATGAATAAGGAAGCCCACACCCGTTACCACACCTAACATGGTCAGAGATAGACCATCTAACATTAGGGTGAATGGGATATTAAAGGTACCGACAGACATCCAAGTCCACAGAGGTTGGATGAACACGCTACCAGCGTCTTGAGCTAAAAATTCATTGCCAGCATAGAATGCGACGATGGCCGCTAAGCCGACCGACCCCGCACCAATAATGGCCGAAACGTTTTCTGACCAGCGTCCACGGGAGAAGGCTAACAACACCGACCCCAGTAAAGGCAACAGAATAGTTAAATAGAGTAGGTTCATCCGCGCATCTCACTGACTTTATCAATATTCAGGTTCTGACGATGACGATGGAGTTGCAGTAACAACGCCAATCCAATACTCGCCTCCGCTGCAGCCAATGTAATTGCCAATATATACATAATTTGGCCGTCTGGCTGCCCCCAAAAACTCCCTGCAACCACAAATGCCAGTGCAGTTGAGTTAATCATGATTTCCAGTCCGATCAGCATGAAAAGCAGATTGCGGCGAATAACAAGGCAGCTAAGCCCCATCACAAATAAAATCGCCGCTAAAATCAGACCATGTTCTAGAGGTATCATTTTTGCTCCTCCGCCTTCGCGATACTGACAAGATCAGCACCGTTTTCTTTACGGTCACGTCCAACGTGGAATGCGACAACTAAACCAGCTAGTAGTAACAGTGACGCCAATTCGACAGCCAGAACGTAAGGCCCGAACAAGCTAATACCCACTTCTTTCGCCCCAATGATGGTGCCCTCAATGCCTTCTTGATATGACAATGAGGTGATGCCGTAAACTAAGATAGCCAATAAAACTGCGGATAACACAGCAGGACCAATCCAGTTTTTCGGCGTCAACCAAGCGCGCTCTTGTTCTTGAACAGAACGTCCTAGGTTGAGCATCATCACGACGAACACGAACAGGACCATGATGGCACCTGCATAAACGATGATTTCCAACGCTCCAGCAAAATACGCGCCGAGGGAGAAAAACACCATTGACAGAGCCAGCAGAGAAACAACCAGATACAACAGTGCATGCACCGGATTTGTATTCGTTATCACCCTTAAAGTTGCTAAAATGGCAACTAGACCGGCGATATAAAATGTAAATTCCATGAATATCGCTCCTTATGGCAACAGGTCTTTGACGTTGATAGGTTTCGCTTCGTTATCCGCTTCACCTTTGTCTTTACCTGCAATCGCCATACCTGATTTACGGTAAAAGTTATAATCAGGATATTTACCCGGACCTGAAATCAACAGGTCATTTTTCTCGTAAACCAGATCCTGACGTCTCCAATCGGCCATTTCAAAATCAGGTGTTAATTGGATTGCCGTGGTAGGGCAAGCCTCTTCACACAGACCACAGAAAATACAGCGCGAAAAGTTAACGCGGAAAAATTCAGGGTACCAGCGGCCATCTTCGTGTTCAGCTTTTTGCAGTGAGATACAACCCACAGGGCAAGCTACCGCACACAAGTTACATGCAACACAACGCTCTTCACCGTCTGGATCGCGCGTCAACACGATACGACCACGGTAACGGGGTGGCAGATAAACCGGCTCTTCTGGATACATTTGCGTTTCGCGTTTATCGAACGCATGTAGGCCGACCATCCAAATACTACGTACTTGGGTGGCGAAACCGACCAATAACTCTTTCAATGTCATGGTTCAATCACCCCTTACTGAGCGTTGTATAAAATCACTGCTGCAGTACCCAGCAGATTAAGCAGTGTCAGCGGCAGGCAAATTTTCCAACCGAAAGACATCACTTGGTCATAACGTGGACGCGGTAAAGAGGCACGGATCAAGATAAACATCATCATGAAAAAGCCAGTTTTGATAGCAAACCACAAGAATGACGGCAGGAATGGACCATGCCAGCCACCAAAGAACAGCGTCACAATCAGTGCAGAAACCGTTACGATACCGATATACTCACCAACGAAGAACAGACCGAACTTCATCCCTGAGTATTCAACGTGGTAACCATCCGCAATCTCTTGTTCTGCTTCTGGTTGGTCAAACGGGTGACGGTGACATACCGCAACGCCCGCTATCGCAAAAGTCACAAAACCAAAGAATTGAGGAATAATATTCCACATGCCTTCTTGGGAGTTCACAATATCAATCAGGTTGAATGAACCTGCTTGTGCAACCACACCCATTAAAGAAAGGCCTAAGAATACTTCGTAACTCACGGTTTGTGCTGACGCACGCATCGCACCTAATAATGAGTATTTGTTATTACTTGACCAACCTGCGAATAACACCGCGTAGACCGCCAGACCCGCCATCATTAGGAAGAATAAAATCCCAATATTCAGGTCTGCAACGTGCCATGTTGGGCTAACAGGGACGATAGCAAATGCAAGGAACAATGAACAAAATGCGATAACTGGTGCTAGCGTAAAGATTTTCTTATCCGCGAACTGTGGGATCCAGTCTTCTTTAAACAGCATTTTGAACATGTCGGCGATTAACTGGCCCATCCCAAACGGGCCAACGCGGTTTGGACCATAACGGTTCTGGAACAGACCGAGAATACGGCGCTCTCCCAGACTCATGTATGCCCCACAAGTCACAACAACCAATAAAATGACGACAGATTTAAGGATGGAAATTAATACTTCCATCACTTCAGGAGAAATCCAATCCATCATGCTCCCCTCCGCAGATTATTGACTGACACGCCAGCCATTGACGGTGCGATACCTGGCATTCCTAGCGGTAAGCCAATTTGACCGGTAGACAGGTGATTACTGAGGCGAACAGTCAAGTTAAACGCTTGACCTGCATGGCTAAACTCAGCTTTAGCACCCGCTGACAGCCCCAGTGCCGCAGCATCTTGCGTGTTCAGCATGATATAAGGCTCAGGCATACGCTCTTGGATCACCTCTGAACGCTGTGACATTTCATCACTGCCAAACAGGTGGTAATAAGGTGCGACGACCCACTGCGCTTCGCTAGCTTGATAAGCCGCTGGAATTTCAGTGAAGTAAGCCAATTTGCTCTCTGTTGAATTGAACAAACGGATACCCGGGTCACCAAATAACAGGTGCCCCCCCACTTCGGCTTGGAATTTATTCCATGCTTGCGGTGAGTTCCAACCTGGTGCCCATGCAAATGGAATTTGCTGGCGCGGTGCGGTTGGGCTGTTGTTCCCTTCCATTGAGAAAGCAAATGGAGAGTCAATATCTTGCGGTTGACGAGGTTCATGGACAGATTGATTTGCTAGCATCGCTGTACGGCCACTGTAACGATGTGGTTCACGCGCCAGTTTTTGACCACGAATACGGAAAGACGCTTTTGGTGCGGCATCAACCATACCTGAGAATTGTGGCATTGCGGCAACACAATCAGCGATAACGTGATCAAGTTGAGACCAATCCGCATCACGCTCTTGCGCTTCAGTTTGTAGTGAATGCATCCAGCGCCAGCTTTCGTTCATCACGATAGCTTTATCGTAATACGTTGGGTCGAAGACTTGGAAGAAACGCTGTGCACGACCTTCTTGGTTAATCAACGTACCGTCTGCTTCAGCAAAACTTGCTGCTGGCAGAACTAATGTTGCTTTATCCATGATGTCGGTTTGCTGATGATCCGCTACAATCAAGTGGCTCAATTTCGCTAATGCGCTATTGACTGCATCCACGCTGCTGTGACGGTACAGGTCGTTTTCGATAACAATAGCCACATCCGCTTCGTTCGCTTCTATGCGAGCTAAAGCGCTGTCTAATGGCTGTGCATTCATCATTGCCAGACCGAAACTATTTGCATGAGACGCTAAGTAAGATAACCCAACGTTCGCGCCTTTCGCTTTCAGTGCAAATGCCACGTTAGCGGCCGCTTGGATCATTGCCTCGCTGGCACTATGGCTACCACTGATAATTAATGGTTTTTTCGCACCCGCTAAGGCCTGAGCAATGGTTTCCACTTTGGCTTTTAAGTCTGCGGGTAAATCATTCACCGCAGGGGCTTCGCCATTAATCATATTGGCGATAGCAAAACCGAAGCGCGCTTGGTCAGCCACTGGAGCACGGTAATTGAAGGCAGCCACATCGTCTAAACGAGTGTCATCAACATTGGTAATAAACAGCGGATATTTTGCGTGTTGACCAATATTCATGATTGCCGCGATTTGCCAGTCAGCCACTTTTTGCGCTGCCGCCATCTCACGAGCTTTACCTTTCACCGCTTGGCGTACAGATAACGCCATACGTGCACCTGTCTGAGTTAAATCTTCACCCAGTACCAGTACCGCATCATAGCCTTCTACTTCACGCAGTGTTGGCGTATAGATACCGCCGTTTTGCAGAATATTTTGCATTAATGCTAAACGACGCTGCTCTCCCGCAGAAATACCGGAATAGAAGTTTTCTGCTCCAACTAATGCGCGTAATGCATAGTTGCTTTCAACGCTAGCGCGTGGAGAACCGATACCAATCACTTTTTTCGCTTGATTGATAATTTGCGCACCACTTTGCATCGCTTCGATAGCCGAAATCACGTTCTTAACGCCATTTTTATTGAGTACGGCTTGGCGAGGACGGTCTTTACGGTTGACGTAACCATAACCAAAGCGACCACGGTCACACAGGAAATAGTGGTTTACCGAGCCGTTATAACGGTTTTCGATGCGACGGATTTCACCATAACGCTCACCAGGGCTAGTGTTACAACCGATACTGCACTGTTGGCAGATACCGGGTGCAAACTGCATATCCCATTTACGGTTATAGCGCTCAGAGTGGGTTTTATCGGTGAATACCCCGGTTGGACAAACTTCAACTAAGTTACCGGAGAACTCACTTTCCAGCGTACCGTCTTCAGTACGACCGAAATACACATAGTTATGTGCCCCATAAACCCCTAAATCCGTGCCATCTGCGTAATCTTTGTAGTAACGAACACAGCGATAACACGCAATACAACGGTTCATTTCATGACTAATAAATGGACCAAGGTCTTGGTTAATGTGAGTCCGTTTCGTAAAACGATATTTACGCATGTTATGACCGGTCATTACCGTCATATCTTGTAGGTGACAGTTCCCCCCTTCCTCACAGACTGGGCAGTCATGAGGGTGGTTGGTCATCAGCCATTCCACGACACTTTCACGGAATTGTTTGGCTTCTTCATCATCAATTGAGATGTAGGTACCTTCCGTTGCGGGTGTCATACAAGACATTACTAGGCGACCGCGTGTGTCATCTGCGTTCTGATACTGCTTAACCGCACACTGGCGGCAAGCGCCAACGCTTCCCAGCGCCGGATGCCAGCAAAAATAAGGAATATCTAGCCCGAGAGAAAGACAGGCTTGTAACAGGTTTTCAGACCCGTTTACGTCATATTCTTTGCCGTCTACATATATTGTAGCCATAGTCAGCATGCTTCCCAAAGGCCCGCATAAAGCAGGCGTTAATCAAAAATACGTTCTTCGTGAAAAATCTCTTTAGCGGTTGCTCAATCGCTAAATAATTACCAACGCTGCTTCAGCAGGTTGGGTTGGATACCCGCAATCTGCACAATGTTACGCAGATCTTTTTGCGAAATACCCGCTTCGAATTCATCACGGAAATATTTGATGGCACTTTGTAGCGGTTCGACCGCACCCGGTGCGTGAGCGCAGAAAGTTTTACCCGGTCCTAAGAAACGGCACAGCTGCTCTAGGGTTTCAATATCCCCCGGCTGCCCTTCTCCTTTTTCCAGCGCTTGTAAAATTTTCACACTCCATGGCAAACCATCACGGCACGGCGTACACCAACCACAGGATTCACGAGCAAAGAAGGTTTCTAAGTTACGCACTAAAGAAACCATGTTGATTTCATGATCAACCGCCATCGCCAATGCAGTACCAAGACGGCTTCCTGCTTTGGCAATATTTTCGAAATCCATTGGTAAGTCGAGGTGGTCGTTGGTTAGGAAGTCTGTCCCTGCTCCACCCGGCTGCCATGCTTTTAATTTCAGTCCATCACGCATACCACCTGCGTAATCTTCCAAAACTTCACGTGCCGTTGTACCAAATGGCAATTCCCACAGACCCGGGTTTTTCACACGGCCAGAGAAGCCCATTAATTTAGTACCCGCGTCTTTACTCTTACCGGCGCTTAAATCGATATACCATTGGTCTCCGTGCTCTAAAATGGCAGGCACGTTACAAATGGTTTCGACGTTATTAACGCAAGTTGGCTTACCCCAAGCACCTGATGTTGCAGGGAATGGTGGTTTAGAACGTGGGTTAGCACGGCGGCCTTCTAAAGAGTTAATCAGTGCGGTTTCTTCACCGCAGATATAACGCCCAGCGCCGGTGTGGACAAACAGTTCAAAATCGAAACCCGAACCGAGGATATTTTTTCCTAATAAACCCGCCGCTTTCGCTTCTTCGATGGCACGGCGTAGGTTTTGCGCGGCTTCAACATACTCACCCCGTAAGAAGATATAACCACGGTAGGCCTTAAGTGCATAAGCGCCCGTGATCATCCCTTCAACTAACAAGTGAGGGAGTTGCTCCATCAATAAACGGTCTTTATAGGTGCCCGGTTCCATTTCATCCGCATTACATAAAAAGTAACGCAGTTTCATGTTTTCGTCTTTTGGCATCAGGCTCCATTTCAGACCCGTTGAGAAGCCCGCTCCACCTCGCCCTTTCAGGCCAGCGTCTTTTACGAGATTCACAACTTCATCCGGTGCCATGCCTTTGAGCGCGCGCTCAAGACCTTTGTATCCGTTTTTACTGCGATACTCATCTAACCAAACAGGCTGATTGTCATCACGCAAACGCCATGTTAGAGGATGAGTTTCAGCAGTACGGATCACTGGATTAACAGAATTTGTCATGGATACTGCTCCAGTAATTTTTGAATATTTTCAGGCTGCACGTAGCTGTGAGTGTCATCATCGATCATCATCGTTGGACCCTTGTCACAGTTACCTAGGCAACAGGTCGGCAGCAATGTAAAGCGGCCATCAGCTGTTGTTTGACCAGGGCGAATATTAAGCTGTTTAATGATTTCAGCTTCTAAGCCCTGATAACCTGTAATATGGCAAACAACACTGTCGCAATAGCGAATAATGTGGCGACCCACTGGTTGGCGGAAGATTTGGCTATAGAATGTCGCCACCCCTTCAACATCACTGGCTGGGATGCCTAAGACGTCAGCGATAGCATGGATCGCACCATCTTCAACCCAACCGCGGTTTTTTTGCACAATTTTCAGTGCTTCAATTGAGGCAGCACGTGCGTCTTCGTAATGGTGTTTCTCACCTTCAATCTCTTCACGCTCTTTCTCTGTTAAGACAAAGCCATGATTGACTTGCGGTTCAAACACATTCACGACATTGAGCTCGTTGTGCTTCTCATTTTCGTTATGTTCATTATGCATGGTTAGCGATCCACATCCGACATTACAAAATCGATACTACCCAGATAGACGATTAAGTCTGAAACTAAACTACCTCTGATCACGGCAGGAATTTGCTGCAAGTGAGCGTAGCTTGGCGTACGAATACGCGTACGGTAGCTCATTGTGCTGCCATCACTGGTTAAGTAGTAGCTGTTGATACCTTTCGTCGCTTCAACCATCTGGAATGACTCATTTGCTGGCATCACCGGCCCCCAAGACACTTGTAAGAAGTGGTTGATCAGGGTTTCGATATGCTGCAACGTGCGCTCTTTTGGTGGCGGAGTTGTCAATGGATGGTCAGCTTTGAAAGGACCTTCTGGCATATTCTTATAGCATTGCTCAAGAATACGAATACTCTGGCGCATCTCTTCTACTTTGATCATCACACGGTCATAACAGTCACCGTTGTGAGCGATAGGAATATCGAACTCAAAGTTTTCATAACCTGAATATGGACGCCATTTACGCACGTCAAAATCAACGCCTGTTGCACGTAATCCAGCCCCTGTTACACCCCATGCCAGCGCCTCTTCTTTAGAGTACATTGCTGTCCCAATAGAGCGACCTTTTAAGATGGAGTTTTTCAGTGCAGAAGTCACATAAGACTCTAAACGTTTTGGCAACCAGTCTAATAACTCACGCAGCAGTTTTTCCCAACCACGCGGTAAGTCGTGCGCAACACCACCGATACGGAACCATGCAGGGTGCATACGGAAACCGGTAATCGCTTCAATCACGTTGTAGACTTTTTGACGGTCGGTAAACGCAAAGAAGACAGGGGTCATCGCACCAACGTCTTGGATATAGGTACTGATGTACAGTAAGTGGCTGTTAATGCGGAATAACTCAGACAGCATGACACGAATGGTTTTCACGCGATCCGGCACTTCAATGCCAGCCAGTTTTTCAACGGCCAACACATATGGCATTTCATTCACACAACCGCCGAGGTACTCGATACGGTCAGTGTAAGGAATGTAGCTATGCCATGACTGGCGTTCACCCATTTTTTCAGCACCACGGTGGTGGTAGCCAATGTCAGGTACGCAGTCAATAATTTCTTCACCATCCAGTTGTAATACGATACGAAACGCACCGTGTGAGGATGGGTGGTTTGGCCCCAAGTTTAGGAACATGAAATCTTCGTTTTCATTTCCACGTGCCATGCCCCACTCTTCTGGTTTGAAAGTCAAGGCTTCCATTTCCAGATCTTGTTTCTGCTTAGTCAGAACAAAAGGGTCAAACTCAGTCGCACGCGCAGGATAATCCTTACGCAGTGGGTGACCTTCCCAGCTTGGTGACATTAAAAGGCGACGTAAATTTGGGTGACCTTGGAACGTTATACCGAACATATCCCACACTTCACGCTCATGCCAATTCGCATTCGGGAACAGGGAAACAATAGACGGCACGTTTAAGTCTTTCTCATTAAGAGCGACTTTTAACATGATATCGCGGTTACGATCGATAGAGATGAGGTGGTAGAAAACACTAAAGTCTGCTTCTGGCAGACCTTGACGGTGAATTCGTTGACGTTCATCTACCCCATGTAAGTCAAATAACATGACATACGGTTTTGGTAATTTCTTTAGGAAATCGACCACTTCCAGTAACTGTTCACGACGCACCCAAAGCACTGGCATACCAGTGCGAGTTGCTTGAACAGAAAAGGCATCCGGCCCAAATTGATTGCGCAGTTCCAGAAGCACAGGGTCGTTTAAGTGATCCTGTGTCTGCCATCCTGGCTGGTTACTACTCGCTTGCGCTATCTGATCTGTCATCATTCTTCACCATAACGCTTGATCAGGTTTATTATTTCGCAACAACATTGCTCTGTTACGCTGTATGGCTTTAAGCCTTAAATTTCGTCTGGTGTACGCAGGTTTGTCACTGCAATACGTTCACCGTGCTTTCTTTCTCTTTCTGATTGCATATTGGCACGGTAAACCCCTTGGTCTCCAACAACCCAAGACAGCGGTCGACGCTCTTTACCGATAGATTCTTGCAACAGAAGCAGAGCCTGCATATAGGCTTCTGGACGCGGTGGGCAACCTGGGATATACACATCCACAGGAATAAATTTATCGACGCCTTGTACAACAGAGTAAATGTCATACATACCACCAGAGTTGGCACATGAACCCATGGAAATAACCCATTTTGGTTCAAGCATTTGGTCATACAGACGTTGAATAACAGGTGCCATTTTTGTGAAACAAGTACCTGCTACTACCATGAAATCGGCTTGACGAGGTGAAGCACGCAGTACTTCTGCACCAAAGCGGGCAACGTCATGAACAGCCGTGAACGAAGTCACCATTTCTACATAGCAACATGAAAGACCAAAGTTATATGGCCATAGAGAGTTTTTGCGCCCCCAATTAACCACATCGTGAAGTGCATGAGAAAGTTTTCCCATGTAAACACTGTTTTCAACTTGCTGCTCCAGTGGATCGGTAACGATTTCCTGAGTTTGCAGTGGGTAACGGTCGTTCTCACCGTTCGGATCTATGCGGGTGAGCGTATAATCCATTGTATAATGCCTCGCTTTTTACTGCGGATGACGATTGCTGATTTTAATAACTTCACTAGGATGCTTTACTTTTCCGCGGGAACGGACTGGAGTCCAATCCAATGCCCCAACGCGGACGAGGTAAAACAGTCCCGCCAACAATACCAAAATAAAGATCGCGGCTTCGATGAAACCTACCCAACCGGCTTCGCGGATGGCGACTGACCATGCAAATAAGAACATGGCTTCAACATCGAAGATAACGAAAAACATGGCAACTAAGTAAAACTTAGCAGACATGCGGAGACGTGCACTACCGACCGAGTCGATACCTGACTCATAAGGAACATGTTTTGTTCTGGCTTTGGCGCGGCTACCTAAAAAGTGACCTGCGACCAACATGAAAGCACAAAGACCGATAGTGCCGATAAGGAATATCGCAAACGCCCAGTTATGGGCTAACGCTAGGATTGATGTAGACATACTCGTTGCTTACTCATTACTTATGGTGTGTTAGCTGCTCTTTTTTACATCACGGCAGTATTGCACCACAATTGCCCAGTTAATCGAGAAGAAAGACCAAAATTGATCACAAACTAAAATATCACCAAACTTAAATCAGCCTGTTGACTGCGTTTGGTTTGTCCTCTCTCATTACAATTTATTTCACTTAAACTAAGTAAAATAACCCGTATTTGTTACAAAAACTTCACACTTCGAAAACAACAGAACAACAAAAAGTACTCATAATCTGCTAAAACGTGTCAGTGTAATGATACTCAAGTAAACACGCAAACTAGTTTAACTGATTATTCGTTTTTACTACACCATTATCTCAGGAAAAACCTGTCTTAACAGATGAAAAATTGCTCTTTTTATTTGATCTAACGCACACTTTTATTGAAAAAGTACTCAATTTGTTTACATAGCATTCAATTTAACTTTAAGTCTTTGTAACTCTTTTTAACGCATTACTTCAAGTAACTAACTGACATTACAGCGCTATTTTATCTATTCAATAAAAAAACATTGTTAATAACATAACAAATTGTTAACCAAACAATGAAATTCAGGTTATGCCAGCTACATCACAATTATTTCATGGTCTTTCTTATTTAACCATACTTATTAAGTGGTTATTTGTTTTTTTTATGAGCGGAAATTAATAAAAAATCGATAAATTTGAACTCGATATCCTACTAAGGATATCACTGGACATTATTTAAACATGCATAAAAACAAATTTCTCGATACCATTTCCCAATATTGAAAATTGAGTTCCACTGCATGAAATAATCGTTTCAGTTATTACCAACGAATCCGTTAAACTGTTATCTAACAACTTAACCTACCCGTGCGTTAACCATTTAACCAAAAATAGCTATCTCAGTCGCCACACGAGCCTTCTTTAGATTGCGATTAACACATTGATTTTATTTGTACACAGCCAATAACACATTGATCACAAACAAGTGATTCAGTAATAAACTAACAAAAATGATATAAAAAAACGGCAATCCCAAGATAATTGGAATTACCGCCAGTACAATAAATCGATTAGATATTGCGATTAAAGCAACCAGATGAATCGATTAACTTAATTACTTTCCTCGTTGCTATCCATCAACTCACTTGCTGAGGCTGCCACATAAGGAATTTTTTTGTTTTCAATCGCACCGAATACCGTCAGAACAAAATCTTTTTGTTCGTCTGCGTTTTTATATAACCAATACTGAATATCAGGTAAACGTGGTAACCCATCAGCTTCATTCAAAATACGTAAATCTGCATTTTGCATTTCCATTGGCCTTGCAGTTACCCCTACTTCCGCATTAACTGCTGCACGAACAGCAGGCAGAGAAGCCGCTTCATAAGCAACATGCCATGACAAACCTGCATCATCAAGGGCACTAGTACAAAGTTTACGATATGGGTTAGTTTCATCCATAACAACTAATGGGATCGGCTCATTCGGACGCAATTGAAAATCGGGTGCGCTATGCCACAAAACAGGCACGGTTCTTAAAGCCGTTTTAGGATGGTGGCTAATTCTTGCCGTTGTTAATGCAAGATCTATCTCATGGTTATCAAGCATTGACTCAATAAACTGAGCTCGTTTAATGCGTACTTCAATTGCAATTCTTGGATAGACAGACGCGATACGATTAAGCAAGAAAGGTAATAGGATATCGACGGTGTCATCAGATGCACCGATGCGCAATTCACCATCAGCGTCATTATAAGTTAATGATGCCGTTGCATCGTCATTGGCGCGCAATATTTGCCTTGCGTAGCCAAGTAATTGCAATCCATGTGCGGTAAGCAGTTTATTTCGTCCATGACGAGCAAAAAGCTCACGACCGACTAATTGTTCTAAACGTTGCATTTGCTGGCTCACAGCAGATTGTGTTCGACAAACGGCTGCAGCTGCAGCTGCAAATGTATTAAGATCTGCGACAGCAACGAAAGTACGTAGCAAATCAAGATCTAGGTTCATGATGGGACGATTGGAATTTATCATCGTTCATTCTCTTATATAATTTTATGTTACCTGGTGTTTCTGCTCTCCTCCATGAGAATCAGCGAGTTTATAGCGACTACTAAGCGAGTGCATTTCTAATCCATAGATCTGCAATAACTTCTAATTATTTTACTTTTCCACCCTGCTCATTATTTATAAGTGATAGAGCACGTGTGCAAATAGCATACTTCCAAAAGTCAAATAATTTTAATAAAAAGGGGATGTTTTCCTAAAAAACAAACTAACAAAGCGCTTTCTAGAACACGCCTAAATAGTAACATATTTAATGTAATCACAATTATTTTAATGTAAGCACATTATAAAATTCGTTTCACTATTTACCTATAGTTATATATATCAATTAGTTACAATTTTGAGCAACACTTTTTGTTAATAAAAATGACTCGAAACAATCAATATTACTAACAAAATCACACTAATTATTATAAAAAAAGGCTATTACAGCAAAAAAATCATGTCTATTTTAATGATTCAATGCTTAATATTACATTTTGATACAAATTTTCCTTTTCCTCTGTTTTTCTGCTTTTTTACTTTTTATACTCCAAAACATCAATAAATGTTAAAATTATAATCCAGACAATGCTATATTTTAGGAATATACAGCTAACTTAAACCATATAATAAGATACCAAACATTACATTTAAGCGTAAACCAACCTTTTACACCAAAAATAACCTTGCATCTTCAAAAGCTTCTGAGGGAGGAGTAGAGTAAAGGAATAACGCCGGCTCCACCAATGTAACCCTTAGGGTAATGAGAAAACTATGAATAATCTAACTAAATCCAGTAAGCTCGATAATGTTTGCTATGACATTCGTGGGCCCGTCTTAAAAGAAGCTAAACGCCTAGAAGAAGAAGGCAACAAAGTCCTCAAGCTCAATATTGGTAACCCGGCCCCATTTGGTTTTGAAGCCCCAGATGAAATCCTAGTTGATGTCTTGCGTAATCTGCCTAGTTCTCAGGGTTATTGTGATTCAAAAGGCTTATATTCTGCCCGTAAAGCGATTGTGCAGCATTACCAAGCTCGCGGTATTCATGAAATGACCGTGGAAGATGTCTACATTGGTAATGGCGTTTCTGAATTAATCGTACAAGCCATGCAAGCGCTGCTTAATAATGGTGATGAAATGTTAGTGCCTGCGCCTGATTACCCATTATGGACCGCTGCGGTTTCCCTTTCAGGTGGGAAAGCCGTTCATTATATGTGTGATGAGCAACAAGGTTGGATGCCTGATATTGAAGACATTCGCAAAAAAATCACCCCGAGAACGCGTGGTATTGTGGTCATAAACCCAAATAACCCAACCGGTGCGGTCTACAGTAAAGATCTGTTAATGGAAATTGTCGAATTGGCTCGCCAGCACAATCTTATTATTTATGCTGATGAGATCTACGATAAAATTCTTTATGATGATGCTGTACATCACTCTATTGCCGCCCTCGCCCCAGATTTATTAACCATCACATTTAATGGTTTATCTAAAACTTATCGCGTCGCTGGTTTTCGCCAAGGTTGGATGGTATTAAACGGCCCGAAAAAACATGCAAAAAGCTATATTGAAGGTTTAGAAATGCTGGCCTCGATGCGCCTGTGCGCTAACGTTCCAATGCAGCATGCTATTCAAACTGCACTCGGGGGCTACCAAAGTATCAGTGAATTTATTCAACCAGGTGGTCGTTTATATGAGCAACGTAATCGTGCATGGGAGTTGATCAACCAAATACCGGGCGTTTCATGTGTCAAACCACAAGGTGCTCTGTATATGTTCCCAAAAATCGATATTAAACGATTTAATATCTATGACGACCAGAAAATGATTTTAGACCTATTGTTACAAGAGAAAGTGTTATTAGTTCAAGGTACCGCATTTAACTGGCCTGAACCCGATCACTTTAGAATTGTCACATTACCTTATGCAGATGACCTTGAAATGGCGATTAATAAATTTGGCCGTTTCCTTGAAGGTTATCGCCAATAAAAATTTTATCAAACATAAAGTGAAAGCCTCCTACTCCGGAGGCTTTTTTATTCTAAATCGAGTCATCATTAATAGACTGTATTATTCTGATAATCAAATAATAGAAATAAAATAAATTGCCACCAGGAAAAAGCCCAATAATATAAATGGAAAATATTTCATATTGCCTCTTTATTTCCGAATTGAACATTCATTATATTTTTTTGATTCTATAATTCAACACAATTAAAATAACATTTAAATTAAAGTCAAATCCTGATTATATTATTATGATCATCTTAATATGAAAATAAATATTAATAAATAATTACGAACTAGTAACTTATTAAAAAACAATAAAAATATATCACTACCACATTATTTCCGTTATAATTTTAGTTGTTTGCAGACACCACAGAAGAGGACTTATGAGCTACTTTTTCGCCCACCTTGCTAGAATGAAACTCATTCACCGCTGGCCTTTAATGCGCAATGTACGAACTGAAAACGTTTCGGAACATAGCTTACAAGTGGCTATGGTTGCCCATGCTCTTGCTATCATCAAAAATCGTCGATTCGGCGGTCAGGTTAATGCAGAACGAATAGCCATGTTAGCCATGTACCATGATGCGAGCGAAGTTATCACTGGAGATTTACCAACTCCGATTAAATATCATAATCAGCAAATTGCTCATGAATATAAAAAAATAGAGAAGTTCGCCCAGCAAAAATTACTCGAAATGCTACCAGAAGAACTGCAAGATGACTTCCGTGAACTAATTATTGAAGATTTACAAACTGATGAAGAACATTCATTGGTTAAACAAGCTGACTCATTGTGCGCTTATTTAAAATGTTTAGAAGAGCTTTCCGCGGGTAATAGTGAATTTAAACTTGCAAAAAAACGCCTAGAGAAAATATTAGAAGAAAGGAAAAGCCCTGAAATGGATTATTTTATGGAAAAATTTGTCCCAGGTTTTAAACTTTCCCTTGATGAAATCAGTAATTAATTTTTTTAGTAGGAATAATAAATATTCCTACTCTGCATAAGCAGTTATTAATTATACTTCGTTAAATGCCGTAGAACAGTCAGACGATGACGGGAAATGCACATACAGCCGCTTAAAGTCCCCATTAACCCCCAAAACCACTTTTCCTTTATCTTCAAAGGTAATAGAACAATAAAAACTCGATTTTGTACGATATTTTTTGCCACTTTTAGTTGTTATTTCAACTACCCAGTAATCATATGAATCATTAATACCGAGCTCATATTTAAATGCAAAAATATCTTTCATAACTGCTTTATTTGCAATATTAGACAAAGTTTGTGAACTGGGATATTTTTTCGTTCTGCTATTACTGAGGTTATTAATATAATGCTCAATGACAACAGAACTTAAGTCTTCCCCCCAAAAATTTTCAAATGTTGCCAAACCCAAATAATATCTTTCCGGTGTAGCAGTTTCTTTATTCATATTATATATTCCTCACATTGATTTGTCAGAAATAAGCTAGCATTTCATCTATCAAATGAAAAAACGAATAAATATTAACGCTTACGTTTTTTTAATAGAAAACCATCAATAACGATTTGCTTTTCATTCGTTATTGATGGTAATTTTGAAATTATAAATAACAAAGATTAATTAAAGGGAAATAATACCGGTACAACCAAAATACTAATTAGCATTACGATAATAGTAAACGGCACACCAATTTTTAGGAAATCAGCAAATTTATACCCACCAGGCCCTAAAACTAAGGTATTCACTGGTGATGAAACTGGGGTCATAAAGGCAGCGGATGCGGCTATCCCAACAATCATGGCAAAAGGAAGTGGTGAAACCTCCATTTGACGCGCCGCCGCAATGGCAATCGGCGCCATTAACACCGCAGTTGCGGTATTGGAAATAAATAAGCCAATAGTGGCGCACAAAATAAACAGGCACAATAACATCACGTGTGGCCCTAACCCACCGGCGACTTTCATTAACGCATCGACAGCAAGCGCAATCCCCCCTGTTTCTTGCAATGCTAGCGCAAAAGGCATCATCCCAACAATTAAGATAATACTAGGCCAGTGAATTGACTTATAAGCGCTTTCCATATCGATACAGCGAAATTTCCCCATTAACAAACAGGCAATAAGTGCTGCAATAAAATTAGGAATTTCATTGGTCACCATCATCGCGACCATTAGCGCCAAACAAAACAAGGCATGAGGAGCCTGAGATGCAGCGGGTGCAACGGCCTCGACTTCAGCAGCTAGGTTCAATACAATAAAGTTACGCGGCTTAGTCGATAAAATTCGGATCAATTTCCAATCACCAATAACTAATAAAATATCACCTAACCTAAGCGGTTCATCAACTAGCTTTCCATCCAGTGCCTTGCCATCTCGACGAATACCAACAACGTTCAAACCATAACGAGTACGAAATTTAATGTCCCTCAACGATTTCCCCAATAGTTCGGAATCAGGGTTCATCGACACTTCAGCCATTCCCACATCACGTGATTGGTCTGAAAAATAATCTCCCCGTAAAATCATCGGTTCAAGAAGTTGCTCGCTACAAAATTGGCGCAAATCGTCATCACTCACGGATATATCGACTAATAAAACATCCCGCTCGCGTAGCTCGGTTCCCCCCGTTGCACTCACCATCACGCGACGGAATTTACGCCAACGCTCTATCCCAACCACGTTAGCTTCATAACGGGAGCGAAGATGCAGTTCATCAAGCGTATGGCCTATGAGTGGCGAACCTTTTCGGATAGCAAGGCGGCGAGCTCTACCCGTCAATTTGTAATCACGAATTAAATCACGGAAAGTACGTCGATAACGCTCAGGGAGTTTGTCGGGTTCATTACTGCCTAGCCAACGCCTTGTTAGCCACATGTAGGCAATACCGGCTAATAAAATGAGAATGCCTATAGGGGTAATAGAGAAAAATTGAAAGCCTTTGATCCCCTCTCGTACTAACTCACTATTCACTACCATATTCGGTGGCGTGGCCACCAGTGTCATCATTCCACTGATAAGCCCTGCGAAGCCTAATGGCATCATCAACCGGCTAGGGGACGTTTTCATGCGTGATGCAACGCTTAATACGACGGGGATAAAGATAGCCACCACTCCTGTGGAACTCATAAAAGCCCCTAACCCAGCGACGGTGAGCATTAAGAAAACCAGCATTTTGCTTTCGCTGCTTCCTGCAACGCGAACAAGCCAGTCTCCCATTTGATAGGCTATCCCTGTGCGAACAAGTCCATCACCAATAACAAACAATGCTGCAATTAGCAGGACGTTGGGGTCAGCAAAACCTGCGGTAGCTTGTTCTAGCGTTAAGGTATCGCTCAGCACAAACGCGACAATGACAAGTAACGCGACCACATCCATGCGAATTTTATTTGTGGTAAATAGAACTATCGCAATCAATAGAAGGGTTAAGACCCACAGCAATTCTCCGTTCAAAATATCCCCTTTCGACGAAAAAAAACATTGCTAAGAATTTTATTTAGTTAAGCATGTTTTACGGAGAATTTCTTTGATTAAATCACCATTAAGTCAAATTAGACACGAAAAGTTCATAATCACCATTATTGTCAGGTCCCATAACGGAAATTTGTTCCAATGAACTCACAATTACTTGAATTTCATCACGACGAGGCATCCCTTCTGGTGCATGGACTGCCACCACTTGGCAACCGGCTGTTAATGCTGAATGGATGCCTGCCTGTGCATCTTCAAAGGCAATACAGGATTTTGCAGGAAAAGAAAGTGCTTGGGCACCAAGTAAAAACGGCTCTGGGTCAGGCTTACCTTTGGACACTTTTTCAAATGTTATCCAATGTTTAGGCTCTGGTAACCCTGCCGCTTGTTGACGCCCATGAGCAATTGGTACAGTACCAGAGGTGACAATTGCCCACGGTGCGCCAATTTCATTTAAACGCGTCAGCAAAGCAATAGCGCCGGGTAGAGCAACAACGCCCTCCACATCTTCGCTTTCCATTTTTTCTAGCCAATGGAAGTATTCCATAATTTCTTCATCACTCGCCTCGGGTAAAAAATGGCGCAAACTGGTCATTGCGGGTTTACCATGAATATAGCTAATAACTTCGTCCGCACTTTTATCAATACGCTCACCAAATTTGCACCAGCAACGTTCAACGACTGCGAGTGAATCCGCTAACGTACCGTCTAAATCAAATAGAAACCCTTTTGCCTTTAATTTCACATCTACCCCTTTAATTTTGCAATTCACATAACATAAAAAGTTGAATCGATTCTAGCCCACTAGTTAACGCTAAATAGGCGCTCATACGCAACCTCAATATTAAAAATAGTTAAGAATTGAGCCTAAGACATAAATTTGAATGCGCTAGGACTGTTGATCTTTGTGTTTTTTGAACGACATGGTGATTTCTGTTGTATTTGCTTTTTTACGAAATCATTATATTGCTCCTGTACCACACAAGAAAAATGTAAAACTTACAGTTGGTTAGTGAATAAATTGATATTAATCACTTGTAATTTCATGGTGGGTAGTTAAATACACTATAAAATTAGGCCGATAATTTCACTGCTAGTAGAGGGTAGCTTAAATTCTCTATTTTATTTATTTTAAATCATGTGGTTGCGATAACTTCTTAAGCTGAAACATTTGGTTACATAGTTTATTTCTATGTACATTAGAACTTACTGGGTTTATCGCAGTTTTGTCTATTTTTTGTTCGATGATTATTCGGCTATGATTCATTTTTAGTGTTTTTCTGGAGTTATATAGCGATATTTCAACCCGTTTACGCTAAGTCACTTATCCTAGGGAGATACAAAAAGGCCCTCAGGTTTACAGTCCATTCATCAGCTTTTATTATCCTTAACTCAAATCTTACCGTGCGCACGGGCTGAGATGACGGAAATTAATCGATAATTATGTCGACTTAACCCAATTTGTCATTCTGGATAAAGGATATCGTTATGCCAACTCCATGTTATATTTCCATTGAAGGAAAAACCCAAGGTAACATCACTGCCGGTGCATTTACGGCGGATTCTGTGGGTAACATCTATGTACAAGGTCATGAAGACCAAATGTTAGTGCAAGAGTTTTCTCACGTTGTGACTGTACCGACAGACCCACAATCCGGCCAGCCTTCAGGCCAGCGTGCACATAAACCCTTCCGTTTTACCGTGGCGTTAAACAAAGCGGTTCCGCTGCTGTATAACGCATTAGCGTCTGGCGAAATGCTGCCGAAAGTGGAACTCAAATGGTACCGCACCTCAGTTGAAGGGAAGCAAGAGCATTTCTTCACCACCACATTAACGGATGCGACTATCGTGAATATCGATTGCCAAATGCCGCATTGCCAAGACCCCGCGAAAGCGGATTTCACGCAGTTAATCGAAGTCTCTCTGTCTTACCGTAAAATCGATTGGGAACACACCGTTGCAGGCACATCCGGTGCCGATGACTGGCGTGCGCCGCTCGAAGCGTAAGTTCAAATTTAGCGAGCCTTTCGAGGCTCGTTTGCGTTTTTAGCTTTTTCTTCCGTAGAGGAAACTCCCATGTCTTGGACTGACCCAAAGAAAAATAGACGACTCGGTAGCCCCGAAAATAACCCGCTTATTCACGGTGGTGGGTATGCGGGTGGCAGAACCTATGCACAAGACCAAGCCTTGCAAGAAGCCCATGGTCAACTGCTAGAGCGTATTATGAATGGCGAAATGGGGACGGGATTGGTATTCACTTGCACGATTGGTGGACTCCCTGATAATACATTTCAAGTGACCCAGTTTGATTTGCAAGAAGGGCTTTCCCAGCTCTTTTCACTGTCGATTCAGGCGGTCAGCTCGTTACCCGAGATTGATTTTCAAACGGTACTGGGTGTGGCCTCTTCGTTGACTGTAAAGCGAGATGGAAAAATTCTTCGCACGGTACAAGGCATTTTAGCCGGGGCAGAGCAAGGCAACACGGATGGGGTGAAAACCTGGTATCACTTTGTGATACGCCCTGAAATGTGGGTAATGACGCTTAAGCAGGACAGCCGCATTTTCCAAAATATGACGGTGCCGAACATTCTTGAGACGCTATTGAGCGAATCTCATATCAAATTTGATAAACAGCTTTATCACCCCGAAGAGCATCTGAAACGCGAGTACATCACTCAAAAGCGTGAAACCCTGTATGAATTCTGGTGTCGGCTTGCTGCCGAAGAGGGAATTAATTACTGGTTCGAAGAAGGCCCGCAACTGTTTTACAGTGACCGCCATTTAGGCATGAAAGCGGGAATATCGCTCACCTACAATCCGCAATCAGAGACCGACATTACTGACAGTACGGCTACCACATGGCGCTATGCCGAGCAGTTGTGCAGCGATATCCGTGTGGATAAAGATTACAACCAACTCCGCCCTTCTTACCCACTGAGCCACCAAGTCACCGGCGAAGTCCATCAACAACATGAAGTGTTTGAAAGTTATGGTCGCTTTCAAGAAGATGCCGAGGGGCAGCCCTTCAACCAAATTCGCTACGAGCAATCACAAAACCAGCGGCAAGTGGGGTCAGCCACGACGAATTGCATTGAATTAGCACCGGGGCGCATCTTTAGCCTATCAAACCATCCTAGCTCTCGAATGAATACGACGTGGCAGGTGGTGAGTGTCTCCCATCACGGTGTGCAACCTCTTGCTGATAACAGTGGCGGTGAAGGCACTCAATTGAGTAACCAACTGTCCTTTGTGCCCAGCACTCAAGAGTGGCGACCGCCCTATCGTTATAAACCTACAGCGGATGGGGATGAGCTGGCTACCGTTGTCGGGCCACCGGGTGAAGAAATTTACACCAACTCACAAGGGGCGGTTACGGTCTATTTCCATTGGGACAGGCGTGGCATTCCTGACCACAGTGCTTCTTGCTGGGTACCTGTAATGCATGGCTGGAGCGGAAATGGCTATGGGTTTATGAGTATTCCCCATATTGGGCAGCAGGTTTTAATCAGTTATCTGAATGGCGACATTGACCGCCCCGTCATTACGGGATGCATGTACAACGGTCGCAATGCCCCTCCGTTAGATTTACCGACCCAAAAAACACGCACCACCTTTAAAACGTGCACTCATAAAGGGGAAGGTTTTAACGAATTACGTTTCGAAGACCAAGCAGGACAAGAAGAAGTATATATTCATGCCCAGCGTGACATGAATGTGCATATTCAACATGATAGCCACACCCATGTTCAACACGATGTCAAACAGCGCATTGACCAACACCGTTTTACTGACATTCAAGGGGATGACCACCTTCACATTAAAGGGACGCACAAGGCTCAAATAGAAGGTGATATCTCTGAACAGGTGCTTGGCAGTTATCACCAACAAATTAACGGTGCACTGGTGAGTGAAAGTGGTCAAGAGACCCACATCACCAGCCAAGGGAAAGTGGTGATTGATGCGGCGACGGAAATTACCTTAAAAGTGGGCGGCAGTTTTGTGCGAGTGACACCGGGCAATGTGTTTACGTCAGGCAATGTGGCGATTGGCGACAGTGCCGGAGGCTCAGGGCAAGCGGTAGACATTCAATTGCCGGATGGCGTTGACCCGTTTGCGACACCGCCTTATCCGATTAAACCCTATTGTGTGATGCAAGCCCAAGCGACCGGTAGTTGGGTGATTAAACCGAATGGGGGAAATCAATGAGACTCACCCCTTGGACAACATGGCTAACGGCATCCAATATGGACCCCGTCTATTTACTGCTTAATACGTTAGCCACCCCAAACCCGACAGACTTATTGTTTGCCAACGATTGGATTGAACAGGCATTTCCTATTTACAATGGCACCTCACTGGCCCATTTAATCGGTCAGAGCCCGTGGCTTGTGCAATTAAAACCGAGTGCGTATGCCCCATTGGGGCAACTGCTTGACCGTAAAGGCTTCAGTGATAACACATGGGGTTGGGCGTATCGCAGCTCGCTGGATTGGCAATACCAGTTACGGCATTGGCAAAACCGCCAATGGGTGGAGCTGAATGAAGAGCTCGTGGTGCTGCGTTTAATGGATACGCGCATTGCGAATGTGCTTATTCCAAAAATGCGTGAGGTAGATTGGTCTGTGCTGATGACCCCTGTTCATGAGGTGATGCTGGAGACACCCAGTGCCCCTGCTTTTTTTGAATCGCCTACCCGGCATAACCCTTTACCCATTCCTGAACTGCAAGCCCGTCCGTTTATCATGGGGGAACACTTACAGGCTGCGTGGGAAAACTCCGCCCAATTTATCCAGCTGTTAGCGGAAAACCTGGCGTGTGAACTGTGGGAAAACCATGCGGAAATAGCGCTGTCACTCGACACACCGGAAGGTCAACTTCACCGACGTTTAGTGGATTGGTTACACCTGCATCCCTCACTCGTGGGGGATATTCATACTCGTACCGCCACACAATTTACGGACTATGCCCAGCAACAAGGCTGGTTAACCACGACAACGGAGCCGTCATGAGTCAGAAGGTTGAATCGTGCATTATCTGTGAAAACTACCGATTTTGGTTAGAACTGCAATTGGTCGATGATAAAGGACAACCCTTAGCCAACGTGCCGTATACGCTCGCCGAGCGAGGCACAGGCCGTACGATGCAAGGCAGCAGTGACCCACAAGGCCTGATTAAAGCGGAAGGCTTAACGGCTCGTCCGTATACACTGAGCCTTGAACCGCAACCCTTAGCCGATGCCCTGACAACGCTGTCGCCTCCGGCAGCGATTCAAGGCAACGATAAGTCACTGAGTGATTATTGCCGTGAGCAAGGGTATCTCCTGAGTGAAAATAACCGCGCAGGGGCGTTTAACCTCAATGTACCCACTACCGTCCACCGCATGACGGCGGGGCAAATTAGCCGTTCTACCCACTATCAACAATGCGATAAGGGCTATCCCCTATTGTTCCCCTATGACCATCGCCGTGTGATAGCGATTAAACGCATTGCAGAGCCGGTGTTTGCCAAATCGGTGTTGCGTGGTGAGGGCAATACGGATGCGGGGGACACCGTCGAAGACTTGGCGAACTTTGGGCTATGTGATTACAACGCGTATACCTGTGGTATTGATGCCGCAACGAAACAACCTAGCCAACGTTCTTCCTCATTTTTGAGCTTGTTAGGGATTGGTACTGCCAATGCCTTCGTAGCGCCTATGCCTCCGAGTCCTATAGGCGGATTCGGTGGGGCAGCGGCAGGTGGCGCTATGGGTCAACAAGCAATTAATCCACCGGATATCAATCAAGACTCAAGGCGATTTGCTTTCCAGTCTGAAAATGACTATGCAATAGCCAAAGGGGTATCGAAAGGATTCGGTTCGTCGACTTGGTTTGACAGTGCACGCGTATTGGTTGGTATGATACCGAATATCTATGATGGGGATAGTTTAACACACCCAGACTTGCTGGAAATCGCGGAAATAGGTGGAACTGCACCAACACGTATTCGAGTGGGATTTGCCTCAACGGGAACCACAGCGGCAGCGATGGCAAGTGCATCTCAACTGATTGCGTACCATACTGAGCGAGACAGTGGCTATGACCAAGTGCCGGTGATTAAAGGTGAATTGGCTTCCGAAGCTGAAGCGCGAGAAGTGTTGAGCTTACCGATATATCAATCCCCAAATGGATTGCCAAATGCCAATACCCAAGCTGAAATTTACCGTTTTGATGCAGGCGGCACAACTCTTTACATGGGCGTAGCGGCATCAGGGGAGATAATTAATATCTCTGCGCGGATTGATGATATTCCAAATGAACCCATCATTCATGCGGGCCCCTCGCCTCAGCCTCAAAGAGTCGAGAAACCGGAAGGTTTTGCTATCCATGAGTCTGATACTCGGCCTGAAACATTGCCGATTGCGGATGATGGGATTATTTGGCGCCATACGGGACACGATGTAGAGCCGGTGGATTTTCGGGATTATATTCTGACGGTTGAAAGAAAGGATGTAAAATCTGCTTATGTAAGTCTAGAAAAGGAGTATAAGAAGAAAATACAAGACTTTGAAGCAGAATATGGTAGCGACAATATACATGGCTTACGTAGGCATGGTTCCGGTACAACATTAGAACAACAAAAATACAGATCAAAAACTGGATATACTCCCGATGGAGTACAAGGTAGTCCAACTAATTCAACACGTTTTATCAATCCACAAGATCAGTTAGAAGCAATAGAAAAAGCGGGTGAATTATATGATCCTAACATTCATACAAATGGGCGTGTCGATGTTGACATGGGAAGAATCGTTGCGGAAGGCTATACAAAAGAAGGCGAATACTTTCAAACATCAACAGTAAGAGCTGGTTTTGATAAAAAAACAGGAAAAATGTATAGCATATTTGGAATAAAATGAAATGAAAAAGATAAAGATTAGTAGATGGTATATATCTGGATTTTGGGCTCCACTTGATGGTGGCCCGAATGAAGATGAAGCGTTATTGAAACTGAATTTGAATAATCATTCAAGTATTGATTTAATTGTTGATAAAATACTTAAGCCGTATATTGATATGTTGCCTTTAAAGTATCAAATTCGTTTCAAGGATAGTTTTAAGTATGCGATAGCATACTATTCAGAAAAAGAGCTAAAGGATTGCTACTATACTGGAGCACCTCAATTAGACTTACCTGACGGTATAACCGCTCGGGATTTTTATATCTATGTATGGAATTTAATGTATAAGAACGAAAGTTATTTGGCATCTGAGAAGGATAATTATACTGAGCTTTCACTTAACGAAATTTATAAAAAATAGTAGAGCCATTAAAGTATATCGAGACGAATAAAAAAATAATAGCAATTGTTTGATGTTCAATTACCAATCGATATATTGGGGATAATTTAATAGGGAATATTAGTGACTATGTCTATGGTTTATAATCGATTCAGTTTAATTGCCATCATCATTGGAGCTTTTAGCATTCTTGTAATACTTGTTAATCAAAGCCTTGAGCGTGAATACGTCCAATCCAAACCTAAGTTAGAGCAAATTGTTCATGAAAAGGTAAGTAGTATAAAAAAAGCGACAATCGATGCAATTAAAGGAAAAGCGTATCAAGCTCCTACTGTAGATCCTGCCAATGAACAGCGACAGCTTTTATTAGATAAAATTGAATTATCCAAACAAATTAGTATAACGCTCAGTGTGTTTGGCATTATTTTGACTGCTATTTCATTTATTCGCCATGAAAACAAAAAATCGGGCAGGATAGCGTTAGCGCTAAATGGGAGTGTTCTCGCTATTTCTCTTCTATTGTATGCTGCTGCTGGCGTAGCTAGCATTGTTGCTGTTTTACTTGTCATTTGGTTTATAGGTCACTTTTTTGACATTTTTAGTATTTGCTAACTTTTTCAGAAAAGCACCCTAATTTTTTACGTAAAACAGGTGATTTTAAGTATCAGCTTGAACAGCTTTTAGCAAAGCTTGATCAGGAGAAAAAACGCAATGCGTAGTCTTGTGAACGGCAGAAAACTCATTTTAAAAAATGATACGACGAATACCGGAGGCACGGTGTTGACGGCTTCTTCTCTCGCCAAGCAAACCCAAGGAGTTGCCTGTGTGGGCGACTCTGTTTATTGTCCTTCATGTAAAAAAACCGGCACTATCATTGAAGGCGATAGCTTAATGAAGATTAATGGTATCCCTGTTGCGCTAGAAGGTCACAAAGTCGCTTGTGGATGTTCTGGGGGCTGTGTGCTTGTTGCTGTAGGCTAAGTGTTAATGTGTTTTAACTTGCTCATATAGCTCGCATATCAGTGTCACGTGTTGCTGCTTTACTAATGACAAGCAAACATGCTCTAAATATTCACGCTGTAGCTAGGCGACTAGAGAAGATATCTCGGAGAGCATACAAATGTATGTGACCCGAGTCACCGAACGCAGTCAACAGAGCTACAGCGCGAAGAATGACGAGCATTAGGCATTTAAAATTTGGGAGATCTCCACTGCTGATAAATGATACTGCCTTGGACATGCATGCCAAATCGCTAACATACGATTATATTTTTCCCACATTGGCGTTTGTGAGTTAAACCCATGCGTCCCGCTGTCAAAGTGGGTATAACGCCCTTCTGTGTTGACCATAAAACGGACATAGCTCAGATAACGTGCTTCTGTTGCCGCATCAAAGCCCAAAAATTGCACACGGCGGCCATCAATGTCTTCCTTATTAGCCATGTTGCTATAAGAGACTTGCAGCGCATGGTACATTTCCATGATATCAATAACAGTACGGCAGGTATCTTCACTTAAATGACCAAAGTCTCTGTCTAACTCACGCATTTGTAAACCGAAACCACGTTCAATAATGGTTTGTTGTCGGCGATAACGTTCTGCATTATCGGGGTCAAGCATGGTCATCATTTTATATTGATTAGATAAGATCAAGCGTTGTGCGTTAGTCATTTCCATCAGGGTTCTCCCACAAAAAAGTATGGCTTATCTTCGCATTCAACATCAATCATATACAGTGAAAACATCGCTTTTATTGATCTAAACACTATTTTTGTATTACTTATTGTTAAATCTAGCTTTTAATAGAAATTATCCCTTAGATATCTTCCATAAAGGAACGATCTAGCTGGTTAAATGCACGTTTTAGCAAGTCAGCCAACGCCATATAATCGGGTTGGTGTTCAACTGGTGCCATCGCAATTCCCGCTTCGGTAAATTTATCACGGATCTCATAAAACCAGCTTAGCAAGCTGGATGGCAAAGGCGTCGCCGCACGTTTTCCTAACCACCATAAGCCTTGCATTGGCAAACTACAGGCAAAAAGTGCCGTGGCAATGGCAGGCCCCAATTGCCCACCTAACGCGATTTGCCATGCTAATGTAAAAATTGCAATGGGCGGCATAAAGCGAATACCAAAGCGTACCGCCTTGTTAATACGAATTTCGGGGAATATCGGCGACAGTTTTTTCTCCATAGGAAAAGCCTTCAGATAGCGGTTACCTAATCTAAAGCGCTTAAAAAAACCGGGCGGTGTACTTTGCAATGTACTCATGAAACGTTTCCTATCGACTTCTTAAAAACTGAGGCAATAATTTATAAATTACGCATGGTAAAATGATAGCACATTTAAGGTAACGAAATTATTTCATTACATTTACCTTAAGTTAAGTCAATTTACTAAATATCAGCTATTCTAATAGCAACGTAACCCTGTGCTATAACACTACTTTATACGTCACTTATGATTTTAATCAATCAAAGTCCCTATTTTTAAAAAAAACGTATAAAATATAAAATAATTTTAGTAGAATCTGCCACATTTAGAATTGCTGTTGCATTTGTTATTTTTTAGCTTTATCCATCTTCGATACTGAAGATAGACAACAGTTATATATTGGGGTTGTTGGTCGTTATTTCAACACTAGGTGCAGAGGTTTACTTTTATAACCTTCTGTAGAAAAGAATAGCGCCTGCGTTATCAACCCCTGAAGATCTCACGATCTTTAATTTTTTTCGCCTTTAACATGATATCAATCATGATGTTTCAGGTCATAAATACGCTAGGCTCTAGCGGTATATTTTTATATCTGAGTCTTTTCATGTTTTTAAAAGGCTTCACAACAACAATTAACGATAGGTATTTCCATGTCAAGTAAGCTGGTACTGGTTCTAAACTGCGGTAGCTCCTCACTGAAATTCGCCATCATCGACCCAACTAATGGCGATGAATTTTTATCTGGATTAGCTGAGTGCTTTAACCTCCCGGAAGCCCGTATTAAGTGGAAAATGGATGGTGCTAAGAAAGAAGCGCCTTTAGGTGCTGGTGCAGCGCATAGCGAAGCATTGGATTTCATTGTTAACACTATTCTTGCTGAAAAACCTGAGCTATCAGAGCAAATCACCTCCATCGGTCACCGTATTGTTCATGGTGGTGAGAAATTTACCTCTTCTGTATTAATCACAGATGAAGTGATTGAAGGCATCGAAGCGGCTATTCCATTCGCGCCATTGCATAACCCTGCTCATCTCATCGGTATTGAAGAAGCAAGAAAATCCTTCCCGCATCTGGTCAACAAAAATGTCGCTGTCTTTGATACCGCATTCCATCAGACCATGCCGCAGGAAGCTTATCTGTATGCATTGCCATACGAATTATATTCAGAGCATAGTATTCGCCGTTATGGTGCGCACGGTACAAGCCATTACTATGTTTCCCGTGAAGCTGCGAAAAAACTCAACAAACCTGTTGATGAGCTAAATGTTATCACTTGCCACCTAGGCAATGGTGGTTCTGTTACTGCTATTGTTAACGGTAAATGCGTTGACACTTCAATGGGTTTAACGCCATTAGAAGGTCTGGTAATGGGAACACGTAGTGGTGATATCGACCCTGCAATTATTTTCCATTTACATGATTCTTTAGGTATGAGCGTTGAACAAATCAACAAAATGCTGACCAAAGAGTCTGGTTTATTAGGTTTAACTGGCGTAACAAGTGACTGCCGCTATGTTGAAGATAACTACGGCACTAAAGAAGACGCAACTCGCGCAATGGATGTTTTCTGCCATCGTTTAGCGAAATACGTTGGTGCATATAGTGCTCTGATGGAAGGCCGCCTTGATGCTATCATCTTCACGGGTGGTATTGGTGAAAACTCAGCGCAAGTTCGTGAAATTACCTTGAAGAAACTGGCTATCCTTGGTTTCGAATATGACCACGAACGTAACTTAGCGGCGCGCTTCGGTAAAGAAGGTTTAATCACTACCGATAACAGCCGCCCAGCACTGGTTATCGCAACCAATGAAGAGTTGGTTATCGCCCAAGATACTGCGCGTTTAACCGCATAAGTAACTTCTACCGCCAGCAACCTGCTGGCGGTATCGTTTTGTCATTAGAGTAACCGAAATAAAGAGGTTCCCGTGTCCCGTACAATTATGTTAATACCTACTGGCACCAGCGTTGGCTTAACTAGCGTTAGCCTAGGTGTCGTTCGCTCAATGGAACAAAAAGGTGTTCAATTAAGCGTTTTCAAACCTATCGCACAGCCACGCGTCTCTGGCAATAAAGACCAAACCACTGAAGTCCTGCGCTCTCATTCAAGTATTACTACCATTGTTGAACCACTAACAATGGAATACGTTGAATCGCTACTGACCTCTTCCAAAAAAGATGTGTTAATGGAAGAAATCGTCGCTCGCTATCATGACCACACAAAAAATGCGGAAGTGATTTTAATTGAAGGTTTAGTGCCAACGCGTAAACATTCATTTGCTCAATCATTAAATTATGAAATTGCCAAAACATTAGGCGCAGAGATTGTTTTCGTCACTGCACCAGGCAACAGTTCAATCACACAAATGCAAGAGCGTTTAGAGTTAGTACGTAACGAATTTGGCGGCCAACGTAATAAAAATATCATCGGCGTTATTATCAATAAGGTGAATGCACCTGTTGATGAACAAGGTCGTACTCGCCCTGACCTATCTGAAATCTTTGATGATTCAACCAAAGCGACTGTGGCTAACCTCGATACTAAGCAACTTTCTGCGCTGAATCTGCCTGTGCTGGCATCCATTCCATGGAACTTTGATTTAATTGCCACCCGTGCAATTGACATGGCAAAACACTTAGGTGCAGAGATTGTTAACGAAGGCGAAATCAAAACTCGTCGTGTTAAATCAGTGACTTTCTGCGCTCGTAGCATTCCACACATGCTTGAACACTTCCGCCCAGGATCATTATTAGTGACCTCAGCGGATCGCCCTGATGTATTAGTTTCTGCCTCACTAGCGGCAATGAACGGGGTTGAAATCGGTGCAGTTCTACTAACGGGTGGTTACAACATCGATGCGCCTATTCGCCAGCTGTGTGAACAAGCTTTCGAAACTGGCCTGCCTGTTTTCATGGTGAAAAGCAATACATGGCAAACATCGCTGAATCTACAAAGCTTTAGCTTAGAAGTCCCAGCTGATGACCATGAACGTATTGAAAAAATTCAAAACTATGTGGCTCGTCATATTAGTAGCGATTGGATTGAATCACTGGTTGCTGACTCAGAACGCCCTAACCGCCTATCACCACCAGCATTCCGTTATCAGTTAACTGAATTAGCACGTAAAGCTGGCAAACGAATCGTTCTTCCTGAAGGCGACGAACCGCGTACAGTTAAAGCTGCATCTATCTGTGCAGAGCGCGGCATTGCAACTTGTGTTCTATTAGGTAACCCAGAAGATATTCGTCGTGTTGCTGCCGCACAAGGTATTGAACTCGGCACTGGTATTGAAATTGTTGACCCAGTTAAAGTACGCGAAGAATACGTTGCTCGCCTCGTTGAATTACGTAAGAGCAAAGGAATGACTGAGGTTGTTGCTCGTGAGCAATTAGAAGATAACGTTGTATTAGGCACATTAATGCTAGAGAAAGGCGAAGTGGATGGCCTAGTTTCTGGTGCTGTTCATACGACGGCAAATACTATCCGTCCACCGTTGCAATTAATTAAAACAGCACCGGGTAGCTCATTAGTTTCTTCTGTGTTCTTTATGTTATTACCAGAACAAGTATTTGTGTACGGTGACTGCGCTATCAACCCAGACCCAACTGCAGAGCAATTATCTGAAATCGCTATCCAATCTGCGGATTCTGCTAAAGCGTTCGGTATCGACCCACGTGTTGCGATGATTTCTTACTCTACAGGCGATTCAGGTGCGGGTAGTGATGTTGAGAAAGTGCGTGAAGCAACGCGTTTAGCACAAGAAAAACGCCCTGATTTAATTATCGATGGTCCATTACAATATGACGCGGCTGTTATGGCGGATGTTGCTAAGTCCAAAGCACCTAATTCACCAGTTGCAGGTAAAGCGACCGTATTTATCTTCCCTGACTTAAATACCGGTAATACCACGTATAAAGCCGTACAACGTTCTGCTGACTTAGTCTCTATTGGTCCAATGCTGCAAGGTATGCGTAAACCAGTCAATGACTTGTCACGCGGTGCATTAGTTGATGACATCGTGTATACCGTTGCGTTAACTGCTATCCAAGCAGTACAAAACGAAAACGCTTAATTCATCTCTTTCTGCTAAAAAGCGCTCAACTGAGCGCTTTTTTATTGCCTGATTATTTTTAACTATCTTTTACGCGTAAATAATGAAACCACTACCGCAACAATAATATTCAGAATAAATGCAGCAATACCGATATTCATAAAGCTCAAACTTTCTCCTAACCAAGGGAACAATTGTGCTAAAGAAATTTTCTCTATATAGGTTACCGCAAGGAATAAAACCCCCGCAGAAATTCCACAAATAGCACCCGCAGGTGTCATTGGGTTTTGCTGTTTAAAGCTCATCAGTAAAGCAGGGAAAAACTGCGCGACAATATTGACCCCGAGTAACATAATAGCCACTAAGGTATCATTACTGTGGAAAATAAAATACAAGCTGACCAACGCAACGACAGGTACCATAAAGCGAGCATACACACCAGACTGGCGTTTTTCTTCACTTACTCCCATCGCTTTTTGCACAACTCCCGCTAACATATTAGAAGTGGTTAGCAACAACATCGAACCAGGTACTAATGCGGTTAACATCCCTGCCGCACCAATAAAACCAACCACAATCGGTGAGAAGGTGCTCTTAGATATCTCAAACAGCGATAAATCCACTGCCGCCCCTTCAAGATGTGGAATTTGCAATATGGATGCATAACCAACGAAAAATGCGAATAGCATAATCAAACTGTACGCTGGAATCAGAATACTATTACGTTTCAGTGATTTTTCATCTTTTGCGGTAAACACTGCGGCCATATAATGCGGCCAACAGAAATAGGCAACCACAGATAAGAATATTGTGGAAATATACCAAGGGATATTTAGCCCCGTTTCGGAGAATGTTAAAAAGCTTGGCATCGCGGTATCTATCGCTTTAAACATGTCCCCAAAACTACCGTAATAATGAAGTGGAATATAAATACCGATAAAAACCACCACAATTAAAATCATTAAATCTTTTAGTGCTGATGTCCAAGCTGAGCCATGAATACCTGAAATCATCACAAATAACGTCACTGCGATAATTCCAATCCAAATGGCAATATCTGCTGGAATTGCGCCATAAGACGCTTGAGAAACAATAATGCCTAATCCTTTAAGCTGTAAAACAAATAAAGGCACCATTGCAGCAATAGATATTAAGCTAATTAATAACCCTAACCCCGGGCTTTGATACTTTTTGGTAAATAACTCAGAAATCGTTCTGACATCATTATCTTTTGCAAATCGCCATATCCTTGGGTGCACCCAGTATAAAAAGATCCCCATAAAAGCATTGACTGCCAAGGTATATAGAATTGCAGGGCCTTTACCATAAGCCCAGCCACTCCCGCCAAGGAAGGTAAACGTGGTATATATTTCCCCCGCACTCAGCAAGAAAACTAACAGTGCGCCATAACTACGACCACCGACAGACCACCCTTCATGGTCCATCGTTTTTCCTTTCTTCGCACGAATAGCAAGATAAATACTAAACAGGAAGAAAACAGTAATAATAATTAGCGCGGAGCTCATGATGTTTCCTTAGTATTTTTATTATCTAATATATTGATTAGTAACATAACTAAGGCTGTAACAATCACCCATGAGACAATCCAGAACATTAAAAATGGCAAGCCCATAACAAAAGGCTCTACTTGGTTGGCATAATAGATACCCACGGTTAACGCTAGGATTGGGAAAATAACTAAATAATGATACCACTTCATATTCCGCCCCTTATTCCACTTGCCCGAAAGAAATCAATTCACGAGGCAAATGACTTAACATTTCCACACCGTCTTCAGTAATCAGCAGCATATCTTCAATCATAATACCGCCAACACCAATCCCGTAATAAGGTGTTTCTAAGCTCATTACCATCCCAGCTCGAAATATTTCTGTGGTCGCAGCGCTCACAAAAGGGGCTTCTTCCAGCCCAACGAACACCCCGTCCCCATGGCCTAAGTGCCCACGGTTATAATGGGGCAAACCCGAAGAACGAATGAGTGCCATTGTTTCATTGAAAACATCACTTAATGCCACGCCGGGCGCAACTCGACTTAACATATATTGATGGCCTTTTAAGATAGTTTGATAAATAGCAGCGACTTTTTCATTCGGTTTACCAACCACAAATGTCCGTGCAATATCAGCACCATAACCTGCCACATCAACGCCACAGTCAAATTTAATTAAATCCCCTTCTTTTGCAGGTTGGTCATCAGGGATCATTTTCGGTGAAAAATCACTGCCCACTGAAATTAAATTGAAGCGGCTATAATTTGTCTCTGGGTATTCCATCACTTTCGCTTTAAAAGCGGCGGTTAATTCCGCTGAAGTACAGCCGACTTTGATCAATTTACTCGCAGCAGCAATACCAGCCTCTGTAATTTGTGCTGATTTTCTGAGATGAGCAATTTCCCACGGGCTTTTAATCATGCGTAATTCATTAAATAGCGGCGAAGAATCAACCAAATTTAATTCAGGAATAACCTTATCCAACCATACTTTACCTGTATGTGTAATTTGGTTTAATTCAATTGCAACCGGTTTACAATAAACTCCCGCTTCTGACAACGCCTCTTTGAGTAAATTGAAAATGGTTTCTATTGGGCTATTAATTGGCCTTGCCTTCATCACTTTGCCATTTTCAGGATTGTAAGGGTCATCAACATCCACCCAAATTGGAAATGTTTTAATCCTTGCGTTAGGCATTTGAAGTGACAAATTTGCCGCTTCAAATTCATTCATAATAACCAATGATTGAATAGAAGGATCACGAAAAATAACCGCAATCGCCGAACCTGTTTGCCTGAAAGTGTACATAAAGAAGCTCGCAAAACCGGTTAAGTGATAAAAGTTATCACCCACGGTTGCGATTAACGCTTCAATTCCTTCACGCTCCATAATCTCACGGGCTTTATTGGTTACGTTATCAAGGTGTTGTTGTTTCAAAAAAGCATCTTGTTTATCAATTGTCATTTTTATTCTCTCGAAGCGTCATGTATACACCAAGCAGTGCATCATATCGCAAACGATAAATGTTAAGATCTGTCACATTATATCTAGTGTAGAAATGAATACATCGTTTAGCTTGCAAGTTTGTTATAACTAATCGTTATATATTAGCTTGAAATTAACTTTGCTAGAGATTTGATTTTGGGAGAAATAAAGTAAAGGACTAAATAAAATAGCCCTTTAACAATTTTAATCTGATCAACTATGAGTTTTCAGCACAAGTGATGGTTTTTTCTAACTCATTATTCCGAGTCAACCATAAAGAAAGCGCTTTAAGTGAATCCGGCGTAAATTCGTCACAGCGTGCGCTGATCTCTTTAGGGGTCAACCAACTGACCTCAACAACTTCAGATTCTTGTAAAGCAAATGGACCATGGCTCACACAGCTAAACAAACCACCCCATACACGACAATGCGCATCTTCAAAGTAAAAATGGCCATGTTCAGCAAAAGGAACGCCAGCAATACCTAGCTCTTCTTCAGCTTCACGCTTTGCAGAATCAAGAATGTTTTCACCTTGCGTAACCACTCCTCCAACTGTTGCATCGAGGAAACCGGGGTGAAAATCTTTAATGTCTGTGCGTCGTTGAACCAATATTTTGCCCATTCCATCATGAACAACAATGTAAGTTGCACGATGACGTAGGTTTTCTGCTCGCATTTGGCTACGTGTTGCCTGAGCAATCACAGTATTGTCTTCATCAACAATATCGACCCATTCAACAACTTCGGTTTGTTGTTCCATCCTGTAAACCTTTTATTTTTAAGCTAAAACGGCTTATATCATTAGACTGATTCTTATTGTATGCCTGACAATACCAATCTGCATTGATCCGCACCTATGAAAATGATCCTAGCTGAATTTGTGATTGGTTGCCATCATAAAAAGCACTTCTTATTACAGTGATAATGAAACCGAATTTTTTAAAGGCAGGCTAAGCAAATCATACAAATTGTGTTCACAAATGCTATAGTTAAATCATAACGCTGTAGTTTGTTACTGATCTCAGGGATATCCCCTAAATAGTTCAAATTGCAGCTAGGCGCCAAGAGATGGCAGCCTTAAGACTAAGGTGACAGAACGTAGGCAACAACGCTGCGGTTTGAAATATGACGGGGATGGCGATGAAAATACTCATAACAGGCGGCACCGGGCTAATCGGAACACCACTAATCCAAAAACTGATTTCTCTTGAGCATCAGGTTACTGTATTAAGCCGCTCTCCACAAAAAGTTTATAGCCAGTTTTGCAAGGCTGTTGAGTGCTGGACGTCTCTCAATGGTAAAACCCACTTAAATGACTTCGATGCTGTCATTAACCTAGCAGGCGAACCTATTGCTGATAAGCGCTGGACAGAGGAACAAAAAAAGTTACTGTGTGATAGCCGTTGGAAGTTAACTCAGCAGCTTAGTGAGTTAATCACAGCCAGTGAAACCCCTCCCCGGGTATTTTTATCGGGCTCTGCTGTCGGCTATTATGGCAATCAGGGCCAATCGGTCGTTACCGAAGACGAACAGCCCCATGATGAATTTACTCACCAACTCACACAGCATTGGGAAGCTTTAGCCGCTAATGCTCAGTCAGAAAAAACTCGCGTTTGTTTATTACGCACTGGCCTTGTGTTATCAGCGAATGGCGGTTTACTTGCCAAAATTCTCCCCATTTTTAAAATGGGTGCAGGTGGGCCAATTGGTGACGGGAAACAATACATGCCGTGGATACATATCAACGATATGGTTCGTGCAATTTGTTTTTTATTAGATAACCCAACGCTTTCTGGCCCCTTTAATATGACCTCACCTTATCCAGTCCATAATGACCTATTTTCCGCCACGTTAGGTGAAGTTATTAATCGCCCTTCATTTGTACGAACGCCCGCTTTTGTGATTAAGGCCATCATGGGGGAATCCGCAGCGCTGGTATTGGGTGGCCAACAGGCGATCCCCAAACGGTTAGAAGAGGCAGGCTTTCAATTTGAACATATCGAGTTAAAAGAAGCGCTAACTGACTTACTTACTCCACATACTGATGAGTAAGGGTTATTTCGCCCCCTGCCAACGATGAAATAGGTCTTGTTCCAGTTCGATATCAAACTGATCAAGAATACGATTAACTGTTTGGTCAATAATATCTTGAATAGTTTCAGGCTGGTGATAAAACGCAGGCATGGGAGGCATAATCACGGCTCCCATCTCCGCCGCTTGCACCATCAAACGTAAATGGCCGACGTGCAATGGCGTTTCGCGTACACCTAACACCAATTTTTTACCTTCTTTAAGCACTACGTCCGCCGCCCTAGTGACCAACGTATCAGTATAACTGTGAACAATACCTGATAACGTTTTCATGGTGCAGGGCATGATCACCATCCCAGCAGTACGGAACGAACCGGAAGAAATCGCTGCAGCAATATCACGACTGTCATAGTTATGGTCGGCTAACTGTTGAACGTCTTTCACCGTGTAAGTTGTTTCAAGTGCTAATGTTTGACGGGCGGCCGCACTCATCACCAAATGGGTTTCTACAACTTTGAGCGGTTTCAACACTTCAAGCAAGCGGACACCATAAATAGCCCCACTCGCGCCAGTTAACCCAATGATAAGTTTCTTCATTTCCCTACCTAACCACCCTAGCAAACGATAATTGAGCATTATATACGAAATACGCCACGGTTGCAGATGCAAAGAAAGCATTAAAATTAATTAAATAGGCGACTAATAACTCACTCATTATTTTAGCCTGTAGCCAACAACGCTACAGGTTAAAAGGCAAAAAGGATTTCTGGGTCAGCCGCAATCCCAATTATACACCACACGACTAAAATCACGTTTTTTCAGGTCATCTGGGTGAATAAAGAAATTACCGACTCCCATATCTCCCCACATGATCCCTATTTCATAATCGGTATTTATTTGTAGAAGCAATTCATATTGTTGAATATCTTCTTCGTATTCTCTTGGGTCGGTTTGAGTGAAAAACGGATAGCCGCCGATGCAGTGTGCCCCTGATTCAAACGTATCACTGTAGGGCTCAACCCATTCATCGTAAAAATCTTCCCCTTCAAATTGCTCTTCATAATCATAGAGGTTGTCGACCCCTAATATTTTCTGGCCAAATTGGAAATCATCGATGCTGATGTACTGCTCCGCAGGCGTATATTCAATACTGTATTGATGGTCTATGGGGGTATAGTAGTCATCAGAATGGGCAGCAATCACCGCAGAAAAATCTTGGGTTAATTGCTGAGTATCTTCAATAACCTCTTCCCAATAAATAATACGGAAATCTTCTTGTTTTTGTCGCTGCTCAAAATCAGCCCCATATAAATCATCACCACCAATAAAAAACTGTAAAATCCCCTTTTCAGGGTAATTTTCTAATTTAGGCATTTGTGCAAAATTAATTTGAGCAAGCAACTTGAGTGGCATCCCTTCGCTATTCGTCGGGTATTTTTCATTTAGTGGCAAATACGGCATTCCCCCAACACGACTATCCCATAAAACATAGTCTTCAATAGGGGTTAACGTCATTTCAACAAGCGGTTTTTTCGTGGCTTTGATTTTATCTGCGAAAGGTTTAATCACGTCAGAGAGGGAGTTGAAATCAGCCATATATCGCTCCAAATAGGCAGTTAATGTCCCTCTAGCTTACTCGATTTTTATGTATTTTAAATCAGATATAACTGTAACTTAGGCCTTCATTTGACGTCATAGTTTTCTTGATATTTTAGGCTACAGATTAAAGATGGGAAAAATCAGAATCACTGTGGATTTTCTATATAGTTAGGGTTACAGCTAGGCGGCTAGCAAAGAGACCCTAGGAGCATAGAAAACTACGTGACTAGGGCGAATTTGTGAAGCCAACAACGCTGTAGCCCAAACTATGACGAAAATTGACGAAAATTTAGCCTTCGTTATAAATCTCTAGGTCTTCAACCTCACTCTGATCCTTCAACTTTAACTCATCGTCTTTTCGTAAGTTTTCTAGGTAGTCTAAATAACTTTGGTCGATATCTTTGGTCACATAAATGCCATCAAACACGGAACACTCAAATTCTGTAATTTCAGGGTTTTCTTCACGCACCGCGTCGACTAAATCCGTTAAATCTTGGAAAATTAGCCCATCTGCGCCGATAAGTTTGCGAATTTCATCCACTTCGCGCCCGTGTGCAATCAATTCATTTGCATTTGGCATATCAATGCCATATACGTTTGGGAAACGCACTTCGGGTGCCGCTGAGGCAAAGTAAACATTTTTTGCTCCGGCTTCACGCGCAAGCTCAACAATTTGCTCCGATGTTGTTCCGCGTACAATGGAGTCGTCAATAAGTAAGACGTTTTTATCACGAAACTCCGCACGGTTCGCATTAAGCTTACGGCGCACCGATTTACGACGTTCTTGCTGACCCGGCATGATAAATGTACGGCCTACATAGCGGTTTTTCACGAAACCTTGGCGGTACGGTTTATCAAGAATATGCGCGATTTCTAAGGCGATATCACACGATGTTTCTGGAATAGGAATTACCACATCGATGTTTAAGTCTTCCCATTCGCGAGCAATTTTAGCGCCCAGTTTTTGCCCCATACGTAACCTTGCGTTATACACAGACACTTTATCAATAAAAGAGTCTTGGCGAGCAAAATAGACATACTCAAAAATACATGGGGTTAATTGTGGGTTATCAGAACATTGGCGTGTAAATAATTGGCCTTTTTCTGTCACATATACCGCTTCGCCAGGCGCCACATCGCGTAAAAACTCGAAACCTAAAGTATCAAGCGCAACACTTTCAGAAGCGACCATATATTCATGTTCACCACTTTCAGTAATGCGGCGCCCTAATACTAACGGACGAATACCGTGAGGATCACGGAAGGCTAACATGCCATGGCCAATAATTAATGCCACACAAGCATACGCACCGCGTAATTTTTTGTGCATCGCGGACACAGCACTGAAAACATTGTCTGGCTCGAGAGGGAAATGATCAAACCTATCCAGCTCATGGGCTAATACGTTCAGTAATATTTCAGAATCAGAAGTGGTGTTAACATGGCGGCGCGCTGTTTCAAATAAACTCCGAGTGAGTTCATGAGCGTTTGTCAGATTACCATTATGCGCAAGTGTAATACCAAAAGGTGAGTTTACGTAGAAAGGTTGCGCCTCGGAAGCACTTGAGCTACCTGCCGTTGGGTAACGGACGTGCCCTAACCCCATGCAGCCCTGTAATCTCAGCATATGACGTGTTTCAAACACATCTTTAACAAGGCCATTTGCTTTGCGTAAACGAATGTTGTTTTTGCCATCAATAGTGGCAATACCTGCTGCATCTTGCCCACGATGCTGAAGCACCGTGAGAGCATCATAAATTGATTGGTTTACCGGTGTAACACCGGCGATACCGACAATACCGCACATTTAGTCTTTCCTCATCAGCCAGACGGAGAAATGTTCTCCGGTAGGAAACTTGACGCATTTTGCAGGTAGTCAAAAAACCACCTGATTATATGACTGAACTGCGGAATAAGTTCCGAACGCTGCCAGTCCTCACTTTGAGGTAATGGTGTAAAGGTATCGAGAAAAAACAGCAATGCCGAAACAATCAATACACCACGCAACGCACCGAAGCAGATCCCCAGAACACGATCTGTGCCTGACAACCCCGTTTTTTGTACTAATGAGCTAATCACATAGTTTACGACTGCGCCAACAATCAAAGTGGCAATAAACAGTGCGGCGATAGCAATGCCATTTCTAACCAGCACATCCTCAAAGCGAGTAAAATAGTCAGCTAAATAAGGATAAAACGTACTTGCAACAAAAAAAGCACAGCCCCATGTAACCAGTGAGAGCGCCTCTCGTACAAACCCACGGATCAAGCTAACTAATGCCGAGAAGCCAATAATGGCGATAATTGTGTAATCTATCCAGACCATATTCCATTCCAAAATTCGCACTCGCGACATCAGCGAAGTGCATTCTAACAGAAAACGAAAACGTTTGCGTAACCATTTTTCTATCAAATTAAAAAAAATAGCGGCGAAAAGAAAAAATCATAATCGCCGCAGTAAGTTACTAAATCCCCTTACCTTTTAGGGATTATTTAAATTCTATTTTAAGGTTTATAGCTTTGAATTATCCCTTTTGTTCCCGTAATCCTATTCAGTTCTGGTAAAGCCGCTTCTAGCCTTTGCCTTGAGGCCTCAGGCCCTACGTAAATCCGCGTGAGTTTATTATTCACTGGTTTTGCAGGAACAGTATAAACTTGGTAACCAGACAACCTGAGCTGTGCGACTATCTCCTCAACTTTACTCGCATTGTTCAATGCGATGACTTGCACCACAAATGCTTTGCCTTGTGGCTGAGATTTCGGCTCGGGCTTAGGTTCAGGTTTCGGTTGTGGCTTCGGCTCAACTTTAGGCTCAGGCTTCGGTTCTGGCTTTGTGGGTTCAACTACGCTTGGTGCGGGAGTTGTCGTCGATGGCCGTGTTTCAACCTGTTCGTTTTGCTGCTGCGTAATCGCTTCTGATAACATGGCTTCAGAAGCCCCTTCTGAAGAAGCTGTTGTTGTCGTACTTACAATAGGCGCTATTGCCTCAATGTCTTCTTCATCACCTGGTTTAGGGATAATAGGAATGGCCGCAAATTCATTTTCATTGTATTTCTTATCGCCATCAAGCAGAGCAGGAAGCACAATGACCCCCACTGCAACAAGCACAATGGCGCCAGCAAGTCGATTCTGAAATTTACTAGCCACCGGCACTATCCTTCTTGATTTTCCAATAACATCATAACGTGAGCGACGGTATGAAATGACCCGCACACCACAATCACATCTTGCTCATTAGCATCGACGCAAGCTTGCTGCCACGCTTTTTCTACGCTTTCAAACTGGTTAGCTGTGGGTAAATATTGACTAAGTTGGGCCACATCTGCTCCCCTAAACTCAGTTAATGGCGCAAGGTACCAGTCGGTGACTTGTTGTGATAAGCACTCAAGCGTCCCTTTGATATCTTTATCGCCTAGCATCCCTACCACCGCGAGAATGCGACGGTTTTTAGTTTCCGGTAAGGCCGCTAATTTACTGACTAAGTACCCTGCGGCATGGGGGTTATGCGCTACATCCAATATCATTAACGGTTTTTCACCAATAATTTGGAAGCGCCCCGGTAATTGAGCAGATTTCAAACCTTGATGAATAGCGGACTCAGTCACTTTTTGGGCAATATCAGCATCAATTTCCAATAGGCAACTCACCACACCCAGCGCTGTTGCTGCGTTCGCTAAAGGTACATTGGGTAACGGTAAATCATGCCATTCACGCTGTGAACTTTTCCATGACCAGCTATTTGCTTGCTCACTGTATTGCCAATCCGTACCACGGCGAAATAGCTGTGTACCTAGCTGCTCAGCCACTTGGGCAATTGAAGCTGGCATGTCCGGTTCACCGACCACTCCATAGTGACCTTTGCGGAAAATACCGGCTTTTTCATAACCAATATGTTCACGGTCTGCACCTAACCAATCTGTATGGTCTAAGGCAATACTGGTGATCGCCGCAATATCCGCATCAACGACATTGGTCGCATCTAACCGACCGCCTAAACCGACTTCTAAAATCACAATATCGAGTTTAGCTTGCTTAAATAATTGTAACGCCGCCAAGGTGCCGTATTCAAAATAGGTGAGCGAAATATCTGCACGTTGTGCTTCAATTGTGGCAAATACTTCACAGAAATCAGACTCAGGGAGCTCTTGGCCTTGAATACGAACGCGTTCGGTATAACGAATAAGGTGCGGTGAACTGTAAACCCCAACTTTTAACCCAGATGCCATAAAAATAGACTCTAGCGTATGGCAAGTTGTCCCTTTTCCGTTGGTCCCAGTGACAGTGATAACTTTAGGTGCAGGTTGCGTTAGGTTCATCTTCCTAGCAACTTGACCGACTCGCTCCAACCCCATATCAATATTTTGACTATGTAAGTCGGTGAGATAAGAAAGCCAAGCCTCCAATGGAGACTTGGCATTAGGAATGATTAGATTACTCATCATCTTTTTTATGCTTTTCAGAATCCTTTTTTGGCTCTTGGGCATCAAGTTCATCAACGGCGTTAATGTCGATTTCAACCGTTTCCGCTACGATGATAGGCGTGTCATTAAAGCTTGGTTTATTGGTTAACATCGCTAACACTTCAGCTAAGCGATCACGCATCTCAGGGCGGCGAACTATCATATCAATCGCGCCTTTCTCAAGTAAGAATTCACTGCGTTGGAAACCTTGCGGTAACTTTTCGCGAACAGTTTGTTCGATAACGCGTGGCCCTGCGAAACCAATTAATGCTTTCGGCTCTGCCACATTAATATCCCCTAACATCGCTAAACTTGCAGACACCCCACCCATGGTTGGGTCGGTCAATACAGAGATGTAAGGTAAACCACGTTCTTGCAATTTTGCCAAAGCTGCACTGGTTTTTGCCATCTGCATCAATGATAACAGCGCTTCTTGCATACGCGCACCGCCACTTGAAGAGAAACAAACCAACGGGCAGTTATCTTCCAGAGCTTGCTCCACTGCACGCACGAAACGCGCGCCAACAACAGAGGCCATTGAACCGCCCATAAAAGCGAACTCAAACGCCGCAGCCACCACAGGCATACCTTTCAACGTGCCTTTCATCACGATGATCGCGTCTTTTTCACCTGTTTCTTTTTGCGCAGCAGCAATACGGTCTTTATATTTTTTTGAATCTTTGAACTTAAGAATATCTTTTGGCTCAAGTTCACTGCCCAATTCCGTTGTTGAGTTTTCATCAAGGAAGGTTTCTAAGCGCTGACGTGCGTGAATTCGCATATGGTGGTCACATTTTGGACACACGGATAAATTACGCTCTAATTCAGCACCATATAATACTTGCCCGCAGCTATCGCATTTGGTCCAAACCCCTTCAGGGATATTGGCTTTGTGTGATTGGGTCAAGTTACCTTTCTTTAAAATTTTTTCAATCCAGCTCATTAATGGACCTTTTTGTCTGATTCACTCTGGTTATCACCAGTATGTAATTTTTTGCCATTAAACCACAATGATATCTCACTGTAGATAAAAACTTGTTAAACCACCTTACTAAACCGCTTAGTGGTTATCGATTTTTTGCGCTGCCGCACGCTTTTCTTTCGCAGCTATTCGACGATGACGAATAATTTCAACAACACCCGGAAGAATTGAAACAAAGATAATCGCGACTATCAGTAATTTCAAATTCTTTTGTACGAACGGTAATTCACCAAAGAAATAACCCGCATAAGTGAATAATAATACCCAAATAAACGCGCCCGTCACATTATAAAAAGCAAAGTGACGATAAGACATTTTCCCCATTCCTGCAACGAATGGTGCAAAAGTTCTGACTATCGGCACAAAGCGTGCCAGTATAATCGCTTTACCGCCATGTTTTTCATAAAAAGCATGAGTTTTATCTAAATAAACACGACGAAAAATCTTCGAGTCTGGATTTCTGAATAATTTCTCACCAAAAATACGCCCAATTGCGTAGTTTACAGCATCACCAATAATCGCTGCCGTAATCATTAAAGCGACCATTAAATGGACATTCAGGTCATTACTGTCTAATGACGAAATCGCACCCGCAACGAATAATAACGAATCTCCAGGTAAAAATGGTGTGACCACTAACCCTGTTTCACAAAATAGGATCAGAAATAGGATACCATAGACCCATGTACCATAATCTCTGACCAGTTCAGCAAGATGGACATCGATGTGTAAAATAAAGTCGATAATAAAAGTGATAAATTCCATAAAATCCTCATTGATAATAGCATCCATGCTATTTACAAAAATTATGAGATAAATAAAAATTCGCTTTACATCAGTTCATCTGCCAGAAAAAGCGGCCCCATCACATTCTGAGGTAACTCAAATTTCTCTGGGTAATCGACACTCACTAAATACAACCCTTCCGCTTTTGCGGTTGCAGCTGCCTTGGTACGGTCTTTTAACTCAAGAAGATGCGCCATCCAATCAATGTTTTGATTGCCACAACCAATCTCCAACAGACTTCCGACTATATTTCTCACCATATGGTGAACAAACGCATTGGCTTTGATGTCTACCACCACATAATGACCGTGGCGACTGACATTCACATGCATCACATTACGCCATGGCGACTTTGACTGACACTGGACTGCTCTGAATGAGGTAAAATCACGTTCACCCAATAGCGCCTGTGCCGCTTCATGCATTCTTTTTTCATCGAGTGGATAATGAAAGTGCGTTACGCCACTCGATAAAATTGCTGGCCGATAACGGTGATTAAAAATCACGTAGCGATATCGACGCGCAGTTGCACTAAAGCGTGCATGAAACTCCTCGGCCACCGGTTTACACCAGCGGACAGCAATATCAGGGGGCAAATGCGTATTCGCCCCCATAGTCCAAGCCGCTTCTTTGCGGATGGCAGAGGTTTCGAAATGCACCACTTGCCCTGTAGCATGAACGCCTGCATCTGTGCGCCCTGCGCAAAACACGCTAATTGGCTCCGCTGCAATTTTTGACAAGGCTTCTTCTAAACAACCTTGAACACTTTTCACTTCTTGCTGACGCTGCCAACCAAAATAACGACTGCCGTTGTATTCAATACCTAATGCGATTCGATACAACTGTGTAGGCTCAGACATTAGTAAAACAGCTCCTGAGCCAGTTTTTCTGCTGTTTCTACCGCCATCAGTGCCCCACCGAAACGCACGTTATCAGCCACTGACCAAAATTGTAAAACTTCAGGTATGCCATAGTCATTACGTACACAACCAATGCTTAATTGGTCATTACCTGACGCTTCAGTCACCTGTGTAGGATAATCACCCTCTTCTGAGACCTGAATATCTTCAAAACGTTCAAGTTCTTCGTTCGCTTCTTCTGCACTCATTGGGCGCAAAGTTTCTAAATGAACGACTTGCGCATTCCCATAAAAAACAGGAGATTGAATAAAACTCACCGCCACTGGCAAGCCATCATCTTGCAGCACCTTACGCACTTGCTCAACCAAACGACGTTCGTGAACGACACTGCCTTCCGTATCCGCCAGTAATGGCAACATATTGAACGCTAATTGCTTACTAAAACGGCCTTCTTCCGCAGGGATACCATTTAATAAACGCGCACTTTGCCCTGCCAACTCGTCTACGGCGGCTTTACCATAACTAGAAACCGACAACATATTTGTTAAAGTAATACGCCCCACCCCTGCCGCATCCACCAGCGGTTTAATTGCCGTTAATAATTGACTCACAGAGCTGTCCGCCAATGAAATAATATTACGGTTGCGGTAATCGGCTAAGACTTGCGGATTCACATTCGGAACAACCAGTGGCACATCCGGTTCTTGAGCAAATACGCCACTCGTATCGATGACAATGCACCCTTCTTGTGCCGCTAATTCGGCATATTGTAGGCTGACACCTTCATTGGCTGCAAAAAAGGCAATTTGTGCCTGTGACCAATCAAAGTCGGTCACATTTTCAACTTGAATACTTTTACCATTAAAGCGTACGCTCTCCCCTGCACTACGCTCACTGGCAAGTAAATATAATTCGCCGACTGGGAATTCTCTTTCTTGTAACAGTGAAATAATAGCTTCACCTACAGCACCGGTTGCGCCTAATACTGCAATATTCCAACCTTCAGTCATGGCTATTCCTCTAAAAAATAAAAAAATTAAATAACACCAATCGGTGTTATTTAATCAGGTGTTCATTTTAACTAATCTATTTTGTGCAAACTAAACTTGCTGTAAAACCAAGCTCATTGAGTTTTGATGCCGTTTGTTCATCATCACAAATAATTTCAAGGGATGACCATTCACGACGCTCTTGATAATTTTTGCGCAGCTTATCAAATTCACCTTTTACCCCTGCAACGGCTCTTAACATTGCATCATCTCGGCGCACATCATACACGAGATGTACTAACCTTTTGAGCTGGTTTTGCGTTAATTTACCATTGAAAGTCAATTGATTGATATCTGGCTTAGGCAGTAATGATGAAAGAGAAACTTGTGACGATTTGCCGAGAAACTGGCAGTAAGCTTCATAAACTTGCGTCGTTCCTCGGGCTTTACCTTCTAGCGTATAGCCTGCAATATGCGGCGTGCCAATATCCACTAATGCTAAAAGTGCCGTATCTAAATCAGGCTCTGGCTCCCACACATCTAAGATAACGCTCAGTTTTTTTCCGCGGTTAAGCACGGATAATAAGGCTTTATTATCAACCACCTCACCCCGACTTGCGTTAATTAAAATGGTACCATCGCGCAATTTTTCTAAATGCGTTTCATCCATTAAATGGAAAGTTTTATATTCCCCTGACATATTCAGCGGAGTATGAAAGGTAATGACATCAGCGTGTTCAAGGATATCATCAAAAGAAACGAATGACTCGTCATCCCCCTTGGCTGCACGTGGCGGATCGCAGAGTAATGTTTTGACTCCCCAAGCCGATAACCTTGCAGCTAAACGCCCTCCGACATTACCGACACCTATGATCCCTACTGTTTTATCACGCAAATCAAAGTTATCACGTTCCGCTAGTAATAATAGTGAAGAAATAACATATTCAACAACCGCTATCGCATTACAACCCGGCGCTGATGAAAAACCAATATTTACCGCCGATAACCACTCGGTATCAATATGGTCAAAACCGGCTGTCGCGGTTCCAACGAATTTAACTGGCGTATTACCAAGCAGTGATTCATTAACCTTAGTGATAGAACGCACCATTAATGCATCTGCATCAATTAATTCTTGTTCTGGTATAGGACGTCCCGGTACTGCTTTCACTTCACCAAGCTCGCTAAATAAAGTTTGAGCATATGGCATATTCTCATCGACTAAAATTTTCACGCTGTTGTCCCAATCAATAACTTTTTTGTATTGTGTCGTTATATAGATAAGTGGAACAATATTTTGCCACGGTTTAAGACAGATGCCTATGAGAGGTTGCCTTCTACGTCAAATTCTTTCGCTCGAAAACGGTCTGGTGTGACACCTGATATCTGCTGGAACATCGCAATAAAGGCGGATGCCGAGCTATACCCAACATCCAATGCGACTTCATGGACACTTTTCCCCTTTTCTAACCCGGCAACGGCATGTAAGTATCGCAAGCGTTGACGCCATTCACTAAACGACATACCTAATTCTTGCTGGCAGCGTCTTGATAACGTGCGTTCCGATGTATAATAGCGTTTTGCCCATTGTGCTAACGTCGTGTTATCGGCTGGGTCGCTTTGTAACTCTAATAAGATTGGGGCAAGAAATTTGTCTTTTGAAATAGGCAAATAAGTATCTTGGCAAGGGGACAATGGAAATTGGTCAATCAGCACATGAGCCAAACGTAAGTCTTGCTCTGTTTCAGGCTGAACAATACCGCGTTGGTACATATCCGTCATAATTGATTGAAATATAGGGCTAAGCTTAATCACACAAGGCCGCTGGGCAAGCACTTGGTTATATTCATGAGAAAAATCGATGATCCGAAATTTGACACTTTCTTTATTAAAGCTAGCATGGGGAATGTTCGCTGGGATCCAAATGCAAAACTCTGGCGGCGCTAGATAATGTTGACCAGCCACCTCCATTTCCATAATGCCACAGACCACATACAGCATTTGCCCAAAAGGGTGTGAATGGGATTTATACTCAGTGAGGGCAGCGGTTTGCTCGTGCCGAAAAGCCACCAATTCAGGCTCTGCGATATTACATTCACTGATTTGCCAAATGTCTGATTTTAAGTTTTCCATGGTTCCTGTCTGAAAAGCGTTATCGGTTGTCTGGTTATCAGTATATATAAAAAATCGGACAGATGTATACTAGCGCCCATTCAATATGGGAGAATGTTTTAATGAAGAATCTTCTTTTTCCGCTGATTGCGGTTTTATTATGGTCAATTAATGCCATTGTTAACAAAGCGGCATCCACTGCCATTGACCCTGCGGCAATCTCATTTTACCGTTGGGCGTTGGCATTTCTTGTCATGACTCCTTTCGTATTACGTTCGGTGCTCCGAAACTTTAAAACGGTTATGAAACATTGGTGGCAACTCGCCATTTTAGGCGCGCTAGGGATGATGCTATACCAAAGTTTAGCTTATTATGCGGCTCACAGTGTAAGTGCGACCTTTATGGGAATTATGAATTCAATGATCCCATTACTAACAGTAATTATTAGTATCTTTGTGCTACGCGTTATTCCTACTGTGGGGATTATATTAGGCTCAATTCTTTCATTATGTGGATTAGTATGGTTAGTGAGCCAAGGAAGCCCAAGTGCGTTATTTTCTCAAGGCTTAGGTCAAGGGGAAGCCATGATGTTGGTTGCGTCCGCTGCATACGCCCTGTACGGTGTTCTGACTAAGCGTTGGTCAATCCAATTATCTAGCTGGGACTCGCTATACGTTCAGGTTTTCTTTGGCGTTATCATGCTACTCCCTAATTTCTTGCTAGCTGAAGATGTCTCTCTGAACAGCCAAAATATCGGTTTAGTGGTATTTGCGGGGATTGCCGCCTCCATTGTTGCTCCTGCATTGTGGATCCAAGGTGTTATGCGCCTTGGTGCGAATACAACCTCTATTTTTATGAACCTAGCTCCCGTTTTCACTGCCATTATCGCTATTTTCGCCTTGGGTGAAGAACTTGAAAGCTACCATTTAATCGGTGGTGGTGTGGTATTACTCGGGGTAATGTTAGCGCAACAATTACGTACACCACTGACAGAATTATTCCGCCGTGAAAAAAAGGTGGTTCAAGAAGATTCTTGCCAGTAGAATAGAATTACAAAAGCAATAAATGCAATGTCGTCACTCATATGCCCCACTTTGTGGGGCTATGTTTGAAATCCTCGCCGTCCCTTCGTTTATTTCCCTTCATATTCCTTACCATTAATACTTTGTGACATTTTAAATCCCTCTCAAATCACCTTTAATTCGCCCACCATTGATATGATTTATCGAATTACCGTTTTTCAGATAGAGGATAATCCGATTGAATCTTCTGGAATTCCAATTAGACTTAAGCAAAATCAAATACCCCTTTAGGAGTATTAACTCCACTCAATAAGCCGTGATAATGCGATAAACCTAAATGGATCGTGGCAAGTAACCACCATAATAAGGAATGACAATGACTAAGCCGTTCAAAGTTGGGTTGTTCATATTGATAATAATTGCTGTAGCCATTGGCATTTATTTCGTCAATACCACCAACTCATCCTCTCCCTCACAATTAGGCTACGACTTATATCAACAAGGTGAATCTCAAGCTGCATTTGAACAATTCCAAAAAAACGCAGATAAAGACTCACAATCCGCTTTTGCCTTAGCCATGATGTATAAAGAGGGTATTGGCACAAAAACTGATGATGTGGCAGCCCAAAACTGGCTAATTAAAGCGGCGGAAGCTAACAATAAAAATGCGTTATATAACCTTGGCTTTTTCCGTTATAAACACCTAATAGAAGACACTTCTACTGATGAAAACGGTTTAACTTCTTTAACTAAAGCGGCTGACCTCGGTGTTAAAGAAGCACAAGAAATGGTTGGGGGTATTTATTTAGCTGATAAATACGAACAAGTTCCACAAAATATCGAACTTTCTCGCCAATATTTTACGTTGGCTTCTGAACAAGGTTCAAAACTGGCAAAATTTGCTTTGGGCTATATCGCTCATGACTTTGAAAATGACAGTAAGAAAGCCGTTGAAATATTAACACCGCTTGTCAGCAACGACTTTCCCTTACCCGCGATGTTACTCGCGTCGATATATGAAGAAGGTGGTAACGGCGTACCACCAAATCCGCTGTTAGCCAAAAAATATGAACGCCTCTCTTTTTCCTCTGCATTAGAATACATTTCTGACGCGAGTGAATTAGAGCCAGGGGCTTTATCATTGTATGGTTCACAAACAGAAGAAGAAAAACAAAAAGTCATCACTAATTTAGAAGAATGTGCGAGCCGTGGTGATGAGAACGCCATCTATGCTTTGTACCAAAAATATATGACCGGCGATGGCGTGCGGAGAAATAAAAACCGTGCGATGGTTTACCTGCGACCGCTTGTGGAAGCTAAACACCCTAAGGCATTATATTTAAATTACAAAGCTGACACCGACCGCATTCAGGATTTAACTGATGCCGCTGATGGCCAATACCCTCCCGCGATGTATCAAGCCTATAACGTGTATTCTGGCCGTACATTTAGCGATGTTAAGCGAAATGACGCTTTAGCTGAAAAATATCTCACCGCTGCCGCAGATCTTGGCGACTTAAACGCACTTGTTACCATCAACCAGAGAGCAATCTCCAGTTACGATTTTCCAAACAAAAAACTGAGTGGTATTGTCGCCAAATACACTCCTATTTTAATGGAAAAATACCCGAACTCCGCAGATGCTTTAGTGGTAGCAAGTGAAGTTTATAGTGCTAAAGGTAGCCCATTATTTTCGCCAGAAAAAGCCTTCGCTGCTTTAGAAAAAGCAAATCGCATAGACCCCACTTATGATGCTCAGATGCAATTAGCGCGTTATTATATTAATGCTTTTGGTACTAAGCAGGATGTGCAGAAAGCCGCTAAATTACTCATAGACAACCTTAATGAAAACGGTTACCCATCAACGGCCGATCGCTTATTAGTTCAAGTATATTATCGCTATGATATTAAAGCACTTATCGATGAGAAAACGATTGTCGATATCCTCAAAAACGATGTCATTAAACGCGAAAATTACGCCTTAGCTTATTTGTATGCTGACTATTTACTAAAAGAAGATGCAGAGAAAAATAGTGATCAGGCCTTTGATTTATATGAAAAATCAATCAAACAAAATTATAATAGCCAGGTTTATTATGCTGCTGCATTATTAAAATACCGGCCAACAGAAACCAATAAAATAGCTAACCTGATAGTCAATGTGCTCCATTCACCTCAAGCACAAGCCGAATTACTTCCAAGTCAGTTACAAATCGCTAAAGATATTTTATTAAAAACAGGTTTAAATCGCGCTGACACAAAAGCGTTATTAGTCAAAATGGCTTTATATGAAAACCATACTGAGGCTCAGAAATTAATTGAACTACTGATTAATAAAGATGCTGATATCACCTATTTATATGGGATAAACAAGCTCACTCAATTAACTAATATTGATACCTTAAGTGATGCTGAAATAAAACCATTGTACGATTATATTTTAAAAGCTGCAGAATTGGGTAGTGCATCTGCTTATTTATATATTGCGCAAAACCTTGATGGCGTTACTTATCACAATGATAAGGCGTATTACAAATCTCGCTTCCAGCAAATTACTGGGCTTACCGCAAAAGATTTAGTCCCTCAATATAAAAAATGTGCGGCACTCAAAAATAACCGCTGCTTATATGAATTAGGGGAAATATACCAGGAAGGTAACTACGGCGAAGATACCAATTATGACACCGCCCTCTCCTATTACAATCAGATTTCTGATCCTGATTTTAGCTTCTTAAAATCACGTAAAAGAGAAATTGAAAAATCCAAAGCTTCGTTTGCCAATATTCAAGAAAAAGTGAAACAGAATGACCCAGATGCGTTACGTACACTCGCCAATGCATATAAATATGGTAACTATGGGCAAAAAGTCGACCAGAAAAAATGGCTTGAATATTTAGAGAAAAGTGCAAAATTCAATCAAGAAAGTGCACTTGAAGAACTCATTGATTATTACCAACAGGATCAATATCTCAATGCAAATAAAGCAAAAATCTTAGGTTATTACGACCAATTAGCAGCGATTGGCAGTAAAGACTATACCCGTAAACTGGCACATCAGTATTTAAATGGCAGCCAGCTTGTTGAGCCTAATCGACAAAAAGCACGTGAGTATTACCTTAAAGCAGGAAGCTGGGGCAATGAATTCATCAAATATATGGATGATTATGACATTGGCATGAAAATGCTCAATGAAAGTCCTTCAGCAAAATACAAAGTGGGTCGAGCTTATTTCTATGGCCAAGGTGTCAAAGAAGATCGCCTGAAAGCGGTTGAATACCTGAAACAAGCGAGTGATGAAGGCAATGACCAAGCAATCGCTCTCTATAGTGAGATGCGATATATGGGCGTGCTAAATGAAGAAAAAAACGCTTGGGTAATGGAACCTGACTGGGATGAGGCCATCGTTTATTTACGTAAACATTCGAATCCAAAACGGGTTGATGATTATATTGAAGTCTATGAAACTCTCGTTGTTCCTGCCAAAAAAGGCGATACCTCTGCTTATATTAAACTCGGGGATTGGTATAGTTCACGCGGTAGAGATCTCGCGGCGCAAGATTGGTATAAGAAAAGTATTGAAGCGGGCAACTTAGCCGCATATCAGCCGCTTGATTCGGTTACTAAGGATAACCAAGAAAAACGCCAGAATTACGTTGAAGGTGCAGCAAAAGGTGATTTGTTCTCTAAAGTTCAACTAGCCAGAACGTATTTATATGATAACAAAATTCTCTCTGGCTCTCCTGAATATGATTTAGCCATTCAATATCTACAAGAGGGTATGAAATCAGCTGATGATAAGGTTTCTAATAATGCCTTCGATGCATTGGTGGATTTGTATCGAGATGGAATTAAAGATAAAAAAAGAGAGCTTAATCGCCCTAAAGACGAACAAAAATATTTAGCGCTGCTGCTAAGTGAAGAAAACACTCGTACCAAAGCTTTAATTAATCTGTATTACTATTACGTAAATAGTGATAACGCTAAAGCCTTAACTTATTTACAACAAGCTTACGATAAAGGTGATTTAGCCGCAACGGAGAAACTCTATCAAATCTACTATCCTGGCCAATATTGTGGAAACAGCGATAATGTGGATATGGATAAAGCAAGCCGGTATTTGAAGGAATGGATTGAAAAAAGCAATTTCCAGAAAAATACCGACAAACACTATATTCATTATCCAGAAAGTCTTTCCAAAGAGATGGGAACCCTCTATTTAAAAGGCGATTGTGATATTGATAAAAATATTAACAAAGCCATCGAATGGTATCAAATTTCGTTAAATTACCACCCAACTCACGCACTTGATGCAATTTATCAGGCTTATGTAGAAAAAGGCGATGCCAAGCAAGCCTATTACTATGCATTACAACTTGATAAAAAACCAAGTTCTATTGAGCTAATGGATACACTTTCAGCCCAAGATAAACAAGCAATTGAAAAACAAGTTGCCGATGAAAAAGCCTATGAGAAATATGGTCGTTTCGCCGAGCAAATTGAAAAGCAGCGCATCGAAGCTGAGGCAGGCGACAAAATGTCAGCCTTCTCATTAGGTATCGCTTATGCACGCGGTGAACGAGTGCCTGAAGATACCCAAAAGATGATCTATTATTATGAGTTAGCAGGGAAAAATGGCTATCCTCGCGCTTATAATATTTTAGGTAATCTTTATCGTAAAGATAATGAGCGCGGTATAGAAAAAGACTTTCCGAAAGCGCTTTATTATTTTGATTTAGGCGCACAACAGAATGACAGTAACACCGCTCATTTAGCCGGGGATATGCTCTATTTTGGCCAAGGTGTGCCAAAAGATTATGTCCGCGCAGCAAAATATTACGATATGACAGACCTCGAACAAGGTACTCACCATGCGATGGCAAAATACAAACTTGCTTATATGTATTATAACGGCTGGGTCGGTACCAAAAGTAAAGACGATATCCAAAAAGCCCATGATTACCTTGAACTTGGCGCAAAATACCAAGACAAAGACTCAATCAACGCACTAAAAGAGTGGGATTTTAGTCTAATTAACCAATAATTGAATTATAAAGGCGCTAACTTTCTTTAGCGCCTTAACCTATCTACAATTATCATTTTTATATCTAAATAAAACAATATCATTCCCTCCACTTATGAGATTGCTAAAAATTTCATTGCTAATAATTTAAATTATACTAATCGCATTTTTATATAAAATAAAAATTAGTCTACTTCTTATTGTTAGATTATATTTTATTGGCATCTGTATATATGCAAATTTCAATAACCATTAACACGGAGTGTTTACTATGAGTTCTACATTTAATAAAAATCGGGCATCATTAGGAAGTATAAAAAACCAAAACATATTTAAAGAAATAGACTATTCAGCAACCTTGTCAATTAGAAAGAAACCATCAATAAATGTCGTTTACCTAGAAGGGGTATATAAGCACATAAGCAAAAAATCAGAACACAACAAAAAAATATTTAATAATTTGTTAGCTAAAATTGATAATTTAAAAGATATATTTAAGATGGGTAAATCTGATGAATGGTACAAATTACAAGAGTTAGAACTTAATCTTATCGAACAAGCTGACAAGCAGACAAAAAATTTTGAAGTATTACAAAAGTTACATAGTAAACACACAAAAATGGAAAATTATTATACATTACCTATAACCTCGTCATCTATTAAACTTAATACCTTCGACTTAATTGAGCAATATAAAGCAGACTTATTAAATCTGCTGAGTAATATGAGAGAGAAATTTATCTTACCTGATAACATTTCTTATCACAAGAATCCGATTATTCAAAATGCTATAGGCACAGAACTTGATCAGTTTAATTCTAATCTAAACGATAGCCATCAATTGTCTCAGCAATACACACAGAAAATGACTGAAAATGTGCAAAATAGGTTTTTACTCATGGAAAAAACATTCTATGCAGAAGGTCATATGAATGATTTATATACCGATGCCAAGAAAAGTAAAAGCAACATAGAACAGCTGCTAAAAGCACTTAATAACAATAGCATAATGCATTCAACAAGTAATCATACAGTCGATAAGTTAATAAAATGCACAACAAAATTAAACACCCAATATACAGAAATTCAATATTCACATGATAGTTTTGATAAAATCAAAAACTTTGAATACTTAGATGATATTCATAACCACTTTGAACAAGATAAAGACTTTTACCTTAACTATCAGGAGAGCGACTACCAAAACAATAAAGAATTTAAATTATTAACTGAATTAAACCAGTCAATTAGTAACTTACAAAAAATAAAAATTAATGCTCAAAAAACATTGGATAATCACATACTCCCGATTGATAAATTATTAGAACTTACTCCTGATAGACAACATAAATACCAAAAAGGCATTGATAATGAATTAGAAAAATTATTCAATAAACTTGAAGCGCGTATCAATGTAGAAATAAAAAAAGAAGCGGGTTTATATTACGACCAGTCTACATATTTAATTAATCGTTCCCAGTTAGAAAAAGACATATTGAGTGTAAAAGAAGATTTAGCCAATTATATTATTGAAAATAGGACATTAGCTCAAGAGAAAAAAACTCATGATAACATTGAAGAATTAACAACTCAGTTTCATGATGAATTCCTTAGAGCAAAAACACTCCAAAAGTTTGTTAATTTAGAATTAAACAATCACCTTCACCAATTTAATCCTCCAAGTAAAATAGTCTCTTATACTAATAACTTTGGTGATAAAAAAAATAACATATATATGCTAGCAGTAGAAAAAAAACTATTAAAAAATGAATTAAATAATTTAATTTCTAACATTCATATAAAGATCCCTTTAAAATCAACTTCGTCTGCTGTTGGTGAAGATGCATATTATCAAACAGTTAAAGGAAAAATGTATACATTATTAGACTTAACTGAACAGTTAGGGAGTTTAACTAAAATGTACAGTTCAAAAGAACACTCAGAGATACTAGAATATATCAATGATATTCATTCTTTAGAAAAACAAATTGTCCAGACAGAAAAAGAGATTTCTCAATATATTTATACTCATTCAGAAAATAAAGACAAAAAATCAATTTCTTCAGAAATAACACCATTAATTATTGAAATCATGAATAAAAAATCAAAAATAATGTCAATTGAAACTCGCATTAACGAGGGAACTGATGAAGTCAATTTCACTGATGGTAATGGAAATAATAAAGACTTTGAATCCTTATTATCATCTATCATGGCTGAATTTCCACAAGACACAATAATTAGCGATGTATACGACCAACCATTGCATAACAAATCAATACCTGTATTTATCCCATTACGGGATTAACACGTATTTTTATTTTCACTAGATTTGTATTTTACTATTATTGAAACCACCTACTGAATTAGGTGGTTTCTGTTATCATGGCGCTTGGCTGGCTTTAAATGCGATTCTAACCAATAATCCATTAAGTAATTTACTTTTTAATAATTGAGGTTCAGAACCATGATAGCTAGCAATATTTCAAATGATATCAACAATACTTCCATACCAAATAAAAATTAGTCACCTCATTTTAAGTAGGTTATATTAATTAACTACGACCACAGTAATGAAACATTTAAAAATTATTAACATGGAGTGTTTACTATGATTTCAAATTTAACCCTAAATACGAACCAAGAGTTACAACAAAGTGAAAACAATATCAATATATCTGAGGTTTTACGTGAGAAAGAATATCTAACCGCAGTAAGAGATGACTTTATTTCTAACGTATATAATTATGTCCCATTAAAATCTGTCACATCTAATGTCAGCGAGGAAACCTATTGTCAAACGATTAAAGATGCATTGCTAGATATCACTAATCAACGCTTACAATTAAACAAAATACAAAAATTGAAATCAGAATCTGTTGATACTACATATTTACAAGAAGAAAAACTTGCTAGTGCAAAAAATGATCTAGTGACATACATTCAAGAGCACTCAGAAAATAAAGATTCAAATTTGATTTCCCAAGACATATCGGCTTTGCTTGATGAAATATACAACACAAATTTAAAAATAGAATCAATCGAGACATTTATTAATGAAGTAAAAAATGACACAGCGCTAGCTATAGCTAATATATTTCTTAATGAAGACAATAAGTTAGATTCAGAATCATTATTATCATCCTCAATAGCAAGCCTCGAACAAAACACAATAACCTGTGATTTTAAACACGAACCTTCAAATAACACGCTATCGCAGATATTAATATCAATGTGAAACTAAACGTATCTAGCTTTTACTGCGTTTAGACTTTGTCACCAGAGAAACGCCTTAGTAAGGGCGTTTTTCTTACCACGGCGCTTGGCTAGCTTTAAATGCGATTCTAACCAATAATCCATTAAGTAATTTACCTTTTAATAATTGAGGTTCAGAACCATGATAGCTAGCAATATCTTTCACAAGCGCCAGCCCAAGGCCAGCGCCTTCCTTACCTAACGCATTATTTAAACGAGTAAAGGCTTCCATAGAACGGTTAATTTTCGCATCTGGGATCCCAGGACCAGAGTCTTCAACCTCTAAGACCCAATGAAGATGGTCATCACTGCTGACCACTCGAACGGTGACCACCCCATTTGCAGGCGTGTATTTAATCGCATTATCAATTAAATTTGCACACATCTCAGCTAATAAGATAGGCTCGCCTTTAATCCATGCCGTTTCCGCACCTTCATAACCTAAGTCAATATTTTGGCTTTCAGCTTGAGATAGCCGAGTAAAACACGCTTGGTGAACAATTTCCACTAGATTTATGGCACGATACTGCGTAATTGATTCTTTTTCATGGGCTTTTAACCGCGATAGCTGCAAAAGCCTATCAGTCAAAATGATCGTATTATCGAGGGTTTTATTGATGGCTTGTAAACTCTGTTGCCGTTGAGTTTCATCTGTACTATTAATCGCGACGGAAACCTGAGTTTTAAGAACGGTTAGAGGTGTTTTAAGCTGATGAGATGCATCTGCACTAAAGCGTTCTTGTCGTCTAACCATCCGCTTTAGGCGAGAAATATAACGGTTTAATGCATCAATTAATGGCGATAAATCCGACCACGGCAGTAAATCTGGCAAGGGTGTTAAATCATTGGCAGAACGGCCTAACATTAAGTGAGATAATCTTTTCAACGGTGCCAGCAGCTTACTCAGTAGAATATAGGCAAGCACCATGGTTAAAAGTACCACGGTACCTTGACTCATCAAGGCAGAAATTAATAATTGATTAGCGAAATCTTGCCGCGAATAGACCGTTTCCGCAACACGAATTTCAACCATCCCAGTGATGCCACCTTCATTAATCGGTTGATAAAACGCAGCAATACGAATAGGTAAACCTTTATACTGTGCATCATAAAAATAAACTAGCGCAGTATAGTGCTGTGAACGCATCCAATAAGGGGGAATTGGCGGTAAGTCGTCATAACCAGAGATAGTTTCACCGTCAGGAGAGATAACTTGATAAAAAATTCGGTCATTATTATTTAGTTCGAAACTATCGAGCACCACATAAGGCACATTCACCGAGAGATGCCCATCTACCACTTGTAAGCGTTCTGCAACTGTTCGAGCTGAAGCTAGTAACGTTCGATCATAGGCTAAATTTGCAGCATTTTTTGCACTGTAATAGTGGGTATAAACCGAAAAACTCCCCAACAAAATGAGGGGGATACCGAAAAAGAGCAGTAACTGATGAAAGAGAGAGCGTGGATGAGCGACTAATTTCATACACTACACTGCTCTAATCGGTATCCCAATCCGCGTAAGGTATTGATGTTAACATCCGAACCGGCAAGTTTTTTTCTTACACGGTGAACATATAACTCAATACTTTGTAAATTGGCTTCATCTGACAGCGAAAATACCTGTTCAAATAATTGCATTTTAGAAACAGGTCGACCTCGTCGATGAAATAGGGTGTTTAACACCGCATATTCCCTTGGTGTTAAGCCTAACGGCTCTTCGCCTAATAAAAAATAACCGTCCTCATGGTAACTAAGTAAACCAAACTGTTGTGACTCATTAACTTGCCCTTGGCTACGCCGTAATAAAGCACGAAGACGTGCTTCTAATTCCGCAATATCAAAAGGTTTCGTCAGGTAGTCATCAGCCCCTGCATTTAACCCTTGTACACGGTCGGCTACGTCGGAATTCGCCGTTAGTAACAAGACGGGGGTTTCTTGATGCCGTTTGCGCATTTGCGCCAATACCTCAAGCCCACTCATTCTCGGAAGTGATACATCTAACACGACTAATTCATAGCGTTCAGTTTGTAATAGCTGGTCTGCTATCGCACCATCACTAGCAAGATCAACCGCAACCCCAGATGACGATAAGGCCTTCTGTAACCATAATGACAACTCGTCATGATCTTCAACCAATAAAATTCTCATTCCGCATACTCATTATAATTATTTATCAGTATACGTTGGCATTCCATTGAATGAATGGAAAGCAAATGTGCACATTTTTACTGTGTCCATCACAACTATTGCTAACAAACACTATTAACGTGATTAATTTAACATTAAATTAACATAACAAAAAAGTAAAAATACAAAACAATCTGATATATATCACATAAAAATAATAATATTTGTTAATGAAAGGTAAATGAAAGCTTCATCGGGCGATGATGCCATACCAGCACAACAAGCAGTAATAATATATACCTCTAATTATTGTCTTAGTAAGGAAAAATAATGAAAAAATTCACCCAGACGGCCTTAGCAACAGCAATATTTTTAGTTGGCATCAATCAAGCAAACGCCCTACCCGAACGTACAGAATGTATTGCCCCCGCCAAACCTGGAGGCGGTTTTGATTTAACCTGTAAATTAGTACAAGTGTCTCTTCTTGAAACTAAAGAAATTGAAAAACCAATGCGAGTGACCTATATGCCAGGCGGTATTGGTGCCGTTGCTTATAACGCTATTGTCGCACAACGCCCTGCGGAACCCGGCACCATTGTTGCTTTCTCAGGAGGTTCCTTACTCAATCTCGCGCAAGGTAAATTTGGCCGCTATAACGAAAATGACGTGCGCTGGCTCGCCAGTGTGGGAAGCGACTACGGTATGATAGCCGTACGTGCCGACTCACCTTATAAAACCCTGAAAGATTTAATGGATACCTTCAAAAAAGATCCTAACAGCATCGTATTTGGTGCGGGAGGGTCTATTGGCAGCCAAGATTGGATGAAAACGGCCTTATTAGCCAAAGCCATTGATATCGACCCACGAAAAATGCGTTATGTGGCCTTTGAAGGCGGCGGTGAAACCTTAACTGCACTACTGGGCAACCATATTCAAGTCCTTTCAGGGGATATCAGTGAAATGACGCCGTATATCAATGAAGGTAAAATTCGTATCCTTGCTGTTTACTCAGACAAGCGCCTTGGTGATGGTTTATCAGATATTCCAACAGCAAAAGAACAAGGGTATGACATTGTATGGCCAATCATTCGTGGTTTCTATATGGGGCCGAAAGTCTCCGATGCTGACTATAACCAATGGGTCGAAGCCTTCCAAAAACTGCAACAAACCGACGAATTCAAAAAACAACGTGAACTGCGTGGTTTATTTGAATACAACTTAACCGGGCAAGAACTCGATAGCTATGTCAAAAAAGAAATCGAGCAATATCGTGAACAAGCCCGTGCCTTCGGTTTAGCCAAATAACGGAGTAAACGATGAGCCAACGCATATTTGCCATAGTTTGGCTAATACTGTGTGCTATCGGAATTTATATTGGTTGGGGGATCCAAAGTGAGTTCAGTTATGAACCACTGGGCCCCCGCCCTTTTCCGGTTGTCATACTCTCCTTAATGGCGCTTTGTGCCCTTGCCTTATTATTTGGCAAGCAAGAAGCCGTTGAGTGGCCAAAACCCTATGTATTACGTCGTTTAGTTTTATTAGTTGTTGCACTTGTTATTTATGCATGGGCTTTTGAATGGTTAGGGTTCCCGATTGCAACCAGCTTACTCACCATCAGTATCGCCCTGCTATTTGGTGCGACACCTATCGCCGCGATTATTTCGGGCCCGGTCTTAGGTATCTTTTTGTTCTATGCCTTTGATAAATGGCTAGATGTAACCTTGCCTATTGGCAGCCTGCTAAGTTAAGGAGCGAAATCATGGAAACTTGGATGTATCTATCGCAAGGTTTTGAGGTCGCACTGGTTCCTCAAAATATCTTGATCGCCTTAATTGGCTGTTTTATTGGTACAATCGTGGGTATGCTTCCCGGCCTCGGCCCTATCAATGGCGTGGCAATTTTACTGCCGTTGGCTTTTGCGCTTAAATTACCGGCTGAGTCTGCATTAATCTTACTCGCCACGGTTTATTTAGGCTGTGAATATGGCGGACGCATATCATCAATCTTACTTAATGTCCCCGGCGATGCCGCAGCAATCATGACCACGCTAGATGGTTATCCTATGGCAAAACAGGGAAAAGGTGGCGTTGCGCTCTCTATATCCGCGGTCAGTTCATTTATTGGTTCAACGATTGCAATTGTAGGGATAATTCTATTCGCTCCTTTGCTTGCTCAATGGTCACTCGCCTTTGGTCCTGCCGAATATTTCGCCTTAATGGTTTTTGCCATTGCCTGCTTAGGTAGCATGATGAGCCAAAACCCAATTAAATCACTACTGGCTGCATTAATTGGTCTATCACTTGCCACTGTGGGGGTGGATGCCAACTCTGGGGAATATCGTTTTACGTTTGATAGCGTACATTTATCAGATGGCGTACAGTTTATCGTCGTGGTTATTGGTTTGTTCTCTGTCAGCGAAATTTTATTGATGCTCGAAGGTACCGCGACAGGCCAAGGGCTGATCCGCAAAACAGGCAGAATGCTATTCAATCGCAAAGAAGCTAAAGCGTGTGCAGGTCCAGCTTTACGCTCCTCTTTTATCGGTTTCTTTGTTGGTGTTCTACCAGGAGCTGGTGCCACCATTGCCAGCGCCATCACTTATATGACGGAAAAGAAAATCAGTGGTGAAAAAGGCGATTTCGGTAATGGCGATGTCCGAGGGGTAGCCGCGCCTGAAGCCGCCAATAATGCCTCTGCGTGTGGGTCATTTATTCCTATGTTAACTCTTGGCGTTCCGGGCTCGGGAACAACAGCAGTAATGATGGGTGCCCTAACGCTCTATAATATCACCCCAGGCCCTGGTATGTTTACAGAGCAACCGGATATTGTGTGGGGGTTAATTGCAGCTCTGTTGATTGCTAACGTGGTTTTGCTCATCATGAATATTCCGTTAATTGGCTTATTCACGCGTATGCTAACCGTTCCGTTATGGTTTTTAGTCCCTGCTATTGCTTGCATTTCTGCTGTCGGGGTATATGCCGTTCATAGTACGACGTTTGATTTGTTACTCATGATGGGGCTAGGCGTATTTGGGTTTATATTACGCAAAATGAACTTCCCACTTTCACCATTAATTTTAGGGTTTGTACTGGGTGAAATGTTAGAACAAAATTTACGCCGTTCATTATCCATCAGTAATGGTAATTTCGATATTCTTTGGAGCAGTACGATTTCCCAAAGTTTATTAATTCTAGCGGTATTAGTGCTAATTTTGCCGCCAATTATAAAGCGCATTCGTAAACGTAAACAATCCGCTGTCTCATCGTAATTAAGTGTTCATACAATCTCTGTAAAACTTTGCCCCAGTGTGATTTTGGGGCATTTTTTATTAGTCAGTAGAAAAACCACGGATTCAGATAATGACGATGTATTGAATAAGCTCAATCAATTATCTTAGCCATCTCATTTATTAAAACATAAAACACAATGTTCGATAGATTACTTTTTGTCCTTTTTAATATCCAGCCAAAACCGTTAGCATATACTCGCACTGTTAATGTCCATGGTGACTGTTACACTATCCATAGTCAGAAACCTGTCACTATCACGGAAAAAGACAGTGGTTATATCCAAATAAAAGCATTGGGTAAAATGCATATTTTTTGTGGGGAAATGTTGCATATCAGCGTAAAGAAAAATACGACGCTTGTGACTATTGGCTGGTCAAAAGGGAAAAGCCAAATATTTGAAGTGCGTAAAAACGTGAAAGAAACTGCATATCGAGTAAATTCAAATAATTCGAGTTCAAGCTGCCCCCCCCTTATTATGACAGTTCATCCAGTGATAATAATCACCGCTCAAGCAACCATTATTGTTCTAATGATAACTCAAGTTCAGATTGCTCATCATCTGATTCAGGGGGTGGTGATGGTGGAGATTAGTTAAGCCATGTAGTCGGCATCATGTTTATTCCCATCTAATGCCATATTAATATCACGATATTGCTCCAAAAAACTTTGTTTAATTAGACTGTTTTTTTCAAAATAATCCTTTCTTCCGGCATAAGCTTTCGCAAGCTTATTAAATGCCTCTTGTTTAATTCCAATATATTTATTATCAATTGTCGATATTGAACTAAAAACACTTTTATAAGGGAAGTCATCATTACCAAATAAGCTACTCATAACCGTATCACTCAAATTATCATACTGGATATCTAGTTTTATTGTCGCATTTTTTAAATTAGTATTCGTAAAGTTGTAATCAACATCTATTTTAACTGGGATGTTAATTTTCGTATTTTCAGCATTGGCCTCAGAAAAATTAGCTCTTAACAAAGGGATGTTATTACTTGTTTCAACTATTGTGTTCGACAAATCTGAGCCTGAGAAATCAATATTTGCGCTACTAACATGAATATTTCTATTATAGGTACTACCAAGAAGAAGTTTCACCATGCTTTCCGCAGTTATTTTTTTATTCGAATAGTCATAGTAGGCTGCAAGCATATCGAGTTTATGTTCTGATTTGACGTGTAATAGATGACTACTATCACTATTTTTCGATTTGTCGGTATTTATATCCACTAGATAATTTAAAATTTTAATTTGCTTTGTGATTTTCTCTTTACCTTTTCCTTCAACATCCCACCCATATCGGTTGTATATGTTACTTATCTTAGAAAAAGCCATGTTAAATACATTTTTTTTATTCGCTTCGGAGCTATTTTTAATATAGACTTCAAGCATCTTTGTCGAACTATTACTCATTGTGTAAAAGAAATTTTTAATACTCATAAATTTTTCCTATATCAATTAACTTTGTTTATTTGCCATATACTCCCATATTCAAAATATTAATTATTTAATAAAACAACGATAGTGTGCCTATTGATTTCATATATATAAAAAAAACGAGAACCGAAGTTCTCGCTTATTTAATTAGTTTTCCTGATACAAATTATGCTTTGTATTTGCTCATCACTAATGTGGCGTTAGTTCCACCAAAACCGAAACTGTTAGACATGACTGTTTCCAGCGCTTGCTCCGTTGGTTTAGTCACGATATTCAGGCCTGCTGCTTTCTCATCTAGATTTTCGACATTAATGCTTGGTGCAATAAAGCCGTGTTCTAACATTAGCAAGCTGTAAATTGCTTCGTGGACACCCGCAGCACCTAATGAGTGACCGCTCATCGCTTTCGTTGCAGAAATTGCTGGGGAGTTACTACCAAACACTTCTTGAATCGCTTCTAACTCTTTGGTGTCACCCACTGGTGTTGATGTACCGTGTGTATTGATATAATCAATTTTTTCAACACCTTGCATTGCCATTTGCATACAGCGTACAGCACCTTCACCTGATGGCGCAACCATATCTGCACCGTCAGACGTTGCACCATAGCCAACAATTTCAGCATAGATATGCGCACCACGAGCTAAAGCGTGCTCTAACTCTTCAACCACGACGATACCGCCGCCGCCTGCAATAACGAAACCATCACGGTCTTTATCGTAAGTTCTTGATGCTTTGTCTGGCGTCTCATTGTATTTAGTCGACAATGCGCCCATTGCGTCAAACTCACAGGTCATTTCCCAGCTCAGTTCTTCACCGCCACCAGCAAAAACAACATCTTGCTTGCCTAATTGAATTAACTCAACCGCATGGCCAATACAGTGCGCTGATGTTGAACAAGCAGAACTGATGGAGTAGTTCACACCTTTGATTTTAAATGGCGTTGCTAAACAAGCAGAAATACCCGATGCCATTGCACGAGTCACCATGTATGGGCCCACACCACGCAAACCTTTAGCACGCATACCGTCAGAACCAGCAACTTGGTTACGTGGAGAACCACCACCAGAGCCAACAACGATACCTGTACGTAAATTTGAAACTTGTTCTTCTGTTAAACCTGAATCCGCAATCGCTTGTTCCATCGATAAATAAGCATAGGCGGAGCAATCACTCATAAAACGGAAAATTTTACGGTCGATTAAATCTTTTGGGTCTAAATTTTTAACATTACCCCAGACATGGCTACGCAGCCCTGCCTCTTTGAATTCTTCTGAGAAAGTGATCCCGGAACGACCTTCCTTCAGAGAAGCCAGTACTTCTTCCTGGTTATTACCAAGGCTGGAAACAATACCTAGACCAGTGATGACTGCACGCTTCATTCGTTACCTCATGTCTATAATTATATGATTGCGGGATTACAGGTTGTCACTTTAGCTTACACTTGTACGCTGAACAAGTCCGATCAGGGTAAATATTTGTATTTTTTTCTTTATGACGCCAATAAGACTTTTTTATGACGGTAGCCTTACACCCATATCAGCGGTAAAATTTAGGAATTAAATAAAGAATGTAGGCTTATCGTGAAAAAGAACGCTGTACAAACCGCACGCCTGAGCTGGAATGACGAAGGCACCCCCATGTCTGAACAGTTTGCAGATATCTATTTTTCTAACCAAGATGGCTTAGAAGAAGCTCGCCATGTGTTTTTGCAAGGAAATCATTTTCCTGATCGCTTCGCGACGCACCCTTTCACAACCTGTGTGATTGCCGAAACTGGCTTTGGTACTGGATTGAATTTTTTAGCATTATGGCAATCTTTTAAACAATTTAAAGCAGAAAATCCAAACGCAAAATTGCAACAATTACATTTTATTAGTTTTGAAAAATACCCATTAACACAATCTGACTTAATGACAGCCCACCAATGTTGGCCTGAACTGAGCAGCTTCTCACAATCCCTTTGTGAAAATTGGCCACAAACCTTACCGGGTAACCAGCGGATCATGTTAGAAAATGGTAGCGTGATATTAGATTTATGGTTTGGTGATGTAAATGAGCAAATATCTTTACTAAAAAACAATTTAAACAATAAGATAGATGCTTGGTTTTTAGATGGTTTCGCTCCCTCAAAAAATCCCGAAATGTGGAGTGAACAACTGTTCACTAATATGGCAAAATTCGCCCGCCTCAATGGAACTTTTGCAACATTTACCGTGGCAGGTGCGGTCAAGAGAGGCCTGCAACAAGCTGGCTTTACCCTTAAAAAAGTCAAAGGCTTTGGTAACAAACGAGAAATGTTAACTGGGGTCTTAGCTGAAAAAGAAATTGATATCCCAACGCCTTGGTTTGCCAGAAAAAGCGCAGATAACCCAACTGATGTCGCTATCATTGGTGGTGGGCTTGCCAGTTTAACAGCGGCCTACGCCCTTCATAACCGCGGTGCTAAAGTCACCTTATACTGCCAAGATGCACAAGTTGCGCAGAATGCTTCGGGCAATCGCCAAGGGGCTATTTACCCCTTACTCACCGGCAATAACGACCCACTCGAACGTTTTTTTGTCAGCGCTTTCCCCTTTGCCTCTCGCTTTTATCACCAATTAGCAAAACAAGGGCTCGCGTTTGAAGGGCAATGGTGTGGCGTGAGCCAATTAGCCTATAACGACAAAGTGGCTCGCAAGATAGCGGGAATGCTAGGAACCGAATGGCCGACTGATTTTGCTATTGGTAAAAGTCGTCAGCAACTGAGTGATATTTGCGGCGTTGATGTCAACCATGATGGCATTCATTATGAGTCTGGAGGATGGCTGTGCCCTGCCCAGCTTTGTGAGAGTTTACAACAATATTTACAACAGCAGGGTATTACCTTCTGTTTTGAACATAATGTCGTTGAATTAAAACAAACAGAACAAGATTGGCAGTTATTAATTGAAACCGCACAACACAAACAGCTAACACGTGTTCACTCAACTGTCATTATTGCTAATGGGCACAAGCTGCGCCAATTTGCTCAAACCGTTAATTTACCTATTTCGCCTGTGCGTGGGCAAGTCAGCCATATTCCAACCAATCACACCCTACAACAACTGAAAAATGTTCTGTGCTTTGAAGGCTATTTAACCCCTGCCGATGCCACGGGTACACAACATTGCTTAGGTGCTAGCTACCAACGTGAACGACTTGATTTCGATTATAGTGAAGAGGAACAGCAAGGGAACCGCCAAAAGCTGGTTGATAACCTACCCGATGTAACTTGGCCTAAGGATATCGATATTTCTCAACAACGTTCACGCCAAGGTATTCGTTGTGTTATTCGCGACCATTTTCCGTTATTAGGCAATGTGCCTGATTTCGAACAACATGTGGCACTCTATCACAATTTGCCCACTCAAATTGCCAAAGAACAGCCTATTGCACTCGCTCCAGTGCACCCAAATTTATTTATTTTTGGTGCATTAGGGTCAAGAGGGTTATCAACCGCACCACTTTGCGCAGAATTGCTTGCGGCGCAAATTTTTGGGGAAGTACTCCCCCTAGACGATGAAACTCTTGCAGAACTCAACCCAAACCGTTTTTGGGTAAGGAAATTATTATTAGGTCGCCCTATTAAACTCCCTTATTAATGCATTAAGTTAATGAGATAGCCATTGCACAACGGTCTTCAGCAGCAAACCCTGCATCGACCTCAGACTGTAAAATAGCCTGTAGTTCGGTGGTTAGCTCATTATCTTCAAGAATTTTAAAACCCAAGCGTTGGTAATAAGGTGCATTCCAAGGCACATCGCGGCAAGTGGTCAATGTCACTACCGTGATATTCCGTGCCAAAGCAGCATCAAGAACCTGCTTAATCAGCTTTTTACCCAGCCCGCGTCCTTGCCATTGCTGGCAAACAGAAACCTCACAAATATGCAGGCTAGTATGATGATCTTCAGCATTGATAAAACCAATTGGTTCATCACAATCATTCACTGCTACCCACTCTAATTGCTCAGAAATAAAATCGAGGTGGTCTTGCTCCGTTTGCCCATCACCTTCAGCAAGCCATTTATATTTTTCGATACTCGTAAATGCCTGGCCTGCGGAGGCTTCCACCGGAGGAAGATATTTGGCATCAAGGGGGGTTGCTAAACGAATATTCGCCATAATTTTTACTCGCAATAAAATTTAGCTAACAAAAAAGCGGGTTTCCCCGCTTTTCATGCAGAACTCAACAAATTAAATGGCGTTATTTAATAAGTTTTTCCACATATCTAAAACCAGTACTTGGTCTGGTGGCGTCAATTCGCCAGCTTTGATGGCATTTTGAATACTGACTTCGACACGTTGATATAATGCTTCAGAACTGGTTTCGTTTTCTTCTTCCAGTTCAGCCACAGCAAGGGTTAAGTGACCACGCAAATAGCCGCCAGCGAAGAGTTCATCATCGCTCGCGTGTTCAACCATATCATCAATTTTCGTTAGTATGCGTGTTTCTAAATCCGCAAGCATGCTTAATCCTTACTTAAATGTGTGTTCATTAGGCAAAAATATCTTCCGGATAAGGAAAAGCTTCTGCACAAAGAGGTGGCGTATTGTAAAACAATTGTAACGCATTAATAAAGCGTAATGGCCGTTCAGGGATGCCATTTTCTAAATAAAGCATGACTTGTGCATGAACTTTGCGCATAAACGCAATACGATCAGGCTCAAAATCCCCCTCTAAGTTGTCACAACTGACATTAAATGGAATGCCAACGGCAACACAAAACAGCCAGTCCAACGCTTGGGGCTTGATTTCCACCACTTCAAACTCACACTGTGTTTTTTCATCTCGCCCATCTGGGCAATACCAATAACCGTAATCGACTTGCTGACGTCTTGCTTCCCCAGCAATACACCAATGTGAGATTTCATGCAGCGCACTGGTGAAAAAGCCGTGTGCAAAGACGATCCGGTGATAAGGTACTGCCTCATCTGCGGGTAAATAAATGGGTTCATCATCCCCTTTTACCAGCTTGGTGTTATATGTCACACCAAAACATTCATCAAAGATATTGATTAGATCCTGATAATTATGTGTACTCATGAATAATTTAAATCATCTTAAAATAATGAGAGAAACCAAGCTTTAATCACGTCACCATGGCTATCATGGAGTAATTTAATACTCATCAGTAACGAAATCACCACGATCATCGGCCTGATCAGTTTTTGTCCTTTAGTTAAGACCAAACGCGCACCTAAACGAGCGCCAACCATTTGGCCGATTAGCATAACAAAACCTAAGGCCCAAAGAACATGACCCCCGATAATAAAGAACACTAAAGAGCCAAAATTAGAGGCAAAATTAAGTAACTTCGCATGCGCGGTAGCTTTGGCAAGATTATAACCAAGCAACAAAACATAACCCAATGCCAAAAATGAACCGGTTCCGGGACCAAAGGCACCATCATAAAAACCCAGCGTCATCCCAATTGCCACCCCGAAGAAAGGCATACTGATACGCTGTTGGCGGTCTTGTACACCAATTGATGGCGTCAATAAAAAGTATAAGCCGACACAAATCACCAAGATGGGTAATAGCTGTTTTAAGAACGCGGTATCAATCATTTGAATGACAATCGCACCCAGCATGGCACCAATCATGGTCATAATGAACGGAAACAGTTGTGCTCGTAAATCTATGGCTTTGCGCCTAACAAAATAGAGCGTTGAAGAAAACGAACCGCCAACCGCTTGCAACTTATTGGTTGCTAAAGCTTCAACAGGTGTTATCCCCACAGATAACAGGGCTGGGATCGTTAATAACCCACCACCACCCGCGATGGAGTCAATAAACCCTGCAAACAGCGCAACAAAGAAGAGTAAAGCATAAACTTCAGGTGCAACGGCAGTTAGCCAATCCATTTTACTATCCAAAGAGAAGAAATATCATGATGTTGATGTGAATATATCGCCAGTCAGGTTTGGTGATATCACAACCTAGATGAGGTATTTTTAGGAGGCTTCATCCGAACCTTCATCATCAACAAAGCGACCTTATAGGCCGCTCTGTTGTCACTACATAAAACACAGTAAAACCGATTACTCAAAAGGTTCCATTGCTGGCGTTACATCCGCACACTGGCCACGATGACGTAAATAGTGGTCCATTAGAACAATCGCCATCATTGCTTCCGCAATCGGTACCGCGCGAATGCCTACACAAGGGTCATGACGCCCTTTGGTGATCATTTCCACTTCCTCGCCATCACGGTTTAATGTTTTACCTGAAACGGTAATACTGGATGTCGGCTTTAACGCAATATGTGCAATGATAGGCTGACTGCTGCTAATACCGCCTAAAATACCGCCTGCATGGTTTGATGTGAAACCATTTCGTGTAATTTCATCACGGTTTTCGCTGCCTTTAAGTGCAATAACACCGAAGCCATCACCAATTTCCACCCCTTTCACTGCATTAATACTCATTAATGCATGAGCGAGATCGGCATCTAATCGGTCAAATACGGGCTCACCTAAGCCTGCAGGCACATGCTCTGCAATGACAGTAATTTTAGCGCCAATCGAATCACCCTCTTTCTTTAAACCGCGCAATAATTCGTCAAGAGCCTCTAATTTGCTTGGATCTGGACAGAAAAATGGGTTTTCTTCGACAATTGACCAGTCTTTAATTTCACAAGCGACGGAGCCCATTTGCGTTAAGCAGCCATGGATTTGCACACCGAGCTTTTCTTGTAAATATTTTTTCGCAATCGCGCCTGCCGCAACACGCATTGCCGTTTCACGTGCTGATGAGCGGCCACCACCACGGTAATCACGCTGGCCGTATTTTTGTTCGTAAGTGTAATCCGCATGGCCCGGCCTAAACACGTCTTTGATTGCACCATAATCTTGCGAACGCTGGTCAGTATTTTCAATCAATAAACCGATGCTGGTTCCGGTTGTTACCCCATTAAATACACCCGATAAAATCTTTACTTGGTCAGGTTCACGACGCGCAGTCGTATAACGTGATGTTCCTGGACGGCGACGGTCTAAATCTTTTTGTAAATCTGCTTCTGTTAGTGCTAAGCCTGGGGGAACCCCATCGACGATGCAACCTAATGCAACCCCGTGTGATTCCCCAAATGTGGTCACACGAAACAGCTGCCCAATTGAATTTCCTGCCATCGGAGTTTCCTATTCTAAGCCATTCTTGTTTTACCAAGAATTTTGGTTGTTAGTTATTATATCGTTGTGTCGTTATTATTGATTACATGATCTTGGAACATCACGCAACTGTTGATTCATCGATATAAAGCTCAAAATGTGCGTGGTGCTCAACAAGTTGTTCACGTGTTAACATAAACACACCATCACCGCCGTATTCGAAGTCCAGCCAAATAAATGGAATTTCAGGGTATTGTTCAATTAAATGAACCATACTGTTACCCACTTCGCACACTAACACCCCTTCTTCCGTCAGAAAACGCGGGGCATTCGCTAAAATACGGCGTACCAGTTTCAAACCATCACTTCCAGCAGCCAGTGCTAATTCAGGCTCGACACGAAACTCTTCGGGTAAATCGTCCATATCTTCCGCATCAACATACGGTGGGTTCGTCACGATCAGGTCATATTTAACCTCTGGCATATCACGGAATAAGTCAGAACGAATCGGTATCACACGGTGTTCTAAACCATGATTGGCAATATTTTGTTCAGCCACCGCCAGCACATCACTTGAAATATCAACCGCATCAACTTCTGCATCAGGGAACTCATAAGCACAAGCAATCGCAATACAACCACTTCCGGTACATAAATCAAGAATGGTTTGCGGTTCATCAGCCACTAAGCCAACAAAGTGGTTATTGATTAACTCACCAATTGGCGAGCGAGGGATAAGCACACGTTCATCAACATAAAATTCATGACCACAGAACCATGAACGATTTGTCAGGTATGCAACTGGAATACGCTCATTGATGCGGCGTAAAACACGCTCAATAATACGGTGACGCTCTGTTGGCGTTAAGCGGGATGTTAACAGCTCATCGGGCAGGTCTAGAGGCAAGTAAAGTGTTGGTAACACCAGTTGTAGCGCCTCATCCCATGGGTTATCTGTACCGTGGCCATAGTACACATTAGCCGCATTAAAGCGGCTCATCGTCCAACGCAAAATATCTTGAATGGTATGAAGTTCTGCAACGGCTTCATCAACGAAAATCTTTTCCAAGAAGGGGTTCTCCAGCCTGTATTTTGAAAGGGAATATATGAATAGTTAAAGTTTGCCACGAAGTGAAAGACAAATCAGCAGATTAATATAATAAAATTTGCCCAAAAAGTCTGGTTATCGCGCTTATTAATGAATGCGGTGATGTAAAAACGCCCTTTATTTTAGCTAAAGGGCGTGAGAAAAATAACAAGCTCAGTAAGAAAGTAACAATATTAGCTTTCGTTTTGCAGCACGACTTCCGCCTCTTTCGTAGTTTTTTTCACCCAAAGTGCATAGGCGATAGCCAGTAATACTAACCAAACAATTCCGACATAGAGTGCAATTCGTGTTGATTCAAAATACCCCAGTACACCAAAAACAAATACCATAAATGCGATGGCTAGAATAGGTGCGACAGGCCACATAGGCACAGGGAATTTTAATTGGCTAATTTCTTCTGGTGACATTTTTTTACGCATTGCAAACTGTGACAGCAAAATCATCAACCATACCCAAATGGTGGCAAATGTTGCAATTGACGCAATCACTACAAACACATCATCAGGAATGACATAATTCAATACCACTCCGACTAACAGCACCGCAACCATGACTAATACCGTCATCCAAGGCACACCATTTTTTGTCAGCTTGGTAAAGGCTTTTGGCGCTTGTCCTTCATGTGCCATGCCATACATCATACGCCCAGCACTAAATATATCACTGTTAATCGCCGAAATTGCCGCCGTGATCACCACAATATTTAAGATATTCGTTGCAGATTGAATACCTAAGCTATCGAAAATTTGCACAAATGGGCTACCTTGCTGCCCAATTTGGTTCCACGGGTAAATGCACATTAAGACAAATAAGGTCAGGACATAAAACAGTAAGATGCGAATTGGCACGGCATTAATCGCTCTTGGGATAGTGGTTTCCGGGTTTTTCGCTTCACTCGCGGTAATACCAATAACTTCAATTCCCCCAAACGCAAACATCACCACTGCAAAGGAAGCAATCACCCCACCAATACCATTTGGCATAAACCCATCGTGAATAAATAAGTTTGATACCCCAACCGCATGGTCTGCCGCTTGGCCAAAGCCAAACATCATAATGGCTGCACCACCAACAATCATTGCAATAATCGCAATAACTTTAATGATTGAAAGCCAAAACTCCATTTCGCCGAAAGTTTTCACGTGGCATAGGTTTATTGCACCAATAAAGAAAATAATGCTCAACACCCAGATCCACTGCGCAACCTCCGGAAACCACAGTTTCATATAAACACCAAATGCTGTCACGTCCGCCAAGCAAACAATAAGCATTTCAAAAACATAGGTCCAACCCGCAAAAAAACCGGCTCTCGGCCCTAAATAATGACTAGCATACTGTGAGAACGACCCAGCAAGTGGCCGATGGACCGCCATTTCACCCAACGCTCTCATAACCATAAACACTGCGGCACCGCCGATAATATAGGCGAGTAATACCGCGGGACCAGCGGTTTCTATTGCTTTCGCTGAACCATAAAACAAACCTGTACCAATCGCAGAACCTAAAGCCATAAATCGAATGTGGCGCGCAGAAAGCCCTCGCGCAAGTTGTGATGTGCTTTGCATGATTTATCCTTCGTATTATTTTATTGTCGTGCAGATAAATACTTCAGGCGGCCAGTACATTGCCGGCCACCTTTTATTTGCTTGATAGACTAGTTAGGGAAAACAGTGCCGTCCTTAAAAAGCGCGGACAGTTTATATTGGTTAATTAAATTAATTGCCGCTTCAATATCAGGGGCAAAATAACGGTCTTTATCATAGTAAGCCACTTGGTCACGTAATGTTTTACGTGCTTTCTCCAAGGTTTCACTCGATTTCAAACCTTCGCGGAAATCCATTCCCTGACACGCTGAAAGCCATTCAATGGCTAAAATACCCGTGACATTCTTTGCCATTTCCCATAAACGACGACCCGCGGCAGGCGCCATCGAGACATGGTCTTCTTGGTTGGCTGATGTCGGCAGGCTATCAACACTCGAAGGATGGGCTAATGCTTTGTTTTCACTGGCTAATGCAGCCGCGGTGACTTGAGCTATCATAAAACCTGAGTTAACCCCCCCATTATTCACTAAGAAAGGAGGCAACTGTGACATGTGGGTATCCATCAATAATGCAATACGGCGTTCAGATAACGCACCGATTTCCGCTAACGCAAGCGCAATATTATCGGCTGCCATAGCAACAGGCTCTGCATGGAAGTTACCACCTGAAATAATATCGCCATTATCGGTAAAGACTAGCGGGTTATCCGACACGGCATTTGATTCAATTAAAATCACTTCAGCGGCTTGGCGAATTTGGGTTAAACAAGCCCCCATCACTTGTGGCTGACAACGTAGTGAATAAGGGTCTTGCACTTTCACGCAGTTCTCATGGGACTTCGCCAACTCACTGGTCGGTGATAAAACATCACGGAACATCGCCGCAACATCAATTTGCCCTTTTTGCCCTCGAACCTCTTGCACGCGTGCATCGAACGGTTTACGAGAGCCCAGTGTGGCTTCAACACTAAGCGCACCACAAACAATACCAGATAACAGCAATTTTTCTGCTTCAAATAACCCTTTCAACGCGAAAGCCGTGGAGGTTTGCGTACCGTTTAATAGGGCTAAGCCTTCTTTAGCTTCCAATTTTAGCGGGGTCAACCCTGCTTTTTCTAACGCTTTTTTCGCTGAAATCCATTTGCCTTCATAGCGGGCTTTCCCTTCTCCTAACAGAATTAGGCTCATATGTGCTAATGGCGCTAAGTCGCCAGAAGCTCCCACAGAACCCTTCGCAGGAATAAATGGATAAACTTGCGCATTCACTAATGCAATCAAGGCATTAATGACTTCAAGACGAATACCCGAGAAACCACGAGCTAAACTATTAATTTTGAGCACCATGATTAAACGCACGAGGTCGTCATCTAACGGCTCGCCAACACCCGCAGCATGAGACATCACAATAGAGCGTTGTAATGATTGCAAATCTTTAGTTGCAATGCGGGTATTGGCAAGCAAACCAAAACCTGTATTGATACCGTAAGCGGTTCTATCTTCTTCAATAATTTTATTGACCGTTGCAACGCTTTTTTCAATAGCCGCGTGAGCGCGTTTATCCAGTACCACTGTTACTGCCTGTTGGAAAACAATGCGGAGGTCTTCGAGTGTCATTTTTCCTGGGTGAATGGTTAACTTAGTCATCATGGCACTCCTTAACGTGTTTTAATCATTGGTAAATTAAGATTTTTTTCCTGCGCACATGCGATAGCGATGTCATAGCCCGCATCGGCATGGCGCATGACACCGGTTGCCGGGTCATTGTGCAACACTCGGGCAATACGCTCTGCTGCTTCATCCGTTCCATCACACACAATCACTACCCCAGAGTGCTGAGAGAAGCCCATACCTACGCCACCACCGTGATGTAAAGATACCCACGTCGCACCACTGGCTGTATTTAATAACGCATTGAGTAACGGCCAGTCTGAAACGGCATCAGAGCCATCTTTCATGGATTCTGTTTCACGGTTTGGGCTGGCCACTGAACCTGAATCCAGATGGTCACGACCAATAACAATCGGGGCCGAAACCTCACCGCTTCTTACCATCTCATTGAATGCTAAACCTAATTTAGCGCGGTCCCCAAGCCCTACCCAACAAATACGTGCTGGCAAGCCTTGGAAGCTAATACGTTCACGAGCCATATCCAACCAGCGATGTAAATGCTTATCATCCGGTAGCAGCTCTTTCACTTTCGCATCGGTTTTATAGATATCTTCAGGATCCCCTGATAACGCGACCCAGCGGAATGGGCCAACACCGCGGCAAAATAGTGGGCGAATATAAGCAGGCACAAAACCAGGGAAATCAAACGCATTCTCTACGCCCATTTCCAACGCCATTTGGCGAATATTGTTCCCATAATCAAACGTAGGAATGCCTTGTTGTTTGAACGCTAACATGGCTTTAACATGTTCAGCCATGGATTTTTTCGCTGCCAACGCGGTGGCTTGGGGCTCTTGGACACTGCGCTCACGGTACTCTTCCCAGCTCATCCCAATTGGCAAATAACCATTTAGCGGGTCATGAGCACTTGTCTGATCGGTCACCATATCCGGTTTTACACCACGTTTGACAAGCTCAGGCAGAATTTCAGCGGCATTGGCACACAGTGCAATAGAAATGGCTTTTCCTTCCGATGTATATTTTTTAAGACGCGCTAATGCATCATCAAGGTCGGCCGCTTGTTCATCCACATAGTGAGTTCTTAAACGGAAATCAATACGGCTTTGCTGGCACTCAATATTCAATGAGCATGCACCAGCCAATGTTGCAGCAAGAGGTTGCGCTCCCCCCATTCCACCCAAACCTGCAGTCAATACCCAACGCCCGGTTAAATCACCATTAAAGTGCTGACGAGCGGCTTCCACAAAGGTTTCATACGTTCCTTGAACAATGCCTTGGCTACCGATATAAATCCAGCTACCTGCCGTCATTTGCCCGTACATGGCGAGGCCTTTCGCATCCAACTCATTGAAATGCTCCCAGTTTGCCCAATGTGGCACTATATTTGAGTTAGCAATTAAAACACGTGGAGCATTTGCATGGGTTTTGAAAACACCGACGGGCTTACCTGACTGAACCAGCAGTGTTTCATCACTCTCGAGTTGTTTTAAGGACTCAACAATTTGGTCATAGCATTGCCAATTACGTGCTGCACGCCCGATACCGCCATAGACCACTAATTCATGAGGATTTTCTGCAACATCAGGATCAAGGTTATTCATTAACATGCGTAATGGGGCTTCTGTCAGCCAACTTTTGGCATTTAATGTGTTTCCCCGCGGCGCCCTAATTTCGATATTTCGATATTTATTATTCAGTGCTGTCACTTATATACCCTCTTTTATCTGTCCATTAGCTACCTTTTATTGTTCTTATAGATATAGTTGTATATACATGTACGATCAATCAATCTTTTAACATAAAGATTAAAAAAATATGATATAAAAATATTTTTATTCAAATAAAACAATTGGATATAAAATGAACCTGATATTTTTGTGTGTGTTTTTTATTCTAAATATGCTTGTTGGATCACATTTAATTCACAATAAATTCACACGAAATGGGTATGAAAGGAAATCACTCGATACGATAAGCGGAAAATATGTTGTATATCATTCCGCCCATACTTTTACGTGGAGAAATAACTTATGACGTGAAACTACCTTTAAGCTTATAGCGGTGACCAGGAAACAATAGTTTGGTACTTGTCACCGTGAAAGACTGGGACCAAGTACGCCTTGTAATTAACAAACAAGATGCACCTATGGTAATTTGCAATAACCTCGCTGAGCGCTCATCTGCCTCTACGGCCTCAACAATATGCTCCCCTTGTGTTAAAGGAGCGACTTGAGACAAATAATCATGCGGTGTAATCGATGAAAAATTTTGCTTTAAATAGTCAGGTGCTGCTAAGGCATTGACATATCTGTCTTCAATTTGTACAGGGACATCATTTTCTAAATGTACAATAATAGAATGAAACACGGCGCTATCTGGGCTGATATTTAATTCATTTGCGAGCGCTGGAGACGCTTGTATTTCTTCGAGTTTAATGATCCTGCAACTGTATTTATGGTTTCTTGCCAGTATTTCGGCTTCAATACTGTGTATTTCAAATAGTGCGGATTGCCCCTTTGGCTCAGCCACAAACGTTCCCACACCTTGCAAGCGAACCAATAACCCTTCAGCCGTTAATTCACGTAGTGCTCGGTTAGCGGTCATCCGGCTACATTGAAACTGTGTCACGAGCTCAGACTCAGATGGAATACGGTCATTTGCCTTCCACTCTGCCGTATGGATCTTTTCAATTATCGATTGTTTTACTTGCAAATAGAGTGGGAGCGGTGCCCCCTGTTTATCCTTTTTATCGGCTGTCACAGTCATTTCCAATTTAATGATTAAAATCTTAAGTATTAATATGCTATTCATTGGATAGCATACAACACGACCTTAGTGCTATCGGACATTTTTTATCCTGACAGTCGCGAATAAAAACATCATGCTTAATTATTAAGCATTCACATAATTAAACGATGTAATTTTAATAAAAACAAACAAAAAACAGAAAATATTTAGGGTAAATTGCGGCAAACAACATCATTTACCACTATTAATTATTGTTATTTTCGTAGCTAGAACTGCGGGTCACATATATCACCCGTTTCGATGGGTAATTTTGCCTTCATGCACTCTAATGAACAATGGATTACTCCCTTGTTCATAAATCATTTCGACAGGCTCTTGCGCATTCCACACAACAAAATCAGCAACAAAGCCCGTTTTCAATTGCCCATGGCTATTTTCACGGCCTAACGCCTTTGCAGCGTTACGTGTCACGCCTGCCCATATCTCCTCCGGTGTCAGCTTAAATAGGACGGCCGCCATATTCATAATAATACGTAATGAGGCAAAAGGACTGGTGCCCGGGTTAAAATCCGTTGAAACTGCCATAGGAACATTGTGTTCCCGCAACAGCTCAATTGGCGGTAACTTGGTTTCCCGTAAAAAATAAAATGCTCCCGGTAATAAAACTGCAACCGTTCCACTCGCTTTAAGTGCTTTAATCCCTTCTAGGTCTAGATATTCAATATGGTCAACTGACAAACCTTTGTAACGAGCAACCAACTCGCTCCCACCTAAGTTTGATAACTGCTCCACATGCCCTTTCACTGGGATCCCTAATTTCTGAGCCGCTGAAAATAATTTTTCACTTTGAGAAAGGGAAAACCCTACACTTTCACAGAAAACATCTACCGCCTCAAACAGGCCTTTTTCCCATAATTCAGGCATGATTTTTTGGCAAATCAAATCAATGTATTCATCAGGTCTATCTTTATATTCAACGGGGACAGTGTGAGCGGAAAGCAGGGTTGAACTGACTGAAATAGGATATTGTGCAGATAACTGTTTCGCGACTTGTAATTGTTTTTCTTCATTTTCATAGTCAAGCCCATAACCTGATTTCATTTCAATACTTGTCACGCCTTCTCGAATTAATGCTTCGAGCCTTGGTTTAGCTCGTTCAAACAATTCGTTCTCGCTCATCTTGCGAGTTTCACGCACAGTAGAATTAATTCCACCACCTTGAGAACTAATGGTTTCATAAGAAACCCCATTCATTCTCTGTTCCCATTCAGAAGCACGGTCACCGCCAAAAACTAAATGTGTATGGCAATCAATTAATCCGGGCGTTATTAATTTACCTTTGACATCAATAACCTGGCAGTCATTTAATTCAACTTCCCGAGAAGGAACAATTGCAACTATTTTATTATCACGGACAACTAAATCATGGTGTTCAACAAGTCCATAAGGGACCGATAGTTCTGGGTCCATAGTGGCAATACGGCCATTACGCCAAACGATATCTTGTGAGTGTGTTTTGAATACCATCGTTTTTCCTATTGTTATTGAATTCAGTTTTAATCATTGTATTAATAAATAGTATAGATATGTATATACAATTAGACTAGCAAGTCCCCTTTTGTCAATGCTTACCTGTAAAAAGGTTATAAAAATGTTACTTCACGCGAACAATCTACGATTATCACCATTCATTAAAAATGAGTTACACTAGCAACCAGAAAAATTAATCACAAAAATACATTACTAAAATTATGAAAAAAAAATTTGGTCTAGAAGATGAAGATATTCGTCTTTTCAAAGAAGCCATTAATGGAGCAAAAAAAATCCGTCAGGACCAAGTCCTGCACGCACCTGTACGTGCCAAAGTGACACAAGCATCAAATAAAAAAGTCATGCAAGAACAGGTTGACGCCTCTTTTTATTTTTCAGATGAATTCCAGCCTCAACTTGAAAATGAAGGGCCTACACGTTATTTAAGGCCAGAAGCCAACCCTTATGAATTAAAGAAACTTCGTCGGGGTGACTACGTTCCCGAGCTATTTTTAGATTTACATGGCTTAACACAAATGGAAGCAAAACAAGAAATTGGCGCGCTTATTGCGGCCTGTAAGCGTGAAAATGTCTATTGTGCCTGCATTATGCACGGCCATGGCAAGCATGTTTTAAAGCAGCAAACACCACTATGGCTTGCCCAACATCCTGATATTATTGCTTTTCACCAAGCACCTAAAGAATGGGGTGGTAATGCTGCCTTATTACTACTTATTGAAACTGCAGAGAGCGCTCGCCGTTAAGCGCTCATACTGTTCTGTATTATTTAGCAAACAGCAATTGTGATGGGCTCAACATCCATTCGAAATGACTTTTCTGATGAGCCACATCAATATCTACGCATGCAACTGTTGATGTGGTGAACATAGGTGGTTCTTTATGTGGGCACAGCTCCGATACTAAATAACCAACCAGCGGTAAATGAGATACAACTAATATCGCATTTGCACCTAGCACAGCAAGGTCTCGAATATGATCAGCCACAAATTCAGCATTCCCTCCAGGTGTTAATTGCCCTAAAATTTCCGACTTTGCTGGCAAATCAAGGTATTGACTCACAACCTGCCTAGTTTGTTCGGCTCTTAAATAAGGGCTTACTAACACCGAATCAATCTTAATACCTTGGTTCTGTAACCATTGAGCCATTAATACTGAGTCGTCTTTTCCCTTTTGAGTCAATGGGCGCTCAGCATCGCTAGGCGCTTGTATCGCTGCATCACCGTGACGCATAATGTAAACTTGCATAATCCACCATCTGAGTAACCTACCTTATTAAGGTGGTTATTCTTTTGTTGTTAAGATAATTGTTGTAAAAGTAACCATCAGTTGGGGTGAAATGTGATTCTGCATGAAATGACCAACAAAGAAAATGATTTGGGTAGATTTTTATGTATGTTTCTTTAGCTGGCTATGTTGTGGGCTAAAGTTTGCTATTTATTATCAATCAGTTAAAGATAATATAATTATTTATTCTAATCATGCGAACTTTACTTAAAAAAGCCTGATAACCAAGAATATATTTGGCATCAGGCCTTGACTAGTTTTATTGAATCAAACAACCATCGGCTAATAGTCTACCCTGCTATGCCATTATTGTTCGTTACTTAGTTTTGTTGCGTTAACCTCATCTTCTGCATTTGCAGAAAAAAAGGTTTGATTATTTTCTGCCATGTTACATAGCAATTCACAAGGCTCGAATTTATCACCATATTTCACAGCGAGGTTATTCAGGGTTTCCACGGTTTTTGCAATCCCCAAGCTATCCATATACCTGAATGGGCCACCAAAGAAAGGCGGGAAACCGATACCAAATACCGCCCCCACATCCCCATCACGCGCACTTTTAATGATATTTTCATCAAGACAACGGGCAGCTTCGTTAAGCATCATCATAACGCACCGCTGCGCAATATCCGCTTTAGTCAGTGTATTGTTGGGAACTACGCCAATCAGTGAATAAATGGTTTTATCAACTTGACGTTTATTGGCTTTTTTCCAAAACCACAACTTATTTGTGTGATGACCATATTCATAAAAACCTTTGCCGTTTTTCTTCCCTTTTCTGTCATCTTTAACGACTTTATCGAGTAAATCAGGGGCTTTAAAACGCTCACCAAAACGCTCAACTAAAATCGGTAAAATTTTAGTCCCTACATCAATACCGACTTCGTCTAATAGATTAAAAGGCCCGACAGGGAAGCCAAATTCAACTAAAGCACGGTCAATATGCTCTATTGATTCACCTTCAACAAGGCATCGGGCGGCTTCACATAAGAATGGCGCTAAAATACGATTTACATAGAAACCTGCATCATCCCCTACAACAATCGCTGTTTTGCCTTGGCGTTTTGCCAAAGCAACAACAGTTGCAATCGTTGTTTCATCGGTGTGTTGATGAGGGATGACTTCAACCAGCGGCATTTTATCCACTGGACTAAAATAGTGTAAGCCAATAACTTTTTCAGGATGGGTCGCATTCTGTGCAATTTGGTGAATAGGTAAAGATGATGTATTAGAAGCAAAAATGGCTTGTTGTTTCGACATCTTTTCAACTTCAGCAACCATTTTTTGTTTTAGTGCTAAATCTTCAAATACCGCCTCAATAATAACATTAGCGTTTTCAAGACCTTGATAACTTAATGTGCCTGATACTCTAGCCATAACGGCTGCACGCTCTTGAGCTAATAACCGCCGCTTGATAACTCGCTGAGTCAGCAGATCCCAGCTATAGCGCAAGGCTTGGGTAACACCTTTGTCTGAAATATCTTTAATACGAACGGGTAATTTACCTTGAAAAGCCGTGACATAAGCAATTCCGCCCCCCATCAACCCGCCACCAAGCACACCAACTTGATTAATCTTCAAGGGTGTTGCTTGTGCACCCGTTTCATTTTTTAACGCAGTAACCGCAAAAAATAAATTACGTAATGCAGCAGACTCTGGTGTCATCACAAGCTCACCAAAGGCTTTCGCTTCTTCTGCATAACCGGCTTGCAACCCTTTATTCATTCCTGTTTTCACAACATGAATAATTTTTTCAGGGGCGGGGTAATGGCCTTTGGTTTTGCTGAGTGCTTTTTGTTTGGCACTATCGAACACTTTATTGCGAAGTAATTTGCTACTTAATAGGCGCTGTTGCCAATGAATAGCAGGACGCTGAACGCCCCCTTTTTTCACCATTTTAACTGCAACGTCGAGTAAAATAGACTCAGGAACCACATCATCAACCAACCCTAATTTCAGCGCCTGTTTGGCTTTTAACTGACGACCTGTCAGCATTAAATCCAATGCATGTGGAATGCCAATCAACCTAGGTAAACGCTGCGTTCCTCCGGAACCGGGTAACAACCCCAATTGTACTTCGGGTAAGCCTAATTTCGTTTTATTATCATTTGAACAAACTCGTGCATGACATGCTAAAGCAAGCTCTAGCCCACCCCCTAAACACGCACCATGTATCGCAGCAATAATAGGCAAGGGGTAATTATCGATTTTATCAAATAATACATGGCCTGCTTTTGACAACTCACTGGCTTGGGCTTTATTTTCACAGCCAGCGATCATGCTAATGTCCGCACCTGCAATAAAATTATCTTTTTTCCCTGAGGTAATAACTAACCCTTTCAGGCCAGAGGTAGACTGCGCTTGCTGTAAAATCGCAAGGAATTGCTCCGCAAACTCAGCTTTTAATGTATTGACTTTTTCATTGGGAACATCAATGAAAATCACCCCCACGTTTTCGCCATAAATTTCTAAGCTAAAAGCCTGTTGTGTTGTTTCTCTTGCAACTTCTGTAGCAGAATTTTGAGCCATTATTCCACCTCTAAGATCATAGCTGCACCTAAACCACCCGCAGCACAAGCTGTTGTTAAACCAAAACCACCACCCCGTCTGCGCAATTCATTTAGGGTTTGAGTCACCATTCGTGCGCCTGTAGCCGCAAATGGGTGCCCATAAGCGATAGAACCGCCTAAGACGTTAAATTTAGCCATATCCACTTCGCCAATTGCGTTATCCATTCCCAGTTTCTCCTGAGCGAATTTACGGCTACCAAACATGTGTAAATTAGCGAGCGTTTGCGCAGCAAAGGCCTCATGCATATCAATCAGGGATAAGTCTTGCAACGATAGCCCTGCACGTTTTAATGCGAGTGGTGTGGCATAAGAAGGCCCTAATAGCATATCTTCCCATACGTCTATCGCTGAAAACGCATAGCTTCGAATGTAGCCTAACGGTGTATAACCCAACGATTTCGCACGAGATTCTGTCATCATCAACACTGCTGCGGCGCCATCGGTCAGCGGAGTACTGTTTGCGGCGGTAACACTACCGTGTTTACGGTCAAAGGCAGGTTTTAATTTCGCATAAGATGATAATACTGAGTTTGTTCGTACATTGTTATCTTGGGAAAATGCTTGCTTAAAGGGAGGCATATACGCAGTCATAACTTCATTATTTAAAGCACCATTTTCCCACGCTTTTGTCGCTAATATATGCGAACGATGGGCGAGTTCATCTTGCTGGGCTCGGCTAATTTGATAACTTTTCGCCATTTGCTCTGCGGTATCGCCCATACGCAGCCCTGTAGAATATTCCGCAACGCCTGGTGCGACTGGCGCTAAATCCTTCAGGCGTAATTTCGTTAACAGGGATAATTTTTGCCCAACAGACTTCGCTTTACTTAATGCTAATAATGTCTCGGCCAATTTTTTTGATACGCCAATAGGAAGCACAGAAGATGAATCGGCCCCGCCAGCAATACCGATAGAAATATCACCTACCATCATACTTTGAGCAACGTTAACAATTGCTTGAAAACTTGTCGCACAGGCTCTTGATACACTATAGGCATCTGTTGAGACACTCATACCTGTTCCAAGAACAATTTCCCGCGCAATATTCGGCGCTTCAGGCATTTGTACTACTTGCCCAAATACCAGTTGCTCAATAAGGTTTTTGTCTAAATCACTGCGGGCTAATAATTCAGCAACGACTGCTTTACCTAAATCGACGGCTGGAATTCCTGCATATGCCGTAGATTGCTTTGCAAAAGGCAAGCGTAGACCACTGACAATGGCGATCCTTTCTTTTGTTTTATCTGTATTTTCACCATGGTGGAGATATTGATTCATGGTCGCTCCTGCTAAAAGCAAAAATGAAAATTATAGTTAACTAACTCACTAAGCGGACAAAGAGGTCTGACCTGTAATGATTGTTAACATAAAATTCACAATTATCAATGGGTATTAATAAAAAATGCGAGCAGGTACGCAACTTAGAGTAAAAACACAGCGATTTGCAATAGAAGAAAGTGAAAAGATAAAGGAAGCCTTTTACCACTGAACGTTAATCACACCATCGTTTTAGTGATAAAAGGCAAATCAGAGTAAATTCAATCGTTTGATTAACGAAGGCCTAATTGAAAAATCAGGCTTTCAGCTTCACAGCTAAAACTAAACTCAGCCGTCAGCTCAACTCCACCCTCTACAGACTTGATAGAATGGGTTATTACACAAGGGTCTGACTCAACAGATTTTGCTTTCTCTGTGAGTGTTTTCAACATGGTTTCTGCTTCACCTTGTGTAGCAAAAACATGCTGATACGAAGCAGTACAGTCTTTATTATCCAATACTGTTCCCACATCTACACAGCAGCAGGCTGCGGTTTCATCCGCGCTACAACGGTTAATCGCATCAGTCATCTTACTCTCCAAATAAACAAACTGTTAAGCTGCTATCATAACGCTGAAAAAGTGCTAAAAACTAGTGTGTATCAAAATATATCGCTAATAATTAAACATAAGTTTGATCTTACCCCGTATTCGTATACTTATTGCTCCCAATTCGTCAGTTTATGTTGCCATTTTGTTAAATGTGTCGCATTTTTGAAAACAAAGTCACAATAACTGCAAAACAAGCTTGCAACATATCAGGTGGTCAGACCTATACTCTAGTAACTGGTCTGATTTGTCATAGCGGCAAGGGACCCTACAATTCTGCGCTTCTTGCGATAGAAGTCGCTTTATTCAAAATAAAACATAAGAGGGTTTTGGTCATGAACCAGAAAAACCTGTTCTCTAGATCAGCTTTAGCAATAGCAGTGGCAATTGTATCATCCAACGCAGGCGCGGCTGGTTTTTTGCTTAATGAATATTCTACATCCGCACTGGGACGCGCGTTTTCGGGGGCTGGTGCGATGGGCGACAACGCAAGTGAGGGAAGCCGAAACCCTGCTGCCATGATGTTGTTTGATCGCCCTTCTCTTTCTATTGGTGCTGTTTATATTGATCCAAGTGTTGATATTAAAGGGCGTGATAACGATATATTTACTTCGAACAATATCGCACCAAATGCTCTTGTTCCTAACGCTCACTTTATCTTTCCTGTCAATGATAAATGGGCGGTTGGTACATCAATGACTACCAACTTTGGTTTAGCCACCGATTTCCCTAAAAATTATGCTGGTGGGCCTGTTGGCGGAAAAACAGATTTAAAAACGGTTAACTTAAATCTAAGCGGCGCCTATCGGTTAAATGATAATTTTAGTTTCGGCTTAGGCGTTAATGCAGTCTATGCTGATGCCGAGATCACTCGCCACTTAGGAGTAAGTGCAAAACAATTGGCGCCTTTCGGTGTGACATCAAGCACAACAGCAGCTAAATTAGAAGGTGATGATTGGGGCTATGGCTGGAATGCGGGTCTTTTATATGAAATCAACCAAGACAACCGCTTAAGCTTCACATACCGTTCAAAAGTTAAAGTTAAATTTGAAAATGGCAAATATACTAATGACATTCCAAAACATCCTCTGCTGAAACCTCTTAATCCAATGGGCGGAGAAACCGTTAAAGGCACGTTGGACCTTAATTTGCCGGATATCTGGGAATTCTCTGGATATCATAAAGTTGCGCCTAAGTGGGCTCTACATTACAGCGTTGCCTATACTGGCTGGAGTGAATTTAAAGAGCTAACCGCTTATCAAAAAAGTGATGGCAAAGAGCTATTCCATAAACCTGAGCATTTCAAAGATGCTTGGCGCTGAGAGATCCCCTCATAATTTCCCCAAAGCGTAACCATGTGTGAATAAATTTTGAGCTAGTAGGGTTGCAGCCACGAGTAAGTCTTCCCTTGTTATTGTGTAGCCAGAATGCCGCAAAACTTCCATGCCTAAGCGAACTGTTGAGAGTACGTTTCGATTTCTGACTGTGTTAGCCTGGAAGTGCTTGTCCCAACCTTGTTTCTGAGCATGAACGCCCGCAAGCCAACATGTTAGTTGAAGCATCAGGGCGATTAGCAGCATGATATCAAAACGCTCTGAGCTGCTCGTTCGGCTATGGCGTAGGCCTAGTCCGTAGGCAGGACTTTTCAAGTCTCGGAAGGTTTCTTCAATCTGCATTCGCTTCGAATAGATATTAACAAGTTGTTTGGGTGTTCGAATTTCAACAGGTAAGTTAGTTGCTAGAACCCATGGCTCCTTTGCCGACGCTGAGTAGATTTTAGGTGACGGGTGGTGACAATGAGTCCGTGTCGAGCGCTGATTTTTTCGGCCTTTAGAGCGAGATTTATACAATAGAATTTGGCATGAGATTGGATTGCTTTTAGTCAGCCTCTTATAGCCTAAAGTCTTTGAGTGACTAGATGACATATCATGTAAGTTGCTGATAGGTTTCCAGTTTTCCGCTCCTAGGTCTGCATATTGTACTTTTCCTCTTACTCGACTTAACCAGTACCAACCCAGCTTCTCAACGGATTTATACCATGGCACTTTAAAGCCAGCATCACTGACAATGAGCGGTGTGGTGTTACTCGGTAGAATGCTCGCAAGGTCGGCTAGAAATTGGTCATGAGCTTTCTTTGAACATTGCTCTGAAAGCGGGAACGCTTTCTCATAAAGAGTAACAGAACGACCGTGTAGTGCGACTGAAGCTCGCAATACCATAAGTCGTTTTTGCTCACGAATATCAGACCAGTCAACAAGTACAATGGGCATCGTATTGCCCGAACAGATAAAGCTAGCATGCCAACGGTATACAGCGAGTCGCTCTTTGTGGAGGTGACGATTACCTAACAATCGGTCGATTCGTTTGATGTTATGTTTTGTTCTCGCTTTGGTTGGCAGGTTACGGCCAAGTTCGGTAAGAGTGAGAGTTTTACAGTCAAGTAATGCGTGGCAAGCCAACGTTAAGCTGTTGAGTCGTTTTAAGTGTAATTCGGGGCAGAATTGGTAAAGAGAGTCGTGTAAAATATCGAGTTCGCACATCTTGTTGTCTGATTATTGATTTTTCGCGAAACTATTTGATCATATGACAAGATGTGTATCCACCTTAACTTAATGATTTTTACCAAAATCATTAGGGGATTCATCAGTGCTTGGCGTTTAGCTTTGGGTACCACTTATTTCTATGACGACAACTGGACATTCCGTACCGGTATCGCCTACGACCAAACGCCTGTTCGTGCAGAGTACCGCTCAATTTCTATACCTGACCAAGATCGCTACTGGTTAAGTGCGGGCTCAACTTACGCATTCAATGAAAACACTTCTGTTGATGTGGGTATTGCTTATATGCATGGCAAGAAGGTTAATATCAATGAAATGTTAAAAGAAGGTGACCCAAGCACAACAACTCGCTTCAAATCTGAAGGTTCTGCTTGGTTATACGGCGTAAACTTCAACTATACATTTTAATTAATTGAATTTTTAAGTATCAGGGAGCTCCCTCCCTGATACTATTTTCAACTTCAACTATCTCATCCCACTAATTTTCAAAACTTAACATAAATTTTCTTGACCCTAACCCGCATCATATGTAAATTAAATGTTAAGCACATGGGTTCACCTCATCATTTCTTTATAAAATACACACTATCGCATTTTTAAGATAAATCGCTTTATATTTCATTAGATTACCATTCATTCTCTGAATGTTCTTATTTGCAAGTACAACCTAATAGCATATTTTATACTGATGATATCCACTAATATGTATGGCTTTTTCATCAAACTGTATTAATCACGCTATATTCTATTATTGGCTAAAGCCGAAAGGCATGTAAAAGAGGCAACAATGACTAAAACTTAGGAGGCTTTATGGGAACACTGTTTACTGTCGGTTTTATTGGTGTATTAGGGGTAATAGCCTTAATTGACACCATCTCTCAACGAGGAAAGCGAGACAATGATTAGCTTTTTATTTATCACTCTCTAGTATCATTCGTATACAAGAGAGTGATAAACCTTCCAAAACAATTCAATATACTAATCTATCGAATCAAGTTGGTCTTCAATCGCTGCTGCATTTGGGTTTTCTGTTGCTTTTAACGCACCACCACTTGATAAAAAGTCATTACGTTGGAAATAGGCTTCTCGCATCATTAAGTACGGGTCTGAAGAGTTTTTCAGTAATCCATCTGAATCTAATAACCTTGCTCGAGTTTCAATTCCTTCCAGTGCCCATTTACCCGCTGACATCCAGAATGTGAGATAGCTTAGCATTGGATATAAATCATCAACTAAGTCCCCCCCTTGTTCCCTCGGTGTTGCGCTACCATATCCTGGCAGTACCACATAGGGGCCATAGCCCACATCGTAATAACCCAATGTATTACCAAAGCGTTTAGGTTCTTCTTTAACTAGCTGAGGATTAGCCATTGATGCAACATCAATGAGTCCCCCCATACCAAAGACGGTATTAAGGAAAAAGCGGTTAAAATGTTTGAAACCTTGAGTGACTTCACCCCGCAAAAAGCTATTCAACATACTTGCAGGTTCTTCAAGGTTAACAAAAAAATTGGTTAATCCATTACGGGCAGGCATCGGGACATAATCATTCCAAGCAACAGCGACTGGCCTTAACACATAAGGGTCGAGGACGTTATAGTTGAAATTAAACATTGCTCGGTTGAACCCTTCTAAGGGGTCTGAACGCTCATGTGTTTCTGGATCAATGCTACTTGCACAACCTGCAATTAGCACCCCTGCCAGAAAAACGCCCGTCATGCGAAACTTCATAACATTTCTCCATTCCCTGCACCGTTCCACTACGGTACTTTCCACTGTAATAACTGTTTTGCTTATAGTAAGGCTAAAAAAAGAATTATGTTAATCCTTTTGAGTTATTTAATTACCTTAAGGATTAATTATACGCCATTTAATCATATTCTTATTATAAGAAAATTGAACAATTAGTACAAAGCAGAAATGCTCGCTTCCCTTAATTATGGAAATGATAATCACCCTATTTTAGAGTAAAAAATAGTCAAAAAAACATTTATGGAAGATAAATTAGATTATTTGCCCGTAACAACTTGATTCAATTAGACCTGAACAGTAAAATGCCTTCGCTGTCATAATTATGACTCCAAAAGTCCCCTTAGTTAAATGGATATAACGAGCCCCTCCTAAGGGCTAGTTGCAGGTTCGATTCCTGCAGGGGACACCACAGCAAGCTAAACCCAGCTATTCCCACCTAAACAAAAACCTCATCAAGCTAGTCATGTCTACTACTCATACTCAATCCCCCCTATAAAGCGAAATACAAGCCAAATCGAAACAGCAAGACACAAAAAAAGCATACGAATTAACCGATACCTAAGGTTTGTATCTTCATATGTCAACAACGGCCCTATGTCTTGGCTTTTAAAATACTAAATCGCCAAAAAGAAAAATTTATAACGATGAAATGCCCCCCAGTAATTAGTTGCCCAACGATTAGTAGAAGGCACTTCATAGGCAGACTTCTTAGTTTATTATTAATTATTCTATTGCTAGATTAATATCCTCGTCGCATTTTCCGCTCTATTTGAATATTCTGACCAGCTTTAATACTGTTTAATGTGCTATCAACGTAAGGGTCATCTTTAGGATTTTCTTTACTTAACTCACGCCCAGAAGATGCACAAGCGGAAAGCATTACTGCAAAAACTATTATAAACAGCCTCATGTCATACCTCATATTTACACTTATATTAAGTTTTAGACCTATATAAGTTTGTAAGTTCAGATCAGCAATCAAACAATATCTAAACATTAAGAAAATAAGAAGTACCATAGACACAAACGCTGTGTTCGCATAAGCCTCGGTTGGTAGTAACCCAAACTTAATCATCTTAAATAAAATTATCGCAAAGATTAGTTATAAAGGCAGGTGCTTGGTAGTAAACCAACTCTATTTATTTTATTTGCTCTAAATGTTTTTTTATCGTATCAATACATTGTTCGGAGTTATCTATGATGATGACTTTAGATGCAAATAAAGGATTTTTAGCAAAGAAATCATCAAGTCTCTTATCAAATTGCTTTGCAAAGCGTAGCAGTTCAATCATATTAAAAAGCGTTTCTTTAGGCCCCATTGTTGTAAATTTCGATGAAAGGTATCGTTTTACAATTCTAAAGACACAAATACGATAAGGTATAATTAAGCGAATAATCAGCGTACAATCGTTAAAAAATGGTATTAAACGCCTATCGTAAGCACCTTCAACTATCCATTCCGTTTTAGACGTTATCGCTGAAACTAAGGCGTTAATAATAGGTTGAGGATTTTTGATATATTCCTGCTGAGTTTTATCCCAATAAATCTCATCATAACCATACACGGGCGTGTTAAATTCATCAGATAACTTGGCAGATAACGTCGTCTTCCCTGCTCCAGATGTTCCTATAATACAAACTTTCATATCTTCTCTTCGTGTATCAAATGCTAGCCGCACAAAATAAATTTAAATGATAACAACAATGTCAACTTACAGCAGATTAAATGCAGTAAATATGATTATGATAATTCAGTTTTAGTGAGATAATGCCTTTCCATGCCTGTCTCTGGGAAATCAGGCAAGGACATTTGTTTTACATATCCTAATTTTTCATAAAAGGGTAAGGCTTGAAAACTGAATGTATCTACTAAACTATGAATACACCCTAATTTTATTGCTTCTCGTTCAGCGGTATACATCAATTTACTGCCTAATCCCGTTTTTCTGGCGTCCTCACTTACCCATAAAAAATCGATACAAAGCCAATTTGCCTTTACAGAAGCCAGTAATCCACCAAGCATAACACCAGAGTCATTTTTAAAATAAACGCCTAACTCACTAAAACGTTCTGCATTCAAATATTGGATATTAAAACTACGTAACCCTGCAAGTAGTTCTTCTTTATCTTCAGTGGTGATTTCATGTGCAACAATAATATTCATTCTATATTCTATTGATAGTCGGATAATAAAGCATTATTTCATACATATTTACTTTGATAAGTAAACAATAAAATATCAGAGAATTGAGTTTACAATTTTAAAATACATCGGTTTCTATAATTTGGGTAATTAAAGCAGTTACAGATAATACTAACGATGATTTTATCATTTGTTGAAAACGGTGTTTTTGCAATTCAATTAATTGGTTATCGACAAGATCCTCTGGTTGATTGAATCTCATCATTTCTGGTAAAGGTTCCATACAATGAAGCATTTTAATACTGCCTAAAATTTCATCATCTGTAAAATTTATATTTAAATTTTCTGCTGATAACGATTCATTCAAAGCAAGAAATAATTCTATATCTTCATAGGTTTCACGAGAAATCGCCCCTAATGCAAATAGAAGTTTCAAACGAACCGATAACTCTCCTAATGGCCCATTTCCAGTTAAAAGTGGTTCAACTGCATATTTTACCGCATAATCATCCTTTCTAAAAACTTTTAACATTAATTTATCAATAGCTTGTGAAATTAAAAGAACGACCTCTTGAACAAATAAATTTACTTCCGGCCGTTGATTTAACCGCTCAAGAATCTGATTTTCAATGTTTTGTTTATTTTCCATATTAGCTTCTTTTATCACTTTATAGCTATACTACTTACTATCATACTGTAGATAGCCATAAAGTGACTGAACCTCAATTAATCAATCTATTATCCGTAATATCACTTGTTACTCAATATCAATAACTGGTATTGGGAACAGATTCTATCAACAACCTCGGGATATTGCTCTAACCCACAAAGCTCAACAACCGCTTGATATATACCTTTGTCAGCAATTAACTTTGCCATTTCATTTGCTTGAGGATCAGCTTCACATCTGAAATGCAATGCGGCAGCAATTCCTATGATCAGATTTTCATTTGGTAATTGGTATTCAAATGTGCCTAACAACGGCTTAATTAAGCGATCATTAGAACTTAACTTTCTCATAGGCTGTCGCCCTACTCGACTAACATCATCTTTTAAATATGGGTTTGCAAAGCGACTTAGTATTTTATCTATGTATTGATTATGTATTTGTGAATCAAAGCCATAACGTTGAATTAAAACTTGTCCACTTTCTTGCATAGCCGATTTAACAACAGTATGGATCCTCAAATCCCCAATTGACTCACTAATTGTTTGGTATCCATATAATTGTCCCAAATACGCTGTCATCGCATGGCCTGTATTTAACGTAAATAGTTTGCGTTCAACAAATGCCATTAGGTTATCCGTTAATTCCATTCCATTGATAATAGGAATATCACCAACAAATTGTGTCTGGTCAACAATCCACTCACTAAAGGATTCGACAGTAACGTCAAGCGGGTCATCATTCGCTGCATCCATCGGAGGAACAATACGGTCAACTGCGGAGTCTACAAAGCCAATATGCTGCTCAACCCATTGATGCAACTCTTCAGGCAATTGAGCCAATACATGTTGCTTTAGTTGGCTAGTTCCTCTTACCATATTTTCACATGCAATAATATTGAGCGGCTGGTTATTTCCCAACGATTTTCTATGAATAATGCCTTTAGCTATCGTTGAGGCAATTTTTTCCAGCACCTGTGGCCCGACTGCTGTTGTAAGCATATCTGCTGTTGCAATAAACTCTATCGTTTTAGGGTCATTACTATTAACAGCGTGAATGTGTTGGACTTTCTCAATACGATTTTCCTGACCAACAACATGAACATTATAAGATTGTTGATGTGCTAATTGGTCAATTAATGGCTGATTGACATCAGTAAAAGTTACTTGTGAATTTGCGTCTGCTAATAATTTACCAATAAAACCGCGGCCTATATTTCCTGCACCAAAATGAATGACTTTCATTATTATTCTCCTCATGCTGCACTTTGAGACGCTAAAATTTCGAGTACTTCCTGAACATCTTGGGTTTCACATAAACGCTCAATAACCCCATCTTCATCTAAAGCGGAAGTAATTCGTGTGATAACTTCAATGTGCTCATTATTTTGTGCTGCAATACCAATAACTAAGCGGGCAATTTCATCAGGTTCTTCACCAAATTGTACGCCTTCAGGATATTGGCAAATAACAATGCCAGTTTTTAATACTCGATCTTTTGCTTCTATGGTGCCATGAGGAACAGCAATAGATTCACCTAGATAGGTTGAAGTCAGTTTTTCGCGAGCTAACATCGCCTCAATATAGTCAGGCTCAACATAGCCACCCTCAACTAATTTTTGCCCCGCAAATTGAATGGCTTGCATTTTATTCTGTGCAGATAGGTTTAAATGAATATGCTTTGCACTCAATGTAAATATCGCATCATCATGATCTTCCATTTCATAGGATTCATCATTTGCTGCAATAATCGTTTGTTTAATCAGTCGTCCATCATTTGCTGCTTTAGGATTTTTTTTAGCTATTAAGTTTGTTACAAGATCATTATACGTTTGGCTATCTAGGAAATTAGTCAACGATATATGCATTGCATTTGGTGCAAATGTTTTCGCTCTTTGTGTTAAATCTTTATGCGTTATCACAATATCAACGTTATCCGGCAGGTCGTTAATTGCCATGTTCGTAACAGAAATTCCTAATAAGCCCGCATCACGCACCTTTTTAGCTAATACCCCTGCTCCCATGGCACTAGAACCCATTCCTGCATCACAAGCTACAATAATGTTGCGTACTTCTGCTAAATTAACAGAGGTATTTTGATTGATTTCTACTGCTGCCGATGATTTTGATTGCGATTTCATATTACGCATTTTTTTCGTAGCATTTTCGAGCTCATCATCATCACCTATGCGAGTTTTCTTTAATAAAATCGCGGAAACAATAAAGGAAACTAACGTCGCACTGGTGACTGATAAAATCACACCGACCAATGATGACTTAGGCGTCATCAGCAGAACTGCAAATATTGAACCCGGTGATGCAGGAGAGACTAACCCAGCATGAAAAAGGTTCATAACAAACACTCCTGTCATCCCACCCAGAATAACTGCAAGAATTAACCGAGGGTTCATTAAGACATAGGGGAAATAAATCTCATGTATCCCACCAAAAAAGTGAATAATTGCGGCTCCTGGTGCAGATTGCTTCGCATTTCCTTTACCAAAAAACATGTAAGCAAGTAAAACACCTAAACCCGGTCCAGGGTTGGCTTCAATAAGAAAGAAAATAGATGCGCCAGTTTCAGTCGCTTGTTGAATACCTAAGGGTGAGAAAATACCGTGGTTAATCGCGTTATTTAGAAATAATATCTTGGCTGGCTCAACAAAAATAGATGTGAGTGGAAGTAAATTATTCTCCACCATCACATTCACGCCTGCTGCCAATATTTTGGATAGCCCTGCAACAAGAGGCCCAATAGCTAAATAAGCCAAAATGGCTAATAACATGCCGATAATGCCGGAGGAAAAATTATTCACCAACATTTCAAAACCTGTTTTAACTTTGCCTTCTATCCACAAATCAAAACGTTTTATTGCATATCCGCCTAATGGGCCAGCAATCATTGCCCCCATAAACATTGGCATGTCAGCACCAACAATTACCCCCATTGTTGTTATTGCGCCGACTATTCCGCCCCGCTCTCCACCAACTAAACGGCCACCAGTATAACCGATTAATAGTGGTAATAAATAAGTGATCATAGGGCCAACAAGTTGAGCTAATGTCTCATTAGGCCACCAGCCAGTTGGGATGAATAACGCCGTTATTAATCCCCAAGCGATAAAGGCACCGATATTAGGCATAACCATATTACTGAGGAAACGCCCAAAATTCTGTACCTTTAATTTGATATTTGATGTTACCATGACAGAACCCCGTGGTACGAAAATGATAAAGTTGTAACGTTATCGCCAAATAACGTCTGTGATTTTTTCAACACTTTCACTCTAGCATGAGCTTGATCAGATTCGCACCACGCGGGCCTTTTTGTGACCATCATCACCATCCACCCCCTACTTACCCCATCTTTATATTGACAAAGATCACAAAAAAATCGTGTTACTAAATTACATTGCTCTTTTTTTGCACTAAAAAACCTTTTTTCGTGATTTGAATCACAAAATAAAAATCGCAATTTATCTTAAATTAGTGACAACCATCACGATTTATTTTCTATTTATCTTTTTCTACCCAGTGAACTGCCAACATTTTCTCATCTGCACAGATCATTTCTCAATTTTGTAATAAAATTACTAAACGTATTTTCTATTTCATTATAGCCACTGTCTTTTTGAGATAGTCTTAAATAGAATCAACAGCAACGCATTATTATCAATACATTATTTAGCCTTGCTTCGTCAGGTGTTCACCGATAAATTACCTCTAATTTTCTTAATTAAAATGTGAACATCATGACGTTAACCGTTATTGTTTTTCTTTTGGTTTATATTGCGATGGGCTTTGGTAAGCTACCTGGCTTCAAAGTTGATAGAACTGGCGCTGCGGTTATTGGTGCTTTAGCTATGATGGCTATCGATAGTATTACCCCTCCCCATGCATGGAATGCTATTGATTACCGAACTATTGGTATGTTATTTGGGCTTATGGTCGTTTCTGCTTCTTTCGTTGTTTCTGGTTTTTATAGCTGGACCGCAAACCGGGTAGCCATGCTAAAAGTTTCCCCACCAATATTACTGGCTGTTTTAATTCTTGTCGGCGGCTTTCTTTCTGCATTGCTCACGAATGATGTTGTTGTTGTCGCTATGACACCATTATTAGTATCAATTAGTTTATCTCGCGGTTTAAACCCAATTCCTTTTTTGCTTGGCTTTTGTTTCGCAGCTAATAACGGAGCGGCGGGCTCATTAATTGGTAGCCCACAGAATATGATCGCAGCGCAAGGACTCGATATCTCGTTTGTTGGCTTATTACAGGCGTCTGCAATACCAGCCCTGCTTTCCTTACCATTAACATGGTTGGTACTTGTTTGGTTATATCGTAATCGTTGGTATTTGACTAAAGAAAATGCGCTATCAACTCCCCCTCAAACCACCCAAGAAACATTAAATGTATGGGAAACTGCAAAAGCTGGTGTTATTACTTTCGCAGTTATCATTACCTTTATTGTGACTGATATTCCTAAAGAACTTATAGCATTAACGGCTGCTGGATTTTTATTATTAAATAGATCCATTGCCTCGAGTGATATGCTTAAACTCGTCGATGGCAATCTTTTATTACTCATCATGGGATTATTTGTCGTCAATGCCGCTTTTGCCGCCACAGGTCTTCCTCAGCAATTATTAACTGATTTGCGAAGCTATGGTGTGGATCTCAACAATCCATTAGCCCTATTTTTAGTTACTGGTGTTCTAAGTACTATCGTTGGAAACAACCCTTCAGTCATGTTACTCGTTCCCTTCTTAACACCTGAAGGTAATGCCGATTCGTTAGGCGCAGCTCTCGTTTTGGGTTCTGGTTTTTCAAGCAACTTACTGGTTTTCGGTAGTCTTGCTGGCATTATTGTGGTCGAACAATCAGCGGCATATGGCGTGAAAATTTCTTTTGGTGAGTTTTCTAAATCAGGGGGAGTTGTAGCACTATTGTGCATGTTATTAGCTGCTGCATGGATTTTATTTGCTTTATAGGCTTTTTAGCCAATCTGCTATTACATAAGCAGATTGGCTATAATTATAAATCCTATGGCAGTATTGCAAAAGAACGAACAGGAAAACCACTAGCATTGTTTGGTTTAGCAACAATATTAAAAATTACAGCACCACGCGTGGGGACTTGGTCCAAATTAGCAAGTAATTCAACTTGGTATGTATCTTGTTCTAATACATAATACTCACCAAGTAACGCATTATTTTTTCGAAAATCTTTTGCTGCATCAGTATCAAATGTTTCATGGCCAATCGCTTTTATTCCGCGTTCTTCAAATAAAAATTTAAGTGCATCCATTCCCCAACCCGGTATTTGGTTATTGCCCTCGTCATCTTTATTATCCATCAGCTCTTGTGATGGCCAACGTTTACTCCAGTCAGTACGTAATGCAACAAAACTCCCTGATTCAATTCGGCCATTTTTCGCTTCAAAATTAAGGACATCATCAAGAGAAAATGCAAAATTAGGATCTTCTTTTGCCCTTTCAGACTGGTCAATAACAATCAATGGCAGAACAAGTTCTTTTAATTCAAGCTCATGTAAATAACGTTTCCCTTCAACGAAATGACAGGGAGCATCAATATGGGTGCCATATTGTCCTGGAAATGTAAATTGCTGTGCAAAGAAACCTTCTGGATAGCCAAATAATGTTTTAAACTCAGCAGAGTCAAACATAAAAAAATGCGGTGAGTCTTTATCGAAGCTATGTGTCAAATCAACCCATTTTTTAGATTTTATTACATTAAATGCATCAATTAATTCATTGCTCATATTTTCCCCTGTCAGTTCTATTTTCTAAATAAAATTATCTACAGACTATTTTTATAATACCTTTCCTAACCTATTAAATAACGAAAAAACATCCTGTTGTCTACAAATTCAACACGAATCTTTTTCATATTAAATCAGTAAGATATTTATCTTTTATAGCAAAAAACCACTAATTAATAAAAATTAGTGGTTAATATAATATTAATAATAAAAAAATAGACTAGGATTTTATTTAGGGTATTTGTTCCAGCTGTCAGGTTCAATAAAACCATCATAAATACGCTGAGAACGAATATAATCTGCATACTCTTTAGATTCAAAAGCTTCTTTCAAATCTTTTGCCCACTGAGCATCTAGGTCTTTTTGCATGACAGTCACAATAACGCGATGCTCTAGCGGTGAGTTTTCTACAACTAAACCATCTGCAATACGTTGGCCGGCACTTGCCACATAGTTACCATTCACAACGACAAAATCAACATCATCTAATAATCGCAACCCTTGAGCCGCATCGGTTTCTCGAATATCTAAGTTATATTCATTTGGGGAGATATCATTAACACTAAAACTTAATGTACTCACATCAGGCTTAATTGTAATCCAACCTAACTTTTCCAGGATCCTAGCGCCACGCTCTGCATTAACGGGGTCATTAGATAACGCAACAATCATACCATCTTTCAGGTCATGTATTCAATCCGGTGATTAACCTGTAATATAGGGTAATTTATCGGAGAATATTCATGGCTAAAGTCGATGTAAGGTGCCCATTTTGTCAACAAACGCCCCCAGTGAAAAAACATGGATTAGGTAGCACTGGTCATCAACGTTATCGTTGCCAAGATTGCTGCCGAAGCTTCCAACTCGATTATAAATATCGTGCTTGCCAACCCGGAACTAAAGATAAAATTATCGACCTCACGATGAATAATGCCGGTATTCGTGATACTGCTAGGGCCCTTCATATCAGCATTAATGCGGTTGTTCGTACTTTAAAAAACTCTCGCCTAGACAGGTAACCTCTTTACCTCTTGATAATCTGCACATTGAACTCCTTTGCGAAGTCGATGAACAGTGGTCTTTTGTGACTAATAAGAAGCAACAACGCTGGCTTTGGTATGCGTGGGAGCCCCGCCTAAAACGGATTATTGCTCATACGTTTGGTCGTCGAAACAAAAGGACTCTTCGCCAGTTACTGGCTTTACTGTCTAGGTTTAATGTCGCTTTTTGGTGCACGGATAAGTTCAGTGCTTATGAGATATTGCCCAAGCAGAAACATGTAGCAAGTAAGTTTTATACGCAACGAATAGAAAGAGAGAATTTGAATCTGAGAAACCGCTTGAAGCGCCTTAACCGTAAGACGTTAGGTTACTCGAAGTCACCTGAAATGCATGACAAAATTATCGGGACATTCATTGAACGTGAACACTATCTATTATGATGATCTCTATATTGAATACACGACCGGATTTACCCTACGGGCTGAACCTGCAACCAGCTTGTCGAGGTACGGCTTAACGACTGAGTGTTTACTTAGGTGACGGTTAAATTGGATTACTTGCTTGGGAATGGCTTGAGATGGTGGGTCGTGCAGGATTGAAATCCTTCGGATTTGCCCTACGGGCTGAACCTGCAACCAGCTTGTCGAGGTCTGGCTTAACGACTGAATGTTTACTTAGGTGATTGTTAAATTGGATTATTTGCTTAGGAATGGCTTGAGATGGTGGGTCGTGCAGGATTGAAATCCTTCGGATTTGCCCTACGGGCTGAACCTGCAACCAGCTTGTCGAGGTCTGGCTTAACGACTGAATGTTTACTTAGGTGACGGTTAAATTGGATTACTTGCTTGGGAATGGCTTGAGATGGTGGGTCGTGCAGGATTGAAATCCTTCGGATTTGCCCTACGGGCTGAACCTGCAACCAGCTTGTCGAGGTACGGCTTAACGACTGAGTGTTTACTTAGGTGACGGTTAAATTGGATTACTTGCTTGGGAATGGCTTGAGATGGTGGGTCGTGCAGGATTCGAACCTGCGACCAATTGATTAAAAGTCAACTGCTCTACCGACTGAGCTAACGACCCATCTTGGAAGATCTGATTTTTTACTGCTTAGATGGTGGGTCGTGCAGGATTCGAACCTGCGACCAATTGATTAAAAGTCAACTGCTCTACCGACTGAGCTAACGACCCATCTAAATTGTGTTTTAATGCAAATAACTGATGAAGTGGTGGGCGATAGCGGGCTCGAACCACTGACCCCCTCCTTGTAAGGGAGGTGCTCTACCAACTGAGCTAATCGCCCACTTCATGACTTATACTACATTATAATAAATAATTGGTGGGCGATAGCGGGCTCGAACCACTGACCCCCTCCTTGTAAGGGAGGTGCTCTACCAACTGAGCTAATCGCCCAATTATTTATTTTTCATCGTCAACGGTGGTGGGCGATAGCGGGCTCGAACCACTGACCCCCTCCTTGTAAGGGAGGTGCTCTACCAACTGAGCTAATCGCCCCGTCGTCGATGGAGGTGCATTATAGGGATACTGAGTTCTGAGTCAACGCTTTTTCAATAGATTTTTTTCGTTCGTTGCAAAAATAATCAAGATGTTTCAATATTCACCAGAAAAGCTGCCTTTTTAATCAATTACCTATCATTTTCTCTTTATTCTTTTAAGAAAAAAACAGAAACTATTTTTAAAGCGTATTTATTTATGTCAAATTTGGCGAAACAAACTAATTTCTTGTCTTCTATCCTGATAACTTGATTGAGGAATCATTGTAGGATGATAGAATAGATATACATTTTAGCAATGCTTAGACATTTCACTGCTTAGAACATCAAACTCGCCATCAAGTTAATTGTGCCTGTTTTTAGTCTTCTAAACAGTAAACAGATAAGCGCTTCAAAAACATGTTTTGCAATTAAGGCAATCTCGATGAGTAAAATCAAAACCCGTTTTGCACCAAGCCCAACTGGCTATTTACACGTTGGTGGTGCACGTACCGCTCTGTATTCCTGGTTATTTAGTCGCCACAATCAGGGCGAATTTGTCCTGCGTATTGAAGATACTGACTTAGAACGCTCAACTCAGGAAGCTATCGACGCCATTATGGACGGTATGAACTGGTTGAATTTAAATTGGGATGAAGGCCCTTACTATCAAACTAAACGCTTTGACCGTTATAATGATGTCATTGACCAAATGTTAGATGCGGGTACCGCTTATCGTTGTTATTGTTCGAAAGAGCGCTTAGAAGCGTTACGTGAAGAGCAAATGGCAAATAATGAAAAGCCTCGTTATGATGGCTGCTGCCGTGACCATGCACACAACCATACACCTGATGAGCCGCACGTTGTTCGTTTCCGTAACCCACAAGAAGGTTCCGTTATTTTTGACGACAAAATTCGTGGGCCAATTGAATTTAGTAACCAAGAGCTGGACGATTTAATTATTCGTCGTACTGATGGTTCACCAACTTACAACTTCTGTGTGGTTATTGATGACTGGGATATGGAAATTACCCACGTTATCCGTGGTGAAGACCATATCAACAACACGCCTCGCCAAATCAACATTCTAAAAGCATTAGGGGCACCAGTACCTGTGTATGCTCACGTTTCGATGATCCTAGGTGATGACGGTAAAAAACTATCAAAACGTCATGGTGCGGTTAGTGTTATGCAATATCGTGATGACGGTTATTTGCCGCAAGCGCTTCTTAATTATCTTGTGCGTTTAGGTTGGTCTCATGGCGACCAAGAGATTTTCACTGTTGAAGAAATGAAAGAGTATTTCAGCCTTGACGCTATCAGCAAGTCAGCAAGCGCGTTTAATACTGAAAAACTGCAATGGTTAAACCACCACTATATTAATTCATTACCAGCAGAAGAAGTTGCAACCTATCTTGCATGGCATATTGAACAACAGAATATTGATACCAGCACAGGACCTCAATTAGTTGATCTAATCAAATTACTTGGTGAACGTTGTAAAACATTAAAAGAAATGGCGGAATCTTGCCACTATTTCTACCAAGATTTCGAAGAATTTGACGCTGATGCGGCGAAAAAACACTTGCGACCTGTTGCTCGTCAGCCTTTAGAAGTCGTAAAAGATAAATTAGCTGCGATCACTGATTGGACGGCTGAGAATGTTCATCAAGCCATCGAAGCAACTGCCGCTGAATTAGAAGTGGGTATGGGTAAAGTGGGTATGCCTTTACGTGTTGCTGTGACAGGTGCTGGCCAGTCTCCAGGCCTTGATGTGACCGTTCACGCTATCGGTCAAGCTCGCTCTATCACTCGTATTGAGAAAGCCTTAGCGTTTATCGCTGAACGTGAAGCTTCTGCTCAATAATTTAATATTATTGGCCCTCAATTTATTGGGGGCCAATTCTCTGATTCATCCTCCCTTCTCCACTCAACTGATTGCAAAATGTTCTATATTTCAGCAATTAAACCTAAAACCCGATTATTTTATTGACACTCTAACTTAGCTTGAATATGATGCATCCCGTCCAAAAGATTTTGTTTGGGGCTATAGCTCAGCTGGGAGAGCGCTTGCATGGCATGCAAGAGGTCAGCGGTTCGATCCCGCTTAGCTCCACCATCTAATTCCCTGTTAGGTGGCACAATACAAAACATTTCGATTGGGGCTATAGCTCAGCTGGGAGAGCGCTTGCATGGCATGCAAGAGGTCAGCGGTTCGATCCCGCTTAGCTCCACCAATCACTTAAATACTAAAAGTCACTATTCACCTCTTCCATTTTAAATCAATAATATCTTTTAGATTATGAATTACTGAGCGGTATAACCACCATCAATAGGAATAAATGCACCGGTTATAAAGCTACTTTCTTCTGATAACAAAAAGGCCACCACATTAGCAATTTCTAGCCGAGTAGCCATTCTGCCCATTGGGTGAGTAGAAGCCATCCATTGCTGCGTTTCCTGTGGTAATGCACTAATATTCGGTGTTTCTATATAGCCAGGGCCAACAGCATTGATACGGATACCTTTTTGAGCGTTCTCTAAGGCAGCGGAACGTGTTAATCCCAGTACCGCATGCTTTGCTGCAGTGTAAGGTGCTATACCCGCTATTCCTGTTACCCCATTGCAAGCTGATAAATTTACGATAGCTCCCCCACCACTACGCAAAATCGCAGGAATACTATACTTCATACCGTGAAATGTCCCTGTTATATCGGTTTCAATCACCTCATGCCAAGCCTCTAAAGGATAATCCTCAATATTGACGCCATGAGGTCCAGTGATCCCCGCATTATTCACCAAATAGTGCAAAACACCGTATTGTTGCTCAATTTTTTCGACTGTTGTTTTAAAGTCTTGTGCATTTGCGACATTCATTTTTATGGCATAGACACGTTGTCCTGTTGGGTCTATCTCTCTAGCGGCTTGTTGTAAAGCGACCTCATTGCGCCCCGTAATTACCGTTATCGCGCCAAGTGAATACAGCTTTTGTGCAATAGTAAAACCGACACCTGTCGATGCCCCTGTAACCAATGCAACTCGCTGATTAAACTTCCCCATAGCTCACCTCAATTATGATTAACTTTAGTTAACTATAATTAATTAACCAAAGTTAATCAACTGGTCGTCTTATTATTAAAATCAATATATACTCAATAGATTGAATGTTACGGAGTTTTCATGATGCCAAATTCTCTTGAAGATGCGCTTTCCCTGCTGCAATGTACGCTAGTTGCGCGCAGAGTTAGCTTTACCCCAGAGCAAATAACTTGGGGTCAATATGATGTGCTAGAGATATTGAGATTAAAAGGGGATTTAACACCAAGCCAGTTAAGCCAATCACTTGGGCTCTCTCGCCAAAATTTATCGAAGTTTCTTCGAGTTCTGAAATCTTATGAATTTGTCGAGCAATATCAATCTGAAGAAGATAGACGGGAGCTGATCACCCGTTTAACCGACAAAGGGCATCATTTTTTGCAGCGTGCAGCCACAGGACGTGCTGAAAATGCAGCTAAGGTCAAAGCAGCATTAACGCCCCAAGAACAAAAACTATTTATTACTTTAAGTCAGAAAATTACTCACGCACTAGGCCACGATTAACTCCGTTTTAAAGGCTTTACCAGCCCTTCTAAGCCTTCTATTTTTAGTCCTAGGGTCATCTCCATTAACTGCCCTAAACGTCCAGCAGGGAACTCTCCTTTCTTATAGAACCATAATAAATATTCTTCAGGTAAATCAATTAAGATACAGCCTTTATATTTACCAAATGGCATATACGTATTGGCCATATCAATGAGATCTTGTTTTTCCATTGTTATTTCTCTTTCGTATCAAAGCATAAAAAACGGCGCTCATTTGAACGCCGTTTTTTAATCTAACATGTTTTAGTGGATTACAAAACTAACCCAACAACCGCTGCGGATAAGAAGCTAACTAAGGTTGAACCATACAGTAATTTTAAACCGAAACGAGCCACGGTATTACCTTGTTTCTCATCTAAGCCTTTAATCGCACCTGCAATAATACCGATGGATGAGAAGTTAGCGAAAGAAACTAAGAATACGGATAAGATACCAACAGAACGCTCAGATAATCCACCAGCAATCGCTTGTAAGCCATCCATCGCAACGAATTCATTCGTTACCATTTTCACTGCCATAATTCCGCCAACCTGTAAGGCTTCATCGGCAGGAATGCCGAGCATCCATGCAAATGGATAGAATACGTAACCTAACATGGTTTGGAAGTCGATACCGAATACAGCTGAGAAAATACCGTTAATCATCGCAATGAGGGCAATAAAACCAATCAACATCGCTGAAACGATAATCGCTACTTTAAACCCTGCAAGAATATATTCACCTAACATTTCAAAGAAGCTTTGCCCTTCGTGCAGGTTGCTCATTTGAATATCTTCTTCACCTTCAGGTGGATACGGGTTAATCAGTGATAGTACGACGAAAGTACCAAACATATTTAGAACCAATGCAGCGACCACAAAACGCGGCTCTAACATGGTCATGTATGCCCCAACGATAGACATAGATACCGTTGACATGGCAGTTGCCGCCATGGTGTACATTCTGCGGTCTGACATCCGGTTCAATTGGTCTTTATACGCAATAAAGTTTTCTGACTGACCCAGTAACAATGAACTGACTGCGTTAAAAGACTCTAACTTACCCATACCATTCACTTTCGATAACACGGTACCGATGATACGGATCACGATAGGGAGAATTTTGACGTGCTGTAAGATCCCGATCAACGCAGAAATAAAGATGATTGGGCATAACACTTGTAAGAAGAAGAACGCTAAGTTCCCTTCAATCATGCCACCAAAAATAAATTTAGTCCCTTCTGCTGCATAGCCTAGCAAGTGAGTAAATACCCCAGCCACACCAAGAACAAAAGATTCGCCAATATTCGATTTTAAGAACAAATAAGCTAATGCAATTTGAATAACCAGTAGTTGAACAACATAGCGAGGACGGATCCCTCTACGGTTACTACTGGCTAAAATGGCAAGAGCGGCAATTACTACTAAAGATAAAACGAAATGCAGGATCGAGGTCATATGCGACTCCAACAAATTTAAGAATCAGTCTATGTGCATATTCTATGTAATAGACAACATTTAAATGAGACAGAGGTCACATTAATATGAAAGCTTACTAGGTGTATTTTGCAAAAAGAAGAAGGGGATCACGTTTCAACTATAACAATTCCTAGCATTCGCTTTTTTTGCACAGAAATTTTACTGAGAATTTAAGTTAAGACTTACAACAACCTGCGTATAAAATTGTTGCCTACAGAGATCGTAGGCAACTAAGTCAAATTGAATATAGTTCACTATTAAATATTCAGCAAACGAACCAATTCATTTTCATCAATAACGCGTATGCCAAGTTCATTTGCTTTGGCTAATTTAGAACCAGCGGCCTCACCTGCAATGACTAAATCCGTTTTCTTCGAGACGCTTCCTGAGACTTTTGCACCTAAAGCCACTAACTTGTCTTTGGCTTCATCACGCGTCAATACGCTCATTGACCCTGTTAGCACCACTGTTTTACCTGCAAATGGGCTATCGATTTCTGCACTATTAACGACTTTTACTTCAGGCCAATGAATACTTGCCTTCGTCAGTAAATCTTCAATCACCGCTTGGTTATGAGGTTCACGGAAAAAATTGACCACATGTTTCGCAACTACATGACCAATATCTTGAACGGTTTTTAGTGACTCTTCATCCGCCGCCATCACAGCCTCAAGTGTGGTGTAATGCGCTGCTAAGTTTGCCGCCGTTGCTTCGCCAACCTCACGAATTCCAAGGGCATAAATAAAGCGAGCCAATGTTGTTTGCTTAGACTTATTGAGTGCATCAACCAGATTCTGTGCCGACTTCGGCCCCATTCTATCCAAGCCTGTTAAGATACCCGCACTTAATTGATATAAATCTGCCGGCGTTTTGACATACTCTTTTTCGACTAACTGGTCGATAATTTTATCGCCCATGCCATCCACATCCATTGCTCGGCGTGAGACAAAATGTTTCAGTGCTTCTTTGCGTTGTGCCCCACAAATAAGCCCACCAGTACAGCGTGCCACCGCTTCACCTTCAACTCGTTCGATATCAGAACCGCATACAGGGCAATGGGTCGGGAAGACAATTTCACGGCTATCTGTTGGTCGTTTGTCAACCACAACACTGACGATTTGTGGAATAACATCCCCTGCTCGACGAATAATGACCGTATCACCGATATGCACGCCAAGGCGTTCAATTTCATCTGCATTGTGTAACGTCGCATTACTGACCACCACACCTGCGACTTGCACGGGCTCTAAACGCGCCACAGGCGTGATAGCACCTGTACGCCCAACTTGAAATTCAACATCTTTTAATAATGTGACTTGTTCTTGAGCTGGGAATTTAAACGCTGTCGCCCAGCGAGGTGCCCGAGAAACAAAACCTAACTCTTCTTGAATAGCAATTGAGTTAACTTTAATGACTACCCCATCGATATCAAAGCCAAGATCAGGTCGAACTTGCTCAATTTCATGGTAAAAATCTAATACGGCCTGATGACCAACACGTAATTGAACATAATCACTAACCGGTAAACCCCATGCTTTAAATTGCATCAAACGGTCATAATGTGTGTCCGGTAACGAGCCACCTTCCACAAGCCCAACACCATAACAATAAAAAGTGAGTGGCCTTTTGGCGGTAATACGTGGGTCTAATTGACGTAACGAACCCGCAGCCGCATTACGCGGGTTTGCAAAGACTTTGCCATCCGTTTTACGTGCCTGCTCATTGAGTGCTTCAAAACCTTTTTGGGGCATGAAGACTTCGCCACGGATCTCAACGCGATCAGGAATATTGCTTCCCCTTAAACGCAATGGGATAGCTCGTATGGTTCGTACATTCGCGGTAATATTCTCACCTACGGTCCCATCACCACGAGTCGCCGCTTGTACTAATTCACCATTTTCATACAACAAACTTACCGCTAACCCATCGAGCTTGAGCTCACAACAGAAAGTCAGTTCTTGATGATTTTTCAAACGATCTCTTACCCGCTTATCAAACGCAAGGTAACTTTCTTCATCAAAAACATTATCTAGGGATAACATAGGTATTTCATGGCGTACGGTATCAAACGCAGCCAATGGTGCGGCACCAACACGTTGAGTCGGTGAATCACTTGTGACAAGTTCAGGATGCTGTGCCTCTATCTCTTTTAGACGTTGCATTAACTTGTCATATTCTACGTCTGGAATTTCGGGGGCATCTAATACATGGTATTGATATTCATGATGACGTAACTGTTTTTTTAATTCGTCTATTTCTTGTTTGGTAGTCATGATTCACTCATACAGATAAAAAACCCCCAATTAATGGGGGTTTTGTTCAACGTTTATTTAACTTAATGTGTTTCTAATTCGAGCATGATACACCTCTATTTTTTGAGGTGTCAGCATTTTGCGTTCGTCATCAAGAACAACCCCTCCCGCATCTGATGCGATACGTTGAGCAGCTTGCAACATCAATTTGAAGTTTTGCCCTGCATCACCGTAAGACGGGACCATCATAAACATGGAAACCCCTGGGGTGGTAAAATCAGCCATTGTCTCTGGGTCGAATGAGCCCGGTTTCACCATGTTGGCTAAGCTAAACAAAACAGGTCCCGTACCAGACGGGTTTACATGGCGGTGGAATATTTTCATTTCCCCAAATTGGAAACCGGCTTGTAAAATACTTTGCAGTAATAATTCACCTTGAAGTTCCTGCCCTTGCAAAGCGGCTACGTGAAGTACCAGGACTGTCTCCTTGCTACTTGTTGTAGCAGAATTTTCCTGCGGCTCAGCTTTCTTCTCAATATGCTGCGTCTCTTGTTCATAGGTGCTCGGCTGAGGCTCTTCTCTCAATTTGGTTGAATCAATATGTGGTTCAGCGACAGTTTCAGTGGCTGGCTCAACAATCACTTCCTCACTCATATTAATGGTGAGTTGTTCGGGTACATGAACGGGTTCAGTACGTTGATGCATCGTAGGCTCATTATGAACCGGCGATTTAGCCTCAGGCTCCTTGTTCATAATAATGTCAGGTTCAACCGATGCTTTTGGCTGTATATTAGGCTCAACTGGAGACTCATTTTTTACCGGATATACAGGCTCAGTCGCAGCGGGATGAACAGGCGCCTGCTGAGTCGGTTGATTTTCAGTAAATAATGCAGAATCATCATATTCTGATGAATTCTCCTGCATATCGTTTTTTCTACGTTTTACGGGTCTGTCGCGAAATAACTTTGAGCGCTCTTTACGGCTGGTCCATAAACCATGCAGTAATAAAGCGACAATCGCTATCGCACCTACGACCACTAATATCAGACGCAAATCCTGCATCGCTGCTATCTCTAGTTGATGAATGATAATGCCAACACGGCGGAAACTTCCTTAAGATTATTTCTCAATTGCTCTAAGTGCAACCCCCAGAACGATTTTCTTACAAGAAAGAGAATATTCCGCTTTCATTTGCTGCTTTTTTAAGCGAATAATGGCTAGTCAGCCTAATTTCATATCTATATGATACATGGTCAACCGAAAAGGAGAGAACAAGAAGTATGACCCAATCGACATTTTCGACACAAAAAGACCATTCTGGTTTTTATTATTTTACACAAGGCTGGAGATTAATCACTCGGCCCGGTATTAAACGTTTTGTTATTTTGCCCCTATTAGCCAATATTTTATTCTTAGGCGGCGCATTTTGGTGGTTATATACAAAGCTTGGCGGCTGGATAGCCCAAGTGATGAGTTACGTTCCTGACTGGCTACAATGGCTCGATTATGTTATTTGGCCAATCGCTGTTATCTCTATTTTGCTCGTGTTTACCTATTTTTTTAGTACGGTTGCTAATATAATCGCTGCACCTTTTAACGGTTGGTTATCAGAAAAACTCGAAGCCGAGTTAACGGGTAAACCATCACCAGATACCGGTGTTGCTGAGTTATTAAAAGATGTTCCTCGTATGATAAAGCGCGAGTTTGTCCGAATCGGTTACTACTTACCTCGCGCTATTGGGTTATTAATCCTATTTTTCATACCCGGTATTGGCCAAACAGTCGCCCCCGTACTGTGGTTTTTATTTGGTGCTTGGATGATGTCAATCCAATATTGCGATTACCCGTTTGATAACCACCGTGTTGGCTTTAACGAAATGAAGCAGGCGCTTGCCAAAGAGCGGATGAGAAACGTTCAATTTGGTGGCGTCATTAGCTTGTTAATGATGGTGCCTTTTGTCAACTTAGTGATCATGCCTGTTGCAGTTTGTGGTGCAACATTGATGTGGGTTGACAGGTATCGTGAGCGTTACGCACGCTACTAATCTATTAAATCATTGCGCAGGTTTATCGCCTGCGCTCTTTTATTTACTTATTATTGTTACACTATAATTATTCCTTAGAACTATTAGATCTAAAATAACATTTCGTTATAAGCTTATACTCAAATCATATTTGCATTAATTTGTTCTTAACGTATGTTGAATCCATCTCATTATTTTTAATTAATACCGATTACATTACTGGCTAACCGATTTTTAAGGATATCCCATGAGCAAAATTTATGATGATAACTCGTTGACCATTGGCCACACCCCTCTTGTTCGCCTAAAACATTTTGGTAATGGCAATATTTTAGCAAAAGTGGAATCTCGCAACCCAAGCTTCAGTGTTAAGTGCCGTATTGGTGCTAACATGATTTGGGATGCAGAGAAAAAAGGTATCCTAAACAAAGACAAAGAATTAGTTGAACCAACTAGTGGAAATACGGGTATCGCTTTAGCCTATGTCGCTGCGGCGAGAGGTTATAAATTGACGTTAACCATGCCTGAAACCATGAGTATTGAGCGCCGTAAACTGCTCAAAGCATTAGGTGCCAACCTCGTTTTAACTGAGGGGGCAAAAGGCATGAAAGGTGCAATAGCTAAAGCTGAAGAAATAGTGAATAGCAACCCTAAAAAATACTTATTACTTCAACAGTTTAATAACCCAGCAAACCCTGAAATCCATGAAAAAACCACTGGACCTGAAATTTGGGAAGATACTGACGGCAATGTCGATGTTGTAGTCGCAGGTGTTGGTACGGGCGGGACGATTACAGGGATTGCAAAATACCTGAAAAACACCAAAGGCAAAGATGTGACTATCGTGGCTGTTGAACCAGAAACATCCCCTGTTATTACCCAAGCTTTAGCGGGCGAAGAAATTAAACCGGGCCCTCACAAAATACAAGGGATCGGCGCTGGTTTTATTCCGGGTAACTTAGATTTAAAATTACTCGATAAGGTCATTCAAATCAGCGATGACGAAGCCATCAAAACGGCTCGTGAGCTGATGGAAAAAGAAGGAATTCTTGCGGGTATCTCATCAGGCGCTGCTATTGCTGCTGCCACTAAAATTGCCGCAGACCCTGCCTATAAAGGTAAAAATATCGTCGTTATTTTACCTTCTTCAGGTGAGCGTTATTTGTCTACAGCCCTGTTTGCTGACATCTCGGCTGAGTAGCATAACTTCGTTACAATATCGTTAAAAAAGCACCTAAATGGTGCTTTTTTTGTGGCATAGATCAAACTTTAGCACGGATGGAGATGATTTATAATTCGGGGTTTAGTATTAAACATAGTAATTATTTTGCACCTCGAAATTAATCACTTTTTAGCCAACCTCTAGGGCGAGTAAAATAATTTGCCAACGAGAAAAAAGTATCGAGTTCGCAAGAAAAACAGAAAAAGGGTTGATACCGCACAAAGTAGGAAACCTTTTTTCAAGTTAATAATCTAACTTATACGCAAACCTAGTCTATTTCATCTACAATTGGCTGGGTAATTAAAAAAACGAAAGTTATTGAGGAAATACTATGTTTCAGCAAGAAGTTACTATTACGGCACCAAATGGTCTACATACTCGTCCTGCAGCTCAATTCGTAAAAGAAGCAAAAGCATTCTCTTCCGACATTTCTTTAATTTCTGGCGGCAAATCCGCTAGCGCAAAAAGTTTGTTTAAATTACAAACCTTAGGCCTAACGCAAGGCACAGTTGTGACAATTTCTGCTGAAGGCGAAGACGAAAAAGAAGCCGTTGAACATTTAGTTAAACTGATGGGCGAATTAGAATAATTTCGCACGAAAATAGCATTTACTGATTTCATTCAATGTCCCTGAGTGATGTCATTCGGGGACATTTGTATAATCGGCTATATTCATTGTCGTCTCTGCAACATCAGAACTCCAAGCACTAGCAGCAGTAAGGTAATATTATGATTTCAGGAATTTTAGTATCCCCGGGTTTTGCTTTTGGTCAGGCTTTAATCCTCAAAGAAGATCCTATCGTTGTTAGCACAAAAAAAATTGCTGACGATCAGGTTGATAAAGAAATTGCTCGCTTTATTGAGGGTCGTAACAAATCAGCCGAACAACTCAATTTGATTAAAGAGAAAGCCGAAAAAAATCTTGGAGCCGAAAAAGCTGAGATTTTTGAAGGTCATATCATGCTGCTAGAAGATGAAGAGCTGGAACAAGAAATTGTCTCTTTAATCAAAGGCGATAAAAAAACGGCAGATGCCGCTGCGTATTCCGTTATTGAAGATCAAGCTCAAGCGCTTGAATCCCTTGATGATGAATATCTTAAAGAACGCGCCGCTGACGTGCGTGATATTGGCAAACGTCTATTAAAAAACATCTTAAATATTCCTATCGTTGATTTAAGTGCAATCAGCGAAGAAGTTATTTTAGTGGCTGCGGATTTAACCCCTTCAGAAACCGCACAGCTAAATTTAGATAAAGTATTAGGGTTTATTACTGATTTAGGTGGCCGTACATCACATACCTCAATTATGGCGCGTTCTCTTGAGTTACCTGCCATTGTTGGAACTAGTGATGCCACCAGCAAAATTAAAAATGGCGATTTCATTGTATTAGATGGTGTCAACAACACCATCCACTTGAACCCATCTGAAGCCGAAATCGACAAACTGAAAGCTTTCCGTGATGAATATCTACAAGAAAAAGAAGAGCTCGCAAAATTAAAAGATTTGCCTGCCATCACCCTTGATGGTCATCAAGTTGAAGTTTGTGCGAATATCGGTACTGTACGTGATGTCGCTGGTGCAGAGCGCAATGGCGCAGAAGGCGTTGGGCTCTATCGTACTGAGTTTTTATTCATGGATAGAGACTCTCTTCCTACCGAAGAAGAACAGTTTCAAGCTTATAAAGCCGTTGCAGAAGCAATGGGCAGCCAAGCCGTTATTGTCCGTACAATGGATATCGGCGGTGATAAAGACCTGCCATATATGAATTTACCAAAAGAAGAGAACCCATTTCTCGGCTGGCGTGCAATTCGTATTTGTCTTGATCGCAAAGAAATCTTACACTCACAATTAAGAGCTATTTTAAGAGCCTCTAAATTTGGTAAACTGCGTATTATGTTCCCAATGGTTATTTCCGTTGAAGAAGTTCGTGAACTAAAAGCAGAGCTAGAAATGCTTAAAGCTCAGTTACGTGAAGAAGGTAAAGCTTTTGACGAGTCAATTGAAGTCGGTGTGATGGTTGAAACACCAGCCGCAGCTGTTATTGCTCGCCACTTGGCAAAAGAAGTTGATTTCTTTAGTATTGGGACGAACGATCTCACTCAATACACTTTAGCGGTCGACCGTGGTAATGAACTGATTTCTCATCTTTACAACCCGATGTCACCTGCTGTCCTAAACTTAATTAAGCAAGTGATCGATGCATCACACGCTGAAGGTAAATGGACTGGGATGTGTGGGGAGTTAGCTGGAGATGAGCGTGCAACCTTATTGCTACTTGGCATGGGGCTGGATGAATTTAGTATGAGCGCGATTTCAATTCCGCGTATCAAAAAGTTAATTCGCAATGCGAGCTTTACTGATACCCAAGCTTTGGCTGAACAAGCACTTGCTCAACCCACAGCGGATGAATTGATGAAACTTGTAGATACCTTTATCCAAGAAAAAACGTTATGCTAAGAACAGCACATTAGTTCGGTCCCATATAAAACGATTAGGAGAAGGTCCATGGGTCTGTTTGACAAACTGAAATCACTCGTTTCGGAAGACAAAAGTAGCAGTGGCAGTATTGAAATTATCGCACCTTTATCGGGTGAGATTGTCAATATTGAAGATGTTCCAGACGTTGTGTTCGCAGAAAAAATTGTTGGTGATGGTATTGCGATTAAACCCGCGGGTAACAAAATCGTTGCCCCTGTAGACGGTACAATTGGTAAAATATTTGAAACTAACCATGCGTTTTCTATTGAATCAGATGATGGTATAGAACTATTTGTTCACTTCGGTATTGATACCGTTGAACTTAAAGGTGAAGGCTTTAAACGCATCGCTGAAGAAGGCCAAACTGTGAAGAAAGGCGACTTAATCATCGAGTTTGATTTAGCGCTGTTAGAAGAGAAAGCAAAATCTGTTCTAACGCCAGTTGTCATTTCTAATATGGACGAAATCAAAGAACTAAACAAACTGACAGGCTCAGTGACAGTCGGTGAAACTGTCATCATGCGTATTAAGAAATAACTTAACTGCCAATATTTAGTTAAAACCATCAGGCCTTGCCTGATGGTTTTTCATTTGTGGGGATTTTTTATTGAGCACAGACTTGCCATTAAATTATCTCACTCATTAAATACACCTGTTGATAAATAACGGTCTCCTCGGTCACAAATTACTGCCACAATGACCGCTCCAGGGTTAGCTTTCGCCACTTTTAACGCACCGGCAACCGCTCCACCCGAGCTCACTCCACAAAAGATGCCTTCAACTTTAGCTAAAGCTCTCATAGTCTCTTCAGCTTCTTGCTGGTTTATATCCAGTACACTATCAACTAATGAGCCATCAAAAATACCGGGTAAGTAACCTGGTGACCAACGCCTAATACCCGGAATTTGGCTTTTTTCCGCAGGTTGTAACCCAACAATATGGACATCATCTGACTGGGATTTTAAATAGCGGCTTACCCCGGTAATGGTCCCGGTGGTTCCCATACTCGATACAAAATGGGTAATGCGACCATTGGTTTGCTGCCATATTTCAGGGCCTGTTGTTTTAAAATGAGCTAATGGGTTATCAGGGTTGTTAAATTGGTCTAAAACTTTCCCCTCACCTCTTTGTTCCATTTCCTTAGCCAAATCGCGGGCACCTTCCATACCAACAGCCGTACTCACTAAAATGAGTTCTGCACCATAGGCTTGCATTGAAGCTTGCCGCTCTTTGCTCATGTTATCTGGCATGAGTAATTTCAGTTTGTAGCCTTTTACTGCGGCTATCATCGCAAGCGCGATACCTGTATTTCCACTAGTTGCTTCAATTAGCGTATCACCTGGCTTAATTTCACCCCGTAATTGCGCTTCATTAATCATTGAAAATGCCGCGCGATCTTTCACTGAACCTGCGGGGTTATTACCTTCAAGTTTCACCCAAATTTCAGCTTCAATCCCTTGTGTTAAACGCTGAAGCTTTACTAATGGGGTATTACCGATAAATTGTTCCAGAGCCGACACTTTACCATCCTTATAATTTTTATATATAAATAAGAAAGAATAGAGATAAGATATTACCCCAATATTGATATGTGAAAATTGAAATCTCTTCACATTAATATTAGAAAAATAGATTATCTTAATTACTATTTCTGATATAGCTAATTGATATATTATATTACAATAAGTTTATAGAATTACCAGTTATATTTCATATAAAAATATGATAAATAAATCTTTTATATCAATTGGTTATGGTGGATTTGATCATAAGGGGAAATAGACTAAATATTTTTAATATAAAGTCTAATCATCGGTCATATACCTAGAAAGTAATAGAAAAGATAACACCAATAATATATTTATTAGTGTTATAAGTTATTGAGTTTTATATTCATGCACTTTCAGCAAGTTGTGGGAAAATTAACGCCTGATCTCCTTGATAGATCTTTGCCTGCTGGCTACCTAAAAAGTAACGTTCACCTCGCGTTGGTATCGTTTTTTCGGACTGCCAAATCACTGACAAAGGCTCTTTCCCCCAACCTAATGGTTGAACGGTTAATTGCCAAAAATGCCCTCTTGGCCCCGATTCCGTAATTCTAACAGGTAAACGGTGCTGTTCATCCACTTCAGCTTGTAATGAGATATCCCAGGGACGTAAAAATACGTCGACTTCACCTTGTTGAACACTGGTATGGTTAAGGGGGAATTCATAGCCATCTATATTTAATGTTGAACCTTTGATGTGGGCAGAAATTTGGTTCACTTCCCCCATGAATTCAAGCACAAAACGGGTTTCTGGGCGCTGCCAAATATCGCTCGGTGTGCCAACTTGCTCAATATGACCTTGGCTCATCACCACCACTCTGTCTGCAACTTCCATGGCTTCTTCTTGGTCATGAGTCACAAAAACACTGGTAAATTTTAATTCATCATGTAATTGACGTAACCAACGGCGTAATTCAATACGCACTTGTGCGTCAAGCGCACCAAAAGGTTCATCTAATAATAAAATTTGTGGATCAACGGCTAAAGCCCTTGCCAGTGCCACTCGCTGTTTTTGCCCCCCTGAAAGTTGCGCGGGGTAACGTGAAGCCAGATGGGCGAGTTGAACCATTTCCAGCAATTTTGTTACTTTATCTTTAATAGCCTGAGCTGATGGGCGCTGCTTTCTGGGTAAAACCGTTAAACCAAATGCCACATTATCAAACACTGTCATGTGGCGAAATAGTGCATAGTGTTGAAATACAAAGCCAACACGCCTATCTTTCGCATGGATTTTACTAACATCGTGACCATGAAAGCGCAATAACCCCTGACTTTGTTGTTCAAGCCCAGCAATAATCCGCAATAAGGTTGTTTTTCCTGAACCGGAAGGCCCTAATAAGGCAACCATTTCACCCGATGCAATATCCAGTGAAATATCGCTGAGTACTTGGGTTTTACCAAATAACTTACCGATTTTTTCAATTTCAATACTCATGATTAATGGACTCCTGATTCAGATTGCTGGCGACTTAAATGCCACTGCAATGCGCTTTTAAGTATTAAGGTGATAATTGCCAGCAGTGCTAAGATCCCTGCGGCCGTAAACGCCCCTACTGTATTATAATCCTGATGCAATAATTCAACTTGCAATGGCAAGGTGTATGTTTCACCACGAATAGCTCCTGAAACCACCGAAACCGCACCAAATTCACCGATTGCACGGGCGTTAGTTAAAACCACGCCATACAATAATGCCCAGCGGATATTGGGCAATGTCACACGCCAAAACATCTTCCATCCTGACGCTCCCAGTAACACCGCGGCTTCATCTTCTTGGCTACCTTGGCTTAACATCAAGGGCACTAACTCACGTACGACAAATGGACACGTTACAAAAATGGTCACTAACGCCATACCTGGCCATGAAAACATTAGCTGGATATCAAAACCTTCAAGCCACCCACCAAACCAGCTGTTCGAGCCATAAAAAAGTAAGTACAGCAAACCCGCAACAACAGGTGAAACCGCAAACGGGATATCTACCAAGGTGAGTAATAATTGGCGACCAGGAAATTGAAACCGTGTCACTAACCACGCCATCATGGTGCCAAAAACTAAATTTACAGGAACGGTAATTAAAGCAATTAATACTGTTAAACCAATAGCGTGTAGCATATCTGGGTCTGCCAAATTCAGTAAAACGGCATCTAACCCTTTTTGAAATGCAGTAATAAATATCCAAACAATTGGAATCACTAATAGTAAAAACGAAAACAATAAACCTATCGCAATTAGTAGCCATTTCCCCCAGTTAATTTGGGTACGGCTAGTAGTGTGAATTGGTGTAATTTGCGCCATTACTTGCCCCCCAACCGTTTACCAAAGCGGCTTTGCACTAAATTAACACTAAATAGAAGTAACAATGAAACCGCTAAAATAACTGAAGCCACAGCACTGGCTGCCGGGTAATCAAATTGCTGTAGCTGACTAAAAATCATTAATGAGACAACTTCGGTTTGCCACGCAATATTACCCGCAATAAATATAATGGCACCAAACTCGCCTAAACTCCGTGTAAAGGACAAAACCGTTCCGGCTAATAAGGCCGGTGAAAGCTCTGGTAGTATCACTCGACGAAAGGTTTGCCAACGGCTCGCACCTAGGGTTTGAGCAGCTTCTTCGTATTCAGGGCCTAGCTCTTCCAACACAGGTTGAACCGTACGAACAACAAACGGAATACTGGTAAAAGCCATCGCAACCGCAATTCCCAGCCAAGTATTGACGACTTTAATATCAAACTGGTGCAGATATTGCCCATACCAGCCCGAGGTTGCAAACAGGGTTGCCAATGTCAGCCCCGCTACCGCAGTAGGTAATGCAAAGGGTAAATCTACTAAACCATCTAAAAACAAACGCCCAGGAAAGCGATAACGCGTTAAAATCCACGCTAATAACATGCCAAACACCGCATTAAACAAACTTGCGACTAATGCAGACAGTAACGTCACTTTGTACGCGGCAACCACTTGCGGGTAACTAATGACAGCCCAATATTGCTGCCATGTCATTTCCGATAATTGGATCACCAAAGCGCTCATGGGTAATAGCAAAATCAAGCAGGTATAAAAAAGGCTGCTACCTAGCGTTAGCCCAAAGCCTGGCAAAAAACGCTTTCCTGAACGATTCATTAACGGCGCCCTTCAGCCATTAATTGGTCAAATTCCCCACCGGTGGCAAAATGAACGTCCATTACTTTTGGCCAGCTCTCAAATTGTGATTCAACCGTAAACAACTGAGTTTCTGGGAATTTATCCTTATTCGCACTCATCACCGCTTTGTCATTCACTCGGTAATTGTACTGAGTGATGATTTCTTGGGCCTGTGGGCTATAGAGATAATTTAAGTAAGCTTTAGCGACATCTTCAGTACCATTTTTTTGTACATTTTTATCGACCCAAGCGACGGGAAACTCCGCTAAGATATCCACCGGCGGTACAATAACTTCGTAGTCTGATTCACCATACTGAGAGCGAATATTATTCACTTCTGATTCAAAACTAATAAGGACGTCACCGAGCCCCCGTTCAATAAATGACGTCGTCGCGCCACGCCCACCGGTATCAAATACTTCTACATTTTTCAGAAACTGTTTCATTTGCTCACGGGTTTTTGCTTTATCATCTTTATTTTCTTGATTAAAAGCGCCCCATGCCGCAAGGTAGGTATAACGGCCATTTCCTGAAGTTTTTGGGTTCGGGAAGATTAATTTAACATCTTCACGGACTAAATCATCCCACGTTTTAATCCCTTTAGGGTTTCCTTTACGAACTAAAAACGCCATTGTTGAATAATAAGGCGAGCTATTATTTGGTAAGCGAGCTTGCCAGTCTGCAGGGATCAAATTCCCTTTGTCATGCAAAATTTGCACGTCCGTGACTTGGTTATAGGTCACCACATCCGCTTTCAGCCCTTGTAAAATAGCCAGAGCTTGCTTTGATGAGCCGGCGTGTGATTGTTTAATTGTGAGTTTGTCGTCAGGGTGGGCTTCATTCCATTGTTTTTCAAATGAAGGGTTCAACGCCACAAATAATTCACGGGCAATATCATAAGAGCTATTAAGCAGTTCAGCTGCAACTAATGGTGAGCTTCCGAGTAATGATACCGTTGCCAAACTCGCTAGTGCTGTTTTTTTCAAAAATGATTTTTTCATTCCACACCTATTCGTAACTAAACCCAAATGACTGACATTGGAACCACTGTATATGTTTTGGTTATAACTGTGTAGCTATCAATCACCTTTTTATATATCAAATTAGAATAACAAAGAAATGAACGTCATAAGCAGGAAAATTAACTGATTTTTTAATTAGTTAGTGATATGAATGCGTTTCATTTTTAAGTTTAGCGAAGCAAAGACACCTTAAACATTTTCCCCCTCTCTCTTTTTTATACACATAACACACACTTTAAATATTGTAAGCACTCTTCAGAGTGTGTATTATGTGTATATCAGTTAACGAAATGGAGGGATCGTGCAAAGTTCGGAACTGATAAACATACGGCAAAAAAACGGTTGGAAACTTGAAAGAATAAAAGGAAGTCACCATCAGTTTTCCCACCCACATTTTTCAATTGTAATTACTGTTCCGCATCCACAAAAAGATTTAAAGATAGGCACACTAAATCACATTTTGAAGGCTGCGAAACTAAAACATTAAATAAGAAAAGCGTTCACGCATGAGCGCTATCTTTAATGGAGATAACCTAATGCTTTATACCGCCTTTATTGAAATTGATGATGATGGCAGCGCAAGTGGCTGGTTTCCTGATATTGAAGGATGTACATTCGCGGGCAGCAATATAGAAGAGGCTTACGCAGAAGCAAAATCAGCAATTGATGCTCATTTTGAATTATTGAGTGAAAAAGGCTTCGAGATCCCATTATCGAAATCTCAGCAAACGCTATTGAACCCAATACAACCTGAATATGCGCATGGGATATGGTTATTTGTGGATGTCGATATGGATAAATACGATGGCCGTACTGAGCGTATTAATATCACCTTGCCGCATCGTTTATTACATCGTATTGATGCTTTAGTGAAGGTTAATCCTGAATATGGTAGCCGTAGTGGTTTTATTGCTGCTGCAACTCGTAAAGAATTAAAAAAAACCGATTAATACATTGAAAATAATAGATTACATAAATAATTATCAATCGCCGCATCCTTGCGGCAACTTATTGATCAAAGAGACGTCAATGTCTCAATCGACGGAGCATAGTAATAACTCCCCGAAACGGCTTTCGTCATACGCAGCAAATCATCGTATTTGCCGTCTTTTTCACCAAACATGCTGAGTAACTGCTGTTCAATATTGTGTAACCTTGCACAATAAGCGATAAAGAATAAGCCATGTTTGCCGCTTGCTGTACCATATGGCAAGCTGTGACGCATAACTGAAAGCTCTTCACCCTCTTCTTCTATCACCACGCGTGAGACATGAGAGGTGACATTGCGCGCATCTTCATCTAATTCAACGCTATCTTTTTTCGTACGGCCAATCATTTTTTCTTGTTCATGTTCCGAAAAACGATCCCATTTTCGTAAATCGTGTTCATAGCGTTGGACTAAAACATAGCTTCCGCCTTTATCTTCACCGTCTTCGATTAATGTGACCTCTGCAATTTCTTCCCCTTGCGGGTTCTCTGTTCCATCAATAAAACCACTTAAATCTCTGTCATCTACCCAACGAAATCCATGAATTTCTTCAACCACAGAGATAGATTTACCAAATGCTTTTAAAGCAGCTTGTGCTAAAGAAAAATTAATATCGTGGCGCAGTGATTGAATATGAATAAACATATCCCGTTGAGTGGCGGGAGCAAGCCCTTTACCCAGAGTGCGAAATGGTTTCAATTCAGGAGCAGTATTTGCCTTACCGAGCTGTTTCCAGATATCAGAGCCAAACGCGATAACTGCACCAAGGCGATCATCTGGGTATTGCGCTTGTAATTTGGTTAAAGCCTCGACAAAGCTTTTACATCCAGACTTAACTTCATCCAGAGATCCCTCTTGCACTTGCGCTTCAATAAAAATACCAAAACGGCTATGTTCTTTCAAAATACCACTTTGAGAATGAGACATACGGTAAACCTCGTAAAATGAATATGTTATATAACCTATTTTTTATATAAGCGATTTTAATATCTTATCTTATCGCTATGATGTTCACCTTGTTTTAACGCAAGGGAATATAGGTTTCCGGTCTATTATAAGAAAGAAAATTTAAGAAAGGGTAAATTTCTTTGAAAACAAGGAAAAAGAAACACTAATGGAAAGATATCGCCAGTATAGATAGCCCTGACGATATTATTAACGAAATGAGATTATTTATGCCAAATAATTTGCGAGATTTTCCATGTTTTCAGGTCATCATCTGAAGGCATTAAATCTTCTGGCCCTTGCCATTTACCTGTAAAACGGTAAACCACTTTACTTGATTGCGGTGAATTACATTCAATGGTTGGAACGTCATTGACTCGCTCGCCTAGACCGCAAATACCGAATGCTTTTTGATAAATTTCACTAAATTCAGTACCCACTGTTGGCCCCCATTCAGTTGCAATATCGGGGTCACTCACTATAATTCGTGATACATAGCCGTGCTCTGGGCCAACTATTTCTAATTTTACTTCATTATCATCCATTCCTTGGAAAATTGTGACCACATCCCCATTTTCCATTTGCATACCGCTGCGTAATGTATAGCGGTCATCAAGTTGTTTCTTAATGATATCCGCTTGCATTGGTGTAAAACTAGTCACTTGACCAAGTCCTGAGCTAGAAACCACCAGTGGGCCACTAAACCAAGTCGATGGCGAAAAGAATTTCACACCCGCACACCCTGATAACAGAACTGTTCCACAGAGTAGAGAAGCCTTCAACAACGGCGATAATCCATTATTTCTATTCAACTTTGCATGTTGGGACATATCATCCTCTTTTATGAGTCGCATAATGCATATTGTGACAATCTATTTATCAAAACATTCCCATGAATAGTTAAATAAATAGTCAATTAACTTAAAAATCCGTTTCGTGCGTTAATTTTTTCGAATAAATTAAACGTTCAGGTTGTTCTTCTTCATACAACATTTTTTCAAACATACAGATAGCAGCATCAGATTCTTCACTCACTAACAGCTCGATTCTTCCGCAACCTCTGGCGATCAGTTTTTTTTCTAGTCTACTTACTAATGCATTCGCAATACCACGGCCACGGTATTCAGGGTGAACGGCAAGGTAAACAGCAGTACCACGAATACCATCATACCCCCCCATAATAGTACCAACGACTTCCCCGGCAACTTCAGCCACTAGAAATAAGTCTGCTCCACACTGTAATTTGCGTTCAATATCGAGTTCAGGATCCCCTGAAAATTCATTAAGAGAACAACGCTCCCATAATGTCAGGACGTCTTCATAATCACTTTGTCGAAAGACTCGTATTTCCATCTCATTTGCCTGCTTAAACTAATCTTTCTGCCATTATCTCTGCTTTTGCCACACAATCAATATTCAATATGCCTTTCTTCGAGCAAAAGGGTATACTTTAACCATTATTTTTTACCTATGGTTCTATTATAAAACAATGAATTACCCAGATATTGAACGTGTAAAAACCTATTTGCAAAGCTTGCAAGAGGCTATTTGTCAAAAAATCACTGAGCTAGATGGTAAGGAAACTTTTCTAGAACAAACATGGGAACGCTCTGAAGGTGGTGGGGGTCGTAGCCGAGTATTAACCAAAGGGGCATTATTTGAACAAGCTGGGGTTAATTTCTCTCATATTAAAGGAGAAAAATTACCTGCATCTGCTTCAGCCCATCGCCCTGAACTTGCTGGTCGTAGCTATCAAGCAATGGGCGTCTCTCTCGTCATTCACCCTCTGAATCCCTACATTCCGACAACCCATGCTAATGTCCGTTTCTTTATTGCTGAAAAAGAAGGTTGCGAGCCTGTTTGGTGGTTTGGTGGCGGTTTTGATTTAACCCCTTTTTATGGCTTTCATGAAGATGTCATCCACTGGCACACTGTTGCTCGTGATTTATGCCGCCCTTATGGTACTGATGTTTATCCTAAATATAAAAATTGGTGTGATGAATACTTTTTCCTGAAGCATAGAAATGAACCTCGTGGTGTCGGTGGGCTATTTTATGATGACCTTAACCAAGGGGGTTTTGAATCCTGTTTTAACTTCACTCAAGCCGTTGGTAATGGCTTTTTAGATGCCTATGTGCCGATTGTTGAAAAACGCAAAGATCATTCATGGGGTGAACGAGAGCGTCAATTCCAATTATATCGTCGTGGCCGTTATGTGGAGTTCAATTTGGTATGGGACAGAGGTACATTATTTGGCTTACAAAGTGGAGGCCGAACAGAATCAATTTTAATGTCAATGCCACCACTTGTCCGCTGGGAATACGACTATCATCCTGAACCTAATAGCCAAGAAGCTGCTCTCTATACTGAATTTTTAATCCTAAATAAAGAGTGGGTTTCGCCATAATTAATAACATTAGTTTATAAATTAAGGTAGAAAGATAACCGTTCTACCTTTCTAATATAAAATAACAGCAATTGATTTTAAAGCTTATATATCAACTAGTTACAAAATTATCACAACAGATTATGATTCCATTTCACCCAACTGAATGGAGTTATAATATGAATCAAATTTTAGGCCGTTCTTTACTCTCACCTTGCTTATTAGCCAATTTAGTGACTAAAGCAGGTCATACTGACTTAAAATCAACGCTCACTCATATCAATGATATTATGAGCCGAACCTATTCACATGAAGATGCATTATTTCATCGCAATAATCTTTCATCTTGCCCTATAGATACGACAGGAAAGCGCTATAACCGTTTTATTCGTGATGCTCAGCGCCCTATTCCACATAAACATCACTGGCATTCTGACCTGCCAATTTGTGAACGTTCAGGGCTTTCTCCAGATAGTCATATGCCACATGATGACTATGCGGTAATTATGTGCGAAGAAGACACTCAAGCACCATCAAAACCCGCTGGGCAAGTATTTAATTCAATTGGTGTTATTCGTACCTTTTTCAAGGAAAAATTAAATATTGACCAAATTTTTGGCTGTTCTGCTGATATTAATGCGGTTATTCATTATGGAACAAACTACGCTAACGCATTTTGGAATTCTCAAGCTATTTTCTTTGGTGACGGGGATGGAATCGTTTTTGGCCCATTCTATAACGACATTGATATAATTGCTCACGAACTTGCTCATGGTTTTATTAGTTCAAAAGCTAATTTTAGATATTCTTTCCAGTCTGGTGCTCTTAATGAGTCTGTCGCAGATGTACTTGGGATTATGGTCAAACAATATTTAAATAATGAAACAGCCAATACCTCTAATTGGCTACTTGGAGAAAATTTATTTATTGACCAAATAAATGCACCTGCCCTACGTTCGATGATAAATCCAGGCGACGCTTATTATCTTTCTGATGAGGTCAGAGATCCACAAGTTGGCCATATGTCTCAATATCAAGATTTACCTATTTTTGTTGATAATGGCGGCGTACATATTAATTCAGGCATTCCAAATAGAGCCTTTTACCTATTAGCTAAGAGCCTTGGTGGCTATACGTGGGATATCGCCGGTAAAATTTGGCTGGAAGCAGTGTCTGACAATAGAGTGACAAAAAAAGCGACATTTATCGAATTTGCTGATGCCACGATCCGTGCAGCTAAGAAACTGTTTGATGATAATATTGCGCAAAAAACACAACAGAGTTGGTTAGATGTTGGGCTGATAGTAAACCTGTAAAAAAATATATTGCTAGATAGCATTAAACCATTTGAAATTAATTTTTCTGTAAAATACAAAGGCCGATAATAAAGAGCATTAATCAACTCTTTTATTCAGCCTTATTCATTAAACCTGCACGTTAACGTTTTTTCTTTTTTCTACCTGGTTGTGTAAACTTTTTACGTGTCGGGTTTTCTGTTTTTACTTTGGGTTTACTTGGCGATGCTTGCTTTGTATTACCTTTATTAGCAGAAACTGATTTCTGTGTTTTTTTCGGTTTAATATCTGACTCAGATTTTTCCATCATATCAAATAATTCAATTAATTCATCATCTGTTAAGTCTCGCCACTCCCCGACAGGAATACCAGTCAACCTAACATTCATGATGCGAACGCGTTCAAGTTTAGTGACTTCAAAGCCAAAGTGTTCACACATGCGACGAATTTGACGGTTTAACCCTTGCACAAGAGTAATTCTAAAAACAAATGGGGCTTCTTTCTTAACCTTACATTTTTTAGTCATTGTGCCAAGAATCGGTACTCCAGCACCCATTCCACGGATAAATTCATCTGTAACGGGTTTATTGACAGTAACTAAATATTCCTTTTCATGGGAATTTCCTGCCCGTAAAATTTTATTCACCAAATCCCCATGGTTTGTGAGGAAAATCAACCCTTGAGAGTCTTTATCTAAACGGCCAATTGGGAAAATTCGGGTACTGTGATTAACATAATCAACAATATTATCTTTTTCACCACTCTCTGTCGTACTGACAATACCGACTGGCTTATTCAGAGCGATTAACACTAAATCTTCTTCATTACGCGGCTCAATTAATTGCCCATTAACTTTTACCACATCACCAGAAAAAACTTGGTCGCCTATTCCTGCACGCTTACCATTAATAAATACATTACCCTGCTCAATATAACGGTCAGCTTCACGTCTTGAGCAAATACCACTTTCACTAATATATTTGTTTAAACGTGTAGAAGAACGAGTGTCCATAATTTCCCTCAATCTTTAATTCTTCCCCCTGTCCGTCATGATATATTTTGATAACGTAAGGGCGATATTTATTCTTAAAGTATCAATCTAAATAATATTAAAAAGCCGTAACATAATGGTTTTGTTACGGCTTTATGCATTTAATACGGTCAACTAAACCTACATTAGTGCCTTATTAACTAACGTTTTTTCAAATGCTGCATTAAACGCTTACGCTTACGTAACTGAGTTGGCGTTAGCTTATTTTTCTTATCTGCATATGGGTTTTCACCCTCTTTAAACAGAATTCGAATTGGCGTTCCCATCACTTGTAATGAACGACGGAAGTAATTCATCAAATAACGTTTGTAGCTGTCTGGTAAATCAGAGACTTGGTTACCATGGATCACAACAATCGGTGGGTTATGCCCCCCAGCATGGGCATATTTCATTTTAACACGACGACCACGAATAAGCGGCGGTTGGTGCTCATCTTCTGCCATCTTCATGATGCGCGTTAATAATGCCGTTCCCACTCGACGAGTTGCAGATTCATAAGCTTCTTGCACTGATTCAAATAGGTTACCCACGCCACTGCCATGCAATGCAGAAATAAAGTGAATTCGTGCGAAATCAACAAAACCAAGACGCAGTTCAAGCATATCCTTCACATGCTCGCGGTCCTCGGGCTTCATACCATCCCATTTATTAACCGCAATAACTAATGAACGACCTGCATTGAGGATAAAACCAAGTAAAGATAAATCTTGGTCTGAGATACCTTCGCGTGCATCGATAACTAATAATACGACGTTCGCATCTTCAATCGCTTGTAATGTTTTAATTACAGAGAATTTTTCGACTGTTTCAGTAACTTTACCACGTTTACGCACACCAGCCGTGTCAATTAGAATATATTCACGCTCATCGCGTTCCATTGGAATGTAAATGCTGTCACGGGTTGTGCCTGGCATATCAAACACAACAACCCTTTCTTCACCCAATATACGGTTGGTTAATGTCGATTTACCGACATTCGGACGGCCAACGATGGCTAATTTAATCGGTAATGTTGTTGGATCGAAGTCATCTTCTTCGTCTTCATCAAGCTCACCTTGAGCTTCTAACTCTGCCCAATATGCCGCATTTTCTTCTTCTTCGGTCAGTTCGACTTCTTCTTCATCTTCAGCAACAAAAGGTTTTAACGATTGTTCTATTAACTGAGTGACACCGCGGCCATGTGATGCAGCGATCGGATGAATTTCCCCTAAACCAAGAGAGTAAAAATCCCCGATTGCTGTTGTGACATCAATACCATCTGTTTTGTTTGCCACTAAATAAGTTTTTTTCTTGCGGCTACGAAGATGTTTAGCAATGCCTTCATCCGCAGGCATTAGCCCTGCTCTTGCATCGACCATAAACAGAACAATATCTGCCTCTTCAATTGCTTGCAAGGACTGTGCGGCCATGTGCGTTTCTACGCCTTCCTCTGTCCCATCGATACCACCCGTGTCGATAATAATGAATTCGTGACCTTCAACTTCTGCACGACCATATTTGCGATCACGAGTCAGACCGGGAAAGTCCGCTACTAATGCGTCACGGGTACGGGTTAAACGGTTAAATAACGTGGATTTTCCTACGTTTGGACGCCCTACCAGCGCTACGACGGGTATCATTCTTAGATGCCTCACAACTTTTATTAACTAAAGGAATTCTGAGGCTTTAACTCAGAAAACAAAAAACGAAACGGCTCCTGTGTTCAGGAACCGTTGATTTTATCGATAAATTGGCGGTTTGTCAGAAAATTAACGTGTTAACAGGTAAACTGTTCCGTTTTTTGTCTGAACCATTAGTTTATCACTTGCAACCACTGGGCGACTGTGAATACCAGAGCTGTTTAGTTTGTTTTGTGCAACAAACCCACCCGTACTCATGTCTAACCAATGCAGATAACCCTCTTTGTCACCGACAACAAGATAGCCATTATACATTTCTGGTGCAGATAACCCGCGGTTTAGTAAGTCTTCCTGTGTCCACAGTGTCACACCATCGCTTTTACGAACAGACAATACGCGGTCACTTTGGTCAACGAGGTACAGGTTTTCACCTGACATTACCATATCATTGATTGAGCCCAGTTCACGTTTCCATAGGATTTGACCTGAACGCATATCCAGTGCTGCCAATGTGCCATTATAAGCAATCGCATACACTTTGCCGTCATCAATAATTGGTGTCATATCGACATCGTTTAAGCGGCCGATTTCTGTCGAACTGGTCACTTGCGAAATGCGTTGCTGCCAAATTAATTGGCCTTGAGACAATAACACTGCACTGACACGACCGTTATCCCCCCCCACAATCGCAGCACCAAAGGCAACTGCTGGAGCAGATTCACCACGTAATGACAACGATGGGGTATCCATGTTAACAGTCCACTTGATTTCCCCGCTATTGACGTCTAAAGCTTGCAGTTGACCATTACTGGTATGAATAACAACAAGGTCATTACTCACTACAGGTTTAGAAAGGGCTTCACCTGCAACTTCGACATCCCAAGCGACTTGACCATCTTCTTTGTTAAGAGCGATAACTGTTCCACGCTCAGTACCCACAAAGATTTTGTCGCCATCAACGGTTAAACCACCGGATAATAATGCAGATAAATTAGCAGAAAGAAAACCCGTTCGTTTAGATAAATCTACCGACCATAGTTCTTTACCACTGTCGAGTTCAAAGGCTTTAACTAAACCTTTGCGGTCTGCTGCATAAACGGCTGAGCCATCCCAAACCGGTGATAATTCAGAATAAAATTGTTCAACACCATTTCCAACAGATTTATCCCAAACAATTGATGGGGTGAATTGATTTTCAACCTGTGGAAGTGGCGCCATAATAATAGAATCAGTTTCGCTGGAACAACCGGCAAGTAAAGCTGAAGCGACTAGGCCAACTAAAAGTGTTTTGCGCAACTGCATGTTTGTCGTTTCCTTTCTTCTTATGAATTAGATACGTTGTTCAACTTCAGAGTCAAAATACCTCTAATAGATTGAGAGCCTTCACTTTCTAACCCCTGAGTGTAAGCGGCTTTTGCGCCTGCTTTATCACCCTTGTGGAGTAATGCATCGCCACGGACATCCTGTGCCGTTGCTTGCCATGACTTACTTTTAATATTTGCCACTGACGCTATCGCACCATCAGCATTACCTTGAGCCAATTGTACTCGTGCTAAACGCAAGTTAATTAAATCTTGCATATCCACAGTTTTTGCTTTGGCTAATGCATTGGTCAATGCAGTTTGTGCGTTAGCTAAATCACCTTTATCCACTGCAATTTGCGCAAGCTCTAAACCCATCATCGCACTGTATACATCGTCAGTTTCAGCCGCAAATTTTTGCGCCGCAGCAATAGCCTGATCTGAACCCGAACGTAATTGGGCGTTTACTGTTTCAAATTTTTGTGCACTTTCTTGCAGTACATTGGTTTTATGGGACTGCCAGTAGTTCCAACCAAATACACCGCCAACGCCAATGACGAGACCAATAACTAATGCCACGCCATTATTCGCAAAAAAGCGTTTAATCGCATCGACTTGATCATTTTCGTTTGTATAGACTTCCACTTGTCTCTCCTTAACCTAATAATTCGGCGATGCGTGACGCCATAAGTTGCTGCGAAATAGTTTCTTGTACGCCAGTACGTAAGTCTTTCACTGTGACTTGGTTATTTTTAATTTCATCTTCCCCCAAGATCAGTGCAATTTTAGCGCCTTGTTTGTCCGCTCTTGCTAACTGTTTCTTGAAGTTACCACCACCGTGGTTAGTCATTAACCGTAGTGTTGGTAGTGCATCACGGACTTTTTCAGCCACTAATATCGCTGCTTGTTGGCTATTTTCGCCAAAAGAAGCGAGATAAACGTCAGCGACTGAAGCATCCGCAGTAAATTCAGGGTTCACTTCTTGGACTAATAACACCATGCGTTCCATACCCATGGCAAAACCAACCGCAGGTGTTGCACGACCGCCTAATTGTTCAACTAGGCCATCATAACGGCCACCCGCACAAACAGTGCCTTGTGAACCCAGCGCCGTGGTTACCCACTCAAAAACAGTGCGGTTATAGTAATCAAGACCACGAACTAAACGTTGATTTACGCGGTATTGAACCCCAGCAGCTTCTAACAACTTGCATAAGCCATCAAAGTGCTCACGTGATTCGACATCAAGGTAATCAAACAGTTCAGGTGCATCATTCAATAAAGCCTGAATTTCTTGATTTTTTGAGTCCAAAACACGTAAAGGATTTGTGTACATCCGGCGTTTGCAGTCTTCATCCAGCTTATCTTTATGCTGTTCTAAGAAAGCAACTAAAGCCTCACGGTAATTAGCTCGCGCTTCTAATGAACCAATCGAGTTCAGCTCTAATGTTACATGCTCACTAATTCCTAACGCTTTCCACCAGCGCGCTGTCATTAAAATAACTTCAGCATCGATATCAGGGCCTGCAAGACCAAAAACTTCAGCCCCTAACTGGTGAAATTGACGATAACGACCTTTTTGTGGGCGCTCATAACGGAACATTGGGCCTAAATACCACAAACGCTGTTCCTGATTGTACAGCAAACCATGCTCAATACCTGCACGTACACAACCTGCGGTATTTTCAGGGCGTAATGTCAGACTTTCATCGTTACGGTCATTGAAAGTGTACATTTCTTTTTCAACGACATCCGTCACTTCACCTATCGCTCTGCGAAATAGCGGGGTCTGCTCTACAATCGGGGTACGAATTTCACTAAAACCATAACCCTGTAAAATATTTTTTAATGTTGCCTCGATTTTCTGCCATACACGCGTGTCAGCTGGCAAGTAATCATTCATGCCGCGAATGGCTTGGATATTTTTTCCCACTTTATTTCTCTATTTTCAGAATTACATTAGTTTGATTATAAGAGCGAAATATCATCTGGTTCAATCAACAAACACCAATTACTGATACTAATCGGGATTTATCTGTTAATTTGTACGGTGAGCGACCGATTTTAGAAAAAAATGCGGATAATTGATATAGCGTTTGTTCTAAATACGCCAAACGACTCTATGAGTCGCTTGGCATTAGAATACACAAAATTAATCTTTTAAGTTGACTTCAATCCGCTTGCTTTCATCCATCATCGCTGCTTTTGCTCGAATTTTAGCCTCTAATTGGTCGATGATGTTGTCATTATCAAAGCGCTCTTTTTGACGTTTACCGTCTTCATAGAAACCACTCTTGGTTTTTGCGCCTGCAACACCTAGCGTAGAAACTTCCGCTTCACCGGGGCCATTGACCACACAACCAATAATCGACACATCCATTGGCGTAATGATATCTTCTAAGCGCTGTTCTAACTCATTCACCGTGCCTATCACATCAAATTCTTGCCGTGAGCAGGTTGGACAAGCAATAAAATTAATGCCACGCGAACGAATACGCAGTGATTTTAAAATATCAAAACCGACTTTAACTTCTTCAACAGGGTCTGCAGCCAAAGAAATACGCAGAGTATCACCGATACCTTCAGACAGTAACATTCCTAAGCCAATCGCCGATTTTACGGATCCTGCACGTGCGCCACCCGCCTCTGTAATACCTAAATGCAGAGGTTGATCAATTTTATTTGCTAATAAACGGTAAGAGCCGACAGCTAAAAATACATCAGAAGCTTTTACACTGACTTTGAATTGGTCGAAATTCAGCCTATCTAAGATGTCCACATGGCGCATTGCCGACTCAACTAAGGCTTCAGGTGTTGGTTCTCCGTACTTCTCTTGAATGTCTTTTTCAAGGGAACCGCCATTGACCCCAATACGAATAGGAATATTGTAATGGCGTGCACAATCAACAACTTGGCGAATTCTTTCTTCACTACCAATATTACCTGGGTTAATACGCAAGCAATCAACACCGTACTCTGCGACTTTTAATGCAATACGATAGTCAAAATGGATATCAGCCACCAGTGGAACGCTAACTTGCTGTTTAATCAATTTAAATGCTTCAGCAGCATCCATGGTAGGAACAGAAACACGCACGATATCAACACCCACGCGCTCAAGGGATTTTATTTGGCGAACTGTGGCTTCGACATCAGTTGTACGAGTATTGGTCATTGACTGGACAGCGATAGGAGCACCATCGCCTACGGGTACGCTACCTACATTAATACGGGTGGATTTACGTCTTTTTATCGGTGATTCATTATGCATTTTGGTTTAATTCTCCGAACGTCCATGTGCTCTTTGTTACCGTGGTACTTTTTGTGCCTATAGTACTCTTTGTTACCGTGGTATAGTTTTAACGATTATTTTTATACGCTCAACTATACACAAGAAAGCAAACCATAGCCTATCAAAAAAGATGTTTTCGGATATAGTTTGCTTCTTTTTGCCTATTTGTTTTTAGGCTTCAGGTAACTTCAATTTTGCTGGACGTTTCGCTTTAATAAAACGGCTTAAATCAACAGCGTTACCTTGGAACTGTACCGTCACATTCGCCGGCGCACCAATGTTCAGACGATAAGGTTGCGGACCATCAAGTTCCAGCTTATCCCCATTATTTTTGGTACCACTGAATAAAATTTTATTATTCGCATCACGAATTTCTAACCAACACTGCCCAGTAAAATTCAAGACCAGAGCTTGGCTACTCACTGCAACAGGTTCAGTCGTTTCTGTATTTTGTGTTCTGTCTAATGCAACTGAAGATTGTGGTGCATTCGGTAATGGAATTGTTCTAACTGGCTCTGTAACAGAGTCAGCCGTTAATACGGGCTCTTGGCCTTGTAATTCAAGTGTATTTTCCTGTGTAACAGGCGCTGTATCCGTTGAGACTATCTCTGTTGAAGCCGGCAATTCAACGGGGGTTGTGCTGTTATCTTGCTGAGACAAAATCAAATCATTTTGATTTGCCATTGAAACTAATTCATCTTTTTGTGCGTTATGATCTTGCCACCACCATACACCAACCATTGCAATGAGGACGATCACAATCAACCAAGTCAGTTTCATTAACCAACCTTCGCGCTTTTTACGCTTTTTCCCTAAAGAATAGCTTTGCATAGGAGAAACTTTGGCTAATGTGACGGGCTCTTCCGTTTTCATATACGTTTTTAATTCGCTTTCTGGTATACCTACCATGCGTGCATAAAGGCGAATATAACCACGTAAAAACGTCGGTTCTACACCAGCGGGAGCAATATCTTGTTCTATCTCTTTTACCGTACTGATTTTAAGGCATAATCGCTCTGCAACAACATCTTGGGTTAGCCCCATGCGCTCACGTGCTTGCGTCAATAATTGTCCTACTGTCGTCGTAGTCTGTTCGGTATTATTTTCGATAGTCATTTGCTGGCAACACTATTTCCAAGTTAAAAATATATAAAGCAAGCATTGAGCAGCTTTACTCGTCAATAATTTATCATCATGTTGAAACAACAATTAAATTTTTCTTATTGCTTCTACTATTGTAGGTGAACAAAGGCGTTTTGCCTAACTCTAAAACGCCCTAAACCATAACTTAATTCACTGATTCAAACATATTTATAAATCAGACTGTTTTTACCTTGATAGGTTCCCCTGCTAAGCGTTTTTTCAACGTTCGTTTTGTTCTGTCGATCACATCGCCAGCAAGTTGCCCACAAGCTGCATCTATATCATCACCGCGTGTTTTGCGTACTATCGTAGTAAAACCATATCCCATCAATACTTTACAAAAGCGGTCAATACGACTATTCGAACTTCTACCGTATGGCGCTCCAGGGAACGGGTTCCATGGAATTAAGTTGATTTTGCTCGGTGTATTTTTTAAACATTCCGCTAATTGATGAGCTTGTTCAACACTATCGTTCACGTGATCTAACATCACATACTCAACGGTTACTCGTCCTGCATTGGCATTCGATTTCGTTAAATAACGATTCACACTGTTGAGGAAGGTTTCAATATTGTATTTTTTATTAATTGGAACGATATCATCGCGGATATCATCTGTTGGCGCATGCAATGAAATCGCTAACGCGACATCAATCATATCCCCTAATTTGTCCAGTGCAGGTACAACACCGGAAGTGGAAATCGTGACACGGCGCTTAGATAAACCAAAACCGAAGTCATCTAACATAATTTCCATCGCAGGGACGACATTATTCAAATTCAGTAATGGTTCACCCATTCCCATCATTACAACGTTGGTAATTGGACGGCGTCCACTGGATTTCAGTGAACCAATAATTTTTGCAGCTCGCCAAACCTGGCCAATGATTTCCGAAACACGTAAGTTACGGTTGAAGCCTTGTTGCGCCGTGGAACAGAATTTACACTCCAGCGCACAACCAACCTGTGAAGAGACACACAATGTTGCACGATCTGCTTCTGGGATATATACAGTTTCAACCAGTTGGTCACCCACTTTGATAGCCCACTTAATGGTACCATCTGATGAGCGCTGTTCGTCAGCGACTTCCGGTGCACGGATTTCCGCGACTTCTTTTAGTTTTGCTCTAAGAACTTTATTAATATCGGTCATTTGGTCAAAATCATCATAGCAATAATGATAGATCCATTTCATGACCTGATCCGCGCGGAACGGTTTTTCACCCATTTGGGCAAAGAACTCACGCATTTGCTTGCGGTTTAAATCAAGTAAATTGGTTTTTTGATTCGTTTTTTCTGGCGTGACAGAAATAGCAGAAGAAGTTGCACATTGTGCATCTGTCGTCATATCAGACATGGTGTATTGCCTCGTTGTTACACTTTCGGCAGTGCTAGTAATGAGTATAGCACGACGTAATTTTTGCAGTCTTAAAAATATAATCGCCCCGCTAATCATAGCAGGGCGTCGCATTGTACAAACTTTATAACAATAATGCTAATGCATTAGTTAAAGAAGTCTTAGCGTGGGCAGATTTCATCAGCAGTGAAGAAATACGCGATTTCACGAGCAGCAGATTCTTCAGAGTCTGAACCGTGAGTTGCGTTTTCAGTGAAGCTGTCTGCGTAGTCTGCACGTAAAGTACCTGCTAACGCGTTATCTGGGTTAGTTGCGCCCATCAGGTCACGATGACGTTGGATTGCATTTTCACCTTCTAACACTTGCAGCATGATAGGGCCTGAAGTCATGAATTCAACCAGACCTTCAAAGAAAGGACGGCCTTTGTGTTCAGCGTAGAAGCCTTCAGCTTGCTCACGAGTTAAATGCATCATTTTAGCGGCGATGATTGTGAAACCCGCGCTTTCAAAACGGTTGTAGATTGCACCAATAACGTTTTTCTTCACAGCGTTTGGTTTAATAATAGAAAATGTACGTTGAACAGTCATAAATAACCTCTTAGCGATTCATTAGGCCTTTATTCTTTATTCTTCCCTGTAACTTAGGATGCAAGAACTTAAAATAGGCATGTTGTAGTTTTTTATATTATTTCTAATTCTATTGTTAGGCTTTTAAACTTAAAAAGCAACCATGTCTAGGAAAAAGAAAAATAAGGCGATGATTATAGGGGCTCTGATTACAATTTCCTACAGTCACAACAACATTTTGTTAAACTTTTTATAGCAAAAAACACTATTTTTTCGGGTAAGTCACGTTTTTCATCTATTACTTCACTCTAAAACTCATTGCCGTCACTTGGCCGCTTAAATCCAATACTGAAATTTGGTAGTTTCCACTTTTATCGAGTGTCAGCAAAATAGAACCATTTTGCTCTGTTGTGTTCACCTGTTCTCCATTTAAGAACCACCATTTCTGCCCCTGCCCACCCTGTGTGACTAAACGCAAATCTAAACTGGTTTTTCCTGGCAAGCGCTGTAATACTTCACCATCACGTATACCGGAAATCAATAATGGCGGCGTTTCTAACTTCAATGGAGGGCAAGCTAAATCTGCTTTAGGTAATCGATTTTCCCGTTTTTCACTACTCGGTAACCATGACTCCACCGTGATCGGCCATAAATGTACCTCTTTTTCCTGTGCATTCGGGCAATCTGCCGCCACTTGTAGCCCTTTGTTATTTACCCAGATTTTTTGTCTTAACCCTAAGAGTGACTCTTGGTCTCGTGCCATTAAAGTGGGTGGGATCGTATTATCCAAGATCCAACTTAGGCGCCTTTGGCGGCAATTATTATCATCTTTCAGTAATGCCGTTCCTCCCGGCCAGCAAATCACTGCTTGGCTAACACTGGCAGGCTTCACATCTTTCGGTAACGGTTCATGAGATAGGTAAATTTTGCTCAGTAACATTCCATTGATTTGATTCATAATCGGGATAGCAGTGGCAAAGCCTAGCTGCCCTGCAACAGGCGTTGCATCCGGTCGTCCGACCCAAACGCCGATGGTATAACGCGGATTAACACCAATCGCCCACGCATCTCGATAACCATAACTGGTTCCCGTTTTCCATGCTAAATTAAGTTGCCCTGATAAATTAGCCTCAGGAACAGGGCGTGCTTCCCCGCCCATAATACGGCGCACTATCCACGCGGCTCCCGGTGACATCAGCGCTCTATCGCGAATTTTATCGGTTGGTTTAAAACGTAGCGGCGACACATTACCTTTTCTCGCAAATGCGCTGTAAGCGGAAACCAAATCTTCCATCCGTGTGGCTGTGCCGCCTAAAATCAGCGACAAGTTTGGTTCACTCCCTAACGGAAAGCGCAACTCAGTCCCAACATTACGCAGTTGAGCCGTAAATCGTTTACTACCATACACATCTAATAACTGAACCACGGGTAAATTTAATGAACGAACGAGTGCATCACTAACACTAACTGGCCCATTAAAACCACTGTCAAAGTTCCCCGGACGGTAATCATTAAAGCGCCTCGGTACATCTTGTAATAACGACTCCGCATGGATGAGCCCGTCATCCATCGCTAATGCATATAAAAAAGGTTTTAACGTTGAGCCTGGAGAGCGCCAAGCGCTAATCATGTCCACATGACCAAAACGGCTATCATCTTGGAAATCAATTGAGCCAATATAAGCTTTTACTGCCATATCCGTATGATCAACCACCAAAATCCCCAGTGAAGTTTGTTTTGGTAGTTGGTTTTTCCAATTCATTGCCATGTCTTCCAGTTGCCTTTGCAAACTGGCGTCGATAGTGGTTTCAATGATGGGGTTTTGCGTATTTTTAGTCACACGCCTTGCAAGCAAAGGAGCAGAATGCGGATTCTTCCGCGGTGCTAGCCAAATTTGTTCTTGTTTAATATCGGCAACTTTTTCAGGGCTCCAAACTTGGTATTCCTCTAACCTGTCTAACACCTTATCACGAGCGGCTTGTGCCCTTTGTGGATAACGGTCTGGCCTTAAACGGCTAGGAGCTTGAGGTAGAACAGCAAAGAGAGCCGCTTCACTCGCCGTCAATTTTACGGGTGACTTATTCAAATATACCCAGCTAGCGGCTCCAATACCTTCAATGGTTCCACCATACGGAGCACGGTTTAAATACATTTCTAAAATTTCATCTTTTGAGTAGTGATACTCAAGCTGAGCCGTACGCCAAAGCTGTTTCAGCTTACCGCCCAATGTTCTTTCATGGGGATCAATTAACCGTGCAACTTGCATCGAAATGGTACTACCGCCCGACACAATACGCCCTGAACTCACAAACTGCCCCGCGGCCCTAACTAGCGAAAACGGGTTTACCCCCGGATGGCGATAAAAATGGCGGTCTTCATACGTTAATAACGCTTCAATAAAATCAGGAGAAACCTCATCGAGTGTAACCGGAAAGCGCCAAATACCTTCTTTGTCTGCAAAGCGCCACAATGGTGTGCCATCCGCAGCAACCACAGTTCGAGCCATTTCAATTTGCTTAATCGGCAACGGCCATATTTTATCAGCCGCTAGAAAAGCCAGTGGCAAAATAATGACCAACAGAACCAGTGCAATGCCTGTGCGGCGTAACCATTTTTTCATTGATGGGAGTACCGAAAATAAATTAAAAGAGCCCTTATACTTTATATATCAATATATAAGGGCTCAGTTTAGCGGTGATTAACGAACGATTTCTAATTGGCCATCAGAATAGCCCGTCGCGCGCCAATCAGGGACATACATTGATTCAACTTGTGGTACTGGAATGCTATATACACCCGGTGTCACTGCACGTGCTAAGTAGACTAATGTCGTTGGGCGATACTGCTGAACTTCAACGGCAGCCACAAAACGGTCATCACGGTATTCCATATGGCGAATTTGTGATTGCTGCATATCATCAATCAGTTCTTGCAGGTTCGGCGCAGACTCACTCAAATTAGCGCTACTGTTCGCTAAATTTTGGTTTTCCAGTTCTAAGCCCGCTGGTAGTAAGTCAACCACTAGCGCATCTGGTACGCTTTGGGATGCTTGAATTTCCAGTTTAACCACCACCATTTCACCGCTTCTTAGCCTATCTAACGAAATGCGGTTACCTTTCATATCATAGTAACTACGAGTGATACCCAGCACATTCGAACTTGGCTTCGGCGAATGTTGTGGATAACCCACCACGTTTAGGCGTGTGTATAGCGTATTGGTTCCCGTGTTTTCGATGCTATAACCTGTTTCTAATTGTGCTTTACTCAAGAACTCACTCACGGGTTTATCTGAAACCATCGGAGGTTCTTGGCCATTAATCGTTGCTTTCCATGGCGCTTCACTTTCATTTAAGTAGAAACGACCCGCTAAATACAACGCATTGCTCTCTTGTGTTGAGAAATAACGTTGAGAAGTCAAGTTATTAGATAAAGTTTGCAGTTTTTGGTCACGGGATTTTGGCATTAAATTATATTCATTTAATAGCGCAACAATCATCGCGTCATCACGGATCACCGAACCGTAATCCCCTACATAGCTGTAGCGGTTACGTTGTTTTTTCAGTCCGTCAATCACCGCGCTCTCACCACGTGATTTATCCCCCATCAAGTTCAATGCAACACCAAGCTGAACGAGCGGTAAACCACTAGCGGCATGATCTCTTTGGTTATAAAGTTGACGTAATGCACCTAGAGGTGCTTTTTGCTGTGACGCCAACACTAAGCCAGCGTAGGCTTGAGTTGCGAAACGCGCACCTGCCTGATTTTCCGTATAAGGATAATTGATTTGGCTACCATCTTGTAAATAGCTCAATAAGCGCGTGTTCGCGTTACTGATAGCTTCTTGGGGAACCGTAAACCCACGCTGATTCGCTTTATTCAAGAAATCCGCCGCATATGCAGTTAACCAATACTCTTCGCGACCGTTTCTATCCCATAACGAAAAACCGCCATCATTACGTTGCATACTTAACAAATGCGGAATACCAATTTCAATCGCTTTATGGCGATCTGCATCTGTTTGCGTTTTAATTCCTATCTTATTTAGCTCAGCTTGAGTTGAGAATAATGATGGATATAACCCACTGATAGTTTGCTCTAAACAGCCATATGGGTAAGCAAATAGCTCTCTAATATAACGAGAAATATCTAGCGGAGGACGGCTAGTTAATAACACTTGCCCTTCTAGAGTATCGGGCTGTAACCCGGCAATTTGGTTAGTCGGTAACGCCCATGAGGTGCCTGGCTCAATAGCAGTTGCAAAAGAAACAGTTTCTGCTGGTTGTGCCGGACGAACCCCGACTTTCCAACTATTACTGTAATCTTTGTTGGCTTCGCCTTGAATTTTCACACCATTAATGGTCATTGACACTTCGCCTTCACCGAAGCCGTAGTCTGCTCTGACAGGTAGATTAATCGTGGTACGTTTGCCTTTTGGTAACTCCAACTCACGGCTGCTGACACCATCAAGTTTCACCATTCCTGATGCCTTGAAATTGACGGTCACATTTTGTGTATTATCCGTCATATTGGTCAAATCAAGCGCAAAGTAAGACTTATCACCACCAGCCATAAAACGTGGCATCGACATTTGTGTCACTAATGGTGCCGCCACAATCACTTTGCTATCCGCATGGCCGAACTCTTTTTCATTCCATGCTTGGGCCATCACACGTAATTCCCCGTTAAAATCAGGGATAGCGAGGCTAATTTCACCCTCGCCGTCTTTATTTAATGTGACAGGTTTGGCTTGCTCCGCAATAATTTGCACTTCAGTGAGTGGCTTCATACCACCACGCTCTAATGCAGCATCCTCGCTGTCACCACCAAAGCGCAAGTTAGCAACCTTACCTTGTCCTTCAATTAAATGACCATAAACGTCATATTGGTCAACGCTATAACGCTTACGGCCAAAAAAGGCATCATACGGGTCTGGGGTTTTGAAATCTGTGATATTCAATACGCCAGTGTCAACCGCAGATAACAACACATTCACTTTTTCAGGTAACGGTTTGCCATCTTGTGCTGTCGCTTTAATTTTTACCGTTAAGTCTTGGTTTGGACGCATTTTATCTGGCGCGGAGAGTGCTAAAGCAATCTTACGGTTTTCATCTGCGATTGGTAAATGCAACACACCCACCGCACGTTTTACCGTTGCTTCTTTAGAATCGTCTCCTGGGCGCACCACAACTGCTGAGACGTACAAGTCATGACGAGCCCACTCTTTATTGACTGGGATTTCAACGTCTAAGCCTTTTTCTGGCACATCAATTTCTTCCCACCACAATGGACCGTTGCTCGATTCGAGCAATATATACCCTTTACCGGCTTTAGGAGATTCAATGCGAACTTTAGCTTTTTCACCCGGTAAGTACGCAGGCTTATTCAGGCTGAGTTTCACTTGGTCAGGACGAACTGAGCCACTTCCCCCTGTGTTATCTTGCCATGAATACCCTGCCCAAAACTGGACGCTCGACACTAGCTGATTTTCTGGGTTAACAACTTCTAGGCGGAATGCCCCCCAATCCACAGGGAAAGACACTTTCGCCGTTCCGTCTTTAGCAATAGCAATATTTTCATTCGCAATAACGAGGTCTTTTTGGTCATAATTTGAAGACCAACCACCACTTTCAGACCAACTCCAGTAATAATCACGACGCTCATACACTAAACGCACGGTTAAGTTTTTTGCTGCCAGTTTATTACCTGCGGCATCAGCCATGACTAATTCAAATTCTGCGAGTGAATTTTCATCCACATTGTGACGTTTTACATAACGGTCAGTGCGGTAATCATAAATTTCTTTTTTCGCAAATAATGGGCGAATACCGACCAGTTTTTCCGCAGGCCAAATGGCTTGCTCGGCACGGCGCGTCACAGGACGTCCGCCAGCCTCAAGCAAACTTGCTTGTAAAACAGCCGAAATAGGTGAACGTGTTGAACTCCAATTGCTATTTGGAATTGAAATCACAGTTTCACCATTACTGTCCAGCGTCAAGTCAAACTCGTCCAACTTACGTGGTAAACCTTCTTCATTGACAGCACCAAATTCAAAACCAGGTAATTTTGCGACCGCTTCCCGAGCTGCTTTTAAGACAATTTGCCCTTGTAGCTGGTTATCAGCCGCTGGCGCACCGTATAAATAACGACCTTGAATATCAAAATCGACAGATTGAGTTGTTAAACGAGGGACATCGCTGCCCTCAATTTCCAGAGCCATACGTTCTGGCATAAAATCTTCAACATTAAATTTGTAGTAACGCAGTGGTGAACCATCACCTAAATCAAAGCGAAGCGACCAACCGCCTGTTTCTGCATTTTTAGGAATTTCAAATTGATATTGATATAAGCCATTTTGGTTTTCTTCTGGCTGCCAAACAAAACTGCGAACCACTTGCCCATCAGTTTTTAATACATCAACTTTAACTGGCTGAGTTTTGACTGGGTTACCATCGCCATCACGCAATAGACCATTTACTAGCAATAATTCACCTGGGCGATATAAATCGCGAGGACCGAAGGTGAAAAATTGTTTTGCGTAGCCTTCTGGCCCTGAAATATCGAATTCAGATAAATCAAGCGCTGGCTGAGTGAGGTCAATCATACTGGTTTGCCCTTCATGGGTTGCCAGCAATAATTTTCCACCCGCTAATTTATCTAGCTGAGCATGGCCATCGCCATCTGTCGTACCTTTTGTTACTAACTGGCCTTTTTCATCCAAAATACGCAGCTCAACGCCTTTAATTGCAGAGCCTTTCGCTAAGGATTGAGTGAAAACATCGACACGGTCTTGGTAACTGTGTAGTGATACACCAATATCACTCAATGTGAAGACAGTTGCAGGGAATTGATAACTATAGCTGCCTGCTTTTTGCATGATGGCCAAATACACGCCATCTTGCTGTAACTCTTTGACATCTTTCAACGGCAGTAAAATGGTTTGGCGGGTATTTTTATCTGGATTTAAGTCAAAGCGGCCGGTATAAGCCAGCTCCACTTTGTCGAGAAACTCTTCGGAATACCAATACTCATAATTACTACGATACTGCCACTGTGCTAAAAATTGTGGCAGTTGCTTTTCATCTACACGGAAGAAATTGACGTCAACTTTATCAACGTTCAAGGCAATCACAGGTAAGCCTTGGGCAACCTTGCTAGGTAATAAAGAGCCTTTACTTGCAAAACCAACGGTTGGGATGATTTGTGCAGTGGTCAATTTTTTCTCAAAATTTTCGGTCGTCGTACGCTCATTAACCGCTTTAATACCCGGGTTAATGGTTAAGTTTAACTCTTTAGATGGCGGAAGATGGCGAAAACGGAGTTCCATTTGGTTATCAGACAGTTCCCAAGCGCCATCTAACTTACCCGCTTTAACATCAATGAGGTTAATGTACTGGCCAAAGTCTTGGTTTGCTTGTAGTGGAACCGAGAATGTCACCACCATGGCACTCGCACCATCAAGCTGTAATTCAGACGCATCCAAAATAGTTAAATCTTTCCCTGCATATTTTTTTATCATTTCTTCAGTGGAAAGTTTCGGTGCTGCTTTTTTCTGTTCTGCAACTGGCGCTGTTTTGGTTTGATTTTCTGGCGCTGTGGTTGAAACATTTGGCTCATTTTTGGTTGTTTCATCTGTATTATCACAACCAGCCAATGCCACTACCGATGCCAACGCAAGTGCTAAATAACGCTTTTTGGTTTTGAGACCCGCCAATGAAGCCCAACTTGATTGTTGTTTCATTACCGCCCGCCCTTTAATTAGTTAAAATTGATTCTGTTTTTTAAGGTTTTAACAGGAGATTAAAACCCTCTACATACTTAGAAATGTTTAAAAACACACACAGATAAATACTGCTGATATTATTTCAATTATCGAAACAATTTAACAGAATGTGATTAGAACACCTATCAGACAAAACGGAAAAAATGATGGGAGAGAAAAACAGAGAAATGAAATAATATTTTTTAAATAGTAAGCAGAATATATATTTAATCAATGAGCAATATGCATTTTATGAGTGAGAAAAAATATTTCCCTCACTCTATACATGGAATTATTAGGTGTTTTTTACTGGGATTGTGTCCCGCAAGAAGCTACCAAGACGACGCTGGTAAAAAGGCTGAACGTGTTGAGTAATAAAATGGCTAACACCTTGTTCATTTTCATTCACCACACAAAAATCAATAGACTCGTCATCAGCTAAAAACTCACAAGCAAGCGTCCCAGCCCCATGGATAATTGAATCAATATTTTCTGCTCCTGTGGTAAACTCCAACGCTATCATTAAGATAGGCGCTTCTTTAGCAGAATCGCTCTCTGTTGCGGAGACCATGAAACCGCGTCTGACCACTTTGTGTTGTTTAAAAAATTCAGTAAGCGCGTCAACAATGGCTTGTGGCTGATCTTCTAACACACTTAATTTAAGTGATGAGCCTTTCGGCACTGTTAATTCAGTAAATTGGATCTCAGTTTCTTGGTTGGAACTGTTATTATTCGATTGCTGCGACATTGCCAATCCCCTGCTATTAAAAATAATCGCTTATTATACTCGCAAATACGTCAAGGTAAAAAAATAGGCACGAAAAGTCACCTTCCCGTGCCTGTTATCAATCAAACATTCGCTACTTTGATTTACTGATTAATAAGTTAGCTAATGTTCTTACACCTGTACCCGTTGCGCCTTCTGCCCATAAGCTAACTGCAGATTTACGGTAAGTCGCTGAGCAGTCAATATGCACCCAATTTTGACGATAATTTTCGACAAAATGCGATAAAAATGCCGCAGCGGTGCTTGCGCCTGCTGTGTGCGATGGTGCCGCAATATTGTTCAAATCCGCAAAACTAGACGGTAATTGCTGGCGATGGAACTCTGCCAGTGGTAAACGCCAGAACAGTTCAAACTCAGCGTCTGAAGCGTTCATTAAATCAGCAACTAACTTGTCATCGAAACTCAATACAGAATGGTAGTCATTACCCACGGCAGTTTTCGCTGCGCCCGTCAAGGTTGCTGCATCAATAATTAACGTTGGTTTTTCTTTGCTCGCATCAATCAGGCCATCGGCTAGGACTAAACGACCCTCAGCATCTGTATTCATTATTTCAACGGATTTACCATTGCGGTAACGAATAATATCACCCAATTTGAATGCATTGCCGCTAACCATATTGTCAGCAATGCACAGGAACATTTTCACACGTTTTTGTAAGCCACGTGAAATCGCCAATGCCAATGAACCTGCCAATGTTGCTGCACCGCCCATATCGGCTTTCATTGAATTCATTGAGGATGATGGTTTGATGCTATAGCCGCCTGAATCGAAAGTAATTCCTTTACCCACTAACGCAGCAAATACAGGGGCATTTGGGTTGGCTCCTGGGTTGTAATCCAACGCCAAAAATACAGGTGGACGACTTGAACCACGACCAACCGTATGAATACCGGTATAACCTTGTTCTAATAAATCATCACCTTTAATAATACGGTAGCTAATGTCTTGTGCGCCGACAGTGCAGAGTAAATCGATGGCGCGTTGTGCGAGTTGTTCTGGGCCTAACTCTTCTGCCGGTGCGTTAATCACATCACGTACCCAATCAATGGTACGAATACGGTTTTCTAACTCTTTACGATCCGCTTCTGGCAACACTGGCCATTCAATCGTTCTAGCCCCTTTTGGCGCACGAAAACCTTGCCAAAATGCCCAGCTTTTTTCTAAATCCCAGCCTTCGCCAGCCAAAGCTACATTGCGGATCCCTTGGCCATCTAATTTACGGCCAGCGCTTTGTACTGCACATAATTTACCTGCATGTTTCAGGTGGATTGTCATCCCTTTATCGCTAGAGCTTAACAATGCGCCTTCGCCCCAACAAGGTGCAGCAGGCTCACAAGAAATCATTACTGGCATAATTTGTTTTGTCATCGTTTTTCTCACTTTGTCTATTTTTGCAGACAGTAAAAGCCCATTTATTCTGTCGGCAGATGGCATTACCTTAACTGATAAATACCAATAGGGATATCATTATAGTGCTGATATAAAATAAAAAACCGAGCACTATTTCTGGCAGTCACTCGGTTTTTAGGGGAAAACCCTACTTATTCGAATTCATCCAGCCAAACTAACAAAATCGCTTCTAGGATTTTCTCGTTCGATTTTTGCGGATCATCATCAAATTCTTCTAAATCGCAAATCCACTGGTGCATATCGGTAAAGCGCACCGTTTTTGGATCAACATCTGGAAATGCGTCATACAGTGCTTCACCGATTTCACGGCTATTTGACCATTTTAAACTCATCATTTTCTCTCATTATATGAACAACTATTTTTCGAATTATAGCCCTTTGAATCATACCAACGGATCTTTTTCAGTTATTCTTCATTATACTGTTTGTGAGAGGTAAATCGATAAGTGTTTCCAAACAAGCTAGTGTAATACCTTGCTCTTTTAATGCTGTAAACAAGCCGCTTGATGAAACATAAGGGAAACCCAACTTTTCTTTGATCTTTTGAATTCGTCTATTTTCACTGGCTTCTGAACAACCTTGAATATAACTGATTTCTTTTACCTTACAGTGCGAAAGCAGTAGGCGTATGGTTATCATCTCTTTTCGTGTAAAACGAATATGGCCAAAACGCATATATTTGTGTTCAGATAATAGCAGAGATCTTTCATTGCTTTTTATACCTTCTAGCTCCGAAGCCATAGGAACACATGCTCTGAGAGGTAATAACAGCTCAGGGGCTTTTGACCATATTCTATGAGCATAATCTGCTAAAATCGGTTTTAAACTGTAAAATTGGATCATATCAGACAACGTCAATTGCCTATTAGCATTTATTGTTGTAATTTCAAAAATATCCCCATATCTATTACAAATATCTATTTTGAATTTATTTTTTTCGGCCTTTGCCAACGTTTTTTTAAATGGGCTAGTATAAGAATCCCAATATTGAATTCTAGATTTCAATCTCTCATTAACCAGTAAATCTAAATCATCGCCCCAAGCTATTAACTGCCACTCATAATTATTAGATATGATATTTACACACTTTTTTTTAACATCTATTTTATTGATAGTAACATCTATTTCACTCCAATCAAAAACACTCATAAAATCTTTTTTTAATTCATTACATGTATTCTCTATAAAATTACTTTCTATATTCATGAGGTCACCTTATTAGCTATTTTGTTAACCTTCCAATTAAGTAAAAAAACAAAACCACAACAGCACAAAAATACTCCTACATACACCATTCCTAACCCTAGTAACTGATTAATAACTAATGGAGTTAAACCACCGAATATTACAGCCGTAGAATTAAAGCCAACCCCTAACGTTGATACTTTACCACCTGAAGCCTGAACAAGGATAACAGCAGAATTACACCAAATCATGGCTATATAAATAGTCATGATAATTTGAGATAATATAATTAACCAAACCTCACCCAATGTCATCATATAATATAGCGGAATAGATAAAACAATTAGAGCTGTAACTCCAATATTAAAAACTTTCACTGGCGAACTAACTTTATCCGTTATCCAAGAACAAACAAATACAGAAACCAGTAACAATAATGATGATAGCAAAGAGTAATATTTTTTGTTCTCACCTAATGGTAAATACTCTAGAATTAAAGACCATGATATATTTTGGGTATAAAAGGTGACTGTCGCAGGTATAGCTACAATGAAAATACTTAAAACCCTTCTCATTTCAACTTTTCGCTGCTCTATAGCAATAGTCGGCTGGTCGGGTAACCTACTCCTAAACCAAAAACTGATAAAAATATTTATTAAACCAAGTAATAAAGGAATACGCCAACCAATATCTTCCATTTCTTTAATCGTCAATGTATTTTCTAATATATAAATGATCAAAAATGCCATTGTAAAACCCAATAATGAACTTATAGCTGTTAAAGCAGAAATTCTTGAACGTTCATTTTCAGGGCAATTATACAGTAGATAATTAATTAATGATGGATATTCTCCAGCAAAACTAAAACATAATGCAGATTGTAACATCAGTATTATTATCGGCGTATAGTTACCTAATAATTCAATAGGCAACAAAGCCATTAGTAATGTTGCAAAACCCGTCACCATACTTGTTAAAATTAAAGCTGATTTCTTTCCTGATTTATCGGCAAAGCGGCCAATAACGTATCCACCAAAGGGCCGTAATATATATCTCAAGGCGAATATCCCCCAAATAATTTCAGGTGCATTTTCTATATTCAACTTGTTTAATTCTTTAATAAGATAAACGGATATTGCAGCAAACACTGCAATATCGTAATGTTCGAGCATATTGCCAAGTGATACGCCAAACCGATATTTCCATTTCATGATAAAGTTCCTTTTTATCTCTAACTTTATTTAATTAGCATTTACATAATCATTAAATCATTAAATCATTAAATCATTAAATCATTAAATCATTATCTTTTAAGCCAAAAATAACCACTCAATATCGATATTATCTATAACATAAAAAATAAAGTGTACAAAGTGAAAATTTAATTATTAACTTTAAAACAGCAGATAAATAAAATAAGAACATTTCATAATATACAAATAATTAATTTATCAAAATTAAATAAAATATTAAGAGTTTAATTTAACTTTCAAAAAAAAACAAAAATAAATAATAAGGAAAATATTAAAATACAAAAATTCACTCTTATTACATATATGAATAAATATTAAGGACGATTTACTGTTATTTTTTAAATAATTCACATTGTAGCTAGACGGCAAATGAGAGTATTTTGGAGAGCATACAAAAGTATGTGACTAGGGTTAACGAAAGAAGCCAACAACGCTACAGCGTGAAGCATAACATGTATTTTGATTTTTTAAATAATTCACGTTGTAGCTAGGCAGCGATTGAGAGTAGCTTGGAAAGCATACAAAAGTATGTGACTAGGGTTAGCGAAAGAAGCTAACAACGCTACAGTGTGAAGCATGACATGTATTTTGATTTTTTAAATAATTCACGTTGTAGCTAGGCGGCAATTGAGCTAATCCCTAGGAGCATACATAAGTATGTGACTAGGGTTAGCGAAAGAAGCCAACAACGCTACAGCGTGAAGTATGACAAAAATCAGTGTTCGCGGGCGTGATTGATAGTATAACGTGGTATCTCCACCACTAAATCCTCATCCGCCACCAATGCCTGGCAACTTAAACGACTTTCTGGTTCTAACCCCCATGCTTTGTCTAACATGTCATCTTCGAGTTCACTACTTTCTTCTAGTGAGTCAAAACCTTCGCGAACGATGCAATGGCAGGTTGTACAAGCACAGGATTTTTCACAGGCGTGCTCAAGCTCAATACCGCTGCGTAATGCAACATTTAAAATAGACTCGCCTTCTTGTGCTTCAACGACAGCACCGTCTGGGCATAAATCACTATGAGGTAAAAAAACTATTTTAGGCATAATTATATCTCATCCACAGAATGGCCTGACAACGCTTGGCGAATAGACGTATCCATACGACGCGCTGCAAACTCCTGCGATTGCTTATCCAGTTGTTTAATGGCATTTTCAATTACGATTGGGTCTGTACCCTCAACCGCTTTAATTAACTCATTGACCGCATTATCAATTTCTGACTCTTCTTTTGGCGTCAGTAAATTGCCATCTTGGGCTAATGCGCTCGTTAAACTTTCAAGCACTCTTGCAGCTTCAACTTTTTGCTCCGCTAAGCGGCGCGCATTTAAGTCATCTTGCGCGTTAGTCATTGAATCTTTAATCATGTTTGAAATTTCGTTATCCGTTAACCCATACGATGGCTTAACTTGAATCGAGGCTTCTACACCAGTGGATTTTTCCATAGCACTGACACTCAACAGCCCATCAGCATCGACTTGGAAAGTGACGCGAATATGAGCCCCACCGGCTGCCATTGCTGGAATATCACGTAAGGTAAAGCGCGCTAACGAGCGGCAATCTGCCACCATTTCACGCTCACCTTGCACCACATGCACACTCATTGCCGTTTGGCCGTCTTTAAATGTGGTAAACTCTTGAGCTCGAGCAACTGGAATCGTCGTATTGCGCGGGATCACTTTTTCAACCAATCCCCCCATGGTCTCTAGACCAAGGGATAACGGGATCACGTCCAATAACAACATTTCGCTGTCGGGCTTGTTCCCTACTAAGATATCTGCTTGAATTGCGGCACCAATTGCCACCACTTTATCTGGGTCGATGGATGTCAGAGGTGATTTACCAAAAAACTCCCCAACTTTTTGACGTACTAAGGGTACGCGAGTCGAACCACCAACCATAACAACGTTCAGCACCTCTGATGCTTCAACACCTGCATCTTTCAATGCACGACGACAAGCCATCAGTGTACGTTTCACGTAATTTTCAATTAACGTTTCAAACTGCTCACGACGAATTTCCCCTTGCCAATTGGCAAGCTGAATAGTTACTGTATCTGCGTCACTGAGCGCGACTTTCGTTTCTGTCGCCATATTTAATAGTTGACGATTTAAATGATGATCGCCTTGTAATGAAACGCCTGCTTGCTCAGCAATCCACTGTGCCAGTACTTGGTCGAAATCATCGCCCCCAAGTGCGGTATCGCCGCCCGTTGCCAACACCTCGAATACACCGCGGCTTAAACGCAAAATAGAAACATCAAAAGTACCACCACCAAGGTCATAAACCGCAATCACGCCTTCTTGCCCAGAGTCCAACCCGTAAGCAATCGCAGCGGCAGTCGGTTCATTCAGTAAACGTAATACATGTAAGCCTGCAAGGCGCGCCGCATCTTTTGTACCTTGGCGTTGTGCATCATCAAAATAAGCCGGTACCGTAATCACTACGCCATCCATTTCGCCACCTAAGGTTTCTTCCGCACGTTTTGCTAATGTTCTTAGAATGTCAGAAGACACTTGGATTGGGTCGACTTGGCCAGCCGCAGTTTGAATAAATGGCAAACCATTTTCACTGGCACTTAGTTGATAAGGTAAGTCAGGGTAGCGTTTTTGAATATCGGCCAATGAACGCCCCATCATGCGTTTCACTGAAATAATGGTATTGACTGGGTCTTGCTCGGCAAGTTGCTTAGCATCCCATCCCACTAGTTTGCTTTCAGGCTGATAATTAACAATCGATGGTAATAAAAAACGCCCTTGATTGTCAGGCAAAGCCGCAGCTTCACCACTGCGCACTGTCGCAATCAAAGAGTGGGTGGTACCTAAATCAATGCCAGCAGCCAATTTGCGTTGATGCGGAGCTGCTGTCATACCGGGTTCGCTGATTTGTAGTAACGCCATAATCGTTTTCTCTTAAAATTCATCTAGTAACCGTTCTTCGAGTTGCTCAGCTTGCTGCTGAAGCTTATCGAGAAAACGTAGTTTACGTACGGTATCAGCGGCTTTTTCCCACTGCATGGCATCTAACTCTGTCACCATCAGTGCGCTTCGTGCTTGCTGCATTTGTTTGACGTTTTGCATAAATTTAGCTAATAAATCAAGTGCATCATCACTGTTTTCAATATTGTCTAACTCTTCACGTAGCTCAAGCTGCTCCATTAAAAATGCCGTATCATGCATGGTATGTTGTTCGTTATTAATATCAAAACCATGTAATGAAAGCATATATTCCGCGCGTTTTAGCGGGTGACGAAGGGCTTGATAGGCAGCATTAATGGTTGCTGCTTTTTGCAGTGCTTGCATTTTTTCCTGTTCAGAACAGGTTGCAAACCGGTCAGGATGGTATTGACGCTGTAAGTCTTGAAAACGTAACGTCAGTTGTTCGCTATCGATGGCATAAGTTGGGGTCAACCCAAAAAGAGTAAAGTAATCCATAAGTGCTCAGTTTCTCGAACCGGTTACCAATACCACTAACAAGTTAATATTAGTGAGATTGGCCGAAAATTAGGCTTAATTGAACGCATTATACGTGAAAACTTTCACCGCATCCGCATTCACTATTGACGTTAGGGTTATTAAATTTAAACCCTTCGTTTAAGCCTTCTTTAACGAAATCCAGCTCAGTACCATCAAGATAAACAATGCTCTTGCCATCGACGATGACCTTTACGCCTTTATCTTCAAAAACTGTGTCTTCTTCATTAATTATATCAGCGAATTCAAGAACATAAGCCATCCCTGAACAACCTGAAGTTCTTACACCTAAACGCAAGCCCTCGCCTTTTCCACGATTTTGCAGAAAGGATTGAATACGCTGCGCAGCACTTTCTGTAAGAGAAATAGACATTGCAAACCTCACTTTAGAAACAAACAAGGCAGATGCTACTCATGAGTCGCATCCGCCTTCAAATTATTTTATACCCACCCTATTTCTAAGCTAAGAAACTCAGCGATGTTTAGCCTAGAAGGCATGAGTATTGTTCCAGTTATAGGACGATAACTTGTTGTTATTTATTAATATGGCTTGCCCTATAGACTGATTAAAAACTTATTTGCTTTGGCGTTTGCTTTTGTAATCAGCAATAGCAGCTTTGATTGCGTCTTCCGCTAGAATTGAACAGTGAATTTTCACTGGTGGTAATTCTAACTCTTCTGCAATGGCTGTATTTTTGATTGACTCTGCTTCGTCCAAACTTTTGCCTTTCATCCACTCAGTCACGAGTGAACTTGAAGCAATTGCTGAACCGCAACCATAAGTTTTAAAACGTGCATCTTCAATAATGCCGTCATCATTTACTTTAATCTGTAATTTCATGACGTCACCACAGGCAGGTGCGCCTACCATACCGCTACCGACGCTTGGGTCGCTGTTGTCAAACGAACCAACGTTGCGTGGGTTTTCATAATGATCGATAACTTTTTCACTGTAAGCCATTTTTAAACTCCTGAAACCGTCTGATTAATGGTGAGACCATTCGATGCTGTTAAGATCTACGCCGTCTTTAAACATTTCCCATAAAGGAGACAGCTCGCGTAAGTGGCCAATTGCGCCATGAATCATTTTGATTGCATAGTCAATTTCTTCTTCTGTCGTGAAACGACCTAAAGAGAAACGGATTGAGCTATGTGCCAGCTCATCATTCATCCCTAAAGCGCGCAGTACATAAGAAGGTTCTAGGCTTGCAGAAGTACATGCAGAACCTGAAGATACAGCCAAATCTTTTAATGACATCATCAGTGATTCACCTTCAACATAGTTGAAGCTGACGTTCAGAATGTGCGGCGCACCGTGTTCTAAATCACCATTGAGGTAAACTTCTTCGATATCTTTAATACCGTTCCACAAACGTAACCGTAAACCGCGTAAACGCTCAGATTCCGCAGCCATTTCTTCTTTGGCAATACGGTAAGCTTCGCCCATACCAACGATTTGGTGTACAGGTAATGTCCCAGAACGCATACCGCGCTCATGACCACCACCGTGCTGCTGCGCTTCAAGGCGAACACGTGGTTTACGTCGGACATACAGTGCACCAATGCCCATTGGGCCATAGAGTTTGTGCGCAGAGAACGACATTAAATCAACTTTTAACGCATTCAGGTCGATGGGCAACTTGCCCACGCTTTGAGTTGCATCGACGTGGAAAATAATCCCTTTGCTACGGCATAATTCACCAATAGCTTCGATATCCTGCACTACACCAATTTCATTATTAACATGCATAATAGAAATTAAAATAGTGTCTTCACGGATAGCGTCTTGTAGGTCTTGCATAGCAATTAAACCGTTGCTTTGCGGTGACAGGTAAGTCACTTCAAAACCTTCACGCTCTAATTGGCGGCAGGTATCTAAAACGGCTTTGTGTTCCGTTTTACAGGTAATAATGTGGTTGCCTTTCTTTTTATAGAAATTAGCAGCGCCTTTAATCGCTAAGTTATCAGACTCAGTTGCGCCTGAAGTAAACACGATTTCACGTGGGTCAGCGCCCACTAATTCGGCGATTTGATTGCGAGCAATATCTACCGCTTCTTCCGCTTGCCAGCCGAAACGATGAGAACGGGACGCTGGGTTACCAAAGTTCCCATCCATTGTTAAACATTGCATCATTTTTTCAGCCACACGCGGGTCAACCGGTGTTGTTGCTGAATAATCAAGATAAATTGGTAATTTCATTGCTCACTTACTCCAAAGGACAAGGTAACTTGCCTTTAATTTTTAAAGATACAAATAGCGGAAATTAGCTCTTCGTCTAACAACTCACCAAGATGTACCGACTGCAATTTTTTTAATATTTTTAAGCACGTACATTGATAATCGATTCAGGTGTAATCCCATTTGGCATGGTTTTACGCTGTTCGTTATCTTGTCTATCAGCAACAACCATGACTTCTTGGTTTTTAACCAGCTCATCAAGGCTAATGCTGCTAAGGAAACTTGTAATTCTATCGCTTAAATCGCGCCATAGTGCGTGAGTTAAGCAGCGATCGCCATTTTGGCAACCTTCTTTATTACCCTGGCAACGGGTGGCGTCAACAGATTCATCTACCGCAGCGATTACTTCAGCAACAAAGATTTGGTCTGCGTCTCTACCAAGCAAATAACCGCCGCCTGGACCGCGCACACTCGAAACCAACTCGTTTTTGCGTAAACGAGAGAAAAGTTGCTCAAGATAAGAGAGGGAAATTCCCTGACGTTCAGAAATGTCAGCTAAAGGCACTGGACCTGACTGAGAGTGTAATGCGACATCTAACATCGCAGTTACTGCGTAACGCCCTTTGGAAGTGAGTCTCATAAGATATTACTCCGTGGTAAATTATGGTCAGATTGTGACATTCCTGAGTAATTTAGTCAACTATTTACCTGACTAATTTACTCAAGTATTATTCACCTGATTTTACCACGGATTTCGCCTCACTTTTTCGCCCATTTTTCCATTGACGTTAAAATACCCCGCAGGATATGTAACTCTTGGGTTTCGATATGCGCTCGAGTGAATAAACGGCGTAATTTATTCATAATTAAGCCAGGGTGGGCTTTACGTATAAAACCGGATTCATTCAATACGCTTTCAAGATGGACATAAAACCGCTCAACATCTTCTGACGGCGGGTATTCTACCTCATCATCGGCGGAAATTACCGTATTTTTTTCATTCATTGAAAGATACGCCATACGTATCTCATAACTCACCAACTGAACCGCCATCGCTAAATTCAAAGAACCGTATTCAGGATTCGTTGGGATATATAAATGATACTGACATTTTTGTAATTCTTCGTTGGTCAACCCCACTCGCTCACGACCAAAAACAATCGCAACCGGCGATTCTTTGGATTGCTCAACAGATTTAACGCCACATTCACGGGGCTCAACCATCGGCCAAGATAAAGTACGAGAACGCGCACTAGTGCCGATCACTAGTTTACAGCCTTCTAAAGCTTCGTCGAGAGTTTTAACGATTGTCGCATTACCAATAACATCACTTGCTCCCGCAGAAAGCGCAATAGAGTGTGAGTCTGGTTCAACAAGAGGGTTAACAAGATAAAGATTAGAAAGCCCCATGGTTTTCATTGCGCGGGCCGTTGAGCCCATATTACCAGTGTGTGAGGTCTCAACAAGAACAATACGGATATTATCTAACATGGTTTATACGTTTCATAAAAAAAATATCGCAATAGCTTAACACAAAATTGCTTATTGTGACGAACATCTATATACTTCGGCACTCAAGTTTTTCGTTCTTTAACATTCCAGTGGAAAAAGCCCATGCATCCGATGCTTAACATCGCCATACGTGCAGCACGTAAGGCCGGTAATCACATAGCTAAAAACTATGAAATGCCTAGCAACATTAAAGTCACTCAGAAAGGCACTAACGATTTCGTTACTAACGTTGACCAAGAATCTGAGCAACTAATAATTGAAATCATCCGCAAGTCATATCCAGACCACACTATTATCACTGAAGAAAGCGGTGAATTAATTGGTAAAGATGATGATATTCAATGGGTAATCGATCCACTGGATGGCACCACCAACTTCACAAAACGCCTCCCTCATTTTTCTGTTTCTATCGCTGTACGCGTTAAAGGCCGTACAGAAGTTGCTGTTGTCTACGACCCAATGCGTAATGAATTATTTAGCGCAGTACGTGGACAAGGCGCTCAGCTTAACGGTTATCGTATTCGCATTGATGAAAAGCGTGACCTTGATGGCGCTATCGTTGCGACAGGTTTCCCTTTCAAACAAAAACAGCACGCTGCGGTATATATGAATATCATGACCGCAATGTTCGACAAATGCGCTGATTTCCGTCGTACGGGTTCTGCGGCGTTAGACCTGTGTTATGTTGCTTCTGGTCGTGTTGATGCATTCTTTGAAATCGGCTTAAAACCATGGGATTTCTTAGGCGGCGAGCTAATCATGCGTGAAGCTGGCGGTATCATGACTGACTTTATTGGCGGCCATAATTATATCGCATCTGGTAACTTAGTCGCTGGTAGCCCACGTGTTGTTAGAGACATACTGTCCGTCATGAAAGATGAGTTATCGGAAGCATTAAAACGCTAATTCATTCAGACTAGAAATAAATTAGCGCCAAACAAAAACCCACTCTTATTGTGGGTTTTTGTTGTTATTTAAAATAAATGTTTGTTTAAAATAAATTGCTATTTAAAACAAAATAACACCTTTAATTAATTCACGATTATTAATGACATCACTTTCATAAACATCACCAATGGTATCAAAGTCAAATTGGTGTGTTAGCATCATCCCACTAGATAACTTACCTTCAGCCATTAATCTTGCAACTTTATTGAAGTCTTCAGGCGTTGCATTACGACTCCCCATCATTGTTGTCTCTTTTTTATGGAAATCGGGGTCTGGAAACGATAAATTACCTTTAAATAGGCCAACAAATACAATTAAACCACCATGACGAATTAAATTCACCGCGGTGTTCATTGCGTGTTGATTCCCCGTAGCATCAATGACTTTCTCAGCAAGCATGCCTGAAAAATGGCCTTCAATGCTTGATAAGTAATTTTCAGCCGCTGGGTCACACGTTTTTAAGCCTAAGACCTTTTCAACATGTTGGCGACGTGCCTCACTGGTATCAGCCACTAATACGTTAGCACCATCCGCTTTGGCAATTGCAGCAACGCCAAGCCCTATCGGTCCAGCCCCTACGACTAAAACAGTATCTTGCGCTTTAACCTCCGCACGCCTGACGGCATGAGCACTGATTGAAAATGGTTCGATCAAGGCGCCATCAATATCTGTGACAGTGTCTTCAATCGCTAATACATTTTTCTCTGGAACATTTAAATATTCACAAAAACCCCCGTCTTCGTGAACGCCAATAACTGAAATTTTTTCGCAACAATTTGTTTTTCCTTCCTTGCATGCACCACATTCGTAACATGCGACATAAGGCATCACCGCAACACGTTGCCCGACTTTCCACTGCGTGATATCTGATGCAACCTCACAAATAGTTCCAGAAATTTCATGTCCTAATACTCGTGGATATTGAAAAAATGGCTGGTTTCCTCCCCATGCATGAATATCAGTTCCACATATACCAACCGCATGAATTTTTATTTTTACGTGCCCAGTTTGAACTGTAGGTTCAACAACTTGTTGATAGACTAATTGTTTAGGTTCTTGGCAAATCAATTGTTTCATATTTCCCTCCATCAATTTATCTGTCTTTTTTAATTTAAAAAACATAGACTAGATAATTAACAACCGAATTTTGTGATTAAATGTTTTTAAATCGGTTTTAAATCGGTTTTTAAAGAATAAAAATCAGATTCAAGGAGTATTTAAATGGTGAGGAGTAAAAATATACGCTATGGGTCAATTAATGAATTCTTAGATGCCATACATAAAAATTTATTAACATCCCCCTTCCCCTCACAATCTTCTTTAGCAGAGATGTTTAATATCAGTCGAACCACCGTGAGACATACCCTCGAATATTTATTAGAAAAGAAAATCATTGAAAAACAAGGGAATGAATATCATGTCATTCGCTATCCCAATAAAACTGATTTCTTTCCTGTTGAATCAAGTCTCCCTGATCAACAAATCGTCTTATTCGAAAAAGCGTTTTATCAAATGATTAAACGCAAAGAATTAATGCCCGGAGATACTTTTACTGAATTACAATTAGCAAAAAAAAGTCATGTAAGTTCTAGTGTTGTTCGGGAGTTCTTAGTGGAGTTTTCCCGTTATGGGTTAATTAAAAACACCCACCGAGGAAATTGGCATATGATGAAGTTTTCACGTGAATACGCAGAAAAACTTTTTGAGTTTAGGGAGTTACTAGAAACCAATGCATTGACTCATTTTTTAAATTTACCACCAGATGACCATCGTTGGATTTTAGCGAAAGAGCTATTACTCAAGCATAGAACACTGCGTGAAACCGTTACTATCAATTACCGCGAATTTTCTCAACTAGATTATGAACTACATAGCCTTATTTTATCGGGTGCCAACAACCCATTTTTTAATCAATCTCTTGAAATCATCACTGTGATATTTCATTTTCAATATCAATGGGATGAATCAGATTTAAAAGAAAGAAATGTACTTGCAATTGAAGAACACATGACCATTTTAAGTGCGTTAATTAGCCGTAATGATATTGTCGCGATGAATGAACTTAGACATCATTTAGATACCGCTAAACGAACTATGATCAACTCCATACAGCAAACTTATGAATAAATAACATTAGTTTACAAGGCCAATGGATGGCCAATGACGAATTATTTCTTTGGGTCTATAATGGTACACATCAAACAAAACCTGAATTTTTCAGTAAAAAAACAGCTTAATTATAAAATTATTATTATCAAAAATTATAGAAAATAAAATTATCACTATATTTCAATTAATTAAAAGACATATTTATTGAACAGATTTAATCTATCAATAATTCATCTGTTTTTAACTGATAAAAAACACATTAAAAACATCAAAAAGCCATTCATTCCACAAAATTGATGCAATTAATAGTCCATAGAAAAAAATACTTCTAGTCTGAATCAACACCAGATGATTAATACACATAATAACTAGAGGAATGGTCATGGATTACTTAAATAGACAGTCAATGGCTAATAAGCAATACCCAGAGAGAATTTTACAATTCGGAGAAGGTAATTTTTTACGTGCTTTTATCGACTGGATGGTTGACCAACTGAATGAAAAGACAGATTTCAATAGTGGCATTACGCTTGTCAGGCCAATTGACTCATCTCATCCCTCAATTAATCAACAAAATGGACTTTATACTGCCATCACCAGGGGAATTAATGAACAAAAACAAAGCGTTTCTAATATAAGGATTATTAATTCGGTTAACCGTGAAATACTTATTTATTCTGAATACGATAAATTTTTAAAGTGTGCAGAAAATCCCGAATTACAATGGATCTTCTCTAATACTACGGAAGCAGGGATCGTATATAAGCACGACGTACGCTTAGAAGATACACCAGCAAGTAGTTTCCCTGCAAAGCTTACTCAATTTTTATTTCACCGCTTTCAACATTTTAATGGCGATAGTAGCAAAGGGTTGTTCATCATCCCCTGTGAGCTAATTGACTATAATGGCGATAAATTACAAGAGTTTGTAAATCAACATGCACAAGACTGGCAACTTCCCACGGATTTTATCGCTTGGCTAAATAGCAGTAATACGTTTTGTTCTACGTTAGTCGATAGAATTGTTACTGGCTACCCGAAAAATGAAATTGAAAAACTGGAAAAAGAATTAGGCTATAAAGACGATTTTCTCGTCACTGCTGAATATTTCTATTTATTTGTTATTCAAGGGCCAAAAATACTAGAGCAGAAGCTAAAGTTAAATGAATTGCCATTAAATATCAAAGTAGTAGATGACATAAAACCCTACAAAGAACGTAAAGTTGCAATCTTAAATGGTGCACACACTGCGATGGTTCCCGTTGCTTATTTAGCAGGGATTCGAACTGTTCGTGATGTCACTACCAACCCAATCTTTTTATCTTTCATCAAAGATTTAATTGATAATGAGGTTATTCCTGTTTTATCTCAAAGCCCTTCGGAGCTCATGGCTTTTGCCTCCGCAGTAATTGACCGTTTTAATAACCCATATATAGAGCATGAGTTACTTTCAATTTCTCTAAACTCGCTAACTAAATTTAAAACTCGTTTATTACCTCAATTAATCTCTTATGTTAAGCAATACAATAAAATTCCTTATTGCATTTCATTTTCACTTGCTGCACTTATTGTTTTCTATCGAGGAAAACAGGGTGAACAACTCATTCCTTTAAATGATGATGATTATTTACTCGAACGCTTTAAAGCTTGGAATGAGCTCTATGACTCAAATGTAAAACAACTGACTGAAAATGTGCTAGCAATGTCTGATTTATGGGGATTAAACCTCAACGAAATACCACAATTACAGGATGATGTGAGCCAAAAAATCACAGATATTCTGAATTGTGGCACAGAAGCAATGCTACGCAAAAAATACATTGGTTAGAAAAAGAAACTAAATACTTAAAACAATAAATCCCCTACAGGAGATACCTTTATGAAACTGAGCACATTAAACGGAAAAACATTTCTTAGCTTAACACTCAGCACAATGCTATTAATGGGCAGCATGACAGGTGCCGCATTCGCCGATGCTAAATATAAGCTAAAAGTCGCTTATGAAAATAACCCCGGAGAGCCTTTTGACTTAGCTATCCACGAATGGGCAAAGAAATTCAATGAAAAAACTAATGGTGAAGGTGAGTTAATTCCTTACCCAAGCTCACAATTAGGTTCTAAAAAAGATGTCATCGAACAAATGAAGTTAGGTAGTCCATTAATTACCTTAGCAGATGGTGCCTTCTTTTCTGATTATGTACCTGATTACGGTATTATGTTTGGGCCGTACTTAGGGCTATCTTATAAAGATATTTTTAAATTAAATGCCTCACCTTGGTATGGTTCCTTAGAACAACAGTTAGACAAAAAAGGCCTTCATGTGGTTTCTAAAGATTGGCTATATGGTTCACGTCATATCTTAGCCAATAAAATGATCCAAACCCCAGATGACCTAAAAGGTTTAAAAATTCGCGTCCCCAACAATAAAATTCAAATTAAAGGTTTAGAGGCAATGGGAGCCACACCAACACCATTACCTTTAGCTGAAGTTTATACTGCACTTAATCTCAAAATTATTGATGGTGCAGAAAACCCAATTCCAGTGCTATATGGGCAAAAACACCATGAAGCTGCCAAATTCTTAATTCTAACTGGCCATGTAGAAAACGTAACCAACTTAGTCATGGGCAGCAAAACCTACGCTAAATTACCTGAAAATATTCAGCAGGCTTTAGTTGAATCAGGAAATGAAGCTGGGCAATTCTTAACAGATTTAGTCTTACAGCAAGAGAAAGAGATCATTGAGAAAATGAAAAGTGAAGGTGTTACTGTTGTTGAAGTAGACAGAGCGCTCTTCAAAGAAAAATCTAAGCCTTTCTATAATGAATTCCCTGAGTGGTCTGCGAATTTATATCAACAAACTCAAGATATTATTAATAATTAACCCTATAACTTGGCGGTTAACACCGCCAATATTTTTACAATACAAATGGTTGACTATTATTCTCGCAAGGATCTTTTATGTTTAAATTTCTGGGGAAATTAAGTGATATAGTGGCATCGCTTGCCGTTGCCGCTATCGTCATTATTACCATTCTTGCTGTATTCATGCGTTGGCTTCTTAATGACCCTTTAATGTGGAGTGAGGAAGTTTTAATTATTTGCTACATATGGTTGGTTATGATTGGAGCAGCATCCGCTGCGGGTAAAAGAATGCACGTCAGTATTGATGCTATTACCTCTTTATTTCCTGAAAAAGTACAATTAGCTATCGCGGTCATTACGCATATTATGGCCATTATTGCTTTATCAATTTTTGGGTATCTTGGATATGAACTCTCGATTATCGCAGAAGATAAAATAACACCAATTATTGGTGTTTCTTATTACTATATCGACCTTTCTGTTCCCATTGGCGCATCCATCATGGTGTTATTTTCTATCCAACATTTACTGGAAGACATGAGTAAATTAATAAAAGGAGATAAACCATGTCAGTAATTATCGCCTGTATTGTATTAATATTCTGCTTTTTAATTAATGTTCCCATTTTTTTAAGTGTGCTAATTGCATTACTCACTTATTTCTTTTCTGCTGGTGATATATCTCCTCTTATTGCAGTTCAGCGCATTATTGGTGCAGGAGAAAATGTCACGTTACTTGCTATTCCTTTTTTCATTCTGTTAGGTAACCTTTTGAATTACACGGGTATCACTAGCCGAATGTTAAAATTTACTGGCACACTGTCTGGGCACTACCCAGGGGGACTTGCCCAATCTAACGTATTATTAAGTACAATGATGGGCGGGCTCTCTGCATCTAACCTTGCTGACTGTGCCATGTTATCTAAAATGTTAGTACCCGAAATGACCAAATTAGGTTATGGGAAAAGCTTCTCTGCCGCTGTCACTGCTGCAGGATCATTAATAACACCTATAATTCCACCGGGTATTGCATTAATCATCTATGGATTTGTTGCCGATGTCTCTATTGGTAAGATGTTTATGGCTGCGATCATTCCTGGTTTAATGTGCTGCGTTGCTTTAATGGTTACAATTTATCTTATTGCCAAAAAACGTGGATACAAACCTGCTAGAGACAAAGCGCCTACATTTGCTGAAGTTTACCAAACAGGTAAAGGAGCAATGTCAGCTTTCCTCTTAGTCCTCGTTATTATTGGCGGAATTCGCTTTGGTATTTTTACACCGACAGAAGCTGGTGCTATTGCTGTACTTTACGTTATTGTAATTGGTACCTTTTTTTATCGTGAAATGAAGTTAAAAGACATTGCGGCCTCATTTTTAGAAACAGCTCGTTCAACAGCAAGCATCATGCTCATTATTATGACTTGTTCTGCGTTAGCATGGGTATTGACGAACGAGCAAGTGGCACAAGATGTTGCCAAAATGATGACCAGTTTCTCTGATAATCCATATGTCTTCTTAATGATTGTCAATGCGGTGCTTTTAATTCTAGGTATGTTTATTGAAGGTAATGCAGCAATTATTGTCCTTGTTCCATTATTAATGCCTACAGTAAAACTTTTAGGAATTGACCCTATCCATTTTGGCATTGTCATGATCCTTAATTTAGCTATCGGATGTTTAACACCCCCTATGGGAACGGTAATGTTTGTTGCCACATCGATTACTGGTGTACGTATTTCAGACTTTATTCGTGAGGTCATGCCACTGTTCTTTGCATTAATTATCGTATTACTCTTAGTCACTTTTATGCCTGTATTTACGACTTTCCTACCTAGCTTATAAGATAAAATTATATCTCAATGGCAAGTCATTAACTATGACTTGCCATTTTATTATCAATTAATTTTTTATAAATTAAATTTTATTTAATTTCACAAATTAATATTACTTTTGTTTATTGTTAAGTTAATTGATCTTTATCCTTGTCACAATAACATGCACAACAAGAAATACTCAAAAAGATAAACTACTGATCATCAAAAAATTACACTTATTACGAGTCACACTGACATAATTAGAAAAACAATATCATATTAAATTCATGCATATAAAAAAGACATTAATCTCATTAAATATTTTTTTAATTTTTAATTTGAAAAAAATATACTTTATATCTAGCATAAAATAACACAGCTAATTTACATTCAGCTGTTAATCAAAGTTATATCACTTTATTTTACTTTGACCTTATGGGGTTAATTATGTCTAGATATATACTACCTCTGTCTTTACTTTCGTTATCTGTTATATCAGGTTCAGCACTTGCAATAACTAACAGTGCTGGAGGAATTATTTCAATTTCTGGAGCAATAAGCGATACAACTTGTACAATTAATGGCGGAAATAGTGCCGATATGACTGTTGTTCTTGACCCAATAACCGTAACAGATGCAGGGACCACTGCCGCGACGGTTATTTCTAAAAATCAAAAACAATTTTCTTTAACTTTCTCTGATTGCGCACCTGCGAGCACTCCTGTAAGTAATCTGAAATTACACTTTTATTCATCAAGTAATATTTCCCCTTCCGGTTTGTATTTAGTGAATACTTCCGTCAATGAAAATGATGCTTCCGTTGCTAAAAATGTTGGATTTAGTTTATCTAAAACCAGCACTCCAACAACCGCAATTCCACTCAATGTGGCCTTTGATACTAACCTTACAGGGGCTGACACTGGTGGCGCGACAGGAGCTACACTCAATTTAATAGCCAGTTATTATAAAACTAATGCAACTGCTGCCAAAGTCGGTCTTTTGCAATCAAATGTAATATATACAGTTTCCTATTTATAATTATGACTTAGCCAGGCTTTTATTAGCCTGGCTTTAAATGGATACTATTATGAAAACTCTAGTTTTATTACTCACTATTTTATTTTCGAGCTCAACATTTTCTAATGTTATTATTACAGGCACTCGAATTATATATCCTGCTGACGCTGATAGTATTACTGTACAATTAACCAATAATAGCAAAACATCGTCTCTTGTTCAGTCATGGATTGATAACGGTGATGAAAATTCCACACCTGAGAATTCTGAAGCGCCTTTTTATTTGTCCCCTCCTATTGTTAAAATTGAAGGTTTACAAGGTCAGCAATTAAAAATAAAAAAAATACCCGGAAAACTTTCTGACAATGTTGAAAGTGTATTTTTCTTAAATGTTTTAGATATTCCTAAAACGCCAGAATCTGCTAAAGGCAAAAATGCAATTCAGCTAGCCACACGCTCACGAATTAAAATTTTTTATCGTCCTATTGGTCTAACCGAATCCTCCGATGAAGTCATTAATCATGCGAGCTACCAGATTAAAAATAATAACATATTAGTTAAAAATAACTCGCAATACCATTTAACTATTGCAGCTATCACACCATCGGACGATAAAAATAATTCATTAATTGATTCTGCGATGATTGCCCCTATGTCTGAAAAAGAATTACCTATTAAAGGAACAATGAAAAGCCACGATCTTATTTTAATGTATGTGGATGACTATGGTGTTTTCAAATCTAAAAACATTAAACTTTAATAGAAGAAATCATCGTGAAAAAAGAAAACTATCTCTACCTCCTAATCTTAATAGGACTACAAAGTTATCAAAAGAACTCAATAGCGGACGAGTTTGAGACTTCCCTATTGGTAGGCAAATCTGCACAAGGAGATATTTCACGATTCTATACCGACAGTAAAATTCCATCAGGTAAACAATTAGCCGAGCTTTATGTAAATAATAGTTGGAAAGGCCAATTTGAAATTGATATCAATAATGATGGTAAACTGATTAGCCTTGCTGCTGATGATGTGCAGAAGTTAAACCTGAATTTATCTTCTGAGGTGATTGAACAAACCAAACAACAGCCATTTATTCCTATTGATGATTTAGTGGCCAATATAAAATATAAATTCAATATCAACGACCTACGACTCGATATTACCGTCCCTCAAATCGCTCTGAAACAACTCGAAGCTAACTATGTTGACCCCAGTCTCTGGAATTATGGCGAACCTGCAATTATTTTTTCTTATAATACAAATTATTATAGTTACAAAGAGAAAAAAAACTCTAAAACCAGCAGTGACAATTTTTTTGCTACCTTAAATTCAGGCGTTAATTTAGGCGCTTGGCAATTTAGAGATGAATCCAGCTATCGACATAGCTCTCATAGTAGCCAAAAATGGAAAAACAATACCCGTTATATTTATCGTCCTCTTAGTGCAATCAAATCCGGGTTGAAATTAGGTGATTTTTATACACCCGCAGCCCTATTTAATAGTATTCGAGTTCGAGGGATTGCATTGGCAACAGAAGCTAGTATGTTGCCAAATTCAAGTCAAAATTTTGTACCTATTATACGCGGTGTCGCTCAAACAAATGCCTTAGTCAGCGTGTACCAAAATAATAATCTGGTTTATCAAGAAAGCGTTCCCCCTGGTGAGTTTGCATTTAATGACCTGCAGCCTAGTGCTGGTGGAGGTGACTTATTCGTCGTTGTCCAAGAAGCTAATGGAAGGCAAGAAACCTTTACTGTGCCCTATTCTGCTGTACCTGACATGCTCAAACAGGGCGTTTATAATTACAGCCTTATTGCTGGGCAAACTAAAATCGACAATACCCATTATCAACCCAAATTTACTCAAGGTGAGTTTCACTATGGATTAAATAATTTAGTGACACTTTATGCAGGAATGCTATTTAGCGAAAAATACTATTCTGGCGTTATAGGGAGTGGTTGGAATTTTAGTTTTGGGGCCATTTCAGCTGACATTACGCAAGCAAATACTAAATTGGATTCAGGAAATCACAGTGGGCAAAGCTACCGCCTGACTTATAACAAATATATTAATGCAACATCGACCAATTTAACCTTGGCGTCATATCGTTATTCCACTAGTGGTTACTATAGCTTTATTGATGCCATTTATTCCCAAGATAATTATCGCGCTTGGAAAGCTTATCAAGACCAGTTATCAGAAAAACTCGGCAATAATATTCCACCTGAGCTTTCACTCACTAATTATGACGCTTTACGTGGTTCACGTGCTAAAAACACATTTACGTTGAATTTAAACCAACAATTAGCTGATGGTTATGGTTCGGTATTCATATCGGGTACACACCGTGATTATTGGAATGCAAACGGTAATAGCCGTGAATATCAAGCCGGTTATGCAAACAATTATAACGATATTTCCTATAGTGTGTCTGTTTCACGTGTTCGCAATTACGACAGCGAAGAAGAAACTCGTATTTATGCCAACTTTAGTGTTCCTTTTTCTTTATTTGAAAAACGCGCCAATATTAGTATGGGAAGCTATTTCACCGACTCTCGTTATCAACAAACTACGCTGAGTGTCAGTGGTATTGCAGGTAAAAATGACCAAGTCAATTATACGCTAACTGCAACGAACCAAAGCGGTGGTAATAACTTAGTTGGTGGGAACGTCAGCTATCAGCTTCCCTCTAGCACGCTTTCAGGATCTTACACAGAGGCCAATAATTACCGCCAAACGGGTTTAGGTGCCAAAGGAACTCTGGTTGCTATTCCTGGACATATTGTTTTTTCAGGAGAAACAGGACAGACCTACACCATCATTGATGCTCCAATGGCCAGTGACATGATGGTCAATGCCGATAAAACCACTTTAACTAATCAACAAGGTGTTGTTTTAGTCGCTAACTCCACACCCTATAGAACCAATACCTATACCTTGACAGATACAGAGAAAACCGCAGGCGCTGAGGTGCTCGGTAATATGGCAAATGTAAGTCCATATCAAGGGGCGGTAAATTACATCAAACTCGAGACCGATACTCGACAAACTTATATCATCCGTGGCGCTCTTGCTAATGGCGATAGCTTACCTTTTGGAACAGAAATCACAGATGCTAAACAACAGAGTATTGGTTATGTCGGCCAATCTGGCGTGATGTATATCAAAAGTGAGCAATTACCGATGGCATTACACATAAAGCTTAAAGGGAAACAGACATGTGTTATTGAGCCACTACTCAACACGATGGATAAGAACAAAAACCTCTGTCGATAAAGGAAAATATGATGAAAAAAATCACTTTAGCACTGATGTTTTCCAGTATATTGGCTTACAGCCAGTTTTCCTCAGCACATTGTAGACAAACTTCTACTGTGACGGCTCCCGCTCTTGCTTTTGATTTATCGACAGAGCTCACCAGTACATCGACTCAAGTTAGTAAAAATAGTAGAACCATCTACCCTGGGACTTTTACCTGTACTGCAAGAGGGATACTTTTTCCTAACTCTATTGGTATCGCATCTCCTTTCCAAGGCAGAACCGCCACTATTGGTTTTAATGGTGGAAAGCAGTTTGTCTCAATTACAGTCACTGCATTAGAAAAAGATAGGGTTATCGGCCTTACGGAAGGTGTACATCAAGGTAGTGAACTCGATACAAATTTTACCGTTCAATTTAATTTGCTTGCGACTAAACCCGGAACCAACTATGTCGAAGTATCAGGAAGCACCGCCACAGTTACCCCTATCGTACTCGCCTCTGATGCATCCAGCTTGGGAATTTTACAGTGGCTATTAGATATTGTATCTAAATTAGTCACTTTTCTGTTAACGCTGCAATGGCCAACCAGTGCTGATGATATCTACTTACAACCAATTACCTTAACTTATAATCCAATCCTCACTACCTGTAATTTTGTTAACCAAGGTTTAGTCGTTTCGCTACCCCCAGTAAGCATCAATGCAGTGAAAACTGCAACCAGAGCGGGCTACACGCCATTCACACTTAATTTTACTTGCCAAGACTTTTTAGCAGGCGGTAATGCTTCTCGTGATGTATCTATTTTTTTATCCAGTAGCAATTTGCTCTCAAATGATAAAGCAACATTGAATAATACCATTAGCCAAGGCGCTAAAGGCGTTGGCTTCCGATTAGTTAGCGCAAGTAATCTCAATACACCGTTAGTGCTTTCAGATAGCGTGGCAGCTAAAAATGGAGCGACAAATATTTTTACTGTCCTCAAGGGAAATCCAATCTCCCCTTCTTTTTCAGTAAATTTAGGTGCTTATTACTATGCATACAACACCAATAGTGTCACTCAAGGGCAAGTCTCAAGTACGGCAACAGTTGTGATGTCATATAATTAACAAGGAAAATACCATGGTGGAATTCATTAAAATTACAGGGTTCGCTACATTACTATTTTTTAGCTTCCAAACAAGTGCAAGTCTTGTTTTGCAAGGAACACGAATTATTTTCCCTAGTGATAAAAAATCCGTCAGAATTCAATTTACTAATTACAGTGAACAAGCCACATTAACTCAAAGCTGGGTGGATGAAGGTAATCCGGACTCGACACCAGAAACGACGAACGCACCATTTATTGTAACGCCCCCCGTCACTAAAATCGCAGCAAATGACGGAGTTCAATTACAAATACGTTTTATTGGTGACAAACTCCCTACGAATAAAGAGTCTGTATTTTATTTAAATGTATTAGATATTGCGCCAAAGCCAAAGCAAATAAATAGTGCCAATATGCTACAGTTTGCCATTCAAACACGAATTAAAGTTTTTTATCGCCCTACAAACCTCACAGAAAAGCCAAACAATGTCATCAAAAACATCCAATTTCATTTAGCTAAAGACGGTATTGTCGTCAACAACCCGACCCCTTATTTTTTAAATATTGCCAATATCTATCTAGCTAATAATAAAAGTCGTTCTATTGCAAAAAGCTCGATGGTAGAGCCATTTTCATCACAAACTTACTTTTCAACCGCTGATATTAATCACGGAGAAAATATAACAATGATTTATATTGACGATACTGGAAAACAAATTCAATACCAAACCAAGCTATAAAATAGGCTTAACCGCTTCTATAACTTGGCAGGTGAATATTAAGATTGAGCCACCACTTTAGGGCGGATAAACACGGCAGGGACAGCGAGAAGAGCCATTAAGTAAAACACCACACCATGATGAGCAGGCACTCGCTCATAAATGTATCCGACAATAATAGTCAGTACGGCTAACCCACCGCCAGTTGCGAGTGCGGAGTAAACACCTTGTAATGGGATAATTTCATTTTCTTTTCTTGCACTAATAAAGCGCATTGCGGCTAGGTGGCAAATTGTAAAAGTACCACTGTGAAGAATTTGTACCACGATTAATACCGGTAATGCAGTAAACGCTCCCATCAAGCCCCAACGAATAATTCCACAGAAGGCAGATAACAACAGTAAATTTCGAGCGCTCCAACGCCTAAATAAACGGTGGCTTAACATAAATACAATGACTTCAGCAACCACACCGAGCGACCATAAATTACCGATAACTAAATCTGAATAGCCGGCTTCTTTCCAAAATAGGGAAGCAAAACCATAATAAGCCGCATGAGCCCCTTGCAGTAACGTAACACAGATAAGAAACCTAACGACGTTTTTATCCGCAATCAATTGTTTAAACGTAACCTTATTACCACCATCCGCTTTCGCTGCCCCCATTGGCATAATTGCTGGTTTCAGCATTGCGCCTAGTAATAATGCTAAACAGCTTACTATCAAGGCCACCATGATGGCTTTATTTCCCCAAACACCGGCTAAATACCCCATCAGTGAGGAACCAATAATAAAAGCTATCGAACCCCAAACGCGAATTTTGCCGTAGTCAAAGGTAAATTGTTTTTGCCATGTCCCCGCCAGTGAATCACCCAGTGGAACCATTGGTGCAAAAAATAAGTTAAACCCAATCATTACAAACAACAGCCATGCCCAGTGAGAACCCAGAGCAAAACCGACAGAAAAAATAAGTGAAAGCCCTGCGAGTAAGCGTAGAGCAGTAATAAGTTTCGAGGGCTCTTTAACTAAAGGAGTAATAAACATCGCACCAAGGAAACGGGCTGCTAGCCCTACCCCTAACAAAACACCAATCATTTCTGCATCAATTCCCTCACCTTGTAACCAAACTGACCAAAATGGCAAGAAAATACTGTAGGCAAAAAAGTAGGTAAAATAATCAATAGCTAGCCAACGCGTTGATGGAATGACCATCACTCCTCCGTTTTTTCAATGCAAAAAACCCGCTCATACATACATGTAGAAGCGGGTTTCAGTAATTAATAATACGTTATGTTATGCGTAAACTGGGTATTTTTTGCAAATTGCTAATACTTTTTGCTTCACGCTCTCAATGGTCGCTTCGTCATTGAGGTTGTCTAGAATATCACACATCCAGCCAGCTAGCTCACCCGCTTCTGCTTCTTTGAAGCCACGACGCGTAATCGCAGGAGAACCAATACGTACACCAGACGTTACAAATGGGCTCTTAGGGTCGTTCGGTACACTGTTTTTGTTAACAGTGATATTCGCACGGCCAAGTGCAGCATCGGCATCTTTACCTGTAATGTCTTTATCAACCAAATCAACTAAGAATAAGTGGTTTTCAGTTCCGCCAGATACCACTTTGTAGCCACGTTTTTGGAAAACATCGACCATTGCCTTCGCATTCTTAGCAACTTGCTGTTGATAAACTTTGAATTCAGGTTCCATCGCTTCTTTCAGAGCAACCGCTTTACCTGCAATAACATGCATTAAAGGGCCACCTTGAGATCCAGGGAATACCGCTGAGTTGATTTTTTTGTACAACTCTTCGTCACCACCTTTAGCTAAAATTAACCCACCACGTGGACCCGCTAAAGTTTTATGCGTTGTTGTTGTCACAACGTGTGCATGAGGAACTGGGTTTGGATAAACACCCGCAGCAATCAAACCTGCAACGTGAGCCATATCAACAAACAGGTAAGCGCCGATACCATCTGCGATTTCACGCATTTTTGCCCAATCAACGACACCTGAGTACGCAGAGAAACCACCGATAATCATTTTTGGTTTGTGTTTTTCCGCTTGCGCTTTGATATCGTCGTAGTCAATTTTACCGCTTTCATCAATACCGTAAGGCACGATGTTGTACAGTTTACCTGAGAAGTTAACCGGTGAACCGTGAGTTAAGTGACCACCATGTGCTAGGTTCATTCCCAGAACGGTATCACCTGGCTGTAGTAACGCCATGTAAACTGCAGCGTTAGCTTGTGAACCTGAGTGCGGCTGCACGTTCGCATAGTCAGCACCAAATAGTTCTTTCGCACGGTCAATCGCTAATTGCTCTACCACGTCAACATACTCACAACCGCCATAGTAGCGTTTGCCTGGGTAGCCTTCTGCATATTTATTGGTTAGCTGAGAACCTTGAGCCTGCATGACTCGTGGACTGGTATAGTTTTCAGAAGCAATTAATTCAATGTGTTCTTCTTGACGTTGTACTTCTTGCTCCATTGCTTCCCATAATTTCGGATCGTAGTCAGCAATATTCATTTCACGCTTTAACATTCGCTTCTCCTGCCTCAGCAATTCAATAGGTTGAAAATCGATTCATCGCAATGACACACAGTGTAAACTCTTTTTCTCTCTTGAGATAGCCCTAAAGAAAAAATATACGCAAACGATTGCATTAATTTTTTTCACTTCATTTGCTTCTGAAGGCTTCATTATAAAATAGCTCAAATTTTAATTTTTAACGGACAAACATCCAGATTTGCTATTCCCTTCTCATTATGTGCCTAAATCCACCCTATTTTTCCGATTTGAGTCTTTACATAAACACGTAAATATTATAAGTTGTATTTAAAATACATCTTTATAAATCACCTTCATCGTTCGCAAAAAATAGGGATTAGCTGAGATGAAATAAATTTATCTAACTAATCTACAAAGGAATATTTTTAGATCGCAAAATTTGCCCTTTGCCATAACTATAATGAGAACATGAAAATAATTCAGGAGCACCTGTATGCTAGATAGCCAAACCATTGCCATTGTTAAATCAACCATTCCTGCCATTGCTGAAACAGGGCCAAAACTGACCGCGCATTTTTATGATCGGATGTTTAAACAGCATCCTGAATTAAAAGATATTTTCAACATGACTCACCAAGTGAATGGGGACCAACGAGAAGCCCTTTTCAACGCTATCTGCGCATATGCTGTGCATATTGAAACTCCTGAAGCTCTTATTTCAGCTGTCGAAAAAATCGCCCAAAAACATGTAAGCTTAAATATTAAACCTGAGCACTATCCAATCGTCGGGGAAAACTTACTCGCGGCTATTGATGAACTCCTCAACCCAGGCCAAGAGGTTCTTGATGCATGGGGAAGAGCTTACGGTGTTTTAGCCGATATTTTTATTGGTAGAGAAGCTGCAATTTACCAAGAAAATGCGGATAAAAATGGAGGTTGGGAGGGCTTACGTGAGTTTAAATTAGCGCAAAAACAACCACAAAGTGATGTGATTACAAGTTTTGAATTTGTTCCTGTCGATGGGCAACCTGTCGCTGATTACCGCCCAGGCCAATATATCACTATTTATGTCAACAACCAGGGATTTGAAAACCAAGAAATCCGCCAATACTCTCTGACCACTGCACCTAATGGCCGTAGCTACCGTATTGCGGTAAAACGTGAAGAACAAGGCTCCGTTTCTAATTTCTTACATCAACAATTAAATGAAGGTGATAGTGTACTGCTCGCCCCTCCATGTGGTGATTTCTTTATTGATGTTGATGGTCAGACACCTGTTACCTTGATCTCTGCAGGCGTTGGTTTAACTCCAATGCTGAGCATGTTAAATCATCTAACAGAACAAGGTCACAACGCACAAGTTAATTGGTTCCATGCCGCTGAAAATGGTGCCGTTCATGCCTTTAGGCACGAAATTCAACAACTATTAGCAAAACAGCAAACCAGCCAATCCGCGATTTGGTTTAATCAACCAAGAGAGGAAGATCGTCTCGGGTTTGATTACCAATATGAAGGTTTAATGAATTTAGAATTGGTACGTGAATGGATTGAGCAACCGAATATGCAATTCTATTTCTGTGGCCCTGTTGGGTTTATGCAGCACGTAGGTAAGCAGCTAATTGCAATGGGTGTCGATACCAGTGCTATTCACTATGAATGTTTTGGACCACACAAGGTATTACCCCTCAATTAATTCACAAAAAACGCTCTTCTGTTTAGAAGAGCATTCTATGAAACATATTAACTGAAGAAAATGGGTTAACTAGTTAAATATTCGTAGTTTTCTAATTTAGCGGTAACGGGCTCGCATAATAAATACACAATTCTAATCCCATTCCTGTGTATTTTCCGTTACCGCATTTTCATACAAACTTAATTTATTAAATTGCTTCTTCGTCTTGCTCACCGGTTCGAATACGGATCACTCGAGCGACATCATAAACAAAGATCTTTCCATCACCAATTTTGCCAGTTTGTGCAGTTTGCATAATGGTTTCGACGCAGTTTTCAACGATGTCATCAGGTACTACAATTTCAATTTTTACCTTAGGTAAAAAATCAACCATATACTCTGCGCCACGGTAAAGTTCAGTATGCCCTTTTTGACGTCCAAAACCTTTCACTTCAGTCACTGTCATTCCAGTAATACCCACTTCTGCCAGCGCTTCACGAACATCATCAAGTTTGAATGGCTTTATAATTGCATCAATTTTTTTCATAAATAATTCCTGTTATGACCAGTTTTTACGGCCAAAACCTGAGGTGATCGGATAACGACGGTCTTTGCCAAAATTGCGCATCGTAATACGTGGCCCAACAGGCGCCTGACGACGTTTATATTCATTAATATCAACAAGGCGCACAACTTTGCGCACCACGTCTTTATCAAAACCAAGTTTGATTAGGTCATTAACTGACAAGTCTTTTTCCACATAGCCTTCTAATAATGCATCTAACACATCATAAGGTGGCAAACTGTCTTGATCTAATTGCCCTGGCGCAAGTTCTGCTGATGGCGGCCTATCAATCACGCGTTGTGGGATTGCTGGAGAGATAGTATTACGGTATTTAGCCAACTCAAAGACAAGGGTTTTAGGCACATCTTTTAACACGTCAAAACCACCCGCCATATCACCATACAATGTCGAGTAGCCAACCGCTGACTCACTTTTATTACTGGTAGTCAAAACTAAGCGACGACGTTTATTCGACATCGCCATTAAAATAACGGCTCGGCAACGCGCTTGTAAGTTTTCCTCAGTTGTATCAACCGCGGTTCCTTCAAACATAGGCGTTAACTGTGCCATAAAAGCATCAAACATCGGTTCGATAGATACGATATCGAATTCAACACCAAGCAAATCAGCTTGTTCTTTAGCGTCGTGGATACTCATCTCAGAAGTATAGCGGAATGGCATCATGACCGCTTGCACGAGCTCTTTCCCTATTGCATCAACGGCAATAGCCACTGTTAACCCTGAATCAATCCCGCCTGATAGCCCTAAAATAGCCCCATTAAAACCATTTTTATTGATGTAATCGCGAGTAGACATGACTAAAGCTTGGTATACCTGCGCCACAGGGTCATTCTCAATAAATACGCTACCTTCGCTCACCAATGCAAGTTCATCAAATTGCACTGTGATAACCTGCTCTTTAAATTCTTCCAATTTAAAGGTTTGCTTGCCTTTGTTTGCAATGATTTTTGAGCCACCATCAAACACCAATTCGTCTTGCCCGCCAACTTGATTGAGATACACAATTGGCATATGAGTGCGTTTACAATGATCGACTAATAAATCAGTTCGAATATGTTCTTTATTAATATCATAAGGAGATGCATTGATTGTCAGTAATATTTCAGCGCCAGCTCCTTTTACTGCATCAACCGGTTCGTCATACCAAATATCTTCGCAAATCAATAAGCCGAGCTGGTAACCTTTAAATTCAACAACACAGGTTTTTTCATCTGCGGTGAAATAACGAGGCTCATCAAACACGCCGTAATTTGGTAATTCTTGTTTAAAATAACGTGCATGCAATTTGCCTTGATAGAAAAAAGACAATGCATTATAGATATCATCCCCTTCATACCATGGATGACCAACAATAATTGCCGTTTCTTGGCTGGCTTTTTGCAAACGGTCGAGTTGTACTAAACAGCGGTCCTCAAAATCAGCTCGGAAAATTAAATCCTCTGGTGGGTACCCTGTCAAAGACAGCTCTGAAAACATGACAATATCTGTGTTTGGTGCTTGTTCACTCACAACTTGCAACATGCGATCGCAGTTGCCTTCGATGTCACCGACTAACCAATTAAGTTGTGCTAGTGAAATATTAAGCTTACGGCTCATAAGGTGTTTTTTCTCCCGGAGCGTGAATATGAATTGCCTTATTCCACATAATGTAATCGATAACAACCATGTGGTAAATAATTCTTATTTATTCTTTAAAATCATTGGCTTCTAAATCGTGTCGACCAAGTAATTTGTAAAATTCTGTGCGGTTTCGCCCTGCCATTCGGGCAGCTTGGGTGACATTCCCTTTTGTCATTTGTAATAACTTACGTAAATAATTCAATTCAAATTGATTACGAGCTTCAACAAATGTCGGCAAGGCCGTATTTTCACCTTGAAGTGCTTGGCTGACGAGTGCTTCACTGATAACAGGAGACGTTGTTAATGCAACACATTGTTCAATAACATTAACTAATTGACGAACATTGCCCGGCCAACTCGCTGTTATTAAGCACTTCATGGCGTCACTGGAAAAACTACGCACGAAAGGTTTATGCCGTGATGCAGATTCACGCAATAGATGATTTGCTAATAATGGAATATCTTCAGAACGTTCATTTAACGCAGGAATACGCAGATTAACCACATTTAAGCGATAGTAGAGGTCCTCACGAAACTCATTTTTTTCCATCGCTTTAGGCAAATTACGGTGAGTTGCGGAGAGAATTCGCACGTCAATATCTAAATCGCGGTTACTACCTAAAGGGCGAACTTTGCGTTCTTGCAATACTCGCAATAATTTAACCTGCAATGGCATTGGCATATCGCCAATCTCATCTAAAAATAACGTACCACCGCTGGCTGCAAAGAATAACCCTTCGCGGTTACTTACTGCGCCGGTAAAAGCCCCTTTAGCATGACCAAATAATTCAGACTCTAATAATTGTTCAGGTAATGCACCGCAGTTAATGGCAATAAACGGCTTACGTGCCCTAGGGCTGGCTTTATGAATAGCCTGAGCTAAAACTTCTTTACCTGTACCACTTTGCCCATTAATTAGCACGCTAACATCAGATTGTGCCACCATATGCGCTTGTTCTAATAGCCGAATCATTAAGGGGCTACGCGTGACTATACCAGCGCTCCACTCCTCATCGCTAATCGGTGTCGAAGAGAGCGCGAGAGCTTCATCGATTGCTTTATATAATGCGTCTTTATCTACTGGCTTAGTTAAAAAACTAAATACGCCTCGTTGTGTTGCCGCGACGGCATCAGGGATAGAACCATGAGCAGTGAGTATGATAACTGGCATGTTTGGATGGGCTTTTTGTATCTCATCGAAAAGCGCCATACCATCCATTTCATCCATGCGTAAATCGCTGATCACTAAATCTAATTTTTCTTTTTGTAAGATTTTTAGTGCTTCAGGGCCGCTTTCTGCTGTAGTGACTTTAAAACCTTCACTACTCAAGCGCATGCCTAACAGTTTAAGAAGGCTCGGGTCATCGTCAACTAGCAATAAATTTGCTGACTTACGATTCGTCATTTTTGTTCATTCTCCGATGAATTTTGCTCTACTGGAGAAGATGCGCTGCTATCAGGCTTTGGCTCTTCTGAGGAAATAGGCTTATCTCCTTCAACCCCATTCTCTACATCTTTTTCGGTTTCGTTGGTGCTTTTCTTACGAGAAGAAAGCTGGCGTTCAATATCCGTTAAATTTTCAAGCTTACGGGAGGTCGTATTCAGTTCAAAAGCCAATTTAGCATTATCTTCCTTTAGACGGTCGAGTTTTGTATCCATTTCTTGCTGTAGGCGTTTATAACGAACCCCTGCATCTGACAGATTGATAATTTGTACTTGTTGCTCACGCCATAATTGTAATAATGGACGTACCCCTGTGGGAAAATTCAAACTGTACGTATTTATGCTATCAAGCATTTTACGGCGCTCTGCAATAGACGGGTCAGCAGAATTCAACAAAATATTTTGTTGAAATGCACTCGACCAATTTGTTACGTCTATTTTACCTGCATCTTCACGTGCTTGACTGGTTTCCGTGCGATCTGCGCAGTCCATCATTCGTAACCAAAATAATGCATTTTCCCGTGCAGTTGGCTGGTCATTGTTCCAAATAGATTCACATGATGTATAACGGTAGTCTGTGACTTTAACTTCAGGCACAACAACTTGCGCCAGAGTTTCGAGTGGTGACTGACCATTTTTTACTACACATCCACTTAAAATTAGGGAAAATAAAACCGCCCCAAAATTGAGCCCTGTACGTCTCATCACATAAGGTACTCTTTGGTTATATTTACTTAACGATGCGTTACGGTAAAGTACCGCCCAAACACCTGTAGACCGATTTACCATTATTCATTCTCTGCGGTTAGAGGCAGTTCAATTCTAAAACAGACATCTGCTGATTTGTTGGGAACGAGAGAAAGTTCTCCCCCCATTTGTTTAATACAATCTTGCGCAATACTCAGCCCTAGCCCACTTCCTTTGACAGCACCTTTTCTTTGTAGTGAACCTTGATAGAACGGCTCAAAAATCATGCTTTGCTCAGACTCAGGAATTGGCGTCCCAGTATTCGCAACTTCAATCAGAAGCTTATTACCTGTTTGGCGACTAGATATCCAAATATTACCTGATTCGCCACCATAGTGCACCGCATTGGAGTAGATATTATCAATAACCCGTCCTAAAAGTGAGGGTTCGGCTAAACAGCTGTCTACTTTTAAACGCACTTCTGTTTTAATATTTTTAGCCCGTGCTGGTAAATTATGTGCTTTAACAATATCTTCAATGAGTTTTTGTAAATCAACAATTTGTGCTTCTGGTGGGTCATCGACAAGCTTACGATTATAATCAAGTAATTGCTCAATAAGTTGCTGAAGATGCTTACTGCTGTGATCAAGAATTTCTACAACTTCTTTTTGAGACACCGTTAATGGCCCTGCCACCTCATCAGCGAGTAATTCTGTTCCTTCACGCATGCTTGCAAGAGGTGTTTTTAATTCATGTGAAATATGGCGTAGAAATTCGTGGCGCTGTGATTCAAGCCATGCGAGTCGTTCACTTAACCAAATAATCCGCTGTGCGATTGTCCGTAGCTCCCTAGGGCCTTTAAAGCGTTCAATATTATTCGCAATTGTACGCCCAGTACCGAGACGGTTAATCATTCGTTCGATAGCTTTAACTGGGCCAATAATCATCCGAGTGAATAATGCCACTAGCAATGCGCTTAATAAGAATAAAATTAAGCTTTGCCAACCAAATAGTTGGCCTTTATTCGCAATCGCTTTTTGCAGCTGTTCCCCACGGCTAAAAATCACATCACGAGTTTCTTGCACTAATGAGGCATTTTCGGCAGAAAATTGTTCTAAAGCCCGTGTGATTTTTTCTGTCGGTTCATTGTTTTCACACGCAACCGTTTTAAGTACATCCAAAGTCTTAGTCAATGCAGAAGTGTCTGTCGAGGTAGGTAAGATCGTTCGCTGACGTTCAAACATTTGCTGGTAGTCTGCAAACTGTTTCTGATATTGAGTATGCAATGTAGCATCTTGCAAAACACAATATTGACGATAGCTCCGTTCCATTTCTAAGGCGAGGCTACTCATCACTTCACTACGCCGTGCGTCAAGCAACGTGGTTTTATTGATATTGGCAGCTTGGTTACTCAGTTGCTCTAGGCTTTGATATGCCTGATAGGCTAATACTAATAAAGGAAGTAATACAAGCCAGAATGCCATCACAACTAGTTGACGCAAGGAGCGAGGGAAAAAACGCCATTTACTCAATACATTCATCTCATACCCATTAAACGTATTGCAATGGTAGCAGAACTCCCTGTAATGCGAAAAGCACAATCCAAATTCTGTGTCCCATAGCGTTAAAATCAGACTAAGTGTAACAATCAAAAAGCAATGAACGTGCCAAGTTAATTGGTAAAAAATGATAATTTTCAGATAGGTATGTTCAACGCTCCGGATGTTCCTTTTTCGCATAAACGAAAGCATAAAAGAATCGATAGGTCTTACTAAATGAATTCTTTCGTCTTTTCTTTAGTTTTTTCTTTAAAAATAAAACACTAAGCTATGCCCTAAATAATTCGGATTGCAGCTAGGCGCCAAGTGAAGATATCTCTAGGAGCATACAAAAGTATGTGACTAGAGTGGCTGAACGCAGGTAACAACGCTGCGGTTCGAAGTATGACGGGCATAGGGCGGCAAGAGAAGATATCTCTATGAAACATACAAAAGTATGTGACTAGAGTAGCTGAACGCAGGTAACAACGCTGCGGTTCGAAGTATGACGGGCATAGGGCGGCAAGAGAAGATATCTCTATGAAACATACAAAAGTGTGTGATTCGGGTAGCTGAGCGCAGGTAACAACGCTGCGGTTCGAAGTATGACGGGCATAAAACAGGAAGGCGGGATGAAGTATTGACCTTCACCCCGCCAGCGATAACAACTTCTATAATGCTTTTTATATGATTATGTCTTTACATTAAAGATAATCATATAGGTGGTGCCTCACTCCACGTGTCGCCCTGTGTTTGATAAGGCCCGAAGGCGAATATCTATGCTGTTGGACGGTAGGCACCTTACTTTGGCGTCATTCTTGGTTTATGTGGTATGTACCCAACTAATTTTGGACCTACATAAGAAGTTGAATGAGCAACTGAATATTATTATGCACAAGCCGTGCCAACTTTTCAAGAAATTTTATATCTACATGATTAAAAACAAAATTTATTTTTAATCCCACTTTAGCTACTTTTTAATACACCGTACCCGCTTACTGTTTTTTCTTAAGTGTCGCTAATTTATGACACCCGATTAGCTCATTTTCAAATACCTTAAATATCAATAAGATAAATGTCGCCTTTTGGAGACACGGCTATAGTGTGTTTGTCTCTTATTTAAGACACTGTCGTTTAATCACACATTAAATATACACTTAATATAAATTAAATTAGAATAATTAATGATTTACCGTAAGGCACTAATTAAGATAGAGAGCAAGACAACAATATATAATTGATATATTTGACTTTGGTTAAATCCATCTATAATAAAAACAGCAGAGATACTTTACCAATCATTATATTTTATTGTTACTTTCTCGTTTAAGGTGTATTTATGAATAAAATGCCCTCATTACCTATGCAGGATCTTCAACCAGCTTTACATATTTTAGAGCAATCTATTGGCTATTTATACCAAGCTGCACTACGTGCCGCGGTGAAACTGCGTATTGCAGAAGCATTACAATCAGGTTCCAAAACAGCTGAAGAACTCGCCAAAGAAACGGGAGCAAATCCCCGAGAACTCACTCGATTATTACGATTATTAGCCACTAAAGATATTTTTAAGCTAACCCCTGATAACAAATTTGACCTCACACCCGCCGCACAATATTTATCTGAAAAGAATACGTTTTCATTACGGCAAGCGGTATTGATGTTTACTGACCCTTCGTTCTGGTTACCCGCAGGCGAGTTACACCGCAGCGCGTTTGAGCCCCATTTGTTTAACAGCATGTTTGGAATGAGTTTTTATGAATATTGGGATGAACGAATTACTGATAGTGATAATTTCCACGAAGGCATTTCGTCTGTAAGTAAATTAGAAAATGCATTTGTCGTAGAAAGTTATAGTTTCCCAGATAACGCTCTCGTTGCAGACATTGGCGGCGGCTGTGGTGGGTTACTTTTAGAGGTTATGAAAGCAAATTTAACATTAAAAGTCATATTATTTGATAAAGCCCAAGTATTAGAAAAACATATTTTTAATCAACTAGATGACCCCACACGTTGGAGCATCCAAGCTGGCTCATTTCTTGAAGCCTGCCCTGAAGCTGATATTTATTTACTCAAGTATATTACTCATAATTGGTCAGATACTGTTGCAATAAAGATACTTAAAACAATTAGAAAGTCGATGAGTCCTAACTCTAAGTTACTAATCATTGAAAATATTGTTACCAACGACAATCACCCCCACTTCAGTAAAAATATGGATTTAGTACAGATGGTTTTATTTGATGAAGGCCATGAACGCACAGAAACTGAGTTCAATTCACTGCTAAATCAAGCAAACTTACAATTAAAACAAATTATTTCAACACAATGTCATATTTCCATTATTGAAGCATACCCCATTTAACGTCCGCTATCCTGCTTTATACAATCAAAGCACTAAAGCAGGATAATGAAAGAAAATACCTGATGAATATCAGAATTTTAAATTATGTTAGTAGCTTATCTCTTCTCGTCTTGATATAAGATTTCCCACACCCTACTCATCAAATTGATAAAAACAATATGATAAAAATCGCATTAGTTGATGATCACGTGGTTGTGCGTTCTGGCTTCGCACAGCTATTAACACTTGAACCTGATATTTCGGTTATCGGGCAATATGCTAATGCTCAAGAAGCTTGGCCTAATTTGCTTAATTTAGATATTGATGTTGCCATCATGGATATTTCGATGCCAGATGAGAACGGCCTGCAACTTTTATCACGGTTGCGCCAAAAAAAGCCGGATTTTCGCACCATTATCTTGAGTATTTATGATACCCCCGCTTTTGTGCAAAGTGCTTTAGATGCTGGAGCCAGTGCGTATTTAACTAAACGCTGTGGCCCTGAAGAATTAGTGCAAGCGGTTCGCTCAGTACACCAAGGAGGCTGCTACCTATGCGCCGATGCCATGAGAGCGTTACGCCACTCACCCCAACAGCAGCAAAGTCTACAAGAACTCACGCCTCGGGAACGAGAAGTGTTTGATTTATTAGTTGCTGGCTTGAGTGTAAAAGTGATCGCAGAGCAACTTGAATTAAGCCATAAAACTGTGCATGTGCATCGTGCAAATATATTAGGCAAATTACAATGCGAAAACACCATCGACCTTGTTCATTACGCGTTAGAGCATAACCTAATATCAAGGTAATTTCGGCATGAATAAAAGCTTACGTTTAACACTGCAGTCCATCTTTCTATTTTTTACCTATTCTCTGTTATGGATTGGGTTGTGGATCATCGGCTTTTATTTAAGTCAAAACAGTTTTCAAGCAACTTTATTTCTTCCGCAAGGCTTGCGCCTAGCATTGATGATTATCCTGTGGCGACGTTACTGGCCAACACTACTACTCAGCGAAGGGATATTAAATTTTTGGTTATCATCAGAGCAACTGCTCTTCCAACCTGTTTTACTGTTATCTCCATTATTGAGTCTCGGTGTTGCCTTCGTCATTCAAAACATTTGGTGGCGCTATACGTTATATTGGCAACGATTACTATTATTGCTCGCAGGTGTCGCCGCAAATAGTGTATTACATGCTTTATTATTCAGTGGGTTATCATCTTATTCCATTAGCCAATTATTCCTAACAACATTCACCGGAGGAATACTACTCTCTCCTTTTGTTTACCTTATTTATGAATATCTCCACGAGCAGCACTACCAAATGCTCCTTGATTATGGAACGCCAGATAAACAATTACGAACCTCTTTAATAGTTTGGTGTTTTCTATTCTGTGTCGTTGGGTTGAGTGCCCAAGTCTTTTTTGCCCCCGAAATTGAGCGGTTAATTGTCCTACTCGTTTTTATTCCTAATGTTTTTATGGCTTATCGCTATGGTTGGCAGGGCGGCGTACTTTCTGCATTATTAGGCAGTTTAATTATTACTTTTGCACGGCAATTTCACGGTGCCTTTGTTGATTTAGAAGAGCTAGAAATGTTTCTCAGTTCCCAAGCCTTAATTGGCATCGGGCTTGGGATAGCAATTAGCCGACAAAAACAACTGGCGAGTAACCTACAGCGCTATCGACAACGCTTAGAGCAAGAGCTAAAAGCGCGACGCGACTTAATGTTACAACTCGTTCATACCGAGGAAGATATCAAAAAAGCGATTGCTCGCGAGTTGCATGATGAAATTGGGCAAAATATTACTGCCATCCAAATTCAGTCAATGCTAGTGAAAAAAACAGCGTCTGACGACATCAGCCACCAAGCAGCAAGTCAAATAAATGAACTAGCTCAGCAAATTCACCAATCTACGCGGCAATTATTACGCCAATTGCGCCCTCCCGTATTGGATGAAATGTCCCTTGAAAATGCACTTAAGCACTTAATTACTGAATTTTCTTTTCCACAGAATAATATTCAATGTCACTTTCATTATGGCTTACAAGAAACGCCGATCAATGAAACGGTTTTATTTACACTTTATCGCCTCGTCCAAGAATTACTTAACAATATCAGTAAACATGCAAAAGCCACACAAATTCACATATCTCTTAAGCAAATAGGTGACTCGATCTAGCTAGTTGTTGATGACAATGGCGTTGGCATTCCATTTAGCAAACGCACGAGTGGCTTTGGTTTACGCGGTATTGAGGAGCGAGTTCGAGCCTTAGGTGGTGACTGGACATTGACCACACAAAACGGAACACAAATAAGTGTTAACTTGCCCACATTTTGAGATAAAACATCGCAAAACTAGGAATAATTCCTAGCCCCCTAATACCTTCTCTCATCCTTTTTGTTAAAAACTTGATTACATTTTGCCTAACAAGAGAAACCGCCCTATGACAGGTAAAGACACCTTGAGTCTGGATAACACGTATCGTTTTTGGCGTCGCCGCTTAATGCTATCAATGATTATTGGTTATGCCACTTTTTACCTTACGCGAAAGAGTTTTAACTTCGTGATGCCTGTCATGCAAAACGAGCTGTTTCTCGATAAAAGCGATATTGGCTGGATAGCAACTGCATTTTATTTAACCTACGGTATTTCTAAGTTTTTATCGGGAATTTTCCACGATATCACCGGATACCGTTGGTTTATGGGTGTCGGCTTAGTGATGACAGGGCTACTAAATATTATTTTTGCCTATTGCTTATCGTTTCCGGCGTTATTAATCGTGTGGACACTAAATGGCTTTTTTCAAGGCTGGGGCTGGCCACCTTGCGCACGCATTCTAACGCACTGGTATTCACGCAATGAACGTGGGTTTTGGTGGGGGCTGTGGAATATTTCCATCAACCTAGGGGGAATGTTACTGCCTCTGCTAACGGCATTATTGGCAACCCAGTACAGCTGGCAAATGGCATTAATTGTCCCTGGCGTTATTGGGGTCATCATTGGGTTATGGCTGTGCCGCCAATTACGTGGCACACCACAAGAAGAACAGCTTCCAAGCGTGGGGCAATGGCGACAAGATGTGTTGGAGTTACGCCAAGAGCGTTTGTCCCCTCCCATGCCGATGTTAACGATTTTAAAAGATGCCATTATTTTTAACCGTATGATTTGGTTACTGGGTTTCTCCTATATTTTGGTTTATCTCATTCGCATGGCGATAAACGATTGGGGGAATTTATGGTTAACAGAGAAACATGGCACTAATTTACTCAGTGCAAATGCAACATTATCGTTATTTGAATTGGGGGGATTATTAGGTGCTCTCTGCTCTGGCTGGGGCTCTGATATCCTATTTCGCGGCCAACGAGCGCCAATGATCCTACTGTTTTCTTTGGGGCTTTGTGTCTCAGTTAGCGCCTTATGGTTAACGCCAATTCATCACTACGCTTTATTGGCTGTATGTTTCTTTGCTATCGGATTTTTTGTGTTTGGACCTCAAATGTTAATCGGCTTAGCTGCAACAGAATATTGTCATAAAAAAGCAGCTGGGGCGGTAACGGGCTATCTTGGATTGTACGCCTATTTAGGGGCGGCAATTGCGGGATGGCCACTCTCTCAAGTCATTGCACATTATGGTTGGTCAGGAATGTTTTCTTTACTGGCCAGTGCCGCGGCTTTGATGGGATTACTGCTAATGCCTCTATTGATTGCCAATGTCAGCAAGCGAGAGCATTTAGCAGGCACTGTTTCACCCTCTGATAATAAAACCTGAATAAAGGACTGAAAATGAAACTGAAAACTCTCTCTACGCTTATCGCTGCTGGTTTATCACTAGCGGCTATTTCTACCACTGCAAATGCTGCGGGCCGTTTGGTTGTTTACTGTAGCGCCACTAACGCCATGTGCGAAACTGAGACGCAAGCTTTTGCAAAGAAATACGATGTCAAAACCACCTTTGTACGTAACGGTTCTGGCAGTACTTTAGCCAAAATTGAGGCCGAAAAACGTAACCCACAAGCTGACGTGTGGTATGGCGGTACATTAGACCCTCATTCACAAGCAGGAGAAATGGATTTACTTGAGCCATACAAGTCGCCAAATCTGTCTGAAATTATGCCGCAGTTCCAAGACCCAGCAAAACGTAAAGGTAACTATTCTTCCGCAGTTTACATCGGTATTTTAGGCTTCGGTGTCAATAAAGACCGCTTAAAAGAAAAAGGTTTGCCGATCCCAACTTGCTGGAAAGATTTAACAAAACCTGAGTATAAAGGCGAAATTCAAATCGCAGACCCACAAAGTTCAGGGACAGCTTATACTGCATTAGCCACTTTCGACCAATTATGGGGAAATGAGCAAGCCTTTGATTATCTAAAAAAATTAAATGCTAACATATCACAATATACCAAGTCAGGTATTGCTCCAGCACGTAATGCGGCTCGTGGTGAGTCGGCAATTGGTATTGGCTTCTTACATGATTATTCATTAGAAGTGGAAAACGGTGCGCCGTTAGAACTCATCGCTCCTTGTGAAGGAACAGGCTATGAAATCGGCGGGATCAGTATCCTGAAAAACGCACGTAATATGGACAACGCCAAATTATTCGTTGATTTCGTCTTATCGAAAGAAGCTCAAGAGCTGAGCTGGAAAGAAGGGAAATCTTACCAAATCTTAACCAACACAACGGCAGAGTCCTCGCCTATTTCATTAAAACTCAATGAGTTGAACCTAATTAATTACGATATGGATAAATACGGTGATGCTGATGTCCGTAAAAACCTTATCAATAAATGGGTTACTGAAGTCAAAATGAGCAAATAGCATTAAGTGCGGCGTTAACTCGCCGCACTGAGCACTTACTTAACTAAAATAAAAAATTAATTTAATTAAGCTTCAAATTATGAGTGTTGTCACTAGGCGGCAAGTGACGTTATCCCTAGGAGCATACATAAGTATGTGACTAGGGTAACGGAGTGAAGCCAATACCGTGACAGCGCAAAATATGACGAGCTTAGGGGGAACTATGTCTCAAACCCTAACCTTATCGACCCCAACCAAAAAGGATAGCATATTCTTTTGGTTGCTGATTGCATGGCTAGGTTTCGCGTTACTACCTTCTTGGAGCCTAGACTATGGCGTACTTGATTCAACACAAGACGAGATCATAGCGGCTTACGGTTGGAGTAGCCTAAACATTAGTTGGCTTTGGTATTTATTACCTTCTATTTTATTTATTCGCCCGTTAACACCAGCGGATCGTTATCATAAAACACGGCATTACGTCGATATTGGCGTGGCTGTTATCACCGCCGCCGTGGTGATCTTAACCTCCTACTTTGAAGGAAAAGGGTTAGGTTACTCAGCTATTGTGCTATTTATCGCCTTGGGAATGGTGATGACATTGGCGTTAACCCGCCTTGAGTGGCTCGGTGGAGACCAGTTTGTTATTGGCTCACTGATCACCGTTGTTGCTTTAATAACCCTGTTTATTGTGTTCCCAAGTGTCGCTATTTTTATCCCAATGTTCACTGATGGAAATGGAGACTTTGCGCCATTCGCCTTTGTGGCAATTTTGACACAATCGCATATTGTCCAAGTTATTATTAACTCAGTATTTTTATCGTTAGCGGTAGGGGCTGGCTGTACTTTCTTTGGTTTGATTTTAGCTATTTATACGACACGTATTGCTAAACGCTCCGCCATCATTGGCCGTGTTTTTTCTATTTTGCCTATCGTCACTCCCCCATTTGTCGTCGGTCTAGGGGTCACATTGATGATGGGGCGTTCAGGGTATATTACCGAATTCCTTGCTACTTATATGGGCCTTGAAAATACCAACTGGCTATATGGCTTTACGGGAATTTGGTTAGCGCAAGTGCTAGCATTCACCCCGATGTCATTCATGATTTTAGATGGTGCGATTAAAACCATTCACCCATCTTTAGAAGAAGCGTCTTATACATTGCGTGCCAACCGTTACCAAACTTTCTTTAATGTATTTATGCCATTACTGAAACCTGCTTTGGCAAACGCATTTTTAATCGTCATAGTGCAATCATTGGCTGACTTTAGTAACCCATTAGTTTTAGGTGGTAACTTCGACGTACTCGCGACGCAAATTTACTTCTATATCACTGGGTCGCAGTTAGATTATCAAGCCGCCAGTACCTTGGGTGCGTCACTACTAGTGTTCTCACTTTTAGTCTTCTGCGTTCAGTATATGTGGATAGGCAAACGCTCCTATGTCACTGTGTCCGGGAAATCTTACCGTGGTGATGTTCAGCCGTTACCAACATCGTTAATTGCCACTGTAACAGCCTTCTTAGCTATTTGGGTTGCATTTAACATATTGTTATACGGTAGCATTTTCTACGGTAGCTTTACCGTGAACTGGGGTGTTGATTACACCTTAACCTTAGATAATTTTATTAAATTATTTGGTCAGGGTATGAGTGATGGTGCATGGCCGTCACTGTTAGATACGCTTCTGTATGCAGGTATTGCGGCACCTATTACCGCGATCCTTGGTTTACTAATTGCCTATATCGTAGTTCGCCAAGACTTCCGTGGTAAAAAGACCATCGAATTCACGACGATGTTGTGTTTTGCTGTTCCAGGTACCGTGGCAGGTGTGTCATACATTTTAGCCTTTAACGATTCACCGTTTTATTTAACGGGAACGGCTGCCATCGTAATTATTTCAATGACCATGCGTAACGTCCCTGTGGGTATCCGTGCTGGTATTGCAGGTTTAGGGCAAATTGATAAATCATTGGATGAAGCGTCACTCAGCTTACGAGCGGGTTCAATGCGTACCATCTTCTTTATCCTGTTACCCTTGTTGCGCCCAGCCATTTTATCGGCGCTGATTTATAGCTTTGTCCGTGCGATCACCACTGTCAGTGCGATTGTATTCTTGGTTACTCCAGATACTCGCGTCGCAACGGCTTATATTTTGAACCGTGTTGAAGACGGTGAATATGGCGTTGCCATTGCCTATGGCTCAATCCTGATTGTCGTAATGTTGGCAATTATTTTCTTATTTGACTATTTGATTGGCGAAGCCCGTGTTTCACGTTCCAAAGCCAAAAATGCACAGTAATCATGGAGTAACTGACATGACACAACATCATTTTGTTGAACTAAAAAATGTGACTAAACGCTTTGGCAACAATACCGTCATCGATGATTTAAGTCTTTCAATTCCGCAAGGTAGCATGGTGACCCTACTCGGCCCATCAGGCTGCGGTAAAACCACCGTATTGCGTTTAGTGGCTGGCTTAGAAAAACCGACTGAAGGCCGTATGTTTATTGACGGTGAAGATGTGACAGACCGTTCCATTCAACAACGCGATATCTGTATGGTTTTCCAATCTTACGCCCTGTTCCCGCATATGTCCTTGGGGGACAACGTGGGTTATGGCTTAAAAATGTTAGGATTACCCAAAGCCGAAATAAAAAAACGAGTTGACGAGGCATTAGAATTAGTTGATTTAGCTGGTTTTGCTGACCGCTTTGTCGACCAAATTTCTGGGGGACAACAGCAACGAGTTGCCTTAGCTCGCGCATTGATCCTTAAGCCAAAAGTGCTGTTGTTCGATGAGCCATTAAGTAACTTGGATGCAAATTTACGTCGTAGCATGCGTGAAAAAATCCGTGAGTTACAGCAGCAGTTTAATATCACCTCTTTGTATGTTACCCATGACCAAAGCGAGGCCTTTGCGGTTTCGGATATGGTGTTGGTCATGAATAAAGGGAAAATCATGCAACTCGGCTCACCGCAAGAGCTCTACCGCCAGCCAGCGTCAAAATTTATGGCCAGCTTTATGGGGGATGCCAATATTTTCCCTGCGACACTCAGTGCGGATTCCGTGGATATTTTCAATTATCGCTTACCACGCCCAGAACAGTTTGTTACTGATAAAACCGCGGTAACTGTGGGGGTTCGTCCCGAAGCTATCACGCTGAGTTTACAAGGTGAAGACAGCCAACGCTGTACAGTGACTCATGTTGCTTATATGGGGCCTCAATATGAAGTCACTGTTGATTGGCATGGCCAATCAATGTTGCTGCAAATTAATGCCACTCAATTACAACCCTCTGTCGGGGAAAACCTCTATTTGCAGATCCACCCATACGGCATGTTTATTCTTGAGTAATATCTCACTCTTTGAATAATACAAAATGTCATTAGGTAACAAGGGAAACTTGCATTGTGAATAGCACATTCTCCCTTCACCCATAAGGGCGGAGGGGGAATGTGCCCCATAAGAAAATAATCACTAAAAGCATATTATCGGTGACTTCAATATCAATTTTTATTTTTTTCTGAAAGTACAATTAACATACTTAACAAAATAAATAACATACCGATTATCATCGAAATTGTCATTGTCTCATCTAAAAGATAGGATGAAATCATCACACTAATGATTGGTGAAATAAGAATTGAGTATGATGAAAGCTTTGCGCCACCATACCCTATCATATAATACCAAAGAACATAAACAATCACGCCATTAGCTATCCCCATATAGATAATTGGTATATATACACTCATAAAAAATTCAGAATGTATATTACTCAATATGTTTAAATCAACATTTAAAAATGGAATTAATAAAATAAAAAAAACAAATGATACTATATTTTGATAAAATACTTTTGAAGTTAGGTTTATTTTCATGGTAATTTTTTCAGATAAAATAGTTCCTAGCGCCCACATAAATGCACTTAATAAAATTATGATTTCACCAATACTTATACCAACTGGTGATATAAAGATAAAAATACCACTAATGCATAACAAAGATACAAATACTGACCGAGTTTCAATATGTTTATTTATTACACCCAATACAACTGTTGCCATTACTGGCATTGTATAAACAAGTACAGATGCCTTTACCGCTTCTGTATACTTTAACGCCAAACTATTTAATATAGGAACTAAAAAAACATTTAAAAAACCAAGTGGGATACTGTTTACAAACTCTCGAAAATTAAACCGACACCGACTAAAAAAGAAAAAAACAAAGCACAAAAAAATAACTGAAATAATTAGGGAGTAGATTCTAAAAGCCCAAACACCTACTTGGTCAATCGCTAGTTTTGATATAGGAAATGCACTCCCCCATATGAATGATATTAAAATAGCACAAAGAAGTACTTTAATTTGCTTCATTATACCTCACAACTAATGCCATTCTTTTACTTGTTCTATTAGATGTCACTGTGGAAACGAAATGTGGGATTTTTCTTTTTTTTGTATCAAAAATTAAAATATTTAAATATGACGGGATAAAAGTATCTAAAATTGTCTTTTTATCCTTATCTAAAATCATCGTTAATCCTCCATAATTTGCTTCCCATTCCTTTGTTAGGTTAATTACAATACCTATCCCATCATCGGAGTCACAATGTGTAGTTAGAAAATCATCTTTATCAAACTTGCTTAAGTACATGTTTGATATAATATTTACTTTACTTCCTGTTAGGTTTTCTAAAAAGTTTTTAAATTTAACATCATTAACAACTGAAATTAAATCAGCAAAAATTATTTTTATTGAATCAGATAAGTTATCTACATTGATAACACTAACATTAGAAAATATTAAATTAAGACAGTCAACGTCAGTAGATTAATAAAAAATAATGCTACATAGATAATAAATATATTGGCAGTACATATTATTTGAATATATATATTTTTTAAATACAATAAAAAAACAGCGTCTAAGTTTCCTTAAACGCTGCTTTTAATAGCAGGATTAATTATAAAAACGCTTTATATGGCAATTCAGGTTCATTTTTGAAAATATCACTAAAGCCGCGGAAATGTTGATAATGCATGCGGTCTTTATCTGTTGGATAAGTATATTTCCCACCCACTTGCCAGAAGAACGGGGCAAATTTATATTGCAAACGCTCTTTTTTCATATTCCACAAGACTTCAATTTCCCGCGGATCATTTTGGAAGTTAGCCCAAATATCATGGTGGAATGGAATAACCCGCTCGCAATCTAATGACTCTGCCGCACGTAAAATATCGGATGACGTCATTTTATCGGTCACACCACGTGGGTTCTCTCCATAGGAAAGCAATGCCACATCAATCTGATAACGGTTACCGTGAGCCGCATAATAGTTTGAATAATGTGAATCGCCTGAATGATAAATAGAGCCACCTGTTGTTTCAATCAGATAATTCACTGCACGTGAATCCATACCATCTAAAATTTGCTTATCATAAGAAGAAACACCCTGTGGCAATGTCACTAGTGCCGTGCGGTCAAATGAGTCTAACACACGGATTTTCATATCCCCCACTTCCAGTACATCACCGACTTTGGCAACAACGCAACGTTCGGTTGGTACTCCCCATTTTATCCATAAATCCACACAAGCTTGAGGGCCAATAAATTTAACGTGGTCACCACAGTTTTGCATTACCGCAGCAGCGACATTGACATCGATATGGTCAGCATGGTCATGAGAGGCTAAAATCGCATCAACTTCTTTAATCGCAAACGGATCTAAAGGGAAAATCGCAGTACGTAAGTTTGGTTGTAGCGCTTCAACACCGCCCATACGCATCATTTGGTGTTGCTTATTCATGAGTGGATTTTTTTGCGTTTTTTTCCCTGTTCCACACCAAAAATCGATACAAACATTGGTATTTCCCTCACTCTTTAACCAAATACCTGTGCACCCCAGCCACCACATTGAAAAGGTATTGGGTTCAACAACCGTTTTTTCAATTTCTTCATTTAGCCACGTTCCCCACTCAGGAAACGTACTTAAAATCCAAGATTCACGTGTGATTTCATTTACTTTGCTCATAGTAACAATACCTTTTCTAGAATTTTAGATGTAGGGAGCCTGATGCCTTAATCGAGAAATTAAGGCATGGCAGCTGAATTTGTCTATATTAAAAAATCAGGTATTCGACGGAATTAAACCAGTATCACTCGCGTGCCCTGCTCGGCAATCGCTTTGATAACCTCAGCATTGGCATTTCTTCCAGTGATAAGAACATCTATCTTATTAGCTGGGCAAAATAACATTCCCGTTCGATGACCCACTTTGGAACTGTCTACAACAACGACTAATTTATCAATTTGATCAAGCATTTGCTGCTCTGCTACCGCAGTTAACATATCCGCTTTGTATAAGCCAGCTTCCGTTAATCCTTTACCTGAAGTAAACATCCAGTTACCGGCATAGCCCATTAACGTGTTCAAAGCAGGATTCAAAAAAATGTTTTGTGCTTTGTTATACTGCCCACCGATTAAAATGACGTCATCATGGTCTTGGTCAATCAAATAACTCGCTAATGGAAAATAATTCGTCACAATTTGCACGTTTTTACCGCACAACTGCTGCCCTAACATAAACGCGGTTGAACCACAGTTAATTACAGCGCTTTCTCCCGGAAGACAAAGTTCTGCCGCTTTAATTGCGATTTCAGACTTTTCTTCATAGTGCTCAGTACTATTGATGTTTAACGGTGTCCACTTACGCTTTTTATTTTCAATACGTTCTGCGCCATTACGGACTTTTCTCAATTTACCTTGCCCATCTAACTTTGAAATATCACGACGAGCAGTTGCAGGAGACACACTAAATTGTTCGGTTATATGAGAAACATTGATCACTCGATGCGTTTCCAATAACGACAATATTTCATTGTGTCTTTGCACTTCATTCATAATCATCGCCTTATTAGTTAATAATCACGACCATGATGACATATGACTCAAAATGATTACTAGTGATTAGTTTTGATTCTATTTATCTCATCTAATATTGTCAACCTTTGCTTATGCAAAAAAACAATATTTGATTCAAGTAAAAATATCACATTGATATATATGGATATTTTAAATTTTACGTGATCAAGTCGCCATTTATTTATTTTTTTACTGGTAAAAAAACAGACAAATGCAAACAATCATAAAAGAGCAATTCGTGATTACATATGATCACATTTGATTTTTGCGGGATTGTTTAACCCCTTTAAATGATTATATCGCAATAACACCAGATACGATCAATATGAATCATCTCTGACCCAGATAAATTACAAATACAATTTGATTAGAGGTAAAAATATGGATTTTTTATACGACGCTTTCTATATTTTTTACAGCCAAGTAATGACAAAAGCGCCTCTATTATTAGGCTTAGTCACATTTATTGGTTATTGGCTATTAAAGCGCGATGGCACGACAATCCTCAAAGGGACAATCAAAACGATTGTTGGTTTTATGCTAGTTGGCGTTGGAGCCAGTACTTTAGTTTCCAGTTTTAAACCCGTAATAGAAAAAATGTCTGAATACCATGGACTTACGGGCTCAGTTATTGACCCATATACGTCAATGATGGCGACAATGGAAGCCATGGGTGATAACTATTCTTGGGTGGGCTATACCGTTTTATTAGCTCTCGCAATTAATATTGTTTTAGTCCTTTTTCGCCGCGTCACGGGTATTCGTACCATTATGTTGACAGGGCATATTATGTTTCAACAAGCAGGCCTAATCGCTGTTTTCTATTTTGTGCTTGGCTCAAGCATGTGGGAAACCATTTTGTATTCTGCGGTATTAATGGCGCTGTATTGGGGAATTTCTTCCAATATTATGTTTAAGCCAACGCAAGAAGTTACTGGCGGTGCCGGTTTTTCTATCGGCCACCAGCAGCAGTTTGCCTCATGGATAGCAACCAAAGTTTCCCCGAAATTGGGGGATAGAAAAGACAGTGTTGATAATTTAAAACTGCCCAAATGGCTGCATATCTTCCATGACAGTATTTCCGCTACTGCCATTGTGATGACCTTATTCTTTGGTGTGATCTTAATTTCCTTTGGTATACCTAATCTGCAAACCATGGCAGGGACCACCCACTGGACCATTTATATTATTGAAACAGGTTTAAAGTTTGCCGTTGCTATCCAAATCATTGTTACGGGTGTGCGAATGTTTGTTGCCGAGCTTTCTGAGGCCTTTAAAGGGATCTCCGAACGTGTCATTCCCAACGCTGTGCTCGCTATCGATTGTGCGGCAATCTACGCTTTCTCACCTAATGCGATGGTGTTTGGCTTTATGTGGGGGGCAATTGGGCAATTTGTTGCCGTTCTGGGTATGTTGGCATTTAACTCGCCAATTATGATTATTCCTGGTTTTATCCCAATGTTTTTCTCCAACGCCACTATTGGTATCTTTGCAAACCATTTTAGCGGCTGGAAAGCGGTTATGAAAGTCTGTTTTGTCATGGGCGTTATCGAGATATTAGGTTCCGCTTGGGCCATTGATCTTATCAATCGACAAGGTACTGAATTTAGCGGTTGGATGGGAATGGCCGACTGGGCATTAGCTTTCCCTGTCATTATGCAAGGTTTGTCTTTCTCTAAAATGTTCTTCTTTGTGGTTGTCGCCCTCTCCTTTGTCTATATGTACTTTGCCGCAAAAAAATTACGCGCTGAAGAAGACGCACAAAGTCCAACCAAAACTGAAATTCAGATCAATGAGAAAGCTGAAGCAGCCCCACTTGAAAATAGCGGCGCTAAACCTGTACGTATCTTAGCAGTTTGCGGTAATGGACAAGGCTCGTCAATGATGATGAAAATGAAAATTGGCCAGTATCTTGAGAAAAAAGGGATCCCACACATCATGGACTCCTGCGCCGTATCTGACTATAAATCAAAATTAACAGCCACTGATATTATCGTTTCCTCTAAGCATTTAAGCTCAGAAATGGACCCCGGTGATGGGAAATTTGTGCTTGGCGTACAAAATATGCTCAACCCTAACTCATTCGGTGATGAACTACTCGATATCATACATACTAATTTTATCGGAAATAAATAGCCTAAGTCATAGGAATAGATATCGCTCATAACGGTATCTACTCCCTTAACGTTGAAAAATAGGAAGGCAATGATGGGATTTAAACAATCACTAATCGACAATAATTCGATACAGCTAAAAGCATCCGCTGATAACTGGCGTGATGCTATTAAGATAGGTACAGACCTGCTCATCGCTTCGGGGGCGATAAAACCCAGTTATCATGAGGCAATCATCAGCAGCGTCGAAAAACTTGGGCCTTATATTTGTATCGCGCCTAATTTGGCCCTTCCCCATGCAAGACCTGAAGATGGTGTACTAAAAACAGCCTTTGCTTTAGTCACTCTAGACAAACCCATTATTTTTGATGGCGAGGATGAACCCGTTGATGTGCTGATCACCTTAGCGGGTAGCTCATCAGATGAACATATGGAAGGCTTGATGGAAGTGACTCGCGTTCTCGATGATGAAAACAGTGAAACCGGTGTCGATCTTGATAAATTACGTCGCTGCCGCACCATTGATGATGTTTATCAGGTTATTGACCAAGCATTATGCTAATTTAATGATAATAAAAAAGAATCATTAATTAGCAATAGAGGTAATCAACTATGTATAACGTATTAGCGCTTGATTTAGATGGCACAGTTTTAACTCAAGAACACACTATCCACCCAGCCGTCAAACAAGCCATTCACAAAGCAGCAAAACAATGCCATGTCATGATAGTCACGGGTCGCCATCATACCGCAGCTCGCCCCTATTATGATGAGCTTGGTTTAACCACGCCAATTATTTGTTGCAATGGTACTTATATTTATGATTACCAAAATGAAAAAGTTCTCACACACAATGCTCTCACCAAAGAGAACGCGCTCACTTTTATTGAACTGGCGCAACAGGACAAACTGAAAATGGTGATGTATATCACCGATGCCATGGTGTATTCAAAAATCGATCCCATCGATTACATGAGCGCGATGGAGCAATGGGCTAACGACCCAACCATGGCCCATCCGCCAAAAATTTATCGCATTGATTCATTTGAAGAACAAGTCCAGCACGCTGACTATATTTGGAAATTTGTCGTCGAAGGTGAACCGGCTACGTTAGAGCGCTTCTTAAACTCACCTTGGATAAAACAAACTTTTAATGCAGAAAAATCATGGTCAAACCGTTTCGATTTTGCTGCGAAAAGCAATAACAAAGGAACGCGTTTAGCTGAGTATCTTCATTCTCTGGGTTATGACTCGAAGCAAGTTATTGCTGTTGGTGATAATCACAACGATATCTCCATGATTAAGCTAGCAGGCTTAGGAGTTGCAATGAAAAATGCTGATGACACCGTGAAGTCCCATGCGGATTTCGTTTGTGCTACCGATAACAATGGTGATGGCCTTGCGCGTCTCATACATGAAAATATTTTAGGACAATCACAATGACAAAGCCTTTGATCCAAATAGCTCTAGACCAAACCAACTTACCGGCTGCACTCGAAGTGGCTGAAAATGTACACACTTTCGTTGATATTATTGAAGTGGGCACAATCTTAGCTTTTGCAGAAGGCATGAATGCGGTCGCGACTTTACGTCAAAAATATCCCAATCACATTCTAGTTTGCGATATGAAAACCACGGATGGTGGAGCCATTTTATCGAAAATGGCATTTGAAGCGGGAGCAGATTGGATCACAGTATCAGCGGCGGCACATATTGCCACTATAGCTGCCTGTAAAAAAGTTGCCGATGAGTTTAATCGTGAAATCCAAATTGAAATCTATGGTAATTGGACTTTTGACGATGCTAAAAATTGGGTTGAACTTGGCATTTCGCAAGCTATTTACCATCGTTCCCGTGATGCAGAACTCGCTGGTATTGGCTGGACCAATGAAGATATCGAAAAAATGCGCAAACTGTCTGATTTAGGACTAGAACTCTCAATTACAGGCGGGATAGTTCCAGAAGACCTGCATTTATTTAATGGTATCAATGCAAAAGCCTTTATTGCTGGCCGTGCATTAGTTGGCGAAAAAGGCAAAAAAACGGCGGAAGCATTAAGGGAACAAATTGACCGTTTTTGGAAATAGTAATTAGGAATAATTCTGACTCAAAAACCGACCTTTCCGTTTAAAACTCACTCGATTAAAATTCAGGCCAGCAAAATAGCTGGCCTTTTCAACAATCTATCGAACTTGTGATTTATTAACCTAATTGCTTACGTGCGTTACGGAAAATGCGCATCCACGGGCTATCTTCTCCCCAATTTTCAGGGTGCCATGAATTACTCACAGTGCGGAAAACACGCTCAGGGTGCGGCATCATGATCGTTGCTCGGCCATCTTTCGAGGTCACCGACGTAATACCATTAACTGACCCATTCGGGTTAGCTGGATATTGCTCAGTTACCTGACCGTAGTTATTCACGAAGCGCATTGCCACCAGCCCATTATCTTCTAATTGCTGTAAATGTGCGGCTGCACGGGTTTCCACTTGCCCTTCCCCATGAGAAACCGCTATCGGCATACGAGAACCTGTCATATCTTGCAGTAACAGTGATGGGCTTTTTGCTATTTCAACTAAGCTAAAGCGTGCTTCAAAACGTTCAGAACGGTTACGTACAAAACGGGGCCAGAATTCAGCACCTGGGATAAGCGTATGTAAGTTCGACATCATCTGGCAACCATTACATACCCCCAGAGATAAAGTATCAGCACGGTTAAAGAATGTCTCAAATTCATCACGGACTTTATTGTTGAATAAAATAGATTTTGCCCAACCTTCACCCGCACCTAATACGTCACCATAAGAGAAACCGCCACAAGCCACTAATGCTTGGAATTGTTCCAAAGACAAGTTACCTGCGAGTAAATCACTCATATGCACATCAATTGCATCGAAACCAGCACGGTCAAAGGCTGCCGCCATTTCCACATGTGAGTTCACACCTTGTTCACGTAAAACAGCTACTTTAGGACGTACACCTGACAAAATAAATGGCGCAGCAATGTCTTCTTCAATGTCATAAGTCAATTTCACATTCAAACCTGGGTCTTGATTATCCTGTTTCATTGTATGTTCTTCGTCGGCACACACTTCGTTATCGCGCAAGCGCTGCATTTGCCAAGTCGTTTCAGCCCACCATTGGCGCAATAAACTGCGAGACTCGCGGTAAACAACCGTATCTCGGCTATTGATGATCACGGCATCATCTTGTATTGCAGAACCTAAATAATGAACACAGCCTGCAAGCCCTGCTTGTGCAAAACATTCTGCCACATACGCTCTATCGGCTTCATTAATTTGAATGACAGCGCCTAACTCTTCGTTGAATAATGCTGCGAGCGTGTCTTCATCAAAAGAGCTAATATCAACATTAATACCGCAATGACCCGCAAAAGCCATTTCCACTAAAGTGACGAATAAGCCGCCATCTGAGCGGTCATGATAGGCTAATAATTTTTGCTCGGATAATAACTTCTGAATGGTATTAAAGAAGCCAAGCAATACTTCAGGGCTACGTACATCAGGGGCTTTATTGCCTAACTGACGATATACCTGTGCGAGTGCAGAACCGCCCAGCGCGTTATGGCCTTGCCCGAGGTCAATTAATAACAAGGCATTATCATGACCTGTTTTTAGTTCAGGTGTCACTGTTAAGCGGACATCTTCAACACGGCCAAATGCACTAATCACTAAGGAAAGTGGCGACGTCATTTCACGCTCTTCACCATCCTGCTGCCAACGGGTTTTCATTGACATGGAATCTTTACCAACAGGGATGGTTAGGCCTAGCGCAGGACAAAGCTCTTCCCCTACCGCTTTAACCGCTTCATATAAACCTGCGTCTTCCCCTGGATGCCCTGCCGCTGCCATCCAGTTTGCAGACAATTTAACGCGTTTTAAATCTTGCACATATGAACATGCAATATTGGTTAATGCTTCACCCACGGCCATGCGTGCTGATGCAGCGAAATCCACCAATGCTACTGGCGTTCTTTCACCAATAGACATGGATTCCCCATAGTAGCTATCTAAACTTGCAGTCGTTACCGCACAGTTAGCGACAGGAATTTGCCATGGGCCAACCATCTGATCACGAGCAACCATGCCTGTAACGGTTCGGTCGCCAATGGTAATTAAGAATGTTTTTTCAGCTACGGCTGGTAAATGCAAGACACGTTTCACCGCTTCATTTAAATTAATCGCTGTTCTGTCTAATGAATCCGGTTCCGCCTTTAATGTTTTTACATCACGCAACATTTTTGGCGTTTTGCCTAATAAAACATCCAGTGGCATATCAATCGGTTGGTTAGCAAAATGTTCATCATTTAATGTCAAATGACGTTCTTCAGTGGCTTCCCCAATCACTGCAAACGGCGCACGTTCGCGCTCACAAATTGCGGTGAACACAGGAAGCTGCTCTGGTGAAACGGCCATTACATAACGTTCTTGAGATTCGTTACACCAGACCTCCAATGGGCTCATTCCTGGCTCATCATTGAGAATCTTACGTAACTCAAAGCGCCCACCACGGCCACCATCACTGACCAATTCTGGCATTGCGTTCGACAAACCGCCTGCGCCTACGTCATGGATAAATAAAATTGGGTTATCATCACCAAGTTGCCAGCAGCTATCGATGACTTCTTGGCAACGGCGTTCCATCTCTGCGTTATCGCGCTGTACCGAAGCAAAATCTAGGTCTGCATCTGATTGGCCCGATGCCATTGATGACGCAGCTCCACCACCTAACCCGATATTCATTGAAGGGCCACCGAGCACAATGAGTTTTGCACCGACCGTAATTTCGCCTTTTTGTACGTGGTCTGCACGGATATTTCCTATGCCCCCCGCTAACATAATCGGCTTATGATAACCACGTAACTCTTCCCCATTGTGGCTATTGACCTTTTCTTCATAAGTACGGAAATAGCCTAATAACGCAGGGCGACCAAATTCATTATTAAATGCCGCACCGCCTAATGGCCCTTCCATCATAATATCCAAAGCGGTCACAATGCGCTCTGGTTTACCGAAATCTTCTTCCCAAGGCTGTTCAAAACCAGGAATACGTAGGTTAGAAACCGAAAAACCGACTAAACCTGCTTTTGGCTTCGCGCCGCGACCTGTTGCGCCTTCATCACGAATTTCACCACCAGAGCCTGTTGCTGCGCCTGGCCAAGGCGAAATCGCTGTTGGGTGGTTATGGGTTTCCACTTTCATTAAGATATGAGCATCTTCTTGGTGATAGCGGTAAGTGCGCCCTTCAGGCTCAGGGAAGAAACGACCAACAGGCGAACCTTCCATCACGGCTGCGTTATCTTTATATGCCGATAAAACGTGGTCAGGTGTTTTTTCAAACGTATTTTTAATCATTTTAAACAGCGATTTAGGCTGCTCTTCGCCATCAATCACCCAATCTGCATTAAAGATTTTGTGGCGACAGTGTTCTGAGTTTGCTTGAGCAAACATGTAGAGCTCAACATCCGTTGGATTACGTTTTAACCCGACAAAGGCCTCTAACAGGTAATCAATTTCGTCATCAGCTAATGCCAGTCCCATTTCCCTGTTTGCTGTTTCCAATGCAATACGACCACCCGCAATCACATCAATGGATTTCATTGGTGCTGGCTGGTGCTGCACAAATAATGCGCTCGCTTGTTCAAAAGAAGAGAAAATGCTTTCCATCATGCGATCGTGCAAAATAGCGATCACTTCATGCCACTGCTCTTGGGTCAGTGCATCACCTTGGACATAATAAGCAACCCCACGTTCAATACGCTTGACTTGATTAAGACCACAGTTGTGTGCAATATCTGTTGCTTTTGAAGACCATGGAGAGATAGTTCCCGGACGAGGAGTCACTAAAATAAGCTTACCGAATGGGTCGTGCTCTGCCAGAGAAGGGCCGTACTTTAACAAACTGCTCAGTTTGCCTTGCTCACCATCACTCAACGGCGCCGAAACTTCAGCAAAGTGCATATACTCAGCATAGATATCCGTGACAGGAAGCTGTTTTTCTACAAACAGTGCCAAAAGGCGGGTAATACGAAATGCTGATAGAGCAGGTGAACCACGCAAAATTTCCATCGTCTTAATTTCTCTCTTTTAAACGCCAGCCCTGAACATGAAAGCAGGGAAACCGGAACACATTATAGAGCAATGTTCATCAATACGAAACCGTTTGCGTGATTAAAAATAAAGCGATTAGTTAAATATTATTCTGTGCTAAATACGATAATATAGGTTGCACCCTTCCTAAATGTTGAGCAAAATAGCCGACTACTGGAATTATAACCATTACTTAGCCATACTCTTTTATGGACATACAGCACCAGTCAATGCACGAGAAACTATTATTTGAATAACTTAAAAGTTAACTATTTAATTGTCGTGGTCATCGCGCTACTGGCTACTATGGTCATCGGTTTTAACGTCCGTTGGCCCAATACGCAGAATTCACAAATTAATAAAATTATTTCTCAAGGTGAATTACGTATTAGTGCCGTTAGCTCGCCACTAATCTATATTGATGAGCAAAAACAGCTGCGCGGGTTTGACTACGAGCTGGCTCAAGGCTTTGCCTCATACCTAGGAGTTAAACTCAAAATAACCATCCGCCCAACATTCGAGCAAATATTCGATGACCTTGAAAATGGTGATGCTGATATCGCGGTAGCGGGCCTGCTGTATAACAAAGACCGTTTAGCCAAAACGAAAACCGGTCCAAGCTATCTTAATGTTACTCAACAACTTGTATATCGCAAAGGAACAAACCGTCCCAAAAATTTCAATGAAATTAATGGTAAATTATTAGTTACCGCTGGCACAGCTCATGCAAGTACACTTAAAGAATTGTCCAAAGAATACCCAGACCTAAAGTGGGAAGAAACTTCAAAATACAATACCAGTCAAATCCTTGAAATGGTTGCTGATGGCGAGGTTGACTACACGTTAGAAGACTCTATTGCGGTTGCACTACAACAACGTATTCACCCTCAAATTGCCGTGGCTTTTGATTTATTGGATGAACATGCTATCACTTGGTACATGCGACGTAGCAAAGAAAACAGTTTAGACGCTGCGTTACTTGACTTCTTCAATCTCAGTCATGAAACCGAATTACTCGCACGCCTTAATGAAAAATATTTTAGCCATGTAGAATCCTTCGATTATTTCGACACAATGGCATTTATAAAGGCAATTGATAATAAACTTCCCGAGTATCAACCGCTGTTTGAAAAATATGCTCAGGTGATTGACTGGAAATTATTAGCAGCTATCGCATGGCAAGAGTCCCATTGGGACCCTTTAGCGACTTCGCCTACAGGTGTACGTGGGCTAATGATGTTAACCAAGCCAACGGCAACAACAATGGGTATTGCTGACAGGTTAGACCCGGAAGAAAGTATTAAGGGTGGTGCCGCTTATCTTGCTTATATTATGGAACGTTTACCTGAAACCATCGAAGAAGATGACCGCATCTGGTTCGCCCTTTCTGCCTATAATATGGGGTATGGGCATATGCAGGATGTACGTAAATTAACTGAAATGTTAGGCGGAGACCCTAACCGGTGGTTAGATGTGAAAGCTCGCTTACCTTTATTGACACAGAAAAAATATTACTCACAGCTCACTTATGGTTATGCACGTGGCCACGAAGCTTATCGTTACGTTGAGAATATTCGTCGTTATCATCAAAGTTTAGTTGGTTACTTACAAAGCCAAGAAAGAAAACAGCATGCACTTGATATTGCACAAAAATCACTTATTTATTTAATTTCACCAGAAAACCTGACAGCAGCTGAGTCTCAAACGATTCAAAATCAGTCCCCTATTCCTGAAAAAGTGAGTACTACGCATTTAGGTAAAATGAGTTCTGCAACGCAACCACCTAAAACACTTGAAGAAAAAAGACTACCATTAGGAAAGTATTTGCTTTCACTACATCCATCGCAAAATACCGATGAAACCGATGATAAAACGCCCATCACACCACTAAAAGCACCTGAGAAACCGTTATAAATCATGCTGAAATAAAATGGGAGCGCTAAAATTAACCATATTAGCGCTTTTGTTCTTTTTTTTGGGCTCTACGCAGCTTAAAAAAAGCACTCAGCATTGAAGAACATTGCTGTTCTAGAACACCACCAGTAACATCCACATAATGATTTAACCCTGCTTGCCCCATGATATCTAGGTAAGAACCACAAGCTCCAGTTTTAAAGTCCTTAGCACCATAAACTACACGGCTAATACGGCTGTGGATCATTGCACCTGCACACATAATACAAGGCTCTAACGTGACATATAAGGTGGTATCTAATAACCGATAATTTGATAGCTCTTGCCCTGCTTGTTGCAAAGCCATAATCTCAGCATGTGCAGTCGGATTGTGGTCAATAATAGAACGATTCCACCCCGAGGCAACCAAATGGTTATCTTTCACTAAGACCGCACCGACAGGAATTTCGCCAAGATCTTGTGCTTTTAGCGCAAGTTCAATGGCTTGTTGCATCCAATACTCATCAATTTCTATTTGTGTCACTCTTACCTCTAACCAATGCGTTTACACGTGATTATCCTTAAATGTTAGAATGACCGCAATTAAAATGCTTTTGCCTTTATAATAACAACCTAATTTTAATTGCTAAAAATCGCTAATTTAGCTGCAAAACCCATAAAGAAAGCGCCTACCGTACAATTTCCAAGTTTTGCAAGGAGCTGCTTTTCACGTAAAAAACGAGCTATCAAGTAACCACTAAAAATCAATAAGCTTAAGTATAAAAAACTGACTAATTCTAAGATCGTCGCGAGTACAAGATAAGGCACCCATGCATGAGAGTAATTAAAATCAACAAATTGTATAAAGAAAGAAATATAAAATAGAATTGCTTTCGGGTTTGTTAAGCTCAGCACTAAGGCACGAGTAAAATGGTTTTCTGTTTTAATTGAAATAGTGTCAGTGCCGTCTTGATTCGAATTCTTATGCATAAATGTGCTATATAAAATCTTACAACCTAAATATAGTAAATAAGCAGCCCCTAAGTAACGCACTATCATAAATAATGTTGGAGAAGCTTTGATTACCGAAGCTACACCAATAAATGACAGGAAAATTAATATCCCATCCCCAGTAAATACCCCTAGAGCAGCACGATAACCAAACCGAGTCCCACTCGAACTACTTGTTTTTAATACATATAATGAATTAGGCCCTGGCACGATAATGATTAAAACAAGCCCAGCTAGGTAAGTCCAAAAGTTAAGAACACCAAGATTTTCGAACATATTTTCAACCCTTTATCTTTTTTATTATTTTTATCACAACTTTCAATCTTTGTGAATATTTATTCTATTTATTAGATATATGAAATGAACTAATAATAAAGATTATTTTAAATCTAACTTATTTATTTATGATAACTAGGCAATCAAATTATTATTCATTATTAATAGTAAAAGGAATAAATATATGGCTATCATTAGAAGATTGGTACAAGACGGTTCATTTGAAGAGTTTTATCCAACAACAATGACATTCAATGCCGCAAAACGTAATTATTTTTTAGGCCACTCAAAAGATAAAACTTACGTTGTCTATGCTATGGCTGATAATGGTAAAATTGAACCAAATGCTCCTGCGCAAAAAGGCAAATTAAGATCCTACCTTGGTAATATTCAAGCATTTTATGATACAGTAGATAATAAACAATACTTATATGGATATAATTTAAGCGAGAAAATCGTCGAATTATATGAAATTGACGATAAAGCTGGCATAAAACTACTCTATGTTGATGAATTTACTGTTGGAAGTACAATTCAATCGGCAACTCTATTTATCGCCAATGGCCTTATCCATATATTCAGTCAAGCTGAAAAAGATAAAAGCTGGAAAACCCATAGCTATAGCATCATATAATACCTTCCTTATATTACGTATATTTTATGACACCTTAAATTAGTCACAAGGGGTATTAATTTGCCCCTTATTTAAATAATCAACTTTAAAATCATATTTTAATAAAGAAAGAAAAGCGGTATAAGATCATCAACATTAAAACTTCACCACACTATTAACATTAGGTCTATTTAAATAAATAATCTTATCTTTCACCCTAGTTTCGATTATTTAGCATAGGTATATTTACATTCTTATCTTAATTCACTTTATTATTACATTCTAGTTTACTGATTATTTAAAAATAGAAAATAACGATCCAGATGTGAATACAATAACAGAAAAGGATACCAATATTCTGGTATAGCAAAAAATTGAACGCTAAAAATACAAATTTATCATTTAAATGATGTAAAACATCTACACTATGATTTGTTGTTACTTTTTTCAGGCTTTGCAGGTAAAATACATGGCATAAAAATATAAGAACCAAACGAAAGTAACGAATAGGTGCAAGGTATAAGTTACTAGTTTTTAACTTAATACAATGTAAATCACTGATATGTCTTTATTAATTACAAAACGCTGTATCAATTGCGATATGTGTGAACCCGAATGCCCAAATGATGCAATATTTATGGGTGACGAAATTTACGAAATTGACTCAACACTATGTACTGAATGTGTAGGCCATTACGACAAACCTACTTGCCAGTCCGTTTGCCCAATTACTAATACAATCATCACAGATCCTCAACATATCGAAACTGAAGAACAGCTTTGGGATAAGTTTGTTGCAATTCATCACGCCGATAAAATTTAGGTTTAACTTCACTTATATCCAATTATTTACCTAGTTATCCTTAAATGCTGCCAGTGATTTTTACTGGCAGCTCGGTATTACATTGATTCAAGAAATACTTTCTATGATAACTGTAGCAGATGCATAGTGACGTTCATCGGTAATAGAAACATGGTAATGCGTAACTTTTAACCGATTCGCCAGCTCCAATGCCTCCCCAGTTAAACTTAATAATGGTTTTCCCAATTTATCATTGGTTACTTCAAATTGGTTAAAGGCTAAACCATTACGGATCCCTGTTCCTAATGCTTTTGCTGCCGCTTCTTTAACTGCAAAGCGTTTTGCTAAAAAACGAGCTGGCTTTGATTGCTGTTGATATTGGGCTAATTCATTCTCAGTTAGAATTCTTTTCGCCAGGCTATCACCGGTTCGTTCAAGCACCGACTCAATTCGAGCAATCTCAACAATATCCGTTCCTAATCCAACAATGGCCATTATTTACGTGCTTCTAATAAGATTTTTTTCATGTCAGTAACCGCTTGAGCTAACCCACTAAACAAAGCACGACCAATAATTGCATGGCCAATATTAAGCTCATAAATTTCAGGTAACTGTGCAATACGTTGAACGTTATGGTATGTCAAACCATGACCCGCATTAACTTTAATGCCTTTACTCGCCGCATATACGGCACCATCACGAATACGGCGAAATTCTAACTCTTGCTCTTGTTCTGATTTAGCATCAGCATAAGCCCCTGTGTGAATTTCAATAAATGGTGCTCCACACTCTTGTGCTGCATCAATTTGCTGATGATCCGCATCAATAAATAATGAAACGAGAATGCCCGCCTCAGTCAGACGTTTTACAGCATCAGCCACTTTCTGTTTTTGGCCCGCAACATCTAAACCACCTTCAGTGGTTACCTCTTCACGCTTTTCTGGCACTAAACAGCAGAAAGTAGGTTTGATGCGGCACGCAATTTCAACCATTTCATCGGTTACCGCCATTTCAAGATTCATACGTGTTTGAATAGTTTCATTCAACAGAGTGATATCTCTATCTGTAATATGGCGTCGATCTTCGCGTAAATGCACTGTAATGCCATCAGCGCCTGCTTGCTCCGCAACAAATGCAGCTTGTACAGGGTCTGGATATTGAGTTCCTCTTGCATTTCTAACCGTTGCAATATGGTCGATATTTACGCCTAACAAAAGCTCTGCCATTTTTTATTCCCCATTAATAAACACTAACAAACTCATCTACCTCCTATCCTACTGTAATTTTCTCCTTTGAGGGAATAAATCTCTCACCATTCGAAGCAAATTCCAATCTGTATATCCTGTTTCAGTATTTGTATTTTATTTTTGCGAAGCGCTTCGTAAGATTTTGTACCAGTGAAATAAATGTATTGTCTGAAAGAGCCAGTTCCGCTAAAAAGACACATGAGAAAAGGATATATTGTAGTAATCGAGGTGTAACAAACTAGATAAAAAATAAAATGAAAAACAATTTTAGCTCTGTTTGTTATGTGTAACTGGCGAGTAAGTAAACTGTCGAAATAATTCTCTGCTTTTTAAAGGTTTACCGCCTAAATATGGTTTTAAAGCAAGTCGGGTAAAACGTTTTGCTGCTTTGAGCGTATCTGCGTCAGGAAATTCTCGACTCGCCAATGCCTTAAGTTGTTTACCCGTAAAACTAAGCTGGTCAACAACCAAGCTACCAATAAACCCTTTTTCTTCTCTATACCGATAAGTCATTGTGTCAGAAACGGGCTCTCCGCTGCCAGCACAATGTAAAAAATCAACACCATAACCAAGGTAAGAAAGCAGAGCCAATTCAAACCGACGCAATGCAAATTCAGGGGTGTGTTCACTTGCGGCAAGGATCTGTAAGCATGAGAGGTAATCAAAAAATAGTGAGGAATATGGTGTACCAAATTCTAATACACGTGCGGTTAATTCATTAAGGTATAAACCACTATATAGAACGGTTCCCGTTAAAGGGAGAGCCAAAGACACAGGGTCGGCATTAATTAAGGTTTTGATTTCACCTTTGCCCCCCCAACGGATTAGCAACGGTGTGAAGGGCTGTAAACAGCCCCTTAATGGTGAACGATTACGGCGAGCGCCTTTTGCAAGTAAGCGTATTTTTCCTTCGCCTTCAGTAAAAAAATCGAGCAATAAACTCGTTTCACTGTAAGGCCTTGAATGGAGTACAAACGCACGCTGCCAACCACTCACTTTGCCACCTACTATTTTAGGTCGTCAACATAACCCAGGCTACGTAATGCTCTTTCGTCATCAGCCCAGCCAGATTTAACCTTAACCCAAAGCTCAAGGTGTACCTTGTTATCAAACATTCTTTCCATATCGATACGCGCTTCGGTACCAATGGTTTTCAGTTTGCTCCCTTTGTTACCAATAACCATTTTCTTTTGGCCTTCACGCTCAACAAGAATTAAGCCATTGATATGGTAAATACCCGCTTCTGTTACCTTAAATTGTTCAATTTCGACGGTTACCGAATATGGCAGTTCATCACCCAAGAAACGCATGAGCTTTTCACGGATAATCTCAGATGCCATAAAACGTTGAGAACGGTCAGTAATATAGTCTTCAGGAAAATGATGAATAGCTTCAGGTATATGTTGTTTAACAATTTTAGCAATTGTATCCACACCAGTACCTTTTTCTGCACTGATAGGAACAACATCTAAAAAATTCATTTTCTGACTGATCATACTGATATGTGGCAACAGTATCGTTTTATCAGTCACATTATCAATTTTGTTAATTGCCAATATAACAGGGCAACGCAAGCTAGATAACTTAGTCAGTACCATTTCATCATCAGCGGTCCAATTAGTTCCTTCAACAACAAAAATAACTAATTCAACATCACCAATTGAACTGGATGCAGCGCGATTCATTAAACGGTTAATTGCACGTTTTTCTTCAATATGAAGTCCTGGGGTATCAACATAAATAATTTGGTAATTATCTTCTGTGTGGATCCCCATAATACGATGGCGAGTCGTCTGTGGCTTTCTCGAAGTAATCGAAACTTTTTGCCCCAGTAATTGATTCAATAATGTCGATTTACCGACATTTGGCCGTCCAACTATGGCAACAAAACCACAGTGGGATTGTAATTCACTCATTCAAGCTCCAAAATTTTCAATGCTTGCTCTGCTGCTGCTTGCTCCGCTTTACGACGGCTTGAGCCAACGCCATTAATCGGTTGGTCAATACCACTGACTTGGCAGTGGATCGTAAATTCTTGATCGTGAGCTTCACCTTTAACCTGAACAACCAAATAATTAGGTAGTGGTAAATGGCGTCCTTGCAGATATTCTTGTAACCTTGTTTTCGGGTCTTTTTGCTTATCACCCGGACTGATCTCAACCAGTCTACTTTGATACCAATCTAAAATAATTCTTTCGATCGTTTGGATATCACTATCTAAAAAAATACCACCGATCAGTGCTTCAACAGTATCAGCAAGGATAGATTCGCGACGAAAACCACCACTTTTTAATTCCCCCGGTCCTAAACGTAAACATTCACCGAGTTCAAATTCGCGTGCGATTTCTGCTAATGTATTTCCGCGTACAAGCGTTGCTCGCATACGACTCATATCCCCCTCGTCTACCTTTGGAAAACGGTGGTATAAGTCATTTGCAATCACAAAACTCAAAATCGAGTCACCTAAAAATTCTAGGCGTTCATTATGTTTGCTGCTTGCACTTCTATGTGTCAATGCTTGGATTAATAACTCGTTCTGTTTGAATTGATAACCAAGCTTACGTTGTAATCTTTCTATTAAAGAGGGGTTCATGTGCGCCCAACCATTTTTATTTGATAAAAAAGCACACGCAACAGACCTGTAAAATGCACCATTTTACAAAACTGTTGCGTTTGCACTGACTCCGAATCCTCCCGCATTTTTTGCAGCTCAGTGAAACTAATTATAAAAATCCATTAGTTACAATAAGTTAAAATGGGAGAGTTAATAATTGGGGAGCCAATAATATTAATTAATCTATATTGTACACTGGGTAAAACAATAATGCTTCGGATAATACGGGTTTTCAAACGAAAACCCGTATTTGTAACATTTAGTTAGACCCACTAACCAAATTATAGTGGACCAATTCGACTAAAGCGAATACCTGTCGGCCATTCATTTTCTTGCTTATCAAGACTTAACCAAATAAATACCGCGCGACCAACTAAATTCTCTTCCGGCACAAAGCCCCACATACGGCTGTCAGAGCTATTATCCCTGTTGTCACCCATCATAAAATAGTGCTTTTCAGGAACAATCCATTCATTCTTTGGCATACCTGGTTGCAAATATTTTGCTTCCGTAATTGCTTGACGAATAATCAAAATTTGATGCTCAACCGTATCCAATTTTTCACTACGTTCGTATTGACGCAATGCATTTCTTGGTAGAGGTTGGTCTAATGGAATTTCATAATTGCCCTTTTGGTTATCAACAACAGAACCGATATCAAGGAACATTGTCCATTCACTCGGCGCCAGAGGACCATAAACAATAGGTAAGGTCTCTGTACATTTGTTATCTGCACAATTAGGGTAAATTGTGAGTTCTTTTGCATCTGGGTTATAAATAATTTTATCACCCGGCATTCCAATAACTCGTTTTACAAAATCAACATTAGGATCTTTAGGGTATTTAAAAACTGCGATATCACCACGTTTCGGTTTACCTGTTTCGATTAATGTCGTTTGTGTGATTGGATCTTTCAAACCATAAGCAAATTTCTCAACCAACATAAAATCGCCAACTAACAACGTTGGCATCATTGACCCTGAAGGTATTTGAAATGGCTCATAAATAAATGAACGCACAATCAGTACAATCGCTAACACAGGGAAAATAGACGACCCTGTTTCAAGCCATGATGGACGGCGGACAGCATTTGCCACATCCGCCTCACTCACTGCGCCATTTGTTGCATCCTGTAACTGCTTAAGTTTTGCTTTACGCGCAGGTGCAAATTTAAACTTGTCTAAACACCATATAATCCCAGTGATTAATGTTGCCAGTGTTAGGATCAAGGCAAAGGTGTTAGCCATTGAGACTCCTTGTAAACTTAGTCTTTACCAACATGCAATATAGCAAGGAACGCTTCTTGTGGTAGCTCAACGTTACCAACTTGCTTCATGCGTTTCTTACCATCCTTTTGCTTCTGTAACAGTTTTTTCTTACGGCTAACGTCACCGCCATAACACTTAGCAAGTACGTTTTTACGCAGTTGTTTAACTGTAGAACGAGCAATAATGTGGTTACCGATCGCAGCTTGAATCGCAATATCGAACTGCTGACGCGGGATCAACTCTTTCATTTTTTCAACCAGTTCACGGCCGCGATATTGAGAATTCGCACGGTGAGTGATCAAGGCCAAAGCATCTACACGCTCATTGTTGATAAGAACATCAACACGCACCATGTCTGATGCTTGGAAACGTTTAAATGCATAATCTAAAGATGCATACCCACGAGACGTTGATTTTAAGCGGTCGAAGAAATCCAATACCACTTCTGCCATTGGGATTTCATAAGTCAACGATACTTGATTACCATGATAGACCATATTGGTCTGAACGCCACGTTTCTCAATACAAAGTGTAATAACGTTACCTAAATATTCTTTAGGCATCAGCATATGACACTCTGCGATTGGTTCGCGTAATTCTTCAATATTGTTCAATGCCGGTAGCTTAGATGGGCTATCGACATACACGATATCACCATTGGTCTGCTGCACTTCATACACTACAGTTGGCGCAGTGGTAATCAAATCAAGGTCATATTCACGTTCTAAACGTTCTTGAATGATTTCCATGTGCAGTAAGCCAAGGAAACCACAACGGAAACCGAAACCTAGCGCAGTAGAAGTTTCTGGCTCATAAAATAAAGACGCGTCATTTAGACTTAACTTACCTAGTGCATCACGGAATGATTCATAGTCATCAGAACTGACTGGGAATAAACCAGCGTAAACCTGTGGTTTAACCTTTTTAAAACCAGGTAATGCTTTATCTGCTGGATTACGAGCCCCTGTTAGCGTATCCCCAACTGGGGCACCAGTGATGTCTTTAATTGCACAAACTAACCAGCCCACTTCACCGCAACTCAAAACATCACGGTCGATTTGCTTAGGTGTGAAAATACCGAGGCGATCTGCATTATATACTTGCCCGGTGCTCATCACTTTAATTTTATCGCCTTTTCTCAATGTTCCGTTTTTAATACGGATCAATGAAACAACGCCTAAATAGTTATCAAACCACGAGTCAATAATAAGTGCTTGCAAAGGCGCATCCGCATCCCCAATCGGAGGTGGGATCTCTTTAACAAGGCGTTCAATCACATCTTGAACACCAATACCTGTTTTTGCAGAGCAGCGAACTGCATCATGCGCGTCAAGGCCAACAATATCTTCTATTTCATCAGCAACACGCTCAGGATCTGCAGCGGGTAAATCAATTTTATTTAAAACCGGAACCACTTCTAAATCCATTTCGATAGCGGTATAACAGTTTGCCAAGGTTTGAGCTTCAACGCCTTGCCCTGCATCAACCACCAGCAAAGCACCTTCACAGGCTGCTAATGAACGAGATACTTCATAAGAGAAGTCTACGTGACCCGGGGTGTCAATGAAGTTTAATTGGTAAGTTTCACCATCTGACGCTTTATAATCAAGCGTCACGCTCTGTGCTTTAATAGTGATCCCACGCTCACGCTCTAAGTCCATCGAGTCTAAAACTTGTGCCGCCATTTCGCGGTCGGTTAAGCCACCACAAATTTGAATAATGCGATCTGACAAGGTCGACTTACCATGGTCGATATGAGCAATGATGGAAAAGTTTCTTATATTATTGATTTTCAAGGTAATATCTTCTTTTAAATTGCCTTACAAAATCAGTTTTGTGCAAGTATCGCGACAAAACTAAAATGCTATGATTATCACAAGATTGTTAATTAGCAGCATTTTACATATAAGAACCCGCTAACACAAAGATTCAATGTAAAACAACTGTAAACCTGCATCAGGTTAATAGGTTAGTCGTCATAATTCATCATTAATACAAACCACATCAACCACGCTTATAGCCATAATCAATCTATTGTAATTTCTAACTCAAAACAGACAAAATATGTTAATGACTTTATTAGCCATAATACTATTTGTATGTTAATTAATTCTAATCCACAAAAAAGGGAAACATATGTTCCCCTTTCTATTGATAATATCAAATTAACCTTCTAATTCAACATATTGAAATTTAACAATTAATTTGTACTGAAAGCTCGCTCGGAGGCAACCCTATCTGTAAAACAACAGGTTGAAAAGCTTCATCATCGCGCAAATTTGACGCTAGCCTACGCGCGACATAAAAACCAATAATACCACCAATTACACCTGAAATCGCTATCCAGAACTGCTCAAAATCAAACGCCTGCGCTAAGCCTGCAAAAATAAACAACCCCAAAATGGGTGTTAAGTAAACTAACAGCGCTGAGCGAATTAAGCTCCCCTCAGGGATGCCCACTTCAATTTTCTGCCCTTCAACTAGTGGTTGTTCAATTGCGATTTCTAATTCATGTTCCGTATTTGGCCCAATTTTGCTTAAAGCATAAGAACCACAGGTTTTACGAGCACCGCAACTACCACAGCCGGATGAAGAACCATAGCGCAATAAAGCCCTACCGTTTTGCCAACGGACTACTGTTGCCCACTCTTTTACCATAATTTACTCCCGAAACTGAATACTACCTGCTACCACTTGTGCTGTTGCTAATGGTAATTCACCAATGATAGTGATGACATTTTGCTTTTGCGTCATTGTGTAAATAGTTCGACGCCCATTTTGAAGCGGTTGATCGAGTAACGGGCCTTTAGTCGATTTTGTCACATTTACAGAAAAGGTAAATAAACCATCACTAAACATTGCGGTTTCTACCACGTCATCTTCAGCTAATTTTCGCGAAGAACGGGATATTTCTTCAAAACCAGGTGGTAACATGCCAACTTGCCACTTAAAGGAAGGATTTCCATTTTTAGGGGAAATCAATAATGGCGGCATATTCACCTTACTTAACGCAAGTAATGAATCCTTAACTGTTTGGCTATCTAGCACCGTCGAGATCACACGAAATTGTTCTAATGTTTGGCTATTATTATCGAGAAGGTCGATACGTAATGGCAATTTCGTTTCTTCATCGATCAATACTACATAGTTAAACCGAGAATTGTCTTTCGATATTATGCGAATTACTAATGCTGGCCTATCGCCAATGTGGGTCCGCCCTGCATCAATAAAATTATAATAAGGTTTAATCTGTTGATAATTGGCAAAAACTACTGATGGTAAATTATCAACTATATATTTACCATTTAAGCTGAATGCATCAAAACCAGGTTCAAAGTAACTGATGCTATTGCCTTTTTGAACAATTTCACGACGCGATGAATCCATTTGGATCATTTGTGAAACAGGTTCACCATTAATGATGGCATGACGGTAACGTACAGGTGTTATTGATTGCGGACTGAATGTCATATAAGACATTTCGTAAGAGAGGTTCTGGGCAGCATTTCCCATTTCTTTAAAAAGAACATCGGCATCTAGTTCAGATGCCGAAGCTTGATTAGAAATAATCAGGCTGCCCGTCAGGCAGATGACGGATAACCATTTGTTCATTATTGCAATTTAACTCCTGCTGAAGACGCAGGTTTTACAGACTCTTGATATTGCTGGTTAAGCATCGAGCGTCTTTCAATTTCATACTGTTGCAGCATCGCATTAATACGTTGATTTTGTTGCTCAACTTGTTGAATTTGCTGCTCATTACCAAATAATTGGTTATCTGAGATATTTAAGCTAACTGGCGCCCCGCTACCAACAGGAATAGTATTAAACATTGGCTCATCAACCGGTGAGTCAACGGCATTACTTTGGTTGTATTGTTGAACCCCAACAATAACCGCCAAAGACACACAAGCTGCAACACCAATTTGAGTCAGCTGGCTCGCCCAAGGACGAATTTTACCCCAGAATGGGAAAGCCCCCCAAGTCGCAGGCTCTGGCTGCGATTCGACAACTACCTGAGGATTAATACGCACAGCTTCATTCTCTAATGCTGCCGCAACTTTACTTGCAATATCGAAGTGCATGACTTCATTAGTATCGTTACGCAGAGTATCACGAATAAGATGATAGCTCTCCCAACGTTGTTTTAACGTTGAATCACGTGAAATAGCGTTGACCAGTTCTAAGTCTAGTACTTCGCCATCCATCATTGCGGAAAGTTTCTCTCTTTGCATGCCCAATTACCTTCAGTTAATTGCATCACAATTATATTTAATTGACTGATTTAACAGACTAATACTGTTGAATCAGAGGCTGAACTTTATTATCAATCGCTTCCCTTGCCCTAAAAATACGAGAACGTACGGTGCCAACAGGGCAATCCATTATTTCTGCGATTTCTTCATAGCTCAAACCATCTAACTCGCGGAGAGTAATTGCCATTCTAAGATCTTCTGGCAGCGATTCGATGGTCCGGAAAACAACTTTCTTTAATTCATCAGACAACATTAAGTTCTCTGGGTTCGAAATTTCTTTTAAGGCACCAGCGGTTTCAAAGTTTTCTGCATCACTCGCTTCCAAGTCCGACGCAGGTGGGCGTCTATCTTGGGCAACTAAATAATTTTTAGCTGTATTTACCGCAATCCGATAAAGCCAAGTATAAAATGCGCTGTCACCACGAAACGAACCAATGGCGCGATAAGCTTTTATAAATGACTCCTGCGCAACGTCAGGCACATCTGCTTGCGGTACATAGCGGGATACTAAGCTTGCGACTTTATGCTGATATTTTATCACCAATAAGTTGAAAGCTTGTTGATCGCCTTTTTGTACCTTTTCAACCAAAATCTGGTCGGTCAGTTGCTCGCTCATTCCAGGAAGTATCTCCCGAATTCAGGCCGATAATATGTTAACTTGATCATGTTCTCCCTTCCTAAAGCAAGCACTACTTTGAGTAGTAGAACTCGTTGAAGTTCAATTTAATCTAAAAAAATAGTCAAAAATTTACAAAACCGATAAAAAAATTACTGAGACGATCTTAAAGATCCTCATTAAAACAACTGCCTATAATATTCTTTCAGGCCTATAAGACAGCATACAGATTTTAGGCGCGATTGCGATAGCTATCACACTAAAAGCATTTGAATACGTAAATAGCGCTAGGTCAATATACTGTGCCTTAACAACCATCCACTAATAGCAATAGGACACTCGATAGGCTAACATAAAAAACTCAATACATACTATTATATACATGCAAACACTTATGAACGAATCCACACAGCATTACACTGATATTTTAATCATTGGGAGTGGTGTCGCAGGACTTTCAGCTGCCTTACGGCTCGCCCCTTTTCATCAAGTGACCATTCTCAGTAAAAGCAGCCTCAGCGAAGGGGCATCATATTACGCACAAGGTGGTATTGCCGCCGTTTTTGATGACACTGACAGCATCGAATCCCATGTAGAAGATACGCTAATTGCTGGTGCAGGTATCTGCCAGAAAGAAGCTGTTGAGTTTATTGCCTCCAATGCGAAACATTGCGTGCAATGGCTTATCGACCAAGGTGTTTTATTCGATACTGAAATTACCGAAAGCGGTGAAACACAGTATCATTTAACCCGTGAAGGTGGCCATAGCCATCGGCGGATCCTCCATCATGCTGATGCCACAGGAAAAGAAGTTGAAACCACGTTAGTTGACCTCGCTTTTGCCCACCCAAACATTCATATTAAAGAACGCTATAATGCCGTCGACCTTATCCTTTCTAATGAGGCTGAATCGCCACGAATTTTAGGCGCTTACGTATGGAACCGCCAAAAAGAGCAAGTTGAAACCATTCGAGCGAAAACGATTGTTCTAGCAACGGGCGGCGCGGCTAAAGTTTATCAATATACCACGAATCCAGATATTTCTTCTGGTGATGGTATCGCAATGGCGTGGCGGGCTGGCTGCCGTGTTGCTAACCTTGAATTTAATCAATTCCACCCAACGTGTTTATTTCACCCACAAGCACGCAATTTCTTATTAACTGAAGCATTACGTGGTGAGGGGGCTTACCTCAAGCGTCCTGATGGTAGCCGATTTATGCCAGATCACGACGATCGCGGTGAACTTGCTCCTCGCGATGTTGTTGCACGAGCTATTGACCATGAAATGAAACGCCTTGGTGCTGATTGCATGTATTTGGACATTAGCCATAAGCCTAGCGATTTCGTTAAAAACCATTTCCCGACTATTTATGCGAAATTGATGACTTTAGGGTTAGACCTCACTCAAGAGCCCATCCCTATCGTCCCAGCGGCCCATTACACATGCGGTGGTGTAATTGTCGATGAAACGGGTATGACTGATATCACGAATCTCTATGCAATTGGCGAAGTGAGCTACACTGGCTTACATGGTGCAAACCGTATGGCATCCAATTCTCTATTAGAATGCTTGGTATATGGTTGGGCGGCGGCAGAAAATATTAATAAAACGATTAAACAGATCGACGAAATCCCCTATTTATCTGAATGGGATGAAAGCCGAGTACATAACTCAGATGAACAGGTTGTTATTCAACATAACTGGCATGAATTACGCTTATTTATGTGGGATTACATGGGAATTGTGAGAACTACAAAACGGCTTGAGCGCGCACTGCGTCGCATCCATCTATTGCAGCAAGAAATTCACGACTACTATGCAAATTTCCGCATTTCAAATAACTTACTTGAATTACGTAACCTAGTTCAAGTCGCTGAATTAATGGTTCGTTGTGCATTAGAACGCAAAGAAAGCCGTGGATTACATTACACCTTGGATTACCCAGAACCACTTCCTAATTCAGGCCCCACTATTTTAAAACCTGAATAACGTGAGCTAGGGCCGGCCTTTGAGCCGGCTTTAATATTTCACATAAAATGGCTGAATTAGTTTACAAAATTCATCGGTATACTCACCCTTTTCATCTTTGAGTGCCAGCGATGTCACTTGTGTTTGTATCTCTTGCAGTTGAATGCCCAATAGCATGCGATGGTAGACCGTTGTAGGTTTATCACTAACATTGACGCGAAAAGCGGTAAACCAACCTGAATTCTCAGCCATCTTCTGTATTTTTTCACCAACTTCATAGGGCAGCACTAAACAAAATAGTCCATGAGATGTAAGACAGGATTTTGCACTTTCGAGTAATACATCATGAGTTAATGTCGCGGTATATCTCGCTTGGTCTCGTTTTTCATCCCGACACGCAACCGCAGGTTCAAAGTAAGGTGGGTTACTAACAATCAAATCATATTGAACCGATGACAGCTGGCTGTAACTCACAATGTCTTGATTGATGACATGTAAACGATCCGCCCATGGTGATTCAATAAAATTTTCTTGTGCTTGCACTGCCGCGTCATTATCTAACTCGACGGCATCAACACATAACATTGCATTTCTTTGTGCTAGCATCAATGCTATTAATCCACTACCGCTACCTATATCCAATACAGATTGAACACCGCCTACAGGAGCCCAAGCCCCCAATAGCACACCATCCGTCCCCACTTTCATCGCACATCGGTCATGAGCCACAAAAAACTGTTTAAACGTAAAACCGCCTTTACGGTAATTCTTTTTTTGCTTACACATGCAAACACTCTAATTGACTAATACTTGTTCGAACATTCTCATACTAAGCAAATAAAAGTCATAATTTAACCTATTTGCTACAATATAATTCTCATAATATGAGAATTATATTTGAGACGAAAAAAATTTACTGATAAGTTCGAAAAAAAGGAGATGCCATGAACAGTATAAATAGAACCTTAGACATCTTGTCTTACATCACAACTTGCGCATCTCCAGTGACGCCACAGTCTATCTCATCAGCGTTAGAGATCCCATTATCAACCGTCTATCGTTTACTAACAATTCTTATAGATTGGGAATTTGTATCTCACGCAAAACAATATGGAACATACTGTGTTGGCTCGCAGAGTATCAAAAATCAAGAAAAATACTATCACCACAGTTTATTGATGAGCGCGTCTAAACAAGAGCTGCAAACTTTAGCGAAAAAAACCCAAGAAACCGTGGCGATTATCACCTCAAATTTACGAGAGACCATTTGTGTCGACATGATTGAGAGTGAACAAGCGCTGCGCTGCTCTTTTATTATTGGCCGGGGCAATACTTTAGTTAAAGGAGCAAGTGCGAAAACATTGTTAGCTTTTCGTCATGAACTCTATCAAAACCAAGTACTTGAAGCTCATACAAAGCAGTTAACCACTGAACAACAAAAAATAAAGCTACAACAAGATTTACAACAGATACGCAAACAAGGTTACGGCATGTCTGTGAGTGAAATCGATGAAGGCGTACTGGGTGTTTCTGCACCGATTTTCAAAGGTAATGATGTGTTAGCTGTCGTTTCAGTTATGGCACCTGAATTTCGTTCTACACATCGCGTGGATGAATTTATCACGCACACCTGCCAAACAGCGCATAACATCACTAAATTAATTAACTTGGAGTAACTATGACACAACCTTTCCAATGGCAAGGGCGCACAGATGGTGAAACACAAGAACATTTGCGCATCCACCAAGTCATTAATAAACACACACCTGCCAAGTTTGCATTAATTGGTTTTGCTTCTGATGAGGGCGTTCGACGCAATAAAGGCCGCCAAGGTGCAAAAGCAGGCCCTGATGCAATTCGTCATCAACTGGCAGGTTTGCCTATTCATCAACCACTTGCAATCAAAGATGTCGGTACAATTCGCTGTGATGATGGCAATTTAGAAGCAGCACAACGCCGTTTATCCGACCAACTTATCGCTCTCCTCGCTGATAACCAAAAACCGATTGTCCTTGGCGGCGGTCATGAAGTTGCATTTGCGAGCTTCCAGGGCCTGTTTGACTACGTTGAACAACATCAAGCGGGTAAAACGATTGGTATTATTAACTTTGATGCACATTTTGATTTGCGTGAAGCCCCTGTCGCCACTTCTGGCACTCCATTTTTACAATCAGCCATGTTGTGCCAGCAACACCAACGCTCTTTCAAATATTTATGTTTAGGCATCGCAGATCATGGCAATACAAAAGTATTATTCGATACCGCAGATACGCTAGGTTGCCAATATATCCGCGATAAAGAACTCGCTTATTCCAAGCTACCTCAAGCGATTGAAAAAATTAAAAAATTTATTGACGAAGTAGACTATTTATATGTCACCGTTGATTTAGATGTATTTTCTGCTGCTATTGCGCCGGGCGTTAGTGCACCAGCACCAAAAGGCATTTCTACTGAAATTTTTGATGAATTGTTTGCCATTATCAAGAGCAGCCAAAAAATTGCGGTTTTTGATATCGCAGAATGTAATCCTGAATTTGATATTGACAACCATACCGCCAAACTCGCGGCTTATTTGATATACCAATATTTATTCTAATAAAACAACACAACAACTCGACTGATAAATACACTGTTTCTCACGCTGTTAAGATTATTAATTTTCAAACACCACAATAAAAATAGCTTTGAAGTTGATTATCAAACTAGCCGTAACACAATAACTTAATGGTTTTTAACTATTGAATTTCGCGTTACAGCTAGGCAGCAAGTGACGTTATCCCTAGGAGCTACAAAAGTATGTGACTAGGGTAACGGAGCGCGGCCAACAACGCTGTAGCGCAATAACTTAATGGTTTTTAACTATTGAATTTCGCGTTACAGCTAGGCGGCAAGTGACGTTATCCCTAGGAGCATACAAAAGTATGTGACTAGGGTAACGGAGCGCGGCCAACAACGCTGTAGCGTGAAAGACAACAGTTAAAAAGGGAAAAATATGATTCTACACCTCGACACACTCTCCACCCTCTTCCTAACGGTGATCTGCCTACTCATGGGGATCCACTTAAAGAAACGTATCGAATGGCTACAGCGCTTTTGTATCCCTTCTCCCGTCATTGGCGGCTTTCTGGTTAGTTTGATTATTTGGGGGCTCAAATCATTTAATCTGGCCGAAATCAATTTTGATACCAGTTTACAAACCTTCTTAATGGTCGCTTTCTTTACCACTATTGGTATTGACGGCAGCTTCCGTATTTTAAAAAGTGGTGGTCGGTTACTCTTTATCTACCTGTTTATCTGCTGGTTTGTGGTTATTTTCCAAGACACCTTTGGTGCAGGCCTTGCTCATTTACTCGGTGTTGATCCCGTTATTGGTATCATGGCTGGTGGCGTTTCTCTTACTGGGGGACATGGTGGTGCAGCAGCCTTTGGTGGCATGGCTGAGGGCTTTGGCGTGCAATCCGCAACGGTTGCCGCAATTGCCGCAGCAACATTCGGCCTAATTACAGGAAGTTTACTTGGTGGTCCGATTGCAACGTTCTTAATTAAGAAATTTAACGTGCAGATTAAAGCTGATGAAAATGTTGAGCGAGTTCAAGTTCCTGAAACCATTGCTGGAAAAATTGAATCCATCGATGCTCACGCCTTTTTAAAAATGCTAGCACTTGTTCTTGGAATTATGGTTATTGGTCAATTCGCTTCAGCGCAATTTACCAAAGCAACCGGGTTTTCTTTGCCGAGCTATGTTGGAGCAATGATCATTGCGATTGTTATTCGCAATATTAATGACCAAGTAGAATTATTCCGTATTAACCAAAAGTCGGTTGACCTTATCTCTGAAGTTTCGCTTGGCCTATTTTTGACTATGGCGATGATGTCATTGAAAATATGGGAGCTAAAAGCTGTTGCTTTGCCATTATTCACCATTCTATTGGCGCAAGTGATTATTTTAATTCTATTAGTTGTCTTTGTCATTTTCCGCTTATTAGGCAAAAACTACGATGCCGCAGTAATGTGTGCAGGCCTAATGGGGCACGGCTTAGGTGCGACGCCAAATGCAATGGCGAATATGTCCTCTGTTTGTGAACGTTACAAACAAGTGTCAATGAAAGCTTTCATGATTGTGCCACTCAGTGGTGCCGTGCTCATTGACTTAGTTGGTATTCCTTATCATACATGGTTAATTAATATACTTAGCTAAGTTAGATAAGCATATAAAGGAGGAAAAGCTCTTTCCTCCTTCAATTATTTATCTTCTCTATATTTCACTCACATACATTGATATATCGCTCCCTGTTCACAGTGAAAACAGTTACACTTGAGCAAAGCTGATTTTTTCAGGTGAACAATTTTGCTAACCTGTTTATAATCAGCGCCCCAAATAGAGGTATATCATGACTGCATCCACTTTTACTGAACTTGAACTTGATGAAAGCCTAATTGATGCGCTTTCAGATAAAGGCTATCAACGTCCAACCGCGATTCAAGCGGCAGCTATTCCTGCTGCAATGGATGGCCGCGATGTATTAGGTTCAGCCCCGACAGGTACAGGTAAAACCGCCGCGTTTTTACTACCTGCGATCCAACATTTACTTGATTTCCCTAGAAAGAAATCAGGGCCACCTCGCGTTCTAGTTGTCACGCCAACTCGTGAATTAGCCATGCAGGTTGCTGACCAAGCAAAAGAATTATGTGCCCATAATCACCTCGATATTGCAACAATCACGGGTGGTGTTGCTTATATGAATCACGCTGAAGTTTTCAGCGAAAATCAAGACATTGTCGTCGCAACAACAGGCCGTCTACTCCAATATATTAAAGAAGAAAACTTTGACTGCCGAGCAGTTGAGATTTTGATCCTCGACGAAGCTGACCGCATGCTCGACATGGGTTTTGCCAATGACATAGAAACAATTGCAGGCGAAACGCGCTGGCGCAAGCAGACCATGCTGTTTTCTGCAACTCTTGAAGGCGAAGCTATTCGTGACTTTGCTGAGCGCTTATTAGAAGACCCAATTGAAATTGACGCCGACCCTTCACGCCGTGAACGTAAAAAAATTCAGCAATTTCATTACCGTGCTGACACACTAGAGCATAAAACGGCATTACTGTGCCATTTGTTAAAACAAGATGAAGTCACCAAAGCTATCGTCTTTGTGCGTAAGCGTGAGCGTTTGCGCGAATTAGTCCAATGGTTACGTGAAGCGGGTATCGAACCTTGTTATCTTGAAGGTGAAATGCCGCAGGCTAAGCGTAATGAAGCGGTACGTCGCCTAGTTGATGGCCAAGTTAAAGTACTCGTTGCAACAGATGTTGCTTCCCGTGGCTTAGATATCGAAAACGTTAGCCATGTTTTTAACTTTGACTTACCTAGAACTGCAGATGTGTATTTGCACCGTATTGGCCGTACCGGCCGAGCTGGACGTAAAGGAACCGCAATTTCCTTAGTCGAAGCGCATGACTTCCCATTATTGGGTAAAATTACTCGTTATATTGAAGAACCTATCAAAATTCGTGTGGTTGATTCTTTACGTCCAACAACTAAAGCCCCTTCAGAAGCGATGCTAAATAAGCCAAAACCGTCGAAGAAAGTGCTTGCTAAGCGTAAAGAAAAGAAAAAAGAAGAACAAGCTAAGAAAAAAGAAAAAGTACGCCATCGCGATAAGAAAAATATTGGTAAACGTCGTACTCCTGCTAGCCCTTCTATACCAACAGCTAGCGATAAAAGCTAGTCACTAAAAACGGGTTTAGGCCCGTTTTTTATTTAGCCCATCATTTGAAAAACTTTATCTCGCATTTGTTTGCCTTCATGAGTTAGCAAATCATACTTAATAATATGGCTACCAAGTATATCCTTACAATCTAAGCCTTTATTATTTTTAATTCGCCAATCGGCTCCATTTTCCAATAGTAATGTAGCAACATCAAGTGCATGGCTATTTAACGCATCATGTAAAGGTGTGTTCCCCAAACTATCCTTAATATTCACTGTTAATCCATTTTTTAATAAAAGTTGCGATTGTATAAGACGGCCATTTTGCGCAGCTAAATGCAAAATACTTTTTTGGCCTCTGGATTGAAACATTTTAATTGTTTGACCATATTGAGATTCCATTAGGGCTGCCATAAATTGCCCATTAACTGTTCTGACTGATTGTTGTGCCAATAAACTAATGTCACAAGGTTTGTGGTCTAATGATAAAAGTGCTGAAAACTCCGTTATATTTCCTTTTTTGATAGCACTTTCACAACATTCCTGCCAACTCATTTCCTGTTTTTCTTCTTTAGTTGGAAATATTTCTAGTGGTATTTCTTGTACCTTATTATATTCACCTGTGATTGCATTCCAATTATTCCATGGCTTATGTTTGCACATAACCCTAATAATTTTAAGCATTGAATGAGCAATAAAACTTCTTGTTAATAAACGGGTGGGTAACCAATTTTTCCAAGAGCTATGTTCGCTATAAGCCATTTTAATACAATTTCCCAACGCAGAAGGGATCGGTAAAGAGTTTTGTAATCCATCGAGCCAATCATATTGCACCGTGTAATAACGTATCAACCCTTCTTGTGCCATTTTTTCAGCAACGTGATAATCAATCCCAATATTATTAATAGTATTTTTTGCCAGCCCTGCAGGACTGAATGCGATACAGGGTGATTGACTCGCTAACGCCGCTATTGATGCCAATCCTCCACCTAATGAGTGCCCTGTACAAATTGTGTTTCCATTAACTGCATTGAATAAAACATTCATCAAACCAACAGCTTGAAAATATTGAGACTCATAAAAACCAAGGCCTTGACGAATATTACTGTAAAAATCGATAATATCGTTAGTACCCGCAAAACAAAGAATATATAAATCATTAAATCGACAGATATTAGCTTGAAAACCTGTTTGCTCGTCGTTTAATAGTTCCGCATTAATTCCGAGATCAAAAATCTCTTTATTACTTAATCTTTCAACACCCTGAATATTCCTCCAATTTTTATGATAAGCACCTTGTGCTAATAGAGCCAAAATATAGTCATTTTGTTGTGCATGACCTCCTAAGAAGTCTTCTCTTAATATCTCTTTAGACCATAAATCTGTTATACAAGGTTTAATTTCTTGATGTTGGTGCTGCAAATAAATATTTAAGTTTTCTCTAACAAAAATATATTCATCTTTTTTTGATAATGTTTGTAGTGTTGGTAGTGACATGAATTCTCCCTAACAAGTGTATTTGTTGGAAGAATATTGAAATACAAATAACCAAGGTGGGAAATAATCAACTTTATTAGGAACAAATAAAAAGCCATTGGTAACAATGGCTTTAGAATTTATTATGCATTACTAGATGTAATTACATTTAATATTTATTACAAGCTTTCAGTGAAAGTACGAGTAATAACATCACGTTGTTGTTCAGGCGTTAATGAATTAAAACGCACTGCATAACCAGAAACACGGATTGTTAATTGTGGATATTTTTCTGGGTTTTTAACTGCATCTTCTAATGTTTCACGACTTAATACGTTAACATTTAAGTGCTGACCACCTTCAACACGTACAGTTGGTTTCATTTCTAAAGGAACTTCACGATACTCAAAAGCACCTAATTCGTCTTTAGCAACGATTTGCCCTTCGTTATAATCGGCTTTCGCACAAACACAACGAGCTTCATTTTTTTCGTCATCCAGTAACCAAAACGAATTCATCAATGCTGCATTATCAGTTTTAGTAATTTGAATACCTGTAATCATGTCGACCTCCACGTTCGAGCTAGATTGCATTCGATTTGCTTAATAAATCGAAGCTACATTAACCATCAATCTTATGAAAACTTGTAATTGGATATTTGGTCTAACCAATGTATATAGGTATTTTATACCAGCTAGATCCCCTATTTTCTTTGATATTTATCAATTATTCCGCTTAGTAACTAATTCAACCAACCCAACATTATGATTTAAATCAAAATTCATAATTCACTTTTTTAACTATTTTTATATATTTTCAATTTTTTTTAAAGATTAATACTCAATATCAGGGCTTTATCTCTCCCTCATGAACCAGTAAGCTTATAGCTATCAACTGGTTCATATAATTGTTCCTTCTTAAATTCATTGTTATGGAATATTTCATGTCAAACTCCATTACGTGGCACGATGTCATTGGCCCTGAAAAATCAAAACCTTATTTCAAAGAAACGTTGGCTTATGTAGCAGAACAACGCAAAAATGGTAAAATTATCTATCCTGCTCAAGACGACGTTTTTAATGCATTTAGGTATACCGAGCTTTCTGATATTAAAGTTGTTATCCTTGGGCAAGACCCTTACCATGGGCCAGGGCAAGCTCACGGCCTCTCTTTTTCCGTACTCCCAGGAATTAAGCCACCACCATCATTAGTCAATATGTATAAAGAGCTAGAAAAAGATATTAGTGACTTTCAAAGGCCTAATCATGGGTACTTGCTCAGTTGGGCTCAACAAGGTGTTTTACTCCTTAACACCGTCCTCACCGTCGAGCAAGGCAATGCCCATTCCCATGCACATTTAGGTTGGGAAACATTTACAGATAAAGTTATTGAAGCAATTAATGAAAATACCGAGGGCGTGATCTTTTTACTCTGGGGCTCTCATGCCCAGAAAAAAGGTAAAATTATTGATACTAAACGCCATCATGTTCTGAAAGCCCCACATCCCTCCCCACTTTCTGCTCATCGCGGGTTTTTAGGTTGTGGGCATTTTTCACAAACAAATGAAATTTTAGCTCAGCAAGGCAAAAAACCTATAGATTGGACACCTGTAATTAGCGAATAATTTCAAATTGCGGACAAGAAAAAATGGGATACTCACGTATCCCATTTCATCGATTATTTAGACACAATAACCATTGCAGGTCTGAGTAAACGGTTATTTAACGTGTACCCTTTTTGCATCACATCAATCACATGATTAGCTTGGTGATCAGGTGACTCAATCATCGTCATCGCTTGGTGAACTTCAGGGTTGAATGGCACATTCACTTCACTGACAGGCTCAATACCGAACTTAGCCACTGCATCTAAAAAGGTTTTTAACGTTAAATTTAAACCTTCTAACATCGCTTTAGACTCTTCACTTTCGTGATCAGCAGCTTCTATTGCACGTTCCAAGTTATCAATCACTGGCAATAATTCATTTGAGAATTTTTCCAGTGCAAATTTATGTGCCTTTTCGATATCTTGCTCAGTCCTACGACGAATATTTTCAATTTCGGCGTGTGCACGTAACATCGCTTCACGTTCAGTTTTTTGTGAAGCTTCTAACTGTTGCTCAAGCTCAGCAATACGCGCGGCTAACGCTTGTTCGTCTGCTTGTAACTCATCAGCTTGTTGAACGCTGGCTTCTTGCTCAGCTTGAACTTTTTGTGATTCATTTTGTTCAAAAGCTTGCTCATCATGCATGTTTTGGTCTTTACTACTCATGAATATCTCCGCGTATTTAGCATTAATCCCATATATGAGAGTATTATGGGGATCTAATACAGGGATTCAAGGGAAGTCATACAATCAGAGGCCAAAAAAGTATGCGAAAGGACAATAATACAGCACTACCACATTTTAAAACGATAGGCATTGTCGGGCACCCTAGGCATCCTGAAGCATTGGCAACTCATGAATTAATATACCATTGGTTAATTTCAAAAAATTATCATGCCATTATCGATAAACAAGTTGCTAAAGATTTAAAATTAGATAATGCCAACACTGGTACATTAACTGAAATAGGCCAACAGGCTGATTTAGTTGTCGTCGTTGGCGGGGATGGCAATATGCTTGGCGCTGCTCGTATTTTATCCCGGTATAATAATAAAGTGATCGGTGTAAATCGTGGTAATCTCGGTTTTCTTACTGATTTAGACCCTGATAATGCATTGCAACAACTTTCAAGTGTTCTTGAAGGAAAATACCGCGAAGAAAGACGTTTTTTACTAGAAGCACAAGTCATTAAAGCTAACCAAAAAGCACGTAAAAGCACCGCAATTAATGAGATTGTTCTGCACCCAGGCAAAGTTGCGCATATGATCGAATTCGAGGTTTACATTGATGAAAAATTTGCCTTTTCTCAACGTTCTGATGGTTTGATTATCGCCACACCAACAGGTTCTACAGCTTATTCTCTTTCCGCAGGTGGCCCTATTTTAACCCCGAACTTGGATGCTATTGTATTAGTTCCAATGTTTCCACATACCTTATCCTCCAGACCACTAGTGATTAGCAGCGACAGCAGTATTCGGTTGAGGTTTTTACGAACAAATATTGATTATGAAGTCAGCTGTGACAGCCAAATTATGCTCCCTATTCAGGATGGAGAGGAAGTTATTGTTAAACGTAGTAATAAAAATCTTAATTTAGTTCATCCACAAGATTACAATTATTTCAATACGTTAAGTTCAAAATTAGGCTGGGCTAAAAAAACTTTTTAATTTTTTCATTCTGCCTCTTTACTGTATAAAAAAACAGTCATACACTGTATTAAAACACAGGTGTGTATTTTTACAGGAGAGCGCAGATGCTTACCCAACTAACAATCAATAATTTTGCAATCGTACGTGAATTAGAAATTGATTTCCGTAATGGTATGACAGCCATAACCGGTGAAACAGGTGCGGGTAAGTCCATTGCTATTGATGCTCTTGGCCTATGTTTAGGTAATCGGGGGGAAGCCAATATGGTACGCCCTGGTGCACTGCGTGCTGATCTTTGTGCCCGTTTTTCCTTAGTTGATGCTGAGATGGCTGCTAATTGGCTTATTGAGCACCAACTTGATAACCAAAATGAGTGCTTATTACGTCGGACTATCTCTCCTGACGGCCGTTCCCGAGGTTTTATTAACGGCGTTTCTGTACCTTTATCACAACTTAGAGAACTCGGTACATTACTGATCCAAATTCATGGCCAGCACGCGCACCAACTCTTGCTAGATAACACTCATCAAAAGTCCCTGCTTGATGCCTATTCAAACCAGCAAGAACTACTTGCTCAAATGAAAAAAGCATGGAAAACATGGCACGACTCCTGCCAACAATTAGCCGTATTTCAAAAAGAGATACAAGAGCGTGAATCTCGACAACAGTTGCTGGAATATCATCTAAAAGAGCTAAACGAATTCCTTCCTGTTCAAGGGGAATTTGAAGAGATAGACCAAGAATATAAACAACTCGCTAATCATGGGCAATTTTTGTCTATTGGTCAAACAACCACGCACATACTATCTGAAAATGATGATGCGAACGTCATTAGTTTATTAAATATGGCAAAAAATGAATTGACTGATCTCGTTGCTCTCAATCCGAAATTTTCAGAACTTCTCGATATGCTTGAAGAAGCATCAATACAAGTCAGTGAAGTCAGTGATGAAATAAAACATTATTGCGATCAATACGAACTTGATCCCAACCGTTTATTTGAACTTGAGCAACGTATCTCTAAACAAATTAGCTTAGCTCGAAAACATCATGTTAGCCCCGAGGCACTACCTGAACTATTTCAACAGTTATTGACTGAGCAAGAACAAATTGCTAATCAAAATGAAGATTGTGAAACTTTAAACGAGCAAGTTACTATCGATCATCAAAAAGCATTAGCTTGTGCAGAGCGTTTACACCATGTGCGACTGCATTATGCCCAAGAGTTAAGCACACTAATTACCAACAGTATGCATCAACTTTCAATGCCTCATGGTCTGTTTACTATTGATGTGAAATTTATACCAGAACAATTGCAGGTTGATGGTGCATGTAAGATAGAATTCAATGTTACAACGAACCCAGGTCAGCCACATCAGGCGCTCGCTAAAGTTGCTTCAGGTGGTGAACTATCGCGTATCGCACTAGCTATTCAAGTTATTACCGCTAAGAAAATGGATACTCCAGCGTTAATTTTTGATGAGGTCGATGTGGGTATTAGCGGACCAACAGCTGCTATTGTTGGTAAGTTATTACGTGAGTTAGGTGAATCAACTCAAGTCATGTGTGTAACGCATTTACCTCAAGTTGCAGGTTGTGGACATCATCATTTTTATGTAAGCAAAGAAACTAATGGCGTTGAAACTGAAACTCATATGCAGCTATTAGATAAAAAATCTAGATTACAAGAGCTTGCGCGCCTTTTAGCAGGTTCAGAAGTCACCAAAAATACACTAGCCAACGCAAAAGAGTTACTTGCAGCATAATTTTTGACAACTTTTTTACGCTCATGTGGTCTTAGAGTCGATAAGGAAGGTTTTAAATTGTATCAATGTCGATTATCATTGATGTTCTGACTCCAAAAGGAATGAGATATCCATGCGTTATAAATTGTTAACTGCTGCCGCACTATCACTCGCATTAATGTCTACGGGCTGTTCAATGATGGAACGTCTTGTCTATCACCCAGACATTAACCAAGGTAATTACCTCACAGCGAAAGATGTTGCTAAGATCCAAAAAGGAATGACACAGCAACAGGTCGCTTATACTTTGGGCACGCCAATGTTATCTGACCCGTTTGGTACTCAGACTTGGTATTATGTTTTCCGTCAAGAACTTGGGCATGACCCAGTTCAGCAAGAAACTTTGACTCTGATTTTTGATCGCAATGGTATTCTTACTGACATCAAAAACGAGAAAAATCTTGCCGCGCAGGAATCAATGGAAGCTGCTGAAACAAAAGCATCAGAAACTAAAACAGCTGACTAACCACAAACACTAAGAACCACCTAGTGTGATAGTAACAACCTGTTTTATGAAGGACTTATTCAGGCGGGTTGTTATTATGAGTATCTTTATTAAAAATTTATTTAGACTCAACTTGTATAAATAAATTTAAAGACAAAAACCGAGCTTTGCTCGGTTCGCTACGTATAATCGGTTTACTTATTTTTAACTTCTTTAGACTTTTCCGCTCGTTTGCGACGTAATTCTTTTGGGTCTGCAATCAAAGGTCGATAAATCTCAACACGATCCCCATCTTGCACTAAATCTGTCAATTTAGCAGGGCGACTATAAATACCAATCTTATTTTTTTTAAGATCAATATCATCTCTAAGAGCTAAAATACCAGAAGCTAGTATTGCTTCTTCTATTGTCGCCCCCTCTTTCACTTTTACTGATAGCAAAAATTGCTTTTCAGGAAGCGCATATGTCACTTCAATATTCAGCTCAGACACTGTATACATCCTTTGCTCTTAAAGTGAAGGCTTGAACCATATTATTAGCTAATTCCTTAAAAATTTTGCCAAATGCAAGTTCTATCAATTTATTTGTAAATTCAAAATCAAGGTGAAACTCGATTTTACAAGCATCAGGGCTTAAAGGAATAAATTTCCAACCACCAGCTAATTTACTAAATGGCCCTTCCACAAGTTGCATATGAATGCACTTGTTATCCTCTAGCACATTTTTTGTGACAAAAGTTTTGCTAATGCCTGCTTTTGACACTTCAACAGAAGCGGTCATTTCTTCAGAACTATGACTAATAATTCGGCTACCCACACACCCCGGCAAAAAGCTCGGATATGAAATAACGTCATTAACGAGTTTATACATTTGTTCTGCGCTAAAAGGGACCAACGCAGAGCGACTAATCTGTGGCATATCAATTCCTATCCCCAAAAACTGAGCGTATAATACCATCTTTGATTGGTTAAACAAAAAACAAAACCCACATAGGGCAAGATTTGCACAATCAAAAAAATATCAGCTTAGAAAGATTTCTTTCAACTCAGCTTACAGTATAATGATTGCACTATGACAAAGAAAAAACCATATAAACCCGGTTCAGCAACAATTGCTATGAACAAGCGTGCTCGCCACGAATATTCTATCGAAGAGGAGTTCGAGGCGGGTCTATCCCTACAAGGCTGGGAAGTCAAATCACTCCGTGCGGGCAAAGCCAACATTGGAGATAGCTACGTTCTTTTAAGGGACGGCGAAGCTTATTTATTCGGTGCAAACTTCACACCGCTGACTGTTGCATCATCGCATGTTGTGTGCGACCCAACTCGTAGCCGTAAATTACTTTTAAATCAACGTGAATTAGATACACTTTACGGTAAAGTTAACCGTGAAGGTTATACCGTTATTGCACTTTCTCTCTACTGGAAAAATGCATGGTGTAAAGTTAAAATCGGCGTTGCCAGAGGTAAAAAATCTCACGATAAGCGTTCTGATATTAAAGAACGTGAATGGCAACTCGATAAAGCACGTATAATGAAACATTCTAACCGCTAACCTCTAGCTTTATAGAGTATTTTTCTGTTATACTGCGCTCAACAACTTGGGGCTGATTCTGGATTCGACGGGATTTGCGAAACCCAAGGTGCATGCCGAGGGGCGGTTGGCCTCGTAAAAAGCCGCAAAAAAATAGTCGCAAACGACGAAAACTACGCTTTAGCAGCTTAATAACCTGCTTAGAGCCCTCTCTCCCTAGCCTCCGCTCTTAGGACGGGGATCAAGAGAGGTCAAACCCAAAAGAGATCGCGTGGATGCCTTGCCTGGGGTTGAAGCGTTAAACTTAATCAGGATAGTTTGTTGGTGGCGTGTCTGTCCGCAGCTGGCAAATGAATTCAAAGACTAGACTAAGCATGTAGTACCGAGGATGTAGAAATTTCGGACGCGGGTTCAACTCCCGCCAGCTCCACCAAATTATCTTCTAAGGACGTCCAAAGAAGACTGAAAAGCCCGCTAACTCAATGAGTTGCGGGCTTTTTTATGTCCTGCGCAGTCTGATGTCACCTAATTAAATCCAATCATCTTAGGCACCTTGATAGGCACCTCGTTAACCTTTATAGTTTTTGAGGTGCCTAAAAACAACGGAACATCAAAAATGGCAAGACAAACCAAACCCTTATCAGCAAAAGAGATCGATGCAGCAAAACCAAAACAGAGTGATTATGTCCTCTATGATGGCGACGGATTAGAGCTATTGGTTAAATCCAATGGCAGCAAGCTGTGGTCATTTCGCTACATTCGCCCTCTCACTAAAAAACGAGCTAAAAAGAGCCTAGGCGCTTACCCTGCCGTCAGCCTTGCTGATGCACGTAGTTATCGCCTTGAAGCAAGAACACTGCTCGCTAAACAGATAGACCCGCAAGATCACCATAAAGAGCAAGTCCGTAACACCTTAGAAGCTAAGGCAAATACCTTTCAACTTGTTGCTGAGCGTTGGTGGGAAGTGAAGAAGTCCACCGTAACCGAAGATTACGGTAACGATATTTGGCGTTCACTTGAACGAGATGTATTTCCCGCTATAGGTGATATCAGCGTTACCGATATCAAAGCCCATATATTGGTTCAAGCAATACAGCCCGTCCAAGTCAGAGGTGCATTAGAAACTGTTCGTCGCCTTTGTCAACGTATCAACGAAGTGATGATCTATGCTCAAAATACTGGCTTAATTGATGCTGTTCCAAGTATCAACATTGGTAAGGCTTTTGAAAAACCAAAGAAAAAAAATATGCCAAGTATTCACCCTGAGCAATTACCGCAACTCATGCAAACAATGCGTACAGCTAATATTATCTTACCTACCAGATGTTTGTTTATGTGGCAGCTACTTACCATATCCCGCCCTGCTGAAGCAGCTGAAGCCCGTTGGGATGAAATCAACTTTGAGACCAAGGAATGGAAGATACCGGCTGCTAGAATGAAAATGAACCGTGAGCACACCGTTCCATTGTCTGACGCTGCTTTAGCTATTCTAGAGCTAATGAAACCACTCAGTGGTCATCGTGAGTTTATCTTTCCAAGCCGTATTAAGCCGACTCAGCCTATGAACAGCCAAACTGTCAATGCCGCGTTAAAACGCGCCGGATTCGGCGGTGTACTGGTCTCACACGGTTTACGCTCAATTGCTAGTACCGCTCTCAATGAGCAAGGCTTCCCACCCGATGTTATCGAAGCCGCCCTCGCCCACGTTGATAAAAACGAAGTGAGACGCGCCTATAACCGTAGTGATTACCTAGAGCAAAGACGCCCTATGATGCAATGGTGGGCTGATTTTATTGAATCGGCTGATAGGGGAAGCATTATTGAAGGCGGAATTAGAGGAATATCGCTAGTTGGGTAGTTTATTTGTACCAGCTCAAATTTGAGCTGGTACAATAACAACACAGAGCTAGATGTCTGCTCTGTGCCAGAAGCGGAAGTTGCGATTGTACTTTGATCCAACAGTGAGCACTCGATAGAAGTCTATTCCACCTAGTTTCCCCAGGAGCCTGCATATATCGCGTTTTGCATGATTATCGGTTAACCTAATGTCATCTACCTGTTCGAGAGAAGTTGGGCCATGCAGGGGCTATAGCTGTAATTTTTGTATCTGAAGAATATGAACCAAAATATATACTTATTAAGATGAAAATTTAACTTCAACGGAAAAACATGAATATATGCAAATGTTTTAAATGTGATACCTGTGAAACGTTAATTGATTGCAGAATTGGGATGTCTAACAGGGACATTCAGCCTTTTCAGTTTGCCTGCCCAGAGTGTGAAGAACGCATCACTTTTACAATCGGCTCTGAGAAAGACGATCTCACGGGCGCATCAGATATAATTGATTTTGAAGCACCATTCACAGGTGAGAATCATTTCGTTGAGTTACACCTTGATTTCCCTGTTTATTTTTGTAAGTACACGCAGGGAATGACGACTTTTTTCGTGCAATGAGTGAAATTGGTAGAAATGAATTTGGTCATTTAGCTCAACGCCTTGATATGTTGAATCGCCTCTATCCATTGCAAAGGGAGTTAGAGAGAGTTATTACTCAATACAAAAAAGGTAATATAAATAACTTTGAAAAAGTGTGTGCGAAGTTACCTATGGAAAAGCTGAGAAGTCATAAAAAAGAAGACGTTTTAGCATCCTTGTACACAGCAACATCGATTATGTCATCGCCTTTTACAATCCATGAGCAAAACGAAGAATTGTCCAAAGGTTTTACCCTTTTATATCAACATCTTCACGGGAAGCATAAAAAGAACGTCATCAGCTTTGTTGAGGAAATTATTAATAATAAATTTCTAAAAAACCTACATTTTGATTGTCTTGGCTTATACCCACGCCTTATTGAACTTGAATTACCATTACGACCAGCCCTCTTTTATGATTACATTGAGGTAGAGAAATACCGACCAGTTCCCGCTCGCGTATCAACGGCTTACTTTGACACATGCAATAATTACTACAAAGACTTGGCAGAGGTTTTCGCCCGTCAGTTAACGCTTCTTGCAGGCCTGAATAATTTACTAAAACGAGGTGATCACAATGAATTTGAAGCGACATTAAAGTTGAACAAGAAGAACGAATTTCGTAAAGAATTATCCTCTCTGAATAAATTTGCTGATGTGGATTTAGGCCAGAAAATTCAGTATATCGACGATTGCTTTTATACAATTAATATAACAGCCATCGATAATAGGCTCAGGAACGGTATTGCACACTATAAATACGAATATAAAGAATCAACGCAAGTCATTACCTATTACCCTGCTAAAGAAGGTATGGAACGTACTAAGTCGGAAGATATTACTTTTATGGAGTTTCTGCGCAAAACTCTGCTGCTATTCCGTGAAGTTCACAGCCTGAATCATCTCATCAAGGCTACACTCTACTACATTGTCCTGATCCTGAAAAAAGACGTGTAGCAATTTGGTATAACTCCGGTAGCGGATAATTTCCCTAATCAGGTTTTGCGCCTGCGGAGTTTTCTTGTTGCTTCTGACAGAGTTCTATTCTGCAGGTTTATAAAACAATTGCCATTCCGGATAACAAGCCGATGTCCGATGTTCTCTCTTTCGGGATAACAGACATAATTAAATCTCTACATCATAGGAGATTTAATTATGTCTAAGTCACCGTGGAATAAAAATCGTATCATTGGGCAAAAACGACCGCTTAAAATATCTCATATCTGGGGAATCCGTATTAGACTGGAATTAGAAGGGAAAATTCGCGACTTAGCTTTGTTTAATTTAGCCGTGGATAGTAAACTTCGAGGCTGTGATCTCGTTAAATTGAAGGTATCAGATGTTGCATATGGCAGTTCAGTCTCCAGCAGAGCAACAGTGTTACAACAAAAGACTGGTAGTCCTGTCCAATTTGAGCTGACTAAAGGAACTAGAGATTCAGTTGCTGCATGGATAAGAATAGCTCACTTGCATAGTGCAGACTATATTTTCCAATCCCGAGTAGGTTCTGCTCAACATATCTCTACCAGACAATACAACCGTATTTTTCATGGTTGGATTGAAAAGCTAGGCCTTGATAATTCGTTGTACAGCACGCATTCTATGCGCAGAACTAAGCCATACCTGATCTACCAGAAAACAAAGAATCTTCGTGTAATTCAGTTATTACTAGGACATAAAAAACTGGAAAGCACGGTTCGTTACCTTGGCATTGAAGTCGATGATGCATTGGAGATTTCTGAGTCAATTGAAGTATAAATCTATCAGGGCTGTTTATCAGCCCTGTGCCAAAAGCGGATGTTGCATCTATCGAGGCTTGTTTATCAACGGAGAAATCAGTTCTGGGAATGGAATACTTGACAAAGAGGGTTGAAGTGACCATAGTTACTATATGCTTCTGACTTTGGAGTATCTCCGGTCAACTAGGAAGCCTCTATAGGCAGTTTAGTCTCATAAATTATTAAGGCTTCCGTTAAGCAATTAGCGGGGGCCTTAATAATTTACAGGCCATGTGAAGGTGCTTCAGTCAGTTAACTATTTCTGATGACAACATCAGATCATACATAGGTAAAGGATGAATGAAGAATAACAGTTTGGAGAGTGTTTTTAATTCCTACTTCAATAACAAAAAAGACTTCGCTGATTTTCATACTCTAAGAATGGAAGATGAAACCTCCCGTATTCCCTTAAGTAAAAGTAAGGTTGAGCTTTACCAGTGTTCCGCCAGACTTAAGAGTATTCATACTTTTCTTTCCCTGTTTGTGTTCAGTGAAATGCCTATGAGAAAAGATATTGTTTTTTCTTACCAGAAAGATGTGAATATCGGTAACGCTGTTCGACCTCATTGCAATAGTGAGTATATATTTAAAACGGATATATCGAATTTTTTTCCTTCTATCAGTGCTAAATCCATATTTCACACTCTATCAAAATACTGCGAACATATACGTTCGGTTGACTCTGAAGAAGTTAGAAAGAATATTGATCGGATTGTTTATCTGTGTACTATCAATAACCGTGTACCTGTCGGTTTTTCATGTTCCCCCTCAATTAGCAACTTCTGTTTTTATGATTATGACAATACTATTGAGTCCTATTGTAAGGAGAGAGGCTATATTTACAGTCGTTATTCAGATGACCTTATTATTTCATCACAGGATGAAATGGATAAAGATATAATTATTCGCGATCTCACGAGTATATTATCATCTGACGAATTCTTGAAACTATCCATCAATTATAAAAAAACAAAAATAATCACGAAAAAATATGAACGAAAGATTCTGGGAATAAGCATACTTAATGACGGAAAAATGACAGTCAGTAAAGCAACTAAGACGGATATTGAAGTGAAGCTGCACTTGCTCAAAAGTGACAGGAAAAAACTAATGGATTACACTAAGATGGATGAAACGGCATCGATTCTATCAATCGCAGGCGTTCTGAGTCAGATTAACAGCATTGACAAGGACTACCTGTTTCATCTGCGTAAAAAATATGGGAACTCCATCATTAGTAAGCTGCTCAGAGGCAAGGAATTGCTGAAATGATCGTTAGTGTAGATATCAAAGCGTTGCAGCACTTAGCCCAAATCAGCGTGTCATTTGATTTTTCACGCGATCCAATTATCTGTATGACAAGTAAGAATGGCGTGGGTAAAACGTCCATCATTAAAGCTCTCGCTTTACTTAAGGACACTGCGATCGTCAGTAAAACATCTTCCGTGTTTAGCATCAGTGAAAAGACACAGATTGATGTTAAAATTAATGAAGACGTATATGCTTTCAGGTTCAATGATGGAGACCTTGATACGAAGAATATTATCAGAGATGAAACGTTTCTGAACGTCGAGTTGCCTATTCCTTATGGTAAACGTTTTTCTGATTTTCCTTCATTGGGCAGCATCGATATGACGCTGAGGGAGAAGTACTTAAAAGGAGAGTATGAAAACGCAAATGAGCTCATAGTTTTTCTCAATTCTGTTTATAAGGATATAAACAAGTTTCAGAATTTGAAAGTCGTAAAAATAAAGGGCGTAAACTACTATTTTCTTCCGCTTGATAATAACAGATATATACGCGAGGACTATTTCAGTTCTGGAGAGTTCTTTGTTATCAGTATTTTTAAGATGATAACCTCTTCAAGTCGACTTATCATTATAGATGAAATAGACGTATCCCTTGATTCCTCAGCTCAGGTCTCACTTATGGGCGCGATAAGGGATATTTGCATAAAAAGGGAAATAAAAATACTCTTTACTACTCACTCTCTCCCTATCATGAAAACCATCTATGAATATGGCACTCCAATCATCTATCTGAAAAATGAAAACGGTACAGTCCACCATAACCAGGTTTCTTACAGCTTTATCCAACTTGAAATGTTTGGTTTCCTCGGGTTTGATAAATTCATCTTCACCGAAGATGTAACGCTTGAGTCTTATATCAACTTTAAGCTCTCCACTATGGAAACAAAAAATCGAGTTAAAGTTATTTATATCGGTGGGTGTAGTAATGTTGTTGATTTGATGAAACGTAATGCAGTAACCAATTTCATCTGCCCATCCAAGGACGCGATAGCCGTTCTGGACGGTGATGCAAAAACCGACTATGGTTACCGTTCAGACGTTATTATAAGCCCTTATAATGATATTGAAGATGAAATATTCAGGAAATATAAGGAAGAAAATGAAGTGTACAATCTCCCAACTGTCGCGCCAGAAAATGCGAAATCTAAAGCTTATTGGAAAAAATTGCAGGAAAAACGCAAAGAACATAATCTTACCCGTGAGGATATTTTTACAATTCTAGAACAAGGTTTTGAATCAGAATTGGCTGTTTTTCATGATGAATTATTCTCATTTATCAATAGGTAGGTGAGTGAAATGCTTTTTTTCATCGTGCTATTGTGCATAGCATACTGCATTATATGAATAGGAATAAGTAGATCTCATCAGAGTCAGCTCCTCGCTCAAAGCGAACACTCAAGATTTGCCAGGGTTGTTTATCAGCCCTGTGCCAGAAACGGATCGTGCAGTGCTCAGGTTCGCTTATGGGGTGAAGTGGGTATCCATCTTAATTGAGAGTTACCAAGTAGAGAGGTTGCAATGACAGTTCTGCGCATCGTGGCAAATATCAGCACATCATCAATCAATGAAGTGCGTAGCTTCTATGCGAAACTTTTCAGTATGACCGTTGGCATGGATCACGGCTGGATCGTGACGCTTATGTCAGGGCAGAGTGCAGAAACGCAGATTAGCATTGCTGAGGAGGGTGGTTCGGTAACCCCTGTTCCCGACTTTTCGATTGAAGTCAGCAATGTCGATGAAACCTTTGAAAGAGCTACAGCAAACAACTTTCCTATCGTTTACGGTTTAACCGATGAGCCTTGGGGTGTGCGCCGTTTCTACGTCAGAGATCCTGCTGGAAAGATAGTGAATATACTTAGTTATAAGGGGGTATCCGTTCATAGCCAGCAAAGATTAAATAGCATCGCTAGACAACTCAACGAGAGTCCAAGAAAAACGCTAGGTTATGAATCATCAGCAGAACGATTTAACCAGTGCGTTGCATCCACCGATTGAACTCACAGCTCATAGCGGACATCACACTCGTTAAATTGTTGAGCGAGGTACAGAACAAAATACCGAAGCTGATGACCTGTTGAAATTTAACTATAGTTTAGCTGTATTAGTGTGAATGCCTGCTAATTTCACTTTTAAATTAAAGCAATACGTAGGGTTCAGTATTGCACCTCACCTACTCCATCAGTAATCTTAATAAACTCAGTTCGGCAGATCTTTAAATGTTCTTATAAACATTTATTTTTCTTGTAAATTAACCAATCATTCCAGACATTACTCGCATTGAGATCCTGATAGCCACGGCTTTTGTCCATATCGTCGACAATGTCTGATGGCAACTCAAAAGTAGTAGCATTATCGCGGATCGACTCAACCTCACTCTGAGTTAATTCATATCCAGCCTCGTTCTCTTTAGATTCAAGCAGTGCTACAAGTGAAGGAATGAATACAATAGCTGTAACTATCCCGTAAAATAATACAGCTCACTCGTAGAATTTCTTGTAAACTAAAACAAAGGAGTTTTACGATGAGCAAACGCATGACTGAAAGCCAGATTGTGGCGATTTTAAAAGAAGCCGAAGCGGGTATGCCGGTGAAAGATATTTGTCGTAAGTACGGCATCAGTAATTCAACGTTTTATAAATGGCGCGAAAAATACGGCGGTATGGAAGCGTCTGATGTGCGCCGCTTGAAAGAGCTTGAAGAAGAGAACCGTCGACTTAAGCAGATGTATGCTGAGTTGAGTCTCAAGTCACAGATGCAAGAAGACATCATAAAAAAGCTCTAGCGCCTGTGGCAGAACGGAAAGTCTGGGCACACGAGTTACAGGTGCAGTATAACGCAAGCGTAGTGAAGTGCTGTCATGTGGTTGGTATCAGTCGTACCGCTTACTATTACGAGCCAAAGCTGACCGATGATGACGAAATCATTGATGCCTTGAATGCTTTAATCGACAAGCATTATCGGTGGGGGTTCCCGAAGTGCTTTAAACGCCTTCGAAAGCTAGGCCACAGTTGGAACCACAAACGTGTTTATCGCGTTTATAAGGAGCTAAAACTGAACCTGCGACGCAAAGGCAAAAAGCGACTGCCCAACCGTAACCCAGAGCCGTTAGCTGCACCGAATGCATTGGGAAAATCTTGGTCAATGGACTTTATGAGTGACAGCTTACACAACAAAGTCAGGTTCCGCACATTTAACGTTATTGATGACTTTAATCGCGAAGTTTTAGGTATTGATATTGCGACCAGCATGCCGTCATTGCGTGTCATACGCTATCTTGACCAACTTGCTGAGTGGCACGGTTACCCTGAGAAAATTCGGGTTGATAATGGCAGCGAATTCACCTCGGAAGTGTTTGTAAATTGGGCAAAAGCACATGACATTATGATTGATTACATTAAACCCGGTTGCCCATATCAAAACGCATACATTGAACGATTTAACCGAACTTATCGCGATGATGTACTCAATTGCTACATTTTCAACAACCTGAACGAAGTGAAGCAAATAACCGAAGACTGGATTGAGCTATACAACAACGAACGGCCGCACGATTCACTCAATGACATGACGCCATTTGAGTACCGAAGTGCGGCATAAATATTCTACGAGATGACTGTGTTATAAATGGGGTATTTACATAGCCATTTCAGCCAGACTCCATAGCCGTTCAATACTTAATCTTTTTGGCACATATCTTCTACTGCCACAGACCTTTATTCAAAGTATACAAATACATCACCACCCTGAACGTATTTCCAAGATGGTGAATTATCATATGTTAACGTTGAGCTTCACTTACCTTTCCTAATCCCTTCATTAACACATCAAACATCAATCCAGCAAAGCCTTTCGCTATTGCTTCGTTAGACAGGAGTTTCATTGCCATCTCATTATGAATATCCATACTCTCAATAATGGCATTGTTGATTGACTCAGGGAATTGACCGAGCATAGCTTGTTCTTTGGTATTACTGCGCAGCTGATCCATAACGACTTCATTTTCTGAGATTTTGCCTGCAATCGTATTCGCATAGTTGAGCATATCATTTTCAGATAAGCCATCTTCAATAAACAAGTCGTTCATTCTCTGAATGATCTCGTTGAGCAATTCAGTTTTGGGATCTTTTGGCACAGCACCAGAGCCTTCTTTTGCCGCAGGCAAATAGGGCTTTGGTTCTTCTCCAATCATAAGGCCAAGCTGTAAATCGGCTTCGCGTTGCTCGTGAAGACGATAGTGTGTCATCACCACATCTGATAAATCAATTTCGTCTTCCACAACATCGAGGCGCAGCAACGGATGAAGATATTTGGCGAAAATACTCAGTTTTTCTAATTCATAATCATCAAAATTGACAATCTGAGACGTAAATTCGTAGTAGCGATAAAACGAGATGAGGTCTTTCTTGAATACCTCAAGAATATCTCGGGCTTCTTTCGCGTGCTTTACGCTATTTTCAGCATATTTAATTTTTTTGTCGTTCTTCTCAATTTTTGCCTTCGACAGCTCCGATTGTGCAGCTCGAAGAACTTGCGACGCTTCTTTGTAACGGACAGAAAAGCGGTCAACAGCAGGCTTACACAAATTAGCGAGTTTGGCTTGATTTGCTTGCTTGTTGTTATACGTTTCAACAAACATCTCAACCTCTCGCCATTGATAAATACCAACCTTGTCGAGCTTTTTCATTAGTTCATAGACAATGTTTGGATCAGAGACATCAGCTAGTTCTGCCGTTTGGAAATACACTTTAAACTCTGCCAATATGTCTTCAGGATCATTAACGAAGTCGAGCACAAAGGTTTTTTCTTTGCCTTTATAAGTACGGTTTAACCTCGAAAGCGTCTGAATACACTCAACACCTTTTAATGGCTTATCGACATACATCGCCACTAATTTCGGCTGGTCAAAACCTGTCTGGAATTTATTCGCCACCAACATGACTTGATAATCTGAGGTATCGAATGCTTTACGCATATCGCGACCACGGAGATTAGGGTTCATATTATTTTCAGTAAAAGGATGATCAGGAAAATCAGGATCATTCACCTCCCCCGAAAATGCCACCATCGCATTAACGTTGGTGTAGCCCTTATCTTGCACATATTTTTCAAAAGCAAGTTTGTAGCGTACTGCTTCTAAGCGACTGCTGGTGACGACCATCGCTTTGGCTTCGCCGCCTAGCAAATGCTTAATTTTATCATTGAAATGTTCAATGATAGTTTCCACTTTTTGAGCAATGTTGTAAGGGTGAAAGCGAACCCATTTTGCCATCTTCGATGCTGCTTTCTTACTGTCTACCTCATGGTCTAAATCTGGGTTTTTATGCGCTAATTGGTAAGCCACTCGATAACTGGTGTAGTTTTGCAGAACATCGAGAATAAAACCTTCCTCAATCGCTTGGCGCATTGAATAGACGTGGAAAGGCTGAGGTTTATTGGTATCGCTTGCTGGTTCTTCAGGGTTGGGTCTACGACCAAACAACTCTAATGTTTTTGCCTTCGGTGTCGCCGTAAAAGCAAAGTAGCTGAGTTTATTCGAGCCTTTACGAGCTTCCAGTGATAAACGCAGCATATCTTCACTATCTAGCTCTTCATCACCATCTAATTGCTCTGCCATAAGGACTTCTCGCAGTTTACGAGCCGTTGTCCCTGTCTGGCTTGAATGCGTTTCATCAGCAATCACAGCGTAGCTTCGGCCTGCAAGGGTTGAGTCTTGGCGTATCGCTTCTAATACGTGAGGAAAAGTTTGAATGGTCACGATAATAATAGAGGTGCTAGCCTTTAACTCCCCAGCTAATTGGCTGGATTTAGAGCCTTGAGCCTCTTCGCGGTTAACACGAGCAATCATCCCTTCGCTGTGGTCAAACTGATAAATAGTATCCTGTAATTGGCTATCTAACACCGTTCTGTCGGTGATCACAATAACGGAATCAAATACCTTATCCCCTGCTTGCTTATCAAGCTCAGGGTGATCAATATCATAGTGTTTTGATGCTAATTGGTGAGATAACCATGCAATCGAGTTTGATTTACCTGAACCTGCGCTGTGCTGGATCAAGTATTTATGCCCTGTCCCTTCATTGTCTACGGTTCTGAGCAACGTAGAGACCACCGACCACTGATGATAACGAGGAAAGATCAGCGTTTCTTTTTGGCTAATTGAACCATCTAAATTTGCAACATCTTTGACTTCAAGGTGAATATATCGCCCAAGGATAAGCAGCAGATTATCTTTTTGGAAAATTTCATTCCAAAGATAGGATGTCGCATAGCTGCCATCTTCGGGGATATCGTTCCCCTTACCACCTTCACTTGTCCCTCGGTCAAACGGTAAGAAATAGGTATTTTTGCCATTTAAGTTTGTGGTCATTGCCACGTTGTACTGGCTAACCGCGAAGTGAACCAGTGCCCCTCGTTTAAAAGTCAATAACGGTTCGGACTTATGTGTCTTCTTATCTTTAGGTAGCCTGTCCTTCATATATTGGACTTTGGCATTATCAATTGATTGTTTAAACTCAGATTTAAGCTCACAAGTGGCAACAGGTATTCCATTCACGAATAGCGTTAAATCTAATCGACCGTCATAACCATTGGGTGAGTAAACCAGTTCTGGCACAACACGTAAAATATTTCGCTGATAACGAACCGTTGCCGTTGGGTTCAGCTCGTGATCCGGTTTAAAGCTACACAGATCAAACTTAGCACCTCGATTATTGACCTTATTTCGCAATACCCAGAGTGTACCTTCTTTTTTAAGTTCTTGTTCTAATGATTTGAGTAGCACTTCAGCTGTTGTATTTGGAAAGTGCTGCGCGAGTTTATCCCATTGCTCTGGCTGTGTGGCTTTCACAAACGCAATAACGTCGTCAGGATAAAGGGCAAGCTCTTTGTTGTATTTGCCCGATTCGCCTAATAACCAACCGTGGGACAGCATTTGGTCAAGGATATCGTTTTGGAATATTTTTTCTTGTGCCACATCAGACATTAGTTAGCTTCCTCCAAACACCATATTTGTTCTGCTATCTGGCGATATAACTCACAACGTTCCTTGATATCAGCCACTTTCATTTCTGAATGGGCTTTAAATGCTAACCCATTGTTGGTGAATAGTTTATTGAAGTTAGGATTATTCTCATATGCTAATGGGTGTAGTGACTTAACCAGTAAGTTTTCTTTAATGTAGTGAGGAAGCTTATCTACATATGGTTTATCACTGTATGACTGATTTGTGCCTCGTGGAAGTAGTACCAAAGCACCAATCTTATTTCGAACATCATAAAAATCGTTTTGTTGTTCAAATTCATCTTTATGATCGTCAAAGTTATTCGCCCATAGATGTTCTATTTCAAAAGGCTTACCATTTGTTGCATGATAGTAGGTCGAAAAGTCTGTATTTGCCCCAGCTAAACTATCGACATAACTCGATAAACGTGAAAGTAAGTACTTAACGAAACGACCGTTTTGCCCATGTAGACAAAACCTATCAAAACCATCCCATCTTTCATCCATATCACTCAGCATTTTATCGAAAATAACGAGTAGCTCGTTATAGTCTTTATTACGGATTTCTTTAACCAAATTGTACATCGTATAGCGAATCGAGCTGGCAGAGAAGTTACGAAAGTTAATCGCTCTACGAACACAGAAAATATCAATATACTTCGCCACAAGATTCATTTTTTTGTTGGCTAATTCAATGGAGTCTGTCGTTTTTAACGGTGCAAGCATCAAAGGATAACTTAATGAGGTTGCTATCCCCCATTGATAGATGTAATGAATTGAATCGAGTCCTGACGTTATCGTTTCTTCTGCTTGACGCAGACGCTTATACGCGTTCACGTAGTATTTAAACTCGGTATTAATAAACGCATCAAACTCATTTTCACCTGCCTTAGCAAGCTTCATCTTGGATAGGTTATCTCTAACCCAGTTATGGAAACGAGTACCAATTTTTTCAAAGTCTTCGTTAAGTGAGCCGGCTTTACTTTGGCGGATGGACTCAGCGTATTTTGCTCTTAGCCACGCCTGAATAAAACGTTGATCTTCTTCTTTATCAAAAGCTTTAAGGTCAATGACCGTTTGTTTCCAGAAATCGTTAGCCTTTTGCCGCTTTTTATCATCGCGATACTTCGATAGCAAAAAACCTTTTAACATTTCAGTTGGGGTTAAATTTAGCCCCCCTGTCGTTCATTGTCTCAAAAATAGTGTAGGCATTTTCATCGTTATATGCCACGATTTCGACAAGAACAACTAATTCTTTAAACCAGTCAATAAATAACGGAAATACTTTTTCATCAATGCGGTCTATTGGAAATGCATCACAGATATTTTGATAACGAGCCACCATGTTAACCGTTGAGGCATCTGCATCTTCTGGTGGTACGTACTCCCCTTGGTTAAATAAGGCATCAAGGCAGGCTGTACGCTCAGGTACATCTATATTGAATGATTTTACTCCAAATTTCTCAGAGAAAATCATACCTGAAATAGCTTCTTTTAAACCAAGTTCTCGTTGTTTATTATTCAGATAAATCAAAAATAATGTTAGTGACGTTAAACGTTGCTGACCATCGATAATACTGCGTTTACCCGACTTTTCACTAAGGACAAAGGGACCTAAATAGTAACTGTTGTAATCAGCCACATCTTGACGTTGGTGTTTTGGGTCGTAATTGTCCAAAAATGCATTACACAAGTCGGTAACAAGCTGCTCTATGTGGGTCTGCTCCCAGCTATATTCACGCTGATAGTAATCAACGGTGTATTTTTTATTATCGAGCACTTCTAAAATAGAACGATTATTTGCATCAATTTTATTTTCAAAACGACTCATTATTGAATTCCTTTTGGTCGCCAATCACGCACATCAATTTTGCCTGTTACTGCGGCTAATATAAGAGCGGTTTTGCGTTCTTTCATCAATTGAATCGCATTGGTCGCTTTTTTAATTATCAAATCACATTTAGCTGTTTGTATGTCGAGATACTTGGCTATAGATTTTTGTTCAATATTTGAAGGTAATAGAATGTGAAACCAACGAAGATCTGCTTGGAACAAATGGGGTACACCCATTCCACCTTGCATTCTTTTAATAACGTTTTGTGTATAAGTGCTTACAAAAAAGTAGTATAAATATTCTGGGTGGATATTACCTCTAGATCTTATTACAGCAATAGAGCTATTGACAGTTGCTGGCTCTGGCAAGCTTCTAACAAGGTTTGTTGTACCAGTTGTTGAACCGTCTTTTGTAACTAGCAAGTCGTTTTCTTGAAGCATTATCTCCGGTGATTCATCGTAGCGTTGCTTTGTAATGTAGTTAACATTTTCAAAGTCGATATCTGAACCTTTGATGTTTGGTGTAGCTAAAAATATATAACCCTCAGGTACATACTCATCAGCTTTGAGTCCCTTCCAACCGAGTCGGGCTTTCACTGAGCATTCAAAACCTAAGCGGGATCTATCCCAATGCTCAGGCACTTCACCCAACCATTCCACACCTGAATCTTTCATTGGAACATCTGGGTTAAGCCCTTTGGTAACAGCATTAGAAATCACCGCTTGGCGTTTCTCTTGTATCAGTTCAATCAATTTTTCTTGCTTAGCTATTAAAGTGTCGATCTTGGCTGTTTCATGATCGAGGAAATTAGCGATTTTTTGTTGTTCTTTACGGTCGAAAATAGGAGAACTGATACTTCCTAGTAGCTCTAAGTTGAGACCATCCCTCAGATCCCCTCCAGCCATGTTTCGAATTTTTTGATAATTGCTAGTTAGCCACCAAAATAAAAAACGAGAAGATATATCCTTACTTGGAACAATAGCTGCCATTGACTGATTACACGTAGAATCAATAGCTAGTTGAGCAACCATTCCTTTAGTCTTTCCTTGACCAGCTAAAGCCATTACCAACGATTGTTTTGGAATCCACTTGGCACTACTATTATTAAAAGCATCTCTAGTAATAAATGCTGATGGTTTTTCAATTAGGCTTTGGTTCACTGCGCCAGAGTTTAACCAAGGAATTGAACCATTTTCCCAGAACGATAAATTGTCTTTACTTGGTGTTCCACCTGAATAAAGGTGTGAAGTCCACTTCAAGCTAACTGACTGCCAATGACTTGGGAGAAAGTCGAACCATGCTGAGTTGTACTCCTTATACTCCGAATACGCCTTATAACGCCCCGTCATTATGAATGTACCCCTTTCAGCAACTGCATAATTTCAGCTGATATCACATCCAACTCCGCATCAATCTCTTCTAATGCTCTCGGTGGCTCATAAACATAGAAATGGCGGTTAAATGGGATTTCATATCCAACAATACCCACTTCACCATCTTTCGGGTCTAGTTTGGTTTCATCAATCCAAGCATCCGGTACGTGTGGAAGAACTTCTCGAGCAAAGTAATCAGCAATATTTTCAGTGAGTGGTACGTTTTCGTTATCACGCAAATCAGGATTAGATTCAATCTGGCCTTTGGCTTTGCACACTTCAGCTTCATCATCGTGCTCACCAAGGTGTTTCACGATCAGTTTCAACTGTACTGCACTTAATTTAATTTCTGCCAGCTTAGTTTTTAACTGTTTGAGGAATTTATCCCGAGACAAATATTTTTCGGCTTCAAATGACGTAAGCGCATCAAGAATAGCTTGTTGAATGGGTTCATCCATTTTCTGCCAAACACTATCTGCTTGCAGAGCTTCGAGGCGTATAGCATCTTTCGGGAAAATTGCTAATTTCAGTGGACGTTCAACCGTAATTCGTCGATAGCCAAACGCTCTGTAATCAAAAATTTTGCTAAAGTCATTTTCTACAAACTGACCGTATATTTGCACGATTGTCTCAATCGCTTCTTCTGTCAGTTCTTTACGCTTACTGCCCAGTGATTTACGCATAGCAGCATAAAACACGTTTTCATCATTGCCTTCAACTTCACCGCCACCACTACGCCCACCTGTTTTAGCACGTTCTTTTGACGCATTAATTAGCTGAACCTTACCTTTGCGAGTAGTTAGTTTATGGTTAGATAACACCCAAATATAAGTGGCAATACCCGTGTTGTAGAACATATCAGTAGGCAGTGCCACAATCGCTTCGAGTAAGTCATTTTCCAGAATATAGCGTCTAATTTCACTCTCACCGCTACCCGCTCCGCCAGTAAAAAGTGGGGAACCATTCAGGATAATACCGATACGTGAACCACCGTCGCTTTCAGGGCGCATTTTACTAATCAGGTGCATCAAAAACAGTAATGAACCATCAGACACACGAGGTAACCCTGCACCAAAGCGTCCTTCAAAACCTTTTTGGGTATGCTCATCAGTGATGTATTTTTGGATTTTCTTCCAATCCACACCAAAAGGCGGATTAGATAGCATATAGTCAAACTTATCATTGCGGAGCTGATCATTCGATAAGGTGTTACCCAGCTTGATATTATCGACCTTTTGCCCCTTAATCAGCATATCTGCTTTACAGATTGCGTATGACTCTGGGTTTAGCTCTTGACCAAATGCGGATAAAGAAGCTTTCTCGTTCAGTTTGTGGACATACTCCATACCAGACGATAAGAAGCCGCCTGTTCCCATTCACACGTAACATTCACTACTGGTGACAATGGCTTTAGGCCATTATTCCTCTGCATCGTACGCGATTCTTAAATTGTCCATAGGTTACCATTCTAAGTGGTGACATTTTGGTGATATTGTCACCACCTTGTCATCCTGCGCGTCATCTCTATTGTTGACTTCAGAATGAGACGTTGCCATTAGTTTCCAAGCTGTTTCACCTCATTGTACAAGGTATAAAGACGATGAGCAGACATATCAAGGATTGGCTCATACATAAATGAGTTCAAATGTATGTTTTCTGGTGTCATCAAATTTACTTGATCCAGTAAGCGTATGATGTCTGTGTGACCTGGAAGCATTTCAACATACTTATCAAACAGCTCTCGTGTCTGATTAGATTCGATACTATCTACAAATGCTTGGTCATTAATCTGGGCAATCATGAATTGCTCTGCTTTCAGCCGGATAGCCATTGCAACAATAACTTTGGATTCAAGCTCAGGTGACTCATGCGCAGCGCTTGATAATACGTCTGCCTTCTGAAATATCTTGTCAATCACACGTGATGTAGTATCTGGCAGGATCAAGGCAGGCTTATCTACAAGTACAGCTCGATATATATCTTGTAATTCCTGCACCGTGATGTTTTGACTATTTGCCTTTAGATGAAGCAGTGATGTCAGTGTTAAGTAATGAGCATCGTACCCACAGTATTCAGCGAGATTTCTAACAAATGGAATACTGGCTAGCATGTAATGCTCATTTTGATGCATATCTCGCTTCCAAGCGACGAATACATCATTCTGGTACTTTTCAGGATTAAGTTTTATTTCCGTCGATGTCTTAGTAGCCAGCATTCGCCTATTGCGCGCAACGCGATTTCTGCTTCCAATTATTCGACCACCTACAATTCTATGAAAATCGAAGTTATGCGTAAGAATCAAAAGGTAGAAATGTGTAACCTGAGCAATATCACGAAGGTACTCAACGATTGCATACTTATTTTTGTAATCAAAGGAGTCGGCAATATCGTCTATGACGATCAATATCGGTGCGCCTGCGTTCTTTTTAGCTTCAATTTCAAAAAGAACATTCAGGATGTAAAGTGCACGTTTCTCGCCTTGGCTTAGAGTATCAAGCAAGGTTTCATGTTTAACCTGCTGCTGACCACCGCGACCATCATCAAAGTCAAACTCGATAGATGGGGCAGCGTTATTAAGAATGACATCATCCTGATTGTCCACCCTAAGCTTGAATGGAACGGAAAATCGCTTGTTGAATATATCGACAACGCCCTTCCAAATCGTTTCCTGCTGCTTCGCTTGATCAATAATGTATTTAACTTTTTCCTGATTTGACTTGTAGGTTGAGACAAGGTCATCCCAAACTGATTGGTGTGATTGAAGATAGCCTGTAATCAGCTTTTTCTTGAAGCCCTTTACGTCCTTATATTCCGGCAATAGCTCTTGGTGTTCTGAAATAAAATCTCGAAAGGCATGAGTCTCTTTTGTGGTTAGCTTTTTATCGACCTTGCTAAATTTTTCTTTCAGTTCGGGATTCTGAAAAACCTTATTCTGCTCTTCCTGCAGAATTTCATTTAAACGGTCTTTGGAAGTTACTTCTTGCTTTTGGCCATTAATTGAAAGATTGACGCTATGAGATGCATCAAAGAAGCCTGTATCGGAGAGGCTTTTAGAAACAGTTCCCGCTTTCTGGTGATTGAAACTCCTCGACAAAACCGCTGATTCGCTAATGAGTTTTTCATAGGTTTCCACATAACCAGTCAACTCCTGCTCGAAACTCTCTGTAGCAGCGAGATCCAGAACCTTTGGATTAAAAAGATCTCCATACTTAAACTCGGCAAAACTAGAATAATCTTGCGCAGTCTGAAGCTTCAATTCAACCAACAGGTCAAGAAACTCCTTTTCCGGCCGATCAAATGCTTCACAGATCAACTCCGGAATCGCTTTGTTCTGCTTTCCTGATGACTTTGCTAACTCCTTTATTAGCAGGGCTCTTTTATCATCGACTTCTTTTAAGGCCTCGTCATAGTCACGCTTTAGGGCCTCATTAACCAATAGCGTGGAAACCTGCTTGGAGCTATAACTTTCGTCGTATGAATTAATTACCATTATCTGGCCAGCATCAACTGGCTGGCCATCTAAAGTAACAACTCGTTTCGTTGCTCGCTCAGGAAAGATAACGTCCTTTGACTGCCTGTCGTCTTCAATGTCCTTTAGTGTCTTGGCCAGAGAGGTTTTCAATGTTCCATTGGGCGCATACAAAGAGCACACGCCGTCAACGCCATCAATTCTGGTAAAGTCTAACTCCTGCACCAGTTTATTGATGCCATAACAGTTCTCCAGATCCAGTCCAAGTTTCATTTTGACTTCCTTTTAAAATCGTTCATTTCAAAAACTGTGAATTAACAATGCTCACGCATACCTGCTTGAAAACTCATCCATCGAATTAGATACCGTAAACTTCACGTCATCACCCAGTGCTTCAAAGTGTGCATAACCACATTTGATTTTGGCATTTTCCTCCGGACGTCGTTCCACCGAGAAAAGCGTGCTCTTGGTTTCGACGACAAAATAGAGTTTTTCTTTCCCATCCTGATCAATCAACACTGCCCAGTCGGGGTTGTATCCACCCAATGGCGTATCGATTTTGAACCATCCGGGGAGCTTGGCGTAGATCTTAATATCGTCGTTTAACTCGAACGCCGAGGCAAATTCCAGCTCGATATCGGAGTCGTAAACCACATGGTCAAAAACGGACTTTTCGGCCTTAACCATGTTGTCTTTCAGATAACCAAACAATTCGTTCTTTTGGAATAATTCCTGAGCATAGAATTGGTCATCACCAATTTTGTGATACTTGATGCCATCGACGATAAACAGGCGCATCTGGCTTTTGATGATGCTGGCGGCCTGCTCGATAAATTTCTGCGGATTGTTCTTGAATGATTCCAGGCGACCGCTTTTGTTGATAATGGTAACAATGGTGCGGCGTGTCAGGTTGGTTTCGTTCTGTAAATAAGTAATCAAATCGGGCAAATCGAACGCGCGCGATTCGTACAGGCTGCTTGTTTCCTGAACCTGTTGTGTATGCACCCCACCACGGTCTATTTCAGTCTTAGCCTTACGATAGGTGAAGCGAGCCTTGCCGACCTGAAGGTTAATTTTGATCTCTTCAGCGCACTTTTCAATCAATGCGTTGGTATCAAAGTCCACGCGGAACGTGGTTTTGTATTTAATACGATCCCACAGCGCCTGAAACTCGGGGCTCAGATACACCGCTTTGTTCAGGGAAACCTTGGCTTTGTCGTCACGGTTTTTGATGTTCAGATTACCGGATACTTTTTTCAGTACCGACACAATCTGTGCTGCATGGGGCTGGAATACCTCCGGCAACGCCAGAGTACCGCTCTTTAACGATACCTTGAGGCTATCCTGAACTTTGCCCTTGTTGTCAATGTGGCCTTCGCTCTGCAAGTGATCCCACAGTTGTTTGGATGCTTCGGTACCCAAGTATTCGTGATTGTGATCATCAACCAGCACCACGATATTGGCAAACAGGTGCTTTTCAACCACACCAAATTTGATGCCTTCTTCGTTTTCGATTTCCTTCTGCAATTGCTCTGCAAATTGCTCGTAGGATTCATTGGCCATTACGGTGAGTGTATTCACCGCAAAACCGTGTACCCGCTCACCATTCTGATTTACACAGATACGCAAGCCCCGACCAATTTCCTGACGTTTTTTAATGACAGATGTGGTTTCGTTCAGGGTGCAGATCTGGAACACGTTCGGGTTATCCCAACCTTCCTTCAACGCTGAATGAGAGAAGATAAACTTCAGCTTCGAATCAAAGCTCAGCAGTTTCTCTTTATCTTTCATGATCAGGTTATAGGCGCTTTCATCAGCAGCGGTTTTACCCGATGAGTCTTTCACCATCTCGTTGCCTGAGCTGTCTTTCTTCTTGTCGACCGAGAAATAGCCGTTATGCACACCATCCGCAGCCGTATCCAGATCGGCACCTTCAAATAGCTGGCTGTACTTGGGTTTGCGAATGGCGCGATCGTATTCTTCTTCAAACATCAGAGCGAACTTACCCTTTTGCGGGTTACCGTCTTCGTCGTACCAGCGGTAGTTGGCGACCTTGTCGATAAAAAACAGGCTCAGAACCTTAATGCCCTGTGGGCGTAGGCGCATTTCTTTATCGAGATGTTCTTCAATGGTCTTGCGGATCTGCAGGCGTTTAAACTCATCCGGGTCTACTTCGCCCAAGGTCTGACCCAGTTTCAGAATATCGGACTTACTGGTAAAGCTGATGTATTCATTGCCCTGTTCGCAGTAGACGTCATCAATGATGTAGCCGTCGTACACGTCGCGGCCACCGCTGTACTTGGCATCCAGCAAATCCGTTCCGCTGGTTACCGTAACTTCCTTACGCTTAATACTGCCATTCTTCAAACGAGCATCAATTTCGATTTTGGCACTGTTCGGGCTTTTCTTGTTGTTCACACTAATCAGCTTGATATAGGCCTTGTTATGGCCATCCTTTACCTCAATGCCAGCCACTTCAATTTGCTTAACGAGTTTTTGCTCGTAGGCATCGACTGAATCCAGCTTGTAGAGCATATGATGCTTTTCGACGTGTGTTGCAGAATAACGCAGTGTACACATGGGGTTAAGCGAGGCGATTGCCTCTTTACTTTTATCGGTCGTGTCAACGCTCTGCGGCTCATCCACAATTACAATCGGGTTGGTTTGCTGGATAAACTCAATTGGCTTGGCACCGGTCATGCGGTCGTGTGCCCGGTGAATGATGTTGGCTTTGCTCTCTTGTTCCGGGTCGGTAAAGCTTTTCCGGAAGGCATCGATATTGATCACCATGATTTGAATATCGGGGCTAGTGGCAAAGTTGCGAACATCGGACAGCTTACTGGAGTCGTAAGTGAAATAATCAAAAGCCACGTTTTCGTACAATTCTTTAAAATGATTCGCCGTAATTTCCAGTGACTTCTGCACCCCTTCTTTAATGGCGATTGACGGCACCACGATAATAAACTTGGTAAAACCATAGAGCCGGTTCATTTCGAAAACCGTACGCAGGTAAACGTAGGTTTTACCTGTGCCGGTTTCCATTTCCACCGTCAGGTTGATGCCGCCTTTTGAATCAAAATCTTCTGACGGCGCGAGGCCATTTTTCAACTGTATTTTGCGGATATTGGCATGGATATCTTCATCCAGCAGGCGCAGGCGGTTACCGATACCCAGGCTATCTTCCTGAGTACCATAAAACAGCGTTCCTTCCTCCCAGGATTGCAAAGGTGCCACAGTGAAGTTAGTTTGGCAAATTTCCTGACCGGCGAAGACGCCCGTAACGGACTCAATCGCCTGGCGCTGATAATCCAGATTGGCATCGAACTGAATCTTCATGCTCATTTTAGAGGCTCCTTACGTCTTCAATACCAGCCTGTTTGAGAATCTGTACTGCATTGGTTTTTACCACGTCGTCGGCAAAACCGGCGTCTTTGAATACCACTCGCATGATTTCTGGCTTCAGTTCGTCTTTGAGCTTAGCGATGCCTTCTACGACATCAAGGGTAATGTCGTCTGACAGGCAAATCATCAGCGCCCCCATGCCGATATCAAATACCTTATGGCCCGCCACGCTATGCTCTGTAATCGGCAAGGTCAGGTCTAGGCCGTACTTCAGCAGCACCTCAAAAAGCACATCGTCTTCTTTACGATCAAGCTTGATATTGGAGATCTGCTCTTCCAGATCCTGCTCAGTCAGATCAAAGTCCAGCTCCCAAGGCTTGATATTGGTAGAGTCGAGTTTGAAAACTTTAAAACCGAGGTCGCCTTGGTAATCTGGGTTTTCTTCTTTGATTTTGGCGGAAGCTCGTCGAACACGCTGCTTACTGAGGTCCGCAATGGTTTTATAACCTTCTTTAAACGCGAGCGAATCTTTTTCAATAACCTCGGGCAACTGAACCATAATAAACTTTCGACCGCAACTTTCCTCTACGTTAAGTTGGTATACTGCATGGGCAGTTGTTGAAGAACCTGCAAAAAAATCCAGGATCAAATCATCGGACTTGGTAGATATTCGCAGACATCTTTCAATAAGCCCAACTGGCTTCGGAGTTTCGAATACTTTACTTTTTAACAACCCCTTAACGGTCAAACTACCCTTTTTGTTACCCTCTATTCCCTGCCAAAGGTTAGAAGGCTGTTTAAGCCTTCCTTCTAAATAGAATTTCTGATACGGCTTCCAACCATCATCTCCCTTCTTCCATTCAATTCGATTCTCAGAAATAAGCTTGATATACGAATCTTCACCACATCGCCAACGACTTTCATACCCAGTTGGACCTACTGGATATATATCGTTTCCATCGGGGTCCTTTATTGCGTAATACATCGTGGGCCTATCTTCTCTGCGGTCTTCACCACCTGTTTTTCGAAGTGATCGAGTAAGATACTTGCCCCATTGATCTTCTTGATCGTAGATCTTTTCATCTTCTTTAGAGAAAGGAAGACCTAGGAGTGCAGCTGAAGATGTTTTTGCATAGACCAAAACGTAATCAATTTCATTCACAAGTATGTCGTAGCCTTGCCCACTTGGCGTACCTGTTGGCCTAGAAACTATTCCACGGCAGTTTTCTTCTCCAAAGATTTCGTCGCATATTTTTTTTAAATTGGCAATCTCGTTATCGTCGATAGATATGAATATAACCCCATCATCTTTCAAAAGGTTCCTAGCCAACTTCAAGCGCGGATACATCATATTTAACCAGTCCGTGTGATAGCGTCCGCTGGTCTCTGGATTATTTGATAGATTTCTTCCTTCACCATCTACCTGACCGGTGATCTCTTTATAGTTTTTGATATTGTCTTTGAAGTTATCTTTATAAACAAAGTCTTTACCCGTGTTATATGGAGGGTCGATATAGATCATCTTGACCTTTTTGTGATAGCTCTTTTGCAGGAGCTTGAGCACTTCGAGGTTGTCACCTTCGATAAACAGGTTCTGAGTGTTATCCCAATCAACGGATTCTTCTTTGCAGGGGCGTAAAGTGCCGGTGCTTGGGGTTTGTGCCAGCATGCGGGCTTTGCTTTTGCCATTCCAGGTGAAGCTGTAGCGTTCTTCACGGCCATCGATATAGTCACCTAGCACTTCTTTCAGCGCATCGAAGTCGACTTTGCCTTCGCTAAAAGCTTCTGGGAACAGTTCTTTGAGTTTACTGATGTTGTCGGCGACTATGTCCATGCTCTGTGAATCCACTTCTGGAATAACGTTTTTCACTGTGTATCCTCTCAATTCTTTTGTTTTCGGCTTATTTCAGCTTCTACTATTTCAATTCGGTTATAGGGTTTCAGCGATCTGCTTGAGCCGCTGTTCCTGCTGTTTAATCTGGGTATTCAACACAACCTGCCGGCTGAACTCTGCTTGTTTGATCTGGGCACGCAGTTTTTTAATATCGTTCTCGATACTGCGATAACGGTTAATTTGGTCTGCCTGGTGTTGGGCAGATTCAGCGCTTGCCAGATGAAATCGACCACTGATTTCAGCACACTGAAGCGCTTGTATGCGGCACATAAAGGCTTGGTAAAACTGCCAAAAATTACTGTGTGGCAAGCCAGTAAAGTTCAGGCTGTTAACAAACGCTTGTTCGCTTTCAGACTTGCTGCCGAGTTCTAACCAAGGCGATAGCTGAAAATCTTCGATGACCCACTTTGTTTGATCTGCCTTGTTTATGCGCTTGTCAGCCAGGCAGATAGCCAGTTGCTCGCCTGTTGCTTCTGTTCCTTTGCTTTCAGTATTCACAAAGAAGATCACCAATGGGTAAGGTACAGCCCGGTTGATCAGCTGACCAGTTCGTTCAGCACTTTTGGTATTGTTTAATTCCACATACAGAAACGCCAACTCACCATAATCACGAAGGTCGTCACAAAAAGGCGCGATATTGATGGTGCTGGGCTTTAGGGTGTAGAGCCAGCGGATTTTATCAACATCATCTTTCAGAGCCTTTTTGTCTTTGGCATCCAGGTCGGCATGCTGCTGAAACATCTTTTTAAACAGGGGTTTATTGAGCACACAGCTACTGGGCACGTTCAGGCCTTCCAGAAAGGCTTCGAATTGTGGCAAGCCTAATCCCAGATCAGACATAGCCTTCTCCTTCGCTAGCAGCTTTCAGTATCAGGTACGACACCACCATAAAGTCTTCAATGCCCTGACTGGAGGTGGCAGTCAGTACGGTACCGCCTTTGGTAAACAGGCTTTCGATGCCTTTTTCTTCGCTCTTCCCAGCAACGCTATCGACGGCAACGGCCAGCAGATGCTGGAAGTGGCTCATATCACCCCCGTGGCGTGTCATGCGGTTAACTTCAGTAATAGCGAGTTGATCGGGCGCTTTGTGCTTAAAGGCTTCACGCTTGAGCAGATCGAGTATCTTTTTACTTTGGGTAAAATTCAGCTCAACCACCGTGCTGCCTTCGGCATCTGCGGTCACGTAGATCAGGAAGTACGGTGCCAGTGGGTAGTTATCATCGACCTGAACGGCTTCTTTACCACTGCGGATATTCTTCAGGCAGAAGATAACGCCCGGTTTAATGTCATCGGCGGCCAGATCTTGGTCAATACTGACGGCGGCATACAGCCCTAGCGGTGCTTGCTCCAGCGTTGTGAGGCGGGCTTTGTCGTTCATATAGCCTGACAGATCCATGCGGAAATCATTGAGGGTCAGGTCGGTAATGGATACACCACCGCTCATGTCTTCCAGATCGACGACCGCGTCTTTGAGTTGCTGCAGTTGTCTGCGCCGGTATTCAAGGTCATTCATGTCTTTGGCGCTTTCATCAATGACGTTTTCTTCACCGGTTGCAGAGATATCCAGCAAGACCATGCGTCCGGAGACACGCGCTTCCAGGTTGATGTATTCGTCCAGCTCCATGTTGGGCCAAAAGTTGATGAGCTGGATTTGCGTGTTTTTACTGCCAAGACGGTCGATACGGCCAAAACGCTGAATGATGCGTACTGGGTTCCAGTGAATGTCGTAGTTGATGAGCGTATCGCAATCCTGCAGGTTCTGACCCTCACTGATGCAGTCGGTGGCGATCAGCAAATCCAGTTCGGTAGTGGCAGTTGGGTCGACTTTGCTGCGCTCTTTGGATACCGGCGAGAAGCCGGTCAGAATGTTATTGAGGTCAGAACCTAAGCCCGTCAAGGTGGTTTTATTGGTACCGCCGCCCGTCACCAATGCACTGTGAATGCCTAATTCGGAATGCGCCCATTGCGCCAGATGGGCATACAGGTATTGCGCCGTGTCGGCGAACGCAGTAAACACGATCACTTTTTTGTTATCTGGGTTGAGTGGATTCCGCACTTTTTGTGCAATGGCCTGTTTAAGCTGCTCCAGCTTTGCATCACGACCGGCATTCACACTTTGTGCTGTTTTGACAATGTGGTTTAAAAATTCACGGTCAGCCTCCAGTTCCTGTCGGAAGCGAATCAGATCCATATCCTGCAGCAACACTTTGGTTTTGTTGCCCACGATGTAACTTTCCAGTTCAGTGGACTCCAGTTCAAAGTCGTGAATATCCTCGATATTCAGCTCGGTCAGTTCTTCTGATTCGTGGGCATCAATTTTGGCCAGCAGTCGGTCGACCTGCTGAGCGAGCTTGGTGGCCGTCAGCGTGAACGAGTGAATGGAGCTTTCCATACGCTTGAGCAAATTAACGCGCATGAGGTGAATCAGGCTTTCTTCACGGTCTACTTGTTTGAATACACCTTTACCACCTCCCACAGCTTTATCGTAACGACGGGCATATTCGGCTTTTTTGGCTTCGCGCACGAATTTCAGCGGAGAATAACCCGCAAGGGACAGTCGCCTGATGGTTTTGTTAACGTCTTTTAAGGGCGGAAACTCACCGGAGGCATCGATGTCGGCGTAGATATTTTTCGGTGGCAAGCGAGTCGGGAAGCGGCCGATATCTTCGGTGCCGTAGTACTTTTCTATGTGTTTTCGGGAACGAGCAATGGTAACGATATCGAGCAGTTTGAAGTAATCAAAACTCATAATGTCGAGCAAAGCCGCCGTGGTACGCTTTTCGACCGGTTCGCTCACCCATTGGTTGAACTGCTTCTGGGCAAGTCGCAGGGTGGATTCAATATTTTTGATACCCTGTTCGGCGAACGCATCATCCCGACCTTCAGTAATGAAGGCGACCTGATTTTTCAGATCGTTCATGCGATTGTTGACCGGCGTTGCCGACAACATCAGCACCTTGGTTTTGACGCCTGAGCGGATAATATCGTTCATCAGGCGCTCATAGCGGCTTTTACCTTCCGCCTTGCTCGGTGTGTTACGGAAGTTGTGGGATTCGTCGATGACCACCAGGTCGTAATTGGCCCAGTTCAGTGTCTCCAGATTGATTTCGCCCGAGTAGCCTTTCGGTCGGGTCAGATCGGTATGGTTCAGTACGTCGTAATTAAAACGGTCAACTGCGAGCAGGTTGCGCTTGTCGTTGACCGTGTACATGGTCCAGTTGTCACGAAGCTTTTTCGGGCATAGAACAAGGACCCGATCGTTACGCAGTTCGTAGTATTTGATCACAGCCAGGGCTTCAAAGGTTTTACCCAAACCCACGCTGTCGGCAATGATGCAGCCGTTGTGCTTTTCGAGCTTGTCTATTGCACCCAGCACACCGTCTTTCTGGAATTTGTAGAGTTTGTTCCAGACCAGGGTATCTTTAAAGCCAGTTTTACTGCGGATGATGCTGTCTTCGTCGATGTCTTCGAGGAAGTCTTTGAACAAATGAAACAGCGTAAGGAAATAGATAAAGCTGGCCGGTTGATCGGCGGCGATGCTATCCAATTTGGCGATGAGGTCATTCTTAATATCACGAAGACTCTGTGCATCTGCCCAGACATTATCAAACCACGCCAGAAGCTGCCGGGTGCTCTCAGCGTCAGACAAGCCCATGTTCATATGCAGCGAATCGCAGCGTACGTCGCCGAGCCCGGTTGGGCTGAGCGTGGCACTGCCGCTAATGACAAAACTTTGCTCAAGCGAGCCTGTTTGTTTGGGTACACCCAGGTGAATAATGTTCTGCCCAGGCTGAGGCCGCACACTGGCTTTCACTTCAGCCTTGTTTGCCAGCCATTGCGAGAACTCGCTGGCAATGCGTTTTTGTTGCAGCTGATTCAGCAGGCGAACCTCTGATTCAGAACCAACCAAGTTCTGCAGATTGAGCGAATCCCATTCGCTGAAAATGATCCTTGCTGACTCCAGCTGCTTCAGCTCGTGCTTCAGCGAGGCAAAACCGTACAAGGTAAATAGACTCGACAGAACAGAGAGCTTGGAGCCAGAAAAGGTATGTTTTTTCAGTTCGATACCAACGTGGCCGCTGTTTTTGTTATCCAGTAACACCCCGAAATTCCCTATTATTGTCTGTCATTCTTTTGTTCTTCTATCCACTTTTCGATGTCTTCACGCTTGAAACGCCAGGATGTGCCCACTTTGAAGGCAGGTATTTTCGCTGACGTAGCCATACGGTAAACAGTTCGCTCGTTGAGCTTGAGATACGATGCGACATCCTTAACTGTCATTATTTGCTCACTCATTTGCGTTATCCGCACTCTGTTGAGGTTAATGATTTAGTGTCGAAATAGTACAAGGTTGTCATCAGATGATCAATATTGTTACCCGTTATCAAACAAAAGAAGCCGTCTAGGTCAGGGGGGAATAAATAGGAATTGCTACCTAGAGATAGAATTCGTCTACACCCACCGCACTAGCTCCCGTACAGGGACATCGTAAAAATCTTGAGTAATACGATTCTGGATACTGTCATCGTCCAGGTACTTTGCCAGCTTGTTAATGACGCTTACCGGGTGCCGTTTCAGTTCAACTGCTATCTGCCGGACAGTGCAAGCAGAATCAATCATGTCGTACAGAACCTCTTCGTCCGTCTTGCTCCATATTTTTCCGAAACTCTCCGGGAATTGAAGTTCACCAGTCATGTATCGGTGATAGAAGTCTGACAGCTCTCCCATAAACACTTCCGAGATGCCTCCATCCTGGGTCACGTGCTGGTATCGCCCAGATCGGGGCCAAAAGTACCATTGCCGCCCTTCGAGTTGCAGTAGGAACTTGTATTTGCTAAGTTTTTTATAACTAACTCCGGGGTGATTTCGGATCGCTTCCCAATATTTTTGCTTCTTATCGTTCCACATATGCTCGCCAATAGCCCAGTCGATAGATTTAAGACTACCTAAGAATAACAAAAATGAGCGATATATCCCGTGGTGATATATCCAACATTTGGTGATAGTTCTGTCTTTTGGGCAGAACAAATATGAAAGATCCAAGACTGGTCGCTTTTGGTGAGAAGGTTCGCAAGATACGGAAAGAAAAAGGCCTCTCGCAGGAGGCTTTGGCTGACTTAGCCGGTATTGATAGAAGCTATATGGGGCATATAGAGCGCGGTGACCAAAACATCACTCTGACAAAGATCCATCAAATCGCTGACGCCTTGGAGATTCCGGTCGTAAATCTCATTTCTTAGCGGATTTAGGCCCACGCCCTGTGCCAACTAATCATGAGGGCTTCTTCGAATTAGAAATGAAGTGAACATTACTTGCCGGTAGCTGAGCTTGTAGACGCTGGTTCTCAAGTGTCAGTTCCAGTATCCGAAATTGAGCATCCAGCAACTGCCCAAGGGCTTTATCTCGCTGTTCTTCCAGCACCTTAACCTTTTCCAGTAGATCTCGGTTCCTCGATCTTTGCGCAAGCATCATCTGTCTGGGCGATTTTTGCGCTGCTTCATCCTTATGGCTTTCTATCCAGGCTTGAATATCCGCAACCAGCTCAGGGAACCTTGCTCTGCGAAGGGCGGAAGGATCTACCCCTGCTTCTTTGGCAACATTGTTCTGACTGAGTGGCGTCCCTTTCGGCAGAATATCTGGCTTGCCCACCTTGAGGCGTTCGAAAGCCTCCCTGAATTTCAGTTCGGCCTTGCTAACTTTTCTTGGTTCAATTGCTTTCGATAACATGGATTGCTCGCTCTGCGGATTCTAATTGCGCTTGTAATGACTCATATAAAGGGGAGTCTGGCGCAGCGTCACTGATCTGAATAGTAATAACGTTTTTAAGCTGTTTAATCATTGGTAGCTTTGCTTTATCTAACAATGCCGATGCGCATGGCTTATTGCTGCTAAATCCCATACAGGAACTGATATTGCTGATCCCTCCAAGCGGGCAAGGCGGGCCTGAATTGGCGCAACCACCAAGGAATGTTTGACGGTAACTGATCCGTCCTGATTTTGCGGCCTTGAGCAACTGCTCATGGTCTTTCTCCGATATTTCAGAGAGGATCTGCTGCTTGCGCTTCTCACCGTGTGGCGAAACATACTGATCAGATTGGAGCGCTTTAAACTCCCGCACCATTGATTGATACATCTCACGCAAGTAATAGGCACGAGCTTCCTCATTCAATGGTTCTTTGAGTCGGTAGTAGTTTTTTCCGTAGTATTGGCTCATAGCGCGCGAGGCGTGTTTCAGCTGGTACTGAAGAGACGCTTCGGTCACCAATCCACTGGCAAGCATATTGACAGCACCGGTGCGTCGTAATTGATGCCAGGCAAGAGGCCAAACTTTGCCTACGGCAAACTTCTCTGGATCAAGGCCAAATGTCATTCTATTGGCCATTTCCAGATCAGCTTCGGTAATCGTCAGTTCCTTATCATCAAAGAGTTTTGGCCACAGGTTTTTTGAGATGTCACCGTATGACCGAATCTTTTTGTACTTTTTGGTTGATTGAGATTTAGGCGCTTTGGAGCTCCATGGTTCATGCTGAAGAGATTGAAGAATTGGGTTCTCGACATCTTCCTTTGATAATTCTAAATAGGGGTTCTCTCTTGCTGCCTTTGACCGCATGAAAGCAACGATTCTCATTGCTTTCAGAGCTATTTCAACGGAAGGTGAAACAATCCAGCGAGCATCAGAATCCTCAATGGTTTTTGTTGTTACACCTTTTAGCATGTGAATATCTTCACCTAACTGATCACGTTCAACCTCATAACAATCAGCACGAAGTTTGGAGCCCTCTTCAATTCGCATCAAAGAAAAGTTCAATAGATAAGCCAATCCAACACTGCTAATTAAAGAGAGGTAAGTAGTAAGTGATCTAATACCAGTAACGTTATTGAACAATACCCAGCGATCAAGTAATTCCGATATACCAAACTCTTCTGCAGTCTCTGTAAACAAACCATAAAAAACTCTTCCTGTTCGGCTTTTTCCTCTTATACGCGAGCTTCGAAATGGCCCATTGATGCCAAGGCCACCAAATGATTTTGATAACTGACCTCCAGCATTTCTGGCATAAGCTGACAAACAAAAATCGTAACAGGCCTCAACTTGTTCTTGATGCAACAGAAAGTCTTCCAAGCATTCCCGAAGACGTGAAACCTGATAACTCCATATCCTCGCTGGTATATAAGCTGTCTGAGTCGAATCATTCGTTGTTAATACGCTGCTAAGTAGTTTAATTCCGCTTTCGTCAAGCAAGACAAACCCTAAAGTCTCTCGTGCGATGAATAATGAATGGAGGCATTCAATCAAGCGATTTCCGCGTTGCTTATAATATTCGGATAACTTCTCGATGACCTTGGGATATCTATAGAGCTCAGTAGCCAGAATACCGGCATCTGTGCAGGCCACAAACAGGGGTTTTATCGTCTCAAACTTAAACACCAATGCCTTGGCAGAACGAATAGCCGCTTCGCCCCAAAGCCACCACGCTACAACTTTACGCAATAACTCCGCGTTCTGAGGGCTAACTCTTTTTCCCTGACCAGAACCATCCCCAAAGTAAATGGTGAGGGTGTGCCCAGACCAAGGTGAAAGATCCCATCTTACGTCACCATATCGAGACACAACATGGCCATAGGCATCTATCACAGCAGGAAAATCCGGCGCAGGGGGCCAACTGTCAGGTTTAAAATTCAGCGCATCTTCTTTTGATAAGGCCGATTCAATCTGCAATCCCGGGAAGTAAGCCAAATTCATGCAATTACCTCCATCAGCTCTATATGGCCACTCCAATAGGGGTGATATTTACCGGCACGAATCAAATCCTGAGATTCACTTACCCACATTGCTCGTATTTCGCTGCCAGACGCTATTGCTTCAAGTTTTTTGTTTATTCTTTCAATAACCCGGTATGCAGGATGAATGTCTTGCTTTTCCGGTGGTTTATACAGGTTTGCTTCCAGGCTCTTGATCTTTGCGTGCGAGGCAAGTTTCCAGCAATAATCAGGACTCATAACGTCTCGATGCTTAGTACAAAAAAGACAGCCTTCTGGGCTGGTACAGTCCGGTTTCGGCGCTTCTTTAGCTATACCATTGATCGACTCGGGGGCACGATCTTTGTCGATACATACACCCGGCCCAGGTGGCGTATAAGCAGGATCTGTTGATGCATGGAACCGGACTATTTCGGATGTCGCTGATTGATGATGTGGCCTTTCATAATCACGGAGAAGGACTTCCTTATCATGGGCCATTTGCTCAGCCGTAAGTTCGAGATCGTTGCTTCGCCTGAGTAGCCAGTTTACTCTGGTTTTACGCAGCTCCTGTGGCCCTAAAATCCGAGCATCAATTTTCTTGAAGGATTCTTTCAATGTGTAGAATCCAATCTTTGAATCTTTTGCGCGAATCATGCCTCGACTTTGTAAAGGGAAAAGCCGGGTATCGTGTTCAGCAAACCCTGTGTCATTCAGCCACTGCAAATATCGCTCGAGATGTTCCTTATAAGAGCGATAGCAACGAAAAACAGCTTCGCCGCTGCGTCTCCCCTTGTATACGCGGAAAACCTCCAGATCGTCACCGTTAGACTTCCAACGATAAGTTTCTCTTTCAAGCGCTGATGCCTGAGTCAGATTCATCCCTGTTTGTGCGATGAATATCAAAAGCTCAGATTCTATTCTCAGATTTAGTATTCCCGATCTTTTATGCCGATCGAAAAGGCTTTCACTCTCCATCAGTGGCGCTCTGGCTTTCTCAGCATTTTTCCTGACGGTGCTGCACTTTATAGATTCGACATCCATTTCCGGATTAAGGAGGCTTCCTGCAACCACCAAGGTCTTGCCGCCTTGCAGCGCAATACGGATAGGTAGCCGTCCTCTGACCGTCGCACAATCCAAGGCGTCACAGATCGACCTCAGGCAATGACCAAACTCAAATGTACTGCTGAGATTTTGCTTATCTGCGCTGCTGGTCAGTACGCTCTTTTTTGCGCTAGGTTTTCTGATCCTTGTTTGCATCAAAAGTGCGCTGCCAGGCTTAGCTCCAGGAAGTTTTAAGGCTCTAGCGATGAGATTGGCTAACTTTGAAGTCTGTCTGTAAACGTAAATTTCAGACACTTCCTTTTTGATTTTTGATCTATATAACTGGTATTCCGACCATTTCTTGAAGTTGGTTACCACTTTATCTCGAGACATAGTCAATGAGTTGGTATCTGAGCATGCAAAGAACCGCCAAAGCACTTCCAGACTGCCTTCGATAAGTGAACGAGAGCGCCCCTGACTTATCATGCTGGAAATAGCTTCATGAAATGCGCATACAATCGGAATTCGAAGAACGTCAACATCATCGACTGAGGAATGATGTATCGATTCCATCGCATTTTTTCTCGGTACACATGCAACACCATGATGAAGCAATATGTTCAGGTTCCAAGGGATTTGATGCGTACCAAGACTCATGCCCGGGAAAGTAAGATTTAACTCATGCATTGGCACGCCCTCTAGCCAATCCCATAAAGGCTTCCGAAAAAGCTTCCGCTGCATCTGACATTGCTTTGTTTGCTTCAATAAACTTGATGTATTTCATCGTTGTACTTTCATCTCGGTGCAAACATGCCTCCCTTACAAACTGGATGGCATCACCGACTGGCATGAACTTTAGCGCCACGCGCATTAACTCTGTGGCAAAAGTGGCTCTTGTGCGATGGAAATGAAAACCGCGCATCACTTGCAGCCCAGCTCTTTTACCAGATGATCGGAGACGAGACATTTCCACGTTAACCGCTCGGCTATCATCTCCGCTGTACGAGTTGCCATAGCGAGTAAGGAATAGTAGGTCCCTATCTTCATGACTCGCTAACATTTGGCGTTTCAGCCTTCTCGTACTCATGGAATAGGCAATAAGTGTTTCGAGAAGCTCCTCAGGTATTGGCACTGAACCGGAAACGCCAAACTTGGTTGAGACCATTGGCCTAGCACCAGGACCAACAGCTAATCGCTTCCAACCGACTTCAGGAACCAGGGTTGCGTTGTGAAGAGTTTGAACCTTCAGATCGGTAATTGAGCCAATGCGCAACCCTGTGAAAAAGCCAATTCGTAGCATTAGCGAAAGCTCTTCGGTTGCGCTGCAATCTGCCAGCGCGAGAATTTCTTTCATTGCAGAAACAGTTACTGGGAGAAGGCCATCCTCAAGCTGTATGGCCCCAGCAACCTTTCGATTGGGAATGGCAAGGTCTGTACTGGCAACTCGCATGGTATGTTCGAGACCAAACGGATTGGTTAATTTGATTCCAACAAATCGCTGCTCCCACATTGGCCATTCTGGTGAAATTAATCGACGCGATTGTGTCCATTTATAGAAACGGATGACTGCTGCCATCCTCTGCGAAGCAGTGCTTGGAGCAAGCTCACCATTATTTCTGGCGGCAACAAGTGCTCCACGAAAGCGAACAAGGCAACGCTCACTTTCTCGCTCTGGGAAATGCCACCATTGGATTGACTCTGCTTCTAGCCATTTTGCGTAGGCAAGCAGGTGAGACATATTGGATCGAACGGTTTTCAGATCCCGTTTTGATGATGTTGCCTGATCCAGGGCCCAAAGATTTGCTTCTGCCCAGGTTGAATTATCTTCCCAGACTATTTGGGGAAGATTTTTGATCGGTTTTCTTTTTAGTGGAGCCCACTGTAACGAGCCGTCCGATATTTCTGCTCGATGAGGCTGATAGTTGATTTGCTCAAGGCTTGCCATTGATTTCCCCCTTCGACGACTCAATGCCGTTCAGGAAGGAATTACTTCTGAGCATAGAGTAGTCTAATTTGTCACCATTGAAACATGTATGGTGTGCGATTAAAACTTGGTATGTAACGTTTGCCTGCTGTAGGGTCGTAGATTGAGCGAACTAAGCCCGAACTGGTTAACTCTTCTTCGTTAGTGAAAAGCAATGACGTCGTCAGCTCAACAATATCCCTTGGGGTAAAGTGTTCCCCTGCGGTTTCATTCGAGCTTTCTGCAAAGCGTCGGATAAGCTCTTCAAACACTAAACCCATACCGTAGTTGCTAATGGTGTCAGGGTGAAGATCTGTGGTCGCAAAACGTTTTGCAACTTTATAAAGCAGGTCGGCTTCTTCCAATTTATCGTTGGTATTGAAAAAGTCGAAGTGCTCAAAAATCTCACGGGCATTTGGGCTAAATGATTGAATATAGTTCTGAAGATTATTCGCTACGCCTGTTTCACCCAGACGGTTCAAATCCATTTTTGAGGTGTTATAAAAGCTTAACTGAGCAGCATGGGTAAGTAGTTTGTCCTGCGCTTCAATCGGCATTGATTTTACTGCATTATATTTAGCCAGAACATCAGCCTTTGTAGCTGCAAGGACACACTCTAAGCGCCTTAGTAGAGTGAAAGGAAGAATGATGCGTCCGTATTGAGATTGCTTGAAGTCGCCACGTAATAGGTCAGCTACTGACCATAGAAATGCCGCTGTTGAAGAGAAATTGTTATTAGTCATTGTAATCAGCACATTGAATATTAAAAAAGTTAACTGATTGTACCTTTATAACAAGCCTAGTGGTAGCGACAGGAGACGCAAAAAGCATATGTTAAGAAGTTTATACACCTATTTATTAAAAGATCTTATAAACATTACCTTTGAGCTCATAATGTATTTCTATTCAATAAATTAGCAAAAAAACAAGCAGGCTGTTATAACCATATGGCTCAGCTAGAGTAAAGTAAGTTAACCTCATAGGAGTAGAATAATGGAAACTATAATTATTCAAATAAAGAAAAAATTTGAATCAAAAGCACTTGAAATCATACAGAATCAACAAGAGAAACAAAATAGTCAAAATTCCCCCCCGATTGATTTATTCAACAATCTTGTAAATCGCTTCCAAAAACAAGTCAATAAGTTTAATAAACCTGATTTTGAACATGACTTTAATCCTGAAGATGGTATTCTTATGAGAGATAATGAAGGTGTTCTCTCTGATTACTACTTCAATACAATTACCCAAAATACCACTTCATCACAGCTTCATTACGCTATAGGACTTTATGCTGCATCGGAATTAGAACTTCAAGCTCACAACACACAACAAGCATTTGACTATCTTCTTGATGCTTACTATCGTATTGGTTATTGTGATGGTTTAAGTTCATATCCGTCCGGAAATACTTCAGATAAAGCTTTGGAAGAGCGAAGAGCCGACTTTTCAAGGCGTGGCTCAAAAAATAAGCGAACTCAAGATTCTGAAAAAACGAAAAAAGAAGTAATTGATTACCTTACAGCAGATCCTGATAAAAAGAATTGGAGGTCTTATCGTGAGGCCATTAAAGATATAATTCCAATGTTAATACAGAAATCATTAGAACTAGAAGGTACAGAATCGTCATTTAAAGTCAATAAAGATACAATTAGAAGTAATTTAATGACCTGGTTTAGACCAAAAAGTGGTGATTCAGAATCCAATAAAAATTATCAGCAATCAATAAAAAACATTTTTTCTGAGAAATCAAAATAATATTAGTTCATGGCGGCAATTGCAGCCGCCATATCTATCTTTTACCCTCTTTTATTTTTTTTAGCTTCTAACCAGTTATTTATTTCATCTTCAAGCCAACCAACCATTGTTTCGCTAATCTTAACTGGCCTCGGAAAATCACCTTTGAACCTTGGTGACTTGTGATTTAGCCAGTCATATAATGTTGATTTACCGATTTTCAATCGGCTAATCACATCCTTCACTCTCAAAATAACCATTTGATTTTTCATAACATATCCTTTTTTAATTGATAGATTTAACTATTTCTTGTTGACCAAATACAGGATATGTATTCTCTTTTTCTAATACTAGTAGCAGAGCTTGAGTAAAAATTTAAGCTCAGCTCAACCGCGCAATAAATGAACAATTAGTATTATTTTGTATGAATCTCGACCTTTTAACATTCAAAAAAAATATTCACTTAGAGTCATACGTATGCTCAATACTCTTAAAAAGGTAGAATTGAAAATTCTTAAGAAAAAAGTATTTAACCTATGTCATTATTGTTCTAGATTTCTAAGCAAAAGGATTTCCAACAATGAATACCTTTATGGTTACAAGACAAGATGAGATTTTCCCGAGAAGCAATAGTGAACAACTATTTCAAATACAAGATGATTTACTTTTTGACTGTATCGGAATAGGAAAAGCATGTTCTAATGATCCAAATCGAGTTACTGGTTTTAATTGTGGAAAGCGGTTTGGGTACGCATTACTAACCTATTTTTTATCTAGAGCTTTAAACATTCAAAGACTCCCTTTCTGGAAGACAGAATTTATACTGACTACTTCAACTATCACTATGATCGTAATGAAAAAGAAATATTGAGCACGCTAGATAGTGATAAAGTTCAGAAAATATGTGATGAAGTTTTACGGCTATATCAACACACTCAACTCCACTTAGCTAAAATATCAGCTCAAACTATCTTCATACGTCGTGAACTAAGCAATAAAAATGGTTATGTCGATAAAATACTTAAACTCAAAAGCTGCGCTGAATTATTAGGCCTTACTGAAATTAAGATTGAAATGGATACATTGAACTCATTTGGCGACCAAAACTGCTACTGGGCAGATATTGCATTAGAGCTAGAAGTTCCTGCAAAAGACATATTTTACTGTAGCCAGCTCATAGCTGACCGTCCTTTCCATTCAAAAACTGTGGAGTCTGGTGAATGGATTGTTATCAATCGGTCACCAACTGGTGTTGTACACATTCCTGTTTCGAGTATTCGTATTCGTTCAGGTAAACATATCGATATGAAACCATTGAGCAAGAGTGAAGCAGAATCATTTATAAGTAATTATTATCCTATTGAACTACGCACATTATTTGATAGAAGCTAAAAAATCATTGTGAGGGCAAATCCTCTTGCCCTTGAAGTGGTCAACTAATAACACTAAAGTATCCCTATAGATAAGTTATCTACGACTCATCCCTATAGACCGATAGCCATCGTGATAGCTCTTTGTATGGTCTTTCGCTAAGTAATCTAGACGCCCCTGTAAATTCGCCAATTGTTGGAGATATTCACGTTTATTCACATTGAGTACATAAATCCCGTTTTTCGTGAAATGAACCAGCCCTTTGTATTGGTCTAGCTCAATGCCCAACGCACTACACCATGCTTGCTGGATCAGTCCTGCTAAGCTGGTCGTTGATCCAAAGTGTCCTGCACTCCAGTAAAAATCTTTATTCAGCAGTAATAAAGCGTGGTAATGCTTACGATGATTACGTTCACCAATCTCACGTACCCAGATATACCGTAAACGATTATGCCAGTTACGTTCCCAATCGTGATTTTTATTTTTACTCGCGACTTTAACCTTTGCTTTCAACGATTCGATAAAACGCGTTATCTCTTTATTTGAATCACCATATTGGTAATCAGAAGGAAAGTGAAGATCGATTCGTAATGCAAGCGTACGAGGAAACTCTCGTACGGCATCATTAATCACATCCGAGAAGGCTTGCTGATATTGCGCATTATACGTATACGGTTTCATCTTTATTTTGACATTCCTTAATTAGATATTAAAAGGATGTGTCGGTATCAGTAATTATGTTATTCCAATCTATATTATTATGATGATAACCAATGAGGCATAAGAGATGTCACCTCATTAATTAACTGAGCATACATTTAGCTAATGGAATTAGAATCCATTAGCTACGAAATGGTATTAATTATAAATTATCATTAAATATATATAGTAATTTATATATGTATTCATTAATAATACATATATAATGATAAACATATATTACTATACCGACACGATAAAACTTAACGATTAGAGAAAAACAAAAGCCATAGACATTCATTAACTTAGAAAAACGTCAGAATTGTGATTATTTCACTCTGATATTACTTTGGCCTATTTTTAAATTTTCACCCTGCTATTCTTGCTACTAATAGCAGAAATAGCAGGGTCTAATTTCTGAACCACTGTTTTTTTGTATAACTATTGTTAAAAAAAGTAGGACCTTGGCAGACCCACAAACTTTGTCTTTCACATTGTTCAATATCAATACAACCTTCACGCTCTAAACGTTGTAGAACAACATCTAATCGTTTTCCTCTTCTTAATGAGTTAGGACCATATTTTCGTATATCATTTTTACGTATACTATTGCAATTTTCTCTACGATAGAAATAATCTAACCAATCTAATAATTTAACCTCTTCATTCCACTCGAGTGCGCCAAATAAATTATTAGCTTGCTCCATATACCACAAGCAAATATCTTTAGCCTGCCCCACAGAAACTTTATCTATAGGAGCAGTTCCCCGTTCAAAATAACTTAATAGAGCTGATAAACGTGCAATGTTATTAGCCATCTTTGATGCCGTATCCCTAATATTTTCGTAGTCTCCCCCTCTTCTTAATTGCTCTTCAATATCATTATAGATTCCTTTCCACTCTAATTCAGCTTGAGGATCAAAAGCTACACATTCTCGATGCTCTTGACAGCTCGCCTTTAAATAACTACATATTTTCTGATGAAATAGTTCAATATAAGTATGATGATTATTTGAATAATCGCGAATAAAGCGTGACCCTTGTGTCGATAATTGCTCATCAATTAACACAGGTAAACAACGTGCAAAAAAACCGCTTCCCTTCGCTTTTATTCCTTGTTTCTTTAAATATTCTTCAAAGATAGCTTGTTGCACCATCACGGATAAAGTGATCCGCCCATTTTCAATCTGAAAACTTTGCATTGTCTTTCGCTCAACTTGAAAAGAGTGCCCATCCCAGATTGAGTTTAGAAAGCTAAGATCATTCATCACTTTGCGATCTAAGATATTCGCGCCTTCATCAGCAATTAGTCCAATGTTGGATTGGTGAAGAAACATATTCAGTTGCAGTGCTTCCGGTGTCACATTGTTGTAGATGCGCTTTTCATTCTTTGGTAATTTAGGACACAATTTGCTGTGAGCTAAATATTGAGCATCTTCTAATTCAGTTGCTAGCCCCTTTTTAGCTTTTTTTTCAATACTCGCTAGTATGGCTTTTTCTTTAGCTTTCCAAATCTTATGTTCCGCCGAATATTTGGCCATTAAAACTTCATAGTTCTGTGCGGATATTCTATCGTGCTCATAAATTGGCGCTAATACACGTCTATCGACACTCGTTTTCCGTTCACCCGAGTTTGCAATAACAAGAAAAAATAATGAAACAGGTGACTGTATAGATGTAGTGACCTGTATATCTAATTTATCTTGCAGTGCCAAAGATAGCGCACTCAGTACTGAAGAAGCAATTAAAGGTTCAGGCGCTTGTGTTTCTTCTCTTAAATCTAAAATAACCTCTTTTAGATCCTGAGGAAAAGCGTTTAATGGAAATCGATTCATGTAAACTCCATTAGTCCGTTGTCATTGAGTTATGGGAATAAATAGTAATCCTTAACCTGCGTCAAGTAGGAAAAAAACTATTGGATTGTATTGTTCTTCATCAGAATCAAAGTTTACATATATTTACAATCATTCTCGCTCTATCTCCCTTTTTTTCTAACACTCAAACGAGTTTTTATAGCTCATGTTCTTCACAATATAATCAATATTCTTAATCAAATATTTTTCAGATATATATCACTCATATGAAATCCAATAATTAAATGAATATCAATTAGTTAAATTGCATTCGTGACACACCCTGTCATTTCCCTTCATTTCTCTCTTGAAAAAAAGTCAAATAGCCGGACATAACCTGTCCGGTGAGGTTGTTATCGTGGTGTTCTCTTTTTAAAGCTAGGGAATCACACTGATGGCAACTTACCGATTAGATACCGATTTAGCGTTTTTACGTGAATGCAGCAATGAAGAACTGGGCTTGCTTGTGTCCGTCCTAACTCATGACAGCAAAGACGGACAAAAGCGTTGGACTGAAACCTTAACCAGTTCACCTGAATATCAACTCTATCACCCTGAGCACCAGCAATACTGGATGTCGATTGCGGCAGAGTTGCAAGCCTTTGGGGCCAACAGCTTGATGAGTCTCGTCCGAGGCAATAAAGGCGTGTTGTACCGTGAAATTTTACAAGATGTCTGTGACCACCTTGATGTCAATTATCCTAAGGAGGGGAATACCGAAACCTTGGAATTGAATTTGTTATTGAAAGTATTAGAAAAAAGCTTAAATGAGCTGACCACGGAAGAGCTACAAGCCTTCTCTCGTGATATGCAACTTAACCTCACCAACCCCACTCCTCAACTGATTTTGATTGCGGTTCAAGCGGCTATCCGTACCTCTGGCATTGCTGCACTGGAAGTGGCCACACTCTCAGCCATTGGTGTGATTAATGCGCTCGGCGGGGTAGCCACACTCGGTACGCTTTTTGCCGCACACCGAGCACTTTCCTTGATTGCGGGTCCGATTGGTCTTGCGGTGAGCTCGGCATGGCTTGTCGCTGACCTAGCGGGTCCTGCTTATCGCGTCACTGTTCCTGCCTGCATCATTGTGGCGTACTTACGACAAAAGGCCTTATCACAATAAGGTTTATCAATCCCATTCTATCCGCTTGCCGGAGCTATTTTAATAAGGACAACATCATGTCGACATCTGTGTCTCGCCATGACCGGCTTGCGTCTCGGTTGGCGTTTATTATCAGTCAATTATTTCGAGGAGAAACCGTTTATTTATCCGCGCTGTCAGAAGAGCTCAATGTCTCGACTCGTACCCTGCGGCGTGATTTTAATGAGCGCCTTCAGTATCTGGACTTGGAATATCACCAAGGTGGCTATCGATTGGCAGCATCACAGCGTCCCTTTCGTACCGATAAGGACATATTGCGCTTTGCCGCCATTACGCATGTCACCTCACTGTTTCCGGCTTTAGACAGGAAGCTGCTGACGGTTCTGCTCGACCCAACAATTGATTCACCGTTTATTGTCTACCACACGCCACCTAAGCAGCGTCCCTCGCTGTTCGGGGGCTTTTATATTCTAACACAAGCCATTGTAAAACGGCGTTTACTGCAATTTACCCACCAAGGAAAAAACATCACGAACGTTGCCCCGTATAAGTTGATTTATTACCACGGTCATTGGTATCTCGCCGCTGATATCGCGGAGCACATTCATGTCTTTGATGTGATGGCCTTGCAAGACGTGGTCATGACGGCGCGGGGCTTTCGTTATCGTGAAGACCTCAACCAACGGTTATGTGAAGAGGCGTTTATTCAAGCCTTGCCCCATTACCAATATATTCAATCACTCGTTAAATTATAAGGTATTAAGATGAAAACTATTTTTTATACCGTTTGCATCAGCAGCGCACTCTTGTTGGGATGTGATGATTCAACGTCAACGACTGCTAAGACTGTTTCCCAAGACATTTTGCGTGTTCAAGGATTGATTTATGATTACGACCGCAGTGTCACACTCGGTGGGGTACTCAACCATCGTAAAGATTGTGTTTCGCCAACATGGGAAACCTTAACGGATGAACAAGAAAGGCCCTTGGTGGTCTATAAGTGTCAGTTAGCTAAAGGGGCATTACAAAACGCCATTAACCACGATTTAAATAACTGGTATCAAACGGCAATAGACGGTATGACTAAATTCATACCGCGCTTTGCCAATGCGGAAACACCGAAAACAGATTCAACCCTTGAGGAGCAGAGGCTTACACAGGTTTTACAGCTCATCACAACACTGTCCCAACATGACTGGTCATTGCTCAGAGGCAATGTTGACCAGCCCTATGCAATGACGACACCGATTGCATTTAATGCCGGTTATACTCCGTCAGAGGAAGCCGAGCGCCAGCTTAAAGCATGGAATACGTTAACGGAGACATTGAATGACCACGCCCCTGATGTTGGCCTGTATTTATTACCGTGGTTAAACCAAACGGAAAATGTCGAGGCAATGCTCCGGAAAAAGGTCTCTGAGCTTCAGCAACACAATGCCAATGCGTTAACACAATTTAGACACCAGCAAAATGAAGCCATTCAAATCACGGAGCAATACATCACAGACCTAAAACGTGCACAACAAAATGCACACGACTGGTCAATCACCCAAGTTTTTATTTGGAGCCTCGTTAACCCTGAAAAGCCTGTTCTAACGCATGTTCTGTATAACCTAGAGGATAAACAAGGGCAGGAGGATTTTACCCCTATGATGGAAAAAACATTGAGCCGTTTAGCAAGAACAGATGCCGTCGCATGGGCGTATCAAGGTAAACTTGAAACCCCTCAAATTATTAACGGAATAGCAAAAGCGTTATTTTACTACCAAACACAATCCTTTCAAAAACCGGATATCGCCCGATATCAATACTGAGTTTTCACACACTATTCGGCGTTCATATTCAATGAACGCCTGACTAAAGGGTAATCTATGTCCATTTTTAAACTTATCGCCACCTCTGTGAGTGTTGTGACACTGGTGTCTATCACCTACTACGCCCAGAAGACGGTCAATGAACAACTTGCGCTTGAAGGCAAGTATTCCGACACGGAAATTCAAGCGGCTCGACTTGGGGCGACGCTTGCTTGCACAACCTTATTGGGGGGAGCCATTGAACGACTACTCAACGGGCTATTTAGTGACCACTAAAACTCAACTATTTCAATGTAGATTCAACATAACGGCAGACCAATCGGTCTGCCTTTTTTATTTCGTAACATCCACAAAAGGGCTTTTTTATGACACTTAAACCCATCATCTCAACACCCGCTTCCAACCGCCAGCGCACGCATTTTTGGCAAACTCATTTTGGCAACGTTAAAGGCTTTTCAACCTTTGAAGTGGTGATTTTTACTACCATGGGCCAGTTTTGTGAGGACTACCACGGCGGGTATTGGGAATATTGCACTTTATCTAATGGCGGCGCTTTTATTTATCCCGATTTGAATCAAGAGGAGCTTACGCTATTCAACCCGCATAATGGCAATGAAGCGAACGTTAGCTCTGAAGCGGCAGGCATTGCTGTGTGTTTGATGATGTACAGTTTATGGTCATTTCAAACGGAAAGTGACATCCTCGTCGATCGCTTTTATCAATTGCGTGATTATGCGGCGCAACACCCAGAACGTTCCGCCATTTTCCATCTAATCGATTAACCACGTCCTTATTTACGCCTTCGTATTATCTGATTCATTATAAAAGCATCATCAGACTAACCCATTAATTAACTTACATTTATTTTTATATCTATATTATTTTAGTGAATCAATCATCAGAATGCGTCACTAAAAATGATACTCAATATACCTATCATTTCGAGAAAGCTCTGCACCGCAAGGTGTAGGGCTTTTTTGTTTATTACTGTCTATCAATATCGACTGAATTGGAGTTCTATTATGTTTACTTTACAAGAGCAAGAATCAACGGTTATCAAAACCAACCTCGTCAATTCCCGTGGTCGTAGTACCTTCTGGCGTTTTTACTTTGGTACTGTGCCAGACTGGCAACGTATTGAAGGCGATATCTTTAATCTGATGGATAAGATGTGTGAGGTCTATCAAGGTGCTTTCTGGGAGTTCAGTATGCTGACTAATGGCGGCGCATTTATCTGGCCTGATATGCTCGAAACCTCCCTGCAAATGTTTAACCCGCATAACGGAAATGAAGCTGAGTTAAGCCCGGAGGCAGCTGGTATTGCAGTCTGTTTACTGGTGTATAGCATCTGGTCATTTAAAACCGAAAGCCCTGTGCTGGTGGAATATTTTTACCTGTTGCGTGATTACGCTATACAGCATCCGGAGCAAGCTCAAATCTTTCGCCTAATTGACTAAGTTATTGATAACGCATTAATACAGCGTCCACCAGCTTATCACCTCACTTATTTCCTTTATCTTATTTTAATTTATCAGTGTTATCACTGAGGAGAACCCCTATGTCTCGTTTAGCCTCCCGCTTTGGTGCGGCGAATAGCATTCGTCGTGACCGCCCGTTAACGATTGAAGAGTTGTTCCGTACTGTACCCAGTGTTTTCTCTGAAGAAAAACACGAATCCAGAAGTGACCGATATACTTACATCCCAACCATTACCTTACTCGATAGCCTTCAAAAAGAAGGTTTTTATCCATTCTTTGCCTGCCAGACTCGTGTACGTGATGTTAGCCGTCGAGAGCACACCAAGCATATGTTACGGCTACGTCGTCATGACCAAATTACGGGAATACAAGTTCCTGAAATTATTCTTTTAAATAGCCATGATGGTTCAAGTAGTTATCAAATGTTGCCGGGTCTATTTAGAGCTGTATGTTCGAACGGTTTAGTTTGTGGAGATACCTTTGGTGAAGTGCGTGTCCCTCACAAAGGTGATGTTGTTGGTAAGGTGATTGAAGGGGCTTATGAAGTTTTAGAAACGTTTGATACGGTAGCGGAAAAGCGCGAACAAATGCAATCTCTCATGTTACCTCCACCAGCACAGCAAGCCTTAGCACATGCGGCTTTGACTTATCGTTTTGGTGAAGAGCATCAACCTATTACCGAAGCGCAAATATTACAGCCTCGCCGTTGGGAGGATAAGAAAGATGATCTGTGGACGGTATATCAACGTTTACAGGAGAATTTAATCAAGGGAGGATTATCGGGTAGGAACGCTAAAGGCAAGCGAGCTCGCACTCGCTCGGTGAATGGTATTGATGGGGATATTAAATTGAATAAGGCGCTGTGGGTGATGACAGAAAAGATGCATGAACATTTTGCTGGAAGAGAGAGGATGTAAAAATGGGGGCACATTGTTTTTCATAAAATGATGTGCTGCTATTTATTTGTTGATAGCTTTATTTTTTTGTTAAGCCGAGATTATTCTTCCAAAATATGCTGGTGTGTATGATTGTAGTTTTTAGATATGCTGTTTATCTCAACAAGTATTCGAAAAAATGATTTGCTATCAAACAAAAAGAAGATGGAGCTACCTTTTAGTTCTAGCTCCTATTAACACAAGTCACAGAATCAAAAGCAAAGTAGTAATTTCTACATAACATGATAAAATACCAAACAATAGTGAACAACTGCCTCATTAACTCAAAGGCACAAAAATCAATCAAAATATTTTTAGGCACCTTATTAGGCACTTTTGAAAAGTTGAATTGAACATTAGCACTATAAAATCATTTAGTTAAGCGACGAATTCAGACTCCGCCAGCCCACCAAATTTGGTGGGTCAGTGATAGGACAACAGGTTTAAAAACAGGAAGTTAGCAAAATCAGTTGGACTAGACACTGGCAACATTAAGACTAGAAAGTGCACGTGAAATGCACGCGCATTTGAAAGTTACTAAAAGCCCACTTCAGTGGGCTTTTTTATTGCTTTCTGAGTACACCTACCATTCACACTTATACCAAAATATAAATAGTTCGTAGTGGTACTGTAGTAAAATCCCATTTCCCCTATTTTATAATATAGGCTTGCTTTTCTGTCTCACAATTTGGTGGAGAATAAAGTAAGACTAACACGACATTTCACATAAACTCTCCTTATCAGTTTGCTGCATCAGTAGGTATATTCAGGTATACTAAATTACTTATTCTCTTCTCAATACGAATGATTGAAATGATTAAGTTATTTACTAAATACTTTTCGGTTGGAATTTTAAACACTCTTATACATTGGTCCATTTTTGGGCTACTGACAGTGTTCCTTTCAACCTCTCAAGCTATAGCTAACTTAATAGGCTTCATAGCTGCTGTCAGTTTTTCCTTTTTTGCTAATGCAAAATTCACCTTCAAAGCTAAAGCGACTACAGCACGATACTTATCATTTACCTTATTTATGGGGCTATTAAGTTACTTGACTGGTTATGTTTCAGACCAACTACAATTCCCCCCTATAGCAACTTTAATAATTTTTTCTTCGATTAGCCTCGTATTAGGTTTCCTTTACTCCAAAATCTTTGTTTTCAGAGATACTCCACAATGAAAATATCATTAGTAGTACCAGTTTATAACGAAGAAGAAGCTATCCCTATATTTTATAAGTCAGTAAGAGAACACCCGATTCTTAATCAATATGATATCGAAATAGTCTTCATAAATGATGGAAGTAAGGACAGCACTGAAAATATTATCAATGCACTAGCTATTGCTGACCCTTTAGTGATCCCTTTAAACTTCACGCGAAATTTTGGAAAGGAACCGGCTTTGTTTGCGGGCCTTGAATACGCAACTGGAGAAGCTGTAATACCTATTGATGTAGACCTTCAAGATCCTATTGATGTTATTCCTCAGCTCATAGATAAATGGCAACAAGGCGCAGATATTGTTCTCGCAAAAAGAGCTAATCGTACTAGTGATACATGGTTAAAACGCAAAACAGCTGAATGGTTTTACAAGCTCCATAATAAAATTAGCGCGCCTGAAATTGAAGAGAATGTTGGCGATTTTAGGTTGATATCTCGTCAGAGTGTCGAATATATAAAATTATTACCTGAGCGTAATTTATTCATGAAAGGTATCCTTTCATGGGTGGGTGGAAAAATTGATGTTGTTGAATACAATAGAGCAGAAAGATCTGCTGGAGAAAGTAAATTTAATGGCTGGAAATTATGGAACTTAGCCTTAGAAGGTATAACGAGTTTTTCTACTTTTCCATTACGCGTTTGGACTTACATTGGTTTATTTGTTGCTTTTGCATCTTTTATCTATGGTGGTTGGATGATGGTAGATAAATTAATTTGGGGTAATCCTGTTCCTGGTTATCCTTCATTACTTGTTTCTATTCTATTTTTAGGTGGAGTTCAGCTTATTGGTATTGGTGTACTCGGTGAGTATATTGGTCGTATTTATACTGAAAGCAAAGCAAGGCCTAGATACTTGCTAAAAAAGACAGATTATATTGAGAACAAAAATGACTAACTACTTAAAACGTATTAATTTAGGCTACATAAGTGTCCTAATTGTCTTTTCGCTTATTTTTTTAGTCGAATACTATACACCTATGCATTCTGATGACTATGTGTATTATATTAAAGGAAATTCATTATCTGCTCATGTATCTCACTACCTTTCATGGAGTGGAAGATTTGTATCAGACTATTTTAGCACTCTAGTTCTTACATCAGACTCTAACATACTAAAAAATAGTATGATTGCATTTGTATTAACAATGATGATCTTTTTAATTACTAAAATAAGTAGTAACTCTGACACAAGTAAAAAAACATTTTTTTTACAGTTTATTGTTTTATTTTCAATTTACTGGGTTACAAATCCAGCTCTTGGTCAAATTGTTTTTTGGGTTGTTGGTGCAGCAAATTATCTTGTCACAAATTTATTTATTGTTATTTATCTTTATTTTTTATTTCGTTATCTTGATGATAAAAAGTGCCTAATCCCTCTCATAATCAGTTCTTTTTTTGCTGGATGCAGTAATGAAAATACGAGTTGGATTATAGTTGCCATTTCAGTAATTACCTCCTGTTATGTTTTTTTTAAACATAAAAACAGACTTATTATCTTTTCATCTGTACTTGTTATACTTGGGTTTGTAACTTTGATTTCGAGCCCTGGTAATTTTCATCGAGCCGCTCTTTTCACTGACTTTTACTCCCTCAGTACGATAGAAAAAATCACATATTTTTTATCGGATAAACTTTCACATTCATTTACTAAAACGTGGGGGGTACTAGTTGCTTCATTACTTTTACTGCTAACTTATGTAGGTGAAAAGAAGTCAAAAAGCTTTTATCTTTCATTATTGTTTATCGTATTAGGCTTTTTAAGTATATTTTCCATGGTTGCATCCCCAACATTTCCTACTAGGTCTTTGAGTGGCGCTCACCTTTTTTATGTTATTTCATGCTCCTTTTCTATTGGATACGCATTTAGTATGAAAAATAAAAGAGGAATCGCAATTACATATTTTATTGGTATTTTAACTCTTTGTGGTTTCATTTTTTCATATATTCAAATGGTTTATTCATATAATACAATAACGACTCAAGAGAAAATAAGAATTTATGCTATAAACGAAGAAATAATTGGTGATTCTAAAACCGATAAGATACCCGAGTATTACTATCCACGCTCTTTCAGAGGTGGTGACGAAATGGATTTATATCATAATCCTAATGCAATGGCTGAATACTTTAATATTAGCCATCCGATTGAAACCTATAAAATAGACTATAACTACGCAGTTATTTTAGATGGAATAAAACTGCCACTACCTAATGTAACAAATACAAATGTTTCAAATCTATTCTTAGGTAAAGATAGATTTTTAAAAGGAACAACTATAGCCCTACAACTTGTTGATAACAAAAAGTTAATGTCAAATGAAAGCTATAGAATAATAGTAATGGATGACAAAAATAGAATACATACTGAAGAGAATAACAAGATAGACTCTATTTATGGTATGAATTTAGTTGGTTTCACTATTCCAGTTTCACCTAAAAATATAAAATCCATTAATTTCATTGTAGATATGGATAACAAAAAAACAATTGAGCAACAAGTAATCTTTTAATTTAAGTGTGGTGTGCATATTACAATGCACGCCACACTTTTATTTACTAATAGCACTTAACTTAATCGATACCACCTCATCAACATGGTATAGGCGTTGGTAACTGTTAAGGCCGTTCCTGAACCGAGGTTTTCCGTGTTACCTGAATAGGTATGCGTGTGTGCTCCACTATTAGACGTTTCACCTGACCATATTTTAGATGCGTTAAATACATATTTATAGCCGCTAGTTGTGTTATTACCATTATAGCCAGTTCCCCCGTTAGCAAGACTAAAAGCGCCTGTTGCCATAGAGTGAATAGCATTATCACTCCGGATATATCCAATCTCACACGTGATATTCATCGTTCCTCGGGTATGAGTATGCCCTCTGCTACTTACAGTTGTTCCTAAATACTTTAATGGCACTACGGGTAGATGGCCTTTACCAATGGTCACTAAATCCGAACCACCTGGTGTGAAGACATTCGAGCCACTTGTCGCGGCTAAACTAATGGTTTTGTTTTCATCAATATACTGCCATTTTGTACCAGGGAATAACGTATTGGGGTTCTTGTTTTGCGCGAACCACACATCAATACCAACGGGATAGACCGTATTTAGGTTAACCGCGTTTTGTAATACATCGCTGACGGCCTTCTCGCTCATCACACTCGTTGTTGATTCGCCCGTTGATTGGTCAACACTACTCGTGTTTAGCTTAGTATTAAGCCCGTTATTGAGTGCTGTGTTTATTACATATCCCCCCGATGACTGATAACTCGCCTTAGCTTGGCACCGCATATCCCCTTCCGCTTTGGTATAGCTCTCGCCTTTGAGCACATAATTCCCTGCGGGACATAGTTAGCTATTTTTAATTGTGGTGAATACGTTCAATTTTTGCCATTATTGCTCGAGTATTGCTTTATATGACGTTGGGTATCTTTCACGAATAGCTGTCTATGAAAACAACAAGCCATGTTTTATATTTTAAAAAATTCAGATTTGGGGTGCTATTGGCTTTGACTGGGAGCGTAATGTTCATTGAAGTACCTACAGAGCCGAACTCATACTAAAATAAGAAATAAAAAGTGTCTAAAAATACAGGAAAAAATATAATAATAGCTATACCTCAAGATATCATTTTGATATTTTTTGAAAAGAGAAATGATGTAGACCTTTTTGCGTTAAGATAAGGCCAAACATAACTTTATGATGTATAACCTGAAATAAACTATGAAAACATCCTTGCTATCAAATAAGACCACGCTAATCGTAATAATAGGATGGCTATTACTTTATTACGTAACAGGTGAAATCTCCGAAATACTTACACCAGAGAATTCAGATATTTCTGTTGTCTGGTTTCCTGCGGGAGTCGCAACAACCGCTTTTTTATGTATGCACAAGCGCCAATGGTTACCATTACTGATTGGCTTCGTTGTATTAAACTTGATTCTGAATGGCTTCGATAATGAGCAAATCACCCTTTCACTTATATACGCCGCTCTAGCTGTACTTTCTTGTATTGCTATTGCTTGGATTGTCCGTAGGTATGCTCAGAGAGGAGATGATCTGCAACTAATATTGTTATGGCTATCGGCAGTAATAATTGTCAGTTTTGCAGATGCAGTTTTATTTTCTATCAGTTTGTATTGGTTTGATAATACATCACTTAATGATATTTTCTGGGATGGTTTTATTGCTGATATTACTGGCAACATATTTGCGACAACAGTGATTATGGGGCTAATTAATACCCATTTCAAAAGGGTGGTGCCTTCTTTCAAAATTAATATAATTTGGGGAAGTATTGTTTTTATTCTTCTTATTATTAGCACAATATTAATATTCAATGATACTGCGATACAGATATACTATTCCTATTTTCATCAGCATCGTAATACTGCTAAATTATCACTACTCTGCATCCCTATTTTGCTTGCTGTTACCCTGTCTATGCTATGGGGAAACAGAGGAGGATCAATCGCACTATTAATACTTGCCACTATTACAATCTATTACACTCGTAATCAGCAAGGTCCTTTTTACCTTCATGGCCTATTTCGCCATGAATCACTGTGGTTAATACAGGGATATTTGACCGTAATATCATTATTAATGGTTTTTTTGCGAGTTGTCGCTCGAAGTACTCATAGAATTGATGACACACAAGGGGCTTATAAACCGCAGCACCTAGTATATCAACTTAATCTAGATAATGGTGCTATAGAATGGGGAAATACAGATTGTTCATATCCGAAGGCTGATTTAATAACCCTTTCCGCTCTAAGACAAATTATGGAATCTATTCACCCTGACGACCGAGAAAAACTCGCTCGACATTGGGAACAAGAGCAAGCTCAGACCACTCTTCCAATAATAACCTTTTGTCTGAAAGATAAAGAAGGTCGTTGGTGGAATATAGAAGATCGTGGAAGTGTTATTTTTAGTCATAACAAGCCAGTAATGATTGTTGGGAATTGGTTTATTTTGGGTGAAGTATCCTAAAATTGATGTAATAACAAAGGATAAGTGATGCTACAAATTGCATTATTACTTTTCGGTGCCGAATTTATCAGAGGAAAAGCACATTACCTCTGGGGGATTGGGCTCCTTTGGTGTTTTATTGGTATCTTTATTTTTATTGATGGTATTGATGGTATTCTTTTTTTTCCAATACATTTGTTTGGTTTTCTATTGTTACTTGAAAGTCTGATCACATTAAGTGTCGCTTCAAGTGGAATTGGGACACAAAAAACGATACTTTTCTTTAAAGGTGGTTTGTTTTTATTCTGTGCATTGGTTATCTTAATTAATCAAACATATAGCAATGTATTACTGTCAGCGATGTTCGGTTTTGTTTTTTTTATTACCGGATTGTTTGTTGTTGCATCAGCTTGGATCGTACGTTTTCCTGGATGGCAATTAATCCTGTTATGGGGCGTAATTGAAATGCTGTTTGCCTTTTTTCTGTTTACCCATCACCAAGCAACAATTTCTTTTTTCATCGGCTTTTTGATGATAGGAAGTGGATTTGGATGCCTGAAGTTAGCATTTCGAGCCCGTCATATCCAACGAGGAACATCCATATTTGAACTGATGCGTCCTTTACCTGTGTCGTTTAAGAAAAAAGGGGCAACGCGGCCAATGACAGAGAACCTACAGTCCCCTACTTTAAATAGATCAACTGAACAAGATGCTATTTTGACTGTTCATATCTGGACCCCCGAAGGCTCCGCAAACCAACGTCCTGTACCACGGCCAATTATTAATCGTTATATTGCGGCTGTTGATTCTGAGGGGGTAATCTCTACGGGGCATGCATCTCTAGAACTCTATCCGCACCTCTATATCAGCTTATACCCTGAAGAAGATATTGATCGCTCTCCTTCAGAATTTTTCAGGCTACTAAAAGCAACCGCTGATAATAACGTTCCGGGGCGTTTCTTGCCTAATTATCAAGCTGAAGCATCCGAATGGTGTGAATCTGACAGACAGATTGTTTTCAATGTTTATAACTATGCTTCTTTATTGAGTTTTTGGGAAAAATATCGCCAGTATCCTATTTATAACCTAACATATCAAAACTGTTCCAGCAGTGTTGCATATGGTTTGGAAGCTGCGTTGGATGGTGTTTTGTCTATGCAAAAGAGAAGTGATTTTATCGGAATTTTAAATGTACTTTGTATGCCAGAGTTATGGATTGCGGCTCAAATTCGTCGGCGTGCGCTGATGATGGCATGGACCCCAGGATTAATTATGGATTATGCACGTGCTTTGCGGGCTATTGTACACCCTGTTCCTGTCCCTTGGTATAAACGCTTACTTAGGCGTTGAGTTTCATAGCTATGATGACATTTTTATCTCAAACATAGTTTAGAATTGTCATTTTGGAATGTTTGTTAAATAAGTTAAAGAGGTTTTTATGCTGAAAGTGTACGCAATCTTAATGGTGTCTATCATAGCTGAAACAACCGCGACAACCATGATGAAGGCGTCTGATGGGTTTACCAAGTTGGTGCCCAGTATTATTGTCGTTATTGGTTATGCCATTTCTTTTTATGGCTTATCCCAAGTTGTAAAAAGTATGAATATTGGTATCGCCTATGCGATATGGGCTGGAGCAGGAATATTTCTTGTTTCAGCATTATCGTTTTTTGTTTATAAACAGAAACTTGATTTTCCAGCATTAATTGGTCTGGCATGCATTGCGCTGGGAATTGTTATTATCCAGCTGTTCTCTAAATCAATTACTCATTGAGTGTCGAAATTACTCAACAAGAATGGATTAAATGACGACAATTACAAAGAGAAAATCATTATTACAGCCTCTGTGTGGTAATATATTACACAGAGGTTATAACTGTAATTAACGGGATTCTACCAACTCATTAATATGATAATATGTCAGCAAATTTCATATTTTCTGGCTGGGTTTCTTTTTTAACTCGGTGATAGTACTCTCAATTTCACATTAGCCTCATACCATCCATCACAGAGATTATGATGAGCAACGATATTGCGTAAAATCAATCCATTGACCACAGTTATCATCGCTACGTTTTGCAGCATCAATAAAAGCCATCCCCTGTAGGCCAATTTCAATACCCGGTAATAGCGGTGATGCGCCACCTCCCTCGCGTAAACGTGTTGCTGCCTCACGGTAAATCTGTGCAAAACCTTCTAAATATCCTTCGGGATGCCCGGCTGGAACCCTTGACATCGCACGGTTTTCCTCCCATTGAGACATTGATCCCCGAGACACACAGTACATGGGCGAATCAAACGGTTTTAACCATAATTGATTAGGATTTTCTTGGGAAAATGAAAGACTCCCTTGGCTGCCATATATGCGTAGTCGCAACCCATTTTCTTCACCACAAGCCACTTGGCTCGCCCATAGACGCCCTTTTGCTCCGTTGTGATAACGCATTTGCACACGCACATCGTCATCTAGCACTCTTCCTGGGATCATTGATGTGAGTTCAGCACGAATGGACTCTGGTAACATCCCTGTGACGAATGAAGCTAACTGCCACGCATGAGTACCGATATCGCCGATACAGCCCGTCCCCGCTTTTTTTGGATCGGTACGCCAATTCGCCTGCTTGTTTTCAGTTTCCTCTAATCGTGTTGCTAACCACTGCTGCAAATACTCCACTTCAATATAACGAATTTCTCCTAGTTCCCCTGCTAATATCCGGCTGCGCGCTTCACGAATTAACGGATAAGCACTGTAATTATGCGTGAGAATCAGTTGCCTACCCGTTTCTCGCACAACATCAGCAAGCTGCAAAGCTTCTGAGTATGATGTACACAATGGTTTATCACAGATAACGTCAATACCTGAGCGCAAAAATTCAACGGCAATAGGGGCATGCAAGTGATTAGGCGTGACAATCGCAACAACATCAATGCCATCATCACGTACGACTTCACTTTGCGCCATTTGCTGATAGCTGGCGTAGCATCGTTCAGGCGCAAGGTGCAGCCGTTCCCCTGTGCGTTTACCGTTTTCTTCATTCGAGGAAAATGCGCCTGCAACTAACTCAAACTCATCATCCATACGAGCCGCTAATCGATGCACTGCACCAATAAATGCACCTTCCCCGCCCCCAACCATTCCCAGCTTTAGTCTCATCGCCTTATCCTTTATTTATCACTTACGATCCCAAGTAATGCTCTGATTTGTTGAAGATTAGTATCTACCACTGCAAAATCATCAAAGGCATGATCAACCACTGGAATAATATGATTGGCGATAAAATCGGCTCCCTCTTTCGCCCCGGCATCTGGGGATTTAAGGCAACACTCCCATTCCATTGTAGCGACACCGGAAAAACCGTACTGAGTTAATTTGCTGAAAATAGATACAAAATCAATCTGACCATCCCCTAATGAGCGAAAACGCCCTGCACGCTCAACCCATGATTGATAACCGCCATAGATACCGCTACGGCCATTTGGTGAATATTCCGCATCTTTGACATGAAATGCGCGAATGCGTTGATGATAGCAATCAATAAACGCAAGATAATCCATTTGCTGGAGCAATAAATGACTTGGATCGTAGAGAATATGGCAACGCGGGTGGTTATCCACAAGCCCAAGAAAACGCTCAAATGTCACGCCGTCGTGTAAGTCCTCCCCTGGATGCAACTCGTAACATACATCGACGCCACACTCGTCAAACACATTCAGAATAGGCAACCAACGCAGCGCAAGTTCAGCAAATGCTTCGTTAAATAGTTGCGCATTGTGAGGGGGCCAAGGGTAAAAATAAGGCCACGCCAGCGCGCCTGAGAAAGTCACATGCGTAACTAACCCTAGGCGCTGCGAGGCTTTTGCCGCTTTGATGAGTTGCTCCACCGCCCACTGTTGGCGCTTTAGAGGATTACCTCTGACACTCACTGGGGCAAAACCATCAAAAACAGTGTCATACGCTGGATGTACCGCAATCAATTGGCCTTGTATATGAGTCGATAACTCACTGATCTGAATACCATATTGCTGTAACATGGCAACCAACTCATCGCAATAAGTTTGGCTTGTGGCTGCCAAGTCTAAATCAAAGATACGTGGGTCGATCGTTGGCACTTGAATATATGTAAAACCTAGGCTTGATGCCCATTCAGCAAGGCTTTCTAATGAGTTAAAAGGGGCTTTCTCGCCAATAAATTGTGCTAGAAAGATACCTGGACCTTGGATTGTTTTCATGACTCACTCCCTAAAATCACAGTGCGCTGTGTACGCACAGCTTCATCCGCAGCAAGAACAATTCGCAAGCTATTGAGTGCGTCTTGTAAATGCTGTTCTAATGAAAATTGTTCCGTAATCGATTGAATAAAATAACGTTGTTCACTTAGGCACAGCGCCAAATGGTCTGGCTCATCTTGGCAGTCAACCCAACGGTCGGGATGTTTAAAAGCATTGTTTTTATCAAGCTCTGCATAATGAATACGTAAAGAGTCAGTGCGTGTGTGCCCATCAACATTGTCGCTATTTCCTTCTCCATGCCGAGCCATTATCGAAACCGCACCGCGAGGGCCTATAACATCTTTGATAAAATACGCCGTTTCGCTGATCATTGGTCCCCAACCCGCTTCATACCAACCCACTGAGCCATCATCAAAACGAACCTGTAATTGACCATAGTTATACATATTGTCTGGTAATTCATCGGTCAATCTTGCGCCAATAGCGCTGACACTCACTGGCTGAGCTTGGGTCATTTGGCACATCACATCTAAATAATGAACGCCACAGTCAACTATCGGTGACAGTGATTGCATCAGGTTACGGTGTACATTCCACATCTGCCCATGGCTTTGTTGATTCAAATTCATTCTCATCACTAATGGCTTACCCAGCTCATGCGCTAGATGAATGAATTGTTGCCATGATGGGTGATGACGCAAGATATAACCCACCACCACTTGTCGATGGGCTTGTTTAGCAGCAGCAATGACGCGCTTAGCCCCTTCAACCGTAGTGGATAACGGCTTTTCAATAAACACATGACAGCCAGCCTTGAGTGCTAACAATGCATAAGCTTCATGCGTATCAGGGTATGTCGTTAAGCAAACCGCATCTGGTTGCGTTGCTTTTAATGCCTGTTCGTAATTATCAAACGTGGCATATTCACCACCTAAATGTTCATTGAGAGCATCTTTTGAATGACCACGAGCCACCAGCCCGCATATATCAACGCCCTCCATTCGGTGGTAAGCCTCTGCATGAGAGGCTCCCATATTGCCGCAACCAACGACTAAGACGCGTAAATTTGCCATCTTATTTCTCCTCCACTGGCTTTTCTTTATAGTTGAACGTGAAGAAGAACAATGCGGCAATCAGTAACGCACCAATCGCTGGGTACCACCAAAAACTTTGCCATTGTGGCAGAGCCGCTGCGCCTTCCGTTGTGACAATGCTATTGAACAGCATTCCACTGATTTGTGAACCAATTAACATCCCCACGCCATAGGTAAACAAGACCAGCAAGCTCTGCGCCTGCCCTTTTACTTTCTCACCAGCAACTTTGTCTGTATAGATAAAACCAATAACAAAGAAGAAGTCATAACACATACCATGTAAGAAAATACCGATATAAATCATCCAGCGCAGTTCTTCAGCAATCCCTAAGGCAAACATGACATAACGTAAGCACCAAGATAGCATCCCAATCAGCAACATCACTTTGATACCAAGACGAGCAAAGAAGAATGGTATCAATAACATAAAGAACAGTTCTGACATCTGCCCTAAAGACATCACGCCACCAACGTTAGTAAACCCTGTCGCCGCAACAAATGGCGCCGCATAGGCATAGTAAGCCGCCAATGGGATAGAGATCAGCATTGCACAAATGATGAAAACTAAGAAATGACGTTGCTTGAGCATGGCAAACGCATCTGCGCATAACAAGTCGCGCATCGCTACAGGTTTACCACGCTCTGGTGCTGGCGTGTGTGGTAATGTAAAGCTGTAAATCGCTAGCACCAACGAAGCTGCTGCCGCCAAGGTGAAAATTTCTGTACTATCTGATAACCCTGTTGAACCGACAATCAGCCCCGCAACAATCCAACCAAATGTACCGAATGCACGCACAACTGGGAACGCTTTCTCACTGTTCGGTAAACTATAAAAGGCAACGTTGTTACTAAGAGCAATAGTTGGCATATAGCAAAGCATATAACCAAAGATTATCCATAACAGACCGCTATGGTCCCCCGTAAAGTAACTTGGGATCATCCATAACAAACCGGCACCGATGAGATGCAGCACGCCAAGCACTTTTTGTGATGCAAAAAAACGGTCAACCACCATCCCTAGTACAAAAGGAGATAAAATAGAGGCGATGGGCCCTGTCGAATAGGCATCACCAATAATTGCTGATAAACCATATTTCCCCATGACAACCCCTAGCGTGACATACCATGCCCCCCACACAAAAAATTGAAGGAACATCATTAACGCCAATCGCGGTACTACCCATACATGGGCAGTATTTTTACCACCTTGAGCAAGACTATTCGTACCCATAAGACCCCCAATAATTTCTATTTTTTATTAGCCACTTTCAGGTAAAAAGGACGGCATAACCACGCCGCTTGGTTTCTGCACAGCACCTTTGACTTGCGCAAGATGCAATTCACAAATTCTACCGCCCCATCGTAATAGCGCTTGGCACAGTGCGCTTCGCTCTGTGGGAACTAAAACGACTGGCATCGCACCACGATGATGTTTGTCTAGCATCCAACCGAGTAAATCCAGCGCTACCTCATCACGATAGCTGCAGCCGGGCCCTAACATCCTCGATGCGGGGTGTGCGATAGAGGCAAGATAACCTTCGATGCGCTGGTTATGTTCCCAGACTGCAATTCGCCATAACCCGCTGGTGTCATTTAAAAAATATTCAATATCCCGCTGACGACTAATACCTAATAAATCCGCTTCCAATTGTAAAATAGCCGGTAAGTCTTCGGTTCGAGCATCTCGCACAATTCCTTCGGTCAAGCGAGGGAGATTCACGCCTTGCTCTGGTACTGAAATCACCATGTCTTGGTAAATTGCATAAGGTGTAAAACCGCCGCGGCGATAAAGAGAATAAGAGTCTAAATTCAGGGCACTTGAAATTAAGCGAATGGGTAAATTTCCGGCTAATTCATCCGCTTTGGACAGTAATTTCTTTGCAATACCCTGTCCAAATGCGTCGGGATGGACATTCATAATCCCAAGGCCCAAATGTGTTTCTCGTGGGTGAAAAAAACACGAGCCAAGAATATTGAGTTGTGAATCACGGGCTACCCAGTGGTAGTCAGGATCAAGTTGTTGGTATACATCAACAAATAAATAGCACTCTTCAGGCGCAGACTGAAATATTGCGCCTAAACCATGTTGTTGATACCAGACATTCGTTGAGTGATAAATCAAATGCGCGACTTCACTCCGATCAGCGCATTTCGCAAGCTGTAGTTGTATATCCATTCATTACCTCTCATGTTTTAATGTTTATAAAATGAGGCTTTTCACTAAATGGCAGCTAAATCCAAAAATGAAATCGATTACATTTTTACTGAAATCGATTTCATTTATAAAATATAGCCAAATTGTTTCTTTCAGCAACTAGCTGAATGGTTCAATAATGATCTAAAAGATAAATTTGCAATCTGCATCACAAGTTGATTGTATCAATCGTACTTTTCATCGCGATGTTGCATACTGTGCATGGCAATAGACAAAAGGAAAAGTGAACAATGTCGATAGAAAAAGTGGCGAAAATTGCAGGAGTCTCTGCCGCAACGGTTTCACGGGTATTGAATGATCAACATATTGTAAAACCCGCAACTCGAGATAAAGTTCTCGCCGCCATCGCTCAGTGTAATTATCAACCTAATTTATTAGCGCGCCAGCTACGAACCTCGCGTAGTCGCATGCTATTGGTGCTGGTGTCTAATATCACTAACCCCTTTTGTTCATTGGTTGTACGTGGTATTGAAGAAGAAGCGGAACGCCACGGCTATCATATTTTGTTATGTAATTCTGAATCCAATCCAACTCGTGAATCCGCTTATCTAAGTTTACTCAGAGGTAAGGTTGTTGATGGCGTCATCACTATGGATGCTGTGAGTTGTTTACCGGGGCTTACTGATATGATTGGGGATTTTCCGTGGGTGCAGTGTGGTGAAGGGGATCCAGAATTTCGTGCTTCTTCTGTTACTATTGATAATTCACAAGCCGCTAGCGCAGGCGTTTATCATTTAGCAGCGAAAAATCGCCAACGCATTGCATTAATTAACAGTGATATGCGTTACCTCTATTCGCAACAACGGGAACAAGGGTACCGAAAAGCACTCACTGAACTTGGCTTTGAATATTGTAAAATCGAGTATGTAGAAGAATTAGATTACACCGCGGGGGCGAAGGCCATGGAAAAGTTACTGCAAAATGCGCCCAAACCCGATGCTGTATTCGCGATTTCTGATGTCATCGCAGGCGGTGCAATGAGTGTTTTGCATCAGCAGGGATTGCATATTCCGAATGATATTGCTGTGTTAGGGTTTGATGGTGTGCCCTTCGGTGAAGTAACCACACCGCCATTAAGTACCATTGTGCAGCCGATGCATCAATTTGGCATCCGTAGCGTTCAACTGCTAATCAATAAAATTAAGCACCCGCAGCTCGATGACAGCCATGAAATCCTCGAATGGCAATTAATTGAACGCGGCTCAACTTAACACACTTTTTTACTTCCATTCTGGGGCTGTGATATTGAAATAATACGGATAAGAAACGACGCTATAATTTTTCTAGTGAAGCGGTTTTGTCTCCTGTATCAACCCATATTTTGATCAATACAGAAGTCGTACCTTCGTTAACAACCTTCAATGCAACACTACCCAAAATTCATTGTTTAGTGTTAGTTAACTCGCCTTGAGTAAGGCTTTAACTAACCACATTTACACCATAAATTATGACTTGATTTTATTCATCGCCATCAGCAATAAAAAATATCCACCACCTAAAATAGCGACAAAAATTCCAGCTGCAATCTGTGTTGGATAAATAATAATTTGGCCTAGCCAATCTGCCCAAACCATTAATATACTACCGATCAACCCACTAATAATAAGTTGTTGTTTCGCCTTTTTAGCGCCAACTAAAAAAGCCATATGGGGTGCAACTAAACCAAGAAATGCAATGGGGCCAACAGTGGAAGTGACAAAGGCACACAATAATGCAACTAAGATTAATAGCAATATAGTCGCTAATTGTGAATTTAGTCCTCTTCCCTGTGCAAATGTTCGACTAATTGATAATAAAACTAGCCAACGATTTAACGTGATCGCTAATATCGTTAATACAACAACACTGATTGAAAAAATAATGGCCTGTTGCCCTTCCACACGATAAGTTGAGCCTGAAAGCCATAATAATATCCGATAGCTACTCAATGTCCCTTGAGCTAAAAAGAACTGAACAAAAGCTTCTAACGTTGCCGTTAGGCAGATCCCTGTCAAAATTAAACTTGCTGGTGCGTATTGGTGCCGTTTACCTAGGTATAACAATATTCCTAATACAATCAGGCTCCCGATTAAAGCAACACCCCAAAATGAGGTTTGAATAGCCGTGCCTAATAGTAGGCTAAATAGAACGAGTGCCGCTGTAGCCCCTGAAGAAACCCCCAAAATGTCTGGGCTGGCCAACGGGTTATAAATAATCCTTTGTAATAAAACCCCCGCAATACTCAAGGCTAATCCAGCAAATGTCGCCGCTAATAAACGAGGCCATTTAATATCCCATTGAAAACTTGACGGCAGTTGCCAATAATATTGTTCACCATTCGTTTGTAAGCAAAGGGAAAATACAACTCCACTTACTAACAATAAAATAAGAATAGATACCGTGGTTTTAGAAAGTATTATTTTTGTTGGTAATAACCCTATCGATAATTGATCTTGGGCTGTCATTGTTCGGCGGCTAAACCAGATCAATAAAGGAGCACCAATAGCAGCTGTCATTACACCCGTAGGAACCACAATATTAAGGTAATTTGTTAGTGCGATTGCCCCGCTGTCTGCAAGAAGCAATAAAATAGCCCCTACAACTGCACTATTTAATAACTCTTGCCTTGTACTCATATTACCCATTCGCCGTACTATATTTGGAGCTAATAAACCAATAAAACTAATAACCCCTACAGTTGAAATAGTCGCCGCTACTAACCAAGATGCTAAAACAATAAAAAGTAAAAAAGTTGGTAAAACGGATAAGCCTCGAGCTTTAGCCCCCTCATGGCCTAATTTCAATAATGTCAAAATACGTGGGGCGAAACAGATAATAATAATAACAGGGAACAATAAAGGTAATAAACCAACCACTTTTTGCCAACCATCTTGCGCTAAATTTCCTGCTCCCCACATAAAAATATTTTGTGCAAATTGCGAATTTAATGTAATTAATGCAGTCGCTATAGCACCAAACAAAATATTTATGACCATTCCTGAAACAACTAACGGAATGCCTGTCATATTACGAATACCTGCAATTAATATTACTAAACCAAATGCAAGTAATGCTCCCACCATCGCAGCTAGCGTTTGATATAACCCAATCTCGTTACTAAACCAAATATTGACTACCACTAATGCTAACCAAGCACCGGATGATGAACCTAACGTTAGTGGTGAAGTAAGATTATTTTGTGTTAATTGCTGCATCAAACTGCCCAATAAACCAAAAGTTGCTCCCACTAATAATGCCATAGCAAGGCGTGGTAATTGGCCATATAAATAAAAATAATCAGCAAATGTATCGGCTGAAGCTGGATGGATAACTAAAAATAATTGCTGACTGAGTGTAACCCCAGGTTCGAGCTGAAGGTTAATCAGCGCGATCACCATTAATACAAAAAATAGTATTGAGTGCTGTTTAGTTGTCATTATGAGGAGCAACCTGTAATAAGCTTTCTGTTAATGCTTCCGCCATTAATTGCAAGGAAAAGACACCACCATAATTCCAAACGGGACGAACACTATTTATCCGCCCTTGTTTAACAAAAGGCATCGACTGCCATAATATGGAATCATTCAGTTTTTTTTCTTCTACAAATGGTTTGATGTATAACACGTACCCATCATTTATAAACTGCAATGAATTTATTCGTCTCTGCTCTATTCCCCAAGGACGTGCGGGGACTAAAATAGCAGGCTTTAATGCAAGCTGTTCAAGAACATAATTGAGTGTTGAATTCTCAGTATAAAGAAAAATAGTGCTTAAACTTGAAAACCGGATAACAGCAACACTTGGCTTCGTTGTAAAAGCACATTCAAGTTGTGATCTTAATTCAGCAAAACGTTTATCCATTTTCACTAAATATTCATCGGCAAAAGACGTCTTCTCAAATAAGCGAGCCAACGTTTTAAAATGAGCAATGGCTACAAGCCCTGAATCATCTTGACGTGCAAAATTTGATAAATAAACGACTGGCGCTATTTTTTCCAATAAAGGCAGTAAATCTTCTTGCGCGCTACTTGCAATAATAACATCAGGTTTCAATGCGGCAATTTGCTCTAAATTAGGCTCAGCTCGCGTACCCACCTCTTTGACCGAAGAAGGAACAACAGGGTCAACAACCCATTGCTTGTAACTCTCTAATTCCGTGGCCCCAACAGGCGTAATTTCAAGCGTTAATAGCTGTTCCAGCAAATCCCAATCTAAAACCACAACACGCTGAGGCGGCGAATTGAACTCGACAATACCACGACTGTCCGTAACAGAATAAGCCCGTGTATAAAATGAGCATAATAATGTACTTGTTAATAAAATAAGGCCAAGCAAATTGATTCTTAAGCGCATACGATAGCAACCCTATGATGTTCTGACTCGGGAAAACTAGGGTGTGGTATTAATTTAATCGGAGTATCGTAGAGTGACGATAGCCTTGCTTCATCATGGAGAAGAACGCTTTTTCCCTCAAATTCTATTTTCCCTTTTTTTAATGCCACGATGTGTGTTGCATACCGTAAAGAAAGGTTGAGGTCATGAAGGATCACAATCACACCAATCCCATGAACTTTATTAAGCTCACTCAATAAATTCATTAACTGGTATTGATGGTGAATATCTAATGCAGAAGTCGGTTCATCCAGTATTAAAACTGGTGATTGTTGAGCAAGTAACATGGCAACCCATGCGCGCTGGCGCTCTCCACCAGACAAGTTGTCTGCTAAGTTCGCGGAAAACCCCTCAACCCCAGCTTTCTCCATCGCTTGTTGGATAATAATTTCATCGTCAGCTTGCCAGCGACCAAGTGCACCTCGCCACGGAAAACGCCCTAACCGCACAAGTTCTTTCACAGACAGCCCCGCTGAGGCTGGCAGTTTTTGTGGTAAATATGCGATTTTTTGCGCTAATTCTTTCGTTTTATATTGAGAAAGACTCGTGCCATTTAAATCAATTTGCCCGCTATCCGGTGCCATCTGCCCAGAAAGGAGATTAACCAGTGTAGATTTTCCTGAACCATTATGACCAAGAACCACTGTGAGTTCTGTTGTGGGTATATTTAACGAATCTATAGATAAAATAGAACGATGATCGCGAACGATATTAATATTTGCTAATCGAAACATAGAAAGGACTCAAGGCATGCCAACATTATTAGCATGCCTTTTTTAAAATTACCAAGTGTACTTTGTTTGTAACACAAATGAGCGCGATTGGCCGTAATAGCACCAGGTATCACAGGATGAAACATACTCTTTATTGAGGATGTTATTCATATTGAACTGGAACTGCCAATTGTTCGATAATTGATATATCGCGGCCATATCCCAGAGCGTCGCACTAGGAACAGAAAGGTTGCTGCTTGCTGGGTTATCCTTTGATTGACCATAATAGCGAATACCAGTTCCGAGTTTTAACGACTGGTTACTCACGATTGGAATTTCGTAGTCAGTCCAGACAGTCGCCATATGTTTGGGGATCATACCAGCCTGTTTACGTCCCTTACCACCTGTTTGATCTGTTTTCGCATTGGTATAAGTGTATGTCGCTTTAATATCCCAATTATCAGTAACACTTGCAAATAGTTCTGTTTCTATACCTTGTGAAGTGACTTTACCTGTTTGTGTTGCAACAGGGTGTTCAGGAGTTGTGACTAACGCATTTTTTTGTTCGATATCGAACCAAGCAATATTCCAATAACCATCCATAAAATAAGGTGTATATTTGATACCAGCTTCAAATTGCTCACCTTTAAGTGGTTTATACAGTTTTTGGGTTGTTGGGTCGATTGTCGATTGAACTTCAAAAGATTGAGAGTAATTTAAATAAGGTGAAATCCCATTGTCAGCAATATACATTAAGCCCGCATTTAAACTCATCTGCCCATCATTTCTAGACTCATCTTCTGCTTTTTTATGTGCTTTATTTTCAGTTTTTACCCAATCATAACGTGCACCAACGACCCCAATCCATTTGCTATCAAGCTTTGTTTGGTATTGTGAATAAATACTAGCTTGTGTTTTATCAATAGTGCGATGAATGTTATTTGATGGGTCAAGTGGGGTATAGTGCCCATAAACTGGCTTCCACGGGTTAATTTTACCAAAAGCATAATTATCCTGTTCATCGCCTTTGGTTTGATGATATTGGAATTCAATACCCGTAAGTAAGGTATTTTCAAACCGCTCACTATCCCATTCACCGACGATATTGTTATCAAAACTAAAACTTTGGTTTTTACCATCGCGAAAAACAATACCTTGCCCCAATTCCTGCACGGTAGGGTCTGCATTAAAGAAAGCATAAACACTTCTGAGTGTTAGGTCGTTGTAACCATAATTTACACGCTGCGCAAAACGCCACTCATCATTAAATTGATGTTCTAATAAATAACCCACTGAGAACTGAGTCCGCTTGTATTTATCGTAATCAGGCTCACCTAAATTGGTTGATGGCTTAATTTTACCGTAATTAGAGTGAATTAATGTTCCCGCCGCTGGGAAAAAAGGATTCGTGGGCGTACCATCATCGTGCAGATACGTCCCCATTAACGTAAGTACAGTCTGATCAGACAAGTCAAATGCCGCACTTGGCGCCAGATAAATACGTTTATTATCCGTGCCTTTGAGTTCCCCATCCGATTTTTTCATCGTTCCCACTAAACGGTAGCGGGCACCTGCATCGGCTGATGCTGTAGAAAGATCAAAGCCTAGCGCTTGATGATCGTTATTACCCGCTTCTAAAAATATTTCATTTTTAGCATTAATAGATGGCTTTTTCGTTACTAAGTTAACAGCGCCTCCAGGAGTGGATTCGCCAAAGAGAACGGCTGATGACCCCTTCACGACTTCAATACTTTCCAATCCATAAGGTTCAAGTAGCCAAGTGTAGTAGCCATCTCGATATAACCGGCTATTATCTAAATAAGTTGCGGCATCAAAACCGCGAACTTTGAACCAATCCGTATCATTATCAGCCCCATAAGGTTGTGCAACAACCCCCGAGGTATAACGAAGTGCTTCATCAATTTTTTGCGGAGCATGTATGGTCAAATCTTGTTCCGTAATGATCGAAACAGATTTTGGCGTTTCTTGCAGCGCAGTATTCACTTTGAGTGCTTGTGCACTAACAACGAAAGAGTCTTTTTTGTCGCTATTTTGTTCATTTGCCATGGATTGGTTTTGAACAGCCAGCGCTAACAGAGTGAAAATGGCAACCTGATGTAAACGAAATAAACCTAAATTTTTCACAAAATAGTTCCAATGATAATAATAATAAGTCTCAGTATTATTCCTAAAAATAAGTCAAATTAAAATCAATTTGGCATATTTGCTTATAACAAATAGTTATTAAAAAAATAAAATTAAACACAATTAACCATACATAAGGAAGGGAGATTATTAGTCAAGAATAACGAAAATGATCTCGATGCGAATATTAGGTCATTATTTAAGTTAACAAACGCAAAAAATAAGGCGGGAATGACCTTTCCCGCCTCGTGCTATCATTTTACTTATCAGCTTGTTAGAAGTTTTGGATTACCAGAACAGCGCATATAGCACACATAAGATAACCATAATTGCGTATGATGCGATATTGAAGCCTGTCGATGTTTTAAAGGTCTCCGACGTTAGGATAATAGCCCCTTCACAGTCATCTTCTTTTGCCGTTGTCAGGCTAATTAAACCAATCACCACCGCAGTAAAGAAGAAGGTGTACATCATTTGGTCAAGGAATGGCATACCTAACGGCATTAGTTTTAAGAATAATGCAAACGGAATTGAGAGCAGCACACCGATAATCGCGCCTTTCGCATTGGTTTTCTTCCAAAATAGACCTAATAAGAATACCGCTAAGATACCTGGGCTAACTAACCCGGTATATTCCTGAATATATTGGAAAGCTTGTCCAATGTTACCCAGTAATGGGGCGATGAAGCATGCGACGATTAACGCAACAACTGCACTAATCCGCCCGACATTCACTAATTTATGGTCCGCGGTTGATGGAGCAATGTATTCTTTGTAGATATCCATGGTGAAAATAGTTGCCACTGAGTTCAACATGGAAGCTAAAGAAGAAACGATAGCCGCAGCTAATGCCGCAAACACAACCCCTTTAGCGCCTACGGGTAAGAATTGTGTTAACCATGGGTAAGCTTTGTCCGCTTGGGCCAATGTTGGCATATGTTCTTGTGCCATCGTTCCTAATCCCGCCAGTAATGCAGGGTCAGAAACTATCACAAATGCCGCAATACCCGGTACGACAACAAGGATTGGGACAATAAGTTTGAGAAATGCTGCGAAAACCAAGCCTTTTTGCGCTTCATTAATAGACTTAGCGGCTAATGCACGTTGAATAATATATTGGTTGAAGCCCCAGTAATATAAATTGGCAACCCATAAACCGCCAATTAACACTGCAATACCGGGTAAATTACTAAACTGTGGGTTGTCTTGGCTTAAAATCATTTCAAAATGCGCAGGCGCTTCACTTGCCATGCGGCTCATACCTGCGAATAACCCCGCATCACCGCCAATATAGCTCACCGCCATTATCGTGGTTAAAAAGCCGCCTAAGATTAAGAAGAAAACTTGTACAACATCCGTCCACGCAACCGCAGACAGCCCACCATAAAGAGAGTAAATCACTGCAAATAATGCTAAGCCGAAAATAGCATAATGCATTGGGATACCTAGGATTGTTTGTAATGCTAACGACCCTAAATAGAGAACTGAAGTTAAATTAACAAAGATAAATAATGCCAACCAAAATACGGCTAAGATTGTTTTTAACGTTTTATTAAAGCGTTTTTCAACAAACTCTGGAATGGTAAAGATACCTTTATCAATAAATACGGGCATAAAATATTTTGCGACAATAATCAGAGTTAGTGCAGCCATCCATTCATAAGATGCGATGGCCAAACCTATTGAGAAGCCAGAACCCGACATACCAATAAACTGTTCTGCTGAAATATTTGCCGCAATTAGTGAAGAACCTATCGCCCACCAAGGTAATGTTTTTCCTGCCAGAAAATAGTCTTTTGTACCTTTCTTTTGCCCTTTTTTATCTCGAGAAACCCAAAGACCAACACTAATAATGATAAGCACATACAGAATGAATATTCCGTAATCTAATGTGCTTAACCCAACCCCTTCAGTTTGCATAATCAAATTCCTTCGCCAAGTGATAACAAAGTAAGTGTAAACGTTACCACAAAATATCACCGTTAGATGAATCACATATTTTCACAATATCCTCTAAAGAATTAACTTAATGGACTAAATAGCAGAAATTAATGTAAATTTTCATAGGTGATAGAAGAGAAGGCACCAGGAAGTAATCTAGATTTTAATAAATTCGTGAAGTTCATCAAATATTAATGAAAACGTTTACACTTATTTTCGTAACTCTATGGGCTATAAAATACTTAGGCGTGCAAAGGCCTAACTGAATTACGTTGAACCAATGTCGGAGAGTAAATCAAACTTTCACCTGTCGTTTTTTCCCCTCTCGCTAAAGAAAGTGCTAGTTGTGTGGCTTTTTCTGCCATCATTTGGATAGGATAACGAATTGTTGTTAAGCGTGGATGGATATAGCGGGCAATCAACACATCATCAAAACCAATAACCGAGACCTGTTCTGGTGAGTGAATTTCATTTTCATCTAATACCGCGATGGCTCCCGCGGCCATAAAATCGTTGTAACCCACGACCGCTGTGATTTCGAGTGATTTTATCAGTAAGTTAGTCATCGCTTGCTCCCCACCTTCCCCATAAGGAGCGCCATATTCAATATAACTATCAGACAGTTGAATACCATTATTTTTTAACGCATCTCGATAACCCTGTAAACGCTGTACCGCATCCTCAATTTGGTGATTTGATGAAATGTACGCAATTTTAGTATGCCCATGTCGAATAAGATGTTCTGTCGCTAAATATGCGCCCTTGTAGTTATTTAAAGAAATACAACGGGTTGCAATTTCATCAATATGGCGGTTGATCAGTACCATACTTGGGACTTCTTTTGCATATTGAAGCAGTTCAGCATCATCCAGGGCTTTAGAGTGGATAACCAAAGCATCACAGCGGTTGTTAATCAACAACTCAATCGATTGGCGCTCTTCCTTGGCATTATGGTAACCATTACAAATCAGAATATGTTTACCATTTTTATGCGCTACAGCATCAACGGCCTTGACCATAACGCCAAAAAAAGGGTCGGAAACATCGTTAACTAACACCCCAATGGTATTTGAACTTTGGTTCACAAGAGCTCGCGCAGCGGCATTGGGACGATAACCTAGCTTATTCATTGCACTCTTTACTGATGCAATAGAAGCTTGGCTTGCCTTCGGTGATTGGTTAATCACTCGAGAAACAGTTGCAACCGAAACACCTGCTTCTTTTGCCACATCTTTGATTGTCGCCATTGTGCACCTCTACAATTAGGATGGCTTATTAAACAATGAGCTAGAATTAAAAACAATGGCATAACGCATATTAAAATTATTTAAAGTAAAATAATGGGTTTATCGTGCAAAAAAGAAAACACCGCTTAGATGCGGTGTTAATCATATATAGATTTAGAAAATAAATTGATAGCAGGTTTCACTACAATAAATTTGATTAGGCTGTGAAATCGGGCTGTATCGTTCTCCCCATTCAGGGTGATTAACAGCATCAGGTGGAAACTGTGTTTCAAATGCAACCCCAGAAAAAGGCGTATAAGATTTTGTTTTACCCGCAACTGAAACTAAATAATTCCCTGTATACAACTGCATAGAAGGCATCGTTGTAGAAATATTCATCTTTACGTCTCCCTCAGGAGCACTCAACGATGCCACCGTTTGCCGCCCATCAATACGGGCTGTATCTAGCATAAAAGTGTGGTCATATCCCCCAGCAGAAATTTGGTCGTGATCTTGTAGAAAGTCACGGCCAATGAGTTTGCTTTGGCGAAAATCAAAATAACTACCAGTGACATTACGCCACTCTCCGCTAGGGATCCCTGCTTTATCTGTGGGTAAATAACAGTCACTGTAAATCGTAAGAGCATGATCTAGCGCTGTCTTTTCACTACCTTCACCCGCCAAATTAAAATAAGTATGGTTGGTTAGGTTTACAGGACAGGCCTTTGTAGCTTGGTGCTTATAACGGATAATCACTTGATTTTCATCCGTTAATTCATAACTTACCTCAACTTTCAATTCCCCGGGAAAACCTTGGTCACCATCGGGTGAAATGAGTGAAAAAATAGCCTGTTGGGTACTAGGTTGTGATATGGCCCAAATCCGATAACTAAAATTGTCCTGCCCACCATGTAAACAATGCGGCTCTTGATTGGCTGACACTGAATAATTTTCACCATGAATAGAAAAACGTGCATTCGCTATACGGTTAGCTACGCGCCCGACTGTCGCGCCCAAATACACGTCTTGTTCCTTTTGTTTATCCATATTTGGTGAACCTAGAACAACATCTCGTCTCCCATGTATTAGCGGCAAAATACAACTTACCCAGCTTGCCCCTAAACTTGTCAGGACAATTTTCATGTCATTTTTATTGGTTAACTCTACGACTTTGGGCGTCTGATTTTTTTCTTGATTAAACAGCATGTTATATCAACTTTTTTCAATTTATTAATTTGGTTTTAACTTACCACACTCGCACCTGAGCTTGGCTGGCAAACATAAATATCGGCTTGTAGGCCTGTCATTTTCTGGTATTGCGCTTCTACCGCGTCAATCACCGGTTGAACACATTGCTGCTGCATCAATGCAACCACACAGCCACCAAAGCCTCCTCCTGTCATTCGTACCCCACCCTGAACACCTAAAACGGACTTAACGATATCCACTAAGGTATCAATTTCTTTGACGGTGATTTCGAAATCATCACGCATAGAAATATGGGATTGCGCCATTAACTCACTTAACTGCAATAAATCATTTTGTGTTAATGCTTTTGCTGCCGCTAAAGTACGTTCGTTTTCACTGATCACGTGTTTGGCTCGCTTAGCAACGATAGGCGATAATAGATGTTGCTTCTGTAAAAACTCATCAAATGTGATGTCACGTAATGCTTTCACCCCAAACAAATTAGCGGCTTCTTCACATTGTTGGCGGCGTGTATTGTATTCACTTCCAACCAAACCCCGTTGCTTATTTGAATTGATTATCATCACAACCAGATCATCAGGTATGGAAATAGGAAATAGCGCCAAACTGCGGCAATCAATCAATAGAGCATGGCCTTCATCACCACACGCTGAAATCAGTTGGTCCATAATACCGCAGTTACAACCAACAAATTGGTTCTCAGCTTGTTGGCCATTAAGCGCGATATCTTGCTGGCTAATATCTAATTGATACAAAGCCTTAAGTGTTTGTCCAATCACAACTTCGAGTGAGGCTGAAGAACTTAACCCCGCGCCTTGCGGCACATTACCACTGACTGCAATATCGCAACCATTGAATAAAAGCCCTCTTTGTAAGAGAAACTTCACGACACCGCGAATATAGTTTGCCCACATTTTTTCAGGCAAAAATGTAATATCGCTATCCAAACTGAATTCGTCACATTCATTATGGTAGTCAGCCGCAACGACTCGGATAATACGATCATCACGTTTAGCCGCCGCGGTCATCGTTTGGTAATCAATCGCACAAGGCAAAACAAAGCCATCATTATAATCCGTATGTTCACCGATAATATTTACTCGCCCCGGCGCTTGAACATAAATTTCAGGTTGATAACCAAAGGTTTTTTCAAACGACGAGGCGACAGTTTGCTTTAACGTTTCCATTTTTAATTATCCTTAATGCGTAATTTGGTTAACCCAGCAAACAGCTAAGTTAATTATAATTTGATGAATTATTTAGTAGTTTGACTTTGTTTATAATGGCAGTCACTCACATCACGTAAACGTTGTGCGGCCTGTTCTGGTGTCAGGTCTCGCTGAGTTTCAGCTAACATTTCATACCCCACCATGAATTTTTTTACCGTCGCTGAGCGCAGTAATGGCGGATAAAATAAGGCATGTAGTTGCCAATGCTCGATACTTTGGCTTTCATTAATAAAAGGTGCAAAGTGCCATCCCATAGAATATGGGAAAGAGCAATGAAATAGATTATCGTAACGGCTTGTGAGTTTTTTTAGCGCAACAGCAAGGTCTGCGCGAATGGCTTCATTCATTTCATCCATACGGCGAATATGCTGTTTTGGCAATAACAGGGTTTCAAATGGCCAAGCTGCCCAATAAGGAACAAGTGCAATCCATTCTTCAGTTTCAACAACAATTCGTGAGCCATCTTGTTGCTCAGCTTTAATATAGTCAATTAATAAGTTGCTGCCATGACGTTGATAATATTGCGTGAGAAAATGGTCCTTACGTGCAATTTCATTCGGTAAAAAATCACTTGCCCAAATTTGTCCATGAGGATGCGGTTGAGAACACCCCATTATTTCCCCTTTATTTTCAAAAACCTGAACCCAAGCATAACGTTCACTTAACTCAGCAACTTGTTGCTGCCATGTTTCGATAACACCTTCAATTTCAGGTACAGACAGCTCTGGCAGTGTTTTACTGTGATCAGGCGAAAAGCAAATCACTCGACTAACCCCACTCACCGATTGTGATTGAAACAATTCAGATTGATTATCAGGTTGAGCGCAGGGTTGTGCTAATAGCGCACCATGGTCATTCTGGAATACATAAGTCCCTTGGTAGTTAGGATTCACTTCCCCGGAAACCCTTGTATTACCAGGGCACAAGAAGCAATGCTCATCATATTGAGGTAAATTTTCTATTGATGGTTTTTCATCTTTGCCGCTCCACGGGCGTTTTGCTCGATGAGGGGACACTAACACCCACTGGCCTGTTAATGGGTTATAGCGACGATGAGGGCAATCCGAAGGGTTAAAAGGCAAAATATTCATCTCATGCATCTCCTAAACTTCATAACCATTGGGATTATTTGATTGCCAGCGCCAACTGTCAGTCGCCATATCCTCAAGAGTTCGCTCCGCTTGCCATCCTAGTTCATGGTGCGCTTTTTCTGGTGTTGACCAGTATTCCGCAATATCCCCAGCACGACGTGGTTCAATCACATAAGGAATGGCTTTTCCAACTGCTTTTTCAAATGCATGTAACATTTGCAAAACACTAGTGCCGTTACCCGTGCCCAAATTGTAGCAATGTACCCCTGCTTGATTACCAACCTTTTGTAGAGCGGCAACATGGCCATCTGCTAAATCCATGACATGGATATAATCCCGAACCCCCGTTCCATCCACCGTAAGGTAATCGTTTCCATAAATCACCAATTTTTCTCTTTTTCCTACCGCAACTTGGGTTATATAAGGTGTTAAATTATTTGGGATCCCTTGTGGGTCTTCGCCCATCAAACCTGATGGATGAGCACCTACTGGGTTGAAATAACGTAATAATGTTAATGACCATAACGGGTCTGAGTGAAATAAATCAGATAAACAACGCTCAACCATATACTTGCTGGTGCCATAAGGGCTTTGTGTATTACCCGTTGGGAACTCTTCGGTGATAGGTAAACGACTGGGCTCGCCATATACCGTTGCTGACGAACTAAAAATCAAACTTTTCACGTTCGCTTCCTGCATACAGCGCATTAATACCAATGTCCCATTGAAATTAACATCATAGTATCTAAGCGGGTTTTCTACTGATTCACCAACCGCTTTTAGCCCTGCAAAATGAATAACTGAATGAAATTGATGAGAAGAAAAAATGTGAGCTAGCTGTTGCTCATTTCGAACATCACACTGATAAAATACTGGGCGCACACCGGTTAATCTTTCAATACGATTAAGCACTTCTAGCTTTGCATTACACAAATTATCAATAATAACTGGTGATAGCCCAGCCTTTATCAATTGAACACAAGTATGACTACCGATATACCCGAGCCCGCCTGTAACTAGAATTTCAACCTGTTGCATCTCTCTTCCCCCAATACTGCTTAAATTGCATTCTGTCTTCCAACTTGTCATTGCTACCGAGTATAACAACGAGTTTAGATAAGATTCTGTGATCAATCTCGACTTAGTGTAAACGTTTACACAAAATTATAAAATAATCTATTTCTCACATAAATAAATCGCATCAGGAAAAGATCATTCAAGGTAAACAAATTCTCCTGTTTTCACCAATAACTCATTTATCCATTTGCGTCTTTTTGATTGTTTCGCTAGTAGGAACAGCTAAAGAATAAAAAAAAATAGATTAATTTCAAATAGTTACAGGGAAAGCAAGAAAAAAAAGATAAATGATAAGAACTGTTTTAGTGACCTACTTAACACAGATGCAACAAACCATTTACTTTGCATATTGTTTCATCTAAATATGTTTGTATTACCAAACGGCACACTGTTCCCGTATAAGGAACAAAAATATAACAATAGTGCTAATTCAATTAATTATAAACAGGGGAAGCTATGAATAACCGACTACAATCTGCTGGTTTCGTATTAACCTTGTTAGATTACTTTTCAATCAACAAGCCCATATGGGGAGTACGTGAGTTAGCTCGTCATCTTGATAAGAGCCCTTCCGTCGTACAGCGGGGTTTTAATATTCTAGAAGAGCAAGGTTTCTTACAAAAAAATAAAAATAAAGAATATTTATTAGGCTTGCGGTGTATTGAAATCGGTCATTTAGCCAATAACACACGCCAGTTTTCACAATTAGCGAGTGACTACTTACGCCCTCTCGCTGATAAAACACATGAAACCATATTTATTTATCGCCGTTACAATGATATCGCTATTTGTAATTTCATTTTAGAAAGTGACCATCTTATCCGCTTTACATCTAAAGAAGGAGAAGCGTTGAGCTTGCATGAAGCCCCATTTACACAAATCATTTTAAGCTCAATGGATATTTCATATATTGATGAATATCTTTCTAAACATAATTTGCAAAATAACACCTTATTAAAAAAGCAATTAAGTCTCTATGCTGAAGAAGGATATGCATATTCAAAAGAAGCTTATTTAGCAGGAACACAAGGGTTATCCGTTCCTATATTTTCTTTTGAAAAAGGGGTATTAGGCTCGTTATGCATTGCAGCATCAAGCCAAAGTAAAAATTTAACCGAGTATTATCCATTATTAAAATCCACAGCCAGTAAATTATCTACCATATTTTAAATCCATGGTGAAATAATAAGATAAAAAGCAGTTATTAATTATTAAAATAAAATAGGTAACTCTATGAATATATCTCATGATAAAAATGATACTGAGGTACGTGTATCTATTTTTTCTCCAGCACTACTCATCGCAATAATTATATTATCTTTTGTTGGTGCTATTATTGGTATTCAGATTATTGTCACACTAGGTATCTCCGCAAACACATCAATTATCGGTGCTGTTCTCGCCATTTTATTATCTCGTGTCCCACTTTCTATATTCGCATCATTTAAATTTATCGATGCGCAAAATTTAATTCAAACTAGCATCTCTGCAGCAACCTTTGCTGCAGCAAATGGTTTAATAGTAGCCATTGGTGTGCCTTGGGTATTGGGTATGCCTGAATTAATTTATCCGATGATGGCTGGAGCTTTCGTTGCGATTATCATTGATGGCACGATTTTATATGGCTTGTTTAATACCCGCGCCTATCCTGCCAGTGCATCTTGGCCTGCCGGTGTTGCCACCGCAGAAACTTTGTGGGCAGGAAATAAAGGTGGAAAGCGGCTTGGCGCATTGCTGACAGGCTTTGCTGCTGGAGCCATCGGTGCAGGTTTTGGTATCCCAATGGCATCCGCAGGGATCGCGTTGATTGGCAGTATTTTCGCGTTATTCATGTTTGCTGTTGGACTTCTCATTCGCGGTTTTTCTGAGTCAGGGCTAATTACTTATAATTTATATGAAAACTATGTCCCACACGGTGTGATGATTGGTGCAGGTATCGTCGCATTAATCCAAATCGGAACCATTGTATTTCGCAACAAGAAAGATAGTCAGCAACAAAGCGAAGATAGTGATGAATTACGCCAAAGTAGCAAACGTATCAAGTCAACCTTAATCAAAGGGGCAACGTTCTACTTTTTAACCGCATTAGCACTCACATTTATTAGCCAAATATTTGTCACTATGACATTGCCACAACTTATTGGATTCCTCATTTTTGCGACCTTAGCCGCTTTAATCCAAGAGATGATTGTAGGTATGGCTGCGATGCATTCTGGCTGGTTTCCTGCAACTGCAGCAGCTCTTATCTCATTGATGATTGGTATTTTACTGGGGTTTCCCCCCGAAGCATTGGCCGTTTTAGTTGGGTTTTGTGCCGCGACAGGCCCTGCTTTTGCCGATATGGGTTTTGACCTAAAAACGGGGTTTATGATCCGCGGTTATGGTAAAAACCAATCTGCAGAACATTATGGGAGAAAACAACAATATTTTGCCGCTATTATCGGTTTTTGCTGCGCCTTGGTGGTTGTTGCACTTACCTACGATTTTTATTTCGAACAAGACAAAATCGTTCCTGCATCAAGGCTTTATGCCGCTACGATCCAAGCAGGAAGCTCCTCAAATGTGGCAATGATGTTGTTGTTGTGGGCCATACCGGGTGCCATCATTCAGTTAATTGGCGGTGCTAAAAACCAGATTGGCGTACTCTTCTCAACTGGCTTGATGATTAACTACCCTATTGCAGGTTGGACGGTTCTTACTGCACTCGCGGTTCGAATTATCATTGAGCGTTTCTTCAATATCAGTTCCGATAAAATTTCAACTTTCGCTGGTGGGCTTATTGCTGGCGATGCTCTTTACTCCACGGCTAAAGCATTCCTGCCAACCCTCAAAGCGAAACTGCTTTCCTTCTGGGCTAAATAACTTTATAGGGAATAATAATGACGAATATCTGGTCGCAAGTGCAAAAAGACACTCTAGTTTCACAACATTACGCTTATTTTGATACGGGAGCCGCTGCGCCACCGCCAAAACCGGTAATAGACGCAGTAAAGCGCTATCTTGATAAAACCGCAGAGCAAGGGACTTATTTACCGAGCTTCCGCAAGCAAACCTATGAGCAAGTTGAAATTTGTCGACAAAAATTGGCCGCATTTATCGGTGCAAAGCCCAGTGAAATTGCATTTACCAAAAATGGCACAGAATCTATCAGCTTGATTGCTAGAGGTATTTCTTGGCAAGCTGGCGATGAAGTGATAATTCCGGATACTGAGATGCTCAGCAATATTGCAATTTGGCAACTGTTAGCGCATGAAAAAGGAATAAAAATTATTAAGGTGAGTGCGGATAGCTATGGTGTCCTTTCACCTGAATCTATCGAGCAAGCGATAACCTCTAAGACAAAGCTCATCAGTTTCGTTGCGCTATCTAACATAACTGGGGTAATTCAACCTGTGCAGGCTATTTGTGAGATAGCCAGAAAGCATGGTGTACTTAGCCATATTAGTGCTTCACAAGCCATTGGAATGTATAACGTTAATGTTCAAAAATGGCAATGTGACTTTATGTCATCATGTGGCCGAAAAGGGTTAAGAGCGATAGAAGGCAGTGGCATTCTGTTTGTTCGTGAATCATTGGTACCATCATTAACCCCCATACTGGTCGGTTGGTGGAATAGCTCAATTGACCCACAAACAGGAGACGTTATTCTGCCTCAAACAGCAAAACGCTTTGAAGCGGGCTGCCCAAATGTTCCGGCCATTATTAGTTTAGATTCGGCTTTAGACTATGCTGTAAATATCGGTATTGAACAAATTGAGAATCGCAACCAAACACTCACTCAATATGCGATGCAGCAATTATCTCAACTTTCTGGCGTCGAAATTTATGGCCCTAATAATAGCCACCAGCGAATAGGAATAATTCCATTTAATATTAACGGAATCCCCTCTGATGTATTAATGCAAAAATTAGAAGCTAAAAATATCATTATTGAATCAGGTCACTTTATGGCAACCGCTATTTTAAAGTTCTATCAAATAGAAAAAATGGCCCGCTTATCAATTCATTATTTTAATAGTGAAAAAGAAATCGATTTATTAATTAATTCAATAAAAAAAATCAAAAAGGAATATAGCAATGACTAATGCGTTATTAATGAGTAGTTCACGTATGGGGAATATGAATTATTTACAACATGCGGGCGAACAAATCCATCGTTTATTACAACATAAAAAACAAAATATTCTATTTATTCCTTATGCCGCAGTTACATTCAGTTTTGATGATTTTGAAGCAATTGTAAAACCGGTATTTAATGCTTTAGGTTATGAATTAACATCAATTCATCACTTTAGCGACCCTGTTGCGGCAGTTAAACAAGCACAAGCGATTGCTATTGGCGGCGGAAATACCTTTGCCTTATTAAAACGCCTATATGATGCCAACATAGTGGAGCTGATTCCACAACGAGTTAAATATGAAAGCATTCCCTATATGGGATGGAGTGCAGGCAGTAATGTTGCAACACCGAGTATTCGCACCACCAATGATATGCCAATTGTCCAACCCCCTACATTTAGTGCGCTGAATATTTGCCCATTTCAAATTAACCCGCATTTTATTTCTGGTAAACCAATTGGCCATAATGGGGAAAGTCGTGAAGAGAGATTAAATGAGTTTTTAACGATTAACCCCATGGAAGAATTGATCGCACTATATGAAGGAACTGCATTATTTATTGAAAACGACCATGGCACCATTTTAGGTGAGCAAAATGCCCTATGGTTACGAGGACCTAATAAGATTGAAGAAATTGCTACCAACAAGCCATTCAAATTAAATATTATTAAAGGAGTGCAATAATGTCTTTGAATTATCTAAGCCAAGTTTATGACTTATTAGACACCCCTGATGTTGATGGCGAAAAAATGGCAGCGCTACTTCATTCTGTTGGCTCAAATGATGCCATCATCACTGTTACTTCTATTCCTTATGAATCCCCAGAGGATACAAGTCAGTTATGCCATTTTATAAAAGTATTAATCCCAGGCTCTGAGGGCAAACACCGTGGAGGCACTTACCCGACTTTAGGCATTATCGGTCGTTTAGGTGCACAACAGGCACAACCGAATCGTATTGGAATAGTTTCTGATGCTGATGGGTCAATTGTCGCTTTTGCCAGCGCGATGAAGTTGTTGGATATGGCGGCAAAGGGACAGAGCCTCAAAGGGGACGTAATAATTAGCTCTCATATCGCCACGCATGTTTCGATTACTCCTCATGACCCTGTCGATTTTATGGGGATGCCAGTTTCATCTAATACCATGAACCAATATGAAGTCGATAAACAGATGGATGCTATTTTATCCATCGATACATCAAAGGGAAACAGCATCATTAAGCACCGAGGGATTGCGATTTCTCCCACGGCTATGCAAGGCTATATTTTACGCGTCGCACCTGATTTAGTTCGCTTACTGGAGTATGCAACAGGAGATGTGGCAAAGACGTTTCCTATCACCACACAAGATATTTCTCCTTATGATAACGGTGTTTATCACTTTAATTCTATAATGCAACCGCATATTGCAACACAGGCACCTGTTGTTGGCCTTGCCATTACGGCTAAATCGATTGTCCCCGGTAGTGAAACAGGTGCAAGTTATGAAAGTGAGTTAATCGATGCCACACGCTTTACCGTGGAAGTCGCTAAGCAATTTTGTTGGGATAAAATTCGATTTTATCAGCAAGATGAATATGAAACACTTTATAATTTATACGGTTCATTAGCACAGATTCAGGGGTAACCTTCGAAGAGTAAAAGCCCACATTTGTGGGCTTTAGGTTGATGACAAACATAATATGTTTGTCATCAATCAGTATGTTTACCAACCCTATATTAACTTTTGTAATTCCTAAATCGGTTAGCATTTCAGGCATCATAAAATTGAAGCTTTTGTGTGTGAAACAAAAAAACAACATAACCAACAAAAATGAACTAGCCAGTGTTATATAAGCTGTTTAGATGAAATAACACGAACCCCTTTCGTGGGATTTATTGCAGCCTCAAATAATGCCTTCGCAATATTTGTTGCGGGGCTAACTTGGCAGCTCGCGGGCAATATAGATGATAGACAGGAAATAATACGAATCACAACAACTTCACCCAAACGCACTTTTTGGCGGTCACCACGAATCACATTCGGGCGAACTAAAGTTAAAGAATCAAAACCCAGTGATCTTAAATCTTGTTCAAGCTGCCCTTTTACTCGGCTATAAAAAAAAGGTGACTTAGCGTTTGACCCCAAAGCAGAAGTCAATACAAATGTCGAGCAACCCCATTTTTTGGCTAGCCTTGCACAGGTTAAAGGATAGGTGTAGTCCACTTGACGAAATGCCGCCTTTGAACCAGCGGCTTTGAGGGTTGAACCGAGCGCGCAAATCACAGCATCGACTTCCCATAACGCAGCCTCGTCAGGTAAATGGTTAAAATCAACAATAGGTGCTTGTAATTTCTCATGTTCTGCTAATGCATGTCGTGTTGGCGCTATCACCTGAGTCACACGAGAGTCTGCAAGTGCCAATGATAAAACATGACTTCCCACAAGCCCTGTCGCTCCTAACAGTAATATTTTCATTTTATTCACCCATGCAATGAATAGAGAAACTCAATTATAGCCTTGTAAGTGGGGAACCACTAGATTAATGCTGTTTTTTCGTACGAACTTAGTTTTTTGTGGCTCTTTTGTTGTTTGATTGTGAAAATTACTTGATATTGGCAATCATTCTAAAGATAATCATTCTCAATATCATTTCGATTATCAACAAACTTAGTATGGTAAATAATATGACAGCCCCAGTTGCAGAAAATACCGTCGAAACGGCGAAACAACCCGTTAAAACTGACGTGATAGAAAGCCAACAATTATTGGGCCCTGCCGGTAAGGTCTCAATTCAACATAATGGCGAGCTTTATCAATTGAGACAAACTCGTACAGGTAAGTTGATCTTAACTAAGTAAGCCATACCCAAAGTAAGTCGTACCAAAACTTAATTCGCAAGCCACCTAGGTTAATTATCCAGGCAGCCAGCTTAATCTAAACATAGGAAAAGGTTTCTTATGGAGTTTAAACTGACGTCTGTATTTCACATTTGTGCCACTAAATATAGGATCAGCAAGGATAGCCACTCGATACCTGACTATCGCGCAGCGGTAGCGTTAATGTGCCACATCCCAAATAGTCCTGCTGAACACCAACCAGTTACTGACTATTACCTCAGCTTTATACCTTCATTAGTTGTTTACTCCTCTTGCTATGTTCAGACACCGCTTACATGCAATTTTTCCTGTGTCATACCGAATTCAGGTCCTCCAGACCAATACATCGCTATCAATTAATACGAATTCACTCTGCTTAATACAGATAAAAACTATATGGAGTATCACAATTATGTCCCCTGTTTTGCGAATGTCAGTCCTAACCAGTGCCATCTTAGGCGTGATAGCAAGTGCTCAAGCACAAACAACAGAACCATCACCAAAAAAAAATCATCATGATGTGATGACAGTCTATGCGACAGGTAGCGAACGTGACAGCTTCGAAACCCCGATGATGGTCACGGTGATCAAAAATAATTCACCTGAAACGCAAACGGCCAGCACCGTCAATGACATTTTACGTAAAGTTCCCGGGATTGGTGTCACCGGTACCAGCCGTGCAAATGGGCAAGATATTTATATGCGCGGGTTTGATCGACGCGGCATTTTGACCTTAGTGGATGGTATTCGCCAAGGCACAGATACAGGCCATGTCAATGGCACCTTTATCGACCCTGCTCTGATTAAGCAAGTTGAAATTATCCGTGGCCCTTCTGCCCTACTCTACGGCAGTGGTGCCATGGGCGGTGTGATTGCTTGGGAAACCGTTGATGCCAAAGACTTATTACGTGAAGGCCAAGACCACGGTTTCCGTGTCTTTACCGAAGCCGCTACTGGCGATCATAGCTTCGGTTTCGGCGGCACTGCGTTTGGCCGTAGTGATAACCTTGATGGGCTATTCAGCTTTGTCACGAAAGAAACCGGTAATGTCCGCATGAGTAATGGCGATGACATGAAAAACAAGGAAACCATTGGTAACCTGCTGGCAAAAGGAACATGGCAAATCGATGATACACAAAAGCTTTCTGGCCAAGTGCGTTATTATAATAATGATGCCAATGAGCCGAAAAACCCGCAAGAAATTAATGTAGGGAGTGACAATCTAAAAGTTAACCGTACCACTCGCCAACGTGATGCACAGATAACTTATCAAATGAAACCGGGCTCACAGGAATGGCTAAATTTTAAAGTCACGCCTTATTACTCCGATATTAATATCACGGCAAAAGGCCAAGGAACCCCCTATGAAGGTCGTACACAAAAAACTTATGGCATAAAAGCTGATAACCGCTCTAACTTTTATGACTTGCCATTAGCATCACATAACCTGACTTACGGCAGTGAAGCTTATAAGCAAAAACAAACTCCTTATGCAAACACCACCCAATTCCCCGATGCGGACATCACCTTTGCATCCGGCTTTTTACAAGATGAAATTAGCCTAAAAGATTTGCCTGTTTCCTTTATTGTCGGTACGCGCTATGACCACTATAAAGCGACATCTGATGGCAATGAAGATGTGAAAAAAGGTAAATGGTCATCTAAAGGTGCCGTTAGCATCACACCAACAGAGTGGTCAATGCTATTTGCGTCATATTCAGAAGCCTTCCGAGCCCCTTCTATGATGGAAATGTATAACGACGAGGTCCACTTCCAAATGGGGCCAATCGTTAATAGATGGAAACCAAACCCTAATCTGAAACCTGAATCAACCCGTACCGCAGAATATGGTTTTGGTCTGCGTTTCGATGACCTATTGATGGAAAGAGATAACCTACAATTTAAAGCCAGTTATTTTGATACCAAAGCGAAAGATTACATCAACACATATGTGAATGTTGATAGATATATTTTGCAAAATAACTACACCACATCAATCAATACTAAACGTGCCAAAATTTGGGGATGGGATGCCTCAATGGATTATAAAACAGACTATTTCAATTGGAGTTTGGCTTATAACCATACTGAAGGAAAAGATGAATCTAATGGAAAATCAATAACATCAATTAAACCTGATTCTGTCACCAGTAATCTGGCCGTACCTATTGCAGACAGCGGTTTTTCAGTGGGCTGGCTAGGGGAGTTTACGCGCCATACAGAATTCAATAAAGCCTCTAAAGCAGAACAACAAGCCGGCTATGCCGTACATGACTTCTATGTGAGTTATCAAGGTGAAGGACAACTCAAAGGGTTAGGAACCAGTGTCGTGTTAGGCAATGCATTTGATAAAGAATACTACTCATCACAAGGTATTCCTCAAGATGGACGTAATGCCAAGCTGCTTGTCAGCTTCCAATGGTAATTCACACAATATTAAGGAGATAAACGTGAATTCAGCACTTTACGAGCGTTACCAACAAGCAAAAACAGATAACAAAGCCAAATACGCTCGCGATCTCGCCGCCTATTTAAATGTATCTGAAGCTCAGCTACTGCATAGTCGTGTTGGTCACGACAAAGCTGTTCGTTTAAATGTCGATGCCCCCACTTTGTTGACAGAATTAGCCACTGTTGGGAAAGTGAAAGCGATTACCCGTAACGAATATGTGGTTCATGAGCAAGTTGGTCGTTATGACAATGCAACCTTTAGCCCACACGGTGGGTTAATTTTAAACCCTCGCGCCCTTGATTTACGGATGTTTTTCAGCCATTGGGACGCTATCTTTGCTTTGACGGAAGACAGCAAACACGGTGAGCGTCATAGTATCCAATTTTTTGATAAACAAGGTGACGCACTACATAAAGTTTACACCACCGATGAAACAGATATGGCGGCATGGCAGGCATTGATTGAAAAATATGCCACCCAAGATAACCCGGAGCTCATCCATGAAACAGCAACTGCATTTACCAATCAGCCCGTTAGTGAAGAGCTAAAACAACAATTAGAACAAGAATGGCGCAACATGACAGACGTTCACCAATTTTTTGTTCTACTCAAGAAAAACAACCTCAGCCGCCAGCAAGTTTTCTCTGCGGTTAGCGATGATTTGGCTTGGAAAGTGCCTAATGATTCCTTCAATCAGCTGATTAACACTGCGTTCAAAGATCAAAACGAAATTATGATTTTTGTGGGCAACCGCGGATGTGTGCAAATTTTTACTGGTGAAATCAAAAAAATCATGCCATATCAAAGTGAAGGTTCAGACTTAAAGTGGCTAAATATTTTCAATCCTGATTTCACCTTGCACATGATTGAAAATGGTATTGCCGAATGCTGGGTCACACGCAAGCCAACACAAGATGGCCATGTGACTAGCCTTGAAGTCTTCGATAACCAAGGAAATCAAATCGCACAAATGTATGGGCAGCGTACGGAAGGGACTCCAGAGCAAGAGCAATGGCGCCAACAAGTCACCGCATTACCACGCATTTAAAACTAGGTAACTTATTATGAAACAATGGCTTCTAATCTTATCAACGCTGTTTATCTCTTTTTGTTCTTATGCAACAGAACGCATCGTCACCTTAGGAGGTGATGTGACTGAAATTGTGTATGAACTTGGAGCACAGGAACAGCTCGTCGCCCGTGACAGCACCAGCCTTCATCCAGAGCAAGCCACCAAGCTCCCTGATGTGGGCTATATGCGTATGCTTAACGCAGAAGGCGTGTTGTCAATGCGCCCGACTTTAGTACTTGCGAGTGAGTTAGCTAAACCCTCAATGGCTCTTTCGCAAATCGAAAAAAGCGGCGTAAAAATTATTAAGGTAACAGGGAAACCGAGTTTAGAAGCCATTCCAGAAAAAATTACCACCATCGCTAATGTGGTCGGTAAAACAGAGCAAGGGAAGCAATTAGTTAATCAATTTAACCAACAGCTCAGCCAAGTAAATACGGCTCCTATTGACAAAAAAGTCTTATTTATCATGAGTCACGGTGGTGTTATGCCTTTAGCAGCAGGACGGCACACTGCGGCAGACAGTGTCATTAACGCGGTAGGGGCAAAAAATGCCATGAGCAGCTTCGACAGCTATCGTCCTCTATCCCAAGAAGGCTTGCTGTCAAGCCAACCTGACTTAATCATTTTTACCAAAGAAGGTATTAAATCATTAGGTGGAATAGAAAAAGTGTGGAAATTACAAGGAATGTCAATGACCCCCGCAGGGAAAAATAAAGCGCTTCTGGTTGTCGATGACGTCGGTATGCTCACTTTCAGTTTAGGTACGCCTAAAGTCATGCAACAACTACGTGAGGCATTAGAAAAATCCCAATGAGTCGCTTTAAAAACCCATTTTTGGTGATTATCGTATTATTGTTAGCACTTGGCGGTTTAGTTCTCATCGCGTCGAATGCCGGCGCAATGAACTTCTCATTAAAAGCACTGTGGCAGGCATCTGCCACAGACTCGGATTGGCAGATATGGCTGAATATCCGCCTTCCTCGCGTGTTAATTGCCATCTTAGTTGGCCTTGCCTTAGCAGTATCTGGCGCCATTATGCAAGGGTTATTCCGTAACCCCCTCGCTGATCCTAGCTTACTCGGTATCAGTAGTGGCGCGGCTTTATCCGTTGCCGCATTTATTGTTTTCTCTGTTTCATTACCCACCGTGATGCAAGGTTATGGCCATGTCGCGGCTGCTTTTATTGGTAGCCTAGCCGTATCTTTTATTATTTTTAGCTTAAATCGTTCATCAAATGGTAACCTCGCAAAACTACTTCTCGCGGGTATCGCTATCAATGCGCTGTGTATGTCATTCATCGGTGTTCTTAGTTATATCAGCAATGACCAACAACTCAGAACATTTAGCTTATGGATGATGGGCACGCTCGGTAATGTTGACTGGGCATCATTGGCCATCGCCGCTTCAGTTATTCTTCCTATTTGTATTATCTGTTTAACACAAGGAAGTAAGCTTAATATCCTACAATTAGGGGACGAAGACGCCCATTACCTTGGGCTCAATGTTGAGCGTACCAAGTTTATTTTATTATTCCTTAGCGCCATGTTAGTTGGTTGTGCGGTTGCCATGAGCGGTGTTATTGGTTTTGTCGGTCTCGTTGTTCCCCATCTCATTCGCATGACTCTCGGGCCAGACCATCGTTGGTTAATTCCTGGTTCCGCTATCGTAGGTGCGGGCTTATTACTTATTGCCGATACTGTAGCAAGGACTGCGGTTGCACCTGCTGAAATTCCTGTTGGCTTACTGACAGGGTTAATTGGTGGCCCCTACTTCTTATGGCTAATTTTACGGCAGCCTTCGGGGAGGATCTAAAAATGCAAACAAAATCGCTCTTGTTAGAAGCACAAAATTTATCATATAAAATCAGTGAAAAGACGCTTATAGATAATGTGAGTTTATCGATTGATCAAGGGGAATTTGTGGTGATCATTGGGCCAAATGGCGCAGGGAAATCCAGTCTATTAAAATTACTAACAGGCTATAATACCCCGACTCATGGCACATGCTTTATTGAAGGCCGAGCAATGACTGACTGGGAGCATAATGCGTTAGCCCGAAAACGTGCTGTGATGAAACAGCATAGCCATTTGCAATTTGCTTTTACTGTTGAAGATGTGGTTGCAATGGGCAGAACCCCCTATGGTTCAGAATATAAACACACCGCCATCAATGAAGCGTTAGCACAAACCAGTTGCCAATCATTACGGCAGCGGGATTACCGCCAACTTTCAGGGGGTGAGCAGCAACGCGTTCAATTAGCTCGAGTATTAGCACAATTATGGCAACCAACAGCTCAACCCGCATGCTTGTTTCTCGATGAACCCACTTCTGCGCTTGACCTATATCATCAATAGCATAGCTTACGGTTACTACATCAACTTACACGTCAACGACCGTTAGGTGTTTGCTGTGTATTACATGACCTTAATCTAACCGCATTATATGCAGATAAAGTGTTATTAATTCATAATGGAAAGCTTGTCGCTCAAGGTTCCCCTACCGATGTTTTAACGACTGAAAACTTAACTCGTTGGTATCGAGCTGACTTAGGTGTTACTCAACACCCTGAAAATAACACGCCTCACGTTTATTTACGTCACTAACTCAGGCTTAATAAGCACTTTATTTAACTCATTTTAAAGGTAAAGTGCTTTATTATTTTTACCTTAATAAAGAATTATTTAGTCATATCTATTTTAATAGATAACTAATGTCTTTTAATATTTTAAATTTTTTATATCAATAATCCTTACTCTCTTAATGCGCCCTAGTTAATAAGATAGTTAATAGCCTGAAAATGCGTAAAATCTATATAATGTATTAATAAAGCATTAAATTTCAAAAATAAATCTCAAGTAAATTCACTTAGAATACCTTGGTATCGCATAGGTATTTCAAAGGGTTTACATGGAAAATAACATTATTGAAACATTAATTGAATTAACGCATCGTGGAAATGATGATGTTAAAATTGCAGCTATTTCCGCATTAGGTGATTATAAAGCGACCGTTGAACAACAAAATGCGATCAACCGTTTAATTGAACTCTGTAGAGATCCCAATAAGGATGTTGCGGTGTCTGCAATAAAGGCACTGAGTAAACTCTCCCACCATTTTTAGTATACAAATAATATTTTTTATCAATCCGTTAAAGCACAGGTTTTTTAATTAATCTTATTTAATCTTCCTAATCCCTATATATGAATAGGTATGATTTTTGCTACCTATTCATACACAAACCTAATCATACTATATCCATATTAGTTGTGTTTTTTGATATTAACAAATTCTTTCTTTTAGTAGCATCTCTACATTGAAATTAATATTTTGAAACAAATGGATTTTAATTAACTTTATTTCTTAATACCCTGATTAGGATAAAAGATGGATAACAAAGTCATAAATACATTACTTGATTTAACGAAAAGAAAAAATGATGATGTAAAAATAGCTGCCATATCCGCTTTAGGTGATTGTAAAATACGACTGAAACAACATAATACGATTAATCGACTACTTGAATTATGTAATGACCCAAATAAAGATGTCGCAATCAGTGCGATTAAAGCAATCAGCAAGCTCTCCCATGGAGGGTTAGAGTAGCGATTTAGGCATGATTAAAACGTTAAGGAATAGCAAGGTGAAACCAACTATTGGCCTCACCCTACAATATATCTAACACTACCATACTCAGCTATTATCGTTTAAATAGCGTGCATGAAATTCAATATGTTCACCAATAAAGCTACTAATAAAATAGTAACTGTGGTCATATCCATCACGTAAATTCAAACGATATTCAAATTGCTTTTTGTCACAAATATCTGCAAATAACTCGGGTTTTAATTGTTCTTGATAGAAAGGATCCGCAGTGCCTACATCCACTAAAATAGGTGGAATAGCCTCCGCTTTTCCGATTAATTCAACAGTGTCATATTGAGACCAGCTAGCTGTTTCTTCCCCCAGATAAGCCATAAAGGCTTTGCGCCCCCATGGAACTTGGGTTGGAGCAACAATAGGAGAAAATGCAGATAAACTAGAATATCGGCCTGCATTTCGTAAGCCAATCATTAAAGCCCCGTGTCCACCCATAGAATGGCCAAAAATAGAACGTTTATCAGATACAGGCAAATGTGTTTCGATTAAATCAGGTAGCTCAGACACAATATAATCATACATTCTGTAATGATGACTCCACGGGGCTTGCAGAGCATTCACATAAAAACCTGCGCCTTGTCCTAAATCATAAGCCTCGTCATCAGCAACCTCAGGCCCTCGAGGGCTAGTATCTGGTGCGATTATAACCACGCCATGTTCTGCCGCAAATTGTTGGGCTCCCGCCTTAGTAATAAAATTTTGTTCATTACAGGTTAACCCTGATAACCAATAAATCACTGGGCAGACGGTTGTTTTCGCTTGTGGTGGTAGAAAAGCTGCGAACTTCATTTCACAGCCGAGCACGGTGGATTGATGTTGATAAACATCCTGCCAGCCCCCAAAACACGCATGGCGTTCAATTCTCTCCATCAAAGACTCCTTAATCATAGTGAATAACGGTGCGGATTGATTTGCCTTCATGCATTAAATCAAATGCGTCATTAATACGCTCTAATGGCAATGTGTGCGTCACAAATGGAGACAGCTCAATATCACCCTTCATGGCATCTTCAACCATTTTTGGCAACTGGCTACGGCCTTTCACACCACCAAAAGCCGTACCACGCCATGACCGCCCTGTTACTAATTGGAATGGACGAGTTGAAATTTCTTGCCCTGCCCCTGCGACACCAATGATAATTGATTGGCCCCATCCTCGGTGTGCACTTTCAAGTGCTGCACGCATAACATTAACATTACCAATACATTCAAAGGTATGATCAACTCCCCACTGGGTTTTCTCAATCAACACTTGCTGAATCGGCTTATCAAAATCATTAGGATTCAAACATTCTGTCGCACCAAATTGGCGCGCTAGTTCAAACTTAGACGGGTTAGTATCAATGGCAATAATACGGCCAGCCTTTGCTTGCCTTGCCCCTTGAATAACCGCAAGACCAATCCCACCGAGGCCAAAAACTGCAACTGAGTCACCTTCTTGTACTTTAGCCGTATTATGTACAGCACCGATACCCGTGGTCACGCCACAACCTAATAAACACACTTCTTCATGGTTGGCTTGAGGGTTAATTTTAGCCAAAGAGACTTCGGCAACAACGGTATATTCACTGAATGTTGAACAGCCCATATAATGGTAAACAGGCTGGCCATTGTAAGAAAAACGTGTGGTCCCATCAGGCATCACACCTTTACCTTGTGTTTCCCTAACAGAGACACATAAGTTTGTTTTACCTGACTCACAAAAAACACATTTTCCACATTCTGCCGTATAAAGTGGGATGACATGGTCACCAACGCTAACGCTAGTTACACCTTCACCGACTTCAACAACAACACCCGCGCCTTCATGCCCTAATACCACAGGAAATAACCCTTCAGGGTCATCACCTGACAATGTAAATGCATCAGTATGGCAAACACCCGTATGGCTAATTTTGACTAACACTTCCCCAGCCTTTGGTGGCATGACATCAATTTCGACAATTTTTAATGGCTCACCAGGGCCAAATGCAACTGCTGCACGTGATTTCATCGTTATTCCTTCTTTATTTACCGCAAATAGGTACGAATTAATGAGATGGCATCGTCTACTGAGTCTTTTTGCAACTGTGTTGTTGCTGACTCTTGAAGCCCTTCCCGCAAATGACTCTCTAATACCCCGGCCATCAAACCATTAACTGCCCCACGAATAGCAGCAATTTGTTGTAAAATGGCGGCGCATTCAACCTCATCTTCCAAGGCTGACTCTAAGGCAAGCAATTGCCCTTTCAACTTTCTGACCCGCGTAAGAACTGCTTTTTTTTCTTTTGGGGAATGTGGCATATTTAAGCCCCTTTAGTATACATAGGGGGAGTATAGTATTGATAAGATTATCTGTACAGAATTCCTGATTTGTATGACCCAAAAAGACAAAATAATATTCGATAGAAAAGAAAAAAGAGGAAAGAGAAATAAGGAGAAACAGTAAAACGTGAATATCACGCTCTACTGTCTTCAAGAATGAATAGATTAGCACTACAACAAGTTAAAATATTTATCTGGCTGGTACTGAGGGGGAAGTGGTTGAATATCCAACATATCCAATGCATTGCGTTCAATACTATTACAAATGGCATTCAGCGGTAAATCATTTGCAGCAGTCCCAAAAGGATCTTCAAGTTCCTCGGCTAGTGCATCCCACGCTAAAAAAGTGTAAGAAATAAAAACAGAAACAAATGGCGTCATATAATGTAGGTCAACAACCAATGCAAATGGAAGTAACGAACAAAATAAGTAAACTGTTCGCTGCAAAATTAGTGTATAAGCAAACGGGATCGGCGTGTTCGCAATACGTTCGCAGCCGCCAAGAACTTCCGATAGCGCATTAATATCTTTATTAATAGCTTGAAAGAGTACATCACTGATGACTTTTTTATCGCGTAATTCCCCCACCTTTAGGCCAATCTGCAATAATATTCGGCTAGTGGGAAACGGACTTCGGATAACCTCATCAAAAATAGTACGGGGTAATAACCTATACATATCAATGACTGGGCTGGTTTTCCTTAATTCATGTTTAAGGCTCCAACCAAAAGCAATCAGCAAATTAGCAAATTCCTTTTGGGCGGCCTGATCATTAGGTAATAACCCTTTAATATTTCTTAGAATATTTCTTTGGTTAATTAATAACGAAGCCCAGAGTGTGCGAGCCTCAATCAAGCGGCTGTAACATGCATTATTGCGAAAACCTAGGAATATTGCGATGGCAATCCCTAGTAAGCTAAAGGGGGCTATTGTTAAGTGTATACCTAATCGCTCGTACCATTGGAAACTTAGTACTGCTACGATTGATATCATTATATTTAGAGAAAGCCGAAATGTTATTTTTGACAGTACAGAGCCATGCCAGTCGAATAACCGAAAAAACCAGTGTTGATGAGGACGAATAACCATAATAAAAAGTATACAATATTAAAAAACGACGTTAACTTATTATTTCACTGATTAATTCAATGCGCTATAGCTAGACAACAATTAAAGTGAATATGACAATAATTACGACAAGCAGCTATAGCGCTAAATTCATCCAACACGGTTTTTAGCTTATAAATAATATTTGATTTTAATATTACGTATTGAGTTAATTTTTAGCCGCTTTTAAGCGTTCTATTTCATCTTGTAATGCTTCTATCTGCTGCTCTAAACGATCTGCTTCAGTAAAGCTATAACGATGATTTAATTTTGTTGGCCCAGTCGCCCCCGAATAATGGTCGTAACAGTTATTTTGTACATTTGAAATAGCGCGCTCTAACCCCGCAACTCTATTTCGGTTACCATGCATTTTGGCGTATTTTAGCTGTTTCTCTAGTTGATAGATTTTTTTATCACAACCATAATATTGATAACCTGCTTGAGCGGACACAGGAATAATCAGTGTTGATAAAATTATTAACAGTATTTTTTTCATATAACATTCCTTATTCGAAAAATAATTTATCTGTGACTATTTCATCATTTTGACACATTATTAATATAGGTAAGCTCCTAATTTAGCTTAGGCAAAATAAATATAATGAATAATTAAAACAAACCCATCTAAAATGATAACTATATTTTATTATTAACATAGTAAACTAGATTGAGTATTCTTTTTACATAATTTATTACAGACAGACACATTTTTCCCTGATACCTTAATATTAAAGGATCACTCTACAAGGATGTAGCTAGTTTTTATATTTTAGAAAGTTAATAAGTACGTGTTTTGACCAAATACTTTATAGAATATATATCAGTTTAATTAATGGATAACTCGTATTTAATTGTTTACTTTGCACAAATTCTCAATTTATATCGATATTTCTCAAAAATATTCGTCCAAAATACCAAAAATTATTATTCTTGATAAAAATTGATTCAGAATAAGTCGAAATATTTCTCCCCCTTCATATTTATTTTGCGACGCTTTACTTAGTGAAGATATACTCTTTAATTAAAAGAAGACAACCTCAAATGAGAGTAGCATGCATCACACTGACTTCGAACTCAAGTTCGCAAATGCTAACGAACAACAATTTCATGCTGCATTAAAACAAGCTAGTCAAGAATATCTGCAAACTAAGCAAGATCACGTATTTGCCAGCCGATATGATCTTACTGCAATTGCTATCTTGTTTATTTTTGCTCTTCTGAGTTACCTGCCAACACTCATAACAACATCTACCTCAATTTACATATTATCCTATTTTGTATTTGTTTTACTCATCATGCTATTGAATGTGATTGGCCAGCACGATGCCTGTCATAATACCTTATTTAAATCAAGCTGGAAAAATCGGTTATTTGGCCGTTTAGTGACATTACCTTTAGGTTTAGAGCCAGAGTTTTGGCGTACACGCCATGTTCATTATCACCATCACTATGCCAACATTGAGCATTATGATTTAGATACTGAAGAAAATGGTATATTCCGCCAAACGCCATTTCAACGCTGGCGGCCTTTCATGAAATATCAACATATTTATTGGCCTTTCGTTGCATCATTATCACTCACATGGATAGCACTGGTTTTTGATTGGTCGGACAGAACAGGGAAAACACGCTTAAAAACACAGAAAGTTTTACAGGGTAAACTGGGTTGGACGCTATTTTTAGGTAGCAAAGTATGTCACTTAATATTAATGATTGGCACCCCACTGCTAGTGGCTCACAGCCATGGGATCAGCTTAACAACAATACTTATCACTTACTTATTGAGCCAAATGATTGCATCCATTTTTGTCATTTATTTATTACTCGGTACACATTGGGCAGAGACGCAGTTTTTCACTGCGCCTGAAGATAAACAGATCAAGCATGGTTGGTACCATCATAATTTTGTCACGGCTTGTGACTGGCTACCGACCCCCCATTATTTATGGCGTTTAACTGGGGGACTAAACTACCATCTTACACATCATATTTTTCCTCATTGGCATCACCGCCATTACCCTGCTTTAGCTCGCATCTTAGCCCAATTGGCGCAGCAATATGATATGCCATATCGTTGTATTGATTACAAACAACTCGTTGCGGCCCAAATACGATTCCTAAAAAAGATGGGGCAGCCGCCATTAAAATAGTCATCTTAGTAAGTTATAAATAACAATTCTCTCAAATGTCCCCTCTATTCCCTTATTTTAGGAGGGACATTATCTAAATAAATCCTTAAGGTCTATCTTCTTTACTTTTGTTACACTTTAAATAAACAATACCCTTATTATTAATGACGAATAATTAAAACGATCGATTGAATTATTGATATAAAAGTGTACGGATATCCGGCTATTATTAACAAAATGAACATTATTTATCTTTTGTTTAATATTTATTTATTAAGAAATTATTAAATTGACCGTTACATTTATTGATGCTTTATTTAAGTTATAAAAAATATAATCAAATAAAAATTAGATTTTAATTACACACTACAATTTTAGAATGGTTGGTGCTCGCATGAAAAAAGCAGAGTATTTTATAAAAAAATTACGTACACTTATAATGAGTGACAAAACATATCTCACTAATAAATTTACTAAAAAACTCAATTACCGCCCTGATTTTAAAGCCCCAAAAAGCTTTAATGAGAAAGTAAATTTTAGAATGTTGCGAGATAAAAATCCATTATATTCACAATTTGCAGATAAACTCGCGGTAAGGGAATATATCTCACGAACAATAGGAAATGAATATTTAGTACCTATCATCGCCACTTATAAAAGTGTCGATGAAATTGATCTAAACAAACTGCCAGAGCGTTTCGTTTTAAAATGCAATCACGACAGTGGTAGTAGCATTATTTGTCGCGATAAAGCACACTTTGACTGGCTAAAAGCCAAAAATAAATTAGATTTTCATTTAACTAAAAACCTTTACTATATTACTCGAGAACGTCATTATAAAACTATTCCCGCACAAATTATGTGTGAAGAATATATTGATTTATTCGCTAATAAAAACCGGAAGTTAGTACCAGAAACATGCAGGATCCATTGCTTCTCTGGTAAGCCTGCCTATGCAGAGATTGACTACTCAGACGAATTTGGCAATGAATTTATTAATATTTATGATATCAACTGGCAGTTACAACCCGTGACTTTTGGTTATCCGAACATGTTGGAACCCGTATCTGAGCCACCACTATTCAAAGAAATGTTACGGTTAGCGGAAATACTCGTCACACCTTTTGATTATTGCCGTGCGGATTTTTTGATGTCTGATGAAAATACCTTGTATTTCAGCGAACTTACATTTGCCCCAAATGCAGGTAGAACAGAAATATCACCGCTATCATGGGATTTCAAATTAGGGGAGCTTTGGGAGCAACGCATTGTACGTAATACAAAGCATTCACCCATTGAAGCACAACTGTCACCTTCAACCGTCAATAAAAAGAAATAATTAGAACGACAAAAAGGCCCTGTAAGTAATTCACAGAGCCTTTTATTTAGCAGTTTTATTTGTCGATAAAATTAATTTGCTAACACACTGGCTTTACGACGTAAGCTCGCAATTAACATATAAATCGCAGTCACTAACAGCACAATAAAGAAGAAATTCACTAAACCATTATGTTGGCCTAAAAACGTCCCTGCTGCGATAGGCCCCATTGCTGAACCTATACTGTAACTAAACAGCATCACTTGTGTTGCTGCGACGATATAGGAGGAATCTAAGTTATCACATGCCAACGTTATCGCCACAGGATATAAGGCAAAAGTTGACATACCGAGTAGCGCTAAAGCGACAATCATAACTAAGTAGTCACTCGAAATATAAATAACACCCATAGCAAAAACACCTAATAATGAAACCATCGCAAGTAATAAGGTTTTACTCATTAAGACAGATAATTTGCTAACAACTGGCTGTATTAACATCCCACCAAGAATAATTGAAGCCATCAACACACCGACTTGGTCGGTGGTGAATTGGTCTTTTTTCAATGATAACGGCATTAACCCATAGATAGTCCCCATGGTAATACCAGAAACCATACAACCGATAATTGCAGGTTTACTTAAACGAGCAATTTTTTTCAACGACAGTTTTTGATGCGAACCACTTTCTGGCTGGCCTTGACGTACTAATAACGGTGGCATTACCGCTAATAATAATAACCCTAATACCACCATAAACGGATAAGCGCCATGGGTTCCAATAACACCAATAGCAAGCTGGCCAAGAGTGGTTCCGCCATACAATGACGTCATATAAAAACTTAAACGTTTAGCACGCTCTTTCGGATTATCGCCAATCAATAACCAAGATTCGACAACCACAAAAATCCCCGCCACTGCAACCCCTGCAACTAAGCGGTTTGGCAACCAAGCTTCAATGGTCGGGGTCCACGGCAGTACAATAACTGTCGCGGCAAGCATCAATAAAAAGCCAATAAAGGCAAGACGATGGCCTATTTTGGCAATAATTGGTTCAATTAACATTGAGCCAATTAATAAACCAATATAATACGCACTCGCTAACCAACCCGCATATTGCGTATCAATACCAAAACTTCCCATCGATAATGGGATTAAGCTCATTAAATAACCCGATGCAATAGCAAAAATCGTTAACCCTGCAACAGGAACGAATGCATTGTCGCGTTTGCGCATGATAGTAGTGGACTGATTCACGCCCCACTCTCCAACTAACAAAATAAATAATATGCGCTGCAACTACATCGTTGAATACGACAGCATTGTGCTCCCAAGAAAGAACACATTTCGGCGATTAGTGCAGTAGTAAAAAAACAAAGATAGGACTAATTTGAGCGCAATATAGAACGTTCAATCATGAAGTTAAAATGAGAAAATCTAATGGTGACTAGCAAAATAATTTATGTGAGAAAAATCACGTTTTTTACGATGGTGAATTTAGTGAAAGAACAACAAGAAAAACAAAAATAACACTTAAAAATCAAACCAATAGATAGATATAAACATCTCTTTTTTTTGTTACGATTTGATACAACTTAAGTCATATGGAAAAAATCCTAAAAGCACTTAATAACAAAATAATTTATTTGTCACTGAACACGACTGAATGAATTTAATTCAACAAGTAGTATTCAATGATTCCATGAATAAAAACAACCTAATTATCTCCTTAATGGCACTCTCACTAATCCATTACCTTTTAATCAAAATCCCCCCTGAATAAATACAAATTAATTATTATTTAGTATCATGATTTACCTGATTTGCTTTCTCTAATAAAGAAAGACGTCGCCATAGGGTTGTTCTGCTAATACCTAAGTACTGAGCTACGGCTTTACGATCACCACCAAACCTATTCATCACGTCAGTAAGCGGTTCCTTATTTTTATCAATAACAACCTCATGGCTTATTGCATCCCATTTGCGCTCAGGAGATAGACTCGCCAACATTTCCTCACTAATGGCCTTTTCGGGGTATGCGCTACAATAAAGTGCAACTCGTTCCATTAAGTTTCTAAGTTCTCGCACATTACCGGGCCATGAATACTCAACAAAAAAGCGTTTACACGCAATTAACTGCTGTACACGAAAAGAAGGCAACGGCAGCATTAAGCCTGCAAAGGCTAACTTAAGTAACCGCTCCGCTAATACAAAAATATCATCGCCACGTTCATTGAGCGCTGGAACTCGCATTCTCAATACCCCAAGCCGATAAAATAGATCGGCACGAAAATGCCCTTCTCTTACCCAACGATCTAAATCGCAATGAGTCGCACAAATGACTCGTACATTGACTTTTAACGGTTTATACCCCCCAACACGCACGACAGAACGCTCTTCGAGCACTCGTAATAATTTTGTTTGTAATGCAATCGGCATTTCACCAATTTCATCTAAGAACAGTGTTCCCCCATTCGCCAGTTCAAATAGCCCTGCTCGGCCACCCCGGCGAGAGCCAGTAAAGGCACCTTCTTCATAGCCAAATAATTCGGCTTCTAATAATGTTTCAGGGATCGCCCCGCAATTCACGGCCACAAAAGGCATTTGCTGTTTACTGCGCTTATGTTGATTAAATAAGGTATATTCGTGATGAATCGCTTGCGCCACCATCTCTTTCCCAGTTCCACTCGCACCTTGAATCAATACTGTTGCATCAGAACGTGCGTACAACATAATAGTTTGCCTAACACGTTCCATCGGTAATGACGAACCAATCAGGTCATTAATGGTATAACGGACTTTTGCGGGATTAGGAGGGAGATATTTGTCTTGCGAATGGTTTTCACGCCTCGACATTCGGCTTAATTCGATAGCGTCTGAGAATGCTTGTCGTATGGTTTGTGTGGAATAGACAAAAACCCCTGTCATCCCCATTTCATCAGCTAAATCCATGATGAGCCCAGCCCCTACAACAACGGAAATTCCCATTGCTTTTAATGCTTTAAGCTGAGATCTTGCATCTTCTGCGGTGACATAACTACGCTGTTCAATTTGCAAACCAAAACGTTGCTGAAATTCATCTAATGAGGAAAGTGTTTTTTTATAATTAATGATCCCGACTTTATCGCTAATCTCTCGGGCTTTGGCCAATGCTTGCATGACATCGAACCCGCTAATTTTCACGATAATAACAGGAACTGAAACATGGCTTTTTAAATAAGCACCATTTGAACCTGCACTAATGATGGCATCACAATGTCCACCCTGTAATCGTTGATGCACGGCCTCTACCGCCTGCTCAAAACCAAGGTTTAGTGGGGTGATTTCCGCTTGTTCACTAAATTCAGGGCTGATATCTCGAAATAGTGTAAATAACCGAGACACTGAAACAGTCCAAATAATCGGTTTTTCCATCATCGCCATACCTTCTTACCATGTTTCATTTATGTTTCAATTGACAATATCTTGTTTCAACGAAACACACCAACCGATTATTTTAAAATTGTTTTTCCCGTCACAAATCAAAAAAAACAATATCAGTTTGATTTTAAACACATTTGCATACCCATGTAATTTAGAGCCAAATTGGCACGTCAATTGCTATATGACTATAGTTATCTCAATTTCATTACAATTAATTAACATCATATGAGGCTATTATGTCGTCATTTAGTGCAGGACAAAAATTTCGTGAGGCTATCAAGCAAGAATCTCCATTGCAGCTCGTTGGAACTATCAATGCCAACCACGCGCTCCTTGCAAAACAAGCTGGCTATAAAGCTATTTACTTATCTGGAGGTGGCGTCGCTGCGGGGTCACTGGGCATGCCGGACTTAGGTATTTCAACGTTAGATGATGTTTTAATTGATATTCGACGCATTACTGATGTATGTGACTTACCACTTATGGTCGATGCCGATATTGGCTTTGGCCCTTCTGCTTTTAATGTCGCCCGCACGGTGAAATCCTTTTGTAAAGCCGGTGCGGCAGGGTTGCATATTGAAGACCAAGTGGGTGCAAAACGTTGTGGCCATCGCCCTAATAAAGAAATTGTTTCGACACAAGAGATGGTCGACCGCATCAAGGCGGCTGTTGATGCACGAACCGATGGCAGCTTTGTCATTATGGCTCGAACCGATGCATTAGCGGTCGAAGGCATTGATGCCGCACTGGAACGTGCACAAGCCTACTTAGAAGCCGGTGCGGACATGCTTTTTCCAGAGGCAATTACTGAGCTTTCTATGTATCAACAGTTTACAAGTAATACCTCCGCTCCCGTACTGGCCAATTTAACTGAATTTGGTCAAACCCCTTTATTTACTCTTGATGAACTACGCAGTGTTGACATTGCCATTGCGCTGTATCCGCTGTCTGCGTTTCGAGCCATGAATAAAGCCGCTGAACAGGTTTATACAACATTACGTAAAGAAGGCACTCAAAAAAGTGTCATTCCACTTATGCAGACTCGAGAAGAGCTGTATCAAAGTATTCATTATTACGATTATGAACAAAAACTGGATGCGTTATTTTCCAAGAATAAATCTTAATTTTTAGGCAATTATCATTACTAAAAGTTGCATCGCCTCTGTCCCTACAAGGAATAAATGATGAATGAACAACTTAGTCGTACTGAAACACCTCAATTTAAACCTAAAAAATCCGTTGCACTTTCAGGTATTACAGCCGGAAATACTGCACTTTGTACCGTTGGGCGTAATGGTAATGACCTGCATTATCGCGGGTTTGACATTCACGACTTAGCCACACAATGTGAATTTGAAGAAATCGCGCATTTGCTCATCCATGAAAGGCTGCCGACAGCAACCGAACTCGTTGCATATAAAGAAAAGTTGCAATCTCTTCGAGGGTTACCGGCAAGTGTTAAACAAACGTTAGAATCCATACCCGCGAACGCGCACCCAATGGACGTCATGCGCACAGGCGTATCAATGATGGGCTGCGTGTTACCCGAAAAAGAATCTCACCCTTTTTCCGGTGCTAGGGATATAGCAGATCGCTTATTAGCGTCACTGGGTTCGATGTTGTTGTATTGGTATCACTTTAGCCACCATGGAAGACGTATTGAAACCCAAACTGATGATGATTCAATTGGTGCGCATTTCTTGCATCTATTACACGGTAAAAAGCCCCCTGCTCAATGGAAAAAATTTATGCATATTGCGGCAATTTTATACGCAGAACATGAATTTAACGCATCGACATTCGCAGCAAGGGTTATTGCGGGAACAGGCACGGATTTTTACTCTGCGATGACAGGTGCAATTGCCGCTTTGCGTGGCCCAAAACACGGGGGGGCAAATGAAGTTTCATTAGAAATTCAGCAACGTTATGCCTCAATGGAGGAAGCAGAGCAAGATATTACAGCACGCGTTAAAAATAGTGAGGTTATCATTGGGTTTGGCCACCCCGTTTATACCCTCGCAGACCCCCGCCACCCTATTATCAAATCTGTCGCTTTACAGTTATCAGAACAGAGCCTAAATCGACACCTTTATACCGTCGCAGATCGAATTGAATCCGTAATGAAACGTGAAAAAAACATGTTTCCAAATTTAGATTGGTTTTCTGCTGTGGCTTATCACCTTATGGGGATTCCCACCGCCATGTTTACCCCATTATTTGTTATGGCACGTACCGCTGGCTGGTCAGCACATATTATTGAGCAACGACAAGATAATAAAATTATTCGTCCTTCAGCCAACTATATTGGTCCTGAAAATCAATTATTTACTCCTATAGAACAGCGTTAAAAGGTAACCTAATGACAACACAAACCGTGCGTTCGCAACAAATTGAATTTGATAAAGTGATCAGCGATATTGTTGATTATGTAATGGATTACCCAATTATTTCTGACCTCGCCTATGATACGGCTTATCATTGCCTGCTCGATACCCTTGGTTGCGGTATGGAATCCCTTGAATACCCTGCATGTAAAAAATTATTAGGGCCTATCGTTCCAGGTACGATTGTGCCAAATGGCACAAAAATCCCAGGCACCCAATTTCAATTAGACCCAGTGCAAGGCGCATTTAATCTTGGCACAATGTGCCGTTGGCTCGACTTTAATGACACTTGGCTGGCTGCCGAATGGGGCCACCCGTCGGATAACCTTGGTGGTATTTTAGCCACTGCGGATTGGCTTTCTCGTGAAAACATTGCGAAAGGCAAGCCCCCGCTAGTTATTAGAGATGTTTTGACTGCATTAATTAAAGCGCATGAAATTCAAGGCTGCATCGCACTAGAAAATGCCTTTAACCAAGTCGGGCTCGACCATGTTATTTTAGTCAAAGTGGCATCAACTGCGGTTGTTTCTCATCTATTGGGGCTGGAAAGAGAACAAATTCTCAATGCTGTTTCCCAAGCGTGGATTGATGGTCACAGCTTACGTACCTACCGCCACAGCCCCAATACAGGGTCTCGCAAGTCATGGGCGGCAGGTGACGCCACCTCCCGTGCTGTACGGCTGGCTTTAATGGCTCAAAAAGGGGAAATGGGCTATCCAACGGCGCTAACGGCTAAAACCTGGGGCTTCTACGATGTTTTATTTAATGGACAACCTCTGCGTTTTCAACGCCCTTATGGCTCCTATGTTATGGAAAATGTGTTGTTTAAGATTTCTTTCCCTGCTGAGTTTCATTCCCAAACAGCAGTAGAGGCAGCGTTACAACTCCACCAAACCCTCGAAAAATTAGGAAAAACGGCTCAAGATATTGAGTCTATTGCCATACGCACTCATGAAGCTTGTATTCGTATCATTGATAAAAAAGGCCCATTACATAACCCGGCAGATCGTGACCATTGCATTCAATATATGGTCGCTATCCCATTAATTTTTGGTCGTTTAACGGCTGCTGATTATGAAGATAATATTGCCAAAGATGAGCGTATTGATGCATTACGTGCAAAAATGCATTGCACTGAAGATGCACAGTTTACCCGAGACTATCATGACCCTGAAAAACGTTCGATTAGCAATGGGTTAACCATTACATTGAAGGATGGGCAAGTGCTTGATGAAGTTGTTATCGAATATCCTGTTGGCCATAAACGCCGCCGTAAAGAAGGGATACCATTGTTATTAAATAAATTTAGAATTAATTTAGCAAGGCAATTCCCAGAGGCTCAACAAATTCGAATTCTAAAAGCCTCTCTCGATAAGCCAATGCTAGAAAAAATGCCCGTCAATGAATATATGGATCTATTCGTTATTTAAGACTAAGGAAATTATTAACTGGCGAGCATTAACTGGCGAGTAATTCAGCGCCTTAATATAGAGGCGCTGAATATTCACTATTTTATTAGAAAACAAATTGGTAACGCGTTTGGTTTTGATACATTTGTTGAGGAAATGCAATCGAACTGTATTGTTCTCCCCACTCAGGGTGATTGATTGCATCTGCTGGAAACTGAGTTGCTATCACTACCCCTGAATAAGGGACATACGTTCGTGTTTTCCCCGACGTTGCAAGCAGGTTATTTCCACTGTACACATGTAATGCAGGCTGCGTGGTTGCGATATTTAGCCGCACATCACCACTTGGTGCCCCGAGGGTTGCCACCGTCTGCAGACCATCGGTTAATGTATTGTTTAATATAAACGTATGGTCATACCCCCCAACTCGACGTTGGTCATCATCTTGTAAGAAATCTCGGCCAATCCGTTTACTTTGGCGAAAATCAAAATTTGTATCTGCAACGTTATACCACTCTCCCGTTGGGATACCGTCCATATATGTCGGCAAATATTGGTCTGCATCAATATATAAATCATGTTCCAAAGCCGTTCTGACCGAGTCCTCCCCCGCTAAGTTAAAGTAGATGTGATTCGCAAGATTAACAGGGCAAGCTTCTGTCGATTGATAAGTATGGTGAATAACGACTTGATTATCTTCTGTGAGTTCATAGCTCACTTCAACGTCTAACTGCCCCGGAAAGCCTTGATCACCAACAGGCGACGTCAAAGAAAAAACAGCTTTTTGAGGTGTTGGTTGAAAAATACCCCATATGCGATGGCTAAAACTATGTTTTCCACCATTCAAGCAATGTACACCTTGGTTATTCGCAAGCTGATAGTACTGTTCATTTAGCGTGAATCGTGAATTATTTATGCGGTTAGCGACTCGCCTAACGATTGAACCAAGGTATACCCCCTGTTCCATCTGTTTAGCCATATTGGGTGAACCTAAAACAACATCTCGTTTTCCTGTTGCTAGCGGAAGTATACAGCTAACCCAACTAGCTCCTAGGCTACTGAGAATAACCTTCATACCATTTTGATTAGTAAGGGCAATGACCTTTGGGGCGCGAAATGTCTGACATTGTTCTTGAGTTAACCGCATTTTTTCCTCAATCGTTCAATAATCACTATAGAGAGCATTTTTTGGGGTTTGCTACATTTGCCCTATATTTTGAAACAAATACCTTATTGTGCCATCTTGAAACTGCTTATTAATTTTCGCCTTGTTATCAATCAGGTGCAATAATTAATGTGTTGATTTTACATAATAGCTTGCAATAAAAAACCGAGCCACTTTAAAGCTCGGTTTTTATCGAAAAATAAAATAAATGTGTGATTAATGCTTAGCGTCTTTGTCATACGGGTCAAGATGGGTCATAACATCCAAAATTAATGGGTTTTCCATCAATTTTTTACGCACATTTACCGCAATTTCATGGCCAACAGTAATACTCATATTTCCATCAAGCTCTAAATGCACATCCACCAATAAAAAGTCACCCGATTTACGTGTTTTTAAATCATGGTATCCCGATAACTCACTAATATTATCCAAAACAGAACGGATTTCCTGCAAAGTTTCTTCGTCTGCGCCTTTATCCATTAAATCTTGCATGGATTGATTGGTGAATTTAAACCCCATCCGAAAAACAAATGTCCCTACAATCAACGCGGCCAGTGGGTCAAAAATTTTAAACCCACACAGGCTACCAACAATACCAATGGCCACCACTAGGGAGGAAGCAGCATCGGAACGAGCATGCCATGCATTCGCCACTAACATACTGGAGTTTACTTTTTTCGCGACATGCAACATATAGCGAAACAGCCCCTCTTTTGCGACTAAAGCAATCAGTGCAACAATCAATGCAATTGAGTGAACTTCAGGAATTAACTCAGGTTTCAGTAATTTTTCAATCGCTGACCAAACCATTCCCACGCCCACAATTAATAAAATAATACCTAATATTAATGAAGCGCCATTTTCATAACGAAAATGACCATATGGATGGTCTTCATCTGGCTTCTTGTGGCTTTTCTTATTGGCTATCAGCACCACAAAATCAGCGACCAAATCCGATAATGTATGAATACCGTCAGCGACTAACCCGGAAGAATGAGAAAAAATACCAACAATTATCTGCCAAATCGATAAGAAAATATTTACGACAACACTGACTAAGGTACTTTTTTTTGCGGCTTTAAATTTTATTTGTTGGATTTCAAAATCACTTTTTTTCTGTGTTGAAGCATTATTCATAGTCATAAAATGGGTTCTTTAATGAAAAACAAAACAATTATCATTCAAATAATACATTTAAATCAATTAGTTAAGCAAATTGCCGCAATCTTCGCATATATTTTGTTAAAAGTCTCTGTGTGATTTGTAAATAACACTGAGAGTTGATAATAATTATTCTTTCTTTTCAAAGAAGAAGCTATGTCATTTTTAGATTATCGCTATAAATGCGCACGTTATAGCATTTATTACTTTTCATTTAACTTATAGTATATTGTAGATAACCTTTTGTAATTAATTTTAAATAATACGAAAATGAGGTAGCTATGTATAAAAAAATCCTAGTCCCTATTGATTTGTTAGAAGATGAATTAAACCAAGAGATCATCAAACACGTTGAGGCACTAGCGCAACTAAGCTCAGCTGAAATTCATTTTCTATCCGTTATTCCGAGCCTTGAGTTATTTTTTGGTATTGAAATTGCCGCATTACCAGAAAGCAACAAAGATTCTGCGGAACGCTCAATCCTTGCAATGCGTGCGTTAGAAGAAGTCATTAAAGATATCAAAGTTGCTGATGAACGGATTAACTGCAAAATTGGTATTGGTTCAGCTAAAGATGAAATCTTAGATTATGCGCAAGAAATTAGCGCAGATCTCATTGTTGTAGGCTCCCATCACCCAAGCACTTCAACCTATTTATTAGGTTCAACAGCCTCTGCAATCGTGCGCCATGCGAAAACATCTGTCTTCGTTATTCGCTAAATTGGTTTCTATAAAAAATGCCGCTAAATGCGGCATTTGAGGTTGTTGACAAAGCGGGATAAAAGCGTGGTTTTTCCCGCTTTGTGTTATCAGCCGAAAATCAATAAATTGATTTTCCTGATTTATTTTCAAAACCTATTAGACTTACCGCCAAACATAATATGTTTGTCAGCAGTCTGAATGCCGCTAAATGCGGCATTTTCTTTAATATTTATTTTGTAACTGAATCAATTAATTTATCGTCTGTAGACCAGATACGATATTTTACTTGCATATCTTTCGGAGCATAAACCACAATCGGTAATTTGCTGTTATAACGCACAAATGCATCATCGCCTAATTGAGTCGTCACAAAACGGTCTTTTGCAGGCTCAGAGCATCCCATCATAGTAGATGCAGGGCCTTTTACTTCGTCGAGTTTATAATAATCATAGCCCCAGCCTTCCAACGTCTTTCTGTCTAGATCACCCATAAACCATTGGCGGTTACAATCTGCTTTGATCGTTTTTCCAATAACTAACTCAACCATAAAGTCATTTTCATTTTGTTGCTTGGTTAATTCAATCACATGACGAGTCATACCCGATTCTGCTTTTGGGTATGGCGCGATCTTTTCCAAATCTTCCGTTGCTACTGCACAAGATGAAATTAGTGCCGCCGCCATTACAGATAAAATCGCTTTTTTCATTATTTATTCCTATTTAAGAACACAAAACTAATTTTTAAAACCAGTCTTTTATCCATGTTAAGTCATTTACACCGCAATTATCACTATAGATGATTCTTAATTACAAAAATATAGATAACTCAGGTAAAAGCCATGTAATACTACTTAATTCTAGTAGAAGGATCATAAAACTAATAAAAATTATGTAAATTACAAGCTATTTGGATGTACAAAATGCATGCACTGTTTATACTGAAACTGAGGCTTAATATATTCTGAGGAGGTAGTATGTTATCAGCAGATCAAGATTTAGTTTCAAAATTAATCTCTACACATCCCCGTTTTCAAACTCTTTATGAAAAACATCATCAACTCGACAAAGAAATCAGCAAATTAGAAGGGCCTTCTGGTGCTGGTTACAATGAGCATGTCGCTAAGCTAAAAAAAGAAAAATTACATCTTAAAGATGAAATGCAAAAAATAATGCTCTCGAGTCAATAGGTTATCACGATAATAGTATTAGTTGTTTTTCACACATAATGAAATTCAAAAACTGGGCTAACATCCTAAAAGATAATGATATTTTATCGATCATTTAACGTTAGCTAGTGTTGTTTCACACTAATATAAGAGGGTAATTTTTTATTACCCTCTTTTGTTACGTCGAGAACTCACCACTTTATTGAGTCCCATCAATAAAAATACAAAAAAATTATCATTAATCAGTTATAAGTTGTATATTAAATATATGTTTTGTTTTTATAGAGAAGTTTCTATGGTTGGCAAACGCATTCACCGTGAAATTAAAACGATTGAAAAAATGATAAAAATCTATGAGAAAGCCTATCCAGCACCAGCAGAATCACCTGATTTTTATCAAAAACTATTTTCCTATGCCGTTAATAGATTAGAAAAATGCCGATATGGAGAAGAAAAACCAGCATGTAAACAATGTCCAATCCATTGTTACCAACCCAAAATGAGAGAGCAGATGAAGCTAGTTATGCGCTGGGCTGGCCCGAAGATGTTAATCCATCACCCAATTCTCGCTATACGTCATTTACTTGATGATCGTAAACCAGTCCCTGATTTACCAGCTAAAGTAAGCAAGCGAGCAACTCAGAAACAAGAGCCATAATTAGTGAGCCTATAGCTCAAGCTTAGTCCTCTATTTAAAGCAAAGTACAACATGAGGAGAAATAATAAAGCACAAAGATGTTGAAAAATGGCGAACAACAAGTAGTAACTCTAAGGAACTATTTATAAAAATATATATTTAAAATACCTATTAAAGCAATTACAGAAACCTATCAATTAAAAAATGAGACTAAAGTCACAAATAAACAGCAATCCCCTCACATTTTAACAAACAAAATCAATCATATCGATTGAAAAAATAAATAACTTAGATTAATAACCATTAATTACATTAATAAAATTAATAAATGATGGTTTTGCCGAAATCTAGAATCATCATTAGCATAGCTAAAATTCATATTACTATGCTAAAAATGATAAGTAAGAAGAAAGTAGAAAAAAAACACGGTTTAGGTGTAAAAAACGATAACATATTAACATACGACTAATTTTATCAATTCAGATTAAAAATCCAAACTAATTAAAATTATAAGTATAATAATTAAATCACCCCACCAATGACACAAAAAATACCGAGCAATTCACACAAACAACTCGAAAAAAGTATATTTAGAAACATTTATTTATATTTAGAATTATAATGTGACACAAAATTAATCGATTTATATAATTTCAATCATACTAATAACATCCATGCTTTATATCACCAGATAGGAATAGTTGAATATTTTATTTTGAATTTATATTTAAATACGATTAAAAAGGTATAGTCATGCAAGCAATAAACTCACCAAATCGACACTTCATTAAACAGATAAACATTGATAGTAACGCGGCCCATAACATTATTGACTTAGAAACTAAAGGGCTTTTAATCATAGAACAAGGCTCTGTGTTACTAGAAACCCCAGCTAACTCACAATCTTTAAATGAAGGCGATATCTTATATCACAAACAGGGAGCTTACTCACTACAGCTCACTGAAACAACAAGTTGCAAATTACTTTGGATATCCTTGGATGATAACTTTTTGCGTAGTTTCATCACCAATCATGGCACTGAATTAAGCGAAATAGACCGCAATGAAGGCTTACCCTCTGATATTATTAAATTTAATTCATCCCCTCTCATTGAAGAAATCAAATCAAGCTTAAATACATTTGTTAATAACGAATACCCTGACGTCATTTTCTCACTCCGAGTAAGTGAATTACTGTTATTACTAAGCTACAGTGAACAAGGTGCTTTATTGCTATCTAATTTTAGACAGCTAAGTAGTCGCCAAATAGAACGTCTACAAATGTTTATGGAAAATAATTATCTTAAAGAGTGGAAATTAAGTGAGTTCGCACGTACTTTTGGTATGGGATTAACAACATTTAAAGAACTGTTCAATACCGTTTATGCAACGTCACCACGCGCATGGATCAGTGAAAAACGTATTATGTATGCACACCAGTTGTTAATTAATACTACAATGAGTATTGTAGAGGTTTCTATGGAAGCAGGCTTTTCAAGTCAATCTTACTTCACCCAAACTTATCGAAAACGGTTTGGCTACACACCGAGTCGGTCAAGAATAGCAGCTTAACCGCTCAGTAAGACTCTAACTCATGCCCTGTCAGTTATAGAAGTTTAAACTTCACTATAATCTGGCAGAAAGGCAAACATCAAATCCTTCCTTTAAATATTCACATTCACTTCTTATACTTCTTATACTTCTTATACTTCTTATACTTCTTATACTTCTTATACTTCTTTCAGATTGATACATCACAAAAAAGGTAATTTGCCTTTCAGTGACAAATTACCTTTAAGATAACCTTAAATAAAAGCTATGCTATTTCGCTTTGATTATTTTTAAATCAATAATTGACATGGAGTTTGGTGGTACCTCACCTGGTATGCCTTCAACGCCATACCCACCTTCAGGTTTAATATAGACTTTAACCATTCCCCCTTCCCCTGCTCGTTCGACAAAGGAGTTTAATGGTGCAGGTAACTGATTATAAGGTAATGTGACAGGGTTTTGATCGGTATACAACACCGTAACCTTACCGTCAGTTAATTGCTCTCTCATAATAAAAGTCACGTCTTTGTTTTTCACGTCTTTTATCGGTGAGCCAACTTGAATGATTTTATAGTAAGTATTGCTATCGAGCTTACTGTATTTTTGAGCGGTAATTTGCTCAATAATTTTTTGGTTTTTCTTCGCATTTTCTGCGGCAATCACTTTTGCATCTTTGCTAGGAGGAATTCGCCCAGCCAGACCAGTACTCGATTTCGAACCACCTCTTGCTTTTAATGCATCATTTTCATTTTGTAATTGAGTTATCTGTCGATTTAACGCCATAATTTGTGATTTTAAAGCTTCATCACTCGAAATGGATTTACTTGAATCCAATTCCGTTTGTAGTTTTTTCAATTTTTCTTGTGCTAATGCCAACTCTTTTTGAGAGTTCGCTTTTAAATCACCAAGAAGTTTATTCGTGTCTGTCAGTTTTTGCTCAATTTCAGACTGTTTCTTTGTTTTAGCCGCAATATCACTTTCAAGTTTGCTGATTTTGTCTTCTTGAGCCTTAGTCTGCTTAGTAAATTGCTGGTTTTGCTGGTCAAGTTTTTTCTTCTCACTTTCTTGGGCAGCAAGAGCGTCACTAATTGATTTTTTCTCAGATTCTAACTTGGCAATAGCGCTTTCTTTTTCTTTCAATAATGTAACTTGTTTATTTAAGTCCGCAGTTAACGCTTTAACTTGCTTGTCACTTGCTTGACCTACTAGCGCTGTTTGTTTTTCAACATCTTTTTGTAATTTCAGCAGTTCTGCATTAGCCTGTTCCAATTGTTTTTGAGCATTAACAAAATTTTGTTCATTTTGTTTTAAGTTTTCTTGCAATTGTTGCTGTTGCTTTTGGCTCTCAACATATTGTTTTGATAAAACATTCTGTGCTGCTTGCTGCTCAGCCAACTGTTTTTTCGCTGTTGCTAATTCAGACTCTAACGTAATTTTTTGTGCTAATTTGGCAGTTTGCTCTGCTAAAGATGCTTGGATCTTATCTGCTTGCTGCGCTTTCTGTTTCAGTTGCGTAACAAGCTGCTGGTTTTTCTCCGCTAACGCTTTTGCATCTGCTTGCTGTTTGGCGAGCGCCTCACGAGTTACTTTACTTTCCGTTTCAGCTTTCTTCAACCCGTCTTCTTTTTGCTTCAGCAAAGCGAGTTGTTTGTTTAAATCTGCCGTCAGCGCTTTAATCTGTTGGTCGCTGGCTTGATTCATTAAAGCTGTTTTTGTTTCAACTTCATTCTTCAGCTTCTGCAAATCCGTGTTCGCTTGTTTCAGTTGCGCCTGTGCCGTAACGTAATTTTGCTCTTGCTGGTTGAGCTTCGCCTGCAACTCGGCTTGCTGTTTTTCACTGTTCGCAAACTGTTTGGACAACGCATTTTGTGCCGTTTGGTGCTCGGCTAACTGTTTTTTCGCCTCAGCCAGTTCGGCTTCTAACGCCACCTTCTCGGCAGCCTTCGCCGTCTGCTCTACTAAGGACGCTTGAATTTTTTCCGCTTGTTGTGCTTTTTGTTGCAATTCGGCAGCAAGCTGCTGGTTTTTCTCGGCTAAGGCTTTTGCCTCCGCTTGCTGTTTGGCGAGCGCCTCACGGGTGGTTTCGCTCTCTGTTTCAGCTTTCTTCAACCCGTCTTCTTTTTGCTTCAGCAAAGCGAGTTGTTTGTTTAAATCTGCCGTCAGCGCTTTAATCTGTTGGTCGCTGGCTTGATTCATTAAAGCTGTTTTTGTTTCAACTTCATTCTTCAGCTTCTGCAAATCCGTGTTCGCTTGTTTCAGTTGCGCCTGTGCCGTAACGTAATCGTGCTCTTGCTGGTTGAGCTTCGCCTGCAACTCAGCTTGCTGTTTTTCACTGTTCGCAAACTGTTTGGACAACGCATTTTGTGCCGTTTGGTGCTCGGTTAACTGTTTTTTCGCCTCAGCCAGTTCGGCTTCTAACGCCACCTTCTCGGCAGCCTTCGCCGTCTGCTCGGCTAAGGACGCTTGAATTTTTTCCGCTTGTTGTGCTTTTTGTTGCAATTCGGCAGCAAGCTGCTGGTTTTTCTCGGCTAACGCTTTTGCCTCCGCTTGCTGTTTGGCGAGCGCCTCACGGGTGGTTTGGCTCTCTGTTTCAGCTTTCTTCAACCCGTCTTCTTTTTGCTTCAGCAAAGCGAGTTGTTTGTTTAAATCCGCCGTCAACGCTTTAACTTGTTGGTCGCTGGCTTGGCTCATCAAGGCAGTCTGTTTTTCCATCTCCCCTTGGAGCTTTTGTAGATCTGCGTTCGCTTGTTTCAGTTGCGCCTGTGCCGTAACGTAATCGTGCTCTTGCTGGCGGAGTTTTGCCTGCAACTCGGCTTGCTGTTTTTCACTGTTCGCAAACTGTTTGGACAACGCATTTTGCGCCGTTTGGTGCTCGGTTAACTGTTTTTTCGCCTCAGCCAGTTCGGCTTCTAACGCCACCTTCTCGGCAGCCTTCGCCGTCTGCTCGGCTAAGGACGCTTGAATTTTTTCCGCTTGTTGTGCTTTTTGTTGCAATTCGGCAGCAAGCTGCTGGTTTTTCTCGGCTAACGCTTTTGCCTCCGCTTGCTGTTTGGCGAGCGCCTCACGGGTGGTTTGGCTCTCCGTTTCAGCTTTCTTCAACCCGTCTTCTTTTTGCTTCAACAAAGCGAGTTGTTTGTTTAAATCCGCGGTCAACGCTTTAACTTGTTGGTCGCTGGCTTGGCTCATCAAGGCGGTCTGTTTTTCCATCTCCCCTTGGAGCTTTTGTAGATCTGCGTTCGCTTGTTTCAGTTGCGCCTGTGCCGTAACGTAATTTTGCTCTTGTTGGCGGAGTTTCACCTGCAACTCGGCTTGCTGTTTTTCACTGTTCGCAAACTGTTTAGACAACGCATTTTGCGCCGTTTGGTGCTCGGCTAACTGTTTTTTCGCCTCAGCCAGTTCGGCTTCTAACGCCACCTTCTCGGCAGCCTTCGCCGTCTGCTCGGCTAGGGACGCTTGAATTTTTTCCGCTTGTTGCGCTTTTTGTTGCAATTCGGCAGCAAGCTGCTGGTTTTTCTCCGCTAACGCTTTTGCGTCCGCTTGCTGTTTGGCGAGCGCCTCACGGGTGGTTTGACTCTCTGTTTCAGCTTTCTTCAACCCGTCTTCTTTTTGCTTCAACAAAGCGAGTTGTTTGTTTAAATCCGCCGTCAGCGCTTTAACTTGTTGGTCGCTGGCTTGGCTCATCAAGGTGGTCTGTTTTTCCATCTCCCCTTGGAGCTTTTGTAGATCTGCGTTCGCTTGTTTCAGTTGCGCCTGTGCCGTAACGTAATCGTGCTCTTGCTGGTTGAGCTTCGCCTGCAACTCGGCTTGCTGTTTTTCACTGTTCGCAAACTGTTTGGACAACGCATTTTGCGCCGTTTGGTGCTCGGCTAACTGTTTTTTCGCCTCAGCCAGTTCGGCTTCTAACGCCACCTTCTCGGCAGCCTTCGCCGTCTGCTCGGCAGCCCTCGCCGTCTGCTCGGCTAAGGACGCTTGAATTTTTTCCGCTTGTTGCGCTTTTTGTTGCAATTCGGCAGCAAGCTGCTGGTTTTTCTCCGCTAACGCTTTTGCGTCCGCTTGCTGTTTGGCTAGCGCCTCACGGGTGGTTTGGCTCTCCGTTTCAGCTTTCTTCAACCCGTCTTCTTTTTGCTTCAGCAAAGCGAGTTGTTTGTTTAAATCCGCGGTCAACGCTTTAACTTGTTGGTCGCTGGCTTGGCTCATCAAGGCGGTCTGTTTTTCCATCTCCCCTTGGAGCTTTTGTAGATCTGCGTTCGCTTGTTTCAGTTGCGCCTGTGCCGTAACGTAATCGTGCTCTTGCTGGCGGAGTTTTGCCTGCAACTCGGCTTGCTGTTTTTCACTTTGAGCTAACTGTTTTTCTAACGTATTTTGCGTACTTTGATATGAATTCAGCTGTTCCTGGGCAACTTTTAAGGCATTTTCTAATGCAACTTTTTGCTCAGCTTGTTCAGTTTTTTCCGCCAAAGAAGCTTGAATGCTTTTCGCTAATTGTTCTTTTTCGACTAACTGGGCTTGTAGTTGCTGGTTTTGTGACTCTAATGATTTACTTTTCTCTTGCTGAGCGACCAAAGAAGATTGGACATCATCTTTTTCACTTTTAGCCGTAGCTAATTCATTTTCTTTCTGTTTTAACAACTCTTTTTGCTGTAAAAGTTCAGCTGTCACTGACTTCATTTGTTCATCAGTATTACCAACAAGTTGCAGTTGATTTTTAGCCTCTGACTCCAATTTTGCAATATCAGCGGTTAATTGCTCAATTTTCAAATTTGCGGTAGCAAATTGTTGTTCTTTCTCTGCTAATTGCTGTTTAAGTTGGGCTTGTTCGACAACACTTTCATTTAATTGTTTCTCAAGCTGGGCAATCGTTTCTTGGGTTTGCTGATTTTCTTGACTTAATTGTTCAAGACTATTTTGCTTTTGCTCAATTGTTTTTTGGGCATCCGCCAATTTAGCCTTTAACGTGTCAATTAAAGACTGATCATCTGATGAATTTACAACCGCCTGTAGCTGGGCTATATGCTCTTTACTCTTCAGAACTTCGTCGTTTAGTTTATCAATCTCAAATTGTTTTTCGGTAATTGTCTGCGTTAATTGCGCAATACTCTTATTATGATTAATGAGTTCAGAAACGAGTTGATCATCATTGAGTAAATGATTATAAGCAATAAGCTGGCCTACTCCTTGAGCAATACCAAACTTATATAGATGTGTTAATTGCTGGCGTTCAATTAATTGCGCCAGTTGCTCAAGATAAGCAGAGGTATTAATACCTGTTGGCTTAGCAAATTTAGATGAATATAAGCCGAGTGGGTCAAGAACCAATTGATACTTTGCAAAATCTTTTGCTAGATAAGCTGGATCCCATTGGTTGCTTTGAAAAAAATAAGGGTAAGACGACAATAAAATAGGCGCTACGCCATTTTCTGTCGCCACCGCACACACTTCAGGAAAAGTCGTTTTTTCTGGCTCTACAGGGTCTGCTTTCGCTACATCTGCTTTCTTCGTTGATGTAGCAGCAGATTTACTTTTCCCTGTAGTTTTGCCTTTAGTTCCTTTATTCGCTGCCGCAGATTTTTGCTTCTCTTTTGGCGCAGGAACGGTAGATAGCGAAGAAAAGATATCATAACCTTGGTTTTGTGTATTAACTGGCAATTGTTGTTTTTGCTCTTGTACTTTGCCTTCTTTTTCCATTTGAAGGTAGGTATCAAAATCATCAATTACATTGTTAAAGCGCTCTGCTTTTGGAGCATGACTAAAAAAAGTCGTAACAAGTGCCAGTGACACACAAAGCCTAAGGTTTATTCTCATAATCCACTAATTTTCTTCAATGTTGATTCGGTAGACAATACTGAGTTATAACGAACTTTTGCACACAACACTTTAGTTTTAGACTCTATTGCCATTTGTAAGAGTTCAATTGTGTCAGGGCTAGCAGTCCCTTCAACTTGTCGATATAGACGGTTGATTTCGCTAACTTCTTTAAATGAACCTACTAAGCGATTGTAATCTTTTGGTGATAGTGTTTTGAGCGCGTTTAATTCTTTAACACACGTATTCAAATGAGCAAATGTTTGCTGGTCAGCACCCGCTTCACCATAAGTTGTAGAAGCAACTGGTGTACGGTTAATTGCGCTGTTTAAAACTTTTTGAGATTCAGGATAAGAGTTATCAACCTGATCTGGATTGGTAGCAACAGTCGATTGTGTTACCGGCTGAGTGGTACTCGTATTGACTGTTTGTTTACTTGGGGTATTCGGTGTTGCTGTATTGTATGTGTCTGAACCAAATGTACAACCTGAAAGAAGAGCTGTACCTGCTATAAGCAAAAATGCAACATGAAATTTATTTTTTAAAAACATATGGTTACCTTACCAGCACTTTTCTTCGCTATTATAATGATGTCCAAAAAACTTAGTGTAAGCTAAAAATTAGCTATTTTCTATAAGCCCGAATGTAGAAATAGAGTCATCTCATAAATTTAGATTAACTTAACTTTAGTTTTAAAATTATTTTATTGCTACATTTCTATTAAATTTATGAGCTAATTTCCGCTAGCAGTCCTTATAAAGAGACAAATTAACACCTTTACCGGAATTTTTTATTATTTTATGTCAGATAACGATTAGGTTGCTCAATAAACCTTGCTAACAATTAGATACCTTTCAAGTAAATTCTCATTTTAGTTCTGTCCCTGTAACAATTGTTAACAAATAAAATGATGGCTAACAATAAACACACCTACTTTTCATTTATCAAGCTGCTGACACACTTTAAACCTGTGACATGGCAATAACCGCCATCATTCAAAATATGGGTAACCTGCTTAATTCAATTCCAAAAACTAACAGCAATTAAAAATTACAAGCAAAATCAGCCAGTTATAAAAAAGCGAATTTATCGGCATTTCAGCTACATAATTTCCAACTACGTAATAAAGCATAGCAGTTATCTGTCGGAATTACTTATATTAAATTGATACGATTCGTAACTCAAATTTATTTTTAATAAAAATATAGCGTTCACATAGCCGTAATCACTCAAAAAACACTATTCAGTGATTTTATTCCATGTTACTCATTTAACGTCTAGTAAATGGTGTTTTATCTTTAACCTAAAATGAAGCATTTGAATAAAACATGAGGAGAGTAATATTGATTGCTTATAAATGTAAATATATGCCCGGAATTAACCGGGCATAATGGTATTTAAGCTTTGCTAGGACGTAAAGCGGGGAATAAAATAACATCGCGAATAGTATGGCTGTTAGTGAATAACATCACCATACGGTCAATACCGATGCCTAAACCTGCTGTTGGCGGTAAACCATGTTCTAATGCGGTGACATAGTCTTCATCATAGAACATTGCTTCGTCATCACCTTCATCTTTTTGACGTACTTGCTCAGCAAAACGCTCAGCTTGATCTTCTGCGTCATTTAATTCCGAGAAACCGTTACCGATTTCACGACCACCAATGAAGAATTCAAAACGGTCGGTAATAAATGGGTTGTCATCATTACGACGCGCTAACGGTGAAACTTCAGCTGGGTACTCAGTAATAAATGTTGGCTGAATCAAGTGGCTTTCTGCAACTTCTTCGAAGATTTCACACTGTACGCGGCCTAAGCCCCAGCTCTTTTCAATCTTAATACCGATAGACTGAGCTATCGCCACCGCTTTATCCATATCATCCAAATCAGCAACATTCGTTTCTAGACGATATTTGCAAATAGCTTCTTTCATCGTCATTTTAGTAAATGGCTTACCGAAATCGAACTCTTGTTCCCCATACTGAACAACAGTATTGCCTAACACTTTTTGTGTCAGTGTACGGAACAAATCTTCAGTCAATGCGATTAAGTCACGGTAATCCGCATAAGCCATATAGAGTTCCATCATTGTGAACTCTGGATTATGACGTGGGGATAACCCCTCATTACGGAAGTTACGGTTGATTTCAAATACACGTTCAAAACCACCCACAACTAAGCGCTTGAGGTACAATTCAGGCGCAATACGCAAATACATATCGATATCTAATGCATTATGGTGAGTCACAAATGGACGTGCAGAAGCACCACCAGGGATAACCTGCATCATTGGTGTTTCCACTTCCATAAAACCGTAGCTAACCATAAAGTTACGTACTTCAGCTAGGATCTTAGAACGAACAATAAAAGTATGACGAGATTCATCATTCGCAATTAAGTCAAGGTAACGCTGACGATAACGTGTTTCTTGGTCTGATAAACCGTGGAATTTGTCAGGCAATGGACGCAACGCTTTGGTTAATAAACGAACTTCATGACAATGAACAGTTAACTCACCCGTTTTGGTTTTAAATAAACGACCTTTAGCACCTAAAATATCGCCTAAGTCCCATTTTTTAAACTGTTCGTTATAGATACCTTCCGCTAAATCATCACGCGATACATAAATTTGAATGCGTCCGCCAACGTCCTGTAACGTTGCAAACGAAGCTTTACCCATGATACGACGAGTCATCATACGGCCAGCAATCGACACTTCAATATTTAGGTCTTCAAGCTCTTCTGAGTTTTTATCATCATATTGTGCATGAATTTTATCGGAAATATCTTCACGACGAAAATCATTTGGAAATGGAATACCCTTCTCACGCAGTGCCGCTAATTTTTCTTTACGTGCTTTAAGTTCGTTATTCAAATCAGGTGCTTGTTCAACACCTTGTTGTTCCTGAGACATTTTTTCCTCACAGGCCAGCTTTTAAACTAGCTTCAATGAATTTATCCAAATCACCATCCAGTACGGCTTGCGTGTTACGCGTTTCCACACCAGTACGTAAATCTTTAATTCTTGCATCATCAAGGACATAAGAACGAATCTGGCTTCCCCAGCCAATATCAGATTTGTTCTCTTCCATCGCTTGCTTGTCTGCATTTTTCTTTTGCATTTCCAGTTCGTATAGCTTCGCTTTTAACTGGCGCATAGCTTGGTCTTTATTTTTATGCTGCGAACGGTCATTCTGGCATTGCGTCACAATATTGGTTGGAATATGTGTGATACGTACCGCTGATTCCGTTTTGTTTACGTGCTGACCACCCGCACCAGATGCACGGTATACATCAATACGCAAATCCGCTGGATTGATTTCGATATCAATATCATCATCAACTTCAGGATAAATAAACGCAGAACTAAAAGAAGTATGGCGACGCCCACCTGAGTCAAACGGACTCTTACGCACCAAACGGTGAACACCAGTTTCCGTTCTTAACCATCCGTAGGCATAGTCACCAATAATTTTGACTGTTGCCGATTTTAGCCCAGCAACATCACCATCAGACTCTTCGATAATCTCGGTTTTAAAGCCCTTTGACTCAGCCCAACGCAAGTACATACGCAATAACATACTTGCCCAATCTTGAGCTTCAGTACCGCCAGAACCCGCTTGTAAATCAATGTAGCAATCTGCACTATCGTATTCGCCAGAGAACATACGGCGAAATTCAAGTTGCTCTAATTTGCCTTCTAATTGCTCTAGTTCAGCTTCAGCTTCATTGAATGTGTCTTCGTCATCAGCTTCAACCGCAAGCTCTAATAAACCTTCAACATCTTCAAGGCCTTGCGTCATCTGGTCAATCGTTTCAACAATTGCTTCAAGAGATGAGCGCTCTTTACCAAGGGCTTGCGCTCTCTCGGGTTCATTCCACACATCAGGCTGTTCAAGCTCAGCATTGACTTCTTCTAAGCGTTCTTTCTTGGCATCATAGTCAAAGATACCCCCTCAGAACCACTGTCCGTTCAGACAGGTCCTGAATCTTATTTTTTACTGGGTTTATTTCAAACGTCATTTTTCAATATCTTATGGTTAGTCAAAAATAATTTTTTATTCACAAACCGCTTAGTATAGCGGAATTTATCTCATGTTTATAGCGCCATCAAACGCTATTTGCTGGTTATTCCGCCGTTTATGATAGGCTTAATCAGGCCAAATATGCTCAATCATTAGCTGGACGTTTTTTTGTCCACGATATTCGTTCACATCTAATTTAAAGGCTATTTTCGCTTTTTTGATGCTGTTATCTGGCCATCGACGAACATCAATATTAAACATAATTGCATCTAACATTGGCCCACCATTCACAGGTTCCAGCATAAGTTTCAAATGGCGCTCACCAACAAGCCTTTGCTGTAATAATTGGAATTCACCATCAAATATAGGTTCCGGAAATGCTTGTCCCCATGGGCCACTTTCTCGAATAAGTTCCGCAGTTTCTAAACAAAACTCATTGCGTGAAAGTTCGCCATCACTCCAGATTACCCCAGCCAATTGCTCAGGTTGAACTAATTCACCCATCAATAATTCAAAGTGATGTTTAAAAGCGTCAAATTGATCAACATGCAAAGTTAAGCCTGCTGCCATTGCATGGCCACCAAATTTTTGCATAATCCCGGGTTGTAATGTATTTAACCGTTCTAATGCATCCCGCATATGGACACCCTGAATGGAACGCCCAGAACCTTTTAATAAACCATCACCCGCAGGAGCAAAAGCGATAACAGGACGATGATATTGTTCTTTGATCCTTGAGGCGAGTATACCGACAACCCCCTGATGCCATTCAGGATGATAAATGGCTAAGCCATTTGGTAACTGGCTTTCACCGTATTCGAATTGATTAAAAAGCACGAGCGCTTCTTGCTGCATACCCGCTTCAATCTCACGGCGAGTTTGATTCAGCCCATCTAACTCATTTGCCAGTTCCCTTGCATACGCCATATCGTCTGTCAGTAATAATTCAATGCTCACTGACATATCATCTAATCTGCCTGCCGCATTTAGCCTAGGGCCAAGCGCAAACCCAAAATCATTTGCCACTAGTCTTGGTAAATCACGTTTGGAAACCTCAATGAGGGCTTTAATACCCGCGCAACAGCGCCCAGCTCTAACACGATTTAGCCCTTGGTGAACTAAAATGCGGTTATTTGTATCAAGAGGAACCACGTCTGCAACAGTTCCTAATGCAACCAAATCAAAGTACTCGGCTAAATTAGGCTCTGCTAGCCCTTGCTGCACAAACCACCCTTGCTGACGTAGATATGCACGTAAGGCAGACATTAAATAAAATGTGACACCAACCCCGGCTAATGATTTAGATGCAAAGCAACATTCATTTAAGTTCGGGTTGATTATCGCATCCGCAGCAGGCAAAGTTTCCCCCGGCAGATGGTGATCGGTAATAATTACATTCATTCCATATTGATTAGCTACTGCAACCCCTTCATGGGATGAGATGCCATTATCAACGGTAATAATGAGATTCGTTCCGCGTTTACGAGCTTCTTCAACAACCAATGGCGTTAATCCATAACCATTTTCAAAACGGTTCGGAACGATATAATTGATATTTCTATATCCCATTGATTTTAGAGCTCTAATAGCTAATGCCGTACTGGTTGCTCCATCTGCATCGAAATCCCCAACAATAGTAATAGCTTCATGTTCATTTAACGCACGATAAAGTAGGGGCAATGCCTTATCAACACCCGATAATGTCCGATAATCCAATAAATTAGCTGCTTTGCGCTCTAACTGAGTGATATCCGTGATGCCCCGATGCTGGTAAATTCGTTGTAATAGCTCAGGCAAGCCAGGAAGTTGAGCGGCAGAACTTTGCTGCTGTCTTTGTTGTAAGAGTGTTTCTACATTCACAATAATTAACTATTTTTCGTTGAGGAATTGAACAAGGGCATCCGGTTTCATGTAGCCAGGCAGTAATTGCCCATCCGGTAGGATGATTGCTGGTGTTCCCGTCACTTTGAATAAATTACCCACACTCATATGTTTACTTAGGTCAATTTTGCAATCTTCAATCATGGCAACTTCTTCACCTTTAAACGCTTGAGTTAATGCTTTTTGTTGTAGGCCATTGCACCAAATAGATGCCATTTTCTTTCCTACGTCGCTATCTGCACCTTGGCGTGGATAAGCCAGATAACGCACCGTGACACCTTGGCTGTTTAATTCACCAACAGATTCATGTAATTTTTTACAATAACCACAGCTAATATCGGTAAAAACTGTCACAACATGCTTTTCCTGAGGGGCTTTGAAGATAATCATTTCATCTTTGAGCGCTTCTACTTTTTTCATTAATGGCTGATTACTGATATTGACTGGGTTTTTACCGCTCATATCATAAATTGGCCCTTGCAATAAATATTTGCCATCATCAGTGATATAAACAACCCCTGTTGTGGTTTCAACAACATTCAGCCCAACGATTGGCGAAGGTTTAATTACCTCAACAACCATGTTGTATTTTTCCAAAGTATCACGGATAACTTTTTCTTCTGTTGCCCCATAGACCGTGGAAGTCACAGTCGCAATACATGCAGCAGCCAATAATAACAATTTGCGTTTCATAGATAGTCCTTTAATCATGCATCACCCCCTTGGATGATGCTGCTCATGCAATACTCGTAACCGTTCAGTAGCAACATGAGTATAAATTTGGGTGGTTGAAAGATCACTATGACCTAACAACATTTGTACCACGCGTAAATCTGCCCCATGATTGAGTAAATGGGTTGCAAATGCGTGTCTAAGAACATGCGGTGAGAGTAGCTCGCTATCAATATGTGCAAGTACTGCATAATATTTTATTCGATGCCAAAACGTTTGCCGAGTCATTTTCGTGCCACGCTTACTCGGGAATAGAATATCGCTAGTTTTGCCATTTAATAAATCTGGGCGACCTTCATCAATGTATTTCTCTAGCCAATATATTGCCTCTTCCCCCAAGGGAATCAATCTTTCTTTATCGCCTTTACCAACAACGCGAATAACCCCCTGCCGCAAGCTAATATCTGAAAAAGTTAAGCCGATTAATTCAGAAACACGCAAACCACAAGCATATAGCACTTCCAACATGGCCTTATCACGTAGTTCTAAAGCATCTTCTGTAGCAGGGGCATTTAATAAATCTTCAACTTGCTTTTCACTTAAATCTTTGGGTAAACGCTGCGGAATTTTGGGGGCAGCAATCACCGCAGAAGGGTCATCCAGACGGATTTTCTCCCGATACAAATATTGAAATAACCTACGCATCGCACTTAATAAACGTGCTGAACTGGTTGCTTTATATCCACAATCAATACGTTCTGCAAAAAAAGATTGTAAGTCAATTGATTGAACACTTTCTAAATGCAACTGATGCGCATCAAGCCATTTATCTAATAGTTGAAGGTCATTACGATAAGAAGCCAATGTATTTTCGGCTAGATCTTGTTCAAGCCAAATTGTATCAAGAAATTGTTCAATTAATGGATTAAGTTGTTTTGTTTCCACGACAAATAAGCTTCCTTTAGATAATACCACACGATTCTATTATGCCTGAATGTGGCTGCTTCTGTTACAATATCTCTCTTGTGATGAAAACCATAGCTGGACATAGTAATAATATATATGAAAATAGGTCTTTTTTACGGTTCTAGTACCTGTTATACCGAAATGGTTGCAGAAAAAATACGTGATATTCTCGGCGATGATTTAGTCACATTGCATAACGTTAACGATACACCGCCAACAGAAATGGAACAGTATGATGTTCTTATTTTGGGAATACCTACGTGGGATTTTGGTGAAATACAGGAAGATTGGCTTGAAATTTGGGAAGCGCTTCCCAATCTTAACCTCGCAAATAAAATCATTGCGATGTATGGACTGGGTGACCAAATAGATTATGGCGAGTGGTTTCTTGATGCCCTTGGCATGCTCTATCATCAACTAAAACCAACTGGCGCTAAATTTGTCGGTTTCTGGCCAACTGAAGGCTATACCTTTGATAGCCCTAAACCACTCAATGAAACTGGTGATATGTTTGTTGGGCTGGCATTAGATGAAGTCCACCAGTTTGAACAGACCGATGAACGTATTGCGCAGTGGTGTGTGCAGATTTTTCAGGAAATTGAAGCGCTATTATGATGCAAGTTTATATGTACTTGCTCAGTGAACCCCCAAAGTGAGGGTTACCTACCCTACACCAGGCTACCAATTTTATTTATCACCTATGATTTTGGTAGCCTAAATATCAGGGTATTGCAGCAATAATTGGTTTAAATTACGCCAATTCTCTTCCGACAATGCGTCTTTTGCAACCCACAAATGGAGCTTTTGTGGTTTACCTTGTAACGCTTCTAGTGTCAGTAATATACCATAGCGGGTAAGCCAAGGTGCTTTCAGTATTCTCCATTCATTTTTCTTCCACTGAACCTTATTGCCATTAACCAGTACAGCAACCCCTTTTATTTTACTGATATTTTTCTGGCTCTTTGCCCAACTCGCAACGACAACCACTAATAGCGGCAACCATATCATTGAGTTACCAGGGGACCATGGAGCCAATAGTAAAAACATCCCAATGACCCCATGAACACAGGTTGAGAACAGTTGGGTTTTCCATGAAATGGAGAGATTAGATTTCCACAGGACCACGATTTTTATTTTTTTCCTGAATCAGTTTAATCATACGAAAAAGTTCGTCATCATCTGGACGACCGTGATTCATTAGCCAATTGAATAAATCAGGGTCCGCACATTCTAATAAACGGACAAATACCTGCTTATCGTGAGCTGTTAGGTCATCATATTCATACTCAAAAAACGGCATGATTGAAATATCTAATTCACGCATACCACGGCGGCATGCCCAATGAATTCGCGCTTTATTCTCAATATCCATTCTACTACGGCCTTTTTTGCAGTTAACTGATTAGATTGATTATTTTCCATACTCTAACAGATTATCCGCTAAGAAAACATGTTATAGACTACATTGTTGTAATTTTAGTAGTAAAATACCGTTTTTCTACAAACAGATGATAAAAAACTATTAGATAATACAGCTTCATCATAATAACTACTTGCAATGTTATCTAGCTATTTTACCATTAGGCACCTTTATCTATCAAAGAACAACAGGTGAAATCATGACTAACCAAATTGATAGTACACAGCAATTCCCTCTCGGATCTCAGTCTTTACCACTCGTTTTGATTTCACTGGAAAACTGGGAACTTATTCACCTCCACGGCGCCGATGCAGAAAAATACCTGCAAGGCCAAGTAACCGCAGATATCGCCACACTCAAGCAATCACATGCATTAACAGCACATTGTGATCCTAAAGGTAAGATGTGGAGCGACCTCCGCCTATTCCATCATTTAGATGGCTACTCATATTTATTAAGAACCAGCGTTGCCGACTCACAACTCGCCGAACTGAAAAAATATGCTGTTTTTTCGAAAGTCACCTTTGAAAAAAAACCAGAACTGAAATTAGTCGGAGTCGCGGGTAAAGGCGCTAGAGAAGCACTGGCAACATTATTTACTGCATTACCTGACGCTCAAAACCAAGTGGTTACAGACGACGCCTCCACAATATTACATTTTGCATTACCCACAGAGCGTTTTTTAGTGATCACGAACGAAGAAACGGCACAAAAAATGGCCCAAACCTTAGGTGCTATTCAGGTCAACGATGAACAATGGTTAGCCCTTGATATCGAAGCCGGTTTTGCGGTTATCGATCAACAAAATAGTGCCCAACATTTACCTCAAGCAACCAACTTACAAGCCCTACCTGATGGTATTAGCTTTAAAAAAGGCTGTTATACCGGTCAAGAAATGGTTGCCCGTGCAAAATTCCGTGGTGCAAATAAACGTGCGATGTACACCTTAAAAGGTACAGGTACCACTATTCCTGTCGTTGGTGAAGGTGTGGAGTGGCAGCTTGGTGATAAATGGCGCCGTACAGGAACTGTTTTAGCTGCTATTCGCTTAGGTAGCGGCGAAATCTATGTGCAAGTCATTATGAATAACGATATGGAAGCGGATAGCGTTTTCCGTGTTATGGGTGATGAGCAAAGTCATCTAGCTATCGCCCCATTACCTTATTCATTAGAAGAGAATTAATTGGAGTTTTTATGTCATCTGCATTAGGTAGCAAGCCCGTAGAGGTGGTTAATTTTGGGGCTTTTACCGAAGTCGTCCAATTTTTGATGGAATTAGATAAACTCAAAAGTGTTTATCGTAAGAATAAATTATTGAACCGTGAACGCCAAGAAAACACAGCAGAACACAGTTGGCAATTTGCCGTTGCAGCAATGAGTTTTGCACCTTATGTTCAAGGCATTAATATCGAACATGCGATAAAACTTGCCCTCGTTCATGACATTGTTGAAATTGATGCAGGCGATGTATTGGTATTTGATAATGCCGCTCGTGATGCTATTCATGAAGAAGAAGTTAAAGCGGCTAAGCGTATTTTTAACTTACTGCCTAGCCCGCAAAATGAAACGCTGTTAGCGCTGTGGAATGAATATGATGCATTAGAAACCCCGGAATCTGTCTATGCGAATGCCATTGACCGAGCGATGCCGATGCTGATGAACCTGCATAATCAAGGCCAAAGTTGGGTCGAAAACCACATTCGTCTGGAACAAGTCCTCAGTAAATGTGATTATATTCAGCAGATCCTACCTGAATTTTATCAACAACTTAAATTACAATTGGAACTCGCTCAGCAAAAAGGCTGGTTACTGTAATTTATGTCAGAAGCGGCTACAAAGCCGCTTTATTTAACGTGTTACACTCATCTAATCTATGTGTATTACCCACAGCAAGATATACTTTTCACTAATTCATTATTTTGATTTAAATAATAAACCACTTTATATTTTTTAATAATTATTAATCTCGACTTATATAGAAATACCAATATTAATAACTTGCCAATTATTAATATCGCTCCTATCTTTATCATTGAACATTTGCCAAAGAGGTTTAAAATGGAAAAATTCAATGAATATTCAAATCCTTACCTTTTACTTCTAGATGTCCATTCACCCGCTATAATTCAATTCAATAAATCAACACATCAAACAATTCCAATTATCGAAGGACTCGGTGGAACCCCTGATGGTATTGCCGTTGACCCTGCTAACCGATTAATTTATTGGAGTAATATGGGTGAAGATTATGAGGCTGACGATGGCTCCATTAATGTGATGAATTTTGATGGTACTGGCAGAAAAATACTATTGGGCAACGGAAAGATAAGAACGCCAAAACAATTGCATCTTGATTTAGTAAATCAACGATTATATTGGTGTGATCGTGAAGGAGGTATGGTTTCATCATGTAATATTGATGGTTCTGATTTATTCGTCCATGTAGCAAGACCCCGAGATAAACACAATAAAGTAGATATATTAGACCAATGTGTTGGCATTACTGTTGATGTCACAAATAATTGGATCTACTGGACTCAGAAAGGGACCCCTAAAGGTAATTTAGGTCGTATTTTTAGGGTGCCATTAACGCCTAAAATCCAACAATCGGCCAATCAACGAACTGATATTCAATTGCTCCTTCAAGACCTCCCCGAACCTATTGATTTATTGCTTGATGAAGAAAACCATATTTTATATTGGACAGATAGAGGCGCTGAGCCCGATGGTAATAGCTTAAATTGTGCCAATATTTCTGCTGATGGATTAAGCCATTACAAGGTGATAAGCCGTGGTTTTAAAGAGGCTATTGGACTCACATATGATAAGCCTGCACAACTGATGTATGTGGTTGACCTTAATGGAGGGGTTTACCGAGTCATTATAGAAACAGGTGCTGTGGAAAAGCTACACCAAGGTAAAAATTATACGGGTATCTCACAATATTTAGGTTAAATAAATCCTAAATAAATAAAGGCTTGAATTCAGTAACTCACCGAAATCAAGCCTAAAGAGTATTTAATTCACATTATATAATGGAAGTGTGCGATATATTCCTACATATAATCTTCAATCGGCACACATGAGCAGTGTAAATGACGATCCCCATACACATCATCAAGCCGTTTTACTGCTGGCCAGTATTTATTCGCTTTCGTTTGTGCTGTTGGGAATGCTGCGAGTTCACGGCTATAACTATGAGGCCACTCCCCGGCTAGCTCCGTTTGCACATGAGGCGAATTCACGAGAGGGTTATCTTCTAGTGTCCACTGCCCTTTCACAACTTGGTCAATTTCATCGCGTATCGCTAACATGGCGTCAATAAACCGATCAATTTCAGTTATGCTTTCAGACTCTGTCGGTTCAATCATTAATGTCCCTGCTACAGGGAAAGACATGGTTGGCGCATGGAAACCATAATCAATTAAGCGCTTAGCAATATCGAGCTCACTGATACCCGTATCTCTTTTAATTGGGCGTAAATCGACAATACATTCATGGGCAACATAGCCTTCTTGCCCTGTATATAAAATGTCATAACGGCCAGAAAGACGCTTGGCAATATAATTCGCATTTAAAATAGCAACTTGGCTAGCTTTACGTAGACCATAAGAGCCCATCATCCGAATATACATCCAGCTAATTGGCAAAATTGATGCACTGCCAAATGGGGCTGCAGATACCGCACCTTGGTCAGTTAACATTTCTTGCTCAACCACAGAATGCCCCGGTACGAACGGTGCCAAGTGTTTTTTCACACCGATAGGCCCCATACCTGGTCCGCCACCGCCGTGAGGGATACAGAATGTTTTATGCAAATTCAGGTGAGAAACATCCGCACCAATAAAGCCCGGTGTTGTTAACCCAACTTGAGCATTCATATTTGCACCATCAAGATATACTTGACCACCATATTGGTGAATAATTTCACACACTTCACGAATACTTTCTTCATATACCCCGTGGGTTGATGGGTAAGTTACCATCACACAAGAAAGAGCTTCGCTATGTTGCTGAGCTTTTTCACGTAAATCCGTTAAATCGATATTACCTTCATCATCACAACGCACTACCACCACTTCCATACCTGCCATATGCGCAGAGGCAGGATTGGTACCGTGAGCAGAAGCCGGGATCAAACAAATATTTCGCTCCCCTTCATTGCGACTCTCATGATAGCGACGAATAGCCAATAAACCGGCATATTCACCTTGAGCCCCTGAGTTAGGTTGCATACAAACAGCATCATAACCGGTCAATTGCACTAACCAATGGGAAAGTTGCTCTATCATTTGGTGATAACCTTGAGCCTGCTCAGGTGGGCAGAATGGGTGTAGCTCGCCAAATTCAGGCCAAGTAATTGGGATCATTTCCGCAGCCGCATTAAGCTTCATCGTACAAGAACCCAGAGGGATCATAGCTTGGTTTAAGGCTAAATCTTTGCGCTCTAAACTATGCATATAGCGCATCATTTCGGTTTCACTATGGTAACGATGAAAATTTGGATGAGCTAAAATTTCATCATCACGTAACATAGAGCTTGGGATCGCTTGCTCTGTCGCTGAAACAGATTGGTCTAGTTTTTCAAAATCTAACTTAGCTTCAACACCTGTGATCACCGCAAACAATTCATTTAAATCTTGGCGAGTCGTGATTTCACTAAAAGTCACGCCAACTGCACCACGAATATCAGTACGTAAATTCACTTTGGCTTTTTCAGCACGCGCTAGCACCGCTGTTTTGTCAGCGACTTCAATACATAACGTATCAAACCAAGTTTTATGGCGTGATGTAAAACCTGCGTCTGCTAATGCCTTGGCAAAAATAGTGCTGAAGCGATGAATACGCTCTGCAATTATTTTCAGCCCTTTTGGCCCATGATAAACCGCATACATGGCTGCGATATTGGCTAACAGCACTTGGGATGTACAAATATTCGAGTTCGCTTTTTCACGGCGAATATGTTGTTCACGGGTTTGCATCGCCATACGCAGTGCGGTATTACCTGCTGCATCCCGTGACACACCGATAATACGTCCAGGCATTGCCCGTTTAAATTCGTCACGACAAGCAAAGAAGGCCGCATGTGGCCCACCATACCCCATCGGGACGCCAAAACGCTGCGCTGAACCGAAGACAATATCCGCCCCTTGCTTACCCGGTGCAGTGAGCAATACTAGCGCCATCATATCTGCTGCAACGCAACTGACAATTTTACGCTCTTTTAATTGGGCAAATAGCGAACTGTAGTCATGGACATTACCTGTCGTGCCAACCTGTTGAAGTAACACACCAAAAACACCTTCGTGTTCCAGTGCTTTCTCTGCGCTATCCACGATCACTTCAAAACCAAAAGTCCCCGCACGTGTGCGAACAACATCCAGAGTTTGCGGATGAACATCATCCGCCACAAAGAAACGTTCTGCATCTTTCAGTTTGCTGATCCGTTTTGCCATCGCCATAGCTTCTGCCGCAGCGGTGGCTTCGTCCAATAACGATGCAGAAGCAAGGTCTAACCCCGTAAGGTCGATAGTTAACTGTTGAAAATTCAGTAATGATTCTAAACGGCCTTGTGACACCTCCGGTTGATATGGCGTATAAGCGGTATACCAACCCGGGTTTTCTAATAAATTACGCAAGATAACTGGCGGAAGCACAGCAGGGGCATATCCCATACCAATATAACTTTTGTAGCGTTTATTGAGTGACGCTATTGCTTTTAATTCCGCTAAAGCTTCTTGTTCAGTTGCTCCCCCTCCCACTCTTGGCGGCTCTGCAAGCAAAATGGCTTTGGGGACAATTTTGCCCATCAAGGCATCTAATGACGTTGCACCCACGGTGTCTAACATGGTTTTTAATTGTTGTTCTGATGAACCAATGTGGCGCGAAATGAATTCTGAACGATTTTCTAATTGACTCAGTGACATCGACATATCTGTGTTCCCATCCTTTGTCTGCTATGCATAAGTTGTAGGGCGGTTATTACGGAACTTGCGAGATAACGCTTAAAATCAATGATATTGCGGTTGTTTCTTGTTTCTAACTAATTAGATTTTATCAATCCTCTAAATAGCTCATCTTATGGCTATCACTAAAAAGTGTTTATTCTAAATAGTTTGCGTTGTGGCTAGGCGGCAAACGTAGACAATCTTGGGGAACATACACAAGTATGTGACCCGAGTTGTCGAGTGCAGCCAACACCGCCACAACACAAAATATGACGAATAAACTATTCTTCGGCTTCAATCATAGAAGTATACCCCGCCGCATCAATCAAATCCGCCAGCTCTGCGGTATCGGATGCTTTAATGCGGAAAATCCAACCTTCTTGATACGGCTGTTCATTTACGAGTTCTGGCGCGTCATTCAACTCACTATTAACCGCCACAATTTCGCCACTCAGTGGTGCGTAAATATCAGATGCTGCTTTAACTGATTCGACGACTGCAACGTCATCACCTGCACTTACCGCCGTCCCCACTTCGGGTAAATCAACAAACACCATGTCACCCAACGTTTCTTGCGCATGTTCGGTGATACCAACTGTAAATTCACCATTACCTTCATCGCGCAGCCACTCATGTTCACGGGTGTACATTAATTCTTTAGGTGTATTGCTCATCATTAGCCTCTCAATTTTTAAATTTATTAATCAGATTCGCCCAAATTACACTAAGCAGTTACCTTCACGGACAAAGCCCGGTTTAACAACTTCAACTGGCATTTCTCTTTGTCTGATTTCAACAATTGCTTTGTCTTGAATTCCGTTCGGGACACGCGCTAACGCAATACTGAAGCCAAGGGTTGGCGAGAAAGAGCCACTGGTTATTACCCCTTCTTGTAGTTTCCCCAGTTCATCAGTAAAGCGGACAACTTGCCCTGCACGCAGTATACCTTTTTCACGCATCACAATACCGACAAGTTTTTCAGTACCTTGTTCACGTAATTTTTCCAATGCTTCACGGCCAATAAATTGGCGATCTTCTGGTTTCCAAGCGATCGTCCAGCCCATATTCGCGGCTAATGGTGAAATCGTTTCATCCATATCTTGCCCATATAGGTTCATACCGGCTTCAAGGCGCAAAGTATCCCGCGCCCCTAAGCCCGCTGGGTGTACCCCCGCCTTAAGCAGTTTATGCCAAAATTCAACGACCTGCTCTTTAGGCATAGCAATTTCATAACCTTTTTCGCCGGTATAGCCCGTGGTTGCGATGAACAAATCTCCAGTTTGAATACCATAAAATGGTTTCATTCCTTCAATGGCGCTATTTTGTTCCGAACTCAGTAATGAATGAACCTTTTCTGGTGCTTGCGGCCCTTGGACAGCTAATAACGCTAAGTCATCGCGAACACGAATTTCAACGGCATAACCTTTAGCATGTTGTTCAATCCAAGCGAGGTCTTTATCGCGTGTTGCTGAGTTGACGACGAGACGATAAAAGTCATCAGCGAGGTAATACACAATCAGGTCATCAATAACACCACCTGAAGCATTCAGCATGCATGTATATAAGGCTTTACCTTGCTCTGTAAGTTTATTGATATCGTTGGCGAGAAGATAACGGAGAAAATCGCGACAGCCTTCCCCGTGTAAATCGACAATAGTCATATGGGAAACATCAAACATCCCTGCTTCGGTTCTGACAAAATTATGTTCATTGATCTGCGAACCATAATGCAACGGCATCATCCAACCATGAAAATCGACCATTTTTGCACCGCAGGCTATATGTTCATCATATAGCGTTGTTTGCTTTACCATGAATACCCTCTTTACATTATTAATTAATATGACAGGGTGATTGCGTAGTGAAAATTACCCATCTGCAACAAAGTCGCGAGATAATTTTAACCCGACGCAAACGATAACTTTTAAAAAACCTACCACTGTTTGCAGTTCTATTCTATAAAAAAAAATAGGGCGACCATCCATCTGTATTACTGATTGCGCTCTGATTTTGCCAGTGCTTTTTGTTAAATAATTGAGAATGATCACTCAAAACCCTTACATTTAGCGTCTAGAAGCTCAAAATATCATCAATTAAAGAATTTAAATGATAGCTTCGCCAATAAAACTCATCACACCAATATAAATAAAACTAATGCGAAAAATGAATGTAATTAGTTTTTTTCAGTCATGATAAAAAGAGAAAAGTCTGCTATTCATACTAAAACAAGATCGGCAGGGTTATTTCGTATACAGAAACCAGTGATGACACTTTGTATATTGAAATTAAAAAAGAAAAAGACACAATTTATAAGATTGTGCCTTTGCAGAAAGGGATTTAGAGAGTGTCTTCGACTTGTAACTGTTCCAGCCACTTCGGCATATCAAACAGCCCCATCGCATGGTTCAATAATTGCGGTTTAACACCCGGTAAGCTGTCCGCTAAAACCAGCCCGATATCACGAAGTAATTTCTTCGCAGGGTTATTGCCATCAAACAATTCACGGAAACCTTGCATACCAGCTAGCATCAACGCTGCACTGTGCTTACGGCTGCGCTCGTAATCACGCAAGTATAAATATTGACCAAAGTCTTTACCTTCGCGGTGCAAACGCTTAATTTCACCAATCAACATAGCCACATCCATAAACCCAAGGTTAACCCCTTGGCCTGCTAATGGATGGATGGTATGTGCCGCATCCCCCAACAAAGCTAAGCGTTGAGCTGCAAATTGCCTTGCATAACGCCCTGTGAGAGGAATGGTTAATCGCTCACTTTCCACTTGGCAAAGACCCAGACGAACATCAAATGCAACCGCCAGTTCTTTATTAAAATCAGCAGGTTCTAAAGATTGACGCCTAACTGCTTCAGTGGCAGATTGAGACCACACAATTGAACAAAGATGTGGGTCACTTAATGGTAAAAACGCTAAAATACCTTCACCATCAAAAGCTTGTCGAGCAACGCCTTCGTGAGGTTTTTCGGTTCGGATCGTAGCAACTAACGCGGTATGTTCATAATCCCAAAAGGTTAATGGGATATCAGCATGGCTACGCAACCACGAGTTTGCCCCATCAGCCCCCACAATCAACCGTGCCGTTAACATGTTTTCATCATCTAACGTAATGAAAACATCATTTTCTCCCCACACCACTTTTTTAATTGTTGCGGGGGCTAATAATGTCACATCGCGAAGCTGAGACGCCTTTTGCCATAGTGCATCACGTACAACATTATTCTCAATAATATGCCCTAAATGCGTCAGGTTACGTTCTTGAGCGGTAAAAGAAATACGCCCAAAGCTATCGTTATCCCAAACTTCCATGCCATTATATGCAGAAGCTCGCATTCCTTTAATAGTTGACCATACACCTAAGTGGGTCAGTAACTTTTCACTTGCCGCATTAATAGCAGATACCCTTAATGCATGCGGCTCTGCTACACTAAATGGTACCTTGGGTGGATGAGTCTCAATTACCGCAACACGGAGCCCACTCCCTTCAAGCCCACAAGCGAGTGCCAACCCAACCATACCACCACCGGCGATAACCACATCAAATGATTGCATATTTTTTATTCCTCTTTATTTCGTGGTTATTGGTGTGCAACCCAACCCAATGTTTGGCGAGCCAAAACATCACGAGCTGGCGGTAACATTTCCATTGCCATTAAACCTAAGTTACGCCCGACAATAAGCGGTAAACAGCGATTCGCAAATAAACGAACCAAACCGTCGGTTATCGTAACCGTTTTGTCTCTATCTAACGCTCTGGCTTGCTGGTATTGACTGAGTAATGAATAACGGCCAATGTCTTGCCCTTTCGCGTTTGCATCTACCACAATGTGAGCCAGTTGCATCACATCACGGATACCTAAATTAAAGCCTTGCCCCGCAATAGGATGCAGGGTCTGAGCAGCGTTCCCCACTAACACGACTCGATGACTAACAGGGTTAAGCGCCTTACGTAATACCAATGGATAACAATGACGCTTACCGGCCATGACGATTTCGCCTAGCCGCCAGCCGAATGCTTGCTGTAATTTATCCTTGAATGTCTCATCATCCCAAGACCTGATTGTGTCAGCTTGTTCTTGCTGATGGCACCAAACCAATGAACTACGGCCTTGTGACATTGGCAACAAGGCTAATGGGCCAAATTCCGTAAAGCGTTCAAAGGCTTGGCCTTGTGGGTCTATGGCGGTTTTCACATTCGCGATAATAGCCACTTGCCCATAATCGTCCTGTTGCCATTGCATATGGCAGGCTTTACCAATCGCGGAATGGCTGCCATCCGCAGCAATCAGTAATTCCCCTGTCACCTTATCTCCATTATCCAAGGTGACCGTCACAATCTCTTGTTCACGATAAACATTTTCTACTTTTGCAGGGCAATAAAGGGTTACACCGGGGGCTTTACGTAACAATGAAAATAGGCGGGCACCAGCTTCGTGCAGTTCAATAACATTGCCTAGAGCATCGATATGATAATCATCGGCTGCGATATTCACAAAACCAGCATGGCCTCTATCAGACACATGAACATGATTAATGGGGGTCACACAATCCGCTAAAGCAGGCCAAATGCCTATTTTTGCTAACGACTGGCAAGTACCGTGGGCTAGCGCAATCGCACGTGCGTCGAATCCCGGATGTTTGCCATCAGGCAAAGCTGCCTCGATTAATGAAACCGATAATTTTCCTTGGCTAAGGGATGATATCGCCAGTGCTAATGTTGCACCCGCCATACCGCCCCCCACGATGATCACATTCATGCGTTGTTTATTACCTTTCTATGATGACTGACAGCTACCCTAAATTGTGCGTTGCTGCCGCCATTAGGGCTTCAATTTCATCAGGGTCTTTCACGACTAAATCTGTTAAGTTTTCATTTCCGTTTTCGGTGATAACAATATCATCTTCGATACGTACACCAATACCGCGATATTGTGGTGGCACATCGGCATCTGGAGCAATATATAAACCGGGCTCAACAGTTAATACCATCCCCACTTCAAGTGTACGGTCGCGGTCTGTGCCATAAAAACCTACATCATGTACATCTAACCCTAACCAATGACTTAAACCATGCATAAAGAATGGCTGATATGCTTTGTTTTCGATCAATTGATCCACATCGCCTTGTAAAATTCCAAGTGCGACGAGACCTTCTGTTTTGATACGAACAATTTCACGAGTCACCTCATGGATACTGGTTCCCGGGCGGTATAGCTCTAACGCGGTATTTAACGCTTTAAGGACGATATCGTAAATTTCACGTTGCGCTTGGCTAAATTTACCATTTACTGGGAAAGTACGCGTGATATCCCCTGCATAGCCTTCAAATTCTGCCCCCGCATCAATCAAGACTAATTCGCCATCCTTCATTAGGCTCTCATTTTCGGTGTAATGCAAAATACAGGCATTTTCACCACTACCCACAATGGAGTTGTACGAAGGGAAACGTGCACCATGGCGAGTAAATTCGTGTTCTAACTCACCACAAAGTTGGTATTCATACATATTAGGTCGGCAAGTTTCCATGGCTCTAACGTGTGCGAGAGCAGAAATTCGCCCAGCCATACGCAGAGTATTAATTTCTTCTTCTGACTTAAATAAGCGCATTTCATGGACAATCGGCCGCCAATCTACCAATGTTTGTGGCGCTCGTAAGTGACGGCGGCTGCCTTTACGTAAAATATCTAAGGCATCAAATACTAATTTATCGGCATAGGCAAACTCCCCCTGTGCATGATAAACCACATCGAGGCCGTTCAGTAATTGATAAAGTTGTTCTTCTATTTCATTGAAAGGTAACGCTTTGTCGATACCTAACTTTTCAGGTGCGGCGTCTTGGCCAAGGCGGCGACCAAACCAAATTTCAGCAGTTAAATCACGAACACGGTTAAAAAGAACAGAATGGCTATGTTTTTCATCGCTCTTAATCAACACTAATACGGCTTCAGGTTCGCTAAACCCCGTCAAATAAAGGAAATCACTGTGTTGACGGTACGGGTATTCGCAATCCGCATTACGCTGCGCAGGAGGCGCTGAGAAAATAATTGCTGCACTGCCTGGTTGCATTTGAGCCAATAATGCATTGCGACGAGAAATAAATTCCTGTTTATTCATACCGTTTTTGCCTTATTATCAGAATAATTAGATTGCTGAATATATTGCTTGTGTTTAACCAATCACATAACAACATACACTGGCGAAATGACTTAAAACTGGATACACCCCGTTTTCAAGCACTTAATTTTATCAATAATATAATATCGTCCGATAAAGTTAAGTGGCTTTGAAAACTCACGTTACACGTTAAAAGAAACTAATGAAGAACTGGCTTATCATTTTCTACTGCGGTTGGGCCTTGGCCTTTAGTTGGCTCAATCAATGCAATGTAACATAATTGCACCGCCACCCTGACATACTCCACCACTTCTTCTAACGCTTGCTCGAGTTCTTCTTGGTCTTCGTCTTCATCATAACCAAGCATACCAATATTGCGTAAATCTGTGATAACCTCGCTTATCTCTTTTTTATCAGCCAGTTTCGGTTGTGTAACACCAACACCTAATAAAAAGTGATTTACCCAGCCAGCTAGCGCATCAGCATGGTCAAAAACAGAAGCGTCTTCGTCAGGAAATAGCATAGTAAATGCAAACTCGCTATCATCAAGTGCTTCAAACGTGGTATCAAAAAGTTCTCGCAGTGGCTGTGAAACGGTTTGTGGAAAAGCTAAACCATCGTTAGCAAGGTCATGGACTAACGTTTGCCAGCTTTGGTCACGTCCCCCACCACAGATCAACCCAGTTATTAGACCATGGATCTCCGCGGCAGTAAGTGCGATTGAGTGCTGTTGCAGTAGTTTGTCCAGTGATTCATAGTTTGGTAAAGATTTTTGTATAGACATCTGAATTCGTCATGTTAGCTTATGATTCGTGATATGCTACCATCAAGGATAGCCGCTAGACCAGTATGCTTTTGTCTTATCTATTAATTGCGCCAAATATGATGTATTTATGGCGAGTATTATTCAGTATGGAGGTATCATGTCCGCACAACCTGTCGACATCCAGATTTTCGGGCGTTCAATGCGAGTTAACTGCCCATCAGAACAAAAAGAAGCCCTTCTTGAGTCGGCTAAAGAATTAGAACAACGCTTGCAAAATCTGAAAGATAGAAGCGGTGTGACCAATATGGAACAACTTATTTTTATCGTAGCATTGAACGTCTGTCACGAATTAGCACAAGAAAAGACAAAAACGCGTGATTATGCTTATAATATGGAAGAGAAAATAAAAATGTTGCAGCACACAATCGAACAAGCGTTGCACGATCAGGTGAAAATTACTGAGAGGCAGGTATTGCCCCTAGAGTAAATCTGCTTATTAATCAGACACTAGTAGAAAAAAATATACAAAATTAAGGTTGCATTTTAAATCTAGTTTCGTACAATGAAATCACTGAGTAACGATAAGTTCTCAAACCAAATTTCTCTGAGATGCGCGTGAGTGGGCGAGTCCCCTGAGCCGATATTTCAACTAAATAGAATGTGGTTATGGCGCTGGTGAGCATGCCTGATTCGCTCAGGAAGCCTAAAGGTTGCTAAACTGCGTTCACCTTGAACCAAGGGTTCAAGGGTTACAGCCTACAACGGCATCTTGGAGACCCTCAATTAAGTTCCTGTTTATTTTTCATTTGTTTTCTACATAACCTTTCATCTTGCGATATACTTTAAGTAATTTACTTTCTTGGTTAACTGTTTTTTATCGCATATATAACAGGTTATCACATGCAAGACTCCCTCTCGACCCAACGCCAGCAGGTACGTCAAACAATCCGCCAAGCACGTCGTCAATTAAGCGCTCAGCAGCAATATGACGCTGCGGAACAACTCATGCATAATGCATTAAACCACCCGAAAATAGCACAAGCCAACACGATTGCGTTGTTTCTTTCTTTTGATGGTGAAATTGATACTAAACCGCTTATTCAGGCGCTCTGGGCTGAAGGCAAACAAGTCTATCTCCCTGTTTTGCATCCTTTTAGTCGCCACCATTTATTGTTTCTTCACTATCGCCCCGATAGCCAACTCGTTAAAAACAGATTTAATATTGATGAACCACCGCTTGATGTTAGAGATGTGCTACCACTTGAGAAACTGGATATCATGCTTATCCCATTAGTGGCTTTTGATACTCAAGGGCAACGGTTAGGTATGGGAGGTGGGTTCTATGATAGGACTCTAGCAAATTGGCAAAAAACCGGTTTTTATCCGATAGGTCTTGCCCATAATTGCCAGCAAGTAGAAAAACTCCCCATCGCACACTGGGATATTCCTTTACCCGAAATTATTACGCCGCAAAAAATATGGCGCTGGTCATAAACACCCGCGCCATTATTTCACACAATTTTTAGCGTAACTTAGAACAGTAAACGCGCACGAATGGTTCCAGGCAAATCTTTTAATTTCTGGAGTGCTTCATCTGTTTGGTTTGGCGTTTGCATTAATACATCAATAACCACATAACCTACGTTGCCTGATGTACGTAAATACTGGCCAACAACGTTAATGTTATTTTCAGTAAATACTTGGTTGATGCTGTTCAAAATACCTGGACGGTTTTCATGAATATGCAAGAAACGGTTGGTATCTTCAGTATGGACAGGCAGGGAAACTTCGGGGAAGTTAACCGCAGATAGTGTTGAACCATTATCTGAGTATTTCGCCAACTTACTAGCCACTTCTAACCCAATATTTTCTTGAGCTTCTTCTGTAGAGCCCCCAATGTGCGGCGTTAAAATCACATTATCGAACTTAATTAATTCAGAGATAAATGGGTCATTAGGGTCATTATTTGCAGCTGGCTCACTTGGGAATACGTCCACCGCAGCACCTGATAAATGTTTGCTTTCCAACGCGGCTGCCAGTGAAGGAATATCCACAACTGTTCCACGTGATGCGTTAATGAAAATAGAACCAGGCTTCATACGGTCGAATTGTTCTTTAGCAAACATATTCTTCGTACTTGGGGTCTCAGGGACATGTAAGCTAACCACATCGCTCATATTCAAAAGTTCAGTTAAAGAACGAACTTGAGTTGCATTACCTAATGGTAGTTTGTTTTCAATATCATAGAAGAAAACATTCATACCGATACCCTCAGCTAAGATCCCTAACTGAGTACCAATGTGGCCATATCCAACAATACCAAGACGCTTACCGCGTGCTTCAAAACAGCCTTTCGCTTGTTTTTCCCAAATACCACGGTGGGCTTGCATATTAGCTTCAGGAATACGACGTAGTAAAAGTAATAATTGGCCTAATACCATTTCTGCAACGGAACGTGTATTCGAAAATGGTGCGTTAAATACAGGGATACCACGTTTTGCCGCAGCATCTAAATCAACTTGGTTGGTGCCGATACAAAAGCAACCCACTGCAACAAGTTTTTCTGCTGCTGCAAAAATTTCTTCAGTAAGATGAGTACGGGAACGGATACCTACAAAACGTGCATCTTTAATCGCTTCTTTTAATTCTTCGTCGGATAACGCACTTTTGTGATATTCAATATTGGTGTAGCCCGCAGCTTTTAAGTTATCAACCGCACTTTGGTGCACACCTTCTAGCAGTAAAAATTTAATTTTGTCTTTTTGCAAAGATACCTTAACCATTTCCCTACCCTATCGTGAACGTACTTAAGATTTATAACAGATGAACATATGTGTTTGCCTAACATAGCTCAAGAGAGATGACATCCATCTACCTTGAGCTATGAAGCGTATACCAACATAGCAAAAAATAGCGCAGTAGCAATACAACCGTTTGCTTAATGGATGCTAAAAAGCGCGAAGAAAAAGAAGTTAAATGGTAGAAAATCAGGGGTGATAACACAAAATAAGGATTTTTCCTGCACAATGCCTATTTGTGTGAGATATATCACCAAAATAGCTAGATATTAAAAAAAATAAAATAAATTTCAAATTGGTGATATTAATAAAACTGGTTAATTAATTTAGCTTCTATCAAATCATAAACTAATGACAAAATACCAGTAAGACAAAAAAACCAGTGGGTATAACTCCACTGGCTTATTAAAAAATTGAATACGATATAGATTATAACTTGATGGTTTTAACGCCTTCGTTTGCAGTTCCCATCAAGACGACGTCTGCACCACGATTCGCGAATAACCCAACGGTCACAACACCTGCAATCCCATTAATGGTATTTTCTAATACCACTGGGTCAATAATATTTAAATTATGGACATCTAAAATCACATTACCGTTATCTGTAATCACATTTTGACGGTACTCTGGCGTGCCACCCAGTTTAACCAATTCACGTGCCACATAGCTACGCGCCATTGGGATCACTTCAACAGGCAGAGGGAATTTACCTAACACATCAACTAACTTAGATTCGTCAACGATACAAACAAAGGTTTTTGCAATTGCAGAAACAATTTTTTCACGTGTTAATGCCGCACCACCGCCTTTGATCATATTCAGGTGATGGTCAACTTCATCAGCACCATCAACATAAACATCTAAGGAATCCACTTCATTGCAATCAAATACCGTAATACCCAATGATTTTAATTTTTGAGTTGATGCTTCTGAACTTGATACCGCACCTTCTATTTGACCTTTCATTGTTGCTAATGCATCAATGAAGTGTGAAGCTGTCGAGCCCGTTCCAACACCAACAATAGTGCCCGGTTTTACGTAATCAAGTGCTGCCCAACCTACCGCTTTTTTTAATTCGTCCTGAGTCATGCTCATGCCTTTTAAGATTTAATTGAGTCGTGATTAAGGTTATTAATAACTAGTATATACCGGACACCCAATAAGTTGCAGCTTTGTTCGCTGTATTTATGTCACGGTTCTTGGGATTTAGGCCACAACAATAATATTTTTAAGTGTTATTTGTAAAAATATGGCATAGTGCTTGGTAGAATAACAACAAGGAGATCTTTTTGATGAAGCGCCCTGACTATCGCGCATTACAAGCACTGGATGCCGTTATCCGTGAACGCGGCTTTGAGCGCGCAGCTCAAAAGCTCTGCATCACGCAATCTGCTGTGTCACAACGTATAAAGCAGTTAGAAAACCTATTTGGGCAGCCACTACTTGTGCGTACCGTTCCGCCACACCCAACTGAACAAGGGCAAAAACTGCTAGCATTGCTTCATCAAGTCGAATTGTTAGAAGAACAATGGTTAGGTGATGAAAATAGTGGCTCCACCCCTTTATTGCTCTCACTTGCCGTCAACGCCGACAGCTTGGCAACTTGGTTTCTTCCAGCCCTAAACCCTGTATTAGGCAACAGCCCTATTCGGCTAAATATTCAGGTAGAAGATGAAACTCGAACTCAAGAACGTTTAAGACGTGGTGAAGTGGTAGGCGCTATCAGTATTCAACCCCAAGCCTTACCGGGTTGCTTGGTCGATAAACTTGGCGCGCTGGACTATATTTTTGTCGCATCACCTGGCTTTGCAGCGAAATATTTCCCCGATGGGGTGACTCGCTCTTCGTTATTAAAAGCGCCTGCGGTTGCTTTCGACCATTTAGACGATATGCACCAAGCCTTTGTGCAACAAAACTTTGGGTTGTCGCCCGGCAGTGTTCCATGCCATATCGTGAACTCCTCAGAGGCCTTTGTACAGTTAGCGAAACAAGGTTCTACCTGCTGTATGATCCCACATTTGCAGATAGCAAGTGAATTAGCGAATGGTGAGTTGGTTGATTTAACGCCAGGGCTATGTCAGCGACGCATGCTTTATTGGCACCGCTTCGCACCTGAAAGCCGTACGATGAAAAAAGTGACTGACGCCCTATTAAAAACTGGGCGCCAGATGTTAAAACAAGAAGATGAACCCGCAAAAAACTAGCGTTTTAATTCAAATACCACATCAACTTGGTCATTAAAATCAATACTCTGTTGTTCATAAGTCTCATCAATCTTGAGGTCTTGAGCAACAGAGGCTTTCATCGCCCCACCATAATTTCTTGTTGCCATTGGATATGGCACCGCAGCTGGCGCATTATAGTTAATGCTATACACTGGGCCTAACTGAACATTAAAGCCTTTCGCTAAGAGATTAGCTTGTTCTGTCGCATTTTTAATCGCTTGAGACCGTGCTTCATCACGATACTGTTGCGGATTAGCCACACCAAACTGTACTGAGTTGATTTCATTGAGACCTGCGGCTAAAGCACCATCTAACAAGACATTAAGTTGGTCTAATTTCTTCACTTTCACTTCAACAGAACGTGTTGCCGTGTAGCCTTCGATGGTTGATTTTTGTTTCACACTACTGTAATCATATTTAGGCTGAGTTCGCACATTTGCTGCATTAATATCTTCTTTTTCAATACCGTTTTTCTTAAGAAACTCAAAATACTCCGCAACTCGCTTATCGACCCCAGCTTTCGCAGCCGCCGCATCTTTAGCAGTCACTTCCACCTGAATATTCAGCGTCGCCATATCGGGTGTCGCTTTCACTATTCCATTACCCGAAGTCGTAATGTGTGGACCATTAGGTAACGGGTCAGCCAATGACATGGTAGGAACCGCAGCACCTGCTACCATCGCAGCTAAAACTAAAGATTTTAATTTCACAGAACCTCCCAAGGCAATTATTTATCGCTAAAAAAGGGATAATTGGTAATAAACTATCCCTGAGCTCAATTTAACAGTAACACATGAAACAAAAAGTACAGTCAGAATAATGAGAAATTGAACTTTATTGCTTGTCTGTTGAAGATATATTGTTATTGAGAAATCAAACCGAGTCCCTTAAGCCCCTGTATTGCAAGTTGAAATGCAATAAACCACATCACACTCCCCACAAAAATGTTAATAATACGCTGTGAACGCGGTTTATTTAACACGGGTGAAAACCAAGCTGCAAGTATCGCTAACGCAAAAAACCACACAAAAGAAGCCGTTAATGCTCCAGCCGTAAACCAAGGTCTCAGCTGGCTTTCTAATTGGCCTCCCACACTACCCAATACAACGAAAGTGTCTAAATAAACATGAGGATTCAGCCAAGTGACGGCAAATAATGTGACAATCACTTTCCATCTTGTGATAGCACGGCTTTCTGTTTGAAGTATGACCTCATCAGGGCTGAGTGCTGTCCGAAACGCACCATAGCCATACCATAGAAGAAATGCTACGCCTGCCCATGTAATCAATTGCATTAATATTTCAGACTGGCTTAATAAAGCGCTCCCACCAAAAACACCTGCGATAATTAAAACGGTATCACTTAAAGCGCATAATAATGCACTCATTAAATGAAACTGCTTTCGGCTTCCTTGTTGTAAGACAAAAGCATTCTGCGGCCCTAAAGGTAATATCATTGCTGCACCCAACAGTGCACCCTGTAAATAGATCGAAAACATGCATTAATCCCAACTTTTTATTCAATTAATATGCATGGATATTAACGAGAAAAAATTATTAGTGGAAATGATTAAGTCTAATAGGTCATAAGTATGACTTATAACTAAAAACGGTTCGGTAAGAAAAATATAGGAGTGAGAAATGAATAAGAGCCCATCGAAGACAGGCTCTTATTTTCAGTGAAACTGCTGAATATGACTTTCTAAATATTACTCTGCAGCATCTTGCTTGATAGGCGCATTTTGTTTATGAACATGAACGTCCATTTGTGGGAATGGGATACCAATATTATGTTTATCCAATGCTCGCTTAAACTCTTCTAGCAAGTCCCAATACACAGGCCATGCATCACCATTGGTGGTCCAAAAACGCACTAAATAATTTAATGACGATGGTGCCATATCATGTAAACGGATAGTAACGCCTTTAGCATGCTGAATACGGCTATCTGCGGCGACGATATCACCTAATACTTTTTTCACCACATCAATATCAGAATCGTAAGCAACACCTACAATAATATCTTGACGACGGTTAGGCTCACGACTGGTATTAATAATGTTATCGGCAATGATCTTTCCATTAGGAATAACAATAATACGGTCATCTGCGGTTCTTAGCGTAGTTGAAAATATTTGTACATTTTGCACTGTACCTTCAACAGCACCGATTGAGACATACTCCCCCGCTTTTAGTGGCCTAAATACCACCAGCAACACACCTGCGGCAAAGTTACCCAGCGAGTTTTGTAATGCTAAGCCAACAGCTAAACCGGCCGCCCCCATTACCGCAATCACAGAGGCTGTTTGTACGCCAACTTTCCCTAATACAGCAATTAAGGTGAATGCAACAATGGTATAGCGCGCTATCGCTGATAAAAAGTCACTCACTGTTGAATCAATGCCTTTCATGGTCATCACGCGATGTAAACCACGCCCGACCCATTTTGCAATCATCATCCCGACAATCAAGATAACGATAGCAGACACGATATTCACAGCATACTGAACTAACAGATCTTGGTTCGCCACAAACCAATTCGTTGCATCATTCAACGCGCCTGTAACATCATCAGTATTCATATATATATGCCCTTTAGGATCCAATTATCAATATTAACCCCAACCAATAAATCTTTAACGAAACGTTTAATGGCTGGCCGTACATTGCAAATAATAGCGATGATTCATTAAAACACAAAACAAATCACTAAATAAAATTATTTTATCTATTTTCTATAACAAAAATTCGATAATCTTTTAGCATTAATAAGAAGTCATCAGTGCCGCAAAATGCAACACTTTCATTATCATAATAACTCATTCCTTCTTCCAACCCTTCAGTTTCAAATGATAATTGGTTGGCGCGGATCATCACTTCTTCATCATCAAGCAACAATGTATATTCGTGGCCAATAAGCTCCCATTGTTTTTCACTTCCTTTGATTTTTTCATAGTTTTCTTCAATAGCATCTAACAGACTAAGGTTATTTTTAACCTCTTCATTAAGCCAATATCCAATAGCCTCATGATCCATCGAGAATTTAGCGGAGATAGCTCCGGTGATATCTTGGAAAAATTGGTAGTCCATATGCAGTCCCTCTACTCTTGCGTTATTGAACCTAGTATAACGCGAGTCAAACCGCTTTGTTGAGAGGTATTACCAACAGAAAAAATAAAATTGAGTAAAGCACCGATTTCAACACATAAGCCACGTAATTCACTTAATATTAAATAAGAAAATAATTAAAATAGTCATAATTAAAACAATAGGAGCTCTAATGATCGATCGCTTAGACCATATAGTGCTAACCACAACTAACCTTGATGCCTGCATTGACTTTTACCAACGGGTGTTAAAAATGGAAGTTATTACCTTTGGTGAACAGCGTTATGCGTTATGTTTTGGGCAGCAAAAAATCAATATCCACCAATATGGAAAAGAATTTGAACCCAAAGCCCACTTGCCTGTACCAGATGCGCTCGATTTATGTTTTATTAGTGATATACCGCTGTGTGATGTGCAAAAGCATATTGAACAACAAGGTGTAAAAATTATCGAAGGGCCAGTTAATCGGACTGGTGCAACTGGAGCAATTAGATCTATTTACTTACGTGATGTCGATTTAAATTTAATCGAAATTTCTGAATATATTTAGCGAACACACCCAATTAAAAAAGGCCCCTAACATTAGGAGCCTCCGTTATTAATATTACCTTATTACACCGCTGTTTGGAAAATCACGCCATCCGCTTTTTCGGTATATTGTGATAACTGGTCAAAGTTCAGGTAACGGTATGTATCCGCCGCTGTTTCATCAACCTTATCCATAAACTGCAGATATTCTGCTGGCGTTGGTAAACGACCTAACAAAGAAGCTACCGCTGCCAGCTCTGCTGATGCGAGGTAAACATTTGCACCTGTTCCTAAACGGTTAGGGAAGTTACGCGTTGAAGTGGAAACGACTGTCGCCCCATCAGCTACACGTGCTTGGTTACCCATACACAGAGAACAACCTGGGACTTCAATGCGCGCACCACTCTTGCCAAATACGCTGTAATAACCTTCTTCGGTTAACTGTGCTGCGTCCATCTTAGTTGGAGGCGCAACCCATAAACGTGTTGGTAATTGGCCTTTATGAGAATCCAATAACTTACCTGCTGCACGGAAGTGGCCAATGTTTGTCATACAAGAACCGATGAAGACCTCATCAATTTTCTCGTTTTGCACATCAGACAATAAACGTGCATCATCTGGGTCATTTGGTGCACACAGAATTGGCTCTTTGATATCATTGAGGTCAATTTCAATCACTGCCGCGTATTCCGCATCTGCATCACCTTCCAGCAGTTGTGGATCCGCTAACCAGTTTTCCATCCCTTTGATACGGCGTTCAATAGTACGACGATCACCATAGCCTTCTGCTATCATCCATTTTAATAGAACGATATTCGATTGCAGGTATTCGATAATTGGCGCTTTATCTAATTTGATAGTACAACCCGCCGCTGAACGCTCTGCTGACGCATCCGCTAATTCAAACGCTTGTTCGACTTTCAGCTCAGGTAAGCCTTCAATTTCTAAGATACGGCCAGAGAAAATGTTTTTCTTACCTTTTTTCTCTACGGTCAATAGGCCGTCTTTGATTGCATATAGTGGAATTGCATGAACGAGGTCACGTAAAGTGATACCCGGCTGCATTTCACCTTTAAAGCGAACCAATACTGACTCAGGCATATCCAGTGGCATAACACCTGTCGCCGCAGCAAATGCGACTAAACCTGAACCCGCAGGGAATGAAATACCAATTGGGAAACGCGTATGTGAGTCACCACCTGTACCAACGGTATCTGGCAGTAACATACGGTTTAACCATGAGTGGATAATACCATCTCCCGGACGAAGAGAAACACCGCCACGGTTCATGATAAAATCAGGTAAGGTATGGTGTGTTGTCACATCAACAGGTTTTGGATACGCTGCTGTATGGCAGAATGACTGCATGACTAAATCTGCTGAGAAACCAAGGCAAGCTAGGTCTTTCAGTTCATCACGGGTCATCGGCCCGGTTGTATCTTGTGAACCTACAGAGGTCATTTTTGGCTCACAATATTCGCCAGGGCGAATACCTGGGCGACCGCAAGCACGACCAACCATTTTTTGTGCTAATGAGAAACCACGGTTGCTTTGTGCAACGGATTTCGCGTGACGGAATACATCTGTCGCTTCTAAGCCCAGTGATTCACGTGCTTTATTGGTTAAACCACGGCCGATAATCAGTGGAATACGACCACCTGCACGGACTTCGTCAATCAGCACATCTGTTTTTAATTCAAATGTTTCTAGTAGTTCACCGGTTTCGTGGTTACGAACTTCACCTTTAAATGGATAGATGTCGATCACATCGCCCATATTCAGTTTAGAAACATCCACTTCAATCGGTAATGCGCCCGCATCTTCCATCGTATTAAAGAAGATTGGTGCAATTTTGCCGCCTAATACCACCCCACCGCCACGTTTATTTGGTACAAATGGGATATCGTCCCCCATAAACCACAGCACGGAGTTAGTCGCTGATTTACGAGAAGAACCGGTACCGACGACGTCACCCACGTAAGCTAATGGGAAGCCTTTTTTATTTAATGCATCAATTTGCTTGATTGGACCAACATTACCCGCATCGTCTGGTTCAATACCATCACGTGCGTTTTTCAGCATTGCTAATGCGTGTAATGGGATATCAGGACGTGACCATGCATCAGGCGCTGGCGATAAGTCATCTGTGTTAGTTTCACCCGTAACTTTGAACACAGTTACGGTCATTTTTTCAGCTAACGCAGGACGCTCTTTGAACCACTCAGCATCTGCCCATGATTCAATAACTTGTTTAGCGTGAATATTTCCCGCTTTCGCTTTTTCTTCTACGTCGTAGAAGTTATCAAACATCAGTAAGGTGTGAGAAAGTGCTTTAGCGGCGATTGGCGCCAGTTTTTCATCATCCAACGCATCAATCAGTGCGTGGATGTTATATCCGCCCTGCATGGTACCTAACAGTTCAATGGCTTTTTCAGGGGAGATAAGAGGGGAGGAAGTTTCGCCTTTAGCTATCGCGGCTAAAAATCCAGCTTTTACGTACGCTGCTTCATCAACACCAGGGGGGACGCGGTTGGTCAGCAGGTCTAACAGGAAATCTTCTTCACCTTTGGGTGGGTTTTTCAGTAACTCTACCAGTGCAGCTACTTGTGACGCATCTAATGGCTTAGGGACAATCCCTTGAGCGGCACGCTCGGCTACGTGCTTACGGTATTCTTCTAGCACGACGTTCTCCTCGCTTCTTTGTTATTTATATACCCGGCTCTCTGCACCATACTGACAAAATTATCATCCGGTGCCAGGTCAGAGGAATTTGCTCGCATAATCTCAATGGCGGTAAAATTATGCCCAGCTTCGGGCGATCAGCATAGCAGAATTTAAACGTAATGTTAATTCATTCACAAGAAAGCAACATTTAACTACTAACTTTACGCCTTAACACTTCATTACTGGTTATTTTTCAGCTTAAGATACTATTAATCATCGTAAAACGCCGAAAAAACCATACTTTTTATAATGCATTTTAAAATTTAAAGCACCCTAATTAGTGCCTTTTTTCATCAGCTATCACAAATTATATTTTTTATCGCAATTTTATTTATATTACTAATTGATAAGGTAAATCATTGCGATTGGTTTTAATTTTTTTAAATGTTTTAATGGATTTTACTGCCCTTTTAAACCAATTAAATTGCCAAACGGGTCTTCAAGTTGGCACATTCGGTTGTTACCATCTATTAACATTGGCCCGCGATACAGTTTTGCCCCTAGTTGAGTGAAATGCTCAAAAGCCAAATCAAAATCATCGACTTGCCAATACAATACAGTCCCTTTTTTACCCTCACTGACTTTTTCATCCGCTTGCACCACTTCTATCGTGAAGTCTCCGACATGTAGTAAGGTGAAATCAAAGTCAGGCAAGTATTCTGCCTTTGCTTGTGGAAAAGCTTGCTGATACCAAGCCAAACCCGCTTGAACATCAGGTACATGAATTAAAATTGCAGAGGGTTTTAGTTGCATAGCGATTTCTTATTGATATCTATTATTTTGTTTTAGCTTACACGCATGATTGAAAGTTAGTAGATGTAGATAAGGTGTAAGCAATAGCCAAACCAGCGTTTGCTTACACCTTTAGTATCATCAAGTCAGATCATATTGCGTGTTTTTCTGATAAATAACGAAGAATGGCTGATATATTTTTTAAGTTATACTTTATAAGTAATTCATTTTCTTTAGCTTTACATAGCATCTCATAATCAGCTTCTAACTGCCCAATATCTAACTGAGTAGGCTCATTGTAAATATCATAAATAGATTCAGAAGGCACATTCCAATAAAAATCTGCATCTAAGTCTATATTATCCATTCCCTGTACTTTCATCTCTTTGAAAATGGCTACTATAGCCTCTTCCAGTAGACTCAGTTCTATTTTCATAGTTAAACCTTGACCACCCCTAATTTATATTTATATTTATATTTATATTTATATTTATATTTATATTTATATTTATATTTATATTTATATTTATATTTATATTTATATTTATATTTATATTTATATTTATATTTATATTTATATTTATATTTATATTTATATTTATATTTTCATCAAGTATTTTAATTTTTTTCTAAACATTTAATTAGTCATCAACAATATTAATTTCTTTATCAATTAACCGATCAAAATCTTCATTTTGTGAAATTACTGTGATGGTTTTCTGTATTAACTCCTCAATACTAGCTTGAAGTTGTTCTGGAATTAAACATTCAACATCCTCCAACTCGCAACCTAGGTTAATTATCTCTATTAATTTTTCATCAGAATCTATTTGCTCGAGGAATTTAGCCAAATAAGGTTTGAAAACAAATCCTTCTGCCTCATCAATCGATATCAAATTTTTATCTAATGCAGTTAATACACCTAACGTTAATAAGCTTATAAATTTGCTAGTCTGTTTATCACTAATACTATAATTAAGTCTAGTCACCTATTACTCCAACCACGTTTGATTTTCACATTAATGACTCTGCCACTTTGGTTCCCCCACGCAAAAAAATGGAGGAACCAACCTGCTTATGCGGAAATTAAACTAAAGGTTCTAAACGTAAAAGATGATCTTTAGCTTTCTCTATCAATAATAAAAATTCACTGTAATTAAATTCTAAAAAATCCGAGTCAGGATAAATAATAATTTTTACCTCTTTTTTATCTTCAGACAGTGAAATTTCCCCCCACTGAACATCATTAAAGGAAAGCTCAGCATATAAATCATCTCGGCTTAAAGAACTTCCAACACTGTATTCCAACATAAAATCCCCCCATCAATCATTTACAAACATTATGGCTCTCTAAAACCAATAAATTTCTTACCGTCTATACTAAATCTTAATACCCGACCATCAGGTGATTTAGCATCAATCACTTCAATTCTTTTCCTATTTTCATAAATAGTTCTAGGTCTTATTATTACATTTGGATTATCTAATATTTCATCGATTAATGCTCTAGCTTCCTGATTCAATACTGAAGCTTTTTGGTTGGAATATGAGTATGCAGATCCTTCCCTACCTCCATGCTTTTGGAGCGATCTGCCGGCATTTGTTAAACCATTGCGATTGATTTCTGATGCTGCTTGCTTTAGTTCTTCTTTAGAAGGAAGACCATTATTTTTTATAGAGAACTCATCAGGTTCCCACCCCTCCGGTCCTCCTGCCTTAGAGCCCCCTACCTCTACTTTATCTGAATTTGATAACTCTTTTCCAACATTTGGATTTGTGGCTGCTTTATCTAAATCATTTGAGCAGCTCATACCAAAAGAGCAATCAAACGTTTCCGCTAGGCCATCACGTATTGCCTAAGGTAGCCACTCCCCCTCCAGACTGTTGATTATACGGCTAGCTGAGGGGGAGTAAAGCGGCTAAGGAGATCCCTGCACAGAACTGGACTCTCTCTTTAATTACTTTAAACTACAAAACCATCAACCCAACCATCTCTATCTAGAACTTCTTCACTAATACTAAACCCATCAGGGTAATCTATGAATCCAGGTTGATTAGATACCTTGTCTTGAGCCTTTTGAGCAAGTTCAAAACTTGAATAAATTCCAATGAATTACCTTTTCCGTATTTAGCATCTAGTAACCTTTCGGCAAATTTATTGCCATTTTCACCCACTAATAGTTTTTCTCCTTTAGCCCAACTAGGTACATCTTTAGCTCCTTCTTTACCACTAATTCCCGGTTTAGGTACCTGTGGTTTTTCTGAAAGAAGAGCTATATCGTCTAACTTAAAGGTGTCTATCAAGTCGGTGGCTATTCAGTTTAAATAAATTAAAGATGCCTTACAGGCAGTTGATTATCTGGATAATTAAGCAATTCTTTGTATATGAGAGGAACGAACTTAAACCAGCTCAGATAGAAAATTTAGGATCCCATATATTTTCCAGATTCATCTTTCCATAAAATCGCTGGCATTTCATAAAAATAGAAGTTCAAGTCGTCATCATCTTTTGCTTTAGCATTTTCAGGCCAGTGCTGTTCAAGATAATTAACAATTTCTTGACTATTAGCATTCCAATACGGAACAACTCTACCTAAAGGGTCATCTGGAGAACAAAATTTAATTACTTGCTCATCTAATAACGCTTTTATCATAGAGAAAAATATAATCCTATGTTCATAGAAAGATTTGTTTGGATTCCAACCAACGATTGAACCAAACAACCCTGATAGCCATAGCCCTTTTGCATCACTAATAATTTCATCAAAATGCACAACTTTTTCCATATTAGAGGATAACCTGTTAATTGCAGCCTCAAAACTAGCCTTCCACGACTTTAATTTCTCTATCAACCAGCCGCCCAAAGGTTTCACTTTGTGAAATTACGGTGATGCTTTTCTGTATTAACTCATCAATGCTCGCTTGGAGCCGTTCTGGAATTAAACATTCCATAGATAGAATCTGCCCTTGATGGTTCTACGTCCATTCTACTGTCCCATCTTTAAGTATCCAAACGGCTCCGCCAGGGCATTCTTCATCAAAAAACCAAAACTGATCAATTAATTGCTCTTCTGTTTCTGGAAATGCAGTATAGAAGCACTGTAATTGTTCATCTATTGAACCACTTAAAAATTTACCATACTTAGCTAATTTTAACTTTCCATCACGTAGTAACTTGTCTAAGAACCAAAAAAATATTTTTTTCCTTTCCTGAAAAGGAAAATTATCATACATAGCATGGAGCGAAGGAAGCATATCTGGCGTGAGATACGCCCATAACCCATCAAGGGCTTGGGTTTCAGCGTATTCAGCAATAGTTTTATATTCAATATTTGATATCATCTTATTTATTACCTAAACTTGATCTCTGCGTTTCTTCCAAGACCGTTCTCTACTTGGCGTAAAGTTGGATTATTTCTTATTTGGACTGTCCAGCGAGCACCTGTTTGTTCTGCCGAACTAGATACGCTCCTAAGGGTTATCATTGTACCATCAGTTAGTTTGGCAGTATAAATACCATCTTTTACCTTAGTTAGGGGTTGAGCAGCTAATTGTTCAGCATAATTATATATCTGTTGGCCTGTTAAGTTTTGACTATCATAAATCCTCGTTGAATAACGATTTCCTCCTACACCTTGTTTAATTGTTTGACCGTCAATAGTTATAGTCTGAGAAGGCGAGTCTTTATCATAAACCCTCGCTAATTCTTCAAAATTCTTTTGTTGCTGTTCCTTATGGCGAGCATGTTCCTCATCCTCTGGCTCCCAACCATCCGGTGTACCAGAAGTACTACCACCTAATTTTGCTTTTTCTGAATTAGATAACTCCATTCCCATATTTGGATTTTTTGCTGCTTTATCTATATCATTTGAGCAACTCATGCCAAAAGAGCAATCAAACGTTTCAGCTAGGCCATCGCGAATATTACCTAAGGTATTTTCGACACCTTTGACTATGTTGCTGTTTGCCGTTTGTGTAGCTTGCGTATTTAAACCAACGCCATGAGATAATGTAGGAACATTCGGTGTGGGAACGGCAAATACACTACTTTGGGCTATTTTCAGCTTATTTAATTCATTTAAATTAAACTGAATTTTATCCGTGATACTTTTATGTTGTCTCTTAATTTCGAGCAATTGATTTCTAGCATCACGGTCAGCTCGCTTATTAACCGCATCTATATATAGATCTATATTATCAAAAGGAAATCTCGGTATACCGGGTATATTATCGTCAAAATCCTCTGCGAGGAGCCTGTCCCTATCTTCAATTGTGCGAAATTTAAAGATTGCTGAAATTTTTAAATTTGAGGAGTCTGAAGATTGAAAATGCCATTTGTATGTACAAGGATATTTTTGTGGATCAATGATAAATTTCCAGCCAGGCGATTTTTCAATCTCCGCAATATCCTTTCTTAAGGTAATTAAATTATTTTCAATTGATATTTGTTTAGATTTTAAATCATTTTTAATTGTAGTAGAATAATCTTGAAAAGCATCGATTTTGTGATTATTAACATCATCATGGATATCAGCTAGTTTTATATTATCATAAAGATTTTCATGTAAAATACTTTTTAATTTTTCATACCTCCCAGTTAAATCAATATCTTCATGAGCATTATCATAATTATTAAAACAATCATTGAAATGCGGTCTAGGGTTACTTCCCCATACCGTTATTGTACCTAGGTCTGTCACACCATCCATAAACTAACTTCCTTATTAGTTATAAAAAACAGAATAAAGAAATTAGAATTTAATATTTTTATAGTCAACTAACCGTTATCATTAATAAAGATTCGACCATTTAAAATTAAAAGCGTATTACTTATAAAATGATTAATATCTATTTTAATCAATAATAGAACAGAAACATGTGACTAATTGTTTATATTCACAAAAACAAAAAAAGCCAATGAGTTTCCACATTGGCTTCAATTCGCTTTAGTGATAAACAGCATACTAGAGATACTATTTATCTATGCGATTAAAGAAAATTATTTTTTCTTTTTCGCTTTTGCGTTTGGTAAATCAGTAATGCTACCTTCGTAAATCTCAGCAGCCATACCGAATATTCCCTAAGGTAGCCACTCCCCCTCACGAGCCAAACCGGACAGCTAATCATCCCATTAGCTGACAGCGAGTAAGACCGTTAATTCAGATCCCTGTGTAGAGCAAGGATTTTTACTCATTCAGTAAAAATTCATTGTTTCTTTAATGTATCTCTGGCTTCAATCAATATTGAAATTAGATCATCTAAAGGCATTTTAGCTGTAAAACCGTGGGATAAATCTGAACCAAATAGTTCAATTTCTAAATTATCTACACCTTTATCTTGATTAATTTCTGCAACCCGCTCCCAATTTAATTGAACCTCTAACGTTAGATTCTCATATTCCATTGGACTTGAAAAAAATAGTTCTAATTTATTATCTTTCATTTTATTGCCTTCTTTGGGTCTAACACAGTATTAAATGAGCCATCCGCATTATATCTAACGCCTTTTTCACTAGGCAAACGATATTCAAATGCACCACCACCTAAATCGTTTCGAACTACTTTAGGATCTTTAAAGATTTCTCGGATGAAATTCTCGGCAGCAGCATTTTTTTGTGCTGGATTATCATTTAAGGGTTCAAAAACGCCATCGGGCCTAGTTACATGTTTGTCCCATGCTCTCACAGCTGAGAATAAGCACGATTGTAGTGTAAAAACACTGACGGCTAAAGAAGCAGTGGTCAAAACCAGAAAGTATACAATGGGTTCCCCCCAACCGAGGTAAACCAAACCCCAGCCCACAACTCACGTTAAGCGGCAAGTGATTGAGTGAGTTTGGGTTTAAGGTGAGTAACCACATACTCTCACTCGCCAAGCCGGACAGTTGATCATCCGGTTGGCTGAGAGCGAGTAAAATGATTGAGGTAAGAGACTAAAATTTGTTGGCATAGTGGCTCTTTAAATAGCCACTATGCCATTATTTTTTATAGATTTTTGTACCTATTAGGAAGGTATCTTCTATGTTCCATTGATTTCATTAAATTTTTTAGATCTGTCAAGTAATGTGATAACTCTTGTTTATTTGAACATTCCGTTTTTTCATATATTTGCTCATCAGATAAATGAGTTAAAACGTAATTTAAGCAATCTGTATAAATTACAATTTCCGATTCAGATAAACGAATATCAAATAAAGTTACATCCGCTTCTGGTATGTAATTAATTTTTAATGTATCCATCCTACCACCTCACATAATCAGAAAATTTTTCTTTAAATTCATCTAGTTTTTCATTACTAGGTCTATTCCATCGCCCATCTCTAGTACGTTGAGCCGTATTTTTATCACTATTTTTAAATGACGAGACCACTTCTCCATCAGGCTCAATTAGATGTATTCTTCCGTCATTACCTTTTACAACCCAACGACCATCATCTTGTATTAAGATATCTGAAGGCCTCGATTTTTGAACATCATTAATGACTGAACTGACTGGACGCCCCTCTTTATTTCTGATTCCCGCATGTTCACCTTGTGTAATCTTGTTTAAATAGGCGAGGTTATCTAAAGATAGAGTATCAGGAATAGATGTTCCAGGCAGTTTTTCGATCGGTTCTGGAAGCTGGTTTCCACCCGTATCAATTTTTCCTTGTTCGGGTATTTGGTTTCCGCTTGTATCCGTCCGGCCTTGCTCAGGTATTTGGTCGCCACCAGTATGAAATTTCTCAACATTTGAATTATTTGCTGCTTTATCTATATCATTTGAGCAACTCATGCCAAAAGAGCAATCAAACGTTTCCGCTAGGCCATCACGAATATTACCTAAGGCATTTTCGATACCTTTTGCAATGTTGCTATTTGCCGTTTGTGTGACTTGCGTATTTAAACCAACACCATGAGGTAATGTAGGAACATTCGGAGAGGGAATAGCAAACATGCTACTTTGAGTAAAGTTGAGTTTATTCAAATTCTCTGTATTAACATCAATGGCATTAATTAATCTGCTATGTAGATATTTAACAGAAACAATACTTTCTCTTGCCGACTTATCAAGTATCTCTTCATCTCCATCTCCATATTTATAATTGTCATTCAAACTGTCTAGATAGGTATTCTCATTATATCCAACTAAAAAGCTATCTAGCTCAGCTGAGGTTTTATACTCTTTTCTGATTAATCTGCCTGATATTATTATTTCTTGTTCAAAAGGATATTTCTCTGGATTATTTAAAAATTTCCATTCATTAAATCCTTCAACTTCTTCCAAAAATAATTTTTGTTTCTCGATATGCTCTTTAATTATTCCCTTTTTTGTTTCAATATTTTCTTTTGATGATAAATCAACCTTTCCATTTTTGTCTAATAAAGGCTCAATATCTATGGGAGTAACCATGTATTCACAATATGACATGTAATCCATAAAATCATTTAGGGAATGATACCATTCAGGTGAAATATCATGTCTATAACTTTCAAGATAACTGTTATATCCTTCATAATATCCATCACCGAAATATAAAGCGGTATTATTATCAACAGGTAATCGAGTTCCCCATACAGTTATTGTACCTAGGTCTGTCACACCATCCATAAACTAACTTCCTTATTAGTTATAAAAAATAGAATAAAGAAATTAGAATTTAATATTTTTATAGTCAACTAACCGTTATCATTAATAAACATTCGGCCATTTAAAATTAAAAGCGTATTACTTATAAAATGATTAATATCGATTTTAATAAATAATAGAACAGAAACATGTGACTAATTGTTTATATTCACAAAAACAAAAAAAGCCAACGTGTTTCCACATTGGCTTCAATTCGCTTTTGCGTTTGGTAAATCAGTAATGCTACCTTCGTAAATCTCAGCAGCCATACCGAATATTGCCTAAGGTAGCCACTACCCCTCACGAGCCAAACCGGACAGCTAATCATCCAGTTAGCTGAGGATGAGTAAAATTGTTAGCAGAGATCCCAGTACCGAACTGGGATCTTTAAACTTTTAAAAATCAGACCACTCTGTATAGCTAATATCATCTTCGGTTAATTCAGTAAAACCATCTTGACTCAACATTTCTTTAAAATAGAGGATAGTATCTTCTAACGCTTTTTCAATGGTACTTCCACGTCCAATGGCGCACTCGGGGCAACCATCAAATTTTCTTTTTATTGCTAAATCCGTCATACCTGTAAAAAAACCCGACTGATCTTCATAAATTTTTATCTTCATTTTGGCATAAGGCAAAATAGGGATCATAGTAACTGTGAATTCAGCAACTGTTTTCTCTATACAGCTCACTTTTGTAATATTTAAATCATGCCACATAACATATCCCTCTATATTATTGTTTTCCAAAAGATATTATTTTTCCTTCGGATGTTCTATCTAAATATTTCCCGTTTTTATAATAACGAGTCACATTATTAGTCGCACCTCTTACTTTCACTGTTCTAGCACCTTTTAAGTTTTTGATAAATTCTTCAGCTTTGTTTCTGTACTGCTCAACACTACCCGCTCCAACTTCTTTTCCATGTTTTTCATAATGCTTCTGTAATGATTCGTCAGGAGAGTTAAAACTACCCTGATGCCATTTATTTTTAATATTATTTTTGTTTTCAGATAAATAGGCAATATCTTCTACTGTAATCTGATTAGGCAGTGGGGTTATATGCGTATTATCTATATGTTCAGGTATTTGATCTCCGCCAGTATCCGTCCGCCCTTGCTCAGGTATTTGGTCGCCACCAGTATGAGGTTTCCCAACATTTGGATTTTTTGCTGCTTTATCTAAATCATTTGAGCAGCTCATACCAAAAGAGCAATCAAACGTTTCCGCTAGGCCATCACGAATATTACCTAATGCCTTTTCGATACCTTTTGCAATACTGCTATCTGCTGTTTGTGTTACTTGTGAGTTTGAACCAACACCATGAGGTAATGTAGGAACATTCGGTGTGGGAACGGCAAATACACTACTTTGAGCTATTTTCAGCTTATTTAATTCATTTATATTAAACTGAATTTTATCCGTGATACTTTTATGTTGCCTCTTAATTTCGAGCAATTGATTTCTAGCATCACGGTCAGCTCGCTTATTAACCGCATCTATATATAGATCTATATTATCAAAAGGAAATCTCGGTATACCGGGTATATTATCGTCAAAATCCTCTGCGAGGAGCCTGTCCCTATCTTCAATTGTGCGAAATTTAAAGATTGCTGAAATTTTTAAATCTGAGGAGTCTGAAGATTGAAAATGCCATTTGTATGTACAAGGATATTTTTGTGGATCAATGATAAATTTCCAGCCAGGCGATTTTTCAATCTCCGCAATATCCTTTCTTAAGGTAATTAAATTATTTTCAATTGATATTTGTTTAGATTTTAAATCATTTTTAATTGTAGTAGAATAATCTTGAAAAGTATCGATTTTGTGATTATTAACATCATCATGGATATCAGCTAGTTTTATATTATCATAAAGATTTTCATGTAAAATACTTTTTAATTTTTCATACCTCCCAGTTAAATCAATATCTTCATGAGCATTATCATAATTATTAAAACAATCATTGAAATGCGGTCTAGAGTTACTTCCCCATACCGTTATTGTACCTAGGTCTGTCACACCATCCATAAACTAACTTCCTTATTAGTTATAAAAAACAGAATAAAGAAATTAGAATTTAATATTTTTATAGTCAACTAACCGTTATCATTAATAAAGATTCGGCCATTTAAAATTAAAAACGTATTACTTATAAAATGATTAATATCTATTTTAATCAATAATAGAACAGAAACATGTGACTAATTGTTTATATTCACAAAAACAAAAAAAGCCAATGAGTTTCCACATTGGCTTCAATTCGCTTTAGTGATAAACAGCATACTAGAGATACTATTTATCTATGCGATTAAAGAAAATTATTTTTTCTTTTTCGCTTTTGCGTTTGGTAAATCAGTAATGCTACCTTCGTAAATTTCAGCAGCCATACCGATTGATTCATACAGTGTTGGGTGAGCATGGATAGTTAATGCTAAATCTTCAGCATCACAACCCATTTCAATTGCTAGGCCGATTTCGCCCAGTAATTCACCACCGTTCACACCGACAACAGCCCCACCGATAACACGGTTAGATTGTTTGTCGAAAATCAGCTTAGTCATACCTTCGGCGCAATCAGATGCAATTGCACGGCCTGATGCTGCCCATGGGAAAGTCGCAACTTCGTAGCTGATATTTTGTTCTTTCGCTTCTTTCTCAGTTAAACCAACCCATGCAACTTCTGGCTCAGTATAAGCGATTGATGGGATCACTTTCGGGTCAAAGTAATGTTTCAGACCAGAGATAACTTCTGCGGCAACGTGCCCCTCGTGAACACCTTTGTGAGCCAACATTGGCTGGCCAACGATATCACCGATAGCGAAGATATGAGGAACGTTAGTGCGCATTTGCTTATCGACATGGATAAAGCCACGGTCATCAACTTCAACGCCAGCTTTGCCTGCATCCAAGTTTTTACCATTAGGAACACGGCCGATTGCCACTAATACAGCATCGTAACGTTGCGGCTCTGCGGAAGCTTTTTTGCCTTCCATAGAAACGTAGATACCGTCTTCTTTCGCTTCAACGGCTGTTACTTTAGTTTCTAACAGAAGATTGAATTTTTTACTGATTTGTTTAGTGAATACTTTAACCACATCTTTGTCAGCCGCTGGGATGACTTGGTCAAACATTTCAACCACATCGATTTGAGAACCCAGTGCATGATACACAGTTCCCATTTCTAAACCGATGATACCCCCACCCATAACCAGCAGACGCTCAGGAACTTCTTTCAGTTCTAATGCATCGGTTGAGTCCCAAATACGTGGGTCTTCATGTGGAATGAATGGTAATTGAATTGGACGGGAACCCGCAGCAATGATTGCGTTATCGAAATTGATAGTTGTGCTGCCGTTTTCACCTTCAACAACCAGCGTGTTGGCACCTGTAAATTTACCGAAGCCGTTAACTACGTTAACTTTACGGCCTTTAGCCATACCAGCCAGACCACCCGTCAGCTGATTAATCACTTTTTCTTTCCATAAGCGAACTTTGGAAATGTCAGTTTTTGGCTCACCAAAAACGATACCGTGTTCTGCTAAAGCTTTTGCTTCTTCGATCACTTTTGCAACATGGAGTAAAGCTTTAGAAGGAATACAACCAACGTTTAAACAAACACCACCAAGGGTTGAATAACGTTCTACTAAAACAGTTTCTAAACCTAAGTCAGCGCAACGGAAAGCCGCAGAATAGCCTGCAGGGCCTGCACCAAGCACAACGACTTGGGCTTTAATTTCAGTACTCATCATGACCTCTTTTTGTTTTGTCCAGCGGTACTGCTGAATAAACGATCTTCCACTGGAAAAGTACACACCGAGAGCAGTTTACAGAATTGTTAACACCCTGAAAAGGCTCATTTCGTGATGTAACTCCCAACCTTTCGTAGCAGCAGCAAAAAATTCTGCCTCAGCCTAAATAAAACAGACCGGCCTATTCGCCGGTCTTATTATTTACATCACTAAACGGCGAATATCGCTCATTAATTGCCCTACTAGGGTGATGAAGCGAGCTCCATCAGCACCATCGATTACACGATGGTCAAAGGACAGTGACATTGGCAGGATTAGGCGAGGAACAAATTCGCTACCATTCCAAACAGGTTTCATTGAAGAACGTGACAGTCCCATAATTGCAACTTCTGGTGCATTCACGATAGGTGCAAAACCGGTAGTTCCGATACCACCAAGGCTTGAAATCGTGAAGCAACCACCTTGCATATCAGACGCAGTCAGTTTACCTGCACGCGCTTTCTTAGAAACTTCCATCAGTTCGCGAGATAGCTCTAAAATGCCTTTTTTGTTAACGTCTTTGAAGACAGGAACAACTAAGCCATTTGGAGTATCTACGGCAATACCGATGTTAATATATTTTTTCAGGAACAGACGCTGTGCATCTTCAGAAATGGAGCTATTAAAGCGTGGCATTTCTTCCAGAGCACGAGCAACAGCTTTCATGACAAAAACTAATGGTGTGATTTTCACATCCAGTTTTTTCTTCTCAGCTTCTTTGTTTTGTTGCTTACGGAATTCTTCAACTTCAGTGGTATCCACTTCTTCCATCAGCGTAACGTGCGGGATCATTACCCAGTTACGGCTCAGGTTAGCACCAGAGATTTTTTGGATACGACCCAGTTCAACTTCTTCAACTTCACCGAATTTACTGTAATCCACTTTCGGCCATGGCAGCATACCTGGTAAACCACCACCCGCAGCTGCAGGAGCTTCCGCACGTTTTACGGCATCCTTCACGTAAGCTTGAACGTCTTCACGCAGGATACGGCCCTTACGACCTGTACCTTTAACTTTCGCTAAGTTAACACCAAATTCACGCGCTAAGCGGCGAATAACCGGTGTTGCATGGATATATGCGTCGTTTTCAACAAATTCAGTTTTGCTGTCAGTTGCTTTCGCTGGCGCTGCTTGTGCAGGAGCTGCCGCTGGAGCCGGAGCAGACGGTTGAGCTGCTGGAGCCGCTGCAGGCGCTGCACCTGCCACTTCAAAAGTCATGATCAGCGAGCCAGTTTTCACTTTATCGCCAGTCGCAATCTTGATTTCTTTAACTGTTCCAGCAAATGGCGCAGGAACTTCCATTGACGCTTTGTCACCTTCAACGGTAATGATTGATTGCTCAGCAGAAACGGTATCACCCACTTTTACCATGACTTCAGTGACTTCAACTTCATCACCACCGATATCTGGAACGTTAACATCTTTAATTGCTGATGCTGCTGGAGCCGCTGGTGCAGCAGCTTGTGCAGCTGGTGCCGCCGCAGGTGCTGCGCCTGCAACTTCAAAGACCATAATCAATGAGCCGGTTTTAACTTTATCACCGGTTGCAATTTTGATTTCTTTAACCGTTCCAGCAAATGGTGCAGGAACTTCCATTGAAGCTTTGTCACCTTCAACAGTAATTAAAGATTGCTCAGCTTCTACTTTGTCACCGACTTTAACCATGATTTCAGTAACTTCAACTTCATCGCCACCGATATCTGGAACAGCAACATCTTTAGATGCAGCTGCGCTTGGCGCTGCCGCTGGAGCCGTAGGGGCTTCTGCAGGAGCAGGCGCTGCTGCACCCGCCTCCGCTTCGAATACCATGATTAATTTGCCTGTTGTCACTTTATCGCCAACAGCAATTTTAATTTCTTTTACCACACCCGCTTGTGGAGATGGGACTTCCATAGAAGCCTTATCACCTTCAACGGTAATAAGCGATTGCTCAGCTTCTACTTTGTCGCCAACTTTAACCATCACTTCGGTGACTTCAACTTCATCAGCACCGATATCAGGCACTTGGATTTCAATAGACATTGATTTTTACCTCTTATGCCAAACGTGGGTTAACTTTATCTGGGTTGATGTTGTATTTTTTAATCGCTTCTTCAACGACTTTTACATCAATCTCACCACGTTTAGCTAATTCACCTAACGCTGCAACGATCACATAGGATGTATCCACTTCAAAGTGGTGACGCAGGTTTTCACGACTGTCTGAACGACCGAAACCATCTGTACCCAGAACACGGTAATCACTTGCAGGAACATAAGTACGAACTTGTTCTGCAAACAGTTTCATATAGTCAGTTGATGCAACTGCTGGTGCATCATTCATAACTTGAGCAATGTATGGAACACGTGGTGCTTCAGATGGGTGCAGCATGTTCCAACGCTCACAATCTTGGCCATCACGTGCCAATTCAGTGAATGAAGTCACGCTATAGACATCAGAACCAATTCCATATTCAGCAGACAAGATGTCAGCGGCTTCACGCACGTGGCGCATCATCGAACCTGAACCTAACAGCTGAACTTTACCTTTGCTACCTTCAACCGAAGCCAGTTTATAGATACCTTTACGGATACCTTCTTCTACGCCTTCTGGCATTGCTGGCATGTGGTAGTTTTCGTTCAGCGTCGTGATGTAGTAGTAAACGTTTTCTTGTTTCTCACCGTACATACGCTCTAAGCCGTCTTGCATGATCACCGCAACTTCGTAAGCGAAAGCTGGGTCATAAGAAATACAGTTAGGGATAGTCAGTGATTGAATATGGCTATGGCCATCTTCATGCTGTAGACCTTCACCATTCAGTGTTGTACGGCCTGAAGTACCACCAATTAAGAAACCGCGTGCTTGTTGGTCACCCGCTGCCCACATCAAGTCACCAATACGTTGGAAACCAAACATTGAGTAGTAGATATAGAACGGGATCATCGGCAAGTTGTTAGTGCTGTATGATGTCGCAGCCGCTAGCCAAGAAGAACCCGCTCCCAGCTCATTGATACCTTCTTGCAGAATTTGACCTTTCGAGTCTTCTTTATAGTAAGCAACTTGCTCACGGTCTTGCGGAGTATATTGCTGACCTTTAGGGCTATAGATACCGATTTGGCGGAATAAACCTTCCATACCAAATGTACGCGCTTCATCAGCGATGATTGGTACTAAACGCTCTTTGATCGATTTGTTTTTCAACATAACGTTCAACGCACGAACGAACGCGATAGTTGTTGAAATTTCTTTAGATTGTTCTTCCAATAATTGGCTGAAATCTGCCAGTGCAGGGATATCCAATTTTTCATCAAAGGTTGAACGACGAGCTGGCAAATAACCACCTAACGCTTGACGGCGCTCATGCAGATATTTGTACTCTTCGGAATCTTTTTCAAACGTAATGTATGGTAGTTTTTCAATTTGCTCATCAGCAACGGGTACATTGAATTGATCACGGAAATGACGAACGCCATCCATGTTCATTTTCTTCACTTGGTGAGCAATGTTTTTACCTTCTGCAGTTTCACCCATGCCATAACCTTTAATGGTTTGAGCTAAAATAACAGTTGGTTTGCCTTTAGTTTCTTGTGCTTTTTTGAACGCTGCGTACACTTTCTTCGGATCGTGACCACCACGGTTCAGTGCCCAAATTTCATCATCAGTCATATCTTTAACTAATGCTGCAGTTTCTGGGTAACGATTAAAGAAGTGTTCACGAACGTATGCACCGTCACGTGATTTAAAGGTTTGGTAGTCGCCGTCTAAGGTTTCGTTCATTAATTGAACAAGTTTACCGCTTGTATCTTTACGCAGTAATTCATCCCAACGGTCGCCCCACATAACTTTGATAACTTGCCAGCCAGCACCATTAAAGATACCTTCTAGTTCATTAACAATTTTACCATTACCTGTAACTGGTCCATCTAAACGTTGCAGGTTACAGTTGATAACAAATACTAAGTTATCTAATTTATCGCGAGTTGCGATAGTAATTGCACCTTTAGACTCTGGCTCATCCATCTCACCATCACCAAGGAATGCATATACGCGCTGAGCTGATGTATCTTTCAGTCCGCGGTTATCAAGGTATTTCAGGAATTTCGCTTGATAAATAGCATTAATTGGACCCAGACCCATTGATACCGTAGGGAACTGCCAGAAATCAGGCATTAATTTAGGGTGTGGATAAGAAGACAGACCATTTCCACCAATTTCTTGACGGAAGTTGTTCATTTGCTCTTCAGTTAAGCGGCCTTCCAAGAACGCACGTGCGTAAATACCTGGAGAGATGTGGCCTTGGAAGAAGACTAAATCCCCGCCGTCATTGTTATTATGTGCACGGAAGAAGTGGTTAAAGCACACTTCATATAAAGTTGCTGATGACTGGAAAGAAGCCATATGGCCACCCAGTTCTAAGTCTTTTTTGGAAGCGCGTAAAACAGTCATCACTGCGTTCCAACGAATTGCAGAGCGAATACGGCGCTCTAAATCCATGTTACCAGGGTATGCCGGCTCATCTTCAACAGCAATTGTGTTGATGTAATCAGAATGACCAGATGCACCAGCGGCAATATTAACACCGCCTTTACGCGCTTCGCTTAATACCTGTTCGATAATAAACTGAGCACGATCAACACCTTCTTCACGGATGACCGATTCAATCGCCTGTAGCCAGTCGCGAGTTTCAATCGGATCCACGTCATTTTTTAACATATCTGACATGGTGTATTCCTTATCTGTTATCTATTTTATATGTTTATGTGGAGCCTATCTTCCTGCTATTTTCCCAGTCGCTATAAAACAGCGGGAAGATAGGCCCTGATGTAGTTGCCGCTTTAACTCTCAATTAGAGTATTCACAATAATATAGACGCAGCAGTCAGGATCTATATTATCAATTCAAATCAGGATGTTGCTGTAACCGACGTAAAGAACGTTCTCTGCGAGTTTGCTCTCGGCTAATATCCAACAGTAAATCTTCAATAAAGGCTAAATGGCGATGAGAAGCTTCACGTGCTTTTTCTGGTTCTCTTGCCATTATAGCGGCAAAAATTTGTGCTCGATGTTCACTAACTGCTTTATACATTTCTTTACGGGTATATAAGAACTCAAAGTTCTGCCGAATATTTTGTTCTAACATCGGGATCATACAACGCAATAGATGTAGCAAAACGACGTTATGAGCAGCTTCAGTGACAATTAATTGATATTGTAATACTGCATCTGACTCTGCTTCTAATCCGCCATTTTCTTGCGCTGTCTTAATTAATTCATAGCTTTGGCGAATCCGTTCGAGATCTTCATCTGTACCACGGAGTGCCGCGTAATACGCAGCAATACCTTCAAGGGCATGACGAGTTTCAAGAAGATCGAATTGAGATTCTGGATTGCCTTCAAGTAGCTGAGCTAAAGGGTCACTAAAGCTTTGCCACATTTTCTTTTGCACGAATGTTCCACCACCTTGGCGGCGAGATAAAAGGCCTTTCGCCTCTAATGTTTGAATTGCTTCACGCACTGATGGTCGAGATACGTCAAACTGTTTTGCAAGTTCGCGCTCAGGAGGCAGCTTTTCGCCAGGGCGTAATGTCCCTTCGAAAATAAGATGTTCGAGACGCTGCTCTATTACATCTGATAACTTTGGTTGGCGAATTTTACCGTAAGTCATAATCTGCCATATTCATGAGTGAGTAATTATTGATTACGTATTACCCAGTGTTAATTGGTAATACCAATTTATTTATGGGTTAATAAAGTAACAAAGTATTCACTATCTGTCCATAAAGACCTTGCGCTAAATCATAAAATCCTGCAAATCTTAACAATTTTTTTTAAAATTTAGCATGAATTGATAACTTAATATGCAATTTGACATGACATATTTTAACATTAAAAACGATTTTTTATGCTAAAATGCAAAAACTGAACCGTTAAAGCAACCAATATAATGAATTTAAATTTAAAATAAGTGCGTTTAAAATCAAATTAACTCATTAATTGCAGTCTTTACTCGTTTGGAACACAACAACGTTAATGAAATGTTAAAATTGCAAGTGGTTTTAAATTTAACTCAAATTTTATTGATTAAATTACACTCAAGCCTATCTATTATTTTAGAATAAAATTGATGTCGAAAATAAAATAGCACTGTAATATTTCAATTTATAGGTGGCACGGAAAATGCGATAAGGTTTCGAGATTCGATTAGCTAGGAGCTACAAAATATTTCGTTGTAACCCATTAAATAGTTAAATCAATGCCAAAATACAATTTGGTAACGAGTGAGTCAGATGTTAGTCACCTATTTAACGCATTAACGTAAATAGGTGACTAATGTATAGGTCTCATCAATAACACTAAGATTAATGAGCCCAGTTAAGGCACCCTGAGTGTATTAACCAGATCACTTACCTATTCTTATCAATAAAACGCATAGACAAATCCATGGCTTTAATATGTTTGGTTAGCGCCCCAACAGAAATAAAATCAACCCCTGTTTCTGCGAACTCTTTTATCGTTTCTAATGTGACATCGCCAGAAACTTCAAGTGCCGCTTTTCCTGCCGTTAACACTACCGCTTCTTTCATCATAACTGGAGTAAAATTATCCAACATAATGATATCAGCATTCGCTTTTAAAGCTCGTAATAGCTCATCTAAGCTTTCTACTTCAATTTCAATTGGGACATCCGGATGGGCGCTACGCGCTAATTCAACAGCTCGCTCGACTGAACCTGCAGATATAATATGGTTTTCTTTTATTAAGTAAGCATCAGATAAACCTAGACGATGATTAAACCCTCCCCCCATCAATACCGCATATTTTAAAGCGGTTCTTAAACCAGGGATAGTTTTACGGGTATCAAGTAACTTCGCTCTTGTACCTGTGATTTGTTTTACATATTCGGCAGTTATACTTGAAACAGAAGAAAGCGTTTGAATGAAATTCAAAGAGGTGCGTTCACCTGTTAATAAAATTTGTGATGGGCCATGCATCTCACAGAGAACTTGGTTAGGGGTAACGGTTTCACCATCTTGAACTTTCCAATCAATGTTGACTTGCCCACCAAGTTGAAGAAAAACTTCATCTAACCATTGTTTCCCACAGAAAACGCCATGTTCACGAGTAATAATTCGAGCACTCGCTTGTGTACCTACATTTAACAGCTGACCAGTAATATCTTTTTTATAATCAACAGATTGACCTAAATCTTCTTTCAAAGCAACACTGACCATAAAAGGAATGTCAACCTGTAACCGCTCAAGAAGCATTTTACGTCTTTGTTGTTCATCATATCGCCGTATAGTCATTTTAACTCCAAAATATGCACTCGCTTTGTTTCATCTATGCTAATCTTTTCGTTCGCAGATAACGAGTGTTAACAAAAAAGAAAAGAGAATACTATGGATAACGATATGAAAATACACAATGGTTGGCTAAATAATGTGACTCATATCCCTTCTCCACATCATGATGAGCGCCCCTCTAATACCATACCTTCTCTTCTAGTTATTCATAATATCAGCCTTCCTCCAGGACAATTTGGTGGCCCTTATATAAACCAATTATTTACAGGGACTTTAAACCCTGATGAACACCCATTTTTTAATGAAATCAGACATCTTCGAGTTTCAGCTCATTGCCTAATACGCCGTGATGGTGCAATCATTCAATATGTCCCCTTTCATTTACGGGCTTGGCACGCTGGGCAGTCTTCCTACCAAGGCCAAGAAAAATGTAACGACTTTTCTATTGGTATTGAGCTAGAAGGCACTGATTTTGAACCATTTACAGAAGAACAATATCAATCCCTTACTTATTTAACTAATTTACTTATACTTGAATACCCACTAATTAAAAATAATATTACTGGTCATAGTAATATAGCTCCTGGTCGTAAAACGGATCCTGGCCCATTTTTTGATTGGGGATATTATAAGAATAAATTAAACAATTATTAACTTTATAATTATTAGCGGATAATATCTTTATTCAATTTACCCGCTAATAAAAAATATATAAACTTATCTTCTCTTAATTTATAACTGAACTCCAGCCTCTATTTTTCTTTATTATTTTTTTTGCGAAGCTGCTCGAAGAAAAATGAAACCCCACGTACATTTCAATAAAAAATCACAAATCGTTTCGCACTACCTTTTTTAAACTCTAATTTTAACTTAAAAATACAATTATGATGAAACCTCACTTAACAACGGAGGTTTTATTTATGAATCAACAAGGATTTTCACTCATTGAAATTATGGTAGTAATTGCAATTATATCAATTCTAAGTGCTATTGCTATCCCTGGCTATCAAAGCTATATGCAAAAAGCAGCAATTACTGATGTACTCCAGACTGTTATCCCATATAAAAACAGTGTTGAAATATGTAGCTTTAATCGAGGGAGTTTATCACAATGTAATGGAGGCAATGATGATATCCCTACCAATATAACTGGAAAATACATTAGTAAAATAGAAGTTAAATCTGGGGTTATTACATTTTCTACTGACAAATCATTATCAGGCTTAAAAGTCACATTAACACCAACCCTTCCTAGCATAGGCAACCCCTTTAATTGGACAGTTGTTTGCGAAAACAAAGATAATGCCAAATTGAAGTCATTATGTAATAAAACCTTTGTGTTTTAACTGGAAGTATTTATATGAACATGACTAAAAACGAGCAGTTTATTTATAAAGAACTTAAGAGTATATGTGATAGAAATTACATTATAATCATCGATTATAATCAAAAACGGTTATCTATAGCTGTTGTTAAAAAACCAGATGACAACTTGATAGCCACATTAAAATTTATTGCTAGTGTCCCTGTATGCTATGATATTTGGCCAAAAGAAAAAATAGACCATTATTTTAATAATACAATACATGAAATAAAAGAGGAAGAAAGTAGTTATCAATCTCCAGAACCCGAACTATTAAGCACTTCATCTCCTGCGATTAGTTTTGTTGAGGAGCTATTAAAAACAGCAGTTCATAAACGCTCATCAGATATACACCTTGAGCCGACTAAGCAAGGGTTAAAAATTCGATTACGTGTCGATGGAAAGTTATATTTTATTCCTTCTCCACCTTACGAAATTAATAGTGAAATTATTGCTCGTATAAAAATATTGGCAAAAATGAATATCGCGGAGAAAAGATTTCCACAAGATGGCCAAATGAGTTGGTACTTTGATGGACAAAACTATAGCATCCGTCTTTCTAGTATTCCGACAATTCATGGTGAAAAATTGGTCTTACGTATTTTAAATACACAATTAAAATATTCTTTAGAGCACATAGGGATGTGCTCTTCCCTTCTAGAGTTATTAAAAGAGTATTTAAATCGTCCACAAGGATTAATTTTAGTCACAGGGCCGACAGGAAGCGGTAAAACAGTAACTCTTTATAGCTACTTAGAATATTTAAATCAATCCTCAAGAAATATAACAACCATTGAAGACCCAATTGAAATTCCATTACAAGGAATCAACCAAACTCAAGTCAATGAAAAATATAAACTTAATTTTTCTTCTATTTTAAGGGCGCTACTGCGACAAGACCCTGATGTCATTATGATCGGTGAGATTCGTGATGAAGAAACAGCTAAGATCGCGACTCGAGCAGCGCAAACTGGCCATCTAGTTTTGTCGACATTGCATACCAATTGTACATTCAGTGCAATAGAGAGAATGAACCAATTAGGAGTAGAAAATAGTCAACTTAAATCATGTTTGAAAATGGTTATTGCACAAAGATTAGTAAGAAAACTTTGCCCTCACTGCAAAGAAAAAACACCTAAGAAAACTAAATTACACAATAACTGTGTAATTAATGAATGGTCCTCAAAGGGGTGTGAGCTATGTTTTTCTGGTTTTATGGGAAGAACCGCTGTTTATGAATATATAGATCAAAGCAATATTAGCGAAATACTGACAAAAAATACATTAGAAAATCAAAGTAATTTTGTTAACCTTTTTAATGCAGGAATAGAGCTCGTTGAAATGAGTGAGACAACTCTCCAAGAAATCTATTCTATCATCGGAAATGGAGTAAATTAACATGTTTATTTATTCATATATCGCCATTGATTTTAACAATCAATTAACATACAGCACATTAATAGCAAAAAGCAAAAAACATGCATTCATCAACATATCTGAAAGAAATTTAATTCCTGTACAAATAAAGTTAAAAACATTATTTTCATTGGACAAAAAGAATATTAATTATCGAATTCATTTCTTCCACCAGTTATCTTTATTATCATCATCAGGTATTAATCTCGTACAATGTTTAAAAATATTACATACCAACTGCCAACTTCCTTTTTGGATTGATATTATTGAAAACTCGATAGTTCATATAGAAAAAGGAGAGAAGTTTTCACAGTATTTGAAGAAGCACCCAACAATATTTAATGATACTATAATAAGCATTGTTACCATTGCCGAGAAAACAGGGCAATACGAACAAAGTTTTAGTACAATCAATTCAATATTGGAACATAATAATAAAGTGTCTTTACTCATCAGTAAATCGATACGATACCCAATAATTCTTTCTTCATTTTCAATAATGTTATTAATCATTATGATGGTCTATGTAGTTCCTCAATTTGAAAACATCTATCAAAATACCAGACACGAATTACCACTCGTTACAAAAATCATAACCTTTATTTCAAGCTTTCTAAGAGAGTACTTAGTTTACTTATTTTCTTTTCTTTTACTTTCTCTCCCTCTCGTATTTAAATTCAAAGAAAAAACATTATCTTTATTAAAAAACACAATAATTCATCTACCGATATTCAAAAAATCATTACAACTCCATAACTTAAGTTTGTATTTTTTAACGATGTACTCAACAATTAACGTAGGCTTATCATTATCCGAATGTTTAAAATGCACAATTCAAACTATCAATAACCATCAATATAAAAAAGACTGTGAACACGTGCATATATCGGTACATAAAGGAGAGTTACTGTCCCATGCTATGAAGAGAACCAAGTTCTTTCCTGATTTATCTGTACAGCTAATGTCTATTGCAGAAGAATCTGGAAAAATACACTACTTTTCAAAGTATTTATTCAAATATTATTCAGAGCAATATATTTTTATTACTGAAAAAAACCTAAAAAATATTGAACCTATTTTACTCCTTTTAATTGCCATCCTAGTAGGAATGATCATGTTAGCAATGTATCTACCGATATTTAATTTAGGTAATGTTATAACTGAACTATAAATAATTTCATGTGGATATGAATATTACATTTTACCCTAACAACTTTATATAATATTTTTTTAAACTATTCACAGTATATAACTTTGGATGAAGACAAATGATTTATTTCAGTGTAATCTATTTTTTTTCAACGAGTAAATGAATAATCATATGCCTTATATAGTTGCTTTAACAGGTGGTATTGGAAGTGGTAAAACAACAGTTGCAAACGAGTTTGCTAAACTTGGAGTCCCCCTAGTTGATGCCGATGTGATTGCACGACAGGTTGTTGAGCCTAACAGCCCAGCCCTTGAAAGCATTAGATATCACTTCGGTGAAGATATTATTCTTCCCAACGGGTGCCTAGATAGGCAACGCTTACGAGACATTATTTTTTCTAAGCCCGATGAAAAAAAGTGGCTGAATGCTCTACTTCATCCATTGATTCAACAAGAAACGCAAAAACAATTTCAACAAATAGATTACCCTTATGTATTATGGGTAGTCCCTTTATTAATTGAAAATAATATTCATCATTTGGCTGATAGGGTATTAGTTGTCGATGTTACTGTGGAAGAACAAATTCAACGAACCCTAAAAAGAGATAAGACCAGTTTAGAACAAGTAACTAATATACTTAATGCACAAGTTAGTCGTGAAAAACGACTTAATCATGCCAATGATATAATAACAAACCATACTCATGGCACGGATCTCTCTGACAAGGTAGCAATTCTTCATAACCAGTACTTAACACTAGCAAAAATAAAAAAATAGGAATTGAAATGGGCGAATTAATTACAACAAATTTGATTACTTATGAATATCCAATGAATGAAAAAATTCGTTCGTGGTTGCGCCTTGAAACACTTTTATCTCAAATTTATGAGTTAAGTAATATTACCTCCTACTCTACTGGTATTGCTTTTTTTCGCTCAGTTTCAGAATTAATTGAAATCCTAGATAGAGGAGAAGTTCGTTCTGAGCTTATAAAAGAACTAGAAAAACAACGAACTCGGCTATCTAATTGGGCAGAAGCTCCTAACGCTGATAACCAATTAATATCTACATTACTAAAACAATTATCAGAAACAACATCCCATTTAATGTCCGCAGCACGCTTTGGCCACCATCTACGTACAGATAAAATTATTAGTATGGTACGCCAACGTTTAAGTATTCCTGGTGGCTGTTGTAGTTTCGACCTACCGACTTTACAACTTTGGTTAAATATCCCACAAACTGAACGAGACAAGGTCATTAGTGGCTGGTTGCAAAGCCTCGACCCACTCAATGATGCATTGCAAACTGTTCTAACACTAATTCGGCAAAATGGAATCTTTGAACAAAAAGAGTCTCATAATGGTTTTTATCAAGACAACGTAGAAGGTAAAGAACTGCTACGCATCAAGTTAACTGCAGAACACTTGGTATACCCACAAATCTCTGGCCACAAAACACGATTCGCACTACGTTTTCTACATATCGACAGTGAGAATGGTATACTCCCCGATATTATTAATTTTGAGTTATCCTGTTGCTAGCTAGAGAAATATTTTTATGAGTGAAATCATTGAAGTTAATTGCCCTACATGTAAAAAAATAGTTGTTTGGAATGAAAATAGCCCGTTCCGGCCATTTTGTAGTAAGCGTTGTCAACTTATTGACCTTGGTGAATGGGCTAGTGAAGAAAAACGAATTGCGAGTCAAGGGGATATTTCTGACAGCGATGACTGGAGTGAACAACCAGATAAATAATGTATAAGTCGTGACATCGTAAATTAAGTGGAAAATATATTATTGTGTATTTTCCACTTAATATCATTATCAGCTATTATGTTGATCACTTCTCTGTGTTAATAAATCAACAATGATACGGTTTGCTGGGGGAAATTCTTCAGCTTTAAGCTCATGCTGAGAAACCCAACGCGAATCCTGCCCTTCTCTACCATACGGTTCATTTTCCCATGAAGATACCATAAAAAAATAGAGTGTAATGAAACGGTCATCAAACTCATGGTCAACCCGATGAAGTAACTCGTTCTTAGTCACTACAATTCCAACTTCTTCTTCAAGTTCGCGAATTAAAGCGGCTTCAGGAGATTCATTAACTTCAAGTTTCCCACCGGGAAATTCCCAAAAACCAGCCATATGCGTGCCTTCTGGCCGTTTAGTAATAAAAATTTTTTGCTCTAGGTTACGAATAATCCCAGCAGCGATATGCAAATGTTTTTTTTCCATAATTTTTTCGTCAAAAAGGCGGGTTACCCCGCCTTTTTTATATTAATGAGTGAATGTTGAATTAATTTAAACGGCCATGGCATTGCTTGTATTTTTTACCCGAACCACAAGGACAAGGGTCATTACGGCCAATTTTGTGACCTTGGGTTGCAATTTTAGCTTCGGTTTCAGTCATTAAAGATTCAGCGCCAGCTTCATGGCTTAATTGTTGCCTTTTCGCTAAACGCTCAGCTTCTTCACGACGCTGTTGTTCTAATGCTTCAACCTCTTCAGGTAAACGAACTTGTACCTTAGATAAAGTACTAATCACTTCATATTTCAATGCTTCAAGCATGTTAGCAAACATACTGAAAGATTCACGTTTGTATTCTTGCTTAGGATCTTTTTGCGCATAACCACGCAAATGAATACCTTGACGTAAGTAATCCATTGACGCTAAGTGCTCTTTCCATAACGTGTCTAATGTTTGCAACATGACACCTTTTTCGAAATTACGCATCGCTTCCGCGCCAACAATTTCTTCTTTACGATCATAAACTTCAATCGCTTTTGCCATAATACGTTCACGTAATGTTTCTTCGTGTAACTCTGGCTCTTTATCTAACCACTCTTTGATTGGTAAATCGAGGTCAAAATCATTGACTAAACGCTGATGTAGCCCTTCGATATCCCACATTTCTTCAAGTGATTGAGGTGGAATATAGGCATCCATCGTTGTGGTTAATACATCTTCACGAATGCTATCAACCGTTTCTTTAATATCACCGCCATCCAGTAGTTCATTACGCTGAGTATAAATCGCACGACGTTGGTCACTAGCAACATCATCATACTCAAGTAATTGTTTACGGATATCAAAGTTACGGCTTTCAACTTTACGTTGCGCATTAGCAATAGCCTTGGTCACCCATGGGTGTTCAATCGCTTCACCCGGCTTCATACCTAACTTTTTCATCATGCCAGTAACGCGGTCTGAAGCAAAAATACGCATCAGCGCATCTTCCATTGATAAGTAAAAACGAGATGAACCCGCATCCCCTTGACGACCGGCACGACCACGTAACTGGTTATCGATACGACGTGACTCATGACGTTCTGTACCAATAATATGTAAACCACCTGCTGCTAAAACAGCGTCATGGCGAACTTTCCAGTTTGCTTTGATTTCATCAATTTGCTCTTGAGTTGGCTCTTCTAATGCAGCAACCTCAGTTTGCCAGCTACCACCTAGCATGATGTCAGTACCACGACCGGCCATATTAGTTGCGATCGTTACAGCTCCAGCTTGACCCGCATTCGCAATGATGTCAGCTTCCATTGCATGGAATTTTGCATTCAAAACATTATGAGCAATTTTAGCTTTTTTCAACGCATTCGAAATCAATTCGGATTTTTCGATTGAAATTGTACCAACAAGAACGGGTTGCCCATTGGCAGTTCTTTCACGAATATCTTCAATAATTGCTGCAAACTTATCAGCTTCGTTCATATAAACGAGGTCAGGTAAATCTTTACGCACCATTGGGCGGTTAGTTGGGATAACAATTGTATCGAGTTTATAAATTGAGCTAAACTCAAAAGCTTCGGTATCCGCAGTACCTGTCATACCTGCAAGCTTTTCATATAAACGGAAATAGTTCTGGAAAGTAATTGAAGCCAAGGTTTGGTTTTCGTTTTGAATTTCAACGCCTTCTTTCGCTTCTACTGCTTGGTGTAAGCCGTCAGACCAACGACGCCCTTCCATTGTACGGCCAGTGTGTTCATCAACAATAACAATTTGACCGTCTTTTACAATATAATCAACGTCTAAGGTAAATAGCGCATGAGCACGTAAGCCCGCCATCACATGGTGCATTAACATGATGTTAGAAGGTGAATATAAAGACTCTCCTTCATCCATTAAACCTTCTTTTGCTAGAAGCTCTTCGATTAACACCAGTCCACGTTCAGTTATAGTCACTTGACGCGATTTTTCATCGACAGAAAAATGGCCTTCCCCTTGGAAAGTATCTGAATCTTCTTTCTCTTGACGTTGAAGATATGGAATAAGTTTATCAACTTTTTGGTACAGTTCAGAACTGTCTTCTGCAGGACCTGAAATAATCAGTGGTGTACGCGCTTCATCGATAAGAATGGAGTCAACCTCATCCACCAAAGCATAATGCAATTTACGCTGAACACGCTCTTCAGGGCTAAACGCCATGTTGTCACGTAGGTAGTCGAAACCAAATTCATTATTAGTACCGTAAGTAATATCTGCCGCATATGCTTCACGTTTTGCAGGCGGGGCCATACCTGGCAGGTTGATACCCACAGTTAAGCCTAAGAATTCAAATAATGGACGGTTATTTTCAGCATCACGTTTGGCTAAGTAATCATTCACCGTAACTACGTGAACCCCTTTACCACTTAATGCGTTGATATAAGCAGGTAATGTTGCTGTTAAAGTTTTACCTTCCCCTGTACGCATCTCTGCGATACAGCGTTCGTTTAGTACCATTCCACCGATAAGCTGTACATCAAAGTGGCGCATACCAAATACACGTTTACTTGCTTCACGAACAGTTGCAAATGCCTCAGGAATGATACTTTCTAAACTTTCACCTTTCGTTAAACGCTCACGAAATTCCACCGTTTTTGCTTTTAACTCATCATCAGATAACTTTTCGAAATCGGGTTCAAGACGGTTAATTTTTTCAACTTCTTTACGTAAACGGCGCAACGTACGGTCATTACGGCTACCAAAAACTTTGGTCAAAATCTTTGTTAACATATTTTAATCTCTAATAATCAATTAATTACTTTAAATTTTTATAAATTTTATGACGTAAAACAGCACAACGATGAGCTGTTTTACCATGAATGAAGATTAAACTGTTAACGGGCCGGCACGAATGCCGTGAACTTGAGCAATCCAAATTGCAGGTTGATAGGCAATAATATGAGGATAGTTATAATGACTAAATTGAATAACACTTTCATCCCACTGAAGTGAACGCTGTGCTAACATGGCATACAGCGTGTCTAACATCAGTTGTGGGGCAATAAGCTGTTCAGTCTCTTCTGTTGCAGCGTTTACATCATCGTCTTCTGTCGCCGAAAAAGCAAAAGTTAACTGCCGAATAACGTTTCTTACCGCATGTTGCTGCCAGTAATTTACTGAATAAGATGACGATGATGACGAAGAGCGTTGGGAATTCTGTTGAGCAAATAAATTGTCAAAAGCATTCACAGCTTGGCTTTGGCGATTAACTGGAGAAGAGTTAACCTGTGTATGTTGAGAATCTGATAACGCATTTAAAATTGTAGGCAAGCCGACACCTGTGGCAACCACACCTAATAGCAGGTGGGACCAAAAGTATTTTCTACCAAGTTGTCGCCAAAAATTTAAAATGCCCATCAAACTCTTATATAATGAATAAGTGACAAAATTATTATTTGCAATTCGTTGTTTCATTCTCAGCTGGAGCTAAAAATGAGAGATAGTCATCCACAAGCACTTTTTGATGTTCTTGAAGGCTCATTGGCAACATCATCAAACACTTTACAAACTATTCAGCGTAATGCAAAAGCGATTATCAAACTGAATCGTGCTGTAAAAGGATTACTGCCGGCTGAAATCAAACCCATGTGCCGTGTTGCAAACTATCGTAATAATGTTATGGTCATTGAAGTGGCAAACGCCAGTTGGATGACCCGACTTAATTACGAAAAAATCAATCTTCTTTCTGCATTAAGAACGTCCATTCTACCATCTTTATCCTCTATCGACATCAGAATCAATCCCGATCTTATGCGAAAATCGAGACAAAATAGTTCACTAACTAAGCAAACAGTCTCAATAAGTCAAAAAATGAACGAACGTCAGATAAGTCCACAAACTGCACAAGCGCTTTTGAAATTAGCCGAAAATAGCCCGAAAGGATTAAAAGAAAGGTTTGAGCGGCTGGCTGCACTAGCCGGAGAGAGTACTAGCGCAACCAACAGAAAAGGCTAAATTCGATCAGTTCTCGAAGATAGCTGCATAATCAAATTTTATGCAAACACCGTTGAAGGTGCTTTGAATGCGACAGGCAATTGAGCTTCGTCTTCAAATGTGACGAGATCCCAAGCTGATTCTTTCGCCAAAACTGCTTGTAATAGCTTGTTATTCAATGCATGGCCTGATTTAAACGCCGTGAATGCGCCAATAATATTGTGCCCACACATGAATAAATCACCAATTGCATCCAACATTTTGTGACGAACGAATTCATCTTCAAAACGTAAGCCATCTTCGTTAAGAACTTTATAGTCATCAACAACGATGGCGCAGTCGAAACTACCGCCTAAGCATAAGCCTTTTGATTGCAGATATTCAATATCACGCATAAAGCCAAAAGTACGCGCGCGGCTTATTTGATTTACAAATGATTCCGCTGAGAAATCAAGTGAGTAGCGTTGTGTGCTACTATCAATCGCTGGATGCTGAAAATCGATTGTGAAATCAAGGCTAAACCCATTATAAGGTCGCATTTCAGCCCATTTATCACCATCTTCAACACGTACTGTTTCTTTTATACGTAAAAATTTCTTTGCACAATTTAATTCTTCAATACCGCCATCAAGCAGTAAGAATACAAATGGTGCGGCACTGCCATCCATAATAGGGATTTCAGGCGCATTGACTTCAATAACAATGTTATCGATACCTAACCCTGCTAAGGCAGCATTCAAATGCTCAACAGTCGAAATACGCACATTATCTTCATTGACTAAGCAAGTACATAACATGGTGTCACGAACTGATTTCGCATCTGCCGGAAAATCAACCGGTGGATTAAGGTCAGTACGACGGTAGATGACCCCGGTATTGGCCGGCGCTGGACGTAATGTAAGCGTAACTTTCTTGCCGGTATGTAAACCAACACCAGTCGCTGTAATAATACGTTTTAGTGTCCGTTGTTTGATCATCGTATTTTTCTCGCAATGTTATAAGTCCTACTGATCATCATACAAGATAATCAGTAGGAAATTTTAGCACAAAAAGCGGAGAAACCAATATAAATAAAATTAATCGGCCTGTTTACGCAAGAACGCAGGAATATCAAGATAATCTGGTTCTTTATTTGTTTGCGTATTTTGGTCATTGACCGCTTTAGCCGCTGGTTTCTCTTCTGTTAATGAAGACATGCTATTTTGCATTTGCTGATAGCGCTGTTCCATTGACGCCTGCTGAGACATTTTATTGCTAACTAAAGTAATTTCTGGACGTTTGTCCATACCAATACCTGTAGCAACAACTGTAACACGCAGTTCTTCGTGCATTTCTGGGTCAAGAGATGTACCGATTACCACAGTTGCATTATCAGATGCGAAAGCACGAATAGTGTTACCCACCGTTTCAAACTCATCTAAACGCAGGTCGAAACCAGCCGTGATGTTAACTAATACACCACGTGCACCAGACAGGTCGATATCTTCAAGAAGTGGACTAGAAATAGCCATTTCTGCCGCTTCTTCTGCTCTATCTTCACCACGAGCAACACCTGACCCCATCATTGCGTAGCCCATTTCTGACATCACAGTACGTACGTCAGCAAAGTCTACGTTCATTAAACCTGGGCGTGTAATCAGTTCAGCGATACCTTGTACTGCACCTTTTAGTACGTCATTTGCCGCACCAAAAGCATCCAGTAATGAGATACCACGACCAAGTACTTTTAATAATTTATCATTTGGGATAGTGATCAGTGAGTCAACATGTTTTGACAACTCAGTGATGCCTGCCTCTGCAAATGCCATGCGCTTTTTACCTTCGAAATTGAAAGGTTTAGTCACGACAGCAACTGTCAGAATACCCAATTCTTTGGCAACCTCGGCAACGACCGGAGCTGCACCAGTCCCTGTACCGCCACCCATACCTGCTGCGATAAAGACCATATCCGCGCCATCTAAAGCATTACGCAGCGCCTCACGGTCTTCTTCAGCGGCATTACGGCCAACTTCAGGGTTTGCACCTGCACCCAGACCTTTGGTAATACCGGTACCGATCTGGATAGTTTGTCCAACTGCGGTTTTACGCAGCGCTTGTGCATCTGTATTGACAGCGAAGAATTCAACGCCTTCAATACGTTCACGCACCATGTGTTCAACGGCGTTACCGCCGCCGCCGCCAACGCCGATGACTTTAATCACCGCATCGTTGGTTAGCTCCATTGGTTCAAACATAATGTCTCTCCGTTTTGTGCTTACTACTTTTGAAGCTAATAATATGCTTCTTTATCAAAATTAAAATTCTTTTCTCAGCCAACTGGTGATTTTACTAAACCATCCACTAACTGATGCACGTTTTTCTACTTCGGTATCATCGCCTAAATGGCTTTCTTTACCGTAATGCAGAAGCCCTACTGCTGTTGAATAATATGGCTCCTGCGCATAATCCGTTAACCCTGTGATGTTGAGCGGTGTACCAATTCGCACTTGCGTATGGAACACTTTTTGCGCACATTCGACTAGACCATCAATTTGTGCGGCCCCACCAGTCAACACGATACCAGCTGCCAAATGGTGTTTGACACCTTGTTGGCGTAACTGTTCCTGTAAATTTAAAATTTCTTCATTTACTAAGTTTAACAGCTCAGTATACCTTGGCTCGATCACTTCTGCTAAGGTTTGACGCTGTAAGCTTCTTGGTGGTCGCCCACCAACACTTGGCACTTCCACGGTCTCGTCTTTACTCACGATAGAACCGACTGCACACCCATGACGCACTTTAATGGCTTCTGCATCACTAGGTGGTGTTCCAAATGCATAAGCGATGTCGCTTGTCACCACATTGCCTGCATACGGGATGACTTTTGTATGGCGCAAAGCCCCGCCAGTGTAAACCGCCATATCCATAGTGCCGCCACCGATATCAACGACACATACACCTAATTCACGCTCATCTTCCGTTAAAACACTATAACTTGCAGCGAGACCAGCAAAAATAAGCTGATCAACTTTTAACCCACAGCGTTCAACGGCTTTAACAATATTTTTTGCCATATCGTTATGGCAGGTGATCAAATGGACTTTGGCTTGCATACGTACACCTGATAAACCAACCGGGTTTTTAATCCCTTCTTGGTAATCTATTGCAAATTCTTGCGGTATCACGTGCAAAATTCTGTGCTCATCGCGAACACGTACCGATTTTGCTGTATGCACAACACTGTCAACATCTTCTTGCGTCACTTCTTCTTCTGAAACTGGCACCATACCAATCTCATTTTGGCAACTGACGTGCTTACCCGATAGCGCAAGGTAAACCGATGAAATTTGGCAGTCAGCCATGAGTTCTGCCTGATCAATGGCTCTTTGTACACATTTTACCACTGATTCAAGATCGTTTACGCCACCTTTGTCCATTCCACGAGATGGACAACTTCCCACCCCAATAATATTAACCATACCATCGGGCAGAATTTCGCCAACAAGGGCTGATACCTTGGAAGTTCCAATTTCAAGGCCTACCACTAATTTTCTGTCCGTTGCTTTAATCATTTTTTCTGCCTAATTTTTGTTATTAGTCATCGTCTTTATTGTAACTCCGGTGGAGCATCAACCAACAGTGGCGCCCAGCCCACCGCAGCACCACTGGAATAACGTAAGTCAACATAGTCAACGCGTTTATCCGTTGTTTGCTGCAAAAGCGGATACAGTTCAAGGAACCTATTTAACCGCTCTGACACATCTTTCTTACCCAGTTCGATTCTAACATCGTTGTCTAAAATAATTTGCCATGCATTTCTGGCTGTCATCGATAGCGATTTTAGCTTTAGATTATGTGCAGCTAATGTGTTCTTAAAGACTGTGAACTCTTTAAGAACCTCTTTTTGGCTACCTTGTGGCCCATAAAGCAACACATAATCGCCTTTACCATTTTCACTAACCGGTAAGTTAAATACCCGACCTTGTTCATCCACCATGTTTTGGTCGTTCCACCTAGCGAATGGGCGGTATTCAACAATATGAATTTTCAATTCATCTGGCCATTGTTTACGCACAGTCACTTGGCGTACCCATGGCATCATGCTTATTTGCTTCTGGATAGCGTTGACATCGACGGTCATAAACGTCCCCGGCTGCCCTAGCGCTAAAATAGCCTTTCTAACATCATCATTTTTGGTGTAATGGCGCTCACCCGTTAACACTAACTTGGACATCGGCAGCCGATCCGCATCTTTCATCCAAGTCATTACCATCCAACCACTCCAGATGATAGTGCCAACCACAAATAGGAAGAAAAATAACCCACCTAAAAATGCACCATTACTAGGTCCTCCTGAACGAGGATCCTCATCGTTCTTTTGATTATGATGCCTAACATTTAGTGCTGCTTGTGACATATCAACGAGCCAATCTCAAAATTTGCACAACTAACTGTGAAAAACTCATACCTGCCTGACGAGCAGCCATCGGTACTAGGCTATGGCTTGTCATACCTGGCGATGTATTAACTTCCAACAGATAAAATTGGCCATCGCTGTCTTGCATTACATCAACTCGCCCCCAGCCTTCACAACCAACAACTTGGTAAGCTTTCAGCGCTAAGTCTGCGAGTTCTGACTCAAGCTGTTCATCTAAACCACTTGGGCAAAAATATTGAGTTTCATCAGATAAATATTTCGCTTCGTAGTCATAAAAAATACCTGGTGGTTGAATACGAATTGACGGTAGAGTGTTGCCTCCTAACACCGCGACCGTGAACTCAGGACCACTCAGCCATTTTTCAATTAACAACGTTTCATCAAATTGAAACGCAAGATCCAGTGCAGCAGGCAATGCCTCTAAGTTATCAACTTTACTCATACCAACACTGGAGCCTTCAAGGCTTGGCTTCACGATAAGAGGTAATCCGAGAAATTGCACTTTAGCGACAATTTGCTCATAAGAAGCCTGCTTATACTGCTGTTTTGTTAAGTAAACATATGGCGATACACTTAATCCTGCACCTTGCCATAATTGTTTTGTTCTCAACTTATCCATGCTAAGCGCTGAAGCCATAACACCACTGCCGGTATAAGGCAGATTTAGTGTTTCTAACAGCCCTTGTAATGTACCGTCTTCACCACCGCGGCCATGTAACGCAATAAAAACTTTGTTGAAACCTGCATCTTTCAATGTTTCTACAGGGAAATCTTGAGGGTCGATAGGATGAGCATCAATACCTGCCTGGCGTAGCCCTGCCAGCACAGCATTTCCTGACTGAAGTGAAACTTCACGTTCAGCAGATGAGCCTCCTAATAGAACCGCAACTTTCTCTGTCATTTTTATTCCTCAATCATCGGTGGCTGTAATTTTGCTTCTGCTAGGCTTTTGGCTATTTTACCAATATTTCCTGCGCCTTGAACTAAAATTAAATCATTTTCATCAAGAGTTTGAGCTAAAATATGTGGAATTTGTTCAATATCTGCAACATAAATAGGATCAATCTGACCACGACCACGAATTGAGCGGCACAATGAGCGGCTATCCGCACCTGGTACATGCTTTTCGCCCGCTGAATATACGTCTAACATTAGCAGCACATCAACCTGCCCCAAAACGTTAACAAAATCATCGTATAAGTCACGAGTACGAGTATAGCGATGCGGTTGGAATACCATTACAATACGCTTATCTGGCCAGCCTGCTCTCGCGGCTTTAATCGTTGCATCCACTTCGGTTGGGTGATGACCATAGTCATCGACTAGCATCACTTCACCCTCTTTGCCATTCACATTTCGCAGAGGGAAATTCCCTAGGAAATCAAAGCGACGCCCTGTTCCTTGAAATTCAACTAGTGCAGATAAAATGTGTAAATCGTCAATACCTTCTTCTGTGGCGACCGCGACTGCGGCTGTCGCATTGAGAGCATTGTGACGCCCTGGTGCATTTAGAACCACCGTCAGTTCTGGCATATTTTCACGGGCAATAGTGAAAAAGCCTTGATTTCCTTTTTGCTCATATTGCGTGATACGCACATCAGCGTCTTCACTAAAACCATAAGTGGTGATATAGCGGCCAATTTTGGGTAGTAACGAACGAATGACTGGATCATCAATACACATCACTGCGCGCCCGTAAAATGGCAAATTGTGCAAGAAATTAATGAACGTATTCGTTAAATTATCGAAGTCACCTTGGTAAGTATCCATATGGTCTGCTTCGATATTGGTCACAACTGCAACTAACGGTTGCAAATGCAAGAATGAAGCATCGCTTTCATCGGCTTCTGCGATCAAGTAGCGGCTACTACCTAAACGTGCATGCGTTCCTGCTGATTTAACCAATCCCCCATTCACAAATGTGGGGTCAAGGCCTGCTTGTGCATAAATCCCAGAAATCATTGCTGTCGTAGTGGTTTTCCCGTGGGTACCTGCAACAGCAATGCCATGACGATAACGCATTAATTCCGCTAACATTTCTGCACGACGAATAACAGGAATACGCAATTCTTTGGCGGCTTGAATTTCTGGGTTCTCACTTGAGATCGCTGTTGATACGACGACAACACTGGCATTTTCAACATTCTCTGGACGGTGATTAAAGTAAATCGTTGCCCCTAATGCGGTTAATTGTTGAGTCACTGCATTCGGAGCTAAATCTGAACCACTAATTTCATAGCCTTCATTTGCCAACACTTCAGCGATACCACCCATGCCAGCACCGCCGATGCCGACAAAATGGATGTGCCTGACTCTTCTCATTTCTGGCACTGATGTTCTTAATTTCGCTAATTGTTGTGTATTCACTATATTTCTTCGCTTCTAAATTAATTCGGTATCAATTATGACTAATATTATTTAGCCACTTCACAGATCACGGCAGCAACTCGCTCTGTTGCATCAGTAATTGCACAACTATGTGCTTTTTCAGCCATTGAGAGTAATTCGTTTCTGTCCCATTGCCCTAATAAGCTCGCCACAGCATCTGCGGTAAATTGTGACTGTTCTAAAATTTTAGCCGCCCCCGCTTTTTCTAGCGGTAATGCGTTCCAATACTGTTGACGGTCTTTATGTTGAAAAGGAACAAAAATAGCCGGTAAACCTGCGGCTGCAATTTCACTTACGGTTAGTGCGCCAGACCGACAAACAACAATATCTGCCCATGCGTAAGCTTGCGCCATATCATCAATAAATTCAGTAACTTTATACTCAGAATTGACTGAAACTTGCATGTGCTCATTATACAATGCTTCTGTCGATTCCTTACTGCCTTTTCCCGCTTGATGCCAGATATTTAACTGTTTGCCTACTTTTTCAGCAACCAGAGGCATCACTTGATTTAAAATCCGTGCCCCTTGGCTACCACCGACAACCAATACGCGTATAGCGCCTTCTCGGCCTGCTAAACGTTCCTGTGGTGCAGGTAGAGCCAAAACATCTTCCCGTACTGGATTCCCTACAACTGGTGCGTCAAGAAATGCCCCCGGAAAGGCTTGTAATACTCTTTTTGCAATTCGAGATAGCCATTTATTCGTTAACCCTGCAATACCATTTTGTTCATGAAGCACAACGGGTACACCACATTGCCATGCCGCAATACCACCGGGCCCCGAAACATAGCCTCCCATGCCTAATACAGCATCTGGCTGATAACGCTTGATAATTGTTTTTGCTTGGCGAATCGCTTTATAAATACGCCATGGCGCCCCCAGTTGGGCGGCAATGCCTTTACCCCTGAGGCCAGAAATTTGAATAAATTCAATATCGATACCGTGTTTAGGCACTAATGTTGCTTCCATTCGGTCAGCCGTACCTAACCAACGGATTTCCCACCCTTGAGCCTGCAAATAATGTGCCACGGCTAAACCTGGAAAAACATGTCCTCCAGTTCCACCTGCCATGACGAGTAATTTCTTTGCCTGACTCATTTAGTGCTCCTTACAAACGCCTGCGCTTTTTCAAGGCGTGTTTCAAAATCAATTCTCAGTAATATCGCAATGGCAGCAGCCATTACCAGTAAACTCGAACCACCATAACTAATTAATGGCAATGTTAAACCTTTTGTCGGTAACATACCGGATGCAGCCCCAACGTTAACTAAGGCTTGGAAGGTAAACCAAATACCAATTGAACAAGCTAAATAACCACCGAATAATTGGTTTGACATCAATGCGCGACGGCCAATCATCATTGCTCTAAATGCCAACATAAAGACCATCAACAGAACCAATACCACGCCAAAGTACCCGAGTTCCTCAGCTAAAACCGAGAAAATAAAGTCTGTGTGTGCTTCTGGCAAATACTCTAATTTTTGTACTGAATTACCAAGCCCTTGCCCAAACACTTCACCACGACCAAAAGCCATTAAAGATTGGGTTAGCTGATAACCACTGCCAAACGGGTCATCCCACGGGTTCAAAAACGATGTAACACGACGTAAGCGGTACGGCTCAAACCAAATCAAAGCCAATACCCCCACTGCGCAAGCGGCAATACCAATAATAAACGGCGCTAACCTTGCGCCCGCTAAAAATAACAATCCCAGAGTGGTAACCACTAATACGATAACGGTCCCCAAGTCAGGTTGTAATAAAAGCAATGACGCCATGACAATCAAAATACACATCGGTTTAATAAAGCCAAGAAAACGGGTTCTGACTTCATCGGATTTACGCACCAAGTAACTGGACACATAGCAAAACAACGTAAATTTCGAAATTTCTGCCGGTTGAATTTTTACCAAACCGATGTCTATCCAGCGTGATGCCCCGTTAACTGAACTTCCTGCAACCAGCACCACCACTAGCATGCCAAGTGAAACCATCAACAAAATGAAATTGTACTTTTCCCAAACTGCCATCGGGATACGCATGACACCCAACGCTAAAATAAATGCCATAACGATATACACCACATCACGCTTAGCGAAATAGAACGGGTCTTCTGTTAAGCGTTGGCCAACTGGCATGGAAGCGGATGTGACCATGATAAAACCTACTGCGGCTAAACCGAATGCCAACCACACTAATGTACGGTCGTAAAGCGTTGAGCCTGAAATCACGCCATTTTTTTCACCAATGACCCAATTTTTTAAACGCATCGCACCCGGTATCGTCATTAACCTAACTCCTGGGCTAATTGAGCAAAGACAGTTCCACGCTGCTCAAAACTTTTAAACTGATCCAAACTGGCACATGCAGGGGATAACAGCACCATGTCCCCCGCTTTTAATTGTGGTGCAATTTGGCGTAAGCTTTGTTCCATAGTCTCAGTCAATACTGATTTTTCAGGTGCCATATCAGCTAATGCTTTCCCATCGCGACCAAAGCAATATAAGCGGTAGTTATCCGCAGCAATATATTGTTTTAATGGTGAAAAATCGGCTGACTTGCCATCCCCACCTAATAATAAATAGATATTTCCATCCACGTGTAACCCATTTAACGCCGCTTCTGTACTTCCAACATTTGTGGCTTTAGAGTCATTAATCCAGCGAACACCGTTATTGAATAACACTAATTCGAAACGATGTGCTAACCCCGTATATTCTTTCAATACTTGAAGGCAAGCTGGACGAGGAATATCCACTGCATCCGCCAATGCTAACGCGGCTAACGCATTAAGGTAATTGTGTTGTCCGGTTAAGTGCATTTCATTGACATCTAATAGCTCTTTTCCTTGAGCCACTAACACCCGTTTTTGGGTATCAAAGAAATAATCACCACTATTTAAGCCAAAGCTAATGCATTCATCCAAAGTATGATTAGCGGGTAAGGTCAGTATATCTTGTACGTTAACAATGCAGTTTTGAGCATTGTGATAAATTTTTAATTTCGCTTCACGGTACTGTTCTAGACCTAATGGATATCTATCCATATGATCTTCACTAATATTTAAGACTGTCGCGGCGGTCGCTTCTAGGCTTGAGGTGGTTTCTAATTGGAAGCTGGAAAGTTCTAAAACGTACAGATTATGCCCTGCATTGAGTAATGAAAGTGCTGGCGTACCAATGTTGCCACCTACACCAACTGAAATACCCGCTGCTTTAGCCATTTCGCCAACCAATGACGTGACAGTGCTTTTACCATTTGAACCTGTAATCGCGACAATCGGTGCATCTGCTTCACGGCAAAATAATTCGATATCACCCACAATTTCGATGCCATTTTCTGCGGCCTGCTGTAATTGAGGGGTCGCTAACGCAATTCCTGGACTAGCAACAATTAAATCGGCGGCCTGTAACCAGCTATTATTCAAACTGCCACTATGGCATTCTACATTTTCTGGGAGTTTATCTACACCAGGCGGTACTGCACGGGTATCCATAACGCGAGGCACCACGCCGCGCTCAAGGAAAAAGTGAACGCAAGATAGGCCGGTGATCCCCAGCCCAATAATAACGACGTTCTTACCCTGATAATCAACCATCTTAACGCACCTTCAAGGTTGCCAGCCCAATCAGGACTAGCATTAACGAGATAATCCAGAAACGCACGATAACACGTGGTTCTGGCCAACCCTTCAATTCATAATGGTGGTGAATTGGTGCCATACGGAAAATACGTTGTCCACGCAATTTAAATGAACCGACTTGTAAAATAACTGACAGCGTCTCAACGACGAATACACCGCCCATAATCACTAATAAAAACTCTTGGCGCAGTAATACCGCAATAGTCCCCAGTGCACCGCCAAGCGCCAATGAGCCGACATCGCCCATAAATACTTGCGCTGGGTATGTGTTAAACCATAAGAAGCCTAACCCTGCCCCCACAATGGCAGTACAGACAATCACCAGTTCACCTGCATGGGGTAAAAATGGAATATGTAAGTAACTGGCAAAGTTGACGTTACCTGTTGCCCATGCCACTAATGCAAAACCTGCGGCAACAAATACCGTTGGCATGATAGCTAAGCCATCCAAGCCATCGGTTAGGTTTACTGCGTTACTGGTTCCAACAATCACAAAATAGGTCAGCAAAATATACAGCATGCCCAGTTGTGGCATTACGTCTTTGAAAAATGGTACAACTAACTGAGTTGCTGGGGTATCTTTACCAATCGCGTACATGGAAAAGGCAACTATTAACGCAATCACGGATTGCCAGAAATATTTCCAACGCGCGATTAAGCCACGAGTGTCTTTACGAACCACTTTCCGGTAGTCGTCAACAAAACCGACAATGCCATACCCGACTAGCACGAGTAGTACACACCAAACGTAAGGGTTGTCTAATCGAGCCCATAACAATGTTGAAACGGTAATTGAAAATAAGATCAATAACCCGCCCATAGTTGGGGTCCCACGCTTACTAAAGTGAGACTCAGGGCCTTCGTTACGAACGACTTGACCAATTTGCATTTTCTGCAGGTAAGCAATTAAGTGAGGCCCCATCCACAGAGCAATGGCGAGTGCCGTCAGCAAACCGACAATGGCCCTGAACGTCAAATAAGAAAAGACGTTCAGAACAGAAAACTTGTGGACTAACATTTCGGCAAGCCAGACTAACATTCGAAGCACTCCTTCAATGCATTCACAACATCTTCCATCGCGGAGCTGCGTGAACCTTTAACTAAAATAGAAACAACGTCCTTCTGCTGCGCTAGCGGAATTAGTCGGGTTAATAAATCTGCTTTCACTGTGAAGTGCTCACCACACTCACTAAATTGGCTGATCAACTCACTTAACTGACCAACACTGAATACCTTATCTAAACCCGCCTGCTTAGCGGCAACACCTACACGTTGGTGGCAATCTTCGGCATAATCACCCAGTTCCCCCATATCCCCTACCACTAAGATGCGGTAACCCGGCATTTTTTCGAGGACCTGAATTGCTGCGATCATTGAGCCATCATTGGCGTTATAAGTGTCATCTAATACCACTTTGTGTTCACTCAAGCGCACAGGGTATAAACGCCCAGGTACCGCTTGCGTTTTTGCTATGCCGTTTTTGATATCTTCTAGGCTAGCGCCGACAGAAATCGCCAATGCACTTGCCGCTAACACATTAGCAATGTTATGCCGCCCTGGTAATGGCAAGGTGATATCGACACTACCAACAGGGGTATGTAACACAAAATCTGTTGTTAGCTGTTTCACTTGAATATCAGAAGGATAGAAATCCGCTTTTGCTTGTGAAGTTAGCGAGTAATACCAAACAGTTTGGCGTGGCTGAAACTGCCATTTTTCACTGTAGCTATCAAGGTTAACAATTGCGGTTCCTTCTTCTGGAACACCTTGATAAATTTCACCTTTGGCTGTCGCAACCCCTTCCGGTGAACCAAAGCCCGCTAAGTGCGCAGCAAATAAATTGTTAACTAACGCCGCTTCTGGTTTAACAATATTGGTTGTGTAGGCGATTTCATTTGGGTGATTAGCACCCATTTCTATCACAGCGAATTCATCATCATTTGTTAAACGAAATAGTGTCAAAGGCACACCAATATCGTTGTTTAAATTACCGGCGGTATATAAGGTTTTACCGCGCTCAGATAAAATAGATGCTGTCATTTCTTTAACAGATGTTTTGCCCGAAGACCCCGTCAAGCCAACGATTCGAGCTCTGCTCTGCTGACGAACCCATGCAGCCAATTGGCCCATCGCAATACGCGAGTCTTTCACGATAACTTGTGGGCAATCTACATTCAGCTTGCGCTCAACAAGTAACGCTTTAGCTCCCGTAACCACCACTTGTTGTGCGAAATCATGGGCGTCGAAGCGTTCACCTTTTAAGGCAATAAATAGGCAATTTTCAGCAATTTTGCGGCTATCGGTACTAACAGAGCTAATCAAAACATTGGTATCTGGAGCAGACTCAATCTGCCCTTGGGTAATCTGTGCCAGTTGAACGAGTGTTAAAGGGATCATGCGATTACCCCCAACAAACGTGCCACCGTTAAACGGTCGGAGTAATCTAGCTTGCGCTGACCAATAATTTGATAATCTTCATGACCTTTGCCTGCAATCACAATCACATCATCAGGAGATGCCTGCAAAATGGTGTTTGTCACTGCTTCTGGACGACCTGGAATGGCCAAGGCACGGCTGGAATCTAATAGTCCAGCCATGATGTCATTAATAATGTCGATAGGGTCTTCGCTGCGCGGGTTGTCATCTGTGATCACGATTTTATCTGCATATTCTTCTGCTGCGGCTCCCATCAGAGGGCGCTTACCTTTGTCACGGTCACCACCGCAACCAAATACACACCATAATTGCCCTTTGCAATGTAAGCGTGCTGCCGCTAAGGCTTTTTCTAAGGCATCAGGAGTATGCGCATAATCAACAACAACTGTCGGTTTATTCGGTGCACTAAACACTTCCATACGGCCGCAAACTGGTGACAATGAAGATGTAGCAGCCAGCAGTTTGTTTAACGGATAATCCATCATCAGCAAAGTTGCCATTGCCACTAATAAGTTGCTGACATTAAATGCTCCCATCAATGGGCTTTCAAAGTCACCATTTCCCCATGAGGAATCAAAATGGATAGTGGCGCCTTTGTCGTGGTATTCAACTTCCGTTGCTTTTAACCATGGGCCTTGCCAATCTTGAGGAATTTTGTTTTCCATGGTCACCGCGCACGCTTGTGGTAAACGCTGCAGCCACTTCAAACCAATCGCATCATCCGCATTGATAATTTGCGATTTTGTATTATGTGTGGAAAACAATAGCCATTTAGCGGCTTCATAGCTTTCCATATCGCCGTGATAATCAAGGTGATCACGGCTTAAATTAGTGAACACAGCGGCATCGAACTGTAAGTCTGCGACACGGCCTTGCACTAATCCATGGGAAGAAACTTCCATCGCTGTTAATGTTGCTTTTTGGTTCAATAACTGGGTCAATTCAAGTTGAATATCTACCGCAGAGCCCGTGGTATTTTCGCTTGGTGACACATGGCCTAATAGGCCATTACCCACGGTTCCCATTACTGCGCTAGTTTCCCCTAGCCCTTGAGCCCACTGAGCAATTAATTGTGTGGTGGTGGTTTTACCGTTAGTCCCCGTCACACCAACGAGTTTCATTTTTGCAGAAGGTTGGTGGTAAAACTCACCGGCCAGTGCAGATAAACGGTTATTCAGGTCATTCAAATAAATAACAGGTACGCCATGAACGAAACGAACTTCGCCTTCAACGGCTTCACCTTCCGCCTCTGCTATTACAGCGGAAACCCCTTGAGCAATCGCTTGAGGAATATAGTGTCGCCCATCCGATTGATGACCTTTTATTGCAATAAACAGATCGCCCGCGGCAGCCTTTCGACTGTCTAGCGTCATCTCACGCAGTGAGATTGGAGTTGTGCTCACACCAAAGGGTGAGAGTAGGTCACAAAGATTACGATCTGCCACTTTTAACCTCTTTTTGACTATTTACGATTTCATTTTGTTCGTTTGGTTGCAATGCATCGGGTTCAACATTCATCAACCGCAAGACCCCACCCATGATTGAGCCAAATACGGGGGCAGAAACCGCACCACCATAGTATTTACCTGCACTTGGCTCATTGATAAGCACAACTAACGCATAGCGTGGATTACTCGCAGGCGCAACACCTGCGGCATAAGCTAAATATTTATTAACATAGCGCCCTTCAGGGCCCACTTTTTTTGCTGTACCGGTTTTAATGGCAATGCGATAGCCTTTAATGGCTGCTCGAGCTCCCCCGCCGCCGGGTAGAGCTACACTCTCCATCATATGCACCACAGTACGCATAATTGGCTCAGGAAAAACACGCGTCCCTGGCACGGGAGGGTCAACTTTAGTGATTGATAGAGGCCGGTAAATACCGAAACTCCCTATCGTTGCATAGGCTCGCGCTAACTGTAACGGTGTTACCATTTGCCCGTAGCCAAAAGAAAAGGTGGCCCTTTCTAAATCAGACCACCGTGTTTTTTTACTTGGAAAGATGCCACTACTTTCCCCGACTAACCCCAGATTAGTCGGCTTGCCAAACCCAAAGCGGCTATACACATCCACCAGCTCAGTGGCAGGCATCGCTAACGCAAGTTTTGAAACACCTACGTTACTCGACTTCTGTAAAATCCCAGTAATAGTTAACTCAGCGTATCGTGCTACGTCTTTGATCTCATGACCACTAATACGATACGGATAAGTATTAATTACTGAGTTTTCTTTAATAATTTTGTTATGTAGCGCACTCATTACCACCATAGGTTTTACTGTTGAGCCCGTCTCAAAAATATCCGTAATGGCGCGGTTACGCATCGCATCCATTGATGTACCCGTTAAGTTATTTGGGTTATAGGATGGGCTATTCGCCATTGCTAAAATTTCACCGGTATGAACATCAACTAAAATTGCCACCCCCGATTCCGCTTTATTTTCCTGCACGCCACGTGTTAATTCACGGTAAACAATGGATTGAATACGTTCATCAATGCTTAATGTCAGATTATGCGCAGCTTGGCTGTCAATAGACGAAATGGTTTCAATCACTCGCCCATTACGGTCTTTACGGACTGTACGTTCACCCGGCGCACCTTTTAACCAACGGTCAAAGCTTTTTTCGACGCCTTCAATCCCTTCACCATCAATGTTTGTTACCCCCAGTAAGTGAGCGGTAACTGGGCCTGATGGGTAATAACGACGAGATTCTTTGCGTAAGTAAATACCCGGTATTTTTAATTTTTTAACGTAATCACCAATAGATGGGTTAACTTGGCGCGCTAAATACACAAAACGGCCTCTTGGATTGGCCGATATTTTGCTCGTAATTTGTTCTAATGGAATTTCAAGTGCGTCTGCCAGTGCTTTCCAGTGTTCGTCATTGCTTATTCCCCCTTTTTCAAACACCTCTTTGGGGTCTGCCCAGATCGCATTGACTGGCACACTCACGGCAAGTTGCCGCCCTTCTCGGTCGCTAATCATTCCTCGTGATGTCGCAACTTCTTGCACTCGTAAAGAGCGCATATCGCCTTCTTTCACCAGTTTCTCTGGCGCAATAATTTGCAGATAAGCCACCCGCGTTAGCAACCCTGCTAACGCTAAGACAATGCATCCGCACAGCAAAATAAAGCGCCAGCGGACAAAGCTGGTACTCTCTTCTTGTTTCTTATTTTTCGCTGTTTTTGGTGCTTTCATTAGGAACCTTTTTATTGCTTAGAAACAATAATTTTTTCTTGTGATGGTTCAACTTGCACCATCTGTAATTTTTCAACCGATAAACGTTCTATTCGGCTATGGCTCGCAAGGGTGTTTTCTTCAAGGATCAAATTACGCCATTCGATATCTAACAAGTCTTTTTCTTCATACAACTTATCTTTTGCGGCCGTTAGTAAACGAGTTTCATGTGCCGTCGTTACCACAAAAACAGCACTGATAATAATTGCCACTAATAAAATCAAAGGAACGATGCCATAACGAAATAAATCACGCCCAATGACGCGAGCTAGGCTGTGCCTTTCTGGAACCATTATTCCGCCGCCTTCTCAGCAAACCGCAACACGGAACTACGTGCGCGTGGATTTTCATCAATTTCGTTTTCCGAAGGTTTCATCTTACCTAGGTCACGTAACTGCGCTGCACCTAACTCTTTAATCTGCGCTTCAGTTAGAGGAATACCTGCTGGCACCGATGGACCTTTACTATTTTTGCGAATAAACCGTTTTACTAACCTGTCTTCCAACGAATGGAAACTGATAACTGATAAACGCCCTTGTGGTGCTAAAACGTTCATTGCGCCTTCTAACGCTTTTTCTATTTCTTCCAATTCACTGTTGATATAAATTCGAATGGCTTGGAAGCTACGCGTCGCTGGGTGCTTATGTCTGTCTTTCATTGGGCTAACTTTTGCAATTAATTCAGCAAGATGCCGTGTGCGTGTTAACGGTTCTTCTTCCGGGTTATGGTTACGCTCAACAATCGCTCTCGCAATTCGTTTAGCAAAACGCTCTTCACCAAAAGTTTTTAAAACCCAAGCTATGTCATCCGCTTCTGCGTCCATCAACCATTGCTGTGCAGATTGCCCTTTGGTTGGGTCCATCCTCATATCTAACGGCCCGTCACGCATAAAGGAAAAACCGCGTTCAGGGTCATCTAACTGGGGTGAAGAAACGCCTAAATCCAGCAGTACGCCATCAATTTGCCCGACTAACCCTTCTTCTTCGACATACTCTGCAATCGCAGAAAATGGGCCATGTTTAATCATAAAACGAGGGTCATCAATAGTTTGAGCCGCTTTTATTGCCTCTGGGTCACGGTCTATGGCGATTAAACGACCATTTTCGTCAAGCTGACTTAATATCAACCTTGAATGACCACCACGACCAAATGTGCCATCAATGTAGATACCGTTAGGTTTAATGTTTAAGCCATTAACGGCTTCATCCAGTAATACTGTTACGTGTTTAAATTGCTGTTGCGTCATTATTAAAGTGACAAATCCTGTAAGCGGGCTGAAAGTGGTTCATTGGTAAGGCGCTCAGCGGCAATATCATCTTCCACTTGCTGATACCAAGTTTGTTCATCCCAAAGTTCAAATTTATTAATCTGGCCAACCAACATGACCTCTTTGGTTAGCCCTGCGTGTTGACGCAATGTACTGGCTAACAAAAGACGCCCCGCGTTGTCCATTTGGCATTCACTTGCATGGCCCAATAACAGCCGTTGCACGCGTCGTTCAGCAGGGTTCATCGTCGATAACCGAGAAAGCTTTTCTTCGATAATCTCCCACTCAGGTAAGGTATAAAGCAGCAGACATGGCTGGTGAAGGTCAATGGTACAAACCATTTGCCCTTTCGATTCCTCGTTCAGCATTCCTCGATAACGAGTCGGCACGGTTAGACGCCCTTTGCTGTCGAGATTAACCAGTGTTGCCCCACGAAACATACCCGATTAAACCCCTTTTATTTCCAAGCCACCCACTTTACCCCACAATTCACCACATATAAAGTTTACGAATGGTATGAAAACGTTGTCAAGCCAGTCGCACTCAGCTTTAGCTTTATTTACAGAACAATTCAGAAAAAATAAGGGTAGGTAAAATATGACTTGGAAAGAAAATGCGAAATAACAAGTTGATATAATTAATATATTTTATAAAGTGCAACTTAAATAAGCGAGATCACTCTAGATTGCTGCAAAATCATACAAATCATTATAAATTCAACTTAAGTCTCATTTTTAATCAGTATATCTTGTACCGGTTATTTACTTTTATTGAGTCCCCAAATAATCATTAATATCTAACAACGGTAAAAACACCCCGAAAGAAAAATAAAACCATTAAATATCAACATAATAAATAACTGTTTTAATAAACAGTATTTAATTTTAAATATTTATCGCACAAATCAGTAATACATCTACAATAAATTTATATTAATTTAATCATCCGATTTAGCTTTCATTTTAAAATCAGCAATAAATATCTTAAGATAAATCCTAAAGTTAAATATTTACCTACTTTTAGCTTATAAAAAAAAAGCCCCTACAAGATAGGGGCCGTTATATTACTCATTATTGTGACCAACATCACTCATTATCGTGTAAATATTCACTGTTCGATTAAAGTTAAGTCTATTTTACTACTGCTTACGACCTAAACTTCCACGACGGCATAAATCACGGCGAATACGAGTAATACCAGGTTCTGGTTTTTGCTTTTCATCAAGGCTGGCAAGTACTAATTCTAAAATACGTTCAGCGATATCCCTATGGCGTTGTGCAAGGGAAAGCACTGGGCACTCGAGAAAATCTAATAACTCATTATCACCAAATGTGGCAATGACCATGTGCTCAGGTAAACGACCACTACGTTTCAACGCAACATCTAATACACCTTGTAGTAAGGAAAATGATGTTGTAAATAACGCGTCAGGCATCTCGTTACCGCTATCAAGCCAATGTGCAAAAACCTCTGCTGCTGAATCGCGTTCATAGCTATTTGCATACAGATAATCAATCTTGCGCGGGTCTTCATGCCATGCTTTACGGAAACCTTGCTCGCGTAAATAGCTGACAGACAGCTCAGGTAACGCCCCCAAATACAATACGGATTCAGCATTAAACTTGCGTAGTTCTGCTGAAATCATGAAAGCATCTTCTTGGTCATCACCAACGACACTAATAAAATGCTCTTTTTCAAGGGCTCTATCAAGTGCGATAATCGGTAAAGAACGGTTCGCCCAACGCTGATAAAACGGGTGTTCCGGCGGTAAAGCTGTCGAAACAATAATGGCGTCAACTTGTCGTTGCAAAAGGTGCTCAACACAACGAATTTCATTGTCAGGTTGGTCTTCTGAGCATGCTATTAGTAGTTGATAACCACGTTGACGCGCCTGCCTTTCAAGGTAATTTGCTATACGGGTATAGCTGGTATTTTCCAAGTCTGGGATCACTAACCCTATAGAACGGGTACGCCCTGCTCGTAGCCCCGCAGCAACTGCATTTGGATGGTAATTGTGCTCTCTGACGACTGCCATCACTTTTTCTACAGTTTTATCGCTGACTCGATACTGCTTGGCCTTGCCGTTGATCACATAACTAGCCGTTGTGCGGGAAACACCCGCTAGACGGGCTATCTCATCCAGTTTCACGTTAACCTCTTTACAATTTTGGGAATAGCCCCGAATCATTCGGGGCCTTAAACGCGATTATTCTACCTTCGGAAGATAAATTTTTCATCGCATAATTTTATCACCGCGTGAAACTCCGACAATCCCTGAGCGTACAACTTCAACAATTTCAGCAACACCACGCACTGATTCGATAAAAGCATCCAGTTTTTCGCTTGTTCCCGCTAGCTGAACGGTATAAAGCGTTGGGGTTACATCAACAATTTGTCCACGGAAAATATCCGCACAGCGCTTCACTTCATCACGCCCATATCCAGAGGCCTGTAGCTTCACTAACATGATTTCACGTTCAATATGTGCTGACGCCGTCAGCTCACTGACACGCAGCACATCAACCAATTTATGCAATTGTTTCTCAATTTGCTCAAGAACTTTTGCATCCCCTTTAGTTTGGATAGTCATACGTGACAATGTTGGATCGTCCGTTGGCGCCACGGTCAAACTTTCAATATTATAACCACGCTGAGAGAACAGACCTATGACACGGGACAAAGCACCTGATTCATTTTCTAATAAAACGGATAAAATACGACGCATGATCAGGTCCTCTCTGTTTTGCTCAACCACATTTCATCCATTGCGCCGCCACGGATCTGCATTGGATAAACGTGCTCAGTTTCATCAATATTTACGTCAACGAAGACTAATCGCTGATTTTCATTTACTTCAACAAGGGCTTGTTTTAGTTTTTCTTCCAGCTCATCAGGTGTTGTTATCGAAATACCAACGTGGCCATAAGCTTGCGCTAACTTGATGAAATCAGGCAATGATTGCATGTAGGATTGCGAATGGCGGCCTTGATAAATCATATCTTGCCATTGTTTTACCATGCCTAAGAAACCATTGTTTAAGTTGAGTACTAAAACCGGTAAACCATATTGCAGGGCTGTTGAAAGCTCCTGAATGTTCATTTGGATACTGCCGTCCCCGGTCACACAAACAACTGTCGATTTTGGATGCGCTAATTTCACCCCTAATGCAGCAGGTAAACCAAAGCCCATCGTGCCAAGACCTCCAGAATTTATCCAATGACGAGGTTTATCAAAGGGATAATATAATGCGGCAAACATTTGGTGCTGCCCGACGTCAGATGTCACATACGCTTCACCTTTCGTTAAACGGTAAATCATTTCAATAGCTTGTTGTGGCTTAACTTTTGTTGGGCTGGTTTCATAACGTAAACATTGTTTACTACGCCACTGTTCAATTTCTTTCCACCATGCAGTGAGCGCTTGGTTATCTTGTTTTGCTGAAGCCTGGTCTAACTGACCTAACATTTGCTTTAATGTAAGTTTCGCATCACCCACGATTGGGATGTCCGCATTAACCGTTTTTGAGATAGACGTTGGGTCAACATCAATTTGGATAACAGTCGCATTTGGGCAGTATTTTTCTAAGTTGTTCGTTGTTCTATCATCAAAACGAACACCAACAGCAAAAATCACATCTGAGTTATGCATAACCTTATTAGCTTCATAGGTTCCATGCATTCCAAGCATCCCGACAGACTGCTTGTGAGTTTCTGGGAAAGCTCCTAACCCCATTAAGGTTGATACTACTGGTAATTGTAGTTTTTCTGCCAACTCAATAAGTTCAGCAGAGCAATTCGCGTTAATCGCTCCCCCGCCAATATAAAAAACCGGTTTTTTTGCCGAAACCAATTTAGTTAACGCTTTTTTGATTTGACCTTTGTGGCCTTGCAGCGTTGGGTTATAAGAACGCAAAGAAACATTTTCTGGATAACGATAAGCAAACTTCAAGGCAGGGTTAACGGTGTCTTTAGGGAAATCAATAACTACAGGCCCAGGACGCCCACTTGCCGCAATATAAAAAGCTTTCTTGATGGTTTCAGGAATTTCTTCTGCGCTTTTAATTAAAAAACTGTGCTTTACTATTGGCCTTGAAATCCCAACCATGTCGCATTCTTGAAACGCATCATTACCAATTAGCGAACTGGCAACCTGCCCCGATAACACCACCATCGGTACTGAATCCATATAAGCTGTCGCAATACCCGTAATCGCATTCGTTGCCCCTGGCCCCGATGTCACTAACACGACCCCAACATCTCCTGTTGAACGTGCATAACCATCAGCCATATGCACCGCAGCCTGTTCATGACGCACTAATATGTGTTCTACCCCGCCAACAGTATGAAGTGCATCATAAATATCCAATACGGCACCGCCTGGATAACCAAACACGTGCTTTACTCCTTGGTCAATCAACGATTTGACGACCATTTCCGCTCCCGACAACATCTCCATGAGTTTGCCCCCAGACATTATTTGCAAGTGAAGAGGTATGCTCTACCTCTTTATTTTTATCATTTAAATAGTGAAATTCGTACTATTAACATATCTCTCCGGCTGAAACGAAGCAAACACCATTTCAGTGCAAGGATCACGAAACTTTCACATCATCTTGAACATGGGAATTTGATAGATAAATTGACTGCGTATGAAAATAATAGAAGGAAAAATGACTGGCATGAATGAAAAAACAGTGCAACTTTAATTAGTTGGAACCGTTACAATTTTTAATATTGAGCTATTATTTGAATGAATAAATAAAAACAGAGCAAAAACAAGACCTGACTTACCCATAATACAGGTAAGCCAGATAATTAAATGGTAAATTATTCTTTGTACATCGATTCAATTTCTAATTGATAGCGCTCAGAAATGATTTTACGACGTAGCTTTAAAGTCGGCGTTAATTCACCTTTTTCCATTGAAAATGTGGTTGGTAGCAATGTAAAACGCTTAACTTGATGGAAATTTTCGATATTCTTTTGTAAATCTTTTAAGCGACTTTCGAATAATGCCACAATATTCGAGTCTTTTAAGAGTTCTAAACGATCTCGATATTTCAGGTTTATTGAATGGGCATATTCTTCTAAGCTGTCATAGCAAGGCACAATAAGCGCTGAAACAAACTTACGAGCATCGGCAATGACTGCGATGTGTTCAATAAACTTGTCTTGCCCTAATACGCCTTCAATCATCTGCGGTGCAATATATTTTCCATTAGACGTTTTCATTAAATCTTTTAGTCTATCTGTAATATATAAATTACCTTGTTCGTCAATTTTCCCTGCATCACCTGTTTTTAACCAGCCATCCGCTGTAAATGTATCTAAGGTTTCAATCGGGCGGTTGTAATAGCCTTTCATAACCACCGGCCCTTTTACTTGTATTTCATCGTCTTTACCAATACGTACTGAAACAGAAGATAGTGGTGTACCAATCGAGCCTAATGGGTATTTCCCTTCTTCCCAGCAAGATACCGTGGCACAGGTTTCTGACATACCATAGCCGTATTTAATGTTTACCCCTGCAGAAAGGAAAAATGCAATCACATCGTCATCAAGACGGGCACCTGCAGCTGGCATGAACCGAATTCGCCCCCCTAACCCTTCACGAATTTTATTGAGGACCAGTTTGTCGACCATCGGGAAAATAGCGCGGTTAATAAAAGAGGGTTTGCGGCCTTTTGCTAAGGCTTTCACTCGGCTTCTGCCAAGGGATAATGCACAGCGAAATAGTGCCCTACGTACTAAAGGTGCTTTTGCCACTTTACTGTGTATTGCTGAATAAACTTTTTCATAAAAACGTGGAACCGCACACATTACTGTCGGTTTTACCTCAGCTAATGCTTCCCGAACCTGATTGGTGTCCGTTAAATAAACGTTTAGTGCTCCAACGTGCATAACGTAAAAGCTCCACGCACGTTCAAAAACATGTGAAAGTGGTAAAAAACTTAAAGAAACATCATCAGCGGTGAGTTGTAATCGTTCGTCATGGAGATACAGCTGCGCAGCCATGTTGTAGTAATCCAACATAACGCCTTTGGGTTCTCCGGTAGTACCTGATGTATAGATGATGGTAAATAAATCACTGAGATTATGCGCAGCGATGCGTTCATCCAGTTCTGCTTGGTATGCGGTTTGTGATTGCGCCATAAACGTGGATAAATGCATGGTGTTGATTGAAATATCAGCCAACTTAACATTGTCATTCATCACAACAATCGTGGTTAATTGAGGGCAAAGAGCGGGTAACTGGCATGCAACTTGATATTGCGCCTCTTCCCCAACAAATAACACTTTAATATTTGCGTCGTTAATAATATACGCAGCTTGCTCGACACTGCTAGTCGCATAAAGTGGCACCGTGACCGCCCTAATTTGTAACGCGGCAAAATCCACTAATGACCAATTCATACTGTTGTGGGCAAATAACCCAATATTTTCTTGTGCGATAACGTTTAATGCTAAGAGGTGTCGAGAAATTGCTGAAGTGCGATCGCCAACCTCCCCCCACGTTAATGAGCTACGTTGCCCGTTATCCCATTGACTGAAAGCTATCCGGTTCGCTGATTCTTGTGCAGTAACCCTGCTACGTAAGCGATTAACCAAGTGGTATGGATATAGATTTTCAGTAATCAAAGTTTATTCCCTATAAGTCATTATCGATATAAGCTACTCGGCACATTCACAAGCACTTAACCATTCTTATTATTTCAGCTTACAAGTGTTAGCTGAATATTCGCAGTGTATCGACTAAAGAGATGCGTGAAAAGCATTTATATGTAAATTTTTTGCAAATGTTATGTCTGCTACAAAACTCACCATAGCACCTACGATAATGAGTTAATCAGCTTGTTGGCATGTATATTTTGTTATAAGCACGTTTGCAGAAATATAGAGGTTGTTGGCCTTAAGGGACAATTTCATTTGTTATTTTCCCTTAACAAAATGAGCTATTTCTTTCTCATCAGTTCGAGATAGCCTACAACCTCTAATATTTTAAATAGGCGTGTTATGCCGCAACAGGCTGTTCAGAGAGTTCCTCAATCAATTGATTGAATTGAGACTTCATCCATTGATGGCCTTTATCCCTAACCGTTGATTCATGCCAAGTTAAGTAACAAGGCAGTGTATCCTTAAGCCAAGGTAACGTTAACGTACGTAATTTAAGTTGCCCAAAATGATGATTAACTAACCATTTTGGCACAATAGCCACGAGATCAGTTTGAGCAACAATACTCAATACACTATTTAAGTCAGTCCCTTGATAACTAACCGTATGCGATAACTCAGTATTATTATAATAAGGTTTACTAAATGACCCCATGTTATCCATTGACATAATAGCGTGGCGTTCATTATTTAGTTCAGTTTCAGAAATTGAATTACCAATACGTGGATGATGATTTGCCACCACTAATACTAATTCATCGTCAAATAAAACCTGATGTTGAAATTCCGTCTTTTCTAATTGATTATAGCCAAGGAAGAAATCCATTTCTTGGTATTTTAGTTGATGAGCAATTTTATTGCCCATAAAAGAATGAATGATTATATTAATATTAGGCGAAACTACCTTAAATTTTTCGACAATAATAGCAGCTAGGCGAATATCTAACGGTGAACAGATAGATAAATTAAATACCCGATCACTGTTTTGTGGGTTAAAACCTGCGCTAGGTAATTCATTATGAACTAATTGTAATGCTTGCCTAATAGGCCCAAATAATTGTTTAGCACGCGATGTCGGCTGAATACCACGCCCATACCGCACAAATAACTCGTCATTAAACATTGATTTTAAACGTGAAACTGCATTACTTACTGCAGGCTGAGACATCCCTAGAACTTGCGCAGCTTTTGTCACATTTTGCATCTGCATAACCACGTCAAAAACCGTTAATAGGTTAAGATCAACATTACGTAAATGAATATCGCTACTATCTTTTTTAGCTGTTGAAATTGTATCAAAATCAGTCATTTTTTACTCCACTAATATATTTATCATTTTTCATTAACGAAAAGAGTCATTCATCTAAAGAAACCGACGAATATATAAATTCATTAAATATTATTCTTAAAACAACTTATAGATAATAAGCTATTTCGCTTTCCCTGCATTTATTAAAACGACGTTTATATTACTTAACCTATTAATTAAACTTGCAGTATAAATATCATCATAAAACGTAAATATTCATCAAAATAATGAGTGATAACTACTAATTAGACTTGCAATCACTCACCGTAAAAATAATAAAGCAATTTTTGCAAGAAATCATAATAAATCGTATTTAGAATCAATAAATATCCTCATTATCAGATTATTTTTTAAATACTCATTTATTAGATAATTAACTTAATTAAAAAGCATTGGTGTAGGTGATTCATTCCTTGCGTTGAACTTCAACTCATAGGAAAACAGAAAAACATTATAAAATTCAACATATTAAACTCAACCAATACTTAGACAATGCCTGATTGAAGAATTTTACCCTTATAATTACATAAAAATCCAGACAAAACAGAAGAGTTACACCAAAAAAATAGCAACAACCACCAACTAAAAGCCATAATTCATGATTGGTAAAAATATGCTAAAAATCTATGATTGACATTAACTTTAAGATAACGTATCAATAAATACAGTTTAATTAAGATACTCAAGAGAGACGGTTGCAATGACATTTTCTATTCGCCTACTAAGCCTACTACTACTCGCATTAAATTTGCGCGGTATGCTTATGGACGAAAAATAGAAACAAACTGTCCACAAACATTAAGAACCCGCGCAACCGCGGGTTTTTTTATGCCTGCGGCTTTGGAAGAACATAACACTCAGTAAAAACAAAATTCGATATGAGGAACACAATATGAGCAACCAAGTCATTATCTTTGATACCACCTTACGCGACGGTGAGCAGGCATTACAGGCTAGTTTATCAGTCAAAGAAAAATTACAAATCGCCTTTGCGTTAGAACGTTTAGGCGTTGATATCATTGAAGCCGGTTTCCCAGTCTCTTCACCAGGTGACTTCGAGTCCGTTCAAACCATTGCCAGAGAAATCAAAAATAGCCGAATTTGTGCATTAGCACGTTGTATTGAAAATGATATTGATGTTGCAGCCGAGTCATTAAAGGTTGCCGAAGCCTTTCGTATCCATATTTTCTTAGCCACCTCCAATTTGCATATGGAGAAAAAATTAAATAAATCCTTTGATGGCGTAATGGATATGGCAATCAATTCCATCAAGCGCGCTAGACGCTATACCGACGACGTTGAATTCTCCTGTGAAGACGCTGGCCGTACTGACCCTGACAATTTGTGCCGCATTGTAGAAACAGCTATAAATGCGGGAGCCACCACCATTAATATCCCAGATACTGTAGGTTATACAACGCCTTACCAATTTGGTGGAATTATCACTGATTTGTATAACCGTGTGCCAAATATCGATAAAGCCGTTATTTCTGTTCATTGCCATGATGATTTAGGGATGTCGGTTGCTAACTCAATCAGTGCCGTGCAAGCCGGTGCCCGCCAAGTAGAAGGGACAATTAATGGCTTAGGTGAACGCGCTGGCAACACGGCATTAGAAGAAGTGATTATGGCAATTAAATTGCGCGAGCAAATGTTAAATGTACATACCAATATTAATCACAAAGAAATTTACCGGACCAGCCAATTAGTTAGCCAATTATGTAATACACCAATTCCAGCGAATAAAGCGGTTGTCGGCAGCAACGCATTTGCTCACTCATCAGGAATTCACCAAGATGGCGTACTGAAAAACCGCGAAACCTATGAAATCATGACGCCTGAGTCCATTGGCTTAAAAGAACAACAACTGAATTTAACCTCACGCTCAGGCCGTGCCGCTGTTAAGCACCGTATGGAGGAAATGGGGTATTACGAAGGTAAAGACTTCAAATTGGATGAATTATATACTGCATTTTTGAATTTAGCCGATAAAAAAGGTCAAGTGTTTGACTATGACTTAGAAGCCTTAGCTTTCTTTACTAAACAACAAGATGAAACTGACCACTTCGTCATGGACTATTTCAGTACGCAATCAGGCTCTAGTATTGTTGCGACAGCAACGGTCAAAATGCAGTGTGGTGATGAAGTGAAATCTGAAGCTGCAACCGGTAATGGCCCCGTTGATGCGATTTACCAAGCTATCAGCAACATTACACAATTCCCTATGAAGTTAGTCTCTTATCAGTTGTCAGCTAAAGGCCACGGTGAAAATGCATTAGGCCAAGTGGATATCGTGGTTGAATGCCATAACCGTAAGTTCCACGGGATGGGGTTAGCGACAGATATCGTTGAATCTTCAGCAAAAGCCATGGTGCATGTGTTGAATAGCATTTGGCGCTCAGAGCAAGTTGAAAAAGAAAAACAAAAAATAAATCAAGAATCACAATCAAACACAAAGGAAGCTGTTTAACAATGTCTAGTTATAAAATTGCCGTATTACCGGGAGATGGCATCGGTCCAGAAGTGATGGCGCAAGCTCACAAGGTTTTAGCTGCTATCAGCAAACGTTTTGCAATAACAATCGACACCACTGAATATGATGTTGGCGGTGCGGCAATCGACAAGCACGGTGAACCATTACCACAGGCCACAGTAAAAGGTTGTGAGGAAGCTGACGCTGTCTTATTTGGTTCTGTCGGTGGGCCGAAATGGGAACACTTGCCACCTGATAGCCAGCCTGAACGTGGTGCATTATTGCCTTTACGCAAGCATTTTAAATTATTCAGTAATTTACGCCCTGCTCGCTTATATCAAGCATTAGAAGCATTTTGCCCATTACGTGCAGACATCGCAGCTCAAGGCTTTGATATTCTTTGTGTGCGTGAATTAACAGGTGGGATTTACTTCGGTCAACCAAAAGGCCGCAAAGGTGAAGGCCAAGAAGAATACGCATTTGATACTGAAGTTTATCACCGCTATGAAATCGAGCGTATCGCACGTATTGCTTTTGAATCAGCCCGCAAACGTAATAACAAAGTCACATCAATCGACAAAGCAAACGTGTTACAAAGCTCGGTCTTATGGCGTGAAGTGGTTAATCAAATCGCAAAAGAATATCCAGATGTTGAAGTCAGCCATATGTATATCGATAACGCAGCCATGCAAATGATCAAAGCCCCATCTCAGTTTGATGTGGTGTTATGTTCTAACTTGTTCGGCGATATCATTTCTGATGAATGTGCAATGATCACCGGTTCCATGGGCATGTTACCTTCTGCGAGCTTAAATGAAGCTGGATTTGGTTTGTATGAACCTGCGGGAGGCTCTGCACCAGATATTGCTGGAAAAAATATTGCCAACCCAATTGCACAAATTTTATCTGCTTCCATGTTGTTAAGATTTAGCTTAGACCAAGCCGATGCAGCAGATGCAATCGAACGTGCGGTCAATAAAGCCTTAGAAGAAGGTTATAGAACATCCGACTTAGCGGGTGCAGGTCAGTCAATAAGTACCAGTGAAATGGGCGATATTATTGCTCGTTATATTGCAGAAGGGGTTTAACATGGCCAAGACTTTATATCAAAAATTGTATGATGCCCACGTTGTCCGTGAGGTCGAAAATGAAATCCCTTTGATTTATATCGATCGCCATTTGGTACATGAAGTGACATCACCTCAAGCGTTTGATGGTTTGAGAACTAAGAAACGTCCTTTACATCAACCAAGAAAAACTTTTGCCACAATGGATCACAATGTATCAACGCAAACCAAAGATATTAATGCGTGTGGCGATATGGCTCGTATTCAAATGCAAGAGTTGATGAAAAACTGTAAAGAGTTTGGCGTAACTTTATATGATTTGAATCACCCATACCAAGGTATTGTCCATGTGATGGGGCCTGAGCAAGGTATTACTTTACCCGGTATGACCATTGTATGTGGAGACTCCCACACCGCAACACACGGCGCATTTGGCTCATTAGCCTTTGGTATCGGAACATCTGAGGTTGAGCACGTGATGGCGACTCAAACGCTGAAACAAGCACGCGCTAAAACAATGAAAATTGAAGTCGTAGGCAAAGCTCCAGCAGGTATTACCGCAAAAGATATCGTTTTAGCGATTATCGGTACAACGGGCAGCGCAGGCGGTACTGGCTATATTGTTGAGTTTTGTGGTGAAGCTATCGAAAACTTAAGCATGGAAGGCCGCATGACGGTATGCAATATGGCAATTGAATTAGGCGCGAAAGCGGGAATTATCGCACCGGATGAAACCACTTTTGCCTATATGAAAGGTCGCCAATTTGCACCTAAAGGCCAACAATGGGACGATGCGGTTGCTTATTGGAAAACATTAAAAACGGATGATGATGCACAATTTGATAAAGTCATCACTATTCAAGCAAGTAGCATCGCGCCACAAGTCACTTGGGGAACCAACCCTGGGCAGGTGATTGCCATCAACCAGCCGATCCCTGCTCCTGAGTCATTTGCAGACCCTGTTGAACGAGCTTCCGCTGAAAAAGCATTAGCTTACATGGGGTTAGAGTCTGGCATTAAATTATCTGATGTCAAAATTGACAAAGTATTTATTGGTTCATGTACGAATTCACGTATTGAAGATTTACGTGCCGCTGCTGCAATTGCAAAAGGTAAAAAAGTGGCTAATGGCGTACAAGCTATTGTTGTTCCGGGATCTGGCCCTGTTAAGGCCCAAGCTGAGCAAGAAGGTTTAGATAAAATTTTCATTGAAGCGGGTTTTGAATGGCGTTTACCGGGTTGCTCTATGTGTTTAGCGATGAATAATGACCGCTTAAACCCTGGCGAACGCTGTGCATCAACCAGTAACCGTAACTTTGAAGGCCGCCAAGGTCGCGCAGGTCGTACTCACTTGGTTAGCCCAGCAATGGCAGCTGCCGCAGCGATTAATGGCCATTTTGCTGATGTACGTGATATTCAAATCTAAGGAGAAAATGATGGAAAAGTTTATTACACACGTCGGGATTGTCGCTCCTTTAGATGCAGCTAATGTGGATACTGATGCCATTATCCCTAAACAGTTTTTGCAAAAAGTGACTCGCACAGGTTTTGGGCAACACTTGTTTAATGACTGGCGCTTTTTAGATGAGAACGGGCAACAACCTAACCCTGATTTCGTCTTGAATAAGCCAGTTTTTAAAGGGGCAAGTATTTTATTAGCTCGCGAAAACTTTGGTTGCGGTTCATCCCGTGAGCACGCACCTTGGGCATTAACTGACTTTGGTATTCAAGTGGTTATCGCCCCAAGTTTTGCTGATATTTTTTATGGTAACTCGTTCAACAACCAATTATTACCAATCAAATTAAGTGAAACTGAAGTAGATGAGCTGTTTAACTATGTTAATAGCCATGAAGGTTGCCAGTTTACGGTAGACTTAGAAGCTCAAACCGTGACTGCTGGTGATAAAACCTATCATTTTGAAATTGATAGCTTCCGCCGCCACTGCATGATGAATGGCTTGGATAGTATTGGTTTGACGTTGCAGCATGTCGACCAGATCACCGATTTTGAAAGCAAGATTCCATCCTTTATGCAGTAAATCCTTTTCTACGCCTACTTTGGTGGGCGTAGTTCCTCTTTTAGCTCTAATTATCCAACTAAACCGCCTACTTCGCACCAAAAATGCGGAATTAATCCTTATTAACAAATTTACGACCTCAAACTACTTCCTCATTAAATTCTTCCTGTATAATTAATAACAAAATAAGATTTTTGCCTTTAACTGAACGATTTTTTCTAAATAGTTCGCACTGTAGCTAGGCGGTGAGAGAAGATATCTTGGGGAGCATACATAAGTATGTGACCCAAGTAGCTGAACGAAACCAACAACGCGACAGTGCGAAATATGACGAAAAAATAAAAAAAAGCCGGTAAAAACCGGCTCGGTGATAAACACCATTACTCTAAATGGGGGAGTCGGCCTGCAACATGCAGACCAAACGAGCTACTTACTGCCTTCTATTATCGTGAGATTTTAGGAAATTAAAATTGATGTATTTTTTGCCGGAGTTCCTCTTTTATGTCTAATTCACGATTACAAACCCAGTTCATTCGTCTCTGGCAACACTTTCAGGGCCAAGACAGTGAAACAACTCTGCAAGATATCGCTGATACACTGTTTTGCTCTCGCCGTCATGTTCGGACGCTACTTAATAATATGCAGTCACAAGGTTGGCTCAGTTGGCAGGCTGAGTCTGGTCGAGGAAAACGCTCGGCCCTTATTTTTCATGTTAATGGCTTAGAGCTACAACAGGCACAGGCTGAACAACTACTCAAAGAAGAAAGTATTGAAAAACTTGTCGCCCTAGTGGGTGATAAGGAAACCATTCGCCAAATGGTATTGTCTGAACTGGAACGCAGCTATCGACAAGGTAAGAATTTATTACGGATTATTTATTATCGAGATTTCCCGACACTTCTTCCTGGCGCCCCCATGCGCCGCTCAGAAATTCACTTGATGAGCCAAATATTTAATGGTCTTACCCATATAAATGAGGAAAAAGGGGAAGTGGAAGATGGCCTTGCCCACCATTGGCAGCCCATCAGTGATACCCAATGGCGTTTCTATTTGCGCCCTGCTATTTATTTCCACCATGGACGAGAAATGGTTGCCGACGATATTATCTATTCCCTTTTACGCTTAAAAACCTGTTGGCCGCTATTTTCACATATACAATCCGTCAGCTCACCGCAACCTTATGTCATTGATATCATGTTAAGTGAGCCTGATAAGCAGCTACCTTGGTTGTTAGGTAGCCATCATGCGGCTATTTTACCGAAAGAGTGGGAGAGCCTCGAAAACTTTAGCCGTTGTCCTATCGGCACTGGCCCCTATCAAGTAGAAAAAAACTTGCCACAAAAGCTGACTATCACGGCTTTCGACCGCTATTTTGGCTATCGTGCACTGCTAGATGAAGTGACCATTTGGGTGGTTCCTGAACTTTCAGAACAAATGGTTTGTACGACATTAAAAATGGATGGTGACAAGCACCATAATGATTCACTTGAAAGCCGCATGGAAGAAGGCTGCTATTTCCTCTTAATGGATCAGCGCTCACCGGTTGCTCAGCGTGAAGATGTCCGTAAATGGTTATGTAGCTTTTTAACACCTGTCAACCTACTTGCCCATTGTGAACCGTTTTATCAGCGCCATTGGGCGCCAGCTTATGGCTTATTACTCCATTGGCATCATAGTAAAATGCTAACCTTGTTCCCTAAGCCTGAAGATTTGACTGAGCTGACTGTTACTTTTTATCGCAACCACCATGAGTTCTATGCGATTAGCCAAATTATGAAACGCGTGTTACAGACACAAGGCGTGGAGCTCAAGATTAATATCATTGATTATGATGATTGGTTTAATGGCAATGGGCAAAGTGATATTTGGTTAGCAACAGCTAACTTTTTTAAACCTCTTGAATTTTCTATCTTTGCTACCTTGTACGAAATGCCATTACTGCGCGAATGCCTTAATAACACTCTCCGCGATGAACTTAATCTATGGCGTAATAACCAATTAGATGTAGAAGCCTGGTGTGAAAGCTTAATTGACTCGCAAATTTTCCACCCTATTTTTCATCATTGGCTTGAACTACAAGGCCAAAAAACCATGCGCGGCGTACGGATGAATACCTTTGGCTGGTTTGATTTTAAATCTGCATGGTTTAAACCCTCTGAGGATAACCTAGCAAAATAATGATAGTTATAAACAGATAAAATGAATAATAAGGATGTTATTCACTTTTTCTGTGGATATCCATGTGAACAACCTCATGGTAATCAGGGTATATCCCCAAGCCACTTTTTTATCAAAAAAAAGAATAGTCAAATAATCATTGATAAATCAAAGAAGTAAATAACAAAAAAGCGTTTTATCCACTGGCTATTTTTCTAGCTAAAATACTTAAGACTTTAACTGAGCAAAGATCAAACAACGTTGTATTTATCCACAAGATATGTGCTCAACTTACTCATATTTTGTGATATTCGTCATAAAAACCGTTTAGTCAAGGCTGTAAATACACACAGTAATCTCTATTTTTCACAGTTATCCAGAAATCCTGTGGATAACCTAGTGCATGATCCTGTGATTATCTTGGGATGAACTTGAATAACCTCTGTTATAATTTATGACCTGGATGAATAAATAACATTATATCCCTATATATCAAATAGTTAAAAACATCAAAGAAAAAGTGTTATACTTCTTCAGTTCTATGTATTTTCACTGGCTACTTTTTATACATTAATATTCAAACCATGATGCCATTTATTGCGCCACCGCCACCTGATAACGAAGCAACCTTAATGGGTCGAGCGCAAGCCCTTGCTGGCTATACGCTTGGTGAGCTCGCCCAACATGCTGCTATCCCTATCCCTCCTGACCTCAAACGAGATAAAGGCTGGGTTGGTATGCTATTGGAATATTATTTAGGTGCGAGTGCGGGAAGCAAGGCAGAGCAAGATTTCGCTCATATTGGGATTGAATTAAAAACCATTCCTATTGACCGTTATGGTGCTCCACTCGAAACGACCTTTGTTTCTGTAGCACCATTAACGGGGAATAGTGGCTTAACATGGGAAAATAGCCATGTTCGCCGCAAACTATCCCGCATTTTATGGTTTCCTATCGAAGGGGAAAGGCAAATTCCACTCTCACAACGCAGAGTCGCAAACCCGTTAATCTGGAGCCCATCTCCCTTTGAAGAACAGTTACTAAGACAAGATTGGGAAGAGCTAATGGACCTCATTGTATTAGGCAAAGTGGAAAGTATCACTGCACGCCATGGGCAGGTATTACAGATCCGCCCTAAGGCCGCAAACAATAAGGCACTAACTGAAGCGATTGGTGAGTTCGGTCAACCGATTATGACGCTACCTCGTGGTTTTTATCTCAAAAAAGATTTTACCGCGCCCCTGTTAGCGCGGCATTTTAATCTAAGTTAGTCGCTAACCATCGCCTGTACCAAAGCAGACGATAAATTATTATCACTGTTTAATTTGTTAATTAGAAGGTACTAAGATGTTTGAATGGATACTGGACCCCAATGCTTGGATGGCACTCGCCACACTAACCATATTAGAAATTGTCCTAGGCATCGATAATATTATTTTCCTCAGTATTGTGGTGAGCAAGCTTCCAAGCCACCAGCAAAATAGTGCCAGACGGACAGGCCTTATTGCGGCAATGGTGATGCGCCTTGCGTTATTGGCTTCGATTGCTTGGTTATCACGCCTTACCACGCCGCTTTTCACTGTCGCAGACCATGTTGTATCCGCTCGCGATCTCATATTATGCGCAGGTGGGATCTTCCTTATTTGGAAAGCAAGCCAAGAAATTTTTGATACGATTGAAGGGGAAAGTGAAAATAATCTAGCAAATAAAAAAGTGAGCTCATTTTGGGGCGCTATCGTGCAAATTGCTTTATTAGACATTATCTTCAGTTTAGATTCCGTGATCACCGCAGTGGGGCTATCAGACCACTTATTTATCATGATGGCAGCGGTAGTCATCGCTGTACTCATTATGATGCTTGCGGCCAAACCCATTGGCGACTTTGTTGAGCGCTACCCCTCCGTAAAAATCTTAGCCTTATCGTTTTTGATTCTAGTTGGTTTCACTTTACTACTTGAAAGTGTTCAAGTTCACGTATCAAAAGGCTATATCTACTTTGCGATGTTCTTTTCCATGGCAGTACAAGTCCTTAATATCTTGCGCAGCAAAAAATGGAAAACCAGAAATCAAACTAATTAAGATGGTGACCTAACCGCCTGTTTAGCCGCTAAAATAGCCCCCTCTACCGCTTTTTTTGCTTGCGGGCTATTTTTCCAGCAACTTGAACCTGTCAATGCAGCACCAGAAATTAAAATTTCATCGTAAGATGCTTCACTCAGTTGTGCGAGTGAGCTAAAACCCATTTGTTCTAAGCGGCTAATCACCATGGGACCGACACCTTTAACGGCCAACAAAATCTGCTTTTCTGATTCGGAAAATGCCATTTTACTCTTCTCTTTGTTAATGAATTGATGTTTATTACGCTAATATTTTGCATTTTACCTATTTAATACTTTAAAATTGTAACTATAACAATGCCAGTTTTAATAATTATTAACTGACCTATCTTATCACCCAATCTGTACCTGCTCTGTGTTAGGAATTCACCATGTATAACGTTCCACTAACCAACCTGAATCAACACACGATGAAATTACCTGATAGCCGTCTATTTTGCTGGTTCGAATCAGGTCCTAAAACAGGTTTTCCTGTTATTTTTTGTACTGGAGCGGGAATGAGTGGTTCATTAGGGTTTGGTTTGGATTTACTCGAAAAACTAAATATTCGTTTAATTGTTCCTGAACGCGCGGGTCTTGGTGAGTCAACATTTCACCCTGAAAAATCATTGAAAAGCTTTGCTATGGATGTTCAAGCCCTACTAGATGAACAATCTATTACTCAATTTTCAGTTGTCGGTTTTTCTCAAGGCGCCGTTTTTGCCATGGCCGTCGCCCACTATTGCCAACCTATTTCACTGTCTATCGTGTCAGGACAAGACCAATTTGAATACCCTGCAACTCGTGCGGTACTCAGTGCTGATGTTGTGAACATGCAAGAACAAGCCCTTAACACCCCTAAAGCGCTGTCTGATTGGTTATTAAAAAATGTCACTGGTGAGTGGTTATTAGCATTTATTCTTAATTGCAGCGCAGAAATAGACCAGCAACTCTATAATGAAGAACATTTCCTTGAGGCATATAGCCATTGCATGCGACGTGCTTTCGCCCAAGGCAACCAAGGTTATGTTCAAGACTTATTAATTGCATTACAGAAATGGGAATTCACCCCTGAAACGACCCGCGTGCCAGTCTCTTTATGGTATGGCGAACTCGATATGAGCACAGTTCATTCCCCTGATTTTGGCAAAATATTAGCCAGCCGTTTTCCCAATTGCCAACATCATTTATTAAGTGATGAGGGAGGCTCCCTACTTTGGACACAAGCAGAAGCTATTTTAGCCGATATTCAACAGCACACTGCATAAGCAAAAACCGCGATGAGTCATTCATCGCGGCTATTATTTACACCTTAGATTCACATAAGTGAATTAACGGTACACAATCCCGCCATCAGTCAAAATAGATTGACCAGTAATATAGTCAGAATCATCACTCGCTAAGAATGCAACCAAACCAGCCACATCATCTGGCGTTTGTGCACGACCTAATGCGATGCCTTCGACATATTTTTTATAGGTTTCACCTTTTGGCGTACCGGTGATTTCAGAGAAGCGCTCATCAATCTCTACCCACATATCTGTTCCAACAATACCTGGGCAATAAGCATTCACAGTTATACCTGAACTTGCATACTCTTTTGCAGCCGCTTGAGTTAATGCACGTACCGCAAATTTTGTAGCGGAGTAAACTCCTAACATTGCAAAACCATCATGTCCTGCAATAGAGGAGGCGTTGATGATTTTTCCTTTTTGTTTACGTTCTTGGAATTTTTCACTGGCAGCTTGAATTCCCCACATGGTTCCATCTACGTTGATTTTGAAGATTAAATCCATATCTTCTTGGCGAACATCAGCGATTGGCTTAACTTGTGCAATCCCTGCGTTATTAATCATTACATCAAAACCACCTAACTCAGCTTCTGCATGAGCCACCGCAGCAAAAACTTGGTCACGTTGACTGATATCTGCGGCAAATGTTGTTACTTTACGGCCTAAAGCTTCAATTTCTTTGGCAACATCTTGGAGCTTGTCTTTTTTCAAATCTACCAGTGCGATATCAGCCCCTTCTTTCGCTAAACGTAATGCGATACCACGGCCAATCCCTTGAGCTGCACCAGTAACTAAAATAACTTTATTATTTAACGCCATACTTATCTCCTACTGAGTAATAGCCAAATTGACTAGTTCACCTTTAATATTAAGTTAGCAACAATAACAATAAGTTACAAAGCAATGATTTTACTCTAACATTTAATATTTATAAAAAATATTACACTATTAACATGGTGAATATATTTTTTTTACCGTAGAAAAAAGCATATATACGTAAATTACAAGATTATTGTTAATAAAAATCATTCTCAACTCAATAAACAAAAAGTGCGATTCCTTCATTTTCAGTATAAATAATAATCACATAGATAAATTGTGGATATAAAAAAGCCACCAATCGGTGGCTTCTTGATACAGTAAAATATAAATAACTTATTTTTTAGCAGCTTGGATATACAGCATTTCTAATGCAATAGACGCTGCGGCGAGTGCCGTGATTTCAGATTGGTCATAAGCCGGAGCCACTTCGACTAAATCCATACCCACGATGTTTAAAGACTGTATTCCACGCAATAATTTCAATGCACGATCTGACGTTAAACCACCAATAACAGGGGTTCCTGTCCCCGGCGCAAACGCTGGATCAAGGCAGTCAATATCGAAAGTCAAGTAAACAGGTAGGTCGCCAACAATCTCTTTGATTTGCGCAACCATATCATCCACACTACGATCATTCACCTGACCTGCATCCAATACAGTAAAGCCATTGTCGCTGTCATGTTCGGTACGAATACCAATTTGTACTGAATGATTTGGGTCGATCAGACCTTCTTTTGGTGCATGATAGAACATGGTTCCGTGGTCAAATTTGCTACCATTGCCATAGGTGTCCGTGTGTGCATCGAAATGAACTAAGGCCATTTTACCAAAGTGTTTCGCATGAGCTCGCAGCAATGGCAGTGTAACGAAATGGTCACCACCAAAGGTCAAGCAACGTTTACCTGATTCAAGTAGTTTTTCAGTGTGTGCTTGCAGCTTGTCACTCATGTCTTGCGCATCACCAAAAGCAAATACCACATCACCACAGTCAACAACATTCAAACGGTCTGTTAACTTGAAATTCCAAGGCCAGCGGTGGCTTTCCCATGCAAGATTTGTGGAAACTTGGCGAATTGCGGCTGGCCCATGACGACTACCTGCACGACCTGAAGTTGCCATATCGAAGGGTACACCGGTGATCACCCACTCTGCATCTGAACTATAAGGCTGAAAATTCAGCGGGAAACGTAAGAAACCAAATGCGTTAGAAACCAGTGAATTATCAACTTGATTGCCTAAAGTACTATTTATCATTTCTGTTCCTCAAAATAGGCCTGCCCGTTAGCAAGCCCTTTTAATATTCGATTCGAATCGTTCTACCTAAATCAACTTCGCACAGTATAAATAATAAACAAATCATGTTATTTGCACAAAGTTATTATCTGTTCAGTATCTTAATGCGCTAAATAGTTCGTGCTGTCGCTAGACGGCAAAATGAGCCAATCCCTAGGAGCATACACAAGTATGTGACTAGGGTTGGCAAATGCAGCCAACAACGCGACGGTGCGAAATATAACGCGCATTGAGCATTTATTCGTCTTCTAAATAAGTATACCCATACAAACCATTCTCGAACTCAGCGACAAAGTCTTTTTGTAACTGCTCACTCAAGCCTGTCCCTTTTACTTGCTCTGTGAAGCTTTCTAATAGGACTTCTGGGACTAATTTGACGTATTGCAGCATATCTGCGACAGAATCGCCCTCTTCACTTTGCAAGTAACGCAGATTACCTTGGCTATCAACCCAGACATCTATTGCTGCGGTATCACCAAACAGATTATGCATATTACCTAAAATTTCTTGGTATGCCCCAATCATAAAGAAACCTATCATTGGTGGGTTTTCTGGGTCATATGCAGGCATTGGCATTGTGGTTTCAACGCCATCACCATCAACGTAATGGTCAATAATACCGTCTGAGTCACAGGTGATATCTAACAGTACTGCACGACGGTCTAATGGTTTATCTAACCCTTCAATCGGTAATACTGGGAACACTTGATCAATTCCCCAAGAGTCTGGTAGCGATTGGAATAAGGAAAAATTCACATAAAACTTATCAGCCATGCGCTCTTGGAGTTCGTCGATTATCGGACGATGAGCACGATTACTTGGATCTAAATCCTGTTGAATACGGCGGCAAATATTTAGGTATAACTCTTCTGCCCATGCACGTTGGGTCAAATCTAACACACCATGAGCATATTGAGTGTGCGCTTCTTGTAAGTCGAACTGGCTATCATGCAACCATTCGCGTAATGAACGGCTATTACCTTGGTGCTGCATTGACTCCCACGTTTCCCATAAGGAAATTAATGAACGTGGCGCATCTTCATGAGGCGGTGTTGTTTTGGTAAATTCATTACGTTCAACCCCAATCACATTGGACACTAACACCGTATGGTGCGCTGTCAACGCACGGCCTGATTCCGTAATTACCGTTGGATGTGGTAAATCAAACTCTTCACACGCATCCCCAATCGCCCAAATGACATTGTTGGCATATTCATTTAAGCCATAGTTGACTGAGCAATCGGATTGAGAGCGAGTACCTTCATAGTCAACACCTAGGCCACCACCCACATCAAAGCACTGAATGTTGACTCCTAGGCGATGCAATTCAACATAAAAACGGGCTGATTCACGGACACCGGTTGCGATATCACGAATATTAGCCATCTGGGAGCCTAAATGGAAATGAAGCAACTGCAGGCTATCTAGGCGATTAGCATTGCGTAAAATTTCCACTAATTGCAGTACTTGAGTTGCAGCCAAACCAAATTTAGATTTTTCACCGCCACTTGCCTGCCATTTACCTGAGCCTTGGGAAGCCAAACGGGCACGAACCCCTAAGCGTGGCGTGACATTTAAGCTTTCCGCTTCTGCCAATACCATCTCAATCTCAGACATTTTTTCGATAACAAGGTAAACCTTGTGACCCAATTTTTCCCCAATTAATGCTAATCGGATATATTCACGGTCTTTATATCCATTACAGACGATAACGGTTTGTGTTTTACCTGCGTTCGCTAAAACGGCCATTAATTCAGCTTTTGAACCCGCTTCAAGCCCTAACGGTTCCCCAGAATTAACCAGTGATTCAATGACTCGGCGTTGCTGGTTAACTTTTATTGGATAAACCAGGAAATAATCGCCTTTATAGCCATAAGACTCACGTGCACGTCTAAATGCTGCGTTTATTGAACGTAAACGGTGCTGCAAGATTTGCGGGAAACAAAACAGTGCAGGCAAGCGTAAATGCTCCTGCTCTTCTTTAACCTGATTAACGAGGTCAGCTAAATCAACAAAGGTGTCAGGGTTCTCAGGGTTCGGGCAAACACAGACATTTCCGCGCTCATTCACCTGATAGTAACCACCACCCCAATACGCGATGTTGTACGTCTGACGCATTTTGCGAGCGATATTATCATTCATAATAAACTCCTTTTATGGAGGGGTGAGTGACGCGTTCTCCTTCCTGATGTATGTCAGTGAAGACATAACACTGCAAGGCAGTTATGTCGGGGAAACGGCAATACTCAGATTTTAATAAAAAGTGCTTAGAACTTCTAAACAGTGACAATATACGACCTTAAGCTGACAGATTAATGACTCAGCCTCGAAGGTGTATTAAAGATGTGACGGTAACTTCGTGATGAAGTAAAGAATGACAGGAAAGTAAATGCCAAAGTCACGCGGCGATCCGCATATGACGGTTGGATACTGTTATTCAGTAGATTATGGATCATTACCCATTAACCCCCAATATAACTGTTTACCCCTTTAAAATTTCAATGTGGTAGCACTATTTTGGCAGTTTGACCTGTTGATTTAAGCTATATCACCTTATTTTTTATTGAAATTCAAAAGTTTATAAACATTCCTGATAGATAGCAGAAGTTTTATATTATTCTGCTGGTATATAACGGGAAATAACAACCATCCGTTACGGTCGCAGTTTATACATCTATTGCGCTCAAAAAGCAAAACCAAAATGACTAAATTGCGATAAAACTTTACCAATGGTTGTTTTATGTCTCTATTCGTTTTTTATATAAATACAGGTAGAAATTTTTACTGTATGGGACTAAAATAGCCGTCTAGATGTTAAAACATCCAATTATAAATTTGCGAATTCTTAAGGTATTAATCTCATGGCTACACATCTCTTTACTTCTGAGTCTGTATCAGAAGGGCATCCAGATAAAATTGCTGATCAAATCTCTGACGCAGTACTTGATGCTATTCTGGAACAAGACCCGAAAGCTCGCGTTGCCTGCGAAACCTACGTCAAAACAGGTATGGTAATGGTCGGGGGAGAAATCACCACCAGTGCTTGGGTTGATATTGAAGAAATCACGCGCAAAACTGTTCGCGAAATTGGCTACACCAGTTCCGAAATGGGCTTCGATGCCAATTCATGTGCCGTTTTAAGTGCGATTGGTAAACAGTCGCCCGATATCAATCAAGGTGTTGACCGTGTTGACCCATCAGAACAAGGTGCTGGTGACCAAGGCCTAATGTTTGGTTATGCAACCAACGAAACTGATGTATTAATGCCTGCTCCTATTACTTATGCACACCGCTTAGTTCAACGCCAAGCAGATGTCCGTAAAAATGGCACATTGCCATGGTTACGCCCAGATGCAAAAAGTCAGGTTACTTTCCAATATGACAATAATAAAATTGTCGGTATTGACGCTGTTGTTTTATCTACTCAGCATTCTGAAGATATTCAACAAAAAGACCTGCATGAAGCCGTGATGGAAGAAATCATCAAGCCAGTCCTACCGGCAGAATGGTTATCAAAAGATACAAAATACTTTATTAACCCAACGGGTCGCTTTGTTATCGGTGGTCCTATGGGTGACTGTGGTTTAACAGGCCGTAAAATTATTGTAGATACTTACGGCGGTATGGCTCGCCATGGTGGTGGGGCATTCTCTGGTAAAGACCCGTCAAAAGTTGACCGTTCAGCAGCCTATGCAGCACGTTACGTGGCAAAAAACATTGTTGCCGCGGGCCTTGCTGACCGTTGTGAAATCCAAGTTTCTTACGCTATCGGCGTGGCAGAACCGACATCGATTATGGTAGAAACCTTTGGAACAGGTAAAGTTGATGAGTCATTATTGATTCAATTAGTTCGTGAATTCTTTGATTTACGCCCTTATGGCTTAATCAAAATGCTTGATTTATTACACCCGATTTACCAACAAACTGCTTCATATGGCCATTTTGGTCGTTCTCAGTTCCCTTGGGAAAAAACTGACAAAGCTGAAGCATTGCGTGCCGCTGCAGGCCTGTAATCTCTTTAGTCAATAAGTCACATACAAAAACCCATCAAATGATGGGTTTTTTATTGCTCACAATGAGCGATTAATTTTTTTGCGTAAACTGGAAGATAGCCATCCCCGCAACCATTGCTAATGTAAATATTATCCCTTGTGTCAATCCCATTCCTGTTAACAATAATGCAGGTCCTGGGCAGATCCCTGCTAACCCCCACCCCACACCAAATAACACACTTCCGGTGACTAGTTTTTTATCTATCGTTTGATTGGTAGGAATTTGCAATGGGCAATTAAGTACACTAACAGAGCGTTTTTTAACCCCTAAGAAAGCAATACCACTGATTACCATTCCAACTGCCATCGTAATTAATAAAGAAGGATCCCACGTTCCCGTAATATCTAAAAATGCCAAAATTTTTGCTGGATTTCCCATCCCGGCAATGACCAATCCTAAACCAAACAGTATCCCTGAAATTAATGCGATAAGAATAGGCATTGCTTTATCTCCCTATCCCATAATGGTTGGCTAGTGCGACTGTCGCAAAAGCAACAATCATAAAGACTAATACTGCAACAATTGAACGACGGGATAACCTTGCCATACCGCAGATCCCATGACCGCTAGTACAGCCACTTCCCAGTCGTGAGCCAAAACCGACAAATAACCCAGCTAATACTAAAATAGGTGTGCTGGTCGCAATGTTAACTTCTGGTGTATACGCCAACCAAGTAAACAACGTTGGGGCGCTCATCAAACCAATAATAAATGCCAATTTCCATGCAGTATCCCCCTTAGCTGGTTTCAATAACCCGCCTAAAATACCGCTGATACCTGCAATACGACCGTTAAACACTAATAAAATTGCTGCGGCTAAGCCAATCAACACACCGCCAATCGCGGCAGAAAGTGGCGTAAAATTAGCCCAATCTATTGTCATTTCATTTCTCCTTCACAGGGCAATAAAGCTGATATAACGTATTGAGCAACGTAAATAATTTTTCATCTGCTATCGCATAGTAAATGCGCTTTCCTTCTCGACGCGTCATCACTAAGCCTTCATTACGCAATACTGTTAATTGTTGAGAGAGTGTCGGTTGTAATATTCCTAACTGCTCTTCTAACTCGCTAACGCAGGCTTCACCCTGTGTTAATTGGCATAATAAAATTAAGCGATCTGGATTCCCTAGTGTTTTCAATAATGAAGCCGTTTCTGATGCGGCCTGCTTCATCGCTAACAGTTGCGGTTCAGAGGTATTATTGGGCATATGTTATTTCTAGTTAATATTATATAAAAATACAATATATGTTTTTATATAATTACTGTCAATTATTGCTTGTTTATGTCCATTACCTTCACGTATCCTTTACCCCATGAAAACAATCCGTGTTCCACTCTTTTTACAGCAACAAGTCATGCGCACATTGCGAGAAAAACTCGCACTTGCAGAACACAAACTCGAACAGTCATTTTCAGAGCCAACGGTTAATTACAAACAACGGGGGACAACTGCGGGTAGTGCTTACTTAAAAGAATGGGAAATTCGCCTTAACCCCAGTTTACTTATCGAAAATACAGAGCAATTTATTGATGAAGTTGTGCCTCATGAATTAGCGCATTTGTTGGTTTTTCATGTATTTGGCCGCAAAGGTATCGCACCGCATGGCAAAGAATGGAAATGGATGATGCAACACGTACTGGAAGTCACGGCGAAACGTACGCACAACTTTGCGGTTACAACAGTAAAAAGTAAAACATTTCTCTACCGTTGTGCCTGTGAAGCGTCCCATGAATTAACCATACGCCGCCACAACAAAGTACTACGTGGTGAAAACCAATATTTATGTCGAAAATGTGGAGAAGTATTGAAACAAGAAGGGATTTCTGTCACTGCGGCAGAAAATTAGACTTTCTGCCGCATCAAGTTTGAGATGTGCGCTTAAGCAAACTCCGTCATCACTAATTTTGCGATTTCAAAGTAGATAATTAAGCCTGTACCATCAATGAAAGTTGCAATGAACGGGGCAGAAACAACTGCTGGGTCCACTTTCATTTTCTTCAATACCATTGGAATGATTGAAGAAACAATCGCACTCCACATTGTAATGGCAACGATGGTTAAGCTAACCACAATAGTCACTTCGTGGCCAACACCTAAAATCCATGCACGAATTAATGCCGCACCACCGATGGTCACCGCTACTAAAAATGAGGTAGAAACCTCTTTCTTCAGTACGGTACCCAGGTTACGTAAACTCACCTCACCCAGTGCCATTGCACGGACTAATGTTGATGTAATTTGTGTTCCACTATTACCGCCTGTACCAATCAACAGCGGAATGAAAAACGCTAACGAAATTGCGGCTTCGAGCTGTTCTTCAAATGCTTTTAATACAGTTCCTGTATACGCTTCAGCCACAAATAGCATCAACAACCAAACGACACGTTTACGCCATAAAGTTACAGGGCTTGTCGTTAAGTAGGGCTCATCTAATGGGGTAGTAGCGCCTTGTAGCTGCGCATCGAGTGTATTCTCATCTTCAATCAATTCGGCGATATCTTGCGGACGCAAAACACCCATTAATTTGCCAAATTGCACCACAGGTATCATATCTAAACCGCTATGATTAATCAGATCATAAACATCATGACGTGATTGTTCTGGGGCAACAGAAAAATAATTGTGTCGCATGATATCAGACACTAATAAATTTTCAGGTGAAGCTAATAATGATTTAACTGAAAGAATGCCATTTAAATAATTGTCATTGTCGACAACAAATAAATAGGTTGGGATTTGCTCGCCATCAAGATGTTCAATAAGATTTTTTTTCACGCAAGCTATTGAGTCTGCGACAGATACTGGCAAATATGATTGACTCATATAAGCGCTGACTGTTGCATCATCAACTTTTGCTGGCTGTGTGTTATTGTCTTTGAGGCGTGCGCCTTTCATTGCGGATTGAGCAATAGCAACTGCTCCCGCTTTGTTCTGGGTAGTGAATGTCATTTTTTTAGTCCCTATTACTGTTGGTTACTCAAACAGTACTCACATAGGGGCGAAACCAGATGAGAGAATGCGAAAGCTATCTCTTCGTCTCGGTTTTAGCACTATACAACGTATCCTGACTTAGCAGGAAGTTACATGGGGATATACCTTCGGTCGATATATCCTGTCCTAATCTTGGGCGTCTCTCGACGTCGTCAGATCAGTAACCTATGTTTGTATAGGAGCCTCGCCTAACGAGATACTGCACTTTGGATGCGGCGCGAATTATACCCATTGGTGAATTAATTGCCACCCTATATCTACGTTTTTTTACGCATGGAAAACTTATTGTTTAGGTTCTGTTTAAGTTTATATTAAATATATCTTTATAAAGTAACAAAATGTAACTAATAATAAGAATGAATATTAGAATTGAAGTAAATATATTTATTTACTTATCAATAACCAACCCTTTGAGAAATCAAAGTATCATTTGTAATATTATTTAGTAAACCTTACCGATAATTAATCAAAACTTAATTCTCTATTTACCGTACAATACAAAAAAACAATATAAAGGAGTAAGCCCAATTTAATATAATTAAAACGCTTTATTAGAGTACAAGTAATCACTAATATCAGTCATTAGTTGGTTTTTTATATTAAAAATAAGCCAACAAACAAATAATGAAGTAAGAAAATACACTTAAGGCATTATTTAATTCGAAATTATCATTAAAAAGCATTCTTTTAAATTGTTAATATTTAATTGCAGATATCAATTTAGTATTAAATATTACAAGAATTATCTTAGAATATTTTTTATTTTATATAACAGTGAAAGTTTTATTATGGATAAAGTAATTGTTGGAATGTTAACGAAACTAACATTTCGCGTAAACGATGAAATCAAAATTGCTGCCATTTCTGCTTTAGGTGATTTCAAAGCAACGATTGAATATAATGATGCCATCATACGAATCATAGACTTATGTCAGGACCCAAACAAAGAAGTTGCTGTATCAGCGATTAATACATTAAGTAAATTATCTATTTATTTTTTACATAGCTCACTACCGAAACATTAATTGCACTCTCATTTTGAGTATTGTAAATAATTACTATGATTTATTTTAAATAATACTGTCCCATTAATACTCTAATGAGACAGTTTGCACATGTTATATAATTTTACGCTATTTCAGTGTCACCCTGTAATTGGCAACTACAAGCTAAAACATAGCCCTCAGCTATTTCTGCTTCAGTTAATGTCATTGTGCTTGTTGTTGTGTATTTACCTGATAACACTTTTGTTTTACAGCTTCCACAAACCCCTGCTCGGCAAGCTGCAATAACGGGCTGTTTATTTTGCTCCAGTGCAGATAATAAAGAAGTACCTACAGGGACTTTAAAGTCGACCAATCGTTGACGGATTTTTAATGTAAGAATATCTTCACTATCAACAACCTCTGGTTCAGTTGAAAAACGCTCCATAAAGAAATGTTCAGCAGGGACGCCTAAATTAGCAGCAAATTGCTGTGCATTTTTCATGTAAGGCACAGGCCCACACGTCATCACAATTCGTGAATCAATATCTGGTACTAACGCTTTCAATTTCTCTTCAGTTAAACGTCCTTGTGCAATATCGCCATTATCTGGTGTTTCTGCCATAACACACAATTGCAACCGTTCTGGATATAAGCGGACGAGTTTTTGCCATTCCTCGGCAAAAATAACTTGTTTATCATCGCGAACATTGAATAGTACTTTTACATGGGAGCTCGGGCGGTTCACCATCAGCCAACGTGTCATTGACATAATTGGTGTCACACCACATCCAGCAGCTAACATCAAATACTCAGTGTTTTTTAGATTAGCGCAGGTGAATTCCCCTTGCGCTTCAGAAAGCCAAAGATAGTCGCCTTCTTTAACCGAACGTGTTAACCAATTTGACCCTTCACCATCGTCTAACCGCCTGACAGTAATGGAAATAAAACGACTTTGCCCCGGTGATGATGAAAGAGTATAAGCACGCATGACATCATCACTATTTTTAATGCTGACCAAAGCATATTGACCAGGTGAATATGTATAAAAATCATGATTGATAAGGTTGATTGTCCAGACATCTGATGTTTCTTGAATAATAGAATGAACTTGCATTCTATTTGGACATAAACTGCTTGGCATGGTCATCGCGCTACTCCTTTAAAGGGGGTCGCAGCCCCCATCTTTCACATCGTTTTTAAGCTTTTTCTATCGGTTTATTGATCATGCAGGTAAAATTTCTGCCAGATCTTGCTCAACTGTCGTAATACTACGCATGCCAAACTTCTCATTTAGCACATTTAATAAGTTTTCAGTTAAGAAACCAGGTGCTGTTGGGCCGGTGTAAATATTTTTCACACCCAACGCTAATAATGTTAAAAGGATGACAATCGCTTTTTGCTCAAACCAAGACAGAATAAGACTCAATGGCAAGTCATTAATACCACAACCAAGTTTCTCTGATAGATTCACCGCAAGCATAATGGCAGAATATGCATCGTTACATTGGCCCACATCCAGTAAGCGTGGTAGCCCTTCTAATGTGCCAAAATCTAATTTATTAAAACGATACTTACCACATGCGAGTGTAAGGATTAAGCAATCTTCAGGTACACTACGGGCAAAATCCGTATAATAGCTACGTTCGCCACGGCTACCATCACAACCACCAACAAGGAATACGTGACGTAGTTTTTTCTGTGAAACTAAATCAATCACCGCGTCTGCCGCACCTAACAGTGTTTGACGACCGAAACCAACCGTAATTTTGTGCTCGATTTCGGTATACGGGAAACCGGCAAGTGACTGAGCTTGAGCAATCATTGCAGAAAAATCATCACCCACTAAATGTTTTGCACCAGGCCAACCCACAATACTACGCGTCCAGATACGGTCTTTATAATCCCCAACATCAGGGTCAATAATGCAGTTAGAGGTCATCAAGATAGACCCAGGGAATTTTGCAAATTCCACTTGCTGATTTTGCCAACCGCTACCATAGTTACCGACTAAATGAGGGTATTTTTTCAGTTCTGGGTAACCATGTGCTGGCAGCATTTCGCCGTGGGTATAAACATTGATACCCGTACCTTCAGTTTGTTCTAACAACATTTTTAAGTCTTTCAGGTCATGACCTGAAATTAAAATACATTTCCCTGCGACTGGACGAACGTTGACTTCCGTTGGCGTTGGGTGACCAAATTCGCTCGTTTCACCTGCATCCAAAATTTCCATGATCTTGAAATTCATTAGACCAATTGCCATGGCATTATCAAGCAGTTCATTCATATCCGATGGCAATGTTCCAAGCCAAGCCATAATTTCATGATATTGGCCATAAACCTCATTATCATACTGACCTAAAACATGGGCGTGTTCCATATAGGCTGCCGCCCCTTTTAAGCCATATAGGCATAACATACGTAAACCGTGAATGTCTTCGCCGACTTCAGCTTTATCAATATCTAATGAAAATTGAGCCGCTTGTGCCTGTAAGGTTGGAATGTCAGTACCATTTAATTGCAAATTAATTAATGGATGATTGAAAGCCACTACACTATTCACGGATTGGCAATGTTTTATTAATTTATCACGTAAATAAATAGCTTCACGGGCGTAACCGATAATACGCTCTGAATCAAAATTGACGTTGGTTAAAGTAGAGAAAAATGCGCGCGGAGCAAAACTATCAATATCATGGTCAATAATACCCAGTGAGCGGGCAGTGACTGCACTTGCAGATAAGCTTTGCAATACAGCAACTAATAAATCTTGTAGGTCAGAAGTTTCTGCTGTTTTACCGCACATACCCTGCGCGTATGCACAGCCATTACCAGCTGGAGTTCTAATTGTTTGTTCACATTGCACACAGTACATGTTGTTCGCCTCTTAAAGTTGCATTTCAAATACAACATTAAGACTACGCTCTTTATTAGAATAAAAAAGTGGAATTATTCATTATCTAATGGTTTATTGATCTATATTAATATTCATTGCAAATGAGAACTATTCACAGTAATGAAAGTATGCTATTCGTGCTGTTGGTTTTGTTTTCACTTTTCTTGCTTAAATGCACTATTTTGCATTTTATTTATATCCTGATAACGCTCTTACGATAACTCTTGTTATACTTACCTATAAGTGTTTGTTATTCCATCGTATAAAGAGAATCCAATAAAGATGAGCCAGGTAAATTCAGCTAGTAAATCTATGATAAAAACCCGATTGCGGATTTTTAAACGGCTAAAAGAATCAGATAAAACACCTGTAAAAATCTTACTACTTGCGGCACTCATTGGTGCGGCGGTCGGTCTTATCGGTTCACTATTTGAATTAGGAACAACTTGGATTAGCAACTATCGCGTGCAATCGGTGAGTGAATGGGTTGCCCCAAAATGGCTGATGGTTGTTGGGATGTTTTTTATCTCGGCACTTCTTGCCATGTTAGGCTATTACCTTGTTAAACGGTTCTCTCCTGAATCTGGTGGGTCTGGGATCCCAGAAATTGAAGGTGCATTACAGGATTTACGCCCCGTAAGATGGTGGAGAGTCATTCCAGTTAAGTTTATTGGTGGATTAGGAACATTGGGCTCAGGTATGGTATTAGGCCGTGAAGGACCAACCGTGCAACTTGGTGCGAACCTTAGCCAAATGTTTTATGATTTATTTCGTTTAAAAGATAATGAGTCACGCCACACCTTGCTTGCCTCTGGTGCGGCGGCAGGTTTATCTACAGCATTTAATGCCCCTTTAGCTGGCATCTTGTTTATTATTGAAGAAATGCGTCCGCAATTTAAATACAGTTTAATTTCAATTAAAGCGGTATTTATCGGTGTTGTTACCTCCACCATTGTCTATCGGCTAATCAATGGAGAAGCTATTGTATTAAATATCGGCCAATTTTCTTCTGCACCTATGAATACTTTATGGCTTTATTTAATTTTAGGATTAATGTTTGGTGTTATCGGTATCTGTTTTAATGGTTTTTTATTGTACCTACAAAGTAAATTTTTAGCATTTTACCAAAATAAAATTTCTCGCTTTGTATTGATGGGCGGGTTAATTGGTGGTGCTTGTGGTGCAATTGGCGTTTACCTGCCTGAAATTGTAGGTGGTGGATATTCCGTGATCCACCAGATGGTAGCAGGCCAATTTACCATCACTTTGTTATTCATATTCTTTGCTTTGCGGTTTTTAACTTCGACGATTAGCTTTAGCTCTGGGGCTCCAGGTGGTATTTTCTCTCCTTTACTCGCCCTTGGGACATTATTTGGTGGTGTTTTCGGCTACGCCGTCCTCGAAATATTCCCTAATTACCAAATTGAAGTGGGGACTTTCGCTATTGCAGGCATGGGAGCTTTATTTGCCGCAACCGTCAGAGCCCCATTAACTGGGATAGTCTTAGTTTTAGAAATGACAAATAACTACCAGTTAATCTTACCGATGATTATTACCTGCATTGGCGCCACAATGATGGCTCAATTTTTAGGTGGCAAACCGCTATATTCTGTATTGCTGGAAAAAACTTTAGCCCGTAGCGAAAAAGAAACCGCTCCGCCTGTCACTGACAAACCTTAAATAGTAGAAGCAAAAAGAGTTGCCGACAGCGGCAACTCAGACTGCTGACAAACATATTATGTTTGGCGGCAAGTCGAATAGGTTTTGAAAATAAACTAGGAAAATCAATTTATTGATTTTCGGCTGATAACACAAAGCGGGAAAAACCACGCTTTTATCCCGCTTTGTCAACAACCTCAGTTGCCGACAGCGGCAACTCTTTTATTAAGATAACCTATGCTAATTTCTTACTTACTTCTTCCTTGCAATGAGTGTTGCAAAATTTAATTTAATACGATTACCTTGTGAATCAGTGCGGTGTAAATGACCAGGGTTTTCGTTATATTTTAAAATATCCCAATCTTTATAATACCCTTCTAGCTCCCCTGGTTTTAAGAAGCATTTAAATGGCACTAAATCCAGCGGTGCATCTGGCGTTTCAACGGCACACACAATAACGTTAACTCCCCCTGGCAGGGTATGTTCTTGCATATTAGTAATAACATTGGCGATTTTTTCTCGCTGCAAAAACATTAGCACGACAGTGGAAATAATAAGTTCGTAGTTCTCTTGTATTTGGTGACTATTAATATCATAAACAGCCGTATGAATATTCTCTACCCCAGCTTGTTTTTTAACGAAGTCAATTGCTTGAATATGTTGAGGGTTGATATCTACCGAGGTCACATCATAACCCTGCAAGGCAAGATAAAAACTATTACGCCCCCTTCCCGAACCTAAATCTAATGTTTTACATGGCTTACTGAGATGATTTTCACACAGATAGCGCACTTCTGAATGTGGAGTCGTTAACCCATGCTCTTTATAAAATTTCAGTTCTGGTTTGCATAAAAATGCCAGTTGGCATTCCATGTCATCACTACAAGCAGAAATACGATGCCAAACTTGAGATTCAATAATAGGCGGCTGGTTATGAATATCAAAAGTAAAGTGTTGCTCGCTGCCGTCTTCATTAAAAATGATAAAATCTAAAGAGCCTTTTAGCACTTTCAACTGTGCGTATGTATCCTCTTTTGTATTATGGCGCTCTTGGAACATTAACGGCAAAGAAGCTTTATTCCAAACTGGCATAGTTTTGTAACACACGAGATCATTCATATCATCACCAATAAGTTGCATTTTAAATACATCTTATACCGTTCGTTTGCTATCTGCAAAACATTCATAAATTAATTATCGCGGGCTTGATTCATATCAACCCCCTATAGACCAAGAGGGCTGAAATGCTTCATGGGCTCAGTTAATAACCTAACTGTTCCGCACTTAACCCTAAGAATTCAAAAGGTTTTGTAACTACATAACTGTTGGTCGCATCCCCTGAATAGATATGGCTCTGCTCTTCACCGAGGTCCAACTTTTTCACTTTTCCAGTTTCCGCTGAAAAGTCAATTTTTGCCAAATCAGTCCAAAAAATATTTGGAGTTAATGCTGACTCGAAAAAGTAGAGCTGACGTTTATGGTCAACTAATGTCCGCCAACGTGTTGACGATATTTCAGGCGAATTTTCAGACGTCAATCCGTAAGGGACAGACACATTACGTACGACACTGAAAACACTGGCGACCGCTTTATTAGGCGTTGTTTTCTGAGGAATTGCATTAATATAAAACTGCGCGCGAGCAAATCTATCAGCGGAGCGGTTAGTCCCCGGTAACATTACAGTGCCGCCAATTCCTTGCCAATATTCCTGCATTGCTAATTGCTTCTCATAAGTCGGCGAGTTAGTCATAACTTGATACTTGCGACTGTGATGAATTACCTGCTTGCCATCAATATATTCAATAATCGCGCTATCACCACTCGCATCTGATAATGATAAATGTAAAGTCGCTAACCTATCTTGTCCTGGCACATTATCTGTTGCGACTACGAGTGGATTCTTTTCTAGCTCAGCAACAGCTTCTTCCACTGTCGCATAGTTATCTAGAACATATTGCGCCCATAAAGATATCGACAACGCAGGTTGCTTATTATCTATTTGAGGATATTTTGATTCCGCGAGCCACAGTAAATTGGCAACCAGACCTTCCTCGTTCACTCCGTCCGTTGTTGAAATATCATAACCCGAGGCTATCACGCTGCCGTATTTTGATTTCCATTTTAAAGAGTTAGGCCCTGCAATGCCATCACGCTCCATCCCTCGAGGAAAGATCCATAGATTGGTACCAATATCGTATTTCCAATCCATTGTTCTTCCGGTCATTATTTGTTCATTTTCACCTAAATAAACAACTCGAGTACAAGCTTGGCTAACTGTAATCGGCATTGATATCGCAGCAGTTGCGGCAAGTGCTACGATACTTTTCTTAATAAATTGCATGCCATCTCCAAAATAGTTAAAAATAAATTTACATAATAAGCATACTACATAAATACGAACTATTTATGCTCAAAGAATAATGTATTAAAAAAAGTGCGATTAACACAATGAAATATAATAAATAATGACACAAAATGGCACCCATATTAACCAGTGCCATTTTGCTGGAAAGAATTAATTATTTACTGATGAAAATAAAGAACGTAGTAATGCAGCTTTTTTCTGATTATCAGGCATAGATAATATTTCATTATAGAAACTAATAGAGATACGGCACGCTAATGCAGGTGATTTCTTCCCTGCTTCTAAATTTCCAAGGATTGCGGTATCTTCACCATACTTTGCAGAAAGCCCACTAGCAAGCTGTGTTAATTCCTCAGAATACTCTTTTGGGGACATCAACGCCTGTTTTACACCAGCTTCACTTGAAATTAAGAGCTCATTGGTCGCTTGGATTTGTTTCAACAAAACAGCTTGGCTTTTTTGTGGTGGAATAATTTCCGCTGTTTCTCTTAAGTGCGGAAACAATGAATAAAAACACGTTTTTCCTGTTGGGTCTTCTTCTAATAAGATTTTCAGGTAATCATTCACTCTGCTAGTAAAATTAATTACGGAATCATCAGAAGCATATTCCATACGTTCTAGCACCAGCTTCATGACATTGCCAACAACCTGATCAAACAGTTGACGACGTAAATCTTCATTAGCTGGGTCGTATTGCGTGATTAGATGCTCAAAACTTTGATAGGTTTCAGGGCTTATTTTCTTCACCGTCGCGATAATCGGCAGTTCTTTTTCAACTTGGGCAAGTGCCTCTGAATGAATTGCACTATTATTTTCTGTAGATAACACATTATTATCTTTACTTAACCAATAAAAACCGAATGCGAATGCAATAAAAATAATGCTAACAATTAATGCGGTTTTACGTGAGTTATTTGTATTCAAAGTTACCCTGCCTTTTCTTGGTAAAACGGTTCCCACAAACACTTTCAAGCTACTTATATACTGTAGAACCCATCGCATATAATGTCATGGCATCTAAAAACAATAGTCATCACGGACCTAGATTATTAATGCCACGAATTGACCTATAAAAAGTGATAATGTTTATTTTAGCTTGTATCAAAGTCGTCAAGCTATAGGAATAAGGGAAAATGCGAGGCTAAGACGGGAGAATTTGCCATAAATAAACAATTTAGAAAACGCTAGATATAAAAAAACCTTCAAGACTTGAAAGCTTGAAGGTTTATTATGATAAAAATCTTATTTAACTTGAACACCTTCAACTGAAATCAACAGTTGTGCTTCTTGAGATTTAGGGCCCAAATCAGATTTGATGTTAAATTCTTTCAGCTTAATATTACCTTCAGCTTCAAAACCTGCACGGTATCCACCCCAAGGATCTTTACCTTCGCCCATTAATTTAGCATCTAATGTAATCGGCTTAGTAACACCATTTAAAGTGAAATCACCTGTGATTTTGTATGTTTCACCGTCTTTCTTCACTTCTGTTGAAACGAATTTTGCTTCAGGGAATTTTGCTGCATTTAAGAAATCACCACTGCGTAAATGTTTATCACGCTCTGCGTGGTTAGTGTCAATGCTGCCTGTCTTAATAGTTACTTCGACTTTATCTTTTGATGGGTCTTTTGCATCATAAGTGAAAGACCCATCAAAGTCTTTAAAACTACCATATACCCAGCTATAACCTAAATGCTGAATACGAAATTCAATAAACGCGTGTTGGCCTTGCTTATCAAATTGGTAAGTTTCTGCTAATGCTGAACCTGCCGTTAAAAAAAGTGCGCCAGTAGCCAGACCAAGAACCGTTTTCTTCAACATAATTATCTCCACGTTACTTATCGGGGTTAAAACCCAACATTCTTTTTAATGTAATATCACGATCAAAAAAGTGATGTTTAAAAGCTGCAAAAGCATGCAACACTGATAATAGAACCACTGCCCAAGCTAAATATAAATGAACTTCACCTGCTGTATCTGCTTGTGTTGCAGCACCCGTAAATAGTGCAGGAACCTCAAACCAATCAAATACACTGATAGGCTGTCCATCAGCGGTTGAGATTAAATAACCACTGATCAAAATACTGAACAAAATAATATAAATCAGAATTTGAACAATAATAGAGCTAGCTTTCGTTAATTTACTGTAGCTTGCTAATGGCTTCGGTGACGGTGAAATAAATCGCCAAATCACACGAAATGCCATAACAATAAATAATAATATTCCTATACTTTTATGTATCTCAGGAGCTTGATGATACCAACTATCATAATAGCCTAGTGTCACCATCCATAAACCTAAAGCGAACATTCCATATACGACAATTGCGACTAGCCAATGTATGAGCAAAGAGATATGCCCATAACGACTTGCATTATTTTTCCATTGCATGATAAAAACCATTTAGAGAAGAAGGTAATATTTTATTAACTAAGCCGTAATAATCATAAGGTGAAATTAATTTTATTCCTATCCCAAAGTTAAACAAATATTTTGTTGAAGACATTCAAATACGATCAACATAATGAAAAATAGATTACTATTTGATTTTGTCTAGTTTTAATTATAAAAGTTGAATAAAGATTCTTCCAGTTTTGTAAATGGTCGTAACTAAATACTTAGTTCATTTATTTATTAATTTCAATTAAATCTAGCTTATTCCTAATAGATATAAGCTGTTATTCATAAAATAACATTTGTAGGTCTGCCTTTTTCCCCATACATTGGTATTCTTTCTTTTAACATTGCAAACTGATTGATAGGTTAAATACTATGTATAAACTTTGGATAGCAAATAAAAACTACTCTTCATGGTCACTACGTCCCTGGGTTTTACTAAAGGTATTACAGATCCCGTTTGAAGAAAATTTGTGTTTATTTGAAAACGGCAAAAGCAGCCATGAAAAATTCAGTCGTTTTTCACCTACAGGCTTAGTCCCTTGTTTAATCGATGAAAACCAAACAATATGGGATTCTTTAGCCATCTGTGAATATGTTGCAGAAGACTACCCTCAAGTCTGGCCAAAAGAGCGAAAAGCCAGAGCATGGGCTCGTAGTGCAAGCGCAGAAATGCACTCGGGTTTTAGTGCATTACGCCAGCAATGTCCAATGGACGGTACTCATAATTCGCCACTTAACAATATTTCAATTGAATTACAAACCGACTTAAATCGATTGCAGAAATTATGGCAGGATGGGTTAAACCAATTTGGTGGTCCTTGGCTTGCAGGTAGTGAATTTACGGCTGTAGATGCTTTTTTTGCACCAGTTGCCTTTCGAATTCGCAGTTATCACTTACCTGTAAACCCAGCTGCCAAACAATGGGTTGACCGAATTTTAGTTTTACCCGCAATGAAAGAATGGCATGAAGCAGGTTTACAAGAACCCTATATTGAACACTAAAAATAGGCTAATCGGGAGGCATTATATGCCTCCAGCTTTATTTGATTAGTAAAAAATCACCTGCTCGAACATCAAAATTAATATTTAACCAATTTGTCGGTCATTCAAGCTACATTAGGTTGTTTAACAGACAAACAGCGGGCTATAATTTTTCATTCCACGGGTCTGCGGTCATAATATCGCCAAGTGGTGTGTGTAATGTAACCTGTTCATTTTTAAACCACTCAGCTAATGAAAACCCACCTTTAGGGGTTTCGATATGAATATCAATTGGGCAATAAGGAGTATTCGCCTTAATTGCAAACTCAGCAAAATCTTCTTTTTCTTGACGATGTGGACAGCGAATGACCACATCAAGGTCGCAGTCTGACAACATACTTTGGATATCTGTCGCTAAAGTGTAAGCACAACTCCCTGTTACTCCCCATTGCCAAGGCCATTTAGTCTGTGAAATGATCCATAAAACCTGCACTGGTGGTAAAGCGATAAACATTGAACGTTGTAGTTCCACCGAATTCGCCACCAAGGATTCCACATTCATAATGTGCGTAATTGCAGATTTTTCAATTTGTGTTGTGACGCGTTGGTGTGGCTTAATTCCTCTAATTGCAACAGTCAGTTTATTCTCATCCGCTTTATTTCGGTATACCGTCAACGGTAACTTACTGTTCCACTGTGAGCCGACCCATTCAGGAAGCGATTCTATCGCGACATCATTATTGCTGCCGACCCAAACAAAATCATGAGGATTGATTATTTGCATTTTATTACCTTTATGATTGCTACAACTGCTCTCCCCTATTATGCCTTTTTTGTCACATAAAAACAGAATATCGCAACCAACAATTCAACACATGCCATTTAATGGTAACTTGTCATAAATACTGAGTTCTCACCTTGAAATTTTATACCGTATATTATTTAATTACGTTATTAATTAATAGGTTAAGCCTCTATTTGTGAGCATCGGATTATGAGAACGTTTCCTGCTATCCACGATGGAATTATTTTTACCAGTTGTATGTTTTTTAGCGCCGCAACCGCTTTTGTGATCTTAGATGCACAAGCTGCGATGTGGGCAACATTCTCAACGCTGTATTCCTTTAATTTATTCAATGCAGCAAAAGAATATAAGAATTATGCCTATACCGCTTGTTGTTTATTGATGATTTTAGTCGCTATTTTTATCGGTGATACGTTACGCCTTGGTACCGCATATTATATTTATCTCGCCATTTTTTCGTTCATTTACTACCAATTGTATGGCACAGATCCTGCTATGGATTTAACCATGAAATTTATGATTATCATGTCGACAATTGGTACCATTTTACCTGATATATCCAAAAGCTTAGCGTTAGGGTTTATTATTGGTAGTGGAGTAACGTTAATTACGTATTATGTCCTTAGCCATAAAATGACACGCCATAGTGTAATAACGAGCGCTTTAGTTGAACAAAATTTGTTTACGTTGAGAAAAAATATTATCCCACGCTCAATGATTTATGCTTTGGGGCTATTACTCGCGCTCGCTATTCCTCGCAGTATAGATCTAGGGCACTTTTATTGGACATTACTGACCTTCGTTTTTGTATTGCATCCAAAATCACAAAGTATCGTTAAAATTACTTTGCAGAGGGTCTTAGGCAGTCTTATTTCTGTCTTATTATTGTATTTTTTATTCAATTTACCCTTTATGCCGTATATCGGCTTAATTGCAGTCGTGGTGTTCGCCTTTTTAATGCCGATGAGCTTTCATCACGGATATACGTTTATGACGTTTGTCGTGACAAGCTTAATTTTGTCCATTCTTGAGCTCGTTATATATTGGCGTCACCCAACCTATGAATTATTGTTTGACCGCGTTCTTGAAACCGCCTTAGGAGGAACCATCGCCATTATGACGAGTATTATTTTAAAGTTATTTAGAGAAACGAAATAAAATTAAGCATATTCCCCAATAAGAACGTTTGTTCTATACTCAAAAAGAACACATTGGGAAAACAAGTCTTAGTCCTAAAGCCTAGCCCTATCAGTATCATTATTCTTGAGTGAGGCACTCAAGCAAAGAGGAACTGAAGATGAAAATATCGATTATTGGCGCAACGGGTTTTGTCGGCAGAGCATTAGTCGCTGAAGCGTTGCTTCGGCACCACCAAGTGACGGCTATTTCTCGTCATAGTAATCAATTATTTCAGCACGCTCTTTTAATCACCGCCGCTGGTGATATTACAGATATCCCATGGTTAACCTCTCGGCTTAAAGGACAGGATGTCATCATCAGCGCGTTTAATGGTGGCTGGCAAAATCCGAATTTGTATCAAGATACCGTGGCAGGAAACCAGGCCATTTTACAAGCAGTACAAAAATCGATGGTAAAACGATTTATTGTGGTCGGTGGTGCAGGAAGCCTAAAAATTGCTTCAGGTATTGATTTAATTGATTCCCCCGATTTTCCTGCCGAAATAAAACCAGGCGCTCAAGCAATGAGGGAATTTAAGAACCAATTACAATCCATTGATTCATTGGATTGGACCTACATTTCCCCAGCCGCAATACTCGAGGAAGGAGAAAGAACAGAAACCTTCCGTCTTGGAGGCGAACAATTGCTGATGAATGGCAACGTTCCTGCGAAAATATCAGTTGAAGATTTTGCGGTAGCTGTACTTGATGAGGTAAATAATAGGCAGTTCATTCGCCAACAATTTACTGCAGCATATTAAGTTTAACCGAAAAAAGCCGGTAAATATTTACCGGCAAAGATAGATAACAGAACTTAATTCACATATTTCTACTTTAACTTACTTTTCACTATGTTTCGCTGCATAGATTTCACTATTCACCCAGTTATGGTCTTTTTCCCATGTAAATAACCACTTACGGGTTGGCCCTGCCATCACATTAAGGTAATAGTTATCATAACCAGCCACTGTCGCCATTGGGTGATACCCTTTTGGTACCATAACAACATCTTTGTTATACACCGCCATACATTCATCTAACTCGCGATCATCCGTGTAAACGCGCTGCATACAGAAACCTTGGGAAGGATTTAAACGATGATAATAGGTTTCTTCTAGATAAGTTTCATTGGGTTCATTATCGGTATCATGTTTATGGCTTGGATAAGAGCTAGTGCAGCCTTCATCTGTAAAGACCTCCACGACTAATAAGCTATCAGCGGCTTTATCATCCGGCAAAATATTATGCACATAGCGTTTGTTATAACCATGGCCACGTTGTTCCGCACCAATATCATCAGGGCCAATTAAACGAGTTGGGTAAGTTCCTTTTCCTTTTGCCCTGCAAACTGCCAATTCAAGGTCGGTATCCGCCATGACCTCAGCAAACTCTTGCGCTGTAACATACACCGCATACGGCTTTTTACGCTCGAAAGGATCCATACGGTCACCAATATTTTCAAACGCTTGATTCGGTGTTTTAATTGTCGCTTTCCCCGCCACCAGCACTAAGCACATTTCATTTTCAGAGGCAGGCAAGGAGATAGACTCGCCTTGTTTTAATTCATAAACATCAAAGTGAACATATCCCCAGTTAGCGATTTTCGGAGTGATATGCTGAGTTCGCTTATGTGCATCTGGAGCATGGTATTTCGACAATAATTTTGACATAACTTTCCTCTGACACTTTTTAGGTTCTAGATATGTAATTCTTTTCAGTTACTAACCGTTTCATCAATTAAACAGTTCAGTTTGTGGCTAGAGTCAGCAAACAAAGCTAACAACGCCACAGACTGAAATATGACGACGACGATTTAGATTAAGCCCGCATCCTTAGCAAATTTAGACAAATTGTTGTAACCCAATGTGGCATAAGTCAATGGATGTGCAATCGCAGGGTCTTGCTCTGCTTCGACCACTAACCAACCATTTTCATATTGGCTATTTTTCAATACTTTAAACACTTCTGGATAGTTAACGCAGCCATCACCGGGTACCGTGAACACCCCTGCTAATACTGCATTTAAGAAACTGGTTTTACGGTTTTTAACATCTTTTAGAACATCTGCACGGACATCTTTGCAATGCACATGATTGATACGTTTTGCCCAGCGTTTTGCCACTTCAACCGGGTCTGCACCGGCAAAGGTTAAATGCCCTGTATCCAGTAATAAACCGACCTCATCCCCTGTATGTTTCATTAAATTATCCACATCTTCTGCGGACTCGATCACTGTCCCCATATGATGATGATAGGCAATCTTAACCCCTTGAGATAAAGTATATTTTGCGAATTCGGTCAATTTTTTACCGTATTCTTCCCATTTATCGGCTGGGAACAATGGGCGCATATGAACAGGTTTGTTTTGGTCGCCATGAATACAGTGAGTCACTTCCGCGAAAACCATCACTTTAGCGCCTAAATCACGTAGCAATGCTAAGTGCTCTTGTACCGCTTCAATTTCTTCTTCCACACTGCGAGATAATAATTCTCCCGAATACCAGCCTGAAACCAGTTGTAAATCATGCTGCTTTAAGATCGGCCCTAAGATTTCCGCTTTACGTGGAAATTTATTACCTAGCTCAAAACCAGCGAAACCCGCTTGACGACCTTCAGTTAAACATGTTTCTAGAGACGTTTCTGCCCCTAAAGTGGGTAAATCATCATTCGTCCATGTCAACGGGTTGATACCAAGTTGGATTGCCATGATGAAGCTCCTGTGTAGGTAAAAGTAATATTATTTACGCTGACGCCATAGGGCTATCAGGTTTAAGTAATTGGTTTTGATTTTCTGCACCAGCTCATCGTCATTGATTTCACCTTTCATCCACTCCAACGAAGGCTTACCAAATAAAGTGCGGCCAACAGCAAATCCTTTGACGATTGATTTCCCAGCGGCTGCGTTGAAGCCTGCTTGTAGCTCAGCTTGTGGTGCGTCAAGTCCTAAGAGCACGACACCGCGGCAATAAGGGTCACGTTCTTGAATTAATTGATCAACTGCATCCCAGTTTTGCGCTTGTAGTGGTGGCAATTTCCACCAATCTGGTTTTATACCTAAGTTATAGAAGCGTTTGATTGCGCGTAAATACAGCTCATCGTTGCGTTCCATATCTGCGGGCAATATCACCTCGAGCAACAATTCATGCCCTGATTGGCAGCAAGCGCTATACACTTCTTGAACCGTTTTTTCTTGCTCTAAGCGCAGTGGATGGTTGTCTTCTGGGTGAAAAAATACCAAACATTTGACAATATGCTCTTTTGGCCAGCTAATCAGCTGAGAGCCAATATTCCCATGCTCTAAGCATAATGGTCTTGACGCAGGTAGCTCAATTGGGCGGCCTATCCACCAACCACGGCCGGTTACATCATTCAATACGTCTTGGCCAAATGTACTATCACAGAGTAACCCTGCTTTCCCCTGCAGATTTGCCTCTTCGGCCACTTCACTACTAGCGCGGTAAATCAATTTTTTCAGGGTTGGAATGCAAGAGATATCAACCCCTGCGAGGCGTGCCATATCAACAAATTGAATGCGGTGGTCAAATGCCATAACACAAAGTTCATTCCATTGTGTGCTACGTGAAGTCACACGGTGCAAATGGTTAAGCATCGGGTCAAGATCTGGGCGTGGAACTGCAGCTGCACGCTCAAGGTAATTATCCAACTCGATTTTTGTTGGCATTGCAGGCGCACAGCCATGGCGCGAAACCACTAGAGCCCCACAAGCATTCGCATAAGCGCAGGCTTTTTCCCAACCATCGCCGTTTAGATAACCGCGAAGTAGGCCAGACATAAATGCATCACCGGCACCTAATACGTTGAGAACTTCAACTCTCACACCATGAACGGTGATCCCTTCGTCCAACGTTTCTGGGATCTCACCACTAAATACCGAGCAGCCAAGAGAGCCGCGTTTACACACCAGTTCCGCATCCGTTAATTGGCGAATGTTCTTAAGTGCTTGTACGGTATCCGTCGTCCCGCCTGCAATATGAAATTCTTCTTCTGTACCGACAATCAAATCGAACATCGATAATACGTCTTGCAGTTGTTGCGTGACACTATCGGAAGCAATAAAACGCGTTTCACCATCACCCAAAGAGGTCAGTCCCCATAAGACCGGGCGATAATCAATATCAATGGCTGTTTTGACATTATTACGTTTAGCATATTCCAACGCTTTTAGTACTGCCGCGCGAGTTTTCGGGTTAGATAAATGCGTTCCTGTAATTGCCAAGCAGCGTGCAGATGCAATATATTCTTCAGAGAAATCGTCTGGCGTAATCGCCATATCTGCGCAGTTATCACGATAGAAAATTAATGGGAAAGTATCCTGATCTTTAATCCCTAAGATAACTAATGCCGTTAATCTGTCTTTGTCTGTAATAAGATGGCTAGTATCACAGCCTACACGCTGTAACTCCTCACGTAAAAAGCGCCCCATGTGTTCATCCCCCACACGGGCAAGCATTGATGATTTCAATCCTTGTATTGCAGTGCCGAATGCAACGTTTCCTGAAGAGCCGCCTAAATATTTGGCAAACGAGCTCACATCTTCTAAACGAGAACCTATCTGTTGTCCGTACAGGTCAACGGCAATACGGCCCATACAGATAACATCTAACTTCTTCTGCTTATCCATTAATTACCCCTTAACTACAACAGAATTAATTGATTTCTTTAACGTTAACCCAACGTTGTTCGTCATATGAACGTGCTATCGCGTCTAATATTCGTGATACTTTCCAGCCTTCTTCAAAATCAGGCCACATTGGCTGCCCTGTTGCAACGCCATCAATTAAATCACGCACTTCAACTGTTTTTTGGTCATTGAAGCCAATACCATGACCTGCAGCATTACAAAATGGTGCATAATCCGGGTGTTCTGGTCCAACAAAAATTGTTTTAAAACCTTGGCGGTTGCTAGGTTCATCATGGCGATAGAGCTTTAGCTCTGCCATTCTTTCTTGAGTGAAAGACAACGTTCCTTTGGTGCCGGTCACCACATAGGTTAGCCCCATTTTACGGCCAGCTGCGATTCGTGAAGTTTCAATGACGCCCATTGCGCCACCAGCAAAACGTACCATGGCATGCGCTTGGTCTTCATTTTCAACCGTAACCATAACGGTTGAACCCGTTTTTTCAGGGCGCTGTTTAATCACAATTTCCATATCACCACAGACGGTTTCAATATCCCCTACTAGGAATTGCGCCATATTGATAATGTGTGCAGACAAGTCCCCCAAAGCACCTAACCCTGCTTTTTCTTTAAAGCAATGCCAGTGAATTGGAGCGCTAGGGTCAGCCATATAATCTTCATTATGAGTGCCATAAAAATGGATAACTTCCCCGATTTCGCCATTTGCAATGATTTCTTTGGCTAGCTGCGAAGTTGGGTTTTTCATATAGTTAAAACCCACTAACGTTAAGACGCCGGCTTGTTTAGCCGCTTCGACCATTTCTTTGGCATCTTCAGAATTGAGTGCTAATGGTTTTTCACAATAAACATGTTTACCATGCTTAATTGCCTCCATTGCCATTTCTTTGTGCAGGAAATTAGGCGAGCAAATATCCACTACATCAATATTTGGATCTGCAACTAATTTGCGCCAGTCATCCGTTGCACGATTAAAACCCATTTCCTGAGCTCGGGTTTGTGCTAGCTCAGCGGTAATTTCTGCAATCATTTCGCGAACCAATTTCCCCTGCAATGGAAAAACGGTTGGTGCTTGTGCATAAGCAATGGCATGAGCTCGTCCTATATAGCCAGTACCTATCATCCCGATACGGATCTCTTTCATCTGTTCTACCTCTCGCTCATTTCTTGTAGTGCAATAGCTGGCCCAATATTCGTTCCAGATTTTATTTCAATAATGATGTTATACGGAACATTCGTTTCATTTTCAATATTATTAGAAACATTAATTTCATTATGTGATCTAACGTTAATTTTTAGTGTAATTAATTAATTTATAAGAAAATAAATATTAAATTTAAAGAAAGGAAAAATAATAGAGTCGTGATGAGATGGAATAAAATGAAATAGAATAACTAAAAATGAAATTTATTGAGTATGGGATCTGGCAAAGATCCCATTCTCTCTTCAAAACTAAAAATTAACGATGAAGAATACTTAAAAACTCTTCTTTACTTGAGGTCAGAGACAGTGCATTGGCAATAAATTCGTCACTAAAAATCAACGCAATTTCCCTAAGTACATCAATATGTTCCCTTGATTTTGCAATCACGCCTATGGCAATGAACATCACATTGGTTCTGTCCCAAATAACACCGTCAGGAAATTGAAAAATTTCAACACCGGTATGCAAGATAATATCATTGGCGGACTTAGGTAGATGTGGCAACGTGATGCCATTCCCCAAGAATGTTGATATCTGTTGCTCCCTTTCCGTTAAGAAATGTACACAATCCCTATCAACATAACCTTTATTTTTAAATTCCGTACCAACCATTTTGAGTACTTCAGCTTTATTTCTTGCCTGACAACCTAAATGCAAATTACTTGTGGTTAGTTGTTCTATCATATCCAACCCTCGATTAAGTTAATTAGGTATATTCACACCACCAATAAGTAATAATTACATTGATGAGAGCTCTTCTTCTAATTGCTCTAATGATTTGTTTGATGTTTCTAGCAATAACTTCACGACAAAAACGATAGCTAAGTAGTTTATTACCGCAAAAATTAAGAATACCGGACCTAAACCAAGTTCTGCTTGTAATACAGGGAATAAATAACTCACAATCGCATTCATAATCCACATAAAGAAGACCGAGATCCCCATGGATAACCCGCGAATTTTAAGTGGGAATAGCTCAGCAAGTACCACCCACGTTAAAAAGCCCATCGTTCCTTGCATAACCCCAACAAACACCGCGCCAAGTAACCAAATTAATGTTGCTTTAACATCCCCGGTTAAAAAGTAGTCTGTAGCTGCAATTAATAAGTGTAACGATGCCATTAGCGCAAAACCACCAACAATCAGTGTCTTACGTTTAAATCGGTCAACAAGGAATAACACCCCTATCACCATACCACCAACAGAAAAAACACCATTTAATACGTTGAAAACTAAAGATGTTTGCTCAGAAAAACCCGCTGTTTTGAGAATTTCTGTGCCATAATACATAATAACGTTAACCCCAGTTGTTTGCTGTAATGCCGCCCACACCATCCCAATTAAAACCAATTTAAAAATCCAAGGTGTATTAAAAATTAACGCTAAATTTTGTTTATTGGCATTCGGATGACGTTTAGCTTCCGCAGCTTCAACATCTAATAACGTCACGATATCTTCATATTCTTGAATTGCACGTTTTTCAGGACGAATTTGCTTCAGTATTTTCAAGGCTTCTTCACGACGGTTTTTACTCATTAACCAACGTGGGCTTTCAGGCGCTTTCCACATACCAAATAGCAAGCACAACGCGGGCACGGCTTGTACTAACAGCATATAACGCCAAACATCAGGAAGATGGCCCCAAATTGAACCGATAATCGCATTAATAGCAAATGCTGCTAGCTGCCCGATAACAATAGCAACTTCATTTAACCCAGTGAGTTTCCCCCGCATTTCAGTCGGAGCCACTTCAGAAATAAATGTCGGTGCCGTCACAGAGGCACCACCCACCGCAAAGCCCAATATAAACCGAGCAATAAGAAGAACTTCAATATTTGGGGCTGCCGCAGATAAAAATGCCCCAAATAAAAACAGAAATGAGAGGTAAAGCAAATAAGTACGGCGCCCGACAAAGTCTGCTACACGTCCGCCACAAACACTACCTAATGCTGCGCCCACTAATAGGACACTCATTACCAGCCCTTCCGTGGTTGGCGTTAAGCCCATGTTTTCTTTCAGTGATGAAAATGCACCGTTAATGACACCAGTATCATAACCAAATAGTAATCCACCAAAGGTTGCAACCAAGGTTATTTGGTGCAACCTTTTTCTCTGTTGTTGATTGAGATTCATGATTAATGACATATTATTACCTTATTATTTGAATCATTATGTCTTACCAAAAAAACAATTTTTCAATATTTAAATAAATGTTTAATGTTAAATATTAAATATTAAATAATGAAATAAGTTTCTGGCACTCTGGTTTGAATCGCTACTTTGCTAGCTTTAGGCCTGATCGATAAACTCTTTGAAAATAGTTTTCGCAAATTTAAAACGATAAATACATCAGTTAAATTAAAGAAAGTAAGATTATAAAAAGCCTCAATTAATCTCGGAATATTGAAAGCCTAAAGAGTATTAAATAAAATGTAATATCAGTATTTTATATACTCATTAATAAATGAATATATTTACTATTGCGGCCAAAAATTAATTTTTAACCGCAAGTCTATAATCAAGTTAAATAGTATTACCGCATTAATTACAATTTAACTTCTTTACCTGTTTTGAGTGACTCCAGTGCTTTGTCTGCAAGATATAAAGCCAATTCACCATCGGTCCCTGTCGTTTCAGATTCCGCACGGCCTGCTAAGATATCAACAAAATGCTGCCATTCTGCTTGGTATGCTTCATGGTAACGTTGTAAGAAGAAATACTCTGGCTTGGCCGATAAGCACCCAACTTCACTTAACAGCGCAACACTATTCTCTTTAATATTACCAGCCGTTAATAATCCTTTTTCACCATGTAATTCAATGCGTTGGTCATAGCCATAACCTGAACGACGGCTGTTAGAGATGGTCGCCATTGCGCCTGATGGGAATTTTAAGATAATAAACGCGGTATCAATATCACCGGCTTGGCCGATCGCAGGGTCAACAACATTGCTGCCTTGTGCGTAGACAGAGCAAGGCTCCTCGCCAATCATAAAGCGCGCCATATCAAAGTCATGAATAGTCATATCTCTGAACATACCACCGGAGACTTTAACATATTCTGCAGGTGGTGGTGACGGGTCACGAGATGTGATAATTAAAGATTCTGCTTTACCAATCGCGCCTTGTTGGAATAAATTTTTCAAGTGGCGAAATTGAGGATCATAGCGACGGTTAAAACCAATAAACAGTGGAACGTTATGTTCTTTTACGCTTTTTAAACACTGCTTCACACGCTCAAGGTCGAGGTGAACAGGTTTTTCACAGAAAATCACTTTTTTATGTTTGGCTGCTAGTTCGATTAGATCAGCGTGAGTATCTGTGGCTGAAGCGATTAAAACACCCTGTACATTAGGGTCTTGCATTGCTTCTTCTGTTGTCTGAACTTTGGCTTGGTATTTTTCAGCCAAGGCAACCGCATTGGGTTGGTAAGGGTCGATGACAGAGTAAAGTTTGGTTTCTTTATGGCCGGCAATATTAACAGCATGAACCTGTCCGATACGTCCTGCGCCGAATAGTGCTATATTGAACATTCAAATGCTCCTTGATACCTTAAATCCACTATTTGGATATTACGAAATATACCAAATAAAACATTCATTTCAATTTATAATTTTTTGAAAATTATATTTTTGGGCTCTAGATAACAAATGTTATATTAAAGTGTATTTTTAGTGTTATTCAGATCACAAATTAACAATGTAAGCGAACAGCATTTAACAATAAAGTCTGTGTTTGCTGGCACATTAGTTCTCCATAACTTCTTTTTTTGCTCTTCCTTCGTCTCGAAATAAAACATATATTTCAATTAAATTATTTTTAAACTATTAAATCCATAAAAAACCCCAGCCTAAGCTGGGTATATAATCCAAATGATTCGAGTTGCGTGGGCGGGTAGCGCAGAGCATTCCCCATACAACTTGAAGTATGACGAATATAGAGCCACAAGTGGTAACCACTATGTAAATTAACACCAAAGCAATCCTTGCTAAATTTCCAGTAACTACCCTACTTAATTACATCTGACTCATTAAGAAAACGAAGAACACTCCTCGACGGTAAAAACACCGTCGAGTTATTACGATAATACAAAGCACTAACCCAATACGTTGATTAATAAAGACGAACTTTATTTTCAACCATCTGTTTAATTTTTTCAGCGGAAGCAACTATTTGAGGCTTTTTAGAAACTTGTGCCGTGCCTGTGCGCCACCAAGCTTCATAACCATCGGTCATTGTTTTCGGAAGTACTTTAATATCAATCAATACACAGCCCGAATGGGACTTTGCGTCTTCCAGTGCGGCAATCAATTGTTCCTCATCATGTACCCGATAACTTTTACAGCCATAGCTTTCTGCGTTTTTAGCAAAATCGACCTTCACTAACGGCCCATCCATCAACCCCGTCTGTGGGTTTCGATGTCGGTTCTCTGTACCAAAACTTCCCATACCTTGGCTCATCTGCAGGTTATTAATACAACCAAATCCCGCGTTATCAAACAATAAGATGGTGATCTTAATGTTCTCCTGAATCGCGGTTTGTAATTCACTGTGTAGCATTAAATAAGAGCCATCTCCGACCATCGCATAAACCGGTTGTTTCGGTGCAGCAATTTTAGCACCAACAGCGGCGGCAATTTCGTACCCCATGCATGAATAACCATATTCAAGATGATAGGTATCTCGCTGTTTTGGTAGCCAAATACGTTGTAAATCTCCCGGTAATGAACCTGCTGCCCCCACAATAATGGCATCGTCTTCCATGTATTGCTGCATCAAGCCTAGCACCCGTGTTTGTGCCAGTTCTGTACCTAGCGTTTTACGGTATTCTTCAAGTTTATCATCAAGATGGCCTGCAATTTCAGGGACAAAATCTAATGGCCGATACTGTATACTAAACAAGCGCTCCAGCTCATTTTTCCACTGTTGTTTAGACTGCTGAATTTCATCCCCCCACTGAGCTTCATAGTGAGAATCTTTCAGCTTTATATCCAGTGCTTGAAGTGCTTCTTTGGCATCTGCAACAACTTTCAAAGCATCTAACTTACTTGCATCGAATTCCGCAACATTGATATTTAAGAAGGTTACATTTGGATGACTAAATAAAGATTTAGATGCGGTGGTAAAATCAGTAAAGCGAGTCCCCACCCCAATCACTAAGTCAGTTTCTTTAGCCAACAAGTTTGCGGCTAACCCACCTGTAGTGCCAATTCCACCCATATTCAAGGGATGACTAGCAACGACGACACTTTTACCCGCTTGGGTTTCGCCAAATGGAATACGGTAATCTTCAGCAAACTGTAAAAATACCTCGTGAGCTTCGGAATAACGTACCCCACCACCACAGATGAGCAATGGTTTTTTCTTACTGCGGATCAGATGAACGGCTTCTTCGATACTCACCGTTGTCGGTGGTCTACGTTCAATACGATGGATGCGTTTTTGGAAAAAATAATCGGGGTAATCCCACGCCTCGCCTTGAACATCTTGAGGTAGACAAATGGTTACCGCGCCAGTATCCGCAGGATCCGTTAACACCCGCATTGCATTAACCATGGCTGCCATTAGCTGTTCAGGCCGTGAAATCCTATCCCAATAGCGTGAGACAGGTCGAAAACAATCATTCGTGCTTATTGTTCCGTCGCCATACTGTTCAACTTGCTGCAAAACGGGATCTGGCTGACGTGTTGCAAAAGTATCGCCAGGTAGTAATAACAGTGGGATGCGATTCGCCGTAGCTGTTGCGGCAGCTGTGATCATATTCGCAGCACCTGGGCCAACAGAGGACGTAACCGCAAAAATTTGTTTACGTTTTTTTTGTTTGGCAAAGCCTGTCGCAATATGTGCCATGCCTTGCTCGTTGCAACCTTGATAAACACGTAGATGCCCAGGCGCCTCTTCAAGCGCCTGACCTAAACCCACAACATTACCATGGCCAAAAATCGTAAATACTCCCTGAATAAACGGATACTGCTCACCATCAACATCAACATATTGTTGGTTTAGAAATTTAACCAACGCTTGAGCTGTCGTCATTTTCTGCTTATTCATACGGGTCTCCATTTATTCCATGGTAGGCATTGTGAAACTACTTTCATGGTGTTCTAAGCGAACACTTGCAGGCCAACGACTAGTGACTGTTTTCATGCGAGTATAGAAGCGAACACCATCATTTCCATGTACATTTAATGGACCAAAAATAGAACGTTTCCAACCACCAAAACTGTGGAATGCCATCGGTACTGGAATCGGTATGTTGATCCCAACCATTCCAGCTTGGACATTTTCTTGGAATTCACGAGCCGTTTCACCATCACGGGTGAAAATAGCCGTTCCATTTCCATATTCATGTTGGTTAATTAGTTTCAAACCCGTTTCGAAGTCTGGAACACGCACTACGGCTAAGACAGGCCCAAAAATTTCTTCTTTATAAATGTCCATCTCAGGAGTGACATTATCAAATAATGTTGGTCCTACAAAATAACCATTTTCGAAGCCTTTCACTTTAAAATCACGGCCATCAACTAATAACGTCGCACCTTGTTTTTCACCGCTAGTAATATAGTCACAGATTTTAGCTTTGTGCTGTGCTGAAATGACGGGACCCATATCATTTTCTTTGCCTTGCGTAATACCTGGCCCGACGGACATTTTAGCAATTTGACCTTTCAGGTTAGCAATGAGCGCATCTGCTGTTTCATCACCGACGGCTAAGACTACAGATAATGCCATACAACGTTCGCCCGCTGCACCAAATGCCGCGCCCATAATGGCATTAGCCGCCTGCCCCATGTCCGCATCCGGCATTAAAATACAATGGTTTTTTGCACCACCGAGTGCTTGACAGCGTTTGCCATGAGCAGATGCCGTCGTGTAAATATATTCAGCAATAGGTGTTGAACCAACAAAACTAACGGCTTGGACTTCTGGCGCAGTTAAGAGCACATCGACAGATTCTTTGTCCCCTTGAACAACGTTAAATACGCCATCAGGTAAACCTGCTTCTTTTAATAATTTAGCTAATCCTAATGCTAAAGAAGGGTCTTTTTCTGATGGTTTTAAAACAAAGGTATTGCCTGTTGCAATAGCCACTGGGAACATCCACATCGGTACCATTGCTGGGAAATTAAATGGTGTAATTCCCGCACATACCCCCAGAGGTTGCATTAATGAGTGGCTATCAACACCGGTAGCAACATTGGCTGAGTGCTCACCTTTTTGTAAGTGAGGGATACCACATGCAAATTCAACGACTTCCAAACCACGAGTTAATTCACCTACCGCATCAGAAAAAACTTTACCATGTTCTCTTGAAATTAAACGAGCCAGTTCATCCATATTCTCTTCCAGCAATGCTTTAAATTTGAATAAGATCCGAGAACGTTTCAAAGGGGAAAGTTTTGACCATATAGGGAATGCTTTATTCGCAATCTCAATTGCTTTTTTTGTTTCATCGGCACTGCTAAGTACAACCTGAGCAATTTGCTCACCCGTTGCTGGGTTGAATACCGGTGCAAAACGCCCACTTTTGCTGGATACTATCTCACCACCAATGAAATTATGAATCTGTTCCATGTTGCCTCTCTTTAGCTGACAGAGTTACCTTGTTACTCAATGTATATGAAATATTTGTTTCATTTACAACTAAATTTGAAATAACATTCAATTTATGTGATCTAGACAAAGTTTTTATGAAATTTTTAATCGCGGCTAAAAAACACCTATTTTAAACTTATGTCCATCACTTATTTATTGGCTATTTTTCCTTTGTATTGGGCTAAACATGGCTTTCTTTCCATCAAGAAAATAAGAGAACAAATTGATGTAAGCTGTTCAATTTATTATCCCAAATTCAAATTATTTTAAGATCCTAAAAAAAGAAAATTTTTAAATATGAACTAAGTGTTTCAAAAAGATTCGACTAACGCCGTAAAACAACTACAATTAGAGCCAAATTCTGGAGGTTATATGTCAAGTGCATCAAATTTAAATGAGTTTCAAGAGCAAGTTCGCTCAAGGTATGACGAATTAAGTAAACGGCTACAGCAAGTAGCACGCTATGTGTTAGATAATACGAATAGTGTCGCATTTGATACAGTTGCCGTCATTGCGAAAGAGGCTAAGGTTCCGCCTTCGACTCTAATCCGCTTTGCAAATGCGTTTAATTTCAGTGGGTTTAATGAAATGAAACAATTGTTTCGTATGAACCTCGTTGAAGAAACGGCCAGCTACACAGATAGAGCCCGCATGTTTCGTGAAATGGACGGCTCCCAAGAACTGGGAGATGACCCTTCCCAAATTTTGAAGGAGTTCGCTCATTCTAACGCCCAAGCTTTACAACAAATGGCAGCCAGAACCCCTGCTGAAGATATCGAAAAAGCCGTATCGTTATTAGCAAATGCACAAAATATCTATATTATCGGTTTGCGTCGCTCATTCAGCGTTGCAACGTATTTAAGTTACGCTCTTAGCCATTTGGAATGTCGCCCAGTACTTATTGATGGGCTTGGCGGAATGTTCAAGGAACAGATCAGCAGGATCAGTGAAAATGACGTCGTTATTTCAATCAGTTTCACGCCTTACGCTTCGGAAACTGTCATGGTAAGTGAGAAGGCGGCCCAAGCAGGTGCGCAGCAAATCGTTATTACTGACAGCCAAATTAGCCCTTTGGCAAGTTTTAGCGATGTTTGTTTTGTTATCAAAGAAGCCCAAGTAGATGCATTTCGTTCGCAATCAGCCACCTTATGTTTAGCACAATCACTGACCGTTGCATTAGCCTACCGTCAGGGCAGCAGCTTAGTCTAAGATATATGGCTCTGTAATTAAACACCTCCATTAATTCAGAGCCTCTTCCAGTCCTTTCTCTAATTAACGTAGACGTCATTATTAAAAACTAATTAAGTTTCATTTTTTTCTTTAATTTGTGAGTCTCATCAGAAAATACAAATTCTAAAAAGACAATGAAATGAAATTATTATTTCACCCTGCTATGTTGGGATTACATCTCGTGTTAGATAAAACCAAGAATAAGGGCTAAGCATGTTAAATACACACTTTCTTTATTTACTCGGCCACCTTCGTTTACTTGAAGAGCAGCATTCTGTCACGTCACTTAATCGCTCTGGTATTGGTTTAATCGGCACTGCACCTTATAACCAACTTTATATAAATGCGATAAAATGCTGCACTCATCATAGTGAGCTAAAGTCAATTTGCCATTTGTCTCCATATCTACCTTCTATGACTTACTTTATGTGTCAAAAGAAAAAGATAGAAGAGTTGATCAATAATGATGGCGTTGACTGCATTATAATGACATCCACTTGCAGTGATGAGTTACTAAGATTTGTAATTCAGACTGCGGTATCTGCCGGAAAAGATATCCTATTGAATGATATCCCCAACTTTAGTGAAAACGAATTGAAGGAGGTATTAAAGCAAGCAATGCGCCATGATGTATTGATTGATTATAACCAACCTCTTAGCTTTGATAACCAGTTCAATCAAATAAAAGCGTCTTTAATGTCTAAACGTGGTACCGAAACAGGGTTATTGCGTATCACAGCGCACCGAATAATAGAAACTGAAAATCAATTACCATTCAATATACTACGAAACACCATCACAAAAAACATAGAATTATTGTTATCCTTGATGCCTGATTTTGTCCTTTCATCCCCCGCTATTCAATACTCACATCCCTTTACTAAAAGAACCGATGGCGATGTATTGATGATTAATTTACGCCAAGAAAACGGTTTATTGGTTTCATTTGAAATCTTTTTCAATACGGGGAAGATTTTAGACAAACTGTCATTAAAACAATGTAATAACCGATATGAGATAAAGGAAAAACTCTCTTTTAATGAAACATATCAAGAGATTAATCAAAATAATTTTATTGTAGAGCAACTCGACCAATTTGTTTTAAGACTCGGTAGCAACACAAAACTAGCCAAAATTAATCAATGGAGTCGCGCCAATAAACTAACAGATATTGTAATAAAACAGCTAAATACTTATGGATATATTTGATTATTACAAAATATAAAGATAATTCTGATAGTAACAGTTAATATTATTATAATCACGAATGGTATAACAATACTATACCGCTTAATGTTACATTCTAAAATTACTTATAATCAGTGTATTGAACTACATGTGCCACTATTCACATTGACAACGCCATATAAAAAAGAAGCGGGATCAACATTAAAAAGATAAGCAAATTGAAATAGTTAATCGACATCAATACAGCTTTCTCCTGTCTCAAATCGACTCATTTCTTCTTCTGTTACACCAATTAAACTCGCCATCCGTTCTATCGATATCTTATGGTTTTCTCGTTGTTTTCGGATTTTTATCCCTAGCATTTTAGCAATGTTTTCCTTCCCCATAATAACCTCTATTAAATATTAAAATGAATATTATTAACCGGTGCGTAAACTATCACCAACCATAAATTTATAAATTGACTTATAATAATAAAACTCTAACTAAATAAGTCATTTAAAGACAATCCATTAATGAATTAAAAAAGTAAAAACCATATAAGATACTGATATGTAAGGCCATATCGCTTTCTTTTTAACTGTGATTCTGATCACGTTATTTTTATAACCTAATAGGTATAGAAAACTACACGGTAATAAGCCAACGACTTCAAAATCACATTTTCAATTTAACCAAAATTCTAGCTTACATTTTCAATTTAATAAAATTATCTTGACTGATTTAATGTTATAACCTTAAGAAATTCGTGACAATTTGTATTCATGCGTATCAATAAGTTTCCAGAACATAATTATAATAAAGAAATTTTTTTTCAATCATAAAAAAAGGCGCTTTTTTTTATTTATTAGTCGAATAACAACATTAAATTTAGGTATTAAATATAAAAATTTTCATATTAGTCTATAAAGCTAAATCACCTTTTCATATTAGTGCCTTACATTAACCTGCTCTTATTCTGAATATCTAAAATTAATTATCACACCTGGCTATTTTCGGTAAAAAAATTCACTCCACTGCATTTATGCCATGTTCATTACCTTCAGTCTATACCACAATACGTAAAAATTAGACAAATTATGTAAACGCTAGATAGGTGTACTCAAGCAATCTAGCTACGTTTCCACCGCCCAATACTTACTTAACTTCACATCTTTTTAATAAAATTGTCAGTTAAGCATGCTATCCTATTACGAGCACCTATGAGTACTTACAATCCATAACCTTGCTATATTATATGGCTTGTTATTTTGTTGGTAAGTAAAAGAGACCTGAAAGGATAATCATGCTACAAGAAAGTGTTATCAGGGAAATCATTCTCTGGATAGAACAAAATTTAGAATCTCGCCTATCCCTAGATACTGTTGCCGATAAATCAGGATACACCAAATGGCACTTTCAGCGCCTGTTTAAGAACCAAACAGGGCTCGCACTTGGTTCCTATATCCGAGCAAGGCGCCTTTCTTGTTCTGCTGTCGCACTACGGCTAACAAATGACAGCATAATGGATATTTCTCTGAGGTACCGTTTTGACTCACAACAAACTTTTTGCCGTGCGTTTAAAAAACAATTTAATCTGACCCCTTCTGAATACAGAAAACGACAGGGTTGGAAAATTGAAGGGTTTTGCTTACCTCTACGAGAGAATAAAGAGCTCAGTGTTCAAGTTAAATTGACTCAATTGCCAGCCATCAATTTACTCGGAACTAAACATCGTTACACTAAAGATATTAATGAGTGGAACCTAAAAACGGATGAGCTACGCCGACACTATTGGATGGATTTTTTCAATAAAAACCATTATGTCACTCAGCATTTATACGCCATTCACGGTGTTGATCAAAGTACTAATGCAGAAGGCCATTTCCTATATACCACGGCTCTAGATGAACAAGATGTTGATATTGCACTTCCGCAAACAACCAACTTACAGTTACCCGCAGGAAATTATTTAGAAATCAAGATCACCAGTAGCCTTCATGGTATAGATTACAATGATATTATTTATACTGCTTATGGGAAGGTACTTGCTGAAATGGATATCGTCCGTGGTAAAGGGCCTGATATAGAGCAATATGTCCTAAAATCCAAACCCACTTATGAAGCATTCATTAATGATTCACGCAATTTCATCCAAGAGCTAAATTACTATATTCCTGTTATTATTTAACGACTAGCAGCACCCCATACGAATACTGTATGGGATGCTAGCCTAACAATTAAAAACTCACATTAATTTTTGCCCAGAAATTTCTCCCTGGCTCATTCACTGGTACATTGGATGAATAACCAAAACCGCTATTTCCAGCTAAATTAAGGTGCTCGCTATAGGTTTTATCAAAAAGGTTATCAACGCCTGCGCTTAATTTCATATTTTCATTAATTTTATACGCTGTATTTAATGAAAATATTGTGAAACCTGCACTCTTGCTAAAATCTTTCCCCACCACATTACCATCATTAATCGCAACACGATTTTGACGGCTAACAACGCGTACTAAACCTGTCGTAGTCCAATCACCTTTTTCCCACGATAAGCCAAATCGGCTTTCCAATGGTGGCATTTGCGGTAACGCTTTGCCATCTGTACGATTTTCTCCCCAAGAGTAAGCAAGACTTGCATCGGCTTTCCATTCATCACTGAGTTTCTGTGCTATACCGAGCTCTCCGCCCATAATTAATGCGTCAACATTTTCAACTTGGCTCATTCGCGGGTTTGTCGCGCTATAACGGAAGAGAATAAAATCATCAACACGTCCCACATACGCAGAAACCCATGCATGGGTGTCTTCATGGCTATATTTAGCACCAATATCTAACTGAGTCGTTTTTTCTGTTTTTAGCTTATCAAACACATTGTTACTACCATCTGGTCCGAGTTTAGGCGAAAACAACTCCCAATAATCAGGAAAACGTTCGGTATAGCCGACACCAGCATATACCATAACAGGTGTATCAGATAAAGAATGCTCATAACGTGCAAAGCCCGCTGGCATCACCGTATTACGCCCGGAAGAGCCTACGCCTGTATTATTTTCAACTATTACACGATCTAAACGAGCCCCGCTAACAACTTTACCTTGCTCAGTCGCATGCCAAGTTAGCTCACTAAAGACACCATAATCTTGGAATTGTGCATCTTTTTTCCAGCTATTATTATTGTTTTTACGATGTTTATTGGTCTGCATGTCAGCCCCTGCACGCAGTTCATAGTCTTTCCATAACCATGTTCCCATGGTACGGCCGCCCATGGTTTCACGGTCAACTCGCATTTTCATTGGCATATTCATCATACCGTGGCCTCCATGCCCCATATGCCCGCCCCCCATTCCACCGCCTGATGGAGTACGAAGCGAGTAATTATCCATAATATGATCGGCGTAATTGTAGTAAACATTTGCTTCAACTTTATCTAAAACATCACCGATATTACTCTTTTCAAAGCGTAAGCCTAAGCTTTCACGTTTAAACTGAGAGCCATCCATTCCCCTCCCTGCATAACGAGCTTCGCCGTCGCCTTTACCAGCGGTTAATTCTAATAATGTATATTCATCTGGCGTCCAGCCGATAGCAATATCAGCGTTCCACTTATCCCATTTAGAGGGAACCTTATCACCATTGCCATCTTTATAATCATTTGAACGTGATTTATTACCAATAACACGAACATAACCCGTTTCATTACCTAAGCTAATATCAGCATTACCATCCCAGCGCTCATTAGATGCCGTTAAGGCACTTGCGTTGCCTTTAATACCTGCTTCAGTAAATAGCGGTTTTTCGCGCTCAAACCGGATTGTTCCTGCTGAATTCCCAGGCCCCCATAAAACAGTTTGTGGCCCTTTAATCATATTTAATACATCAAAGTTTTCCGGTGAAATATAAGAAGTCGGTGCATCCATACGAGAAGGGCATGCACCCAACATTTCACTATCATTGGTTAAAATACGCAAACGAGACCCAAACATGCCACGAAAAACCGGATCTCCGTTAGTTCCACCGTTACGTATCTGTGAAAAGCCTGGGATCGTTTTAAGGTAATCAGAACCATCACTCGCAGGGACGGGCTGCCTTGGTGTTTTAGGGGATGTCGTAATAGTCAATGGTGAATCGACTGGCGCAGTAACAATCATCACTGAGCTATTTGAGATTAGACTTTGGTTGATTTCAGTTTTAGCGACTGTAGGTGCTGTAAAAATCGCACTAATAACCAGCGTTGCAATAGGAGCCACTTTAAAAACGTGTGTGTTCATTTTTTACCTGTTTCTTAGAATATAGGTACGCTGCTTTCGCCTCTTAGCTTGCAAATACATTTTCAGCACCCATGGGTGAACCTCTTAAAAATCAAAGAAATTCAAGATGAACGAAAACGCTTTGCACAATAAAGGCAAAAATAGCAATTAAATTAATTTGTAAGATTTATAATGCTAAGACATCAGTAAATAGGCGGGGCTCTAGCGAGATGTAATGACCATGGTCTAAATAACCAAATGTGAACGTAGCGCTCAAAAGGAACAAATAGAGTCAGCGTGGCGAGTTGTCGAATAACCGCAGCAATAAATAAGATAAGAAATGGAAAGTGGACCAATAACTGACAGTAACCACATGCAATGTCTTCCATCGGAGACTGCCCCATCCCCGTCATTAACATATGATTCATTGGTGTAGAAACGTCACAATTTTCAGGCATTGGCATACTATGATGCGAATGCATCGATTGGTCCGCCATCTCACTTTGTATATCTGCACAAGTGTTCATATGCACCATAGATTTAGAAACCAGTGGTGCAATGAACAGCATAACAATGGCAAGCAAAGCAAGATAAGCGGATAGCTGTTTGATAAAAGGGCGCAGGTGCAACGTTTTTCCGTTATCTCAGTACGAATTTTATAGCGCGAAATTGTATCTTATTTAGAGGAGGGATGTTATCAATTTTCACCATTAATGTTAAGCAGGGCCTACCTCTACATGTAATGAACTAAAAAACAAACAATTACCAATAAAAATCAATCTATTGATTGAATCTCTCTCCTTATGACAATAGACTGAAATTAAAGCAAATAATAAGTTAATTATTTACATATAAACCATCTAAACCTAACGATTTAGATGAGACCATTTTGTGTTAGCCACTATTTTAGTTATCTCTTCTTTAGTTGGAATTAATATGAGTTTATCCAATTCAATCCAAACCGTTTTGGTAAATTGAAATCGGTTATCCGGTGTAAAACCGCTCAATTTGTTCTGTTGATATTCCTCCTTTTCTTTATCGCTGACGCCTTGTCTGAACTCTTCATAGGCGACCATGAATTGTTTTGTTTCCTTACCATCTAGCCCTTTTTTGAAAGTGACCAAAATTTTATAGCTGAGCTTTTCGTTAAGAAAATTTTTAACCACATCAGGGAGTGATTGATATGCGGTGATCTTGTCGTCTTTTGCTTTTTGAATATATTGTGGGCTTCTTGGAGCCTGACTTGGCTGATAATTAGGTTGCGCTCTCGCTAATGCCCCCTTTTGAACTGGCGTCCTGTGGGAGCGATTTAGATTGCTTGGCTCCGAAGCCGACCGATTTAATGCCAATGCCCCTGATATGTTTTTTTGATGAATCTTTGAAGGTTCTGAATAGGCATGCCTTAACGTGGGTAGCCGAATGGGAATTTTTGACCCTGTCAGGTCAATCTGTTTATTTTGTTTAATACCATCAACAAATCGACTTAATTTTTTCCAATTATTCAAAGACTTAACCTCAACCCCCTTATTTGATATGAATCGATTCAAATTTGAAGTGATTAGACGAGGGATATTCGTTAGATGAGAATTACGCATTCGTTGAGTTGACATATTGCTTCCTTTTATCTAGTTATAAACTCAAACTATGTTAAAAGAATTAGTATCAATATTCTTTAATAAACCGAAGCAATTCAAACTGTAGATTTATATTTGGACGAGTCGCGTTATACAGGAGAACACCTGTATAACACGATTAGAGAAAAAAATTACTTATCCGCTGGCAGCCCTTTCTTTTCGTGTACCATCATCAGTGCCTGTTCAACACTACGCTCGATAATAGGACGACGTTGGTCATTCTCAGGCAGTAGTTTTAACATCATTTGCCAAGCCGAGATGGCCTCTGCATAACGCTCTTGCTCAAATGCATTGAATGCAAAAATGCTTAATGCTTTCACATTGGTACGGTCTTCAGCAATCAGCTTTTTAAGTAGCTCTGCACCTTGACGGTTATCTTCTGGGTCAGAAGAGCGTGTCAAAACTTCCGCATACCCCATCACTACATTTTCATTTTTAGGGGCTAGTCGATAAGCACGGCCATAGGCATCGGTTGCCATGGTAGCATTCCCCAACACCATACCAATACGGCCTAGCATTTCCCACGCTTCTACATTTTGCGGGTCTTCCTGGAGGCGAGTACGTAGACCTAAAGCGAGGTGTTCCATTTCCGCATTATTGAGTGGTGGCTCAGACGGGTCTAGCGCTCTGTCTAACAAAGCGGGAGCTTGTTGATAGGCATTATTCCAATCTGCCACTTTCTCGTAGCTACCTACCTGATAATAAGCCCCCCCCGCAACACCTAATGCAATGATAACCCCGGGTAAATAAACCCAGTTGCTAGTGCGAGAGGCCTCAGGTAATGCTTCCTCATCGCCCTGCTCAACCTGTTTTAATCTAACGCGTTTTTTAGAACGGGCAAAGATGATCCAGCCGCCTACCGCTATCGCAACAAACGGTAACCCCCACAGTACAATCGTTAGCGGCGTCAGTGGTGGGTTATAAGTGACGAAGTAACCATAACGTGCAACCATGTAATCAACGATTTCATCACGGTTTTTGCCTTCTTTCATTAACTCATACACTTTTTGGCGCAAGTCCAGTGCAATCATTGAATTAGAATCCGCAATGCTGTTGTTCTGGCATTTAGGGCAACGTAGCTCTTCGGTTAATTTACGAAATTGCTGCTCTTGCTGTTCATTATCGAAAGTAAAGACTTCTGTCGATGCATATGTCACCGTTGCACTTAACGCTAACATCAATAAACCCAATAAATACCTCATTGGTTCGCCTCCTGATTATAGCGCTCCCAAAGGGGTTTAAATTCTTTTTCCCAGACGCGCTCGTCCATTGCCCCTGCGTGACGATAACGGATCACACCATTACCATCAATTAAGAACGTTTCAGGTGCACCATATACCCCTAAATCAAGGCCTAACATACCTTCACCATCAAATAAGCTTAGGGCATAAGGGTTGCCTAACTCACGCAACCACACAATGGCTTTATCCCGTTTATCTTTATAGTTCAACCCAACCACACGAACACCCTGTGCAGACAACTTATTCAAATATTGATGTTCTGCACGGCATGTAGGGCACCATGTTGCCCAAACATTCAACAAGATAGGTTGCCCTTGTGTTAATACATCGGATTCGTAGTGCTGACCGGGGTTTTCTAGTGATTCAAGGCGAAAAACGGGCACTGGCTTACCAATTAAAGCGGATTCTAATAAACGAGGATCATCCCCTTCCGCATTACGCATCAATTGCCATAACAGGACCGCAGCGATTCCTGCAAAAATAATAAAAGGAATTAAGAAGACTTTGCGGTTCATGCTGTTTCCCCTTGTAATTTACGGCGACGATAACGTGGGTCAAACAAGCAAAATAACGCACCAATAGCCATTAATACGCCACCAGACCAGATCCAACGAACAAATGGTTTATAATACAAACGCATAGTCCACGTATCTTTAGCGACTTCCTCACCCAATGCAGCATATAAATCGCGAGTAAAACCACCATCAATCGCCGCTTCGGTCATAACAGCTCGGCTAACGCTATAAAAACGTTTTTCTGGCATTAAAACACCGATGACTTTGTCTTTCTCTTTCACTGAAATACTGCCAATGACACCTTGGTAGTTAGGGCCATCAGCCTCTCGTACGCCATTGAATACAAAGGTATAAGCACGAATTGATATGCTATCACCCGGTTTCATTTTCACATCACGCTCAATACTGTAATTTTGGCTAAAGGCAATACCGACGATGGTTACCGCCAAACCCAAATGCGCCAGTACCATTCCCCAGTAACTTGGCGTGAGCTTGATTTTCTTACTGATGCGGACTCGCATTTCTGCGAAGGCAAGAATTGCTATCCAGCACGCCATCATTAAGCCGACAACCGTCAACGCTTCTACCCTATCTTCCATCAGTAATGGTAGGGCAAAAGAAAGAATAACGGTTAATACCGTTGCAATGATTAATAACTTTTTGATAGCCGCAGGGCGGTCACGTCCCCAACGCACAAGTGGCCCAATTCCTAGTAACAAGGCAAATGGCACCATCAACGCTATAAACATGGTATTAAAGAACGGTTCACCAATGGAAATCGTACCCAGGCCAATTTGTTTATGGACTAACGGTAGCAATGTACCGAGTAACACAACTAGCATCGCTGCTGTTAGGATAACGTTATTACCCAATAACATGGATTCACGCGACCATAAGGCATTGTTAACCCTTGAGCGTACCTTGTGCCCACGCAGTGCAAACACCAGTAAAGAGCCGCCAATCACTATCACCATGAAGGCTAAGATAAATAACCCTCGAGATGGGTCTGAGGCAAAGGCGTGTACCGAAACCAGTACCCCTGAGCGAACTAAGAAAGTCCCGAGTAAACACAATGAGAAAGCAAAAATCGACAATAATAGTGACCATGCTTTAAAAGTGGCTCGCTGTTCAGTAACGGAAAGTGAGTGGATCAATGCCGTTCCCACTAACCATGGCATAAAGGAGGCATTCTCTACCGGGTCCCAGAACCACCAGCCCCCCCAGCCTAATTCATAATAAGCCCATGCGGAACCTAACATGATCCCTAACGTTAAAAAGAACCAGGCTGCCATCGTCCAAGGGCGAGCAAAACGTGTGAAAGAGCTGTCTAACCGGCCACTTAACAATGCCGCAATCGCAAAGGCAAATGCCACTGAGAAGCCGACATAGCCCATGTATAACAATGGTGGGTGGAAAATCAGCCCTGGGTCTTGTAGTAATGGGTTGAGGTCACGCCCTTCAATCGGAAAAGCGGGCAGCGTGCGCGAAAATGGGTTTGAAGTAAAGATGATAAACAGCAAAAAACCAACGCTTACCATCCCCATAACAGCTAAAACACGGGCAACAATGTCGAGAGGCATACGGTAACTACAAATTGCCACCGCAAATGTCCAGCCGCTCATTAATAATACCCAAAGTAATAATGAGCCTTCGTGAGCTCCCCATGTCGCCGCAACACGATACCAAATAGGTAATTGCGTATTTGAGTTATTGGCAACATACGTGACTGAGAAATCATTAACAACAAAGGCATTCACTAATACTAGGAATGCCCCTGTTACACAGAGAAAAAGTAACCATGCTAATGGACGTGATGATGCCATCAAGCGTGCATCATTGCGTGCCACCCCCCATAGCGGGTAAAAAGACAGCAAAACGGCAAGACCTAATGCCAAACACAGTAAAACGCTACCAATTTCAGGGATCATGATGCATTGTCCTTATAGGCAGCAGCTGGCCTGCGATGGTTTTCTTGCATCGCCTTTTCAACCTCTGGTGGCGTATAGTTTTCATCATGTTTAGCAAGCACTTCTTTCGCTAAAATATGATTATTCTCCTGTAACTCCCCTTGAACAACAACACCTTGCCCTTCTTTGAATAAGTCAGGCAAAATTCCATGATAACTTACGTTAACTTCGCCTTCGGCATCATAAACAGTGAAAGTGATATTGACAGCATTAGAGACTGGGTCAGAATCACGTACTACACTACCTGGCATGACCATGCCACCGACACGTAAGCGTTGCCCAACTTCAGGGATTTGCTGAGTTTCTCGCTTACCATAGATGATTTCACCGGGGGTATAAAACAAGTCAATACTTGAGCGCAATGCGTAGAGAATCAATGCGAGGGTTAACCCCACGCCAACCAATATGGAACAGATCAACCAAAGTCGGTTACGACGACGAATATTCACACTCCCTCCCTACGCGCTCTTGCTGCTTTTTGTCTTACTTCACGAGCTTGCTGTTGAATAATTGCATTTATTATCATTTTTCTTTGTATGTATGTATGCAAACAGAGTAACAAAATAGGTATTAATGTCAGCGCAACCGCCAGCCATACATAAAAACCATAGCCGCCCATCGCCCAAAATTCACTCCAAGATGCAAATGCGCTAGTCATGATTGACGTCCTTTTTTATTCACAATATCTAATACCCATGGACGGTTACGTTCTAACAACAATAATTGACTACGTAAACGAATTAACGTTAATGAGATAAAGAGAAATAGGTAACCAAGGATAGCTAAACGTAGTGGCGTACGCATAGCTGGGTTGATACTTTCTTGCATACGCGTCGAAGGTTGATGCAAAGTTTGCCACCATTCAACTGAATAATGAATAATAGGTAAGTTAATCACACCAATTAATACTAAAATCGCAGCGGCCTTTCCTGCTGTACGGCGGTCATCAAAAGCATGCCATAAAGCAATAATCCCCACATACAGAAAAAATAGAATTAGTTCAGAGGTTAAACGTGCATCCCATACCCACCATGCACCCCACATTGGTTTACCCCATGTCGCACCTGTCACCAAGGCAATAAAAGTAAATACCGCCCCTATCGGTGCCATTGCCGCTATCGCCAATTCAGAGACTTTCATTTGCCAGACAAGACCAACAAAAGCAGTAATTGCCATTGTGGCATAAATGCCCATCGACCACATCGCGGCAGGAACATGGATATACATAATACGATAACTTTGGCTTTGGACTTTATCGGTTGGCGCAAAGCCAAATCCCCAAATCCACCCCACCGCTAAACAAATTACACTCAATATAATAAACCACGGTATTAGACGCCCACATAACCGGTAAAGGTTAACTGGGATGGCAAGTTGATGAAGCTTTTTCCACATAGTTTAATTACCCTGATTTATTATATTGTTAGTAAATGCTGCGTGACAGAATCATACAATACACATTAAAAAAGCAAATATATTGATTTAACACAAATATAACTTAGGCTGATCATACTCAAACGCATAACCAGCCTATTTATTGATCATTACTTATAATTTATCGGTATAACTAATCATAAAATGATTACCTTAAATTAAAAGCCAGGTTCAACTTCACGCATGTCCGGCAATTTATGGGCAATTCCTTTGTGACAGTCAATGCAAGTTTTACCATCCGTGATGGCTTGGTCATGCATTTTAGCTGCAACCCCTTTTTGTGCCGTGAAATCCATATACTCAAAATTGTGGCAGTTACGACACTCTTGTGAGTCGTTATTTTTCATCCGTCGCCACTCACTTTGCGCCATCGCTAACCGGTGGTCTTCAAATTTTTGAGGTGTGTCGATGATGCCAAAAATTTTCCCGTATAGCTCCTTACTCGCTTGAATTTTACGCACCATTTTTGGGCCAAACTCATGCGGTACGTGACAATCTGGGCAAGTTGCGCGAACACCGCTACGGTTAGTATAGTGAATAGTATCCATATATTCTTCATAGACATTCTCACGCATTTCATGGCAGCTAATACAAAACTCTTCCGTATTGGCCATTTCCATACCCGTATTGAAGCCGCCCCAGAAGATAACACCACTCACAAAACCAATCAGCAATAAGGTTCCTAATGCTAAACGGCTTGGCCTACGCCACCACCGCCATACTCGGCCGAGTAACCCAAACAAGCCCTTTTTCTTCGGCTTGTCATCATTTATTTGCTTATCATTGTTATTTGACATAATTCCCCCTTATTTCCCAAAACCTTTGGATGGGGTAAATGTGTTATCAACAATCGGTGCCGTGTCTGATTGTGGCACGTGGCACTGTAGACAGAAGTAGCGGTTTGGTGCGACTTCGCCAAGAACTTTGCCTGTTGCATCCATAAAGTGCGTTGGGCTAACTCTTGGTGCCCCTGTGGTGCGATAATTTTCCACACCATGGCATTGCAAACAACGATTAGTATTAGTGGTAATTTGATAACCTTCAACACTATGTGGGATCATTGGCGGTTGATTCACATAGTTTAATGCCATTCTTTCTTGCTCTTTCGGAATATGAATGCTTCCTTCTGACGTACCGGATACTTCTGGTGATTGGGTCAGGTCTACACCATTAGCAGCCCAAACAAGACTGCTTACAACAAAGGCCATTCCAGCCACCCAACGGCTGAGCGTCTTTTTCAGGACAGGATTTTTCATGATTTTGCTCCCGAACTCCATCTTAGTGTTATTTTAAAAACATCCTCAGAACAAACATCAATGCAACGACCGCAAGTGATACAATCTTTATCTGATATCTGTGCTGGAGCTTGTTTATCTAGGACCGGTGCACGCAGAACTTGCGGCTCCGGACAAATGTGGAAACAGTCCATACAACGGCTACAGTTTTCTTTATTTTCCGCTGTAACAACTAGTGCGCCCTTACACCCTGCCACGCCATATAGCGCACCTAATGGGCAAAGGTGACCGCACCAACCATGTTCCACAACTAATAAATCGAATAAAAACAGTGCAACTAAAACCAATGCACCGCTGCCAAAACCAAAAATTAAACTGCGCCCCATTAATGAAACTGGATTAAGCCATTCCCAAAGTAAGGTTCCTGTAATAGCAGAACCGATCAGGATAACCACCAGCAATACATAACGAATATTGCGTGGTATCGTTGCGGACTGGTTAAAATCAAACTTACGTCTTAACCACGCCGCGGCATCCGTCACTGGGTTTACAGGACAAACCCAACTGCAGAAAATACGCTTACCCAACAGTGCATAAACCCCGAATACGATAGCAGCCCCAACTAATGCTGAGATCCCCGGTAAGTAACCACTTGCTAAGCTCTCTAAGGTGATTAATGGGTCAGTCAAAGGTACGGTATCTAACAATAAGCTACTGCTGTAGTTACCATGTAAAATCCACACCCCAAACCATGGCCCACTCAAGAACATCGCTAACACCAGCAATTGGCTTGTACGTCTAAATACCAACCACTTGTGGCTATGCCACCAACCTTTTTTTGCCTGAGCTTCACGTCCGGCATCACGTTTACGATTCGCCATTGTTACCCTCCAGCCAACCAAAGCGGTAATGGTGTCCTAACTCACCTTTTGCTAACGACCTTGGTAATACCTTGATAGCCGCCTCTTCCAATACACAAGCCTGTTCACATTTACCGCATCCCGTACAGTAGTTGCTATTGACTGTGGGTAAGAAGCGCGCGTGCTTACCTGTTCGGTGGTTTTGTTCAAGTTCCAATGTGATGGCTTCATCAATCAGTGGACATACGCGGTAACATACATCACACCTTAGCCCTTGAAAGTTCAGGCAGTTTTCCTGATCGAGTAAAACGGCTAACCCCATGCGTGCATCGTTAATCGACTCAATGTCTTTATCCAATGCACCACTTGGGCAAACTTTGGCGCAAGGAATATCCTCACACATTTCACACGGGTTTTCTCGAGCGATGAAGTACGGCGTTCCTGAAGCCAAGCCTGATGCCAATGTCGCTAATTTCAACATGCCATACGGACAGGCTTGAACGCATTGCCCACAACGGACACATGCACTGGCAAATGCTTTTTCATCAAGAGCTCCCGGCGGGCGAAGCTTAACACCACTCGCACGGGAAGTTTGTTGCTGAAGCCCCAGCACCACACCAACAGCCGCCAACCCACCCGCAGTGCGGGCGACATCGCGTAAAAAGCGACGACGACTGTTCTGAGACTTAGCCTGTTGAGACTTAGCTTTCTGGGGCATGAGCAATTACACCTTTTCCAGTTTAACGGCACATTTTTTGTAATCCGTTTCTTTTGAAAGCGGATCGGTTGCATCCAGTGTTAAGTTATTCACTAGCTGCGCAGCATCGAAGAACGCCATGTAAACTAAGCCTTTTGGTGGTCTATTACGGCCACGAGTTTCAACAATCGTGGTCACATCACCACGGCGTGAAACTACTTTGACTTTATCACCACGGCGTAAACCTCTCTCTTTCGCATCGATTGGATGTATAAACACAAGAGATTCAGGGAAAGCACGGTGTAGTTCAGGAACACGGCGTGTCATACTACCGGTATGCCAATGTTCTAATACACGGCCTGTTGATAACCATAAGTCATATTCTTTATCTGGCGATTCCGCAGCAGGTTCAAATGGCAGTGCAAAAATGACCGCTTTACCATCAGGTTTACCGTAGAATTGATAACCTGCGCCAGCCTTAACGTAAGGGTCATTTCCTTCGCTATAACGCCACTGCGTTTCTTTGCCATCAACCACTGGCCAACGGATACCGCACGCTTTGTGGTAGTCATCAAAATCAGCCAAGTCATGGCCATGACCGCGACCAAAGCCAGCGTATTCTTCGAACAGCCCTTTTTGTAAGTAGAAGCCTAATTCACGTGATTCATCGTTAAGTTGGTCTTCGGCTAACTCACTCACAGGGAACTTCGTTACCGCTTGGTTAGCGAATAACACGTCATACAGCGTTTTACCACGTAATTCAGGCTTTTTCGCTAATAACTCTTCAGGCCACACTTCATCCGTTGTAAAGCGTTTAGAGAACAACACCATCTGCATTAAGTCAGATTTCGCTTCGCCTGGTGCTTTAACTTGCTGACGCCAAAACTGAGTACGACGTTCCGCATTACCGTAAGCGCCTTCTTTTTCTACCCACATTGCTGTTGGTAAAATCAAGTCAGCAGCTAACGCACTTACTGTTGGATAGGGGTCAGAAACCACAATAAAGTTGCGAGGGTCACGCCAACCTGGCATACGCTCTTGGTTGATATTCGGGCCCGCTTGCATGTTGTTGTTACACATTACCCAGTAAAAATTCAATTTACCGTCTTTTAAAGCGCGGTCTTGGGCAACGGCATGTAAACCGACTTTTTCAGGGATCGTCCCAGCAGGTAACCCCCATACACCTTCTACTTTTTCACGGTGTTTTTCATTGGTAACCACCATGTCCGCTGGTAAACGGTGTGAGAACGTACCAACTTCACGAGCGGTACCACACGCTGATGGCTGACCGGTTAATGAGAACGGCCCACAGCCAGGTTGAGAAATTTTCCCTGTCAGTAAGTGCAGGTTATACACTAAGTTATTTGCCCAAACACCGCGAGTGTGCTGGTTAAAGCCCATGGTCCAATAAGAAACCACTTTAGTTTTAGGGTCTGCGTAAAGTTTAGCGAGTTCTTCTAACTGATCTTTTGGAACCCCTGTCATTTCTACAGTTTTGTCTAAAGTATATTCCGCAACAAAGGCTTTATATTCATCCCACGTCATTGGCTCAGATGCATCAGAACCTGCATTTTTCGCTTTTTGTTCGAGTGGATGAGTTGGGCGTAATCCATAACCGATATCTGTTGCACCACGACGTAAATTCACGTGTTTATCAAGGAATTCCTGATTAACTGCATTATTTTGAATAATATAATTCGCAATATAGTTCAGAATCACTAAGTCAGATTGTGGTGTAAAAACGATACCGTTATCCGCTAATTCAAAGCTACGGTGTTTAAAAGTCGATAACACGGCAACACGCACGTCAGGGTTAGACAGACGGCGGTTGGTGATACGAGACCACAAGATTGGGTGCATTTCTGCCATGTTTGAGCCCCAAAGGACAAACGCGTCAGCATGCTCAATGTCATCATAACAACCCATTGGCTCATCCATACCGAAAGTACGCATGAAGCCCACTACCGCAGAAGCCATACAGTGGCGTGCATTAGGGTCTAAGTTATTAGAACGGAATCCACCTTTGAACAGTTTTGATGCTGCATAGCCTTCCCAAACTGTCCACTGACCCGAACCGAACATACCGATCCCTTCAGGGCCTTTTTCTTTTAATGTGGTTTTGACTTTTTCTTCCATAACATCAAAGGCTTGTTCCCACGTGATCGGTGTGAACTCCCCATTTTTGTCATATTCACCGTCTTTCATACGCAACATTGGCTGCGTTAAACGGTCTTTTCCGTACATGATTTTAGGTAAGAAATACCCTTTGATACAGTTTAGACCACGGTTTACAGGCGCTTCTGGGTCACCTTGGCTGGCCACGATGCGACCATTTTGAGTTCCCACCAATACCCCACAGCCTGTACCACAAAAACGGCAAGGGGCTTTGTCCCATTTAATACTTTCTTGTTGGCCAACCACTGCTTTCGCAATGCTTGGTGCGCCAATACCTGCCGCCGCAGCAGCGGCCGCTATCGCATTGGCTTTCATAAAGCTACGACGACTGAGTTTCATAATCTTCCTCACCTTGCTCTTCCTGCTGGTGGTAAACCAGCGAAACATCTAGTACGCCGTCAATATCGCGTACTAAATCAATAGTATCTAACAACGTTCTACTACCTTGCCCTTCAACAACCACAATCAGTTTTCCGTTTTCTGGGGCGCTTAACGCCACCTCACAATTAGAAAGTTGATTAATTTCTTCGGCCACAGTAGACAGTCGTTCACTTTTTACTTGTACTATTAAACTGCACACTTGATAGTTACTGTGCATGTTCATGCTCCACGGTAATGGCTGAAACTGGGCAACCTGCGACACAAGCACCACAGCCTGTACAACCTGGTGTTTCTACTTTTGGCTGGTATATACCGGCCATTGACGGACGAAAAGAGATGACTTCAGGCTCACAACTGTCTTGGCAACGTCGACATTCAATCGAAAGATAAGCAAGACAATTTTGGCCAATCGAAATTGAGATATCCCAAGGTTGGGAATGTTTTGGAAGGAAAATAGGTTCTGGACATGCTGTTGCACATGCATAGCAAAATGTACATTCACCACGCTTAAAATCAACAACAGGGTAGCCCCCTGCTCCCGGTTGGATAATTGCCGTTTCGCAACTCTCAACGCAGGCATTACAACGGGTACACAATTCAATAAATTGCGTTTCACTACCACTCCATGGCGGCCGAACCACTGGGGCTGCACTACGCCACGCACCAGTTAATACTCCCCGACGGGTGAGATCAACCATGTTTTTTTCCTTTACATTGCCAACAAAAAAACTAAAACGTATTGATAAACCGCATTTTTTATATGTGTATTTATGAGAAATATTAACGATAGAGGTTATAAAAATACATACTACCAAGTGGGTAAAAGAGGTAATTCCCCGTATACGACTAGAAATGACAACATTTACGTTATTTACTCGCCATTAGCTAAAAATAGCATCAAAATGATAAACAAACAGGCCTTTTTAATTATTTGTTAACATTTTTTTAATATGAATTATTAATTTAAACTCAAGTTTTAATTTTTTAAATTATAACACCAACCAAAAACTACCACTAAAGTAGTATGCGCAATGTCATTTAGAAAAAAAATATCTGTGTTTTTTTTGATATTAAACAAATTTCATTTCTAACTTTATTTTAAAAACAACCATTAAATATTAAACATAAAAAAATTATTTTAAAATCAATAAAATAGAATTGGATAACGCTAAGCATCAGAATAAGAATCATTATTAATTAATTATTGAAACTAACAATTTAAAACTATTGAAAAATAACTATATCAATTTCAATAATACCTATTTTTTATTATTTCTTCACATTCTATTTCCTTATTACAAATTAACTTTTGATCAAAAACAATATTTTTAGTGTGGTTTTTTGTTACACATATAAATTGGCAATGTCTTGGTAGTATCTGTGCGCTTACTATCAAACCTAAATAACAAAAAGATACCCAAAATAGTTCGAGTCATAGGTCACAATACAAATACAACTCGAAAAATGAAGGGATGACTGGCTAAAATTACTCGAGGCCCTTTTTATGGCAAACATAAGAAATAATGCACTATGCTTATTGAGTCTGGTTGCAGGAATATTTCTCTTTACCTCTGTTCATGCTCAAACTCCTACTAAAGATAGTACATCTACCATCAATGCTCGAAATGAAACTTTCGAAGCCGCTCACCCTGACCAGTACCACTCTTGGCGAGCAACATCCGAGCAATCAAACCGTGAAGATGCATTAGCGGAAGACCCTCGCTTAGTCGTACTGTGGGCTGGATACCCATTCTCACGCGACTACAACAAACCTCGTGGTCACGCCTATGCGGTCATCGACGTCCGTGAAACCTTACGAACCGGTGCTCCTAAAGACGCCCAAGATGGTCCACTTCCGATGGCATGTTGGAGCTGTAAAAGCCCCGATGTGGCGAGGCTAATCCAAGAACATGGCGAAGATGGCTATTTCGAAGGTAAGTGGGCAAAAGGTGGCCCCGAAGTGGTTAATGTCTTAGGCTGTGCAGATTGTCATAAAACAGACTCTGCGGATTTTGCAAAAGGTAAACCAGAGCTAACGCTTTCACGCCCTTATGCAGAGCGTGCAATGGAAGCGATTGGCAAACCGTTTGATAAAGCCAGTCGGTTCGACCAGCAATCCATGGTGTGTGGCCAATGTCACGTGGAATACTATTTCTCTGGCGATAAAAAATCAGTGAAATTCCCATGGGATAACGGTACCAAAGTCGAAGATATGGAAGTCTACTACGACAACATTGGTTTCTCTGACTGGACCAACTCATTGTCGAAAGCGCCTATGCTAAAAGCCCAACACCCTGAATATGAAACTTGGAGTGCGGGTATTCATGGCAAAAATAACGTGACCTGTATTGACTGCCATATGCCAAAACTGCAAAACGAAAAAGGCGAACTGTACACCAGCCATAAAATTGGTAATCCATTCGATAATTTCGAACAAACTTGTAGCACTTGCCATACCCAAAGCAAACAACAACTGCAAGATGTGGTTGCTGAACGTAAAGTCGCTATCCAAGAGATGAAAATCAAAGCGGAAGATCAATTAGTTCGTGCTCACTTTGAAGCAAAAGCTGCATGGGATGCAGGCGCAACAGAAGATGAAATGAAGCCAATTTTGACTGATATTCGTCATGCACAATGGCGTTGGGATTTAGCTATCGCCTCCCACGGTATTCATATGCACGCACCGGATGAAGGCCTGCGTATGTTAGGTGGTTCGATGGATAAAGCGGCAGATGCACGAACCAAGCTCGCTCGCCTGTTAGGCTCAAAAGGCATCACCCATGAAATTGCCATTCCAGATATTTCAACCAAGGAAAAAGCGCAACAAGCCATTGGTTTAGATATGCAAAAAATCAATGCGGAAAAACAAGAGTTCTTAAAAACTGTGGTTCCGCAATGGGATGACCAAGCTCGTAAAAATGACCTATTAGCCAAATAACCATGATTTGCCCCAAATAATGGGGCAATACAACCAATGGAGTGAATATGAGCGTACTACGTTCGTTATTAACTGCTGGGGTGCTGGCAACAGGCTTATTATGGGCAACAGCCGCATCCGCAACCCCACAAATGGCCCAAGAAAATGCAGAAGGCCGTTGGGTTGTCACGCAGCAACGCAGCGCTGACAAAGCCTGCTTAGACTGCCATAAACCTGACCAAGAAGGCATGCATGGCACTCACGCAGAAGTGGTTAACCCTAACAATAATTTACCCGTGACTTGTACCAACTGCCACGGTAACCCAGGGCCTGATCACCGTGAAGGTGTCAAAGATGTCATGCGCTTTAACAACCCAATGTATACCGTTGAGCAACAAAACAGTGTCTGTCTATCATGTCACTTACCGGAGCAGCTGCAAAAAGCGTTCTGGCCTCATGATGTTCACGTCACTAAAGTAGCCTGCGCGAGTTGCCATGACCTTCATCCGAAACAAGATACGATGAAGGTGCTGACTGATAAGGGCAAAGTAAAAATATGTGTCGACTGCCACTCAGATCAACGCAATAACCCTGATTTCAACCCAGCAGCGGTGAAATTGCGTAAGGAGCAGCCATGAGTTGTTCTCGTCGTCAATTCATTATCTACTCAGGAGCACTGGCGGCGGTAGGAGGAGTTGCTAGCCATACGCTAGCTAACACCATGAAAATAGATGGCGTTCGCTACGGCATGGTGCACGATGAAAATCTGTGCATCGGCTGTACGGCGTGTATGGATGCATGCCGAGAGGTTAACCAAGTCCCAGAAGGTGTTTCGCGGTTAACTATCATCCGTAGTGAGCCTATTGGCCAGTTTCCTGATGTTAAATACCGTTTTTTTCGCCACTCCTGTCAACATTGTGAAAGTGCACCTTGTGTCGATGTTTGCCCTACTGGTGCCTCTTTTATTGATAAAACGACAGGGATTGTTGATGTCAACCCTGACTTATGTGTCGGCTGCCAATACTGTATTGCTGCCTGCCCTTATCGCGTCAGGTTTATTCACCCCATCAATAAAACCGCGGATAAATGTGATTTCTGCCGTAAAACGAATCTAAAAAAGGGCAAGCAGCCGGCTTGCGTCGAATCTTGCCCGACCAAAGCATTAACCTTTGGCAATTTAGATGACCCTAAGAGCGATATTTCGTTGATGCTAAAAGAAAAACCGACTTATCGATTCAAAATTGCACTCGGTACTCACCCCAAAATGTATCGGGTTCCGTTCAAATATGGGGAGGTTAGCCAATGACAACAGCTTCTGCTTTCCATTTTGAATCCTTAGTGTGGGACTGGCCCATTGCGGTTTACTTATTCTTAATTGGTATTTCGGCTGGGCTTGTGGTACTTGCGGTACTTATGCGCCAGTATTATCCCACTTCGGCTGGCAGTGATAGCACTCTAATGCGCACAACACTGATTTTAGCTCCGACGACGATCATCTTTGGGTTATTGATCTTAATTCTCCACTTGACGCGTCCATGGACGTTCTGGAAATTAATGTTTCATTACAGCCCGACCTCAGTTATGTCGATGGGTGTGATGTTATTCCAAGTGTATATGGCAGTGCTTGTTATTTGGCTAGCTAAAATCTATGAAAAAGAACTCATTGTTTTACAGCAAAAATGGCTGCCCAAATTTACCATCATCCCAAGAGTATTAACCCTGCTAAACCGTGCAATGCGTTTTCTGGATATTGTGATGCTCATATTGGCCGTTTTGCTTGGGGCTTATACCGGTTTTTTACTTTCAGCATTAAAATCTTATCCATTCTTAAACAGCCCATTATTACCAGCTTTATTCCTATTTTCAGGAATATCTTCAGGTATTGCGGTATCACTCATAGCAATCGCATTGCGCTACCGCAAAAATATTCATAACAGCGAAACCGCATTTTTGCACCGTATCGAAAGCTTTGTTATTTGGTTGGAGATATTCCTATTAGCGGCCTTTTTTGTCGGGTTAGCTTTAGGAGACGATGGGAAGATCCGTTCATTAATTGCTGCATTAGGCGGTGGTTTCTGGACTTGGTGGTTTTGGATTGGTGTTGTCGGGTTTGGTTTTATTATTCCACTTCTATTCAAGAAATGGATGGATAAAGGACAAGGCGCAGCAAGAGTATTGATTATCAGTGGTGCAAGCTTACTGGGTGTCTTCTGCTTACGCTTCTTTGTGTTATACGCAGGGCAGTTGACCGTCGCATAACTCACTAAATAATAAGGGTAATCATTGGAACTCATACTCCCAGAAATTGGCTTTCTCTGCCTTGCATTGGCACTGTGTATTGCCTGTTTTCAAGTATCATTCGGAGTTATTGGTTTCTTCCGCCATATTCCGAGGCAAATGCCTCGGAATATTCTTTGGACCTACTTACAATTTCTTTTCTTGCTCGTTGCTTATATTTGTTTAACTATCAGTTTTATTCAAAGTGACTTTTCGGTCGTATATGTGGCGCAACATAGCCATCGGCTATCGCCGCTATATATTAAAATTGCGGCAGTATGGGGAGGCCATGAAGGGTCAATATTTCTTTGGCTGCTGTTTATCTCAGCTTGGAGTTGTCTATTTGCATGGCGTTATCGCCAGCAAACTCATCTCGTGTTTCCTCTCACACTAACGCTTCTTGCCATTATCAGTGCGGCATTATTACTGTTTATCGTATTTTATTCTGACCCCTTTGTTCGCATTTTTCCTCCCGCTATTGAAGGGAGAGATCTCAACCCAATGCTGCAACATTGGGGATTAATATTACATCCCCCTCTACTTTATTTAGGCTATAGCGGGTTAATGGTCGTAACCGCCTTAGCGCTTGCATCTACACTTTGCGGGCAATTTAACCAAACTATCGCCGGGCTCTGTTGGCGCTTTGTCGTTCCTAGTTGGTGCATACTCACTTTGGGTATCACTCTTGGGTCATGGTGGGCATACAGTGAACTTGGTTGGGGTGGTTGGTGGTTTTGGGACCCTGTTGAAAATGCGTCATTATTGCCATGGCTAAGTGCAACTGCCCTATTTCATAGCTTAACAGTCTCACGCAAAACTGGGCACTATCGCCACTGGTCTATATTGCTGGCAATTCTTACGTTTATTTTATCTTTATTAGGCACATTAATTGTACGCTCAGGGATTTTAATGTCTGTCCATGCGTTTGCTTTGGATAACGTTAGGGCTGCACCCCTCTTTTTATTGTTCAGTTTTCTGAGTTTCGGGGCTTTATGTATATATGGTTGGGAAGCTAAAAATATCGATAATTTACCAACTAATATTAATCGCCGTCAGCTTTACTTATTACTCACTTTAATCCTATTTTCTACTGTATTATTTATTGTCCTGACGGGCACGCTTTACCCAATGATTTATACGTTATTTGGTTGGGGGAAAATATCGGTTGGGGCGCCTTATTTTAACCAAGCGTTATTACCATTTGGTATTTTAATGCTAATCATAATGGCTGTGAGTGCCATTTATCCTCTTAGCAAAACTCGCATTAAACCCCAATGGCGTATTCTTTTAATTATACTTCTCAGTGTGTTATTAAGCTTATCTCTTTGGTCTAAAGGGCTTATTATCGCCATTTCTTGTGGTTTTTTATTTGCAATTTTGCTTATCTTTTGGCTACGTCCTATCGATGCTATTCGGCAACATTTCCCTTCCCTTATCGCTCATACAGGAGTTGTAATTTTTGCTACTGGTATTGCCTTGTCAATTGGTAGCCACCACGAAACGAGTGTTAATCTTTCTGTTGGGCAATCTATTTCACTCGCCGGTTATCAATTCCAATTCAACGAACTGCAACTTGAAGCTAAATCTAATTACACGACCGAAAAGGCTATTATACAAATTAGCAAAGCTGGCCAGCCATTACACCAGTTAATCACCGAGCGCCGCCTTTATACCGCTCGCCAGCAATTAATGATTGAACCTGGTATATATTGGGGATGGTTACGCAATTGGTATGCGGTATTAGGTGAGAAAACAGGAACAAATAGCTACGCGATACGCCTTTACGTGCAAGATGGCATTCAATGGATTTGGGGCGGTGCGTTTGTGATGTGTTTTGGCCTATTAATAAGCTGGGTAAAAGGGAGAATAAAAAATGCTTAGAATCCTATTAGCACTATTTTTCCTATTTTTCTCTTTTATATCCAATGCTCAAATCGTTGATGTGTGGGAATTTAATTCCATTGAAGAACAAGAGTATTCTTTGCAGATCGCCTCACAGTTACGTTGCCCGCAATGCCAAAACCAAAATTTACTCGAATCCAATGCCCCCACAGCAGTAAGTATGCGCCACCAAGTTTTTAAAATGGTTGCAGAAGGAAAAGATAAAGCGCAAATCATGCACTATATGACCGAACGATATGGTGATTTCGTGCTGTATAACCCACCGCTAACGATTGGAACTGCCCTGCTTTGGGGATTGCCTGCTATTGCTCTGATTGGCATTTTTTATTTCATTTTCAAATTTACTCGGTCACAAAAACAGCAACTTATAGAGAACAATTTTAGCCATCGACAAATATCCGAGCAATTATTACCCCCAGATATAACAACACCCTCGACTATCCTGCAATGGCATTTTAATAAATTACTTGCCATATTAATTGTGTTGGTTGTTATTGGTTACTTCTTCTCACCTCGATTTGAATTAGCTTATCAGGAATATCAACGTATATCCGATCCACTGCTCTCATTCACACCATTGCAGCAAGAACAAAAGGATTTATTACGCTTACAAAATGATATTCGTCAATCGCCTAAAAATAGTGAGCTTTGGGCTATACTGGGTGAATATTATCTTTATCAAAACAGTTATGATAATGCGTTGATTGCTTATCAAAGAGCACTAAAATATGGCGGGGAAAATGCTCAAATATACTCTGCTATTGCAACCGTTTTATATTACCAAGCAGGTCAACAGCTAACCGAAGATGTCAGAGCGGTAATCAACAAAGCATTAAGCCTTGATAATCAAGAAATTACCGCATTAATGCTAGTTGCTTCTGATGCCTTTATGAATGCAAATTATGAGCAAGCGATTGATATTTGGCAAAAGCTATTAGATAGTAATAGCTCTCGTATTAATCGCTCTCAGCTCATTGAAGCTATTCATATGGCAAAAATAATGAAGAATAAAAAATAATAATCTTATCTTTATTATTAATTTTATTACGCTAGGGATTAATACATACTAAATTATCACAGTAGTGATAAAATATTCTTTTATGAATGTCTATTTATTTAAATGTGTAATTTTTCGTTTCTTATTGATTACCATTGTGTCCCCCCTATATTACTTCAAATAATCTTATGTTAGATTGGCAACAGTAAATTATCCCAAATGTAATCCAAGTATATCTCCGTAAGTGAAATTATCAATTAAAATTTAGCTTATGGTGATAAATTTTATTTACTTTTATATTATGGCATTCATTGGGAGGTTCAAAAATAATAACATAAGAAATAAACACTATGAAAAATAAAATATTTTCATTTTTAGTTATTGGCCTAATTGCAGGCGCGTCCTTTATAGGAGGCGTTGTAAGTAACTATACACCTGATTTAGACATTGTAGAAAAATCTCAAAAAGCGGTTGAAGATTTTTTAGCATTTCCCAAAACAGCTGAGTATAAAAATGTTAAATATCATGAGATAAGAGAAACCTTAGACCATGGTATGCTAGGCTATGTATGCGGTGAAGTACTTATTTTTACTAGCCAAAATTCATATTCATTTAAACGTTTTGTGGTCAAAACTTATCTTCATAATGATGGCCGTAATGTTGTTTCCATTCCATTAATCGATAGAGATGATAAAGAATTTCCTGATAATGACTTTAATGTTATTTGGAATAAGTATTGTAATAATTAAGTAGATATAAAACCCAACTGTTTAAATAAGATATTTCCGAGCCCTTTAAAATTTCATTAATATATCAAAGGGCTCAAATTAAATATTACATAAAAAACTATATTCTCTTTAGATATCTGTCATTCCGTAAATCAATCTTTTAATGATGATTACATTTTATCGTGGAGACTCTGTACTAACAGAGCATCTAGGCAAAATGCGATCAATTCAGACTATCTCCTTTTGAGCTATCCCTCATATAGAATTATTTTTCAATAGTAATTCATCCCTGCTTGATATAAAGTCTCAGCCTTTTTTCAAAATAGTTACTCTTGGAGGCGAAATGTTTATCGGTTTTGATTACGGTACATCTAACTGCGCTGTTGCGGTCATGAAGAACGGGATCCCCACATTATTACCATTAGAAGGCGATAACGTTTATATCCCATCAACCTTATGCGCACCGACAAGAGAATCAGTCTCTGAGCATTTATTTCGCCATTGTAAAATCGCTCCCTCGAATGAAATCGGGCAGCAAATTTTAAAAAGATCTATCGCATTTAACCGTGATGAAGGGATCGATTTAATGCCTGAAGACATCGTATTTGGGCAAGCCGCTTTAGATTTATATTTAAGTGATCCTAGAGATGTATATTATGTGAAGTCCCCTAAATCATTTTTGGGAGCATCTGGCTTACATGAGACTCAAATTAGTTTTTTTGAAGACCTTGTCTGCGCCATGATGAAAAATATAAAGAATACCGCAGAAAATAATTTACAACAGATTATTGATGATACTGTGATTGGACGCCCTATTAACTTTCATGGTCGTGGAGGGGAACTCTCGAACCAACAAGCAGAATCAATACTCTATCGCGCGGCAAAACGCGCAGGATTTAATCATATTACTTTTCAATTCGAACCCGTAGCCGCAGGGCTTGAATATGAATCAACATTAAATAAAGACCAGATTATCCTAGTCGTTGATATTGGTGGTGGAACAACGGATTGTTCATTAATCCAAATGGGGCCCACTTATAGAAATGCACAAGACAGAACACAATCCTTACTTGCTCATAGTGGACAACGGGTGGGTGGAAATGACCTTGATATTTACCTTGCATTAAAACAATTGATGCCGCTTTTTGGGATGGAAAGCCAATCTTTATCAGGCATTAAAATGCCATTCCTTCAATTTTGGAACCCTATTGCTATCAATAATGTTGAAGCACAAAAAGAGTTTTATTCAAGACAAAATTTGACAGCGTTAACACGCTTAAAACAAGATGCAAAAGAACCTCAAATAATATCTCGATTACTAGAAGTTTATAATGAAACATTAGGTTATAGCTTAGTACGTAAAGCTGAAGAAGCTAAAATTGCTTTATCAGACGCCTCAAGCTATTTAGCACAAATTAAATTAATTTCTGAAAAATTAGAAGTGAATATTCCCCATGAACAAATGGTGGAATCAATTGAATCACCAAAAAGTAAAATGATTGAATTGGTTAAAGAAGCAGTCAACCAAGGCGGGGTCAAACCTGATGCTATTTACGTTACAGGTGGGAGTGCTCGCTCCCCAATATTACACCAAGCTATTAGCCAAGAATTACCTAATATTCCGATAGTACGTGGGGATGATTTTGGTTCCGTTACTGCAGGGTTAACGCGTTGGGCTGAGACTTGTTTTAAATAAGCGACAGAAACACTAATAGCGCAGAATAAATAAGATTCATATTTAGACTGCGCTATTGGTACAAAATATTATTTCTTAACTTTATGAACAATATCAAAGTACTTATCTTTATTATCTTGCTCTGGATAAATACGATATGTGTATTCTTCTGGGGTTACTGTGACATTTTCAACAACACGAGTAAACAAGACTTTACCCTCGTCATCTTTCGCTGTTAATGAGCGAGTTTTGCCATTTTCATCAAATGACCAGTCACCTTTCATTTTAGGTTTTCCATCAAACGTGGTCATATTAAATGTACCGTCTGGATAATACTCAGCTAAACCAAAAAAGTTAGCGACTTGTTTATCATCTGCATTAACTTCTTTTTTATCTTGATCTAAAGCTTCTGTCGTTGTCCATACTTTGCCTACCATAATTTCTTCGTAAGCATTTAATTTATGTTCCGCATTCTGTGATTGGCTTGCTGCTGGAGTTGTAGCTGCTTGAACAGCAAATGACATAGTAGATACAACAGCAAAGAGTGTAGGTACTAATAATTTTTTCATTTTTATCCTCTAATAAATTAACTCAAACAACAATTTGATTAAGTTAAGATTAGCGATATAAAACCAATTTTGAAAATTATATTACGTTTATTTACAAGATAATATCTTATTACAATTAGTAAATACTATTTTACAATAAAAAACATATCGAAAATTCATGAATTTTAAAATTAATACTCTTAATTTTAGCTATCAAGCAATTTATTAATCAACCAGTACCCCGCTTTTCCGGGTGGATTATTCTTAGACCAAACTAAATCCACATCAATTCTTGATCTAAAGCTTCTGTCGTTGTCCATACTTTGCCTACCATAATTTCTTCGTAAGCATTTAATTTATGTTCCGCATTCTGTGATTGGCTTGCTGCTGGAGTTGTAGCTGCTTGAACAGCAAATGACATAGTAGATACAACAGCAAAGAGTGTAGGTACTAATAATTTTTTCATTTTTATCCTCTAATAAATTAACTCAAACAACAATTTGATTAAGTTAAGATTAGCGATATAAAACCAATTTTGAAAATTATATTACGTTTATTTACAAGATAATATCTTATTACAATTAGTAAATACTATTTTACAATAAAAAACATATCGAAAATTCATGAATTTTAAAATTAATACTCTTAATTTTAGCTATCAAGCAATTTATTAATCAACCAGTACCCCGCTTTTCCGGGTGGATTATTCTTAGACCAAACTAAATCCACATCAATTTTACGTGGCCATAAATCATAATTAATACTCACTAAACGGTTATGTCCAAATTGCTTAACTAACCATGTTGGTAATATTGCCCATCCAGCCCCTTGTTCTGCCATTTCTAATAATAATAAATAATTAGGTGCAAACCAGTTCTTTTCACTATTAATAATAATTTGGCTGCTACTGCTTAGCCGTAATTGACGAGTCATCGTTAAATGTTGATAAGTTATTTTTTTCTCTTTAGCTAATGGATGACTATCTAATACATATAAACCTAATTCACCTTGAATAGGTAAACGAGAAAAAGAAATATCCGCAGGATATTCTGTACGGGACTCCATCATACCAACATGGGCTTGTTGGTTCTGGATCATCTCGATAACAGCATTATTTTCTGCAATTAAAAACTCAAACTCAAGATGCGGAAATTGCCTATCTAATGTTGTTACAATATGCTCAGCATGAGGTGGCTGATAGGTATCTGAAAAAGCACAACTTAACCTAGGCTCAATATCAGGGAGCAACTCAACTCTAAGCGCTTGAAGACGCTCATCTGCTGATAAAATATCCTCAACTAAGCTCAAAACTTTTCTACCTGCAAAAGTCAATGTTGATTCACGCCCCTGCCTATCAAATAACGCAAACCCCAAATCGTCTTCAAAACCACTGATTGTCGTACTGACAGTTGATTGGCTTTTATTTAATTTACGTGCCGCAGCAGAGAATGACTTTAAGGATGCCGCTTCCACAAAGGTACGCAATGTTTCTATAGAATAGTTCATAAGGTATCGCTTTTTTCGATGGCTGCCATTTTGTATATATATAAAAAATAGCAAATAATTGCACCCGATTTTTACCTAAAAATTAATTTTCTATATCTTTGAGGTAGTTATGAGCAAGTATACAAAAACATTAACTGAGCGAATTTTTCATGCAGTTTCATTTGAGGTCATCGCAATTGCGATAACTGCACCGGTCAGTGCATGGCTTTTAGGACGCTCAATTTTCCAAATGGGAACAGTGGCTATTGTCTTATCGACGCTGGCAATGCTATTAAACTTATTTTATAACATGGCTTTTGACCGTTATTGGCCTTTATCCAAGGGATCTCGCCCAGCCAAAGTGCGTGTTTTTCATGCTGTTGGATTTGAATTAAGCTTTGTGATCATGGGTGTCCCAATGCTGGCGTTTTTACTTCAAATGTCATTCTTAGATGCATTCTTACTTGAAATCGGCTTTTTTGTCTTTTTCTTATTTTATACTTATGCGTTTAATCTTGGATATGACCTTTTACGTGTCCGTTGGTTTGCAAATAGAGAGAACGCTGTAAGTATCTCTGAAGCGGTAGCTAAACGCTCTTAATTTTACTATTAATAAATATTCGAACACCGTGTTGCTTATCTTCACGGTGTTCTTTGTATATTAAACCCCCTATAAACACGCCGAAATAATCCTCTTTTTTTTGCAAAAAATAAAATAGAGAATGATATTTAACTAATTTATCACACAATTAACCTCATTAAGGCTTGGCTACTCACCAAGCCTTTTTACTTATAAATAATATTTCATTAAAAATCAAAATATTAACAAATTATAATATGCACCCACCAAAGTTGATAATAACTATCATTTGCAATTGATAATTATTAACATATAATTCGAATCGTTATTTTACCTTATGAGTCATAACTCAAACATAACTACTTAATACCTGAATTGGTCTCCCCTCTTTAGGTTCAACGAGAAAGAATATTGAGGTTTTATGATGAGTCGAAAATTAATCACTTTTATGCTATCCATAACACTTCATGTTCTTGTTATTGGGTACTTAACCTATGTTACGGCTCAATCATTATCCTTAAAAAACCAAGCACAACAGAATGCGCCTATTATATCGATCGCATTGACTCAAGCTGTCAACGTTGCAGAACCTGAAGAGCTCCCCCTTCCTATAGACACACCTAGTGAGGTAAAAATTGCTCCCAGCCCAATAGTTGAACACGCCGTCATTGTTGCGCCTAAAAAGCAAAAAAAGGTGATCAAAACCCCAAAAGAACCAGTGAAGCCCAAAGAACTCACTAAAAGAACTGAAAACGCTCACAAACCAGCTAATACAGAAATTAAAAATGATTTGCCAATCGCACAACAACAAAAGGCTGGAGCCCTTGTATCGTCTCAATCCGCAGGAATAAAAGGCCCCAAAAACCAACATGCGACTAGTGATACTAATAGCCAATTAATTAATGCTTACCGTGAAAAACTACGCCAAGAAGTTGAGAGAAATAAACAATACCCTCGCCGCGCGAAAAAAATGAAAAACCGTGGTATTGCAACAATACAATTTCAATTAAGCCAAAACGGAGAAATTAGCTTAATTCGCTTAGCAAGTAGCTCAGGAAATGATTCATTAGATCAAGCTGCTTTGCTTGCAGTACAAAAAAGCCGCTCTGTAGGTAAACCACCTGCAGGTTTTGCTCAATCTATAACACTTAATATTGAATTTAATTAACCTCAGTTGAAAATAAATATTATTCCCACTAAGAAGTTACGTCTTAATTAGGTATTAGATATTCATCTAATAGATAGTTATTCCGTATTTGCTTTTTATTCCGAAAAATAATGATGATCTTTATTATTTTTTTAGAACAATTAATGACTCTAGAGAAATTTATTATTATTTTCCAACTATACTGCTAGAAATATTCTCCCTATTTTTCGAAAACTCCTCACCTAGAGAAATATTTTCTCTACAGAACCAAATATTAACATTTCTAAATTTTCAACCTCCAGCAAGGTAAATAAAAAATTCTTTATATTCATGATATTAAAATGATATTGATTATCAATATAATTTATTTATTATAGAAAAGTTACCAGTTTTGCAAATATAACTTCATTGATATGGCGCAAAAAAAACTAAACATGTCAGAGTAAGATAACCCTTGAATAACATTATATTTAATATGGTCATAAAGGCTCATATCAATGAATACAAAAAATAAATTATTAAATAGCCCTATCTCAAGGCGCAATGTCGTGAAATCTGGCGCTGCAGGCGGTTTATTTGCTGCAGTAGGCGGTTTATCACTTCCTTTCAATGCAAAAGCAATCGATAACACTCAAAACTCAACATCCGCTGAAGAAAAAGCCGTTTGGAGCTCATGTACCGTTAACTGTGGTAGCCGTTGCCTATTACGTCTCCATGTTCGTGACGATGAAGTATATTGGGTTGAATCTGATACCACGGGAAAAGATGAATATGGCAATCATCAAGTAAGAGCTTGCCTGCGTGGCCGCTCAATCCGTAGAAGAATGAACCACCCAGATAGATTAAAGTACCCGATGAAACGTGTGGGTAAACGTGGTGAAGGCAAATTTGTCCGAATTTCATGGGAAGAGGCCCTAGATACCGTTGGTAATAGTTTGCGCGATATTTTGCAAAATTACGGCAATGAAGCAGTGCATGTTCTCTATGGCACTGGCGTTGATGGTGGTAATATCACCAATTCGAATGTTCCCTATCGTTTAATGAATTCATGTGGTGGTTTCCTGAGCCGCTATGGCAGTTATAGCACTGCGCAAATTCGTGCGGGTATGAATTATCTGTATGGTTCTCAAGAAGCCAATAGCCCCGACGATATCGCAAATACAAAACTAGTTGTGATGTTTGGTAATAACCCAGCCGAAACTCGTATGAGTGGTGGAGGTGTGACTTATTATGTCGAACAAGCACGTGAGCGTTCGAATGCGCGCATGATAGTTATTGACCCTCGTTATAATGACACAGCTTCTGGTAGAGAAGATGAATGGTTACCTATTCGCCCTGGTACTGATGGCGCACTTGCAGCTGCATTAGCTTATGTGATTATCACTGAGGATATGGTTGACCAAGAGTTTGTGGATAAATACTGTATTGGCTATGACGAAAAAACCTTACCGGCTTCTGCTCCTCAAAACGGTCACTATAAGGCCTATATTTTAGGCCAAGGTGCTGATGGTATAGCTAAAACACCACAGTGGGCCGCTAAAATTACAGGTATTCCAGCAGATAAAATCATTAAGTTAGCTCGTGAAATAGGCCAAGCGAAACCCGCTTATATTGTTCAAGGTTGGGGCCCTCAACGTCATTCAAATGGTGAACAAACCGTTCGAGCAATTGCCATGTTAGCCATTATCACAGGTAATGTTGGTATTAGTGGCGGAAATTCAGGCTGTCGTGAAGGCACTTATGATTCAGGTGTTGAATGGTTCCCAATGCTCGATAACCCAGTCAAAACACAAATTTCCGTTTTCACATGGACTGATGCGATTGAACGCGGCACAGAAATGACCGCCATTCACGATGGCATAAAAGGGAAAGATAAATTAGATGTTCCCATTAAGTTCTTATGGTGCTATGCCAGTAACACATTGATAAATCAGCATAGTGATATCGCCCGTACCCATGAAATTTTGCAAGATGACAGCAAATGCGAAATGATTGTTGGTATCGACCATTTCATGACGGCATCAGCAAAATATTGCGATATTTTATTACCTGATTTAATGCCTACCGAGCAAGAAGATCTTATTCCTAGCGAGTCCGCAGGAAACATGTCTTACATGATCTTAGGCCAACCAGCGACTAGCGCTAAATTTGAGCGTAAACCCATCTATGAAATTTTGTCGGAAATTGCTAAACGCTTAGGCCCTGATGTCGAACAGAAATTCACCGAAGGCCGCAGCCAGCACGAATGGGTTAAATATTTATGTGAAAAAAGTCGCGAACGCTACCCTGATATGCCAACTTATGAAGAAATGAAAACCGTGGGTATTTTCAAGCACAAATGCCCAGATGAGCATGTCATTGGATTTAAAGCCTTCCGAGATAACCCTCAAGCTAATCCACTGAAAACACCTTCAGGAAAAATAGAAATTTACTCTGAAAGCCTAGCTGAGATAGCGAAAACATGGCAATTAGCACCAGATGATGTGATTGATCCGTTACCAATTTACACAGAAGGCTTTGAAAGCCATACCGATAGCCTTAATAAAAAATACCCATTACAAATGACAGGGTTTCATTATAAAGCCAGAACACACTCAAGTTATGGCAACATTGATATCTTAAAACAAGCCTGCCGCCAAGAAATATGGATTAACCCAATAGATGCCAAAGCGCGTGGTATTAAGCAGGGTGATATGGTCAAAGTTTTCAATGACCGAGGTGAAGTTCATATTCCAGCTAAAGTGACTCCGCGGATCATGCCTGGGGTGACGGCTATGGGCCAAGGGGCTTGGTTAGATGCCGATATGTTTGGCAAAAAAGTAGACCAAGGCGGGTGTATTAATGTCCTCACAACTCAACGCCCTTCACCGCTTGCTAAGGGAAACCCTCAGCATACTAACTTAGTTGAAATTGCAAAACTATAAGGAGCCCGGTATGTCACAACAATATGGTTTTTATATTGATACACAACGTTGTACGGGCTGCAAAACGTGTGAACTCGCCTGTAAAGATTTTAAAAACTTATCCGCTGATGTTCATTTTCGTCGTATTTATGAATATGCAGGCGGCGACTGGACAGAGCAAGATGGCGCATGGCATCAAAATGTATTTTCTTATTACCTCTCTATTTCATGCAACCATTGTGAAGACCCTGCTTGCGTTAAAGTTTGCCCAAGTGGCGCAATGCATAAACGTGAAGATGGCTTTGTCGTTGTTGACGAAAGTGTCTGTATTGGTTGCCGTTATTGCCATATGGCATGCCCTTATAGTGCACCACAGTTTGATGCAGTCAAAGGGCATATGACTAAATGTGATGGCTGCTATGAACGTGTGGCTGAAGGTAAAAAACCCATTTGTGTTGAATCTTGCCCGCTACGTGCATTAGATTTTGGGCCCATTGAAGAGTTACGTGAGAAATACGGAACAATCAATGAAATAGCACCGCTACCTGCAGCACATTATACCAAACCCAATATTGTATTAAATCTCAATGCAAATTGCCGTCCTGTGGGCGACACCACAGGTTATTTAGCTAATCCGGAGGAAGTTTAAAATGGGCGCAGGCTTACATGAATATCCGTTAATCTTCTTCACCGTTATAGGTCAAAGTGTTGCTGGCGCATTTATTCTCATGGCTCTGGTATTGTTAATGAAACCCATGCAAGAACAGCATCATAAAATAGTGATGAGCATGTTTGGTTTATGGGTGTTAATGGGAGTTGGCTTTTTACTCTCCATGCTACATATGGGCTCACCGATGCGTGCCTTTAATTCGATGATACGTGTTGGGCATTCAGCGCTCAGTAACGAAATAGTCAGTGGCTCAATATTCTTTGCCTTAGGTGGGATATATTGGTTATTGTCATTATTAAAGAAGATGCCCAAGTCTGTCGGCAATATTTGGTTAATCGTCACTATCATTTGTGCGGCAATATTTATTTATGCCATATCTCGCGTTTACCAAATTGATACCGTCCCAACTTGGTTTAATCACTATGGTAGTTTGCAATTTATCCTAACCAGTTTTATTGCAGGGCCTGTTCTTGCCGCATTTTTATTGCGTATAGCAAGTTATGATATCAATAACATCCGCTTTTTTATATTAATCAGTATTGTTGCGGTTATTGCGAGCAGTATTTTGGTAACGGCACAAGGATTTGAATTAGGATCTATCCAAAGTTCGGTACAAAAAGCATCGGAGCTTGTTCCTGATTATGCCTCACTGATGGGATGGCGTACTGTTTGCTTAACATTGGGGCTAGCTTTCTGGATTTACCCACATGTTAAAATGAAAAACCCTTCAATTATTGGGCTACTAGTCGCCGTATTATTGGTGATTTTTGGTGAATTGATTGGTAGAGGCATTTTCTACGGGCTGCATATGACGGTGGGTATGGCTGTTGCAGGCTAACGACTAATTCATTGTTTTTTACGATGATAAGAAGGTTAATGACTTTCTTATCATCGACAACAATCTCATGTTTCGCTACGATCACACCAAAGAGTCATCATCAACATAGCAATGTGGACAAATATGGAACAAAAATTATTGGCAGATTTTTCGCTTTGCGCGCAAACTTTAGGGGCATTATTTTATTATGACCCTTCTGATGCACGCGTAAATAAGTTAATTGATTTATTTACGACGAGCGAATGGTTAACTGAATGGCCATTTACTCAGGATTATGATTGCCAACGTATTGATAAACTCTTTCAAGATAGTCTTTCTGAATCAGAAACATTACAAGAAGCCTACCAACGCTTATTTATAGGTCCTTATGCATTACCAGCACCACCTTGGGGTTCTGTTTATCTTGATAAAGAAAATGTTATTTTTGGTATTTCGACACTTGAGTTAAGAGCATGGCTCCGTAATAACCAAATCAATATTGAATTAAACCAAAAAGAGCCAGAAGATCATGTAGGGTTATTATTTCTTCTCACCGCCTGGGTGATTGAAAATAAACCAGAACTACTACGCGAATTGCTAGAATTACATTTTCTACCTTGGGTCTATCGCTATTTAGAGAAAATGCAACTGCAAAGCGGAAATGCATTTTATGAAGCTTCCGCACTATTGGCCACTGAAACTTTAAGACATATCCAACAAGCCGCTAAATTAAATCCAGCGAATAAAGAGCTTTGTCTTTAGTTTTATATCGTTCAAATAACTATTTTGTGAAGTAAAAGCCCTCTAAATAATCTGATTATTTAGAGGGCTTGAATATATTATTGGTACTTTCTTAGCATGTGATTAGTGCCACTGAGGAATTAAAATACGTTGATAGTCGCCTAATTACTGTATTTGCGATAAAGCAGAACCGACGTCAGCAAGTAAATCATCAATATCTTCACAGCCCAGTGAGAAACGCAATAACCCATCCGTTACGCCTTGCAGTAATCTCCCTTCTTCAGGGATACAAGCATGGGACATCATTTTAGGGTAGGAAATAATTGATTCAATTCCCCCTAAACTGACTGCAACGAGTGGAATACGAACCGCGTCTAAAAATCGTTTTACATTTTCATAGCTACCCAAATCAAAGGAAACCACCATTCCGCCATTTTTAGATTGCTGCATATGAATGATATGATTTGGGTGCGAAGCTAACCCAGGATAAAAAACGTGTTGTACTTTTGGATGCTCATTCAGATATTCTGCAAGCTTTTGCGCATTTTCACTTGCTCGTTCAACCCGCATTGCCATTGATTTTAAACCTCGCATTGTCAGCCAGCTATCAAATGGTGCAGCAATACTGCCAATAGCAACTGCAGACTTATGTAACCACCTCGCATATTCAGGGTTATTCGTTGCTACCGTCCCCAAGATCACATCACTATGGCCATTAATAAATTTAGTTGCGCTATTAATAGAAAAATCAATTCCAAGAGAAATAACATCTGATAACAACGGCGTCATAAAGGTATTGTCACAGATAGTAATAATATTATGCTGCTGCGCAATCCCAATAACAGATTTTAAATCCGTCACTTGTAACGTTGGATTAGATGGCGTTTCAATATAAAACGCTTTGGTGTTTTCCATTATTGCTTGCTGATAATTCATTGGATTAGTCGCATCAACAAATGTGACTGAAATACCGTAGCGTGGCAAAAATTCAGTCATTAATTGGAAAGAGCCACCATATATATTTTTGCAGGCAACAATATGGTCGCCCTGACTAAAATTAAGTAATACTGCGCTTATTGCTGCCATTCCTGATGAAAAAATCTCAGCAAATTTCGCGTTTTCAATCGCGCAAATTGCCTCACTTAATGCATCTCTTGTTGGATTGGAAAAACGCGAATAAATATGGTCGTAACTTTCCTCAATATTGGCTTGTGAAAATGTGGATGATTGATATAACGGAATAGAAGAACTTCCGGTATATTTATCTGTCATGGGATATCCATGAATAACCTTGGTATTAATTTTCATAATAAAATCGCATTATCAGAAGTCTATTTTAATTGTTGCTATATTGATTTCAGAACAAGCAAAAATAACAAGAGCACCATCAGTGTAAATATCACGACCTAAATATTCTGAATGATTATTTAGTTTTGCTAGTGGTGCTACTCCTTGAAATAAATCTATTTTATTTATTGCAGCTAATTTTGCCTAATCTTTATTATTTTATTCACTTTATTAATATGTGAAACCTAAATACAGATAAACCATCAGCGCAAACGCGGCCGTGACTGTTGCATAAGGCATTTGGGTACGAATATGCTCAATATGGTCACAATCTGTTGCCATAGAAGCCACAATTGCATCACTGGAAATTGGTGATGTCATGTCTCCGTAAATTGAACCTGCAATGGCTGCACCAATCATATATTCAACAGGCATTCCGACTGAAAGTCCTAATTGCACACCAATTGGGATCATAATGGCAAATGTTCCCCACGATGTTCCTGTTGCTAATGACATCACCGCACTAATTGAGAAGATAAAACCTATTGAGAAAGCTGGCGAAATAACACCCGAGGTGATTTCTGCTATATAGGCACCGGTATTTAAATCTGAAGAAACGGTTCCCATTAAAAAAGCGAGGATCATCACCGAGCTAATTTTTACCATGCTGGCATAGCCGATATATAATTCTTTAAAGAAAGTCTCAATATTAAGTACACGACGTGCTAAGAACCACACAAAAGAGACTAAAGTTCCAAACATGACTCCCCAATATACCGATGTTGAACCGCTACCTTTACTAAAATCGCCATTACCGGTGATATAAAGCGCAACAGGTACCATTAATACCGTTGATAAAATTGGGATAAAGAAATTAAGAGAAGTATGGCAATTAGGGTGCTCAATAATATCTTCATCATCCTGCTCAGCTTCTTCCGCGGATAATAAAGTTAAAGCCTGCTGCTCTGCGCGTAAATCCGCCTTTTTCATTGGCCCCCAAGAAACATTGGAGAAAATATAAAACAGCACTGAAGCGAGGGAAAACCACGCCATGATATTAAATACCATTGAGCCAGCTAAAATTTCAAAAGGCTCTCCAGTAATTAAACCTTTAGATATTTGTACGCCAATAACCCCCATCATTGCCGCTCCCCATCCGTTAATCATGGCTGATGAACACACTGATACACAGGAAGTCTGCACAATGTAAGACATTTTTTCTGGCGAAACTCCGTATTTCTTCGCTAATGTTTTTGTTGATGCTCCAGCAATTAATTGGTTAATAGAGCTTTCAATAAAAATTAACGATGTAATAATCATCGCCATTAATTGAACAGCTTTTTTATTTTTAATTAACTTTGTTTTATTTGTTAATAATTTAACCAATGAACGCACACCACCAGTAACAACGACGAGCCGCATAATTCCGCCAATCATTACCATAAATAGAATTGTTTTTGTGTTTCCCGGTGATGCAAACGTATTAATAATGCCATCGAGCGTTCCGTTTATACCTAATAATATATTGTGATCATATATAACGGTAAAACCAACTAATATCCCCAGTAATAATGATAATATAACTTGTCGTGTAAAAATGGCTAAAAGTATCGTCACCATTGGCGTGACAATGGTCCAAATCCCATAATCATTCATTAGATGCTCTCTTATTATATTTTATTTTGATTTTAATAAATTAAGATAGTGCGTTTTCTAAATCATTTAATAAGTCTGTGATATCTTCAATACCTACGGATAAACGTAATGTGGTGTCAAATACTTGGATACTTTCTCTTTCTTCTTTTGTCATCGACCCATGTGACATGGTTGCCGAATGGTTCACCATACTTTCACCCCCCCCCAATGATTCCGCTAAAACAAAATATTTAACTTTAGATAAAAAGACTTTGGTGTCTTCAATATCCCCTGCTAATTTAATCGTCACAACCGCTCCTCCTGTACGCATTTGTTTTTTGCATAATTCATATTGAGGATGCGAAGGTAATCCAGGGTAATAAACCTGCTCAACTTTCGGGTGTTTTGATAAATATTTCGCAACTTGTGCGGCATTACTGCATTGTGCTGCCATACGTAATGCTAATGTTTTTAATCCACGTAAAGCAAGGTAGGCGTCAAAAGGAGAAGCAATTGCTCCGAGGGTGGTTTTTAGAAAATCAAGGCGGCTGGCTAAGTCTTCTCTTTGGGTGATCACCGCACCACCAATTAAATCGGAATGGCCGCCAATATATTTACTTGCCGATAACATCACTAAATCGGCACCTAATTCTAATGGTTTTTGGTTCCAAGCTGTTGCAAATGTATTATCAACACAAGTTAAAATATTATGCTCTTTGGCAAGTGAACAAATAGCATTAATATCAACTAATTCTAATAATGGATTAGTTGGGCTTTCAATCCAAATTAAGCGTGTGTTATCTTTTATTTTTGTTTTAACTTCATCAAGATTATTCAAATCAACATAGTCTATTTGGTGACCGCTATTAATGGTTGAAACTCGTTCAAATAACCGAAAAGTTCCTCCATAAACACCCTTCATTGCAATAATATGTGAATCTTTTGGTAATAAATTTAAAACTAAACTTGAAGCAGCCACACCGGATGCAGTCGCTGTTGCATAGCTTCCACCTTCAATTTCAGCTAATAAGGTTTCATATGCATAACGTGTTGGGTTGCTGCAACGTGAATAACAATATTCACCATGCTCTGTTAAGCTTTGTTGAACGAAAGTACTGGCTGTTGTAATAGCAGGAAAAATAGCATGATTAACAGTATCTTGCTGCTTTCCACCATGAATTAAAATTGTAGCAATATTCTTAGTCATTATCTAAAACCCAATATAGTAAAGTAAAAATGATATCTTTATATTTGTTGCTAAAAGAAATATGCCACAGGGAAATAGAAAATTTTTTCTAAAAATTGGTGCCTTTTTTCAAATTAAGAGAAAATTTTTCTATTCAAGAATAAATAGCCTTTAAATTCATGCTGTTGGTTAAGTTTTGATAAATGAGCTAGCCGTCACAATATCATTATTTTGTTTATTCTTCACAATCAATTACCCAGTAAAAACCACATAAGCCACTAAAATAAAACAATAAATGTTCTATGCAAGTTAAATTTTTCATCACGTAATGTAATTATTTGGTAGGTATTTTGTCGTTAATTTAACATACACCTTAGTATTTACGCCTAATTGGCTTCTTTTCATACTGCATAACAGCCATATAAGAGAAACTTATTCTCTTTCACATTATTTCTTGCAATGAGCTATATCGCTTAGAAGACAGAAAAAGTCGATGAATAAAAATACAATTAATACGCCAAAGAGTGACTATCAAGCAATAATATGCTCAAAGGCTATTTATAAGAAAAGCACAGAGACTAAATTTGACTGAGTTGTTTTTAATTTAATCACTCTGACTTTTTTGTTTAAAAAAAACACAGTTAAATATTACAAACTATGAAAAATGAATTGCTATCGTTATTTAAATTATTAGAAAAACGCATAACCACTATATATTTTATAAATTATTCTAATCACACTCTCTTAAAGAATCTCAATTTAGCCTAATACAGAATTTTTCATTAGAAACTCAAACTTGCTCGAACAATATCAGCAATGTATTCCATCTTATATATCCCCATAAAATTACTCTCTAAATGGGTTTGTATTTTTAGTGAATAATCATCTTGTATACAAATTATTTATTATGATACAGTCAAAAAATGCCTATGATTCAACTATCAAGTATTGGTACTTCTTATATCCTTTACTGTGGTACGACTCACTAGAGCATAAAAATTTATGGTATTTATTTCCCATAATACAAACAGTGAGAATCAAAAAAAATCGCAATTATTATTAGCAAATTTTAACACTGCCTTTTTCTTTTGTTTTTTTACCTTTAATGAAAGCAGCGTTTAATTTAGTGAAAATCTGAATTAGATAAATTTAACTTAATATACACCCTGTTTTGATATCACCTAAAATTAAATTTACCACAATAAAAACAACTTAATTTTGTAGTAAATACAATATAAGGAAACAACCATGAATAATAGTTTTTTAGCGCATGAAGACAGTATGCTTAAGCTACTTGAAAAAGTAGTCAATATCGAATCAGGCTCTTATGACAAAGAAGGTGTAGATAACCACGCTGCTGTCTGGTGTGAAAAATATCGCGAAATGGGGTTCGAAGTCGAAATCATTGAAAATGAATCACTCGGCAATAATTATCGAATATATCACCCTTCAATAAAGGCTGATATATTAATTTTATTGCATTTAGATACCGTGTTTCCTAAAGGCACCGTTGCTGAACGTCCTTTTAGCATTGAAGGTGATCGAGCTTATGGCCCTGGCGTGATTGATATGAAAGGCAGCCATGTCATGGTATATCAAGTCATGAAGCAACTTTATGATAATCAAGATATTCGCTACAAAAATATTGAAATCCTCCTCAATTGTGATGAAGAAATTGGTTCTATTTCATCTCGCGGTGTCATCGAACAATGTGCATTAGGAAAGCGCTACGCACTTGTGATGGAGCCTGCTCGTGCCAATGGCGCTATAGTGAGCGCTCGCCGCGGTGTTGGAACTTATGTATTAAATATTGAAGGAAAAGCCTCTCATTCAGGTATTGCCCCCGAAGCAGGCATTAGTGCAATTCAGGAATTATCATATAAAATCCAAATGTTACACGCACTCTCTGCTCATGATAAAGGCCTATCCGTTAACGTTGGCCTAATTTCTGGTGGAACCTCTGTTAATACTGTAGCTCCGAATGCCAGAGCAGAAATCGATGTCCGTATTTCGTCTGAAGAACAGGGTATTGAGATCGATAAAAAAGTCAGGGAAGTATGTAGTACACCAGTATTAGACGGCATCAAACTCACCTTAACAGGCGGAATTAATCGCCCACCTATGGCTAAAACGGATGAAAGCACCGTTCTTATCAACATCATTAAAGAAGAAGCTGCGCAACTAAACATTGATTTACTTGATGTTTCGACGGGTGGTGGCTCTGATGCCTCTTTTACTGCAGGTGTCGAAACGGCCACTGTAGATGGGTTAGGCCCGATTGGTGGATACCAGCACAGTGATAAAGAATACTTAGAAATACCGTCACTCACAGAACGTGCACAGTTATTTTTCAATGTATTACAACGCATTACACAATAAATAATAATCCAATAGGAAACTCTATGACAACGATGTCAACAAACACAACAACACCACCACCTAAAAAACGTTCTGAAGGTCTAAACCCTTATGTTCTTTTGTTTTTCATCTTAGTATTGGCAGGTATTGCAACGTGGATCGTTCCTGCGGGGCAATATGCATCAGAAACAAAAGTCATCACCATGGTAAAAGATGGTATAGAAACAAAAGTATCTAGTTCTTATACCATTCCCGGTAGTTATGAGCGCTTACCAGAACAACACGGTATTTTGCCAGGGCAAATTTTCACCTCAATTGCTGATGGTCTAATCAAAGCTGCTCCTATTATCTTTTTGATTATTTTCACTGGAGGTGCTTTACATCTTCTTGAGGAAACTGGGGCCATCAAAAAAGTACTCAATAATATCTCGCGCAGTAAAAGACTTAATGACTTTTTACTAATCAGTATATTCTTTGTCGTTTTTTCTATTTTAGGGACAACAGGGATTGTCGTTAACTCAATTATTGCATTTGTTCCTATTGGTCTTTTAGTCGCTAAATCCGTGGGAATGGACGACAAATTTGGTGCTGCTTTAGTCTATGTTGCGGCTTATTCGGGCTTTAATGCCTCAATCATGGCACCAATGACAGTGGGTTTATCTCAAGGTTTAGCCGACGTCCCGTTGTTATCCGGCCTCGGTTTTAGAATGGCTATTTATATTGCATTTGTTATCGCGGGTATTCTATTTTTAACGATTTATACCAAGAAATGTCGTAATAAAGGCATGGTTCGTCCTGAGATTGAAATTAATACCGACGAACACCAAACCTCTAAAATTTCAGCTTTGCATGTCATTACTCTTTCCTATAGCGCATTCTGCTTAGTCGGATTTATTTTCGGTGCTGTTGAGTGGGGCTGGGGAGAAAAAGAGATGATGGCTATGTTTATCATCTTAGGCGTTGGCGTGGGTATTTTAAACCGCATGTCTCCTAATACCATTGCAACAGGCTTCTTAAAAGGTTGTGCGGGAATGGTAGGTGGCGCGTTTATCGTTGGTATGGCACGCGCTATTGCTATCGTATTATCTGATGGGATGATTTTAGATACCATCGTTAATGCCATTATTTCAATGATGGATGGCTTACCGAAGACCTTATCTGCCCTTTCCATGTTCGCAACCGCGGCAATTATGCACTTCTTTATTTCATCAGGTTCTGGTGAAGCGGCAGTGCTTGTACCTATTTTCACGCCAATGGGCGATTTATTAGAAATCACTCGCCAAACGACAGTGCAAACTGTATTGCTTGGAGAAGGGGTTGTTAACTGTATTAACCCAACTTCTGGAATTTTAATGGCTGTACTTGCAACGGCAAAAATTCCTTATACACAATGGGTGAGATTTATTTGGCCGTTAGTCTTCACATGGATAGCCATTTCTATTGTCGCTCTAATATATGCTGTAATGACAAATTTAGGTCCTATCTAAGACATCAATATTGAATACCCCCATCTTTTTAGCACCACTTTTAAGTGGTGCTAAAAGCCATCGACATTTCCAAAACATCATTTGCTACTTTCAAGATATTGAATAACCTCTTCCATAACTGGAAATATTGTCTTTTCAATATCCATAAATAGTGTATCTTTATCGGTAAAATCAGGTTCAACAAGTAAATTGATTGCTAACACACTGTATTGTGGCATTTCAGTTTTATCCAGATTCCAAGGGCTATTTTTCAAACTCTGCCAGTATTCTTTTTGTACGGCTGCATTTTGCCCCATTAACCACAGTTCCAAATTTAGCGTGTTATGATTTAGCACGAGTCCAAATCGAAGTTTTCTTGCCGTCAAAAAACTATTAACTAATGGAAAATAGGTATAATCCAAATAGCCTGGGGATACATTTCCACACTTAAATTCTGTATCTGGATTTCTTGCAATATATTGTTTTACTTGCATGATAGTTTTAATCAAATACTCATAAGCAAATTTCAATTCACCACTTTCTAAGTGCTGCCGATAATTAATTAGCCGCTGTTGCAAATTTTCCATTTCATTACTTCCTGTTGATTTAATTTTGAACTATATCAGTGATAGCCGGATTCTACATTAATGACGAATTAAAAACAGACAGAGTAAGGTAGGAATAGTATTATTAGCGCTATTATGCCTTTTATTCTATTTGAGATTGTATTGTGACTTCATTTGCTGACCTAAATGCGCTTTCTGCGGAACAACTCACTAACTTGCAAGAGTTAGGCTACCTAAACATGACGCAGATCCAAGCTGCCGCTCTTCCCCCTATACTTGCCGGAAAAGACGTCCGAGCACAAGCTAAAACGGGCAGCGGCAAAACTGCGGCTTTTGGTCTGGGTTTATTACAACATATTGACGCCAAATTATTTAAAACTCAGTCATTAGTTTTATGTCCAACTCGTGAACTGGCAGATCAAGTCGCCAATGAATTGCGCCGTTTAGCTCGCGCGATCCCTAATATCAAAATTTTGACACTCTGTGGTGGTATGCCTTTCAGCGTACAACGCGACTCACTTGCACATGCAGCACATATCATTGTTGCCACACCGGGGCGCTTACTTGATCATTTAAATCGTGAAACAGTACAACTTGATGCATTGCAAACTTTAGTTTTAGACGAAGCAGACAGAATGCTCGATATGGGCTTTATGCCAGATATTGAGACCATAATTGATTACGCACCAATTAATAGACAAACATTATTGTTTTCAGCCACTTGGCCAGAAGAAATTGCACGAATTAGCCAGCAAATTCAAAATAACCCACAAACCATTGAAATCAATAGTGTTGATGAACTCCCCGCAGTTGAACAACAATTTTTTGAAGTCGCTCGTCACGAAAAAATTGAATTATTACAAAAGCTCTTAAGCCGTGAACAGCCCGCTTCTTGTGTCGTTTTCTGTAATACTAAGAAAGATTGCCAAGCCGTTTATGATGCCTTAACAGCCAGCAAACAAAGTGTCTTAGTGCTTCATGGTGACATGGAACAACGTGAGCGTGACCAAACTCTTGTGCGTTTTGCTAACGGAAGTAGCCGTGTATTAGTGGCTACGGATGTCGCATCCCGCGGGTTAGATATTAAAGCCCTCGAAATGGTGATTAACTATGAATTATCATGGGACCCTGAAGTGCATGTTCACCGCATCGGCCGAACTGCACGTGCCGGTGAAAGCGGTTTAGCAATTAGTTTATGTGCGCCAGAAGAAGCCCAACGAGCCAATGCTCTAGAAGAAATGTTAAACATGAAGCTTAATTGGCAAACCGAACCGACAGGTTTACGAGTCACTCCGTTAGAAGCGACAATGATGACCTTATGCCTTGATGGCGGTAAAAAAGCCAAAATACGTCCTGGAGATATTTTAGGTGCTTTAACCGGAGAAGTTGGCCTCAATGGTGCCGATATTGGCAAGATTGTGATCCACCCTACCCATGCCTACGTCGCACTCAAACGTGAGGTTGCCGTACAAGCTTGGAAGCATTTACAGCAAGGAAAAATTAAAGGGAAATCCGTTAAGGCTAGGTTATTAAAATAATATGTGTGATTCGAGTTTCCTTCTGCACAATGTTAGTACGGAAGGAAACTCGATAATTTTCTTACTTTTCTATGATGTGGCGTTATTCTCTTGCGGTAAGGCAGATTTAGGTAATCCAAAAATCTTATCAAATGCCCAATTAAAAAAGAAAGTATAAATTGGGATAAAAATAATTAAGGCGAAGTCGAGTATTAACGCCTGTAAAAGACTAATTGATAACCACCATGCAATTAAAGGAATTAAAAAAATCACCAACGTTAATTGAAATAATATGGCGTGTACAAACCGGCGCCTAAAGGTTCTAATGCGTGATTTTTGTTTTGATTCCCAATATTCAAATGCGGTATTGAAAATAAAGTTCCAGCTCACTGCAATAGTCGTTATGACTAAAGCTAATGGGCCTGTTGTTTCCGCTGAATTACCAGAAAGAAAAGCCAATGCCAACGCTGAAATTAACCAACCAATAACCTCATAAGCTGTGACAAAAACAATTTTACGTTTAATCCCCTGCATTTTCCCACCTCCAAAAATATCATTATCAACAAGGTGGTAAAATAAATATAATTCAATGATAATAAAAGTCAGCTTCTATCAGTTTTATTGAAAGGTGAATAATGCCATTTAATAGTGACAACCTAACGATTTTTCTCACCGTGTTAGATAAAGGCTCATTTTCTGCGGCGGCTAGAGCATTGAAACGCGTGCCATCCGCGGTCAGTATGGCCGTGGCGAATCTAGAAGCTGAACTTGGATTTGAACTATTTGATAGACACACTCGGGAGCCTAAGCCCACTGAAAAGGCACTTTCATTAGCGCCCTATGCACGGCATATTGTGGCTAATTTATCACAACTCAATACTTTTTCTTTAGAGTTGACCCAAGGTGTCGAAAGTAAATTGACCATTGGTATTGCAGCAGGTATCAATGCCAATTTACTCTTTGATGCTCTTCATATTTTAAGCCAGCGTTATCCTTTACTGCATATTGAACTGATTACCGCACCTCAAGATGATCTTCTACCGTTATTACATGAACAACAAATTCACCTTGCGATTGTCTTTGGCGGTTTAAATGTTAATTCTCAAGAGCAATTTCATTATATTGGCGAAGAATCAATTATTGCCACCATTTCGGCTAAACATCCCTCTTTACAAAATAAAACATCGCTCTATATCGAAGACCTTGTTGAAAGCCGGCAAATTATTATTGCGAGCCGCCAACGTGAATTGAGTGATATACGCATTCTAGTTTCCAGTAATTATTGGAAAACAGACAGTTTTTCTTTGGCTCTCGGTTTAGTCGAGAGTGGTATGGGATGGGGAAATTTCCCTTTGTCACTAATTAAAGATAAATTGAACGATGGCTCACTAAAACCCCTTGAGTTTAAAAATACCCCAAATGGCTTCAAACTGCCTATTCACGCGGTATGTTTGCAAGGTCATGTGCTTAAACGTGGTGCTCAAGAATGCATTGAATTACTGAAAAATAAGGCAATTTAAACCCTAAGTTATCTATTATTTCTACTTTTAATTCCATAAATAAAATTATTCTTGAATACATTAATTATTTTAAATCATTGACGAAAACGTTTGCTTTTTGTTTTGATGGCTATAAAATGCGTCGGATTTTTTTGGCCTGAAAAAAATAACTGGAGACAATCGTGCCTGACGATAAAAATTATAGCCATGGCCCCGTGCCCATATCAGCGCGGAAAGGCGGACTAGCATTAACCTTTGTGATGCTAGGTTTAACGTTCTTTTCCGCCAGTATGTGGACCGGAGGCGCTCTCGGTACCGGTCTTGATTTTCATGATTTCTTCCTCGCAGTTCTTATCGGTAATCTTCTTCTTGGTATCTACACCGCATTTCTTGGTTTTATTGGTTCTAAAACAGGCTTAACCACTCACCTTCTTGCTCGTTATTCTTTTGGTATTAAAGGCTCATGGCTCCCCTCTTTCCTATTAGGCGGCACACAAGTTGGCTGGTTTGGTGTCGGTGTTGCGATGTTTGCCATTCCTGTTGGTAAAGCAACAGGCTGGGATATCAACTGGTTAATTGGTATTTCCGGGGTCTTAATGACCGTTACTGTGTTTTTTGGTATTTCTGCTCTTACAGTTCTGTCAATCGTTGCTGTTCCTGCCATTGCGATACTCGGTAGTTACTCCGTTTACCTTGCTATCACTGATATGGGTGGAATGAGTGCATTGCAGGCTGTCGTACCCGCAAAACCCATCGATTTTAACCTTGCTTTAGCCATGGTGGTAGGCTCTTTTGTGAGTGCAGGAACATTAACGGCCGATTTTGTGCGTTTCGGGCGAAGACCTAAAATTGCAGTACTTGTCGCTATTATTGCCTTTTTCCTTGGTAACTCATTGATGTTTATCTTTGGCGCCGCTGGCGCTGCATCATTAGGTATGGCAGATATCTCTGATGTGATGATTGCTCAAGGTTTACTATTACCCGCAATTATCGTTTTAGGTCTAAATATTTGGACAACTAATGATAACGCCCTATACGCGTCAGGCTTGGGGTTTGCCAATATCACCGGCTTATCCAGCAAAACCTTATCCATTGTCAATGGACTGGTAGGAACGCTATGCGCACTGTGGCTATATAATAATTTTGTCGGCTGGCTAACTTTCTTATCAGCGGCTATTCCTCCTATTGGTGGAATTATCATCGCAGACTACCTCATGTACCGTCACCGCTATGAAACCTTTGACCGCAGTAAAATGCGTGATGTCAACATCAGTGCATTAATCGCTGTTGCCGCTGGGGTTATCGCAGGTAACTGGTTACCCGGTATTGTCCCTGTCAATGCCGTGCTGGGTGGTGCATTATGTTACGCTATCCTTAACCCATTATTAAATCGCCGCCATACTACTGATTCGGAGATGACCCGTGCTTAATCATACTATCAAACATATCCATAATATCCGTTTACCCGAGCGTGATGGGCTGTGGCGTATTGATATCGAAAACCAAAAAATTCAAGCTATCCTTCCACAACATGAAGGCGAAATATTGCCAAACAGCTTAGACGGTGAAGGTGGTTTGGTGACCGCGCCCTTCGTTGAGCCACACATTCACTTGGATACTACTCAAACCGCTGGGCAACCAAGCTGGAACCAGTCTGGAACACTCTTTGAAGGCATTGAACGTTGGGCGGAGCGCAAAGCGATGCTTACCCACGAGGATGTTAAAAACCGCGCGTGGCAAACCCTTAAATGGCAAATTGCCAATGGTATTCAACATGTTCGCACCCATGTGGATGTGTCAGACCCAACATTAACCGCACTGAAAGCGATGTTAGAAGTAAAACAAGAAATCGCGCCTTGGGTTGATGTGCAAATTGTTGCTTTTCCACAAGAAGGTATTTTGTCTTATCCAAATGGCGAAGCCTTGTTAGAAGAAGCACTACGCCTTGGAGCCGACGTCGTTGGTGCTATTCCACATTTCGAATTTACTCGTGAGTATGGTGTAGAATCACTCCATAAAACGTTCGCTTTAGCACAAAAATATGACCGTTTGATTGATGTCCACTGTGATGAAATCGATGATGAGCAATCCCGTTTTGTGGAAACTGTCGCAGCGCTAGCACATGCACAGGGGATGGGTTCTCGCGTCACGGCAAGCCATACTACTGCGATGCATTCATACAATGGCGCTTATACTTCCCGTTTATTTCGTCTGCTAAAAATGTCTGGGATTAACTTTGTGGCTAACCCGCTAGTGAATATTCACTTACAAGGCCGCTTTGATACTTATCCAAAACGCCGTGGGATTACGCGAGTGAAAGAGATGCTAGCCGCAGATATTAATGTCTGCTTCGGCCACGATGATGTTTTTGACCCTTGGTACCCACTTGGTACAGCTAATATGCTGCAAGTCCTGCATATGGGGTTACATGTTTGCCAATTAATGGGTTACCAGCAAATCAATGATGGGCTGAAACTGATTAGTGAGTACAGCGCACGTACGTTGAACTTGCAAGATTATGGTGTGAGTGAAGGGAAGCGAGCTAGTTTATTGATTTTACCAGCAGAAAATGGCTTCGATGCCGTGCGCCGTCAAGTTCCTGTACGTTATTCGGTTCGTGATGGTCAGGTGATTGCCAATACCCAACCTGCGGTAACCCAGATTCATTTAGAACAAACGGAAATAATCCGTTATGGATATACTCCAAAAATCTAACCATTAATTTTTTATTCCAAAATGGCTCTCTACAACAGTAGGTGAGCCATTTGTCTTATAGCTCATCATTAATTAAAATAAAATCAGCCCGAAGAACTAATCTTAATCGGATAAAAAGCAACTAATAACGTATTTCTTACACAAAATTCATTCCTATATACTAGACTTAATCCAATACTTATTGCAGAGCTTAAAAGCTTTGGTGAGCAAATAAACGTCTTATAAGAACTCCTTTTTTGGTTATAAGTGCCATTTCTAAGTATTAAACGCAATTTCTATTGAAATTCAATGCGAACGTTTTATATTTTTTAGAGAGTTATCTGAAACTGGATTTGAGCTTTATTTATAGCAACAATAACGCTAATACACTGACTGTCATGCAGCGGTGGCCAATATTCCTGTTTTGCTGTACCGCGAATACGTCACAAATAAAGTTCTCTGAATCCCACTTTGAAAAAAATTGGAGATCAGATGAGTACTGAACAAGTCGTTAACCAAAAAAATACTATCGATTCTTGGCAACGCATTGCTGCTGAATTATTAAGTGAAGCTGGTATTAAAATTAATGGCTCCCGCCCTTTCGATATTCAAGTTCACAACCACCAATTTTTTAAACGAGTACTACAACAAGGCTCATTAGGATTAGGTGAAAGCTATATGGATGGTTGGTGGGATTGCGAACGTTTAGACATATTTTTCCAACATGTATTACGCCATGAGCTCGATAAAAAAATACCTCATAATTTCAGTGATACATTGAAAATTGCTGTCGCACGCGTTCGCAATTTACAAACCCTAAAACGTGCTCGCATTGTTGGAGAAGAACATTACGACCTCGGGAATGACTTATTTTCCCTGATGCTCGACCCTTATATGCAATATTCTTGCGGCTACTGGAAAGGTTTAGAAACGGTTCCTGAAAACCTCCCTCTTGCTCAAGAACAAAAATTAAATTTAATCTGCGAAAAACTGCAATTAAAACCAGGTATGCGATTACTGGATATCGGCTGTGGATGGGGCGGGCTAGCTGCCTATGCAGCAAAAAATTATGGAGTTTCTGTCACGGGTGTCACTATTTCCGCTGAGCAACAAAAATATGCTCAAGCTCGCTGTGCAGGCTTAGATGTCGATATTAAATTAGACGATTATCGGAATCTCAACGACCAATTTGACCGTATTGTCTCTGTAGGCATGTTTGAGCATGTCGGGCCTAAAAACTATGCGACTTACTTTGATGTTATTCAACGCAATTTAAAAACTAATGGTTTGTTTTTACTTCACACCATTGGCTCTAATCAAAATAAAGTCAATGTCGACCCATGGACTAACAAGTATATTTTCCCAAACGGCTGCCTACCGTCTGTACAAAATATTGGCGAAACCAGCGAAGGCAAACTGGTCATGGAGGATTGGCATAATTTTGGTGCAGATTATGACCATACACTTATGGCGTGGTATTCCCGTTTTCAAGCGGCTTGGCCAGAGCTCGAAGATAATTATACGCCTCGCTTCAAACGCATGTTTTCTTATTATTTAAATGCTTGTGCAGGTGCATTTAGAGCGAGAGATATTCAATTATGGCAAATACTTTGGAGCCCACAAGGTGTGACCGGGGGCCTACGGGTTGCTCGCTAAGCTTTTGTCCTGAATATATATCTTTGTTAACCTTACGGGCTAGTTAAAGAGTCAATGTATTTTATTCAACCATTGATCAATAGCCCGTAAGCCTTGCTGGATATCATCCTTCAATTGGGTATCCGCCATTGGCTGCTGTTCTAATAATACGCAGCTTTGTACTGCATTTTGCATTCCCAAACTGGCACAACTGCTTTTTAACTGGTGAGCAAGGCGCTTTATTTGTTCTGCGTTACTTTCTGCTCGTGCAATGTCAATTTGATCGAGCAAAGGCAAGGAATGTTGTTTAAAAATACTCACCCATTCGCGAATTTTCTGGAATCCCATTAATTCGGCATCACTGGCAAGTTGTTGTAAATTTATAACTTCTCCCTGAACACCAGAATCAGACAATGTATATTCACCACCTGAAATATATTTAACAATTAATTGATTTAACATATCTCTTGGTACCGGTTTTTGAATGATACCGCGAAAAACTTGGCTGGTTCGTTGGCGCAATGTTTCATCAATCACATGAGCACTAAAACCAATCAAAATCAATGTAGGGTAAGTTTTCGCTATTTGTTTAGCCAAGGTGATACCATCGATGTCAGGTAAGCCAAAATCCACCAATGCCGCCGTAAATTGTTGACCAGCTTGTAGAGTCGCCAAAGCCTCAGCAGCAGAGCCAACAATGGTTACCTGAGCCCCACTGCGGGTTAACATTTCTCCACTGATTTTTTGAGTCAATGGGTTGTCTTCTATGAGTAATAAATTCACACCTCGCATGTCTAATGGCAGCTCAGCCGATTTACCCACTGGATGAGAGGTGATACATAGCGGCAATGTTAAACGAAAGCAGCTCCCGCTCCCCAACTGGCTACTAACCGTCAATTCACCTCCCATCGCTTGCGCTAGACTTGCACTAATTGTCAGCCCAAGTCCTGTACCACCCCGCTGGCTATCTACTTGCACAAATGGCTTAAAAATATCAGTAAATCGCGAGCTATCAATGCCACACCCTGTGTCTTCCACTTCAATAAACCAATATTTACCATAACGGCAACTACGCAAAGTGATTTGCCCCTTTTGAGTAAAGCGCAATGCATTACTGAGTAAATTCGTGATAATTTGTCGGATCCGTAGCGGGTCCCCTTGTAAAGCAATCGGCAAATCATCCGCAATATCTGCAACTAACTGAATAGCACTATTTTTATTACTGGCATTCATTAAATACAAAGTACTTTCTAATAACGGCTTGGGCTCAAAAGGCTCATCATTGATGGAAACATTTTGTCCCCCTGCTTCAATTGCGGAGTAGTCCAAAATGTCATTCAAAATTGCTAATAAAGATTCACCTGAGTCAGTAATCGCATATAAATCATCATGATATTGGTTAAGTGCTTTATTTTCTAATAACAGCTGCGCTGTCCCCAAAATCCCATAAAGAGGAGTGCGAATTTCATGGCTCATTGCCGCTAAAAATGCCGATTTAGCCTGATTGGCTTGTTCTGCTTCAGAACGAGCTTTGCGGTGCTCAACAACCATCACGCGCAATTCTGCCGTCCTCGCTTTGACTTCGTCTGCTAGCTGTTCACGCTGATTATTCAAGGCATGAACACTTTCACGAAATGCATCCATTAAACGGCCAATCGTATCAAGCTCTTTTACCCCTGCAGTTTCAGGAAATGCAGAGTCAATATCGCCCTCTAATAAGCGTTGAAGGGCTTGGGTTTGCTGTGCCAGCGGCTTTGTCACTAAACGATAAACCACTCGCCAAAGGATCAAGATAAGTGAGAGTAATGAGACAATACTCAATGCTAACAACCAATTCTGCCCTCGTTCACTGGCTTGTTTAAGTTGTCCCAATGCGGTTTGGTTACGAAGCTCAATGATGTCAACTAATTGCGCTACTTCACTACTAAAACGTGCAAATTGGTCAATATTATTTTGTGATAAAATCTGTAAACGTGTTGTGATGTCGTTATCTTGCCGGTACAACGCGATTAACTCGGTATAGCGCTTCACGCTATTTAACGCGTTTTCTACTTGGCCTCGCACTGCAGGGTCTTCAATATATTTTTGCCGACGTTGTAAGATTTTAACTGCAGAATTCAACTGTTTTTCTAATTCTGCCATATTGCGGTGGGGCTGGTTTGAACCTAAATTAAGTACCATTTGCTGTACACGCATCGCGCTTAATCGAAGCTCATTCATTTGGCTGGCATATTCAAGGTCAATATCAATTAGTTGATCAAGGGCTTGTTTTGCTTGTTCCCCTTGTTTCCTTTCAATAAGGTCGTAAATACTGACTTGAGTTGCTCCCGCTGAGGTGGCGGCATTGTTTGCCTGACCATGTGCCTTTTGGGCGATATCTCCCGCCGCTGTAATTATCTGCTGCCTTAATTGTTGCTGCTCTGCGCGCAGTTTTAACCGCTGCCCAACTAATTCACCCTGTTGGCTTAATGACTGAGCAATTTCTTTTTCTTGTTGTTCAATATTTTGTGTATTAAAGCCTTGCTCTCTTAATATTTTCAGTAAATTAGTGATTTTAAGGCTTTGTGCCGTTAACATTCGTCCTTGTGCTAACCAAATACTTTCGCTATCTGCATTTGTGAGATTTTGTGCAGAAAATAGCTCCCAAGCGCTCGCTTCACTCAGTTGCCTTGCCATATTCATGGTTGGGATCAGAGCCTCGGTGTTGGCCTGTTCAACTTGGCTAACAAAACGTAAGTTGTACCACCCCACAAGGGTGCTAATAAAGGTCAATGCAGCCATCAACGCAAAGCCCATCCATAGTCGTCTAGTTAGTGATAAATTCACGGTTTGGTTAGCCTAAAAATTAAAATAGTTGAGTTAGCAGCAAGAATGCATTTAGGATAAAGGTTTCTGGTTTGTGAGGCTATCATGCGTGTATTGATTTTACTACTGTTCACATTTCACTCGTTGTTGAGCCTAGCAACGGCGCACGATAGCTCACTAATTCAGTGGCGTGACACACTGCATTTTGATCAGCAACCGCATGATCCCGTTACCGCCACAAAAACATGGAAGTTGTGTGCGCTTTATCCTAGCCTAAAAGATTCTTATTGGTTATCAATTAATTATGGAATGCAAAAAGCGGCAAAACACTATGGCATTGACCTAAACGTATTAGAAGCCGGTGGATATAACCAACTAGCAACCCAACAAAAGCAAATTACACAGTGCCAACAATGGGGAGCAGATGCCATCTTACTAGGCAGTAGCACCACAACTTTTCCAAACCTTAGCCAACTGGTAGAAAATACGCCTGTCATTGAAGTCATCAATGCTACACACGATAAAACAATTAAAACCCGCGTTGGTGTACCTTGGTTTCAAATGGGTTATCAACCGGGGCGCTATTTAGTCCAATGGAGTCAAGGTAAGCCATTGAAAGTTTTACTTATGCCTGGCCCATTAAATGCCGGAGGCAGCCATGAAATGGAGCAAGGATTCCGAGAAGCTATTGCAGGTAGCCAAGTACAAATTGTGGATGTTACGCAAGGGGATAACGACCTTGAGGTTCAACGCAATCTATTACATGAAATGTTAGAGCGTAACCCTGATACCGATGTCGTCGTTGGCACAGCTATTGCCGCTGAGGCCGCAATGGGTGAAGGCCGTAACTTAACGAAACCATTGAATATTGTTTCTTTTTACCTTTCTCACCAAGTCTACCGCGGGTTAAAAAGAGGCCGAATTATTATGGCAGCCAGCGACCAAATGGTTTGGCAAGGTGAGCTAGTGATTGAACAAGCCATCAAAGTACTACAAAAGCAGCCGGTTCCAAACAATATAAGCCCGCCGATTTTAGTGCTTACCCAACAAAACGCAGATAGTGAACACTTACGCAACTCATTATCTCCAGGAGGCTTTAGGCCCGTATATCAATATACATCGGCGGCTAAAAAATAGCCTTCACCATGCTGAGTCACTAATAAATCCGCTTTAATTTTATGGCGTAAACGGCGAATAAGTACATCTATGGTACGTAAATCAGGGTTATCAACTCGTCGGGCAGATAACATACGTAAAAGACGTTCTCGGCTTAAAATCTCCCGTGGGTTCGTCACAAAAGCCACTAACATTTCATATTCAGCCCGTGTGAGTTTGATAGCCTGATGCTCAAATTCGAGTGTATGCATCGAAACATTTAAGCAATAGCCAGCAAACTGATAACAATTATCTTGAGAAACAACTTGGGCTTGCGAAGGCTTAGCAAGGTCAATTCGCCAGAGTAAATTTTTAACGCGAACGACTAACTCCCTGAGTTCCAGGGGCTTAGTAACATAGTCATCGGCTCCCATTTCTAAACCCACAATACGGTCAATTTGGTCACAGCGGCCTGTGACTAAAATAATTCCTACCGTGAAACGCTCACGTAGTGCCCTTGTTAACATTAACCCGTTTTCATCTGGTAAATTAATATCCAACAGAATCAAGTCAACGGCTTGCTGGTCCATAATTTCGCGTAGCCCCGCGCCATTCCCCGTTACAGAAACACGATACCCTTCTTGCTCAAAGTAAGCCTGTAAGCGAGCCTGAGTAACGGGTTCATCTTCAACAACCACAATATGATGTGATGTCATTGATATACTCTCTTCTGTTCATATCTGTTCATATTTGCTCATATCTTGCCGTAAGCTGTTCATTCTGACTAGTACCGCTATTCATATTAACTCAATAAGATCGCCTGTATTAAACCATATAATTACAGGGGCTATTATGCGGAAACTCTGGAGAGCGTTGCGAAAACCAAGTGCTCGTTGGTCAATGCTAACGTTAATCGTTGTCGGGATTGCAGTGGGTGTTGCGTTAATCGTTGTTCCCCATGTTGGGATGAAAGTGACTAGCACCACCGAGTTTTGTGTCAGTTGCCATAGCATGGAACCCGTTTACGAAGAATATAAGCAATCTGTACATTTCCAAAATGCATCTGGCGTACGCGCAGAATGCCATGACTGCCATATTCCCTCCGACCTTCCAGGCATGATTAAACGGAAACTCGAAGCAAGCAATGATATTTATCAAACATTTATTGCTCACTCGATAGATACCCCAGAAAAATTTGAAGCCAAACGTGCCGAACTTGCGGAACGCGAGTGGGCTCGCATGAAAGAAAATAATTCTGCTACTTGCCGCTCTTGCCATGATTATGACTCAATGGATCACGCTAAACAAAATCCAGAAGCAGCTCGCCAAATGCAAATCGCTGCGAAAGAAAATCAGTCATGTATTGACTGCCATAAAGGGATTGCCCACCAATTACCCGATATGAGCAGTGGCTTTCGTAAGCAATTTGATGAGTTAAGGGCGAAAGCAAATAGTGATGCTGACATTCTTTATTCACTTGATATTAAACCTCTTTATGCCAATAAAGGGGATAAAGACCCCGCTGGCTCGTTACTTCCTGCCTCAGAGGTGAAAGTCCTAAAACGTGATGGCGATTGGCTACAAGTTGAAATCACAGGGTGGACAGAAACCGATGGTCGCCAACGAGTTCTATCTGAATTCCCCGGCAAGCGAATTTTCGTAGCTTCGATACGTGGTGATGTTCAAGAAAATGTGAAAAATTTAGAAAGCACCGTCGTCGCTGCAACAGATACGTCATGGAGCAAACTGCAAGCGACTGCATGGATGCAGCAAGGCGATATGGTCAATGATATCAAACCGATATGGGCTTATGCTGACTCTTTATATAACGGTTCTTGTAATCAATGCCATGGTGCGCCAGATATTGCCCACTTTGATGCTAACGGTTGGATAGGCACATTAAACGGTATGATTGGCTTTACCAGTTTAGATAAGCGAGAAGAGCGTACCTTATTGAAATACTTACAAATGAATGCATCTGATACCGCAGGATCTTCACACGGTGATAACGGAGTACAGAATGAAAAATAATCCAACTTTTCAAGCTTCTCGTCGACACTTTTTGTTCCAGCTTGGCGGGCTCACTGTTGCGGGTATGTTAGGCCCTTCCCTATTAACACCACGTAAGGCTAACGCTGCAACAGCTGGAGAACAAACTGCGGTGGTACAAGAAGGCATTCTAACTGGGTCACACTGGGGCGCAATTCGCGCTACCGTAGTTGATGGTCGTTTTATCGAAGCAAAACCCTTTGAACACGATAAATTTCCATCAAAAATGATTGCAGGATTGCCTGACCATGTGCATGGCACTGCCCGTATCCGTTACCCAATGGTGCGTGTTGACTGGCTACGTAAACGCCATTTAAGTGACACCTCACAACGAGGTGATAACCGCTTCGTACGTGTTTCTTGGGATGAGGCCCTTGATTTGTTCTATCAAGAATTAGAACGTATTCAAACAACTTATGGACCAAGTGGATTACTTACTGCAAATGGCTGGCAATCGACAGGGATGCTCCACAATGCATCAGGTATGTTAGCCCGCGCCATTGCGCTGCACGGTAATAGTGTCAGTACTGGCGGAGACTACTCAACGGGTGCTGCACAAGTGATTTTACCTCGAGTTGTCGGGTCAATGGAGGTTTATGAACAACAAACCTCTTGGCCACTAGTCCTTAAAAATAGTAAAACCATCGTATTATGGGGCTCTGACCTGATTAAAAACCAACAAGCTAACTGGTGGTGTCCTGATCATGACGTTTATGAATATTATGAACAACTGAAAGAGAAAGCTGCTAGTGGCGAGATAAAAGTCATCAGTATCGACCCTATAATCACCTCTACTCATGATTACCTTGGGCGTACTAATGTTCAGCATATTGCGATTAACCCGCAAGCGGATGTCCCACTGCAATTAGCCATCGCCCACACGCTTTACAGTGAAAACTTGCATGATAAAACCTTCTTAAAAGAATATTGTGTTGGTTTCGAGCAATTTGTTCCCTACTTAATGGGAAAAACAGATGGACAACCCAAAGATGCACAATGGGCGTCTGAAATTTGTGGTATTGATGCCGGCACAATCCAAGCCTTAGCCCGCCAAATGGCAGCAGATAGAACCCAAATCATTGCAGGTTGGTGCGTTCAACGCATGCAACATGGTGAACAATGGTCGTGGATGATTGTTGTTTTGGCTGCGATGTTAGGTCAAATTGGCTTACCGGGTGGAGGATTTGGCTTCGGTTGGCACTATAATGGAGCAGGAACCCCAAGCCGCCAGGGAATTATTTTAAGTGGTTTTTCCGGCTCAACCAAAGTGCCACCTATTCATGATAACAATGACTACAAAGGCTACAGCAGCACCATTCCTATTGCTCGTTTTATTGATGCTATTTTAGAACCAGGAAAAACAATCAACTGGAACGGTAAAGCAGTTAAATTACCTCCACTAAAAATGTGTGTGTTTGCTGGAACCAACCCATTCCACCGCCACCAACAAATTAACCGTATTATTGAAGGTTGGCGCAAACTAGAAACGGTTGTCTCTATTGATAATCAATGGACATCCACCTGTCGTTTTGCCGATATCGTATTACCGGCAACCACACAATTTGAACGAAATGACCTTGACCAATACGGTAACCATTCAAATCGTGGAATTATTGCGATGAAACAACTCGTTGAACCGCAGTTTGAGTCACGTAATGACTTCGATATATTACGCGACCTATGCCGCCGTTTTGGTCGTGAAGAAGCCTTTACTGAAGGTTTGGACGAAATGGGTTGGCTAAAACGCATTTGGCAAGAAGGCAGCCAACAAGGAAAAGGCCGTGGTATTCATTTACCCTCCTTCGATACGTTCTGGGAAAAAGAAGGCTATGTGGAATTTGAACATCCACAAATGTTTGTTCGTCATCAAGCATTTAGGGAAGATCCCGACTTAGAACCTTTAGGGACACCGAGTGGTTTAATTGAAATTTACTCAAAAACTATTGCTGATATGCAATATGATGATTGCCAAGGTCACCCAATGTGGTTCGAAAAAGCAGAACGCTCTCATGGTGGTCCAGGTTCAAAAAAATGGCCACTACATTTGCAATCCGCACATCCCGATTTTCGTTTACACTCACAATTGTGCGAGTCCCCTGTATTACGCCAATATTATTCTGTGAGTGGCAAAGAGCCGGTCTTTATTAGCCCTCAAGATGCGAAAGCTAGAGGCATACAAAATGGTGATATTGTTCGTGTTTTCAACGACCGCGGGCAAGTGTTAGCAGGAGCCGTAGTTTCTGACTTATATACAGAAGGCGTTACTCGTATCCATGAAGGAGCTTGGTATGACCCGACTAAGGGTGGAGAAACCAATTCCCTGTGCAAATACGGAAACCCAAACGTATTAACGCTTGATATTGGAACCTCTCAATTAGCGCAGGCCACCAGCGCACATACCACCTTAGTGGAGATAGAAAAATACACAGGACAAGTGGATAACGTCAATGCATTCGATGGGCCAATTGAAATGGTTGCTCAATGTGAATATGTTCCTGCATCACAGGTGAACAAATGACAAAACAAATCACTTTGTCGCCAGAACAAATAGCATGTGTTTATGCATGGCTAGCACAATTGTTCTCACGTGAATTAGATAATGCAACGTTAGCACAGATTCAATCTAGCGAAATGATGGATTGGTTTACGACTATCGAGCAGGAACCTGTTTTAACTTCGCTAATTCAAGAGGTTAAAACAAAAATCAAAGCGCTAATGATGCGAAATGATGCTCAGCTCGAATTAGCCGCAGATTTTTGTAGTTTATTCTTAATGTCAGATAAGCAATCAGCCTTACCTTACGCCTCAGTTTATCCAAACAATGAACATGGTAATGAACAGATTAAGTACCTATTAGCCGAGGCAGGAATGGAAACCAGTGAGGCATTTAACGAGCCTTCTGACCATATTTCAATTTTTTTGGAGCTATTAAGTCACTTACATTTTTCATTAAATGAAGCACATTTGGACCAAGAAAAAGTGAAACAATTACGCCTAAAAACTTTGTCACTTTTACTGCAATGGCTGCCAGTATTTAGCCAAAATTGTCAACGATATGATGAGTTTGGTTTTTATGCCGCTTTGAGTCAACTGTCGTTAGTGCTAGTTCAACTGGATAAGCAAACCTAGTAGATGCCATTTAAATAATTATATATTATTCAGCTATTATTAAATAAAGGGATATTGATAAATAATATCCCTTTTAAATCTGAGTCATAACACCTGAGTTACTGTAAAGAAATAAGTTTTTCACGGCTCAGCCCAGTGCTTTTCATTATAATCTCAATACTAACTCCTTGTTCCAAAAGATTCCGTGCCGTTGTTATATTTGCCTCTTCTTTGCCTTTTTGAAATCCTTCCTGCAGCCCTTCTTGTCGTCCTTTATCTTGCAATCGTTGCGCAATATTCATGATTGTCTCCTTATGCTTTTCTGTTTGTTCCCCTAAAACTTGAATAACTTGTTCAAAATTATGCGAGTCTAAGGCAATAAACAAATAATTGAGGATAGTTATGATGTCGTTGTCACTATGCAAAAAAATCCTTGGTTTTATTAAGAGGGTGTCAGACCGGGTTGTACCACGCTATAAATTTGTTTTTTCAATTCCCCTTGCTTAGCCAACTGGTAAACATGTGAAGCAACATCCGCGCGCATCACTAAACCATGAACTTCAACCTCTTGTTGAAGAACTGCTTTTCCCGTTGGTTCACCATGTAATAACCCACCAGGGCGAATAATCACATAATCTAACGAGCTAGTTTGTAGCCATGATTCCGCAAGGGATTTTTCTCTCACTGCCTGACCAAACGCAGCGCGTGACCGAGCAGATAAATAAGGCCATGAATCTCCACAGCCTAATGACGTAACTAACACCATGCGAGATATACCCGCTTGCTCGGCACAATCAATCACCGTACGGTGAGCTAAATAATCTTGCGTACCTCCCATGGTTGAAATAACTGTGGCATTTGTTCCTGCGGCATGGCATGCAGCTTTAACCACCTCGCTATCACAAGCATCGCCGATGAAAACTTGCACCCCTACAGCCTCTAACGCTGCTGCAGATTGCCTATTACGTACAACTGCGATGACAGGATGTTTCTCTGCTATTGCCAACTGAGCAATCTGATGGCCAACACCTTTTCCACCAGCGCCAAAAATTAACCATGGTGCCATTACTTTATCCCTTAGCATTTTGAGTAAATATTAATCTAATAGTGATCGGTAAAAGCTAAATTACCACACCACTAATGATAATGCGCCTTATTTTCATTTACTATTTTAATTTATTTAGCCCGCCATTGACTAGCACCGATGATGAAACAGTAAACAACACTAACTTTAATGTTTTTTATGTAACTCTTTTAATCAAACACATTAAAATGTGACTAGTTTAACTTTTTTATTAAAAAATAATTATCATAAAAATTGATAAACCAACAAATTAATTACAAAAATAAATCGTAATATCAACAACTAACAATAAAGTAAATACCACTATCCCATTGATACCCATAATTATTTTAATGTTAATGCGAAGAATTATCATTTGCATTTATATTATTATTTGATTTAATAACTCTCGTCATATATATGCGAAATAATAATTTCTTAATCAATAGTATCGTTAATATCTTTAATAAAAATGGAGTATTTCGATGAAAAAGTTAAATATTATCGCTCTAGCACTCGCAACCTGCACAATGACTTTTGGTGCTTCTGCAGCAATCGGTTCAGGCCAAAGCCAACCTTTCGATCCCAATGAACCTTCCATTCGTGTTGGAGCGACAGAAGGAACCGGTGGTGGACATGGTGGTGCTGCTGGTGATCCTGGTATTGGTGTGCAATCTGTTTATGGTGGAAAAATCATTTCATTTTCTGGCTTAACAAAAATGGCGCCAAAACAACCGGGGAATGAAGCACATGTGATCTCTATGCCTAATAGCTCTGGTTCACATGACAAAATGGGCGTATTTAACTTTGCAAAAGTAGCAGATGCAGAAGTCTATTTCGGAGAATGGTCATCGACCGGACAAGCTAGTGACACAACACACACGGCTTACTACTCTGGTAAAGATGTCACCACCAATATGCCAACAGCGGGCACTGCGGAATACTCTGTTAAAGGAATAAGCCAATATAATGGAGGTGCCCTAGCCGCAGGTACTCTGACAGCCAACTTTGGAACTAAATCCTTAGCAGGGAATATTGGTGCAACCAATATTAATGCCACCATAAATAACAATGCCACTTTCGCCGGAGCGGCCACTCTTAATGGTGAATCAGGCTCAACAAATGGGCACTTCTTTGGCGACCAAGCTAAACATATTGCAGGGGTAACTGAATTTAGCGACCACAGCAAAGACATGGCCTTTGGTGGAAGCCGTGGGAATATCTCCCAGTAATCCGTAAATTAACCTCAGTGGCCAACTATAAAACGTGACAGGTAGTTGGCCACAGCCTTTTATTACCGAAGCTAATCCTATGCGATATCTGCTATTACCCCCTGCCATCATGATGCTTATGGTTGCGTTCTCTGCATTTCCAGCTAGCTTGGATACTGACCGAGAACAACTGTTATGGCAAAAAGATAAACAAAATTATCGTGATAAAAGTGCAGTTGTCCCCAATAAAGACCAATTGCTACTCCCTGATGACCTATCAATAAAACTAAATGGGGAAAACTATACCCTAAAAAATAACGCTCAAGACTTAGGACAGGCAATTTATCTGGCAATCAACCATCGGCAATTTCAAGACGTACAACGCTTATTGCCTCGCTACCAGCAACTAACTGATGCGGACCCATTGCTTATTTTATTTGCAAAAGCAGAAACCGCTAAAGCACAAAACCATTACCCTGAAGCAATTGCCCACTACCAACAAATACTGGCACTGTCACCAAAGTTTCTTCGCATTAAGTTGGAACTTGCACGAGCTTATTTTGAAGATAATCAAAATAAGGAGTCTTTGGCTTTATTCCAAAATTTAATCAACGATGAAACACTCGCATTACCTGCCAGTGTAAAGCAAACCATTCAACAATTTATTGATGCTATAGAAAACCGTACTGCTTGGACAGGAAGCCTCTCTTTTGGCTATAAATACAACAGTAATATCAATCAAGTTCCTGATAAAAATAAAGTTTGGGAAACTCCGGGGGGAACCTGGAAAATGGCTAACCCTAAGTCATCGCCAGGGCTCACCTATGACGCAAGCCTAAGTAAAATTATTCCTATATCGAGCAACCATTCCCTGCAAATCAAGGGAACATCTTATGGCGACCGCTATCCTCACTATGCTGAATTCAGTGAAAACACTTCTTCTTTAGCAACTTTATATCGTTTTAATGATGCAAATACGACTATCGCCTTTGGCCCATTAATTGAATTAAAAACGGTTAATGAAAAGCGCCGCTATTTAGGTATGGGCGGTAAAATTGAAGCTGACTACCAATTTACACCTCGGGTTATCCTCAGTACCTCCGCTGACTATCAACAACTTCATTACCAAAAACCGTATGACAGTGCTGATGGCAATCGAAGTAGCCTACATCTAACGGGTATCTATGGTATTACCCCAGATACTTACCTCTTTTTAGGGGCTGATGCGACTCGTCTCACAACTGAAGTTCGTAGTGATGATTATGACCAGCTAGGTATCCGAGGCGGCTTGTATACCGTACTCACGCCCGATATTCATTTACTGGCACTCGCAACTTATCGAGAAAGCCAATTCAAGGCCTTCAACCAAATGTTAAATGTAAAACGCCATGATAAAGAAGCCATGTATTTTGCGCGACTCAGTTTTCCAAATTATTCATTGCTCACATTCACGCCTTATACCAGTTACCGCTTTCGTGACAATCGCAGTTCCGCGGATGGAATTTACTCCTACCACCAGCACGAAATTTCTATTGGGTTAGAAACCCGTTTTTAAGCGTTATGGCACAGAGAAAAACACTATGTATAAATATAAATTAACACCTATTACTACTGCAATTATTACTGCTCTTTTTATTCCAATAACCGCTTTAGGGGAAAAAGAAGAACACCTCGGCACCATTACCGTTCAAGATTCAGCAAAAACCATCAAAGAACGAGATCAACAAGGTTACGATGACCAATATGATGCCAAAGGTTCTAAAATTTATTTAGGAAAAGACCTTGTTGAACGTTATAAAGGCACCAGTACTGCAGATGTGCTAAATAGTGCAGTTGGTGTCTATAGCGGTGATGCGAGAAACAGTGGTGCGTTAGACCCAAATATTCGAGGGATCCAAGGGCAAGAGCGTGTTCCTGTCACGGTTGACGGCACAGAACAATCACTCACCGTTTATCGGGGTTATAATGGCGCAAATAACCGTAACTATGTGGACCCAAACCTCATTAGTAGCATTGAGATTGAAAAAAGTGGTTCTCTCGCTGGCGATATAAAAACCTCTGTGGGTGGAGGGATAGCCATCAGAACCATAGGGATAGATGATGTTGTTGCACCGGATGAAAAGTTTGGTGTCAGCTTAAAATTGGAAACCAGCAGTAATTCAACTCGTGAACGTATTCCCCACTATGGTTATGGCGAAGATTACCGAGATCACCCTGAGATTTATAAAAATAAGAACTCTGTCCTTTCCGACCCCGTTGTTAACATCACACCGAAATCCCGTGGAAATGCTCAATTTTTCAATTTTAAAGATAACGGAGGAAGGATCGCGGTTGGGACCCGACAAGAAAAATTTGATTTAATGGCCGCCTATGCTTATCGCCGGCAAGGTAACTACTTTGCGGGGAAAAATGGCGCTCACCGTTATAAAGAATCTGTTCAATTAAATGAACAACAAACAGTACAGCAACAACTTGGCCCAGACCCTTATTTACCTTTTGCCGCGAATGTATTTCGCCCCGGAAAAGAAGTGACTAATACCTCTAATGAGCTGGAATCCTATTTAGTCAAAACCAATTTATATCTCACTGAAAACCAAACATTACACCTTGGCTTTCGCCGGAGTGAAAGTACCTATGGTGAAATTATGCCTTCACGTTTAGGATTTGCTGAGCTGGAAGGAAAACAAGTATTACCACAATGGCCATTAGCTCACTTTACGGTCAATGCCTATAATGCGGAATACAAATGGAAACCTGAAGATAATCAATGGATTGACCTAAATGCAAATGTATGGATGACGCATTCGGTAGGAGATACCAACACCTCTGGTGGTTACCCACGAGAGCCTAAAGAACGTGATTGGGGGTTTGAATATGGTTATGGTGATGGAAGAGATCCTAACATTGATGGAACTTTAATTAATACCGCAGCAACCAATTCTGAAAATGACCGTATTGGATTTAATTTACGCAATACCATGGCGCTCACGCCCGATCTTGATTTAACCATTCGCGGCTCAATGCTCAAAGAAAAATTAGACTCTAACGACGTACCACCATCGCAAACGGCTAGCCCGTTTATTGCCCTTCCACGCAAAGGACATCGGCAAGAAACCAGTATTGCCTTTAACTTTAACTATCGTCCAACGAGTTGGTTGGAATTGGATGCTGGTGCAAAATATATTGATGGCTGGACAGAGGATGATTACTTAAAAGAGCAAATGCGCAATCGAACCAAAGGTTTTCAAAACCCTGATGAACGACTTGCTAAACAGATCAATTACAACCGAATTTTAACTCAAGAAGAATATAATAAGGCTGTTGCCAATGGTTACCAACCCTTCAATGGTGCCTATCAAAACAAACAAATCTTACTCAAAACAATAGGACTTGATGATACGAACTATACCGTTTTCATCACCAAGAGAAAAAACTCTCAGCACCCAGAAGAAAATGGCGTTTTAGACGTTAATTTCCGCACTGAATGGAAATCAGATAATGATGGGCGCTATACCACCAAAACGAACCCTTTCCATAACGGAACTTTTGACTCTCAAGCTCGCGCAGTCGACCCAGTAACCGGTAAAGAAGTTTATGTGTATGGTTCAAGTTACTCACACCCATCAGATGACATCAAACGTGAACTTACTGAAGAAGAAAAATGGAAATTCTCAGGCAAGCAAAAAAGCCATGGCTGGGCCCCCGCTTTTGGTGCCAATATTTGGTTGTCTGATAACGACCGTGTTTATGCACGTTACATTGAAACAGTACGCTTACCGAGTATCTTCGAAAGTAGCATTGGATTTGCAGGCGAAAGTGAAGCTCGTAAAGAGAGAATGGCATTTAAACCCGAACGTGCAAAAACCTTTGAATTTGGTTATTCACGTAATTTACAAGGTTTACTCGGAGCAGAACGCCATGCCGATGTTAAAATAGGCTATTACCATACGGTCATTGAAAATGCATTTGACCGCGATGGGCGTCTTAATTTCGTTCAAGTAAAAGAACATAAAACCGCAGGGATTGAAGCCTTAGCTCGCTACGATAATGGTGGGATATTTATGGATATTGGTGTTGATTACCGCCTCAAAAATGAGGTTTGTGATGACTCCGCGCCCGCTAATTTAGACCCAACTAACCGTTATAATCTCTCCCAATGTACAACAGCAGGTTTCCCCGGTGGCTTTTTACGCACACAATTACAGCCTAAATATGCGATTAACTCCAACCTAGGCATGCGCTTTATGGATGAAGATCTCGAAGTGGGAACACGTTTACGTTATACCAGTAGTGTGCAAAATAAAGATGAACGCAAACTGATGCAACAGTTCCCGGGAAGTTATTCGATGGCGAACAACAGCCCAATGCACTGGACACCCACCTTTACAGCGGATGCCTATGCAAGTTACCAAATTGACAAAAATATTAATGTCGAATTCTTAGTAACCAACTTAACTGATCGTTATTATATCGACCCACTGACACGTAGTATGATGCCAGCCCCGGGCCGCACACTACGCTTAGGATTAAATGCGCAATTTTAGATAAATACTGCCGATTTACCGCTCTATAAATATCCGCTGCTAACTTTTAGTTGGAGTGGATATTTATCACTTTAGTATCAGAAAAATAACCGCATAATAGTTTCATCAAATTCATCTTGCTCAACAACAGAAAAGCCAAATTGTTCAAAAAAAGGTTTCATGATGTCATTACCTTCGACATAGCAAATTGATACGGACTTATATTTGCCTAAATTTTTAATTTCCTCGAGAACTAGCGGAATAGCCTTAGAACCAAAACCTTTTCTTTGATGTTTTATATCAATCATCAATTGGTCAATAAACACCTCTTCAGGCCTACCATTTTCATGGTTTGAATAATATTGAACAAAGCCAACAGGCTCATCATCAACATAGATACCTCGATTAATATAATAATCAAAAAATTTTGAGGCTGCGATTGACTCTGAGTTAAGAGCGACAAAGTCTTCCTGCTCTTTGGTTATTTCGAGACATATGATATCCACCCAATTGTCTTTGGTGATATCTTTTAGGGTAATGGCCATAAACACCTTACTTTAGATTTACCGATTACAATACCGTTGTGATAAAAAGATGACTCACCATAAATTAACAATAAATACTTTTTTGTTCGCGCCATTCGTGCCTTTGTATTTTTTGAGATGCTATAAACGAATAGCAGTTGATATGTTACGGATAACATTAATATCAGCATTTAGACTAAAATAAAATTTCGACTCATTTATTGCTTTCTAATTAATGAATATTCAGAATTGCGATCCAAGTCAAATATCACTGCCAAATACAACATTATTGTAATTTATCAAATTTTTTTGAAAGAAAAACAAAAAAACGCATTGGTTTATTAAACTAATAATTAAATTTAAAGCAGATTAAAGTAGAACTTAAAACCCAAAAATACAACAACAAAACCCAGAAACTCCTCAATTTTCACCATTATGCAAACTCAATAAAAATAAAACCTTTTCATATAAAAATACATAAAACCTGAACAACCTCACATTTATTAGGTATTTGATAACTCTTCGCATTAATGCATCTGAAAATAAAAATCACTTATGAAACAATATGTTAAAAATTTAATAAATTTTTGTATCGCACTGAAAAATAAAAATATTTTTAATATTGAAATGCGAAAAACAATTCAAAGACTCCATTTTTATTAATTATTTTAATTTATTGATTTTAACCATGCCTTTTCGGCATGGCTAAGAGACTTTCGGAATATTGTCAGGAAAATAGTTTCATGGATAGTATGAATACGAAAATGATGCATTTTTATTATAAATATATACGAATAACTCTTAAAAACATTTCCAATGAAAGGTAACACTATGGGTATATTAAAAGATAGTAAGTTGCTTTTGGTTAGCTTACTTATCATTCTTCTTTCGGAAGCTATAGGGCAAATTAAAATCAGTTTAGTCATGGTTTTTCCAATGCTTTATTCCATGTTGATGGGTGGTATTATCAGTTTTCCAAAATTCAAAATTCTCAGCGAAAAAAACATGGCACACGCTAGCTCTATAATGAGTGTCGCGTTAGTTATCTTAATTGCAAAATTAAGCACCTCCGTTGGTGCATCTTGGGAAAAAATTATTCAAGCCGGTGGCGCATTAATATTGCAAGAAATCGGTCACTTTATCGGTACCATTTTACTTGGTTTACCACTTGCTATCATGTTAGGCATGGGCCGTGAAGCTGTTGGTGCGACCTACTCTATCGGTCGTGAACCTAATATTGCCATTATTGAAGCCAAATATGGTTTAAGTTCACCAGAAGGCCGTGGTGTTATGGCAATGTATATTTGCGGAACATTGTACGGAGCCGTTTGGATGGGCATCATCGCCAGTGTTATCGCTGGACTCGATATTATGAGCCCTCTCGCTTTAGCAATGGGAGCCGGGGTCGGAAGTGGCTCGATGCTAGCTGCGTCAGTCGCACCATTATTGGAGCTTTATCCTGAACACGCTGCGGATATTCAAGCATTTTCATCCTCCGCAAACTTGATGTCTTCAGTATTAGGTCTGTACATCTATATTTTCTTCTCCTTACCGTTTGCCTCTTTCTTATACAACAAGTTGAAAAGAAAACGTGCAACAGCATCAGCAGATACAGAATAAGGATATAAGATCATGAAAAAGATGGCAGAAATTGCAATAATCATCGTGTTAGTCATCATCTTCACTTCACTGGGTGATGCACTCGGCGGTTCAATTTATGGCCGCGGTAGCTTTGGCACAGTCTTTAGTGACTCACTTATCGCCATGGCATTATTAGGGGGGATGTCATTTGTGGCATACTTAATTGCACAAATCCCACCATTAGGTAAGTTACCTGTAATTTTCTGGGTATCTTTAATTGCTGCCGGTTTGTGTTCACCGTTATTCCCTTACGATAAAGAAATGATCGCAATGACAGGTAAAATATCACTTGCTGTTATTAGTACGACGGTACTTGCATTTGCCGGTCTTTCACTCGGTAAAGATATTGATAAATTTAAAGCTATTTCATGGCGCATCATCCCAGTTTCACTGGCGGTCTTTACGGGAACATTCTTATTCGCTGCACTTATTGGTCAAGTGACACTTTCATGGAGCGGCGTTATCTAACAAGAGGAAATATTTACCATGACAATGACCAAAGACCAATTGAAAGCCATCGTCTGCGAGACAATTGCATCCCATAAAGGGGATATAAAGAAATTAGCAGATGATATTTGGGCAGAGCCTGAGCTAGGCTACAAAGAAATCAAAACAGCAAAAAAAGTGGAAGCTGCATTTTCTGCGCTAGGCGTTAATTACCGAAACCAACTCGCATTAACAGGTGTTAAGGCGCGCCTTAAAGGTGGAAAAGGGAGTAAACATAGTATTGCTGTGATTGGTGAGCTCGATGCGATTATTTGTGCAGAACACCCAGAAGCCGATGATTTAACGGGTGCTGCCCATTGCTGTGGGCACAATGCCCAAATCGCTAATATGATGGCTGTGACTATTGGTCTGGTTAAGTCAGGTGCTATGCAATACCTTGCGGGAGACGTCGTTCCTTTCGCCGTTCCCGCTGAGGAGTATGTTGAACTGGCTTATCGTAATAAACTGATTGAACAAGGAAAAATTAGTTATATCGGCGGTAAGCCAGAGCTGATATCCCTTGGTGAATTTGATGATATCGATATGGCGATGCAAATTCATTTAACCAGTGTCAAACCAGAACGTGATACCGGTTTTATTGAAATGTCGACCACCACCAATGGGTTTATTGGCAAGTTGATTAATTACAAAGGGAAAGCATCTCATGCTGCGGCTGCCCCTCACTTAGGTGTCAATGCCCTCAATGCCGCAATGATGGGGATTATGGGAGTGAATGCGATCCGCGAGACCTTCCAAGAAAAAGATTATATTCGTTTTCATCCGATCATCACGCAAGGCGGCGATTTGGTCAATGTCACCCCAAGTGATGTCCGTATGGAAAGTTATGTCCGAGCGTCAAATGTCCCTGCAATGATTGATGCGAATGAGCGTATTACTCGCGCATTGGTTGCTGGTGCAATGTCTGTCGGTGCAGAGGTAGAAGTCAAAGATTTACCGGGTTACCTCCCACTGTATAACAACGATACGTTGAACCATTTGTTGCAGCAAAATGCCCATGACTTGATTGGTGAAGAAAATGTTTGGGTTGCTGGGCACATGACGGGAAGCACTGATACAGGTGACTTATCACATATCATGCCAGTGAGTCACCCATGGATTGGCGCAATTCGTGGTGGTTTGCATGGTAAAGATTACGTTGTTTTTGATGATGATATGGCCTATATCCGCCCAGCTCAAATGATGGCAATGGCAATTATTGACCTGTTATTTGATGATGCATCCCAAGCTGATGAGATGTTAGCTGATTACACCCCATTAATGAGCAAAGAGGAATACCTCTCATTTATCGGCTCTTTTAAGAACTAATTATTAAAATATTCCCCTTATTGCTATGTTAATTATAATAAGGGGAATATGATTTTTTTAGCTTTTATCCCACCTTTAAAATTTTTTCTTCGCATTAATTTAATTTCTTTTTACATTCACCATCTCATTTAAAAAATTTCTAAAATCATGCCAATCACCGCCCTACTTTAAATAAAAAATTTAACTTAAACCCTATTCAGGCTCGCTTTAAAATATAAATATCCTTAATATTAAAATTGAAAAATAAAATCATAACAAATTGATATAAAAGGATTTTAATTGAAATGATGATTTTTTATTATTATTTTAATAAATTACCATCCTTATTATTCATGAGCCATGCAATACTGATATGATATAAACACGATCTCCGTCACGCTCACTTTTTTAATATCCACGCTAAAATTGACCCTATAAATTGATAGATAAAAAATAACGAGTAGAAGTAGAAATCACCCTATTTCTGAATCTAGTTTTTAAAATACACATAAATTAAATGAGCGTGCTGTTCATTATTCCATGCTCACACCAGGGGCCCTTTAACAGCATTAAAAACGCTTTTGTATACGGGATAAAACGTAATGACCAATAAATACAATATCAGTGAAAAGCTCTTTGCTTTAGAAACATTTAGCAAAAAAACACGTCAGGATTTACATAAGATCCCTGAATTGTCTGGGCAAGAATTCAAAACCTCACAATATTGCCGTGAATTGATGGAAAGCTTTGGCTATAACATTCGTTTATTCGAAGGCTACACAGGTTTTACCGCTGAATTGATTGTCGACCCAACAAAGCGCTTGATTGCCTATCGTACTGACATTGATGGCCTTGAAATGCCTGATTTAACGTGCAATGAGCACAGTTCTGTCCATGAAGGCTGCGCTCATAACTGTGGACATGATACCCACATGACCATCGCTTTAACGGCAGCGAAGTACCTCAGTGAAAACCGTTCTGAGCTCACCCATAACGTCCGCTTTATCTTCCAAATGGCAGAAGAAGATATGCGTGTGCCAGGTGCTAACAAAATGGTAGAAATGGGGTGTATGGAAGGAGTAGACGAAGTTTACGGCCTACACAATGATGCTGCATTTGAAACGGGTTATATTAAATTCAATTCTGGGGTTATGTCCTCATACGGCTCAGCGTGGACACTAGATGTCCACGGTGTTTCTGCCCACGGCTCAACCCCTCATAAAGGGTTAGATGCTATCCGCGAAGCAACGCGTATCATTGATTATATGGACTACATTGTTGCCAAAAAAACTGATCCTTTCAGCCCTGCCGTATTTGGTTGCGGCATGATTAACGGCGGAACCATCCCAAATGCGCTGGCGGATCATGTGCAAGCACGCGGAACGATCCGTTCAATGGATGAAGAAACGGACAAAATATTAAAAGCCAGCTTCCATGAAATTGTGGCTCGTAGTGAAGGCGGTGGGTTTAAAACAACACTGGAAGCCAGCGGATATCCTGCCGTTGTCAACCACCCACAAGCAGCCAAAGTGATTTATGATGCCGCTGCCGCCTTCTTACCGATTGAGCAGATTGATTCAAATGGTAAGCCAATGACTGGCAGTGAAGACTTCAGTTATATGATCAATGCCACTAAAGATAAACTCGGTGCCATGTACTTCTTAGGAAGTGGTAATCAAGCAAAAGGGATTAATAATTACTTACATGCTAACCCTTATTTTGTTGATGACGATTGTTTACTGATTGGCGCTCAAATTTTTATTAATATTGCCACTCGTTAGAATAAATATAATACACACAGTAATACTAAAGCCGAGTAAATTGAAGTGACCCCCAATAGTTGGACAATCAATTACTCGGCTTTTTTCTTAGTCATTCACTTATAAGTTACAATTCTGGCAATTCTCGGTATAACTGATCACGCTCGCTTTGTTCTGTCGGTACCCATTGATTCGGCTGATGAATATAATTCAAATCAAGGTGAGGTGCGTAATGAGAGATAAAATCATACATATAATCTTTTAAATGCATGTGCCGGTTAATACATACATGTGTATAACTTGGCTTTACTAAGTGGCTGATATCAATACAACGTAATGCTTCGCTATCTTCCTCTGGGTCAAAAGCCACGGTTGAAATAATACCGACCCCAGCACCCCGTTTTACATAGTATTTAATTATTTCAGTATCTACGGCAGTTAAAACAACATTTGGCGTTAATTTATGTTGATAAAAGACTTGGTCGAGCTTTGAATGCCCTGTAAAACCAAAAACATAAGTAATTAGCGGGTAGCCTGCAAGGTCTTCAATCTTAAGCTGTTCACATTGAGCCAATGGGTGGTCATGTGGAACAATAATACTGCGAGACCATTGGTAACAAGGCATCACCAATAAATCATCATAAAGGTGCATAGACTCGGTCGCAATGGCAAAGTCCACATCGCCATTGTTTACCATCTCTGCAATCTGAGCAGGCGCACCTTGATGGAAATGCAAAGAAATATTGGGATAGCGTGCGTTAAAACGCTCAATCACTTGAGGCAATTTATAGCGGATCTGTGTGTGAGTTGTTGCAATATGCAGGTTTTGTTTTATCGTCGAGTCTTCATGAGACACGATACTTTTAATTTTATCGAACTGCGCAAGAATATCACACGCAACATGATGAACTTTTTCACCAATCGGGCTCAGCGACAATAAGTTATTATTTTTTCGATTGAATAATGAAACGTTTAACTCATCTTCCAATATTTTAAGTTGTTTACTGACAGTTGGCTGAGAGGTATACAATTTTTCAGCCGCATTGGTGATATTAAAATCACTCCTCACTACTTCAACAAAGCTTTTAAGCTGACTAATGTTCATTACTGGGGTATCCAATGTAAAATGGATTAAAAATAAGATTTAAAAAGTATAGCTGTAGCACAATATTTTTGTGCGATTATTATACCATAAGCAACCAGCCAGCTAGAAGCATCCTTTTAGCATTGCTGAGTTAGCATTTACATTTTTCACAAGATCCCCAAATAATACCGTTTCTATTCGTCCCCAAAAAACATAATACTGCTATAACCATAGCAATATATGTAAACTAAACATACTTTTTTATAAAACAGACAGATATTATAAATAAGCATAGGAGCTTATTTGTTGCCATCTTTTTTGATGTTTTCATCAAGTATAAACAGATTATGTCTACATATGTTGATTTTTAATAGCTCCTCTCTCAAGAAGCTATTAAATTTAATATTCAACTTATAATGGGTAGCCAAGATCAGTTTCATGCCCCAAAAAGTAATTTAAGTCACATTCCAGTATATTTGCAAATATACATAAACGATAAATAGTGAAATTCTGTGTTCCTCTTTCATAGCGTGAAATTTGTTGTTGGCTCAAGCCTGATTTTTTCCCCAATGTACTCGCAGACCAACCTAAAAGAAGGCGGCGTTTGCGAACCTGCTGCCCAATAAAACTATTAGAAATTTCAGTGTTATATACGCTCATACGTACTGTCCTAATTATAACGACACTATTATTTTTAGTGTTGTAGCCTTAAAGTTTAACGCCCTGATATGCTATAAAAAAGCGTATTCGAGATTTACAACTTCCAATAAACTTATATTTCTCAAATAAAAAATAATCATAAACTCATATAATAAAAGTTATTAAACCATTATTATTAGATTAATTAACACACTATTATTTTTCTATATTAAAATTAACGATAATTAACGCTAAACTCTGCATTTACATTCACTTTACCGTTAGTGATATCACTCGTCTTAATTAATGCACCATTATATGTTAATAATTGTTCACTACTTGATGAATTAAAACGCCATGTCACTACTTTACCTGAAGGGTTCTGAACATCCCCATTTGTTGATTTAATACGCAGTGCGATTCCTTTTGCTGAATCTTGGCTCGTAGAATCTAATGCAAAATAATCCGCATTAAAACTATCTGGGGTACCACTCATCGAAACATCAGCAACTGCGGTTGATTCACAATTTTGTAGTTTAATCGTAAATGGTTTCTCGGCTACAACACTTCCTGAAGGGTAACTCACCGGCACATTGACCCTTTTAAAATCAACAGTTTGATCTTTTGATCCGGTATCAACCTCGCATCCCATCAATTTTATTTTGCCTTTAATCTGAACAGAAGCATCCAAAGCCAGTGCCCCTGATGAAACGAAGCTTATACCTGCGACTAAAACAGTTCCCCTGAATAAACGGCTTATGTTCATCCTCTCTCTCCTATATTAAATAGCTATTATTTATTGATACCCAATACTGATATCAATACTCGCTTGTGCGAGACCACCGTCAACATTCCCTGTTTTATACAAAGTGGCTTCATATTCTAATGGCTGTGCCGTCGATGACCACTCAACAACTGTACCATCGGGTTTTTGCTTTTTATTCTTGTCTCCTTTTACGTTCACACCATAAACCAACCCTTGCGCACTGCCAGTGCCACTATTAATGGCAAAGTATTCAGGAAAGCCAGTATCAGCCTTACCAGACATACTCACAGAAACTTTATTAATTGTTCCCACGCAACTAGATAATTTTAATGAAAATGGTTGAGTGACCAAGCCAGAAAGACCAGTTCCACTTTTCGTCGTTGTTACTGTTTTAAAATCGATTTCTTGATTCTTACCACTATTTCCAAATTCAACATCACACCCTGTAACAATTGCATTTCCAGTAAAATTTAACGATAAATCACTAGCTGATGAAAATAGAGGGCATAGCGAAAAAACTATGCCAAAAATATAACAATACCTATACGAATATAATTTCATAATCAGTCCAAATAATAATCGCAAATCAAAATTAACGAATAAAGATGCTAGTTCTTGAATTAATCATTGCCTTATAATATGCATATAAATTATTGAATCACTTCTATAGTAAAAGTAGATAAATTAAATTTTTATGTCGTTTTAAGATAATAAAACGACAATACCATCAGTTATTTTAAATATCTATAACACCATTCAATCTATTAATATTTTATTTATATGCTACGCTAACTTCGGCAACTGAACGAACATCTCCCCCGGTTATCGTATCTAACGTTTTAACTAGTTCAGCACGATAAGGTAAAGTCACGCTAGCCCCTGAAAGACTTCCCCAAACAACCGTATCACCGACTGGCTTCTGGACTTTTTCTCCACCGGTTGTTTTCGCAATAATTTTGACACCAACGCCTTTGGACATATTTGTACCTTTATCAATCGCAAACAGTTCTCCACCGGCGAAATCCGTATCAGCAGTACCTTTCATTGAAACATCAATGCCCTTCAAGTCTGCACAATTTTGAAATTGCAGATTAAAATCCTTTTTAGCTATTGAGCTTCCTTTGACCGCATTTTTAACTACGGTAACATCTGAAAAGTCAACTAATTGGTCTTTACCTGTACCTGTTGAAATATCACAACCCGCCAACTTTATTGTTGCTTTCAATGTTAATGTTGCATCAGCCGCTTGTGCGCCTGAAATTAAAGCGATACCTGCCATAGCGCTTATTAGCGTTAATACAAAAGTTTTTTTCATTTATGTAACCTTTGGTTCTATATTATTAGAAGTAATATTTTAAAATAGATAATTAATACTAATTATATTTCACAGTAACATTCACAAGCCCTGTAATTGCTCCCGCAGTTACTGCACCGGTTTTATATAATGTGGCTTTAAAAAGAATATTATTTGTTGCCGCTGTTTTTGCCCATAAAACCTCTTTTCCTGGTGATTGAACAGTTTTTGCTGTATCTGTTCCCTTGATACCAACCGCTAAGCCACCAGCTTTACCTGTCCCCTCATCGATAGAATAGTAATCAGCAAATCCCGTCACGGCTTTGGTTGTATCCATCACTAAGCTGATATTCTTAAGATTCACGCAATTGGTAAAATCTAAAGAAAAATCCACATCTTTCAAGGCCGAACTCCCTGTCCCTCCAGCCGTCGCTTTCGCTAAATCCACAGTACCGAAAGCTATCGCTTTTGTTTTACTACTTGCAGAAATATCACACCCTGTTACCACAACATTTCCACTAAAGTTCAAAGTAATATCCGCTGCATGTGCTGCACCACTGACTGCAATCAATAATGATAAAACACCCACTTTTTTCATTGTTGACCACGGAAAATGATGACTACGATCCATTGCCTTACTCATAATAGTTATCTCCATTGTTATTATCTAAAGTCTAAACGCACAGTTACAATTGATGAATACTTGCCTACCGCAGGAGCTAGACCAGTACTACTGAAAGGGTAAGTTTTGATAGTTACCGAACCGTTTTGATTAGCATCTAATTGCAAAGGGAGTTTCCCTGTAGTCGGTGTTAAGCGACCATTAGGCCCTTCTATTGCAATAGCAATATCTTTATTAGTCGTACTAAAACCATCATTAGTTCGGTTTGGGTCAGCAGTACCAATAAAGCGCATATCTAAATTTGCATAGGCATCCATATTAGAGCATTTAATACTTAACGTTTTAGACTGTGGAACTACCCCCGCTGGCATGCCCCCCTTACCAGCCGCAACAAAATTTCGCTGAGCAGCATCATTGAATGGAATTGATATACTCTGTCCCGCATTAATTTCACAGGACTGCGGAGCGGTTATATCAATATTAATACCTACAGAAACAATAGCAGGTCCGTTGCGCTGATAATCATTATTAGCAAACATAAAATAAAAATTCGGAATATTAAAAGTAGTACGGCCAACAAATGGTTTCTTTATATAAAGATCCATCCTTCCGACTCCGCCGCTAGTGATAGTCTGTCTTATTCGACTTCGACCAAATTGGTTAAGCTCCGTATTTGGACATTTCCCTTCAGAGGTATAATTAGAAATATCTCTGAAGGGAACTCGGTACATAGCGGTAGCACCTGTATTTTGGTTCCAAATTGCAACAAAAGTCCTGATATCAATATAATCATTAGCGCGTTCCCAGCCTGGCGCATGACCATTAGTCGACATATCATTCCTCTGATAAAATGCTGAATAATAAGTCTGATTCCATTCCACACCGGGTACGCATGCACAAACTATCTTATATGATTTCCCATCATTCCAACTAAATTTAGATGGGAGCTCAGTGCCAGCCTTGTTAAATGATGCACCAATATTACCAGTAAGATTAAGTGAATAGCTCGTCGCTGGCCCATCAGGATAACAAATGTTATACATCTCTGTTTCAATCGCAGCACGGCTATCAGAAATATTCAATACTAAAGCAACCAACAAGCTGGGAGCCAATAATAGTTTTGACATGCGAACATTAAATAGCTTTCTCATTACAATCTCCCAATCACTGGCATACAGCTTGAGTCTGAATTATACCAATGGCATCTTTATTCGCTGATTTCACTGGCAGTTGATAATTAACAAAGCAACTTTGTGCCGCTTGGCGTCCCCATTTAACTTCCAGTTTGCCACTTTCCGGTAACCCACTGATAAATAACTGTCCACCATCTCCTACTATGGAGCTATTCATTGCTTTTCCATTGTTTTGAACTAATTGTGCCGACGCACCAAAAGGTATCACCGTGCCGTTTTTATGTTTCAATGTAATCAGTGCGCGATAGCCAACTTGTGTAATAAATTCAACCTTAGAAATTGCCCCTTTACTTGGCACAACACTCTTAGCACTTTCTTGTAATTCCACATTGTCACCCAATGTTTTTGTATCTAACTCAACATGGTTAAATCGATAGGCTTGAGCAAAAGGTAATACGGCATAACCCCGCCAGTCTGTTTTAACACCGGTATAACTTGTAATATTGGTATTTTTGGCACCAACCGCTTTCACTAATATTGCAGTTTCATTAATTGGTTGGGAAAGTGTTACACCATCTCCATGAATTAAAACACCACCTTCAACACCATAGTTTAACTGCCTAGAATCTTTACTATAGTTATAACCAAAATTCATATTACCGTAGCCACCGCGGTAGCTAAGACTGGCTCCACCACCGTTACCCTGCCCTTTAGAACCATAGCTCTCCTGAACGCTATAACTGAGGTTATTATCATCGAGTAATGTGCCTGATATCCCCGCTTGGTGAGTTGTGGGTCCATGGCGCTGGCTAACCATATTGTAAGTCGCCCATGTGTTAGGTAATAACGCAGAGAGTGGAAATGAACCATTGAAGCTGAAAATTTGGTCTGTTTCTCTTTGGTTTGGATATGTCGCTCGACTATAAGAAACACCATAATTTAAAGGGCCCCAGTTATTGTTATAACCTACTTGTAATCGAGTTTGCTTACCTTGCCCTTTCCAGAAATCTTGTCGGTTAGCAGAAAAATAGATAGACCCTAAATCTTTACCTAGTTGCTGCGTTAATGTTCCTTCAAGGCGATAGCGTCGGTGGTAAGAATAGCGGCTATCGTCTGCAAAATCCCAATCTTGATATCGACGCTCAACAGCTTCTTGGAAGGTATAAAACCCTTCTGTTGAATAACGGTACCCTAATAAACGAAAGTCCGTTCCCGTATTTGCAAAAGATTTAGAATACAATAAGCGATAAGATTGGCCTGTAGAGCCATTACCATATCGTGTTACATCTTCGCTATGAGCTGTTGTAATATCAAAAGAATATGCACCAAAATCGCCGATATTCTGACCAACCCCTAGCACCAGAGAACGGTAGCGTTCTGCAACTTGCAGGCCACCATAAGCGGTCAAGCTATTTAGGATCCCCCAAACAAGTGAGCCCTGCGTTATAAATGGCCGCTGGCTACTGTGACCATTACGATATTGCCCCGCTGAAAATGCGTACTTAATTTGCCCTTGACGACGCAAAACAGGCACACTCGCAAAGGGTTGAATAAAGTTTTGGATTGTTCCATCCGACTCTTTTATTTCTACTTCAAGGTCGCCACTCGCGGCGGTTGGATACAAATCAGTGATAGCAAATGGGCCAGGAGCCACATAACTCTGGTAAACGGTATATCCGTTTTGCTTAATCGTCACCGTCGCATTAGTACGTGCAATCCCACGTACCACAGGTGCATAGCCCTTCAGGCTGTCTGCTAGCATGTCATCATCGGTACCAATTTGTGCACCACGAATCTGTACACTGTCGAAAATATCGCCAGGTGTATAGGTATCCCCCATAATTATTTGCGACTTCAACTGAGCAATATACCGCTGGAGATAGGTATTAATATTTCTCCAGCTATTATTACCATTGCTACTGTTCCATGTTGAATAATTACGTAAGCGCCATGCCCCCACGTTAAGCCCAGAACGTAAACTCAAAAAATAGCTATCACTTGACTTATCACTAATATGACTGCCTGTGTTCGTCGAGTTACTCCCTGTAAAGCTATAATTTGTTAGTAGTGCAGGGATTCCTTCATCCCACATTGACGGGTCAATCGTTCCCTTTGCTAAATTGGTCAAAGATGCTTGTGGAAAGCTCAAATACAATCTCTGCTGATTAAAATCAAAATGAGATGATGCATAAGGGATAATTTTCTCAAAAGCTGAGAATGGCTTGCATTGAACTGGATCCTTTCCATATTGTGCTAACTGTGGAAAAGCTTCAACACGTACACCATAAGCTTGTAGTTGCTCATATGAAATACAAGGCTCAAGTGCTACGCTATCAGAGGAATAGCTTGCTTTATTCTCTCTGGTACTGAATTTTATATTCTGTTTCGCTACTGATTGTTCATTAACATAAATATCAACCAAATACTCACCAGGTAATTGGTCTACATCACCTTTTGATAATAAAGAAAAATCCGCAACGCTATTACTATTAATATTTTCTAAAAATTGAGAGTTAAACAATTCTTTGGCTAAAACAGGATAGGCGCTAAATATTCCCAATGTAATGCAAGAGAAGGCCAAAAAATTCTTTCTATATCGTGTTTTGTTCATTCCCTCGTTCCCTCTAATAAATATATTGCGCAAAAAATTTCCTATAAAAAATTAATAATAAAATGCTTTAAAACGCTATTATTTTATTTAATATTTTGCTTGTTTATTGAAGTATTGCTTTTTGCAATTCAGAAGTGCCGCCATAATCATTAATAGTTGTAAACACTACCTGAGCACCTATATTCACTTTTGATGGCAGTTTATAGATAGTGCTGCTCATCGGCAGGACAAGGTCGACTTTATCTATTTCACTACCATTAACTTTCACTTCACTTAATGTGACAGAAAAAGGCGTATTATTAACTATACGCAAGCTATCACCCTCTTTTTTCCATACCAGAGCCTTATAGGAATCCATTGGGTTACCTTTCAAACCAGCAGGTCTATAGAATAATTTCATTCTAGTTTTAATTGCTAGTTGTAAAGTATTAGCACTTTCTTCAGCTGGAGCGGGTGGAATAGCTTTTACATTGACATAATAAACCGATTCGCGATCTTCAGGTAAATTTCCACCAGCACGCACAATACGCAACATATTTTCTTTAACCGGGTCTAATTTAAAAAGTGGCGGTGTTATAATAAATGGAGTCTTATTATTCCCTGAGGCATCTTCAACCCAAGACTGAATTAAATAAGTACTTTTATCATTATTATTCTTTAAACTAAGATTAGCTTCTCTCTTTGAGCCATCAAATACAACACGGGTGGAACCGACAACGACACCACCAGCAGCATAAATAGAGAAACTAAAACACATGAGTAAAAAAACGAGTATTAACTTATTAATAAAAAGGCTATTAAGAATCATTACATCCCCTTCGAACAAAAAGCAGGCCACCGGCATAGTGGCCTGAAGGAAATTCACTATTATTTATATGTCAGGTTGAAGTCTGCTGTTGCATTAGCAGAACCTGCTTTCACATCTTTCTTAGTAGAAACATAAGCTGCAGAGAAATAAAGAGTATTTGAACCAACTTGTAATGCAGTATCAGCAGTCGCTGTACCTAAAGCTAATTTTTTACCTTTACCGTCATAGATTGCCACACCAACGTTTTCAGCTGCACCTTGGCCGCCATCAAGTGCTAAAAGTGTTGCATCATCTCCGTTAGCCTGGCCCGCGAATGAAACAGCTACATTCTTGAATTGAGCCACATCACAATTCAGCAAGCTGATTTGGAATTTCTTATCCGCTGATTTAGCTCCTGCATCTGCGAATGTAGCTGTTTTAACTTGAGCCATTTGAACAGTTTGGTCCCAAGAGTTCTGTGCTACCTCACATGGTGCAGTCACGATATCACCTACGAATTTAACTGTACCGTCTTTAGCATTAGCAACTTGACCAACACAAAGCGCAGCAAAAATAGCAGTAGCAATAATCTTTTTCATTTCTAATTCCTTTTTTACTGAATCAATATATAACCCAGTGTTAAAATATTTAATTTATTAATATATTATGGTTATCACTACCACATTAATTCCCATTAATGTCTGTGGTACCTGTTTAATCCATTAACTTATTAATCCTTATGCCATTAATCTGTTAAATAGAAATGGCGAGATACACTCTATGTAGTGAAATAGAGAAAAACATAGTTTCGTAAAGTTAGTTTCCATGATCGTCATTATCTATTAAAATAATATCATTCACCTCCTAGGTTTAGTTTAGGCTAATCTAATTATTAAGAATTGAAGGCTCTATTGTATTTTCCATAAAACAGTAGAGACATCTGAACACAGCCACAGTGCATAGGTGTATTTTGAGAGGAATAGCCATAAAATGTAATAAGACAAAAAAGCAATTTATGTAAGTTAATTATTAAATTTATGACAGATAAATATTACAAAAATATACATTGCAGCAAATTCAAACGCTCATTAAACTAATAAAAAAAACAATTAATTTTTCATTTGGCACCTGCACCTATGTTCATCGCGCTTTAATTTACTAGCCAGAAAGGGAAAAATATGAAAACAGTACTGATAGTCGATGACCATCCAGTAGCACGGCTTGCTGTAAGAATACTATTAGAAAAAGATGACATGACCATTGTAGGGGAAACCGCTGATGGCCATGAAGCTATCCAACTTGCTAAAACTCTCTCTCCCGACTTAATCATGATAGATATAGATATCCCATCACTTAATGGGATTGATGTCATGCAGCGATTGCGTAAAAATAACTACACGGGAGGGCTTCTTGTGTTATCTGCAAAGGATGATGACCATTACATTCGTCGCTGTGCAAGTGTCGGTGCCAGTGGTTTTATTAGCAAACGCAATAACTTAACGGAACTACATGTCGCAATTCATGCGATTAGAAATGGATATGGCTACTTTCCACTTAATCTGAATAAAATGGATGCTTCCCCTAGTAATCATCTTAATGACAAACAAAAAATCGCCGAGCTCTCCACAAAAGAACTACAAGTCTTACATTTACTGGCTAAAGGGATGAAAAGCATTAACATTGCACAACAAATGCGCATCAGCGATAAAACTGTTAGCACTTATAAAAGACGACTAATGCTTAAATTAGATCTTCATAATATTGCAGAGCTATACGACTTTATTCAACGCAATAATTTGGATTAATATATTGATGCGTAACCTAATCCTAATAGTTTGCTTGCTTATTGGTCTGTTTCCTTGCTCATTTTCTGCATTCCAACCTTATGAAGTCAGACTTTATAGCCAAATTGAAATTCTCCCATCAAAATTTGAATTAAGTGATTATGATTGGAGATGGCTAGGAGAAAAACAAGAATTAGCGATTGGTGTCTACGCTCCTAATAACCCTCCCTTTGATTTAGTATTAGAACCAGGAATTTATAAAGGAATTTCTGCAGATAGCATCATGACCATCATGCGTAACTTAGGTTTGCGCTTCAAAATTATCTACTACCCAGATAGAGATATAGCATTACAGGGTCTGCTCAATGGCGAGATAGATATGTTAGCTGATGATGGCAAAAGGCAAAGAAACGAGAGCTATGGTTTTCTCAAAAGTGCTCCATATATCCCTGATTATCCTGTACTTATTTCACGAAAAGCGGCAATGTCCAACAAGCATCCCATACCTCATGGTGCTCGTATTGCTACAGTTCAAGGCTATCCAAGCAATGAATGGATCAAAAAATATTTTCCTGATGCTAAAATTGAACGTTTTCCTTTACCGCAAAATGCGTTATCTTCCGTCGCATTTGGTGAAAATGATTACTTCCTAGGCAGAATGATCGTGGCTAATTTTTTACTTGAACGCCACTATGCAACAACATTATCCACTGCTGAGATTTTCTCTAATGAAAATATTGGCCCAGTCTTTCTCTTCCATCCTAAAAATGCGCAATTAAAGCGTACTGTGGATATCATTTTAAGCTCAATATCATTAGCTCAGCATGATATTATTTTTCATCATTGGAGTTCAAAACCCGATTTATGGGCGCTAAAACAATCTGTGGTATTCACACAAAAGGAAATAGATTGGCTAAAACAACACAACGAGTTAAAGGTCGTCATTAATTCACTAAATGCCCCCTTCACATTTTTTGACTCACAAAAACAATTTCATGGCCTTTCTGCAGATATACTTAATCTCATCCATTTCAAAACAAATATTAATTTTAAAGTCATTGAAGCAAGCTCTGAAAAAGATGAGATTGCTTTATTGAAAAAAAATAAAGGGGATTTCATTGCTTCAATTACAAAAAATTCAAAAAATGATAAAGAATTACTATTTACTCGTCCTTATGTTCTTCCCCCATTTGTTTTAATTGTTAGAGACACGCCATTAGCCCACAAAAAAATTGCTCAGACAGCAAAACTTGCAATTACCCCTGACAATGCAATTCACGACTGGCTAACAAAGAACTATCCTCAAGTGGAATTAGTTGAAGCTAAAGATACCTATACTGCTTTGCAAATGGTCAATGAAGGAAAAGTAGATGGTACCATCGAGAATCTTATCAGCGCTCACTATATGATTGACCGATATTTTCGTAGTCGATTAAAAATCAGCGAACAATTAAACGAGGATACAGCTTATATATCGTTTGCCGTAGGACGTGACCAGCCTGAGTTATATAGCATATTAGATAAAGCGATTGCATCTATTCCGCCGAGAGATATATCAGTATTAACTAATAAATGGCTAGGCTCACCAGATGTTAAAATGGATACATGGACAGTATACCGCACCGAGTTCTATACATTAGCTTGTATTGCCACTATTCTTATTATTACGTCTTTAATATGGAATTATTATTTACATCGTGAAATTCGATTAAGAAAATATACACAAAAACGCTTACAAGAACAGGCTATATTCTTAGAAACTCTTTATAATGGTACTCCTGTTCCTATTTATGTCATTGATAAAAGCGGAACGATAATAAATAGTAATTCAGCATGGGAGAGTTTTTTCAGCCCTGATAATGAAAACATAAAACAACTTTCATTGACATCGCAACAACACCCGCTATCGACAATTTATCAAGAATTGCATTCTCTTTTCGATGATCCTAATAGTCTAGTTTCTCCGCCTAAACGTTATCAAATAAAAAATAGAATGGGTGAAAGGGTCATAGTGCATCAAGCCGTCGCATATAGAGACAATCAAGGTAATATCTCTGGCCTTATATGTAGTTGGCAAGATATAACTGAACATGAACAGCTCCTTATTGAGCTCTCTAGTGCTCGCCAACGCGCAGAACATGCAAGCCAAACAAAAAGCAATTTCCTTGCTATCATGAGCCATGAAATTCGTACCCATATCAGCGCAATTATTGGGTTATTAGAATTAGCCGCCACGAATAAAAATCAGCAAGATGATATAACAGAATCAATTCAAATACCGTATGAGTCCGCATTATCATTGATGGGACTTATAGGCGATATTTTAGATATGGCAAAAATTGAATCAGGAAAACTGGAACTCGTTCCTGAGTGGGTAAAAAGTAATGAATTAGCAACTCTCGTTGTCCGTTTGTTTGAAGGATTAGCTAAACAAAAAGGTATTTCTCTACATTATCATCTTAATGCAATCCATCCTGATGAAATATATATTGACGTTTTTCGACTACGTCAGGTTATTTCCAATCTACTTAACAACGCAATTAAGTTTACTTCAGAAGGAACTATTGAAGTTATCATTAATTATCTCCCACAGAACCATGAACAAAATATTTTAAGGATCATTATTTCTGATACAGGAATGGGAATTGAAGAGAACAGACAAGAATTGATTTTTTCCCCCTATACCCAAGCTGAATCAAGCAGTAAACATAAAGGAACAGGTCTTGGCTTAGCTATTTGTAAGCAACTTATATCCATGATGAATGGGACTATTACCTTATACAGCCAATTAGGGCATGGCACTCAATTTTTAATAGATATCCCCGTCAAGCATCGTAAAAACACTAGAGTTTCGCTTCCGACACTTTATAAGACCACAAAAAATAATAAACGCTTACGAATACTTGCCGTTGATGACCATCCTGCAAATCGCCTGCTATTAGTACGTCAATTAACAAGATTTGGTCATCATGTCACTGAAGCAAAGAGCGGGAAACAAGCCCTCGAATTATGGAAGAAAAATGCAATAGACATCGTAATTACCGATTGTAATATGCCTGATATTGATGGGTTAGAATTAACTCGGCAACTACGGGAAATATCCCCCCAAACTCTAATTATTATTGGATTAACTGCAGATGCAAGGCAAGAAGAACGCCAACGCTGTATAGAGGCGGGTATGGATGACTGCCTATTTAAACCTTTACGTCTATCTCAGATTGAAGCCCTGCTATTACGCTGCACCCTTCAACAAATAGAAGAAGATACAGAAGAGCCCATTCCACCAATGTTAAATAGTTTAATTAATTTAGATGCATTAATGCAGTTGACTCAGGATGACCAACAGTTATTAAATAAATTACTTCAAACGAGTCTTCAAGAAAATATAGAAGATATACAACAAGCAGAACGCTTATTCGAAAAACAAGACTGGCTTAATTTAGCGCATTATTGTCATCGTTTAGAAGGTTCTAGCCAAATTATTGGCGCTAAAAAAATCGCATTAGAATGTAAATTACTAGAAGAGTACTTCCTTACTGGTAATACATCTGATGAAGTAATATTACAATTTAACCAAACAATGCGATCAATCAAAACTTTAAATCAAGCTATTGAAATGTATATCACTATGCCACTTCAGAGCTAGATTTCCATGAGATGATTAGCAAGAAAATAGGGAACCGATAGCTAACGTGAATAATAGTTAGTTGTATTGTGTTCCCTAGAACAAGTTTTATTTAATTACATAGATAAAACACTCAACTTTCTTAGATTTTAAACTAATTAACCTAATCCTTTTTTGTGTTTTACATGGTGATTACTAATCACTATTTGACCATCTTCCTTGATGAAATCACTTGTAAGAGGTTGAGGCAAAATATCTAACACAACTTCAGAAGGCCGACACAACTTTACGCCTAACGGCGTGACGACAATTGGCCTATTAATCAATATTGGGTATTGCAACATAAAATCAATAATTTGGTCATCAGTATAGCTATCTTGTTCTAAATTTAATTGCTCATACGGCTCAACATTTTTTCGTAATAATGCCCTTACCGTAATTTTCATATCGGCAATAAGTTTTATTAACACATCTTTAGTTGGTGGCGTTTCTAGATAATAAATAATCGTCGGCTCAACCCCACCATTACGGATCATGGCTAGGGTATTGCGCGAAGTACCGCAATTGGGGTTATGGTAGATGGTAATCTCATTCATTGGGTTACCTTTAATTTAACAGTGAAAGTCGAAGCACTAACGCAACGAGTGTGATAATGAGTACAGGGATAGTCATGATAATCCCTGTTTTGAAATAATATCCCCATGTAATGGTCATGTTCTTTTGTGATAAAACATGCAGCCATAACAATGTCGCCAAACTCCCTATTGGCGTAATTTTAGGACCTAAATCTGCACCAATCACATTGGCGTAAATCATCGCTTGTTGAATTAACCCTGTCGCTTCACTCCCTTCAATGGATAGAGCCCCAATTAATACCGTGGGCATGTTATTCATTATGGATGATAAAAATGCCGTAATAAATCCAGTGCCTAGCGTTGCTACCCATAGTCCTTTATCAGCAAGATAATTGAGCGTTTCAGAAAGATAATCGGTTAGCCCTGCATTTCTTAAACCATAAACAACCAAATACATACCTAGGGAAAAAATGACGATTTGCCACGGCGCACCACGTAATACTTTTTTGGTATTAATCGTATGGCCTCTGGCCGCAATCACCCAAAGAATTAAGGCGCCAATAGCGGCAATCGCACTAATCGGAATACCTAAAGGCTCTAAGACAAAAAAACCAACAAGTAATAACACTAATACAAGCCAACCTGCTTTAAACGTCGTTATGTCTTTAATAGCTAAAGCAGGTGCACTCAATTTAGTGGCATCATATTGCTTAGGAATATCTTTACGGAAAAACCAATGCAACGTCACGAGCGTTGCGATAATTGCTGCAATATCCACTGGCACCATAATTGATGCATATTCCGTAAATCCAATATTAAAGAAGTCCGCAGAAACGATATTCACGAGGTTCGAAACAATCAGCGGCAAGCTCGCTGTGTCTGCGATAAACCCAGCAGCCATAACAAATGCCAATGTCGTACCTTTGTTGAAACCAAGTGCCAATAACATCGCAATCACAATGGGCGTTAATATCAATGCTGCACCATCGTTGGCAAATAAAGCCGCCACCGTTGCACCAAGTAGCACGATATAACTGAATAGTAATCTTCCTTTACCCCCGCCCCACTTAGCAACATGTAATGCCGCCCATTCGAAGAAACCACTTTCATCTAAAAGTAGGCTAATAATAATTACTGCAACAAATGTCGCAGTGGCATTCCACACAATATTCCAAACTATCGGGATATCTTGAAAACTGATCACACCAAAGATCAGTGCCAATACAGCCCCGACTGTAGCACTCCAGCCAATACCCAGTCCTTTGGGCTGCCAAATAACAAAGGTGATCGTTAAAATAAAATTGAATGCGGCAATAAACATAACAACCTCATTTAAAAGGTGCTTTCGTGCACCTTTTACTCCTCTAAAATAAGCCTTATCGACTATATGTATTTAATACTTATTGAATCAACATATACGAATTTTCATATTCGTTTAGTTAAAAAATCACTAAGAGCAATGATTATTTATCTCTTTTGCATTCAAACTTTGAAGTAAGCCTGACACTCTATTTTTCTCTGTAGCATAGGTGACATCAATAATGCTTTTTACCCATGGTAGTAATGCCGGAGATAAGCGATAGTGAACCCATTTGCCATGCTTTGAATCTAACAGAAGACCTGACTCTCTTAGCATTGCTAAGTGCCGAGATGTCTTTGGTTGCGATAGATTTAAAGCCGTATAAATATCACACACACACAGTTCACCAGCTGCTTTCAAAAGCAGCACGATATCGAGCCTTGTTTGGTCACCTAAAATTTTAAACAGTTGTAATGGTTCCATGTGTACCTCTTCAATCTTTTCTTTAAATTACACATAAATAATACATACGTCAAATCGCATATATTATTTATGAACTATTTTGATTTTTTGCACTAACTGACTGGCGCATGATGAACAGTCGCGTTTCCATGATAATCAATACATTTAAGAAACTGATATAGCTAGACGTCAGTTGAACGAAGAAGGGTTAAAGGCCTACAGGATTCAATATAAATCCATATAACATTGATTATAAACAGCTTAAATTTATTCAATTTCGTACCATGTCCCCTTTTTATTTTGTGACTCAAAAATTAAGAGGTTTAGGCATCAGTTTTCCCAAAGCCTCCAGCATTGCAAAAATATCATCAGTTAAAGCTTTTATTGCAGATAATGAAAGACTGACCAGAAATAATCCTACTCATGTTTTTCATAACTATTTAATAAACCGAGCAATTAATATCCTATTAATCCCGACTATGCCAGACTATTTTTATTCTGTGTTTACGCTGCTGGACAAAGAGGCCATTGGAAATAGTAGCTAATAATTGTGATAATTGTGATAATTGTGATAATTGTGATAATTGTGATAATTGTGATAATTGTGATAATTGTGATAATTGTGATAATTGTGATAATTGTGATAAAAAATAACACATTGACTGTACCTCCGCATATTTAAAAAACAGAGGACTATTATGTAATACCATTAACCAAACCTGATATCGATATTTTAAATATTCAGGAATTGTTATACCCGACATCCAGTTTTCTATTCCCTTCTGACACTCAAGAAAGCCATTTATTAACATCAGAATACGTAAAACAATTAAATAAGTTTTGCAAGCGTAATGCGTTTAAAAAATTTATACCAATGGATATAAAACGGACATTTAAAACATTGGCAGGGAAATGGGGATAAGCTCAGAAATGAGGGATATGGTACAAAACCATAAAAGGCCAGGAGTGTCTAAAAAATACTATGATAGATATGATTACTTAAGAAAAAAACGCGAAATTCTAGACTCTTGGTACAAAAAACTATCCTCGCTGTTTGACTAACGCTTAAAGTGCGCCAACTACTTGAGTTGGCGCATTAGTTTTTATTGTTGCTCTATCTGTCTATACTGCGGTTTCCCATACAGATTTCTTTTCAACCTGTTTTTTAAAATTAGCTTTTGAGATTGAAGATCACAGAACTTCATAATTACGTACATCCGTCAATATGCGAGTCATATACATCCCTGTACAGTTAGCAAGAGTTAAACTTAGGATTTATCAATTACACTGGAGGTAACACTTTGAAACGCATAATGAAGCTATCTATTTTGCTAACGGCATTTTTTGCAAGTAACTTAATCGCAAAACCAACACAATTACAGGTCGATGTTAATGGAACCTTTAATATAGATACTCCCCCCTGCTCATTAGAAAGTAATAACACCGAAAGCATCCATTTCGGAGAGCTTGATTACAACAGCTTGCTACAAACTCAATACACATCTCAAAAAAAACCACTGAATATTGTCTTAAAATGTCATACACCAGCAAAAATGAGCGTCTATGCTACTGGGCAAAATGTGTCTGGAGTTGATAATATCTTTAAGACGACTCATCCAAGTATTGGTGTATTTATTGAAGATGCTCTGGGCGAGAAATTAAACGGAATAACTAAACCAAGAGCAGCAGCACTCCCTCAACCGGGATCAATGACTTTTGCACTCAAAGCAGGACTAATGAAAACTGGCAATGAAGAAATGAAGACTGGTTCATTTAGTTATAATGTCGCTGTCGTAATAGATGTAACCCATTTTTAAGTTTATTAAAATAAACAAATAAATATAGCTGGGTGCTAAAAACAATTTTAAATACCCCCCTTGGTGTTTAGTTAAGGGGGATATTTTTTAATAATTATTTTTCATCTATCTGCTCTGCCCTTTCTGCTTCCTCTGTTGCACGTTTTAGTTGATCACTAAAATTTAGGTTGAGAGTTGATCTTATTGTTAGGGCTAGGCAATTAAAATACGGGTTTATGATGCTCTTACTATAATTTGGTGGAGTTGGCTTGAAGCTCGTCCCAAATATAACTGTTTGATTCTTCTATCTATGTCGATGAAGTTAATGGCTAAATAGTGTGGCACAGTCGCTAATGACTACAGAGTGAGGTATTGAGGTTTACTATGAGTTCAATGCCCTGTGAGTGGATCTGAATTTAAACTGGAAACATTAAACATATTTTGCCAAAATAATTTAAGAGGTCTTTATGGAGTACTCGGCCTATTTTTTATAGCTACCCCCAGTAGGGGTAGCTTAAATTAATAATTTAAACTTATGCTGCAGAGTCATTGTTTATTAAATTTTTAGCATTGAATACTCGCTCATGGAGACGCTGATAATTCCTATAGTTCCAGAGTGTTGGAGCTACAAAAACTCGCTGTACCCATCTGTATGCTCGACCATTCTTATCATACTTGGCTTCAAATTGATCTCTTGAATGTAAAACAAAATGGTTATTTAAAATAATCAATCGGCCAGGGGTAATTTGAACTCCAAATGATACTTTTTTTAGAGCTTCATAAAGATTATCTAAGGCCTGTTTTGCTGCGATATTCGCTGTCACCATCATATCTGGATAAAAAGCAGCTGTTATTTGTGGGCAAGTGATAGGGCCTGAGAGTACGGGGACTAATCCCGTATTACTCCTCGGGGTAATTGTTGCATCTCTCCAACGATACGGTACTTTAATGATATAGTTGCTTTGATAGAGTTCTTTAATATCTTCTTTTGACATTAATTTCAATGCATTACGCATATCCGCTATACGCGTGAAAGGGCCATTATCAATATCCGTTCTAATACCCAGTAGCATTAAGAATAATGGGGAAGTATCTCCCTCTGGCATGTGTGCTTGTGCTGCATTTTCAATATGAAAATCAAGCTCTACTTCTGAGCCTAAGCCAGTATATTCTTTCGTTGCATCTGGATGAGGTGTTAAATTATTGACTAGCTCTAAACCTTCATGAGAAATTGAATAAGGTTCTCCAGCGATAAGACTTAATGCAATCAATACATTTTCACTTATTGTCCCTCCTTTAAAACTACTACCTGTTTCTTTGAAGAGAGGGCTTCCTGTGACTTCATTATCGATTGGTAAATTTTCAATTGAAATACAACCATAAGCCTCTTCAGTCAGAAGCTTCATTTTTTCAATACCAACAATAACACGTTCAGGAAATATGTTATAAGCAGTTTGCTTTAATTTATTTAAATAGTTCATGCCTCCTTTGGGGTCATATTCAATCTCATTTAACGCATTACGGATTATTTCCGATTCTTGACTAGATAGAATAATTTTTTCATTTTGTTGATACATAATTACCTCTTTTGTTGCTTTATTAATTTTATCGATGCTTTACTTTATATTCTTTGCGATATAAAACAGAAAAAAAAATACAACGCAATAACAAATATTATTTTAATATATAATTAATAAACATTATTTTTTATAAATAATGCATTTTATATGTCAATAGAGTTATATCTCTTTATTGAAAATAATTGTGTAAATGTTAAATGAAAATTCTGACCGTGTTTTGTGTTTTAATATTTATCTCCCTTCTATATGATTAAATAGAAATATTTGAGTGTTGCCAATTTGATCTATGTTCAACAGTAAAATGTTCTAAGACTCTGATCCTTTTCCAATCAGTCAACAACTCATCATAACTTTCACTATAAAGAGCCACTGACCCTAGCGCTGTAGTTAAATCGCGAGTGACTTTTACCTGCTGTCCAATTTGATAATTAACTTTGCAGCCCACATAAGTCTTAAACTTTGCGAATTGTTCCCAAATATCTAATGAAGTTAAACATTCCTGCTTTGCCGACCTTATTAATAGATGTACGCTAAAACCGTGGAAAATAGGTGGTTGGTTGATATTATGCTTGAAATGATAGGGGCATAATATAGATTCAACAACGCAGTGAAGCTGATCATACCCATTCACCAACGTAGACAACTTTAAATCTAAACTCCCATGTAACCTTGCATTAAGCTCCACAATACAGGGCCCTTTTGCTGTTTGCATGAGTTCAAGATGGCTGGGGCCATTACGTACACCAAGCGCATCGAAAACCTGTTTTGCATAGTTAATAATCGGTTGGAATTTATCTTGAGAGTGATCAACAATAATCATGCCATCTAATAGAGGAGAGGAACCTTCCTCCCTATAAACTTCCCAAATATTGATAATTCTATGCATACCATCCAAAGATACAGCATCGACAATGTACTCTTGCCCTTGCAAACATTCCTGCGCAACAATCATATTATTGCTAACACCAAAATACGATTTCATGTCTTTAATAGTATCAATATAGTGTTCAGCTTCTTTCAATGAATTACATCTAAAAACACCTGTAACACCAGCACTATTGGTTGGTTTTAAAATAATAGGAAATACATTCCTATTTTTAATCCAGTACAACAATTCATCTTTATTAGTACTGGTAAACTGTTCTGGTGCTAACAATTCATGCTCATTGACTGTTTGTGTCATGATGTATTTGTGATATCTAGCTTCGCTTGTGCTAGCGTCGTTACGATATTGTAGTCCCAATCTTTCACTTAACTTATCTTTAAGTTCAGAGCCTGACTCAACACCAGATAATACTGCTAAAATATGAAATTGTTTCAATTGTGTTAGTAAAAAAGACAAATCATTTTCATATTCAAAAACAAAAGTATAGTCTTCAGCTTTGATTAAATGACTAAATTTATCTTTGAATGTCTTTGAGCTGTAAATATGAATGCAATCAATTCCGTAAGATTTAAATGCGGGAGCATATCCTACGGCAGTTGATATCCCATCAATAATAATTATAATCGAGTTATTCATTATGCTACCTGTTTCTTTGTTGGACGAAAAAATAAAAAAATACCCCCACCATTAACATCAAAATAGCAGAGATCACTAAAGCAGTGATTGCTCCATGATTAATAGTAGATGTATTTCCCACAATAAACATGCCAAGGATTGCGATCCCCAAAGCACTACCAAGTTGTCTGAATGAATTAATAATGGCTGAAGCCGTGCCAACCATCTGTTTACTTACTGATGAGATAAACAGAGCAAGTAATGTTGGTAATGCTATACCTGTACCAATAGGCATTAAAATTAATGACAATACCAATAAAAGATATGAACCTTCATATACCATCACCAATGTAATTAATAGATAAGCAAGACTGGTAATTATTAAACCTAGAATGACTGTATTTTTTTCACCAAATTTTTTAGCTAAATAAGCACTAAACAAATTAGCAAACATGATCACCACAAAGGTCATTAACGCAAGTCCCGTTAATGTCGGAGAGTACTTCCTGACATATTGCATATAGATGCTGAGAATAAAAATAACACCATAAAAAGCAAAATTAATGACTAATCCGACAAGTAAAGCAGGAAATAATCTACTAATTTTGAATAGCTCAAGAGGAAACATAGGGTTTGATACTCTTTTTTCTTGCCGAATAAACAACATTAGGGTAAAAATAGAAATAAACAGGCTTACATAAATAAGAGGATTGCTCCACTGACTTTTGCCTGCTTCAATCATTGCCCAAATGATGCTTAAAACGCTAACAATTGCATATAACTGGCCTTTGACATCGAGGCTTTTATTTTTTTGTAGAGGACTTTCTTCTAATAAATAAGGTGTTAGTAATAAACCAACTAAACAGATGGGTATGTTAATTAAGAAAATTGCTCGCCAATGAATCAGGTCTATTAATACACCGCCAATAAAAGGACCTGTGGCACTTACAAAGCCGCCAATAGCACTCCACCAACCGATGGCTTTTATTCTGGCGTGATCGCTCTCAGATGTTGATAATGCTAAAAGTGAAAGTGAAGCAGGTAAAATCAAAGCTGCCGCTACCCCTTGTATAATACGAGCGATAATAAGTGTCCGAATAGTTGGTGAGAATGCGCAAACTAATGAGGAAATGAAGAATAACAAAAGACCAATAAAGTAGATTTTTCGACTACCATATTTATCACATAGCACACCAGCACTGATAAGCAAAGCGGCAAAAACTACTACATAAGCATCAGCGATCCATTGTAAGCTATGTAGGTTAGCTGAGTATGTCTGTCCAATACTAGGCATGGCAACATTGACAATCGTTATATCTAGCTGTACTACGACATATCCAAAACTCGTCGTTAAACACGTTTTTGCAATGCTACTCGGATTATATAAAGCGTTTTTAATCATTTTTATTGCCCCTTCGTTTTACGTTAAATCCTTTGCTCTACCATCATGTTTTAAAAGGGTATAAATAAATGCTCGTCTATTTCTTTCTTGTGAATATTGCTGACCACATATCACGTTGATTTGTTCATTCTCTAATAGGCTTGTCTCAGTAATTTCCCAAGTGATAGGATCAGACAATAGGATAAAATTGACATAAGCTAGTGCACTTAACTGCATTTTTGCAGGGATGCAGTAAGGTTTATCACTTAATTTATTCAGTAATGCAGTGACAATATCGAATTGATAAGCATCATGAACTAGTTGGCAAATAAAACTTCCTGCAATACGAGGGTTAATCTCTATAATATGATAACCATGCTCATTAATGATACTGTCCACATGCACGGGCCCCCAATCAAGGCCTAATTTATTAATGATATCCGATACCTTTTGAATGACTGGTTTGATATAGATAGGCTCTAGATTGAGTTCTGATGTATAGCCACGCTCAAAAAATTCGTCTCCATCTTGTTTGAACTTTTGTAGAACACCAACACAAATACCGTCAAAAAACTCAATACAATATTCTCTACCTTGTACATAAGGTTCAATAATAACTTCATGAGTTAATATCATCTTTTGGTCTTGATGATAATCTTCATATAAATCATTTAAATGTTTAATGGCATCATATTTACTATGGCATTTTTTCACCCCTAAACTTGCAGATCCCTTACATGGCTTAATAACCAATGGATAGTTTAGTGTATTGAGACTTCCTGAAAGTTTCACTTCATTAACGGGTTCTTCAATAGAAACAGTAAACCCATTATTATGTTGTTGATTAAAGATTTTTTTCTGAAAAACTTTAGAAGTTGCTAATTTTATCTTTTCAGGACTAGGACCATTTAAGTTAAGTTCTGCACAAATATTTGCTGCTATGACCGCATAATTTTCGTGGGCACATGTCACCATGATGCTACTTAAGTCACAGTGTGAGTTTATCCAATTAAGAAACGTCTTTTGTGTTTTCTCTAAATATACAACGGTTACTTCCGGAGAAAAGACATTTTTTAATAGTTCTTTATCAGAGATAATAATTACGACTGAATATTGGTTTATTAATGCTTGGTTAACTAAGGTAAGACTTGTTCCTGTATCTCTTGCACCTATTACAATAAGCTGCTTCATAGTCATGATAGTGTTCTCGCTCATAGGTATTGAATGATTTTTTGATTTATTTTTTGATTTATTTTTTGATTTATTTTTTGATTTATTTTTTGAAATTTTTTAGTTTGTTATCTTCTTGCCATTTACATTATTTAAAAAAACATGAATGAACAAATATTATTTTACTTATAATTAATTTATTTTGTTATATTTTATTATATTTTGTTATTGTAAGTGGAGTTAAATTTCTAGTTAATTGTAATTTAACCATTTAATGCGTTGGGTTATTTGCTTTAATAAAGCGTTATTATGATATGAAGTGTTTTAACACATAATCATTTGATTGAATACAAAATCCATAACAAATATATTGATGAAGCGTGTTGATATTAATGAATTCTATTTTACTTAAAACATTTGAACTGGTTATTAGTAAAGGTAGCGCACTTTGAGTAACTAAAATTATAGAGTGTGCTCAATCGAATATTACAGTTCGCGTCAGACAGCTAAAAGAGTCTCTTGGTATTCTTTTGTTTGAGCGACAGAGAAAGTGCTTAATCGCCAATAATGTAGGTAGACAATTATTGGTCTATTCAAATCAAATTACACAACTTATACTGTAGTGATCAACAAAAATTGGTCACCGTTTTAGAGTTTTCCCAATGTAATCGTTCTGATTCATTGGGTGTTAAGCCACTGCCCACTTCCCTTTAATTGAGTGTACAAGTAACTATGATTTTATAGGTAGATTTGAGATTGCCTCGGTAATTTCGAAGTAATTAAACTGATCATCTTAAAGAGAGTCAGTTAAAAGTAGGTAACTATCCGCACTCCTGTTAAGTGATAACCATTAAACCATCCATAGTACCTGTAGCGATTATATTGTTTTCTTTCTGGTAGGTCATAAGCTCGTAGCTATATCTAAGTAACTAAAACTAAACAAGTGACGGTAACAATAAAATTGACACCCACACTAATGAGTATGATAATCATTTGCATACATGAATTTATCTTAGGGAGCGAAATGGAAAAGAATAAAATTTATTTAATTTATAGCCGAAGCCCTACACTTGGAAGAACAGCGTTCCCATGGGTTAGTGGCTCTAGCTTTATTACTCGCTTTCTCGATGGAAATACAGTTGATAACTATGTTTCAGCCCTACAAAATAAGATAAACAAAATTAACTTAGACTGGGAAGTTTACCCTGATAATACAGAATCAAACATAGTAAAATTAATTTCTCAAAATGCAAAACTGCTCATTTGCACTCCTGGTCTAAGGTTTCAATTTAACAGAACGGGATTTGATAAAAATAATATTATCTACCTTAGCTCAATGGAATACGCCAATAACGTAATCACTCGTATTTTAAAGAGAATTAATGAAATAGATAAAACACAATGAGATAGTTTGCATAGAATTTCTTAGGATTTTGGTGTCAAAAAGCACTAAGAATTACTTTCTCGTTTAGCATCATTCATTGCTTTCTTAATGGCTGGTATTACGCCTTCATAATTAAAATAACCACTTGATGGGTGATACAAATAGGCCACTTTAACATTATCATTTAATGCAGGGACCCATTCACCTAACATAGAGCCTAACACTATAACTACATCGGGCTTCAATGATTCTACAACGACTAAAAACGGTTTTTCTGCCTCCTCCCACATTTCATTCGTTGGCCTAATTCGTCCTGACTCCTCAACAATGCTTTGTATGTAGTTGTAAAACGCCACATGTTCCCAGAAATTAGAGCGTGTACTATAACAAGAACTTCTAGTTTCACTCGTCGCACCAACACCAGAACCTAAATAACAATCGCTATCGCAAGATACGTGAGGATTAATCATGCGTACAAATCAGAAATATAACCGTGCAATGCGAGATGGATTCATGGTTAAGCCAAGCAAGCCGCAAGCGATTATTTGTTCACACCAAATCCAAAAAGAGGCCAGACGGAACATTAACGCCAAGCGTTAGAAAAATGCGAGTTGATTCTAACACAGCATGGAGATCCGCACTCAAAAGAGCAGGAATAGAAAATTTCCGCTTTCATGATCTGCGGCATACATGGGCGAATTGATTGATTCAGTCTGGCGTCCCGCTTTCAGTTCTACAAAAGATGGGCGGCTGGAAATCGGTTGACATGGTGAGAAGATATGCCCACTTAGCACCTAATCATTTAACTGAACGCACGAAGCCAATAGACACTATTTTCGGTACTTGCGTCCCAAATACATCCCAGTTAGGAAAAGTGGAGAATTTTAAATGATGGTAAGTGATTGAAAATTAATGGCCCTACAGGATTCAATATAAACACATAATACACTGATTATAAACGCATTAAATTCATTCAATTTCGTGTCATGCCCCCAATTATGCCCCCTTTTTATTTTGTGACTCAAAAATTAAGAGGTTCAGGCTTCAGTATTCCCAATGCCACCAGCATTGCATAAATATCATCAATGGCAATTTTATTGCAGATAATGAAACACCAACCAGAAATAACCCTCCCCGTGTTTTTCACTGCCTCTGTTTCAAACGGGATGAGTGATTATCACTAATGCGATTTCAAGTGACGGCAATGATTATTTGCGCACCTCAATATGAGGTGTACAAAATAGAATAGGTAGGCTGGTGGACTTATTCGAACTGCCCCGATATTTTCGGGTTAGCTGAACCACATATCTTTAAGAGTTTTAGTTGTTAGCTAGTCTAATAATATTGGGTTAGCTTAAAGAGGAGAAATAACCTCTTTGGATTTCCCGATTTCAAATCGGCTTATTGATACTAACATTTACTAACAGGTAACTATCTGCGCCCCTGTTAGCTGATAACCATTAAACCATTCATAACGACCTGTAGCAGTTACTTTGTTTCCTTTCTGACAGGTCATTAGCTCCAGCGCGTTAATATCGAATGCCACTATCTTTAATGGGTACGGGCTACGCTTGTCACTCTCAGCCTGAATAGTCATTGTGGCCATAACTTTACCTGACGCTGTTTTAACTCGCTCAGGGGCTTTTATTACCGTTCCTGACGTGGTGATCCTTATTGATTTTACGCTTCTCATTTCTGGTTTATTCATCTTAATACCATCACAATATAAGCAATTGGTTAAAATATAATGCTATTGGGACTCTGGAAGGTCGGGTAATAATTCCAATTTCTAGGGGTGATCTAAACGTTAATTTATCCATGATGATACGGGATAATCCCGTATGTATCTATAAGCTATTGATTATGCTTAATTCCGTAAATCGACGGAATCAAAATATAACTAATTGATAACGTTTAATTCTGTCACAAAACCAGATTAACGCTCATTGGTCATCGTTTCAGTGACCAATGGTAAGGGGTGACAATACATTGTTTATATTACTAACGGTCAAATTGACCGCCTGAAACCTTAGCGTAACCTTAGTGTTAGTTTCCATTTCCTAAAGTGTGTTTTCACTGGAAACCATTATGGAAACCTCGCCCTAATCTCGCCCTGATTCCTTACCGTAACCTTACCGTTATCGGCTTAACCCTCCCCGCAACATCCCCGTCTAACCTTGCCGTAATCTTGCCGTTCAATCACATTATACGGACCGCAATAGGACCGTTATTTTAGCTTTGGTTATTCATGTTCAGAGTAGATAAACTATTGATTTACTCGGTAACGCATATTTGCGTCACGGTAACTTATTAGCATCTACAGATTGCAACAAAATATCATTTAATGAATATGGGCGACTAATCACCCATATTGCCAATGAGGTATCAAGCAAACCTATTTATTTTTACTTTTTTTCCAAATTATAAAATGAATAATCCCTAAACCACCGTGACCATAAATATAAATCTCAATTAAAATTGTGAGTGATTTATGAATACTTCTAGCCTCTAAAGCAAGTGGTGACTGCTGTAACCATAGAATAAACCATGCAATACCAGACAAAATAACAATTGATAAAGCACCTAACCCTAACCCTTGAACTGTCGCGGCAAGCCCTTTAGGTGAGCTGTCTGGTAGCTTTTTAGCTAAAAGAGAGTTTATATCTTCTTTGATTTGCTTAAAGTCCCCCCAGAGATAGGGATAAAAATATCTAAACCCTCGCTGGTTAAAACATAACACGACTAAAAAGAACGTTAAGAAAAAAAGCACAAAACCTGAAACGATATGAATCCAAGTGAATAAATAAGTCTCGTCAAAAAACGGAACAACTACTGACTTAGTTCCCGTCATCCAATTACTCACAATGATTTGTGATATTACCAAAAGTAGAATTAACGCATGTAAAATTCTTATTTTTTTAGTCTGATAAAGCCCAAAAAAATCCCAAATCGATTTTAATATGCTCACAATGCTTCACCTTTTTTATAATATTTCTCACAGACACAATTTAATAGCTTATAACACTCTTGTTTATGGCTTTAAGTCCTAAGCGTAGAATATTTTATATGAAATATAGTTCACATCTACCAATTAATTACGACCATCCTTTTAAGATGATTACATTTATCGTTATGAGATGTTTTTATTATCAGTATGAAATTAATATTCAGAGGACAAAATTGTCCTGTGGGTATCGCAATGCTTATTTGCATTGTGGTTACTTTTGGTGGTTACCAAAGTGGTTACTTTTATCTCACGGCCATTATTAGAATATTGCCAGCCAGTGACGAGCCTCCAATTTCAGAGCCTCATGTCTCCTTAATATCAAGGAGTCCTATTCAGTCGCCTTAAGTGCCCTTGATTTCAAGGCAACCTATAGCCTGTATACCGTCGCACTTTTTCTTGCATCGCTTAATATTTGACCATTGCGATTATCTTCGCATCACCGTTTTGGTGCTGGCTTCGTCCATTGGTAGGTAGGTGCTGCCATTCTACGCCTGTGCCGCTCTTTAGCCTGTATCGTCTGCGCTACACCTGTTCTAATCGCTAACCTATCGCGTCCGTTGAGTGATTGTCCTTGCTGGTGGGCTAACTCCATCATAACGGCTTCTATTGCTTCACGTTGTAACATGGCTATACCTCAAAGGTGTTGTGATTATCGCTATACCTTGATTGTGCTGAATTGGAACAATCAAAGCCCATCAATCCACTAGCATAAAACTACTGTTTTGCTGGCAACCAAAGTGGCAACAGTCAAGCTGGCAACCACTCTCACAGGTTAAAATACGCTATCTCATGGCAAACCCAAAGTGACGGTATCGGGAAAATCAATAGGTTATGTTTCATGGTGGCGGCCAAGTTAAATCCGTCAAGACTAGTCCAAACTTATTACCCTTGTTTTGCTGCGTACCATTCTGCGTACTTTTACACAACATCATGATTTCATTTAATTATAGCGAAACGCGAGAATTAAACACATACCTACTGCGTACCTATTTAATTTTGGACGGGCTTATAAATTTGTTTGGCGTGATGACAAGTTTTGACAAGTTTTCGACCACAACAATTAACAACATTTACTTTGTTCTCATGTCAGGTTTTGTCTGGTTCTGATGTCAACAATTGTCAACATACAGCGGATAGAGTATCCAGTAAAATATAGCCTTTTCGGTGGATACCAAAACGGATACTTTGCAATCACTATAGCAACACGATAGTACCACCGTGGTTTATATCAGTACCATTTTGGTACGTTATTAATGTGAGTCTTTTTGATAACAAAATAACTACACCGTGTTTTTTTGGGTGGTTAGCTGTACTGGCTAATACTTAGCTACTTTGGCTAAAGGCACTAATTTGTGGTTTTGATATGAGAGCTTCATTTCAAGCCGTCCTCAGTATCAAGGGTAGCATTTCAACTGTCACCCTTTCCGACTATGGTCATAATCACAATCGTTAACCCTCCTCTATTTTGAGAGCACTGTTTCTATTGATAAATGCAGGCTCAAAAATGAGCCGATTGATTCTATTGGTAAAATTAGACTGTGCTCAAATTTGAGCTTTGCCATGTATTCAGTCAGTTACAAGGCACAATAATACGCTTTGCTTGTTTTACAGTAAGTTACCCTAACTTTAAGTTATGGATTTATCCGTTAAATCCACCAGCAATTTTACATTTTCTAATCTGTATAACAGTGTTATACGCTGATATAATAAGCACTCACTGAATTAATAACGGACTATTATCATGAGTAAATCTAATCTTATTGCCTTTCGTCTACCTGCTGAACTACAAGCCCTGTTTAATGATGCTGTAGCGAACTCTGGCAGTGATAAAACAGCGTGGATAGTCTCTGCTATCAAAGAGAAGTTAAACCGCCCAGACAGTAATCCTGATGCTCGTATGTTATCGCTAGTGGAACGCCTAGAATCGTCTGTGGCATCTTTAATTGCTGGTAAGGCAGATATCCCACCGTATACCTATAATGAGTCTGCTGTCGTTTCTGTGGTTAATTTGGTGCTATCAGAGGGTATAGATAACGGGCGCATTATCGCAGAACGAATTAATGAGGCTGGTTATCAAACTAAAGGTGGTAAAGCGTGGGATAAGGATATTTATTCAGCGTGGAAGCGTCACAAGGATATTACTGGCAAACTGAGCGGCTAATTACCTCTGTAAAACTTGGTATTCAACTGCGCATTAAACCTTAGCATTTCTTAGCAGCTAGTGCGCAATTTACCGATACATTCCGATACATATCAAACTGCGAATGATTACTAAGTTTTACTAAGTTCAACGTGTAGTTTTATGTAGTAGTAAACTGCGAACAACCTTAACATTTCTCAACAATGAACCATAACAATTGATAACAGGTCATCATTGAACAAAACCAGACAGAAAGCGGCTTTAATACTACATTCCCACTTCATGGCCAACTGCGAAATTCGCACTTTTGTTCGCAATTTTCAAACTGCGAATTCGCAATTCTGTGCGCAGTTTTAGTGCGCAATTTTGGCATTAATGCGCAGTGTGATATTTCACTAAATATTATCTATTTCTCGGCATGTTAGCTACCATCTCAATCAGTCTAAAACGTTAGGATTTGTTAGGATTAATGCGTGAGGTTTCGTGAGGTGGTATTGACCGAAATACGTTATCAAATGTTAGCATCCAACCAGTAATAATCTTAGGATTTCTTAAGATTTTGGCATTAGAAAAACGTTAAGAATTGTTAAGATTTAATATCTATATTTGCCGCTAATTCAACCCTTTATTTATGGACTCCGAATACTCTTGCTACGATGTCCGAAAACTAACCGCTAACGTGTCCGAAAACTCCCGTTCTACGATGTGTAAAAACTATCTAACTACCTTTGCTAACGTGCCCGAAAATCATCATTCTTAACGTGTCACTAAATCGTCAAAGATTTACAGTCTCACGCGTGCGCGTACTGCTCCGTTAATCATCAAAGTTCGCGCTGTAGCTTCTCAATGATTGCTTGCCTCACAAACTCCGCACGATTGCCCCTAGTCACTCTATCGGCTCTAATGTGAATATCTACCATATCAATGACTGACTGCTCACACGTCACGATTAGGCGCGTTGTAGGCACATCATTAAAATAACGGTTAGTTTTCTTTTTGATTGTTTTCTGCATATTTTCCCCTCGCGCGTACTGGTATCTAAATCATCAAAGTTAACGCTTCAATTCTTCCTGAATATACTTAGTTAAATTGGGTAATGTTTCCTCTACACCTTTTTTCAGGAACTCTTTTTTAGCCGTTGGGCGTTTAAACTTCTGCTTAACTTTCGGGTCATGCACATACGCGGCATAGCTGGCGGAATAACCAATACGCCCCGTTACTCGTGTGCCGTTAACGGTAACTGTGCGAAATTGGCTATTAATCAATGTTGAAGTATCTATAGGCGTATAGACTGCGGCTTGTGCTCCAGCATCGATAAGAAACCGTTGCATAGCTAAAGACACTCTTTGCTGAACATGGCTAACATAGCGGTCAAAGCTACCGTTTCCTTTTTTACTGACAACTTTTACTTTTATCATTGCTGTACTCCAATAAAACCAAAGGGCAGATTGCTGCCCTATACATAATTACAAAGAGCCTGTCGCCTTCCTTGGGGCATTATGGTGCGTTGCCATTGCTCCGCTTATCTCGCGTCCATCGATAATGTTACGGACAACGATATTAACCACGTCACGCTCGTTTAATCCTCGTTCTGCGGTTACATCAACTGTTGCGCCTGAGGCTTGCTGGTATACGTTGATGATCGGAGGTAATCGACTGCCGCCCTGTAAATCTTTGTTTGATATAACTCGCCCATTGTCACCAGGGATCATGTATTGCTTGCCCGTACTCGCTTGGAATATCTCAGGCTTACCATTTTCACCGACACGATAGTATTTACTCGCATCAACTACCCCACCATGCTCACGCCCACCACCAAAACTAAGCGCAGACATAGCCATTCCTGATGCTTGCGCCCCTTGATAGGCTGATAATCCTGTCCCTGATGCGGCTCCGCCCGTTGCGATAGATGCCGCTATTGCCGCTGGTGTCCAAGCTGCCAACGCTGCCGCGCCTCCCACCTTAGCCGCCAGTACATTTGCGACTTGCGCAGATTTACCAATCGTTTGAGTAAGTATGAAGTTTTTAAGCATCTCCACACCAACCTGAGCAATGGAATTTACAACACTGTTTAGCATCGTATTACCTAACGAACGCAACGCCTCGGACGCATCCATTGAGCCAGTGATTAACCCTGTCATGACGTTTGAAACATTACCCGCCAGAGAATCAACCGCTGAAGCCAACATTTCATAGCCTAGGTTCTGCTGCCTCATTAGCTCCCATTGTGCCGCTAACTGCTGCTGTTGATACTCTTTCTCTGCTGCGGTTCTGAGTAGCTGATATTGTGCGTCAGTTGCCGCCTTAGACGCGGTGAACTGGTCATGGCTAATCTGTTGTTTTGCATAGGCTTCATTGAGTATTTGTAACTCTTGCGCCTTGTATTCTTTCATCATGGCCAACTTCTGAGTATGCTCATTAGCCAATGCCTGAATCGGGTCAAATTTAGCGCGGTTCTCCTCAATGTAATTGACTGAGGCATTGATTTTGATATCAGTCATTCCCTGATTAAATGACACCATCGCCTCACGTCCCATGCGCTCAAAATCTTCCTTGTTGATGAATCCCGCATCTAACAAACGCTTGAGGGTTTTCACTTCCTCACCAAAGGTATGCGCCAGTTTTAATTCTGGGGTTATTTCCTGAGCCGCAATAAAATCATTCACGCGCTGATTGAGGTCAAACAGTTCCGCTGCTTCTTTTGAGATAGCCGCTTTTTGTTTCTCCGTTGCCTGTGCTCCGAGTCGCTGAACAGCTTCATAGATTGCCATTTCGCGGTTAACGTCGGCTGCGCCACTTTCCAGTAATCCATAGCGTTTTTTCAGTGTGGCCAATTGCTCACTCTGACGTTTTATCGCTTCATTTGCTTGGTTGGCAGCCTTAGCAGATTTATTGCCTTTTGATTTACTGCTTAGCGCGGCTTCTTGGGCTTCACGTAACTTACGTATGGCTTCAATAGCTTTCGGGAGTTCGGTATTGTAGGCCGCTGAACCTTGTTGTAATCCCATTTGCATAAGGAGCAACGAGGCGTTGTATTCATCCAGTGCCGGCTTACCGTCTTTCATGCCAATAGTGAGGGCTTGGGTACGCTGTTCAATCTCAGTGAGAGAGTTAGCAAGGTTCAAACTGACCGTTTTATCAAACTCATCCGTTAACTCTTGGATTTTCTGTTTAAATATTTCAGAGTCTTTAACAAAGCCGTCAGCAATCAATGCCTTTTCTAGCTCTTTGATAGCCTGCTCTTTCTTAACCGCTGCCTCGCTGCCTAACTCCAGTGATCGGGCTACTTGTTGGTTAGCATCAATCACGCCTTTAGCTTGGCGTTGGTAAATTAAATCGGCTCTGGCCAGCTCATCCGTTTGTTGTGCTCTAACCTTAGCAATATCAGCGGCTTTACCTTGTGATACCGTCCAGCGACGAATATTTTGCTCACCTTCTGATATAACTAACTCATACTGTTGCTGTTTTTTAGTAAGATCATCAATCAACTTCACAAAGTCATCACGCACATATGGAGTGCCAACTTCCATACCTTGAGCTTTTTGGGATTTAATCGCTTGCTCAATTCTACCAAGTTCTTCTCTGTAGTAGCGTAACTGCTCATTTACGTCTAATAGGTTTTTTTTCTGTCCGTCTAGTTCTGTGGTTGTTTCCGCTATCTTCTCGCCTAAGCGGTTAGCCACAACACGCGCCTGTTTTGCTGACAGCTCGTCAATTTTATCAATCCACTGATCTACCCTGTCGTTAAACTCTTTAGTTGCGGTGTCATCGTTCATGGCGTTATACAGCGCGTAAACACCTGCGGCAGCTAAAAAGAATACACCAGTAGGGCCACCTAATAACCCAACTGCGCCCCGTAACCCTTGCATAGCCATAGACTGAGTTTTAGCTGCTTGGGCTGCGCGGTTATTGGCTGCGGTCACTGCGTCCGTTGTGGTCGCTAGTGTGGCTTTCGCTTTTTGCTCCAATGCTAATGCCGCATTTAATTTATGGGTTGCGTTGGCTTCAACTTCTTTCGCTTTAGCAACTTGAGCCTCAACACGCGCAATTTCTTTCCCTGTTGTGGCTAAATGCGTTTTGATTTTGGTTTCTGTGGCATGTAGGGCGTTACTGGCTTTGGTGACGCGTTGTAGATTTTCTTCACTCGCTGCCATTTGATAGGTTATTTCGGCATCCTTGAGCTGTACCGCCTGTCGTGCTCTCAGTGACTCTAAATCACGTTGCTTGGCATCATTAGCCGCTTCTAGTGAATAAACGTGCTCTAACGCTGCCTGAGCCGCTTTTAACTCGGCTTGTGCGGATATTGTCAGATTTCTAGCGTTAATCACTTCTTGGGAGGCTGCGGCCTGTAATGCCTGTGCTTTCATTTGAATAGCGCGAGTGTGTGTAACCTCGGCTTGTGTAGCATTAATTGCCCCTTGAGTATGCTGTAAGAGTGAAGAGGTCGCGCTGCCAATATTAGAAATATACCCCGCACCTAATAACCCAGAGACATTACTAATTATCCCTGTAAAACGCGCATTCGCGTTAGTTGCTCTATCTGTTGCGGCTGACGCTGCGCCAATTTGCCCCGTTAACTCGCTCATTTGACGTGATAATCGGTTAATTTCAGGCATTTTTAACGCACTGGAAACGGCCATAGCTGTTTTATCGAAACGGTAAAAGGCTTTCGACGTATCATCGGCCTGTTTACCCATTTCTGCCATTTTCCGCTTTGCTTCTCTAACTTCTTTACCTGCTTTAAGCACTTCTTCAGTGTCGGCTTTAATGATGATTTCAACCCCATCAATCTCAAACATAATGACCTCATCTAGTTAATGTGTTGTCGATAACTCACGAATATCACCATCACGCAGCGCAAAGCCCACCATTTTACCAATGTCACAAATACATCGTTCTGTTATGGAATATGGCTTGGTAAATACGTTTAGGTAAGGAAGCAATAAATCACACGCTTTACTTTCTACGTCGAACGACTCACCGCGAGACTTAACACTCGATACCGCATTGTCAAATAGTCCTGCCGCCAGCAATTCAGGGATCACTTCGCCTGTAATGCCGTTATAAGTCACTAATGTTGTTCCTGTTTCCGCTTTTAGCCCATCAACATAAATCTGGGCTATAGTGCTCGCTAACTGTTGTAACTTTTCCATTAGAACCCCTCACGCTGTAAGGCATCACTTAATAGCCCTTGAATTAATTGGCTAATAGGCGCTCGTTGAATGAAAACATCTTTTTCACCCTGTTTTTCTTTAAATTTTTTAACGCGATCTACTATGTCGCTTTCAATTGACACTGCCTTGAAGGTTCTTTTTTGCTTATCCATGATTATTTACCCACCCTGTAGTTATATACACTACAATTATAATCCAGAGTAAAAAACAAACAACAATACATTGCTACAAAAGAGTATAAGTGTAGAAATATTTTCTACTAAACTTGATTTACTTGAAATTAAGACAACAAAAAAACCGACTCAAGGTCGGCTTCTGTTCTATTTATATGCTTGCTATTTCAACGGTGAGTTATAGACAGGACTTTTAAAAGTATAAATTAGATGCGTTTTCCCTTGATTTGATACGCTCATTCTTAAGTTTGCTTTGTATCCATCTTTATCAAAATCCATATTAACGTCGCCACAATCTTGGCTTGCTAAGCAATTAAAAAAATCACTTTCATCTTTAATGATATGGGTTTTATTTACAGGTTCGCCATATACTTTTTCCAGTTTATTTCCCGCTTGCTCATATAGTTCAAATGCTTCATCTTTGGTAGTTGCTTTCTGATCGAAGTTCTCAGTATAAAATATATAGAACAGCCCTAACTTATCGTGAAATGTTGTAAACAAAATAGCTGCGTCGTGTCCGTCAGGTGTTTCTTGAAAAGTACAGGAGTGTTCAAAATTACAGTTTGTATCTTTTAAATTTAATGCTTTAACACTTTCTTTAGTCTGCCCCCACTTAAAGCCGTAGGGTGCTGGTGGACTGTTATCACATCCCGATAGAAACAAAGCCAATAAAGCCGTTATCATGATTTTTTTCATTTGGTGATCCTTTTAGTTGATAAGGCCAATTATACATAACCGCCTCGGCTTATGCGTTGGCGGTGTTCAACTAATAACTATCTGTAACGCCTAATCAGAGCCTTTCTAGCAATTTTGATTTGATCTGGCGTACCTGTAATAACCATGCGTCTAAAAATAAATCCTGAAGTTTTGACATTAACGTCAGCGATACGCCTGACGGCTTGCATGGCATATTTAATTTTATCAAGCTCAAAAATTGTATAAGCCAATTCAATTACATCTTGATTACCTTTGCTTCTGTAAATAATTTTCATAAGGCTCCTGTATCATTTCTTTAGCCACTCTATCAGTTTTTTCTCCGCTATGCTTTGTTGTTCTGGCGTAACCTCTCCGTTAGGTTGTCCGTGCGTATCAAACCGATTGCCGCCCAGAGTAAGGGCTTTCAAATATGCCTTGCGGCTGATGTATGAGCGTAATCCCTGTTTAATGTGGCTCTCTGGGATATCCAGCCCTTTCTCTTTAACCTCAGCAATCATGGCTTCCTTGATACCAATCATTAGCGGTTTTGCTTCTGGCTCACTGAATAGCGTCCAGTGCTTCGCTATACGGTCGATACGGTGTTGTTTCTTCTTCGGTTGCTGTGGGGCTTCCTGTGGCGTTTTAGCCTGTATGCTTTTTTGGGCGTTCGTCGCTGGTGGATTTTTCCGTTTTAGTGTCAGTGTTTGAGTGCTCATTTAAATATCTCTCTATAGGCGAAAATCGATTTTTCTTTGGGATAACGGGATAAGTTGATTATTTACATTTAATATCATCAGGTTAACTTATCCCAAACACCCTATTTTCTTATCCCAGACTTTTTATTTTTGGGATAACTTTGGTTTTTAATTAACATTTATAACAATTTATTATCATTACCTTTGGGATAGCTTGGGATAACATGGGATAAATAGAAGTAACCTAACTTAATAATACTGTTATCTTTTTTAGTTCTTATCCCGTTATCCCACTTATCCCAGCGTTTTTGATTCATCACAAGGATTCTGTTCTGGCTGGCTATTCTTCCTCACTATCAATTAAGACAACAAATCGCTGCTGGCTACCGTTGATGCTGATAGTTTTACCGTCTACGCGCCCTGATTCTGGTCTGACTAAAACACCTGCCTCGTCGAGTGCTTCAGCCCCTAGTTTCTTTTGGATGCCTGAGAGTATTTCATCTTCGAACACTGACGGGATAATGTGATATTCGTCCTTGCCGTCCTCTCTGCGCCCAGAAACCAAATAGCCCGCAAGGTTTGTTATCCTGCCTGCGTAAGTTCGGTCTAGGTCTCCGTTACGCTTGCCATAGGTGTATGGCTGAAAGCGATTCAATCCATAGCGTTGAATGAAATCCCTTGCCCGTTTAACAACTTGGTATTTTTCGCGGTTCCCTGTGCCGTAGTTCTCCAGCCACTCATTGAAGCTATTACGAATAAAACGGCTACATTCGGCAATATCCCAACCCGTTATTGATGTTGCTAGCTCTGCGGTAGCGTCCAACATGGCAAAACGGGTAGCGACTCGTTTAACCTGCGGTGATGCTTCTTCGGGTAAACTCGATAACCATTCGTTTTCTTTGAAGGTTACTTTCTGGTTGGCCATGTCCTGATTGTTGGCTAAATATTCAATCCATGCCCTACCGACTGCCCCGCAATGCTGCGTTGATGCGCGTTTTATTGCTCGTGAATGCAAATCACCATCATCAAGGCTGTGAAACTCAACAGTATCGGTAAATGGCACGCTAACCAACCGCACTAATTGCCCTGCTTTGGGGGTAACGCCATTACGAATGAGGTAAGTTTCAAAATCTTCCTCACCCGTTGATAACGCCACAATCGCCCAACGTAAAACGGCTTTGTTTCCACCGTCTTTATTGCCTTGTATGCGCCCCGTACCATTGAATAGGCTGTAGGCACTTCCTGCGACATGCCGCACATCGTTACCCTGTCCAATTTCATCAATCGGCATAAACCCATCATTTCGTGAAGCGGCTTCAATCGTTAGCCCGTACTTCGTCGCATCCCATGTTAATTTCAGTTCATCGGGTACACCGTAGATACTTGAGGCAGCTTCTACAGTGGTGGTTTTCCCTGCTGAGGATTGAGCAAATAAGTGAATGCCAAACGAGCTACCGCCCGATAATGAGTTCAGAGGGGCAGCTAACGCGACTAAACCACCTAAAATCATGGATTGGTTGCCTTTCATTAAATTACCGACATTCTTCCGCCAGCTTTCCGCGGTTCCCCTGACGATATAACCCGCAACGGCAGACGTTCCGCCACAAAAAGCAACAGGGCGGCTAGGTGTGCCAATAATATGACCATCAGGCATCACGTATGCCCCATCATGCCAACCAGCGGTATGTGTGATCGTCCATTCGTCGCGCGTTCCTTTTCGCTGAAGATAGTTAGCCAGTAAATCCAATTGACCGCGCTTAGTTGTGATATTTACGCCACGGGAGCGCAATCTTCCCCATCCTTGAGGTGAGCCTAATTCACGCCTCGGAATGGCTTCATAAATTATGCGGTTGCTGCCCTCTTGCTTCATTTGGATAACTAAATAACTGTCTTTGCCATCAGAGCCAATGCCTACCGTTGCCATTTCATCCGAAAACCATGTTTCTTTTTCGTCAATTTCGCCCGTCGTGTTGTTTTGTTTGCGTTCGATGTAATACAAACCACCGTGACGCTTATCAAAAAATGGGGCTAAATCATCGTGTGTTCTAACTTTCTTTTTCGCGTCAATTTGGATCACGTTATCCTCTTTCACTTCCTCACCTTCCTGCTGACCCACTTGAGCATTAAATGCCTGTCTTGCTGCCTCAATACCGTGTGATAAGCGATAATCATCCCAATCGGCTTTATCATCGGTAGGCGGTAAAACCGTAATGCCATTGACTGCCTTAGCTGCCCTTTCTGCAGCCAATTTCCCTGTATTGTCTTGGTCTGGCTTAATATCGTTGTCACCTGCAATGATAATCTTGCTCTCTGGGTACTTCGCCCGCATCACCTTAGCCACATGAATTAAGTTACCCGCATCAATTGCCGCTACTGTGTGCGCTTCTGGTTGAATTAACTGGCACGTCATGGCGGTTGCCAATCCTTCAGCGATAATCACCGTAGAAACATTTACAGGCTCATTGATAGGGTAATAGCTGCCATTCTTCGTACTATCGAGTAATAGCCGTTTATCGCCATTGGGTTTAATGGTCTGTGCGGCTGTAATTGTGCCGTCAGTGTCTATCAATGGAATAATTAGCGAACCATCAGACAATAGAGTCACGGTGGTACTATCAAACCCTTTCGCCTTGAGATACTCAGACTCGCCCTGTTTAGCTTTGGCAATAGTGCGGTTGTATCGCGCTGTAAAACGTTTATGCTTCTCTATCTGCTCGTTAGCTTGGCTCTGGGCTTGCTGCGCTTTCAATGCGTCCTGTTGCGCTTTTACCTCATGGCTACGGTAGGCTGGTGGATTATCTGAACGGGTATCAATTCCAATCATGCCAGCCACTTCATACGCGGCTTCTGTCACGCTACTACCCAGAACACGCTGAACTAAGTCCAACCCATCACCCGAGCCGCACTGACTACAAATAAATGTGCCGTTGCCGTCTTTGTCGTCAAATCTAAAACGGTCTTTACCGCCACAGTGAGGGCAAGCCGTGTGCGTGTTTAGGGGCACTTCTGCCCCGAGGTTAGATAATATGTTTTGCCATTGGCCGTTAGCTTTCAGCTTTACATCACGGATAACATCAATCGGCTTCATTCTCTGCGCCTCCAGCTGGTTCAGCCATTTCATGAGACACACTTAAAACAGATTGATATAACGCCTCGCCTTCCAGAGTAAGACGCCCACAATCTACCGCTTTAGTTAATGCTTCTAATGCGGCCGTTTCGTATTCCTCAAACTGGTCTATTAGCGGCTCAATAAAGCAAACCTCAGTTAAGAAACAAAGGTACTCAATCGGTGAAATTTGTTGTTTGTTAGTACGGCCTTGGCATGTTTCCGTGTAGGTGTAACATTCCTCAAAGTCATTCGGGCGGCTTTTAAATACAGCAAAGGCAAAGGCTTTCAGCGCATCATCAAGCGAGTTCGCTTTGGTTTTAAATGGGATAATGTTACTCATTGAAATGCTCCTTTGTTCGCCAGTAAATGGGTTAAATTATTAATCATGATCCCCCCTATCAGTGAAACACTGGCATAGTGCCAACTTCACTAGAACGAGCGATTTTCATAAGGCCATCATGCAAGATAGTTAGCCCCTTTCGCCCTTTTTCAGAGAGGCGATTTCCCACTTCTGGCTGCATATTGATAAAGTCCATGTAAGCCCTGATAACTAACTGCCGCCCCATTTCCTGCCCGTATTGCTCACAAACAAAGTCCTCCATATGCGTAGTTAACAACGCACGTTCGCCCGATGGATAAACCGATATCCCCGAACCGTTATCGCTGTAATACAGCGTGGCAATATCTTTGCCGCCTCGCTCATTGTCGAGTTCAATAACGCCATGTTGATCTCTTAACTCTTGAACAAATGACGCAGCCACTACCCAACGGCATAAAATCAACGTTTGCTCTAATGTTGGGTTAAACAAGCGTTCTCGTTCACCTTTTGAGATTGCCAATACAAGCTCAAACCCCATGAGCAAATCCGTGTCAAAATCACCAGCATCAAGGGATTTAAGCGCATCGTCGTAACTAATCACCTCGTTAAGCTGATCATTCTCACGATAAACGACCAATACACCTGTGGCACCATAGCCAAAACTGGCAACGTTACGTTTGATAAATAAGCTCATTATTTGCTCCCTGCCGCTTCGTTCATTTCATCCCTAATCGAATAAACAACAATCAACACCGCCCAGATCATGTTTCTGGTTTCGCCACACTCTTCAGCTTCCAGCCACGTAGAAAGTAAAGTAATTAGCATTAATACTTTTGCTTTGTGCGGCTCTAGTAACATTTCCACTTCGCGTTTCTGTTCCTGATTCATTACTTCACCTCACGCACATAGTTAATTCGAATACTGGTTAAACCGTCTCGTTGCGCTTCTCGCATCACTTGCGATTGAGCGTCTTTCTGGGTGGCTGATATCACACATTTGCTAATACCTAGCGTTAAGCCTTTTGGTGTTGTGCCATATCCTGCGATTTGAAACGTTCTCATGAGCGATAATCCCCCATATCCTGAATGTGTAGCTGTGAGGCTTGTTCAATGGCCATTACCATTGGTTTAAGTGCTTTCTTCTCCTTGCGACGTAGGTTCATGGCATAACTTCCGCGCCTACCGTGACCTTGATAAGAGTCAGCCTCTAAGCGGCTAATCAAGTTCTGAGCCTCACCAATTGGCATGGCTTCAAGTTCCGCCAGCGTGGGTATTTGAATGTGTTTAATTTCGGGAAACTCAGACAAACGAAAGTAGCTGTTAACCATTGAGCGTTGGACCTGCCACGACAAATCATCAGTAAATGGCTTGGCAACCATCAAATAACCTGATTCAGTGATAAGCATTAGCTCTTTTGCTTTTCCGCCTATTTCTAGTTCGGGCAACTCGGTACGTATTACGTACTTAGTGAGCAAAAAGTAATCTACCCCATCAATGAAGTGTTTTTTATGCGTGTTAAATGTGCGCTTTGCTGTACCTTTCGGGCGTTGGTGTACCTCGTCAATCATGGCAAAGGTCACAACTCGCTTACCTTGATACATAAATGGGCTTAAGCTGGTGGCATTGATAGTGACCTGTCTCATTTCATCACCTCCGCTAACCTAGTGATTTCTTTCTGCTGAGCACACACAAGGCGGTTAACTGCTCTCAGAAGAAAATGCGTATCGGTATCAGCTTCATTCTCTACAGCGGTTAACAGTGGGATTAGTAACGCTTGGAGTTCTTCGTTAATATGTTCGACTTCTTCTAAGGTAGATAAGTGACCAACTTTTAATTTAACTGTTTTCATTTGGTCGCCTCCTCGAGGGATTCGCATATTTCTGTGTTGAAGTCATACGCAATAGAAACGAGGTCGATTAACTCACGCGAACAATCGCTACTCACTTGCTCCAAGATAACGGCAAGCAATGAATTATTTTGCTGCGCTTTGTATGCGGCTCTGTCTAATGGAATAGGCTTGCTCATGCTTCCCCCTCAGATACGGCTTCTTCTGCTGTCTTGCTGATAATTTCAATTAGCTGAATTTTGAGTTCTGCTTCATCACGTTGGTTCGATAAAGACAAAGCGGCTTCTGCTAGGCGTTGGATTTTGTTCAATGCGTCAGATAGGCGTGAAATACTCATGCTTTCACCTCCTGTGCCACAATTTCCTCTTGAAGAAATACACAAACATCACCTGATAACTTCGCCATAAGAGAAGCCAAAGTGGATATTTCACTGTCTTGTAACTGGTGCGGGTGTGATTCAATGAGCAGGTTAATTAACTCAATCTGACGCGCCTTTTCAGCGGCTTGATGAATATTGATATCTGCCATGATTAAGCCCTCCCTGCATAGGTGTATTCGTTGCTGAACTGGCTTAATGGAACAATGACAGGACTATCAAAGCCGTCTCTCTGAAAGGTCACACGGTTGAATTGAACCGATAGAACTTTGACGGTTTCGCCATTATTTTTGTGAGTGTAGAAATCATTAGGTTGAGGGTTACGCATGATGTTTACCTCCAATAGCAGGTAAGCGACCAGCGAATATCAGCATGTAATCACGTACAAGCATCAGTCTTGCACTGTTCTCGTTCGATGCTGTAACAACAATACGGCAAGGTTTAGCGGTGTAATCGCTACGGTTTAACGCGAGGAATAACCATCTGTACGATTGGTTAGGGGTGAGACTAGTCCGCCCTGTGACGGGTGTGTTATGCTTACTCATAGTTACCTCGATAGCTTCGTTATCGGTGGTGATTAGATGCCCCGTTAGTGTTCCACCACTGCGGGGCATTGTTTTTATATAGCACTTACCTTTATACTGGTTCGCACCATATACATATAAACTATCATAGTGGTTCGAACCAATGCAAGATGAAAAAGACAAAAAACCATACGACCGTGCAAACAGCACAAGAAGAACAATCCGATTTGATGATGATTTGCTCAAACAAATAGACTCAGTTATTGGTAATGAGCCATTTAGTTCATGGGTTAAGACAGCCTGTCGTAACGAGCTGGAAAGATTAGGTGTTAAGCCTAAAAACTGATATTTGCCATACCAGAGAAGTAAGCTAATATTAATATTCTCACTTGCTCGGTATTTAATATCGACGTTTCCAAGGGTAGCCGATTGGCTGCCCTTTTTTATGGACTCCAAAAACTCAATTCTGCCTTGTGTAGTGCCCCCAGATAAACCTTGCCAATGAGGATAATTCGCCTCTTTAGAAAGGTGAGAAAAATCACCTTTAGCAAATGGTGTAAATTCTCCACGTTTTAGGTTCTCGCTGTTATCCCATCCTCCAACGGTGGTTAGGATTAATTGATTGGCAAAATGTTTTGCTGATTGACCTGAGAAATATTCCCCAGATTGATTTCCCGTAAATTTGGGTGATTGATTGGCATAAATTTTCGCTAATACATCGGCTAAAGTTTTAGCTGATTGCTGAGCCAAAATATTGGCCGAGTAACCAGACGAAAGTTTGTCTGATTGATTGCCAGTAATACCGTAGTTTAAAGCTACAGTATTATTAAGGGAGTAAATTAAACTTACCCCCTTACCTGCCAGTAGGGAATCATTCACTTGGTAGGCAATATTCCCCAACTCTGGGGATAATTGATTAATATTTGAACTTTGATACACCGCTTTGGGTGTACTAACCATTTGTAAGTTAATAGCCGTCATTAGTGGATTTCTCCATCAAGAAAATCAGGCTGGTACTTCTTCCATAATTCACGTTCTTCACGCTGTAAATCAGCTTTCTTTTGCTTACAGGATTGCAGGTCACGTCCATGTTTTGAGGCTGTGATTTGGTATTGTTGCTGACGCTTAGTGAAGTCATTTAACGCTGAGAATGGCACACCATACGCGCCAGTTTTACGAATAGATGGGATAACGTCACGGAATACCCAATTAGTAAAACGATGTGCGAATGTGCCTTTAGTGGTTGCCTTGCGGCTACGGGCAATTAGTTTATAGAAACCAGACTCCGCTATAACCTGTCTGTTAGGGTTTCCCTGAATACCATAGTTTAAAGCTATAGTATTTTTTTCGTCCAAGTCTAATGATTTTAAAGCATCACTTGAGTTTAATATTTCCAATGCGTCACAAACATCTTTAGCAACGAACCACGGATCATTATTAATTTTAACTATCCGTACCTCTACCCCCTCAAATCGAATAACGGAAATATCATCTGAGTTAATATTTAAAATAGGCTCTTCACTGAATTTAGGGTGAGCGAATCCACCAGCATTTAAGCTGTTATTTTTTAGTTTCATTTTCTTATTCCGTTATTTTGTCGGGTAGAGGCTTAAAATATTATTTACGTGTACTTTATCTAGCGTCTGGTAATTACCTTGTTCAGCGCGTTCATTAATTAAATTGATAACCTTCTGCGCATCCTGAGCCGTCTTAAAGCGGTAACGGTAGTGTGACCCGATACCATCAGGATTAGGCTCATCAATGCGATCCAGTGTAATATCCAACTTGCGCTCTAACTCCGAGGCGTAGTTCCTTGCTGACGATAAGCGACAATGAATTAATATTTCATTCTCTGTAAATCCATTAATGCCAGTACCTAACATATATAAACGGGCACGGTGTTTTTTGGGTGGGTTCTTTGATAGAATAGATGCTGTCGCGTTATCCTGAGAAGCCACCTGTAGCGGGTGGTTTTTCTTTTCCATTATGCCACCTCGCCTGTACGTGATTCAGCAATCTTATTTGCTACCCACTCATCGACCTCTGACTCAACAAAAGCAATAGAACGAGTGCCGATTTTTACTGATTTAGGGAATTGACCTGCTTCAATGAGGCGATAAATCCACGCTTTACCATAGCCTGTACGACGCATAACTTCTGGTAAGCGAATGAGGTTTTCTTTTAAGGTTGTTACTGTTGGCATGATGCCTCCTGTTATCTAGTTAATTATACGCCTTGGTAGACGCTCGTAGATCTCAGAAGGATTTTCTATTTAATCTGACTTACTAAAAAGGGATGAGAAAAAAACAATTTCTTACCGGTATAAAATGCATAATAAAACTTTCCGGTAAGAAAATATTTCAAATAGTTTCCGCTGTAATTTTCTGTATTAAATTATCTAAATATTTGTCCGTTAGTATTTCCTCTGCCATTGGAACTAATGTTTTTCTTGCTTTTTCGGTCGTGTCTACATTGTACTCATCAAAAAAAATGACATCTCCAATGTTTTTGAATGTAGGTACAATATCAAAAAATAAACATAAAATTTTAAAATCAAAATACGCAAGAACCCTCATTGATAACCATTTTTTTAAAGTGGATGTTTTAATACTGCTTTTTATTTTTTCTTCTACTTCCACGTTAACAAGTGAACCATAAACTTTTCTTGCTTCAAATATCCAATTTTTAAATGTATCGATTAATATTTCATCAGGGGTATTTAGGTCTATTTCAGCCCATATCTTTTTCTCTGATGAATACATCTCATTAGGCCACCCATACCCCTTTGGAATCGAACTAAGCGCATGAACATCCTCCATAGAGGAATCTTTCTCTATCGCCTTGAAAATAATTTGGTTATATTCTGGGTTTGTCATCCCACCCAGAAATCCACAATAACGGTTAATAAAGGCAACGTTACTCATATCAAATATTCTTATAGGTAACTTACTCTCCCAACCAAAGCCATATTTTATATCTTCCGATCTTATTGATATTGCGTCACCATAAATTAAGTCATGTAAAAATTTTGAGGCACCATGTAATTCAATGTTAATCCTATTATTTTTTTCTATTTCATAGGCTAGCCGCGAACTAGGAGCATCCCCTTCAATTTCTTCGTCAACTACATACTCACTAATGTATTCCTCATATGTTTCTTCTCTTATCATTTCAACAGAAAAAAACATATCAAAAACATCCAACCTTTTCTTAAAAGCTAAATAAAATTGAATTGGGTGAAAATCCTTAGTAATTTCATCATATTTTCTGATATCAAGGACATTTTCGATATCTTTAATTCCAAATGATAACTCTCTTAACTTATTTAAGACTGAATCACTTTCTAATAATTTCAGTCTTATTTCCTCCATTTGTTCTTCAAATTCTTTTTTACTTCGTGGTAAATGCATGCAGCCACCTCACGCCCTCATTCTGTAGGAGCTATGCCAGCTAGTAGAGGTGTACTAGTTTTCGGGGATCAGCCTAGACATAGCTTTATTCTTTATAGTACATGCAAGTCTACTACAGTCTATAATTACTGTCTATTTGTCCAGTTATGACTATTTTAGGCACAAAAAAACCAGACCTTTTACTGTCTGGTTCTGTATGTGGTTGCTGGTGGGTTAAGCACGTTTAAAATTGCCGTGGACAACATTATCCCCGTTCTCTAATGCCCCCATGTAATCAGCGTACCATTGAAGCATTTCTCTACGGCCATCGATATATTGAGCATGATTATACGTTCCGCGAATAGAGTTTTTATCAACGTGCGCTAGCTGTGTCTCAATCCATGCAGTGTTATAGCCTTGTTCGTGTAGGATGGTACTCATTGTATGCCTAAATCCGTGGCCTGTGGCTCTGCCATCATAGCCAATACGCTTTATGACCTGATTTATTGCCGCTTCACTCATCGGCTTAGAAGCATCATTCCTGCCATGAAAGATATACTTAAACCGCCCTGTCAAGGTTTGTATTTCTCTGAATAGCTCTAACGCCTGCGTAGAGAGTGGGACCATATGAGGGCGACGCATTTTCATACGCTCTTTTGGGATTTCCCAAATAGCTTTATCAAAATCAATTTCTGTCCATTCAGCAGCCCTAAGCTCAATAGTACGAACACCTGTTATCATTAATAGCTTTGTCGCAATCTGAGTGATCTTACTCCCACTACATACAGATAGTGCCTGTAAAAACTCAGGTAACTCATTAACGTTTAAATGGGGGAAGTGTTTTGCTTTTGGTGTAGATAGTGCGCCAGCTAATTCCGATGCAGGGTTATACTCTGCCCGCCCCGTCACAATTGCATAGCGGAATACTTGGTTACACGCCTGTCTTATCTTCTTTAGCTTATCCAACACACCACGCTTTTCTAATTTTCTAAGCACCTCTAGCATATCTAGCGGCTTAATTTCCGTAATGCTAGCTTTACCAATGTAAGGGAAGATATCTTTCTGGAAGGCTTCTAATAAGTCATCAGCATAACCTTGCGACCAATTCGGCTTTTTATAGTCATGCCATTCAAGCGTGATTTTCTCAAAGCTATTATTGACCTGAGACTCTTTTTCTCGCTTTTCGGCTTTCTTTACCAACGATGGATCATCACCTAACGCTAATATGCGCTTGGCTTCTTCTCTTTTAGCCCTAGCTTGTGCGAGTGATATTGAAGGATATACACCTAAAGCCAGCCTTTTCTCTTTACCAGCATATCTATATTTCATACGCCAATACTTAGAGCCATTCGGAGCAACCTCTAAATACATGCCCCCACCGTCAGAAAGTTTATAAGCTTTCTCTTTTGGCTTGGAAGTGTCTACTTGTCTGGCTGTTAGCTTCATCTGGGGGCACCGATTTTCATTGAACGGGGTAATGCCCCCAATTATGCCCCCACATAGTTGTAGATTTCAATAGACGAGAGTAGACCTTAGAATACTGTGGATTGTTGCGAATGCTGATTTTATAAGGGTTTTATGGACTGTTGTAGACTTTGAAATACTTGAGAATGGTACGCCCTACAGGATTCGAACCTGTGACCTACGGCTTAGAAGGCCGTTGCTCTATCCAACTGAGCTAAGGGCGCATTGATAATGCGGGCAGCCTATCTGGCTGATGGCGTTGAATTATACGGTTGCTGAGCGCTGAGTCAATGGCTTTTCGCTACTAAAATAACTATATGCTCATTTTATGTAATAGTTTGAACTGACAAGGGCGCTAACTTCTGACAAAATAGAGCCATTACCGTGTCTCATATATGGATTAAGTTACAGATGTTAGCAAAAATTATTGATGGGAAAACGATTGCGCAGACAATTAGGCAGGAAGTTGCCCAAAAAGTACAATTACGTTTAGAACAGGGAAAACGTGCTCCCGGTCTTGCCGTTATTTTAGTCGGCGCTAACCCAGCTTCACAAATCTATGTCGGCAGCAAACGCCGTGCTTGTGAAGAAGTCGGTTTTATTTCACGTTCTTATGATTTACCAGATACAACGACAGAAGCTGAATTACTCAAGCTAATTGATGATTTAAACCAAGATCCTGAAATTGATGGAATTTTAGTTCAATTACCATTACCTGCTGGTATTGATAACGTCAAAGTCATTGAGCGCATTCATCCAGACAAAGACGTTGATGGTTTTCATCCCTATAATGTTGGTCGCTTGTGCCAACGTGCACCACGCCTTCGTCCATGTACTCCCAAAGGGATTGTTACTCTACTTGAGCGTTGCGGTATCAATACTTATGGTTTAAACGCCGTCATTATTGGCGCATCCAACATTGTTGGTCGTCCAATGAGCCTAGAGCTTCTGCTAGCAGGTTGCACCACAACAGTAACGCATCGCTTTACCAAAGATTTAGAACACCATGTTCGCCATGCTGATTTAGTTATCGTCGCTGTGGGGAAACCCAATTTTATTCCTGGTGAATGGATTAAACCTGGAGCGATTGTGGTCGATGTCGGTATTAATCGTTTAGAGAGCGGCAAAGTCACGGGGGATGTCGATTTTGACGAAGCCGCGAAAAACGCCGCTTGGATAACCCCAGTTCCTGGTGGTGTTGGCCCAATGACTGTTGCAACTTTAATTCAAAATACCCTTCAGGCATGTGAAGAGTACCACGATATTTAATGTAATTTTGGAGTTATCATGGATATATTCAATTTAGATGGCCACCCACACGTCGAACTGTGTGATTTGCTAAAAATTGAAGGCTGGGCTGAAAGCGGAGCAATGGCAAAAGCCATGATTGCAGATGGCTTAGTTGAAGTTGATGGCGTGGTCGAAACACGCAAGCGCTGTAAAATTGTAGCGGGTAAAATCGTTTCAATGGGCAGCGAAAAAATCAAAGTTGTAGAATAGATGCAATTAGGTAAGCTGAAAAACTTCAGCTTACCTCCTTTCTAGAATCAACAATGCACTCCCCCTCCCTTTTATTCAAAATATTCTGATTTATTACAAGACTGACAAAGCCATTTTGAAGTTCTAGAAGAATTTTTTCTTTAAATCATTTTTACTGTATTAAGCATTTAAGCAATCAAATATATTGAAAATCTAATTTATTGTTTTATATAAATAAAAATCTTCAGCAACCACTTCAGCTTTAACTTAAAACAGATAAAAAATGCGAAAATCACCCCTTAAAAAATTTAACTTAGATCTCATTTTTTGTATTTCACACCTTAACTGCATAGACAAGACTAAACGATTCAGCTAATCTTGTTAACGATAACATGATTAACAAATAATCAGGTCCGCTTGCAAGTCTTCTGGCTGATCCGTCTATAAATAATAATCAGGAGAAATTATGTTTAACTTACCAATAAGTGATATCCACCTTGCAGCTGCTGCATCTGATAAAAAAAATGCAATAGAACAAGTCGCTAAAGCATTAGAAAATGCTGGCTATGCAAAAAGCGGTTATGCGCAAGGGATGCTTAACCGAGAAACCCAAGCTCCTACCTTTTTAGGAAATGGCATCGCTATCCCACACGGGACAACAGAGACACGAGACCAAGTGTTGAAAACAGGTTTTGCTGTTTTCCAATTCCCTGATGGTATTGATTGGGGGGATAACCAAACTGCTTATATTGTTATTGGCATTGCCGCTCAATCAAACGAACATCTCGAATTACTTCGTCAATTAACCCATATAATCAGTGATGAACACACAGCGGATGCAATGGCCAAAGCAAACACCCCCGAAGCCTTAAAACAACTTCTAATGGGTGAACGCCAAACTCAACCGGTGAAACTTGATGACTCTATGGTCACGGTTAATGCCAGTGTTGATAATATAAACACATTAAAAATACAGAATATTATTAACCTACAAAACGCCCAAGCTGTTAGCACCGACTTCATTACCCAAGTTCTCACTCAAACACCTTCATATTTAGGTCAAGGTATTTGGTTAAGTGATAGCCCTATTGGAAATATTCAGAATGCAATTGCAATAGCGACCGTAAAAAATCCATTTAACTTTCAAGATAACCCGGTCAACGCCCTAATCACCCTTTCTTATGCCAACTATCAAATAGAGTCTTTTTTACTAAAAATTAATGACTTATTGAAAAATAAAGAAGTAAATCTAATTTCCGATGATGGTAACGTTAACAGCCTAATTGGTTTATTGCGCAGTGAAAACTCACACGAAGAAAACGGATCATCGGATACGAGTACATCTGGAATCACTCAGGACTTCACCATTCTTAATCCACATGGGTTACATACGCGCCCTAGCACCCAGTTAGTTACCACCATTAAGCAATTCGAAAGCACAATTACCGTCAGTAATCTTGATGGTACTGCAACTCCCGTAAATGGCCGTAGCTTAATGAAAATTGTTAGTTTGGGCGCTAAATGTGGGCACCGTTTACGAATTCACGCAGAAGGCACAGATGCACAAAAAGCCATCGTTACCATCGGTGAGGCAATTAATTCAGGTCTTGGAGAAGAAATCGCATGAGCAGAAGAGTCGCCACTATCACTTTGAACCCCGCCTATGATTTGGTTGGGCTATTACCTGATATTCATCGAGGTGATGTGAATTTAGTCAAAACGGCTGGGCTTCATGCCGCTGGAAAAGGCATAAATGTGGCCAAAGTACTTAAAAATTTAGGGATTGATGTCACTGTTGGTGGTTTTTTGGGCAAAGAAAACCAAGATGGTTTCCAAAAAGCTTTCAGCGAAACAGGAATTGCTAACCGCTTTCAAGTTGTTGAAGGCCGCACCCGTATCAATGTGAAACTGACAGAGCACACCGGCGAAGTTACCGATTTTAACTTCTCAGGCTTCAGTGTCACTAAAGCGGACTGGCAACGTTTCGTCACCGACTCACTTAGCTGGGCAGGTCAGTTTGATATGATTTGCGTCAGTGGGAGCTTGCCTCAAGGAGTTGATTTAAAAGACTTTACTCAATGGATGTTACGCCTTAGAGAACAGTGCATGTGTGTCATTTTTGATAGTAGCCGCGAAGCCTTTGTCGCTGGGCTCAAAGCTTCTCCTTGGTTAGTAAAACCTAATCATCGTGAACTTGAAATTTGGGCAGGCAAACCGCTCCCAACTCATCAAGATATCGTTGATGCCGCGAATCAACTTCGCCAACAAGGTATTGCGCATGTAGTAGTTTCTTTAGGCGAAAAAGGCGCTATGTGGGTCAATTCATCAGGCGCTTGGTTTGCTAAACCACCTGAATGTGACGTTATTAGTACCGTTGGCGCAGGGGATTCAATGGTTGGTGGATTAATTTATGGGTTAATGATGAGGCAAACAAGTGAGCACACACTACGCTTAGCTACCGCTATCTCCGCGCTTGCAGTCTCTCAACCCAATGTCGGTATCACTGACCGAGCGCAACTTGCACATATGATGACAAAGGTTGACTTACAACCGTTTACGGCTGAATGAGGATGAAAAACATGAAAATATTAATCGCTCCAAGCCACCAGCAAGGCCCTGCTATTTGCTGGCTAGCCATCGATGCTTTAAAGAATGTATCTACCTTACAAAATATCACTTTCACTGAACAACTTACTGATGCAGATATTGTGATTTGTTTTGATACCGAGTTACCTGAAAATTTTAATTGTGCAGATAAAAAAATCTATTTCGGTCACCCCGATATCGCTGTTAGGCAACCTGCTGAATTCCTAACATCAACAATTAACGAAGCCACACTTTGTGAGCAACACATCAGTGAGCCACAGCACACGAAATCGTACTCTGTATTAGCCGTTACAGCGTGCCCTACAGGGGTTGCGCACACCTATATGTCTGCAGAAGCACTTGAAGCTGAAGCAAAAAAACGCGGCTGGAATATCAAAGTTGAAACCCGTGGTTCTGTCGGGGTTGGGAATGAAATTACGCCAGAAGAAATTGCACAAGCTGACTTAGTCATTGTCGCAGCTGATATCGAAGTCAATGTGGATAAGTTTACGGGGAAACCCATGTACCGCACCTCCACCAGTGCCGCATTGAAGAAAACAGCACAAGAAATGGATAGAGCAGTAAAAGAAGCGAATATATTCACACCACAAAATGGAAAAAATTCATCACAATCAAGCCAATCCAACGAAAAACGCGGAGTATATAAACACTTACTTACCGGGGTATCATATATGCTCCCCATGGTTGTCGCTGGGGGATTATGTACTGCGCTTTCATTTGCATTTGGCTTAGATGCATCCAATGTAGAAGGATCACTGGCTTGGGCGCTTAGCCTCATTGGCGGGCAAACTGCCCTTGCCTTAATGGTCCCCGTGTTATCCGGTTATATCGCCTATTCCATTGCCGACAGAACGGGTTTAACCCCAGGTTTAGTCGGTGGGGTACTTGCAACCACTTTAGGCGCCGGTTTCTTAGGCGGGATCATTTCCGGTTTCCTTGCGGGTTATAGTGCTCACTTTATTAGCACCCGATTAAAATTGCCACAAACTATGGAAGCGTTAAAACCAATTTTAATCGTGCCACTCATTTCCACTTTATTTACGGGTTTAGCCATGATCTATGTTATTGGTCACCCTGTAGCGTGGTTAATGGATTGGCTAACTAACTGGCTAAATACCATGGGGACGACTAATGCGGTGATCTTAGGCGCAATTTTAGGAGCGATGATGTGTACGGATATGGGAGGCCCTGTCAATAAAGCGGCATATGCCTTTGGTGTCGGTCTATTAAGTTCACAAACCTATGCACCAATGGCGGCAATTATGGCAGCGGGGATGGTGCCACCGCTGGCAATGGGTGTTGCAACACTATTAGCACGACATAAATTTGTACCTGCTGAACGCGAAGCAGGTAAAGCCTCTTTTGTTCTCGGTTTATGTTTTATTTCAGAAGGTGCAATCCCATTTGCCGCCAAAGACCCGATTCGTGTTCTTCCTACTTGCATTATTGGTGGCGCAATAACAGGGGCGCTATCCATGTACTTTGGTATTCAGCTAATGGCACCTCACGGTGGTTTATTTGTGCTGTTAATACCCGGAGCTATTAATCATGTATTGATGTATTTATTCGCGATAGTGGCTGGTACGGTGGTTTCAGGTGTGCTTTATGCCATTGTCAAAAAAACAACGCCCAAAGAGGCTCAACAAGAAATGGCGAGTATCGCTTAATCACACAACTTTAAGTTCCATTCCTAGTCCCTGTTGGTAGTCTTACTTCCCCCCTTAACTGGGGGGCTTTTATCTCTCCCCAAAACAAAAACGGTTAGATATCAATATCTAACCGCTTGAACACATGAAAATTTATTTTTAAATCAATCAGTACTCAAAATGATAACTTGGGGAGCATACAAAAGTATGTGACCCAAGTAGCCAAGTGATGGCAACACCGCCACAGCGCGAAATATGACGCGTATTATTTGCGACGCCACGTAGTGCCAGATGCACCATCTTCAAGCACTATCCCCATGGCAGTAAGTTCATCACGAGCCGCATCCGCTTGCGCCCAATCTTTATTCTTACGTGCATCTAGACGTTGTTGAATTAATGCCTCGATTTTTGCCACTTCCGCATCATCTTCAGTTTGTGCGCCGCCTTTTAAAAAGACTTCAGGGTCTTGTTCTAATAAACCCAGTACGCTTGCTAACTCACGCAATTGTGCAGCCATACCATTTGCTGCTGACATATCTTCTGATTTCAGGCGGTTAACTTCACGAACCATATCAAATAATACCGAATAGGCTTCAGGTGTATTAAAGTCATCATTCATCGCTTCAATGAAACGTGCTTTAAATTCATCACCACCAGCAGGTACGGCTGACTTATCTGTACCACGTAATGCAGTGTACATACGCTCAAGTGCTGAACGTGCCTGCTTCAAATTTTCTTCTGTGTAGTTTAATTGGCTGCGGTAATGGCCTGATAACAGAAAATAACGCACTGTTTCTGCGTCGTAATACTCAAGTACGTCACGAATAGTAAAGAAGTTATTGAGAGATTTAGACATTTTCTCTCTGTCTACCATGACCATACCGGAGTGCATCCAGTAGTTCACGTAAGGGCCATCATGAGCACAGGTAGATTGAGCAATTTCATTTTCATGGTGTGGGAACATTAAATCAGAGCCGCCACCGTGAATATCAAAATGGTTGCCTAACGTTTTACTGTTCATTGCCGAACATTCAATGTGCCAGCCTGGGCGACCTAAACCCCATGGGGATTCCCAACTTGGTTCGCCTTCTTTAGACATTTTCCACAAGACGAAATCCATTGGATTACGTTTTACATCAGCGACCTCGACGCGAGCACCTGCTTGCAACTGCTCTAAATCTTGGCGAGATAACAGACCATAATTCGGGTCGGTTTTGACTTCAAACATCACATCGCCATTCGCAGCGACATAAGCATGACCACGCTCTATCAAGCTTTGGGTTAATTCAATAATTTCACCAATATGACGCGTTGCTCGTGGTTCGCTATCAGGGCGTAAAATATTTAAGGCATCGAAATCTTTGTGCATTTCAGCCAACATACGCGTTGTTAGCGCTTCGACGCTTTCATTATTTTCTGCTGCACGTTTGATGATTTTATCGTCAATATCGGTGACGTTGCGTACATAATTTAAGTCGTAACCCAAATAACGTAAATAGCGGCTAATTGCATCAAATGCCACAAATGTACGGCCGTGGCCGATATGACACAAGTCGTAGATAGTGATGCCACACACATACATCCCAATCTTCCCTGCGTGGATGGGCTTAAACTCTTCTTTTTGACGACTTAGTGTATTAAAAATTTGTAGCATCTGAACTTTTCCATTTATTTGAAAAATGATTATCGATTTCTACCGATAAAATATCATGTTATTGAACCCCGATCACCTTAAGAATGCAAGGGTTTACCCGCTTCCTTTTCAGTTTATTGATTAGGTTTAATACACATCTATTATGCTATAAACGGCCGACTAAGCTTCCTTCCGCTTCAAGTCAGGTTTTATCTGTGATATAAACGTGCTGATCTCAACGCTTTCGCAAGTTAGCGCACAAAAAACAATTATTCAGGATAGCTATTATGGTTACATTTCATACCAATCACGGTGACATTGTTATCAAAACGTTTGACGATAAAGCACCCGTTACAGTCGAAAACTTTTTAACTTACTGCCGTGAAGGTTTTTACAATAATACCATTTTCCATCGTGTTATTAATGGTTTCATGATCCAAGGCGGTGGTTTTGAGCCAGGAATGGAACAAAAAAACACTAAAGCGCCTATTAAAAACGAAGCAAACAACGGTTTAAAAAATACCCGTGGTACTTTGGCAATGGCTCGTACTAACGACCCTCATTCAGCAACAGCACAATTCTTTATCAACGTTGTTGACAACGACTTCTTGAACTTCCGTTCAGAGCGTCCAGATGGCTGGGGCTACTGTGTATTTGCTGAAGTCGTTGAAGGCATGGATGTTGTTGACAAAATCAAAGGTGTTTCAACTGGCCGCAGCGGGTTCCACCAAGACGTTCCACGCGAAGACGTCATCATTGAAAAAGTGACTGTCAGCGAGTAAACCTGAACGCATGTCCACTTACATCATTGCAGATTTGCATTTGAGTGAAGATGAACCGGCGATCACCGCCGGTTTTATTAATTTTATTCAACAGCAAGCCATCCATGCCGAAAGCCTATATATTCTCGGTGATTTTTTTAATTATTGGGTGGGCGATGATGATGACAATCCGCTACATCAACAAGTTGCCAACGAACTCAAACAACTCACTGACCGTGGAATTCCCTGCTATTTCATTCATGGAAATCGGGATTTTTTAATTGGTCAACGCTATGCGAAACAGTGTGGCATGACCATACTCCCACAGGAAACATTGCTCGAACTTTACGGCAAGCGCATTTTAATTCTGCATGGTGATACATTATGCATTGACGATGCTGCCTATCAAAATTACCGTAAAAAAGTTCATACCCCTTGGGTTCAACGGCTGTTTTTGTTACTCCCTCTTTTTGTGCGTCGCCGTATCGCGCAAAAAATGCGCCAAAATAGCCAGTATGCAAGCAGCATGAAAGCCGAGTCGATTATGGACGTCAATTCACAAGCCGTTATTGATGCATTACAAAGGCACCAAGCGCAATGGATGATCCATGGTCATACTCACCGCCCTGCTATTCATGAAGTAAATATTGGAGGCAAGTTGCATTATCGGGGTGTATTAGGTGCTTGGCACTATGAAGGTTCCGCCTTTGTAATAAACGAGCAAGGTATTGAACTGATTTTCTTTCCTTTCGAGTAATTTTGCCTAACGAACCATTTTTAATATATCGCCACAACTGTTTGCTCACTTATTAATCACGCAAACGTTTTCCTTGCTGCTTTACCATGATATGATCGAGACAATTCAATTTCCCACCTCAGGGTGATGTTTTTTTCAATACAGGAAAGCACCAAATGACTGCCCAAGTTCCTGCTCAATCTGCGGCAAAAATCGCCATTGTTATGGGTTCGAAAAGTGATTGGACGACAATGCAGCACGCAGCTGATGTATTAACAGAACTCCAAGTCCCTTTTCACGTCGAAATCGTCTCTGCACATCGCACCCCGGATAAATTATTTTCCTTTGCTGAAAATGCGAAAAAAAATGGGTTTGATGTGATTATTGCAGGTGCTGGTGGTGCTGCTCACTTACCAGGAATGATCGCCGCTAAAACATTAGTCCCTGTTTTTGGTGTTCCTGTACAAAGCGCTGCATTAAGTGGTGTTGACAGCTTATATTCTATCGTGCAAATGCCTAAAGGTATCCCTGTAGGCACACTAGCCATCGGCAAAGCAGGTGCCGCAAATGCAGCACTTTTAGCCGCTCAAGTATTAGCAATAAGTGATACTGCTATTTTCAACCGCCTCTCAGCGTGGCGAGAATCCCAAACCAATGATGTGCTAAACAACCCAGACCCGAGGGAAGCATAATGAAACCCGTTTGTGTGCTTGGTAATGGCCAACTCGGCCGCATGCTGCGTCAAGCGGGTGAGCCATTAGGCATTGCTGTTTTTCCTGTAGGGCTTGATGCAGAACCTGAAGCGGTTCCTTATCAGCAAAGCGTCATCACCGCTGAAATTGAACGTTGGCCAGAAACCCCGCTAACAAAAGAATTAGCTCGCCATAATGCATTTATTAACCGTGATATTTTTCCACGTTTAGCCGATAGGTTTCCACAAAAAAGCTTATTTGATAGCTTACAACTTTCTACTGCACCTTGGGCATTATTAGAATCCCCTGAACAATGGCCTGAGCTGTTTGCCACACTCGGTGAGTTTCTCATTGTAAAACGCAGAACTGGTGGCTATGACGGGCGAGGTCAATGGCGTGTTCGCCCTGGTGATGAAAAAGACCTGCCTGCTGAAATTTATGGTGAATGCATCGTTGAACAAGGTATCCCTTTTGACGCGGAAGTGTCTGTCATTGGTGCCCGAAATGCAGCGGGGGAATCCGTTTTTTACCCGATCACCCATAATTTACACCAAGAAGGCATTTTGCGTACCAGTGTGGCCTTCCCTAAGTCAACTAATCCGCAGCAAGAACAAGCTCAAGCCATGCTCAGCGCAGTGATGGATGAACTTGGTTATATCGGTGTGATGGCAATGGAATGCTTTGTCGTGGGCAATAACTTGCTGATTAACGAAATTGCGCCTCGAGTACATAATAGCGGCCATTGGACACAAAATGGCGCATCCATTAGCCAGTTTGAGTTACATCTACGTGCTATTTTAAACCTGCCAATGCCATCTCCAGAGGTATATAGCTCTGCCGTGATGGTCAATTTAATCGGCACTGATGTAAATATAGACTGGCTGAGCTTACCCCTCGTTCACCTTCACTGGTATGAAAAAGAGGTACGCCCTGCCCGAAAAGTGGGTCATTTAAACCTTTCCCATCGTGACTGCCACCAATTATCTGCCACACTGGCGGCTTTGATCCCACTTTTGCCAAATGAGTACAAAAGTGGCATTGAGTGGGCAAATGCAAAATTAGACTGGTACTCTCATCAATAAATAGGGAAAATAGCCCGATTCGATGCCCGAAACTATTTTCGGGCATTATGCTATTTTCGCCGTCATCCAGAAAACAAATATCCTGATTTAAGGTGTGCGGCATTACTGGAGTCAATATGTCCTCGCAGACTTTTAGTCCGTTTTATCAGTGGTGCATTCTTATTCTGTTAGGGCTGGTTTATTTTTTAGCCACCGCGACAACCTTTACCTCTCTTGGCGTGGTTTTACCTGAGATGATTAGTGAGCTCAAATGGAGCTGGAGTGAGGCTGGTTTTGGTTTTACGCTACTGGGTTTAACTTGCGGGCTAGCGAGTTTTCTCCCGTCTCTGTTAATCCGCAAAGTGGGTGTACGAGCCACTTTATTGCTAGGCACCAGTGTCTTTGTTGCTGGCTTTTATAGCCTTTATTCCACACAAGCCATCAGCACCTATTTTTTAGGTACTGCATTGATTGGTATTGGTTTCACCTTACTCGCCACGGTTCCGGGGACTTATGTACTTTCGCGGCTATTTGAAAAACAATCCCTTGCCTTTGGGTTATATTTCACCATCGGGGGCTTGGGGGGTGTTGCAGGCCCTTGGATTTACTTTTACGCATCAAACCAATTAGGCTCATGGCGTATGCATTGGGTTCTATGTGCCGTTTATCTTAGCATTGTCACGTTAATCACGATTTTTATGCTGCGAGAAGGTAAAAAAGAGCAAGAGCACGCAAAAAAGGTAATGCAAAAACAAGTTAGTGACGCAAGTAAACCTATTTATCGCACTGCAGAAGTATGGACGGTCGGCAGAGCACTACGTACATGGCAGTTCTACTTGATTGCTGCGACTTATACCTCGTTTTTATGGTGTGGTATCACCGTTAACAGTTTTGCTGTCGCCCATATTGAAGAGCGCGGCTTTGGCATGACAGTGGCGGTTTCATTATTAAGCACAATGGCATTTGTGAATGCATTCTCAAGGTTTATTGGTGGAGCCGCAGGCGAATGGTTAGAACCGAAGAAACTATTAATCGGTAGCCTAATTATCATGGTATTAGGTGTCATTTTCCTCAGTATTGCCACCTCATGGCTTTGGCTTATTTTATTTGTGTTATGCGTTGGTATTGGCTACGGCATGACCTTTTTGGCATCAAGTGTTTTACTGTCAAATTATTTCGGCCGAGGCCCATACTTAGAACTATTCTCTGTCGTAAATTTAATTTCAACGGTTGCCTGCTTAGCACCTTTTATTGCGGGTGCAATAAAAGATTTCACAGGAAGTTTCACCCCTGCTTTTTTGGTTATCGCGGCTCCCGTTGTGGTTATTTTATTCCTTACTTTGATGATGAAGCCCCCAGCCCTCAATCACAAATAAAAAATCCCGAGTGATTAGCTCGGGAAAATTAAAACCAAAGGGAAAACAAGCTTAAGACCAGATATTAGATCAAAACATACTGCTTATTTGCGCCACCGAAAAAATTAAATGGTGGCGCAAAATCAATTACGGTTTTAACAACTCAGGGACGTTTAATAAGATAAACTCATTATCATCCGCTTTATTTGGCTCACGGCTAGATGAAAACGGATAGTTATTGTCATTACCAACAATAATGTGTTCACTATCAACCACATCCACGTTTTCAATAGTGAAGAATGGGAAAGTAAACACTCCGTCATTAAGCGGTTTTCTTGCCATATTGTTCGGGTCTTTGATATTCATTAAATCAATATAAGCCTGCTTATCTACTGGTTTGCCTATATTGTTATCTGAAAATTCAATACGATAAACACGCTTGAATTTAGCTAAATTACTAAAGCAATTTTCAGTATTACTGCTTCCCGCCGTGCAGGCTTTATCTGCGGTACCTTCACCATTATCACGCTCAATGATTAGGCCGTGGGTATCATCAATTAAGTTAAAGTCACCAATGGCATTCTGATTGTCTTCAAAGACATACAACCAGCTTCTGCCTGTCCAATTTTGTTTTTTCACATCAAACTCAAGAATACGTGCTGCGCGTTTGCCATCAACATGTTCATAATCTTGTTTGTCATCAAGCCAAATCGCCCCTTCTAGCATTGGGTAGAGCTTAGAACCGTCTGGCGATGACGCCATACCCTCAAAACCTTTTGAACGGTTGACTTGGAAATTCACTTTATCTGCGGGTTTACCCGGTGTTGTGATTTGGTAGTGATCAGGAGAAACGACTTTCTTTCCATCTACTTGTGTCTCAAATAAAGCTAATACTTTGCCATCCAAATCCATTTTGATTAGGTAAGGGCCGAACTCATCGCCAACCCATAGAGCACCACCCGCAAATTGAAAACTTTCAGGGTCAAAATCACTGCCTGTTAAATAGCGTTCTTTTGTGCTCTCATTCGTAATATGAAAAGGGATAATTTTATCGGGGTCATGGAAGAAAACCGTTTTTAATGGCGTTGTATTACCTGATTGAAAATCAATATCATATTGAGTGACATACAACATCGAATCAGGAGAATTGGCTTTGTTGCCGAATCCATTATCAGTTAAAACCCAGTAAGTGCCATCCGCCATACGTTTAATACCCGAGTGCCCTTGACGTGGCTGGCCTTTGATTGGAATATGCATTCCTGTTGGGCGATCTGCGGATTTACCTTCCACTTTCCCCAAACTATCAACACGAACGCCAGTGGTAAATTTACCGCTCACTTGCATGTCTGAAGGTGCACCTTCGGGGGAAGAAACCGTTGAATTAACAGGAAGAATGGAGTGACCCGCTAACGTTGCTGGCACTTCTTGTTGTGCAAACCCGGTGATGCTAAATGAAATTAAACCAGCCAATAAAGATAACGAGCCCAGTTTACGTTTAATCGAATGGTTATTCTGCATTGTTATGTTTCCATTTTAAGGCTATCAATAATTGATGGCGGAATCATAACGTCGATGAATGAAGCTTTTATGAAGGATTGGAGACAGTTATTTTACTGAAAAACAGGTTGTTTTTAGAATATTCAATAAATAGTGGTATTAAGGTATTTCCCTAATACCACCATATTCTAAATAACTCGAGTTGCATGTAGATCAACCTATCTAAGCGCAGTCAATGACCATGCAACTCGAAGTATGACGAGCATTTAACTATTAGGTAAACGACGGTGCTGACTCCCCGTCCCTAATAAACGCAGTCCTAACCAACTACCACAAATAGACAATAGAATTGCCGCGCACAAAGGCAATAATACCCACATACGCCATTCTGGCTGCCAAGGGAAGTCAAACACTTTACTTTGCAACAACCATAATGCAATTTCTGCCCCAAATGCCGCCGCAAGCCCTGCCATTAAGCCAAGTAATGCAAATTCGCTCCATAATGTTCTACGCATTAACTTTTTGCTGGCGCCTAACGTTCGGTATACCACAAGCTCCCGCTCTCGCTGGCTCATTCCCACTTGAATTTGTGCCAACAGCAGTAACAAGCCACAGAAAATAACCAATACCACCATCACTTCTAAGGCTTGGCTCACTTGCTGAAGAATTTGCTGAATTTGGGTGATAATTGCACCAGTATCGAGCACATTAATGGTTGGATAATGGCGGCTAAGTTGCGTTAATAGCTGCCCATCACCTTCATAGTGGAAGCTGCTCAGCCAAGTAGCCGGCATTTGAGACAGACTTTCTTCAGAGAAAATAAAATAGAAGTTCGGTCGCAGGCTTTCCCAATCAACCGTACGAATACTACTGACTGTTGCACTAAAGACCTGAGCCCCTGCGTTAAATGTAAGTTTATCGCCTAATTTCAACCCGAGTTCTTTAACGACCGTTTGTTCAATTGAGACTTCTCCCGCTTTCGGTGGCCATGTCCCTTCATCAACCACATTGGCTGGCGCTAAATCAGATTGCCAAGTTAAGCTCAATTCACGTCGTACCGTATTATTATTTGGATCACGTTGATCCGCCCACTCAATCGCTGACTGGTCATTAATATCGGTTAAACGCGCTAACACCACAGGGTTGAACTCTGTGGGTTTCACGTCAAACTCAGCTAATAGCTTGGTAACAGGCTCAAGCTGTGACTGGTTCATATTAATCAAGAAATAATTCGGGCTATCTGCGGGTAATTGCTGCTGCCAACGGTCAAGCAAATCACCACGCACTAAAATCAGCAGCGCCAATAACATAAATGACAACGAAAAAGCACTCATTTGTGTGATGGTTTGCAACGGCTGGCGCAATAGACGGCTAACAGATAAACGCAAGCTTAATTGACGGAACTTAATATGGCGTAGCCCCCATAAGCCTACCCAACCAATCAGCGCAAGTAGAACGGCAACCACGACAATACCCGCCAAAATTGACCACAGCAGAGGGTTAACGCCAGCAAACACAAATAAGCCGCCAACCACAATTAAAATAACAATCGGCAGATAGTAATATAGCGGCCAAACGGGTGATTTGGCATCTTCACGTAATACTCTAGAAGGCTGAGTTGCCATCAGCTGGTAATAGGGACGGCTGCCAACAATAATCGCAATAATAAATAATGTACCAATCGCCCAAACCCAAGGCATCAAACTCGCAGGCGGCAATTCCTTCGGCAACATAGCCCCTAAGATTTGCATTAAAATGCCTTCAAAAGCCAAACCTAATAATGAGCCGAGTAAAGCCGCAGCGGTTAAAATCACTAACCACTGCCCAATAATCCACTGACGTAATGCGCTACGCCCTGCGCCTAGAGTTTTTAATACTGCGATTAGTTGATGACGGCTGCGGCAATAATGCGTCATTGAAACCACGACCGCAGCAATGGCTAGCAGCAGGGTTAATAAAACTGACAACAATAAAAATTGTTGAGCACGTTGAAACGTTTTCCCTACTGCGCCGTTATCTTCGCTTAATGTATACCAACGTTGATCATTTCGCAGATCTTGCTCATATTTTTGTTGAAATGCATCAATAAGCTGGCGATCGCCGGCAAACATGTCGCGATAAGTTAACCGGCTACCTAATTGAATTGCTCCCGTTAATGGTGCATCTTCAATTGCTATCAATACTCTTGGGGCAATCTGGAACGGGTTAAAACCGCTGTCAGGCTCTTGAATTAGTTTACCCGAAACTTTTAGCGTCGCATCTCCGATATCAATGTTATCCCCTACATTGAGGTTCAATAATTCTAATAACCGTGGTGCGACTAGTATCTCCCCTTTTGTCGGGATTAACCCAGCCGGTTCTGTGATGAGCTCGCCATATAATGGATATGCCTTATCCGCTGCTTTCACTAACACCAGTTGTGGCCGAGCGTCTTCATCTTCTGTCGCATAAGCCATAGTAGAAAATGATATTTGTTGGCTTAACGTTAAACCCTCTTTTTGGGCCTCTTGTAACCATGCTGGGTCGCTTGGATGAGAAGATCGTAAAACTAAGTCACCCGCTAATAGCTCACGGCTTTGGTAACTCATGCTATTTTCAATGCGATCGCTAATTCGCCCTAAAGCCAGTACACAAGCAACAGCAAGGGTGAGTGCAAGCCAAACAATCAGTAACGAGGGGGTTTTCCATTCACGCCAAAACCAACGCCAAATCATGCTTCTTCCCTCAACTGCCCATCGACCAAGCGCAAACGGCGTTGGCAGTGCGCAGCCAGCTCGTTATCGTGAGTCACTAAAATAAGGGTCGTCCCGTGCTGTTTATTCATATCAAACAGTAAATCTGCAATTTTATCCCCTGTGTGGCGATCGAGATTTCCCGTTGGTTCATCAGCAAATAAAATCTGTGGGCGGCCATTAAAGGCACGAGCAAGTGCAACACGCTGTTGCTCACCCCCTGACAACTGTGGTGGCATATGTTTTAGGCGATCTTTTAAGCCTAAATCCGTCAGTAAACTCGCCGCGTGTTGATAACTTTCAGACTCAGATTCGCCACGTAACAAAGAAGGAAGTTGTACATTTTCAATGGCATTTAAGGTTGGGATCAACATAAAGGATTGGAACACAAAACCGACACTTTGTGCCCGTAAGCGTGCCCGCTGCTCTTCGTCCATTTTAGTGAGGTCTTGACCTAATAAATTAACCGTTCCACTGGAACCGTCATCCAACCCCGCAATAATCCCTAGCAAGGTTGATTTCCCCGAACCTGACTCCCCAATTAAAGCAATTGTTTGCCCGGACTCGACAATTAGCTCAACACCTTGCAATATAGTCAGTTCATGTTCACCTTGACCAACACGTTTAATGAGATGATGAACTTCAAGAATATTATTCGCCGACATATATTGGTATTTCTCCTGTTACTGACTGCAAGTGGGCACGCACTTGCGTCAACTAAGCTATTAATCTTAGGTGATAGCCTAAGTGCAGGCTACCGTTTACCGGCTGAGCAGGCTTGGGCCTCCTTGCTTGCCGAACGTTGGCAGAAACTTTCCCCACCCGTTGCTATTGTTAACGGTAGTATTAGTGGGAATACCTCTGCACAGGGGTTAGAACGCCTTTCCGTTTTACTCGAACAAAACAAACCTAACTGGGTATTGATCGAATTAGGTGCAAATGATGGCTTACAAGGTCTCCCAGTTGAGCAGCTCGAAGCTAATTTACAACAGATTATCGAGCAAATCGTGCAATCCGGTGCGAAACCGCTCTTAATGCAAATTCGCATTCCACCTAACTATGGAAAACGTTATACGACAAGTTTCGAAAAAGTCTATCCGAAATTGGCGCAAAGTAATCAAATCCCATTACTGCCGTTTTATATGGAAACCGTGATAACTAAGCCTGAATGGATACAACAAGATGGTATTCACCCTACCGTTGAAGCCCAGCCATCCATTGCTGATTTTATGGAAAAACAGCTTTTCGAACATATTTTACCGTCTAGCAAATAAAACAGACGTTAAACAAGGGTACTAAAACGCTCTTTTATACCCGAAATAGATTCAGTTGCATGAAACCAAGGTAAAGTTATGCAAACATCGGCACGAAACAAAAAATCAGTCCTGGTCACAGGAGCATCAAGCGGTATTGGCTTTTGTGCTGCACAGACACTTCGGCAGCGTGGCTACCATGTTATTGTTGCCTGCCGTAAAGAAAGCGATATTTTACGCCTAAAAGAGCTAGGTTATGACACTGTCTCCCTTGACCTCGATAATAAGGATAGCATAGAAACCGCGGCTCAAACGGTGTTAACACTCTGTAATCACCGCCTTTTCGGATTATTCAACAACGCTGGTTTTGGGGTGTATGGCCCATTAAATAGCGTCAGCCGCGAACAACTTGAAGCCCAGTTTTCCACTAACTTTTTTGGTGTTCATCAGTTAACTTTTTTGCTATTACCTGCAATGCTAGCGCACCATGAAGGGCGAATTATCCAGACTAGTTCAGTGATGGGCGTTATTTCAACTCCCGGACGTGGCGCTTATGCTGCCAGCAAATACGCATTGGAAGCCTGGTCCGATGCACTACGCTTAGAATTGGCAGGAACAGGGGTGAAAGTGAGTTTGATTGAACCGGGCCCGATTCATACGGCTTTTACTCAAAATGTTGAACAAACACAAAAAGATAAACCCGTTAAAAACCCAGGTATTGCTTCACGTTTCACCTTAACACCAGAACATGTGGTAGAAAAACTGATCCATGCGTTAGAAAGCCCGCGCCCTAAAGTTCGCTATTCTGTCACGTTATTAACCGTCGCAGTGCGTATCTTAAAACGTATTTTACCTGACAAAATAATGGATAAAATACTGGCAAATCAGGGGAAAAAAGCTTGAAAAAAGCAAAATCAGCCCCACTTTATTACTATTGCTCACAAATTCTATTGATAACAAATTCAAAAGAGACTTCTTATGTTTGCTAACGCTCAGATAATTGATATTAACGAAACCAACCTACACCAAGTCATTGAACAATCAATGAACTTACCTGTCATGTTTTACTTTTGGTCACCGCGTAGCCCTCATTGCCAAGATTTCGGTACCATGTTGGAAAAAATTGCCAACGACTACGCAGGGTCATTTATTTTAGCTAAAGTTAATTGTGATGAAGAACAAATGATCGCAAGCCAGTTTGGCTTAAAAGCGATCCCTACTGTGTATGTATTACAAAATGGCCGCCCTGTTGATGGCTTTGAAGGACCACAACCAGAAGAGGTGGTGTTGGAAATTTTATCTCGTGTGCTGCCAAGCCCAGAAGAAATGAAAGCAGCACAAGCTGCTGAATTAATTGCAGAAGGTAAAACACAAGAAGCGCTGCCATTGTTAAAAGAAGCGCATCAGTTGAACCCCAAAAATAGCGACATCACGTTATTATTGGCAGAAACACAAATCGGTTTAAATCTCGTTGATGACGCACAAGCTACTTTAGAAGCTGTCCCATTACAGGATAAAGACAGTCGTTACCAAGGTTTAATCGCACAAATTGAATTATTGAAGCAAGCTGCGGACACCCCTGAAATTCAGCAATTACAAGATGAATTCAATCAAGATCCACAAAATACAACGTTAGCGGTTCAATTAGCCCTAAAACTTCATGAAGTGAACCGCAACGAAGAAGCGCTGGAAATGTTATTCGGCTTTTTACGTACCGACTTGGGTGCGGGTGACGGCGCAGTAAGAAAAACCATGATGGATATTATGTCGGCAATGGGAACCGGTGATGCAATTGCCAGTAAATACCGTCGCCAAGTATATTCATTACTTTACTAATTAAGGGTTAAATATGGACTTGTTCGCCTTTGGTGCAATACCGATTATCATTTTTGTCGCTGTCGTTATTGTTTTTACCTGTGTTAAAACAGTACCGCAAGGCTTCCAATGGACGGTTGAGCGCTTCGGCCGCTATACCCGTACGCTACAACCGGGCTTGCATATTATTGTACCATTTATGGACAAAATTGGCCGTCGCATCAATATGATGGAACAAGTCCTTGATATCCCATCTCAAGAAGTTATTTCTCGCGATAATGCCAACGTCACTATTGATGCCGTCTGCTTTATCCAAGTCGTTGACCCAGTACGTGCAGCCTATGAGGTTAGCAACCTTGAGCTTTCGGTACTGAATTTAACCATGACGAATATTCGTACCGTATTAGGCTCCATGGAACTAGACGAAATGTTGTCACAACGTGATTCCATTAATAGCCGCTTGCTGCACGTGGTGGATGAAGCAACCAACCCTTGGGGTGTCAAAATTACCCGTATCGAAATTCGTGACGTGAAGCCACCAAAAGAATTGATTAGTGCGATGAATGCGCAGATGAAGGCTGAACGTACTAAACGTGCCGATATTCTTGAGGCCGAGGGGATCCGACAAGCGGCAATTTTAAAAGCTGAAGGTGAAAAACAGTCACAAATTCTCAAAGCCGAAGGGGAACGCCAGTCGGCATTTTTACAAGCCGAAGCGCGTGAAAGAGCCGCGGAAGCGGAAGCAAAAGCGACACAAATGGTATCTGAAGCTATTGCCGCTGGTGATATGCAGGCTATTAATTACTTTGTGGCGCAAAAATACACCGATGCACTGACCAGTATTGGTTCTGCCGAAAACAGCAAAGTCATCATGATGCCATTAGAAGCCAGTAATTTAATGGGCGCAATTGGTGGGATTACTGAGCTAATCGGAGAAAGCAAGAAAACCAGTGCCATGAAAAAGCAGGTAAAAGAATGATAGAGCTTATCAGTGCTCAACCCGCATGGTTTTGGCTGTGCCTTGGTGGGCTATTGCTGATTGGTGAACTTCTTGGTACCGCAGGCTATCTTTTATGGTCGGGTATTGCTGCGGTGCTTGTTGGGGTTATCGCTTGGGCACTGCCATTTATCGGTTGGGAGTGGCAAGGGATTTTATTTGCCATTTTTACCGTTGTCTCTGCTGTGTTATGGCGCAACTGGTTGAGGAATAGGCAAAAAAATAAGGCAGATAACGTCAACCAAATTAGCCATCAACTCATCGGTGTTAAAAGCCGTTTGTTGTCAGATACTGAAGAAGGTTTTAGCCGTGTACGCCTTGCGGATGGCAGTTGGCGTGTCTATAGCGACACGCCATTAAGTGCCAATACAGAAGTGGTGGTCATCGCAGTAGACGGCATCACCTTGCAGGTTAAGCCTTCGCATGATGACAGCACCCACGCGCCAAGTGGTCAATAATTGGGCAATCCGCACCATCATCCCCAGGGCATACGTCCACGAGCTCTTGTAATGTATCTCGAATAGCAGACAATTTAACGATTGTCTGCTCTATTTCATTTATCTTCGCTATCGTTGTCGTTTTTACATCCGCACTATGTCTGGTTGGATTACGAAATAAACCTAACAGTTCGCCACATTCATCCAAGGTAAAACCCACATCTTTTGCCTGTTTGAGCAATACGAGTTCGTTTAAATGACGCTCCTGATAATAACGGTAGCTATTTTCCCCTCTTTCAGGCGGTGTAATTAGCCCTTTGTCTTCATAAAAACGAATAGCTTTTGCAGTTAGGCCCGTTTTTTTGGCAATTTCACTAATATTCATAATTCCTCTTGACCTTAACCTTGCTGGAAGGTGTAACCTTTGTTCATTGTCGAATTATAGACCTAATTGTAGATAAAGTTATAGACCCAATACATCAAACGGGTTTTGGAGGCTGCAAAATGAGTAACATGATTATTTTAAAATTACAGGGGCTAAGCTGCATGCACTGTGTCGGCTCAGTCACTAAAGCGCTCGAAGGGCGCGGTGATGTCACTAACTTAAAAGTCACTATCGATTATGCCGTGATGGAAAGTGATGCCAATGTGGCTGATTTAATTAAAACCATCGTTGACGCAGGTTATGAAGCTGAAGTGGCTACAGCCCCAGATATCGAATTACAACTTTCTGGCCTCAATTGTATGAAATGTGCGGGTAAAACACAAAAAGCACTCGAAGAGGTTGACGGTGTCGCCACTGCTGTTGTCGATACGACTAGCGCCAAGGTATATGGCACTGCGGATGCGCAAACGTTAATCGCTGCCGTTCAACAAGCTGGCTACAATGCAGAACTGGCTCAAACAAAAGCGATCACTTTAGCCCTTTCGGGTCTAACTTGCATGAAATGTGCCGCTAAAACACAGCAGGCGCTAGAAGCGGTTGATGGTGTTGAAAGCGCAACTGTCGATACCCAAACCGCTGTTGTTCGTGGTACGGCCTCCGTAGACGCCTTAATTGCTGCGGTTCAAGCCGCTGGCTACCAAGCCACTGAGAATGAATCTCACCCAAAAACTGAGCCGCTGAGTACCACAACTGAACAGCCGGAAGCTGATTCAGCGGCAATCTGTGAGATCCCGGCACAAGAGTCTGATTTAGGTGAACAGCCTGAAATTAGCCCAATGGATGACAGCATACAGTTACTGCTCGATGGCATGACCTGTGCCAGTTGTGTCAACAAAGTCCAGAAAGCCTTAAATAGCGTACCGGGCGTTGAAAATGCACGTGTCAACTTAGCAGAGCGCAGTGCTTTAGTCACCGGAACTGCTGAACCAAATGATTTAATCGACGCGGTTGTCAAAGCAGGCTATGGCGCGGAGATCATTCAAGATGAAGCCAAACGCCGTGAGCGCCAACAAGAAGTCGCGCAAGCCAATATGCGCCGCTTCCGCTGGCAATCGGCATTAGCTCTTGCCCTTGGTATCCCTGTGATGGTATGGGGGATGATGGGCGATAACATGGTGCTGACTGAGCAAAACCATACCATTTGGCTCACCATAGGTGCATTAACCCTTGCGGTAATGGTATTTGCAGGGGGGCACTTTTATCGTAATGCATGGCAAAGCCTGAAAAATGGCAGCGCCACTATGGATACCTTAGTTGCGTTAGGAACAGGAGCGGCTTGGCTTTATTCGATTGTGGTGAATATTTGGCCTGAGTTATTCCCAGACCAAGCTCGCCACCTTTATTATGAAGCCAGTGCCATGATCATCGGTCTTATTAACCTTGGTCATGCCCTAGAACAGCGAGCTCGCCAACGTTCATCAAAAGCCCTTGAACGCTTGCTAGACCTGACACCGCCAACTGCCCGTGTTGTCACAGAGCAAGGCGAAGTGGATATGCCACTGGAGCAAGTCAAAAAAGGGATGGTTTTACGCTTAGCAACTGGTGACCGTGTCCCTGTTGATGGTGAAATTATCGAAGGCGAGGTTTGGTTAGACGAAGCCATGCTCACGGGTGAGCCGATCCCACAGCAAAAAAGCAAAGGAGATCAAGTCCATGCAGGTACTGTGGTACAAGATGGTACCGTGCTATTTCGTGCCGCGGCTGTCGGTAGCCAAACGACTTTAGCTCGAATTATTCACCTTGTTCGCCAAGCACAAAGTAGTAAACCACAAATTGGCCAGCTTGCTGACCGTATTTCTGCCGTCTTTGTGCCGATTGTAGTAGCTATCGCCTTAATTTCAGGTGCAATTTGGTACTTTGTTGGGCCTGCACCACAGATTACTTACGCACTCGTTATCACCACAACCGTGTTAATTATTGCGTGCCCTTGTGCGCTTGGCCTTGCAACACCAATGTCGATTATTTCTGGCGTGGGCCGAGCGGCTGAGTTTGGCGTGTTAGTACGCGATGCAGATGCATTACAGCAAGCCAGTGAATTAGATACCATAGTATTTGATAAAACAGGTACATTGACTGAAGGCATGCCTCAAGTTACGGATATCCACGTGTTTAATGGGTTCGAACAAGATACCGCCTTACAGTTTGCCGCTTCATTAGAAAATGGCTCTAATCACCCACTTGCCCGCGCTGTTTTAAATCGCGCAAAAGGCTTAACACTACCCGCTAATGAGCAGTTTAGAACCTTAGCTGGGTTAGGTATTAGTGCAATAATTAACGGCCAAACTATTTTGTTAGGTAACCAAAAACTGTTAGCGCAAAATAATGTTGATACCCGTGACGTTGAAGAAACATTACACCAACAAGCCACTCAAGGCGTAACGCCTGTTTTGCTGGCTGTTGATGGTAAAGTTGCCGCACTGTTATCTATCCGTGACCCATTGCGTGGAGATAGCATAAGCGCACTGGCGCGGTTACATAAACAAGGTTTCCGATTAGTCATGTTAACCGGGGATAACCCAGTAACTGCCAATGCGATAGCCAAAGAAGCGGGTATTGATGAGGTAATAGCAGGCGTCATGCCAGACGGTAAATCCGCCGCGATTGAAGCCTTACAAGCTAAAGGCCACAAAGTTGCGATGGTGGGTGATGGTATCAATGATGCCCCTGCTCTAGCCCGAGCTGACGTAGGTATTGCGATGGGCGGCGGCAGTGATATCGCTATTGAAACTGCATCGATTACCCTGATGCGCCAAAGCTTACATGGTGTAGCCGATGCAGTGTCTATTTCGAAAGGAACACTGCGTAATATGAAGCAAAACTTATTTGGGGCCTTTGTTTACAATACCTTAGGTATCCCAATTGCCGCGGGTATTTTATACCCAATTACCGGGACTTTACTTAACCCTGTCGTTGCAGGCGCAGCAATGGCTTTATCATCCATTACCGTGGTCAGTAACGCAAACCGCTTATTACGCTTTAAACCTGAAAAATAATACCCAAAAGTGGGAGGAACATGAGTTCCTCCCTTTTTAATGATGAATGCTGTTCATATCGAAACCTTGTCACCACAACACTTCATTTTCTTACTAAGTAAAAATCGCATTATTTTTTATGTCATTAATATCAAGCTAAGCCTATACTTATAAATAGTTAGTTACTTAATATTTGGAGTACAAAATGCTTAATATTGATCGTGAAAAACTCGCCAAACTTGCAGGCGAAGAGTTTAAAAAGCAACGTACCTTTTTGGTGATCTTATCCATTTTACTGTTGGCTGGTGGAATTTTTTGCATTATCAACCCAATGATTTCAGGCATTGCCGTTAGTACCGTACTTGGGGTGCTCCTGATTATTGGGGGCGTTGGCGCGATTGTAAGCATTCTAAGTACCGTGATCTATACCGGTTGGTCTCGGTTATTTGGTTTTGTTATTGGCCTTATCTATATCATTGTCGGCTACTCGTTTATTAAAGACCCGTTACAAAGTTTGGTAGCTTTGGCTATTTTAGTGGCGGCTTTATTTATCGTGGGTGGGGTCATTCGGCTGTACGTCGGCTTCCAACAAATTAGCTCAGCGGGTGGCTGGTTACAAATCATCATTGGGCTGTTAGATTTCTTTATTGCCTATTTACTTATCGGTAATGGCCCAATTACATCAATTACCTTACTGACAACCCTAATTGGTATCGAAATGGTGTTTAGTTCCTTTAGTTTGTTCACGTTACTCAGTGTATTTAAAGGTATCAGTAAAAATAATTAACCCTACCATGCCCCTTTGACAGGGGCATTTTTTCGCCTCCACGATGTCATCAATCTGCTAAAAAATGCGCAATTAGCGATGAGTATTCGCAAATTGCGGCTAGATTGTTTAACCTAATAAAATGAGAGATAACACAGGGACGAAATCGTGGGTAAACTGTTCGAAAATTTAAAAAATTGGCTTCATACGCAAACCGCTCCGGCTTACCCTTACCCTGCCATTGATATTCGGCTATCAAAAAATCTTAAATTGCACGTTGTGGGTAGCATCCATATGGGAACAGAAAATATGTTTCCTTTGTCTGCCACATTATTAGATAAACTTAATCTCGCAGATGCCTTGATCGTTGAGGCGGATATCACTGAAACTCACTCCCCATTTCCTAGCGATACCACCGAACTTCTCCCTGTCGAACAACGACTCACTCTTGATGAATATCACCTTTTTCAACAATATTGCTTAGAGCTCCACCAATCCCCCGAACGCTTTGATGCCTTACCCTCATGGCAAATCGCCCTGATTTTGCAAGCAACCCAAGCCCAAGAACTCGGGCTTAGAGGCCACTACGGTATTGACTACCAACTTATCCGTAATGCGCAATCACAACTCAAACCAATTATTGAACTAGAAGGAACCGCCTCTCAAGTTGAATTGCTGCTTTCTTTGCCTAATAATGGGTTAGCGTTATTACAAGACTCATTGAAACACTGGCGTGAAAACGCGCGCTCGCTACAAACGATGATAGGCTGGTGGCTAGACTACCAACCCAATAATCGTACCGCTTTACCCAATACCTTTAGCGAAGATATTTACCAAGTATTGATGAAGCAACGAAACGCGAATTGGAGCGAACAACTTAGGTCACTTCCTGATGGTAACTATGTGGTTGCTGTTGGTGCGTTACACCTGTTTGGTGAAAATAGTCTGGTAGAATATTTGCGAAACTAAGTCATAAATAGAAGGCTCAAAATGACCCCAGCCGTTAAATTACTCGAAAAACAAAAAATTTCCTTCACTTTACATCCTTATGACCACGACCCAAATGAAAGTAACTTTGGTGATGAAGCAGTACAAAAACTTGGGTTAGATGCCAAGCAAGTGTTTAAAACCTTGTTAGTCGCACTCAATGGCGATCAAAAAACGTTAGCCGTGGCCGTAACACCTGTTTCAGGGCAATTAGATTTAAAACAGGTTGCCAAAGTGTTTAAGGTCAAAAAAGTTGAAATGGCGGACCCACAAATCGCTCAAAAAACAACGGGATATTTGCTTGGGGGAATTAGCCCATTAGGTCAAAAAAAGCGCTTACCAACAGTAATTGACGACCAAGCTCAGCAATATGCCACTATGTTTGTTTCAGGTGGGAAACGTGGGCTAGATATTGAACTTGCTCCTACCGATCTCGCCAAAGTGCTAAATGCAACCTTTGCTGAAATACGGAAATGATATTAAACCCGTGACAATCACAGCGACGATTGAATGGTTATCCGCTCAAGAAGGTGGTAGGCAACAGCCGCCAGCAATTGGGTCTTACTGTGCTGTTGCTCGTTTCAGCCTCAAACCCGATGAATCTTGGAGTGTGATATTCCAGCTAGCGTTTCATTTACGCAATAGCCATAATCGACAAATAAGCCGAGGAACTGTGCGCTTTCTTGTTGAACATGCGCCTCATGAATATTTATTAAATTATCATTCATTTGATATTTATGAAGGCCCTCATTTAGTCGCTCATGTTTTTTGCTCTAAATAATGACGATAAAAAGCCCCACCGCGAGCGGTGAGGCTTTCAAGGTAATAATGATTTAATTATTTATTATTATAAATAATTTCACCTTTTGGCTCATAGTCTGCCGCTTTCAGCGGGGAGTGTTTTTCAATATACCCTTTGAGCACTTCCGCATCGACAAAGCCGGTATTAACGTAATTAGGGTGGTTGTCAATTTTCGGGTAACCGTCCCCACCAATTGCATTGAAATTCAACGTTGCCATACGATACGTTTTGGCCGGGTCAACAGGCTTCCCATCAATTTTGACATCACTAATCGTGCCATCTTTATTCAGGGTTAAATTCACATTGTAGAACTGACCATACGCGCCTGCATCTGGTTTCATATTCGCAACCGCAGTCAGATATGGGATAACTTCATCACCTTTGAAGTCCACATAAACTAACTCATTGGCAAACGGTTGAACCTTAAGCACATCTTTATAAGTGATATCGCCACTTTCAATGGAATCACGAACACCGCCACCGCTCATAATCGCGAAATCAGCCCCTGCGCGTTCTTTTTGTGCAGCTAACAGAAGATGCCCCATATTGGTTTGCACAAAACGCACTTTACTGCGATCACCTTCAAGTTTACCTTCAACAGAGCCCACTTTAACACTCAATTGCTTGTCACCTTTTTCTTGATAAGGTGTCAGTAATTTCATCATGTCAGGGTTATGAGCAATTTCTTGCGTATAGTAAACTCGCTCGCTAGTCCCATCTTCTTTTGTGACTTTTTTCTTCAAGTTAATTGGGATTAACTGGTAGTGCTTCAGGGTAAACTTACCGTTTTTAAATTCAAAATCCGCACGGCCAACATATTTACCCCATTCATGGGCTTGCACAATCCAAGTTCCATTTTGGTTATCTGGCGCACACGGTGTACCGGGTACATAGTCTTCCTGTTTGTAGTTTTTCTTTTCTTGAGACATACAAACAGGGTCTTGTGAGTGACCACCCACTATCATATCTAAATAACCAGCGGGTAAGCTGCGTGCCATTTCTACATCGCCTGGGGCATTCGAACCATGGTTGCCATCATCATAATGCCCCATATGGGTTGCGGCGATGATAATGTCTGGTTTTTCTGTCGCACGGAGCTCTTCAACCACTTTTTTGGCTTCGTCCGCAGGCACACGGAATTCGACATCAGGGAAGTTGGCAGGGTTACCAATACGCACGGTGTCGTCAGTGGTTAAACCCATAACCGCAATTTTTACACCTTGTTTATCAAAGATTTGGTAAGGTTTGAAAAGGCGTTTACCTGTACTGCTTTGATAAATATTGGCGGATAAAAACGGAAAGGTTGCCCATTTTTCTTGCTGACGCAGCGTCTCAAGTGGGTTATCAAACTCGTGGTTTCCTAATGCCATAGCATCATAACCGACTAAGTTCATTCCTTTAAAATCAGGTTCTGCATCTTGTAAATCAGACTCTGGTACACCGGTATTAATATCGCCACCAGAGAGCAGTAAAACACTGCCACCTTGCTTAGCAACTTCGTCACGAATTTCATCAACTACCGTTTTTTGCGCTGCTAAACCATATTCACCGTGGTCGTTGTGCCAAAAGTGGCCATGATGGTCATTGGTATGCAAAATGGTAATATTGTATGTTTTGTCTTTTTCCCACGCATTTGCCATAGTTGCGGGTATTAACGCTAACGATACCGTTAATGCGCATGCCTTAAATGCAAACTTCATACATTTCTCCCTGCTGGTATAGGAATTTTTATACAGTCATATTAGATTATAGTTTGTCACTACCTGCTGTCTTATAGCATAAAAATATGAGCAGGATTTGATACCTATTGCAGAATAAGAAATTCGTTTCATAAAAATGAGATCGCCATCAAATAATTAACGAGCACTAGTTATTCACGTAATTTATTTATTCATTTAAATAAATTGTATTTCAGTTATATTAATAACAATTATGTAACACAAAAAGTTGATAATGACATGAGTGAGCAAACCACAACCCCCAACAACCCAAGCCCGTCAAAGCCATTAAACAAAACGGGGAAAACGGTCTTTAGTATCCTAACTGCGATCAGTGTTTCTCATTTACTCAATGACATGATCCAGTCACTGATCTTAGCCATTTATCCTTTATTACAATCTGATTTCTCATTGAGTTTTGCCCAAATCGGGATGATTACCCTTACTTATCAGATTACCGCATCACTGTTGCAACCGATTATTGGCTACTATACGGACAAACATCCACAACCTTATTCCTTGCCAATAGGAATGAGCTTCACGCTAACGGGGCTAATCTTGTTAGCGATGGCAGAAACCTTCCCGACCATATTACTTGCAGCCGCATTGGTTGGAACTGGTTCTTCTGTCTTCCATCCTGAATCTTCTCGTGTTGCTCGTATGGCTTCAGGGGGGCGTCATGGTCTGGCACAATCATTTTTCCAAGTCGGAGGCAACTTGGGCGCCTCCCTTGGGCCACTACTTGCAGCACTAATTATTGAACCCTACGGAAAAGGCAATATTGGCTGGTTCTCGCTCGCTGCTCTGCTTGCAATTGTTATCTTGTTGCAAGTCAGTAGCTGGTACAAACAACAACACCGCGCAGCAAGTAAAAAGCCGATCAGTGCAGGGAATGTTAAAGTCCTACCACGAAAAACAATTATTGGCTCTTTGGCAGTACTGTTAATTCTGATTTTTTCAAAATATTTCTATTTGGCAAGTATCAGTAGCTATTACACCTTTTATTTGATCGATAAGTTCGGTGTTTCTGTACAAAATGCTCAGATTCATTTGTTTGTTTTCTTATTTGCCGTTGCCGCAGGTACTATGATTGGTGGGCCAATAGGTGACAAAATAGGACGTAAATACGTTATTTGGTTCTCAATCCTTGGAGTTGCGCCATTTACCTTAATTTTACCCTATGCATCTCTTTATTGGACTGGGGTGCTTACCGTAATTATTGGTATGATTTTAGCCTCTGCATTTTCGGCTATTTTAGTCTACGCACAAGAGCTGATCCCTGGTAAAACCGGCATGGTATCAGGGTTGTTCTTTGGGTTAGCATTCGGCATGGGGGGCGTTGGCGCTGCCGTTTTAGGCCATATCGCAGACCAGACCAGTATTGAACAAGTTTATCATTATTGTGCTTTCTTACCCTTACTTGGGATTTTTACAGTATTGCTGCCAAATATTGGCAAAAAATAGATTTATTTTCTTATTTTACCCATACTTACCTAAAAATAAGTATGGGTCTTTCCTTCCATAATTCAGATTAATTTCAGATAAAAATCTCACAAACACACAGCTTGTAACGATTTAGCTCCTTTAACCTGTCTTTTTTTTAAAAACATTTCATTTTTTTAAGGAAATTTATCTCAAAAAAAGTTAGAATATAAAAACATGCAATTTGCATTTTAAAATGAAGGCCTCATTTTAAAAGTCAACGGCATGTACCCACCTTTCTATTTTTATATTCACCAGAGGAGACTAAATGGAGCATTCAACGCCCTTAATCACAACCATTGTTGGTGGTCTCGCCCTTGCATATTTGTTAGGTATGATCGCGCAGCGATTAAAAATTTCCCCTTTAGTTGGCTATCTTGCGGCCGGTGTTCTCGCAGGCCCATTTACCCCCGGCTTTGTTGCTGATGCAGCACTGGCGCCTGAACTTGCTGAAATCGGTGTTATCTTACTGATGTTTGGGGTAGGCCTACATTTTTCATTAAAAGATTTACTTGCTGTTAAAGCTATCGCCATTCCTGGAGCCATTGCACAAATCGCAGTAGCAACCTTACTGGGTCTTGGCCTGTCCATGTTATTTGGCTGGGGAATATTTACAGGTGTTGTATTCGGCCTGTGTTTATCAACCGCCAGTACCGTCGTATTACTACGTGCTTTAGAAGAACGCCAACTGATTGAAAGTCAGCGTGGGCAAATTGCTATAGGCTGGCTGATTGTTGAAGACCTCGCCATGGTCTTAACACTTGTTCTTCTGCCTGCTGCTGCGGCTATCATGAACACCGATGACGCTAGCTTCAGTGAACTCACGTTAGGCCTTGCATGGACAATAGGTAAAGTTGTTCTATTCATATTTATTATGATTGTCGTGGGGCGTAAAGTTATCCCATGGATTTTATCACGTACCGCATCAACAGGTTCTCGTGAACTGTTTACTCTTGCCGTACTAGCACTTGCATTGGGTATTGCCTATGCCGCTGTGGCTATTTTCGATGCCTCATTTGCCCTCGGTGCGTTCTTCGCAGGGATGGTATTAAATGAGTCTGAGCTCAGCCACCGTGCTGCACAAGACACGCTGCCATTACGCGATGCCTTTGCCGTCCTGTTCTTTGTCTCAGTTGGGATGCTATTCGACCCAGTGGTATTAATTGAGCAACCGCTAGGGATTTTAGCCGTTCTTGCCATTATCATTATTGGTAAATCCGCAGCCGCCTTAGTACTTGTTAGGATGTTTGGTCATTCACGACGAACTGCATTAACCATTTCTGTTAGTCTTGCACAAATTGGTGAGTTTGCCTTTATCTTAGCCGGTATGGGTTTAACCCTAGGCGTCATGGATAAAGATGCACAAAACTTAGTATTAGCAGGCGCAATTGTCTCGATTATGCTAAATCCTGTGTTATTTAGCTTATTAGATAAGTACCTTGAGAAAACCGAGACAATCGAAGAACAACTGCTGGAAGAGACTCTGGAAGAAGAAACCCAAGTTCCTGTCGATATCTGCGGCCACGCAATCATCGTCGGTTATGGTCGAGTAGGTGGTATGCTTGCAGACAAACTGCGTAGAAGGGAAATTCCGGTTGTTGTTGTTGAAGATACCCGCGCTCGGTTTGAAGAACTTGCTGAAAATGGCTTTAGTGCAATTTTAGGCAATGGTGCAAATAAAGATATCATTAGCCTTGCGCGTATTGAATGTGCCAAAACATTGCTTTTAACAATCCCTAATGGTTATGAAGCCGGTGAAATTGTCGCAACCGCAAAAGAAATGAACCCAGATGTCACTGTGATTGTTCGTGCCCATTATGATGATGAAGTCAGCTTTATCAAAGAGCGTGGAGCAGACCATATCATTATTGGTGAACATGAGATTGCTAAATCCATGGCGACTCTCATGTGCAATGATGTTGAAGAGTTCGGTTGTTCAATCGATGATTTTATTGATAATGACAATAAAAAAGTTGAAGGCAAAAACTTAGATGAATATCTAAAACCTAGCCACTAAACACCGCCCTATCTTTAAAGCCGTAGCCTTTGGGTTACGGCTTTTTTGTGCACAAAAAATCCATGACGATAAAACGTCATGGATCATCAAGATAACTATAAATAAGCGTTATTCTGCCATTTGTACTTTGAACTCATCCCCTGTCCAAACCGGCAACCCTTGGTCTTTAAAAAACTGAATTTCCGCTGCAACACCACCGCTCTTTTCCCAGCCTGGCAATGTCAGCACAATTAAACCATCACAGCGCTTTAGAAATTCCATATCAATAGAAGACCATGCGACTTTTTGCCCCTGTGAGGCCAAGTATTGGTTAATTGGATGGGTCATCGTGATTTGGCTATAAGTAGCGATACCTTTAAGCGCAAGTTCTGCCGCAAATTTAGTACATTCAGCAAAGCGCATTTCTACGACACTGCTATCGGGGTCTGAATAAGGGCAAGCAATAAAATAGAGGCTCATAATCATTCCTAGTATTGGCGTTAATCAAATTTTGGGTAAAGTAACCCTATGAAAAATAATTAAATATATTTCATAGGGAGTGTTTATAATTAAATGATAAAAATTAAAGCTTATTCAACATCCGCAACAATAATTTTCGTTTTAGGATGTTTTTTATTCTCAGGTAATTTAAATTCTTTGCTGGTTGTCACCAAATAATCAATATTGTCCCAACTCGTCACAAAATTAATCGCATGCTTATTAGCCTTTGTTCCATCCGCTAACACCATTAATTTATCGCTGTTTTCCATCATCTTTTGCGCGATTGCAGCTTCATCGACGTGCTGATCCATCACACCATGCAATGCATGTATCGCCCCTGCCCCAATCACTGCGTAATCTGCAAAAAACTCAGCAATATTTTTTAGCGCAATGGCGCCTAAACATGCGTTTTGTGCGGCGTTAAATTGCCCACCAATCAAAATTGTTTCGATAGTTACGTTTTCTTGTAACGTATTTGCCAATAAAGGCGAATTCGTAATAACCGTTAAATTATCAATCAATTTGATTCTTTGGCTAAATTCAAAGGTCGTTGTGCCAAAATCGATAAACAATGTGTCTCCGGGTTTAATCAGTTCCGCGGCTTTCGCTGCAATCGCTTTTTTCTCATCAACCGCGGCTTGGGCTCTTTCCGTAAAATTACGTTCAAATTTTGACTGAATGTTTACGGCTCCACCATGGACTTTTTTTAGTAACTTTTGTGTTTCAAGTTTACTAAGGTCACGACGGATAGTTTCTTGCGCGACATTAAAATGTTTAGCAAGCTCCTGTACGTAAACCTGCCCTTGAGTAGAAAGTAACTCAATGATGGTTTGATGACGTACTTTTGAGGAACGTCCCTCACACATAGTTTAATCCTTCTTAACCATTTAACTTTCCAGCACTATACAACAGTGATGCTAATTTCAGTAGCTCCCCGTTGTATTTTTGTTAAATCAATGTTTTTCAGTAAAATACGTCGGGTTGGTAAGCAGCGATGCCGTTTTTCATATAACAGAGTATTCCCTGCCATAACACGGATGGTTCCGCTTACTGGTTGTGTAACTTTGATATTAAAATCAATCTGTCGCACCGATAAATCATCAATATCTATACATGCTGGAACAGTAAAACAAATTTTCGGGTCATACTGCACAGGAATACATTGGGCCACTTTTAATTGCTGCTGATGATGATTCGCTAATAAATCGTCAGCAATCCGCTCTCCTGTCACCAATCCTTCTTGATAGCATTGGTCGCCCATATCGGCTGGATGCAACATATTACCAGCAGCATAGTAACTGGCATCTGAACAACGCCCATATTGGTCTGTTACCGGTTTTCCTGTCGCCGCATCAAACTCCAAATGGCTTTTACGGATTAACGTATTTTCACCGACAAATTGCCCCGTAAAAATGACCGAATCACACATAATTTTGTGGCTTTTACCGTTAGTTTCAACAACCACATATTCCACACGATCTAAGCCACCAATTTCAGTAATTTTACTGTTTAGATGAATGGGGGTTCCCATCACTTTGGCAAATAAAGTCGCGGGTTTAAACGCTAAAATCCGCTCGCCACTTTCAATCATCGCTTGGGCTTTAACACCGGCGTTTTTTAGTGTCCATAGTGCAGAAAAACTCACTAATTCACTGCCTACAATCACTGGATTACGGCAAGGCTTCTTACCGTTTAAATAAACAAATTGCTGTAATGCCCCGGCTGTTAATACCCCTTGAGGGCGCAAACCTGAAACTAAGCGCGGGTGTCGAGGTGTCTCTCTTACCCCCGTCGCTATCAATACTCGTTTAGCTTGCATTTCAACAAGGCCTTCTGGCGTTGAAACGGTTAATTTTCCATTAGGTTGTAACGCAGTCACGGTACTACGGGTGAAAATTGGCGTGTTTCCCAGTTGATTGACAATTTTTTCTGCAAATTGATTGCCTTTCATCGGCCGTTTAAAGGCTAATATGCCAAATGTAGGGTGCTGGCAGTGACGCGGAACGCCTCCCGTCTGTGCTTCACGTTCAATAATAGCGATATTTTGAACACCACGACGGCGTAACGCCTGCGCTGCCGCAACACCAGTAGGGCCAGAGCCAATGATGATCACATCATAATTTAAACTCATTTTACGGCCTCCACTGCCAGTGTGTGGTCAAAGCGACCATTAATGATTTCAGCCACCTGACTACTACAATAAAACCCATTACAGCGCCCCATCATCACTCGTGTTCTGCGGCGTAAAGCGCCTAAACACTCAGGAGGAATATCCGAATCAAATGCGGCTTCAATCTCCCGCTGAGTTACTAATTCACAATGGCAAACAATACCGCCATTGCTTTTGCATTGGTAATCCCGTTGGTGATATTCAGAAATCATTGGCATGGTTGGCCAAATTAGCGCTTCTGGCGGTGACAATTCAAAAAGTGGTGTGAAGTTTTCTTGATACAATTTACCAAGATAGCTAGCCACCCCTAAAGCTGAAGTTAAGCCTGTTGAACGAATTCCCCCCGCACATATCCACTGCTTTTCAGGGTAATCATTAATGCGGTAATATTTTTCTTCTGTAGCAGGACGTAACCCCGCATAGGTTGCGGTCACACTGTAATTATGCAATGAAGGTAGCATACGTGAACCTTGGGCAATTAAGTCCTCAAGGACTTCCTGTTTTACCTCAGCTTTCCAGCGGTCATCTTGTTCTTCCGCTGTTGGACCAAGCAAAAGGTTGCCGAAGATAGTTTTTGATAACAATACGCCTTTTGTGATAGCGGTCGGTACAGGTAGGATAATTGCATTGATATCCGCCGCTGCGGCTTTATCATAGACGAGAAACTGCCCTTTACGTGGCTTTATTTGGAACGGTGATGGGTGGCAAATTAATTCAACAATGTCGCCATTAATTCCCGCACAATTAATGACTAAACGGGCAGAAAACTCACCTTTTGATGTGGTTAATCGCCATATTCCATCATTGAGTGCTCCACCGCTTACCTCACAATGAAAACGGTATTCAGCCCCATGTTTCACCGCTTGGGTTAAATACGAAAGTGGTGTACTCCATGGGTCAATAACCGCTTCACCTGGCACAGAAACAGCCGCGAGTGCTCCCGGTGCTAGATGAGGTTCTCTGCGATAGAGTTCTTCTTTATCAATAATTGCCACATCTAATACATTGTTAGTGTGTGCTTGCTCTACTATCGCAGGCAATTTACTAAGCTGCTCATCATTCCATGCAACCACTAATGCCCCTGTTTCAAGAAGAGGTAAATTCATTTTTTCTCTGATTTCAATGAATTCACGATACCCCTCTTGCATGCACTCAAGTTCTAGACTCCCTGGTGTGGCGTCAAAACCTGTATGTAATAGCGCACTATTTGCCTTGCTTGCTCCCGAAAGGATGTCACCTCCACGTTCAAGTAACAACGTGTTGGCACCCATCAGAGTGAATTTACGTGTCACAGCACAGCCAATGACACCACCGCCGATGACAATGACATCCCAAATTTTTTTATTATTAATATCCATGGCTGAGATCCTTAACTTAAAACTTGCACACATAAAACCACATAATTCCCACAATCACAATAATTAAAACAACACAAAGCACAACAACAACCAAAAAATTACTCACATTGTTACTTTATTGTGATTTTTGTCACATTAGTGAAACTTACTGTGAGTTTTTTGTGGATTTTATTTCCGATTAAACGATAGTAAGCAAAAAAACAGACCTATTTACAACATTTATAACACTGGGAATACTGTGATGCTCAATCAACGTTATGCGGCTATCGATCAGGGAACAACGGGAACCCGGGTCGTTGTCTTTGAAGAAGGCGGCCATTATCACTCCCCTATGAGCATTCCTCATAAACAAATCACATTGAATAGTGGTTGGGTTGAACATGACCCAGAGGAAATACTGGCCAATATCATTAAATGCTTACATAGCTGTGAGGTGGTTGATGCTATTGGACTTTGCCATCAAGGCGAAAGTATTGTGGCGTGGGATGCGGACAGCAAGCGCCCTTTATACAATGCTATTGTTTGGCAAGACTTACGGACAGAAAAAACTATCTCAATGCTCAAGGAAGCAGGGTTAGAGCCGCTGGTACAGTCTAAGTCAGGCTTACCGCTAGACCCTTATTTTTCCGCCAGCAAAATGGGTTGGATTATTGAAAATGTCGTCGGTGCGAAAACATTAGCGGATAAAAATAAATTACGTATTGGTACGATGGATGCATTCTTCCTCGACCGCTTATGTGGCGTATTTGTCACCGACTATAACTCAGCGTCCCGAACTTCATTACTCAATATTCATACCTTGGAGTGGGACCAAGAGCTATGTGACATTTTTGGTGTTCCCATCCACTGTTTACCGCCAATTAAGGACAACATTGGTGACTTTGGCGCAATAAATCTTGATGGGCACCTCACCCCAGTCACCGCCATTATTGTTGACCAATTTGCTGGCACATTCGGCCATGGTTGTCGTGAAAAAGGCGATGCCAAAATCACCTTCGGTACAGGCGCGTTCTTGCAAGCACTTACTGGCACCGATATTCCACAAACTCATAACAGTGGTTTATTACCGACACTCTGTTGGAAGTTTCCCAACCAACCCCCTGTCTTTGGCTTAGATGGTGGCGTATACAACGCAGCATCTGCCATTAATTGGGCTCGCAAAATCGGTTTGTTTGACTCATTCGATGAACTGGGTGATTTCAGGGCTGAATCCGCCATTAAGCGTGGTCTTGCCTTTGTCCCAGCGTTATCTGGTTTAGGGTGCCCATACTGGGATCGCAGTGCCGCAGGTCTCTGGGCTGGGCTTTCATTGGATACTGACAAAAAAGACATGATGCAGTCTGTCTTGGAAGGTATAGCAGCACGCTCCGCTGAAGTTATTTTTGCAATGGAAAAAATTTCACCGCTAGGCCAATCAATCTCAGTCGATGGAGGGCTTTCTTCAAATCAATATTTTAAGCAATTTTTAGCTAATTTATTACAAAAAGACATTGAAGCACCAGCAAACCGTGAAGTAACCGCACTAGGCGCTGCCTTATTGGCTCGCAAAGGCATAGGGATCACTCACGAAATGGCGGTAAGACGCAACGCTACTGTGACACATCCTGATGGAACGAATATGCAAGGTGTGATGGAACAATATCGCGACATCATTGCCCGTTCTCGCCAATTAAGACACTAAAATAATAAAAGGAAACCCTACCATGGCTGAATTCGGAAATTATATTATTTATTTGATCATGTGCGGAGCCATCATTGGCGCAGTCGCATCCATAGTGAAACCAACCAGTGAACTTGGGAAAGAGTTTGTTAACGGGATCTTTTCTATCGGCCCTGTATTTCTTGCTCAAGCGGGGATCATGGCCGCAGTGCCGCTGCTCTCACAGTTAATCTCTTACATTCTTGGTCCCGTCTTTTCTTCAGTCGGATCAGACGTCTCCATTGCAGCTTTATCGATTATTGCGGTTGATATGGGCGGTTACCAGCTAGCTGATGCTTTGACAACTAATCGAGATATGTGGATCACGGCAATGCTGATCGGTTATACCTCGGGTGCCACCATTGTTTACCTGATCCCTGTAGGGTTAACAATGTTAAATCGCAAAGATCATAAGTATCTTGCGCTTGGTGCAATGGCTGGGTTGATCTCAATACCATTTGGCGTACTCGCTTCGCTTCTGTTGATTACATTCAATAATATTCCTGTCAGGGATATTATTTCCACGAACTCACCGGCAGCACATCAATTAACCTTAGATTTCTTTACCATGTTGCAATACTTGATGCCGCTGTTTGTATTCTGTTTCTTATTGGCTGCTGGGCTAAAATATCGCCCGATGTTAATGGTAACCGGCTTCCTGATTTTCGGTAAAATCATGGATGCATTCGTCAAATTAGTCTTAGCGTTTTCCATTGTTGAACACTTTACTGGTGTATTCACTAAAGTTTTCGGCGCATGGGGCTTTGACCCGCTATTTGCTGACCAAAATGAGCTATTCCGCGCCATCGAAATTGCAGGCTATATCGGTATTATGTTAGCGGGGACATTCCCAATTTGCTATCTGTTCCAACGCTACTGTAAGCCTTTAGTACGTGCATTAAGTAACCGTTTAAAGCTGAGCGATACGGGTTCTTTAGGATTTATTATGGTTATGGCAAACATTATTGCTACTTATCACTTATTCAAAGAAATGCGTGCGAGGGATAAAGTATTATGTGTCGCATTCGGTGTTTGTGCACAGGCAACCATCGGTGACCATCTTGCTTTCACCGCTAACTTCCAACCCACTCTCGTTTTACCTATTTTACTTGGTAAGTTGGTAGGTGGCTTCTTAGCGGTATTTATTGCAATTAAAATCTCAGTACCGCAGGCGATGCGTTATGAAGCTGAAGATGCAAAAGCAGCCGAAATAGTTAAAGAAGAAAGTGAACTCGCTGTTGCTAAACAACATTAATTAGCATTAACCATACTTATATATTTAAAGATAATTAGCTGTATGCCAAATATGAATACTCATAAAGTAGCATACGGCTTTTATTTATTAGTCTGAAATTAACTCAAACTCTCATCAATTATTAATATTGTACTCACTATATGGTTATCTATATTAGTCATCATTAACCATTACATTATTTATAGATACATAATTTGAATGTAAATAATTACTTCAATTAATAAAATTTAGTGACAACAATTCATCAAAATAATTGTTCAAAAAGAAAGGCACCTCAATAACAATTATATTGAAGTGCCTTAAAATCGATATCATTAATTAAAATGAGAATTATTTCGCTTTAACGTTCCCAATAAGACTCTTCTAAGCTATCTTCTTTTTCAGGTAAGCCACGAGTCAAACGAGGCGAATGCTGAGTTAATACTTGATAACTTACACGATTAGCATATTTACATACTTGAGCTAAAGAAGAATACGTTAAGTATTGGCGCTCATGTTTACTGGAATTAGGCACATTAGAACGGTGGTAAGAATTGGCGGTAATATCGTGAAGTAATGCCGATAAAGCCCCGTCTCCCGCCCCATTTGTGTTCATTATTTTCTCAGGTCCCCCCATATAAGGCTCGATATGAGAGAAAATTCGTAATGGAACTTGGCAATCTTGCTGGCGCATTGCTCGGCTAAACTCGTACAAGTTAAATTCTGCAATTGCCCCCGGTAATAGTGGATGTTGCGTCGTACGTTTATAGGCGTCTTCGGTGTAGCCTGCCATATACAGGCCTGATGGGCCCGCCGTACATAAAACTAAATCTACCCAGTCTAATGCCATATTAGAGGCAAGTAATGGGTCACTCAGCCCTGTCAGTTCCTGCGCTTCGTCTTCATTCATTGCAACTACTGAAATATGTTCCGCTAAAAAATCACGCCAAAACTGAGGGTCTTGAGCAATAACAAATTTAGTTCCGAGCGTTAACACGACGGGGACATTGTGCTTTTTCGCATATGCAATAGCCTGCATAGTCGCATCAGGCATGGTTTCTCCGGGTTTACAGCGGACTAAATAAGCCGTTAATACCAACGCAGAAGCCCCAGCAATAATGTCCTCGGGAATGCTATTTGGGTGCAAGCGATTCATATGGCCAGGGCTGATAGCAAACGTTCGCTCGCCATTTTCAGTGATCAAGGTAAAGCAGCGCCCGATAGGGCCATCCACACCTTGTAGAAAATTCAAATCCATGCGACTTGAGGTGTGACACAAATAGCGATACGCATAGCTACCAATTTGAATGCTATTGCACATTGTGCCCAATAAAACTGACCTGTCATCGGCTAAAACCGAATAGTTGTGCAGCGTATTGCCAATCGTTCCACCTGCAAACTCATGAGTAATCAAGGCATTATCTGTAAGTTCTTTATACAAAGCTTCGGCGACATCGTCTTCAATAACCAGCGAATGCCCCTTACTCAATTGATAGCGCTGAATGAAGTCGTCATCCACTTTCGCTTCAATATCGACTAATGTTTGGTCGATACCAACAATATAGGACTTACAATTCTCATCATCCGCCAATGTTTCTTTTAAAGGCTGTAATAAAGGATCTCTGAGACTAACAGGAAAATAGTGTTTTGACTTGCGTTGACCGGGGAATTTCATAATTAGAAGATTAACAATGGAACATCGCCCTATTCTAGCACGATAAAATAAAGCCAGCACCTGCAAAGAAGGCACTGGCCCCATTGTTTGTCATTTGGAAGTTATTTTATTGATTTTGATATTTATAATCGCGATAAAGCTCCCGACTTAACACAAATGCACAGCTCAAAATTAAACCGAGTATTGCGCTTAATGCAACAATTAACGATGATTTTGGTGAATCTTTATGCAACGGTAAGTCTGGCGTTAAAATAAACTTAACGGGTGTAAAATCTAATTCTTTAGCGGTTACTTCTTGTAAATTATCAAGGTAAATTTTACGGTTCTGTAAATTTTCGCTCATCAATGCCAAATCACGATTTTGGGTTTCAATCAGTAATTTTTTCTCTAACGCTTCAGTTCCTAACGCAATAGGGTAATCAGGGTCATCATTGATAGCAACAGAATCGCTGGCTATCGGCTTTTCAATTCCAGCTGCTTTTGCAATATCAACGGCTCGTTTAAGCCTTTCAACCTTAACATCGTATTCAGTTTGAATTTTGCTAACTTCGCGTTTTAGTGATTCACTGGCATAAATAAGTTTCTCTGAAATCATATTGTCGATTTCAACTTTTAACTGTTGCCTTACTTTCGATGCGCTATAGCGAATATAACCTTCAAGTAAATCTTGGGCTTCCGTTGGCAAAGGTGCAGTAAAGCTCAAAACAATATCATTTGAAGTACTGTTTTTCTCTTTTGAGAGATCTTGAATTTTAATATCATTAGAAATGATTGAATTTACTAGCCTTTGTTGAGCAATAACATCATCTTTCGGGTCAATTTTCTCTGCCAGATTATGGTAATAATCAGTACTTCTTATATAACTTTCTTGATTAACTTTCGAACGATACTGGTCAACAAATGCATTAAAAATACGTTGAGCACTTAAATCAATAGGAATATCTAATACATCCAGTTGAGCTTTAAATGCGTTAACTTCTTTGAGCTCTTCAGATGCAGGAGGAATAACAATAGCAGTACTGCTCCATTTTTGAGGTAATAGTTTTACAACACCAACACTCACCACAATACAAACAACCGTAAATATAAGAATCAAAAATTTATGTTTTAACAAAATGGAAAACAAGGCCATTAAATCAATTTCATCGTTTTGCTGTATTTGAAATTGATGAGCAGAAGGTGACTTCTGCTCTATATTACCTTGTGGTGGCTGCTGCTTATTGCTCATATTAATTCCAAAAGACATAACATTTATTCAATCATTTATAATTTCAGATAAGTGATTATAGTCTATAATCAGCTTATTGATATATCGATAAACAAACTTTTCTGCATTAATTTACTGAATTGATTACTTTAGAACATCTTGAATTATTGAATTAATCATATGAATGCTATTCGGATTATCATTTAATGCCGGTATATAATTATATTTATTACCACCACTACTCATAAAAAACTCTTTATTTTGCTCGCTAATTTCTTCTAATGTTTCTAAGCAATCAACTGAAAAACCAGGACAAATGACCTGAACTGACTTTACGCCTTGCGCGGGTAATTCATGCATCGTTTTATCCATATATGGCATCAACCAAGGCTCACGTCCAAAGCGTGACTGATAGGTCAGCATGACTTTATCACTTGGGTAATTTAACGCTTCACGGAGCGCCTCTGCCGTTTTTTCACATTCCTGCTGGTAGATATCACCTGTATCACAATAACGCTGTGGAATACCGTGGAACGACAATATAAGCCTATCGGGTTCACCATGCAGAGCAAAGCTTTCTTCTATCGAAGCCACTAAAGCTTGAATATAAGCAGGGTGTGTCGCATAACTACGAATGAATTGCACGCTTGGAATGGTACGTCTACTTTCAAACGCTCTGGTTAATGCATCATAAACCGCAGCCGTTGTTGTGCAAGAATACTGTGGATACAGTGGAAGAACCACTAAATCGGTCACGCCTTGGTCTAGCAAGCTATCCACCGCACTTTTGATTGAAGGCGAACCATAGCTCATACCTATCTCTACGGCAATATTAGGCAATAGCTCAGCTAATTTTTGTTTTTGACGTAAAGAATAAACCAGTAATGGCGATCCCCCGTCTAACCAAATAGATTGGTATAACTTCGCTACTTTAGAAGAACGAAGAGGTAAAATCGCCCCATGTAAAATCGGCTTCCAAATCAAGCGGGGGACATCTATAACGCGTTTATCGCTAAGAAATTCGGCTAAATAGCGTTTCACTGCTGAGGTCGTTGGGGCATCAGGGGTTCCTAGGTTAGCTAACAAAATGCCGTATTTTTTTTCTGACATGAAACAACTCCTAATTGATAATTATTCCCAACTTTAGCACAGTTAATTAACGATTTTTGTCACCAAGTGGTATAAAAAACAAAGGCAGCGATCATCGCTGCCTCCATATAATACCTTATACTTAAAATAATTCGAATTGCAGTTACGATTACTGCAACACAAAGCATGGCAAGTACAAATATTAACCTAAAATTTTTGCTAGTTCTTCACTAACTTCTGCCACTTTACGAGTACCGTCTAATTTGAAGTACTTGGTATTACCTTGTTTAGCTTCATTTTGGTAGTACGCAATTAAAGGTGCAGTTAATGCATGATATTCAACCAGACGCTTACGCACGGTGTCTTCTTGGTCATCTTTACGGATGGTTAATTCTTCACCTGTTACATCGTCTTTGCCTTCAACCTTTGGTGGGTTGAAGTTGATGTGGTAAACACGGCCTGATGGCGCATGTACACGACGACCAATGATACGCTCAACAATGATATCGTCTGGTACATCAAATTCCAGTACGTTATCAACCGTGATACCCGCTTCTTTCATCGCGTCCGCTTGTGGGATTGTACGAGGGAACCCATCCAACAAGAAGCCATTGCGGCAGTCATCTTGTTTGATGCGCTCTTTAACTAATGCGATAACTAATTCATCAGTAACTAATTTACCGTTATCCATCAGCTCTTTAGCTTGTAAGCCGAGTTCGCTCCCTGATTTAACAGCTGCACGTAACATGTCACCTGTTGAAATTTGAGGGATCCCAAACTTTTCCATAATAAATTGAGCTTGAGTGCCCTTACCAGCGCCTGGAGCGCCAAGCAGAATGATACGCATTGCGTAAACCCCTTGCTATTTAGATTTTTATAATTTGAAAAGAAAACAAGCTACCATACCATTAGCATACGGCTTTACTCAAGAACACACGTAAACGATTTCGCATTTATCTTTTTTCGCAAAAGAAAAAAACCACGCTAAAGCACAAGCAAAAGCGCGGTTTATGCTCAATATCGAAAATATCAAATTAAATTACTTTAGAAGTAATTCATTGATTTTACGAATAAATAGGTTTGGATCTTCCAATGTACCACGTTCTGCTAATAATGCTTGATCCAACAATACATCTACCCAATCAGCAAACACAGATTCATCTGACACTTCTGCGGCTTTTTTCACCAATGGATGTGTTGGGTTCAATTCGAAGTTATATTTTACTTCTGGCGCGGCTTGCCCTGCTGCTGCAAACAGTTTTGCCATTTGTGTACTCATTTCATCCGCATCTGTCGTAACAATGGCAGGCGTATCCGTTAAGCGATGTGTGAGTTTAACTTCTTTAACACGCTCACCAAGGAATGATTTAACGCGTTCAACAAATGGCTCTAATTGTTTATCCGCTTCCTCTTGTTCCGCTTTGTTTTCATCCGCTAGCTTATCTAATGACTCGTCTGCTTTGCTCACGGATTGGAACTGTTTACCGTCGAATTCAGACAGATAGTTCATCATCCATTCGTCAATACGGTCAGATAACAGTAGGACTTCAATACCTTTTTTACGGAATAGCTCAAGGTGTGGGCTGCCTTTCGCCGCCGCATAGCTATCTGCAGTGATGTAATAAATTTTATCTTGGCCTTCAACCATGCGGCTTACATAATCTTCTAAAGAAACATTCTGTACGCTGCTATCGGTATGAGTTGTTGCAAAACGCAGAAGTTTAGCAATAGTTTCACTATTTGCCATATCTTCCGCAGGGCCTTCTTTCATCACCAAGCCAAATTGTTGCCAGAAGGTTTGGTATTTTTCTGTGTCAGATTTAGCCAGTTTCTCAAGCATTTGCAGAACACGTTTCGTTAATGCGCTGCGTAAACTACGAGTTAATGCGCTGTCTTGCAGTATTTCACGAGACACGTTCAGTGGTAAATCATTGGAATCCAACACCCCACGAATAAAACGCAGGTAATTAGGCATAAACTGTTCTGCGTCATCCATAATAAATACGCGTTGAACATAGAGTTTCAAGCCGTGCTGTTGGTCACGATTCCATAGGTCAAATGGCGCTTTAGACGGCACATACAGCAAGCTCGTATACTCTTGCTTACCTTCTACACGGTTATGTGACCATGTTAGTGGGTCTGCGTAGTCATGGGAAATATGTTTATAGAATTCAGCGTATTCTTCGTCTGAAATTTCAGATTTGCTACGAGTCCACAATGCTTTCGCTTGGTTAATTTTTTCCCAAGTTACCGTACCGTCTTCTTCATTTTTTTCTTCGATTTCAACTGGTAAAGCAATATGGTCAGAATATTTGCTAATCACTGAACGTAAGCGCCAGTTATCCAGATATTCCTTTTCATCATCGCGCAAATGCAAAGTGATTTCGGTGCCGCGCTCCGCTTTTTCAATATCAGCGATGGTGTATTCACCTTCACCAGCAGATTCCCAGAACACACCTTCATCGGCAGGGGCACCAGCTGCGCGGCTACGTACAGTCACTTTATCAGCCACAATAAATGCAGAATAGAAGCCCACACCAAATTGACCAATCATTTGGCTATCTTTAACTTGGTCACTACCTAATGACTCTAAGAATGCTTTTGTGCCTGACTTCGCGATAGTGCCGAGGTTTTCAATCACCTCTTCGCGGCTCATACCGATACCGTTATCACTGATGGTCAATGTACCTTTTTCTTTATCGGCACTAATACGCACGTGCAGGTCACCATCGTTTTCATACAGTTCTGGTTTAGATAATGCACGAAAACGCAGTTTATCCGCCGCATCTGATGCGTTGGAGATCAATTCACGTAAGAAAATCTCTTTATTTGAATAAAGAGAGTGGATCATTAATTGGAGGAGTTGTTTAACTTCTGATTGGAAACCACGAGTTTCCTGTCCTTTCATACTCATTAATCGCCTCTATTTCATCAATCTAATTGGATAGGTTTGACTTATCGATGCAGATTAATTGGGGGCGAAAAAATAGAATTCAACCACTAACCACAAATTAGAAGCTAAATTAATATGAATGAAAGGAAATGACCGAAGACTACGATGCTTTTGCTTGAAGGATATTTTTGAATTAAGGGTTTTGCTTTGAGGGGTTTGCCTTTAAATTTTAAAAACAGCACCTCACCATCATCCTCTAAATAATTTGTGCCGTAGCTAGGCGTCGAATGCATTAATCCCTGGGAGCATACACAAGTATGTGACTAGGGTTGATGCATGAAGACAACAACGCTACGGCGCAAAGAATGACGAGGACTTTAGAGCCGTTGGCGCCCCGCCAACGAGTGAGAAAGTGTGGTTCCATCAACCATTTCCAACTCCCCCCCCACAGGCACCCCGTGTGCAATTCGGCTCGCAGCCACCCCATATTGCGCGCACATTTGGCCAATATAGTTTGCTGTTGCTTCACCTTCAACCGTTGGGTTGGTTGCTAAAATCACTTCATTGATAGTCTCTGATGCCAAACGCTCTTCTAGTCTATCAAGACCGATATCCATTGGGCCAATACCATCAAGTGGTGACAAATGCCCCATCAGCACAAAATAACGCCCGGAAAATTGCCCGGTTTGTTCTATTGCATAGATATCTGCTGGGCTTTCAACAATACAAATCAAACCATTTTGTTGGCGGCGAGGGTTATCGCAGATATTACAGACCTCTTGTTCTGTAAATGTTCTGCAATCACGGCAGTGACCTATTTCAGACATGGCACGAGTGAGCGATTGCGCTAAACGCATTCCCCCACTGCGGTCACGCTGTAAAAGATGAAAAGCCATTCGCTGCGCTGACTTGGGGCCAACCCCTGGGAGACAGCGCAGAGCTTCCATCAAAGATTCAAGAAGCGGACTTGTTTGCATTAGAATGGCATCTTAAAGCCTGGTGGTAATTGCATACCACTGGAAACACTTGCCATTTTTTCTTTCTGCGTTTCTTCGATACGACGTGCAGCATCATTAAATGCCGCAGCAATCAAGTCTTCTAACATTTCTTTGTCGTCTTCGAGTAAGCTAGGGTCAATTTCAACACGGCGGCAGTTGTGTGAGCCGTTAATCGTCACTTTAACTAAGCCAGCACCAGATTCGCCTGTAGCTTCTAGTTGAGCGATTTCTTCCTGAACTTTTTGCATTTTATCTTGCATTTGCTGGGCCTGTTTCATCAGGTTACCCAATCCACCTTTACCAAACATAGTTATCTCTCACAACTGAGGCTACAGCTTAACAATGAGACTGTAGCGTTAAACGGGGCGAATACTCTCTTCATCTAATTGCGCATCAAACATTGAGCGCAGTTTTTGAATCGTTTTATCCGCAATAATAGACTGGCGCGCTTGTGCCAGTTTTTCTTCATAAATCGCCTGTCGCCATTCTAGCGGGGTTTTCACCTCGCTATTATCATCATGAACGATTTTCAGTTCAACAGTACGACCATATAGTTCGCTCAGAGCTTCTTCCAATGCTTTATGTGCCGATGGTTTATCGAGGTGCTTCTGAGCCGAGCGCAAATGTAAAACAATTTGCGACTCACTTAATTCTTCTATATATGAATTCAAAGCTAATTGTTCAACCAGCTTGGGAATATTTAATTTTGCGATTTTCCCAGACCAGCTATCACGAATTCGCCCTTCCTCAATAATTTTAGCGGCTAATTCAGGCGTTTTTTCATATTCCAACGCCTCTTTGATTTCACTTGGCGTTGTTATTGCCTCTTTTGGTGCCATCGCCTCTTCATTTTGAGGCTTCCATTGGTACTGCTTTGGTTTTTGTGGTTTTGCTGCCTGAGCCGCTTTATTTACCACATTTTGTTGATGTTTGCTGGTCACGGCGGCCAGCCTTTCCAGTGCTGATGCCGCCGGCTTAGCCCTTTCAGGCATCACCGGTTTAGCCTTTTTTGGGCTAGGATCCTCACTTTGTGGAGATTGTAGCGCCTGCCTAGCCTTCAATAACTGTAACGTTGGGCTATTGTCTGGCAGATTTTCTGCTCGCGCTTGAACAGGAGGCACCCTTTGCACCATATTTGGTGCAGCAGGCGATGCCGATTGAACAGCCGCCTGCGTAATAACTTTTGGTGGAGCTTCAATTTCAGCAATCACATTTTTCGGATGAAAAGCTAATGCACGTAACAATGCCATTTCAACCCCCATACGCCGCTCAGGGGCATAGGGGAGTTCTTTTCTTCCAACTAATAACGTTTGGTAAAACAGTTGGAGATCTGCAGGAGAAATTACCCTTGCGACCTGCCGTAACCGCCCTTCTGTCGATGATGGGTCTGTTTCTTGTTCAGCAGGAAGCAGTTGGATCATCGCGATACGGTGTAATTGCGACAAAATTTCCACCAGCAAGTTCTCCCAATCCGCTCCGCGACTGGCAGCTTGCTCCACCTGCTCCATCACCGCCATGCTATCGGCACGTACTAACGCTTCAATAATCGCTAATGGCTGTTCATCATCAAGGGTTCCTAGCATTTGGCTAACTATATCAGCCGTTACTTTCCCTTGCCCCATCGCAATGGCTTGGTCAGTTAAGCTTAATGCATCACGTAAACTGCCATCCGCCGCTCTTGCAATAAGCTGGCGAGCTCGTTGGTCATGTTCAATATTTTCTGCATTCAGAATAAGTTCAAGCTGTTCACTGATTTGCGTGACATCTAATGCTTTTAGGTGGAATTGCAAACAGCGAGACAAAATGGTCACGGGGAGTTTTTGCGGGTCCGTCGTCGCCAACAAAAACTTCACATGTTCAGGCGGTTCTTCAAGGGTTTTTAATAACGCATTGAAACTATGACGAGACAACATGTGTACTTCGTCAATTAAATAAACTTTGAAGCGCCCACGTGCCGGCGCGTATTGGACGTTGTCTAATAATTCACGAGTATCTTCGACTTTGGTTCGGGAAGCCGCGTCAATTTCAATTAAGTCAACAAATCGCCCTTGTTCTATTTCAAGGCAGTTGGCACATTTACCACAAGGTGATGCAGTGATCCCTGTTTCGCAATTAAGGCCTTTGGCAAATAGGCGAGCAATCGTCGTTTTTCCTACACCACGTGTACCGGAGAAAAGATAGGCGTGATGAAGCCGCTGATGCGTTAGCCCATTAGCGAGTGCAGTCAAAACGTGCTGTTGGCCAACAACGTCTGAAAATTTTTGGGGGCGCCACTTACGGGCAAGTACCTGATAGCTCATGGATTCCACTGTCATTTAACATGGTACGTGAATATATATAATCATAGTACCATGCTACCACAGCCTCAACCTATACAGCGAGACTGTGATAAAAATAGAGGGAAAATAAAGATTAGTGGCCTGGGAATTCAACAAGGCTATAAGAAGAAACACCTTCTTTTTGCAGGCGCTCAACGCCGCCAAGGTCAGGTAAACAGATGATAAATGCGGCATCAACAACATTAGCACCGAGTTGTTTGATCATTTTAACTGTCGCTTCCACTGTACCACCTGTGGCAAGTAAGTCATCAACCACTAAGACATTATCTTCAGGGCTGATGCTATCTTTATGGATTTCAAGTGTATCCGTGCCATATTCAAGGTCGTAAGTCATGCTCAATACTTCACGTGGTAATTTCCCTTTTTTACGTACAGGGACAAAACCTACGCCTAAACGTAATGCAACTGGAGCGCCGAATAGAAAACCACGCGCTTCAGTTCCTACAATTTTAGTGACGCCTTTATTTTGATAATGTTCCACTAACATATCAATCGTTGCTTGGTATGCAGCAGGGTTATTTAATAAAGTCGTAATGTCACGAAAGATCACACCTTCGATTGGATAATCTTGGATAGATGCGATACTTTCTTTAATCAATTGCAGTTGTTGCTCTTTAGCGGTCATAATAAAAGCCATGTAGTAAACACGAAAGTGTAGAATCTATGTAAAGTACCATAAAAATGCAATAAGAAGCCGTCAATTTGGCATCAGTTTTGTTGCTGAATATCAATTTTCCGCTATTTTTCACATTTAATGAGAACAAAAAATGAAAATTCCCGCTCTTTTGGATGCGTTAAAAAAGCAAATTGATGAATTGAAAACACGAGTGGAGCCCATAAAAGACCTTGAGTTTTCACATTCACGTTTCGATATGCAATTGTTTAGCCGCAAATCAACCCGTTTAGGGGATTGCCAAAATGAATTACAGACCTTGTACCAGCAATTGTGCCATAGCGTAACGTTAAACCACACTGAGCAAGTTAATTTTCTTACTGAAAAAATCGTCCATCAAATGCAGGCAATTTCACGAGAGATCTCTACACAAGCTTTACGTGAAAAAGAATCAAATTTTACTAAGAAAAAGGAACAAGTTGATTTATATGAACGTTTATCACAACACCAAGACTATGAACGACGCTTGCAGGCCATGGTGAGTGAAAAAGAACTTCATTTAAGTGAGCTAACCGACCACCGTTTGCAGCACCAGTGCCAAAAAGAACTCGCTGTACTCGCAGGCCGTTTGTACCGTTGCCGCCAAGCACTTTTGCGTATTGAAAAAGCCATTGAACATCAAGAAAATCAATATTTTGATTAAATCTTAGAAGGAATCAGTATGAGTTCACTCAAGGATGCTCCACAAGAAATCCAACTTGCTGTTGATTTAATCTACTTATTAGAGACGTCTGAGATAGAAGCTGATGTGGTTCTCAAAGCACTTGAAATCGTGAAAAATGATTATATTGCAAAACAAGTGCAAGCAGCAAAAACTGCCTGCACCAAAGAAACTTAATAAGTTTAGTGCGTTTTATCATCACTATCTTTAGGTGTTCGCTTCACTTCTTGCACTTCATCACCTTTACTATTGTGTAAATGCACTTCTAACTGATTGAATGCAATATCAATATCGTTTTCTCGACATAGTTTGTCTATCGCACGGTTCACTTCATCGCTGGTTACGCCACGGTCACCAATCTGCCGTACATAAAAACGTAATTCGTGATCTAACGTGCTTGCACCAAAACTGGTGAAATAGACATTAGGAGCGGGTTCAGTCATTACCTTGCTATTATTGGTTGCCGCAGACAATAAAACGCGTTTCACTTTATCAAGATCAGAGCCATATGCCACACCGATCGCTATGGTGATACGTGTGACGGTGTCCGATAGCGACCAGTTGATCAACCGTTCAGTCACAAAAGCCTTATTAGGAATGATCACTTCTTTGCGATCAAAATCAACGATGGTTGTCGCACGAATGCGAATTTTACTGACTGTTCCTGAATAGGTCCCAATAGTGACGGTGTCGCCAATACGGATCGGCCGTTCAAACAGTAAAATGATCCCTGAAACAAAGTTAGCAAAAATTTCTTGTAAACCAAACCCTAACCCGACGGTTAAAGCTGCTGCCAACCATTGCAATTTGTTCCATGTCACGCCAATCATACCTAATGAGGCGATCGCCCCAATCCCGACAATAATATAAGTTAATATTGTCGTGATCGCATAAGTAGAGCCCTGACGGAGTTTTAACCGTGATAATACCAACACTTCCAGTAGTCCAGGGAGGTTTCGCGTCATTACCCAAGACACAATGATAATCACAAGAGCTAAAATTAAATTCGCTAACGTCACGAATTGTAAGATATTTCCCCCTTCTGCCGATGTGGCAGTATAGCTCCATAAGTTCACGCTATCTAAGAAAGAGAAAATGGTTATAAAATCAGACCAAATCGTATAAAACGCCAAAGCGAAAATAATAAACAACACCATTGTTGTGAGACGTAATGATTGCTGGCTAATCAGCTCAATAGTCATTGGTGGCTCTTTAATTGGCTCGTTTTCTGCATCTTCTTGCTTCGACATCGCACGGCGTTCTATAGCACGTTGATATGCTAATTTACGAGCAACCAGTGTTAAACCTCTCAAACACGCGCTATAAGTGATATACCATAGGAGTAATAGGTATAAACTGTCTATCCAACGGTTTGCCAAGCGCAATGTGGTGTAATAATACCCCGCCATCATTAAGCCCACTAAAATTAATGGCGAAAATGTCAACAATGTCACAACGATACTACGCGTTAAGTGACTCCCTTTCTCTTGCCAAACTTGTTTGCAAAATGGAATAGTAAAGATGCACAGTAGAATAAGAGAAACCAGCACGATCAACTGGCCAATCACGTCCTCAGACACTTTCAGTGGGTTGCTAACACCATAAGTAGAAAAGAAAATGAGTGGCAATAGAGGAATAGATAGCCTGATCATCCTGCGTCGAGTCTGGGATATTTTTTCTTTTTCGATACCAAAGTGTTTTTGTGCAATACCTTGTGGTTTTAATACTCGGAAAGTCAGCTCAAATAATGCCCAAAATATCGCCAATTGTTGGCAAAATTGCCAAAAGAATGGCCCTTGTACATTCCCTGTTTTCAAAAACCAATAGCCAAATGCCAGTAAAAACAGTGAAATAGGTAATGTTTGCATTAATGTTAACAACAGTGCCAACGGGGTACTTAATACACTGTCATTACGTAAGCTGGAAAGCCGTTGGTCAATATCCTGCAGTCGGTTACTAATTTTGCGATTAAACCAAATAAACAGCAATGCGACTAAAACCAGTGGAACAACGACCAATAATGAAGCCGTCACTCCACGCTTAATACTACGATTCGATAAACTAAAATCAAAATTATGAATCTGTGCTGCCGCAGCTTCTGGAAAACCTTTAACCCATTCCAAATCCATCGGTTTATTACTATTCACCCAAAATATTTGCTGCGCCAAGGTATTTTCAAGAGACCCCACTACACTCAATAATTGGTTTTGATCAAGTTGCAAGTTGATTGCTTGGGAAATTTGCCCGCCAAGCTGCTGGTTGAGTTCATCTAATAACCCACGACGTACTTCCAATAGTTTCAATAACGTAGATTTATCCTCAGCGGATAATAATGCGCTATTTGCCAGCTCATCCCCTGTTTTTACCTCAAATTGCTGTTCCAACTTAGTAATATAATCATTAGGTTGATAAAGCTCATCACGCTGTTGGTTAATATCAAATTGCTCAAGCCGCAAATCAGCAATCGTTGTGGGTAAATTTTTAGTTAAAATGTCTGGCGGCAAGTCAATTTGTTGTTGAAATAAAATTCGTGAGAGCAATAAACTACCGCGTAATACATTAATTTGCTCTTTTAAATTTCGTTCGGACTGCGTCGCTCTTTCAAGCCATGTTTTAACTCGAATACCATTTTGCACCAGTTTATTGCTATTTTCGGTCACTGCGATTAAACGGTCACTGAGCGCATTATTAATCGCAATTTCTTTTTGAATAATGGGATTCTGTTGCGCTTCAATATCGGTTTCAGAAGTACTCAGCGCCTCGCGTACCGTTGATTGGGAGTCATTTAGTCGGCGATGGCTAATCGCATTTTGTACTTGCTGAATATGGTGTTCCAATTGCTCAATATATGCTGCGGTATAATCACGTTGTTTTTGCAGCACATCTTGTAATTGAGTGTTAGCCTGTAGAATACGTTTTTGATATTCATTTTGTTGCTGCAATAAATACTGTTCAACTTGCAGCATGGTAATTTGAGTAGGTCTTAAATTCACAGGTTCATTCAATGAACTATTTAGCTCATTGCGAATTTCTTGTAAGCGCCTCGCATTTTCCAACATCATCGCTTGCGCCCTTTCAGGCTGCGTTTGTAAGCCAATTAATTGACTACTATAGGTTGCAAGGTCATTTTGTTCTGTTTGCAGATTTTCTAAATAAGAGGCTTGTAATGCTTCTAATTGTGAAAGAGAACTATCTTGTATTTTTCGTAGGAAATTTTCGGTGCGTTGCTCATTTTCATTTTTTATTTGCAACAAACCTTGTGCTGCTTGTTTCGATTCTTCACTCGCGCTATTCAGTTTTTTTTGCAGTTCAGCCGTTCGCTGTTCGAGTTTATCCAGCTCGTTATAAAAATCTAAGGTTTTTTCCAGATCAGCGAGAGCAAGTTTATCTTCCTCACTGAGTGAACTTTTTTTATTCAATGCGTTGAGCGCACTTTTTATTTCATTCTTATCAGGTAAGTTATTTGATGTTAATGCCGTAATTGAACTAGAAAAAGATATGATGAAAAAAAACAGTGTTATTGATACTAACTGCCGCCACTTCCATTGTTGTTTCATCATAATGGCATTCCTTTATACAAATAATAATATTGTTTAATTAAACCAAAGTGCCGATAGTCACCTATCAACACTTACTTTCACCTAATTAAACACATTTTACGTAAAATGTTAGAAAGTTAATACTTTATCTGCCGTTAATGTCCAGCTTGCAAGCTCGACTAACGTGCCTACCTCAACACCATCAGCAAGGGTTAACTCACTTACACCTCGGGCATCTGTACAAGTTTTACATAATTTAACGGGGACATTTTGTGCCGTTAAAATCTCTAACATTTGTTGAAGATTATAGCCTTCTTTCGGCTTTTGAGCTGCCAAACCTGCGGTCACAGCATCTGACATCAGAAATATTTTTAAATCTAACTGCGGCTCTTGCTCTTTTAACGTTATCGCTAATCGCAATGAGTTGAACAATGTTTCACTGCCGTAAGGTGCGCCATTAGCAATAATCAAAATAGAGGTCATATTGTACTCCACTTATTCAGTTTGAATGGGTTTTAACCGGATTGCGGTATTACATTTTAGTGTTTCTAATAGTGTATCAACCAATGTAATTGTATGTTGATTAGTATTAAAATTTTCTGATTGGAGTAGCCAGTTTTCTAACAAACCAGACATTAATGAACGGATCATAATCGCAGCACATTCCACATCAAGATCAGCAGGAAGTTGACCTGCATCAATACAGGCAGTCAAGTTATCAACTATTCGACATTGACTTGCGACATAATTAGCGCGTTTAAAATCAACTAACTCTGCCATTTCGCCAACTAATTCACACTTCAAAAAGAAAATTTCCATCAAAGCGCGGTTTTTAGGGCTTTCAATAAAATCAGTCAAAATATAAACTAATAATTCTCTTAGTATTGAAAGTGGATCATTGGTATATTTAGAACGATAATATTCTTCAGCTTGTACTATTTGGTTATCACCAAATTCACAAGCTTGATAAAAAAGATCAACTTTGTTTTTGAAATGCCAATATATTGCACCTCGGTTAACCCCCGCTGCTTTTGCAATATCGGCTAATGATGTGGCAGAAACTCCTCGTTCAGAGAATGTTTTGATGGCAGCATCTAATATTTCCTGACGGGTTTCTTCAGCCTGTTGTTTAGTTTTTCGTGCCATTGTGACCCGTTTCTATCGAAAGCTGATTTACATACATTCGTGTATGTTTGTACTATAGCATAGTGATAAATCATATTGTTTACCATTTTTCTTATTTTTGTTTTGAACTCATATTGATTAATTGAGGTTAACTTATGCGAAAAAACAGAGGGGTGTTACCTCTGGCTCTGTTAGTTCTTTCAGGTGGCTTGGCTTTATCTGGTTGTAACGATGAACAACAAGGTGGCGGAGAACGCCCGGCGCCTGAAGTAGGAATTGTTACGCTTAAAGCCGAACCTCTGACTCTCAAAACCGAGTTACCAGGCCGTACATCCGCATTTCGTGTTGCCGAGGTTCGCCCTCAGGTTAGTGGCATCATATTGAAACGCAACTATAAAGAAGGTAGCGACGTAGAAGCAGGGACATCTTTATACCAAATTGACCCAGCACCATTCCAAGCAACCTATGACAGCGCAAAAGCGGAACTTGCAAAAGCACAAGCCAATGCGAATCTGGCTGCATTAACGGTGAAGCGTTATAAACCATTGTTAGGTACTAATTACATTAGTCGTCAGGAATACGACGAAGCAACCTCAACCTATGCACAAGCACTTGCTGCCGTCAAAGCGGCTGAAGCTGCGGTTGAAACGGCACGTATCAACCTGAATTATACCAAAGTAACTGCACCGATCAGCGGCCGTACCGGTAAATCGAATGTGACTGAAGGGGCTTTAGTATCTACAGGACAAGCCACTGAATTAATGCGTGTTCAGCAACTTGATCCTATCTATGTTGACGTAACACAATCGAGTGACGATTTTTTACGTCTCAAAAATGAGATAGCGAAAGGCGCTGTACAGCGAGAATCAGGGAAAGCACCTGTCAGTTTGATCAACAACAACGGTCAAGAATACGCACAAAAGGGTGTTCTGGAATTCTCTGATGTCACTGTTGATGAAACAACAGGGTCTATCACCATGAGAGCCATGTTCCCTAACCCGAACAAAGAGTTACTTCCAGGTATGTTTGTTCGTGCTGTATTAGAAGACGGTGTTATTGAAAAGGCGATTCTAGTTCCACAACAAGGCTTGACTCGTACGGCTCAAGGAACTTCTCAAGTCATGGTTGTTGGCGCAGAGAATAAAGTTGAAGTCAGAAAAGTTAAAGTAGGACAAGCAGTTGGCAACAAATGGCTGGTAACTGAAGGTCTACAAGCAGGTGATCGTGTCATTGTCATCGGCTTACAAAAAATCAAACCAGGAATTGTTGTGAATCCTAAGGAAGCAAACTTAGAAACGCAATCCATAGACAATCAGGCAAAACCTGAAGAAAAGTCTAAATAAGGGAGCGGCTGATTAATGCCTAAGTTTTTTATAGAAAGACCAATTTTTGCGTGGGTAATTGCAATTATCACCATGCTTGCTGGTCTGTTGGCAATTATCCAGTTACCTGTTTCGCAGTACCCGACCATCGCGCCACCGGCTGTTTCTATTTCAGCTAACTATCCGGGAGCGGATGCTGAGACGGTACAAAATACAGTAACGCAGGTTATCGAACAGAACATGAACGGTATCGATAACTTGGTATATATGTCATCGAGCAGTGATTCATCAGGTTCTGCTAGCATTACGCTGACATTTGAAGCAGGAACTGATGGTGATATCGCGCAAGTACAGGTGCAAAACAAATTGCAACTGGCGATGCCATTGTTGCCACAAGAAGTTCAGCAGCAAGGTATTAGTGTCGATAAATCAACTAGTTCATTCTTAATGGTTGCGGGTTTCGTTTCTAGCGATGGCTCAATGGGGCAATACGATATTGCCGACTACGTAGGGTCAAATATTAAAGACCCACTTAGCCGAGTTAACGGTGTAGGTGAAACTCAACTGTTCGGTACCCAATATGCAATGCGTATTTGGTTAAAACCAGAGCAACTCGTTAAGTACAACATGACCACAACGGATGTCATTAATGCGATCAAGGTACAAAATAACCAAGTCGCAGCAGGGCAACTCGGTGGTTCACCGTCTGTAGCAAACCAGCGTTTAAACGTTTCTATCATTGCGCAGACACGTTTAAATAGCCCTGAAGAATTTAGCAATATTCTATTACGTGTAAACCAGGATGGTTCACAAGTGCGTATTAAAGATGTTGCTGATGTCCAATTAGGTGCTGAAAACTATAGTACGATTGCCCGCTTTAATGGTAAGCCTGCAGCAGGTATCGGTATTAAACTGGCAACCGGAGCGAACGCATTAGATACGTCTAATAACGTCCGCGCTGCGCTTGAGGAAATGAAGCCTTTCTTCCCTCAAGGATTAGAGATTGTTTATCCATACGATACGACCCCATTCGTTAAAATTTCAATTAACGAAGTGGTTAAAACGTTAGTAGAAGCAATCATGCTGGTTGTTGTCGTTATGTATTTGTTCCTACAAAACATCCGTGCAACACTGATACCAACGATTGCAGTACCTGTCGTATTGTTAGGTACCTTTGCTATCTTGTCGGCATTTGGTTATTCCATAAACACCTTGACCATGTTCGCGATGGTACTCGCCATCGGGCTTCTCGTCGATGACGCCATCGTCGTTGTTGAGAACGTTGAGCGTGTTATGCAAGAAGAAGGCTTGTCACCAAAAGAAGCGACCAAAAAATCAATGGGTCAAATCCAAGGTGCGTTAGTCGGTATTGCAATGGTGCTGTCTGCGGTATTTATTCCTATGGCCTTCTTTGGAGGTTCTACAGGGGCAATTTACCGTCAGTTCTCAATTACCATTGTATCCTCCATGATCTTATCAGTACTGGTTGCGATGATCTTAACACCAGCACTGTGTGCCACCATGTTGAAGCCAATTGAAAAAGGCAGCCATGGTAGCCAAAAAGGATTCTTTGGGTGGTTTAACCGCACATTTGAAAAACAAGCACACCACTACACCGACAGTGTAAGCCGTATGCTTAACGGCACGGGCCGTTATTTAGTGATTTACCTGCTGTTAGTGGTTGGTATGGCGTTCATGTTCGTCCGCTTACCGTCTTCTTTCTTACCAGCGGAAGACCAAGGGGTATTCTTGTCAATGATCCAATTACCACCAGGATCAACGCAAGAACAAACCCAAGCGGTATTGGATGAAGTGAATAACTACTACCATACCGAAGAAGCCAAAAACGTTGAGTCGGTCTTTACCGTTGGGGGCTTTAGCTTCGCAGGTCAAGGTCAAAATATGGGTCTCGCTTTCGTCGTTCTGAAAAATTGGAGCGAACGTAAAGGCGATGAAAACCACGTTGATGCGATTGTACAACGTGCAAATATCGCACTGTCACAAAAACAAGAGGCACTGATTTACGCCTTTAACCTACCAGCGATTGTTGAGTTAGGTACCGCAGACGGGTTTGACTTTGAGTTAGTCGATAAAGGTAACTTGGGGCATGATAAACTGATGCAAGCCCGCAACCAGTTACTTGGATTAGCTGCTCAGAACCCAGAAATGCTTCAAGGTGTTCGTCCAAATGGTCAGGATGATACCTCGCAATACCGTATTTATATTGACCAACAAAAAGCACAGGCTCAAGGTGTCGCTATCAGTGATATCAATGCAACATTGAGTTCTATGTTTGGTGGAAGCTACGTGAATGACTTTATCGACCGTGGTCGTGTGAAGAAAGTTTACGTACAAGGTGACGCAGAAAGCCGTATGTTACCTTCTGACATCAGTAACCTGTATGTTCGCAATAACCAAGGTAAAATGGTTCCGTTCTCTGCCTTTATGGACGAATCCAAAGATCCTTGGAAGTATGGTTCACCGCGTTTAGAGCGTTATAACGGTGTCCCTGCGATGAACATTCAAGGTCAGGCAGCTCCAGGGAAAAGTACTGGTGATGCGATGCTGTTAATGGAAAAACTCACCACTGAAAACCTGCCTGAAGGAATTGGTTACGAGTGGACAGGTATGTCATATCAAGAACGCTTAGCAGGTAACCAAGCCCCTGCTCTGTACGCAATCTCCTTGATAGTGGTCTTCCTGTGTTTGGCGGCTCTCTATGAAAGCTGGTCAGTTCCATTCTCAGTTATGTTAGTCGTTCCATTAGGTATTATTGGTGCGTTACTGTTTACCAGTGTTCGTGGTCTAGACAACGACGTTTACTTTAAAGTGGGCCTCTTAACAACCATTGGACTCTCGGCGAAAAACGCAATCTTGATTGTTGAATTCGCCAAAGACTTGATGGAAAAAGAAGGTAAAGGGTTAGTCGAAGCAACACTTAATGCAGTTAAAATGCGTTTACGACCAATTCTGATGACATCTTTAGCATTTATGTTAGGTGTTATCCCACTGGTGTTTAGTAACGGTGCAGGTTCTGCATCCCAGAACTCAGTAGGTACTGGTGTTCTTGGGGGAATGTTTGCCGCAACCTCATTGGCTATCTTCTTCGTTCCTGTATTCTTCGTGGTGATCCGTCGCCGTTTCTCGAAGAAATCAGAAGATGTTGAACACAGCCATCCACCAACAGCACAATAATTGCTGATCGATAAATCGAAAAGAGCCACTCATGTTGTGGCTCTTTTTTTATATATTAATTTAATACTGACTTGTTGTAGATAACATGGCGAAATGAGGTTTATCCTGCTCTTTGGATGCAGTTTGAATTTCAAAGTCTTCCTGAGTAAAATCTATTCGATTCAACAACTCCCCTAATAAAGCTATCTTATCATTGATATTAAAATAGCTTCTGAAATGCATTGATAAAGACATTAAACCGTGACTCGCCAAAGCTTGTTCAGCTAATAAACTCACATCAATGTGTTGATCTGTTCCATCAATTCTAAGTTGTAGATGACGATAAGAGTGAGCCTGTAAACCATAAATTCCACGGATATAAAGAGATGTATTATTTATTGAATCTGTAATAACCAAGTCATCTCCTTGGCGATTAATAAAAATCTCCTTCAATTGGTTTTTTATGGGTAGGATAAGCAAATCAACAATTCGGTCTACCGAATAATTATCAATAATAATCGTTTGATAACGCTGCCAATCTACTTTTTTAAACTGATAAGTATCGGAGCCCTCACCACCATTAAGAATTAAAACAGAAACATCGCCTAATGCTGCAGGAATAACGACATCATCCTCCGGTGTTCCTTTAATAATTAATGATAAGCCTAATTGTTCATGAGATGATGTTGGATGATAAATAATTGCATTTTCTTCTGTTAACAGCATTAAGCCATCCGCTATTTTTTGCACTGACTTAAAAGTAAGCTCAGGGTATAAATCAACATGCTTAGGTAATTTATTGGGAAATCGAAGAACACCCTGACTATCGAAAATATTGTTAAACTTCATCTCTCCAATCGCGTTTATTCGATATAGCTTCTTTGATTTTGAATCAAAAATAACGCCATATTGTTTATCGTGATCAAAATCGATAATTTGTAACTCACTTTCTAACGAAAATGAAGGCGCAACAACAACCATCTCGTTAAAATACCATGCTGGTAATATGCGTTCCCCATTAGTATCTTTTAATCCAAACAATGCAATGGGGTCCTTTTCATTGGAAAATTGAGCAAAACGCTCCCATTTCAAAGGCTCTCTCGCAAACCAGTCTTTATTGAGGGCAACTAATTGTGTACTACCATTCGCACCCAGCTGCCTAACAAAGCCTTCTTTTTGGATAACAAGGAGCTCCCCTTGCCAGTGCGTGACATTTTCTATTCCACTCAAATTTAAACGAAAGGCGGCACTTGGCTTATTTGGATTAATATTATCTTGCCCTAACCCTTTTTGATAAAAAATGGTATCTTCTTTTCGGCTATAAAAGAAAAAGGCTTCCTTTCCATTTTCCTTTAATAAACTTCCTATTAATTCCAAGTCCTTAGGAGGAAACCAATACCATAAATCATACCTCGGATTATAACGTCCCAGGCTTGTTGCAAATATTTTTGCAAGTGTAGGTTTAATTCTATAACGCTTTAATTGAAACACCGCCTCTTTACCATCGTTAATAGACAGAGGAAACCTCTCTCGCCAAACTTTCTCTAATGGAGTATTTTTTGCGAGCTCACGATCAATATATTTTAAATCTTCTTCACTTATCGAAATAAACTCATTCAAGAATAGCTGTTCATTCACATTTTTTCTTTCTAAATTGGCTTTAACCAATGTTCCACTCTCATTGCGTAGCCAGTAATGATGCCAAAAACCATTTTCATCAGCACCCGCTATCATCACTGTATTCGCGATACTGGGTTTGATGGTAATTGTCTTTTGATATTCAGGACTCATATTTCGACGAGCTAAATAGTCATGGCCACTAAATTGCTTACGTTGTTCAAGTGATAATAATGTTTGTGTGTCATGTAAGTTATCGAGTAATAATCTGTTATTCACAACGCTCACAAGCTCTAATTTATCACCCTGTATTAGCCTATAGGTATTTTCAACCGTACTACCAGTACTTCTTTCTGTTAATGTTATATATAGTTGGTCATCAACCAATGTGACTTTAATAATTTCTGCATCTAAACCTAAAACCATATTCGCTTTAAGTTGAGTCAGTAAAGAACCTGTATTTATATCAACCTGCCAAATTACTGATTCCACTGATGAATAAAAATAGGCTGTATCCCCATTAATTTTTATTAGTTGTGCCGAATGATTTTCTTTATTTTTTGAGTGAGTAAAAATGATCCGATCATATTGAACATCATAAAATGCACGTCCCACGTTTAAACCGTTATATTGATAATTATCGATGGCAACATACTGGCCGTTAAGCTTATTTTTAATTGATAAATCATGAAGATGCTGTTTAATTGTCTGGCTTTTGTTTACCCATTGACTACCATCTACATTAATAACCTTTGCAGTCTTATTAATAAAATCTATTTCACATACTTCATGTTGAGCATTGACCAGCAAAATCGAATTATCCGCCACCGATGTATCAACATGGATAGTAATGCCGCTAATTTTAATGTGATCATCCATGATTTGAATAACATGCTCTTTTCCATCACTTTCTATTAAACTCGTATCAATTATCCAGCTAGATTGTTTTCCATACATAGCCCCCTCAATTAACGTAAGAGATGCACCATAATTAACTGTAATTTGATATTCCCCACCATTACCAGTGACAGCGTGCGTAATATACCCTTGCCATGGAATAGGCATTTTAGGAACGGCTATTTGCCTATTTTGGCTATCTAGATTGACATGAATGGTAGTATTTTCATATTCATGCTCTAAAGTGGTGATAACATACTCTAGGCCACAATAAAAAAAATCAAAATAGAATTGATAGCGTTCTTCCATTCCTCTCAAAATAGAAAAACCATTATCCCCTCGAGAAGTTCCACCAAAAAGAGAGCTATATCTGTAACGAATGAACGATCTAGGTACAACTGGTAATATAACTACCCCAGTTTGATTTCCATTAAAGAATACTCTTGACTCAGTAACACCAACAGCTTCTCTAATATTAATTGCATGTGATTTATCGATCTCAGCACTTGGCCCTGATTGAAAATCATTCAACCAGCAATGCTCTATATACCACTTTTTTTTCACACCTCGATATATATATTGGCTACCAAGGTCAAAATAGCCATTTTTGAAATCTAATTTCTCGATGACAATATTGGGTGTTGGTATCAAAAATCCTTTTTTTACATCATAACTTATCGCTGCATTTTGATAGTCTCGTTGATAAATCGCGAATTCTTCCCCTACAGCAACAGCTTTTTGTGCGTGTCTTTCATTAATATTAACCAGTTCGGTGATACCAATACCTATTCCCATAAGTGGTACAGCTAATGGCCCTGCAACACCTGCCACCGTTTCCGCACCAAGTAGAGATGCTCCCGTACTTACAATACCTAACCCTAATGATGATGAATCAAAAGCTAGTTGAGTACCAAATACAGCTCGCTGAGTTTCATTTTGTGCATTCGCTAACTCATAAATATCGAAACCAACCATAGCTCCTTGGAAAATAACCCCTAACCCTTCATTCGCTGTACGTACTAGAGACGAAGAAAAGCGATTCATTACTGATTTCGCCACTCCATTCCCTTCACACCATAATGAATATGCAATTTTTCCAGTTTTCACGGCATCATTGATAGCACCATGGGCCATCATAGAATAGCTAATATAACTATGAATACGCAGTGCTGTTGCTAAATTAGATGTTGGCCTAGAAGAAACCACTGACTGTCGATTTCTATTCTCCGACCATTGAATGATTGCTTGTATTCCCATCGCTATATTGAGGCCATCCACATGTTCTGTACCCTCAATATCTCTTTCACATTGCAACTCCCCATCACTAAAAGAATAATGACTCTTTAACATAGCCATTTGCTTGTGAAAATATTCTTTAAACTCAATAAATGTTGTGTCTTTCGTTTCGGCCCAATATATCTTTTCCTCTATCCCTTGATGTATAAATTGAATACGATATCGGCCATCTTCCAAATTCTCAACATTTTCAAAAACAGGTAACCATTTTTCATCTAGTTGATGACTTTTGCACACTTCATTAATTGAGTATTCAAGACGTTCCCCCCATTTTTCTGACTCCAAAATAATTAAGGATGTTTGTATTTTCTTATCTTTTTCTATTAAAGACTGATGTTCTAGAATACTCTCCATTTTCTTATGTAGAGAAATAGATTCCATTAAATTATCTGAATAAACCAAATCGGAAACAGTTAAACCACTACCAATTTGTACTTCAGACATTTTTCCCGTATTAATAGAGACCAATTCAAAACTACTATTTAAAACCGCATACTGCTCTGCCATCTTGTTTTTAAATAAAAACTTATTTAAAGTTGAAAATAACTTATCAGAATCATTAAAGGCATAAATACCAAAGTTTGGATCATAAAAATAATAATTAATTTCATTACCATTTTTGACTTTACCTAACAACATCGAGTGTGTTTTGCTATTTAGCGCATAAATATTTCCTTGTTCAGCATTAATCAGAATTTCTTTTATTTCATTTAACTCAAATTGGCCAATTATAGTTGATGCGTGTGCCGCCTCTATATTTACATGAAGTTCTTTTAACGCAGCTTGTAACAAAGTTGAATTCGGCTCCGTTGGTGATGCCCCAGCTAAAAACATCTTATTAAGCAATTTATTTGCACCCTCACTGCCCTCTAAGGCTAATGCAACAGCCATTGTCCTAACTAAAGAGTAACAACGCCCCCCTGAATTATCATCCATTAAATATAAATAAAAATCTTGTGGTGCGAGGCGTTTTTCAATATAACCGCTATCTCTAAAGATTGAATTAAATTTATAAGTAAAATCTAAAACATCATAAATAAAACCTGAATTTTCTCTCGAGGTTATATACTGAGCTAATACTCCGCACTCAATGGCGGTAAACTCATTCTCAAAGTTAAATATTTCCGCCTTTACTGATAATATATTATTATTAAATTTATCAATAACATACATACATGGAAATAACAGTGGATCCGTAACAAATCGCTGAATATCTTGGCTTATTCTATGCTTTTTAAGCATCATACTGTCAAAAAGACTATTTTTTAAATGACCATCACGCTGAACTTGCGCAACTAAACTAGGATTATTCGTATCGTAGCCTACTTTTTTTAATACTTTAGGTAAGATTTGTTTTACTGGGCGATCTGTTAATAAAGCTTCTGTAATAGTGTCTGCAATGACCTGTGACCTGGCTTGCCCATGGCTTGTTGACTGACCTTTTGGTGTTTCCGAATAAGAAATACCAGTATCCATTTTTTGCATACCAACTGGTGTATGTTCAATAAATGCATCAGAAGGAATTAATGTATTAAGTCGCTGGGTAATTTCCTTTGCATGCTCAAGCCCCGATTCAGATAAGTAAATAACTGCTTGGTCCGTTTGTATACCAAATTTTCTAGGCCCCATAATTTTGGCTTGTTCTATACACTGAGGTGACGGCTCATGAAATAACTTCACCAAAGATTTTGCCAGCCGATTAATATATTTTTTATGTATATTTATAGTTAACCTAGCATTTATACTAGAGCGAAGTTTCATTCTTTTTTTTAAATTTTTAGGGAGAATACGCAGTGCTTGTGAACTTAATAAATCGGAATCAACAAGGTTAGATAATTCAATATCCTCTTTACCTTGAACTCTTATATCGACATCATGATTTCCTGTTGATAAATCTCTTATATAACCAATAAACTCCAACTCTTCTTGATTACTGAGTTTTTCAATACCAATAGGAACATCATTGTTATATAAAAAATAAGATTTTCTTTCTATTTCTTTCTTTAATTTATCATGTTTTTTCAATAAATCTGGAGACCATTTTCCTTCATGGCGATATTCATATTTAATCGCCTCAACTAGCATCATAATATTTTTATCAAGATTTATTTTATCCATTACATAAATGGCATGATTCAATAGAGAGCTATAGCTATCACCAGACATATTATTAAATCCCTTTATATTTAATTTTAAAACATAACAAGTAGTAATTTATTAGCAAGGAAAATGGAACTTATAAACGGCCAAAAACATAGTGTAACAATTATTTACATCATATTTTTCCGATTTTCCGATTTTACCTGAGTGCTAACGTATCATATTTTATTAAGCCAAACTAATTTTTGATTATTATAAAAAACGACTAAATACATTATGCTTTTAATCATTAAAGGATTTTTACAGCAAGGAGCTAATACCAATGAAGAAAACCATATCATTCACTCTACTAAGTTGTACTTTATTTCATACCACATCATTAGCCGAGGCCCCTGATATCACAAAAGCAAAAGTCATTAATATAGAAGCCCCTCTCAAAAATAACATCTCGTTTAATACCTTCGAAAGTCTCTCATCTAATGACGATGGTTTAATTTTTAATAATGATATTAACAGTAATACCAAGCTTAATAATAAGGCAGCAAAGCTTATTTTTGCAGAAGTAACAGGGACTGAAACAAGCAACTTACAAGGGATATTAGGAATAAAAGGGCAACGCGCTAACCTTGTTATCGCAAATCCTAATGGTATTTCATGGAAAGACGGTGCCGTTGATAATATTAATAGCCTCTCCTTAATTGCCGGTAAATTTGAAAAAAAATACATTAAAAACAAAGAGAAAGATAACCAGCTTGAACTCCAAAAATTGGAGGACTATAACCAACTGAAGTTTTCAACTCAACCTGCTAGCCAAATCAGTATTAGTCAGCAACAAGGAACTCCAATTCAACTATCAAAATTAAATATCGTTGCAGACCAAATAAAGCTGCAAAATACACTTAATATCCACTCTGCCATACAAAATTATATCAGCGCATCTGGTAATAGCACCCTTTCTCCTAGTGAAGGCATTGTCAAGTACAGCACAAAGTTCAAAACTGACATTCCTTATATTCAAGGAAATCATTTAGAGATGGATGAGCAAACTAAATTGACAGGTCGTAACATTGTACTTGAGAGTCACCAATATCACTGTAAAGATAATTTCCTTTGCCCACAGAATAAGATAGATATTCAAGGAGTTATAAACACGATGAGTTTCTCTGTGCGCGGAGATGCAGACATTATTTTTTCTGATACAGGTGTGATAAAAATAGGGAAAAACCAACAGGCTCTTATTGCTAAAACAACGCAATAATCTCAATTTAGCGTACAACAACAAATAACGGCCTCAAAAAGAGGCCGTTAAGTTAAGATGAATTGATACTAAGTTACATCCAGATAAACCAAGCAAACAATGAAATCACAAGGATACAAGCCACGTTTAATACCGCACCAACACGTACCATTTCAATTTGCCTAATATAACCGGAACCGAACACAATCGCATTTGGCGGTGTAGCAACCGGCAACATAAACGCACAGGATGCACCAATCCCAATAATCATAGTTAATACAATGACTGGCATACCTAATGCTTCAGCAACTGTTGCAAAGATTGGTACTAATAAAGCTGCACTCGCCGTATTACTGGTAAACTCAGTCAAAATGATAATAAAGGTAGTAACAGCTAGAATAATAACAAACCAGTGGCTTTCACCGAATGTCATTTGCATCCAGTCTGCCATGATCTTACTTGCCCCAGAAGAACTTAAAATTGCGCTGAGTGTTAAACCACCACCAAACAGCATCAATACGCCCCACTCGGTATTTTTCTGAATTTGAGACCAGCTAGCAACACCTGTTACACCAATTAAAATCGCAGCACTCATCGCAATGATTGTATCTAAATCTTTTACACCACCTAATGCATCACTAATAAACGTACTCGTGATCCAACAAACTACGGCTAAAAGGAAAATCGTCATTGCTGTAATACGCTTGCCATTCCACTCAACATGTTCTAACTCAATTTGAAAACGATGTTTCAGGTTTGGACGTAACATCATGTACATCAATACAAACATCATTGGTAGTAACACCACCATGATTGGAATACCATATTTCATCCATGATAAGAAATCTAAACCTAAAGCCGCAGCCGCAATCGCATTTGGAGGGCTACCTACAATCGTGCCTAAACCACCGATACTTGCACTATAAGCAACACCTAATAGTACAAACACGAAAGTATTACGTTCATGACGTACATCGAGATTAGACAGTATACCTAATACTAGTGGTAGCATCATTGCAGCTGTTGCTGTGTTACTAATCCACATAGAAAGTAACGCTGTTACACCAAACAGCAATAATACCGCGACTGATAAGCGCCCTCGAGCTGCCATTAGTAAGCGATTTGCAATTAGCCTATCAAGGCCTTGGATATGTAAAGCCGTCGCTAATGCAAAGCCACCGAAGAATAAGAAAATAATCGGATTTGCAAATGATTTCAATGCATCCCCTGTATTCATCAGCCCTAAGCCTACTGCCAAGATCGGAATACACAGTGCAGTAATGGTGACATGGATAGCTTCAGTTAACCAAAGCACACCGATGAAAACCATCATTGCAAGACCTGCATTTGCTTTATCATCAAATGGTAAATATTTTAGTAATAAAATTAAGAGTACGATATCAACAGCTAAGATTATCCATCCCCGTTTATTCGAGGGGGTTGGGCTCACTGATGGTGTTAAAGATTCTGAAGCGTCCATGTTTACTCCATAGCTTTGGAAGCAAGTTTATTTTTAGCGCATATTGTTAATAATTATTTATAAGCTGTGAAATATAGAGTTAATTTATTGAGATGAAAATGTGGATAAGCTAAAAGTGCGATCTACCCCGCGCAATTTTTTGTATTTTTAATATCTCTACCGAGAAATGTTCTATTTTGTAAGCAAATAACCGCATAAATTAACAGTTTCAATTGACAGAACAATTGCGCTAATACGCCAACGCACCAGTCAGCAGTTAATTCCACCCAAAGCAAAATAAATGATATCGATGAATAAAAAACAAACTTAAATTAAAATATCAACCAATGAAACTAGACAACTAATTAAGCTAGCCAGTTAAACTCCGGCTAGCTTAGCTTAACTAATTCATACCTGCTTTATCCCACTAAAACAGGCGCAGTAACCAACGAAGGCTGTATTATATCCTGATGTCTAGACATGCTTTCACGATGGTTTAATGATGATGTCATTGATGCAAGCTGTGCTAACTGATTGTCATGAGACAGCAGTATTTCTTCATCAGACTCATTCGGTGTATTAGTAACCATCAGCCCATCAGTCAATAAATAACTATCTACAATAGTTTTTACCCTAATATCTCCGTTAGAATTTAAAAATCGCAGTTTAAGGTGTTCATATCCTTGAGCATTAGTAGCAAATATCCGCCTAATAATAAGTATGCTATTTGTATTTATATCCGTTAGAATAAGGTCATCCCCTAGGCGATTCACAGCTAGAGAGTTCATATCGTCAACAGGTAAAACAAGTGTATCTGTCAAACGATCGCTCGCATTATTATCAATGATAATTGCTTGATAATGTAGCCACGCCGCTCTAGAAATAACATAGCTATCTTCTTTGTCTCCCGCACTTAATATAATATTTTTTACATTATTGATAACTGGTGGGTTGATTATATCCCTTGAATTTCCACCGTTAATTAATAAAGATGATGAGAATTCCTCTTTATTACTATCTGAATTATTCTCTCCCTTACTGTAATATAAAATCTCATCATTAGTTGTATACATTAACAATCCATTTTTTAATTTTTTAACTATATCAAATTTAATATTTGGGTATATCTCATACATTGAAGGTAGTGATAAAGTATTTTTTAAATTATTTTTATCAAAAGCTTTAACTAAAGCAGCTTCATTTACAATTGGTTGCCAATAAAGTTTTTTATTTTCCATATCAAAAATAATTGCTGCTGAACGGTACTCGTCTATTCCTAAATATTGCAATGTATTCTTTGATGATAATTGATATGCAATAACAATACTTTTATTTTCATACCAAGCAGGAATAATAGCTTGATTATCACTCATTTTTAATCCAAGTAAAGCATATACTCCTTGATTTGACTCTAATTGACCAAAATCTTCCCACCATCTTGTTGAATGTGAATCAAACCACTTTTGATTTAGTGCCACAGGTTGAATATTACCTTGAGCGTTAATTTGACTCACAATGCCATTATTACTAATAATTAAAATTTTACTTTGACTGAATATAACACTCTCAATATTTTCGGTTTCTATCCTTTTGATTTCTTGCTTTTCTATTTGAAAGAAATTTGGGTTTTCTCCAACTTGTCGATATATTGATTTTTCCTTATGACTATAAAAAAAGAATACTTCTTTCCCATCATTGTTTAATAAAAACCCAACAAACATTAAATCTTTAGGCTCAAATAATTCTTTGTTATCGAGAGCAAGATTATATGAAGTAACATTTGGCCTTATGATAACACCGTCTCTTTCTCTTAACCAATAATGATATATATTATTATTTTTATCAATTCCTGATATTTGGATGACATCAGCCAGCTTCACACTTTTACTATATATTGTTTTTTTATCTTTTACTTTATCAATTAACAATAAATACTTACCAAAAATCATATCTGAAATATCCTTAGGTATGACCGATTTTTCTTCAAATAACTGATAATGAGTCAGCTCATCAATAGAAACACTAACTAATATAATTTCATTTCCATTTATCATATAATTTGCGACTTCATGAACTCCTTCACTAGGATAACGACATGAGAAATAAATATTTTCATTACTAACCCATAACTTAGTTAATTCAAAATTCCGCTGAGCATTATTATTAATAATATACGTATATTGAACTTTATTATCCTGATCAACTAACCACAATATATTATTATCTTTTGAGTAAAAACATGCCCCCGTCCCTAATGGAGAAAATAGATCAGCATTTTTAGTATATTGTTCCGATGAGTCAGTGAAAATATATCTCCCTGTAGAAACCTGATAAAATGCTCGGCCTACATTAACATTCCCAAACTGATAATTTTCAATTAATACGTACTGCCCCATAATTTTATGTTGTTCATTTAATTTATTTAAATGATTAGATAACTCTTCATTATGTCCGACCCACTTATTTCCATCTTCGCCAATTAAATTTACATCTAAGTTTAAAAAATCCACTTTATAAACTTCATTATTATTATTAATGTATAAAAAATCTTTTTTTGATACTGATTGGTCTATTTTTATTTTTACTCCACCTACATCTATACGGTCAGAACTAACAATAATGTCATTTTTACCTAATAACCCTCCACTAATTATCCAGTGAGAAGTCGATAACTTATTTGAGTCATCAATCAATTCTATTTCTGCACCTATTTGTGGACTAATTTTATATACTCCACCATCACCCTTTATCGAATATTTAATTTTCCCATGCCACTCACTGGGTATTTTTGGAATAACTAAATGTCTATATTGATTATTTAATTTTATTTCTATTTCTGTATCTACATATTCATGGAATATCTGAGTGATAGTATTTTCACTTGGAAATATATAAAAGTCATAATCAAATTTATCTGTGTTTTCTAAACGACGAATAACATCAAACCCACTATCATGACGTGTTGTTGCTCCTGGCCATAAATTGTAATCATATTTAATATACGATTTTGGCGTGATAGGTAAGGCAATTATTTGTGCATCTAAATAGCCATACTGTCGGCTACTCATGTTATATCCGATACCTTTACGAATATTAATTGCCTGTTGACGGTCATGTACCATTGTAGGGAAATTACCCGCCCAAAAAATATAATTTTTCCGTCCGCCTCCTGCAGAATGTGCGCTAGTCCTATAGATATACTGGCTATCAAATTCAATTTGGTTATTTCTAAGATCTATTGTTTTAAAAACTGCACCAGCGCGCGGAAGAACAATACTTTTATCAGGTAAGTAATCATATCCGTTATTTTTATATGCTTGGTCTAACTGATAGAAATATCTACCTACCGATTTAGCATCTTCTCCTATCACTGCATAATTACGCGCCAAACCAGTGAAACCAATACTTAACCCTGCAAAAATAACCCCAGCTCCCCCCATAAATACTGAAGCTTCCGTTACTCCTAAAGCACCGGTTCCTAAACTGAGTCCTCCTGTGACAAAACTCGCAGAGTCAAAAGCAAGTTGTGTACTAAATATAATCTTATGAGGTTCATCTTTTGCATAGGTCAATTCATATATATCAAAGCCGACTAAGGTACCATTAAATAAAACAGTAACACCTTCATTTACTGTTTGAGCTAATGAAGTAGAAAACAGACTAATATTTTTAGCTTCATAGCTAATATTTTCATTTAACCCACTACGAATTATACCTACAATTTTAGCTAAATCATTCAGAGCTCCATGAAATATCATTCCATAATTAATATAACTATGTATTTTCAATGCTAATGCTAAGTTAAAATTATCATTATTCATTCCGTTTCTATTATGGTTTTTATCTGAATACCATAGCATCAAAGACTGAATAGCTATTCCTGCATTTAATCCATCGAACGATGGCTCATTGATATTATATTCACTATTATTATCTATATTCTTTTGGGGAATTAATTTTTCCCCATCAAAAAAATAACTTTCTCCAAATAATGCTACTTGCTTTTCATAATAATGATTAAACTCTTTAATTGTCGGGTCATCCATTTCAATCCAATGGCTTTTTTCAGGATCATCATAATCTATAAATTGAAGTTTATATTTACCTTTTTCATTCTCTTTCAGTGTGGAAAATATAGGCACCCATTTTCTATTAAATTGGTACTTCATTGATAAATTAGTTAAAGAAGTTTCTAAACGGTATCCCCATTGTTGGGCTTCTAACATAGCCAATGTTCCTTTCAATTGAATGTCTCTTTGAATCGCAAGTTGTTTATTAACGATACTACTAGTTTTGCTTTCACGTTTAGTAATTAAACTCAATGAAATAGGCTCACTTAAATGAGTTACACTTAACCCATTACCCACCGGAACACTCGACATATCATCTGTAATAATTGAAATCACTTCAAAAACCGGATCTTTATTGCTCCCAAAGGCTGAGTAAAAATCAGCCATTTTGTTATCTACCATAAATTTTTTAAATGCTGAAAATAGTTCTTTACTATTATTAAACGAAAACAAACCGAAGTTAGGGTCATAAAAATAGTAGTGTGATTTTTTATCATTTATAGTTTTACCAATAAGCATCGAGTGATTTTGGCTATTAATAGCAAACATCATTGTTTTTTGCTTCGCCTCTAATAAACTCTGTGTCTCTTTGATATTAATTCTACCATGAGAAAATGATGCCTCTATTGCTTCCACATTCGAATGTAATCGCTCCAATGCCGTTTTTATTAATATTGAATCATTATCTTTAGGATTCGCTGATGCTATATAAAGTTTATTAAATAAAGTATCCGCGCCTTTTTGATCATCTTTTGCTAATGCAACTGACATAGCTCTAACCAAAGGGTAACAACGCCCTCGAGAATCATCCCCTATCAAGGTTAAATAAAAATCTTGTGGCATTAATCGATTAATTTGACTGTTTAATGAATAAAATAATTCACTAACTTTTCCTGTTTCATTCAAAATATATTTTATATATTCGGCATGACCTACATTATTAATTCTTTGATATAAAGCCCCTCGTTCTATAGGACTAAGGTCTTGAGTCAAATATAATTTTTTCAGTTCTATTGACGTCATATTCTTCTTTAATCCTGATATATTAACTTCTGAAAAACCGTCCATTCCCTCACTAAAACTATTTCTAAATGAAGGTTTATTCGAATTTTTATGAACAAAAACTAAATTTTCATATCGCTCATTGATTGTCTGTTTATATTCATTAATACCACCATATATTGATTGTTCTTCATTTTTAACAACAGCGTTCATGCCTTTACTTTTTTTTATTTCCCACCATAATTTACTTCTTTCTATTTGGTTCCCTTCAAATAGTATTCTATTATAATGATTATGATAAAGACTAATTTGAATATCACTTTGTGCTAATTTTCGTGTTAAAGATTTTATTTTAACTTTATCATCTATTGTTTTATTTATCTTCCCATTTAGTTCCTGAAGTTGTTTCTGCCATACCTCTTGGAAACTTTTTAACATTTTTACATGATTATTTATTTTTATACTTATAGATGTAATAAACTCAAGCCATGCTTTAGCGCTATCTAGTTTTCGTTCCGTTTCAAATATATTATTACCTTTCTCATCCACATATAAGAAATTGAATTTCTTTGCTATAGAAAATATTTTGACATGTGTATTTTTCCGAGTGTTTTCAAATTTATTTTTATTTATACTATCCATTTTATTATTAGGAATATATTTTAATATTCTATTTTCCCCTTCTATTGCAAATGATTTCCTTTCACCCTTAAAATCTTTAACCTCTTGTTTTTGTAAGATTAATTGCCAATCATTATTTACAAACTGCATATATGCTGTCGCATTACCATTTGTACCATTTTTTATTTTATAATCTTGATAATCAGCAGACATAACAACATCATCATATAAAATTGAACTATTCATTCTGCAATCATTATAAACTCGATAATGATCTTTATCATGATTGGTAACTATAATAGAATTTTTATTTAAAGTACCTGTAAATAAGAGAAACGTATCTGATGGTTTTTTAGGAATATCTACATAGGAGGGATATAAATGCGTTGCATCATAATTATTATTATTGAGTAAATAGCTTTTAATTAGAAACTGGTCAGGCTGATCGCTATCATAATAACTAATATTATATCGTGAATTATCATATTTAGTTAGTGTCAAATCTCCTTTTTCTGCCGTTGAACCAATGTTAATTAACCCGCTTGTATCTAACGTATATTTATTGATAATTTCATTTATATTTTCAATTACTTCTGTATGTTTTTTTATTGTCATTGCATTCATTCCTTTTAATAAAAATTAATTATTTATTTAAAATGAATAATGACTGTAAATTAATATCTCCTTTACTTCCATAATCAAAAAACAAATTCGGATTGAATTTTATAAAAAGAATTCAATTATATTTATTGTATTAATACAATAAATAACCAAAAAAAAGGGAAGCCTAAGCTTCCCTATTCATTAACTTGCTAAGCAATAAATAATTATGCTTGGCCTTTAACTTCTTTTAAGCCATTGAATGGTGCATTTTTACCTAATGCTTCTTCAATGCGAATCAATTGGTTATATTTAGCAACACGGTCAGAACGGCTCATAGAACCTGTTTTGATTTGGCCTGCTGCTGTACCAACTGCTAAATCTGCAATAGTTGCATCTTCAGTTTCACCTGAGCGGTGAGAGATAACAGCTGTATAGCCTGCATCTTTCGCCATTTTAATTGCAGCCAAAGTTTCAGTTAAAGAACCGATTTGGTTGAATTTGATCAGGATAGAGTTAGCGATACCTTTATCGATACCTTCTTTTAGGATCTTAGTATTAGTTACAAACAGGTCATCACCAACCAGTTGGATTTTGTCACCAAGAACTTTAGTTTGGTATGCGAAACCATCCCAGTCAGACTCGTTTAGACCATCTTCGATAGAGACGATTGGGTACTGTTTAGTCAGTTCTTCTAAATAATGAGTGAACTCTTGTGAAGTGAAGGTTTTTCCTTCACCTTTCAGCTCATAATTACCGGTTTCTGCGTTATAGAACTCAGATGCTGCACAGTCCATCGCCAGTGTTACGTCTTTACCTAACACATAACCAGCTTGCTCAACCGCTTCTTTAATTGCTGCTAATGCTGCTGCGTTTGATTCTAAGTTAGGCGCATAACCACCTTCATCACCTACAGCTGTATTCATACCTTTAGATTTCAGTACTTTTGCTAAGTGATGGAAGATTTCAGAACCCATACGAACAGCTTCTTTCAGCGTTGGTGCGCCAACAGGCTGGATCATGAATTCTTGGATATCAACGTTGTTATCAGCATGCTCACCACCATTGATGATATTCATCATCGGCAGAGGCATAGAGTATTGACCGTGAGTACCATTCAAGTCAGAAATGTGCTCATACAGAGGCATACCTTTCGCCGCTGCTGCTGCTTTAGCATTTGCTAAAGATACAGCGAGAATTGCGTTTGCACCAAATTTAGATTTGTTCTCAGTGCCATCGAGATCAATCATGATTTTATCGATGTTAGCTTGGTCTTTAGCATCTTTACCGATCAGCGCTTCTGCGATTGGACCATTAACAGCAGCAACTGCTTTCAGAACACCTTTACCCAGGAAACGTGCTTTATCACCGTCACGCAGTTCCAGAGCTTCACGAGAACCTGTTGACGCACCTGATGGTGCTGCAGCTAAACCAACAAAGCCACCTTCTAAATGAACTTCAGCTTCTACAGTTGGGTTACCACGAGAGTCAATGATTTCACGACCGATCACTTTAACAATTTTGGACATTAGGTTTTCCTCAGTACAAGTTAAATTTTGGGAAGTTGGTGCACCTGCGCCGACTTCCCCATATCTTATTTCAACTCACCTTTCTGGTACTTACCAGCGGCTTTAACAAAACCTGCAAACAACGGATGACCATCTCTTGGTGTAGAGGTGAACTCTGGGTGGAACTGACAAGCCACAAACCATGGATGATTAGGGTTTTCAATAATTTCCACCAGCTTATTATCCACTGAACGACCTGCAATTTTTAGGCCCGCATCTTCAATACGTTTCAGTAGTAAATTATTCACCTCATAACGGTGGCGGTGACGTTCAATGATAGTTTCTGAACCATACATTTCACGTACAAGGCTACCATTCACTAAATGACATGGTTGGCCACCAACACGCATTGTTCCACCAAGATCGCTCTCTTCTGAACGTACTTCAAGGTTACCCTCTTCGTCGCGCCATTCAGTAATCAGCGCAACAACAGGGAATTTACAATCCGCTTTAAATTCTGTTGAGTTTGCATCTGCCATATTGGCAACATTACGTGCAAATTCAATCAATGCGACTTGCATACCCAAACAAATTCCTAAGTAAGGGATCTTGTTTTCACGTGCATATTGAGCGGTCAGAATTTTCCCTTCAACACCACGCTCGCCAAAGCCGCCTGGTACTAAAATAGCATCTAAACCTTTTAGTAACTCAACACCTCGAGTTTCAATATCTTGTGAATCAATTAATTTGATGTTCACAGTTAAACGGTTTTTCAAGCCACCGTGTTTTAATGCTTCAATTACAGATTTATACGCATCTGGTAACTCAACATATTTACCCACCATCCCAATAGTGACTTCACCAGCGGGATTGGCTTCTTCGTAAATAACTTGTTCCCACTCAGCTAAATTAGCTTCTGGCGCATCAATGCGGAAACGGTTACAGATGTATTCATCCAAACCTTGTGATTTCAATAAGGCTGGGATTTTATAAATTGAATCAACGTCTTTGAGAGAAATAACCGCTTTCTCTGGCACATTACAGAACAATGCGATTTTTGCACGTTCATTTGCTGGGATCACTCTGTCTGAACGACAAATCAGCACATCTGGTTGAATACCAATTGACAGTAATTCTTTCACAGAATGTTGAGTTGGCTTAGTTTTTACTTCACCAGCCGCTGCAAGGTATGGCACTAATGTTAAGTGCAAATATAATGTGCGTTCACGGCCAACTTCAGCTGCCATTTGACGAATCGCTTCAAGGAATGGCAATGATTCGATATCACCAACTGTACCACCAACTTCAACCAAAACAACGTCATGGCCTTCACCACCACGGATGATGCGGTCTTTAATTTCATTAGTGATATGAGGGATAACTTGAATTGTAGCGCCTAAATAGTCGCCACGGCGCTCTTTGCGCAGAACTTCAGAGTAAACACGCCCAGTCGTAAAGTTATTACGACGTGTCATTTTAGTACGGATGAAACGCTCATAGTGACCTAAATCTAAGTCAGTTTCAGCGCCGTCTTCTGTAACGAAAACTTCCCCGTGTTGGGTTGGGCTCATAGTGCCTGGATCTACGTTAATGTAGGGATCCAGTTTCATAATAGTCACATTGAGTCCACGGGCTTCGAGTATAGCCGCCAAAGAGGCTGCGGCAATGCCTTTACCCAGTGAGGATACGACCCCGCCGGTCACAAAAATATAATTAGTTTTCATGCTGAACCTGAAAGTTTAGGTTTAAAAGATGATGGATATAACAGGACGGGAAAACAGTATACCCGAACCTTAATTTCGCTACAAATGTTCTAAGCATAATAAGGCTAAATTTCATCAATACTCTAATATTATCAGCAAGTTAAAAGCGAAAAATATTTATCGCTTCAAAATTAGTCATCTTTATCTATTTTTATAGATTAACACAGTTCAAACACAAAAGCTAAATCCTTTCAGCTCATTGTATGGTGTAAAAAATGCGATTCTGCACTAACTTTGATTTTGAATAACTATTTACTCTAACTCTCCACATTTAACCTTCGAAAACTTCAACCTACATATTGTTTTTGAAGCTTTGTTTGGAGCCATTGCATGAGGTGATTTTAGAACAAACCAACCATATCGAATTTTTCTGTAGATGCTTCGTTCTATATATAATTAATGCTCTAGATAGTTCGTGCTACAGCTAGGCGGCAAGAGAGGATATCTCAGGGAGCATACACAAGTATGTGACCTGAGTAGCCGAACGTAGCCAACAACGCTGTAGTGCGAAATATGACGAGCAAAGCTAGACGGCAAGAGAAGATATCTCAGGGAGCATACACCAGTTATGTGACCTGAGTAGCCGAACGCAGCCAACAACGCTGTAGTGCGAAATATGACGAACCATTTTATTCTTGACTCTTAACCTGCTGCCAAAGCCCTTCCATCTCATCAAGTGTAGCACTTTCTGTCGTTTTGCCACTTTCCGCTAGGCTTTTTTCGATTTGACGAAAACGGCCTTCAAATTTGTTGCAAGCTTTTTGCAACGCTATTTCAGGTTTATGACCTAAATGGCGAGATAAATTCACTACGGCAAACAATAAATCGCCGATTTCTTCTTCTAGGTGAGTTTGGTCAACAACCACCTGTGTGGCTTCTTCCATCACCTCTTCAAGTTCTTCATGAACCTTACCCACAACAGGGCCTAACGTATCCCAGTCAAAACCGACCGAAGCACAACGCTTTTGAATTTTATAGGCTTTCATTAGTGCTGGGAGCGAATTCGGGATATCATCTAGCACAGAAAACTGCGATTTTTCAGCTCGCTCTTTTGCTTTTCGTTTTTCCCATCCCTCAATCACTTCCGAGCTGCTCAATGTGTTATTTGTATCAAAAATATGTGGGTGACGATGTTCAAGCTTATCGCTCACTGCTTGGCAAATATCATTAAAATCAAACAATGATTTTTCATTCGCCATTTGCGCATAGAAAACCACTTGGAACAATAAGTCGCCCAGCTCACCTTTTAAGTCGTTAAAATCTTCACGTTCTATCGCATCAAGCACTTCATAGGTTTCCTCAAGTGTATAAGGTGCAATAGTTTTAAATGTCTGTACTTTATCCCATGGGCAACCTGTTTGTGGGTCACGCAGCTGTGCCATAATGGATAATAAGCGTTCGATTTCGGGTTTTTCCTGACTCATTGTATTAACCTTTGATTTTCTTTTGTTTCTAATTGTCATCTTTATCTCAAACTTATCAGAAATGACACCTGTTCAACAAATTTTTCCCAACAAAAGAAAAAACAAAGAAAAGATTATTGAACATTTGCAAAAAATTATTTTCAAAATAGTTTGAATTGCAGCTAGGCGGCAAGTAAACGAGCCCCTAGGAGCATACATCAGTATGTGACTAAGGTGAGAGCACGCAGCCAACAACGCTGCGGCTCAAAATATGAAGAAAATGTAGGAGCATACATCAGTATGTGACTAAGATGAGCGCGCGCAGCCAACAACGCTACAACTCAAAATATGAAGAAAACCACTGACAATATGACAGTACTGATTTTCAAAATAGTTTGAGATGTAGGTAGGCGGCAAGCGAAGATATCTCGGGGAGCATACATAAGTATGTGACCCGAGTAGCTAAGTGTAGCCAACACCCCTACAACTCAAAATATGAAGAAAATGTAGGAGCATACATCAGTATGTGACTAAGGTGAGAGCACGCAGCCAACAACGCTGCGGCTCAAAATATGAAGAAAATGTAGGAGCATACATCGGTATGTGACTAAGATGAGAGCGCGCAGCCAACAACGCTGCGGTTCAAAATATGAAGAAAACCACTGACAATATAACAGTACTGATTTTCAAAATAGTTTGAGATGTAGGTAGGCGGCAAGCGAAGATATCTCGGGGAGCATACATAAGTATGTGACCCGAGTAGCTAAGTGTAGCCAACACCCCTACAACTCAAAATATGAAGAAAATCACTGGGAATGGCGTTTTGCCTCAATAACATCCGGCAACTGATTTAATTTTGCTAACACCCGGCTCAGCACCTCAATATTATACAGCTCAATTGTCATATCTATCGTTGCTAATTGCTGCTTCACATCGCTGCGGCTACTGACGCCAAGCACATTAACCTTCTCATTAGCTAATATTGTCGTGATATCACGTAGTAGACCACTACGGTCATTGGCGACAACTCTAACCACGAGAGAATAACCACTGGAATAGTTTTCTCCCCAAACTGCATCTATCACACGTTCTGGCGCATGACTTTGCAGCTCAGCTAATTGTTCGCAATCCGCACTGTGAATAGAAATACCTCGTCCTTTCGTGATAAAACCGACAATTTCATCCCCTGGAATTGGCTGGCAACAACGTGCAATATGGTGCATTAGGTTACCAACCCCTTCAACCACCACTCGACCACTACCATGGGATGGTGCTCTTGGGAGTGAAGACTTACTTTCTAATGTCTTCATTGCCGCGCGGTCTTCTTCTTCTGCGGTGGCTTTGTTAAATTTGCTTTGCAGGAAATTCACTAATTGGTTGATACGAATATCACCACCACCAATTCCTGCTAAAACTTCATCCAATGAGTGAACATTATAGCGCGCGATTAGCAGTTTTTCGGCCTCTCGGAGGCTGATATCAAGCTGCGATAATTCGCTATCTAGAATTTGGCGCCCTGCGAGGATGTTTTTGTCTCTATCTTGTTTACGGAACCAATTTTGGATTTTGGCTCGCCCACGGCTGGTTGTTACATACCCTAAGTTAGGATTTAACCAGTCACGGCTTGGGTTTGGGTGCTTTTGAGTGATAATTTCAATTTGGTCACCCATTTGTAATTGATAGCTAAATGGAACAATACGCCCACCTATTTTTGCACCAATACAACGATGGCCGACATCACTGTGAATGTGATAAGCGAAATCAAGCGGCGTCGAGCCTGCTGGCAAATCTACCACATCCCCTTTTGGGGTAAAAACATACACTCTGTCATCAAACACTTGGCTACGAACTTCATCTAGCATTTCGCCAGAATCTGCCATTTCTTCTTGCCATGCAATCAGCTTACGTAACCACGCAATACGGTTTTCGTAGCTACTTCCTTTGCCAATACCAGTCGCGCCTTCTTTGTATTTCCAATGCGCCGCAACCCCCAGCTCTGCATCTTCATGCATTTGACGGGTACGAATTTGAATTTCAAGTGTTTTGCCGTTTGGCCCTAATACTACTGTATGAATCGATTGATAACCATTAGGCTTTGGATTCGCCACATAGTCATCAAACTCATCAGGAAGGTGGCGAAAATGGGTATGAACAATTCCTAATGCAGCATAACAATCCTGCAAGCGTTCAACGACAATACGCACCGCTCGCACATCAAACAGTTCATCAAATGCCAATGATTTTTTCTGCATTTTACGCCAAATACTGTAAATATGCTTAGGTCGGCCATAGATATCTGCTTGAATATTCTCTTTTAACATGTACTTACGTAAGGTTGTTACGAAAGTATCTATGTACTCTTCACGGTCAATACGACGTTCATGGAGGAGCTTTGCAATTTTCTTATATTCATCGGGATGCAAATAACGAAAACAAAAGTCTTCTAACTCCCATTTTAACTGCCCAATTCCTAGGCGATTTGCTAAAGGAGCATAAATATTTGAACACTCTTTTGCAGCTAAGACGCGCTCATCTTCCGTTGCATCTTTGACTTCACGTAAATGAGCAATTCGTTCCGCTAACTTAATAACAACGCAGCGGAAATCCTCTACCATTGACAGTAGCATACGACGAATATTATCGACTTGTGTCGAGCTGGTTTCGCTTGATTGTGTTGCTTTGAGTTGGCGGATCGCATCCATTTCCAGCACGCCTTTAACAAGTTCGTGAATGGATTTGCCAAATTCCTCAATAACTTCTTGTTCTTCTAACTTCCCTTCTTCCACTAAGGGGAAAAGCAAAGCCGCTTGTAAGCTGCCGATATCCATACTTAATGTCGATAGGATCTCGGTCATTTCAATACCGCGCCACAGCAACAGAGGGGCGATTTCTTGTCCGGCTAATTTATCGTGACAATATTGCCAGGTATGGATGAGCTTTTCTTCTGATTGTTTATTGCTCAATCCCAGGCCGTTAACCCACTTTTCTGGGGCAAACTCACCTGCTGGGGTAAGATGCGCACTTCTTACTGCAACCATATGTTCTCCCTACCTATTAAACCTCTGGGCGACGGATAAATAACGCCATTGACTCTAAATGGCTAGTTTGCGGAAACATATCTAGCATCCGCAACTGTAATAATTGATAGCCCCCATCGAGTAAAGCTTTGCTATCTCTTGCCAATGTTGTGGGGTTACATGAAACATAGACAATTTTTTCTGGCATCAGTTTAATTAAATGTTCCATAACACCAGCAGCTCCAGCCCTAGCTGGGTCTAATAACACTTTATTAAAGCCATGAACTGCCCAAGGTTGTGTGTGTATCTGGGCTTCTAAGTTTTCATTATAGAATGTCGCATTACAAATAGTATTGAGCTGTGCATTGTTTCGTGCCTGTTCGACTAAATTTTCCACACCCTCAACACCCACAACAGATGTCACTAACCGTGCAATTGGCAATGTAAAGTTACCCATTCCACAAAAAAGATCTAATACCCTATCTTCACTGTTTAGATCTAACCATGCTAAAGCTTGTTCTACCATCTGCTGGTTAACTTGCCCATTCACTTGAATAAAATTTAACGGATTAAATTTTAGTATTTCCCCTGCAACTTGATATTCAGGTTGTGGCGAATTTGGTGACAGAGCCTGTAAGTTTTCATCATTACCCGCTAACCAGATAGACACTCCGTGCTGATTTTCAAAATCGCTTAACTTTTGGGTATCTGATAACGAAAAAGGGGTTAAGTAACGAATCAATACAATTTTACAATTGTCTGCACGAATAAGTTCTACATGGCCCAGTTTCGATTTATTACTGAGCTGGTTAATACATTCAGAAAGTGGTTTTAGTAAGATATCCAAATCAGGGGACAAGATAGGACAATTTTTTATATCAACCAATGTGTTAGATTGAGATTGACGAAACCCCATAACGACATTTTTACTTTTAGGCTGATACTGTAGACCTAATCGAGCTCGACGGCGGTAACCATATGGCTCACCACTAATCACCGTGGGAACGGATATATCTAGCGATGTTTCGCGCTGCATCAAGTAAGCTAAAGCATGAGCTTTGCTTTCTCTTTGCAGTGCAATGTCAACATGTTGCTGTTGGCACCCCCCACATTGATTAAAATAACGGCACCGAGGCTTTACTCTTTGTGGGCTCGTGCTCAAGCGTTTAGTCACCTTCCCTTTAGCAAAATGCCGCTTCTCTTCCGTCAATTCAATTTGTGCTTCTTCTCCAGGCAATAAACCTGTTACAAAAATGGTTTTTCCTTCGATACGGGCAACACCTTGCCCTGCAGCATCGAGGCTATCAGCTACAACCGTGATTTGACGGCGTGAAGTGGTACGGCGATTAGGAGAGTAAAATTGAGCCATAAAGTAGTCACTACAGAGTATTAAGTTATAAAAATCATGATTGCCGAGTTTTCAATTTTAATGCGTTGTTTTTTTCGCTAATTAATCCAGAAAAACGGTCAGTCCCATTATACCTGTTTTTCCTATCATTTGATTGACTACTTTTCCATTTTTATTATGCCATTCAATTATTATATTAGTTACTAACCATAAATTTACGATATTCTTCATAGGCATAGTGGTCTGTCATACCGCTAATATAGTCTTGAATCAAACGAGCTCGATAATAAAACTCCAGAATAGATTTATCTGCTTCATTCGTTGCAGAAATTTTCTCAAGTGCTTCCGTGTAAGATAAGCGATGCTTATTAGATAATTTATGGAACAATCTCGTTTCAATGAAAAAGTGCTTGTGGTAATTTTTTTCAACGAGCTCAGCAAAATCCCTTCTATTCATCATCAGTAATGGGCTATAAAAATCTAATAACCCACTGATAATTCGGTAGCCTTGCAACTCTAACTCTTCAACTTCATGGTGGTTAAATACATGTTTAAAAGCCACTGTTTTCAATACTTTCAGTAATCTATGTTCTGGGCTTTTATCTTCTAACAAAGCGCTGTTAAAAGTGCCATTATAAATTTCAGGCAGATTTTTAATAAACTGCAGTGCACTGTAATGAGACAACTTCCCTGTAATATTAACGCGCAAATACATAAAGAACTGATCTTGCTGAATACGCCTTGTGTGGTTGTCACTGATATTATTGAAAGCTCGCATGACAGTTTGATCGAACAAATCATTTTGTTCAATATCACCCCACTCTGCTTTTAAGTACTCAATCAACTGCTCAACAGTAAAAATGCCTTTTTCCGCGGCATCATCTAAATCAGCAATACAATATGAAATATCATCAGCCGCTTCCATAATATAGGACAGAGGGAAACGGCAGTATTTCTCCATATCGAGTTTTTTGGTTAACTCACTGACAAAGTCCACCTCTGACCAATAATAGCCTGGTTTTTTCATCAAATAATCAAACTCAGGGGGAATTGGCTCCAAATCATAAGCTCCACGCGTATATTTTAAGATAGAACCAATTTGTGCATAAGTTAAGTTTAGTTTGAGTAAACGATGCGCCATGCGCAGCCCTTGCGCATTACCTTCAAATGAGCATAAATCCTGCTTTAATTGACGGCGGAATAAGTCTTGCTTTTCATTTCCAGTTAATTGTAATGCCGGTATTTGGCATGGGTCAGGGGAATTGGGTGTATATAAGTAACTTGGCGACAGTAACTTGGTAAACCACCGTTGAATTGCGGCCTCACCAAAGTGCCCAAATGGTGGATTACCGATATCATGCATTAAACAAGCCATTTCGACTAAGCTTTCAAACGCATCACAACGTTCATCTAACCCATAGGGCTCCAGTAATTTTTTCTTTTTTAATTCACCTAAAACCGTTTTACTGATGTAACGGCCAACCTGCTGAACCTCTAGTGAGTGAGTTAATCGGCTACGTACTGCTGCGTTTTGCTCTAAGGGGAAAACTTGTGTTTTTTGTTGTAAGCGGCGAATGGCTGCTGAATTGATAATCCGCCCACGATCACTTTCAAATAAGCGATTAACCGCATCTTCATCTTTAGGTGAAATTTTTTGGTTTTTCGCACTGCTCATGTAGTTACGCTGAAAGTTTAGCTTCTTAACAAAATTAATCTCACCCACTCTGCCACCTTCCCTATTTCGATTGATGTTTCATTATATAGCCTAAATACAGGAAAAAACCTTCACGACTCACCTTTCAATGTTACACTTCGTGCATCTTTGTAATTTCGTTGTCAAAATTCGAGTTGTTGCAATTAAAATTGCGAGCCCACTCGAAGAATGCAGCAATAACACAATAAAACATTATCGTCCCTAGTCAAAATATTGACACTATATTGACATTAATAGTGCAAATTGTGCAGGGAAAAGGAGACAAAATGAAAGTTGGAATAATTGGTGCCATGGAACAGGAAGTGGCGATTTTGCGCTCACAAATTGAAAACTGCCAAACTATTAACCGTGCTGGTTGTGAGATTTATACAGGCCAAATTAATGGCGTTGACGTTACGTTATTGAAATCAGGTATTGGTAAAGTCGCAGCCGCAATCGGTACAACACTATTATTAGAGCATTGCCAACCAGATGTCGTGATTAACACAGGTTCCGCAGGTGGTTTAGACCCTCGTTTAAACGTCGGCGATATCGTGGTATCTACAGAAGTTCGTTATCATGATGCTGATGTGACCGCATTCGGTTATGAACCCGGCCAAATGGCACAGTGTCCGCCAGCTTTCGTTGCTGATACTAAGTTAATTGAAGTTGCTGAGCAATGCATTAAGTTATTGGATATGAACGCTGTTCGTGGATTAGTCTGTAGCGGTGATGCTTTTATTAATGGTGCTGAGCCACTGGCGCGCATCAAAGCGATGTTCCCACAAGTTGCGGCAGTAGAAATGGAAGCCACCGCGATTGGTCAAGTATGTCACCAATTTGGCATTCCATTTGTCGTCGTTCGTGCCATTTCAGATGTTGCAGATAAAGAATCCCACACGAGCTTCGATGAGTTTTTACCTGTTGCTGCCCGTCAATCTTCCCTGATGATCACAGCAATTTTAGCTAAACTCGCTTAATCATTTGCAAAAAAGGTATAACCATTTGTTAGTTATACCTTTTAATTAATTCTACGATGAATTTTGTTATGAAACGAATTACGCATTATTTTTCCCTTACTATCACCTTATTATGTGCTTTATTGGTGGCCTTTTCTGCACTAGGAGCGGCAAAGCAGCGCGTTATTAGTTTATCACCGGCCAATACTGAACTTGCTTATGCAGCAGGGCTTGGAGATAGCTTAATTGCGGTCAGTGCTTACTCCGATTACCCAGAGCAAGCAAAAAAATTAGAACAAGTCTCTGATTGGCAAGGTTTAAATGTAGAACGTATTATCGCACTTAAACCTGATTTAATCCTCGCATGGCGGGGAGGTAACCCCCAGCGGCCTCTTGAGCAACTCGCAGGTCTCGGTATCCCAATTATTTATTTCGATCCTCAAACTATTGATGATGTCATCAACTCAGTGATTGAATTAGCACAATACAGCCCAACCCCAGAGATAGCACAACAAAATGTTGAAAAAATGCGCTCTAGGGTCGCTCCTTATCAAAAAGAAAAAATTTCTAATAAAAAATCAAAGAAAGTGTTCATTCAGCTCGGTACTCAGCCTTTATTTAGCGCAGGTAACCACACGCTGCAAAATGATGTCGTAGAGTTTTGTGGGAGTGAAAATATTTTTGCTAACAGCGCTGTTCAATGGCCTCAAGTCAGTCGTGAGCAGGTGCTCACTCGCAAACCAGATGTAATAATCATGACGGGCTCGGCAGAACAGGAAAAAGCAGTGAAAGAATTTTGGCACTCACAGCTCAATGTCCCAATTATCCGATTAAATGAAGATTGGTTTCACCGAGCAGGCCCAAGGATTGTTAATGCGACAGAACAACTGTGCGAGCAGTTAAACGCATTATCTGATTGAGAATTACAAATTACAAAAATTTTCTAAATAGTTCGAGTTGTGGCAAGGCGGCAAATGAAGATATCTCGGGGAGCATACATTAGTATGTGACCCGAGTAACTGAATGAAGCCAACACCGCCACAGCTCGAAATATGACGAAAATTAGACGCTGAAAGACGAACCACACCCACAAGTAGACTTAGCATTCGGATTGGTCACAATAAAGCGCGAACCTTCTAAGCCTTCAGTATAATCAACACTTCCACCCACTAAATATTGTAGGCTCATTGGGTCTACGACAAGAGCAACACCTTGTTTCTCGATTGTCATATCGCCTTCATTGATCTGGTCATCAAATGTGAAACCATATTGGAAACCGCTGCATCCGCCACCAGTGATATAAACACGCAGACGCAGGTTTGGGTTGTCCTCATCAGAGACTAGATCTTTAACTTTAATTGCTGCCGCATCAGTAAATTGCAAAGGCAGAGCTGCATCATCACTCATTTTTTACTCCAAACCGGTGACCGGTAAATTCATGTGTAGGCTAAAACCTACTCAGATCAATTAACCTAATTATCCGCCACTTGACTAAATGGTTCAAGTGTTGTTACGCAATTAGACACATTGTGCATATCTTCGTATCAACATTTGGTTTAATTGGTGTGGTGCTTTAGAATGAGAGCAATTTTTTTCTTAGCCTCTTTCTGGAGCCCTGCGATGTCACAATCTGAAAAACTTTACGCACAAGCAAAAGAACAAATTCCTGGTGGTGTAAACTCCCCTGTTCGTGCTTTTAATGGTGTTGGTGGAACCCCATTATTTATTGAAAAAGCGGATGGCGCTTATATTTATGACGTTGATGGTAAAACCTATGTAGATTATGTTGGCTCATGGGGACCAATGGTTTTAGGCCATAACCATCCTGAGATCCGTGATGCCGTGATCAAAGCGGTTCATAAAGGATTAAGTTTTGGTGCTCCGACTGCCGCTGAAGTTGAAATGGCTGAATTAGTTTGTGAACTAGTCCCCTCTATGGATATGGTACGCATGGTAAATTCAGGCACTGAGGCGACCATGAGCGCAATTCGCCTAGCTCGGGGTTACACAGGCCGTGACAAAATCATCAAATTTGAAGGCTGCTATCATGGCCATGCAGATTGCTTATTAGTCAAAGCGGGTTCTGGTGCGCTTACTATGGGCGAACCAAACTCTCCTGGCGTTCCTGAAGATTTTGTCAAACACACATTAACTTGTACCTATAATGACCTGTCTTCAGTCCGCCAAGCATTTGAAAATTATCCAGAAGATATTGCATGTGTCATTGTTGAACCTGTTGCAGGAAATATGAATTGCGTACCACCAACAGCTGAATTTTTACCCGGTTTACGTGCATTATGTGATGAATTCAATGCCGTACTCATCATTGATGAAGTCATGACAGGCTTTCGCGTCGCATTAGGTGGGGCACAAGATTACTACGATGTTCAGCCTGATTTAACCTGTTTAGGTAAAATCATCGGTGGTGGTATGCCTGTTGGTGCCTTCGGTGGCCGCCTTGAAATTATGGAAAAACTAGCACCAATTGGGCCTGTTTACCAAGCAGGGACCTTATCTGGTAACCCTGTCGCGATGGCTGCTGGCCTCGCTTGCTTAAAAGAAGTCTCTCAGCCGGGAGTCCACTCACGTTTAAATGAATTAACAGAAAAGTTAGCTCGTGGTTTAAAACGTGTTTCCGCAGAGCAAGGTATCCCGATGGTTATCAATCACGTCGGTGGCATGTTTGGTATTTTCTTCACCGATGCCCCAACCGTAACTTGTTACCAAGATGTGATAAAATGCGACGTTGAGCGCTTTAAGAAATTTTTCCATTACATGTTAGAGCAAGGTATTTACCTCGCGCCTTCTGCATTTGAAGCTGGCTTTATGTCTATCGCCCACAGCGATGAAGACATTGAGAAAACTATCAAAGCCGCAGAAACTGCATTGATGAAAATTAAAGAGAATTAATTCACATTGATGTTATAGAGGTGAAATTTTATCCATTTTCACCTCTATTTTTTTATAGTTAAGATATAGTTAAGAATAGATAACTCTAGGTTCGACACCACAATTCCCTAACTAATTAGCATTCAAATAATTAGCCTTTCAAATAAGCAATTCACCAACTAATTAATTCTCTAAATAGTTCGAGTTGTGGCAAGGCGGCAAATAAGGAAATCCCTAAGAGCAAACACAAGTATGTGACTAGGGTTGACGAATGAAGCCAACACAGTCACAACTTGAAATATGACGAGAAAAGCCTTACACCACAATTCCCTAACTAATTAGTATTCAAATAATTAGCCTTTCAAATAAGCAATTCGCCAACTAATTAATTCTCTAAATAGTTCGAGTTGTGGCAAGGCGGCAAATAAGGAAATCCCTAGGAGCATACACAAGTATGTGACTAGGGTTGACGAATGAAGCCAACACAGTCACAACTTGAAATATGACGAAAAAAACCTTACACCACAATTCCCTAACTATTTAGCATTCAAATAATTAGCCTTTCAAATAAGCAATTCACCAACTAATTAATTCTCTAAATAGTTCGAGTTGTGGCAAGGCGGCAAATAAGGAAATCCCTAGGGGCATACACAAGTATGTGACTAGGGTTGACGAATGAAGCCAACACAGTCACAACTTGAAATATGACGAGAAGAGCCTTACACCACAATTCCCTAACTAATTAGTATTCAAATAATTAGCCTTTCAAATAAGCAATTCACCAACTAATTAATTCTCTAAATAGTTCGAGTTGTGGCAAGGCGGCAAATAAGGAAATCCCTAGGAGCATACACAAGTATGTGACTAGGGTTGACGAATGAAGCCAACACAGTCACAACTTGAAATATGACGAGAAGAGCCTTACACCACAATTCCCTAACTAATTAACATTCAAATAATTAGCCTTTCAAATAAGCAATTCACCAACTAATTAATTCTCTAAATAGTTCGAGTTGTGGCAAGGCGGCAAATGAGGAAATCCCTAGGAGCATACACAAGTATGTGACTAGGGTTGACGAATGAAGCCAACACAGTCACAACTTGAAATATGACGAGAATTTAGGGGTTATTGCCAAACATATCCTTAACCCAATCCGGCGCATCATCTTGTTGCTCGCCATTATTACCATTTAAGTCCCAGACCGGGGCTTGCTCTTCTGACGCTTGGCATAACCCTTCTGGGTTATCTGTCCAAATCGGCAACATTCTACCGCCGCCGAAGTTTGAGCAACTTAATTGGCCGTCAGCAGTGACTTGCATATCAACAATGCCCTCTGGTGCACGGTTGATAAGTGCTAATGGCGCTTGGTTATCTAAGTAGCGTTGGTACACTTTCAGTGCGCCTGTCGCCCCTGTTAATTGTGTTGGACCGTTATTATCACGGCCAACCCACACAATCGCCACTTCTTTGCCATCAATACCTGCATACCAGCTATCGCGTAGATCGTTAGTTGTCCCTGTTTTACCGGCTAAATTATACTTGGCGTATTTGGTCAATAAGACTCTGCCCGTACCTTGTTTAACCACTTGCTGCATACCATACAATGTGAGGTATGCCGCTTGGGAAGGTACTGCTCGCTCTGCTGATGGGTAGCTTTGGTAAATTTCATTGCCATCTCCATCAATAACAGAACGCAATGCAGATAATTTCGCACGATTACCGTCACCACCAATGGTTTGATAAACTTGAGCAACTTCCGCTGGTGTTAGGTTAACTGCACCTAATAACATCGCAGGAACTTTTTCCATAGCAGCCGCGGGAGCTCCTAAGCGTACAAAAGTATTAAACACTTGGTCTAAACCAACCTCTAGCCCTAAGTTTACCGTTGGGATATTTTGTGATTTTGCCAAAGCGTCAACTAACATCATACGGCCGTTGAAATTACGGCTGTAGTTTCTTGGGCTCCAGTTTTGATTCCCGACTTTTACTGTTAGTGGCTCATCTTTTAACCATGTATTTAAACGAAAACGGTCCGGTTCACTTAGTGCAGCGAGGTATACCGGAGGTTTTGCCAGAGAACCAATGCTACGCCGTGCATTTAACGCACGGTTAAACCCTGAATATTGGGGTTGAGAACCACCAACCATAGCGCGTACTTCGCCATTAATGCGGTCAACTACCACCATTGCACCTTCTATGTCATCTAATTTACGAGATTTACGTAAATCAGCGACACCATTCTCAACTGCATTTTCAGCCGCAGTTTGAGCCACAGGATCTAGAGTGGTAAAAATTTTCGCACCAGAGAGTTCTTTAACTTTATCGCCCAATTTTTCATTGAGTTCTGAACGAACCATTTGCATAAAGGCAGGTTGAGAAGCCACTAGCCCTTCTTTATTTTTCACACCGAGAGGCCTTGCGCTCAGTACCTGATACATTTCTTGGTCAATCACACCGCGTGTTTCCAAGATTTTCAGTACGATATTACGGCGTTTAATCGCATTTTGTGGCTTAGTCCAAGGGTTATACGTTGATGCCCCTTGCACCATACCGACTAATAACGCCTGTTGATCAAAACTTAGTTCATTGATTGGACGACCAAAGTAATACAAGCTCGCTAATGGGAAACCACGAATTTCATCATTACCATTTTGGCCTAAAAAGACTTCGTTTAAATACAGCTCTAAAATGCGCTCTTTGCTGTAGTTATAGTCCAATAAAACCGCCATGTACGCTTCATTGGCTTTACGTTTTAATGTCCGTTCATTGGTCAAAAAGAGATTTTTGACTAACTGCTGAGTTAAGGTACTTCCCCCTTGAACAGAGCGTCCTGCACTTAAGTTAGCAACAACAGCACGGCCAATAGAGTACAAACTGACACCATCGTGCTCATAAAAGTTTCGATCTTCGGTTTCTAGTAAGATTTTAACTAAGGACTCAGGGAAATCAGATATCGGTAAAACTAACCGTTGCTCATTATTCGCCGACTGCATCATCGTGATCAGTTTCGGGTCCAAGCGGAAAAAGCCAAATGAGCGGCCGTTTTCCATATTTTCAATTTTGCTCAACGCGTTATTATCAAACACCATACGCGCGAGTATTTGCCCTTCTTTTTGATCAGGGAAATTGAACGGTCGGCGTAAGATTTCGATACTATTACCGCGTACTACAAATTCGCCCGATGTCGTTATTTTACTCACTTTACGGTATTGCATACCTTCAAGCAGGCGAACCATTTCAGCCTGGCTGTAGTCCATGCCCGGTTCAAGATTAACCATCCGGCCGTATACTGCGGCGGGTAAATCCCAAACCTTACCATCGAGACGTTCTTTAATTTGTTGGTTTAAATAAAAACCATATGCCGCGAGTAAAACAGCAAATACGATCATCAGTTTGACTAGCAGCCAAAACCAACGCCATTTACTTTTTACCTTCCGAGGCTTGTTCTTTTTTGAGCCTTTTTTAGCCATTTGCTCTTCTTCATCTTCATCATCGAGATATTGTTCATCAATATCATCATCTTCAAATAAATCTTCATCGTCATAGTCATCGCGGTCTCTACGGCGGCGAGATGAAGACTGTTTTTTCCCAGCAGTTTTTTTATTACGTCTGCCGATCGGTTCAAAATCTTTACCTGACATGGTCACTCCATATCACATGACAAAATAACTTAATAACTCACTAGTTACGCCAGTTTAGTGGTTAATTTTGGCTCATAACCTCAGAGATTTCACCAAAGAAAGCTCTTAATTACATTTCCTTACTCAGGTTAACGCATCGATAGCCTGAATGAGGAAACCCGCTATTAGAGCACAAAAATAGGTTATTTCGCACCCATCATCGCTTTTTTTGTTTGTCTCGTTGGCGCAGTATTTGCAGGGTCATCCGGCCATAAATGCTTTGGATAACGCCCTTTCATCTCTTTTTGTATCTCTTTATAGCTACCCTGCCAAAATGCGCCAAGGTCTTGCGTAATCTGTAATGGCCGCATCGCAGGAGAAAGCAAAGAGAGCGTAATAGGAATTTTCCCTTGTGCTACTGTCGGGTTCGCTTTTTCCCCGTACATTTCTTGCATACGAATAGCTATCACTGGTGGCTTATCTAACGAATAGTGAATACTTACATCATGTAAAGATGGCGCTCGATAGGTCTTCGGAAACATACTTTCTAACCACTGTTGCTGCTGCCAATCTAATCGATTGATTAATAAAGAGGCTAAATCAATCTGCTGTAGTTTTTGCTTATTTGTTATGCCATCAAGATAAGGTTCAAGCCATTCATCTAACGAATCTAATAGCGCTATATCATCAAAATCAGGAAAAGCAATATCAGGAAAATGCCGCTTAGCTAGCATGCAGCGAATACACAATTGCAAAGCATCTTCCTGCCAATTTAACTGCTGCAAGCCATTTTGCTTCAACCAATAAACCAGCGCTTGGCGAATCTCAGCCTTATCAGGGTTGCTCAAACGTTCTGATTTCACTACTAATTGGCCACATTGCAAGCGTTTCCAAGCTAATAAGGTCCCTTTTTGTTCATCTCATTCGACCGTTTCTTGAGTGTTAAATAAAGATGGGCAATCTGCTTGTAATCTGTCAATTTCAATAGGATAAGCCAAGGAAATACGCGCATCCGCCATATTTTCGGGTTGCCATAAAGACACCACCATTAACCACGACTCTCCCATTAGCCTATCCGATTCACCCAATATTGCCCCTAAACCACTCGCTAATTGATAGCGATGTTGGTTATCTCGAGATTTCGCAATGCGATCGGGATAACCCACAGCTAACAACGTTGGTAGCCACTCACTAATTAGCGCATCTTGCTGACCAATGGTACTCAACACTTTTTGTTCGCAAAGCGCTGATGCTCTCTTGCACCACCCCTCAGTTGGCCTTTCTATATAATAACGAAGATCCGCATCTTGTTGACGAGGAGGTTCCTCGATAATCGCCACCAGCAACGCAGCTAATTGAATAACATGCTGATTTTGGGTTTGTTGTGCCTTACATAGTATTGCCGCTGTTCGCACTGAACTGCCTAACACCGCCATCTGCTGCCCAAAAGGCGTTAACTTACCAGCCACATCAATGGCACCTAATTGATTAAGTAAATTTTTTGCCGCAGATATCGCAGGTTTCGGGGGTAAAGTCAGCCAATTCAGCTGTGCCACGTCGTGACAGCCCCACTGTAATAAAGATAACCATAAGTTGCTTAGGTCACTTTGTGCAATTTCAGCCTCGCTAAATTGAGCCGCACGTTCAGCTTGCTCTTCACTAAATAAGTGCCAACAAACACCTGCTTCTAAACGGCCAGCTCGACCAGCTCGCTGCGCCATCGATGCTTGGCTGATTCGCTGTTTAATGAGCTTTGTCAGTCCTGTTCGTGGGTTGAACTGACCCACACGTTCAAAACCACTGTCCATCACAAGGCGGATCCCTTCAATCGTTAAACTGGTTTCCGCAATATTGGTGGCTAATACGACCTTTCGCATTCCTTCTGGTGCCAGCTGTATCGCCTGTTGCTGAGCCTGTAGAGATAATGCTCCGTATAAAGGACATAAAAGTATGTCCTCACTTACCATCGAAGCGAGTTCTACTCTTACTTTCTCGATTTCCCCCATACCTGGAAGAAATAATAATAAAGACCCGTGCTCTTGTTGCAATAACTGCCAAGCCGCTAGTGCCACTTCTTTATGAAAGAGTTTATTTGGGTTAATCGGATGATATTCACGTATTACGGGGAACGTACGCCCTTGTGAAGTGATAACTGGAGCATCAGGAAACAACTGATTCAGCCCTTGATCATCCAGTGTCGCTGACATCAATAGAATACGTAAATCTTCACGTAAGGCTTGCTGTGAATCAATTAACAAAGCGAGACCTAAGTCTGCCTGTAAATTTCGTTCATGAAACTCATCTAAAATGACTAAGCCAACCCCTTCAAGCATTGGGTCATTTTGCAGTAAGCGGGTCAGTACGCCTTCTGTCACGACTTCAAGACGCGTGTGGCGACTAACTCTAGTTTCAGAGCGCATGCGTAAACCGATGGTATGACCGATATCTTCACCAAGTTGCTGTGCGAGGCGAGCCGCTACTGAACGTGCCGCTAAGCGACGGGGTTCCAACATAATAACCCGCCCATCAATAACCCCACTTTTTAATATTTCTAACGGTAAAACCGTTGATTTACCTGCACCTGTAGGTGCATGAAGCAAAACTTGAGGTGAAGCGACTAACGCGGTAAGTATGTCCTCACAAACTTCGAATATCGGTAACACTGAGGTTATCACTCCATGTATTTAACTTTTACTGTCAGACATTGTAGCATTAGCCTCTTTTGCCAGTAAGCATATTACCGACAACGATAGCGGAGACCCCATGGAATTTGAACCCGCCTTACAACCAGCTACTTTGATTAAGCGTTACAAGCGCTTTTTGGCTGATGTTACTTTACCGAGCGGTGAAGAAATTACAATTCACTGTGCGAATACAGGCGCTATGACAGGTTGTGCTACCCCTGGTGATACCATTTGGTATTCGACGTCCAATAATACAAAACGCAAGTATCCGTATAGTTGGGAGTTAACCCAAACCACAAATGGCCACTTTATTTGCATTAATACCCTTCGTGCGAACCAATTAGTTGCACAAGCCTTAGCCGAAAAACACATTCCAGAATTATCCGAATACAGCGTAATAAAGCCTGAAGTTAAATATGGCACAGAAAATAGCCGAATCGATTTCTATCTCACGCAAAATGGATTACCAGATTGCTTTATCGAAGTAAAATCAGTAACTTTACTAGAAAATAATCAGGGGTTCTTTCCTGATGCAGTGACACTTAGAGGCCAAAAACATTTAAGAGAGCTCATGCATATTGCGAAAGAAGGAAAAAGAGCCATACTATTGTTTGTTGCTTTACACACAGGTATTCACGTAGCATCTGCAGCGGCACATATTGATAAACAATATGCGCTCTTATTGGAGGAAGCGAGACAAAGTGGTGTTGAAGTGCTTTGTTATCAAGCTGATATAACTGTTCAACAAATGGTGTTAAGTAAGCAGATTCACTTTAACTCTATTAAATAAAGTTTTTTTAACCGTTTTTTATACGAGGCCGCAGAGTTCTGGGCGCTAAAAAGGGAATAAACACGCTCGCCCTCACAGCATTACAAAACTCATTGCAGGAACGATTGCCAAGAGCGCAGTCTTCTGCTATTTATAGCGACCTTAATTTTTCCCCCTTGGGGTTTTTGTAAAATTTGCGTGTGTAGGAGAAGCATTATGCAAGAAGGGCAAAAACGTAAGACATCGTCCTTAAGCATTCTCGCCATTGCTGGGGTTGAACCCTATCATGAAAAAGCTGGCGAAGAGTACATGAACGAGGCCCAGTTGGCGCATTTTAAGCTCATTCTCGAAGCATGGCGCAATCAACTCAGAGATGAAGTGGACCGGACTGTTACTCATATGCAAGATGAGGCAGCTAACTTTCCAGACCCCGTTGATAGAGCCGCTCAGGAAGAAGAATTCAGCCTTGAATTACGTAACCGGGACCGTGAACGTAAACTGATTAAGAAAATCGAAAAAACGCTGAAAAAAGTTGAAGATGACGACTTTGGCTATTGTGAATCATGTGGTGTAGAAATTGGTATCCGCCGTTTGGAAGCCCGTCCTACCGCTGATTTATGTATCGACTGTAAAACATTAGCTGAAATTCGCGAAAAGCAAATGGCTGGCTAGTGTCTATATGGAGTCCTGAACGGCGCATATTACTGCGCCGTTACAAGGGAACTCTACATCCTGTTATGTTCAGCTCAGAGCTTATTCCTTGCGTTAGCTATCACATAAAATCTATCCTTCCCGCATCTTTTTGCCAATTGGTTGGCGATAACGTCCTATCGTGCTCTTTTAAGTAAGATAAACATTTACTTTCACGTAATTTTTTACGGAGATAGATTTGGCTGTTATTTAACCCCATAGTTTGAAGTTGAATAATCCTCTAACAACAAAAAAGCGCTTAAAATAAGGCTTCTAAACCTATACTTCTATAGTGAGATCGCTTTTTGAGCTATTATTTTGCGTAAATTTTATTGGTAACGTTTATAATTAGAGATGACTTTTATTCGTTTAACCATTCTCAAAGAAACTTCTGTGAGCTATGATTAGCCGCTTATTTTTGTTTAATGAATATTGGTAATGACATCGAGGTGTACTATTTTTAACCGAGTAGCAAATTTCTGCCGTAATATTTTATCTCGCAATACAGACGCATCCCCTGAAGATGTAGAACAACATCGTGATACTTCGCGAGATATACAGGCAGCCGGTAAAAGGCCAGTCACTCATTCTGCTCATGCGCAAACCGCATCTAAAGAGCAGAACACCGCTCAACCCCATAAAACAGCCCCTATTAAAAAAACGGTTCGTCAATCTCAACGTGCCGATTCAACACCTGAGAAGCGCCCTACAATGACAACCGTAAACGACGAAAACATTACTGTTATCCCGCGTTCCGAACATCCTATTTCGCGTAGTGATATTAGTGACAATGCATTAAAAGTACTGTATCGCTTAAATAAAAGTGGCTTTGAAGCCTACTTAGTGGGGGGTGGTGTGCGTGATTTGCTTTTAGGCCAAAAGCCTAAAGACTTCGATATAACTACGAACGCAACACCTGAGCAGATCCGCAAATTATTTCGTAATTGCCGTCTAGTTGGTCGTCGTTTCCGTCTAGCCCATATTATGTTTGGCCCCGAAATTATTGAAGTTGCAACTTTCCGTGGTCACCATGACCAAAATGTGTCAGATGACAAAAACTTATCTGCACAAGCGCAAAACGGTATGTTGTTACGCGACAACATCTTTGGTTCTATTGAGGAAGATGCGATTCGTCGGGACTTCACCGTTAATAGCCTATATTACAATATTGAAGACTTCACATTACGTGACTACGTTAATGGTTTGAAAGACCTCAAAGCTGGCGTTATTCGTTTAATTGGTGACCCTGAAACGCGCTATCGTGAAGACCCAGTCAGAATGCTAAGAGCGGTACGTTTTGCCTGCAAATTAAATATGAGCATCGAGCCGAAAACCGCAGAACCAATTTACCAACTCGCTCATTTATTGAGAGAAATTCCATCAGCTCGGTTATTTGAAGAATCACTCAAATTACTCCAAGCAGGCCAAGGTTACGCGACCTATAAAATGCTCAAAAAATATGGTTTATTTGAGCAACTTTTCCCTGTTGTCGCAAGCCGCTTTACTGATAACAGTGATTCGCCAATGGAAAAAATCATTGAGCAAGTCCTTAAAAATACTGACTTCAGACTAAAAAATGATAAGCGTGTTAATCCTGCTTTTTTATTTGCTGTTATGTTATGGTACCCAGTTACTGAGCATGCTGAGAAGCTATCTCAAGAAGGCGGGTTGGCCTATTACGACGCCTTTGCGCTGGCAATGAATGATATTTTAGATGAACAGTGCCGCTCGATTGCGATCCCAAAACGCATTACAACCACTATGCGTGATATTTGGTTATTGCAATTACGCTTACCTCGCCGCCAAGGTCGCCGTGCAAATAAACTGATGGAGCACCCAAAATTCCGTGCAGCGTTTGATTTATTAGAATTAAGAGCCAATGTTGAGCACCGCAACGAGTTACAAGAGTTAGCGTTATGGTGGACTGATTTTCAACAAGCGAATAATATCAAACAGCGTGAAATGATTTCGGAATTAGGTAGTGCCCCTACTCGCCGCCGCCATCGCCCACGTTCATCACAAGGTGGAACCGGCGCTCGCCGGCCGAATAAGTCATAATAGATAGAGAGAATACAATGGAACAAGTCTATATTGCTGTAGGAAGTAACCTTGGTGAGCCGCTGCTACAGGCACAGCAAGCTATTGCAGCATTAGATGCTATTCCTAATAGCCGCGTTGTTTCTACCTCTTCTGTTTATCGAACCAAACCATTAGGCCCACAGGACCAGCCAGATTTTTTGAATCTGGCTGTGCTACTAGAAACAAGCCTTGAGCCTGAAGTTCTTCTTAACCATACACAAAAAATCGAACTTGAGCTTGGCCGTGTACGCAAAGAGGAACGTTGGGGGCCACGAACGCTTGACCTCGATATCATGCTTTTTGGTAACCGTATCATCAATACTGAACGGTTAATCGTTCCACATTATGGGCTAAAAGAGCGTGAGTTTATGTTGTATCCGCTTAGCGAAATCGCCCCTTCCCTTGTTTTTCCTGATGGCGAAAAGCTTTCAGAAAGACTCACACAAGTCCCTCGAAATGGCCTAATGTTTTGGGATATTCCAGCCTAAAATATTCAACCTCTTATGAGGTATGGTCGCAGGGAGATCATTTCCGGAGGTTATTATAATGAAACCAATTTCTCTGGCTGATTTATGTCAGTTTAAAAAAGACAAACACAAATTTGCAACCATGACAGCCTATGACTCAAGCTTTGCTCAATTATTTTATGAGCAAGGTATTCAGGTGATGCTCGTTGGAGACTCACTGGGAATGACGATCCAAGGTGAATCATCTACTTTACCTGTGACTGTCGAGCAAATTGCTTACCACACCCGATGCGTTCGCAAAGGTGCACCAAACGCCTTCATTATTGCAGATATGCCATTCATGAGTTACGCCACACCAGAACAAGCTTGTTCTAATGCAGCAATTTTGATGCAAGCGGGTGCAAACATGGTGAAAATTGAGGGTGGCAGCTGGTTATGTGATACCGTAAAAATGCTAGGAGAACGCTCTGTTCCTGTGTGTGGTCATCTAGGTTTAACACCTCAAGCCGTGAACGTTCTTGGCGGTTATAAAGTCCAAGGACGCGATGAGGTCACGGCAAATCAATTACTCAAAGATGCGATTGCATTAGAAAATGCAGGTATCCAATTATTGGTTCTCGAATGTGTTCCAACTGCCTTAGCAAGTCATGTTTCTGAAGAACTGCTATTACCGGTGATTGGTATTGGCGCAGGAAATGGAACTGATGGACAAATCCTTGTTATGCATGATGCACTGGGTATTACCGCACGAGCGCCTAAATTTGCTAAAAACTTTTTAGCTCAAGCAGGCAACCTTCATGATGCTATTCGTATGTATATCCAAGAAGTAGAAGATGGCATTTACCCAAGTGAAGCACATTCTTTTTCTTAATTGATGCCAGTAATTATAAGGAACACACGTATGCTTATCGTTGAAACGGCACTTATCTTACGCCGTGAAATTCGTCGTTGGAAACAAGAAGGTAAACGTATTGCACTTGTCCCAACGATGGGTAATTTACACGATGGTCACTTAACACTCATTGACCAAGCGAAAAAACAGGCTGATATTGTGATTGCCAGTGTATTCGTGAACCCTATGCAATTTGATAGGCAATCTGATTTAGCCAATTACCCACGAACTTTGCAAGAAGATTGCGAAAAATTAAAGCGTCGTGATATCAATTTAGTTTTTGCACCTTCCCCGCAAGAATTCTACCCAGAAGGGATGGAAAAACAGACTTTTGTTGAAGTTCCTGAGTTATCGACCATGTTAGAAGGCGCAAGCCGTCCCGGTCATTTTAGAGGTGTCGCAACGGTTATCACTAAGCTGTTCAACTTAGTTCAGCCAGATATTGCCTTGTTTGGTGAAAAAGATTACCAACAGTTGCAATTAATTCGCAAATTAGTTTCTGACTTATCATTTGATACTCAAATTGTTAGTGTCCCAACGGTTAGAGCTAAAAATGGCCTAGCACTGAGTTCACGTAACAATAATTTGTCAGCAGAAGAGCTAAAAATAGCGCCTAAGCTGTATCAAATTATGCAACAAGCGGGTGAAAAATTAGTGGCTGAACCTAGCGCATCTGAGGTTATTATTGAAGAGATGAATAATAGCTTACGTGAAGCGGGTTTTACCCCTGATGAGCTATTTATTCGCGATGCAGAGACGTTGTTACCATTTGGTGATTCCAGTAAACGTGCGGTTATTTTAATGGCGGCATGGTTAGGTCAAACACGTCTTATTGACAATTTACAAGTTGACCTGCAACGCGATATTGCATAAAACAATAAGACTTATAACACTATCACAGCAACCATCTTGCTGCGTTGCTAAGCCTGTTGCGACTTATATACACGTAGTCAACAACGCTGCAGTTTTGAAGGCACTATGATTTTATTCAAAGTCATTCAGATTGCAGCTAGGCGGCAAGTAAGTGAGTCCCTAGGAGCATACATAAGTATGTGACTAGGGCGAACGCACGTAGTCAACAACGCTGCAATTTGAAGGACGAAGAAGAAATGTTAAGAAGAATGTTACAAGGCAAACTCCATCGCGTCACAGTCACACAGGCAGACCTACACTACGAAGGGTCATGTGCGATTGATCAGAACTTCATGGATGCTGCTGGGATCCTTGAATATGAAGCCATTGATATCTATAACGTCGATAATGGTGAGCGTTTTTCAACCTACGCGATTTCTGGCGAGCGCGGTTCAAAAATTATCTCAGTTAATGGTGCTGCTGCACGCCGTGCCGCGGTAGGCGATAAACTCATTATTTGTTCATATGTACAAATTGACGATGAAGATGCGCGCACGCATAAACCGAAGGTTGCTTATTTTGATGAAAACAATGTCATGAGCAGGGTTGCTAAAGCAGTGCCTGTACAAGTCGCTTAATATAAGAAAGCACCATTCTATAGCGCTTGAGATTGTTGATAAAGCGGGATAAATACCTATTTTTCCCGCTTTGTTTTATCTGCCCAACGTTAATAAGTTGTTTTTTAGGGTTTTACTTTCAAAGCTTGCTCTAATTGCTGATGACATAATAGGTTTACCAGCAATCAGAGGGCAATTTAGCAATCCTTTTTACTTAAATTATTTTTTTGCGTTAATGTCGCAATTGCTTCACGGTAACAAAGTTCAAGTTTTTCTCTGCTATCCGCCGTAATATGAAGGTCTTGCAATCGGCCATTGTTAATACCGTAGACCCAGCCGTGGATCATGACTTTTTGACCGCGTTTCCACGCTGATTGCATAATGGTAGAGTGGCCTAAATTATAAACTTGTTCCACAACATTTAGTTCACATAAACGGTTAAGTCGCTCGCAAGGTTTTAATTCACCTAACATAGAGCTGTGTCTGTACCAAATATCACGTATGTGTAATAACCAATTATTGATTAAGCCGAGTTCGGTATTATCAACAGCCGCTTCAATACCACCACAACCATAGTGACCACAAATAATGATGTGCTCAACTTGTAAGACATCAACGGCATATTGAATAACAGATAAACAATTAAGATCCGTGTGGATAACTAAATTAGCAACATTACGGTGAACAAAAAGGTCGCCAGGTGCTGCGTTAATTAGCTTTTCTGCAGGTACTCGACTGTCTGAGCAGCCTATCCATAAGAATCTTGGCTTTTGCGCTTTTGATAATTCTTTGAAGAATTCAGGATCTTGCTCTTTTACTGATGCTGACCATGCTTCATTGTTAGCAAACAGTTCTTCTATTTTTCTCATCATGACTTATAGCCTAATTGTGTTACTTTGCGATAAAATCTTATACAGCATTTATTGATTAATTAATAATTAGTTATACTAATTTTAATGCCCTTATGATGAACCTCTCCTTTAGACAAAACAACCCTAAATTAGTAACATATTGAATTATCTTAGATAAATTAATTATCTCTTTTCTGCATAACATAGGACAGAAAAAAGTGGCATCATTAGGATATATTGCCGCCAAACTATCTTAAGAATAAAGGTTTTTTTTACATATGACATATGCACTTGAATTATCGCAGTTAACCAAAACCTACCCCGGTGGTGTAAGAGCCTTGCGAGGAATCGACTTAAGCGTTGAAAATGGCGATTTTTATGCTTTGCTAGGACCAAATGGTGCAGGTAAATCAACTACAATCGGGATTATCAGCTCATTAGTGAATAAAACGAGTGGGAGTGTAAAAGTTTTTGGTTATGATTTAGAAAAGCAAGTTGTACAAGCAAAACAACAACTTGGTTTAGTGCCTCAAGAATTCAATTTCAACCCTTTTGAGACAGTACTACAAATCGTCCTTAACCAAGCGGGTTACTATGGAGTCACTCGTTCAGTTGCTGTAGAACGTGCCGAACAGTATCTGACTCAACTTGATTTATGGGAAAAACGCAATGAGCGTGCCCGCAATCTATCAGGTGGAATGAAACGCCGTTTAATGATTGCTCGTGCTTTAATGCACCAACCAAAATTATTAATACTCGATGAGCCAACAGCAGGAGTGGATATCGAGTTACGTCGTTCTATGTGGACATTTTTGAAGAATCTAAACGCTCAAGGGACGACAATCATTTTAACAACTCACTATTTAGAAGAAGCTGAAATGCTGTGCCGTAATATTGGTATTATTCAACATGGTGAGCTAGTTGAAAATACAAGTATGAAACAACTACTTAGCCAACTAGAATCAGAAACTTTTATTTTTGATCTAATGCCCAAAAGTCCTGTTCCTCAATTATTAGGGTATGAATCTCGTTTGATAGACACATCAACACTTGAAGTGGATGTAAAAAGAGAGCAAGGCCTAAATAGTGTTTTTAGCCAATTCAGCGAGCAAGGTGTACAAATTTTAAGTATGCGTAATAAAGCGAACCGTTTGGAAGAGTTATTTGTTAATTTAGTCAAAAAAGAAAGCCATGCGGCCGAGAAGGAGATTGTAAAATGATCTCATTGTACTGGGTAGCATTAAAAACTATTTGGATAAAAGAAGTCACTCGATTTGGTCGTATCTGGGTACAAACCTTATTACCACCAGTCATTACAATGTCACTATACTTTGTCATTTTTGGTAATTTAATTGGCTCAAGAATTGGTGATATGGGTGGTGTGGACTATATGCAATTTATAGTTCCGGGGTTAATCATGATGGCAGTTATCACTAACTCTTACTCTAATGTCTGCTCTTCATTTTTTGGTTCTAAATTTCAAAAGAATATTGAAGAGTTACTGGTTGCACCTGTTCCAACACACATAATTATTGCTGGTTTTGTTGGTGGAGGTGTTGCTCGTGGGATCCTAGTTGGTTTTTTAGTCACGTTAGTGTCACTATTTTTTATTCCACTACAAGTCCATTCATGGGTTATGGTTGTAGTAACCTTGTTGCTAACCGCTATTGTATTTTCACTTGCTGGGCTATTAAATGCAATTTTTGCTAAGACGTTTGATGATATCAGTATCGTTCCTACTTTTGTCCTAACACCGTTAACTTATTTAGGTGGTGTCTTTTATTCGCTATCCTTATTACCGCCAGTTTGGCAGGCTATATCTAAATTAAACCCTATCGTGTATATGATTAGTGGATTTAGATATGGATTCCTAGGTATTGCAGATGTATCAATCGCAATTACTCTTGGTGTACTGATGATTTTCTTGATAGTTTTTTATTTACTAACTTGGTATTTGATTGAACAAGGTAGAGGGTTACGCAGTTAATTTAGCCTAGATTATAAATAATAAAAAGGTCATATCTATCGTTGTCATTCAGCTAATTAGATATGGCCTTTTATTTTTAAGTAAAATCACTTAATCAAGCAAAGAATATTCTCGATAAAAAATCAAAACTAAAGTAAATTTAATAAAAAATTATATATTAAAGAGAGTTTACTACCCCTTTAATTTAAACCATAAATAGTTTCTTGTTGAAAAAATTAAAATTCATGGTCTTATCATTCATTTTATTTACCTGAAAAGGTAAAAATAAAAAGATGATTTTATAGCACTGCCAGATCATATCTTATGAGTTTTCACATTTCCCCTACAGCAAATAAGCTTTAAATACCTTAAATACCAACTTTGGAGATTTTTAATACCACGCATCTCGTATAATAAGAATATTGGCCTGCATATATCCGTTAAATTATATTTCAAACGAAATACAATGTTACAGTTACTTAAATAATATTTAAATTTAATTTTAATATGATTGTTATCGTTAACAGTTAAGAAAATGTCAGTTTATTGGATTATTCATCTATATTATTAACTTAAAAGCGTTATTTCAAAGTTAAACATCGCAATCTAAGTAAAATACTTAAAATTACTCGTTTAATGGATTTACTTTAAAAACACTAATATAATTTTGATGTGTGAAATATATGGGATAATAGTTATTAAAAAATAACTTAGTCATCTAACCTGAATATAATTAATGATTCTTTACTAGATAGATAAGAGGTTCCTATGATTTTTAAAAAGTCAGTATTAATGGCATCAATTATTATGGTTTCATTATCAAGTGTGGCACATGCTGCAATTGATAGCGGTAATGCTAAAGGCACCATAAATTTCAAAGGTCAATTTATTGATACGACTTGTACTATTGAAGTTAATAATACAAACAAAAATGAAGGTGTAGTGCAACTTGGCACTTGGATGACTAACACCTTCGATAAAGTCGGTGAATTAACTGATGTAGTTCCTTTAACAATAGGCTTGAGTGGCTGCCCTGCAACATTAGCACGTGCTCGCGTCACCTTCGGAGGAACCGCACACCCAGATAACAACCAATTATATGCTGTCAATGAGGCTGAAGGTGTTGGTATTGGTATTTCTGGTGATGTTAACGGAACAAATTTCTATACTCCAGACACAGAAGCTGATGGTATTGATTTGAAAGGTAATAGTGGCGAAAAAACATATTATGCGCGTTACGTTACAACCGCAAATGAAGTTACTGCTGGTAAAGCAAACGCTGACGTTACTGTCACTATTCAATATAACCAATAGTTCACTGAATTAAGGGAACATTCGTTCCCTCTTTTTATAGGGGAAAATTTTGAAAAAGCATCTCATTTCATTAGCGCTTTTATTTATGACGACTCTTAATGCAAACGCCAGTGTTATTTTAGGTGGCACTCGTGTTATTTATGAAGGCAATAAGAAAGAAGCTTCAATTTCAGTGAGAAATGATGACAAAACACCTTATCTTGTACAATCTTGGGTCAATAATTTTAATAATAATGATAAGCAAAAAGTACCGTTTACTGTAACTCCTCCACTTTTTCGCATTGAACCTGAATCAGCCAATGCTATTCGAATTGTTTTAACAGATTCTCAGTTACCCTCTGATAAAGAATCAGTTTATTGGCTAAATGTTAAATCAATTCCACCATCAGACCCAAATGCAACAAATAATTTAACGATTTCAATTAATAACAAGATTAAATTATTTTATCGCCCTGCAGATTTACCAACAGCAGAAGCATTAATTGCGTATGAAAAATTAACCTTTAAAAAACAAGGAAACTATTTAAAAGCAAATAATCCAACGCCTTATTATGTTTCATTCGGGGAGTTGAAGGTTGGTAATAAAGAAATTGCAGAACCAGGCATGGTCCCTCCTCTGGGCGAAGCGTCATGGAATATTTCGGGAACTCAAGCAAACCAAGTTACTTGGAGTGCAATTAATGACTATGGAACGATAACGAAAGCGAAAACTCAGACATTAAAATAATCAGTTGGAAGAACATTCATTATGCGCTGCATTTCAAGAAAGCAACATCCATTAAATCGTCATTATGACGCGATAACCGATTTGCATAATGGGGTAACTTATTTTCGATTAAAAAAAATATGTCAGGTAGTAACTGCAATAATTTTGGCTGGAATAAGCATTAGTCATGTATCTGCGGAAGATTATTTTAGTCCTAGCTCACTCAGCGTCATTGATGGCCAAAATATTGCAGATCTACCTAATTTAGACCAGTTTGCTAACCCTGGAGGCCAGTTAGCGGGAGAATATCATGTCGATATTATCGTAAATGGTATTTTAATGGATTCTAAGGTTATCGAATTTGTTAAGGATGATAAATCAAGCCAATTAATTCCACGCATAACAAAAGAAGAATTAGCACTTTGGGGAGTTAAAGTTAATTCTATTCCAGCATTGGCTGCACTTTCTGCTGGGCAATATATAGGCCCAATAGGCGAATATATACCCGAGGCAAAATCTACGCTTGAATTGAATCAACAGAAGCTGAATATCTCAATACCTCAAATTGCTATGAATAAACAAGCATTAGGTACTGCTCCCGCTAGTCAATGGGAAAATGGTGTTCCTGCTTTAATCTTAAATTATTATTATAGTGGTTCAAACAATTGGAGTCGTAATAACGCCAAAGATACAAACTCTCATTATTTCAACCTTCGTAGCACTGGAAATCTAGGCCCATGGCGTTTAAAAAACTATTCGACTTATACGGATAATAGTGGAGAACGCGAATGGAAAAACATTGAGACTAGCTTAGAAAGAGGGATTAATTTCTTAAAATCTCAATTAGTGATTGGTGACACAGCGACACCAAGTGAGATTTTTGATGGTTTTCAATTCCGTGGTATTCAATTACAAAGTGATGAATCCATGCTACCTAGTTCAATGAGAGGTTTTGCTCCCATTATTAGGGGAATAGCTCAAAGTAACGCAGAAGTTACGATTAAACAAAATAACTATGTTATTTATCAATCCTATGTCTCTCCAGGTGCATTTGAAATTAATGATTTATACCCAACAGGGACTAGCGGTGACTTAACCGTTATAATTAAGGAAGCGGATGGTACTGAACGCTCATTTACTGTTCCGTTCTCATCAATTGCTATTATGCAGCGAGAAGGGCAACTCAAGTATTCATTAACGGGGGGAAAATATAAATCTAATGCATCCGGTGAAGTAGAACCTGATTTCCTGCAAAGTACTTTTATTTATGGGTTACCAAAAGGTATTACTGGGTATGTTGGAACTTTAATATCAAAAAATTACCAATCTTATGCGATAGGAATGGGAATTAATTTAGGTAGTTTGGGAGCACTATCGGCTGATGTTACACAAGCAAATAGCCAAAATTTATTAGGGAAAGAAGATACCGACAGTGGGCAGTCATATCGTTTTCAATACTCCAAAAACGTGACCTCGACTGGTACATCTGTAACTTTAGCTAACTATCGTTACTCAACGGAAGGTTTTTATTCATTCAGTGAAGCTAACAGTAATCAACCTAAAATATATCGCGATAATAAAAAAAATCGCTTTCAAATCTCACTAAATCAGTCACTAAATGAATTCGGTAATATTTATTTTTCTAGTTATCAGCAAGATTATTGGAACCGTTCGGGTAAAGAACGCTCATTAAATGCAGGTTATAACAAAAGCTTTGATGGGATCACTTATAACTTTAATTACAGTTATTCTGATAGTGCTTATCAACGTAAAGCTGATAATTACTTCTCTTTTTCAGTTTCTATTCCACTTAATAATACATCCGGCAATTACACATCGATAAATAGTAGTATTACAGCGGATAACAGCGGCAATGCAGACGCAATGATGGGAGTAAGTGGTACTCTTGGCGAAAAAAATAATATTAATTACGCTGTTCAGCAGTCATATGGAAATAAAGAAACTCGTGGTAGTGGAAATGCCTCGGCATCTTATCGAGGAAGTTACGGTGTTGCTAATGCGGCCTATGGCTATGATAGATATTCACAGCGAGCAAACTATGGTTTAACAGGGGCGATTGTTGCTCATCCATATGGTATCACTTTAGCCCAGCCTATCTATGATTCTTTCGCGATTATTCGAGCTCCGGGGGCGGAAAATGTGCAAGTTTTAAATCGAGCTAATATTTCAACCGATTCTCGAGGTTACGCCATTGTGCCTTATCTCAATCCTTATACTAAAAATGAAATATCCCTCAACATTGACTCTTTACCTGAAAATGTTGAATTAAAAACCAATACAGTTAATGCGGTACCAACAAAAGGCGCCGCAATTTTGGCAAGCTACCAAACTCATGTCGGTTACCGATTATTATTTAATGTTACTCATAATGGAAAACCAGTGCCTTTCGGTGCAATGGCCCAATTCGCTCAAAGTGATGACCAAAATATGAGCTCAGGTATTGTCGGTGATAATGGTGATGTGTATCTCAGTGGGATGCCAGAGCAAGGGCGGCTACAAATTAAATGGGGTAAAAACCAAGAAGATCAGTGTGTTGCCGAATATAAATTAACCGCTGAACACTTGAAGCATCATTTACCCATATTGCCCGTCAACTGCCAATAAAATAGGTTTTGAATATGAATATAAAACAAATTATTGCTTTGGTTGGTATTACCTTGTTTTCATTTAACGCGCTCAGTGTCGGGCAGTTTCGTATCAATTTAGGGGATTTAGAAATTGATACGGCAGCTCATAAACTTCCCCGTGAAGCGATATTGGGTAATGGCTGGAAGCAATTTGAATCTACAGGGAATCAAGAATTATGTGTTGCTGAAGGGCCGGGAAACTTTAATTTTACTCCTCAAGTAAATAGCCAACCCGTAGGAATGGTGATTAATGATGGATCAGGGAGTTACCCCGTTTTTAGCACTGGCATTAATGGCGTGGGTTATGTCATGGCATTAAGGCAAAAAGGAACGAGCCAATGGTATCCATTAACAGGAAATAATAGCGAAATTAGTGCCATTGATGGCTCATCATCGCTACAACTTGAAACACGAATGATGTATGTCAAAACCGTTCAAGGAGATATTGAAGGAACGGATAAAGCTGTTACACATTTTAATCCAGTCAAAGTGCAATGCAGTGGTGATATGAATTGGGTCTCATCAGTAGGGGAAATATTGCCTGCATCAACATTGATTTCATGGGCACAACGCACTTGTGCAGTTTCATCAGTTCGACAATCGGTCGACCTCGGCGTCCATGACATCGCTAAAGTTCGCTCGTTAAATATAGGAGATACCTTTGGCCATGCTCAACAGTCGATTACGATTAACTGCCCTGCCATCATGTCTGTAGCCTACACCGTAGCTGATAACTTGCATCCAAGTAATATAAATACAGATATTATTTATTTAGAAAATGAAAGCGAAAACCCTGGGTTTGCGGTGCGAGTATACGAAGCGGGTCAATCTTCCCCATTGAAATTAGGAGGAGACCGTACCTTATCCAACAATTATGTCTATTCCTTGCTGGATAAAGCAAGTCTGAGCCCCATTGTCACAAAAACATTTGAATTCAGATATGTCAAAACATCAAATGAAGTGAAGGCAACTCATGGTAATGCACAGGTTACGGTTACCCTTGTGTATAAATAATCAAGGGTCATTATTTATGAAACATAATTTAAATCTATTTGTACTGTTTTTTATATCTCTAATGCCAATGAATGTGATGGCTGTGGATGCCTATATCAAGGTGAATTTCACAGGTTCGATTAAAGGTGAAACGTGTAGCATATCTTCTGCTGCGCAAGGTGTTGATTTAGGAATGTGGTTTTTAGAAGGTGATGGAAGCAACTTCCCTCGTAACTCAGTGACGGATTGGGTGGAATTTGATTTGGTTTTTAATTGTTCAACAGTAAATCGACAAGTGAGTGGCGCCTTAGAAGGAACTCCTGCTGCACTAGATAGAAAGCTATTTGAGTTGGATCAGACTGAAGGTTCAGCGAGCGGAATGGCAATTCAAGTTGAAGCTTATTCACCCGAGCGCAAACGTTGGGAAGCAAAAAATGCAAATGAAGTCAGCACCTTAATTAGTGCGGCAGGGACAACTTCAGGAACTAATACAGTTCAATTGCGCGCACGCTATAAGCAATTAGCAAATAGCGCAACACCAGGTACGGCAAATGCCTCTATTACATTCGTTGTACGAAATAATTAAGGGGAAGCAATGAATAAAAAAATTCAATATACAATTCATTGCCTTGTAACAATGATTTTATTTTTTTCTGTTAAATCATTTGGTTACGATGCCATTTTTAATATTACAGGGCGAGTGTCTTCTAATACCTGCTCCGTCCAATCATCAAGAATACAAAATGTTCATCTTGGTGATTATACTATTGGTCAGTCCGGCTTTGGCAGTGGTGTCAACACGCAAAGCAAAGATGTGAGATGGCAGATTGATTTTGATTGCGATAAAGACACTAAAATTAATATTGCTCTTCAAGGACGTCAATATTCAGGTTCTAACACAGTTCTAGATATAGATAACTCTTCTGATAGAGCCAGAGGTGTTGGAATAAGAATAGAATACAGTAATGACCGAACGTTGTGGTATAGGATGGGAATAGGTGGCCGAGGCACTTTGGTTTCCCCGTCAAATGTTGACGGAAAACTATCGATATACTTTAACTCGTATTATATACAAATGGAAAAAACGATTCTTCCAGGTAAAGCCAATGCGACGATGGAAGTAGAAGTGACTTACGAATAATAGAAAAACGCCCTACTGTGGCGCTCAGCACACTGCTAAACCTATTATGTGTGGTGACAACAAGAAGGACCGCTAAACGCGGCTCTTCTTTATAAGGTCACCAAATATTATTCTTCAAGTAACGTTACATGACCAATATAAGGCAGATGACGATATTGTTGAGCGTAGTCGATACCGTAACCCACCACAAATTTGTCTTCAATAGAATAACCAATCCACTCAACAGGAACCTGCACTTCGCGACGTGAAGGTTTATCCAGTAATGTACAAATAGCGACAGATTTAGGGCCACGTAATTCGAAAATTTCACGAACTTTATTTAAAGTATTACCAGAGTCGATAATATCTTCGACGATTAATACGTGTTTATCACGGATATCTTCGTCCAAATCTTTGACAATTTTAACATCACGGCTCGATGTCATCGCATTGCCATAACTTGAAACAGTCATAAAATCGACTTCATGAGGAACATCAATCTTACGGCATAAATCAGCCATAAAAATAAATGAACCTTTCAGCAAGCCAACAAGGACTAATTCACCATCAAGCTTTTGATAATGAGCACTAATTTTATCAGCTAATTCACTAATTCGTTGAGCAATCTCTTCTTCAGAGATCATCACTTCAAGGGTATGTTTCATCTTCTATTACGCATCTATGGGAATGGAAAGCACGTAATTTTAACATAGGCAGCACGCATATACTAATAAAGGAAAATACAGTGCTAAAATTTCACACTGCATTTTCTCTGAAAATAAATATTGCTGTTAACTGACAGTGAAGCCCAACATCATTCCTGTATCTTCATGCTCCAAAAGATGGCAATGGGCCATATAAGGGTGCTGTTGAGTTGCAGGGTGTTTAAACTCGACTAAAATTTCACTCACCTGCCCTTCCACTTTAACAATATCTTTCCACCCTTGACGATGAGGCGCTACGGCTTGGCCGTTTTCTTTTAGGATACGAAAACGTGTGCCATGGACGTGGAATGGGTGCAACATCATATCGCCACGCCCTGAAACGACCCAAATTTCTTGCTGATTCATAGGGGCATTGAATGCAGGATGCGTCATTGAGAAAACTTGCCCATTAATAGTATTCGCATTATGAATATCCAAACCATCAGAACCTGTACCACAGTGGCCGCCACTTCCCATTTTGCCATTCATATTTCCATGATTCATATTTCCATGGTTCATATTACCTGCATTCATGTTACCGTGGTTCATATTCCCCATCATTGCACCATGACCGCCCATGTTACCCATGGCCTGGTCACCATATTTTTCACGTAACATCATCATGCCTTGCATGTCCAAACGCATATCCATCATTAAGTGGAAACGACGGCGATTTAAGCCAGCAAGAGAAGGAATAGCAGACATTGCTGCAAGTGTTGATGGTAAGTCACCTTCTCCCTTCGTCAACGTTGTTTCAATACGCAGTACTGGCAAAGGCTGGTCAAATGGTGCGATCGTCATACCCATTTGCCCGACAGGTAGAGTTACCAAATCGAATGCACGACCATCGGAGGCATCAATTAATACTTCAAAACGCTCTCCCATCAAGATAGGTAATTCTGTTACCGCAATCGGCTCGGCTAATAAACCACCATCACTCGCAACGACATACATTTTACGTCCATCACTGGTGGAAATATTTAAACTTCTAGCATTACAGCCATTCAATAACCTTAAGCGCAGCCAACCTTTCGGGGCAACATGTTTAGGATAAACAGCACCATTCGTTAGCATGATGTCACCGAACCACCCCACAGCCGCACTCATCACATCAAGCTGGTAATCAATTTGCCCATCATCTTTTAAGCGTTTGTCTTGCAAAATGACAGGAATATCATCAACACCCCAATCGCTTGGTAAGCCGTGTTTTGTGCTGTCATCATCTTTAATTAATACAAGACCAGCTAACCCCATCGCCACTTGGTAGCCGGTTTTTCCATGAGTATGAGGATGGAACCAACATGTCGCTTCGCTTTGATTTACCGTAAAATTCACTTTACGGCTTGTATCTGGTTGGATTATCGCTTGAGGGCCGCCATCTTGCTCACCTGAAATCTCTAAACCATGCCAATGAACTGTCGTGTCTTCTGCCAGTTGGTTAACAATATTGATATTAACATTCTGTCCATTTTTCAAGCTAATTGCAGGGCCTAATAAATTGCCGTTATAACCCCATGTTGTCGTTTGCTTTCCAGGAACAAATTGTGAAACGCCCTTCTGGATAACCAACTGAATGTTACCTTGCGCATCAGGCTCCAATAAGGGGGGGATCGCTAATGTTGGATAATTTCCCGCTGCGACCGCGATGCGGCTCCAAATAGGCAGCGCACTTGCAGCATATGTGATAGCACTTAATTTAAGAAAATCGCGACGTAGCATTGATAACCTTCCTTTTATTTATCAAATCGATAATCATCAGTGGTGTGATTTATGACAAATTACACTTTCGAAGCAAAACATGGTTTAATGACGGTATGATAAAGCTTCCCCTTACAGGAAGGTCAATAAAACCACTCCATAAATGTGGGTTTATTACATGGATTTAAGAAAAATATAGTTGACTAACAATTCTATTCTTATGCTAACGTAACTTGACATAGAAAACAGATAGAATAACGAATGCGCAAATTTATATTGATGTCATGCTTAATGACTCTGTTAGGGATAACCAATTCTGCCAGAGCTCTTTCCACCAACGAAGCTGAAGATCTTGCTGATCTCACGGCCGTTTTTATTTATCTAAAATATGATTGCGGGTATTCACAAATCCCAGATAGAGAAATTGAACGTGCTATTGTTTACTTTGCGAAAAGTAACAAATGGGATCTTAGTAACTATAATGCGGAAAAAATGACCGTTCTTAACAAAGAAAGTTATAGTGATCTAAAAGGGATACCACTCACCACCGAGTTTAAATGCCAGTCTCTTGCTCGCGATTCACTAGGCCTCTTTGCTTACGTCAAATAAGCAGATGAAAAAAGCCTATCAAGAAAACATGCCAAATATCGCCTGCATGTTTTCTTTCTTTACTTTAAATGACTATTTCTTTTTTGCCTTCTTTCTTGCCAAAACAACGCTATCGATGGAATACTTTGAATAATTACCATCCTGATAATATGGTTTGACATAACAAAGCCCGCGTCTAAATTCATGGTGATTGCGGCGAATGTCATCGCTTCCATACTCCCCGGAGCCCACGCTAACAATAGTACCGAAATATCATAGCCTGTAATCCAAGAGGCAAATACCGTGATAAGAAAAGTCAGCACGATATTAACCACCACAACTTGGGCCGAAGAGTATATATTTTTAATTAACGATGAAAGTGGAAACACAATGAAATGGTTACCAATGTTCATCCCAATTAATACCATACTGAGTTCAGTCAACATCAACGGGAAATTTAATGGGATATCCGCCCAACCTTGAATGAGAGTTGCTGCCGCTAATGACGTTAACATAAAAGGTGCGGGGACTTTTAAACGCTGTAATATTGCCCCTGAAATTACCCCAACTGCAATAATGAGCACTAGCCATCCCGTTGCAACTAATGTCAATTCTGGAAATTCTATTATCGGTTGAGGATCTCCATCGCTCCCCACAACAATTCCTGCTAATAAAATAAGAATAATTAAGCGAATTGTATGGGAAATAACAATTTTCTGAGGTGGGGTATGAGTATGGTCAGTTAATGCCAGAATAGCTGCCATAGCACCGGGCACAGAGCCAAGCATCGCTTCTTGTTTTGTCCAACCGACTTTCCGGTAAAACCAAAAAAAACTAAACGAAAATTGCACAGCCAAACAAACAACCAACATCAATAATAAAAGAAATAAATTGTCCGCTTCATTAAGAGATACTTGATTGAACATCAAGCCCACAGAGGTTCCCAACGTGACTTGAACAAAACTAATGGTGTGTTTAGGAATTGCGAAGGAAATACCAAAACGATGAAAAATGATAATGGCAATGATCGGGCCAAACATCAATGCAAGGGGAACTCCTAGGTAAGTAAGCCCGCCACCGATTAAAGCACAGATGGAAATCCCACCTATCATTTTTAATAATTTCTTCATATGGTATTAACCATTAAGTCTTTTTATATCCCTAATTTATATCATATTATTTAAGCCATATAGCTTTAGTTTTTATTTATTTATCACCCTAGTGATATCCACCAACATTTATCTATTTATTAGGTTTTGATCTTATTATTTTAACTTGGTCTGAAAAAATCTTTTTAACTTAGATTGACACGGTACAGTGAAAAATTTATTTCCTTCTCTTTATGTTATCAGCATGAGCTTGGTTCATAACCGCTTTGGACATCCATTGTGCTAATTGTGTTACTTGTGCATCATCCATTTTCCAAATATCTTTTAGTACTAAAAATATTTCAGAACCATAAATAACAGAAAAAGCACGAATCACTTTATCAATAATTTCTTGCGGATATTCTGATTTCATTGGCGATGTGACCATTGCAAGAATTTCTTTACGATTACCGCGTTCTAGACGCTTATCTTTAATGCTTTGTGGAGCTGCTCGCCCCTGTGCCCACTGCTGTAATGATACTTGCAGCGCGGCTCGTAAAACACCTTCATGTTCAAACATACGTGGAAAAGCATAGGTTAATAGCTCGTCAATACGCTCTTCGGTTTGCTCACTTTGCGGGCGCCAAGTTAAAATAGGACCTAAACTTTCATTAACCGTTGCGGTAATTAAATCGGCTTGTGTCGGAAAATAACGATAAGCTGTCGCACGAGAAACTCCCGCCTCAAGTGCCAACTCAGAAACAGAAGGCATCGCCCCTTTTTCAAATAAATCTAAAGCCGTCTTAATCAACAATACATAGGTTCGTTTTCGTGTCCCTTTGTATTCTGAATGTGAATTAGTTTTAGACATTAATTTATCCTTAAAATACTGTCACTTACTATAAAATGAGTTAGAGCTCATGAAAACATATAAGTGTGAATAGGTAAATGCACTTGGTTGATGATTTAAAGAAATTATTCATAAAGGTGATTTAAAAGTAATAGCAAAAATCATAACAATCACAATTATATCTTTTAAATATCCAAATATACTCAAAATAGCTCAGGTCTATAAATAATAATTTATACTATTTTATCAATAGGATAAAAACATTAGCAGTCAATAACGTCATAATAAACCAAAAATGAGACTACAATCTCATTTTACAATCAACCGCAATGATACTATAGTCTCATTATGATGAAAAATTCAACGCTCGTTTTACTCTGAAAGGGTTTGTATATGAAAAAACATCCGGGTTTTATTTATATTGTAACGACGCTTGACACTAAAAGTGCTGAACTATTTTATGTTAGTGAATTAATCAAAAACGCCGGATTGGCGGTACGTACTGTTGACCTGACAACACAACCAACGCAATTAGAAAAAAACGCAGATATCAGCGCACACACTGTCGCAAGTTTTCATCCACTTGGTACTGAGGCCGTTTTCTGTGGTGACCGCGGTAAAGCCATTGAAGCTATGGCACAGGCTTTCAGCCTTTATCTTGCCGCACAAACAGATGTTGCCGCTATTCTTGGTTTAGGTGGTTCGGGTGGAACCGCACTCATTACACCCGCCATGCAAGTATTGCCCGTAGGTATTCCAAAATTAATGGTTTCCACAATGGCATCAGGGGATATTTCTGGTTATATCGGCGCGAGTGATATTTCGATGATGTACTCCGTCACTGATGTATCAGGTTTGAATATCATTTCCCGCAAAGTATTAAAAAATGCTGCTAATCAAATAGCAGGAGCTGTTTGGTTTGACGACGAAGAACAACCGCATGACTTAAAACCAGCAATTGCACTAACCATGTTCGGAGTAACGACCCCATGCGTACAGCAGCTCACAACAGAGTTAGAGGCGCAATATGACTGTCTAGTCTTCCATGCGACAGGCAGTGGTGGCAAAGCCATGGAAAAACTGATTGATAGCCAGTTATTACATTCTGTTTTAGATATTACAACCACCGAAGTATGTGATTATTTATTTGGTGGGGTATTAGCGTGTGATGAAGACCGTTTTGGTGCCATTGAACGCACTCAAACCCCTTGCGTGATGTCTTGTGGAGCTCTCGATATGGTGAATTTCGGCCGCCCTTCGACTGTGCCCGAGCACTACCAAAATCGCTTATTTTATCATCACAATGCTCAAGTCACTTTAATGAGAACGACCAAAGAAGAAAATCAGCAAATGGGTCGTTGGATTGCAGAAAAATTAAATCGTTGTAATGGTGAAGTGCGCTTTATCATCCCAACAGCAGGCTTTTCAGCATTAGATGTTGATGGTGCTCCATTTTGGGATCCTATCGCAGATCAAGCCTTCATTGATGCTTTAACAGCAAATTTAATAATAACAGAGAAAAGACAACTTATTTTGAGTCCTTATCATATTAACTCCACAGAGTTTTGTGACCAGGTTATTCAGCTTCACCAGGAAATTTTGAACAAATAATAGAGGTTAACTATGAAACATAACCGCGCAGATTTATTAAAAAAATTTAGAGACATGATTGCTCGGGGAGAACCAATCATCGGTGGTGGCGCAGGAACAGGGCTATCTGCTAAATGTGAAGAAGCGGGCGGTATCGATTTAATCGTTATCTATAACTCAGGCCGTTACCGCATGGCAGGTAGAGGTTCACTTGCAGGCTTATTAGCCTATGGCAATGCGAATGAAATCGTTATGGATATGGCAAAAGAGGTTTTACCCGTAGTAAAACATACTCCTGTCCTTGCGGGTGTGAATGGAACAGACCCATTCTGCCAATTCGATAAATTCCTTGATGATATCAAAGCAACAGGTTTTGCAGGAGTACAAAATTTCCCTACCGTCGGCTTAATTGATGGCAATTTCCGCGCCAATTTAGAAGAAACAGGAATGGGCTATGGGTTAGAAGTTGAGATGATCCGTCTCGCTCATGAGAAAGATTTGCTCACTACGCCTTACGTTTTTAGCGCTGAAGATGCCATTGCGATGACTAAAGCTGGTGCCGACATTATTGTGCCACATATGGGGCTAACGACTGGGGGGAATATTGGAGCAGAAACCGCCCTGACGCTCAAAGATTGCGTTCCACTAATCAATGAATGGGCAAAAGCGGCAAAATCAGTACGCGAAGATGTGATTGTTCTGTGCCACGGTGGCCCAATAGCCACCCCTGAAGATGCTGAATATATTTTAGCCAACTGCCCTGATTGCCATGGTTTCTATGGTGCCAGCTCAATGGAACGTTTACCAACAGAAGTGGCATTAACCGCCACCACACAAAAATTTAAATCAATTACACGTTAGTTTTTTTACTTTATATTTTGCCAACACCAGGCGCCTACTTCGGTAGGCGTTTTTTTATCTTTCTAGCCACGAAAGTTACTTCCCTTTTTCTGGTAAATAGAATGCCCTTTGCATAAGAAATGTGTTAGACAAGCCATAAATATAGGCATACCAAAGTAGAGCACGCCAAAGGCAAAAGCCACATGGGGTTTCTCCGGGAATTCACCACCGCTAGAAATACTCGAATAATAGTCAATCGATCTTAAATATTCAGGCGTTAATCCGCCATAAGGCACGAGGAAAGATAAAATTAACACCGAGAAAATACAGAACATAAAATTGAGTGCCATTAATGCTGAATAGCCCATATTTTCTGAACGTTCTTGCTCTGTTCGGCTGGTTAAACCAAAAAGCATTCGATTGGCAACAGTGGCACTGTATAAATATAAAATTAATGGGGAATCACCTAATACTGACATATTGATGGCCAGTGCAAAAAGACCATAGAAAAGAGCAAATAACGTTAATACTCGCCAATCACGAAATACCGCCATAAAGACGCCCGAGTGAACTAAAATAAATTCAAAAATCAGGATCAACGTCAGGTTATAAATAATTTCTACCGTATAGTATTCAGGAAAAAACCATACAGATAGAATAAAACCAACATAAAACAATGAAAAACCGTAGTTTATTATTTTAGAAAAAGCACGAATAATACTGAAAGAATGCGGGTTCTCCTTCACACTTTTTACTGAAGATTGTTCTGGGAAAAAACCTTGGTTTTTATCTTTCCCATTCCTTGGTGGTTTTACCATTAGCTCACTCCATCTCACCAATATCACTTTATTAATAAGCTACTTGATCACACAAAAAATAAACAGTGGCTAAAGTCTGAATGGCAGGTTCAAAGCGAGGTAAAGTGTAAGAAATATCGACAAGATGGCATGAACGAATAAATGTCATGCCACAGATAGATTAAATTTAATTAAACCAGTTTGGCGATCAGCGTATCTAAATCACCTTGTAAGAAATTCACTGGTGGAATTTCAATCACTGTATATGCGCCTGCTGCTTGTTTCATCGTCGCTCGTGCGGCAGAAACCATAAATTGAGAAGTCAGTGCAGGGTTATTAATGCGCATTGAATATTCGAACAACTGGTTATGTGTTGCCCCTGAAACCCCTTTATGAGTCATGTGCACACCGTGCCCAACATCTTTTAATGCATCAATGCTATCCACCTGACGAATATGTGTTTCATCAGAAGAAAAGTAGCTGTCTGCTTTAATCGCTTGAGCCACCTCATCGAACTTAGCGCCACCGTCTAATTCAACATAAACCATACGACGATGAACCCCTGTTCCTAATGGAATTGTGACAGAAAGGGCATCTTTTACGCCATTGATAGCTTTAGCGGCCACACTGTGTCCCATACTCATCCCTGGACCAAAATTCGTATAAGTTACCCCTTTTGGTGCCATTGCTAGCATCAATGTACGCATAATCGAATCCGAGCCAGGATCCCATCCGGCAGAAACAACCGCCACGCTATTATGCTGTCTCGCAACGTCATCTAAGCTGTGTTTTAGCGCCACAATATCTGAATGCACGTCAAAACTATCAACAGTATTAATACCGAGGCTCAAAACTTTAGCTGCTAATGGGCCGATAGCACGCGTTGGTGAACACAAGAGTGCAACATCAACTTTCCCAAGTTTTTCAATATCATCAACCACTTTATATCCAGAAAGCTCAGCAGGAATATCTTGCGTATTGCGACGAACTACCCCGACTAACTCAAAATCCTCAGCGGCCAGAACAGCTTCTAGTGCATAGCGACCAATGTTACCGTAGCCCACTATTGCTGCTTTAATTTTTGTCATTTTTGCTCCTATACAGTTCTGATGTTGCTCATTAAATTATTTATAGCGAAATTGAATTTAACAGAATAATTAAAAGTAAACAAAACATTAGCCTAATTAAATCAGACGCATTTTAACCCTATTTTCATTGTTGAAATCCATGTAGAATTAGCCCATCAGAAAGCTTTCCCTATCATTCATGAATATATAAAGGTTCTCAATGCATCAATCCGATGTGACTGAGCGGTCACTCTTTTCGCTCAGCTGGCCAATTTTTATCGATATTTTTCTTCATTTGGCCACATTATTAATTAATACCTACATGGTTAGTCACGTGTCTACAGCCTACCTTGCTGCTATGGGGGTGGGAAACCAAGTGTTTGACCTATTTATCACTATTTTTAACTTTATCAGTGTGGGGTGTAGCGTTGTTATAGCCCAATACCTAGGGGCAGGCCGCCGAGAAAAAGCCAGCCAAGCGATTCATATTTCAATCGCGTTTAACTTTATTCTTGGTTTTTCCAGCGCATTAGTTGCGTTATTTTTTGGCTATAGCATTCTAACTATTATGAATATGCCATCGCATTTAATGGCTGATGGTTATACTTATTTACGTATTCTAGGGATTTGTTTAATCCCTGAAGCGATTTCAATTATTTTAGCGGCATGCTTGCGGGTTTATGGTAAAGCGCAACCCGCAATGTGGGTCACATTAATCGCTAATGTGATTACAGTATTTGGTAATATCATTGTGCTTTATGGTTTCTTCGGCTTACCACAATACGGCCTTGAAGGCGTTGCTTGGTCAACAGTCGTTGGGCGTATTGTTGCCGTTATTTTACTTTTCTGCCTACTGTTTTATGGGCTGAGAATTAAATTTGTCCCAATGATGTTAATACACTGGTCACGGAAAATGTTGGGTAAGATTTTACATATTGGATTACCCTCTGCGGGGGAAAATCTTGTGTGGATCCTCCATTTTATGACCGCATCTGCGTTTATCGGTCTCATGGGGGAAACGCCTCTTGCGGCACAAACGCTCTATTTCCAATTGTCATTGTTTATCATGCTGTTCGGGATCTCTATCAGTATTGGTAATGAAATTATGGTTGGCCACCTTGTTGGAGCAAAACGCTTTGAAGATGCCTTTAGGCGCGGTGTAAAAAGCCTTAAAATGGGTTTTTACGTAACAATTGGTGTCGTTATTGCCTTTTGGTTATTCCGTGATCCTATCTTAAATAATATTACTGATGACCAAGGTATTATTAAGGTACTGCTGCCATTATTTTTACTTTCGGTGTTCTTAGAGCCCGGCAGAACAATTAATATCGTGATGGTAAATGCCTTGCGTGCCTCTGGCGATGCTCGCTTTCCTCTGTGTACCGCTATTATTTTTATGTGGGGCGTCGCTATCCCATTAGGCTACTTCTTAGGCATAAAAATGGAGATGGGCCTCTTAGGTATTTGGTTAGGTTTCTTTGCTGATGAATGGTTGCGCGGCTTAACCAATGCATGGCGCTGGCGTTCACGTAAGTGGCAAAGTAAGCGTCTTGATGTAGAAAGCTAATCTGTTCAGTTATCACTCAGTCCTGCCGAATATTATAGGCAGGACTTTTGTGACTAAGCTCAAAGTTAGAAATTTTTCATTTTTATAATTCAAATTAGAGATAATATTTCTCTCCACTCTCTTTAAATCCCCTAACTTAGTGAAGTTTTTCTCCAGACTGTTGTTTAAAATAATAAAATCAAAAAAGATTTTATTAAGGGGACTTGCCATGCATGCTCAATCACAACCACTACTTTGGCAATATTTTATCAACGCAGTAAAGCAAGAAGTAAAGCCTGCCTTAGGTTGTACTGAGCCAATTTCATTGGCATATGCAGCCGCCAAAGCGGCTTCATTTCTTAATGGCAAAGTGACCCGAGTCTGTGCTTTCGTTTCCCCTAACCTCATGAAAAATGGTATGGGCGTAACCGTACCCGGAACAGGAATGGTTGGTCTACCCATTGCTGCAGCCCTTGGTGCAGTTGGCGGTGATGCTGAAGCAGGTTTAGAAGTATTAAAATCAGCATCTGAGGATGCCATTGCATTAAGTAAAACCATGTTAGCACAAGGGGCTATTACCGTTGATATTAAGCACCCTTGCGACGATGTTATCTACTCCGAAGCCACGGTATATACCCAAACAGAATCCGCAACCGTCATCATTGCGGGGTCACATACGAATATTGTTAAAATTATTCATAACAATCACACCGTATTTGATGCCACAACGGCTCAACCTCACCATGAATCTCCAGTTGACTGTGCAGCTGACATCCCACTACCGCCAGTCACTGCTAAATCTGTTTATCAATTTGCCACCGAAGCGCCTTTAGAGGATATTCGTTTTATTCTTGAAGCCGCGCATTTAAACGAAGCCTTATCTCAAGAAGGTTTACGCAATGTTTATGGCTTACATATCGGCAAAACATTACAAACCCAGCGAGACCGTGGTTTGCTTTCAAAAGACTTAATGTCAGAAATTATGATCCGTACCTCCGCGGCTTCTGATGCGCGCATGGGAGGGGCTGTATTGCCCGCAATGAGTAATTCAGGGTCAGGTAACCAAGGTATTGCAGCAACCATGCCGGTAGTTGTCACTGCAGATTATTTGCAATCTTCTGAAGAGCAACTGGCTCGAGCCTTAATGTTGTCACACTTAATGGCTATTTATATTCACAACCAGCTTCCTGCGTTATCGGCACTATGTGCTGCGACAACAGCAGCTATGGGGGCTGCTGCAGGCATCGCTTGGTTACTAGAATCCCGCTATGAAGTCGTCGCAATGGCAATTTCCAGTATGATTGGTGATGTTAGTGGTATGATTTGTGATGGTGCATCAAACAGTTGTGCAATGAAGGTGTCAACCAGTGCGAGTGCCGCTTATAAAGCCGTGCTAATGGCATTAGATAATAGCTGTGTCAGAGGGTCGGATGGTATTGTTTCTGATGATGTCGACCAGTCCATTGCCAATTTATGTTCTTTAGCTGCGGGTTCTATGAGACATACTGACGTGCAGATTATTGAAATTATGGCCGCTAAAGCGCGCCCTTAACGCCGCAGTGTTGTTAGCTACATTCGCCAACCCTAGTTACATATTTTGTATGCTCCTAGGGGTTGGCTCTTTTGCCGCCTTGCTACGCCGCTAATGACTTTGAATTTCTTTTTTTGAAATTCTTTTTTTTGAATTGTTCTATTTTGAATTAACTTCTAGGGCTGCGAATTTTTCGCGGATCATCTCTTCTGGTAGGTCAATACCAATAAACACTAATACACTGCGGCGTTGTTCATCAACTTCCCAGTCTCTATCCCAATCCGCACTATAAAGACGCTGAACACCTTGGAATAATAAGCGTTTTGGCTCATTCACAATGGAAAGGATCCCTTTATAGCGCAGTAAATTATCTGCAAAGCCAAGTAATAATTCTTCCATTACCTGAGAAACCGCCATCAGTTCAACAGGGTAATTAAATTCGAGAACAATCGAGCCTACTTCATTTTGTTGTTTAGGGGCGAAACGGAATGTCGGTTGTTTAACATTTAATTGTGAATCCAATAAAAAACCGTCGATATCTAATAACATACTCAGGTCAATATCACCGTGAATGACGGGGTAAATCGGCGCCCTTGCATTAATTCGTTGTAAACGTTCAATTAAAGCTTCATTATTTGGCTCAATATCGGTTTTGGTCAATAAAATACGGTCTGCATAGCCAATTTGCGCTTGAGCAATGGCGAAATCATTTAATTGTTTATCAGCGTGAACAGCATCCACTAAGGTAATAATCCCATCTAATACATAACGTTCGCAGAGGACTTCATGGGAAAAAAAGGTTTGAGTGATCGGCCCGGGATCTGCCATGCCAGTGCATTCAATGAGCAGACGGTCAAAGTCTAATTTTCCACTATCAAGGCCATCTAATAGATCTAATAAGGCATTTTCTAATTCATTCGAACGGCTACAACAAATACACCCATTACTTAATGTAGTAATTTGTGTCGCACGATCACCAATTATTGCGTTATCAATGGGGACTTCACCGAACTCATTTTCAATCACTGCGATTTTATGGCCATGCTCAGCATGAAGAATATGGCTAAGGAGAGTCGTTTTACCTGCACCGAGAAAACCGGTTAAAATTGTTACGCTAATAGGTTTCATTATTGCCCTCACACTTCATTGATTAACAGCAGCGAAATCCGCCTTTACCACTACCACCATACCGTGCATCTTGTCTTTCGCGAAAAAATTCTTTATATGTCATCACAGGTTTGTCTGGATGGTTATCACTCATATGCTGCACATAAGTATCATAATCAGGAATACCAATTAACATACGTGCGGCTTGCCCGAGGTATTTTCCTGTTTTGCCGAGATTTCCAAACATCAGCCTCTCCAATACAAATGCCCTACATCATGAGCACATAATGTAGGGCGACCTTTCATTTATTGAGCACCTTTCGATGTTCAAATCCGTTGAAGGGTGACTTAATGTGAAGATGAAACTTTCACGCCCTCTTTAGGTACAGGAACATAAGGTGTTTCTTTGTCTGTACGCTCTGGGTTTTTGTGTGCTTTCATCCCAACGCGGATACCGTAGAAAATGATACCGTAAACAACCACTAAGAATAGAATACTCAGCCCAGCGTTGGTGTAGTTATTAATAATAATGTGATTCATATTAGTAATTTCTTGTGCAGTTAACTCTGCACCACCTGCCGCAATCTTATCTTTATAAGATTTCGCTAAGTATAGGAACCCTTCCAGTTGTGGGTTATCACTGAATAATTTCAGTCCTAATGCCCAAGTTGTACAGATTAATAGCCATACTGCAGGTAAGACAGTCACCATAATGTATTTACTGCGTTTCATCTTAATCAATACAACTGTACTTAAGACTAAAGCAACCGCTGCTAACATTTGGTTCGAGATACCGAACAGAGGCCATAAGCTCTTAACACCGCCCAGTGGGTCAACAACGCCTTGATACAATAAGTAACCCCATAACCCAACACATCCCGCTGTACCGATGATACCCGCAACCAGTGAATCGGTTTTCTTCAAGAACGGAACAAAGTTACCTAATAAATCTTGCAGCATAAAGCGGCCAGAACGGGTTCCTGCATCCAATGCGGTTAAGATAAACAGCGCTTCAAACAGAATACCAAAGTGATACCAGAAGCCCATATTTGCCGCAGGCATGATTTCATGGAAGACATACGCAATACCTACCGCTAATGTCGGTGCACCACCTGCACGGTTTAACACCGACGGCTCACCAATATCTTTCGCTGTTTGCATGATTTGCTCAGGTGAAATCACAAAGCCCCATGAACTCACTGTAGCGGCTGCATGAACAGACACATCTTTGAGCTGAGCCATGATAGCTGCGCCATCTGGACCACCCAGTTCATGTAAGTTAGGCATAGTAATACCCAACGCTGCCGGTGGTGTATTCATTGCAAAATACAAGCCTGGTTCGATAATAGAGGCCGCTACCAGTGCCATAATCGCAACAAATGACTCCATTAACATTGCACCATAACCGATGTAACGCGCATCTTTTTCGTTTGCTAATAACTTAGGTGTTGTCCCTGAAGAAATAAGCGCATGGAAACCGGATACCGCACCACAAGCGATGGTAATAAATAAGAATGGGAATAGAGTACCTTTCCAAACAGGACCGGAGCCATCAACAAATTGGGTGACAGCTGGCATTTTTAATTCAGGATTTAGAATAACGATACCAATCGCTAAACCAACAATAACCCCAATTTTCAGGAAGGTCGCTAAATAGTCACGAGGCGCTAAAATTAACCATACAGGTAATAATGCTGAAACAAACGCATAACCGACTAACGCATAAGTGATCGTCGTGTCTTTGAATGTCAGTGCTGGGCCCCAGTATGGGTCATGAGCAATCACACCACCAAACCAAATGGAAGCAACTAACAGAACAATACCGATAACAGAAACTTCACCTACGCGCCCCGGCCGGATATATCGCATATATATCCCCATAAACAATGCGATAGGCACTGTTGAGACAACGGTAAAGACACCCCATGGGCTTTCTGCCAAGGCTTTCACCACAATCAATGCTAATACAGCAAGGATAATGATCATGATTAGGAAGCACCCAAAGAGCGCCAGCGTTCCCGGAATCGGGCCAAGCTCCTCTTTAACAATTTCCCCTAATGATGCACCATTACGGCGTGATGAAATAAATAACACCATGAAATCTTGCACCGCACCGGCTAACACAACCCCAGCTAGTAACCATAAGGTACCGGGTAAATAGCCTACTTGCGCCGCAAGAACAGGTCCGACTAATGGCCCAGCCCCTGCAATAGCGGCAAAGTGGTGACCAAATAGAACATTTTTATTTGTCGGAACATAGTTTAAACCATCATTATTAATGACGGCTGGGGTCGCACGTGTTTCGTCCAGCTTCATCACTTTCTTAGCAATATATAAGCTGTAATAACGATATGCGATGAGATACACCGCCACAGAAGCGACGACAATCCACAGCGCACTAATGTGCTCACCGCGTCTGAGTGCAACAACCCCTAAACAGACTGCACCGATTATCCCGAGGATCATCCACGGAATGTGCTTTAAAATACCATTTTTGTTCATAGAACACCCTTCTGAGGTAAAACGAACATGCCATTGATTTTGTATTAACCATCTTAAAAAACGATATCGCTGTGTTTTCGTTGCTTATCATTTATCGTTGATGGTTTTTTAATTGGCAGTGGTTGAACTGTATTGAATTAAAAAATTGAGCTCTGCCATGGTGTATATGGTATGAAATTACACTCAGCAAATGACTAAAGTTATGCTAAGTGGTGCCATATAGAATTAAGCGGTTTGTTTTTTACTTTAAATGGTTTTAAGGAAGGGAATATGAGGTCAAAAATGTGATCCACATAACGATTCTGATTTGTTTTCAATAAGTTAAAAAATGTAACTCATATGAATAAAATGAAGTTTATTGTAAACAAATTTCACTAATAACGTGAAATCTCAAAGTTAGGTTATCTAAAGCTTTATAATATCTATGTGCTATTGGCGTGTAATTGTTGTCCATTTACCACCAACCCACCAACTATGTTCACCATCTGTTTGCGTTTCACATCCGATACCGACTTTCGCTTTCCCTGCTTCAAAGGGATACGCGCAATCATAAATTGCATCAACCACGATTTCCCCAGTAATTGCGTCTGCAAAACCAATTTTATTTTCTTTGCGAATTCGATATACCCCGTCTTGCGCTTCATCAGGCCAATTATCAAAATAGTAAAGTTGGTAAATCTCTTGTCCTTTTTGGTCAAAAACAGCTAAGCCTTTATTCGATGATTTACCTAAACAATACTTAAATGAAGATTGTTGCTCAAAACACTCGATTTTATCTTTTTCGTTCTCTACCCATAAACTGAATTGTTGTTCAAGATTTTGCGCTGTTGATAAAAAAGATATTAATCCTAATGACATTAAACCAACTACATAATGAATCATCATAACTTTCCTTATTCTACTTTTATGCCTACTAAGTGATAAGACGCTAAGCTCATCAACTTTGCTCTATTAAATACTCGCTTAATTAAAGATAGCGGATATCTATTTCAGTGAAACTAGGAATAAAGGTAAATAAAGTCTTATATGAAGATAATCTCAAAGTTAAAATTAAAGTATACAAGCGCTCACTCACTTAGAGTCATTGAGCGCAAAATTCATCAAGATCAACCAGAAACACACACTGTATTCGCGGTTTTCTTAGCCATATCTAATGCATTTTCAATAGAATCCGCAATCGCCAAAGCCACACCTAACCGACGAGTTCCTGCAATTTCAGGTTTACCAAATAACCGTAATTGGGTGTCAGACCCCAAAGCAGCACCAATATTTGAAAAAACCACATTTTGGCTTTGTAAATTAGGTAAAATAACCGCTGAAGCACTCGGCCCATATTGGCGGATCACGCCAATTGGGAAACCAAGAAATGCACGAACATGTAATGCAAATTCAGATAAACTCTGCGAAATAAGCGTCACCATCCCCGTATCATGGGGACGAGGCGAAACCTCATTAAAAATGATATCGTCACCACATACGAATAATTCAACACCAAATATTCCATAACCTCCTAGAGAGGTTACAATTTTCTTGGCAATGTCTTGCGCTTTTTTCAACGCAGCCTCACTCATGTACTGCGGCTGCCAAGACTCACGGTAATCCCCTTTTTCTTGTCGGTGACCTATAGGCGCACAAAAGTGAATACCATCCACCGCACTGACTGTTAACAATGTAATTTCAAAATCAAAATTAACCATTTTTTCAACAATTACACGCCCCTGCCCTGCTCGCCCACCTTGCTGCGAATAATCCCAAGCCTGATCTAATTCTGCTCGAGAGCGGATCACACTTTGTCCCTTTCCTGATGAACTCATCACAGGCTTAACAATACAGGGAAACCCAATTTTTTCTGCCGCTGCAATAAAATCGGGGTTACTGTCTACAAATTGGTACTCTGATGTTGGCAATTTCAACTCTTCTGCCGCTAAACGACGGATCCCTTCTCTATCCATAGTAAGTACAATGGCTTTCGCAGACGGAACCACTTTTTGTCCTTGCTGTTCAAGCTCCATCAATACCTGTGTCGCAATTGCTTCAATTTCAGGCACGATAATATCAGGTTTTTCCCGTGAGACTATTTGTTTCAGCGCTTCGCCATCAAGCATGTTTATCGTATAACTGCGGTGTGCAATATGCATCGCTGGCGCATTATCATAGCGATCAACCGCAATAACTTCGATGCCCAATCGTTGACATTCAATCGCAACTTCTTTGCCTAACTCTCCAGCACCTAACAGCATGACTTTTGTTGCAGATTTACACAGCGCAGTACCTAATTGATTCATGATTGATGACCTTACCGACAAAAAGTTGATACCAATTATATACGCAATCGTTTGCTTTTACTATCAAGGAAAAAACACTATAAAAAAAATTTTCATAATCGATTGATAATAATAATTATTATTTAATCTAATGGTGTTTTATCGCGCCCAGTAATAAAGGGTTCTTTGTGAGAAAATTTAATATACTGTTTGCGTAAAATAGCTAATACACAAAACATTAAACCAATCCAAATAAGTGAAAAACTAATACCTTTGACCCAATCAAAGAGCTCATTAAATAAAAATACGGCCAATAAAAATTGAATTGTTGGTTCTATATATTGCGCTAAACCAATCACCGTTAATGATGTCCGTTTAATCGCTGCGGTAAAAAAGAGCAAAGGAATTATCGTGACAGGCGCCGCTAACATATAAAGAACTTTAATTTGCCAATCCCCTTGCGTCACGGCACTTAGACCATGAGATGCTAACCACCAAGTGATCGCTATTGCAATGGGAAGCAGCCAAAGTGCTTCTAGAAATAAAGACGTAATCTCATCAAATCGAATAAATTTACGAATTAACCCATAGACTGCAAAAGCACTCCCCATTACTAACGCTAAAATAGGTAATTCACCATACTGCCAAATTTGGTAACCGACCCCCGCACAAATAAAAATAACAGCCATTTTTTCTGCAAAAACAAGCCGTTCGCGAAGGAACAAAACACCAAGTAAAATAGAAAATAATGGGTTAATAAAATAGCCAAGACTAGCAGCTAACACCTGCCCGTGGGTTAATGCATAAGTAAATGTTGTCCAAGATATCGCCATAACCGACGAACTAAATAAACATAGAATTATCGACTGTTTGTCAGACCATACCTCACGCCATAAAGATTTATTTTTGATAATTAAGCGAACAAGAAAAAGTATAGGCACAGACCAGATAAGACGTTCTGCAAGTAGCTCTAAAGGTTCCGCACCGGGAAGTAAACGATAAAATAATGGTGTTATTCCCCATAAGATATAGGAAAAAATAGCAAGAGCTACTCCCGAGCGAAGCAACATGATTTATCCACAATAAAATCTGATTAAATAATATTAGCTACTTATCATACGCCAAAATGCAAAAAATAAAACTTGCCACCACCATAATATAATTTGAATTATATCAAGTATTCTTAAACTAAAAGGTAACTATATCGCTACCTTTTAGTTGCTCAATACACATATATTCTCATCAAAAAACATCGCGTTGATGTAATGGCGGTTGCTGCTGCATAAATACAAATAATTCCTGTTGTGTCGGAGCCGCAGCGATAGCGCCTTTTTTAGTTGTCGCTAATGCACCACAAGCCGTAGCTTGCGAGATGACCTTCATCAATCCCTCTTTTTCGTTGACTAGCCCATATTGTGAGATGGCCGCCAATAACCCTGCCATAAATGCGTCACCTGCACCAGTAGTATCAATACTTTCAACTAAATAAGCACTTACGGCTATTTGAACTGAGGGGGTGAACACCTGACAACCTTTAGCACCTTGAGTCACAATTTTTAATTGAGCAGGGTAATTTTGCAATTTAGCTATGGCATTCTCAAAACGACTTTCTTGCGTTAACCACAGCAATTCATCATCCGAAAGTTTTAAAATATCTGCTTGTTTTGCAAAATTATCAACAATTTGGTGCATTTCGTCGGGATCTGACCACATTTGCGGACGAATGTTAATATCAAAGCTCAGTAATCCGCCAGCGAGCTTGAGTTGTTCGATAGCTGTCGATAGTGATGCTCTGCATTGATGGTGCACCAGAGCTAATGAGCAAAAATGCAAAATATCATTACCAAATTGCGGTAAATTATTTATCGTTAAAAATTGGTCGGCCGAAGGAGAAACTAAAAAAGAAAATTCACGTTCTCCATTTTCGTGTAACGAGACGAGAACAGTACTTGTTTTATACTTTTCATCAAACTCCATCGCACTAGTATCAACCCCTATATCAAATAGGGTTTTCTGCATAAAATGCCCAAAAGCTTCTTCGCCGACTCGCCCAATAAAACCACTGTTTTGCCCTAAGCGTGCAACACCCGCGGCAACATTCACAGGTGCTCCACCAGCACAAGCTTCATATTGCATGTTTTGAAGGGGGATTAAATCAATGACAGCATCCCCTAATGCCCAAACTTTCATTATGTCTCCTTTGCGAGTTTTATATTTTTAACCTTCATTCTTATTCATAGCTAGCACATTACCAACTCATAAAAATAAAACTAGTAAACGCAAACTGTTAACGTTAACATTGAGTATAAAGAAACCAGCAAATAAACGCACCTATTATTGAATTTCATGTGCTTATTTTGTTATTGCGATCGAAAAACATTCAGGAAGCCATAATGAAAAAACAACTTGAACTAGCCAACGAAGCCATCAAAACAGCAAGGAAAAATATGGACTTGCAGTTTTACCCACAATACCACCTTGCCCCTTATGCAGGCTGGATGAATGACCCTAATGGTTTGATCTATCATCAAGGCCAATACCATGCATTTTATCAACATCATCCATTTAGTGCGATTTGGGGCCCCATGCATTGGGGGCATGCAACAAGTACAGATATGGTACATTGGGAACATCAGGCAATTGCGTTAGCACCTAGTGAAGACTATGACCGAGATGGTTGTTTCTCAGGATCTGCAATTAGTTACGATAATAAATTATATCTGTTCTACACGGGCCACATCTGGTTAGCAAATCCAGGTGATGATAGTCAAATCATCCAATCACAATGTGTTGCAATCAGTGAAGATGGTATTCATTTCGAAAAGAAAGGTGTTGTGCTTTCTGCACCCGATGGTTATATGCACTTTCGAGATCCTAAAGTTTGGCGACAAGATGGAAAATGGTGGATGGTCGTCGGCGCAAGAGACTCCCAAGATCAAGGACAAATACTTTTATTTAAGAGTACAGACTTATTAAATTGGGATCAAAACTACCAAGTTCTGGCAAAAACTGACGACGATAATGTTTATATGTGGGAATGTCCTGATTTCTTTCCATTAGGCGAACAATTTGTTGCCCTCTTTTCACCTCAAGGAAAAAAGGCAAAAAATTATCAGTATCGAAATCTATTTCAAAATGGTTATTTGGTTGGTAATTGGTCTCCTAATTCATCTTATAAAATTTCACATGCATTTACAGAACTTGATTTCGGCCAAGACTTTTACGCACCTCAAACCTTTTTAGCTAAAGATGGCCGCCGTATCGCTATCGCTTGGATGGATATGTGGGAAAGCCATATGCCCACACAAAAACATGGGTGGTCAGGATGTTTTACTTTACCTAGAGAGCTAACACTGAATGAACAAGGTAAAATTGTCGCTAAACCTATAGAGGAATTGAAAACATTACGTCAGTCCGCAAGCCATTTTCCCGCAACAACACTAGCTAAAAACAGCACAATCATACTGAATGAGAATGCGACAAGTTGTGAAATAGAACTTATCTGGGACTTACAGCAAAGCCCTGCTGAAAAATTCGGCTTTTGGGTAGGATACGGCGTACAGTTTTACATTGATAACCAAAGTCAGCAATTAACCTTAATGCGTCATTACCCTGAATATACAATTAGTGATAGTCGTTGTGCGCCAATACCTGAAGGTCATCAACTTAAAATAAATGCTTTTATCGATCACTCTAGCTTGGAAGTATTTATTAATGATGGTGAACTCAACTTTAGTTGTCGAATCTACCCCCATCAAAGTGAGCGGGACTTAAGATTATTTGCAATAAATCAGCAAGCAAAGCTCGAAAAAGCGATTTATTGGGAGATCAAAAAATCCATTGAATAGCAAGCTACTAGATTTGCTTTTCTCTGCAAGGTTAAAAAGAATTACGTTCTAACAAGTCGCAAGCAACATATTCAACACTATTTTGCTGCCGTTCTTCTATGATGTGTAAAGCGGCTTGTTGGCCTAATTGATAGTGCGGTAACACAACCGTACTTAATGGAGGATAAAATAGTTCCCCGACACCTATCATATTATCATAGCCAAGTACTGCGATATCTTGTGGAATACGTAAGCCACGGCTAAGTAGTACTTGGTAAGCTAAAAATGCTATACGGTCATTTCCACAAATAATGACATCAAAATTCGGTTTTTTATTCTTAAAATGACTATTAATTAAAGCTATAACATCTAAATAATGCTCATCGCCTAACTCTAAATGGTGTTGCTGAAGTGATGCTAGCGGTAAGTCAGCACTTGCCCACGCAGACTCCACCGCTTCACGGCGCATTTTTCCAGCAAGTGTCTCTTGCGGAATATAAAGACAAAGAGGATTTCGATACCCTTTCTCTATTAAGCGTTTTACTGCATTAAATTGACCATTAAAATCATCTGGCACATAAGCAGGGAACTGCCCATTTTTATCTATGCAATTAGCAAGAACCAAACGATTATTATGTAATGTTTCTGGAATCGCTACTTCTCGAAGCCCCATCGTAGTATAAATAATACCATCAGGCCGCTGAGATAATAATTGTCGGACAGCTCTTTCACTATCTTCGCTAGATGTAATATTAACTACAAAGCTACTCCAGCCGAATTGTCTCGCGGTTTGTTCTATTGAAAGAATGATTTCTACAGAAAAAGGGGTAGTTGCTGTATCGAGGGCCAAAACACCAACTGTCGAAACCCTAGAGCTTTTCCCTCTGATCTTTCGCGCTGAAAAATCAGGGACATAATTGAGTGACTCAATAGCTTGTTGGACTTGTTTCAAGGTTTCAGGCTTTAGTAATTCAGGGCTATTAATTGCCCTTGATACAGTCATCAATGAAACATTTGCAAGTCGAGCTACGTCTTTTAAAGAAGCCATTAAGTATATTCACTCATCAAAACTAGGTAAGTATTAATTTTAACATGTTAGATATAAAAAGTACTTAATCTTCGTCAATTCACAAGTTAAGAGCTATCACCTCAAAAAACAACATAAGTGTACATCTAAGACTTTTTATGACTAATGATTTAAGATATTATTGATTAGCTTTAGCAATATTTCTGTCTATCACTTTATGATAAAAACACATTTAATAAGTAAAATCACCTAAAATGTTACACGTCATTAATCGAATATTACCCAATGACACAAACTTTAACTATTGTTTCTATTTTTATATTAAATTTAACTAGATGATGTTTTTAATATAAATTAAGGTCAGTATTACATTAATAAAAAAAACAACGATCAGTAGAAAATATTATTGTGGAATTTAAATTTCACTTTATTTATCTACGTATTTTATCAGATTAGTATGAATATCAAATCAGTTCAACAGGAGTATGGTGATGAATAACACCATTCACGTAATCGTAGAAAGTGATAATGTCTTTAAGAATAAACTGAAATTAATGATGGAATCTTTTGGTTTTATCTTTAGATTTTATAATAACGAAGAAGTGTTTATGAGTAATTATACTTACCCTAATGAGATTAATGTAAAGGAATGTATTTTATTATTCTTAAACAATGATGAAAATCGTATTAATCGATTAAACAATATAAATAATTCATTTGGTATTGTTCCATTCATTGTGCTTGCCGAAGAGCCTTCTATCAGTCTATGTCGAGAAAGCTTTAAATCTGGAGCTTTTGATTTTTTTCCTTTTCCTTTCAAAGATATAGAAATATCAAATTCCATTAGTAACGCGATGGAATTATTTTTAAGTATGCATGAAAAGCATAAAAAATATACTCATCTCTCTGATAAATTTAATCGTCTTTCGGTTAGAGAAAGAGAAATTATGGATATGATATTAGAAGGTAATACCAGTAAAGAAACCGCAGAAAAACTGTCATTATCACCAAGAACTGTAGAGGTACATCGCTCTAATATTTATACAAAATTAGGAATAAAATCACTACCACAACTTATTCAAGAATACGAATATATTAATACCTATCCTAGATATATTTAATCTATATGCTATGTTTACCTTCTTATAGCGTTATTATTTCTGATGGCTTGATTCTAAGCCATCAGAAATTAACTATATGAAAAATACCTAAAGGTACTATAATTTAGATAAATATAGATTAATATTCTGTTAATTTTGAAATAATAACTTATTTTTATAAGTGATAAAAACAACACCACTCTGTTATGGATTAAAAACCTAAGTAAATTAATAATTCAGATGGTAATAATAACCACTAATAATCACAAAATAAAATTACATTTTTTTTAGTTATTAAAGTATTATTTACCCTCCCCATATCTCACTACTTTTTTAGTAAAACAATAACCTTTATCAACAAACTTTCTCTCTCATAAAACTAAAAAAATAAGGCTACAAACGACATACCTCCTTACCGTATCCAAGCATAATAAGCATCGTTTTCATTTTCTTTTCTCGATACATCAAGTAACGATACAAGTAGATAGATTACGCTTTATTTATCTATCGGCTGTCGTTCAAAATGTTGGTAAATATTTCGCGCTTCGCTGTTTTTATGCTTTGTAGCTGTTCAAAAAACACGCGAAAGCGCTATTTTTTACCATTCAGAGCATATAGGAGAGCTATTTGTAGTCCTTAATGTTAATTTCGTACTGCTTTAGCTTGCGCCATAATGTTGTCCGTCCCATATCAAGGACTTTATGCATTTTTTGAATTTTACCTTTGCAAGCTTGTGCAACTTCAATAATCAAAGCTTTCTCAACTGAATGAATATCTAAGTTAGCGAACCGTTGTTCGTCCTTATCTACCTTAAAAATACCTTGTTCGTAATAGTGAAATTTCAATTTTTCACTCACTTCCCTTGCTAAGGATTGCGTAAGTGCAAACAAAATATTGCAACTATTCTTAGTTGAAGATAAAACAACAACGAGTACAGGCTCACCAGTATGTGAATACACTGGTGCTAAGTAATAAAAAATTCCATGTAATTCAATTGGCTCTGCATACAACCTAAGCTGTGCCCCATAAGTTAAATTATCAGATAGTAAATTTGCTATCTCAAAATTACCATCAAGCTCATGACTGAGCCACAGCGTTTTCCCATCAGTGCTCAGTAGAGAACTGCGAATATTATTATCATGTAACGAGGCTAATCCGCTCTCAATGGTTGTATGAGCAAGCTCTACGATATATTCATAATTACCTGAATTATAAATACTTTCTTTTACAGGTGTTGTAGTTGGAAATATTAAATGAGTTGACATAGTTATCCTTATTCTTCGATAAGAGTTATCTGATTATGTCAATTTGCCATTTAATTATTATATTCTAGATCAAGTTATTAATTGATAGGTTTACAACCATTGATACACATCAATTTTTTATAATTAAAAGTAGTAAATCAATGTGGTAAAAAAGAAAATGGCTAACTGAATCTATCTAAGTTAGCCATATACACTTCTAGAACGCTTTTATTAAATTAAGCAGTAACAATATTTCCCCACAGATCATATTCATCTGCATGCTCAACTAATACTTTCACTATATCCCCAACGCTAACCTCAAATTCACCATTGAGATAAACCATACCATCAATTTCTGGTGCATCAGCCATACTACGGCCAATAGCACCTTCATCATCAACTTCATCAATAATGACTAAAATTTCTTTACCAATTTTATCTTGTAATCGCTGTGTAGAAATTTGCTGTTGTACTTGCATAAAACGATGATAACGATCTTCTTTTATTTCCTCAGGAACTTGATCAGCTAGTTCATTCGCTTTCGCTCCCTCGACAGGGCTATATTTAAAGCAGCCGACTCGGTCCAACTTAGCTTCCAATAAGAAATCTAATAGCATTTGGAAATCTTCTTCTGTCTCACCGGGAAATCCAACAATAAATGTTGAACGTAAGGTGAGTTCAGGGCAAATTTCACGCCAACGTTTAATCCGCTCAAGTGTTCTTTCAACGGCACCGGGGCGTTTCATTAATTTTAAAATTTTCGGACTTGCATGCTGTAATGGAATATCTAAGTAAGGTAAAATTTTACCTTCTGCCATCAACGGGATAACATCATCAACATGTGGATAAGGGTAAACATAATGTAAACGCACCCATACGCCCATTGAAGCAAGTTGTTCGCATAACCCCACCATGCTAGTTTTTACAGGCTGACCATCCCAAAAACCCGTTTTATTTTTAACATCAACACCATATGCAGAAGTATCTTGGGAAATAACCAGTAACTCTTTGACTCCTGAAGCGACCAGACGCTTAGCTTCATTTAACACATCCCCGATTGGACGGCTATCTAAGTCCCCTCGCATTGAAGGAATAATGCAGAAAGTACAACGATGATTACACCCTTCGGAAATTTTTAAATACGCATAATGCTTTGGTGTCAATTTTACCCCTTGCTCAGGGACTAAACTCAAGAAAGGGTCATGTTCAGGCTTCGGTACATAGTGGTGAACATGGTTAAGTACCTGCTCATAGCTATGTGGGCCAGTGATTTCTAAAATTTTTGGATGTACTTCACGAATTTGGTTTTCTTTCGCACCAAGGCATCCTGTCACAATCACTTTACCATTTTCATTCAGTGCTTCCCCAATCGCTTCTAATGATTCCTGCACTGCACTGTCGATAAATCCACAAGTATTCACAATGACTAAGTCAGCATTATCATAGCTTGGAACCACTTGATAACCATCAGTGCGTAATTCAGTTAAAATGCGTTCTGAATCAACTAGGTTTTTCGGGCAGCCGAGAGAAACGAAACCAATTTTTGGTACCGGATTAGTATTTTGCGACATAACTCACTTCTTTTATTGTGTTATAAATATTGTTTTAGAAAAATGGGCGAAATTTTACCTGAAGAATTGAGGGAATTGTATAAATTTTTGTCGAAAATAAAGCTAAATTTATTAGGACTAAGCTTACACTATACAATCCACAGGCATATAATAATGACAGAATAAAAGGACAAAATGATGGGAATTACCGAACTTCCAGATGAAATTGATTTTCTATGTTTTTTCGAAAATGAGCCATTCTTAAAAGATATACAAGATAACATAACATTTGGTTATGAGTATAAAAAACGAAATGTTACTTTATTATTTTACTTTACTGCACTAGAAGGCAGAGTAACGCTAATGCTTAAAGTCGATGATGTTAATGTTATGGTACAACCTATCCGCTATGTCGAGATAATAAGATTAGATAAAAATACTATGATAATAAAGTGTAACGAAAATAGTGGATTGCCTGAAATCTCAGTACAATTAGAACCAACAATATTAATTAAGAACCATATACCTTATTGGTTTGATTGAGTTTTTATGTTCTCTGATATTAGTACTTCTTGCACTAGATTATTATAACCATACAAAACTGTAGCATTACCATCATTCGGGAACCAAGAAACTTGTTATTTTTAGAGTTTTTGAAACTCTATTTTTTGTGATTTTAGCCACTGTTTATTTTCATTGCACATTACCTAAGTTAAATTTACAATATTTACCACAAAATTATTAGCATATAGGAAGTACCATGTCATATTTGATCTATTTAAGCTTACAAGGCGATAAACAAGGTTTAATTTCTAGTGGATGTTCATCCAAAGACTCAATTGGTAATCGTTATCAGCTTGGTCATGAAAATGAAATTCAAGTTATTGGTTTAAATCATTCAATGACAAGAACACAAAACTCCTCCCATCATCCAATTCAAATATTAAAACCTATAGATAAATCATCACCATTGCTAGGTGTTGCATTGAATAATAATGAATTATTTAGTGCTGTCTTTTACTTTTATCGGACAAGCGGGCAAGGCGGATTAGAAAAATTCTATGAGCTAAAATTAACAAAAGCTTCATTAGTTGAAATTTCTTGCGTTTACCCTAACTCCATTAACAATAATGAATTGATGCCATATGAAAAGTTATTAATGAAGTACGAATCTATATCATGGCGACATTTAATGTCAGGCACAGAGGGATATTCAATATCCAATGATAATGTTTTTTAATTTTAAAATGTGACCTTTCACCTTTTAAAAAAAAGAATTATCTTTCGATAAAATGGAACTATACAGATGGTAATGAAGCTTAATAAAAACCAATGATTTGGGAAGAAAATAATGTAAATAATGATTACGCTAATAGTAGCTACTGTAATCAATACATTACTTAGTAAGTCTTTAAAAAAATAAGATATAAAATCCTTCATTAAATTATCCTACAATCAAATCAACTATTGTAGATGCTATATCGTCATCAGTATGCTTTCCATTTACAAGATATAACCCTTTCTCTAACTTAGGCTTTGGAATGAAATACAGCATTTCAATTCCCTTACCATAAAGCTTCCAATAAAAATATGGGTCATTCCAACTTAACTGCTCTGCAGCAATAGCCGCTTGTTCAAACCGACCATAACCACCAATTGCTGTAAATGCAATATTTGAAACCATTTTAACATTTTTTCTAACAACAGGACTAAATAGAATTATTTGGTATAGTGATTCAACTATAGCTTCAATGATAACCATTTTTGTAAGTCTTTTTGTTGCAAGCTTTGCACTATGACCTAACCGTTTAAGTATTTTATCATAAATGCTGTTTACCTCACTTTCACTTTTTTCAATTAATGCTAATTCAATATAAGTATTAACAATATCTTTTATTGGATTATAATCAAATGAAAATGTTCTAATAGCTGAAACTAGCCTACTATCTTGGTTGTGTATGACATTATACTCATCATCATCAAAAGCATAAGAGATCGCTCTTCTCATTGAGCGATTAAGCCCATCACCTAATGCATCATAAACATCAGCTGCTATTTCTTGAACCCCTGCAATGCCTTTATCCATAGCAATAGCAATCATCTCTTCTTCTTTTGTCAGATTAATAAAATGTTGCTCAATGTAATCCATTCATTTGTACCAGTTAAAATGACTTATGCTAAATTTCAGTTTAGCAGAATGATTACAAAACGAAAGAGCTAATATTTTTATGCTATGAGATGAACACAATAGTGATATTCAACTAAAAATAACGTAATTGCATTGAAAACACCCATTAAGATGGTAACTTACTGAAACTAACCCACATTTAACTATGACATCTTTTTATATCGAAGTAATAACAATATGCGTTCAACATATAGCCAATGACAAAGAAAGTTGCACTTACATTTAAATATTATTTTAATTCTCAATTACCCGATAAATCTGTAGCATTTTCATCATTCGGGCAGCCGAGAGAAACGAAACCAATTTTTGGTACCGGATTAGTATTTTGCGACATAACTCACTTCTTTTATTGTGTTATAAATATTGTTTTAGAAAAATGGGCGAAATTTTACCTGAAGAATTGAGGGAATTGTATAAATTTTTATCGAAAATAATATGAATTTAAATCTAGAATAGATAGAAACAAATCTTGCTTTTAGTCGGTGATTTTCACAAATCATTTTGTAAAAACCACCTAAAAATGCCAATCAGCGATTAATTGAACGAGCAATACGTGAGTAAGTGTGCCTAACCCCTCGGATCACAATACTATAATTTAAAATATTCTCAGGTAATGCAATTCCGTTATACCCTGAATCACCAATATGATGTAAATCTGTCCCAGCCATTTTACACATTAATGCTATTTGCCGAATAGTTTGTAAATCTGCGCCTTCTTGAGAAGTCCCAATCGCTGTCATTGTCATCACTCCTTGGGAATGGCAATAACCCACCATTTTTTGCACAAATTCTAACGAGATCCCGGGGACCGTTCCTGGAGCCGGAAGCAAAATAATATCTGCACCACTGTTAATAAAGGTACGAATATCATCTTCTGTTATGAGTTGCTCAGCCGAGGCATTCAAAACTCCTGCTGCGTGCATTTTCCCTGTAATAAGCACAATATCTTCGCCAACAACAGCTTTAAGCTCTTTAAGACTCTGGTTAATTTCCTGATTAGTGACTCCGTTTCCAGGGTTTCCCGTTAAAACAATAATGTCAGCACCCATTTCTTTTAACTTAAGGGCATTTTTTACTGTTGCTAGCCGCCCCTCTGACATTTTCCACTGCGCATCCTGTGTTGGATTATTAAATCCCTCAGGTACGGGCTCTAAATTAACGCCTATTGCTCTCCCCGTTAAACGCTTAAGCGTTCGAATGATTTCTTCGGGTTCAATCCCTTCGGGCAGACCTTGCATAATCGGTTGATTAACATCAAAAACATTCAGCAACAGGATATCGGCACCTTGGCTTGCAGCTAATTCAGCATTCGTTACCGTCATTAATACAGGCTGAATTGTACCAATGGTTTCAGAAACCAATATTCGCCCTTCACTGGCTTTAATTGATTCTAATAGATTCTTTTTATTGAATTTTGCGATTTCTGAAGCTGAACAATCAAGATAACGTCGTTGCATGGCTATACCTTTAGTTTCAACAAAATTGATGAAAAACTCATTTGTCATGAATATCTACATTCAAAATATATCACGTAGATAATAATAAACTGCCTAATAGAGCACACTATTAGCAAGTTATTTTTTGAAGAATAATAACTTTTTCTAACACATAGATTTTTATATAAAAATAATCATTCTCAGCAACGCGTTGTCAACTTATCAGAAATTATCACTTGTTTTTTATTAATAGTAATGATTATCATTACTACTCTATATCACTTATGGTAAGGACAAAAATAATGAAACTCGCCTATAAAGCTGCTGTTTCAGGTCTCGCGTTGTTTTCAATCTCAGCATTAGCTCAAGAGTACCCTCTCGGTCACCCTGTGATCAAAAACGGAATGGAAATCCAAGGTGTTTATTTACAGCCCATTACAATGGATACCGAAGAAGGCCATCATGCGATGTCTCACTTAGCTGCAGATAAAGCAGATGTCCACTTAGAAGCAGATATTCACGCTGTTGAAGATAACCCAAATGGCTTTGCAGAAGGCGATTGGATCCCTTACCTGACCATTGAGTATTCAGTGACTAAACTCGGTGATAAACCACAAACTCAAACAGGCACATTTATGCCTATGGTGGCGAGTGATGGCCCTCATTATGGGGAAAACATTAAATTAGATGGCAATGGTAAATACCGCGTCACCTATAAAATTTACCCGCCATCACACAATAAAGAAGTTGCCTTTGGGCGCCATATTGATAAAGAAACAGGTGTAGCCCCTTGGTTCCAACCTTTCGAAGTCTCTTGGGACTTTGACTACGCAGGTGTTGGCCGTAAAGGTAGTTACTAATTTTTTTATTAAAATTAGATAAGGGCTTAACCAAGGGAGTTATCTTGCGTAAGCCCTTTTTTGTTTGTTGTTATTAAAGGATAAACCAAGCCAAAATGAAAACATTACTGAGTTTTTTACTGGTTATCACTTGTACAATAGTTCCCTTATCTTCATTTGCTGCAGAAAAATATACTGTCGAATTAGAAATGAAAAATGGTGATCTCATCCCGCGAGTTCTTGAAGTTCCTGCAAAAACGATTATCCGCATTAAAATTACCAACACAGGTACTGAACCCGCAGAGTTTGAAAGCATTCAATTAAGAAAAGAAAAAGTTTTAGCGCCGGGTGCAAGCTCAGTAGTGGTAATCGCACCACTGAAACCTGGTACGTACACTTTTTTTGATGACTTCCACCTTTCTCACCCCAAAGGCGAGATCATTGCGAAATAAAAGGATTTAGCATGGGACAAGTTCTGTTTGTTGTTTGGCGTGAAAGCTTTGAAGCGCTACTTGTCATTGGCATTATTTATGCGTGGATTAAACGTCACCCTGACGCACATAATGGTATGAAATACCTTTGGGCTGGTGTCGCTATCGGGGTTATAACCTCAATCTTATTGGCGCTTCTCATTTATGGCGTATTCAATGTCCTCGATGACACTGGGCAATCACTATTTATGATTTTTATGGAGTTACTCGCCTGTGTCCTGATTGTCCAAATGGTGTATTGGATGAACAAACATGGAAGTTCAATGAAATCCGAAATTGAATCAGGAATAAGACGTAATGCCGCCCACCATAACTGGTGGGGAGCCGCATTGATTATTGCTATTGCCATTGCCCGCGAAGGGAGTGAAATCGTCGTCTTCCTATCTAGCTTTATTATGTCGCTAACCACATCTAATGCCTCGACTTTCTTTATCGAGGTCGGTGGTGGAATTGCGATTGCAGGTCTTACACTTTATGTTTTCCTACTAACAAATCGCTTAATTTCGTGGTCTATCTTCTTTAAAGTTACAGGGGTTATTTTATTATTCCTCGCATTATCTCTCTTACTTAAAGGTGTAGAAGAAAGTGCTAACTTATTGATTGAATATGATTTCGCTATCCCTGAGTTTTTAATTTACCCCGCTTGGGATACAACTGCATTTCTCGATGATTCTGGTATTGCTGGCAATTTTATCTCTTCTTTCTTTGCCTACCGTTCACAACCGATTTGGCTCAGCGTCATTACCTTTGTCCTTTATTGGGCTATTGTGATCCCATTGTTTGCTCGGAGCAAAAAAAATGTCTAGCTCACTGAGGCGGAATATCAAATGGATGTCTTTTAGCTTAATACTCAGTGTTGCCATTCCTACTTTGGTTCAAAGTAAAGCACTAAGATCCCCTGTGCAAACAGGGGACAACATCATTATTGCTAAAGGTGATATACCCACTCCAGAAAAATATCAACATGCAATCCAAACCTATTTAACCTTTGCCACTAATCAATTGGCAGAAATGGTCACACAATTGGAATTGTTGCAACAGAATTTACAGCAAGGGAAGCTGCAACAAGCTCAAACAGCATATATTCAAGCTCACCAGTACTATGAAACAGTGCGCCCGATTATTATTTTATTTGGTAATACGGATAGGACAATTAACCCAAGAGCCGATTATTTCCTCGATAAAGAAACAGATTACCGCTTTACGGGGTTTCATCTTGTTGAGTACCAGCTATTTATGCAAAAGGATGCCAAACTTGCGTTAGCGGCAAACCAAGAGCTATTACTCAAAGGGCGTGATTTGCATAAACGAGTAGCAACTGAAACCATCGAAATACCCAAGCTCGTGCAAGCCTCGGCTGATTTTATTGAAATGATCTTAGAAACGAAATTGGGGGGTAAAGAAAATATCTACAGTTTGTCTGATTTAACTGATATTGCCGCTAATTTAAAGGGATCACAAAAAATAATTGGGGTTCTTAAACCTTTTATCAAGCCAGAAACACTGGATAAAATACAGCAAAATGAACAGCTGATTAACCAAATAATGCAGACATATCAACTGTCAAATACCACATATCAACCCTATAGCCAATTACAATTAAAAGACAAAATGGCACTTTATTCATTACTCACTCAGCAAGCTGAAACCTTAGCCAAATTACGTGCTGAGCTTGATGTCGATGTTTACTATAAATATTAAGGCATATATTTATGCAAGCTAAACTTAGTAGTATATTGCAAACCAACGGAATGTCTCGGCGTAATGCCCTAAAAATGCTCGCAGTTAGTAGCGCAGTTTTAGCGGCTCCAACATTAAAAGCGCAAGGGAAAATTGCTAATTGCCAGCTCACCTATAACAAAGCAATCAATTATCTTGGGCTACACCAAGCCGGTGTTTTAACGCCTGAACCCAAAAATGCCACTTTTATTGCATTTAATACTACAGCGAATTCTGTCGAACAATTACAAACTGTTTTTACTTTACTGACTCAGCGTATTGCTCACTTAACTCAACCCCAAATAGAGCCGTCAATCAATAACGATAAGATGCCTCCGGCAGAATCAGGTATTCTTGGGACACAACAACAACCCGACTCACTAACTATCACCGTTGCTTTAGGAAATTCTCTTTTTGATAACCGGTTCGGCTTAAATAAAGTTAAGCCTAAACATCTTAGTGAAATGACCAGTTTCCCTAACGATCGACTAGAACAAAAATGGTGTGGTGGTGATCTCCTTCTGCAAATATGTGCGAATAGCCAAGAAAGCGTTATCTATGCATTACGTGATATCCTACGTCATATTTCGCCATACAGTTTTCCTCTCTGGAAAATAGATGGTTTCTTACCTGCAAGAGATATTGATAACCACTCAACGCCTATCAACCTTTTTGGTTTTAAGGATGGAACAGGAAATGCGCTTGCCGATGACAATTCGTTAATGAACGAATTAATATGGATAACAAAAGGCAGCCAAGAACCGTCTTGGTGCGACGGAGGGACATACCAAGCAGTACGTCTCATTCGTTTTAATTTAGAGTTTTGGGATAGAACACCATTAGAAGATCAAGAAAATGATTTTGGCCGACATAAAGACTCAGGAGCACCAATCGGCATGAAAAATGAGCATGATGATCCTGAGTTTGAAAAAGATCCTCATGGTGACCGTATTTTATTTGATTCCCATATGCGCCGTGCAGAGCCTCGTAACCCTGAACGTTATACCGCAAAACTAAGGCGAAGAAGTTATAGCTATTCACTGGGGTTAACAGAAACAGGAACTCTCGATATGGGCTTAGTTTTTGTCTCTTTTCAACAAAATTTAAAGACAGGCTTTATTGACACTCAAAAACGGCTCAATGGTGAACCACTTGAACGTTATATCAAGCCTTTTGGTGGAGGGTACTATTTTGTATTACCTGGAGTCCAATCGGCACAAGACACACTTGCTGAAAAAATGTTTACAGCCTTAAAACAAACTAGCTAATTATATTTATAAAATGAAAGCCCTTATTACATTTGCCGTAAGGGCTTTATTCGAAGCGATATCATCTCTTTTTAATTGAACACATTATTATTTTTTACGTTCCTTCACATCCGCTTCGACTTCCTGTTTCCAGTCCTCTGATATTGGCGCAGACATTTGTTTAGCTTCCACCGCTTTATTTACAGCACGATAAGCTTTATCGTAACCTGTCCCATCTTGCACATAACCAGTGGCATTTGAACTTTTAATCCCAATATTTTCCGCTTCAGAAATGGCATCAATATTGGCTCCTAAGAAAATAAAATCCCATTTATCTTCTGTTTCAGCAGACTTAATCATAGCTTTAATTTTCGCCTGGGAATATTTACGGCTACTATTTTCTTGCCCATCTGTAATTATTACAAAAAGGACATTATTATTTTTAGTAACCTTTCTATTTTCTTGCATTTTTTCAATGCCTTCTCCTATTGCGTCTAACAATGCGGTATAGCCACCAACAGGATAATCATCAAGTGTTAGATTAGAAACTTTTGCAATGGGTTCTCTATTATGGAGTAAACTTGTTTTGTCATTAAATAAAATAGTTGTAATGTAGGTTTTTGCTTTTTTTCCTTTATTTTCAGTTAATACACTATTATATCCACCAATTGTATCAGTCTCGAAACCTGACATAGAGCCACTTTTATCAAGAATGAATACTAAATCTAAAACATCGGGTTCCTTTTTGGTATCAATAATAGTTGTACTGCTAGCGACAGAAGAAAATAAAAACAAAAATACAGCTGATATGACGGTGAAAACAGATTGTATGGATAAATTCATCGCCGAGTTCCTTGGTGAGGTTAATAAAAATATAACTACCCCAATCTCGCTTTTTCGCCAATTATTTCAAATAAGATTACTCTGTATAATTAATAAGCATTTTCTTAATTAATTTCAAAAAAATTATTACTCGAAATAGTTTTTTGAGTAAATATGTAAAGAGTAAATCTACTTAAATGATTACTATTTTAACCAAATACCATTTTCTCTTACTACATTAATTTCTTGAATGAAATGATTATATTTAATATTTTCCGCAACAGAATTTGATGAAGCACTTCGAGCCTGCTCCTGGACTAATTCTGTGATAGCCTGATGAAATTCTTGGTTTAATTCTTCATGGATATTCACATCATCGGTACTTTTTAACCGCGTAACTAACTGAATTAATTTTTCGGCCTTTGCCTGTACATCCTCATTATCAAAAGTAACAGTTGGGACTCCATACATAAATACCACATTGATAGAATCCGCAGCTTCATGATTAGCAGGATCCGGTAATAAATTTTGTCCGTATTCATTATCTAAATAGGCAATTAATTCATGTTTATCAAAACACTTGGATTTAATATTTCCATCTAACTTATCATCATAAAGTGTGATTGAATCTGGAAAATTTTCACCAACCGGGTAGCTACACCTAAATATATTTCCATCAATAAGCGTTGCATTAGAACTGCGAACTGGCAGTTCAAGCTCGTGCCCATTAATCGTAATGGGGTAACTCGCAGGTTTAAACCTCTCTTCTTTGCCATCAACGGCATAAACTTCAGACAATGTGTAATAAACAAAATGATTTGGGTTAATAATACCGCCAGAGTTATTTTCAAAGACAAAAAAATCCGTCACGTTACCCTCATCGCTTTCTAACTGGTGTAACCCGCTAGAAAGTAAAACAACACCTTTATCTTCTGGTAAAACATCATAATCTTTACCATCTAGCTTAAACCTAATCGTGTTTGCGCTTGGGTTACTATAATAAAATTTACCTTTACCACTTAAAAGCTCCATATCATCACAAGCGGAAAGTAATATAACCGCAGCGATAAAACAGCTATATTTTAGTATAGTATTCATAAAGTTGTTCCAAAGCTTTTTAAAATCAATTTATTAACTAAAAAGTGAGCGCTATCTGTAACGCTCTTTAAGATATTATTATCGATATTGAAACCATTATTCAGTTATTCAAATAAAATAACTTTACGATAAATGCGGTAGTAATCTGCCTTAGTTGATAAATCTCATACGTTGTTATCACGCAATACTTTTAACAATACCTGAAAAACCTCGTCCATTAGTGGTGTCGCTTGCTCGCTATTACGAATTAAAGCGACTGTGCGCGTTAACTCCGGTTGTTGTAATTGCAAAACTTTCAATTCCGGGTCTCGTAAATGTACAGTATAAAGCAGTGGTAAAATAGCAATCGCTAATTTTGAACGAACTAAGCCATATAAGGTTTCAATATAATCTACTTGATAACGAATATTTAATTTTAGTCGGTGACTTTCCACCGTAGCAGCAACTAAACGTTGAATATTACCTTTCGAAAATACGGCAATATCACGATTATTTAGCAATTTCCACGGCAAGTGAAATTCATTGGTAGACACGGTATCATCATGATGAATAACAGCAACAAAAGGGTCATCCTGCAAGGGAAAGATATTTAAATTTTGAGGCACTGAGCTATCTAACACACCAATGCCAAAATCAATTTCATGATTGATAAGTTTATCAATCAAAGCGTCATTCGTTTGGTCATAAAACTCAATATTAAGCCTCGGAAAATATTGAGTTAATAATTCAGGTACAGCAGGAAATAACAAAGAACTTACGGAAGGAACTAGCCCAATACGTAATGTTCCATCCCCACCTTCCACGATTATTTTTTGAATTTCACTAAATGCACGGTGAGAAACACTCAGTATTTGCTGTGCATGTGGCAAAATTGCTGCGCCTAGCTCCGTTAATGTTACGGATGAAGCGGTACGATTAATTAGTTTTCCTCCAATAACCGTTTCTATTTGCCGCAAAGCACTACTCAAAGCAGGTTGGCTCACCGCTAGACGATTTGCTGCCTCGGTAAAATGGCGCAGTTTTGCTAATGTCACAAAATACTGTAGTTGTTTGAGCGTAAGTGCTGGCAGTCTCTGCCAAGGTTCTATCATAATAATGTACTTTTATTTTTATTGGGTTAGCCAATATATCTGTTCATTATAACCATTTCTTATCGCATGATAAATTTTATCATCTTGGCAAACGTTTGCGTTGCTCATAAAGTAACAGTCATTAAATTGAAGGAATGGTATTTATGAGCATAACAGAACAAAACAGGCGTCATGTCATTCAATCCGCTAAAGGTGAAAAGCCTTTTGACCTTTTACTCGCTAATGCCAATATTGTCGATATGGTCACAGGTGAAGTTCGCCTTGCAGATATCGGGATCACCGGCAACCTAATTGCTAGCGTTCACCCTACTGGAACCCGTACTGATGCAAATGAAATCCATGATTTATCAGGCTATTTTATTTCACCCGGCTTAATAGACACTCACGTTCATTTAGAAAGCTCACACTTACCTCCTGTTCGCTATGCCGAGATAGTTCTAGCTCAAGGAACAACTGCTGTATTTTGGGACCCCCATGAACTCGCCAATGTACTAGGCCTAGAAGGTGTACGTTATGCCATTGATTCTAGCCGAAATTTGCCGCTAGATATTATGGTTGCAGCCCCTTCATCAGTACCATCAACACCTGGCCTAGAAATGTCTGGTGCAGACTTTGCTGGGGATGAGATGTCAACCATGCTGAGTTGGCCGGAAGTCCGCGGTGTGGCTGAAGTTATGGATATGTTTGGCGTGCTCCATGGCAGTGATAGAATGGAAGAAATTCTAAATGCAGGAATTACATCAGGTAAACTTATAGAAGGCCATGCAAGAGGTTTAAATGGGGCTGATCTCCAAGCTTATCTGGCAGCCGGAGTCACATCTGATCATGAATTAACCTCGGCTGAAGATGCTCTTGAAAAACTACGTGCGGGTCTTACATTACAAATTCGTGGCTCTCATCCTTACCTTCTTCCCGATATTGTTGCCGCATTAAAATCCTTACCACATTTATCATCGCAAATTACAGTATGTACGGATGATGTTCCGCCCGATATGTTAATTGAAAAAGGTGGCATTATTGCGCTACTTAACCTTTTAATTGAGCATGGAATGCCGGCAACGGACGTACTACGCTTTGCTACATTTAATGCTGCAATACGCTTGCAACGCCATGATCTTGGCCTGATTGCTGCGGGTAGAAAGGCAAATTTAGTCATTTTCGATTCATTGGAAACTTTGAAAGCGAAAGCTGTGTATGTATCTGGGCGAAAAATAGCTGAAAATAATCAGCTTATCAATGCATTAAATGTACCTAATGATATTTTACCTCCACGCGATACTATGCGACTTTCACCAATTACCCCAAATGATTGCACACTAAAAATTGCTGGAATCAATAATGGTAGTGCGCGTTTACGTCATATTCGTGGGGCACGCTTTACCCAATGGGGAGAAGTTGACGTACAAATCAAGAATAGCGTGGTACAACTGCCGAATAATTTCAGTCTTATTCGAGTTCAACACCGTCACGGCCGTCACGATGCTTTACCACAAATAGCCTTACTTGAGGGCTGGGGTGAATTACGCGGAGCCATTGCGACAAGCTATTCACACGATTCACATAACCTCGTTGTTCTTGGACGTGACCCCGATGATATGGCTATCGCTGCTAATTTATTAATCGAGAGTGGTGGAGGTATGGCGTTAGTGCAAAATGGCCAAATTTTAGCCCATGTTGCGATGCCAATAGCGGGGATGTTATCTGATTTACCCGCGCCTGAATTAGCCGCTCAGTTTCGTCAATTACGTGAATTAAGCAGTGAAATTGCAGATTGGGAACCACCTTACCGCGTATTTAAAGCCATTGAGGGAACTTGTCTTGCCTGCAATGCAGGGCCACATTTAACCGATTTAGGATTAACTGACGGAACAACACGCCAAATCGTTGACGCTGTTATCCATACGGTTAAGCACGCTTAGAAAATTAAAAATATCAAAAATAATGATAGGAGAGCCTATTAATGGCTGACAGTTCAATAAATACGCCAACATCAGGGAGTTGGCTGGAAAAACGCTTTGCTTTACGTGAACGTGGGAGTTCAGTGAAAACAGAGTGTTTAGCCGGAGTTACTGGTTTTTTAGCTGCAGCTTACCTGCTAGTCGTGATCCCCGGTTTACTTGCCGCAGGAGGAATGGATAAAGGCGCAGCAACCACTGGAACAATTATTGTCTTCGTCATTGCCAGTTTATTAATGGCATTCTATGCGAATTTACCATTTATTGTTGGCCCCGGTATCGGAGGCTCTGTTCTTGTCGGTATTACTCTCGCAGGTAGTGAAGGCATTGACTGGCAAATAGGGCTCGGCATTGCTTGTTGGTCTGGAATTTTATTTTTCCTATTAACTAAATTTGGCTTGCGTGAGGTTGTTACACGCTCTGTTCCTCAATCAATTAAACTCGGATTAACTGCATCAATTGGTCTGTTCGTGGCCGTTTTAGGTTTTCGAAATGCAGGATTAGTACTTGCTAACCCAAAAACAAATGCACTAATGCTTGGGGATTTCCTTTCTCCTGGCGCATTAGTTGCACTCGCAGGCTTTTTCGTTGCGATTGCACTACAAGCTCGCAAAATACCAGGCGGAATTTTATGGGCAATTTTATTTGCAACTCTCTTAGGCATTCCTTTTGGCGTCACAAAATTGCCTGAAAGCTTTATTGGTATTCCACATTCTGTGGCACCTGTACTAGGGCATGTAGACTTAATTGGCGCATTAAATATCGCTTTCCTACCTTTCTTATTTGTCTTTTTTGCTGCTGAGTTTTTCTCAACCATGGGAACAACTTTAGCCGTTGGCGGAGAGGCTGGCTTATTAGATAAAGAAGGTAATATGCCAAATATTAACCGCCCCTTTATCGTTGACTCAATTGCTGCTGCATTAGGCCCTTGGGTAGGTATTCCAGCGGCAACCGCACTCATTGAGTCCTCCGCTGCCGCAGAAGCTGGGGGTAAAACAGGTATGACTGCCCTTGCTGCTGCCTTTATGTTTTTACTAATGCTGTTATTTACGCCTATCGCATTAATGATCCCAGCCCAAGCCACAGCTCCAGCTCTAATTTTAATTGGACTAAATATGTTTAGTGGCTTACGAAAAGTGGACTTAGGCAATTTTACTGATGGCTTACCAGTATTAATGATGGTGATGATTACGTTAATCGCTAATAGTTTTGGTACTGGTATTGCAGGTGGGCTGTTATTTTATATTTTAATCAAAGCGGTTGCAGGCAAATGGAGAGAAATTCCAATAAGCTTGTGGATCCTTGCAGTACCTCTTATTTATTATTTCTCAACATTAGTAAAACACTAATACCACGAGTGCCAGAAAAGCCGATACTTCCACTGTCGGCTTTTCTATTCTAATAAATTTAGTTCAAAACTGCATGAGCTTCTATTTCTATTAACCATTCTGGCAAGGAAAGCCCTGAAACAATAACCCAAGAAGATGCAGGTGGCATATTTGGAAATTTTTCTTTTAATGCTCGCGCAATATCAGCTTGTTCCTTATGGCTGTTAAAGCCCTCTTTGATATAAATACGTAGCATAGCCACATGAGATAAATCGCCACCGGCCTCATGCAATACATGTTCAATATTAATTAATGATTGCACGGTTTGTTCGTAAATTCCCCCAGCAACAGTTTCTTCCGCAGCATTCACACCAACCTGACCCGATAAAAATAATTGTCGGGTTCCCGTTGTTTCTACGGCTTGGCTAAAGCCATACTGCAAAGAATTAAAGACAGACGCTGGATTTATCGATTTTTTAGTCATTTTTGTTCCATCGTTAATAAAACAGTAAAGCAGTATAAGACTTTCACTTTTCAATTCATTAAATATCAGGCAAACGTTATTTGATTTGTATTAAAAAAGCATCAAAAGACACACTGGCTTATGTGCATCTAAGAATAAACACGAATACGCTCAGCTAAATAGTTCGCACACAAGGTGACTTCCACCTGTTGATTTTCCCATTCAACAGAAACACCAGTTAAATAGGCCTTTTTCGCTACCAGTAGCACCGAGGCCAATTCCACTGGCATGAGTTCTATTGCCCAAATGGCAGCCTCATCCTTTGATATAAATAGTCCCGTTTCCATGGTGTACCACATGCGTGCTAATGTCAGTAAAACATTACGCTCATCACCTTTTAGAGATAACTCTAAATTAGGGAGTGAATCTAACATAGCTCGGCGAATATCATGCAGGCCAACAATAGGTAAGCCGTATATTTCCTTGTGCCATAAACTTACTGCTTCTTGTGACGCTTGGGCTAACATTAGTGTGAATTCAGGGTCTTGAGTTTGTCCTTCAAATACCCCTTGCTCGTACTCTGTACGTAACCACTCTCCATAAATTAATTCACATTTTGCAGGATAAGAAAGCATGTTTAATTCACTTGTTAAGAATACAACAATTTCCAGTGGTCGCCGGCCTTTTGGATCAATCGGATATAAGCCAGAAATATCCATTAAATCTCGTACAAGTTGTTCACGGCAAATATCAGTCACGGGGCTATCAATCACCACAAGTAAATCAATATCACTCATTGGCCGTAACCCACTAGAAACAGAGGAACCGTGTAGATAAACTGCAATTAATGAATCAGAAAAATGTTTTCGCAGAATAACCAATGCTTGTTCTGCTTGGGGGGGAGTTACCATCATATCACTCCTATCATATTTAATGATACTAATACTATTATAAATAGTAATTAAAATAATAACTTTAATAAAATCAATAACTAAATCACTAGCTTATTTTTATGGCATAAATAAAATGGTTAAAAAACTAAGCTATAATATTTAAATAGAATTACACTATTATTTTAATGAATAATATTCGCATTCATTCTACTGAGGTTAAAAGCAATTAATCGTTTAGCATACTGAGCCAAAACGAAATGTCCAAGACATCAATTTTCATTTGAATTATTAAGCGCATTCTACATCATGTAGCATTCCCCCTCTTCTCCTACATTTGCTAAACATCTTACATGCGGCACATCACACTTCTCATCATTCATATTGAATACGGCTTTATAACCACGAGATAAAACCAGTGCAAATATTAATCACCACATAAATGATACCAAAATACATATAAAACAGAAAAAATCATAATTAACAAACAGTTAAATTGAAAATAAATAATTTACTACGGGATTGGATGACTCGACAAATGAAAAAATAAGAATGTCGCAGTTAACTAAAAGTTATAGATACCCAAACAAAACTCATTGTTAAACAAAAGTTACGCAAAGTAATTTAATTTATCGCTAATGTTAAATAACAACGGTGAAAGTTCTGGTAAACTAACTTGAGGTAAAATAATGATCCTAGATGCCAGCTACACTTTATTAGTCGCTTGTTTAGCGCTGTTGATTGGTATGTTTGTTGTCAAATACACTCCTTTTCTACAAAAAAACCATATTCCTGAAGCCGTTGTTGGCGGTTTTATTGTTGCTATCATTCTATTAGTTGTCGATAAAACAGCAGGATACTCATTTACTTTTGATGCTTCACTACAAAGCATTTTAATGATTACGTTCTTTTCATCAATTGGATTGAGCTCAGATTTTTCGCGCTTAATAAAAGGTGGTAAACCACTCGTCTTATTAACTATCGCAGTAACTATCTTAATTGCTATTCAAAATACCGTCGGTATGGGAATGGCCGTCATGCTTAATGAAAGCCCCTTCATTGGCTTAATTGCGGGCTCAATCACACTAACGGGTGGTCACGGTAACGCAGGAGCTTGGGGACCAATACTGGCTGATAAGTATGGCGTGACTGGTGCTGTTGAATTAGCTATGGCATGTGCAACCCTAAGTTTAGTATTAGGTGGGTTAATTGGCGGCCCTGTTGCTCGTCATTTATTGAAAAAAGTTTCAATCCCTAAAAGCACTGAACTCGAAAAAGAAACGATCGTTGAAGCCTTCGAACAACCGAGTGTTAAACGAAAAATTAATGCTAATAATGTTATTGAAACCATCTCAATGCTGATTATCTGTATTGTTGTCGGTGGCTATATTAGTGAGTTTTTTAAAGATACTGTCATGCAATTACCAACCTTTGTTTGGTGCTTATTTGTCGGTATTATTATTCGTAACGTCTTAACCCATGTATTTAAGCATGAAGTTTTTGAACCAACTGTTGATGTTTTAGGTAGCGTTGCCTTGTCATTATTCTTAGCAATGGCGCTAATGTCCTTAAAATTCGGTCAACTCGCCAGTATGGCAGGCCCTGTTCTGATAATTATTGCTGTCCAAACGGTCGTTATGGTTCTATTTGCAACATTTGTTACCTTTAAAATGATGGGTAAAGATTATGATGCTGTTGTTATTAGTGCTGGGCACTGCGGGTTTGGAATGGGTGCGACACCAACCGCTATCGCTAACATGCAGACCGTCACTAAAGCATTCAGTCCTTCTCATAAAGCATTTTTAGTGGTGCCAATGGTAGGGGCATTTATTGTCGATATTTCAAATAGTATCTTAATTAAAATCTTTATCGAAATCGGCACGTATTTTACCTAGTACACAATCATAAAGGCCAGACTATAACCTATGTATATCATCTGGCCTTCTCTTTTTTATCACCATTGAATTTAAACCGCCTAATTACCTTTCATCATTTTCAGTACCAAATAAATAGTTGTTCAGATTAATTTGTATTAATTCGGTAGAATATGCGAATTAATACCAATAGTCGGTTTCGGTGAGTCAAAGCAAATAGTAGGTTTCTGAAAATGAAATTAAGGCATCTCGATATTTTTTATGCGGTCATGACATGTGGCTCTTTAACTCGTGCAGCGGAGGTTTTACATATCTCACAACCCGCGGCAAGTAAGGCCTTAAAACATGCAGAACAACAACTTGGCTTAGTCTTGTTCCAGCGAATAAGAGGAAAGTTAATTCCCACGGCTGAGGCAAACCTGCTATTTGAAGAAGCCAAAGAAGTTTATCAAAATCTAGATAAACTAAGAATTTTAGCGCAAAATTTATCACGTGATCCGCAAGGTAAACTAGCCATTGGTTGTCTACCTAGCTTAGGGCTAAACTTAGTACCTGAAGTGACCGCGCAATTTATTAAAAAACACCCCAATATCAAACTCACGATCGGTACACATCATACAACGGATATTCTGCAGTTATTAACCCAACAAGATCTCGACATTGGTATTGGCTTTAATCTTGAAATTGAAGGGGGCATTGCTGTTCTTCCCATTGCTGATATCCCATTAGTCTATGTGGATAGCAAATTACCATTGCACTCCCCTGTATCACTCACCGATATAGACCAAGAGCGTTGGATCCATCCTGGGTCTGACTCCTTATCTCAGCTATTACAAAAGCGCCATGAGTTTGCAGAATCAAATATTAGTGTTCATACCTACCATATGGCAGCAGAATTTGTTCAAGCGGGTTTAGGCTGTAGTATTACGGATATTTTTTCAGCCGAACATACGCTACCTGAGTCAATGATTTACCCACTAAAAGAAGGTTTACATCTTGCCGTATCTGTTTTTCATCGCGCAGACAAACCATTAACCAAAGCTGCACAAAATTATGTTAATACTTTGGCATCCACACTTGAAAAAAGAAATAAAGTAGTTAACCAAAAGTTATACTCTAGTAATGAAAACTCAATTGTTTAGTTAGCTTATTCACCGTTAAATAATAACATCTTGGTTATTATGGGTTACGGATTATTATGACTAAACATGTGGTGGTTATTGGAGCTGGTGTAATTGGTTTAAGCACCGCCTATGCATTAATTAAAGCAGGCCAAACCGTAACATTAGTTGAATCAGATACCGATGTTGGCATGCAGACCAGTTTTGCTAACGGTGGGCAACTCAGCTATCGCTATGTATCTCCTCTTGCAGACGCCGGTGTTCCTTTGCAAGGCCTACGTTGGATGGGGAAAAATAATTCTCCTTTAAATCTAAAAATAACGCATTCAATACAACAATGGTCTTGGCTTGCACAATTTACATTAGCTTGTAACCGTAAAACCAATAAAATTAATGGTGCTCATCTTTTACGTTTATCACTTTTTAGCCAAGAAATAATGAATAAATGGCGTAACAATGGTGATATTTCTGATTTTGCTTGGGAGAAATCAGGGAAATTAATTATCCACCGAGATAATAAAAGTTTTCAAAAAGCCAGTGAAACGGTTGATAAACAATTTCAAAAAATATTAACACCCACTGAAATTGTTGAGCTAGAGCCTTCTTTAAAAGACATACAGTCTCAGCTGGTAGGTGCAATATATGCCCCTGATGATGAGAGTGCAGATTGCTATTTATTCTGTAAGAACCTACTGCAATATTTACTCACGCAATCTCAATTTAATCTTTGCTTACAACATAATGTTCAATCTTTCATTAAACAAGATGACTGCATTACAGGAGTAGCCACTCACCAGGAAACTATTCAAGCTGATGATTTTATTGTTTGTGCCGGCAATGGTAGCCGCGAATTGTTAAAACCACTAAATATTAATGTCCCAATTTTAGGGTTAAAAGGCTATAGCTTAAGCGTAGAATACCCGCAGGTAGAACATATTGTTCCGAAAATTAACGTGACTGATTACGGCAATAAAATTGTCTATGCCAAACTTAATGATCAATTACGCATTGCTGCGATGGTTGATATTGGTTATGACAAGCAAGGCTTGCGTGAAAATAGAATACAAGCACTCAAGAATATTATTAAAAATACCTTCCCTGAATTACCTAAAATTGACGATGCTGAAAGTTGGTGTGGGTTACGCCCTTCAACACCGAAAGGCCCACCGATACTAGGAAAAACTGCCTATAAAAATTTATGGCTTAATATTGGGCATGGCAGTTTAGGGTTTACACTTGCCGCAGGCAGCGCGGAAATACTGAGCCAATTAATAACTGAACAAAAACCCCCTATTTCTTTAACTGGATTAACGAGGTAATCATGTCCATAAAACGTAACAACCCAAAACCACGCTTAGCTGATAGCGTTGAATATTCAGGTTTAGTTTACTTATCAGGGCAAGTACCTAATGATCTAACAGGTGATATCACACAACAAACCAAAGACGTTTTTGCCAAGATTGATTCATTACTTGCTGCAAGCAACAGTGATAAAACACGTATTTTATCCGCCCAAGTTTGGATTAAAGATATCAAACGGGATTTTGCTGACTTTAATGCGGTATGGGAAAGTTGGATGCCTATAGAAAATAGCCCTGCCCGTGCAGCTGTTGAAGCCAATATGGCTCGGGAACAAGTACTAGTAGAAATTATGGTGATTGCCGCTCAGGCTTGACCCTATTTAACGGTATTCTAAATCTAAAAAACAGTGAGGTCTAAAAAGATCTACTGTTTTTTATTACTCTACTAATTTATATTAATTTATTAAATAATATATTTAATAACCCCCATTAATCTCATTATAAAATATAACACTTTCACTACTTCCCTTATTAGCTATCATGGAATTGATTTCAATAAGAATAAATAGCTAATATAAATAATTACAAATCAAGTAAAAAACAATTATTAACTGGAGAAGTTAAATGAAAGAAACTGTTGTTGAATATATTTTATCTAAGCTCTATCAATTAGGCATTGAAGATATATTTGGTGTTCCTGGTGATTATTCATTTCCTGTAAATGATAGTGTTTGTGCAAACTCCCATCAACGTTGGGTTGGCAATTGCAACGAATTAAACGCAGCGTATGCTGCAGACGGATATGCAAGAATTAAAGGTGTTGCTGCACTATCAACAACCTTTGGCGTTGGCGAATTAAGCGCTCTCAATGCAATAGCAGGTTCTTATGCTGAAAGAGTCCCTATATTTCACCTTGTTGGAATGCCTCCTAGCCTAACACAAAAGAAACAGCGTATTTCTCATCACACATTAGGGGATGGAAACTATGACGTTTTTTATAAAATGAGCCAACATATTGTCTGTGCTCATGCCATTATTACCCCTGAAAACTGTATTGAAGAGACTGAGCGGTTAATCGCATGCGCCTTACATGAACGCCGTCCAGTTTATTTTGGCTTACCTGCTGATTATGCTGTAAAGACTGTAATTAAACCATTTCATCATGTTGTTCCATTAATACCAAACAGTTGCTCAGAAACACTAAAAAATATTATTCCTTTAATCTTAAATAAATTAATAAATAGCCAACAACCCTGCATATTAGCAGGTTCAATGTCTTTGCGCTTAGGCGTAGCAAATACCTTACAAACAATCATTGAAAAAACCAAAATTCCTTATACCACGTTATTTATGGATAAAAGTGTATTAGATGAAACTAATACGCAATATATCGGAATGTATACAGGGCAAATATTAACTCCTCAAGTCACTTCATTTGTTGAAAGCAGTGATTGTGTTATAAATATAGGCACTATTCTGTCTGACTTTAATTCAGGTTGTTATACTTCTAATATTAAAATCGAAAATATAATCCATATCATGGAAGATAAAGTCATTATTGATGGCCAATGCTACAATAATATTTCCATGAAAGACGTAGTTTTAGCCTTGCAGAATAGATTACTATCACTGCCAACCTCTTCTTTTAATCACCACAAAAGTCCTAAGGCCCAATCACTAGGTCAACCGATAGCCGTAGAAACAAACGAAATAACTGAATCATATCTATATCCTCGCTTAGAAAAAATGTTTAGACCTAATGATATAATATTTACAGATACTGGAACCTTTTCAATGGGCTTAGCATTTTCACTATTACCTAAAGGTGCATCTTTTCATTCCCAATCATTATGGGGATCTATTGGCTGGGCAACACCTGCTGCACTGGGCGCCGCTTTAGCATCCCCGTCACGTCGAGTCATCTTAGCGACAGGGGAAGGCGCTCATCAATTAACTATGCAAGAAATTAGTCAATTTGCACGATTTGGATTAAAACCCATCATCTTTGTATTAAATAATGATGGCTATCTTATTGAACGACTATTCTGTAAAGAACCTGAATATTATTATAATGATGTTGCGCAATGGAATTACGCACAACTTCCTTTAGCACTGGGATGTGACGATTGGTATTGCAAAAAAGTGACAACCTGTGATGAATTAAATGAGGCCTTACAGGCTATCGAAACACTCGATACTGCTGCTTATATAGAGATAGTCACTGACCGATATGATGCTTCAAAATATTTAATAAAAATGAGAGAAATTATTTCTTCTATTTATACCAACTAAACTAGTTTTAGGTCCTTTCGCCTTATAAAGGTCATTTAACTTTATAAGGCATGGGAATTTAACTTTAAACATCACAATACATTGAATTTGTAACCATTATTTTTTTCGTTTCACTAACATAACTAGATGAAACTACGCCATTTTTATGAGCTACAATATCCGCCATTATCGCTAATGCTATTTCGGGTGGTGTTTTGCTACCGATAGGAATACCAATGGGAGCATGGATGCGTTCTATTTCCGCCTCCGTCATCCCACCAGATGCTATAAGACGTTCACGACGACGAGCACTCGTTCTTACTGAGCCCATTGCACCAATATAAAACGCTGGGGTATTCACTGCTTCCATTAGTGTCAGGTCATCAATACGAGGATCATGGGTTAAAGAAACAATAGCGGTATTCGGTGTACAGCTTTGGGATTCCAAATAGCGAGCTGGAAATAATTTAATGACTTCAAATTGACTAGAAAGTTGCCCAGAAAAACGCGATAGCTCATCTTCACGGTGTTCACAAATGATAACCTCAAACCCTAATGTTGCTGCAAAACTAGCACAGTAAATACCTACATTTGAGATCCCAGCAATAATTAACCGTGGTGGCGCAGCAATATACAATTGAATATTATCCCCTTCCCGCTCTATTTGGGTTGGGATTTGTTGATTATTAACCGTGCTTACCTCCCCCCTTTGTGGCAACGTGATTTTTTTACTGATTGCAGTATATCCCAGTAACGCTTGATGTATCTCCGTAAGGTAACTAACACTTTCCTGACTATTCGGTAAATATTCAATTAAAACATCTAAACTACCATCACAAGGTAAATTCACTTTCGCTTCTAAACCACCGCGACCATAGCGAACAATTTGGCTGCTCTTAATGTATTCAGCATGCTGTATTCGTTGAATAAAATCTTCTTCAATACAACCACCTGATAAAGAACCAACATACTGGCCATCTGCCTTTGCAACAAGAAGTGAACCCGGGCTACGAGGGGAAGAACCATATGTACTTAGCACCGTACACAACCATATAGGCTCTTTTTTTATCCAAGAAAGGGCTTGAGAGATAACAAAAACATCTTCACGCAACATATTCGTTCCTTAATCGTTATCAACACTCGGATAATCAATATCTTTTACAACATTTTCGTCATTTATGTTTAATTGATAAACAAGATTGCGACGTAATATTGATTTCGCACCGTCATCACCTACTAGATTAATTAATTCTGTATAATGCTTTGCAGATATTCCCACTGGATGGCCTGGCAAACCATTATATATTGGCCTGACTAATGTATGCTGTTTTAATTCATTCACTATACGAGTAAATAAATGACTATTGATGTATGGCATATCCGCTAAATGAATTATCCACCCATCTAAATTAGACGTATTTTTAACACCAAATGCGATTGATTCACCTAATCCATTACTATTTATCAACGAGTATGGAATATTAAATTGTAAACAATTATTAATAACACCTTCATTCTCAGGCCGTGTCACTACATGCACAGGAAGCTCACTATCGATTGAATTTAATAGTGTTTTTTCAAAAACTGTATTTTTTTCAAGCATAAAATTTAATTTACTTCCTTTACCTCCAGCATTTTGAAAACGTTCACTTTTTCCTGCTGCCAATATTAAAATACCAATATTCATAGTTTTTATTTTAAATCGATATACTGATTGCGTATCTCATAAATAAAGTATATTCAGTAAGATCACAAGAACTACTTATCATTAATTTGAAAATTATTAAGAGAAGTATAATATAAATGTGATACAAGTAATTTTTTCGATATGACTATAAAAATAAAAATACCGATGTAATAATAAGTGTAAGGGTGTATTATGAGCAAAAGCAATGTCGAACTCTCCCGCAGACACTTTCTAAAATGTGCCGTTATAGCGGGAATATCTGTTTATTTAGCCCCTTTGTATAGCCGTGCTTTTGATGTGCTATTCGAAGAGAAAATCCTTCAATCTCCTGACTGGAACCCGGTCGACAAACAAATCAAATTTCGTATTGATGGGTTTGCCAAAGTCCAAGGGGAAAAAGTCTTCGCCAGAGACATTCGTGCACGTGATATCCCTCACTGGCCAAAACAGCAAGGTCATGCATTTTTACTCCGCGTGACTCAAGCCGATAAAATTTACCAAGGCTTTAACCTTGATCTGCTAAAAGATGGCCTGATGCCTGACCGCATCGTAACTGCAAGTGACTTAGAAAAAGATGGCGTTGCTTTCCCTGAATTTTATGGTGATGATTTATTGCTTCCAGAAGGGAAAACTCCCGCTTACCTTGGCCAAGCCGTCGCATTATTGATTTATCATGATTTTGCTAAATTCCGTTTTGCCAAAGAAACCTTAAAATTCCGTGACGATGTTATCCAATACGGCGCAGTAACTGGCCCATTAGAACGAGACCCATGGGGAACCTACCGTGGCGTGCGAATTGGCAATGAAAATCCTTATGAGCCAGATATTTATTCAAGCCTAAAAGATATGCCAATCTCCCCTATTGGCATGAAAAAGCACTTACCCGTTTGGCCTGAAGGTCGCGAAGGCGGAAAATTAGATCAACAAGGCATGCTATATGCTGATGAGCTCGCTAAACAACTGGAAAACCCACCGGAAGACTGGTTAGTGCTCAAACGAAAATACTTTTCTCAATCCATTGATACTGCTGCCTTAGAGCCTGATAATGCTAACGGTTGGTACGACGCCAAAACACAGTCATTCCATCTTGTTATTCCGACACAGTCCCCTCAGGAAGTTGCGGAATCATTACCAGAGATGTTGGCAAAATCGCATTTTCCAATTAAACAAATTTTCCTACATCCTTGTTTTACCGTTGGTTATGGTTCTAAAGACCACACTCCATTCCCCTATTATGGTGCGATGGCAACATTATATGGAGACGGAGTCCCTATTCGTCTAGCTAATGACCGTTATGAACAATTTCAATCTACCATCAAACGCCATGCTTTCGATATGGATTACACCTTAGCGGTTAATAAAAAAACGCATAAAATTGAAGCCCTTTCAGCTTCTTTTATCGGTGACGGCGGTGGTCGCTGTAATTTTACGCCTTCCGTTGTCATGGTCGGGGCTACTGGGGCCCAAGCTATCTATTATATTCCCCGTAGTGATTTATCTGCGGTCGGTATTGCATCAAGAGCTGTCGATGCGGGTTCAGCTCGCGGTTATGGTACTTTACAAGCCATGGCAGCAACCGATATGTTAATGGAAGAAGCCGCAAAACTCCTAAAAGTAGACCCCATCGAGTTCCGTCTTAAAAATATCATCAAATCTGGGATGAAAAATACCCAAGGGGCAATTCCTGGCGGCGCAATTCGTGCCGATGAAGTGTTAACCCACTGTGCTGCTCACCCAATGTGGACTGACAGAGCCAAACGTAAAGCCGACTTTGAAGCGAAAAATAGCGGTAAACTATTCGGTACAGGGATTTCTTGTGTGCAAAAAGACTTTGGGACAGGTGCGGAATCCTCCTTTGCTCGCGTAGAACTTACCCCCGAGGGTAAAATAGCCATTTATCATAGTGGCGCAGAAATTGGTACAGGTATGTCAACGTCCCAATCGGTGGTTTGCGCTAAATGGTTAGGAAAGCCTGCGGAACAAGCTCATTTTTCTGTTGTTGATTGGTCAATTTTACCGATGATCTCAACAGGTAACCCATTTGCTATGTCACAAGATGAGCAAAACCACTTAGCACAAAACCCATTATGGACACCGAACTACTGCTCACCTGCGAGTGCGAGTAATTCAGCCTATTATTTCACCCACAGCACAGAAGCAGCCGCACGCCTTATATTCGAACATGGGTTATGGCCAGCTGCCATGTCAATTTGGCAAGAAGGGATTGGCGGCGGACAAGCGGCCCCTCTAGTTGTTCGCCGTGAAGATGCTCGTTGGGTTGCTGAAGGCTTAACTGCTGATGGGCTTGAGGTGCTTAGCTTGCCGCGCTTAATTGAACGCACTTTTGCAATGGGCGGGGTAACTGGCGCAGTGTGCCACGTATTTAACCGCTGGCAATGGGCTGAAGCCGATTTCCCTATTCAGGGTGAAACTCGCCGTTTACCGATTGATGGGCTATCACTACGATTTGCCGATAAAGAATACCAAGTTTGCCACCGCGAAAAAGCTTATTACCCTGATACACAAAGAAATAATGCCGGAGTCACTTACTACAGTGCCGTCGCTACCGTTAGCGAGCTATCCATTTATAAAGCGACTGGGCAAGTCGAATTGCTGAATCACCATAGTGTGGTGGAATGCGGTAATCTTATCGTCCCACAACTGGTTTCAGGACAAATTCAAGGTGGATTAGCAATGGGTATCGGCCATGCACTCCATGAATATTTACCTCTCTACGAAGATGGTCCCGGTAATGGGACGTGGAACTTCAACCGTTATCATCTCCCGCTTGCCAGTGATGTTGCAGTTTGGCAACAAACCAATGAAGTCCTACCAGGACTTTCAGATACTGACCCGCCGAAAGGCGTTGCTGAGGTTGTTATGATCCCGGTAGTTTCATCCATCGTCAATGCCATTGCAGATGCAACTGGTCATCATTTCTTGCATTTGCCTGTACGCGCAAAAGACATTTTAGAGGTAATATCATGAGCCTAAATTTCCTTCCCCTCACCTTAACCATTAATGGCCAACAGTATGGACCAATGGACGTGCCTGAAGGCCTCATGATGATAGACTTTCTTCATGAATATGTTGACCTAACAGGTTCTCGCCTAGGTTGTGGCCAAGGCATTTGCCATGCTTGCGTTGTTATATTAGATAATCCATCTGGTACCAGCGAAGAAATCCGCACCTGTATTACTGGTGCACATTTTTTCAATAATAAAAGCATCCGAACTATCGAAGGGGCTGCCACCAAAGAAGAAAACGGGGAGGTAAAACTATCTCCGGTTCAACAAGCTTTTGTTGAAAATTTCAGTTTTCAGTGTGGCTACTGTACCCCAGGTTTTGTAAATGCAGCGACCGTGTTTATTGAAGAACTTCAGCGAAACCCGATTGCAGAAGCAGACTTAGAAGAGGCTATCAAACAAGCTCTAAATAACCATATATGCCGTTGTACTGGTTATGTACGCTATTATGAAGCAGTACGCGATGTGGTTCTTGCGACTCCTGGTCTTATCAAGGAGGCAGTAAAATGATCAAACGAATTATTTTATGGTTGATAGCCATCGCTATCATCGTTTGGGCGGTACTGTATTGGTATGAAAGCCGTACCTTAGATGGCCCTGTACAAAAAGTGACTGCGACGCCTCAAGAAATTGAGCGAGGCCGTTACCTCACTCTTGCCGGTGACTGCGCTGCGTGTCACACCAGTGCTGATGGCGCACCATTAGCCGGTGGTTTTCCACTCGATACCCCATTTGGTACCATCTACAGCAGTAACTTAACGCCCTCAGCCGATTTTGGTATCGGCCGCTGGACAAAAGATGATTTTTATAAAGCACTGACCCAAGGTATCTCTCCACCGAGTAAAAATCTTTATCCGGCAATGCCTTATACATCCTATAAAGGGATCACTCGGGAAGATTCTGACGCTATTTACAGTTATTTGATGAGCCAGCCAGCTATTGATGTCGCGCCACCTGAAAATTCATTGCCATTCCCACTGAACCAACGCATGGCAATGATTGGCTGGAATTTATTGTTTTTTAACGATAAACCACTCCCCGATAGCTCACAAGGTAGCTCCCCTGAATGGCTACGTGGTAAGTATTTAGTTAACGTATTAGAGCACTGTGCTGAATGCCATACGCCAAGAGGAAAGCTGGGAGAAATGGATTTAGATAACTTTATGAAAGGGGGTGCTTTAGGTCGTTTTGTTGCTCCAGATATTACCCCGCAAGCGCTTGCAGAACGAGGATGGACAAAAGAAGATTTACAGCAGTTTTTCATGACTGGGCTCACACCACAAGGTTCCGCCTACAGTGATATGCACCCTGTAATTTATCTGAGTTCTCAACATTTAACTCCAGAAGATAATAATGCCATAGCCACCTATTTAATGGGCGATAACCCGCCAGCAACTTCGCCATTAAGGGTGGGGGAAGGTAATGCACAAGGCCGCCAAATTTATTTAGAAACCTGCTCAGGTTGCCACTCCTATGACGGTAGCGGTAAACCGAATGTTGCGGTGGCAATGAAAGGAAATTCAACATTGCGTGATGTGGATAGCACTAACCTAATTAATGCGATTCTAGATGGTTTGCCTGAGCAAGCGTTCCCAAATAACCAATATATGCAAAGCATGCCAGGGTTTGCCAATAAGCTAAATGACCAACAAATTAGTGACTTAGTGAACTTCCTTCGCGTTCAGTGGGGAGGACAACCTGCTGATGTCACCCCGGAGCATGTTAAATCCTTACGTCAATAATGACAAAAAATGAACTATCGGGCTTGTTCGTATTTAACGAGCCCAATAGTTTTCTATTTAATAACCGAATGTAAATATACTTTATATAATTAAATGCATATTGATTTAATCATTCATTAATAAGAATTAGTATCATTTAAATAAATTGTGTTCTAATAAAGCTCAGTTATTTTATTCAATACTGTCATATTAAGATGACTTCAACAGTATTATTCACTTTCTTGTCTAAATCCCTTTACTCGTTCTTGATATATCATTACAGATACCCATACTATTTATGTAACTTACTGAGCTATCTGATATTAGTCATCAAATTGTGAGCAAATTTAAGCGAAATAAAACGATCTTATAATGAATGACTAAAAAATATTATTTACTTCCATTACTCATAATAAAAACCCTAAAAATATAATCAGGGAGCACAACATGTCGGGACATATTTCTAGACGCAATTTCATCAAACTAGGCACTATTGCGGGCATTGCTGTTATGGTCGGCAAACTCCCTTTTGCAATAGCAATGGAGCTCGATTCTGACGCCCCATCAACGGATTGGATTGGTCAAAACGGTAAAGCACGTTTTCGTTGGGATGGCGTTGAAAAAGTCACTGGCCGTAAAAATTTTGCTCGTGATTACCGCGCTAAAGACATCCCCGGCTGGCCAAAAAAACAAAGTTATGCCTTTATGTTAAAAGCGACAGAGGCAGATAAAACCTTTGAAGGCATTGATATTTCAATGTTAGGGCCAAATCTACAACCTGATAAAGTTGTTTTACAAGAAGACCTTATCCGTGATGGCTTAAATATTCCTCAAGATACCAGTATGGGGAAAGGCTTCTATGGCACCAATATTTTAGTTCCTTTAGGGGACACACCGCCGATTATTGGCCACCCAGTTGCTATCTTGATTTATCATGATTTCGATAAATATAGTGCAGCACAGCGGATGTTACGCTTTGCCACAAACACCGTAAAATACGGAACGGTGACAGGGCCAAAACCGCCCGCTAACTACGGTGCAGCACGGTACGTGCGTATCGGTGGTGACACACCACTTTCGCCTTCTATTTTTTCCCCTTATCAAGATTCAGGTATTAAAGGCGGGTTCGATGGCAATACGCCTATTTGGCCACCTTATGATCCCAAGCACGCCATTTCTATTCCCCCAGTGATCCGTAAAGATCGTGGCGGTGGCTTTATTCAAGCCCTTCATCAGGCAGAAAAAAGCCCTGATAAACAAGAAAAAGCGATGGATTACGCGCGGCAAATTGAGCAAGAAATCGCAGCGGCTCGCGAGAACCCTGATAAGTTTGTGATTGAGCGCCATGGTTTTTCACAATCCATTGACCCTTGCGCGATGGAGCCAGATAACTGTAATACTTGGTATGACGCGCAAACCAAAACACTGCATATCTTAACCGCGACACAGTCTCCTGCTGGTGTAGTTAATGCTGCTGCTGAGCTATCTAAACACAACAAACATTTTTCCGTCGAAAACATTGTGTTATTAACCGGTTCTACTGTTGGTTACGGCTCAAAAGACTATTCGGTTTTTCCTTTTTATTCGATGGTCGCTAGTTTCTACGCTGATGGCTTACCTGTTCGCATGGCAAATGACCGCTATGAACAATTCCAAATGGGAATGAAACGCCACTCCATTGAGATGGATGTCACCATTATTGGTGATAAAAAAACAGGTAAGTTTGATGTATTAAAAGGCACTTATAACTGTAATGGCGGCGGTCGTGAAAACCTCTCCGTTGCCGTATCTCACGTAGCAGTGCGCGGTGCTCAGTCTATTTATTACTTCCCTAAATCTGACCTCACCGCTCTCGCCATGGCCACTCCGGCTGTCGAAGCGGGATCAATGCGTGGTTTTGGTTCCTTGCAGTCGATGGCAGTCACTGAATTGATGGTGGATGAAATCGCTCATAATCTTAATATTGACCCGATTGAACTGCGCCGCCGTAATGCCATTTTAGAAGGTTATCCAAATACACAAGGCGGCGTAATAGCCGGTGACCCACGCAACGTTGAAATGTTAAATCTTGCGGAAAAACACCCAATATGGGTCGATCGTGAGAAGAATAAAGCCGATTATGAAGCGAAAAACCCCGGCAAGCTATACGGCGTTGGCTTTGCACAAGTGCAGCAAGTTTATGGTTCTAGCGGCGTCCCAACCATTCTTTCTCTTGAATTTGATGCCAATGGCAAACTAACAATGCGCCATTGTATGCAAGAGATTGGCACCGGTGGTACAACCGCGCAGCAAGTAATGGTATGGCAAGCACTCAGCAAAGCCCCTGATGTCGTTGAGTTTGGGGTGACTGAGTTTGAAGAACTACCGCTTAAAACCAGTTGGGCCGACCAGAAAAAACAAGATGAATTATCCAAAACTGATCCCTATTGGACACCCGCTCTAATACCTGACATGAGCTCATCAAGCGGTGTTTATTACATTGGGTTCGGTACACGCCAAGCGGGTCATTTTTTATTAGAAAATACCCTATGGCCTGCGGCCAAAAGCATTTGGAGTGAAGGCCCCGGCGGCGGTGCGTTCAACGGCTTAAATGTTGAATTTGCCGATATTCGCGTTGGCCCAGATGGTATTGGCGGTGGTGGAATGAAGCCTATTCCTTTTGACATTTTAGCCAGAAGAGCCCATGAGATGGGGCTCATCACTGGGGTTGCTGTTCACGGCTATTCCAGCTGGCAGTGGGCTCGCGCAGAATTCGATATCCCAACTGTGGGTTTGAAAAATCTCCCTCTCGATGCAATATCCGTTCGTTATGGCGAGGGTGCACCACAAGAATTGAAAAAACAAATGACAACTGGCGGTTACCATTTTATTAAACGTAAAATTGCCTACTACCCACCAACACAACGCGCCAAAGCGGACCCAACAACGGTCACGCCTGCGTCTTGTTTAGTCGAGCTCAACGTCAACACCATGACGGGTGAGGTCGATATCATGCGCCACCATATGATTATGGACCCCGGTACGATGATTGTCCCTGAATTGGTTTCAGGCCAAATTCAAGGGGGTACCGCGATGGGTATCGGCCACGCGTTGATGGAAGAATTACCACTCTATGAAGATGGGCCAGGAAACGGAACATGGAACTTTAATCGCTATGTCCTGCCACGCGCTAAAGATGTTGCGGTTTGGCAGCAAACCATTGATTACTTACCACCACTTTCAGAAACTTCGCCACCCAAAGGCATGGCAGAACTGGGGATGATCCCAATCTTACCTGCGACTAGCAATGCATTAACCCATGCAACAGGCAAGCGTTTCTATGAATTCCCTATTACGGTAGATAAAATTAAAAAGGCACTCTCATGAAAATCAACAATGCCGTTCCGATTATTGAGCGCAAGCCACTAACACTGACCATTAACGGCCAAAAAATTGGTCCTATTGATGTCCCTGTTGGGATGCCAATGATTGAGTTTCTACATGAATACCTAGACCTCACTGGCACCCACTTTGGTTGCGGACAAGGGATTTGCCATGCTTGTACCATTATGGAAATCCAGCCCGATGGCACAACGGTTGAAAGCCGAACTTGTATCTTTGGTGCCCATTATTTCAACAATAAAAATATTGTTACCATCGAAGGGCAAGCCAAACTGGATGAACAAGGCAAAGTTGTTGAATTAACGCCAATTCAACAAGCTTTTATCGAAAACTTTTCGTTCCAATGTGGTTATTGTGCTCCCGGTTTTGTCACAGGTGCAACGGTGTTTCTTGATAAACTGAAGAAAAATCCAGTGAAACGAGACCAACTCGAACATGCGATTGAAGAGGCTCTCAATGAGCATATTTGCCGTTGTACAGGTTATGTACGCTATTATGAAGCTGTGAGGAAAGTCGCTCTCGACACTCCTGGCTGCGTAATCGACTAGGGAGAAACATCATGGCTAAATCCAGCTCTCTACGTAAAAGCATTTATATTATTATCTTATTATTCATAATATTAATGCTTGCGATCCTGTTTGGCGCTTTTCGTACCTCCAGTATCGGCCCTGATTTAGATAAACCGCTAACCTCAGAAGAAGTCGCCAAATTATTGCCAAGAGGGCAAGAACTGGCAACCGCTGGGGATTGCTTTGGTTGCCACTCATTACCTGAAGGGCCATTGGCTGCGGGGGGGCGTGCTATCGGAACCCCTTTCGGTACTATTTACTCCACGAATATAACGCCTGATAAACAATTTGGTATTGGTAACTATACCCGCGCTGATTTCCATCGTGCGTTGAAAGACGGAATTGGCAAAGAAAGAGGTAATCTCTACCCTGCGATGCCGTTTGTATTTACCCATATGACCACATCAGAAGATATTGATGCACTATATGCTTATGTGATGTCGCTTCCACCAATAGCCGTGCCAAACAAAGAAAATACAGGTGTCTTTATCCTACCCGTTCGCCCATTTATGAACTTCTGGACTTTGCTTAATTTTCCTAAACAAAATGCACCCCATGACCCGCAACGCTCTGCAGAATGGAACCGTGGTGCATATATTGTCGAAGGTTTGGCACACTGCGGTGCTTGCCACTCACCGCGTAACTTAATGATGGGTGTCGAGTTTTCACGGTCACTTCAAGGGGGTGAAGAAGCGGGCTTAGCGATCCCTGATATCACAGCAGAAGCGCTTTCCAAACATGGCTACGATACCGCCTCTTTGAGCCAATTTTTACTGACGGGCAATGCCCCACAAGGCTCTGCATTTGCAGACATGAGCACAGTGACTCATTTTTCTACTAGTCAGATGAAAAAAAGCGATGTTGATGACATGGCGATTTATTTGATGACCGATAAACAAGGAAAAATACTCGGAGCCAAAGCCCCACCAGCGCCATTACCGGAGGCAAGCTCACCAGAAGTGGGTGATGTCAGTCAAATAATGGAAACTGGTCGCTTGATGTATATGTCTACGTGTGCAGGTTGCCACGGGATCACCGGAGAAGGTGTACCAAATGGCATTCCAGCGTTAAAAGGTAATGCCATCCTAGCCATGGACAGCCCTGAAACCTTTATCAGTGTGGTATTAACCGGTATTCCAACCACCACCTTCCCGAACGGGCAGCGTATGTATGCAATGCCAAGTTTTGCCGATGATTTAACACCTCAAGAAATGGCAGATTTAATTTCATGGGCGCGCGCTGAGTGGGGAGGACAAGGTAAACCCGTCACCGCCGAACAAGTTGAAAAACTGAAAAAGGCGGCTCAGTAATCATTCGTCGCTTCTCTTCAAATGACTTATTTATTGAAGGGAAGCGACATTATTATTTTCATTACAATATTTGAGTAAAATCCCCATTAATTTTATTGTTATCTAAAAGCCTATCTTGAGTTAATCCCACAAGCAGAGAAAACGACAGCCCACATTCTAATTATTTGGAATATATCAACTGGATTTCCTTTCACATTACCTCACTCAAACATTCACACAACTCATGGGTATTTTTCAATATTAACCTTTATTAATAAGCACTTACTATATACATAACGAAAATTTAGCTTAGCACATACAGTCACAATTCAAATTAATAACCTATGTTATAGTTAATATACAAATAATAACATTAAATTATCATTTATTGTGATTAGCAATGTGAAAGGAAAGTATATGCAACTAAATATCAATGGAAGATGGGTTGAACTAAGTAATATTTCTCCATCAACACCGCTTCTTTACGTATTACGTAATGATTTAAAGCTCAACGGCCCCAAATATGGCTGTGGCTTAGGCGAATGTGGTGCTTGTAGTGTACTTATCGATGGTAAAGTCGTTCGCTCTTGTTCAACACCTATATCGACAGTAGAAAATAGAAAAATTACGACATTAGAAGGTATTAGTGATGCTGATACACTCCATCCTGTGCAACAAGGATTTATTGATGAGCAAGCAGCACAATGTGGTTATTGTACGAATGGCATGATAATGACATTGGTTGCTCTGTTTAAACGTAACCCTAATGCAAGTGAAGAAGAAATAAAAAAAGAGCTCGCTTTTAATTTATGCCGTTGTGGAACCCATGTAGAAATATTAAAAGCAGCTAAAAAAGCTAAAATAATCATCGCACAAGGTGGTAAAGCATGAGTATTTTAGATATCACTCGACGCCGTATGCTGCAAGCTGGTGGGCTCATCGTTGTCAGTAACATGTTGCCTTCTATTTCATTTGCAACAGAAAAAACACCAACCAAGAATGCCGCTATCCCTTTAAATTATGTCGATAGTTTTATTGCTCTTGCTGCAGATGGTTCGGTAACTGCATTTAATGGCCATGTGGATTTAGGTACAGGAATTCGTACCTCGCTCGCACAAATTGTCGCTGATGAAATTGGTGTCTCTTTTGAATCGGTAACAATGATACTTGGGGATCCGCAAAGTACACCAGATCAAGGGCCGACTATCGCCAGTGCGACCATTCAAGTCACTTCTATCCCTTTACGCCATGCCGCAGCTCAAGTTCGTATGAAGCTAACATCTCTTGCTGCAAAAGCGTTAAATGAGCCTGTGGAAGCTGTTCGAGCAGAGCATGGATATGTTTTTGTCACTGCCGAACCTGAACGCCGTTTGAGTTATGCGCAATTGGCGAAAGGACAAGATCTCCATTTTGAATTAGATGAAAACGTAACCTTAAAACCTGTTTCTGAGGCTGTTTATGTCGGAAAGCCGATTCAACGCGTAGATATTCGCGCTAAAGTAACGGGTGAATTGACTTGGGTACATGATATGCGAGTACCCAATATGTTACATGGCAGAGTTATTCGCCCTCCTTATGCAGGTGCAGATAGTAGCGCGCCGCTTGGGAATAGTTTGCTTTCCATTGATGAAAGTTCGATTGCCCACCTGCAAGGCATGGTAAAAGTTGTACGCATTAATGACTTTGTTGGTGTCGTTGCAGAACGAGAAGAACAAGCGATAGACGCTATGCGTCAGTTAAAAGTTCAATGGAAAGAATGGCAAGGATTACCCGATTTAACCCTTGATAAGCTCCATGACACCCTTGATGCATTACCCAGCCAAGATAGGGTATTACGAGATGATGGCGATGTTGACAGCGCCTTAGCAAATTTACATAAAACCGTGAATGCTGACTATGTTTGGCCATACCATTTACACGCATCAATTGGGCCATCTTGCGCTATCGCTGATGTCCGTGCCGATAAAGTAGACGTCTGGTCAGGCACACAAAACCCTCATGACCTACGAAAAGATTTAGCACTACAACTCGATAGAGACCTATATCAAATACATATTCATCGCATGGAAGCATCAGGGTGCTATGGGCGCAACTGTGCTGATGACGTGGCTGCCGATGCTGTTTTACTGTCTCAAGCGACAGGCCGACCTGTGCGAGTGCAATTAATGCGAGAACAAGAAGCGGGTTGGGAGCCAAAAGGCACAGGGCAATTGATTAAAATTCGAGGGGGAGTTGATCAAAATAATGATGTCAGCGCTTACGAACTCAGTACTCGTTATCCATCAAATAATGCTGCTACTTTATCGTTGATTTTAACTGGGAAAAAAGAAAACAAACCAGATATTCAACAGATGGGAGACCGCACTGCTATCCCTCAATATCTATACCCACATATGCGTGTTATTGCTAAAGATACCGCACCTGTTGTTAGGGCATCTTGGATGCGCGGAGTTTCAGCGCTCCCAAATGTATTTGCCCATGAATCTTGGATTGATGAAATTGCTTATTTAGCACAGCAAGACCCTATAGCATACCGCTTGAAATATTTAGATGATCCTCGAGCTATCGCTTTAATTAATGCTGTGAAAAAACAGGCAAATTGGATTGATGGACCAATGCATCAAAAACCATCCCCTGTAACCGAAGAAATTGTGAATGGTCGAGGCTTTGCATGGGCGCGTTATTTTCACAGTAAATTCCCGGGGTTTGGTGCAGCATGGGCAGCTTGGGTTTGTGACTTAACCGTTAATCGTCGTACAGGGCAAGTGCTTATCAAAAAAGTCTATGTCGCTCATGATTGTGGACAAATAGTTAACCCAGATGGCGTTAAACACCAAGTCCATGGAAACATTATTCAATCCTGTAGCCGAGTATTAAAAGAGTTTGCCACCTTTGATAAATCAGGCACAACCTCACTTGAATGGGGGGGATACCCTATTCTACGTTTCGATGAGTTACCTGAAATTGACATTCAATTAATGGAATATCCCAATGAACCCCCTATGGGAGCGGGTGAATCTTCATCGGTACCAAGCGCTGCCGTGGTAGCAAATGCGTTATTTGATGCATTAGGTGTTCGTATGCGGGAAGCTCCGTTTACCCCTGAACGTATTCTGCGAGCAGTAAATATGGCAGCCAAAAACCAAGGAGTGGCTCATGAGTAAAGCAAAAAAACTATTTGGCTACAGTGCGCTTGCTGTCATTATTATTGCGGTGGGGGGACTCGCTCTGAGTTGGCAATCTGCCATTGAGCCATTACACACTAATTCGACACAAAGTTTTACTGATGCTCAAATTGCCCACGGTGAAAAATTAGCGGCACTAGGTGATTGTGCTGTTTGCCATACACGGCCTGGCGGTGAGAAAAATACCGGGGGCTTCGCAATGGAGATCCCCTTTGGCACAATTTACACCACAAATATAACACCGGATATAGAAACAGGAATTGGCAGCTGGTCATATGAAGCGTTTGAACGGGCTATGCGTTATGGTGTTGATCGTGAAGGGAATTATTTATACCCTGCTTTCTCTTATACCGCATTTACTCATACTTCCGACGATGATTTATATGACCTCTATGCATGGTTAATGAGCCAAAAACCCGTTCGTTATCAACCCCCAAAGACATCGTTGAACTTCCCCTTTAATATTCGCCAAGGAATTTGGGCATGGAACCAGCTCTATTTAACCACCGGGTCATTAAAACCAGATAGTTCACAAACTGATGAGTGGAACCGAGGTGCATACCTTACCGAAGGACTCGGCCATTGCAGCGCTTGCCACTCTCCACGTGATATTTTATTTGGCGAAAAAGGCGGAGATAGCCACTTGATGGGCGGAGATGCTGAAGGGTGGAGTGCACCAGCGCTGCGAGGTAACCAATCTTCACCTGTTGCATGGAGCCATCAGGACATGGCGGAGTTTTTGCGTAGCGGGTTCTCAGCTAACCATGGCGTTGCAGCCGGCCCGATGGCGCCTGTCATTAGAGAAGGAACCTCTCAACTAACCGAAGAAGATAGACAAGCTATTGCTACCTATTTGACTTCTGAAGTTGATCATCCGCAAGTCACATCGCAAGCCGTAGCAATCGTACAGCAAACAGAAGATAAAATTGAACCACTCTCTAGTGAAGGGGCAAGGTTATATTCAGGGGCTTGTATGGCATGCCACGCCCAAACGAAAGGTGCGCAAATGTCAGGTGTACGCCCCGCTTTAGCCTTAAATACAAATCTTTATGCAGATACACCAGATAATGCCATTCGCGTTGTATTAAATGGAATAGAGTATGAGGCAACAGATGGGCTCGGTAGCATGCCTGCTTTTCGTCATAATTTAAGTGATAAGCAAATAGCTGTACTCTTAAATTACCTAAGAACAACGTTTACCGACAAATCGCCATGGCCTGATTTGGAACAACAAGTTAGCCAGCTACGCGCGGAAACAGCAGCTAAATAATCCGTTTTATCTTTAGTGCAAATAACGGTTATATCTATGTCCCCTTATTTGCGCTATTTATTTCTACTCAACAATATTTCAGACACTTTATCACCAAACACGCATTGTCCCTGTGATAATCACGTCATACTATAGAGAATTGCATGGCTAACACGTTTGCCTACTCTCATTTCTTGCGATTTGTGGTATTTTAGTCTCTGAAAATAATCGTCGAATACACTCACAGAATTTAGTTAACTCAATACGTTAAACAGACAACATTATGACTGATAAGCAAAGTTTCGAATCTCACACCCCTATGATGCAGCAGTATCTAAAACTAAAAGCACAACATTCAGACATACTGCTGTTTTATCGCATGGGTGACTTCTACGAACTGTTTTTTGATGATGCTAAAAAAGCGTCTCAATTGTTGGATATTTCCCTCACCAAACGGGGGCAATCTGCGGGGCAGCCGATCCCTATGGCCGGCGTTCCCCACCATGCTGCCGAGGGCTACTTAGCCAAATTAGTACAAATGGGTGAATCCGTCGCCATTTGTGAACAAATTGGCGACCCTGCGACCAGTAAAGGGCCGGTTGAGCGCCAAGTAGTACGTATTGTCACGCCAGGTACTATCACCGATGAAGCGCTATTAAATGAAAGGCAAGACAACCTATTAGCTGCGGTATGGCAAGACCAACAAGGCTTCGGGTTTGCCACATTAGATATCACTTCTGGCCGTTTTATTATCAGTGAAATCGCCGACGAAGAAGCATTACAAGCTGAACTTCAACGCTCTCGCCCTGCCGAACTTCTATACCCTGAAGACTTCGCCAGTATGGCATTAATTGAACACAATAAAGGCCTACGTCGCCGCCCATTGTGGGAATATGAGCTCGATACTGCAAAACAACAGCTCGGTTTACAGTTTGGTACGAAAGATTTAATTGGTTTTGGGGTTGAAGATGCTCATAAAGCGCTCAGAGCCGCAGGCTGCTTATTACAATATGTAAAAGACACACAACGTACTTCACTGCCCCATATTCGCAGTATTGTGATGGAAAAACAAAATGATAATGTCATTTTGGATGCAGCAACTCGTCGCAATTTAGAGATCACACAAAACCTTGCAGGTGGTACAGAAAACACACTTGCCGCCATTTTGGATATGTGTGTAACCCCAATGGGCAGCCGTATGCTAAAACGTTGGCTACATACCCCATTGCGTAATATTCAAGTATTAAATAACCGCCAACAAGCTATTAGTGCATTGCAAGAATGCGGCTTTGAATTACAACCATTTTTGCGTCAGATCGGCGATTTAGAACGGGTATTAGCACGCTTAGCACTGCGTTCCGCTCGTCCACGTGACTTAACCCGTATGCGTTACGCATTCCAGCAATACCAAGATATTCATCAAATACTGAGCCAATCAAGTTGTTCGTATTTACAAGATCTTCAAAATCGTATTGGCCAATTTGATGAGTTACAAGACTTACTTGAAAAAGCCATTATTGATGCGCCACCTGTATTGGTACGTGATGGCGGAGTTATTGCCCCGGGTTATAACAGTGAACTCGATGAATGGCGCGCCCTTGCTGATGGGGCAACCGACTACCTCGATAGACTCGAAATTCGTGAAAGAGAAAAGCTGGGGATCGATACCCTAAAAGTCGGTTATAACGCGGTTCATGGCTACTATATTCAGGTTAGCCGCGGTCAAAGCCATTTAACACCTATCCATTACGTTCGTCGCCAAACGTTAAAAAATGCAGAACGCTATATTATTCCTGAACTTAAAGAGTATGAAGATAAGGTATTGACATCAAAAGGAAAAGCATTAGCTATTGAAAAAGCGCTGTATGATGAGCTGTTTGATATGCTATTGCCTCATCTTGCTGCGCTGCAAACTAGTGCTGAAGCACTCGCTGAGTTAGATGTCCTAGCCAACCTTGCGGAGAGAGCACAAACTCTAGGCTATGCTTGCCCACAACTGACTGAAAAACCGGGTATCCAAATAACCGAGGGTCGCCACCCTGTTGTAGAACAAGTGCTTAGCGAGCCGTTTATTTCTAACCCATTATCACTATCACCACAACGTCGCCTATTAATTATTACTGGTCCAAATATGGGCGGTAAAAGTACCTATATGCGCCAAACTGCATTGATTACCTTATTAGCGTATATCGGCAGTTTTGTTCCTGCCAGCAAGGCAGTAATAGGGCCAATCGACCGTATTTTTACTCGTGTTGGAGCCTCTGACGACCTAGCTTCTGGCCGTTCCACCTTTATGGTTGAAATGACAGAAACCGCCAATATCCTTCACAATGCGACAGAACATAGCTTAGTGCTAATGGATGAAATTGGTCGTGGGACTTCAACCTATGATGGCCTTTCTCTTGCTTGGGCTTGCGCTGAAAATTTAGTTAATAAAATCAAGGCAATGACCTTATTTGCTACGCATTATTTTGAATTAACAACATTACCTGAAAAACTCGAAGGTGCGGTCAATATTCACCTCGATGCTATTGAGCACGGTGATACCATTGCCTTTATGCACAACGTTCAAGACGGCGCCGCCAGCAAAAGCTATGGCCTTGCTGTCGCTTCTCTTGCAGGCGTGCCAAAAGATGTGATTAAACGAGCGAAACAAAAGCTTAAAGAACTCGAAGTGATCTCAAACAATGCCAATGCGAGCCATGTGGATAGCGCCCAGCTTAGCTTTTTAACCACAGAAGATGTCGAGCCATCTCCAGTATTAACTGCTCTCGCTGAAATTGATCCCGATAAACTCACTCCGCGCCAAGCCCTAGATTGGATTTATCGGTTAAAGGATATGGATAACTAACATGGATGAGTATGCGCAATTACTCACACCAATCAGGCAGTTTCTGCAATGTGAAACGCCTGATGCGTGGGTAAAAAAAGCGAGTTTGCCTGAAAACTTGCCCATTATCTTAAAAGACCATTTATTATGTGAATTAAAAGCCGCGCAAAGTGCGATGTTTTTAATTCGCAAGTATGCTGTCGATAAAGACAGTGCTGCAGTGCTACTTGAATGGTTTAAACCTTATGAATCATTTGCTTATGACAGAATTGGTGACATCCATACATTAAGAAACAAAAATCAGGTTTCTAAACAGATATTGGCAAAAAAACAATCACCTTATAGCCAAGATTTAATTGATAAAATGGTCCTGCTAATCAAAGAGGAACTTCATCATTTTTACCAAGTTCTAGAGATTATGCATGAACGTAATATTCCATACGATGGCATCACTGCAGGCCGTTATGCTAAAGGGTTGTTGAGCCATGTCGACCCCCATGATCCAAAAACCTTAGTTGATAAGCTAATTATTGGAGCTTATATCGAAGCACGTTCTTGTGAGCGTTTTGCTAAACTCGCCCCATTTCTTGATGAGCAGCTGGCAAATTTTTATATTTCATTATTACGCTCAGAAGCTCGCCACTATCAAGATTATTTGCACTTAGCACAATTAATTAGCAAACAAGATATTACTGAGCGAGTTAATTATTTTGGTATTATTGAAGCTGAATTAATTTCGACACCTGATGATGATTTTAAATTTCATAGTGGTGTCCCCATTAACTAAGCTTGTTCTCTATTATTTACATATAAAAAGCCCCTATAAACCTTAGCTTATAGGGGCTTTAACTATCTAATCAACATCCTACATATTAAATAGCGACTCCAGAGTCAGCTCTTCTCCATGTAAAATATCTTTTAATCGCTTTAAACCTTCTACTTGGATCTGGCGAACACGTTCTCTTGTTAACCCTATTTCACGGCCAACTTCTTCCAGAGTTTCAGCTTCATAGCCTAAAAGCCCAAAACGTCGTGCTAAAACCTCCCTTTGTTTTGGGTTCAATTCATATAACCACTTAACAATATTCTCTTTTAAGTCATTATCTTGAATTGTATTTTCTGGACCTGAATCATTATCATCAGACAATACCTCAAGCAAAGATTTCTCTGAGTCCCCTGCAATTGGCGTATCAACAGATGTGATACGTTCATTTAAACGTAACATCCTACTGACATCTTCGACAGGTTTATCTAGCTGCTCAGCGATCTCTTCAGGGCTTGGCTCATGATCCAACTTCTGGGCTAATTCACGTGCAGTACGAAGGTAAATATTGAGTTCTTTAACGATATGAATAGGAAGACGAATGGTTCGAGTTTGGTTCATAATCGCGCGCTCGATCGTTTGACGGATCCACCACGTTGCATACGTCGAGAAGCGAAACCCTTTTTCAGGATCAAACTTTTCAACAGCACGAATCAACCCAAGATTTCCTTCTTCTATCAAATCGAGTAATGCGAGACCTCGATTATTATAACGACGTGATATTTTTACAACGAGACGAAGGTTGCTTTCTATCATGCGCTGTCGTGATGCAATATCTCCACGCAATGCACGTCTTGCATAGAAAACTTCTTCTTCTGCTGTAAGGAGTGGTGAGAACCCAATCTCACTAAGATAAATTTGAGTGGCATCCAGAACACGTTGATTTGTGTTCTGGAGTAAATCCATTTCGTCATCTAGCTCAGTAACCAGATCCTCTTCTTTAAACTGACTCTCGTCAAAAGTGTCATTTAAATTACTTTCATCGAGGTCATTATATAACTCGTTAACTTTCAGCGAACTTTGGCTCATCAGTGACTCCTACCCTAGATAATGCGGACAGAATGTCAAAGCACTCTGCCCAGTTTATCGTTGCGGCAAATAGCGCAACGGGTTTACTGATTTTCCCTTGTAACGAATTTCAAAGTGTAGTCTAACCGAACTAGTTCCAGTACTACCCATAGTGGCTATTTTTTGACCCGCAGTGACATCCTGCTGATCACGCACAAGTAACGTATCATTGTGAGCATAAGCACTTAGATAGTCATCGTTATGTTTTATAATTATTAGATTTCCGTATCCACGCAAAGCATTACCTGCGTAAACGACTTTTCCTGGCGCAGCAGCAAGCACAGCTTGACCACGAGAACCGGCTATATCTACCCCTTTGTTCCCGCCTTGAGCATCAGAGAAACCTTCAATCATTTTCCCTTCAGCTGGCCAACGCCATTTTATTGACGAATTATTCGTACTGCTGACTGCGGTAGAAGCGGTTGCTGTCGAGGTTGTTGTTGTCGTTGAAACTTGCGTTGCAGGTTTCTTATTATTAGGCAACATCTTACCTGAAGTTTGACCACCACTGTTTGCAGGATACTCATTAGTTGTTCGAAGATCAACCGCTTGCTGATGACTATTTGATGAATTTGCCGCTAATTGAGTGTTCGAGTTCACATTTGTGTTACCAATATTAATAACCTGCCCTACATTTAGGCTGTAAGGTTCTGGAATATTGTTTCTCGATGCTAACTCCCGGAAATCATTACCGGTTAAGTATGCAATATAGAATAATGTGTCACCACGCTGCACCGTATAACTATTACCGCTATAACTGCCTTTTGGAATACTGCCATAGTCACGGTTGTATACAATGCGCCCTTCACCATTAGTTGTTACTGGCGCTGAACTACGGCTTACAGGCTGAGTGTTAGTATTACTTGATAAATTTGGACGAGACGACGGCATTGCCGTGCTCATACCCGTATTTGGTGACGAGGCCGGTGTCGTCCTTTGCACCGTCTGTTGGCTAGACTGGCTATCATTCACACTCGAAATAGGTGCCGCTGTATGATACGGTGTAGAACAACCTGCCAATAGCGCTCCGCTAAATGAAAAGATGACGGCCCATCGAATTCTGCTTATAGGGCTAACAATTTTCATGCTTCTTCTCCCGTGAAGAAAAATCTGACGCGACAATTCAAAACAATGTCAGCAATAGAGTTATCATAAAATATTTCACTTATTAAAGCAGAAATACAAAATAGTGAACAAGTTAAATATATTAAAAATATAACAATTTGAGAGTATGACCTAACGCTTTAAGCTATTCCCCCAAATTCAGCTGGGTAAAATATCATATTTGGAATAGTTTTACTGCTATTTGGGTTAATAGAACCTTTGCAATGATATTTTATTTAAATCGATTATAAAAATAATCAGACTTTGATTAAATACCATTACAAATAGGTTAAAGGAGGTCACCGGCAACCAATGGGACAAAACGGACTTTTTCAATAACATTAGTATGGTAATCATTACCACGTCGAGTAATTAGCTTCAATGCTTGTTCTTTATCACCGACAGGTAAAACCATTCGCCCGCCATCTTTTAATTGCCCTAATAATAGAGCCGGTATTTCTGTTGGTGCCGCAGTAACGATAATAGCATCAAAAGGCCCTTTAGATTGCCAACCTTCCCAGCCATCTCCATGACGCGTTGAAACATTATGTAAATCAAGCTGTTTCAAACGCCGTTTTGCAGCCCATTGCAAGCTCTTCACCCGCTCAACAGAAAAAACATGTTTAACTAAGTGTGCCAATACTGCTGTTTGATACCCTGAGCCTGTCCCTATCTCAAGAACGTGATCATTCGGAGCTAAAGCTAATAGCGCCGTCATTTTAGCAACAATATACGGCTGAGAAATAGTTTGCCCATGCCCAATAGGTAATGGGATATTGTCATAGGCTTTATGGGAGAGCGCTTCATCCACAAACCGTTCCCGAGGAACGAGTGAAATGGCATCTAATAGGCGCTCATCGTGAATTCCCTGTTGGCGTAATTGAGCCAAAAGTTCTTTCATGAGCCCTGTTTTCATTTTACTGACACTCCTGATTTTTCGAGCCACTCTTCTACTAATGAATGTGCTTTATAAGCGGTTAGATCAACTTGTAATGGGGTGATGGAAACATAGCCATTTTGCACAGCTTCAAAATCCGTTCCAGGGCTGGCATCACGAATTTCACCAACAGGCCCTAACCAATACAGTGTATTCCCTTTCGGGTCTTCTAAACTATACACCTCAGAGGCGGCGTGACGGCTGCCACAACGAGTGACTTTGATACCCTTAATCTCTTCGTACGGGATATCAGGTACATTTATATTTAAAATATTGCCTGCTCGCAATGGGTTCTTCTGTAAGAGCGCTAAAATATCGCATGTCACTTTAGCGGCACTTTCGTAATGCGTTTCGCCATCTAGCGATACCGCAATTGAAGGTAAACCTAAGTGGCGGCCTTCCGTTGCCGCTGCAACCGTGCCTGAGTAAATAACATCATCCCCTAAATTAGGGCCACAGTTGATACCAGATACAACAATATCAGGGCGTGGACGTACCACTTTATTCACCCCAATATAGACGCAATCTGTCGGTGTGCCTTCTTGTACAGCAAGGTCACCATTACTTAGCGTCTGAATTTTAAGTGGTTTATCTAATGTTAATGCGTTCGAAGCCCCACTTCGATTGCGGTCAGGCGCAATCACTTGAACATGATAATATTGGCGTAACGCAGCCGCAAGGGTTTGAATCCCCGGCGCATTTACCCCATCGTCATTACTCAATAAAATCTTTAGCATCGACATTATCCTGCCCATTTTGATTAATAATTTCTCTCACAACACTGGTTGCAAAACAACCCGAGTTTAAGAAAAAATTCAGTTTTACCGTCGAGTCATCCAACCATTCCCACTGTAAATTTTGTGGTTTAACAACTACCGCCCGTCTAGCTGAAGAAACTCGTTCGCGCTGCATTAAAGAGATAAAGGGTTGATAATCCACTAAACACTGGGTTTCAAATGCCAGTGCTTCATCCTGAGTTCCCAATTCCCCATCACCCGGTAATGGCGCTGTAATACTTAATTCATTGGACTCCAAGCGAGGTTGCAATGTAGCAAATTCATCTTGTGTCGCGACAAACCAACTTCCTCTGCCGGTTAATTGCAACGCATCACCCAACATTACGTGTTGAGCGGTATTATTTGCAATACGTTCACTTGCCACATGATTAAACATTGCACTACGTGCAGCAGAAAGATAAAAACTACGCTTGTTGCGTTCACGTACGTTGATTTCTTGGTTTGCCCAACGCAACGCTTGCGTTAAATTTTGCCCATCGCGCCCAAAACGTTGTTCACCGAAGTAATTAGGCACCCCTGATAATGCAACTTTCTGTAAACGTTGCTCAACGTCTTTTGCATCTGAAATATCACGCAAGGTTATTTCGAACTGGTTTCCTTTCAAGGAACCAATACGTAATTTGCGTTTTTGCCGAGTGACAGCCAGTATTCGGCAGCCTTCGAGTTGCCAAGTCGAAAAAACAGGTGTTTCTTTACCTGGCATTTGCAGGCAAAACCACTGCTCCGTTACTGCATGCCTATCTTTTAAACCTGCGTAACTGACCGCTCTCGCTGAAATTTTAGCAAATTTTGCTAGTTGTTCAGCAACAAATACCGTATTGCAGCCTGTTTTTTCCACACGAACCATAACATGTTCGCCTTCGCCATCTAACTCAAAGCCTAAATCTTCTTTGACGATAAAATCTTCTGGGACACTTTTTAATGTGCCAGAAGACAATGGCTTACCATGCAGGTACTGAACATTCATTACTTTCATTACTATTATCTTTTATTAAAAGAACAACTGCAGCACAGGCAATGCCTTCTTTACGCCCCACAAAACCTAATTGCTCGGTTGTGGTCGCTTTCGCATTGACATCATCCATGTGGCACTCAAGGTCTTCGGCAATATTCACACGCATTTGCGCGATATGTGGCAACATTTTTGGTGCCTGTGCCATGATGGTAATATCAATGTTACCAATGCGATACCCTTTGGCACGCACATGGCAAAACGCGTCTCTCAATAAGACTCGGCTATCCGCCCCTTTATATGCTGGGTCAGTATCAGGGAATAATTTACCAATATCCCCTAATGCAGCAGCGCCGAGAATTGCATCAGTTAACGCATGCAATACCACATCACCGTCAGAGTGCGCAAGCAAACCTTGTTCATAAGGGATACGCACGCCACCAATGATAATAGGGCCTTCGCCACCAAATTTGTGTACGTCAAAACCGTGTCCGATTCTCATTTTTTTTCCTTAATTGTTCATTCTTGAAAGATAAAATTCCGCTAAAGTGAGGTCTTCTGGGCGCGTCACTTTTAAATTATCAGCGCGGCCAGCAACTAACACTGGTTGGTGGCCGCAATACTCTAGCGCAGAAGCTTCATCTGTGATCACAGCGTTTTCTTTCAAGGCCTTACTTAGACAGTCCCGTAATAATGTTAACGGAAAAAATTGTGGTGTGAGCGCATGCCATAACGCTTCACGTTCAACAGTGTGGTCAATTAATTGACTCGCTATTGAGCTGCGTTTCATGGTGTCGCGTACGGGGGCTGCGAGGATCCCACCACAACAATTTTTTTCCGCTGCTAATTGAATAATTTCATTTAAATCTGATTGATGGAGGCAGGGACGCGCCGCATCATGCACTAATACCCAGCAATCTGAAAAATTGGGGTTAGTGATTAAAAAATCCAGACCTGCTAATACTGAATCAGCACGTTCTTTGCCACCAATAACCGTCGTTACTCGTGGGTCATTAGAAATTGCAAGCTGCTGAAAATAATCGTCTTCTGCACTCAAAGCAACCACAATCTCTTGCACTTTATCATTTTCGAGCAATGCGCTTATGGTATGTTCAATGATCGTTTTACCTGCAACCTGCAAATATTGTTTTGGGCACTCGGCATTCATACGGCTACCTACCCCAGCAGCAGGAATCAGTGCAACAATTTGAGGGAGATTGTTTTCTGGGGCATGGTTTGGATTTGTCATTGTTGAATTCTTACATCAGAAATTATCAGGCTAATGGGTATACTATTTTGACATCATTTTATTATGTCTATTTCTGGTTATTACTTTCTTTAACCATCCGATAAAATGATTCCCCTGGTTTGATCATCCCAAGCTCAGTTCGAGCTCGTTCTTCAATCGCATCTTGGCCATCATTTAAGTCGTTGATTTCAGCGAATAGCTGTTCATTACGCATTTTTAAACGCGAATTTACAATTTCCTGAGCGGCGACATCATCTTTGACTTGTACGTAGTCGTGTATGCCATTTTTGCCTAACCATAAGGAATACTGTAACCAAGCTAATATCGCAATTAATAGTAGCGTTAATTTACCCATCTTGCCCCCTGAAATGATTTGCTAATCATCCCATAACTCAACGATTGACGCCACTGTGATACTGAAATTGTGATAAAAAGTCAGATTAAGTCGGGTTTGAATACGCAAAATACCGCCTTATTTTACCATCGAATAAAATAAAGGAGGTATTTTAGCTGTATTAATAATCTAGCTGAATGACATGATTGCGCAATAAAAGCGCAATGATTTGGGAAAGAGAATCCGAAATAGGTTGTTGACCATCCAGATGCAGCTCAGGATGTTGTGGTACTTCATAAGGGGAATCAATCCCAGTAAATTGTTTTATTTTCCCTTCTCGTGCTTGTTGATATAACCCCTTAGGGTCTCTCTGTTCACAAACATTTACGGGGGTATCCACATACAACTCAAAAAATTGCTCGGGTTCAAACAAGTCACGAACTTTCTGTCTATCCGATTGGAAAGGTGAGATAAAGGCAGTCGCAACAATTAACCCCGCATCGACCATTAACTTAGCCACCTCTCCCACTCGACGGATATTTTCTTGTCTATCAGCCTCACTAAATCCTAAATCACGGCATAAACCATGGCGAATATTATCGCCATCCAACAAGTAGGTTTTCATTCCCATGGACGTAAGTTGGTTCTCTATTGCCCCCGCTAATGTTGATTTCCCAGAACCTGATAACCCGGTGAACCACAACACAGCACCTTTATGGCCATTATTACTTTCGCGTAATTGGCGAGTTACCGCGTGTTGGTGCCATACAATATGGTTTTCTTTTGTCATCCGTATTATTTCCCACCTAAAACATCACGTGCACCCCAATGTGGGAAATGGCGGCGGACTAATTTGTTTAGCTCTATTTCAAATTCGCTAAAATCACTGTTTTTTTCAAAGACAGGGGTTTGCGTTTCGCGGACTAAACCCGCTCCGACGGTCACATTTGTTAATCTATCAATAAAAATCATTCCGCCAGTGTCTGCATTGCGTTGATAGTTTTCCAGTAACAATGGTTCATCAAAGGAAAATTCGACTAAACCAATACCATTCAATGGCAGCTCTGTCGCCACTTTCTGCGTTAACTTATTGATATCTACTTGATATTGAATATTTTCTACTTTTGCCCGACTGCGTTTTCCCGCAATTTTAATATCAAGTTGTTGGCCTTGAACTAGCGGCTGTTCAGACATCCACACGACATCGACAGAGGCATGCTGTGTGCTTTGTAAGGTTTCATCTTGTGCAACAATTAAGTCGCCACGACTGATATCAATTTCATCCTCAAGCACTAATGTAATTGCTTCCCCCGGCACAGCGAAATCTTGTAACCCTGAAAATGTCACAATTTCTTTGATTGCTGAGATGGCGCCAGAGGGCAACACTTTAACCTTTTGCCCCACTTCCACGACACCTGATGATAATGTCCCGCTGTATCCGCGAAAGTCCAAATTTGGGCGGTTCACATATTGCACAGGGAAACGCAAAGCTTGCTCCGAGGCTTTTTGTTCCACTTGAACATTTTCCAATATCGATAATAGCGTATCGCCTTGATACCATTTAAAATTATCACTTGAATTTACAATGTTATCGCCATCTAGGGCAGAGATAGGTACAAACCATACCTTTAAATCCACAGGCAATTCCATCGCAAACTTTTGGTAATCTTGTTTTATTTTTTCAAAAATGGCTTCACTGTAATCCACCAGATCCATTTTATTGACGGCAACAATAAGATGGCGAATCCCAAGCAATGTACTAATAAAACTATGTCGACGTGTTTGCTCCTGTACCCCTTTTCGAGCATCGATCAACAAAATAGAAAGTGAGCAAGTTGATGCCCCTGTCGCCATATTGCGCGTATATTGTTCGTGACCGGGGGTGTCCGCAATAATAAATTTGCGTTTTTCTGTTGAAAAATAACGATAAGCCACATCGATTGTGATCCCCTGCTCACGTTCAGCAGCAAGGCCATCCACCAGCAAAGCAAGGTCAAGCTTTTCCCCTTGAGTCCCTATCCGCTTACTGTCACTTTGCAAAGTTGACAGCTGATCTTGGTATATTTGGCGGGTATCATGCAGTAAACGGCCGATTAAGGTACTTTTACCATCATCCACATTCCCACAGGTTAAAAAACGCAATAATCCTTTTTGTTGCTGCGCCAATAAGTAAGGCTCTACTCCACCTTGCTGTTCGATTTGATGAGCGATTGATTCATTATAAACGGCTTGTGCCATGATTTTTCTCCTGACTTTGCGTATTCACCTTGCCCACTAAAAATAACCTTGGCGCTTTTTCAACTCCATTGAAGCGGATTGGTCGCTATCAATCAGCCGCCCCTGCCGCTCACTCGTTGTGGAAATCAACATTTCTTCTATAATCTCAGGCAGCGTTTGTGCTTCTGATGGCACAGCTCCGGTCAGTGGCCAACAACCTAATGTTCTAAAACGCACTTTTTGCTGACTAATGACTTCACCAGTTTGTAAGTCAATGCGGTTATCATCCACCATTAACAAAGTGCCGTCCCGCTGAATAACCGGTCGCTCTTTTGCAAAATACAGGGGAACAATATCGATATTTTCCAAATAGATATATTGCCAGATATCGAGCTCAGTCCAATTTGATAACGGGAAAACACGAATACTTTCCCCTTTATTGATCTGTCCATTATAGTTATGCCACAACTCAGGCCGTTGGTTTTTAGGATCCCAACGATGAGATCGGTCACGGAAAGAGTAGATCCGTTCTTTGGCACGTGATTTCTCTTCATCACGACGAGCACCACCAAATGCAGCATCAAAACCGTACTTATCTAAAGCCTGCTTTAAGCCCTCGGTTTTCATAATATCTGTGTGCTTAGCGCTGCCATGCACAAACGGGTTAATCCCTAATTTTTCCCCTTCAGGATTACGATAAACAAGTAGCTCAAAGCCGTATTTTTCTGCAGTTGCATCGCGAAACTCGTACATTTCACGAAATTTCCAGCCGGTATCAACATGTAAAAGAGGAAATGGTAGTTTTCCCGGATAAAATGCCTTGCGTGCTAAATGCAGCATCACGGAAGAATCTTTACCAATAGAGTACAGCATGACTGGGTTAGCAAATTCGGCGGCAACTTCACGAATGATATGAATACTTTCTGCCTCTAACTGCTGTAAATGAGTCAATTTTTTGTCGTTCACGATAGCCCCTTACTTAAGCCAGTTCCAATACGGCACTGCGCCATCTTATATCTTCAGTTTGAGAACCAAACCATGCGAGTTGTTGGTGTAATGCAGCGACTTCACCAACCACTATCAAAGCAGGAGCTGGTGCCTGCTGTGCTAACACTTCAAGTTCATCTAGTTTTCCGGTTACTACTTTTTGTTCACGCCTTGTACCACAGCCGATAACCGCTACAGGGGTATTTTCAGCACGGCCAAATTGAATCAATTGTTCGCTGATTTTCGCGGCCTTCACGGTCCCCATATAGATAGCTAAGGTTTGGTTTCCTCGAGCAAGTGCCTGCCAATCAAGTTCCATCCCATTTTCACGGCAATGACCCGTAATAAACGTAATGCTTTGTGAATGTTCGCGGTGAGTCAGCGGAACTCCTGCGTAAGCGGCTGCACCAATTGCTGCAGTCACACCCGGAACCACTTGAAATGGGATCCCCGCTTGCGCCGCCACTTGTAGCTCTTCCCCTCCTCGCCCGAAAACAAAAGGATCACCACCTTTAAGGCGCACCACTTTTTTACCTTGTTGAGCAAATTTCACGATTAAAGCATTGGTTTCTTCTTGGGAAACACTGTGATTTCCTGCGCGTTTCCCAACACAAATCTTGTCAGCGTCGCGGCGAACTAACTCGAGGATTTCCTCACTCACCAGATGGTCATACAAAACCACTTCTGCACTTTGTAAAACTCGCAACCCTTTTAACGTGAGTAGCCCCGCATCACCCGGCCCAGCACCGACTAAGATTAATTCGCCATGGTTATCAGGCTCATACAATTGACGTTCCAATTGTTGTTCCGCTTCACTGAATTGCCCTTTTTCTACTAAAGAGGCAAAACGCCCACTAAAACTTTTTTCCCAAAAACGTTTTCTTTCACGCATATTAGTAAGTGTTTCTTTGACTTTATGACGCCAGCGGCCGGCTATTTCCGCCATTTTCCCCAAAGAAGTTGGCAACATCGTTTCCAATTTTTCTCTGAGTAAACGTGCTAATACAGGCGCAGTCCCCCCTGAAGAGATCGCCACAATCACTGGCGAGCGATCGATAATAGAAGGCACAATAAATGAACATAATGGTTGGTCATCAACCACGTTAACAAATATTTTTCGTTCATTGGCGTCATAGAAAACCGTTTCATTCAGTAATGCATCATCTGTTGCTGCGATAACTAAAAAAGCATCATCTAAATGAATGGATTGGTAATCTTCAGCTAACCAAACAAATTTATTTTGTTGGTGTTCAGCTTGTAACTGTGTACATAACGTCGGTGAGATGACCACTAAGTCAGCTTGTGCTTTTATTAGCAATTCTGCTTTTCGTGCTGCGACCACACCGCCGCCAATTAACACGACCTTTCGCGTGCGGACATCGACAAATAATGGTAAATAATCCATCTTGCTCACCCATCGTTATATAAACTTATTATAAGAAATAGACAATTGACTATATGGCTTCACGTAATAGGTTTGAAATGACAAAAAGCTCTTTCTTGTAACTGAAAAGCATAAGCCAAAAAATTTGTATAAAAGCCATTAAAACCCGCTAATATCAAAAAAAACACAACACTTAACGCAAACTTATAATATTTATAAGAAAATTAAAAATAAGGGAAAAATAAGAGATACTTATTTTTAATAAAAAGTATCCCTTTGTAATTAAACAAATATTTTATTAAATTCGTAATTATTTATATTTTAAACTCAAGTCATAACGTGAAACATGACTAATCAACACTCTAAATTATTCGAATAGCGCGTAGCCAACAACACTGCAGATTGAATTATGACCTAATCAATATTCTAAATAATTCAAGTTGCAGCTAGGCGGCAAGTAAATGAGTCGCTAGGAGCATACACCAGTATGTGACTAGTGCGAGTGCGCGTAGCCAACAACGCTGCAGATTGAATTATGACGAATATTTAGTTTTCATGAAGCCCGCACTCCCTCTTTAAACCAAAAAAACGCGTATCTTCTTCATTCATACCCTCTTCCCATTTGCGAGTTGTATGGGTATCGCCAACCGATAAATACCCTTGTTCCCACAACGGATGGTAGGGTAAATCATATTTTGTTAGATATTCATAAACTTGCTTATTATTCCAATCAATCACTGGTAAAACTTTAAAAATCCCTTTCCCGATACCTAGTACAGACAAATTTGCACGGCTTGCTGATTGTTCTCGCCGTAAACCAGAAAACCAGGTTTGTGCTTGTAATTCATGTAACGCGCGCTCCATCGGCTCAACTTTATTCAATTGGTTATAACGCTCAATACCATCAAGCCCTTGTGTCCAAAGTTGACCATACAGCGCTTCTTGCCAAGCCGGTGACTGTTTGGCTCGATACACCTGCAAATTTAAATTCAGCTTATCTGTTAACACTTCAATAAACTGATAGGTTTCTGGGAACAAATAACCAGTATCCGTTAAAATAACCGGGATATTAGGCACAATTTGCGTCACTATATGCAATGTCAGTGCCGCTTGGATACCAAAGCTGGAAGACAACACAAACTCAGTCGGTAAGTATTCAACTGCCCACTCAACCCGCTGTAATGCATTCATTGCTTCTAACTGGGAATTAAACTCAGCGAGATAAGCGATTTGTTGGGGCTTATCGAGTTCGATGAGTGCTGCTAGTTCAAGTCGGCTCATACTGCCTCCTTAACCTCATAAAAATCAACAGCAGAATTCAATACGGGCTTAACAACATTGGTGCGAATAACAAAATCGCCAAATCCTTCATTAGGTAGACGGTTTTTCGCCCAATCGCCGATTAACTCATCCAAAATAGCTAAAATCTCTGTACTAGTGATGTTTTCACGGTACATGCGTGGAATACGGGTGCCAATGCGATTTCCACCTAAATGTAAGTTATATCTATCCATCGCTTTACCGACCAGTCCAACCTCTGCCAGCATGGCTCGCCCACAGCCATTAGGGCAACCCGTTACCCGCAAAACGATATGTTCATTGGCAACTTGATGGGCGGCCATGATACTTTCCACTTGACTAATAAATTCAGGTAAAAAACGTTCTGCTTCGGCCATCGCGAGCGGGCAAGTTGGAAATGATACACAAGCCATGGAATTTTCACGTTGTGCCGTAATGTCATCACTCATTAACCCATGAGATCTGGCAATTGCTTCAATTGCCGCTTTTTCACTTTCGGGCACACCCGCAACAATTAAGTTTTGGTTTGCCGTTAAACGAAAGTCCCCTTGGTGAATACGTGCAATTTCAGCCACGCCGGTTTTTAATGGTTTATTTTCTAAATCAATTAATCGACCATTTTCAATAAACAATGTTAGGTGCCAACGGTTATCAATGCCTTTAAGCCAGCCAATCTTGTCACCGCGTTCAGTAAATTCATATGGGCGAATAGGTTCGAAAACTACGCCTGAGCGCCTTTCGACTTCAGCTTTGAAAGTATCAACTCCCACTCGCTCAAGGGTATATTTGGTTTTCGCATTTTTACGTTCAGTACGATTTCCCCAATCCCGTTGGGTAGTCACTATCGCTTCTGCAATGGCTAACGTTTTCTCTAATGGAATAAACCCAAACTCACTGGCTAAGCGAGGAAATGTCGCCGTATCACCATGAGTCATAGCAAGGCCACCGCCCACCAGCACGTTAAAACCGATCAACTCACCATTTTGGGCTATCGCAACAAAGTTCATATCATTTGCATGCAAATCCACATCGTTTAATGGCGGGATCACGACAGAGGTTTTAAATTTTCTTGGCAAATAAGTTTGCCCTAAAATTGGCTCTTCATCCGTTGTCACTATTTTTTCTTTATCTAACCAAATTTCCGCGTAAGCACTAGTGCGCGGTAATAAATGTTCAGATATTTTCTTTGCCCATTCATAAGCTTGTTGGTGCAATTCAGATTGCACGGGGTTAGAGGTACATAACACGTTACGGTTAACGTCATTCGCCGTTGCAAGGGCATCTAAACCAACGTGACTTAACATTTGATGGGCAGGCTTTACATCCCCTTTTAAAATGCCATGGAACTGAAATGTTTGCCGATTCGTAATGCGCACACTGCCATACAGCGTGTGCTCTGTGGCAAACTTATCAATATCAAGCCATTGCTTGGGTGTAATAATGCCGCCCGGCAAACGACAACGTAGCATCATTGCATGGCGAGGTTCGAGTTTTTGTTCCGCTCGCTCGGCACGAATATCACGGTCATCTTGTTGGTACATACCGTGAAAGCGAATCAACAGGAAATTATCACCCTCAAATCCCCCCGTTAACCCATTTTTTAAGTCATCCTTAATGGTTCCACGCAAGTAATTACTGTCTTGCTTCATGCGTTCACTGTCTGCGAGTTTACCTTCGACAATTAAGGGCTTTTGTTGTTGTTCATTGCTCATTAATAAACATCCCTCTGATAACGGCGCATTACGCGCAACTCACTTAAAAATTCATCAGCCTCTTCACTGTCCATGTTCCCATATTGACTGACGATATCTAATAATGCCTGTTCAACATCTTTGGCCATGCGGTTTGCATCACCACACACATAGATGTGCGCACCTTCTTGTAACCATTGCCAAACTTCTTCACCTTGTTCGCGAAGTTTATCTTGTACGTAAATTTTTTCTTGCTGGTCACGAGACCACGCTAATGAAATATGGGTTAGTAAACCGTCTTTGACATAACGCTGCCATTCCACTTGGTAGAGAAAGTCATCAACAAAATGTGGATTACCAAAAAATAACCAATTTTTTCCTGTCGCACCGTCATTGTCACGCTGCTGTAAGAAAGCACGAAATGGCGCTATCCCTGTACCTGGGCCAATCATGATCACAGGCGTATTTGGGTCTTGTGGCAGTCGAAAATTATCATTGTGCTCAATGAATATACGAAGTTCATCATCCTCATTTAAGCGATCGGCTAAGAAACCTGACGCACCACCAGTACGCGCCTTACCATCAATCTCATAGCGGACAACGCCAACCGTTGCATGAACTTCATTTTCTACTTCAGATTGGGAAGAAGAAATCGAGTACAAACGAGGGGTTAGCGGACGCAGTAGGTCAACAAATTCTTGGGCAGTAGGCTGAGATGCCGCTTGGCGTACCATATCGACGATTGGCGTATTTTGTGCGTAGTGCAAAATAGCGGCTTTATCGCTAATTAATGACAATAGTGCATCGTCTTTTGATAACTGAGCATATTTTTCGACAATCACTGGAGTATTTTGTGTCAGTTCTAATTGATAAATCAGCGCATCACGTAATGAGTGGCGCTGCGAACCAATAAAGACTTCTTCATCACCTTGCAGCCACAACAAAGCCACCAGCTCATCAACTAAAGCAGGGTCATTATCGAACCAAACACCTAGTGCATCACCAGGTTGATAACGTAAACCAGAGTCACCGAGATCAATTTCAATATGGCGAACATCTTTTTGTGAGTCCCGACTGGTTATTTTTTGATTGCTAAGAAGTGACGCAGTCAATGGTGCGGTTTTACTATAAGGTGATGAATGAATTTCATTCACACTTCCTGCTTGAGTCGCCAATAATTGGCTATCACTTTGAGCAGGAACGCGAGCTTTTAAAATCTGAGTGAGGCTTTCAACCCACTCATCCGCAATCCCTTGGTATTCAACATCCGCATCAATTCGCTCGGTTAATGACGTCGCCCCTAATGATGCAAGCTGTGAATCGAAATCTTTACCTGCTTGACAGAATTTTTCGTAAGATGAATCCCCCAGCGCAAAAACCGCATAACTGGTTTGTGATAAATTTGGCGCTTTTTTAGAATGAAGATATTTGTATAATGCAACCGCTTCTTCAGCTGGCTCCCCTTCACCCTGCGTTGAGGCTACAACAACTAACACTTTCTCTTGGTTAATTTGTTTGAATTTATAATCCCCTGCATTCACTAAATTCACACTAATTTTTTCACCGACTAAACGCTCTCTAAGCTGCTCTGATAGGCGGCGTGCATTTCCTGTCTGTGATGCAGAGATGATTGTGACCGTATCTTGGGTAACCACAGGCGCACTGACAGATGCATCAACTTGCGTATTCTGATTTACTATTCCCCACAAATAACCAGAAAGCCATGCGAGTTGATGGGATGAAAAATCATCAACGGCCGTCTGTAAACGTGCTAATTGCTCAACAGATATTGGCAGCGCCGCTAATGGCGGCTGTTTTTTTGTCATTATCTTGTAACCCCAGTGTTATTCATCTTTGATTTTAAAAACGACGCCATGTCATTACCCCAGAAAAGACCGACAACCTAACACTTGCTCATTCACCCAAATAATTAAGGTAATAAAGCAAAAAATACCGCAGTACCTGAAACATATAGGGTATGCAGTTAGGTTATAACAACCCTAGATAATGGGATAAGAAACGATAGCCATAATTAATAACTAAAAAGCCTAAAGCAATTAACTGATGGATCATATTGATAAAAGCGGTTAACGCTATTTTAGTAATTAAAGATATTTTCACCTAAAAATGCAGTACAATACGCTGTTTATTCACAACAAGGAGCCACATATGAGCACAACAATCTATAAAGATTTCACTTTCGAAGCTGCCCACAAATTACCTCATGTCCCAGAGGGTCATAAGTGTGGCCGTCTCCATGGGCATTCTTTCATGGTGCGTTTAGAAATTACTGGTGAAGTCGACTCCCATAGTGGTTGGATTATTGATTTTTCCGACGTAAAAGCCGCGTTTAAACCTATTTGGGAACGCTTAGACCATCATTATTTAAATGATATCGAAGGGTTAGAAAACCCAACCAGTGAGGTATTAGCGCAGTGGATTTGGCAACAAACTAAGCCTTTACTACCCTTATTAAGTGCGGTTACCGTAAAAGAAACCTGCAATGCAGGTTGCGTCTATCGCGGAGAAGCTTAAAAGTACAAGTGCTACAAATATAATGTAATGTTATTTTACGCAGCCATTTTGATAGCTGGGCAAAATAACATTCATAAATATAGAAATATAATATAGGGACACAAGCACCTCAGGCGGCAAGCCTAATAGATTTTGAAAATAAATGAGGGGCAAAAAGCAATCAGTGGCTGACATTCCCCCTTGAAATTAAGGATATAAAAACTTTAATTTGACATAGTGCATTAAATTATAACCTGATCTATTATTTACCATTATTTACTCTTAATAAGGCAGGGAAAATGCATTTATTTCAACAAACACCAAAATCCAGAAGGCGTTATGGACTGGCCGCATTTATTGGTCTAATCGCTGGTATCGTCTCTTCGTTTGTCAAATGGGGGGCTGAAGTCCCATTACCACCAAGAAGCCCAACGGATATGTTCAACGCAGCTTGTTCGCCAGAAACGCTGATCCGTGCAGCAGAACAAATTGACTGCTCACGTAACTTCCTCAACCCACCTTATATTTTCTTAAGGGATTGGTTAGGAATTGCCGACCCTAACTCTGCAGTTTACACCTTTGCTGGGCACGTTTTTAACTCTGTGGGTGTTACTCACATCATATTTTCTATCGTATTTGCTGTCGGATATTGTATTGTTGCTGAAGTATTCCCTAAAATTAAGCTATGGCAAGGGTTGTTAGCGGGTGCACTGGCGCAATTATTTGTCCATATGATTTCTTTCCCTCTTATGGGGCTCACCCCTCCACTCTTCGACCTACCATGGTATGAGAATGTTTCAGAAATATTTGGCCATTTAATTTGGTTTTGGTCTATTGAAATTATTCGCCGTGACTTGCGTAACCGTATTACTCATGAGCCAGATCCTGAAGTACCATTAAACCAACCATTTAGGTAATTTAAAGGCCCCCAATGAGTATTTTCCAACTCTTGGGGGTTACTAAAAACCATCGCTATTTTTTATTATTGAATATCCAAATACTTATGTGTTTGAATTGATAAACGCCAGTTGCGTTGAATACAGGTTTCAATACACAATTTTGTTGCTGCCGCTTTTTGGCTGATTGGCTGTAATGCCACTACTGGAGGCGTTTCGACAGTACGCAATGCTAAAATTTTCTCAAGTGCTTCAATATCTTTCTCGCGAGCAACAGGATGTTTAATTTCATTGGCACGATTTACTGCTTGGCTGATCACCTGCAGTCCTCCTTTCATACCGACTTTTGGTGATACAGTAACCCATGTGTTATCAGTGCATTGAATAGGGTATGTGCCGCTAGTTTCAATTTGGCATTGATATCCATGTTGTTCTAATATCCCAGTCAGTGGCTGTAAATCATAAATACAGGGCTCACCGCCTGTAATAACAATATGCTGTGCGCTGAAGTGTTTTTCTTTCATTAATTGAACCAATGCCTCACTATCTGCCATAGCCCATGCATCTGAATCAATCGTTTTAAGTGCGATATCCCCTAGGGTAGATTCTTTATCTTGTTCTTTTTCCCATGTTTGTTTGGTATCACACCAGCTACATCCAACTGGGCAGCCCTGCAAACGAATAAATACGGCTGGAACACCAGTAAAAACCCCCTCTCCTTGAATGGTTTGGAAGATTTCATTAATTGGGTATTTCATATCACTCCTAAAATAGTTAGCTGAGCACGCATTATATTGCAGATATCTATCTCACGAACAAGGAAGTTTGTGATAATGTAGCCACCTTAAGGTTCAATAAAGTACGTCCGACTTAATAAACAATACCGAAAGCCTATTCGGAACAATATATCGAACGAAGAAAAAGACAGGAAAAGACATGCAAAGTAGTGAACAAAATCAACTCAGAAAGGGACTGAGTGTTCGGCACATTCGCTTTATGGCTTTAGGGTCAGCGATTGGTACCGGCTTATTTTATGGGTCTGCTTCCGCAATTCAAGCGGCAGGGCCTGCTGTGCTACTCGCTTATATGGTCGGTGGTGCCGCTGTATTTATGGTCATGCGAGCCTTAGGCGAGATGGCTGTGCATCACCCAGTACCCGGTTCATTCTCTCACTACGCTAGCCATTACATGGGTCCCTTAGCTGGTTTTTTAACTGGCTGGAACTACGTATTTGAAATGTTGGTCGTTTGCTTGGCTGATATTACCGCCTTTGGGATGTACATGGGGTTTTGGTTCCCTCATGTCGACCAATGGGTGTGGGTATTAAGTATCGTGCTATTTATTAGCGCACTCAATTTATGCCACGTTAAAATTTTTGGTGAAATGGAATTTTGGCTGTCTATCGTAAAAGTCTCTGCAATCATCGCAATGATTGTTGGTGGAGCCTTCTTAATGTTCTACGGCTTCGGCCAAGAAACTGACCATGCGGTGGGTATCCAAAATCTATGGGAACACGGTGGTTTTATGCCAAACGGCATTGAAGGCGTTATCGCGTCCTTAGCTATCGTAATGTTCGCCTTTGGGGGTATCGAAGTGATCGGTATTACCGCCAGTGAAGCGCAAAACCCGGAGAAAACCATTCCTAAAGCAATCAATGCGGTACCCATTCGTATTTTATTATTCTATGGGTTAACACTTTTTATTCTGATGTGTATCTACCCGTGGAATCAAATTGGTCAAAATGGCAGTCCATTCGTCCAAATTTTTGATAGCTTAGGCATTCAATCAGCGGCAAATATCTTAAATATCGTGGTGATAACCGCGGCAATTTCAGCTATCAATAGTGATATTTTCGGTGCTGGTCGCATGATGTATGGTATGGCACAAGACAAACAAGCACCAAAAGTCTTTACCAAGTTGACTAAAAGTGGGGTGCCTTGGGTCACTGTACTGGTGATGTCTGTTGTCATGTTACTGGGCGTTTATTTAAACTACCTACTTCCAGAAAAAATCTTTGTGATTATTGCGTCAATCGCAACCTTTGCGACCGTTTGGGTCTGGTTAATGATACTACTTTCTCATGTCGCAATGCGTCGCCAAATGAACCCTGAAGAGGTTAAAAAACTCAAATTCCCAGTACCGTTCTGGCCAATTGGCCCTGCAATTACTATCGCATTTATGGTCTTTGTTATTGCACTACTTGGCTTCTTTAAAGATACACAAGTTGCCCTTCTCGTCGGGTTTGCATGGGTCGCTATATTGAGCGTCACCTTCTTTGTCATGCGTAAATTTCAAAAACCTTAATCGACTAAAGCATTCGTAAAGTAAATTTAGGCCCTATATTTATATGATATAGGGCCTTTTGTTACCTATTTTGGTATCAAATGAGCGCCTGCTTAATATCGGCAATCAAATCATTAGCGCTTTCTAACCCAACTGACAAACGAATAAGCCCATCACTAATCCCATACTGTTTTCGTTCCTCAGCAGTGTAAGTAGAATGGGTCATACTTGCAGGGTGCTGGGCCAATGACTCACAATCACCTAAGCTAACCGCACAAGAAAATAGCTGTAAACGGTTCAGAAACTGCTTACCCGCCTCAAGTCCCCCTCCAAGTTCAAAAGCAATCATCCCTCCAGGCAGCTTCATTTGCCTTTGAGCTAATGTGTATTGAGGAAAACTCGGTAAACCCGGATACATCACTTGAGAAACTTCAGATAGTGAGGCCAAATATTCCGCAACTTTCTGTGCATTCTCAACCACTCTTTCCATTCTGATTGGCAGTGTTTTCATTCCTCGCAATATCAGGTTTGCATCATGAGGGGATAAACATGCTCCAGTCATATCCTTCAGCCCAACCAATCTGATTTGCTTCGCTAATTCCTCAGTTGTTATAACAGCGCCAGCCATCACATCACCATGCCCATTCATATATTTCGTTAATGAATGAACAACAATATCCGCCCCAAGCTCAAGTGGTTTTTGAATGTAAGGAGTACAATAGGTATTATCTACTGTCACCAATATTTCTTGGTTATTTGCAAGGTTATATTGATGAACGATATTGCTTACAGCATTAATATCAACTAAGCGCATATTTGGGTTTGCAGGTGATTCGAAAAATATCATCTTTGTTTTTTCAGTGAGTTCCTGTGCCACATTATTTGGGTCACTCATATCAATGTGACGAACTTTGACACCAAATCGAGCTAACCCATGATGAAAGAATGCATATGTACAGCCATAAACCGTCATATCAACTAACAGCTCATCTCCTGGGCTTAGTAAGGTCCAAAGAGTCGATGTTATTGCCCCCATCCCTGAAGAAAATACAATTGCGGCATCCCCCTCTTCTAAATCAGCAAGCCGCTTTTCCAACAAACTTAATGTTGGGTTATTTATTCGTGTATAAATATACCCATCCGATTCACCGCTAAAACAAGCGGCACCTTCTTCAACACTATCAAATACGTAAGTTGACGTTTGATAAATAGGAGAAGCTAGTGATCCTAAATTTTCGGCTGCATCATAGTAATTATGTATCACACGCGTATCAAAAGAATACAGTCTATCTAATATCATACCACCTCCGAAATATTATCCCTCTTGGGGGGAAGACAATCGAGAACCCATTATTTGCAAGGTTCGTAAAACGGTACTAATTCCACGTAATGTATTTGGATCTTTTAATAAAGCATACACCGAACGAAAATTTGGATTTTTACTATTATATATTTCCTCCATTTTAGCCATATTATATGCAGTGCCGAATTCCCAGACTGGCGCTAGAGTATCCTCAAATGAGTTTGCCAGTTTTTCTACCGTGCTATTATCAGTAATGTCAATAAGGTCAGAAATTAGAGAAAGTAAATCAATAATATTATCTAAACGATTCAATTGTAATAGCGGTGCTAATTTGTCTGCGAAATGATCACCCGACTCAGAATTAAGAAGTTCAATTAGTTTACTTTGATTTTCATTATTAGACATTTTGATTTCCTCCTTAAACTAAGCCACGAATAGCAGCCCAATAAATACCTCTATTAAAGCCATTTCTTAGTAATCCCCCTAATTTAGTCGGAGGCGTAGGAATAACATCGTGTTTATAATCGTATTGTAAAGGCATCCCTGCAGTTAATCCCATTTGAGCAACAGCTTGAACTCGCCCATCATAGATAGCTGCCGGATAACCATAAATTAATTCTCCGCAGATATTATCAGCTATAATTGCAGCCTGATTATGACAGCTTCCACCTGCTTTACTGATCGGTAAATCAACGGTATCACCTATAACATAAACGCCATCAACACCATAAACTTGCATAGTTTCATGGTCGGTAGGTAACCAACCTTCACCATTATTATGCTCACTTAATCCGGTATTAATAACTGCCTCAACCGCGGTAATTGGCGGAGTACTGATCAATAAGTCGAAATTTTGCTCATCACCTTCTTTCGAATAAGCTATTTTTTTATCTGGATCAACTTTATCTAAAGTAAACCCTCTCTGAGCTTTAATATTTTTAGCAGTAAATACTTCAGGAATAACTTCACAAACAGGTTGTTGCATGAATAAACAGTTACGCAATAATTGTGAAACTGTTGGATAGGTATAAACGATTTCAATACTATCCCTAACTCGACGTTTACGTAAAAATTCATCAATCATTAATGTTGTTTCCATCGGCGCGATGCCACACTGATGGGGTACATTTGGCGTTTCAGGGAATGATACCGTAATAAAAATTCGACCTTTTTCAATCTTAGCAAGTTGATCTGCTAGCTTTCTCGATGCTTCATATGCATAAAAGTGGTTACCGATATCTTTTAAACCTTCAATTCGCTCAGGTTTAGGTATGCAACCTGTTGCAATCACAAGAAAATCATAGTTATATTTTTTTCCATGCTTAGAGTTTAGCGCTTTATTTTTAAAATCAAAATGCTCTATTTTATCAATGGCTAACTCTATTTCAGGTCTTAGCAATTCTCTTTCAGGGCGACTCAGTTCATCCTTAAAAAATAAATTAAAAGCAACATACATAAATGCAGGTTTATAATAATGGATTGGATTATCAGTAATTAATGTTATTTTTATTTTCTTCGAAAAAATTTCTCTACTCAATTTTCTAGCAAGTGTATTTGCTAGCATCGTCCCACCCGTTCCACCGCCAACAATAACTATATTTTTCATAACATTAACCACCATTTATATATAATTAAATTCTATACGACATACCACCTACCTGTTATAAATATAGTTCATAGTGAATTAATGCTAATACAATAATTAGAATATAATTTTAAAAACAACAATTAAAACTAATCACTTACATATATAAAACCTCTTGAGTAAGTTAATTTTTAAAATTATAATCTAGGAAATTATATTATATAAAAACCATTTCACTTAATAAGAATAATGTCCAACAATATCCCAACGAAATAAAACATCTTCAGCAACTTGGCCATATCCAATATTGTGCATAACTAAATAACTTTGTGTACTTGGTGGCTTTATCGAAGTTACAACACCGATATGTGGCCGACCATTATCTAAACGCCAAGAGACAATATCGCCGGGAATATAATCACTGGCATTCTTTGATATAGGCTTTTTTTTCCCTTTTCGCGAGAAAAAAGCCTCTAAATTAGGTACACGACGATGATCAATATTTGTATCTGGCTTACGTAATCCCCATATACGTTGGCTGGGATATTGACTAAAGTTTGCTTTCATGTCTTCATGTACTAATTTTTGTAAATCAATACCAATTTTTCGGTAGCTTCGTATAACTACATCAGAACAGACACCATATTGTTCGGGCACATCACCATTTGGATAAGAAATTTGTCGATAAGATGAGTCATAAATAACTAAACGAGGCAACTGTTCAGCATGTTTTGCCAACAATAAGCTAGACCCATTAGCTATTTGTGCAAAAAAGAAAAGAATGTATAAAAACGATGATTTCAATCTGATATTCCCCATAAAAGTAGTTCATCGAATCTACAATTAAATACGAGGGAAAATAAGGGAGATAATCTTAATTACTTAGAAAGCGTAAATTTGGTCATAATAGGGTTATGATCAGAAGCATCTGTCGGTAGTACAGTGCTATCTTTAACGTTCAATCCACGATAAAACACGTAATCCAAAGGACGACCAAAAGCCTTAGTACGGTAATCATCACTAAATACAATTTCTTTCAAGCCTACACTGCGAATAAATCGTTTCAACGCATTCACACGCTGTCTACTCCATGCATTAAAATCACCCGCTAGGATTACTGGCCCTACATGTTTAGCAATATGAACACCTAATTTACTTAGTTGCCGAGTATAAACATCTACTCCAAAACTGAAATTAATTGCATGAACATTCGCTACCATCAAGTGTTTTCCATTTGGTAGGGGATATACCGTAATCAACGCAGATTTAGCTAACCGTAAAAATGGTTCTTTTTCTCTTAAAGGACAGCAATATATTGGGTGTGAAGCTGCAAGCGTCATCACACCAGCGGGATGAGGAGAAAAAGGTAATGCAGGTACTTGGTCAGCAATTAATTTGTGTGATGCAGCAAAAGATATTAGCTCAGGTGACATTTGAGCTTCTTGCAACAAAATAAGTTTTCTATCTTTCACTAACTCATTAAGTGTATATTTCCAATTTGGGCGCTGCTGCTTATAAATGTTCCATGTAACCACATCAAGAGTTTCACCCGCAGCAAATAGCGGTAAACCTATTGGAAGTGATTCTCCTAACATATGTACAGGCATGGGCTGAATACGTTTAGCGGGCTCACCTGCAATATACCGAACAGAATAGGTTCTTTTCGCCAAATTTGAAGTCCCTATATCACAGAAAAATAATGAAAATCTTACACTTTTTGATTAGTTACTGTAGGTAGTATATCAAATTTGAGGTGTTATAGCTTATCAAATTTAATGTAACTGCCATCTTAACCCTAGGGTCTTTAAGTTTTTCATTAGCGCTATCTATAAATGAGTAATGCTTCATGCCTTCTTTTACTACTCCCTTTGAAATGATAAGTATGTTAGGCACCCCACCTAAGCGGTATCATTCATCACCGTGATGGGCAAGCATCCAATCCACAATATTTATTTGATTTTATTAAAATTCCGCTACCCTAAATAATCTGTGAGCTGTTACTCACTACTTTGCATCACACACTCTCATTAATGATGGTGATAGATAGAGAGAGCCCTAAAAGTAGCTAAAAGAGATGAAGAGGGGATTAAAATTAGGGGTTAAAACATTAAGGAGCTAAGGAACTAAGGAACTCAGGAACTAAAACTTAGGCACCCCACCTAACCTCAACATCCACTGTTTTTCTTTTTTTCTCCAAACGCAAAAAAGCCACCCGATGGGTGGCTTTCTCACTAATTTAATGTCTGGCAGTTCCCTACTCTCACATGGGGAGACCCCACACTACCATCGGCGCTACGGCGTTTCACTGCTGAGTTCGGCATGGGGTCAGGTGGGACCACCGCGCTATTGCCGCCAGACAAATTCTGTTTTGTTCCCGTTCAGTACTTTCCACTAAACCAGAACTTCAATCTTAAACAAGCTGTGTGTCCTTCACCCTTCGGCTTCTCACTTTCTTTGAAAACAACTCTATCTCTCTAAAACACCTTCGGTGTTGTCAGGTTAAGCCTCACGGTTCATTAGTATTGGTTAGCTCAACGTATCGCTACGCTTACACACCCAACCTATCAACGTCTTAGTCTTAAACGTTCCTTTAGGACTCTTTAAGAGTCAGGGAAGACTCATCTCAAGGCAAGTTTCCCGCTTAGATGCTTTCAGCGGTTATCTCTTCCGCACTTAGCTACCGGGCAATGCCATTGGCATGACAACCCGAACACCAGTGGTGCGTCCACTCCGGTCCTCTCGTACTAGGAGCAGCCCCTTTCAATCTTCCAACGCCCACGGCAGATAGGGACCGAACTGTCTCACGACGTTCTAAACCCAGCTCGCGTACCACTTTAAACGGCGAACAGCCGTACCCTTGGGACCTACTTCAGCCCCAGGATGTGATGAGCCGACATCGAGGTGCCAAACACCGCCGTCGATATGAACTCTTGGGCGGTATCAGCCTGTTATCCCCGGAGTACCTTTTATCCGTTGAGCGATGGCCCTTCCATTCAGAACCACCGGATCACTAAGACCTACTTTCGTACCTGCTCGAGCCGTCACTCTCGCAGTCAAGCTGGCTTATGCCTTTGCACTAACCGCATGATGTCCGACCATGCTTAGCCAACCTTCGTGCTCCTCCGTTACTCTTTGGGAGGAGACCGCCCCAGTCAAACTACCCACCAGACACTGTCCGCACCCCAGATAATGGGGCAACGTTAGAACATCAAACATTAAAGGGTGGTATTTCAAGGTTGGCTCCACGCAGACTGGCGTCCACGCTTCGAAGCCTCCCACCTATCCTACACATCAAGGCTCAATGTTCAGTGTCAAGCTATAGTAAAGGTTCACGGGGTCTTTCCGTCTTGCCGCGGGTACACTGCATCTTCACAGCGAGTTCAATTTCACTGAGTCTCGGGTGGAGACAGCCTGGCCATCATTACGCCATTCGTGCAGGTCGGAACTTACCCGACAAGGAATTTCGCTACCTTAGGACCGTTATAGTTACGGCCGCCGTTTACTGGGGCTTCGATCAAGAGCTTCTCCTTACGGATAACCCCATCAATTAACCTTCCAGCACCGGGCAGGCGTCACACCGTATACGTCCACTTTCGTGTTTGCACAGTGCTGTGTTTTTAATAAACAGTTGCAGCCAGCTGGTATCTGCGACTGGCTTCAGCTCCATGAGTAAATCACTTCACCTAATGCCAGCGTGCCTTCTCCCGAAGTTACGGCACCATTTTGCCTAGTTCCTTCACCCGAGTTCTCTCAAGCGCCTGAGTATTCTCTACCTGACCACCTGTGTCGGTTTGGGGTACGATTAATGATAATCTAGAGCTTAGAGGCTTTTCCTGGAAGCGGGGCATGAGCTACTTCATCACCGTAGTGACTCGTCGTCGGACCTCAGCATATAGTGAACCGGATTTGCCTAATTCACCTGCCTACATCCTTAAACCGGGACAACCGTCGCCCGGATAGCCTAGCCTTCTCCGTCCCCCCATCGCAATTATCACCAGTACGGGAATATTAACCCGTTTCCCATCGACTACGCATTTCTGCCTCGCCTTAGGGGTCGACTCACCCTGCCCCGATTAACGTTGGACAGGAACCCTTGGTCTTCCGGCGTGCGGGTTTTTCACCCGCATTATCGTTACTTATGTCAGCATTCGCACTTCTGATACCTCCAGCATGCCTCACAGCACACCTTCACAGGCTTACAGAACGCTCCCCTACCCAACAATATTTACATATCGCTGCCGCAGCTTCGGTGCATAGTTTAGCCCCGTTACATCTTCCGCGCAGGCCGACTCGACCAGTGAGCTATTACGCTTTCTTTAAATGATGGCTGCTTCTAAGCCAACATCCTGGCTGTCTGAGCCTTCCCACTTCGTTTCCCACTTAACTATGACTTTGGGACCTTAGCTGGCGGTCTGGGTTGTTTCCCTCTTCACGACGAACGTTAGCACCCGCCGTGTGTCTCCCGTGATAACATTCTTCGGTATTCGTAGTTTGCATCGAGTTGGTAAGTCGGGATGACCCCCTAGTCGAAACAGTGCTCTACCCCCGAAGATGAGTTCACGAGGCGCTACCTAAATAGCTTTCGGGGAGAACCAGCTATCTCCCGGTTTGATTGGCCTTTCACCCCCAGCCACAAGTCATCCGCTAATTTTTCAACATTAGTCGGTTCGGTCCTCCAGTTAGTGTTACCCAACCTTCAACCTGCCCATGGCTAGATCACCGGGTTTCGGGTCTATACCCTGCAACTTATTCGCCCAGTTAAGACTCGGTTTCCCTACGGCTCCCCTATACGGTTAACCTTGCTACAGAATATAAGTCGCTGACCCATTATACAAAAGGTACGCAGTCACCCTGATAAATCAAGGCTCCCACTGCTTGTACGTACACGGTTTCAGGTTCTATTTCACTCCCCTCGCCGGGGTTCTTTTCGCCTTTCCCTCACGGTACTGGTTCACTATCGGTCAATCAGGAGTATTTAGCCTTGGAGGATGGTCCCCCCATATTCAGACAGGATAACACGTGTCCCGCCCTACTCGTCGAGTTCACAACACTAACACCTTCGGATACGGGGCTATCACCCTTTACTGCCGGACTTTCCAGACCGTTCTCCTGATGCTAATGCTGATTAAGACTCTGGGCTGCTCCCCGTTCGCTCGCCGCTACTAGGGGAATCTCGGTTGATTTCTTTTCCTCGGGGTACTGAGATGTTTCAGTTCCCCCGGTTCGCTTCGTTTGACTATGTATTCATCAAACGATAGTGCAACGAATTGCACTGGGTTTCCCCATTCGGAAATCGTCGGTTGTAACGGTTCATATCACCTTACCGACGCTTATCGCAGATTAGCACGTCCTTCATCGCCTCTGATTGCCTAGGCATCCACCGTATACGCTTAGTCGCTTAACCTCACAACCCGAAATTGTTTCAACGTTCACTTTACTGTCATGGCTGTGCGTGCATTCCTTCTTTGTTGGGCAGTGCTCGCAATGCTCACATACTTATGTATGCTGCGCTTGCTGTGCGCTGGCCGCCGCGAAGGACTGACTGCTCGCTCATGCCACTCGAGTTTGTGACCGAAAATTTCAGGTCTGAAATTTTGAGAGACTCTCACATTGTTTAAGCGATAAACAATGTGCGTTGTTTTCAATTTTCAGCTTGTTCCAGATTGTTAAAGAGCATAATTATTCGCAATAGACTATTACTAATCTATTCTGAATAACCAGAAAAATTATGGTGGAGCTAAGCGGGATCGAACCGCTGACCTCCTGCGTGCAAGGCAGGCGCTCTCCCAGCTGAGCTATAGCCCCATAAAGGTATTTTCGGTATCAATTAATCTCTTTATAAGATTTTCTTATTCGGAGGTCTTTTTTCTTAGGCAAGGCGTGGGTTAGCGAAATTTACTTTTGGGTAAATGAGCTGAGCCATAACGCAGCATAAGAGAAAAGTGGTAGGCCTGAGTGGACTTGAACCACCGACCTCACCCTTATCAGGGGTGCGCTCTAACCACCTGAGCTACAAGCCTATCGATACCGCTACTCTATTTCATCAGACAATCTGTGTGAGCACTTCACAAAAACACTTCAATGGTAAGGAGGTGATCCAACCGCAGGTTCCCCTACGGTTACCTTGTTACGACTTCACCCCAGTCATGAATCACAAAGTGGTAAGCGCCCTCCCGAAGGTTAAGCTACCTACTTCTTTTGCAACCCACTCCCATGGTGTGACGGGCGGTGTGTACAAGGCCCGGGAACGTATTCACCGTAGCATTCTGATCTACGATTACTAGCGATTCCGACTTCATGGAGTCGAGTTGCAGACTCCAATCCGGACTACGACGTACTTTATGAGTTCCGCTTGCTCTCGCGAGGTCGCTTCTCTTTGTATACGCCATTGTAGCACGTGTGTAGCCCTACTCGTAAGGGCCATGATGACTTGACGTCATCCCCACCTTCCTCCGGTTTATCACCGGCAGTCTCCTTTGAGTTCCCGACCGAATCGCTGGCAACAAAGGATAAGGGTTGCGCTCGTTGCGGGACTTAACCCAACATTTCACAACACGAGCTGACGACAGCCATGCAGCACCTGTCTCAGAGTTCCCGAAGGCACCAAAGCATCTCTGCTAAGTTCTCTGGATGTCAAGAGTAGGTAAGGTTCTTCGCGTTGCATCGAATTAAACCACATGCTCCACCGCTTGTGCGGGCCCCCGTCAATTCATTTGAGTTTTAACCTTGCGGCCGTACTCCCCAGGCGGTCGATTTAACGCGTTAGCTCCGAAAGCCACTCCTCTAGGGAACAACCTTCAAATCGACATCGTTTACAGCGTGGACTACCAGGGTATCTAATCCTGTTTGCTCCCCACGCTTTCGCACCTGAGCGTCAGTCTTTGTCCAGGGGGCCGCCTTCGCCACCGGTATTCCTCCACATCTCTACGCATTTCACCGCTACACATGGAATTCTACCCCCCTCTACAAGACTCTAGCTGACCAGTCTTAGATGCCATTCCCAGGTTAAGCCCGGGGATTTCACATCTAACTTAATCAACCGCCTGCGTGCGCTTTACGCCCAGTAATTCCGATTAACGCTTGCACCCTCCGTATTACCGCGGCTGCTGGCACGGAGTTAGCCGGTGCTTCTTCTGTCGGTAACGTCAATCGCTGATGATATTAGCATCAACGCCTTCCTCCCGACTGAAAGTACTTTACAACCCTAGGGCCTTCTTCATACACGCGGCATGGCTGCATCAGGCTTGCGCCCATTGTGCAATATTCCCCACTGCTGCCTCCCGTAGGAGTCTGGGCCGTGTCTCAGTCCCAGTGTGGCTGATCATCCTCTCAGACCAGCTAGGGATCGTCGCCTTGGTGAGCCATTACCTCACCAACTAGCTAATCCCATATGGGTTCATCCGATAGCGCAAGGACCGAAGTTCCCCTGCTTTGCTCCTGAGAGATTATGCGGTATTAGCTACCGTTTCCAGTAGTTATCCCCCTCTATCGGGCAGATCCCCATACATTACTCACCCGTCCGCCGCTCGTCAGCGAGAAGCAAGCTTCCCCTGTTACCGCTCGACTTGCATGTGTTAGGCCTGCCGCCAGCGTTCAATCTGAGCCATGATCAAACTCTTCAATTAAAAGTAGCTTGATGCTCAAAGAATGTTTACTGTCGTATGTCTTCTTGCGAAAACATATTACCTATTAGTTCATATATATGAATTAACGTGTTAGTCACTCTTCAAGACTTAAAATCAAATATTTTTTTGATAGTGTCCTGTGAGTGCCCACACAGATTGTCTGATAAATTGTTAAAGAGCGTTGCAGCTTTTCTTTATGAAAACCACCCTTTCGGTCGTTGCTGCGAGGAGGCGTATATTACGTTTTCCTCCGTGAGAGTCAAGCAATTTTTTGCTTTTTCTTTTCAGAATCTCTCGCTGCCGTTTCAGTGTTCATCGCGCTTTGCGTTGTCTTGTTCCCGGTCAGTGGTGGCGCATTATAGGGAGTCAGAAAAATCTGGCAAGTGTTTTTTTGAAAAAAATTTTCAAGTGGTGATATTTTATACTTTACGCCCAATTATCAAGCAAAAAAAGTGATTTTATACGTAATTTGATATAAAAAAGGTGGCTAACAATAGCCACCTTTTGATTTTACAATAATATCAATTACTGTTTAGCAACGATTTCGTCATTTTCTACATCTAAAACGACAGGTTTACCTGGTAATAACTTACCTGACAAGATTTCTTGTGCCAGAGGGTTTTCAATTTCCTGCTGAATTGCGCGTTTTAATGGCCTTGCTCCGAAGATTGGGTCAAAACCAGCCTCCCCAATTTTCTCCAGTGCAGCAGGTGTCGCACTAACTTCATAACCGTGCTCTTCAAGACGTTTATATAAACGAGCCAATTGAATATTGGCAATATTCGTAATTTGCTCTTTACCTAATGGATGGAATACAACAACTTCATCTATACGGTTAATAAATTCAGGTCTGAAACTATGGGATACCACTTCCATCACCATATCTTTCATTTCTGAGTAACCAATCATGCCAAATCTTTCTTGGATTAAGTCAGAACCCAAGTTAGATGTCATGATAATCACCGTATTACGGAAGTCCACTGTTCTACCTTGTCCATCCGTTAAACGCCCGTCATCAAGCACTTGTAATAAAATGTTGAAAACATCAGGGTGTGCTTTCTCAACTTCATCCAATAAAATGACTGAATATGGACGACGTCTAACCGCTTCAGTTAAATACCCACCTTCTTCGTAACCAACATACCCTGGAGGTGCACCCACTAAACGTGATACCGCATGTTTTTCCATAAATTCAGACATATCGATACGAACCATTGCATCATCGCTATCAAACATGAAATTTGCTAACGCTTTACACAATTCAGTTTTACCTACCCCTGTTGGTCCTAAGAACATAAACGAGCCAATTGGGCGGTTCGGGTCTGATAACCCTGCACGACTACGACGAATTGCATTCGATACTGCAACTACCGCTTCATCTTGTCCAATAACACGCTGATGAAGTTGCTGTTCCATACGTAACAGTTTTTCTCTTTCACTTTCTAGCATTCGAGATACAGGGATGCCAGTCCAACGAGCTAAGATTTCAGCAATTTCGACATCTGTTACTTTGTTACGTAACAGTTTCATGCTTTTGCCTTCAGCTTTGGTTGCCGCTTCAAGCTGTTTCTCTAATTCTGGAATTTTACCGTATTGCAATTCGGACATTTTTGCCAAATCACCCATACGGCGTGCTTTTTCCATCTCGATACGTGTATTTTCAAGTTCAGCTTTAATATGCTGAGTACCTGTTAATGATGCTTTTTCAGCTTTCCATTCTTCTTCTAACGCAGAGTACTCACGTTCTTTCTCTGCGAGCTCTTCTTCTAACATCTCAAGACGTTTTTTACTTGCATCATCCGATTCTTTTTTCAGCGCTTGCTGTTCAAGTTTGAGCTGAATAATACGGCGTTCCAGCCTATCTAAGGATTCAGGTTTCGAATCCATTTGCATACGTAAACTTGCACCCGCTTCATCAATTAAATCAATCGCTTTGTCAGGTAACATACGGTCAGTAATATAGCGATGCGATAACGTTGCCGCTGCCACAATCGCAGGGTCAGTTATTTGCACGTGGTGATGCAGTTCATAACGTTCTTTTAAACCACGTAAAATAGCAATTGTGTCTTCAACGGATGGCTCAGCCACATACACTTTTTGGAAACGACGCTCTAATGCAGGGTCTTTCTCAATGTATTGGCGATACTCATCCAATGTGGTAGCGCCAACACAGTGTAATTCACCGCGAGCCAACGCAGGTTTTAACATGTTACCCGCATCCATCGCACCATCTGCTTTACCTGCACCAACCATGGTGTGTAATTCATCAATAAACAGAATGACGTTACCTTCCTGTTTGGCAAGATCATTTAGAACAGCTTTCAGACGCTCTTCAAACTCACCACGATATTTCGCACCCGCAATCAGCGCCCCCATATCAAGGGATAATACACGTTTGTTTTTTAACCCTTCTGGAATTTCACCATTAACAATACGTTGTGCTAACCCTTCAACAATTGCTGTTTTACCTACACCTGGTTCACCAATCAGCACAGGGTTATTTTTAGTACGACGTTGCAGTACTTGAATGGTCCGACGTATTTCTTCATCTCGACCAATTACTGGGTCTAATTTGCCTTGCTCTGCACGTTCAGTTAAATCAACCGTATATTTTTTCAAGGCTTGGCGCTGGTCTTCAGCGCTTTGGTCATTCACTTTTTCTCCACCACGCATCTGTTCTATTGCCTTTTTTAAATTATCTTTATTAACACCTGCTGCTTTGAGCATGTCTGCTAATGTCGTATTGGCTTCTAAAGCGGCGACAAGAAATAATTCTGAGGAGATAAATTCATCTCCGTGCTTTTGTGCCAACTGATCACATAAATTCAAATGACGCATTAAGTCACTTGATGGTTGAACATCTCCCGCAACACCTTGCACTTGAGGTAAACGCCCTAATGCATCTTCGACTTTTTGCTGGAATTGTACGGCATTCACGCCTAACGTCGTCAGCAATGGACGAACTGTGCCACCCTCTTGATTAAACAGGGCACTTAATAGATGAATAGGTTCAATAAACTGGTTTTCGCGCCCAAGGGCTAGTGATTGGGCGTCAGCGAGAGCTTGCTGGAATTTATTAGTTAAACGGTCCAGACGCATAACACCTCCAATAAATGAGATTAAATTTGCTACTGGATACTAGATGAGGTCAGTTTTTAAATATTCAAGTTTTGCAAGGAATTATTTTTGATATATCCGTTAATTTAGAACAAAACCCCAATACTAGGTATTTATCCATATCAATGAAGCCATCCTGCCGGTTTTTCCTTCCCTTCGATAGGAAAAAAATCTGTTTTCATCTGTTACTGTACAAAAATCACCACCATAGACCTTCGTTACGCCAGCAGCCCGTAGTTTTTTACGTGCTAATAAATAAATGTCAGCGAGATATTTATCATTATAAGGAACAAAAGCAGAGGCTAAATCAGATGATTGATTAACAAAAGCCTCTTTGACTTCCTTACCGACTTCAAATTTCTCAGCACCAATAGCGGGGCCAAGCCAAGCGATAATTTCATTTGCAGGGCTAATAAATTGATTGATTGTATTTTCAAGAACCCCATGACATAGGCCGCGCCATCCTGCATGGGCTGCAGCCACTTCCGTTCCTGCTTGATTAGTCAATAACACAGGCAAGCAATCCGCAGTCATAATGGCACAAACTTGGCCAACCTGATTACTGTACACGGCGTCCGCTTGCCTATTATGAATTTTATCACCAACAAGCTGAAGCACATCCGTTCCATGAACTTGCTCAAGCCAAACTGGTTGTTGTGGTAGCTGAGCAAGCGTCTCAAGGCGTTGACGATTTTCACTGACGGCATTGGGTATATCCCCAACATGATCACCTAAATTCAAGCTATCAAAAGGTGGCAGGCTCACACCACCCACTCGAGTTGTACTACAGCTAGCTATGTTTTTAGGTTGCGGCCAATCAGGGAAAATCAATGTATTCATTACCAGTCCATATCGTCTTTATGCAGTTCAGTGTCTGCTTTTAGAGCTTCTATAAGCTTAACCATATCATCAGGTAACGGTGCATGCCACTCCATTTGAATACCTGAAATTGGGTGATATAAGCGTAACATAGTGGCATGCAGTGCTTGCCTATCAAAATTACGCATGACCTCTAAAAATTCTTCGGTCGCCCCTTTTAGTGGGCGCGGGCGGCCACCGTATAAGGGATCACCAATTAATGGATGATTGATATGAGCCATATGAACACGAATTTGGTGAGTTCTGCCCGTCTCCAGACGTAAACGTAAACGAGTATGGGGTCTAAAGTGTTCCATCACACGATAATGTGTTACGGCAGGTTTACCCATTGGGTGCACAGCCATATGGGTTCGTTTAGTTGGATGACGAGAGATAGGTTCTTCTACCATGCCACCCGCTGTCATACGGCCGACCGCAACCGCTTCATATTCACGCGTAATTTCTCTACGTTGCAATGCTTCTACAAGGTGTGTTTGAGCTGGAACTGTTTTTGCGACAACCATTAAGCCTGTCGTGTCTTTATCTAAACGATGAACAATACCTGCTCTCGGCACATCAGCAATTTCAGGATAACGATATAACAACGCATTAAGAATTGTGCCATCTGGGTTTCCAGCTCCAGGGTGGACAACTAAATCACGCGGTTTATTAATAATTAGGATATCTTCATCTTCATAAATCACATTAAGTGGGATATCTTGTGGTTCCCAGCGATTATCTTCTTCAATGAGGGCATCGATTAAAATTTGTTCGCTGCCAAAAACTTTTTCTTTTGGCTTATTGATAACTTTGCCATTAACCTGCACTCTATCAGCTAAAATCCATTCTTTTATGCGAGAACGTGAATAATCAGGGAACAATTCGGCCAAAGCCTGATCTAAACGTTGACCAAGCTGTGATTCAGCGATAGTTGCACTAAGTTGTACTTGTTGAGCCATAAATTAATCTACTTTTTGGTGTTTGTATTTTGACGGCAGTGCCGTTTCATTTAAAATATATGCTATTGTAACTCGAATTTTGCCGGGAGCCTTATGGATAGACTCCCTCGAAACACTCAGAGGATAACCTACACGTGATGATACGTATGAAAAATCTGGTGGCTGCAGCCACGTTGAGCCTGATTTTAGTCGGCTGTTCCAGCACTCCTGAAGTCAGCCCTGATAGCACCCCTGCTGAAATATATGCAACGGGTCAGCAAAAATTACAGGACGGCAATTTTAAAGCAGCGATTAAACAATTTGAAGCTCTTGATAACCGTTATCCATTTGGTCCATATGCTCAGCAGGTTCAATTAGACCTGATTTATGCATATTATAAATCAGCAGAGCTGCCAATGGCGATAGCCGCAATTGACCGTTTCATGCGTTTGAACCCAACTCATCCAAATATTGATTATGTCCTCTATATGCGAGGCTTAACCGCGATGGCTCTGGATGATAGCTTATTGCAAGGCCTCTTTGGTATTGACCGCTCAGACAGAGACCCACAGCATGCACGAGTTGCATTCAAAGATTTCAGTCAGTTAGTTCGCTACTATCCTAACAGCTTATACTCCAATGATGCGAGTAAGCGATTAGTCTTCTTAAAAGACCGCTTAGCGAAATTCGACCTTTCTGTTGTCGAATACTACAACAAACGCGGTGCTTATGTCGCGGTTGTTAATCGTGTTCAACAAATGCTAAAAGACTACCCAGACACAGAAGCAACACGTAATGCCTTAGCATACATGGAAATTGCTTATAATGAGATGGGGCTAAACCAAGAAGCGAATAAAGTTGCGAGTATTATTGCTGCAAACCCACAATAATATCATCGTGCGATCTAAAACAGCAGCCATGGCTGCTGTTTTTCTTTGCTAGCGGCGATTTAGTTGCTTGCTCATTTAGGGTACTAATTTTAACCCAAAAAAAGTTCCGGCTATTTACCGTTCCCCTAGCCAACTCAATCAGTGTCCCTTAATCCATTCATTTTGGCAATGCTTTTTCGCCCCTTTTTTATGTGAAATCACACTTCAGATAGCTGTTACTCTTCCCCTGAATGAGATGTGATCTACATCAATTTTTTCTTAGCAAGAACGGGTATTCTGAAATCAACAAAGACGGAAACAATGAGAGGTAACTATATGATAGTGAACATTACTAGCAAACAAATGGACATTACCCCAGCGATTCGTGAGCACATTGAGAGCCGTCTAACAAAACTCGATAAGTGGCAAGTATCTCTAATAAATACGCATGTCGTATTATCAAAAGAGCCACAAGGTTTTATGGTTGATGCCAACATAAAAACAGCGACAGGAAAATTGGTCGCAAGTGCCAAGCATGAAGATATGTACGTTGCAATTAATGAACTAATTAACAAACTCGAAAGACAACTTAATAAAGTGCAACATAAAGGAGAATCAAGAAGAGCATATAATAGTGTAAAAGAAGCGAATAATACTGTTACGTTATAATTTTATATTATCTATCAACTAATCTTGAACCTTATAAACGCGCTCACCATGGGCGCGTTTTTTTATGTTTATGACCCTTACCTATTGACTTCTTAGTGAGTATCGGGTTTATTTAAATTGAATCTGACTAAAGGTGTTCATATGAATCTTAATTTTGTTTTCTTTTTCTTCTTTAGCAACTCCTAATTGGGGGCTTTTGTCGTTCGAGAAAGAAAAGAAGACAAAATTAGAAAGCCCCCTCTAGGGGGCTTTTTTTATATCATGATATTAACAGGGTGGGCAGCATGGAAAACAGCACTAATTTATTAAAAGTAAGAGAGAAAATAAGTCAACTGGATAGTGAATTACTAAATCTTTTAGCAAAGCGCCGTGGTTATGCTGTTGAAGTCGCTGAAACAAAAATTGATGATAGCCGCCCTATTCGTGATAAAGACCGTGAGCGCCAGCTTCTTGATGTTTTAATCAACAAAGGCAAACCGCTAGGGCTTGATGGCTTTTATATCACTCGCCTATTCCAGATGATTATTGAGGACTCTGTTCTTACGCAACAGGCTATTTTACAAAAGCATTTAAATTTAACCCCTAGTGATACCGCGCGTTTCGCATTTTTAGGGCCGAAAGGTTCTTATTCACACATTGCGGCACGCCAGTACTCAGCCCGTCATTTTGACCAACTAGTTGAATGCAGTTGCCATAAATTCCAAGATATTTTTTCATTAGTTGAAAATGGGCAAGCGGAATATGGCATTTTACCAATAGAAAACACCAGTTCGGGCGCAATTAACGATGTTTACGATTTACTGCAAAATACATCATTATCAATCGTCGGAGAGATTCGGCTCCCAATTAACCATTGCCTCTTAACAACAGGAAATACCGATCTCAGCCAGATCAAAACCGTGTATAGCCACCCTCAGCCTTTCCAACAATGCAGCCAATACTTAGCACAATTCCCACACTGGGAAATAAAATATTGTGATAGCACATCAACTGCAATGCAAATGGTCGCAGACCAAAACTCACCGAGTGTCGCGGCACTTGGAAGTGAAGCCGGTGGCGCCTTATACGATTTAAGCGTAATAGAGCATAATCTCGCTAATCAGCAAATTAACATGACACGCTTTATTGTTGTTGCACCACAACCAATTGAAGTCACTGAACAAGTACCGGCTAAAACAACACTGCTTCTGACCACTGGCCAACAAGCTGGTGCCTTAGTTGATGCATTAGTTATTTTGAAAAATAATAAGATAATCATGAGCAAGTTAGAATCACGCCCAATAAATGGAAAACCATGGGAAGAGATGTTTTATGTTGATGTGCATGCCAATTTACGTTCAGATAATATGCAACAAGCTTTAAGAGAGCTTTCAACAATTACTAGGTCAATTAAAATATTAGGCTGCTACCCATCCGAAAATGTGGTTCCTGTTGAACCTGAAAAAATTACGCCTTAATTAAAATATAATTAGGCTGCATTTTTTCAGTGCAGCCTACTAAACTGAAACTATGCTCTCACTTCAGATTGATAATTCGAAGATTTCACTCTGAAATAATTGACTAGCTCCTTCAAATGGTACGCCTGTTCATTTAATGAGTCCGCTGCGACAACAGATTCTTCAACTAGACTCGCATTTTGCTGTGTAGTTAAATCAAGCTGCCCGACCGCACTATTGATTTGAGAAATGCCATCGCTTTGCTCACGGCTAGCCTGCCCAATTTCACGTAATAACGCATTCATCTCTTTTACACTATCAACCATGCCATGTATTTGTTGAGTTGCTTTTTCAACAAGTTCCATGCCTTCTTGTGTTTGTGCCGATGAATTTTCAATCAACACACGAATATCACTCGCGGAAGCGGCACTTTTTTGTGCTAATAATCTCACTTCTCCGGCAACAACGGCAAAGCCTCGCCCATGCTCACCAGCTCTTGCAGCTTCAACAGATGCATTCAATGCTAAAATATTGGTTTGGAATGCAATAGAGTCGATTAGATTAATAATTTCTGTCATCTGTGATGATGAACCATTGATTGTACGCATTTTGTTCGTGACTTGGCTCATCATGTCGCCATTGTTTTGTACAATAATTGCCGCTTGGTCTGCAAGCATGCTAGCTTCATGAGTGTGCTCAGTCGTGTTTTGAACGGTTGAAGTTATTTGTTCCATTGAACTGGCCGTTTCTTCAACTGATGCAGCCTGTTCTTCGGTACGCGCCGCCAGGTTTTGGTTCCCCGCGACAATTTGCCCTGCTGCTGCCGAAATACTTTCAGAACCTTGTTGAACCTCTTGAACGATTTCCAGCAAGTGCTCTTTCATATCATTAAGTGCATTTAACAATACACCCGTTTCATCTTTTGAGGTGACCTGAATATCTTTAGTCAGATCCCCATTTGCAATTGACTGCGCGAAATTAACCGCATTTTCCAATGGCCTTGTGATAATGTTCGTAATATACCAGCCCATTACGCAGCCCGCGCCAATACTCAAGATTGATAACACCGCTAGTAATAGTTTATTGTTTTCATAATCCGCATTCACTTTACGGCCAACCTCTTGCATTTCCAAATCTTGGATAGCCATTAAAGTTTGAATTTGATCACGATAATCACGTTGAATACTAGACGTTTTAGTCATCATTTCATCAATAGCAGCTTGGCGATTATTCTCTGATAAAAAGGTATTGATGCGAGTAATTGATGAATGAAACTGTTGGCGAATAACACGCAAATCAGCCAAGACTTCTTTAGAGCGATCATCTGTAACGTTATTTTCTAAGCTTTCCATCAATCCATTAATTTTTAATGTAATTTTAGCCAACTCTTCTCTGCGTTTATCACTACCACGATCATCAAGTAAAATTAGCTCTTGGATCCCTATAAAAGAATAAAAGTTATCCATCATTTGTCCTGCGGTAGAGGCAATAGGATAACTTTCATACAGGACTTGTTTCATGCCATCATTAGCTCGGTTCATATTGGCTAAAGAAAAAAGTGAACTTAGGATAATAAGCGCAACAAAACCACCAAATGCTACCGTTAACTTCATACTAATTTTGAGATTTTTAAAAGACATATATTTACCACGCTAACCATCATTTAATGAGTAGTGTTATCGGTAAAACAGGTGAAATCTTTATCATATAAATCGATCGATTTATAAATATTGATTTTAAAAATTGATTAATTTGAAATTAGATAGTGAATAAATTCAGTTTTTATCTGATTAGCATATTATTCGATAGAAATTATATAGATAAGTACAATTACCTATTTTAAATAAACATTCTTGGTGAGATTAACTGAAATAGAAGAACATAGAAGGTAACAAAAAATTAACAAGAAAATAAAGCCCTCTACCGCTATAAAACACGATAGAAGGCGGGATGATTATTTTCGATTATCGTTTGCTCGTTGCAGTAATGATTGGCTTTCTTTCATAAAATGATGGGCATCTTCACCGAACCACTGGCTAATTTGATTAAATTGGCGAATAAATTCCGCTTTATCTTTTTTCTCCAGTAGCGCTATTGAATCACCTAACAATTGATGATATCTGCGTATCAATTCAACATTTTCATTTGAAGACATAATAATGTCTGCATAGAGTTGAGGGTCTTGAGCAAACAGCCGCCCAACCATCGCGAGCTCTAAACGATAAATAGGCGATGATAAATCAAGTAATTGCTGTAAATCGATATTTTCCTCAGCAAGATTTCGCCCGTAAGTAAATGTTGTAAAGTGGCGTAATGCCTGAATAAAGCTCATGTTTTTATCATGCTCTTCGGCTGAGATTTCTTTCAAACGTGCCCCCCAAACTAATAACTGTTCAAGAAACCACTGATAAGACTCTGAGCCACGGCCATTACAGTAAGCAAATACTTGCTTTGCAACACTACCAATATCAGGACCAAACATCGGGTGAAGCCCAAGTACTGGCCCATCATGGGCTGCTAACATCGCTTCTAATGGCTGTTGCTTAATCGATGCGATATCCATCAAGACCGTGCTTTTATCCAGTTTAGGCAGCTGGTTGATGACTTGTACTGTCAAATGTATTGGTACACTAACCATCACGACGCTCGCACCAGCAACTATAGATTCTGCTTGTGCCCAGTCATCTTCGTTTAATGTCTTAACCTGATAGCCTGATAAATTAAGGAGACGGTGAAATAACCGCCCCATTTTCCCATCACCACCTACAATCACAATTGGGCCAGCTGATGGGTTCAGTGTTTTAAACCCTTTATCATTTTCACGTGCGTAAGATTCGCGCATGATCCGCCTTAGAATATCCTCTATCAGATCAGGTGGGATCCCCATACGCTCAGCTTCGGCGCGACGTGCTGCCAACATGCTTGTTTCTCGTTCAGGCACATAAATCGGTAAACCATGTAAGCTTTTCACTTCACCGACTTCAGCAACCAGTTGCAGCCTTTTTGCTAATAAATCTAGTAACGATTTATCAACTTCATCAATTTGTTCCCGTAAATGGGATAACTCAACAGACATACCAATACCTTGATCAGCTCACTTTACTCAATTTTTGCGCACGTTGTTCAAGCACAGGCAACAATGCTTGATGTAATTTACGCAATACCGTTTCCGTCGTTTGCCAGTTAATGCAGGCATCTGTCACTGACACACCGTATTTCATTGTGTCACGGGCTTGTTCAGATGTTTGATTCCCTTCATTAATATGACTTTCTAGCATAATACCTGTAATTGATTCATTACCATTAATAATTTGTTCAATAATAGAATCAACAACTAATGGCTGACGGCGGTAATCTTTATTCGAGTTTCCATGGCTACAATCCACCATAAGGGACGGCTCTAAACCTGCTTTTTTCATTTCCGCTTCACAAGCCGCAATGTCTTCAGCATTGTAGTTAGGCGTTTTCCCACCACGTAAAATGACATGTCCGTTACTATTACCTTTGGTATGTAATAAACAAACTTGGCCAGATTGGTTAATTCCCATAAAACGGTGTGGCATCGCTGCTGCTTTTAACGCATTAATCGCTGTAGATAAACTCCCATCGGTTCCATTTTTGAAACCAACAGGCATAGATAAACCAGATGCCATTTCACGGTGGGTCTGTGACTCAGTCGTTCTTGCACCAATGGCTGACCAACTGAATAAATCCCCTAAGTATTGAGGATTGTTAGGATCCAATGCTTCTGTCGCTAATGGCAGTCCCATATTCACTAAATTGGTCAACAAGTCACGAGCAATATGTAGGCCTTTTTCCATTTCAAAAGAACCATCCATAAATGGATCACTAATCAAACCTTTCCAACCTACGGTTGTACGAGGTTTTTCAAAATACACACGCATCACAATATATAAGCTATCACTTAATTCTTCGGCTAATACTTTCAGGCGCTCACCATATTCAATAGCGGCATCCACATCATGGATTGAGCAAGGACCACATACCACGAGTAAGCGAGGGTCGCGTTGATGAATAATGTCAGCAATCACTTGGCGCGATGTCGCAATGGCATGCAGGTTGCTGCGACTCAGCGGATATTTCTCTTTCAGACTCTCAGGAGTGATTAATACCTGCTCGTCTTGAATATTCACGTTGTTGAGTACATCTTTTTGCATGATCATTTTTTACCTACTTATTAGCTTATATTTGCTTAGTTTATTATTTACGTATTGTGTTTGGGTGTATGAGTAATAACATACCATGCATCGTAAACAATTCAATCCATTTATGTAAAATATTTCCACTATCGTATTGAATTATTTACACCACCATAATTAATTGAATAAATTACAGTTTTACATTAATTTAACATTAAAATATTTTAATAGACTAAAGAAAAATAAGCAATCTGTAAGCATTTATTTACAGGTAAGCATAAGTTATCAGCTATATTCTAAATAGTTCGAGTTGTAGCAAGGCGGCAAAGTGAGGACATCGCAGGGAGCATACACAAGTATGTGACCTGTGTGGCTGAACGCAGCCAACACGGCTACAACTTGAAATATGACGAATAAGGTATGTGGCCTGTGGGGCTGAGTGCTGCCAACACAGCTACAATTTGAAATATGAAGAATATAGTGACGAATATAAAAAGGCCCGCAAAGCGGGCCTCTCTCATAACATAACTTTCGGATGTAGCGAAAGCGTATTACTTGGCGTTCAGACGCTCTTTGATACGAGCTGCCTTACCAGAACGCTCACGCAGGTAGTACAGTTTAGATCTGCGAACAGCACCACGACGTTTAACAGCAATGCTATCTACGACTGGAGAGTGAGTTTGGAATACACGCTCAACACCTTCGCCGTTAGAAATTTTACGAACAGTGAATGCAGAGTGCAGACCGCGGTTACGAATAGCGATAACCACGCCCTCGAATGCCTGCAGACGTTTTTTAGAGCCTTCTACGACCCATACCTTAACTTCCACGGTGTCACCCTGACGGAATGAAGGTACGTCCTGCTTCATTTGCTCTTGTTCAAGTTGTTTAATAATGTTGCTCATAATAACTCTCTTACCCTAGGTAAACTGATATGTTTAGACAATTAATTGTCTGGATTCATTTGTTGCTCAGACTGATATTCCAGTTGGAATTCAGCCAGCAACATCCTCTGCTCGTCAGTCAGAGCTAGGCTTTCCAGAAGCTCAGGTCTTCTAAGCCAGGTACGGCCGAGTGATTGTTTCATGCGCCAGCTATCTATTTTAGCGTGGTTTCCTGAAAGTAAAACATCAGGAACTTGCATGCCATCTAACACTTCAGGGCGGGTATAGTGCGGACAATCTAACAAACCATCTGCAAAAGAGTCTTCTTGAGCAGAAGCTTGATGACCAAGTACTCCCGGTATAAACCGTGAAACTGAGTCAATCAACACCATCGCGGGAAGTTCCCCGCCACTGAGAACGTAATCACCGATTGACCATTCTTCGTCAACTTCGGTTTGAATGATACGCTCATCAATGCCTTCATAGCGGCCACAAACAAGAATCAATTTCTCATTGGTTGCCAGCTCGCAAACACCGTCTTGACTAAGTTTGCGCCCTTGCGGTGAAAGATAAATAACCTTTGCACCCTCACCAGCCTCAGTTCTTGCTGCGTTGATTGCATCCTTAAGCGGTTGCACCATCATCAGCATGCCTGGACCACCACCATAGGGGCGATCATCAACAGTTTTGTGCTTATCGTGAGTAAAATCTCGCGGATTCCAGCACTCAAATGTTAGCAGGCCATTTTTCACTGCCCGACCAGTTACCCCGTACTCGGTTATTGCGCGGAACATTTCGGGAAACAGGCTAATTACACCAATCCACATAATTTCGTCCCACTTATCAAAACCGTTCAACCGGAGATTTAAAAACCAGGATCCCAATCCACTTCAATAAGTTTGGCATCGAGATCGACTTTCTTGATAACCTGCCCATCAAGAAACGGAACCAACCGCTCCTTGATGCCAAATGCATCTTTTAAATTCGCCTTAATGACCAGCACATCATTTGAACCGGTCTCCATCATGTCAGTGATGGTACCAAGGTCATAGCCTTGTAACGTCACTACTTGGCAGCCCATCAGGTCTTTCCAGTAGTATTCGTTTTCTAACTCAGGAAGTTGGGTTGAATCAACCGCAATTTCAAAGTTAGTCAAAAGCGCGGCTGCATCGCGGTCATCGACCCCGTTCAGCTTGACAATGATATCCTTGTTATGATGTTTCCAATCTTCAATTTCAATGTGTTGCCATTGACCTGAACGTTGGATAAACCAAGGCTGATACTCAAAAATACTTTCAGCATGTTCGGTGGACGAAAAAACTTTGAGCCAACCACGAATACCGTATGCCGCACCTAATTTCCCCAATACAATTGGGTTTTCAGGTGGCTGTAGTTTAGTTTGCTTGCTCATTGTTACCACCGCGACAGATTAAGCTGCTTTCTTAGCTTGTTTGACCAGTTGTGCAACACGGTCAGAAATAGTTGCGCCTAAGCCAACCCAGTGCTCAACACGGTCCAGGTCTAAACGCAGTTCTTCTGCTTGACCTGCAGCGATCGGGTTGAAGAAACCGATACGCTCAATGAAACGACCGTCACGCGCATTGCGGCTATCAGTCACAACGATTTGGTAGAACGGACGTTTTTTAGCGCCGCCACGAGATAAACGAATTGTTACCATAACATCCTCATTAGTTAACAAAACAACCAGACTCCATCGAGGGATAGAGTCCGGCTGTCATATAAAAAGCCCGAAAAGTTTACTCACTTTGACGCAAAAATCAATCAAAAGTGCGTTTTGTTTGAGGCTTTATTGCTTAACGCCCCGGAAAACCCGGTGGCATCATACCCTTCATGCCGCGCATCATCTTGGCTAGACCGCCTTTTTTCATTTTCTTCATCATGCGTTGCATGTCATCAAATTGTTTTAAGAGGCGATTAACTTCTTGCACGGTAGTTCCCGAACCTGCCGCAATACGACGTTTTCGTGAACCTTTAATAATTTCCGGTTTTTCACGTTCTTTACGTGTCATGGAATTAATCATCGCTTCCATACGAACGGTGATTTTATCATCCATTTGGGACTTAACGGCATCGGGTAACTGAGACATTCCTGGCATTTTGCTCATCATGCTCGCCATGCCGCCCATATTACGCATTTGCTTCAATTGACTTAAAAAGTCATTTAAATCAAAGCCATCTCCCGTTTTAAGTTTTTTAGCAAGCTTTTCAGCTTCATCACGGTCAACTTTATGCTCAATCTCTTCAATCAGAGAAATCACATCACCCATACCAAGGATACGAGACGCGACGCGCTCTGGGTGGAATGGTTCTAAGGCATCAGTTTTTTCACCAACACCTAAGAACTTAATAGGTTTCCCCGTAATCGCACGAATTGAAAGTGCCGCACCGCCTCGTGCATCACCATCGACCTTGGTCAACACAACCCCTGTCAGTGGTAAGGCTTCATTAAATGCTTTCGCTGTATTTGCCGCATCTTGCCCTGTCATCGCATCAACGACGAATAAGGTCTCAACTGGCTTAATAATACGGTGAACTTCTTGGATTTCTTCCATCATCGCTTCATCAACATGCAAGCGACCTGCGGTATCCACCAACAGCACATCGTAGAATTGTAATTGTGCGTGTTTTAATGCTTTTTGAACAATTGCAGTGGGTTTTTCTTGTACTTCTGAAGGGAAAAAGTCAATTCCAACACTTTCAGCTAATGTCTCTAGTTGTTTAATCGCTGCAGGGCGATAAACGTCAGCAGAGACAACTAATACTTTTTTCTTTTGCTTTTCTTTTAAGAGCTTACCTAATTTTGCAACGCTGGTCGTTTTACCGGCACCTTGCAAACCTGCCATTAAAACAACAGCAGGAGGTTGTGCGGATAAATTAAGTTGGTGGTTTTCGTCCCCCATCGCCCTAGTCAGTTCATTTTGAACTATTTTAATGAACTCTTGGCCAGGTGTTAGACTTTTATTGACATCTTGCCCAACGGCATTTTCTTTAACTTTTTGAATGAATTCACGGACAACTGGCAAAGCAACGTCAGCTTCCAGCAAGGCCATGCGAACTTCGCGTAGTGTTTCTTTAATATTTTCATCAGTTAGACGCCCACGCCCACTGATATTGCGCAACGTGCGCGATAGTCTGTCAGTTAAATTATCAAACATATGTCTTAGCTCAATTCTGTTGATGGGCCGATGTCAGCCTGATCTGGTTGCTAATACAGATAATTTCAAGTGCGTGTCACCTAACAACTTGAATTATAAGCATCAATACCTTCACAATGATGAAGGGAAACCAACACTAAAAATAATCGCGGCAAAATAATGCCCCATTGTAACATGCCCGCAGTTTTTTCGCTGCCCCCTGTTTGAAACAGATGATACAGGTTATTATGGCATGAATTTAATAATACAAACCAAGCAGTAGGCGCATGAAATGCTATCAGCAATGAATATATTGTGATTGGCTTGTCCAATAGTTGGAGCCTACACTCGTACAAGTTATACTATGAATAACTTTCCACTAAAAATGATTAACGACACTATACTATGCCCGTATTTGCAGTCATAGCAGTTTGTACATACATGGTCAGTCTGTTACTGATCGTCCCTGGCCAAGTGCGTAAACAGCCGTTCTACCGCCACCTCGCGCTTTTTCTTGCCGTTGTTGCGTTAGTAACTCACGCTATTACATTGAAATTTTTGATTTTCAGTGAAGCCGAGGGACAAAACCTCACTCTGTTGAATTTAGGCTCAACAGTGAGCTTACTCATGTGTGTGATTATGACTGTTGTCGCTTACTGGGGAAAAGCTTGGTACTTAACGCCTATAGTCTATAGTTTTGCCATTATTAACTTGATGCTGTCAACGCTAATGCCTGGTGAGTTTATTACGCATCTTGAAGCTCGAGTACCACTTTTTGTTCATATTGGTCTAGCTTTGTTGAGCTATGCGACACTCCTTATTGCGGCTTTATATGCATTACAAGTGGCTTTAATTGACCATCAGCTAAAGAACAAAACCTTAAAATTTAGTCCAGATATGCCACCCATGATGGTAATTGAACGTAAAATGTTCCACATCACTCAAGTTGGGGTCATTTTGCTGACTCTGACCTTGTGTACTGGCTTTATTTATATGGATAATATTTTTGATAAAGAAAATATCCATAAATCGGTATTATCCGTCATTGCATGGTTTGTTTATATCACTCTACTTTGGGGACATTTCCATGGAGGATGGCGAGGTAAGCGCGTCCTATTTTTCCATGTTGGTGGCTCAATCATCTTAACAATGGCTTTTTTTGGTAACCGTTTAATACAGGAGTTTATGGTATTTTGACGCAAATAAAGCCACGACTTTCACAATATAAGGAAACTTGTTTTGGATGATGTGTCCACGAGTACGCTAATCATCATATTGATTGTTTTAATTTTTATGTCAGCCTATTTCTCTGCATCAGAAACAGGGATGATGACGCTAAACCGTTATCGGTTAAAACATTTAGCAAAACAAGGTAATCGCTCAGCGATCCGCGTTGAAAAACTTCTTAAACACCCTGATAAGCTGTTAAGCCTAGTCCTTATTGGTAATAACTTAATCAACATAGTCGCTTCCGCATTAGCGACCATCATTGGTATGCGATTATATGGGAATGCAGGTGTAGCTATGGCTACAGGGATCCTGACATTTGTGATCCTCATTTTTGCCGAAGTCATGCCAAAAACACTGGCAGCGCTGTACCCTGAAAAAATCGCATTTCCAAGTAGTTACCTCTTAAAACCATTACAAGTAGTCATGATGCCTATTGTTTGGGCATTTAATACTATTTCCGCGCTACTGTTACGCTGCATTGGGGTGAAGTCACTAACCGCACGAACTGATGCGGTTAATAAGGAAGAGCTACGCACCATTGTTAACGAATCAAAGCATAAAATTAGCCGCCGAAATCAAGACATGTTAATTTCAATTTTAGACTTAGACAAAGTCACTGTTGGCGATATTATGCTGCCAAGGAATGAGATTGTTGGTATTGATGTCAATGATGACTGGAAATCAATCATTCGGCAGCTCACGCACTCCCCTCATGGCCGTATTGTGCTTTATCGCGACTCACTTGATGACTCTATTGGCATTTTACGCGTCCGTGAAGCATACCGTCTTATGATGGAAAAACGTGAGTTTAATAAGCAAAACCTAATTAAAGCTGCAGATAACATTTATTTTATTCCTAACAGTACACCATTAAATGTTCAGTTAGTTAACTTCCAGCACAATAAAGAAAAACTTGGGATCATTGTTGATGAATACGGTGAAATTCAAGGCCTTATCACTGTCGAAGATATATTAGAAGAGATAGTGGGTGACTTCACAACCTCGATGTCACCATCTTTAGCCGAAGAAGTCTTGCCACAAAGTGATGGAAGCGTTCTTGTAGACGGTTCTGCTAATATTCGTGAGCTGAATAAGGCTTTTGATTGGAATCTCCCCATAGATGGCCCTAGGACGGTTAATGGCATGGTTTTAGAGGTCATTGGTGATATTCCACAGCTTGAAGAGCAAATCGTGGTGGGGCATTACCTTATCGAGGTATTAGCGATGAGTGAAAATATCGTTAAACAGGTTAGGATCACACCTCTTACATTTAGTTCTCAAGTCCCTGATCTTTAATTTAGCCATAAACTTGCAATTTAATTCTCTTATAAAATAAAAAGAGCCTTAATTGGCTCTTTTTATAGAGAATATTTGATAAAAACTAAACGTGTAGCTGTTCAAGTTTCTCTGCAGGTAATGCTAATTCATCATTTTTATTGATACCAATTTCTGATGCAAGAACATTACGTGCAATTTGCTGGGCTTCTTCCAGTGAGTGCATTTTGTATGTACCGCACTGATAGACATTCAATTCAGGGATCTTGTTTTGGTCTTTCACTTGCAAAACATCTTCCATTGCCGCTTTCCATGCATTAGCAACACGCAGTTCATCTGGCTGGCCAATAAGGCTCATATAAAAACCAGTACGGCACCCCATTGGTGAAATATCAATAATTTCAACACCATTTCCGTTGAGGTGATCACGCATAAAGCCTGCAAAAAGGTGCTCTAAAGTATGCGTCCCTTTTTCTGTCATGGCTTCTTCATTTGGTACAGTAAAACGCAAATCAAAAACTGTGATGGTATCACCGCTTGGTGTTTTCATGGTTTTTGCCACACGTACAGCAGGTGCTGACATGCGAGTATGATCGACAGTAAAGCTATCTAATAATGGCATTTCGTGACCTCCTCGAAAATAAAAAATATTTTCTAAAATAAATGAAACTATTTTGAAAATACAGAGTCTGAATTATTGAAAGACGCGCAATTTGTTATCATCCCTAATTCTCTAAGAGATTTTTTTTGGCCACCTAGAGTGGCCATTTCTTTTAGCGTCCTGCATGAATGCGTAGATAGTCCTCAAAGCTTTCGCTCTCACTTTGTTCCATCTTCGCTTGCTTCGCTATTGAAGCTAATCGTGCTTGCTCAAATTGCTCTTCAGTTATCACTTCATACGGCTCGTTCACTAACTGTTCAAAATATTTTTCAGCTAATTCTAACCCGTAACCACCAATACCTTTTTCTAACATTTCATCCATAACAAGCGCTGAATATGTAAGAGTTGGGTCTTTAAACATAGCAACAAATTGGTGACAAACTTCTTGATATTTTGCATCGCAACAAGTGTCTAGCACTTCAGCCACACGGATCAAGTCATTAAATAATTGCTGCCCAACGTCAACTAATGGTTTAACTTCGCTGCCACAACCGAAACCAATGACTTGGCCTGGTTTACGACCTTCAAGAATGACACGATTCCAGTTTTGACGGCAACAGTCTAATTCCTGAGCATTCATTTCAGGTGCATCAGCAAGTACACACCATATTAAGAATAGATCAACAAAACGAGCTTGCGTTTCATTAACGCCTATCGCACTAAATGGATTGATATCAAGTGAACGGACTTCAATGTACTCAATACCACCACGTAATAATGCGTCAGAAGGTGATTCATTGCCTTTAGGAACGCGTTTGGGCCGTATTGGGGCATAGAGCTCATTTTCAATCTGCAGCACATTCGTATTTAGTTGAATATATTTGCCGTCTTTTTTTACACCCAGTTTTTCAAATTCAGCTGAAGGCTTATGGATGGCTTTTTTCAGGTTCCCTACATATTCATCCAATTTATTGAATGTGATGTTTAAATCACTTTGTGATTTATTTGTATAACCTAAGTCACTCATGCGTAATGATGTCGCATAAGGCAAGTAATACGTACCACAGTCTGTTTTATCAAATGATAGCGTTGTATCTCTATCTTTCAAAAAAGAGCCGCAAATAGCTGGAGATGCGCCAAATAGATAAGGAATAACCCAACCAAAGCGGTAGTAATTTCTAATTAGACGTAAATAGCCTTCAGAAATTTTTTCTTTACCGCTTTCTTCGTCTTCAATACCCGCCCATGCTTGCCAAAATTCAATCGGCAAAGAGAAGTTATAATGCACCCCTGCTATCGTTTGCATCAAAGCACCATAACGATTTTTAAGGCCTTCGCGGTACAGCGTTTTAAACTGCCCCACATTAGAAGAGCCGTACTGCGCAAGAGTGATTTTATCTTCACTTTCAATAAAGCATGGCATACTCAGCGGCCACATTCTTTCATCTTGAAGGTGACGAGCTGTATAGCGGTGTAAATCTCGCAAAAAAGCCAAATTATGGCTAATGCTTTTATCTACAGGAGTAATAAATTCGAGTAAGGACTCCGCAAAATCTGTCGTGATCCATTTATGTGTTAAAGCTTTTCCCAGCCCTTCTGGATGCAAGGTCTCTGCAATTGCGCCTGTGGGGGTTACACGCAATGTTTCACGCTCAATACCACGTTGAATACCATTAAGTGTTTCTGGGTGCGCCTCTAACCATGAGAGCGCTTTCGATACGTCCGGGATCAAGTCGACCTCCCGCCTGTGATGTTAATTTATTTTATTAAGGCAATTACTTTAGCTTAAATCACATAAATTGTCGCTGTCTAGATGTGTGGTTTATGAGGGAATAAATCAAAGAGGTATAGAAAATACGATTTAATTAATTTTATGAATGGTAATTTTAGGCAAAAAAAAACTCCTCGAACGAGGAGTTTCTTAAAGATGGTGCATCCGGGAGGATTCGAACCTCCGACCGCTCGGTTCGTAGCCGAGTACTCTATCCAGCTGAGCTACGGATGCAAAATTCATTCGATTTGAAATCGATACATTCTCAATAACTTTTCTGAGTTAAATTAAAAGGTATTATTGATATGCTAAATTATTAGCTAAGAGATGGTGCATCCGGGAGGATTCGAACCTCCGACCGCTCGGTTCGTAGCCGAGTACTCTATCCAGCTGAGCTACGGATGCATACTTAATGCAAGATGTGCTGCTCTCTCAAACTTCTTTATCAACTTCTACTTCTATAAATCAACTTCTTAGTTACTACTTTGTTTGGTTGCTAAAACCAAAACAAAACCCCATCAGATTCTCTCATAGGGTTAAAGATGGTGCATCCGGGAGGATTCGAACCTCCGACCGCTCGGTTCGTAGCCGAGTACTCTATCCAGCTGAGCTACGGATGCATAATCTAAAATGGCGGTGAGGGAGGGATTCGAACCCTCGATGCAGCTTTTGACCGCATACTCCCTTAGCAGGGGAGCGCCTTCAGCCTCTCGGCCACCTCACCATATTTTAGTTACACACGATTTGTTTTTTCAAACATCTCGTTGCTGTGTGGCGCACATATTACTTTCCTAGACTTAGAAGTCAAACAATTTTTCCAAACTTTTTGCATTCCGTTGTCTGTTTGCACATTTCACAAGCAAGATGCTTAGTTTAACACCGAAAAAGATATTTTTCAGCCCTTATGACACTAACTTTATAAACAAAAATACAGAAAAAAATTATTCTATAAGTGAATAAAAATAAGCTCACTGGATTGATTAGCCTATATTTCATACAAAGGAAAACAAGATTTCGTACAAGAGAACCGAAGACTAAACAATAAAATGAGTTTGATGCTAGAGAATTATAAAAACGAAAGGATATTTTTAGAAATAATGTGAGTAAGACAAGCGCCCATTCTTGCTGTGTGATCAATCATTGGACGCTTATTCATTATTATTGATTATCTGGTTGAGTCTTTTCAGCCTGGATCCGTTGATAAATTTCTTCACGGTGAACAGAAACTTCTTTTGGGGCATTAACACCAATACGAACTTGGTTGCCTTTGACACCCAATACAGTAACTGTTACCTCATCGCCTATCATGAGTGTTTCACCAACTCGACGAGTCAGAATAAGCATTCTTTGCTCCTTGAAATATTAAAAGAGTCGGGTCTCTAGGTATCCCCGCTATTGTCCATCACACACCGTGAAAACGTAAAGCAATGACATTCACCTAAAGCATTGATGCCATCAATACAAGCATTCTAATTATTTACAAGCAAAATATAGCACTACAAACGATACATTAACAATGCCGCAACAGATTAAAGTTGCCTCATATTTTAATGAGGCAACTTTGTAAGTGCTTACAGACGCGCTTCGACCCATTCTTCGACACTTGCCATAGCAGCAGGTAATGCGCTAACGTCAGTACCTCCCGCTTGAGCCATGTCTGGGCGACCGCCACCTTTACCACCTACCTGACTTGCAATATAGGAAATTAAGTCCCCTGCTTTAACTTTAGCAGTCAAATCATTAGTTACCCCAACGATCATACTGACTTTATCACCACTTGTTGTTGAAAGCACGATAATCGCTGATTTCAACTGATTTTTAAGATCATCAACCATAGTTCTCAATAACTTAGGATCAGTATCCGCTAATTGAGTGACTAATAATTTGATGCCTTTCACGTCTTTCGCTTTGCTACTTAGTGAAGCACTTTCTTGAGATGCTTGTTGATCTTTTAGTTGCACAATTTCTTTTTCGAGTTGGCGAGATTTGTCTAACGCCGCTTTTACTTTCTCGACAAGACTATTAATATCACCTTTCACTAAGTGTGCAATTGCTGAAAGTTGCTCTGACTGATTGTGAATGCTTTCAATCGCCATTGAGCCTGTAGTCGCTTCAATACGACGAACACCTGCAGCCGTACCAGATTCACTCAAGATACGGAATAAACCAATATCTCCTGTACGACGCGCATGTGTACCACCACATAACTCGATAGAAAAATCACCCATACTCAGAACACGTACACGTTCCTCATATTTTTCACCGAATAATGCCATAGCACCTTTTGCTTTAGCGCCTTCTAAATCCATCAGTTCAGTTTCAATTTCTGAGTTTTTACGGATTTGTGCATTCACAATATCTTCTACTTGACGTAGTTGCTCTTGTGTCATCGCTTCAAAATGAGAGAAGTCAAAACGCAAGTATTTGTCATTAACCAATGAACCCTTTTGAGAAACATGGTCGCCTAATACTTGGCGTAATGCCGCATGCAGTAAGTGTGTTGCTGAGTGATTTAAACGGATCGCATCACGTCTAGCGCTATCCACAAAAGCGGTAATTCTATGGTTAACAACCAGTGAACCCGCCTCTACCTTACCAATATGCCCAATTGCTTGACCATATTTTTGCGTGTCAGTGACTTTAAAGCTCGCATTGTCATTATTTAAGTAACCAGTATCACCGACTTGCCCACCAGACTCTGCATAAAATGCAGTTTTATCTAGTATAACTAAGCCTTCTTCACCCGCATTCAAACTGTCTACAGGCTGGCCATCTTTATATAATGCAGTAATAGTGGCTTGTTGCTCATCATATTGATAACCGGAGAATTCACTACGCTTATCAACTTTAATTAAAGAATTATAATCCGCACCAAAACCACTGGATTCGCGCGCACGACGACGCTGGTCTTCCATCGCCCGCTCAAAACCTTCTTCGTCGACTTTAATATTGCGCTCGCGGCAAACATCTGCCGTTAAATCGATTGGGAAGCCATAGGTGTCATATAAGCGGAATGCCGCTTCACCATCCAGTGTATCCCCTTTCAGTGAAGCAAGTTCTTCATCTAATAATTGAAGACCGCGTTCTAACGTGCGTGCAAATTGCTCTTCTTCGGTCTTGAGAACTTTTTCAACCATAGCTTGCTGGCGTGCAAGTTCATCTGCCGCAGGCCCCATGACTTTAATCAGTGGCGCGACTAATTTGTAGAAGAAAGTGTCTTTGGCACCAAGCATATAACCGTGACGAACAGCACGTCGAATAATACGACGCAGAACATAACCACGACCTTCATTTGATGGAATAACACCATCACTAACAAGGAATGCACAAGAACGAATGTGGTCAGCAATAACACGTAATGATTTATTCTCTAAATCCGTCGCACCTGTTGCTTTAGCTGCCGCAGCAATAAGGTCACGGAAGATATCAATTTCATAGTTTGAATTAACGTGCTGCAATACCGCAGAAATACGCTCTAAGCCCATTCCTGTGTCAACTGAAGGTTTTGGTAGAGGCTCCATTGTCCCGTCAGACTGACGGTTAAATTGCATGAAGACTAAGTTCCAAATTTCAATATAGCGGTCACCGTCTTCTTCTGGGCTTCCTGGAGGCCCCCCCCATATATGGTCACCGTGATCATAGAAAATCTCGGTACATGGGCCACAGGGACCGGTATCACCCATTTGCCAGAAGTTATCTGACGCATATGGTGCGCCCTTGTTATCACCAATACGAATAATACGCTCAACTGGAATACCAATTTCTTTATTCCAGATATCATAAGCTTCATCGTCAGTTGCGTAAACGGTCACCCACAACCTTTCTTTTGGTAAGTTAAACCATTCTTCGCTAGTCAATAACTCCCAAGCAAAACGGATAGCATCATGCTTAAAGTAATCGCCAAAGCTAAAATTGCCTAACATTTCAAAAAATGTATGGTGGCGGGCAGTATAGCCTACATTTTCTAAGTCGTTATGTTTACCACCTGCACGCACACAGCGTTGCGCGGTTGTCGCTCGGGAATATGCTCTTTTATCCAGACCAAGAAATACATCTTTGAACTGGTTCATCCCTGCGTTTGTGAACAATAGTGTAGGGTCATTATTTGGCACTAGTGAACTACTAGAGACCACTTGATGACCTTTTGTATGAAAAAAGTCGAGAAACGCTTGACGGATCTCAGCGGTGCTTTTACTCATATTTATCCCGATATCAAGCTGGAAACAGAATTACGAATTGTTGAGATGGAATGTAACATCACCTCTAATCAACTCTCCGATTAAAAAGTGACTGATAAGATAAAGTCTCTTTGTGCAGAAGTAAAATATAGATACATCCATTCGCAGCTTTCATTGTAAAGCGTCTAGATATTTTCTGAAAGTATGTTTATACCTTGCACTGGTGTATTTTTCCACAGAAAAACTGTTCAATAAACTATTAATGTAATAGGTTAAAAATAAAATAGGCGCCACCACATCAGCGGAGCGCCTATAATTTACTTGTTAATCAATTAATTAGATTAAAATTAAAATTCTTCTGGTGTTTCTTCTTCATCAGCATCACTGATAAAGTCTGTTGCTGCACTACTAAATTCACCAGTATGATTCAATAACATTTCACGCAGTTTGGTATCAATTTCTTGAGCGACTTCAGGGTGCTCTTTTAAATAATTTGTTGAGTTAGCTTTACCTTGGCCAATTTTATCGCCGTTATAACTATACCAAGCCCCTGCTTTTTCAATTAACTTATGTTTTACACCTAAGTCAATTAGCTCGCCGAAGGTATTAATACCTTCACCATACAAAATTTGGAATTCAGCTTGTTTGAACGGTGCTGCAACTTTGTTTTTTACCACTTTAACGCGAGTTTCACTACCGACGATTTCTTCGCCATTTTTAACAGCACCAATACGGCGGATGTCTAAACGAACAGATGCGTAGAATTTTAATGCATTACCACCTGTTGTTGTTTCTGGGTTACCAAACATAACACCAATCTTCATACGAATTTGGTTGATAAAGATCAGTAAGGTATTAGATGTTTTTAAGTTACCTGCTAACTTACGCATTGCTTGGCTCATCATACGAGCAGCTAGGCCCATATGTGAATCACCAATTTCACCTTCAATTTCAGCTTTTGGTGTTAATGCAGCAACGGAGTCAACGATGATCACATCAACCGCACCTGAGCGAGTTAATGCATCACAAATTTCTAGCGCTTGCTCACCGGTGTCCGGTTGAGAACATAGTAAGTTATCGATATCAACGCCTAATTTTTTAGCATAGATAGGGTCTAAAGCGTGTTCAGCATCGATGAAAGCACATGTTTTACCACTACGTTGCGCTGCAGCAATAACTTGCAGAGTTAGTGTTGTTTTACCTGAAGATTCAGGGCCGTAGATTTCAACAATACGACCTAGTGGCAAGCCACCAGCACCCAATGCAACATCAAGGGATAAGGAGCCTGTTGAGATAGTTTCAACATCCATAGAGCGGTCTTCACCAAGACGCATAATGGAACCTTTACCAAATTGCTTTTCAATTTGGCCTAATGCTGCTGCAAGTGCTTTTTGTTTGTTTTCATCAATAGCCATGTTTACTCCCTAAGTGCAATGATTTGACCACTGCAAATAAAACGATTGAATTCGGTTTGTTGAAATTAATTATACTGTATAATCATACAGTATCAAGAAGATTTTTAACTTAACTGCTTTAAAAGTGTTTCAAGTATATAAAGTGTTGATTGAAAACGAACTTCATTTCTGTTTCCTTGAAACACTTGATGTTGTGTTGTGACTAATACCGTTTGGTCTGCCTGTTTCTGTGCAAAACCAAACCATACTGTACCAACAGGTTTTTCTACACTACCGCCCCCAGGGCCTGCTATTCCACTAACTGAAACAGCAAAATCTGCACAGGCTTCTTGTAAAGCGCCTGTCGCCATTTCAGTAACGACTTGTTGGCTTACAGCGCCATACTGCTGTAAAGACTCATCTTTAACACCGATCATTTGATGCTTTGCTTCATTACTGTATGTCACAAAGCCACGCTGAAAATAATCTGAGCTACCCGATATATCGGTTAAAACTTTGGCAACCCAGCCCCCGGTACATGACTCTGCGGTTGTGACTGTTTTACCCTGTTCTTTCAGTTTCAGCCCAACCTGAATACTCAGAGTTTCAAGCCGCTTCTCATCTATCATGATGTTATCTACCTTTATGCCATTTTTTTACGAGCGCGATCCCAAACCCATAAACCCGCAATCGCAATTGCGAATACAGCACCGAAACCAATACCGGCATTCACAACTGACAAACCTGCTTTAATTGCTAATGAGTACAAGCCTAACATAATTAGCATTGCACTATTTTCACCTAAATTTTGTACTGCAATCGCATTCCCTGCTCCAACGGTTTCCTTCCCTTTTTCTTGCAATAATGCATTCAACGGAACGACAAATAAACCGCCGAAGATCCCAAGGATGATTAAAATAAAATAGGATGGAATAATATTAGTTTGCAACGAAAGTAACACCACCATCACACCTATAATAACTCCCGCAGGAATGCAGCGATAAACCGTTTTTAAGGTAATAAACTTGGCAGCAAGCCCGGCTCCTGCAACTATTCCCACGGCAACCATCGCATTTAAAATAGTCGGCGTTGTATTGTCTTGTAATCCCAATGCCACAGGCACCCATGCAACGAGCAGAAAACGCAGCGTTACCCCTGCTCCCCAGAACAAGCTGGTTCCAACTAGTGAAAAACGGCTTTCTTGGTTAGCCCATAGCACCCGGCAGGCATTGAAAAAAGAAGTAATTAACAGTTTAAGATCCCAACCTTTTCCAGGCCTCGCGGCAGCTAAGTGTGGGATGAAAAAATTCGCAATAACGGCTAACGCATACAATACAGCACATGTGCCTAGCGCTAAGATTAAGTTAATATCGGAAAGCATTCCTCCGACAACCGATCCCACTAAAATGGCTGCGATTGTTGAAGCCTCCATGACACCATTGGCCTTAACAAGGTTATCTCCACCAGTGAGCTCACCTAAAATACCGTATTTAGCTGGTGAATATGAAGCAGCGCCGATTCCCACTAACCCATAGCAAAGGAATGGGTTTAGGCCAAAACAAATCCCTAATGCCCCAATAAACTTAAAGATGTTAGAAAACAACATCACTCGGCCCTTTGAGAACCTATCTGCAATTTGCCCAACAAATGGCGCTAAAACGATGTAAGTGAAAACAAACACCATTTGTAAGATAGGATGACTCCATTCAGGATAAAACTCGGCTTTAAGTTGGGCTAATATGGCAAATAATAAAGCATTATCTGCAAATGCAGAAAGAAACTGTGAAGCAAGAACAGCTTTCATTCCTCTGCTCATTAACGGTACATTGGAAGCATTCTCTTGCATATTATTCATCCTTTAATGCCATTTGCTTTAATGTGACAAAATCCGTTTTACCGCTACCCAGTACTGGCAACTCTTTAACAAAACGAATATCACGTGGAACCGCTAACTCGGTTAACCCTTTGCTTTTGGCTGCACTAGATAATGCGCTACGGTCTAGTTCTTTATCTGTTGTGAACAAAACAAGCGCTTCACCTTTACTGCTATCTGGCTTTGTAACCACACCATGATTTGCATTAGGAGAAAGAGATGCCACCATTTGCTCAATACTTTCGAGAGAAACCATTTCACCCGCAAGTTTAGCAAAACGTTTAACACGGCCTTTTATCGTACAGAAATTTTTATGATCTAATTCAACGATATCACCTGTGTCGTACCAACCTTCCTCTATTTCACCTTGTGCATTTTCAGCTCGTGGTGTTTCAAGTACCCCAGGCGCTTCCACACGCAAATACCCTTTCATGATATTTGGGCCTTTAAGCTGTAATTTACCACCTTGTTCAATACCAGAAATGGGGATAATTCGCGCTTCCATTTCGGGTAAAATTTGCCCTACAGAGCCTTCTTTAGCGGCCATTGGCACATTAATTGAAACAATAGGTGCACACTCAGTTACCCCATAGCCTTCAAGAATTCGGATGCCAAATTTATCGAACCAGATTTTTTTGGTTTTATCTGATAATTTTTCTGCGCCCGCAACCACATAACGCAAACGTGCAAAATCATACTGATGAGCAAATCGTGCGTAGTTACCTAAAAAGGTTGATGTTCCAAATAATACCGTACAGTTTTTGTCATAGACTAATTCAGGAATGATCCGGTAATGTAATGGGCTTGGATAAAGGAAAACTCGGCTACCTGAAAATAGAGGGATAAATAAGCCAACCGTCAAACCAAATGCGTGAAATAATGGAAGTGACGACATAAAACGGTCACGAGGTGTAAAATCAGCGATCGTTTTAATTTGCTCTACGTTTGCCATCAAGCTGGCATGGCTGTGGACAACACCTTTCGGTGTACCTTCCGAGCCGGATGTGAATAAAACAATCGCTTCATCGGACGGCTTTCGGGGAATAATGGCTTTCTTAGGATTAAATAAGTGCTTAATAATCCATATTTTATCTTGCCATGTTACCGTGTCTTTTAAATCTTCAAGGTAAATCCAACTTGCTTCTGGCACTTGTTCTGGAATATGCGTTAAGTTGCCTTTTTCCAAAAATTGGCGGGAAGTAAAGACCACTTTCGCTGCTGAAGCTTTTAAAGCGTTACTAATACCGTGACTGCCCGCAGTGTAATTAAGCATGGCAGGTACTCGGCCTCTCATTAAAGCGCCAAAAATCGCGGCTGCGGTGACTGTCGCATTTGGCAATAATAGGCCAACTCTTTCATTTTCATGAGTATAGCGTTCAATAATACGACCAACCCCTAAGGTTTTTTTCAATAGAGATTGATATGAATCCTCTTTAAATGCGATGTCTTCAATACAAGGCGTGCGGCGCCCAAAAAACTGAACACTTTGAATAAATTCTTCAACTAATGTGACTTGTGGTAAACAAGACATACGTGCGGACTTCATGATTTGGTACAGATTTTCACCAGCCAGAGCACGACGCTCTACCGCTCTAGGAGCTTCTGGCATTGGAATTTCTTGTGCTGGCAAGATATACAATGTGATCTTCGGAAACCATTTTAATGGAAAAATTCCTTTCAGCCGCCCAAAATGGCTATATTGTGCACCTTCTATACGAATAGGAACAACTTTTGCTTCTGACTTTGCTGCCACAAAAGCCGCTCCTTCGTATATTTTCATTAAAGAGCCATGAACCGAAATTCGGCCTTCTGGGAAAATAACTATTGGGCGCCCTTTTTCTACCTCTTTAACTAGATGACGAATACCTAGAGGGTTGGCAGGATCAAGAGGGACAATATCCGCATAGGGCTTAAGGCGCTTCACCATTTTCGGTGTGGCAAATGTTGAATAAACAGCAAATACAGGTTTGACAGGCAAAAAAAGTGCGATTAATACACCATCTAGGAAAGAAACATGATTGGGCGTAATTAAGCATTTATCTTGATTAAATTCTTTCGCGTCGCCAATAACTTGTACGCGAAACAAAAATTTAAGTACTGTTTTGACTATCTTTGCCAACATAATGAGTCCCTATACTATGATTATATTTTTATATATTAGTGTGATACGACTATACCTTTAGTGACTTCTATCTTACTGAGCTACTCCCTTTACTCTAATTAGTATATTCCGAAAACACCGCTGGCTTATCACTCATGAGTTTAAGTTAAATCATTAAGTTGTGCGATGATGTCGTCGACAGGCTGCGCCGCATCAATAATATGATGTGCTGTCGCACGGTAGATAGGCTCCCTTTGTTGCATTACTTCTTCAATTTCTTCAACTAAAGATTTTCCTGTCAAACTTGGTCGCTGATCCGCTTGCGGTTCCGCAGCGAGGCGTTTTGCTAAAACTTCAGGGTGGGTATTTAAGTAAATCACGGTGCCGTTATTACGCATAATTTGCTGATTTTCTTCTGCAAGAACAAGCCCCCCACCAGTTGAAACAATCATATCGCTTTGCGTAATCGACTTAAGGACGTCAGTCTCTAGCTGGCGAAAGTAATCCCACCCGTGCTGTTCAACAATTTCTGCGATACTTTTTCCCGCTTTTTCTAAAATCAATTTATCTGTATCAACAAATTGATAACCTTTAGATTCTGCAAATTTTTTACCAATTGTGGTTTTACCCGAACCTCTTGGACCGATAATGTAAAACATTAAATTTCATCCCATCATCATAAATACTAAGCAATACCGATTACAAATTTGCTTATGATAAACTGCCTAGTTTGGCAAATAAAAAAAGAAAGCCACACAAGTGTGGCTATCTCATCATTTTTACTCATTATGGACGACTTAAAAAGTCACCATACCCGATCCATTTGTACGTTGTTAGTGCATCTAACCCCATAGGGCCACGTGAATGTAATTTTTGCGTACTCACTGCGACCTCTGCACCTAAACCAAACTGCCCACCATCGGTAAAGCGAGTGCTTGCATTAACATATACCGCGGCTGAATCTACACATTGAACGAAATAGTCAGCTTGGTGAATAGATTCTGTCAAGATAGCATCAGAATGAGCTGTACCATAATGACGAATATGGTCGATAGCAGCGTCAATATCTTCAACAATGTCTACGTTAAGATCCAGTGAGAGCCACTCATCGACAAGGTTTTCAGGTTTTACATCAACAACTTTAGCTGGACCTTGTTTCAGCAATGGAAGCGCTTTTTCACTCGCATGTAATGTGACTTGTTGTTGTGCCATTTTTTCACTTAAAAACGGCAGAAATTCATTCGCAATCTCTTTATGAACTAATAATGTTTCCAGTGAATTACAAGCGCTTGGGCGCTGAACTTTTGCATTAATAATCACGTTAATGGCTTTATTAAAATCTACCGATTTATCAACAAATGTATGGCAAACACCAATTCCCCCGGTAATTACTGGGATCGTTGATTGCTCACGACATAATTTATGTAAACCCGCACCGCCGCGAGGGATTAGCATATCCACGTAGCGATCTAATTTGAGTAATTGCGCAACTAATTCACGGTCAGGGTTATTAATAGCTTGTACTGCATCTGCTGGCAAGCCGCTATTTTCCAATGCTTTTTGAATAACTTCCACCACCGCAAGGTTAGTATGATGCGTCTCTTTCCCGCCACGTAAAATGACCGCATTACCTGTCTTTAAACATAACGAAGCCACATCAACGGTGACATTAGGGCGGGCTTCATAAATGACACCGACAACCCCCAATGGGACACGGCGGCGCTGTAAATTTAAGCCGCTATCCAATTGGCTTCCATCAATGATTTGCCCAACAGGATCAGCTAATTGGCATACTTTTCTAACATCATCAGCAATACTTTTTAAACGCTCTGGCGTCAGTAATAAGCGGTCTTGTAACGCCTCAGTCATACCGCTTGCTTTTGCCTGCGCCATGTCTTTTTGATTCGCTGCAAGTATAACTGCATTATCTTGTTCTAGTAGATCTGCAATTTGTAATAGTGCTGCATTTTTTTGTTTGGTACTTAACTGAGCTAATTGCCATGAAGCAACCCTTGCAGCCTTACCCATTGTCTCTAACATAATTAACTCACTATCATATCATCACGATGAACAGCCACAGAACCGTGTTCATAGCCAAGTATTTTGCTGATTTCTTGTGAATGGTGCCCAGCAATCATTCTAAGTGCATCACTGTTATAGTGGCTGACCCCATGAGCAAGATCTTTCCCTGCCATATTACGAATACGGATCACTGCGCCTCGGGAGAAATCGCCTTCAATCTTCTTAATACCTTTTGGCAATAATGAACTGCCTTTTTCCATAATTGCCAGTTGTGCACCATCATCAATGTACACATCTCCAGCTGCTGGAGCACCGAAAATCCAACGTTTACGATTTTCCATTGGATTTTTTTGCCCATAAAAACGGGTACCAACTGGAAGATTTTCAATAACCGCATTAATAACATCCGGTTTATTGCCTGCTGCAATGATAACATCAATTCCTGCGCGGCCCGCGACATCTGCTGCTTGTAATTTAGTTGCCATTCCACCGGTTCCTAACCCGCTAACGCTTCCCCCCGCCATTTCGCGAAGTTCATCATTGATACCATACACTTCAGGGATCAATTTTGCATTTGGATTACTGCGTGGATCAGCATCATATAAGCCTTCGATATCTGTCAATAATAGCAGTTTATCTGCATCGCCAAGAATCGCGGCCAAAGCGGATAGATTGTCATTATCACCGACTTTGATTTCTGCGGTAGCCACAGCATCATTTTCATTGATAACTGGAATGATTCCGTTATCTAGCAGTGCTTGCAAGGTATCTCGTGCATTTAAGAAACGTTCTCTGTCTTCTAAATCGGCTCGTGTCAGTAACATTTGCCCGATATGAATGCCATAAATGGAGAATAACCGTTCCCATAACTGGATTAAACGACTTTGACCGACCGCCGCAAGCAACTGTTTAGATGCTATGGTAGCCGGCAATTCGGGGTAATTTAAGTGTTCGCGACCTGCGGCAATTGCCCCAGAAGTCACAATAATAATACGATGCCCTTTTTCATATTGCTGCGCGCACTGCCTAACCAGCTCAACAATATGAGCTTGATTTAAACGGCGCGAGCCCCCTGTTAATACACTGGTCCCTAATTTAACTACCAGCGTCTGGCTATTTTTCATCATTTTTCTGCCATTAGGATTAATAAACCAAAAAGTAGGTATCATTTTTATCAGGAGAAGCGCGTTATGCCAACAGGCATAACGCAAAATTCAACAAAAGTTGGTTTAAAACAAATTTATGCGCTTAATTCCAGTTTTAATTCTGTCATTAGCGGGGAGGGAAAGAGGCTTAACTCAAGTTCAGATAGCTGTTTTGCAAGGGCTTGGTGAAAAGACACTAAATTTTGCTCTGTCGCCTCAATGGTTGGTGCATCTTTTAATGCTTTGACTTGCCAACTACCATGGCTGTTGTATAGGCCCAAATGATAAGTAAATTCAAACCCCTTATCAGTTGCAACCAATTTTAGCCACCACCCCCAAAATTCACGTTTTTCTGGGGCAATATTTGCATTCACGCAAACAACGAGACTATCGAATATATAACAGCCATTTAAACATTGTTTTTCACGTAAATAAGGTCCTATCGAAGCAAACTTCTTTAAATACTTTCCATTTGAGTAATCAGTCGGTAAAGCCATGTTAAGGATCTCCTTCTTGGGAAGACACCTTTTTAACAAATGGGAAAAAATAAGCAAGTTATTAAATAAAATTAAAGTATTTTTGCTTTTAACCAATTAGTAGTTTCACTTAGCGCCTTTTCAAAATTAGCAAAAACGGGCTGGCTTGGTAGCATTATCGTGTCAGCATCCATCGATGAACGTCGAATTAAATCAGACTCTGCTTTGGGGCTGTAAATATCATCTTTAAGACTAACCGATAGCATTGAAACCTTACTGCGCCGCCCCAAAAGCCCTTGATTTTTAAGTGAATAACAACTTAATTCATGACGTAAAGCTGAACCATCAACTTGATAAATACCCAAACGACTGGCGAATACATCCAAAACCATCCGAGGAATATCTTGTTGATATTTCTCTTCATGCAATAAACTGTGGACAATTGGCCCTATGACAGCAACCGCTTTAATCTTATCAGGGCACATATAAGCTAATCTTAACGCTATATTTGCGCCAAAACGCATACCAACGATGCCAAAACGCGTATGATCAATCCAAGCAATATCCCCAAGCTGGCGAACGATTTGCTCATGTAAGGTGCTCGTTTCCTGCGTAAGCTTGTGTTTAACCGAATAACCAATTGACGGCATATCCAGTGTTAGCATCGCAATACCGAGTGGTTCGAGGTAGTCGCGAAAATAGCGACAAAAATCAATCTGTAAGCTATCTAACATGCCACAGATCATCACTGTCGGATAAGGCCCTTGCCCCTGTGAAGGAATATGTAAAAAACCGCAAACTTCTTTCCCACCATCAACTTTGAAAGGAATTTTCTTTAGGCGATATTGAGAAAATTTTGCGGCACTATCATAAGCTTTGCAAGCCAGCAAAATAGCTTGGTCAGCAAGCTCATCTCCCTTGATAAAAGGATAAGCGGCAATGCTGTACAAGTTAGCTGAACGTAACCAAGCCTCCCCTGCCTCTGCACCTTTTTCAAATTCTAATGCTTTTTGCTGCCAACGCATGGCTTGCTGGGACCATTCGAAACACCAGTTTCCACGACGGTTGCCAATGACCGTATCCAACAAGTTATCATTGCTACGCTCAGCATCTGAGATAGCAATACGACTTAGTACTTCTTCAATTTCTAAGGCGTCTATTCCTCGCCAAATCCACATTAAGCGATTAATCATACGATACCAACCCGCATGATGGGAGCCACTTAACACACTGTGTTCTTTAATTTGAGAAATTGTTTGAGATGAATAAGAGACTAATGTTGATGTTTCAACTTGTCTGACTTTAGGTTTGAAAAGTTTTTCTGAAAGGTTTTGCTGAGTCATCCCTATTTCCTTGTCGATCAGAGTTGAATTTGGCCAAAAATAAAGGGAATGCAAAAATGCACTCCCCAAATTATATCGTGTTTAGCTCAAAAATTTTAGGTATTAATGTGTTTTTGCAATCAATAAAACCTATAACGCTTTATAATTACAATGTTTTCACCTAAAACGCTCATGAAAAACAGATTTATTTATCTTGTTCACACAATGGTTTAACAAAAACGACACCCATGTCCCATGGTTGTTCGATCCATGTGTCTTGTGGAATATCAACTACGTAGTCATCAACTAATGGACGGCCTGCAGGTTTTGCAAAGATGGTGACAAAATGTGCTTTAGGGTACATGTTACGGATAGCTTGAGCTGTGCCGCCTGTATCTACTAAATCATCGATGACAATATAGCCTTCACCATCACCTTCTGCACGTTTAATCACGGTTAATTCGCGCTGGTTATTATGGTCATAGCTAGAAATACAAACGGTATCAACGTTACGAATACCAAGTTCGCGTGCAAGCAGTGCTCCAGGAACAAGGCCACCACGGCTAACCGCGATAATACCGGTCCATTGTTCTACTGGTAATAAACGTTGTGCGAGTTTACGGGCATGTATTTGCAACATATCCCACGTTACGACATATTTTTCGCTCATAAAATTCGGGTCCCGACTGCTGAGTAAATCTGAAAAGTGTCTTGCGGAAAAAAGGTTGCGCGAGATTATAGTGATTTGGCCGGTTAAAAACCAGCAAAAAGCACCATTCGCCATTAATTATTATCATTTACACTGTCCATTGCTCAAAAGAAAGTGTTATCCTGAGTTTATAAAAGAGGCAGCCTTTAATTCGAAACTTCAGGCTGTTAGGTCATAATTACAGCAATATTCCTTTTAAAATTGAAGCTGAAATTAACGTTGGTTGCCAATCAGCTCCTACTGGGTTATTCAGGATATTATCCCTAAATAGTTCAATTTGTAGCTAGGCGGCAAATGAGTAAATCCTAGGAGCATACATAAGTATGTGACTGGGATTTATGAATGAAGCCAACAACGCTACAGATTGAAATATAAAGGGAAAATAAAAGGAGAGAGACGTGTCTGAGCTAGCTACATTATCCCCCCAACCGCTATGGGATATCTTCGCTAAAATCTGTTCTATCCCACACCCTTCGTATCACGAAGAAGCCTTAGCCGCGCATATTGTTGATTGGTCAAAACAAAAAGGCTTTCACGTTGAACGTGATGAAGTAGGCAATATTCTGATCCGTAAACCTGCTACGCCTGGTTATGAAAACCGTAAAGGTGTTGTTTTACAAGCTCACTTGGACATGGTGCCACAAAAAAATAACGACACGGTACATGACTTTAAAACAGATCCAATTCGTCCCTATGTTAATGGTGAGTGGGTTACTGCTGAAGGCACCACTTTAGGTGCTGATAACGGCATTGGCTTAGCTTCTGCTTTGGCTGTTCTTGCTGACGATAGCGTTGAGCATGGGCCAATGGAAGTTCTCCTGACCATGACCGAAGAAGCCGGTATGGAAGGTGCTTTTGGCTTGAAAGCAGGCTGGTTACAAGCAGATATTTTGATAAACACCGACTCCGAAGAAGAAGGTGAAATTTACATGGGTTGCGCTGGTGGTGTTGATTTTACAACCACGTTTGACCTGACTCGTGAAGCATTACCACAAGGCTATAAAACCTTCACAATGACCCTAAAAGGCCTAAAAGGTGGTCACTCCGGTGGTGATGTACATTTAGGTTTAGGTAATGCCAATAAGCTGTTAGCTCGTTTTCTAGCAGGGCACGCAGAAGATTTAAGCCTAAAATTATTAGATTTCAGAGGGGGTACTGTTCGCAATGCGATTCCTCGTGAAGCCTATGCCATTATTGCTGTTCCAGCAGACAAAGTTGCTGAATTAACGGCACTGAGAACGCGCTATGAAGATATTCTGAAAAATGAATTAGCTGTTGTTGAGCCTAACCTTGTTCTGCTACTTGACGAAACGCAAAGTGAGCTAAAAGCCCTTTCTGATGATTGCCAAAAGCGTTTTGTTTTCTTCTTAAATGCAGCACCGAACGGTGTAATTCGCATGAGCGATGTGGCTATTGGCGTGGTTGAAACGTCACTTAATGAAGGTGTGGTACGCCTAACTGAAGATAAAGCAGAAATTATCTTCCTTGTTCGCTCACTTATCGATAGCGGCAAGAACTACGTTGTTAACATGCTGACATCTATCAGTAAATTAGCACAAGCCCAATATCGAGCAGAAGGCAGCTACCCTGGTTGGCAGCCCGATGCAGACTCACCAGTGATGCATTTAGTCAGTGATACCTACAACAAACTATTCGGTAAAATTCCTAATGTGATGGTGATCCACGCAGGCCTTGAGTGTGGCTTATTCAAAAAGCCTTACCCAGACATGGATATGGTTTCAATTGGGCCAACTATTCGTGGTGCGCACTCCCCTGATGAGCGTGTGCATATTGCAAGCGTTGGTGAGTATTGGAAATTATTAACTGCGGTTTTAAAAGCAATTCCAGTTAAAGAATAAACAACTAATTAATTGTAAATCAAACACCTATCATACGATGGGTGTTTTTTATAATTCAAGTAATAATTGCCGTTCAAGCTGAGGACTTTGCAGCATCACATGCAAACCAACTAACCGAACGCCACGCCCTAAGCGGCGGTTATCCCAAGCTTTTTTCGCTATTTGTACCAAATCTTGTTTATTGAGAACTGGATATACATGTTCTTGTGTCGTTTGCTGAAAGTCTGCAAATTTAAATTTTACACCTTGGCGAGCAATACGAAGGTCAGGCTTTACCTTTGCTAAACGCAGTTGGAGTTCATCGTATAATTTATCCAACAACGGCAAGCAATCTTCCCATTGATAGATATCTTCTGTAAGTGTACGTTCAACTCCTACCGATTTCCTAAGCCTATCAGGGTTAATCGCACGTTCATCGATACCATGGCAACGCTCCCAAAGTACCTGCCCAAATTTCCCCATGCTTTTAATCAACGCAACTACATCATATTTTTGAACATCGGCACAAGTCACCAACCCCATATCCGCTAATTTTTGGGCTGTTACCTTACCCACTCCTGGTATTTTTTTTAGCGGCAATTTAAGAACGAATTGATCGATATCTTGTGGTGTGATCACGAATTGGCCATTCGGTTTGTTCATATCGGAAGCAATCTTTGCCAAAAATTTTATTGGAGCGATCCCCGCTGAAGCAGTGAGCTGTAATTCATCAAAGATTTGCTTACGGATAGCCTCAGCAATTAACGTTGCAGAGCCGTGTAATTGCGTACAATCCGTAACATCCAAATAAGCCTCATCAAGAGAAAGCGGTTCTATGAGGTCTGTGTAACGCGCAAATATTTTTCGAATATGAAGAGAGGTTTCTTTATAAAGTGCCATATGCCCAGGAACCACTTTCAAGTGAGGGCAAAGCCTAAGTGCAATCGCTGTAGACATCGCACTATGAACACCGTAGCGACGTGCTTCATAATTTGCAGTACTAATCACTCCTCGGCGATCTGCGCTACCTCCCACCGCAATAGGTACATTGCGAAGGCTTGGGTCGTCACGCATCTCGATGGCGGCATAAAAGCAGTCCATATCAATATGAATAATTTTACGCACGAGTATACCCTAACAATCAATCAACTGTTTAAATATACAGTATCTTTAATAGCCATGCAATTATTATCAGACCACCATAAATGGATGAATAACAAGCTAACTTAATGATAACTAGGTAATTCATCATATTGCAATAATCATCTGCCAATCTATCCAATAAAGATTTTATTTAAAGTTTGTCTTAAAAATAAGTGTTAATACTTACTTTTAAACAAAAAAGTAATAAAAAGAGTTGTTTTACCAACGACAATACCTTGAAAAACTATTTATGGATCATCTCTATGGCAATTACATCAACATCAAAATATTTTAAATTTATGGCAACTCTCATAATACTGTTTGCTAGCCAAACCGTTTTTGCACTATCCCCTAAAATTGTTGCTCACCGTGCAGGAACGGCTGATGCACCAGAAAATACAATTTATGCAATTGATTTAGCAAAGAAAAATAATGCTGACGCTATTTGGCTTACCGTTCAGTTAAGTAAAGATAATCAACTCGTTTTATATCGTCCAAGTGACTTAAGCTCACTTACAGACCATGAAGGTCCAGTATCAAAATATAATGCCCTGCAACTTAACCGTATAAATGCTGCATATAAATACAATATAAAAAATAACCTGCAACTACCTATGCAAGATACTACTATTAGTAGACTAGAAACTATTTTAAAAAAATACCCTGATACGACTTTTTATATTGATTTAAAATCACCTGATGCAGACCCTAATATCCAAGCACAAGCTATCCTTGCATTACTAGATAAAACTAATTCATTTAGCCAAGTACGTTTTTATTCCACTAATGATGAATTTTTAAAAGCGCTAAAATCCCTTTCATCAAAAATTTCACTATTTGAAAGCCGTGATGAAACTCGGACTATGTTGGCAAATATCGTGATGAACCATCAATGCTCAATAGAAAATGACAAAACCACTACTCGTTGGTATGGCTTTGAGCTACATCGTAAAGTTGAAGTAGTTGAAAAATATACATTAGGTGAGGCACGCTCACCAGCTACCCTTTCATGGGATAAAGAGGCCATCGACTGTTTTAGAAAAAATGGTAATGCCTATATCATTGTCTTTGGTGTTAATAATGACAGTGACTACCAACTCGCAAAAGAAATTGGTGTTGATGCTGTAATGGTTGATTCCCCAAAAGCATTTAAAAAATAATCTAATAACATCACCTAAGCTATTATTACTTTAATAATAGCTTAGGAATTAAATCACATCTTAAAAACATTCTTTTCATCAATTAATAACAATTGTTCTTAATTTACTGCTATAGAAAACTTGATATATTTAATCCATCACAAAAATTCTATTTAAAATAATATAAAAAAGGTTTTATATGTCAAATATTGGAACAATGATTGTCGAGAATTATTGGAATGAAACATTAAGGAAAGTTGAAATACATTATCATAATAGTGATAACCCCTATGATAATGTGTTTATATTTTATAATCTAGCACATGCCACATCTAGCTCTAACGTAAATTCATTCCCTTACTCAACAACAGGTAAAAGTGCTTGGAAAGCTAAAATTACTACGAAAAATAATGAACTGTGGAGTAGTGGTGATTTTTTACCTTGCCAAATTAACAACAATGATAATGGAAAGGTCACGATTAGATTTGATGGTGAGACAAAAAGCATGCATGTTAATTACCCTGTCTCTGTTTCATGTGCTAAGAAAATGCAATTAATTTAGGCTGTATAACGGGAAAGTAATATTTGGAGATGTCTAATAACTATATTTAGACATCTCCGGCTCATTACTAGTTATAGAACCGTTAAATATTACTATTCAAATAATACGGTTTTTATCCAGTATTTTTTGGCGGGCTTCTTCACGTGCCATACGCTTTTTACGTGCATCGCAAGGCTCAGGGCAATCACACACTTTATCAACACCAATACTGCTTAACCCGCCGCAGCTACCTTGGATACTCTTACGCTTAATAATATATCCAAGTGACATGCCTAAAAAGGCCAGCAAAAACAGTACAAAGGCTGCAATAAAAACATTTAGCATCTTTTATCCTCCCAAAACTACTGTTTTTTAGTTAAAAATGGTTCGAATGCCTTAGTATAACGCTCTTCAAAACCTTTATCTGTCTTAACAATCATAAAAACAGGAATATTCATTTTTTCAGCTAAATCAAAGCCAACTTCAGGCCCTAAAACATTTAGCCCCGTAGATAGGCCATCAGCACTCATGCAATTTTCTGCAATCACCGTAATAGAAACTAAATTATGAGTGATTGGCTTGCCTGTTTTTGGGTCAATGGTATGAGAAAAACGAACGCCATCTTGCTCGAAATAATTACGGTAATCTCCTGATGTAGCGATAGAACGGTCACCTGGTTCAATAATCTCTTGTGCTGTTTGGCTTACCCCATCCGCTACAGGTTTTTCTATTGCAATACGCCATGGTACTTCTTTACCATTTGTTCCTTTCGTACGCACTTCACCACCAATATCAACCATATAATTATTGATATCCAATGATTCTAAATATTCAGCAACAACGTCGACACCATAACCTTTAGCAATTGAGGAAAGGTCGACGTACAGCTCAGGGATCGTTTTAATTAGGTTATTATCCTGAACCGAGAGTTTCTCGATACCAGTCCAGGCTCTACGCTTAGCCAACTCTTCATCAGAAGGCGCTTTAGTCACTCTTCCTTCAGGGCCAAAACCCCATAAATTAACTAAAGGCCCAACCGTTACATCTAATGAACCATTAGTAAGCTTATTAATTTCAATGGCTTTTTTAACCACAGTTGCGGTTGCTGCAGAAACTGGGAACGGCGTATTCACTTCTTTAAATTGATTAAAACGACTTAATTCTGAATCTGGGCGATATGTTGACATTTGGTCGTTAACTTCCTCCAAACGTTTATCTATTTCGGCTTGAATGACTTCAGGCTTTGGCTCCGAAGAATCTGTAACATATTTAACCGAATAGTACGTCCCCATCGTTTGCCCCTGAAGATTCTGTTGTTCAGGTCCACCACAGGCAGTAAGAAACAGAGCTGCAACAAATAGCAGTATTGGGGTATAGATTCTTTTACTTAGCATAATTTTCTCCGCGTCAATCATGAGCGCATTTTGTTAAGGCCGCCCAGACTATTAACACACTTTACATCGTCACCCATGCAGAGAATGTTCCAGTCAAAATAATTATAAATCTACCTATTAAGCGCTAACTAATTAGCACTTAATAGATTTACTAAAATCACAAAGAGGGAAAATATTTTCCCTCTTTAAAGTGTTACTGTCTACTGACTTTGATAAGTCTAATAAAATCAGCTAAGTTGCTTAACCACCGAAGTCATCCAACAGGATATTTTCATCTTCAACACCGAGGTCTTTCAACATTTTAATCACAGCAGCATTCATCATTGGAGGTCCACACATATAGAACTCACAATCTTCTGGCGCTGGATGGTCTTTTAAGTAGTTTTCATATAAGACATTATGGATGAAACCTGTATAACCATCCCAATTATCTTCAGGCATAGGGTCTGAAAGCGCGACATGCCATGTAAAGTTTTCATGTTCTGCGGCAAGTTGGTCAAAATCTTCAGTGTAGAACATTTCACGGACTGAACGCGCACCATACCAGAAACTGATCTTACGTTTAGAATCCAAACGACGCAGTTGGTCAAATATGTGAGAACGCATTGGCGCCATTCCCGCACCACCACCGATAAACACCATTTCTGCTTCCGTTTCTTTAGCAAAGAATTCACCAAACGGCCCAGAAATAGTGACTTTATCCCCTGGCTTTAATGACCAAATATAAGAAGACATGATCCCCGGTGGGACATCTGGATTACGAGGTGGTGGCGTAGCAATACGCACGTTTAGCATGATAATGCCATACTCTTCCGGGTAGTTTGCCATCGAATAGGCGCGAACAGTTGGCTCTTTAACCTCAGATACATAACGGAACAGGTTAAATTTATCCCAATCTTCGCGGTACTCTTCTGGTACATCAAAATCTTCGTATTTGACAACATGTGCCGGACATTCAATCTGAATAAAACCACCCGCACGGAAAGGAACTACCTCTCCTTCTGGAATTTTCAGTTTAAGCTCTTTAATGAAAGTGGCTTTGTTATCATTAGAAATAACTTCACACTCCCATTTTTTCACACCAAAAATTTCTTCTGGAAGCTCAATTTTTAAATCTTGCTTAACGTTGACCTGACACGCTAATCGGCAGCCTTCTTTTGCTTCACGTTTGTTGATGTGTGAAAGCTCAGTTGGCAGAATATCACCACCGCCTTCTTTGATTTTCACACGGCACTGACCACAAGAGCCACCGCCGCCACATGCTGATGAAACAAAAATACCTTGGTTTGATAGCATGCCTAACAGTTTGTCGCCCGCCGGAGCTTCAAAACTTTTGTCTGGATCGCCATTAACTTCAACTTTGATGTTCCCTGTATTGACTAGCTTGGATTTAGCAAACAGGATTAAACCTGTCAGCACCAAGACAATCAGGGTAAACATCACGACACCTAAAATAATAATTTCCATGAATTCTTCTCGCCTTTATAGCTGCACACCGGAGAAGGACATAAAGCCCAATGCCATTAAACCGGTTGTCACAAAGGTGATACCTAACCCTTTTAGACCCGATGGAATATCTGAGTACTTCATCTTCTCACGGATAGCCGCCAGCAATACGATTGCGAGCATCCAACCGATCCCCGAACCGAACCCATACACAATCGATTCGCTAAAGTTATAATCACGCTGAGCCATGAAAGAAACACCACCGAAAATGGCACAGTTAACGGTAATCAATGGCAAAAAGATACCTAACGCGTTATACAGTGACGGGAAGTAGCGGTCTAAAATCATTTCAAGAATCTGAACTAACGCGGCAATAACACCGATAAAAGTGATGAAGTTCAAGAAGGATAAATCGATACCTTCGGCAATCGCACCATCACGTAACACCAAGTTGTATACTAAGTTATTGGCTGGGACAGAGATCCCCAGAACTACCGTTACAGCGATACCCAGCCCAAAAGCGGTTTTTACATTCTTCGACACCGCAAGGAAAGTACACATTCCCAAGAAAAACGCTAATGCCATATTTTCAATAAAAATGGCTTTAACAAATAGGCTAATATAGTGTTCCATGTGATTAGTCCTTCTCTACCTGAGCTGGTTTCAGAGTACGTAGTCCCCAAATCAGCATACCAATGATAAAGAATGCACTTGGCGCGAGGAGGAACAAGCCATTTGGCATGTACCAACCACCGGTTTGTAGTGATTCAAAAACTGTGATACCAAACAATTTGCCGGAACCAAATAACTCACGGAAAAAGCCGACTAAAACAAGGATCACACCATAACCAAGGCCGTTACCAATACCGTCCATGAAGCTTTCAATTGGTGGTGCTTTCATTGCGTAAGCTTCAGCACGTCCCATGACGATACAGTTAGTAATAATCAAGCCAACAAATACAGAAAGTTGTTTTGATATTTCATAGGCGTATGCACGTAAAATTTGGTCAACGACAATAACTAAAGACGCAATAATCGCCATTTGAACAATAATACGCACACTACTCGGAATATAGTTCCTGATGAGTGAGATAAAGAAGTTAGAAAAAGCCGTTACTAAGGTTACAGCAATCGTCATAACGAGCGCGGTTTCTAACTTCGTTGTCACTGCAAGTGCAGAACAAACCCCTAATACCTGTAAAGCAATTGGGTTGTTATCAAATAGCGGCCCAAGTAGGACGCGTTTTACTTCTTTTGAATCAGCCATTATTCAGCGCTCCTTCACGTACTTTTTTCAGGAACGGACCAAAACCGTTATCCCCTAACCAGAAATCAAACATATGTTGGATCCCGTTCGATGTTAGAGTCGCACCTGAAAGGCCGTCGATACCGTATGGGTTATCTGTAGCACCACCGCGCACGATTTTAATTGCCGGAACCCCCTGTTCATTGAACAGCTTTTTACCTGGCCATTGTGCTTTCCACTGAGGGTTATCAACCTCACCACCCAGCCCTGGTGTTTCACCATGTGCGTAGTAAGTAATACCACGAGAGGTAACACCATCTACATCTACCGCAATAAAGGCATACATGACAGACCACAAACCAGAACCGTAAACAGGTAAAATAATTTGTGATACTTTTCCTGCTTCATCTTTAACCAAATAGATTTCAGCGCTATTGGCACGACGGCGGATTTTTGCAATATCCTCTGCAGGAGAGAGTGCAATACTCGTTTCTTCGCTGCGTAGCTCGCTATTTAAGTCATAACGGCTAGTGCTATCAGATAATTCATTAGTTTTAAAATTCAAAAGTTTAGGTTCGATGCGATCCTTATACACATTTTGAACTTCCTCAGCGGTCATTTTAGGCTGTAGCAACCCAGCAACACTTAAAATGTTACGTTGAGTATCTAACTGAATCTGTTCTTGCTGCTGTGGTTTTAAACCAACGGCAGCACCTGCGACGACAATAGAGCACACTAGACAAAGAATAAAAACAACTAGAAATGTTCTGCCGACGCTATCGTTATTAATTGGTTTTTCATTAGCCACGAGCTTTTCTCCGCTTAATATTTGCTTGAACGACCAGATAGTCAAACAGAGGAGCAAACAGGTTGGCGAATAGGATCGCCAGCATCATCCCTTCTGGATAAGCTGGGTTAACAACCCTGATAAGAACACACATTACACCGATCAGAATGCCGTACGCCCATTTACCTTTGTCTGTGAATGAAGCTGATACTGGGTCTGTCGCCATAAAAATCATACCGAATGCGAAGCCACCGAGTACCATGTGCCACCACCATGGCATAGCAAATAACGGGTTGGTATCAGAGCCAATCGCGTTGAATAGGTAGGACATTGCAATCATACCAACCATCACACCAGCAACAATGCGCCATGATGCGATACGGAAGAACATGATAAGAGCCCCACCAATAAACAGCATCAGAGTTGACACTTCACCAATTGAACCTGGCATATTACCTAAAAAGGCTTGCATCCAAGTAATAGGCTCATGAGTCACTGTGTTCATTAGCGCATGCTCACCACCTGTTGCCCATTGTGATAATGGTGTTGCACCAGAGAAGCCATCTGCAGCGGTCCAAACTAAGTCACCTGATATTTGAGCAGGATAAGCAAAGAATAAGAAAGCACGTCCAGCCAATGCCGGGTTTAAGAAGTTACGCCCAGTACCGCCAAAAATTTCTTTCGCAATAACAACCCCGAACGTGATACCCAATGCAGCCTGCCATAAAGGAATGGTTGGCGGCACAATTAAGGCAAATAGAATCGAGGTAATAAAGAAGCCTTCGTTTATTTCATGGCCGCGGATCATGGCGAATAAAACTTCCCAGAAACCACCGACTAAGAAAACGACTGCATAAATAGGAAGGAAATACACTGCACCCAGCAGCATTTTACTTCCCCATCCCGCATCCATCGAAAGTGATGCGCCTAAAAACTGCGCTAAGCTATAATGCCAATCACTAGCTAGAACTTGCTGTAATTCAGCCCCGCTATATAATTGATGCAAAGCTGGGATGGCTTGGTTACCAACGTTATACATTCCCCAGAACATAGCTGGGAAAACCGCTAGCCACACCAATATCATCATACGTTTCAGGTCAATAGTATCCCTGACATGAGAACGCCCTTTTGTTACCGTACCCGGCGTGTAAAAAACAGTCGAAACTGCTTCAAATAACGCATAGTATTTTTCTAGCTTTCCACCGGGCTCAAAATGGTGCTCATACTTTTCAAATAAATTTTTCAGACCCATGGAATCACCCTTCTAGCTCAATCTTGGTCAGAACATCGCGTAGCACCGGACCATATTCATATTTCGCTGGGCAAACGTAGGTACATAAACCTAAATCTTCTTCGTCCAACTCTAAACAGCCCAATTCTTGTGATGAGTCAGTGTCTCCAGCAAGGAGATCGCGCAATAAATGAGTGACCATGATATCGAGAGGCATGACTCGCTCGTAGTTACCAATTGGCACCATCGAACGCTCGCCACCGTTCATTGTCGTTGTAAAATTAAAACGTTTATTTTTCAGGAAATGCCCGATTGTGGTACGAGTAATCGTAAATTTATTAACACCAGGCATAATCCAGCCAAATAACTCTTTATTGCGACCTTCGGCTAACACTGAGACTTGATTATGAAAACGACCAAGATAGTGATGGGTATCATCGCATGTCACGCCCCAAAGGACTGAACCGGAAATAATACGATTTTCACCCGTTTTAAGCTGACCTTGTGTTAATTCATATAAATCAGCACCTAGGCGAGTACGCAGAAGACGAGGTTTTTCAACTTGTGGCCCTGCTAATGAAATCACGCGGTCTGTGTATAGGTGACCCGTAACAAATAGCTTACCAATAGCAATAACGTCTTGATAATTAAGGCTCCAAACTTTTTTCTTAATACTCACAGGTTCTAAGAAATGAATATGAGTTCCCGCTAAACCAGCAGGATGCGGCCCTGCAAACTGAGTATAAGAAATTTGGTTATGTGCCGTATTCTTCGGTAAGTCTCCCTCTCCATGACACACATGGATTTTACCTTCTGTTAAACGACTTAGAACCAAAAGCCCATCGTTAAATGCTTGTTCTTGCTCTTTAATAATTAAAACAGGATCCGCTGCAAGTGGGTTAGTATCCATTGCAGTGACAAAAATAGCGATAGGTGAAGAACCCGGTTGTGGTGAACGGCTAAATGGACGCGTTCTTAAAGATGTCCACAGACCCGATTTGATCAAGTTATCTTCGACTTGTTGTTGCGTTAATGTTGATAGCTCATCACGAGTATAAGCTGCAAATGTTTCTTGTTCATCACCATCAATTTCGATGACAACAGATTGAAGCACACGACGCTCACCACGATGAATAGCAACAATTTTACCGCAGGCTGGGCTTGTAAATAAAACCCCTGGGTTCTTTTTATCTTCAAAAAGAACCTGTCCTTTAACTACACGCTCACCTTCTTTAACCAGCATCGAAGGACGCATTCCGACATATTCCTCACCTAGCACAGCTACGTGTTGAATTTTCGGGCCGTCTTCTATCACTTGGGCTGGCTCACCTGCGATAGGAAGGTTGAGGCCTTTTTTAATTTTAATCATAAGATCTGCACAAGTTTATCAGTTAAACCCTAAGCTAACGATTCAGCAATGAATGATAGCGACTCATTAAATAAAAAATAGCTCAAGTAATCGTCATCACTTAAGCAGGTATTCTCACATAATTGTTACTAAATTTTATCTTCTGCCACCCACAATTTTATCAGTTCCCACTCTCTATGTCCGGCTATAGAAGTGACATAGTTCAAGCAAATTGCATTAATATTTAAATTTTTCTGTTAACAATTCGGTATTATCGATATTTAAGCTCATATTTATCGATCATTGTTTATTATTTACACAATAAAGGTTCATTTAAAAACTATTAACAAACTATATTAATTTTCGATTTACTCGTCTAGAATGCATAAAATATGTACTCTTTTTGTTCAAAAACATTTTCTTGATATGGCTTAAATATGAAATTAAGTAAATTTTTTAGTGCAATTTTTTTATTTGTACTCATATATTCTCCTGCTATTCAGGCAAGTAACTATTCATTTCTACTTAATAATAACGTATCGGATAGCTCAAACTCATCCATTTTTATTCAAATATTTAAGCAAGAAGGTTTATTAGAACTCTACCAAAAAACACCATCAGGAAAATATAAACTGTCGAAAACTTACCCAATTTGTAAGTTTTCAGGAGGGCTAGGTCCCAAAAAAATTGAAGGCGACCTGAAAAGTCCAGAAGGATTTTATCAAATTACAGCGGAACAGCTCAATCCTAATAGTCGGTATTACCGATCTATCAATATTGGTTTTCCTAATGAGTTTGATAAAGCGCAAGGCTATAGCGGTAGCTATCTTATGATCCACGGCAGTTGCGTTTCGGTGGGATGTTATGCCATGACCGATAAATATATGGGTGAGATTTACCAAACAGTAGAAACGGCCTTACTCAGCGGACAGTCGGTCATTAATGTCAACATTTACCCATTTAAAATGACAAATGAAAATATGCTGCGCTACCGTAATTCCAGCCATTATGCCTTCTGGAAGCAGCTACAACCCGCTTACGAGTATTTCAACCGCACAGGAAGGCCTGCCGAGGTGTCGGTCGCTTTAGGTAAATATGCGGTTATTGACCAAGCTGATACCCCAACAAAATTGTTAGGGTCTAAATCACAATATGCGCTCACCAAGATAGAATAAGACGAAATTACCAGGGTCAATTCGCTGCCAGTTTTCGTTACCCGTTAGTGGTTGCGTTGCGATAACAGAGACCACATCAGTGGGGGTCGTGCACTGCTCAAAATCGATTTCAATATCTTGGTCAAGTAATTTTGCTTTACCAAACGGTGCCTTACGCGTTAACCAATGTAAATTCGTCGAGCTAAAGGCCATCATATATTGCCCATCAGACAGCAACATATTAAATACCCCTTTATGACGTAATTGGTCAGCTAATGTCGCAATAAAACGGAACACGCTTTTCCAATTCGATGGCCTGCGTGGGTATTTTTCACTGAGTTGATGAAGTATCCAACAAAATGCCCATTCGCTATCAGTTTCACCTATTGGGCAATAACGTCCAGTTTTCAGTGTACGATACCCCTTTAACTGCCCATTATGCGCATAAGTCCAATTACGTCCCCATAGCTCACGAGTAAAGGGGTGAGTATTTGCTAACGACACATCCCCTCGATTTGCTTGGCGAATATGCGCAACAACACTTTCTGATTTAATCGGGTATTCCTGCACAAAACGAGCGACAGGTGATAAAAAACTAGGTTGAGGATCTTTAAATGTGCGACACCCGAGTCCCTCATAAAAGGTAATTCCCCAACCATCTTTATGTGGGCCTGTTTGGCCCCCTCGGGAAATTAACCCACTTAGGCTAAACGAAATATCGGTTGGAACATTGGCACTCATGCCAAGTAACTCGCACATTTAAAAGCTCCTGAAACAATAATAACGTTACTTCACCATCTCTTTTTCGATTAACTGAATTAAGATATGAATAACTTTAATATGAATTTCTTGGATACGGTCGGCATACCCAAAGTGTGGAACACGAATTTCAATATCCGCGGTTCCAGCCATTTTCCCGCCATCTTTCCCTGTTAGCGTGATGACTTTCATACCTTTTTCACGCGCAGCGGCAATCGCTTTAATAATGTTTCCTGAATTACCTGAGGTAGAAATTCCGAGTAAAACATCACCTTTCATGCCAACAGCTTCGATAAAGCGCGAAAAAACAAACTCATAGCCGAAGTCATTACTCACACAAGATAAATGACTCACATCTGAAATAGCAATCGCAGGATAACCTGGGCGGTTTTCGCGATAACGCCCAGTTAATTCTTCAGCAAAATGCATTGCATCACAGTGAGAGCCCCCATTACCACAAGATAATACTTTGCCACCTGCTTTAAAAGAGTCAGCAAGTAGAACGGCAGCCTGTTGGATAGCATTAATATTGGCATCATCGCTAAGGAAATTCGATAACGTCTCGGCCGCTTCAGTCAGCTCGCCGCGGATTAAGTCTTGATACATGAGATTTCCTCTTAATTAAGAATACGTTACAGAAATTACGATTAATTTACATCCAAATTATCCTAAAAGAAAAATGGCGTTCCATGGCAAAACTCAGATAGATATCAGTAATTAATCTTTAATAGTCAGATTGTTGCACAGGGATAATTTTGTTTCTACTTTTGATTGTGCTGTCATGACCCTATCGACAAAATTCACCGTATCTCATAACCAATAACCTGACTTTTCATAAAACAAATAAGACTAATTACTACGATAATTTCCTTTATATGACGTTTTTGTGAGCTAAGTTGTAATTAAGATGTAAATACATTGCTAATCCTTTATTAATAGGTATAGATTAAAGCAACAAACAGGTCAGACCTCTTACAAGTGGACAGGAGCTTAACTATGATCCTTCTCAGCATTGTGTTATTTCTCGCCTTAATCGGCGTACTTTGTTACCACAAAACCTCTTTAGTTTTTAGCTCAATATTATTATTGGCCTATACCGCGGTTATGGGGGTCATCAATATTTGGAGCTACTGGATGTTACTGCCAGTTGCCTTGGTTTTATTTCCTTTTGTCTTCACTCCCGTACGTCAATCGCTTTTCTCTATCCGCGCGATGAAAATGTTCCAAAAAGTCATGCCGCCAATGTCAAGTACAGAAAAAGAAGCCATTGACGCTGGAACAACGTGGTGGGAAGGTGACCTTTTCCGTGGTGCTCCAGATTGGAATAAACTGCATAACTACCCAAAACCACAATTAACCGCAGAAGAACAAGCTTTTATGGATGGGCCCGTTGAAACTGTTTGTGGTATGGTCAATGACTTCGAAGTTAGCCATGAACTTGCGGATCTTCCTCCTGAAGTGTGGCAATACCTACGTGATCACCGTTTCTTCGCTATGATCATCAAAAAAGAATATGGTGGCCTTGAGTTTTCTGCTTATGCACAGTCTCAAGTTCTACAAAAACTCGCTGGCGTATCCGGTATTCTTGCTATCACTGTTGGTGTTCCAAATTCATTAGGCCCTGGCGAACTACTACAGCATTATGGGACTGACGAACAAAAACAACGCTATTTACCGGGCTTAGCGACGGGTGAAGAAATTCCATGTTTTGCATTAACGAGCCCTGAAGCAGGCTCAGATGCTGGTGCAATCCCAGATTCAGGTGTCGTTTGTATGGGAGAATGGCAAGGTGAGCAAGTATTAGGAATGCGTTTAACATGGAACAAACGCTATATTACCTTAGCACCAATTGCCACTGTACTAGGTCTCGCATTCAAACTTTCAGACCCTGATAAACTCTTAGGTGGCGAGAAAAACCTTGGTATCACCTGTGCGTTAATTCCAACTAATACCCCAGGTGTTGAAATTGGTCACCGCCACTTCCCACTAAATATTCCATTTATGAATGGTCCTACACGTGGAAAAGATATTTTTGTTCCAATCGATTACATTATTGGTGGGCCAAAAATGGCTGGCCAAGGTTGGAGAATGTTGGTTGAGTGCCTTTCAGTGGGTCGTGGCATTACATTGCCATCCAATTCAACGGGGAGCTTAAAAAGCATTGCAATGGCAACGGGCGCTTATTCCTATATTCGCCGTCAATTCAAATTACCTATTGGTAAAATGGAAGGTATTGAAGAGCCGCTAGCGCGCATCGCGGGTAATACCTATCTAATGGATGCAGCAGCAACTCTCATCACCTCTGGAATTATGTTAGGTGAGAAACCTGCCGTTTTATCCGCTATTGTTAAATACCACTGTACACACCGTGGCCAGCGCGCCATTATTGATGCCATGGATATTACGGGTGGTAAAGGAATCTGTCTTGGGGATTCAAACTTTGTTGCCAGAGCCTATCAAGGCGCACCTATCGCCATTACAGTTGAAGGGGCAAATATCCTAACCCGCAGTATGATCATCTTCGGTCAAGGCGCTATCCGTTGCCATCCTTTTGTATTAGAAGAAATGGCCGCAGCGCAGGACAATAACTTACATAAATTCGATAAAGCCGTATTTGGGCATATTGGACATGTGGTTAGTAACCAATTCCGTAGCTTCTGGCTTGGTTTAACCAATGGCCGTGGAAGTCATGCACCAACCAAAGATGAAACACGTCGTTACTATCAAATGCTAAACCGCCAAAGTGCCAACTTAGCATTGCTATCCGATGTTGCTATGGGTGTGTTAGGCGGTAGCTTGAAACGCCGTGAACGTATCTCTGCTCGTTTAGGGGATATTTTAAGCCACTTGTATCTCGCATCTGCAACCTTAAAACGTTATGAAGATGAAGGTCGCCAGAAAGCAGACTTACCATTAGTGAAATGGGCGGTTGAAGATTGTTTATATCAATCAGAAAAAGCGATGGATGACCTCCTGAAAAACTTCCCTAACAAATTGGTTGCCGGGATCATGCGCATCACACTGTTCCCTACTGGCCGTGCGATGTCGACACCATCAGACCGACTAGACCATAAACTGGCTCAAATTCTGATGGAGCCATCAGAAACACGCGACAGATTGGGCCGTGGGCAGTATTTAACACCTACGGAAAACAACCCTCATGGCTTAGTTAACCAAGCCTTGCTGGATATCATTGCCGCTGAACCTATTTTCGAACGTATTTGCCGCTTAAAAGAGCGTAAGCTCAGCTTTACTCGCTTAGATAAGCTTGCTGACCAACTACTTCCTGAAAACGTAATTACGCAAGAAGAAGCTGATATCTTGCGTAAAGCAGAAGCAAGCCGGTTACGGACGATTAACGTCGATGAGTTTGAGTTTGATGATTTGGGTGTACTTCCGACAAAAAAGTCACCAGATGAACCTTCAAATGAAGAAACTAGTAAGAAAAAGAAAGCGGCTTAATTAATTATTAAGTTTATTAAGTAATAAAAAAACTCAAGGAGTTATTCGCCCCTTGAGTTTTTTATTAGTGCAAATTATACATCAATTTTCTACGTACTCGGGGAGTTTGCTCGTTGTTTAGCCTCTAATATATAAGGTCGTAATTTAATTTTATTATCCCAGTCACCTAGCTTAAATTGACAAATCTCCCCACCTTCATTTGCACAAATTGTTAGATACTCTTTTGCTTTGTCTATTTTTCCAAATTCATAAAAATAGATTTCAGAGGCGGCCTCTAACGCTAATAGACGGTAATAACCTTTAGTTTCTATCAACCTTTCCCAATATTTTATTGACTGCTCTAAATCAATCTCCACACCAACTCCGTGGTTATTAAAGTAAGCTAATCGGTATAAACCCAGCTGAAAATTAGGATCAATCATTACAGCTTTATTTAAATATTCTAAACCAATTAAACAATTTTCATCTGCAATTCGCTTTAAATTGACTAGACTTTTTTCAGAACAGGTCGAATCATCAAAATATAATAAAAATAAAAGATAATGGGTTTTGGCGTCACCTTCATCTACTTTATTTTTGAGTAGATAAAATTTCTCTGCTGTCTCAATTGGTGTCATGGCCTGAAAAAAATTTTTCTCTTCTTCATGCTTCATATTATTAGTAGAAAAAGCAAGCATCCTATACGACGGAGGTTTCACGTCACTACTTTGTAAAAAATTTTCACTATATGAATATGAATCATATCCACTGAGAATAAAAACTAACACAACCAATAACCATTTCATATTAACCCATTAAATACGCGATCGTTATTTGATTTTAAAAATGGTAGTGTATTTTTCATTGTAGTCATTAATACATTATTTAAGCTTATAGATGACTCACTATTAAATAATGAAATCAACTCTGCTAGTTGATTTTCAGGATGAGCTATATCTTTTTGTTTAAACCACACATCAACAATATCTGTTTTTTTCCATCAATCCAAGTTACCTCTGATATTAATTTATGTTGATTACTATTTCCATCCACATAATCAGAAAATGAATAATTTAAGCTTATTGATGAAATACCGGCCTTACTCAAACCTAATAATTCTTCAGACTGCGTTTTACCATCACTGTTTTTATCTCGCCATAACTTAAGATATTCCCAGTAAAAATCATCATTACTAACAAATCCATCATTATTGCTATCAAAATCCATTAAGCCATCAAAGCCATTTAATGCAAAACAACCATTTTCTTTCAGATAATCACCCCCAAATAACTCACTAGAATCATTAATAATTCCATCACTATTTTTATCCATCACCAATAATGCATCACTGGGAGAAACCCATCCGGTTTTTTTTAGCTCTCCATTAAATTTAAATAGCACACCAAAATCATATGATAAAGTTTCCACTCCATTATTATTTAAGTCAATAATTAAAGGTGTTTTATAGTCCTTTGCTATTTCCTTTATTTTCTTTAAGTTTTTCTTCGGTGTTCCTGCTAATTTAATACCATTGACACCAGACTTCTCAAGAAACTCACTCACGAAGTCAATACAATTATTTGATATCAAGTTATAATTTTCATTACCATCCGAATTATTTTTGATTGAATTATATGTCTTAAATAAATTATTTAAATCATTATCAAACACAGGTCCTTGTCCCACAATTGTCAAAGATGATGCTTCTGAATACTTATTATGATCATCGAATGAAATATTATCCGTATTGGTCAAAAAACTATTACCAGCACTAAAACCTATAGATACGCTTTCAAATTGGTTACTTTCCGGATTTATGCCTTTAAGGCCAATAAATATATGACCAAAAGAAGAATCCCCTATATTTGTATTATCACCTACAACATCTATATATTGGCTATCTGGCGGAGAAACAAATATAGTAAAGCTAGGTCCTCCATAGCTAGAGAAACCATTATCATCTAATTCAAACAATCGACTATCACCTTCATTTACGCTTTGTAAATAATGTTCTGGTATATATTCTTTAACATCCATACATCCCTCCTTTTATCTCTATTAATTTCTCATATAGTTATCTATATCATTGAGATATTTTTTACATTTTTCGCTACCATTTTTAGCACCAATATCTGCATAATATCTAGATTTATCAATATTTTTTATATTTCCATCATCATCAAAAAGAGTAATTTCAACTAAGTAATCACAGACTAATACAGAATCTCTCCCTCCTTTTTTTATTATTTCATCTAGAATTAGATTTGCTTTATTTTCATTTTCATTCAATACAACCCCTTTATGATAAAGTTTACTCATTTCAAATAACGCCATATTATTATCAGGATTTATATTAACTGATTCAATTAAGTAATTAACAGCTTTTTTGCAGATGAAATTAGGTATCGACGGTTTAAAATCAAAATACTTGCAATTAGAATCCTTAAGGAATAATTTAAAAAATAATAAATTACTATTTGAATCTCCTGATGCAGCCTTTTCAACTAACAAAAAGAAATCTTTTTCATTTCTTGGTGGTGGGTACTCATCACTAATAGATGGTTCATATATTAAATACTTACTATCATAATTAAATGATAACATCCTATATGATGGCATAATGATATCTCTTTTAAAATCATTAGCTTTACACTCTAAAAAGGCTAAGCCAAGTATAAAAATCATCAATTTCATATTATTCTCATTTAAATAAAATCAATCATTAGAAGAAAATAAATTTATTTTTACATATAAAAAAGTATTGTAAATAACCTAAAAGAGTAGTTTTAACCTTAATTAAAAACAAAAAAATCCAGCCATTTATTTAATAGCTGGACCCATTAATTTTTTGAGGAATTATTTAAATTACAACTCCAACGCCAATAATTCCTCTATCGTTTGGCGACGGCGAATCAATTGTGGTTTGCCATTCACAAACATCACTTCGGGTAATAATGGGCGGCTATTGTAGTTTGAAGACATGGATGCACCATAAGCGCCAGTGTCATGAAAAACCAGAAAATCGCCAACTTTCACCTCGGGTAAAGCGCGGGTTACCACTAAACCGCCCTCTAACTGGGTAAATACATCTCCTGATTCACACAGAGGGCCAGCGACAATAGTGTCTTTTAGTTGAGCCCCATCAACATTACGTCCATCCGTGGGTAATACTGAAATATGGTGATAGCTGCCATACATCGCTGGGCGCATTAGGTCATTAAAACCACTGTCTACAAGCACATAGTGGCGGCTACCCATATCTTTAACGGCTCGCACTTCAGCTAACAATACGCCTGATTCCGCAACCAAATATCGGCCAGGTTCTATTTCAAGTTCAATTTTGTGCCCTAAGTGTTGTTCGATACGTTGGCGAGCGTTATCCCATAAGCTGTAATAATGCTGCACATCGATTAATTCATCACCTTCACGATAAGGGGTTGATAACCCACCACCTGCTGAAATGGCATGAAGGTCAACCCCTGCGGTTGTGACTAGCGCCACCATAGAATCACACACATCGGCAAGATGTTGATAGTCAACCCCAGAACCAATATGCATATGAATACCAACCAATGACAAATTGTAATGGCGAATTTTTTCTAACGCTAAAGATAAGTCTTCATGCCAAATACCGTGCTTACTATTTTCGCCGCCAGTATTAGTTTTTTGGCTATGACCGTGACCAAAACCAGGGTTGATACGCAGCCAAACAGGATGGCCAGCTTTTTGCTCGCCAATTTGTTCAAGCATATCAATCGAGCCTGCATTCACAGGGATATCTAACTCAGTCACTTTCGCTAATGTCGCCCTATCGAGCACATCTGCTGTAAAGACGATTTCTGAGTTTTCACGCCCGGGCTGGAATCCTGCCACCAGCGCACGTTCAATTTCCCCTAAGGAAACGGAATCGACTTTAACGCCTTGTTGTTTCATTAAGCGAAGGATATGAATATTCGAGCACGCTTTTTGTGCAAAGCGCACGGTATCAAAAACTTGTAATTGCTTGATACGCTCAATGATCACCGCGCTATCATAAACCCAAACAGGGCTACCATACTGCTCAGGTAATGCGCGTAAATACTCAGGGGTTAAATATTGGCTTGTTGTCGTTGCGAATGAAGTCATTGTCTTTCTCGTTTGCAAGTTTTTATTATATTAAAAGCTATTATTCAAAGAATAATACGGGAAAAAAAATATCTATTTTGCTAAAATCTATTCATATTTGATATAGACTTTATTTAAGGACTTTTTATGCAAGCCATTTCATGGCGGCACATCGAAATATTCCGTGCGGTGATGACCACCCCCAACCTGACGGAAGCCGCTGCGCTGCTGAACACTTCACAACCCACTATCAGCCGTGAACTTGCTCGCTTAGAATACCTTTTACAGTTTAAGTTATTCGATAGAGTCAAAGGGCGGTTACAACCTACTGCACAAGGTTTACGGTTTCTTGAAGAGGTTGAACGCTCCTATTATGGTTTAGAACGCATTAAAAATTCAGCGGAAACCATCCGGCGTTTCGAACATGCGCAAATATCGATAACCTGTCTACCTGCTTTCGCCCAATCTTTATTACCTCAGGTTTGCCAATCGTTTATGGAAAATTACCCTGATGTCAGCATCACGGTGATCCCACAAGAGTCCCCTGTATTAGAGGAATGGTTGTCAGCCCAACGTTACGATTTCGGCTTAACAGAGCATCTACAAATGCCACCAGGAACTGAACAACAAACACTAGGAAGTTTAAATGAAGTGTGTGTCTTACCGGCGAGCCACCCTTTAACCCAAAAAGAAGTGTTAACACCCAGCGATTTTCAAGGCCAACGTTTTATTAGCCTGTCATTAACTGACAGCTACCGTCAGTTGATTGACTCAACCTTTGCGGAACACCACGTCGAACGAAAAATGGTCATGGAAACGCATTCGGCATCATCCATTTGCGCTATGGCACTAAAAGGGATTGGAGTTTCTATTGTTAACCCGTTAACTGCATTAGATTTCCATCAACAATCAGCTGGGAAGTTAGCTCTACGCCCACTCAGTTTTTCGATTCCTTTTACTGTTAGTTTAATAAGGCCAATTCACCGCCCTTCATCACAATTGACCAATATTTTTACTCAACATTTAGAGGATAACTTTAATCAAATAAAAACTCAGCTAACTTCCGCGCTGTTGCATCAATAACTGCCAATGAGGTGAAGTTTCAAACCAATTAGCGAGATAATCAATCACCACCCTCAGGGCGGTTGGCATTTTTTGGCGGCTAGTATACACAGCGTAAATACCTAGTGGCATTGGAGTATATTCAGGTAATAACTGAACTAACTCACCCGAAGCCAAATGATTAGCAACTGAATAATAAGGTTGCATAGAGATACCCGCCCCCTGCAATGCTGCTTCAGCGAGAAATACGGATTCGTTAGCACTTAAGCGCCCATCAACTAACACTCTATGCTGCATGCCTGCTTTTTCAAATACCCATAAGCTACGACCAAAAAAATTGTAGGTTAAGCAATCAAGCAAAACTAAATCCTCTGGCTTTTCAGGCTGTTTTTTTTCCTTTTAAAAAGTCAGGTGAAGCACAAATGACAGAATGGCAAGTTGACAAGGATTTTGCGATTAAACTCGGTTCCAATTGATTCGTGATACGGATTGCCAAATCAATTCGTTCTTCTATCAAATTTACCGATTTATTCGATATTTGCATATCAATAGCCATATTCGGGTAGAGCTTCATAAACTCAGAAATAGCCACAGAAAGCGCACTTTGGGCGATTGATTGTGAACAACTAATACGCACTAAACCAGATAATGCTTTTGCATCAAGCTCTTGCTGCACAGGCACCATTTGGGAAATAGCATTAAGTTGCAAAGATTGTTGACATACCCCTTCCCCTGCTGAAGTTAGACTTAATTTCCGTGTGGTGCGATTTAATAAACGTACTCCCGCCCATTGCTCCATTTCTGACAAATAGCGTGTCACCATCGCTCTAGACATATCCAGTTTTTCTGCGGCTCCACTTAGGCTGCCTTGTTCAACGATAGTAATAAATACCTCAGCCGCTTTTAATCTATCCATACCATTCTCATTTGACCGAATTATGCAACAAACAACACCTAATTATGGGGTTTTTCATCTCATCATTGCAATTTAGTATACACGACATGCAAAACAAACTTTTCTGTATAACTTCATTTTAGGATACAACATGAAATTGACCTTATTAGCGGCAACCGCGCTATTTGCCACAACGATAAATCTGGCCCAAGCTGAAACACTCACACTAGATGTTTATAACCCTGGAAATAACAGCGTATTTCCAGTTTCCTCTGAAATAATTAGCGGTTCAAGTGAAGTGGTGTTGATTGATGCACAATTTCAAAAAAATGATGCACAACAATTGGTTGATAAGATTAAAAAACTCAATAAAAAATTAACTACGATTTACATTAGCCATTCTGACCCAGACTACTATTTTGGGCTAGATACCCTAACAAACGCCTTCCCAGAGGCTAAAGTGATCGCAACAGCAAACACAGTTGAAGCCATTAAAGCCACTAAAGATGGCAAGCTGGCTTACTGGGGCGGTGTATTAAAAGATGAAGCCCCTGCCCATGTTATCGTCCCTGAAGTGATTAAAGGAGACTACTTCACCGTTGATGGCGAAAAACTTGAAATTAAAGGCCTTGATGGCGTGTCACCAGATAGAACTTATCTCTGGGTTCCATCATTAAAAGCCGTTGTGGGTGGCGTTATTGTTTCTGACAATATTCATGTTTGGGTAGCGGATACCCAAACAGAAGAGTCACGCAAAAATTGGCTGCAAACATTAAAAGACATCAAAGCTCTGAACCCAGCAACCGTTGTTCCCGGCCACTTTACGGGGGCGTCTAAATTAGATGTAACGACGGCTTCTTTCACTCAAAAATATTTACAGGACTTTGAAAGTGCATATAAAACAAGTAAAAACTCAGGTGAGCTCATCCAAAAAGTTGCAGCGAAGTATCCACAATTAGATGATAAATCAAGCTTAGAACTTAGTGCAAAAGTCATTAAAGGCGAAATGAAATGGCCTCAGTAATTAAGTAATATTCACTATTTCAGCCAGTTGCGCGGTATGTCCCGTATCTACACACTGAATGACTTACCTAAAACAATTTGGCTGATTTAACTAGATGACAGTGGTATTAATCTTTTGATGATAATGATACAACTTAATTCAAATTACTTAAAAATAGCAAATAAAGAGAACGATTATGAGTAACATCACCCTACACTATATTTATGACCCTTATTGCGGCTGGTGCTATGCCGCTGCGCCTTTAGTCGAAATTGCCAAGCAACACCCAAGTATCAACATTGAAATGCATGGTGGAGGCATGCTAGCAGGTGACGCTCGTCTACATTTAGATGATAATTTTCGCCAATATATTCTGCAATCCGATAAGCGCATTGCATCAATGACAGGGCAAGTGTTTGGCGATGACTATATAAAAATGCTACACGAACCTAATTTGGTTATGGACTCAACACCACCGCAAACCGCTATATTAGCGGCAACCAAGCAAGGCAAAGGCTTTGAAATGCTTAAAGCCATTCAAAAAGCACACTATATTTCAGGACGCCATATTAAAGATACCGCGGTACTTCTTGAGCTCGCCAAAGAAATTGGCCTCGATGTAACCCAGTATGTGTCCGACTACAGTGAGTGTGAGCAACATGAAACTGCGGCCCACATTGGAACAAGTAAGGCTCTGTTAGCGCAGTCAGGTGCATCCGGTTTTCCAACACTGTTAATACAACAACAGGATAGATGGTTGCGTGTTCCATTACAAAATTACCTCGGTGAGCCGAGTAAATGGCAGCAGTTTTTAGACTCTCTAGTAACAGCAGCGTCTTAACAACTACAACTCCGATTTTTACTCACCCCTTTCATGCATGCACGTATGGTTGTCTTTTAATTTAATATTCAATTATTGATAAATACAACCATATGCTAGCACTAATAATTAGCGCAGGGCCAAATGGGATCGTCTTCGTTTTTTTAGCTATTTTTGCCCCAGATAGTATCTCAGGGTAGGCCTGATTCGCCTGTTGCTTCTTTTGATATATTTTAGGCAATAACCCATAGATTACCCAATATTGTAATAGCCCTACCCCTGCGGCAGTCCCCAGAAAGTAAGGAAGCTGCCAAACCCCAAGCCAGGCAGAACAAGCGGCAACGAGTTTAAAATCCCCCCTCCCCATTTGTGGCTGAGACGTTTGTTTTTCAACCAATGTCACCACCATAAGCATTACTAAGTAACTGATCAGCACCGCGTAAATAGCTGAAACCACATTCCCATTTGGCAAATGAATTTGATATAACAGCCCCAACCATAATAATGGGTATGTAAGAATATCAGGGAGATAACCTATTTTATTATCAATGATGAATAATGGAATTATCAAATTAATATATAGTGTCAAAAATAAAACCATATATAAACCATCAGATGTCCAATATATTATAAAAATTAATACGCCATATATTAGAAGTAGAATAGTATTTTTAATAAAAATTTTTGATTTATCAAAAAAAACAACTGGTAAATAAACAAGCAGCTTTTTAGTCGAGAAAAAAGAGATTAATAACATAATCAAAGCAGAAAAAATACAAACAAAATCAAACGGATTTGTAAATTTTCCATTTTGGCATGATAATATAAACTGCTCAGACGGTGAAATAATAGATATAGCTGATGATATAAAAATACAAATTAGTTCCCTCATATTAACTCCTTATTCCTTTATGGAGATAAAAATAAATATACTGTGAATTTTCGATGCTCCCAACACTTTAATTCCGTTGAGTGGAGTCGGTTTATTCGAATATCATGATCTCCTAGTTTGCTTTCATCACTGTTTAAGATATCGCTTATGGCACAGACATACTATAAAAGGTCAGTATTTCGTTATAAACTAGGTAGTAGCGCTTGAGTTTAACAATTCAACCCCCATATTCATCAAAGTTATATTATTTATTAACCCAGTTTGTACTAAGGAAAAGCTATGCGCATTCCACGCATTTATCACCCAGAGCCTCTTCAAATAAATACAACAATTTCTCTTGGTGATGATGCCGCAAACCATGTCGGCCGGGTGCTACGCATGACTGCTGGCCAAAAACTCGAACTTTTTGATGGCAGCAATCAGACCTTTAGTGCTGAAATTACTGAAGCAACTAAAAAAAACGTATTCGTACACATTGAAAATAGCCAAATTGATGATAGAGAATCCCCGCTCGATTTGCACCTAGGGCAAGTCATGTCTCGTGGGGAAAAAATGGAATTTACCATCCAAAAATCTGTCGAACTCGGAGTTAATACAATAACACCTTTATTATCAGAACGTTGTGGTGTTCGCTTAGATGGCGAACGACTCGAAAAAAAATTACTACAATGGCAAAAAATTGCAATTGCAGCCTGTGAACAATGCGGCCGCAACCGAATTCCAGAAATTCGCCCAGTGCAAACCCTTGAAGCCTGGTGCACCGAGAATGACGGTGCGTTTAAAGTCAATTTACACCCACGGGCAACAGAAAGTATTAATACGCTACCCACTGAACTAAAGAAAGTACGATTGTTGATTGGCCCTGAAGGTGGCTTATCAGCAGACGAAATTGCCATGACAGCAAACTATCAATTTACCGATATACTGTTAGGGCCTCGAGTATTACGAACAGAAACGACTGCGCTAACCGCTATCACAGCACTGCAAGTGCGCTTAGGTGATCTGGGGTAAGGAGAAAAAATGATCAAGCTCGGTATAGTGATGGATCCTATTTCATCCATCAAAATCAAGAAAGACACCAGTTTTGCAATGATGTTGGAAGCTCAGCGTCGTGGTTATGAAATCCATTATATGGAAATGAATGACCTGTATTTACACCAAGGTGAAGCTCGCGCACAAACAAAAATCGTGACGGTCGAAGAAAACCCTGAAAAATGGTATGAATTTCATGGCGAACAAGATATCGCCCTAAGTTCACTTGATGCCATTTTAATGCGTAAAGACCCGCCTTTTGACACTGAATTTATCTATGCGACTTATATTTTAGAAAGAGCGGAACAAGCCGGCACCCTAATTGTGAATAAGCCGCAAAGCCTACGCGACTGTAATGAGAAATTGTTTACGGCTTGGTTTGCTGAATTAACACCGGACACATTAGTCACTCGCAGCCCACAAAAGTTGAGAGAATTTCACCAAAAACATGGCGATGTCATTTTTAAACCACTCGATGGTATGGGCGGCGCTTCGATTTTCCGCCTCAAACAAGATGACCCAAATGTGGGTGTGATTATTGAAACGCTAACAGAACATAGCTCCCGTTACTGCATGGCACAAAACTTCCTGCCAGCAATTAAGGATGGTGATAAACGTGTCTTAGTTGTTGATGGTGAACCCGTTCCGTATTGTTTAGCACGAATTCCAGCTCAAGGCGAAACCCGAGGTAACCTTGCTGCGGGTGGCCGTGGGGAAGCGTGTCCATTAAGTGAAAGTGACTGGGCCATTGCGCGTGCTGTCGCGCCAACATTAAAAGAAAAAGGCTTAATTTTTGTTGGTCTTGATATCATCGGTGACCGTTTAACTGAAATTAACGTGACCAGCCCAACGTGTGCACGGGAAATTGAAGCCGCATTTGATATCTCCATTACCGGTATGTTAATGGATGCCATTGAACGCCGTCTCAATAAATAATTTATAGCAGTGGTTTATCTTTACTGATGATTTTTATTTTTTCACACAATATATTGTTTTAACAAGATATATTGTTTTAACAAGATATATTGTTTTAACAAGATATATTGTTTTAACAAGATATATTGTTTTAACAAGATATATTGTTAAAACAAGATATATTGTTTTAACAAGATATATTGTTTTAACAAGATATATTGTTTTCAAACGGTAAAAGTCATCAGTTTTATTTACCACCTTATAGTTTTGCCTTTTATTGTGTTCTATCAATTGTTTTTAAATTTGCTGGAGTCTAAGTTTGAATCTGCAAAACCATTTTCTTATCGCCATGCCATCCTTAACAGACCCTTATTTTGAACAGTCGGTCGTTTATGTGTGTGAGCACAATGAAAAAGGGGCGATGGGGATCGTGATTAACAAACCTATTGATGACTTTTCTGTCGATACGATGCTCAAAAAACTCGAAATTACGATTTCAGATAAAATTGATAACCGTAATTTAAAAAAGCCCGTCATTGCGGGAGGCCCTGTTGCAGAAGAACATGGGTTTATCTTACACACACCAATTAAAGGCTTTTTATCTAGCCTGCATTTAAATGATGACGTTATGGTGACGACGTCAAAAGATATCTTAGAGACTTTAGGAAGTGAGCACTCGCCTACCAACTCATTAGTGGCGCTAGGTTATGCAAGCTGGGAACCAGGCCAACTTGAGCGTGAAATTATGGAAAATAGCTGGCTAACCGTTGAAGCTTCTCCTCAGCTTATTTTTGACACACCCATTCATGAACGCTGGAGTGCCGCGGCTAAATTAATTGGTGTTGATATTCATACAATTTCAATGCAAGCGGGGCATGCTTAATGTCTGGAAGAACTTTGTTAGCCTTTGATTTTGGAACCAAAAGCATCGGTGTTGCAGTTGGACAAGAAATTACAGGTACTGCACGGCCATTAACCTCATTGAAAGCCAGTGACGGCCGCCCTGATTGGCAACAAATCGAAAAGTTACTTAAAGAATGGCAACCACAGTTGGTTATTGTCGGCCTTCCCCTTAATATGGATGGTACGGAGCAACTGGTTACAAGCCAAGCCCGTAATTTTGCAAATCGAATTCATGGCCGTTTTGGTGTTAAAGTCGAACTACATGATGAACGTCTTTCCACGGTTGAAGCAAAAGCAGGCCTTTTTGAACAAGGCGGTTATCGAGCACTAAGCAAAGGTAAAGTTGATTCAGCCTCTGCCGTGGTGATCCTTGAAAGCTGGTTTGAACAACAGATGTAATTATTGCGTATTTTGCGTGGTTATTTTTAGCTTAACCTCACGCCATGGTGCCGTTCTGATGTAATTTGCTTTACACTATGGTCTACAGTCGCTATTCATGTATGACATGAATAAAATAGTATTGAATAAACCATATTGAATAAAATAATGACCATTCAAAATAATATCTCTGATGTCACCGCGCGTATTGAGCATGCTGCCGCAGAGTGTCAGCGCTCACCACAGGACATTACGCTACTCGCGGTAAGTAAAACAAAACCTTGTGAAGCTATTTCAGAAGCCATTGAGGCAGGTCAGCGCCAATTTGGTGAGAATTATGTTCAAGAAGGTGTTGAGAAAATTCAATATTTTTCACATAGAAATGACCTTATTTGGCATTTTATTGGCCCATTACAGTCAAATAAAAGCCGCCTTGTCGCTGAACATTTTGACTGGTTTCATACTTTAGACAGAGCGAAAATTGCTCAGCGCTTAAATGACCAACGTCCTAGTGAAAAAGCCCCTCTCAATGTGCTAATCCAAATTAATATCAGCGATGAAAACAGTAAATCGGGTATAACACTAGCAGAAGTCGCAGAACTTGCTGCACAGGTCGCTACTATGCCAAACCTAGTGTTACGCGGCCTGATGACGATCCCTGCACCTGAAACGGATTATGAACGCCAGTGTGCGGTGTTTCATCAAATGAATGAGGCATTTGAGCAATTAAAAACCACTTATCCCACGGTTGACACTCTTTCAATGGGGATGACTGACGATATGCGTGCAGCAATCCATTGCGGTTCAACACTTGTTCGCATAGGAACCGCTATTTTTGGCGCGCGCCAATATCACCAATAACAATATCACCAATAAATAGGAGAACAGAATGCAACATCGTAAAATTGCCTTCATCGGCGCCGGAAATATGGCTCACGCCATCATTGCTGGGCTGGTTAACCATGGTTACCCTGCATCGATGATCACGGTGTGTTCTCCTACACCTGTGCGTCGAGATAAACTGGCTGAACAATATGGCATTATCAGCAGTCATGATAACTTAGCCGCTGTCAAAGCTGCGGATGTGATTGTCCTTGCCGTTAAGCCGCAAATGATGAAAGAAGTATGTGAACCACTACAAAATGCGGCTGATTTTGAGCAAAAATTAGTCCTAACCATTGCGGCTGGGATCCCAGCAGAACGTTATAACGACTATTTCGCTCATTCGCTGAATTTAGTGCGCATCATGCCAAACACGCCATCATTGGTAGGGAAAGGCGTTAGTGGGCTATTTGCTCAAGGGAAAGTTTCAGAGCAAGACAAACAATTTGCACAAGAACTGATGCAAAGTGTCGGCTCAACGATTTGGTGCCAACAAGAACAAGAAATCAATAACATTATTGCTATTACTGGTAGCTCTCCTGCCTATTTCTTTCTATTTATGGAATCAATGCAGCAAAAAGCAGAGCAACTCGGTTATGATAAACAACAAGCTAGAGAGCTCGTTCTTCATGCGATTGAGGGGGCTGTAGAACTTGCTAAGTCACAAAATGACACGGCTTTTTCGACTCTACGTGAACAAGTCACCTCTAAAGGCGGTACCACCGCGATGGCTTTAGAGCAATTTTATAATGGAAATCTTCCGCAGATTGTTGCCGATGCAATGCAAAGCGCAATAAATAGAGCGGAAGAAATGGAAAAACTTTTTTAAATTAATCGCGGAACTCACCATGCAGACCTTAGTATTCGTCGTTACTACCCTGATTCAACTGTATATTTTTGTATTACTACTGCGCGTATGGATGCAGTGGGTGCGTGCAGATTTTTACAATCCCTTTTCGAAATTTGTTGTCAAAGCAACACAGCCTATCGTCGCACCATTGCGCCGAGTCATTCCTTCTTTTGGCGCAATAGATACCGCTTCAGTGGTTGTGGCATTTATTTTAGCCATTGCAGCTATTATTTTTGGTATGTGGGCGACTAACTTGCTCCCTATTTTAGGCATAAGTATTTTACCTATGGGGCTGATTTTATTATTAACCTATACCGGTAAATTGATTTTTTGGATGATTTTAATCCGTGCAATTTTAAGCTGGGTCAGCCAAGGCCGTAATCCTGTAGACTATTTATTATACCAATTAACAGAACCTTTAATGGCGCCAATTCGTCGTATCATCCCTGCTATGGGCGGGTTAGATTTCTCCGCAATGATTGTAATGTTTATTTTAATCGCGCTGAATTATCTGCGTGTTGATATCTCACTGATGATTGACCCATCATTGACTGCAATGATGTATTCCATTGGTATTATGTAAAAACGAGTTTTAAATAATGCAAAAAGTTGTTTTAGCCACCGGTAACCCCGGGAAAGTGAATGAGTTAGCTGACCTATTACGTGATTTTGGGATGGATATCGTCGCACAAACCTCATTAGGTGTTGAATCTGCAGAAGAAACAGGCTTAACCTTTATTGAAAATGCGATCTTAAAAGCACGCCATGCAGCAGCACAAACCGGGTTACCCGCAATTGCTGATGATTCAGGAATTTCTGTTGATGCACTCGGTGGCGCACCTGGCATTTACTCTGCACGTTATGCAGGGGAAGATGCGACCGATGAGCAAAACCTGATAAAATTACTTGAAGCAATGAAAAATGTGCCTGACGACCAACGTCAGGCTCAATTCAACTGCGTTCTGGTCTATTTACGCCATGCAGAAGACCCAACGCCGTTGGTTTTTCATGGTCGCTGGCACGGTGTCATAACTCATGAACGCAAAGGCCAAGGTGGCTTCGGTTATGACCCTATATTTTATGTTCCTGAATTAGGTTGCACCTCAGCAGAGTTAACAAAAGCAGAAAAACAAGCCGTTTCACATCGTGGAAGAGCCCTCACAATGATGTTGGATGCGCTGAAGAATGCTTAAATTACCCCCACTGAGCCTGTATATCCATATCCCCTGGTGTGTGCAAAAATGCCCTTATTGTGACTTCAACTCGCACACACTTAAGGGGGAAATTCCTCAGCAAGAATATGTGGCACACTTGTTGGCCGATTTAGACATTGATGCAAAATTAGTTGCAGGGCGTTCGGTAAAAACCATTTTTATTGGGGGTGGAACGCCCAGTTTATTAAGTGCTGAGTCAATGCAAGCATTAATGGATGGCGTACGTCAGAGAGTTGATTTAGACCCTCACGCAGAAGTCACCATGGAAGCAAACCCCGGCACTGTTGAGGCTGACCGTTTTGCAGGTTACCAAGCAGCAGGAATCAACCGTATTTCTATTGGCGTACAAAGTTTCGGTAATGACAAATTAATCACTTTAGGACGAATTCATGGCGCTGATGAAGCGAAGCGCGCCGCTCAGTTGGCCACTAATCTTAATTTAAGAAGCTTTAACCTCGATTTAATGCATGGGTTACCTGCGCAAACTCAAATTGAAGGTTTATCTGACCTGCGCCAAGCCATTGAACTTGCACCTCCGCACCTGTCTTGGTACCAATTAACCATTGAACCCAACACTCAGTTTGGCTCACGTCCTCCGGTATTACCCGATGACGATACACTATGGGATATTTACACCGAAGGCCATAAATTATTGAGCGCGGCAGGTTATCAGCAATATGAAACATCCGCCTATGCTAAACCCGGTTACCAATGTCAACACAATCTCAATTACTGGCGCTTTGGTGACTATTTAGGCATCGGTTGTGGTGCTCATGGAAAAATTTCTTTTGAAGATGGTCAAATTTTACGAACCGTAAAAACAAAACACCCTCGAGGTTATATGGAGGCGCGTTATATGCACCAATCCTATGATGTTGATGCCTCCGATAGGCCATTTGAATATTTCATGAACCGCTTTCGCCTGCTTGAAGCTATGCCTCGCGCTGAATTTACCCAATATACAGGGTTACCAGAATCAACAGTTAGAGCGGCTATTGATGAAGCCTTAGCGAAAAGCTATATCACAGAAACTGTGGATGAATGGCAGATCACTGAGCATGGAAAATTGTTTCTCAATTCCCTATTAGAGTTATTTTTAGGTGAAGAGTAGCGGTTATTCGATTTATTTATAATATCATTTCACTTATAAATTAGATGAAAGCCCACTTTATTTGACGTGGGCTTTTGTTTAGAGATAAAAATGAAATAGACAAGAATAACAATTGAGGTAATACATATTGCCACTATCAATAAGACAGTGGCAGATATCAGTTACAGGGCATTAACTACCGCATTAACTTGTTCAGTTAAGCTAACTAAACCACCACCTGACAAATACCATAAGTCAGATTGCAGGTAAGTAATTTTGCCGTCTTTATAAGCTTTGGTTTCTTGAATATTGCTGTCTTCAAATACCGTTTTATCCAGTTTACCTGCACCAATCGCTTCGCTACGGTCAACAATCAGGATCACGTCTGGATTCGCTTGAGCAATAGTTTTGGTATCCACTACACGACGTTTTGCTTTATCTGCACTTTCATCAACAGGTAGGTCAGCGCGTTGCGCTTTCACAACGTTGTAAACAACAGCTTGGCTGTTTGGAATTAATTTGCCGTCATTATGCATCAGCACTAACACTTTTTTATTAGAATCAGCCGCTTTCTTCTGGGCGTCTGCGATGACTTTATCTAATTGAACCAACTGCTCATCAACCGCTTTTTGGTTACCATAGAGCTCACCAATCACACCAATGTTGGCTTTTACAGAATCAATATAGTGCTTGCTATCAGAGCCTAAATTGATGGTGGGTGCAATTTTTGATAACTCATCATAAGACTTACCTTGACGACCCGTGATCACAATCAGGTCAGGTTTTAATTGCGCGATTTTGGCTAAATCAGGTTGTTTCATTCCACCTGCATTTTCCATTGATGCAGGGATGCTGCCTTTTATATAAGCGGGAGCATTGCCAGTTGGTAGTGCAACAACCTTGTCACCTAAGCCGAGTTTTTGCATTGAGTCATAAACACCGAAATCAAACAGAACCACTTTTTGTGGTTTTTTCACGACTTCAGTTTCACCTGATAGGTGTTTGATCGTCACTTTTTCAACACCTTGTGCTATCACCGCATTTGGCGTGAAAGTGGTAGATTCAGCGCTGAGAGCGAAAGGCGCAGAGAATGACAACACAGAAACAAGCAGAGCAGGAATGAACTTTTTCATTTAAATGATCCCAATTTAGTCATTAAGCCAAACCCGCATTGTAAAGTGAGCAGCTTAGATGTCAATCAAATAAGAATCAATTTCATTTTCATTCCCATTAATGGAATTAATATCACACAAATTGATGATAGAGATAAAATAAAAAAACAGTAATGTACAAAAAATACATTACTGCTCATAAGGTTATTGTGATTTTAGTGCTATCAGCTACTTTTGATTGAATTAAGTAATGAGACGCGTTGTTGCTCTATTGAGGTTACTTTAGAACAAACTTGTTGGCCAAATTGCTGGAAGCTTTTTTCTTGTTTTTTCCATTCAGATTCGAGCTCTTGTTGTAACCCGCCTAAGTTCCCTAACATACCTTGTAGCGCTTTATTAGCATCACCACCCGATAATAATTGCTTGCGCCCCATTTCGTTGATGCTGTCTTGTAAAATGCCGCCTAAGCTTTCATTAACTAGCTCTCGCCCTTTCGCTTCAACGGTTTTCATGGCTTCATGGTGAAACACATAACCACTAGGGCGAGTCTCAATAATTTGGTTGATTTGCCCATTAAGCTCTTTTTCTAATTTTGTTAACCGGTTACGGATATTGCTATCGCTACCGACCACTTTAACGACAACTTTGTCTATCGTTTCCCTTGAAGTTGATAATTTTTTTTCTGATTCTTGTTTTATCCAAGGTAAATCCTGACGGATAGCGGCTTGGTAACGAATCGCTTGCTGCTTTTGGGCCTCTGTTGCAGCAACATTTTTACCGTTAAGCGTGATATCACCATTTGGCGTAATTTTTAAATCGCCACTTGCACCAATAACTTGCACACTTTCAGGTGTCATAACGATGTCATCCTTTGGTGTTACAGAACAGTTATAATCTGCAGCTTGGCTCGTCGCACAAGCAAGGAGTGAAAATGCAATTAATGTACGGCGTAACATAAAATCTCCTAGTAGAGCATTAATTAAAAAACAGAACGCCCAATTCGTTTCGATAATAACTCTAAAGCCGCACAACCGACTAAAGAGTTCCCCGCCGAGTCTAGCTCAGGTGACCAAACCGCTACGGTAAATTGGTTTGGAACCACACAAACAATACCGCCACCAACACCAGACTTGCCGGGCATTCCTATCCGAAATGCAAACTCACCAGAACCGTCATACATACCACAAGTCATCATTAATGCATTGATTTGCCTTGATTGTAGTGGCGTGATAATGGGGTCAATGGAGCAAGATGACATCCCTTGCGATGTTAAATAGGAAAAACACCTCGCTAATTCAACACAGTTCATACTTAGAGAGCAATAATGAAAATAAGTTTCGAGAACCGTTAAAACATCATTTTCAAAATTCCCAAAAGATTTCATAAGATAAGCAATAGCTGCATTACGACTGGCGTGTTCCAATTCTGAACGAGCGACAACCGTGTCATAAATGATATCCGGTTCGCAGGACAACTTTCGGACAAACTCTAGCATGCGCTGTTTAGGTGCGCTTAGGCGTGATTGCAACATATCAGCAATAACAATGGCTCCCGCATTGATAAACGGGTTTCGAGGTATCCCCTTTTCCATTTCAATTTGAATTAACGAATTAAAGGGTAGCCCTGAGGGTTCTTTACCTACGCGGCTCCAAATTTCCTCTTCCTCATAACGTGTCATTGCAAGCGTGAGGCTTAATACTTTTGAAATAGATTGAATTGAAAAACGTTGATATGCGTCCCCTGCGGTGAAAATATCACCGTCAATCGTGGATACCGCAATGCCTAAATGGTGGGAAGGTACGCAACCTAAAGCAGGAATATAATTTGCAACACAACCTTGCCCAATCAGTGGGCGAACTTGGTCTAGGATATCGTTGAGTAGCTGGTTAGAAAACATGGCGCTCAAAACGTTGACTCCAGATAGTATTTTCAACAGAAAATAAAGGCACCCAATTTTTGGATGCCTCTTCAAGCGACTGAAAGCTCAGTTTATTTATTGAGATTGACTCAATAAAATTATTCTTCCCACCAAACATCAAACAGCTCAGAAACGACGACGTCATTCATGCCTTTTGATTTTAGCCAATTTTCAACAAGTTGACGGTGCTCTTCGGTACATTTGCCAATTTTTTGTAAGCAAACGATCCCTTCCCAGTTCATATAGCCACTTGCTTCAAACGCCAAACCATTCGGTTCAATCGCTTCTGCAATCAGTTGGTCAACGGTGCTGTCAACTTCCTCAATCGGCGTACCTTCTTTAAAGCTCCACTTAACAGTAAAGCCTAACTCTTGGAACTCATCCAAGCGTAATTTTTTACGTAAACGACGACTACGTGGTTGTTTAGCCATTATTTGATCCTCTCAAACATTAAATCCCATACACCGTGCCCTAACCGCTGGCCGCGCTTTTCAAATTTTGTTTCTGGTCTTGTTTCTGGACGAGGAACGTAATCACCTGATGGTGATAAGTTTTTATACCCTTCGACACTCGTCATCACTTCAAGCATATGCTCTGCATAAGGCTGCCAATCTGTTGCCATATGGAAAACACCGCCGATAGCTAGTTTGCTACGAATTTTTTCTGCAAACGGAACTTGCACAATACGGCGCTTATTATGTTTCGCTTTATGCCATGGGTCAGGGAAAAATAACTGAACCATCGCAAGGCTGCCGTTTGGGATCATGCAGTCTAAAACTTCTATTGCATCATGGCACATCACACGTAAATTGGTGACGTTTTCTTCTTTTGCTGATGCTAAACATGCGCCAACACCGGGAGCATGAACTTCAATACCTAAAAAGTTTTTATCTGCATTCTGAGATGCCATGGTCACCAATGAGGCGCCCATCCCAAACCCAATTTCCAAGGTAACTGGATTTGAGTTATTGAATACTTTGGCAAAATCAAAAGGTTCATTGATAAAATCGATGCCTTTTTCTGCCCATTCTTTTTCTAATGCGTCTTCCTGACGTTTTGTCAGACGCCCTTGACGGCGGACAAAACTACGGACTCGGCGCATAACCCGCCCATCTTCATTATATTCGGGGGAGATAACATTATTGATCATAATAAAGGTTCTAAAATGAGTGCCCAATTAAGTTAATGTGCCAACAATCAAGTTTATAAGGTGATTGGTTACCAAACCTATCAATTTACAGCCCTAAATGCCCAAGTTGTAGTGATTAACTTTACCCTTGAGGCATGATGGATATCGGAGTTTAGCAAAACTTCCACAAGGATGCAGTTGATAATTCGCTAACTTTACACTAAACAACACAATAGCGGTTTACAGCCCCCTTCGTCTATGTTGCAATTCCTACCATGACTGGAAATATCAATAAAAAATAAAATTATTAATGGAAGCTCAACAATTTTCATCTGCAGTACTTAACTGGTATCACAAATATGGTCGTAAGACGTTGCCATGGCAACAGGAAAAATCGTCCTACCATGTTTGGTTATCAGAAGTTATGCTGCAACAAACCCAAGTGAGTACTGTAATCCCTTATTTTGAGAAGTTTATCTCTCGCTTTGAGGATGTGACCGCCCTTGCCAACGCTCCTCTTGATGAAGTTTTGCACTTATGGACAGGGCTCGGCTATTACGCCCGGGCTAGAAATCTCCATAAAACCGCTCAAGTGATCGCGACTCAATATGGTGGCTCATTTCCCACTACATTTGATGAGGTTTTAGCGCTGCCCGGGGTTGGCCGGTCCACTGCTGGGGCAATTTTATCATTATCGCAAAAACAGCATTACCCTATCCTCGATGGTAATGTTAAACGCGTATTAGCTCGAGCTTATGCGGTTGATGGCTGGCCGGGTAAAAAAGAAGTCGAAAACCGTTTGTGGGAAATCAGCACTGATGTCACCCCACAAGTGGGAGTTGAATTTTTTAACCAAGCGATGATGGATTTAGGCGCAATGATCTGCACTCGCAGTAAACCAAAATGCGAACTATGCCCGCTTAATTTTGGCTGTATGGCCTATGCTAATCATTCATGGCAAAACTACCCAGGTAAAAAACCAAAACAGAAAATCCCTGAAAAGAGTGCTTGGTTTCTAATTATTCAGCACGACGATGATGTGTGGTTAGAACAACGCCCACCATCCGGTATTTGGGGGGGATTATTTGCCTTTCCACAGTTTGATTCTTTAGAGCAACTCAATGATTGGCTGAACGAATCTGGCTTTGAGTATACTCAATTAGAGCAATTAATTTCTTTCCGTCACACATTTAGCCATTTTCATTTAGATATTATCCCTGTAAAAGTTAAGATTCAGGCATTTAATTCTGCCATGGATGAAGGCAAAGGACTCTGGTATAACTTACACTTAGGCGCAACTATCGGCCTTGCTGCCCCAGTTGAAAGTTTACTAAAACAGCTCGCCTTACTACCTGATATTTGAGGAAAAATTAATGAGTAGAACCATTTTTTGTACATTTTTACAACGTGATGCAGATGGGCAAGATTTTCAGCTTTACCCAGGTGAGTTAGGAAAACGTATTTTTAACGAGATTTCAAAAGAGGCGTGGAGCCAGTGGATGGCAAAGCAAACCATGCTCATTAATGAAAAGAAACTTAATACGATGAACCCTGATGACCGTAAAATGTTAGAACAAGAAATGATTAAGTTCTTGTTTGAAGGCCACGATATCCATATTGATGGCTATACACCTGAAAAATAATCTGTTTGTCTACCTACTTAGTAGGTAGACTTTTGCCCCAAGACTGTGAATCGTATGAAAAAACTATTTGCGCTGAGTTTGTTGATCCCTCTAATTATTTCTTGTTCTAGCAAGCAAAAATCTGACTTTAACCCTGATTATGTCAAAGATACCAATGGGTTCGATATATTAATGGGTCAATTTGCCCACAATATTGAAAATATTTGGGGCATTAAAGAAGTATTAATTGCGGGTCCAAAAGACTACGTAAAATATACCGATGAATACCGAACTCGTAGCCATATTAATTTTGATGCAGGGACCATTACGGTTGAGACTATTTCAGCGGTAGAGCCTTCACAGCACTTAAAGAAAGCTATTGTCACCACCTTATTAATGGGGGACGACCCCAATTCCATTGACCTCTATTCTGATATCAATGATATTCCTCACAGCAAAGAACCCTTTTTATTTGGCCAAGTGCTCGATAACACAGGAGAAGCGATTCGTTGGGAATGGAGAGCCACAAAGTTTGCTGATTATCTGATTGAAAATAAAATGCAGCGCAGACAGTCTGGTATGAATATTGTTTGGTCCGTGACTATGCAATTAGTACCAAACCATTTAGATAAACGGGCTCATAAATATTTACCTTATATTAAGAAATCTGCGGCCAAATATGGTGTTGATGAGTCATTAATCCTCGCGATTATGCAAATTGAGTCGAGTTTCAACCCTTATGCAGTTAGCCGCTCTGATGCGCTTGGTTTAATGCAAATTATGCCAAATACCGCCGGCAAAGATGTTTTCCGCTCACAAGGGAAATCCGGTGTTCCTAGCCGTAGCTATTTGTTTGACCCAGAAAAAAATATTGATACGGGTACGGCTTACTTAGCCATATTGCAAAACAGCTACTTAGGCGATATTCGTAATCAAACCTCACGCCGTTATGCTGTTATTACCGCATATAATGGCGGCGCAGGCAGCGTTCTGCGGGTGTTCCACAGCGATAAAAAGCAAGCCGCGCAGCGTATTAATAATTTAGAACCGGGTGAAGTGTATGAAACCTTGTCCACTAAGCACCCTGCAGCTGAGTCACGTAATTACCTGATTAAAGTGAACAAAGCACAGAAAAATTATCTACGTTAAAATTTTCCAATAGTGAATGCCAGCCAAAATCTGATTTAAGGCTGGCATTAGTCATTAACCTTAATAATTTTATGTGTTTTCGATTAAAAACTAGCTAACATGTTGAAAAAAAGCGCATACAGTCAAAAGTTTATTGAAAGCGCCTTGACTCAACCAATGAAATCAGGTTTAATACGCTCCGTTGCCCGGATAGCTCAGTCGGTAGAGCAGGGGATTGAAAATCCCCGTGTCCTTGGTTCGATTCCGAGTCCGGGCACCACCTTATTATCAACAGACGTCAACCGACGTCTGTTTTTGTTTGTAAAGCCCGCTAAAATCAACACTCTCCCAAAGTTTCAACTCCACTGAATTCTACTCGATTCTACCCACATCAACCCCATTGTGCGGGTACAATTGCGGGTATACACTAGTTCGATAGAATTTTGTACCCATTTTATCTTTCAGGAAGCTCACTATGGCACTGACTGACGCTAAAATTCGGGCGGCGAAACCCGATGTGAAATCCTATAAATTAACCGATGGTGCAGGTCTGCACTTATTGGTTCACACTAATGGTTCTAAGTACTGGCGATTACGCTATCGCCACTTAGGTAAAGAGAAAACCTTAGCATTGGGTTTATACCCTGATGTCTCTTTATCAGAGGCGCGTTTAAAACGTGATGAAGCAAGAAAGTTGATTGCTGACGGTATTGACCCGTGCGAACAAAAACGTGTGGCTAAAGCAGCTTCTGATGCAAATCTCTCTTTTGAAACCATCGCAAGACAATGGCATGCCAGCAATAAAAAATGGTCTGAATCACACAGTGAAAAGGTTTTAAAGAGTTTGGAGTCGCATGTCTTTCCTTATATTGGATTACGCGATATCACTACCCTCAAAACCCCTGACCTGCTTATTCCTATCCGTGCAGCAGAAAGTAAAGAGATTTATGAGATAGCTGCGCGTTTACAGCAACGTATCGCTGCTGTCATGCGTTATGCGGTGCAATCCGGTATTATTGGTTATAACCCTGCCATTGATACCGCAGGGGCTGTAACGACGGTACAACGCCAACATCGTCCAGCTCTTAACCTTGACCGTCTACCTGAACTCATTGCCCGTATCGATGCTTATAAAGGGCAACCCGTCACTCGCCTAGCTGTGATGTTAAATTTATTAGTGTTTATTAGGTCAAGCGAACTTCGCTATGCGCGTTGGTCTGAAATTGACTTCGATAAAGCCTTATGGACGATTCCTGCTCAGCGAAAGCCTATACCCGGCGTTAAATTCTCTCATAGAGGCGCTAAAATGCGCACTCCGCATTTAGTTCCCCTTAGCCACCAAGCCATCACTATACTGAAAGAAATTTGGGCATGGACGGGTGAACATGAATTGATCCTAACGGGCGCTCATAATCCCTTTAAGCCTATGAGCGAAAATACAGTCAATAAAGCCTTACGTGTGATGGGCTATGATACGAAGACTGAAATTTGTGGGCACGGTTTTAGAACGATGGCGTGTAGTTCATTAGTTGAATCAGGTTTATGGTCGAAGGATGCAGTAGAAAGACAAATGAGCCACCAAGAACGTAACTCAGTGAGGGCTGCTTATATTCATAAGGCAGAACATATTGATGAACGTCGATTAATGGTGCAATGGTGGGCTGATTTCCTCGATGCCAATAGAGAACAAGCTATCTCACCATTTGACTATGCCAAAGTGAATAACCCATTTAAGGTATAATTCATCTAACAGTAATACGTCTCATTCAATAATTAACCATTATCTCATAAGCCTCTGTCCTCACGGACAGGGGCTTTTTTGCTTTTAAATCAACCTAAAAGGAAATTATCATGGAAAATTACATTCGTTGCCCGGCCTGCGATTCAACCCGTATTCGTGAACGTCATATCGGGAAAAAGACCGGAGCTGTTGCTGGTGGCGTATCAGGCGCACTAGCTGGAGCGTCTATCGGCTCTGCTATTCCTGTTGTAGGGACGATTGCTGGTGCTGCGGTAGGCGCTCTATTTGGACGTTTAGTCGCTGGAGCTACTGCTGGGGCTGTGAGTGGTTCAGCTTTAGATGGCGTGGTATTTGATCGTTATGAATGTATCGAGTGTGAATACACGTTTGATTGATAGCGATAAATTAACGGAAACCCCTGATGGGGTTTCATCTCTTAGGAGTCTGTGAGTCTGAACTGCCCCTAGTTTATTGGACAGGGGCTTTTTTCGTTTTAACCCACGCAAATTGAGATCATGATAGAAAGCATAACATGTTATCGGGATTGTAAGGCAACTCATTATCTTGCTCTAAACCGTCATTAATCACGCTTTAAAGCAGATTATCTATTTTCAGCTGATGGGGATTTTATATCAACATCAGCTTCTAAAGGGAAATAGATCCCTTTATCAAAATATCGACATTAATTAAATCACAATACATCAATAATAGGACATGAATATGCGTATAACTGCGACGGCTTCCCCATACCTAAAATCGGGGATGATTTCTGTTTTTATTACGAATTTAGGTAAATATAACGAAGGTGAACTGGTCGGTGAGTGGCTTGAGCTTCCAGCAACCTCAAAAGAGATCGAACAGTGTTTAATGCGGATTGGCATTGATGATATTCACTATGAAGAGTATTTCTTGACCGACTATGAATCTTCAATTGATGGCCTTTCTTCTTACATTTCAGAATATAGCCTTTTAGATGAGTTGAACGAGTTAGCCTCGCGATTAGCCATGTTATCGCCTGATGAAATTGACCTTTATCAGGCAGCCATTGAAATCTGTTCTTCAACGAGTTCAATTCATGATTTAATTCATTTAGCGGATAATTTAGATTCTTTCCAGCAATTAGCGGGGGTCAATAATGAATATGATTTAGGTTATTACTGGATAGAAGAAAGTGGTTGTTATGATTTAGCACAACTGGGGCATTTATCCCATTACTTTGACTATGAACGCTATGGACGAGATGTTTGCCTTGAACAAGGGGGGATTTTTCACAGTGGAGGATATGTTTATCATACGGGGGGATAGATAGGACAACAACATGAGAGTCAAACCGCTTTCATCCCTTAAGGCGGGAAATAAAGAATGTCGTGGTACCCCAATGACATCCATAAGCTAGAACATTAATCAAACTAAACTCTATTTTAAGCCATCTTTACGGATATCCGTAAAGATGGATATTATGGTATTCTTTTTTTATTTAATTCAAACTATTAAATGGATACTTATCTGACGGCCTACATGATTTATTCAGTCACCATGATCCTCATTCAACTTATCTGGAAATGTGAGCTGAGTGAGTTTGAAATGAACGCTAAGCGGGTATTGAAGAGTTGCCATTATGTAGGCTCTAACCGCAAGTCTAAGTTCTTAGGTGCCTGTGTTGAAAAACGGCAGTCATATTGCTGCTTTACTTCGCCACTTTCACGGATCATTCAAGTGCGTCCGCAATTGGGTCTTGGTTGGGGCAGTGTGAAGTCACCAAACTGTGAAGGTTTGACCGCGAGTCAGTTAAATCAGGTAGATTGGAGCCAAGTCAATCTGGATGAATGGATACCTATTTTGTCGATCACGGGCAACCTACCCGAAGTACCGTCACTGGCTCAGGAAGTACGCTAAACGTGGATGGAAACCGTCAAAGTGCCGCAGACAGAGCCATTGAACGGCTAAACGGAATGGATGCCCAGAAACTGCGTCAGGAGGCGACGGAAGAAATTTCGGGGAATAACTGATTGCTCCTATAAGAAGTAGAAAAATATTGCAAACTGGTCGCTTTAATAAGCCAATTAAGTGACCAGTTTGGCCCTTTATTTCTACTAATATTCTCGCTTTAAGTTTCTTTTATATTACCTATTGATTTTGAGCAAGAAATCAGAAAACGTATTGTCGATCAGCTCTGTTTCTCCTGTCTCAAAATCCAGAAAGACGACCGTATCATTTTCCTTGTTAAAACAAATGTAGTTGCCGAAATTATCTATCGCAAGCAAGCAACCCGTTTTGCCAGAAGCGTTCAAATACGCCAGCATCCCGCCACTCCTGAAATCGGCGATGAGCAGAGCTTGACGAGCATATACCGGTGGCATTTAGCGCATTCCACTGGCAACCCGTCCTGAGTACGAAGAAAATGGCGTTCATTGCAGCGCGATTATCAACCCGCTTGCAGTGCGTACCCAGCGGGTGTTGAGTTTTATGCTCCGGAATCAGTGGAGCCATTTTCTCCCAGAGTTCATCACTGATTTGCCACTTGTTCCCCACCATGCTTTGCCCTCATAAATTATCATTATGTATTATCTGACAATTCCTTTTGGGATAGGTTCTAAGAATCCTTTTGCAAAATTATCTTAAATATTTATAAGCTAAGCTCATTAGCTTAGGGGGTAACAAATGAAAACAATAGCGACTGTATATTAACAGCATATTTTTTAAGCTAAACTTATTCAGCAAAAACATATAGCCTAATCTTAAGGATACTTCGCTTTTAGCCTTTGAAAGTCCAGCTCGACGAGTCATCGTATTTTCTTCCAGTCTATATCGTAGTAAAACATCAGGTAAATTATGGAATTTATAGTTTTTATAAAGTAGTTCTAACCAAAAAGCCATATCTTCTGTAAAGCAAGTGTGAGTTGGATACCGGTTTCCTTTTTCAAATACACGTCTTCTAAACATGACGGAGGGATGAATAAATGGACATCTAGTTATACTGAAATCTTCTAATTCTGAATGCTGAGAAGGTAATTTTTTTTCAACAAGAGCATAAGATGTTCCAAATTCCTCACAAGCTGTACCTAGAATATCAATTTCAGTATGGATATCCATGAACTGCTTTTGCTTTTCTAGACGTCGTGGTAATGAAATATCATCACTATCCATGCGGGCGATATACTCTATATGAGGATACATAAGAACTTTATCAATTAGTGCATTAAGTGCAAATGATAACCCTCTATTATATTCGGAATGTATTAATTCAATAATATGCTGTTTGTGTAAACATTCTAGGTATTCAAATTCTTGTTTTGGGATGATACCATCAACATATATAAGTATAAGAGGGATGATATTTTCTTGCTGACAAATACTGTTGATGGCATCTTTGATATATTCCAACTTATCATTTTTATAAATACTCATAATGACAGCGATATTATCAGTACGTAAGGTCATCGTGTTACTCATAGATTATAACAATTAAAAATAGATATCTTCCATTATACAACATGGAGTTTTAGGCGTCATTTTAATAAATAAATTCATTTGGGGCTGTCCTAGATAACTAAGATCGTCTAGGATAGTTTCATGAGAAAAAGCAGACTCAGTCAGTACAAACAGGAACGGTTACTTGAGCTGTTTATTGCAGGCTCTACAGCCCGTATTGCCGCAGAGCTGGTTGGTGTCCACAGGAACACTGCCGCATACTATTTTCATCGGCTCAAAGTGCTGATAGCAGAGCATGTTTATCATACGGGGGGATAGGACAACAACATGATAGTCAAACCGCTTTAAGCGAGGCTCCCATGCATACCACAACCAACGCTGACGTTTTTTGTTACCGATAAATGACCACATCTCATCGACCTCACAAATGAGTTGAATTTGTAGGTTATCTAGGGGCAGTGTTGTTACATTCCGTGGCGAGAGTTTTTTAAAGTGCGAACAACCGCATTAATGCTGATATGAAGGGCCCTAGCAGTATCACGAATACCGGCATTATTCATCGTGAGGTCGATAATTTTATCTTTAGTTCCGGGTTGGCAAGCACGATATTTATAATCGAGTTGGAAGCTTCGTCAGCAATCTTGGCAACGATAACGTTGATGACCAGTGCTACCTAATCCATGTTTTTTCACTGGGGGCGTTTGTTGACAAAATGGGCACCTTACATCGACTTTAGCCATGAATATTCTCCGATAAATTACCCTATATTACAGGTTAATCACCGGATTGAATACATGACCGCTTTGCCGTCATAAATTATCATTATGTATTATCTGACAATTCCTTTTGGGATAGGTTCTAAGTATAATTGCCTGTATAATTGTTACACGAGCTGTGAGTTTAAATTGTTTTTTCCTAATGCACCATTGAGTAAGTGTTTCTTGATATGCTGAAAAAAACATCACCATCGGAATAAAAAGTAAAAATTCTTTTATAATCCCAAGTCTTAAAATGTTAGCTATCCAATCATTTTCTATTAACAAGATCAATGCTATTAATACCGATACTAAGATTGCCAATCTAATACTAAGAATAGCAATACCTTTAGCATTTGCGTCTGATTTAGGCAACACAATAGCAATGGGATAAGTAAGGGCTGCTATTGGCGCTAATACTGTTAAAACAGCTGTAAATGTTCCTAATATACCAAATACTTCAGGGCCATATAAGCGAGTTATAATTGGTGAAAACAGCATACTTATTATTTGAGCACCAGCTGTGCCACTTGCTATAATTATAACATTTCTAATAAACTTATTACTGACTATATTTTTTAATTTTCTATTTATTTTTAATGATATTTTTTTTAAACACTGATGAAATATCTCTATGTGATTAAATTATGTTTTACGCCTTGATTTTCCCAGTTAATGAGACTTCTTCCCATTTTTTTGGAACTTGCATGTATCGATTTAGTCATTCAGCCATCTATCGCAAGCCAGTAACCCATTCAGCTAGAAGAATTCATAAACGTAAGCATCATGCCAAGCCTGAAAACGACGATAAGCAATACTGTATGAACAGATACCTGTTGCATTTAGAATACTCCACTGCTAACCAGTTCTGAGCAAATAAAAATACTATTCATTACAGTCATATTATCTATGCGTCTGTGATATGCTACAAGAGAATGGTGGATTTTATATTCTAGGATAAGCGAAGCCATGTTATTCCAGCGTTCATAGCTAATATTTATCACTTACTACCTGCTGCCCATTATTCTTAGAAATTATCTTAGTTCATTATACAACAAATCTTTTTGGGATAGACTCTTAAAGTAATAATTTGCATATTTTATCCATCAGCTCTTTGAGCTGTAGCCATCGTTTAAGTTAACGTTTTATTTTCATTGATATTCTTTGTTTTATCTTCAAAGTGTTGTTTAAAAACCAAAACCTCACTCATTTTTACCTTACCATGCCTATTTCTTTTCGGTAACGATAATCCTTCTAATTCACACGTTGTTCTATATAACATGGCTAAATATTCTGCCTTAACACCAATATATAGAGCAAAAGAATCTATATCAATATTCACATCTTAACCTAAGTCAAATAAAACTATTTATAGCCGTTGGGGTTTTGCGATTGCCAACGCCAGCTGTCATTAACCATATCTTGTACTGAATATTGTGCTTTCCATCCTAAATCATTAAAGGCCTTTTTAGGGCTAGACCAACATTCAGCGATATCGCCAGGGCGGCGCTCAACAATTTTATACGGGATAGGTTTACCTGATGCTTTTTCAAAAGCAGCAATCATCTCTAATACACTCGTTCCTTTACCCGTACCTAGGTTATAGATATGTAGGCCTGCTTGATGGCTGACATTATTTAATGCTGCAATATGACCGCTAGCTAAATCCATAACATGGATATAATCACGTACGCCAGTACCATCTGGAGTTGGGTAATCAGAGCCAAATACCATGACTTCTTTATGACGACCAACTGCTACTTGAGCGATATAAGGTGTTAGGTTATTTGGAATACCCTGTGGGTCTTCACCAATTAAACCTGATTGGTGTGCGCCAACGGGATTAAAGTAGCGTAGTAAAGTAACCGACCAATCGTTATGTGCAATATATAGATCAGCAAGAATACGCTCAACCATATATTTACTGGTGCCATATGGGTTGGTAGTACCACCGACTTTAGAGTCTTCGGTTAATGGTACTTCTTCTGGATCACCATACACAGTAGCCGATGAGCTAAAAATTAAGCTTTTGACGCCCGCTTTTTGCATACTGGCAAGTAATACTAACGTGCCATTGACGTTATTATCATAATACTCAATCGGTTTTTGAACGGATTCACCAACCGCTTTTAACCCAGCAAAGTGGATCACCGATGTGATTTGGTGCTCAGCAAAAATCGTATCCAGAATAGCGTTATCACGTACATCACCGGCATAGAAGACAGGTTTTTTACCTGTGATGGTTTCAATGCGGTTGAGTACTTCTGGGTTGGCATTACATAAATTATCTAAAATAATTGGCTGCATGCCTTGTTCAATCATCTGCACACAGGTATGGCTACCAATGTAGCCAAGACCGCCTGTGACTAAGACCTTTGTATGATTCATTTTAAATTCCTGTACGACTAGTACTCATAGACATAGTTATAGTCGTCTGATTTCGCATCGATACCATTGAGGATCACGCCTGTGATTTCGATATCGTTTTGTTTAAAGCGTTTTAGCGATAGCTCAATATCTTTCACCGTATTGACACCATAGTAGGCAATAAGCAGTGAGGTGCCGACGTACTTACCGATAATCGCGGAGTCAGTGATTGCTAAGATTGGGGCGGTATCGATAACCACGATATCATATTGCCCTTTCACCGTGTCGAGCAGGTGTTTAAAACGTTCTCCCATCAGTAACTCAGAAGAGTGAGTGACATTTTTACCACGGCAGATCACATCTAGGTTTTCAATCACACCACGGTGGATGGTCGGTTGCGTAATGTCCTGCTGAGCCAAATATTCGGATAACCCCGCTTTATTGCTTAAACCAAAGGCTTTATGAATACGGCCTTTACGTAAGTCGGTATCAATTAAGAGGACTTTTTTACCCGCATTAGCTAATACAACCGCCATATTAGAGGTAACAAAGCTTTTACCTACGCCCGGTGACGCACTACTGATCATCACCAAGTTATTCCCTTGGTTCATCACCGAGAAGTAAACGCTGGTACGCAGGGAACGGATGGCTTCTACTGCCGTATCGGCTGGGTTTTCCAATGCAAGTGGGCGCTTATTCCCCGCTGCAATTAATTTTTTCTCATGAGTAGAGAATGGAATAGTGGCATAGACGTTAACACCTAATGCATCGATATCTTCAGTACCTTTAATCTTATTATTAAAGAACTCACGGGCGATCACATAAGCGCAACCCACAATAAAACCGAGGATCGTCGCCAGAACCATTATGAGCGCTTTTTTCGGTGCCACGGCATTAGGTTGGGATTCTGCCGAGTCAATAATACGCACATCGGCGGTGATCCCGGAGTTTAATACGCTCAGCTCTTGCTGTTTGGCCACTAGCTGATTATAGATAGCTTGCTCGGACTCTACATCACGGGTTAAACGTACTATCTGTTGCTGGGTATTGGGAAGTTTTTGGATATTTTTACTGATTTTCTCTTTTTCACGTAACAGTTGCTGACGCTTATCCAACAATGATTGGTAAGCAGGGTGGTTACGGGTATAGAGCTGCTGGATCTCTACCTCTTTAAAGGTTAATTCATTGAGTTTTTCTTCGACTTGCAAGGCGCTATCAAGAGCTGATTTAGCCTCTAAGGACAGGTCGATAGATTCATTCTTTTTACGGAAAGCATTTAATTGGTTTTCATAGTTGTCCAATTTAGTTTTTACTTTCGGTAAGTATTCATCTAGGAATAGTAGAGTATTGTTGGTAACCTCTTTTTTGCGCTCGGTATTTTGAGCCACATAATTTTGAATAATACTATTCAGAATTTGCACATTTTTCGCTTTATCGGCACCTTTAATAGCAAGATTAATAATCCCCGTGCCTTTACCGACTTCTGCAATCGTTAAGGTATTACGTAGGTTTTCAATGGTCGAATAACGGGCATCTTTAGATAAGGTAAATTCTTGTCCGACTTCAGCATTGATTGAGGATACCAGCAAGCTGATTTCATCTTGTTTTAGGAGTTCGCCCACTTTGCCTTCAAAGGTTTGGTTATCAATATGAAGAGCATAACGGTTTTCGCCTAAATAGGTCACAATAGCGGGTTCACCAATAAGATGTTCAGGTAAAGAATAGAGGGAAATAGCGATAGAAGCTTTGTCTCCCCAAAGCCTATCGAAAAAACCAGCCGGTGCGGTGTGGGTATCTAAATTAAGGTCTGCAACCGTTTTACCGAGCACCATCCGAGACTTAATGACCTCGATTTCGGAATCGGCTTGGCTATTACTATTAGCAAATGGCATCACATCGCTCATTTGATCTAACAATGAAACTTGGCTCATTTTATCGTATTGCAGTGTCGCATTGGCTTGATAGATTGGTGTCGCTAGAAAACTATAAGCGGCACCAATAACAATAAAAAAGAGGGTAAAAAAGCCGATTTTAAGGTAGCTGGATTTGAGTATCTTAAAGAGCGCCAGCAGATCGATTTCGTCAGAGGCAGCGGAGCTGGTTTTTGTCGTGTTCATAATCAATTAACGTTAAGCCTTCAAATAGTAAAATTAAATTTTCCCTTGCCACTGTATAACGGCTTTTTCCATCAGTTGATAAACATGCTCGAACATTTCATCACTGCGTTTATGCGGATCTGGGATCTCGGTTTTATTTAGCCACTGGCCGAACAGCATGACTTTGCCACGCGTCTCGGGGAATTGTTGATGGATTCTATCAATATGGTCGTTTTCCATCACTAGGATTAAGTCTGCTTCTTTACATAATTCACTGGTTAAACGACGTGATTGATGACCATCTAAAGAGAGATTGTGGTTTTGTGCAATACGGATGGCGCTATCATAAGCGGGGCGATCCTCTTTGGCGATAATGCCTGCGGAGTGCACTTTTTTATCGGGGAAATGGGTTTGTAATAGGCGCTCCCCCGTGGGGGAGCGGCAAATATTCCCCATACAGACAACGAGAATATTATTAAACATATGGATTACCAGTCATGAATACGTTTAGTCCCTTCGGTTAACTGATTATATGACGCGATGGTTGGTAGCAATTGGGTGATTAGGCGGTTCCAACGTACAACTGGAGCGGCAGTAACATAAACTAAGTCATAAGGTTGCAGTTTAAATTCCGTTCCCATCACCATGGCAGTGGCATCGGATAAATCTAACTGATAGACCGCCGCCATTTTTTTCGGCAGTAGGGCATCCAGCTCTTTATCCCCTGAGGTTTGGTTTTTAATTGGACGGATGACAAATACGCCAGTTGCATTAGCGGTATTTTGATCTGTACCGCCTGCTTTACTCAGTGCCTCAGTAATACTCATGCCAGCACGGTCAATGGTTAGGGTGTTTGGCTGACCCACTTCGCCCATCACAAACACTTTTTGCCCGTCATTACGTGGTACATATAGTACATCACCCGGTAGCATCAGATGGTTTTGGGTTAGGTCGCCATACTGAACTAATGCTTGCAGTGAGATTTTTATCTCTTTGCCATTTCGGGTGAGTACGACATTGTCCCAATCGGCTTTTTCAGTCAGGCCGCCTGCATTATTAAAAGCCTCTAAAACTGTTAGCGGCACGTTAGTAATCGGTAATGTACCGGGTTTAGCCACTTCACCTGAAACATACATTTTCTGTGAGCGGAAGGCGGCAATACTGACATCCACTTGTGGTGATTCGATATAAGTCGATAGACGGTTACTCACTAGATTACGGATTTCAGTGACCGTTTTGCCTATGACTTTCACTTTACCGATATACGGATAGTAGATAGTACCATCGGAATGCACCCAGTTACCGGAGTCCGCAGCGCTACGGTAAGAGCCGGCAGGAATGGTTAACTCAGGGTGATCCCATACCGTAATGGTTAATACATCACCCACACCAACACGGTACTCATAGGTTGCCAGTTGCTTCTCTAGGGTTGGGTTGGGTTTTGCAATAACTTGTGGGGTATACATCTCATCTAATAGTTTTGGCGAGATCGGGTAGATATCGACAAATTTAGAAATATCACGATCGCCAGTGTCGACGACATTTTTTCCCGAGGTAGACATATAGACACCAGGGGTAACAGTACAGCCAGTTAATGCTGTGAGCATGATTGCAATAACAGAAAGACGTTTCATAAACACTCGCGATCCCTTTGGCAAGATGATTAAAAATATTTTATTTATTTAAATTCATACTGAACAGTATTAGCAATCCCTTTCTCCAGTGTGACTGGCGGTGTGAAAGAGGTGTCAGCAATATAGTTTGACTTAAACTGTGTTCTAGCACAAAATTTTTTCACTCGAATACTGCTTACTGAAAATTCTTTACCTGTCAGTTTAGATAAGATATCGAAACAATACCCGCCCATAATACCGATAGGATAAGGAATACGAATATTAGATTTGGACTTACCTAAAGCATTACAAATGACGGTAGTTAGTTCATCCATCGTAAAATCTGGCTTATCAATATAGTTAAAAACGTGTTTACCTTCAGTGAAGGTAGTAGCGAAATGGATAAATGCTGCAACGTTTTCAACATATGCCATCGATTTTTGGTTATTACCACCACCAATCATTAAAAAACGACCGGAAGCAATTTGACGGAATAGATTATAAACATTTCCACGATTATTCTCGACAAATACCACCGTTGGACGAATAGTAACTAGTATATTGTCACTTGATTTAGTTTGCCAAGCATCATACACATGTTCGGCTTGTAATTTTGATTTTCCATAATCATTAAATGGATGATATTCACCATCTTCACCAGTCTCTTTTTCTACAAAGCCATAAACAGCAACGGAAGAGGTAAATACGATATGTTTAATACCAAGTTGTTCAGCGACATCACAGACATTTTTCGCTCCATCCACGTTTACTTCGTAGTATAGGCTAATAGGATGAACGTTATCTTTATGTTGGGCGGAAAGGTTAATGATTACATCACTTCCTTTTAATGGCTCAACAAGTGTTTCAGGTTTAGTCACATCCCCAAACTCCCACTTTTCAGGGTGAGCTTCACTTTTTTGAATGTCGACGATTTTAAAATCAATGTTTTGGGATTTTAGTTGGTTAGATAGGCGAGTACCGATAAAACCAGAGCCACCGATGATTGTTAACATAATAAACCTTTATTTTCTTAATTTTTTGTAAAGCGTTGAAAGTATTGAGGTCGGTAATAACCTAGGGATACTACGCATGATGAAATTAGTATATGCATTGACGGGTGAATCAATTTTTTTTCTCAATCTTCAATTTAGCTAGTTGAAATTCACTTTTTATATAAGCTATGCCTTTGCGCCTTTTTACCATTGAATCACCGCCTCTTACTTTAACTAAGCAATCTTGTAAGTTAGCAACTTTGTGGCCAGCGGCAATAATCCTAATCCACAAATTATAATCTTCCATGTATAAGAACCTATCCCAATAGGATTTTATTCCAGACAATGATACCACAGACAAAATGCAGCATCGCCTCATAATTCTCGACCTTCTTCTCCCAACGAGTCAGGACACGACGGTAGCGATTCATCCAACTGTGTGTTCTCTCTACAACCCAGCGATGGGCCTTAAAATCCGTGTTTTTGATGGCTTCTGATTCATCCTTCCGTGACTGGATATGAGGTTCATAGCGACGACTTTTCAGATACGCTCCCAACCATTCCGCTTCATACCCTTTGTCCATGCACAACCGGAGCCTCTTGCCCGGTCTGCCCGTCTGGAGGGCATCGAGCGTATCCGCAACCAGCTTTATGTCGTGCGTATTTGCTCCAGCGACAACCAGCGCAAGAGGAAGTCCGTTCCCGTCAGTCATCAGACTGCGCTTTACGCCCCGTTTTCCCCGGTCTGTTGGGTTCCTGCCTGTTTTTTTGAGCCTGCCAGCGGTGATTTGGTCATACAACCATCCATCGACAGCCACGACCAGTCAATAGCATCCAACTGTTCGCAAGCAAGCAACCCGTTTTGCCAGAAGCGTTCAAATACTCCAGCATCCCGCCATTCCTGAAATCGGCGATGAGCAGAGCTTGACGAGCATATACCGGTGGCATTTAGCGCATTCCGGTGGCATTTAGCGCATTCCACTGGCAACCCGTCCTGAGTACGAAGAAAATGGCGTTCATTGCAGCGCGATTATCAACCCGATTGCGGAGCGTACCCAGCGGGTGTTGAGTTCTATGCTCCGGGATGAGAGGAGCCATTTTCTCCCAGAGTTCATCACTGATTTGCCACTTGTTACCCACCATGCTTTGCCCTCATAAATTATCATTATGTATTATCTAACAATTCCTTTTGGGATAGGTTCTAAGTGCCTGTCCTAGATATTGAGGTTTTTCATTTTTATATACGGATAAAAGAACTGAAAATTTTAGCATTTTTACCATCAGTGAATTAACAATTTTACATTATAATACTTAGATAATTATTTGTTATCTAATAGAGATAAACTCGTTTTCTCATCTACTTTCCTAATGAACCAGTAATTATTTTTTTCTTGCACCTCCTTTATTTGTTGGATGGTAAGATATTCTGGATTCGCTTTTCCTTTAAAAATAACAAATCTTTTATTATCATCAGTGATGCCTTGAATATTAAATTTTCTAACTAAAATTTGAAATGCATGTTCATCACTGCAAGTTATTTTTTTGAAGTCATGGAAGAATGTGGTTGAATTGTTTATGTCTATAATAGATTGTGCTAAATCTCTATTTATTGAAAACCAGGACGAACCAAAATAAAAATTATCTTTTGGTATTTTAGAATTGTGAACTATAAATGATGATAATTTTATTAGTTTATTTAAAACTCTACCTAGAAAAGAACGAAAAAAATGAGTATCAACATGAGGAATTAAAACTTTTAACCTCCAATCATTGCTCTTATTAAGATGACTTTCAATATAGTTATTTTGAGGTGTTATATTCCATTCTTCCTCAATTTCATTAAATCTTTTTAGTGGGTAGCACTCACTACTCAAAAAATGAAAATATTTATTATTAGGTTCTAATAGTGCAGTTGTTAATAGTTTTAAAGTAGCAGCGACTTGACTATACCCCCCCCAATATACATCAATTCGATCTTCTAATAAGGTAATATTCGGTATATTTTGTGATTTGATTTCTTCATAAATTAATGGGCTTTTTTTATCAACATGTATATAGAACCTAATCGTAGGATTTTTCTTTGCTAATATGCAAAGATATTTTGAGTTTTTGTGTGTTTGGATTAAAACTGCAGTTTTCATTGGTTTACCTATTTGTATATTAAGAGCCTATTTCAATAGGAGGTAAATTCATCACCTTACCCAGCCATATCGATGTTTAAAAGTCAGGCTGTATAAGGTTTTGGTTACAGTGATAATATATTTTTTATGCGATAATTAATCCCTATTGAGATAGGCTCTAAAGAAGTATATAGTTCAATTTTTATACTCTCCTTTAAAGCTATGCTTTTAGTTTAACGAGTGAGTAAAAACAATAATGTGTTTACTTTTAATAAGAACAAGGAGCTCCCAATTTTTTTAAAGGTAATGGTGTGTTTTTAAAAGTAAAAATATTTTTATTCAGATTTTTTATATTTATCTAGATAGTTAATATTTTGACCATGCATCATAGATAGTTTTGCTATTCTGTATACATAGTGAACGAGATATGCATTATTAATGTTTTTTTCATATTGATGAAAAATATTTTTCTCGTTCAAAAAACGTTTCATATCACAAATAGACCAGTAAGAACCTATCCCAATAGAGTTTTATTCCAGACAATGATACCACAGGCAAAATGCAGCATCGCCTCATAATTCTAGACCTTCTTCTCCCAACAAGTCAGGATACGACGGTAGCGATTCATCCAACTGTGTGTTCTCTCTACAACCCAGCGGTGAGCCTTAAAATCCGTGTGTTTGATGGCTTCTGATTCATCCTTCCGTGACTGGATATGAGGCTCATAGCCCTTGTTGTTCAGATACGCTCCCAACCATTCCGCTTCATACCCTTTGTCCATGCACAACCGGAGCCTCTTGCCCGGTCTGCCCGTCTGGAGGGCATCGAGCGTATCCGCAACCAGCTTTATGTCGTGCGTATTTGCTCCAGCGACAACCAGCGCAAGAGGAAGCCCGTTCCCGTCAGTCATCAGACTGCGCTTTACGCCCCGTTTTCCCCGGTCTGTTGGGTTCCTGCCTGTTTTTTTGAGCCTGCCAGCGGTGATTTGGTCATACAACCATCCATCGACAGCCACGACCAGTCAATAGCGTCCAACTGTTCGCAAGCAAGCAACCCGTTTTGCCAGAAGCGTTCAAATACGCCAGCATCCCGCCATTCCTGAAATCGGCGATGAGCAGAGCTTGACGAGCATATACCGGTGGCATTTAGCGCATTCCACTGGCAACTGGTCCTGAGTACGAAGAAAATGGCGTTCATTGCAGAGCGATTATCAACCCGCTTGCGGTGCGTACCCAGCGGGTGTTGAGTTCTATGCTCCGGGATGAGAGGAGCCATTTTCTCCCACAGTTCATCACTGATTTGCCACTTGTTGCCCACCATGCTTTGCCGTCATAAATTATCATTATGTATTATCTGACAACTCCTTTTGGGATAGATTCTAAATTTATAACTAAACGAAGCATAGTAATATCTATTTTAATACTCTGAGTTTGACATAGTATATTCTATAACTAGAACATGCAGGCCATTATAGTCTTTTTTGATTTTTTGGCTCATTTTTCATACCGAGCCGTCATTGCTCAGTATTTGGAGGCATTTTTTATTTTTGGCGAAACCATTATAATAGCTCCATCTGCCAGCTATTTTTTATACCGGAAAGGTTAATACACACTAATCTTTTTCATAAAAAATATTAAATTTTTACTTCATTTAGAATTAGGGTCGCATTATGCTATAGTTGTTTTAATTTCGTTGAAAGTAGTTACCTCAATAGTATAGAATATAAATTAACTAATTATTTTTTTTATAGATAAATTAGCAATTGACTGCCAATTATAACTTTCATTTACTAAATTTTTTGCATTAGTTGACATTTCTATTAATTCGTTCTCAGGCATATTTTTTATTTTGTTTAAAGTATAATAAATGTCGTTGATATTTTTTATAACAAAGCCACAGTTATATTTTTTTACAATTTTCGCCATATTAGTTCCTTCAGTTAGTAAGCAAATGTTTCCATACGCTAGTGCTTCTAATACTGATACTGGTAGGCCTTCGTAACGAGAGGTCATAATAAATATATTATTACTTTCTAAAACTTCTTCTTTTTTAAGTCCAAATATAGGTGGCCTAATTATAATGTTTTTATTGGGTTTTAGATTTGTTAATTCAATAGTTTGTTTTTTATCAGCACCGTAGATATTAAATAAAATATTACTTTGTGTTTTTTTATAAAAAATGTTAAGACTGTTTATTAATAGATCCAATCCTTTGTGGTAAATATCACACCTACCTAAATAGAAAGGTTTTATTTTTTTAAAGTTTTTTTGCTTTATGGGAGTATTCACACCCACTCCATTAGGTAAAATATATGTTTTTATTTTATTAGAAATAAAAATAGAATCATTTTTTTCTTCTTCATTTAAGTATTGTATGAAGTTAACATGTTGAAATGATATTTTTTTAAATATAGAAAGGTAAATTGACTTCTTTATTTTTTTATGAAGTATAGTTCTTTTCATTAAAGAACAATGAGGGACAAGTATTATTTTGAATCCCATCAGTTTCAGTGATGTAATTAAAATAGGTGATTTTATTTTAAAAATACCATGCACATAGATAAAATCTGGAGAGTAAGACTTTATCTGAAAGAGTAATTTAAAAAAAGAAATTGTTTTAAATTCAGCTTTTTGCTTTAACTTATCATCAGAGGAAAAAGCAAGGTGGAGACTTTCTATATGTGGTATTTTATTCTGATATTTAGATAAATTAGATACAACATTAGTAATACCATCACCGGCATTATATGTTTTATGGTATAAGTGTAATAGTTTCATTTAATAAAAGTAATAGTCATTTTTAATATAAAAGGATATGTTCGTTATAATGTATACGATTAGCAGTAGAGCAGTATATAAATTCAATTTTGATATTCTAAATAATTCATATATCAATATGGGAGAAATAGCTAAGAAGACAAGTAAAGCTCGTCCAGATAAGACTGCAATTGAAGGTGTAGATAAACAAAAAACAAGAATGATAATAGATAATTTGACTATAGGTATTCTATAACTAACATTTACTTTTATTCCATAAAGTAATAATGCCAAAAAGACGAATGTAAATAGAATTGAAGACCATGATTTATTTCCAAGATAGGAGTCTGAGCCAATATAATATTTAAATCGGGTAAATTAAATTATACTTTCTATATTTAATACTACTAAATTTATTAGCATAATCGATGATATTAATAATAAGAATCCTTTTGCTTTATTAATAATTAAATAGTGATAGTTTAATTTCCTTGAGAAAATAAAAAGTAGTGCAAGAATAGCTATGCCATAATGAAATAGAGTCGAAGTATAATAAGGAGATGTCGTAAATTTATCCTCTCTGACTTTAGAACTGAAAGTTATAGGTTTTTCAGAGACACCAATAGACGGTGAAATTACATATATATTTTCATCACCTAGCATTTTTTGTAAGAAAGCTGCTGATGTTGGATTTGCAAAATATTCGTTATTATAGTGAAAATACTTCTCACCTAAAAAAGCAATTATCTTCATAAAATATAAGCCATTAATTATTAATTAGTTCTCTATAAGGAACATGGAATTTAGAGTCATCATTCTGAATATAAAAAGATTGATAGTATAACAAAATAATAATAGTAGTGAATATAGGACTAGAAATTGAGGCAACAGAAAGGCCAATAAGAAAAAAAGGAAGTACCACATATATAAGAATACGTTTGTAATTAATTATGAGAATGAACTGAATCAGATAATATAATATAAACCCAATTAATCCTAACTGCAATAGCAATTGCAATATAACAATATGCGGGTCATATCCATTTAACTTAACACTAAAAAGGCCTGTTCCAAATAATGTTGTAAAAATATCACGAGATATCAACATTTCAAATCCACGTTTAATAAAATTGATTTTAGTAGAACCACTACCATCCATTTCTATCATGTGAATAATGAATGATGATGATAATATCATGCAAAATATTCCGATAGGTAATAAATATATTTTAATCTTTTTAGATAAACGGAAATAGATAAATAAGATAGTTGTAATAGATATAGCTGCTAATGATAAAGAAGATAATACGAGCATATACAGTACTATCATATAAATTAGAGTATATTTATAGCAAACTTTACGCAAAAATAAGCAATAAAAAAAAATCAAGGATGCATAAATACCAGAAAAGTTTGAATCCATATCAATTAATCCGAATTTATAAGCATATCTTCCTACATCGTTTTTTTCTATTGTATTAATAAAGAAACGATAATAACAATCCAAAAGCAAAATAAAAATACTAGTAATAATCGTACAGTGTGATAATTTTTCTAGTAGCCTTTTTGGTGGAGGAGAGAATATCAATATTGATATAAAAAGATAAATCCACCAGTAAGTGCCAGAAAATGCATTTAATTGAGGGTTAAGTAGTATATTATTAGAAAATAAATAAAAAATAAAAATAAAAATAAAAAATAATAATGTTATTTTTTTTTGGTTAAGGCTTAAATTAAAAGGAAAATAAAAAATAATTGCTATGGTCAAACCAACCAATGATAATATAGAGCCAATATTATCATATCCAAAAATATTTAAATAGAACAATGGAGGTATGCATAAAAAATAATAACTTAAATTCTTTGACATATTATATCTTTATTTATTAAGATGATGTTTTATTGAAATGAAAAAGCAATTTATATCTCTAATAAACTTAACCGTGTTTTTTGTACCTCTAATATTCAATAGGATCTTGATTAGAATGAATTTTACACTATGTAAGTTAAGTTGATATGGTATTTTACTTTTCTTCATCACACATATATACTCGCTTATGGCTTCATTATAAAACACATCATTAACATCGTATTTTCTAGATATTAACGTAGAATAATAATAAGCTTTAAGATAGCTAGTGTTCATATTTATTTTTTTTTGTTCGAAAAAATTATCTAATATAGAAAATACATATATGATATCATATATCTTGCGTATTGTTCCTGAATTCATTATGCTTTCGGAGTTTTGAATGTAATTATAATATGCCTTATCGATAATTCCAATTTTCTTAGAATAAAAAGATAACCTTGGTGTAGTTACTAAATCTTCTCCTAAAGATATATGTTCTGGGTGTAATATATCATTATCTTTATATAAAGATGTTCGTATTAGCCTATTAACACAATTAGAGATAACTTTGTTCTTACTCCAAAAATCCAAGTATTCTAAGTTTGTTATTATTTCTTTTGTCGGTAAATTTTCAATAGATTTTTTTTCTTTTTCAATACCATTCCATAACATATTTAAATTAGTAATAACCATATCAAGGTCATTTTTTTTTGCGTAACAATAAGTATCTAGGCAATAATCAGTATCAATCCAATCATCGCTGTCAACATGAAGAATATAATCTCCCTTAGCTTCTTCTATCCCACTATTTCTAGCGGATGATAATCCACCATTCTCTTTATTTATTATAACTATTCTATCATCAGAGTATTGGTTAATGATAGATAAGCTATCATCAGTAGAACCATCGTTTACAATAATTACTTCAATATCTTTTAGTGTTTGAGCAAGGATACTATCAATGCACTTTTTTAAGTATTTACTAGTGTTATATACTGGGACAATGACGCTTACTAATGGCATATTTATTCCTGATAGATAAGTTACTATTGAAAATATTGAATAAATGAAAAACCCATTACATTTTTAATAAGTTTTTTTTTATTTTTTTGTTAGAGCTATAAATGCTAAATTCTAGATATTTAAAGGTTTATTTTTCATTTTATTAGCACTTATTAAATCTTGATTGAGCTATGATTAATTTTTTTAAAATTGCTCATTAATGAATTATAAATTAAGATTAGTTTTGTTCTTTTTATTTCAAGGTGGACTAGGTAAATTTTTAGTAGTATCTTGCATAAAAAATTCATTTTAAGGTTATTTAACTTGAATAATATTTTGAATGTTTTAGATGTTTCTTTACTTTTAATTAAATAATTTGTTTCCGGATGTAAATTTATTGATACTTTAACCTGATGAATCCCCTAATGATTTTGATAAAAATCATTAAGTTAAGGTAGATACACATCTTGTCATATGTTCAAATGGTTTCGCGAAAAATCAATAATCGGACAACAAGATGTGCGAACTCGATATTTTACACGACTCTCTTTACCAATTCTGCCCCGAATTACACTTAAAACGACTCAACAGCTTAACGTTGGCTTGCCACGCATTACTTGACTGTAAAACTCTCACTCTTACCGAACTTGGCCGTAACCTGCCAACCAAAGCGAGAACAAAACATAACATCAAACGAATCGACCGATTGTTAGGTAATCGTCACCTCCACAAAGAGCGACTCGCTGTATACCGTTGGCATGCTAGCTTTATCTGTTCGGGCAATACGATGCCCATTGTACTTGTTGACTGGTCTGATATTCGTGAGCAAAAACGGCTTATGGTATTGCGAGCTTCAGTCGCACTACACGGTCGTTCTGTTACTCTTTATGAGAAAGCGTTCCCTCTTTCAGAGCAATGTTCAAAGAAAGCTCATGACCAATTTCTAGCCGACCTTGCGAGCATTCTACCGAGTAACACCACACCGCTCATTGTCAGTGATGCTGGCTTTAAAGTGCCATGGTATAAATCCGTTGAGAAGCTGGGTTGGTACTGGTTAAGTCGAGTAAGAGGAAAAGTACAATATGCAGACTTAATAGAATTTTTAAATTTTGCGTAAAAAATTAATTAACATATTATTCCTTAAGTAAGTTTTTATATTTTATACATTTTAAAGTTCTGTATAAACTAGTAATGAATGCATTCAATACAATAGCCCAACAAAGAGTACTTATAGTTACATATCCAAATTGGCTCATGAGTAAAATAAATGAGATATAAAAAAATGCAGCAATATAGATACTATTATTAAAATCTTTCTTTCTATCTATAAGAACTAATGCACAGTTTCCTAAAAAATATGAAAGTATATTTAACAAAGGTATAAAATACAATATTAATAAATAGGTATAAGATTTTGCCATATCATCGCCTGCGAATAAGATGATAAAATCCTCTCCAAACAAAAGCAATATGGGATATATTAGTAAATAAATAACTATTAAGTACTTAATAGTTGAAAATGTTACACCAAAGTTTTTTGTTCTTGCAATATAAGGATAGAGTACTTGATTTAGTAAATTTATAGGAATTAGTGCTAAATTAATTAGTTTTTCAGCTAGATCATAATAGGCAACCTGAGCAAATCCGATATAATTACCAATTAAATAGGTGTTTAATTTTAAAATTATAATGCCAATAGAACGAGATAATAAAAATGAATATGACTCTTTAATATCTTTCTTTATCCTTTTCAAAGATACTGGTATAAATTTCAATTTCAATTTAATGTTCACGAACCATAATGATAACATTCCATTAATCAAAGAAGAAAAAACCAATGCTAGAGGGAATGAATAAAATCCAATAAAAGTATAAGAGCCTATAAATATTATTAACAACATACATAATCTTGAAAAAAGATTAATTAATGCTGCATATTTTATTTTTTCCAAACCAAGATATAACCATTGTGAAAATAAAGCCTCACCCAATACAATAAAAAATAAAATATTAGAAAGATAATAGTTTTCATTTAACTTGCTATTAAAACAAATAAAAGTTTGGAATATTAAAAAAGATATTAAAACCAATAATAGTTTTATATAAGTTATACTACTATATATAATAGATAGTTTCTTCTTGCTATGAGCATTTTCTGATGCAATTCTAGTTCCATAAATGTTGAAACCAAAATCAACAATTATAGACATAAGCATAATTATACTTTGAATGAAAATGACTAATCCATAAGATTCTATACTGAATTTTCTAATTATGTATGGGTAATATATAAATGGAATTAATAACGTTACTATTTGTATAATACTTAAATAGGAAAAGTTACTGATTAATTTTTTTTTAATTGTCATCGTTAATATAAAAAAGATATAGGAATTGAAATTTCATCTGGATAAGGGTCAATAATATGCTTAGTACTGAGAGATCCCCTCATAATTTCCCCAAAGCGTAACCATGTTTGAATAGATTTTGAGTAAGCAGGGTTGCAGCCACGAGTAAGTCTTCTCTTGTTATTGTGTAGCCAGAATGCCGCAAAACTTCCATGCCTAAGCGAACTGTTAGTACCTAATAGTATCACTAAGAACCTATCCTAAAAGGGATTATCAGAATGTCGTAACAGGTAATTTCTGAAGGTGAAAATATGACAGGTAGCAGATGGCGTATCAGTTATGAACTCTGGGAAAAACTAGCACCGCTTATCCCTGAACACAAAACCAATCATCCGCTCGGCACTCACCGCAAACGAGTTGATAACCGTGCTACCATGGATACCATATTATTTGTACTCAAGACTGGCTGCCAGTGTAACGCGCTCAACGCCACTGGGATATGTTCAACGAGTTCTGCACACCGGAGCGGCGTGATGCAGGCTGGCTGAAAACCTATCTACAGAACCGTCGTTACGAGCCATATATTCAGTCCCGTAAAGAAGAGTCTGATGCCAGTAAAAACACGGACTTCAACGCCCATCGTTGGGTCGTCGAAAAAACGCACTGTTGGATGAATCGCTTTCGCCGAATACTGGCCCGATAGGATAAAAAGATCGAAAATTACGAGGCGATGTTGCATTTTGCCTGTGATCTCATCGTCTGGAATAAAGTCCTATTGAGATAGAGTCTAAGCTTCCTACAGAAGTTAATTTATCAACATTAATAAAGGTGTCATTGATGTTATTAGTAATTCAGCGAAAGCGAATAACTGCTGAACCAATAAAGCCTGCCCCACCAGTAACTAATATTTTCATTTTGGAATAATGAATCGAATTTTAATCATAGAAAACAGACACTGAAGTAGTTATCACATAATTTTTGTACGCTACCGCCCCGGGCTTACAGCTACCAGTTCACTGATTATTCTTAATTAACTCTAATAATTTTGGGGTATTATATCTAAATAAACTTGAGAAAGATAGTTTTTAAGCAAATTATCTATAAATCAGACTAGAGCGTGTTGATCTTTTCGGTATAAAAAGCAGACAGCAAATGGGGCTGTTATAATGGTTTCGCCAAAAATCAAAAAAACACCCCCAAATGCCGAGACTTATGTTAACAGATGATAGCTGGAAGTTACTATCAAAGATCATGCACCTAACCGGACGTATTTATAACAAACCAGCACATAGAATGACCCTTGAAGGTATTTTATTCCGAATAAGAACAGGCATTCCATGGCGCGATTTACCTCGTCAATTTGGTGAATGGAATACGGTATTTAGACGTTTTAACCTTTGGTCAAAGAAAGGCGTGATGATGGAAATTTTCCAATTTCTATCTCGCTTAAATGATCCTCAGTGGCTATTTATTGATGCCAGTATCGTGAAAACGCATCAAGATGGAGCCAACGTTAAAGATGCTTCAAAGCAGGCTATAGGCAAAAGTCGAGGCGGCAACTCAACTAAAATACATTTAGCGGTAGATAGCAGTGGTCTTCCGGTTCATTTTGAGTTGTCAGGTGGGCAAGCCCATGATGTGAGTTATGCAGAAACATTGGTTACCTCTTCACCGGAAGCCGAAGTTGTTATTGCAGATAAAGGCTATGACTGTGAAGCCTTACGACAGTTGATAAAAAGCCGTCGGGGTCAGCATGTCATCCCAAGAAAAGGGAATAGTAAACAAGGGAATAAAGATATTGATTGGTGCTTATATCGATATCGTCATTTAGTTGAAAATGCCTTCCTAAAAATAAAGAAATACCGAGCAGTGGCGACTCGGTATGACAAATTAGCCCGAAATTATGAAAGTGTTGTTGCTTTAGCATTTTCAATCATGTGGCTCCCAATGTGAGTCGATTGAAATATGCACTACAAAGATAAATACGCTCTAGAGATAATGTTTTTTTTCATTTGTTACTTAATAAGTTATTATCTAAGAGGTGTTTTTTAATATTTTCGCTACAACCAAAAGCAGTGTAGCTTTCTTTATTAATAAATTCGTATGATTTAAAGTCAATAAAGTTATTTTTTTTGGGGATCATCCAATCATTACCATAATGCCGAATAAAGATTTCTGGGCAATTATCAGGAATCGAAAGTTTTGAAAAATCATCTTTCTTTAATCCAAATATTGGATATTTAACTTGAAAGTAGGAAGTATAGATACTTTTCTCGATAAGAGTGAATTCTTTTTGTGCTCTTTCTTTTCTGAAGTTTGGACACCGATGAATATAATATTCATCATCACTGTCTAAATAGAATATATCAATTTTAGCACCATTTAAATCAAACGTTAATTCAACTAATTCTTTATCTACAACTGAAACTGCAATTAGCGCAGCCCCTTTATTTTCTATTTCTTCTATAAAATCAGATGTAAACACATTTGTGTTAGTGGTCGCAAAATCAAAGTCATCTGCATAAGTAATATTCTTTTCTCTATAAATACTTAACAATGTCCCAAAGAATGGGATCACTGGAACGCTTAGTGAATTTATTAGGTTAAAAACATTCTCTGCGTGGCTAGCCTGATTTATAATTTTCTTTTTAGGTCTAAATATATTTATAAATTTTAATAGACTAGCTGCTAATTTACTTTTATTTGGTAGGTTTATTAATGTTTGTTTTATTTTTTTCATGTTCATTTGGGTCAAGTATCCAATATGTTGATTTGTATTTTTATGAATGAATTTTGGTCACGTATCCAAAGGGTTGATGGCATTTCAAACGTAATACTCTCGCTCAATGAAAGTCCCAATGATCTTGTCATGCATGCCGGATGATTTTGAATACCCTAACGTCTTGCGATTAAGTCGTTTCAATCGGTTACGCAACGTCAGATTTTCACGCTCAATTCGCTGTGTGTATAGCTTTCCTAAAATATGTTTTTCGCTAGGGAGTGTCTCTTTGTTCGCCCTGTAACCATCCGTACACCAAAAAGCGATACGGAACCCAGACAGCAGTTTTAACAATTTCCCCAGTGTTTTCTTGCTTCGGGAACCAAATACATGAGCGATAATCCGCTTTAAGCGAGGCTCCCATGCATACCACAACCAACGCTGACGTTTTTTGTTACCGATAAATGACCACATCTCATCGACCTCACAAATGAGCTGAATTTGTAGGTTATCTAGGGGCAGTGTTGTTACATTCCGTGGCGAGAGTTTTTTAAAGTGCGGACGACGGCATTGATACTGATATGTAATGCCCTAGCGGTGTCACGAATACCCGCATTATTCATGGCAAGCTCAACCACTTGCTCTTTGATGCCGGGCTGACAAGCGTTGTAGGTATAATCGAGTTGAAAAGTGCGGCAACAGGCCTGACAGCGATAACGGGGATGACCTCCATTGCCGGTGCCATGTTTTTTAACAGGGGCGGTTAATCCACAGAATCGGCATTTTACTGAAATGGTAGCCATACTAAGCCTCAACAGAAAAGCTCAGTTTACCTCATTATCAACTCATTGAATACTCGACCATCAGCTGTTAATATATGAGTTATATTATTAATATCTATTTCATTAAAATATGAAAGTTTTTTATATGAATAAATATTTTCAGACTTTATTTTAATGCCCCCTACTTTCAAGGGTTTTCATCTTTTTAGGTATTCCATCAGATTTTTTAATCTCTTCCTCACTAAGCCAAACATATATTGACTTTGGAGGAAGAGATTGCCTAAGCAAACTTTCACAGGTTATATGTAATGTTTTTAATCTCTTATGGTATGAAGTTAAACTTATAACATAAGAAGACTGTGAGCTAGTTGTTGCATTTTTTAATTGGCAGCTATGATGTATTTGAGATATAATTGATTGTATCTCAAAATAGATTTTTTTATTCATTAATTTTTCATCGTGAAATGGCCAAAATAATTTCATTAACTTGAGATAGATAAGTTTCTATTTTTTTTAAATCATCTTTACTAATATTAGATAATTGTTTTTTTATATCTGTTGTTGAAATATTTTCTGTTCTTGGTAAATAAATTACATCGCAGAGAGGTTTTAAATAATCAAATTTACCCTTCCAGTCATCTCCGATAGCAAAAATGTTTGCATTATATTTTAAAATATCACTTTCTTTTTGTTCCCAATTATTTTCAGGAAAAACCAAATCAACATATTTGCAACTTAAAACTATTTCAGCTCTTTCTTCATAGGAAAAAAAAGACTTTTTGCCTTTAATGCTATTAAAAGAATCAGATGAAATGCCAACTATTAATCTATCACCTAACTCTTTCAATCTTTTTAGAAGTCTTATGTGACCAACATGAAATAGATCGAAAGTACCATATGTAATGATTGTTTTCATAAAAAAGCCCATAGTTACCGCACTGGGTTGTCGGACCCCAGAGCGCGATTGAGTTCTGTATATATGCTGATTGATTAAAATAATCAACATGTAATTCAGTTACAAGTACAACATATATATTTTTTATCACTTTTATATTACAAATATCAGCTGTGACCCTAAGAACCTATCCTAAAAGGGATTATCAGAATGTCGTAACAGGTAATTTCTGAAGGTGAAAATATGACAGGTAGCAGATGGCGTATCAGTTATGAACTCTGGGAAAAACTAGCACCGCTTATCCCTGAACACAAAACCAATCATCCGCTCGGCACTCACCGCAAACGAGTTGATAACCGTGCTACCATGGATACCATATTATTTGTACTCAAGACTGGCTGCCAGTGTAACGCGCTCAACGCCACTGGGATATGTTCAACGAGTTCTGCACACCGGAGCGGCGTGATGCAGGCTGGCTGAAAACCTATCTACAGAACCGTCGTTACGAGCCATATATTCAGTCCCGTAAAGAAGAGTCTGATGCCAGTAAAAACACGGACTTCAACGCCCATCGTTGGGTCGTCGAAAAAACGCACTGTTGGATGAATCGCTTTCGCCGAATACTGGCCCGATAGGATAAAAAGATCGAAAATTACGAGGCGATGTTGCATTTTGCCTGTGATCTCATCGTCTGGAATAAAGTCCTATTGAGATAGAGTCTAAGCTTCCTACAGAAGTTAATTTATCAACATTAATAAAGGTGTCATTGATGTTATTAGTAATTCAGCGAAAGCGAATAACTGCTGAACCAATAAAGCCTGCCCCACCAGTAACTAATATTTTCATTTTGGAATAATGAATCGAATTTTAATCATAGAAAACAGACACTGAAGTAGTTATCACATAATTTTTGTACGCTACCGCCCCGGGCTTACAGCTACCAGTTCACTGATTATTCTTAATTAACTCTAATAATTTTGGGGTATTATATCTAAATAAACTTGAGAAAGATAGTTTTTAAGCAAATTATCTATAAATCAGACTAGAGCGTGTTGATCTTTTCGGTATAAAAAGCAGACAGCAAATGGGGCTGTTATAATGGTTTCGCCAAAAATCAAAAAAACACCCCCAAATGCCGAGACTTATGTTAACAGATGATAGCTGGAAGTTACTATCAAAGATCATGCACCTAACCGGACGTATTTATAACAAACCAGCACATAGAATGACCCTTGAAGGTATTTTATTCCGAATAAGAACAGGCATTCCATGGCGCGATTTACCTCGTCAATTTGGTGAATGGAATACGGTATTTAGACGTTTTAACCTTTGGTCAAAGAAAGGCGTGATGATGGAAATTTTCCAATTTCTATCTCGCTTAAATGATCCTCAGTGGCTATTTATTGATGCCAGTATCGTGAAAACGCATCAAGATGGAGCCAACGTTAAAGATGCTTCAAAGCAGGCTATAGGCAAAAGTCGAGGCGGCAACTCAACTAAAATACATTTAGCGGTAGATAGCAGTGGTCTTCCGGTTCATTTTGAGTTGTCAGGTGGGCAAGCCCATGATGTGAGTTATGCAGAAACATTGGTTACCTCTTCACCGGAAGCCGAAGTTGTTATTGCAGATAAAGGCTATGACTGTGAAGCCTTACGACAGTTGATAAAAAGCCGTCGGGGTCAGCATGTCATCCCAAGAAAAGGGAATAGTAAACAAGGGAATAAAGATATTGATTGGTGCTTATATCGATATCGTCATTTAGTTGAAAATGCCTTCCTAAAAATAAAGAAATACCGAGCAGTGGCGACTCGGTATGACAAATTAGCCCGAAATTATGAAAGTGTTGTTGCTTTAGCATTTTCAATCATGTGGCTCCCAATGTGAGTCGATTGAAATATGCACTACAAAGATAAACACGCTCTAAAAATAATTAAAAATAATCATCCAAAAATAGCCCGGATTTTGGAAATTAGCATCTTATGGTTTTATTTAGTGCTATTCAAATTATCATTACACTCAACAATCCCCCTGTTGGATTAATTGTTGAGTTACATGTTACATAATTTCCTGTATCACTAGAATTACCTAAATTGTAAAACAGTGGCAGCTATTCATCAGGGTACTGATAATATTCTGTTTCTTTCGCTCCAACTTTTACCATGCATTAAATGCTGCCCGTCACAATATTTAAGCCATCTATTTGCGATTGTCTGGTTAATCACTTCATAGGGAAAATGACCTTTCTCGAGCAGGCAATCCATAGCACTTATAACAATGCTCAGTATATGGATGGACGTAAGGAAATGATGCAGTGGTATGCGGATGAGTTAGAGGGGAGTTTGGGAAATGTGGTTAGTGTGAATTTTAAGTGATCATTAGCCATCTTTACCGAAGGATGGCTAATTTCTATTTTTTATAGTGAAGTGATGCTGTTCGCTCTATTTTACAAGCTGTAGTTGGGGCTTGTGCCTATTACGTTCAATACCCGATTCGAACCCAGCACCAGTAATTGCTTCCATAAAGAAAGGATTGTTAAATGTTAGTGCGTTTACTTCATCAGGAGGGAATCTTAATTGTTCGAGAATCTCGGTTCGTTTTATGCCTTGAGTACGTAATGTTGAAAAAACTTTTTCCAAGATTAATGATTTTTCACGCTCAGGCATTCCTTGGGGTTCTCCAGTACGAAAGCCTCGACGATTAAGTTCTATTGATAGTTGTCGATAATGCCATTCTGTAGACAAGCCTACATCAAAGGTACGGCGCACTAAGGCAGCCAATGAAACTTTCCAATTTTTCTTCAATAAAATGAGGTGATCTAATTTTGGCATTCTTGGTATGGAGGCTAATATGCTACGTTCAGGCATTAAGAATGCGGATGCAAAGCGGTCTGCATCTTGTTCAGCTAAACGACAATAAACACGATAAACTCGTTTATGATTAAAGGGATAGCCTTGAAATCTTAACCGGAAATAGCATTTCCAGAAACCTGACTGAGGCGATTTTGCTAAAACAGTTTGTATGGCATCAATCACCACACCGTCTTTTTTACGCCAATCAACGGGTTGACGGTAAAACGTTGTTCGGGATAACGACGTTAACTGACAAGCCTTAATGACTGATAAACCTGCCTGTTTTAACGATTGAGCGCAGGACTTTTTCTCAGCCACTACCAACCCTTTTTTGCAAAAAGTTCCTTCATCGCATGATTTTCAAGGCTAACTTCTGCAAACATTTTTTTGAGCTTAGTATTTTCGTCTTCTAGTTCTTTTAATCGTTTAACATCATTAGCTTCCATACCACCATACTTTGATTTCCAATTATAATAAGTGGCATTGCTAATCCCATTTTGACGGCAAATATCGTCCACTTTCATACCAGAATCAGTCAGCTTTAAGATATTAACGATTTGAGTTTCAGTAAAACGGACTTTTTTCATCATGACCTCTGCAAATTTTAGGGCAGAAAATCTAATTATAGCTGTCTTATTTTAGGGGAAGTGGACATGGGCATACCGACTCAGTTCGGCAGAATGAACAAACTGAAATGTCACGAGGTCATCGAGCATGTTGGAACGGATTCTTACCAGTGGCATATTGCCCTGTACGAAAAACTAAAGCATAAAGGAAAGGTATAAAAAAGCTGAAATCGGCGATCGGTATGATATGCTGATGGTAACTGGAGTTGCGAGCGTGTCTGAGGGGACGCGCGGCGCGAGGGGTTCCCCCAGAGCGGGGTCTATAAATCCACCAGCAAAATGCCGCACTAACCCTGCGGCATCTTCGTATTTAGATCTTAAAACTAAGAATACTAAACATGCCATTTAGAATAGATAAATACACCTAAAGCGATACCCATTAGAGTGAAAAAAATGTTCTGGTTATATACCCCACCTAAGATAATAGGCGCACAGAAAACAGCTATAGTTATAATTACGAGCTTGTTATTTTCTGATTTTTTCTCTTCTTCATATAACCTGTAATTCAAATCATTTTCTTCTTCGTTAAAGTCCCATGATGTCTTTTTGGTGGGGGCGATATCACTTGGTCTGTTGTAATCAATGCGGGAAGGCTTAAATTCATTCGCTTTATAATTCAGAATGATTTTATCAACAAAGTTTGAAATTATATAAAAGGTATTATATTCCGATTGGATATATTGGAACATGTCACTATCGGATAGTGCCGTCAGTTTTCTAAATTGATTATTTAGTTGGTTTGGGGATTCGACATGAAAGCTATTTATATAACAATTTTTTACTAGCATATCAGTTGGGATTATATCTGTTTCTGGAAAAAAATCCTTAAAAATAACCAAAGGGATTCTGTCCTTGTTTATTATCTCACCATGCACAACGGAATGCAGTTCTTTAGCGATGTCACTGAATCGCATCAGGATTGCCAAGAAGTCATTTAAACACTCTTTTCCCTTTAAAGTATTTTGGTCATTTGTGAGGCTGGGGTACTTATCAAAAAGTTGGCCTAAATTTGAATAATAAAAAATATTGAATATAACGTTCTTTATCTCGGGGCTGGCTACCAATTTCCCCTCAGTGTTAACATGAGCTAATCCATGAAGTTCGAAGCAAACTAAAACCTCATATCTAACCCTGTTTTTAACCTCAAGGGGCTGTTCGCTTTCCGAGATAATAAGCAGTAGTTTACTTAGATAATTAAAAAGAGTGGTTTCAGTTGCAAGGTAGAAGTTATTATTGTTTTCCAAAATTTAAGCCCTTTCAAAATCCAGCCGTTAGCGATATTTTAATATAAATATATTTAATGCTCAAATGAATAGCCCTGATGAATCCCCTAATTATTTTGATAAAAATCATTAAGTTAAGGTAGATACACATCTTGTCATATGTTCAAATGATTTCGCGAAAAATCAATAATCGGACAACAAGATGTGCGAACTCGATATTTTACACGACTCTCTTTACCAATTCTGCCCCGAATTACACTTAAAACGACTCAACAGCTTAACGTTGGCTTGCCACGCATTACTTGACTGTAAAACTCTCATTGAAAAAGCGCTGCATTTTCCTGTTTGCGCTGATCCAGTGTTTTAGTAATCGCAGATGCTGTCGTTTTACTGATCCCTTGCTGCTGTGCCAGATACGTAAATTGGCTGATGGCTTCTGCGACTTCTTCAATGACTTGCCTTGCCTCATGCCAACTCCCGTAGCCAGCACTGGTAGCAAGTTTTTGCATCACCTTAAGCTGTGGCGCTTTACCATAACCTCCGAACGCAGTAGCGTGTTCGTTGAATGGATGTGGGCTGTAGGTAACATCGTAAAAAGGGGCAGGATCCCATTGACCGTCATCCGCTTGCAAAAACGCCCAGTTTTTACTGTGGTCGTCTTGATTAGACGACAGCAGGTTAAAAATGGCACGGCGAAATTGCAGCTGCCCAGCGGCTGGCGATTTACACAACTGACGGCTGGCTTTAATTAAATCAATGTAATCTAAACTTGGCGTTCGAAAGTCTGCATCCAGCAGCCCGCAAGCGCTGTGCATATGCAGGCGACCTGCACTGCGCTTGCTGCCTAAGTCGGCCTGTTCAGTGACATAATCAAAACGCTTAAGCGCCAACCAAGCAGACGCACCGCTTGTAGGTGGTGCTTCAATGAGTTGCCATTGCGGCGGTTGACACTTAGCAACTTCTGCCATTTGTAAATAAACCGCCTCACACAAACCTTCTTCATGGCCGAGCGCGAGATTTTTAGAGGTAAACTTAATCAGCCAAGCCTCATCACTAGGCTTTGCAAAGGTTCGACAATGCTGAGTTTCCCCAGCAGGCATATAAATTTGCGCCTTAGGCCTTGCCCCACCCGAACTACCTCCGGCGACTAATGCGGCCAACACCTGTTGCGTATGCCCATCTAACTCATCGTGATTATCATCCATATAATCTGGCATCGAAGAATCGAACAAAATTTGTGCTTCTAAGCCTAACGTCGCTAAATCAATATCCGCGCGCGTGGTGGCTGAAAACTCAGACACCGAAGAAAAAGACAATGCTCCCATGCCTTTATCACCGACAAAGGCCAGTCTATCCATCGCCGTTAATTGATTAGGCAGGATGCCCTGTTGCCGGAAAATACGATCTTGTAACAGCATGCCCCAGCCATCGGGCAAACAATCTCCAAATACGCCATGTACACCTTGGTGTGGCTGCTTAGGAGCGACTTGAACTTGCGCGTTCGACTGCAAGGTAAAAGGTGATAAATTGCCAAACTGCTGCAAATAGCTGTCTGCATACTGAAAAAAAACGCCTTGCCGATTCTGCGCCAAGACCCCTACTGCAACCTGCTCACCTGAGCTTAACGTGCGAGTTACGGCGAGTTTTTGAATGGGTTTAAAACTCATCTTTTAACACCTCATCAATACTCGTGGGTATAGCAGCACGCTCTTTGCTAGGTTGTGTGAGCTCGTATAACCTATCTAGCGAATCAAGGGTCTGCCATAGCAACAGCAATTGGCGAAATGAAATTTGCCCAGTCAACTCAAATTTCTTAATGGTGGCCGCCGGTACACAGCTTCGCTCAGCAAGCGCCGCTCGTGACAGCTTTGCCTGCTTTCGTAACTCACGTAAATAAGCCGCATAGGCTTGGCTTATATCGGTATCATCAAGTAAGGTAAATTTCATCCGCAAAGACCAAATGGACACAGTTATATCCATTATAACTAAATAAAACAAAAAGTGGATATTATTGTATCCCATTATTAAATGGAGTGTTGAAAAAATCACTCGATAAAGCCCTTCAAAACTGCTATGTTTTAGCTCTAACAGTAGCATAAAAACGGCACTGTTTTTCCGTAGTCATAGCCAAGAAGTACCACTAAGATTTAGTAAAAGCCATAGGCAAGTGGTGGGCAAACAGGCATTTTTGATGCGGTTTCTTTTCGGTAAATCATTGAGTTTGTTAAGGTCTAGGCCGCTACTCAATGAGCAAACACAGAATATAGGATGGAGTTAGGTTATAAAGTGAATAGCATTATAATTATTAAAATCCATTAATATTTAAATCGCTTATATGGATATTACCTATTTGTTTTAGGCTGATGTTCTTCTGTAACATTCTCCGCTGGAATACACCAAATCCCCTCATGGCACTTCGGGCAACATTTTTGATTGTTTGTAAAATACTCACGACACTGCACGCAAAACCAATTCGTGACCTTTAAAATAGGGGACACTGATCGAACCTGTGTGCTCAGTCGTGCCTTGTCTTCTAAGCTCTTGATCTTACTGATGACCCGCGGACAGTGCTCTGCGCTCTGAGGATCAGAATGGGTAAACCATGACTCCGTTGGCGTCTTGTGCAGTGTGACGGGCTCACCGCAGTGAGCACAGTAATAGTTTTCTCGTGAATAACTCGGTTCTTGGGTGGCTCCCGCGAAACGATTGTTCTGCGTTAAGGCTAGCGACATTTTGACTTCATGTAATTTAAGCATGGGTGTGCTCCTTCTGTAAAATTTAAACTAAACGTTCTGAGTACCCAACATTCAGGATCCACACTCGGCAACCCACCTTGAAACTTAGAAGACCACTGAGCTGTGCCTACATGCGTATCGAGCCAGGTTCGTATGTTTAGGGCGTCGCTTTGCCTAGAGCGCATTCAATCGCACCAGGTGTGGTTGAAATTGAGTTGGTGGGTTAATGGGTGGGTATGCTATGGAAAATGCACGGCGACTCGCGCTAGTGCCTTAGAATCCAAGGGCGGAGTTGCCCTCTCTCGATTCATCAATGCGCGCTTGTAACCACTGTTCAACCTCGCTTTTCAGCCATCTTGAGCTGCGTCCCAGTTTAATCGGTTTGGGAAACTCACCGTCCTGTATGAGCTTGTAGAACCATTTATCCGTAAGCCCGGTAAACTGAGTGATAAATTTCATATCAACAAACTGGTCATTCAGCAGGCTGGTGGTTGGGGGTGTTTGAATCGTCATTGTCTTGTCTCCTGAGTATGAAAAGGAGAAGGCGACTGAGGTGGGGAATGCGTGGTGTCAGTCGTCCTTCAGACAATAACGGACTGCTGTATTTTTTTATTGCGCCTCATCGATAACATTCGGTTCAGTGAGGTCCGTCAACCGCTGCAATGGAGTGCGTACCAACGATTCAATACCCTGATTATTCAGCGCGTAATGAAAATAGCTGTGGTTTTCGGTGACCTGAGAAGCAGGTATGCTGTAAATCCCCTCTCTGCACTTCGGGCAGCACTTTCTGACTGGTCGCTGCTGGCTGGTGTAAAACCGTCGACACCAGACGCAATACCATTCCGTGATGGGCTTTATGGGATGAAGCTCGGAGAACTGTTCAGCTTGTTGAGATTGTCGCGTCAGATAACTGATAGCCGCGTTTACCTCAGGACAATCGAGGTATTTCTTATCAACGGGGTGTGCAAAGAAAAAATGCCGTTTACGGCGGTCCAGATACACCGGTAAGTGACAGTGTGGACAGTAAAAGGGAATGGGTAGTGCCGGTTGCCAGCGCTCCTGCTCTTTAAAGGCATTTGTCAGGCGGCCATCAGGTAATTCAGCGATACCGAGCTCCAGTTCATTCAGATTGTAAATGTTCATTGTTTCTCTCCGGTGTGTTGTGTGTTTGAGCAGGACAGTAATAATGGGTCTGAAACCCGTTATGGCGAAGCGGAATATGACGGTATCGGGTATTACCATACGTCGGAGGATGGACGGGTTAATCTGCGTCAGGAAGTCGATCCCAGTAACAACAGTCCAATTGTCATTGCCTATGTTGTCGGCACCGACCACGCTACGGTCTACAGCAACTGCAAAGTGACGGCTGAAGAGGAGTAATGGGTGTGAATAACGCGCTCAGCGCCATTCTGAGCGTTTTATTCGGGCAGGGGATAAACTTGCACGGTGTCGCCACAATAAACGGCTATAAGGGCCATAGAGATCATCATACAGCCCCTTGCTGCTACAGCATTCCCTATGGCTGACTTAACGATGACGGGAACGAGGACGACCTATCGGCTTATCATTCACATCAGGTAGACGGGAGATATGGTAAATCGGGTCAAAGGGTTTCTGCTCGGCTTTGGCTAAATAGTTCACCTGCCTTACGACCAGCATAATCATCAAAGTGTACCGGACGGCGTATAGCGTATCGATAATCGCGGCCTGTAATTTATTTTCATGTCAGGCTGTTCGTCTACTTGTTGGGGTAATGACCCGCATATTCCTTGGTCAAGTATTTCCCGTGAGTCCTATGCTCTGTTCACATCAGCATCAAAGTCTTTTAATATTCCCGCACTGACTGGCGCCTATGGCATTATTAATGATAGCAGATCTCGTTATGCTTTTCATGGTTGCTGTACAAAAAACTATCAATCGGCACCTTCCTTAGCACCCTAAAGATCGTCTTCTTTTGACGTTCATATAATATTTCACTAGTGAGTTGTAAAAAATCGCTGTAACTGACTAAATTAATAATACTTAGCCTCTAGAAGCGGTGATACGTTCATTCAGCCACTGTTCTACTTCACTCTTTAACCAACGTGAGCTACGTCCTAACTTTATTGGTTTGGGGAATTCACCCTCTTGAATGAGTTTATAAAACCACTTATCCGTTAATCCTGTCAGATGAGTGATAAATTTCATGTCGATAAATTGGTCATTCAGTAAGGGGTAATTGGTTGTATTGGTCATCGTTTGTTTCTCCTAAGAGTGAAAAGGAGAAGGATCCGAAAGGGTTAATGAAATGCGGTGTGAATCCTTCAAACGATAACGCGGAGCTGTAAATTATTTTCTTCAGCGACTGTATCCAATAAGCCGCTCACCTTGATGGTATGGTTTCGTGTGATGCTTACAGAGATATTGTGCACGTTCTATTATCTGGGCATAGTGTTTTTTGTATTCTAATTCATTCGCATTTTGGTTGAGGTACATCACGCCATTCTTACAAAAATGAACACTTTGTTTTACCGCTGATAATTCTGCCTGTAACGCACTCGCCCAAGCTTGTTGTATCATTGCCGATAAACACCCATGGTCACGATTAAAATCGCCCCAGCAATGATAGATGTCCTTGTTTAGGAATATCATCAGGTGGTAGTGAATCTTATGGTTACGCTCTCCAATTTCTTTTACCCAAACATAATGTAAGTCTAATGTGAGCTTTCGGTGCCAAGTGGTACTTTTTCGTTTTATATCGGCGGCTATTTTCGCTTTAAGTGATTCAATGAAACGTGTAATGACTTTACGGTCATCTCTCATGACTTTAATTGTTCTTGGAAAGCGTAAATCAAAACGAAATACAGATAATCGGGTATAGTTTCTTTGAGCCTTTATAAAGGTATTATGAATAATATCGAAGTATTTAAGATTATAGCTATCGATAGGGTAATGCATGATATTTTCCTGAGTTGAGTGAATGTCATAACAACTCAGTAGGATGTATTTTTTTATTTTAACTATAATCGTAATATAGCGAGTCTAGAGATAGATCTTTGTCATAAATGATTATTTTATCATTTATTTCAATGCTAAATAGAGTGATGTCATTAAATTTTTTTAGTATGATTAGAAGTCGATTAATCGATATTGTTAATATGGTTTATCACACTTTTCATCTAAATTTATTTTCATTCTAATAAATAAATTGAAATTATAAGTTTTTTCATATTTTACTTTGGTATTGATAGACTATGAGTAATATACTCTATCGTTATATGGATACATATTGCATCTTTACGTCTAATGGATAGTTTTAATTTATTAAATAAATACATTAAATAAATATATTAAATAAATACATTAAATAAATATATTAAATAAATATATTAAATAAATACATTAAATAAATATACTACTATACCAACAGGGATTAATTTCTAAAATATTAAGTTAGTATGTGTTGGCTTAGGTTAATGATGAAATTATAGCTCTGATTTTAATTTTTATCATTAGCATAATGTAAACTTAGTTACCTATAATTATATCATGACACCAAATATTTTATGCATCAAGAGTTGATAGACTTTTTAATGAATAAATTGACCTCTTATTTTTTGGTTAGACCTATCATTATCTTTATCTTGATTTTACTGCTTGTCATTCTTTTCGCTTTAATGACAGTGTTAATAGAAGACTATGATATTAGATTGTTATCATTATGACCTTCATTGAGTCGTAATACAGCGAATAATCAGTAGAGAGTTAGCATTATTTATCTATAGGACAATAGGATAAGAATGCTTTCTTCTTTCTGTTAAATATAAATAATGTTTTCTCACTTCTTTATAATCATATTAATAACCTAAATATTTTATCTTTCTTGAGGTGTATCATTTGCAGTGGAAAACTTAACTGATGTAATGATATACAAACTCCAAGGCTATAATCGCTTAATCACATTTAAAGACTAAAAAATCTAACTATTCCCTGAGTCTTTTATGAGATAGTGTTAGGGTTGAAATGTTAACGCTGGTCTGAGTGAGTTTGATGATAAAAAAGACAGTGATAATGATAAATAATGTCGCTCGAAATCTGTCTAGTCATACTGAAATGCCCATAAACTTTGAACAACTCCCAAAAAACACCCCACTTTACCACCATAATATAACCACTTAAAATATATAAAATTATTACTTTATATCCCTTATTTTTAGGGTTTGTAGGTATCGACTTTGAGGCTATTTTGTGCTATTTTTGTACTAACCCATCATTACTCACAGTAATGTTTTAGTTATACAAATGTTAGAGGGAATAACGCATGAATACGGTATTTAAAGAGTTAAGTTTTCTTGGATTAAGAGAACAAGATAAAATAACACCACCTCATATTGTTTCTGAACACATATTACGCGATCAGTATACCTTTGCTGATTTTTATAAAAGAGAGAATGATGAGCAATATGTTATTGATGACTTATATTTAGAAGCACGTATTCAAGAGGCTAATAATAAAGCTGACAGAAAAAATTCAATACCATGGCGTGAAGACCGTTCTAGATTTGATGAAGTTTATATTTATTTTAACTACCAAAATAATACAACAACCTCTTTAACCCATAGAGATAGTGTCACGAAAAAGCCAAAAGGTGAGTTATTAAGTCGAATGAAATTGTGGTTAAAGGAGAAACAAGATGCGTATAAAAAACTGGTAAATAATTATAATCACTGCATTAATAATCATAAAAATATCAAATTATTACCTATTTCATTTTATATAGAAAAAGATTATTCAGACACTCAATTAATATCTGAACATATAAAAGAGCTTGTTAATGCATTTAGCGCGATGCTTAATACACTTAAAGGACGTCAAATATATTCGTATTTTGTCAGTTACTCTCGCGTTATTCTATTGGATGCCAACAATAGACCTTATCTGCATATCATTTTTTATTATCAGACGAAAGATAAGGATATATCCGATTGTTTTATTAGAGATATGACGAGAGAATGGTGTAAAGCGTGTAAACAGAATGTTCATGTTAATTATATGGCATTTAATTCTCTTTTAGCTGAAATGGCCAATGATGATGAGCAAGAAGAATGGGAACAAGGTCTCTGTCGAAATCAAGATAATTCAGTATATCATTTTAGTGTTAGTGCCAGTCATGTGCTTTTTCCTTTCTTTAGAACGGTGAAGCCTATTCACCTCGTCCCGATAAAAAGTCATCGAAAAAGTACTCAAATACAGCTAGAACAAATTCCAAAAGCGTTATTATCCCGTCATTATGAAGAGCTTTCTTATTATCATGAAAAAGAGTTTTCTTTATTTGTTAAAGAAGTTAAACAAAAAAATAACTATCACTTATACTATTTAGAACAAGTTGCTAAGCAATATACAAAAATCCCAATGATTAATAATATAACAAGTGGTCTATTTAGTTATAAAAATAAAGAAAATAATGCAACACGTTGAACACTAGTTATCATAATGTAATTTTTTTCAAACCTATATTACTTCCTTGAAAGATACAGGTATTGAGCCTTTTCATTTATCATAGGAAGTCATTATGAAAACAAATCTCTCCACCACCGCTTCACCTTTTGAGGCGGTGCTTTCGCCACTCCCCACGGCAATTAAACATCAATTACAACATAAACTGAGCGAGCTTATTCATTATTCGCCCACAATCGGTTTGATGGGAAAAACTGGTGTCGGAAAATCCAGTCTATGCAATGCGCTGTTTCAGTCTACCTTATGCCCTATTAGTGCTGTCAGTGGTTGTACCCGTTCAGAGCAACGATCAACCTGTGTTTTACGCTCAAACAGCGAACTATAAGAAGGAAGTTGAGATCTGCATTGTTTCACCTTCTGTATCACTTATTCTTTTGGTAAAGTGGGGGTAGAAAAAAAAGAGATGGAACTCTTTGTACCTGCAAACATAACTTCATTTGCTAGTCAAAGTCATCGGTTTTATAGCATCAGTGTGTTTACTATACGTAATGGTGATACCATTATAAAAGCATCATCAGACTAACCCATTAATTAACTTACATTTATTTTTATATCTGTATTATTTTAGTGAATCAATCATCAGAATGAGTCACTAAAAATGATACTCAATATACCTATCATTTCGAGAAAGCTCTGCACCGCAAGGTGTAGGGCTTTTTTGCTTATTACTGTCTATCAATATCGACTGAATTGGAGTTCTATTATGTTTACTTTACAAGAGCAAGAATCAACGGTTATCAAAACCAACCTCGTCAATTCCCGTGGTCGTAGTACCTTCTGGCGTTTTTACTTTGGTACTGTGCCAGACTGGCAACGTATTGAAGGCGATATCTTTAACATGATGGCGAAGCTTTGTAATCGCTATCAAGGTGCTTTCTGGGAGTTCAGTATGCTGTCTAATGGCGGCGCATTTATCTGGCCTGATATGCTCGAAACCTCCCTGCAAATGTTTAACCCGCATAACGGAAATGAAGCTGAGTTAAGCCCGGAGGCAGCTGGTATTGCTGTCTGTTTACTGGTGTATAGCATCTGGTCATTTAAAACCGAAAGCCCTGTGCTGGTGGAATATTTTTACCTGTTGCGTGATTACGCTATACAGCATCCGGAGCAAGCTCAAATCTTTCGCCTTATAGACTGAATTATCAGTCACGGTTTTATCTTTCCCCCACCAGCAATCTTCATTTAATCCATTTATCGAATTATTTATCAGTTTAATTACTAAGGAGAACCCCTATGTCTCGTTTAGCTTCCCGTTTTGGCAATGCTTGCTCTATTCGTCGTGACCGCCCATTAACCATCGAAGAGTTATTTCGCACCGTACCCAGTGTGTTTTCAGAAGAAAAACATGAATCTCGTAGCGAAAAGTACACTTATATTCCTACTATTACCTTACTCGATAATTTACAGAAAGAAGGTTTTTACCCGTTCTTTGCCTGTCAAACTCGTGTACGAGATGACAGCCGTCGTGATCATACTAAGCATCTGTTACGTCTACGTCGTGAAGGTCAAATCACCAGTCAGCAAGTGCCTGAGATTATCTTGCTCAATAGTCATGATGGCTCATCGAGTTATCAGATGTTACCGGGGATGTTCCGATTCGTTTGTCAGAATGGCTTAATTTGCGGACAAACCTTTGGTGAGGTGCGTGTACCGCACAAGGGCGATGTGGTGGAAAAAGTGATTGAAGGGGCTTATGAAGTGTTAGGGCTATTTGAACGCATGGATGAGCAACGTGATGCCATGCAGTCCCTATTATTACCGCCACCAGCCCAACACATCTTTGCTCAATCTGCTCTCACATATCGTTATGGTGAAGCACATCAACCTGTGACCGAAGCGCAAGTATTACAGCCACGCCGTGTAGAAGATAAGAAGGACGATCTTTGGACGGTGTACCAACGTTTGCAAGAAAATTTAATTAAAGGAGGATTATCAGGCAGGAATGCCAAAGGTAAACGCGCTCGCACGCGTTCAGTGAATGGGATTGATGGTGATGTGAAGCTTAACCGAGCCTTGTGGGTGATGGCTGAAAATATGCTTCAACTAGCCTCGTAATAATGGAGATATTAACGATGGAGAGTATCAATACTTATACGAATACCTTAACACTGCTTCCTAATGAACAACGTACTATCAAACGTGCGTTGACCATACTGGATAAGTATCTGCGTGAACCGGGTATTGCTTTTACATCAACGCAAAATGTGAGGGATTGGTTACGGCTAAAAATGTCAGCATTAGAGCGTGAAGCGTTTATTGTGCTCTACTTGAATCAACAAAATCAGTTGATAAGCAGTGAAACCCTGTTTGCTGGCTCGATTAGCAGCACACAGGTTTATCCTCGTGAAGTCGTCAAACGAGCACTTCATTTTAATGCTGCTGCCGTTATCTTTGCACACAACCATCCGTCAGGCGATATCACGCCAAGCCAAGCGGATAAATCTATCACGCAACAATTAATAAAAGCATTGCAGCTAATTGAAGTACGAGTACTTGACCATCTGATCATCGGTGGTCAGCAAATCTTCTCTTTCGCTGAACATGGCTTAGTATGAGGTGAACCATGAATATCATCCGTAAATCCGCAGCAATGAAGATCCATCAGCAACATTTAGGCTCTCGCCTTGCTCGTTATTGTAGGGGAAAGTATAAATGGGTTGGTAATAGCGAACATTATATTGGTAAGGAGGTGCCAGATTGTCGTGGCGTGTTAGCTGTTTATGTTGAACGTCGCCAAGACAGAGATGGCCCTTATGCGTGTGTCATGTGTGTGACATTGAATTGAATAAGTACTGATCACTTTGAGTTTATCCTATATTGGATGGATAAATTAAGCCTACTTCCACTTTGATTAGTATTCAATGGCACATATCAAACCGTTGGATCTTAACTGAATTAGACATTGAGGAATTAAACAAAAATGACACAATAAGACATCATTAAGCATATCAAATTGGCAATACCATGATTCATACTAGAAACAATTAACATGAACATGATCCCCATTAAATGTATACTTAAAAAGGATTCGAATACGTTATAATTACACCTGTCATCTGTGCAAAAAACCAATCTATTTGCTGCGCTCTATCGCCCCAACCGTGCTCAACAAAACCCACCAAACGGACCGAGGGTACAAAAGAGGGTATAAATAAAATCAAATTCAATTAATAGATTTAAATACAACCAGTTATAATGAAAAGTCGATTCCGAGTCCGGCACCACTTATTTAAAGAACCCGCCCAAAAGGCGGGTTTTTGCTTTGTATCTACCTATAAAATTACTGAGCAAAACGCTCTTCATCACAAATTACTTTTGCGAAGAAGATAGCTTGTGCGGATAAAATTGAAAAGTAATGACGCCTTATCATATGTTTATCCGCTGATTTAAAACTCTAATTAAACCGATATTTATCTCTCGCCTTGCGTATCAACTAATAACCGTTGGTTAATATATTCAATCGTTTCATCTATCGTCATGATTTTGTTCACAACGTTAGTAATACCTTGCCCAATAATGACTTCAGCTTGGCGTAAATTAAACAACTTACCGTTTGGAATTGAAGACTCACGGATCCCTCGGTTTATTTCTTGATACGCCAGCGGCATCCATGGATAACGATAGCAAATCTCTTGATTATGGCTGAAATCTTGGTGATTACTGTTGCCACCCAATAATATGAGGTGATCCATTACTATCGGTGAATAGAGCCAACGATAAAATTGTTCTGCATAATGAGTTTTTTGGCTATAGCGAGAAACCCCTAATGCTCCCCCCCCCAATTGAGGAATTCCCCCAGGTACAGAAGCAAAGCCAATTTTAGGGAAAATATTACTATAAGCGACATCGTTAAATAGGTTCATATAAGCAATTAACATGGCTAGTTTTCCTTGCTCAAATTGCTCGACGGATTCACTCCACCATTTATTATGAATATTTTCTGTCATAGAAACCTGATGAAGGTATTCATTTAATACTTGACCCGCTAATGGCATTTCTAACCTAGGAATATGGCCATTACTTATCAATTTTCCGCCAGCGGCGTAATACCTTAATAAATACTCAGTGGCAATTAACCCTGCACTACCTAACGTCGTTGATGCACCAATAGGCCGTAAAAACTCACCTTCTTCATGTAGCTCTGTGAAAAATTGAGTTACCTGATCATATTCAGTAAAAGAAGTGGGTACTATTAGTTCTTGCCCTGTTTTCTCGTAATACATTCTTTTTAAAATAGGATCTTCAAAGAGATCTTTACGATAAAACAACATTTGCGCACTGGCATCAAATGGCATGGCATAAGCAGTATCATTCACCAAACTATATTTTTGCTGAGTCGGTAAGGAAAAGTTATTTAATAAATCAGTCACCCCTCTTCCTACTTTATCTAATGGTTGTAGAATGCGCTCCGCAAACCAGGGAAAACAGGCCATATCGATACGTAGTAAATCATAATAAGGGTGTAAATGGAGTTGCCCTAATATCTGATAAACTTCATCATAAGGATAAACCGCTAAATTAACCTTAATTCCTGTTTGTCTATAAAAATGTGGCAGTAGTTTTTTAAGTGCGTTTGTTGAAGGACTCGGTAAAATGAGTAAATTCAGGGTTGGATCAGATTTATTGTCAGTAATTATTGCCGATGTTGCCGTATAAAGGTTACCACTTTGATTACGAACATAGGCAGTATTTGTCCCCGCAGTTTTCTTTTCATGATCTTCTCTCATCAGTTCATCGACCACTTCCAACCCTAATTGTGCATAGTTCATTGGGAAGCAATGTAACCCTTTTAGTATAGGAGGAATGTTACCGCTTAAAGCAAAAATTGCGGGGCAATCACCTTCGCTACCAAAAAAACTTGCTTGGGTTAAAAAACTCGCTTTTTCAATGTCTTCAGCAACAAATAAATCAGGAATCTGCTCTCCAGAGAAAAAATCAAAAGCCGCCTTATAAGATTCATCATTAGAAGCACGAATAATAATAAATTTTTTATTCGGAGCCTTCTGTTTAAGGTTATTTTGTAACTCACTGACAAAAGTGGCGTTCTCTAGATTTCCATGATCATCACTAAAAATACCTACTAATTGACTTCGACTTGTGGCTATTTGTTGGCATATCGCATCAGTTGCCTGAGAGTAATCCAGTGTGAAAAAGTGGTAAGCATTTGTGGGCTGACGGTAAATAAAAATAATTTGAGACGCCGCTAATTTTAAGGTATCAAAATAGATAGTGGCATCCTGCAAACAACTGACTGCCACTACTTGCCTATAACCACCTGCCGCAATTTTTTGTAATGCATCTAGTTCTGTCGTTTCCAGATCATCCGTCAAGAATAGATCATAAGTTATCTCTGGATACTGAGCCATTGATTGCCTAAATGAATTAAAAAATATTGCATACTTATCAGACACTAATTGCGGTAATAGTATTGCTATCTTCTGACTCTTATTGGTTCTCAATAATTGAGCTTGTGTATTTAGCTGATACCCCATTTGCTTTGCTGCTTTATAGACTGCTTCAATTTTTTCAACACTCACATTTCCCCGTTTATTCAATACGTTAGAAACAGTCCCATGAGAAACACCTGCTAATTTTGCGATATCTTTGATTGTTGCCATCTGTTTTTTTCACCTTGGTTGTTGCTACCAATAGCATACCTGAATTATTTATCGCGACTACTGATAATTACTTTGAACGTTCCATAATTAATTCGTTTATAAAGCAAGCTAGTAATATAAATACTTTTTTTATTGCCATTTTCCAATTTGAAAATAAAAACTAATAAAATCAATGTCATTGAAAATATTCTTTGAATGAGATCACTGATCAAAATAACATTTATTGGCAAAATTAATCCCCAATATTATTATTGGAACGTTCAAATATCTTTGTTTTTTATTTGAATGCCAACATCAGGGTTAAAAAAATACATATAAAACAATAAAATATAGGTAATTATTATGAAAATTCACTTCTTAGGCACCGCGGCTTCTGAAGGTATACCAAATCCTTTCTGCCGTTGTGAGCACTGCCAGAGAGCAAGAGAGCTCGGGGGGAAAGATATTAGAACCCATTCTTCCGCTATTGTAGATGATCTTATGCTGATCGATGTTTCCCCGACATTTAGCTATCAGTTAATGCGTGATGGAATGGATGCAACCAAGTTTGAAAGCCTGCTATTTACCCATACTCACCCTGACCATTTTAATGTCGGTGATTTATTTAGCCGCATGGAAGGTTATGGTTTTGAAATTTACCATCCATTACATATTTTTGGTAATGACCGAGCAATTAATGGCTGCCTTGATGTTCTGCCTGGCTATAGCAAAGAACGTTTCGATTTCCACTGCTTAATCCCTTTTGTCACTGTAGAAAGAAATGGTTATAAAATTACGCCATTACTCGCAAACCATGCTAAATGGGAATTGTGCTACGTCTATCACATTGAAAAGGATGGGAAAGCTATTTTTTATGGACATGATTCAGGTTGGTTCCCTGAATTAACATGGAAATGGTTGGAAAATAAACAGCTTGATATTGTCGTATTTGAATGCACTTACGGACTCAATGGGAAAAACTGTACAGATAACCACATGAGCTTAGAAACTGTATTTGCAGCCAAAGAAAAACTGCAACAACAAGGCTGTCTGCATTCAGAAACTCAAATTGCTGTTTCACATATTTCCCATAGTGGCAAATTACTTCATGAAGAATTAGAAGCGATTTGTGCACCTTATAATATCCGTGTTGCTTATGACGGATTAACGCTAGAAGCACATTAAGAGGAAAACTAATCATGGATATGAAAATAACCTCTCGCTTACTCATTATGATGTTTGTGCAATATTTCATGCAAGGGGCATGGAATATGACAATGGGACTCGTGTTAAGTACTTATGGGATGGCAAATATTATTGGTAATGCCTACGCTTTATTAGGTGTGGCAACCATTATTTCTCCTTTATTTATTGGTATGGTTGCAGACCGCTTCTTTGCCTCACAAAAGGTAATGGGAACACTGCATTTAATTAATGCGGCCGTTATTCTATGTGTTCCTCAATTTATTGAGGCACAAAATAGCGGTATGACCCTGTTTATGATTTTCATTATTGGGCTACTGTTTTATCCAACAACTGCACTCTCTAATAGCATCAGCTTCTCTCATATTAATGGCGTGAAATATTTCCCTATTATTCGTGTATTTGGCACATTCGGTTTTATGGCTATCGGATTTATATTAGGAGAAATGGGCTTTTCAGGTAGTACCATGACTTGGTATATCGCATCAGCTGTTGCTGTATTATTAGGCTTTTACTGCTTTACTTTGCCAAATACACCGCCAAAAGCGAAAGGTAAACCTTTCTCCGCTAGAGATATTCTATGCTTAGATGCACTTTCATTATTCAAAGACCGCTATTTCGCTATCTTAATGTTTAGCATCTTTGTATTAATGATACCGAAAACAGCTTACTCCGCTTATATTCCTGTATTTATTAAAACACTGGGATTCGATAATGCGGCATCTATCATGCAAATTGGTATTGCATGTGAAGTCCTATTTATGTTCGTTCTGTCCTTCTTCTTAATGAAGTTCGGTTTCAAAATTACCTTACTTCTTGGCGCGGTAAGTTGGATTATTCGCTCAATGCTATTCTCTTATGCCGCAGTAGATTCCGGTTTTTACTTCATTATTATAGGGTTGATGCTTCAAGGATTATGCTGGGACTTCTTCTTTACAGCAGGTGATATCTACGTTGACCGTAAAGCCAAACCTGAGATCAGAGCGCAAGCTCAGGGTTTACGCTTTATTGTTTCAAATGGCTTTGGCTTATTATTTGCTTCAACAATTTGTGGTGAAATCTTTAATTCAACTGTCACAGAGACAGGTAGCGCAGCATTGCCACAATGGGGAACATTCTGGCATTACCCGGCTATCGTCGCCGCTGTTGTCACCGTTTTCTTTATCTTCTTCTTTAAAGACGACGTATCTAAAAAGAAAAATAACGAAGGTGAAAAAGTAGTAAATAACGTTGCTATACCCAAATAATTTGAGTTGCAGGTAGGCGACAAGCGAAGATAGATGGGGAACATAAATAAACTATGTGACTCGGCTAGCTGAGCGTAGTCAACACCACTGCAACTTGAAGGATTACGAGTATACACAGTAAAAATCGAGGAAAGGCTAAGGCTACGTCAGGAGCAAGCCATGGATTTATTTATACAGTTTGTCGACACCATTGGCCCTTTATCACTATCAAGTATTTCTAAACTGCTGGCCGCCTTTGTTTTAGGCGGCTTAATTGGCCTAGAACGTGAATCAAAGGGAAAGCCTGTTGGTTTTAAAACTTGTGTCATTATTGCCGTTGCTAGCTGTTTATTAACCATAGTTTCTATTCAGTCAGCGGAGTATTACGCCAATATCTCTGACAATATACGTAGCGACCCAATGAGATTAGCTGCACAAATAATTAGTGGAGTAGGCTTTCTAGGTGCTGGCGTTATATTACATCGACGTGATGATGCAATTTCAGGCCTAACAACCGCAGCCATTGTTTGGGCATCTGCCGGTGTTGGAATTGCATGCGGTTCCGGGTTCTACTGGCATGCGGTCATAGTTACAGTTCTTTTTTTCTTAGCAATACAACTCAGCCCCCAAGTTGCATTATTTCAGATGAAAAACCAAAAACTAGGAAAAATTAAAGTTCGTATGCTATTTACTCATGAAAAAGGTGTACCTTTACTTATTGAGTATCTAAAAAACCATAAGGACTTAATTGAGAATCTCACTATCAGAGATATCAAGAAAGAGCGCGTCGAGGTAAATTTAAAGCTATTAGTACGCCAAAAAATCACTTTACCTGAATTTTACTGTTCTTTAAAACAGTTGGAATATGTGCATTCTGTTTCTCTAGATCATTAATTTTCTCACTTTTAAGGTGTTATATTTCCGCTAAATAAAAGGCGAATTACTTAAATAACCTGCTTATATTCGCAGGTTATTTACTTATAAATTACCTTTCCCCACTATAAATTCCGTAAATCCTCTGGAATATTTTTTTTCAAAATACGCCAAAAATCCTCTGCAGTTTTATTTAGTCGTGTATCCATGCGGTAGATATACGCTTGGATAGGTATCGTTAATTCGGGTGTATCCAAACAAACAAGTTTTTTTTCTTTCAATTCATTCACTACAGAATAAATGGGTAACCATGCTATACCATGGCCATCCAAAGCCATATTTTTTAGTAACTCACTCATTGATGACATAAAAAGTGTTTTTGAATTGATCGCACCAAACTCACTTAACCGACGATTAACTAATCTTCCCATATATGAAGCACTGGTATAATTCAGCAGCGGCACTTGAGGTTGATAGATGTCAAATAGCGGCTTACCCTGCTCATCCGCTGCACAAATTGGGTATAATTCAGATTCAAATACATTCAATGAGGAAAATGGTGATTGCATTAAATCTTCATCATAAAATGAGATAATAAAATCACTTTTCCCTTCTCTCAATGTGTTCACAACTTGTACGACATCAATAGCCTCAACATGGTAAACAAATTCTCCACCGTAACCAGACAGCCCGTGAACTAATTTTGGGAGCAATGTTAACGACAACGAATGAGCAGCAGCAATTTTAATATTCGGTAGGCTCAATACATTATGGCCGGATAATTCATTTAAGTTACATTCCAGTTGTTGTAATAAACTACGCGCTTGAGAATGAAAAATTTTGCCCTCTTCAGACAACTGTAAAGGGGACGTCGTTCTATCAAATAATTCAACGCCAATAGCTTCCTCTAAAGCTTTAATACGACGGCTAAATGCGGGCTGAGAAATACTTCGCTGTTCTGCTGCATGAGAAAAATGTCGGCACGATTCTAGTGTTAAAAAATCATATAGCCATTTTGTTTCTATATTTTTCATCTTATTAAGCCTTAAATTGACTTGCTGTTAAAATATAAAAAATCAAAAGTATTTTTATTGATATTTTAAGTTAATGACTGGTTAAATAATCAAACTAAATTTGTAGTGGCGTTATTTGTATTATGCATAGCCCTACCATTTAAAACATTAACAAAAATCAAAAATTAATTTCATTTGATTTTTTTAATCCATAGAGCCCAGTCTATTCAGGCTTTCAGAGCCATTTATAAAAATGCTTTTATTTTGAATAAAAACTCTTAATGCATATCTTGCATCAAACCATACTTACTTGCATTTCTCATTTTAGATAAACATTGATAAATATTAACCACAGGCTAGGCAGTTATAAATAAGTTAATAACCATTTTAACATTAAAGTATATGTTAAATAAATTAATAAAGATAAGTGCTTATTGTTTTTTATTTTATAAAAAGACTAATGAAATGCAGGGGTATTAAAATGAAAGGCTTAATTGGTGTATTAGGTGGTATGGGGCCTGCCGCTACTGTCGATTTATTTAATAAATTCGTAAATTATACCGTGGTAAATAGAGACCAAGAGCATATTCCTTTAATTATATCATCTATTCCTGATATACCAGACCGAACGGACGCACTATTAAACCATGGTGAATCTCCTCTACCTTTAATGACTGACTATTTGAAAAAGCTAGAAAATGCAGGTGCCGAATGCATTGTTATACCTTGTAATACCGCACATTTTTGGTTTAGTGAACTGAAAGAGGTTTGCCACGTCGATATGCTAAGTATCGTTGAAACGACAATGAAAGAGGTACTAGCAACTAAGAAAAAAAATATCGGATTACTTGCAACAAATGCCACCATGTATATGGGGTTATACCAAAAAAATATAGAGAGAAATTATTTAAATTGCATTACTCCTGATAAAAAAAGCCAAGAAAATGTAATGGAAAGCATTTATTTATTAAAGTCAGGAAATAAAAAGATGGCTGAGTCCATTATGAAAAAACAAGCTGAGACATTATTTTCTCGAGGAGCTGAAGTTATTGTTCTTGGCTGTACTGAAGTCCCCGTCATTCTTGCAAATGAAATAAATAATTATCCAGATAAATATATCGACTCAACCAGCTCATTAGTCAGAGCAAGTATTCACTGGTATGAAAACAGAGTCGGAAAACAAAATTTAATGATAAATAAAAATATTTAACTTATATCAATTATCAAAAATTAATTTTTCAATATTACTAATGACAATATATTGTCTATTGGAGACGATTATGGTTTGGCTAGAAATCATTGTTGTATTAGGTGCAATATTCTTTGGCATTCGCATGGGCGGAATAGGTATAGGACTCTGTGGTGGATTAGGATTAGCTGTATTAACCATCGGGTTTGGTTTACCCATTGGATCACCACCTGTTGATGTTATTTTAATTATTATGACGGTCGTGGTAGCAGCTTCGGCATTACAAGCTGCTGGTGGGATGGATTATCTAGTACGCCTAGCCAGTAAATTTATGCGTAAAAATCCTAAGTATTTGAATATAATAGCACCAATTACCACTTGGGTGATGACTATCATGGCTGGTACAGGTTTCATTGTGTTTTCTATGCTGCCTGTGATAGCGGAAATTGCGAAAGATTCGGGTATCCGACCATCAAGAACATTAGCAGGCTCAGTGGTTGCCTCACAAATTGCTATTTCTGGCTCTCCAATCAGTGCAGCAATGGCTGCGATGTTGACAATTATGGAAGGTAACGGCATCACTTTTATCGTTGTCATGTCAGTATGTTTACCCGCCTCTTTTGTTGCTGCTATGGTTGCCGCCTTTATTGCATCGCGTCAAGGCTGCGAACTTGAAAACGATGAGGTCTATTTAGAACGTTTACAAAAAGGCTTAGTGCATAAGTACGAAGAGAAAAAAGGCGAGAGCACAACGAGAGAAAAATTCTCTGTTGTTCTATTCATTATTGCCACTATTGCTATCGTGATCCTCGCTGCATTCCCACAATTACGTCCTGGTTTTGATATTGGTAAGCCGATGGGAACACGAGATATCATCATCATTTGTATGCTAAGTGCAGCATGTTTGATGGTAGTTTTCTGTAAAACATCACCGGATTCCATTGTACTAGCACCAACATTCCGCTCAGGAATGAGTTCTCTTGCGGTGATCCTCGGAATTGTGACATTAGGCACTACTTTTGTTGATGCCCATATGGACCAAATCAAGGCCATCGCAGGAGATGTGTTATCTGCATATCCTATTTTATTGGCTTTAGTTCTGTTCTTAACTTGTGCCTTGTTATATTCACAAGGTGCCACAACACCGTTAATTATTCCATTAGCCATCGCCTTGGATGTCCCGACATGGGCAATATTGGCCTCTTTTGTCGCCGTCACCGGGGTATTTGTCTTACCCACTTACCCAACATCATTAGCTGCCATTGAGTTCGACTCTACAGGGTCTACTCGGGTTGGAAAATATATTTTAAATCACCCCTTTATGCTACCAGGGCTAGGTGGAATTATTGCAGGTGTCGCCTTCGGTTTTATCATTGCACCAATGATTGTCTAACACTAGGGTGTGAGGTTTCCTCACCCTCTTTAGAATATAACAAAATGATTTTATTGACAAAATGAAGTTAAACTTTGGCTCTATTTAGCTTTATACTTTGCTTAATTGGTAAAATACAATTACAAGGTATAAAGCTATTTTTTTAATACCTATAGGTATATCTGCAAAGAAAATATTATAGCAGCGTATCAAAATGACTCATTACTCTATTTAATTTTTTAAATTAAATTTTATAAATTAAAAATAATGTCCTGTTAACCACTCAATATCTCTTTATAAAATGTAGTTTAAATTTGTTTTCATTCAAAAGTGTGAGCTGAAATGTTTTTGCATGAAATATTCACTTCTGAAAATAGTTAAAATAATTATACTCGGCTTCATATTCATTTCTTAAAAAAACAGAATAAGGAATGAATTAAGATTTTTATTATGATTTTCATCATGTTACAAAGTCAGTTTCGGCAGTCTCATTTCCCAATGAAAGTACTCAATTAAGTGACTAAAATTAGGGCTTAAATCACAAATTTTAGTTTTTAAGATACTGACTTTCAAAAATGACGACGTCGTCATATTAAAAAAAATTTATTTTATCTATAACATTAAACAACCATTTTTCTTACATACATATCAATATTGATAGTTAAGCGTTAAAAAACTAAAGCAAATGCGTTATAAAAAAACGCTTAATGTTGACGTCAACATTAGGGTTAACAACTAGAAAGAGGTCTTAGAACATGAGTAACCTACCTGAAAAAATGAAAGCAGTTGTTTGTCATGGCCCACATGATTATCGCTTTGAAAATATTAAAAGACCAACGCCAGGATTTAGAGAAGTTGTCATCAAAGTTGATGGGTGCGGGATCTGTGCTGGCGACTGTAAAGCCAACGATGGTGCTCAAATGTTTTGGGGAGATGACCCATGGATCAAAGCCCCAGTAGTTCCTGGCCATGAGTTTTATGGCCGCGTTGCAGAGCTCGGTGAAGGCTCCGCTGAAAAATTCAAACTGAAAATCGGTGACCGCATCTTAGCAGAACAGATAGTCCCTTGCTGGGAGTGCCGTTTCTGTAAGTCTGGCAAATACTGGATGTGTGAAACCCATGATATTTACGGTTTCCAAAAAGAAGTTGCCGACGGTGGTATGGCTGAATATATGCGTTTTTCAGAACGCGCCATTATTCATAAAATCCCTGATGAACTATCTGATAAAGATGCCGCATTAATTGAGCCAATGGCTTGTGCTATCCACACTGTACGCCGTGGTGATATTGATTTAAATGACGTCGTCGTCATTGCAGGTGCAGGCCCACTAGGGCTGTGCATGATCCAAGTCGCAAAATTAAAAACGCCGAAAAAATTGGTTGTCATTGATGCGATTGATGAGCGCCTTGAATTAGCAAAAAAATTTGGTGCAGATGTCGTTATCAATCCACTGAAAGAAGATGCGATTAAATTAGTCAAAGATATGACTGAAGGCTATGGCTGTGACGTTTATATTGAAGCAACGGGTGCACCAATCGGTGTTACTCAAGGGCTAGAAATGATCCGCAAACTTGGCCGTTTCGTGGAATTCAGCGTGTTTGGTAAAGAAACAACAGTTGACTGGTCAATCATTGGTGACCGCAAAGAACTCGATATCCGCGGTGCTCACTTAGGGCCATATAGTTATGAAGTCGCTATTGACCTATTTAGCCGTGGCTTAGTTAGTGCTGATGATATCGTTACTCACTTCTATTCCATCGATGATTGGGAAGAAGCCTTTGTCATGGCGAAATCGGCAGACTCAATTAAAGTCGTCATCAAGCCATAAACATGTTTTAACTGGCAGTAATAATTGATAATTCAAATAAACACTAAATAAGTAAAAACCCTACATATAATTAAACGCTCTTTTAGGAGAACATCTTATGCTGAGTAAATTTAAAAAGTTAGCTGTCGCTGCAAGTGTACTGACTTTAGGTATGGCATTTAACGCTACCGCTAAGCCAGTTTCAGTGGGTATGTCATTTCAAGAATTAAACAATGAATATTTTGTCACCATGAAGGAAGCCTTAGAGAGCGCAACGGGTGATATGGGCGCACAACTATACATTTCTGATGCGGCTCATGATGTATCAAAACAAACCAGTGATATCGAAGATATGTTACAGAAAAAAATCGATATTCTGTTAATAAACCCGGCAGATAGCGTTGGTGCGGAAACAGCTGTACTGGCAGCGAAAAAAGCGGGAGTTGTAGTTATCGCCATTGATGCTCAAGCAAATGGCCCAATTGACTCTTTCGTTGGTTCTAAAAACTATGATGCTGGCTTAATGGCAGGTAAACGTTTAGGTGAAGCACTAGGCGGCAAAGGCGAAGTGGCAATTTTAGATGGTATTCCTGTTGTGCCAATTCTTGAGCGTGTTCGTGGTTTTGAAGCAGCGATGAAAGAATATCCAAATATCAAAATCGTAACTAAATTGAACGGTAAACAAGAACGTGATACTGCAATGAACGTTACAGAAAATATGTTGCAAGCAAACCCAACGCTAAATGGGATTTTCAGTGTTAACGATGTCGGTTCTTTAGGTGCGTTAGCAGCGATTGAGTCCTCTGGTCGTGATGTCAAATTAGTAAGTGTTGACGGTTCTCCTGAAGCGGTTGCTGAAATTGCCAAAGGTAACTCTCCATTTATTGCTACTTCAGCGCAATTCCCTCGTGACCAAGTTCGTATTGGTTTAGCTATGGGCTTAGCAAAATACTGGGGCGCTAATGTCCCTAAAGAAGTCCCAATTGATGTTAAATTGATCGACAAAACCAATGCTAAAGATTTTCACTGGTAATAGTTAGTTATCAATAACCAATGTATTGCACCTGTATTTCTGATGTTCGGTGCAATACATTTTCATAAATATTAATTATTAAATGCATATTGGAATAAAAATTCCAAATGGCTTTGTTACCCATTTTTAAGCAGTTGAGAAATATAGGGAAGCAATATGATGCAATTATTAGCATTAAAAGATGTCAGTAAAACTTTCCCTGGGGTTAAGGCGTTAGATAATATTAATCTCTCCCTAGAAAAAGGGGAGGTTCACGCATTATTAGGTGAAAACGGCGCAGGTAAATCAACGCTAATGAAAGTGTTATGTGGAATACATAAACCTGATAGCGGACAAATTCTGATTGAAGGCAAAGAACACACCTTTCATAACTACAGAGATGCCATCAAAGCTGGCGTAGGTATTATTTTCCAAGAATTTTCTCTTATTCCTTATTTAAACGCTTTTGAAAATATATTTTTAAATCGAGAGTTAAAAAATAAGTTTGGTTTATTAGATAGAAAATTAATGCGAAAAAAATCGCAGGAAATCCTAGCTGAGCTGGGTGTAAACATCAATATTGATGAACCTATTAGCCATTTAAGTATCGCAGAGCAACAGTTTGTTGAAATCGCAAAGGCTCTGTCTTTGGATGCTAAAATTTTAGTGTTAGATGAGCCAACTGCGACATTAACCCCCAATGAAGCAAACCATTTATTCGATGTAATGCGTGATTTAAAAGCTAAAGGGGTTGGAATGTTTTTTATTTCCCACCATCTAGAAGAAATTTATGAAATCTGTGACACCATCAGTGTACTACGTGACGGACAATATATAGGGTCGCGTAAGGTCGATGAAACAGATTTAGACGTTATTATCGAAATGATGGTTGGTCGTGAAGTTGAGAATATTTATCCTCATAAACGCCAATTCAACGAGCAAGAAGTCATCTTAGATGCAGAAGTTCAGCGTTTCTCATATAGCCCAACTAACCACCTTCAATTAAAGAGAGGTGAAATTTTAGGGCTTGCGGGGTTGGTGGGATCGGGTCGCACAGAAACTATTCTTGCCATGATCGGTGCTGATAAAGCATATAAGAAGAAAGTTATTTTAGAAGGCAAAGAAGTTAAAGTTAAATCGGCTGCGGCTGCATTGCAATTAGGTATCGGTTTATTACCAGAAAGCCGAAAAACTCAAGGCCTTGTATTGCCCTTTTCCGTTAAAGAAAATATATGGTTAAACAATCATGCTCAAAAATTATTTTTAATTCAAAATAAAAAAGAACTCACTTTATCTATTGATTTAATTTCCCAAGTAAAAGTTAAAACACCAGAACCTCACACCGCGGTTTCTACTTTAAGTGGTGGAAATCAGCAAAAGGTTGTTATTGCTCGCTGGCTAAATAAACAAGCCAAAATTCTTATTTTCGACGAACCCACCCGAGGTATTGATGTTGGGGCAAAATCAGAAATTTATCAGTTAATGCGCTCTCTAACTGAAAAAGGAATTTCCATTATTATGATTTCATCGGAGCTACCAGAAGTTATTGGTGTCAGTGATAGAGTTTTGGTTTTTCGAGATGGTGAAATTGCTGCTGAGTTAACTGGAGACGAAATAAACTCAACTCAGATCATGGTACATGCGGCCGGCAATATTATATAGGATAACGACTATGTCTAATCAAAGTGCAATTCCATTAACTAAAAATAAATTTAGTTTTTCTAAGCTAACAAAAATACCTGCATTTTTACCACTTGTTGGTTTAATTCTTTTATTTGTCTGCATGTCCATTTTTAATGAACATTTTTTAACTGTAAATAACCTTTCGACCATTGCTCGTCAGGTTTCTATTAATGCCATCATCGCTATTGGTATGACATTTGCTATCTTAACAGGTGGAATTGACTTGTCCGTTGGTGCTGTTATGGCGCTTTCTGGAACCTTGATGGCTGGCTTAATGAAATATTATGGAATGGACCCTTACGCCGCAATTGCTCTGGGCTTATTATCCGGTGTTGCTTTTGGCTTCATTAATGGAATTTTAGCCGCTTATGGTAAAATGCCACCAATCATTGTCACTTTAGGCGCCATGATTATTGCTAAAGGGCTAGCCTTAATTTATACCGGTGGCTACCCAGTGTCAGGGTTACCTCAAGAATTTGCTTTTTGGGGACGCGAAGAATTAATGGGAATTCAAGTTCCTATTTTATTAATGCTTGGCCTTTATCTTATTTTCTATGTTGTACTAAATCATGTCTCTTTTGGCCGTTATATTTACGCCATTGGCGGTAATGAAGAAGCTGCACGCCTCAGTGGTATCCGCGTTGAACGTTATAAAATGTTAGTTTACGTTATTAGCGGTTTTACTGCTGCATTCGCTGGGTTAATATTTACCTCTCGAGTAATGAGTGGGCAACCCAATGCAGGGGTAGGATTTGAGTTAGATGCTATTGCTGCGGTCGTACTCGGCGGCGCTTCAATTGCAGGAGGCCGTGGTATGATCATTGGCACACTGATTGGCGCAATGATCTTAGGCGTACTTAATAATGGTTTAAATTTATTAGGTATTTCACCTTATGTTCAATATATTGTAAAAGGTTTAATTATTTGGGGCGCTACCTTAATTAGCTCAATGAAACGCTAAATTAATAATACCTCATCGCCATTAAGATAGGCAGGTATCATTACCTGCCTATCTATAATCGCCATACTTCAAGTTGCATGGGTGTTGACTGTGTTCATATACAACTAAAATTCTTTAGAGTATATAAATCACAAAGGACTTTCTTTCTAACTCTTATTAATAAACAACAAGTTTCCCATCAACAAATATCTGTTTTGTTTTATGGTCTTTATGTGAATCTCGCTCTATTTCAGAAAACAATAACTCAGTTGTTAATTCACCAAGATATACCGAATCGTGATGTACACCAGAAATAGATAAATGATAAGTATCTGCATAGGGTGGTAAATCTACAGAAAAATAACGGCAAGAAAGGCCTAGCTCTAAAATAATTTTATACATCCCTGCCGTGATAATTCCATTCAACCCAACAATATACATATTTGGTGTATAAAGCTCTTGAACTTTTTTTCTTAGATAATCTTCATCATTCTTATTAAACATATAACTGCTGTATAAGACATTAATATTTTTTCTATTTGGAAAATTTTCATATATACCCGCTAAACGAGACAAACTAATTTCAGATCCTTCTGGCCCTGAAACAATCAGTGTGTTTTCACTATTCTGCTGGTTAAGAAATTTTCCTGTTAAAGCGCCAATTTCAAAGTTTTTCAAAAACAGTCCTGAATACTTATTTTGATAACCATAAATTGAACGGTCAACAAAAACTAAAGGCACATTATGTTGATCAATTAATGATAAGTAACTTGGTTGATAGTCTTTATCGTCACGAACTGGCGATAGTAAAATACCGCTCGCTTTGTAGCTGACTAATGTTTCGATTGCTGTTTTTTCTGCTTTTTCATCACTATCTGAATCAAAAATCATGACTTGATAGCCTTTTTCTTTCGCTAAGCGTGAGACTGTTTGAATTAGTACGATATAAAATGGGTTAAATGTGCTATCAGTAACCACACCTATTATGCGGCTATTTTTGTTTTTCAGATTACGTGCAAAAAGATTTGGCACATAATTGAGCTCTTGTGCTATCGCTAATATTTTATCTCGAGTTTCCTTCTTTACCATCTCAGGATGATTAAATGCTCTAGAGACTGTAATATCAGTTACATTAGCACGTTTAGCTATATCAATTATCGTTGTTGAGCTATCTTGTTTTGTCATAATTATACTAGTCAACCTTTAATGATTACCCAGAAGAGTATATTAGCAATCCATTTCACTATTATCAGGGTAGAAAAATGCGATGGTTCATTATACCTTTTTGAGCTTGAAGATAAATCAAATTTACTTTTTTAAAGAAGAATAAATGATTGAACATTCAAAATAGTGACACACTGCATGAATTATAAAAATTTATTTAATAAGTGATATTTAAAACCTATTTCAAATAACATTAAATTCAATCAATACTGATGAAATCAACCCTAAGGCAACAAAGATAACAGCACTTGAAAATAGTATTTGAATGGCTTTATTAGAAATATAATGCATTATTAATCGACCAATTAATAAGCCAACAACACATGAAGCAATGAAAACGATGCTAATTTCTTTAGGATATTGAAACCCATTCCAGACATTAATAAAAATACTAATACTACCAATACAGAAGATAACCATTAATGATGTTGCGATAATACTCTTCATATTCAAATTAGTGAATTTTCGCAATGCAGGAACAATAATAAAGCCACCACCGACACCTAACATGCCAGTAAGTAATCCTGTAATGACACCAATTCCCCCAAAGATTAACGCTGTTTTAGTGTTCCAAATAAATTTCCCAGTTTCTGTATTAATTAAACAATGTGCATCATTTTGCTCATCACCCCGATTGAAAAATATACGTCCCCCGACATAAAGCATAACAAGGCTAAAAATAAGCGTTAACCAAACTGGAGGGACAATATGGGCAAGGTAAATACCATACTTAGCAGAAGGAATACTCAATAGTGCTATCCAAATAGCTGCTTTATAGCGAATATTCTTTTTTATAAGCCCTTGAATAACACTAATAAAAGCCGCTATTGTAATAGCTAAAAGCCCTACAGGTGCTGCTAATGCTACACTCCAATTTTGGCTTGCCATTAAAGCAGGAACAGCAAGAATTCCACCTCCCGCTCCCGTTAAACCTAGTAGACAGCCTATCAATAGCCCTTCTAATATCAGTATTAACATTATGAATGTCTTATCATTATTATTAAATATATTCGCTGAATATTAACGCTTACCGAGCGTTTTCTCCAATACCATTAATGCCCTATTAAATGGTACTTCTCCTGCAATAATATCGATTAACCGAGTATCTTGGAAAACCGCAATTGTCGGCACTGATTTTATACCGTATCGAGGAGCTAAAGTGGGCGATTGAGCAATATCAACAATACCAAAATCGATGTTATTTTCTTGAAAACACTCAGAAAGCTTAGTAAAAATAGGATACATATTTTTACACGGTAAACACCAAGAAGCCGAAAAATAAACAACTACAGTTTGTTGCTCATCTTGCTCTAGAGGGTAAAGTGTACTCGAGAAATTATCACTATCTAATGATAAAATATTCGACATTATATGCTACCTTTTGTGATTTTTTCCTAAACTAACATATTGGAACAACACACTAGATAATAAGTCACCTTTTGTCCATTAATTATTTAGTATTATTTGGCATTTGATTACTTTCATTTAAGAACAATAAACCAATTTAACATTTTATCACAATAAAGCATAAAAATATGATTCATAATAAATAGTAAAAACAAACTCGCTATATTAACTTTAAAAAATCATACGATATATAAACCACTTTTAGCTTTTTATTATACATTGGATTTTTATTCCTGAATATTATCAGCATTGATGAGCCTAGATTATTTAATATAATTTAAAGATGTTTATCATTAAATAATAAACTATTTTTTTACTCTTATTCTTTATTAGCCATTCAATTTTAGCCCATTTAGATGGGTATCCGTTTCTGTTCTTTTTCTTTATCAAAAATCATATTCAGCTTCTCATGGGCATTGTCTGTATATCGACTTAAATCAGTAACATCTTGTTTCTGATTTGCCTTATCGCAAATAACAATCTCACCTTCCGATACCGCTGTATGAGTGGTGTTGCTGGCTTTGCCTGCATTGATGCCAGTTTGTTTATCCACCGATTGGTAATCGCTGTGCATCTCGGTTTTGCTGGCATTGAGACTCAGTGAACCACCGCCCGCTTGGCTACCATAGGGAGACAAAAGGTAAGCAAAATCGATCTATAGCTAAAATTACGTTTTAAAATCATTAGAATTATTAATTGTATTGGTTTGAGATAAAGTAATATACGAAACATCACACACCTTAAGTCAAATTACAATCACACTCATTTAAGCTTTTTTATAACTCATCTAACTTCATATATTATAATTATAATTTAACATAAAAATATTTTTTGTAATAAACAATATAAAACGGTAGCAATTTAAATAAATTATTTGAGTTCAATGCGATTTTTTATAAAACTTACCTTTATTTGTATCAAAAACACAAATAAAGCCCATTAACTAGTTGAATAAAATGAAATCTTAAGAAAAAACACCCGTTAAATGTATAAGTAATTATTATATTTCAATTCTGAATCGACAATAGATAACAAGGCAAAAATTAATTTGCTCTTGTTATCTATTTTGACGAGAGAAAAATAATTAGCTATTGCTAATATTAAGCTTCAACGCAGCGGCGATAGCGAGTGGCGAAAAGGTGATGCTGGCGGCAAATAACGCGGCAAGAATGGCAAAATAGCCATCGAGAGGCATTTTAAAGCTGTGGGCTTCCATCGTACCTGTTGCATAAATCAGCACAGGAATATACAGCGGTAAAACAAGCAAGCTCACCAAGACACCGCCTTTTTTTAAGGAAACGGTTAATGCTGCACCAATCGCCCCAATAAAACTCAATACAGGTGTGCCCAATAATAATGTCCCTACTAATACAAATAGTGTGTCTGCGCTAAAAGACAACATTAATGCCGCAACAGGGGATAACAAGATCAAGGGCAGCCCTGTGACTAACCAGTGGGCAATCACTTTCGCAAATACAGTGATAAATAAAGGATGCGGTGCGAGTAACAGTTGCTCAAGGGAGCCATCAAGGTAGTCATCCTTAAATAAACGCTCTAGTGATAATAGTGAAGATAAAATGGCCGCAACCCAAAACACCCCAACCGCAATGCGCGCTAATAATTGAGGTTCAGGACCAATACTCAAGGGAAATAGTGTGATAACAATTAAGAAAAACCATAGCGGATTAACGAGCTCAGAAAAACCTCGAAACGCAATTTTAAGCTCTCTTTTAATTAATAACCAAAACATGATTCAACCCCACCCGTCAGTTTTAGTGAACCAAATTGCCCTGACATCGCTTGGTGGGAGGTAAACAAAATAATCCCCCCTTGCTCTGCATGCTGATGAAAACGTTCTGTTAAACGAGCGACCCCCGCCACGTCAATTGCGGTAAAAGGCTCATCAAGTATCCACAGAGGAGCTTCGCTTAGCCATAACCTCGCTAAATTAACACGCCGTTGTTGCCCAGCAGAAAGTTGGCTAACAGGAATATCTTCATAACCAATTAACGAAACTTCTTCTAAAGCAGACCAAATACGCTCACCTTCATGCCCTTTATGGTGCATTTGGTAATAAAATTTGAGGTTTTCATAAGGTGTTAATAATGATTTAACCGCTGGTTTGTGGCCTAAATAAAGTAAATGACGAGTAAATTCTTCTTTTAGTTTATCAATCGATTGATTATTCCAACAGACAGCCCCTTCATCAGGTTTTAATAACCCAGCCATCATTCGTAGCAAGGTTGTTTTCCCCGCTCCATTTGGCCCTTCAACTTGCAAGATTTCACTAGGTTGCACTATAAAATCAAGTTGATGGAATAACACCCTATTTTGCCGATGGCAACTCACTTGTTGAGCACTTAGCATGAAGCACAATTCCCGTTATTTTTATTTTAAGGTTAGCTTTTTGCAACTTTGTTCAACAGCATATCACTAATAGAGTCGCTCGATATTGCTTCACCGCAAAGCACTTGCATCAAAACCTCTGAACCTAGCGTAGATAATGAAAACAACATATCAGGTTTAAGTAAGCGAACTTTATCCATATTGCTCTCTTGGTTAATTAGCACCACGGTTTTTACCGAGCTACCTTCCCCTGCTTGCTCTTTCACTCCCAATAAAGCGAAAGTACTGAGCGAATCGCTATCTGTCATCACTAACACACACTTTGCGTGTTTAACATTAGCAGCGGCGAGCAATTCGGAACTGGTTGGGTCACCGGTCACAATATTATCTTTTTCGGGATAATGACTGCGATGGTTTTCTTGGCAAATCACAGCCACCGGCAGCTCTCGTTTTTTCAGCCCTTGATAGACATTGACAGCCATTGGTGTGCTACCAATCACCACATAATGATTTTTCATATAAGAAAACCTCTTACGCACGATTTCTTTCGTACCTTTCGCTAACACCCCAACAATATAAACCACTGAAGTGGTAAAAATTGTAATTCCTAAAATAATCACCGTCACCGTGAATACACGCGCATCCACTGTAACCGGAACAATGTCACCAAACCCGACCGTTGTCATGCAGACTAAAGCAAAATAAAAGGCCGTTGTGCCGTCTTTAACCACTGGTGAAAATTCATCACCAATATATAAAGTACCAAAAATGGAATACAGCAATAATGCAATAATACAGGTTATTGCCACAAAGCCAGCACTGGTTAAGCTATGGTGATGATACAACTTCCAAAAAAGGCACAAAGCAACCAATAAAAAGAGGGAAAAATAACCTTGATGTATGTTTTCTTGTGTTAACCGCAGGTCAACAAATGAAATAATCCCAAGTAAAAATAAGGAGAACACCCAAGCAATACGGGCTCCGTTAACCATAAATAACGATAGGAAAATCAGTGAAATTCCCAATAAAAAACGAGGAATATCCAGTAACTTCATAAAGCCGAGTGATTTTAACCACTGTGTTAGCCCTGACTCGCGCCAATCAATGTAGTCGGTATAAGCACTTAATACAGGCTTTAAAATCATTGCGCCATCAATAATTATTAGCAATGAAAGCAACACCCTGATTGATAGAGGTGATTTTAAAAAAGCCACAAATGAATTATCTAACATGTATTGCTCTCACCCTTCATTGATGCATTCGTCAAATTTTCTTATATACCATAAATATATCAAAGGATAGTACCAATGGCGTAAAGACGATGACAAATGCTAATTGGACATTTTACTATTTTAACAATGGCTAGCAAAACATCGTCTATAATTGAATATCACGATAGCTGCCCAATTCCAAGCGAACAAAACAGCTTTTAAAAAACTCTAGTAAACAAACGGTTATATGATTATTAAGGAAATATTATTTATAGATAATATATTTTGGAACTTAAACTACGTCTTTATATCTAAAAACCGATTTCTCAATTATTTTTCAATTCGATTTAACAATAATAGAAAACAAGAGTTTAAAAACCTATGAGTAACACTACACACTCGGAAAAATTTAGCTGGACCTCACTGTTCTGGTTACTAATCTACTTTTGGTATTTTTCATCACTATTACAACTGTATGTGCTCGTAACAGGGCAAAGTAATTCTATTGGCCTAAGAGATTCACTACTCTATAGCTCTCTTTGGCTGGTTCCTGCCCTACTGTTTCCTAAAAAAGTTAAGTTAGTTGCGGGACTAATTGGTATTGTTTTATGGCTTTCTTCGGTAGTTGCCCTCGCCTACTTTGTGGTTTATGGGCATCAAATATCCCAAAGTGTCATGTTTGTGATGTTTGAAACCAATACTAATGAAGCAGGCGAATTCCTTAAACAATATTTTAGCTTCAAAGTCTTAGGTGTCATACTCGCCTATACTGTAGTCGCAATTTTTCTATGGACACGTCTAAAACCGGTAACACTGCCAAAATCAGGGCGAATCGGTATTTCATTGTTAATTTTAGTTATTTTGTTCGGTATTCCTTATTATAACAAAGGCATTAAACAAGACCGACCAATGGCCAATGTCGCATCATATTTAAATAGTAAACTCGCCTACGCTGCCCCATGGCAGTTTGTGAGTGGTTACTTTTTATATAAAAACCAGCTAGCAAACATGGAAGAATTAATCCGCGACAACAGTAAAATTCCACCATTAGAAAACTTTGTCGATGCAAACGGTGATACACCCCGCACATTTGTATTAGTAATAGGTGAGTCCACCAGCCGCGATAGAATGAGCCTATATGGCTATTCACGCCCAACGACACCTGAGTTAGATGAACTTGCAAGGGATTATCCTGCTAATTTATCCGTATTCAATGATGTTGTGACGTCGCGACCTTATACTATTGAAGCACTACAACAAATTCTGACGTTTGCGACACAAACTGAGCCTGAACTATTCAATTCGCGCCCTTCTATGATGAACATGATGAAGCAAGCGGGCTTTAAAACGTTTTGGATCACTAACCAGCAGACGATGACTGAACGCAACACCTTATTAACGGCATTCTCTCGCCAAACAGATAAGCAATATTATTTGAATAATGATATGGCTCAAAGCTCACGTATCTATGATGACGTGGTTTTTGCACCATTCAAAGAAGCGCTTGCAGACCCAGCAGAAAAGAAATTTATCGTGGTCCATCTGTTAGGAACACATATGCGCTATGAGTTCCGCTATCCAGAAGATAAAGCCATTTTCAAAGATAAAGACAGCGTGGTTCCCGCTAACCTAAATGATGATGAAGTGAAAGATTATAATGCTTACGATAACGCACAACATTATAACGATTATGTTGTTTCAACATTAATCAAGGACTTTGATTCTTCAAAAGAAAATGGTTTTCTGGTGTTTTTCTCAGACCATGGTGAAGATGTTTATGATACCCCGCCTCATAAAATGTTAGGGCGTAGTGAAGGTAAGCCAAGTAAAGTCATTTATAATGTGCCTTTCCTAGTTTGGCAATCACCTGAGTGGCTATCAACTCATCAATTTGATTTGAATGATAAAACAACCCGACCATTCAGTAATATGGACTTTATCTACGCGTGGTCTGATTTAGCAGGTTTAAACTATACTGGGTTTGAGCCCGAAAAAAGCCTGTTTAATGAGGCATTTAAACCTCAACCTCGTTATATTGGTGACCCAGATAATAAATCCTCATTAATGCTTTATGATGATTTAAAACAATAATTAGGTCTCTGTCGGTGAAATGTTATCTGCATTTCACCGACCTATTCATTTAAGCTATAACTTTCAGATGCTGTGCTCCCTTGCGGTTTATTTTACCATCCCGCAAAATAAACGTGACTTCACCACGCCAAAATTCAGCTAAGAAAATATCGTTTATTGATTCAATATCTTGTAATTCAATTTGCTGCATTAACCAAGCTTCATCTCTTTCGATAGATTCCAAACCATAGCTTCTAATAACCCCTTCTTTTATCAGGATCACTGATGGCATATTTTTTTCATCACAAATAATGGTTAGCTGCCCATCAGGTTCTATTTGTGCATAATAAATTTCTTGAAAGGAATGAATGCCTTGTGCATGAATTCTAGATGAAATATTGATGAGATCTATCTTATTGGCTTTTTCTAAGATGTTTTCCATTATAAATTGGCCTTTTTTAATGATAGGTATGGGATTACCAATGGCCACATTACGAAAAAAATTAAATCTTTTTGTTAAAAAGTTCAAAAAGCTTATAAACAAAACACCAATAATTAAAATAGTCACATACTGGTACAATGGGATAGTATCACTGTAAATCACCCCACCAATAATACCTCCTAAAACAAAATTACCAATAAAATCAATAGGAGTCATTTGGGAAAGCTGCGTTTTTCCCGATAGATTCATATGAGTGATAACAATGGCAAAACCGATAATAAATTTTAAAATAATCAACGAATAATAGTACGCCATAATGCTATTCCTTTGTTATCTAAGCCATACATTTGTTTTCATTATTTATTTAATAATAAGTTCGAACAGTTTAGCTTGGTTTTCTATATTTTATAACTCTATAGCATGGAACAAGAGATGACTTTCCAAAAAAAAGCATTCACTTGAGTTTACAATCAAAAAAAATATAACGATTTCAGTTTTTTACCTAATTATTTTATAACTCACTTAATTTCAACTATAGTTAAATATACACATTGGCGATTATGCCAATATCGAGCTTTAATAACATTTTTACCAGCATCGTGCTAAGGATATGTTTATGAATATAAAACTCATCACTTCACTTCTTTTCGCGGGAATTGTTACAGTTATCGTAGGTTGTGATGACTCATCCAAACCAAGTGACACCGTTAAACAAGCTGAAGAAAAAGCCCAGCAATTAAAAGAAGATGGTGAACAAAAAGCTGATGAATTAACGAAAGATGCGCAAAATAAAGCTGAAGAGTTAAAACAAAATGCGTCAGAACTGAGCCAAGAAGTTAAAACAGATGCGATTAATAAAGCTGACGAAGTCGCAACCGATATGAAAGAAAAAACGGAATCGCTCAAAGCAGAAAATGACGCAGAAACCAATAAAAAATAATTTTCCGCTCAGTTCCCTTCAAGAATGTGGGCTTTAAATGCCTGCATTCTTATTTGGTGCAAAAAAACAACAAAACCCACCTAACTCTTTCGCCATTCCACGATATAATTATGTTTCTTATTCGCTAGCTACCAGGAAAACTAATGCAAATTAAACATAGCATGGGGTACACAAACCCAGAACTCCTTACTGATGCTTTCAACCTGCGCCAACAAGTTTTTACTCAAGAACAGGGGTTTCCCGCTGATATCGATGTCGATGAATATGATGAGTCCGCATTACATGTCGTTTTGTATTTAGATGGGCAGCCAGCTGCAGTATTACGTTGTGTACTACTTGAAGACAATCTTATCAAAGTTGGCCGTGTCGCAGTACAAAAATCACACCGAAGTAAAGGGCTAGGACGTGAATTAATGAAATTTGTAGAGCAATATGGCCGTTCTCATCATTACCATAAAATAGCTCTTTCAGCGCAATATACTGCCATTGATTTTTACCATACTCTGGGGTACCAAACTGAGGGAGAAATGTATGATGAAGAGGGAATGGACCACATTTATATGACATTATCTTTAGAGTAATAATTGCCCTTGAATTAAATTTTCTCGCCTCTATATTGGTATATAGGTCAATATTTAATCAAACAGAGGTGAATGATGGCAAATGGTTGGGCAAATGAAGATGCTGTTCAAGAACAAATTGATGCCACTCTTGATGATGCGGTAGCGAAAGCTCGTCGCCAATTGCACTCAGGTGAAAGTGCCGAGTTTTGTGAAGAGTGTGGTGAGGCAATTCCTGAGGCTCGCCGTTTAGCATTACCCGGCGTTAAATTCTGTATCAACTGCCAAAATGAATTAGATAAAAAACAATCTACATTTAGTGGCTATAATCGGCGTGGCAGTAAGGATAGCCAATTACGCTAATCACATTTCCACCTCCATTTATCTAAGGTTTTTACTTATCTAGTACTTACTTTCACTCATTTGCGTTAACTTATTGGTAAAACATGTAAATACTGCACTGTTAATTATTAATTTAATGATAATTAACATGATATTTTTATCCTCTATTTAATGTTATTTCCCGATATTGTTGATCATTCACTCGTATCATGGCAGTATAACCGCCTATTTTTTAACTTATGAAGGTGATAAAGACCCGGGTTTCATCGCTATTTTTGGCAGTTTAGCCTGCCCTCAACACCATATTATTGTTCTTTCTATCTCGTTTCCTTAGGGGAAATTTTTCGCAATTATTCATTGTTTCATTAAGAAGGACAGCTCGCTGCATATTTGTCGATATCGGTATGCCAAAAATAAAATAAAACAAAACAAAAGAAGGTTGTTATGAGTCAAATTGATACTGATTCTAAAAAAATTCGTTCTAAAATTAGTCCCCCTGTATTTTATAGCTCTGCCGTTATTATTTTGGTTATCGTTGGCTTTGCCGCTTTGATGCCAGAAGTCGCAGAATCTCATCTAAGTCATCTTCAGCAAAACTTATTCAATAATGCTAGCTGGTTTTACATTCTAGCCGTCGCTATTATTCTTTTGAGTGTGACTTATCTGGGACTCTCCCGTTATGGGCAAATAAAATTAGGCCCTGACCACGCCCAACCCAATTTTAGCTATGTCTCGTGGTTTGCCATGCTTTTCTCAGCAGGTATGGGAATTGGGCTAATGTTTTTTGGGGTTGCAGAACCCGTAATGCACTACCTCAACCCACCTGTAGGTGAACCGCAAACCGTTGAAGCCGCAAAAGAAGCCATGCGCTTAACGTTCTTCCACTGGGGGTTACATGCTTGGGCTATCTATGCCATTGTCGCATTAATTTTAGCGTTTTTTAGCTATCGCCACGGTCTCCCTCTCACATTACGCTCTGCCCTTTACCCCATTATTGGTGAGCGTATTTATGGCCCAATAGGCCATGCAGTTGATGTATTTGCAGTAGTAGGGACGGTATTTGGTGTTGCAACATCTTTAGGCTTCGGTGTACTGCAAGTTAACGCTGGGATGAACCATTTATTTGGTTTACCAGTCAGCGAAACCGTACAGGTGGCTTTGATCATCATTTTTACAGGGCTTGCAACAATTTCCGTTGTTTCAGGGCTAGATAAAGGTATCCGTATCTTATCGGAACTCAATCTTGGCCTCGCATTTCTATTGCTCGTATTAATCGTTGCTTTAGGGCCAACTGTGCTTCTTTTAAAATCTTTCGTTGAGAATACAGGTGGCTACCTTTCAGAGATCGTCAATAAAACCTTCAATCTCTATGCCTATGAACCCAAATCAAGTAATTGGTTAGGCGGCTGGACACTACTGTATTGGGGATGGTGGTTATCTTGGTCGCCATTTGTCGGTATGTTTATTGCCCGTATCTCTCGCGGTCGTAGTATTCGTGAATTTGTCATGGGGGTATTATTTGTCCCTGCTGGCTTCACTTTAATGTGGATGACATTCTTCGGTAACACAGCGATTGATTTAATTAAAAATAAAGGCGCAACCTTATTAGCCGAAACTGTTCAGGCAGACGTATCTCTCGCTTTGTTTGAATTCCTTAATTATTTTCCATTCTCTTCGGTTTTATCTTTCTTTGCTATGCTAATGGTCATTGTGTTTTTCGTGACTTCAGCGGATTCAGGAGCAATGGTGGTTGATACTTTAGCTTCAGGCGGCGATTCTAATACCCCTGTTTGGCAACGTATCTTTTGGGCGGGTTTAATGGGTATCGTTGCGATAACAATGTTACTCGCAGGTGGTCTCCAAGCGTTACAAACACTGACAATTGCGAGTGCTCTTCCCTTTGCTGTCGTTTTGCTCGCCTCCATTTATGGCTTGTTCAAAGCCTTAAGAGTCGATGCCTATAAGCGCGATAGCCAACAGTTAGCGACCATTGCACCAACTGCCAGCCGTAACCCTATTCCGTGGCAGCGACGCTTGCGTAACATCGTATATTTCCCTAAACGCGCGCATGTTAAACGCTTTATGGAAGAATCTGTGAAGCCATCAATGGAAATGGTATCTGAAGAACTGGCTAAGCAAGGTACTGTATGCCATATCCATACTGATAAAGATGACCGAATAGGTTTTGAAGTGGATTTAGGCGAAGATATGAACTTTTTATACGAAGTTCGCCTCCGTTACTATATTCAACCGTCATTTGCGTTATCGGGTATGGGGACAGAAAGTGATGATGAAAAGAGCGAGGAGCAACGCTACTATCGCGCTGAAATTCACTTAAAAGAAGGTGGGCAAGATTATGACGTGATGGGCTGGGCAAAAGAGCAGATCATTCACGATATCCTAGACCAATACGAAAAACATATCCATTTCTTACACTTACTGGGTAAGTAGCCCCAAAAAAGAAACATTACCTAAAATGTGTCGATAAGAATTCACAGGCGGCTAAAATTATAGCCGCCTCCGCCTGTGTTTATTCGATTATCTATTAATGCAATAGAATCCTATTTTATGACATTTGAATTTTTGATAATAAAGTACTTACGCTAGCTAAGTCTTCAGGATGAACTTTTAAATATTTTTCACAAGCTAATCTGGCATAGTAAAAGCAAGTTTCTTCACTGACGACTATTTCATCTTCTTTTTCTGGAGGATAACTTATTGCAAAAAAACACCCTCTTTAAAAATCATATCATCTAAAAATCCATCATACTCACAAGCAAAATTAGCACTCTTATTTTCTCCCCTCATGTAAGTTTTATCCCTCAAATAGACAGACATGACCACGTGTCTTTTTCCTAATTGATTCGGCTACGACCCTCGTTAACTTGGTTGGTTAAATCGTCTATCACCACAAAACAGGTTTATGTTTTTCGACGATTTCAGTGTGTTTTCGCATTCAATCTCAACGTTGCTAAAAACGCGCTGAGGCGGTTTTATGATGCCTAACGGGTGTTTTAGACACTAAGTTCGCCAGTTTAACATAATAGGTCTTATGGAAATTTTAAAATCAAGGTAAACGCAATCTATGCTAAATCATGATATTTAACTTAAGTAATGTATATGGTATTGTGAACTATCTATATTGGTTTTTAATGACAAAGGGAATGCTTAAAATGGCGAATATAATTTATCTTACGCTAAAAGGAAATAAACAAGGTTTAATCTCGAAAGGATGCTCATCGATAGATTCTATCGGAAACAAGTATCAAAAGGGACACGAAAACGAAATTCTTATTAATGAGTTGTCTTCTAATTTATCGATGCATCAAAATGTCAGTTTTCAGCCTATTAGTATTCGTAAGCCAATTGATAAGTCTTCCCCACTACTTTCTCAAGCATTAACATCGAGTGAGATATTAACGTGCGACTTTACTTTTTATAGAACATCAATGAATGGTGGGTTAGAGCTGTATTATAAAATAAAACTGACAGATGCCTCAATTGTTGACCTAAATTGTTTTTATCCTAATTCTGTTACTCACAATCAAGCCCAACCAGAAGAGTCTGTATCGTTTCGATTTAAATCGGTTACCTGGGAGCATGTTATTGCTGGTACTAGTACATACAGTATATGGGAAGAAAGGAGCTTTTAATGTTCTCTAGCCCAGAAGAGACCTTTGAATGGTATGCAAATGAATTAAGAAAAATATCTGAGTTATCTGCAAGGTATTTTCTTGACGACCCCTACTGTAAACAAGGTTACAGAAGTGAAATAAATGAAGTTATAAGGTTGATCCGAGCTGATTTTAATATAGCACTGTATAATAATAATGCTAGGCATCAACGAGTAGATAGCACTCGGGATTGGTTTAGAGAGAATATAGGTTCAACGGGGAATTGGCCCGATATATATAAATACACTGAGGAAATTAAACTCGAATATGAATCAGAAAAATTAGCGTATTCCCAATTAAGAAAGGCAAGTAAAGAACTATATAATGCAACTAGGTCTTATTTTGGTGAAGGCTGGCTTTTTTATGGTGACAAGAGCCTTGATATATTAGGTGGTGCAATTCAAACAGCAGTTGGTATTTTTAGTTATAGAATAGGTAAAACAATTGGAAGTCACGGAATGAAAACGTCCGGTGCGATAAGCATGGCCTATGGTGGAGGTCGTGTATATCAAGGTATTTCTGATATTACGTATGAGTTAACTGATGGTGAAATAAACTTTAGACAAGATCCAGTTAAATTTTTAATAGAACAAGGTACTATAGCATTAGGTGGAGATAGCATCACAGCTAAGAAAATTTATTATGATGTTGATTTTGTAAATAATCTTTATATCGGTTTTGGAGCATTTAAAATTATTGATCCAAAGAAAAGAACTGAAATAAGACAATTACCAACAAAAACTTCTAAAGGATTAAGAAAATTAGGTTTTTTTGAACGCTATTTTCCAGATAACGTCGGGTTTAGAATAGAAAGATGGACTAGTGAAAATTATAAAAGAAAATTAGCTATAGGAAATAAGCCAATGTTATTATATTCATTAACAGCATCAGCAATAAAATTGAAATTGATTCTTGAATTACATAGTGACGAAAATTAGTATTTTATAATTTTTTTATTTTCATTAGTGAATTAAAAGTTTAAATTTTATGGATAGATAAAATAAAAAAGGTATTTTACTATTTACTGAGTCTATAAATAAAACCATTAATACAGGGATTAAATATGCGATTGTTAAAGGTATTAGTGATAGAATTAATGGTGCCCCCATAAAAAAAACAAGAGTTAAATAGTTAATAATATAAATCAAATACAATATTTTGGGAATCTTTTTACTTGATACTGATTCTTCAAACCATGAATCAAAATCATCCCCTTTTCCAATGGATGAATGAATTGAACTAAGTTTGATAAAGTCATTTTTATTTAACTTATCTATATTTCTTATTTTCACTATGACCTCTGATACTAATATATAGCTTTTTATCTTAATTGGTGTAAATAGTCTTGTTTTTCATTTTGATGGTGGTGATTTATAATAATCACCATCAAGGTTATAATACTTAATTATATGAAATCACTTGAATTAATTCATACGGTTTACCTTGTCTTATCGCAAGGTTATCATCGAAATTGAATCCTTCAGCACAAAATAACGATTGTATACTATCAATAATGACATTGTTATAATTGATAATAGAAGGTTCTTCCCCATCAATAAAATATTTAAGAGTAATATCTATTTTTTCATCGTTTTTGATAGCATCAAAGATAAATTTGGTTGAGTGCCCCAAATCTTTATCAATCGTCAATCGTAGAATTGGAGTGCCATTTTCATCTTTTTCTCTAGAATAACTAATTGAATTAATTAGGATCGCATCATTTTTTGAATTTGAAAGGTCTTTCGTGATTAACCCCTGTTCAGATCCAATTATTCTCATGATTATTTGGTGTTTCATGCGATTTCCTTATGTAGCATTTGGCTTTAGTAAGCCATTTTTTTTCACATAAAGCAATAAAAACATAACGAGTTCCGCACTGACTTTACCATTACTAAACCCAAATGCTGTTTTCTCCATAGAAGGATCATAAGCACCAATCCCAACTGCAAACTTCTCGGCTTGTGATTTAGAATTTAATTTATTAATTTCCTCAACCAATTTATTAGTCGCAGAGGCATGCAACTGATCTTTTTCTATGATGGGGGGTTAATTTTGAGATATTAAGCCTAATTTAATATCATGGTCTGAAAGCGTAATGATCTTACCTTTTGATAGTAAGTTAGCCGACTATGTTTATTCAATTGTCTATTAATGTAATAGAAGCCTATTTTATGACATTTGCATTTTTGATAATAAATTACTTACGCTAGCTAAGTCTTCCGAATGAACTTTTAAATATTTTTCACAAGCTAATCTGGCGTAGTAGAAGAAAGTTTTATCCCTCAAATAGACAGACATGACCACGTGTCTTTTACCTAATTGATTCGGCTACAACCCTCGTTGACTCGGTTGGTTAAATCGTTAATCACCACAAAACAGGTTTATGTTTTTCGACGATTTCAGTGTGTTTTCGCATTCAATCTCAACGTTGCTAAAAACGCGCTGAGGCGGTTTTATGATGTCTAACGGGCTGTTTTATTCTCTAAACTTGCTCGTTTAGCATAATGGGTCTTATGGTAATCAATAAACACAAAGTTAAATGTATTCATTTAATTCTCTTTCATTTATGATTTAAGTTTAACTTAAGGATAAGGTGGGGGATTGTATGCAGTGTGGGGATTTAGAGTGGTTTTACTGCAAAAACGGTGAAATCATGGATGCTAATGAAGCTATGGAAAAAAGGTTGGCTATTTATCGTCGAATTTTGAAAAACCTTAAAAGCGCACATAATCGCTCCAATGAATGTTTACCCCTAACGGGTTAGATGAATCAATTTATTATCGGTGTGATGGTGATGAACCTTCGGTTAAAACGGCACTCAGTAATCCCTGGGTAAAAGGAACAGAGGATTTTGGCGTAACATCAGTAAAAGGTGTTAAACGAACAATAGATACAGCAGCAGAACTTGGTGTAATCCCTCCGACTCTACGAGGGATGGATTTTATTCTAAAATCTCGGGTATCTCGAAATCCTCGTGTCATGCAAGAAAATGTTGAGGTTATCTATTTACTGCGGTTTGTTTATGACCCCTATGAAAACTTTTCTTAGGTGAATTTTGATTATGTTAAACAATAAAATTACAATAGTCACAGTATTCCTACTCTTATGCAATCCCGTATTGTCTTATTCTGAACCTGCGATTAAATGTATTCCTGAAGAGAATAATTTTCTTGCGTGTGAGGCTTTAGCAAAACAAGGGGATGATGAGGCTTTATTAATCGTCGGGCGTTTTTATGAAACGGGTACTGGTGTCGCAAAAAATCTCGAAAAGGCAGAGGAAATTTATCAGAGACTGTCAGATAAGAATGATGCAAACGGGATGAATCGTTTAGCAATGCTAACAGAAGACCAAGGGAGAAAAGATGAGGCCATTTTACTTTATCAAAAAGCCGCTGAACTTGGGTCATCCTCCGCAGACTACAATTTAGGTATATTATATAAATACGAAAATAACTACATCAAAGCTAAAGAAATGTTTGAAATAGCAATTAAAAAGCATAAATCAAGCAGCGCTATGATGAGTTTAGGTGATTTATATAGAGATGGTCGAGGAGGAGAGAAAAACACTAAGTTGGCTGAAAAATGGTATAAAGAATCGATTAAATTCGGTAATGATTTTGCGATTACTCGATTAGGTTATTTGTACGGTGATTTAGAAAATTATGATGAGGCAATAAAATGCTATGAAATAGGCATTGCAAACGGAGATCCCGCGGCAATGAATTCAATGGGGTTGCTTTATCAGCATGGCTTTGGTGTTCAAGTCGATATCAATAAAGCAGTAAAGCTCTATCAAGATGCTTCAAATAAAGAAGGGCTTGGCGGGTTAATTAATTTGGGCTTAATGTATGAGGAGGGACTAGGTGTTCCTCAAAGTTATGAGAAGGCGATCAACTTATACAAGAGAGCTTATCAACTAGGTTACACCGATATTCAATCACGGATTGACTACTTAGATAAAAAAATGCATAAAAAAAGTAATTAATACATAGTGTTAACATAAAGGAGCTTAAGCGATCAAACGCTGTAATAGCAAAATTGTAATGTCCGCTCTGGGCTAAGTTAAGGTGTCCGTCACGTAAGCTAACTATTAAGGGGGGCACATGACTGCTTATAGAGCGGAATTTTTTACATTGGAAGATGTGAAACGGCTAAATGTGATTCAAGATGTGATAGACCAACGCCTGCCGACCAAAATGGCTGCATAACGATTAAGTATATCCGCACGCCAGTGCCAGCAACAATGTCACAATGCGAAATATGACGAAAACAAATTGGTATTCAAAATAATTCGAGCTCTAGCACGGCGGCAATTGAGGATAGTTTAGTATCACGACCTGAAAGCGCTATGACCTTGTCTGTGGATTTAAGGTTGGCCGACTGCAAGTCAATATCACGGGCCGCATTTAACGTAATATTACCATTTGCGATGAGTTTAAAACGCAACTTGAGCCTCGCATTATTGCCGTTGTTGCTGATTGTGATATAGAAACCGACTGCTCTGTTATTTAAATCATGTGGGAAGGACTGGTAATTTAGCTTTGAAGTCGATTTAGGCGACGATATGAACTTTTTCTATGAATTTCTCCTCCGTTACTATATTCAACCAGCCTTTGCTTTAGCAGGTATGGGGACAGAAAGTGATGATGAAAAGAGCGAGGTGCAACGCTACTATCGTGCTGAAATTCACTTAAAAGAAGGTGGGCAAGATTATAACGTGATGGGCTGGGAAAAAGAGCAGATCATTCACGATATCCTAGACCAATATGAAAAACATATTCATTTCTTGAACTTATTGAGTAAGTAACCCCAAAAGAGTGCGAGTGAACATTAAAGACTGAAGTCTATACAGTAATAACCGCCATCTTTATATAAAGATGGCGGTTATTTATGATACATTCCAAACTTTCGCCATGTTTTATTTTTTCGTATAGCCCATAATCTTAACCATGGTACATACGAGGAAAATACTCACTAATTTTGTCATTATCAAATAACTGGTCTACAGTGAAATCAATGGTATCAGATACCGCAATTCCATGGCGCAATTCCTCAGGAAAGTCTTCAATCGAAGCATAAATAGTCGGCATCAAATAACGAAAATAATCCCCCATCTTAGTTTCACCTTCATAGCCGACAGGATAATCATCTCCAGGGTTATTGCCTTCTATAGCTTGATAAATAAAAAAACCTTTATTGACTGACAGATTAGTATCACTGTAATGCCCCGAAGTAATTAACTCGTTTTCTATGCACTCTTCAACTTCTTTTCGCGAAGGTAGATGTCGATAAAGACATGATGAATATAAATCTAAAATAACTGAGCCGCCTTTATTGAGGGGATAGTTTACAAAGGTTGCTGATTCTTCCCACATGTATTCATTTAAATTATTCAATAGTTCTGTAACATTACTAATTGCCAGTAACGATTTAGGTAAATCACCAAAACCATTATTAATCATGACAGCGATTTTTCCGTTTTTATCCATGGCAAACCAAGTAAAAACCGAACCAAAGCTAGGTTCCCAGTTAATATCTAACATACTCATTTATCTACTCCTGTTGGCCATGTAACTAGGCAATTGTCACATGTTTCTTTTATTGCTTTTAGCGGAATTGTTTCTTTTCCCCAAACCTCTCGAGGCCTGACCGCTTGGGTAAACCGGATATTTTCTGGCTTAACTCCTTGACGGATCAACGAGTCTGCTGCTGATACCTCAGCACAAGCACCAACTTTATTTTTACAAAATGTTGTATATTCACCTATTTTAACACCAAGTTGTTTCTCAACATAAATTACGGTGTTCTTGTTCAGCATTTCAGCTGAAATTTTACCATCACTGTATCCAATAGCGATCTTACCCGTTACAGAATCATACGCACCTATCATAGTGGCTGTATTTGCAGCCTGCGTCTTAGACGGAATTCTATTTATCTCCGCAATCAGTTTATTAGTCGCAGAGGCATGTAACTGCTCTTTTTCTATGATGGGGGTTAATTTTGAGATATTAAGCTTACCAGATGTTAATAACTCTTTTGAGGTGGTTGGTATTGCATTTTTTAATGATTTAAGGGCCTCCTCAGAGTTCGCTACAACCTTAATGCCAGCTCCCCCAATTGCGGCTGTCGATATAGCAGCTTCAGGTGCGGCTATATCGGCCGCTACTAAGCCTAGCTTAGTAGCGCAAAAACTGACGCTGGCTTTACATCCAGCGAAGCCTAATTTTAGCCCTTCCGCAATTTCTGGAGTTGCTGCAACAACTATTTCACCTCCGAGTATGATGACACCCCCCCCAACGGCAACTAAGCCCACCACTCCTGCAGCTTGTTCTCTTGCGGCAACACGTCGTGCAGCAGCTTTATCTCCTTTAGCCGCCGCCATCATATCCAGATTGTTCTCTATAATGATTTGCTGTAACTGATGCTCTGTATAATTATACGTATAAACCAACTCGGCAGAATTAGCGGCAGAAAAAGCGCCTTCTGGCTTATGGGTAATTAATGCCCCTGCAAATCCACCTAATACTTTAGTGAATTGAGTTTTGGCGTCATTACCCTTGATAGCATCTTGTAGCAATGCGAGTTGTCTTTCTTGCTCATTGATATATTTGGGCTCAAACAATTTACTGTTCAATGAAATTGCAGCTAACTCTGCTGCTAATGCACCAACAACTGCACCTTTCGCATCTCCCCCAGCTATTTCGGCACTCACTCCTGCAACAACTGAGTGACTTAATAATTTGCCTGTATGCCCTAAAATTTCTCCGTTATCACCGATTAACTTTGCACCTTCCGCATTCACCTGATTGCCAATATTACTGAGTAAGGCACTCTTAAAGTTATCGGTAAAACTGCCACCTTGGATTGTAGTATTCACGGTTGAACTAATCACAGATTGCGCGGCAACACGCTGAGCAACCTTATTCCAATCCCCATTACTTAATAAAGGTAACTTAGCATTCCCCGGATTCCCTTTTGTCCATCCCATTTTGACATCTAAACCATTAAGCGCCCCGGAGATCACCATTTGAGCAACAATAGATTTAACTGTTTCGCTTTTACCTAGTGAATTAAGCGCTTTCGATAGGTTTCCTTGGTTTTCAGCCAGTGCGATCGCTGCTTGTGTTGAAAGAGCTGTCATACCAGAGTAAGCCGCGCCTGATATCACCGCAGCACTCGTACCACTGCTACCGGATGCTGCCCAAGCCGCAAATTTCGTTGCTGTACCTGACGTCATCGCTGCAACAGTTATCATAATCAGCGCAGCAGCAACCGGGTTTAAACTCTGGCTTTTATAATCCCAACTGTCATAGGCGTCTTTAACTAAGTTCCACTGAACATCTTCACGGTCTTTTAAGCCTGCAAGCCACTGTGTACCTTCTGTTTTACCAAGAGCCTCTAAGGCATTTTCTAAGCTCTGACCATTTTTCGATTTAACATCTGCAGTGATCCCTTTATTCGCATCAACAGTCAGTTTTCCACCAATATGCAATGCAGGTAAAACCCATTTATCTGAGGTATAGCCTTTATTACGTTGGGTGATATAAAAACCGTTAGAATTTGTAATCACCTGTTCAAATTGCGAGTTTTTGACCGCTTTAAAATTGACCTTGCCCGTTTGGCTGGTGATTTTGGCATTCTTGCCCGCATTAATTTTGGTCGCTTCTAATGTGACATCATCCTTGGCATACAGATTAATATCGCCACCAGCAGTAAACTCAGTGACTTTATTGGTTTTATCACTGCGTGTTTTTCTCACTTCCTTTTTCGTAATACAAAGCGTCCATCTATTGCATTTCTTTTTATACTCTTCGAAGTAACTGCTTTCTTCCATGGCTTGGGCGTAGAGATACCCGCCTTTTGCCGCAATATCCATCGCACCTTTGGCAACGAGACGTGAGGCTTGGAAAAGAATGCTCCCCTCTGACAAAATGGTCAGCGTTTTACCGCTGTTAATTTCAGTGCCAATTTGACGATATAACTCTTCAAATTTTTTCCCTGATTGTTTTCGATAGTTCGTTTTGACTGACTCTAAACGTACATTTCCCCCACTTGATAATGTGATGTCACCTAGGGATTTGATTGTGCTACCTTGTGCAGTGAGTGCGCCATTGGAGGCCAGAGTGACGCCTTTGTCACCGGAAAGTGTCGAAGTCACATAACGTACATCTTGGTTATCTTCACTGGGGTTGGGAATCGCAGAGTAAGCGGTAGCCGTTAATTTAATATCACGACCTGAAAGCGCTATGACCTTGTCTGTGGATTGAAGGTTAGCCGACTGCAAGTCAATATCACGAGCGGCATTTAACGTGATATTGCCATTCGCGATGAGCTGAGAACGCAACTCTGGATAGCGATTGGTTTTAAATACATTATCGACATCTTTTATGGCTTTTGAGCCTAATAAAATATCTTGGCCTGCATTGAACGTCAGTAATTTACCACTGTTGAAAGCAATGCCACGCGCTTCAATATTTTTACCGGCGGTGAGGTTTATTTCCCCTGAACTTGTCCAATTTCCTGTTTTTGTGAGTAACGCATTAATATTGGTGACAGGCTCTGAAACCGCGAGTTTCATTAAATCGGATTCATCGCGATGAATAACAATATTGTCATTGGCACTGAGGGTAAGTTTATTCGTTTTGGCTAACTGCGCATTATCAAAAGTGATATTTTTACCGGCTTGGATATGTAACGAGTTTGCGGCGTTGATAACCGGGGGCGATAATACATTGTCTTTAAAGGCAGAAACGGGGTTTAAACTGTATTGAAGATCGCCATTTTTCGCAATTAAGGTGCTGTCTTTAGCCGTTAAATTAACCTGTTTAAGGTTAAGGTCGTTATTGGCAATTAGGCTTTGTGATTGTTTTGCAACGAGCTGTGCATGATTAATATTAATGTTTTGACCTGCAATGATAGACAGATCATTTTCAGACTGTAAGTTGGTGGAAATATTTATATTATTAGAATTTAAAATAATATTTTTTGCTGACATTAAATAAGCGGGGGAATCGATGTGATTTATTTTTGAGATCAGTGATGAGGTAATAGGTAGTTTGTTCTCACTGCTGATCGAATGTTTAAAATCGAGGATGAGATTCGCACCTGAATGTAACCCTTTCTTTGTTTTTACATTATCAATCAATTCCAAAATGAACACATCACCTTGTATTTTATAATGCGTTTCTAAAATTAATTCTTTGATATTTCTAATATTAACTATTCCACTTCCACTGTTCGAAGGATCGATGACATAATTTTTATAGGTGTATTTTTTCCAGCCAATATTTTGACTATTATCTAAAGTATTACCGGTTAAAATTAAATTTTTCTTAGCAGAAATGATACCGTTATCATTAGTGATTTGATTACCATTAAGATAAGCATTTCCACCGCTAACTATTTCTCCGAGCCGAACTGAATCATCAGAGTAAATACTTTGACCTGTATTGACTAAAACACCCTCTTTATAAAATGCATTTGAAAAATCAGCTACACCGAACCACTTATTAGGAAGAGGGTTAACCAACTTTGCATTCATGACCACATCATAATTCCCGCCTCCTTCTCTAACTCGGTCTATTAATAAGTTCTTACTTGTGGAGGTCGGTTGTATCGTATTTTCCTTGTAGTGGGTATTTAACGACATGTTGGTCAATTGCTTCGTACGAACCACCAAATCCCCTGCATTGGTCTTTATCGTCCCCGATTTATTCTCAATCAGCGTACTCAAATCCCCCTTGGCATTTTTTTGCATCCACAAATTATCTTGTGCCTGAATAAGTGCACTATTGCCCGTATTGCTTATTGAATCGGCAAAGACACGCATATCCTTGCCTGCGGTAACTTTGCCGTTATTGGCGAGGGTGTTGGTGGCTAATGTGATGTCTTTGGTGGCATTCACGTTGGCATTGGCGTTAATCTGCAGGTTTTTGGTGCTGACATTGATGTCTTTTTTCCCTTGAATATTGCCGGCAAGGGTAATTTTGCCATCGACAGTTAACGTCAGGTCATGTTGGTTGGCTTGCACATTACTGAGGTTAATCCCCACCCCTGATTCCGTACTCACCAATTTCACTTGATTGGCATACATCCCACCCAGTGCTTTGGTATCTACGGAAATACTGGGTTTTGCCCCTTCACCCGCAATCGGTGTTACGGTGCCTTTTTGAAAATCAACACGGTTGGTGCCTTGCATCAGGGTCAGGTTCTTGGCTTTGATTTGCCCATTCAATTCGGTGGCACGGCTGATAATATCGGCATAAGTTTGCGCTTCGGCATTCATGCCATTGGCGCCGATAACCACACTGCCTTTTTTCACCTCAACCGCAGACAAAACCCCCTTGTTATCCAGAATAGGTTTTCCCGTGGTTAAGGTAATCGCAGGGGTATTCACAAAGCTACAGCCATTGCAGGTAATCCCATTCGGGTTAGCAATTAAGACATTCGCCCCTTTGCCTGCTACTTCCAACTTACCTTGTAATTCTGAGCGGCTACTGCCGGTAACTTCGTTGATAATCAGATTAGCGGCATTTCCCTTTAAATTCGTATTGGCTTTGATTTGCCCTGCAATTTGGGAATTCACATTAGTGGTGGCGTTGTTGAGTACCGCACCTTGTTTATCGACATTAAATTGTTGGAATTTATTGTGGGATATTCCTGCCCCATTCGGCGTGGCGATATTAATAATCGGGACGTTATTTTGTTGGCTGATTTGGGTGTTTTTATCTGCCGCCGTCATGGCTGCTCCCCAAGCGGGATGTAAGGGGTAGACTGCGGTTAAGAAAATAATGGTGTAACTTAATATCCGCTTAGAGCGAGAAGGTAATTGTTCATTTAGCATAAATAATCCTTTAAAAACGTAAAGCTACAGAGAGAATGAGACCGACCAATAAGCCGACCAATTGTCTGGTTTAAGTTGTGAGGGATAATGCAAAGGTTTACTGAGTAGAAACTGAGAATAAATTGGGCTATTGCCTGTAAAAGAGAGACCAACAGCTCCTCCCGCTAGGGTGTCATGTTCAACGTGGTACGTATCAGAGGCAATAAATCCATAATCTAACGCTCCGATAAAACGCAGTTGCCCAATTGCCGTATTGGCGATGTCTTTATTGATTTCATTACGCCAATAGCCACCTCGGTTACCACTCAAAGATTGCTCATGGTAACCACGGACAGAATACTGGCCTCCAATACTTATACGTTCAATGCCGTATAAATTATCGGGGGAGTATTGACTGTAAAATGACGTTAAATAGGTCAAACCATTAGCGAAAAAATACTGATAACTGCTACTTAGACTGAATTTGCGGTAATGGCTTCGTGGTGAATCTTTCGCGAGGGTGTCCGGTGAGGCGCCAAAGGCGGATATTCCCCATTCAGCAGCAGGGTTTAACGTGAAGTAGCCTTGTCCCAGCGCGGTACTGTATTGTGGGGTAAATGAGAGCGAGGTTAAAGTTGGGCTGCTGATACTCAGGGTTTGGGAAGCTAACTGAGTGCGGGCATTTTTATGTTTCAAACTGCCTTGTAAGGTTAGACGCTGTTTGCCATCGCGATAAATTAAGCGGCTGATATCAAATTGTTGGTTGGTATTTTTGCCTTCATAACGGTATTGCTGCCCCGATGCATAAAACGGTTGTAACGTACTGTTACGGTAAAATTGATAACGGTATGACCAATAACCATAAGGCACATTCACATTCGCAACGATATAACGATTATGATGGGATGTACTTCCATCCATATCGGTATTGGCCGAGACTGACCACTGCTCACCAAACCCTAATGGGGAATCTACCGTCAAACCGCCTGTAATCAGCTGTTTTCCTGTTGCTTTCATCCCTGAATTATCGAAGTTCAATTGGCCCGTAATAGGCCATTTTTTCCCTTGCTGATGAATAATAATCCGAGAGTAGCCATTTTGGCTTCCTGGCTGGATATCGATAGTGTACTTAGCGGACGATAACCGGTTGAGTTGCTCCAACCCCTGTTCAATATCCCGTAGATTTAATATTTTACCTTGTTGATAAGGAAATATTTGATGAACTAGGCGCTCTGGGGAGTTATCAATCTCGATAGTTTCAATCTTTCCTTCAATCATTTGTAAAGCGAGATGATGTGACGATAAATCTTGCTCAGGAATGATGGCTTGAGAGGTAATAAACCCCTGTTCTATATAGTAATTAGTCACATGCTTGGTGAGCTTATGTATTTCACCTAGCGTGAGGCAGTGTTTTAAGTAAGGTGAGGTTAACTTAGTCTGAGTTTTACTGGTGAGTTGTGTGGCACCGACAAATTGGATCTTATCGACCGGGAAACAAATTTCATCTTGACCGTGTTTGGAAAAAGTATCATCAACAGTGATTACATTGTGTTTTTCCAATAGATTACGTTGGGTTAACTCCGATTCTAACCGTTGTTTCTGTTCAAATTGAATACTTTCATTCGTGGAAGGGAATAATTGATTTTCCGTGTAGCCATAAGGCGAAATCATAAACAACGATAAGTATAATAAACGCCATATAATTTGATATTTTGTCATGTTATCTAAATTTTCGTTACGAACAGTAAATTTACCGTAATGTAACTTATTCTCATTAACTGTTTTTAGATAAAAAAATCCACCATGACTAAAAATTAATACTTTCATTCTTAATATGATTTTTTTTGCGCCATTTTATTATATTAATCTAACCAAACCGCAATTAATAATAAAATTTAATGCCATATACTGAAAATCAATCATTTGATTTTATTAGGAATGATTTTTCTGAAGAGTTTGTCACAAGTAACCTATAGGTAATTTCACAATTACAAATAAGATATGATAGTGAGGGATTGGCTACTCAACTAAAAGTATAAATGAAGTTCAACTTCAGTGAATCTAAACGGAAAAGTGAATTATTTAAGTAATAACTATATTCTAAATAATTCGAATTATAAGAAGGCGACAATTGAAGAAAGTCCGATGAAAACACACCAATATGTGACCCAGTAGCCAGCGCCAGCAACAATGTCACAATGTGAAATATGACGAAGACAAATTAATTTTCTAAATAGTTCGAACTCTAGCAAGGCGGCAATTGAGGATAGTTTGGGGAGCATACATCAGTATGTGACCCAAATAGCCGAAAGAAGCCAACACAGCTAGAGCTCGAAATATGACGAAAATTTAGGCGCTCTTTCTCTTATCAGCAGCGATATTACTATAATCTGGGCTCTCTAAAGCAATTAACTCATCCAACAACGCGGTTAATTGCTGCATTTTCTCTGGCGAAAAAGCCAGCTCAATTTTTTGATAACCTTCTTCCACTTCCTGCCGCGCTTTGTCATACAGCTCTTGCCCTGCAGGTGTCAAAGAGACATATAACTTGCGCTGATCATTCAACGGTTTTAAGCGGAAAATTAAACCTTCGCGCTCCATACGGGTTAGGATCCCCGTTAAACTTGGGCGCAGAATACAGGTTTGGACTGATAATTCATGAAAATCAATTGAACGCTTATCAGCTAAAACGCGAATAATACGCCATTGCTGTTCAGTCAAATTATACGACTTTAATATCGGCCGGAAAAAACCCATTGCGGTTTCCCTTGCCTGCAATAATGCAATTGTCAATGATTCATGCATAAGCTTAAAACTCACCACTTAATTAACGTTATTTAGCCCAATTTAGGTATTTTATGGCGGCTGCCACAGTGCTTTATTGGCGCAATGCTTTAGTGAAACCCTTTGGTTATCACCATGAATTTCCACATCACCAATTTGCCTTATTCAAGAGTAGCACGGTCAAATAACAATCTCAAAGAAAAACCCTAAAATATTAATGAGTAAATAATTTAAAATTCAACTTTAAAGTTAATTTTTTGTAAATCAAAAAAAATTGAAAAAATAATAAATCCATTTATAACAGCATATTACAGAAAGGTGACTCAATTATGTTAATGAGATCACAATTAAAATTAACATTTACATAAACCTATTGCTAATTTAAAAATTATACTTTATTAATATATTAATAATTACTCGAAAGTTGAATTCTTTTCATTAAGGAGTTGTCAATGAAAGGCACTGTATTTGCCGTTGCCCTCAATCACCAAAGCCAGCTTAGCCATTGGCTTGAGGCATTCCAGCAAGCCCCTTATAAGACCCCACCAAAAACCCCTGTGTGGTTTATTAAGCCGCGTAATACGCGTATCAATTCAGGTGAGCAAATTTTGCACCCTATAGGTGAAGAAGTGCAAAGTGGCGCTACGCTTGCTTTGGTGATCGGTAAAAATGCACGCAAAGTCAGTAAAGAGGATGCTCATCAATTTATTGCTGGGTTTGCGCTGGCAAATGAAGTGAGCTTGCCAGAAGACACCTTCTATCGCCCTGCAATTAAAGCAAAATGCCGTGATACTTTCTGCCCAATCGGTGAAATGGTGGCTACTTCGCTAAATACTCCTGTCGATATCATCACCCTAGTGAATGGCAAAGAAGTGGATCGCTGGTCAACAAAAGATCTGATCCGCGATGCTAGCGAGTTAGTGGCTGCATTAAGTGACTTTGCCACCTTAAAGCAAGGGGATGTGATCCTGCTCGGAACGCCACAGCAACGCGTCACCATCAAACCCGGTGATGACGTGGTTATCCAAGCGGAAGGCTTTCCTAGCCTGAAAAATACCGTTGTGGCAGCAGGAGGAAAATAATGTCTACGATAACAAAACGCGCCAAAATCCTTTTTAAAGGCACTGAATATTCCGTCACCGTTGGTGATAACGAAGCCATTACGTTACCTAATGGGGATGTAGTCACGGGTGATTCTCCTGATGTTGAATGGTTACCCCCTGCTCAAGGAACGTTATTTGCCCTTGGTTTGAACTATGCGGACCATGCTGCCGAATTAGAATTTAAGCCACCTGAAGAACCTTTAATTTTCTTAAAAGCAGAAAGCAGCTTAACGGGCCACCGCCAAGTTTCTGTTCGCCCTGATAATGTTGAATATATGCATTATGAGTCTGAGTTAGTGGTGGTGATTGGAAAAACGGCTCACAAGGTCTCAAGAGAAGATGCCATGGATTATGTCGCAGGTTATACCGTGTGTAATGACTATGCGATCCGTGACTATTTAGAGAACTATTATCGCCCAAATTTACGTGTTAAGAGCCGCGATACCTTAACGCCGATCGGCCCTTGGATCGTCGATAAAGACGCCATTAAAGATCCACATAACTTAGCTTTATACACCTATGTTAATGGTGAATTACGTCAAAAAGGCACCACTGCCGGTCTAATTTTCGATATTCCATTTTTAATTGCTTACCTCAGTGACTTTATGACACTGCAACCGGGAGACATGATTGCGACAGGGACACCAAAAGGGTTGTCTGATGTCGTGCCGGGTGACGAAGTCATTGTTGAAGTTGAAGGTGTTGGCAAACTGGTCAACACCATTATCAGCGAAAAAGACTATGAGGAACGTGTGTAATGACTAAGATTAATCATTGGATCAACGGTAAAAACGTTGCTAGCAAAGACTATTTTGAAACCACCAACCCTGCAACGGGTGAAGTACTCGCTGAAGTCGCAGCGGGTGGACAAGACGAAATCAACCAAGCCGTTGCCGCAGCAAAAGACGCATTTCCAAAATGGTCCAATACCCCGATGAAAGAGCGCGCTCGCTTAATGCGTCGCCTTGGTGAATTGATCGACGAAAATGTCCCGCAAATTGCAGAAATGGAAACCAAAGACACTGGTTTGCCTATTCACCAAACTAAAAACGTGTTGATCCCACGCGCTTCACACAACTTTGAATTCTTTGCTGAAATTTGCCAGCAAATGAATGGCCGTACTTACCCTGTTGATGACAAGATGATGAACTACACCTTGGTTCAACCTGTGGGTGTCTGTGCGCTGATTTCCCCATGGAACGTGCCATTTATGACCGCAACATGGAAAACCGCCCCTTGTTTAGCACTGGGTAATACTGCGGTTCTGAAAATGTCTGAGTTATCACCATTATCAGCGAATCGCCTTGGTGAACTGGCTCTGGAAGCCGGTATTCCAGCGGGCGTTTTGAACGTGGTTCAAGGCTATGGTAGCACTGCTGGGGATGCTTTAGTCAAACACCATGATGTCCGTGCGGTTTCCTTTACTGGGGGCACGGCTACTGGCCGCACTATTATGCAAAATGCAGGCTTGAAAAAGTATTCCATGGAATTAGGGGGTAAATCACCGGTACTGGTCTTTGAAGACGCGGATATTGAGCGTGCACTAGACGCTGCCCTGTTTACGATTTTCTCCATTAATGGCGAACGCTGTACGGCTGGCTCACGTATTTTCATCCAAGAAAGTATCTATCCTGAGTTTGTTAAACGCTTTGCGGAACGTGCAAACCGCTTGATCGTCGGTGACCCGAACGATCCGAAAACCCAAGTGGGTGCATTGATCAGCCAGCAGCACTGGAACAAGGTTTCGGGTTATATTCGTTTAGGTATGGAAGAAGGCGCAACCTTGTTAGCGGGTGGCCCAGACAAACCGACTGACCTACCTGACCACCTCAAAGGCGGTAATTTCTTACGTCCTACCGTACTGGCTGATGTCGATAACCGCATGCGTGTCGCCCAAGAAGAGATCTTTGGGCCTGTGGCTTGTTTAATTCCGTTTAAATCTGAAGAAGACGGTTTACGCATGGCAAATGATATTGAGTACGGCCTTGCTTCGTATATTTGGACGCAAGATGTCAGCAAGATTTTACGTTTATCACGCAGTATTGAAGCTGGAATGGTGTTTGTTAACACCCAAAACGTGCGTGACCTGCGCCAACCATTCGGTGGTGTCAAAGCCTCCGGTGTAGGTCGTGAAGGTGGCGAGTACAGCTTCGAAGTGTTCGCAGAAATGAAGAACGTGTGTATCTCCTACGGAGACCACAACATCCCTCGCTGGGGTGTGTGATTCATAAATTTATTTTATTTATCAATTAGATACCCATGAAAATTTGAACTGTAAATGATTCATGATAAATAATAGCTACAACAAATTATGGGTAAACTCGTTCCTTACCCTAAATAGTTTGAGTTGTAGCTAGGCGGCAAGCGAAATCATCCCTATGAGCATACATGAGTATGTGATTAGGGTGGTTTTGTGCGGCCAACACCGCTACAGCTCAAAATATAACGGGTAAGAGAGGATGAAATGGGTAAGTTGGCACTCGCCGCAAAAATAACACACGTCCCATCCATGTACCTATCAGAACTACCAGGTAAAAACTTTGGATGCCGCCAAGCCGCTATCGATGGGCATAAAGAAATCAGCCGCCGCTGCCGTGAATTAGGCGTTGATACCATCATCGTTTTTGATACGCACTGGTTAGTCAACAGCGCCTATCACATTAACTGTGCTGACCACTTTAAAGGTATTTACACCAGTAATGAACTTCCACATTTTATTCGCGATATGGAATATGAATACGATGGGAACTCGGTATTAGGCCAAATGATTGGTGAGGAAGCGCGTAAGTTAGGTGTTCGTGCTCAAGCTCATGAAATCCCAAGCTTAACCCTTGAGTATGCGACATTAGTTCCTATGCGCTATATGAATAGTGACCGTCACTTTAAAGTTATCTCAATCTCAGCATTCTGTACTTCTCATAGTTTTGAAGACAGCCGCAAATTAGGTGAAGCCGTACTAACCGCGATTGAAAAATACAATGGCACCGTCGCTGTATTAGCGAGTGGCTCATTATCACACCGCTTTATTGATGACCAAAAAGCCGAAGATGGCATGAACAGCTACACGCGTGAATTTGATGAGCAAATGGATAAACGTGTCGTCAAACTTTGGCGTGAAGGTCGTTTTGAAGAATTCTGCAAAATGTTGCCTGAATACGCAGATTACTGCTATGGCGAAGGCCATATGCACGACACCGTGATGCTGTTAGGTATGTTAGGTTGGGATAAATACGCTGAGAAAGTGGAAGTTTTAACTGACTTGTTTGCAAGCTCAGGTACAGGGCAAATCAATGCCGTGTTCCCACTGCCAAGCTATATTACTGATAAACAAGCAGTCACCGCATAAGGAATTGTTATGCCTCATTTTTATGCAGAATGTACAGAAAATATTCGTGATGAAGCTCAACTACCTGAGCTCTTCGCCAAAGTGAATGAAGCCCTCGCGGGAACAGGTATCTTCCCATTAGGTGGCATTCGTAGTCGTGCTATTTGGCTGGATACTTGGCAAATGGCTGATGGCAAGCACGATTATGCTTTTGTCCATATGACGTTGAAGATCGGTGCTGGGCGCTCTCTTGAAGATAGGCAAAAAACGGGAGAAATGATTTTCGACCTGATCAAAACCCACTTTGCCGATTTAATGGCAAAACGTTACCTCGCGCTGTCTTTTACCATGGAAGAGCTTGATCCTGTTTTAAATTATAAACAGAACAATGTTCATGCCTTGTTTAAGGGCTAAGAGTTTAAAGCTTTATTCTTCGTTTTATTGAGAGGGCAAGATGGTTAAAAATTTCGATAAACACATACCGCACTACTTGATTCCATTACTGGGGTCATTAGTGGCATTCGGTCCATTGTCTATCGATATGTACCTCCCTGCCCTCCCTCAAATGGGAATTGCATTACAGGCCACTCAAGGGCAAATGCAGTACACCCTTGGGGCTTTTTTTGCTGGTTTCTGCGTGGGAATGCTGTTTTATGGCCCATTAAGTGACCTTCTTGGCCGGCGGAAAATGTTGTTAAGTGGCCTTGCCATTTTCACTATTGCCAGTTTGTTATGCGCACAAGCCACCAACGCAAATACCTTGATTGTATTCCGAGCGCTGCAAGCTTTTGGTAGTGGAGCGGCCATTGTCATGGCGAGGGCGATTGCAAGGGATGTTTACCCTGCTCATGAACTACCTAAAGTGCTGTCATTAATGACACTTGTGACCATGATAGCGCCATTACTGGCACCACTTTTAGGTGGTTTTTTACTCGTTCATTTTCAGTGGCAAGTAATTTTCTATTTGCTGGCAGTAATTGGCTTGGCTTCGGTGTGTGCGATTTTTTTCTTGCTCCCTGAAACGTTAACCCACCAGCGCGGTTCTGAAAATATACTTTGTGTCGCTTTTAAGAATTATGCACAGGTGCTCACAGACCGAGAAGCACTGAGTATTATTGGCACCATGGCATTCTCTTTTGCCGGTATGTTTGCCTTTATCAGTGGTTCACCGTTTGTGTACATCAATTATTTCGGTGTTTCTGAACAACATTATGGTTTGCTGTTCGGTTGTAACATCTTGGGGATGATTGTCATGTTGTTGTTGAACGTTAAACTGCTAAAAACCTATAGTTTAACGCGCATACTGACTATGCAAAGTGGGTTTCAATTAGCATTTGGTCTGCTGTTACTCATATTTTACCAACAAAGTTTGCCCATAATTGTTATTCTAGTCGTGCTGTTCTTATCGATGGTCAATGCTATCGGCACCAACAGTTTGTCACTATTACTGCAACATCGCGGGAAAATTGCAGGAAGTGCCAGTGCACTTGCTATTTCTATTCAGTTTGCCTTAGCGGCTGTCGCCAGCGTTGCAGTTTCTGTATTACAAGATGAATCCCCATTCGCTATGGCACTTGTTATGGCGCTGTGTGCCGGGTTAAGTTTTGTTAGCCAACAGCTATCAGCTAAAAATATCCGCCCACAAGTCCAATCAGTGTCTTCGGAGAACAACGAAAAATGAGCATAAATACCAATTCTACATTATTTCGCCAACAAGCTTATATCAACGGCCAATGGGTTGATGCCCAAAATAAAAGTGTGTTTGAGGTCACTAACCCAGCCAATAACGAAGTTATCGCTAACGTCAGCAATGTCGGTGCTTTAGAAACTCAACAAGCTATCGAAGCCGCAGAAAAAGCCCTGCCGGCATGGCGTGCTAAAACCGCCAAAGAGCGCAGCCAAATTTTAAACAAATGGTTCCGTTTAATGATGGATAACCAAAAGGAATTGGCCGAATTACTCAGTGCTGAGCAAGGTAAGTCGATCACTGAATCGATGGGAGAAATTGCCTACGGTGCCAGCTTTATTGAGTGGTTTGCTGAAGAAGGTAAACGTGTGTATGGGGAAACCATTCCATCACCTTTACCGGGGCGTCGCCTTGTGACGATAAAACAACCCGTGGGGGTGGTTGCGGCTATCACACCGTGGAACTTCCCAAACGCCATGATCACCCGCAAAGTCGGCCCTGCGCTAGCAGCAGGCTGTACGATGGTATTAAAACCCGCGGCAGAAACACCATTATCTGCATTAGCGTTGGCAGCGTTAGGGGAAGAAGCCGGTATTCCTGCTGGTGTATTTAACATTGTCCCAGGTACGGATGCTAAAGCCATTGGCGGCGTGATGACCTCTAGCCCTATCGTTCGTAAGCTCACGTTCACGGGTTCAACACGAGTTGGTAAATTGCTGATGGAACAGTGCGCTAACACCGTGAAAAAAATGTCTCTGGAACTCGGTGGTAACGCGCCATTTATCGTGTTTGATGATGCCGATTTAGATGCAGCAGTACAAGGTGCATTAGCGGCTAAATTCCGTAATAGCGGGCAAACTTGTGTGTGTGCTAACCGTATTTTAGTCCAAGAAGGCGTTTACGATGAATTTGCGGCTCGTTTAGCAAAAGCCGTGAATGAACTGAAAATCGGCCCTGCCACACAAGCAGACTCCCAGCAGGGTCCTCTGATTAATCAAGCCGCAGTCGATAAAGTCACTGAACATATTGCTGATGCCGTTTCCCACGGTGCAAAAGTCATCGCTGGTGGTAAATCGGCAGAATTAGGTGGCTTGTTCTTTGAACCGACCGTTATCACTGGCGTCACTGAAGCCATGAAAGTCGCTAAAGAAGAAACATTCGGCCCACTGGCACCTTTATTTAAATTCCGCGATGAGCAAGAAGCGATTGATCTTGCCAATGATACTGAATTTGGCTTGGCATCTTATTTCTATTCAAAAGATATCGGGCGTATCTACCGTGTTGCTGAGGCATTAGAAAGCGGCATGGTGGGTATTAATGAAGGCATTATTTCAAATGAAGTGGCCCCATTTGGTGGCATTAAGCAGTCAGGTCTGGGGCGTGAAGGTTCACGCTACGGAATCGAAGATTACTTGGAAGTGAAATACCTCTGCTTTGGTGGTCTTTCCAATTAGTTAAATTGAGTACCGCTGGGTACGCATTCAATTTACACCTTGAATAGTCCGAGTGGCAGCAAAGCGCTTTAGTGCAGCGCTGCTCTCGAAATAGAATAGGTGAATAGGAGTATTAACAGCATGTTACAAAAAGATGTCATATCACAAATCGCGCAGCGCCTAAATCAGGCTGAAAAATCACGTGAGCAAATCCGTCAGATCTCACTCGATCACCCAGAAATGACGATCGACGATGCTTACGCTATCCAAAAAGAGTGGGTTGGCGTGAAAATTGCTGAAGGACGTGTGCTAAAAGGCCATAAAATTGGGCTAACATCCAAAGCCATGCAGGCAAGTTCACAGATTGATGAACCTGATTACGGTGCGCTTCTTGACGATATGTTTTTTGATGACGGCTGTGATATTCCAACAGACCGCTTTATCGTACCGCGTATTGAGGTTGAATTAGCATTCGTACTGGCGAAACCATTACGTGGGCCAAATTGCACCATCTTTGATGTGTATAACGCGACTGATTATGTGATCCCAGCCCTTGAGCTGATCGATGCGCGTTGTCATAACGTTGACCCTGAAACCAACCGCCCACGCAAAGTGTTCGACACCATTTCGGATAACGCAGCAAATGGCGCGGTAATTTTAGGTGGTCGCCCAATCAAACCACGCGATTTGGATATGCGTTGGATTAGCGCCCTGTTATATCGTAATGGCGTCATTGAAGAATCTGGCGTGGCAGCCGCTGTACTCAATCACCCAGCAAATGGCGTGGCATGGTTAGCAAATAAATTAGCACCGCATAATGTGCAACTTGAGCCTGGTCAAATTATCTTAGGTGGCTCATTTACACGCCCTGTTCCGGCTCGTAAAGGTGATGTGTTCCACGTTGATTACGGCAATATGGGTTCAATTAGCTGCCGCTTCGTGTAAGGAAAATGGCATGGATATTTTAGAAAATAAATTTAAGAAAGCACTAAAAAGTGGTCAACCGCAAATCGGTTTATGGCTTGGCTTGTGCAGCCCATATAGTGCTGAATTACTTGCTGGTGCAGGCTTCGACTGGTTATTAATTGATGGTGAACATGCACCAAATAATGTGCAAACGACATTATCTCAATTACAAGCGATCGCCCCTTATCCGTCACAGCCCGTGGTACGCCCACCGTGGAATGATCCGGTGATCATTAAGCAATTACTGGATATTGGCGCACAAACCCTTTTGCTACCGATGGTACAAAATGCAGAGCAAGCCAAGCAAGCGGTGCGCGCAACACGTTACCCGCCAGCTGGGATACGCGGTGTCGGCAGTGCTTTGGCACGTGCTTCTCGTTGGAACCGAGTACCTAATTATTTAACCCGTGCCAATGATGAAATGTGTGTGATAGTACAGGTTGAAACCCGTGAAGCCATGAATAACCTTCCCGAGATCCTAAAAGTTGAAGGTGTCGACGGTGTGTTTATCGGCCCTGCGGATCTTAGCGCAGATATGGGCTTCTCAGGGAACCCTAACCACCCTGAAGTCAAAGCCACAATCGAAAAAGCGATTGTACAAATTCGTGAGGCTGGCTTGGCACCCGGTATTTTAATGGCAGCCCCAGATGTCGCTGAACATTATCTTAAACTCGGCGCACTATTTGTTGCCGTCGGGGTTGATACCACGCTACTAGCACGTACCGCAGAAGCGCTAGCAGCAAAATTTGGTAAAACCGTCTCAGAGGTGGCCTCGAGTGCACCAAGCGTTTATTAATTAAACTGTCTCTAAATAAGTTAATTTTAACCCTACAGACAAATAACTTAATTAGATAAATTAAGAAATCAATATCGCAACATTGGGCAGACAGCACCATGACTGCCTACTCGTCCCTTGTACCTATAATAATCTGTAAAAGAAAGAATTGAGGGCCCTACAATATGAGTAATCAACAACTTGCAAGCACTAACCCTGCTGAACAACATAAAAATTTAACCGAACCGCAGCAGCGGGTGATTAATAAGTTATTTAAACGTCTCATTGTATTTTTATTTGTGCTATTTGTTTTTTCCTTCTTAGACCGTATTAATATTGGCTTTGCGGGTCTAACCATGGGGAAAGACATTGGCCTAACTTCCACCATGTTCGGCTTAGCCGCGACCTTGTTCTATGCCACTTATGTAATCTTTGGTATTCCAAGTAACATCATGTTGGGGATTGTTGGTGCTCGCCGCTGGATAGCCACCATCATGGTGCTTTGGGGTATTGCTTCTACAGCCACCATGTTTGCCACAGGGCCAACCAGTTTATACGTCCTACGGATGTTAGTGGGTATCGCTGAAGCGGGCTTCTTACCCGGGATTTTAGTTTATTTGACTTACTGGTTCCCTGCCTATTTCCGCGCTCGTGCTAATGCCTTATTTATGATTGCGATGCCAGTCACCATGGCATTCGGCTCACTCGCATCCGGTTATATTCTAGGTATGGATGGCATTTTAGACCTAAAAGGTTGGCAATGGCTGTTCCTACTAGAAGGTTTCCCATCCGTGATCCTCGGTGTGCTAGTTTGGTTCTATCTTGATGATTCGCCAAAGAAAGCCAAATGGTTGACCCAAGAAGACAAAGACACACTGCAAGAAATGATGGACCAAGACCAGCTGGAACTCGTCCAGCCGCATGGTTCCAAAAGCCATACCGCATTGCAGAACAAAAGCTTATGGAAAGAAATTTTCACCCCTGTGATCTTAATGTATACCGTCGCTTATTTCTGTTTAACCAATACGTTAAGTGCGATTAATATTTGGACCCCGCAGATCATGCAAAGCTTCAATGAAGGCAGTAGTAATGCCATGATTGGGCTATTAACTGCAATCCCACAGTTTTGTACTATCTTAGGAATGATCTATTGGAGTCGCCGTTCTGATAGGTTACAAGAACGGAAAATGCATACTGCACTACCGTATTTATTTGCGGCCGCAGGATGGGTTCTCGCTGCGATGACAAGCCATCCCGTCATTCAGTTGATTGGTATTATTATGGCCTCAACAGGTTCATTTACTGCGATGGCAGTGTTCTGGACAACCCCAGACCAGTCAATCAGTTTACGTGCTCGTGCCATCGGTATTGCGGTTATCAACGCAACAGGTAATATAGGTTCCGCTGTCAGCCCACTCCTTATCGGTTGGCTGAAAGACCAAACCGGTAGCTTTAACTCTGGCCTCTATTTTGTTGCAGGCCTATTGGTGGTCGGTGCGCTGTTAGTCATTGCTATCCCAATGAAAAACTCAAGACCAAGGGCAACACCTTAAAATTTTGATGGTTCGAATGTTTTGAATGTTTTAAATGTTTTAAATGTTTTAATAACTTATGCTGCAAATAATTATTAAAGGGTGTTACCCAAAATAATTTGGTTTGCAGCTAGGCGGCAAGCAAGTTAATCCCTAGGAGCATACTGAAGTATGTGACTAGGGTTGGCTTGTGAGGCCAACAACGCTGCGAGCCGAAGAATGAAGGGTAACTCAACTTTAATTACGAATATTGACATCAGCACAGACTACGACGAAACCCAAGGCACCGACGACGTCCACTACCAAACCTTTGGCAACATGGCCGCCTTCTTTGGTCGCGACATGCAAGCTCATCGCCATGATGGTTTCTTCCAGTTGCACTATTTGGTTACGGGCCATATTACTTTGCAGCTCGATGAGTCGCGCTATTCTGTTCAAGCGCCGCTCTTTATTCTTACGCCCCCTTCGGTTGCACATGCATTTTTCACTCAAGAAGACACTGATGGCCACGTACTCACCGTACGGCAAGACCTGATCACGCCTCTTCTTAGCTCATTGTACCCAGCGAATCCAGATTTGGTCGATATCCCTGCTATTTGCTTATCTGTTGCCGATAAGCCTGATGATATCGATACCTTTAATCATTATTGGGCATTGATGGCTCGCGAATCGGCGAATAACTATATTGGCAAAGACCAAGCCCTCGCCTCTTTAGCCCAAGCGCTGTTTACCTTTCTACTGCGCTCTATTCCACTTGATGAGCACCCTACAACGGGGGTTAGAGGCGAACACCGCCTATTCCAACGTTTTAATCAGCTCATTGACTTACATTATCATGAACACCTTGCGGTACCTGAATATGCCAAAAAACTTGATGTCACAGAGTCACGCCTTAAAGATATGTGCCGGCGGTTTGCTAACCGGCCACCGAAAAGGTTGATTTTTGACCGAATATTGCGTGAAGCTAAGCGGATGTTACTGTTTTCCGACAGCCCCGTTTCAGAAATTGCCTACCAGCTCGGTTTCAAAGACCCCGCCTATTTTGCGCGATTTTTTAACCGGTTAGTCGGGTGCTCTCCTAGCCTATGGCGAGAACAAAACATTCATTAAAGAGAGGCTTAGTGATTTTATCCGTATTTTTAGGTAAAAATCATCAATGCCTCCTGAACGCTATATCATACCTACTTCTAACCTATCTCTACAAACCACTCTTCAAATAATTTTACATTTTAAAAACATTTTTGATATCTTATAAATTTTGTTTTAACTTTATAAAGATGCTAATAATGCTTAACAAAAAGTGAATGTGAAGATTAAAAAAAGAACAAACAACCCAAGAAAAAATATTAATATTAATATAATAACCATTTAATTAATGATTAATAATCAATGCACTGTAAGATAAATAAAAATTTATATTAATATCAAAACATCGAGATGATCACATTTCTTTCACAAAACACAGCTCCCAACGAAAAGTACCAGCAAACCTTTAGAAAGTCTCTTTAAAACTCCCTCGTAAAGCGATTCAATTAAGAAACACAAAACAAACATAAAATTAACATATTTCGCTTGCAACCTTTGTACCCTATCAATGCAAGCCCTCATTGTGAGATAACGAGGTAGACATGAAACCAGAAGATTTTCGTTCAGATGCTAAACGCCCTTTTAATGGCCAAGAATATTTAAAAAGCTTACAAGATGGCCGCGAAATCTATATTTATGGCGAGCGTGTAAAAGACGTCACCACTCACCCCGCTTTTCGTAATTCAGCCGCTTCTATAGGACAATTATATGATGCGCTTCATGATAAAACGACTCATGACCAACTTTGCTGGAACACCGACACAGGAAACGGCGGATACACTCACAAATTCTTCCGTTTCGCTAAAAGTGCCGATGAACTACGCCAACAGCGTGACGCTATCGCAGATTGGTCACGTCAGAGCTACGGATGGATGGGACGCACTCCAGACTATAAGGCGGCATTCGCCAGCTGTTTAGGCGCTAACCCAGAATATTATGGTCAGTTTGCAGACAACGCACGTCACTGGTATAAACGTATTCAAGAAAGTGGCCTGTACTTTAACCATGCCATTGTTAACCCACCAATCGACCGTCACAAGCCAGCTGATGAAGTTAAAGATGTTTATATCAAACTCGAAAAAGAAACAGATGCGGGGATTATCGTCAGTGGTGCTAAAGTTGTTGCGACCAACTCAGCGTTAACACACTATAACTTTATTGGTTTTGGTTCCGCACAAGTCATGGGCGATAACCCTGATTTCGCATTGATGTTTGTTGCACCAATGGACGCAGATGGCGTGAAATTAATCTCACGTGCATCTTATGAATTAGTTGCTGGTGCAACTGGCGCACCATTTGATTACCCATTATCAAGCCGTTTCGATGAAAATGATGCCATTTTGGTGATGGACCATGTGTTAATTCCATGGGAAAACGTATTAATTTATCGTGATTTCGACCGTGCACGTAATTGGGCAGTTCAAGGTGGTTTTGCACGTTTATTCCCATTACAAGCTTGTGTCCGCTTAGCCGTTAAATTAGACTTCATTACCGGATTGTTACAAAAAAGTTTAGAATGTACAGGTGTTATTGATTTCCGTGGTGTACAAGCTGATCTGGGTGAAGTGGTTGCGTGGCGTAATCTGTTCTGGTCATTAACCGATGCAATGACCTCTGAAGCACAAGCATGGGAAGGCGGCGCTTATCTACCCGATACTCAAGCTATACAAACTTACCGTGTTATGGCACCAATGGCTTACACCAAAATCAAGAATATCATTGAAAGTAACGTGACAAGTGGCCTGATTTACCTACCATCAAGCGTTCGTGATATGAATAATCCAGAAATTGATAAGTATTTAGCTAAATATGTTCGCGGCTCTAATGGTATGGATCACGTTGAACGTATTAAGATCCTTAAACTCATGTGGGATGCAATCGGTAGTGAATTTGGTGGTCGCCATGAACTGTATGAAATTAACTACGCAGGAAGCCAAGATGAAATTCGTCTGCAATGTCTGCGTCATGCATACGGTTCTGGCAATATGAAAGCCATGACAGATATGGTTGATCGCTGTTTATCAGACTACGATCAACACGGATGGAAACGTCCACACCTGCATAACAACAATGATATTAATCAGTTAGATTCGCTGCTGAAATAGTCGGCAGCAGGAGGTCAAAATGTCTTTAGAAAATGAACATCGCCTGCGTTTCAGAGATGCGATGGCAAGTCTTGGTGCAGCAGTCAATATCGTCACCACGGATGGGACTGAGGGTCGCTGTGGAATTACAGCCACTGCAGTCTGTTCAGTTACAGATACGCCACCCACTTTGATGGTCTGTGTTAACCGCAATAGCGCTATGAATGCGGTATTTCAAAAGAATGGCCGCCTGTGTGTCAACGTGCTAAGCCATGAACAAGAAGAACTTGCATGCCATTTCGCAGGTATGAAAGGTTCAACGATGGAAGAACGTTTTGGCTGGAGTGTATGGGAAAGCGGTATTTTACAGCAACCAATGTTAAAAAACGCGCTTGCCAACCTTGAAGGTGAAATAACTCAAGTTCAAGATATCGGTACGCACTCTGTCTACATGGTTGAAATGAAACAAATCATTGTTAACGATACTGGGCATGGTCTCGTTTACTTTAAACGTAAATTCCATCCTGTTATGCACCAAATCCTTGAGCCAACGGCTTAATTGGTAAAGTATTTATATGAAATAGCCTCTTATATTTGAGGCTATTTTTTATATATCATCGTTTAGCCAAAATAATAGCTAGCAACAGACTTACTCCTCATAAAATGTTTCAGCCTAAAATTTTTTACGCATAATAACTATTAGTTATTTTGTATAATGTTAAAAAAATAGTGTTTTTCTAAAAAAAATAAATACCTCTTCAACCTCCCGCCTTAAACATAACATGCGTAAATAAAAACTTAACTATATGATTTTCAATAACTTTCAAAATTACACCAAATATGCTTAATTGACATAACATAAATAACAGGTATAAACTCAAATAATATAAATATTTTTCCTATAAATAAAATCAATCTAAAAATGAACTATTTGATTAATAATCATATTAATTATGACAGTCATCAGGGGCTGTTATATATCGACGATGTTAATAATGCATTAAAACTAACAACCACCTTAAACCGTTTGTTATTAGTCTTAGTGCAAAATAATCATGATATTGTTGACCGAGAAACCATATTACGTCGGGTTTGGGAGGAACATAACCAAGTTGTCTCCGATAATAACCTTAATAGTAGTGTCTCTGTACTCAGACGCCATTTATCATCTTTTTCTGATGATGAAATTATCACGACTGTACCTAAAGTTGGGATTAAATTTTCTGCTGATCTGAAAATTGAAAATGAGCAACAGGAAATTAGTGATAATAATCACAAAGCTTTATTCACTAGTGAGGAAGAACTAGACTCTTCATCAAAAGTACCCGAAGGGACTTCCCCCCAAGCAGTCGAAAATAAAAAAAGCTACATGTTGAATAACCGATATGTTGAAATTTCACTTATTGGACTCATTATTTTTTGCTTATTATACCTTTTTAAAAGTTATTTCTTTGCAAGCCGAACAGAATACCCTGAAGTTGGTCGTATCGATCAATGCAGTATCCGCTACATTAATAGTTACCATAAACCCGATACAACAACCATCAGCTTTGCGACAATTCAAAATGAACTCACGAAATTAAACCTAGATTGTAAAAAGCCAGCAACTGTTTTTTATTATAATGTTGGTATCGTAGCAAATGATAAAAATTTATATGACAACTTCCTATTTTTGTCCTATTGCCCAACAGTACCGAAAGAAAGTGCAACTGTGAGCTGTGAGAATTTTTATGTCAAATAAAATATCAACAAGAATGTTTTTTTTGTCCTTTATATCTATAATTTTGGTTTTCATTAGCTTATATGTTCATCACATAATTAACACTCCTATTATTCCTGATTGCCAAACAACCTTAAAAATAAATATCTCTGACCATCGTTCTACCTTAAAAGGATTTTACCTGCTAAGTGTTATCCCTAACGAAAATAAACCTGACCAACACACATTCATCATGAATGGAAGCATTAGTGATAATGGTAAAAACTATACTATTTCACGAAAATTTCTGATGAAACATGAATACTTAGGTGACCATTTTTTTTTACGCGTTGAAAATATATTTATAGACCCAGCTGATCAGGCTCAAGACAAAATCAATATTCGAGGTGTTCCTGAAATTAACCAACTTTATTTTTTAAAAATAAAAAAATTAACCGACACAAGTTATATTTTTGAAGAAAATTTCTCTCCACTTTTTATTTGCACTCTGTAGCACCAAAAAAAATCATAAGAAATGCATCAAATATTGATATTTTGATGCATTTTTTTTATTTCTAAACACCCCCAACCTTAAAACACCTTAAAAGCACAAACATTAAACATTTCACAGACAATTAAATTAGCATAAAAACATTGATACATATTAAAAAAAACTAAATATAAGTTAAATAATTCAAATTTAATTAAAATCAAAGAGTTTTATTCCATTTTACACCTGATAGGGATAAGATTCCTTCCGTCGAAATGACCCACGCTAAAAACGATTACGTTAAGCGTTCTGTGATTAGGACATTTGAAAATCCATTTATGGATACTGAACTTTATTCCTATGGCAGTACTTATATAAAGGCTCACTAGGGATCAAATATTTACTTATTTTTAAGGATGTAAGATATGAAATTAAATAAACTTTCTATTGCTGTTTTATTCGCGTCTTCTGCTATTTCAACTTCTATCTTTGCTAGTGGTAATAGCGGTGAATTACATTTCAGCGGCCAAGTTGTTAATGCTCCATGTAATATTGAATCAGAAAGTACAAAACAAGAAGTTCCATTTGGTCAACTTTCTCGTGCATCTTTAGAAGCGGGTAATGCAGCAGAAAAAGATATCGCTATCAAATTAAAAGAATGTAATTTTGATGAGTTTAGCAAAGACACTGAAGGTAAGTGGGTTGCTGTTAAAGATATTAAAATTACCTTTGGTGGTAAAAACTATGTCGGTACTGATAAAGAATTCTTAGGTACTACTGGTACCGCTTCGAATATCGGTATTCAAATCAAAGATTTTAAATTTGATGAAGCTAAATCTATCCTAAGCCAAATTCGTAACCGCCAAGGTGAAAACGTTTTAGAATTTACTGCATTAGCTAAACGTGTTGATGGTGCAACACCAGTTACTGAAGGTGAATTTAGTTCTATCGCTGACTTTAAAATCACATACGAGTAATTTTTTTAGGGGAGAGAATTCTCTCCCCATAAAAGGCTCATTATGAAAAAAAATACTTATCTATGGATTGCCTTATTATTTAACCCTATTAACTCTAATGCGACTAGCTCTAACCTTGGACATATTCAAGATGGCCTCCGAGGCGAAACAGTAATGCAAGGTTATATCGTTGCGGCACCTTGTTCAATTGAAACTGATAGTCAGTATCAATATATAAACTATAATTACATTTCTAATTACAGTATAAATAATATAGATGATGAAAAATTAATGCGAAGACCTTTCTATATAAAATTAAATAACTGTATTAGTGAATATGACAGTAGTAATCATAAAGGTATTAAAATTCGTTTTTTTGCGCTGCAAGATACGTATACTAATGCAATAAAACTATCAGGCCCTAAGCCTGGAGTTGTTCTATATATATACGACGTTAACAATAATTTATTAATACCAAATAAGCTCTACTCTATTTCTAATAATTACGTTTATTTTGATAACAAAAGTAAAGAGAGCTTTTTAAAATATGAAACAGAATTAGGCACAAGTAATAACGAAATTACACCTGGTGATTACTTTACCACAATTAAATTCAACGTTACTTACGACTAGTAAATAAACTCATAATTAATTTGATGAAAAAATCATGGTTAAATTTAATATTTACTCTTACATCATTGTGACTTCTTTTTTATCTTCAATCTCTTCGTTAGCCTATGCTGTCGAATTCAATACCGATATGTTAGATACAGAAGACACTCAAAATATTGACTTTAGCCAATTTTCTCAGGCTGGATTTATTATGCCTGGTATTTATCATTTAAATCTCAAAGTCAATAATGAGGGCATGGGTAGTGCGCAAGATATCACTGTGATAGCGCCACAATCCCAAAACAATAATTTATTCGATACCGTTTGTGTTCCCGTTAATATTCTTGATCGTTTAGGGCTTACTCCGGACGCAATTAAATTAATTAAATATCGTGATGAGGGTAAATGCCTTGATTTATCTCCGCTTGAAGGTGCTTCATTAAGTGTAGATTTATCGACATTAACGCTATCCATTTTAATCCCACAAAGCTATTTAGAATATACAGATCCAAGTTGGGTTCCTCCTTCACGTTGGGAGGAAGGTGTAAATGGATTTTTATTAGATTACAACCTAACAGGTTCTTTAACGCATCAAAATTCAGGTTCACGAGAATCGTACCTTTCTGCTAACGGAACAACAGGGCTTAATTTTGGTGCATGGCGTTTACGCGGTGATTACCAAGCAAACTATCGAAAATCGACAGGAAGCTTCGAAAACCAATATAGTGATGCCACATTTAGCCGATTATTTGCATACCGCTCAATAAAATCCATTGCGTCTATTTTAACGTTAGGTGAGAACTACTTTTACTCTGCTATTTTTGATTCTTGGCAGTACACCGGGGTATCTCTTGAAACCGATGAAAATATGATGCCCCCTAAATTAACAGGTTATGCACCAGAGATTATTGGTATTGCTCAAACTAATGCCACTGTTATTGTCAAAAGCCATAACCGTATAGTTTTAGAAACAACCGTACCTGCTGGTCCCTTTCGTATCCAGACACTAGATAGCTCTATTCGTGGAACATTAGATGTGACTGTGCGAGAAGAAAATGGTGAAGAACAACAATTTAGCATTACCACAGCAGCATTACCCTACTTAACGAGACCAGGGCAAATCCGCTATAAATTTGCAGCGGGTAAACCACGTTTTAATGGCCGCCAGCTCGAAGGTGATTTAACTGCTTCGGGAGAACTCTCTTACGGGTTAAATAACCTTTGGTCTATCTATGGGGGCTCCGTTTTATCAAAAAATTATCAGGCATTTTCAGCAGGCTTTGGTCGTGACCTGTTTTCATTCGGTAGCCTTTCGTTCGATGCGACTCAGTCACATGCTCAATTACTTGATAAAACGTTAACTGGCCGAAGTTATCGACTTAGTTATTCAAAATCATTTGATGAAGCCAGAACTGACATTACATTCGCAGGGTATCGTTTCTCTGATGAAACCTATCGCTCTTTGCAACAAACGTTGGATGAACGACGTACAGGTAATGAAAGCCAAGCTCAAAAAGAAAGCTATCAAATTAATATTAATAAATATTTTGATGATTTCTCATTGGGTGGAAACTATCAATACAATACGTATTGGAATAGTGAAACAGAAGAACAATACAGCTTATACCTAAGTACTCTTTTAAATTGGGCGGCTATTGGGCTCAAAAATATTAACCTGACAGCTTCTGCTTCTCGTTCAAAAAGAGCGGGATATCAAGATGATGCGATCAGCTTGTATTTCACTATTCCTTTAAGTCAAGGAAGCAGCGTCAGCTTTTCTGAAGGTTATACCCGAAACCAAAATGGCCAACGCAGTTCAACACATAATATCGGTTATAGCGGATATAGTGAGCAGCGCAATTATAACTTAAATGTCGGTTATCAAACAGGAAGTCATCAGAATGACCAAACCAGCTTTAGTGGTTATTTAAACCAAAATCTTCCTTATGCCTCAATTTCAGGAAATGCGAGTTATGTCCCGAACGAGTATCACAGCGTTGGGGGATCAATTAATGGTGGAATTACCTTAATTAAAGAAGGTATTGCCATGCACCAAGCCGCTTATGGTGGTACTCGACTCGTTATAGAAACACCTGGTGCAGCTAACGTTCCTCTGAGTGGTGGCGTTTATCAAACTAATCACTTTGGACTCGCTGTATTGCCAAACGTGAGTAGTTATCGGAAAACCAGCGCATCAATTAATACCAGTAAATTACCAAAAGATGTTGAAGCATTAGAGACCGTCACTGATACGACTCTGACTCGTGGGGCAATCGGATATCGTCGCCTCAACGTAATTCAAGGTGAAAAAACGTTTGCTCGCTTAAAACTAGCTGATGACACTTATCCGCCTTTTGGCGCCAGCGTACGTAATAGCAACAATATTGAACTCGGAATTGTTGGCGAACAAGGTATTACGTGGATTATTGGTATCCAGCCTAAAGACTTACTCAATCTCTACTGGGGAAATAAACACCAGTGTAGTGCCGATGTGCCTGACGTGATTAATCCTCAAGAAATTTACCCAACTATTATTTGTCGTTAATAAGAGAACTAAGATGAAATTGAATTCCCCTTTTTTGTTACTTACTAGCGTATTCACGCTGACTATAAGTGTAATTTCAGCTGCGAATGCCGCGGTTACACTTGATCGTACTCGTATAATTTTCGATGGAAACCAGTCGTCTATTAATATTACGATCCGTAATGATAACCCGGAATTGCCTTATTTGGCCCAGTCGTGGTTAGAAAATGCGTTAGAACAAAAACTGGAAATAGGCCCTATTATTGCCACTCCGCCGATTCAGCGCATGGAACCCAAATCCACTAGCCTAGTTCGCCTAAGCACCGCACCCGACATTGCAAAGTTACCGCAAGACAGGGAATCCCTGTTTTATTACAACCTGCGTGAAATCCCGCCTAAGTCATCAGAAGCGGGTGTGTTGCAAATTGCATTACAGAGCCGTGTAAAACTATTTTATCGCCCTGAAAGCATTGTTGCACAAAGCAAAACCGATTGGACGAAATACATAACATTAACAGCAACATCATCGGGTTATACGTTAGATAACCCAACACCATTTTATTTAACTGTAATTGGTATAGGGAACAGCCAAAAACAATCTGAAGAAAGTGATTTTGACGCAGTCATGATACCGCCAAAATCTAATCAACTGATTAAATCATCCAAATTTTCAACACCTTACCTGACATATATCAATGATTATGGTGGAAAGCCCTCACTTGCTTTCAAATGCCAAGCTTCAACGTGCAGTGTGACGGAATAATGAGTAAAAAATAGATAGGAGCAGAACAATGAAATTGAATTACCTAGCACTATGGGCTTTTACTATACCTATTTTTGCTGAGTCTGCGGTGCCTGTGACAACAGGCACGATATATGTTAATGCGCGTATTGTTACTGCTCCTTGTCTACCTAATATCTCATTAAAATTAAATGAAAGTACTTTAATTGCAGCAACCTATAGTGTGGAAATGCATTTTTCTCATTGTAGCAAACCAATACAAAAGCAAGCTTGGATACCGTTAAGACTGAAATTAGGCAGTAACCAGTATGTGCTAACTCAACCACTACGCAATAACACCATTTTATTCTCTATTCCTGCTAGTAATAAGATGCAACGTGTGGAGATAAATTATGACTAGATGCTCAATATTATTATTTAGTTTTTTATTCCTAACATGGAATACCAGCTTTGCCAATACACTAACAGTTTACTTTGAAGGAGTGTTAGTACCGCTTGGTTGTCGGCTAAGTGATGATGATACACAGAAAAAAATATATCTTTCTGGGCTACGTTTTTCTTCAATCGAAACATTAGGACGTTCAGATATGCAACCATTTAAATTGGATATCATGGACTGTTCAGCGATGGCTTTGAATAAAACGATCAAAATAACGTTAAATACCCAAAATATTGAAACACATAATGGTATTAATTATTTAAAAACCACTGGTGAATCTAATGTGTTATTAGCACTGACTGATAGTCGTGGTAAGGAACTAGAACTGAATACAACAATTGATGTCAGTACAGTAACTGAATCAGGTAAAGGGTCCGTTAATACACTTTTATTCGGTGTTTATGCTCAGAAGCCCTTTAGTTCTCTTTTAAAAACAGGGGGGTTCTCCTCAACTGTTACTTTTAATCTTGATTATCAATAAGGAGAATTGAAATGAAATTTATTTGTTTTTCATTCCCTTTAATTAGTTTATTAGTTTCCTTAGGCACTCAAGCGGATGTACTAATTTCTCTTTCTGCAAAATTGGTTCGACCACCATGTGTACTTACAGCAGAAAATGGTGAAAAAGAATTAGTCATTAATTTCCGTGAGGTAGCGCTAGACAGACTAACTGAAGAAAAACAGTCCTTTGGTATTCTCATTAAACAATGTGAACTTCGAAAAAATTTACAAGTTTACCTATCTCCAAGAGAAGGAAGCACTTTGACAATAAACAATGAAACCGTACTTGCAACCTCTATTAATGGATTGGGTATTCGTTTCTCAGAAGAAAATAAAAGTAATGCGCTCAACCTTAATAAATGGGAAAGGATTGCTCCATCCGTAAGTGGTGATACAGGGAAAGTTGTTATCCAATCACAATTAGTCACTAATCAAGCTATTGAAAATCTCACTGCTGGGCCATTTAGTGCCGCTTTATCAGTGATGGTTGATTATCTGTAATATTGGGAAGTCTTTATGAAAAATATAAAAAAGTATTCACCATTATTTTTGTTGCTGCTATTAGTTAACTTAAATTCCTATAGTGCGACTCGCTATTCAGGAAGTGGTGGTGGCTATAAAATGAGTTTAGTATCTAACAATTCTGTTGTTTCTGATACACCAGCAATTGGAAGTGATAACAATAAATATTTTTTAATAGCCCCAGCAAATAGCTCCGGTATTGTTATTAATGAAAACACATCTCAGCCTTATGGGTCTGTATATTGTACTGTGAATTTCTTACAAGGTAATTATTCAGCAGGCCTTGTTCCGGCTTATGCCTACCACCGTGTTTTTGCCTATATGCCAGAAGCAGGCTTTACTATTGGAGGGCTGACCGCATTTAAAATAAACAATAATACATTTTTTACACTTTATTCTGAGAATGGAATAACCAGTGGCTGGCGGAATATTTCAGGGAGAGGATGCTCTAATGAAGAAATGGGGCCATTAGCAACATCATTCTTTACTGTTCATTTTCCTTTTACCGTTAGAGTTTATGTCAAAGATATCCCTGTTGATGGAAAAATTGTTATTCCAAATGCAATGATTGCAGGTTACACACGATTATTCCAAGACTATGGGACACCAGATATTTATGTACCTATTGATAAAGCCACCGTTAAATTAGATCTCACTACATCGGTTATCAATTATCCGTCAAATTGCCATTCTAATATTGATAATTTAAACATTGATCACAAAACATTGGATGCTTATGAATTTAATAGTAAAGAAACGCGTACTGTTACTTATACATGCGATAGAGTACAGCCAGTTAAAGTAAAATTAGCATTAGATTATGCCACGGATAGTGATCCACAAAAACGACTTCCCTTAAAATCAGGAAATAATACTATTTATTCTGAGCTTATACTTTATGATGAACAAAATAATCAAAGTGGAAAAACGCTCGAAACAACAATAGATAAAGTAAAAAACATTACGATTGAAAGTAAAGTTTCAGGCTATGACGCCGAACCTGGAGACTACAAAGGCAATGCTTGGTTAATAGCAACATTTATTTAATATAGCGGTAAGCGTACTATGATCATAATATCCCGCTCACTATTTATTGGTATCTTTATTGTTTGGCACCTTGCTAGTCTTATTTATATTGACAGTCTAGGAAGCTTGAGACAATCATTACCACAAAACATTATTAGCTGGTTATCTATTTCCTTGACGATATCCATTATAGCATTTACAGTTTTCTATCGGAAAATTAAAATAATCATTACATTACCTGCTATTTGCTACTGTTTTTCTTTAGCTATTTTAATGATGGGGTTAATATCTCATCAGGGAGAAAATAATAATGTTGATTTTTGGTATTTTTCTGGTATTACCGTTGGCGTATTACTATATATTGCAGGGTTACAAGTGAAAAAAAAATGGTTAATACAATCATTTTGTATTTACTGTTATATCATTATTAATGTAGCTCAAGTCTTTATTACTGCATATCAATATATATTTGAAACTGATATTTTTTATCTTGCATCAGGCATGCGTTCAAATGGCTTATCACAGCAAGTTAATATATTATCGGTTAACATGGCGACTGCATGCTTATTATCTCTTATGACTCTTGTATTATCACAATTTTCGTTGTTATCTAAACGCCATGAAAAAATCAGGATTGTATTACTAGGAACATGCATTTTATTTTTCACATTAACTTTAGTCGTTCTGCAATCTGTTATTGCTTGGCTAAGCTTTACTGTTTGTGCATTTATTTTCATTTGTCTTTTTTACAAGAAAAACCCTCTACGTGTTAGTGCTAGTTATTTTATTATTGCTGTAGCAATCTTTATTGGAGTTTATTTAATAAAACTATGCCCACAGTACATTGGAACTGATGTTATGAATCAATTCCATTTAAAACAAATGCTACGTTTTTCTATTACTTTATTCTTAGAAAAACCGTATGATGCATGGGAGCAATCATTTTTATTTGAAAATAGTTATGAAAGAACAGCAATTCCTTTTTTTAGTCCTAAAATGTATATTGTTCCTCACCCACACAATGAAATACTACTCTGGCTGATGACTGGAGGACTCATTAATTTGATATTTTTATCTTTACTATTAACCGGAGGTATCTATGTCGTATTTCAATCTTTTATAAAATATAAAATTAATGGAAATGGTTATCCATTGGCAATCATTCTATCAATAATCCCTATTATTATACATAATCATGTTGAATACCCTTTTTTGCTTTCTGTATTACACTGGGGGATCGTCATATTATTTTTATCATTCTCAGATGCCGCTTTTGCATTAGAGGAACAATCCCTATTTTATATTAACAAGCAACTATCTTATCTATTCAGCTTTATTGTATTTATTATTGGATTAGGCGTATTTATTATTGGGTTATTTCTGTTTAATGGAGAGAAATCTTTTTATACTCAGGGTAATTATCGAAATGAAAACATAGCAATTAGACTATCAGATTCAATTACTTTCGAAAAAACAACGTATCAATATAAGAACACATAACTAAACCTTATTTACACTTAAGTAGTGTGATATTAATCAGGATAATATTATGAGAATATATCAAACTGAAATTTCAAATGCCTATATAGGACTACAAGTTCGTAAACGCCGTTTACAGATGGGATGGACAGCACACACTTTAGGGAAAAAGTCGGGATTAAGCCAACAGCAAATCTCCCGTTATGAACGCGGTACGCAGAATTTTACGATTCATCGGCTCTGTATATTTGCTAATGTATTGCAGTGTGACCTAGATTATTTTCTTGAACAAAATAGCTATAAGAACCTTTCTCTTGTAAATACAAATCTTTAAGCACTATTCAAAAGTAAAATCTGATCTTGTCACTCAAAAAGATCAGATTTTCTTTATTCTCACCTTACTTTCATTCTTTTCTGATTGCATAAGTGGTAAGGCTCTTATACTTTTAACCCAAATTACTTATCACGGGTTAAAAGGCATCAATATGACCATCACACTTATCGTTGTATTTGTTTTACTCTTATTGGCTATAGGTTGGGGGATCTCTATCTATAACCGCCTGATCAACACCCGTAATCAAGTCAGCAATCAATTTGCCAATATTGATGTTATTTTAAAGCAAAGAGCCGATCAGATCCCACAACTCGTTACCATTACAGAAAAGGCTATGGAACATGAGGAAAGCCTTTTTACTTCACTAAGTGATGCGCGTCAGAACTACTTTAATGCCAAAAACATGAACGATAAAATCGCAGCATCGAATGAAATGAACCGTGCACTGGGTAACCTTATTGCCATTGCAGAAAATTACCCTACTCTCATTTCTGGTGAGCAATTTACCCAATTACAAATCGCCTTAAGTGATGTTGAAAATAAATTAGCCCAACGACGTGAAGGCTTTAACGATGCAACAACAGAGTATAATACTGCAATACAAATGTTCCCTGACAGCCTAATTGCCAATGCCTTTCGTTTTTCAGCACTGCCATTACTTGATATTTCTGAAGATGAAAAAAAATATCAGGGCGTCCAGTTTAAATAATGTCAGCCTAAAGGTATTAATGCGTGAATATGTATTTTTTACTCGGAGCAGCTATTGGTGCTTTAATTTTATTTATTGATAACAAGTTCTCGATAAATAAAAAAGTAAACTGGGGGATCATTCCTTTTATCAGTGTTGCTTGTGGTATGTGGTACTCGCTCTCTCCTTCTATCGGCGACTATGGCAGTATCATTTATTACGTCGTTGTTCTCATCATCACCTTTTTTATTACCCGTAATGTTGTCAAGGCTAGTAAAGTTGGCTATCAACGTTATCAACGTTTACAAAATGAAGGCTCATCAAAGTTTAGTGCGTTTCTTAAAACCCTTATAGGTATGCTGATCGCCACTTGCCTATTTGCAGGGTTCTTTATCGACATGCGTGTATTTTTTATCGCATTTGTCTTAGCTTTTGTATTTAAAGCAATTGAAAATACGCCAACCAAGCGCTTTTTAAAATTTCAGAAAAATTTAGCCACCTCCAAAATCCGCTCAATGGCAATGGGGCTTGTGGAAATTGAAGGAAAAATCACGGCGGGCACAGCCATTAAAAGCCAACTAGGTAATAAAACCTGTTACGGCTCATTTTATTTTGAATATTCCATATCAAAAGATAAAGACGGTAAAAAAAGCTATACCTTACAAAATAGTAAATACAACATGCATAGCTTCACTCTTACGGATGATACTGGTTCGGTAAAAGTAGAGTGCGACCCAGATTATTTTGTTTACCCTGGCTTAGAACCGCATATGGATATTGAAAGCGGTAATCGCCGTTACAAAGAATATTTACTTGAAGCAAACCGCGGTTATTTATTAATTGGTACAGCAGATGCCAATGAAAAAGGCGAATCGATTATTATACGTAAGGCACCTCATATGCTATTAGGCGTCTCCCCCTCAGACTATGTCGTTCGTTGGAACAAAACAGGTCCATTACGTCGAAATTTAGCTATTACCACCATAATTGCACTTTTTCTGATTGGTGTGATTTTAGTTACGCCGATGGATTATCAAAACGGGCAGCTAAATATGCATTTCGACCAGATCTCATTATTCGGTGATAACTAACATGGAAAAGCTGATTTTTTTCATTATTATCGCTGTTATTAGCTATATTTTTATACGCTATATAATTAATATTTATAACAATATTGTATTCTTAAAAAACAATTGCCATAAAGCATTTGCGAATATAGATGTGCTATTAAAGAAGCAAGTTGAATTAGTTCCTGTATTAACTCAAGTTGCAGATAAAGCGATGGCACATGAAAAACAGCTATTTAAGGAGTTGATTGCCAGCCGTCAGCACTATTTATCCAGTACTGCAATTGAAACCAAAGTCGATACTGCAAACCAATTTCCAGCAAAAATAAAGCCGCTGATTGCTATCGCTGAAAACTATCCAACGCTGATAAGTAAAGGGGTGTTACTGGAATTGCAAACCCAAGTAAAACATATTGAAGACCAAATTGCAGACCGACGTGAGTTTTTCAACCAAACCGTCACACTCTACAATACGGATATTCATGTTTTCCCCAATGTTATTTTTGCCAGGTTATTTCGTTTTAAAGATATCCCCCTACTATTTAGTAAACAGGAGCGCTTACAATGATAAGTATCCCTTTTTCTTGGTTTGGTTTCACGGATTGGCTTATTGAGCAAGAGGCAGGGCTTATCATTATGTTTGCAACATTTGGTACGCTACTGTTAACTTTTGTCGTGCTTACCACCCTCAATATATTCGGGTTAAAAAAGTACTCGCTCTATATTGCTGGCGCGTTATTGTGCTCCATTTTCATAAGCATGATGGTCATGATCCCACTATTACTACTTTTCAGTATTGAAAACTCAATTAAGTTGCAACTTGTTTGGGTGGTGATTGTTGCCAGTTGCTTAATTTCATTTTTAAGCAACCGACATTATTTAGATATCTACTTCAATTCCATTGAAAAGAAAGCGAATAAAGAAGTCAAAAAACAAAATAAGAAACGTAAAAAATAGCACTTACTCTATTTATGTTAAACTTGCTCTGCTTCTAATCTTTTCACATAACGGTAATGTGAGAATGTCATTAGCAACGCTATAAAGGCAATTAACGCCCCCAATATAAAACCGCCAGAATAAACTCACCAGCAGAGTGCTCTTCACGGGCTGAATGCGCTTGTGTGAATTTATCTTCGATACGCTGCTGCATAGGGCTCTTACCTAGACGAATAAATAAACAGTGATAGTGACAAAAAAACACCAAGATAACAATGATTATCATTCGCAATAAATAAAGAGAAAATTAATTATTTTAAATTGAAGATTTGACTGTAGCTTTTAGGGTTCAAACGCAAATAAAGAATCAATGTTACTAATACAAAAATCACATGCATTGCCCATACCCATGTAAAACTTTGGCTCAATTGCTGTATCCACGCGGCGCATAATGGCCCAAAGGCTGCAATAATAAATCCTCCAGCCTGCATCAACGAAGTCAATGCGCCTGCGCTAACGGGATGAGGCAAATGATCTAAAGCTGTAATAATACTTAATGCAAAGCAGCCGCCTAGCCCCATACCTAATAACGCGACCCATAAAAGTGGCACATCGCTGGCAAACAGCATCAACCCAGAAAAACCAAGAGCTTGGCAACTGAGCGTGACAATCAGCCAAAAACGACGATCAATATTATGCGAAGCAAACACGGGGATCATGAGTGCAGATAACGCCTGAAACACCGTTAATATGGCAACAAAAGTGCCACTTTGTGCAGCACTCATTCCCTGTTCTTGGAAAAAAGGCGCTAGCCAAGTCACTACAGTGCCATAACCCGCATTAATCAGCCCAAAACCTGCCATCAACAACCATGCTCTCGGTCTTCGTAAGAACGTCAACACTGAGACCTGCTCTGCTTTTGAGCCCCGCTCCGTGTGTACATTCGCCCAAATAGCCAACAGCGCCAACAAAGCAGGGAAAGCAAGCCATGCTAAGGCACTCTGCCAATGGCCTGTCATTTCTTCAACCAAAGGCGTGATCTGTGCGCCAATAGCTCCCCCTGCCATTAACGTGGCTGAATATAATCCTGTCATCATCGCCATTTTTTGGGGGAAATTCGCTTTGATGAGCCCAGGAAATACCGACTGGATATAAGCCGCACCCACTCCACATAAAAAAGCGGTTAATAATAAAGCTGCACCATCAACCACAAAGTAACGAGCGAGTGAACCGACCAGCAGTAATAGCATTGCGCTACTGATACCCGCACGTTCACCTATTCGTTGGTTTAGCATTGGTACAACCAATGCGCCAACCCCCATCAATAACATGGGTAACAATGTTAAAAGCGAAATGCTTTGATAACTCATCCCTGTCGTTTGAATGATATTGTCGATAACAGGCCCTGGGCCCGTCATAAAGGGGCGTAAGTTCACCCCGACTAAAACAATGGTCAGTACTAACGCCAGCGAAGATGGTGCCGCTTTACTCATTTAGATTGCCGTTCCCACCACTGTTGGTACAGTGTACTGCGCGTTTCATCATTGGGTTTTAGTTGCTCAAACCGTAAACCTGATTGCTGCTCAGGAATGACCCTCAGCGCTTTTGCAATCGCATCCGTAGAAAGCCCAAAAGGTGCGGCATCATCGTTTGAATAGGCGTAGACAACCCGAGAGATGCCTGCCATTCGTATGGCTGCAAGGCACATGGGGCAAGGCTGCCCACTTGCATAAACCACACAGTCATCTAATTTCACGCGGCTTAATTTTTGCCCTGCTTGACGCAATGCCATCAGCTCCGCATGGGCGGTTGGATCATTGAGCTCAAGCATTTGATTAACGCCACTCGCAACAACCTGCCCATCACAGACAACAATTGCGCCAAAAGGCCGCCCGCCAGCTCGCACGTTTTCCATTGCTAAGTTGATAGCTTGTTGTAAAAATTGCGTATCCGACATTATTTCGCTCCTGAATTCTCAAGAATTTCAATCAAGTTACGGTAACCTTTACTTTTTGCCAACGTCAGCGGTGATATCCCCGAACCATCAGATAAGTTAACATCTGCGCCACCTTTGATTAATTCAGTGACAATTTGTGCATACTTATCGCTACCATCACCCAAAATAATCGCTTCAATTAGTGCCGTCCAACCCAATCGATTAACATGATTGACATCAACACCCGCATCAATCAAGGTTTTAACCGTTGCAACATGTCCACGTTCTGCCGCAGGGATCAAAGCAGTTCCCCCGTAGCGATTGGTACTTTTTAAATCAGCGCCATGTTGTAGAGTCAATATTAGTATCTCTTGCAAACCACGCGCCCCTGCGTACAAATAAGGGGAATCTTGCATATTATCCCGTGCATTAACGTCCGCACCTTGCTCAATCAAAAAACGGGCAACTTCAAGATGGTTTTCATGGGTTGCCGCCATCAACGCAGTACGTTGGCGTGAATCGCGCTGTTCAATATCCACACCTTGCTCAACTAAGGACTTAACACCTTGTAAGTTACCTTGCTCAGCCAATGATACCAAAGAGTTAGCTTGTGGGTTTGCCATACCTTTCCCCATAAATATCAATGAAATCATAAGAATGCTAGCTAAGTGAACCAACCATTTTGCACGTAAAAAGAATGTTTTCATGATTAATCTCCCCTATGACCCTTTAATCTACTGAAAAAGTATGCTATTTAAAAATTAAATAACTAAATGACTGGTATTTATAAAATGAATCCATTGCTCAATCTTGTTTTGTTAAAAACCTTTGTCACTGTTGCTGAAACAGGGAATTTCACCGTGGCTTCACAGCATTTAAATTCAACACAATCAACATTGAGCCAGCAAATTCAACGGCTAGAAGCTTTAGTCGGTCAGCCTTTATTTGTCCGAGGGCACCGCATACTAACCTTAACCGAAACTGGTGAAGTTTTGTTGAGTTATGCAAAAAATATATTGGCGCTCAATGATACCTTCTTTATGAAAATCACTGGCAATGCCGTCATTCAAACTATTCGGCTCGGTTTTCCTGAAGACCTCGCTTCTGGCCAAGTCACGCCGACACTGGCCGCATTTATGCAAGCTAACCCCAATCTGCGGTTAGAAGTCACGAGTGGCCTAAGCCGACAACTTCATCAGCGCTACCAACATGGCGAATTAGATTTAATTATTGTGAAACAGAAAAAAGGGGAATTTAAAAGTGATTACCATTGGCCGGAGCCTTTGTGCTGGCTAACAAGCAACCAATATAAACGTTTAAGTAATGATTCAGTACCTTTGGTGGTTTTTCCTGAAAACGGTCTCTACCGTAATGATATGTTCAAATTATTAGATAGTGAACAGCGCCCTTGGCACATAACTTATACTTGTTCTAGCCTTGCAGGTATTCAAAGTGCTATCGCAGATGGGTTAGGTGTTAGTTTATTACCTTTACGAGCAAAACTTCCTCAACATCGAATTTTAACAGAAGAAGAAGGTTTCCCTGCTGCTCAAGAAATGGAAATTGCGATGCATTTCCAAGCAAATACTTCGGATACGGTGACTCAACTCGCTGAGAAACTGGCACAACAATTGGGGGCACGCGAGTGATGAATAAACTGATTGAATTAGAAAAAAAATTACATAACAGTACTAACCGACAGAATAGCGATTTTCTTCGCGAGATATTACATGAGGATTTTTTTGAATTTGGTCGTTCTGGCTTTTCAACCGATAAACTCGATACCTTAGCGTCATTGGCTAATGAAACAGCTAAAACGATTTACGCCGAAAATTTCCACTGTTCGCAATTGAGTGATAATACGGTGTTGATGACTTATATCAGTTTTGAACAGCAAGATGGGGATAAAACCAAGCTAACTAACCGCTCATCTATTTGGCTAAAAAATTCAGCAAACCAATGGCAATTAAGGTTTCATCAAGGGACACCTGCAAATTAACAATAAAGTGGAAATGTATCTCCCACTTTATTGTTAGCACAACATTAATTGGCTGCGTTATTTCTTATTAAAATAGCCTGCGCGAATGGATGCTCCAATTAAATTCACAACAAAACGCCCAGCAGTCACCCCAGTTAGCTTAGAGGGAATATCTTTTGCGGGTGTAATTTCAACGATATCCATACCAACAACGCGACCTTTTTTCACTAAACCGTGAATTAGGCTACGAGCTTGCAAATAAGTCACCCCACCAGGAGCCGGGCCATCAACTCCAGGCATGATACTCGGGTCAATACCATCGGCATCAATACTAATATAGTAGTTCGAATTATCTGGAATGCGGTCTAAAATGGCTTGCATGCCAACCTCATGCAGTTCATAGGCCGGAATAACATGCGCACCATGGTCTTTAGCCGCTTGGTAATCCGCAGGGCGTCCGCTACCTTGTGCACGTAAACCAATTTGGAAAATTTCACCTATATGCTTCATTTCAGAAGCGCGGCGGATCGGGCTTGAAAGGCCGGTATCCACCCCATTAACCTCTTCACGCCAATCTAAATGTGCATCAATATGCACAAGTGTAATTGGCCCTACTTCATCAAATCCCTGCAAAATAGGCGTTGTGATCCCATGATCGCCCCCTAAAACAATGGGAAGTGCTTTAGCTCTTAATAACTGTCGAATTGCCTCAGCTGCACGCTGATGGTGCTCCCCCAAAGGCTTTGATAAATCAGGAATAACATCACCACAGTCAACAAATTTAATATCTTTACGGCCTTGGAGTAGTGGCCCATCAATATCAAAATCATAATGATCTGGATGCCTAACAATTCGGTCACTCATATCACGTAAATATTGTGGAGCACGAGATTGGTCGTTGGTAAATGCATGAGCACTATAAGCTGAACTAAATGGCATCCCTAGTATGGCAATATCCGCTTCAATGTTGGTCAATTCAGTCACTAATTCTGAATATAAAAATGTTTTATGGCCAACATGTGGGGGTGTCGTTAATTTTTTCATACAAACTATTCCTTCTTAGATTTAGTTTTCTTTCTTTTGTTGTTTTTTTATTTCTTAGCCACCAAATGTGTTAGCTAGGAATACAAATAGAGGGACACCAACAATATCCGTTAATACTGTTCCGGCGATTGGTATAATAATGAATGCCTTTCGTGAGAATAAACCATATTTATTACAAATAGCGTCCATAACCACTAAGCCATTTGGTGTTGCACCTAAACCATGTCCAATAAAACCAGCGGACATAACAGCAGCATCATAGTTTTTACCTAATGCGCGATAAACAACAAATATGGCAACTAATATTGTTGTAATAACTTGTGATATTAATATGATAGTTAGAGGTAACGCTAACTCATATAATTCCCAAAGTTTTAACTTCATCATAGCCATCACTAAAAACATTTCTAGTGATAAAGTAGAAATTAATACTACTGTATTGCGAGATATTTTAATTATTGGTTTTCTTTCATTGATTGAATGAAATATAACACCAACAAACAAACTAAAAATATGTCCAGGAATAGTAAACCCTGTTACTGTACTTATCCATTTTGCTGTCGGCATTCCGATAGCGAGTATACTTAAAATAACTGCTCCTGTAATAATACATTGTTGAGCCGTAATTTTATCTTCGGTATCGTTACTTTCCGCTAAATTGTCCAAATCAACATGGTCAGTTTCAATTTTTAATTTATTTCTTTGGATCAACCAGTTCCCAACAGGCCCTCCTAGAATTGACCCTGCAATCAAACCAAAAGTCGAAGCCGCTAACCCAACATTCAGGGCTTGGTCGTGACCAAAGGACTCAATCAGCGGTGCTAAAGATGCCGCCATACCATGACCACCTTGCATCGAGGCTTGGCCTGCCATCATAGCAACTAGTGGCTCAATATCTAAAACATATGATAAACCAATGCTGACGCCATTTTGCATAAATGCCAGCCCCCAGCAAATCACCATATAAATTAGCAATATTTTTCCACCACTCACTAATAATTTAACACCTGTCATTAAACCTATTGTGACGAAAAATATATACATCGATAAGTCATATAATGTGTTATCAAAATTAAGCTCAACAATATTAAATTGATAAGCTAACCACATTACAATAGAAAACATAAACCCGCCGATCACCGGACTAGGAATTGAATATTTCATAAAAAATGGAAATTTCTTTATGATTACATTACTAGCAATTAATAATAAGGCCCCTAATGCTGTAAATGTAATCATATCTAATTTTATTGTTAACAATTCATCTGTGACCATAAATTAGAATCCTTTTGTATTTATATATATTTGGATTAATTATTATTTTGTGGCGCCACTTTGGTAACAATCTATTAACAACTACAACTTTAAGATATACGTATCCGCTAGGAATAAAAGTGATATTTTTGATCCTATGGTTTCATAAAATTAAACCTTTTATATAAATAAAAACAATTTTAATAATTAAAATAAAATAGTATTAATTATGCTATTTGTATCCCAATAAAAAATAAGATAGATTAGCATTTAGTGATTGATTTCACGTAATAGGTATAAATATGCATAATAAAAAATTAACTGAAAAAGACTTAAAATCATTACGTGTTTTTACTTCCGTTGCAGAAGCTGGTGGCTTTACCATTGCAGAAAAAAAACTAAATATGTCAAAAGCATCAATAAGCCGCCATATCCGTGAAATTGAAGAAAAACTCGGTGTCCAATTGTGTGAAAGAGGCCCTTCTGGTTTTAAGCTAACTGAGTCAGGTTTATTTGTTATCGAAAAAGCCAATACTGCTTTGAAAGCATTAGATAATATCAAAACTGAAGTCGATGAACGCCATGGGATTTTATCTGGAACATTAGTTATTGGTGTTATTGAACATATATTAACGGATCCACTCTGTCATCTATCAGCCACTATTGCTCAATTTACCCAAGAGGCGCCTAATGTTAAATTAGAGCTAAGCATCCTCAACCATAATCAATTAAATAAAGCGCTTAGTGACAGAACAATTCAAATCGGTATTCGCGGGCAATATCACGAAAATAACCGTTATAATTATCAATTCTTATTTATAGAAAACCATAAACTTTATGTTTCTGCCAATACCGCCAACAACAAACATAATCTAGCATTAGTTTATCGGCCACACCCATTCACTGAAAGTATTTTAGCATCGGGTGAATTTAGCCGAGGCCCTGAAGCCGCTGGCCTTGAGGCTGTAGCTACCTTTATCGCTTCAGGCCACTATGTGGGTATTTTACCGGAAAACTATGCCTCACATATTAATTTCCGCCATTCACTCATAGAAATGAGCGACTCCCCTGTCTTTCATAACCACATATGTGCAATCACCGAGGCGAGTAAACCGCTAACACAAAGTGAAGCGCTGTTTTTAAAACTACTTTCACAATTAAGTAAAGCACCAGTATCTACATGATCAAAAAATCCCCCAGCAAGTTACCTTACTAGGGGATTAATCACAAAAAACTTAATGCGCGTTAATTACAGTACATCAACACAGTTCAGTTCTTTGAATGCTTGTTCTAAACGAACAACCATTGAATCTTGTGCTTTACGCAGCCACACACGTGGGTCATAGTATTTTTTGTTAGGTTTATCCGCACCTTCTGGGTTACCTAACTGACCTTGCAGATAGCCTTCGTTCTTTTTGTAGTACTGTAAAATACCATCCCAAGTTGCCCACTGAGTATCAGTATCGATGTTCATTTTGATAACACCGTAGCTAACTGCTTCTTTGATTTCAGCAGCACTTGAGCCAGAACCACCGTGGAATACGAAGTCTAAGCTGTTGTGTGGCAGGTTATATTTTTCTGAAACGTAGTCTTGTGAATTACGCAGGATTTTTGGCGTTAACTGAACGTTACCTGGTTTATAAACACCGTGAACGTTACCGAAAGAAGCCGCGATAGTGAAACGCGGGCTTACTGCATTCAGTTTTTCGTATGCATATGCAACATCTTCTGGTTGAGTATACAGCTCAGAACTGTCCATACCTGTGTTATCAACACCGTCTTCTTCACCACCAGTACAGCCTAGTTCGATTTCCAGAGTCATATCGATTTTAGCCATACGCGCTAAATATTTAGCACAGATTTCGATGTTTTCTTCCAGTGTTTCTTCTGACAGGTCAATCATGTGAGAAGAGAACAGTGGTTTACCGGTTTTTGCGTAGTGTTTTTCACCTGCATCTAACAGACCATCGATCCATGGCAGTAATTTCTTCGCACAGTGGTCAGTATGCAGAATAACAGGAACACCATAGTGCTCAGCCATTTGGTGTACATGATAAGCACCAGAGATCGCACCTAAAATTGCAGCTTGTTGGCCTTCAGCTTTCAGGCCTTTACCTGCGATAAATGCAGCACCGCCATTAGAAAACTGAACAATAACTGGAGCACGAACTTTAGCGGCCGCTTCAAGTACGGCGTTAATTGAATCCGTACCAACACAGTTCACCGCTGGCAATGCAAAGTTATTTTCTTTAGCAACTGCGAAAACTTTCTGTACATCATCACCAGTAAGAACACCCGGTTTAACAAAATCAAAAATTTTAGACATGTGAAAAGGTCCTGTGGTAAACAGGCAGCCTACGCTGCCTGTTGTGTATGAACAATTAATTACGCTTTAGCACGTTCTTCTAGCATCACAACGGCAGGGAGCTTTTTGCCTTCAACGAACTCAAGGAAAGCACCGCCACCAGTAGAGATATATGAAATTTTGTCAGCAATGTCGAATAAATCGATAGCCGCTAGGGTGTCACCACCACCAGCGATAGAGAATGCGTCGCTATCAGCAATCGCTTTTGCAACGATCTCAGTACCTTTACGGAAGTTAGGGAACTCAAACACGCCTACTGGGCCATTCCAAAGAATGGTTTTGGCATTTTTCAGGATCTCAGCCAAACGCTGTGCAGATTCGTCACCTAAATCCAGAATTTGTTCGTCGTCTTTAATTTCAGTGCTTGCTTTCAGAGTTGCAGGTGCAGTTTCGGAGAACTCAGTTGCAACGCGAACATCAGTCGGTACTGGAATTTGGCAGTTTGCCAGTAATTTTTTCGCTTCAGGGATTAAGTCTGCTTCATATAATGAGCGACCAACATTGTTACCTTCCGCTGCGATAAAGGTATTCGCAATACCGCCACCAACAATTAACTGGTCTGCAATTTTAGATAGAGAATCTAATACAGTCAGTTTAGTTGACACTTTAGAACCACCAACAATCGCAACCATTGGGCGAGCTGGGTTATCTAATGCTTTACCTAATGCTTCTAACTCACCACTCAGTAGTGGGCCAGCACAAGCCACTGGAGAGAATTTAGCAACACCATGTGTTGACGCTTGTGCACGGTGAGCCGTACCAAACGCATCCATCACATAAACATCACACAATGCCGCATATTGTTTTGACAGCGTTTCGTCGTCTTTTTTCTCGCCTTTATTAAAGCGAACGTTTTCCAGCACAACTAACTCGCCAGCTTCGATATCAACACCGTTAAGGTAGTCTTTAACTAAACGGACTGGGTAATCCATTTTATCGGCCAGATAGTCAACAACAGGTTGCAGTGAAAACTCTTCGTTGTACTCGCCTTCGGTCGGGCGACCAAGGTGAGAAGTGACCATGACTTTAGCGCCTTGTTTCAGAGCAGCTTCAATTGTTGGTAATGAAGCACGAATACGCGCATCAGAAGTAACTTTGCCATCTTTTACAGGAACGTTTAAGTCAGAACGGATGAATACGCGTTTACCCGCTAAGTCTAAATCGGTCATCTTAATTACAGACATGGTGAATCCTCTCGTTGATTCTCTATAAAGTTTCCATCAGCGACTGTGCAAAACAATAAAGTTATCATGCCCTGCTGTCTGTCAGTCGCCAATTAGTTTAAACCTGTCGCTGCCATTGCTAATGTTGTATCTAGCATCCGGTTAGCAAACCCCCATTCGTTATCACACCAAACCAGGGTTTTAATTAAATGCTTACCACTGACTCGCGTTTGTGTACCATCAATAATAGCACTGTGTGGATCATGATTGAAATCCATCGAGACTAGCGGTAATTCTGTGTAGTCCACTATACCACGAAAATGCCCTTGTGCAGCGCTTCGCAGTAGTTGGTTGACTTTTTCAACACAAACATCGTCATGTACGGTAACACTCAAATCAATCGCTGTCACATTCGTCGTCGGTACACGAACAGAAATGGCTTCAAAGTGGTCTTTAAATTTCGGAAAAATTCGTGTAATTCCTGCGGCTAATTTGGTATCAACAGGAATGATAGACTGACTCGCTGCGCGAGTTCTGCGTAAATCTTTATGATAGGCATCGATAACGGGTTGGTCATTCATTGACGCGTGAATCGTCGTCACTGTCCCCGATTCAATCGAAAATGCCTCATCAAGTAATTTAATAATTGGAATAATACAATTGGTGGTACAAGAAGCATTGGAAACAATCTTGTCTTGAGCGGTTAGGCTTTCATGGTTAACACCATAAACGATAGTGGCATCAAGGTCGTCAGTACCCGGGTGAGAAAATAACACTTTTTTCGCCCCTGCCGCTAAATGCAGTAACCCATCATCCCGTGAGCCATAAGCCCCACTGCAATCTAAAACGACATCAATACCCAGCTCTTTCCAAGGCAACTCATGCAGCTCACGTTGATGAAATAAACGAATATTATCATCACCAACTTGTAAAAGTGTTCCGTTAAGCCGTACATCCCAAGCAAAACGCCCATGGCTGGAATCATACTTCAGCAAATGCGCAATACCTTCAGGTTCAGCAAGTTCGTTAACCGCCACCACGATAATCTCTGCCCGACGGCCAGATTCATACAACGCTCTTAGAACACTTCGACCAATGCGGCCAAAGCCGTTTATTGCTACCCTGATTGCCATTCTACACCTTGTATCTGAGCAAAATCACACGGTTGCTAAGGATAACTGACTCACACCAACTCTACTGCTCATTTTAGCTGTCAAACATCAAAAGTGTGCTTCAACCGACATTTTTAAAAAATATTTTCATTCAGCAACACACAACTGAAACGGTTCAGCTTATCTAAGGTTAGATTAAGGGATATATTTACAGAACGCAATAGAAAATCCTATATTGGTGCACAAAAAAACAACGCCTAGCTTATCACTAGGCGTTGTTCAGCAAGATAATTAGAAATGAGAACCAAAATTCGGGGCTCATTCCTTCTTATTTTATTTCAGTAAAGATTTTGCAGCTTCAACCGCTTTCTCTACTGTAATACCGAATTCTTTAAACAGAACTTCGGCTGGAGCAGATTCACCAAAGGTATGCATACCGATGATGGCACCGTTTAAACCAGTGTACTTGAACCAGTAATCTGCAATACCCGCTTCGATAGCAACACGTGCTGTCACATTGGCAGGTAAAACAGCTTCGCGGTATGCCGCATCTTGTTTATCAAATGCATCGGTTGATGGCATAGAAACAACACGGACCTTACGGCCTTCTGATGTTAATTGCTCAGCCGCTTTAACGGCCAGTTCCACTTCAGAACCTGTCGCAATAAAGATTAACTCAGGCGTGCCTGCGCAATCTTTCAGAATGTAAGCCCCTTTCTCAATATTGGCTAATTGCTCAGCAGTACGAGGTTGTTGCTCTAAATTTTGACGAGAGAAGATTAATGCGCTTGGGCCATCTTTACGTTCGATAGCATATTTCCACGCCACAGCAGATTCAACTTGGTCACAAGGGCGCCATGTGCTGACATTTGGTGTCACACGCAGACTTGCCAGTTGCTCAACCGGTTGGTGAGTTGGGCCATCTTCACCCAGACCAATAGAGTCGTGAGTATAAACAAAGATGCTACGCACTTTCATCAGTGCTGCCATACGAACCGCATTACGTGCGTATTCAACGAACATCAGGAATGTCGCACCGTAAGGAATGAAACCACCATGTAACGCGATACCGTTCATGATAGCTGACATACCAAATTCACGAACACCGTAGTGAATGTAGTTGCCCGCTGGGTCTACGTTCAGTGCTTTGGAGCCTGACCACATGGTTAAGTTACTTGGCGCTAAGTCCGCAGAACCGCCCATAAATTCAGGTAATACTTTACCAAATGCTTCTAATGCATTTTGTGATGCTTTACGGCTTGCGATATTTGCTGGGTTTTGTTGCAGATTTTCAACAAATTGTTTTGCATCCGCGTCAAAGTTAGCAGGTAATTCACCATTCATACGACGAGTGAATTCCGCAGCTAGTTCAGGGAATTGCGCTGCATACGCGGCGAATTTTTTATCCCATGCGCTTTGTTTTTCTTTACCTGCAGTACGAGCATCCCAAGCTTCATAGATATCTTTAGGAATTTCGAATGGGCCGTAGCTCCACCCCAGAGCTTCACGAGTTGCTGCAATTTCAGCATCACCTAAAGGCGCACCGTGAACAGACTCAGAACCCGCTTTGTTTGGTGAACCAAAACCAATAATAGTTTTACACATAATCAGTGTTGGTTTATCAGTTTGGCTTTTCGCTTCATTCACTGCCGCGTTGATCTGTGATGCATCATGGCCGTCGATATCACGGATAACATGCCAACCGTAAGATTCGAAACGTGCAGCGGTATCGTCAGTAAACCAACCTTCAACTTCACCATCAATAGAGATACCGTTGTCATCATAGAATGCGATCAGTTTATTTAATTTCAGTGTACCCGCTAAAGAACACGCTTCGTGCGAGATACCTTCCATCATACAACCATCACCCATGAACACATAAGTGTGGTGGTCAACAACGTTATGGTTAGGGCGGTTAAATTGCGCTGCTAATGTACGTTCTGCAATCGCAAAACCCACTGCATTTGCAATGCCTTGACCTAAAGGACCGGTTGTTGTTTCAACACCTGGAGTATAGCCATATTCTGGGTGGCCCGGTGTTTTAGAGTGTAATTGGCGGAAATTTTTTAACTCTTCAATAGATAAGTCATAACCAGTGAGGTGCAGTAAGCTATAAATCAACATTGAGCCATGGCCGTTTGACAGTACAAAACGGTCACGATCTGCCCAGTGTGGGTCAGCTGGGTTATGATTCATATGGTCACGCCACAGTACTTCAGCAATATCAGCCATGCCCATTGGCGCGCCAGGATGCCCTGATTTTGCTTTTTGAACCGCATCCATACTTAGAAAGCGGATAGCATTAGCAAGGGTTTTACGAGTCGTCATCAGTATACTCCAGGTAGGATAAAAACGTACTTAAACCAATTTTTACAACGCAATACGGATAGTGCTACTTTAATTTCGCTGTAACATGAAAACATCAATTTAGCGATGTATCCCATATGTTCCCTACTTTAAGGAGCCATAGCACATCGACAACAAATTGAGCATTTCACGAATAGAGCGATTGAAAGTAACCCAATTCTACCCATACCGCAATATTTGCTATGTTCATGGCAGCAGATCGCTAATAAATTGAACTGCCGCAAAGCTGAATCCATTCCATTGCGCAAAATATCCCTTAATGCTTACATTTTTGCGCAAGTGACTAACCTTATTAAACCTGAGTTCAGTGTCTGGGATCAAGGTGATTTATGCATCTAGCGCATTTAGCTGCCACATTAGTGATAATTGGCAAAGTTTTAGACAAAAAAAAGCCTCAATATGCCCGAATATTTTTGTTTAGATTAAGTCAAATACCCAACCCTTCCAATGATTAGAAATAAATAGAAGTAACATGAATTGAAAAAACAGTAGCAATAAATATTACTGGCTAATCGCAGTTGCCTATAGCCTATAGAATGGTCTATCTCCACACCTAACAAGGAGAAAATAAGAATCGTTCAAAATAATCTAGATAAGCTATTCTGCAAAGCTTATCTAGATTGCTCATCATATATAGATAGTGCGTGCACTTCTAACAACCAACGTTTTTACAACAGAAATTCCTATACAGATCACAGTTCTTATATGTATAGTTTTGAATAAAAGTGGCTTTCAAAAGCCCGCAGTGCAATCTTAATTAGCGGTTAGGTAAATCGGTATATCTAACTTATTAAGTAATAATTAGCGAATCTCTAAGTGAAGAATTGCTTTTAGAACAAACGTGTATAGTATTAGGCACTGCAAAACCTATATTCATTTAGTGACCTAATTACAAAGAGGAAGCTTTCCCATTATTATTTCTATAGCACACGACATCCACAGATAAAGACATCATAATTGATATTGCTGAAATTAAAATAAGGGGCACTAGAGAACGTAGTAACCTATCGCTGATTCTATTTTCACTGGTAAAATACCTGATGAGACTATAGAAAATAAATTGGCCTGTAAGACGAAATTTCAGGTCTAAACCCCATGTGCCACAATAGGGTCATGATATTAAAAAGTTGATACTATAGTATCAACCTACTAGACACTGATGTCATATCATATATCTAGTTAGCAAAGTGTAATTTTAGCATCATACACATTAAACTAGTTAGTTGAGTTATTAATAAATAAGAGGGCTAAAAACACATTACAAATTATAATTTTACCAATATAACTGGTTTCCTGCCTTTATTCTAAATTCTTCCCACCCTTTAATTGTAATAAATTGTAACTTTCAATGTAGATTCTTTATGCTTCTTAATTAAATATACATTTGTTAACAATTATAATAATTTTACGCCTATTTGGTGTATTTTTTTATTAATCCCCCTGATTTCAACACTATTAAGTGTATTTTTAACCAATTAAACTGGTGAGAAGATATTTTTTAATTAGATAATGCTAAAAAAAACAGAGTTAATAGAAAAAACCTATTAAAAGTAAATCTTTAATAGAAATCCTGCCATTTACTCTTTTTTTAATGTATTTATTATAACACTCAATTAAGCAAGCGAGTGAGCTAACGAATATCATATAAATAGATCTATTAATATTAGAGGCTGAAAAAATGAAAGCTAATATAATTAGTAGTCATGTAGGAAATTATTTACGAAAATCACGCAAAGAAAAAAACATGACAGGAAAACAGTTGGCTGAATTAATTAACATTAGCCAACAACAGGTGTCTCGCTATGAAACTGGTAGCAGTTCATTATCGCTAGATCAATTAAATGAAATATTAACCGTTTTAGACAAAAGATGGATTGAAATGATTTACTATATTGATTGTTTCTCTGAAGAAAATAAAAGAAACAATATAAATTTAAGTAAAAAAACAATCGAAATATTACTAAACAGCATGAAAGATATTTAAATATTCCATTTTAAATTCAATAAAACCATATCAATATGTAAAAATTAAATAACTAATTTTACTATTGTTTTCTATCAATATAAAAAGAGAGATTAGTATGTTAAATAAAAAAATGGCTTCTGTATTGTTATCAACAATTATCGCAGCTTCTTTTGCTACAGCTGCAAATGCAGATACACGTACCGCTCAAGCAACAGCAACATGGCAAGCGACTGCAATTAAAGACACGACAAGTATGTTAGTTGTGACTCCATTAAGAAGTTTAACTTTTAATTATGCCGAAGGCCAAAAAAGCTTTAACCAACAGAATGGAGCATTTGATATCGCTATTCAAGGCCAAGCTGGTGCAACAGATTTTAAATTAGCGTCAAAAATTATTGCTAATACATTAGCAAGAACAACTGACGATTCTAAATTAACTGTTGGGGTTAAATGGAATGGCGAAGATTTGACTAAAAATAATGATTTAGTATTAATTGATACATCAACCGGTTTAACTTCTGGTTTAGACAATTTAGCGGCTGATGGCATCTATAATGGCTCTGAGCGTGCAGCAGATCGCGGTGAATTCACCTTTGTTATTGCTGGCGCTGAAGCTGATGGTGCAGCGACTGACTTTAAAGCACTGACTGATGGTACATGGGATGGTGATGTTAAAGTTCAATTTACTGCAACTTGGGACGGTGATTTCACGCCAGCTCCTTAATTCAATATCCCCTTATTAGATAACTAAATATTACGATAAAGATACTATAGGGAAATAATATCTTTATCGTCATTCATTTTTGAAATTTGCGATTATGAAAAAGATAACATTAGCATTAATTTTATTATCATGGTTACCATTAAAAAGCAGTTTTGCTGTCAACGTGGGAAATATTACTGAAATAATATCATCGAATGAAGACACCTTATCTAAAGAAATTGAAAATACAGTAGATACAGCAAGATTGGTAAATTTAACGATAGAAAAAATAGATTCACCACTTGATACTGGAAAAGTAATTACAGTTACTGATCCTAATGAAATATTATCAACACCCGCTAATTTAATTCTTCCAGGGCATGCAAAAGATATATTTAAGATAATTTATCAAGGCCCAAAAGATAATAAAGAACGTTACTATCGATTAAATTGGAAAGATGATCCTATTGGCGAGAGTGGTGTTACACAAAGTGCGAAATCGGCATCAGCAACAACATCAGCAACCATTAGCACAATTCTTGTTGTCGCACCAAGAATTGAAAACTTTAATTATAAATATACTAATTCCCAAATTTCAAATACTGGAAATAGCACCTTCCGTGTAGTGGCTTCAGGCCCTTGTTTAGCAGAAAAACAAAAATACGGAGTGGATGGCATTTGTCGCGAGCGTTATTACCTCATGCCAAACTTAGCCGTCAAATTACAATTTGTCGATGTCACAAATAAAAAATCAAGCGTAGGTATTTGGCACAAAGGAGAGTTCATTGTTGTCAAATAATTAAGAATGGACTTAAATTATGCGTAAGAGTGCTATTGCTTTATCAATATTAAGTATTATTTTTTCGAATACAATTAATGCCAATGAAATGAAAAGCGTTAAGATCGGTGGATATATTATTCCTCCTGCATTTGTTAGTGCATTGGAAGAAGGAATGTCTGTACCTGTTTTTTTACGACTAAATGATGATGCAGCAACCAATCAGAGCGAAAGTAAAATTGCAGATGCAGTTATTGTAATCGATCATGGTAATATTAAATTATCAAGTATTCATCTCATTGAAAATGAGCAAGGTGCGAAATTAAATAATTTACTAGTTGATAAACTTGAAGAAAAAAAGGATGCCATTTTTAATGAAAGTAATGGTATTATTATTGATAATAATGCAACCCTTCAATTAAACATTTCTTCTTTTAATTTATCATTAGATGTTGATAAAGCTGCTTTTTCGCCAAAAGAACATGCGCGGCAATCTGTACTAGGAAATTCTTCAGTTAATTCATTTTCAGCGGTAGCTAACTATGATTTAGGGGTATTCCAGAGCCGTGTTAAAGATTCAAAAGATACATCCAGCAGCTATTTCAATTTAGATACATTATTCGCAGCTGCGGAACATCACTTTAATGTAAATGCATCAGCATATAGCATTGGAAAATCTAATTCTAATGTTGAGCTGTATCGTGCAATGTATGAGCGTGATTTCAACGGATTTCGTTTTGCACTTGGGCTCATGAGTACGTGGAATTTACAGTCTATTGCCAGCTTAACTACCCTTAGCAGCAGTAAAATTTATGCGGCATCAATAGGAAACAATTCCTCAAGTATGGTGACAAATAAGCAGCAATCACTTACGCCGATTTATGCTTTTTTAAATAGTCCAGGCGAAGTACGCATTTATCGGCAAGGTAAATTATTAAATATTCAAAATTTTCCAATGGGTAATTTTGAAGTTGATACCAGTGTACTACCCTATGGTATTTACGACGTCACTATTGAGACGGTTATCGATGGCAAAATTGTCACAACACAGCACCAAACAATTAATAAATCCTTCGGTGCGATAACAGGCGGTTTTGATAAACTCAATTGGGAAATTTATGGTGGTTATATTGACTTTGATAAGCGCCATTATGTAAGAAATGAAGGCTCAACGAGTCAAACTCCGAGTAAAAGCCATTTAATCGGAGCCTCTTTCGCTTATAACTTCCCAGTGTTGTCTGGCGTGCGTTTTCAAATGTCAAATTATGGGTTTGATAAATTTGTTGTACAAGAAACGAGTATCAACGCGGCTTTAAATAACTATATCTCAGTTAACTGGCAAGGGATGCTAGAAAACCATGGTAGTTATCGGAACATTGCGACTCTTTCTATCAATATACCTGAAGGTTACGGTTCTTTATGGGCATCTAAAGAAAAAACTGTAGTGAGTGGTGATTTACCACTTTATGATGCTGACAGTTATTCTTATGGCGGAACCATTAATTTTGACAAAATAATTGATAGAACTGGGTCACTGACTATTAGTAATACTAAAGATCGCCGTATTGGCAGTGATTCAATTAACTATGAATATGCGAATACATTATTCTCTGGCCGTTATGGAACGGTGGGGCTAAGAGCGGGTGTACAGCGCTATCATTATGATAACCAAAATAGTACCAACGAAAAATATATTAACCTCGATTTTTCCTTACCTTTATCAACATGGTTGAGTACGGGTGTTTCCTCAACAAATGGTAATGTGAAAGCAAATATTTATGCGAATAAAAATTTTGAAAATTCGGTGATTACCAATGCAGGGGTTTCTGTCTCCAAATTAGTCCGAGATAAAGATAATGGTGAATCCAATTTTTCAACATTAGGCTATGCTTCTTATGATACTAAATATAATTCAGGTACCGTAACGATTAATCGCCCCGATAATAACAGACTTAATGGCAATTTAACCTCTCGTGGCTCTGTGGCATATAGCAACGGCATGATCATGCCAAGTGGGCAGCAAGGTAAATCAGGCGTCATTATTAATTCCGATATAAAAGGTAGCGGCAGCATGGTCGCAAAAGTAAATGGGCAAAATTACCCAATTAGCGGAAAAAATACCTTTATTCCATTATCCCCTTATTCGGATTATGACATTCAGTTAATGAATGACGGAAAATCAAAAGACAGCTTTGATATTGTCTCAGGGCGAAATAAATCCGTCACATTATACCCAGGAAACATTGCTCTTTATCAACCAGAGGTAAGGCAATTAGTCACGGTATTTGGCCGTCTGAAATCACCAAATGGTGAATACATAAAATATGCCTCAATTCGAAATCATATTGGTCGAACAAAAACGGACCAAAATGGTGAGTTTTCCATGGATGTTGACGTCCGATATCCAGTGATATCGTTATTACAAGATGATCAGCAAACAATTTGCGAAGCAGATTTAAACCTTCAAGGTGCACGTGGTGCATTGTGGGTCGGTGAGGTGACATGTGAACCTCAAGAAGCATTTGCTAAACGTTAATTATCACTTTAAAGGCTAATTTAATATGCGATTATTATCGATAACAGCACTTTTTATTTCATTTTCGGTTCTAATACCGAATTCGTTTTCTGCAACAGCACCATTACAAGAGTATGTCATTGTTGAAAACCAAGTTGATAACGAATTCTTTATTGTTGCGAATAGAGTTGACCCTCGCTTCTCGGGCTCAAATGTATTCACAAAATACCAGCGCAATAGACAATATAGTTTAGGCTATATGGGATATACAGGAACACCTTTTAGCTCAACATATAATACAGGTGATATCTGGTTAGAAAATTCTCCCGTAAGCCAACCTTTTATCGGAAATCGTTGCATGACAAATAACCGAAATTGCCCGGCAACGTCTTATTGGTCAGCTCAGCAGTTACGAGATAATGGTGCATATAAAATCCAACAAACAGGAACACCGGGTGAGTCTGGATATTCAAGACCGATATTTTCTGAATCTTTTTATCGCTGGTTAGCCGAAATACCACCAGGAACAGAATATACTTTTGATTTAAGAACCTGCACAAGCCGCGACGATTATGATTTAAGTAATACGACCTGTATGACGAGTGGAGGAAGAACGACAACACAACAACACTACATTCCAACCAATAAAAAAGGCAATATTATTCTAAAAGGAACGGGCGCCTTACAAGAAGTCTTTGTGGATAGCAATGGCAATCCAACTATTGGACTCGGTTCTAATTTTTGCTCGACAGGGATTGTTGGAAATACTTCTGGAATTATTTGTAAGTTGGTTGAATTAGAAACCCAAGGACAATCTATCGGCGGAACATTTACAGTTCGTATGTATATTGATAGTGCAAAGTTAGGTTTAGCTAGGGACCCCCGTGCTGCACTTATTCAATATAAAGGAAGTAACAGCACGCGCTGGACAAATTGGTCATCAACAACAAACATGTCAGAGATCTTTAATAATGGTTCACAAAATATTGAAGTTTTTCTCTCAAATGAATATTTAAAATCAATTGTTGACGCTTCACCTAATTCAACAGTCACACTTGCTGATAGTGTATATACTTTTGGTTTTCAATCACCACTTCCTCAATCTGGATTTTACGAATTTACACCTTCAAATTTCTTAATAATTAAGCCGAGAGATTATGGAATTAGCATTATTCCTGCAGATTTTAATCCAAACCAATCCAAAACAGGAAAAGTCGGCAATGATGAACCACCGATAGAATTTAATTATATCGTCACGACTAGCGGGCCAAGGCAAGCGGATTCTATTACAGCAAAAGTTGAAGGACCAAACACAACATTAAAAGGACAGTCATACTGCTTATTTACCTCGAGCGATAATAAACTTAATGCCCCTTTTTCCGCTTATCTTTCATTTAAAAATGAAAGTGGCACTAAAGAATCACACCGAGCAAGTTGTGATAATAATGAAATTTCATTAAAAAATGCATTATGGTCTGAAACACCATGGGATAGACCTAATGAGGATTTAGGATCTTTTTATCGAACTAACTTAGATTTATCATTCCCAATGAATGACTCTGAATCATTTTTTACATTGGATGGTATTGATTGGTTAGGAACCGTTTCTGCAAGTGGCACAATAACTGTCAAAGCAATTTGGACTGGGCCCGATATTCAATAATATCTAATGACTACTTTTGGGGCTACTTGTAAAAGTTCAAGTGGCCCTTTTATTGAACCCCATATACTCTTAAATTTTAGTTGAATTTTTTAATATGAAACCATTTTATTTACTTAAAATCCTATTATTGGTATTGCTATCAGTGTCTTGCAATAATGCTATTGCTTTATATATCAATGCAGATATTTCTTCGATGGAGTCAGGGCAAGAGTTTTTTTCTAAGCCATACATCAACGACACAGATAAAACTAATTTATATAATTTTAGTGCCTACAAAATTGATAAACCAGGTAACCAAGAACATGGGGCACCTCTCCATAACGGCGAGATTATTTTTACTCCATTGAAGAAAATTTTATTACCTGGGGAACAAGAATTTTTTAAGATTTTTTATCGAGGAGAAGCCGATGAGACCGAGCGCTATTATAAGATTATCATTAGCGAAACCCCTCTTGATATGCGTAGTGATAATGAACAAAAAAAGCGACCTTTATTTTATCCAACGGTTAGCCTAGAAACCTATTTTGTTGTGAGACCTAAAAAACCAGATTTTAAATATGAGCTTAATCCAAGCACTAGTATTCTAAAAAATACGGGTAATACCTATTTTAGAGTGCTCTTACATGAAAACTGTGATGCTAATGATGATTCAGAGCCTTATATATTTTACTTATTACCCGGCCAAGAATCTAAAGATGAGCGTCTTAAAAAGAAAAGCCGTAAATATATTGTAATATTTGATAAATATTACCCAATTGGCAACTGCACCTAAAATTCAATCATATCAATTAATTAAAAAAATAAAATGACAAATTTGGCTATACTACTATTAAAATAAACATTGAATTACTTAATCATAATTCGACAGGTACTCTGTATCTATAATTACCTTAAAGCATTACAAATTCATAAAATTCAGTTCTAAAAAATCATTTCCGCCTATTAAAAATAGCAAATTAATTTAGGTTTCCATGACTTGAAATAGTGGTTAATACTGCTTTTTATCTGTATATAAAACATCAAAACAAAAAATGTCAGTTTCATTAATACAATACACTGAAATTTTTGTCATTACATATATAACCAATCGTTATAAACAAAAATTTATTTTCATATTTTCTTCTCAAAAAAAGAGTAGTATATTACACTGATATAATTACTTTAAAATCAATGACTATCATGTTAGCTAAAGTGATCAAACTAAGCACATATTTTAATAACTAAATAAGAGTCATGTATGATATATATACTGAACAACATAATAAAATATAACTCTGACTTAGGTGAAATATTTAGGGTGGACACAGAACTCAGTGTAATGAAATTAACACCCGTGTTGAATTATATTTTTATAATACTAATTCAGAATAATAAAACGACTATCACTCGTGAAGAGATACTAAAAAAAATACTAAATAAATATGACCTAAAAGTTTCGATAAACACCCTTAACCAATACATTAGTACATTAAGAAAAGTATTACATCAACAGCTTTTAGTTGAAAATGCAATTCTAAGCATATCAAAAAAAGGCCTTGTTATCTCTTCTGAAATTCAAATTGAAGAATCGATTGCCAAATTCAATAATAAAATAGAGAAAAGCCTAGTCCCCCCTCCCACTTCAAGCAATAAATCTAACAAATCACTATTACTTAGTGATAAAAATCATATTATTAAAAAAACATTATTGATAATTAGTGTTTTTTTACTTTTGGTGATTATTTACCTTATAAATCAAATTCATGCAATAAAATTTCCATATGCATCAATACAGTCATATAAAATTAGCACAATTGGAGATTGCCCTGTTTATGGGTTTAAAGATAACTATGAAAAAAATATGAGTGACACAATAAGTAAACAAGCAATTGATTTTAACTTAACCTGTGAAGATTCTGATGTTTTTTATTATTATAACAATATACAAAACTTAGGGAAAAACAAACATAGCTTATTAGTAAAATGCAAAAAAAATAAAGAATGCATTTCAACAAGAGTAAATTGGCAGGATAAAAATGACTAATAAAACACTATATTCATTGATACTATTATTTTCATTAATTATCGTTTTCTTGTTATTTAACTTAAATTTAGAAAAAAGTAAAACACAATATTGTGAAGCAACTGTTTCCTCTAATTTCATATTAGCTAATAATAAATCATCATATACACTAAATATGAAATTAGTAAAAAACAATGATAACAGTGGATATATTAAATTATTAGGAACAATTACAACTGATAAGACATATACTGTTAATCGAGTTGTTCATTTCAATCAATCATCAAGAAAGTATATAAAAGATTTAAAGTTAACCATAAGTTATGATAGAAAATCTTCAAATGACAATGTTCCTGATGATATATTCGAAAAATATTTTAAAGCATTCAATCTAAACTCAATTGCATATGTAGAAATTGATGAGATAACTTCTGATTGGTACCTTTTTTCCAGTTCGTTTGGCCCTTATTTTGTCTGTAGCAGGCAAGATAAATTAAATACAATTTAACACATAGCGTTCTACTTATAAAGTAGTTCGCTCAGGTAATCGCTAATATTACATCTCTGATTCCTATTAACCTTTTCATTTTTTCTCCAACTAAGCAGGCTTGATTATACTTTTACCTATAATTAAATTTATATGCTACCTACCGATAAGTACCAAATCAACCCTAAATAAATCACTATTTCAACTTAATCTATAAATATTTTTTTGTAATTTTATGTAAAAATATAAATACTTACTTTTATATGACTATAAATGCATTTTTTTCATTTATTATTTATTATATTCTCACTTTTAAGCCAATCCCTAAGATTGACATAATGCATTGTTTTTATTGAATTATAAAAACCTATATTTTGATTCAATAGTCTATATTCATTATTTATACCTATATCAATAGACAAAAGCTATCAAATAAACTATTTTTGATTCATTAAAACAATTTCACATTGGTAACTAAAAAATATAATCTATTCCTCATAGAGAAAATCAAAAAATTTAAAGTAATGCCATCTTTAATAGCTAACTTTAAAATAATAAGTTCCTAATAGAGAGAATATGAAATGAAATATATCAATACTAAAGAATTGAATAAAAGTAATGACCTAGATATTGTTATGGCTACCGCAAAATACTTGAAATCCGCACGTATTGAAAAATCATTAACAGGAACAGAATTAGGAAAATTATTAAATTTGAGCCAACAACAAATATCAAGGTATGAGAATGGCCAATCTGCTATTTCTATTGATAGCCTTCATATATACCTTAAAGCATTAGGTAAAGATTGGTTAGATTATTTCAGATCTGTTATCTTAGTTAGAGTTCATGCGAATTATTATTAATACAGTCATAAAAAACTCAAACTTATACATTTCGATAAAATCGCGACAAAACCTAAGAATAGTTAATATGATTAAAAAGAATGTGAATTATTCTCATAAATCTATTATTTATAGATTTCATTATATCAAAAATTAACTCAAAGAAGTCATTAGAAGCAAAAAATGTATTATTCAACAAAAAAGTGATACAAAAAGAAAGGAACTCTTAATGCAGTTAAATACAGTCATGATAAAAAAAACGCCACGCTAATAAATTAGCGTGGCGTTATAATTTGGCGGAACGGACGGGACTCGAACCCGCGACCCCCTGCGTGACAGGCAGGTATTCTAACCAACTGAACTACCGCTCCTGATGTTCCCTACTGGGAACGCCATGCATATTACGAATACTTAAGGACCCCGTCAACACTTTTTCTTGTTAAATCGCGCAGTTGAACAGTTTTTAGCCTTGAGAGGCTTTTCTATGCATTTTCCTAAGCAACCATTAATGATAACACCAATCATTAGTGTAAATTTTCAGCCTCATCGGAAGATTGCCGCCAAAGGCAGGGTTTGCCACCCTTCTTATCAACAATATCCAGCCGTGCTTCATGAGCAATAAGCTCTTCATCGGAAGCAAAAATCACCCTAAGGCCAGTTTGGGGACGTTCAATTCTTTGAATTTCATACTCTTGCTCATTATTAGCCGATTCCGAATCCATCGAAAATGATAATGAAGTTTGCCCACCTGTCATTGCCAAATAGACATCTGACAGAATCTCAGCATCGAGTAAAGCCCCGTGCAGTGTTCGCTTAGAGTTATCAATTAAATAGCGGTCACATAGCGCATCCAAGTTATTCCGTTTACCCGGGAAAAGTTTGCGAGCCAATACTAAGCTATCAGTGATGGTACAAAAATCTTGCGTGGGTGGAATTCCTTTATTAAGTTTACGGAATTCATAATCCATGAAACCGATATCAAAGGGAGCATTATGAATAACAAGCTCTGCACCTCGAATAAATTCAAGGAACTCATCCGCAATTTCTGCAAAAACAGGTTTATCTTGTAAAAATTCATCACTTATCCCATGCACTTCGAATGCTTCAGGATCCACTAAACGGTCAGGTTTAATGTACACATGAAAATTACGCCCTGTTAGTCGGCGGTTAATCACTTCAACCGCACCAATCTCTATAATGTTGTGCCCTTCATAATGAACACCGAGTTTATTCATACCGGTTGTTTCAGTATCAAGGACAATTTGTCTGGTTATCACCGTGCTCATAATGTTTTTTTGTGTCAAACTAGAGGGGAACGAATAATATAGAGTGTAACAGAAATGACAAAGCAGGTAGAAATTTTCACGGATGGTTCCTGTTTGGGCAATCCTGGCCCTGGTGGATATGGCGTTGTTTTACGCTACCAACAGTATGAAAAAACGTTGAGTGAAGGTTATTTTTTAACCACAAATAACCGAATGGAACTACTTGCGGCCATCAAAGCATTAGAATCGCTAACAAGACCTTGTGATATCATTTTAACCACTGATAGCCAGTACGTCCGACAAGGAATAACACAATGGATCCACGGCTGGAAGCGTAAACAATGGCGAAAAGCGGATAAATCCCCTGTCGTTAATGTCGATTTATGGAAACGCCTCGATGATGCCATCCAACGACATACTATTGATTGGCGTTGGGTTAAAGGCCATGCTGGCCACCCCGAAAACGAGAAATGTGATGAATTAGCTCGAGCTGCGGCTTCAGCACCAACTAAAGAAGACACGGGTTACCAACCCGCACAAAACTAAGAAGGGTCGTTTATCTTCATTGATTTACTGATCTCCTTTGCCGTACCGAGTGCTGTTCCAATCTTAACTTTTGGTTGCTTAAATTTTAGTGGTGTCGGAGTTAGTGGGTAAGTCCGTTTCCGCGCCACAATCACGCTTAAAACACCAACGCCTCCATAGCTTTTATTCACTCGTCTATTCGCCCCCAACCAAGGGATTATTTGGCAATTGCGATGATACAAAACTTCATAATTTAATAAGCTGAGCCAATCAAATACCCTAACGGATGGAAAAAAACGGCTACAATAAGGCTGTCGTTTACGTAAAACAGGCACGAGTTTCGCCATTCCAAGAAGACTGAAAGGGTTAAAACCTGAAATAATTAACCAACCATCGTCGATTAATACCCGGTCAACCTCCCGTAAGAGCCAATGAGGATCATGGCTATAAGCCAAACAGTGAGTCATTAGGCAGGCATCTATAGATTTTTGGGTTAATGGTAAAGCTTCGGGTTTGGCAACAAGGTTAAAACGCGGATCGCCGGTACCAACATTAAATTGGTGAGAGATAAGACAGCCTTCGGTCTGGATTTCAGTACTTAAATGACCTAACTTAAGCAGATGAAAGCCAAATATCTTTGGCCACCAAGGGCTAAGTTGATTTTCTATGGCTTGACGGTATTGTTCTCCAAAAGGAATGTCAGACCAACTAACAGGCATTTGAATTTTTTTATCAATACGCGCAGGCTTCATGAAATTCCCCTATTAACTATTAACAAGTATCGAGGTCATTATGGAGTTAATTCGAGTACCAGCCTTAAACGATAACTACATTTGGGTTTTAGCTGATAGCCACCAACAGTGTATCATCGTTGACCCTGCAGAGGCAGAGCCTGTGCTTGAAATAATTACAGCCAAGCGATTGACCCCAGTCGCAATCCTATTAACTCACCACCATAATGACCATACGGGTGGCGTAAAAGGGATTTTAAGCAAATTTACAACTCTTCCCGTTTTTGGCCCAAAAGAAACTCAATCTAAAGGAGCAACAGAAATAGTCGAAAATGGTGATAAAGTCATAATTGACGAGTTCAACCTACAGGTTATTTCATTATCAGGCCATACATCTGAGCATATTGGCTTTTACCAAGCACCTTATTTATTCTGTGGTGACACCCTATTCTCTGCGGGTTGTGGGCGGATATTTGAAGGAACGCCCGAGCAACTGTTTGAATCTATCCAAAAAATTGCAGCACTCCCTGATGAAACCTTAATTTGTTGTGCTCATGAATATACTTTATCTAATCTCAAATTTGCACACCATATATGGCCTGAAAATGAAGCGATTACACAATATTTACAAAAAATAACGCAAATACGTGACAAACATCAACCAACAGTACCTACTACATTGAAAATAGAGAAAAAAATAAATATTTTTCTGCAATGTGACAACCCTCAACTACAGAAAAAACTCAATATTAATCTACAAAACCCACCTTTAAGAGCAATTTTTACCCTACTGCGTCAATTAAAAGACCAATATTAAAGTTTAATGATTGTCATATCGGGGTGGGATAAGTATTATTGTTCGACTTTTAAACATTAAAATGAAGAACAATAGAAAAGAATGAAGATAATCGCGACGCTTATCGCCATTGTTCTGTTGGCCGGATGCCAAACTGCCCCGAAAAAAATTAAGCAGAACAAAACTCCTAGTAATCATACAATTGAAACTGTTGCACCACATAACCAAGCCGCCAGTAGACAATTACCTAAATCTGATTATGACCTATGGGGTTATATTAGTGATGAACTAAAAATGGATGTCCCTGATAAACCTCAAATTAGGGAGTTAGCAAATAGTTATTTAAATAAACAACGTTTTGTCTACGATGTGGCATTAAGAGCTGAGCCATACATGTACCTCATCGTAGACGAAATTAATGAGCGCAATTTACCAATGGAGTTAGCTTTAATTCCTATTATTGAAAGCTCGTTTAATCCTAAAGCAACTTCTCCGGCACAAGCTGCAGGCCTATGGCAAATCGTCCCTATCACGGCTCGCTCATATGGCCTAAAACAAACACAATGGGTTGATGAACGCAGAGATGTTGTTTCTTCAACTAAAGCGGCCTTCGATCTTCTCGAAAACTTAAATGTTATGTTCGGCCATGACTGGGAGCTCACTCTAGCTGCCTATAACTGTGGTGAAGGCTGTGTACAAAATGCTATCAAGAAAAATGAGGCTGCCGGGTTACCAACTGATTTCTGGTCACTCTCTTTACCGAAAGAAACCAAACAATATGTACCAAAAATCTTAGCGCTTAGCCAAGTATTAAAAAATCCTGAAAGGTATCAAGTTAATTTGCCAACAAGTAATAAAAATAGAGCACTCACTCAAATTGATGTTGGCCAACAAATCACGTTATCTCAAGCTGCTGAGTTGGCTGGGTTAACAGTTGAATCGGTAAAAACATATAATTCTGGTTACACTCGCGGTATAACATCACCAAGTGGCCCTCATTATATTATGCTACCTACGGCTAAAGCCGAACAATTCAAAACATCTCTTTCAGACCAAGACGTTTTAAACACGATTCGCTTAGCAGCGCAACAAAATCAGCAGATAAAAACAGCACAACCTACTGCAATTTCTAGTGCGCGTCAAAATCGAGCTAAAATAGCGACATATAAAGTACGCAAAGGCGAATCCGTCGCAAGTATTGCAAAAAAATTCAATACTACTGCGAAAGATATTCAAAAGCTAAATGGATTAAAAACCGCAAGCGTTATCAAACCTGGGCAAGTATTAAAAGTTGCTAGCCCAGCGTCTACAGCAAGTAGCCGTAAGGCAAAAACCTATAAAGTAAGAAAAGGCGATTCCTACTATAGCATTGCTAAGCGTCATGGCATAAAGCTCAATGATTTAATGACTTGGAATTCAGGTGTTAAAATGGCCGACCTGAAACCAGGGGTGACCTTAAACCTCTACCTTTAAGTTAATCTCAGCAAAAAAGCTTTTGTCTATTTCAGATAAAAGCTTTTTTATTTTGAATTCTCTTATTAGTAAAAATTAATTATTTGAATGAATTAAATAGGATAATAATTTTTATAACATCTTTTGTATAAACGTTTCATATTCGCTGTACTAGAATAACCGATGGTTAAACTATAGTTTAAATACTTCATAAAATTGAGTTTAAACAGAACATACGTAACTCAAACCTCAACTACTCACTAATAAATTAGAAAAAAGTCGTTTATTGGTGGTGACATATGTGGTAATAATGCTATTATTATATCGCGGCTAGTTTAGTCCGAGCAGCCAGTCCGTATTCGAACATCGCTTATGTATTATATTAATAATTTTCGAAAGTTTAACGAACTAGCAATAATCTTATATTTTTCAATATACTAACGTGCAAACTTTTATATTGAACATAGGTGCTTTAATTAGTTAACATGACATTATTGATAAAAAATACACACAGCAAAAGTCAGATTCGCCTGCGGAGGTGATTATGGATGAATACTCACCCAAAAGACATGATATAGCAGAACTAAAATACTTATGTAATAGTCTCAATAGAGACGCTATTTTAAGCTTACAAAAAACAAATACACACTGGATTAATGATTTAAGCTCCCCGCAAAGCGCAGCCTTGAATGAACTCATTGAACATATCGCTGCATTTGTATGGCGGTTTAAAATCAAATACCCAAAAGAAAATCTTGTTATATCACTTATCGAAGAATACCTCGATGAGACCTATGATTTATTCGGCAGCCCAGTTATCACACTTAGTGAAATTATAGACTGGGAAGCAATGAATCACAGCCTTGTCGCTGTGCTGGATGATGACCTAAAGTGCCTAACCAGCAAAACTTAAAGGTATTATTTACCTTTAGTTCAGACTATAAAACCGTATATTAATAAGTAATTTTGCATAAAAGAAAGGGTATTATGACCAAATCTGATTATCTGATGCGTTTAAGAAAATGCACCACAATTGAAACACTTGAGCGTGTCATTGAAAAAAATAAGTATGAATTATCTGATGATGAGCTAGAGCTATTCTATTCAGCAGCAGATCACCGCTTAGCTGAACTCACAATGAATAAGCTTTATGATAAAATCCCAGCGTCTGTTTGGAAGTTTGTTAGATAATATCTTATTAACACGCACAGATAGTGAATGGTTATAGCCGGTAAATCCACTTATCGGCTGAACGCAATGTATTTGTCATTTTATTATTGGCATAATTATTATGCTAATAGGATTTTCTTACTTTAAATTTTAGCCTGCCAACTTTTTCTTATCACAATACTCAACAATTAATGTTGTATTCTTAACTTTTCTTTTTAACTTTTGAATTCATTTAAACCTTAAAGTTTAATTTACATTTATAAAAATAAAAAAGAATAAACAGAAAAAACAATTAAAAATTATATTTATAATAAATTGGAATAGGGAGATTGATATACAAGGAAAGGTCTTAGAATTGGGTGGGAGCCCTGCCAGCGACATCCCGGCACACACGACCCCTGCTATGGCTGCTTCCTTCCGGACCTGACCAAGTTAACAAGTTAGCGTTGCGGGAGAACCAACAGAGCCCCCATTGATTGCTTCTTTCAAAGCAGGGGCATTATGCTTGATAGTCATTGAAATAGCAAGAAACCCATAGCTAAGTGGCGATTTATCACACAAACACCTATAAAAATAGAGACTCAACTAAGAGCCGGTACATTGGCTAATTCGCAGAGACCATCAATAATTCAACATTTTTTGTAATACCGTTGTTGATAACCTCTACAACACTATCACTGATATACAATAGTTTTCCGTTTGCGCTTATAGTTGCATTCACAACTAGCGTGCCTTCTTGCCTAACTTCACTTTTTTGGTAAGTTAGTTCAAAAGGAATTGTCGGCCGATTGTTCACCGAATTATAATATTTTTGAGATAATATTAGAGCAGGTAAGTCCGCAACTGTTGTATCTGCCAAAGTGATTGTAACAACCGCACCTTCGGGTAAAACAGTATCCTGTAAGATTACCACACGGCCCTCAATTTTCCCTGAATCTACCGTCTGGTTATTATTGCTATTTTTAGCATTAAGTGTTTTTTCACTGGGCTTTGTGCTATTCCCTTCACAGCCAACCAACGTTAAAAGCACTAATAAGCTAACAATGTAGCGAAAAAACTTCATAGTTATTACCTATAATACAATGTTTACTAAAACATTTTTAAATAATCGGAATAGACAAATCATTTTCTGACAAGGAATGATAAAAAGTATAACTAATATTGGTAGAATAATACATTTATATTTCTAAATGTAACAATACGTAACCCCAATTTATTCGATAGCAATTAATCTACCTATTCAGGGTAAATAATGGGAAAATACCTGTATCTCATTTACATATAACAGAACTAAGATGACTATGAGCCCAGAATTACAGAATTTAATTAGCCTAATTGAACTCGAAAAAATTGAAGAAGGGATTTTTCGAGGACAAAGTGAAGACCTTGGATTGCCTCAAGTTTTTGGCGGGCAGGTTGTTGGGCAAGCCATGTATGCTGCGAAACAAACCATACCTGAAGAAAGAGCGATTAATTCTTTTCATAGTTATTTTTTGCGCCCCGGTGACAGCTCTCGTCCTATTGTTTATGACGTTGAAATTTTGCGCGATGGTGGAAGCTTTAGTGCACGCCGAGTAAGTGCCATTCAAAATGGCAAGCCTATCTTTTTTATGACCGCATCATTTCAATCTCAAGAAGAAGGTTATAGCCATCAAAACTTAATGCCGGATGTGCCACCACCGACAAAATTAATTTCTCAAGATGATATTGTTCAAAGTTTGGCTGATAAATTACCGGAAGCAGTTAAAAAATACGCTCTTAGGCCAACTCCCTTTGAGTTTCGCCCTGTTGAGTTTTACAGCCCATTCGATTCCGCCCCTCAAGAACCATTTCGCTATATTTGGTTCAAAGCAAAAGGGCTGCTACCTGACCTACCTTCACTTCATCACTATTTATTAGGTTATGCTTCTGATTACAATTTCCTTCCAGCCGCATTACAACCGCATGGTAGAGGCTTTATGGAACGCGACTTACAGGTTGCAACGATTGACCATTCAATGTGGTTCCATCGTCCATTTAAAATTGATGATTGGTTACTGTATGCCGTAGAAAGCCCTTCAGCATCAGGAGGGAGGGGTTTTGTGAAAGGACAAATCTATAATTTACAAGGTGATCTTGTTGCAACGGCTGTCCAAGAGGGCGTAATCCGCCATAGGCAACCTCAAAAATAGAAGGGACTTCAAGTAAGTGATTACTTACTTAGAAAAATAAAATTGTCAGTTTAAAAAGGTAATGGCAGCCAGCAATACGCTGCCATTATCAATTTACATAAAACACAGTATTATCCTGTCATTATCATTACATTAAGGTTAATTGTAGGCACTTTCACCATGAGAAGTAATATCTAAACCTTCCCTTTCTTTTTCAACATTAATGCGTAAGCCAGACGTTTTCTCTGCGATTTTAAATGCAATATAAGCAACAATTGCAGTCCAAACAACACAAACTAGAATACTAATAGCTTGAATTCCCACTTGTTTCATCATCGTAATACCTTCTGCATAGCCACTTCCACCTAATGCAGTTGAGGTAAACACCCCCGTTAGTAAACAACCTAAAATTCCGCAGACACCATGAACCCCAAAAACATCGCACACATCATCAACTTTTAACCGGCGTTTTAAAATCACAACCCCCCATAAACCCGCTAGCCCAGAAAGCAGCCCGATGATTAATGCCCCGCCGACACCCACAGTGCCCGCCGCTGGCGTAACACCGACTAACCCGGCCAAGCACCCAGAGCAAGCACCTAATAATGAAGGTTTTTCCCTGAAAATCCACTCTGCTAAAGTCCATGATAAAATAGCGCCAGCCGCCGCTGCAATAGTGTTCACAAACGCTAAGGCTGCAATACTATTTGCACTTCCTGCCGAACCTGCATTGAAACCAAACCAGCCAATAAATAATATAGAGGTTCCCATAAATACCATAGGTAAGTTATGAGGTTTAATGGCTTCTTTCCCTAATCCGGTACGATGTCCAAGTAAGTAAGCACCAACTAAACCTGCAACAGCCGCATTAATATGAACAACCGTCCCCCCTGCAAAATCTAGTGCACCATCTTGGGATAAAATACCGCCGCCCCATACCATGTGTGCCATTGGTAAATAAGCAAATGTAGTCCAGATAACGGTAAATATTAAAATTGCAGAAAATTTAATGCGCTCCCCTAGTGCACCTATCACTAATGCAACTGTTAAGCATGCAAATGCACCTTGGAATACAACGTGAATAAATTGAGGGATCGGCCCAGATAAACTATCTACAGTGATGTTTTTCAACATAATCTGACTAAAACCACCTATAAAATCATTCCCCTCACTAAAAGCTAAACTGTATCCATAAACAATCCAAATAACAGACACTAAAGCGAAAATAACCGCAGTTTGAGCCATTAAAGAAAGAACATTTTTACTTCTCAGTAACCCACCATAAAATAATGCGATACCTGGCAGTATCATAAAAATAACTAAAGCAGTCGCTATCATCATAAATGCGTTATCAGCTTTATCTAGGGTTTCCTCTGCTGCAAACACGGTTATTGGAAAACCACCCATTGATATCAATAAAAATAAGTATTGGAACCCTTTGCTCATATTTGCTCTCCTACAGTGCTTCGTCTTGTTTTTCACCTGTACGAATACGTACTGCTTGCTCTAATGACAAAATAAATATTTTTCCATCCCCGACTTGGCCCGTATAAGCTTTTTTTTCAATTGTTTCAATCACCTGCTCTACCAACTCATCAGAAACCGCTATTTCCATACGTACTTTAGGTAAAAAATCGACGGTATATTCAGCTCCTCTATATAATTCGGCATGTCCTTTTTGCCGCCCAAACCCTCGAACTTCAGTAATCGTAAGCCCTTGAACCCCAATATCTGATAGTGCCTCTCGAACTTCATCTAATTTAAATGGCTTAATGATCGCGATGATATATTTCATGTTCACTCCTATAAGTCATATGAATAAGCTGCTTAATACTTCGGACAGCACTGACTTTATAGCAAACCGTGTGCCAAAATATATTTATCCATAAAATTCAATAGGAAAGAACAAAATAAAAAACCACTCGAATGAGTGGCTTTAAGGTATGCATTATAAGAGTGCAGAATAATTAACTAGGTATAGCCTCAATTTCAGCATCACTATGGGCATTTAATGATTCTCCAACTTGCTGCAACTGGTACATTTGATAATAACGTCCTTTTTGTTGCAAAAGCTGTAAATGTTTACCTTGCTCAACAATTGCACCACGATGTAACACAACGACTTGGTCAGCGTCGACAATTGTCGATAAACGGTGGGCGATCACAACTAACGTAGTATGTTGGCGAATCACTCGTAACGCTTTTTGTATCGCTTGCTCTGTCCCTGAGTCAATATTCGCGGTTGCTTCATCCAAAATTAAAATTTTGGGTGTCACCACAAGTACCCGGGCCATCGCTAATAACTGTCTTTGCCCTACAGACAGGGTATTTCCCTGTTCACCAAGCACGGTATCTAGCCCATCAGGTAAGCCACGAACCAACCCAGCAAGCTGAACAGTTTCAAGAACTTCCCAAACTTTGTCTTGGCTAATCTCACGTCCTAATGCGACGTTGTCAAAAAAAGAAGCAGCGAGGACAACAGGGTCTTGTTGTACCATTGCAATACCATTACGTAATACTTGGTGGGATAGTGAACTCAAATTACGTCCATCTAATAAAATATCTCCCTCCTGCCACGGGTAATACCCCATAATTAAATTTGCTATGGTACTTTTACCGCTGCCTGTATGACCGACTAATGCAACGAAGTTATTATCAGGCACTTGTAAATTAATATCTTTAAGTACCATTTTGTTATCACGGTAAGCGAAAGATAAATGGTTAATTGAGATTGAACCTCCTTGTAATGGCTCAATACTTTCACCATAACCTTGCTGCGGACTATCCATTAATTCAAATACACGCTCACCAGAAACAACAGCTTGCTGAAGCATTGATTGCTGAGAAGTTAACTCAATAAGCGGCTCATTCAAGCGACCTAAATAGTTAATAAATGCATATAAGACACCAACACCAATGGTAGTCGTTCCTTCGAACCCAAATAGCAATAGCAAGCCACACAATACTGAAGCTGAAAGTAAACTTAGTAATGGCCTTAATAGTAAGCCATCAAGTTTTAATGCTTTCATTCTTGCAAAATAATGGTCTTGGCTAATACTTTGCATTTTTTCGCCAAACCTAGCCTGTTGGATAAATTGCTGAATAACTGTCATTCCATTAATGACTTCGTTAAAACCGTTATTAATATCTGCAAGATAAGATCTCACACGGCGCACAATGGGCGTACTTAAACGCTGATAAACAAGCATTACCACAAATACTGCAGGAAAAATCATCACTGCAATTGATGCCATACGCCATTCCAATGAAAACATAGCAACTAACATGGCACAAATCAGGGCTAAACTACGAAATACTGTCGGCACAACCATCACAAATAGATCTTTAATAACTTCAGTATCATTTGTAACTCGTGAAATTAATTGGCCAACAGGTTGCTTATCGAATGCACTTAGGGGCTGTCGAAGGGCTGCATTCATCACATCTGTACGTAATGTTTGCACTACCCCCACAGAGGCTTTATTAAATAAAATAATTTGATAGTAATGTAATAACGCTGCAATAACTTGGAGCAATATAAAACCAACTGCCATATATAAAGCAAGTGGCATGATGATTTGTTTTTTCGCTATCATGTTATCAATAAAATAGCTGATTAGCAGAGGCCCACTAACTTCTGCAATAGCGGCTAACCATAGCATTGCAATGGCAATACCCATGGTTCCTCGGTATGCTTTTCCATAACCAAGCAAACGCTTGAGTGCTGGCCATAGCGGTTTCTTTTGGCTCATAGCTCACCATCCAGAGCAGCTTCAATCTGTTGATACTGATACATATCTTTATACCAACCCGATTGCTCAATAAGCGCTTCATGTTTACCTCGACTAACAATAGCACCTTGAGATAACACAATAATATTGTCTGCCTCTACCAATGCAGATAGACGATGGGCGCTAATTATCATAGTCCTACCCTGCCGCCAATGGCTTAAATTTTGTAAAATTGTAAACTCGGTCTGCCCATCAACGGCAGAAAGCGCATCATCTAACACCAAGATTTCTGCATTTTGCAAGATGGCCCTTGCAATAGAAATTCGTTGTTTCTGCCCGCCAGATAGCATGACACCGCGCTCACCAACCTGAGTGGAATAGCCTTCAGGTAAACGTAAAATATCATCATGTACACAAGCTATACGCGCAGCCTGTTCAATTTCATCTTGAGTGGCATTAGGCCGCCCAAGCGCGATATTGCCAGCAACTGTATCTGAAAATAAAAATGGGGACTGATTTACGATAGATAACCGAGCACGCCATTCATCTAAACGGATTTCGGGTAGTGATAAGCCTTGATAGCAAATCGCCCCTTCCGTCACATCAAATTGACGCTGTAATAACGTCAACAACGTTGATTTTCCAGCCCCCGTCGGCCCACAGAGCCCCAAAAATTGTCCAGGTTTTAAATCAAACTTAATATCATGTAATGCTATTCGCTTAGTTTCTGGATAACTAAAGTTGATAATATTCACATTCAAGTTTCCCTTTTCAGGCTGTAATGAATGCGAACCATCCTGAATGACTAACGGTTCATTGAGTAAACTTAGAATACGGCTATAAGCCGCACTACCTCGTTCAACGATATTAAACATCCAAGCAAGCGCTAACATCGGCCAAATCATTAACCCTAGATACATTACAAAGCTCGTTAATTCACCTAACGTCAATGTATCGTTTAATACCATCCAGCTTCCACCTGCAATAGCGAGTAAATTTGCCATACCAATCGCCATAAAAATGGTGGGGTCAAAACGCGCATCAACTTTAGCAACATGCATATTGCGACGCCCTGCCTCAGTAGCAACCTGTTCAAATTGATTTGATTGATGATCTTCAAGGCCAAAAGCTTTAATCATACGAATACTTGTTAAACTTTCTTGCGCATGATTATTTAAAGACGAAAATGCCCCTTGAGCATGCTTGAAGCGCTGATGAAGCTGGTCTCCATACCGTTTAATGATTAATGCCATAATTGGCATTGGAATAAGTGCTAGTAAAGTAAGCTGCCAACTAATTTCAACACTCATCATGATGAGCACCGCACACCCCATCACCAATGAGTCAACTAATGTTAAAACACCTTCACCAGCTGCGAACACGACTCGGTCAACATCATTCGTTGTACGTGCAATTAGGTCTCCCGTTCGATACTTATGGTAAAACGCTTGATTCTGCAGACTTAATTGCCGATAAAACTTTTGTCGTAGCTGTACAGCTAACTTATAAGAAGCACCAAATAACCATAAACGCCAAATATACCGCAACCCATACACAACCAATGCAATCAACAGCATGATTAAAACATAAGTGATTAATTGCTTTGTCGGCATTGCTCCTTTACTTATTCCATCAACGACAACACCAACAATGCGTGGAGGAACTAATTGTAAAATAGCAATGATAATTAAAAAGCAAACAGCGCCGAGATAGCGCCGCCATTCACTCAAAAAATACCAACCTAGTTGTGAAAATAATCGCACGTAATACTGCCTTGAATATATTGATTTATTGATGCCTAAGAATGAGAGACCGTAATTATCTAAGCTATTACGAGGTTAGTCAGGGATAGGCAATACTGTCGTATATTTGATTTTTTCCATTGCAAAGCTTGAAGTTACATCTATTAGACCATGAACGCCATTGACTAGCTTTTTATAAAATAAGTCATATGATTTCATATCATGCACTTCGACTTGCATAAGATAATCATACTCACCAGCCATGCGATAAAACATCAGCACCTCAGGAAGTTGACTAACAAAAGAAACAAATTGCTCATACCACTCACTATTATGATGCTGTGTTTTAATTGTCACAATTACCGTTAAACCTAAACCTAGCTTCTCACCATCGAGTAAGGTCACTCGCCCTCGAATATAGCCTTCATCTTCAAGCCTTTTTAATCTTTTCCAGCACGGAGTAGATGTTAAATTAACAGCTTCAGCAAGGGTATTTAAGGATAGGCTACTGTCATTTTGCAATAAACAAAGCAGTTTTTTGTCTATTTTATCTAACATGAATGCTCTCTTGATCTAGGTGTAAGTACTTTTGTCGTTATTTTATTAGCTGCATAAACATATTATGCAAAATTGAATAATTAAAAAACAATAAAAATGTTACCAAACACCACGATTATAGAATATTTTTACACAAATAACCAAATTGACATATAAATAGTACCTCAATCAAACTCGCTTGATAAAAATAGAACTATTAATTGCATCCTAGTATCGCTAACATGTTTCGCTCTCTTCTTATTACATATTGAAAATGATATATCACCAAGGAGTACCTATGAAACGCGCAGTTGTGGTTTTTAGCGGGGGCCAAGACTCAACAACCTGTCTTATTCAAGCTTTGCAAAACTATGATGAAGTTCACTGTGTTACTTTCGATTACGGCCAGCGCCACCGTTTTGAAATCGAAGTCGCACAGAAATTAAGCGTATCTTTAGGTGCTGCGGCACATAAAGTATTAGATGTCACATTACTCAATGAATTGGCAATCAGTAGCTTAACCCGAGACAACATACCAGTCCCTGATTTCGCTGAAAGTGAGTCAAGTGCGTTGCCTAGTACTTTTGTTCCAGGGCGTAACATTTTATTCCTCACATTAGCTGCAATTTATGCTTACCAAGTACAGGCAGAAGCAGTGATAACGGGGGTTTGTGAAACCGACTTTTCAGGTTACCCGGACTGCCGAGATGAGTTTGTCAAAGCTCTCAACCATGCAGTAGACCTCGGTCTTGCCAAAAATATTCGCTTTGAAACCCCGTTAATGTGGCTGAATAAAGCCCAAACCTGGGCACTTGCCGACAGCTATGGTCACCTTGAAACGATCAGGCAGCAAACACTGACTTGTTATAATGGTATTCAAGGTGATGGTTGCGGTGAATGTGCTGCCTGCCATTTAAGGAGCAAGGGCTTAAATGAATATTTAAGTGATAAAGAAGCTATCATGCTCTCACTAAAGCAAAAGTTATAATTAATTAGTCAAACACATAGCCTGCCATTAGCTTATTCATAACGATTCAAGCTAGGTAGGCTAATTTTGAATAAAGTCTTCAGAACCTACTTTGAATGACTCTAGTTTCTCACGCAATTGTTCATCAATAACAATCGCTTTATTCTCTATGTTATCGATAAATACAAATGTCACATAAGCATCAGAAACTACCTCTTGAGCCCCTGCTTTATTGCGAATTATTTGTTGATAACAGACTGCGCTTTTAGTACCGATTTTATCCATTCGAGTCACTACTGTCAGCTCATCACCAAGCAAGACGCCTTGGATATAATTTACATTAATATTCACCGCAGCCATTGTTAAATTGTTTTTTATCGCCCAACTAATGAAATTACGCTTATTCATCCATTCCCAGCGGTCCGCTTCGTAGAATTCTAAGTAACGTGCATTATTAACATGTTGAAAAATATCTATATGATAACCATGAACTTTAATGTGTGTTGTCATAACTACTCCGACCAGTTTATTTTTTAATAACATAAAAATAACAAATGTACGGAAAATGTGCTGAATGATTATCAATAATAAGACTTAGCTCGCAAATTATTTATAAAAAGCTTAGTTTTCTGCTTAATTATTAACCTTTAATATATTACCCCCATACTCTGTATGGGGGATTTTAGTTACAAAGTTAACTTATCTTTATTCTTTTCTAAAAATGCAGGACCTATCCCCTGAACTTCTAAAATATTTTCAATGGAATTAAAAGCACCATATTTTTGCCTATATTCAACGATTGCTTTCGCTTTTTGCCTACCTATACCAGTAAGTTTTTCTGCAAGTTCTTCTTCACCCGCTAAGTTGATATTCACTTTGTCAGACTGGCCATGGCTCGTTGATGGTGAGTTATTACTTACTTGTTTTTCTTGAATGACAGCCTCTGTGGCTTTTTCTCGCTCAATTTTCTTAGCCAAAGAAAAAGAAGAGAATGAGCATAATAAAGAAAGGAGCAGAACAATACCTAATCTGCATTTATTGACTGAATTCCATAACATATTTGTTCTCCTGTGTATGTTGAGACACAACGATGCCATAGAAAAATACGGAACACTTTTCAATAATACTGAAAATACGAAAGGCCACCCAAAGGTGGCCTTCTATTCATGAAGTTACAATTTTACTTGCGAAGCTGCTCGCAATTACTCAATATTCAGCACTTCAATTTTTGCATTCTCACGCAAATTAAGCATCAGAGCTTCATTGACCGCAGAACTCATAGCACCTTGGTATTCACGAGTCAGTTGCTTTAACTCATCATCCGTCGGTTGGCCTAGCGTAACTTTATCTAGTTGAATAAGCACATAGTTATCGGACTCATCACGCGCAAGTGCATAACTTGGTTTACCATCAGCAGGTTGCGGCATTTCCATCGTTGCATTAATAACCGCTGTTTGTGGCATTAAACGAGAAACAGTTTGAGTATCGGAAAATTTAACCCCCGCCGCATTTAGAGCTTCTGTTCCTTTACCCGCATTTAACTCAGCAAGAAGTTTATCACTCGTAGCTTTCAACTCTGCATCCGCTTTTTGGCGCTTAACCAGAGTTTCAATTTCGGACTTAACCTTATCAAAAGGTTCAACGCTTTCAGGTTTGTACTCTGTTACACGCACAACAAATGCACGGTCCCCTTCAACGTTAATAACATCTGAGTTGATCCCTTTAGAACCATTTTTATCCACTAAACGGTCGCTAAATACTTCACTGACCACTTTAGGGAAATTAAGTGCGGCAGGTGGATTTGTTCTATCAAACCAATCCGTTGTCACAGCTTTCAAACCAGATACAGATTCAACCGAAACTAATGATTCCATATCACTCGTGGCAGCCTCACTAACCTTCTGCTGTAAGTCATAGAATTGTTTAATGTTTTTATCTTGAAGTAAGCTAGTTTTAATACTTTCTTCAACTTGCTCAAACGGTTTAATAGATTCAGGTTTAATATCATCTAAGCGAAAGATAACATAACTATTTTGTGATTTAACAGGTGCCGAAAGTTGCCCTTTTTCTGTTAATTTTGCGTCCACAATTTCGCTTGGCGTTGATGCCGCTTCCATCCAACCAATCAAGCCTTTTTGCCCTGCACTGAATTTATCCGTTGATTTTTCAGTTGCCAGTGTTGCAAAGTCCGCACCTTGTTTTAATTCATTCAGAATATCATTTGCTTCTTTTTCTGAAGCTACCTGAATCATGCTGTACTGTTTTTGCTCTGCCTGAGTATAATTTTTCAGGTTTTGATCATAATACGCTTTTACTTCCTCAGCTGACACTGTCGCTGGCGGCATTGATGCTGCATCCATTTCAACATAGCTTACTTGTACTTTCTCAGGTGAGATAAAGCTATTTTGGTTGGCATCATAGTAGGCTTTTAATTCTTCTTCAGAAGCTGTTTGTTTTGCTTGAACCTCTGCTAAATCTAAGATTGCAGTACGAATTTCACGTTCTTGCATAAATAATTCAGCATATGCTTTAACTTCTGATGGTAAAGCGAAATCCGTTCCAGTAAAGGTTTTTCCTAACTGAGCTCGTGTAAGGTCTTGGCGAATTTGAGCCGCAAGGCTATCCGCGTTAATGTTGTTACGACTTAAGATCTCACGATATTTTTCGCTATCAAACCGGCCATCTGTCTGGAAAACAGGCATTGAGAAAATATATTGCTCAATTTGCTGGTCACTTGCTGAGAGCTGTAATTCATTAGCATACTGATTAATCAGTTCATTGTTAATCAAGTTATCAAGAGCTTGACGACGCAGTAAATTCATACTTTCTTCATTACTAGCGACTTCTGAGAATTTATCCCCTAGGTACTCTTGTAATGATTGGCGTTCTTGTTGAAAAGCCTGCTGTAGCTGTTCGCGGCTTATTGATTGCCCGTTAACTTCAGCTGCATTATTTGCACTGTTGCCACCGAGGCCCCCCATCATAACGCCACCCAACACGAATGAAAGGATAATCAGCGCCAGTATTATTTTGAGCAAAGGACTATTCGCCTTTGTGCGTAAATTTTCCATCATAAAAAGGCTTAACTCCGCTTTGTTGAATTCAATTTCCTGATAATACGCTAATCTTAACTCAGAAAGAAAAAAAAGCGCACCATTTCAATGGTGCGCTTATATATTAGCTGATTAAAGACATTCCGTCAGTTTGAGTTTTCGCAAAATTACGAGAAAGACAAACTTAAATACTTAATTAGCTATTTACAGCGTCTTTAAGACCCTTGCCTGGACGGAAAGCAGGAACTTTCGCCGCAGCGATTTTAATTTCTTTACCCGTTTGAGGGTTACGGCCTGTACGTGCTGCACGCTCACGAACAGAGAAAGTCCCAAAGCCAACTAGAGCAACATCATCCCCTTTACTCAGAGAACCTGTTACAGTAGCAACGAACGCGTCAACAACACGACCTGCTGCAGCTTTAGAAATATTCGCATCAGAAGCGATTTGATCAATCAGTTGAGCTTTATTCACTCTTATCATCCCCATATTAGTTGGACTATAAATCTCTTAATTAACTATAATTAACTATAGCAGTTATTAGTATAGTTAATTAATGATGCAGCCGTTATATCAATCCTGATTACCAATGGCAAGAGAACAGATTGCATACAAACAATTATCAGAATCATCGTTAAATTAGCGATGAAAAAAAAGACTGACAAGCCCTAAATTAGCTGTCAGTCTTAATTTTATACAAACTTCTTGATTCAGCTCACTCTTTTAGCTTTCTTTTTAACTACTTCTGCCCCAAAAGGAGGGTTAACTAAAGCTAAAGAAAGAACTTCTTCAATTGTTTTCACCGGATGAATTTCGAGATCCGCGATCACATTTTGAGGAATTTCCTCTAAATCACGTTCGTTTTCTTTAGGGATTAATACGGTTTTAATCCCTCCACGGTGTGCAGCCAATAATTTTTCTTTCAGGCCGCCTATCGGGAAAACTAAACCTCTTAAAGTAATTTCACCTGTCATTGCTACGTCAGCTCTAACTGGATTACCCGTTAAGCAAGAGACTAAAGCGGTTGACATCGCAATACCCGCACTCGGGCCATCTTTTGGTGTAGCGCCTTCTGGTACGTGAACATGAATATCACGTTTTTCATAGAAATCACTATTTATACCCAGTTTTTCTGCTCGAGCTCTAACAACCGTTAATGCCGTTTGGATAGACTCCTGCATGACTTCACCTAAAGAACCGGTATAAGTTAGTTTGCCTTTGCCTGGCACACATGCAGTTTCAATAGTCAGTAAGTCACCACCAACTTCAGTCCAAGCAAGGCCTGTAACTTGCCCAACACGGTTTTCTGTGTCTGCTTGGCCATAATCAAAACGGCGAACACCCAGATAATCTTTCAGGTTATCAGCGTTGATTTCAATGTGCTTAAGCTTTTTGTCCATGAGCAGCGCTTTAACCGCTTTACGACACAATTTAGAGATTTCACGCTCTAAACCACGAACTCCAGCTTCACGAGTGTAATAACGAATAATGCTCATTAAAGCACTATCATCGATAGTTAACTCATTCTTTTTCAATGCGTTACGTTCAATCTGCTTAGACAGCAAATGTTTTTTCGCAATATTCAGTTTTTCATCTTCTGTATAGCCAGAAAGACGGATGACTTCCATACGATCTAACAATGGTGCTGGAATATTCATCGAGTTGGATGTTGCAACAAACATCACATCAGACAAATCGTAATCCACTTCCAAGTAGTGATCGTTAAAGGCAATATTTTGTTCTGGATCAAGCACCTCTAATAATGCAGAGGCTGGGTCACCACGCATATCAGATGACATTTTATCAATTTCATCCAATAAAAATAGTGGGTTTTTGACCCCTACTTTTGCCATCTTTTGAATCAGCTTACCTGGCATTGAACCGATATAGGTACGACGGTGACCGCGAATTTCAGCTTCATCACGCACCCCACCTAATGCCATACGAGTGTATTGACGGCCAGTAGCCTTAGCAATAGATTGCCCCAAAGAGGTTTTACCCACGCCCGGAGGCCCAACCAGACAGAGGATTGGCCCTTTAATTTTACTGACGCGGCTTTGCACTGCCAGATACTCTAAAATACGGTCTTTCACACGCTCTAAACCGTAGTGATCGGTATCTAACACTTCTTGAGCTTTAACTAAGTCTTTTTTGACTTTACTACGTTTATGCCATGGTACCTGCACCATCCAATCAATATAGCTACGGACAACAGTAGCTTCTGCTGACATTGGCGACATCATTTTCAGCTTCTGCAATTCTGCTTCTGCTTTCTCTTGTGCCTCTTTTGGCATTTTCGCTTCTTCGATTTTACGTTTTAGCGATTCATATTCGTCTGGTGCATCGTCCATTTCACCCAGCTCTTTCTGAATGGCTTTCATTTGCTCATTCAGATAATACTCACGCTGGCTTTTTTCCATCTGTTTTTTAACACGATTGCGGATGCGTTTTTCCACTTGCAGCAGCTCAGTTTCTGACTCCATCATGGCCATCAAAAACTCTACACGCTCTGCGATATTTGCCATTTCTAAAACGCGTTGTTTATCCGCTAATTTTAGTGGCATGTGAGAGGCAATGGTATCTGCCAGTTTGTCTAGCTGATCTTGTTCAATCGCATGTAACGCGGTTAATACTTCAGGTGGAATCTTTTTATTCAGTTTTATATAACTTTCGAACTGACTAACGATAGTGCGGTACAACACTTCGTTTTCTTTTTCATCAAGTGCGTCTGATGATTGAGAACCCGCTGTCGCTTCATCATACGCTGCGTGCTCAGATTCATTATTTTGCTCTGCAGCTAAATATTCTGCTTGCGCTAAGAAATATTCGCCATTATCTGTCAAACTGGTAATACGTGCACGTCGTAGACCTTCAACGAGGACTTTAACGGTACCATCAGGCAGTTTTAGCATCTGAATAACCGATGCGACTGTACCGACAGCAAATAAATCATTCACCCCTGGCTCATCAGTCGAGGCTTCTTTTTGCGCAACCAGCATTACCTGCTTGTCATGATCCATCGCTGCTTCCAGACTGTGAATGGATTTTTCACGTCCAACAAACAGTGGGATCACCATATGTGGGTATACCACTACATCACGCAGAGGCAATACTGGTATTTCAATGCGTTCGGAACGCTCAGGATTCATAAAGCTCTCTCTTCGTTTAGCTCACGCTAGTTTAAGGGTTTCTATCTCTTGTTTTAAAATTACTTTCTAGAACAAGGAAACCACACCTCAGAATATAAACTATATGGGGACAAGATTTTAGCATTCAATGGCTAGTTGAACATAAAAAACAAAATGAGGGAAACCCCTCATTTCGTTTGATTAACTATTGAACGTTTTATATGGGATTAGTTATCGCCAGAAGCTTGAGCATCAGGTTTGCTATATATCAATAGCGGTTCTGATTGTTCGTTAATGACGTTTTCATCAACGACAACTTTTTCAACATCACTCATTGAAGGAAGGTCATACATCGTATTTAACAATGCAGCTTCAACAATAGAGCGTAAACCACGAGCTCCGGTTTTACGTGCCATAGCTTTCTTAGCTATTGCTTTTAGTGCTTCTTCACGGAATTCGAGTTCAGTATTTTCAAGGCTAAATAAGGCTTGATATTGTTTAGTTAAAGCGTTTTTAGGCTCTTGCAGAATCTGAATTAATGCTTCTTCACTTAATTCAGTTAATGTTGCAACAACAGGTAAACGGCCAATAAATTCAGGAATTAAACCAAATTTAATTAAATCTTCTGGCTCTGCCTGAGTTAATAACTCACCTTCCGTTGCTTTATCTGATTCACCTTTCACTTCGGCAGCAAAACCGATACCTGAACGGGTATTTAAACGCTGGCCAATTACTTTGTCGAGCCCTGCAAATGCCCCACCACATATAAAGAGGATCTTTGAAGTATCAACCTGCAAGAACTCTTGCTGAGGGTGTTTACGTCCCCCTTGTGGCGGTACTGCTGCAACCGTTCCCTCGATTAGTTTCAGAAGGGCTTGTTGCACACCTTCACCAGAAACGTCACGGGTAATTGATGGGTTATCTGACTTACGTGAAATTTTATCAATTTCATCAATATATACGATACCACGTTGAGCTTTTTCAACATCGTAATCGCACTTTTGTAGTAATTTTTGAATAATATTTTCAACGTCTTCACCGACATAACCAGCTTCAGTTAATGTCGTTGCATCAGCCATTGTAAATGGTACATCCAAATAACGCGCTAAAGTTTCAGCTAAAAGCGTTTTACCACTACCGGTTGGGCCAATTAGCAAAATATTACTTTTGCCTAATTCAACGCCATCACTGGTTTTATCACCATTACGCAAGCGCTTGTAATGGTTATATACAGCAACCGCTAAGACTTTCTTCGCTTTTTCTTGGCCGATGACATAGTCGTCAAGATGCTGCCGGATTTCATGTGGCGTAGGCAGCTCACTACGCTCGCGATGCGGCGTAAGTTCTTTTATTTCTTCACGGATGATATCGAGACATAAATCTACGCATTCATCACAAATATAGACTGACGGACCGGCAATCAGCTTACGAACTTCATGCTGACTTTTTCCGCAGAAAGAGCAGTAAAGCAGTTTTCCTGTCCCCTCTTTGCGTTTATCTGTCATCAGTTGACCTCACTTTTATCCATATTGTTTTGTTTTCATTCAATTAAAAAACAAAACAACGATTTTCTTTAAAATAGTTTATGGTATGAACTAATTATACCAAAAGTTAACCCATTAACGGCTACTATAAATTTGGTCGACTAAACCATACTCTTTTGCTTCATTTGCAGATAAGAAGCGGTCACGCTCTGTGTCTCGAGTAATTTCTTCAATGGATTTACCAGTATGTAGAGCCATTAGCTCGTTCATTCGAGATTTCACTTTAAGAATTTCTTGAGCATGAATTTCGATATCTGACGCTTGACCTTGATAACCCCCTAATGGTTGGTGGATCATCACGCGTGAATTTGGTAAGCAGAAACGTTTACCTTTGGTACCCGCCGTCAATAAAAAAGCCCCCATGGAACAAGCTTGTCCCATACAAATAGTACTTACATCAGGCTTGATAAACTGCATCGTATCGTAAATTGACATTCCTGCGGTAATAACGCCACCCGGTGAATTAATATACAAATGAATATCTTTTTCAGGGTTTTCTGCTTCAAGGAATAACATCTGAGCGACGATTAAATTCGCCATATGGTCTTCCACTTGACCAGTCAGGAAGATAATACGTTCTTTTAATAGACGTGAGTAAATATCATACGAGCGCTCACCACGAGAAGTTTGCTCTATGACCATAGGCACAAGGGCCATTTGAGATGCTAATTGTTCCTGACTGCCAAAATGTGACATCGAAATCTCCTATTAAAAACGTTCCGGTGCTTGCGCCTAATTTGCTGTCTGCCTGCTATTTTGAGCAGAGATCATGCCACAAACAACGGTTTTAAAAAATTCCTGTGTCTGCAGGCTCTTTCAATTCTCTTATTTTCTAGTTTAGCTAATATTTAACCAAGCAACTGGCGAAATAAGAAGAAAATGCAGCTAAGTATGCTGCAGTAAACAAGACGCTCTGTAAAAGAGTTTAACACAAGTCTATTGGGTTACACGGAATTATACCATTAGAAAACCATACTTGATTTTCAAAAATGACGAAATAACTCGATTGGTTAATATCACTATTTCTACAATATTAAGCTATTCAAAATAGTTCAAATTGCAATTAAAGCCCCACTTAGACTACTTGAAGTATAGATAATATAATTAGGGTTTAAATGTGTTTTTCAAGGGTATCCTAATTAAATTCGCTAAAGTGATAATTTAAAGGCTTTAATTGACAAAAAACCCGTAGTATTACACCACGGGTTTCATTATTTTGTACAGCAAGAAAGAATTAACCTGCTTGAACTTGGTTCATCAGTTCAGTGAAGTTAGTTTCTTTTTCTGTCACTTTAGCAACAGCCAATACAGTTTCAACAGCTTGTTCTTCTAAAGCTAAGTTACGAACGCTATTCATCAGCTCTTCGTTTTTGCTGTAGTATTCGATAACTTCAGCTGGATCTTCATACGCAGAAGCCATTTCCTCGATCAGCGCTTTAACGCGATCTTCGTCAGCTTTCAGTTCGTTTTTGTTGATCACTTCGCCTAACAGCAGACCGATCACTACGCGACGTTTTGCTTGTTCTTCAAACAGTTCACGAGGTAATTCCATCGCTTGTTTTTCGTCGCCACCAAAACGCTGTGCCGCTTGACGACGCAGAACATCAATTTCACCATCAACAACTGCTGCTGGAACTTCGATGTCGTTAGCTTTGATTAAGCCATCAAGAACTTGTGCTTTAACACGGTTACGCACGGCATTTTTCAGCTCACGCTCCATGTTTTTACGTACTTCTGCACGCAGGCCATCTAAAGAACCATCAGCGATACCAAAACGCTTGATGAATTCTTCAGTGAATTCAGGCAGTTCACGTTGTTCTACTTTCTTCAGAACAATAGCAAATTTCGCCGCTTTACCTTTCAGGTTTTCAGCATGGTAGTCTTCTGGGAAGTTAACTTCGATATCGAATTCTTCACCCGCTTTATGACCAACAACACCTTCTTCGAAGCCTGGGATCATACGACCTTCGCCCATAACGAGCGCGAAATCTTCTGCTTTTCCGCCTTCGAATTCTTCACCATCGATAGAACCGGTAAAGTTGATAGTGATGCGAGAGTCAGCTTCTGCTGCCGCTTCAACTTCTTTCCACTGCGCTTGTTGCTTACGCAGAGTTTCTAACATGTTTTCCAGATCTTCATCTTTTACAGATACAGCTGGTTTTTCAACTTCAATCGTTTCTAAACCTGTTAATTCGATTTCTGGGTAAACTTCGAATTCAACTGAATAAACAAAATCTTTACCGTCTTCGAGTTGCTCAGGTTTGTAGCTAGGCGCACCCGCTGGATTGATTTTTTGTTCAATAATTGCGTTGATGAAGTTACGTTGCATTACATCGCCCAGAACGTCTTGCATAACAGACGCGCCGTAACGCTGTTTAACGATGTTCATTGGTACTTTCCCTTTACGGAAACCATCAACACGTACTTTTTTAGCAACACTAACTAATTCGCTATTAACTGCTTTTTCAATATCAGTGGCAGGAACGGTGATTGTTACACGACGCCCAAGGCCTTGAGTCGTTTCAACAGAAACTTGCATCTTCTTACCTCAAAATAAATCTTAGTGATCGGTCTACTCCAGAGTTATGCCATTAAATCATAACGGCTGTCTCCCTTCCAGAACCGGGGGCGTTACTTTCGTAACGGTCAATCCCTGATATCAGAAGCGTCCCGAAACCTTACTGAAAATTAGACGCAGCATTATACCGATGCATGCGCCCTGAGTCGAGAAAAGCTGAGAAAAGAAGCGTTTTTTCCTCATTATTTGTGACTTTTCTGACTAAATTTTTTGTTTTTTCACCTAATTTGAAGAAAAAACATTCACCAAGCTCATCATCGAGCATGGCTGATTAAGTACAGCATAGTCTCAGTGTATTAACTGAAACAAAAAATTACCGATTAACACCGCCGACACCACGACAAGCAGGTGATTTTAACGCAGTGTCAGCAAGCTCATTCCACTCTTGTTGCGTATATGTATGCAAAGCAAGGGCATGGATCCCTCCCGATAATTCGCTGGCTAAAATAGCATAAATTTCGCGGTGGCGGGCAAGCATTCGTTTATTTTCAAATTTATCACTCACTAAAATAACTTTGAAATGGCTTTCAGAGCCCGGTAACACATTGTGTTGGTGGCTTTCATTAATTACCTCCAAATGTGTAGGTTCGAAAGCAGCTTGTAATTTTTGGCTCACAAGAGATTGCATACTTTGAGCTGCATTAGCGACCATAAAATGCTCCTTAATTAAAAATTATGCTCAGAGGCAATTATCTTTTATTGTACGTGTTGATTATTGCTATCTTCTTATTATAGAAATATCCGATAATAACTTGCCAATGTTATGATAGCGGCACATTGATGCGAATTTTTTCAAAAATTGTTGTCTAATAGTTCAGGATAAATAAGCCGCTAAGCTTTATATTGAACGACGGCTACCCGCACCATAACGAAACATTTTCAATTAGGAAAGATGAACTGGAAAAAATTATGTTAAGAAAACTGTGTTTTCCACTTTTAGGGTTATTTCTTCTTGCGGGCTGTGCAACCAGCAGCAATACATTATCACTTGAGCCTAAGATAGCTTTACCTGCAAAAAACCCCACACTGAATGCAACTTCAATCAGTGTTAGCAGTGTAGACAATCGTACGAATAAATCCTTAGCGGAAGTCAACCGCAATGGCAGTTTAGTCGTACTGAACCCTTCACGCGATCCTCGTTATCTGATGCAAGAAGCCGTCGAAAAACAAATGGCTGCACGTGGCTTTATGGTGACATCACCAGCAAATGTGAATCTAGTCGTTCAATTGAATAAACTCGATACCAAAGTCAGTGAAGGCAGCTTGCGCCATAATATTACCGTAAACTCCAGTGTGAGTATTATTGCAACAGCCCCAAATGGTTCGACAAAAACACGTTCATTTACCCGCAATTTTAATACACAAGAGTTATTAGCAGCCAATAATGACAAGATTGCAACAGCTATCAATAGCGCACTCACTGATTTAATTGCAGATATGGCAACAGACCAAGAAATCACCGATTTTATCAGACAAAATTCACGCTATTAACTGAGCAATCATTATCATTAAGTATTAAGCTACCTAAGCTCTCACTGATTGAGCTTGGGTAGCATAGCGCAGCCAATACCTCTGCAGCGCAATGTATTGCAGCAATATCACACTGGCTTAGAGGGAAATAATGCCTCGTTTTACTCTACCAAATAACATCACTTTAATCCTTTTAGGCTTTGTTTCTGGTCTACCTTTAGCTTTAACTGCAGGTACATTACAAGCTTGGCTAACTGTTGAAAATGTCGATATTAAAACTATTGGTTTCTTTTCATTAGTCGGACAGGCTTATGTGTTGAAATTTCTTTGGTCCCCAATGATGGACCGCTATACTCCGCCCTTTCTTGGTCGTCGAAGAGGATGGCTATTAACCACGCAAATTCTGTTGATTATCAGCATTGCCGCTATGGGCTTTATGACCCCCTCAGAACATTTGTGGTACCTTGCTGCGCTGGCGGTCACTGTTGCATTTTGTTCAGCCTCACAAGACATTGTTTTTGATGCCTATAAAACTGATTTACTGAGTGCGGAAGAACGCGGAATTGGTGCTGCAACCTCAGTTATGGGTTATCGGATCAGCATGTTAGTTTCAGGCGGCCTTGCTCTTTGGTTAGCGGATAAGTTTTTAACGTGGAAACAACTATATTTAGTCATGGCAGGGCTGATGATTATCGGCGTTATCGCAACATTACTCGCGAAAGAACCCGAAGAAAGCTGCGCTGCACCAACATCACTAAAAAAAGCAATATACGAACCACTCGCTGAATTCTTTAGCCGAAACAATGCTTGGCTAATCTTACTACTGTTAGTTTTTTACAAGCTCGGTGATGCCTTTGTCATGGCGCTTAATACCAACTTTCTATTAAATGCTCTTGGTTTTAGTTTAAGCGAAGTGGGTACCGTCAATAAAACTGTTGGTATGGCTGCAACTATTGTTGGAGCGTTACTTGGTGGTTATCTCATGAAAAATATGAGCTTATTTAAAGCTCTATTTATTTTTGGGCTTCTACAAGGCGGCTCTAATATAGGCTATTGGTTCTTAGCGATAACACCGCCCCATATCTTAACCATGGGGTCGATTATCTTTCTAGAAAATATCTTCTCTGGTATGGGAACCGCCGCTTTTGTCGCCCTATTAATGACACTATGTAATAAGTCGCTATCCGCAACGCAGTTTGCACTTCTTTCTGCTCTTTCCGCCGTTGGTCGTGTTTATATTGGCCCAGTCGCAAGTATTTTTGTCAGTAATTATGGCTGGCCACTGTTCTACCTTATTTCGATCGCAGTTGCAGTCCCTGGTGTTTTGCTTTTATTAGCTTGTCGGACATCCTTAATCTACACACAAACAACAGGGTTGTTTCAACGGCGTCAGCTGTATGCGAAAGGGTATCGCATTGCCGTTTATGCTCTTATTACTGCCGTTAGCTTCCTTGCTATTTGGCTACTTTCATTACTTATATTTTCATTTAGTGATATGAAAGTTTATCTGTTTACAACACACATTGAATTTTGGCTGAGTTTACCCCACTACCAAAACCTTATTTTTAATACTGGTATTAGCATTGGTGCTATCAGCTTAGTTATTGGTGGTAGTTTAGATTTCCTCGCCGTTCGCAAAACAGTACAGCAATAACCCTCCCAATACTCTTTCTCATTCTTTTCATAATTCCCTAAGCAAAGCTTATTTGTTTAGGGAATTTGATCTTTTGTATAAATTAGATCTAAATAGCAAAACAAAGCAATAACATCTAAATATCGTGATTACGATCACTTCATTCGTGTAAAATATTTCTTAATTACAATTTTCAAGTCTAATATATCACAAGTTACAAATTGGTTAGCTAAAGTGTTAATAACTAACGCACTACTAAATTCCATTAATCAATAAGTGAAAATAATCTATATATGAAAAAAATCATTTACATGACCGCCTTAATTTCTCTAGCAGGTACGGCATATTCTGACAATATTATTGGCTATAAAAATGGCTTTGCTGATGTCAATGTAAACTATTTAGATTGGTCACATCGTACTGAAACCAAAACAGAAAACACGACACGTAAGAAAGATTTTGCCTATATTGAGCTTGAAGGCGGTGCCAATTTTAATTGGGGTGAGTTATATGGCTTTTTTGATCTCGAAAACCCACTCCATAGCCAACACACCGATTCAGGACGAAATAAACGCTATACCATTAAAACAACAGGCCGCTTTTATTTAGGTGATACTGGTTTCAACCTATACGGACACGTTTATGGCACTTGGTCATTACCTGGAGCCAAGTATGGTGGTAATTTCCACGATGTGAATACTTTATATGGTATTGGTTATAACACTGCATTCGGTGATTTATGGTTTAAACCTTTTATTGCTCTTAATTACACCGACCAGACATTCTATTCAGGTAATAATGGATATGTAGCAGGTTGGGTGGCTGGCTATAATTTCAGCGTATTCGAAGAAAATTTCATGATAACAAACTGGCATGAAATGGAATTCGCGAGGAATAAACGCTATAACGGGGACAAGCGTAATGGCATAAATGGCGCCCTCGCTTTTTGGTGGAATGCAACAAACCATGTTTCTGCAGGGGTACAATACCGCTATGCTGATAATAAATTAGGAGATACTTTCTACCAAGATGCAATCATTTACACATTAAAGTATACCTTTTAGCGCACTATAGAACATTGCATCAGAAGTTAACTATTTTCTTATTTTTATCAGTAAAATAAGAATTTTTCTTTATGATTTAGCCGATAAAGCAACCAAAATAGCTTTATCGGCAATAAAAACTGTAATTTCCCTTAGCAAATTGCTAATCATTTATATCAGTTTCACTATTTTTTCATTTCTTTTGTATATATTTTTCTTTGAAAAATTACCAAGATAATTTAGTATTAATAGAGTTTTATCAATACATACTTATAATCCGTATCAATTTTAACTTTTTGTTTATAAGTTCTTTACATGTGATCATATTAACATAAAGAGCTAACAATTCAGTTTCTTTGCCTTACAATCATTTACACTCGCATAACCTTACCGTAAAATGCCCGCACTGATGAAACGACAATTAGAATCTTTGTCATTTGGGGTCGTGGATGAGACTTATGAACTACAAAAAAAGCATCGGAGCAATCTCACTCGTTGTAGCTGCCTTACTACTAGGTGGTTGCGATATGGTGTTGATGGATCCAAAAGGCGCCGTTGGCGTTAAACAAAAAGAGCTAATTCTTATTGCAATTGGCTTAATGCTACTTGTTGTTATTCCTGTTATTTTCATGACGATTATCTTCGCAAGAAAATACCGTGAATCCAACACGTCAGCAACCTACCGTCCTAATTGGGCTCACTCAAATAAAATTGAGTTAGTCTGCTGGACCGTTCCTATCATCATTATCATTATTCTAGGTGCTATCACTTGGAAGACGACACATGAGCTGGACCCGTATCAGCCATTAGTGAGTGATCAGGAACCTGTCACTATTGAAGTTATTTCTGCTGACTGGAAATGGATATTTATTTATCCAGAGCAAGGCATTGCAACAGTTAATGAAATCGCATTCCCTACAGGTGTGCCAGTTAACTTCAAAATCACGTCAGATTCGGTGATGAACTCATTCTTCATTCCATCTTTAGGTGGCCAAATCTACGCGATGGCAGGTATGCAAACTAAACTTCATTTAATCGCTAATGAACCAGGTACCTACAAAGGCTTCTCAGCAAGTTACAGTGGCCATGGCTTCTCTGATATGAAGTTCAATGCTATTGCAACTCCAGACCGTCAAGGTTTTGATGAGTGGGTACAAAAGGTAAAAGCTTCTCCTAAAACAATGGATACCATGCAGGCATTCGACGAAGTCGCTAAGCCAAGCATGAACGTTCCTGTTACCTACTTCTCTAGCGTGAAGCCTAAACTTTATGAAGATATCGTTCTGAAGTTTGGTCATGAGCACCATAAAGGTCACGCTCCTGTAGAAAATCAAAGTCATTCAATGACTGACCATAACGATGCTACAGGCAATTCAATGCAAATGAGCCATAGTGCTCATGCTGCTGGCGCTGAGGAATAAGGGCATGTTCGGAAAATTAACACTAGATGCAATTCCGCTCCATGAGCCGATTATCGTTGTCACCCTGATTGCTATTGTCCTAGGTGGACTTGGCTTAGTAGGTGTGATTTCTTACTTTGGTAAATGGAAGTGGTTGTGGAAAGAATGGTTAACCTCTGTTGACCATAAGAAAATTGGTGTCATGTACATCATTGTCGCAATGGTTATGTTATTCCGTGGCTTCGCGGATGCTATCATGATGCGTGGGCAGCAAGTTCTTGCTTCTGCTGGCCAAGAGGGTTTCTTGAATCCTCATCACTATGACCAAATCTTCACCGCACACGGCGTTATCATGATTTTCTTCATGGCAACTCCATTCGTTGTCGGTCTGATGAACTTAGTTGTGCCTCTGCAAATTGGTGCACGTGATGTTGCGTTCCCATTCCTTAACTCATTGAGCTTCTGGTTCTTTGTTGTTGGTGTTGTGTTAATCAACATCTCTCTAGGGGTAGGTGAATTCGCACAAACTGGTTGGTTGGCTTATCCGCCATTATCCGGCTTGGAGTACAACCCTGGGGTCGGGGTCGATTACTGGCTCTGGAGTCTCCAGATATCCGGTATTGGTACACTATTAACAGGGGTTAACTTTATCGCGACTATTATCCGTATGCGTACGCCGGGTATGTCGATGATGAAAATGCCTGTATTCAGCTGGGCTGCGTTATGTACTAACGTATTGATTGTTGCTGCTTTCCCTATCTTAACTGTTACATTAACGCTTCTGACGTTAGACCGTTATTTAGGCACCCATTTCTTCACTAATGATATGGGCGGCAACATGATGATGTACATCAACCTGATTTGGGCATGGGGTCACCCTGAGGTGTATATCCTTGTTCTGCCAGTGTTCGGTGTATTCTCTGAAGTTGCAGCAACCTTCTCGAAAAAACGTTTATTCGGTTATACCTCATTAGTTTGGGCGACAATCGTTATTACCGTTATGTCCTTCATCGTTTGGTTGCACCACTTCTTTACGATGGGTTCAGGAGCGAACGTTAACGCCTTCTTCGGTATCGCCACAATGATTATCGCTATCCCTACAGGGGTTAAGATCTTCAACTGGTTGTTTACCATGTACCAAGGCCGTATCGAGTTTAAATCACCTATGCTGTGGACTATCGGTTTCATCATCACCTTCTCTGTTGGTGGTATGACTGGTGTTCTGCTTGCTGTTCCAGGTGCAAACTTCGTTCTGCATAACAGTCTATTCCTGATTGCTCACTTCCATAACGTTATCATTGGTGGTGTTGTATTCGGATGCTTCGCGGGTATGACTTACTGGTTCCCGAAAGCATATGGCTTCACGCTAAATGAGAAATGGGGTGTTCGTGCCTTCTGGTTCTGGATCATCGGTTTCTTCTTAGCCTTTATGCCACTGTATATTCTTGGCTTTATGGGTATGACCCGCCGTTTAAGTCAGAATATTGACCCGACTTACCACACAATGTTAGTTGTTGCTGCAGGCGGTGCTGCGTTAATCGCAATCGGTATTGCATGCCAAGTTATCCAAATCATTGTGAGTATCCGTGACCGTCATGAAAACCGTGATTTAACCGGTGACCCATGGGGTGGACGTACACTTGAGTGGGCGACATCTTCTCCACCACCTTTCTATAACTTTGCGATTGAACCACACGTTCAAACCCGCGATGCATGGTGGGATCTGAAAGAGAAAGGCCTTGCTCATAAGAAACCAACTTCATATGAAGAAATTCATATGCCGAAAAACACAGGCGCAGGCGTTATTATCGCTGCATTTAGCTTAGTTTTAGGTTTCGCAATGATCTGGCACATCTGGTGGCTCGCAATCATTGGTTTCGGTGGAATGATCGTAACTTGGATTGCAAAAAGCTTCGACGAAGATGTTGATTACTACGTACCTGTGGCTGAAATCGAAGAAATCGAGAATAAGCACTTTGAAGAATTGCGTAAGGCAGGTGTGAACGATGTCAACTAATACAATGACTAACCAAAATATCGCCCATGCTGAGCATGGGCACCACGATGCAGGTGGAACAAAAGTATTCGGTTTCTGGCTCTATATTATGAGCGACTTGATCCTGTTTGCTTGTTTGTTTGCTACCTATGTTGTTTTGGCCGATGGAACTGCTGGCGGTCCTGCTGGTAAAGATATCTTCAGTCTGAAGTTCGTATTAGGCGAAACCTTCTTACTGTTAGTGAGTAGTATCACTTACGGCTTCGCAATGATAGCGATGCACAAAGGTAAGATAGCTGCTGTTAACTTATGGCTATTTGCAACGTTCCTGTTAGGTCTTGGCTTCGTCATCATGGAAATCTATGAGTTCCATGAATTGATCGCAGAAGGCTTTGGTCCTGACCGTAGCGGTTTCTTATCTGGCTTCTTCGCACTCGTTGCGACTCACGGTCTACACGTAACTGCGGGCCTGATCTGGATTATTATCATGATGATCCAAGTCACTCGCCGTGGCCTGACTGATGTCAACAAAACACGTTTAAACTGCCTAAGTTTGTTCTGGCACTTCTTAGACGTTGTGTGGATTTGTGTATTTACCGTTGTTTATCTTCTGGGGGCTATTTAAATGAGTCATGCAAAAGATGCTCACACTGGAGCAAGCCACGGTAGCGTTAAAACATACCTGATTGGCTTTATCCTATCAGTTATCCTGACAGTGATCCCTTTCTGGATGGTGATGGAAGGTACAGCGTCAACTTCAGCAATCCTTTGGACTGTTGTAGGCATGGCGGTTGTGCAAATTCTGGTTCATTTGGTTTGTTTCTTACATATGAATACATCATCAGATGAGCGTTGGAATTTAGTTGCCTTCCTGTTCACCATGCTTATTGTTGGCATTGTGGTCATTGGCTCACTGTGGATTATGTACAACCTGAACATCAATATGATGCTCGACTAAAGAGTTGCCGATATGTTTAAGCAATACCTGCAAGTGACCAAACCAGGAATTATATTCGGAAACTTGATTTCTGTGATCGGTGGTTTTTTATTGGCTTCAAAAGGGTCAATTGATTACCCACTGTTCGTTGCGACTTTGCTGGGTGTATCACTGGTCGTGGCTTCTGGTTGTGTTTTTAACAACTACATCGACCGTGATATCGACCGTATCATGGAAAGAACGAAGAATCGCCCTTTAGTTAAAGGGTTAATTGATCCGAAAGTTAGCCTGATTTACGCTGCTGCATTAGGTATTGCTGGTATGGTGCTGCTACTTGTAGCAGCCAATGCTCTGGCAATGCTGCTTGCAGTTATCGGTTTCATTGTTTATGTAGGTATTTATAGCCTATATATGAAACGTAAATCCGTTTATGGCACACTGATTGGCAGTCTTTCAGGCGCGGCACCACCAGTTATCGGTTACTGCGCTGTTACAAATGAATTCGATATGGGGGCACTTATCCTATTATTGATATTCAGTTTGTGGCAAATGCCTCATTCTTATGCCATTGCTATCTTCCGCTTTAAGGATTACAAAGCCGCAAACATTCCTGTGTTACCGGTTATTAAAGGAATTTCCGTCGCGAAAACGCACATCTTCCTGTATATCCTAGCGTTTATGGTCGCAACATTAATGTTAGCTATCAGTGGATACGCGGGCTATAAGTACCTCATCGTAGGTGCAGCAGTCAGCTTATGGTGGCTAGGTATGGCAATTTCGGGCTTCAAAACCGAAAATGACGACCGGGTCTGGGCAAGAAAACTGTTCATTTTCTCAATCGTAGCGATTACTTCATTGAGCGTAATGATGTCAGTTGACCCTATCGTTTCAAGCGATACTGTTATAGCTCTCGTCAGATAACTTATCTGTTTACTGATGATAACGATGTCTAAACGGCGGGCCTTCCCCGCCGTTTTTATTTGTCTCTAACTGCTTTTACAACTCACTTTTACTTATTCTGCCTATCCTTATGAATCTATTTTATGGTTAAATAGCCGCTTGCTATTGATAAGCTAGATATCAAATGCACTATTAAAAATGCTAATAGGTTGAGATTAAAAACATATTGCCACAACATATACGTATTTATTCAACTTGTTGTATTTATTAATGTGTGACCTAACTAGCTGAGAGAAGTCAACACCGCTACAGCACGAAATATGAAGAATAAAAATGAATGATAACAAAATGACATCCACAGAGCTTAGATCCACTTGGGGATTAGGCTCCGTTTTCTCCTTGCGAATGCTTGGAATGTTTATGGTATTACCTATTTTGACCAGCTATGGGATGCATTTACAAGGTGCTAGCGAGTTCTTAGTGGGTGTCGCTATTGGTATCTATGGCCTTAGCCAAGCCGTTTTTCAAATCCCTTTTGGTTTAATGTCAGATAAGATTGGTAGGAAACCTTTAATTATTATTGGGTTAGTTATTTTTATTATCGGAAGTATCGTTGCAGCACTAAGCGATTCTATTTGGGGAATTATTATTGGTCGGGCTTTACAAGGCGCCGGAGCAATTTCTGCTGCCGTCATGGCATTACTTTCTGACCTAACTCGAGAGCAAAATCGCACTAAAGCCATGGCATTTTTAGGTATTAGTTTCGGTTTAACTTTTGCTATCGCCCTCGTACTTGGCCCAATTATCGCTAATTGGGTTGGTTTAAGTGGCTTATTTTGGGGGATAGCGCTACTTGCAGTTGGTGCTATTGCAGTGACTGTTTTTGTTGTTCCTAATACTAATACTCATGTCTTAAATCGTGAGTCTGCATTTGTGCAAGGTAATTTAAAAACGGTTTTAATGCACCCTCAATTACTCAAATTAAATATAGGGATCCTCAGCTTACACACCCTACTGATGTCCAGTTTTGTTGCTCTGCCTCTTATCATGACTGACTCTGGCTTTTTAGCGAAAGACCATTGGAAAGCCTATTTAGTCACGATGTTAATTGCTTTTGTCACCGTACTTCCGTTCATTATTTATGCGGAAAAATACCGCAAAATGAAACAAGTCTTCTTATTCTGTATTGCCGTTTTAGCATTGGCCGAAATTACCTTATGGTTTTCTGGTAGTCACTTATGGGTGATTTTCTTAGGTATTCAACTGTTTTTTATCGCTTTCAATATCATGGAAGCCATTTTACCGTCACTCATAAGCAAAGAGGCGCCTGCGGGCTATAAAGGAACTGCCATGGGCGTTTACTCCACTAGCCAGTTTTTAGGCGTTGCCATCGGGGGTATTGTTGGTGGGTGGTTATACAGTTTTGAAGGAGCTAGTACCGTTTTTATTGGTGGTTTAATTTTGACCATTATCTGGTTTATCATTAGCCTGACAATGCAGCAGCCTCCTTATGTCAGCAGTATTCGTATTGAATTACCCAACCATATTGGAGATACAAGAGCTCTTGAGAAAAAATTACAAGCTCAAGAAGGGGTGATGGAAGCGCTTGTCGTTGACGAGGAATTTAGTGCTTATGTTAAAGTTGATAGAAAAATCATCAATCGAGAGCAACTTGAAGCATTAATAAATCAGTAAAAATTAGCCCGCTATCGCGGGCTGAGGTTGTTGACAAAGCAGGATAAAAGCGTGGCTTTTCCCGCTTTGTGTTATCAGCCGAAAATCAATAAATTGATTTTCCTAGTTTATTTTCAAAACCTATTAGACTTGCCGCCAAACATAATATGTTTGTCAGCAATCTGAGCCCGCTATCGCGGGCTTTAAATGAATGCTTGAAAAATAACTAATCGCGGAAGTTATTAAATTGAAAAGGTTGGCCTAAGTTCCCGCCACGTACTAATGCCATAACCGATTGTAAATCATCACGGGCTTTGCCCGTCACACGTACTTGGTCACCTTGAACTTGTGCTTGGACTTTCAGTTTACTGTCTTTAATTAATTTAACGATTTTTTTAGCAGTTGCAGCATCAATACCTTGCTTGAACGTAACCTCAACGCTATAGGTTTTTCCACTATGAACAATATCTTCTGGCACATTCAATACAGCACCATCAATACCGCGTTTTGCCATTTTTTCTCTTAAGATATCAACTAACTGGAGTACTTGGAAATCAGACTCGCTAGTGATTTTAACTGATTCATTTTTGTCATTTAGCTCAAAACTAGCTTCGACATTTTTAAAATCCCAACGGCTGGTTAACTCACGCTGCGCATTTTCCACCGCATTACGTACTTCATTCATTTCCACTTCAGATACAATGTCAAATGATGGCATAGCTAGAACCTCACTGATAATTTTTAGACTGTGCGCATGATAACGTTTTTATTCACATCACTTCAAGTTATCAGGGTCTGTGATACTTCGTTAACTACAACTTCGTATCGTAAAAGGTTATAATGATAAGAGATCACTTCCGCCTTACCTTATAAGACGTTAAAGTCCCATTTTCAAAGGGGAAACAATGAAAATAACTCTAATTGGTTGTGGTGCGATAGGTAAACTGTGGCTTGCTTCACTTGCAATACAAGGGCATGACATACAAGGTTGGCTACGTGTTGCACAGTCTGATTTATTCGTCGATGTTAATGAACCTGATGGGCGTAGTTTCCGAGAGCTGATTCCTTGTAATAATATTAACCACTTGCAAACCAGTGAGTTGATCATTGTTTGTTTAAAAGCATGGCAAGTTTCTGACGCTTTATTACCTTTGATTAATACTATCCCAGAAAATACGCCTATTCTATTACTGCATAATGGTATGGGGACGATTGAAGAGCTGGCGCCTTTACGTCATCCTATCTTAGCGAGCGTCACAACCCATGCAGCTTGGCAAGAAAATAACCAAGTATTTCATGTCGCAAATGGCATCACACATATCGGCGCTATCAATTCCCAAGCACAAGCTTACTACCCAATAGCAGATATCTTGCATGAAGCCTTACCTGATGTGGCTTGGCATAATAATATTTTAACCACTTGCTGGCGTAAATTGATTGTAAACTGTGTCATTAACCCCCTTACCGTCGAACATAACTGTAAAAATGGTGAATTAATCCAACATTCCACACAGATATCTCGGATCATTGATGAAATATGTCATGTTATGGCGGCAGAAGGGCTGCATACGGATAAAGCAGAACTGACTGAGTATATTTACGGCATTATCAATAATACCGCTGATAACTATTCCTCTATGTTACAAGATATGCGAAATAATCACCGTACAGAGATTGATTACATCACTGGCTTTTTAATCAAACAAGCACGAGCTCATGGGATCAGTACACCTGAAAACGATCGCCTTTATCATTTAGTCAAAAATAGAGAACAACAATATGACGACTTCCGCTCTAGTTTGCATCGCTCATGGGAGTGAAGAAATTGAATTTACCATTACTGCTGATTTATTAGTTAGAGCAGGCATTAATGTGTCTTTAGCGAGTGTGACGGAAGACGGTTCTTTAACCATTACCGCTTCACGAGGCCTAAAAATTATTGCCGATACCCCATTGATTAAAGTCGCTGATGAGCCTTTTGATGCCATTGTGCTACCCGGTGGTATAGCGGGCGCAGAAACGTTCCGCGATAGCCCACTGGTTGTTGAAAAAGTTCGCCGTATGCATCTTGATGGTAAAATTGTAGCAGCTATTTGTGCAGCACCAGCGCTTGTACTTGAATATCACCAATTGTTTCCACTAGGTAATATGACCTGTTTTCCATCAATGAAAGATAAAATTCCAGCTCATATATGGGTCGATCGCCGAGTTTACTTTGATGAACGTGTCAATCTATTAACTAGTCAAGGACCCGCCACTTCTTTTGACTTTGCATTAAAGTTAATTGAACTATTGGCAGGCCGAAAGACTGCAGCCCAAGTTGCCACTCAACTCGTTTTACCTAATGGTATTAACGATTATTTAGAAGATTAAATATAAAACTCATTATAAAAAACGAATTAGAAATACAACTTAACTTATTGAATAATAAAAATTAAATAGTAAAAAAATCTGTGTTTAGAGTACTTTTTTGCTATGATTGCCGCGGGTGCTTGGATCATTTGGTTCAAGCATTTGTGAGAGCCAAAAAGACGAAAGCCCCGAATTTAGATGTTAATCTTAATCCGAGGCAGTCTCCAACTCTCAACAATTGGATTCTGTCTCCTTTTAGAAAAGGAGTCAAGAGGAATGGCCAAAATTGCCCTTCTGGGGCTAGTTACCGTGTGTCTGACGGTATTGTGTTTTTCGTTATTGATGCAAGAAAGACTGTGCTCTTTCAGTATCAGCAGCGGAAACACGCTGGTTCAAGCTACGTTATCCTGCGATAACTAGTCTTGTGGGGGAAATTTCCCCCACATTTCTCTCTGATTGTGAGTTGATGATACAAGCACCCCGTTTTTATTCTCTACTTATTTTTATTCAGCTCACTTTGTCATTTCTATTTCAGTTGCATCAGTAATCATATTAATATCAATGATATCGAAACCATTATAACCAACTGAATTTAAATATTTTATTTTCAATAATGAACGATAAAAACATTTGTTTAGAGTGATTTTTTGCTATGATTGCCGCGGGTGCTTGGATCATTTGGTTCAAGCATTTGTGAGAGCCAAAAAGACGAAAGCCCCGAATTTAGATGTTAATCTTAATCCGAGGCAGTCTCCAACTCACACAATTGGATTCTGTCTCCTTTTAGAAAAGGAGTCAAGAGGAATGGCCAAAATTGCCCTTCTGGGGCTAGTTACCGTGTGTCTGACGGTATTGTGTTTTTCGTTATTGATGCAAGAAAGACTGTGCTCTTTCAGTATCAGCAGCGGAAACACGCTGGTTCAAGCTACGTTATCCTGCGATAACTAGTCTTGTGGGGGAAATTTCCCCCACATTTCTCTCTGATTGTGAGTTGATGATACAAGCACCCCGTTTTTATTCTCTACTTATTTTTATTCAGCTCACTTTGTCATTTCTATTTCAGTTGCATCAGTAATCATATTAATATCAATGATATCGAAACCATTATAACCAACTGAATTTAAATATTTTATTTTCAATAATGAACGATAAAAACATTTGTTTAGAGTGATTTTTTGCTATGATTGCCGCGGGTGCTTGGATCATTTGGTTCAAGCATATGTGAGAGCCAAAAAGACGAAAGCCCCGAATTTAGATGTTAATCTTAATCCGAGGCAGTCTCCAACTCACACAATTGGATTCTGTCTCCTTTTAGAAAAGGAGTCAAGAGGAATGGCCAAAATTGCCCTTCTGGGGCTAGTTACCGTGTGTCTGACGGTATTGTGTTTTTCGTTATTGATGCAAGAAAGACTGTGCTCTTTCAGTATCAGCAGCGGAAACACGCTGGTTCAAGCTACGTTATCCTGCGATAACTAGTCTTGTGGGGGAAATTTCCCCCACATTTCTCTCTGATCGTGAGTTGGTGATACAAGCACCCTGTTTTAAGTTATGGGCGATAAACCTTTATATTTTCATAACCTTGTTCTTTTAGGTATAGCGCTTGCAAGCGGCTCATTACCCCACGGTCACAATATAATAAATAGGTTTTATCTTTTGGTAAGTCACCAAATTGCGTACTCAACTTATAGAATGGAATGTGCTTAATTTCCATTCCATCTACATTCAGTGGTTTGTCTTCGAATTCATCAATTGAACGAATATCTAAAATCACTTCATTTTCAATTGAAAGCTCACTCACCATTTCAATTTCAGGAACTTTTTCAAGACTTTCTTGTGCAATTTGTCGAATATCTATATTTTGAGCTTGCTCAACAACAGACTCTAAAATACCAAAATCAAAATTGGCCTCTTCCGCTTCAATCCGCGCTTTCACCGCTTTAACTGTTGGGCTTTTTGAGATTACACCACAATATTCAGGCATGGTTTTTGCGAAATCTTCAGTACCAATTTGGCGAGCTAACTTAATAATATGTTCTTTATCATGGGAAATTAGCGGCCTTAATACGAGAGTATCAGAAGCATTATCAATTAAACGCAAGTTTGTTAAAGTCTGGCTTGATACCTGCCCTAACGCTTCACCTGTGACAATCGCCTGCACGCCATAACGCTCAGCAACTTTAGATGCCGCTCTTACCATCATACGTTTGAGCACAACGCCCATTTGGCCATCATCCACTTTTTCTAAAATTTCAGCCACAACTGGCTCAAAATTTACAGCAATAAAACGGACTTTATGGGAGCTACCAAAACGGTTCCACAAATAATGTGCGATTTGCTTCACACCAATTTCATGTGCAGCTCCGCCTAAATTAAAGAAGCAATAGTGAACACGACAGCCACGGCGCATCAACATATAGCTCGAGACACCTGAATCAAAACCACCGGAAATGAGTGACAACACATCCTCTTGGGTCCCTATAGGGAAACCACCAATGCCTTCAATACGTGCTTTAACTAAGATAAGTTTATCATCTTCGATTTCTAAGTGAATCGTGGTGTCAGGGTCTTTAAGCTTAACTTTTGCAGATGCAATGTGCTGGTTTAACCCACCACCGATATAGCGTTCAGCATCGATGGATGAAAACTCATGTTTACCACGACGTTTCACCCGCACACAGAATGTTTTATTTTCTAATGACTCGCCATAGGCTTCGTGTGTCATTTCGTAAATATGATGCAGACTAGTAAACGGTTTTTCTTCCACTTCGAGAATATGGTGAATACCTGGGATACGCCCTAGCATGTCACAAATTTCATCGTGTTTTGTTTCCCCCTTCACACGCACTTCAATGTTATCCCAATTACGGACAACCGAAATCTCTTCGCCAAGTGGTTTAAGCACGTTACGGATATTACTGGTCAAAATTTTAATGAAACGTAGCCTAACAGTTTGGCTTTTAATGGTAATTTCTGGGAATAACTTAATGATAAACTTCATAATAGCTGCATGTTCATGGTGGTTGGGGGCAAACGAATGTGCCTTAACAGAGACACATGACACGTTACCAATTGTCAATAAAGAGGCGTATTATAACACTATCTTGCGGGTTGAATCTAAAAACCCCAATAATAAATTGTAACCGTAGCAAGACTGCGTTAGTCTGCTGAATATTTAAAATCCCTCGAATTAACTGATTTCACATTAGTGGCTAAAGACTATGGCTAAAGAAAAAACTCAGCAAGTTCCGACTGTTAGTTTTGAAAACTCACTTCAAGAGCTAGAACAGATCGTCGCTCGCCTAGAATCCGGTGAACTTCCCTTAGAAGATGCCCTTAATGAGTTTGAACGTGGTGTTCAAATTGCTAAACAAGGTCAAAAAGTATTACAGCAAGCAGAGCAACGTGTACAAATTTTGCTAAGCGATGACGAAAATAAACCTCTAGCCGATTTTTCACCTGATACAGAATAAATTATGTCTGAACAACATTTAGATAGCTTTACGCAGCAACAAAAGCAAGCTTACGACAGAGTCAATCAATACCTATTAGATGCCTTAAATGCGCTGCCGTTTGCAAACCTCCCTCTAGCGCAAGCTATGCGCTATGGCACATTATTAGGTGGAAAACGCTTACGTCCATTTTTAACTTATGCCATCGGCTCGATGTTTGGTGTTAGCCAAGAAAACCTTGATGCCCCTGCTGCTGCAGTCGAATGTATTCATGCTTATTCATTAATCCATGATGATTTACCTGCAATGGATGATGATGATTTACGTCGTGGCCAACCGACTTGCCATATTAAATACGGTGAAGGCAATGCGGTGCTTGCTGGAGATGCATTGCAAACATTGGCTTTCCAATTGCTGTCATCTGCACCAATGCCAGATGTAACAGACAAAGACCGCATAGCGATGATTGCAGAGTTATCATACGCAAGTGGCTTAGCAGGTATGTGTGGCGGACAAGCACTTGATTTAGATGCAGAAGGGAAGCAAGTTGACCTTGAATCTCTCGAGCGCATTCATCAACATAAAACAGGGGCATTGATTCGTGCTGCAATCCGTCTTGGTGCTTTTGCGGCAGGTGAAAAAGGTCAACAATTGTTACCTGTTTTAGATAAATATGCACAATCCATCGGTCTTGCCTTTCAAGTACAGGACGATATCCTAGATGTTATCGGTGATAGTGAAGTCACGGGTAAACGCCAAGGAACTGATGCCGAACATGAAAAAAGTACCTATCCATCGCTATTAGGGCTTGAAGCGGCGCAGAAAAAAGCACGTGAGCTATATCATGATGCAATAGATGCTTTAGAGACACTCCAGTCCCATGGATATAATATAGAAATGTTAAGCGCTTTAGCTAATTTCATTATTGAACGTAAAAACTGACAATATGCTTTGCCTTTTGGCTACAAGAAGATCGATAATTACGGCAATTTATTACCCTAATGTATCTTCGAATCATTCCTATAACACAACAAAATAGATGGATGACTTCTTAATCACTCGAGAGTTATAGGCAGACGATAAACGAAGGCAACCCAACAGCACATAGAGGCTTTATGCAGCTAAATACTGAAAATAGTCATTTTGTTATGGCTAAGTAAGTTGGGTTTTTTATTAATTATAAGTGAGCAACTAATGAGTATTGATATCGCTAAATATCCAACGCTAGCCTTGGCAGAGACACCAGATGAGCTTCGTCTGTTGCCTAAAGAGAGTTTGCCCAAGCTTTGTGATGAACTCAGACAATTTTTACTGAGTAGCGTAGGTCGCTCTAGCGGTCACTTTGCTTCTGGTCTTGGCGCTGTTGAGCTCACCGTCGCACTACATTATGTCTATAAAACGCCGTTTGATAACCTTGTGTGGGATGTCGGCCACCAAGCCTACCCACATAAAATATTAACGGGGCGCCGTGACCGTATTGATACCATTCGTCAAAAAAATGGTTTACATCCCTTTCCATGGCGTGAAGAAAGTGAATATGACATTTTAAGCGTTGGCCATTCCTCAACATCCATTAGTGCCGGTTTAGGCATGGCCATTGCCGCAGAAAAAGAAAAACAAAACCGTAAAACGGTTTGTGTGATTGGTGATGGCGCCATTACCGCAGGAATGGCATTTGAGGCGATGAACCATGCTGGGGATGCTGCACCTGACATGTTGGTTATCTTAAATGATAACGAAATGTCTATTTCAGAAAATGTTGGCGCACTAAACAACCACTTAGCTCACTTGCTTTCTGGAAAGCTCTACACAACATTGCGTGAAGGTGGAAAAAAAGTTTTTTCTAACATGCCACCTATTAAAGAGCTGCTGAAAAAGACAGAAGAACACATTAAAGGCATGGTCGTACCGGGGACCATGTTTGAAGAATTAGGTTTTAACTATATTGGCCCTGTTGATGGCCATGATGTTGTTGCCTTAGTTCAAACGTTAAAAAATATGCGTGATTTAAAAGGCCCGCAATTTTTACATATCATGACCAAGAAAGGCCGGGGTTATGAGCCAGCAGAAAAAGACCCTATTAGCTGGCATGCTGTTCCTAAATTTGACCCAAGTACCTTCACTTTACCTAAAAGCAAAGAGACGGGGCCAACATTCTCTAAAATCTTTGGGGATTGGCTGTGTGAAGAGGCCAAAGACGATAGCAAGCTGATGGCTATCACCCCTGCGATGCGTGAAGGGTCTGGTATGGTTCGGTTTTCTAAAGAATTCCCAGAGCAATACTTCGATGTCGCGATCGCGGAGCAACATGCTGTCACCTTTGCGGCAGGCCTCGCCATTGGTGGCTATAAGCCTATTGTTGCTATCTATTCCACTTTCTTGCAACGCGGTTATGATCAAGTCATTCATGATGTGGCTATCCAAAAGGTACCTGTCATGTTTGCAATTGACCGGGCAGGCATTGTTGGGGCTGATGGACAAACTCACCAAGGTTCTTTTGATATTTCATTCCTGCGCTGTATACCAACCATGGTTATTATGGCTCCAAGTGATGAAAATGAGTGCCGCCAAATGCTGCATACTGGCTACCATTACCAAGATGGCCCATGTGCGGTTCGTTACCCTCGAGGTACAGGAACAGGCGCTGAATTACAGCCGTTATCACCACTGCCTATTGGTAAAGGTATTATTCGTCGCCAAGGTGAAAAAGTCGCTATCTTATGTTTTGGCACATTATTAAGCCACGCATTAGTTGCTGCTGAACAACTCAATGCAACTGTTGTAGATATGCGTTTTGTGAAGCCTTTAGACGAAGCTCTGGTCCTCGAAATGGCCAATACCCATGATGTACTTGTCACTCTCGAAGAAAATGCCATCATGGGTGGTGCTGGTAGCGGTGTGAATGAGTTCCTAATGCATGAGAAAAAAATCATTCCAACCTTAAACCTTGGTTTACCTGACTATTTTATTTCTCAGGGTACCCAAGAGGAACTTATTGCTGAACTGGGCTTAGATTCCACAGGTATTGTTAATTCTATTAATAACTACTTAGCCAAATAGTTTTTATCTTCAGGGCATTGCATTAACAATACAATGCCCTATTCAATCACAAAGCCAATCACTCTTATTCCTTTTCTTAATACGCTAAAAAAGTGTTTAGTTCCCTATTATTACTGACTCACTAATGTTCATTTAAAAAAATCACCTATGTCACATTTTTATTATATTTCAAGATCATTAAAATAAAATATAAAACCAAATATAATCAGTTTATCTACAACGATATTCAGCTATTTACCTGAAATAAGAATACAAACAAAGCTTTTATCTTGAATGTAAATTTTCACAATAAAGGCATGCAAATTATTTTAAAATCTATTAATATGAACTTTGTCACTGTATGACAGCGTAATTTAGTCTCTGAATTATATTCGTCACATATCATTATGAAATATTATTTTTTATATGTAAGAAATGATAATTTATTTTTATAACGAATATATTATTTTAACAATTTTAACCAGAAATTAATAAATAATTATTTTGTTTTCTTAATTAACAAACCAGGAAACAAATAAACGCTATTCCAACTACAATTTTCATATGGTTTATTTTTATTTAGTCGATTTTAATAAATAGATTTGGGAGCGCTTATGTGTGGACAATATATTAATGAACCCTTGTATTTATCTATTGCAAACTGGGTAATGAAACAAGGCCGCTGGACTACAGCTAGAGAGATATCTAACAACTTTGATATCCCGCATCCTAATGCAGTCAATATTGTTTCTTATATTTTATCTGATGTTGCTGAAATTCAGTGTGAAGTAAAAATGATCCCAAATAAATTATCGGGACGAGGCTGCCAATGCCAGCGGCTTATTAAAGTTAAGAAAATTGATAACCAGCTTTATGCACGTTTAAGAAATCATCAAGCTGAAAAAGTCACTATCGATTCTCCTATAAAAGCAGCCTCTATGCCACCAAGTGAATTAAATCGAGAGCAAAAATGGCAATGGATGCTATCAAAAGCACAACGTCGTTAAACCTATTTCTTAGCTTCACATCAATAAAAAACGCAGACTTCACTATCTGCGTTTTTTATTTTACGGCCTTTTTGTGAATCATTGCCCCTTAGGTTTTACATCCGTTGTACCAAATAATTGGGGTCGATTAGCTTCAAGCTCTATTAGTGGCTGGGTTTCCTGTAAGTGTTGCTGATACCGGCACGCTAAGTCTTGATATTCCTTAGTATTTAACTGCTTCCAATGCAGTTCTTCATCAGTCACTAAGCGTAAAAAACGGGCTGGACTTCCGACTAACATCTGACGGTATTCTCCTTGAAACCCAGCTTTAACAAAACTCATCGCAGCAACAATGCTTTGCTCGCCAATGACAGCACCGTCCATGATCACACTATTCATACCGACTAAAGCATCACGACCAATAATACATCCGTGCAAAATAGCACCGTGACCTATGTGTCCGCACTCATGGACAATCGTTTCAACATCACTATAGCCATGCATAATGCAACAGTCCTGAATATTCGCACCTTTTTCTATGATCAAACGACCATAGTCCCCTCGCAAAGAGGCGTTAGGCCCGACAAACACTCCTTCACCGATAATCACATCACCAATCACTACCGCTGATGGATGTACATATGCGGTGGGATGAACAACTGGGATCACCCCTTCAAAAGCGTAAAAACTCAAGATTCACCTCACTGCTAGCGTACTAGCGCCCTTTCCAACTCGGTGAACGTTTTTCGGAAAACGCCAGCGGGCCTTCTGTTGCATCTTCTGAGTGTAAAACCGCAGGGTAGTTTTTCAGCACGCCGCTACGCATAAGTTTATACCCCTCTTCAACTGTAAGTTCACCTGTAGCGCGGAAAATTTCTTTCAGTGCAGCGACAGCAAGTGGCGCACTTTGGGTGATTTGTTCTGCAAGTTCACGGGCTTTATCCATCAGGCTCTCAATAGGAACCACATCGTTAGCAATTCCCCAACGTAATGCTTCCTGCGCATCCATTCGCCTGCCGGTCATCACCATTTCATTCACGATTGGCGCAGGTAAAATTTTAGGTAAACGTAAAACACCACCGCTATCCGGAACAATCCCGAGTTGGGCTTCAGGTAATGCGAAACTGGCATTTTCAGAACAAATAATCATATCTGCCGCTAAAGCCAGTTCAAAACCACCGCCAAACGCATATCCATTCACCGCAGCAATAACAGGTTTGTTTAAATTAAAAATTTCAGTCAAACCGGCAAAGCCTCCTGGACCAAAATCAGCATCAGGTGCTTCACCTTCCGCCGCAGATTTTAAATCCCAACCCGCAGAGAAAAATCGCTCTCCTGCCCCGGTAATAATGGCGACACGCAGCGAAGGGTCATCGCGAAAATTAAGGAAAACTTCTCCCATTTTGAAACTAGTTTTTGCATCTATTGCATTTGCTTTAGGTCTATCGAGTATGATTTCTAAAATAGCGCCATTTCGAGTGATTTTTAATGATTCGCTCATAATATAATCCTTTCTTCGTCGTGCAGTGACGCTTCAGGTTGCGCATGTGCAGCCCGAAAATGTATGCAAAATTAATCAAGTTTGTCGATTATTGCAGATATTTTTTCAATACTTTTCCAGAACAGTTACGCGGTAAATCTTTACGTACCTCAACACACGTTGGTACCTTAAATTTCGCCATTTGTTTTTCACAAAAAGCAAAAAATTCTTCCTGGGTTAAGGTTTCACCCTCTTCAAGCACAATAAAGGCTTTAATCGCTTCATCTCGAATATCATCCGCAACACCGATCACCGCCACATCCACAATGGCAGGGTGTGAGGCGATAATATTTTCGATTTCACTGCAAGAGACATTTTCTCCACCGCGTTTGATCATATTGCTGCTTCTATCGACAAAATAGAAAAAGCCGTCTTTGTCTTGGTAAGCAAAGTCACCCGTATGCATCCATCCCGCTTCGTCAAAGGTTTTTGCTGTCGCTTCAGGGCTGTTGTAATACTCTTTAAAGAGGGTTTTACCACGTTCACCTTTTACACAAAGCTCACCAATAACCCCTGTTCCGACAGGTTGGTTATTTCTATCCCGAATTTGAGCTTGATAACAAAAACCAGGGCGGCCAATGGATGGCCAACGACGCATATCGCCAGGCCTATCACCAATCAAACCAACTATCGTCTCCGTCATTCCATACGAAGTTAAAAACCGCTTCACCCCAAAACGGGCCATAAACTGGTCGCGTTCTTCTTCACTTAAATTGAGGTAAAACATGGCTTCTCGTAAACAATGATCTTTTTCGTTATCCGCCAGCGGCTGGCTTAATAATGTGCGGATCATCATTGGGATAAGTTCGACGACAGTCGCTTTGTATTTCACCACTTGTTGCCAAAAACGGCGTGCGCTGTATTTCTCTAATAAAACAAACGTAGCACCGGCAGAAAATGCAGCCATAGAAGCCGTACATTGGCAATCAATATGAAAAGCAGGCATGACCGTTAAATAAATATCATCGGAGCGCAAGCTGTTTTGCCAAGAAGAGTAATAACCCGCAAAGCGGAGGTTATAGTGAGTAATAATCACCCCTTTAGGTTTCGAGGTGGTACCAGAAGTAAATAAAATTTCGGCCGTATCCTCGACATGCAATTCAACCACCTGAGTCAACTGCGTATGTTGTTGTGACTGCTCAAGCCAAAAGTCAGAAATATGCTCTACGGGTTCAATTTGCGTTTCTGTAATCAAAAAAATATGTTCTAAGCTGGTCGCTTCATCAGCGAATACTTGTTGATAAATATCTAAGAAAGAGGAGCAAGTTACCACCATTTTGGGTTGGCAGTTCTGCATGATCCAGGCACTTTCACTGTATTTATAACGCGCATTAATTGGGACCATAATCGCCCCAATTTTAGCCAAGCCAAACCAGCAAAAGAAAAATTCAGGGCAATTATCTAAATGTAAAGCCACTTTATCGCCTTTTTGAATGCCATAAGCTAAAAAGAGGTTGGCGGTGCGATTAATTTGCTGGTTCATTTCTAAGTAACTGAACTCGCTAACCTTTCCATCGCAGGATTCAAAGATAAGCGCCTGACTGTTACCGTGGGTGACTGCTAAGTCATCCCACATTTGACGCAAATTTTGTTTACCGATTACATCCATTAATTGTTACCCATCATTTCCCTGATGAATACTCAGCTCAATAGTCATCATTGCCCTGAGTACCCATTCAATTAATCAACTATTTTGGCTAGCCCTTTATTGACTAACCCCCGAATATCAGTTTCGCTGTATCCAATATTTTTTAAGATATCTGTCGTGTCCATACCGTGTGATGGCATGCCTCGCCAGATTTGTCCGGGGTTATTTTTGAATTTAGGCATGACATTAGGACCACGGCAGGTTTTTCCTTCCATTGTTTGCCAACTGGTAATAGATTCGCGTGCAATGTATTGAGGATTGGTTTCTAGCTCAGGAATCGTAAGGACTTTGGCGCTAGCAATATTCAATTCCGCGAGTCTTGCTAGCACTTCATCAATCGAACGTGAACCTAGCCATTCATCGAGTTTTTCTTCCACTAAAGGCCCATAAGGGCATTCCACACGGTGAATTAGCTGTGTGCCTTCCGGTATTTCTGGTGTACCTAACAGATGCGCTAACCCAATATCTTTGAAAATTTCCTGAATTTGCGTGATGCCGACAATTTCCATCACGATATAACCATCTTTACAGCTATAGAGACCACAACCTGCGTAATAGGGGTCTTTTCCTTTTGTCATACGTGGACAGATTTCGCCGCCATTAAAGTAGTCCATCATGAAGTATTGCCCCATACGCAACATCACTTCATACATGGCAACGTCAATACTTTCACCTTTTCCGGTTTCACGCGCTTTATACAGTGCCGCGAGAGCCGCTGTTGTGGCGGTCATGCCAGAAAAATAATCTGCGGTATACGGGAAAGCAGGCATTGGCTGGTCTTTATCACCGTTTTGGATCAGATAGCCGCTGAAAGCTTGAGCGATGGTGTTATAAGCTGCGAGGTTGGTATATTGTGGGTCACCGTACTGCCCAAAACCGGATAAGTGTGCAATAACTAGTTTAGGGTTATGTTCCCAAAGTACTTCATCCGTGATACCACGGCGAGCAAATGCGGGGCCTTTACTCGCTTCAATGAAGATATCCGTGGTTTCCATCAGTTTCAAAAATGCGTCACGCCCTTCATCCTTAAAAATATTCAATGATAATGCACGTAAATTACGTCGTGACAGCTGAGGGTAGTTGGGTTGAACGCGAATAGTGTCTGCCCAAGCGACATTTTCTATCCAGATCACTTCAGCGCCCCATTCTGCAAACATTTGCCCTGCAAATGGGCCAGCAATTTCAATTCCTGAAAATACCACTCTAACCCCAGCTAGAGGGCCAAATTCTGGCATAGGTAGATGCTCTGCCATGCTCTTATCTCCTGTGAAGCAGGGTTGGCCTTCTCGTGAAAGCCATCCCATTACGTTCAGTTATTAGCGGTATTGTTTTAGTACGCTACGGCCTAATGTCAGTATTTGCATTTCATCTGAACCGCCTGATACGCGATCCACACGCAGATCACGCCAGAAACGGGCGATCCGGTGCTCACCTGCAATTCCTACACCACCGAGTACTTGCATCGCAGAGTCCACGACTTCAAATGCCGCATTTGCACAGAAGTATTTACACATTGCTGCATCTCCAGAGGTGATCAATCCATTGTCACTCTTCCATGCAGTTTCATATAACATGTTGCGCATTGAATTGAGCTTGATCGCCATATGTGCAAATTTTTCTTGAATTAACTGAAAACGGCCAATGGCTTCACCAAATTGAACACGCTGGTTAGCATAACGAGCCGCATCTTCGAACGCACACATCGCAGTACCATAGTTAGTTAAGGCCACTAAGAAACGTTCATGGTCGAACTCTTCTTTTACACGGTTAAAACCATTACCTTCGCGGCCAAACATGTCCTTTTCATCAAGTTCGACATTATCAAAAGTGATTTCACAACAGCTATCCATGCGTAAACCCAGTTTTTCAAGTTTGTTCACCTTGATTCCTGGTTTGCTCATATCTAAGAACCATTCGGTGAAAACAGGTTTATCTGGTGAATCCGCATCACGGCTCATCACCACAATGTATGGGGTGTAAGCACTACTGGTGATAAAACATTTACTACCGTTCAAATACACTTTGCCATTACGGCGTTGGTAAGTGGTTTGTAGGCTACCTACGTCAGAGCCAGCCCCCGGTTCAGTGATCGCCGAGTTCCACATTTGTTTACCCGTACCGCGGAACGCCATGATTTTATCAATCTGCTCTTGAGTTCCTTCTCTTAGCACTGTATTAAAACCGCCCGGTAGTTGGTACAGCACATAAGTTGGTGCTCCCAGGCGACCCAGCTCCATCCATACCGCAGCAACGGTGATAAACCCTGCATCTAAGCCGCCATGTTCTTCTGGGATCAGCAGGTTATCGATTTCCATATCCGCTAACGCTTTTACAAAGCGTTCAGGATACTTACTGTCGCGGTCACATTCAGCGAAATAGCTTTCCCAGTTTTCACTGGCCATCAGTTCACGGATCCCTGCGACAAACAGCTCCTGCTCATCATTCAATCTAAAATCCATATCAATAACCTCTTAAATGTTGTTTCTGAGTAAATTAGTCATTTTTCCAATGCACTTTGGCATCTTTAATAAAGGAGAGCGTTACCATGATGTTGACGAAAAAAAGTGGGCATCCTCCGGCAATTATCGCTGTTTGAATGGGTTTTAATCCGCCTAACGCCAGCAAAACAATGCCGATAACACCGACTAAGACAGACCAACCGATGCGCACTAACAATGGCGGTTCATCACCATCTTTCACTGCGCGACAAGTCGACATAGCGAGGGTGTAGGAACAGGCATTAATGAGTGTCACAGTGGCGATAAAGCAGAGGATGAAGAAGCCCCAAATTGTTACAGTGCTCAAAGGTAAGGCAGCCCATGTTTCAATGATGGCGCGCGCAACGCCGAATTCTTCAATTAGTTTGGGAACATTAATAATATTTTGGTCAACAAGTTGGAGTGTGTTACTCCCTAAAATAGTCCAAATTAACGTTGTTCCCGCCGTTAAGCCTGCCACCATCCCGATACACAACTCACGGACGGTACGGCCTTTAGAAATACGTGCGAGGAAGATACACATTTGAATGGCATAGATAACCCACCATGCCCAGTAAAACACTGTCCAGCCTTGTGGGAAGCCACTTTTACCTACCGCATCGGTATAAAACAGCATGCGAGGCATATACATCATTAGGACACCGATAGAATCAGTGAAATAGTTCACAATGAAGCTAGCGCCACCAACAATAAATACCCATCCCAACATCAAGAAACTCAGGTAGCTACGGACGTCACTCGCAATTTTCACCCCTTTTTGCAGGCCGAAAGCCACACAAATTGCATTTAGGATGATCCAACAGAAAATGATGATGGCATCAAGTTGTAAGGTATGAGGAATACCAAATAAATATTGAATACATTCAGTAACTAACGGTGTTGCTAATCCTAGACTAGTTCCCATTGCTAATATCAACGCAACGAGATAGAAGTTATCAACAAGCGTACCAAACCACCCGTTTACCCGTTTTTCCCCTACCAGAGGAACTAGCGTACTACTTGGACGAATAACATCCATTTTGCGAACAAAGAAGAAATAACCGAATGCGACAGATAAGAAGCTATAGGTCGCCCATGGGAGTGGTCCCCAGTGAAACAGGCTGTATGCAAGCCCAATATTTTTAGCCTCATTTGAATAAGGTTCAAAGCCAAAAGGCGGTGCAGAAACGTAATAATAGATTTCAATCGACCCCCAAAACAGCACAGCGGCTGAAGTACAAGATGCGAACATCATAAAAATCCAGCTTGCTCGGCTAAATTCAGGCTTCTCTTCCCCTAGACGTTTTTTAGCGTATGGTCCTAAAATCAACCAAAACCAGCCACCAAACATCACGACCATATACCACTCAAATGCCCAGCCCCACACATTGGTGACATAGCTGAAAACTTGGTTGATAACTTCATTTGAAGCATCAAGGTCACGGACAGTTAACCAACACAATAGTCCAACAATGATCAACGGCGGAAAAAAAACCTTAGGTTCTATTCCACCTTTTTTATTTTCTTTGCTCATAGTTCGATCCCAATTTATTATTTAATACATAAGTTTTAAAATAGATATTATTCTCAATACCTAATACATAACCTCATACTTACATTTATTTAAAACTTATATTTATTATTAAATCCCAATAAACCTAATTAAGTATTAATTCAAATCCTATCCAAATCATGTCTAGTCCCCATTAACAATTCTGTTATTAAGGTCACAATATTATTCGTGATAAATAATTGTTATTGTTTTTTCCATTTAAAATAACTTTAAACATCAATAAATACATAGAGATAAAATATTGTGTAACGTTAATGTTATTAAATACCTTCAGTATTGGTGATTCAGGTAGCAATATTGAACATTTCATTGATAACTAGGTGATTTTTATAATATTGGTGAGTAGGGTATCAGTATGAGCATTTAAATCCTCTTTAATTTAACGTTTTCAATATTGGTGACTTAGGTTTTATTTTTAAATATCCAGATCATGATAATTATATAATCCGAAACCGAAACGGATCATATTTATTAATATTATTTTAGGAGATGTAATGAATATTATTACATGCTATAAATCTGTTCCTGATGAACAAGATATTATTGTAAATAGCTCAGATGGTTCTTTAGATTTTTCACGTGCCGATACCAAAATCAGTCAATATGATTTAAATGCAATTGAAACTGCCAACCAAATAAAAGCGCAGCAAGCAGACAGCAAAGTAATTGCGTTAAGTATTGGTGGTAAAGCACTAACTAATATGAAAGCACGTAAAGATGTGCTATCACGTGGCCCAGATGAGCTGGTTGTTGTTATTGATGACCAACTTGAGCATGCACTGCCCCATCAAACTGCGATTACCCTTGGTGCCGCGGCACAGAAAGTGGGCTTTGATTTAATTATTTGCGGTGATGGTTCCGCAGATCTCAATGCACAACAAGTGAGTATTTTATTAGGTGAAACCCTGCAAGTTCCTGCCATTAATGGTGTGAAAAACATTGTTTCTATCACAGCCGATACGGTGATTGTAGAGCGTGAACTGGAAGACGAAATTGAAACCTTATCCCTTCCATTACCAGCCATTATCGCTGTTACCTCCGATATTAACGTTCCCGTTATTCCATCCATGAAAGCCATCTTAGGTGCTGCTAAAAAACCCGTCCAAGCTTGGACGATGGCAGATATTGGCTTAGATAACGTTGCCGCATTATCGTCTCAATCTATCGCCGCACCAAAACAGAAAGTTCGCCAGCGAATCATTATTGAAGGTGATGGAGATGATCAAATTGCGCAATTTGCAGAACATTTAAGAAAAATCATTTAATCGGAGGAGTTATGAGCAAATTATCAACCGTTTGGGTATTTAGTGACATGACTTCCCGTTTGCCTGAACTTATCGGCGGTGCTCTCACCCTTGGTGAGCAAGTCAATGTTTTCGCCCTAGATGAAGCGCAAAGCTCACAAGCTTTTCAACTTGGTGCGACCCAAGTTTTTCAATTAGCAGGTAAACCCGACGACCGTATTATTGAAGATTATGCAGACACTATCGTTTCAACCATCAAACAGCATGGTGATAAAGGTTTATTACTGTTACCGAATACCCGTAGAGGTAAATTACTAGCAGCACGCTTAGGGGCTAGACTACAAGCAGTCGTCTCTAACGATGCAACAGCAGTTACAATCGAATCTGGAAAACCTGCAATTAAACATATGGTTTACGGTGGTCTCGCCTTCGGTCAAGAGACTCTAGATAGCGCATTTTCAATTGCAACACTTACCTCTGGTACATTTGAAGCAGCCCCAAGTGATGCATCACGTAACGGCACGGCTCAAGCTACACAATGGGTCGAACCAAAACAATCTATTGTACGTACCTCGATTCAGAAAAAAGCAGGTAGCTCAGTTGAACTAGATAAAGCACGCTTAGTTGTCAGTGTAGGACGGGGTATTGGTAGTCAAGAAAACATCGCTATTGCTAAAACGCTTGCCGACACAATAGGTGCTGAAATCGCTTGTTCCCGCCCAGTCGCAGAAAATGAAAAATGGATGGAACATGAGCGCTATGTGGGTATTTCCAACTTAATGCTCAAACCAGAGCTTTACCTCGCTGTCGGCATTTCAGGGCAAATTCAACATATGGTCGGTGCGAATGGCGCACAAACTATCGTCGCTATCAACAAAGATAAAAATGCCCCTATTTTCCAATTTGCTGACTACGGGATAGTAGGCGATCTGTTCAAAATCTTACCTGCTTTAACGCAACAACTGGCGAAATAAACTCAATAACAGTGAGGCATTTTCCTCACTGTTTTAGTGACCTTTGGAGAAACTATGTCCGATGATATTTTTGATGCAATCATTGTAGGTGCAGGCCTAGCCGGCTCTGTGGCTGCATTGGTGCTTGCCCGTGAAGGTGCGCAAGTTCTCCTAATCGAAAGAGGAAACTACGCGGGCGGTAAAAACGTAACAGGTGGGCGAATGTATGCCCATAGCTTAGAACGAATTATTCCTGGCTTTACCCAAGAAGCGCCTATTGAGCGCATGATCACACGCGAAAAATTGTCATTTATGACCGAAACCGGTGCTGTCACTGTTGATTTTCAAAATTCTGCAGCACAAAACCCAGATGAAACCTCTTGGTCTGTACTAAGGGGAAAACTGGACCCATGGCTGGTTGAACAAGCCGAAAATGCCGGTGCGCAGTGTATTACAGGTATTCGAGTTGATAAGTTAGTTGAACGCGATGGCAAGGTCGTCGGTGTGGAGGCTGATGGTGATGTACTTGAAGCTAAAGTGGTCATTTTAGCAGATGGTGTCAATTCACTATTGGCAGAACAACTTGGTATGACAAAACGCGTCAATGCAGAACATGTTGCCGTTGGGGTTAAAGAATTAATTGAACTACCAAAAGATGTGTTGTGCAACCGCTTTAATTTAAATGAGAACGAGGGCGTTGCTTGGCTATTTGCAGGCTCACCGACCGATGGCTTGATGGGCGGAGGCTTCCTTTATACCAATGAAGATACTATTTCTTTAGGTTTAGTCTGTGGCTTACACCACATCAAAGACGCTAAGAAATCTGTTCCGCAAATGCTTGAAGACTTTAAACAGCACCCCGCCGTTGCACCGTTGATTGAAGGCGGAAAAATGGTCGAATATGCCGCTCACGTTGTTCCTGAAGCAGGTTTAAAAATGCAGTCAGAATTAGTACGTGATGGGGTATTAATTGCTGGTGATGCGGCTGGTATGTGTATGAATTTAGGTTTTACTATTCGTGGTATGGACTTAGCTGTTGCCTCCGGTGAAGCGGCAGCAAAAGCCGTACTTAGCGCAATGAAAACCGACGATTTCAGCAAACAAAATTTAAATCAATACCTCACACTGCTCAACGAAGGCCCACTGCGGGACATGAAAATGTACCAAAAAATGCCTGAGTTTTTGGATAACCCTCGCATGTTTTCTGCTTACCCAGAAATGGCAGTTGGTATTGCCAAAAAACTCTTCACTATCTCAGATGAAGCGCCTGTGCCTTTACGTAAGACCATGTTACAACACGCGAAGAAAGTGGGCTTTATGAATTTGCTCAAAGATGGAATTAAAGGAGTCAGAGCAATATGAGTAATCCAGTCAACGTTGATGTCAAACTCGGCATTAATAAATTTAATGTCGATGAAGAAAACCCGCATATTGTGATAAAAGAGCATCCAGATATGAATGTGCTCGAAACATTAACTAAAGCTTGCCCAGCGGGATTATATAAAAAACAAGAGGACGGCTCAGTACGTTTCGATTATGCCGGTTGTCTTGAATGTGGAACCTGCCGCATTCTTGGCTTAGGTAGTGCATTAGAAAAATGGGAATACCCACGCGGCACTTTCGGTATTGAATTTCGTTACGGCTGATTTATTTAGCATAACTCTCGGAGCTAATAACTTCGAGAGTTTTCAAGCGTTTATTTACGCTGACACTGGGATGCATAATGAAACCAAAAAGTTTTGATGATATCCAATTTTCCTCCGTTCATCGGCGGATTATGCTTTGGGGCAGTGGAGGGCCTTTTCTGGATGGTTATGTATTAGTCCTGATCGGCGTTGCCTTAGAACAACTCACACCCGTATTAAGCTTAAGTAGTGAATGGATTGGCTTATTAGGCGCTGCAACATTAGCGGGCCTATTCATCGGTACTTCTCTATTCGGCTATATTTGCGACCAAGTCGGTCGTCGTAAAATGTTTTTAATTGATATTGTTGCCATTGGTGCTATTTCAGTGGCGACCATGTTTGTCTCAACACCGATGGAGCTGCTTATCATGCGGTTCTTAATCGGGATAGTAATAGGTGCGGACTACCCAATTGCAACGTCAATGATCACTGAGTTTTCCAATACTAAACAGCGCGCATTTGCTGTCGGGTTTATTGCGGCTATGTGGTATGTGGGTGCAACCTGTGCCAATCTCGTCGGTTATATGTTGTATGACGTGGAAGATGGCTGGCGCTGGATGCTTGGTAGCTCAGTGATCCCTTGTATTATCATTTTGATTGGTCGTTTTGATTTACCTGAATCACCTCTTTGGCTGATCCGCAAAGGGCGCGTTAAAGAATGCGAAAAAATGATGGAAAAGCTGTTTGGTCAGCCTGTGGTATTCGAAGCCGAAGAACAACAAAAAACACATTTCATCCAATTATTCACTAAGCGCCATTTTTCTTTTGTTCTATTCACTGCCATTATTTGGACCTGCCAAGTGATCCCGATGTTTGCAATTTACACCTTTGGCCCACAAATTGTTGGGCAATTGGGCTGGGATCAGGGGAAAAATGCCGCACTGGGTAACGTGGTTATTAGCTTATTCTTTATGTTAGGCTGTTTACCCGCGATGTATTGGTTAAATAAAATGGGCCGGCGGCCACTATTGATTGGTAGCTTTGCGATTATGACCCTTGCACTTGCCATACTTGGGCTATTCTCAAACCTCGGTATTTGCCTTGTGATTATTATGTTTGGCATTTACGCTTTCTTCTCCGGCGGGCCGGGTATTTTACAATGGCTCTACCCTAATGAACTGTTTCCAACAGATATTCGTGCCTCTGCCGTTGGGGTAATTATGTCCATCAGCCGTATTGGAACCATTTTTTCAACGTGGGCATTACCACTGTTTATCACTAAATATGGGGTCAGTTCAGTGGTGTTAATGGGGGCAGGTGTTTCTTTGCTCGGGCTAATTGTTTCTATCCTATTTGCACCAGAAACCAAAGGATTAACCCTAGCACAAACCTCCGTGATGGGTATTCGGCGCAAAAAGAAGTAAAAGAAGTAAAAGAAGTAAAAGAAGTCACCACGATATGCAATCACATCAAATATACACGTATTTATACGCTAAATAGTTCAGATTGTAGGTAGGCGGCAAGCGAATAAGACCCTAGGAGCATACACAAGTATGTGACTAGAGCGAATAAGCGAAGCCAACACCCCTACAATTTGAAATATGACGCGTATTTATACGCTAAATAGTTTGGGTTGTGGCTAGGCGGCAATCGAGGTTATCCCGATGAGCATACACAAGTATGTGATTCGGGTAACCGAACGCAGCCAACAACGCCACAACGCAAAATATGACGCGTATTTAGTTGGTTGAGAATGGCATAATGTCATACCAAACCAACAACCAAATAGTGACATAAGCAAAAATCGCCGCAATGATATCGTCAATCATAATACCAAAACCGCCGCTGACTTTTCGGTCAAAAAACCGTATTGGCCATGGCTTCCACATGTCGTAAATGCGGAAAATAAAGAAGGCGGTAATGACCCACTCATAATCAACAACTGGGATCGCCATTAGCGTAATCCACATCCCAATAAATTCATCCCAAACAATACTGCCATGGTCATGAATTTTCATATCGTCGGAAGTGCGTTGGCAAATTAGGCAACCAATCCAAAAACCCACGATAATGAGTACCCACACACTCCAAATTGGCATGTTTGCCATTAATAACCAGAAAGGTATCGCAGCAAGAGAGCCCATTGTGCCAGGCACAATAGGAGAAAGGCCACTACCAAACCCCGTAGCCAATAAGTGCCAAGGATTACGCATAGTTAGCCGTTTTTTTGCTTCCGCTTTTTCTTGGCGACTTGCCATTCTATGCACCTTCCGAAACAAAATGATCGAAACCTTTTAGGTTTACATCAACTTCTTGGTTATTGCAAAAGTAGCTAATTCCTTCAGACTGCGGCTTAATTTGCCCGATACACGTAAAGCCTGACCCCGTATGCGCTAATGCCATCTCTAACGCTCCACGATTAATTTCAGGAACAGTAAAACAGAGTTCGTAATCTTCACCACCACTCAAAGACCATAAACGCCCTTGCTCAATACTACAACTTTGTTTCAACGCTTCTGATTGAGGCAATGCATCTAAATTAATCCGTGCACCACAACCACTCGCTTTCAAGATATGGTTAAGATCGGAAACTAAACCATCCGAAATATCAATTGCAGAAGAAGCCAGGTTTCTCAGCGCTTGGCCTTGTAAAATCCGTGGCTGCGGACGTAAATGGCGCGCAATTAGCCATTCTTGATGCTCTACATTTTCAACATTCAGTTTGTCTTGCAAAATAGCTAAGCCTGCCGCGCTATCACCGAGAGTACCAGTGACATAAATCCAATCGCCATTACGCGCTCCTGCGCGAGACATCGCCTTACCATTTGGTACTAAACCATGAACCGTATACGTTAAACTCATTGGCCCACGAGTTGTGTCACCACCAATCAATTGCATTCCATAATAATTAAGCTGTTCAAACAAGCTATCACTGAAAGATTGCAACCAATCGCAATCAACACAAGGCAATGTAATGGCTAAGGAAACCCATGCAGGGTCTGCGCCCATCGCTGCAAGGTCACTTAAATTAGATGCTAATGATTTATAAGCAAGATCAGCCGGTGAAATGGTAGGTAGGAAATGGATACCAGAAACGAGAGTGTCAGTACTTACTGCAAGTTGCTGTTTTTCTGGAATGGTCATCAACGCACAATCATCGCCAATACCGATATTAACATCACGTCGGTTAGTGGTTTGACGGTTAAAATAACGCGCGATGAGGTCAAATTCGCCATATGACATGGTAGATTTTCCGTTTTCGCTATATCTATTTTCGTTTGAGACGAAGCAAATAATTTACACCCTAATAATTCAATAATAGGTAAATAGCACACAATTGCTAACCTAAACAGCGTATCTAATTGGCTACAATTATTCTTCGCTCACCTGTCATTGAAATATCGCGAGCATATAAACACAAAGGTAGACTGGAACCCAGCCTACCTATTTATTACCGTAGTGCTACAGGAGGGAACCCTGATATTATTATTTTTTACGACGAACTGCAGGTGCCGCTTTGTCTAATACACCGTTAACAAATTTATGGCTATCTTCTGCGCCAAAAACTTTCGCTAATTCAATACCTTCGTTGATTGCAACTTTATAAGGTACGTCTTCACGGAAACTTAATTCAAACATGGAGACACGTAAAATCGCTTTTTCTACCTGCCCTAACTCTTCTAGCTGACGAGATAAATAAGGCGCCATCAGTTGATCAAGTTTTGTCGCGTTGGTCGCAACACCTGATAACAGTTCACGAAAATAGTTTACGTCAACGTCTGACATGTCCTGTTCAGCAATAAACTCATATTCCACTTCAGCAATTGGATTGCCAGATAATTGCCATGAATAAATGGCCTGTACAGCACACTCACGAGCGCGGCGACGAGCAGCAGGTTTCACAAGATTCCCCTTAAATTTAAAAACTGTACACAAAAAACACTTGTTGCATTGCGTTATCTACACCATTGTGGCGAAAAAACGGCAACATCGAGCTAATTGTGTATTATTTGCCTTTGATGGCCTTAATTACATTAATCATTTCAAGTGCTGTCAGCGCAGCTTCAGCACCTTTATTACCTGCTTTAGTACCCGCACGTTCAATGGCTTGTTCGATATTTTCAGTGGTTAACACACCAAAAGTCACTGGCACTTCACTGTTCATCGCGACATGAGATAGGCCGGAACTACATTCACCTGCAACATATTCAAAGTGAGCTGTACCACCACGAATAACGGTACCTAATGCAATTACTGCATCATATTTATTAGTTTCAACTAATGCTTTTGTGGTCAACGGTAGCTCATAAGCGCCTGGAACCCACACAATTGTGATGTTGTCATTTGAAACCTGACCAATGCGCTCTAACGCATCAACAGCACCTTCCAGCAGACTATCATTAATAAAGTTGTTAAAACGAGCGATAGCGATAGCAACACGCGCTTGTGGAGCAGCAACAACACCTTTAATTACGTTCATAGCCTTCCTCTAATATTAATTATAACCCGCGGGGCGCGGATTTTATCACATTCTTTCGTGTATCGTACGTATGATTTTCAAAAAAAACACTTACCATACGGGACGAAGCCTGACGCGTAGGTCTGGCCCGACTTGCTTCACTTCTGTAAATTCAAATTTTGGCGCATCAATAAGGGCATTAAGCGGTGGGAAGTCCACCAGGCCTCGAGCGCTATTTCCTAATAATTTAGGCGCAATATAGACAATCAGCTCATCCACTAAACCTAACTTAAGCAATGAGCCTGCAAGTTTTGCCCCTGCTTCAACCCAAATGCTATTCACATTACGTTTAGCCAATTGCATCATCAAAATAACGAGATCGGTGCCGTTTTCATCAGCAGGAACAGCGAGTTGCTCAACTTGCCCTTGCCATACTGCATTTTCATCTGGGTTTGAACGCACTAACCAGCATTCACCATCTAATTGAGTGACTTTATGGCCAGAAGTCACACGATTGTGGTTATCCAACACAATACGAATGGGCTGGCGCACTTGGTTTTCTGGATAAACTTGTTGGATGTCTGATGGGAGCTCGTTCCAACGTACCGTTAAAGAAGGGTCATCAGCAACAACCGTGCTGCTCGTACTTAAGATAGCGCTAGCCTCGGCTCGAAGAGCTTGTACATCTTTGCGAGCTGCCGAGCTGGTAATCCATTTACTTTCCCCTGATTCAAGGGCGGTTTTGCCATCGAGTGAAGCGGCAAGTTTCAACTGGATATAAGGAAACCCGGTACGCATACGTTTTAAAAAGCCGCGGTTTGCCGCTTCAGCATCGTTTAATAAAACATTACTGCGCGTTTCAATCCCTGCTTGCGACAACATATACAGGCCACGGCCCGCAACTTGAGGGTTTGGGTCTTGCATGGCAGCAACAACGCGGCTTACACCCGCTTTGATCAGCGCCTCTGCACAAGGTGGGGTACGACCATGATGACTGCAAGGCTCAAGGGTGACATAAGCCGTTGCCCCTTGCGCTTTATCTCCTGCCATTCTTAGTGCATGGACTTCAGCGTGGGGTTCCCCCGCTTTTTGATGATACCCTTCACCGACAATAATACCATCACGCACAATCACACACCCGACATTTGGATTAGGTGATGTGGTAAAACACCCTTTTCGTGCCAACTCAAAAGCACGAGCCATATACATGTTGTCTTGTTCAATCATTGGCGTTAATCCTGTAATTTAGCGATTTCTTCGCCAAATTCACGCACATCTTCAAAGCTGCGATAAACAGAAGCAAAACGGATATAGGCAACTTTATCGAGCTTTTTCAGCTCATCCATGACCAAACTGCCAATTAATTTCGACGGAACTTCGCGCTCCCCGGTAGCCCTAAGCTGGGATTTAATAGAAATAATAGCTTGTTCAATATCATCAGAACTTACAGGCCGTTTTTCTAATGCCTTTTGCATACCACGATTAAGCTTTTCTTCATCAAAAGGCTCACGAATATCGTCGCTTTTAATGACTCTAGGCATGACAAGTTCAGCCACTTCAAAGGTTGTGAAGCGTTCATGGCACAGTAAGCATTGGCGGCGTCTACGGACTTGGGACCCTTCACCGACCAGACGCGAGTCAATAACTTTCGTATCTACAGCTGAGCAGAATGGGCAGTGCATAGCGTTTCCTGAATCTATTTAGGGGGAGATAGTTTACCCTACTATGCGAGAAAAAACACCCTAGAAGATGCCTCCTAGGGTGTTCTCGTTGCTCTTCATATTTCGCGTTGTGAGAGTATTAGCTGCACTCCGATACCCTAGTCACATAGTTTACTATGGTTCCTAGGGATGTCGTTCACTTGCTGCCTACTCACACACGAACTATTTTAAGAACTAAGGCAGTAACGACTCTTGGTCTGCACCTTCTTTTTCGACTTTCGCTTGCATCAAGTGTTCACGCTTCATACCCATCTTCAGTGCTAGTGCAGAAGCCACGTAAATAGATGAGATAGTACCGATAGTTACACCGATTAACATAACCAATGAGAAGCCTTCCAACATTGCGCCACCGAACAGGTATAGCATCAGAACCACTAATAATGTGGTTGCTGATGTCATAATGGTACGGCTCAATGTTTGCGTCAAAGAGACGTTCATGATTTCGTACGGTGTCCCACGACGAATTTTACGGAAGTTTTCACGGATACGGTCTGATACAACGATACTGTCGTTCAGCGAGTAACCGATAACCGACATCAATGACGCCACGATAGTCATATCTATCTCAATATGGAACAAAGACAGAATACCTAAAGTAATCACCACGTCATGCGCAAGAGATAGCACGGCACCCGCAGCCAAGCGCCATTCAAAACGGAACCCAACATAGATTAGGATACAAATCAACGCAGTTAACAGAGCCAAAGCCCCTGTTTGCGCCAATTCAGCCCCAACACTTGGCCCCACGAATTCAATGCGTTTTACGGTTGCTTTATCATCCACACTTTGGTTGATAATCGTGATAATTTCTTTGCCGACTTCTTGACCCGCGGTGCCTTCAATAGGCGGGATACGGATCATGATGTCGCGGCTGCTACCAAAGTTTTGGATTAGTGGATCTTTATGGTTCGAGTTAGACAAGCTATCACGAATTTTATCCAAATCAGCTGGCTGACTTAAGTTGATTTCAATTACCGTACCACCTGTGAAATCTAAGCCCCAGTTAAAACCCTTGACGCCGATAATCACAAAAGAAGCAATCAGTAATACGATAGAAATGCTAAAGGCAACGTTGTCCCAGCGCATAAAGTCATAAACTTTACGACCATAGTTCAATTGTTCAACAGTATAATCCTGTGCCACAACGTGCTCCTTAAATTGACAGCTTGTTAATACGTTTACCGCCGTAAAGCAGGTTCACGATAGCACGTGTACCGACGATAGCTGTAAACATAGAGGTTGCGACACCAATCGCTGTCGTAATCGCAAAGCCTTTAATAGACCCAGTACCCACTGCATATAGAATAATCGCAGTGATAAGTGTCGTTAAGTTTGCGTCTGTAATACTTGAGAAGGCGCCTTTATACCCTTCATGAATCGCTTGCTGAACAGATCGACCGTTCTTGAGCTCTTCTTTAATCCGTTCGTTAATAAGAACGTTAGCATCGACTGCAACTGCAAGGGTTAATACAATCCCCGCAATACCTGGCATGGTCAGCGTTGCCCCCGGTAATAAGGACATAACACCAACAATTAACACCAAGTTTGCTAACAGCGCACTACTCGCAATCAGACCAAATTTACGATAATAAATAATCATAAACAGGATAGAAGCTAACAGACCTGCGATACACGCTTTTAGCCCTTGCTCGATATTTTGCATACCCAGTGTTGGACCAATGGTACGTTCTTCAACAATTTGGATTGGCGCAATCAACGCACCAGCACGTAACAGTAATGAAAGCTGGCGAGCTTCAGTACCGTTAGTAATACCCGTAATACGGAATTTGCTACCAAAACGCGCAGAAATACGTGCCGCATTGATGACCTTTTCATCTTTCACCAAAATTGAACGGCCAGTTGCATCTTTTTTACCACTGTCTTTGTATTCAACAAACAGCGTTGCCATCAGCTTGTCTTGGTTATCACGTGTAAAGTCAGACATGATAGAACCACCAGCACTATCAAGACTGATACTCACTTGTGGTTGGCCATTTTCATCCGCTTCAGAGGTTGAATCCGTAATATGGTCACCCGTTAAGATCACACGCTTATATAAAACGTAAGGCATGCCTTCACGGTCATATTTAACTTCTGAATCACCTGGTACACGGCCACTTTCTGCTGCGGAAGAATCGACTGAAGTATTCACCAAACGGAATTCTAATGTCGCAGTCGCACCTAAAATTTCTTTTGCGCGAGCAGTATCTTGGATACCGGGTAATTCAACCACAATTCGGTCAGCACCTTGGCGTTGAACGAGTGGCTCCGCAACACCTAATTGGTTTACACGGTTGCGAATAATAGTAATGTTCTGAGAAACTGCATAGTTACGTGCTTCACGTAAACGCTCGTCGGTCATAACAGCAATCATGGTGTTATCGCTGCCATCACTAAAGACTAAGTCTGGGTATTTACGAGACAATGCTTTTTCAGCTTGGCTACGATCGTCCGCGTTACGGAAGCGAACTTCCACGCTGTAATCATTGCCTTTACGAATAGAAGAGTACGCAATGCCTTCTTGACGCAGGTCATTACGCAAACCATCCATGTTTTGTTCCTGCAATTTACCTAATGCAGTGTCCATATCAACTTCCATCAGGAAGTGAACCCCACCACGCAGATCAAGACCAAGCTTCATCGGTTCACCACCGATCGCTTCGAGCCACTTAGGCGTTGCAGGTGCAAGGTTTAATGCAACAACATACTGGTCACCCAGTGCATTCATGATCACTTCACGCGCACGTAACTGAACATCAGAGTTGTTGAATCGGGCTAAAATTGCCCCATTTTCTAGAGAGATAGATTTACTCTCAATTTTATCGTCTTTTAACGATTTTTGGACTTGGATCAGCGTTTGTTCATTGGCGGCGGTTCCCCGCACGCCAGTGATCTGAACAGCCGGATCCTCACCATATAGGTTTGGAAGTGCATAAAGCAAACCGATGAGGATCGCAAAGATCAACATCAGATACTTCCACAAAGGATAACGGTTTAGCACGGCAGTTCCCTTCGGGAGAATCAGAATTAAATTGCTTTCATTGTGCCTTTAGGTAAAACAGCAGCAACGAAATCACGTTTGATGGTTACTTCTGTGTTCTCACTCAACTCAAGAACCACATAACCGGTTTCAGACACTTTAGTTACACGCCCGATTAAACCGCCAGTTGTTAAAACTTCATCACCTTTAGTGATAGATTCCATCAATTTACGGTGTTCTTTCGCACGTTTTTGCTGTGGACGCAAAATCATGAAATAGAAGATCAGCGCGAAAACAACAAGCATGATAACCATGGTGTATGGACTACCTTGCGCTGGTGCACCTGCTGACGCCGCTGCTTCAGAAATAAAAAAACTCATTCAACTTTCCTCATTGTTTTATTGAAAGCAATTTTACATACAAAAAAGCTAAGTTTGATATGCTACACAGATTAGTGGCATTTCGCACTTAAATTCACTCGATATTTAATGAAGGTTCGGGTTTACCAATCTTTTGGTAAAAATCTTTAGCAAACTCTTCAAAATTCCCATTTTCTATGGCTTGGCGAATACCGGCCATCAAACGCTGGTAATAACGTAAATTATGGATGGTATTGAGCCTTGCACCAAGGATTTCATTACATCTATCAAGGTGATGCAGATAAGCACGGCTATAATGACGACAAGTATAACAGTCACAATCAGCATCCAGTGTTGATGTGTCTGATTTATACTTAGCATTACGAATTTTTACCACGCCATTTGTCACAAATAAATGCCCATTTCGTGCATTTCGTGTTGGCATCACACAATCGAACATATCGATACCACGGCGAACCCCTTCAACTAAATCTTCAGGTTTGCCAACTCCCATTAAATAACGAGGTTTGTCAGCTGGAATTTGCGGGCAGACATGTTCTAAAATTCGGTGCATATCTTCTTTCGGTTCGCCTACGGCTAAGCCGCCTACAGCGTACCCATCAAAGCCGATTTCCACCAGTCCCTTAACTGAAATATCACGTAAATCTTCGTAAACACTACCTTGAATAATACCGAACAAAGCATTTTTATTGTTTAGTTCGTCAAAGCGTTGGCGGCTACGTGCAGCCCAACGCAACGACATTTCCATTGATGTCTTTGCATAGTCCCAATCTGCTGGATACGGCGTACACTCGTCAAAAATCATGACAATGTCTGAGCCGAGGTCATACTGAATTTCCATCGACTTTTCAGGACTTAGGAAAACTTTTTCACCGTTGATAGGGTTGCGAAAATGCACACCTTCTTCTTTAATTTTGCGCATCGCACCAAGACTAAAGACCTGAAAGCCACCTGAATCGGTTAAAATTGGCCCTTGCCATTGCATAAAGTCATGGAGATCACCATGTAACTTCATGATTTCTTGACCCGGGCGTAACCACAGGTGGAAAGTATTCCCTAATAAGATTTGAGCGCCAGTTTCTTTCACTTCTTCAGGGGTCATCCCCTTAACTGTACCGTAGGTTCCTACTGGCATAAATGCAGGGGTTTCCACCACGCCGCGCTCAAAGACTAAGCGACCACGGCGTGCATTGCCGTCAGTCGTTTGTAATTCATATTTCACATTTGCCTCCTAGCAGCAGAAAAACAGTCTGTTGCTATCGATAATATTAATTTGCTAAGCAAGCAGCCGATGCCACCGCTTATAAAACTGATTACTCACCAATTTTCTCAAATCGAGCGTTTGTATTGGGGGTAATAAACATAGCATCACCATAACTAAAGAAACGGTATTTTTGTTTAACGGCTTCTTCGTATGCATTCATGGTGTTTTTATATCCAGCAAACGCAGAAACCAACATAATTAATGTAGATTCAGGTAAGTGGAAGTTGGTGATTAGTGCATCTATCACCTGATATTCATACCCAGGGTAAATAAAGATTTGGGTATCATCAAAAAATGGAGCAATTAAAGCGTCTTGGCTTGCTTTTGCGGCACTTTCTAGTGACCGAACCGACGTTGTTCCAACAGCGATAACGCGATTACCTCGAGCTTTACAGGCTAAAACGGCATCCACGACCTCTTGTGGCACTTCTGCATATTCAGAATGCATAATGTGATCTTCGATAGTATCAACACGTACTGGTTGAAAGGTACCGGCTCCCACATGTAATGTCACAAACGCCATTTCTACGCCTTTTTGGCGCAATGCTTCAAGTAACGGCTCATCAAAGTGTAAACCTGCCGTTGGTGCTGCGACAGCCCCTGGTTTTTCACTATACACGGTTTGATAAAGTTCTTTATCTGACTCTTCATCAGGGCGATCAATATAAGGCGGCAGAGGCATATGACCAATTTGGTTTAGAATGCTTAATACATCACGTTCATCATCAAAGCGCAGTTCAAACAATGCACCATGACGCGCGACCATGGTCGCCTTCACGCTTTCATCTTCACCTAACAGTAATTCAGCCCCTTCTTTTGGCGCTTTTGATGCCCTAACATGGGCTAATACGCGGTGTTCATCCAGCATACGCTCAATCAGAACTTCAATTTTACCACCGCTAACTTTGCGCCCAAATAACCGTGCAGGGATCACGCGAGTGTTATTGAACACTAGCAAGTCACCGTGCTCCAATTTTTCTAGAATATCGGTAAAAACACCATGCGTGAGCTGCCCTGAACCGCCATCGAGGCTTAATAAACGGCAAGCACTACGTTCAGCCTGCGGATAGTGGGCAATCAGTTCTTCAGGTAATTCAAAAGTAAAATCAGAAACACGCATTGTATTGACATCAATCTAAAAAAACAGGCGACTAGTCTAGTGCCGCGCTGACTTTGGCGCAAGAAATAAGCGTAAAATAGTACAGAAAAACACCATTATTTAACAAATATTTTGTTAGCAAAAAATTCTGTACGCTATTTGTCCATTCAAAGAATGAATTATTTCAATTTCAATAAACTTTTATGACACATTAACTTCCGTCTTTTTTCTTTTTCTTTTTCTTTTTCTTTTTCTTTTTCTTTCTACTAAATAAATATACCCCATGAATTTCGAATTAGAGCAAGGCAGCAAGCAAATTGATCCCTAGGAGCATACATCAGTATGTGACTAGGGTCGATTTGTGCAGCTAACACAGCTATAATTTGAAAGGCATCGGGTATATCATAGGAGGATGAATTACCTAGCGCACCTCCACCTGGCCCACCTCGCTGACAGCTCCTTGCTCGGCAACATCATGGCTGACTACGTGCGTGGCAATCCTACGGGTCTTTACTCCCCCGAGATTGTTGCGGGTATTTTTATGCACAGAGCTGTGGACAGAACCACGGATACCCACCCTTTAGTCAAAGAAGCTAAGTTGTTGTTTCGTGATGAATATCGCCGTGTTGCGCCCATAACCTTGGATTTAGTCTGGGATCATTTTTTGTCGCTGCACTGGTCGACTATTGAGCCATCAATATCGCTAGCGGGCTTTGTACGCGACTGCCGAACAATAATTGAGCCACAACTTTGTCATACTCCTGAAAAATTTCAGGAGTTAAATGAATTCCTTTGGCCTCAGCAGTGGCTGATACGCTATGCGGATAAAAATTATATTGGTAAATCACTGAATGGTATGGCGAGAAGGCGCCCCAAGCTTGGAGCGCTAAGTGGTTCATTTGACGATTTTTTATTACAGTATGATGCGTTAGAAAATATTTTCTTTCAATTTTATCCAGAAATGATGGCTAATGCGCTGCAACATTTTTTTGTACAAAATGTCACAATTAACACAAAGGAATAAATTAAAGCTTGCACTTTAATGGAATAAAACTATCTTATTGATATTAATTTAATAAACCAGTATGATTGATAGCCAAAACCTATCACAATAATCGGTTTAAATGTCTTTATTATCAAAAGATATTTTTCTATTCTTTTGGCAGTCTATGTCCACACTATTTATCAGTGATTAAATAGACAGGACAAAAAACTTTAATTCAAACTCATAGGAGTAAATTATGGTTCTGGTAACACGTCAAGCCCCTGACTTTACTGCTGCAGCTGTTTTAGGTAATGGTGAAATCGTTGATAACTTCAACCTGAAAACCCACCTAAACGGCCGTCCAGCTGTGATCTTTTTCTGGCCAATGGACTTTACTTTTGTTTGTCCTTCAGAGCTGATCGCATTCGACCACCGCTACGAAGAATTCAAAAAACGTGGCGTAGAAGTTGTTGGTGTTTCTTTTGACTCTGAGTTTGTTCATAACGCATGGCGTAAAACACCAGTAGATAACGGCGGTATTGGTGAAGTTAAATACCCAATGGTTGCTGATATCAAACGCGAAATCATCAAAGCTTACGGTATCGAACACCCAGATGCAGGCGTTGCACTGCGTGGTTCTTTCCTCGTTGACAAAAACGGCGTTGTCCGTCACCAAGTCGTTAATGACCTGCCATTAGGCCGTAACATTGACGAAATGCTGCGTATGGTTGACGCGCTGCAATTCCACGAAGAGCACGGTGATGTTTGCCCAGCTCAGTGGGAAAAAGGCCAAGAAGGTATGAATGCATCTCCAAAAGGCGTTGCTGACTACCTGACTAAAAACTCTGCAAAACTGTAATTCGTTACGCGAGTTTTAGAAAAGCGGGCATTAGGCCCGCTTTTTACTTTTTGTGAACCAAGTCTATCTTTTCTCTTCCTGCTAGCAATTATTCCACTCAGTTAACAATTCTTAACTCAAATACTCAATGTTTTGTATTATTGTGTGCTATACATTAAAAGCACAAATAATTAACAAATTATTCATATTGAATATTTGTGCGATAAAACACCTCACCTAACCTTAACTGGGAGATACGAATGATAAAAACATCATTACGCCCTGCGGTTCTACTTCTTTCCTTACTTGTTTCCAGTCAACTATATGCCGCCTCCGAACCTGCGGTTGAAGCGAAAAAAGGCATGGTCGTTTCTTCCCAACATTTAGCATCACAAATTGGGGCTGATATTCTAAAATCAGGCGGTAATGCCATTGATGCAGCTGTTGCGGTAGGGTATGCACAAGCCGTGGTTAACCCTTGCTGCGGTAATATTGGCGGTGGCGGCTTTATGACTATCCACCTAGCCGATGGGAAAGACTTATTCATTAACTTTCGAGAAACTGCCCCTGCTGCCGCTAGCGCAGATATGTATTTAGATAAAGACGGTAAATTGATTAAAGATGCCAGCCTCTATGGCTATCTTGCGTCAGGTGTACCCGGTACCGTTAAAGGCCTAGACTATGCTTTAGAAAAATACGGGACAATGAGCCGCCAACAGGTGATGGCTCCTGCCATAAAATTAGCCAGAGAAGGCTTTACTCTAACCCGTGCAGATACCGATGTTCTCGACACCACGACAGAACGTTTTAAACAAGACCCTGAAGTGGCTCGTATCTTCTTAAAGCCTGATGGTAGTGCCTTCCAACCGGGAGACTTACTAGTCCAAACAGATTTAGCCAATACCTTAGAAAAAATTGCCCAGAATGGCCCATCCGCTTTTTATGAAGGTGAAATCCCCAAAATTGTTGAAGAAGCATCGAAAAAAAATGGTGGTATCTTAACAGCAAAAGATTTTGCGGATTTTACAATTACAGATACAGCGCCTGTCAGTTGTACCTATAGAGGGTATCAATTTATCTCTGCTCCACCACCTAGTTCAGGCGGGGTAACTATCTGCCAAACGCTTAATATCTTAGAAGGGTATGACCTCAAGGAAATGGGCTTTAACTCTGCGGACTATATTCATACTCTTACAGAAGCAATGCGCCATGCCTACATGGATAGAAACACCTTCCTTGGTGACCCTGAATTTGTCGATAATCCAACCGAAAAATTACTCAGTAAAGCTTATGCAGAAGAGTTACGCAAAGAAATCAAACCCAACCAAGCAACGCCATCAACCCAAGTTCAACCGGGAATAGGGCCACACGAAAAACCAGAGACAACACATTACTCTGTAGTAGATGAAAAAGGAAATGCGGTTTCAACGACTTATACGATTAATGGCCGATTCGGTTCTGTTGTTATCCCTCCGGGGACAGGGTTCTTCTTAAACGATGAAATGGATGATTTCACCACGAAAGTCGGCGAGAAGAATTTATATGGCTTAGTACAAGGGGAACGCAACGCTATTGCACCGGGTAAACGCCCATTATCATCCATGAGCCCGACTATCGTGACGAAAAATGGCAAGGTATTTTTAGTTCTCGGTTCACCGGGAGGCTCACGGATTATTTCAATTACGCTGCAAACCGCTTTAAATATTATCGACCATGGTATGCCGCCACAAGAAGCCGTTAATGCACCGCGTATTCACCACCAGTGGCTCCCTGATGAGGTTTATTATGAGCAAAGAGGCGTTTCTAAAGACACCTTAGCGCTCCTCGATAAAATGGGTTACCAGATGGTTGAACAAACACCATGGGGTGCCGCCGAGCTGATTATGGTCGCGATCCCTGAAGGCGCTGGTGTTAGTGCCAAATCTTCAGGTAATGATTCCGCTGTTTCGGGGAAAGTTCGTGAAGGCTTCATTTATGGCTCTAACGATGTACGCCGTCCAGCAGGTAGTGCAGTTGGGGTTGATTAATCGCTGTCGAAGGATCCAACCCCTTCACTGATGGGGTTGGATTAAATATGAATGGCCCTCAACTCATTAATCAGGCTTGGTTTCTTTTCTAAAAGATACAACAATTTGAGGGCTATTCCTGATGGAAACCGACGTTGTTGTTCCCAGCTACGGACCAAATCAACACTAGAACCTATCGCTTCTGCAAACTCTTGTTGTTTCATACCAGAGTGTTTACGAATAGCTTTAACATCTGGTAGTTCGAAGCGATGAATATTTTCACTAGCAGGAACTAATTCACCTTTCTCGATAGCAACCATCTCTTCTAAGCTACTCACTAAATCGTCAAAAAGCTTTTTTCCCATACCATTATCCTTATTACATAACTCATTCAATTCTATATTTTAAATAATTCGAGCGGCAGTTAGGTGATAAAGGAAGATAGACGGAAAGCATAGATAAACTATGTGACTCGGCTATCTGAGCGTAATCAACACCGCTGCAACTTGAAAGATTACGAGTATATTTAACCATTAAGCAAGCTTTTGAATGATTGCTCGTAAAATCGCTTTTTCTTGTTCATTCAAATCTTCCTTTGCGTTCTTAGTATAAATCGTAAGCAAATACAACCTACCGCTCATGGTTCTGTTATAATAGATAACCCTAACACCACCACGTTTTCCTTTATTTAAGGCTCTCCAACGTATTTTTCTACATCCTCCAGAGCGGCTTATTACGTCACCATACTCATAGTTTTCTAATAAGAAGGCCTGAAATAATTGAAATTCATTATCTTCCATAATTAGTTTACGTTGCTGACTAAAAATTCTAGTTTCAACAAACTCTAAATAATTCATTTGCACCTCCTTGCGCATTTCCCATCCAATCTACTAGTACTCCGTACTAACTTCAACAAAAAAATATCATTAGCCCCATTCAAAACGAGTTATGTAACCGCTCTGGTTACACAAAAAAAGGCCGCTAACATTAGCGGCCCTTCGATTCAATAATTGAAATTACTATACTTGTTTATGCTGCGCAGCGGGTGCCACAAACTTATCGCATAAAATTGCCACGACCATCACAACAACAGTTGGTAATACCCAGACTAAATCTTGCTTATACAGTGGCATTGCTGTCATCCATTCAGGAATATAACCTTTCAGATGATCTGACGCTTTTACGGCGCCAATTAGACCGACCACAAAGCTGACTAACATTGTCGGCGCAATCACTATTGTTGGGTTTTTCCACCACTTCAAAGTAAAGCTTAATAAAATTAAGACAATACAAGGTGGATAAATTGAAACTAGCACGGGTAATGAGAAGGCGATTAACTTACTCAAACCTAAGTTTGAGATCACCATGGAGAACACACCTAGGATCAATACCAGTTTACGGTAAGAAATCGGTACATACCGGCTGAAGAACTCTGCACAAGCACAAGTTAAGCCGACGGCAGTTACCATACAAGCAACAAATATTAATACCGCGAGGAAGAAGCTACCGTAATTACCAAAAGTATATTGGACGTAGGTATGTAAAATGTCAGCGCCATCAGCAGGGTTTGGAATTAACGAACCACTATTCTCACCAAGCTTAAACAATGACAAATAGACCAGCGTCAATAATACCCCTGCAATTAACCCTGCCCACATAGTATAACGAGTTAATAATGAAGAGTTTTCGATACCCCTTGAACGCGCCGCATTAACAATAACGATACCAAATACCATCGCACCGAGGGTATCCATTGTCAGATAACCATTGATAAAGCCGTTCGAGAAAGCCATCTCACGATATTCTATTGTTGACGGAATCGGATCACCCGCAGGCCACATGACAGCCGCAATACCCAAAATAGCCAAAGCTAGCATTTTTACAGGCGCTAAAATGTGCCCAACGCTATCGAGCAGTTTTCCTGGGTATAATGAAATACCAATAACTAGAACGAAGTAAACCACGCTGTAGATCAGTAATAGCATATCGGACTCACCACCGAATAATGGTGCGATACCGACTTTATAAGATACAGTTGCCGTTCTTGGCGTTGCGAATAGAGGCCCTACCGACAAATAAGCAACAACCGCCAATAGTAGCCCTGCAGTTTTGCCGACAGGCGTACTGAGCGCTTCAATACCCCCACCCACTTTAGCCAGCGCAATAACCGTCAAAACAGGTAAACCCACACCAGTAACCAAAAACCCTAGTGCCGCAGTCCAAACTTGTTCCCCTGCCTGCAAACCAACCATAGGGGGAAAGATAATGTTTCCTGCCCCGACGAATAACGCAAAAGTCATAAAGCCTAATGCGATGATATCTCTTGATGATAAACGATGAGCCATATTATGTTATTTTTAAGTGACAAAATAGAAAATTATGGGTTTACACTTAGCAACCCTTTGAAATATATATAGCGAGATAGAATTCTGATAAACATACTGTTAACAATATAAAAAAGTATATTTGCCTGTATCACACGAAATGAAAAGTCAAAAAACAGAAAAATTCGCCAATAACTGACAACAAGTAGAACTTTTATAGGGCAAAAAGGCAATAGCAAACCTAAAAACAAGAATAAATAACTAAACTAATTTTCAGAACTAGTGATTACTTTCAGCAAAATCCCAATACTCGTTATATACTTTGTTCGAAAAATGAACAACTCATCTTTTTCTAGTGATTAGAATTGATTATTTAACAGAATATATAATTAATGTGACAGCAATTATAAGCATTAAATATATGAATATTGAATTGAATATGCATATGGATTGGTGAATAGAAATAATCCACTTTATTAATATTTTGATTATATTAATAAAGTGGAATTATTTACCCATTTTTAAGTTTTTTATCATCAACAATTAGTACTGTTGGTAACGTAAATGAAAACTCACTCCCTTTACCTAACTGGCTCGTCACCACCAACTGACTACTATGATGTTGTAATGCATGTTTAACAATAGCTAACCCAAGGCCAGTACCTCCACCGCCTTGGCGGGAACGTGCTTTATCTACTCGATAAAAACGTTCGGTTAAACGAGGGATATGCTCTGCGGGTATCCCTTGCCCGTTATCTCTCACACTAAAACGCGCCCCTTGCCCGCTTCTCTGCCAATCAACCCAAATTTTGGTGCCTTCAGGCGTATGGCTGATCGCGTTATAGACTAAGTTCGCCACTGCACTACGTAATTGCTCTTCATTACCATGAACACGCAATTTTTCATCAACATGAAATTCAAATTGATGACGCCCTTGGCTTAAACTAAGCGCTTCTTGCTCAATCATTTTGAGAATGACAGGGATATTCACTTGCTCATCAAGGTTAATTTGAGGGGCAATTTCGATGCGTGATAGCTGCAAAAGCTGCTTAACTAAGTTATCCATGCGGTGCGTTTGCTCTTGCATAACATGCAGTGCTTTTTTATTGACCGCAGTCACGTTTTCTTGGTCATCCATAACCTCTAGGTAACCTTGAATGACAGTGAGGGGAGTCCGTAATTCATGGCTCACATTCGCAAAAAAGTCCCTACGCGCCTTTTCCAAACGACGTTTTTCTGTCACATCTCGCGCAACCATCAATAACTGCCCTTCGGTATATGGCAAGATACGAAACTCAACGATTTCACCACTATTGAGCTCGATAGTCAGCGCTTGGTCATAACGTTTGATGGTGAAGTAACGGCTAAAATCAGGATAACGTAGTAAATTAAAAATATGTTGACCATTATCTTCAGGCCAACGAAAGCCAAGCAAAGCCTGCGCATGGCGATTACACCAGAAGATATTCCCTTCGGTTGTCATCATTACCACTGCATCAGGTAGTGATTCTGCACCACTACGAAACCGTTTAATTAACTGGCCTAATTCACGGCGGCGTTTTCGATTACGTTGCTGCATCTGGTAGATACCATAAAAAATGGGTTCCCACCCACCTCGCCCTTCAGGGGGCAACATACTTTTATCTAGCCATAACCAGTAAGAAAGCTTGAGCAGGTTATACCCATGCCATATCAGTGCAGCAAGTAGCGATATCACTAATAGCCACGCTAGGTGGCCAATAAAAACCGATAAAATAAGGGCGGGTAAGATAAATAAAAACAGCCCCCAAATCAGCTGCTTAATCGATAAACGTTCAAGCACGCATGCCTCTCCCTTTGTGGGTTTTAATAACGGATAGAAAAACGATAACCTGTACCACGTACAGTTTGTACCATTTTATCATGACCTTCCGTCTCTAGTGCCTTTCTTAACCGCCGAATATGCACGTCAACGGTTCTATCCTCAACATACACATTGGCTCCCCAGACATAATTTAGTAGCTGTTCTCTACTATATACGCGTTCAGGGTGAGTCATGAAAAAATGTAGTAATTTATATTCAGTTGGCCCCATATCAATAGGGATGTCATTGCTGGTCACACGATGAGAGGTAGGGTCTAATGTTAACCCATTCATTTCAATAATATCTTCCGTCGCCATTGGTGAAATACGACGTAAAATTGCCTTTACCCGAGCAATTAATTCCTTCGGTGAAAATGGCTTGATAAGATAGTCATCCGCGCCAACTTCCAAACCTTTTACGCGGTCTTCTTCTTCTCCTCGTGCAGTTAACATCATGACAGGAACGTCACGTGTTGCGCTATCACGCTTCATATGTTTAATTACTTGGATACCGGAGCCCCCTGGGATCATCCAATCCAGTAGGACGAGGTCGGGTAGCGGGTCAACGAGTTGTGCAATCGCACTGTCATAATCATCAGCTTCAATAGGCTGAAAACCATTCTGTTCTAATACAAAACAAACCATTTCTCGGATGGGCGCTTCATCTTCAACAACTAGAATGCGTCTTGCCATGATTGTTCCTGTAAAATTAAGAAGACATTTAAAATGTGAAAGCATTATGCGTCACTTTTATGACAGAATTATGAATATCAATGGGTAAAACGCATATTAATCTTTATTTTAACGGTTAAATGTCATTTAAGTGAAATATTTCCGCAACATGGTAATAAAGTCACAAACACCCCTCACCCATTATATGGATCAGGTATACTCTCATTATCGAACGTTCATGCTCATTATTGATGATAGGAATTGATAACTCATGCGCATTATTCATACCTCAGACTGGCACCTTGGTCAGTATTTTTTTACCAAAAGCCGTGCGCCTGAGCACCAACATTTCTTAAATTGGCTAGTTGAGCAAGTAGAACTACACCATGTTGATGCCGTCATCGTTGCAGGTGATATATTTGATACAGGTTCACCACCGAGCTATGCACGTGAGCTGTACAACAAATTTATTGTCGACTTACAAAAAACAGGTTGCCAACTGGTTATTTTAAGCGGTAATCACGACTCTGTTTCTGTACTCAATGAGTCAAGTGCTCTACTTCGTTACTTGAATACACAAGTCATTACGTCTGGAAGTGAGCCGCATGTTATTACCTTAGTGAATAAACAAACACAACCTATCGGCTTAGTTTGTGCCATTCCTTTTTTACGTCCTCGGGATATTCAACTGAGTATCGCAGGGCAAGATATTGAAGAGAAACAACGCTCACTACAAAGCGCTATTCATGATCATTACCAAGCCAGCTACCAACTCGCACTAGAACAACGAGCCGCTTTAGGGTTGGATATCCCAATTATTGCAACTGGCCATTTAACCGTTGTCGGCGCAGCCTTAACTGACTCTGTGAGAGACATTTATATTGGTACGTTAGATGCGTTTCCTTCTGGGGCCTTTCCCCCTGCTGACTATATTGCCCTTGGCCATATTCATCGCCCCCAAGTGATTGGAGGACAAGAAAATATTCGCTACTGCGGTTCACCTATTGCATTAAGTTTTGACGAAACAGCGCAACAAAAAAGTGTCTGCCTTATTGAATTCACTGGAAGTGAATTAACTCAAATTACCCCCTTGAAAATCCCCATTATTCAGCCATTACAAAGCATTAAAGGATCCTTAAGCCAAATAGAACAGCAATTAGAGATATGGAAAGATTACCAAGGTGATAAACCGGTTTGGCTTGATATTGAAGTCGCTTCACAAGATTACCTCGCTGATATCCAACAACGTATTGAAGCGTTGACACAAGACCTCCCTGTCGAAATCGTGATACTACGCCGTGCACGCAAGCAAATACAGGGACAAAACCAAACCTTGGCCAATGAAACATTGAGTGAACTCACCGTAGAAGACGTTTTTTTACGTCGCCTTGCCCAAGAGTCATTAGAAGATCCTGAGCGTGAACAGCGCCTAGTGCAGTTATTTCAACAATCTTATGACGCATTACAAATGAGCAAGGAAAGTTAATATGAAGATTTTAAGTTTACGTTTAAAAAATATTAACTCCCTTAGAGGTGAATGGAAAATTGATTTCACTGAAGAGCCATTTGCTAGCAATGGGCTATTTGCCATTACAGGTGCCACAGGTGCAGGAAAAACCACTTTATTGGATGCAATTTGCCTCGCGCTTTATCACCGAACACCGCGTTTAAAAACCATTTCTAACGCACAAAATGAACTGATGACTCGCCACACTGGGGAATGCCTTGCGGAGGTGGAGTTTGAGGTCAAAGGCAAAGCTTATCGTGCCTTTTGGAGCCAAAGACGAGCAGGAGGAAAACCTGACGGCAATTTACAACAGCCTAAGGCGGAACTTGCAACGGTTACTGATGGTAAAATATTGACCGTAAAAATCACAGAGATAAAGGAATTAGTAGCACAAATAACTGGGCTTGATTATGAGCGTTTTACTAAATCAATTTTACTCTCTCAAGGTGATTTTGCTGCGTTTTTAAATGCTTCAGAGAAAGAACGCGCTGATTTACTTGAAGAAATTACAGGCACTGAAATTTATAGCCAAATTTCAATTTATGTTTTTAATCAACACAAGCAAGCTAAAATTGACTTAGATTTGCTAAAAGCGAAAGCGCAAAGCATTAATTTACTCACTGAAGCAGAACATCAAGAGTTATTGGCACAACAAAACCATTTACTTGAACAAGAGACTCAAACCAAGCAACAGCGGGCTCGCCACCAACAAGGGGTTAATTGGTGGCAACAATATCACCAACTCACCCAGCGCATGCAATCACTTGATGATGAGCTTAAAAAAAACGAGCTTGAGTTCCAAGCCGCTCAGCCTCAGTTGAAACGGTTGGCGGACAGCGCTCCGGCAGAATCCCTTCGTCCGTTGTGGCAGGAAGTTGAACGCCAGCAACTACAACTCACTGAATACACGAATAAACAACAACGTTTGCAACTTAGCTTGCAAACTCAGCAAGCTGAACGTGCCCCACTGCAAGAGAAGTTGTTGAAATCACAATCCGAGTATCAACAACACCTTGATTTTGCCAAACAACAACATCAATTGATTGATGAAACAGTCAGGCCTCTGGATAACCAAATTGCACAATTGAAACAGCAACAGTCTGAAATTACGCAGCAAATTGAACAACAACACACAACTCTTCAGCAAAAACAACACTTAGTTAATGAGACACAGAGTCAGATCCAAAATGCTCACATTGAGTTAAAGAAACACAACCTATTCCTAGAAGCGCACCCAAAAGACGCTGAACTGAGTTCCCAAATAGGTAGTTGGCAACAACAAGGTCATTTTATTTTCGAATTAGCCGACAAACTGGCAAGTTTACACAATAAACAACAAATACTTTCAAATGGCGTCGCACAGTTACAACGGCAACAACAGCTGCAAACTGAAAAATTAGCCCAAAAACGTCTCGAGTTAGAGCGCAGCACCGTCGCATTCAAAAAACAAGAAGAAACCTACAAACAAAATCAAGAAAAACATAATGTTAACACCATCAATCAACACATTGAACAGCTACAAGCTCGATTACAGCATGCCAAGTTATTACCCCTAATATTATCTCAATGCCTTAATACTCAAACACAAAAACAGAAAGAAATTCAAAAAGATGCTGAATTAGCACAAAGTATCACTGCAACGCAAAAAGAGTTGAGCATTGCCCTGACACGTATTAATGAGTTAGCCCCACGCGTCAAACTAACCAATGATAAATTACAATTAGAACAAAAAATTGTCAGCCTAGAGCATGAGCGCCAGCAACTCATAGCAGGTAACCCCTGCCCATTATGTGGTGCAACAGAGCACCCTGCAGTTAACGATTATCAATCAATCCATCTCAGTGAAACGCAGCAACAACTCATTGAACTAACAGATAAACTCGACCAATTAAAACAGCAACAAGCTCAGTTAGAATCACAACTTCACACACAAAAACAACGTCAGAACGAAAACTTACAGCAACAACAGCAAACCAATGAACAATTCGATGCTTTTAACCAACAGTGGCAAAAGGCATGTGAGCAAGCACTCACTCCTGAGTTAGCCCAAAATGAGCAAGCCGTCACCCTCTTAGTTAATCAATTAACGGATCAATTAGCTACGCAACAGAGAATAGTGGCGGATATGGCGGCTCTAGAACGTGAATATCAGCAAGCCAAACATCATTTACATGAACAACAAGCTAGCTTTACACAGCTGCAATCAGAACTGTTATTAGTCGAAGAGCGTTTAAAAAACCAAACGCAACAACTTGATGAGCTCCAAAAAGAACATAATCAGCTCCAACAGCGTAAACAGATACAAATAGAGCAATGGCAATCCACCCTAGATCCATTTAACTTAAGCGCGCCAGATAAAGATAAGTTTGATGAATGGTTTCGCGAAGTTACTCAGCGAAGTGAGCGCTTTAATAACCAAAAAATGGCGGCGCAAACACTTAGCCAACAAATTGAAGTCAATAATGCCACATTAAAAGTTGAGTCAGCACAACTCCGTATTCTCACTCAACAAATTGAACAAGAAGAAAATCGACTTAAACAAATTGAGTTAGGTTTAGAGCAAAAAATAGCGCAACGGAAAACACTGCTTTCTGGTTTAGCTATCAGCCAATTCATTCAGCAATTGAATGATAAACAAACCATCCTTTTCCAAACTCAGGAACAATTAAGTAAACAACTCAATGAGATTGATAAAGCCATCGCCTCAATGAATGGAAGCTATCAAGAGCTCATTGACGCCAGTGAAAAAACAAAACTGGCACAAAAACAAGCCAATACCCTGTTCACTCAATCACTTACAGATAGCCCATTTAGCCATCAACAAGCCTTTCTTGATGCGTTAATAAGCCACGAAGAAAAGCAACAATTAGAAGAGCTAAAACAGCGCATAAACCAAGCTCGTATTCAGTGTGAAACACGTTATAAAGAGGGGCTACAGGCGATTGAAGCACTGAATCAACAGCGTATTGCTGATTTTTCGGCGCTTACTGAAACGCAATTACAAACAGTAGTCACTCAACTTGATGAAGAAATTAAGCAAATAAACCAAAAGCAAGGCCAGATAATTAACCAACTCAGTGCAGATAAGCAACTGCGCCATCAGCAACAAGATTTACTGCAAGAAATAGAGAAAAGCCAATTAAGTTATGACGATTGGAGCTATCTCAGTTTACTTATCGGCTCCGCTGAAGGGGATAAATTCCGACGTTATGCACAAGGCCTAACTTTGGATTGTTTAGTTTCTTTAGCCAATCAACAACTTGAAAAACTTCATGGCCGTTATTTATTACAGCGTAGCCACCAAGCAAACCTTGAGTTACAAGTTATTGATGGCTGGCAAGCAGATAGCATTAGAGACATTAAAACGCTTTCTGGCGGGGAAAGCTTTTTAGTGAGTTTAGCATTGGCCCTAGCGCTATCCGATATGGTGAGTCACCGTACACAATTGGAATCGCTCTTTTTAGACGAAGGTTTTGGGACTTTAGATGCAGAAACGTTAGATATTGCCCTAGATGCATTAGAAAGTTTGAATGCATCCGGCAAAACTATTGGCGTAATTAGCCATGTGGAAGCAATGAAAGAGCGCATCCCCGTACAAATTGCAGTGAAAAAAGGCAATGGACTTGGTTTTAGCGAACTTCCCGCACAATACCGCATCAGTTAACGCAATTTTGTGATTATTCAGGGTGGGAAAGCCCACCCTGATGATTAAATCGCCTCTAATGCTAGTTCCAATGCATATTTAAGGTCATTCACATTTTCAATACCAATTGATAAGCGCACTAAATTATCACTAATACCAATATGTTCCCGGACCTTTTGAGCAACACCTGAATGGGTTGTGGACGCCGGATGGCTGGCGAGCGACTCAGTCCCTCCTAAGCTAACTGCTAATTTAAAGATAGCTAAGTTGTCTAGAAAACGAAATGCATCCGCTTCATTACTCCCCACATTGATAGAGAAGGTTGAGCCTGCACCAGTGCATTGTTTTTGATAAACTTGATGTTCCACACTCCCTTCCGGAAAAAAAGCAGGAAAATGCACTTTGCTGACTTTAGGGTGCTGATGGAGATATTCAGCCAATATTTTTGCACTCTCATTTGCCCTTTCCATACGTAACTGTAATGTTTCTAATGACCGCCCTAACATCCAGCTAGAATGGGGGTCAAGCTGTGTACCGATGGCATTACGTTGCGCCTTCACTTTCTTGACTAACTCCTGACTTCCAACCACAGCACCCGCAACTAGGTCTGAATGCCCTCCCACATATTTAGTTAGTGAGTACACACTTAAATCTGCGCCTAATGACAACGGCTTTTGAAATACAGGCCCTAGCAACGTATTATCGCAAATGACTAATGGAATTTGTCCATTTTGGTTCGTCGATATCTGCTTTGCCACTTGGCTAATTAATTCAATATCAACAAGTGTATTCAATGGATTAGACGGCGTTTCAATATAGATAGCCGCGACTTTTTTACCTTTTTCGATACGTTTAGCAACGTCTAAAATAGATTCTTGCTCATAACCATTTTGAAAAGGAACCGAAGTTATTCCAAAACGGGCTAACGTGTTTAAAAATAAGGTTTCAGTTCCACCATAAAGTGGCTGAGAATGGAGTAACACATCACCCGGTTGCAATACTGCCATTAAGCACGTTGTAATTGCCGACATACCAGAAGAAAATAGCGCTGCGCTTTCTGCCCCCTCATACAGGGCGAGTCTGTCTTCGACAATCTCACTATTTGGGTGGTTAAAACGTGAATACACCAATCCTTGTTTATGGTTTTCGCTCGTTTGTGTGCGCCCACTAACTAAGTTAAAAAAATCTTTCCCTTCCTGAGCGGTTTTAAATACAAATGTGGATGTCAGAAAAACAGGTGGCTTAATTGACCCTTCTGAAAGCTTAGGGTCATAGCCATAACTCATCATTAAGGTTTCTGGAGATAATTCTTTACCTTGTAAGTCCTTTTTATAGCTCTGTTCTGACATTTTTAGCTCCAATATGGTTTATCATCATATCTCTAACGACTCGACTGCTCAGATAATATTATTATTACTTATTATTTGCTCATATTCCTTAGGATAAAAGCGACGTGTGACCGTTAAATGGGAGCGCAAGCGCCCTTTAATGACATTTTTTCCGAGGTTGGTAAATAATGGATTCAATGGATCGCTATCAGGCCCTAACGCTTGTTGCGCTAAATAATGGGGTAAATTTAATAATGGGACTTCTTCTGCAAAAATATTTGGCGTAATAAAATAAGCAATAGAATAACGAGAATGACTATTTTTACGCCTAACAACTTGATGAACATTCGCACGTAAATAGCCATTAGTGGCTAATTCAAATACTTCTCCAATATTTACCACAAATGCATTTTCCAAAGGTTCAACATCTATCCAGCCTACATCTGTTTCAACTTGTAGGCCTCCACTATTGTCCTGCCATAATAAGGTTAAGATCCCCGCATCTTTATGTGCGCCAACGCCTTGCTCTCCTTCATTATTATTTTCTCTTGCCGGGTAATGAATAAGTTTTAATAAATGTTGTGCCGGCTCGGCAATAATTTTATCAAAACTATTTTCAGGTAATTCTAGTGCAACTAAAAACGCTTTAATTAATTTTACTGCAATGGTTCGCATTTCACTTTGCCACGCAAGTGCCTGAGATTTAAGTTCAGGTAAAGATTGCGGCCATTGGTTTGGCCCGTGTAAATTAAACCAGATAGGGTCATCTTGATTAAGTTGCAATGCAGGTAACTCTTCACCAATATCAATCTGTTCACGGTAATCCGGCTGGCTACGAGTGCTCTCTTCCGTGGATGCTGTATACCCACGAAAATGCTTTGAGTGCTCCATAGAAATGCTTTCTTTTTCGCTTTGAGGTAAGGCAAAAAATTGTTTAGTTGTGGCTAATAGTTGCTCACGTGTACCAACAGGAATATTGTGCCCAACAAGATAAAAAAAACCAATTTCTCTAGCAATAACCCGTAATTTTTTGTAGAAATTCTCTCGTGTTTCAGGGTTTTCGAGTTCTTGTAAATCAATAATGGGTAATTGTGTTATAGACATATTAATCGACCTTCTAAAATATTTATTTAAATAATGAATAAAATTCAAGATATATTTATCACTCGATTAAATACCACATCTGATATTACTAAAAATAATTTAAAACTATATCGATATAACTTTTTGTAACAGTTCACATCTTATATAACTGAAAATAAGAAATATGAAAAAAATATTATTTATAAAGCGTTATTTTTATTTGGTTAGATACCGAGAACAAAACCAATTAGAGATCATCAAATGAAAAAACTACCTGCAGTGTTATTGTCCTTGTCGTTATCAGCCTTAGTGGCTTGCTCCCAAGAAGAAGACACCAATGAAATTACAGAACCACAAAAAGTAACTTCACAAAAAATTATTATTGGCAGCCACGGTAGTGATGCGGATATATGGAAATTTATTGCCCAATCACCGGAAGCTAAACAAGCCAACCTCGATATTGATGTCAAAATTATTGACGATGGAATAACACTCAACGTCGCTACCATTGACGGAGATGTTGATGTTAATGCATTTCAATCTTGGGGGTTTTTAAAAGATTTTAATAAAAATCATAATAACCAATTAACGGCGATCTCAACCACCTACTTTGAGCCAATGGGCATATATTCGGTAAAACATAAAAAATTAGCTGATTTACCTAAGCAATCTATCGTTGCCATTCCCAATGATGCCGCCAACCATATACGTGCACTTAAATTACTTGAAAAGTCGGGGTTAATTGCATTAAAACCTAATTTTAACCAAGCCACAGGGTCTACTAATGATATTGTCTCGAACCCTAAGGACTTAGTTTTTAGGCAAATAAAATATGCTCATGGCCCAAGAGCATTGCCTGATGTTGATATTGCAGTCATAGGTAATACCGCTGCACAAGAAGGCGGGTTAAACGTTTTAACTGACTCGTTATTTAGGGAAGAGAATGATGAGACTATTATTAATAATATCAATTTATTAGTTGTTAAAACAGATAACAAGGATAACCCTAAATTTGCCAAATTAGCAGAACTGTACCACACTGAAGCGGTAAGAAAGTACATCATTGATAATTTTGGTGGAACTAAAATCGAAATAACCAAAAATGTTAGTGAACTCAATTAAGTAAAACTAGTTATCATTCTTGCCTAGCAGGATTACGCCTCTTGCTAGGCTCTTTAATGCCCCATCTATTCTCTCTTTTTCTATGCTCAATTATTTTATATGTATATTATTCATTTGTGCCTATTAATGTCATCTCCCATCATAAAACCTCACCAGAAACATATTTAATATATTGATTTTAAACAAATTAAAAGCAAAGCTTAACTTAGTGCAAAAATTTGAACCTTATCGTTAAATTTTTTTTCTATGATTTTTCATTCGCCAAGTTATAGTAATAACCATTGAAACACACTACGGCTTCTAAGATTTATTCAATAAAATGCCGTGCGCTAATGAAAAGCTAGGAGACTAAAATGTCTAACGCATTTATCGAAATGATTAAAAATCGTCGTACTATTTATAACCTCGGCGATGCTTTACCAGTATCAGAAGAACACGTCACGAAACTAATTAAAGAAGCAGTTAAACATTCACCATCATCATTTAACTCGCAAACGTCTCGTGTGGTAATTTTATTTGGTGCTGAACACAAAAAATTGTGGAATATGACTAAAGAAGCACTGCGTAAAATTGTTCCTGAGCAAGCCTTCGCTTCAACAGAACAAAAAATTGATAGCTTTGCTGCAGGGGCTGGTTCTATTCTGTTTTTTGAAGACGAAAACATCGTAAAAGGTTTACAAGAACAATTCCCTTTATATGCGGATAATTTCCCAATTTGGTCTGAACAAGCCAGTGGTATCGCACAATTTGCAGTCTGGACAGCATTATCACAAGAAAATATCGGTGCATCTTTGCAACATTACAATCCACTGATTGATAATGACGTTCAAACAACATGGAATGTACCAGCTAACTGGATATTACGCGCTCAAATGGTATTTGGTTCGATTAATGCACCCGCTGGTGATAAAGACTTTATGGACGACGATGTTCGTTTCAAAGTTTTCAAATAAACTAGAATACTAAGAATTTAAATAATCCTCTCGTAATATATTTACGAGAGGATTTTATTTATTTGATATAATCAAGGTGAATAATTCAATGTCATCACCAATGATGATCATAGTTTTAACTTATAACTTATTCTAAATTAATCCGCACCCTCAATAAAACATATTTATTCAAAATAGTTTATCGAAATAAAAAGAAATATTTACAATTATACTATTATTATTACACTCGTGTTACCGTCTGACTATTAATTGAACATGCGAAATTTGACAACTACATAAGTTGATATTTATCAATTCATTAGCCAATCACCCTACTAAACTCTAAGTATATTTTCATTTTTAGTTTTGCATTATAGATATTTGAACTACACTAAAAGTGAGAGCACAAAAACACGTTCCATCGTGTAAGTGTTATTAAGGGGGGTGGACTATGAAAGGTTTATCTTTACTAACATCTGTTGTTGCTATAATCATTTCAAGTTGTTCTTTCACCTATGCAAGTAATAATTCATCAGGAGGTACAATTACATTTACAGGTTATATCTATGAGCCACAATGTTCAGTCAAAGTTGAACATAAAGAGCAAGTGAATATTACGTGTTACCGAAAAGGTAAAGATGTTTCAATAACTGGGTCTTTAAAAAATGGCCAAAAGGTAGAATCTGAATATGTGAAAGTTGAGTATGATAAACACACTAAATTACCTATGTTAAATGTCTTTTATGAGTAGCTCCATAATGGTTACCTTAATCATAACTGCTCGGAATATTTAATGTAAAAATTGTCTTAATATTCCGAGCACTATTTTCCCCTCTAAAAAGTACCTCTTAAACACATTATTTAGCCACTAAAAAGCCCACCCGTAGGTAGGCTTGAATGATATCAATGTGTTCAGATTACTTCTCGGTTAAATCTATTTGATAAATAGCGAAACCAATATCATCAGTACCGACTTGTTTCATCGGATACTGTGCATTCTCTTTGATGAATTTTGCTGCTTTTTCACTCGGTGCAGTTTCAAAGCGAATATCCAGTTTTTTGTCTGTTTTAATTGGAGTGAATGACCAATTATTAGCCGCTTTAGTCGCAATTTGTCCTTTATCTTTAGACTCTTTAGCAATATAAGCCGCTAAAATAGAACGGTTTTCATCCGGTGATGCAAATGCAACATTATTATCACCTGTTCCAGCAAATTTACCGCCGTAGCCACGGTAGTTATTCGTTGCCACTAAGAAAGTTGCTTTTGGATCAATCGGTTTACCTTGGTAGGTTACGTTTTTGATTCGGTTAGCATCTTTGTTGACTGTTTGGCAATCAACATCGTATTTCGCTGGCTGAGTCAGGTCGATTTGGTAATTTACACCACTAATTGTATCGAAATTATAAGTTCTGAAACCATTCCAATTCAATAAGCTTTGTGGTGCTGTTGATTGTGGGTTGATTTGATTGAACATCCCGGCTGAACATTCTAACCACTCGACGACATCCGCACCTGTGGCTTTAACTACAACTAATGTATTTGGATATAAATATAAGTCAGCAGCATTACGGAAAGTTAAATCACCTTTTTCGACTTCAATAAATTCAGTCGGTGAATTTTTACGTCCACCCGCTTTAAATGGCGCTGCGGCTGCAAGAACTGGTAAATCTGCGAGGTCAGGGTCACCTTGAATAAAGTTTTTGGTGTAATCGATTTGAGCATCATTCACGATTTGTACAGTTGGGTCGCTTTGAACCAATGCTAAGTAGCTGTACATATTTTCGGATGCTTTACCGATATGTTTTCCGACAAACTTACGAGTATCTTGGTGTTCTTGTTCAATAATTTTTGCTAGGTCGCCATCACGCTCAACCAAGGCTTTCTTATTTGGTTTATCATAGACAGGGCGTGCATGAGCTGTTGCATCAACCACTTTCCACGCGCCATCATCATTATTGACCACTAAATCAACCACACCTAAATGATCACCCCACTGTCCTGGCATAACCGCAGGTACACCATTAACTGTTCCCTTTGCAATATCAACACCTTTGATATCGCTGAAATCTTTGCTAGGGAACACGCCGTGTGAGTGGCCAAACATGATAGCGTCGATACCTGGGACTTCACTGAGGTAATAAACTGAGTTTTCAGCCATTGCTTTATATGGCTCTTGAGAAAAACCAGAGTGAGGAATAGCAACAACTAAATCCGCACCTTCTTTTTTCATTTGTGGTACAAATTTTTTCGCAGTTTCAGTAATGTCATTAACTAAAACTTTGCCTTCTAAATTTGGTTTATCCCAAATAAGAATTTGTGGGGGAACAAAACCAATGTAACCAATCTTGATAGTGTGCGTTTTACCGTCTCTATCTTTAACCGGTGTATCTACAATAATGTATGGGTTAAAGTAGTTTTTACCCGTTTTCGCATCAATAATATTAGCGTTAATGTATGGGAATTTTGCGCCATCAATAGCTTTATGTAAGAATTCTAATCCAAAGTTAAACTCATGGTTACCGAAGTTACCTACGGTGTAACCCATAGTATTTAAAAGTTTATGTGCAGGGTGAGATTCACCGTCTTTTAAACCTTCACCTACTATATAGTCTGCTAATGGGCTACCTTGGATTAAATCTCCGTTGTCCACTAATACTGAGTTTGTCGCTTCTTGTTTAGCGGCTTTAATTAATGTCGCGGTACGAACGTAACCAAATTGCTCTGTCGGCTTGTCTCTATAATAGTCAAAATCAATGAGGTTGCTGTGAACATCCGATGTTTCCATTACGCGTAAATCAACTGTTGCTGCGTTCGCATTAAATGCGACTAACATAGCAAGTGTTGAAAGTTTTAATACTTTATTCATGTAATCCCCTTAGTTGCCATTATTGAGAGAAAATTGCCTCTCAAATCTGAGTACCTACCCTGTAAAATTGAACAAATAAACAACAAAGTTAGCGTTAAAATTTTACACTATGTGCATGACGTCAATTTTTAATGATAATACACTGCAAACAGTAACCATTTTTTGTGACTAAATCACGGTTTTCATCTTTTTATTGAGCTTGATTTTTATATAGCTCACAAAAATGAATTAATGATGACAAATTCACCTTAATTAACTCAACTTATTCCATTGAGGAGTTGTGAATATTTTTCGTAGGAAAAAAAGAACTGTGATTTATATCACTGAGTATTAAAGAAACTTATTTAACTTAAATTTCTGTGCTTTATTTAGCCAAGAAAGCACCTTTATTTTTACTTATCCTTTTTATTCTATAAATATATCCATCAAATTATTTTCAATTAATCTAAATTTAATTTAAGAAATAAAAGATGATTATTTAATCATTAGTTTTATACATATTTTTCATTTGATTAGAAATTAAGTATTTTTCCTAAAGAACTTTCATTTGATTAGAAACCAAGTATTTTTTCTAAATAATTCGAGTTGTGGCAAGGCGGCAAAATGAGGTCATCTCTAGGAGCATACATAAGTATGTGACCCGAGTAGCCGAATGAAGCCAACACCGCGACCATCTCACAGGCTCTATTTTCTAACTAATTTACGTTGTCGCTAGGCGGCAAAAGAGGGTATCTCGGGGAGCATACATAAGTATGTGACTAGAGTGACTGAATGAAGCCAACACCGCAACCATCTCACAGGCTCTATTTTCTAACTAATTTACGTTGTCGCTAGGCGGCAAAAGAGGGTATCTCGGGGAGCATACACAAGTATGTGACCCGAGTAACCGAATGAAGCCAACACCGCGACAGCGTAAATTAGGACGAAAACAACCAAGCAGCTCCGCGAACCCCACTCGAATCGCCATGCACCGCCTTACGAATCGGTGTATCACACTCCCTACCAAACACCCACTGACGAATACGCTTTGGTAGCTCTTCATAGAGGCAATCAACATTACTCATTCCGCCCCCTAGCACTATCACATCTGGGTCTAACATATTAATGGCTTGTCCAAGGGCTTTTGCAAGGCGATTAAGGTAATTTTCCAGTGCAATGGTGGCATGCTTATCACCTGTTTGAGCTAATGCAACAATTTCCATCCCCGTTTTTTGGCTTCCTGACATTTTTGCATAATCCGCCATAAACCCTGTACCTGAAACAAACAATTCGGTGCAGCCCGTCAGCCCGCAATAACAGCTTTCTGATACTAGAAACTGCCTATCTTGCTCATCTTGCCATGGTAAAGGGTTATGCCCCCATTCCCCTGCAACGCCATTTCCCCCTGAATGCACTTGCCCATTTATCGCAATTCCTGCACCACAACCGGTTCCGATAATAACAGCAAACACGACCTTCTCACCCGCTCCTGCACCATCAACCGCTTCTGAAACAGCTAGGCAATTAGCGTCATTCGCCATTTTTACTTCACGGTTTAATAGATGACTTAAATCGGCATCAAACTGTTTACCATTAAGCCATGTGGAATTGGCATTTTTAACTTTACCAGTCACAGGAGACAAAGTTCCAGGGATCCCCACACCAACACTACCTGACAACCCAGTCGCCGTTTCTGCATCTGCCACTAAACTTGCTATCGCTTTAAGTGTCGCGTCATAATCACCACGAGGTGTTGGAATACGTTTACGAAACAAAGTATTGCCACTGTCATCTAATGCAATAACTTCAATTTTGGTTCCACCAAGGTCAATACCTATTCTCATTATGATGTTCTCTACTATTTAAAGTTTTTATGTCAGGGCTTCTATAGCTATCATGGCTTGCTTTGAGGGGTATTATCAATAGTTAACCAATGAAATGATAGCAGCCCTCAACGACAGCGCATTTTTTTTCGCTTAATAACAGACAATTCGCTATCATAGCCCCCTGCTCTAACTGGCTATTTATCAACAAAGGTAGGTTTTTCATGTGGTTCAAGAATATATTGGTCTATCGCCTGAATCGGGATTTGGCACTCTCCGCAGATGATTTAGAGAAACAGCTTGCCGCCCTCGCCTATCACCCTTGTGGTAGCCAAGATATGATGCAAACTGGCTGGGTTTCCCCTATGAATGGTGGTGATACATTGACACATGCAGCGGGTAATCAAATTCTTATCTGTGCTAAAAAAGAAGAAAAAATGCTGCCATCTCCTGTAATTAAGCAAGAATTGCAGGATAAAATCGAAAAATTGGAAGCTGACCAAGGCCGTAAGCTGAAGAAAACAGAAAAAGATTCACTAAAAGATGAAGTTGTTCACTCACTCCTTCCTCGTGCATTCAGTAAATTCAGTAAAACCTACATTTGGATTGATACAGTAAATCAATTAATTATTGTTGATGCCGCAAGTGCAAAACGCGCTGAAGACAATTTAGCCTTACTCCGCAAAAGCTTAGGTTCCTTACCTGTCGTCCCTCTGACTTTTAAAGACCCAATAGAGCTAACACTCACTGAATGGATCCGTTCGGGCTCATTACCACAAGGTTTTGCCGTCATGGATGAAGCGGAGCTAAAAGCTATCTTAGAAGAAGGTGGTATTATCCGCTGTAAGAAGCAAGAACTCATTTCTGATGAAATTGCCACCCACATTGAAGCCGGTAAACTCGTTACCAAACTGGCCTTGGATTGGGAAGAGCGTATCCAGTTCATGTTATCTGATGATGGTTCCCTGAAGCGCCTCAAATTTAGCGATACATTAAAAGACCAAAATGACGACATCGCTAAAGAAGACTACGCGCAAAAATTTGATGCTGATTACGTATTAATGACAGGTGAACTTAGTGCATTAATCGCTCGCTTGATTGATGTATTAGGTGGCGAAGCCGAGCACTAATTTGTTTCTATCCCCTCTATCGCCCTCACAATGGCAACTCACACTTAAGTAAGTTGCCATCACTTTTTAGATCCCGCTTACATAGCCACAATTAAGTCATTGACTGGTAGTGAAATCTCTGGTTGATTGATTTATATCCATATCGCAAATTTCTAATATTTAATTATGTTCAACAACAATAATAAAAATAGCCCATCACTGATGATTATGGTCAATATTCTGTCGAAGGAAATGTTATGAAAGAGCTCATCGAACCTGAATTAGATGAAAATTCACTGGTTACCCTACAAAAAGTCACCGCCGATAATTTTTCTGAAATTTGCTTACTAAGTCATACGCTTAGTGAAGCACAACGTAATATGGTGGCTGACAATGCCTATTCCATGGTGGAAGCCCAGTTTTCTGATTGCGCATGGTATCGAGGCATTTACGCCGATGATGTCCCTGTCGGTTTCATCATGCTGCATTCTGGGTTAGATGATGATGAATTAGAATATAACGGTATTATGCTTTGGCGTTTTATGATTGCTGAACCCTACCAAAAGCTGGGATTCGGCCGTGAAGCCCTAGTTCAAGTCATCCATTATTTAAAAAGAAAAGGATATCCACGCCTTTATAATAGCTGTGGTGAAGGGGAAGAAAGCCCATTTGAGTTCTACAAAAAACTTGGTTTTGTACCAACAGGCGCTTATATGGATGATGAATGCGAGCTGGTCCTAGATATTACTAATTGGCAAGAACAAGAAGAGTAAGCCTATAAGTGCAGTCAACAACGCTACAGCACGAAGTATGACCAATACCAATACGCTAAATAGTTTGTGCTGTCGCAAGGCGGCAAATGCGTTAGAACCTAGGAGCATACACAAGTATGTGACTAGGGCTAACGCATGAAGCCAACACCGCGACAGTGCGAAGTATGACCAATACCAATACGCTAAATAGTTTGTGCTGTCGCAAGGCGGCAAATGAGTTAGAACCTAGGAGCATACACAAGTATGTGACTAGGGCTAACGCATGAAGCCAACACCGCGACAGTGCAAAATATGACGCGTATTCGTTATTTTTGGATAAGATAACGAATAGTCGGCCCATCTTGCTGAATATCCAACACCGTATAACCGTAGTTTTTCGCATCTAGAGGAATATTATTAATCGACTGCGGGCAATCACTTACCACTTCTAATATTTCGCCTTTTTTCAACGATGGCATTGCTTCTAGTGTTGCTACTGCTGGATATGGGCAAGGTTCTCCGACCATATCTAAACGATAATCAGGGATAATGTCTTTATTACTCATATTACCTCCACGGATACATTAGATGCTTTTTGAGAACGTTTACGGAAAAAATGTTTTTCCCAGACCAACATCAACACAAATGCTACCGCTAATAATCCATAAGTGACTAGCAATCCACCTTCTGGTCCAAAGGTTTCAAGTAAATTAACTTTGTCAAAATCAGTCGCCAACCAAGGACCTAAATCATCCCAGTAATAAGCCAGCACCGTAGCACCAATGATATTACCAAAACCAACCCACCAATAATGGACTTGGCCCTCGACCGCACGGTACATCCAGCCCGTTTCACAACCACCAGCGAGCACAATACCGAAGCCAAACAGTAATCCACCAATCACTGCATTCGGCCCAGCCCATAAAATTTTTGGCGTTGCGCCTAACTGTACATAGCTGAAGATACCAATTGCACTGACTGCCATACCAATAATGATAGCTTTGGCCATATGTGTGCGTCCGGTGATCCACAGATCACGGAATGCGGAGGTAAAACAAATTTGCGCTCTTTCAATCAGTAACCCGAAGCCAATACCACATAAGATAGCAAAACCCATCACAGGGGAGTCTAATAAAGTATAAAAACCCCAAGCTAGTGCTAATGTGAAAATCACCATTCCTAGTTTAAAGCGTCTTTTCGCCACATTATGATTTTGTGTTAACGGCGATGCGGTGCTGACTTTTTTCAGTTTCACAGGGATGCGAAACATTGGCATTAGTGTAAATTTCGCACCAAAATATGACCCTGCCGCAGTAGCAACAGCAAAGTACCACGCGTGTAATGAGAATTGAGGGATCCCAGTAAAGAATGCGGCTAAATTACACCCCATTGCCAAACGAGCACCAAATCCAGCGATAATACCGCCCAAAATAGCTTGAAAAATACGGATACGGTGCTGAGGCATTCGTAATTTGATATTATTTGCCCATAACGCAGCGGCAAAACACCCAGCAAACATACCAATAATCATCACACCATCAATGCGATCCAATGGTGTACCTTCAAAACCAATAACTTTGAAATAGCCCCATGTCTCTGGTTCAGCGCCAAATAATTGCATGATGTGCCCGCCCCAACGCGTAAACTCACCCGTAACTGCCCAAAACGTGCCAGTCAAGCCAAAATAATAGGTTGATAAGATACCTGCGGCAATAACTGCAGGTAATGGTTTCCAAAAACCGATGAGATAGCGAGATTTAAAATCAGACCAAGTCATTGTTACTTCCAATTCATTCACGCCAGACCTTGGCAGAGAAACTCGCCGTTGTATAATTATCGTTATAAGTATTTATATCGATCCCCACAGCGAAGTGGCAACATCATACTCCGATAAATTTTTTCGTGAAGTTATTTCATCATAAAACGAGAGGCAAATTGATCTCGAGCACAGCCAGATTTAAAGAGATAGTTAGGAATAAAAAAAAAGCGCTATCTCAATGATAACGCTGGAAGTGTAATCTTATTTTATCTATAGAAGAGTATAATATGAAATTGCCGTATTACGGCGACGCTTGCTATGCGTAGTCTGTAGTCAGCCCATTTGACTCCAGTAATAACACTTATATCACGGTCTAAATACATTTACTTAGCTGAGCTAACTGTTAAGTAACTATATCTATTTTTAATGTTAAGACCTAAATATTCACTAACTTTGTATGATTCCCAAATTAGTGTTGGCCTTATTAATTCCCTAGCATAAGTAAATTATAAAAATAGATAACTCAGTATAATAAAGTATTTAAAAGTGTTTCTAAATGTTATTGATTGCATTATAGCGCAACACTTTTGTTGCGCAAGTGTTTTTTTATTTTCATGACAAGATACAGGATAAAACACAAAATCAATTTAAATCAAAAAGATACAGCAAGAACATAAGAATGAGGCAAAATATTTAACCTATAGTTAAGATATTACAAACAATTTACATTTTTTATAAAAAAGAATTCATTTCAAATTTAAAAATAAATTTAATATTAATTAAATATATAAATTAGCTTTAAAAATATATTCCCTGGAATAATAAAACTTTTTGAACATTAATAAAATTAACATATTTTTCATTATAATTTATTAGTAGTATTTACGTAATTAAGATTTATCAACCTAAAAATTAAAAATAAAAACAACCAGACCTATGATAAACAATCATTTTTTGACCAATCTCTCTTTTATTAAATAACCACCCTATTAATAAGGGAATATACAAAAATAGATTAAAAATAATACTTATATAAATCCTTATTGGTAACATGGTTTATTTTTAATAAAGTTTTACATCATTATTGCATTGTCATTGATAAAATAACCAGAATTAATAGGTCATTTAACTCGTATTTATAAATTAAAAAACCAAGAAAATGAATCAATATGACTAATGAGTAGGTAGAAAAAAAGGTAATATCAATAGAAATTACTATCATAAGAAAGGAGAAACATATAACAATTCATTATAAAAACTAATGAAAATCTTTATTACTTATCGGGAATACAAGCGAAAACATCCAAAATAGAGTAAAAAAATGGGCACAATGGTCAAGCTACCTTATCAAATTGCGAATAAAAAGTGTCAAATAAGAATAAAATTCTTTAAAAAAAATTAATTAGATAAATAAATGAGCTTGGATTTTCACAAATAGTACCTAAGGGAGGTTAGTAAGACACGAACTTATCTTAGTGGTATGGTTAGATCATAAAAAAACGCGTTTTACCCTTAATGATAAAACGCGTTTATATGGCTTAATCAGCTTATTTTGAGGATGATGTCGCTTCCATTCCCACTAAACCAATCTTCAAGTACCCTGATTGACGCAATGCATTCATTACATCCATCATAGTTTCATAATCAACACTCTTGTCCGCTTGGAAAAAGATTGTTGTTTCCTTATTGGAACTCGTTGCTTGGTCAAGTGTAGAAGCAAGCTGTTCCTTTGTCACAGCTTGGTCACCAATAAAAAGCTGGCTATCCGATTTAACCGTTAGAAATACAGGTTTTTCAGGACGCGGCTGCGGCTTCGCTGTCGAGGCGGGTAAGTCGACTTTAATATCAACTGTTGCCAATGGTGCCGCAACCATAAAGATAATCAATAAAACCAACATAACATCAATAAAAGGTGTTACGTTAATTTCATGCATTTCACCGCTATCGTCTTGTTCGTCACCTAAACGCATTGCCATAATAATTACCTTGCTTTGCTATTTGCCAGATCAAGATCACGCCCCAGTAACAATGCGGACTGAGCAGCGACATCCCCTACTTGACCACGATAGTTGTTGATCATACGGGCAAAAATATTATAAATCACAACCGCAGGGATAGCGGCAATAAGACCAATTGCTGTCGCTAATAATGCTTCTGCAATACCAGGGGCAACAACAGCGAGGTTAGTCGTTTGCGAGTGGGCAATCCCGATAAAACTGTTCATGATCCCCCAGACCGTCCCAAATAGACCGACGAATGGAGAAATCGCACCAATAGTCGCCAAATAGCCATTACCGCGCCCCATATAACGGCTAATCGCAGCAACAGCTCTTTCTAAACGGAATGATGTGCGCTCTTTTGTGCCTGATAAATCAGAGCTATTGGCTGATAAAGCCCGCTCAGTAACAGCTTCATTTAATAACATACGCGTAATGCTATTTGCTTTGAAGCCTTCTGCGATACTGACCGCCTCATCAAGTGACTTCACCTCAGCAATCGCTTTTGCTTCTGCTTTTAAGCGGCGACGAGCGACTAATATTTCCAAACCTTTTGAGAAAAATAGAGCCCATGTAATGACAGAAGCAATCACCAAACCAATCATAACGGTTTTAACCACGTTATCTGCATTTTGGTACATTCCCCAAACAGATAAGTCTTGATCAAAACCCCCTGTTGGTGCTTCTGTTGCAATTTCAATGTTTTCATTAACAACTGTTGTGTTCACGGCTTCGCCTTGCGCAGGCTCAGCAGGTACTGATGCAACTTCAGCACTTGGTGTCGTTGTTGTTGGTGCGGCTGAATTTACTGCCGGTTGTGTTGATGGTGTGTTTTGAGACGCAGCTGGTGTTGTTGCAGGTGTGGTTTCAGCGACTGCCGTACCCATCAAGCCGAACGCCAATAGAATAGAAGCTGTTAGTTTACGCATCAGTTGGCCTTTACTCTCTTTTTAGTGTTGTATAATAAAATTCATATCGATGATTGTGCCATTCATCGACTAACCTTTAAAAGCGAAATTTGACTCGCGCTGTCCGTCTCTTTTCAAAAAGACGGTGCTGATGATATCAAACACAGCGCGAATTGATAGTAATTATCATTAGTATTCGCGATTTTTTTATATTTTTTTGCGTTTAGACAAACATGACCTTCTCTACTATGCGGTTATTTTCCTTAATAATTCGCGGTTCAATTAAATGTTCATTCCCAATCTTACAATTAAAATTTACCTACTGTTTGAAAGTTGAAGAATACTCAAGTTACATTTCTATCAGGATCATTTAACGTCTTAGTATAAATCACCTCTAAGTTTAACCAGTTCACACTCTGTGTAGGGAAAAATCATGGCAGAAATAAAACCTGAAACACAATTAGTCCATATTGGTCGGAACCCTAAGTACACACAAAAAGGGGTAAATCCCGTAATTCAGAGAGCATCTTCTATCATTTTTGATACGCTCGAAGAGAAACGTCATGCAACTCGCCATCGTGCAAATAGCGTATTATTTTATGGGCGTCGTGGTACGCAAACTCATTTCGCTTTTCAAGAGGCCATGACAGAATTAGAATCAGGTGCTGGATGCGTCCTTTACCCATCAGGCGCAGCAGCTATCACAAATGCCATTTTGTCGTTTATTTCTGCTGACGAACATATCCTTGTTACAGGCTCAGCTTATGACCCAACTCAAAATTTTTGCGACAATATTCTCACTAAGTTAAATATCCAAACCACGTATTTTGATCCACTCATCGGAACGGGTATCGCTGATTTAATTCAGCCTAATACGCGTATTGTATTCTTAGAGTCCCCCGGTTCTATCACCATGGAAGTTCATGATTTACCGACAATCGTAAAGACAATACGTGCGAAATCCCCTGAAATTGTGATTATGATTGATAACACTTGGGCTGCTGGTGTTTTACTTAAACCTTTATTATTTGATGTTGACGTATCAATCCAATCAGCAACTAAATATATCAATGGCCATTCCGACGGTATGCTCGGCCTTGCTGTGGCAAACCAACGCTGTATTGAAACATTGCGCGAAAATTCATATCTCTTAGGCCAAACGGCTGATCCAGACACCGTTTATATGGCTAATCGAGGACTACATACATTGCCGACTCGCTTAAAGCAGCATCAAATTAATAGCTTACAAGTCGCTAACTGGTTACAACAACGCCCTGAAGTTGAACAGGTATTTCACCCTGCACTAGAGAATTCACCTGGCCATGAATTCTTTATCCGTGATTTTACAGGTGCTAATGGCCTTTTCTCTTTCCAACTAAAATCACGCTTAACCACTGAGCAATTTACCGCTTTTCTTGATAATTTTAATCATTTTAAAATGGGTTATTCATGGGGTGGTTTTGAGTCGCTAATTTTGGGATACCAAAAAGAAGATTTACTCAATATGCGGCAGTATGATTTTTCACCAAAAGAAGGAACCTTCTTCCGAGTGCATATAGGCCTAGAGCACACCGATGATTTAATTCACGACTTACAATTAGCTTTCGAAAGAATTTAAATTAAAAATCAATATATTAATTGCAGGAGCTGCGTTAAATGTTTCCTGCAATTTTTTCACTAAATGATTAATTCTTCAAACAAATCAAACTTGAACCCTTTTTTTCCTGTAATATAGATAATAAAGAAATTCGCTTTTACGCAGATACAGGAATGATTATGGAAGTCCTACGCGAAATCGTACTGGCACTTTGGCACCACGATTTCCTTAAACTCTCCAACCCTGAAGTGCTTTGGGTTATTTATACCGTACTTTTTGTTGTCATTGTTTTAGAAAATGGCGTCCTTCCCGCCGCTTTCTTACCCGGTGATACCTTGTTGATCCTTTCTGGTGCATTAATTGCCAAAGGGGTTTTGCACTTTATACCCACGATATTATTGCTAACAACCGCAGCCAGTTTAGGTTGCTGGCTGGGCTTTCTGCAAGGCCGATGGTTAAGTGAAACTAAGGTTGTGAAGCGCTGGTTAGCACAAATCCCTGAGGAATATCACACCAAAGCAAACAATATGTTTAATAAGCAAGGTTTATACGCGCTACTTATAGGGCGCTTTCTTGCATTTGTCAGAACGATATTACCTTTGCTTGCTGGGTTATCTGAATTAAGCCACCGCCGTTTCCAGTTTTTTAACTGGTTAAGTGGTTTGTTATGGGTTGGTTTGATTGTCACCTTAGGGTATGCCCTAAACCAAATTCCTTTTGTGAAAGAACACGAGCAAATTGTGATTAGTGCTCTGATGATTATCCCAGTTATCCTACTGATTAGTGGCCTAATTGGCTCAATTGTAATGTACTGGAAACACCGCAAAGCACTCTCGAGTAGCAAAGAGAAATCATAATATGACTGAACAATGGCCGCTAGTCAGCAGCCATTCAGACTGCTGACAAACATATTATGTTTGGCGGCAAGTCGAATAGGTTTTGAAAATAAACTAGAAAAATCAATTTATTGATTTTCGGCTGATAACACAAAGCGGGAAAAACCAAGCTTTTATCCCGCTTTGTCAACAACCTCAATGGCCGCTAGTCAGCGGCCATTGAGGTTATTCAGTCATCAAACTACTAATAGCAGAAAATAAGTACTGACCAATTTCTGCAGTCATCCATGTCCCTTGAGAAATTTTGGGATCTTCACGATAAATAGCCCGAATTCTCTCTTGTAGCTCAGGATCTCCCCCCGTAAACTGGTTGAACATCGTTAACCATGTTTGTGCTAATTGTTGTACTTCAGGTGAATCTGGGGATTTTTGGGCTTTTAATGCATTATATAAACCCGCAATTAACTCAGGCCACACCTGCCCTGAAGCAAAATAATGTTGCTGAACAAAAGCAAATTGCTCCGCGGTTAAATGGGGTTTAAACAGTGATAATTGGTATTCACTAAAACCCTCTGCAACAAATTGGATCATTGCGACAGAAATGCCTGATGAATAAGCTAACGTGTTATCCGATAAATGAATTTGATTCAGTCGTGCAAAGAAATCAGGGTTTCCTCCGGTATCTCTTTCTAACGCTGTCATCCATTCATGTGCAATTTGTTGCACCTCTGTAGATTGAGGTGTTGCACCTTGTTCCATCAGCTTGCTTACCGTTGCTACTCGCTGTTGCCACTCTTGGTTTTTCAGCGTATGCGCCGTATATAATGGCAATTGTTCCAATTCTTGAGGGGTAAAATATTTATCAAACATCGACATCATCTCCAATACAGAAAACCAATCAGCCTGAGTTAAAGTATTCCCCGTTTGCATTTGCCTGTGTAATTGCTCTAATCGATTACGTAATGTCGCCATTTGCTCCATTTGTTCCGTTAATAGTGCAATTCGCTCTTGCAGCAAACTCGTCATATCTCCACTCTGGCCATCCAGTAATTCACCGATGTTTTTCAGTTTGACTCCAACTTGCCGTAACAATTGAATTTGCGTTAAACGCTCTATGCATTGCATGTTGTAAAGCCGATAACCTGCATCGGTTCTTGCAGTTGGTACCAATAAGCCAATTTCTTCATAATGATGAAGTGTACGGATGGTTAATCCTGTTTTTTCCGCGATCTCACCAACTTGAAATAGCATATGTTCCTCCTGTAATTGCGACTAAGGTTAGTGCCTCACGTTACGTGAGAGTCAATCACCACTTTGCACTTTTTATTAAAATTCCATCTTATCCATTATATCAGCAGACAATTTCCCTCTCGTCAGGAGATGGCTTTATAGAATAGCAATAAAAAAGCCCCAGTAGATTGAATACTGAGGCTTATATAGATAACGTTAAATTATTACTTAATTAATGCATGCATTTCTTGTACAGAGATTACCGTATCGGTTGGGTCTGCACTGAGCGACATCGTAGTGGCAAACCCACCATTCAACGTCGTGTCATAGTGGACTTTATAACGCAATGCACTGCGACGAATTAATTTTGAGTCTTCAATGGCTTGACGCCCTGCGGTGGTATTCACAATGTAATCATATTCACCATTCTTAATTCTATCTTGAATGTGTGGACGACCTTCATGAACTTTATTGACGAGGCGTGGGTTAATACCAGCCTCTCCTAACACAATCGCAGTGCCGTGAGTAGCATCCAGCTCAAAGCCGTGTTTTAACAGCTTAGCAGCTAAATCAACCACGCGAGTTTTATCTCCCTCACGAACAGATAACAGTGCACGGCCTGATTTTTTCATCGTCGAGCTACTGCCTAACATCGCTTTAGCAAAAGCTTCAGCAAATGTCCGGCCGACGCCCATTACTTCGCCTGTTGAACGCATTTCAGGCCCAAGAATTGGGTCAACACCAGGGAATTTATTGAATGGCAATACCACCTCTTTCACAGAGTAATATGGTGGAATAACCTCTTCCGTCACCCCTTGCTGTGCCAAGGTTTGCCCTACCATCACACGCGCTGCAACTTTCGCTAATGGCACACCCGTTGCTTTAGAAACAAAAGGCACAGTCCTTGCCGCACGTGGATTGACTTCAATTAAGTAAACTTCATTATTTTTGACTGCAAACTGCACGTTCATCAAGCCACGCACACGTAACTCAAAGGCAAGGTTACGAACTTGTTCACGCATTACATCTTGGATTTCTTGGCTAAGCGTATAAGCAGGTAGAGAACATGCGGAGTCACCAGAGTGCACACCAGCTTGCTCAATGTGTTCCATGATACCGCCGATCAGTACCATCTCACCGTCACAAATCGCATCTACGTCAACTTCAACCGCATCGTCTAGGAAACGGTCAAGTAGCACTGGCGCATCGTTAGAGACACTTACCGCGGTTTGGAAATAGCGACGTAAATCGATTTCATCATATACAATTTCCATTGCTCGGCCACCTAGTACATAGGATGGACGAACAACCAGCGGGTAGCCAATAACAGCTGCTTTTTCAACGGCTTGCTCAATCGCTGTGACAGTTGCGTTCTGTGGTTGCTTCAAGTTCAAGCGATTAACGGCCTGCTGGAAACGTTCACGATCTTCTGCGCGGTCGATGGCATCTGGGCTCGTACCAATAACAGGAACACCGGCAGCTTCCAACGCTCTCGCTAATTTCAATGGTGTTTGACCACCATATTGCACAATCACGCCTTTTGGCTGCTCGATACGCACAATTTCAAGTACGTCTTCCAGTGTCACTGGCTCAAAATAGAGGCGATCTGATGTATCATAGTCAGTTGAAACGGTTTCAGGATTACAGTTGACCATAATGGTTTCATAGCCGTCTTCGCGTAACGCTAAAGATGCATGCACGCAGCAATAGTCAAATTCAATCCCTTGCCCAATCCGGTTTGGCCCACCGCCTAATACCATCACCTTCGGTTTAGCATTATTTGGGTTTGACTCGCACTCATCTTCATAAGTGGAATACATATAAGCCGTATCTGTTGCAAATTCTGCCGCACAGGTATCAACACGTTTATATACAGGATGTAAATCATAGCCTTGACGTAATTTACGCAGTTCTGCTTCAGAAACCCCGACTAGACTAGCTAAACGGGCATCTGCAAAACCTTTCCGTTTGAGTACACGTAAGAAGTCTTTGGTCAGGCCATTGATACCTAATTCAGCCACTTCTTCTTCTAAACGTACCAGTTCTTCGATTTGCACTAAGAACCAGCGGTCAATATTGGTTAAATTGAAAACACCATCAACAGAAAGCCCCGCACGGAATGCATCCGCAATAAACCAAATACGCTCTCCACCAGCATCTTTTAATTCACGACGGATACGAGTCAGAGCTTCAGGGTCCTCTTGAGCCACTTTCGGGTCAAAGCCTGTTGCGCCCACTTCTAACCCACGTAACGCTTTTTGCATTGATTCTTGGAATGTGCGACCGATAGCCATCACTTCGCCAACCGATTTCATTTGCGTTGTGAGTCGGTCATTCGTGCCCGCAAATTTTTCAAAGTTAAAGCGCGGAATTTTTGTCACAACGTAGTCAATGGAAGGTTCAAATGATGCAGGGGTACGGCCACCAGTGATATCATTCATTAACTCATCAAGGGTATAGCCCACGGCTAATTTTGCCGCAATCTTTGCAATTGGGAAGCCTGTTGCTTTAGAGGCAAGCGCTGATGAACGCGAAACCCGCGGGTTCATTTCAATAACAATTAAGCGCCCATCTTTAGGGTTTACCGCAAATTGAACGTTAGAGCCACCTGTTTCAACGCCGATTTCACGCAATACTGCCATCGATGCGTCACGCATGATTTGGTATTCTTTATCAGTCAGTGTTTGAGCTGGTGCTACGGTGATAGAGTCACCTGTATGGATCCCCATGGCATCGAAGTTTTCAATGGAACAAACGATAATACAGTTGTCTTTTTTATCGCGGACAACTTCCATTTCGTATTCTTTCCAACCAATCAGCGATTCATCTATCAATAATTCGTTAGTCGGGGATAAATCTAAACCGCGAGTACAAATTTCTTCAAACTCTTCGCGATTATAGGCGATACCGCCACCGGTACCTCCCATCGTAAATGATGGGCGAATAATACAGGGAAAGCCTACCGCATCGGCAACAGCAAATGCTTCTTCCATATTATGTGCGATACCTGAGCGTGCAGTGCCCAAGCCGATTTTTTTCATTGCTTTATCAAAGCGTTGGCGATCTTCTGCTTTATCTATTGCATCAGCAGTCGCCCCAATCATGGTGACACCGAACTCGGCTAAAACGCCTTTACGCTCTAATTCAAGCGCACAGTTCAATGCGGTTTGGCCCCCCATGGTCGGTAATACTGCATCTGGGCGCTCTTTTTCAATAATTTTACGCACAACTTCCCAGTGAATCGGCTCGATGTAAGTTGCATCCGCCATTTCTGGGTCTGTCATAATAGTCGCTGGGTTCGAGTTAACTAAGATTACGCGGTAACCTTCTTCACGCAGTGCTTTACACGCTTGGGCACCTGAATAGTCAAATTCACATGCTTGGCCAATTACAATTGGGCCGGCACCTAAAATCAGAATGCTTTTTATATCAGTACGTTTTGCCATTTTTTTGCTCCCGATTATTGTGCGTTTTGACGAGGTGTGTTTTGACGGTATTCATTAATTAATTCAATGAAATGGTCGAACAAATTTGCCGCATCATGTGGCCCTGAGCTTGCTTCTGGATGGCCTTGAAAACTAAATGCTGGTTTATCCGTACGGTGAATACCTTGCAATGTTCCATCAAACAGTGACTTGTGAGTCACGCGCAGTGTGTCGGGAAGTGTCGATTCATCAACCGCAAAACCATGGTTTTGCGCCGTGATCATCACCACATCTTTGTCTAAATCTTTAACCGGATGGTTAGCGCCATGATGGCCAAACTTCATTTTCATGGTATTAGCACCGCTGGCCAAAGCGAGTAATTGGTGCCCTAAACAAATACCAAATACTGGGATTTCTGTGGTTAAGAATGTTTCAATTGCCTTGATTGCATAATCACAAGGAGCCGGGTCACCAGGGCCATTCGATAAGAAAATACCATCGGGGTTCATCGCCAATACGGTTTCTGCTGGTGTAGTTGCTGGCACCACCGTTAAACGGCAACCACGGTCAACTAACATACGTAAGATATTACGCTTTGCACCGAAGTCATAAGCAACAACATGTAGAGGGAGTTCTTCCGCAGTTTTCGCGCCTTGCTGGCCATTTTCCAGCGTCCATGAACCTTGGGACCAGTTATAAATCTCTTTAGTGCAGACTTCTTTTGCCAAGTCCAACCCATTCAAACCTGAAAAACTACGCGCTTTTTCCAATGCGAGTGCAACATCAGGGTTATCACCCGCAATGATACAACCGTTTTGAGCGCCTTTTTCTCTCAGTAAACGTGTTAATTTACGTGTATCGATATCCGCAATCGCCACGACATTATGGCGTTTTAGATATTCGGATAACCCTTCTTGCCCGCGGAAGTTACTGTAAACCAATGGTAAGTCACGAATGATTAAGCCTTGTGCATGAACATTTGGGGATTCTTCGTCATCAGCATTAGTGCCGACATTACCAATATGGGGATAAGTGAGAGTAACAATTTGGCGGGAATAGGAAGGGTCTGTAATTATTTCTTGATATCCGGTCATCGACGTGTTGAAAACGACTTCTCCAACTGCAGCGCCTTCTGCACCGATAGCACGCCCGTGGAATTGGGTTCCGTCTTCCAGAACCAATATAGCTGACTTAATCAAAACACCCTCCGGAGAATAATAAATCACGTTTTTTGCATATTAATTCAGATTTTACGATCTAAATCAATGCCAAAATGAGTTTTTAAGCAAATTTTTGGCAAATTGCGCGCATTCTAATGATGAGATAGGGTCTTGTCTAGAAAAAAATGCATTTTTTTCACTTTTATCTTACTTTTTTACTTAACTACCTCACTTTTAGTTGGATGAGTAGTATAAATAGCAGTAAATATGAATAAGTAAACGGTTGCAAAGCAAGATAACTAGTTTATTGATAATAACCCAGCTAAAAGAAGGAAGAAAGGATAATTAACGAGCAAAACTGAAGATAAAAACCATTAAAACATAAATTAATATCGATTTGAATAAAAATAATTCAAATCGATATCATAATAACAAAAATCAATTTTAAGATTATAATTTAAAAGAAAAATAAAAAATAAAAAAACTACAAACCATCTAGATTAAGCACATCTTTCATATCATATAACCCATTATTTTTAGCACAAACCCACCCTGAGGCTTTTATTGCGCCATTTGCAAAGGTCATACGGCTAGAGGCTTTATGGCTAATTTCAACTCGCTCCCCAATATCTGCAAACATTGCAGTATGTTCACCCACAATATCCCCAGCACGGATAGTTGCAAAGCCAATAGTTCCAGGTTCTCGTTCCCCGGTGTAACCTTCACGGGTATATACCGCACACTCTTTTAAGTCTTTCCCAAGTGCACTAGCAATAGACTCTCCCATAGCCAAAGCCGTACCTGATGGCGCATCCACTTTATGGCGGTGATGTGCTTCAACAATTTCAATATCAGTGTAATTTCCCATCACTTTTGCTGCTTTTTCCAGTAATTTCAGCACCACATTGACACCAACACTGAAATTTGCCGCAAAGACAATAGGAATAGATTTCGCCGCTTCGGCAATGGCTTGCTTACCTTGCTCATCAAACCCTGTCGTTCCAATTACCATGGCTTTTTGGTTTGCTTTACAAAATGCAAGATAGTGTAAAGTCCCTTCTGGGCGCGTGAAATCAATGACAACATCAAAATCATTAACAACCTGATTAAGTGAATCAACAATGGCAATACCTAGCTTACCGATACCTGCGAGCTCCCCTGCATCAGTCCCGATAAGTGATGAGCCCTCGCGCTCAATCGCGGCACCTAATTGAATTCCATCTTGTTGTTGCGCGGCTTGAATTAGCTGGCGCCCCATACGCCCACCGGCACCAACTATTGCGACTCGTACCATTGAATTTGCCATGGCTTATCCTTTTTTAATTAATGCAAATCGATAAATTTGAACTGTTGTTTAGGATAAAAAAACTATTTTTACCCATAGTTTAGAAATGATTGTGATACAGATTAACTATCCTGACCATATTCCGCTAGCAAAAATGTATCGTTATTAACAAAAGCGTAGAGAGAGAAAGGATTATCAGTAAAAGTTTTAATTCAGAGGATATTCGAAAGGAACTATTTGAATGGAAAGGTTAAAACAGCCGCGAGATCGGGATCATAAAGCGGCTGTTCCTGTAATTGAAATCAAATGATTAATTAATCTCTTTAACCTCAACTCTTAATTCTTTAGGAACCTCAAAGACGATATTTTCTTCACGCCCTTGCAATTCAACAACAGAATCAGCCCCTAATTCTTTAAGTCTATCAATAACTTGCCTAACTAGAATATCAGGAGCAGATGCCCCAGCAGTTAAGCCAATAATATTTTTATCCGCTAACCATTCCGTTTTAATATCTTCTGCACCATCAATTAAATAGGCTGGTTTTTGCATACGCGAAGCTAACTCTGCAAGACGATTTGAGTTTGATGAGTTTTTAGAACCGACGACTAAAACAACATCAGCGCGTTCTGCAAGCTCTCTCGCTGCTTCTTGGCGGTTAGTCGTTGCATAACAAATATCGTCTTTACGAGGCCCAACGATACTTGGAAAGCGAGATGTCAGCGCATCAATGACATCAGAAGTATCATCAACAGAAAGCGTTGTTTGTGTCATGAAAGAGAGATTATTTTCATCTTTCACTTTCAGTTTCCAAACATCTTCTGGGCTTTCAACAAGATACATCCCACCTTCAGGGTTGCTATATTGCCCCATCGTACCTTCGACCTCTGGATGCCCAGCGTGGCCAATTAAAATAGCCTCTTTGCCTTTACGGCTAGCGCGTGCAACTTCCATATGAACTTTCGTAACCAAAGGACAAGTCGCATCAAATAACATGGTGAGATCGCGAGAGCGAGCTTCTTGACGAATAGCTTGGGAAACGCCATGCGCAGAAAAAATCAAAATAGACCCATCTGGTACTTCTGAGATTTCCTCAATAAAGATAGCACCACGTTGACGTAAATCATCAACAACATAACGGTTATGAACCACTTCGTGACGAACGTAAATCGGAGCACCATATATTTCTAACGCCCTTTCTACGATGCTAATTGCGCGGTCTACGCCTGCACAAAACCCACGAGGGTTAGCCATTAATATTTGCATTGTGATTCTCCAATTGCGGGTCTACTTCAAGCACTTCGATATCAAAACTAATCTGCTGCTCTGCGAGAGGGTGATTAAAATCAATAGTAATCGACTCACCTTCAATTGATTTTACTACACCTGGCATTTCACTGCCATTCATCGCCGTAAATAGCATTATCGTACCAATTTCAGGAATGCCTGTTTCTATAAAATCACGCAATGAAAAATATTGAACTAAGTCAGGGTTATGTTTCCCAAAAACAGTATCTCCGGGCAGCGAAAAACTTTTCTTTTCACCTTCATTAAGGCCAATCAATTGGGCTTCAAGTTCTGGCGATAAGGAGTCATTCCCTAAAACAAATAACGCAGGCTTTCCTTGTGCGTGCGAGGAGTCAGCCGTAGAGCCATCTTCCAATTTCAATGTGAAATGCAGTAAAACAGAGCTCTGTGCCTGTATTTGAGTAGACATAAACCAAACCTATTTATCATAAAATTCAGCCCAGAAAATCTGGGCTGTGAGTTATTACATTCTAACCTAGTACGCTGCCATCTTATTTGGCTTTTTCTTGCTTTGATTTATCAGGTAAAAAACCTTCAAAAATGACAAGTGCCGCACCAATACATATCGCCATATCCGCTAGGTTAAATGTCGGCCAATGCCAATTACCAACGTAAAAATCAAGGTAATCGATAACGAAGCCATGGACTAAACGGTCGCTTAAATTACCGATAGCACCGCCAATAATCAATGCATAAGCAATATTTGATAGGCGTTTTTGTGCACTTTGGCGATACATCATAACCATCAAGATTACAGATATCCCAATTGCAATACCCGCAAAGAACCAACGTTGCCAACCACCTTCATCAGCCAAGAAACTGAATGCCGCTCCGAAATTTTGTGCGTACATTATGTTGAAAAATGGCATTATCGGGTGTGGCTCGTACAGATTTAGATCACTAAGCACTAATTGCTTAATGCCTAAATCCGCAACGATGATCACAATGGTCAACCATAACCAACGCAAACCGGTAGAACAAACTGGCGTCTTCATTAAGCAAACTTACGCGTTTCGCCGTTACCGGCTACGTTAGTGACACAGCGACCACAAATTTCTGGTTGCTCGCTCGAAGAACCGATATCACTTGCATAATGCCAGCAACGAGGGCATTTTTCACCCGCCGCTTTACTGAAAGCAATTTTTAGGCCTTTCAATTCGCTTTCTTGCGCATCTGCTGGAGCCGTTGCAATATCAGCGACATGGGCTTGTGATGTCAGTAAAACAAAGCGTAATTCATCACCAAGGCTTTGTAGTTTTTCAGCCAGAGCTTTATCGGCATACAAAGTCACAGCGGCTTCTAATGAGCCCCCGATAAGCTTATCAGTACGCGCTTGTTCTAACACCTTATTCACTTCACCACGAACCGCTAACAACTCAGCCCAGAAGCTGTTGTTCATTTCATTTGATTCATCTAAACCAAATAAGCCGTCATACCACTCTTCGGTAAGAACAAATTGAGCGCGTTTTCCTGGTAACTCATTCCAAATTTCATCAGAAGTAAACGACAGAACCGGAGCCATCCAACGCACTAATGCTTCAACAATGTGGAATAACGCAGTTTGGCAGCTACGGCGCGCTAAGCTATCACTTTTCGCGGTGTATTGACGGTCTTTGATGATATCCAGATAAAATGACCCCATTTCAATGGAGCAGAAATGCATTAATCTTTGGATAACAGATAAGAAATCGTACTCATCATAAGCTTTGGCTATCTCTTGCTGAGCTTCTAAAGCACGGCTCACCGCCCAGCGGTCTAAAACCACCATATCTTCTGGTTTCACCATGTCGGTTTCAGGATTAAAACCATTTAAGTTAGCCAGTAAGAAACGTGCAGTATTACGAATACGGCGGTATGAGTCAGCCGCGCGTTTTAAAATTTCATCTGAAACCGCGATTTCGCCAGTGTAATCCGTTGATGCAACCCATAAACGTAAGATATCTGCACCCAGTTTATTCATGACATCTTGAGGGCTCACTGTGTTGCCTAAAGATTTAGACATTTTGCGGCCTTGGCCATCAACAGTGAAGCCATGTGTCAATACTTGGCGATAAGGTGCTTTACCTTTCATTGCGGTTGATAACATCAATGATGACATAAACCAGCCGCGGTGTTGATCTGACCCTTCAAGGTACATATCCGCTGAATTACCATGGAATTCAGGACGTGCGTCCACAACCGCAAAGTGCGTTGAACCTGAGTCAAACCATACGTCTAAGGTATCAGGTACTTTACGATATGTTTCGGCTTCATCACCCAACAGCTCAGCAGGGTCAAGATCCCACCATGCTTGGATGCCATCCACTTCAACACGCTTAGCCACTTCTTCCATTAATTCTAATGTACGAGGGTGTAACTCTTCAGTGTCTTTATGAACAAACAACGACATTGGGGTACCCCAAGTACGTTGACGAGAAATACACCAGTCTGGGCGGTTTTCAACCATTGATTCAATACGTGCGCGCCCCCAACCCGGGATCCATTGAACAATATCAATTTCTTTCAGCGATTGTTCACGTAAACCATTTTTATCCATACCGATAAACCACTGTGGCGTAGCACGGAAGATAACTGGAGTCTTATGGCGCCAGCAGCATGGATAGCTGTGTTGAATCGCTTGTTTGTATAGTAATGCGCCTTTTTCGTTCAATAATTCAACGATAAGGTCATTAGCTTTAAAAATAAACACGCCATCTAATGTTGGGTAAGTATTTGGTAAGAAGCAACCATCTGGCCCTACAGGGTTCGCTGTTTCTAAGCCATATTTCTGACCAACCACATAGTCTTCAGGACCGTGGCCTGGTGCAGTATGAACAGCACCAGTACCCGCGTCTAATGTCACATGGTCACCCAAAATTGCAGGCACATCAAAGCCCATAAATGGATGATTGAAACGTAAAAGTTCAAGTGCAGAACCCTCACACTCCCCTAGAACTGCCCACGCTTCAACCCCTATCGTTTTCATTACCTCTTCGACAAGGTCAGCAGCTAAAATGAGTAACTCACCATTTGCTTCGATTAAATCATATTTAAACTCAGGGTTTAAAGAAATCGCGCGGTTAGCTGGCAAAGTCCAAGGCGTTGTTGTCCAGATGACTAACGAAGGTGTTTTTTCGCTAACAATGCCAAATTTTTCGCACACAGCCTTGCCATCTACGGCTGGGAAGCGAACATAGATAGATGGTGAGGTTTTATCATAATATTCAACTTCAGCTTCCGCTAATGAAGAACCGCAAGCAGTACACCAGTGAACAGGTTTTGCCCCCTTCACTAAATGGCCATTTGCAATGGTTTTAGCCAATGCTCGGATAATATGAGCTTCGGTTTTAAAATCCATTGTTAGATAAGGTTTATCCCACTCACCTAAAACACCAAGACGCATGAAATCAGCTTTTTGCCCTTCAATTTGCTCTTTAGCGTATTGACGGCATTGTGCACGAAATTCAGCAGCGGAAACTTTTTCCCCTGGCTTACCGACGATTTGTTCAACTTTATGTTCAATCGGTAATCCATGGCAGTCCCAACCTGGGATGTATGGGGAATCATAACCCGCCAACCCTTTGGACTTAATAATAATATCTTTGAGAATTTTGTTAACTGAGTGACCAATATGAATACTGCCGTTAGCATACGGAGGACCATCGTGCAGAATAAAGGTTTTCTTGCCCGATTTTGCTTTACGGATTGCCTGATACAAACCTTCTTTGTACCAGCGCTCTAACATCTGTGGTTCGCGTTTAGCGAGATCGCCACGCATTGGGAACCCTGTTTCCGGTAGATTCAGGGTATTTTTATAGTCACTCATCGATTCTCAGTTCCAATTTTCCGCTAAATTATCTGATTCCTATTGCAGTAAGATACTCTCTCGCTGCAATTACATCATTAGCAATTTGCTCCTTAAGCGCTTCCAACGAAGCAAACCGCTGCTCATCACGTAATTTCTTACGTAACACTACATCGATATGACGCCCATATAAATCCATATTTGCATCAATCAGATGAACTTCTAACTGTGTTCCTTTTCCAGATACAGTCGGACGTGTGCCAATATTTGCCACACCCGGTAAAGGCTTATCACCTAAACCGTAAACTTCTACAGCATATACACCAGTTACTGGTGTGACTAAACGTTTTAACGGTAGGTTTGCCGTTGGAAAACCTATTGTCCTACCAAGTTGGTTACCATGAACCACACGCCCGCTAATACGATAAGAGTGCCCTAACAGGCTTTCTGCTAATTCAAGATTATTTTCTTGAATGGCTTTTCGTATCGCTGTACTGCTGATACGGAGCCCTGAATCACAAAAGCTTTCTGTATCTGCAACTTCAAAACCAAATTCACTACCCGCTTGTTGTAAAAAAGCAAAGTCCCCCATGCGATTTTTCCCAAAGCGGAAATCATCACCTATAGCGAGGTACTTTACACCAAGCTTACTGACAAGTAAGTCAGAAACAAACTCAGCAGGTGTTAATGACGCAAAGTGCTGGTTAAATTCAACACATAAGAGGTAATCAATACCACTATCTGCAAGGTATTTAACTTTGTCTCGCAAACGCGTCAAACGCGCTGGCGCTTTGTCACCAATAAAAAATTCAAGGGGCTGTGGCTCAAATATCATCACGACAGTTGGCAACCCTAACTGCGCACCCTTAAGTTTCAAATTTTGAAGTAAAACCTGATGCCCACGATGAACACCATCAAAATTACCGATAGTCAGCACGCAACCATGGTGGCACGCCCGGATATTCTGTATACCGCGAATTAGCTCCATAACAGGCTCAATACCGAGGAAATTGCAGGATTATACCTTGTACGACGCATAAGGTTAACCTTAGTTCGCAAAAGGTTTCATTAAACCCTATTTTTTTGATCTCTACACGATTTTTTCCGCACTATTTTTATGCAATTAGTGGGTTATTACGCTCCCAAGCAGAGCTATTGGATTCGAATATCAAAAACTTTGGGGTAACCAATGGATTATCAATACAACAAATTTGTTCCAAGGTCTCTAAAAATATTATATTTTTATGTTTTACACTTCAATGGTTATAACCAAACGATTAAAAAGAACAAAAAGCAACCACAACATGTTTAATTTTCATACTACCCACTGATTGACAGACTAAAAAATATTTTTACCCTTAGTTCTTTTTAAATTTCTGCCATCAATTATGCATTTTTTCACGCTAAGATCTGTATTCTTCTTATATTTGCTGATAGAATCTTGCACCATTCACAACGCATGAGCATCGAAGTACACGATGTTTATTTGCACAAATCCATTGACAAATGAAGGGCGAAAGGGCATATTCCTCGACCTTTGAATTGTCCTCAATAGAATACATTTGGGAGTTGGACCTTGGCTAATATCAAATCAGCTAAGAAACGTGCCGTTCAGTCAGAGAAACGTCGCCAGCATAACGCTAGCCGTCGCTCTATGGTACGTACTTTTATCAAGAAAGTTTACCTTGCTATCGCTGCAGGCGATAAAGAAGCTGCTCAGAAAGCATTCAATGACATGCAACCTATTGTTGATCGCCATGCTACTAAAGGCCTGATCCACAAAAATAAAGCAGCACGTCATAAAGCTAACTTAGTTGCTCAAATCAAAGCAATGTAATTTTGCTTCTTGATTAGCTTAAAAAAACCGGCTTATGCCGGTTTTTTATTTGTTACTATTTTTTATCTAAGCTATCAAGCGGAACTGAAAATAAATCTGAGAAATCTTTATTACACACTCGCTGCACGGCTGGGTGCTGGATCATTCTTTCTGCAAAAATAACGTAGTACTCTTCTTTTACGCTCTCTAAACGGCCTAACTCTACAATATCTTCGCCACCTAAAAGGTCAGGTGTATACTGCGATGGAGCAACAAAAATCGCGTTATAATGCATGCCAAATGCTTTCATAAGCGCTGCGTCATCAAACTCACCTAACACTTCTACTTGCAGGTTTTTATTTCGTATCCAAGCTAAGATATGCCTACCTAACAAATATCGCCGCCCTGGAATCAATAAGCGACGTTCCTCTAAACATTCAGGAAATGGCTTTTTAGGGATCGGCTGACGACAAAAGAAACTCATATTGCACTCGCCCAACTTCACCGAGAACAAGCCTTCTTGTTGTGATGAGTCCACAGGGCAGTCAGACAAAATCATATCTAATTTATGTTGGCTAAGCTGTTCTAATAGTAATTCATGCGTTGATTCAAAACAACGTAAATGAATTTGTTCATGCTCAACAACCGTAGTCTCTAATATTTTACTAACTAGCTGTTTTGAGAGCGTGTCTGCGACCCCAACATCAAACAATAAATTAGATTCACGGCTGTAATTGACGATATCTAGCATTTCTTGGCTAAGCATGAACATTTTATCTGCATAGCGAAAAATTAATTGCCCAAGCTCAGATGGCACCAAACCTCGCCCCTGCCTTTTGAATAACTTTCCACCTAATCGCTCTTCCAATGCTTTTATTTGCCCTGTAATTGTCTGAGGAGTCAGGTAAAGCGCTTCTGCTGCTCCGACGACAGAGCCTTCTTTACATACATGCCAGAAGTAGTAAAGATGGTTAAAATTAAGATGTGAAACCCGCATATCGATTCCTTCGGTACCGTCACTAGCTATGTAACCCGCTATTGACCATACACATTTACCCGCAGCTCATACTTTTCAGAGCCTTTAAAATGAATACCGTAGTGTATTAAAAAACACACTACGGTATATCATAGATTATTAGTTCGGAAATTCTTACTAATAATTTGCAAAATTACACAATAAGCTTGTACTAGGTTAGTTCTTTTTGTTTCGGTAACACTACTCTTAACATAAAGTAACCTAAAAATGCAGCTAGCGTAGAACCAATCAAGATTCCTAGGCGCGAATAGGTACTATACACCTCATCCAGCCCATCAAATGCGAGGCCGGTTATAAAAATAGACATAGTAAAACCGATCCCACACAGTACAGAAACGGCAAAAACTTGTTTTAAGTTAATCGACTCTGGCAATTTTGCAAACCCAAGTTTTACCGAAATCCAACTAAACAGAAAAATCCCAATTGGCTTACCCAAAATTAGCCCCGCAGCGACTCCTAATGGCAGTGGGCTCAACAAACCTTCAAAAGTCACACCTTGAAGTTGCACACCCGAATTAGCAAACGCAAAAATAGGTAGAATTAAGTAAACAACCCATGGATGTAAAACGTGTTCCAATTCTTCTGAAGGCTTGGTCTGGTTAGTACCATGTAAAGGGATCAAGAAGCCAACAATGACCCCTGCTAATGTGGCATGCACTCCAGATTTCAAAATGCACACCCATAATATTAACCCAATAACTAAGTAAGCCGCTGTATTCTCTACTCTACGCCAATTCATCATACAGAGAATGGCAATACACAGTGCTGACAGCCCCAATGCAACCAAGGAAACAGAACTTGTATAGAAAAAGGCAATAATCACAATAACACCAAGGTCATCAATAATAGCTAATGCTAATAAGAACACCTTAAGTTCTGTTGGTACTCGCTTACCTAATAAGGCCATCACACCTAGCGCGAAAGCAATGTCTGTAGCGGCAGGTATTGCCCAACCTTGCTGGGTAACTGCATCTCCACCATTAAATAATAAGTAAATTAATGCTGGGGCAATCATCCCTCCTAAAGCTGCGATTGCTGGAAATATCGCTTTATCACGTCCTGCAAGGGATCCTTCTAATAATTCGCGCTTTACTTCAAGGCCGACCACCAAAAAGAAAATCGCCATTAGGAAGTCATTAATCCATAATATCAGCGGCTTATCTAAACCAAACTCTGATATTTTAATGGATACAGGAATATCTAAAAATTGCTGATAAGCCCCTTGTAATGGTGAGTTAGCCATTATTAAAGCGACTATGGCAGCAATAATCAGAAGTAAGCCCCCTGCTGCTTCTAACCTTAAAAATTTACGAATAATTGCTGTCATATAGTTAACCCCAATGTTTTTTTGAATGTTAATACTATGCTAATTATTAATTCGTAAAAAATCGTTTATTTATCGCTTAACACTCGGAATTACCGACTTATTTGGGTTAGAGATCACGGCAAATGAGAAAAAAACGTTAATTTTACTATAGACAACTTTTATAAAAACAAATAATAAATTTTGTGATAAACAGACTTTATAAATTCAACTTTTCTAGTACATCAAAATTTATCCCTTTTATTTGCACAAGAAAAACTTGCCTGTTTCTTTCTTCGATACCTTTTGTAAAAACGATAAATATGGAAGACTATTTACAAAATATTTGCCAAACGTTTCGCAAAACAATGTGTTTAGATTGCTAATAAAATACTAATGATTACAATTTAACGATGACAACTTACGTATTACTTTCTGTGCTGTTTGCAGCTTTTTGCCATGCAAGCTGGAACGCTATAGTTAAATTTGGTAATGACCGTTTTTTCGGCCTGGTCATGATTTCTGTTTTTTCTGGCGCCTTAGCGATACCAGCAATACTTTGGTTAGGCCTACCATCACCAGAAGCTATCCATTGGTTAGCGTTATCGGTACTGTTTCATATTGGCTATACCTATTTTTTAAGTCAGGCTTATACACATGGCGATTTAAGCCAAATTTACCCAATATCACGTGGTTCTGCGCCATTAATGACAGCAGTACTAGGTGCTTTGCTATTTAATGAGCTAATTCCACTAATGGGTCTTATTGGTGTTTTGTGCATTATTAGTGGCGTAGTGCTCATTGCTTTTGCGGGTAAAAAATTCACATTGAATATTAAGGGAAAAGCACTAGTTTTTGCCTTATCAACCGCCTTCTTTACGGCTTGCTATACCCTATCCGATGGCTATGGTGCCAGAGCAAGTGAAGACCCTGTCGTGTACACGCTTTGGCTGTTTCTTTTAAATGGAATTGTGTTAGCTGTACCTGGCCTTATCAAATATCGTGGTACCCTACTTGTTGGAATTCAACAATACTGGCGTTCAGGGTTGCTAGGTGGGTTAATGCAACTCATTAGCTATGGCATTGCCATATGGGCGATGAGCCAAGCACCGATTGTCATGGTCGCCGCAGTTAGAGAAACTAGCGTACTCTTTGCCATGTTTTTATCCATTGCTTTTCTTAAAGAAAAATTCAACGTCATGCGAGTCATTGCCTGTGTTGTTATTGTTTTTGGTGTTTTATTAGCAAAATTAAGTCATTAATAAAATTGTTATTATTTGAATGTTTGGTTATCAAGCAACTAATTTAGCTTTATTCAAAATCGTATTATTGCTTTTTATTTACCCATAATTGTTATATTTTCTCACCAGATATGAGGCCAAAATGTCGCTTTTAAAATCTTTACTGGCTATTTCCATTATTAGTGCTTCTTTTCCTAGTTTTTCAGCTATCCCCGCGGACACCATAATTGTAGATGGAACCATCTTAACAATGGATGCTAAAAAGCAGGTTATTGACCATGGTACAGTTGTCATCAAAGGCAATAAAATTATTGCGGTTGGTGGCCCTGAACTTGCTCAAAATTATCAAGCACCTAATGTCCTGAATGTTAATGGCGATATTGTCATGCCAGGGCTAATTAACACTCACACACATGCATCTATGACCGTGTTTCGTTCCTTAGCTGATGATGTGCCAGACCGTTTACACCGTTATATTTTCCCATTAGAAAATAAAATGGTTTCCCGTGAAATGGTACGAGTTGGGGCCAACCTTGCGAATATTGAAATGATTAAAGGTGGAGTCACAACTTACGTTGATATGTATTACTTTGAAGATGAAGTGGCTAAAACCGTTGATAAAATTGGACTAAGAGCGGTTCTTGGGGAATCAGTGATTCAATTTCCCGTCGCTGATGCAAAAAATGCAGATGAAGGTATCGATTATGCAGTCAACTTTATCAATCAATACAAAGATCACCCACGTATCACCCCTGCTTTTGCGCCTCATGCGCCTTATACCAATACAACAGAGCATTTACAGAAAATAGCAAAATTATCTCAAGAACTTAATGTTCCAGTAATGATCCATCTGGCGGAAACTGACCGTGAACAAGAAGAAATAGCCAAACGTACAGGAGGGAAAAGCCCTGTACAATATATGGCTGACATTGGTGCACTGAATAATAAAGTTATTGCAGCACACGCCATTATGGTTGATGAAAAGGATATGGATCTACTCAAGCAGTATGATGTCGGCGTTGCGCATAATATCAGTGCGAATACTAAGTCTGCTAAAGGTGTTGCCCCTGTAACAACCATGCTGGAAAAAGGGATCCGCGTTGGTTTGGGAACGGATGGACCAATGTCGAGTAATACGCTAACGACGTTAAATGAGCTAAATTTAGTCGGTAAAATTCACAAACTAGCCAATAAAGATAGAGCAGCGATGCCACCAATCACTGTTGTTGAGATGGCGACCATGGGCTCTGCGCGGGTATTACATATGGAAGACAAACTCGGCTCTCTCGAAGCAGGGAAATTAGCTGATATCATTGTTATTGATACCAAATCACCAAACATGGTTCCTATGTATAGCCCCTATGCCGCATTAGTCTATGGCGCAAATGGAGCCAATGTTCGCCATACTATTGTTGATGGCAAAGTATTGATGCAAGACCGTAAAATACTGACTGCTGATGAAAATACAATTATCAAAGAAGCTCAAGATTTTGCCAGTAAAGTCCGCGAAACTGTGGTTGCTAGTGGTGAAGTCGTAAAATAAGATAAAAAAATGGCTGACTTGGCAATATGCTCAGTCAGCCATTCTAGCTTTTCCAATTATTAACTAATTATTTATTAGTTAAATCATCAAAGAATTTCTTAACGCCATCTAAAAAGCTTTTAGAGCGCGGGCTGTTCTTCTCACCACTCTTTCCACCTAGTGATTCACCAAACTCTTTGAGCAACTCTTTTTGTTTCTCATTGAGTTTAACGGGGGTTTCAACAACAATGTGGCACATTAAATCACCTTGCAGACCACCACGTACCGATTTCACACCTTTTCCTTTCATACGGAAAATTTTACCAGTTTGGGTTTCTGCTGGGATTTTCAGTTTTACACGGCCATCAAGGGTTGGTACTTCAATTTCGCCACCCAGTGCTGCATCAGCAAAGTTAATTGGAACCTCACAGTGCAGGTTATTACCATCACGCTCAAAAATATTATGAGGCAATACATGAACCTGAACGAATAAATCTCCTGCTGGTGCCCCGTTTTCTCCGGCCTCACCTTCTCCTGACAAGCGAACACGGTCACCTGTATCTACACCTGCTGGAATTTTAACTGACAGTGTTTTATATCTTTCAACACGGCCATGGCCATGACATTTGTTGCATGGATCTTTGATAACTTTACCGCGACCATGACACGTTGGACAAGGCTGTTGTACAGAGAAAAAGCCTTGGCGCATATGGACTTGGCCCATACCGTGACAGGTTGAGCACGTATCCGCACTAGTTCCTGGTTTCGCACCATTACCATGACAAACGTCACAGGTTTCCAAGGTTGGAATACGGATTTCTTTGGTCACTCCACGGACAGCCTCTTCGAGAGTCAGTTCCATGTTGTACTGTAGGTCAGAACCACGGCTTGGGCGCTGCTGTCTGCGGCCGCCTCCAAAAATATCACCGAAGACGTCACCAAAGATATCACTAAAGTCTGCGCCACCACCGAAGCCACCGCCTCCGCCCATTCCACCTTGCTCAAACGCAGCATGACCATACTGGTCATAAGCCGCACGTTTTTGCTCGTCAGAAAGAACTTCGTAAGCTTCTTTGATCTCTTTAAATTTATCTTCTGAACCTTTATCACCCTGATTACGGTCAGGGTGATGCTTCATCGCTAAGCGCTTATAAGCACGCTTAATATCTTTATCCGATGCATTTCTTTCGAGGCCTAATACCTCATAAAAATCTCTTTTTGCCATTTAATTTTACCCTTAACATGCGGAACGGGCGTAGAGTTGCCTCGACGCCCGTATCCGGTATCAGTAACCATTAACTATCATTTGCTATAGTTACTGCGCCCGCTAAGGGCATTATTTTTTGTCTTTGTCGTTAACTTCTTCGAATTCAGCATCAACAACATCATCATCTTTTTTCGCTTCTGCGCCAGCGCCAGCTGCACCGCCCGCTTGAGCTTGTTGCTGTGCGATTTCCAGAAGTTTTGCAGATGCCGTGACTAAAGCTTGGATTTTCGCTTCAATATCCGCTTTGTCTTCACCTTTTGCTGCTGCTTCTAATTCAGAAGTTGCTTTTTCGATATTCGCTTTATCTTCAGCTGGTAATTTATCACCGGCTTCTTCGATTTGTTTACGAGTACCGTGAACTAATTGGTCAGCTTGGTTACGAACCTGAACTAGCTCTTCAAATTTACGGTCAGCTTCAGCGTTTGCTTCTGCGTCACGTACCATTTTTTCGATTTCCTCATCATTCAGACCTGAAGAAGCCTTAATGGTGATGTTTTGCTCACGTCCACTATTTTTATCTTTAGCAGAAACATGCAAGATACCATCCGCATCGATATCAAAAGTCACTTCGATTTGTGGCATACCACGTGGTGCAGGTTGAATACCATCTAAGTTAAACTGCCCCAGTGATTTGTTGTCACTTGCGCGTTTACGCTCACCTTGCAGAACATGGATAGTTACCGCTGCTTGGTTATCTTCAGCTGTTGAGAACACTTGGCTATGTTTAGTTGGGATAGTGGTATTCTTCGCAATTAACGAAGTCATCACGCCACCCATGGTTTCGATACCTAAAGACAGAGGAGTTACGTCAAGTAACAGAACGTCTTTAACATCACCCGCTAAAACACCACCTTGAACTGCCGCACCCATTGCAACTGCTTCATCTGGGTTAACGTCTTTACGTGGTTCTTTACCAAAGAAATCAGCAACAACTTTTTGAACCATTGGCATACGTGTTTGACCACCAACTAAGATAACATCGTTGATTTCGCTCACGCTTAAGCCTGCGTCTTGCAGAGCAACTTTAACTGGCTCCATAGAACGCTTAACTAAATCTTCTACCAGTGACTCTAATTTCGCACGAGTCACTTTAATATTCATGTGTTTAGGACCTGTTGCATCTGCTGTAATATACGGCAGGTTAACATCTGTTTGTTGTGCAGAAGACAGCTCAATTTTCGCTTTTTCTGCAGCTTCTTTCAGACGTTGCATTGCTAACGGGTCGTTACGCAGGTCAACACCTTGTTCTTTCTTAAATTCTTCAACTAAGTAGTTGATTAAACGTGTATCAAAGTCTTCACCACCTAAGTGTGTGTCACCATTGGTAGCCAGAACTTCATACGTTTTTTCGCCATCAACTTCATCGATTTCGATGATTGATAAGTCGAATGTACCACCACCTAAGTCATAAACCGCGATAGTACGGTTACCAACTTCTCTGTCTAAGCCATATGCTAATGCAGCTGCTGTTGGTTCGTTAATGATACGTTTTACTTCTAAACCAGCAATACGGCCAGCATCTTTAGTCGCTTGACGCTGAGCATCGTTAAAGTAAGCTGGTACAGTAATAACTGCTTCTGTTACTGGCTCACCTAAATAGTCTTCTGCTGTTTTCTTCATTTTTTTCAGAACTTCAGCTGAAACTTGTGGTGGAGCCATTTTTTGGCCTTTCACATCTAACCAAGCATCGCCGTTATCAGCCGCAATGATTTTATATGGCATGATAGAAACGTCGCGCTGAACTTCTTCGTCTTGGAAACGACGACCAATCAAACGTTTAATTGCAAATAAAGTATTTTCTGGGTTAGTCACTGCCTGACGTTTCGCTGGCTGACCAACTAAAATTTCACCATCTTGAGTGTACGCAATGATGGAAGGAGTAGTTCTATCACCTTCGCTGTTCTCCAGAACACGAGCTGTAGTACCATCCATAATTGCAACGCATGAGTTAGTTGTACCCAAGTCGATACCAATAATTTTACCCATCTAAAACGCCTCCAAAGGAATTCTTTTCACTATGATTTCGATATCAATCTATATGAGGCTCAATATTTCATTTTCAAGGGAGTTTTCACTCTGAGCCTAAATTATTTTTCAATACGCAATAATTTGGATTGATATCAGTTGATGCTTTTAAGATGGGGTCACAAATTCATTCATCAAGGGGGAGAATCAAAAAAATTTGCATTTATTGCAAAAAAACCTGTCTTGTGATCATGGTTTAAACAATTAAAACTGCGTATGATGCGCCGCCGCTGTCACTTTGGCAAAACCTTTTTGTTTTTTATCTATTTGAATTTTTTATATTTTACCAGAGGTTATATGCAGTCTAGCTCTCTTGCAAATCCAGGCCCACTTGGTTTACTAGGCTTTGGTATGACAACCATCCTGCTGAATATTCATAATGCAGGTTTTTTCCCTCTTTCATCCGTTATTTTAAGTATGGGCATTTTTTATGGTGGTATTGCTCAATTTATTGCAGGTCTGATTGAATACAAAAAAGGCAATACATTCGGTGCAACTGCATTTACCTCTTACGGTATGTTTTGGATTGCATTAGTGGGGTTATTATTTTTGCCTTCAATGGGATTAGCCGAAGCAACTTCACCTGAGTTTTTAGGTGTTTTCCTCGCTATTTGGGGAATTTTTACCTTTTTCATGTTTTTAGGAACCTTCAAAGCTAATTTTGTTTTGCAATTTGTCTTTGGTAGCTTAACTGTATTATTCGCTTTATTAGCGATTGGCAATATTACGGGAAATGCAGCATTACTAAAATTTGCTGGTTTTGAAGGAATTATCTGTGGCGCTAGCGCATTTTATTTAGCGGTCGCAGAAATATTAAATGAGCAATATGGCAAAACGGTATTACCGATTGGCCAACGTGGTTAAATTTAACTAACGTATGTGATTTTATGCATTAAATATTATTAATCAGGTGAGCTAAGCCTCACCTGATTACATCGCAAACTATTCAGGACGAATTGCGGATTTAGGCCTAAATGCCTTCACAACCGTAGGGTCTGTTTCTACATATGGGCCGTCAAGCAATTGAATACAATAAGGAACACTGGCAAAAATACCAGAAACTACCACATTCCCTTCTTTGTCTTTTAAACCTTCCAGAGTTTCCGCGATCGCTTTAGGCTGCCCAGGTAAATTTAAAATCAAAGCCTGGTTGCGTATTACCCCTACTTGGCGTGACAGTATCGCAGTAGGGACGAACTTTAGGCTAATTTGGCGCATTTGTTCGCCAAAACCTGGCATTTCACGGTCTGCAATCGCAAGGGTTGCATCAGGCGTGACATCACGGCGAGCAGGTCCTGTGCCGCCTGTGGTTAGGACTAAATGGCAAGCAAACTCATCCACCAGCTCACATAATGTTTGCTCTATCATGATTTGCTCATCAGGGATCAGGCGAGTTTCGATACGAAAAGGGGTTGTCAACGTTTTCGCTAACCACTCTTCTAATGCGGGAATGCCTTTGTCTTCATAAATACCACTCGAAGCACGATCAGAAACGGAAACCAGACCTATGCGCAATTCATCCATACAAACCTCAAAGAAATTATTCAATCAAAAACTGTTCACTTAATAATAAACAGGGGCAATATCATACCATGATGAACGATTGCATAAAGCGCCCTTGATTTTATATCTTGAAATTGAGAACTAACTCAATGAAAAATAGGCATAAAAAAACCCAACCAACAGGCTGGGTTTTAAGGAAAAATGAAATAAATTACAGTAAGTCTGCAATCATTTTTTCTAGTTTTTCTTGGTCTACTGCAAACTTACGGATACCGTCAGACAGTTTATCAACCGCCATTGGGTCTTGGTTGTGCTGCCAATAGAACTCTGCTTCAGTCAACTTAGCGCCTGGCTCTTTAGTTTTACCTGTATCAGTCAGTTTACGTACTAATTCACCTTGTGATTCAGACAGCTCTTTTAATAAGCCTGGAGAGATAGTTAAACGGTCACAACCTGCTAGTTCAATGATTTCACCCACGTTACGGAAGCTTGCGCCCATAACCACAGTTTTATAACCGTGAGCTTTGTAGTAGTTGTAGATTTCAGTAACAGAAACCACACCTGGGTCTTCATGTGGTGCGAATTCTTTCTTATCTGTATTCGCTTTGTACCAGTCAAGAATACGGCCCACAAATGGAGAAATCAGGTATACACCCGCTTCCGCACAAGCACGAGCTTGAGCAAAAGAGAATAATAAAGTCAGGTTACAGTTAATGCCTTCTTTTTCCAGTTTCTCTGCAGCACGGATACCCTGCCAAGTTGAAGCCAGTTTGATCAGAATACGGTCATTGCTGATGCCTGCATCGTTATACATTTTGATTAAGTGACGCGCTTTAGCAATACAAGCTTCTTCATCATAAGACAGGCGCGCATCAACTTCAGTAGAAATACGACCCGGAACTAATTTCAGAATTTCCAGACCGATATTAACAGCCAGCTTGTCACAAGCATCAACAATTTGTTGCTCGCGATTATTGCTTTGCTTACGAGCCCATTCTACCGCTTCATCAATTAATTTACGGTACTCAGGAATTTGTGCAGCATTTAAGATCAGCGAGGGATTTGTGGTCGCGTCTTGTGGTTTGTAAAGCTTCATCGCTTCGATGTCGCCAGTATCAGCAACAACAGTTGTCAGACTACGTAATGAGGTTAGTTTATCGGTCATTTCTTTAATCTCGTTGTTATACCCGTCATATTCCAAGTTGTAGCGGTGGTTAGCTACCTACAATTCTTGCGACTCTTGTGGTGTAGGCTAACAAACTGCAACTTGAATTACTTTGCGTATTATAAAGGAATTGTGGCTATCGCCGCACCGTCTACAGATAATATCATGCATCCATATTGCTGCAAGCAAGTAAATCTAGTCAAAAGCAACTATTTGATTGGCAATCGATTTCGCTAGCCAATTAGAAACTGAATCCTTTTAGCTAGTTATATTGTGCTGTCATTGTAATAAAGAATAATATTGGTTTGGCTTATCGTATCAATTAGCCAATTAGGAAGAATTTTTGCTAAAGTAAGCAGTATCATTCTTTATAAAGGGTCAAGTCATGCTTATTACAATTTCACCTGCAAAAACATTAGACTACGAAAGCCCACTTGCGACACAGCAGTTTACTCAGCCTGAATTACTTACTGAGTCACAAAAATTAATTAATGTCTGTCGTAAATTAACCCCTGCAGATATTGCCAGTTTAATGAAAATTAGCGACAAGCTTGCGGGGCTCAATGCTGCCCGTTTTGCAGAATGGCATGCGGACTTTACCCCAGAAAATGCACGCCAAGCGATCCTTGCCTTCAAAGGGGATGTGTATACGGGTATGCAAGCAGAAACCTTTTCTCAAGACGATTTTGCGTTTGCTCAATCTCATTTACGCATATTATCAGGTCTTTACGGTATCTTAAGACCGCTAGATTTAATGCAACCTTATCGCTTAGAAATGGGAATTCGATTAAAAAATACCCGTGGAAAAGATTTATATGAGTTTTGGGGAGACATCATTACCAAGCAATTAAATCACGCATTAGCGGAGCAAAAAGATCAAATATTAGTCAACCTTGCCTCAGATGAATATTTTAAATCGGTGAATACAAAGAAATTGGACGGGCAAATTATCAAGCCTATTTTCCTTGATGAAAAAAATGGTAAATATAAAGTTATCAGTTTTTATGCAAAAAAAGCGCGGGGTTTAATGAGCCGCTTTATCATCCAAAATAAATTAACGAAAACAGACCAACTAGCTGATTTTAATTTAGAAGGCTATCAATTTGATGAAAGCCAATCTAAAGGTAACGAGCTGGTATTTACCCGCTCAGAGCAAGCCTAATATACAAAACGTGGGGATTGGTACGCAGCCGATACCCACGAATGCCAAAATACTTCACTCTTTTTTCGGGCTCTATCACAATTTACTCATAAACCTTCTAGTCAAGAACAAATTAGCATTGATTCCTCAGCCTACTTTTTAGCTTTATGACAGTATAAATTGAGTTTTACCCACTATTTTGGAGGTGAAGTATGCCTTATGTTGCATCATCAAAGCGCTATACTGAAATGGAATATCGTTTATGTGGCCGTAGCGGATTACGCTTGCCACTGATTTCATTAGGGTTATGGCACAACTTTGGCGATAACAAACCCTTTGATAATTGCCAAGCCATGCTTCGCCATGCTTTTGACCTTGGGATCACCCATTTTGATCTTGCTAATAATTATGGGCCACCACCAGGCTCTGCCGAAAGTACATTTGGCAAAATTATGCAGCGGGATTTTCTGCCTTATCGCGATGAAATGGTTATTTCATCAAAAGCGGGTTTCACTATGTGGGACGGCCCTTATGGTGACTGGGGAAGTAAAAAATACTTAGTTGCAAGCCTAAACCAAAGTTTGAAGCGAATGGGATTAGATTATGTAGATATATTTTATCATCATCGACCTGATCCCAATACCCCACTAGAAGAAACCATGGGAGCGCTAGATCTCATTGTTCGCCAAGGAAAAGCCCTGTATGTGGGGATTTCTAATTACCCAACCAATTTAGCCAAAGAAGCCATTAATATTCTCAATGAATTAGGAACCCCTTGCCTGATTCACCAACCTAGATATTCCATGCTAGAACGTACTCCCGAAGAAGATTTACTCGATTTACTGGAAGAAGAAGGCGTTGGCTCTATCGCATACTCTCCATTGGCTGGTGGGATATTAACCGATCGCTACCTTAATGGCATCCCTGCTGATTCACGTGCTGCAGGTAATCCTTCTTTGCCCCCAGAAAGACTCACGTCAAACATTTTATCAAAGGTTAAACAACTGAATGAACTGGCAACAAAAAGAGGACAAAAGCTAAACCAAATGGCATTAGCATGGCTACTGAGACACGACAGGATCACTTCCGTTCTCATTGGCGCAAGCCGTATCAGCCAAATTGATGATGCAATGGGGATACTAAAAAATCGTAATTTTACGCAAGAAGAGCTCAAAGCCATCGAATTAATATTAGAAGGCGAATAAAACACACAAGTTGCAGGATATCCTGCAACTTAATAAATTTTATCTCAATTAACGATATTCCCCATTTGCTTTAAACTGCACCACAGAATAAGGCTGAGTACGGCCATCTGGCTGCTCCATCCCTAGGCTACCAATTGGCATACCCGGAACAGAAATCCCTACCACATCCGCTGGTAAGGCATCAATCGCATCAAGACTGCTGACAGGAACATGGCCAACAATCACTTTACCTTTGTATTTAGCGATATGACAGCTGCGTAAGTTATAAGGCACATTCAGCTCATCATTCAGTTTGTTCAACTCATCATAACTGATTTCATTGACCACAACGTCATACCCTGCTTTTTTAACTCCTTCTCCCCATAATTGGCAGCAACCACAGTTTGCATCTTTATACAATTGCACGCTCTGGTTTTGAGAAAATGCAGAAAATGACAGTAAAAACATTCCACCTAAAATTATCTTCTTCATTGCTATTTACCTTATCAATAATAATGACTAGTACTTAAAAAGTGTCTATTTTTTATGGCGTAACTGACAGATTAATTTATAAGCCGCAGGAATGATAAATAGGGATAATAACGGTGCAGTTATCATTCCACCAATCATCGGTGCAGCAATACGGCTCATCACTTCTGAACCGACTCCTGTTCCAAGTAATATTGGCAATAAACCGGCTAAAATTACGGCAACCGTCATGGCTTTAGGGCGAACACGTAAAACTGCACCTTCATATAATGCACGGTCTAAATCTTGGTTTGATAGCTTGCTTATTCCTTGCTGTTTTTCTTTATCTTCGATTGCATGGCGTAAATAAATCAACATAACTACGCCAAATTCAGCCGCGACACCTGCCAATGCAATAAATCCAGTTCCTGTTGCAACTGATAAATTAAAGTTCATCCAATAAAGGAACCAAATCGCGCCCACTAAAGCAAAAGGTAAACTTAATAAAATCAGTAAAGCTTCACTAAATCGTCTAAAGGCTAAATAAAGTAGTACAAAAATAATCATGATGGTCGCGGGAACCATTAACATTAATTTTTGGTTAGCCCTTTCGAGTAATTCAAATTGCCCCGTAAAGGAATAGCTAAGACCCGGCCTCATTTGAATATTATCTTTTATTGCTGTATCAATATCTTTAATAACAGAAACCATATCACGATCACGTGCATCAATATAAATCCAACTAGTCGGTCTGGCGTTCTCTGTTTTCAACATGGGAGCGCCCATATTCACGGAGACATCTGCAACATCACTAAGTACTATTTGCTGTTTGTTTGGCGTTAAAATTGGTAATAACTTCATCGCAGATACACTATTTCGGTAATCTTGAGGATATCTTATGCTAATTGGGTAACGCTCAATCCCTTCAACTGTTTCCCCAATCATTTCCCCACCAGTGGCCATTGAAATATACACTTGTACGTCGCTGACACTCATACCAAAACGAGCCGCTTTTTCTCTATCAATTTTGACATCAATATAGCGTCCGCCTACCAACCTCTCAGCCAAAACTGAAACCACCCCCGGTACCGATTTTGTGACTTTTTCAATTTCTTGGGCTAATGCATCGATTTCTTCAAGATCCCTGCCTGATACTTTAATACCTATAGGGCTTTTGACTCCCGTAGATAACATATCAATACGGTTACGAATAGGTGGAACCCATAAGTTTGCAACCCCAGGTAAACGTACAGTTTCATCGAGCTCATCAATAATTTTTTCGAGTGTCATTCCTTCTCGCCACTGTGCTTGCGGCTTCAAACGTATCGTTGTTTCAATCATTTCCATCGGGGCTGAATCCGTTGCTGTTTCAGCTTTACCAACTTTTCCAAATACCGTATCCACCTCTGGAATAGTTTTGATTAACTTATCCGTATTTTGTAGTAAAAATGCCGCTTGTGCAGGCGAAACACCCGGTAATGTTGAAGGCATATAAAGTAAGTCACCTTCATTAATTGCAGGAAGAAATTCACCACCTAAATTTTTTAATGGCCATATCACCGTAAATAAAGATAAGAAACCAATTAATAAGGTGGTTTTCGGCCACGCTAATACCTTAATTAAAATAGGGCTATAGAGTGAGATCAACCAACGATTCAGTGGGTTTTTATTTTCATTTGGAATATTACCGCGGATCCAATATCCCATTAGAATTGGAATAACAATCAGCGCTAAAGCCGCAGCACCCGCCATGGCATAGGTTTTTGTGAATGCAAGTGGACCAAATAAACGGCCTTCTTGCCCTTCCAACGTAAAGATAGGAATAAAAGACAATGTGATAATTAATAAACTGATAAATAATGCAGGCCCAACTTCAACAGCGGAATCCGTAATAACTTTCCAACGCTGGGCATTATCAATGACTTTATCTTCATTTTCATGTTGCCATTTTTCTAATTTTTTATGTGCATTTTCGATCATAACAATGGCGGCATCCACCATTGCTCCGATCGCAATTGCAATGCCCCCTAACGACATAATATTTGCATTTATTCCTTGGTAGCGCATGACGATAAAGGCAATAAATAATCCAAGGGGCAAAGAAATAATTGCCACGAGAGCAGAACGGAAATGCCATAAAAAAACGGCACACACTAATGCGACAACAATAAATTCTTCTAGTAACTTATAACTTAAATTATCAATCGCGTTATCAATAAGAATGCTTCTATCATAAGTCGTGATAATTTCGATGCCTTCCGGCAAGCTAGCACTTAAATCTTCAAGTTTCTGTTTTACATCCTGAATCACATTACGTGCATTTTCACCAGAGCGAAGCAGAATAATTCCCCCAACGACCTCTCCTTCTCCATTTAGCTCAGCAACCCCACGACGCATTTCGGGGCCTTCCTGTATTCGAGCAACATCTTGTAGGTAAATAGGTACACCATTTTCTGGCGTTTTTAGGTAGATTTTATTGAAGTCATCAATAGATTGAAGATAACCACTTGCTCTAACCATATATTCAGCTTCAGCAATTTCAATCGATGAACCACCAGCTTCTTGGTTAGCCATTTCAACGGCCTGTTTTATTTCAGGTAATGTCACTGAAAATTGGCTGAGCTTGAGTGGGTCAACTAAGATTTGGTAAGATTTAACCACACCGCCAACGGTTGCCACTTCTGAAACATTAGGCAAAGCCTTCAATTCATATTTCAAAAACCAATCTTGTAATGAACGTAGTTCTGCTAGATTATGTTTTCCAGTTTTATCCACTAAAGCATATTCAAAAATCCAACCAACACCTGTCGCATCAGGGCCAATGGAGGCTACTGCACCTTTGGGTAATTGGTTTTGGACTTGATTTAAATATTCTAAAACTCGTGAACGAGCCCAGTATAAATCTGTATTATCTTCAAAAATAACATAAACATATGAGTCACCAAATGCAGAAAACCCCCGCACCGTTTTTGCTCCCGGCACAGATAGCATCGTCGTCGTTATCGGGTAGGTAACTTGGTTTTCGACCAGTTGCGGCGCTTGCCCTGGATAAGTGGTTTTGATGATCACTTGTACATCAGATAAGTCAGGTAATGCATCAACTGGTGTACTGCGAATGCTCCAAATACCCGCAATGACTAAAAACACGACTCCCATTAACACTAGAAATCGGTTAGCAACCGAGCGTCTTATAATCCATTCCAACATACTCTACTCCTGAGATTTATGTGATGAATGATTAGATGACGCTGATACTTCAGGAAGCGCTTCCATCTTGGCTAATGCACCAGCAATATTCGCTTCAGAATCAATCAGGAAAATACCCTGAGTCACTATATGCTCACCCACTTGTAAGCCTTCAGATATTGCTGTCATTTGTTGAGATTCACTCAGCACTCGTACTCTTTTGGGAATAAATTCACCATTCTCACCAACAGCAATAACATGCTGTTCTTTCCCAGAGTCCACAATGGCTTGTGAAGGGATCAATAAACTTTCATTACCTTCTGCAACTAAATTTAAATATGCTGTCATACCTGGTTTTAATAAATGGTTAGGATCAGCAATTTCTGTACGAATATTAATTGTACGACTTGCTTGATCTGCACTGGGTAATATCAACCAGTTTTTTACAGTAAATAACTGCGAAGGATAGGCAGGAATAGAAACTGTAAATTGTGTTTGTTGATTAAGTAATTCAGCAACTGACTGAGGAACAGATGCATTAATCCATAATGGATCTGTTCCTTGTATTTGTGCGATAACGACTTCTTTGGATACATTCATCCCTAAACGTAGATTAAGTGCAGTAATTACCCCAGAAATAGGAGCTTGAATAGTAAAACGTGTTTGCACTTTTCCTGTTTTAATAAACTGAGAAAGCGCGCCTTCTGGCATGCCATTTAAACGTAAACGCTCAATGACACTATTAAGATCTTGTTGGCTCGCATTCATTTGCTTAAGCGCAAGATATTCGCTTTGTGCTTCAACCCATGCAGGGATCGTTAGCTCAGCAATAGGAACACCTTTTTGGATCCTCTCACCTACTGTGAATGGATAAACTTTTTCAACAAAACCATTTTCGCGTGCTTGTACAATAGCAAATTGATGGTCATTAAACGCAATTTCGGCTGGAAATGTTAAGTCATAGTTTAATTTCCCCCACTTCACATCCACCGTTTTAAGCCCTAAATTTTGTGTCTGTGTTGGGTTAATTGTTACCCCTTTGCTATTCGCTGAAGCCAAGTTTTCATCCGCATATTTAGGAACAAGATCCATGTCCATAAAAGGGGATTTCCCTGGTTGATCAAACTTGGTATTGGGATACATGGGATCATACCAATACAATACGGTGCGTTCTTGTTTTTCAACTGATTGGCTATTATTTTCTATAACGAAAAAATAACGGTAAAATAAAATTGAAATAACGCTCGATAAAATAATTACCAATAGCAATTTGGTCAGGTTAACTAATGACATAACATCTCTCTACCTATTTAGTTTATTTTTTCGACGGATTTCAACATTGAAAGATTACCTTGTTGTACAAATGAAAATTTCAATTCATCATTTTCTTGTAAACCGTTGATCATATTTTCATCTTCATATGTAAAACGCATCGTCATTGGTGGCCAACCAATGCTTTCTATTTCTTTATGATTTATCGTTAATTTTTTATTATCTTTGTCAATCGAGATTAGCTTTCCTTCAGTGTTAATTGTTGGTTCCGCCGCTTTTTCTGGATAAATAGAGTGATTATGTTCAGCTGCATTTGCATAGCTGGTTGCTGTTAATATCGCCATTGAAATTACAAAAAATACCGTATTTAGTTTTTTCATTTTTACCCTCATGATTTGATTAATCCGCCACCTAATGCAGAGAATAAATTTATTTCATTCTTCTGCTGTTCTATTTTCAACATCAATAAGTTTTGCTGTTCTGTAAATAAGCTACGCTGCGCTTCGAGAACATCGAGATAACTTAAACCACCATATCGATAACTTGCTTGTTTCTGTGTTAAGACGTTTTGTAGCGTGTTGACATATTGCTCTTGGGAGATAAGTTGTTTTTCTAAACTCAATTTGATCACTAAGGCATCTTTCACTTCTCGAAACGCTACTTGAATACTTTTTTCGTAATTAGCAATCGCTTTATTTTTTCTAATATTTGCCAACTCTAAATTTCGACTATTAGTCCCCCCAGTAAAGATAGGTAACGTAATTTTAGGAATAAAATTCCAAATACCATTTGAAGAGTCAAATAACCCCGTTAAAGAACCATTACTGTTTGCAACTCCCGTATTAAAGGAAATAGAAGGAAAGAAAGCCGCTCTCGCTACACCGATGTTGGCATTCTCAGAAATAATGTTTTGCTCCGCAGCCATAATATCCGGGCGCTTTAGCAATATTTCAGAAGGAATATCTGGAGGTGTCGTAATTAAAGGATAGTTTGGCTCGTAGCGTCCTAGATCTAAGTTTATTTTTGTTGCATAGTCATTTGTCAAAAAATTCAGTAAATTTTCATTTTTTGCAATTTCACTTTCAATTTTTTCGATATTAATAGAAATAGACTGTACTTGCCCTTTAGCTTGTTCTAAGTCTGATAGTGCGGCTTTTCCTGCCGCCACTTTTTGCATTACAATCGATTGACTATTGAGATAACTTTGTTTCGTCTCTTGTGCAATTAATAATAGCTTTTGGTTATACACCACATCTAAGTACGCTTCTGCTACCGTTTTAATCGTGATAATTTGTGTCGCACGGCTCATCTCTTGAGAAGCAATAAACTTTGCTTTGTCTGCATCAGATAAATTTTTGATACGCCCAAAAAAATCCAGCTCATAGCTGATATCAATGCCTACGCTGTATTTCTTATTAAGGGATGACCCGGTCTCTAACGACTGACTATAATCACCACTCATCGATGAATTAACTTGAGGATATTTTTCTGCCCCCGCGAGCCCAAAACGTACACGAGCTTCCTCTACATCTAACGCAGCAAGGTATAAATCGCTGTTTTTCTCTAGTGCAATTTCTATCACGTTTTTCATTTGAGGGTCTTGAATAAACTGTTCCCAACTAGGGATCAATAATTCAGTTTGAGCCTGCTTTGCTGCATCAGAAAAATGACTATTGAATTGATGAGGTAAATTAAGGTTAGGGCGTTGATATTCAGGAGCGAGCGAAACACAGCCCGTCAAAGTTAAGGCATAAGCTATTATTAATATTTTTGGGGAATACATGGTATAGCCATGCCTCTAGTAATTAAAATTGGAGCTATAGTAAAAAAGACCTCCTGTTAGATTGATGACATGAAAATGACAAATTTGTCATTTTACATTTCGTTGCTGTAGTGCTTAGAATGGCTGCATTATTTACCTGGCTGATAGGTCTGAGATGAAATTACTTATTGTTGAAGATGAACATAAAACGAGAGAATACCTGTCTAAAGGCTTAAGTGAGTCCGGGTTTATTGTTGATGCAATCGAAAATGGTATTACAGGCCTGCATATGGCCACAACTGAAGATTATGATTTAATTATTCTTGATGTGATGTTACCTGATATTAACGGCTGGGAAATTGCAAAGAGCTTACGCAATTCAGGAAAAAATACACCAATACTGATGCTCACTGCATTAGGTAATGTTGAGCATCGAGTCAAAGGACTAGAGTTAGGTGCTGATGATTATCTCGTTAAACCATTTGATTTTTCGGAGTTACTCGCTCGAGTAAGAACTTTATTACGCAGAGGCAACAGCAGCATCCAAAAAACACAGTTTACCATTGCTAACTTGCATGTTGACCTGATTAAGCGACGCGTTACCCGTGAAAATGATAAAATTATACTCACCAGTAAAGAGTTTTCTTTATTGGAATTTTTTATTCTTCACCAAGGTGAAGTACTTTCTCGTTCTCTTATCGCTTCAAAAGTGTGGGATATGAATTTTGATAGTGATACCAATGTGATTGATGTAGCAGTGAAAAGATTAAGAGCTAAAATAGATCAAGGCTATGAGCCTAAATTGATCCATACCATTAGGGGAATGGGCTATTTACTTGAGATCCCTGAAAATGATTAAATTTTTTCGATCTCCTGTCTCAATTTCAATTCGTCTTATTGTTTTGATCAGTATTACTCTCTCCCTCGCCTTGTTACTATTTAGCTCGATCATGATCAATTCGGTTATGTTGCATTTTAAACAGCAAGATGAATACACACTTAACCAGTTGAACCTAACGATCCGTAGCTTGTTAAATAACAATACAGACTCACAAAGTGAACAATATGCACGTATTAAAACCATTATTAATGAGCACCAAGACATTACTATTTATCTCATTGATAAAAAAGGAAATGAATTAATATCTCCCAATGCAACAGATAAGCTCATTACGTACTTAAAAAATTATGATCCTCATAAAAATAACCAAGAAGAGCTTAAAAATTATCGCCTATCTGAAATTATTATTCAGGTAGATTCCCCTTCAGAGTCTAAACAATATCGGTTGGTTACTGCATTATCATTAAATTTTCATCATGATTATCTGAGTTCATTAATAAATAATTTAATTGTCAGCGCTATTATATTGTGCTTATTTACTATTCTTGTCGTTTATTTCCTTGTAATTAAAGGATTAAAACCCCTTAAAGATGTGAGCGATGAAATCAAAAATGTCACTTCCGAAAACTTAAGTGTGCGTTTAGACCCTGATTCTGTACCTAATGAATTAAAACAATTAACAAAATCATTTAATCAGATGTTAGTCAAAATTGAAGATGTTTTCGTAAGACAAACGAATTTCTCAGCAGATATAGCTCATGAAATGCGTACACCTATCACTAATTTAATGACTGAAACCCAAATATCTTTGAGTAAAAATCGCAGTAAAGAAGAACTCGTTGAAGTGTTATATTCTAATTTAGAAGAATATAACCGTCTATCACGAATGATCTCTGATATGCTTTTTCTTGCTCAAGCAGATGATAATAGGCTTATCCCTGAGAAAAAAGTTATTAATATTAAAACTGAAATAGAGCTCATATTTGATTATTTTGAATATCTCGCGGAAGAGAATGAAATAAAGCTTAAGCTAATTGGTGATACAGACCCTATTATGGCCGATAAAGATATGTTAAGAAGAGCAATTACTAACTTAATATCAAATGCTATCCGCTATACCCCAAAGGGGGATTCTGTCAGTATTAATATTTCGAATGTAAAAAATGGTATTGAATTAATTATCAGCAATCCCGGCATGAAAATACCAGAAGAACATTTAGCAAAACTCTTTGACAGATTTTATCGAGTAGATAAATCAAGACAAAGAAAAAATGAAGGGAGCGGAATTGGGTTGGCTATCGTCAAATCAATCATATTAGCGCATAAGGGAAGAATCACTGTAACATCAGATGATTTTTCAACACGTTTTACTGTATTTTTACCTAAGGAACCAAATTAAATATCTACCATAAATGGCAATTTTGTCATCTTGTTGTCAGTATTCAGACAGAAATAAAGCCTTATTATAGTTACAAGATAAATTATCTAACTTAATAAGGATTTGTAATGAAAAAAATTATTTTTGCTTTAACACTTGTAACTGTAACAACACATGTAGCAACCGCTCAAACAGAAAAAGAAATACATTATAATGCAGCGAATGCATTAAATTTCACTGAGAATAACACATCGTATTCTAATCAAAAATCGATTAATGACCACTTGAGTAAGGCGGGTATTTCAGTCAACGATAATATCAACTCAACCCAATCATTTCTTCAATTAGATAGACATACTCAAGCTGCTACCGCATTGAATTTTACTCAAAATAGTACCTCCCCAGCAATGCAGAATATGATCAGTAGCCACCAAAACCAATCACCTAACTATAAAAAATCGATGGTAAAAGTTGCAAAACCATTTTCCGATATGAATGAAAATGAAAAAGCCGTCACCATGTTAAACTTTCATAAAAATAGTTCATCTGCTTCTATACAAAGTAAAATAATAGGATATTCAAAAAATAATTAATTAGAACTTTAAAACCATATTATTAAATAAATATTAATATGGTTTTAAATTAAAAAAATAAAATTTAGTTATAGACACAACAAATAGATTTTTATTTGACCAATTTCATTTTTTATTACTAAATTGATTGAATATTTATTGAACATCAAGAAAAATAAGTTATTATTTCTAGGCAGTTCATTTCAATACTAACTTTAAAAGGTGATTATATGTTTAAAAAATCAATCATATTTGCATTTTTATTATTTCCAACTCTCTCTTTCGCTACTCCTATTCTTCCTTTCCCACCAGAGCCACCTATCCTAGATATAGACGTAAACGTAGCCTATAACGGGGATGATGATGATGTTTGGTTTAACGTAAAAGGAGATGATGATGATGTTTGGCTGAACATCAAATAAAATTCAGAAGACATCAAACAAAGCTTAAGGTAATTCCCTTCATAATATATAGCCTTATATCCTTTTAATATACTACATTAGGAAACATAGGCCTATATGCTGTTAAAATCAATGGTAAAGTGGAATTGTATTTTAATATATTCCACTTTACTATCCTACCCCATAAAACCCTAATCTTATGATAATTAATTTTAAAACAAAACATTACCTGGCAAATTATTAATTAATTATCTCAAATGATTCATTATTAATAAATCATTTAAAATACGCACAAAAAAAATAAATAATGTTATTTTATATTAACAGTGGACTAAATTTAATTTCACTCTTAGATGAAAATATTAATTACTTATTCAAAATCATGAATTACAATTTCCTTGCAGTTCACTTCAATTTAAACTTTTAATCGAGGATTTTATATGTATAAAGCATCTATTGTCATAGTATCTTTATTATTCCCAATTCTAGCATCTGCAACTTCTTTCCAAGAAAAACATTCTGACAATACTTCGACTTATTCTACTATTTATGAACAAAACCATGGAGGAAATGGAGGGAATGGCGGTCACGGTGGTAATGGAGGAAATGGTGGTAATGGAGGGAATGGCGGCCATGGTGGTAACGGCGGTAATGGCGGCAACGGTAGATAATATATCTCGTCACTAAATATTTCCCTCCTCACTCGATGAGGGGGGAACGGAGGAATTTACCATGTATAAAAATTACATTTCACTTGGCGTCTTATTAATTAGTTCTATTTCATTTTCAGCATACTCTCACTCCTTATTTAATACTCCATCTAATTGTTTATTAAAAAATGAACTCAATATAAATGAAATTAATAATAAAGTATGTTCGATACTCCATGGCCAATATTACTATTCTAAAATGTTTAGCTTTGTAAGTGTAAATACCCCATTTATAACACAGTCATCTCGTAGAATATTTATGCCGCACTTCGGTACTCAAATGGCGTCATGTCATTGAGTGAATCGTGCGGCCGTTCGTTGTTGTATAGCTCAATCCAGTCTTCGGTTATTTGCTTCACTTCGTTCAGGTTGTTGAAAATGTAGCAATTGAGTACATCATCGCGATAAGTTCGGTTAAATCGTTCAATGTATGCGTTTTGATATGGGCAACCGGGTTTAATGTAATCAATCATAATGTCATGTGCTTTTGCCCAATTTACAAACACTTCCGAGGTGAATTCGCTGCCATTATCAACCCGAATTTTCTCAGGGTAACCGTGCCACTCAGCAAGTTGGTCAAGATAGCGTATGACACGCAATGACGGCATGCTGGTCGCAATATCAATACCTAAAACTTCGCGATTAAAGTCATCAATAACGTTAAATGTGCGGAACCTGACTTTGTTGTGTAAGCTGTCACTCATAAAGTCCATTGACCAAGATTTTCCCAATGCATTCGGTGCAGCTAACGGCTCTGGGTTACGGTTGGGCAGTCGCTTTTTGCCTTTGCGTCGCAGGTTCAGTTTTAGCTCCTTATAAACGCGATAAACACGTTTGTGGTTCCAACTGTGGCCTAGCTTTCGAAGGCGTTTAAAGCACTTCGGGAACCCCCACCGATAATGCTTGTCGATTAAAGCATTCAAGGCATCAATGATTTCGTCATCATCGGTCAGCTTTGGCTCGTAATAGTAAGCGGTACGACTGATACCAACCACATGACAGCACTTCACTACGCTTGCGTTATACTGCACCTGTAACTCGTGTGCCCAGACTTTCCGTTCTGCCACAGGCGCTAGAGCTTTTTTATGATGTCTTCTTGCATCTGTGACTTGAGACTCAACTCAGCATACATCTGCTTAAGTCGACGGTTCTCTTCTTCAAGCTCTTTCAAGCGGCGCACATCAGACGCTTCCATACCGCCGTATTTTTCGCGCCATTTATAAAACGTTGAATTACTGATGCCGTACTTACGACAAATATCTTTCACCGGCATACCCGCTTCGGCTTCTTTTAAAATCGCCACAATCTGGCTTTCAGTCATGCGTTTGCTCATCGTAAAACTCCTTTGTTTTAGTTTACAAGAAATTCTACGAGTGAGCTGTATTATTTTACGGGATAGTTACATAAGTTATGGACAAAACGGAAATTCGGGTCACGCTGGAAATGATAGTCAAGGTGGCCATGGTGGTAACGGTGGTCATGGTGGACACGGTGGTGATGGCCAAAATGGAGGGAATGGCGGAACAGGATCAAATAACGGTAATGGTAGCAATGGCGGAAACGCAGAAAAAGGCAGTAATGGCAATGGAGGAAATGGCGGTAATGGCAGTGTAACTGGAGGTGATGGTGGAAATGGCGGTGATGGAGATGGTGGTGGTAGTGGTGGGAACGGCGGGAATGGAACTGTAAATGGCAATGGGGGAAATGGGGGACATGGTGGAACTAATGGTGGTAACGGAGGTAATGGGGGCAACGGCTCTGGTAGTGGTAATGGTGGCAATGGGGGCAATGGTAGCCAAGGAGGAAAAGGAGGACGCGGTGGACCTGATGGCGGTAGAGATGGGCACGATGGTATTAGCATTAGCTCAATGTGACAAATAAATCCGTTAGAAGTGAATAAGTGATGTGGCAATATGAAACCATATAATTATCTTTATAAAAGATGGTATTACCAATAAAAACGGAAGCTTTCGCTTCCGTTTTTCGTACACTTGCAATTTTTATTGCTTAGGTGCTAATTTCATTAAAAATGCGCGTAATTGTGCAAAGTCAGATGGTAAAAAGTGTGAGAGTAGTGGTAGTTCCTCACGCTCTGCTAACTCTTTCGGTAAAGGTATTGCCTTATTAAGAATTTCTTCAACACTTTCTTTAAACTTAGCTGGGTGTGCCGTGCCTAAAAACAGCCCGTATTCACCTTCTTGCAACTGGTCACGAAGCACACGATAAGCAACCGCAGCATGTGGCTCAGATAAATACCCTTTTTTATCTAATTCACGTACTGTCTCTTTAGTCACGTCGTCACTCACCGCTCCATGGCCTAATTCATCAAGGGACCAACCTTTACGGCGGAATAACTCTTCAATACGAGGCCAGTTGTTTGGCTGGCTAACATCCATGGCGTTCGATAATGTTGCCACAGTTTGCTTTGGTTTCCATTGCCCATCAACAAGGTAACGCGGCACAGTGTCATTTACGTTAGTTGCTGCAATAAAGCGTTTAACAGGTAGGCCCATTGATTTAGCTAATAAACCTGCCGTAAGGTCACCAAAATTACCACTCGGAACCGAGATCACTAATTGATCACGTTTTTCTGCTGGGATCTGCGCGACGGCTTCGAAGTAATAACAAATTTGTGCTAACAAACGACTGATATTGATCGAGTTCGCCGAGTTTAAATACAACGCCTTTTTCAGCTCTTCATCATCAAATGATTGTTTTACTAATGCCTGGCATGCATCGAAGTCATCTTTAATCGCAACCGTATGAATATTTTCACCCAGCGTGCAGAAGAGTTTCTCTTGCAGCGGGCTAATTTTTCCTTCTGGATAGAGAATAACAACTTGCACGTTTTTAAGACGATAGAATGCGTGTGCAACCGCGGCTCCTGTATCCCCAGAAGTAGCAGTCAAAATGGTCACCGGCTGCTCACCAGCTACTTGGCCCAATGCCTGAGCCATAAATCTGCCACCGAAGTCTTTAAATGCGAGTGTTGGCCCATGATATAACTCCAACGTTGCTACATCACCTTCAACCTTAGAAACTGGCGCAGGAAAAGCAAACGCGGTTTTAACACGTGCAGCTAATTCTTCTTGTGGAATTTCATCACCAATAAAGGCACTTAAAATTCGGCTGCTACGTGTGACGAAATCTAATTTTAATAATTCGTCGATTTCAGCCGCTGTAAACTCAGGTAAGTCTTGAGGAAAAAATAAACCTTGTTGCTTACCTAACCCCTGCTTAACCGCTTGTGCAAAACTTACTTGTTCATTGTTATCTTTTAAATTATACAGTTTCATTATTTACCCTATTGTCCTTGCCCCGGCCAGATCCAAACGGCAGATATGCACAAAGCCTTCATCATTCTGAATATAATGTTGTTGCAAGTAGCTCGCCATTTTTTCAGCGATATGTTTCTCATCGCAAATAGCAAACAATGTTGGCCCTGAGCCAGAGATACCACAAGCCAATGCACCGATTTCTTTTGCATTTTGACGTGCTGCCGCAAAACCGGGTAATAATTGTGTACGATAAGGTTCTGCGACAACATCTTGGATCATCGTTGCGGCAAGTAACGGCTGGTTTGTATGGCATGCATGAATAAACCCTGATAAGTATCGGCCATGGTTTACTATATCGTGGCGTGGATAGCTATCAGGCAGGATCGCACGCGCTTCTGCTGTCGATACCTTAATTCCAGGGTAAGCCATAACCCAATACCAATTTTCAAATGCAGGTACAGGCTGAGAAATAATGCCATTTTGTTCGATAATCAGCTGCAAACCACCTAAAAAACACGGTGCGACGTTATCATAGTGCACACTTCCTGAAATACGCCCTTCGAGCTCCCCCATCATGCCAAGCAGTTGAGTATCATCGAATGGTTTCTCTGCAAATTCGTTAAGCGCCATCAGTGCAGCGACAACAGAACAGGCGCTAGAACCGAGCCCTGAACCAATTGGCATATTTTTTTCAAGCGTCATCGCGACATTTAATGGCCTACCAAGGCGCTCACAAAACAACTGCCAGCACTGGTAAACAATATTGTGTTCATTTTTTTCCGGCAGCTTAGCAACGAATTTTCCTTGATTCGTCAGGGAAAAAGTATCCGCAGCTTCAATTGTTACACAATCACCTAATAGTGAACCGTCAGCAGGCGAAACAGCTGCCCCAAGGACATCAAACCCGACGCTCACATTACCAATTGAAGCCGGTGCATAAACTTTAATCACTTATTAAACTCCCAATTTCCATGAAAGGGTACGCAGCATATCCGCAAATACACCAGCAGCAGTAACATCATTACCTGCGCCATAACCTCTTAATACTAAAGGAATTGGTTGGTAATAGCGTGTATAGAAAGCCAGTGCATTTTCACCATTTTTAACCTTGAAGAGTGGGTCATTGCCATCAACAGCGACGATTTTCACTTGGCAGCGCCCTTCTTCAATCAGCCCAACATAGCGTAACACTTTTTCTTCCGCTTCTGCGGCTTTTATACGCTGTGCAAATTGCTCGTCCAGTTGTGGCAAACGTGCCATAAACTCAGAAACAGGGCCACTGCTATCAAAGTCCGAAGGTAAAACAGGTTCAATTTCAATATCTTGCAATTCTAAATGATAACCCGCTTCACGCGCTAAAATTAATAATTTACGCGCAACATCCATACCTGATAAATCATCACGAGGATCTGGTTCTGTGAAACCTTTTTCTTTCGCAAGTGTTGTGGCTTCTGATAAAGACATACCTTCGTCTAATTTACCAAAAATGAATGATAAAGAGCCTGATAAAATTCCGCTAAAGTGAACCAGTTCATCCCCTGCATTCAGTAAGTTTTGTAGGTTTTCAATAACTGGCAACCCTGCACCTACGTTAGTGTCATAGAGGAATTTACGTTTTGAGGTTTCACTTGCCGCACGTAATTGATGGTAGTAATCCATCGATAATGTATTGGCTTTTTTATTCGGTGTAACCACATTAAAGCCGTCTTTCAAGAAATTGACATACTGCTCTGCGATTTCCTGATTTGATGTGCAATCAATAATGACAGGGTTCAAGAAATGGTATTCACGTTCTAAGCGAATTAAACGGCTTAAACTAAATGGCTCTTTCGCTTCCGCTAGCTCCGCTTTCCAGTTATCTAAATCAATCCCTTGCATATCCGTTAACATTGCACGTGAATTTGCAATACCACATACACGCAGATCAATATGCTTTTGTTTTAACCATTGTTGCTGGCGGTGAATTTGTTCAATTAATGCATTACCAACACCACCCACACCGATGATAAAGGCTTCGATAACTTGCTCTGCATTAAATAGCATTTGGTGACATAAGCGTACCGCTGTTGTGGCAGACTCATTGGCAATAACGGCAGAAATAGAACGTTCAGAAGACCCCTGTGCGATAGCGACAATGTTGATGTTACCGCGAGTTAAAGCCGAGAAGAAACGCGCCGAAATGCCCTTCAAAGTGCGCATTCCATCCCCCACAACTGAAATAATCGCTAACTGCTCCATCACATCCAGTGGATCAAGTACGCCATCTTTCAGCTCTAAGTAAAATTCTTCTTCCAGTGCAGCGCGAGCTCTCACTAACTCATTTTGCGGAACACAAAAACTAATACTGTATTCCGATGAAGACTGTGTGATCAGAACGACAGAGATCCCTTTGCGAGACATGACGGAGAAAATGCGAGCTGCCATCCCCACCATCCCCTTCATTCCGGGGCCGGATACGTTGATCATCGCCATGTTATTCAGATTGGTGATCCCTTTCACTGGCGTGCTCTCATCGGTTTGCCCATCACCAATTAAAGTACCTGGAGCGCTTAAATTAGTGGTGTTTTTTATCAGGCAAGGGATTTGGAATTGAGCAATTGGGGCGATGGTACGAGGGTGAAGGACTTTGGCTCCGAAGTAGGATAACTCCATGGCCTCTTGGTATGACATACCTTTTAACAAACGCGCATCAGGCACCAAACGCGGGTCACAAGTATAGACCCCATCAACATCAGTCCAAATTTCACAACAATCAGCACGTAAGCAGGCCGCTAAAACCGCAGCAGAATAATCAGACCCATTACGGCCTAATACTACTAATTCACCTTTTTCATTACCCGCTGTGAAACCTGCCATTAAAACAAAATGATCTTTCGGTATATTTAAATCGGCAATACGTTTAGTTGACTCATTTATATCAACCGTAGATTCAAGATAATGACCTTTCGCGAGTAAGCTCTCAACTGGGTTAATAACCGTCACATTATGGCCGCGTGCTTTTAGCACTGATTCCATAATGGCGATAGAGAGCTTTTCACCACGGCAGATAATTGATGCGTTAATGCTGTCCGGACATTGCCCGAGAAGAGTAATACCATGCAGTACTTGTTTGATTTGTGCGAATTCTTGTTCTGTCAGTTTTTTTAACCGATCATATTCAAAACCAGGTTGTTTTTCTTTTAATCCTTTTAAAAGGTTAGCAAAAATCATTTCAGCATCATTAACATGCGTGATGACATCTTGTCCTGCAACCGTTTTTTCAATCATAGCAACCAGATGGTTTGTGATTTTTGCTGGTGCAGATAGCACCAAAGCCACTTGTCCATCTGCTAGTTTACTTTCAGCGATGTCAGCAACATTCAGTACTCGTTCGTCATTTGCAACCGAAGTACCGCCAAATTTAAGCACACGCATGGTATTTCTCTCCTGAATTAACACCAAAAAAAAGCCCGCATCGGTTAAGTATGCGGGCTTTTTCATTTTTATTTTTTGGATGCGTCAGCCCGCCCCGTTTCCTGTGGTTACGGTGGTGGTGGTAATAATAATAGTCAGGCTGATATTACGCATAGATTCTGTCTGTCTCTTAGATTCTTTAAGTTTCTCTCTATACGGTTAAAGCAATTGGTATATTTTGTCAAATTTATTTGCAAAACATCCCTTTTATCTCCCTTTTTTTATTCGATAAATTATCTACCAGCACGAAAAACTCATCCACAAAAAGACACTCATTACATCAAATGCAGTGTTAAAAACCAAGATAACAAATATTTAAAGATTAATAATTTTTTACTCAATAAAAAACCAAAATGACTATTAAATAGGCAATAGAGATAGCCTTCAGTAATTTCCTGTGAAGAGAATCAAGATGAGAAGATGAGCAACAACGACCAGCTTAATTGATGCATTTAGCAGCTATATTTCTTATCATTTACCCCCATGTTCATCAATATATGAGCGCCAATAGCAACAGATTACACAGGTACGTATTAATACTTAGCCTCATGACTTTTTCATTCGTTTAAATTACAAACAGATGCTATGGAATTGTTAAAAAATAGTCACATCAAAACAAAATAAGTATTTTTCCTAATTAAATGAAACAAAAAATTACAGACTAAATATTTACATCCCGTTATCTCTAACAAGATAAATTTTTCACCTTTTTTTGTAGCAAAATAACATTTCAAAATTGGAGGTAGGTCACAAATTAAACATTATTTATGATGGTATATTTAACCCATTGAAGACTATATTCATTAATACCCAGCCGAAGCCCCCTTGGGTATCAACTATTCCCCTTTTTTAGACGCTATCTGATTCCTAAACACTGCATTAATTTATATAATTATCTACCTAACAATTTTTGTTAACGTGCTACAATTGATTTTGATATGTATCAACAAAAGTTAGTTTTTTAGGTGGTAAATGCAGTATTAGCTGTTATATTGCTGTTAACAGTACAATATTGGGAAAGTGCTTATATTTTGGCTTGTTGTTAAAGTCTTTTGCCCAAGATGGCAACATAATGGCACTATTGAATTTCAAAACAAATTTATACTCATAAACGTGTTTTTCCAGAGAAAAATATCAATAACCACCTAACTGGAAACGGCTTGTGAGTTCAGTATTTTTATTTTAATACTTTAGGTAGCAACTATGCAGACCCCACACATTTTGATTGTTGAAGATGAAATTGTCACACGCAATACGCTTAAAAGCATATTTGAAGCGGAAGGCTATGTGGTTCATGAGGCAACTGATGGCGAAGAGATGAATAATGTTCTCTCTGAGCATGACATCAATTTAGTCATCATGGATATTAATTTACCAGGTAAAAACGGTTTACTACTTGCTCGCGAACTTCGTGAACAAGAAAGCATTGCGTTAATGTTCTTAACAGGACGTGATAACGAAGTCGATAAAATCCTTGGCCTTGAAATTGGTGCTGATGACTATATCACTAAACCATTTAACCCACGTGAACTGACTATTCGTGCGCGCAACCTACTGTCTCGTACTATGAATTTAGCGGGTGGTACGGAAGAACGTCGTTTAGTGGAAAGCTATAAGTTTAATGGTTGGGAATTAGACATCAACAGCCGTTCATTAGTCAGCCCTGCTGGTGAACACTACAAATTACCACGTAGTGAATTCCGTGCGATGCTACATTTCTGTGAAAACCCAGGAAAAATTCAGACTCGCGCAGACCTGCTGAAGAAAATGACAGGCCGTGAATTGAAACCACATGATAGAACTGTTGACGTAACGATCCGTCGTATTCGTAAACATTTTGAATCAACACCTGATACGCCAGAAATCATTGCAACCATCCACGGTGAAGGCTATCGCTTTTGCGGTGATTTAGACGAATAATCAATTTTGAATTGATATTCAAAAAACCGGCTAAATAGCCGGTTTTTTATCATCTAAATTAATCACCAAGGCATAATTGGTACTGCACTTAACGCATTTTTTGGTGAGCCGTCGATCATCTTATCTGAATAAGTCAAATAAATTAATGCATTACGTTTTGGATCGTAAAAGCGTACAACTTGTAATTTTTTGAATACTAAAGACGTTCGTTTTTGAAAGACAACTTGCCCTTTCGTCGGTTTGCGTTTGACACGGTCATTTAACTCGATCGGCCCAACTTGCTGACATGAAATGGCAGCATCAGAGGTGTCTTCTGCTAAACCTAAGCCCCCTTTGATCCCCCCTGTTTTTGAACGACTTAAATAACAAGTCACATTGTCAACATCAGGGTCATCAAATGCTTCAACAACAATTTTATGATCAGGGCCGAAAATTTTAAAAACAGTATCGACTGAACCAATTTCCTCAGCAAATGTGATGCTCGGCAACACTGATAATAATGCCGCAAGTATGATATTTTTTAATCTGGAACAACGCATACTGAATTTCCTATTCAACTAAAAATCGATAAAACCTCGTAGTGGCACAAGATTTATTATTCACTTTCTTAACTAATTATCAAATACAACTCATTTACTATAAACGAAAAAGATAACTTGATATAGAATAGCAATTCATTGATAGATTATATCTGTTCTATAAGTCGCATTGGCTGGGGATATACATGGATCAAACTAATATTATTCGCGACTTGCTTCGCTGGATAGATGACAATCTGGATAAACCACTCTCGCTAGATAATGTTGCCGCAAAAGCGGGCTACTCTAAGTGGCATTTACAAAGAATGTTCAAAGAGGTGACAGACCAAGCGATTGGGGCTTATATTCGAGCTAGAAGGCTTTCTCGTGCAGCGGTTGCATTGCGGCTAACAAGCCGACCAATTCTTGATATTGCTCTGCAGTATCGATTTGATTCGCAACAAACTTTTACTCGAGCCTTTAAAAAGCAATTTAACCTAACTCCAGCGTTTTATCGTCGGAGTGAAGAATGGTGCGCTGCAGGTATTTGCCCACCGATTATTTTAGATAATCACACCAATATTGAACATGAATTCCTACAAATGCCAGCACAAGAGCTGGTTGGCTTGGAACAAAGTTGCTCTTATGCACTAGAAGAGTGGCCGACCGCTTGTTCCCAAATGCGCCAAACATTTTGGCACTACTATTTGGATAATACGACGACTATTGCGTCTGAAGTTTTTGGCTTGCACCATGCCATTCATAATCCAGAAAAAGAAGATGAACAAACGGTATTCTATACCACTGCGGTAAAACCTGAGGATGCGAGTTTTAACACTGACCAGTACACGAGTTTAACGTTACCAAGTGGCCATTATGTTAAATTTTCGTTCAATGGGACGCCAACTCGAGATGCATTACAAGAGTTTTTGTACCAAATTTATGGCGTATATTTGCCTAAGCTGAATTTAACGCGTCGACCAGGTTATGATATCGAACATTATCGATTAAAAAACATCGATTTACGTCATATCACCCCAGAAAATGATGACCCCAAGACACACATCGATACCTTTGATTATTATGTACCAATCAAAACAGGTTCGACCATAACCCCTTAAAGCAGAGGAGTTTCAGTTTGTTGAAACTCCTTTTTCTAAATAGTTAACCTTGTTGCTCATCGAGAGCTGGCTGCGATAAGTGTGTAACCTCACCGGCTGTTTCAACTATCCAACCATTCGCAAGCCATGGGCTATTTTGGTAATCAACACGAGATAACGAACAGTTACGTAAACGTAGACGGCGTTCTGAATAGGCAGGAACCCCCATAATACGGCTAATTAACGTACTTAGCGCAATACCATGGCTAACAATCAGTGGGCGGCTACCTTCAGGCAAATCTAAACAGCTATTTAGTGCTGCAAACATACGTGTATACAGCTCCTCCATTGATTCACCCTCTGGAATTCGTCCTCCACGAGTCCCATCAATTAAGCTTTTGCGCCACTGTTCTTCCTCTGGCGTTAACGACTCTATTGCTCTTTGTTCAAGAACGCCCATATTTAGTTCACGTAGACGCGGTTCTGTGGTAATTTCACATTCGCATACACTTGCAATTATTTGTGCAGTTTCCAGTGTGCGTCCCATATCACTAGTGATAATATGGGTAATGCCTTCTGACTTTATCCTCTCAGCCACCTGCCTTGCTTGCAGTCGTCCAGTGGCGGTCAGAGGGCTATCGGATTGTCCCTGGATGCGACGAGCTAAATTCCATTCAGTTTCGCCATGGCGAACAAGATAAACCTGTAACATAGATGTGTTCCGTTATTACTTTTCGAAGTATGTGTTCAAAGGAAAATAATTAATGTACCAAGTTATAGCTGCAACGACTAATCCTGCCAAAATTAAAGCGATTCATCTTGCTTTCGATGCTGTTTTTGGGGCTGGCAGTTATCAAATTGAAGATATTAATGTCGATAGCAGTGTTCCACAGCAACCTATCGGTAATAATGAAACCCGTACTGGGGCTAGACAGCGCGTTATGGCCTCTAGGCAAGTTCGCCCCGAAGCGGATTTTTGGGTTGGTATTGAAGCAGGTATCGAAGACGATATGACATTTGCTTGGATAGTGATTGAGCATAAGCAAATACGCGGCGAATCTCGCTCTGCCAGTATTATGATCCCAGAAAAAATTCTGGCGGGTATTCGTGAAGGCCGCGAACTCGGTGATGAAATGGCCTTTTTAACAGGCATCGATAATATCAAACAACAAGGTGGTGCCATTGGTTTTTTCACTGATGGGGTATTAACTCGCACTAGTGTTTACCAACAAGCCTTGATATTGGCCTTAGTTCCCATTAAGCATGAAATTTATAAAGAGCTAAACCAAGTAGAAGATTAATTATACTTAAAATAATTAAAATTGCATGTGCGATTAAACACCACTCTTTTCACACTAAAGTATGGGAAACCATACTTTTTTTGTACCTATTTACCTGAAATATACATCCCTTTCATATTCTAAATAGTTCGGATTGTGGGAAAAAAGCGGCAAGAGAGCAGCAGCATACACAAGTATGTGACTAGGGCGAATGAACTAAGCCAACCCCCCTACAAATTGAAATATAAAAATATGAATACTCAAAATAGTTCGAATTGTAGGTCGGCGGCAAGTGATGCTAAGCCCTAGGAGCATACACAAGTATGTGACTAGGGTTAGCAAACGTAGCCAACACCCCTACAATTTGAAATACAATAAATACCAATACGCTAAATAGTTTGGGTTGTGGCTAGGCGGCAAGTGAGGTTATCCCGATGAGCATACACAAGTATGCGATTCGGGTAACCGAATGCAGCCAACAACGCCACAGCGCAAAATATGACGCGTATTTTAGAGAAGTTGCTGCTCTAACCACTCCTTCACAGAAATAGGCGCTGACTTTAAGCTATTCGAACCCCGAGTAATAGTTGCTATTCCCACTCCTAGCTCATTTTTCAGTTCTCTTTGGCTCATTTCACCGCGCATCAGTTCTTGTACAATTTTAACGCGAGTCGCTAACGCTGTACGCTCATCTGGCGTGAGTAATAACTGAAGAACTGGCAGATGAATATCTTGTTCAAATGCCAATTGTAATAAATTCACAAAGCGCAGCCAGTCAGCGTTCTCATCGGCAGTCAGCGCCGGGTCATGTTGTTGATTTGCTGTCATCGTTTATCCACCCATACTATTTAACTAGTACAAATAATAACACACTCTTATTAGAAATCATCAACCAAACGCTTTTCAAGCTTCAACAATACAAAAAATAACCAAATTTCATTTAGTTACTGCGTTAATACGCTAAATAGTTTGAGTTGTGACTAGGCGACCAGCGAGGATAGCTCGGGGAGCATACACCTGTATGCAACTAAAGCTAACATACGAAGCCCCTATAAATCGAAATATAAAAATATGAATACTCAAAATAGTTCGGATTGTAGGTAGGCGGCAAGTGATGCTAAGCCCTAGGAGCATACACAAGTATGTGACTAGGGTTAGCAAACGTAGCCAACACCCCTACAATTCGAAATATGAAGAGTATTTTTAGTATTTCATATTCCATTCATTCGAAAGCAACACCTTACTATTCTTCTGCCCCATAAAATGTCGATAAAATAAATCATACGATAGAACATTTTTCACATAACCGCGGGTTTCTGAGAACGGGATGCTTTCAACAAATGCGACTGCATCAATACGCCCACCACTGTTACCTAACCAACGAGTCACACGGGATGGGCCTGCATTATAAGCCGCACTGGCTAAAATACGGTTATTACCAAATTGCTGATAAACATCTTCCAGATACGCCGTCCCTAGTTCAATATTGGTCGTAGGATTGGTCAACTGGCTCGCATTCACATAATTAATACCTTGCTTTTGTGCGGTATGTTTTGCTGTCGCTGGCATCAACTGCATCAAACCTGTCGCACCAACGGGCGAGCGAGCTTGTGGGTTCCATGCACTTTCTTGGCGAGCAATGGCCATTGCATAGCTTTTTTGAATATCTTTCGACTTGGTATATAAATTGAATTCTTTATCCCATGCTAATGGGAAACGTTCTTCTAGGTGATCCCAAAGTTTAGCTGTGATAGTCGCTTGAACACTGAGGTCAGCCCATTTATTATCAAACGCATAACGAGCCAATTGCTCTTGCTGGTTTGCTGGAAGCGATGCCACTAAACTCACCCATTCAGAACGAGCGAGGTTGTCTAGCTCCCAATACATTAACTCTCTAACCCGCTGAACTTCTGGGAGTTTATTAATGCTTGAGTCTGGCTTAACGGCCGTTTTAACGTATACAGGGTAATCTACTTCTAAGACTTGTGCTGCAACCATTGGGTAGAAACCGCGTTTTTCAGTTAATTGGCGAAGTAACGTCTCACCTTCTGCTTTTTTACCTGCATCAATTAACGTGATGGCCTGCCAATATTGCCACTCTTCTTTATTTTTCACTTCCGCTGGCAAGCGTTTTAACCATGACGCGACACCGGTTTTATCACCAGCTCCCAACGCTAAACGAACACGACGCTCTTTCAATGACGATGAATTGCTTTCTTGAATGGTCTCATCACGCCATTGGGCCTGTTCAGGGGTCACATCACCCATATATTGCCAAGCAATACTGTCTTTAAGTAACTGCTTTTCTGCCATATTCATTTTTTGTGCAGAACTTATGCTATTAAGTACTGTACGAGCCGCATCAGGAGATTGGCGCGCATAACGGCTAAAGGCCGCGATGGTGGCTTGGCGAGTAAAATCCGTTGGCGTCATCGTTTTAGCGAATGTCACGACTGAGGCTGGGTCATTTTGTAATTTCACTAGCGCATCACCAATCGTTTTATAACTGGTTGGTAAGCGTTTTGCTAAATAACTAGCAATCGATGTATTGCCCTCTTTTATGGCTAAATTAATACGTTCAAGGGTCATCTCAGGGGTTAAATAACCCGCTTTTTCCCATTCGTTAAATAATTTATCACAAGCACTCGGCATTGAACGGCCATTTAACCAAGCTTTTTCTGCCCCTTGCCAAGCAACTTGTTTATTTCCCACAGCCCAATTAGCAAAATAAAAATTACATTGGGCTTCGGCAGGTTTTGGCGCCTCAGGGCTAAATTCAAGCAGCGATTTCCACTCTTGGCGGCGAGCTAGTTCGTTGACAAAGCGTGTTTTGAGATTTTTAGCGACAGGCAAGGTTGGGTAGGTATTAATAAACTCCTGAACTTGTCGTGGCGAGATAATATCCAAGTCTTGAGTTAACTCACGATAAGCGAGATAAGGGTAAAGTGGGTAATCATGCAAGGTCGGCAGCAAGCGCTCGACTTCATCCATTTTATTGGCATCCCATGCAACCTTAATTGCCTGATAACGCTCCCGTTGTGCCTGTAAGGAATCCGCCCATACTGCGCTGGAAACCAGCAACATTGTCACAGGTACTGCCGCTAACCAACCTTTCATATTCACTCGCTCCATCGCTAAACTAAAGTCAAAATACAGGAAAGACCTTAACCTATATATACCCCAAATAATTCGAGTTACAGGCCAGCGACAAGCGAAGATAGACAGGGAGCATAGATAAACTATGCGACTCGGCTAGCTGAGCGTAGTCACTTATACCTCAACGAAAAGCGCTGCGACTTGAAGGATTATGGGTATATTAAACATATATCAATAATGTTAATGCTACCGAAAGTTTTTATTTAGTAACAGCAGAGAGTTCTTGAATTTTTCGACTTTACAGTCTTTTACGTACCATTCAGTCCATGAATGACTTACAACCTTCCCTCCGCGGAAATAAAGGTTTAATGGCGGGGCGTTTTTCCAAAGAAGCTCGCCAAAGTTCATACTGGGCTTGCATCTCAACCCACATTTCAGCACTGGTTCCGAGTGCCATTTCTAATCGTATCGCCATATCTGCCGAAATACCGCTATTACCGTTGAGAATACGCGAGAGAGTTGTACGTGTTACCTCCAATGCTTTTGCAGCTTCAGTGACTGAAATACCCTCTAAATATTCACGTAAAACGATACCCGGATGTACTGGATTATGCATTTTGCTCATTATGTTCACCTTACTTAATGATAATCTTGATAATCAACGAGAATGGCATCTTCACCCTCAAATTTAAATGTGAGTCGCCAGTTTCCATTCACTGATATTGCCCAATGATGCTGCAAATCTCCCCGTTTTAATTGATGGAGATTCCAACTTGGTGCAGACATATCTTGTGGTTTTTTAGCAACATTGAGCGCAGTCAGTTGTACCCGTAACTTTGTTATGTGCTTCGATTGAATACCAGACGTAATGCCCATTTTAAAAAAGTGTTCAATTCCTTTATGTTTAAAACTTTTTATCATGGCCAACTCCTTGTATAGCGTATAGACACACTATACACCCACAAATTGATAATAGAAAGTCATCAAGCTTGTATCACTGAGAGGGATGGATGATCTTCTGATGTTCAGGTATAGTTCTAGAAAATTATATAGCTGTTTATTAAATGCTTTTCAGCCTAAGCTTGTTAAAGCAAAAATAGACTAAAAAACTAAAATTCCCTTTACAAATCAAAAGGTAAATAAATTGGCTCAATACGTCTACAGTATGTATCGGGTTGGAAAAATTGTTCCACCGAAACGTCATATTTTAAAAAATATCTCTCTGAGCTTCTTTCCGGGGGCTAAGATCGGTGTTTTAGGTCTTAACGGTGCCGGTAAATCAACGTTACTGCGTATTATGGCGGGTATTGATACCGATATTGAAGGTGAAGCACGTCCACAACCGGGTCTGAAAATCGGTTATCTTCCGCAAGAACCGAAGCTAAACCTTGAGCACACCGTACGCGAAGCTGTTGAAGAAGCGGTTAGCGAAGTGAAAAATGCATTAACACGCTTAGACGAAGTTTATGCAGCTTACGCGGAAGAAGGGGCAGATTTCGATAAACTCGCGAAAGAGCAAGGCGAGTTAGAAGCCATTATCTCCGCACAAGATGGTCATAATTTAGACAACCAATTAGAGCGAGCGGCGGATGCACTGCGCCTGCCAGCTTGGGATGCTAAAATTGAAAACCTTTCTGGGGGTGAACGTCGTCGTGTCGCCATTTGCCGCTTACTACTCGAAAAACCCGATATGTTGCTGCTCGATGAGCCAACCAACCACTTGGATGCCGAGTCTGTTGCCTGGTTAGAGCGTTTCTTACACGACTACGAAGGTACTGTTGTGGCTATCACGCATGACCGTTACTTCTTAGATAACGTCGCGGGTTGGATCCTCGAACTTGACCGTGGTGAAGGTATTCCTTGGGAAGGTAACTACTCTTCTTGGCTTGAGCAAAAAGATGAACGTTTGGCGCAAGAAGCCTCTACAGAAGCCGCTCGTCGTAAATCTATCGAAAAAGAGCTTGAGTGGATCCGCCAAAATCCAAAAGGCCGTCAGGCTAAAGGTAAGGCGCGTTTGGCTCGATTTGAAGAACTCAATAGCGTGGAATATCAAAAACGTAATGAAACCAGCGAACTCTTTATTCCACCTGGACCACGTTTAGGGGATAAAGTTATCGAGGTTGAAAACCTAAGTAAATCCTATGGTGATCGTGTTCTGATTGATAACCTGAATTTCTCAATCCCGAAAGGGGCAATTGTGGGAATTATCGGTCCTAACGGTGCAGGTAAATCCACTCTGTTCCGTATGATATCGGGCCAAGAGCAACCGGACTCTGGCTCAATCACGTTAGGTGACACCGTGAAAATTGCCTCTGTTGACCAGTTCCGTGATGCGATGGACGACAGCAAAACTGTCTGGGAAGAAATTTCTAACGGCCAAGACATCATGCGTATTGGTAACTTTGAAATTCCAAGTCGCGCTTATGTGGGTCGCTTTAACTTTAAAGGCGTTGACCAAGGTAAACGTGTTGGTGAGTTATCTGGTGGTGAACGTGGCCGTTTACACTTAGCCAAATTACTGCAAGTGGGCGGTAACGTCCTGTTACTCGATGAACCAACCAACGACCTCGACGTTGAAACTTTACGTGCGCTGGAAAACGCCCTGTTAGAGTTCCCGGGCTGTGCCATGGTTATTTCCCATGACCGTTGGTTCCTTGACCGTATTGCAACGCATATCATTGATTACCAAGACGAAGGTAATATTACGTTCTTCGAAGGTAACTTCTCTGAATATGAAGATTACAAAAAACGGACGTTAGGCGCGGAAGCGTTGCAGCCACATCGTATGAAGTATAAGCGTATGACCAAATAATCCCTGTCATAATTTAGAATTATAGCGGTGTTGGCTGCTTTCGTGAGCCCTAGTCACATACTGGTGTATGCTCCTAGGGACTCACTCTCTTGCCGCCTACCTATAATTCAAATTATTTAAGGGATCGATATCATATAGATAGAATCAAAACGGCATCATTCGATGCCGTTTTTCATTGGGTGACTTTATTTATAAGTCATCCAACATCAGTAACTGCTGAACAAGGGTGACGCACTCCAAGAAACGTGTGTCATAATCTGAGGATTCTACACGCACAAATTCAATATTGTTTTTCTTAAGCATTTCAATGAGTAAGCCTTGGAACGCTTTCCGGTCTTTATCACTCCCCAAGCTTCTTAAACCATCAGCGACCCAAGGGGTGTTATTCTCTAAAACTATTACTAAATCGAATCGGTATTCGTCTATCAATGCCTGAACAAATGGATGCTCTTTGCCTTCATAGCGCAAACAAAAGGCTTGAGTCGTGACAAAGTCGGTATCAATAAATGCCACTTTATTAGCATATTTCACTGCAAAATCAATATATTGAGCGTGTCCCAAGGCGATTTTGTCGTAGTCAGAATATTGCAATGCCATCTCATCACCACCTAAGTGGCTAAACACATAGTCTCGGCCATATTCCCATGCACTGGATGTATTGAAAATATTGGCTAACTTATTGACTAATGTCGATTTACCACTTGACTCACCACCAAGAATGGCGACTTTACGCACAAAGAAGGGTTTCACTTCTGTTGGAATATATTCCCAATAACGAAATGGCGCTTGGCGAATTTGGTTACCACTGATATTCATAAACGTGCGCTCAGGGTCAATCAAGATGGTTTCGATACCTAAGTATTTTTTATACCGCGGCACGTCATTCACTTCCCCTGAATAGATAAAACTTGGATTAATATTATGCTTTTTCAAAAAGCCTTTCATTCCATCACTCCACACTTCCCAACCGTGTGGATATGGCTCTATGCCATTTTCATCAAATGAGTGAATATGAATATTCTTTTGATATTTAAAAGTTTGTAATAACCAGCGTAAACGGTCGCTTACTGTGGGTTGTTGAGACATAGAACTGTTAACAAACAAGTCCTTATCACGGGGTTCATCATGGCAGAGAATGACGTGGAGCTCATCGACTTGGCTACATGCCCGTTGAATCAAATAAATATGCCCAGTATGTAATGGATAAAATTTGCCAAACACCACGCCAATCGTTTTTTGCTGAATAGGGTATTCAAGGCCTAAAAAACGATGCAATGCCGCGATTTTTTGTGCGCTGGGGCTTTTAATTTTGTCGTTAATCAACTGGCTGAGATAGCCTTTGGTCATATCTGTCGCATCCGCAACTTGCTGGAGCGTGTAACCCGCTCGTTTGATTGCGTTTTTAAGATAGTCAAATTCAGCCATGTATTTTCCTTTTACCCTAGATTAAAAGCTTATAGTTCATCCAAAATACTTAATGCGTCCGCTAACTTTTTCACGCCATACACTTTCATATCTGGCGGTGATTTCTTTGGCATATTCGCATGGGGCACAATAGCACGCTTAAAACCATGTTTTGCTGCTTCAGAGATACGTTCCTGACCACTTGGAACTGGACGAATTTCCCCTGCAAGCCCCACCTCACCAAAGACCACCAGATCTCTAGGTAATGGGCGGTCGCGAAAACTCGAAACCAAAGAAAGTAATAATGCTAAATCCGCACTGGTTTCAGTTACTTTTACCCCACCCACGACGTTGACAAAAACGTCTTGGTCTGACATTTGCAAGCCACCATGACGGTGTAATACTGCCAATAAAATGGCCAAACGGTTTTGTTCAAGCCCGACCGCAACACGCCGTGGGTTAGACATCATCGAATGGTCTACTAGCGCTTGTATCTCCACCAGCAGCGGTCTTGTCCCTTCCCATACTACCATCACGGAGCTACCCGAGGTAATTTCGTCACCACGACTTAGGAAAATTGCAGAAGGATTACTGACCTCTTTAAGCCCTTGTTCTGTCATGGCAAATACGCCTAACTCATTGACTGCCCCAAAGCGGTTTTTATGGCTACGTAAGGTACGAAAGCGGTTATCCGCATCACCATCTAGCATGATAGAACAGTCAATACAGTGTTCGAGGACTTTAGGTCCTGCTAATGAGCCATCTTTAGTGACGTGACCAACCATAATAATGGCAACGCCACGGGTTTTCGCAAAACGGGTAAGATAAGCCGCGGTTTCCCTGACTTGTGCCACACTGCCCGGAGAGGATTGAATATCTGCCATATGCATCACTTGGATGGAGTCAATCACCATCAGTTTGGGCTGTTCTTGCTCCGCTGTTAAACAAATTTGCTCAATACTGGTTTCTGACAGCATATTGAGTGAGTCAGTCGGTAGCCCTAAACGGTGCGCTCGCATCGCAACTTGTTGAAGTGACTCTTCCCCTGTCACATATAAGGTTTTCATTTCACGGGACAACAAACACATAGTTTGCAGTAATAAGGTACTCTTACCCGCTCCCGGGTTACCTCCAATTAGGATGGCACTACCCGGTACGACTCCCCCGCCAAGTACGCGGTCAAACTCTTTAAAACCCGTAGTAAAACGAGGCAGTTCTTCAAGGCTAATATCAGACAACTTCTGAACCTTACTTACCCCAGCCGCATTCCCTGCATACCCCGTTAAGCGGTCATTACGCGATGAAGAGCTTGCAGAGGCCAGACGCACTTCTGTAATGGTATTCCATGCATGACAAGCACTACACTGCCCTTGCCAACGCGGATAATCCGCCCCGCAATCATTACAGACAAATGCCCTTTTAACCCCTTTCGCCACAGCAACCCCCTCATAAAATTCAATTTTGTTCTTAGTTCTTAGTTCTTAGTTCTTAGTTCTTAGTTCTTAGTTCTTAGTTCTTAGTTCTTAGTTCTTAGTTCTTAGTTCTTAGTTCTTAGTTCTTAGTTCTTAGTTCTTAGTTCTTAGTTCTTAGTTCTTAGTTCTTAGTTCTTATTATCCATAACACTTTAGCCGTAATACTCTAGATAGTTCACGTTGTGGCTAGGCGGCAAAAGAGGATGTCTTGGGGAGCATACACTAGTATGTGACCCAAGCAGCCGAGTGCAGCCAACACCGCCACAGCACAAACCATAAAATATCGATATCAATATTCAAAATAGTTCGGGTTGTGGCTAGGCGGCAAAAGAGGATGTCTTGGGGAGCATACACCAGTATGTGACCCAAGCAGCCGAGTGCAGCCAACACCGCCACAGCACGAAATAGGAAGAATATTTAGCGTTCTTCGTGTTTGAGGCCCCCACTCAACACACACATCACCCCCATCAGATCTGCATGACGAATCGCAACCTTCGCCCTTGCATACACCTTTGGTTTCGCATGATATGCAATACCCAGCCCTGCTTTACGGATCATTTTCAGGTCATTTGCCCCGTCACCGATGGCAACAGTTTGCTCAATGGGAATTTCCAGTTTTTCCGCCAGTTTGATCAAGGTTTGCGCTTTATATTTAGCATCTACAATTGGGCCTTTGACTTTGCCTGTTAACTTACCGTTTTTCACTTCTAGCTGGTTAGCAACTGCAGCTACCAATTTTAGCCGTTGGCGTAAATTATCCGCAAAGAAAGTAAAACCGCCGGAGGCTATCGCAATGTGCCAATTCATCGCTTGTAACTTACGCACAAGGTTCGTTAAACCTGGCATTAAAGGTAATGTTTCCATCACTTGGTCAAGAATAGCGGCGTCGGCACCTTCAAGTAAGCTAACGCGTGCTCGTAAACTTTCCGTAAAATCGAGTTCCCCTAGCATGGCTCGCTCGGTCACTTCAGCAACCTGCTCCCCTACCCCTGCTAAGCGAGCAATTTCATCGATACATTCAATTTGAATCGCTGTCGAGTCCATATCCATCAGTAATAGGCCCGGTGAACGCAAACGTGGAATTTGCCCTAATGGCACGACATCTAATAAACATTCGTCAGCGAGTTTTTTAATTCGAGGTGTAATACTCCCAGCGATTCTGACCACTTGGTAGTCATCAATACGCCACGAAGAGACAATTACGATAGCGATCCCTAATCGCTGTTGGAAATTACTAATCCGCGCTTTATCTAAGCCGCGGCCATATAGTAACCACCCACTATCCCCAGCACGATAATCCAATGGCATCACTTCTTCACCACTTAATGACAATGGCAACCCTGGCCATTTTTGGATTTCGTCGGGTAGATAACAATAGGTCAAGCTCGTTGACATGAAAATTAGCTCCTGTAATCGATATACTCGTCATACTTCAAGTTGTCTGGTTGTTGACTACGCTCAGCTAGCCGAATCACATACTTATGTATGCTCATCGGACTATCTTCGTTTGTCGCCTACATACAACTCGAATTATTTAGAGTGTAACTTTTTTATAATGATAAGTTGCGAGCAGCCGAACGAAGCCACTATACTAAATTTTAAGGCTTTGTGACCTTATGTATTTACTGTTAAAACTGAAGATAACCCCATATTCGCTAAAGTATAACGGCATCTTTATACTCAAAATAAGTCGAGAGCACCAATAAAGCAATGAAACTTACCTTTAGGCTCCACAAAACAGTCATTATCGTTATCTGCGTTGCGTTGGTAACTTTACTTATGCATGGTATTTCTTATTTAGGAAATAGCCAAAACCAAGGCAGAATTGAGCAATTTAAACAATTGACTTATGTTCTTGCTGAGCAAGTTGCTTTCAGCTTATCTGATTATATTGTTCCCGGCAGTAAAGATTTTAATTTAGAGCGAATTAATGCCAATTTAAATAACGTGGTGAAAGATAGGTATATTTTAGATGCCAGTATCTATACTGCCAGTGGCACACTGGTCACTCAAGTCGGTGAGCCGACAACGGTGAAAGAACGGCTGGCCATCGATGACAACTCCTCACTACAAAACTTTCAATACCAGCTTGTCGTTCCCATCCAAGGCACAAAAGAGCCAAAAGGCTATTTGCGTTTAACCATTGATACGGAGCTCCTTGCCGCTGAAATTCAACAAGCGGATAACAGCACCAATGTATTACGAATTTTTATTCTACTTGCCTTATGTATTGGCTTCGTTTTAGCAAATACATTACTGCGTTTAAAGAAAAAGAAAGGCCACAAACAAGCCCCTCCGCTCGTCGTTAATACAGAGGAAAATCAAGATGATAATGGAGATGACGACAGTAATGAAGATGGCAAGCAAGAGAGCAAAGGGACACCTGCTACTAAGCCAGCACGTTTGAAACGAAAGAAAGAACCTCGTCCTTATCGCCCTAAACGACCGACCCCAAAAAACAGACCAAATTCACCTGATAAATAGCCCTAAAAAGGGCTATTTAGTTGAATTTAAATAGACGTTGTATCGAACACGATTGGCGCAATAAACTCGACCCGGCCATCTACCAACAATGTTTCTGGCGGGGTAGGAAAAGGCGCAGCACGTGAAATTGTCGCCAACGCTTCTTTATCCAATATTTTCGTACCGGATGAATTCAATAAGCTGGCGGCAATCACTTCACCCCGACTATCCAAAACCACTTTTATATGAGAGACCCCAGTTGAGCGGTAACGCAACGCTGCACGTGGATAGCGTTTGGTCTTGGCTATCCGCTGATGAACCTCACTTTGCCAGCCTTGGTGCCCACTCACTGCCGCAGACGCATTACTGGAGAAATTCGCACTGCTACTGGATTCACTCCCTGATGCAGGAGCGGAAGTCACCATCGATTCCTGCGTAGTTACAGGGGCTTCGTCGATCACTTTTTTCTCTTGTGGAATTGTCTTTTTCGGTGGTCGTTTTTTCTCACTGACTTTCGTCAATGTGCCATTATCTACGATCGCAGTTTCAGGCAATTTATCTACCTTTTCAACCACTTCAGGCAATGACTCTTCACGCGTCGTCATGTGTTGTTTAGGGGCATGATTAATTTCAGGCTCTGCCTGTTTTTCAAGCTGATAAACACCCAGCTGCAACGAAATTGCTGGTGGTAGTACTCCGGTCTTCGGAATTGAAGAAGTAAACCAGCCGATAAAAATGATTGCCAGTGTTCCATGGAAAAGACAACTTAAAACCAAACCGCCTAGTGGACGGAAAATCGGGCGCTCTAACTGACCCGTCATACTGCTCATATTCTGCCTCACGACTTTATTTTTTGCAGATTATAGGCATAATACAAACAAAAATGATATTCATTATTATTAGTAAAAACATAATTATTAAAACAACTTATTGATTTAAATAATAAAGTAATCTGAGCAGATTATTAATCAGCACAATTGTGCTCTTTTAAGACATTAACACCAGTAAAATGACTATTGATAAATCTCTTGCCCGTAAAATTAGCGGTGCGTATCAGTCAACATATAGCCAACTTGTGCGCTTTTTCCGCAATCGGCTAGATAACAGCAATGATGCTGATGATTTATCACAGGATGTGTTTACACTATGGCTAAACCGTAAAGAACAAACGCCTGTAAAAGAGAGCCGCGCTTATCTGTTTAAAATTGCGAATCATGTTTTGATTGACCATTGGCGACGTAACCAGCGCCAAACTAAATCAGAAACATCCATTGATGATGTTACTCATGAACCGCATTTTGAACAAAGCCAAGCTGATCCCAGTGAAATCTTGGAACATCAGCAACGCATCCAACGGCTAAGCGAAGCGCTTGAAACGTTACCACCCCGTCGACGAGAAGCATTTTTGCTGTATCGTTTTGATGGCTTATCTCAAAGTGAGATTGCTGAACGAATGGAAATTTCAATCAGTATGGTGGAAAAACATATTGCGGCGGCGCTTGTTCACTGTAAAAAACACCTTGATAATCAGGGCAATAATTCGTAATGACTCACGACTCTTTGCAAACATCAGATGATGAAAGCCGCATTGATGAAGAAGCCGCGCTGTGGTTTACCCGCATGCACAGCCAACGTATCAGCGCCCTTGAAACAGAGCAATTCAAACAATGGATTGCTGCATCACCTGAACATGCAAAAGCGTATGATGCCATTGCTGGACTATGGCGCGATTTTGATCACATGCCGCGCCCTGCTAGCACAATACTTCCCAAGGAAAAACGCCCTTTTTTTCGCTTATGGCGCCCTTTGGGCAATACTTTTGCAGCATTTTTTATTGCGGCTATTTTGTTTTTGCCATACAGCCACTTACCTTCAATGTTGCTCAATAATATGACCTTAGTGGCAACGGATACGCCTAAAGAAGTTACTTTATCTGATGGTTCCCAGCTGTTTCTTAACCGCAATACCCGTATTCATGTCGCCTATGAAACTCCAGTACGTAACCTGTATCTGGAACAGGGAAATGTTTATTTTAAAGTCAAATCCAACCCCTATCGGCCTTTTATAATTCAAGCTGATAACCGGCGTATTCAAGTGGTAGGAACCGAATTTGAAGTTAACAAAGTGGCTCAGCAAGTTGCTGTGAATGTCAGCCAAGGCATTGTCAGCTTTGAAGATGCCGCAAGCAAACAACCCGTTTTCCTACTTGCTGGTGACAGTGCAGTCAGTCAATCGCCGAACAGCCCAATCGCTCGCCAACACATCAACCCGCTAGATGTGGCTCGTTGGCGTTTTGGTGAATTAATTTTTGTCGATAAACCACTTTCAGAAGTCCTCGATGAACTTAAAACTATTCATCGATAAATATCGAGCTTTCTCCCGCTCAATTAGCGAAGAGTAAAATCTCAGGTCGCATCAATACCCATCAGCCAGAACAGTTTTTTCAAGCCCTTCCTTCATTACTTCCGGTACAAGTCGTCTATCGAGATAAAAATAACGTATTGATTATTCAAAATAAAAAAAATAAATAAAAAATATTTTCATTTGCAGGTGAGGATAATTCTCATTTCACCCTCTTCTTAACTAGTCATCATTTTGCTGACCTATTTTCGCACACTTTTTGTGCAGCTTAAGAATAAGGGATAACCATGTCTATTCAGTTTACTCAAAGCCGATTAAGGCCGCTCGCCCTTGCTATTGCGGTGAGTAGCGCCATTGTTTGTCAGTCTGCATCAGCACAAGAACTCGCATTTTCACTACCAGAACAATCACTGGCGACCTCAGTGGCTGAAATTAGCCGCCAAGGCCAAATTCAATTGATTTATGATAAAGGTCAGTTAAATGGCTTACGAGCACCTGCCTTGTCTGGTAACTACTCCGCTCAAACTGCATTACAAAAAATACTCATCGGTAGCGGCTTAGAGTTAGTCAATGAAAATGGTGTTTTCGTTATTCGTCAGCAAAATTTAAGCCAAGGCACATTGGTATTACCGGAAACTCAAGTCTCTGGCGTTGTTCAGAATCACCCCGCAACAGATGTGATGTCCGCACCACAATACGTGACTTCTGAAGAGATTAGCCAGAAAAATACCGGTGATGGCAATATCACCGATTTAATGAAGACTAACCCTGCTGTCCAATTTGCTAACAATGACAGTAACTCGATGAACCAAGGGGAAATCAAGCCTTCCCGCATCTCAATCCACGGTTCAAGCAGCTACCAAAACGCCTATCGCCTTGATGGAGTGAGCTTTAACAACGATTTTGACCCCGCAGACAGTGGTCTCGGTGAAACAACTACCCGTCTGAGCAGTAGCGACCAAGGGATCTACATAGACAGCCGTCTGATCGACAGCATGACAGTGTATGACAATAATATTCCTGTCGAATTTGGTGGATTTACAGGGGGCACCGTTGAGGTGAACAGCCGCCGCTGGCAAGGAGAAAATAGTGCTCACGCCTATTACCGCCTAACCCGCTCTGGTTGGAATAATTTGTTCCACGATTCATCGCAAAGGATTGATACTACCAAAAATGATACGGCAAATCCTGCTCGTTTCCAAAACCGCTATGATAAAAATGACTTTGGTGGCTGGTTTGAATTAGGGGTGAGTGAAAATTCAGGGCTCGTATTCTCGGCCTCACGTCGTAGTTCGACTATTCCAATGACGCTCGCCAATGATGGCGCCGCAATGATCAATGGCGATGGTGAATTGGAAATGACAGACGGCCTAACTGGAAAAAAAGATCAAAAAAGGATTTCTGATAACTATTTTTTGAAGTATACCATTGATCTCTCTGATAAAAGTTCCTTAGACCTTTCTGCAAACTATGCTGACTATGATAGTCGCTTATTTACTTCCACTATCATGAATTCAGGCTATGACAGCACACATAAAGGTTTAGGTTTTACGGGCGTTTTCAAACACCAATTTGAAGTTGGTCAGTTAGAGCTAACAGCAAGTACTCAGCAACTAAAAGATGAACGAGTCAATGACCAAAACTATTATGTCGAAGTTCTCGCAATGGACTCTGACTATAACTGGGATAACCGGAAATACCTACGTAGTGGCGGACAAGGTGATTTAATCTCTGAACAAAATAGCCAAACAGCAAAAGCAGTTATGAGATTCACTTCAATGGAAGATGGGTTAGGTATTACGCATAAGCCAACTATTGGTAGTGAGCTCAGCTATACTAAAGGGACGTATAAACGAGATAGTGATTTCTATCGTTATAACTATTCAGGTGTCATTGATAAAAATGATTATTGGAATGGCCAACTTACCAATATCACTCGGTTCCAAGCAGGTAAGCATTCCGCAGATTATACTAACTACGCATTATTTCTCGATGACAACTTACAATATGGCAAATTAACACTACGTCCTGGCATCCGTTTAGATCGTGATGACTTTGTGAGTCGTACAAATATTGCCCCTCGATTTTCTGGTTCATATGACATTTTTGGCGACAATTCAACGTTATTGATCGCTGGTGCTAACCGTTATTATGGCCGTTCAATGCTAACCTATGCCTTATATGGTGCACAAAATGCAGGTATGCAAAACTGTAATTGGGGCTGTTCATTAGATCCAAATTTAAATGATTGGGATAATAAAAAAGACTACGAAGGCATAGATTCACTAAAAACACCGTATAACGATGAACTTACCCTTGCCTTACAACAAGAAGTAATGTCAACCACATGGCGTTTACAATATGTGCATCGTGAAGGTTACGATGAAGTTCGAACTCGTACCAAATATGATACTCGTGATGCCGATAAACGCAGTATTCGTATGTATGACAATGGCGGCCGTAGCTCACACGACACCGTAACCCTATCCGTTAATAACAGCCAACCTTGGGAGTGGGCAGAAGCTTCCCATGTAATGACAGCATCACTCACATGGCAGCAAAGTGAAAGTAATACGCCAAAAGATTCTGGCTATAACTCATTCGATCCAGCCAATAAAGTTAACCTCAACAAAGTTTGGTATGACGGCAAAATTATTGACGCATCAAAGTTGCCTTCAACTAGCTTTAACTCTCCGTTCAAATTTAACTTAGAACTGACCAGTGTTTGGGACGATTATGATCTAACTTGGTATAACCGCCTGCAATGGTGGGGAGCCCGAGACCAAGCGGTTCGCTACGACAATGCCTACGCAGTCGACCCTGAGTATGGACAAGTTCGTAAGTACACCAAGCAACATTTCTCCAGTAAATATACGTGGGATACCCGTCTTGGCTGGAAGCCTGAATTTGCTCACGGTTTTGGCTTCTCCGTCGAAGTGAACAATATTCTTAACAATAAAAATGTTGCTGACCGCTTCGTATTTGAAGATCGCGTATTGAAATCTTACGATCCGGGCCGTCAGTTCTGGTTACAAGTCAATTACGACCTGTAATTCCCAGCAATGTGAGCAATAAAACTCGTTAAACAATTAAAACAACAAATGAATAAAACGTCATGAAGACACTGAAACAATTTTTCTATTTAGTAAAACCTTTTTGGGGGCAGCGTGCTGCCCTTTTGTGCTGGATACTGCTGTTTGCCTCACTCGGGCTCACCTTGTCCTCGGTGTGGTTCAACGTCAAAATGAACATGTGGAACGGCGACTTTTATAACGCCCTACAAAAACTCGACGGCCAAGCCCTATATGGACTGTTGCAGTACTTTGTGATCTTAGTTAGTGGGCTGATTTTTGTCGTCGTTATGGGTAATTACCTAAAACAAATGCTGATTATCCGCTGGCGCAAAGGCATGACTGAGCAAGTACTTAGCCGTTGGTTATCCCCCAACAGTAAACATTACCTGTTAAGGCTGACATCACAAGAACCCGATAACCCAGACCAACGTATCGCTGAAGATATCCGTTTACTGATTGAATCAACATTAAATTTAGTGGTGACATTCCTTCACTCAATGCTAACGCTGATTTCATTTGCCGCCATTCTTTGGACGCTTTCCGGTAGCCTGTCGTTTAATTTTGCCGATAGCGACTGGACCATCCCCGGGTATATGTTCTGGGCTTGTATTATTTATACCCTCATTGGTATTGCACTTACCCAATGGATAGGTTTTCCGCTACGCCGTTTGCATATGGATAAGCAGCGCCGCGAAGCGGATTACCGTAGCTCGCTAATTAATTGCCGCCAACACGGTGATGCCATCGCAGGGCAACGCGGTGAAACTCAAGATAGAAAAGAACTGATGGGGCGCTTTGGTGAGATTATCAGCAACTGGAACCGCCTTATTCGCTGTGAAAGAAATTTATCTTTTTATACAGTGGGTTACCAACAAGTTACCGCTTTAGCACCTGTATTACTCGCACTGCCTAAATTCCTTGCGGGTGAAATCATGTTAGGTGGCTTAATGCAATTGCGCCAAGCCTTTACCAGTGTTGCGACTTCACTCGGTTGGTTTATTTTTGCCTATAAAGAAATCGCCGCATGGCAAGCCACGGTCTCCCGTTTATACAACTTTGTGGTTTTATTGGAAAACGATAACAAAGCTGTGGTTACTATCGACGAAAAATCGCCACCTCTGGTGGCTAAGTTATCCATTTCTACCGCAGACAACCGCTGTTTAATTAATTCCGTGAATATCACCGCCAAACAAGGTGAATTAACCTTGATTAGTGGCCGTTCTGGCATTGGAAAATCCACCTTATTACGTACGCTAAGTGGGCATTGGCCTTTCTTCAACGGTACTATTAGCCGAACAGAAAAAGTTATGTGGATCCCACAGCGTCTCTATTTACCAATTAGTCGGCTTGATAGCTTATTAGCTTATCCCAAAGCGGCATCCCAATTTAGCCAGCAAGATTTTCAATATGCATTGATGTTAGTCGGTTTGGAAAAACTGCATCATCAATTAGCACTCGAAACCGATTGGAACAACCGCCTATCTGGTGGAGAACAGCAGCGCATTATGTTTGCGCGTTTATTGCTCAACCGACCAAAACTGCTTTTATTGGATGAAACCACCTCCGCCCTTGATGAAAACAGCGCATTAGAACTCCTCGCTCTATTGAAAGCTGAGTTACATGACAGCGCCATTGTTTTGGTTAGTCATCAGAGCTTCGTTGCTCAATTTGCGGAACAACACATATTGCTCGTGGAGCCTACGAGTGAAAAATCCTTAAATACAGGAACGCCTGAATATGCTTCATAAAATTACCTTCGCAGCATTGATAAGTATTCTGCTCGGTGGCTGCGCAGGCAGCACATCGGTGAGCAAAAATTCGACCTCACTATTGCCTGTGCGCGGTGACCTTCAACACTACCAACTCGACAATGGGCTGCAAGTTTACCTTCTGCAACGTAATCAACCCGGAGTTGAACTGCGTTTACTGGTCAGCAGCGGTTCATTACAAGAAAATGAACAGCAGCTTGGCCTCGCACACTTTACTGAACATATGGCGTTTAAAGGCACCAAACATTTTCCGGGAACCACGGGGTTCAAACAACTGGAACACCAAGGACTTAAACTCGGTAGCCATGTGAATGCCATTACGAGTTTAAATTCCACGCTATATAAATTATCACTCCCCGAAGCCACGACAGCACAAGTCGCCACAGGCTTACAAGTGATGGCCGATTGGGCATCAAATATGACCTTTGACCAAGAAGCCTTCGAAAAAGAGCGCCCTGTGATTGTCGAAGAGTGGCGCTTACGCCAAGGGATGGGCTATCGCATCAATGACAGCTTAGAAAAATTACGCTACCACGGTAGCCGTTACGTCGATCGCAACCCAATTGGCTCATTAGATGTGGTACGCAATGCTCCGATTGAGCAAGCGAAAGACTATTATCAAACATGGTATCAGCCTCAGCGAATGTCACTATTAATTATTGGTGATTTCAATAGTTCATCAGTACGCAATCAGGTTAATAATTTATTTGCGCTCCCTAAACCTGAAAAAGTGGCAAAAGATGACCCTCAGTGGAAGCAATTTACTAGCACAACCAATATGTTAGTCCAAGGTGTGTTTGATAAAGAGCAAGGGGCGCGTTATGTGCAATTTGCTTTACAAAAGGATGTTAGCGCACCGCTAAATACCCGTTTAGGGCAGTCGGAAGATTTACTGGATAACCTCTGGTTGGCCATTTTAAACCAACGTTTCTCCGTTATGGTGGATAACGGCATTTTGCCGTCGATTAGCATCAATGAACAAGGGGCAATGTTAGATAACCAGCGCTTACAACAGTTGATGATCATCCACCCGAAAGGTAATGATTACCAAGGTGCAACTGAGATTTTATTTACAGAATTACAACGCCTTGCTACTGAGCCGGTTACCCAAGAAGAACTTGATTCTGCAAAGCAAGCGATGTTGAAAAAATTCAGCCTGCAAGCCGCTTCAGAGCAACGTTATAGTAATGAATATTTAGCAGGGCAACTGACGACGGCGCTTGAATACGACATGCCAATGTGGAATAAGCGCCAACAGTTAGATAACAGCTACCAGTTAATGAAATCCGTTAAGCCGCAGGACTTACAACAGCATGTCGCTAAATTCCTACAAACCGCTTCCCCGCGTTTAGCATTAATTGGGCCTGATACTGATGCCCCTACTATTGATAAATCGGCATTTAATCAGCAATGGCTTAAAATACGCCAAAGCACACCAGGGCCATTTACGCTGCGCTCCAAAGCCATTCAACTGCAATTACCCCAATCCATAAAAGGCAGTATTGTTGATCAATCTAAGCTGCCCGTTGAAAAAACGGAACATTGGACTTTGAGTAATGGCATTCAGGTAATTGTTAAAACAGATAAAAACCTGAAAGATGATATTCAATTTAACTTGCAATTACCGGGTGGCCGTTCGTTAGAAACACAACAAACGGCAGGTTTAACGGATTGGGCGTTGAAACTTCCTGAAAGCAGCGGTTATGGAAATTACAGTGCGCGTGATCTGGCTCTGCTGGCAAAACAAAACCAAATTAGCGTTCGCCCATACAGTGAATTGCTGACACATGGTTTTCGCGGAAAAGCCCCTGTCGATAACCTCGAAACAGCGCTACAGTTACTCAATTTAAAACTCACCGCTCCGCAATTTAGTGGTGAAAAATTAGAGCAACAAAAACAATCTTTTACTTTAAACTTATCCAAAACTCCCGTAGAACGCACTTTCCTTGATAATATTAATCGGGAAAGCTATACCCACGGTGAATTTTTGGTGATTAACCCAAAGGGCAGCTGGCAGCAATTTACGGCTCAGCAGTTGCAGCAAGCTAACCGCCAATTACTCACCTCAACAGCAGATATGACACTGGTCATTACAGGTGCAATGAATAGCCGTGATCTAAAACCTCTGTTAGAGCAATGGGTTGCCTCACTGCCACACAGTAACCAAAAACTGGTATCTCGCGACCAAGGGATCATGCCAAAAATGGCGAGTTTTAATAAAACTTATCCTATCAGCAGCAGCGATAAGAGCATGGTGAGTATTCAGTTCGCGTCACCTGCTGTCTGGAACCAGCAAGACAGCTTAGCGATTCAATTAATTGATACCATTGTGAGCCAACGCTTACGTGGTGAACTACGTGAGAAAGCGAGTGGTATTTATGCGCTTGGCTTTTCACAGATGCTCGCGAAGAAACCGCAACCGTATTACCTCGCGCGCTTGAATTTCACCACCTCGCCAGAACGTGCACAGGAAATGACGCAAATCGCCCAAAAAACGATTGGGCAAATTCGTCAAACGGGTATAAGTGAAAAAGAATTAACCGAAGCGAAAAATACTTGGCTCACTGAAAATTCACAAGTCACTGATAGCTCGAGCTACTGGACTGAGGCTCTAGCGCAGATTGCCAGCGATGATGGGCAATATCAGCGTTTAAACCAACAGAAAGATATTATTCACCAACTTACAGTTGAAGATATTAATCGTTTAGCTCGTCAATATTTAGGGCGAAATTCAAAAGTGTTTATGATGACGCCTTGATTGTCTAATAAATAAAAGAATGGCTATCAAACAGCTGTTAGCCATTCTTTCTAAGATTGACTTTTTTTATATAACTCTCTAAGCAGAGTCCATTTAAAATAATTTATTATATAATTTTAATATTTTAAATTTCATATCCATAAAAAAATTTAAAATTCTGTATTTAACACTTGGGTTTTCTATCTCATGAATGATTTTTTCTATTTTCTCATCATCGTCACTTCCATTCGGAAAAATTTTCCCATACCTCAAGTAACTTCTGACTGATGAGTAAATATCTGAAACTTTATTTCTTTTTATTTTATTCAATAGAGATTTAACTCTATGAAAATCATTTCTCTCAATAGCCGAATCAATGTCCTCCTTTAATTCAATAGGGATTTCCGGTTTAAAATCATCCATTAAGTCATTGTAATTTACAACATTGTTAATATGGAATTCCATCAGATCAGTAGTTGATGTAGCCTTATTTTTAAATTCAATATTACTAATTTTACCATTTAGTTTACCAATGAAGATATTCACTATTTCTTCAGGATTACTATCATTTAATGAAGTAATTCCAAACGCTTCTGCTATTCTTGTTTTAATCACGATTAAATCTTGTTTTTTATTTAACTCATCAATTAGTTTTGTGATTTTTTTGATTTTACATTCCGTTATTTCCTTTCCTGCCAAGTAAGATATCAAAGACTCTTTCAGTTTCTTTATAGAAGAGTCACAGTTAAGTGATATCCTCAACTGTAATTCTCCATCTATAGATGATGAATCTAAATAATTATCATTTAGATTCATTGGTTTTCCTTTTTCAATTCCATTACTACTGTTTGATTTTTGATTGTCTTCTCCTGATAAAGCTATAGGTTCATTAACCTCATGATTTGATTTTCTACTCCCTATGGTTGGGTGAGCATTATCAACTTTAATCATATTATCAGAAAAACACATCATTAACTCTTGCTTTACTTTATAAGACTTTATCTTATCCAAAGATAACCAGCTACTACATAACATCTTTGAATTTTCTTCTGATTTAGTCTGTATTAACCTTTCTATTTCATTAGTAATTATTTTTTTTGTTTTTTTAGTTATGCTATCTTTATTTCCTTTCTTTTGAATCATCATAGCCAATGTGTCACTGCTGACTATCTTTGTATCATTTTTCATGAAATTAATCCCCATAATTTTATTCCTCTTTTTTAATAGAAAATTATATTTAGAAATAATAGATAAATAGATAAACATTCGATATCAGATAGCGCTACTCCCATGCATAGATGGTATATTTAAATAACACATTGATATCTAGCATAATCTAATTGACACAGCGGCAATTGAGTGGGATTAATATCCTTATATGTAATAAATAATGATAAAGAGACTTGATGTGGGCAACATAACCATCCGCAGAGCAACATTAAACGATGTCCCGGCAGTTACCCAGATGCACGCTGCCTATTCGGCGTATGCCAACACCTTACAGCTACCTTACCCAACAGAAAAAACGTGGGAGGCTCGCCTTGGGGCAAATGACCCGCTCGTTACCCAGTTTGTTGCTACTATTGGTGACGACGTTGTGGGTTTGCTTGTAATTAGCCAACCGAGCCAAGTGCGCCGTCGCCATGTTGCAACTTTCGGAATTACCGTTAGTGAAACTCACCAAGGCAAAGGTATTGGCTCACAACTGATGCAAGTAATGGTGGATTACTGCGATAACTGGCTCAATGTCCATCGCATAGAGCTAGAAGTATTCGCAGCAAATGGCAGTGGCATTGGGCTGTATGAAAAGTTTGGCTTCGAGCTAGAAGGCCGCATGAAAGATTATGCATTTCGTGATGGGCAATATGTTGATGCCGTGATGATGAGCCGGATAAAAAGTTAGTCTTAAAACGCCCAGCGCAGTTGCCAGCATAGTGGTGCTACCCTAAAGTAATACCCATCTTATCCACTTAATTTAAGGTAGCCCATGAAAACGCAAAATCATTTCACTGAGATGCAAAATAAGGCAAACCTACAACAAGATTTCCCCCTTACTATCAAACAAAGCTCTGATGCCAAATGGAAAGAAAAAAATAGAACAAACATTGATAGCTTTAACGAATTTGAACAACAAGCAGGGCTATTTACTGATGATAATGAGTATGGGGTGATTTAATGTCTCAATATGCTGTTTATCGTAATAAATCAATCAGGTCGAAAGACCAATATCCTTATCTTATTGATATCCAAAATGACCTACTGAGTGACTATCACTCACGTGTTATCATGCCTATATCGCCATTATTGCATAACAATTCACAAGTTAAGGCTCTAACCCCTGTGGTTTATATTAATGGTATTCACCATGTAATTATCACTAAATCCATAACCACTATTTCCATTAATAAACTTAAACCACGTGACCTCGTCTGTATCATCCCGAATGTTCATGCAAAAATTATTTCGGCTGTTGACATGATCATTTCGGGGATTTAGAGCTTTTATTTCACAAAAAATGCCACGCTATACGTGGCATTTAAAAAATCATCTCAGTATGTAATTAACGACTATTTATCGCCTAACAACACTGAATCCAGTGCAATCTCAATCATTTCATTGAATGTGGTTTGACGTTCTTCTGATGTTGTTTGTTCGCCAGTTTTGATGTGATCAGAAACAGTACAAATCGTCAGTGCGCGTGCGCCAAACTCCGCGGCAACACCATAGATACCCGCGGCTTCCATTTCAACGCCCAGGATGCCGTATTTTTCCATCACTTTGAACATATCAGGATCTGGTGAGTAGAATAGGTCTGCTGAGAATAGGTTACCCACACGTACATTCACGTTTCTTGCTTTTGCTGCTTCAACGGCATTATGAACTAAGTCATAGTCTGCGATCGCTGCAAAATCATTTTCTTTAAAGCGTTGACGGTTAACGCGTGAATCAGTACAAGCGCCCATACCGATCACAACATCACGCAATTTTACGTCATCCATTACTGCGCCACATGAACCCACACGAATAATCACTTTTACACCAAAATCAGTGATCAGTTCTTTCGCATAAATGGAGCATGAAGGGATCCCCATACCGTGACCCATAACAGAAATTTTACGACCTTTATAAGTCCCTGTAAAACCTAACATGCCACGCACATTATTGACTTGGCGAACATCCTGAAGGAAGGTTTCAGCGATGTATTTTGCACGTAATGGATCGCCTGGCATCAGAACGACATCAGCGAAATCACCCATTTCTGCATTAATATGTGGAGTTGCCATGATTATTTCCCTTTAAACGATTAAATATTTTCAAATGAATAAGGTGGCTTCCCACCTTATTATTAATAATCTGTATCTTACTGGCCTAAGCAATTTGAATCGTAGCCAACGAACTACAGCTAGCTTATTACCCTTCAATAGCTCGCTCACTACCTTTCATACTTACCTATTACCCTAAATAATTTGAGTTGTAGCTAGGCGGCAAGCAAAACCATCCCTATGAGCATACATCAGTATGTGATTAGGGTAGTTTTGTGCAGCCAACACCACTCTACAACTTAAAGTATGACGACAAAGCTTTGCCCATTACCTTTAATTCCCCGCCATTACCCTAAATAATTTGAGTTGTAGCAAGGCGGCAAGCAAAACCATCCCTATGAGCATACACAAGTATGTGATTAGGGTGGTTTTGTGCAGCCAACACCGCTCTACAACTTAAAGTATGACGACAAAGCTTTGCCCATTACCTTTAATTCCCCGCCATTACCCTAAATAATTTGAGTTGTAGCTAGGCGGCAAAGAAAATCATCCCTATGAGCATACATCAGTATGTGATTAGGGGGATTTTATGCAGCCAACACCGCTACAGCTCAAAGTATGACGGGTAATGGGTGTTAGAGCATTGGTTTACCATAATCCATCGGCGACAAATCAAAGTATTTCGCGACAGTCTGGCCAATATCTGCGAAAGTTTCACGGTGACCTAATGAACCTGGTTTCACTTTTGGACCATAAATCAACACTGGGATGTGCTCACGGGTATGGTCTGTACCTGGCCAGGTTGGGTCACAACCGTGGTCTGCCGTTAAAATTAGAATGTCGTCTTCTTTAACTAATTTCATTAGTTCAGGTAAACGGCGGTCAAATAATTCTAATGCCGCAGCATAACCTGCCACATCACGGCGGTGGCCATATGCAGAGTCAAAGTCCACAAAGTTAGTGAAAACGATAGTGTTGTCACCTGCCAGTTTCATTTCTTCTACCGTTGCATCGAATAGCGCATCGATACCAGTGGCTTTAATTTTCTTGGTGATACCGACATGAGCGTAAATATCCGCAATTTTACCGATAGAAACAACTTCACCTTGTTTTTCATCAACTAATTTTTTCAATACGGTTGGTGCTGGTGGCTCTACCGCTAAATCATGACGGTTACCTGTACGTGTGAAGTTACCCGCTTTGTCGCCAACAAATGGACGCGCGATAACACGGCCAATGTTATAACCACCTTTGGTTAACTCTTCACGCGCAATTTCACACAGCTCATACAGTTTATCTAAGCCGTAAGTTTCTTCGTGACACGCAATTTGGAATACGGAGTCAGCAGAGGTATAGAAAATAGGTTTCCCGGTTTTCATATGCTCTTCACCCAGTTGATCCAAAATAACCGTACCTGATGAGTGGCAGTTACCTAAGTAACCCGGTAAATTCGCTTTCTCAACTAACGTATCCAGTAACTCTTGAGGGAAACTATTTTCTTCATCAGAAAAATATCCCCAATCGAATAACACAGGAACACCTGCGATTTCCCAGTGGCCTGATGGCGTATCTTTGCCTGAAGAAATTTCGCTCGCATAACCATACGCACCAATAATTTCTGCATTAGGGTCAAGACCTGCAGGGAATGAACCGCTTGATTCTTCTCCTGCTTTACCTAAACCTAATTTTGTTAAATTAGGTAAATGCAGAGGCCCTTTACGACCAATATCCGCTTCGCCACGGGCGCAAGCATCTGCGATGTGACCCAATGTATTGGAACCTTCATCACCAAATTTATGTGCATCATGTGCTGCACCGATCCCAAAGGAATCCAAAACCATAATAAATGTGCGTTTCATATTTTTCTCCTGCGGTATTTTTAAAACGATATACCACTAAAATCTATTTGTATTACTCGCTGATTTGGCGATAAACCATTGGTGTTGTTTCAGGAGATTTGTCTCCAATCACCATCGCTTCACGCACTTCTTTCGCCGCTTCTTCCCACGCTTTTTCACTATTTGCATGGATAATTGCCAGTGGCGTTTGGGTATCCACTTTGGCGCCTAACGCAGCGATATCACTCAAACCAACGCTATAATCAATTGGGTCTGTCGCTTTACGGCGACCACCGCCTAACGTCACTACGGACATTCCCAGCGCACGTGTATCCATTTGCGTGATAATGCCATCTTTTGGTGCATAAACGGCTTTGCTCAGTACCGCAGTCGGCAGGTATTTGTTGTAATTTTCAACAAAATCAGCAGGCCCTTTTTGAGCTGCTACCATACGGCCAAACACTTCTGCCGCTTTACCATTGTCTAATACTGCCTGTAATTTTTGGCGTGCTTCTTCGCGGTTTGCTGCTAATGAACCAGATACCAGCATTTCTACACATAACGCCATGGTGACTTCATAAAGACGTGGGTTACGGTATTCACCCGTTAAGAATTGAACCGCTTCACGAACTTCAACTGCGTTACCTGCGCTGGAAGCTAGCACTTCATTCATGTCAGTCAATAATGCCGTAGTTTTACAACCCGCCCCATTAGCGACCTTCACAATTGACTCAGCCAACTCTTCTGACTTCTCATAAGTTGGCATAAATGCGCCTGAGCCGACTTTAACGTCCATCACCAGAGCATCAAGGCCTTCAGCCAATTTTTTACCTAAGATTGAAGCGGTAATTAGCGGAATTGAATCCACTGTCGCTGTAATATCACGGGTCGCATAGAAACGTTTATCGGCAGGTGCTAATGAATTAGTTTGCCCAATAATTGCCACCCCGACATCTTTGATAATGTCGCGGAAACGAAGGTCATCCGGGAAGATATCGAAATTAGGGATCGCTTCAAGCTTGTCTAGTGTTCCACCAGTATGGCCTAAACCACGGCCTGAGATCATCGGTACATAACCGCCACAAGCAGCGACCATAGGGCCAAGCATCAGTGAAGTCACATCACCCACGCCGCCAGTTGAGTGTTTATCAACTAATGGGCCATTGAGGTTGAGTGATTTCCAGTTCAGAACCGTACCTGAATCACGCATTGCTAACGTTAATGCAACGCGCTCAGGCATGGTCATATCATTAAAATAGATAGTCATTGCCAATGCAGCAATTTGACCTTCTGAAACTGAGTTATCGCGAACACCATTGATAAAGAAACGAATTTCTTCTTCGCTTAATGGCTTACCATCACGTTTTTTACGGATAATTTCTTGTGCCAGAAACACAATATTCTCCTTTAAAGTCGAATTTATCGGCTAACAATATTGCGAAAATTAATAACTGCTGCTTGATTTTTTAACGTCAAAACCTAGCGTATTTAATAAATTTGCTAATAGGCTAGAAGCACCAAAACGGAAGTGGCGGCTATCTGCCCAATTGTCACCTAAAATTCGTCCCGCTAACGCTAAGTATTCTGCTGCTTCTTCTGCGGTACGTACACCACCAGCAGGTTTAAAGCCGACTGTTTTTTCAACGCCCATATCACGGATGACTTGCATCATGATTTCCGCGCTTTCTAATGTTGCATTAACAGGTACTTTACCTGTCGAGGTTTTAATAAAATCAGCGCCCGCTTTAATTGAAATTTCAGAAGCCTTACGGATTAGTGCTGCATCTTTTAACTCACCTGTCTCAATGATTACTTTCAGCAACACATTCGCAGCCGCACAAGCGTCTTTACAGGCTTTCACTAAATCAAAACCAATTTGTTCATTACCGGCAATCAGCGCACGATAAGGGAAAACAACATCAACTTCATCCGCACCGTAAGCAATTGCTGCTTTGGTTTCAGCTAATGCGATATCAATATCATCGTTACCGTGTGGGAAATTCGTAACCGTTGCAATACGCACATCTGGAGTGCCTTGCTCACGTAATGTTTTACGTGCAATGGGAATAAAACGAGGGTAAATACAGATTGCAGCGGTATTGCCTGCTGGGCTTTTCGCCTGATGACACAGTGCGATGACTTTCGCATCAGTATCGTCATCATTTAAAGTGGTTAAATCCATAAGTGACAGCGCGCGTTGTGCGGCCGCTTTTAAATCAGTCATATAACTCTCCAACGTTGTTAATTCTTCAGAACGACACGTTCTTTGTTGGCGAGCGGGCTTGGTTCCTTAAAGATGCTAGTCGGATTCTTTCCGAACTGAGCAGCTGAGATCCTTCTCACCGCATCATGCCCTAGAGTCCTAGACTCTGAGAACTAGCAGTTCCATAGCAGCTTACTAATGCCTATTTGACCATGGAATGATGCCATTTTATGTGCTACAAATCACATTAATCGACTGAATGTTACATTATTAAAATAAAAAATGTGATATAGATCAAATTATACCATCTATCGCCACCAATTCTTCTCTCAAATGGCTTTTTCAATATTTTCTTTATCATTAATTGACTAAGTTAAGAATAGTTGAAAATTTACGATTAATATAAAAAGTCATAAAAAAATATAACGAATCAAAATGGAAACGGAAGGATTATTCCCCTTCCGTTTAATTGGATTAGCTGATAGCAAATATAAATTAAATTACGGCTGCTGCGCCTAACGTCAAGAAAAAGCCAGCAATGGTTGCACTCATTAAGTTAGACAGGGTACCAGCCATAACCGCTTTCATACCTAAACGAGCGACATCACCACGGCGATTTGGCGCCATTCCGCCTAAACCACCGAGTAAGATAGCGACGGATGAAAGGTTAGCAAAACCACATAATGCAAACGAAATAATCGCTTTAGTATGGTCGGAAAGCACTTGTTTACCTGCCGCCAGTACTTCAGCATCCGCTTTCATGTATTCACCGAAGTTCATGAATGCGACAAACTCATTCACAACAACTTTTTGGCCGATAAAAGAACCGGCAATTGTCGCTTCACTCCACGGCACACCAATCAAGTATGCGATTGGGGCAAATAGCCAACCTAATAATAATTCCAGTGATAATTGTGGATAATCAAACCAGCCACCAATACCACCTAAGATGCCATTGATCAATGCAATCAAAGCGATAAAGGCCAATAACATTGCCCCTACGTTCAGCGCCAGTTGCATCCCTGATGATGCCCCAGAAGCGGCCGCATCAATGATATTGGCAGGGCGTTCATCTTCAGCGACTAAATCTGTCGCATCAACCCTATCTTTTACATCTTCTGTTTCTGGAACCATCAGTTTGGCGAATAATAAACCACCTGGAGCGGCCATAAAGGAGGCAGCAATCAGGTATTCCATTGGTACACCCATTTGGGCGTAGCCGGCCAAAACTGAACCTGCTACAGAAGCTAAACCACCACACATAATGGCAAATAGCTCTGATGTCGTCATTGTTGCAATATAAGGGCGAACAACCAATGGTGCTTCCGTTTGCCCAACAAAGATATTTGCTGTTGCAGATAACGATTCTGTTCTTGAGGTTCCCAATATTTTTTGCAGACCACCACCAAGAACTTTAATCACTAACTGCATGATCCCTAAATAATAAAGGACAGCAATTAATGATGAGAAGAAAACAATAATTGGTAAAACGCGGAAAGCGAAAATAAAGCCACCGCCACCAAACAGTTCAAACATTTTATCGGAAACAAGGCCGCCAAAGATGAAGCTCATCCCATCTTGACCATATCCAATAACTTTAGAAACCGCGTCAGACATCCCTTGGAGCACACTACGCCCCGCTGGAACATAAAGAACAAATGCACCAATGGCTAATTGAATTAAAAATGCGCCGCCAACTGTGCGTAGTCTAATTGCTCGGCGATTGCTGGAAAATAGAATAGCTATCGCGATAAGTACCGCCATTCCGATAATACTCATAATGAGCTGCATGGAAGGATCCCTGTTCACTTTATTTTAGGTTGATATATAAGGAAACGTGTAAGTCACCTTGACTCTTAATTTGATGATTATACCTAGTCATCACCAATAACCCGCAATACTCATCACAAATACATACTGCAATAAACAACAAAAATTCACATAATGTGACAAAAGTCACAAAATCCATTCAGTTTAATCTGGAAAGGCACTAAAGTCCCAATTAAGCACAATAAAAACCGAATAGATTTTAATAGCCAATTAGTGAAATTATATAAATATTATTTATGATTCTGTATGCGGTTTTACTTGGTGAGATTAAATAACGACAAACTATTGTTGTAAAGTTGTTGGGCTATTTCTGCAGGGGATTCGTGGCGAAGCTCACATAATGAACGAAAAACCCACTCAATACGTTCAGGACGATTTGGTTCGCCTTGAAAACCTGAAACTGGCATATCAGGGGCATCCGTTTCGAATAATAATGAAGTCAAAGGGAGTTGCGACATCACATGGCGAGTTTTATTCGCTCTGTCATAAGTAATTGTGCCACCAACACCAATATAATAGCCAAGTTTAACAAAGGCTTGGGCTTGAGATAGACTGCCGGCAAAACCATGCACAACGCCACGAGCTGGGACATCAAAACGACGTAGCATCGCAGCTAATGGGTCATGGCTTTTACGTGAATGTAAAATAACTGGTAAATCAAACTGTTTCGCTAACTTTAATTGTGCGGACAACACCACTTGCTGGCGCTCAAATTGCGGGTTTTGCATATAGAGGTCAAGCCCAATCTCCCCTATCGCCACACACTTTTTATTCTTTTTAGCTAGATAATCAGTCAATATATCAATATGTTGCTCTTGAAACTGACTCAAGTATAACGGATGAAACCCCATAGCGGCATGCAACTGCGGGTACTGCTGTGCCAGTTGCCAAACTCGTGCAAAATTATCCATACTCACTGTAGGAATGATAATATCACTCACCCCACTTTGTTGAGCAAGCTGCAAACTTTCAGTGAAGGAATCACTAAAAGGTGGGAAATCAAAATGGCAATGAGTATCAATAAATTGACGTTTAGCCATCACGATTTTCATTTGCGGATATTGCGGCCAAAGGCATTGAGGTAACAGGCTCCACCGCCAATTCAGGAATGAGCTCATTCGGTACTTGTGGCTCAAGCTGAATATCTAATGGGTTAGACTCAATTTTCTGTGCCAAAGTATGGCTAAAGCGATTTGTGTTGTGGTCAAAGGCATCACCCAGTGCTGCAATAAAATAGCGACCACACCGGCGCCCCGTATGGTAATCTTGATTAAGCGAAGATACCTTACTACCCAGCGCACTACTTTTCAGTGGAACAGGTGGATAAATCTCAAAGACCTGTACATCTTTTGGTGGGTTTTCAATAAATTCTTGTGTTCTACGGTAGCTTTTCAGATGAACTTTTAGCATCGCGGCCATACGTTGTAGGCCATTTTTATCCCCTTCCAGCCACCGAGTCATTCTTTTCACCCATTCAGGGGTAAAATACATTTGGGAAGGAACGGTACGGATCACCACAATAGTCTCTGCACCGCGGCGGTATGCCTCTTCAACTGGGATAGCAGCACTAATGCCACCATCTTGGTAAAGCGTGCCATCAAATTCGACACCTTCACGATAAAAGCCCGGAATAGCGCTGGATGCACGAATAATATCGAGCCAGTTGTCTGCGTCAGGCTTTAGAAAAGCAGCGGAAAAATCATCACTGCGGCTTGCTCCCATATAGAATTCACGGCCTGAATTTAATAAATCGAGCCCTGCTTGTATACGTAATGGGAATTCTTTTGCTGTGGTGTCGACGAGCCAATCTAAATCAATCAGATGGCCGCCGCGGATAAAGCGCAGTGGATTGAAAAATGCCGAATTAGTCGTATAACGCGTGATCACACGGCGAGCATAACCTGCTTGCCCACAAATATACGCAGAAAGATTTTGAGCCCCAGCTGAAGTGCCTATCATCAGGTCAAAAGGGTTGAAATCAGAAATAAGAAACTCATCCAGTACACCCGCAGTAAAAATCCCTCGTTGACCACCACCTTCACAAATCAGAGCAGTTTTTCCCGAGTTGATATTATCAAAGAATGCAAGCGGCTCAATCGTGCCGAGTGTAACTGAAACGTGTTTTCCCATAATGCCTCTGAATGACAGAAGTTCACTTTAAATAGCTCAAAAACAGAATGAGCTTCCCTTTGAAAGCCCATTCTATCCGCATTGTACAATAAATATTCAGCAATATGAGCTATTGAGACATTTATTTACTGATTAGTTAGCGATGACTAAACCATTTTGTACTGATTTTACCCCATTAACTTGCGATGCCACTTGGGTAATTTTATCAATTTGATCGGCTGATTTAACAAAGCCTGATAAGTAAACAACACCATTGACTGTTTTTACTGATACGCTGTTACTCGAAATACCTTTCGTACCCAGTAATTTTCCTTTTACATCCGCCGTAATCGCGGAGTCATCAATGTAGTCACCGGTGTTTTTAGCGCCACTCGAAATGGCATTCCCAGTATCTTTACCTGCCATTTCAACGGTCTTAGATGCACTGTCCCAGGTTTCTGAGGCTTGTTTTTTCAAAGCGCTATCTGATGATGAGCTACAAGCCGCGAGCGCCCAGCTCAACCCAATAACTCCTAACAAACTCAATAGTTTTGCTTTTTTCATAAAAACCTTCCTTTCACTGCAATGGACAACGAATAATATAGCCTAAGTAAAAAAACATAAAAAATAAAGAGAAAGGTGATAAAGACAGAATATTCTTGATGATAAGCATAAAAAAACAGGGAAAGTTGCTTTAAATGAAGTTCGAAATAAGATGACCCACTAACTATGCTAGTCGTGGGTCATAAACACAATTAGTGTTCGCGTGTTTTGCGGAATTTAACGTCAGGGTAACGTTCACTAGTCAGGTTCAAATTCACCATAGTCGGTGCGATATAAGACAAGTTGTCGCCACCATCAAGGGCTAAGTTTTGCTCATTTTTGCGTTTAAACTCTTCGAATTTCTTCGCATCATCACACTCAACCCAACGCGCAGTAGAAACGTTAACGGCTTCATAAATAGCTTCAACGTTATATTCGCTTTTTAAACGTGAAACCACCACGTCAAACTGCAGCACACCTACCGCACCAACAATTAAATCATTGTTAGTTAACGGGCGGAACACCTGTACTGCACCCTCTTCAGATAACTGAACGAGGCCTTTTAACAGTTGTTTTTGTTTTAGCGGATCACGTAAGCGAATACGGCGGAATAATTCAGGGGCAAAGTTAGGAATACCCGTAAATTTGAGCTCTTCACCTTGTGTGAAGGTATCACCGATTTGAATCGTACCATGGTTATGTAACCCAATGATGTCCCCTGCATAGGCGTTTTCGACCTGAGAGCGATCCCCCGCCATAAAGGTTAAAGCATCAGAAATGACCACGTCTTTTTTGATACGCACTTGGCGTAGTTTCATGCCTTTTTCATAAGTACCTGAAACAATACGCATAAACGCAACACGATCACGGTGTTTCGGGTCCATATTTGCTTGGATTTTAAATACGAAACCAGTGAACTTTTCTTCTGTCGCATTAACTTGGCGTAAATCTGTTTGGCGCGGTTGTGGCTGAGGAGCCCATTCCACTAGGCCATCTAGCATATGGTCAACACCAAAGTTACCTAACGCTGTTCCGAAAAAGACAGGGGTTAATTCACCCTGCAAGAATGCGTCATGGTCAAATTCATGAGATGCCCCTTGAACCAATTCCAGCTCATCACGTAACTGTGCCGCTAATTCATCACCTACGGCAGCATCAAGATCTGGGTTATTCAGCCCTTTAATTATACGGACTTCTTGAATAGTGTGACCTTGGCCTGTTTGGTATAGGATTGTTTCATCACGTAATAAATGATAAACACCCTTGAATAATTTACCACAACCAATAGGCCATGTGATTGGACAACAAGCAATTTTCAGCTCATTTTCCACTTCATCCATTAATTCCATTGGGTCACGAATATCACGGTCCAACTTATTCATGAAAGTTAAGATTGGAGTGTCACGTAGACGAGTGACTTCCATCAGTTTACGTGTCCGGTCTTCAACCCCTTTACCCGAGTCAATGACCATCAAGCAGCAGTCAACTGCCGTTAATGTACGATAAGTATCTTCAGAGAAGTCTTCGTGACCTGGGGTATCCAATAAGTTAACAAGACAATCATTATAAGGAAACTGCATAACAGAGGTGGTAATCGAAATACCACGCTGCTTTTCCATTTCCATCCAGTCAGATTTAGCGTGTTGGTTAGAGCCACGGCCTTTTACCGTACCAGCACGTTGAATAGCGTGCCCAAACAATAACACTTTTTCGGTTATTGTGGTTTTACCCGCATCGGGGTGGGATATGATAGCAAACGTTCTGCGTGTGCTAACTTCATGGAGAAAGTTCTGATCTGTCATTTAACCGTTCTTTTCGTTTATATACAGATTTGTATAAGCATTCGAAGAGGCTCAATGTGGCTCTTGGCGTCGCAAATCCGTCTTGTTAATCAAAATTGGCGGATATTTTCGCAGATCTTGGGGGTATTAACAATCAAAGCATCGAGGAACAGGCAAAACAGTCCCTCGATGGCTCACTAAATTGACTCAATAAACACCGTCTTTATGCATCAACTAAGCACTAACCAAACGGGCTATTTCATCCCCTAACGCCTGCGTACTGGCATCGCCGCCCATATCACGAGTCAAATGTTGGCGCTGTTTAATCGCTGTTTCTACTGCGGACATAATCGAATCATGCATTTCAGGACATCCCAAATGCTGCATCATCATGGCGGCTGCCCAAATTGTACCAATCGGGTTGGCAATATTTTGCCCTGCGATATCAGGTGCTGACCCATGAACCGGCTCAAACATCGATGGGAATTGTTTTTCTGGGTTAATATTGGCCGAGGGTGCAATCGCAATAGTTCCCGTACAAGCAGGCCCTAAATCAGACAAAATATCGCCAAATAGATTTGACCCTACAATCACATCGTAGAACTCTGGCATTCTCACTAAGTTTGCAGCAAAGATATCAATATGAAATTGGTCAACTTTGATATCTGGGTATTGCTTCGCCATTTCGGCTACACGGCTATCCCAATAAGGCATTGAATGAAATAGCCCATTGGATTTCGTCGCTGAACTTAAATGTTTTTTCTCACGTGACTGCGCCAAATCGAAAGCATATTTTAAGATACGGTCGGTACCTTTACGGGTAAAAACGCTTTGTTGCAGTACCATTTCTTCATCCGTACCTTCGTACTGAATACCGCCAATCGCAGAGTATTCCCCCTCAACGTTTTCACGCACGACATAAAAATCAATATCTCCCGGTTTTTTGTCTGCTAATGGGCATTTAATGCCATCAAATAAACGAACAGGACGCAAATTAACATATTGGTTGAAAGCACGACGGATAGGTAATAACAGCCCCCATAACGAAATATGATCAGGAACACCAGGGAACCCTACCGCACCGAGAAAAATCGCATCAAATTTCTTTAATTGTTCTAAACCATCTTCAGGCATCATACGCCCTGTACGGTGATAGGTTTCACACGACCAATCAAAATGGGTAAAGTTAAGTTTTACATTGTGTTTATTGGCTGCCGCTGCTAATACTTTTAATCCTTCAGGGATCACTTCGGTACCAATACCATCACCAGGAATAACCGCTATGTTAAATTGTGACATTGTGAAAACCTCTGATAAATGAATTATGTCTGTTTGTTCTCCAGTTTAGGGGTTGCTGTGATAAAGTATAGATATGAAGTGTAATCCTTAGGTTTACAAACTATGAACAAGCTTCCTTCATTAGAGGATATCCGCGTTTTTGTCACAGTTGCCCGTTTGATGAGTTTCTCTCAAGCCGCATCACAGCTGTTGGTATCCCCAGCTTATGTTTCTAAACGCATTAAGTTGCTAGAAGAAAATTTAGGACAAACTTTATTTTTTAGAACGGCTCGCTCAATTAAGCTGACTCACGAAGGGCAAATTATTTTACGTAGCAGTGAAGTGATGCTAGCTGAACTGGAACAGATGCAACAACAACTGAACGCCTGTCGCGAAGAGATCCGCGGCAATCTACGTATCAGTTGTAGCACAGGGTTTGGCAGTACTTATATTAACCCGTTTATACTCACACTCCGGGGGAGTTATCCTTTATTAGGTATTGATCTCACTTTGACCGATAAGTCTGTCGATATTATTAGTGAAAACATTGACGTTGATATCTGTATTGGCGGTACGATAGCTGAGCAATTTATTGCTAGGCGAATTGCACGGAACCAACGTATTCTGTGCGCTTCTCCAACCTACTTAACAACACACGGCTACCCAAAATACCCACAAGAACTGGAACAAAAGCACTTTTGTATTGCGATTAAAGAACGTAACCAAGCCCCCGCGGTATGGAAGCTTGAACATCAGCAAGAAAGTATGACGGTCACTCCCAATAGCAAATTAACCGTCAATAATGGTGAAGTCGCCAAGCAATGGTGCTTAAGTGGTGAAGGGATCCTATTGCGCTCCCAATGGAGTGTGCAGCCTGAGTTACAGTCAGGCCAATTAGTACGAGTGTTACCGCAATGGCATCAAACTGCAGATGTTTATGCTGTATATTCGAGAAGTCTCCGAACGAGTGCTAATCTTAGAGTCTTTATCGAAAATCTAGAGCAATACCTTGCTACTCACTTATCACATGGTTTTTAGTTAACTCCATAAGTTATAAGGTAAACATGAATTGATGACAGAAACAGAGACATTCAAAGAACGTTTGTTGAAATTGCTAAAACAGAAAAAAATGAGTCAATTAAAAGCCGCTGAAGCCCTTGGTGTTTCCCGAACGGCGGTTAACAAATGGACGAAAGGCGGCATGATTGATGAAGATAATCTTGAAAAGCTCGCCACGTTATTGGATGTCGACAAGATATGGTTGAAATACGGTGAGTATACCAATAACCAAGTCACTGTTAGCAATTCAGGCGTCATGCGCAACATCAACGAAGTCCATCTTCAAGAATCCGCAGATATCGTGACCTGGGAGTGGGACTTATTAACTGGGGAATTGAACTACTCGGACAACGTTGAAGCCGTTTATGGTATCAAAATCACCAGTAATGAAGATTTCTGGGCTTTAATGAGCCATGACTCCAAAGAAAAATTAGTTAATGGATATTCTAAAATTATTCGTGAAGGCGGTGCCCATGAAATGGATTTTAAAATTAACTGGGAAGGCGATTACCGTTGGATCACATCCCGAGCAACAGGAGTCAGAGGCCCTAATGGCAAAGTGACAAAGCTGGTTGGGATCAGTTTAGACAACACCGAACGTAAAAATACCGAACTACGCCTACGTAAAATCAAATGCTATTTTGATGTATTATTATCTCATTTCAATCACTTAGTCGTATTTACAGATAAAGCAGGCGAAATATTAGCCAGCAACTTACACAATCAATCGACTGAAATAGATTACCTTGAACTACAACGTTTATTATATCAATTAGTGATCAACCATAAGCCATGGTTAGATGAAGTATTTCGTACAGGGCGTGGTCAAATCGTATTTCAAGACAAGCAAATTACGGCTTATCAACACTTTAATGATGAAAAACAGCCTTTTTTAATGTTTGAATTAAAAGATATTTAAAACAGGTATTTTGCCCCACTTATGGCCTAAGCGGGGCAACTTTGATTATAAATCAAGGACTAATCGTTTAGATTTAGCTCGTGAAACGCACAACATCATCGTTTTCTGCTCAGCTTTTTCATCATCATCAAGGTAGTGGTCACGATGATCAGCTTCTCCCTCAAGTATTGCCGTTTCGCAAGTTCCACAAACCCCATTACGGCATAAACATTCCACGTTAATGCGCTTATCTGCTTCGATTACCTGCAAAATAGACTCATCTTTACCGACTTCTAAACTAAAGCCTGAGCGTTGGAAATAGACTTCAAATGAGTCCCCTTCGCTGGCAACTTCGCCAAAATTTTCAAAATGAACCTGTGATTCACCCAAGTGCTGATGACCCTTTTCAATCACCTCATTAATTAATGATTGAGGGCCACATACATACAGATGGCTATTACTTCCTTGTGCTTTAACTAACTGTTCGACAGACATTCGCTGCCCTTGGCTACCGTCATAAAGAAATAAACGCGAGCCAATACGCTGTTGTAAATGTTCAAGAAATGCCGCCGTTGTACTATCACGAAAACAGTAATGAAGTTCAAAATCCATTCCATTTTCTTCTAATTCATAGAGATAAGAGAGAAATGGCGTGATCCCAATCCCACCGGCGATCAAAATATGCTTACATTGGTTATCCGGTGCTAACGAGAAAAAATTCTGTGCTGGGGACAGATACAAGCTATCCCCTGGCGATAGCTGCTCATGCATAAATGCAGAACCGCCTTTCGAGTTTTCATCACGCAAGACAGAAATACAATAACTGCCACACTGCTGCGGGTCGCTGATTAACGAATATGCACGTTGTAAACCAGCCTGCTCGCCCATATGAACGGTAATGTGACTGCCTGCGCTAAAAGGCATTAGCGCGCCCTCTTGTGCAACAAACTCGAACATTTTAATATTTGGGCTAATTTGCTCAATTCGACTGACATTGACTGCAATTTTTTGTTGGTTCATCACAGTGCCCCTCTCATCATTCAATATCTAAACACAGATACTTAGTACTTAAATAATCCTCAATACCATATCGAGAGCCTTCTTTTCCTAAACCTGATTGTTTCACTCCACCAAAGGGAGCAACTTCATTAGAAATTAAGCCTGTATTGATACCGACCATGCCACTTTGTAGTTTTTCAGCTACACGATATACACGACTCACATCACGAGAAAAGAAATAAGCCGCTAAGCCATAAATCGTATTATTGGCGCGAGTAATCACTTCATTTTCATCACTAAAACGAATCAATGTTGCAATGGGACCAAAAATTTCCTCATGAACAATCTTCATTGAGTCATCAACATCAACAAGGACTTTTGGATTAAAGAAATTGCCATACTCCGCTACTTCATTACCTAAGGTTAATTGGCGTGCACCTCTCGCTAATGCATCCTGCAACAACTCATTCATACCATCAATGGCACGTGTCGTTATCATAGGCCCAATATCAGTTCCTGCTTTAAGGCCATTACCGACTTGCAATTTAACGACTTCTGCAATGAACTTGGTCTGAAATTCATCGAAAATAGTATCTTGAATATAAAAACGGTTCACACAAACACAGGTTTGCCCACCATTGCGAAATTTGGCTTGAACCGCACTTTTTACCGCTTTATCGATATCAGCATCATCAAAAACAATAAAAGGCGCATTTCCTCCCAGTTCGAGTGATGTTTTCTTAATCGTCGATGCACACTGCTCAGACAGAACTCGGCCAACTTGCGTTGAACCGGTGAACGAAAATTTACTGATAAGCTCATGTTTAGTTAGACGTTCGCCTAGAATGCGAGAGTCCCCAGTAATGACGTTAAATATTCCAGCAGGAATGCCCGCTTCATCTGCTAACTGTGCTAAGGCAAGCGCCGTAAAAGGCGTTTCTGTTGCAGGCTTAATGATGATACTACAACCTGCGGCCAGTGCTGGTGCTGCTTTACGGGTGATCATCGCTGCGGGGAAATTCCACGGAGTAATCGCACTACACACACCGATCGGTTGTTTAATCGTTGAAATGCGGTTACTTCCCACTGTTTGCGGGATGGTTTCCCCATAAACACGTTTCCCCTCTTCCGCAAACCATTCAATAAAGGAAGCTGCGTAGCGAACTTCACCTTTTGCCTCATTCAGTGGCTTACCTTGCTCGAGCGTCATTAAACGCCCAAGATCATCAACATGGGCTTCAATCAGCTCAAACCAGCGGCGTAGAATGATAGAACGCGCTTTAGCAGTCAGCTTACTCCAACCTTCCATTGCAGAATGGGCATATTCAATAGCCTCATCCACTTGTGTTGCAGACAGGCTGGGGATCGTTCCCAGCACAGATTGGTCAAAAGGATTAGTCACAGGGATTTTTTTATCTGAATCAACCCATTGCCCATTGATGTAACATGACTGACGAAATAGTGCAGGGTGAGTTAAATGATGCATTTGTGACTTCTCCTTTTATTTTTATAATAAATAACGTGATTACTCAGTGTGCGCACCAGCGACGATTTTATGGAAATGGGCAACGCCGTGCTCGCTGATCCCGCTACGTTGCCTATCTGCCATAATGCGGCCTTGGCCACGATAACCCCGTGAGTGTAATCCTTTTTGTACGCTTTCTACCAAGCGCAGATCTTCTGGGCGGAATACGGTGCGATACCATTCCACTAAGTTTTTCTGATATTCAGTCAGTTCTTCATTGAGGAAATAAATATCATAGTGCTGCAAGGTTTCCCCTGCGTTCACTGGAAACTCATAAATTACCGTCATGAAATCCCCGCCTGGAGGCATATTGAACATGGTGCTTGGCCAAATCCAAAAACCAAAGAAACGTGGGTCTAAAACAGATTCATCAAACTGATAGGAGGATTCAGAGGGTTTTGCCTTGCCAATTTGAACAGTCCAATTATCCAATAATTGGTGTTCGTATACGTTGACATCCACGGAACTGGCGAAACTCACATGATTGGTTGGGCAGTGATAACATTCAATATAGTTATCAACGATAGTTTTCCAATTAGCAGGAGTATGGCTAACAAAACGCGCTGCCAATTTTAAATCGCTAATGACTCCACAAGCTTCTTGCATTTTTTCGGCTAAGCCAGGAAGTTGCTCTTCAATAGGCTGAGGCTCACCTACAGTCATATTTACATAGATAAACCCTGCATGTTCAATAACATGGAAGCTACTTAATGACATTGCATCGGCTTCAAAATTATTCACATTTTCACAATTAGTCGCATGTGCTAATTGGCCATCTAGCTTGAATGCCCACGCGTGGTAAGGGCAAGTAATCACATTTTTGACTTTGCCACTTTCACCGCTGATCAACTGGTGTCCACGGTGTGGACATACATTATAAAAACCACGTAATACATCATCACGACCACGAACAATCACAAGGCTTTCGCCAATGAGCTCACGAGTGATATAGGAATTTTTTTCTTTTACTTCACTAACATGAGCGACACAAACCCATGAATTAGCAAATATTTTTTCTTTTTCATACTCAAAAACATCATTAGACGTGTAATAACGCGCAGGGATTGTCCATGCGTTATCAATATCAAGGTGATCATTAATCGAAATGACTTTAGCTGCATTGCTCATAATTGCCCTCACTTATGTAAACTTATAGTTAACATCTTTTTTAGGAATGTTAATGCAGATCGCATTAATGATCAAATGAAATATTGATAATTTTTTAACCAAAAACGATTAAATTAATAATAACAATCAGTTAAACCAATCACCCTTAACTCACATGTTAATAATTGGTTAATTTCTTGTTGACTGCACAATCTTTGCATGGCTATTCTTTGTAAACCAAAAGTAGCATCTAATAAAAAAGTATCCTTAAAACACAACGAGTATTCCCTGCAAGCCAACTCTCATAAAAGAAAAATAAGTGAGCAACTGGAGAAGAGGTATGATGAATAACAAAAAATCCGTATTTTACGTGTCGCTAGCTTTTAGCCTAGCGTTAATCAGTTTTGGTGCATTTATTCCTGATAAGCTGGAAGCTTTTTCAAATTCCGCCTTAAGTTTTATCTATAACAATCTAGGTTGGTTTATTCTAGGTTCCGTTTTTATCTTTTTCAGCTTCTGTATGTTTCTTGGTTTTTCCAAATTTGGTCACATACGCCTTGGCGATGATAATGACAAACCGGAATACCGTACAGTCACTTGGATTGCGATGTTATTCAGTGCCTCAATTGGTATAAGTTTGATGTTCTGGGGGGTAGCAGAGCCTGTTTCCTATTATATCAGCCCGCCGATTGGCCAAGGTTCAACAGAACAGTCTGCTAAAGCAGCCATGCAATATGTCTATCTGCATTGGGGGGTTTCTGCATGGGCCTGTTATGCGCTTGTCGGTGTAGCTTTAGGCTATTTCCAATTTAGAAAAAAACTACCATCTTCACTCAGCTCTGTTTTCTATCCATTGATTGGGGATCGGATCTACGGCTCTGTCGGGAAATGGATCAATATATTGGTGATGTTATCCGTCGTCATTGGTATCGCCACATCATTAGGCTTTGGTACACTACAAGTTAACAGTGGTATGAATTACTTATGGGGATTGCCCATTAGTATTTATGTACAAATTGGTTTGATTGCTATTATTACTGTTGTTTATATTGCTTCGACGATTTCCGGGTTACAAGGGGCAATAAAACACCTATCAAACTTAAATATCATACTTGCTCTCGGATTAATGGCATTTATCTTTCTATCTGGCCCAACCCAAACTATCTTAAAAGTTTTATTCCAAGGTATTGGTGATTACGTCCAAAATTTTGTCAGTATGTCATTTCGTACTGAACCCTATAATGACGGTACTTGGATTGCTAACTGGACACTGTTTTACTTTGGTTGGTGGATAGCATGGGCACCGTTAGTTGGCAGCTTTGTGGCTCGTATTTCAAAAGGAAGAACAATCAAAGAATTTATGATTGGCGCAGTATTTATTCCTGTATTAAGTGCTTTTGCATGGTTTGCAGTTATGGGCGGTTCTGCCATCCATTTAATTCAAAACTTAGGGCAAACCGCACTAGCAGATGCTGTAAAAAACGATGTCACATCTGCACTGTTTAAGTTCTTAGATTATTTCCCTGCATCGACATTTATTAGTGTCTTAGCTATTGCCTTGGTACTGATTTTCTTTATCACATCAGCTAACTCGGCGGTATTTGTACTGGGAATGGTCAGTGAAAATGGGAACCCAAATCCGTCTCATGTCACTAAAACCATTTGGGGTGTCATTATTGCAGCAATCGCGATCGTACTAATTATGACCGGCGGATTATCTGGTTTGCAATCTGCACTGGTCGCCATGGCTGTACCGTTATCCATCATGATGCTAATTATGTGTTATTCCACATATAAAGGCCTCAATGAAGAAGTTAACGCACAAGCTGCAGCAAAAAAAGAGTTAAAAGATAATATCCAACTAATTAATAAACCTATTCTTCCTGAAATTGAAAAATAGTCGTCCATAAAAGCACAAAACCCCAATATGTTATGACACATATTGGGGTTTTAATTATATTAATAATAAATTATTCGTTACTTAAATTTATTCATCAGAAAATAGAGTCAAAGCAAGTACTAAAGCATCTTCTCGGCCTTTTTTAGCAGGGTAGTAATCTTTACGTACCGTCACTTGGTGAAAACCTAGCTTATCGTATAGATGCAAAGCAGATGCATTTGATTCCCTCACTTCTAGCCATAACGTGAGAATGCCTTTCTTTACAAGTTCTTCGATAAGCTGTTCTATCAACAAGCGGCCATACCCTTTCCCTTGGTAATCAGGGTGTATGGCAATATTAAACAAGGTCGCTTCATCAAGAACACACTGTGTTATTGCATAACCAATAATCTGATTATTAACGGATATTTTTATGTTATGGTACTTTTCCCCTTGGTTCCCATAAAAAACTCGCTCAGTCCATGGAAAATCATGGCTTAACTTCTCAATTAAGTAGGCGGTTGCGAGATCAGATTGCTTTAGTGTTGAAATTTTCATCATATTGATAAATTTGTTTCCATAGTGCCCGTTTAGCGCTATAGCTTGTACTTAGCTCAGACAAAACAGGTGAAGTAAACATGACTTTTGAACCTTCAGGCTGGATTTCATCACCTAATACCCAACATGGTGTTATTATTGGTGTTGGGATTAAACCTAATTGCTCTGAATTGACACAAACCACATCGTCCTGTGCAATATTCATGGAAAGAAAAATATCTTTTAGCAATTGGCTATTTAAATCAAGGTTCTCATCAGTAATAATAATAAGCTTAGTCGACGCTGGGATCCTTACACCACGTTCACCACGTAACACGGCAGGATTTCTCACCATCCATTGAGTGATCCCCATTTGTTCTAAAAGCCTGTCACGTCGTGTCATTTGATTTTCCAGTCGCAATTTTACAACCACATCTTATCAAAGGGGATTAATAGCGCCAACAGAGCAATGCTATTTCTCTTATCTTTGGTAAGATGGTCATCGGTTTTTTTATTATTTTAGGAGATTGACAGAATATGTCATTACTGACACCTGCCAGCGAAGTTATTCAACGCCATCTCGAACATTTTACAGATCGTCATGTCATTTTGGCTGGTGACATTCAGGATGAGCTCGCTGCAACCTTAGAAGCAGCTAGTGTTCGTGTCATCACCAACCAGTATCATCACTGGCAACGCTTACAACCGTTAATGGGCGATATGGCGTTATTCTCTGCCACAACACCCGCGGAATTTATCCAGCCTTGCGATACTCTCATTTATTTTTGGCAAAAAAACAAGCAAGAAGCCTGTTTCCAACTCGATGACCTCTGTACTCACCTCGCTGCGGGTAGCCAAATTTTTATCGTTGGCGAAAACCGTAGTGGTGTTAAAAGCGCCGAATCCATTATGGAAGGGATCGCTAGCTTACAAAAAATTGACTCAGCACGCCGCTGTGGCTTGTACTATGGTGAATTAGAACAACCGACAACCTTTGATATTACTCGCTGGTGGCGTCATTATCAGATTGATAATGTTAGAATTAACGCACTACCAGGGGTATTTAGCCATAATGAGCTTGATATCGGTAGTGATCTACTGTTATCAACGCTAACTGATCCAATGAGCGGCGATCTGCTTGATCTCGCTTGTGGTAATGGGGTGATCGCCGCAGTTCTCGGCTCGCAAAATCCAGAGCTAAAACTCACCTTAAGTGATGTGAGTGCGTCTGCGCTAGATTCCGCTGCATCCACTCTTGAGGCAAACAAACTGGCTGGCGAAATCATCGCAAGTGATGCTTACTCAGATATTAACGATAAATTCGATTGGATTATTTCTAACCCTCCATTCCATGATGGCCTAAACACCAGTTATCGTGCGGTTGAAAATATGATTTACCAAGCCCCTAAATACCTGAAAAAAGGTGGCCATTTGCGGATCGTCGCGAATGCTTTCTTACCGTACCCTGATTTACTCGATAAAGCATTTGGTAGCCATGAAGTACTTGCCAAAACGGGAAAATTCAAAGTTTACCAAGCTGTTAAGCGTTAATTTACTCGCGAATGAATTAAACTAAAGCACAATTTTTCATACGACTTAATGGCGGGTGAACCCTCACCGGCCATTTTTTCATCAATCAAAGATACTACATAAAAAAATTATTGACGTTCGTCGAAATTAGCCTAAAATCCGCACCACATTATTGCTGGTTAAAAGCATTGATGAATCAAAGTTTAGTTAGGTATTGCGAGGGTGGCGGAATTGGTAGACGCGCTAGCTTCAGGTGTTAGTGTCCTTCGGACGTGGGGGTTCAAGTCCCCCCTTTCGCACCACTGGTCAGTCATTTTTTTATAACGTCTTGCCCTTTTGACCTTCTCTGTAATGCTAACGCTGCCTTATCTGACTATTTACTATAAGACAATAGTAAATCATTTGAATAAACCGTTATATTGAATAGCATTCAATTATCAATATCTTTCGATACCACTTTCTTCTGTTCTATTTAATTATTAATTAGATTATAGAGCTACCTTTGTAGTACAAAGGCCATCATAAAACATGCAAGTGAAATCACAGCTGGGATAATCAATAAACGACGAGAACCGCGATTAAATAACATCCCTGCAGTTGCTACCATCATGATAATCATAATGATTTTTAGATTATCTAAGCCCATATTATTGAGTACATAAGCAATGCTCAACAATATCACAGCAAAGACTCCCCAAAGGCCAGCGCCTATACGCTTTAAACCTGTGGTTTTTGATATGCTAGTTGGCATAGTGACCTCAACACTCTTAAATGATAATGATTATCAATCATATCTAGTTTTTAGTAAATTTCAATGCTTTTTTATTTCACCCCCTATAAATTAACACTTATTTTACAAAATAAAAACTTACGAAAATAGATAAATAAAATGAATATCTTCGGGCTCTAATGCAAATAATTCAGGATCAGGTTGTGCAATTAAGGTGCAGCCTAGGTGTTGATAAAAATGCACTGTATTTTCTGAAGGCGTCGCAGAAATATATAAGCCCTTTGCCCCTTTTTGCATCGCCATTTCAGCGCATTGTTGGAATAACATCCCTGCTAAACCTTGGCCACGGTACGAGTGGCTCACATGCAGGAAAGATAATTGCAGTAAATTTTTTTGCTCACCGCGCCACACATTATCTAAACTTGCGGCAGCAATTAACTTGCCCTGCTCAAAAACCCCAAGAAATATCGCCCCTAGGTCGTAACTTTCCAACAAATGAGGGGTATAGGCTTCAGGTTCGCCTTCTGGCCAACCTTTCATATCAAACCGTTGTTTGGATAGCACCAATTCGCCATTTTGATACAGATAAAGGTTTTCAATTAATTCAGTGCGGTCGATAGACCAAACAGATGGGATTTCATCTCGTTGTAGTTCGCGAACTTCTCTCATTATGCCATTCTCATTATTTGTGCCTATGAAGAAGCACATTTATAGTTATCAGATGATTCAATTTCTCAAGATAACGGATAAAAAAAGAAGTGCAAATATTTAGTAAGTTTATTGAGGAACGGTTGAAAAATAAGGAGAAAATATACTAGAAAATAAAAAAATCCCCCGCAACATCCTATTGCGGAGAATTTTCACTACAGGGTTGGTTTATTGCTTCAATCCCATTGCATCGCGCATGGTAAAGAACAAATCAGTTTGGTCAGTTAGACCCATTACATTTGCCGCATGTGGGCCATAAGCCGCCACACGTAACTGAGCACCGGTGTGCTCTTGAGAATCATCTTCTTCAGAGTTACCGTAATTTACCACCATCACAGAGCCGTCTTTAGTAATCAACGCTTGCGTTAAGCCCGTTGATTTTGTTCCTTCTGGAATAATTTGGCTTGAATGTGAATGGTCAGCAGTCACGATAACTAATGTATCACCATGTTTTTTAGCGAAATCTAAGCCGACTTGTACAGCTTGGTCGAGAGCAACAGTTTCACCAATTTGGCCACATGGGTTTGCTTTATGGTCTTGCTTATCGATAGAGGCACTTTCAACCTGCAAAAAGAAACCATTTGGATTGACTTCTAACAGCTCAATCGCTTTTTTCGTCATTTGAGCCAATGTTGGTGCATTAGGGTCTAACTTCGCATTCGGTTTACATTCCAATGGCGCATTGTTGATATTACCGTAGTGAACCGCTTTCGGGCCTTCCCATGCAACGGTCATGTTACCATCATGGAATAAGCCCAGAACGGGTTTATCTTGATTTGCAACTTTGATGCTGTCTAATGACTTAGCATCACGCACAATATTATACCCACGCTCAATCGCCTGTTGCTCCAACGTTTTACCTTTGTAGTCACCCGCCTTTGCTTCTTGTTTGAAGCTCTTAGCGCCACCACCAAGCGTGACATCAGGACGAGTTACCAACAGTTGTTCTGAAATTGAACCACGACCGCCATTTTCTAGCGCGTTAGCCGCACATTTTTCTGTTGTTTCCTCAGGGCCATAACATTTACGCGCACTCACATGCGAAAATTGCGCAGCAGGCGTTGCATCTTGAATCTCGGAAGTTGTGACGTTACCCGTCGCTTTACCATTACGTTTAGCTATCTCAATTAATGTTTCATGGTCATTACCAAATACATCAATCCCTAATGCACCATTGTAGGTTTTCACACCGGAAGACCACGCGGTGGCAGACGCCGCAGAGTCAGTTACATAGTCGGGTTTTTGTGTTTTTTTATCTAACGCATAATGGGTATATTGGCCAGTGATTGGCAGGGCATCAATACCTTTAAAGAACCCTGAAGCGCCTTCTGCATAGTTACGAGCAACAGTAATCTCAGAGTCACCCATACCATCACCAATAAATAAAATCACATTTTTGGCTTGGCCATTGTGAAGTGCGGCTTTCATGATATCAGTTTGCTCTGTCGCTAAACGACGCGCACCACCAAATTTGGTGATATCACCTTGCGCTGCACGATTTTCTGACACCGCATCATTTTTATCAGCCGCGTAGGCAGGGACTGTACTCCCCAAAATTAAAGTACTTACCGTGACAGCTAAAAGGGATTTCATAAAATTACCAGTCATAACTGTTTCCTTGCCAATCAATAATGAAAAGAGAAGATGTATATTTCAAATAATGAAAGGCATGCTAAAGGAGCCAGATGACAGTTGAATGACGCTTTTATGGCGAAATGAAGACGTTAGTCATAAATGTAAAAAAGCAGCTAAATATAAGCTGCTTTTTGTGAATGAGCGTTAGGGCTATTTACCATTGTGACGCAAGTTGGTTTGTTCCCTCATAAAGCGTTTCACACCAAGAAACGTAGTCGTGCCCGCTAGGGAGTTCAATGGCATCAACTTGATAACCTTTATGTTTTAGAACATCGAATAACCGGTAGTGGTTTTGAATAATTCCCCCCCAACTACCACGTTGTTCAAAAAGGCCAGCCTCAAGGAAAAAACGGATCGGTTGTGTTGGCATCATTTCGATTTCACGAATCAACCATTCAGGGTCTTTATCCTTCGGAGCCCACCAATAAGATCCTGACATGCTAATGACATTACCGAAAATTTCAGGATGCTGTAACGCATTCCATGTCGCCCCAAGCCCTCCATAACTGGAACCCGCAATAATCGTATGGCTTGCAGGTGCTTGAATTCCCATTTCCGCGAGTTGGGGCATAAGTTCATCCGCCAGCAACTTAGGAAAGGCATCATTAGGAGGAAGCTCATCACCACGACGCGCTGAATTGATGCTATCCACAAATACAATATTCATAGCAGGAAAATTCCCCTGATTTATCCACTTATCAAAAAATTTCTCCATCTGATAGTCTTTCAGGTAAATTTGTCCATCTAATAACACCAATAGCGCCGGAGCTTCCATTGGTATATTAGGCTGATAAACCGTTATTTTTCTTTCGTTTTTTAATACCTGGCTCGTCAACGTAAATGTCTCTAAACGGCCTTTAATCTGCCTGTTTTCTACATCAGGGAAGTGACATTGGCGTATGTTCGGTACCAATGATAACAACGAAAAACGGTTATATTTATCTACGCGTTGCGAAGGAATAACATGAGAATTATAAGGATCAGACTGCGCTGTGACTAAAATCGCTTTACGTTGAGCAAAGCCGCCCTCAGGCACAGAAGGTATATCCGGTGCAATTTTATATTGTGATAACGTATCATTAGGAATGATAAAAGAACGATACCAAATATCCGTTCCCGCCAAGTGGGCCATTCTTTCGTGATTACCTGACGGCGCCCCTAGAATATAGGCATTTGCTTTCGCGCCACGCCAAAGAAATGTCACGCGTTTTTGTCGATTTGAAAACGCTTCAACCAGAGGGGTTCCTTGCGCGGCGACAGCTTGCCAAAATGCGCTTGTATCACCATTTTGATAATGTTCATCAAGCAAACTTTGTAGCATCGGGCTAATAGGTTCATTATCTTTTTTAATGGCTAAAGGCTGGTACTGGCTGATGTCAAACTTTAATTGCCAAGGTTTACCCGGCTCACCATTCAACACTAGATAATAAACCCCATTTTCTGATACTACATAATCCGCGCTATGGGGCTCTTGTACTGAACCATACTCTTGCAATGCACGCACTGGCTGCTTATTGGAATCCAATAACAGGACCTTGGAAAGACCTTCACCACGTTGTTTTATAAAATCTTGCTGTGATACTTCAAAAGATAAGCAACTATGACCTTCGCTATCATGCACCCCTTCAGCAAAGGAAAGCTCAGATAAACGTATGCAGTCAGAATGCGTTGCCATTGCAGCAGATGACAACAACATACAACCTAAAAGAGGCAAAGATTTCACATCAAATTCCAGCAAGTCAATTGATAATAATTATTACTATCAAAAAACTCTTTTAAACTCAATGGCTCACAGCACGTTTTTCCATCAGTTGGTTAATTAACTGCAGCGCACTCAATAAATAATAACGTTGTTTTTGTATTAATCTCAAATAACGACGAGTCGCTGGGATGCGGCTCACCATTTCTGATGCCGTATAAGGCTCTATTTCACAACGCCAACGGCCACTGCTAAACTCTATCTTGCAATGATTAAATTCCAGCTCTTCTAATGTTTGCCGAATAACGGGATATTCATTCAACCACTCGATAACTTTATGACCATCCATTTGTTTCGATACGAAATGGATATGTTTTTTCTTTATACTCCCACGGGTTTTTACTTCAATTGTTGCATTGATATCATTAGTACACTGGCCAGATACGGCAAAGCGGCTATATACGATAAAAGCGAGAAACAATTTTCTTGGTCGCTCAGTTACCTCAATGGTTAGCTCAGGCTGAGGCTGTACAAGGAGCACTCCGGGTGCTCCCCACTCACATGGATAAGGCGCCATGTCCTTTTCAACACGGTTAAGTGTCAATCCTGTTTGATATCCGGCAGGCAAACGTTGCTGAGTGAGCTTACCGATTCTTTCCCACAAAGATGGTTTAGGCGAGGTTACGTAATGGCTCAAGTTGGCCTCCTTCCATTTCTTCATCAGTAAAGGAATTCGATAAAACGGATTCAACATCTACAGGTTTAAATGGGTTAACTTTCTGTACGAAAACAGTCCAAATTAATGCATATCCTGCTGTTAAACCTAACATAATGGCAAAGGGAATATAGACATCCGACTCATTCATGCCAGGAGGAGTGATATACACAATAGCTAAAATAATTCCGACACTCGAAATAATTTGCGGTATAGGGAAAAAAGGCGAACGATAGGCACGATGTAAGTCAGGTCGACGAATGCGCAATAACACCACTGAAATCGTTACCAACAAGTAAGCCGTCCCCCAAGAACACACTGCCGCCAGTACCAATGGAATGATACGGTCAAGGTCACCTTGAATAGCAAAAGCGTGCAAACATGGGATCATCACAGCGACTAAAATACCGAATACCGGGGTTTTGAAACGCGGATGCAAATAAGCAAAAATACGTGGCAATGCCCCATCAAGCGCCATTCCATAAAGAATACGAGGAACCGCTGCCATTAACGTATTAATGGTTGCTCCACCAGCCAATAATAATGCGACACCTATCCAATACTTCCCAAACTCACCCATGACAATTTCGGCGAATGCAGGGATTGCCATCGGTGTTTCAAGTAAGCGTGTGCCTGTTTGTGGGTCAACGACCACATTTTCCACTTGGTTCGCTAGAGCTGCACCGAATAACACCATACAGAGTGCGACGCAGAATAAACCCGTGGTCATCGCGCGAGGGATCACCTTGGCAGAATTTTTAATTTCAGGCGCCATTGGAGTAACAAGTTCACAACCAACAAACATAAACATTGCCATCCCCACAAAACTAAGGATGAGCGTTGGATCCGTATTGAGTGGCTGACCAAACCAGCCGTCCATATCGACATGAAACGGCAACATCAAACCGCTCACACTAAAAATCACTAACGTAGACCACATGGCGAATGTCAGTACAACCTCGACCTTACCAAAGGCCTCAATACCAAATGCATTTAAAATCCCAAACGTGACAACTAATCCCACGCCGACCATCCAAGATGAATTACTGGTCTCTAGGACAGTATTGAGATGCTCAAAGTTAACGAGCGCCATAATTCCTGAAAGGATCGTTTCGGCAGTTCCTGCAAACACATGCACAATCAAATAAGCCGAAAGTGCGCCAGTTATCGCCCAAAAACGCCCCATTCCACACGATATATAGTCATATACCGACCCTGAAGTTGGTAGAATAGCCGCAGCCTCCGAAAATGTGGTTAGCTGAGCTTGCATCATAATGAAGCTGAATAACACCGCTAGGGCGAATGTATCACCACCAATACCGAATCCACTCGTAACGGTTAAAATAACGGGGCTAGCCATAATCAAGCCGGCAGAACTCGCCAATGTAGTCGGAAAGCCAACTTTCCCTTTTTCTAAATGTGTCGACAATTTTGAGGATAAATTCATTTTACATCCCTCTCACTCTCTACTCAGCCATAAATGTGAATTTTTTGTAAAAACAAAGTAACTACATATCCACTATAGAAATAAGCCTAAACAAGCTGCTATCGTCCTAAAGAACGATACCTAGAGAGAGGGGAAATAAAATACAACTCGCGAAAAGTACCCATATTTTGAAGGGCAAAAAAAATAATCAAAGTAATATCAATATATAGCAAATAAATTACTCATTAATATATTAATAAACAACTCCCTAAAGATACCAAAAAGCACCAAATCAATATTTATGGGGTTTTCATCAGTTTTAAATACTGTTATCAACTTCACGTTATTAATATGTTTATTTTATGTTAACCGCATTAAGAGGCATGATAATAATTCGATTAATACGCAAGGGAATATGATGACTTCACCATTATTCGAGCCTCATCAACAAACATTAATTGATTGCTGCCTAAATACCATTGCTCATATTATTCCGGTTTCCGCATTGGTGTATTACCTCGTGAATGATCATTGCCAGCCAGATAACTACGTTCTTCATGGGATCTCAGCAAAAATGCACGAAGAATATCTCACTTATTTTCACCAATTAGACCCTTTGCACCCTGACCATTTTCGCAGTGATGACTTACGCTTAGTGAGAATGGATTCTGAAATACGCCAGCAAAATCAGGCTTTTTTCCATGATTTTATGCAGCCAAATAACATGGCTGATATGGCAGAAATATTTATTCGCCGTAAAAATAAAATTATTGCGGGGATTTCGGTGCTGCGAGACAGCCCATTTAGCCAGCAAGAAATCATGCGATTAAATGCTATCTTGCCTGTCGCTGAACTAATGACATTCGATGTGTTACCCGACTCGCTAGTGTCTTATACCCCTAAAGAACAAGAAATCATCCATTTAGTACGGGAAGGCGCAAGTAATAAGCGAATTGCATTATTATTGGGAGTTTCACTATCAACAGTGAAAACCCACTTACGCAATATCTTCACTAAAGCGAATGTGACGAACCGAACCGAGCTTGTATCATCAGGGTTTATCATTCGCCAAGAAAAGCTCTAATTTGTTTAACGACCACCTACGGCATCTATTTTCATCGCTTTCTCGACAATTAATCATTATCCACCTTCTTCATAACTCACGCTTTTACTTTTCCTGTATTGAAATACAAAAAAAACCGGCACGATGGCCGGGAAATGTTGATTAATTAAATATAAATCGAACACTAATAACGCACCATGACAGATTTTAACTCTGTGTAATACTCAATAAAGGCGCTACCAAATTCACGGCCAATACCCGATGACTTAACACCACCAAATGGGACTGCTGGGTCAAGGAAGGTATGCATATTCACCCATACGGTTCCCGCTTCAATGCGCGAAATCATACGCATCGCTTTACTGAGATCATTTGTCCATAAACTCGCAGCTAAACCAAATGGAGTGCTATTCATCATCTCAATAAGTTCTTCTTCATCATCGTAGCTTAAGAAAGTCCCTATTGGCCCAAATGTTTCCTCTTTCATCAATACATCATTTGGGCTATTAGCACGAATAATGGTTGGAGGCACAAAATACCCAGCACCTGCAATGGGCTGACCACCATAAATAATTTCACTGCCATCTTGGCGAGCTTTTTCAAATAGACCTAAGATTTTTTCATAATGCGCTTTATTTGCCAACGGCCCCATTTCGGTTGTTTCATCTAATGGAGAACCCACTTTCATCGCAGACAAACGCGTTTTTAGTTCTGCTAGTACTTCATCCATCAATTTAGAGGGAATATAGAACCGCTCAGCAGCCGCACAAATTTGTCCTTGATTTAGATATCCCGCTTCAATAATCCCATTAACAATTTTTTCAACCGGTAGGTCAGCTAAGAATGCAGCGCCGTTTTTCCCACCAAGTTCAAGTGTGACTCGGGTTAATTTACCTTCCATCGCTGAGCGCCCTACCGCCAGACCTGTTGGTACTGAACCCGTAAATGTCACTTTAGAACAAAGTGGATGATGAATCAGTGCAGGTCCAACTTCACGACCACCACCATTCACGATATTAATTACACCGTCAGGTACCCCTGCCTCTTTTGCTAATTCCACCACCCTTAGCATAGTTAGCGGGGTAAATTCACTTGGTTTCAACACAATCGTGCAACCGCATGTTAAAGCGGCAGCTAATTTCCAAATGGAAATCATGATCGAAAAATTCCAAGGAATGATACCGGCGACAACGCCAACGGGTTCACGCTGAGTAAATGCAGAATATTTCTCACCATTAAAAGAAGGCAATGAGACATTCAATGTCTCTCCACTGATTTTTGTCGCCCAACCGGCAAAATAACGCAAGAACTGGGCAGATGAGCCCACTTCAAGAAAACGAGATAATTGAATGGTTTTACCTGAACATAACGTCTCTAGCTGGGCTAATTCTTCAAGGTGTTTTTCAAGTAGGTCAGCAAGGCGGTTTAAGCAATTCCCTCTTTCCATTGGTGTGGTATTTGCCCAAACCCCTTTAAATGCGGTATGAGCCGCATCCATTGCGGCATCAACTTCTGCTAAAGTCCCTTCTTTTACTTTAGCAATAACCTGTTCAGTGGCAGGGTTAACAACATCAAAAAAAGTATCGCCCTTGCCAGAAACCGGTAACCCGTTGATAAAATGGCCGTGTTGACGCTTCAAGAACTCGCTGACTTCTGGTAATAGGATTAACTCACTCATTGTTATCACTCCACTCAATAGAAACTAATTAGGCATTTACACAAGCTAGGTAATGTTTTACGAAGCGTGGTACATCAATTTCCCATAAAACTTCGGTACCTTTCGCAGCAAACCATGTATCACCTTTATGGTATTCAACCGTCACACCGGTTTTCACATCCGTTAACTTCACCGAACCTTCATGGACTGTCGCCATTTCATCAAATGGATACACCATTTTGAACTTACCTTTAGTGCAAGCAAAAATACCACAGGTTAGATTATCCGTTGGTTCACCGTGGATCATCGCAACACTCGCTTGAGGATCGCCTTCAACAACCACAGAACCTAAATTTGTCACGCTACCAATATTTAATAGTTCTGGCAGTGGTTTGTTTAACAGTAATGGACTAATCATAATTTTTTACCTTTAATCGATTTAAATAAACTAGTTAGGCGGATAACGAATTAACGGCGACCTTGCCAATAACCGGATGTTTGATGCATTATTTTTGCCAGTGAAACAATCACATTACGCATGCTATCTTTACCAATAATATTGGCGTGCGGGATAGAACTCATTAAGTCATAACGATGAGAACCTTCTACCATCCCTTCAGCCAGAACTTTGCACACAATCTGGCTAGGCGTAACACCAAAACCTGAATAGCCCTGCGCATAAAACACATTTTTATGTTGTGGTAATGAACCAATTTGTGGAAATAAATTTGCACTACATGCCATTGGTCCACCCCAAGCTAATTCAATTTTGACATCTTTGAGATAGGGAAAGACTTTTAGCATTAGGTTACGATTCCATGCTTTAAGGTCAGATGGAATGTATTCAAGAAAATGCGTTGAACTGCCGAATAAGAGGCGATTTTCATTCGTCACTCGGTAGTAATCAATAACTGGACGAATATCACTATAAGCACCACGGATTGGGCTAATTTGCTCGATCAATTCATCAGGCAGCTCTTCCGTCATTAATTGATATGCATAAGTATTAATGGTCTTAGGGTAAATCGTCGGCTCAAGGCCATTTAAAAATGAATCACAAGCCCACAGCATTTTTTGTGCTTTGACCGTTCCCATCGCAGTTCTAACCTTGATGGTATTACCATACTCAACATTTAATACTTGGCTATTCTCAAATATTTTAGCGCCATATATTTCACTAACCGCTTTCGCTTCACCTAACAATAAGTTCAATGAATGTACATGCCCACCGCCCATGTGTTTGATACCACAGGTATAAGCATCAGAACCAATAATCTGTTTTAGCTCTGAACCACTGTAAAATTCAATTTCTTCCTCAGGATCGACAGACTTGAAATCTTTTAACCAACTACGCAAGGTCTTTTCTTGGCGCTTATTGCTTCCTAAGTATGCATAACCACGGCAAAAGTCTGCATCAATATCATATTTAGCGATGCGATCACGCATGATCCCTGCGCCCATATTACTGAGTTTAAAAATTGTTTCTAAACCCTCTGGCCCGACATATTTTTTAATTGCATCGATATCATGACCAATACCCGCCATCACTTGGCCGCCATTACGCCCTGAGCCACCGTAGCCAAGATGCCGTCCTTCCAAAATAGCGATATTGGTAATCCCTTTCTCACACAACTCAAGTGCGGTATGGATCCCAGAAAAGCCGCCACCAATAATCACGACGTCAACATCAAGATCTTCCTTTAATGTAGGAAAACGTAAGTCATATTTCTTAGTCGCAGCATAGTAAGTCAATGATTCTACTTGGTTATTCATTATGGATACCCTGTTTAGTATCTTTCGATAACCTGATTATCTTAACCTTAAATTAACAATTACATATCCCTTTAGGGACATTCGAAACATAAAGTTAACAATTGTGATGCAAGTAGAATATTTAAATTATAATAAAATTTATAAAATCAAAAAATATAAGATTATAAACAATTAGTTATACAACTATTACCATATTAATAATGATGATTATTAATTGAATTTTAGTTTATTAAGGTCATCTAGACAAAAACAAAAAAATAACGCAGCAATAAAAAAGATAACAGCCATAAAACACTTTTAAATCATTAGGTTAAAATAAATATAAAAACACATTATACTTAGCTTAACCTATTCATTAATAAGTTAAATAATTCAACCTGTGAATTAATACTTAATTTTTGATAGATATTCTTACGGTGATTTTTCACTGTCCCTAAACTAATGAAAAGTGCCTGTGCAATTTGTGGTGAACCTTTGCCCGCTAAGATTAATTCGACAACTTCACACTCTCTCGGTGTTAACCCAAATCGTGTTTGCATGTCTGTATTTTGGTAGTGATTCGACACCGAAGAAGGAGAAACATCTTTATGAAGTTTGACCATACTACGAATGATATCGAAGGCGTCTTTAAGTGGCGCTTGCGTATATTTTTCCGAGAAAAAAGGCCTATCTTCATTACCAAAAAAAATACCTAACTGCCTATTAGTTGAAATATCTAACAGCAACCCTGCCTCATCGCACCACCCTGTTTTACGATAAAAATTGAGATAATAGTCTGTATGATAAAATCCTTTAGGTGCGAGTTCTTTTAGTGTTAATACTTTAGAAGCCCCGCCTTTTTGGATTTCTTGGTAGAATGGGTCCATTAAATAAGCACCTCGTTGATAGATTCTGTTAATACTATCGCTATTACGGCGCTCTACTTTGGAAAGAAATCGAGGTGGAGCTCCTTTTTCAAAGGAGTAAACAATCGCATTATCGAATGCAATAAGTGAAGACAACCATGATAATAAATTAGGATAAAACTGATTAGTTGCAACAGAATCAATAACATCAGGTAATCTTTCTAGATAGTTCTCCATTCTGCCTCCTCAATCATTAAGTCGTTAATAAAACCATCTGGGCGGTTTCATTTATATTGCTTAAAACTACATAAAGAACACATTATCTTTATAAACTCAACACGATTGTTATTAATATGTTAATCACATCACTCTCCATTAGTAACCCTAATGAATAATTTCATTACATTAGTATTCACAAAAATAGAACTTACATCACATAAAAATAAATATATCCATATATTATGTCAATTAAACGTAAATAACCTAATAAATGGAGAAATAATGTCTAACAATAAAATTATTATCGATTGTGACCCCGGCCACGATGATGCAATGGCAATTTTCTTAGCATTAGGCAATTCAAATATAGAGTTACTTGCGGTAACTACAGTCGTCGGAAACCAAACGTTAGATAAAGTCACTCATAACGCACGCGCAATTATGGAATTCGTTAGTGCAAATGATATCCCTATCGCTGCAGGTTGCTCTAGGCCACTAGTGAGAACAATACAGACTGCGCCAGAAGTTCATGGTACAACAGGCCTTGACGGTACTCATCTCCCCGACCCCAAGCTCCCTATTGATCAGCGCCATGCTGTTGACCTAATTATTGATACACTCAAATCACATCCGCCTAAAACAATTACTCTCGTTCCTATTGGGGGGCTAACAAATATTGCTTTGGCAGTGAGAAAAGCACCTGAAATTGTAGAATTAGTAAAAGAAGTTGTTTTAATGGGAGGAGGCTACCATACAGGCAATCGAACTGCAGTCGCTGAATTCAATATCCTTATAGACCCTGAGGCTGCTCATATTGTGTTTAATGAAACTTGGCCTATCACTATGATTGGGTTAGATCTTACACATCAAGCAAGGCCAGACGACCAAATAATGGAAACAATTGCAGCGTTAAACACACCTGTAAGTGATTTTGTTGTTGAATCCCTAAATTACTACACTGCAGGTTACCGCAGACGTAATGGCTATACTAACCATGCCCCTGTCCACGACCTATGTGCTGTTGCTTATGTTATCGACCCATCCATAATGGAAACGATTAAAGCTCCGATTGATATCGAACTGCAAGGTGCTTTAACAACGGGTATGACGGTGACTGACTTTCGCCACCCCGCTAAAGCAGATTGCCACACACAAGTCGCTACAAAGTTAGATAACCCAAAGTTATGGGATATGTTTATTGCTTCTCTAAAGCAATTAGCAAAATAGAAACAAAAAAGGTAGCCTATAAAAATAGCTACCTTTTCAGTAAATTATGATTTGATAATTTCTTTTAGTTTTGTGTAACGTCTAATTAATCGCCATTTTAATTTTACTGTAGTTGCATGCGCCCACACAATTTGCCAATAACCCTTATCAAAAAATAGTTGTACCATTTCCTTCTGTACATCTGGTGATTTGATAGCTAATAGCGCTTGAATCACCCCTAAGCCTTCCTTTCCTACCTGCCATAAACAAGCAGGGGCTTGCTTAACTTGTTCAGGATAACGCTGGTAAATATTTAACAGCATATCAATAATCTTCAAATAGGTTTTTATCTTACGGACTGAGCGCTCATCACCACTCAATGAGTGTGAAACAGATTGGTTATGGATTAAATATCGATAATATTGTTCATTAATAAATTGCACGCGCTTCGCCACGAGCAACACTTCTGTTGTCCAAGGAATGTCTTGGTGATGTAATTTGGGCTCAAAGAAAAATTTGTGTTGGCGCAACATGTCTAAACGATATAAATTCAGCCAAGTTACATGCAAAAACTTGCGTGAACTTAAGCCAATTTCAAGCCACTCAGGGCCTGAAATCACCCCAGTTGACGGGACTTTATTCGGTGGGAAAATTGCCTTTGGAGCATCGCCATTAGTATAAACATAAGTCCCATTACAAGTTGCAACATCGAGGTCATTTGATAATGCGATTTCTAATAAACGTCCGTACATTTGTGGGCTAATTTCATCATCAATATCAGGAAATGTAATGTATTTTCCCGTAGCCTCAGCCATCCCCGTATTACGAGCAACTGAGACACCTTGGTTTTCTTGATAAAGCACTTTCAAATGTACAAATTTATCTGCATAAGACTTAATGATATCTTCACTTTTATCTTTAGAGCCGTCATTTACAACGATCAGCTCCCAATTTTCTAGCTTTTGCGCAATTAAGCTATCAAAAAACTGAGGTAAAAATTTTTCACCATTATATACAGCAACGACAATACTCAAAACTGGCTGAGAAGACATGTATTAACCCTATACCTATCTATTAAAATTTATTTATAAACTAAATAATTAAACCGAATATAAAGTAAAATAGCAGATAGCAATATGTTACTTTACTAAAATTAATAAGTTAGAAAAGAAAAAACCATATTGGTTCCACTGTCATAAAAATTTAATAATTCAAAATTCAGACTTATCAGTTGCAGTGGAATTATCTTATTTGTACATATGGTTTATGTTGTAGTGAACTAATTATCCATTAACTGACCTAATAAACATTAATGACACCTTAAAAAATATTGAGGATACCCTTGTGGCTGGAAGTAGCTTACTCACATTACTTGATGATATTGCCGCTGTACTAGACGATGTTTCCGTCATGACGAAAATGGCTGCCAAAAAAACCTCTGGGGTTTTAGGTGATGACCTCGCGCTAAACGCCCAGCAAGTCACAGGTGTTCGTGCAGATAGAGAGATTCCTGTTGTTTGGTCCGTTGCTAAAGGGTCATTTATTAATAAATTAATACTTGTTCCTTTAGCGTTATTAATCAGTGCCTTTCTTCCTTGGGCTATCACACCACTACTTATGATTGGTGGAGCCTACCTTTGTTTTGAAGGCGCAGAAAAAATAACTCATAAGCTCTTGCATTCTAACGTAAAAGATACTGTTTCCCAAAATCAATTACAGTTATCAGAAGAACAACTTAAGGAATTTGAAAGTAAAAAAATCAAAGGGGCTATACGTACTGATTTTGTTTTATCAGCCGAAATTATTGCCATCACACTAGGTATTGTTTCCACTACCACTTTTATCAACCAAGTGGCCGTACTCTCTATCATTGCTATCGTAATGACTATCGGTGTATATGGCTTAGTTGCAGGGATTGTCAAATTAGATGACTTAGGTTTTTATTTACAGAAGAAAACCTCTTCTTTATTAAAAAAATGTGGTAATTCATTAATTTATGTCACTCCTTATCTGATGAAAACATTATCTGTTGTAGGAACTGCCGCGATGTTTATGGTCGGTGGTGGTATTCTAACCCACGGTATCAGCTATATTTCAGAATGGATCACCGAAATATCTTTTACAGCAACCTTAACGCCCATCATTGGCAGTACTATGCAGTTTATCTTACCGACTATAATTAATTTATTTTTTGGGCTAGTAACAGGTCTAATCCTTGTTGCGATAATCTCACTATTCAAAAAATTAAAAAAAGCTTAAAACAAAAGGGTAGCTCTATCAATTAGGGCTGCCTCTCTTTCTATCATTGATATGATTATCAAAGACACTTTCGATGTATATTATTTTACATATTGATTTACTTCGATATTTAAACTGATCTAAATCAAAAGAAACTCATCTTTAATTTACGCTATAATACGTAAACCTATTTCCAGTCAAACCAAATTTAATCTTATATATCAATAAATAAAAGCATAAAACTTAAAGAAAAATTTTATTTTTTATTATCTATATCGTTATAGATCCAGAAAATTACTACCAAAGTAGTATATTTAATATTCGACCCTTTATGAACAATACGAGAAATATGCATTTTAAGTTCGCTAGCGCTACTCTTTAAGGAAGTGACACATGCCCACACTGTATCGTCGATTTTCAATTATTAACCAAGTGATCGGCCTTATGCTACTTATTGCGATCTTAGGAATTATTGGGATGACGATTTCCAATCGAATGATTTTAAGTGTGCAGGGTAACGCTCATGCAATAAATAAATCTGGTTCACTACGAATGCAGAGCTACAGATTGCTTTCTCTAGTCCCTTTAAATACCCAGAATCAGCGTTATCTCGATGCATTAGAATCTGACCTCATCAGCCCAGAGCTGACTCAAGTTGTAAAGATCGAAAATTTAACGCCTCAATTTGATGAACTCTACAATTATTGGTTACATATCTTAAAACCCTCATTAATGGAAGCAAATGCACCTAACGATGCAAGATACGAAGTTATATCATTTGTAAGTAAACTAGATGAATTAGTTCATAACATCGATGAGAAAACGGAAAGAAAGATTGCTTATGTTGCCATGACACAACTGATTTTTATCAGTTTAGTATTCTTATTACTGATGGGAACTATCTGGCACCTGAGAAGAAAAATTTATTACCCATGGGTTAAATTATTATCAATGGTCAATGCAATTGGACGAAAAGATTTTAGCCAACGCTACCCTAAAAATAATAGGCAAGATGAATTAAATGCGCTAGGAGAAACTCTGAACCAGATGTCAGATGAATTAGCGCTAAGTTATCATCAGCTTGAAGAAAGAGTCGCAGAAAAAACTGCAGACTTAATCACAAAAAATAAGGTGTTATCTTATTTATATCAATCAAACCAAATCCTTCATTCCTCGGATCCCCTCTACTTGCGATTACAAAAAGTTCTTATTGAACTAGAAAACATTACCATACTCAAAAATCTGAGTTTACGGTTGTATGAAGAAAGCAATGAAGCATATTTTCATGAAATATGCTGCCATTCAACCGGATTATCTGAAGCAAATACAAAGCAACTAAAACAACAAGTCACAACCGAGAAACCTCTTAGCTTGCAATGGGATTTATCAGACAATATGCATCGTTATGGCATTATTATTGGTGAGATTGAAGATAATCAAATACTTTCAGATGAACAAAACAATCTCGTTTCTGTTTTAGCAAAACAAATTTCTGGCATGTTAGCAATGGAACACCAAATAGAACAACAGCAACAGTTGCTTATCATGGATGAACGTTCTGCTATTGCCAGAGAACTTCATGACTCTATCGCCCAGTCTCTATCTTGCTTGAAGATGCAAATTAGTTACCTGCAATTACAACCTGATCCATTACCAGAAAAGCCACAACAGTTGTTAACGGAAATGCGTAGCGAGATTAATACCGCATATAGTCAATTGAGAGAGCTATTAACCACATTTAGGCTTAAACTAACGGAACCAGGTCTGCTTCCCTCATTAGAAAGTACCATTAATGAATTTAGCGAACGTATGGGGTATAAAATAGACTTAAATTACGACCTACCCGCAAAAAGTATTTCACCGCATCAATCTATTCATATTATACAAATAGTCCGAGAAGCATTAACCAATATTTTAAAACATGCTAATGCAAAATGGGCTGAGGTTTCATTAAACCAGTATGATGGTATTGTGACTATTACAATTACTGACGATGGTACAGGGATCACGTCAAATACTGATAAACTTAATCATTATGGGCTTATTATTATGAGAGAAAGAGCATTAAGCCTTAATGGCAACTGTTGTATTACACCTAGGCCTCAAGGTGGAACAGAGGTAAAAGTTACCTTCCCTTTATCTGACGCTTAACATACCGGAAAAATCATCTATGGAAAATACAAATATAGTGAACGAAAAATCAACCATTCTACTTATTGATGATCATCCGATGCTAAGAAATGGAGTCAAACAATTGATTAGTTTGGAACCTTCATTACAAGTTATCGGTGAGGCGGGAGATGGTAAAACAGGTATCCAAATCGCTGAAGAGCAAGATCCTGACCTTATCTTACTGGATCTCAACATGCCAGGTATGAATGGTTTTGAAACTCTCGATGAACTCAGGAAGCGAGAGTTGTCAGGTAGAATTATTCTTTTTACCGTTTCTAACTATAGTGATGATTTAGTCAATGCACTAAAAAGAGGTGCCGATGGTTATTTACTAAAAGATATGGAGCCTGAAGAGCTTATCGTAGCCCTTAAAGAAGCAGCAAGCGGTAAGTTAGTTGTCAGCCCAACATTAGCATCTGTACTTGCTGAATCACTAAGAGATAACACCACACAGGATGACAATAATATTGCTTCATTGACACCAAGAGAAGCCGATATTTTAGAACTGATCTCTCAGGGTTTATCAAATAAAATGATAGCTCGTAAACTAGATATTGCAGAAAGCACAGTAAAAGTACATGTTAAACATTTACTTAAAAAACTCAATTTAAAATCAAGGGTCGAAGCTGCAGTTTGGGTTTTACAACAAAAATAATTTTATACTCGCAGCTATATAACCTTATGATAGCTGCGAGTAAAAAATAATTATATTCATTAGTAAATAGCTCTAATATGCAAACTTATATTTTTAATTATACTAAACTACTGAAATCATTTTTATGAAGGAAAATAATATAAATGGAAGATGAATTAATTTTAGTAAATGAACATGATGAACCTATTGGTGTTATGCCTAAATTATTGGCGCATCAACTCGGTCATCTTCACCGAGCATTTTCAGTATTTATTTTTAATGAGCAAAATGAGCTACTAATTCAGCAACGAGCTCTTCATAAATATCATTCAGCTGGGCAATGGGCAAATTCTTGCTGTAGTCATCCTAAACCTAATGAAGATACTCAGAAAGCCGCTGAACGTAGACTTCAAGAGGAGCTAGGCTTTGTCACTCCATTAACGCATATAGGTTCCTTAATTTATAAAGCTGATGTTCAGGGAGGATTAATTGAACATGAGTATGACCATATCTTTATTGGACATTATAACAAGGATATCCAACCAAATAGAGAAGAAGTCTCATCTATAAGGTGGGTAAATCTTACTCAATTAAAACAAGAGATCCTTCTTAATCCTGAAGTTTTCACACCGTGGTTTAAAAAAATATTGGAAGAATTTCCTTTATTAGATTTCAAATAAATATGTTTTATCATATTTTTATTTATAACTTAATTTTCTAATCTTGCATTTTAATTATAAAAATACTTATCTAAACCTAGAAATATTATAAAAATACATTATAGAGGAAAAATAATTTAATTAATTATTCTTAATATCATTAATTAATAATAGCACTAGTTTAATTTCAGGGTAGAAGCATGATAAATTTGTTAATATTTAATATTTCACCACCCTCAATAATAAATATTATCCTTAACTTTAACTTATCAAATACATTCTATTTATCAGTAAACTTCCCTTATATTATCCTATTTATATAATAAGTAATCATATAAAATTCACTACAACCTTGCTCACTATATTTTTTGATTCTACTACCAGATATCGTTTAATTACCATACCAAATGAGTTGTTACTCACTACTTTATATCTGCTAAATACATTCCCCATTTCAATACATTAGCAATAAGTTAGCTATTCTATGGTATACAATACTATGTATTTAAACGTCCAACTCCCATAACTAGTGAGCTGTTACTCACTACTTTGCATTCACAATATCCATTCAGCACACCAATACAACTGCTCCCCCCATTACTTCTCCTACCCCTGTCATCCCACCATCGCCAACAGCCACCGCCCTTTCAACAAGTGAGTTGTTACTGACTACTTTGGCTCAAGCGGTATCATTCATCACCGTGATGGGGAAACACCCAATCCACAGTACTCTCGTGATATTCTTAAAATTCCGCTACCCTAAACAATCTGTGAGCTGTTACTCACTACTTTGTATTCACAATATCCATTCAGCGCACCAATACAACCGCTCCCCTCCATTACTTCTCCTAGCCCCTGTTATCCCACCTTCACCAACAGCCACCGTCTCCTTCAACAAGTGAGTTGTTACTGACTACTTTATGTTTATTAATCGCATCCATCATTTAAATACAAGGAATTGAGTTTTTCCTCCTACCCACCTCGTCCCGGTCAAAAGAGAGGTGAGTTGTTACTGACTTCTTTGATTCAAGCTATGTCATTCATCACCATGATGGGGAAACACCCAACCCACAATATTTATTTGATTTTATTAAAATTCCGCTACCCTAAACAATCTGTGAGCTGTTACTCACTACTTTGCATCACGCACGCTCATTAATGATGGTGATAGATAGAGGGGAGCCCCAAGAGTAGTTAAAAAAGATGAAGAGACGTGTAATACATCGTCTAATGAGAAAGTAAGCGATAAAAAGGGGATTAAAATTAGGGAGTAAAGCATTAAGGAACTGAGGAACTAAAGCTTAGGCACCCCACCTAACCTCAACATCCACTGTTTTTCTTTTTTTCTCCAAACGCAAAAAAGCCACCCTATGGGTGGCTTTCTCACTAATTTAATGTCTGGCAGTTCCCTACTCTCACATGGGGAGACCCCACACTACCATCGGCGCTACGGCGTTTCACTGCTGAGTTCGGCATGGGGTCAGGTGGGACCACCGCGCTATTGCCGCCAGACAAATTCTGTTTCGTTCCCGTTTGCGCTTATTACTCTTCGCAAACCAGAACCTCAATCTCAAACAAGCTGTGTGTCCTTCACCTTTCGGCTTCTCACTTCTCTCGAAAACAACTCTATCTCTCTAAAACACCTTCGGTGTTGTCAGGTTAAGCCTCACGGTTCATTAGTATTGGTTAGCTCAACGTATCGCTACGCTTACACACCCAACCTATCAACGTCTTAGTCTTAAACGTTCCTTTAGGACTCTTTAAGAGTCAGGGAAGACTCATCTCAAGGCAAGTTTCCCGCTTAGATGCTTTCAGCGGTTATCTCTTCCGCACTTAGCTACCGGGCAATGCCATTGGCATGACAACCCGAACACCAGTGGTGCGTCCACTCCGGTCCTCTCGTACTAGGAGCAGCCCCTTTCAATCTTCCAACGCCCACGGCAGATAGGGACCGAACTGTCTCACGACGTTCTAAACCCAGCTCGCGTACCACTTTAAACGGCGAACAGCCGTACCCTTGGGACCTACTTCAGCCCCAGGATGTGATGAGCCGACATCGAGGTGCCAAACACCGCCGTCGATATGAACTCTTGGGCGGTATCAGCCTGTTATCCCCGGAGTACCTTTTATCCGTTGAGCGATGGCCCTTCCATTCAGAACCACCGGATCACTAAGACCTACTTTCGTACCTGCTCGAGCCGTCACTCTCGCAGTCAAGCTGGCTTATGCCTTTGCACTAACCGCATGATGTCCGACCATGCTTAGCCAACCTTCGTGCTCCTCCGTTACTCTTTGGGAGGAGACCGCCCCAGTCAAACTACCCACCAGACACTGTCCGCACCCCGGATAACGGGGCAACGTTAGAACATCAAACATTAAAGGGTGGTATTTCAAGGTTGGCTCCACGCAGACTGGCGTCCACGCTTCAAAGCCTCCCACCTATCCTACACATCAAGGCTCAATGTTCAGTGTCAAGCTATAGTAAAGGTTCACGGGGTCTTTCCGTCTTGCCGCGGGTACACTGCATCTTCACAGCGAGTTCAATTTCACTGAGTCTCGGGTGGAGACAGCCTGGCCATCATTACGCCATTCGTGCAGGTCGGAACTTACCCGACAAGGAATTTCGCTACCTTAGGACCGTTATAGTTACGGCCGCCGTTTACTGGGGCTTCGATCAAGAGCTTCTCCTTACGGATAACCCCATCAATTAACCTTCCAGCACCGGGCAGGCGTCACACCGTATACGTCCACTTTCGTGTTTGCACAGTGCTGTGTTTTTAATAAACAGTTGCAGCCAGCTGGTATCTGCGACTGGCTTCAGCTCCATGAGTAAATCACTTCACCTAATGCCAGCGTGCCTTCTCCCGAAGTTACGGCACCATTTTGCCTAGTTCCTTCACCCGAGTTCTCTCAAGCGCCTGAGTATTCTCTACCTGACCACCTGTGTCGGTTTGGGGTACGATTAATGATAATCTAGAGCTTAGAGGCTTTTCCTGGAAGCGGGGCATGAGCTACTTCATCACCGTAGTGACTCGTCGTCGGACCTCAGCATATAGTGAACCGGATTTGCCTAATTCACCTGCCTACATCCTTAAACCGGGACAACCGTCGCCCGGATAGCCTAGCCTTCTCCGTCCCCCCATCGCAATTATCACCAGTACGGGAATATTAACCCGTTTCCCATCGACTACGCATTTCTGCCTCGCCTTAGGGGTCGACTCACCCTGCCCCGATTAACGTTGGACAGGAACCCTTGGTCTTCCGGCGTGCGGGTTTTTCACCCGCATTATCGTTACTTATGTCAGCATTCGCACTTCTGATACCTCCAGCATGCCTCACAGCACACCTTCACAGGCTTACAGAACGCTCCCCTACCCAACAATATTTACATATCGCTGCCGCAGCTTCGGTGCATAGTTTAGCCCCGTTACATCTTCCGCGCAGGCCGACTCGACCAGTGAGCTATTACGCTTTCTTTAAATGATGGCTGCTTCTAAGCCAACATCCTGGCTGTCTGAGCCTTCCCACTTCGTTTCCCACTTAACTATGACTTTGGGACCTTAGCTGGCGGTCTGGGTTGTTTCCCTCTTCACGACGAACGTTAGCACCCGCCGTGTGTCTCCCGTGATAACATTCTTCGGTATTCGTAGTTTGCATCGAGTTGGTAAGTCGGGATGACCCCCTAGTCGAAACAGTGCTCTACCCCCGAAGATGAGTTCACGAGGCGCTACCTAAATAGCTTTCGGGGAGAACCAGCTATCTCCCGGTTTGATTGGCCTTTCACCCCCAGCCACAAGTCATCCGCTAATTTTTCAACATTAGTCGGTTCGGTCCTCCAGTTAGTGTTACCCAACCTTCAACCTGCCCATGGCTAGATCACCGGGTTTCGGGTCTATACCCTGCAACTTATTCGCCCAGTTAAGACTCGGTTTCCCTACGGCTCCCCTATACGGTTAACCTTGCTACAGAATATAAGTCGCTGACCCATTATACAAAAGGTACGCAGTCACCCTGATAAATCAAGGCTCCCACTGCTTGTACGTACACGGTTTCAGGTTCTATTTCACTCCCCTCGCCGGGGTTCTTTTCGCCTTTCCCTCACGGTACTGGTTCACTATCGGTCAATCAGGAGTATTTAGCCTTGGAGGATGGTCCCCCCATATTCAGACAGGATAACACGTGTCCCGCCCTACTCGTCGAGTTCACAACACTAACACCTTCGGATACGGGGCTATCACCCTTTACTGCCGGACTTTCCAGACCGTTCTCCTGATGCTAATGCTGATTAAGACTCTGGGCTGCTCCCCGTTCGCTCGCCGCTACTAGGGGAATCTCGGTTGATTTCTTTTCCTCGGGGTACTGAGATGTTTCAGTTCCCCCGGTTCGCTTCGTTTGACTATGTATTCATCAAACGATAGTGCAACGGATTGCACTGGGTTTCCCCATTCGGAAATCGTCGGTTGTAACGGTTCATATCACCTTACCGACGCTTATCGCAGATTAGCACGTCCTTCATCGCCTCTGATTGCCTAGGCATCCACCGTATACGCTTAGTCGCTTAACCTCACAACCCGAAATTGTTTCAACGTTCACTTTACTGTCATGGCTGTGCGTGCATTCCTTCTTTGTTGGGCAGTGCTCGCAATGCTCACATACTTATGTATGCTGCGCTTGCTGTGCGCTGGCCGCCGCGAAGGACTGACTGCTCGCTCATGCCACTCGAGTTTGTGACCGAAAATTTCAGGTCTGAAATTTTGAGAGACTCTCACATTGTTTAAGCGATAAACAATGTGCGTTGTTTTCAATTTTCAGCTTGTTCCAGATTGTTAAAGAGCATAATTGTTAAACCAACTACAATATAATTGGCTTAATCATTATTGGGGACATCGTCTTTCACTCGATATCGGCGCAATTGGCGTCCCCTAGGGGATTCGAACCCCTGTTACCGCCGTGAAAGGGCGGTGTCCTAGGCCTCTAGACGAAGGGGACACAAGATATTGCACAACTATTTCGTTGCTTATCTCATGTAAGTCCTATTCTTCCGAATAAGTCTCCCACGTAAAGCCATTGCTCTACTTTCTATCAGACAATCTGTGTGAGCACTTCACAAGTACACTTCAATGGTAAGGAGGTGATCCAACCGCAGGTTCCCCTACGGTTACCTTGTTACGACTTCACCCCAGTCATGAATCACAAAGTGGTAAGCGCCCTCCCGAAGGTTAAGCTACCTACTTCTTTTGCAACCCACTCCCATGGTGTGACGGGCGGTGTGTACAAGGCCCGGGAACGTATTCACCGTAGCATTCTGATCTACGATTACTAGCGATTCCGACTTCATGGAGTCGAGTTGCAGACTCCAATCCGGACTACGACGTACTTTATGAGTTCCGCTTACTCTCGCGAGGTCGCTTCTCTTTGTATACGCCATTGTAGCACGTGTGTAGCCCTACTCGTAAGGGCCATGATGACTTGACGTCATCCCCACCTTCCTCCGGTTTATCACCGGCAGTCTCCTTTGAGTTCCCGACCGAATCGCTGGCAACAAAGGATAAGGGTTGCGCTCGTTGCGGGACTTAACCCAACATTTCACAACACGAGCTGACGACAGCCATGCAGCACCTGTCTCAGAGTTCCCGAAGGCACTAAAGCATCTCTGCTAAATTCTCTGGATGTCAAGAGTAGGTAAGGTTCTTCGCGTTGCATCGAATTAAACCACATGCTCCACCGCTTGTGCGGGCCCCCGTCAATTCATTTGAGTTTTAACCTTGCGGCCGTACTCCCCAGGCGGTCGATTTAACGCGTTAGCTCCGAAAGCCACTCCTCTAGGGAACAACCTTCAAATCGACATCGTTTACAGCGTGGACTACCAGGGTATCTAATCCTGTTTGCTCCCCACGCTTTCGCACCTGAGCGTCAGTCTTTGTCCAGGGGGCCGCCTTCGCCACCGGTATTCCTCCACATCTCTACGCATTTCACCGCTACACATGGAATTCTACCCCCCTCTACAAGACTCTAGCTGACCAGTCTTAGATGCCATTCCCAGGTTAAGCCCGGGGATTTCACATCTAACTTAATCAACCGCCTGCGTGCGCTTTACGCCCAGTAATTCCGATTAACGCTTGCACCCTCCGTATTACCGCGGCTGCTGGCACGGAGTTAGCCGGTGCTTCTTCTGTCGGTAACGTCAATCGCTGATGATATTAGCATCAGCGCCTTCCTCCCGACTGAAAGTACTTTACAACCCTAGGGCCTTCTTCATACACGCGGCATGGCTGCATCAGGCTTGCGCCCATTGTGCAATATTCCCCACTGCTGCCTCCCGTAGGAGTCTGGGCCGTGTCTCAGTCCCAGTGTGGCTGATCATCCTCTCAGACCAGCTAGGGATCGTCGCCTTGGTGAGCCATTACCTCACCAACTAGCTAATCCCATATGGGTTCATCCGATAGCGCAAGGACCGAAGTTCCCCTGCTTTGCTCCTGAGAGATTATGCGGTATTAGCTACCGTTTCCAGTAGTTATCCCCCTCTATCGGGCAGATCCCCATACATTACTCACCCGTCCGCCGCTCGTCAGCGGGAAGCAAGCTTCCCCTGTTACCGCTCGACTTGCATGTGTTAGGCCTGCCGCCAGCGTTCAATCTGAGCCATGATCAAACTCTTCAATTAAAAAGCTTGATGCTCAAAGAATGTTTACTGTCGTATGTCTTCTTGCGAAAACATATTACCTATTAGTTCATATATATGAATTAACGTGTTAGTCACTCTTCAAGACTTAAAATCAAATATTTTTTTGATAGTGTCCTGTGAGTGCCCACACAGATTGTCTGATAAATTGTTAAAGAGCGTTGCGACTGAATCTTTCGATTTTTGAACCGGATTCCGTGAATCACGGTCGTTGTCGCGAGGTGTCGTATAATACGTTTTTTATTTAGAAAGTCAAGCGTTTATTTTCAACTTTTTTCTTTCTCACCTCTGTTATCACTGGGTTATGAAGCTTTCTTCTAACCGGTTTGTCGTGACAACGGATGCGCATTATAGGGAGTCGAAAAATTCTCGCAAGTGTTTTTTTGATTTATTTTACCAAGCGATGATTTATTAAACAAAAAACATAAAATAACTACATTTTGTTGAAATTACGACCTACAAACTATCAAATTCAGTTGCGAATTCGGCTACCTTTTCCCAATTAGTATATTCAACTTCTGTTTTTGGGTCGGTTGGGCCATCTGTCATTTTCATAATTAGGCGGATCATCATTCTATCAAACCATGTATAACGAGGGTAAAACAGTGCTCCGGCAAAAACAGATTTCAATGTTGGCTTCCAAGGGCACGCTTCTAAAAACTTCCGCGTATATGCGTTAGTTTCTACTGTATTCTTACCTTCTTTTCTTGCCGTCAAATTTACAGCAAAAAAACCTGTTTTCATTGAGTTCAATTGATTTTGATGGGAGGTCACAAAACGTTGTAGTTTTTTATTGAAATGCCCATAACGAATGGATGCTCCTACCAATACTTTATCGTAACCTGATAAATTAAGCTGTTGGTCAGTATTTAAATCACGAATATCGCATTCACGACCTGAATTCCTCAGTTGTTCTGCTATTTTTAAAATAATTTTTTTAGTTTGCCCATCCGTACTGGAATGTAAAAGTAAATAGCTCATTATTGTTCCTAGATTATTATCATTTCTATATAGGTAATATTATTTATTAGTTGCGCTCGACTATTCACGCCAAAAAGTGGGAGTCAGTAACACTAATAAAGTGAAAACCTCTAAGCGCCCAAATAACATAGTCACCACTAGAATCCATTTCCCAGTTGGATTCATTGATGTGAAGTTATCTGCGACAGTCCCAAGACCTGGTCCCAAGTTATTGAGTGTGGTCGCTATTGCTGAGAACGCAGAAAACTCATCAACACCTGTTGCGATCAGCAATAATAAGCTAACAACAAAAACAAGTGCATAGGCAGAAAAGAACCCCCAAACGGCTTCAATTATTCTTTCTGGTAATGCTCTTTGCCCCAGTTTGATTGTGTAGACTGCATTAGGATGAACTAAGCGTTTTAACTCACGCGAACCTTGTAAGAAAAGTAACAAGATACGAATAACTTTTAACCCACCACCTGTCGAGCCTGCACACCCCCCAACAAATGCAGCACATAATAGAAGCATTGGTAAGAAAAGAGGCCATCCCGAAAAGCTATCCGTTGTAAAACCAGCCGTCGTTGCCATTGAAACAACTTGGAAGAAGGCTTGGTCAAGCGTTTGACCAAAACTACTATAAACAGAATGAAACATAAGCACTAAAGTACAAATGACCACTAAGACAAATTGGAAACTTATGAACATTCTAAATTCAGGATCGCGCCAATAAATTCCCAAACTACGTCCGGTTAATACAGCAAAGTGCAAACCGAAGTTACAACCAGAGATAATCAGGAAAATACCAATAATAGTGTTAATCGCAGGGCTGTTGAAATAACCAATACTGGCATCATGAGTTGAAAACCCACCGATAGCAATGGTTGAAAAGCTGTGAGAAATGGCATCAAAAACATCCATTCCGGCTATCCATAAAGCCACCGCACAAGCAATTGTGAGTAGTACATATATAAGCCATAATGTTTTTGCCGTCTCTGCAATACGAGGGCGCATTTTATTGTCTTTCAAAGGACCCGGCATTTCTGCGCGGTATAGCTGCATTCCCCCAACGCCCAAAAGCGGTAAGATTGCAACAGCGAGTACAATTATCCCCATCCCCCCAAGCCATTGAAGCATTTGCCGATAAAACAAAATAGCTTTGGGCAAGGAATCAAGCCCTGTTAGCGTTGTCGCACCAGTTGTAGTCAAGCCTGAAAACGATTCAAAAAAAGCATCAGTTACCGAAAGATTGGGTCTTTCCGAAAAAATAAACGGCAATGCCCCAACGCTTCCCAGCACAGTCCAAAATAAAACAACAATAAGAAAACCTTCTTTTGCTTTAAGTTCGTGCCGGCTATTACGGGTTGGTAGCCACAAAAAAAGGCCAATTAGCAAAGCCGTGACAAAAGTCTGGCTAAAAGCTCGCCCTGCACCATCACGATAAATTAGCGCAACAATACCAGGAATAACCATGGTAAAAGAAAAGATGATGACAAGCAGCCCGACTATACGGGTTATTGCACGAAAATGCATTCGGCAGGTTCCTTGATAAAACTGTTTACTATTCCGATTCTGGCGTGAGCGTTAAGGCTCCACGACTTACATCGCGTAATTTATCATTGACCTCCTGCTCAAGAGTAGCAGGAATTGCAATTTGTAAAGAGACAGTTTCATTATAATCACTGTGCAAAACCGTGCCATTCACTTGAACAAGCAGTTGTTCAATTGCATTAATCAATGAATAGTCACACTCTAAGTTAAAGATTTTTTGTGGTACTTTTGTCTTTGTGGGTAATATTTTTAATGCTTGCTGGGCACCATTTCCATAGGCTTTAACGAGCCCCCCCGTCCCTAGCTTTATTCCACCAAAATAACGCACGACGACACAGGTAACCTCCCCTAGGTTGCTACCTAATAGTTGCGCCATAATGGGCTTTCCTGCTGTTCCTGTCGGTTCCCCGTCATCAGAGAACCCTAACTTTTGTGAATCATCAGGCCGGCCAGCAACAAATGCCCAGCAATGGTGCCGGGCATCTGGGTATTGAGTTTTAATTGATTGAATATAATCTTTTGCCGCTTCAATACCATCTGTATGAGCTAAATACGTAATAAATTGGCTTTTTTTGATCTCTTCTGTAAAAGAAATAGTTTCAGCCGGTATTAAATAAGGTTTCATTAACGTAAATGTAAGTCTCGAGTCATATTTTCAATACGATTTGCGTGGATCACAATATTATCTTCAATACGAATACCACCGTAAGGTTTGAAGAACTCGATTTTATCCCAATTAAAGTGCTGGCTAAACTCCCCATTTCTCCATTCAGATAATAGAGATTCAATGAAGTAGAGCCCAGGCTCAATAGTTAACACCATTTTAGGTTCTAAAACACGAGTACAACGCAAGAATGGATACATTTTAGGAGCCGCGAGATGTGTACCACTGTCATCCTGCATAAAACCAGCAGCATCATGAACTTGTAAACCAAGCGGATGCCCTAAACCGTGAGGCAAAAATGGCGTTGTTAAACCACTTTCCACCATTGACTCTTCACTAATACCTTTAATAATATCATGTTTAGTCAGTATCTTAGCAATTCTATGATGCATATCTACATGATAGTCTGTGTAGCGTACTCCCGCCTTGATTGTATCAATTAAAGCGAGCTGTTCCGTATTGACATCCGCAACTAATTCAGCAAATTCATCTTTCCCTTTTGCAGCATAAGTTCTCGTAATATCAGCAGCATAACCGTTATATTCAGCACCTGCATCAATAAGAAAGCTGCGTAATTCGTTCGGTACCGTTTGCTGTAGTTTAGTGTAATGCAATACAGCTGCATTTTCATTCAGTGCAACAATGTTACCATAAGGGACATTGGTATCTCGATGCCCGGTTGATTGTAAATAACTGATATTAATATCAAACTCACTCATTCCTGCGCGAAATGCTTCAAGAGCAGCGAGGTGCCCATTTACAGCCATTTTTTGCGCTTCACGCATGCAGTAAAGTTCATAATCTGTTTTATAAGAACGATGATAATGATAGTAATCTAAAACAGGTTTGGGATTGATATTATGTAGCGAAATCCCTAATGACTCAGCCCTTGCAGTTGCAGAACCAATATAAGCCACATTTTCTTTCGGTAGACTTGCTAGGAAGGTTTTAATGTCATCTGCATTTTTTAAATGGATTAACTCAATATCTTTGGTCCAAAAACTGTTCGGCAGTGGTTCAACACTATGCCAATAATCAACAGGTGAATAAAACCATAGCTTAGGCTTATTTACGCCATCAACTAATAACCATGAATGTGGAACATCAGTAACAGGCACCCACGCTTTGAAATGAGGATTAACTTTAAAAGGATAGTCGCTATCGTCAAGAAAGATGCGTAGGGGTTCACCCGAATGAATCAATATGGCATCTAATTTGCTGCGCTGTAAAACTTGCTGAGTTCTGTTTTGTAACGTTTTAATGTGTTCAGCGTAGAGTGCAGTCAGTTTTTCCATTTCTTTCAACCTTTCAGCATTAATTAGAAAAATCAAGCTTACCACGTTCTGTTATTAACGGATATGCACTCTGTTGCAAACCATCATTAATTAATTGATATATAATACCTTTATCATTTAAATCATTAATTATTTCGCTTAATTGCTGTGACCAACCTTCCATTTTTGTTATTAAAAGTTTGCAATTAATTAACATTCTAGTCACACTCACCTCATCTGGTCGTACCAGATAACACTACCACGTAGAGGAGAGCAGAATGCTTTATCAAAGTGACACTATCTATATTCAATGGTTGAAACAAGGGATTGCAGAACTGGTTTTTAACTCACCAGGGCCAATTAATAAATTGGATACCCACACCGTTGCTTCACTTGATGAAGCCGTGTCTGTTCTTGAGCAACAAACCGAGCTGCAAGGTGTAATTTTCCGTTCTGATAAACCCGCTTTTATTGTTGGCGCTGATATCAAAGAATTTCTTTCACTCTTTGAAGCGTCAAAAGAAACACTAAGCGATTGGTTGCACTACGCTAATAGTATTTTTAATCGCATTGAAGACCTACCTGTTCCAACGATTTGTGCCATTAATGGCTATGCATTAGGTGGTGGCTGTGAATGCATTTTATCCACTGATTTTCGCATCGCTTCACCTGATGCTCGAATTGGGCTTCCTGAAACAAAACTTGGGATCATGCCTGGCTTTGGTGGGTCCGTTCGGCTTCCTCGATTAATTGGTTTGGATAGCGCATTAGAAATTATTACTGCGGGTAAAGATGTCGATGCCTCGCAAGCTTTAAAACTAGGCCTTGTTGACGCGGTTGTTAATACAGAAGCTCTCGCACAGTCAGCGCTGCAAGTCATTGAATCTGCAATTGCTGGGGCCTTCAATTGGCATAAAAAACGTCAACCTAAGCTTAGCCCTCTACAATTGAAACCTATTGAGCAAACGATGAGTTTCAATGTCGCTAAGGGGATGGTGTACAAGGTTGCAGGCAAACACTATCCAGCGCCTATGACTGCTGTAAATACGATTGAAAAGGCAGCAAATTGCACTCGTGATGAAGCCTTGAAGCATGAAACAGCTGCATTTGTTCCTCTAGCGCATAGTGATGTTGCACGTGCGTTAGTGAATATTTTTCTAAATGACCAACAAGTTAAGTCAAACAGTAAAAAAATCGCACAACATGTTGATATTCCAACGCATGCTACCGTATTAGGTGCAGGGATTATGGGCGGAGGCATTGCATATCAATCTGCCAGTAAAGGCGTACCTGTCTTAATGAAGGATATTAATGTTAAGTCATTAGACTTAGGAATTGAAGAAGCACAAAAGCTATTAAGTAATCAATTTGAGCGTGGAAAAATCACCGCAGCGAAAATGGCGGCAACCTTATCATCTATTCATCCCTCATTATCTTACAACGGGGTGGAAAATAGCCAAATCGTCGTTGAAGCCGTTGTTGAGAACCCGAAAGTCAAAGCCGCTGTATTATCTGAAGTTGAGTCCTTAGTAACAAGTGAAACTATACTGGCTTCAAATACATCAACTATTCCAATTTCAACCCTCGCAAAATCACTAAAACGCCCAGAAAATTTCTGCGGTATGCACTTTTTTAACCCAGTGCATCGGATGCCATTAGTTGAAATTATCCGAGGAGAACAAACTTCTGATAACACTGTTGCCAAGGTTGTTGCCTACGCCAATAAAATGGGGAAAACCCCTATTGTTGTCAATGACTGCCCTGGCTTCTTTGTTAACCGGGTACTTTTTCCTTATTTTGCGGGCTTTAACTTACTGCTACAAGATGGAGCTGACTTTAGAGAAATAGACAAAGTCATGGAAAAAGAGTTTGGCTGGCCAATGGGGCCTGCTTATCTTCTTGATGTTGTTGGTATTGATACTGCTTTTCATGCAGAGCAAGTTATGGCTCAAGGTTTTCCTGAACGAATGGGGAAAAAAGGCAAAAATGCCATCGATGTGATGTATGAACAACAACGCTTTGGTCAAAAGAATGGCCAAGGGTTTTATCAATATGAAAAAGATAAAAAAGGGAAACCGAAAAAAATTAATGACCCTAGGGCTGATGAATTACTTGCTACTATTTGCCCAACAAAGCGCACTTTCACCAAAGAAGAAATTATTGCTCGAATGATGGCTCCTATGATTAACGAAGTTGTTCGTTGCTTAGAGGAAGGTATTATTCAAAGCCCTTCAGATGCAGATATTGCTTTAGTTTATGGTTTAGGCTTTCCACCATTCAGAGGAGGGGTGTTCTGCTATTTAGATACCTTAGGCAGCCAGTCTTACTTAAAAACGACGGAATCTTTACAGCATTTAAGTCCTCTATATCATGCGCCTAATGGCTTAAAAGAAAAAGCGGCTACCAATGCAAGATATTACCCACAGCCACCTGTAGTGGCGATTGATGTCAAAAAAGTTGCGAGAGGTTAATTTTATGGAAAATGTCGTCATTATTGATGGAATACGTACACCAATGGGCCGTTCAAAAGGTGGGGTATTTCGCCATGTTAGAGCTGAAGACCTTTCTGCACACCTCATGAATGCGATTTTTGAACGTAATCCAAACGCAAGTAACAAAGAATTGGATGACATCATCTGGGGTTGTGTTCAGCAAACACTGGAGCAAGGGTTTAATATTGCTAAAAATGCAGCATTACTCACGGCTATACCTCATACGGTTCCTGCCGTTACAGTAAATCGCCTTTGTGGTTCATCAATGCAAGCAATACATGATGCGAGCCGGTTAATTATGACGGGTGATGCAAAATCAGTACTCATTGGTGGAGTGGAGCATATGGGTCACGTACCAATGACTCATGGTATAGATTTCAACCCTAAACTGACTTTACGAGTTGCTAAAGCCGCAGGCGCTATGGGACTGACCGCTGAAATGCTTGCCAAAATGTATAAAATTAGCCGAGAAGAGCAAGATGCATTTGCATTAAGGTCTCACCAGCTTGCAGCCCTTGCAACGGAAAAAGGGAAGTTCAATAACGAGATCGTTCCAATTAATGGCCATGATGCCACAGGTAACCTCATTTCAGTAAATTATGATGAAGTGATTCGCTTTGATGCAAGCTTGCAAGGTTTAGCGGCTCTTCGCCCTGCCTTCGACCCTGTTAGTGGGACGGTGACCGCAGGTAATTCATCTGCTCTATCTGACGGTGCGTCTGCGATGTTACTGACCAGCGAAAGTTATGCCACTCAGCAAGGAATTAAACCACGAGCTAAAATACGCGCAATGGCCGTTGTTGGCTGTGACCCATCAATCATGGGATTTGGGCCTGTGCCAGCAAGTGAGCTCGCTTTAAAGCGAGCAGGACTAACTTTAAATGATATTGATATTATTGAATTAAATGAAGCTTTTGCGGCACAATCTATTGCATGTCTAAAAGGCTTGAAGCTATCAGAAAACCAATTAGATGATAAAGTAAATCTCAGCGGAGGGGCTATTGCACTTGGCCACCCTTTGGGATGCTCAGGAGCAAGAATTTCAACAGCTTTGCTTAATCATTTAGAACAAAACGATAAACAGTTTGGTTTAGCCACCATGTGTATCGGGTTCGGCCAAGGTATAGCCACAATTATCGAACGAGTTTAACAATTTATTTTTAGTTTTCGCAAACATTGTATTTTGTCGATGTTCCCGCCTAGTCAGGGGCGGGTTTTTTTTGCCTCTTTCTAGCCAAATATCCACAACAAGTTTAACCCTCATAGTTCGAATTGTAGGTAGGCGGCAAATGAATGAGACCCTAGGAGCATACAAAAGTATGTGACTAGGGCGAATGAATGAAGCCAACCCCCCGACAATTTGAACTGGCCTGTTTTCACGCAAAAGCCATAACAAGTTTAACCCTCATAGTTCGAATTGTAGGTAGGCGGCAAGTGAATGAGCCCCTAGGAGCATACAAAAGTATGTGACTAGGGCGAATGAATGAAGCCAACACCCCGACAATTTGAACTGGCCTGTTTTCACGCAAAAGCCATAACAAGTTTAACCCTCATAGTTTGAATTGTAGGTAGGCGGCAAGTGAATGAGCCCCTAGGAGCATACAAAAGTATGTGACTAGGGCGAATGAATGAAGCCAACACCCCTACAATTCGAACTAGGACGGGTTAAATGAATTCATAAGCATCACCGAATAACTGCTCCGGTTTACCTCCGCGCTCATTACAAAACCGTTCTCTAGCTATTTTCGCCATTTCAAAACGGCCTGCAATATAGATATCATGACCTGATAAGTCACCGAAATCTTCTAGCACTGCACTCAGAACCGTTCCTGTTCTGCCTCGCCATAGTTCATCTGGTTGCTCTACAACTGGTGTGATCTTTAAATTAGGATAGTTTTCACTAAGAGCCTGTAATTCGCCAAGATCGTATAAGTGCTCCAATTGACGACCACCCCAATAGAAAGTGATATCACGATTCGGGTTTTCAGCTAAAGCCGCAAGCAATACTGAGTGGGTATAGGAAAAACCTGTCCCACCAGCAATTAAGATCATGGCATTACTGCTATTTTCTCGAAACCAAGCTTTACCATGTGGGATGTCGATATCAATACGTTTTTGATCCAAAATTCTATCCATTACTGCCATTGCATATAGATTGATTTCAGAAGCACCGATATGTAACTCAATAGTTTCTTTATTGTGAGGAGTTGAAGCCATTGAAAATGGTCGTTTGTCACGCTCATCCATCACGACCATTAAATATTGGCCTGCTTTAAAATGAAAAGGACCATCTGGCAACAAAATCACCCGATAAACCGTATCCGTGATAGATTCAACAGATGTTACTTTACAGCTTAAAGTTGCCATGGTTTCCCTCTTATTTTTTGTCAAAAATATTTAATTGTTCCCAAATATCATCAATGCGAGATTTAACGCTCTCTGTCATTACGATAGGACGCCCCCATTCACGATCTGTCTCACCCGGCCATTTATTGGTGGCATCAAGCCCCATTTTTGAACCCAGCCCAGACACAGGGGAAGCGAAGTCGAGATAATCTATTGGTGTGTTTTCCATCATCACGGTATCACGAGCAGGGTCCATCCGAGTTGTAATTGCCCAGATAACATCTTTCCAGTCCCGTGCATTAATGTCGTCATCACAAACAATAACAAACTTAGTGTACATGAATTGGCGCAGGTATGACCAGACCCCCATCATGACCCTTTTGGCATGTCCTGCATATTGTTTTTTCATTGTCACAACGGCAAGACGATACGAGCACCCTTCAGGAGGAAGATAAAAATCAACAATTTCAGGAAATTGTTTTTGAAGAATGGGAACAAGGACTTCGTTTAACGCCTCCCCTAATACTGCGGGCTCATCTGGTGGCCTTCCCGTATAAGTTGAATGATAAATTGCATCACGACGCTGAGTCACATGAGTCACAGTAAATACCGGGAAACTGTCTATTTCATTATAATAACCGGTATGGTCACCATAAGGACCTTCGGGAGCCATTTCACCTGGCTCAATATACCCTTCTAAAATAATTTCAGCGCCAGCGGGAACTTCAAGGTCATTCGATATGCATTTAACAACCTCGGTTTTATTACCACGTAATAACCCCGCAAAAGCATATTCTGACAATGTGTCAGGGACCGGTGTTACCGCGCCTAAAATGGTTGCTGGGTCTGCACCCAGGGCGACTGCAACAGGAAATTTTTCACCGGGATGCGCTTGGCACCATTCTTGAAAATCCAGAGCGCCACCGCGATGAGACAACCAACGCATAATAACTTTGTTTTTTCCAAGAACTTGCTGACGATAAATACCTAAGTTTTGCCTTTCTTTATGTGGGCCTTTAGTCACTGTCAGCCCCCATGTAATTAAAGGAGCGGCATCTTCAGGCCAACAATGCATAACTGGGATTTTTGTAAGATCAACGTCTTCACCAGCCCAAATTTGTTCCTGACAAGGCGCAGAGCTTAGCCGTTTTGCAGGCATATTTAGCACTTGCTTGAATTTTGGTAGTTTATCGAAAAGGTCACGAAAGCCTTTCGGAGGATCGGGCTCTTTCAGAAAAGCGAGTAATTTGCCTACATCATGTAATGCTTTTATGTCTTCTTGCCCCATCCCCATTGCAACACGTTTAGTTGTTCCGAAAAGGTTACACAAGACTGGCATGTTATAGCCTTTGGGATTTTCAAATAATAGGGCCGGTCCCCCTGCTCTTAGTGTGCGATCTGCAATTTCAGTCATTTCCAAATAGGGGTCGACTTCCATTGTAATGCGTTTTAGCTCGCCTTGTTTCTCAAGTTGCGAGATGAAATCTCTAAGGTCACGGTATTTCATTATCTTCTTTTACTGTTACAGAGGGAGTCCCATTATAAGACGTCCGGCCAAGGTTACAAGTTACTGTCTATACCCTTAATCCTTCAAGTTACAGCGCTTTTCGTTGAAGTATAAGTGACTACGCTCAGCTAGCCTAGCCGAGTCACATAGTTTATCTATGCTCTTCGCCTATCTTCCCTTGTCGCCTTCCTGTAGCTCAAATTATTTAGGGTATAAAATACTTTAAAATCAATCTTTTTCTGGTTTAGTATACCATTTTACTGGCAATCAAAAGGGACTAATTTTTCTAATAGTAAAGTATCAAATTGTTCTGAGAATGTTTTATTATGCTGAAATAGTTTAAAACCTTCATCTTTTCCGCTGAAATAATGAAGTTCATTATCTTTAATTTGTAACCCACTTCCTTCCCTGAGCGCAACAACAACTTCATGAGGATTAATCACACAAAATTCTTGTAATCGTTCATCACGAGTTTCGCCCATATGACCAGAAATATGAGCATCAATATAATGAGGGTTAATTTGTAATGGAAATAGCCCCAGAGATGGCATAATTGCAGCATTACTAACAGGCATATCATTCGTAGTACGGATACTTGGAGTCGCTACATTGCATCCTGCACTCCAGCCGATATATGGCACACCACGCTCACGAACCGCACGTTGAATCGCAACTATCAACCCGTTCTCATGTAGGCATTTATTCAACCACCAAGTGTTACCACCACTCACAAGAATACATTCTGCCTGCTCAATCGCTTCCACAGGACTAGAAAAGTGCTCAATAGACGTAACTTTTATTCCCAACGCATCTGAAAGCTGTTCTGCTCTTTCGTCATGTGAACCGAGAAGAACTGCATACGGAACCAAAACTGCTGACTTTATGTTCTTACGAACAATCATTTCTTTGATTCGAGGTAAGGCGTAGCTGAGCCATACCGGGTTGCCTGGTAGCTTACCGTTACTCAACAAAAAGATATCCATTATGTCTCCTACTGATTTGGTTTTTGCATTACAGTTATCATAAGACTATATTCGGTTAATATAGACCTAAGCATATCAATAATATGGTTCTGTTCTTCATTAGTCACATTGTTATGTCGTAATTTGTTATCATAAACATAGTTTTGTCAGATGGAATTCAAAAAAATGGAAAAATGGTATTTGCTTTATTGCAAACGCGGCCAAATTGAACGGGCTATGGAGCATTTAAACCGACAGAATGTTGTTTGTATGACGCCCATGACTGAAATGGAAAAGGTGGTTAGAGGGAAAAGGGTGACAGTGCAAGAAGCCCTGTTTCCAAACTACTTATTTGTGAAATTTGATCATAATGAAATTCATACGACAACTATCCAATCAACAAGAGGGGTTAGCCATTTTATTCGTTTTGGCCAATTTCCGACGGAAGTCCCCGAAGAAATTATTGAGCTATTACAACAAACCCCCGTTAGTTATTCCGTCGCACCAGATATACCAAAACATGGCGACCAAGTGACAATTACCGAAGGTATTTTCGCGGGAGTACAAGCTATTTTTGATGAGCCTAATGGAGAGTATCGTTCTATTCTTTTACTGAATATTTTAAATAAAAGTGTACCTAAAGTGGTTGATAATACGCAATTTAAAAAAAATACAGATTGAACGCTTTAAGCAATCAAAAGCCCTTCTTAAAGGGCTTTTCACCTTTTTGCATTGCAAATTAAAGATAATTTAATGCAAATCAAGACTCTTCTTTTTCTTCTTCCTCTGCCCCTTCTTGCCGGTTTCTACCTTTACCAACATAGAAATTGGATAGTAAAACTCCGAGCTCGAAAAGCAAATACATTGGAACAGCAAGCAAAGTTTGAGAGAGTACATCTGGCGGCGTTAAAAACATCCCAACGATAAATGCCCCAACTAAAATATAAGGACGTTTACGTTTCAGAGATTCGGGTGTAGTCACGCCTGTCCAACACAGTAAAATAATTGCAATAGGTACTTCAAATGCCGCACCAAAAGCCATGAATAATGTCATGACGAAACTAAGATATTTACTGATATCGGGAATAAAGTTAACGCTATCTGGGGTCGTTTTAACAAAGAAACCAAATGCGAGCGGAAAAACAACGAAGTAGGCAAATGCCATTCCCAAATAAAACAAGAAACTACTTGAAACAAGCAAAGGCAACATGAGTTTGCGTTCATGCTTGTATAAGGCAGGTGCAATAAAAGCCCAAATTTGATAGAGAATAACCGGTATCGATACAAAAACCGAAACCATCATTGTCAATTTAATTGGGGTAAAGAATGTTGACGCCACATCTGTCGCACTCATTTGCGAACCTACTGGTAGCTTATCAATCAAAGGGGCTGCTACCAGCCGATAGATATCATTTGAAAAATAAGCAAGCGCAGCAAAAACAATTAAAACTGTAATTAAACAGTTTAACAGCCGTTTGCGAAGTTCAATGAGGTGGCTAATAAGTGGTTGTGTATCATTTACAGCCATGTGTTATTTTTCACTTTCAGTTTGATTAGAGTTTTTTACTTTAGCATCGAGTGATTCTACTGTTTTCACGGCAACTGAATCTTCTGGCTTTTCATCCTCAACAACAGCCGCCATTTTAGCAGCATGCTCTGGGTTTGGATCAGACTCTTCAGGTGACTGCTGAGTATTATCTTTCGCTTCCTTTACAGCACTATCGTAACTGTCAGTGATCTCTTTTGCTTTGTTTAACTCTGTTTCAATATCATTGGTTGTCGCTTGGTAATCGCTTTTAAGCGATTGTGCCGCTGTACGCAGTTCTTCCATTGACTGCTTAAGTTCAGGAGAAAGCGCTTCTAAATTAGCTTTTTCTTCCACCTTTTTCAGCGTTTCTTGCAGCTCCTGCAGCTTTAACTCTTGCGATAACTCGTTTTGTACATTTGCAGCCATAGAGCGCATCGCACGGATCCACCCAGCGACAGTTCTCACTGCCACTGGTAACCGCTCAGGGCCTAATACAACGAGACCAATAACTGCAATAAGCAACAGTTCACTAAAACCTATGTCAAACACGGTTTAACCCTGCTCTTTGTTTTTGCTCTCAACTGGGCTTTCTTTCTTTTCAGCAGCCTGTTGTTCAGTAATATTTTTAGGTGCGAAGTCAGCATCTTGCTTTTCTTGTTCTGCTTTTGCTTTTTCGTCATCACTCATTGCTTTTTTAAAGCCTTTGAGTGACTCACCCAAATCTGAGCCTAAAGAACGCAATTTTTTGGTGCCGAAAATTAAAATAATAAGTAAAGCAATGATAATGAGTTGCCAAGGACTACCGAAAGCAGCCATTGCAATAGTTGATTCCATTGTTAATACCTCTATATAGTTTTGGGATCAATTGTTATTAGATCTATTATATACAACCAACACAAAATACGGAAATGTTCACAGCCTTATAAACTTGTCGCAAAACAAAGTTTACTTAATTTCCGCCGGTTTTACACCAACCAAACAACCAAGACAGTGCACCTGCCACCATAAATACAATTCCAAACGGTGTGAGATTAGAAATGAGGAATAGAGTCCCACAGAGAATAAATGTAGCACCGATACCTAAAAGGTACTGAGATTTACGCTGCTTATTACGCTGACTTTTCAGTTGTTGAGTTAGTTGATCGATATTTGATTGTAAGTACTTATGCTGCCGTAATGCACCATAAATTAAATCCGGTATTTCAGGCATTTTTTCTGCCCAATAAGGTGCTTTTTCTTTTAATGCCTGAGTAATTGCAGGTATCCCTACTTGGCTATGAACCCAGTCCTCTAGAAATGGTTTTGCGGTTTTCCAGAGATCAAGCTGTGGGTAAAGCTGCCGTCCTAGGCCTTCTACATACAATAATGTTTTTTGTAATAATACCAACTGTGGTTGAACTTCCATGTTGAAACGACGTGCTGTATTAAATAAATTCAATAATACTTGCCCAAACGAAATTTCAGCTAATGGTTTTTCAAAAATAGGCTCACATACGGTACGGATAGCAAACTCAAAGTCTTCCACATTTGTGTCTGAAGGAACCCAGCCGGAGTCAACGTGCAGTTCTGCTACCTTACGATAATCACGATTAAAAAAAGCAATGAAGTTTTCTGCCAAATAACGCTTATCTTCTTTGTTTAATGAGCCGACTATCCCACAGTCTATCCCTATGTATTTAGGGTCCTCTGGATGATCGTAACTAACAAAGATATTTCCTGGATGCATGTCAGCATGGAAAAAGCTGTCGCGGAAAACCTGTGTAAAGAAGACCTTAACACCACGCTCTGCCAGCAGTTTCATATTCGTTCCCTGCGCTTTAAGCGCAGTAATATCGGAAACTGGGATCCCGTAGATACGCTCCATCACCATCACGTTTTCACGGCAATAATCTGGATATACCTCTGGTATATACAGCATGGCGCTATTTTCAAAGTTACGACGAAGCTGAATGGCATTTGCCGATTCACGGAGCAAATTCAGCTCATCGATCAAGGTTTTTTCGTATTCACGCACGACTTCTTTGGGTCTTAATCGCCGCCCATCTGGCAGCAAAGGAACCCAATTTGCAATACGATACATTAACTTAATATCAGCTTTAATAATTGGCAGAATATCAGGACGAATAACCTTGATGACAACATCTTTACCATTTTCTTTTAACGTTGCGGTATGCACCTGAGCAATAGACGCAGAAGCTAAAGCTTGTTCATCGAAGTCATCAAACCACTGTTCTAAAGGCCCTTCGAGAGATTCCTCAATATAGCCTCGTGCCAGTTTGCCATCAAAACTTGCCACTTTGTCTTGTAATAATGACAATTGATCTGCGATTGCAGGTGGGAAAAGATCTCGGCGAGTCGATAGCATTTGGCCAAATTTGATCCAAACTGGCCCGAGTTCTTGAAGGGCGAGACGAAGTCTTTCGCCCAATGTTTTGTCTTTATGCTTATTTTTAATCCAAAAGAAACCTAAGCGACCTATTCTTAATGGTAACGTTAGTTTAGTTTTGGGGATTAACTCATCTAATCCGTAAGAGAGAAAAACCCGAATAATGAAGTAAAGTCGTTTTATTTCACCGGGTGTCATTCTTCTCCTCCAACTGGCTTAAACGTTGCTCAAGTGCACTCATTGAATTTTCTACTTGCTCAACTTCATCACTAAAATGAGCAAGTTCAAGCTGGCTAGGCGCCATCTTCCATTCTTCAATTATTGCGTCTTTGATATACGTTTTTTGCCGTTTTACTAAATGAGATGCAAGACAAGCACCTTTATTCAGGAACTTGCTAAGACCTTCTGCCGCAACATCACCAATGTAAGGTGATAGATAATGAGCAGGATTCCAAATTGCTAAGTCAAGTAAAGAAGACCAGTGCTGTACAATTTGCATATCCCCTTCAATCACGATATCACCACGATTGATAAGTTGAGATAATTGCTGTTTGTCTTTCAATTTAACTAGCGTAAAGATGGATGTTTTAATGGTACAGTCCGCAGGCTCAACCCACTGGCTTAACACATCAACATGATTTTCAGCAAAAACGAGTGTTAACGTTTTATTCAGTTCTTTAAGTTCAATAGCCATAACCTTGCCGGCCAAGCGCATTCTAGCTGGCTGTAGAACTTTTTCTTTAAACAACATGTGGTTAAGAGAGGTTTCCATCAATGCTGTTATCAAAGAATACAAAACTGTATTTTGATTTTCGGTATGTGTTGATGGTGCTTCCATCTTAGAATTTAAACCCTTTATGCAATGCGACAATTCCACCTGTCATATTAGTGTACGTCACCTGTTCAAACCCTGCATTTTCCATCATACCTTTTAGTGTTTCTTGGTTTGGATGCATACGGATTGACTCAGCTAAATAGCGATAGCTATCGGGATCATTAACGATCGCCTGACCAATACGAGGGAGTATATGGAATGAATAGGCATCATAAGCTTTATTCAGTGGCTCAATAATTGGCTTAGAGAACTCTAACACCAATAAGCGCCCACCCGGCTTTAACACTCGGAACATAGAGCGTAGCGCTTTGTCTTTATCGGTGACATTACGCAAACCAAAAGAGATAGTAATGCAATCAAAATAGTTATCAGGGAATGGCAGTTCTTCTGCATTGGCTTGTACATAATTAACATTACCAACAATGCCTAGGTCACGTAATTTCTCACGCCCCATTTTTAGCATTGAATCATTAATATCTGCGAGTATGACCTCACCTTTTTCACCGACTAAACGTGAAAATTTAGCGGTTAAGTCACCCGTTCCACCTGCAAGGTCAAGTACTCGTTGATTACGACGTACCCCACTCGCTTCAATGGTAAAACGCTTCCAAATACGATGGATACCGAATGACATCAAATCATTCATTAAGTCATATTTTGATGCTACTGAGTGAAAAACATTCGCTACTAGGCCAGCTTTATCTTCTTTGCCGACAGTACGGAAACCGAAATCAATGGTTTCTTTAGTTGGTTCAGTCATTTCTCTTATGCCTGCTTATCATTCAAACTTTTGTAGGAAGTGTAACAGTCTTTGGGCCAAAACCCTATCAGAAGTCTAAGATTCCGCACAATTAGACGTATCTGATCGCTCAACCAATTGGGGCTGGATAGGTTGTTTAATTTCGACCCCAAGCTCTTTAAAACTTTCCGCCTGGCTAATTAAATTTCCACGCCCTTCGGCAAGGCGTTTCATTGCCGATAGGTAAGTATTATTTGCTTTATCAAGACTGGTGCCTAAAACCTGCATATCATCCACAAACAAGCGCAGCTTGTCATACATTTTCGCTGCTCTATTTGCTATCTCCTGGGCATTTTGCCCTTGGCGTTCATACCGCCAAATATTATTAATTGTCCTCACCGCCACTAACAATGTCGAAGGACAAACTAACATAATATTCTGTTTAATTCCTTCATCAAGTAACTCAGGTGCTTCTTTCAAAGCCAGTAAATACGCAGGTTCAATAGGGATAAACATTAAAACGTAATCTAATGAACGAATTCCCGGTAACTGATGGTAATCCTTGCGGCTTAGCATACGCATGTGATTGCGGATAGATGCCACATGGTTTTTTAACGCCTGTTGCTGTTCATGTGGATCTTCGCTATTGAAGTACTGTTCATAGGAAACCAACGACATTTTGGCATCAACAACCACATCTTTCCCTTCAGGAAGATGGATAATCACATCCGGTTGATAGCGGCTATTATAACTTGTATTGATGCTAACTTGGGTTTCAAACTCACTTCCTTCACGTAAACCTGAGACTTCGAGGATCCTGGTAAGAATAGTTTCCCCCCAGTTTCCTTGAATTTTGTTATCCCCTTTCAAGGCTCGTGTCAGGTTAACCGCTTCTTTGGTCATTTGATTATTGAGCTGCTGTAATTGCCGAATTTCATAGGCTAAAGTGTGGCGTTCTTTCGCTTCTTCACCAAAACTTTGCTGAACTTGCTGACGAAAACCTTCTAATTGCTCACGAAAAGGTGACAGCATCGCCAATAGGCTTTTTTGTTGTTGCTCTGATGCACGACGCTCATTTTGTTCAAAAATACGATTTGCTAAGTTTTCGAATTGTGCTGTCAGCCGTTGTTCGCTATTTTGTAAAATTCGCTGTTTTTCTTCGTTGGCTAGCTGGTTCTGTTCAAAACGAGTGATAACTTCGCGAAGCTCCGCTTCTTGTTCTCGGTTAATATCCCTTTGAGTGCGCAATTCTTGATCTAGCCTGTCATACTCTTCTTTCCATTGCGCAAGGTGGATGTTTTTTTCGTCACTTGCAGCAAGTTGGCGGTTGAGTTGTTGTAGTTCCTGATCTTTTTGCGCAATTTTTTGGGCAATAGAGAACCAAGCGGCTAAACCACCAACTAAAACGCCACTCAACGCACCAATAACAGCATATAAAAGAGAGGTATCCACGGTTAAATCCTTACTTTACAAAGTCTAGTGTAAGGTAATGGGATACTGTATAAGTGTCCAGAGGTAATTTAGCCATCGAAGAAAATTTTGCGAAGCACTTCGCAAGCTTAGCCTATCCAACTTGCGAACCATTTCAGGCCGAGCGCTCCCGGCGCTAAAATACCAAATGCCCAAATCATCGCAGAAGCAATATTCGCAAGTTGGAAATGCCGTTGTGGCATGGCGCAAATCCCTGCAACCAAGGGAACAATAGCTCGTAACGGCCCGAAGAAGCGCCCAAAGAAAATTCCCCAAATACCCCATCGGTCAAAGAAACGCTGCCCTTTATCAATCATTTGTGGGTTACGAGAAATCGGCCACATATGGCGTACATTTTCTTTGTAATGATAACCAATCCAATAAGAGAGCCAGTCCCCAAAGAAAGCACCGAGAGCTGCTGCTAACCATATTGGCCAGAAAGTAATATTACTTTCACCAATTAAAGCGCCAAGCGCGAGTAAAATAACCGTTGCTGGTAACAGGAGTGACAAAAATGCCAAAGATTCCCCAAACGCCAAAAAGAAAATAATAGGAAGCGCCCATACTTCATGTTCGCGTGTAAAGTCCGTCACTATGGTGACAATTTCATTGAGTGTCACGGTCAGTTCCTTTCATTAGGGAATAATCAGAATACTGTAGCGAAAAAGTGGTAAATCAAGATTAAACAAAGCAGAAACACTTTTAGAAAAACTAAGTTGTGGATACGGAAAAATGGATTATCCACAACTCATCTTACAGTTAGTGAAACTTAGTCCAAAAACTGACTCTGCAGTGCTTCTCGTTGTTGCCTTCCTAAGCCAAAATCTTTTTCTAGCCATTGGTCAACATTGCCATAATGGCTTTCAATACTGTTTAGAGCCGTTCTTAAAAAGTCTTCACGTACCGAATAGACATACTCAAATTTTTTCACAATGCTTTCGTCCATCGTTTTTGCATGCTCTTCGAGTAAATGCTTGCGGTATGGTGCAAGTGTTTCATTAGTCAGTAAGTAATCTTCCATTACAGTGTCTAAATCTGCACCTAAAGCAAATAATACTAATGCGGACCCGACGCCTGTACGGTCTTTTCCTACCGCACAGTGTTGTACGATACCACCTTTTTCTGGCTGTTTGAGTAAATTGACCAATTGGTGATAAGCAGGATTGTTCAGTGGTAATAATTCATATAAACGGAACATAAAAGCTTGCGGGTCAAATTGTTCCAATATTTCTGGCGTAAGTTTATCTAAATTTGCTGTGACCTCTTTTGCTAACGGATTTGCTGGTGCATGCACATAATGCGCGCCTTGCCAAATGACATCAGGCTTATCTAAGATTTCAGCTTCATCACGATAATCAATGATTTGGAAAAGATTTTGTGAACGTAGAACAGCTTCGTCCTCTTGAGTTAATCGGTCTAACGCACCGGAACGAAACAGGACTCCAGGCTTGATCTTCCCACCATTAGCGAGTTTTTTACCACCAAGATCGCGGAAGTTAATACCGCCTTTTAAAGGCAAAACAGAAGGATGAAGATAAGGTGTTGTTGACATAATAATTCCTTTTCGCCCTACAGCTTTCATTCCAGTTAGCAATAAAACAAATGTAACCTGAACAATTTAAGGGCACATAATATTGATAATTGTTTTTATGACAATAACAGATCTAGCGAATAAGAGGATCAGAATATTTCCTGTAAATTGATTAACAATTGTAACATTTATAAAGGAAATAAAGAGAAATAAGAGGTATGTAAAAGGACTAAGCCCGCTTACTTTTTGTCCACAACCGAGTGAAAGTCAAGTAAACGGGCCAGTAAATCACGGACTACAGTAAGCGGCGTGCAGCTTCAACCACAATACTTAATACGTTACCTTCAGTTTTCTTCAGTAACGCTTCATTTGGAATTTCTTGTTGGGTACGATTTACGATAACACCCGCAACCATACCAGCACGTAACCCTTTACTACTAGAACACATAGTCAGCAATGTGGCTGATTCCATTTCGTAGTTCATCACGCCCATGTCTTGCCACTCTTTCATCGAACCTCTGAAATGACGCATCACACGGCCAGTATAGGTATCATAACGCTCTTGACCTGGGTAGAAGGTATCAGATGATGCAGTTACACCAACATGAACGGTTGCACCTGCATCTTTCGCTGCGGCATAAAGCGCATTGGTACAATCAAAATCGGCAACTGCTGGGTATTCTAATGGCGCGAAGTGTTGGCTAGCACCGTCTAAGCGAACTGCTCCAGTTGTCACTAAAACATCACCGACATTGATATCTTCTTGGATTGCACCTGTTGTACCAATACGTAAGAAAGTGCGAATACCAAGCTGCGCAAGTTCTTCGACTGCAATAGACGTTGATGGGCCACCGATACCGGTTGAACAAACAATAACGGCTTTTCCGTCAACCTCACCACGCCAAGAGGTGTATTCACGCAATGACGCAAGGTGTACAGGGTTATCCATCAGACGTGCAATTTTTTCAACACGGTTAGGATCCCCAGGAACAATCGCTACGGTCGCACCCTGTAAGTCACTTTTCTTTAAACCTAAGTGGAAAACGTCAGACATTTCAAACTCCTTTACACAATGGCATCATTAAATCAGTCAATACTGATTAATCGTTATTTATAATATAGCGATAAAGCCATAATTTTTTAGTGATGAATGTCACTTTTAATGAAAACAATAAAAGCTTGATTTCATCATTAAGTGATTTACATCACATTTATTCATTGGTTTTATTTCTCTTTAAAATCCATTGTCATCAGTATAGATGAAAGTTTGACATAACGACAAAAGCGCCCCTGATTGCTGGGCGCTTTGATTATTTGGCAGAACTAAAAGTAGTAACGCTATATTAGAGAATTACATCAAGAACGAGGACACCAACTAGACCTATTGCCCACGCAATGGTGGTCGGAATAGACCAAACAATGATTTGCTGTTTAACGTCCTTAATTCCCATCATTCTGTTCACAACCCAATACAGGCTGTCGTTAAAGTAACCGAAGAACAGAGACCCCATGGTTGCCGCTTGCGCTGCGACCAATAAGTTAATATCAGGTATTTGGCTAATGATTGGTGCAGAAATAGATGCTGCGGTAATCATTGCTACTGTACCCGAACCTTGAATCAAACGAACCAACGTCGCGATGATAAACGGAATCAATACAGGTGTAATTGGCAGATTTGCTACATGCTCAGCAAGAATGTTTCCTGTGCCACTATCGCGCAGTACCGCGCCTAATGCACCACCAGCCCCCGTAACAAGCAGAATAATACCGGCTGCTTGTAAGCCTTCTTCCATACGGTCGATGACTTCTTCTTTCGTTGCTTTTGGCATTAATGTGTAAACAGAGATCAACACACTAATTGATAATGCAATAATGGGTGCGCCTAAAAATTCAAATGTTTGGAAATACCAATTGCTTTCCATACCTTGGAAAGATTCTGTTTTAAGAATTAATCCATTAATTGCATTTATGAAAATTAACAAAATAGGCGTAATAATCGGTAAAAGCGATAAGAACAGGCTTGGTAATGGTTTATTCGCTTTTTCTTCCATATAACGAGCGTGAACTTCTTTCAGGTCTTCACTACCCGTTTCATCTGGCATAAATTCAGGGTATTTAGTCCCTAACCATTTTGCGTAAAGAACAATACCGATAACACAAGGAATAGCGAGGCTCATTCCTGCCAGGATCATTGCGCCAACATCGACACCAAAGATCCCTGCCACGCCTAAAGGCCCAGGTGTTGGTGGAACGGTGTGGTGTGTCACCACTAACCCACCAGCGAGTGCAACGCCTAAAGTCAGTATGCTACGTTTACCATTTTTGGCTAATGCTTTTGCCAATGGGTATAAAATCACAAAAGCGGAATCAACGAAGATAGGAATACTGACAATATAACCGGTAATTGCCAACGCCCATTCTTCACGCTTTTTTCCTAACCATTTGATAAAGCTATAAGCGATCTGTTCAGCAGCACCTGAAACTTCCAGCACCCTTCCCATCATTACCCCGAGTCCGATAACAATACCGATGCTACCGAGTGTTGACCCAAAGCCTTTTGTAATGACTGTCACTGTCTCTGCTGCGGTCAAACCACCGGATATACCTGCGATTGCTGCGGCAATTAGCATTGCTAATAACGCATGAACACGCGTTCGTAATACTAAGAAGATCAGGACAAATATGGCCACTGCGAGGCCAATAATAGGAATATAGGACATAGGCTATCTCCTACTTAGACGAACCGTGGTGGGTGATAAACGAACGGATCGCATCACCAAACGAGCCATCTGCACGAAAACCGAGATCCAATGCACGGCTGATATCAAATTTGCCCGGCCAGCTCGCCACAATACGGTTAATGGCTTCATCAGGCTCAAAGCGAATAAGATCCACAGCTTCTTGGCCTGCAACATCACGCAGAGCATCGATCATACCTTGGACGGTAACGGTGATACCTGGCAGGTTCACAGTGCGTGATTTACCAAATTTTTCAGCAGGGATACTGACCGCATGAATAAAGTTGTTAATCACAGTTTCAGGGCTAGATAACCACAGCGCTAGGTCAGGGGAGACAGGACAAACACTTTCAACCCCATTTAATGGCTCGCGAATAATGCCACTTGCGAATGAAGAGGCCGCTTTATTTGGCACACCCGGACGAATACTAATGGTTGGTAAACGCATCACACGGCCATCAACAAAGCCTTTACGTGAATAGTCATTGACCATCAATTCACACATGGCTTTTTGAGCACCATAGGACGATTGTGGGTTAACGACACACAAGTCTGTGATGACATCAGGTAGCTCACCACCAAACACAGCGAGGGAGCTGGTGAACATAAATTTGATTGCAGGGTTCTTGGCACGAGCGACTTCCAATAATTGACGAGTGGCTTCAAAGTTAACCTTCATACCCAAGTCAAAATCACTTTCAGCATGGCTACTTACGATAGCTGCAAGGTGGAAAACCACATCGGTTTGTGCATCAATCAGTTTATCAGCCGCCCCTGCTTGCGTTAAATCTAACGCGACGCAACTGACTCTGGCATCTTCAACCGGTGATGTAGGGCATTGAATATCGGCTAAAACAAGGTGGTCAAATTTTAAACCCTGGCTATTTTTAAGCAAAGCAGCGGCTAGCTGCTGGCCCAGAAAGCCTGCGCCACCAGTAATAATAACTTTCATTGTAATTCTCCTTGCTATAGCCTTTTAACTGGCTATGCAGTTTTAGGTAAGATTATTTATGTTTTATGTCTTGATTAAATGAAGTTTTATGTTTTGTTCTGTTATCCGCTGCACCACATCAGTTGGTAATTGGTCATCACAAATGATGTCGTGCAATTGATTCAATGGGCAAACACGAAACATGCCATATTTGCCGAACTTACTACTGTCTGAAACCAGCACACAACGGCGAGCAACATCCAATAGCGTTTGTTTTATCTGAACCTTTTCCTCATGCGGGGTAGAAACCCCGTGCTGCAAATCCCATGAACTGGTGCTGATAAAAGCAATATCAACATTGAGGGTTTTCAGCATCATCGCAGCCGTATTTCCTACACTAGAATGGTTACGTTTATCCACCAATCCCCCGGTGTGGTATAGGTTTAGCTGCGACTTATTCATTAAGTACTGCATAATCGAAAAATCATTAGTGACAATCGTTAAGTTGAAACGCTCGCCGAGTACGCGTGCTATCTCAAAGGTAGTTGTTCCCGCATCGAGATACACCACTTGCCCATCTTCAACTAGTGAGCTGGCAAACTGGCCAATTTCACGCTTATGGCGATGATGTAACCGCGCTTTTTCACTCCAAGGTAACTCTTGGCGCAGCACATCATTTAACTTAACGCCACCACTAATACTGAGTACCTTCCCTTCTTCTTCTAACATCCGAATATCACGTCGCACTGTCATATGAGAGACATTCATTAGCTCAACCAAGTCACTGATCGATACGGTTTGATGTTCATGCACGTAACGGTAAATAAAATCACGACGCTCAGAAGGGAGCATAGGTTCTCCTAATTATGAATTTGCTTGTTTAAGCCAGCCTAATCCATCTTCGGTGCGGCCTGCAGGATGGTATTCACATCCTAACCAGCCTTCATACCCCATTTCATCCAACTGCTTAAAAATCCATGGGTAATTGACTTCACCGCTATCCGGTTCATGACGATAAGGAACTGACGCTATCTGAATGTGACTAAATTTACCCCATAAACGTTCAATTGTTTTCAATAAATCACCTTCCATAATTTGGCAGTGATATAAATCCAACTGGATAAATACATTTTCACGAGCAATTTCAGGTAGTAATGCTTCAGCTTGTTTTTGTGTCGTCAAAAAGTATCCAGGCATATCGCGGGTATTGATGGGTTCGATAAGCACACGAATACCGTGCTCAGCCATCACATCCGCCGCATATTGAATATTTTTGATATAGCATGCAGTTTGCTGTTCAAGTGTATAGTTTTCATTCACTTTCCCCGCCATCGCATGAACTTGTTTACAGCCTAAGGCTTTTGCGTATTTCAAGGCCGTTTGTACGCCTTCGGCAAATTCTTTCTCACGACCTGGGATCGAAGCCATACCACGCTCCCCTTGTGCCCAATTTCCCGCTGGCATATTAAACAGAGCTTGTGTTAGATGGTGTTTACTCAGCTCCCCCGCAATGACATCGGCATCTTCTTCATAAGGGAAGAGGTATTCGACACCTTTGAACCCCGCATTTGCAGCACGTTCAAAGCGCTGTATAAAAGGCACTTCGGTAAACATCATGCTTAAATTTGCAGCAAATTTAGCCATTTTCGCCTCGCTACTTTTGTGGATAACGACTTTCGAGCTGTTCAACTTGCTCTTGCGTTAATGTTGTAAAGCCATGTGGGCGTAATGTGATATATAAGCGAGCGGTATCTTCTAACTCTTCTGCATTGAAGAAAGCTTGTCTTAACGTTTTGCCACCCACGACCGGACCATGATTTGATAGCAATACCGCATTATGTGTCGGTGCTAATTTTGCAATTTCCTCACCAATTCGGTCATCCCCCGGTGGCAAGTATTCAATCAATGGTAATTTCCCCACTCGCATCACATAATAAGGTGTGATGGGAGGTAAACAATTTGTTGTATCTAACCCCGGTAAGCAAGACAACGCCGTTAACCAAGGTGAGTGAAGGTGAACAACTGCTTGGCAATCAGGGCGTTGCAAATACATCGCCATATGCATAGAAACTTCTTTTGTCGGCTTATCACCCCCAATCCAATTGCCTTGTGCATCGAGTTTACTCAGTTTGTTAGGGTCTAAATCACCAAAACTGGAGTTTGTCGGTGTCACAATAATCGAACCATCAGGTAACCGAGCACTAATATTTCCTGCACCACCACTACTGTATCCGCGGTTAAACATTGATTTAGCCCAATCGACTAACTCTTGGCGCAGCGCCTTTTCATCACTCATTAAACATCTCCTGTGCAAACTGGAAGAAATTTTCTTGGCCGAAATTACCTGATTTCAGCGCCAACCAGTTACCGCTTGCTAAATCCTGTACCCATGGCACACCAGGGGCAATTGGTGAACCAATACTTAATTGTTCTGTTCCAAGGCTTTGAACCACTTTTCCTGAGGTTTCGCCACCCGCAATAATAAAGGTGTCATACCCTTTCGCTTGCAACAGTGCGACAACTTCACCAAATACCTTCTCGACCGCGAAACTTGATTCCGCTGCGCCATATTTTTCTTGTGTCTGTTTCAATAATTCAGGGGATTGAGTGGCATAAAGCATTGGCGCTAAACCGGTTAGTTGCTGTGCTTGCACCCAATCAGCTAATGTTTTGGCATACTCTGAGTTATTTAAACATTCACCCACATCCAACATTTTTGCAGGAGCAACTTGCTGATAAGCTTGCACTTGTTTGTTGGTCATTACCGAGCAACTCCCCGATAAAACAACCGTTTTTCTGTTTTTACCTGTTGGTTTTTCGCCACGTTGTGTTGTGCCGCCCCATGGGCATTGGCTATCCACATTCGCTAATGCAGCGCCGAGGCCGGAGCCCCCAGTTAACAGTGGCATGGCTTTAACCGCTTGTGCGATAGGAAGCAAATCATCCATCGTTAAGCTATCAACGACCGCGTAACTCACACCTCGTTGAGCTAACTCGGCAAGCTTTTGGCTAACAACGTCACTGCCTTTTTGAATATCTTCAAGTTTGACTAAACCTGCTTTACCTTTTGATTGTTTTTCCATCACACGCAATAAATTTGCGTCGGTCATTGGGGTTACAGGGTGATGCTGCATGCCACTTTCATTAAGTAGCTGGCCATTCACAAATAAATGACCGTGAATAACCGTTCTGCCGTTCACAGGTAACGCTGGGCAAACTAATGCTAAATCTGTTCCCAGTTGGGCCATTAATGCATCTGTAACGGGGCCAATATTGCCTTTTTCGGTTGAATCAAACGTTGAGCAATATTTAAAGAAAATTTGCTGACAATTTGCTTTCTGCTTCAGCCACTTGCACGCATTGGTCGATGCACTAACAGCTTCATCGACAGGACAAGAGCGGCTTTTCAAACTGATCACTATCGCATCAACATCTTCTGGTACTGGTGTATTTTCATCAGGTTCATTCAATAGCTGAACAACCTTCCAACCGTTTTGCACCATAAAGCCTGCAATATCTGTCGCACCGGTAAAATCATCCGCTATTACGCCTAACTTCACTGTCATGCTTTTTTCTCCGGTAAAGTAATACCTTTAAATGTTTTGATCACCGCGCTGTCATCCTGCTGACCAAAGCCTTCATTGCTCGCTGAAATAAACATTTGATGGGCTGTTGAAGCAAGTGGTAGCGGGAAATTTAATGCTTTCCCTGTTTCCATCACTAGCCCTAAGTCTTTGACAAAAATGTCAACTGATGATTTTGGGGTATAATCACCGTCTAAGACATGTTGCATACGGTTTTCAAACATCCATGAATTTCCAGCTGCATGGGTAACAATGTCGTACATCACGTCAAGGTCAATACCCGCCTTGGCGGCTAAAGCCATACTTTCTGCGGCAACAGCTATATGCACCCCAGCTAATAACTGGTGAATCGTTTTGACGGTTGAACCTAAGCCAACTTCATCCCCTACGCGATATAAGCGCTCAGCAATAGCGTTAAATACGGGTGAAAGCTGCTCAAATAGAGCCGGTTCACCTGAAGCCATTACAGTCAATTTCCCTTCAGCCGCTTTAATTGAGCCACCTGAAATAGGCGCATCAACAAGCGGTAATTGATATACAGCAAGACGCTGAGCGATATTTTTAGTTTGTTCCGCAGCCAAGGTACTGTGCAACACAATAACCGTACCGGGGCGTAGTTGTTCAACTAAAGGCTGTTCACCCGAAAATAAAATGGCTTCAACTTGACGGCCATTGACCACCACCAGCAACAAAGCATCAATTTCATGGGCAAATTCCGCTGCATTTGGCCCCACTGCAATTGCGCCTGCGTTAAGTAGGGTTTTGCATGCATCTTGGTTTAAATCAAATCCATAGGTAGGAATGTTATTTTTTATAAGAGATTGTGCGATCCCCATCCCCATAGAACCTAGGCCAATCACGCCAATTTTATTAACGAAATTTCCCATAATAACCCCTGATGTTGTTAATCTTCGTGACTGATGTGAATTTTCACACAATAAAATTCACAAACACATGACTAATATCACATTCGAGATAATATAAAAAACAAACAATTAAATCATAATATATTGAATTTAAACAAAATAAATACAAAACCACCTTGAGAGTGCTTTCACAGAATAATGTGATAGAAAATGTGACGCTCGTTATGTTTATTCACGTTTAATTCACAAATGAAAAATCTTTGTTTCTCTACTGGGCTATATTCAATGCATCATTTCTATTGACCTAAAACTCAAATTGCTGAAAATAGCCGACTACAATTTTTTGAATAATGCTCCATACTATGGATGAGAGCATAAATTGGCGGATTGCCTAGGAGATAACATGGGGTTATTTGAGCAAATGATGGGTATGGTTGCAGGCGATAAAATGCAACAATTTCAATCAGTAATAAACTGGGTTGAGGAGCAAGGTGGCCTTCAAGGTGTTATCGAAAAATTTAACGAGCAAGGCTTAGGCGGTGTTATTGCATCGTGGATCAGTGAAGGAAATAATTTACCTATCGATGCCAGCCAATTAATGCAAGTTTTTGGAAATGCAAATATCCAAGAATTAGCTCAACAGGTTGGCTTAGAGCCTCAAGCAACCTCAGAAATGATTGCTAAATATCTTCCTCAGTTGGTTGATAGCGCCACACCAAATGGCGAAGTCCCAGAAAACCTAGATTTGGCTTCTATCGGTATGAACTTACTGAAATCTAAATTATTTGGTTAATATTTTCTAAAAAGGCAGGGAAAACCTGCCTTTTTGACACACTAACTAATCACCATTTTACTGCTCATTTCTGAGCTGTTTCGCTGCTTCAACCATGTTAGCTAATGCTTGGCGAGTTTCTGGCCAGCCACGAGTTTTCAAGCCGCAATCTGGGTTAACCCATAAGCGCTCAACCGGAACACGCTTCGCCGCCTTTCTTAATAGCGCAACAATCCATTCCACATTCGGTACATTTGGTGAGTGAATATCATAAACACCGGGTCCAATTTCATTTGGATAATCAAAATCTTCGAATGCATCTAACAAATCCATATCTGAACGTGATGTTTCAATCGTAATCACGTCGGCATCCAATGCCGCAATGGAATCCATGATGTCATTGAATTCGCAATAGCACATATGGGTGTGAATTTGCGTGTCGTCATCCGCAATCGCAGCACTGAGCTTGAAAGCATCAACCGCCCATTTGAGGTAAGCTGCCCACTCGTCTCGACGCAATGGTAACCCTTCACGCAGTGCAGGCTCATCGATTTGAATAATACCGATACCCGCTTTTTGTAAGTCGTCCACTTCATCACGTAACGCTAGCGCAATTTGTTTCGCTATCGTTTCGCGGCTAACATCTTCACGTGGGAATGACCAACATAGAATAGTGACAGGACCAGTTAACATCCCTTTGACGGGTTTCTCCGTTAAGGACTGAGCATATTTCGCCCACTCCACGGTAATGGCCTCTGGGCGACTAATATCACCAATAATCACCGGTGGTTTTACACAACGTGAACCGTAACTTTGCACCCAACCATTTTGGGTAAATACATAGCCATCAAAGTGCTCACCAAAGTATTCCACCATGTCATTACGTTCAGCTTCACCATGCACAAGGACATCGATATCTAAAATTTCTTGTTCTTTAATGGCTTGCTTAATATGTTCACTAATATTGGTGCGATAGTAGGTTTTATCCACATTCCCTTTTTTGAAGTCTAAACGTAATGTTCTGATTTCACTTGTTTGAGGAAATGAGCCAATCGTGGTTGTTGGCCATAATGGTAAGTTAAAGCGTTGACGTTGGCGCGCTGCTCGCTGTGGATACGGGCTATAACGCTCGGTATCCCCTACACTGATTGCGGCCAAACGCTGAGCCACTGATGCATTATTCACACGAGCTGATGTTCTACGCGCTCGAATAGGTGCGCTGTATGTATCTAATTCAGCAATATGGCTGTCTGTTGGCTGATTTAACGCTTTTGTTAACAGAGCAAGTTCTTCGCATTTTTGGATAGCGAAAGCAAACCAGCTTTTCACTTCAGCATCTAAACGTGTCTCATCATTTAAGTCAATTGGGCTGTGCAGTAATGAACATGACGTTCCTACCCATATATCACGCTGACCTAAGAGCGGCTTCACCTGTAAGAATTTTTCCCCTAAGTCAGCCTTCCATACGTTACGACCATTAATGATTCCTAGTGATAATACCCAGTCTGCTGGCAGTATTTGATGTAGTTTTTCAATATTATCAGCACCTGCAACCACATCAACATGTAAACCTTGCACAGGGAGTTGCTTAATCAAGTCTACATGGTGACTAATACCATCGAAATAGGTGGTTAGCAGTATTTTTATTTGGCCTGATAGCGCTTGGTAAGCCTGCTGATAAGCTTGCTGCCATTGATCTGGTAAATCTAACACTAATGCAGGCTCATCAATTTGCACCCACTCAAGACCTTTTTCTGCTAAGCGCGACAAGATCTCCTGATAAACAGGTAATAATTCATTCAATAATGATAAGCGGTCAAATAGTTCCCCTTTCACTTTACCTAACCAAAGGTAGGTTATAGGGCCAATGATAACCGGTTTCACATTATGGCCTAATGCTAATGCCTCATCGACTTCGTCAAACAGTTGTGTCCAAGACAGGGAAAATTGTTGCCCTTTTTGAAATTCAGGCACGATGTAGTGGTAGTTAGTATTGAACCACTTCGTCATCTCACCTGCTGGAGCGGGTTTGCCCGTTGGTGCGCGACCGCGGGCTACTCGAAATAAGGTATCTAAATCAATCGAACCATCATCATTTTGATGGCGTGGCGGCACATTGCCTAATAACAAACTGGTTGTCAGCACTTGGTCATACCAAGCGAAATCACCAACGGGTAATAGCTCAACACCCGCCTCTTTTTGTTGCTGCCAATGGCGTGCACGTAGTTGATAACCAGTTTCTAATAGAGCGGCTTGGTCAATCTTGCCTGCCCAATAATCTTCTTGTGCACGTTTTAGCTCTCTTTTTAGACCGACACGTGGAAAACCAAGTGTATGATTTATAACAGACATATTGACCCCTTAAAATATTTAGCCGTCTAGATGTTTACACATCCATAATCAACAGGTACTGTATAAAGCACAAGCGCAAATTTTTCATTGTCACCGTGAAGGTTTCTCATGATCGAACTAAAACATTTAAAAACATTGCAAGCGCTCAGCCAATACGGTTCATTAGCGGCAACAGCAACTCACTTGCACCAGACACAATCTGCTTTATCACATCAGTTTAGTGATTTAGAGCATCGGCTAGGTTTCCGGTTATTTGTTCGTAAAAGCCAGCCATTGCGCTTTACGCCACAAGGGGAAGTCTTATTACAATTGGCGCAACAGGTTCTGCCATTGGTGAAAGATGCTATTCGAGTATGTAATGAGCCTGGGGTTTGTGCATTACGCATCGCGATTGAATGCCATAGCTGCATTCAGTGGTTAACCCCTGCATTACAACAATTCAGACAAACTTGGCCACAAGTCAGCGTAGATTTTAAGTCAGGGGTGACGTTCGACCCTCAACCTGAATTACTGTCAAGGGAATTGGATATTGTGATGACCTCTGACATTTTGCCAGATCAAGGCATCCACTATACGCCAATGTTTGATTATGAAGTGAAATTGATTGTAGCGAATGACCACCCGTTAGCCAAAAGGCCGCATATTGAGCCCCATGATTTGGCAGATGAAACACTGCTTATCTACCCTGTACAACGGGATCGCTTCGATGTTTGGCGCCATTTTCTGCAACCTGCGGGCGTGTCACCTAATGTGAAAAATGTCGATAACACATTAATTTTAATCCAAATGGTTGCAGCCAAAATGGGCATTGCCGCACTACCTCACTGGGCGGTTGATTCATTTGAAAAACAAGGGCTAGTAAAAACCAAAACCTTGGGTAGCGGTTTATGGAGCCGGCTGTATGCAGCTTGCCGTGAAGGAGAACAGCGCCAGCCAGCTATTGAAGCGTTTACTGAGACGACGACGGACCACGCCGTGGAGAACTTGTCTTATGTGAAGGCCGCGAAAGGATCCAACGCTTATGCACCCAAAGAGAAGCAACTATCAGGCTCGATCCTATGGTAAAACTCAGCCAATCCGGATGTTGTTGCCAGATAGCAAAATTCACTAATAACCCCGCTGGGACCATCATGTTATTCATAATAGCAAGGGTTCCGGCATCCACTTTGGTTGCGCCATAATTCCACATAAAGTAGCCAATGCCTGAAGCTGCAATACCCAACCACAGTAAGACGCCCCACTGGAGAGTCGTTGTCGGCATCATCGATTTATTACCAAATAGCAGCCATCCAAGTAATGCAATTAGCGTTGCACCAAGGTAAAACCATGAGAAAGCCTGATGTTGAGGGATTGGATGCACCTCCATCAGACGTTTATACCCCACCTGCCCAATCGCAAAAAAGATATTTGCTAACTGCACAAAAAGTAAACCTAACCAAAAAGATTCACTCAAGTGGTCATAACGAATAATTGCAGCGCCGATTACCGCTAATAGTGAGCTAAACAAATAGCCTTTACGCAGCTTTTGCCGTTCTAATAAGTCATAAATTAACGTGACATATAGCGGCGTTAATACCGTAAAAAGCAAAAATTCAGCAACAGTAAGGTATTGATAAGCATGGAAGACAAACAGGTACATGATACCTAGTTGGCAAGCGCCCACTAGCATATAGAGCGCAATCACTTTAGCGCTAAATTGGCGCCAACGTAGGAAAGGTAAAAAAACCAGCGAAGCCAGTGCAACCCGCACTAACACTGAAAACCAACTATCTACTTGACCCGCAAGGTATTCGCCGATAAGACTAAACGACGCTGCCCAAAGCAGCGTCGTGATAACAAGTAACCACATAATGCTGTATTTCGCCCCAAACTTAAGAATGTTGGCTAGAATACTCGCTTTTTGGTTTTAATGCTCTTTTTCGATCAAGACGGCTTCTAATAAATCCAGGTCAACCAGTAACGTTTGTAGCGTTTCATTACTGATTTTCTTGGTTGCGCGCAAGTGATAAAGCTCACCACGTTCTGCGCGTAATGCCGTTAAACGGAAACGCCGTTCAAGGTCTTCAACCAGCAAATTATGGTCAATTTCATCTTGTCCTGCGGTACGTCGCCTTAAATAACCCGTCACGCGGGAAGCGACTTCACTGATATCTTCTGAATCGAGTTTTTCATCAACGTCAGCAGATAAACGTTCCTGCATTTTATTTAAGCTGACAATCGCCACTTCCGCCATCGCGGCTTTTGCCATGCGAATTTCATTGGCATCCGCTTCTTTATCTCCTACTTTAAAATTACGCAGCAGAAGCGGTAAAGCGACCACACCTGCAAAAATGGAAAATAAGATAACTCCCGCGGCAATAAACACGAGCTGGTAACGAGCAGGGAATGGCGAGCCATCCGTTAAAAATAACGGAATAGAGAGCACACCCGCTAAGGTAATCGCCCCGCGTACCCCTGCAAAAGAGGCTAGCCAAAGCTCACGTACGGTATAGTTCGCAAATTGCAGTGGTCTTTTCTTTAAGAATAAACGGCTAAACCTTTTCATCAGCCATAGCCAACAAAAACGCAATAACAGTAAAGCAAAATAGATAATTGCCACCGCGGCAAATAGCATCCACGTTTCTACGCTTGGGTCAAGATCTGCTTGGATAACAGACGTTTCCCAAATACCGGGCAATTGAAGCCCTAACATGATGAAAACCAACCCGTTAAAGACAAATTCAAGCATCGACCAAACGCTATCAGCACGTAGCCTCATCGCTAATGGAGCGTTACGGATAACCCCCGATTTTGTGATGGTCATACCCGCCGCTACGGCGGCTAAAATACCTGAAAACCCAATATGTTCCGCAATCATGTATGATGCAAATGGCAGCAATAGCATAAATACAATTTGGGTTGCTGGGTCATCACCACTCCAACGGCTCATTAAACGTAACGATTTGCTGTACAGCCAAGTCACGATAATACCTGCGAGTAGCCCGCCAACCGCAACTTTGAAAAATTCAATGGTAACACCAGAAGCACTAAACACCATGGTTCCCATGGCAATTGCTACCGCAAATTTTAATGCAACCAGACCAGAGGCATCATTCATCAATGCCTCCCCTTCTAGCACACTCATCATCCGTTTAGGGATACGCCCTTTTCCAACAATTGAAGATAACGCAACGGCATCAGTTGGAGATAGCACAGCCGCTAGAGCAAACGCAGCAATCAATGGAATACCTGGCATCAACCAGTAAATTAAATAACCAATCCCAATCACTGTAACCAGCACGAGAACCAACACTAAAATAAAAATTTCTCGACCATTTTGAAAGAACTCGCGTGTTGGGGTTTTCCACCCATCAACAAACAACAAAGGTGGGATTAACAGAACCATAAAAAGTTCTGGGTCAAAGGTGACATGCAGGCCGAATTGAGGCCAAGCCAACAGCGCACCGATAGCAATTTGAATGAGAGGAAGAGGAATACGAATAGGAAGAATTTTAGCGGCTACCCCTGAAACAGAGACAGCTAAAATCAAAATAAGAATAGTAAAGAAAATTTCCATGTTGCCCTTACTGAATTAACCTAGCGACTAGAACCTAAAATTTTGCCTGCCGCCGCATAGTAAGAGATAGCACCGTCCAGACCATGATAATTAAGACTAAGCCAGTAACCAGTGGAAATCATGCACATCCACTTGATTAACCGCCTTCTCTCTATTTTATCCCTAGCCATCCATTTTCGGGGAAAAAATTGAGACTTTATGATTAATTAATACAATAAGTTAAAAAGGTGGCAACATTAGCCACCTTTTTGAAATAATCCACTTTAGATTGCCAGACCTGAAGCGTAAAACACCACTAAAAGTACAGCAATAATCACAGTACCAATATTCAATTTGCGCCATTCGCCTGCGCAAATGCGGCCGATAACCAAAGCAGCAAAGCCTAACATGATCCCCGTGACGATATTACAAGTCAGAACAATGAATACGGCACACAATAAGCCAGACATTGAATCCACAAAATCATCGAAATCAAGCTTAGAGACATTACTTAACATTAAAAGCCCAACATACATCAATGCTGGAGCTGTTGCATAGGCAGGCACCAAATAAGATAGCGGCGATAAAAAGAGAATAAGTAAGAACAGTACGCCGACAACCACGGCGGTTAAACCTGTGCGACCACCAGCGGCGGTACCTGCTGCAGATTCAATATATACCGCCGCAGGAGATGCACCAATCGCACCCGCAAAGATACTGCTTACAGAGTCTGCAGTTAACGCTTTACCACCATCAATAATTTGACCGTCTTTATCCAATAAATTCGCTTGCCCCGCCACCGCACGAATAGTGCCTGTCGCATCAAAAACCGCCGTCATGACTAATGCAAGTAAGCTTGGCAATACCATTGGCTGTAATGCGCCCATGATATCCATATTGAAAACCAATGAAAGCCCGTCATCACCCAATGAAGGCAACTTGAAGAAACCTTGATATTTCACTGCGGGATCAAAAATTAAACCAATAATTGAAATTGCAATAATAACGAGGAGTACACCACCCGGAACACGACGTTTTTCTAAACCAAAAATAACCGCTAAACCAATGAGTGACATCAAAACAGGGAAAGACGTAAATTCACCAAGAGCAACAGGCAGGCCTGCATTTGGGTTTTTGATCACTAAACCCACTCCATTAGCAGCGATTAACAGTAAAAATAAACCGATACCAATACCTGTACCATGTGCAATACCCATTGGCATATTGCGTAATATCCAACTACGAATACCTGTAACAGAAATGATGGTGAACAAACACCCCATTAAAAATACGGCACCTAATGCCACAGGAATACTAATTTGCTGCCCTAATACCAAACTAAATGCGGTAAATGCAGTCAGTGAAATAGCACAGCCAATCGCCATTGGTAGATTGGCCCATAACCCCATCAATAAAGAACCAAAACCAGCCACTAAGCAGGTTGCAATAAAGACCGCAGTTGGAGGGAACCCTGCTTGCCCTAACATGCCAGGTACAACGATGACAGAATAAACCATCGCTAAGAATGTGGTTAATCCTGCAATGATTTCACGGCGAACTGAAGAGCCGCGCGCTGTTATCTTGAAAAATGAATCCAATTTGCAACTGGATGAAGCCTGTTGGCCTGACATGGTATACCTCTGCTGTTAATGGAAAACGAAGATTCTCAAATACTGCTAACAACTAACCTATACGTTGACGTAAACGATTACGTTTTTAAGAAAAAATAAACTAACTGAGAAAAAAACCCAATAAAAACAGTTGCGCAATCGTTTGGCTTTTAAAATAGAATAAAACGTATCGTGAGGGGGGTAATTATCATTCTAAACAGGGGGAATGATCAAGTATTTTTAGCATTTCTTACCCATTTGCTGTTTTTAGCACCCAAATATGCAGATTCTTATGCAATAAAGATTATTTTCAAATAATGATTCTTTTTAGTTACATTTACTTTACGTAAAAATAGCTAAATACCTTTCATATAGTGTCTGTTTAAAGAGGGGGATCATTTTTTTGATACAATCCCAGAATATTTGCTTACAAAACCAATAGCTAAAAACTTATTTACTGGTGGTAATATGCGTCTTCTAAAAATAGAGCTAAAAAAACAGTTCCTGTTGTTTTTTATTAAAAAATAAATATCACTTGCTGAGTAAATATATATTTAAGTATATAACCTGAATTATTATCAACTGCAGTTATAGTTTCAATTTAATCAAGTAAAAAACACATAAAACATATTAAAAATGTCAAATAAGAATGCACCATTAATCATATTACAACGGAGTATTTTACTACTTTTCATTAGTTTTCTTGCTATGTATTTATTACCAGGAATATATAGCCACAGCCCTTGGAAACAAGATGAAAATTATAGTTTTGGTATTATTCAAACTATGTATGAGACTGGTAAATGGTTAGTACCTACAAATGCGGGTGAGCCATTTATGGAAAAACCCCCGCTTTATTATTGGGTTGCAGCTATTACCTCTCATTTATTTTCAAGCTTCATGCCACTTTATGATGCAGCTCGTAGTGCAAGCTTATTTTTTTCGGTGATCAATTTTTCATTTTTTATTCTTTTGGCACGTCGTTTTTTCCAAGCCACAGACTTCACTGATATTCGCATTTGGGTCGCTTTTGCACTGTATGCCTGTGCCCCCGGGATTATCAGGCATAGTCATGATATGTTTACCGATGTTGCACTGATGGCAGGCGCAACCATTGGTCTGTATGGGTTATTGGGGCTGATACAACAACAAAAAATGCGCATGTCTGCACTTTGGTTATCTCTTGGAACCATCGTCACCATGTTGTCAAAAGGCGTTTTCATCCCCGGAGTTCTCTGGATTTGCCTGTTCTTATCTCCCATTTTTCTTGCTCAGTGCCGGACTAAGCAATTTTGGTTGTACAGCTTAACCGCAGGCTTAATCGCCCTTATCGCTATTTTACCTTGGCCTATCCAACTCTACCTTCAGCATCCTGATTTATTTATAGTGTGGTTTTGGGAAAATAATATCGGCCGTTTCTTTGGTTTTTCTGTTGAGAAATTAGGCGCAAAAGCTAACCTAACGCGGATCCCTGCAGCGGTTTCCTTATTTGCCTTTCCTTCCGGTTTACTAGCTGTCGCTTATTTTCTAAGGCACCCAATTAAGCGTTTATTTAATTCAAACGAATTTCTGTTAGCGCTATTTCCTTTATTAGGCGTTGTTTTCCTACAGATATCAGCTTCTGGTCGCGCACTATATTTATTGCCTTTTATTGCCCCAATGGCCGTTTTAGGAACCCAAACACTACTTAGTTTCCCTGAAAAAATCCTTAATGGAATTGCCCGATTTGCGGCTATTTTATGGTCTGTACTCATTCTTTTTTTATGGGCTTGCTATTTCATCGCCTTGACTGGTCATCAACAAGAATGGTTAGCTCCATTTAGCCGCTGGCTCCCCATGAGCTACCAAATGCCATTTTCTCCCATTGCATTTATCTGCGCTTTGTTAATTACATTGGTATGGTTTTTACGCAATAAAATTATTCCAAACCCTATACCACCTGCTTTTCATATGATGAAAAACTGGTTATTAGGCTTATGTGCTGTTTGGGGGGTAATTTTAACCTTGTTTTTGGGGTGGATAGACTACGCAAAAGGTTTCGAAGGGGTTTTTGTCGATTTAAACCAGCATTTATCTGGCCAATTTACAGAAAATGATTGTATGGCTTCTGATAATATTGGCGAATCTGAAGCGCCAATGCTCTACTATTACACTGGCGTATTACACCAACGCCAAGACCGGTTTGAAAAACCTGAACAATGCCGCTGGCTAATTGTACTCTCAAAAACGATTAAACCTGCACCACAAGGCATGGAGTTATTCTGGCACAATCACCGCCCAGATGAATTCCGAGAAAATCTAGTTGTGTATAAAGTTATTGAATAATTTATATGCGGTGCTCGCTAATTTGAGTAAAGCACCGCAAATCAACTTATTGGGTAACTTGTTCAACCGTTTGGGCGCTGTATTTTTCTCGTGTGAACCATAAAAATACTGTTACAGACAGAACCAATAACACCGGTAAACCTACAGGTGAGATTGAAGTCGCAACCCCAGCAAGTAATGGCCCTGATAAATTGCCAATTCCCCACAGCATAGCGGCAGCTGCATTAGCGATGATCAACTCATTCCCTTTGAAATATTGGCCGATTTGAACCAAAGCAATGGTATAAATTGCCCCTGCAGTCGCCCCTAAAACAAACAACAATACCCAAATTAGATAAGGTTGAGTAATAAGGAAGGGCAATAATAGACTGGCTGCAAGTGTGATAATGCCACAAATTCGGTACAGTTTTTCTCTATTCATATGATCTGCTAGCCAGCCAAAAGGTAACTGCATAATGGCATCCCCAGCAAGAATGGCGCTAATCATTAATGCAGCAACCGCCTCTGTATGCCCCATTCCCATACCATAAATCGGGAACATCGATAAAATGGTTCCATCAAAGAAGGCAAAAAATAAAATTCCACCACAAATACCCGGTGCGATTTTTACAAATTGAATAATTGAAAAATTAGATTTCGCGGCATTTTCAGCTAAACGGTCACCGACTTTTTGATCCATTAAAATAAATAGCACCACAGAGATTAAATGGATCAACGTACAAATCAATAAAGGTGATTTATCTTCCACACCATAATAAGCAATAAATGAAGGCCCAAGTAGCTGGCTTACTGTGAAGACTGTAGTGTAAATTGCCAAAATACGGCCCCGTTTATTTTCAGGCGATAATTCGTTAATCCACGTTTCCCCCAAGCAAATCATCACACCACTCGCTAAGCCCATTACTAACCGTAACGGAAATAATAACCAAAGAGGTAACGTACTCAATAATGGTAATAAGCTAATGGCAGAAACAATCGTTGCCAATAGCATTGCTTTTCGCTTACCTGACCAACGCACAATACGTTGAACCACTGGTGCAATTAAAAACATGCCTAATGCAGGTGCCGCCGAAATAATGCCAATATACAACTCATTGAAACCATAGTTATTTAGCCTAAGCGCAACCATTGGAATACTTAGCCCAATAACGATACCAATGACCGCAATACTCATAGTGATAGTAAAAATAGCAAAAGATGGGGAACGACGAAAATTTTGTAAACGCTGATTATCAGAGCTCATGTTGAAATTAACCCGTTTCTTTTTTACAAAAGAACAGATTTTAACTCCATAAAATAGATTATTATGAAAAATAAAAAACCACATCATTACTAGTGAAACTAATAATGTTTGCGGTGATTGTAACACGACTTATATATTCTGCTATTTATCTTTATGAAACTATTTTTGACGTTCTAAATACTTAAAGGACGAAAAAATACCGATAAAGCAGCACAACACCTGATAATAAAATGATGACATTAATAACTTTTAAAAAGCTTTCACGTGAAATTCTTAATGTTATATGCCGTCCAGCCCACGTACCAATTAACATGGCGGGAGAAAACGCTAAAGCAATCAATAAAATATCTAGATTGAGATACACCCCCATCACTAAAAATATCACGACTCGAGTTAGTGTGCTAAACCCAATTAATGTCATTTGAGTGATACGAAAACGCTGTTTATCTTCAATTCGGCTAGATAAATACATGGCATAAATAAAGCCACCACTACCAAATAAAGCACTAAAAACACCACCCACTAAACTAAATGGAACAACCAATGCTTTTGAAAAGGGTGATTTTGCTTTTTTAGAAAAGAAAGCATGGAGTACATAGCCTACAACGAATAACCCAAGTAGTAATACGAGTATATCGGGGCGAGTTTTTAATAAAATCGCAGCACCGACTAAACTCCCCACTATCATTAGTGGAATTATCCATTTAATTTCCTGATAATCCGCATTTTTACCATCTTTAAATAAATTTAAAATCGCGGCAGTTAAATCAATTAACGCCAAAATTGGAACAATCATATTTAACGGCAAATACATTGCTAATACTGGTGTTGCAATCAGGGCTGAACCAAAGCCCGCCATGCCAAAAACCAAATAAGCAAAAAGCAGTGTTGAGAAACAAATCGCCATTTCTGGTGATAATAATTCAAACGGCATGACCTAAACTCCAGACGTTTTTTAACATCCTCACTATAGTTTCTTTCAAATACAGAAAATAGTTTTATTTTTGTAGGGTTTTAAATTTCAAATCTATATCAAAAAACAAAATAGCCGCTTTAAATACAATATACAATTAAGCGTGTATAATTTGCTTCTCTGAGTAATACAGAATTAGCACAATAAATTAAAATTCAGGTAAAGACACATTGTGGATAAAAAAATTAATATAAAAATCGGGCAAAAAATTCGCTTACTGAGGCAAGCAAGAGACCTTTCGCTAAACGAACTATCGCGTATATCAGGAATATCGAAAGCGGCTTTATCCAAACTGGAGTCCGGTGACTCAAACCCACGTATTGATACATTAGAGTCGATTGCTATTGCCCTACGCTTTCCACTTAGCGACCTGTTTACTCGGCAACATGAGGCTTATCCCTATTTCCTCAAAGCCACTCCCAGCGAAAAAGAGTATTCACAACAGTTTAAATTTCGCATTAGCATGGGAAATATCTCTGAAATTTGGCAATTGACCATGAAGAGAGGCGCTATCATCAATAGCCCCGCCCATATGAGTGGAACCCATGAACACATTATGGTGAATTCTGGCTCACTCATGTTACGACTGCATAACGACCAAAATATCGTCTTAGAGGCGGGGGACTTTTATGCTTTCAGTGGTGATTTCCCACATAGTTATCTCTGTATGGAAGGAGAACTTCAAGCAACTGTTGTTATGACCTACTCCCATCTTAGTGATAGCGTTTAAATTACGGCATGTTGTGCATCATAACTAATGCGCAGTGTCCCCTTTTTAAATTTCATCGACTTAATTGAAAAATGCTGAATATTATCTAGCGAAGAAACATGTGTTCCACCACAAGGCATTTCTTCAGTTTGGTCGATATAACTGATCCGTAAATCATCCTTTTGCTTTATTGCAACGGAGCGTCCACTACGAATGCTTTGGTTAACAATATCTTCAATATATTGGCTATCGAGTTCATCAAAAGGAGTAACATCCCCTTCCATCATGCTAAATTCCACTCGAGATTCATCAGGAAAATGATGGCCTTTTTGTGCAAGCCAGCCAAAACGACGCAATTCCCAATTCAACAAATGACCGGCGGTATGAAGAGCAGCGTAGCGCTGACGTTTTTCTTTGTCCACCCTTGCAACCACATTATTTTCTTGGCTAAAAGTAACACCTTCAGGTATGTATCCTACAATTAGCCCACCCGATTGTTTCTTAATACGAACAGGTATATCATTCACCCATGCTGTATCCATGGGTTGTCCGCCGCCTTGTGGGTGAAAAATGTTATCTTTTAAAGCTATCCAATGACCTTCATCATCATGCCCTTGTACCAGTAGGGATGTTTCAACTTCATACTGATAGGTGTCCGACAAATAGATATTATTTTGCATAATTTTATACCTGTTTATTATTCATATTGCGAAATACAAACCTGCAATACATTCAGAGAATCATTATTCAGTAGCTGATTTTATATCATCCTTGTTCGTTTTAGGAAACCCTAAATTATCACTATAATTAAATGTAAAAGAAAATAGCCCATGCAATTGAATGGGCTATTTAAGTCATAAAGTTTAATATCAGAATTACTGCAAATAATTTTCCATTGTTTCGAAAAGACGCAAATCATCACTAAAGCGTACTTCCCGAACATCTTCTAATTTTTCAACTTGGTTAATCATTTGCGACAAGCGCTCATCTTTTTGTACTAATAGCCATATACGGCTCTCATCTTTATCTTTAATCGGCATACATAGAATGCCATCAACGTTAAATGCTCTACGGGCAAATAAACCACAAATATGTGACATAACACCTGGGTGGTTACGAACAATTAGCTCTAAAGCAATCGGATGATGTTCAAATACCATAATTACGCTCCAATCATATCAATGTTAGCTGCACCCGGCGGAACCATTGGATATACCTTTTGATTAACATCAATCAAGGCATGGATCAAACATGGACCTTTGGTATTCATTATCGCTTCTAATGCCATTTCTGGGTCTGCTTCATTATTTAAATCGCAAGTTTGCAGACCAAACCCTTCCGCAATCTTGATAAAATCCGTTTGATACGGATAAGCTGCAGCAAATATGCGGTTTTCAAAAAATAAATCTTGCTGTTGATGTACCATTCCTAACGCTTGGTTATTCATTAAGATGATTTTGATATTCAGTTGATGCTCCGCTGCGGTTGCCAACTCTTGAATATTCATCATCAAACTGCCATCACCGGAAAAACACACAATGGTTTTTTCGGGCTTTGCCAGCGCAGCACCAATGGCGGCAGGCAGACCAAAACCCATGGTACCTAACCCACCTGATGTCAGCCATTGACGTGGGCGAGACAGAGGATAAGCTTGGGCTGCCCACATTTGGTGCTGACCAACATCCGTTGTCACAATCGCATCTTCGCCTGCTGCACGTGCCGTAGACAGAACTAAACCATAATGGTTTAACGGGTTATCAGCCTCGCTAAAATTCAATGGATATTTCTCTTTTAATTGATTAACTTGCGCCATCCATTCTGTGCGCTCATTACGTTCAACTAAAGGCAATAACAATTCCAATATTTGACCCGCATCAGCATGAATGGCGATATCTGGGCGCTTAATTTTGCTAATTTCTGCTTTATCGATATCCACATGGATGATTTTCGCGTTAGGGCAAAATTTCTCAGCTTTCCCTATCGCCCTATCATCAAAACGCGCGCCAATCACAATTAATAAATCTGATTCTTCCATAATCATGTTAGTACTTGCGGCAGCATGCATACCTAACATCCCTAAATATAAGGGGTTTCGCATCGGGATAGTACCAAGTGCCATTAGTGTCATGGTTGTCGGTAATGATGCTTTTTCCGCAAATGCAATCGCCGTTTCTGTAGAATCGGAGCTAATTACTCCACCACCAAAATACAGTACTGGACGTTTCGCGTTATTAATCATTTCAGCCGCTTGTAGCACTTTTTCCATGTCAAATGCAGGGGCTTTATCTTTCGGTAATACTTCTGGTATTTCAGTTAGTTCAATTGTGGCTGTTTGAACATCTTTTGGAATATCAATCCAAACAGGTCCAGGGCGGCCTGACTCTGCAATACGAAAAGCATCACATATCACTTGTGGCAATTCATTGATATTACGAACCAAATAGTTATGTTTCGTTACTGGAATCGAAATACCATAGGTATCAACTTCTTGGAAAGCATCTGTACCAATCATTGATGAAGAAACTTGAGCAGTAATACAAACCAGCGGGATAGAGTCCAGCTTTGCATCTGCGATAGCGGTCACTAAGTTTGTCGCACCAGGGCCACTTGAAGAGATACAAACCGCGGCTTTTCCCGTGGTACGAGCAATTCCCTGAGCTATAAAACCTGCGCCTTGCTCATGACGTGCCAGTATGTGGCGGATTCTCTGGCTTTGACCTAATGCGTCATAAAAAGGTAAAGCCGCTCCACCTGGAATGCCTGAAACGATAGTAATACCGTGTTTTTCCAGTAAATGTACGATTAATTCCGCACCCGTAAAGCGGGTTTTATGTGATGTTGTGGTGCCCGATTCGCTCATCATAATTATCCTTTGCTAGCCTGCGGATCCGAGCGAGAGGTGATAAAAAACCCCGCTCGGTTTGCGCCGGCGGGGTTTCTAAATCTGCGTTGATTTGTACCCGTTACGGCGCTAAGCCCACGACCACCACCACACGCACGACCACCGCGGCACATGGCGCGGTTAGTAGTAGGTTTGAGTGATTAGTAATCATGTTCACGGGATTTTCCTGTTTAGTCTGTCTAATTTATTGATTATTGTTTTTCAATTTCTTTTCTTAAGAAAACATAAATTTCTCAGGATGACAATCATTTTTTCTTGTTTTATTCCAAAGGAATGATAATTGCGACATTCATCACACACCACTCTAATGGAGATATTATCTACAAAAACAAAAAAATACAGCATTAATCGCTATTTTAAATCACCCAAAAAACCTTGACTTAAAGTCAACTTCAAGTTGTATCCTTTGCTCCAATCAAGGGGATTGCGCCCTTGATGGAAATATTAACTAATTGATTTTTAATTAATAAAAAGAGGGATATATGCCAAAATCCGTTTGGTGGTTAGCCATCACACTTGCATTATTTATCACAGGAAATGCTATTGTCCTTTCTGTAGCAGTGGTTATTGGCGAAAAACTGGCTACCAACCCAACTTATGCAACAATTCCACTGGTAAGCCAGTACGTTGGCTTAATCCTAGCAACTATTCCGATCGCGTTTTTAATGCAAAAGTATTCGAGAAGAGTAGGCTTTATTATTGGTAACATCGGTGGGTTAATCGGCGCAGGCTTTTCTATTCTGGGCGTGATAGAAAGCCATTTAATTTATTTTTCTATTGGACTGTTTTTTACTGGGATTGCTATTGGTACTGCACAACAATTCCGTTTTGCCGCAATTGAAGAAGCCCCCATTTCTTTACGAGCAAAAGCCATTGGCCTAGTTATGAGTGGAGGCATTGCCGCAGCCTTAATCGGCCCAACATTAGCTATTACCACCCAACGATTTTTTACAGAATACCCGTTTGCAGGGCCGTTCATCACGTTAGCCGCCATTTATGTAATCGCATTTATTCTATTATTAATTGTGCCATTAAAGAAAATAGTGAAAACGCCATCGGATGAAGTGTTAGTCAAACGCGACTACAGTGCATTGTATTCACAACCTATTTTAAAATTAATCGCCATTGTTAGCGCGGTTGGATATGCCATTGTGGTTTTCACCTTTGCCTCGATACCGTTATCTATGAAACAACATGATTTCGCCTTTTCCTCTATTGCAATTGTATTTCAATTCCATGTATTAGGTATGTTTGCACCGTCATTTTTCACTGGAACATTAATTCATCATTTAGGGACAAAACGCATTATTTTCTGCGGTATCATATTGTTAATTTTATCAGCGACTATGAACCTGCTAGGTAACCATTTTTACAATTATTTGTTGGCGGGTATTTTTGTCGGTGTCGCCTGGAATTTAATTTTAATCAGCACTACTAACCTATTACCACATACCTATGAAGCTCATGAACGCGCTAAAGTGCAGGGAATGACCGATTTTCTTATCTATTTCTTCGGTGGAATAGGTAGCTTAGGAGCAGGGGTTCTTTTCTTCACATTCGGTTGGCAGACGATGAATACCCTATCTGTCGTCATCTCAGCCATAATTTTAATTAGTTTCTGGAAGCTAAAGAAATATATCCCCAGCAACCAATGAAGAGCTTTACCATAGTACCGTGTTTTTATATTCAAAGGGCGTAATAGTTTCATCTGTTGCTAATCGATATCATTATGAATATATCTCCTTAAGATAAACTCTACTGGCTATAAACTAATTAAAAATCGGTGTTTTGTCTATTTTACAAATTAACAAACTGTATTCGGTTTTGTTTACCATTTATTTATTGGCTATTGACTTAATGACGGATAAGATTAAAAAGTAACTAATAGGAAGATATTATGTATAAAGAAATCCCTGTTCCCTGTAATGGGAAATACACAGAATTTCAATCTACAGTTGTTAATGAAATATTAGTTTGGATTGAAATGAACTTAACCAGTCGTTTATTACTCGATGATATCGCACTCAGATCAGGATATACAAAATGGCATTTACAAAGAGTATTTAGAAAAGTCGTAGGTATGCCTTTAGGTGAATATATTCGCCGAAGGAGAATTTGTGAAGCTGCTAAAGACCTATGTTCCACCGAGCTTCAAGTTATTGATATTGCATTAAAATACCAATTCGACTCCCAACAATCTTTTGCAAAGCGATTTAGAGCTTATTTAGGTACGTCACCGTCAATCTATCGCCTATCGGGTGAAAGTCAAAATGACCCATTACTACTGGAACCTAAAGTAGCTTGATACGCTAATATGAAAATAAAATTTATATTTCCTTTTTTAATAACACTACCAATACAAAGCCCCATGTAAGTTAACTACTGGGGCTTTATTATTTCCCATTTAGTTAAGAAAACCTTAATTTAAAATTAATAAAACCTTAAGGTTTCAGTTTTATATTTACTTTACTATCTTAATAAAAAAATAATAATTTTTTGGATATATAATTTTATACATTTATCTTTATTAAAAAATAAAGGCTTCACAAGGAAGCCTTTATTTTTTGTGCATTCTAATCAGCAAATAAATTAGAACGGAATATCGTCATCGAAATCCATTGGTGGTTCATTAGTCTGTGGAGCAGGCGCTGATGAGCGTGCGGCTGGAGCTCCGCCACCACTAAATTGCTGTGCTGCTTGCGGCTGTTGAGGTTGGCCCCAACCGCCTTGGCCGCCTTGACCTTGTGATGCTGCATCACCGCCACGGCCACCTAGCATTTGCATTGAGCCGCCGATATTCACAACAACTTCTGTCGTGTAACGGTCTTGACCACTTTGGTCTTGCCATTTACGTGTTTGCAGAGAACCTTCGATATAGACTTGTGAACCTTTTTTCAGGTATTCACCTGCCACTTCCGCTAATTTGCCGAAAATAACCACGCGGTGCCATTCGGTTTTTTCACGCATCTCACCGGTTTGCTTGTCACGCCAACTTTCAGAAGTTGCCAGAGTCAGGTTTGCCACAGCTCCGCCGTTAGGCATATAACGGATTTCTGGATCTTGTCCTAGGTTACCGATAAGAATTACTTTATTTACGCCTCTGCTGGCCATTTATTACTCCTGATGCATTGAATTTTAATCTCTGGATTAGCCGTGAAGTTTACCACGACAGAGCTGATTTGCACCAATATTTGAAATTAAGCTTGTTAATTTGCGAAACGCTTTCCAGCTTTTAGTGAAATTCCATAGTGCTTTTGTCAGTATAGACACAAAATAATACACACCGCATCTATCTTTTCGATAAATTCAGATCGCTGTTTTTCTGTTTTTCTGTTTTTCTGTTTTTCTGTTTCACCATTAAAATCTTACTCTAAATAGTTCAAGCAGTGGCTAGGCGGCAAGCGAAGATATCGCAGCGAGCATACAAAAGTATGTGACCTACGTAGCTGAGAGCAGCCAACAACACCACGGTTTGAAATATGATGAGCAGAACCTATTCTAAATAGTTCAAGCTGTGGCTAGGCGGCAAGCGAAGGTATCGCGGGGAGCATACAAAAGTATGTGACCTGCGTAGCTGAGAGCAGCCAACACCGCCACTGTTTGAAATATGACGAGCAGAACCTATTCTAAATAGTTCAAGCTGTGGCTAGGCGGCAAGCGAAGGTATCGCGGGGAGCATACAAAAGTATGTGACCTGCGTAGCTGAGAGCAGCCAACAACGCCACGGTTTGAAATATGACGAATAGGAAATACTGTATATCCATTCAGCCATAAATATGTGATAATAGTCTCTTGCGATTGTTCAATATCAAATCATCCGGGAAGTGGTAAATGGATAATATCGAAGTCCGCGGCGCACGCACGCATAATCTGAAAAACATCAATCTCATCATCCCTCGCGACAAACTCATTGTTATTACTGGGTTATCTGGTTCAGGGAAATCATCTTTAGCTTTTGATACCCTGTATGCAGAGGGTCAGCGCCGTTATGTTGAATCTTTATCTGCTTATGCTCGCCAGTTTCTTTCTTTAATGGAGAAACCGGATGTCGATCATATTGAAGGGTTATCCCCTGCAATTTCGATTGAACAAAAATCCACTTCACACAACCCACGTTCGACGGTCGGAACCATCACAGAAATTCATGACTATCTGCGGCTATTATTTGCACGTGTTGGTGAACCTCGCTGCCCTGATCACGACATACCGCTTGCGGCTCAAACTGTTAGCCAGATGGTCGATAATGTTCTGGCTCAACCCACCGATCGCCGAATGATGCTACTTGCTCCTGTCGTTAAAGAACGTAAAGGGGAGCACGTTAAGTTACTCGATAACTTAGCCAGCCAAGGCTATATCCGTGCCCGAATTGATGGGGAAGTTTGCGATCTATCCGATCCACCAAAGCTCGAATTACAGAAAAAACATACGATTGAAGTCATTGTCGATCGTTTTAAAATTCGTGATGACATCGCTCAGCGTTTAGCCGAATCCTTTGAAACTGCACTAGAACTCTCTGGCGGTACCGCAATTGTCGCGGATATGGATGATGCGAATGCAGAAGAACTGGTTTTTTCTGCCAATTTTGCCTGCTCTGTTTGCGGCTACAGTATGGTGGAACTTGAGCCTCGCCTATTTTCTTTTAACAACCCTGCAGGGGCCTGTCCAAGCTGTGATGGCTTAGGTGTTCAGCAGTTTTTTGATCCCGAAAGAGTCATTCAAAATACTGAAATCTCACTCGCAGGTGGTGCAATTCGGGGTTGGGATCGCCGTAATTTTTACTATTTCCAAATGCTGATGTCATTAGCTGAGCATTATAAATTTGATGTGGAAGCGCCTTATGACAGTCTGAGTCCTGCCATTCAAAAAATTATTTTATATGGTTCAGGCAAAGAAACGATTGAGTTTAAATACCGTAATGACCGTGGCGACATCACTGTGCGCCGGCACCCTTTTGAAGGCGTGCTCAATAATATGGAACGCCGTTATAAAGAAACAGAATCAACGGCTGTCCGTGAAGAATTAGCAAAATATATCAGCAACCGTCCATGTGTCTCTTGCCATGGGACGCGCTTACGTAAAGAGGCGCGCTTTGTATTTGTTGAAAATACAACATTGCCCGAAATCGCAGATTACAGCATTGGCCACGCAATGGAATTTTTCCAAAATCTAAAACTCACAGGCCAGCGCGCTCAAATCGCAGAAAAAGTTTTAAAAGAAATTGGCGATCGCCTGAAATTTCTCGTCAATGTTGGGCTTAATTATCTGACACTTTCACGCTCTGCTGACACCTTGTCTGGTGGCGAAGCACAACGCATTCGTTTAGCAAGCCAAATTGGAGCAGGTTTAGTCGGTGTGATGTATGTCCTTGATGAACCTTCAATTGGCTTACACCAACGTGATAATGACCGCTTACTTGAAACCTTGATCCACCTGCGTGATCTAGGAAATACCGTGATCGTCGTTGAACATGACGAAGACGCGATCCGCGCCGCAGACCATGTGATTGATATCGGCCCGGGTGCTGGGGTGCATGGTGGGCAAATTGTTGCCCAAGGAACACTGGAAGATATTGTCGCAAACCCTGATTCACTCACTGGTAAATTTTTAAGTGGTGAGCGCAGAATTGATATCCCGCAGAAACGCGTTCCAATTAATAAAGATAAAATGCTGACGGTGTTTGGGGCAAAGGGTAATAACCTGAAAAATGTGACGTTAAAAGTCCCTGTTGGGTTATTTACCTGCATCACTGGCGTGTCTGGTTCAGGTAAATCAACACTGATAAACGATACGCTATTCCCTATTGCTCAACGCCAATTAAATGGGGCGACAACCATCACCCCTGCCCCTTATTTAGATGTAGAAGGTTTAGAGCACTTTGATAAGGTCATTGATATTGACCAGAGCCCAATAGGCCGTACACCACGTTCGAACCCTGCCACCTATACTGGTGTGTTTACACCTGTGCGTGAACTATTTGCCGGTGTGCCTGAGTCTCGGACTCGTGGTTATAACCCAGGACGTTTTAGCTTTAACGTTAAAGGCGGTCGTTGTGAAGCTTGCCAAGGTGATGGGGTTATCAAGGTTGAAATGCACTTCTTGCCTGATGTGTATGTCCCTTGTGACCAATGTAAAGGCAAACGCTATAACCGCGAAACGCTAGAAATTAAATATAAAGGTAAAAATATCCATGAAGTGCTGGATATGACCATCGAAGAGTCTCGTGAATTTTTTGATGCCGTACCTGCCCTTGCCCGCAAGTTACAAACGCTGATGGACGTTGGTTTATCCTATATCCGCCTCGGTCAATCAGCGACGACGCTTTCTGGTGGTGAAGCACAGCGTGTGAAATTAGCTAAAGAGTTATCTAAACGCGGTACAGGGCAAACTATCTATATTTTGGATGAACCAACAACTGGCCTGCACTTTGCTGATATTCAACAGCTCTTAGTCGTTTTACATCAGCTTCGTGACCAAGGAAACACCATTGTGGTGATTGAGCACAACCTTGATGTCATTAAGACAGCGGACTGGATTGTCGATTTAGGCCCTGAAGGGGGTAGTGGCGGCGGTGAAATCTTAATTGCAGGCACACCAGAAGAAGTGGCTGAGTGTGAAAAATCTCACACCGCACGGTTCTTAAAAACGATTTTAGAACGCGGCTACTAAGTAGAAAGGCCATTAAAAAATAAGTAAGAAGATTATCAGGGAGCATTTTGTTCCCTGATAATTATTACGATAGCTAAGAATTATTGGCTAACGGCAGCAAATGCTTCAACAATGCGTTTAACATTATGGCGATTGACACCTGCCATACAAACACGGCCAGTTCCAACCAAGTAAACCGCAAATTCGTCTTTCAGGCGAGCCACTTGCTCTTTAGAAAAACCAGTGTAGCTGAACATGCCGCGCTGCTTTAATAAGTGATCGAAATTTTGATTTGGTAATGCTTTTTTTAGCTCATCGACCAATACCGTACGCATGTCTAAAATACGTAAGCGCATCTCTTCCACTTCCGCTAACCATTTGGCTTTTTCAGCGCTGTTGGTTAATACCGCAGCAACAATTTTTGCACCATTAGATGGCGGGCTAGAATATAAACGGCGAACACCCGCTTTTAACTGGCCTAACACACGGTCACGTTCATCTTGGTTTTCACAGATCACAGAAAGCCCACCTGCACGTTCACCGTAGATACCAAAGATTTTAGAAAATGAGTTACTGACAAACACGGGTAAGCCAGCTTTAACCATCGCTCGGATAGCATAAGCATCTTCATTAATGCCTTCTGCAAAACCTTGATAAGCAATATCTAAAAATGGGATCAATTTGCGTTCTAATGCTACCTTAGTGACTTCATCCCATTGTGCAGGAGTCAGGTCGGAGCCTGTTGGGTTATGACAGCACGGGTGCATTAGGATGATGCTATTAGCAGGCAATTGTTTGAATGTCGCTAGCATCTCATCAAATTTAACACCTTTGGTTTTTTCATCAAAGTACGGGTAGTAATGCACTTTTGTTCCCGCACCTGAAAAAATAGAGGCATGGTTTTCCCAAGTTGGGTCACTGCACCACACTTCGGAATCGGGATAATATTGATGTAAAAAATCAGCACCAATTTTTAACGCACCAGAACCACCAATCGTTTGGACGGTAGCGATACGTTCCTGTGCAATTAGCGGGCAATCCTCACCAAATACTAATTTTTGTAATTCAGTACGGTAATCTTTCAAACCTTCCATAGGCAAATACAGTGATGCGCTTGCAGGCAGTTTATTTAACGCCGCTTTTGCCGTACCGACTGTCGCCAGTTCAGGGGTTTTCCCGTCACCATCATAGTAAAGACCGATACTCAAATTAATTTTATTTTCACGAGAGTCTTTATTAAATTCATCCATTAACGACAGAATTGGGTCGCCCGGATAAGCATCAACATGTTCGAACACAGGACATCTCCTAATCATTATTTTACGCTAAATAAACCAAGCGATGATTTGCCATATTTAGCGCCATTTTTACGTTGTTATCTGAAAATAACCCTTTGCTGGCTATTCGTCTACATATTCCATTGCAACTCTAGAGGTTAACTTCGTCAGTAACTCATAGTTGATAATGCCTGTTTGTGTGGCAATTTCTTCAACCGGTAGTTGATTTCCCCACAAAATAACGTCATCCCCCACTTTATCATCGGCATTTAGTCCCAAATCCACCACTGTCATATCCATGGAAATTCGCCCAACAATAGGCACTTTTCGCCCATTAATTAACACCGGTGTGCCTGAAGGTACGTTACGTGGATAACCATCACCATAGCCGATTGCAACAACACCAAGCAGTGTGTCTTTGTCACTACACCATGTTTCACCATAACCTACACATTGTCCTGCCGCATGCTCCCTAACCGCAATTAATGTTGATTTTAGTGTCATCACAGGAAGCAAACCGAAGTCTTCTGCACTTTTCCCTTCTTGTGGCGAAGCGCCATACATCATGATCCCTGGACGAACCCAGTCATAGTGAGCTTCTGGCCAAAGTAAAATTCCTGCGGAGGCGGCAATGGATTTCTCACCCTCTTTACCGTCAATAAACTGTTTAAAGCAGGCAATTTGTTTTTCAGTTGTCGGTAAATGGGGGGCATCCGCTTGGCAAAAATGACTAACAATATTGATAGGGAGCTGAACTTGCTGGCAGCGTTGTAAACGTTGATAAAAGCCTTCGGCATCTTTAGGAAGTATGCCAAGGCGGTGCATACCTGTATCCAGTTTCATCCAAACTTTAAGAGGATAGGGTAATTTGGTAGCTTCTAGCATTTCAAGCTGTTCTATACAGTGGATCACGGTGTCAATCTGGTGTTCTGCCATTAACAACAAGTCAGATTGTTCAAAAAAACCCTCCAGTAAAACAATCGGTTTTATCACACCGTGCTGCCGTAATAGTAGCGCCTCATTGAGTCTTGCCACACCAAAGCCATCCACCAGCTCTTCTACTGCCTGACCAACCCCTACTAACCCATGACCATAAGCGTTTGCTTTGACAACTGCAATCATCTGGCTATTTGGTGCAATTTCTTTCACCCGTTGCAAGTTGTGTCGCAGAGCGCGGCGGTTTATCAATGCGGTTGCCGCTTTCATTGTTTCCTCGTTCTTTTTCTCTAAACCCGCTAAAAATTAAGCTGCCCTTTGGCAGCCCAATATATTCTCTATTTGTTATACGCTAAAAAATATCAATTTCCATTCGATCTTGTTTCTGTATAAAGAAAAAATTATTCAAACTAGTTTAACTTTAATACTCTAAATAGTTTGCATTGTCGCTAGGCGGCGATTGAGCTAATCCAAGAAGCATACATAAGTATATGATTCGCGTAGCCGAGTGCAGCCAACACCGTGACAGCGCAAAATATGACGAGTATTTATGATGAGGATTTAGTCCTCATCATTATAAGCTGGCCCTGCATAATTATCGAAGCGCGACCACTGCCCATTAAACGTCAACCGCACCGTACCAATCGGCCCATTACGCTGTTTACCGAGAATGATTTCCGCAACCCCTTTGAGCTCACTATTATCGTGATAAACCTCATCACGATAGATAAACATGATTAAGTCCGCATCCTGCTCGATAGACCCTGATTCACGTAAATCCGAGTTAACAGGGCGCTTATCGGCACGTTGCTCAAGACTACGGTTTAACTGCGACAGAGCCACCACAGGTACATTTAATTCTTTCGCTAGCGCCTTAAGTGAACGTGAAATTTCGGCAATTTCTAACGTACGGTTGTCAGAAAGAGCAGGAACTCGCATCAATTGGAGGTAGTCAATCATGATCAAACTTAAACCACCATGTTCACGATAAATACGCCTCGCACGTGAACGAACCTCTGTGGGAGTCAGGCCCGAAGAGTCATCGATGTACATATTGCGCTTTTCCATCAAAATACCCATCGTGCTTGAAATTCGCGCCCAATCCTCATCATCAAGTTGCCCAGTACGAATACGGGTTTGGTCAACACGGGATAATGATGCCAACATACGCATCATGATTTGGTTTCCTGGCATCTCTAAACTGAAGATTAAAACAGGTTTTTCTTCCGTCATCGCCGCGTTTTCGCACAAGTTCATTGCAAAAGTGGTTTTCCCCATCGATGGACGCGCGGCCACAATAATTAAATCAGAACCTTGTAAACCTGCGGTTTTTTTATCGAGGTCTTGGTAACCTGTTGAAACCCCAGTAACACCGTCGTGCGGTTGTTGGTAAAGTTGCTCAATTTTTTCAACGGTTTCAGACAAAATGGCTTCAATACCTTTTGGTCCCTCGTCTTTATTCGCTCTTGACTCAGCGATTTGGAATACTTTGGTTTCGGCTAAATCGAGGAGATCTTCACTGCTTCGCCCTTGTGGATCATAACCTGCATCTGCAATTTCATTAGCGACTGAAATCATATCCCGAACAATCGCACGTTCGCGGACGATGTCTGCATAAGCATTAATATTCGCCGCACTTGGCGTATTTTTAGATAGCTCAGCCAAATAAGCAAAACCACCGACGCTATCCAACTCACCCTGCTGTTCTAGTGATTCTGATAAGGTGATAAGGTCAATAGGTTTGCCTTGCTCAAGCAAAAATTGCATCTGTGAGAAAATGGTACGGTGGGGGCGGCTAAAGAAATCAGCGTGGGTCACACGTTCAGAAACGGTATCCCAACGCTCGTTATCTAACATTAACCCCCCTAAAACAGACTGCTCCGCTTCGAGAGAATGTGGTGGAAGTTTTAACCCTTCCATTTGGTGGTCTCGTGGGGCATCCGTTTTAAAATTTGATGAGGGTTTTTTAGCCATACATTAATATCCAAGTCTATAATTAACGATCTGCGCTTAGTATACGCCAATCTTATTTTTTTGTGGTTTTCTTTGCGTCTTTGCGCAAAGTAATCACAAGATAAAATACATCACTGAAAGCACAAACCTATAATTCTTCTGATTGAAACATGGCGTTATGATAAAACGATTGTTATTGTAATTAAAATGAATAGTCCTTATTGGAGATTGTCATGGCAAAACGTATTGAATTCGCGCAACATGGCGGCGCTGATGTACTTAACTTAGTAGATTATTCCCCAGCAAACCCAGCAGATAATGAAATTCAAATAGAAAACCGTGCTATCGGGATTAACTTTATCGACACCTATGTTCGCAGCGGTTTATACCCTGTTGCTAAGCTACCAAGTGGCCTTGGTACAGAAGCGGCAGGTGTTGTTGTGAAAACTGGTGCCCATGTCACAGGTTTCAAGCCCGGTGACCGTGTCGTTTATGCGCAAGGCCCTCTAGGTGCTTATAGCGAAGTCCATAATGTTCCTGAAAATGCTGTAGCCCATCTCCCTGATGGCATTACGTTTGAACAAGCCGCAGCCAGCTCATTAAAAGGCATGACGGTTTATTATTTATTCCATCAGACATATCAACTGAAACGTGACGAAGTCTTTCTGTTCCACGCCGCTGCAGGTGGCGTTGGGTTGATAGCTTGCCAATGGGCAAACGCGCTAGGCGCCAAGATGATAGGCACGGTGGGTTCTGCAGATAAAGCGTTAAGAGCCAAAGATGCCGGAGCATGGGAAGTCATCAATTACCAAACAGAAGACATTGCAGCTCGCGTGAAAGAAATCACTAATGGCGAGAAAGTGAATGTGGCGTATGACTCAGTGGGCCAATCCACATGGATTGCTTCTTTAGACTCGCTCAAGCGTCGCGGCTTAATGGTGAGTTTTGGTAACGCTTCTGGTCCTGTTACCGGTGTAAACTTAGGAATTTTAAACCAAAAAGGCGGATTATACGTCACTCGCCCATCACTTGGTGTCTATGTGACTAACCGTGCTGAGCTAGACCAAGCTAGTAATGCCTTATTTGATATGATTTTAAGCGGAAAAGTGAATGTAGATGTGCCGCAATCACAAATTTTTGCTTTAAAAGATGCACAAAAAGCTCACCTCACTATCGAATCAAGAAAAACCCAAGGTTCGAGTTTATTGGTTCCATAATAAGCGACTCAATATGCAAAAAGCGCCAAATGGCGCTTTTTTCCCCACATGATAGCTATTCGCCACGCGTCACAAACTCGAGAGCTTGCTCAACAACGACTAAGTCAGCCCCTTTTTTATGCGCATTTTCACTTAAATGACGACGCCACTGACGTGCGCCGGGGATACCTTGGAAAATCCCTAACATATGGCGGGTCATATGGCCTAAATAAGCGCCTTTCGATAACTCTTTTTCGATGTAAGGGTACATCGCTCTAACAGCGTCAACACCATTAGTGACAGGAAAGTGCTCACCAAACAATTGGTTATCAACCGCCGTTAAAATAGACGGGTTTTGATAGGCTTCGCGCCCCACCATGACGCCATCTAGGTGTTGAAGATGCTCTTTTGCTTCTTCCAGCGTTTTGACTCCACCATTAATCGCCATGGTCAAATGAGGAAAATCACGTTTTAATTGATAAACTCGCGGGTAATCAAGTGGTGGGATTTCGCGATTTTCTTTTGGGCTAAGGCCGGACAACCATGCTTTACGTGCATGGATAATAAACATTTCACAGCCGCCTTTATCAGAAACAGTTTCAATAAAATCACATAAAAACGCGTAGCTGTCTTGCTCATCAATACCAATACGAGTTTTTACGGTTACAGGAATAGAAACCACGTCTTGCATGGCTTTCACACAATCAGCAACAAGCTGCGCATCTCCCATTAAACAAGCACCAAAACGCCCATTTTGTACGCGATCTGATGGGCAACCTACATTTAGGTTAATTTCATCATAACCACGCTCTTGTGCCAATTTGGCACATTGCGCTAATGCGGCAGGATCGCTACCACCAAGCTGTAACGCAACAGGATGCTCTTCCTCACTAAAAGCAAGATAGTCCCCTTTTCCGTAAATAATCGCCCCTGTTGTGACCATTTCGGTATACAGCAAGGTGTTTTTGCTTAATAAGCGATGAAAATAACGGCAATGGCGATCTGTCCAATCGAGCATCGGCGCAACGGAAAATCGGTTTAGGTTGGTGTAGCCTTGTTTTGAGGTATTTTGATGCATGGTGGTCTTGTGTATTGAAATCAAATGGATAGCCCCCAAAAGTAAGGAGCCAAGCAAAAACAGCAGGCTATTATAACATAGAGCGAATTAAGTGCGATGATGACGAAAATGAGCGGCTGAACTCAGTTAATTTAACGAAATAACCCCCGATATGAGCAATGTCGTATCGAGGATTTTTAAACCAATTATGTCATTTTAATACCCAGTTACGCACTATTTTTTCGCAGAAAGCAGTGCATAGCTGGTCATTAAGTTGCGGTAATCAGGGATATGGTTTGAAAACAAAGTGCCTAACCCTTCCACATCATTACGCCAATCACGGTGTAATTCACAAGCGGCACCAAACCAGCTCATCAATTGAGCACCTGCTTTTGACATTCTATCCCACGCGGCATCACGTGTAATCGGGTTAAATGTACCTGAGGCATCAGTGATCACAAAAACTTCATAGCCTTCTTCCAGTGCAGATAGTGCAGGAAATGCCACGCATACTTCTGTCACAACACCGGCAATAATCAGCTGTTTTTTACCTGTGGCTTTGACAGCTTTAACGAACTCTTCGTTATCCCACGCGTTGATTTGACCAGGGCGAGCAATGAAAGGGGCATCAGGAAATGTTTCTTTTAATTCAGGAACTAACGGGCCATTAGGACCATCTTCAAAAGATGTAGTCAAAATAGTTGGTAAGTTAAAATATTTTGCCAAATCGGCCAGTGCTAACACGCTGTTCTTGAATTTATCTGGGTCTTGGTCACGAACTAGCGATAACAAACCCGTTTGATGGTCAACAAGTAATACAGCTGCATTATCTTTATCTAGGCGGTTATATTTGAAACTCATATCAACGACTCCTCAATGATTAGAAAAGTACTCTATGTGGGTTCAGATAAAACAAAAGTGGTATTTAATCTGCTTATCGCGCCTAAAACACCACTTTTTATCAAAAATATTTCAACAAGATGAATTCACACAATTCGTTATTTAGTTTCTGCGCTCATTGTGACAAAATTCCCCATACGAGCACTGGTAATTGTATAGCTATCTGCGCCCGCTGCTTTAGCTTTAGCTGCAATTTTCGCTTCTGTTGAAGCTAGCGTATCACCTGTTGCGGTGATTGTTGCTGCTGATGCACCAAATGCGACGAAAGATAATACAGAAGCTGCCATCAAAGTTTTTAACATGTTCATAGTCTAATTCCTTCATTTTTTATTCGATGAGACAACCCTTGTTGTCTGCGATGAAGGCATCATATCGACAATGTTATTTAGGTTAAAGCTAATAATATAGCTCAATTTATTCAAATTAAATGAACAATGTACTTTATCTGAAACTCACAATGGAATAAAACCGAAAGATATAATCAAGCAGCCTTGTGGTATGCTTTCCCAAAGTTGGTTTACTTCTCGCGCAACCTTTAATAGGAACTGTATATGCCACTCAATAACCGAACACTCCCTACATTTAGGTACCACCCGAACCCTATTGAAACAGAAGCTTTTCTGACGGATAAAACAGTAACCTGTGATTGTTGTAAGCAACCTACTGATATTTATTATGAAAGCCCGTTTTATTCTACTGAGGATATTGATGCTTTGTGTCCTTGGTGTATTGCTGATGGTTCTGCCAGTGCAAAATTTGATGGTGAGTTTCAAGACTCTGCCAGTGTTGAAGGTATTGATTGCGAATATGACGAGGACGGCGAGTTTTCACATACTCTAAACCCCTACCCTACTGAAATGTTTGATGAACTAATTAAACGAACACCGGGCTATCAAGGGTGGCAACAAGAAATTTGGCTCGCACACTGCCAAGAGCCTTGTGAATTCATAGGCTATGTTTACTGGGATGACATCAAAGATAGACTCGATGAATTTGTTTCCCTTGAAAATGATATCGCTGATTATGGTTTTTCAATTTCAGAGCTCGCGAATATTCTCCATCAAGATAGCTCTGCTCAAGGTTATTTATTCCGTTGTTTACATTGCAAAAAACTACGTTTGCATTTTGATTTTAGCTAATTTATATCAACTAAATCGCGTGAAGAGGCTTATCTTCACGCTCTCATCTTCAACTATTCATCAACTCAATAATTTGCTCAGCTAATTCTGGCGTTGCGGCTGATAGCAAGCTTCCCGCAAACATGGCTTGCTTACGCTGTCCATTTAATGCACAAACTTCCCCGCCCGCCTCTCGGATACACGGAATAAGTGCCGCACTATCCCAAGGTTTCATAATGGTATCAATCGCACCATGAATGCGACCGCTGGCAACCATGGCATGCTGATAAGCGTCATTAGCAAAAATGAAGTCCCTTGCTTGGCCCACAACCGCATCCAAATGATAAATTTGCGACCCTTCTCGGGAATTATAATTACTATTATGAATGCCTGATGCGCTTACCACTGCTTCTGATAATGATTTAGGCGATTGGCTTTCGAGTTTAAGCTGTCTTGGAGCCTGACTAGCTGTTTGCACCCAGCACCCTTCCCCTTGTGAGGCAAAGTAGAGTGTGGATATCGCGGGAAAACTAATCACACTAAGTAATGGTTCCCCATTTTCCACATAAGTAATTAACGTACTAAATAACGGCACTCCATAAATAAATGCACGCGTACCATCAATCGGGTCAATTACCCAACCAGAACTGAATTGCTGCTCACCGACAAAGCCAAACTCCTCACCTAAAACAGCGATATTCGGTGTTTTTTGTGCAAAGAATGCCCTAATTTCTTCTTCAACTCGGGTATCCGTTTCCGTAACTACGGAACGATCGGGTTTATAATCAAACTTTCCCGCCCCTTCAAAAGCGTCTACTGTCATGGTTTTGACTAATTTAGCGGCTTCGAGTGCAATATTTAACATGACCAAGCTCCTCATTGAAAAAGAAAATGAGTATAACGGATAGGTTATGGAATAAAGGCGCTAAAATGCCTTATCGACCAGAGATAAAGCACCAATACAACCTAAATTTGTTTAAGAGAAACTTCACCAAATGTCATAAATACCAAAGTGTGCCCCGCAATTCCACGGTACACCCCTTGCTGATTATTGAGTTCGCAAGCCAATGCCGTTAATTGCCATGCGTCATACTCCTCGATTTGACTAATGCGGGCGGTTAATAATGCGTTGTCTTTCCGCTCGCCATAAGCTTTCACCGCGATTGCATCTTGTGTTAAAGCGCTGTCGATAGAACTGTTTGCCCAGCTCCACATCCAACTGCCTTGGCTTTGGTCATAAGTACCAACAATTTGAACGGGCGCTGTTGCCATTATATTATCAGGCGCATGAAAAATAATGGTTCCTTCGTCTTGGTTCACTGACCAATCGGCTTCATCTAATTTCCATGTATCACAATGAAATTGGTTTTTGGTCTGTAACGCATTCATGCTACGTTCAATTAATGCCTCATAAGGCATTTGTTCTATTTCATTATCCATTTATTACCCAATATTTTTTAATGCGTTGATAATCAACTGCCAAAATTTATGATGATCTAATTTAACAGCAACTTGAGTATGGCTATTTTCAGGCGCAGGATAGCGGAAGTCAGCCACCGTCATGCCTAACGTGTGCGTCCCAGTCAGTTCAATATTTACAGGCACTTTTTGTGTGGTCATTACGTTAGGGTCAATAACATAAGCAACCGCACAAGGGTCGTGTACTGGCGGAGCATCAAAGCCTTGAGCTTGCTTGTACATTTTTCCAAAAAAATCCAGTAGTTCGACGACAAATTGTGAACAATCACTGCCAATCGCAGCAATTTGTTTCACTACATCAGGAGTTGCTAGCGCTTGATGGGTAAGGTCTAAGCCCACCATGGTTAACGGCCATTTTTCATTGAAAACAATATGAGCCGCTTCTGGGTCAATTTTGATGTTAAATTCAGCTACCGCACTCCAATTCCCAACATGATAGCCCCCTCCCATCAGCACCACTTCTTTAACTCGTTCGACAATGCGAGGCTCAAGACGAGCAGCAAGCGCAATATTCGTTAATGCGCCAGTAGGAACTAAAGTCACCGTTTTAGGCGGGTGAGACATAATGGTTTCGATAATCAGTGAAACTGCATGTCTTTCATCAAGCTTCAATGTTGGTGTCGGTAATACAGGCCCATCAAGCCCTGATTCCCCATGAATATCAGGCGCAACTTCAATTTCCCGAACTAAAGGGCGTACCGAGCCCGCAGCAAATGGAATACCGCTAATCTTCGCCATTTCAGCGATAGCCAGTGCATTATGAGTGACTTTTTCGAGGGTTTGATTACCAGCAACGGTTGTTACCGCCAATAATTCAATGTCAGGGTTACCATAAGCCAGTAATAACGCGATAGCATCGTCATGGCCGGGGTCACAATCGAGGATTATTTTTTTGCTCATACCTTACCTTATTAAAATTGGAGTCAGAAATGGCACTGACCCCAATTTAACCAGCTAGCAAGGTAAAATCTATGCTTAATATCTGAATACTTAGAAATTTATTTTAAAACATGCGCATAGACACGTTTTTTCTCACCTTCATTTTTCGAAATATACACACCTTGTAACTCAGGAGCAAAGCCCGGTAATGCATTAATACCCGTTTCTAGTGCTTTGAAATAACGCAGTACTGGCCCCGACCACACTTCCCCAGGTACGACACACAATACGCCCGGTGGGTACGGTAATGCCCCTTCAACGGCAATACGCCCTTCCAATTCATCTAATGGCAATAATTCACAGTTACCACGAATAAACTCTAAATGTGCCTGTTGAGGTGCCATTTTCACTTCCGGGAAGTGAGCTTTACGGAACATCTCTTTTTGCAGCTGTTTAATATTGTCATTAATGCTGAGTTGGTGCATCTCTTGGCATAAACGGCGTAATGTATAACCCTGATAATGGTCTTGATAACGCTGATAAACCGAAGGCAATACATCTTCTAATAACGCATCTTCATCCAGTAACTGTTCGAAACGGACCAAATGGGATACTAGCAGTTCCAGTTTTTCACGGGTTTCTGCGGGTGTTAACAAAAATAAAATTGAATTTAAGTCACATTTTTCAGGGATCACGCCGTGTTCACGTAAAAAATGCGCCAAAATCGTCGCAGGCACGCCAAAAGCGTCATATTCTCCACTTTCGACATCAATACCTGGCGTCGTTAGCATCAATTTACAGGGGTCAACGAAGTATTGGTCCTGTGCATAGCCATCAAACGCATGCCAACGTTCTTGCGGTATGAAGTTAAAGAAGCGTTGCTCAGCAGCGATTTGCTCTGTTGGGTATTCGTGCCATAACTTGCCATCAACGATTTCAGGAACAAAAGGCTTAAAATAACGGCAGTGCTGAAGTATCGATTTTCTTACCTCAATCCCCACTTTCACGCAGTCCATCCACATCATTTTGCCTGCATCACCTTGGTGAATACGTGCATTGACATCTAAAGAGGCAAACAAGGGATAAAATGGGCTCGTCGAAGCGTGCATCATAAAAGCATTGTTGAGTTTTTTGTGTGAAACAAAGCGCTCTTGCCCCTTGATGTGGTTATCTTTTTTATGGATTTGTGACGCTTGTGAGAAACCAGCCAGTTGTTTATGAACTGACTGAGTCACCATAATACCGGGGTCATTTTCATTTAATTCAAGTAGCAATGGCGAGCACTGGCGCATCATTGGAATAAATTGTTCATACCCCACCCACGCAGAATCAAATAAAATGTAATCACACAAATGTCCAATTTTATCAACCACTTGCCTTGCGTTATACACAGTACCGTCATAAGTTCCAAGTTGGATCACCGCTAAGCGAAATGGCCGTTGGGCTTGTGCTTTTTCAGGCATCACTTCTTGGATAAGCCCACGTAAATAACTTTCATCGAAGCAGTGCGCATCAATACCGCCAATAAAGCCAAAAGGATTACGTGCCGTTTCTAGGTAGACCGGTGTTGCCCCCGCCTGTATCAGCGCCCCATGGTGGTTTGATTTATGATTATTACGATCGAACAAAACTAAATCACCCGGTGTTAATAGCGCATTTAGCACGACTTTGTTGGATGATGAGGTGCCATTTAAGACAAAATAAGTTTTGTCCGCATTGAAAACTTTCGCGGCAAATTTTTGTGCCTCTTTCGCTGCGCCCTCGTGGATCAATAAATCGCCCATTGCCACATCGGCATTGCATAAATCGGTACGAAACAGGTTTTCACCATAAAATTGATAAAACTGCTCCCCTGTTGGGTGGCGACGGAAAAATTGGCCGCCTTGGTGCCCCGGACAGGCGAAAGTCACATTATGGCCCGCAGCATAATCCATCATTCGAGCAAAAAATGGCGGTAATAACTGCTCAAGGTACTGATTTGCAGCATCGAGCAATTGACGGCTATTTTCTTCACGAGCAGCCGGGGCTGGCGGTAATAGCGCCGTTAAATAAGGTGGTAAATTTTCATCGGTTGGCAGCTGTTTATCACTAATGATAAACAGCGGAATACTCAGCTGACTCTCAACAACTCTTTCCCACAGCCCTTGGTTGGCATCTTGTTCAGATAGCACGACAGCGGCAATATTGTTTAACTGTGCATCGCGAATATCTACCCACTGAAATTCATTAGTGAAATAGATTGCGACCCCCTGGCTACATGCCACATTGATTTTGTTCATAGCAGTCTGGCTCTTAGTTAGCTGAGGAAAAGAGGCGGACAATATACTTGATAGATCAGGGAATTGAAATGACTAGCATGGTAAGAAAAGAGGGCAAGATTTGGAAAGTCGAATATATTTTATAAGCCACTGGTTAATAGCATAAAAATTCTATCTCATCACACCCCACTCCCCCATACTTCAGGCCGTCATAAAGATAATAAAAAGATAAATTAACCAATTAACCCTGTGAACACCACAAATTAATCGGTCAATTTATCCGTAATGGGACGTTAGTTGTTTTTTTCCACATACAAAGTCTGTGATGGGAATGCAAAGTCAGCATCGTGGCGTTTAACTATCTCAATGATCTTCAAATACACCGCTTGCTGTGCGGCTAGCCATTCAGCCCAAACCGTTGTTTTGGTAAAGCAATACACCATAATATTTAACGAAGAGTCGGCAAAAGCATCGAAATAAACTAATAAGGTTTGGCTGGTATCGATATTCACATCTTGTTGTAACATCGTGCGGATATCATCGACAATAGCTCCAATTTTGTCTGAATCTTCGTAACGCAAACCAATTTCAGTTTTGATACGTCGGTTAGTCATGCGCCCCGGGTTTTCCACACTAATAGAAGAAAAAACCGAGTTGGGAATGTATAGCGGACGGTGGTCAAACGTAATAATTTTAGTGATCCGCCAGCCGATTTCAACCACCGTGCCTTCAATGTTTCTATCCGGTGAGCTGACCCAATCGCCAATATTGAAGGGCCGGTCAAAGTAGAGCATTAACCCAGAGAAAAAATTACTCAGGATATCTTTACCGGCCATACCGATAGCAATACCGCCAATCCCGCCAAACGCCATCAAACCAGAAAGGCTCATCCCAAAATGCTCGCCAAACAGCAGTACCATAATGACAAATATCGCTGTTTTAAACACGCGGGCAACAATACGTGCCGAAGTGGGGTCACTGCCTTTTTTAATCTGTGCTTTTTCTAGTCGGTTCGCTAGTTGGAACAGTTTTCGCATTAAAATCAATGCAATCAATGAGATGGTAATAAAATTAACCAAAGAAGTGGAAATAAAGGTTAAATCAAAATCTTTTGCGGCCATGTCTACATATTGAGCAATAACAATAACCACGCCACACAGCACAACAGTTTGAATCACATTGATCAAAATACTTTTGCGTTTATGTTTATGCTTACGGCGTTTATGTACAATCTCAAAAGCTAAATAGATTGCGAGAAAAGTCGCAATTAAGGTCATACCAATCGCATATTTTTCAAGTAATGCTTCTATCATTTCTAACCGCCCTAAAATTTACCTGATAGATCTTATTTTTATTTGTTTTACTGTGTATTGTTTTTCGTTATCTTGTTATTAAGATAACAATTATAAAGATAATTTTCCCAATAATTATCAGGTACTTTTTAGATTATCCAATAATGAATAACAACCTATTTTCCCCAAATGATAAAGAAATAAAAAATGTCCATGCCCTTAGACCATACCAACAGTATAACTATTTTGTCGGTAAAATCGCTGACTGGGAACAGGTATGGAGCCTCGGTGATGGGAAAAATATCGTTACCGCATGGAATGATGAAAAATGTCTTTTTCTCCCCCTATGGCCTGCCAAAGCATTTGTTGAGTTGTGTTTAACGGGTGAATGGGCAAATTTTACGCCAATGCTATTTACCCTTAAACACCTGATGACAGAAATTCTGCCTGATATGCATGAAGCAAATATTAAGGTTGCATTGATGATGCAGTCTGATGGGGAAAAAACATTAGTTTATGATGCCGCGGCGCTTCTGCGCGATTTAGAAGAAGAATGTCAGCAATATGAGTAAAAGGCAGCAATGTGCTGCCTTTTTAAAGTAAAAAACTACTTTTCAACACCAGTAGTGACAGTAAATTCACGAGTTTGCCCTGCCTCTAACCAAATCAGTGTTTGGTTATTTTTCGCCGCAAGGAAACCTTCTGGACGACAAGTTGCAGGGAGTACAAATGCGCCAACTTTTTGGTCACCATTATACAAAATCCAACGAGTTGCATAATTTAGCTCATTAGATTTAAAACGCGTTACAAACGTATCTCCTGCGGGTGAAATCATCCTAAACTCAGGCGTTGCGGTATATTGGCTGAGGTCATCCATAAAAAACACAATTTCAGGGTCACACATTTGTGGCTGATTAAGCTGATTTAATGAGACTTTGCCAGATTTCAACGCTTCATTAAATGCGAGCCATTTTTCAGTTGGCTGTACATGCCCCGGTATTGATTCACGCAATTTAATCGCATTTTCGGGGATATTTTGTGTCAATGTTGCATTCTCCACGTAAGCATAATTCATATGGCACATATATTGGAGAGGCATAGGCACCGATGCTAAATTGGTGACTGACATATGAATATCAAATAATGCACTATCTGAGTTTAATTGCACTGACGGTGTCGCACGATAATGATGACCAAAACCCATCACATACTCATATTCGCCGACGACTTTTAAACTTTCGCCAGTCAGTTCAAGCCAAGCGCTATCCATTGCTGCACAAGGCATTTCCCCATGTAATGGATGTGAATCTTCTGGTGAAGGGCAACCATTACTGATTAAACCTGAATGGAATGCAAAGCAACCGTAGGTTTCAACTACCGTTGGAACACGTTTTGGCGCTGAAAACATATTTTCCATTTTCAGATTTTGGCCACAAAATTGTGCATCCCAAATCATTTGTCCTAAAAAAGGTAAAATCGTTAAATACCCTTGCTGATTTTCAATTCGTAGCCCTTCCACGCCAGTTTGGTAACGAAATGCAGTGGCAGTAAATTGGTTATTTTTTAAAATAAGCGTCGGGTTTTCCGTAAATAAGCTTTTGTGAAGAGGTATCAATGTATTCATTTTCATACTCACGGTTTAATAAGATAAATGGAATTGGGTAGCTCACACTACCCAATTTGAGCACTATTTTGCAGCTTGTTTGGCTTTAAAGCGGCGTTCACCAACGAAGTAAATACCGACATACACGAAGCACAGCATGGAAACGAGGAATGAAAGTTGTAATGAGTGCAGCATATCTGCGACATAGCCTTGAACGGCAGGAACAACCGCAGCACCGACAATCGCCATCACAATGACCGCCCCAGCCATTTCGGTATGCTCATTATCAACGGTATCCAAAGTACCTGCATAAATGGTTGCCCAGCAAGGTCCAAACAAAATACTCACCATGACCGCTGCATACACCGCAGTGAAACTCGGAATAAACGCAACATAAATCAGGAACAACGCCCCAATCACCGAGTAGATAATTAGGACTTTTTCTGCATTAAAGCGAGTCATTAGAATATTGGCGATAAACTTCCCAATAAAGAAACAGGCAAAGCTATACACCATAAAGTTTGAGGCATCGCGTTCGTTAATATCCCCCATCTCTAATGCGAGACGAATGGTAAATGACCACACAGCCACTTGCATACCGACATATAAAAATTGGGCAATGATTCCTTTTCTAAAGCGACTATTTTTCGCTAAATATTTTAAGGTTTCTAATGCAGTAGGACGCTTATGATCTTGCGTTTCTGCCACTTTACATTTAGGGAACTTGGTAATAAGGAATAAGATCATTACCACAACCAATACCATAATCATATAACGGTAAGGTTCGAGGGTATTTTCCAACATGGCTAAACGGAATTCATGAATTTGTTCCGCATTCATTCCTGCCATTTGGTTTTGTAAGCTATCCCCCTCGGAAAATACCAGATACTTACCTAGCAAGATCCCGCCCGCTGCGCCAATTGGGTAGAAAGTTTGGCTAATATTTAAACGCAATGTCGCGTATTGTTTAGGCCCTATCATTGAGCTATATGTATTTGCTGCGGTTTCAAGGAAGCTTAAACCAATCGCAATGGCGAAAATAGCTGCCAAGAACATGGTGTAAGTCGCCATATGAGACGCAGGGAAGAACATACTGCAACCCGCGATGTATAGGATCAGCCCCACCATAATGGCATATTTATAACTGGTTTTTTTGATCACTAACGACGCTGGAATAGCGATTAAGAAATAACCGCCATAGAATGCACTTTGCACTAAAGCAGAGGCGAAGTTACTGAGTTCAAAGACACTTTTAAACTGTGTGATTAAAATATCATTTAATGCTGCAGCACATCCCCATAATGGGAACAGACACGATAGTAGGATAAATTGGAATAGAGGAGTCTTACTCAGGTAGCCATCCGGTAACTGAGTGATGTTCTTAATGTTCATAGTAACCCTTATATTTTTATAATTTATACCCGATGAGTGGCTATGTGGCTCTGATGACCACTTAATTATTCAAAGGGTATATAGCTACGTTGGACTATTATTATTTAGCTATTCATTAGCTGTGTTGATTTGCACAAATTCATTAAATTGCTCAACACTTGGATAAGAAGATTGAGTCCCTTTCCCTGTCACACTGAAGGCCGAAAACATCACTGCTTTTTTCAGTGCTTCTTCAATATTCCCCGTATGGACATAGTAATGAGAGAAACAGCCGATAAAGGCATCCCCTGCACCACTGGTGTCAATGGCATTCACTTTAATTGCGGGTATATGTAACTCACTGTCGCGAGTCATCCATAACGCCCCTTTATCTCCTAATGTCACGATGACATTTTTTAACCCTTTATCCAGCAAAGACTGTGCGGCACGACGGATGTTATCCATCGTGTCTACTGGCATATTGGTTAAAATTTCTAATTCCGTTTCATTAGGTACAAAGAAATCACATCGGCAAGCAAAATCGAGATCGAGCGTACGTTGCGCTGGAGCTGGGTTGAGCAACACTGGGATCCCATGTTTATTGCCGAATGAAATTGCGTGATAAACCGTCTCAAGCTGGACTTCTAATTGCAGGACGATCAATTTACATTTTTTCAGATCTTCCGCTGCGCGATCGATATCTTCCGGGGATAAAAATTTATTCGCCCCTTTGACGATCAAAATGCTATTTGATGAATTTTGATTAACAAAAATAGGCGCGACACCACTTGAGGTACAAGGTACTTTTTCCACATAACGGGTGTTAATACCGTAAGACTCAAGATTGCGGATCGTATTATCTGCAAAAATATCATCGCCGACTTTGGTTAACATGATCACTTTTGAATTTAACTTAGCAGCAGCAACCGCTTGGTTCGCACCTTTACCGCCGCAACCAATTTTGAAAGCTGGCGCTTCTAACGTTTCGCCTTCTTTTGGCATTTGATCGATATAAGTGATCAAATCAACCATGTTTGAACCAATAACTGCTATATCCATAATGTCCCTCGTGTTAAATAAATCACATAATGATATGATAGTAACATTATCATGTTGCAAAAATATCATTTGTGATTAGGATCTCGAATAACGAATGATCAAGTGTTATATCTACCACATTTCCTCATTCTTTGTTGTCTATCCCACATTTATATAGGAAAGTTGAAAATGCAAGACTTAGCAAAATATATTGATCACACTTTACTTGCTGCGAATGCGACTGTCAGCGATATTACTAAACTGTGTACGGAAGCTGCTGAACACCATTTTGCCTCTGTATGTGTGAACACAGGTTATGTTCCTTTAGCCAGCGAACTTTTAAAAAACAGCGACGTTAAAGTTTGCTGTGTGGTAGGCTTTCCACTAGGGGCATGCTTAACTGAAGCCAAAGCATTTGAAGCCGCAGAAGCTGTCCGCCGTGGCGCTGATGAAGTCGATATGGTTATCAACATTGGCATGCTAAAAAGTGGCGACTTAGACTTTGTCCGTCGTGATATCGAAGCGGTATTTGCAGCCTGCGGTAAAGCAACATTAAAAGTTATTTTAGAAAACTGCCTATTAACTGATGAAGAAATTACACAAGTTTGTGAAATTTGCCGCACAATTAAAGTCGGTTTTGTGAAAACTTCAACAGGTTTCAGTACAATGGGTGCAACAGAGCACCATGTCGCCCTGATGCGTAAAGTGGTTGGTGATGAAGTCGGTGTAAAAGCCTCCGGTGGTGTGCGTGACCGTGAAACCGCAATTAAAATGATTGAAGCTGGCGCAAACCGTGTAGGTGCCAGCGCGAGTGTAGCAATTGTCACAGGAACGGCGACCAAGCCGAGTGACTACTAAGTGATGGGGCGCGGTCTAACCGCGCCAATTTTGTGCATTTAAAAAGGATTGTAGGGTGATAGAAACTAAACAAAAAGAACGCCTTCGCCGTTTAAGTGAATGTTTAAAACGTTCAGGACGCATTCATTTAAAAGAAGCCGCTAGAATACTCGAAGTTTCAGAGATGACTATCCGACGAGATCTCAGCGCAGACACAGAAGGCCCCATTCCTATGTCACTCCTTGGCGGCTATATTGTTTCTGTTACCCAACCAGCCAACTTAGCTACCCAAGAGCCGCAAGCCGATGTTTTTACCCCTGACCAAACCGAAGAATTATATATCCCTAATCTTGCCGCTAGTATGGTGACAGAAGATGATGTGATTTTCTTTGATAATGGCATTGAAATGGCCACCTTGATTTCACTCATCCCCGAAGAGATTAATTTCACTGGCATTTGTTACTCACATAACGTTTTTCTCGCCCTTAGCCAAAAGAAAAATGCCACCGCACTTTTATGTGGTGGGGAGTATCGCCCTAAAAGTGATTCTTTTTACAACCCTTCACTCCCTTCATTACTTGATTCAATCAACCCTAAAAAAGCCTTTATTTCAGCGGCTGGCGTGCACGGAAATTTTGGCGTAACTTGCTATAATCTCGATGATTTACCAATGAAGAAAAAAGCGATGGAAAAATCTATCCGTAAGATTTTACTCGCCCCTTATAACCTGTTCGATGAAGTCGCGACCGCCAATATGGGGGAATTATCACAATTTGATGTGATAGTCACAAATAGGCAGCTTTCTGATGAATATGAAACATATTGCCGTAATGGCTTTGTGAAAGTAATTTATTAAAATCGCCAATAGATTTAGCGGACAATATCTTGCCCGCTAACATTAAATCTTCACGGTTAAATAGTCTTCTGCAATTTCTGTTGCGAGGAACACCGATTGGCACTCTGCAAGCAATCTTGGTATATCTTCACTCACGTAGCGACCACTAATATGAGTTGCGATAAAACGCTTAACCCCAGCAGCACGTGCTAACTCCGCCGCTTGTACTGTAGTCGAGTGGCCACGCTCATTAGCTTTTTGTGCAAATTCGGCCTCTAAGGTGGTTTCATGGATCATCACATCGGCATTTCTCGCAAGCTCCAGTGCTTGTTCTGTCGGTTGAGTATCACCAAAAATCGCAACGACTTTACCGGGAACAGGCTCACCAAGGTAATCAGTCCCATTCACGACTCGCCCATCATCAAGAACAATGGTTTCACCCGCTTTAAGCGCTTGCATCCAAGGGCCACGAGGAATATTGTCATTGGCTAATTTGACTGCGTCTAATGCACCACTTTTTGGGTGCTCTTCAATACGATAGCCGTAGCACTCAACACGGTGGTCAAGAGCATAAGCCGTCACAATTAACTCCCCATCATCAAATAACTGCCCAGTTTCAATTTCAACGATTTCCAACGGGTATGTCATATAAGACACACTCACGGCTAATACCGTTTCAATATAGTGTTTTAACCCTTTTGGACCATAAACAGTCAGTGGGTCTGTCGCTCCACCCATTGAGCGGCTACATAACAAACCGGGTAGACCAAAAATATGGTCACCATGTAAATGGGTAATAAATATTTTCTCAATTTTTGGCGTTTTAAATGGGCTATTTAAAATGCGATGTTGTGTCCCTTCGCCACAATCAAATAACCAGTAGCTTTTACGGATACCGACCAAATTTAATATCATACTGGTGACATTGCGCTCTTTTGTCGGCACCCCAGCACTGGTTCCTAAAAATGTTAACTCCATAACTTCCTCATCTAATTTGTTGTTTTTATTATGGTAAGATTTTTTCCAATAAAAAAATCATTTATTTTAATCTGTATAGTATTCCGTATTTTTTGATTATCAACCAAAGCCAGTTATTCCAAATATTTCCAATATACAAATCGTATTTCCATATTCATCCGATCAATTCACAAGCACTGATCATTGTCTGCCCTGAAAATAGCGATATTAATATTTATATCAGGAATATGTTCGATGAATCCCCCTTCGTCAAAATTGAAACCTAAACTACCGAACAGTTTGCTCCTCTCTACGGCAATTTGGTCTACGGCTATTTTGCCAATGGTGCCAAGTTATGCCCAAATCGTCCATTTAGACGATTTACCTACACTCGGTAGTCAGGCCATTCAATTTGAAGGAACCCAACCCGAAGTCCTCCAACCTGAAGATAGTACTGAACGTTTTTTAGCGGAATATGGACAAAATGCCGCAAACTTTGCTTCTGAAGAAAAAAACACCAAAAATCTGGCAGATATGGCACAAGATTACGCTCGCCATAAAGCCGCAAATATGGCGACGGATGAAATAACACATTGGTTATCCAAAGCCGGTAATGCCAGGCTAAATATTAATCTCGATAAAAAATTGTCAATTAAGACCTCTCAATTAGATTGGTTAGTACCTTGGTATGAACAGCAAGATTTGTTGTTATTTTCTCAGCACAGTATTCACCGTACTGATGGCCGGCTACAGACCAATAACGGTATTGGTTTACGTCATTTCCAACAAAATAGCATGATAGGGGTAAATGCTTTCTTTGATCATGATTTATCCCATTACTATTCGCGCTTAGGGTTTGGTGTGGAATATGCTCAAGATTACGTTCGAATGAGTGCGAATAGCTATTTGGGACTATCGACTTGGCGCAGTGCATCCGAATTAGCCGATGATTATAACGCACGCCCCGCCAACGGCTGGGATATTCAACTTGAAGGTTGGCTATCCACGTATGCGAATTTAGGTGCAAACCTAAAACTGGAACAATATTACGGAGATGACGTCGCTTTATTTGGCAAAAATGAGCGCCAGAAAGACCCAATGGCGGCTACCGTCGGCGTCAATTGGTCTCCATTTCCCCTGCTCGCAATAAATGCAGAACATAAAATAGGCAATAGTGGAACAAATGAGACAAATGCAAAAGTGGCGTTTAATTGGTTGCTAGGAAGGAGCTTAGCGCAACATCTTGATACTTCGGCGGTAGCGGCCACTCGCCATATTTCCAGCAATCGTTATGATTTTATTAACCGTAATAACAACATTGTGTTGGAATACCAAAAGAAAAGCTTAATTTCATTATCATTACCGAAAGTTATTCAGGGTATGACAGGAGAAGAACTTTCTATTATCCGCAATTTAACCACGAAATACCCGCTAGAAAAAATAGTGATAGAAGCCCCTGAATTGATAGCCGCTGGGGGGGAAATACACCTTAATGGCAGAGAAAGTTCAGTAAAACTACCGTCTTATAAAATTGCCAATCATCCATTTAAAAACTCACAACTCAATCTTTATCGCTTAACCGTGACGGCTTATGACACTAATGGAAATGTCTCACCACAAGCAGAAACGTTAATTGAAGTTACCAACACAGGCGCTCTCACTATCACCCATAAGAATACCGCAAAAAGAAATAATGCTGTCGCTGATGGTAAAAATACAAATATATTCACTGTAGTAATTAAAGATACTCTTGGCCACCCAGTACCCAATGCGAAAGTCAATTTCACATTGCCTGCAAATCTTAATTCTATTAATCAAAAAAATACGGGATATTATTCATTACTTAATCATTTTATGTGGAAGGCTCAGGCAGAAAAATCAGTTTCTGACCAATCCCATAGCATCATCGCTAACAGTAAAGGTGAAGCTTCCATTCAATTTACTAGTTTGGTATCAGGAAGTTATGCAATAAAAGCAAATATTGAGCATGGTACAGAAATGACTGAAATGTATAACTTTAAATCCGATATTAGCCAGTCATTTATTGGTAGCATTGATATCATTCAAAACAATGCAGTGGCAGATGGGATCAGTAAAAACAAAATTAAACTGCATATTGTGAATAATAGCCGACAAAGCATCGCAGGGGCACGTGTTCACTTTGAAGCACCAAATGCCGTTATCACACCAACTAAATTGACTGATGAATATGGAAATACAGAATTAGAAATCAGCAGCTTAGTCGAAGGTTCTATAAATATCATTGCCACCCTGAATGGCGATAGTCGAACAATACAAGTTAACTTTCTAAGGAATGGATCTACGATAAATATTCACCCAAGTACTGGGACTCTTTTCAGATCTCCAGTAAATAAGCAAAATAGGCCTACACGCACGCCGTTAAGTTTGCTAAGGCAACTATTTCAAAAAATAAGCTAATATTGCCCATAATAAAACAAACTTAATTTAGCGGTTCTTTCAGCGTCAAAATTAGCCCCTTAACAGGGGCATTTTTCATTCCGCTAGCCTAGTTTATGGCTTAATTGCATTGTGACTAGGTTGACTATTATACCAATCAAACACCGAATTTTTTAAGCTAATAAATTGTTTTTATTCAAGTAATATCTATTCCCAACCGAGAAAAACGCTTTCATATTAGCGAGAGAATTGTTTTGTAGGGCTATCAATAGAAGCCGCCCATTCCGCGTTTTTCCACCTTGTAAATTCCGCTTCTTTTTAAGTCAAACTAATTCACAAGCTCTTACCACTATAAGCATTCAACAATAGCCAAATTAATATTGAAACTAGGAATGAATTGAATGAACCCCGCTACGTCAACCACAAAACCAACATTGAGACATCAAATCTCAAATGGCTTTGTCCTCTTTACTGCAATATGGTCATCAGCCGTCATGCCGGTTATGCCAAGCTATGCAAAAATGCTCACACCGGATAACCTTCCTACTCTAGGGAGTGACCCCGTATTAACCAATGATGATAAAACAGCACAGTTTATTGCCGAATATAGCCAAAGCGCAGCACGTTTTATCTCTGATAAGAAAAAAGCTGCTGATCTTGCAGATATGGCACAAGACTTCGCTCGCAGTAAAGCCACAAACGCTGCAACAGATGAAATAAATCGTTGGTTATCCAAAACGGGTAATGCCAAATTCAGTGTTGACGTAGATAAAAAATTAACTATAAAAAACACCCAGTTAGATTGGCTAGTTCCTTGGTATGACAGTACTGATTTATTATTGTTTACCCAACATAATATTCACCGTACCGATGCCCGCTTACAGACCAATAATGGTATTGGGGTTCGTCGCTTTACCCCAGAGAGTATGATGGGCGTCAATGCCTTTTTTGATCATGACTTATCTCGCTACCACTCTCGCCTAGGTTTCGGGGCAGAGTACGCACAAGACTTCTTAAAGCTGAGCGCGAATACCTATTTACGCACATCAGCATGGCGTAGCGCGCCTGAATTAAATCATGACTCCAATGCTCGCCCTGCCAATGGATGGGATTTACACGCTGAGGGTTGGTTACCCTCTTACCCAAATATTGGCGGAAATCTTAAATTTGAACAGTATTTCGGTGATGATGTTGCCTTATTCGGTAAAGATAAACGCCAAAAAGACCCTCTTGCCACTACCGTTGGCGTGAATTGGACACCTTTCTCGCTACTCACCTTAAGTGCAGAACATAAAATCAGTGGTGGATTAACGGAAACTAATGCCAAAGTCCAGCTAACTTGGGCATTGGGCAAAAGTCTTGCTGAGCAGCTCGATCCAAGCAAAGTGGGGGATTCACGCCGTTTACTGGGCAGTCGCTATGATTTTGTAAACCGTAATAACAACATCGTACTGGAATACCAAAAGAAAGCGCTAATAACGCTATCATTGCCAGCGATGATCCAAGGAAGCACTGGAGAACAGGTATCTTTAATCAATGCCGTCAACACCAAATATCCGTTAGACAAACTGACCATTCAAGCTCCTGAATTTTTAATGGCGGGAGGAGAAATCACCCTCGATGGTGCTGCGACAAGAGTCAAGCTACCGTCCTATAAAGTGGCAATGACTGAACAAGAAAGGAAAAAAATCAACCTTTACCAATTCACGGTGACGGCCTCTGACAGTAAAGGAAATATTTCACCGCAAGCCACAACATTAGTTGAAGTCACAAACTCTGGCGTACTATCAATTAGTCAAAGTGAGGTTATCAAGCAAGGAAATGCTGTCGCCAATGGCCATGATATTAATACCTTAACGGTTACAGCCAGAGATAGCTTAAATAGCATCGCACCAGACTCAACAGTGGCGTTTATTCTCCCAGCAGAACTAAAGCTCATCACGCCAAAAGCCACTTCTTCAAGAATGGCGTTTAGCAATTTATTCAAAAAAATGCAGGCGGCAAAATCAACTGATAAACAGAAATATCAAGTTACCACCAATATAAAAGGCGAAGCGTCCATTCAATTCACGTCACTGGTCACGGGGGAACACCGAGTTCAAGCAGTGCCAAATGGCGGCGCTCCTATTGATACCGCTTTTTTCTTTATTGCCGATACACACCAAGCACATATTAATCATTTCAATGTTCTTAGTGATAATGCGATTGCCGATGGTAAATCTAAAAATAAAATTCAATTCCATGTTACTGATAATAATGCACATCCCATTAAAGGAGCAGTGCTGCAACTTGAAGCAAAAAATGCAACAGCCAAACAGTTGAGCCCAACCGATGAACAAGGCAATACTGATGTCGAGGTAAAAAGCCAAGTTGCAGGGCCGGTCAAAATAACAGCAGCACTGAATGAGCAAAGTGTCACGGTAGAAACCCATTTTGTATTCGGCCAATTAGCCCATGTCACGATTATAGACCTTGAACAAGCCGCTGCGGGCACAAGCAGCAACATCACCATTTCATTAACTGATATGCACGGCAATGCCGTATCTGGAGCTGATGGTACGGTGACGGTCAATATCGATGGAAAACCAACTCCAATTACCATCACTGAAAACCGTCCCGGTAGTGGGATCTACAACGGAAAATTACCTGGGCAGCATACGGGCTCGCCAAGTATCACCGTCACGGTTGATGGGCAAACATCCTCACCGGAAACATTGATTGTTGAGCAGCCAAAACCGATTTCACCAAACAATACGAACGGGACAGGCCAAAAAGGGGAAAAAGGCGTTATTGATAGCATTATCATCACTCCAAGCAAAACCCATGGTTTACAATCAGGGGATACCCTTGATGTTATAGTGACTATCACCGATGCCTTTGGTAATGGGTTATCAGGCTTAAATACCGATAATATTGATATCGGCAAGCACAAAGGTGACACGCTAGCATGGACGGATAATGGCGATGGTTCTTACACCACTACCTTGCCATTAAGTAAAGTCGGCAACACTGATTTAACGGCTTCCATCAATAGCACGACTAGCCCGAAAATTGACGTTCTCGTCAATAATGCCAGCGGAACTATTCACGTTGATAAAGTGAAAATCACCAAAACAGAAAAACCAGCGGCAGGCACAGATAGTATTGTGACGATAGAGTTAACCGACAAACATGGCAATCACGTTGTTGGTGAAACTGAAGCTATTGCCAATATAAATGGTCAGCCACACACTTTACCGATAACAGAAACATCCCCAGGTATATATGACGTCATTATTCCAGGCCAACTTGCAGGCAACCATATAGTTTCTGTTATCGTTAACGGGGAAGAATCACCAAAAGAGCCGCTTATTGTTGATAAACCACGACCTGTTAAACCTAAAGGCCCAAGTGGTGCGGGGCCAAAAGGAGAATTAGGTGTTATCGATAATATCGTTATCACGACAGGCGATGCTAGCCATCTACAATCTGGCGATAAACTTGAGGTCATCGTATCCATTACTGATGCCTTTAACAACGGCTTATCAGGCCTAGACACCAATAATATCAATATTGGTAAACACAAAGGCGATACCTTGGTATGGGTTGACAACGGTGATGGCTCTTACACCACTATCATACCACTAACCGACGTCGGCAATAATGACCTCACCGTTTCCATTAATGGCTCTAAGAGCCCACAAAAACAAGTCCAAGTTAGCAATGCAAAAGGGAAAGATAAGGTCAGCAAAGTTAAGATCATCAAAACAGAAAAACCCGCCGCAGGTTCAAGTAGCATCCTGACCGTTCAACTAATGGATAAAAACGATAACTCGGTCGTCGGTGAAACTGAGCTTATCGTTAATATTGATAACAAACCACACACTCTCCCCGCAAAAGAAGGAAAACCGGGTATTTATGAGGTTACACTACCTGCACTGCAAGCCGGAAAACATGATATTCATGCGAGTGTGAATGGCATAGCATCCATCAAAGAGAGCTTACTGGTTGAGCAACCAAAACCGATTTCACCAAACAATTCGAATGGAACGGGTCAACAAGGTGAAAAAGGTGTTATCGACAAAGTCGCAATCACACTTGATCACACTCACCGTTTTGAGTCGGGTAATCCTCTTGAAATCACGGTAGCGGTAACTGATGCCTTTGGTAACGGCTTAGCTGGCTTAAATACCGATAACATCGATATCGGTAAACACAAAGGAAATACCTTAAACTGGGTAGATAATGGCGATGGCTCTTATACCACTACCTTGACCTTAACCGACGTTGGTAGCAATGATTTAACTACCTCCATCAATGGTACTCGCAGCCCACACACAGAAGTTCAGGTTAATAACGCCTCAGGGACAACCCACGTTGATAAGGTAAAAATCACCAAAACAGAAAAGCCAGCAGCCGGCGCAAATAGCCTTGTCACTATTGAATTCACTGATAAACATGGTAACCCAGTGGTCGGTGAAATTGAAATTACCGTCAATATTGATGGACAACCTCATAAGCTTCCAGCAAAAGAAAGAAAATCAGGTGGTTATGAAGTCACATTGCCAGCACTGCAAGCAGGTAATCACAGCATTAGCGTAAATGTGAATGGTAAAAACTCGACTGACACAACTTTAGTCGTTAACACTCCAACACCCATTAAGTCGAAAAAACCAGACGGAACAGGAACCAAAGGAGAAAAAGGCGTTGTCGATAATATTGCCATGACAACAGGCGATACCCACAGCTTACAATCTGGCGACCAGCTTGAGCTCACTGTGTCCATCACCGATGCCTTTGGTAACGGCTTGACCGAGCTGAATACCAATAACATTACCCTTGACGGATATAACGGCAAGCCAGTTTGGACGGATAATGGCGATGGTTCTTATACCGCGACTCTCACATTAACTGAAATGGGGTCGAAAGACTTAACCACATCAATTAACGGCCATAAAACCGCCGTCAAATCGATTCAAGTTAACCCAGCCAAAGGGAAAAACAAAGTCAGTAAAATTGGCATCATTCAAACAGAAAAACCCACCGCAGGTTCAACCAGTACATTGACCGTTCAATTAACCGATAACCACGGCAACCCGGTGGTCGGTGAACACGAAATGGTTATTGAGATTGACGGCTTCCAGCACACCCTGCCCGTAAAAGAAGGGAAATCAGGTATTTATGAAATCACGCTGCCAGCGCTGCAAGCGGGTGATCATAAAATTACTGCCACGGTAAACGGCCAAAGCTCCGCTAAAAACACTTTAGAGGTGAAAAAACCAGCCCCAATTCGTTCGAACAACTCAAGTGGAACGGGTAATCGAGGTGAACGAGGCGTTATCAATAACATTACCATGACAACAGGGGATACTACTCGTCTGCAATCAGGTGACAAATTGGCTATTACCGTAACCATCGTTGATGCATTTAATAATCCGTTAACGGCCATCGACACCAGTAATATCATTCTAGATGGATATACAACGAGTTCGCTGAAGTGGTTAGATAATGGGAATGGCACTTACACCACTCCGTTGCTATTAACCCAAACAGGTTCTAATGATTTATTAGCATCTATTAACGGTTATAAGTCACAATTAATTTCCATTACAGTAAGTAATACAGCTGATATCAATAAAGTTGCAAATATCGAGCTGGAGCCAATCTCCCCGAGTGAAGCAGGTGAAAACCAAACTATCACAGTGAAAGTCACCGATAGATATCAGCACCCCGTCACCATGATTAGCAGTATGATAACAGCAAATATCGACGGCCAGTCAACATCCATTATTTTAACAGAATCACTCACCCAAGCCGGTATTTACACAGGAACATTACCCGCAAAAAATATGGGTAAATATACGGTTAAAGCAACAGCTAACAATAAAACCGTATCAAAGCTTTGGACAGTTAAAACTGCCGCGATCATCGCTGTAAAAGAAAAAGATGGGAGTGGTACAAAAAATCAACGTGGTGTCGTTAATACCGTGGCTTTAGCCTCATCATCAGCTAATGACCTGAAATCAGGCCAATTATTACAATTAACCGTAACCCTTAAAGATGGGTTTGGTAACGCTCTTGAAGGCGTCAGTGGCGCGGGTATTCAATTAAAGCACCAACAACCTAACGTAAGTCCCGTTATCTGGACAGACCTTCGAAACGGTAACTACACGGCTATTTTGCCACTCACCAAAATTGGGCAAGACACTTTAACCGTGAAAGTGAACCAAATCACCTCTTCCCCACTGAATATTAACGTAGGGAGTGCGACTGGAACCTCGCAAATCAAGCAAGTTAAAATCAAAGACATCGCTACCCCCGCTGCGGGTGAAACGAGTTCCATCACACTATTAATCACTGATGCCCATGACCAACCTATTACAGGGGTTGATAATAACGCTGTCGTCTCTATCGATGGCGCTGAAGCATTGCTTAAGATCACTGAAACCGTCAACAAAGGGACTTATACCGGTACTCTTTCTGGCCAAAAATCAGGAGACCATAAAGTCATCGTCACTGTGGGCGGCGTAAAATCCACAGGATCAACTTTAACTGTCAGCGCACCTTCTCCAATTACCCGTAATCCGGGGGGGAAATCAGGTACTCACGGTGTGGTTAGTCGTGCAAAACTTACCGTTTTACCAAACAAAAACTTAAAATCTGGTGATACGTTAACGCTCACAGTGACATTGGAAGATGCCTTTGGCAACCCATTAACTGGCGTAGATCTCGCACAATCACTGACTCATAAGCAAGCAGGTAACGTCACTTGGATAGCACAAAAAGATGGAACCTATACCGCCAACTTAGTCTTAACAAAATTGGGGCAAGATCACTTATTTATCACAGCAGATAATATACAAAGCCCAACCATGGGTATTGATGTCAAACCGCAGTTAGGCAATAACGCTATCCATAAAATTGATATCAGTGATATCACCAATCCAACCGCAGGAGCCGAAAGTACCTTCACGGCTGTATTAACTGATGCTCAAGGTAACACGATTGACGGTATCCAAAACCTTGAGGTCACCATTGGTAAACAACCATTAAATATTGCCATCACTCAACAAGCAGATGGCCGCTACATGGGTAAATTACCGGGGCAACAAAGTGGTTCCTATGACCTGATTGTTAGCGTCAATAAGCAAAATTCAGCCAAGAAAACCTTCGTCGTGGCAAAACCCGATACGGTTACTGCAAGCCCAAATGGGAGTGGGCAAAAAGGCCAGCGCGGTGTCGTTAGCCAAGTTGAATTGACAACGGCGATAACAAGCGCCGTATCAGGCCACAATTTACCACTCACGATTACCTTAAAAGACCGCTTTAATAACCCACTAAAAGGCGTCTCTAGTAACCACATCACTCTAATGCACAAACAAACCGGTCATGTGGCTTGGGTCGATCATAACAATGGTCAATACACAGCGACCATACCATTAAAGATATTGGGAAATGATACATTCATCGCCACCGTTAATGGCATAAATAGTTCAGCGACAAACATCACCGTGACAAATTCCACCAATATCAAGCAAGTTAATCAACTGGTCATGGCCGCTATCCCCCCATCGGCAACCGGTTCAGAACAAACCATGACCGTGCAAGCTATTGATATCAACAGTTACGGAGTGACACACATTGCGGATGACATTAAAGTTACTCTCAATGACAAGCCACTTAACTTAACATTTGTTGGATCTCAAACAGATAAAGGCACTTATATCACCACTTTACCTGCGCAAAAAACAGGAAACTATCAGGTTAAAGTGACTGCTAATAAGCAGACAGCGCAGCAAACATGGCAGGTTGCTGCTGCCAAAGCGATTCAAGCAACAAAAGCTGATGCTTCCGGTGCTCAAGGCCAAGCGGGTGTAGTTAATACCCTTGAACTGGCAACAACCCAATCAAGCTTTAAATCAGGTGACACCACAAAACTGACGCTAACCTTAAAAGATGCGTTTGATAACCCTCTTAGCGGTATTGAGGTTAAAAACATCACACTAGCGCATAACCAAACTGGTCAGGTGACTTGGGTTGATAACAAAAATGGCACTTATACCGCTGATTTACTGTTAACGACATTGGGTAAAGATCATTTAGCAGCGACAGTTAACCAGATAAAAAGTGCACCAGTTGGTATTAATGTTGAAAAAGCGATTGGCAATAGCCGTATCCATCAAGTTGATATTGTTAATATCGCCAGCCCGCAAGCAGGTGCAGAAGGCGTCCTTACAGTGTCCTTGACCGATATCAACGGCCACGTAGTCATGGGGATCACTGAAGTCGCTGTGAATATCGGGAAACAACAACCGCTAAATATTGCCGTCACTCAACAAGCAGACGGTAGCTACACAGGGAAATTACCGGGGCAACAAAGTGGTTCCTATGACCTGATTGTTAGCGTCAATAAGCAAAATTCAGCCAAGAAAACCTTTGTCGTGGCAAAACCCGATACGGTCACTGCAAGCCCAAATGGGAGTGGGCAAAAAGGCCTGCGCGGTGTCGTTAGCCAAGTTGAACTGACAACGGCGGCGACAAGCGCCGTATCAGGCGACAATTTACCACTCACAGTTACCTTAAAAGACCGTTTTAATAACCCACTAAAAGGTGTCTCTAGTAACCACATCACTCTAATGCACAAACAAACCGGTCATGTGACTTGGGTCGATCATAACAATGGTCAATACACAACGACCTTACCATTAAAAGTATTGGGAAATGATGCATTCACCGCCACCGTTAATGGCATAAATAGTTCAGCGGCAAATATCACCGTGACAAATTCCACCGATATCAAGCAAGTTAATCAACTGGTCATGGCCGCTATCCCCCCATCGGCAGCCGGTTCAGAGCGAGCCATGAGCGTACAAGCCGTTGATGGCAATGGCCATGGTGTAACACACATTGCAGATGACATTAAAGTCACCCTTAATGATAAACCACTCAACTTAACATTTGTTGGCTCTCAAACAGATAAAGGCACTTATATCGCCACTTTACCTGCGCAAAAAACAGGAAACTATCTGGTTAAAGTGGCTGCCAATAAGCAAAAAGCGCAACAAACTTGGCAGGTGACTGCCGCCAAAGCGATTCAAGCAACAAAAGTTGATGGTTCCGGTGTTCAAGGCCAAGCAGGTGTGGTTAAGACCGTTGAACTGGCGACAGCCCAATCAAGCTTTAAATCAGGTGATACCACGAAACTGACACTAACTTTGAAAGATGCGTTTGATAATGCGCTTAGCAGTATTGAGGTGAAAAACATCACACTAACGCATAACCAAACAGGTCAGGTGACTTGGGTTGATAACAAAAATGGCACCTATACCGCGGATTTGGCTTTAAAAACAATTGGGGAAGATACGTTAACAGCGACTGTAAACAACATTAGCAGCCAAACTGTCGATATTGAGGTGATAAACAGTAAAGGGGCCAATGAGGTCAAAAACGTGGACGTTATCCACATTTTACCGGTAGCTGCAGGAGCTGATAGTACAGTCATCGTCTCTTTGACTGACAAAAATGGACACCCAGTATCCAATATCACCAGTTTGTCCGTTATCATCGATCAGCAAAAGCCATTTTCCATGTCAGTGGGCCAAGCCCCTAGTGGTAATTACGTTGGAACATTACCCGGTCAACAAAGCGGTCAACACAATATTGTGGTGTCTATCCCTACAACGAATACTGTATCAAACAAGAAACCATTTGATGTTAGCAATCCTGCACCAATTGCGGCTGCGGCTAGCGATGGTGGTGGGAAAAAAGGCCAACACAAAGTCGTCAATGAGGTGCAGTTTATCGTTGCGCCAACCGCTAACCTCAAAGCTGGCAATAAAGTCACACTCACCATCATGTTGAAAGATGCCTTTGGTAATGGGTTAAAAGAAGTCTCCAGCAACAGTCTCACTATCATTCACCAACAATCAGGTTCTGTCATATGGAAAGACAATGCGGATGGTACTTATACCGCTGACTTATTATTAAGCAAGCTAGGCACTGACACCTTAAAAGTCACAGCCAATGGCATTAGCCAATCACAGGTTATCGATGTGAAAGCACCGCAGAGTACATCTGTCGTCAACAATATGGTATTAAAAGCAATCAACAAGGTGTTTACAGTCGGTGATCTTGCCGAATTGCAATTAACATTAACGGATAGTCATGGCAATGGTGTTGAAAAAGTACAAGCCAACGATATTCAATTAGAACATAATCATACGCCTGTTCCTAAGCTGGCTTGGTTAGAAAAAGGTGCAGGTATTTACACCACCACGCTCCCATTACATCAACAAGGGAAAAACATCTTTGTTAGCCGAGTTAATCACCAAACCAACACCCCACTGGCGATTCATGTCAGCGCACTAACCGGCCCTGCACAAGTAAAAATTGTTGAGCTCAAAGCCAGCACAAATCAACTGACTGTAGGCAGTAAAACAGAGCTGACACTGATATTAGCAGACCAATGGAATAATGGCGTTGAAGGGGTTATGGCGAAAGATATCACCATAAATGATGCGCATATTAAGAAAAACCTCACAGGTTTAAATTGGCTATCAAAAGGGAATGGAACCTATACTGCGTCAACAACGGTCGCAATTGCAGGAGTTCACTCCCTAAAAGCAACGGTTAACCTAATACAAAGTAAAAATGTATTGGTTAACGCCCTGCCATCGACTAACCAAAACCAGATCAATAAGGTTCAGCTAACAACAAACTTAAGCACCATTACCGCAGGCAGTAACGTCATGCTATCGCTAAAAGTCACTGATAGGGATAACAACCCTGTTATTCACCTCAATAATAATACGATCACACTCACTGACAGTAATAATAAAATATCCGCTGTCTGGGATGAAGATAACCATGGCTTAGGTATCTACAGCACTAACATCATGCTCCATGACGTTAGAACACACCGTCTGGTAGCTAGTATTGGTCAATTTACAGATACAACCAATGTCACTGTCAATTCACCATCAGGTAACAATGCCGTGAAGACAATTACCATTTCACCAATAGCCAACAGTGATACAGGACAGCTTTCATCACTATCAATTGGCTTAACTGACCAATATAAAAACCCAGTTAAAAATGTCAGCAATAGCGATATCTCTGTGACAATTAATGGGCAAAAACAAAACATAATATTTATGGAAAAGAATGGATTACATAAATATACCGCTCAGCTCCCTGCCGCCAAAGCAGGCCGTTACAAAATCAAAGTAGAAATCAACGGACAAGCAGAAACTGCCGAGTGGGTTGTCAACCCTCCTATCGCAATCCCAATCATTTCTTATGATAAAGATGGCTTACGAGGCTCATTAGAGACAATTTCTATTACCCACAGCGCGAAAAATCACATGGTAAACTCAGGTGATAAAGTCACTCTAACTGTCGGGCTAAAAGATAAGTTTGATAACAAACTAACCGGTGCGGCGAGTTCATTGAAATTATTAACTGATTTACATTCAACCTCTGCATGGAAAGAGCTAAGTGGTGGGCTATATACTCAAGAACTCACCATGAACAAGCTACGTAAGCAATCTATTCAAGTGGTGGTAGATAAACTACTAAGCGATAAGCTTGAGTTAACCGTTACCCCTGCCAAAGGTGCAAATAATGTCCATAAAACTACTCTTGAAACCCATGAAGGTACTATTGAGGCGGGTAAAGAAGTGCAATTAACATTAACCTTAACGGATAGCGTTAATAATGGTGTTGTTGATATCAATACTAAAGATATTCAGTTAACAAATAATGGAAAACTAACCAACGTTACATGGGTGAATCCACAAGATGGCGTATATACCACCAAACAGCGGTTAGACACAATCGGTGAGTACCGGTTTAAAGCTACTGTAAATAACCAACCAAGCCGTATCCAAACCGTGGAAGCAACCTATCCAAGTGGGAAAGATGTGGTGAAATCCGCAAAAATGACCACAAACCTCAATAAATTTGATGCCGGTAAGAAAGTTGAATTAACGTTAGAACTGAAAGACCAATATGGCAATCTGGTTACTGGCGTCAATGGCGTTGATATTGCATTAAAAGACAGCCATACCGCAGAAACTATCGATAGCCGCAATATTGCTTGGCATATGGCATCGGTAGGCGTGTATAAAGCCACCTTGCCATTAACCAAAGTCGGTAAACATACATTAACAGCGACAGTAAATAGTATCTCCAAGTCCACGCCAGCTATCACGGTGACAGCATTAAAAGGGGTTAACAATGTTAAGGAGATCAAATTAACCGCAAATAATACCTCAATTAAAGCAGGTGAAAATACCACATTAAACCTAACCATGCTCGATAGCTACGGTAATGAAGTGACCGGTATCATGACAAAAGACATTATGTTCAAAAATACCGACAGCACAATTACCACTAACGCATCGTGGGTAAAAACACCATCAAACGATAATGTCTATACGGCTCAGGTCACGCTAGAGAAAGTTAAAAAGCACACATTATCGGTTGAGGTAAATAAACAGGTAAAAAATGTCGAAATTGAGGTAAAACCACAAGAAGGCGCCCAAAATGTCGCGAAAGTTGAGTTAAATGCCCCAATAACAGTGGCAATTAATGATGACGCGAACCTTCAACTCAGCCTAAAAGATAAATTCGGTAATGGCGTTGTAGCGGTTGATATTTCCGATATTACACTAAAACATTTAAATACATTAATACCAATAGCCTGGGTTGAAGGCAAAGAGGGCAAATACACATCTAACTTAGCGCTAACCAAAGCCGCTACACATCCACTAGAAGTCAAGGTTAATGGGTATTCTTCAGTTGCCAATATCACAGTTGAAAACCCGAAAGGGGTTAAAAATGTGGCAAATATCAACATGAAACCGTCAATAACCGCAGATAGTTCAGGGAAACTCACAACCAATCCAGGGAAAGAGTTCAAGTTAACATTCACGTTAACTGACCAATATGGCAATGGAGTCACTGAATTAAAAGCAACAGATATCAACTTAGCTGGTTCTCAAAAACCAAGTTCAGTGCCAATAACCGCATGGCAAGAAAATGTCCTGAAGAAAGGCGAATACATTGCCACTGTATCACTGATTCAAACAGCACAGCATGTTTTGACAGCAAAAGTGAATACTGTTTCTGATACCGCACAGATATCGGTTACCCCATTCAGTCACCCTGATTACGTTGCATCCGTTGAATTGAAACTTGCTAAAACTAATATCAACATCGGTGAAAATGTTAAATTTGAGCTAAAAGCCAAGGATAAGTATGGTAATGACGTGTTTGTTAATGAAAGCGATATTGCAATACATAATAAATCTCAAAAATCATCAGAAATTAAAGAGAAGTGGGATATCACAAAAGACACTTTCACTCGCCAGTATAAAGGAACATTCCGTTTTACAAAACCTGGAGAGTACATAATCTCAGCGATTGTAGGTAAGGCTAATAGTAATTCTGAGAGGATTACTATTGAAGCTGGTGCACCTGTATTTGCCTCAGGGAAAAGCACATTCACTGTAAGTAACGATGAAACAAGTACAACTGATATCAAAAACACTGAGATAAAGTTAGTACTTAAAGATGATAATGGTCATTTGATTACAGGGAAAAAACCAAAATTAGAAGTCATATCAAGCACAACCCATAAACGAGTACCGAAGGATATGACAGAAACATCGGCAGGAACATATACAGCTGAGCACATGAACGCTCCTGATGCAGAAATTGCTCAAATTAAATTATTCAGCGATTCAATTAATTATAAGGGGAGCGATAAATATACTCAAATTGTCAATTACGGCAAAATGTCAATTACACGATTAGGTGTTGAAGAAACCTATCAAGTTGATGATCGATTCCCTTCTACTGGGTTTACTGGAGCGCAATTTGCCATTGAACCTTCACTAGGTTTTGCTTCTGAATATAAGTGGGAGGTTAACCAAAATTGGCTAACTATTAATGAAAAAGGTGTTGTGACTATGAAGACACAGCCGGAAAGCCCCCGCAGTGCAAAAGTCACTATCACAGGAAAACCTAAGCGTATGAATAGCAAGAATATGGTATATACCTTTAACATGGATAAGTGGTTTAGCGCAGGGCCGAAATTGAACTTGAATGATGCAATGGGGTATTGTACTAATTCTCAAAAGATAGCCAGTCCAGAAGATATAAAACATAGTAAAATCTCGCTATTCACCCAGTGGCCAGAGAAAACCATTAACGACAACATGAAACTAGACCAAATAGCAGCAGACGGCTGGATTTGGACAATAACCAAGTACATGACCATCTACCATCTATCATCACATCATTATTTAGGAAGCAGACGAACTACCGGTGATTTTGGGGTTGTGTGTGTTAAAGAGTATTAATTGTCATTAGGTTTAAATTCTTGTTATTTATCAGCCCCCTCTTGGGGGCTTTTTATTACAAAGATTCATGACATTAAATCTGCCTTCACTCTATCCCAATCCAACCCAAATTTGGCGAGATACTTTCGCAGCCTGTCTGCATCATTGGGTTGTTTTTTCTGCTGCCGCGAAACGGCAAACAGCTCACGCCCCGCTTCGGAAAGGGTAGATGAACGGCGACAAACTTCCAGCACTGTTGCCAACTGTGGTTGGTCGAATAAATCAATTTCACCAATTTGCTGTGGTAATATATTGGTTGATTTTGTTTGCCATTGGGCTTGCAAACGGCCAATTTCTTCTTCGGCCACCGCTTTAGTAATACGCCCGCGTTCGGCAAACGTTGCCATCCGGCTAATGGATGCACCCAACTCACGAAAATTGCCACGCCACAGGGCCTGAGAGGAACAGGCAAACTTCACATACACATTGCGAGCTTCGCTATCAAAACGAATTTGGCTTTGTTGGTCTTGGCAAAATTTGGCTAATTCATAATCAATATTCGGTTCGATGTCTTCACGGCGGTCACGCAAGCCCGGTAACGCAAACGTCCACATATTGATACGGGCAAATAGGTCCTCGCGAAATTTGCCTTCTTCCACTTGCTGCGCCAAATTACGGTGAGTCCCTGCAATTAATTGAAAATCACTGTGAATTTCTTCATCTGAACCATAAGGAAAAAAGCTTTTTTCTTCGATAGCTTTCAATAGCATGGCTTGTTCATCTAGCCCAAGTTCCGCAATTTCATCAAGAAATAAAATACCGCCATCCGCTTCTTTCAGTAACCCACGCCTTGGGTTGATTGCTCCTGTGAATGCCCCTTTTACATGACCAAACAGCGTCGACATGGCGTTATCACCACGCAAAGTGGCACAGTTTACTTCCACAAAGCGCCCTTTAACTTGGTGGCGGCTTTCACGCAGTTGATAAATTCGCCGAGCTAAGAAAGACTTCCCCGCCCCCGTTGGCCCATTGAGTAAAATCGGGGCTTTAGAACGCAGTGCGACACGTTCGATTTGCTCAATCATGGTATTAAATGCTGCGTTGCGGGTGGCAATACCTGATTTTAAAAATGAAACCTGCTGTTGCTGCTCTGTTTGGAAACGGCTGGTGATATGGGTATAACGGCTTAAATCAAGGTCAATCACGGTATGAATGCCGATAGGGTCTTTTTCTCGCCCTTTTTGGCTCGGTGAAGTTTGAATTAATTTGGCTGGTAAATAATGAGCTTCCGTTAATAAAAACCAACAGATTTGCACCACATGGGTACCCGTAGTGATATGTACAAGATACTCTTCATTATCAGTATCAAATTGATAATGCGAAGAAAAATCCAATAATGAGGTATACACCTCTTCGAAATCCCACGGATCCGCAATATCCACCTCATGCAGTACCACTTCCGTACTGGGAGAGGCTTGCTCAATATCCTCTTTCACCCGGTGCGCCATGCCATAGTCATTCACCTGATGCAGTAATTCAAAACGACCAATATCCAAATCAGGCTGTTGGCAAAGACCAACCGTTGGGCGCCATTTTGTCCAGCGATTGGCCTTTTTGCCTCGTCTGTCTAGTACGGTGCCCAATACACCAATGACCACTTTGCGTTTCTTATTCATGATGAGTTTATAGAAATTTATAAAGTACGATATAAAAAGATAATAAATAGCCTAATCCATTTCTCTTGGTAATGTTAGTGAAATTTAATTAGATATATTTATTTGTTATTTTTCAATAGTATAAAATTTTCCAACTTACTTTAATAAAAGTTGGCACGCTTCTGGCAATACTATATTCATCCACTGCCGGAAATTGTCTGAACTTCGCGTTCAACCGGTGCAGACATGGTGGCTTAGTCACTACATGGTCTGTATGCCGCCGTCAGGAAGATACCTTGGTAATAGCCTAGCTATCAGGTTCGACTCCTGAAAAAAATACAAATCCAACTGTATAAAACTAAGCAGAAGTTAAGCTTAAAACCGCCACTCGAGAGCTTTGCCGAGTGATGAGCAGAAATTTAGACAGCCAATTTTGGCACTCTACTTTTCCCCTCACCACTTCGCTTTTTTCTTCAGTGCCGGATAAATATTGAAAAAGGAAAAATAATGAAAAAAATAAATATCGCTCAAGGACAAATCGCACTAACCTCAAAAAATGGGGATTTTAAACAATTACTGACTGCGGGTGAGCACCATTTAAACGATTGGTTCAATCGATTGACTGTGTCATTGTTCACACTTGATAACGAACCTATTGATGAAAAACTGGCAGACCACTTACGCCAATTTCACCCTGATTGGGTTGATGACCACTGTATTGACATCGCTTTGACTGATGACGAGATTGGTTTTATTTACTTGCACAATAGTTTGACAGAAATATTGCCACCAGCGACCCGTCGGTTGTATTGGAAAAATGGCAATAATTTAAAAGTGGAGCCGCAGTCGCTAGAAAATAGCGTTATTGACTCTGCATTCGTTGCACGTCTGATGGGTAAAAAACGCATTAAAGGCAATGAGTTGGCCTTGATTAGCCAAGTACCTGCATGGCATGTCGGTATGTTAAAAATTGATGGTGAGATACAAGATTTATTACAACCGGGAACTTACGGTTATTGGAAAATCAACCACAAACCGGAAGTTGAGATAATAGACACCCGTTTACAATCATTAGAAATTAGCGGACAAGAGATTTTAACCAAAGACAAAGTCACATTACGCATCAACCTGTGCGCCAACTGGCGCTATCACGATATTTTACTGGCGTTCTCAAAATTGAGTCAGCCTGTAGAGCATTTATATCGTGAATTGCAGTTTTCAATACGAGAAATCGTGGGGACTCGAACCTTAGATGAACTATTAGAAAACAAACAATTAGTCGATGAGCTGATGTTAGCTCAAGTCGCGCAATGCGTGGTTGAATTTGGCCTAGAAATTGACAGTATCGGTGTAAAAGACATCATTTTGCCGGGAGATATGCGCACTATTTTATCCCAAGTCGTTGAAGCCGAAAAATCGGCACAAGCTAACGTGATCCGCCGCCGCGAAGAAACTGCCGCGACTCGTTCACTGTTAAATACCGCAAAAGTAATGGAAAACAACCCGGTTGCATTGCGTTTAAAAGAACTTGAGACCTTAGAAAGTATCGCACATCGAATCGACCAAATTTCCGTTTACGGTGGATTAGATCAAGTATTAAACGGATTGGTAAAAATTAAGGAATAACAATGAATAACAATAACTTTAATCAATTAATTCAAGAAAATGGCGTACCTGTAAAAATGTGGACCAACGGCGTGCCTGTGGATCCTAAAGCGGTAACCCAGTTACAAAATACGGCCAAAATGCCATTCATTTTTAAACACCTTGCCGTTATGCCTGATGTACATGTCGGGAAAGGTTCAACCATTGGAAGTGTGATCCCAACCAAAGGGGCCATTATTCCTGCGGCGGTTGGTGTGGATATTGGTTGTGGGATGATTGCGGTAAAAACGTCCTTAACGGCATCAGATTTGCCAGATAGCTTGCAAAACATCCGTTTTGCTATTGAGGCGGCAGTACCACATGGCCGAACCACACATCGACATGGACGAGATAAAGGGGCTTGGCATCGTACACAGGATATTGTCGATACCCACTGGGCGCACTTGGATGAAGAGTTCAAACGTATCTGTGATAAATACCCAAAACTGCGTGGAACGAATCATTACAACCACTTAGGGACATTGGGAACAGGGAACCACTTTATTGAGCTGTGTTTAGATGAACAAGACCGTGTTTGGGTAATGCTACATAGCGGGTCACGCGGTGTGGGAAATGCGATTGGTAACTTATTTATCACGTTGGCGCAAAAAGATATGCAACAGCATATCGCCAATTTGCCGGATAGAGACCTCGCGTATTTCGAAGAAGGAAGCGTGCATTTTAATGACTATATGGAAGCGGTAGGTTGGGCGCAGGACTTTGCTCGCCATAACCGTGAAGTGATGATGCACCGCGTTCTGGAAGCACTATCACGCGAAATTCCAAAACCGTTTATCACAGAGCAAGAAGCCGTAAATTGCCATCATAACTATGTGCAAAAAGAGCAGCACTTTGGTGAAGAAGTACTGGTAACCCGAAAAGGTGCCGTGTCGGCTCGAAAAGGCCAAATGGGGATCATTCCAGGGTCTATGGGAGCCAAAAGTTTTATCGTGCGCGGTTTAGGTGACGAAGAAAGTTTTTGCTCCTGTAGCCACGGTGCAGGCCGTGTAATGAGCCGAACAGAGGCCAAAAAACGTTTCTCAGTCAGCGACCAAAAAATGGCGACCGCCCATGTTGAGTGCCGAAAAGATAGTGATGTGATTGACGAAATACCGATGGCGTACAAAGACATCGATGCTGTAATGGCTGCGCAATCATCACTGGTAGAAATTGTTCATACCCTACGCCAAGTGGTGTGTGTGAAGGGTTAAAGATAAAAAGTAACAGGAGAAAGCATGGAAACTGACCATGAAAGTGTATCCGTGCTGATGAAAGAACGGATAGGTAAAACACTCAAAGAAATAGAAGAAACTCATCACGTTAAAATATTATTTGCGTGTGAGTCTGGAAGTCGCGGTTGGGGCTTTGCCTCCCGCGACAGCGACTATGATGTTCGATTTATCTATGTTCACAAACTTGATTGGTACCTAACACTGGATAAAAAACGCGATGTGATAGAAAAGCCAATTGATGATGAGCTGGATGTATCAGGTTGGGAGCTATCTAAAGCATTGAAATTAATGCGTAACTCTAACCCTGCATTAATAGAGTGGTTGCATTCACCCATTGTTTATTTTAAGGATGAGGCATTTTTTACTCAACTGGAGCAACTGACTGCACAATTTTATTCACCGTTAAAATCGCGCTATCACTATTTATCAATAAGTAAGCGTAATTTACATACTGACTTTAAAGGTGAGCGCGTTAAACTGAAAAAATATCTTTATCTGCTGCGTGCGGTATTAGCCCTGCGTTGGATAGAAGTAAGTAAAAGCATGCCACCAATGGCATTTTCTGAATTAGTCGCGGCCACAGTTACCGATAACAAGGTACTCACAGAGATAGATGAATTGCTGGTTATTAAGCACCAAGCAGTTGAAAGTGATTATGGCGCGAGGCGACCAGCTATTGATAAGCTCGTTCTGGAAGTCATAGCCAATGCAGAACGCATGCAATTTCCTGAGCCCGCTTGCCGTGACAGCCGATTATTAGACGAGTTCTTGCGTACAATTGTGCTAGCAACTAATTGACTATCATGATTAAAAAAAGACCATCAGAACATTTTTGATGGTCTTTTTCTTTAATAATATTAAATAATTAACAATAAAGCTTATTGCCACCTAGATTTTTATAAATGAGAGTTTGGATCCTGTGTATGATGTAATACCGCCAGCACTTCAATGCCTTCAAGCGCTTTTCGATAATAAATAATATGGCTTTCAACAGGGAAGCTAAAGACGCCCAAATACAAATCTTCACTACGATCACGACCAAGGGATGGCTGTCGGGCAAGTATGTCTGTCATTGTTACTCGTAATGAGTTGGCATAAGCTTCGGCAACATTAACTCCCCAACGACGCATAGAATAAAGCTTGATTGAGCGGATATGCTCTCTTGCTTTATGAGTAAACCTAACGCTCATCCTTAAGCCTTATTTTCAAGTTCGTCCATGGTTAGCGGGGCAAATACATCATCAATGCTATGAAATTCACCGCGTTCTGCTTGTGCAATAGACTCCGCCAAAACCGTTTTTAGGCTCTGTAATTTTAATTGCATAAGCTGGTCATATTCGTCCGGAGAAATAACAACAGCAACACGTTTACCGTGCTTGCTTATTTCAACAGGTGCACGTTGAACTTTCATCAATAAATCACCAAATTGATTTTTAGCAACTTGTGCTGAGATAGTTTCCATACATCACCTACAATATAAAGTAGCTTGAATATCCATTATAGCTAAAATGGCTTAAACTACCAATATTTCAAAAATATCGTTCATCTTGAAACGACCATTTTTTAGACAAAAAAATAGACCATCAGAACATTTTTGATGGTCTTTTTTCAAAGGCAATGTCAAACACGAAAGAAAAACGGATTTATCGCCAGTTCGGGTTTTTGATAATGGAATATTTACCCGCACCTAAAAATGCCAATGCAATACCGCTCAAGAAGAAATACACAATACTTTCAATCGCCCATGCGCCTGTTTTATCAAGCACAAATGTTTTATCTAACCCAATCATCAGCCATGCAACCACCATAGTGAAGGAGACTAATAATGCAGATGGGCGAGTTAAAATTCCTAAAATAATAAAAATAGGTGCCACAACTTCACCTAAAATTGTTCCATAAGCGATAAATTCAGGTAAGCCATAAGAAGCTAGCAGCGCTTTAATACCACTCGCCCCTGTCATTAATTTACTCATACCATGAAATAACATGAGCCCACCGACGGAAAGACGCAATAACAACCTGCCAGCATCTTCATGGGACAACAAACGATTTAATAAATTGACCACTTTATACCCCCTATGGATATCCAAAAACATCATTAAGTAGTATGACTTAAAAATGCATTATGGCTTAGAAAGGTAAAGTAATAATCATTTTAATTTGCATTTCTTATAACTAAATCAATTTTCATTTAATTAAATTTTGTTAACTTTTCACCCATTCAAATATTACGTTTAATTAACCATTAAAAGGTCAAATATACTGAACAATATTATATACATGACCTTACAGTAACCAGCGCTAATTCCGTTAATGCGTTATAAAACGGGCTACATGTTGTTCGATTTAATTGCTGAGAAAACTGGGGTAACCAACTCCCCAAATGGTCATTTAGCAATTCTTTTAATGCTGCCTCCCTGACTTGTGAAGCCAAAACTGCCGCTTGAAATAACATTAAACCAACATGGTCAGAAGGCTCTGGATAACGCGTCTGAATTTTTAAACGCTCTCGTTGTAAAAACTCGCTCAGCGCCAGTGTCGAAGAGCCCTGTAATACGCCTTCAGGGTCGAGGTATACCGAGCCCCATGGCGGAGCAGGTAATGCTTCAGGACCAATAAATAAATTTGTCCACTGAGTATGCAGCGTCGCTATTTCGATGCTTAGCGATGCCGAGATGCGTTCGCTAAGCTGAGTACTGATTTTACAAGGCCACTGAGATGCAAAGTCATTTAGCTTGAAGAAACTTATCGCATAATGGCTTGCATCATCATTTGGAGAAAATAAATAGCAAGTGCCTAAGATATTAAACGCTGCTGCATAGTGTGAAAAATGGATCATAAAAAAGGTAATTTCCTAAGCGATAAACTGTTATTTATTTACAGATGAATAGTATAGAAACAGTAACGCAGCATAAATTCAGCAATTATGGCAGCCGCAAAACCCACCACTAAATACCCTTTGCTGCTCGAAGTCATAACCCCACTCGCAGTCTGTCGCATATGGCGAAATAATCCATATCCCAATAAAATCACCGCCAGTATTCCAACTACCCAGCTAGTGATACGCAGCGACCAAATCCTTTGGTAGGCATGAATAGAGTCGATAGGAAATGTAATCGATTCATTATGATAACTCGTGCTAACTAAGTAATTTTCATAGGCAGGTTGATAAACTAAACGGGCTAATAAGCTAATGCCAATAACCGCCCATAGCACCCATAACCCACGCGTTGAGACTTGAGCCGCTGGCGAGCCTGCATGGAAGCGCAATAACAAATTGATTAATAAATAATACCCAGCAGCTCCTGCTGTAAGCATCGTGCCGTAGAACATCAAATAAGTATTATCATTCATCCACGTTAACATTGATGTATAACGATAAATTGAAGCCATGGCATACACATCACATAACCCAGCAATGATAGCCAAACCAAGCAGCAGAAATGACAATTTCTTTTTGAACCATAGCCACAAAAAAGTCAGCCCAAGAAAAGCAAAATAGGTCGCAGTGAAAACCACTTCACGGCTTAGCCACGATGAAAAGATATTCAACAAAGAATTAGGCGCATTCAAAGGAACCCCTAAGTGGGTGATTGAAGACAATAAACCTACCCCCGCAAATACACAGGCAACAAACACGTATTGCTGCAAAAATTGTGTATTCGTTTTATGAGGTAAAACCGCTGATAATTTTTTCGCAAAAAGCGCTAACATCACACTCAACCCAATGGATGTTTGCATTAAAAATGTGAATAACAATAATGGCCATTCATTCATTTGGCTTCTCCTTGTGAGTTTTGAGTGCGACCAGCCCCAAGATGTGGGTGGATCACTAAATTGGGATGGGTAATCGATGAGTCTGGCAACCCACGGACATCCGCCAGCTCGCCATAACGTTGTCTGAGTTCATCTATTGGGCCAAACTGAATGGCCCCTAATGGGCATGTGGCGACGCAGACGGGTTGCTCCCCTTTTAGTTGCAGGTCGATGCAAAAATCACATTTCGACATTTGTTTGGTTTCAGGGTTCATTTGCGGTGCGCCATATGGGCAAGACCAAGCGCAAGTTCCACAACCTACGCATTTGTCTGTATTGACCATCACGATGCCATCCCCTTCACGCTTGTGCATCGCCGTTGTCGGGCAGTTTTTCACACACATTGGGTCGGCGCAGTGGTTGCAGGAAATGGATAACGTATAAGCAAAGACGTTATTCACCAGTCCTCCCGTACCATTTTCAATAAACTCACCACCCGCGACTTCATATACGCGACGATATTTGCGCCCGACATCGAGATTATTTTTATCTTTGCACGCCACTTGGCAGGCTTTACAACCTGAGCAACGTGCAGAATCAATATAAAAACCAAGCTGTTTGCTGCTTATCGCGGGATAAACGTGAAATTTACTCATGCTTTGCTTACCTCCACCAATAAGGTTTGATGGGCATTTCCATGTGCCATTGCTGTGCTACGGGCTGATGTTAAAACGTTAGCGCAACCACCTTGGTCAACGCCATTTTCATCAGGTTGCCACCATGCTCCTGCTTGTAAAGCCACCACTCCGGGCATAATCCGCTGGGTGATTTTGACGGGCACCATAGTGATACCGCGGTCGTTATTCACTTTGACGCGCTCTCCATCCGTAATATTTCGTTTTTTGGCATCAATGGGGTTGATCCACAACTCTTGGCGCTGTACCTCTTGTAGCCACGGGTTAGCAAATTGCGTTGAATTGGCACGGTTACGGCCTTTCCAAGTAATCAACTGCAATGGATATCGGGAAACAAGTTCATCTTCAGGCCCTTCAATGGCAGGCACATAATGGGATAACGCAGGGATATCCACATCATTACGTTCATAAAGACGCTGAGAGAAAATCTCAATTTTTCCTGATGGCGTTTCAAACGGGTTATTATCGATATCGTTAATATTTTTCTCAAAAGCGACATGCCCAACATGGGGTTTGTGCTTTAACAAATGACGGCGTTTAACCAGCAGCTCATCAAAAGTTGGAATGCCATCTTCTGGGCGTTTCTGATGGGCATCATTGACTAAATGCTCGATCCACTGTTTTTCTGTACGACCTTCACTGAATTTCTCGCCAACGCCGAGTTTTTCAGCGACCTCTCGCAACCACTCATAGTCACTACGCCGCTCAAATTCAGGCTCAACGACTTTTTCCGATAAAATAATATAGTTGCCAGTTCCCCATGTTCCCCCCACATTCCAGCGCTCTAAGAAGCTGGTTTCAGGCAATAAAATATCGGCATACTTGGCGCTGGGTGTCATGTATAAGTCACTGTAAACGATAAACTCAACTTTACTTTCATCTTCCAGAACTTTAGCAGCATGCAAAATATCGGGGTTCTGGTTAGTCATATAGTTACCCGCTAACGAAAAAATCATTTTGATTTCCGTATCGAGTTTTTCCGCGTTTTTTAAACCGTTATCTGGCGTAACTAATGCTTTATCTTCACAAGCTTGCACCCAATTGGTGATATTGATTTTCGCTTTAACTGGGTTTTCAAATAGGCTCGGGCCCGCTAACGTTTTACGTAAATCAGGGGTCACAGCCATGCCATAGCCCGCAGCCCAGCCCCCTTTTACGCCTACATTTCCGGTAATTGTGGCTAACAGAGTGGCCCCTCTGGCGGAACGTTCACCACAGATGTGACGTTGAGGCCCCCAACCTTGCATTAAGGCCGCCGGTTTTGTATTGGCATATTCGCGAGCCAGTTGACGAATGGTATCAGCGGGGACTTTGGTGATAGGTTCTGCCCATTCAGGAGTTTTCACCACACCATCTTTTTTCCCCATTAAATATGCCACTAATGACTCATTTTCAGGGATGCCGTCGGGCATCTGGTGCTCATCAAAACCAATAGTGAATTTGTCGATAAAAGATTGATCATGCAGGCCTTCGCTGATGATCACATACATCATGGCATCCATCATCGCATTATCTGTTGTCGGCAAAATGGGGATCCACTGATCCGCTAATGACGATGCGGTATCCGAGTAACGTGGGTCAACAACAATAAATTTGGCGCCATTTTTTTTCATTTTTTGGAAATAATGATTCGTATGACCAAAAATGGTTTCGTTCGGGTTATGTCCCCACAGGATCACCAATGGCGTATTTTCTAATGTATCTAGCGTGCTACCACTTGCTGACGTGCCATAGGTATAAGGCGTAACCGCCATGGTATTGCCGTTGCTCACTGAATGGTAATTTTCCAGAAAACCACCCGTGATATTAAACAACCGACGCAACATATTGGCACCGGAGAAAATTCCCCCTGTTACCCCAGTACTGAGGCTAACAAAGCGCGATGCAGGGCCATATTGGGCGTTGATACGCTGCATGTTGTCAGCAATCAAGGTTGTCGCTTCTTCCCAGCTAATTCGCTCAAAGCGCCCTTCTCCACGTTTGCCCACTCTTTTCATTGGGTATTTCAGGCGATTTGGGTGATAAACGAACTTCCGGTAACTGCGGCCACGCACGCAAGCACGCATGATTGGCATCTCTTCGTCTAAATCGGCATCTGGGCGGGTACTAATTCGTGTCACCACGCCTTCTTTAACGTGTGCTCGAATATCACATTTGCCACCACAGTCAAAACTACTGCAGGTGGAGACCACTCGCTCGCCTTCATTTTGCAGCGTTGTGGTTGGGATGATATTCGGGTTTTCTGGTGTTGATGCAACAGTGTTTGTCGCAATAAATGGGACAGCCATGAGTGCAGAGCTGCCTTGAATAAACCGACGACGGGTTAGGGGTTCAATCAGACTCTCACTATCCGCCTGATCGTAATAATTTTCCATGATAACTCTACCTCTGGCATACATTAGGTTGCCGCGATAGGGTAAACATTTCCCTGTTTACCAACTTTCGAAAAACCGCCAAACACATTGGAATTCCAGCCAACCATGAAAAACATGTGGTTATATCAATAAAAATTGCCTATATTCAGAAAATATATGATAACTTTTGAATCTCAGCCAAGAAAAATTCCTATGCGAAATATTCCTCTGAAAACTGTCGATGCAACTCCGCGTGATGTTTTAGCTATCGGAACAGACTATTTACCAAACGTGCTGCTTGATTCTCACGTTCACCGCCGTGCCCAGTTTCTATATGGTGCGACAGGCTTGATTGAAGTGAGTACCGCAGATGGCGAGTGGGTCATACCGCCTGATAGTGGTGTTTGGATCCCCTGTAATACGCCCCATGAAACGCGCATGTTGAATGTCAGTACGCGTAGCTTATACATTGAGCCCAAAGCCGCTCCACGTAGGGGAAACAAATGCGAAGTACTCAGGGTTTCCCCCTTACTTCGTCAGCTATTGCTTGAAGCAGTTGATACCCCAATTGAATATGATTTAAATGGCCGTGATGGTGTGATGTACCAATTTATTTTGCATGAAATTGCGCAGGCAGAACCCCTACCTTTCTATGCCCCAATCCCACGGGATGAACATTTAGCCCAATTGTGCCGGGAATTCCTAAAAGCGCCACAAATCACCTCATTACCACAGGAGTGGGCGGCAAAACTACATAAAAGTGAGCGCTCATTTAGCCGTTTTTTTGGTGCTCAAACGGGGTTATCTTTCTCTGACTGGCGACAGCAAGCTTGCTTATTAAGTGCGATTACCCATATTTCTGCAGGTAAATCCATTACTGAGGTCGCATTTGATTTAGGCTACAGCAGCGTTGGGTCTTTTTCGACCATGTTTAAAAAATGGTTAGGGCAAAGTCCATCCAGTTTTATTCAGAGAATTAGTGGATAACACCTAACCATTCAAAAATTCAATTTAGTCAAATGTGGCAATTAACCATGCAGACCCTTGATAACTTCCTGCGTCTGCATTATTTCCTTGAATACGACTACGAATATAAATAGTGCGATTTGAATGAATTCCCACACGAATATCTGTACCTGTCGCGCCGGTTTGTTCATCCACAATGTCTAACTTACTGTAAATCGTTCTATTTGAAGCATCTTTCATTGGCAAGCGCTTTTGTGGGTCACCATCTGTCACATAGTCTAACCGTAACCTTACCTTCGTTAAGGCAGCAAATTTGCACGTGTATCTGATACTTTCCGTCACCAAGCTATCGTAATGAATACTACTTAATTGACCGTGTCGCAAATTGACTGTGCTAGCCTGCCCAGAGCTCGTTTGCGTGGAGCACATTGCTTTCACATTTAACTGAGAAGCGGCAAGACGCATTGGCACTGTTGAGTCAGATAAAGGCCAGCTATCAAAGGGTGGCACTGCTTTAGGCTCAGTAAAAGCGCGAACATAGCCCGCTAAATCCATTGCAGGAATAACCAGTTTTCCATCAATAATTTGCTCATTAATAAAAAATGTAATAGTAACTGGAAATTGACTGGTAAACTCTTGGGCAGCCCTAACAAGCCCCACATAAGCATATGAGCACATTCCTGCATCAATATTTATCCAATTCATTATTGGAGTTTCCACCGTCATCACTAAATTGTTATTGATCCGGTAGGCTGTTTTTCCATCAATCGTGACTCCCGCAGAAGCTACATACATAAACAAACGATGAAATGCCTGTGATGAATGAATTCTTGTATTGCTGCTCCCCCATCGTCTCCCAACACAATCAACCAAGCCAGACACACTCACTTGAGCACTATTACCATCAATAACAATAGGGTTTCCTACACGATAATAATTTTTGCCATCAGAACCAACTCGTGCAACGGGTTCAATAACACTATTACTATCGATCCGAATTGAATAACCTGAATTGGAATTTTGTATTCGAGATGCATAATCTGCATGAGCATTCATTCCATACAAACTAAGAATGGCCACCAGAAAATACATTAATAAGCTAGATGGTTGTTTAAAAAACTCTCCCTTAAAAAATAAGGGAAATGGTATTTTCACCATAGAGCTAGAAACCGCCTGAAACAGGATTTGAAAATTAGACATAACCGATATTACCGCCTTAATAGTAAGTGACCGAAATCATGGCAATAGCACTAAATTTTCCAGCACGGAGTTGGCTCGCTGGTAGGGTATTGACGAGCTCAGCTTGTAAAATAATTCGCTGTAAAGTGGCATCTATTTGTTCTGGAAATATTTGTTGAATTTGATTAACTTCAAGTGGATGAGCCACACCACCAGTTATATTATTGATATTAATGCCAAGGCCATCAGTACTAATGGATAAAATACTTTTTCCTTGATAAACCATAGTGTTACTATTTTTGGGGTTAATCATAATACCGAGTGATTTATTCCAATTACAGCCAGTTAAATACAATGGAAATGTATGGGATTGGGAAATATCATCAGAGTTATGCGGTAGATTAATCACCCCAAAATTGATTTTTAACGGTGTACTGTTATCTTCGCTACGCAGGTGGCAGGCTGGGTCGACTAACGTCGCACTCACATCGATTAAAACATCCGACTTAGACATAAATGGGAGGAATAAAAAACACAAAACAAATTTAGATAACCAATTGATTGTATTCATTACTCATACTCCAATGAAAAAGTCGCTGAGCTTGAGAAAACCCCTTTTTTTGCTTCATTCAATGGATTTTTACGCACAAATACACCAAATTCCAATTGCTGACTTCCACCTGTAACCGTAACAGGTGTTACCTCAATCGATTTATCCCAAGTAACAAACTCGCCTTGCTTATCAACTACACCAAGCAGTACACCACTACTTCCATCCGTACCAAGGTAATTCCCTCCCTCTACAGTGACTTGTTTTGGGCTTTTCCAGGTAATCTTAATCATCTTATTAAGGTCGGCTTGGCTGCATTTTTCAATCGTGATAAAAAATGGTGTGATATCACTAGGAATATTGTCATTAATCGACTTCAAACGTATATTTTCAATTTTTACCCGCTTATTGATGGAATCAGCCGCTAACTGACAGGTTTTATTGACTAAAATACCACTAAATTCCACATCTAGGCTTTCCTTACTCCAACCAAAGATAGGAAGTACAAGACTTAAAAGTAAAATTGCCTTACTCATAAACCACCTCCAACCGTAATAAATTCGATTTATGCATTGAAACAGGTGGGTGAATAAAATTATTACCGTTTAATAAATTCATTTTCTCTATGGCCGTAACATTTCCATTCTGCACATCATAGAAGCGTATTTGTGCGGGCGTTGTTTGCGTTTTATCCGCAGAAAATGCACCACCTGTACCACATTGAGTCAACATCACCGCTGAGGTTGATATTTTTAAGTGGCAAGGCGAATTGAATAATCGAGCGCTCACTTCTAACCATCCACTATTTAAATCTTCATAATGTGATTCATTCACCGCAGTATGATTTAAAAGTCCGTTCGCTGAAGCCATCACTCCTATCATGCCACTGATGAAAAATAGACCAATAAGCATATGCTTTATCAATGCATTACTCCTTCTATTATTGATGCTAGGCGTATATCCCCCTCAGCTAACTAATGTTCATCCACCACTGTGCAAACGTCTTGTTGGCAATGAAAAGCCAAAGTCGGTTTTCCGCCATAATCATTGATATAGGTTAAATGAGGTCTTGTTAGTGGCTGGGAAATAAACTCTTGAGTCGATTTAGGCGGCACCATCACCACTTCAAATTGGCTTTGTTCCGACTGTTTTTGGTTATTACCCAAGCCAATAACCGTCAAATTGAAAGGCGTTGAATTATTGAGCTGATACCCTTTATTCGTTTTCATTAATGTGACCTTATGTGCCCAGTTTGTTTCTGACTTGGCTAAAATGGACGGAGGTCGATAAAAAAGCTTCACTCGCGATTGCAAAGCAATTTGTAAGGTATTCGCATCATGAGATTTAGGCGGGACTTCTCGCAAATTAAAATAAAATACGGATTCCCTATCTTGCGGTAACTGACTAAATAAAGGCGTCAGACTCAAGCGAACTAAGCTTTGGCTATTCGGCTCTACGCGTTGTAGTGGCGGCGTAGCCAATAACGCTCCTTTTGTTAGCTTCTTACCTTGTTGGTCTTCAATCCAACTTTGTGCGAGATACGCCTCTTCTGGGTTATCATTAGTTATCTTGATATTGATCGATTTCGCATCCCCGGGAAAAATGATCCGAGTTCGATCCAAAGTCACTGCTGCGTAGGTATTAAATGATAATATAGGTATGACAAGCAGTACTCTCACAATCCATTGATAACAAATATCTAACTTCCACATAATTAGCCTCACAATCATTTACTGGATGATGAATAAACTGAACGGACCGCTTTGACTGAAGAGCATGGCAGCAACAACAAATCCGTAAGCTCATTTAATTTTTCAGGTAGGGATAACTCGCACTGTGGCTGGTTATTCCAATACAACGACAACTTTTCTTGAGGTGATACCCCCACTAGCCACGTCACACCGCCTTCCCCCACTAGCCCCAATTCTTGGTTATTTTTGTTACGTACACTGGCACCAAAAGGTGGGTGCTTTCCATCTGACAAAGCAAGAACAGCAAATAATTTATGCCCTTTCATCACCGATAAGCTGCGATAGCCTATGGCGCCTTTGGTTAACGTAATATCTGTCGAGGGGTCGAGGCTTTCGATATCATCGGGTAACTGGCTGGTATTAATTGAAGCTGTTGATTTTCGATAACTATTCACATTGGGAATAACAGCCAACCCAAATGCATTGGTTTTAATCACCCCATTATCGAGAGGAATACCGCTCACATCGGGGGTTTCAACCATAAGTCGTGTATCACCATGCGCTGAGCGGTGCAGTGCCGCCCCTTTCGAGGTTAATGTGAGCCCACCATTGATTGACCCGCCAATGCTGTGGTATTGATCAGGCACATAGCTCGCATTTATAGATGTACTTGCTTGAGAGATATCTCGTGAATAAAAGCCACTCAAACTCACTTGATTATCAATATGTTGGCCGTGGTTATAACCGACATTGATATTGTAATTATCTTGTTCCCCATAACCGCTATAGCCAACCTGATGATTAAATTGATTATTACCCGCTGACCGTGAGTAGAGTTCAGAAAATGTGATGCTATGCCCGCGAAATAACGGTACTGTGAGATATAGGTTAATTGCATCATCTTCATTGCCATTGTCTCGTTCAGTACGAGTTGCTGATAATGATAAATTTGCGGCATTCTGGGACAGAAGAGGAAAATTTAAAGGCGCATTAACGTATAAACCGTATTGTGTTTGTGAGTCATGCTGCCAATAAGTACTATATTGATAATTAAGAGAAATATTAAAATCATCAAAATATTTATTTAAATATAATTGATAATTTTCTTTTGCTGCCTGAGTCCCATAACCTATTCTCTCTTCATCCATAAATTGCGTTAGTGTTCGGTATTCTTTATCGGCAAAACGGTAGCCTGCAAAGGTAATATCTGTGCGTAGCTCATCGAAAGATTTTGCGTAATTAACGCGATAAGAGCGGCCTTGGCATCTTTTATCTGAAAAATCGGCAAAAGATTGTGTGATATCAAAAGAAACCGCGCCTATTGAAAAAAGATCCCGTCCGATCCCTAATGCTGCACTTTGGTAATAACCATTAAGCTGCGTTCCTCCATATAATGACCATGCATTTGAAACACCATATGATAATTCACCACTTACAACAGGCTCACCTGTCAAATGCCGATTGTCATAACGCGTCTTTCCCATTGCGACTTTATAAATAACGCGTCCGGGACGTGTTAAATAAGGTAACGAGGCTGTACTAAGACTAAACTTGCTCTCCTCCCCATTTTCTTCACGTACAGTCACATCTAATACACCACGGATCCCACTATCAAGTGTTTGAATACGAAATGGTCCAGGAGGCACTGCCGTTTCAGAAATAATGCGTTCTTGGCTGCGAACAATTACAATCGCATTAGTATTTGCAACACCAATAATTTCAGGTGCATACCCCACTAATTTAGGCGGTAGCATGCGGTCATCACTTTCTAAAGAAAAACCAGTATATTGCCAAGATTCAAAGATATCCGAATAAAAATAATTTTCTCCCAACGTAAAGATTGAGGCACTATCTTTCAATGAAGTAAATGCATAAAGACGAGTAAAATCAAAGTTATGTTTTTCTTGAGGATAATCCCCCCGTTGCTTCTGATAAGATGTACTGTAATCACCACGTAGGCGCCAAGCCCCCCAATTTACCCCAGTGATTCCATTACTTGACAAATAGATTTGCCGATTACTATTCGTTTCTTTGGTTGCAGAAATATTCGCATTGTAATCAATAAATGCGCCACCTATTCCTTCTTCCCATAAATTAGCAGGAACCCAGTAAGGGTCGCGATATTCCATCCATATTTGCGGAATAGTCATTTTCAGCGATAAGGTGCTGAGCTCTATGGCTGTTTGAACGCCTGATAGCGCAGAAAAATCGAGGCATTTTCCACTATGAGAAAGTGCCACTTTCTCCATCGCAGAACGCTTTAATCCGATTAACTCAAGGATATCAGGAGGAATACAAATAGTTTGTGTCGCTTGGGTTGATTCACCTGCAATTGGCTTATTTTCATAAACGGAGATATTGCGGGGTGCCCCTAAACGTTGCCCATTAACAAAGAGAGTAAAAACATAATCCCCCGGTAGCGTATACCCTGCTACCGAAAACTGGCTCATATCAATATTTTGCATATCATCTGCATCTAAAACATCTGTATTAAATTCAGTTGCAAATGCTTTCCATCCTATAAAACTCGGTAACAGAAAAGCAATGAGCCAAGCTAGCTTCAATTTTTCGTTAGTTTTGAACACCATGCTCTATACCATCCTAGCTATACCAGATTAAATGCAATAAGAGTTCATCTTCAAAATGAAGCTCATAAAAACATATTCTTCGTGCGTGTTATTGGTAATCGATGAAAAAGCGGATCAGCCCGTAATAACGGCCCGCTTGAATCGGCTGTCCGGTTAATTCCAAACGTAAGAAATAGCGAAGGAAAAGGCTGTACCCTGATTTATCTTGATACAACACATTGTCAGATAATGAATAAACCTTATTAGGCTGTAATCGTATTTTTGAATTGTCTAATACCGATACGCCTAGCCCTTCGGAAGCACCTTGTAGCGTAAAAGCATCAATATATTGCGCACGTTGGCCGACAAAGCGTATTTTCCATGTTTTTAGGTCAATGGTTGAATAAGCACTACCACAATCTTGTAGCTCGATAATAAAAGGCTGATCATGCATTTCTCTTTGCAAGCTATTTGACAAAAAAGCGAGAGCCAAAGAAGAAAAATCAATAGTTTGATAGCGATTTTTCAACGTTATTGAACACGGCGCATCGATAACACTGCCTTTAAGTAATGTTCTTGCATTGACGTTGTAGGGCTTAATAATTTTGGGGTCTGCATATGAGTGAATACTAAAAATAAGCATTATCGACAAGACTATTATATTCATAACCCTTTGATAACTAACCATGCCCCCCCCTCTAGCGAATCAATATTTAACCACCAGTCAATTCTGGCGGTTAAACCATTTAGTTATTGATAGGTAATACGAAAGTTTGTTACTGCGCTGAACTTACCTTCCGATACACTTTTCGTTGTATCAACAGCTTTTGCTAACGCTTTGAAAGATAATACGTTATCTCCTTTTTTATTGATGATACGTGAAAGCACATCTTTAGCTTTTCCAAACTCAAATCCATCAATACCAATTCCTACATTGTTGGTATTACCCGCAGAGGTAGAAAGTAAAGTATTTGCTGCATCCGCATAGCTTTGCCCTGTAAACACTAATTCCATTGATTTAACAGCAATAGGTTTTCCAGCTGTATCAATATCAAAGTCAGTGAAATCACACCCAGTAAATTCAATATTAAATTTCACCTCAGCCACGCGACCATTTTCCAATGCTCGACGAGATAACTGTCCAAAATCAATAACTTGCTTTAGTGAGGATTGCGCTATATTACAAGGAGTACTAACAACGACACCTTCGAAATCAACTGTACCTGTGTTGTCGGCAGCAGAATTTGTTGAAAAAATACCAGCTATTAATGCAGTAAAAATAAATAACCGAGATGATTTTGATAAATAGGGTGCAATATTTAATTTGGTAAATTGCATATATTTTTCCTTTCAATTAAAAAATTAAACTACAATAAATACGCCATTAAATATTCAATAGCGTAAATCTAATTTCGATATTTAATTCAATTAAAGAGGACATAAAACTAAGCATCGCCATGTGAGTGATTTTTTACTCCAACCACATACCCAATTGAAAATTATCTTTTTTTTGATTCCCCATAATAGTAGAAAAGTGATCTTTCGATGAGATTAAAAAATTCATTTTGTATTCTTATATCTGCAATTTCATTCGAATGATTCACTAGGACTTTGAAAAAAAATTCTAACCAATTTCTTTCTAATACGCCCAAAAGAGTATTTAATACTTCAACATTAATACCGGTTTCCCCTCTCTCATAACGAGAAACCTGTTGTTGACTTATTTTTAGTATTTTAGCTAGTTGGTACCCTGTTAATGATTTATCAATTCTGGCTTGTCTTAAAAATAATCCAACATCCCGACGTAATAACGCATTTGTTTTTATCATATTAATTCCAATGAATAAAACTCCCATTTGAAATTTTAAATGACTCGTTACGAACTTAAGAATCAGTTTGTTTTTACATCTAATAAAAATAGAGAATAATTTAATTTAAATATAGGTTTATTAATTAATTCTGTAAATACGTTTGTATCGATCGAACTTATATAATTTGATAGCTATTTCCTATTAAATTATATAACCCATGTAATATAACTTAGATGAACACACAATAAATATTAAAAATCAAAAGGTTAAAAACAAATAAATCAAGATAATAGCAAGGCGGATTAATTAAATATAAAAATATTAACATGCAGAAAATAACGAAATTAAAAGAATAAATTAAAGCTTATAATTAAAATAAATCAATCCACTGGATTTACACAAAAATAGAGTTAAGCAATAAAGTCAATACTAAAACTCATAAATAAAATAAAGATAATCATCAATTACTATTTAATTTAATATTATTATATTAAGTTATATCCTCAAACGTTAATATAAGAAAAATTAAAAATAAAATATCCACTTACTGCATTCTTTATGCATTAATAGCATTTATTATTTAAATACCTAACACCTTGTTCAAATATCCGTTAAAGTAATGTTAAAAAGGACTCCAAAATGATAGCAAAGTTTTATAGTTACCAACCACAGCAGGGTCACGGGCTACCCCATGACCCTATCCCATCACTCATTGGTCCTAGACCTATTGGTTGGATATCAACCTGTGATAGTAAAGGTAGAACCAATCTAGCTCCTTATAGTTTTTTCAATATTTTCAATTATTCACCACCGATATTGGCCTTCTCGAGTGTTGGTAAAAAAGATTCAGTAACTAATGCCATCGAAACAGGGGAGTTTGTTTATAACCTTGCCACGCTTTCACTCGGTGAACACGTAAATATGAGTAGTGCCACACTCGCACATGGTGAAAGCGAATTTGCATTAACGGGGCTATCCCCCCTCCCTTCAACACTCGTTTCACCGCCCCGTATCGCTCAAACACCCGTTTCAATGGAATGTGTTGTCACGCAATATCAGCAACTTAAACGGGCGGATGGGCAACTATTGGATACTTGGATGGTGATGGGAGAAGTCGTCATGGTGCATATTGATGAATCAGCCTTGAATAATGGCTTATATGATTGTGCTAGCCAGAAACCACTATTGCGTGCTGGAGGGCCAGCTGATTACTATTGGATTGAACAGCAGCAAAACCTCAAAATGTATCGACCTAAGTGACCATAAATCTGAGTAATAAGTCTCCTCCATAAGTTTATTACTCAGGTATGTTACCTTTATGGATAAAATTTACAGATTAACCGCTCGCTACTTGTTGGATAAGAAAAATGTGCCGTAATTAAATCAAACTGCGTTTCAGATGTTTGAAATGGGTTTTCCCCTGCTAAATTACGAGCAGCAAGCCTTGCCTTACACTCATCATTACTTACCTGCAATACATGAAATACATAAGATACATCAGATGATTGCGCCAAAGACATTAACCATTGACGCTGTATTGGTGTGTTGGCGGGAAAATCCATCACGATATTATTCCCAGCCTGTATCAATTGCCTAATATGGCCTTCCAATACCTGTTTTACTAAAGCACTTTTTTCGACATAGTGAGCCAATTCAGTAATTTCATTAGGATAAAGAGCGGCAAGCCATTCATCTTCACAGAGCAAAATAGTACGAGGGAGGTTAGCCAGTTGTTTCGCTAATGTCGATTTCCCAGAGGCAATTTTCCCACAAAGAAAATGCAAACGAGGTTGTTTTTTTAATAATGGAGATGCTTCTGTTAAATTCATAAATAGTTCCTTACTGAATAATTAACCAGATAAGGACAAAAAACCCGCCTTATCTGGCGGGTTTAGGATGTAGCTTATCCCCACCACTATGTGATGGTAATAATAATGCTTAAGCTTGCTACAACCTGTGACATATAAATTTCCTAAATTGAATTGTAACCAACCTATCAGAACTCAATACAAGCCGTCAAATTCAGTTGAATTACAATAACAAAAGACCTGAATAAATTCAGGTCTTTTGTTTTCGCTAATTAATGTTTACCATTTTTATGGTGATTCAGTGTCTCTTCTTTTAAATCAAGTTCATCACGTAAACGGTGATACACCCTTTCATTGATATTTTTACTTTTACGCATTTGATATAACGCGTCGCGTTTCGCTTTTAACGCCGACTTAGACATTTCGCGTTCCATATTAATCATCTTATGTAAATCATAGACATCTGACTCAGTTTCATCCGAATTATCGAGTCGTCTGCCATAAATTTCTAATAGTTGCGCCCCAACTTCAGTACGCATAGCAATTTCATCCATATCATCCGATGGGTGGTTCATTAATTCACGTAAATGTGCCATCGCGGCTTCATTTAAAGCTAAACGCGCTCGAATTTCGTCATTATCATAAGGTAAGTCTTGTACTAACCCTTTCGTTAAAATAGGCAGTGCGATACTGGCAATCAATAATGAGCATAAAATCACCCCCATCGCTAAGAAAATAGCCACGTCACGATTCGGGAATAATGAACCATCTGGCATCAATAAAGGTAACGTTAAAATACCCGCTAACGTAATCGCTCCGCGCACACCCGCTGTCGCCATTACTGCCATCATACGAATATGCATAACATCTGCTTCTTTACCGCGACGGCGTTTATGGAAGACGGTTAAAGTCATCGAGATCCACACCCAGCTAAACCGTAAAACTGCCAATGCCACGGTAATAATCGCCACATAAACAAACAGCATCCAAGGATGGCTCGCACCCGCGGCCTCTGCTACAGCAGGCATATTTGTCCACATACCCGGTAACTGTTCACCTAACAAAATGAAAATCATCCCGTTCAACGCAGTTTGTACCGTATCCCACACCGCTTTACTTTGAATACGTGTAGCAGCTTGCATGCGACCTGCAATTTTTTCATAGTGCATCGCAATACCAGCAACTACTGCCGCTAAAATACCGGAAACATGCAAATGTTCAGCTAATAAATAAGCCGTAAATGGCATCAGTAAGCTGATCATAATTTGAATTGCAGGTTCTTCCCCAGTACGCTTAACGAGCAGTTGGTTTAACCAGCCAATTGCCCAAGCCACCAGCAAACCAATTAAAATTCCGCCAAATGCCACTAATACAAATTGCCCAGCCGCTGAAGCAAGGGAAAATGTACCTGTTAACGCAGCGACCACTGCAAAACTAAAGCACACCAGACCCGTTGCATCATTCAACAATGACTCCCCTTCCAAAATATGCGCCATTCGAGATGGCAATGGGGAATTGACAGTCATGGCAGACACGGAAACGGGATCCGTTGGCGATAAAATGGCTGCTAACGCAAAGGCAACAGCTAAAGAAATGGCTGGGATTAACCAATGTATAAAGAAGCCCATACCAATCACTGTTACAACCACTAAACCTATGGCTAGCGACATTATCGGTTTAATTTCTTGAAATAAGGCTTCTTTAGGGATACGCCATCCATCAAGGAATAATAAAGGAGGAATAAATAAAAATAGAAATAGATGAGGTTCAAATTCAACTGTAAAACCGTATAAAGACAAGCCAGCCCCTAGTGCTATCTGGATCAGGGGTAATGGAATAATATCTTTGAGCAGTCGTGAAACAAAAACGCTCACAACAACGGCTAATAAAAAAACGAGTACAAGTGTCACTACTGACATTGATTGCTCCATGTTTAGCTAATCATTAATTATCAGTTATGAAGTAAATAGATAAAATGAATCAATGTAAAGTGGCAATTAATCAATCGATACAAAAATAATAAAATTAAGAAATAGCCTATCTATCATCAGGTTGCAAAAATTACCACTGACTTAAATGCCCCATAAGAAACTTATTTATCTATTTGATAAATAAATATTTAAACGCAATATCAATAATAAGTTATGTATTGCCATCAAAAATAGAACTAAACCATCATTAATCGACTATTTTGTTGTTTCTTTAGATAAATTTAGGCTACCTGATTTTTTTCTTTTTAGCTTTTTTTCATTATTTTTATCGGAAGTGCTTTTATCTGCAGTATTGGTGTTTTCTATACTATGCCGCTCAATTAATTCTTGTAGCACTTGCTTAAGAATCTTACTTTTACGTAGCCCCAAGGGAGCTAAAACAACTTCTTCGTGTTGCTGAGCTGCAATAAGTAAACCATCAACTAGTGACATTCCACTTGATGTCACACTGACAAGTGTTATGCGCTTATCACTACCATTATGGTTACTGTGGCGAACCACGTGCCCTTGCTGTTCTAGCCGTTGTAGTACGCGAGTAATTGTCGGCTGTTTACTGACTGTTTTTTGTGAGAGCTCTGTAATCCCCATCGAGCCATTACCTGCTAGTGTGGATAACACTCTCCACTCTAATATTGACAAACCTTTTTCTTCAACAATGGCATGAAACTCAGATGAAACCAACATCCAAGCCTGCCCCAATAGGGCAGGCAAATAATTATCAACAAAAACCTTTGAGTTTGCCATTCGCTCCCCTTGATAACATCTTGAATTATTGCATTTGATTACAACCCCTCAAGAGTAGCAGAAGTCGGCGATAATTCAGCTAAAACTTTCCACTTAGCAATGAACCAAACCCATCAACACGAGTTTCTAAACCCAACTTTTTTAACATCATATAGGTCGTCGCCACCGAAGAAGACAGTACAGGTAAACCAACTCGGTCTTCAATTAATTGTATTGAGGGTAGCGAAGGCATTTGCACACATGCAGAAGCCACAATTGCATCTACTTGGGTATTGAGTTTTTTCGTAATTTCCACTGGTGCTAATGGGTTTTGCCGGCCCACATCTAAATTATCTGGAATTTCCAATGAAATACTATCTACCACTTCAATGCCTTCACTTTCGATATAATCAATCACTAACTGCGTCAACGGCTTCATATAAGGCGTTAAAATAGACACTTTTTTAGCGCCCATTACATGTAAGCCGTCAACTAATGCCCCAGCGCTAGTCACTATAGGTGCTGGATGGCCGTTATCTACCGTACGTTGAAACAAACGTTTTTCTGAAATGCGATGATAACCTTTCCCCATGCTCATAATCGCAACTAAACAGGCATATCCCAGCACATCAACCGCAGCATCTGACAATTCAATAGCGCAGCGGTCACTATCGGAGTCCATTTTTGCCAGCTCCTCTTTGGTAACTTTTTGCATACGCATACGGCTTGAATGAAAGGTAAAGCGCTCCGCAAACAGAGCTTCTCTTGCCCGTAATATAGCCGGAATTTCTGTTTCCATTGTGGTATTTGATGACGGGACAATCTGCCCAATACGATATGTACGTGCTAAACTCATATCTCTCTCTCCCCAAATGACTCACCTGATTCTGGAAATACGTTTAAAGCTTCATCTTCTTGCCCATTACCGTGAAAACGTGCTGCCGTTAATGGCCGGCGGTTCACCTGCAAATCAAAGATATCAAAACGGTTATAATGCCCTGTAATATCATGCATTTGTCGTGGTTGAATACAGCGATTTAAATCAATTTCACCGTAAACAATTCCTTCTTTGTCAACCAATGGTTCGCCTATAACTCGTCCATCAGGCCCGATAATTCCTGAGAAAGCGCTATTTGGCCGAGCCAGTATCTCACGTGCTTCTGGGTGAGTTGCAGACATTGCATCCATAATCTCTTCTGACACTGTCGAACAGGAAACAATCGTAAAAACTTTGCCTTCGAAACAGTGGGCAGATGCGCGTAAACGAATCGCTTCGGCCATGTCATAGTCTTTTGGTGCAACGGGTAAGGCGATATAGCTCGCAATATGGACTAACTCGCCTTGCGCCAATAGAGCAAAACGCGCCAATGTATTGGTGTTTTCCCCACAGGCCAATGCCCCAAGAGGCCCAATACTGGTTTGATGAACTTTTAGTGAAGAGGCATCTCCATTTGCCCACGTCAGTTTTTCTGCCCATGTTGGGACTAATTTACGATGGCGTCCCAGAATTCTTCCTTCATCAGAAATCGTCACTAATGTATTATATAACGTAGCGATTCCATTAGGGTTCCGCTCATTCACACCAATTACAACATTGATGTGGTGGCGTGCGGCAGCTTGAGCAATTTTTTGTATTTCAGGCCCTGGGACTTCAATGGCAGATTTGCACAGTTTTTCAAACCATGGACTGCCATCTATCGGGTTCATCACCCAACTCCAATAAGGGTAACCAGAAATAAAAACCTCTGGAAATGCAACCAATTTCGCTCCGTTATCCGCCGCCTCTTCAATTAAACGACAAACTTTATCTACCGTAGCATTGGTATCGAGAAACACCGGAGCGGCTTGTACCGCAGCGGCTTTAAACGTCTGCAAATTAAGCATACTTCCCCCTTAAACGGCGACAACTGGATGGCGCAATTCACCAATATTCTCAACATATGCTTCAATCACATCCCCCGGCCAGACCCATTCTTGAGGTGTTCTTCCCGCCCCTACCCCTTCAGGAGTGCCTGTTGCAATAATGTCACCTGGTTCTAATGTGATCCCTTGGCTAATATCTTCAATCAATGTATTCACATTAAATAGCATGTGGCGTGTATTTGAGGATTGTTTGGTTACACCATTCACCTTCAAGCTTAAATCTAAAGTATGAGGATCTGGAACCTCATCAGCAGTGACAATGCATGGCCCAAATGGTGCATAGGTATCTTGCCCTTTAGAATAAATCCATTGCCCAGCACGGCGGCAATCACGCGCACTCATATCAATCATCAAGCTGTAGCCAAACACATAATTAAGAGCATCTTTTGCCGCGACACTTTTCGCACGAGTGCCAATAATCACCGCCAACTCCACTTCCCAGTCTAATTGTTGGGTAATTTTGGCGTTATGTTCAATGGCATCTCCCGGCCCAATCACTGTGGTTGGGGGCTTAGAAAAGATAACGGGTTGTTTTGGAAGATCTTTTGAGGTGTCTAATGTACGGCTGGATTCCGCCACGTGTTCAACATAGTTTAAGCCAATACCAAAAATATTTTTACGTGGGCGAGGTATCGGCGCCAAAATTTTCACATTTTGTACAGGCCACGCAGTCCCTGCTGGGAATTGCCCTTGATATGTATTCAGAAGTTCTGTACCAACACGCACACCTTGTGGGCCTAAATCGATAAAGTCCAACATATTATCAGGCAAGTACAGCTCTTGCTCTTGTGCCAGAAGGGCTAAATCCACTACTTGTTGATTAACAACTGCTCCTAAACGGGCTGCCGCGGTCACATCAGAACGATAAGTTATTAAGCGCATTTTCTTTCTCCTTGAATGAGGTGACTACCTCACTCACTTCTTCACGTAAATTGGAATAATAAAATTATTTATATTAATCAATAAGAAATATAATACTCACCTAGGTAACGACTTTCTGGTGACCGTCATTTTCTACTAGAGCCTCTTCATAATAGAGCCCCAAAGAGTGCATTACGGGTAAATCATTAAAGCAAAACAGACAAGCATCTTCGGTTTGTGAGGTATTCACATGTTCATGGAACATCCACGATGGCACACAGAAAATATCACGCTCTTGCCAATCAAAGCGTTGCCCATTGATCACGGAGTACCCTTGCCCTTTCGCTACTTGATAAATAAAACTTCCCGTATGGCGATGAGCTTTACCAACAAAGCCCGGACGCAGTAATTGCATACTCGCTCCAATGGTTGGCATCACAGGTCCTCCTGTGAGCGGGTTAGTGTAGTGCATCAAAACATCATCAAATACTGAGCCATCCGCTGCCTTCGCTGCACGGCACAACGCCTCGTAGGTTGGCCCCCATTGGTATTTAAATAATGGTGAATAAGGTTTATCCCAGCCGATATCGTGAGGACGTAATGCGGTTCCTCCCCACATACCAACGGGGTAATCGATAGGTCGTGTTTGTGCTTGATGTAAGTCAGGATGCACTTTGTAAAACCCAGCTTCCATGGCATTGACTAACGGGATATCCAATCCATCTTGCCAGATACAAGGTAAACCATCTTCCGCAACGCCGTGTTCATGCCATGTCCCATTCGGCGTCAGTACAAAGTCGTTGGCTTCTAGCATCATTTTTTGCCCTTCGACAATGGTATATGCCCCACGCCCTTCCATAATAAAACGCAATGCTGAGGATGAGTGGGCATGAGCCGAAGCGGCTTCTCCCGGATGCATGACTTGTAAACCTGAGTATAGCCAACCTACTGCAGCAGCCACTTCTTGGCGGCCGGGATTATTCAGATAGATCACGCGACGCCCCGCTTTTTCTGGGGTCACCAGTTCAACTGAGCGCAACACATGTTCGCGTAAATCACGGTAGCGCCACAACACAGGAACTGAGCTTGATTTGGGTTGCCACGGTTCAATCTTGTTTGCGACCGTCCATAATGCACCTGTCTTCAACGCATCTAGTTCTTGGTAATACGCCACTAGCTCAGGGGTATCTGCCACATCGGCACGCCCTGCCACATTTTCTCGGTATTGGTCATGGGAGTGTGTACTCATGCTATTTTCCTCTTTGTTTGCCAAAGCCTTTAACGCGACTTCAAGGATTGAACGAGTTGCTGACGCCCATATTCATACGGTGCCGGCCAACGAGTTTCCCACCCATAACGCGCACATTCATGTAAGACCCATGCAGGGTCAGAAAGTAATGGCCGAGATAAAGCACATAAATCCGCCCGCCCAGCGGCAATAATGCTGTTGACTTGGTCAGCATCAGTAATAGCACCTACGGCAATAACCGGTATTCCAGCTTCATTACGAATACGGTCTGCCATTGGTGTTTGGTACATCCGACCATAGACCGGTTGCTGTTGCGGTGACACTTCACCTGAAGAGCAGTCAATCATATCTGCGCCCGCTTGCTTCATTGCACGGCCAATTTCCACCGCGTCATCAACCGTAGTCCCGCCATCCACCCAATCCGTCGATGAAATACGTACACTCAAAGGTTTTGACCACACCTGACGCACAGCACTAATGACAGCTAACGGAAAACGTAAGCGATTTTCTAACGTTCCACCGTAGTTATCTGTACGCTGATTAGTTAATGGAGAAATAAAGCTCGACAGCAAATAACCGTGCCCGGCTTGCAGTTCAAGCCAGTCAAAACCAGCCGTTTCTGCTCGTTTTGCTGCCGCAACAAATTGGTCAATCACCGTAGTCATTTGTGCCTCGGATAGCTCTACCGGAATTTGTGAGATATTCGGTAAATAAGGCAACGCTGAAGCAGAAACTAACGGCCAGTTATCTGCATCCATTGGGTGATTTTCTTTCTCCCACCCTCGCTGAGTTGAACCACGACGCCCTGCATGGCCTAATTGAATGCCAATTTTGGCATCCGTTTTTTGATGAATAAAATCAGTCACACGTTGCCAAGCAGTAACTTGCTCGTCATTCCAAATACCGACACAGCCTTTTGTCACACGGGCATCGGGGGCTATAGCCGTCATTTCAGTCATCACTAGACCCACACCACCTAATGCGCGGCTTCCCAGATGTACCAAATGAAAATCATCGGGTATACCCTGATTAGCGCAATACAACAATGTTGGTGACGCGACCACGCGGTTATTAAGAGTGATACCTCGTACATGATAAGGTGTCAGCATAGGGGGCACTTTTGCCTTTGAAGTCACACCTGTTTGTTCCGCAAACCACTGCTCATAGTTTTCCAACCATACAGCATCACGCACGCGCAAATTTTCATGAGATATACGCTGTGAACGCGTTAAGAGAGAGTAGGCAAATTGCTCTGGTGCTAAATTTTCATAACGACAGACATTTTCAAACCATTCTGTCGAATTGCGTGCCGCATTCTGAATTTTCAGAACTTCGACACTGCGAACCTTCTGGTAATGCTCAAGCCCTTTACGTAAATCACCCCCTGAAGTTTTCAAGCTTTCACACAGCTCGATAGCATCTTCTAGTGCTAATTTAGTTCCAGAGCCAATAGAGAAATGGGCGGTATGAGCGGCATCTCCCATCAATACTACGGGAACGTCTTTACCTTGTGTGGGCTGCGTCCAATGCACCCAATTTCCACAAATGACCCGAGGGAAGCGGATCCAAATTGCGGCACCACGTAAATGCGCTGCGTTAGCAATCAGTTTTTCACCATCAAGCCACGGCGCAAATAGTTTTTCACAATAAGCGATGCCATCCTCTTGAGACATTTGGTCAATACCGGCTTTAAGCCAGGTTTCTTCCGTCGTCTCCACAATAAAGGTCGATAACCCTTCTTGAAATTGATAGGCATGAACTTGAAACCATCCGTGCTCATTTTTAGCGAATAAGAAGGTAAAGGCGTCAAAAATCTTCTTTGTACCTAGCCAAACAAAACGGCAACGACGTGGGTCAATATCTGGTTTAAATACGTTTTCATAACGCGTACGCACCGTACTATTAATGCCATCAGAAGCGATAAGCAAATCAGCTTGGTACTCACGAGCAATCGCTTGGTCATCCGTTACTTGGGTTTCGAATACCAGCTCCACCCCCAATTCCACACAACGGTCTTGTAATATATTGAGTAATTTTTTACGCCCAATGCCGATAAACCCATGACCACCGCTGCGGTTACATACACCTTTAAAGTGCACATCGATATCATCCCAGTGACTAAATTCTGCAGAAATCGTTTTGGCAGAAACTGGGTCCGCTTGGCGCAAATTACTGAGCGTGGCATCAGAAAATACCACTCCCCAGCCAAAAGTGTCATAAGGACGATTACGTTCCACCACCACTACACGGTTCTTTGGGTTCTGTAGTTTCATCAGCAACCCGAAATAAAGCCCTGCGGGACCACCGCCAATACACACAATATTCATGGAACTTCTCCTTTACTTACACTGGTTGCTGAGCGGTTAATGCCTGATACAAGGCGTCTGGAATGGGGATGGCTTGATGCGTTTCTAATGACGTCGTGACATAAGTTTGCGTCACTTGCATGCGCAGTACTCCATCAACACCGACACAGCGTTGATGTAACGTCAGAGACTTGCGACCAATACGCTGTACATGTAGCTCTAACATCACGTTATCCCCCATTTTGCTAATGGCCTTGAACTCCGCTTCTAGGTGTACTGTCGGCAAGCCAAAGCGTTGTTCCATGATGTAACCCGCAAAGCCTTGAGGGACTAATTCATCAACCCAACGTTCAAGTAAATTGTTAAACATCACGAAATACTGGGGGTAAAACACAATCCCTGCGGGGTCACACTCCGAAAAATGAATTTTATGTGGCTTAGTAAATATCAGTAAACTCATGATGTTATCCTTAATTCATCGCTAAACGTTGACGGCATTTTTCCAATTCTTTCCCATGTTCATCGGCCAATGCGGCTTCACGTAGTTCACGTAAATTAATAGGGGTGAGTTTGTTACCTTGCTGCGCAACGATGTCCATTAAGATTTTAAAATTACGCAACCCTCTCGCATGAGTGTCGCTATACCCCTTAACCACGCGTTGACATTCGGTAATTTCGGTTGCAAGTGCAGGGTTAGCTTTCGCTGCTTTAATTACAGCAGCTAACCACTTTTCAATGCGCTGCGTTTCTAGTTGATAACGTAACGTCGAACGTCGGCCTTTTCGCCATGCGGCTAATAGATACAACTGTAAAAAACCTAATAAAGAACTGGTAGTTATCGTGCGCCCCTTTTCGGTCATTTTGCGAAGCGCTTTGTGTAACCAATGTGGACGCATTAACCAACGACCTAAATTTTTGGGAAGCGTTTCGCAAATTTCTTCAATTCTTGGATGCATAAATTCATTGATCTCCAATAATTGATTATCTTTTGCCTGTACTTCATTGCGAACGCGAGAAAAGCGGCTATCACGAATTTTAAGGTCAGCCACTCGGATGGTGTCTTCATAGGACATCCAAAGGGCTAAGTGGCGTGCAAGCGCACGTTGCAAACGCTCATCTTGCCCGCCATCTTGCGCAAAGAGGTTATTGAGGCGATCCAAATATAAAGTGGCATAGGCAGGGTCTTGGTAGTCTATAAGTCGGCGAGTCCCTTCAGTCACGAGATACTGCACATGAGGAGAGAATTCATGTTGGATACGAGCTAATAGTTGCGATACCTGCTTATTTTTTGGTGAATATACGGTGTTCTTTGTGGACTCCGGCTGATATGCATCTTCGGGTTTAGTCGCTTTTTCTGCCCCTAATGTAAAAGCTCGCAAACTTGGTTTTACGCCAACGCCCCCACGTACAATCGTTTCTTCAAATTGTGCGCGGCTAAATGGTAAAACACCGGAACCAAACAGCGCACCAAATAAAACAGCACTAATCACACTGCCACTTTCTTGTGCTGCTTGTGCCATATCAAAGTGAATAAACTGACGCGCAGATGCCGCAGTGTGGCGAATTAATGCTTGGCTATCGACTCGCCCATCACCCATGGCTGATTTTTCCGCGATAGAGTAAACACGGTGTGTTGAACTGATCAATGTTGTGCGCTCTGGGGTAACAAAGCCGCGCTGTACTGCTCTGCCTGCTTCCATTAATTCAGAGGCCAAAACAACATCAACATCACCGGGCATCGGCATAAGCGCTAATACAGGAGAAGGCGTTTGTGGGTTATCAGCACCTGGGAATAATTCCACATAATAAATTGTTGCCCCCGTGCGCTGTGCCACGCCAGGCACTGAAGTCGTTTGAGCAAAATAACCGTTTTCTTCACTTAGGTTGACAACCCAGTCGGCAAGTACTCCACCGCCTTCGCCGCCCATGGCTAAAATGGCAATTTTAATCGGCTGTAATGCGACTTTTGTTGATGGTAATGCAGTTGATAAAGAATTCATGCATCCCCCTTAGAAACTAAATTGTTCACGACGACGTGCGTCACGACGCTGTAAATAGCCAATAAACCAACCGCGTACACGATGGCGCAATTTGTCCCAGCCATTAGGGTTAGTAATAATTTGAGCTTTAAAAAAAGAAGGGCACAAGACAGCAGCGTGAGAGACTTCACCACATAGCCCACAACCGACACAGCTATCCATCACTGTTGCAACCGGGTCTGTTCTTAATGGGTCTTGGCTTGGTTTAATTGATAAAGACGGGCAACCAGATAAACGAATACAAGAGTGATCCCCCGTACAGGTATCAGGGTCGACACCAAAACGCTCACGTACCACTCGTTTGCCTGCGGCAACATCACTACGCACTTTTTTCTTTTCGCGGCGTTGTTTGTTCAACATACATTCGCTTTGCGCAATCAGAACCTTGGGCCCTTGCTCATCGGTTGTTAAAGCTTCACGTAACGTATTTGTCATGGTTTTTAAGTCATAGGTGTGTTTAATGGTTTTCACCCAATTAACACCCACCCCTTTCACCGCTTTTTCAATTTCATGACCAGTACTACGGGTTGGATTCAACGCTGTCGAAGAGAGAATATCTTGCCCTCCTGTCGCAGAGGTATAGCTGTTATCAACCACAATAGTTAAGTTATCGCTACGGTTAAAAACACTATTGGCAATACCACTGGTTAAACCGTTATGCCAGAACCCCCCATCTCCCATCACTGAAATCGCGCGTTTCCCAGCCTTTGCATTCAAAGCCGCAGCCCCTGCGCCTCCTAGCCCATAGCCCATGGTGGTATTCCCCAAATTAAAGGGCGGTAGAATAGAAAATAAATGACAGCCGATATCCGCACTTACATGATGTTCGCCTAATTCACGCTCCACCAACTTCATCGCAGTAAAAATAGGCCTTTCGGGGCAACCTGTGCAAAACCCTGGTGGGCGCGCATGGACAGATTCATCTAATGTTGGCTCTGCTGCATTCACGTATTCAGGTAAAGATTCTTCAGATTTTTGAGTGGCAATATTAATCGTTGGAATACGAATCTGTTTTGCAGCCGCTTTGACTTGTGGAGCTATCTTTCCATAGCATTCAAAAAACGAACGTAAACCCGCAAGCACTGTTGCAGTATTATATTCCCCCGCCATTGGCAGCATATCCTTACCATGCAGGGCAATATCAATCTTGCGTTGACGCAAAATATTCGCCACATTTTGCTCAACAAAATTTGGCTGGCCTTCTTCCAAAACTAGAATGGCTTTTTTATGACGACAAAAGCGTTCAAATTCATCGTCAATCAATGGATAAGCCACATTCATCACATATAAAGGAATTTGGCTATTACCAAAAACATCCGCTAGCCCTAGCTGATTTAATGCGCGGATCAACGTGTTGTAACAACCGCCTTGTAGCGCAATTCCAACATCATCCGAGTCTTCTGAAAAAAATTCATTTAACTCATGTTGTTGAATAAATTTAATTGCAGCGGGCCAGCGAGCTTCTATTTTTTCTTTTTCATGTAAGAAACTAGCAGGGGGTAATACTATGCGACTGACGTCTCGAGTTGGGTTCTCAAGCGCATCTTTGACGGTAAATTTAGGGCGCTGATTATCTGCGCAAACAAATTGCCCGTGAACGTGACAAGAACGAATACGCATTTGTAACATAACGGGTGTATTACTGGCTTCAGAGAGCTCAAAACCATCTTTCACGGCTTGAACGATAGACGGTAAATTGGGCCGAGGGTCAAGCAACCACATCTGCGATTTCATCGCAAAAGCATGGCTACGCTCTTGCATAATAGAAGAGCCCTCACCATAGTCTTCACCAACAATAATTAAAGCACCACCTAACACACCACCCGAAGCTAAGTTAGCTAAGGCATCAGATGCGACATTCGTCCCCACTGTTGCTTTAAAAGTCACAGCTCCACGTAGTGGATAATTAACTGAGGCTGCTAAGGTTGCCGCTGCAGTTGCTTCACTTGCGCTATTTTCAAAGCGAATACCATATTCAGATAAAATATCTTGTGCGTCAGCAAGGACATCCATCAAATGGGAGATAGGAGCACCTTGATATCCCGCAACATAAGATACACCCGACTCTAATAGCGCTTTTGTAACAGCAAGGATCCCTTCACCACTGAAGGTTTCACCTTGCCCTTGCCGTAATTTTTGAACTTCTTGTACAAACGATCGCTCAGCCATTTTAACCTCACCAATCAACATCAGAACGTTTTTATCTTTTTTGTGTTTATTATTTGTATATCTTTTGTTAATAACAGGTCAATCCATGATTAATCATGTAAATTAGATTTATGCAGAGAGTGGATAAGGCTTGCAGATAAGGGACAAATAGTGAGTTAAAACAACTAGAAAATTAGTTTTTCCGCCAAATAGCGTAGAAAAAAAAGATCAATAAAATAAATAAAAAATACTGAATAGCATGTTTAAATAGAAAATAGGCCTCACAAAAGCAAACAAATCAGAAAAAAACATCGCCATAAAATAATTAATTAGAGCATTGCATTAATTAAATAAGAAAAAGATAGGTAAACATAAAATTTAATATGAAAAATCATATATATTTTACTGTTATTGAAATAAAAATAACTTTATTTTTTATATTGTTATCGCTATCACAACAACCGCATAGTTTCTATTTTTTTGCAGTTTTAGGATAGTTTCTGCATGTTTTTATCTAGGTAAGAAAATTTGTTTATGTTATGTTCAACTCATGACTAGTTAAAAAATAGTCAATGAAATGTTAACAAAAAGGAAGGCTTCATTTGACTTAAATGGAAAGCATTCCTCCCTAATATAATAAGTCATTGCAAAATATTATAATAAATTGAATTTACTGAGAAAAACACATAACAAGCAATATTAGTCGGGCCCTATTTTGGTTATTCTATAAAGCAGGGCTGGCAAATCATTTTGGAGGAACCTCCGATGTTGAGCAACTCGTGGTCCCATTCATCTGCATCTCAGATTGAAAATCAGCTCTGTTCTTCAGAGCGTTTATTATTTACCTCAGCTGACCCTGAAGAGATTAAATCGATGGTTGGTCGAGTCATGAAGCCACATCAATTTAACTTACTTAATCCACATCAACGCCTTGATGCTCGTATGCACTATATTCCTATGGGGGATATTTCTCTAAGCCGCTTACGCTATGGTGCCGATGTCTCCATTATTCCAGGGCAACTACAGGACTTTTTTTTGGTTCAAATGCCTCTATCAGGTACAGCAGTCATCGAAAGTGGTGGAAAATGTATTGAATCAACTCCTCAGATGGCCTCACTTCTTAGCCCTGAAGAATCAACAATAATGCGTTGGAATAGCGATAACGATCAATTTATGTTACGTATTTCCCGTTCTTTACTCGAAAGATCCTTAGTAGGCCAACTAGGGCATACTTTAGATAAACCGTTAGTTTTTGAGTTGGGTTTTGCTTGGCAATCTTGCATTGCATGGCGCACTTTAATGAATTACCTGATTGAATGCGCAACTCGCGCGCCCGATCTCTTACAACATAAATTGATCACGACTCAAGTTGAACAATTGGTTTCTGTCACTTTACTTTCTACCCAAGGCCATAATTATATCGAAGACTCAGGCATGCGAAGGTCAACAATTCGTCCTCGTCACGTACGCAGAGTGCAAGAATATTTAGAAGCACACGCCCATGAAGCTATCACTGTTGAGCAGCTAGCTCATATTGCAGGCGTCAGCTTACGCAGTTTATATGCTGGTTTTAAAGAGTTCTTAGATATCAGCCCAATGCAGTATCTACGTGATTTACGGATGGAACGTGTTCGAGCAGAGCTCCTTTCAGGGGAAGCAACTAGCGTCACTGGGGTAGCTTTACGTTGGGGATTTGCCCATATGGGTCGCTTTAGTGCAGATTACAAACAACGCTATGGTGAAACTCCAAGTCAGAGTATGAAAAAAGCCTAAATTCCCAATCATCACTTTCTTAGAAATACCCCCCATATTGTTATGTAATGCCAATATGGGGTTTTGATATACAAACGTGTTTAAAAAGGTATCGATGCCTTCAAATAAATTTGGGAACCTTCTGGACGGTTTCTAACTTCAAAATCCTTTTCCCATTTAGCAGTAAATAGCCACCCTTGCGGGTTAGCATAGCGAATTGAAGGCCCAATAGAATAGGCTCGAGCTTTTCCTTGAGCTGAATTTGGTCCGCTATCATCTGTCGTTTGCCAAAATGCATAGCCCCCAATACCTGCCACCCAACCATTGCCGAACCCCCAACCTAGTGCATAATCAGCGTGAAATGCTTGCCCTGAACGTGTTTTCGTATCGTTATTGCGGAAGTTAAAGTCATACATCATCTTCAAATCCGCATTTACACCAACAGGTGGAATATAACTGATTGCCCAAACTGGTTGCAGCGCCCAATAATTCTTACCTAAACTTGATGGGTCTGTTTTGCTGTATTTACCTGTTGGAGCATACGCATCTAGCCCAACCACATAATGCAAATCGGCTGATGGATGAAACCCTAATGCGGGGCCAAATGTAATATCACCGAGGCCGCGGCTGGTATCTTTTTGCCCCGCCGCTTTTGCAGTCACATCCAATAATGGCACAATTGTATGAAAAGCCAGATCACCACCAAAGACTTTTTGGTCAGTTACCCAAATAAGTCGAGGAGCGAGTACATTCACATTGACGCTAAACCCCGGAACAGGGATCTTATCGCCTTTGTTATCGCGAATACTGTCATAATGCGCATTTCCACCATACACCAGTACATGTACCCCTTGTGGTGGCAATGCACCTGACATAAAGTTTTCTAGCCCATCGGGGTATACCCCTAAACCGCCACCTTCGGTGGCAATCGCACCAAACGAAAATATGCTGAGACACGAACCTGCTACAAGCTTACCGATTGTTGTTTTTTTCATCATGTTTCCTGCCATAGTGGGTTGCTTACTGTGTGTGCTTTACCTGTTAAGTCACAAATCCTTTGCTGATTTATTATGTCCTGCGTTTGACTGCTAATTTTTGTGCAACAAGGTAACCTGAACCACCACCTAAACCCGGACCGGGGTGGGTTGAGGCGCCAATATGAAAAAGGTTTTTGACTGCGGTTTGATGCGTTTTCGTCTGGCCAGTCGCAGCAAAAGGCCGCAACCAGAAGAACTGATCAGGTGAACAAGTTCCTGAATAAGGGTCACCACCAACAAGGTTACAATTATAATTTTCTAGGTCGGCGGGAGAAATTGCCTTGCGTCCCACTATCAAATTAGAAAAGCCTGGCATTACCAGCTCTAAACGCTGTTGAATTCGATCTGCAACAGCCTCTCGCACTTGCTCATCCCAACCCCCGTCATCCGGTACTGAAATTTCACCAGCAGAATCCCCCTTTAACACTCGAGGCAACTCTTGCATTTGGATCCATAAGATCCACCCTCCTTCTGGGGCTCGACTGGGATCGAGCGCGGTAGGTTGGCCAATACCAAATGTCGGTTTATCTGGTAAATAACCATTATTTGCCTGTGTCACCGATAAACACACTTGCTCCATGCTTTCAGTGAAATGAACCAGTGGTACATTTAACAGTTCAGGATTACACCAAGGGGGAGGGGCGCTTAAAGCAAAATGAATTTGCATACCCGCACGCCCATAACGGTAACCTCTCGCTTTTTCCCTCACTTGCAGTGAAATATTTTCGAGTAATGACCCATACAGCTGCGTTGGGGTAACGTTACAAACTACGCTTTCAGACGCAGCAATGATTTGCCCATTCGCCATCACTCCTGTTGCTCGTTGGTTTCTCCCCTCACCTGTAGTGATGATTTTTTCAACATTCATACCCGTTTTTAGCTGGCCACCATGCGCTTCAATAACCTTCGCAAAAGCCTCCACGATACGAGCACTGCCGCCTTTCACCACTGGCATACCGCCAGCCACCACCGCCGCAAAGGTTAATTTCCCAATTAATGCAGAACTGGCTTCATCCGGCCCAAGTCCGGTATGTAATACCCATGGCGCCATCAAAGCTCGGCTAAAGTCGTGCTGTAATTCACGTTCTGACCAACGGCGAAAGCTTTCTATTCCTGCTTTTGCAAAATCAAGCAAGCCATCGACTCCACGTTTTCGCCATTCTGAAAATAATAATTTCAGCATATTGGCGCTATATGGGTTTTGCCCTAATAGGCCAAATGTAAGCGCTGCATCTTGCGTAAATAGCTGTTCCGCCATCTTACGAAATGCAAGGCCATCCCCCGGAGCCAACTGGTCGAGTTGCTTAGCCGCTTCAGAAATATCCCGTTTTAACGCAATCGATTGACCATCCGGTTGCACTAACCCCGTTGAATAATCACATTGAGCAAATTCTAATCCATACTGCTTTAAATAGGGTTCGAGCTCTTGGTACCCAGGGCTACCAACAAATAAGGAGTACCAGCAAGAAAGTAAATCATGGGTATAGCCCTCAAACAAATTCTCAGTGCGGATACAGCCCCCTAAGCGGTCATTTCGCTCAAGAACGAGGACTGATTTTCCACGTACTGCCAACAAGGCTGCACACATCAAGGAATTCATTCCACTGCCCACGACTATCACTTGAGGAGTTGAGCTTGCTGTCATACCTCACCCCACAAGTGCGAGTACACGTAATGGGCTGCCAGAACCACCTTCAATTTTAAGTGGCGCAGCAACAATCACGACACCTGTCGCAGGCAGTTTGTCGAGGTTCGTTAAACATTGCAGGCCATATTTATTGTGACCATGCATTAAAGTATGGCAAGGGTAAGGTACTGGCCAACTGTATGATTGCCCTGCATCCGTATTGATGGTTTCAACGCCAAACCCTTTGACATCACGCTGATGAATAAGCCATTCCACCGCTTCTTGCGATGGTCCGGGCGTGTGTGCACCATCTTCACGCATACTTACATAGGCAACCGGGTCATTCGCCTTTTTCGACCAATCCGTTCTGAAAAGTACCCAAGCTGCTTTAGGAATTGTGCCGTGCTTTTCTTCCCATTTTTGCAAAAACTCTACAGTTAACACCCAATCAGGGTTTTGAGCCACTTCCGCACTGGCATCTACCACAACGGCTGGCGCTACAAAGTTTTCCACTGGAATAGTATCAACGGTGTTATTGATTTGGTCTTTGCCACTGATCCAGTGAATTGGTGCATCAAAATGCGTGCCGGTATGTTCTCCGCAACTAAAATTATTCCAATACCATGCAGGGCCGTTATCGTCGTAGCGAGAAATTTGTTCCATGCTAAATGACCATACTTGCCCAAATTGTTCTGGCAATTGCAGCGCAGGAAATGATGGTGACAAGATTTGTGTCAGATCAATAACTTGAATATTTCCTTGCTGCAACTGTGCTGCAAATGCCATTAATGTTTGCTGGTTCATAGTCTCTCCTGCGCTCAAGGCGCTTCATGTAGGGCAGTAAAGCTACCGCCATGGAACACTAACGGTTTACCCGCTTCACTACCGATACGGCGAACATGCCCCACCATTAATAAGTGGTCGCCAATCGTGTCTTGCTTATGGTTTTCGCACACCAATGTGGCAATAGCACCATGCAATGCAGGAACGCCTTCTGGTGTTAGGTGGGTAGCCACATCTGCAAATTTATTTTCGATACGTGGGTTCGCAAAACGCATCGCTAGTTCTTGGTGTCCGTGGCCTAATATATTGATAGTAAAATGAGTACAATCACGAAATACCGCTAGGTTTGGTGAATGATTCACTAAGCTCCATAGCACTAATGGTGGGTCAAGTGATAACGACGCAAATGAGTTGATAGTTAACCCAACATCACGGCCATCTGCAGTTCGGGTGGTAACAATCGCCACGCCTGTTGGGTAACATCCCAACAGATTACGCAATATCTTTGATTCAAATTCGGTATCGCCCCATTCCCTATCACACATGAGTGTATCCTCTGCAATCATAGACATACTGATATCTCCCATTAAGCTCGAGCTTCTTCCATCATTTGCGATTGAATATACGCCTCACAAGCAGCCTCATCTTTCCACCAAGGGAATAATACGGGCGGGTAATTAAAGGCATTCGCGATGGTATGTGCGAGGGATGGCAGCTGCTGGGCTGCACCCAATAGGTGTAAAATATGCGGCTCAGGTGGGGCGAGTAAGGAATTGGTCCATTCCACAACATGACGACCATACTTCCAGAACTGCTCAAATGTGTCATTCATCCACTTTGCAGTGTAAGGTTTGTCACCATGGGCTAAAATAGCGTCATAATAGACTTTACAAGCCTTGGTAGCGTTATTCGAACCTTGACCCGTTAGTGGGTCATTGGTGACTAACGCATCTCCTAAACCAAACACAATGTTACCTGATGGTAAAGTTAACACCGGTTTTCTCACTGTTGGTGCAAATCTTCCGGCTAAGATGCCATTATCATCAGTTAACTCAACATTATGACAACGTTCTGCTTCCCAAGGTAAATAGGTATTGAGTATTTTTTTACTGTATGCCAAGTGTTCCTGTGGAGTACGAGCTTCATTCCACTGATCCATAGGCCCACCGGGGATCCCTTCAAACACCATAATGTGGCAATCACCACTATTCGTCAGTGATGGGAACACAAAATACTCACCAACACCGGGTATTAAGTTGAAAGAAACTTGTGAATACTCTGGCGTTGGTAACATGCCATGCACATAAGTCAGTGCCAAGGCCCGTTGTGGTTTGTCATAAGGTGAGCGGGAGGCATCGCGCTCAAGCAGTTTAACAATTTCCCCTTTTCCACCCGCTAATACGACTAAATCGTGTGTTTGCGCTAAGCGTTCCAGTTCTGCAATACCAACATCTTCAATGCGTAAATTACCGCCACGCGCTGCAAATAACTCCATCCAGTAAGGCATTTTGATACGTTGGTCGACAGCTTGGGCATAATTATCGAGACGTGAACGCCAAGAAATGACTTTTTCCCCCGCTTTTTCGGGATGAGGAACCGTAAAACCAATTCCTTCAACCGGCGGACACTGTTCTTCCCAAAAATTAATACCTAAATCGCGTTCAAATTGCAGTGAAATATCGAACATGCACTGGCTCGACATCACTCGGCCATTTTTAACGTCATCTGGAGTGCGGTTTGTTGCAACAGTGACTTCATAACCTTTATTGAGTAGACCCAAAGCTAATGGCATACCCGCTTGACCACCACCGACGATAGCAATACGGCGCATAGTATTTTCCTCTACAAAATAGTTAAAATGGTGTCTTATTCAGCAAGACGGGGAATTGCCGGTTTAGCCTGTTCAGGCCCCATAGCGGAGTAACCGCCATCGACAGCGTAATCCGCACCTGTAACAAAGCTGGCCAAATCAGAAAGTAGGAACGCGACAACTTGAGCGACTTCTTCTGGGTCACCAACGCGTTTTAATAAGTGGTAATCAGCAGCAACACGGTCTGTTTTTTGACGGTCTCCCCCTGTGATTTCATCCATAACTCGGGACCAAGTCCACCCAGGGGAAACGGAATTTACACGAATTCCTTCAGCCGCATAATCCATTGCTTGGCTGCGAGTTACCTCTAACATGGTGGCTTTAGATGCAGGGTAGAGCCAACGACCCGTTTGGGCGACAGAAGAAGAAATACTGGTAAAATTGACGATGGCACCTTTACCCGATTTTGCGAAATGTACTTTTGCAAGCTGCGCAGCCATCACTGCACTCACCACATTAATATTCAACGCAGTGAGCCAATCCTGCCTTGTAGATAACTGGCCTTCATCAAGATAAGTGGCAGCCAGATTAACTAAAAAATCGAGTTGCCCATATTTTTGCGCAACACGGTCAATGCCTTGTTTAAGTTGTTGGTCGTCAGTGATATCGACAGGAAGAAAATCAATATTGGGCTCACTTTGAGCTACCTTTTCACCATTCAAGGTATCAATGTCAAAAATCGTGACTTTAACGCCGTAATCACTTAATACCTTCGCAACGGTTGCACCAATTTTGGTCGCTCCCCCAGTCACAATGGCAATCTTATTATTCAAGCCTTTCATCTTTGTCACCCTCTTTTTCTCTCATTTAGTTACAATGAGTTCACAAAAAATTAACATAACGAATAGTTACGCAAATATGCTGGAAAGGGGTAGCCGATGGGCGCAAGAAATATCCATTATGTGCGGTAATTTAAATAGTAAGGTGATGATATAAATCGTTAAATAGCCACTTTCAGCAGTGGCTATCCAAATAATGAAAAGTATGATTAATCGCAGAAATTAATAAAATAACTTATGGACGTTCTAAAATACGGGCACCAGGGCCTTTCCTACCAAGTACATCATCAGGATTGCGCAGCGGACAGTCACTGAGTGATAAGCAACCGCAACCAATACAGTTATCCAACTCATTACGTAAACGTGTCAGTTGCCGAATACGCTTATCTAAAGATTTACGCCATTGCGTCGACATCTCCTTCCATTGCTCCGAAGTTAGCGCGCTATTTGCAGGAAAACGCCCCAATGCCTCTTGAATTTCATGTAGTGGGATCCCCGTACTTTGTGCAACCTTAATAATGGCGATGTAACGAAGTACAACAGAGTGAAATCGTCGCTGATTCCCTTGAGTTCGTGTACTTTGAATTAGCCCCTTTGATTCATAAAAATGGACTGTAGAAACAGGCACTCCCGAGCGTTTTGCCACTTCGCCCACCGTTAATGCCCGAGTAAAATCAATTTTTTTCCCCTCGTTCTTCTGAGGTTTTATCGTTTTTGTGTCTTTGTCCGCCATTTTAGCTCACCTTTGCTTGACCTCAACTTAACTTAAGGTTTTATAGTGCCACCCTGCTAGTTTGTCAATTGAGGTTATTTTTTAAAAGGGGATAGGTTTATGCCATCGGTGATTACCAAAATGTTAGAAAGCAATAGCTTATGGGTTATTGCTCGCTTACTAGTCTTGGTTTTATTTATTTCATCTGGTTTAGCCAAAGTTTTTGATTATGAAAATAGTCTGGCTGAAATGCGTGCCGCAGGTCTTCACCCAGATTGGTTTTTCAATATTGCTTCTGCTGCTGTCATGTTAATTGGCTCTGTTCTTGTGCTATTTAACCGTCTTTTATGGCTTGGAACTGGCGCGTTAGCCGTGTTTTTGTTCCTCACTATTGTGGTTGTCCACACCTTTTGGAGCTACACGGGAGAACAAGCTCAAATCGCCATGTTTTGGGCAATTGAACATATCGCTGTTATTGGGGGCTTAATCGCTATCGCCATTGCAGGGCATTTTCGAGGTCTTTATTTCGCGTTAAAGACGCAGAAATAGAAGGAAAATTTAATGAATAAAAAAACAATAATGACACTTTGTTCCGTTTTGATCGCTGTTGGGGCGGGTAGCGCGATTTATTCGACCTATGCGCAAAATGAAGAAGACGAACAAGCAGCATACCAATATCCACCCGTGAAAGTGGCATTGGCACCTGTTAGCTTAGATACCGCGCCTCGTACTTTTTACGGTGTAGGTGAGTTAGAAGCTGGCAGCCAAGTCTTAGTCGCGGCAGAAACCAATGGCCGTATAACAAAAATTGCATTTGAATCTGGCCAGCAAGTCAAAAAAGGCCAATTATTAGTACAACTCAATGATGCCGTTGAACAAGCTGATTTATCACGTTACCAAGCACAGTTGCGCAATGCGGCTCGCTTATATGAAAGAACACGTTCATTATCTGCGCAACATTTAGTGGCAGAGGCTCAAGTGGACAGTACACGTGCTGAACGTGATATTGCCCATGGCCTGATCCGCCAAACCCAAGCATTGATTGCGCAAAAGACAATCCGAGCGCCATTCGACGGTACGATAGGTATTCGCCAAGTCCATGAAGGACAGTATTTAAACCCAGGGGAAGCCATTGCCAGCCTGGTGGATACCAAAACCTTAAAGCTCAACTTTTCCTTAGATGAACAGGCCTCACCGGAACTGCATCAAGGCCAAATTGTTGATATTACAGTTGATGCTTATCCCAATAAAACTTTTCCAGCCCGTATTACGGCCATTGACCCACTCATTGGTAAATCACGTACTATCGCCCTGCAAGCCACATTAGAAAATAGCGATGGCACATTAAAAGCTGGGATGTACGCCAATGTGAATGTGGTACGCCAAGCCAGTAATGAAGTCATTACAATCCCAGAAACCGCTGTTACGTATACCGCCTATGGCGATACCGTATTTATTACGCAAGGTGAAGGGGATGCGATGACCGTCAAGCGGGTGTCCGTAAAAACGGGGCAACGTTGGGATGGCAAAATTGAAATAGAACACGGCTTAAGTGCTAACGATAAAGTCGTCACTTCTGGGCAATTACGCTTAAACGACGGCTCTGCTGTCACCCCTGTTGCCCAAGATACATTGTCTGAACCTGTCACTAATACGGCTCAAGGTTCATAAGGAAGGCGTAATGAAATTTACTGATATTTTTGTTCGCCGACCTGTTCTGGCTCTCGTGGTCAGTGCGCTGATTGTATTAATTGGTTTATTTGCGCTGAGTAAACTGCCTATTCGCCAATATCCACAACTTGAAAGCTCGACGATCACCATTACTACGCAATACCCTGGCGCATCAGCTAAATTGATGCAAGGGTTTGTGACACAACCCATCGCACAAGCGGTTTCCTCAGTGGAAGGCGTCGATTATCTGTCTTCTTCTTCTGTGCAAGGAAGTAGCCTTGTCACCGTACGAATGGAACTTAACCGAGACTCCACTCAAGCCCTTGCACAAGTAATGGCGAAGGTGAACCAAGTTCGTTATAAATTACCGAAAGAAGCTTATGACCCTGTGATTGAACTTTCTTCTGGGGAATCCACTGCGGTTGCTTATATCGGTTTTTCCAGCACCAATTTATCCATTCCAGCCCTGACAGACTATATTTCTCGCGTCATTGAGCCAATGTATTCCTCAATTGATGGTGTTGCTAAAGTTCAAGTCTTTGGAGGCCAACAATTAGCAATGCGTTTATGGCTGGATGCCGATAAATTAGCTGGCCGAGGGCTAACCGCTGCGGATGTTGCACAAGCAGTTCGCCAAAACAACTACCAAGCGGCACCCGGTAAAGTCAAAGGCGAGTTCGTGATTTCTAATGTCTATGTTAATACCGACCTCACTAATGTCGATGAGTTTCGTGATCTAGTGATCCGCAACGACGGCAATGGATTAGTACGGTTAAAAGATGTGGGAACCATTGAATTAGGAGCCGCTTCCACAGAAACCAGTGGTTTAATGAATGGTGAGCCTGCTATTTACCTTGGTTTATTTGCCACACCAACGGGTAACCCTTTGGTAATCGTTGACGGCATGAATCAATTAATGCCTGACATCACCAAAACCTTACCACCCGGTGTTAAGGTGGAAATGGCATTTGAAACTTCGCGCTTTATTAAAGCGTCTATTGACCAAGTGATTAGTACATTAGTTGAAGCGCTACTGATTGTTATTGCGGTTATTTACCTGTGTTTAGGGTCAATTCGCAGCGTAATCATCCCAATTTTAGCTATTCCGCTATCTATGTTAGGTGCAGCCGCACTCATGATGGCATTTGGGTTTAGTATTAACTTACTGACGCTACTGGCCATGGTATTAGCAATTGGTCTCGTCGTCGATGATGCTATCGTTGTGGTCGAAAACGTCCATCGCCATATTGAAGAAGGGAAATCACCAGTTTTAGCGGCTTTAATTGGTGCTCGTGAAGTGGCAGGCCCAGTTATCGCGATGACGATCACCTTGGCAGCGGTATATGCTCCAATAGGGCTGATGTCAGGTTTAACGGGAGCTTTGTTTAAAGAATTCGCACTCACGTTGGCCGGGGCGGTGATTGTTTCGGGTATTGTGGCATTAACCCTTTCCCCTGTAATGAGCTCGTTTATGTTGAACTCAAAACAGAATGAAGGGCGTATGGCACGTATGGCAGAAACCTTCTTTTCTACCTTAGCCCATTACTATACCATTGTATTGAATTTCTCTTTGAAAAACCGTTGGTTAACAGGTGTTATTGCCGTTGGTGTATTCATTAGCTTACCACTGCTTTATCAATCAGCTCCTCGTGAATTAGCCCCTGTGGAAGACCAGTCTAGTGTATTAACGGCGATCAAATCTCCGCAACACGCTAACCTCGAGTATGTAGAACGTTTTTCGCGTAAATTACATGATGTTTTCATGGAGTTGACAGAAACAGAAAGTACTTGGATTATTAACGGAACCGATGGCCCCTCCGCCAGCTTTGGGGGAACTAACTTGACATCATGGGAGCAGCGTGACCGCGCCGCATCTGAGATCCAAGGTGACTTACAAGGGCGCGTCGGTGATGTCGAAGGGAACAGTATTTTCGTTTTCCAGTTACCCGCCTTGCCAGGTTCAACGGGTGGCTTGCCAATCCAAATGGTTCTCAGAAGTCCGCAAGATTATTCGGTACTCTATAAAACCATGGAAGAGATCAAGCAACAAGCACGTGAAAGCGGTCTGTTTATGGTGGTAGATAGTGACCTCGACTACAACAACCCAGTGGTAGAAGTCCGTATTAACCGTTCAAAAGCGAATAGCTTAGGCATTCGTATGCAAGATATCGGGGAATCACTGACCTTATTAGTGGGGGAAAACTATATTAACCGCTTTGGGATGGATGGCCGTTCTTATGATGTGATCCCTCAAAGTATTCGTAGCCAACGCTTAACACCGGAAGCCCTTTCACGCCATTATGTGAAATCGGAAGCGGGAACTATGATCCCACTGTCAACGGTGGTTGATATCAATACCCAAGTTGAACCGAATAAACTCACGCAATTTAATCAGCAAAATGCGGCAATTTTCCAAGCAATACCTGCTCCTGGTGTCACATTAGGCCAAGCTGTTGCTTATTTAGATAATATTGCCAATGAGCTACCAGCAGGTTTTAGCCATGACTGGCAATCCGATTCGCGCCAATATAAACAAGAAGGAAACACCCTCGCCTTTGCCTTTATGGCGGCGCTCATCATTATTTACTTAGTCTTAGCGGCACAATATGAAAGTTTAGTCGACCCATTGATTATCTTGATTACTGTTCCACTTTCAATTTGTGGTGCGTTAATTCCATTGGCACTTGGTTATGCAACATTAAATATTTACACCCAAATCGGCTTAGTCACATTGATTGGCTTAATCAGTAAACACGGAATATTGATGGTTGAGTTTGCCAATGAATTACAAGCCAATGAAGGGTTAGATAGACGACATGCCATTCTCAAAGCAGCACAAATTCGTTTACGCCCAATACTAATGACAACCGCAGCAATGGTGATTGGCTTAGTTCCTCTGCTATTCGCCACTGGAGCAGGAGCAAATAGCCGCTTTGGCTTAGGCTTAGTGATAGTCACTGGTATGTTAGTTGGCACATTATTTACCCTGTTTGTTTTACCAACCATTTATACCTTGCTAGCCCGTAATCACAGTGCAACCGCACTAACACCAAGGCGCTATGAGCTTGCCGAAGCGAATCGCCTAATCAAAGAAACTGAGGAGACGTCCCAATGAGAAATACGTTAACTAGCCGTCATCAACGTAACAGCCGTACAGTCAACGAAGTGGAAGTGAATGCAATGAGTAATAGCATGGCCATGCTATTAATTTATCATGGTCTCCCCGCAGGTCTGGAAAAATCTCATTCAGCGTCAAACTCGAGCACTTTAAATAAGCCTACACGCTAATGTAAATAGCCGCCAAACCTAAATGGTATGGCGGCGATTATCAAATAACATCCCAACGTACTGTCTCTATTGGCCTTCATAAAAAGCTAAAACAAGATTACCTTCCCGAATAATAATTGGGTTGCCGGGTAATGCGTCCAACAATTCACGCTGAGAACTTTCTACGACCACCGCCACATCTTTATAATGATAATTTTTTAATAAATCAGGTAACTGCTTTAAGCTATAAAACCGATTAGCGGCATCTGGGTATTTTAGCCCGTAGCCTAATTCCCCAGTTTGGTGAAGCATCGTAATATCACTGCGTTTAAGTACCCAAGCCAATGTGGTGCCTAGCCCGACATTATTGGTTAACAATACAGATTTATCAGCTAACTGGTGATGATACTTCGCAATCACCTCTTGTGGTGTATTATTACTGGCAATACGAGATGGGATCACATGCCCTACCGTTAAGCTAATTGCCACCGTACACACTGCGGCTAAATACCAAAACCGTTGTTTGAAAGAAAGCAACGCAACCAATAACCAAAAAATAAATGCGCCAGCGGCTAACCATAGCTTTCCACTTTCATCGGCCTGATATACATTCAGTTTAGGGTAATAAGCAGAAGCAATAATTCCACCAGCAATAACGCCACCTATCAGTGTGTTAATCAATGCATTCAAACGAATAGTGAGTGTGTTTTTCTCAGTCAGTATTTTTTCAATGTAGGCTGCCATAAGAACCGCGATCGGTGCAATACAAGGCAAAATATAGGTCAGTAATTTTCCTTTAGTAATACTGAAAAAAACAAATGGCACGATAAACCATAATAGAAAATAAATATGTAACCCTTTTTGCTGCCATGCGTGTCGTAGCGCACCAAAAAGGTACCCTAGCCAAGGTAATACCGCAGCGAGCAAGATAGGGATATAAAACCAAAATGGGGATTTGTTTTGCGCGTTATTCGCCATAAAACGTTGAATATGCTCAACCCAGAAGAAATAGTTCCAGAAATCAGGCTCACGGCTGGCAATAACAAAGGCCCAAGGTAAGCACACGACAAAAGCAGTGAACAGCGAAACAAACGAGAAAACAAATACTTCTTTGAATTGCTTAAAGTAAATAGCGGCAACAGAGCAAACAAGTACTGGCAGCACTAAAACGAGAAAACCTTTTGTTAATACCCCTAACCCACAGGCTACTCCCATCATCATAAAAGCGAGTAATTTATGAGAGAAGTATTTTGTCGTTAAACCCCATTGGAAAAAGAAAATCACCATAGTGATAAATGCTGTCACAATCGGGTCAAGAATATTGTAGGTACCGATGGTAAAGACCATCAACATTGAAAGATAAATAAACACCGCGTTGAAAGCGAGACGTGAGTTTTTCCAAGCCATTTTAGCGCTAAGATAAACAAATAGCCCACTAGCTAATGTACTAAATACCACACCAAGACGAACAGAAATGTTATTTTCACCAAATAACATTTGGAAAACAGCCCCTACCCAATAACCAAAAATAGGTTTCTCAAAATAACGAATATCTAAAAGTTCAGGAACACTCCAGTTATAACTTATAATCAATTCCCGACTAATTTCTGCATACCGCAGTTCATCCGGTTGCCACAGTAACCTACCATTTAAGGGTAAAAAATAGGTCACTAGGACAAAACCAAATAACAGGCACCATTTAAGGTAGGCAATTCTATTGTTTGCCATAATCATCTCATCTCAACCATTCTTTTTATTGATATTTAATCATTTTATTTATTTCGTTTGAGCAAACACGCTCTTTTATTTAGCTATTATCGTTATGCCAATTAAACCCCATTTAAACAAATCAAACGTTAGTTGGTAGAAAGGTCGCTGTATATAAACAATCAATAAATGAATACTACAATTCATATACAAAAATAGATAAGAATCAAATAATAAGACTGAGTGTTTAAAGAATAGTTCAGTATTTAAAAATAAGGTGAAAATTTAATTCGTTCTTAATATTAGTCATTAATACAAAAAAGTGTACGGCAGTTTATAAACAAAAACCGGTCAGGGTATTCACCATAACCGGTTGTTATTCATACAAAGTAAAACTATTTGGCAGCAGCTAACGCCTGTTCAAGGTCTGCTAAAATATCATCAATATGTTCTATGCCAATTGATAAGCGGATCATATCCCGAGAAACTCCTGCCTGCGCTAACTCTGCATCATTAAGTTGACGATGTGTCGTTGATGCAGGGTGGCAGGCTAGTGATTTAGCATCACCAATATTTACCAACCGCACAATCAGTTTCAAGGCATCAATAAAGCGTGCCCCTGCTTCTTGGCCACCTTTAATACCAAACGACATAATACTTGCTGGCTTGCCGTTCATATACTTTTGCGCTAAGCCATGTTCAGGGTTACTCGGTAGCCCTGCATATTTCACCCACTCTACTTGTGGATGATTTTCCAGGTAGTTCCCAACTTTTAGCGCATTTTCGGTATGTCTATCCATTCTTAGCGCGAGGGTTTCTAAACCTTGTAAAATCAAGAATGCGTTAAACGGTGATAATGCAGCCCCCGTTCCGCGCAATGGCGCAACACGGCAACGAGCAATAAAGGCCGCTGCACCAAAATGTTCGGTATAACTGACACCATGGTATGCCACATCCGGCTCTATCAATAACGAAAAGCGATTCGGGTATTTTGTCCATGGAAACTTACCTGAATCAATAACCATTCCGCCAAGTGATGTACCGTGACCACCAATATATTTTGTCAATGAATGAACGACGATATCTGCCCCATGTTCAAATGGACGGCATAAATAAGGTGTCGCCACCGTATTATCGACAATCAAAGGAATACCATGGCGGTGTGCAACTTCAGCGAGCGCCGCAATATCAACAATAAAGCCCGCTGGGTTTGAAATTGACTCACAAAAAATAGCCCGCGTCTTATCATCAATAAGCGCATCAAATGCGGCGAGATCGTCATGCTCCGCAAAACGTGTTTCAATTCCTAAACGCGGCAGAGCATGGGCAAATAAGTTATAGGTTCCACCGTATAATTTAGCTACAGAAACAATGTTGTCTCCAGCTTGCGCGATAGTTTGAATCGCATAAGTAATTGCCGCCATACCAGAAGCAACGGCCAAGCCAGCGACACCGCCTTCAAGCGCAGCAATTCGTTGCTCTAAAACATCATTAGTCGGGTTCATGATACGAGTGTAAATATTACCCGCGACTTTTAAATCAAAGAGGTCAGCACCATGCTGAGTATCGTCAAAAGCATAAGAGGTGGTTTGGTAGATTGGCACGGCAACGGACTTAGTGGTAGGGTCAGGAGAGTAACCGGCGTGAATCGATAATGTTTCTAATTTCATTAGTTATCCTTGTTGCAACGCACTGGAATAGTTACAGCCAGAGGTAGTGATTACGTTATTATAATGCTGTGATAACCTTAGATATTACCTAAGCCACGATACCGAGCAACTACTTGCACTTGAAATTATTTCATATTGATAGATACGGTGAGGGTGATTATCACACCCCTCAGCTTAAAAATTAGTTATATCAATGTCTATCCATATAACCTAGTTCGTATTGATATAAAAAAAGCCATGACTTTTACAGGTCATGGCTCTGTTTCTTATATCACTTTATTTATAACTATAAAAATGCACCATAAATAACCGAAGTAATAGACGCTAATCCACAGATAAAAGTAAAGATTTGTGCCAATTTTGAAGTGCTAAATTTCTTCATTGCAGGAACAATATTCATCGAAACAACAGGTAGAATGAATAGAATAGCGGCAATCATTGGTGCCCCCATCGTTTCAATCATGCCTAAAATACTTGGGTTACGAATAGTCACAATCCAGGTTGTTATCACAATAAATAACATGGATGCCATTTGAATTTTCTTCACAGAGAAAGAAGAGCGAGATTTAATTAACCCAACCAAACCTTCGTGAGCGCCTAAGAAGTGACCAAAGTAACTTGATACAATCGCAGCGAAAGCAACAATAGGCCCTAAATAAGATAGGATTGGCGATGGGTTGATATTCGCAATATGTGATAACACACTGATATTTTGTTCTTTCGCAACGGCAAGCTCTGCTGGGCTTAGTGATAACACCACAGAGAAAACGAAAAACATCACGAAACCAGTCAGCATCAATGCTGCACCACCAGTAATCATATCCGTTTTTACCACTGCATTATCACCAAACTGCTGACGTTGGTCTTTAGTAAATTGGCTGATGATTGGGCTATGGTTAAATGAGAATACGATAAGTGGGATCGCCATCCAAACAATCACAGGCATTGCACTCCAATCAGGAGCCACCTCTAGCATGGACATATTCCACTCAGGGATTAGATACAATGATAAAGCTAACAAAATGAATACCAAAGGATAAACCATTAGGGAGGTGAGCTTTAACATAAGGTCGCGACCAAATACCACACCAGCAGTCATTGCAGCAATCAATACTCCAGACAATAACCATCGTGGTAGTGGGTCTATTCCTAATTGATTTACTAAGAATGAATCAACAGTATTCGTGATACCGACACCGTAAATCAATACGATAGGGTAAATAGCAAAGAAATAGGCAAATGTAATAATATTTGCGCCTACTTTACCAAAATGCTCTTCTACCGTATCGGTAATATCGGCATTTGGATTTTTTGAGGATAAGACAAAGCGAGCTAACCCTTTATGAGCCAACCAAATCATTGGCGTTGCAATTATTGCTAATACTACTAATGGCCAAAACCCCCCAGCACCAGCTTTAATTGGTAGGAATAAAACGCCTGCCCCCACGGCGGTACCAAATAAAGAAAGTACCCAAGTGAAATCCTTATAAGTCCACTTACTGACAGGTTTATCTTCTGTAACTACTGCTTTTTCAATTGTGCTCATCTTGTGTTCTTCATCATTAACGTTATTAAAATAAGATGTGCAGATTTTGCATTAAATGGGCAACAGTACCTAATTTAATTACTCTATTTCTTTCAACTTTTTGGGGTAGATCTCGTTAATAACGTAAAAGAACAAATACCACGTAATTATTCTGTAAAAAAATAATTTCGCAATCAATTAAAAGAGTAAATTTTAGATATAAAGTATTTAATTTTTAATTCGAGGAATGGCTGAGTTATTCGCTCAGCCATTTTTTTACCTGAGAAACTGAAATGTTATAGATATATAGGCACTAATATTTCTGTCGCAATTACAACCACAACCAATCCAACTAATACTGGGATTGACGTTCTTTTCACGACTTCGAACGGAGAGATTTTTGCCATACCAGATACGGCCACGACAACCCCTGATACCGGCGATAAAGTCCGCCCTAAGTTAGAGGCTTGTAGCATTGGTATCACTAAGTAAGCAGGATTGACCCCCATTTGTTTTGCTAAATGAGGAATTAGTTCAACAAATGCATAGAACGGTGCATTCCCTGAACCTGTGGTCATCGCAGCTAACATCGTAATCACCACCAGTGCAATCATCATCACAATTGCACCAGAACCGAATGACTGTGCAAGGTCAATGAGCCCTTTAATAAAGCCAATGGTACTTAAACCTTGAGCAAATACCCCAGCCGCCACTAATAACATAACGACCGTTGCAAATGCTTCTGCCATACCTTTGTAGCAAACTTCTAAGCCACTATAGACATGTTTAGCGCTGAAGCTACGGATGAATTCAATGATTGCAGCCAAAATAATACAGCCAACAATAATGGTAACAATATGCAATTCAGGCGCCCATTTACCATCAAACACTAAAACACCGATAATTGGCGTAAAAGGTAAAATAGCGTAGAAAGCAGGAGCATGGGTTTTAATTTCATTCACATCTAACATTTCAGTCGTGACATTTTCTTTTCTGTCGAGGTAACGCTGCCAAAAGAAGTGAGCGATTGACATTGCCACAATTGCCGCGATAGAAATCGGTAAGGTCGTTTTAAATGCAAAGTCGATTAATGGCATTTCAGCCGCTTTTGCCGCTAAGATAACATCACCAGATGTCGGCGCTAAAATAATTGCCGCTGGCGATGCACAGATTGCTGCTGCTGCACCACGACTGATCCCGACATTCACCATTACAGGGAATAATGTCGCCATCAGTAATACACCGAGGCCTGTCGCAGAAGATACCGCCAGTGACATCAAACATGCCACAATATAAGCAGCAACCATCAACAAATAAGGTGAGTTGATCATTTTTAATGGCTTAGAGGCGATTTTCACCACAACATCATTCGCCCCAATGTGAGTCATATAAGATGCAAACCCACATAACACCATGATCATCATACCAAGGTCGCCACCTCGGCTCATTAATAGGAATTTTATGTATTCCAGAATATCTGTTACACGCCACCCCGTCGTCGGAACAGAACCTGGTAAAATACTTTTGCCCATAATAGCGGTAATGATTAGAAGTAAAATCCCTCCTGTCATTAACACACCCGTTGCGGAATACCCTTTTATGATATAACGCCCAACTCCAATGGCGACAATAACGCCGATTAAGAGCTCAATCATTTATTTCTCCTGCCTGTCTTATTTTGTAATTATAAAAAAAATTACTCTGCCTAATCATTAAGCAAAATTCACTGACAATGATCATGTCAGCAGATGATTTTTAATATAGAAATGCGTTAAAACACAAGAGAAATAAATAAAAAATCTTTTTGATAGTTATTTTGCAGCCGATCTTCCTATTTATTAACAACACATAGGAAGAACGGCTTAACTTAGACTAGAAAAAATATTTGAAGCGAGCACGAACACCATAGCGTTCATCATCATGATGACTAATCAAATTAGGGTTATCTGCATTAATTTTAGAATAATAAGCACCAAGATAAATTTTGTAATTATCTATAGCTAAAATTTGAGGTAACTCATAAGAAGCATACAAAGTATGAATATCATATTTACCTGGGATGTTATTCAATACTGAATTAGGGTCTGTCGAAATATTTACTGCATTAAAATCTTTAATATTATTATGCGCATAGATATAACCTAGTTGAGCGCGACGCCACAAGGCATAGCCACCTAACGATAAATCTGTTTCTGCTATTGCATCTAGGTATGCAGTACTGAATGTTAGCTGCACGCCATTATCTGAGTCTTTTTCTACGCTATTCCATCCTAAAGTCATACCATATCCATTACGTTTGGACATATCCTTCCAATGACCATCAACGTTATCCCCATAGGCATTGTTGATAACTTGGGATTCCATCGCAATAGCCACTTTAAAATCATTCGGCTGCCAAGCCACCACAGGCCTTAAATAAATAACATTTTTCTTATTATCTAGCTGATAACCATGGTAATTAGAGTCATCGAATAAAGCAGTACCATCTTCAACCAATGCGTTAATTTCAAAATACCAATCATCTAATGAGTGGGAAAGTTGCACACTACCACCATCACCTGAACGCCCCCGCCCTTCTTTCATCATATAAATATAACCGAACCCATCACTGTATAAATCATTCGCCGTATTGCCTGAATACTGTACAAACGTATCTTGTCCTAATGGGAACATGTCATAAGCTTCGTAACGGCCGAGCTTTACTTGCCAGCGATCCTTTTGCCCGAAATAAAAAGCGGCATCATCAAGGTTCATTTTTCCTGTCATATCCGCAAGCGGCTGCACAGAAAACCCTGCATAATTTCCATTATCTTTCAAATGATTACCATCTACCCCAATCAAGATTCGTCCATTAATATCCCAATTATCACTCTTATTTGGTTGGTTGTTTTTCCCAAGAGCCGTTCTGACAGATGTAATTTGTCCCTGACGACTCGCCCCATCCATATTGAACTCAACATCGCCATAAAGCTTAAGTTCACCGTAATCATTGTGGTATTGGATCCCAGATGTTGGTTTTTCTTCACTCTCCCTTGGTACATTTGTATTGGAAATAGGCTCCTTAACAACGGTTGATATGGGTTGTTTGGTAGTTTCATGCATATTCATCACTCGTTCGAGCTTTTCTGCTTTCTGTTCAGCAGCTTCGGCACGTCGTTCTGCCAACTCAGCTCTTTTCTCTAACGCCTCCAGCCTTGCCTCAATACGGCTTAAATCCGTTTGAGCATCCCCCACCAAAGGGAATAGGATGACAAAAGCCGCTGCAATCGCAGATAACGGTAACATCTTCATATTAATACCTATTTGAATTAAACCAATAAATATCATTGCTAGCGCTTTCTTCTCTTTTTTGATTTATCGTGAAGTGAGCTGCCCAGAACATGAACACAGTATATGATCAAAGATATGTTAACGTTAACATGAAATTGATAAAAGAAAGATCGAACTCACAATTCACTGATTAATCTAAAATAAACAACGTCAAAAACTATGTTCAGATTTTATTTCAACCAGTTGAAAAGTAAGTGATTTTATAAATTAATAATATGGAAACTAACCATTGAATAACTCATAAATCATATCGCCAAAAAAGCCACGATACTGTAAGTATCTAATTTGTTTGCTTTTTTCCTTGAAATCATGAGGAAGGTCATCACCGAATTTTTTACTACGAACCAATGCGGCCTTTTCAAACCAATCTACATCTAGAGTAGCAAAATGCTTTTCCACAACCGTTTCAGTGAAACCTTTCTGCCGCATTTCTTGTTTTATCCGCAATGGCCCATATCCCTTGCGCAGATAACCTTGCATTAATAGCCCCGCGACACGGTCATCATCAAGAAAATGTTGCTCACTTAGTCTTTCAAGCACCAATTCAATTAAAGGCTCATCAATAATACCTTCATTTTTTTCATACATACGCCGTTTCATACGAGCAAATAGCTCGGCTTTACCGTAATCACGGCGGGAAAGCATAAACAAGGCATATTGGTAAAGCTCGGATTCATTCATGGCGTTAAACTTTCATCATTAAATTGGGCGCATTGCGCGCCCAGTCTAACATAAACCTTTGTACTCTAGCTTGAATAAGTATGTGATTCGGCTGGCGGACCTCAGTCAGCACCCATGCGGTTTGAATCGTGACGCGTATATACTCTAAATAATTCAAGTTGCATGTAGGCGACAAACGAAGACAGACCGATGAGCATACATAAGTATGTGATTCGGCTGGCTGAGCGCAGTCAACACCCATGCGGTTTGAATCGTGACGCGTATATACTCTAAATAATTCAAGTTGCATGTAGGCGACAAACGAAGACAGACCGATGAGCATACATAAGTATGTGATTCGGCTGGCCGAGCGCAGTCAACACCCATGCAGCTTGAAGTATGACGAGTATGACAAGTTAGTGAACTTGAGCGCCACTTAACAATTTATATATCGTATCAGGGGTATAACTGCCGTCTTGGAAATAAATTGTCCAATCCGTAATATCGTCGCGCGTTAATGGATAAACTTCCCCTTCTTGCATATTTTTCACATAAAAAGGATGGTTAATTAAACGCCCTTCAAACTTGTCTCCATTCCAAGAAACAGGTTCAAACCACATATGTTCATGACCATCGAAATCTTCTTCTGCATCATGGTAACCAATACCGCATTTCACTAAAAAGCGCCATTCCGAGTCTTCAGCTTCCTCGTTTTTACCGAGGAATTTGGCAAAAAAGCCTTTCTTCTGAGCGACTGGTTTTGGCCCGTAGTTATCTAACATATGGGTAAAATATTCCCAACGTAATTTGGCTTTACGGGACATATCAGCGGTTTCTTCATCGGTACGCATAAACATCATCGCGTTTTGATCTTCAAAGCCTTCAAAGAAACTTTCTAATACCGGGTTTTCTTGTGTCACACGAAACAACATCGCGGATGGGTGCTGATGAGATTCGTCTCGATCATGCCAATCCCCCATGAAACGCTCTGATGACGCATCACCAAACTCGAAATTCATCTCTTCAAGTGGTTTTAAGTCATCAATTGGCGTTGATTTACCCACATGCAACAGCCCTTCTTCAAACGGTACTGCAACTAAATACTCATAGCCTGCTTGGGTTTGACCAATAAAAATAGGTTCATTAAACACGATTTTTCCGTGAGTAATACTGTTATTCACGAAGCTCCAAAATAGTTCGGGAATACCATAATAAGAAGCAATCGGGTGCGGTATAATAATTTCTGCTTCCGATAAACCACAACGTGCCAAACCGTGAGTATGGAACCAATACATGGTCGGAGCACGCTCTTCTTCCGGCTTGTCTTCATTGTCTTCTTGATCATAAATAGCATGAACAACATACAAAGAGTCAATGCTTGGCATCAAATCATCAATTAGTTGGAAATTAAGCCACTCACGAGTAAACACTTTCCCTGCGGCAGAAATATCCAAGCCTAGTAATAAATCTGGCACTAATATTTGAATAATTTTCAGCTGCTGAAGGTAATTAGCTAATGGCTGCCCTTGAAATAAACATTCAACAATCACTGCTTGAGGAGCAGCACTGGCCTCTGCATACAGCTCAGGGCTAATTGGATCAGTGGCAAAATAAGGATTGATGGTATATTCAGGGTCGCTATCCACTAAAGAGATATAAAAACGTAATTCTTCTTCATCTTTTTTACAGCTAAAGAAAAAGCCGCCATCCTCAGGAATGTAGTCTATTTCACCATCGGTGAAATAAGTTTGCTCTTCTAAACGCTGCTCTAATAATAAAGACGTCAGCTCAGAACCAGGGATAGCAACCATCATTGATGCTTCTTTTTCACCCTCACCTGCTGCGGTATCAAGGTAGTGTTGTTTATTATTCATTTTCAGACCTATTAATAAGTGACTCTGGCGAGGATATCAGCTTATATTCATTAAGAATATTGTGATTATTCTTAACAAACAGAGATTGTGATTTGATCCTTCGTATTGCAAGTAAGTTAATAAATAATCATTATTCGACAATCAGTTATTCTACTTTTCATACTGTATTGACTGAGGCACAATAATGCACTTTCTTTAATTTGCTTTAAATTGATAAAGCAAAAGTTCTATTTCAATAAAGGTAATTCAAATATGGCTGATTTAACCAAGGCACAAAAAGAATATGTTGATGAACTGGCGATGCAGCGCGTTTTCGATATGAATAGCGATGAAGTGCTGGTCAACGCCTTAGAACAAAAGATTCACCAAATGGAAGACCATTTAAAAGCCTATTTTCATGAGCGTGTTAAGTTTCATCAACAAAACAAAAAATAGTATTTTCAGCCCTATCGTGCCGATGTTATTTCTTGCATCGGCAGCTATTTTAGGTATGAAAAATGATAATCTTAAATAAACAATTAACATACAGGTATCTAGTTTTAGATCTTCATAAAAAAGCATTAAGCGCTATCGATAAAAAAATTATCAATGTTAAAATTCCAACTATTATAGATATACCTAACTACACCTCTCTATTATCTAAAGATTGAGCCAATTTTATGAAACGCATTCAATTCAGTACTGCACTGATTCTTTCTTCTATTATGAGCATGTCTGTGAGCTTTGCCGATAGTGATCGTCCGTTATTTTCGGTCTCCGTGAGTGAGTCTGGAGTCCCACAAAGTAACAGCGAAGGCGGCATTACTCGTTCTTCTACCACAGAGTCACGAGTACTGCCGATTTGGGGCGATGAAGCCCGCGCTCGAGGGTATGATTTACCGGAACCTTTTGGGATCGGCTACGGATATATGAACCTACGTCAAGATATAAAAGTTGACAAAATAGCCTTTAAATCAGAAAAGGGCGTAAATATTCCTTTTGTTAAATTCGATTTAAATGATGACTTAATGATTAAAACAGGACATACACGCAGTAAGAATGAATCACATATGTTAAAACTCGATACTTGGGTCTTTCCATTTATGAACGTATATGGCGTTTATGGAAAAACCAAAGGAACATCAACCACAAATCTTGATAGTGTAAAAGCTCGGGTCAAAATTTTTGGCAAAGAAAATATAATTGATATCGGTAAAAATCTACCTTTTGAATTAGATTATAAAGGAAAAACGTATGGTGGTGGTGTTACCTTCGCTGGTGGGTATAACCAATTCTTTAGTACATTAGATTTTAACTATACCAGAACAAGCCTTGATATCTTAGACGGTGACATTACTGCTTTTGTTGTAACTCCTCGGGTTGGTTATGAATTTATCTTTGAACCTTTAATCCCTGGTCAAGGTAATACAAAGCTACAAATTTGGACTGGTGCCATGTATCAAGATATTACCCAACGATTCAAAGGTGATATTAATAAACTAGATTTACCGCCTGAATTGAGTGGGTTGATGGCATTAGCGCCAGACGATGCAAAATTCGATGTTAAACAGCATCTTGCCCATAAATGGAATAATACTATCGGTGCCCGTGTCGAACTCACTAGAAACTTTAATGTGTTAACAGAAGTCGGTTTTAATAACCGAAATAGTTTTTATATTTCTGGGGAATTCCGTTTTTAATGTGGCATTCGGCAATTATCCAAAGGCTGGCCTTGCTCAGCCTTTTTATTATTTTTCCCGCTAAAGCTGATTTACTCCCTGATCGCCAGCAAATCGATGGCTGGTTAAACGATCTCGGTGGAAAAAATAGCTTTGATGAAAGTAAAACTGTCGATTGGGGCGTATTACCGGGGCCATTTTATACCCCCGAAATGGGCGTTGGTATTGGTACTGCGCTGGTTGGTTTATATCGAATAGATAAAGAAGATAAACAAACCCAGCCGTCTTCTATTGGCTTAAGCGGTTTTGCGTCGTCTACAGGCGCGTTTGGCTTAAATTTTACCAACTATAATTTTATTGATAACGACCAGTGGCGGTTATTTGTTTCCGGCACCATTAACAATATTCCCACTTATTACTGGGGTAAGGGATATTCTGCAGGGAAAAACGATCACAATAAAGAAAAGTACCATTCCCAAGAATTCCAAATAACCCCAAGAGTCTTATATCAATTAGCCGATTCGACTTATATTGGTCTTGGTTGGAACTTTTCATCAATCAATGCCAGCGATCCTGATGATGGCGCCAAACAGTATTTCTCCAATTCAATTGGGGGTCGTTCGGTGTTAAATTCAGGCATCAGTGCATACTACAGTTATGACACACGAGATTTTCTGCCCAATGCCTATCATGGGCAAGCTTTTGAGGCCATCTATACTTATTTTGCGCCTACCCTCGGTAGCGATACACGTTTCCAAACCACCCAATTACAATATGCCTATTACCATGCCTTAGCCGAAGAGACTGTTATTGCATTCGACAATTATGCGAGGTTTTCAACCGGAAATGTACCGTGGAACCAGCTATCATTACTCGGTAATGGTAACCGCATGCGCGGGTATTATGAAGGTCGTTATCGTGATAACAATATATTCACCAGCCAAATAGAACTTCGTCATAAACTCGATTGGCGTCATGGCGTTGTAGGCTGGCTAGGAACAGGAACCATGAGTGATACTGCCTCTGAATTAGGCCAAGGGCATTGGTTGCCCACCGTTGGCGTAGGCTATCGTTTTGAATTTAAACCAAGAATGAATGTTCGCTTGGATTTCGGTGTCGGCCGCAACAGTACAGGGGTATATTTTCAAGTTGGGGAGGCGTTTTAATGTTCAAATGGGTTCTGGCAATGGGGATTGGACTTTTATTAGCCGCCTGCCAAAGTCATGACAAACTGGAATTACCCACTATTGAGCCTGTCATTACCCCCTATACTTTTGAAGAAGCCTCACAAAATTGGCCTATTATTGCTTCCTTAGCCCCACCACAAGGTTTGCGCGCTTGCTGCGCCTTTGGCTACAACTTGCAAGCTGAGCTATGGGGATTACCTGTCCCGTTTTACACTATCGATAATATCGTTGAAGCAGATAGCCTAGGAGAACATCATTATAATGACAGCTTTTTAGGTGCCTCTGCGGCATTAATGGGGCTCAGTAATGAAAAAATAGGCTTACTCTATACGGATAAAAGCGGGTTTATTGATATTTCCCATGTCAGAGATACTGCAGATTATACTTTTTACTTATTTAGCCAAATTTACCCACGTCTAGGCCAACAATGGTCGTTGTCACTGAGTGAAGAATTAGCGGATAGACAAATACATTTCAGTGCATTTGAACCGCCGAAATCCGCCAAACAGCGCTATACACTAAGCGCCTACTTAGCCGCAAAATTGGCTTTCCAACTCGCGGTATGGCATGAAATTGCACAGTGGTATGGCTATCAATCTGTACCGGGGTTTTCTGAAGGGGTTTCCGCATTTTCCCCTGAAGACCTGTACTCAAATTTACTTGGTTCCCGTCTCGCCTTAACTTTGATACTACAAGGCCGAGCAGGCTCTTTAGCCACTTACTCTCAATCAATGGAAAATATTCTTCCACTGGCCCTTCACCAACTCGGTAGCAAAGATAGAAAAACCACGCGAAAAATATTTGATAGCGTTGATGGTTTATGGTGGAACAGTTACCGTAGAGTACCAGAGAAATTTCTTGTTTTAACAAGAGATTACCAAACAAGTGACCAACGTTATCCTCTGATGCCCCCACAAATTATGCCATCTGAAGGCTTATTTTTAACGTTGCCTGACCGCTATCTCAAATATGATTTGTCATTACTCGCACAACTGCGTTTGCTCCCTACTGGAAATATGAAACAGCTCCCCAAACCGACCTCTTATTGGACAGTGGCAGATTTTCCACAGCTGGCGGAAGATGCGAAGCAACAAGATTTACTGCAACAAATTTTAAAACCTTAAAGGGACTATTTGTGATATCCATATGACTCACCCTATAGGACTTTATCCTGACATTGTTGCGCTTAAAATTTAAGGTAAATGTCACTTTTTACTCATTTGCAGATAATAATCTTATTTCACTTTTGTCGCCTCGATAGGCTTTAATAAAACGATGGAGAACTCATTTCGGTCAAAAAATAGACTACCAACTGCTTATTTTTCAGACAAAATAACCCTATAATAACTAAATGAATTGTGTGTTTTTTACTCAAATTTAACTTAAGTAAAGCGCAAACGCCACGGGAATAAATAGTTTAACTTATCATTCATCATATGAAAATATACCAAACGAAACCATTAGGTCATTTAAAATCAATACATTCATATTAATATAAAAAAATCCACAAAATAATACAGAAGTTTCCTTAATGTCATCCGGATAAATGTAGCTCGTGAAAAATTAATCTGCTAATATTCGCTCGAATTTTGTTCAGAGATACTTAGGAGAAGCAAATGCCCTCTCGAACGATGAGGACAAACGCCGTCTTCGCTTTCTTATTTTTACTTTTATTTTCGAGCCTGAGTATGGGCTCCACCAGTACCAGCACAATGCTCAATAAAGAGTATACTAATAAGACTGTGCAACAGAATGTAAGTCAGGCTAAAACCTCACTCCCTGACTTGCGTAAATACCCTTCTGGTACGCCTCGAAAGAAAGCATTTTTGAAAACGGTTGTCCCTGTTATTGAAAAAGTGAATAAGCAGATTATGGCTGAACGTACTTGGTTGCTATCAGTACAAGCTAATAAGAAGTGGAGCGCACAAGAGTTGCGCCGTCTTGAACAAATCTGTAATAGCTATGGTATGAAATGTAGTAATCCAAAACGTTTAAATTGGAACAAACTATTGAGTCGTGTCGACATCATGCCAACACACTTAGTTGCCACACAAGCAGCAACAGAGTCTGGTTGGGGTACATCACAACTTGCTCTGCAAAACGGTAATTTATTTGGTATGCGCTGCGGTAGTGGCTGCCAGACCAAACAAGGAAAGATTAAAGGCTATTCTACATATTCTTCTGTAGAAGAGACCGTGACTGCTTATATGAAAAATATGAATACCCATAATGCTTATGAGTCACTACGTACTTCACGAGCAAAACAGCGTCTATCAAAAGATGAGCTAGATACTAAAAAGTTAATCAATGATATGAAAGGGTACTCAGAGTTAGGTTCTACTTATAACCGCTATTTACAAGAGATGTACGCGAGTAATGAAGAATTGATTACACAAGCTCAGCAAAGAGCAGCCACTCGCATTTAATTTTGTATCACCAGGTACAAGACATAAAAAATCCACTTAACTAAGTGGATTTTTTATCCCTCACAAACCGTATTTAACTTACTTAACTCATTCGACTAATTCATTTTTTATGTTTTTTTAGATTTACTCTATTGCCTTAAATAGTTCGAGTGGTGGCGAGGCGGCAAGAGAAGCTACCCCTAGGAGCATACATAAGTATGTGACTAGGGTAGCTGAACGTAGCCAACAAAGTCACCGCTCGAAATATGACGAGCAATATGACAAGCAATATTCTGATTGCATAGAAAAAGAGATCAAATATCATATACCCTAACCTTCTAACAAAATAATTAACATCTTTGAGTCTAATATGAATTTCTTCTCTTTTGAGTTTCTTGGCTCTTTCTTGATTTTTTTTCTTATTTATTGGGGTTGTCAGCCCAGTGCAAAGTTACAAAATGGCTTATTAATCACTGCTAGCTATTTTTTTGTTTATTCATTTAGTCCTGACTTTGCTTATATCTTATTTAGCTACACACTGATTATTTATTTGCTTACCAACGTGGCAACCAATTGGCTCTCTAGTCGATGGATATACGGTATTCTTACCGCTGTCATTGTTGGCTTCTTTACCACCTTTAAATATTACTCATTCTTCCAAGAGACTATTCAGCAAACACTCGATAAATTTGGTTTTAGTGTTGGTCTTCCTATATTGGAAATACTCGCACCGCTTGGACTCTCATTTTATGTATTCCATTCGGTAAGCTATACGGTATCAGTTTGTCGCAAAGAAATTCCTAAAGCCGATTTCTTTGATGTAACATTGTATCTTGCATTTTTTCCGAGCATCGTCGCAGGGCCAATCAACCGCGCGAAGAACTTTCTTCCCCAAATACAAGCGGAAAGCCGTGAGGTTTTAGATCCTCGAAAAGCGATATTGCTTATTTCATTAGCACTAGTGAAATTGTTTTTATTTAGCTCTTACTTGTCTGAAAATTTTGTAAATCCAGTCTTTGATTCTCCCGTGGGTTACAATGCGGGAGAGATCCTAGTAGCAACCTATGCCTATGCTTGGAATATTTACTTTAACTTCTCAGGTTATACCAATCTGGTGACGGGCATCGCGTTATTATTAGGATTTAGAGTCCCTGTTAACTTTAATGCGCCTTATTTAGCTGCAAATTTAAAAGAGTTTTGGGCCCGTTGGCACATCAGCTTATCTACATTTATTCGCGACTATATTTATATCCCCCTAGGCGGTAACCGCAAAGGTTTTAGCCGTATGAATACCAATGTATTCCTTGCGATGGTCATTTCAGGGTTATGGCATGGTGCAGCAATGACATTTGTAGTTTGGGGAGCCATTCATGGATTAGGAATTGTGCTACTCAATCTTAAGAGTTTATGCATGGAAAAATTAGGATGGACCCAAGTGATTCCTAATAAAACATTATCCGTTTGGGTGTCACGAATTATTACTTTCCATTTTGTCTGCTTTGCATGGATTTTCTTCCGTAGCCCCTCATTTGATGATGCCCTGTTAATGGCCAATCAAATCATTGCACCTGGTTTTATTGCTTCAATTAATGCAAGCCTAGGCTTACTAATCGCATTTTGGCTACTACTGATTACCTACCCTTATTTTGTACAAGGCTACCATTATGTGGCAAAAAAATACCAAACCATTCCTTGGTATTATTATCCTATTCCGCTCGCGATTATTCTAACTATTATGTTTATGCTTTCTCCTTCAGGTATGCCGGGGTTTATTTATGCTAACTTCTGAGTTTAAAAATACCCTAATCAAAGTTGGGCAGATTTTATTTATTGTCCTAATTGCTGGCCTATTATTAATTTGGTTGAATCAAAGCTCACTAGAACGATTTTGGCAGCAAAAATATCACCAAGATACCCCATGGGCAAAAATGGCAGGGAATCCTATCTGGGATTATGGTGCTTATTTACATGATGGTGCGCTTGAAGCAGGAAGCTTATTCACTTATTACGCATCAGGGCAAAAAGCGCAGGAAGACAAACAAGCCGCAGAGCTTGAACTGGCCAATAAAGATAAAAAACTCAGTTTCCCCAAAGAGTTTCAAATTGGTCTTCATTTCGTAAATGGCTATATTTATCCAGCTGAAAGCTTATCGATTACTTTCCCTGAGCGGCTTAAACGGCCACAAGTTAGAGAGAAAAACCAGAAAATTAACTTTGGTGGTTTTACAATCAAAAAAGATCAGCCAATCGTGGCAAAACATATTGCCAATATCGAAAAGGGCCAACAAGTCCTGTTCGCGGGGGACTCCATGATGCAAGGCGTCGCTCCACATGTTAAAAACATGCTCTTGAAAAAATATAATATCGATAGCATTAACCTAAGCAAGCAAAGTACAGGACTGGCGTATCCACGCTTTTTCAATTGGCCACAAACCATTGCTAAGGCATTGAATGATAACCCCAACATTAAGGTTTTAGTCATTTTTTTAGGACCTAACGACCCTTGGGATATGCCACCACAGACGGGTTATAAATACGTCAAATTTAAAAGTGAAGATTGGGAAAAAGTGTACCGTGAACGAATTGGTGATATAATATCGACTGCTCGCCAGCACAATGTTGATGTTATTTGGGTTGGGCCTCCTAATATGCGTAAAAATACGCTCTCCGATGGCATGAAATTCTTAAGTAGCCTCTACCAATCTGAAGTTGAAGACAACGGTGAAATTTACTTTTCGGTCAATGATGTCTTTAAATATAAAGGCGATACCTATTCTGACTATATCGGTGATGCGAGTAGTACCATTAAATTGCGAAGTGGTGACGGGATCCATTTCAGCGGAAAAGGTCAACAATTGATTGCTGAAAAAGTATTCTCACTCATTCATTTCGAAGAAGAGGAAGAAAAGGAACCTCATGAAACTGAACAAACTGTGTCAAGCTAAGTCCAAAATATTGGCGGGTAGCGTGATTGCGCTTTTGTCGCTGGGCTTATTGTCTTGCCAGAACACATCAGACAAAACTCGCACGACTAGCCTGCCTAAAGGCCAGCCAGTCGTTGCACAAGGGCAGTTGGTCAATAACTCAGAGCCTAATTTGCCACAATTGGCGAATAAATTACGCCAAGGCAACCAACAAGTTCACATTGTCCAAATTGGTGATTCACATACAGCCGCTGACTTTTTCAGCGGTAATTTAAGAACATTATTTCAGCAACGTTATGGTGACGCGGGCCCAGGCTTCATTCCTCCGATTTCGGTACCTGGGCAACGAACAGCGACCATTAACCGTATGAGCGAAAAGAAAGAGTGGTCACTGGCTTCAAGCCGCAAAGATGAACGCTTTGATTACCCACTGGGTGGGCTAATTGCCGAGCCACAAGCAGCCAACAGTAAAGTAGTGCTCAAGCCTTTACAGCCTGCGCTAGGTGCTTATCAGCTACAAACTCTATACCAAAGCACAAGTGACTCACAAATGCGTGTCGCTCCTGCCGTCTCCCCCAATGTTGCATTGCCAGCCACAGGCAACCAGTGGGTATTTTCGTCCCCTGTAAATACCCAGCTTCCAGCCCAAGTTACTGTTAATAAAGGTGATGGGTTGAAAATTGGTGGGTGGTTAGTGCGTTCGCAAAAACCAGGAGTAATGTTTTCAGCTCTTGGGCTCAATGGTGCAACACTGAGTATGACAGATAAATGGCAACCACAATGGAGCGAAACCTTAGCTCAAATGTCCCCTGATATGGTGATTTTAGCCTATGGAACCAATGAAGCTTTTAACGATACATTAGATTTAGCCGCTTACGAGCAAAATTTACGCGCCAAAATTCGCTTAATTCGCCAACAAATGCCAAATAGCGTTATTTTACTTATCGGCCCGAATGATTCACTTAAATTTAATGATGCGGCGAGTTGCCAAGCTCAGATGCCAGTGAATTTAACGAGTGTGATTCAAATTCAAAAAACAGTTGCCGCTCAGGAAAATACGCTATTTTGGGACTGGCAAGCCTTTATGGGTGGCCCTTGTTCAATTCGCACATGGGCAGCACAAGATTTAGCACGACCTGATAATGTGCACCTCTCCGTCGAGGGTTATAAGAAGAGCGCACAAGGCCTATATAGTCAGTTAAACCAAATATTGAATTGATTACTGGTCCAACGCACGATAAGGCAGAAGTATATTCAACGTACTCTGCCTTTTTATTTACTCCTACTATTTTTTAATGTTAAGCACCTAATAGTTGTCATTTCACTTTGTTTTTTCTTACTTATCTTTTTGTTACTCTAAAAACATAATTCCAATATTAAAATAAAAATAATTATTTTAAATAAAAACAATGAGTTAAAATAATGACTCTCGGAATATTACTGACTCGTTAAGAATTTATTGTTCTCTCTCAAAAACATAAAAAATCGTGACCAGTAATTAAATCAATATACCCTATATAAAATTAGTATCCCTGCGTTCCTTTTAATAAACCACATCGCTATACACTGAAGTTTATTAAGTCAGGAAGTAATAACAAATCGATCTTTCAGCTTATGCAAGCTCAAGGTTTGTTGTTAAAAATATGGAAGCCGTGAACAATTCTTTGACACAACCAGAATAATTTTACGGTAATAATCGTAGGTAATATTTATTTAGGTTCAAAAATGTCGACTAATTTCTGTGTTAAATCGTTTCATACCTATATTGAAACCCTATCAAATAAAATAAAAAATAGCTTTTATCTAACTCACTCTCTACTATTTAAAGTGAGGTCTGGCGAAATTGAAATACGGATAGAAGAAGGTCCATGGCAAAGACTAACGGCTGCAGATATCTGTTTTCTCCCCAAAGGATCTTCAATTGAGATAATCAATCTTGATAATCACAATCTGCTGGCTGTAGATGTACTTCCAATGACCACCGATATGTTAAAATCCTTTTACCAACAGCATGCAGCATTATTTATTAATAAGAAAAAGACACACTCAATAAGCCAAATTTGTTATACTAGCTTACAAGAAAACCCGATTATTGAAGATGTATTTCATTCTGCAATTAAAGAAGCTAACTCACCGACCAGCCATAATGTTATTCATATTCATTTAAACTTTATTCTATCATTTTTTTTACTGGTGAATGAATTTTCCTCTACATTATATGCCTCAATGAATATCTCGATAAAAGATAAAGTGTATGACTTAATTTTTCATAGCGCAGGTAAACAATGCCTTACTCTAGATACTATCGCAAAAAAACTCCATATGAGTCCTTCAACCCTTAAACGACGACTAGCCAGTGAATATACATGTTTTTCCAAAATTAGCTTAATGTCCCGAATGAACAAAGCAATGATATTATCTAGAACAGAAAATATGCCTATGACACGTATCGCCCAAGAAGTCGGCTATGATGATGTCCCTTATTTTTTACTGGCATTTAAAAGTTTTCATGCGCAGCCAAGCTTCCCCCATTCCTTGATTTAGTACTTTATTCACCTTTAAACTTTAGCCTTACCATTTTCATGGTAGGGCTATTATTTAATTAAAAATAGTGTTCCTCGATATCAGATGGAAGCGCTAAGGTATCTATTGGCGGGATATCCACCTGAGTACCGCCTGTATTATCTATTGGCGTTACAGTTGCATCGGGCAAATCGGAATAAATAGTAAGATTACCTTTAACCTGTGCCTGATTTCCTGCCTGATCATATACATTAACTTCATAGTCATGCACACCTTCAGCTAATGGGTTCAATACCGATATTTCCCATTGACCCAGTTTATTCGCTTTTTGTTCATAGGTATGATTATCAATGGTTAAAAATACATGAGTGTCTGGCTCCGTTGTCCCACTGAATTTTGGCGTATTTACATTGGTTATATCATCGCCTTTTTCACCAGAGTCAGTCATAATATCTAAGCCACTAACAAGCTCAGGGGCTTTGGTATCAATAGTCACCTTTCCTGATTGCTGTGCCTGATTACCCGCTTTGTCATATGCATTAATTTCATAGTCATGCACACCTTCAGCTAATGGGTTCAATACCGATATTTCCCATTGACCCAGTTTATTCGCTTTTTGTTCATAGGTATGATTATCAATGGTTAAAAATACCTGAGTGTCTGGCTCCGTTGTCCCACTGAATTTTGGCGTATTAATATTAGTTATATCATCGCCTTTTTCGCCAGAGTCAGTCATAACATCTAAGTGACCAACAAGCTCAGGGGCTTTAGTATCAATCGTCATTTGCCCTGTAAGCGCCTGCCTATTTCCCACGGCATCTTTAACTTCAATACGATAATCATAGGTTTTATCAATCAAGGCATCAGTAACAGATATCGCCCATTTTCCTTTTTCATCCGCCACCCCTTGATAGATTTTACCGTCAATTTCAAGCGCAATAACTGCCTCAGCCTCTGTCACCCCACTAAATTTTGGCTTATTGATATTCGTTATATTATCGCCCTTGTGGCTTGAGTCAGTGGTGTTATTTAGCCCCCCTAAAATTTCTGGCGCTTGAGTATCAACAGTAATTTTTCCGGTTAAATTGTCTGTCCCTAAGTTCCCCGCAATGTCAGTTACCCTTATATGATAATCATGTGTCCCATCGATTAGTGGTTCTGTTAACGTAAAGCTCCACTCCCCTTGTTTATCAACAAGGATATTCGTGTAGATCTCTTGACCAACTGTGATTTCCAAATAAGTGCTAGGCTCTGCAATCCCAGCAAAAGTCGGCCTCGTCATACTGGTTAAAATATTCTGTTTAGTGCTGGAGTCTATAGGATCCACCACACCACCAATAAGGTAGTCAGGTGCTAATGTATCAATAACCAATTGCCCAGAAACTTGTCCTTTAATACCTTTAATATTATCAATCGCAAAAATGACATAATCATGAAGACCTTCACTTAACTCAGTATCAACGTGAATAGACCACTCCCCTTTTTCATTAGCGATAGTTTCAAATGTTGAGGCAATTTTATTATCGAAAACTAATCGGATTGTCGCATTCGGTTCAGTTATCCCAGTAAATATAGGCTTATTTATATTTGTACAATTATCGTCTTGAATACCCGAATCTGAGTCTGACATTAACCCTCCGGTCGCCACAGCAATGGTTTTTACTGTAAAATTGCCTGAGATAGGTTGTAGACTAATTTGGCCAAAAATGTCTTGAGCTTCGATTTCATACGAGTAAGTTCCCTCAGCAAGGGCCTCTTTATCAGATAGTTTAATTTGCCAGTTACCATCGTGATCCGCAGTCGTGTGATAAATATTTCCATTGATCGTCAAGCGTACTTCCGAATTGACTTTGGTTGTTCCATTAAATGTTGGTTGATTAACATGAATAGTGCCGCCATTTGATGATTGTTCGTCTAATACCGCATTCAATACTGGTGGGGTAATGTCATATACCAAATCAAACTCAAACTGCGTTTCACGATTAGCTAAATCCTTTGCCGTAACCGATAATTGAATTTTTTCACCATCCTTAATACCTACAGGAACAACATCACTGGGTAATTTCAGCTGCCAACTCCCCTGATTATTTGCCTTTGTCGTACCAAGTATTTTTCCATTTATGTCTTTGATGGTAACTAGGCTTGCGACGCTTGTAGTCCCCGTGAGTGTTAAATCATTTTGGTTGAAAAGTAATTTGCCATCTTTCTCAGAAATTAATTGTTTATCATTCACACCAAATTCAATACTTGGGGCAGTCTTACCGGATTCATCACTGAGCACTTTAATAATTACTTCATGCTCAGTTTTATTACCCGCGATATCAAATGCAGTTATTTTTGCCACATGCTCGCCGTCAGGTAATGCCAGCTCATTAGCAAAAACTGTTTTAGAGCCATTATATTTAGTTTTTAGCTTATTATGTCGAGTCGTTTTTCCATTCACGTTTATCAAGTAATAATCCATATTTCCATTATAAGTGAAAACCAATTTAGGATTGGTTACATTCGCAACTTGTGTACCCGCATGAAGTTGCTCCTCAGCAACCTGAAAATGATTAAATATGGGTGCCTTAGTGAGGATATTAAGTGTTGTTTGCCCAACTGAAACTGTACCATCGTCTTGGATAAAACTAATATGGTAAGCGCCATCCCCTTTAATCGGTACTTCGAAACACCACTCTCCCTGATCATTGGCTTGAATAGGATAACTATTACCATTTACTTTGGCTGAGATCGTGCCACCGGCTGTTATTTTGCCTTTATAAACGGGTTTTTTATGATTGGTATAGTGGTTACCGATTTGGCCAGAATCTGTATCTGGGTCAAGGTAAAACTTGAAATCACTGATAAATACAGAAGAAGATACTTCCCTTACCGAACCATAAACATCTTTAAATTTGAGGGTATAAGGGACTTCCCCCAATGGTAATTGGACATCGTCGGGGACTTTGAAATTCCATGAGCTTCTGCTTTTACCAAAAGCTATTGAATAAGTTTTTCCACCAATAAAAATGGTTCCTGTAAGCTCATCTCTATCCGATGCCCCTGAAATCTTTCCCTGTAACTTTGGAGAACGACTTGAGCTTAGTGAGTTATCAACTTCCCCAGTGCTACTCGACTCTGCCGCAACTTGAAATGCCACATTTAAAACGCAATCCTTTATTTGAATCCCTTTTTCTTCAATCACCTTTTCTGTCGTCAACCCAGCTGGAGACGTTGCAATTAATACCAAATTATCAAGGTCATAACGGCGATCCACTTTAAGAAAACCTGGCGGTAAGCTAAAAGACCAATTTCCATTTTTATCAATGTCTGAGATGGAGAAAATATGCTCATCCTTCTTACTCAGTCTAAACTTAAATTGTAAACTTGAACCAGGGGTTACTTTTCCTGTAAAAGTTGCCTCTAAATCATTGGTTGATTTATCACCATGATGATAACCTCTCTTCCAAGGTGAAGCCAGAGCAGCATCGATAATCTCCGGTTTACTCGAATTAATCGTCAGTGTGTCTATTGTTTCAAATTGATTATTTGCCGTATCCGTAACGGTAACTTTATAATCACCAATAAAATCTTTTGGTAATTCATTAGGTAAAGATAAACTCCAGAAACCGTTGTTATCAACAACTGTCGAAACCGACTCATTATTTAGTTCCAGAGTGATTTCACTCCTCGGCTCACCTTTTCCTGTAAATACAGGTTTACGATGTGCAGTAATAAAGTTTCCTTTAGTTCCTGTATCTGTCTCTGTACTTAGTTCAATTGTGGGTACAGGAGCAGTAGTATCTATAAAAATATTCCCAGTAATATCCTTTGTTTGCCCATTTATTGGGTGTTCCGCCGTCACAAGATACTGGCAGTTCCCTTCAGTGAGCTCTTTAACTTGGATTTCCCAATTTCCAGTGACTTTATCTGCCAATGTAGAGAAACTTTCATTCCCGATGGTCAATCTAACTTTAGCCCCCACCGTGGCGTTCCCAGTAAATTTAGGCGCTTTAATATTAGTGATATAGTCACCTTGCTTTCCACTATCATAAGCAGCATCTAATGTGGCGGTTAGAGTCGGGGGGTGAATGTCTCCAGATCCTACTGATGAGGGCAGGTATGTAAAACTCTGACTAATTGTCTCTTTGTTACCAGCAGCGTCCTCTGCGATGACCTTGTAGTGATTATCCTTGCCTTCATTCGCATCAACATCAAAAATCAGAGACCATTTTCCTTGGCTATCGGCGTAAACCGTTTTAATTTGTCCTTTAAACTCAGCGGTAATTTTACTTTCGGGATCTGCTTCTCCACTAATTTGTGGCCGTTTTGAGTAGGTTATCAACGCATTCGAATTGTCTTGGCTCGCTGGGTCTAAGTGTGCAGTCAGCGTGATATTGCTATCGACAATAAACTGCCCGTTGGACGTCCCGATATTTCCGACAGTATCGGTCACACTCACTTGATAATCATACTCACCGTCTTGACTTACTGCGGGTAATGCCACTTGCCACTGCCCGTCTTTATCAGCAAGGGTGCTGTACTCCTGCCCCGCAAACTGGATCACTACCGCCGATTGCGGTTTGGTTATTCCTTCCAGTGTGACCGCTTGGTGCTGCGTAAGATTGTCCCCTTTGGCACCGGAGTCGCTGCTTTCGGTGAGCTTCGCAGTCGCAGCCGGTAGCGTCGTGTCGACCCATACCGTCTCGCTGATTTTCTCGCTATTTCCCGCAATATCGGTGACCTGCACCTTGAGCGAGTGGCTTCCCGACGCGAGCGGCGAGGTGACCATAATCGACCAAGCGCCCTGTGCATCGGCCACCGTTGAGTAAATTTCCCCACTCAGTGAAACCTGTATCGTCGCGTGGGGCTCGGATTGCCCAGATAATGTCGGGAGCGGTTGGTTAGTCATCAAATCAGACTGGTTATTGAGTTGTAACGTCGTCGGTTGCAATGTGGTTTTTATCTGCACGGACTCTGTAACCACGGTGCTATTGCCTGCCATATCCGTGGCTTTCACCGTATAATCATAGGTGCCGTCGGCGAATACATTTTGTGTCACCACCGACCAAGCCCCATGGCTATCCGCTGTCGTGACCACGTGTTGTCCGTCAATCGTCAACTCGACACGGCTCCCCGCTTCCGCCTTGCCTGAAAAATGCGGACGCGACTCTTGAGTGATATGGTCGCCAACCTTGCCACTATCAGACAGTGTATCAAGGTGGACCGCTAGGCTATCCACCTGAGTATCCACAGTGAATTGCCCCTTGGACATCCCGATATTTCCGACAGTATCGGTCACACTCACTTGATAATCATACTCACCGTCTTGATTGACTGCGGGTAATGCCACTTGCCACTGCCCGTCTTTATCGGCAAGGGTGCTGTACTCCTGCCCCGCAAACTGGATCACCACCGCCGATTGCGGTTTGGTTATCCCTTCCAAAGTGACTGCTTGGTGTTGCGTAAGATTGTCCCCTTTGGCGCCGGAATCGCTGCTTTCGGTGAGCTTCGCAGTCGCAGCCGGTAGCGTCGTGTCGACCCATACCGTCTCGCTGATTTTCTCGCTATTTCCCGCAATATCGGTGACCTGCACCTTGAGCGAGTGGCTTCCCGACGCGAGCGGCGAGGTGACCATAATCGACCAAGCGCCCTGTGCATCGGCCACCGTTGAGTAAATTTCCCCACTCAGTGAAACCTGTATCGTCGCGTTGGGCTCGGATTGTCCGGATAATGTCGGGAGCGGTTGGTTAGTCATCAAATCAGACTGGTTATTGAGTTGTAACGTCGTGGGTTGCAATGTGGTTTTTATCTGCACGGACTCTGTAACCACGGTGCTATTGCCTGCCATATCCGTGGCTTTCACCGTATAATCATAGGTGCCGTCGGCGAATACATTTTGTGTCACCACCGACCAAGCCCCATGGCTATCCGCTGTCGTGACCACGTGTTGCCCGTCAATCGTCAACTCGACACGGCTCCCCGCTTCCGCCTTGCCTGAAAAATGCGGACGCGACTCTTGAGTGATATGGTCGCCAACCTTGCCACTATCAGACAGTGTATCAAGGTGGACCGCTAGGCTATCCACCTGAGTATCCACAGTGAATTGCCCCTTGGACATCCCGATATTTCCGACAGTATCGGTCACACTCACTTGATAATCATACTCACCGTCTTGATTGACTGCGGGTAATGCCACTTGCCACTGCCCGTCTTTATCGGCAAGGGTGCTGTACTCCTGCCCCGCAAACTGGATCACCACCGCCGATTGCGGTTTGGTTATCCCTTCCAAAGTGACTGCTTGGTGTTGCGTAAGATTGTCCCCTTTGGCGCCGGAATCGCTGCTTTCGGTGAGCTTCGCAGTCGCAGCCGGTAGCGTCGTGTCGACCCATACCGTCTCGCTGATTTTCTCGCTATTTCCAGCAATATCGGTGACCTGCACCTTGAGCGAGTGGCTTCCCGACGCGAGCGGCGAGGTGACCATAATCGACCAAGCGCCCTGTGCATCGGCCACCGTTGAGTAAATTTCCCCACTCAGTGAAACCTGTATCGTCGCGTGGGGCTCGGATTGCCCAGATAATGTCGGGAGCGGTTGGTTAGTCATCAAATCAGACTGGTTATTGAGTTGTAACGTCGTCGGTTGCAATGTGGTTTTTATCTGCACGGACTCTGTAACCACGGTGCTATTGCCTGCCATATCCGTGGCTTTCACCGTATAATCATAGGTGCCGTCGGCGAATACATTTTGTGTCACCACCGACCAAGCCCCATGGCTATCCGCTGTCGTGACCACGTGTTGTCCGCCAATCGTCAACTCGACACGGCTCCCCGCTTCCGCCTTACCTGAAAAATGCGGACGCGACTCTTGAGTGATATGGTCGCCAATGTTGCCACTATCCGACGGCACATCAAGGTGGACCGATAGGCTATCCACCTGAGTATCGACAATAAACTGCCCGTTGGACATCCCGATATTTCCGACGGTATCGGTCACACTCACTTGATAATCATACTCACCGTCTTGATTGACTGCGGGTAATGCCACTTGCCACTGCCCGTCTTTATCGGCAAGGGTGCTGTACTCCTGCCCCGCAAACTGGATCACCACCGCCGATTGCGGTTTGGTTATCCCTTCCAAAGTGACTGCTTGGTGTTGCGTAAGATTGTCCCCTTTGGCGCCGGAATCGCTGCTTTCGGTGAGCGTCGCGGTCGCAGCCGGTAGTGTCGTGTCGACTATCAGGCTTTGGATAAAAACACCCTGATTTCCTACGCTATCTGTTACCTTAACATTTAATATATGTGAGCCATCAGCTAAGTTATCACTAATAGTGAGTGACCAATCACCCTGTTCATTCGCCTTAGTGAAGTACTCTTTTCCAGCTACCTTAACGATGACATTGGAATTCGAATCTGTTTTTCCCGTAAGCGTTGGCTTTACTTTGCTGGTCAAAAAAACCGTTGAGTTATCAAGCAGTACACTAGCATCTGGTTTTGATGTTTTGATAGTAACGCTCTCAGTGATGATTTTTTGGTTACCAGCAGGATCCACGGCAGTGATTTGGAAGTTTGATACTCCATCGGCCAATGGTTTCTCGACTGTTATTCGCCACGTACCTTTATCATCAGCAATTGCCGATAATGTTTGTCCTGCAATCGTTAGCGTTACCGTACTACCAGCTTCAGCTTTCCCTATAAAAGTAGGAACTTGCTTGTTAGTTAGTCTCTCCGCCGACGTTTCGGTATCCGAATGCCCATCAAGGCTAACAGAGAGATTATCAAGCTGAGTGTCGACTTCAAATTGGCCATTCACCGTCACAGGCTTACCTTCACCGGAAAAAGCAACTAATGAATATTCATATACTTTATCTTCTAACGGCTCAGTGATTTTTAATGACCACTTTCCATCTTTATCCACTGTGACCGAATATTTGTTATCATTAATCGTTAGATAACCCTGACTATCAGGAGAGATAACCCCAGTAAATATTGGTGTATTAATATTCGTAATATTATCCCCCCTTTTCCCTGAGTCGGATTCTTCGCTTAATTTTCCTTGAATAAAAACCTGTGTTATAGGTTTAGCTATCTGGGAAGGTGCTAATGGTTTATTTGCAGTCTGAGAGGGTGATGAAGAACTTATTGGCATAACAACGGGTGCAGATGGTGAAGGAAAGGTTAAGTTGCTGTCTTCGACTTGTGCTTTCTCTGCTTTATTTTTTTGATTTAGCTGGTTTTTCGCTTCTGTGAGCTTTGTTAATGACGAACTTAGTAATACCTCTTTTTCATCTTTCTCAGAAGACAAGGTCTGAAGCGCCTTTTCTAATTGTTGGTTTTTTTGATTTAACTCCGCCAGTTTTTCACTGAAACTTTGTTCATCGTCTTGTCGGTTATCATATTGCTGTTCCTCACCTTCAATTTGCTCATTATTCTTTTTTGAGGCTTGGCTATCCGTATATTCAATGATGTCACTCGTCAATTGCTCTTTGATATAAATAGCATCAGCACCGACATTTAATGTTATTGATGATAGAATTTCATCTTGTGAAAGAATCTCGCCCTGCTCAGTCAATAATGTCATATTTCCTAAAATAACTTCAGACAGCCCATTTTTAATGTTCTCAATAGAACCATCTGGCTTAGTTACAATTAAATCAAGCCCTTGAACTTTAAACTTTTGGATTTCTATGCTTTTTAATTTATCTGTGATAGTTTTATCTGTCATGTTCTATATCATTATATTAATAAATGGGGTTATCAGCTATATACCCATAAGCTGCCGTTAATGAAACCGATTATATCCATTTAATTAAAAATAAAACGTCATTTAAGATAATGTGGTCTGACAATCTTTTTTTTTGAGCTCCAATTCCAGTGAGTTCATTTCAATAGCGATTATAATATAATCCTGAATTAATAAAATTGTTTCTAAAATAAAAGAATTAGATATGGAAGAAAATGATGATAACTCTGATGAAGAACTAGCCCCAATGGTTGATGGGTTAAGTGGAACACTATGTATAATTATTTTAGTTTCTATGGTGTTTATTTTCAGTGGAATGAAAACTGCAGAAACCCATATTAATTATGGACAATTAAAATTTGAAAAAATACAAATAGATATCCCAAATAAACGTCTTTATTTTAAAGGTGGAATTCATTTATCAAGCAATGAAACCTCTTTAATCAAACAAGAAATAGTTAAAAACAAAAGTAATAAAGTTATTATCAGTGGTTACATCAATGATAAAATCAGCCACAGTAAAGAAAAAAACACCTACAACCTTCTTTATATGGCATCACTAATTAAGAGTCTGGGAATTAATAAAGAAATTGTTCTAAAACAAGGAACAAGTGAATATTGCCCAGGTTGGAACTCATGCATTTATTGGGATTACAAATAACATGTATTATCTTGGATTATTTTTTTATGCCGCAACGTTTCTCGCTTGTTTTTTATTACAATCGGTACGTGAAATGGTTCAGCAATGTCTATTACTTGCCCCTGAAATCAGCTACACCATGATTGGGATTTATATTTATCCTTTAGTTATATTTTTATTTCATCGATTATTTAATAAAAATAAAAAAAGCAACTATACATTACTCTCAAACCAAACGAAATTATCTGCATCCGTTACTGTGTCATTAGGATTAATAGGAACATTTATTGGATTAACAGGGATGATCACCGCAATATCAGCATCACTTGGAGGAGAAGGTGATGTCTCAGAAAAAATGAACGCCATGATCTCATCTATCTCAATGGCACTTAATTCAATGTCCTTTGCATTCTTAACCTCTATTCTTGGGGTTTCTATTTCAGTTTTACTGTTAGTGAGTTTGAATTTCTTTCATTTCTTTTACCAAAAAGAAAATAAAAAAACTCAACAACAATCTGCAAACTACTCAGAAGAACTTAATCATATTCAAGAAACCCTGAACACATTACAGAAAGTGAATATCAATATAGCGCAAAAAATGATTTCCGTGACCGAAAACAATGAGCTAGCAACTGATATTTCCTCACATCTTCTGGCTTTATCCTCCACAGCACAAGAGCACTTAGAGGTTTTACAATCAATAAAAGAAGCTGACGATGACTGGAAAAGAAAATTAGCCGTCTACTTATTAGAAGAAAAAATAAACAAAAACAATCAGAATGAAAAAATTTCAGAAGAAATATTAAAAATAGATCAAACTACACAATGGCTAAAAGAAAATACCATTGAGAGCAGAAAAAAACTATTAACTTTATTATCAATGGAGTAAGCACATGCGTCCTATCACCTTAGGTTTGTTATTAACATTATCACTACCAACTTGTAGCTTAGCCAATCAAGATGTAGAAAACTTCCAAACATTTATTGGCCGAGTATTAAAAAACTCCAATCCAGTTCAAATAAAAGCGTTAGAATTAGAAGCTGAAAACCTCAGAGCAAAACAAACAGATTATTATTATCTACCAAAAATATCCGCTTCAGGAAAAATAAAAAGCCATGATGGCAGCACTAACAGTAATATTACTGCCAGTTCATTGATCTATGACACTACGTTAAGTCACCGGTTTAATGAAAAAAATTTAAAATTAAAAATATCAGCACTTTCACTAAACAAGGAAAAAGAAGAACTTTACACCTCGACAACTAACAACTTAATTGGTATTTATTATCTCAATGAGCTAACAAAAACAACAGCTGATTTAAATAGCAATGCTAAAAGTATTTTCAAACTTATTACTCATCGCTATAAAAGTGGCATAGCAAAATACAGTGATGTTGAACAAGCTTCTTTATTGATGCAGAGGATTGAAACAGAGCTACAAAATATAGAAAAAGAGATTGAGCAATATAAGTCTAATATTGAGCTTTTATCAGGCATTACCTTTCCTTCTAAAGGTGTAACGGTTCCAAAAAATCTATTAAAAAAATTACAAGAAACTATTATTGATAGTGAAAATGCACAACAGAATAGCGAATATAACTTGCTACGTATGCAAGCTGATGCAATGAAAGAAAATGCTTATCAACAAAATCCCTTCTTAAATGTTAATCTTATCGCCGAAGAACGATTTATTGATCAAGTTAGAAGTCGTAACGAGTCTTATATGGGAATGGAGGTTAAATTAAATATCTTTGACCTTGATAAAGTTCTGAATGAAAAATCTCAACTGAAACTGTATGAAGCAACAAAAGGAAAAGCTGATTATAAATATAAAGAATCCACAGCTAAAATTAAAAATTTAAAATTAATCGCTAATTCAAATTCGACTGAACTTATAGGGCTACATGAACAACGTAAGACCATGCGCTCAATAATTAAAAGCCAACAAAGGGAATATGAAATATCACAATCTTCTTTCTATGAAATGGTGAACACACTATTTGATATGTTAACAATGGAAAGGCGCATTGCTGAATTAATGATTGCTGATATGAAAAACAAAATGGAATATATCCAATTAACAGGGAAGTTAGCTGAAATTGAAACGTTATCTAAATAAACTGAACCGGGCACCTAAAAAATTAAAAATATTTCTAGGTATCACGTCATTATTTATCGGTTATATTATATTAGCTAAAATAGAAATATCCTCTCCAGGAGAGGGGATTATCTCAGGAGTCTCCAATCGACTAGAAATAGTGAGCTCGGCTTCTGGATTTATTAATCAGTTCGCTATTAAAACTGGTGATAAGGTAGAAAAAGACCAAGTTTTATTTTCCTATACTAATTTAGATGTCTTTCATCAAGAAAAAACCTTATCCGGCCTCGTTACTTTTGCTAATGAACGCATCAATGAATTAGAAGAAAACAAAAAACTGTTAAATAAAATCCTTGATGGAAGCATAAATACGGAATCTGAATATTTTTTCTTTGCAAAGGGCTTACAAAGTAAAACTTTAAGTGCCTATAGAGAACTCTATGGTCATATTCTCTTACGCATGGAGATAAGTAATTTACGAGATAAATATATCTCACAAATTAAAGAGTCTAGCGAACTAGAAAATCAAATTAACATACTGAAAAAGAAGGACTTATTATTAAAAAATGCAAGAGCTCCTGAAATTGAAAAACTCAATAATAATGCTGAAATCAGCCGCACCACCGCGCTAATAGCGTCAGGTGAATTAAATGCTCAAGGGTTATTGCGAGAAATCTCACTGCAAGAAAAGAAGTATACCGCACGACTTATCGGGGAAATACAAGAAAATGAAACTCTACTTAATCGACTAAAAAAAGAGAAATTAGAAAACAGTGGTCAGATGGAATTACTGCGCAATAAAATAAGAGCGAATAGTGTGTTATCACCAGCTGACGGGATTGTATTAAGTATCGAAAAAGATTTAGAGAAAGGTTCGTATGTTGAAGCCTCAAATTTAGTGATGGTGATTAAAAAACAGCAAAGTACGCGGGTTATTGAAGGTAAAATATTAGCGAAGTATCGCCCTTTTATAGCGCCACAGCTACCAGCCAAAATTGTGGTGAACTCCCCTGGGTTTAAAAAAATCATTAACGGGAAAGTTACAAAAATCAGCGCTGATTCCTTTAGTGACAGGGAGCGGAACAGCCAAGAACGCTATTATTCAGTACAAATTACACCAGAACAAAATACGGAGCTCCTTCCAGAACATGACGGTTTGCCAGTGATGCTCTATATCTCTAGTAAAGAGATTTCAGTACTTCATTATTTAACCGCATTAATTAGCGATAACATTACATTTAACGTTTGGTGACTTATGTTAGGTTTTATTTCTGCATTATCTGCTGCTGTTGCAACCATGACATTACTTATGGCTGTGCTCTTAGCTAATGTGTTATCAAGCACAATGGCTGCTGAAAAAAATAAAGGCAAGGCGGCATTGATAGGAATTGATAACCACAATACTGAAGCGTCTTCATCTATAAATACCGATAGTAATAATGACAATAAAAATGGCAATGGCAATGGCAATGGCAATGGCAATAACATCATGACATCGTTAATGTTTAGCCATGACACCTTAAAACTAATTGATCATAAAAAGGTTAAATCTATTGATGTTTATTGCAGTTATGGAAATAACATATCTTTTGACGCAGCAATGACCTATACCATCTATAACACGGTATTAATTAAAAAAAACACGCCTAATGTACACATTAAAGCCTTAAAACCTATTGAGGATAATCAAGGGGTTAACGCTTGCTTCCTAAAGAGTGAAGAAAATGAAAGAAAGTAGTTTCCATGATGTTATTAATCAATACTTTAAGATATTAGGAGAACCATTTGCCTCTCCAGCACTCTCTTATGATAATAAATATATCTTAAATAATATAAATGAATTTATTAATAATGATTTTTTCACTTATCAATACACTTCTATTTCAGATTTTAATGAAAAAAAGCTACCTGCTCTCTTTATTATGGAGATAGCAGATGGGAAATATATTATCATCAAAAATCATAGAGGCCAGCTAACTAATCTAACAACCGACATAGCAATAACACAACAACTAATTGAAAATAAACATTTATTTTCATTTTCTGCAAGTGAAAACACACTCAATGAAGAGAGCATATATAAATCACTGATTAAGTTAACACCAAAATCTAGCTTATTGTCATTACCTTTAATTGTATTCGCACTATTATTACCTTTATATTCAAATCTTTTTAACTCCCGTTTAGTTTATAGTGAATCTATAAGCTCACTTTTATATATTAGTTTTATTTTCATTGTCGTTATTGGCTTAGAGTTTTTTATTAAACACATTATTCATGAACAGAACACAAAAAAAATAAAGCTTAACATCAGTACTTTTAATCGCTATTTTATTAATTTATTAAAACAATCTAGTTGTAAAAGTGCCTCAATTAAAGTGAGAACAGCAGAAGCATCAATCTTACAAGTTTGGGAAATTAAGCCTCAAATTATTTATGATGTCGGGTTAGCCATTTTATTTTCATTTTGCATTTTTGGTATGTTAGGTTTTTATTCATTATTGCTATTGAGCTATTACGCTGGGCTTATCTTTTTATGCCTACACATCCGCTTTCTTTCCTATAAAAATATGCTCCGAGCGAATACCTTAAACTATGAAAAATCAGCCATGTACTACTCATTGGAACAAAAAAAACATGAGCTTTGTTTTGCCAGAGATAACCATTTTAAACAGTACATCAGTATAAAAACTAATGAAGATGAAAAAATAAAATTAAAACTAAATGAGGCCAATCACCATTGGATGGAAATTATCAAAGTAAATACGTTTTTATCTATGATAGTAATGTACGTAGCTAGCTATTTGGCTATTGGTGAAGGCAGTCTAAGCTTGGCTTCTGTTATCGCCGTGATGATCATTAATAGTCGACTTTCTGGTGCAATTACAAGTGCCATTAATCGCTTATTTATGGTGAAAACACATCTATTTCATATCAAATCCAGTATTGATCAGTTAAAAAACAACCCACTTATCCATTTCAAAGCAGATGGTATAACAACAGATTCAATAAAACATTTTAGTGCAAAAAATCTTAGCGTTAGCATTAATGGTAAAAACCATTATTAATCAGCTTGATGTTGAAGCCAAACCCGGCGATGTTATTGGTATTACTGGTATTTCAGGCGTAGGAAAGACATCACTAATGAAAGCATTATGTGGGATTTCAGAATACTCATCAGGGGATATTACAATCAATGGTATTGGTATCGATGAAATTTCCCAATGCTTTTTAACAGAAAAAATTGCCTACCATAATGGTATTTCAACATTTATTCATGGCAGCATTCGTGATAATTTTAATTTCTACGGTGTATTCGATAACAATACAATTGTTCACCTTACCAAATTATGTTGCCCATCCTTACTGATTAGTAAGGAAACCTTAGACGATACACTCATCACCGATATCGCCGCATCTACAGGGGAAAAACAAAAGTTACAGCTCGCTCTGACTCTGATAAAACAACCTGAAATGATATTCTTAGACGAATCGACATCATTTATGGCGACCTCTGATGCACTCTCATTCTTACAATTAATGAAGCAAGAGTTTGAATTAGATAAATCAATTATTTTCTTTTCTACTCACGACTTAGGACTAACCTCATTTTTTACGAAGCATATTGCATTATCACCGGGTCATGCTAAACACATTAATTCGCCACAACACCATAATAAAATTATCATCCCTAAAATTAGCCTAAGCTAAATAAGCAAAACGCCCACTTAATAGCGGGCGTTTTAATTCAATACATTTAGCTCTGATGTATTTTCATAAAATACATTACAAGAACATGAAGAACACCATACCGACAATTGCCCCTGTCGTACCAAGGATAGTTTCCATTACCGTCCATGTTTTTAGCGTTTGCGCTTCTGTCGCACCAGTGAATTTTCCATATAACCAGAAACCAGAGTCATTCACGTGGCTTAAGATCAATGAACCGCCAGAAATACAGATAGCTAATGCTGCCAGCTGTGCTCCTGAGTAACCTAACTCACTGATAACAGGTAGCACTAAACCTACCGCTGTTAAACATGCAACCGTTGCAGAACCTTGAATGACACGCACTGCACCCGCTAATACAAAGCAAGCAACAGCAATTGGTAAACCAGCACCAATTAAAGAGTCACCTAGTGCAGGGCCTACACCTGAATCCACTAAAATTTGTTTGAATACGCCACCAGCACCCGTCACAAGTAAAATGATCCCAGCAGGTTGAATCGCTGCGGAACAAATCGCCATGACTTTTTCTTTATCCATACCATAACGGAAACCTAGGCCATAAATCGCCAGTAAACACGCTAACAGTAATGCGGTGAAAGGGTGACCGATAAACTCTAACCAATGCTCAAGGGGGGTTCCTTTTTCAACTAAATGCGTTCCGATTGTTTTTAAACCCACTAATACCAACGGGAAAAGCACTAAACACAAGCTAAATCCAAAGCTTGGCATTTTGCCATGTTCTGTATTTGGCGCTTGATAATCTGCTGGAATATCAATATGAACAAAGTTACTGATAAACTTACCAAATAATGGCCCTGCTAAAATCATACCTGGGATAGCAGCACACAAACCAATTAAAATCATCCAGCCATAGTCTGCCCCCATTTGTGATGCAACTAGCATTGGTGTTGGCCCCGGTAATAAAAACGCTGCCGCAGCGGCTACCCCAGCAAATAATGGAATAGCAAGGCGAACAACGTTATGGCCTGTGCGGTTCGCTACCGCAAACACCACACCAATTAACAAGACAATAGCCACATCAAAGAAGAGTGGTAGCGCACAAATCAGCCCTGCGACACCCACTGCATAGTGAGCATTCTTTTCACCGAATAGGTTAAGTAGCTTATTCGCAATCTGATCTAATGCCCCTGTTTCATGTAAAATTTTACCGAACATTGCCCCAAGAGCGACTACGATAGCAAGAAAACCTAAGGTTCCCGCCATTCCTTTTTGCATGGTTTCCGTGATCTGTTGTACTGGCATACCTGAAAATAAACCGGCACCAATAGAAACAATCATGAGTGCAACAAAAGCATGTAAACGAGCATACATCACTAAAAAAAGTAGTAAAACGACAGAGCCGACTGCCGTCAGCACGAGCGTTAACGTGCTTAATGTTTCTGGGGTATTCATTAGTTATCTCCAGCGACAATCTTACGAATAGTAGAACACGTATTTTCAATCACGTTTTCTAAGGATGGGCGAATATCAACAACCTGCACATCAGGTTCATCCGCGCCAGGTTCTTGTAAGGCATCAAATTGCGATTTCAGCATTTCAGGCTTAAAGAAATGCCCTTTACGTGCTTTCAATCTTTCTTCAATAACAACCGCATCACCTTTTAGGTAAATAAAATAGAGGTTGTGGTTCCCCTCTCTTAAGATATCACGATAGCTTTTTTTCAGTGCAGAGCTAACTACCAGCGATATCTTATTAGTTCTTTGCATTGCAAAAATGGCATTATTTAGTGCGACTAACCAAGGTTTACGGTCGTCATCATTTAATGCATGACCAGATGCCATTTTTAAAATATTTGATTTAGGGTGAAGAAAGTCACCATCAAGGAAAGCAGCTTGTAGTTGCTGTGCAACACCGGTAGCAACAGCAGACTTACCACTACCCGATACCCCCATTAGTACAAATGTATAGTTTTGTTTTTGGGTATCATTCATAGGAAACTCCTCAGATATTCACTATTGTCCTGGCTTTAGTTAAAAACCGGCTTTTGTTACCGGTAACAAGTTACGGGTAACATTATCATCAGTGCGGATTTATTTGGCAATCAAATTGGTGAAGAAGAAAACAGATCTGTGATGATACTCTCAAACTGACTTCAGAAGAGGCAGGTGAAAGACAAAGCAAAACTCGCAATCAATATAGAAACAAAAAGTATATTTAAACTTTATTACTCCCCTTAAAGCATTCCTCTAAATAGTTCGTGTTGTCGCTAGGCGCCAAGCGAGTCAAGCCCTAGGAGCATACATAAGTATGTGACTAGGGTTGGCGAGTACAGGCAACAACGCGACAGCGCGAAGTATGACGAGGAATAATTAGATACTTTCGCCAGTAAGGACACAAAACCCCACATCAAAATGCGTATCCGTTAGCTTCTTACCCGACATTCTTGCCAACAAGACTTCTGCCGCCTTACGCCCCATTTGGTCTCTTGGCGTCAAAATACTCGCCAGTTTTGGCGTCATCACTTGCCCTACGTCGTGACCATGGAAACCTGAAATAGCAAGGTCTTGCGGAATTTGAATCCCTAAACGTTGGCATTCAAAAATAGCCCCTATCGCTAAGTCATCATTGGTACAGAATAAACCGTCGGTATCTGGGTACTTATCACGGCAGTCGTGCAGTAGTTGGGCACCTAGCGAATACGATGAGCTAGCCTGCGTCATCACATTACGTGGTTCAAGATTAGCATCGAGCATTGCCTGTTCATAACCTTTCAAGCGGATAAAAGTACGTTCATCATGTCTTGCGCCTAAGTACACAACCTTACGGCAGCCACGCTCAATCATCGCCCGAGTCATTTGGCGAGACGCTTCAAAGTTATCAATACCAACTGCAATATCTAGGCAAGGAGAAACGCTATCCATAATCTCAACAACGGGGATCCCCGCGGTTTTCAACATGCGCAGCGTTCGTTCAGTGTGTGTCCGTTCGGCTAAAATCACACCATCAATATTATAAGAAAGTAGTGAAGTCAGCCGCTCTTCTTCTTTTTCGGGCAAATAACCATAGTGAGCGAGCATGGTTTGGTAGCCATGGCGGTCTGTCACGGCTTCAATTCCACGAATCACTTCGGCAAAAACTTGGTTAGTTAATGAAGGAAGCAACACCCCAATAGCATGGCTAGTTGAATTCGATAAAATATCGGGCGCCTTATTTGGAATATACCCGGAAGCCTCCACAGCTTGGGCAATTTTCTCGCGCAAAGCTTCTGAAACCTGATCTGGGTTTCGTAGAAAACGGCTCACCGTCATTTTTGTGACGCCAACTTGGTCGGCAACATCCTGTAGAGAAGGTCTTTTTTTCTTCATAAGTTCAAAGCGATATCCAATTCGTTAACGATAACCATGTTCTGCTATCTGTTAATGGATAGCAATCTTTGTTACTGATTTACATCACATAAATGTCGAATTTTCCGAACAATGCGATTTTTATAGTTGACTCTCTATCATGACTCCGCTAATTTTCGCGCTATATAATTATTATTATAACGAATAGATGAAATTAGACTATGGCGATCAATCGTAGGCAGTTCCTTAAATCAAGTGCAGTACTTGCTGCTTTTTACAGTTTGCCGAGCTTCGCACAAACTCGTCCAGCCGTTGAAAAAGCTTTATTTGGTCATCTTCCGACGCCAAAGGATATTCAACGCGTCATCAGCTCTGGCCCCCCTTCTGATCTATTGATGTTCGCATTAGCCCCCGAAAAAATGGTGGGATTTTCCTCAATTTCACTGAAAAAAGGACACAGTGGCCTTTTTGCAGCGCAATGGCTCGAATTACCCGTATATGGTCGTTTAGCAGGTCGAGGCAGTACGCTTTCCTTAGAACAGCTTCTATCCTATAACCCAGATTTAATTATTGATACTGGTAATATTAATGATACCTATCTTTCACAAGCAGAAAAGGTTGCCCAACAAACCCATGTACCTTATTTATTAATGGCTGGAGGGTTAAAAGATGCGCCACAACAGCTTATGCAACTCGGTGAGGTTTTAGGTGTTATCCCACAGGCTCAAAAGTTAAACCAGCTTGCTCAACGCTATCTTAATGATGCCATCTTATTTGCTAATCACAACCAACAAAAACCACTGAGTTTTTACCTTGCTAGGGGAGCAAAAGGCCTAGAAACAGGTGCCAAAGGCTCAATTCATACTGAAGCCATTGAAATGCTTGGTTTACGTAATGTCGTTGATATCCCTAACTTCCATGGACTGACAACGGTTTCTATGGAGCAATTATATCAATGGAACCCTGACATCATTATAACGCAATATGACGAAGCCATTGAATTGATCACAAGCTCCGCATTATGGAAAGGGTTAGATGCCATTATTAACAACCAGTTACTGGTTTTCAGCGGTATGCCATTTGGCTGGTTAGATGGGCCTCCGGGGGTTAACCGCTTACTCGGCATGAGACGGCTACAGAGCCATTTCGATGAGAGTATTGCCGAAAATATTAAGCATGATATTGCTGAATTTTTTACCCATTTTTACCATTCTCCACTGACTTTAGAGCAGGTTGATTGGCTCATGGAAAAATCATGAATGGTGTATTGAAACAAGGGGGAAAATCCCTTTTATTAATCGTTATTTTATTAATAAGCTTTATTATCGCCTTAATAAGTGGTAAGTACTCACTTACGCTAAATGAGCTTTATCACCTGCTCATTAGTCAGTTACCTTCTCACAGCGAGTTGAGTAATCCGCGGCATGAAACCGTTTTCTGGCAAATACGATTCCCGCGCACATTAGCCGCTATTGTTATTGGTGGAGGACTGGCTATTGCAGGTGCTGCTTATCAGGGAATGTTCCGTAACCCATTGGTTTCACCAGATATTTTAGGGGTTTCAGCGGGTGCTGGCGTGGGGGCTGTTATCGGTATTTTTTTTGGGCAATCATTATTTTACATTCAGATAAGTGCATTTATTGGCGGCCTAATTACCGTTACTTTAGTGTGCTTTATTGCCCGACTAGCGCGCCAACATGACCCCATTTTATCTTTGGTTCTTGTCGGTGTCGCTATCAGTGCGTTATGTGGTTCAGCAATTTCATTGATGAAAATTCTTGCAGACCCTTACACCCAGTTGCCTTCCATCACTTTTTGGCTCTTAGGCGGGTTATCATCAATTACCCAAGCAGATTTAATGTCAGTATTACCTCTGATGGTTATCGGTATTATTCCACTATTATTATTGCGCTGGCGCATGAATTTACTCAGCTTATCCGATGAAGAAGCTAAAAGCCTTGGGATCAATGTCAGTTTAACTCGAGCTACCTTCATTATTTGTGCCACACTGCTCACGGCAAGCGCTGTTTCTATTGCTGGAATTATTGGTTGGATAGGCTTGATTGTGCCACATATTACCCGAATGATAGTGGGTGCTAACTTTCGCTATCAGCTCCCTGCATCACTGGCAATTGGAGCTATTTTATTACTCATTACTGATACCTTAGCACGTACTATCGCCGCGATTGAATTACCCATAGGCATTTTAACCTCTGCAATCGGTGCGCCCTTCTTTTTAGCTATTTTATTGCAGACAAGGCGGGTGAAATGAGCATTGTATCTTTGCAAGAGGTCGCAATTGGTTATCATGGCACAGCTATCATTGATGGCATTAATCTTTCATTACCTAAGGGGGAGATTAGCTGCTTATTAGGTGCAAATGGCTGCGGTAAAACCACCTTAATGAAAACTTTACTGGGGTTATTACCTGCAATTAAAGGCGAGATCCTACTCAATGGGCAAGGAATTCAAACTCTTAAACCACGCGAAATAGCCAAAACTGTCGCTTATGTTCCCCAAGCCCATGATACCCCCTTTACTTTCACTGTAGTCGATATGGTCATGATGGGCTTAACACCTCATATTTCATTATTTTCAGTCCCTAAAGAGACCGAGAAAAATTTAGCATATCAACAATTAAAACACCTTGGCATTTCACATTTGGCAACACGGCTATACAGCACGCTTAGTGGCGGAGAAAAACAGTTAGTATTGATAGCAAGGGCTTTAATACAAAAACCATTACTTCTAATTATGGATGAGCCTGCCGCTAGCCTTGATTTTGGTAACCAAATTCGCTTGCTTGAGCAAATTGAAAAGCTTAAATCCCATGGTATGACGATATTGATGTCAACCCATCACCCACAGCATGCCGCAGCCATCGCTGACAATGTCATTTTGCTCGATAAACAGCAAAAAGCCAGACAAGGGTTATCAAAATGTATGTTAACACTTACTAACTTGGCAGCACTTTATAATGTGGATAAACACAGCATTCAATCTCACTTTCAGCTTCCATCAACATTTTCTAGTTAAGGTCAGGGATCATGTTAATTAATCAAATCGATTTTGCAAAAATGTATCAGAAACATATGCAACAAGCCCAACGAAGCCGCAAAGAGCCAGAGCATTGGGATAAAAAAGCACAACAAATGGCGCAAACTTGCGCTAATCCCCATGACCCATACTTAGTGCGCTTTCGTGAATTAATGGATTTGGCAGGCGCTGAAACTTTGCTTGATGTGGGCTGTGGCCCAGGTTCCGTTAGCCTTTGCCTTGCTAATGAATTCAAGGAAACTATAGGTATTGATTATAGCCGCGGCATGCTCGAAATGGCTGAACTGCGGGCGAAAGAATTAAATATTCCCAATGCGCGCTTTGAACAACTGGCATGGGAAGATGACTGGAGTTCATTACCCAAAGTCGATATTTCAGTAGCGTCACGCTCAACACTCGTTGATGATTTAAAAGCAGCCTTACTGAAGCTTAATCGCCAAACAAAATTGCGGGTATACACGACCCATACCATCAACCCAACATTTATTGATGAAAAAATAATTCGCAAAATAGGCCGCGAAGTGGTTCGTTTACCCACCTATATTTATGCAGTGAATATATTGCATCAAATGGGCATCAATGCACGCGTTGATTTTATTAAAAGTCCAAATAAAGGTGGATTTGATAGCTTTGACACTTTCACTGACAGTGTCAATTGGTCCCTTAAAAATATTACACCAGAAGAAACCGCTATCTTACGTCAGTATTATGATGAACAAGCGGCACTAGGCAAAACAATCCCTTATCCATCCAGAGATTGGGCAATGGTCTCTTGGGATGTGGTCGATGAATCGGAACTGACATTATGATTTACGTGCCTGATACATTAATCGACCAACTACTGCTAGATGATATCCAGTACGGCGACCTTACCACCCGTGCGCTCGGCTTGCGGGCTCAAATGGGGGTGATGACCTTTGCATCCAAATTTGGGGGCTGCATCAGTGGGGTCACCATCGCCAGACGTATGTTAGAGAAACTTGGGATCACTTGTGATTGTCACTTTCAAGATGGCCAACAAGTTGCCCCACAAAGCGTTTTAATTCGCGCCACTGGGCCGATTGAAGCCTTGCATCAGGGCTGGAAAGCGGTACAAAACGTACTGGAATGGTGTGGAGGTGTCAGCCACTACACCCAGCAAATGGTAAATATTTTGCATCAATATCAACCGGATGGGCAACTTGCGTGCACGCGAAAAACCATTCCTCATACTAAGCCCCTTGCCTTAACTGCGATTTTGGCTGGGGGCGCTATTATTCACCGAGCAGGTAGTGCAGAAAGTATTTTACTGTTCACCAATCATCGCCAATGCCTTGAAAATCCAAATGATTGGGTGAGTCATATTAAAACACTACGCCAAGCCGCCCCTGAAAAAATGATTATTGTTGAGGCGGATGACTATGAACAAGCCATTCTCGCCATCAATGCGCAAGCCGATATTATTCAGCTAGATAAATTGCCCATTGAACAAATTCAGCGGCTACAAGAACTCACCAAGCAACAAAGTCGGCCTTGTCGACTGTCCATTGCAGGTGGAATTAATTTAAAAACAATCGAAGCATTCGCACAAACAGGGGTGCCATTATTGGTTACATCAGCCCCTTACTACGCAGCGCCGCGAGATATTAAAGTACATATTTTTAAGCAGTAACCTAAGTAGTTAGCGTTAAAAAAATCATTTGTAAAAACAGCCTACCTCGTAGGCTGCATTCGCTTATGGTTAATGACGCATATCGTTATATAAAAAATAATATATCGTTATTCATAAAACTGGAAAGACATAATGAAAATAAAACAAATTACCTATTTGGTTGGGATGGCTTTATTCGCAGCACAGGGACAAGCCGCGTCTGACCCTAAAGCAGAAAAAAACACTGATGTGATGTCTGTTTGGAGTACACCATTAGCAGCGGATGCAAATGTCATCACGCAAGAGCAAATGACACAATTGAATAAAACCAACGTTGCACAAGCACTGAGTACAATGCCAGGTGTATCCATTCAAAAATCAGGTAATCGCAACGAAACCCAAGTGAATGTACGTGGATTTGATAGCCGCCAAGTACCTATCTTTTTTGATGGCATCCCAACTTATGTCCCTTATGATGGCACCCTTGACCTAGGGCGCTTTATGACGAGCGAACTCGCAAGCGTTGAGCTATCAACCGGATATACTTCACTATTACAAGGTCCAAACTTGATGGGGGGAGCGATTAACCTAACCACCGCTACCCCTAAAAAACCTTTTGAGGCCAATATCAGCTTAAACCAAGGTTTCGCTCGTGGTGCAGATAATGCCCACAATATTAGTGCACGCTTAGGTGGCCGCAATGACTTAGGTTTTATTCAAGTCAGTGGTAGCCAATATAAGCAGCGTTTTATGGGGATCCCGAGTTCAGAAAATGATAACCCATTGGCGGGAAATAATGGACGCCGTCCTAACTCTGCAACAGACGATAAACGTATGATGGTGAAAGTGGGCTGGACACCCCGTGAAGCTGACGAGTATGTGGTTACCTATCTAAAGCAAGATGGTGATAAAAACAGCCCGCCGAGTGTAACAAACACCAAACCTCAAATTTGGCAATGGCCAGCTTATGATAAAGAAAGTATTTATTTCAATGGAACAACCCAAATAACCAATGATATCGCGTTACAGAGCCGTCTGTACCACGACACATTTAAGAATACACTCCATCAATATAGGTCTGTTAAAGACTATAAAGACGGTATCTATAACTACAGCCGCTATGATGACTACAGTAATGGGGCTGACATGCGTGTTGACTTCACCGTGCGTGAATTAGATATGCTGTCATTTGCCGCACACTGGAAAGAAGACGTTCACCGCGCACGTGCAAAGAGAGATGTCCCATTCGACCGCTATAAAGATAATACCTATTCTATTGCTACAGAATATCAATGGGTTGCGATGAATAATCTCGATATTATCGCTGGTATTGGCTACGATTGGCGCAAAAGTGCCGACGGCAAACGTTATGATTACAAATCAGGAGATTTTGAAAAATATGATGGTAATAGCCAACATGCATTCAACTGGGAAATGATGGCTCGTTACCATTTAGAAAATGAAGATACCGTACAGTTCTCGGTATCAGAAAGAAGCCGTTTCCCAACACAAAAAGAACGCTATACCAAAGAAAAAATGAAAAGTGATGATACCTTTATCATTAACCCTCATATTGATACAGAACGAGCCCTAACTTACGATTTGACCTATAAAGGTCATATCTCCCCAGTTTGGTCATATACATCAAGTATTTATTACAACCATGTCTCTGATGGGATTATGGCCCATCGTGTTGGCACTAATAAAAATGGGGGATACGTGCTTGAAAACCGCAATAGTGGCAAAGTTGACTACTTTGGGATTGATTTAGGGACTAACGGACAAATCACAGATTGGATGGAAGCTGGTTTAAGCTACGGATATATTCACGCTGATCCTAAGCACTACAGTGTAAAACACGTTGCCGAATTACCTACCCACAAAGCCTTTGCTTGGGTGAAATTCACGCCATACGATCCATTTAGCATTACCATTACCGAAGAAGCAAGAAGTTGGGCATTTAATTATGTTGATGCAGAAAGCAAAGTACGAGGCTATGCTAAAACTGACCTGCGCTTAGATTATGATTTTGGCCAAGGTATTTCTGTTAACACCTCAGTGAACAACTTATTTGATAAATCCTATGAGTACACTAATGGTTATATTGAAGAAGGCCGTAACTATTGGTTAGGTATTGAATATAAATATTAATCCTTAATATATTAGGCGAAGATTAATTTCTTCGCCTAATAAAGTGTAAACTTTACAAAATTAACTTCTGTCTCTCATAAAATAACAAAGGCATTAATTTAAGTGCAAATACCTAGGATTATTCCCACAAAAGAACATCCATAGGTAAGAATGGATTTATTTAGATTAATATATTTTTTTAACAACAAATATGTAGGAAATATGAATTAAATCACCTAAAAATTATTTTAATACAGTTTTTAAACCCAACCAAAGTATCAATTCAATAAATTTGCTAATTAGTTACAAAAAAGCTCATCGCATAAAACTTGCAGTAAATTGAATCCCTATTTAAACTATAACAACAAGAAGTTAAATAATAATATTTATTCAGCCTATTTATTAAAATTGGCTGTTATTACTTTTAGATTTTCTATTCGTTATTTTAATTAGAGAGCAGACGGCATCTATGAACGAGTCACATGACTACACTATTGACGAAAAATATATTTTCGAAAAAAACACAAGCTTAATATACTCAAAAGATGATAAAAATCAATTTATTGAATTATCTAAACCTGCTGCTAGATTATTCGATGAGATTATCTCATTAAATTTAAAAAAAGGACTCGCAACACGAGATGAACTTTTAACGAATGTATGGGAAGAATATGGCCTTGTCGGTTCTAATAATAATTTAAATACTTACATTAGTGAAATAAGAAAAAAATTAGAGCAGGTCAGTATTGATCCTAAGTGTATTGTTACAGTACCCAAAAAAGGGTTTCGTCTTGATAGTCATATCGTTATACACGTAAAATCTGACGAACAAAATAATGAAGTTAATCCCCTTCATATAAGTAAGCATAGCTATATAGAAAATTCAGAGTTATCTCAAAAACTCCCTGATAACACAGTATCAGAAAACTTATCACTTGATGAAAATACCAATAACTCGGAATTATTAACTGGAGAAGACGATAGTAGCAATATCAATACGACACTCGCGATTAAAAATAAAAACAAAAAAACATTAAACAAAAAAACTTTAAAAATATTGCTATTAGCTATTTCAACAATAGCGATATGCTATTTAATTAATTTATTTTTTTGGTATTATATGGCTAAGGAAAATCCAACGAGTGACTACCTGTCAGTCAGTTCACGTGAAAAATGTATCATACAAGCACCGGTTAATATGCTAGCTAAAGTTTCTAGCGATAATATCAATCTAATACATAGCAAGCTGGATAAATATAATATTCTATGTGATGAACCCAAAAGAATCATTCTTTTGTCAGACTTAAATCAAGCTTATTCCATTGATAAAAATATATCTCTCAGCATTTGTAGCAGCATTAACATTAAACATGATTGCATATCGATTAATGATCAGAGAATTTGAATGAAAAAATATATTGCCGTATCGTTATTTTTAATCGCAACCGCATCAACCGCATCCTTTGTTATCAATAAAAATAATCACAATGTTCAAATCTGCCATTCTGAAATATTATGGATTAAAGATAATAATACACAGAATGGGTTGAGCTTGAAATCAAAGATTAATTTACAAATTTCAACAAAAAATTATGGTCGCATGAATATGTATGGCTACTTAAAAGATGATAAAAAAATCCACCGGCTTAATAGAGCAATTTATTTTAATTACTTAGCGATTGACCACAATGGTAATTATGTTGTTACCTTTAAATCTTCATCAGTAACCAATTCAGATAATATACCTGAGAAGCTATTTTCTAATTTCATTCAATTAGAAAAAGATAAAATCAAGTACTATATTAATATAACTAAAATGAGTGATAATCTTTATATTATCAAAGATGAATCTTCTTCTGCTTTTACATGCCAACTCCAATAAAAAAAAAGCCTACCAACAATTACGCTTAAGTAGGCAAAACCGTCAACATGGGAAACTAGTAATTTCAAATTCGATTCTTAAAAATAAAAAACAATTAAAATTAAATAGATAACATATTAAAAACCAAACATTGCAACTTGTGAAACACCATCTTGATCAATCATCCCGCGAAACATACCTTTAGTATTAAATTGCATAACAAAATTGCCCTTATTATCTACTGCAATAATACCTCCAGTGCCTCCCATATCTTTCACTGAATTCAAAGTATTCATTGTGGCTTCAGCTAATGGCGTATTGCCGTATTTCATTTGAGCAACAACATCATAAGCAGCAACACCTCGGATAAAGACCTCACCTAAACCAGTTGTAGAAATTGCAACTGTATTGTTATCCGCATATGTTCCGGCTCCAATAATGGGTGAATCACCAATTCGGCCATAATGTTTATTAGTACTGCCACCTGTAGAGGTTGCTGCGGCAACATTTCCGCGGCTATCAACGGCAACAGCACCCACAGTGCCATACTTATAATCAAACATTAGCGGGTCTATAAATAGCGAGGCGTTAATTCCCTTTTCTTGATCGAGTTTCCGGCTGATCTCTTTCACTTTCTTTAATTGTTCGCTGCGTTTTTCAGTAATAAAATAGGATTCATCAACAATATCTAACCCTTCTGATTTCGCAAATTGTTCAGCTCCGGTTCCTCCCATCATCACATAAGGGGTTTTAGTCATCACTTTATAGGCGGCCATGATAGGGTTTTTTACATTCGATACACCCGCTACGGCGCCAGCTTTGAGATCGCGACCATCCATGATAGAAGCATCTAATTCCACTTTATTATTTGTAGTTAAAGAAGCCCCTTTACCTGCGTTATATAGCGGAGAGTCTTCCATTACGATCACAGCCGCTTGAACGGCATCTATACTATCGCCACCTTGAGCTAAAATGGAATATCCTGCCTGTAATGCTTCCTTTAATTTCTCTTCATGCTCTTTTTGTAATTCAAGAGTGAGTAAACGTTCTGTAATATCCCCTGCTCCGCCATGGATGACAAGACGAAAGTTAGTATCGGATTTTGAAAAGGCTAGAGATGAGAAAAAAAACAAAAAATAAAGAATAAAAAATAAAAAGGTAGATAGTTTTTCTTTCTCGTAATCCTTCAGTTTATATATTATATCTTGCATTTGGATCTCTCAGTAATACATAGGATTACATTATTAAACAAATCAAGTTACTCCTAGCCCTAAATACTATAACATTACCTGTAAATTACAGTATGGATGTATTTTTAGGCAATTCTAATACTAATTCATCCAACACACTCCATGTAATCGTATTTACATCACGGATTTTGCTATCTGAAATGAATATTTGCTCCGATAGTGGCTTAATTGGCTTAAATAATTCTTTGTAATCAACGGATACTCCATTAACAGCCAAACTTTCAAAGGACATATAAATTGGTGAATTATTTTTAACTATAATATTATTTCCTTCTCGCCTAAAGGAAATCTTTTTTTGCTCATTTTCTATGGTTAAATTAGCAAATTGCTTAGGCCTATAATAAACTTTAAAGTGAAGGACTTGAATAGTATTTACATCAATACTACTATTATTTTCTCGCATGTTTTTGTCTAATGGAGGGATAGCTCTATATTTTACAATATAAACCGTTTCCCTATCTTTCGCTAATTTATCATTATCACCAATAAACATAACTCGCCAAGTATAAGAGTTGCCAGCTTCCAGCTTATGAAGTGGAGGAGTGACCATAAAAGGAATATTTATATTATTTTCTTTTATATCAAGACCACTACCTTCATCTAATAATTCAACAGATGATTGCATTAAATAAGGTGTTTTATCTGTATCATTCAAAATTCTAAATGACACACTTTTCTCACCTTCAATAAATGTTGTTCTTTGGTAGGGAAAAACTAATGTTCTATTCTCCCCCCAAGAGACGCTTATAAAACTAAAAAATAAAGATAAAAATAATGGAACTAACCCTAGTGAACGGAAAAACATTTTATCACCCAATTTTCTTAATAAAATAATTCCACTGATATTGCTAAACTTTAGTATATATAGATACTTCAACACGTGCTCTATACTTTCCTATCTCTGTATTCGGATTTAAGCAAATAGCCCACTTAATATTTAGATCTTGAACTACATTAGAAACAGAGTTTAACCCTAATAAGGTTTCTTCTTGGTTAGCAAAATTCAATAAGCCCGCTTTTCCTTCGTCCTTACAAGTTAAGCTTCCGCTACTACCAGCTGCATATGGTAATGCTAACAGATATGGCGTATTAGAGGTTATGTTTCCACCAGTTCGGTCGAACCATAACTTATGTTGGTTAGCTGAATCCACAGTTCCTTCACGAGCGATCGCAGAAATGTAAATTGGTTTATTATCTGCTGTACATTTATATTTAAAACTGGATTGTCTGAAAAACTCAGTTTCTCTACCAGCAATAATAGTAAAATTGTCTTGGCTAACATCAGAAATACTACAAACCCTTACAACGTTCAAGCTAGTTGAAATTTGTAATGTACTAACACCATCTTGATCATTATCTTGACCATAAGAGCCAACATATAATGGAATTCCACTATATGAGTAACGGCCAGGTTGTATAGGCACAGGTGCATACATTTGCATTGGACCTGCTATATATACACTAACATTCCTTTTTGAATTATAACCACCAGGAGCTCTTGTCCCATCCGGTGGTGTGTAACAAAGCTTCCACTGACGGTTGCCTTTAGTACTTCTATCCACCAAATTAGGTACATCTTCGAATACTACACCACTATAGCTTTCTTTAACGAATCCTGATGAACCTATATTGTTATTTCCTGAAAGTTTTACAGAAAAACCTAAACTAGGAACAATATAGGCATAAGCGCCGCTAGCATGAGTAAGTTTTATTCCAACTTTATTGACTCCAGGAACTTTCTGCAGGGCTGCAGTTGCATTCGGCCCCCCTTCCACAATAGGCTCATCAACACAAGATGTACTGCGAGGTGAAATAGAAAAAATCGCAAAATCCGGTGATGTCCACGCTTGAGTTTTGGACCCATAAATATAGTTATAGGTTGTAGAAGTTCGACCAGACAGCCTACCTTCGACTAAGTAGGGATCCGTTGCTGCCTTCGGGTGCTCTAAGTCAATAATACCTTCTAATGTTAATGTCATTGTACCGCCGTTCTGAGCTGCTATCATCGATTTCATTGGAAAGAATGAAATCAGTGATATCAACAATATTAACGGTGAATTAATTGACTTATTTTTAATAAAAAATTTCATAGCCCCTCTTAAAATTTTAATAAGGTAAGAGTCCGGTATAACAAATTATTGGCAATTAATAGAGATAGTACGGATTGCCTGTCCTTTACTTATATTAATGCTGCCTAAGTTAGAGAATGACGCTAAACATTGTTGGTTGCTATTTGCACCCCAACGAATTTGCAATTTACCAGAATCAGGTAACCCACTCATAAATAACTGATTATTATCGCCAACAATACCTGTATTTTCTTCGGTTGCATTTTCTTCAATTAACGATGCTACAGCCCCAAACGGCAGCACAGTACCATTCGACATTTTTAAGTTGATAACAGCTTGATATCCAACTTTAGTATCAAATTTAACTTTAACAATTGCCCCTGCTGCGGGATAAACCGTTTTACTGGTTTCTCTAAGAAGAACATCATTAGGTAGTGTGTTGACATCCATATTTATAACATTTGCGTTATAAGGAGATATATAAGGATACAATGCATAACCTCGATTATTAACCTCTACATCTTGGTTACTTACCTTAGTACCAGCTGCACCTTCAGCTTCAATGATCGCCATACTATCCCCCATAGTACGCCCGAATAGAACACCACCCGAATGTAATAATAGGCCGCCATTGACACTTGCGTTCATTGATTGACTATTCTTAGAATAGCTATATGCAGAGGAAATATTACCCGAGGAACCTGAATAACCAGCACTTAAAGAACCACTATTCCCGACGCCTTTATTCCCATACCCTTGCGTAATACCATAATAAATTTTATTATCTAACAAGTTACCTGAAATTCCTGCTTGCTGATCAATATAGCCGTCATTATTCTGGCTAAATGAATAAGTACTATATATATCCTTCGCTAACACATTGTTAGTAAATATGCTGAACGGTATGCTGACATTTACTGATACCATTCTATTTTCAGGCCAAGATGTATTATCTTTTATCCTATCTATGCTGTATGTAATACCATAGTTTATTTTGTTATAAGTTCCGTTATATCCCATCACCATCTGACGAACTTCACGGTTGATTTCCCAGTAATCAGAGATGCTTCCTGATAAGAAAACACTACCATATTCTCCCAATCTTTGCGTTATAGAAGTGGTAAAACTCGCTCTCTGACGTTGGTTAATCCAAGGCGCAACCCCATCCTTCAACTTATAGTCATAGTTATTGAAATCAGCAAAACTAAAATAAGATCGAGTAGAATAGCGTAAAGCTGTTAAATCGATAGAAGTCCCTGTCGACATCATACTTTTCGAATAACGAACACGGTATGATTGTCCAGCGCGGTCTCCTAAATCGCCATCCATATTAGCCGTAGCATGGGTAATATCCATAGATAAAGCACCAAAAGTGCCTAGTGATACACCTAAGCCAGCTACTGCTGAAAAATAATTATCCGCAAATAATAGGCCACCATATAATGTACTATTTGTAGGTAGACCATAAATTAAAGATCCTAAAAAGAAATCAGATCGTTTAGAATCAACGGTATACCCACCATCATAGCGACCAACACTGGTCTCATACTTATAGCCACCAGGTCTAAGCATCACAGGTAATGAGGAATACGCAACTGTGAAAGTTTTCTCAGTTCCATCTTCTTCCTTGACCGTAACATCTAAGTTACCCGCGTTACCTGAAGAATATATATCTTTAATTCTAAAGGCTCCAGGTGACACATATGTTTGATAAACAACATAGCCATTTTGTCTAATAGTAACCTGCGCATTAGACTGAGCAATACCTGCAACTTCAGGAGCAAAGCCTCGTTGGCTATTAGGAAGCATTGCCTCATCACTTGATATTTTAATTCCTTTGAATGGAATAGAATCAAAAACATCACTACCTGTAGATATTTCACCAACCATCATTGTAGATTTAATGGAGTGAAGGGCTCTCATTATATATGTATTAGTAAAGTCAGTAGATGATTCAGTATCGCCATTACTCTTAGAATAAGAGTAACTCATATTGGATCTCAGTCTCCAAGGACCTAAATTTAAGCCACTATTCAATGTTCCAAATAAACTATCACTTTTATTTGTTCCAGACGATGAATCTGTTTTATTTTTATTACCACTAATGAAGTAATTCAAAAATAATGCAGAAACACCAGTATCTAACATTGATGGATCAATATATCCTTGAACTTTATTGTCCATGTATATTTGAGGGACAGTGACTATTAATTTTAACTTACTAACATCAACTCTTACTGTTGCGTCTTTAATGTAGTCATTAAGTGATAATATTTTAACATCTGGAGATAAATTATTAAGCCCCGGCAGTGCTTTTACATTAACCCCCCAATTTTCCAAGATTGTCTTATCAAATTCAGGTACAACAAGACCTTTTGAGTTTGCAACAAAATTAACATCTTGTTCGGATAGTATGTTTCTATTTATTTCGATCTGTAAGCGATAAACACCTGCCGGAATAGTATTGGATGAATTAAATTGAGATAAATCTAACTGGCTAGCATCAATTCCTAGCTGACTTTCAAGCATGCTCGGATCAAAATAATCGTCACCATATGAATACAGAGATAAGCTTATCAATGAAGATAGCAAACCAAGTTTTAATATTTTGTTTTCCATTCCTCTAGCCTTAGATTATCTTTACATTCAAAATATGCAAGCGCTGAAAAATCATTATATGTTATTTAATAAATATAAAAGAAATTTCAATTAATTCTAAACACTTCAGTTCCAGCACCATTATCATCAAGAAAACGCCAACTTGCTACATTTATACTTTCATTAGTATTTTCTAATTTATAATAACTAAATGGTGAAACTAAAATGGAATCATTATAGTTCTTACCATTCATATTAAAATCAACAATTGTCATATAATAAGGGGTTGGATTATGAAATTGCCACCTTCCATCCTTATTTTTTAACTTTACCTGTTCAAAATTATTCTTATTTGGCTCAGGTATACCATTAGGCCGATAATATAATTTAATAATTATAGCTGTTACAAAAACTATTTCAGGCGTATCCCCTTCCTCTAATTTCTTGCTAGTCGGTGGAATACCCCTTACTTTCAAATAGAATCCTGATTCTCTATCTTTAGGTAGCTTAGAAACATTATCAGGATATATCCTAACTGCATGTTCTGTTTTACTTTTAATTTTGAATAAAGGAGGGCTAATTATAAAACTATCAGCATTCTTCTCATCCTTTATATCTAATAATAACATTTGAATTAATAAAGGGCTTTCACCCTCATTACGGATACTAACAACCTTATTCTTATCTGAATCTGTGAAAATAACTCTACTTTGGCCTAAAGATAATCCTCCAGCATGAAGGGTAAAGTGCCAAGCTAGTATTATTGTTAATATCAACCGTATCATCACATTTACCTATTTAATCTGCATAATATGACAATGTTAGTGTTGCTTTAAATGCCCCAATATTTTGATCTATCGAGCAATCAGCAACTTGGTTCTTACACATGACATAAGCATAAAATGTTTTAGTTACATTTTGAGTTTTAATATTCGACCATAAAACATTATTAGTTTCTGTAATAAAATCTGCAGATGATTGATTTGCATTATCATTTGCAGAGATTCTTACAGCAAACGTTTTTCCTGGATTATCTAAAAAACCATCATTTATTGTGTAAATACCCCATTTATAACACAGTCATCTCGTAGAATATTTATGCCGCACTTCGGTACTCAAATGGCGTCATGTCATTGAGTGAATCGTGCGGCCGTTCGTTGTTGTATAGCTCAATCCAGTCTTCGGTTATTTGCTTCACTTCGTTCAGGTTGTTGAAAATGTAGCAATTGAGTACATCATCGCGATAAGTTCGGTTAAATCGTTCAATGTATGCGTTTTGATATGGGCAACCGGGTTTAATGTAATCAATCATAATGTCATGTGCTTTTGCCCAATTTACAAACACTTCCGAGGTGAATTCGCTGCCATTATCAACCCGAATTTTCTCAGGGTAACCGTGCCACTCAGCAAGTTGGTCAAGATAGCGTATGACACGCAATGACGGCATGCTGGTCGCAATATCAATACCTAAAACTTCGCGATTAAAGTCATCAATAACGTTAAATGTGCGGAACCTGACTTTGTTGTGTAAGCTGTCACTCATAAAGTCCATTGACCAAGATTTTCCCAATGCATTCGGTGCAGCTAACGGCTCTGGGTTACGGTTGGGCAGTCGCTTTTTGCCTTTGCGTCGCAGGTTCAGTTTTAGCTCCTTATAAACGCGATAAACACGTTTGTGGTTCCAACTGTGGCCTAGCTTTCGAAGGCGTTTAAAGCACTTCGGGAACCCCCACCGATAATGCTTGTCGATTAAAGCATTCAAGGCATCAATGATTTCGTCATCATCGGTCAGCTTTGGCTCGTAATAGTAAGCGGTACGACTGATACCAACCACATGACAGCACTTCACTACGCTTGCGTTATACTGCACCTGTAACTCGTGTGCCCAGACTTTCCGTTCTGCCACAGGCGCTAGAGCTTTTTTATGATGTCTTCTTGCATCTGTGACTTGAGACTCAACTCAGCATACATCTGCTTAAGTCGACGGTTCTCTTCTTCAAGCTCTTTCAAGCGGCGCACATCAGACGCTTCCATACCGCCGTATTTTTCGCGCCATTTATAAAACGTTGAATTACTGATGCCGTACTTACGACAAATATCTTTCACCGGCATACCCGCTTCGGCTTCTTTTAAAATCGCCACAATCTGGCTTTCAGTCATGCGTTTGCTCATCGTAAAACTCCTTTGTTTTAGTTTACAAGAAATTCTACGAGTGAGCTGTATTATTTTACGGGATAGTTACAATTGTGTAGTTGCCAGTTAATTTAATATAGTTATTATCAAAGCTATTAGTTTTACAGTTACTGATTACAACATCAAAAGCTTTCTTAATCTTTCCACTAGATGCATCCGCCCCAAACTTAGATAAAGGCACATTTCCAAAATCAACAATATTCTTTTTACCACTATCACTAGTGACAGCAATATCACAGGTATTTTTAGGCACAGTTAAATCAAACGTAAAATCGTGTGTACCTGGTACTAAAGCTGTTGAAGAATAAGAAAAAAACATCACGTAAAAAGCCAATGTAACTCTACAACATATTTTATTTAGAGGCTTCACAGTCAATACCACCTATTAATTCTTATGGTTGAAGTAATACTATATCAACAGAGGCAACTAGTTCTCCAGGTATTGGCTGAGTAGTTCCAAGCTGGACAACATTTACTTCAAAATGATTCTCTAATTGGCTATTAGCTGTAACATCAAAACTAATTTCACCGCCAGCATTGAGGTTTACGACTTTACAATTGAGCTTATTCTCATCACAGTTTTTTAAAACAAACGCAGCTCCAGTAATATTATTAGTTGGATATATTTTATTACTATTATCAACTAAAGTTCCTATCCCAGGCGTTATTTTCATTTTAAATGGTGCTGGACCATCAGATAGATTAAAATCAGTGCAACTATATTTTAAAGAAAAGGGTTTCACATAGGTTTCATCGTCAACATTCGGTTTAATTTGAGGTGTTAATAATGGTTTATCAAATTTAACCGTCATCGATTCATATGATACTTCACACGTTCCTTTAGATACATTGCCGATAACTTCAATATCTAAAGCTGAAACTCTTCCAATAAAGAAACACATGCCTATTACAATATAAATAGCACTTAAAATAAATGCCTTTATTTTGTTACTAATTGATTTTTCCACTAAAAGATTCCTCGCCACCTAAGTCATTAATAACTGTCCATTTAACTATACCATTACGGCTATTTGCCGGAGTTATATAACTGAAAGAGTCAAAAGGAGAAATCATTGTATTACGCTTTTTCATATTTAAATCAATTTTAACACCATTAACACTGAGCTTATTTAAAGAAATATAGTATGGTGAATTATTATTAATAATAATACCTGTACTACTAGAGCTTACCTCTAAGTTTTTATATGCGTCATATGGTGAGATAGATAATTTTGAAGGTCGGTAAAAAACCTTAATAATATTATTATAACCAATATTCATTGCAGATCCTTCTAAAGGACCATCAGTAGCAGGTATCATAGTAGCAGAGAAATAAAAAACACTCTCTCTATCTGTTGGTAATGAATTCGGTTGAGCAAAAATCCTAATATCTTGCGTTGCCCCTGAGTTGATTTTAATTAATGGAGGTGTAACTGAAAAAGGCGTTTTTGATGCTGAACCATCATTATTCATGCTTACCGAAAATTTTGCTAAATAATTAATATTTGTATTATTTCGAGCGCCAACCGATACACTACTTTCACCTTGGACATATATTATTCGGGTCGCATTTAAACCAACACCACCTGCAGCGTAAACGTTAGTAGTAGTAATTAATGAAAACAGTAGAATTAAAGCTCTATAACAATCATTAACTACTTTTTTTCTTAAAAACGATTCTTTTGCTTTCATTACTTAGTCCAATCATTAAAAACAATATTAAGAGGCTTTTTAATTAAAAAGCCTCTTTACTCGTATTAACTAATATTATTAGTTATAAGATACAGTAAATGTTACTGGTACGGATAATTTATCAGTAGGTACACCAGTTTTGGTAAGAATCAGATTAGCTTTCATAGGAATGACAGCACCACCATCTTTAGCAACTTTAGGGTCGATAACCACTACTGCATCTGCGTTAGGAGTAATATTAACTGCACCAGAAGCTAATTTAACTGCTAAAGCTTTAGATTCTTGGTTAGCAAACAGTGCTGGGAAACCAGCTGCTGCTTGACCTTGAGCGAATACGTTCATTGAAGTATCAGCTGCGTCAGCAGAACAGTTAGACAGAACTAAATCAAAAGATTTTTCATCACCTAAAACTGCATTTGGTGCTAAAGCATCAGTTACATCTTTAGTGAAAGTTCCCCAGTCAACAACAGAACCTGTAGTAGTTGAAGACACATCACAAGATTGAGCACGTAATTGGGCTTTGAATGTTACTTCCGCACCTTTCTTACCATCTGCAGCTAATGCAGAACCTGCTACCATAGAACCTGCTAATACTGCTAAAACCGCTAATTTTTTGTTGAATAACATATGTAAATACCTCTGTATTTATGTCGTCATGTAAGTAGTTAAAGACACAATTTTTATTAAAAACCAAGTTCACAATAATTGTTTACAAATACCTATGCCATTTTCATGAGCCTGGATAACTAACTGTCAACCTATTTAATTAAGTCAACATTGGGGGATATTAAAATCCGTTCAATACCCTTTTTTAAAACCAAATTATTAAACTGGTTTTAAAAAAAGACTATTTCTGTATCGCCGAAAATGAGAGACCAACATCAATATAGAAATAGTAAAATGGACAAAAATAAAATATATGAAAGTTTAATCAACTATTATTGCAACTTGAATTCTGTATGAATAAAACCTAATTGTCTTTAAAAGCATTCCACACTTTTAATTCATCTCAAATTCACATTAGCTATTCCCGTTTGAAACAAAACGAAACAAACAAAAACATTATGCTGAACTTTTAAATACCTTGTTTCTTTCTGATACCAATATTAATACAGCAATATTAATTGTCAAAATAACACAAAAATAGACCAAAATTTAGCTTTTTAGTCTAAGATAATTATATAAATAGATATAAATGCCAGAAAATGAAGAAATACTATAACTAATGATCGTCATTTAGATTAATTTATATTTATAAAGTCAACTTACTTATAAATATTTCAGGTAGTATTTAGTTATGTAAAAATCACACATTTTATTTAATTCTAAAAATCTAATAAAAGTGATATTAAAAACTATAAATACATGCATTGAAAATATTGAAATGAAAAAACAACTTAGTATACGATTCATTACACCATTACAACAGATAAGCGTAAGATAAGTCTTAATTGAAATTTACACTAAATGGCAATCTAAAACCTTACGTTTTGTGTGTTTTTTGTTAAACAACATCGAGTTTTTTGTTTAAGAAAAACAAAGAGGATAGGCTGGTTTTGAGTATTCTAATTATCTGTTTTTCCAGATAATCGTTTGCTTATATTTCCCTTTAAATAGAAATAATATAAATATAAAACAATGTATCCCCGCGCATTCCTGATCTCAAAAATATGATAAGCTTATTAGCAGTAATTGTTTGCATTTTCGAATATTGAGGCCGATTAGATGAAAAGAATGAATGAAGACAAAATCCTTGCAATGGCCGAGAATATTTGCCAATCAAGAGGCGTCAGGTTAACACCACAAAGAGAAACAGTATTACGCCTGATAGCACAGCAGCATGGTGCAATCAGCGCTTATGATTTACTTGACTTGCTACGGGAAATTGAACCTCAAGCTAAACCGCCTACGGTTTATCGTGGCCTTGAGTTTTTAATGGAGCAAGGTTTTATCCATAAAATTGAATCAACGAACAGTTATGTCGTCTGTCACCATTTTGATAACCCGAGCCATATCTCTGTTATGTTAATTTGTGACCAGTGTGGAAGCGTAACGGAAAGTGATTGCACAACAATAGAAGCTGCAATCATTAATTTAGCAGATGAACACCAATTCCGCTTAAGACATACAGTGGTGGAAAACCACGGCTTATGTAAAAATTGTGACGAAATGAATAGCTGCCAAGATCACGAACATTGTCATCATAACCATGAACAACCTATCGCCCAGAAGAAAAAATAAGTAGCTGCGTTGATAAATTGCTTGATGAAATGCAAAAATAGAGAAGATAAAGAAATAAAATAAAATAAACAAAACAGGCAGACCTCAGAATGAAACTATGAAATCTGCCTGCAATCGTCCTTCCCGCCTGTAACCTACCATTACGGCTAGCGACTAAAGGAACTTAATACCAATCACTATTACGGATAACCCCAACAGCCAAACCTTCAATAGTGAAATTTTGCTGACGTAAGTCAACAATAATAGGTTCGAATTCTGGGTTTTCTGCTATTAATTCAACACGGTTACCCTGTTGCTTAAAACGTTTAACAGTAACTTCATCTTCGATACGAGCAACAACCACTTGCCCGTTATGGACATTCTGCGTTTTATGCACAGCTAATAAATCACCATCCATAATGCCAATATCTTTCATGGACATCCCATTCACACGCAACAAAAAATCTGCGTGTGGTTTAAATAGCTCAGGGTCAACTTGATAGTGACTTTCAATATGTTCCTGCGCTAATAATGGTTCGCCAGCGGCAACACGTCCAATCAGAGGTAACCCCTGGTCTTCTGTTTCTTCTTCAAGAAGCAGACGAATACCTCGGGATGCGCCTGAAACGATTTCAATAACCCCTTTGCGCGCTAAGGCCTTTAAATGTTCTTCTGCCGCATTAGGCGAACGAAAACCAAGGCTTGCTGCTATCTCAGCACGTGTAGGAGGCATACCCGTCTGCGAAATGTGATCGCGCACCAGATCGTAAACCTGCTGTTGTCGAGCCGTCAGTGCTTTCATTCCGTTCCCCTGTTTGTTTATACAGTCAAACTGTGAGTATATACAGGTAAATGAAGATTTGGAACAGTTAAATCGCTCAATTTAAGCATTTGTTATCGATTTACTTTCTTTTTACCCTATTAAGCACCCGAACGCCTTAACCAGAAAAATAACGCTGCCATAATACCAGTGCCCAAATAAATAGCGCTAAGCCGATACTCACAAATACCGCAGCGGAACCAATATCTTTAGCTCTTCCTGACAGTTCATGATACTCACTACCAATACGGTCAACTACGGCTTCTATCGCACTATTCAATAATTCGACTATTGCCACGAGGACAACTGAACTCACTAACAAAATTCTATCTATATAGCTGATATCTAAATAAAATGCGATAAAGATTGCGATAATCGCAGCAACAGATTCCTGCCTAAATGCGGCTTCATTAACCCAAGCTGCCTTCAAACCTTTAAGGGAATATCCCGCCGCTTTGATCACTCGCGTGAACCCCTTAACTTGACTCGCCATATTTATTCCTTAAAAAATGCAAACAATAATCGATTTTTACGGTCAAAGTGAATTGTCAGTAACAGATCTAACCATGTATTTCTGGTATGATTGCGCAGCATTGTTAACAAGAGGCTATAATCATTTATGTCACTATGGCGTAAAATATATTACAACACGTTGAATTTACCACTTAAATTATTGGTAAAAAGTAAACTAATTCCTTCGGATCCCGTCACTGAGTTGCAGCTTGATGTCAACAGGCCAACCCTATACGTATTACCTTATCATTCGAAGTCTGACCTCCTCACGCTACGGCATCAATGCTTAGCTATTGGTCTGCCAGACCCTCTGGTCGACAATGATATCAATGGAACGAAGCTTCCGGCGTACGTTTTTATCGATGATGGCCCACGTGTTTTTCGCTATTATTCACCGAATCCACGTAAGGATTCAGTAAAAACTTTCCATGCTTATTTAGATTTGCATAAAAACAATCCAAATCTAGATATTCAAATGCTACCTGCATCCGTGATGTTTGGCCGCTCACCGGGTCGTGAAGGCCATACTCCAGCACCACCATTGAAACTGTTAAATGGGATTCAAAAATTCTTTGCAGTTTTATGGTTAGGGCGTGACAGCTTCGTGCGTTTATCACCCATTGTCTCAATTGGGAAAATGGCACAAGACCACGGCACAGACTCCATTATTGCCAACAAACTCGCCCGTGTCGCGCGTATTCACTATTCGCGCCAACGTCTAGCAGCAGTTGGGCCAAAACTCCCTGCACGTTATGAGCTGTTTAATAAGCTATTAACGTCTAAAGCGATTGAAAAAGCCGTTGAAGACGAAGCGCGTAGTAAAAAAATTCCACTCAAAAAAGCCCAGCAAAATGCCGTTGGGATGATGGAAGAAATTGCAGCCAATTTCTCTTATGAAGCCGTACGTTTAACGGATAGGGTTCTTAGTTGGACTTGGAACCGTCTTTATCAAGGCATCAATGTTCAGCACGCTGAACGGGTCCGCCAGCTTGCACAAGACGGCCATGAAATCGTTTATGTCCCCTCTCACCGCAGCCATATGGACTACTTACTGCTCTCATATGTGCTATACCATCAAGGGCTAGTTCCACCTCATATTGCCGCGGGGATCAACCTCAATTTCTGGCCAGCAGGGCCGATTTTCCGCCGTTTAGGGGCCTTTTTTATTCGCCGTACGTTCAAAGGAAATAAACTGTATTCGACTGTTTTTCGCGAATATTTAAGTGAGTTGTTTGCTCGGGGTTACTCCATCGAATACTTTGTGGAAGGTGGGCGCTCACGTACCGGTCGTTTATTACAGCCTAAGACGGGTACCCTCTCAATGACGTTACAAGCGATGTTGCGCGGTGACTCACGCCCTATCACCATCGTTCCTATCTACATTGGGTATGAGCATGTGATGGAAGTGGGAACTTATGCCAAAGAACTTCGCGGCGCAGAAAAAGAGAAAGAAGGCTTTTTCTCTATGGTTCGCGGCTTACGTAAATTGCGTAACCTAGGCCAAGGGTATGTTAACTTCGGTCAACCCATTTCATTACCTCATTACCTTAACCAGCGCGTGCCTGATTGGCGCGACTCTATCGACCCTATCGAACCACAAAGACCAACGTGGCTAAACCCAACGGTCAGTTCGTTAGCCGATAACATTATGGTCAATATTAATAATGCAGCCGCAGCCAATGCGATTAACCTGTGTGCGACTGCGTTACTGGCTTCTCGTCAACGCTCACTCACTCGTGAGCAACTGATTGAACAAGTCGAATGTTACCTGCAATTATTGCGCAATGTGCCATACACCGCAGATGCGACGACCCCAAATAAAACAGCAGAGCAATTGTTAGAACATGCTTTGCAAATGGATAAATTCGAAGTCGAAAAAGACAGCATGGGGGATATTATTATCCTTCCTCGCGAAAATGCCGTCTTAATGACCTATTACCGTAACAATATCCATCATTTATTGGTATTACCATCACTAATTGCTAGCATTGTATTGCACTATGAACGCATTAGTCGCCAAGACATTCACTATCAAGTAGGCCAAATTTATCCGTTCTTAAAAGCAGAACTGTTTATGCGTTATAACAGTGATGAGCTACACGAGGCGGTAGATACGCTAATTGATGAGCTAAATAACCAAAAGCTGATTTGCTTAAAAGAAGACGACATAGTGGTGTTAAATCCTCGCCGTATTCGTCCATTACAGCTCTTAGCTGCTGGCGTACGTGAAACTCTGCAACGTTATGCAATCACATTATCATTACTCAATGCGAGCCCTGAAATCAGCCGTAATACGCTAGAAAAACAAAGCCGTATCCTTGCACAACGCCTTTCTGTTTTGCACGGTATCAACGCTCCTGAATTCTTTGATAAAGCGGTATTCTCCACATTGGTCGATACCCTAAGAGAAGAAGGCTACATTGATAATAATGAAAATGATATCTTTGTCACCAATGCGCAAAAACTGTATGCCGTTCTGGCTCGATTGATGTCACCTGAGATTCGCTTAACTATTGAAAGTGTTAGTCAAGATGATGAGTTTTCTGAAAAAAAACCAACTGAAAGCACGCAATCTCCGGAACAAGTGAAAAGCTAATCGCCTTTTCTCAAGCCAATAAAACAAAAAAGGTCATGTTAGAAATAACATGACCTTTTTCACTTTGGCTCAATAACTGTAATTTAAAAATAACTGATAAAAATACCAATAAACAATATTAAGCCGACAAAGTTATTGTTCATAAAAGCTTTAAAGCAAGGCGCACGTTCACGGTTAACCATCAATTGCTGCTGATAGATAAATAAACCCGCAACTAACACTAATGAAATATAATAAAGGGTTCCTAAACCCGCCAGTGAGCCAATCACCAATAATAAGCCAACCATCAGTAATTGCAGCAAACCAATAATCAGTTTGTCATATTGCCCGAATAGAATAGCGGTTGATTTCACACCAATTTTTAAATCATCATCGCGGTCTACCATTGCATACTGAGTATCGTAGATCACCGACCAAATAATATTAACTAAAAACAGTAACCAACAAACAACTGGCAAAGTTTCACCAACAGCAGAGAAAGACATTGGAATTGACCAACCAAAAGCCGCACCTAATACCACTTGGGGTAAGTTACTGACTCTCTTAACAAAGGGATAAACCCATGCCAAAGCCAACCCTGCAACCGACAACCAAATGGTCATGGAATTGAGTGTCAAAACTAGCAGAAAAGAGAGGCCAACAAGGCTTGCAAACAATATTTTTGCTTCTTTTTCTGTTACGTCCCCACTCGGGAGTGGGCGGTGTTTAGTCCGCTCTACGTGGCCATCAAAATGGCGGTCAGCAAAATCATTAATGACACAACCAGCAGCACGCATAAAGAATACGCCAGCAGTAAACACAATCAAAAGATGTAAACTTGGCGTACCTTGAGCCGCAATCCATAATGCCCAATACGTCGGCCACAATAGCAACAATGAGCCAATGGGTCTATCAATACGCATTAAACGGCTGTATGCATGCCATTTACTTAGCGTCATACTTCCCTCCACTTTATCGTGCTCCTTTTCGAATTCCATCATACTTCAAATTAGGTATATTTTAATACCACCAAACTCGGCAACTTACTGATTTATATTTGTTGGCATAGTGTCATTGCAGAGACCTGAAAACTCAAAGTACTTAGGATAGTTAGCGATATGCAGGTGATTCAGGTAAAAATATTTCTGTTAACAGCAACGGTTTATTCGATAGTCTTAACCGAGAACTACGTACCCACCGATTTGCGCAAGAACCAATATGGATATAATCTCGAGTTAAACTCTCGCGGCTAAATAAATAACGCCCTAATGGCATTCTCCCAATATCCACCAGTTGCTGGTCATCATCAGTCAGTGTTTCTTCAGGGATTATTGTTCGGCCCAGTAACCAAGGGATGCCATCTCCATACATGACAACTTCTCTGACCCAATAACGTGGGCTTTCAGGTAGAGACTGCACTTCATCCGCGCTCAGCTTATCTTGCGATACATAGCGCTCTAAATAAGGTATCACGGTAACTTGCTGGCTATGCTGCTCAAAACGTTTTGTCATGGAGCCAAGCTCTAGTAGCCAATCTAATATATTGGCAGGCACTATTTTATCGTTTTTATCGTTCTCCGCCAGCCAGTGAATCGGCTGAGAAGTAAAAAGCGTTTCATCCATTACTTAAAATTCCACCATGAATAACATGGTTATGATTTACTGTATTTCTTACGCAATAGGATATCACGTTGTTTTACGACAAGGTTAAAGTTAGCTAACAATTTATATAAAAAGTCACATTTTCAACACAAAATGTAAAAATATAGTGAAAATTTTTTTAATTACTAGCAAGTTATCGATAATAATAAAATTCATTAATATCGTAACAAAATGAATTTGTTTAATTAAAAATAGCCTGATGGACAGTATGTCAGTTAAACAATGTAAGGTAGGAACTTCCTACCTTACATTTAACTATTTAAATAATACGTTATTAATTTATCGCCAAGCTTTGTAGCTGTTAATCAAACCATTGGTCGAGCTATCATGGGTACTCACGGTATCACTATTTTCTAATTCAGGCAGGATACGGCTTGCGAGTTGTTTACCTAACTCCACGCCCCATTGGTCGAAAGTAAAGATATTTAAAATCGCCCCTTGAGTGAATATTTTGTGCTCATACATCGCAATCAATGCACCTAACGAATATGGCGTGATTGATTTCAATAAGATAGAGTTAGTTGGGCGGTTGCCTTCAAACACCTTATAAGGCGCAACATATTCCATATCCGCGACATTTTTACCTTGCGCAGCAAACTCGGCATCAACCACTTCACGAGTTTTACCAAACGCCAGTGCTTCGGTTTGCGCAAAGAAATTAGATAATAATTTTTCGTGATGATCCCCTAACGGGTTATGGGTTACCGCAGGTGCGATAAAATCACATGGGATCATCTTAGTTCCTTGGTGGATCAACTGATAAAACGCATGTTGGCCATTGGTTCCCGGCTCACCCCAAATAATCGGGCCCGTTTGATAAGTAACAGGTTTTCCATCACGGTCAATATATTTACCATTCGACTCCATATTACCTTGTTGGAAGTAAGCGGCAAAACGATGCATGTATTGGTCGTATGGCAGAATCGCTTCAGTTTCCGCTTCAAAAAAATTGTTGTACCAAATGCCAATCAAACCTAACAATACGGGGATGTTCTTTTCTAGCGGAGTTTGGGTGAAATGTTTATCCATCGCATGGGCACCGTTCAATAATTGAACGAAATTATCAAAGCCGACCGATAAAATAATGGATAAACCAATCGCTGACCATAATGAATAACGGCCACCAACCCAATCCCAAAATTCAAACATATTGTTGGTATCAATACCAAACTTCGCGACTTCTTCACCATTCGTTGAAAGTGCCACAAAATGCTTAGCCACTTGACTTTCATCTTTTGCCGCAGCCAAGAACCAATCACGAGCAGAATGCGCATTCGTCATGGTTTCTTGCGTTGTAAAGGTTTTGGACGCAATTAAAAACAGTGTTGTTTCTGGGTTCAGCTTTTTCAGTGTTTCCGCAATTTGCGTACCATCCACATTCGATACAAAATGCATGTTTAGGTGGTTTTTGTATGGACGCAGTGCTTCTGTCACCATAAATGGACCAAGGTCTGAACCACCAATACCGATGTTCACCACATCCGTAATCGCTTTACCGGTGTAACCCTTCCAATCACCGCTGATAATACGCTGACTAAATTGCTGCATTTTTTCCAATACTGCATTCACTTCTGGCATGACATCTTTGCCATCAACATAAATAGGGGTGTTATCGCGGTTACGCAAAGCAGTATGTAGTACCGCACGGTCTTCAGTACGGTTAATTTTTTCACCTTGGAACATACTGTTAATGGCGCTTTCTAGCTCTGTTTCTTTTGCTAAGGCCAATAAATGTTCCAATGTTTCTTGCGTAATTCTATTTTTGGAGAAATCCACTAAGATTTGACCATCGAACGTTGCCGAAAAATGAGTGAAGCGGTCTTTATCCTGTGCAAATAAATCGCGCATATGGACATTTTTCATTTGCGCAAAATGTTGCTCTAGCGCCCGCCATGCAGCCGTCTGGCTTGGATTAATACTTCTCATGGATAACACTCTCCAAATAATTTTAAATAGAAATAGATTGTACCCCGTCACGAAAACGAGACTTATCGGTTTTCTGCGTTATATTGATATTCCCCAATTCTGCCGCACTTTTCCAGACTTAATTACCCATTTTATTAAAATACACACTTTCTAGACTGATACGTATACAAAAGTATATGATCCGGTTATCTGAGAGCAGTCACCCCCCAAACTGATTGAAATATAACGAGTATATACTCTAAATAATTCGAGTTGCATGTAGGCGACAAGCGAAGATAGACCGATGAGCATACAAAAGTATGTGATTCGGTTATCTGAGCGCAGTCAACACCCATGCAGCTCGAAGTATGACGAGTATGCCGGGTATATTGAGAAAACCGATAATAAATTACCTATCATTAGAATTACTGATTTACTTCGATTCTTGATTGACGCAATCCTATTTACCCGATAAATCTATATAAAGATTAGGTTTAACCAAAGGGATTGACACCATGAATATCGCAGCGTCTTCAACAGACAACCATCAGTATGTTATCGCCAAATTTGGCGGCACTAGCGTCGCTAACTTTGAAGCGATGAACAACAGCGCCAATATTGTTCTCTCCAACCCAAATGTGCGAGTTGTGGTACTTTCCGCCTCTGCTGGCATTACCAATTTATTAATCGAACTGGCCGAAGGTTGCGATGCTGATAAACGTAATGAACTGCTGAAAAAAGTGAAGGATATTCAATACGCAATTATTGATAACTTACAAACTGCTGATGTTATTCGTGAGGAAATCAATCGATTACTCGATAATATTGCTCATTTAGCTGATTCGGCTGCTTTAGCCACTTCTGATGCATTAACGGATGAAATGGTGAGCCACGGCGAATTAATGTCAACCTTACTATTTGTTGAAGTACTACGCCAACGTAATGCTAACTCCCAATGGTTTGACGTACGCAAAGTGATGAGAACGAATGACAGCTTTGGTCGTGCTGAACCAGAACTTGCTCAGCTAAAAGCATTGTCAGAACAACAACTCATGCCACGCCTTACTGAGTCGGTTGTCATTACTCAAGGGTTTATTGGTCGTGATGAAAAAGGCCGCACGACCACTCTTGGGCGCGGTGGAAGTGACTACACCGCCGCTTTGTTAGCTGAAGTCCTTAATTTATCACGTGTAGATATTTGGACTGACGTTCCTGGAATTTACACCACTGACCCTCGCGTCGTACCGAGTGCCCAACGCATTGATGAAATTGCTTTCGATGAAGCGGCAGAAATGGCGACCTTTGGCGCAAAAATTTTGCATCCTGCGACACTCCTTCCTGCAGTACGTGCGGGGATCCCAGTTTTTGTCGGTTCAAGTAAAGCCCCCGAAGCCGGCGGCACCATTGTGTGTGATAAAACCACGAATCCACCACAATTTAGGGCATTAGCACTGCGCCGTAAACAAACGCTACTCACCTTGCACAGTCTAAAAATGCTGCACGCACGCGGTTTCTTAGCGGAAATTTTCACCATTTTACTGCGCCACAATATTTCAGTGGATCTAATTACGACTTCAGAGGTCAGTGTCGCCCTAACCTTAGACACAACAGGTTCAACGGGAACTAACGGCAGTTTACTCACCAATGCGCTAATGACAGAACTATCCGCATTATGCCGTGTTGAAGTGGAAGAAGATTTAGCGCTCGTCGCAATCATTGGTAATGAGCTGTCGCAAGTGAATGGCCTCGGGAGACAAATTTTTGGGGCGCTTGAGTCATTCAATATTCGCATGATCAGCTATGGAGCAAGTAGCCACAATATTTGTTTATTGGTACCTGGAAATGATGCTGAAGAGATCGTTCGTACCTTGCACAGTAACTTATTCGAATAGTGTGGAAGTTTGATCAAAATACTAGAAGGCGATCATTTCGATCGCCTTCTATATTATACAATTAATCCTCTCTAGCATTTTTGCTGGGTTGCGCAACACTACCAGTGTATTGCAACATTTTTCCCGTCACGCCTTTATTCTGTTTTAAAAGTGCCAAGTTGCTTTTTGCGGTTTCATTACCGAGTTCTACCGCTCGTTCAAACCACATTACTGAACGAAAAATATTTTTCTCACCGCCCTCGCCTCGTGCATACATCACCGCAAGGTTGTTTTGGGCATCGCTATTTTTCTTAAATGCCGCTTTTTCCAGCAATTGCCGTGCTCTGTGTGTGTTTTTCGCCACACCCGTTCCCGTTAAATAAAAGATAGCTAACTGGTTTTGAGCTTCGATGTTATTTTCTTGCGCAATCAGCAACCAACTCAAAATATCATTCACATCAACATTTTTCAGCTCACCAGACACATACAGTTCCGCTAACTTAATTTGAGCCGCTTTACCATCACTGTTGGCAAGTGATATATACCACTCAATAGCCTTTTTGGGGTCTTTTTTAACGCCACCTAACCCTTTTTCATAGAATTCAGCCACTTTCATTCCTGCATCTTGGGATTTGTTTTGCGCCGCACGTTCATACCAGATAAAGGCTTCAGCGAGGTCTTTACCAACGCCATTACCTTGCTCATAGGCTTTCGCAATCGCCAGTTGGGCCGCAATATTGTTCTGTTGCGCAGCGCGTTTATACCAGTACATCGCTTGGTAGCTATTCTTTTCTATTGCGCTATGACCTTCTTGATAAAAATCACCCATATTCACTTGCGCTGTCGCAGAGCCCATATTGGCAGCTTGACGATATAAATAAATCGCCATTTCGGCGTCCGGCTCTACACCCTCACCATTTTCATACATCACCGCTAAGTTATTCACTGCGGCTGCAATATTATTTCCCGCACTTCTTTCATACCACTCTCGAGCCTTCTGGTAATCAATATCACCACCTAACCCATCATGATAAAACAACCCCATCGCAAACTGTGCGTTAGCATGTTCTTGCTCCGCGGCCTCTGCATACCATGCTTTCGCTTGCTTTAAATTTTGCTCAACCCCAATACCATGTTCATATAAGTAACCCATCGCATATTGGCAATAAGCATCGCCTTTTTCAGCACCTCGGCGATACCATTGTTCCGCTTGTCGGTATTTTTCCTGATTTTGCAATAACATCCCAAGGTAATAATCTCCATCTGTATTATCTCGGTCAGCCACCTTTTTAAACCAACGATAAGCCTCTTGCTCATTGACGGCTAAAAATTCAGTCCCATCCATATAAGCAAGCCCAACATCCACCATTGCCTCTTCATCTCCGGCATTCGCTAGCTTCAATTTTGCTTTGAATTCATCAGGAATAGGCGCGCTTTTAGGCTGCGCATGTAGCGTATTCGGTTTATCTTTCGTAGAAGGTGCTTCAACGATATTGCCAGCTTGCGCAAGGGAAATACCGCTAACATAGAGAACTAACAGAAAAGAACGTAATTTCATCACCATGACCTATTTATTGGCGTTATGTCATTAACATATCACTCCAATAAAAAATTCATAAGGGATGTTGGCTGAAAAAGTAGAATAACAAAGGAATTATTAAGAAAACGGAGGAGACGCCAGCTTCTTGCTGAAACTTTTGTCTCCGAAATAAGCCGCAGTACTTAGTTAACGCGGTAACCACCGTGTTTACTGGCAAATAAATTAAATTTACCCCACTCAATTAACAGAGCTTCCAATGTGCGGTGGCTAATCTCACACAGTTCAGAGATCTGAGAAACGACAAAGTGGTTTTCACTCACCAGTTCTGGTGAAAACACTTCCGCAATCCATTCACACTCTTTCGTGGTCACCAACCAACCGTCATTGGTCGAAAATTTATGCACGGGTACCATACCGTCTTTCGGGCTTTCTTGAGATAACAGCTTATTTTCATCGATTTGGGCTTGATGAAAAGCCGCGATTTCGTCCTCTGAAGGCACGGGTTCTACTGCTAAATTTTCTTCTAAAAATAGGTAAATTTCTTCTGCTCTTGCAGGTGTTAGCTCGCTTCTTAACCAAATCTGATTAAAACAGTGCTCACCCAGTGAATCATCGGTATCAAGCTTATCCATGATCTGTAAAACACTCATCATAGCGCTCACCGCGTCTTCGCTCATCATGAACGTTTCAGGCGCCGCACTGTTTTGGATCTGATAAGGAAAAACTGCCGAGCGTGGCAGTTCTTCTTCAATAATAAATTCATAGCTCATCATTGGCCCCCTCTAATGTATTACCTATAAGATGGTGCCGAATGCATGAAAAATCAATGTATTGATCTTGTTTTAATCTTCCGGGTCATAAGCTAAGTTTGGCGCTAGCCAACGCTCCAACTCCGTCACCGACATCCCTTTACGCTTTGCATAATCCTCAATTTGGTCTTTTTGTAGCTGGGCTACCGCAAAATATTTACTTTCAGGATGGCTAAAATACCAGCCTGATACCGAGGCCCCTGGCCACATCGCATAGGAACTGGTGAGTTGCATACCAATTTGCGTTTCCACGTCCAGTAACTGCCAAATTTTTGCCTTTTCTGTATGCTCAGGGCAAGCCGGATACCCCGGTGCAGGGCGGATCCCTTGGTAATTTTCGCGAATAAGTTCTTCATTACTCAAGTTTTCATCGTCTGCATAACCCCAATATTGCATGCGGACTTGTTGGTGTAAATATTCAGCAAATGCCTCCGCTAGCCTATCCGCCAGCGCTTTAACCATAATTTTATTATAGTCATCATGCTGTTGTTCATATGCATCAGCAAGCGCGTCTTCTTCTAAGCCCCCTGTCACTGCGAAAGCCCCAATATAATCGGCTTTACCACTGTCCTTTGGCGCGACAAAGTCAGATAAACAATAGTTTGGAAACTCAGTTTTTAAAGTTTGTTGGCGTAAATTCAGCCCCATGACTTGCACATGATTTCGCGACTCATCGGTATAAATTTCAATATCATCGCCAACCCGGTTTGCAGGGAATAAGCCAAAAATACCTTTTGGCGTTAATAAGTTTTCTTTATCAAGCTTATCTAACATATTATTGGCGTCTTTCAATAGCTTACGCGCTTCAGAACCGACCACTTCATCCTCTAAGATCCGCGGGTATTTACCTGCCAGAGACCACGTCATAAAAAATGGCGTCCAATCAATATAGTTTCTCAGCGTTGAAATAGATGCGGTGACTTCTTGAATACCAAGAAATTTTGGCACAGGTGGTTGGTAATGTTGCCAATCAATATTAACCGCATTAGCGCGTGCCACATCCAGTGCCACAGGCGGTGTTTTTGGCCTTCTACGGCCATGTTGCTGACGAACCGTTTCATATTCACGGCGAGTGCGCGCAACAAAATCTGCTTTTTGTGTTGCTGACAATAGCGCTGCGACAACCCCCACAGTTCGAGAGGCATTTTGCACGTAAGTCGTTGGCCCACTATAATTAGGCTCAATTTTCACGGCAGTGTGTGCTTTTGATGTTGTCGCCCCACCAATCAGTAATGGCAAGGTAAACCCTTGTCTTTCCATCTCTTTAGCTACGTGCACCATTTCATCAAGAGATGGCGTGATCAAACCGGATAACCCAATAATATCGACGTTCTCTTCACGTGCTGTTTTTAGAATAGTTTCACACGGAACCATCACGCCTAAATCAATGATTTCATAGTTATTACACTGCAGAACAACCCCAACGATATTTTTGCCTATGTCATGAACATCGCCCTTTACCGTCGCGAGTAAGATTTTTCCTGCACTACTACCTGACTGCTTAAGCTCTTGAATATAAGGTTCTAAATAGGCTACGGCCTGTTTCATCACCCGAGCAGATTTCACCACTTGAGGTAAGAACATTTTTCCTTCCCCAAATAGGTCTCCAACCACATTCATACCATTCATCAAGGGGCCTTCAATCACTTCGATTGGGCTGGAAGCACGTTGGCGTGTTTCTTCAGTATCTTCAATGATAAATTCGGTAATACCTTTCACTAATGCGTATTCAAGACGCTTTTCAACTTCCCAACTACGCCATTCCGCTTGTTGAACTTGCTGCTCTCCTGCCCCTGCTCCACGGTATTTTTCCGCCAGTTCAAGCAAACGTTCTGTACTGTCATCACGGCGATTTAAAATCACATCTTCAACAGCATCTTTTAATTCAGTAGGCAGGTCATCATAGATAGCGAGCTGCCCCGCATTAACGATCCCCATATCCATTCCATTACGAATGGCGTAATACAGGAAAACAGCATGAATTGCTTCACGTACAGGGTCGTTTCCTCTAAATGAGAAGGAGACGTTGGAAACCCCGCCAGAAATCATCGCATGAGGTAACTGAGCCTTAATGTCCTTACAGACTTCAATAAAATCAACGACATAGTTATTATGCTCTTCGATTCCTGTGGCTACGGCAAAAATATTTGGGTCAAAAATAATGTCTTCAGGAGGGAAGCCCACCTCTTCGGTAAGGATCTGATAAGCACGGCGACAAATTTCAATTTTCCGCTCACGTGTATCTGCTTGGCCAACTTCATCAAATGCCATGACGACCACCGCAGCACCATATTTGCGCAATAATTTAGCATGCTCAATAAATGCCTCAACCCCCTCTTTCATTGAGATTGAATTGACGATCCCCTTACCTTGTATGCACTTAAGCCCCGCCTCGATCACCTCCCATTTTGAGGAGTCAATCATAATTGGCACGCGAGCAATATCTGGCTCACCAGCAATCAGATTCAAGAAACGCACCATCGCCGCGTGGGAGTCCAACATCCCTTCATCCATATTGATGTCGATGATTTGCGCACCATTTTCAACTTGCTGACGTGCCACATCTAAGGCTTCTTGGTAATTTTCTTCTTTAATCAGCCGCTTAAATTTTGCCGACCCCGTCACATTGGTTCTTTCCCCAACGTTAACAAATAACGATTTTTCGCCAATATTTAACGGTTCTAAACCCGATAAACGGCATTCAACAGGTAGTGACGGTAATTGACGTGGTGTGATACCTTTTACGGCTTCTGCCATTTTTTTGATATGTAATGGCGTCGTTCCACAGCACCCACCAACAATATTTAAGAACCCTGCGGTTGCCCATTCATGAATTTGTTCAGCCATATTTTGCGCATCAAGATCATATTCACCAAACGCATTCGGTAGCCCTGCATTAGGGTGCGCACTGACATAACATTCCGCAATCCTTGATAATTCAGCAATATACTGGCGCAGCTCATCCGGGCCTAATGCACAGTTCAAGCCAAATGATATCGGCTGCGCATGGCGCAATGAGTTATAAAATGCTTCTGTTGTTTGCCCTGATAATGTCCGGCCAGAAGCATCTGTGATCGTACCCGAGATCATAATAGGTAGAGAAACACCCAAAGCTTCCAGTTCAGTTTCTACCGCAAAGATCGCGGCTTTCGCATTCAATGTGTCAAAAATGGTTTCGATCATGATCAGATCTACCCCACCTTTTACTAAAGATCGGGTAGATTCACGGTAGGCTTCAACGAGTTGATCAAAGGTGATATTGCGATAAGCAGGATCATTAACATCAGGAGAAATAGAAGCAGTGCGGTTTGTCGGGCCTAAAACTCCGGCAACATAACGCGGCTGGTCAGGGGTTTTACGTGTCCACTCGTCAGCACATTCACGGGCAAGACGCGCAGCAACTTCGTTAATTTCAGCGGAAAGTGATTCCATTTTATAATCAGCCATCGCAATGGATGTTGAGTTAAAAGTATTGGTTTCAACAATATCCGCGCCCGCTTCAAAGTATTGAGAATGAATATCTCGAATAATATCTGGCTGAGTTAAGACTAATAGATCATTATTTCCCTTTAAATCACTCGGCCAATCCGCAAATCGTTCTCCGCGAAACTGGGCTTCCGACAACTTATGTTGTTGGATCATTGTTCCCATTGCACCATCTAATACCAATATACGTTTTTTTAATTCTTGTTCTAATTGATTAACTTTTGCGGACACTGCACTGCCCTCCTAAAATGGAACACTGAGAAATAAGTCAAATTTTTACCTTTAACATCCTATCACAACTTCTCTCGTGAAAATTCGCTGTTATGATGAGAGTTTTTCAAGGTTGCACAAGAGCACACTTTTCACTGATCCGATGAGTATTTTCAAGTGAAATAGTTCATAATAGAAGCTAAATGACAGTCAGGAGAGACTTAATGGCAACGGCACCAATTACTAAGAAACTTAAAAAAGCAAAAGGGCCGGCGAGTGGCGCAGCTGCAGCAGGACAAGTTCAATCATTAAGTCGTGGATTAACACTATTGGAATATATTTCCGAATCGACAGGGGGAATTGCCCTCACTGACCTTGCGATGCAAGCTGGCTTACCCAACTCAACAACACATCGCCTTTTAATGACTTTAGAACAACATGGTTTTGTTCGCCAAACTGGTGATTTAGGCCTATGGGTTATTGCTTCTCATGCTTTTATCATTGGTAGCAGCTTTTTAGAGAGTCGTAATTTGTTAGCCCTCGTCCACCCAATACTACGCCGCTTAATGGATGAATCGGGGGAAACTGTCAACTTAGCTATCCTAGACCATACAGAGTACGATGCCGTCATTGTTGACCAAGTACAATGCAATGCGCTAATGAGAATGTCAGCACCAATCGGAGGAAAACTGCCATTACACGCCTCGGGGGCAGGCAAAGCATTCATTGCTAACTTACCAGAAGACAAACTGGTTCCACTTTTAAGCCGTAAAGGTTTACATGCTTATACGCCTTATACATTAACTAACCCATCAGCTTTAAAAGAGAATTTACAACAGGCTAAAAAGCAAGGTTTTTCTTATGATGACGAAGAGCATGCATTAGGGTTACGCTGTATTGGGGCTTGTATTTATGATGAACACAAAGAAGCTTTCGCAGCCATTTCTATTTCAGGCCCATTATCACGTATCACTGACGACCGTATTACTGAATTAGGCGCTATGGTTATCAAAGCCGCAAAAGAAATAAGCCATGAATATGGCGCAAACCGCTAGCTAAACAGTGAAAGTGAAATACAAAGCAACCTGTATTTCACTTAACCTTACAAAGCTTTTTACTGCCCTCTAATCACCTTGCTGATTTGTTGAAATAGTAGGCAACTTCAGAGTCTTTTCAAATAACTTAAATTTTTGCATATCACGGTACTTTTCAATGAGTGCCAACGCGATAGCCTCTGTTTCAGCGTCCGCTTGTCCTTCAATATCTCGCGGTCGGAAATGCAATTGGAAAGCACGCAATGTTTTTTTCGTCTGTGGATCTAACTTACCTGATAGCGGGATTGTTGAATATCCATAAAAATTAAGCGCTTTTTGAATTCGTAACACGCTTGCGGGTTCATTGGCATTACGCCCCGCCAGAAATTTAGTGACTGTTTTTGGGTCAGGCCAAGCCCCTATACCATGTTGAGCAAGACGTTGCCATGGAAATGCCTTGCCTGGGTCCTGCTTGCGCAGTGGTGCGATATCACTGTGACCAATAATATTTTCTGGGGGAATACTATAGCGCTGCATAATATCTTGGATGAGAGGTATCAATGCCACAATTTGCGCTTCATTGTAAGGAGCCCACAGTTGCTTTCCTTTAGCATCCTTTTGTCCCCCTGCATTAACGATTTCAATTCCAATAGAAATATCATTCAAACCATTATGCTGTAGCCAATAACTTTCACCTGCATGCCATGCTTTTAATGATTCGGGAACGAGTTGTAATACAACAGGCTGGCCATTTTTAGTTTCAGGTACACTCGGTATGAGGAAATGGGAGCTCACTTTGCCTTGCGTTAGTGTGGCTATGGAACGCGCATCATCGGAAACGGTGTAGTGAATAATGACATATTGAATGCGCTGACTACTATTTTTTGATGGGTAACGGTTATCAAGATAGTAACCTTTGTTCGAGGCCGAACAGCCTAATAATAGTAAAAAAGCAAACAATATCCCTATATATTTGAACATCAAACCATAGCCTTACTCTATTATTCATTAAGCTTTATTTAAGCATTGTGTCGTCTGCAATACTATCAATTTTCATGCACCAACAACATCACAATGCTTATTCTTTTTAGAAAAATAGATAATAGAAAATGAAATAAATGTTTAAATACATCATGTTAAAACCTTTTTAGCTCATATTAGAAACAAAAAAGGTTTTCTTATTAACGAAAAACATCCCCTTCTATTAAATGGTAGGGAACATTGGAAAAAGTAGAGAGAGAAGCGCCAGAAAAAATTATAATTATGATCACTAATAAGCTCCCCCTCCTTAAAATAGAGACATATTGAATTGATTATTCTTATTTCTAGAATTTAATTTTTAATTTTAAGTAGTTACCATAGAAATATTTTTTTCGAGTACTATGCAAAATTAATCGTCTAATTCTCTATAACGTATAAGTTATAACCTATTTTTTATACTAGGCATTTTTAAAGGGAATAAATTATTCATAAAATGTTATAAAAAGAAAATAAAAATTATCTTGCTTAGGTTATCGCTAACTCATTTTTTTCATACTCAACCTGCTTAGCAATGATTTTAGTAATCTCATTAATATCAATATCTAAAAAAATTACAATTTCAATTAGTTTATCTAAACTCAACTTATTAATACCTAACTCATATCGTGATACTTGCTGTTGGCTCAAATGAATAATCGAACCCAGCTCATTTCCTGATAACCCTTTACTCACTCTAGCCTTACGTAAATGATTACCTAGTAATGCATAACCATCTCCTAAATGTAAATAAGAAAAATAATTTAGCTAGTATTATTCATTATAAAATTAATCATAACTATTTAAAATAGTTATGAGCAATCAAAGATAACAAGATTGATAGACAAACATCATTTTTATATACAAAAAAAATGAGGAAAATAATATATGTAAAGTAATCCATTGCTTTATAAAAGTTTTTTTATTTTTATAATTAAATTACATTTCTATATGTTTTTTTTGATCAAATCGATAATTTAATATACTTTTACATTTTAAATGTTACTAGAAATAATTAGTAACCAATAAAAATAATTATCTGTTTTTTATTATTAAATAATTTTCACTCTATATGTTAAATTTTTACATACGCAAAAATTGTGTTTTCCCTTTTTTATATCAAAAAACAGATTAATAATTTATCTTATTATTATAATATTCTCTATAGTCAGGCTAATAATCTGATTTCGGCCTAAAAACAACAATCCCGGCCTTCCCTTTTAAGTAATCGTTCAGTTCGATATCAATAACCTGAAGATTTCTACGTAGTGAAGAGGCATTTCTAAATATTGTTTTATTACCTCTACGTATTACAACACCCACATGACTTACATCTAACCCATTATCCTTTGAATAAACGCCGATGTAATCCCCTGCATTTAATCTCAATACTAAATCATCATCCACATATTTGACTGGAATATAGTTTATCAACCTACCTTTAACAGGCAAGCCCGATATATATCGCTGGTTATAATTTTTCAAATTAAGTTGTTTTTTTACCTGAATAGCGTGTGGGCTTATTTCACTAGTAATATCTACCACTATCGCCTCAGGTTCTTGCGCCCAATCAGAGAAAAAATGCCGCCGATGTTTAAATGTAATATTTTGGTTGATATAACGAATATTGATTAAATTTGAAACAAATTGCTCGTAATTGTTAGAACGCTTAAAAGCCTCGATGTACTCTATGAATGTCATACAGTCCATCTCCTTCAAATTAATCACCAATTCTTCAGGTGATAGCGGACTCATATTCAAAGTTTGTTTATTGTAAGGTGTAGTTAAAAAATATCGGGTCAATACATCAATTTTTTCTGCTTGTGACGCATTCTGTAACTGCATTGCCGTTTGTTCATTAAAAACTTCAGTTAAAATTTTATATGACCCCGAAGCTAAGATAACCTCAGCCCTAACAAAATTTGCCAATAACAATATAAATGCAGCTATAACTAGCCTTAACATCCTGCCGCTCTTCTCATGAATACAACCTAACCTTCGACAATCATCTAATTGAATTTTGATGATAAAATCATCAACTAAGCCACTATAGCATGCTTATTTGTCTATTTCCTACCCTGTCCACACCATAATATAAATTTGATTCAGATCACAGATAGCTTCGAATGTTCATTTTCTATATTGCAACTCCTCCGCTTTCATTGAACAATGTTACCGGTAACATTGATGCTATAGTTCACAAGTAAATAACGATAGGCACAACCCGAATTGACTTGCAGTTTGATTCATCTTTTTACTGCACTATGGAGCAATTATCATGAGCATGACCACCTCTAAAGAGACAAATCCTTCAGTGATCAATAAAGAACTTGATCGCATCACTCAACGTATCATTTCTCGTTCACTGAAAACTCGAGCTGCTTATCTCAAAAAAATAGAGCAGGCTCGTTGTATGACCGTCCATCGAGCATCACTCGCTTGCGGTAACCTTGCCCATGGCTTTGCAGCATGCCAAAGCGAAGAAAAACAAATTCTTAAAAGCATGACTCGCTCTGATATTGCAATCATCAATTCCTACAATGATATGCTTTCTGCTCATCGTCCCTACGACAAGTACCCTGAACAACTCAAAAAAGCATTATTAGAAGCTGGCTCAATTGGCCAAGTCGCTGCGGGTGTCCCAGCAATGTGTGATGGCGTAACCCAAGGGCAAGATGGGATGGAGCTATCGATGCTAAGTCGAGATGTCATTGCCATGTCAACTGCCATTGGCCTATCCCATAATATGTTTGATGGTGCGCTCTATTTAGGTATTTGCGACAAAATTGTTCCAGGCTTAATGCTTGGCGCACTTTCATTTGGTCACCTTCCTGCAATATTTGTCCCAGCAGGTCCAATGGCAACAGGCTTACCAAATAAAGAAAAGGTTCGTATTCGCCAGCTGTATGCTGAAGGCAAAGTTGATCGACTCGCTTTATTAGAAGCCGAAGCCGCCTCTTACCATGGGATCGGCACCTGTACTTTTTACGGTACTGCCAACTCGAATCAAATGATGATGGAGGTCATGGGGTTACATCTACCCGGTGCGTCATTTGTACCACCTGACTCTCCACTACGGGATGCATTAACAGAGGCTGCCGCACGACAAATTACGCGTTTAACTGAACAATCGGGCCAGTACTTACCTATCGGTCAACTGGTTAACGAAAAAGTTATTGTCAACGGTATCGTCGCATTGCTCGCGACGGGAGGCTCAACTAACTTAACCATGCATCTTGTTGCTATAGCAAGAGCCGCAGGGATCATTATCAATTGGGATGATTTTTCCGATATTTCAGCTATTGTTCCACTTATTTGCCGTATCTATCCTAATGGCCAAGCGGATATCAACCAATTCCAAGCCGCAGGTGGCGTAGCTTTGCTTATCCACCAGCTATTACAAAAAGGTTTATTATATAACGATGTCCATACCGTAGCAGGATTCGGGCTGGAACGTTATACCATGGAACCTTGGCTAAATAATGGCCAACTTGAATGGCGAGAAGGCCCTAAATCCTCGTTTAATCCTGATGTTATCGCTGAAATAGAACACCCATTCTCACCTCATGGGGGCACAAAATTACTTTCTGGTAACTTAGGGCGTGCCGTGATGAAAACATCAGCAGTTCCTGAAGAAAATCAAGTTATTGAAGCTCCAGCAGTCGTATTTAACAACCAAAATGAGATTGCATCACACTTTGAAGCAGGTGAGCTTAATAAAGATTGTATTATTGTTGTCCGCTTCCAAGGGCCATCCGCGAATGGCATGCCTGAACTTCATAAACTCATGCCTCCTCTGGGTGTACTTATGGATAAAGGCTACAAAGTCGCGTTAGTTACTGATGGTCGCTTGTCCGGAGCATCCGGTAAAGTACCATCTGCAATTCATGTCACCCCTGAAGCTTATAATGGTGGGTTGTTAGCAAAAGTAAAAAATGGCGATATCATTAGGGTAAATGCATTGACTGGAGAATTACAATTACTAGTTGATGAAGAAGAACTCAATAAACGCCCCCCCTTCGAGGCTGATTTAACTGCTGAGCGTAGTGGTTGTGGAAGGGAGCTTTTCGGTGCATTAAGAAGACATTTATCAGGTGCCGAAGAAGGTGCTTGTAGTATTGATTTTTAATCTATTTTCATTGAATAGGAATAGAAAATGAATAATTGGAAAATGACCGCTGAAAGCGTATTAAAACAAGGCCCTGTCGTCCCTGTTATTGTTATCAAAAAATTAGAACAAGCGGTTCCTCTTGCAAAAGCATTAGTCAAAGGTGGCATTAGAGTGTTAGAAGTCACTTTACGTACGGAGTGTGCTATCGATGCTATTCGCCTCATTGCAAAAGAAGTACCTGAGGCTATTATTGGCGCAGGTACTGTTATTAATGCAAAACAACTCGCTGAAGTTACTGAAGCTGGAGCACAATTCGCAATTAGTCCCGGTTTAACAGATGAATTACTCAATGCAGCAACCAAAGGAGATATTCCTTTAATCCCTGGAATTTCAACTGTTTCTGAACTTATGCTTGGTATGCAATATGGCCTGAAAGAGTTCAAATTTTTCCCAGCGGAAGCCAATGGTGGCGTTAAGGCGCTAAAAGCCATTGCGGGCCCTTTCTCACAAGTCAAATTTTGCCCAACCGGTGGAATATCGCTAAATAATTACCTTAACTATTTAGAGTTAGATAGTGTTCTGTGTATTGGTGGCTCTTGGTTAGTACCTGAAGAGGCCTTGAATTCAGGCAATTATGAAAAAATTACCCAACTTGCCCAAGAAGCTGTACAAGGCGCAAAAAAATAGCGCCCCCGAAAAACGACTCAATGCTTGCTAAGTCGTTTTTAATTGCCTTTAATTAATACGTAACTATTCCCATTAGTTGCGTATTATAGTTATGCAACCTCACTGAATTTATGGCAAAAACGTAATTCCTCACGATAGGCATAAACATCTTCTACGCGCCCCGCCAAAATTCTATTTTGTAACTTTTGCCAATAATCTGCGGAAAATAAATCTGCATGATATTGTTGCAAGTAATGACGAATTTTCTCATTTTGGCAAATAAAAGAAGCAAACTCTTCAGGGAAAACATCTTGCTCACTAATGCTATACCATGGCTCACTAGATAATTCTTGCTCAGGGTATAATGGCTCAGGAATTTTACGAAAATTCACCTCTGTCATATAACAGATTTCATCATAGTCATAAAAAACAACGCGGCCATGACGCGTTACTCCAAAATTTTTAAACAACATATCTCCGGGGAAAATATTCGCAGCCGCTAATTGTTTAATCGCCCAGCCATATTCATTTAATGCATTATGTAATTGCGCGTCAGTGGCATTATCCATATAAATATTCAATGGGATCATCTTTCTTTCCATGTACAAATGACGAATCAATATGTTATCGCCTAAATCTTCAATTTGAGATGGAACCTCTTTCAATAATTCCGCCATTAACTCATCGCTGATGGAAGACTTACTAATCACAAAATTTTCAAACTCTTGGGTGTCAGCCATACGGCCAACTCTATCGTGCTCTTTAACCAAACGATAGCATTCTAAAACTCGTTCTCGTGTTACTTGCTTTTGTGGCGCAAATTGATCCTTAATAATTTTAAAAACACGATCGAAAGAAGGGGACGTAAAGACTAACATCACCATTCCTTTAACACCTGGTGCAACGGTAAATTGCTCTCGTGAAAAATTAATATAGGCGAGATATTCTCTGTAATACTCTGTTTTTCCATGCTTTTGACAACCAATTGCCATATATAATTCAGCAATTGACTTACTGGGTAAGATCTCCCTCAACCAAAAAACCAGTGCTGCTGGAAAAGGGGCATACACCATAAAATAGGACCGAGCAAAACCAAATACAATACTGGCTTCATCAAACTCAGTTAAACACGCATCAATATAAATGCGCTGACAATCATCATGATGAATAGGAAGTAAGAATGGGTGAACCTCATCATTAATATAAATTTTACCAACTAGCCAAGCAGCCTTATTACGGTAAAATAACTCATTTGCAATATGAAAACTGACTTTTTGGGTTTCAATATCAGGAAATTTTGTTTTCAATACATTGATAATACAATGAATATCTAAATCCAAATTACGCCACTTTAGCCTTAGTGGTAACCCACTTAATATTGTGAACAATAACCCCTCTAAATTATTATTAACAAAGTATTCGCGAGCTAGTGGCCTAGGAGAAACAGAAAAACGCCTTGCAGGCTGGGATGTAAAAATAAATAAGTTATCTTGTGTAAGCTCCCGATGCTGAAATAACCGGCAGTAAACTGAATTAAAGAAGCTTTCTGCTATTTCAAACCTTGGATAATCTGGTAATAAGGTTTTATAAACATTTTTTATTTGAGCCAGTTTATCGGGTGTTAAAGATTGAACTAGCCCCATAAACTGTAGCTGAGCGACAACTAAACCAACATGGTGATCATACAGTTGAATTCTTCTTTTCATCGCATGCTGAATTGCATGCCAATCTGCCTGCTCAAACCTTTCTTGTGCACCTGAGGTTATCTCAAGGAAACGACCATATTGAGCATCAAAACCCTGTAAAATGGTCTGAGCTATTATCTGTTCTGTCGTCAATATCATAACCACTCCTATAAGAATACAGACTTATTTTGAATAAAAAACAGGCACTAAACGTGCCTGAAAAATTAACAGATACAGCTAACCAACAGAAACACCGATTGAAAGGGAAACAATCTGACTAGAATTGCTCTTCTTCAGTCGAGCCAGTTAATGCTGTCACTGATGAAGTGCCACCTTGAATAACTGTTGTCACTTTATCAAAATAGCCTGTTCCTACCTCCTGTTGATGCGAAGAGAAAGTATAACCTTTATTAATTGCAGCAAACTCACACTCTTGGACTTTTTCAACATAATGCTTCATGCCTTCACCTTGTGCATAGGAATGAGCTAAGTCAAACATGTTGAACCACATACTGTGAATACCTGCTAACGTAATGAATTGGAAGCGGTACCCCATTGCTGAAAGCTCATCTTGGAATCGTGCGATCGTGCTGTCATCTAAATTCTTTTTCCAATTAAATGAAGGAGAGCAATTGTAAGCTAATAATTTACCAGGGAATTTAGCATGAATAGCTTCAGCAAACTGTCTTGCCGCTTCAAGGTCAGGTTTTGACGTTTCACACCAAACAAGGTCTGCGTAAGGTGCATAAGCTAACCCACGACTAATTGCTTGCTCAATTCCTGCTTTAGTTCGGAAAAAACCTTCAGAAGTGCGTTCCCCAGTAACAAATGCCGCATCATAGGCATCACAGTCAGATGTTAGAAGATCTGCTGCATCAGCATCGGTTCTAGCAACTAAAATAGTTGGCACACCTGAAACATCCGCCGCTAAACGAGCAGCAACCAGTTTTTGAATCGCCTCTTGGGTAGGCACAAGAACTTTCCCCCCCATATGGCCACATTTTTTAACCGCGGCTAATTGGTCTTCAAAATGAACCGCAGCTGCTCCAGCTTCTATCATATTTTTCATGAGTTCGAAGGCATTTAATACGCCACCAAAACCCGCTTCCGCATCCGCGATAATAGGTAAAAAATAATCAATATACTCTTTGTTGTCAGGGCCAATACCATTCGCCCACTGAATTTGGTCTGCCCGACGGAATGTATTATTAATTTTCTTAACTACCGATGGTACTGAATCGACAGGGTAAAGTGATTGGTCCGGGTACATACTCGATGATGTATTTGCGTCCGCCGCTACCTGCCAACCAGATAAATAAATAGCTTCAATACCAGCTTTCGCTTGTTGTAGCGCTTGCCCACCCGCTAAGGCTCCCAGTGCATTTACATAACCTTTCTTTGAACCACCATGTAATTGATCCCAAAAGCGTTCTGCACCTTTACGTGCTAAAGAGTGTTCGATATGCACAGAACCACGCAATTTCACCACTTCTTCCGCTGTATATGGGCGAGTAATACCTTTCCAACGTGGTTGTTTCCATTCATTTTCTAATTGGGCAATTTGTTCTAAGCGCGATGTTGTCATGATCCACTTCCTTTATAAGAATATGTAGGGTTTATCGAATTTTTTATTCACGATAATTAATCTAATAATTGGTATCCAGGGATAGTTAAGAATTCTATAAGCTCATCCTGTGTAGTAATCCGCCTCATCAGTTCTGCAGCCTCACGGAAACGGCCACTTTGAAAACGCTTATCACCAAGTTCTTTTTGGATAACCTGTAACTCTTCATCTAACATTTCTTCAAATAATGCCTTAGTGACTTTTTCACCGGTGGACAAGGTTTTACCGTGGCGGATCCACTGCCAAATTGAAGTGCGTGAAATTTCTGCTGTCGCAGCATCCTCCATCAAACCATAGATAGGTACACAACCATTCCCTGAAATCCATGCTTCAATATATTGCACAGCAACGCGAATATTAGCCCGCATCCCCGCTTCAGTTCGCTCACCGGCACAAGGTTCTAATAACTGGTCAGCTGTAATTTCTTCATCGAAATCACGAGATACATGTAACTGGTTTTGGCGCTCACCAAGTGCTTGATTAAACACGTTCATAACGGTATCCGCTAAACCTGGGTGTGCAATCCAAGAGCCATCATGGCCATTTCTCGCTTCTAGTTCTTTGTCTGCTTTTACTTTCGCTAGAATAGTTTCATTTTCTTCGGGGTCCTTGCTCGGTATAAAAGCAGACATTCCCCCCATCGCAAATGCTCCACGACGGTGGCACGTTTTAATTAATAAGCGTGAATAGGCACTTAAAAATGATTGTGTCATTGTGACAACTTGGCGGTCTGGCAATACTCGGTCAGCATGCTCTTTCAATGTTTTGATATAACTAAATATGTAGTCCCAACGCCCACAATTCAGCCCCACAATGTGGTGACGCATGTGATATAAGATTTCATCCATTTGGAATACAGCAGGTAATGTTTCGATCAGTACAGTTGCTTTGATCGTGCCCCGAGGTATACCCACGGAGTCTTCAGCCAGACTAAAAACATCGCTCCACCATTTTGCTTCCTGACAAGACTCAAGTTTTGGGATATAAAAGTAAGGACCACTCCCTTTTTCTAATAACGCTTGATAGTTATTAAAAAAGTAAATAGCGAAATCAAACAGGCCTCCAGGAATAGGCTTACTTCCTGATAAAACATGTTTTTCATCTAAATGAAGACCACGAACACGAGCAATCAAAACTGCTGGATTTGATTTTAATTGGTAAACCTTTCCATTTTCGTTGGTATAAGAAATATCACCGCGGATCGCATCCCTTAAATTGATTTGGCCATCGATCAATTTTTCCCATGAAGGTGAAAGGGAATCTTCAAAATCTGCCATAAATACTTTTACATTGGCATTTAAGGCATTAATAACCATTTTACGTTCAACCGGACCCGTAATTTCGACACGGCGATCTTGTAAATCTTCAGGGATACTTTGAATTTTCCAATCTGATTTTTTTATGGAATCAAATTCTGAAATAAAGTTAGGTAAAGAACCAGCATCTATCTTTTGCTGTCTGACCTCTCTATCTTTTAATAATTTTTCTCGGCGAGGAAGAAACTCTTCAACTAGTTTAGAAAGAAATGCAATAGAATCAATATGTAACACTTGTCTTTCAAACTGTTCAATATTCTTTGTGAATGTTAATTCCGATATAGATAATTGCTGCTCCATCGACCAAACCCTCATTCATCGTTGACTATGAAATAAGCATAAGATCAAATCAGAAATAAATCAAAAACGATTTCCATTTTAATTAAAAAGTAAAATATCTTATTGATAATAATGAATTTTAAATAAGTTTCCAAATTGATTAATCATTCCTTTAACTAGTCAAAAATGTTAAATAGTCGTTAAATCAACTAATTATAGAAAACTGTATTTTTAAAATTTTTCTTTGAAAACAAAAAAAGCAGCTAATAAATAGCTGCTTTCAGACTAACTGTGGTACCACTTTTACTATATAAGCCTAACTTTAACTGGTATAACCAGTAAAAATACTTATCTTATTATAATTTTTAAATTTATATTTCTTTTTTTAATCTAACGTTGGTTCCATATTAGTAAGATCAAAAGGTGTGATCTGATACACATAATAATTCAACCAATTTGAGAACAACAAGTGCCCATGACTACGCCAGCTCACGAGCGGAGGGTTGCTGGGATCATCATTTTTAAAATAATTGCATGGGATCTGAGGAGAAATTCCAGCATCTAGATCACGCCAATATTCTTGTGCAAGGGTGTCCCCATCATATTCGGGATGGCCTGTCACAAATGCTAAGCGTTTATCTTTTGACCCAAATAAATAAGCACCAGCCTCCTGTGAACTTGCTAAAATCTCTAGATCAGTGTGCTGGCGAATAAGGTCTTCCGGAAAATCAGCGTAGCGAGAGTGAGGTGCATAAAATGATCCATCAAACCCTCTAGTGAGTAAAGCATACGGCTCTAACGTATCATGCTGATAAATACCAGATAGTTTTTCTTCTCTAGTCCATTTTGGTAAGTCATACAAGACCTTTAAAGCCGCTTGTACAGCCCAACAAACGAAAAGGGTTGATGTCACATGTTGTTTCGCCCAAGCTATCACCCTTTCTATTTGTTGCCAGTATAATACGTCATTAAACTCAACCAGACCTAACGGAGCTCCCGTTACAATTAAGCCATCAAAGTTTTGATCCTGTATATCCTCAAAATCGCAATAAAAGGTATTTAAGTGCTCCGTTGGGGTATTCTTTGATTCTCGCTGGTCAATTCGTAATAGTTGAATATCAACCTGTAATGGTGTGTTTGACAGCAAACGCAGAAACTGGTTTTCAGTTTCTATCTTTTTCGGCATCAAATTGAGTATTAATACTTTCAAGGGACGGATCTCTTGATGACTTGCTCTTGTTGTTGTCATAACAAAAACATTTTCTTCTCTCAAGAAATTAACTGCCGGTAGTTCATCTGGTAAACGAATAGGCATCATTCATCCCCCTTTTATCTGTTTATACGTTTAGACTTCTAGAATGCTAAATAATCTAACTAATGTTATCCGTCTTGTCGAGCCTTTCAAGGTTAAATGAAATAATTTCAAGCACTGTAACTTATAGTTTATTTCTAATAATTATATACAGCTATTAACCTTCTTATCTTCAATATATTGTATTAGTGATTACTACTTTTATTTGCCATAAGCTATTAGCAATTATTCTGTGAATTATATTTAAGATACTGTTATTTGATTGGGCTCTTAGCCTAGCTACTATACTGACTTCCAAATTATGATGACGATTTAAATTCAATTAAAATATTAAACCGAAGTTGTTACTCACTACTTTGCATTTAGAATATCTATTCGTCACACCAATACAACCGCTTATCCCCCATTGCTTCTCCTAACTCCTGCCACCCCACCTTCACCAACAGCCACCATCCCCTTCAACAAGTGAGTTGTTACTTACTACTTTGACTCAAGTGGTGTCATTCATCATCGTGATGGGCAAACACCTAATCCACAGTACTCATTTGATATTTTTAAAGTTATCTTTTCCGCAAAACAACAAGTGAGTTGTTACTTACTACTTTGACTCAAGCGGTATCATTCATCACAGTGATGGGCAAACATCCAATCCACAGTACTCTCGTGATATTCTTAAAATTCCGCTACCCTAAACAATCTGTGAGCTGTTACTCACTACTTTGTATTCACAATATCCATTCAGCGCACCAATACAACCGCTCCCCTCCATTACTTCTCCTAGCCCCTGTTATCCCACCTTCACCAACAGCCACCGTCTCCTTCAACAAGTGAGTTGTTACTGACTTCTTTGATTCAAGCTATGTCATTCATCACCATGATGGGGAAACACCCAATCCACAATATTTATTTGATTTTATTAAAATTTCGCTACCCTAAACAATCTGTGAGCTGTTACTCACTACTTTGCATTCACAATATCCATTCAGCGCACCAATACAACCGCTCCCCCTCCATTACTTCTCCTACCCCTGTTATCACACCTTCACCAACAGCCACCGTCTCCTTCAACAAGTGAGTTGTTACTGACTACTTTGGCTCAAGCGATGTCATTCATCACCGTGATGGGGAAACACCCAACCCACAATATTTATTTGATTTTATTAAAATTTCGCTACCCTAAACAATCTGTGAGTTGTTACTCACTACTTTGCATCACGCACTCTCATTAATGATGGTGATAGATAGAGAGAGCCCTAAAAGTAGCTAAAAGAGATGAAGAGAGGATTAAAATTAGGGATTAAAACATTAAGGAGCTAAGAAACTGAGGAACTGAGGAACTAAAACTTAGGCACCCCACCTAACCTCAACATCCACTGTTTTTCTTTTTTTCTCCAAACGCAAAAAAGCCACCCTATGGGTGGCTTTCTCACTAATTTAATGTCTGGCAGTTCCCTACTCTCACATGGGGAGACCCCACACTACCATCGGCGCTACGGCGTTTCACTGCTGAGTTCGGCATGGGGTCAGGTGGGACCACCGCGCTATTGCCGCCAGACAAATTCTGTTTTGTTCCCGTTTAGTTTTTTCTTCACTAAACCAGAACCTCAATCTCAAACAAGCTGCGTGTCCTTCACCCTTCGGCTTCTCACGTTCTCTGAAAAACAACTCTATCTCTCTAAAACACCTTCGGTGTTGTCAGGTTAAGCCTCACGGTTCATTAGTATTGGTTAGCTCAACGTATCGCTACGCTTACACACCCAACCTATCAACGTCTTAGTCTTAAACGTTCCTTTAGGACCCTTAAAGAGTCAGGGAAGACTCATCTCAAGGCAAGTTTCCCGCTTAGATGCTTTCAGCGGTTATCTCTTCCGCACTTAGCTACCGGGCAATGCCATTGGCATGACAACCCGAACACCAGTGGTGCGTCCACTCCGGTCCTCTCGTACTAGGAGCAGCCCCTTTCAATCTTCCAACGCCCACGGCAGATAGGGACCGAACTGTCTCACGACGTTCTAAACCCAGCTCGCGTACCACTTTAAACGGCGAACAGCCGTACCCTTGGGACCTACTTCAGCCCCAGGATGTGATGAGCCGACATCGAGGTGCCAAACACCGCCGTCGATATGAACTCTTGGGCGGTATCAGCCTGTTATCCCCGGAGTACCTTTTATCCGTTGAGCGATGGCCCTTCCATTCAGAACCACCGGATCACTAAGACCTACTTTCGTACCTGCTCGAGCCGTCACTCTCGCAGTCAAGCTGGCTTATGCCTTTGCACTAACCGCATGATGTCCGACCATGCTTAGCCAACCTTCGTGCTCCTCCGTTACTCTTTGGGAGGAGACCGCCCCAGTCAAACTACCCACCAGACACTGTCCGCACCCCAGATAATGGGGCAACGTTAGAACATCAAACATTAAAGGGTGGTATTTCAAGGTTGGCTCCACGCAGACTGGCGTCCACGCTTCAAAGCCTCCCACCTATCCTACACATCAAGGCTCAATGTTCAGTGTCAAGCTATAGTAAAGGTTCACGGGGTCTTTCCGTCTTGCCGCGGGTACACTGCATCTTCACAGCGAGTTCAATTTCACTGAGTCTCGGGTGGAGACAGCCTGGCCATCATTACGCCATTCGTGCAGGTCGGAACTTACCCGACAAGGAATTTCGCTACCTTAGGACCGTTATAGTTACGGCCGCCGTTTACTGGGGCTTCGATCAAGAGCTTCTCCTTACGGATAACCCCATCAATTAACCTTCCAGCACCGGGCAGGCGTCACACCGTATACGTCCACTTTCGTGTTTGCACAGTGCTGTGTTTTTAATAAACAGTTGCAGCCAGCTGGTATCTGCGACTGGCTTCAGCTCCATGAGTAAATCACTTCACCTAATGCCAGCGTGCCTTCTCCCGAAGTTACGGCACCATTTTGCCTAGTTCCTTCACCCGAGTTCTCTCAAGCGCCTGAGTATTCTCTACCTGACCACCTGTGTCGGTTTGGGGTACGATTAATGATAATCTAGAGCTTAGAGGCTTTTCCTGGAAGCGGGGCATGAGCTACTTCATCACCGTAGTGACTCGTCGTCGGACCTCAGCATATAGTGAACCGGATTTGCCTAATTCACCTGCCTACATCCTTAAACCGGGACAACCGTCGCCCGGATAGCCTAGCCTTCTCCGTCCCCCCATCGCAATTATCACCAGTACGGGAATATTAACCCGTTTCCCATCGACTACGCATTTCTGCCTCGCCTTAGGGGTCGACTCACCCTGCCCCGATTAACGTTGGACAGGAACCCTTGGTCTTCCGGCGTGCGGGTTTTTCACCCGCATTATCGTTACTTATGTCAGCATTCGCACTTCTGATACCTCCAGCATGCCTCACAGCACACCTTCACAGGCTTACAGAACGCTCCCCTACCCAACAATATTTACATATCGCTGCCGCAGCTTCGGTGCATAGTTTAGCCCCGTTACATCTTCCGCGCAGGCCGACTCGACCAGTGAGCTATTACGCTTTCTTTAAATGATGGCTGCTTCTAAGCCAACATCCTGGCTGTCTGAGCCTTCCCACTTCGTTTCCCACTTAACTATGACTTTGGGACCTTAGCTGGCGGTCTGGGTTGTTTCCCTCTTCACGACGAACGTTAGCACCCGCCGTGTGTCTCCCGTGATAACATTCTTCGGTATTCGTAGTTTGCATCGAGTTGGTAAGTCGGGATGACCCCCTAGTCGAAACAGTGCTCTACCCCCGAAGATGAGTTCACGAGGCGCTACCTAAATAGCTTTCGGGGAGAACCAGCTATCTCCCGGTTTGATTGGCCTTTCACCCCCAGCCACAAGTCATCCGCTAATTTTTCAACATTAGTCGGTTCGGTCCTCCAGTTAGTGTTACCCAACCTTCAACCTGCCCATGGCTAGATCACCGGGTTTCGGGTCTATACCCTGCAACTTATTCGCCCAGTTAAGACTCGGTTTCCCTACGGCTCCCCTATTCGGTTAACCTTGCTACAGAATATAAGTCGCTGACCCATTATACAAAAGGTACGCAGTCACCCTGATAAATCAAGGCTCCCACTGCTTGTACGTACACGGTTTCAGGTTCTATTTCACTCCCCTCGCCGGGGTTCTTTTCGCCTTTCCCTCACGGTACTGGTTCACTATCGGTCAATCAGGAGTATTTAGCCTTGGAGGATGGTCCCCCCATATTCAGACAGGATAACACGTGTCCCGCCCTACTCGTCGAGTTCACAACACTAACACCTTCGGATACGGGGCTATCACCCTTTACTGCCGGACTTTCCAGACCGTTCTCCTGATGCTAATGCTGATTAAGACTCTGGGCTGCTCCCCGTTCGCTCGCCGCTACTAGGGGAATCTCGGTTGATTTCTTTTCCTCGGGGTACTGAGATGTTTCAGTTCCCCCGGTTCGCTTCGTTTGACTATGTATTCATCAAACGATAGTGCAACGAATTGCACTGGGTTTCCCCATTCGGAAATCGTCGGTTGTAACGGTTCATATCACCTTACCGACGCTTATCGCAGATTAGCACGTCCTTCATCGCCTCTGATTGCCTAGGCATCCACCGTGTACGCTTAGTCGCTTAACCTCACAACCCGAAATTGTTTCAACGTTCACTTTACTGTCATGGCTGTGCGTGCATTCCTTCTTTGTTGGGCAGTGCTCGCAATGCTCACATACTTATGTATGCTGCGCTTGCTGTGCGCTGGCCGCCGCGAAGGACTGACTGCTCGCTCATGCCACTCGCTAAAGTGACCGAAAATTTCAGGTCTGAAATTTTGAGAGACTCTCACATTGTTTAAGCGATAAACAATGTGCGTTGTTTTCAATTTTCAGCTTGTTCCAGATTGTTAAAGAGCATAATTGTTAAACCAACTACAATATAATTGGCTTAATCATTATTGGGGACATCGTCTTTCACTCGATATCGGCGCAATTGGCGTCCCCTAGGGGATTCGAACCCCTGTTACCGCCGTGAAAGGGCGGTGTCCTAGGCCTCTAGACGAAGGGGACACGAAAATTCAATTGCAAAACACCGTTTTGCTATTTTCGTGTAAGTCTTATCCTCTCGAATAAGTCTCCCACGTAAAGCCATTGCTCTACTTTCTATCAGACAATCTGTGTGAGCACTTCACAAAAACACTTCAATGGTAAGGAGGTGATCCAACCGCAGGTTCCCCTACGGTTACCTTGTTACGACTTCACCCCAGTCATGAATCACAAAGTGGTAAGCGCCCTCCCGAAGGTTAAGCTACCTACTTCTTTTGCAACCCACTCCCATGGTGTGACGGGCGGTGTGTACAAGGCCCGGGAACGTATTCACCGTAGCATTCTGATCTACGATTACTAGCGATTCCGACTTCATGGAGTCGAGTTGCAGACTCCAATCCGGACTACGACGTACTTTATGAGTTCCGCTTGCTCTCGCGAGGTCGCTTCTCTTTGTATACGCCATTGTAGCACGTGTGTAGCCCTACTCGTAAGGGCCATGATGACTTGACGTCATCCCCACCTTCCTCCGGTTTATCACCGGCAGTCTCCTTTGAGTTCCCGACCGAATCGCTGGCAACAAAGGATAAGGGTTGCGCTCGTTGCGGGACTTAACCCAACATTTCACAACACGAGCTGACGACAGCCATGCAGCACCTGTCTCAGAGTTCCCGAAGGCACTAAAGCATCTCTGCTAAATTCTCTGGATGTCAAGAGTAGGTAAGGTTCTTCGCGTTGCATCGAATTAAACCACATGCTCCACCGCTTGTGCGGGCCCCCGTCAATTCATTTGAGTTTTAACCTTGCGGCCGTACTCCCCAGGCGGTCGATTTAACGCGTTAGCTCCGAAAGCCACTCCTCTAGGGAACAACCTTCAAATCGACATCGTTTACAGCGTGGACTACCAGGGTATCTAATCCTGTTTGCTCCCCACGCTTTCGCACCTGAGCGTCAGTCTTTGTCCAGGGGGCCGCCTTCGCCACCGGTATTCCTCCACATCTCTACGCATTTCACCGCTACACATGGAATTCTACCCCCCTCTACAAGACTCTAGCTGACCAGTCTTAGATGCCATTCCCAGGTTAAGCCCGGGGATTTCACATCTAACTTAATCAACCGCCTGCGTGCGCTTTACGCCCAGTAATTCCGATTAACGCTTGCACCCTCCGTATTACCGCGGCTGCTGGCACGGAGTTAGCCGGTGCTTCTTCTGTCGGTAACGTCAATCGTTGATGATATTAGCATCAACGCCTTCCTCCCGACTGAAAGTACTTTACAACCCTAGGGCCTTCTTCATACACGCGGCATGGCTGCATCAGGCTTGCGCCCATTGTGCAATATTCCCCACTGCTGCCTCCCGTAGGAGTCTGGGCCGTGTCTCAGTCCCAGTGTGGCTGATCATCCTCTCAGACCAGCTAGGGATCGTCGCCTAGGTGAGCCATTACCTCACCTACTAGCTAATCCCATATGGGTTCATCCGATAGCGCAAGGATCGAAGTTCCCCTGCTTTGCTCCTGAGAGATTATGCGGTATTAGCTACCGTTTCCAGTAGTTATCCCCCTCTATCGGGCAGATCCCCATACATTACTCACCCGTCCGCCGCTCGTCAGCGAGAAGCAAGCTTCCCCTGTTACCGCTCGACTTGCATGTGTTAGGCCTGCCGCCAGCGTTCAATCTGAGCCATGATCAAACTCTTCAATTAAAAAGCTTGATGCTCAAAGAATGTTTACTGTCGTATGTCTTCTTGCGAAAACATATTACCTATTAGTTCATATATATGAATTAACGTGTTAGTCACTCTTCAAGACTTAAAATCAAATATTTTTTTGATAGTGTCCTGTGAGTGCCCACACAGATTGTCTGATAAATTGTTAAAGAGCGCTGCAGCTTTTCTTTATGAAAACCAACCTTTCGGTCGTTGCTGCGAGGAGGCGTATATTACGTTTTCCTCCGTGAGAGTCAAGCAATTTTTTGCTTTTTCTTTTTCAGAATCTCTCGCTGCCGTTTCAGTGTTCATCGCGCTTTGCGTTGTCTTGTTCCCGGTCAGTGGATGCGCATTATAGGGAGTCAGAAAAATCTGGCAACCCCTTTTTTGCATTTTTTTATTCAACTGCTGCATTACACAGCAAAACCCCTACTTATACCGACTTATACACGAAGTTATCCACAACATGAAAATAATTTAAAAATTATCGCGCATTACGCAAACGTTTGCGTTACAATTGGCTCGAAATTTCGGCATTGATTTTGTTTTTATGTTCTGAAATTGTTAGTGACTTATATATTGTTATAGGGAAAGCTGGCCAATTCCGCTTTGCTTTCATCAATAGATATAATAGGTATATAAGAAAAGCTCTTTGAGTTTTTACTGACTGATATTCGTTATTGCCTTATTTATTCAAATCCAAGGGATCTATCTCATGCAACTGCTTCGTCCTATTCGTCGTGCCCTGCTTAGTGTGTCTGATAAAACAGGGGTTGTTGAATTCGCTAAGGCGTTATCTCAACGTGGTGTTGAGCTTCTATCTACTGGCGGTACTGCAAAGTTACTTGCTGAGTCAGGACTAAACGTAACTGAAGTTTCAGATTACACTGGGTTTCCTGAAATGATGGATGGTCGAGTGAAAACATTGCACCCGAAAGTGCATGGCGGAATTTTAGGTCGTCGCGGTACTGATGATGCCATTATGCAACAGCATGATATTGCCCCTATCGATATGGTCGTTGTTAACCTGTACCCTTTTGCCCAAACAGTGGCAAAACCAAATTGTACCCTTGAAGATGCTGTAGAAAATATTGATATCGGCGGCCCAACCATGGTGCGCTCCGCGGCTAAAAATCATAAAGATGTAGCAATTGTGGTGAATAGTAATGACTATCAAACCATCATTGATGAAATGGATAACCACGAAAACTCGCTAAATTGGTCGACTCGGTTTGACCTCGCAATAAAAGCTTTCGAACACACTGCTGCTTATGACAGCATGATTGCGAATTACTTTGGTGAATTAGTTGCCCCTTATTATGGTGATACGACCCAACCTTCTGGCCGTTTCCCTCGCACCTTGAATTTAAATTTTATAAAAAAACAAGACATGCGTTATGGAGAGAACAGCCACCAAGATGCTGCTTTTTATATAGAAGAAAACCCAAAAGAAGCTTCTATTGCAACTGCACAACAAATTCAAGGTAAAGCCCTGTCTTATAATAATATCGCTGATACCGATGCGGCTCTTGAGTGTGTTAAATCATTCGAAGAACCTGCTTGTGTAATTGTCAAACATGCTAACCCTTGTGGTGTCGCTATCGGTGATTCTATTCATACAGCTTATGATAACGCATTCAAAACTGACCCAACGTCTGCTTTTGGTGGCATTATCGCGTTTAACCGTCAATTAGATAAAGAAACCGCTCAAGCGATCATTGACCGCCAATTTGTAGAAGTCATTATCGCGCCTTCTGTTGCTAAAGATGCATTGCCTATTCTTGAGACTAAACAAAACGTTCGCGTACTTGAATGTGGCGAATGGAGCAAACCAGTTGCAAGTTTAGACTTTAAACGCGTGAATGGCGGTTTATTAGTGCAAGACCGTGACTTAGGAATGGTTGAAAAAGAAGAACTTCGCGTTGTGACTAAGCGCCAACCAACTGAACGCGAGCTAAAAGATGCGTTATTCTGTTGGAAAGTCGCAAAATTTGTGAAATCCAATGCTATCGTTTATGCCAAAAATGATATGACTATCGGTATTGGCGCAGGGCAAATGAGCCGTGTGTACTCTGCAAAAATTGCAGGTATTAAAGCCGCAGATGAAGGCTTAGAAGTCGCTGGCTGTGCAATGGCTTCAGATGCCTTTTTCCCATTCCGCGATGGTATTGATGCCGCCGCTGCTGTTGGAGTAACTTGTGTGATCCAACCAGGTGGTTCTATCCGCGATGAAGAAGTGATTGCTGCTGCAAATGAACATGGTATTGCAATGCTTTTCACTAATATGCGTCATTTCCGTCACTAATTATTAGGAGCCTAGTAATGAATATTTTGATTATTGGTGGCGGTGGCCGTGAACATGCCTTAGCGTGGAAAGCGGCTCAATCCCCTTTAGCAGATAAAGTGTATGTTGCCCCGGGCAATGCAGGCACAGCATTAGAACCATCCCTTGAGAACGTTAATATTTCTGCGACAGATATTGATGGGCTGCTCCAATTCGCTAAAGAAAAGCAAATTGGTTTAACGATTGTCGGCCCTGAAGCACCATTAGTTATTGGTGTTGTAGATGCATTTAAGGCTGCTGGCTTAACTATTTTTGGCCCAACCAAAGGTGCTGCTCAGCTTGAAGGCTCTAAAGCATTTACTAAGGACTTTTTAGCTCGCCATCATATTCCTACCGCGGCCTATGAAAATTTTACTGATATTGAACCTGCTTTAGCTTACTTAGATAAAGTCGGTGCGCCAATCGTGATCAAAGCAGATGGTCTTGCAGCGGGGAAAGGCGTTATCGTAGCCATGACTCTGCAAGAAGCAAAAGAAGCTGTTCATGACATGTTAGCGGGGAATGCCTTTGGTGATGCAGGACATCGTATCGTGATCGAAGAGTTTCTTGATGGCGAAGAAGCGAGTTTCATCGTTATGGTAGATGGTGAAAATGTCATTCCAATGGCAACTAGCCAAGATCATAAACGTGTCGGTGATGGTGATACAGGTCTAAATACAGGTGGAATGGGCGCTTACTCCCCAGCTCCTGTTGTGACAGATGAAATACACCAGCGCGTGATGGAACAAGTTATTTATCCAACTGTTAAAGGCATGGACCAAGAAGGAAACCGCTATCAAGGCTTCTTATACGCTGGATTAATGATTGATAAAGCAGGTAACCCAAAAGTTATCGAATTTAACTGTCGTTTTGGCGATCCTGAAACTCAACCTATCATGATGCGCTTGCAATCAGATTTAGTCGCTTTATGTTTAGCGGGGGCGAAAGGTGAGCTGGCAGGTAAAGATTCATTATGGGATGAGCGCCCTGCTTTAGGGGTAGTAATTGCTGCGGGTGGTTACCCAGGTGACTACCACAATGGCGATGTAATTTCAGGTTTACCAACCACCGAAGCGGCTGATAGCAAAGTTTTCCATGCGGGTACTCGCATGAAAGATGGAGAAGTCGTGACTGCCGGTGGTCGCGTCCTATGCGTAACAGCATTAGGTAATGATATCGCTAAAGCGCAAGCCAAAGCTTATGAAGTGGCAAAAACCATTCACTGGAATGATAGCTTCTACCGCAACGACATCGGTTACCGCGCTATTGCTCGCATAAAATAATACAAAGCACCAAACCATTTACTGAGCTGATAAGAGGATACTTTTATCAGCTTTTTTATTGTTGTTTGTACTATCAAACAAGCACTCTAAGGATTTCTGTTCGTAGCTAGACGGCAAGGTGACTAGGCTAAGTCACCGCGGCCAACAATGCTGAAGGTCGAAAGGCTACGAGTTGACGAGCAAAAATATCGGCTCTAAGTATTTCAATTCAGAGCTAGGCGGCAAACGAAGATATCTTAGGGAGCATACATAAGTATGTGACCTAAGTAGCTGAGAGCAGCCAACAACGCTATGGATTGAAAGACGACGAGCGGTGGGTCGAAAGACGACGAGCGGAGATATTACAACGAATCTTCAGAAGGCTGCCAGCGGCAAAAATCAGTATCCGCTACCATCAAAAGCTGATTCCCCTCAGAAGATTCCAACCACGCTAAATTTAGCTGGGAATGCCACACTTTTGCACGGCTCTGTAACCAATTTTCAGCATAGGGCTCAAAAGTCACTTCGCGTACATCACCTTCACAAGTCGTCACTTTACCTTGCTGCCAGCGACCTTGATAGAGTTTGACGCCGCCAACAATAAGTGCGGTGTTTGTCTCGAGTATGCGTTCAGCTTCAAAGCGCCAACGCGTAATTTCATCCGTTGAAAGAGGTGTTTTATAGCCGTCTTGAGTACGCTGCATAAAAATAACCTCATTATTTTTATCGAAGCGTAATTGTTCGGTGATATCACCGTTTTTTTGATTCAAGATTTGGCTGCGAATTTGCCACAGATTGCCTGAACGATATTCGAAGAAATTAACGGAAGTGTCTGTACCTTTATAGGGGCTATAAACCACCATTAAGACCAGAGGCTGGCTTTTTGCATTATTAAGTCGCCACATACGAATGACGCCATCATCGGCAATAAAACCACTTGCACTAAACTCAGGGAGCTTTGGTGCATTAGAAGAACAGGCGCTTAGCATTGAGATAGTTCCCAACACCAGCAACCCTTTTTGAATAAACAAAAGGGGTAGTTTTTTACCCCCTCTGGTGATTCGGCTGTACAATGTTCTTATTTTACAGCTTCTTTCAGTGCTTTACCGGCAGAGAAAGCAGGCACAGTTGTAGCAGGAATCTGGATTTCTGCTTTAGTTTGTGGGTTACGACCAGTACGCGCAGCACGATGGCTAACTTTAAAAGTACCGAAACCGACCAGTTGGACTTGTTCGCCTTTTTTCAGCGTTTCAGAAATAGCATTCAGAGTAGATTCTAATGCTGCTTTTGCCTGAACTTTGGTCAGGTCCGCTGATTCTGCGATAGCATCAACTAATTCAGTCTTATTCATAAATTATCCTTACACAGTGTGTTTATCGTTTGCAAAGCATCGAGTGCGTCGGATATGCCAAATTGACAGCCCCTGATACACGCCCCCGATAGCCACTTCTTCTCGCCCCTAAATGTAGACCAGAGTAGGGGCAAATGTGAAGTCTTAGTACTCAGCATTACTGCGTCAAGTCACGTTTTCGATAATGAAAATGCAAAAATCAGCTTAAAGTAATACCTATATTGCTCACCCCCGCTTCGCGGAGGTCAGATTTTAATCCTTTAATTAACTCTAAGTCGCGCTCTTCACAAGCTGCCAGTAACCGGAAAATGTCCCACTGGATATCCCATTCCTCTTCAACGGCCGGGATTTCTTTGAGTTCTTCTTCTGTCATTTCCCGCCCTGCTTGAGTCATTTCGAGCATGGCAACCGTACGAATGGATGCTTCGCTAACCAATATTGCGTGTTCGAGGGTTTCACCACTCAATTTCGAATGGATAATTTCACCTAACGCAATACAGGCATCAATAGCTGGATACACACCATACATATCGAAATCATCTGCTGATGGGATAATTTCTTCTAATTTTTCTAACTGACTGTCGAAATTGACTTTGCTATCTTTAATGACCAAAGTTTCCCAAACTAAATCAAGGATGGAACGATAAACTTTTGCATCGGCAAATTCAGTTTGCTGACAAAACATTTGAAAGTTCGGATACATTCTTTCACATAGGCTTGCCATGAAAGTTGTATGTTGCCAGCTTTCTAATTTTTCCAACCTCAAATGAATGGGATTTCTTAACATAATTTCTGACTCATCAATCTTAATACTTCGCAGTTTACCTGAAAATCTGTCAATGCCACATATTTTGCTGATAATTAGCTGATTTTCTCATTCATTCGCTTAAAAAACGTTCGATTTGATGCAATTCCGTCAGCAAAACGCGTCGGTTCTGGCAACCGATAACCTTTTAGACACTGCTTTACCCACTCTAAGGAAGAGGAAAAGCCTACTTTATGACCAGGTGAAACATATAATGGTTTGCAGCGTTTTTTGCTCCGCAATACCCAACCGAGTTGATTTTCACCTGCCATTAATGGCTGAACACTTTCGGGTTCTTCACTTAACTCAACCGCATCACCACATAAACGGCTTTTTGCAACGCCAATTGTAGCTATATTAGCTTGTAACCCAAAATGGCAGGCAACACCAAAGCGCCGTGGGTGTGCAATCCCTTGTCCATCTACGAGTACTAATTCAGGTTTATTTTGTATTTTTTCCCACGCCGCCATTAACCCAGGGACTTCACGAAAAGAAAGTAACCCCGGTATATAAGGCAATTGAGTCGGTATTCGTGCTATTTGATACTCAACAAGTTCTAACTGTGGCCAAGATAATACAGCTACCACTGCACGCGTAATAGCGCCTTGCTGTTCAAAGCCCACATCCGCTCCACCAATCAGTTTGAGTGGTGGAAGTTCATCATGCAAAATGATTTTTGAAGCTTGCCTAGTTTGTTCTTTTCGTAACAATTGAGTATCTAAAACCATCATGCGTCCATTGCTTATGAGATTAAATTATTCTTAATCATAGATGATAATGGTGTACTTACAAGATTCTATAAATACACCACAAACCTAGAAGATCAATAAACGATAATTATTGATGATATTGGCGGGATAAACGGTGAACTGCATCCACAAATGCACCTGCATGCTCAGGTGGAACATCCTGATGAATACCATGGCCTAAATTGAATACGTGCCCTTCACCTTGGCCGAAGCCAGATAGAATATTTTGCACTTCTTCTTCTATACGCGCAGGTGGTGCATATAACATGGATGGATCCATATTACCTTGTAAAGCGACTTTATCACCAACACGACGACGAGCATCAGCAATTTCAGTCGTCCAATCAAGGCCTAATGCATCGCAACCCGTTGCCGCCATTTCCTCTAACCACTGGCCTCCACCTTTAGTAAATAAGGTGACAGGAACACGGCGACCATCATTTTCACGAATTAAGCCATCAATAATTTTATGCATATAATTCAGTGAAAACTGTAAATAATCACGCTTAGTTAACACCCCACCCCATGTATCAAAAATCATCACGGACTGTGCGCCTGCACGAATTTGAGCATTCAAGTATAAAATGACACTGTCCGCCAGTTTATCCAATAACAAATGTAATGTGTTCGGGTCTTCGTACATCATCTTTTTGATTTTAGTGAATGCTTTGCTACTGCCACCTTCCACCATATAAGTCGCCAGTGTCCACGGGCTACCAGAGAAACCAATCAGTGGCACATTACCTTCAAGGGCTTTACGGATGGCACGAACGGCATCCATTACATAACCAAGTTCCATTTCAGGATCAGGAATAGGGATGTTTTTTACATCTGCCGCGCTCATAATCGGTTTATGAAAACGTGGGCCTTCACCTGTTTCGAAATATAACCCAAGCCCCATTGCATCAGGGATAGTGAGAATATCAGAAAATAAAATTGCAGCGTCTAATGGAAAACGACGTAATGGCTGTAATGTCACTTCACAAGCCAATTCGGTGTTTTTGCACAGAGCAATAAAATCACCAGCTTCAGCGCGAGTTGCTTTATATTCAGGCAGGTAACGCCCTGCTTGACGCATCATCCATACAGGGGTCACATCTACAGGCTGACGTAGCAAAGCACGTAGATAGCGGTCATTTTTTAACTCAGTCATTATTTACTCCATTATTATAAGTGGCCGCCGCAAATGGCTAAGAGCGAAGTTCATTATTGTATCATGTTAATGATAACAATATCAGCGCTGTGCTATTTTCCCGTTTCATAATCACTTTGACGACACAATGCGACCGTATCTTCAATCAAACGCCTAGCTATGGTGTCCGCGGGTGGGATCAAAGGCAGTTCATTGTAATGATACCAATTTGCGCTCACCAACTCCTTCGGGTCTACTTTAATATCACCACTCTCATAATCCGCGAGAAAGCCCATCATTAAAGAATGAGGAAAAGGCCATGGCTGTGAAGATACGTAGCGAATATTTTTCACTTTTATATTGCTCTCTTCCATGACTTCGCGCATAACAGCCTCTTCTAGTGTTTCACCCACTTCAACAAAGCCCGCTAATACGGTAAATAATGGATTTTGCGAATGGCGCCGGTGCTGAGCTAATAGAATATGGTCATCACGTCGGATCCCCACGATAATACAAGGGGCAATCTGCGGGTAATAGCGCTCATGGCAATGGTCACACAAACACGCCCATTCTGTTTCACTATGGCGCATTGCAGTACCACAATAGCCGCAATAACGATGAGAACGATAAAACTCCGCCAATTGCACGCCTCGCCCAGCGAGACGAAATAAACCCTCATCTTGCGCAGCAACAATACGGGGAGATGCCATATCTGATGGCATTTTTTCGGCTATCAACCAGACAATTTCCCCTTGCCACTCACCAATTGGTGTCGCTATTTTTCCTTCTAACAAATAGTCCTTTGCCATGCCTCGTGGAATATCTCCATGAGGTAGCCACAAACGCCCGGAAAAACAGATAAACCACCAACCACTTTCAGTTCCTGATAATTTTAACTTATTCATTTTTCATATCTTTTGTTAGTTTTTATTGTCGAAAAAATAAATCTATTAATGACACAATACACTTCTTTGGCGCAATGTCATTCAAACGTTTGTTTCATTATTTTTCATTATCAATTTTGACACTTTTTAGACGTTCCATTCCATAAAATGTCTAAAAACTGTCATAAAAAGGTCAACTAACTGTCACCTCTTAAAATTAGGATGCTAAGTAACCAATACGGTTCACCGTTCTTCAAAAGTGAGAAAATAATGAAAACTATCGTTCCTGCGATTTTACTATCATTGACTGCATCCAGTGTGACATTAGCTGCTGATGCTAATTTAGCAGAGTTAATCGATGCAGCGAAAAAAGAAGGGCAAGTTTACAGCGTTGGAATGCCTGACTCTTGGGCTAATTGGAAAGGAACTTGGCAAGACTTAGCTACGCAATATGGGTTGAAGCATCAAGATACCGATATGAGCTCCGCCCAAGAAATTGCCAAATTTGCCGCAGAAAAAAATAATGCGACCGCAGATATTGGTGATGTAGGTGCCTCTTTTGGGCCTGTTGCCGTGCAAAAAGGTGTGACTCAACCTTATAAACCAACAACTTGGGCACAAATTCCTGATTGGGCAAAAGACAAAGACGGCCATTGGGCTTTAGCCTATACAGGGTCAATTGCTTTTATGATTAATAATGATCTAGTGAAAGATGCGCCGAAAAGCTGGGATGACCTATTAAAAGGGAAATATAAAGTCACCGTTGGGGATGTTGGAATCGCTGCACAAGCCAATAATGCTGTACTGGCCGCCGCATTTGCCCGTGGTGGTGACGAAAATAACCTAAAACCTGCCATTGAATTTTTTGCTGAACTCGCCAAACAAAAACGCCTATCCGTTAATGACCCAACTGTCGCAAATATCGAAAAAGGTGAAGTCGAAGTTGGCATCTTATGGGACTTTAACGCACTGAATTACCGTGATCAAATCAACCGTGATCGCTTTACTGTCGTGATCCCATCTGACGGTTCTGTCATTTCAGGTTACACCACTATCATCAATAAATTTGCCAAAAACCCAAATGCAGCAAAATTAGCTCGTGAATTTATTTTCAGTGACAAAGGCCAATTAAACCTTGCTGAAGGCTACGCTCGGCCAATTCGTGCACAATATCTAACATTACCTGACGATATTAAAGCCAAATTATTACCAGAAGAACAATATAAAAATGTTCAGCCAATTAAAAATGCAGATGGCTGGGAAAAATCGTCCCGTAATCTCCCTAAAATGTGGCAGCAACAAGTTTTGATCCACCAGCAGTAATTTAATGTATTGATTTTAGGAAAAGTTAATGTCTGAGAAAGTCATACTTGTTGTCCTAGACGGTTTAAGTTATTCAGTAGCCCATCATTGTATGGGCTATCTTAACGGCTTAATCAAAGCCGACAGTGCAACACTTTACCAATTAGAGTGCGAGCTTCCTTCGATGTCTCGCCCTTTATATGAGTGCATACTAACGGGAGTTCCTCCTGTCAAAAGCGGTATTGTGAATAACCAAATTATCCGTTTATCCCATTTTGACAGCATATTCTCTCTCGCGCGCCTTGCCGGCAAAACGACCGCCGCCGCCGCTTATTATTGGGTGAGTGAGCTGTATAACCGAGCGCCTTTCGTCGCAACAAGAGACCGTCTTACTCACGATGAATCGCTAGCTATCCAGCATGGCTGCTTTTATCAAGCAGACCATTACCCTGATGATCACTTATTTGTCGATGCGGAATATTTACGCACTCAATTTAACCCTGATTTTTTATTGATTCACCCTATGAATATAGACGACACCGGGCACAAGTTCGGTTTTGATTCGCCGCAATATCGTAATGCAGCACGCCATGCAGATATCATCCTGTCGAATTATATTCCCACATGGATTGAGCAAGGTTATCAAATCCTGATCACTAGTGATCATGGGATGAATAATGATCGTAGCCACGGAGGGACACTTCCTGAAGAGTGTTTAGTCCCATTGTTTGTCGTCGGTTCGCAATTTTCTCATCAACCCTGCGATATTGAGCAAACCGCGATTTGTGGAACCATCTGTCGTTTACTTGGTGCCAACTCTCTGGATAAACCTGTTTGTGATGCACTATTACGAGGAGGTTTGTAATGGCTGATATCCCTGCTTCCTGTGAGCAGACATTCCAACCACAGGGAAAAATTGCCATGTTAAAAAAACGCTTTGCTCGTTTTCATTGGCGCGCTGCACTGCTACTGCTACCATTCTTTGTACTATTTAGTTTATTCCAAATCGCCCCAATGATTTGGGTGCTCATTAATAGCTTTATCTACGAAGAAGCATGGTCATTAGGTAACTATCTTGAAGTATTCAATAATGATTTTTACTTGCAAGCGTTTGAAAATACCTTATGGCTTTCCATTAGTTGCAGTGTAATTGGCTTATTCATTTCGAGTATCACGGCATTTTCCATTTATAAAATGCAAGGGAAAATTCGCCGGATAATGATTTCCTTCACCACCATGGCCAGTAATTTCAGCGGTGTTCCTCTTGCTTTCGCATTCATTATTATTTTGGGCTTCAATGGGGCGATTACCTTGCAACTCAAGTCATGGGGGATTATCGAAGATTTCAATATCTATAGCGCCAGCGGGTTAATGCTGTTGTATGTATATTTTCAGATCCCATTAGGTGTTCTGTTGCTTTATCCCGCCTTTGACGCACTAAAACCTGAATGGGAAGACGCAGCAAAAACGATGGGAGCAAGCAAACTAACCTATTGGCTAAAAGTTGCTATTCCGGTGCTTTCCCCTGCTCTACTTGGCACCTTTATTATCCTAATTGCTAATGCAATGGGCGCATACGCCAGTACCTATGCGTTAACAAGTGGTAATTACAACCTTGTGACTATCCGAATTGCCAGTTTAGTTTCCGGTGATTTATTTCTCGAGCCGAATATGGCTGCGGCTTTATCAATGCTACTTATCACTATCTTAGCTTTTATCACGGCTATCCATCATTGGTTAATCAAGCGGAGCTACCATGCAAAATAATAATGCGATTAGCCCAGTTATAACCAATAGCAATAAACCCTCTGGATTATTGCTTCATAAGTTAGTACTAATCAGTGTTGCTAGCCTATTAGCGCTACCTATTATTGCCACATTTTTGTATTCCATCGCCAGCTCTTGGGGAGCCACTGTGCTACCTGATGCCTTGTCGATTAAATGGTATCTACAATTGTGGCAAGACCCGCGTTTTCTCATGGCATTTGGTCGTTCATTAATAATTTGCTTTGGTACGTTACTGGTTAGCACATTAATTATTTTACCCATGACGTTTGCGGTATTTTATCGGTTCCCCAAACTCAAAGGGATGATGGATTTACTCATTATTTTGCCTTTTGCGATCCCGCCTGTGGTCTCATCGGTTGGCTTGCTGCAAATATTTGCTGATGAACCATTCATGTTGGTTGGTACACCTTGGATCCTGATTGGTACTTATTTCACCATCACGTTACCTTTTATGTATCGTGCTCTTGCGAATAGCTTTCAAGGCATTAATTTACATGACTTAATAGATGCCGCGCATTTACTGGGTGCCAGTACCTTCCAAGCCTTTATGATGATTGTGTTACCCAATATTCGCAAAGGTATGTTGGTCTCATTATTAATTTCATTTTCATTTTTAATGGGTGAATTTGTGTTTGCCAATATCCTTGTGGGAACACGTTATGAAACCTTGCAAATCTATCTTTTCAATATGCGACAAACCAGCGGGCATTTCACTTCTGCTCTGGTGATGTCATATTTTCTGTTTACCTTATTGCTGACATGGTTAGCAATGCGATTAAATCGTTCAGGAGATGAATGATGAGTTATGTTATTGCGGAAAATTTAGCCAAGTCTTTTGGCACTAATCAAGTATTTGCTGATATTCAATTTACTATCGAAAAAGGCGAATTTATTACCCTACTTGGGCCAAGTGGTTGCGGCAAATCGACTTTATTACGTTGTATCGCAGGGCTTGAACAACTTAATCATGGTGAACTTTATATCAATCGCCAGAATGTAACCCACCAAGCCGCACAACAACGCGGTGTTGGCATGGTGTTCCAAAGTTATGCGTTATTTCCCAATATGACTGTGGTTGACAATATCGCGTTTGGTTTGAAAATGCGTAAATTTGATAGCCAAGCCAGATCTAAAGCGGTCGCTGAAGTGATTGAATTAGTTGAGTTACAAGGAAAAGAACAACAATTTCCCCATCAACTATCAGGGGGACAGCGCCAACGAGTAGCACTTGCAAGAGCATTAGTGATGAAACCGCAAATTTTGTTACTTGATGAGCCGCTTTCAGCTCTTGATGCACGGATTCGCAAACACTTACGCCAGCAAATTCGCCAAATTCAACGTGAATTAAGCTTAACTACCATTTTTGTTACTCATGACCAAGACGAAGCGATGATCATGTCCGATAGGATCTTTTTGATGAATAAAGGGCAGATCGTGCAAAGTGATACGGCAGAGAATATTTATACCCAACCAGCAACAGAATTTGTCGCTCGGTTTATGGGGCATTACAACCTTGTTGATTCCGAAAAGGCCAATACGATGTTAGGCCTTAATTTACAAGGTACACTTGCTATCCGCCCTGAGTCTATATATGTCAAAGAAGCGGGGCGCCAATACGGTAGCCATATTTCTCACCCTGTTGATGCCGTGATATTGGACCATCAGTTGCTTGGCAATATTATTCGTTATAGTGTGAATACCCCTGCAGGTGATATGACGGTGGATTTACTTAACCGCTCATCTGAGCGTTTATTTGAACCTGGAACTCGCCTTGAACTTATGTTTAATAAAAATGAAATTCGCACACTTAGTTAATAAGTAGATAGGAATATAATGCAAAACCGACTGGCCATTTTTGACTTAGATGATACGTTAATTCAAGGTGATAGCAGCGTATTGTGGACACAATATCTGTGGGACAAGCAAATCATTAGCGACCCACAATTTGTGGAGGCAGATAAAGCCATGATGGCGCAATATAATGCAGGCACATTAGATATGCCGACTTACTTACATTTTAACCTGCAAACTATCGCCAATGTAAAAGCTGGGCAAGTGGATATCTGGTTGGATGATTTCGTACAAAACGTGATTTTACCGCGAGTCTACCCTGACGCCATTAGAACGATCGCAAATTATCGAGCTAAAGAGATCCCAATTATTGTGATCTCCGCAACCGTTTCATTTATTGTGAAAAAAATTGCTGCGAAACTAGGTGCGGATGTCGCGATGGGGATCGATATCAAGCAACAAGATGGCTGCTACACCACAGAGATCGACGGTATTCCAACCTTTAAGGAAGGTAAAGTCAAACGCCTATTAGCTTGGGTCCGTCACCAACCGATCACTGACGCCTATGTGTATTTCTACACCGACTCCGCCAACGATCTCCCGATGTGCCAATTCGCCGATGAAGTATTTATTATCAACGGTGACGAACGCCTAACGCAAGCCGCACTCGAACACAATTGGCCACAATATACTTGGGGTTTGTAAGCCCAATTTTAATTTCAAACTTGGTTTTAATTTTGGTTTTAACTAACTAATCTTTTCAAAGGTTCCTCTAAATTATTCGTGCTAGAGGAAGGAGATAAATAGAATTATCCCGAATCACATACATAAGTATGTGATTCGGGTAAATCTATGAAATCGACGCACCTATCGCGCGAAGAATGACGAGGAAGCACTTATCCCTTGAAAAATAACAAGGAAATAACCTTATTCCATTTTACTTTCCTCTAAATTATTCAAGTGAGAAGAAGGCGGCAAATGAGGATATCCCAAGGAGCATACATAAGTATGTGACTTGGGTAGCCGAGAGCAGCCAACGCACTTATCGCTTGAAGAATAACGAGGAAAGCTTATACTGAAATCTCTTGTCGGAGTGCCTAGTATGCAATGCATCAGGCTGAGACCGTTAATTCGGGATCCGCGGAACCTGATCGGGTTAATACCCGCGAAGGGAACAAGAGTAATCACTCAGCGTTAGTTTATCACCTCACATTTGGTGGAAAATTAGCCGCAATGTCTTTTTATTACTCCTCCGAACTCCTGACAAGCAACTTTCTTTCGATAAACCCGCTACACATAAAACTGTGATAGCCGTGACAATGTCAGGAAATTGCTATGTCCAATAATACAGAACAAAATATCATCCCTACTGCTGATTTATCGCCACAAGCAGCACCCGCTCGCACCCGTAAAGCTCAACGTGATGCCGCTGAAAATTTTATTAATACCGTTTCTGGCGTTTCGTTTCCTAATTCACAGCGCATTTATTTACAAGGTTCTAGAGACGATATCCAAGTCCCGATGCGAGAAATCCAACTCTCTCAAACCTTGATTGGTGGCGATAAAGACAACCCACAATTTGAAGATAACGAACCTGTTCCTATCTATGATACATCTGGCCCTTACGGCGACCCAGTTTCTGAATTAAATGTGCATAAAGGTCTTAAAAAAATTCGTGCGCCATGGATAAGTGAACGAGCTGATACCGTACCTGTCGAAAATTTAAGTTCCGATTTTACCCAACAACGCCTTGCTGATGCAGGTCTTGATCATCTGCGCTTTAACAACCGCCCCCACCCATTAAAAGCCCAAACTAACAAGTGTGTTACTCAATTACACTATGCACGTAAAGGCATCGTAACCCCTGAAATGGAGTTTATTGCAATCCGCGAAAATATGGGGCGTGAACGTATTCGTGGCGAAGTTTTATTGCAACAACATCCAGGCCAAGGCTTTGGCGCAAATTTACCGGAGAATATTACCCCTGAATTTGTTCGCCAAGAAGTGGCGGCGGGTCGCGCCATTATCCCAGCCAATATCAACCATCCTGAATCAGAACCAATGATTATTGGCCGCAATTTCTTGGTTAAGGTTAATGCTAATATTGGTAATTCATCGGTCACCTCATCCATTGAAGAAGAAGTCGAAAAACTGATTTGGTCAACACGTTGGGGGGCGGATACCGTCATGGATTTATCTACTGGCCGTTATATTCACGAAACTCGCGAATGGATTTTACGTAACAGCCCGGTGCCTATTGGTACGGTTCCGATTTACCAAGCGCTCGAAAAAGTAAACGGTGTCGCCGAAAATCTCACGTGGGAAATGTTCCGTGACACATTATTAGAACAAGCAGAGCAAGGCGTCGATTACTTCACTATCCATGCCGGCGTATTACTACGCTATGTACCGATGACCGCCAAGCGCCTAACAGGGATCGTCTCTCGCGGTGGCTCCATCATGGCCAAATGGTGCTTGTCTCATCACCAAGAAAACTTCCTGTATGAGCACTTCCGTGAAATCTGTGAAATTTGTGCCGCTTACGACGTTTCCTTATCATTAGGGGATGGCCTGCGCCCAGGTTCAATCCAAGACGCCAACGATGAAGCACAATTTGCCGAATTACATACCCTTGGTGAGTTAACCAAAATTGCGTGGGAATATGATGTCCAAGTCATGATCGAAGGCCCTGGCCACGTACCAATGCAAATGATCCGCCGTAATATGACGGAAGAATTGGAACATTGCCACGAAGCGCCATTCTATACCTTAGGCCCACTCACAACCGATATTGCTCCGGGTTATGACCACTTTACTTCTGGTATTGGTGCCGCCATGATCGGCTGGTTTGGCTGTGCAATGTTATGCTATGTCACCCCGAAAGAACACTTGGGATTGCCGAATAAAGACGATGTTAAGCAAGGGCTAATCACTTATAAGATTGCAGCTCACGCCGCTGACCTTGCTAAAGGGCACCCTGGTGCACAGATCCGTGATAACGCCATGTCCAAAGCCCGTTTTGAATTTCGCTGGGAAGACCAATTTAACTTGGCATTAGACCCTGAAACTGCTCGCAAATATCACGATGAAACCTTACCACAAGCCTCTGGGAAAATTGCCCATTTCTGTTCTATGTGCGGACCGAAATTCTGTTCAATGAAGATTTCCCAAGAAGTTCGTGACTACGCAGCACAAAAAGAAGCCGGTATGGAACAGATGTCAGAAGCCTTCCGTGCTCATGGCAGCGAGCTCTACCATGGTGCTGAAATTGTGAACGCAGAGGTGGATGAAAATGCCAAAATTGCCTAGTGCTATATCTATCCCAAATAGTCCTTTTCCTGCGACCGAACAACGCCTTGGGCTTTACCCCGTTGTGGATTCCGTTGAATGGATTGAACGCTTGCTTAATGCAGGTGTTTCCACAATCCAATTGCGCATCAAAGACAAACCTGATGCCGATGTTCGTGATGATATTCAACAAGCGATTGCGCTAGGAAAAAAACATAACGCACGTTTATTTATTAATGATTACTGGCGCTTAGCGGTCGAGTTGGGTGCTTATGGCGTACATTTGGGCCAAGAAGATTTGGAAACTACCGATTTATTAGCAATCCACCAAGCGGGCTTACGGTTAGGAATATCAACGCACGATAAGCATGAACTGGCTATCGCGAAATCCGTGCGTCCTTCTTACATTGCTATGGGGCATATCTTTCCAACACAAACGAAAGAAATGCCTTCTTCCCCTCAGGGTTTAGAAACGCTTAAAGCCATGGTGGAAGCAACGCCTGATTACCCAACTGTCGCCATTGGTGGAATTTCTATTGATAAAGTCCCCGCAGTGCTAGCAACTGGGGTAGGTAGTGTTGCGCTGGTCAGTGCGATTACCAAAGCCGATGATTGGCGCGCTGCAACAGAAACGTTGTTGGATTTAATTGAGCGAAATACTGCCAACTAGCCAATTTTTAATCACATAACTCGCCCTGCTTTATCATCATAAAACAGGGTGAGTAATGATTTAAGGAATTCAATCATGTTAAGTGACCAAGAATTCATGCGTTACAGCCGCCAGCTACTACTCGAAGACATTAGTCCCGAGGGGCAACAAAAACTCAAAAATAGCAAAGTCCTCATTGTCGGCTTAGGGGGATTAGGCTCCCCCGCGTCCCTTTATTTAACGGGGGCTGGTGTCGGCGAATTGTGGCTAGCTGACCACGATGACTTGCACGTTTCTAACTTACAACGGCAGGTACTTTACGATACCGATGATATCGGCCAGCCAAAAGCCCAGCTTGCCGCAGATAGGCTGCATCGGCTCAATCCATTGGTAAGAACCCATGTTGTCGCACAGAAGTTGGATGTTGAGACTTTAATTCCTTTAGCTGAACAAGTCGATTTAGTGCTTGATTGCTGCGATAACATGGCCACTCGCCATGCGGTCAATACCGCTTGTGTCATGACCAATACAACCTTAGTTAGCGGTAGTGCGGTTGGGTTTGGCGGCCAATTAATGGTACTTGAACCGCCATTTAGTACTGGTTGCTATGCCTGTTTATATCCAGACAAAGATGAACCCGAGCGCAACTGCCGCACTGCCGGGGTATTAGGGCCTGTAGTTGGAATTATCGGCACGTTACAAGCACTAGAAGCCATTAAATTACTTGTCAGCCTTCCCTCTTCACTGAGCGGTAAATTGCGTTTATTTGATGGGAAACAGCAACAATGGAATACATTGCAATTAACGCCGTCATTGCAATGTCCAATCTGTCGGGAAGAAACATGCATATCATAATTAACGACCAACCTATGGAATTCGACGCCCCACTGACGGTTAATCAATTATTTTCCACTCTCAACCGGCCAATAGTGGGAACTGCACTTGCTATCAACCAAGTGATCATTCCGAAGAGCCAGTGGGATTCACACCTCATTAATGACCAAGACAATATCTTGTTATTTCAAGCTATCGCTGGGGGCTAATAATGTTAAAAATCGCAGATTTAACTTTTCACTCACGCCTGTTTACTGGAACAGGTAAATTTGCCAGCGCCAACCTAATGCAAGACGCCATTGAAGCATCCGGCAGTCAATTGGTGACAATGGCAATGAAACGTATTGACTTACGTGGGCAAGATGATGGTATTTTACAGCCACTGCAAGAATTGGGTGTGAAGCTATTACCGAATACCTCCGGTGCGAAAAATGCCCAAGAGGCGGTATTTGCAGCGCGCCTAGCTCGAGAAGCCCTCGGTACCAATTGGGTCAAACTTGAGATCCATCCAGATATGCGTTATTTGCTACCCGATCCCATCGAGACATTACTCGCCGCAGAGCAGCTCGTTAAAGAGGGATTTGTTGTATTGCCTTATTGCAGCGCAGATCCAGTACTCTGTCGTCGTTTGGAAGAAGTAGGCTGTGCCGCTGTGATGCCATTAGGCTCACCGATTGGCACAAACAAAGGCTTAGCAACTAAAGAAATGCTCCGTATCATTATTGAACAAGCTTCTGTGCCTGTCGTCGTAGATGCCGGAATTGGTGCGCCAAGCCATGCGGCAGAAGCCATCGAAATGGGTGCCGATGCCGTTTTAGTCAATACCGCAATCGCGGTAGCGAAGCAACCTGCACTTATGGCAAAAGCGTTTAAACTCGCGGTCGAAGCCGCTGAGTTAGCTTATCAAAGCGGGTTAGCTGCGCCGAAGCAACAGGCGCAAGCGTCCAGCCCATTGACCCGTTTTTTAGGAGCCTTATCATGATCCCAAGTTTCCAAGAACGCTTACAAGCACTGGATTGGGACGATACGACACTGCGGATAAACAGTAAAACACCTGTCGATGTGGAACACGCTTTGGCGGCAGATATACTCACACTCGATGATTTTATGGCGCTGCTTTCCCCTGCTGCCCGTCCCTATATTGAGCTGATGGCACAAAAAGCCCAGAAACTCACCCGCCAACGCTTTGGCCATGCTGTTGGCTTTTACGTGCCACTTTATTTATCGAACCTATGCGCAAACGATTGTACTTATTGCGGTTTCTCGATGAGTAATAAAATTAAGCGAAAAACGCTAAATGACGCTGAAATCATCAATGAGTGCGAAACCATTCGCAAAATTGGTTTTGATAGCTTATTACTGGTTACAGGGGAGCACCAAAGTAAAGTGGGTATGGACTACTTCCGCCACACATTCCCCATCATTCGCCCTTATTTCAGTTCGTTAATGATGGAAGTGCAGCCACTAAGCACAGATGAATATAAGGAGTTGAAAACTTTGGGGTTAGACGGTGTGATGGTTTATCAAGAAACCTACCATGAGCCCACGTATCAACTACATCATCTCAAAGGTAAAAAGCAGGATTTTCACTGGCGCCTAGCCACTCCAGAACGTTTAGGAGAAGCAGGTATAGATAAAATCGGCCTTGGCGCGTTAATTGGTTTATCAAACAGTTGGCGTACCGATTGCTATATGGTTGCAGAACATTTGTTGTACTTACAGCAATACTACTGGCAAAGTCGTTATTCTATCTCTTTTCCTCGCTTGCGCCCTTGTGCAGGTGGCGTTGAACCAGCATCACTGATGAATGAAGCCGAATTAGTGCAATTGATTTGTGCTTTTCGCCTACTGGCGCCGAATGTCGAGCTTTCACTCTCAACCCGCGAATCACCTTATTTCCGTGATCACGTGGTGCCATTGGCAATTAACAACGTCAGTGCCGGCTCAAAAACCCAACCGGGGGGCTATGCAGATACCAAAGAAGAGCTAGAACAGTTTTCCCCAAATGATAACCGCAGTGCCGCTCAAGTCGCACATGCCCTTGTGCAAGCCGGTTTACAGCCCGTTTGGAAAGATTGGGATAGTTATTTAGGCCGTTAAATTTTACGGGCTAACGCAATGTTAGCCCGTAAATAACGATCAGTAAATGAATTAACATAATGTATAGTTTAATATCCTTCATACTGTGTTACTGATCATAAGATATGAACAATACTCATACCATCACTAGGAAAAAATCAATTATATTTTTAACTTTTTGTATTAATTACGTATTATATTCTTATCACTTAATATTATAAATATAAGCACTTAATAGAACATTACTGTATTGTTCTATTAAGTTATAACACCATAATAAAAAATATTTCAAAAGCCATTACCTTTACACCATTATTCCACATAGAAAAATTTACTATAGGAATATTTAATATGGGGCATCCAAGTATTTATCCTTCAGGAACTACTATTTTCAATAAAGAAAAAACATTTAGTGGTTATATCCTTTTTAACGCACCAGGAAAAGGTGCGCTATTAATTGATATGAATGGTCGAGAAGTGCATTTATGGCAAGGAGTTGATGGTTTCCCTAATAAAATTTTACCTGGTGGATATTTATTTGGTAGTCATGGTTTGCGATCACCTAAATATGGTGTTCAAGATCAAGTTGATTTAGTTCAATTTGATTGGGATGGTAACATTATATGGTCATTCAATAAATTAGAAAAAATACAAGATCCTAATCAAGAAATAATATGGATGGCAAGACAACATCATGATTTTCAACGTGATGGAAACCCTGTTGGTTATTATTCTCCTACATTAACATCACAAACCCATAGCGGAAATACTCTAATACTATGCCATCAAAATATTTACAAACCTGAAATATCAGATAAATGGCTACTTGATGATATTTTTATCGAAGTAGATTGGCAAGGTAATATTATCTGGCAATGGGCATTTAGCGATCACTTTTCAGAATTAAATTTCAGCGAAGAAGCTAGAAATGTTTTATATCGTGATCCAAATATGCGTAGTGCTGGTGGAGGCATGGGAGATTATCTACATATTAATACCATGTCTCGTATAGGGCCAAATCTACATTATGATAATGGAGACGAACGTTTTCATCCTGATAACATTATTTGGGATTCTAGAGAAGCAAATATAATAGGAATAACTAGTCGAAAAACTGGAAAAATAGTTTGGCAATTAGGGCCAGATTATAACGACAAACAAGTTCATCATCTTGGTTGGATTATCGGACCTCATCATGCTCATATTATACCTCATGGCCTTCCAGGTGCAGGAAATCTGTTAATTTTTGATAATGGAGGTTGGGCTGGTTATGGAGCACCAAACCCTTCATCTGTATATGGCTTAAAAAATGCATGGCGAGATAGTTCTCGAGTATTAGAAATAAACCCAGTTACTCTCGAAATTATTTGGCAACATGATGCAGAAAAACTAGGTTTTGCATCTCCCATGGATTCGAGTCGATTCTATAGCCCATATGTAAGTAGCGCTCAGCGTCTACCAAATGGTAATACTTTAATTACCGAAGGCTCAAATGGGCGATTGATTGAAATAACAGCTGAACATGAGATTGTGTGGGAATATGTCTCACCTTACTGGCGAGAAGGAAAAAAACGCAATAATATGATCTATCGTGCTTATAGAATCCCTTATGATTGGATCCCTCAATTAGATATACCTGAAGAAAATAGCATAGCACCTATGGATGTCTCTCAATTTCGATTACCAAATGCAGCCCCTAAAGATACAATTACAGGAGTGTATATCGAAGGGATAATAAAACATAAAATTCCAGATGATGATATCTTATGTATTGCTCGCACTGGAGATAATCATTCCTCCAAAAAATCTGACATATTTTTCTTTTCCGATAAAATATATGAAATAGATAGTGAAACATTCGATTCAATTATTAATGAAAATAAAAATAATTTGATTTTCTTCGGTGCTAATTGGTGCAATAAATGTAAAGTATTGAATGAGTTATTACCTTCATTAGTGAAACTTTACTCAATAAATAAAATCAATTATCTCTCTGTAGATAATTCTGTTGAAATTCTTCAAAAGTATTCACTTAGAAGTATACCTATTATTGCAGTCTCAAATAATGGGAAATTAGTGGATAAACTCGTTGGATTACAGGATACAAAAACATATGTGAGCTTCCTCAATCAATATTTCGATAAAATAAGTTGAGGTTTATATATCATGTTGAAAAACAGTTTTTATTTACTTCTACTTCCAGTCATTATTTTTACAATTTGGTATATTACAACAACAATTGGAGGTGTTTCTCCTGTTATTTTTCCATCTATTCCGCAAGCATGGCATTCTTTGAATTTCCAATTATATTCTGGGCAATTATGGCAAGATATATCAATTAGTTTATCCCGAGTATTAATAGCCTTTGCTATCGCTGCTATTTTTGCTTTTTTTCTTGGTATTATCATGGCATTGTCGCTACGAACAAACCAAATTTTCAACCTGACATTAAATGCTATACGTCAAATTCCTCCACTAGCATGGATACCATTATTAATTTTATGGTTTGGGATTGGTGAAGTAACTAAAATTATTCTTATTATAAAAAGTGCCTTTTTCCCTATATTACTAAGTACCATCAATGGAATACAAACGACACCTATGACTTATATTGAATTAGGTAATCTTTATCAATTCAATATCTGGCAAAAATTACGAAAAATTTATATTCCATCACTACTTCCCAACCTATTTACAGGTTTAAGGCTTGCAATGGGGTTATCTTGGGCAACAGTCGTTGCAGCAGAAATGATCGCAGCTAACTCAGGTATTGGCTATCGCATCAATGATGCCCGAATTATGCTAGATTCCCCAGTCGTTATAGTGGGTATTCTTGTTATCGGTATAGTCGGTTTATTATTAGATAAGATTTTATTAATTATATCTTATTACCTGCTGCCATGGTTAAGAACAGAAAGGAAATAAATATGCTATCAATCAAAAATGGATTTAAAAATTTCACTATCAATAATAAGTTACTTTCTGTTTTAGAAGATATTAACCTTCAAGTTCAACAAGGTGAATTTATTGCTATCGTTGGCCATAGTGGTTGTGGGAAAAGTACTTTACTACGCATAATTGCAGGCTTAAACCAATTCAATAGTGGAAGTGTACTATTTAAAAATAAAGAGATAACCGAACCAAATATAGAAAGAGGAATGGTTTTTCAAGAAAATAGGCTTCTACCTTGGTTAACAATTGCTGATAATATCGCTTTCGGATTAGACCATATAGATAAAAAAACGAAGAAAATTCTAGTTGAAAATTATTTAAAACTCGTAAACTTGACTGAGTTTGCTAATGCTTATCCTAAACAACTCTCAGGAGGAATGGCACAACGTGCAGCAATTGCCCGTACAATAATCACCCAACCTGAACTATTGTTATTGGATGAACCGCTTGGCGCACTTGATGCTTTAACCAAAATTGAAATGCAACGAGAGATTTTATCTATCAAACAAGAAAAGCAACTGACGATGATTTTAGTTACCCATGATATTGAAGAGGCAATATATTTGGGAAATCGAGTAATTATAATGTCATCCCGCCCTGGAAACATAAAAAAAATAATTGATATTAATCTTCCTTATCCACGAAATCGAGGTAGTTCTGATTTTGCATATTATAAGAGAATTATTCTTCAAGAATTTTTTGATAATTCTGCAGAACTTTTTTCAAGTGAATATGAAATCTAGAAGGAACATATCATGACATTATTAAATTATATCAAATTTCCTATCATAGTATTAATTTCCTTCATTTTAGTTGGTTGTGGGGATGAAAGGCTACCTGACAGTAAAAATAATGAAAAAATTGTTCGTATTGGTACAGCAGATAATAATGGTCGTTTAAGTGGTTTGCTCGGTTTAGCAAAACAGCTAGGATATCTTGAAGAAGAGCTACAAAAAGTTGATTACCAATATTCCATTTCTGGTTTTGCAGGAGCAGGTCCAGCCGTCAATGAAGGCCTCGCGACAAATGCTATTGATATTGCTGTTTATGCAGATTTTCCGGGAATTATAGCCACATCGAGAGGTGTTCCCTTAAAATTAATCATGTCAGAGGATTCTTCCATCAATGCTAATATCGCAGTAAGAAAAGATAGCAATATTCACTCGTTAGCTGACCTTAAAGGCAAGAAAGTTGCATTACCACGAGGAACGTATATGCAACGGTATTTCACGCTATTTATTGAACAACAAGGATATAAATTATCTGACTTCAATATTATTCAAATGACAAATGATGCTGAATCCGCATTATTAAACGGAGCAATTGATGCGATGGTATGGACTGAGCAAAGTACCGCCCGTTTAGAAAATAAATCTCCGACGATTACAACACTTTATTCAACCCGTACTGAACCTGAACTCTCAGGTATTTCTGTTATCGTAGGGAGAGAAGCATTCATAAATCAAAATGAGAAGGTGATTAAAGCAATGAATATTGCTTTATTAAAAGCAAGTAAATATGCGCAAAATAACCCCGATCAGGCAGAAATTTTACTTGCTAAAGAAAGCGATACTAATATTGAAATCATAAAAAAAATACATGATTTTCATAGTATAGATAGTTTTTCTAAACGCTATTCCGTTAATATTACTGATAATGACATCCGTAAGTTAAAGCAAACTCAACAATTTTTGATTGATAACAAAATTATCACTAAGCCTATTGATATAAAAAATTGGGTTTATACTAAAAAATAAACGCCCAAATGAAATCACATCCCTTTTTATTTCTTTTCTAGCAAAGATTTTCCTTCATCTTTGCTTTTTTTATCAAAACATTAAGCTATGTTATCCCACTTGATCGTATTTTCTAAAATAAGTGCCAATATAATGCCCATGAGTAACCCATTACCTAGTAAAGAACTAAACATTGTTGGCAAAGAATTTAATACCGCAGCAGGTGCTGACATCAAAAAGATGCCAATAAAAATAGGTAATGCGAGGCGATAAATATTACGTGCATTCAGTTTCATATCCGCAAGAAATGAAAATGAAGAAAATAGCAGCGGCAAATACGTCGCTAACATAACCGCGCTACCAATGGCTAACGGCAAAGAGCGGAAAAATTGAGTCAATACCGCAATGCCCCCCACACATAAGAAAATAAGGCTGCCAATAGTAAAAGAGATACGTGAACTGTCTTTTGTCTGAGTAATTAGACCAATAGATGAGACAAACGGTGAAAAAGGCACTACGCCTATCGGCGCTGCTAATATTGTTACAACCCCTGACATCATAAAACTACGCCGATATAAGGATTTAACGGGTAATGAATTGGGATAAAAAACATCAGTTCCTCGCATCGCTCCAAACGTATTGGATGTGTTTAATATTCCAGCCAAAATCGCTGTCAGCGCAATACTTATATTGATTTCATCGGATCTACCTAATGGAAATAACACCCATTGCCCTGATGAAACAGGTGATATCGTGCTGCCAAATAACCCACTATAAGCAAGCCATCCGGTAATTGTTCCAATCAATAATGCATATTTACTGATACTCATAGGTAAATAAATGATCATCGCGATGACAAATATCAGTACTGCGAGGGCTAAAAAGAAGACAGGATAATTAACTGTAATATTTTCACTGCCAACACCAAATGGTAGTCCTAACATCCCTTTTAAAAAAATAGTGACCAGTTGAGCACCAAGTAAAAACATAAACACCACAAGCACTCCCGGCTTGAACAAACCAGCTAACCAACCACCAAGACCGCTTAAACCAATAAAAATGGTAATAATCCCAGACAGAAAAATCCCTATAGCCAAGCTCCATCCTATCGTCTCAAGAGAAGTTCCTTGCATAGATTCTGACAAGGTTACGGTTAAAATTGTTGCCCACCACAGCCCAGTTGGCCCTTCCATCACAGAGCGTTTATGGCCTATAAACGCTTGCAACAAGCAAGCCAGAGCCGTTAATAAAAAAGCATATTGGGTTATTACAAACGTGGTTTGTGGTGATAAATGAAACGCAGATTGTAAAGTCGGAGGAATAACAACCGTATTACAAAAGATAAAAAAGAACCATTGAAAACCAGAAATAATATTATTTTTTGTAATAGCAATATTCCGCATATTCATTCCTTACCGGCGATTATATATCTGACCAGCTTAATGTTTATAACGGAAAATTTCTAATTTAAATCCAGCTGTTATAATACTGATAAATTACAATTAATTCTTATCATGATGAGAACTAGCTTCATACACTATTAACTCTGATTTTTGATCATTATTCTGCTATTTAATATTAATAAAGCGGGAAAAAATATCATTCCCGCTTTATTTTTTATCTTGATCACCGATAAAAGTTATAGATAGGGAAGTGGCCAATGTTTAAAATATATATGCTTAGCTTGCCAATCCACTTTATCAACATTGTCAGCCAGCAAATGTTTTGCGACGGTAAATGCAAATTCAAAGCTTACACCAAGCCCTTTTGCACTGATAAATTTTCCGTCAATAACAACATCTTGGTCAACATAGATGCCATCATCAAATTTCTCAGCCAACTTGTCCCCTGTACTATAATGCCTACCTTCCAGTAACCCATGAGCTGCTAATACTTTCGCACCAGAAGAACATAGCGCACAAATATACTTATCCTCATGTATATGCCGCCGAAGGAAATCAACTACTTTTTCATTCGCATACAAACGGTCAGTTCCTTTTGGCCCACCAGGCATCATAACTGCATCATAAGTATGGGATAACTTTTCGACTAACAGATAATCTGCACTAATTTTAGTACCAAAATACGTATTTAAAATAAGCGAATCCATGCAAGATAAGACATCGACATGAATATCTAACCGACGCATGATATCAATGAAAACGACCGCTTCCCCTTCCTCGAAGCCATCTGCGAGCAAAACAGCAACTTGTTTCATAATATTCCTTTTATTTTCAAAACGATTTATTGCGGACTATCAACAATAAATTTGGGTTATACCCCAGCAAATCTAGATGATTTTTACTTGTTAAAGTGTTCCATCACTTTTGCAAACACGAATTTTATCCATCACCACCGCTTTCATCGCTGCCTTTCCTGGAACCAGATAATGGCGAGGGTCAGTAGCTTCTGGGTTCTCAATGAAATACTGCTTGATTGCATCAGAAAACGCGATTTTTAGCTCTGTCGCGACATTGACTTTACAAATTCCAAGCTCAATACAATGCCTGACATCTGCATCAGGGATCCCCGAAGCACCATGAAGAACTAAAGGCAAATTCGTTTTCTTACGGATTGCGTCCAGCCTAGCAAAATCCAAATGTGGCTCACTTTTATACATGCCATGAGCGGTTCCAATTGCAACAGCTAAGGAATCAATACCAGTTCTTTGAATAAAAGTAATCGCAGCGTCAGGGTCAGTGAAAAGTGCATCTGCGGCATCAACAACTAAGTCATCTTCTTGCCCCCCTAGACGCCCCAGCTCAGCCTCAACTGTGCAGTCCCATTGATGGCAAAAATCAACAACCCGTTTAACTATTTGAATATTTTCTTCAAACGGAAAATGAGAAGCGTCAATCATCGCAGAACGCACACCCGCGGAGACTTTCTGGAAAATATCTGGAATATCTTCATGATGATCTAGATGCAAAGCCACTGGGACTTTATAGCGCTCAGCCGCTTGCTGGCAAATAGCTATCAAGTAGTCACTTCCTGCATAAGAAAACGTACTCGGGGTTCCTGCTAAAATAACGGGAGATGCCATTTCTGCAGCAGTTTCCATAACAACTTGAATGGTTTCTAAATTATGAATATTAAATGCAGGAACTGCATAGCCTCCCAGTTGGGCTCTGTTCAACATATTACGGGTAGATACCAAGTACATAATCGCCTCTCAGCTTTCGATTAATTTCGAATAATATTAAACGAAAGAAACAGAAAGGTAAAAGATCTAAATCACATTTCTATTTCTTTCGCACTGAAAGCAAATGAAAGGAAGATTAGAAGTAGTGAGTCATTTTAGAGCTATAACTTGTCACTCCTTTACGTAACAAGTTGTTTTTAGGTCGTTTTGATTGGCCTAGTAGCGTTTCAATTACTTTCTGAGAGCATAATTGTTTCTCTAAGCGACGCGTCAATGGGGATTGCTGTTTGAGGTAATCTTCACGAAATATCACGGTGACCTCTTGTGTTTCTTTCACACCAATAACCGTTACCGCAATTGATGGTATTTCGAAATGAAAGTCTGAGCTTTCAACTGGCAGTGGGCTACAAGGGCTATCCCAAAGTTGAATTCGATTGCCACAATACAAAGCAATAATTACAGCACGTAATGACCAAAAACTACTCGCAGGACCACTGTAATTATCGACTAGGCGGGCATCATAGCTAAATAAACCTTGAGTTGGCGCTCCCGCTTTTAAGGCACCATGACCAATAAAATAACGCAAAGTACTTTCTAGTGCGTTTTTAGCCTCCCCCACACTCACAGCATCCCCACCTAAATCAACACCGGCTAATAAAGGCGCGGACACCGCGAGGCGATAACATGCACTGCGGCCAAAAAATGGAATCCCTTGCGGTGTCATAAAATAACGATAATGATGGTTAAACTGATTTAATGAACTACGAATGAATTCATCATCGAAGTGGGGGCAAATTTGGTTCAGCCAATATAATGAATAGTAAAAGCCCCATGCATTATAGTAATCAAAGTTACCTTTCGCGCCATCCCGAAACCAGCCATCACCCACGTAAAATTGTTTCACTCTTTCATACCGCCACATTGCAATGGTATCTCGACCTGTGAGAGCTCGGATCACAAATTGCACGGTAAGAGGGAAAAGGTGCCAGTTGTTATCAACGATATCGCAATGATTAACCTGTTCGAACCACTCAATAATGCGTTGTTGCGCAGAGTTATCCAATTTATCCCATACCCACTCACGACTCAACCAGAGAGTCAGCGCTAAATCTGCAGATTCACAAATTTTTTGGTCATAATTTTCAAGCCTTCCCCAATAGCCTTTATGAGCAGGGTCTGTACCATGTAAAAATGCATTTTTGATGATTTCAGAAAGGTCAATTGATGCTAAATTTAACCCATTCAATATTGCTTTTTGGCTATGAACTAGCCATGAAGCAAGTAAAGGCAGTACCCTACTAACCCCTTCAAGGGCATCTGTCCGCACCGTTTGCTGGCCTGGGCTGCCAGGATAGTATGCGTGAGAGTAACCCCATGTTTGATAATGAACAAAAGCTTCCGTGGTATAGCGCACTAATAATTCGCAAAGAACTGAAAGTGGTTGATTTTCATCTTGAAAGGCTTTGATGATGTGGTTATCGTTACATTGATAGGCTGACTTTCTAATTAATCTTCGAATGATATTCTCTTTGAATAACTTCTGATAAATTTTTATATCTGGGTGCTCATAAGGCAGCTTTGGGCGTTCAGTCGGTATTGTCATACGTGTTTCTCTATGATGCAAACTGGCGCATCCTTGCGCGCAGATTAGAACAAAAGTTTGTATTTATTTTGCTGATTCAATCAGGACTTGGTAACGGTCTTGTCCCCATACGACAGGTTTTGGTTTATCCTTAATCCATTGATAATAAGCAGATTTCAACTCTTTTACTTTTTCTGGGTATTGAGCTGCTAAATTATTCGATTCGGCTGGATTTTGTTTATCATTGAATAATTGGAGCTGGTTAGAACCATCATCATAAAAATAAAGCGCCCATTCCCCATCACGGATAGCCCATGAGCCTTTCGATAGTTTTTCTAAATTAGGGTTGTTTGGAATTTCTTTGCGTTGATAAGTGATCCATTCATGGTAGCCATGCCAAAAATCTTGGTTTTCTTCGCTGTAATGTTTCGTCCCTGGACCTGTCCAATACAGATAGTCATGTGGTGACTTTTCTGTTTTACCCGTTAATAGTGGCATAATATTTTTGCCTTCTACTTTCATGCTATCGGGTATGGTGATCCCTGCACTTTGTAATGCAGTTGGTAAGATATCAATCGCAGAAACCATCGCATCACTGTGTTTACCTGCGGGAATATGCCCCGGCCAATAAGCAACAAATGGAACGCGTACGCCACCATTAAACATTTGCCCTTTAAAGCCTTTATCCATCGCATTCATTGGCATTGGCGACTCATGCACCGCACCATTGTCAGAAATAAAGAAAATTAGCGTATTATCTAATTCACCATTTTCCTTTAGTGTATTGATAATTTTACCAATTCCCTCATCGGCCGCATTTAGCGCAGCAAAATATTTATCGGCTTCAACATTACCAGTATTGAATTTATCCATGTATTTCGCTGGTGAAGCTTCTTCTAATGGGATGTGTGGTACGCTGTATGAAAGATTGATAAAGAAAGGTTTGTCTTTGTGCCCATCAATGAAATTAATGGCTTCATCCGTTAACAAATGCGTGGTATAGCCAGGAGCTGGCACATTTTCACCATTTCGCCACATTGCGGGGGAATTCCAAAGTGCCGCCCCTGATGCATAGAAACTATATGCATAATCGAAACCTCTTTCATGAGGTGCGAAACCTGGCTCCGGTGTCGAAATCATATTATCGTGATAATCGCGAGTTTGCTTTTCTGGTGCAATTTTAGGTTTTTTCAATACCTTCGCATTATGCCATTTTCCAATACTGGCTGTGGCATAGCCATTTTCTTGGAATAATGCGGGTAATAGTTTGATATCTTGAGGAATACCTAACATCGCATCATCGTTACTGTAAGTGCCAAAACTTGCAGGAGAGCGCCCAGTAAAAATACCCGCTCGTGATGGGCCACAAACAGGATGAGCCACAAATGCATTGGTCATCTTAATTCCGCCTGCAGCCATGTCCGCAACATTTGGCATCGCCGTTCTGGCCGCTTCCACCATCTTATTAATATCACCTTGATAACGCTGTGGTGATGGGCGCTGCGCAAGCTCTTTGACATCAAGGCTATCAAGCACAAAATCGAGCTGCCCTGTTCCTAAGTCATCCATAATAATCAGTAAAACATTCGGCTTTTCCGGTGTACCACCTGCATTCGCTGCAATGGGAGGTACTAAGCTACTTGCTGCTATCAGCCCTGCTAATAGGCTTTTCTTCATAGAAGGTAATCTCACAAAAATATCTCCAGATAATATTATTATTGCTTATAAGCACGCTGTATTGCGCCAAGTGCATCACTAGCTAAAGCACCACCAGATATCGCTTGACGCATTAACTGCATACCTAAAGCGGTATGATGAAAAATCTTTTTATATGAACGACATAAATAGTTATGGCGATATTTTTCACCTTCTATCGCCGTGATCCGGTGCTTAGGGCAGCCGCCATAACAAAGGCTTTGAACCTCACAGCGCTGGCAAAGACTCGTTAGCTTGTCATATTTATTTTGCCCAAAACGGACTTGCTGTTTAGAGGAGACAATACGAGAAAGGGAGTGTTGTTGTACGTTACCTAACCGATTGGCAGGGTACACATAGTGATCACAGGAGTAGACATCCCCATTAGATTCAATAATCAGCGCTTGCCCACACGTTTTAGATTGCACACAGGTTGATGCCGGATAGCCCATCCAAGTGCCTAATAAGCTATCAAATAGACGAATATAAATTTTGCCAATGTCTCCTTGGTGGATCCATTCATCAAAAACATCAGCCATAAACTGCCCATATCCCTCAGCGGGTACTGAAAATGGTGCCATCGCGGCATTTGGCCCAGGGGCATAATGGCCACCTTGAGTATGTGGAAAGCGCCTATCCACTTCAACAATGGGGATGAACTGAAAAAAAGTGGAACCCAATGCTTTCAAAGCTCGATACGTTTCTTTTCCTTTTCGCCAATTTTGGTCATTAACAACGGTTAAGGTATTAAATTCAACACCATATTCAATCAGGAGCTGAATCGCTTTCTTCACACGCTCAAAAGTTGGGTTACCATTAACGGAAATTCGATATTTATCATGAACAGCTTCTAAGCCATCAATAGATACACCGATTAAAAAACCGTGGTCTGCAAAAAACTGCGCCCATTGTCGGTTAATCGCAATAGCGTTAGTTTGCACACTATTCGTGATGATTTTTCCTTGGGCATATTGCTTTTGGTACTTAACAACACGCTCAAAAAATTCGAGCCCTGCAAGGGTTGGCTCCCCACCTTGCCATGAAAAGTCTACCTGTTCACCAGCATGGGACTGGATATAGTCTTTGATATAACGACGTAGTACGTTATCAGGCATAACGTCATGCAGGTCTTCCTTTGGTTGCTCGTGAAACACATTTTCTTTTTCAAGATAAAAACAGTATTCGCATTTAATATTGCAGCGATAACTGGTGGGTTTCGCCATCATATGAAAATAAGTAGGTTGGTTTGCAGGCATTTAAATTAATCCGAAACAGTCAGGTTATTTTTATAGCATTACGCAAAACACGAAAAATCAAAAGAGATTGAAATCACAAAATCAAAAAATGAAAGAATTTGAAAGCGTTTAATTTGAGTCAGAAACGTTGAAAAGCATATAAATAACACACAGTAGCCCAGTAACTTTTGTTTTTGCTTTAAAGAAACTTCTATTCCTTTCGAACTTCAATTACCACCATCGCACTTTATGCCAATTTTTGAGCTTATATTTAGCGAATTTTTTGCAAATATTGCTAATATTTATGCAAAACACAGGGGTTGCTTAGTAAAAGTACAATTATTGCTACTTTATTGATTGGATACTTTCTTATTCGAAGATATGATATTTAAAATTTGAAAATATCCGTAAGCAAACAACACACGAATCGAAACTTTGTGAAAGAGATCAAAAGTTTTGTTTTTTTTCGTTGTCGGTATTTTTTAGCGTAGTAAACTTAATTCGAAATCAAATGAAAGAAGATCATTTGGTTTCGTAAGGAGATGAAAGTGAAAGCGGCAGTTGAACGGCGCATGGAAATCCTCGACATGATTAACCAACAAGGTAAAGCACGAGTCGAAGATTTAGCCGAAATATTTAAAGTTTCAAGTGTCACCATCCGTAGCGATTTAAGCTTTCTTGAAAAGAATGGTTATGTGGTCCGCTCCCATGGGGCAGCAATTCCAAATACTGGGTTTATTGCTGAACTTAGCATCCATGAAAAACGTGGGCAGAATGCGGGCACAAAAACATTAATAGGGAAAGCAGCCGCCGCGCTCATTAATGATGGCGATACGATCATTTTAGACTCGGGGACAACGACACGAGAAATTGCGACACACTTAAAGTCGCGGGATAGCGTCGTTGTCATGACTAACGGTTTAGATGTCGCAATGGAGTTAGCAACAGCCGCTGGCGTTGATGTACTAATGACTGGCGGCGCATTGCGCAAAAATGCTTTATCGTTTTCTGGCTCACAAGCAGAAAATAGCCTCAGAAATTATCGTTTTGACAAGGTTTTTCTTGGGGTTGATGGGTTCGATTTACGCGTTGGTATCACGACACACAATGAACAGGAAGCTAGCCTTAACCGGTTAATGTGTGAAATCTCGGAAACTGTTATTGCGGTTGCTGATTCTACGAAATTTGGTAAGCGCAGCTGTCATATGATCCGTGAATTCGCTGATATTGATGTTTTGGTGACAGACTCTGGGATCCCTGATGAATATGTCCAAGAGTTGAAAAACCATAAAATTGAAGTGATCATCGTCGATAAAGAGCAATAACTCGCTAACTCCATTAACAATACAACCGTGTTGATTGTGGAGTTAGTATTAATGCATCCTTTAGAAAAGATTGTTCAGCAAAATAAACTTGGTAAACAGAATGGCATTTATTCTGTTTGCTCAGCCCACCCATTTGTTATTGAAGCTTCATTGCACCAAGCGCTGGATAATGATTCCTTTCTTTTAATTGAAGCCACATCCAATCAAGTTGACCAATTTGGTGGCTATACGGGTATGACTCCGGCTGACTTTTTCAATTATGTGGTTGAGAAAGCAGAAAAAATCAATTTTCCTCTAAATAAGCTAATTCTTGGTGGTGACCATTTAGGTCCTAACCGTTGGCAAGGGCTTAATGCCGCTGATGCCATGGATAATGCCGATGTCCTAATTGAACATTACGTTGCCGCAGGGTTCAAAAAAATCCACCTTGATTGCAGTATGTCCTGTGCAGATGACCCTGTTCCACTCACGGATGAAATCGTTGCACAACGTGCCGCCCGACTCGCAGTTATTGCAGAAAAAACCGCCAAAGAAAAATTTGGCTACAGCGATATCGTTTATGTTATTGGTACGGAAGTCCCCGTACCAGGTGGAGCAACTGAAGCGCTTGAAGGTGTTGAAGTCACAGACCCACAAGCTGCGAGAAAAACCTTAGACTGCCATGCGAAAGCGTTCGAAAAAGCAGGTATTGGTGACTGCTGGACACGTGTTATTGGCCTCGTCGTTCAACCTGGCGTGGAATTTGACCATACCGGTGTTATTGATTATCAACCCGAAAAAGCACAAGCATTAAGTAAAGTTGTTGATGACTACCCTCATCTTGTTTTTGAAGCACACTCAACCGATTACCAAACACCAGATGCTTATAAGCAACTCGTTCAAGACCACTTTGCTATTTTAAAAGTGGGCCCGGCTTTAACATTTGCTATGCGAGAAGCCCTCTATTCTCTATGTGAAATTGAGAATGAAATGTTCCCAGCAGAACAGTGTTCTCACTTAAAAGAGAAAATGGAACAGTTGATGTGCCGTGAGCCCGAATTTTGGCAAAAATACTACCATGGTGATGCCCAGCAGCAAGCTTTTGCACGCGTTTATAGTTTTAGTGACCGTATTCGTTATTACTGGCCTGATAAAGAAATTAACCAAGCCATAGAAACGCTGATGGCTAACTTATCTTCAAAACCGATCCCGTTACCACTTTTAAGCCAATACATGCCACATCAATTCCAACAATTAAGAGAAGGCATGATCGATGGCTCAGCGAAATCCTTTATTTTTGCAAAAATTCGCGACGTACTTTCGGTATATGCCGATGCATGTAAATTTAGTCACTGAGGTTTGACATGGAATATTTAAGCTATCAAACACCTGAACTCGAAAAGCTAAACGCATTCTGGACAGCAAAAGAAATTGAGCAACAACCTGAATGCTGGGAAAAAACAAACCAGCTAATACAAGAACAACGTGCTGAAATTGATACATTTTTAGCTAAAGTGCTTCAGGCACCAGACGCACGCATTATCATGACGGGAGCTGGAACATCGGCTTTCGCAGGCCGCGCCCTTGCCCCCGTTCTAACAGGCCATTTAAAACGCCGTATTGATGCCATTGCCACCACGGATCTAGTCGCCGACCCAAAAGAATATTTAGCGGAAAACGTACCAACGTTACTAATTTCTTTTGCTCGCTCTGGCAATAGTCCCGAGAGTGTTGCTGCTCTTAATGTGGCAGAAAAATGCCTAACCCAGTGTTACCACTTAGTTTTAACCTGCAACGAGCAAGGGCAGCTATATCGTTATTGCCAAAATAATACCAATGCATTAGCCATTTTAATGCCAGAAGAATCAAATGACCGTTCATTAGCAATGACGTCAAGCTTTTCATCCATGATGATGGCTGCGCTGTGTATTTTCTTAACCGAATCCTTCTACTTGAATGAAATTAAACCCTATTTCCAAGATTATCACGACAGTTACACTCAATTTAACCGCCGTATCCGGGAAGATTATGCAGGTAAATTTAAACGAGTCATTTATTTAGGTAGTGGTGGCCTACAGGGTCTTGCACAAGAAGCTGCCCTAAAAATGTTGGAATTAACGGCTGGTAAGGTCGTTGCTAACTTTGACACGCCTTTAGGGTTTCGCCATGGACCGAAATCTATCGTCAATAAAGAAACGTTAGTCGTGCTGTTTCTGTCAAACGATAAATACACCAGACAGTATGAGACTGACTTATTAAGAGAGGTAATTCACGATAATGCTTCAGCAAAAGTGATCGCGGTCACCTCCTCTTCTGATGACACACAAATAGAGGAAAGTTTCGTTTATATTAAAAAAATGGAGCAGTGCTCAGACTCAGCCCTATTTTTTCCTTATTTAATGTTAGCGCAGGCCTTTGCATTCCATAGTTCCATTGCACTGGGGAATACACCAGATAACCCATCTCCAACTGGAGAAATTAATCGGGTTGTTCAAGGTGTCACTATTTACCCGTTCTCATATCAAGAAGATGGCTTCATGCCTTCTTAATGATAAATATAGCTAATAATAAGAGAGCAATTATATGCACGCACCAAATATTGTCTGGACCCGAATCGATGAGCGTTTATTACATGGGCAAATTCGAATCACTTGGGGTAAACACACTGAAGCAAATTTAATTCTTGTCGCTAATGATGATGCTGCGGAAGGTCCTAATTCTGCTTTTATGCAAGCAGGGATGAAAGCGTCCGCAGGTGGAGAATATGCCGTCCGATTTTTCTCTATCGAAAAAACCATCGATGTCATTCACAAAGCGTCTCCTCGTCAAAAAATCTTTATTCTTTGCAATAACCCAACAGATGTTGCTCGCCTTGTCGAAGGTGGAGTTCCTATCACTCACTGCAATGTCGGCAATATGCATTTCCATGAAGGAAAGCGCCAAATTGCCAAAACAGTGTCTGTGGATGAGCGCGACTTAGAAGCATTTCGTCGGCTTGTCGACAAAGGAGTAGCTTGCACAATTCAAAATACTCCAGACCAAACCCCCGTTAATGTTCTTACTCTCGCAACAGCATAAGCAGATTGAGATAACAACTTAACACTAAGGCGTTTAAGGAAAACTATTATGATTTATGAAGCTTCTCTCGTGGCTTTATGGGCCTTCTTTTGCGGTATAGATAAGTATGACGTTGCACTCAATATCCACCGCCCACTGATCACAGGGCCTGTTGTTGGCCTGATTATGGGTGATATGCAAGTCGGTTTAATTGCGGGTGCAACATTAGAATTAGCTTGGCTTGGGCTTGTTCCAAATGCAGGGGCTCAGCCACCTGATGTTACTTTAGGCACTATCGCCGCCGTTGCATTCGCCATTATGACTAATCAATCACCAGCGGTAGCGATGGGGATTGGTATGCCAATTGCCGTTCTCATGCAAATGATCATTATCGGCTTTTTTGCTATTACCGCGTTCACCATGGGTAAAGCTGATCGCTACGCTGAAAAAGCCGATGCGGCGGGGATCTCTCGGTTATTAGTCGCCACAATTACCGTTCGTTCTTTACTCTACGCGATCGTCGCCTTTGTAACGGTTTACTTTGGTGAACACGCGGCACAGTGGATTGATGAAAATACACCAAAAGTACTCCTCGAAGGCTTAGGTATTGGCGCCAAAATGGTTCCAGCAATTGGCTTCGCGATGTTGTTGAAAATCATGTGGTCAAAAGAAGTGGCTGGTGTGTTCTTTGTTGGTTTCGTTATGACCACTTATCTCAAACTGCCAATTATGGCAGTAGCAATACTCGGCGCATCTGCGGCAGCCCTGTATTACTTCTTCAGCGGTAACAACAACAAGAATAACTCACAACAAAATGAGGATTTTGAAGATGGTATCTGATAACAAAACAGCAGTAGAAACCAAAAACTTACCAGTGGAATCCTACGTTGATGGCATTGATGAGTACCAAGATACCACTGTCCGCAAAGTCATCACGAAAGGCGATCTATGGCGTTGTGCATTTCGCGGGCTATTTATGGAAGGTAACTTTAACTTTGAACGTATGCAGGGGGGAGGCTTTGCATTCTCCATCATCCCAGCCCTACGCAAAATTCATGGTAATAACAAACGCGATTATGCAACTGCACTGAAAAATCACTTACAGTTTTTCAATGCGAGTCCAAAATTATTTACTTTCTTACTTGGTACTGCCGTTGCCATGGAAGAGAACAAAGAGAAGCCTTCTACTGTCAACGTAATGAAAGTGGCAGGTATGGGGCCAACAGGTGGAATTGGCGATGCTATCGACCATATGACATTGATGCCACTGACTTTAGCATTAGGTGCATCTATCGCAATGGAAGGCTCAATTGCCGGCCCATTTGTTTTCTTCTTTTTATACCAAATTGTTCACTTTTTTGTCTATTTTGGCTTGATGTTCATGGGATATCGCGCAGGTACTGCGGCGATGGTTAACATGAGCGACGCAACAGAAAAATTAGCGAAAGCCGCCAACATCATGGGGATTTTTGTGATTGGGGCACTTTCCGCCACTTTCATAAAAGTACAAACCACCGCTGCTGTTGAGGTAGGTGGCAAGGTGGTCGAACTACAAACCGCCTTGTTCGACAAAATCATGCCTAACTTACTCCCTCTGTGCCTTGTCTTTTTGATGTTCAAAATGGTGAAAGGGACAGGTTTCTGGGCAAAACCGCCGGTGCTTATCTTCTCTGTCTTGGCCTTCGGTGTTATTGGCCATGTACTCGGTGTGATGTAACAGAATCGTATTAAATTGTTTTTAGGTGGGTAGCTAAGTTACCCACCAGCAAGGAGTTGTAAATGATTGGTTTGATTGTTTCTGGGCACATTAATTTTGCGAGCGGTATGGCTTCCGCTGTCAAAGCCATCGCAGGTGAACAGGAAAATATGGTGTTTATTGATTTTGTTGAAACCCTTTCTCCCGACGAATTGGAACAACAAATGCGAGCAGCAATGAGTGCCATGAATTGTGAACAAATACTTTTTCTCACCGACCTTCCTGGTGGAACCCCTTGTAACCGCGCTATGGCAATTATGATGGAAGATAAATCCGTTGAAGTTTTAGCTGGCGTTAATCTACCGATGATTGTCAATGCGGCATTGGAACGTGAAGGGGTTGATGCAAAAGAACTTCTTTCTATCTTACACGATATTGGCACAAGTAGTATTCAAGATCTACGTCAACAACTGGCTATGATGTCAGAGCCTGAATGTGAAGAAGATGGCCTATGAAACAGCAATATGCCATTTTAGCGGATCGTACCTTTACACCTGAGGGAATTCGCTATCAGCAGTATGTTCGAGTGTGCAACGGTGTTATACAGGAAATTACGGATACCGCCCCCGAACACTGCCCAGTCATCCGTCTTGAAGGACGCGCCTTACTACCGGGGTTTGTTGATATCCATATTCATGGTCGTGCTGGCGCAGACGTCATGGATGCAAGCCAACAAGGGTTGCAAACCATCGCTGATGCATTAGTCAAAACTGGTGTTGTGGCTTGGGTGGGAACCACCGTCACCGCACCAATGGATGATATCAAACGCGCACTCACCCAAGTGAGTGACTTTATCGCCAAGCCGCAAACATCAGGAGCCCAGTTAGTCGGCAGTTTTTTAGAAGGCCCTTACTTCACTGAACGTCATCGAGGCTCACATCCTGTTAAGTACTTAAAATCGCCGACCATTCATGAATTGGAAGACCTTGTGCAATGTGCTAATCACACACTCTTGCGAGTTGCTGTTGCACCTGAAGCAGAAGGTGCCATTGAGGCTATTGATTGGTTAGTACAACACAATATTAAGACCAGTGTTGCACATACTGCCGCTAATTTCATACAAACCAGTCTCGCATTTTCACATGGTGCAGATTGTGGCGTGCATCTTTATAACGGCATGACGGGTTTACATCATAGAGAGCCCGGTTGCTGTGGCGCAGTGTTGTACCACGATGTCCTTGCGGAGCTGATTGCCGATGGCATTCATGTTCACTCCGTCATGATGCAGCTAGCTTATCGAATGAAAGGTTATCAGCAGCTCGCTTTAATTACGGATTGTATGCGAGCTGGTGGGCTACCGGATGGTGATTATGCCCTTGGGGCACAGGCGGTGAAGGTCACTCAAGGGCAAGCTCGCACAGCTGATGGCTCTCTTGCGGGTAGTACATGTAGCCTTGATAACGCATTGCGCAACATGGTGCAACTCGCGCATGTTCCTGAATGGGAAGCCGTACAAATGGCTACTTCGGTTCCCGCTCAATACCTTGGAATCGATGACCAATTTGGTTACATCCGAGTTGGGGCTCAAGCTAATTTTGCCGTTGTTGATAACAATTTTTATCTAACAGACACATTCATCAGAGGTGAACACGTTCACTCTGTATTCGGGGATACCGACCATTAAAGTCGGTTACCTATCAGTAAATCATGAGGTATTTATAATGGAAATTCGTCAACCAATTCACAGTGAGCATGCAAAAACACTTGATACTGAAGGCTTACGCAAACAGTTCCTGATCGAGAACTTGTTCCGTGAAGGGGAAATGAATCTCACTTATAGCCATATCGACCGCATTATTGTGGGTGGCATTGTTCCAACACAAAAGCCACTCGCTCTAATGGCAGGAAAAGCATTAGGCGTTGAGTTCTTTCTTGAGCGTCGTGAGCTGGGTGCAATTAATATTGGGGGCGCAGGTCAAGTTATCGTTGATGGCCAATCCTATGATATCGCACCAAAAGAAGCTATTTATATTGGTATGGGAGCCAAATCTGTCGAGTTTATCAGTACTGATACGACTACCCCTGCACGTTTTTATATGAACTGTGCACCTGCACACCATACCTACCCAACACGCAAAATTACTATCGAACAAGCTTCACCAGAAAAATTAGGTAATGTAGAGAATTGTAACGTTCGTACCATCTATAAATTCTTACACCCATCTATTTTACCAACCTGCCAATTATCAATGGGCATGACAGTACTCGAGCCCGGTAGCTTATGGAATACCATGCCATGCCATACCCATGAACGTCGCATGGAAGTGTATCTGTATTTCAATATGAAAGAAGACAACGTTGTTTTCCATTATATGGGTGAGCCTTCGGAAACACGCCACATTGTTGTTCGTAATGAACAAGCCGTCATTAGCCCAAGTTGGTCTATTCACTCAGGCGTGGGAACTGCTGCTTATACATTTATTTGGGGAATGGTTGGCGAAAATCAGGTGTTCCACGATATGGATCATGTCGCCATGAAAGATCTGAAATAACCCTTTTATCTTTTTTAACATAATAAAAAACGATGTGGCAGTACTGTCACATCGTAAGTGAGGTACAGATGAACTTATTTGATTTAACAGGAAAAGTTGCGATTGTCACTGGATGTAATACCGGTTTAGGTCAAGGAATGGCAATTGGTTTAGCACAAGCAGGCGCAGATATTGTTGGAGTTGGCATCCAAGATGCTCCTGATACACGCGCTCAAGTCGAAGCTTTAGGCCGTAAGTTTCACTACATTATTATGAATTTAATGGAACAAGACGGGTTACAAACTTTGGTTGATGATGCGGTATCCGCCATGGGCCATATTGATATCCTTGTCAATAATGCGGGTATTATTCGCCGTGAAGACTTATTAGAGTTTAGTGAAAAAGATTGGGACGATGTGATTAATATTAATCAAAAAACCTTATTCTTTTTATCTCAACGTGTTGCACGCCAATTCGTGAAGCAAGGTAATGGTGGGAAAATTATTAATATTGCCTCAATGCTCTCATTCCAAGGTGGTATTCGGGTTCCATCTTACACTGCAAGTAAGTCAGCCGTCATGGGGCTCACTCGTGCTCTCGCTACTGAGCTTTCCCAATACAACATTAATGTGAATGCGATTGCCCCAGGTTACATGGCAACAGACAACACGGCAGCACTGCGCGCTGATGCGGATCGCAACGCAGCTATCTTAGAGCGCATTCCTGCGGGCCGTTGGGGAACTCCTGAGGATTTAGCAGGGCCAGCCATCTTTTTAGCCTCCAAAGCAAGTGACTATATTAATGGTTATACCATTGCTGTTGATGGTGGCTGGTTAGCTCGCTAACCCATCTGGAGAAAATAATGGAACAATCATCATTACCAAAACTATTACAACGTAATACGGTTTTAGATGATATGAAACGGGTTTACCGTTATCAATCAAAAAACCAAGTACGCAGTGTACTTCGTCGTAGTGGCAAAACCCGTTTTATTAAAGATACGGACTGGGAACGTGGTGTTCTGTGGTCTTGTGTTGCTGCTGCATGGCAAGCAACACAGGATAACGAATATCTCGCTGGTGTATTGGATTACACATTACATACTGGATTTCGTACAGGACCTAACCCGCGTTTTGCCGATGACCATGTCTGTACTCAAGCCTATTTAGCTGTAAGTTCGCAATTTGATCATCCAGAAATCCTTGAACCCACTATTAATGCATTCAACCTTATGTTAGCAGAGCCAAAACCAGGTCGAGAAGACTGGTGGTGGTGTGATGCACTCTTCATGGCTCCCCCTGCTTTTGCCGCGTTATCAGCTAAAACAAATGACAATCGCTACTTAGACTACATGCATACCGCTTATTGGGATGCGATAGAACATTTGCGTGATCCTGAAACTGGCTTAATTTATCGCGATTATCGCTACATTCCTGATGGCAAGGGTGGTGAATTACGTGAAAAAAATGGTGAAAAAGTATTTTGGAGCCGAGGTATTGGTTGGGTCATTGCATCTATCCCACGTATTTTACAATCGTTACCTAAAGAGTTTCCTGCCCGCCAGCAATATGTAAATTTATTTACCGACCTAATGGAAACTGTCATTCAATACCAACAAGAAGATGGTTTCTGGCGCACTAGTTTACTTGATCCCCAAAGCTTCCCTGCCCCTGAAAGTAGTGCCACTGCATTATTTTGCTATGGATTAGCGTGGGGCTTAAACCAAGGTTTACTGGAAGAAGCACGCTACCTGCCTCTGCTCGAAAAATCATGGTGTGCACTACAAAACTGTATTCACCCCAATGGAATGCTAGGTTGGGTACAGCTTCCGGCGTTCAACCCACGAGATGTCAAATATGACCATAATATGGATTATGGAGCTGGAGCCTATTTATTAGCAGCAAGTGAAGTTATTAAACTCAAAATTTGATTCATTACAACCCGATTTACCATTGCTCAAGTTGTCATTTCATTACTTTCTTTTGGCCAATTTATTGGCCATTTTTCTTGTTTTTCAGTATTTATTCTTTTCTCTTCTTTGCAAACCGGCAATAAAAAACCCACGATCACTCGTGGGCAAATATATATTTATATGAAAATGATATTACCAAGTATATTGAATACCCACACGGAATCGTGTTTGACGGTCACTTGAAAACCTATTTTCTTTCACATTGCCCACTTCAACAAATGGGCGCCATAACGCACCATCATCTGCTTTAATATCATAACGAAGGCGAACGTTGTGTTGATAATCGAATTTCTTATCATTATAAAGAGGTTGAGCATTGTCAGCCATTTCCCACATTAAATCCAATTGATACTGTAAATCTAAGTTACCCCATTTGTAACCTATCCAGCTATCAAACTCTTGGATTTTAGAGTGATAATTACTGCCATTCTCTCCTACTTGACCATAATCCCACACTTTCCATTTATAACGGCCTTGTAAACGAATACCATTATCGAATGTATAATTTAAACGGACATAAGGAACATAAACTAAACCTAATTTATCGAAATCAAGAGAAGCACCGACAAGCCCCACTAAATTTGGATTCAATTTTGTATAATAAAAAGCTGAAAATTCCGAACCATCAATTTTCATTGCGTCATAAGCACCATCTTTATTTCCATAGCGTGCATCTAACTCAAATCCAATATTTTTCCCTGTATCCAAAAAAGCTTTAATTCTATCTCCGCTTTTCCCTGATGCGTCTAAATATTGATGACGATATTCAATTGTTGTTTTATAGTTATTTGCGAGAGCATATTGTGATGAAATTGAAAATAATACTGCACTAGCAATAATTAATTTTTTCATTATCTTTATTCCAAAGCTGTGTACTATTTAAGCACGAGGATAGTGATTCCCTGTTTTATTAGAGAATAATATTTTCATTTTTTTAATTAATGCCACCTAGTTTATTAGGTGGCAAAAAATGATTTATTTAACTTCACAAGCTGAAACTTTTTTATTTAATTTATTTGTTGTTGCTGTAATAAACTCTGTTGGTCTCCAAGAATCACCGGTTTTTTCTAACCACGGTATAAGCTCTTCTTTAATTAATTTATCAATAATGGGTTTGTTCTCATCTGCCACATTTTTCATTTGATAAGGATCATTCACATTATCATAAAGCGTATATTTCAGTGGTTGCCCATCCTGACGGTCAATAACCAATGTATGTGTTTTCGTTCTCACGCCACGTTTACCAAACGAAGGTTCACCATACGGAATAAATAAATAAAGTTGAGAGTTAGCGACTTCCCCCTCACCAGTGACTACACGTTCAGCTAAATTACTTCCTTCAACTGAGCCAGGGATCCATTGCTCTAACCCCAATAAACCTAGAATCGTTGGGTAGATATCCGGCGCTGACATTAATGCATCATCTTGCCCTGGTTGAATTTTACCCGGTAACCGAAACATCATCGGAACACGCATCGACTCATCATAAGGGTTATTTTTTGTCGGCTGGCCATTTGCGCCAAGACAACTACCATGATCAGAGAAGAAAACAACCAATGTATTATCCGCAAGCCCTTGTTTTTCAAGCTCATCAACGATGCGACCAAATTGTTCATCAACGCCGTTTACCATCGCCAGATATTCTTTGAAATATTGAGGTCCATAGCCTTCTTGGTATTCCACATCCCATTTAACATTTGGCCGAGTATTTAACTCTTGCGAGGTTTTTCCTTTATAGGCATCGAGATACTTTTGTGGAACTTGGTCATACGGTGAATGCGGAGGGTTCATAGAAACAACCAGCGCAAATGGCTTGGTATTATCACGGTACTGCCCATTTTTATTTTGTAAGAATTTTATGGCTATATCCGCTTCGTGCTCTGGTCCCCATTGGTCTACATAAATCGGTTTTTCCCGTGGTGTATTATTGGCCCAATACATCGGTTTCATATGCAGATCATATGTGCCGTAGGAGTACCAAAAATCAAAGCCATGGCGGCGGTTTGGAGCAGCCCATTCATTCCAATAACGACCTTCCATTGGGTTATTATAGCTTTCAATAAAAGGTGCATATGGCGCATCTAAATGCCATTTACCAATATATCCCGTGCTGTAATCCAATGATTTCAAAACATCAGACCAACAATTGGCATAAGGTGATAAATCAATCCCTACCTTTCCACCATAATCATGTGCGTTGCCTGTAATACCGTTACGAACAGGATATTGCCCAGTCATAAACATGCCACGGAATGGGGAACATAATGGGTAATTGGATGCCATCTGCGTCATGACTTTCGCTTGTTTGGCAAACTTATTTAAATTAGGGGTAATTGACGGGTCTTCTCCCATAAATTGTAATGCATGGGCACGCATCTCATCAGGGAATACTATCAATAAGTTAGGGGCGTTATCGGGTCGGTAAGGCTTAATATTTGAAGGTTTTCCATCATTGGCTAAAATGGGACTAGAAACCGACATTGCTGCACCGCTGGCTGCTAATCCTTTTATAAAGGTTCTGCGCGAAACAGTCATTGCTTCATCCTCTTTTGTTTACGTTTTCTTTCGTTTTTGATTAATACATATTATTTATACTTTTGCATAATATCAAAAAGTAAGTGATCGAAAATATCAAAATTCAAGTGGAGATCACAAAAAGTAATCAATTCGTAGAAAATAAGTCAATTTCCCCACAATAAAGATATGATGCAAACTTATGACAATCAAAATTAACATGCTGATTTTTAATAAAAATAAATAATTCAGAGATGCTGAGCACAGAAGTAAAATTTTGCTTGAAAATTACATATCAAATGACGAAGAAATACCTGCCAGTAAATCTTCATTTGCTTTCAATGCAAAAAAGTAGAGGTAATACGAAACAAGACAAAAGAAAATTTTTATCACCATCCTGCAAAAAACAGTCAGTATAAAATTGATTCAATTATCTAAATGAAAGGCAAAGAAATAAAATATCAAAATATGATTTTAAGCATTCATTCCATCTAATTTTCTATTAATTTTGCTAATTAAAAATTTTTATTTCTAGGAAAAATTATCTTTTGAACATCTAACAGCAATATATATTAATTAAATTTAAGATAGGATAAGTTTAAAATAAGGTGTTAAATAAAAAACACATTACGAAAGAATATTCTTACGATTTAATATCAATAATTTAACAATATTATTTAAGACGAAAAATAAGGCAGGAGTAAAGTCGCCCATTTTAATTCATTATTCGAATAATGCCACTATTAATTATCAATTTTATATTCTCACTAGCATTTCTTAGAAAAATTCAACAGGTCTGATATTCAGAATATCTTTAATTGTGATACAAGAATAATACTGTGAAATGAAATTACAGCCACAGATATAACTAATGTAAAACGCATTCTATAAGATGCTGGGGAATAAAAAGAATGAATATTGTTGAGCGGTTTATTTCTTATACCAAAATTAACACCACCACTGATAGGGAAAAGGGTGCGGCAGGAATTATGCCTTCCTCAGAAGGACAACGCGTCCTTGCGAAACAGCTGGTCCAAGAATTAGAAGCTCTGGGCGTTGAAGATATTAAGCTGCGTGACACAGCTATTGTCACCGCAACTTTGCCTTCCAATCTTGATTATGATGTCCCAACCGTCGCTTTCTTCGGCCATTTAGACACTAGCGCAGAACAAACCAATGATACTAAAGCACAAATTTTGCCATACACCGGTGAAGATTTATGCATGAATAAAGAGCTTAATATTTATCTACGTAAGAGTGAGTTCCCTGAATTAGTGAATTACATTGGTGATGACATAATTGTCACTGATGGAACTAGCCTATTAGGTGCTGACGATAAAGCGGCAATTGCCTCTATCATGGATATGCTGCAATACTTTAAGCAAAATCCAGAAATTAAGCACGGCACCATTAAAATTGGTTTCGTTCCAGATGAAGAGCAAGGCCTCCGTGGCGCAAAAGTCTTTGATGTTAAAGAGTTTGGTGCTGATTTTGCCTATACCTTGGACTGCTGCGGTATCGGTGAACTGGTGTATGAAAACTGGAACGCAGGTGATGCCGAAATCATCTTTACGGGTAAATCGGCTCATCCAATGTCCGCAAAAGGCAAACTGGTTAACTCATTATTAATGGCACAAAAATTTATTGCCATGTTACCGGGTGGTGAAGCTCCTGAGTATACCGATGGACGCGAAGGCTATTATTGGGTGAAACAAATGTCAGGTAACAGCGCCCGTACTGTTTTAAAAATGGATGTGCGTGATTTTACCGAAGACGGCTATCGCAAACGTATGGCTTTCTTAAAACAATTAGCAGAGAGCTGCGAAAGCCTTTGGGGAAGCGAAAGTGTTGTTTGTAAGCTATCAGACCGCTACTCTAACGTTTACAATAGCCTACAAGGTGATAACCGTTACCCTATTGATATTGCCGTTGATGCCTACCAAGCTTGTGGTATCACACCAAAAGTCATTCCTATGCGTGGGGGTTATGATGGAGCTGCATTATCGCAAAATGGATTGCCTTGCCCTAATATCTTCACAGGCGCACATAACTTCCATTCAATCTATGAATATTTACCCGTTAAATCCCTACATGCCGCCAGCGATGTATTAAAACAAGTGGTACAAATCACCGCAGAACGCTTCAAACCAGGAGCTAAAGCATGATCCCAATTCTAACGGTTCTGATTATCGTTGTTTTGGTTGCGCGATTTATTTTAAAGGGGTACAAAGCTGAGCCAGTACTATTAATCGCTGGCTTAGTATTGATGATATTCACCCTAGCCCTTGGCTGGGGTCCAATCCTCCCTAAAAATGTCGCCACCACTGGTATCACTTGGCTCGACCCATTTGAAGTCATGCGAGATTTATTCAGTAGCCGCGCAGCGGATCTCGGTTTAATGATCATGGCATTGATGGGCTTTGCGCACTATATGGACCATATCGGTGCCAATGAAGCGGTAGTACGTGTTGCAACTAAGCCACTGAAAAATATGCGTTCCCCTTATGTACTGCTATTTTTCTCTTTCTTGCTGGCGAGTATCTTGCAGTTAGCTATCCCATCAGCAACAGGCTTAGCCGTATTATTAATGGGAACCATGTTCCCAATTATGATTGGTTTGGGATTATCACCTGCTTCTGCGGCTGGGGTTATCGCAACTTCTCTTGGGGTGGCTTACACACCAACCGCGATTGATGCCATTCGTGGTGCGAAAGCGGTCGATATGTCTGTCGTTGAGTATGTGCTTTACTATCAAGGGCCAGCGGCATTAGCCACTGTATTGGTCGTCGGTATTACCCATATTTTCTGGCAACGTCACTGTGACCGAAAACAAGGTTTCGTACCTGAAATTGGTAAAGCCGTTCAGTCACATGAAAAAGAAGAAATTACTAAGTCAGTTCCTGGATATTATGCACTTCTTCCTATGCTCCCCATTATTATGGCAGTAGGAACGTCCAATTTGTTCTTTTCCGGTATTCACTTAGATGTTGTGACTATCGTGCTGATTGCGATGGCCATTTGCATGGTGATTGAAACACTTCGCGTACGTAATTTTAAAGCGGTTTGTAATGGCTTCCAAACATTTCTAAATGGTATGGGTCATGCATTCAGTAATGTGGTCGGCTTATTGGTTGCCGCTGGAGTGTTCGCTCATGGTATTAAAGTCAGTGGAGCAATTGACCAACTGATTTTAGGTGCTGAATCCGTCGGCTTGCCACCATTTGCCATGGCGATTGTGTTCGCACTCGTCACACTTGCCGCTGCTATTATTATGGGTTCAGGTAATGCGCCATTCCTCGCGTTCGTTGAGTTAATTCCACAAATTGCACATAGTATGGGCGTTAACCCTATTGCAATGATTTTACCAATGCAACAAGCCTCACACATGGGCCGAGGTATGTCCCCAGTCGCGGGGGTAATCATTGCCGTATCCAGTGGTGCAAAACTGCAGCCATTTGATGTGGTAAAACGAACCGCCGTGCCGCTGATGGTAGGTTTTGTGGCTCACTGTGCGATCATTGGTATTTTTTACTAATTACTATATTTACCATTCACATAATTAAAGCGGGAAATATTCCCGCTTTTACTTTTTCTAGCTAACCAATTCTAATGTTTACACTGACAATCTGAGTGGTCATCATGCTTGGGATCAGGGCAGCAAGAATCTATGGTCTTTTTTATAATATCAGACAATGTATTCACAGTATTTATAATGAGTGGCAAGTTTTCACAGACAGAATCACACTCTGAAAGCCTTCGATCTGGTTTGGCTGGTGGTATTAAGCTATCACATAATATTTCCTGTAAAACCAACGAGAAATTTGCAATCCCTGTGGTGTAAATGTACGCACGTCCGTCGGTTTCTTTGGCTAGTCGTTCATACTCCCTCGTCACGTTATCTCTATCAGCAAGAGTCGGAAAACGATCTAGATTTGTTGGGCTATCATCCGGTGTACCTTGGTAGGTATACACCTTAATTCCTCTTTCTTGAGCGACAGATATGGCTTCATTATTTTTTGCAATCGCAGCACGAGTAAGAATTCCACCGCCACCTTCCATCCCTTCATCACCCAGCACAAAAATAGCCCTACGCGCATCATCTCGCCAATCAAAGTGTTTACTAATATCAATAACCGCACGACATAAATCTTCTTTATTTCCAGCATGATCTCGCCCATCGGATTCTTTAAACGGTAATCTTGCTTGCAGATCCCTTTCGTTCGCACCGATCTTAATTAAATATTCACTGGCAGATTGATCAAACTTCGTATTTGCCCAAGTCCCTTCGATACCTAAAAATGTCGCCCGAAGGTGGGATGGACACTTTGCTGATGCCGCCTCAATCGTCGCATCAATCTGTTTACTTAAATCCCCTGCCTCATCAGACATTGAGCCACTAGTATCAATAACAACAACTAAATCTAATGCAATTTGCCCATTTCCCGTCACTATCTGAGATGTATTTATGGCCCCTAATGAGTCTGATAATATTCCATGATAAGCCGAGAGATTAGCTTGATTCACATCAACCTGTTCATTTGTCTTTTTTTTATCCATCGCATATTCCTATTAAATAATTTAAAAATAATTTTTATTACCGTTTATTTTTAGCCAAGCAATTTATTATTCATTTTTTTTACTGCTGGATATATTTTAAAAATAGAAATACGCGTTACATATTCAGATAAACCTAAGACATAAAAAAAGCCAGTACCTTTCGGCACTGGCTTTTGTCAGGCGTTTTACAGTGAAATCAGAAATTAGTTCTGGTTGTCACTGCTAAAACCTGCATTTAACAGCTCAGCTAAGTTTGCTGTTGCTTCGTCTGCACTGACTTGTGGTGCATCCACAACGTCGTTCAGATGACGGCGGCGGATACGGTCTTGGTGATACGCAAAACCAGTACCTGCTGGGATCAGGCGTCCAACAATTACGTTTTCTTTCAGACCACGTAATTCGTCACGTTTACCCGCAACTGCGGCTTCAGTCAGTACGCGTGTCGTTTCTTGGAACGATGCTGCTGAGATAAAGGATTCTGTTGCCAGAGATGCCTTAGTAATACCCAACAGGTCACGAGCAAAATTCGCTGGAATTTTGCCTTCTTGTTCCAGTTTACGGTTAGAAACTTTAACACGTGAGTACTCGACTTGTTCACCTTCGAGGAATTCAGAACTTCCTGCATCCGCGATAGTCACTTTACGCAGCATCTGACGAACGATAACTTCAATGTGTTTATCGTTAATCTTAACGCCTTGTAAGCGGTAAACTTCCTGAACCTCGTTAGTGATATAACGCGTAACAGCATGGACACCACGCAGACGCAGAATATCGTGTGGAGATTCTGGACCATCGGAAACCACGTCACCGCGTTCAACGATCTCACCTTCGAACACGTTGAGTTGACGCCATTTAGGGATCATCTCTTCGTACGGATCGCTACCATCTAATGGTGTGATAACCAGACGACGTTTCCCTTTGGTTTCTTTACCAAACGAGATAATACCGCTGATTTCAGCCAAGATTGCAGGCTCTTTCGGACGACGAGCTTCGAACAAGTCAGCTACGCGTGGTAGACCACCCGTGATATCTTTAGTACCCACAGATTCTTGTGGAATACGCGCTAAAGTATCACCCGCATTAATAGCAACGCCATCGTCTAACTGAACAATTGCTTTACCCGGTAAGAAGTACTGAGTTGGCATGTCCGTGTTAGGGATAAGAACATCGTTACCATTTGCGTCAATAACACGCAGAGCAGGACGCAAGTCTTTACCACCACTGGTACGTTCCGCAGTATCCAGAACAACGATTGAAGACAGACCGGTTAATTCATCAGTCTGACGCGTCATTGTTTGACCATCAAGCATGTCAGAGAAGCTGATGAAACCAGAAACTTCACTGACGACTGGCATGGTATGTGGATCCCAGTTCGCAACAGTTTCGCCGCCCGTTACAGCCTCGCCATCACCTTTGGTCAAGTGTGCACCGTAAGGGACTTTATAGCTTTCTTTCGTACGACCGAATTCGTCAATCAGACGCAGCTCTGTATTACGTGAAGTAATAACCAGTTTGCCTTCTGTGTTAGTAACGAATTTCGCGTTAACCAGCTTCAGAGTACCTGTGTTACGGACTTGAATGCTAGATTCTGCCGCCGCACGAGATGCCGCACCCCCGATGTGGAACGTACGCATCGTTAACTGTGTACCCGGCTCACCGATTGACTGTGCCGCGATAACACCGATAGCTTCACCTTTGTTGATGATATGACCACGAGCAAGGTCACGACCATAACAGTGAGCACACACACCGAAGTCAGTTTCACAACTTACAACTGAACGAACTTTAACGCTGTCGACTGAGTTAGCTTCTAACAGGTCACACAGTTTTTCGTGCAGTAATGTATTACGTGGAACCAGAATATCTGCCGTTCCTGGGATCAGGATATCTTCTGCAGTCACACGACCCAATACACGCTCACGCAGTGGTTCTTTAACGTCGCCACCCTCGATAACCGGAGTCATCAGGATACCTTCATGAGTTCCACAGTCGTCTTCAGTCACAACCAAGTCCTGTGCAACGTCAACTAAACGACGAGTCAGATAACCGGAGTTCGCTGTTTTCAATGCGGTATCGGCAAGACCTTTACGCGCACCGTGCGTAGAGATAAAGTACTGAAGAACGTTCAGACCTTCACGGAAGTTTGCCGTGATTGGTGTTTCGATGATGGAGCCATCTGGCTTAGCCATCAGACCACGCATACCTGCTAGCTGACGAATCTGAGCTGCAGAACCACGAGCACCGGAGTCGGCCATCATAAAGATACTGTTGAAAGAAACTTGTTGTTCTTCGACGCCATCACGGTTAATAACCGCTTCAGTCGACAAGTTTTCCATCATCGCTTTAGCAACACGTTCGTTTGCTGCTGCCCAGATATCGATAACTTTGTTGTAACGTTCGCCTGCTGTTACCAGACCAGACTGGAACTGTTCCTGAATTTCTGCAACTTCAGCTTCTGCTTCGGCGATGATCCCAGCTTTTTTCTCTGGAATAACCATATCGTCGATACCAACTGATGCACCAGAACGTGCCGCATAGGCAAAACCGGTATACATGATTTGGTCAGCAAAAATAACAGTAGGCTTCAGGCCCAGAACACGGTAACAGGTGTTCAGCATTTTGGAGATAGCTTTCTTACCTAACGCTTGGTTTACCAGAGCATAAGGCAGACCTTTCGGTACGATCATCCATAAAATTGCACGACCAACAGTGGTGTCAACTAAACCAGTGTTGATTGTAATGTTACCTTCCGAATCTTTTACTTCTTCAGTGATACGGACTTTAACGCGGGCATGCAGTGATGCATGACCTGAACGGTAAACACGCTCAGCTTCTTTAGGACCGGCTAATACCATGCCCTCGCCTTTCGCGTTTACGCAGTCACGTGTCATGTAGTAAAGACCCAATACAACGTCCTGAGAAGGAACGATGATCGGCTCACCACTTGCAGGTGACAGGATGTTGTTGGTTGACATCATCAACGCACGTGCTTCTAACTGAGCTTCCAGAGTCAGAGGAACGTGTACCGCCATTTGGTCTCCATCGAAGTCGGCGTTATATGCCGCACAAACGAGTGGGTGCAATTGGATAGCTTTACCTTCGATAAGAATAGGTTCGAAAGCTTGGATACCCAGACGGTGAAGTGTTGGTGCACGGTTCAACATGACTGGGTGTTCACGGATGACTTCATCCAAGATATCCCAAACAACCGCTTCTTCGCGCTCAACCATTTTCTTCGCAGCTTTAATGGTTGTAGCCAGACCACGTAATTCTAATTTGCCATAGATAAATGGTTTGAATAACTCAAGAGCCATTTTCTTCGGCAGACCGCACTGATGCAGGCGCAGGTATGGACCTACGGTGATAACAGAACGACCTGAGTAGTCAACACGCTTACCAAGTAAGTTCTGACGGAAACGACCTTGTTTACCTTTGATCATATCTGCCAAAGATTTCAGAGGACGTTTGTTAGAACCAGTGATTGCGCGACCACGACGACCGTTATCTAACAGGGCGTCAACCGCTTCTTGCAGCATACGTTTTTCGTTACGTACGATGATGTCTGGCGCAGCCAGATCCAGAAGACGTTTCAGACGGTTATTACGGTTGATTACGCGACGATATAGATCGTTCAGATCTGATGTTGCGAAACGACCACCATCCAGTGGAACTAATGGACGCAGATCCGGTGGTAATACTGGCAGCACGTTTAAGATCATCCACTCTGGTTTGTTACCAGATTGAATGAATGCTTCCAGCAGTTTGATACGCTTGGTCAGCTTCTTACGCTTAGTTTCAGAGTTAGTTTCATTTAACTCTTCGCGCAGCGTTTCACACTCGTTCTCAAGATCGAGGTTTTTCAGCAGGCCTTGGATAGCTTCCGCACCCATTTTCGCATCAAATTCGTCACCGAACTCTTCCAGCGCATCTAAATATTGCTCTTCTGTCAGAATCTGTGCACGCTCAAGGCTAGTCATACCGCCTTCAACAACTACATATGATTCAAAGTACAGAACGCGTTCAATATCACGCAGTGGCATATCGAGCAGCAAACCGATACGGGATGGCAGTGATTTTAAGAACCAAATGTGTGCAGTCGGAGATGCAAGTTCAATGTGACCCATGCGCTCACGACGGACTTTGGTCTGTGTAACTTCTACGCCACACTTCTCACAAATCACACCGCGGTGTTTTAAACGTTTGTACTTACCGCACAGACATTCATAGTCTTTTACTGGCCCGAAAATACGCGCACAGAAAAGACCGTCACGCTCAGGTTTGAACGTACGGTAGTTAATGGTTTCTGGCTTTTTAACTTCACCGAATGACCATGAACGGATCATATCAGGTGATGCCAGAGCAATCTTGATAGCATCAAACTCTTCGGTCTTGGTTTGCGCTTTCAGAAACTTTATTAAGTCTTTCACAAAATGCTCCTGTCGGAGTTAGACCTGTCAGGTGAGTATTCAAAGACACTCTCCCCAAATCCCAGTGCTTACATGTGCCGGAAAGCAAGCTTTCCGGCATAAAACGAATTACTCGTCTTCCAGCTCGATGTTGATACCCAGTGAACGGATTTCTTTCAGCAATACGTTGAAAGATTCCGGCATACCAGGTTCCATCTGATGGCTACCATCGACGATGTTTTTATACATCTTCGTACGGCCGTTAACGTCATCCGATTTAACTGTAAGCATTTCTTGAAGAGTATAGGCTGCACCGTATGCTTCCAGTGCCCACACTTCCATCTCCCCGAAACGCTGACCACCGAACTGCGCTTTACCACCCAGCGGTTGCTGAGTAACCAAGCTGTAAGAACCTGTTGAACGGGCGTGCATCTTATCGTCAACCAAGTGATTCAGTTTCAGCATGTACATGTAGCCGACAGTAACTTGACGCTCAAAACGCTCGCCAGTACGACCATCGAATAATGTAATCTGACCTGAAGTCGGCAGACCGCCCAGTTTCAGCAGTTCTTTGATTTCTTTCTCTTTCGCACCATCAAATACTGGTGTTGCAATTGGCATACCTTTTTTCAGGTTCTCAGCCAAACGCATAACTTCTTCGTCAGTGAAAGTGTTCAAATCAACTTTCTGGCGTGGATCATCACCTAAATCGTATGCTTTTTGGATAAACTCACGCAGTTTGGCAACTTCTTCTTGCTGTTTAAGCATAGCATTGATTTTCTCACCAATACCTTTCGCTGCCATCCCTAAGTGGGTTTCCAAAATCTGACCGATGTTCATACGTGATGGTACGCCCAGCGGGTTCAGAACGATATCAACTGGGTTACCGTTTTCATCGTAAGGCATGTCTTCAACTGGGTTGATTTTTGAGATAACACCTTTGTTACCATGGCGACCCGCCATTTTATCACCCGGTTGGATCTGACGTTTAACAGCCAGATAAACCTTAACAATTTTCAGTACACCCGGTGCTAAGTCATCACCTTGAGTAATTTTACGACGTTTTGCATCGAGTTTTTTCTCGAACTCAGATTTCAGTTCGTCATACTGTTCAGCTAATTGCTCTAACTGGTTTTGCTTCTCTTCGTCTGCTAAAGATAACTCTAACCAACGGTCGCGAGGCAGTTTGTCCAGTTTTTCAGCTTCAATTCCGCCGTTAACCAGTACAGAACGGATACGTGCAAACAGGCCAGCTTCGAAAATACGCAGCTCTTCTGTTAAGTCTTTCTTCGCATCACGTAACTGAGTTTCTTCGATCTCTAATGCACGTTTGTCTTTCTCTACACCGTCACGGGTAAATACTTGTACGTCAATAACCGTACCAGATACACCGTTAGGAACACGTAAAGAAGAGTCTTTAACGTCTGATGCTTTTTCACCGAAGATAGCACGTAACAGTTTCTCTTCTGGAGTCAGTTGAGTTTCACCTTTAGGTGTTACTTTACCAACCAGAATGTCGCCGCCTTTCACTTCCGCACCAATATACACGATACCGGATTCGTCAAGTTTAGACAGAGCAGCTTCACCGACGTTTGGAATATCTGCAGTGATTTCTTCAGGCCCTAATTTAGTGTCACGAGACACACAAGAGAGCTCTTGAATATGAATAGTTGTAAAACGGTCTTCTTGAACAACACGCTCAGAAACTAAGATGGAGTCTTCGAAGTTATAACCATTCCATGGCATGAATGCCACGCGCATGTTTTGACCAAGTGCTAATTCGCCGAGGTCTGTTGAAGGACCATCCGCTAACACGTCACCACGTTCAACAGGTTCACCTAAAGATACACAAGGCATCTGGCTAATACAGGTGTTCTGGTTAGAACGAGTATATTTAGTCAGGTTATAAATATCGATTCCAGCTTCGCCTGGGTACATCTCATCTTCGTTAACTTTGATAACGATACGAGAAGCATCAACGTACTGAACCGAACCACCACGTCTTGCAACAGCAGTAACACCAGAGTCAACCGCTACTGCACGTTCCATACCTGTACCAACTAATGGTTTGTCGGCACGTAAAGTAGGAACCGCTTGACGTTGCATGTTCGCACCCATCAATGCACGGTTGGCGTCATCGTGTTCAAGGAATGGGATCAGTGACGCACCAACAGAAACAACCTGTTGAGTCGAAACGTCCATATATTCAACCTGTTCACGGCTGAATAAGCTTGATTCACCTTTGTTACGGCAAGTAATCAGTTCTTCAACAAAGCTACCATCATCACCTAAAACGGTATTCGCCTGAGCAATGATGAAGTTACCTTCTTCAATTGCAGACAAATAATGGATTTCGTCTGTTACTAAGCCATCGCGGACTAAACGGTATGGGGTTTCTAAGAAACCGTACTCATTGGTCTGTGCATAAACAGATAATGAGTTGATCAGACCGATGTTTGGACCTTCAGGCGTTTCGATTGGACAAACGCGACCGTAGTGAGTTGGGTGAACGTCACGTACTTCGAAGCCCGCACGCTCACGAGTCAGACCACCTGGACCTAACGCAGAGATACGGCGCTTGTGCGTAATTTCAGACAGCGGGTTGTTCTGGTCCATAAATTGGGACAGCTGGCTGGAACCAAAGAACTCTTTAACTGCGGCTGAAATTGGTTTCGCGTTGATCATATCTTGTGGCATTAATGCATCGAGGTCGCCCAGAGAAAGACGCTCTTTCACTGCACGCTCAACACGAACCAGACCGACACGGAATTGGTTCTCTGCCATTTCACCAACGGAACGAATACGACGGTTACCTAAGTGGTCGATATCATCCACTTCGCCTTTACCATTACGGATATCGATGAGTTTACGCATAACATCAATGATGTCTTCTTCACTCAGGATACCTGAACCTTCGATTTCTTCGCGGTTCAGTGAACGGTTGAACTTCATGCGACCTACTGCAGACAAGTCGTAACGATCTTCAGAGAAGAATAAGTTATCGAACAGGTTTTCAGCGGCTTCACGGGTTGGCGGCTCACCAGGACGCATCATGCGGTAGATTTCTACCAATGCACTCAGACGATCGTTAGTTGGGTCGACACGAACGGTTTCAGAAATGTAAGCACCGTGGTCTAAGTCATTGGTAAACAATGTTTCGATTGTTTTATGACCAGACTGGCTCAGACGTGCCAACATATCTAAAGAAAGTTCCATGTTCGCTGCACAAATCAGCTCACCAGTACTTTCATCAATATAGTCTCTAGCAACGACTTTACCTGCGATATATTCAACAGGAACTTCGATGCTATTCACTTCTTCTTTTTCTAACTGACGAATGTGACGTGCAGTGATACGGCGGCCTTTTTCTACATAGACTTTACCGTTCGCTTCGATATCAAATGAAGCTGTCTCACCACGTAAACGCTCAGGAACCAGCGTCATCATCAGTTTATTATCACGGATTTGGAATACAGTTTTTTCGAAGAACAGATTTAAGATTTCTTCGGTATTGTAATCCATTGCACGCAGAATAATGGTCGCAGGTAATTTACGGCGACGGTCAATACGTACAAACAGGTTATCTTTCGGGTCAAATTCGAAATCAAGCCATGAACCACGGTAAGGGATAATACGTGCGTTATATAGCACTTTACCTGAAGAGTGTGTTTTACCTTTATCGCTGTCGAAGAATACACCAGGACTACGGTGTAACTGAGAAACGATAACACGCTCAGTACCGTTGATAACGAAAGTTCCGTTTTCAGTCATGAGTGGAATTTCACCCATGTAGACTTCTTGTTCTTTGATGTCTTTAACAGTTCCTTCCGGTGCTTCACGCTCATAAACGATGAGACGCAATTTCACACGTAAAGGCGCAGAGTAAGTTACACCGCGAATTTGACATTCTTTAACATCAAAAACAGGCTCGCCTAAACGATAGCTGACATATTGTAATTCAGCATTACCGCTGTAGCTCTGAATTGGAAACACAGAACGGAAAGCTGCTTCCAGCCCATTCTGGCCATCTGGATCTTGCTCGATAAACTTCTGGAACGAGTCAAGTTGGATAGAAAGGAGATAAGGTATGTCCAAAACTTGTGGACGCTTACCAAAGTCCTTACGGATACGTTTTTTCTCGGTATAGGAGTAAACCATAGGTTTCCTCAGCTCGTTGATCAGTGACCCAAGTGGTTAGCTCTTAGTATAAGAGACTGAACCGCAACGCGTTTTTTTATAAGAAACGGAAAATGAATACTTTCCTTAATACTCATTGCTATTACTCTTAAATCATTTCATTGCGTTGCCATTGCTACCGAGCTACCCGAGCGGGTCGTAGCGAAGAACACAGTATATTAAGTCGTCAATAGAAAGAAGTATTGGAGGGTTGTTGTTAACATTAAAACTGCGTGAAAAGCTGTTAACACCCATCACGCTTTACAGCGCAAAAAGGCTGGTGATTAAAAAATCACCAGCCGTCAGCCTAATTAGATTAGGCTGCGTTCTTGCAATTGAACTTATTTAAGTTCAACAGAAGCGCCTGCTTCTTCAAGAGATTTTTTCAGAGCTTCAGCTTCGTCTTTGCTCGCGCCTTCTTTGATGGTCGCTGGAGCAGACTCTACCATATCTTTAGCTTCTTTCAGGCCAAGACCGGTTGCGCCACGAACTGCTTTGATAACTGCAACTTTGTTACCGCCAACAGCTGACAGTACAACGTCGAATTCAGTTTTTTCTTCAGCAGCTTCAGCTGGGCCCGCAGCAACAGCAACAGCTGCAGCAGCAGAAACGCCGAATTTTTCTTCCATCATAGTAATCAGTTCAACAACGTCCATTACAGACATTTCTGCAACTGCATCAAGGATTTGGTCTTTAGTGATAGACATAACAAGTGTTCCTAAAATTCAGAAATAGTTTATACGTTAAAAAGCAACGAAGGAAAGGGCTTATGCAGCTTCTTTCTGATCGCGCAGAGCAGCCAGAGTACGAACCAATTTGCCGGCAGCGGCTTCTTTCATGGTTGACATCAGGCGTGCGATTGCTTCATCGTAAGTTGGGAGAGTTGCCAGACGATCGATATCTTTCGCTTGGATTAACTCACCTTCAAAGGCCGCAGCTTTAATCTCAAATGCTGGATTCGCTTTCGCGAACTCTTTGAACAGACGAGCGCCAGCGCCCGGGTGTTCGTTAGAGAAAGCAATTAAGGTTGGACCGACAAACACGTCTTTCAGTACATCGTAAGAAGTACCTTCAACAGCACGACGGATCAGTGTGTTACGAACAACACGGATATAAACGCCTGCTTCGCGACCTGCTTTACGCAGTTCAGTCATTTTTGCTACAGTTACGCCGCGTGAATCAGCAACAACTGCAGAAAGCGCGCCTTTGGCTACTTCGCTGACTTCAGCAACAATCGCTTGTTTGTCTTGAAGATTTAGTGCCATTAGCTTCTTGCTCCTGGATTAACCGGGAAAACCCGGGACTCACATCACTCAAACACAACATTATGTAAGAGCGCTAAAACACGGTGAGCAGAATAGAATCCAGAATTAAATTCTAGGTATCTCTGTCACCGTCTACGCAGGTAAATTAAGTAGCTATTATAACTAATAAACCACACCTGCGGTCTTGGACGGGGTCTGGAAAGGCCAGACTCCATACCGAAATTCGTGGTTTGTTGGATACATTTTGTGTACCCAACAAACTCAAGGCGTCAAATTTTATACAAATTTGACGCAAAGGTAAAGCCTAATTACCAATTAGCCGAAGCTATAGCAATTAAACTGTCGCTGACAGACCAGCTTGGTCAACAGCAACACCTGCACCCATAGTGGTGGACAGGCTAACTTTCTTGATGAAAACACCTTTAGCAGAAGCTGGTTTTGCTTTTTTCAGCGCGATCAGCAGTGCTTCTAAGTTTTCTTTCAGTTTGTTAGCGTCGAAATCAACTTTACCGATAGTGGTGTGGATGATTCCGTTTTTGTCATTACGGTAACGAACCTGACCTGCTTTAGCATTGTTAACTGCTTCAGCAACGTTTGGAGTTACAGTACCAACTTTCGGGTTTGGCATCAGACCACGTGGGCCTAAAACTTGACCTAATTGGCCAACAACGCGCATTGCATCTGGAGAAGCAATAACAACGTCAAAGTCCATTTCACCAGCTTTGATTTTATCAGCCAGATCTTCCATACCTACCAGTTCAGCACCTGCAGCTTTAGCAGCTTCAGCGTTTGCGCCTTGTGCGAACACAGCAACGCGAACTGAACGGCCAGTACCGTGTGGCAGTACAGTTGCACCGCGAACGTTTTGGTCAGATTTACGAGCATCGATGCCCAGGTTGATAGCTACGTCAACGCTTTCTACGAATTTAGCAGTTGCTAATTCTTTCAGCAGTGCAACGGCTTCATTGATGTCATACTGTTTAGTTGCATCAACTTTTTCACGGATATTGCGCATGCGCTTAGTCAGTTTAGCCATTGTCTTAGTCCTCCACTACCAGGCCCATGGAACGAGCAGTACCTTCAATTGAACGCATCATTGCGTCAACATCAGCACCAGTCATGTCCGCAGCTTTAGTTTCAGCGATTTCGCGAATCTGAGCAGAGGTCACTTTACCAACTTTGTCTTTGTTCGGCTTACCTGAACCAGACTTAACGCCAGCTGCTTTTTTCAGCAGAACTGCTGCAGGTGGAGTTTTGGTAACGAAAGTGAAAGAACGGTCTGCGTAAACAGTAATAACAACAGGAATTGGTAAACCTTTTTCCAGGCTGTCTGTTTTTGCGTTGAACGCTTTACAGAATTCCATGATGTTAACACCTTGTTGACCCAGTGCTGGACCAACCGGTGGACTTGGGTTCGCCATACCAGCTGCAACTTGCAGCTTAACGTAGGCTTGAACTTTCTTAGCCATGATATTTCCTCTAGATGGGTGATAGCGCCTTACAGTTTGCAAGGCTCCCCGTTACATTAAACATGCCCCGCACATTAATTTGCGCCGAACATAAAAACAAAAGGCGCGAAATTGTAGTCAAATTTCACGCCTTTTGCAAGTCAGTTTTGTCGTTTAGATTAGGCTTTTTCTACCTGACCAAAATCCAATTCGACTGGAGTTGCACGACCGAAGATAGAAACAGAGACTTTCAAGCGGCTCTTTTCATAATCAATTTCTTCAACCACACCGTTAAAGTCAGCAAACGGACCTTCGCTAACACGAACCATTTCACCCGGTTCAAACAGTGTTTTCGGACGTGGTTTATCACCAACTTGTTGTAAGCGGTTCATGATAGCATCAACTTCTTTATCGCTAATTGGCGCTGGACGATCTGACGTCCCGCCAATGAACCCCATTACACGCGGTACACTACGCACTAAGTGCCAAGAGTCATCATTCATGACCATTTGGACTAAGACATAGCCTGGGAAGAATTTACGTTCACTCTTACGGCGCTGACCGCTACGGATTTCAACAACTTCTTCTGTTGGAACCATAACTTCGCCAAAAGAATCTTCCATAGCATGTAATTTGATATGTTCACGTAAAGATTGTGCTACGCGACCTTCAAAACCAGAGAATGCCTGAATGACATACCAGCGCTTTTTAGGTGAATCGGACATTTAGAATAACCTCAGGCTTGTAATAAATGAAACTAAACGCACCAGGATACCATCTAGTCCCCACAGTATTAATGACATTACAGCCGTTACTGCAGCAACAATTAAAGTAGTTTGTAATGTTTCCTGGCGAGTAGGCCAAATGACTTTTCTCATCTCGACGCGAGCTTCGCGTGCAAACGCCAGTGTTGCTTTACCTTTTGTGGTCCATAAAGCGACAGCACCTGCAATAGCGACAACAGCCACAACTGCAAAAGCACGCAGCGCGAGATTATATTGACGGAAGTAATAATTACCAACAATAGCAATTATTAATAAGGCACAGACAATGATCCACTTGAAGATGTCTGCACTGCGTCCACTTCCTTGAGCTTCGCTATTCGCACTCATAATTCAACCTGTTACCATGAAGTATGTACAAAGCTTGCTTGTTTACAAAGGTAAGACAACCAAGCCAAACCAATAGAATATGCCAACATATCCCTCAATTACTACAAACTAAGCCTGCAAAAATTTGATAGGGATATCAATAGCATCACCTGCGATCTAAAAAGTAATTAGCCTTGTTAATGGAGGTAATTAGCGTTATTCGTTCTGCAAAAATAACAAGTTGCAGTAACATTTTATTTCGCAAGTACTACGTGTACGTCAGTACTATCACTTTACAAGTGCTACCCATTTCACAAGTGCTATTCCATTTTGCAGGAATTTCAGCATGCCCAGTAAATTTTTTAACTACACCAATCAAGAAAGTGACTTTCTTTTTGTGGCAGCAGTAAAATATACCATATCTTCCGAGCAAAACCTTAATAAATCTCATATAACTGCGCAAAGTAGCCCGCACAGTTATCAATTCGTTGTTTCAGAGCCTATCTCACCAATAATTATACAAATGATTGATGAGATAGGTTCTTAATTTTGCAACGTCTGAATTTTGCAACGTATAAAAAGGACGTCTATTAGACGCCCTTTTTTACTAAGTGGTTCTTTCTTATTCAGAAAGAGCGGTATTATGCAATAATTTTTGCAACAACACCCGCACCTACAGTACGGCCACCTTCACGGATTGCGAAACGTAAACCGTCGTCCATCGCGATTGGGTGGATCAGGGTAACGATCATGTTGATGTTATCACCTGGCATTACCATCTCTACGCCTTCTGGCAGTTCGATAGTACCTGTTACGTCAGTTGTACGGAAGTAGAACTGTGGACGGTAACCTTTGAAGAATGGAGTATGACGACCACCTTCATCTTTGCTCAGAATATAAACTTCTGATTCAAATTTAGTGTGTGGCTTGATTGAACCTGGTTTCGCCAGTACTTGACCACGTTGAATTTCTTCACGCTTAGTACCACGCAGCAGAACACCAACGTTCTCACCTGCACGACCTTCGTCTAACAGTTTACGGAACATTTCAACGCCAGTACAAGTTGTTTTAACCGTGTCTTGAATACCAACGATTTCAACTTCTTCACCAACTTTGATGATACCACGCTCAACACGGCCTGTTACTACTGTACCACGACCTGAGATTGAGAATACGTCTTCGATTGGCAGCAGGAATGGCTTGTCAATTGCACGCTCTGGCTCTGGAATGTAAGTATCCAGGTGGCCTGCTAATTCAACAATTTTCGCTTCCCACTCTGGGTTGCCTTCCAGCGCTTTCAGTGCTGAACCACGAACAACTGGAGTGTCGTCGCCTGGGAAATCGTATTGAGACAGAAGTTCACGAACTTCCATTTCGACTAATTCTAACAGCTCTTCGTCGTCTACCATGTCACATTTGTTCAGGAAAACGATGATGTAAGGAACACCAACCTGACGACCTAACAGGATGTGCTCACGAGTTTGTGGCATTGGGCCATCTGTCGCAGCAACAACCAGAATTGCACCGTCCATCTGAGCAGCACCAGTGATCATGTTTTTAACATAGTCGGCGTGTCCTGGGCAGTCTACGTGTGCGTAGTGGCGAGTTGGAGTATCGTATTCTACGTGTGAAGTAGAGATGGTGATACCACGCGCTTTTTCTTCTGGTGCGTTATCGATTTGGTCGAATGCGCGAGCAGAACCGCCGTAAGTTTTAGCCAGAACAGTAGTGATAGCTGCTGTCAGAGTAGTTTTACCGTGGTCAACGTGGCCGATAGTACCAACGTTAACGTGCGGTTTTGAACGTTCAAATTTTTCTTTAGACACGACTCTATTCCTTATGGAGTTCCCTCTTCACGATAAAGAAGGAACTTAAATTAAAGTAGTTAACCGATAAAAATCGATTATTTAGCGTTACGAGCTTCGATTACAGCTTGTGCAACGTTGTTTGGTGCTTCATTGTACTTCAGGAACTCCATAGAGTATGAAGCACGACCTTGTGTCTGAGAACGCAGGTCAGTAGCATAACCGAACATTTCTGACAATGGTACTTGTGCACGAACGACTTTACCAGTAGGCAGGTCATCCATACCTTCAATCATACCACGACGACGGTTCAGGTCACCAATAACATCTCCCATGTAGTCTTCTGGTGTTTCCACTTCAACTTTCATGATTGGCTCAAGCAGAACTGGTTTAGCTTTTTTGAAGCCATCTTTAAACGCGATTGAAGCCGCAAGTTTAAACGCCAATTCAGAGGAGTCAACATCATGGTAAGAACCGAAATGTAAACGAACACCCATGTTAACAACCGGGTAACCAGCTAATGGGCCAGATTTCAGCTGTTCTTGGATACCTTTGTCAACTGCAGGAATGTATTCAGTAGGAATTACACCACCTTTGATGTCGTTGGCAAATTCGTAATCCATTGGAACACCGTCTTTATCGTTTTTGTCCAGAGGGAACATATCGATAACGACATGACCGTACTGACCACGACCACCAGACTGTTTCGCGTGTTTACCTTCGATATCAGTCACTTTCATAGTGATTGCTTCACGGTAAGCAACTTGAGGTTTACCAACGTTCGCTTCAACTTTAAATTCACGACGCATACGGTCAACCAGAACGTCTAAGTGCAGCTCACCCATACCAGCGATGATAGTCTGATTAGTCTCTTCATCACTTGATACGCGGAAAGATGGGTCTTCTTGAGCCAAACGGCCTAATGCGATACCCATTTTTTCTTGGTCAGCTTTAGTTTTCGGTTCGATTGCAACAGAGATTACTGGCTCTGGGAATTCCATACGCTCCAGGATGATTGGTGCATCAACTGCACATAAAGTATCACCTGTAGTTACGTCTTTCAGACCGATAGCAGCCGCGATGTCACCAGCGCGAACTTCTTTAATCTCTTCACGTTTGTTAGCGTGCATCTGTACGATACGGCCAAAACGCTCTTTCTTCGCTTTAACTGCGTTCAGTACTGTGTCACCTGAGTTAACAACACCAGAGTAAACACGGAAGAACGTCAAGTTACCAACGAATGGGTCGGTTGCAATTTTAAATGCTAATGATGAGAATGGCTCATCATCACTTGCGTGACGCTCTGCAGGAGTGTCTTTACCATCGTCCAGAATACCATTAATTGCAGGTACATCTGTTGGCGCAGGTAAGTAATCAACAACTGCATCCAGCATCGCCTGAACACCTTTGTTCTTAAATGCAGAACCACAGGTAACCAGGATAATTTCGCTTGCAAGAACACGTTGACGTAATGCAGCTTTAATTTCTGCTTCAGTCAGTTCTTCACCGCCCAGATATTTTTCCATCAGTTCTTCTGATGCTTCTGCTGCGGTTTCGATCAGGTTGTTGTGCCACTCTTCAGCAGCTTCTTGCATGTTCGCAGGGATATCTTCGTATTCGAAGGTAACGCCCTGGTCTTCATCACTCCACTTGATTGCTTTCATTTTCAGCAAGTCAACAACACCAGTGAACGACTCTTCTGCGCCGACTGGTAATTGCAGTGGAACTGCGTTAGCAGCTAAACGTGATTTTAATTGCTCAACAACACGTAAGAAGTTCGCACCCATACGGTCCATTTTGTTAACGAACGCGATACGTGGAACTTTATATTTGTTAGCCTGACGCCATACAGTTTCAGACTGTGGCTGAACACCACCAACTGCACAGTAAACCATTACTGCGCCATCAAGAACACGCATAGAACGTTCTACTTCGATAGTGAAGTCAACGTGTCCCGGGGTGTCGATGATGTTGATACGGTGTGGCTCATACTGTTTTGCCATACCAGACCAGAATGCAGTAGTCGCTGCAGATGTGATAGTAATACCACGCTCTTGCTCCTGCTCCATCCAGTCCATTGTTGCAGAACCTTCGTGAGTTTCACCAATTTTATGGTTTACACCAGTATAGAACAGAATACGTTCAGAAGTTGTGGTTTTACCGGCGTCGATGTGTGCACTGATACCGATATTACGATAACGTGCTATGGGCGTTTGACGGGCCATTTTTTCCTCTCTCGTGGGCGTTCAATGCTTCATATAAAGGGTAGCAAATGGCTACCCTGAGATACATCACTAATGTGGGTAAGAACTTACCAACGGTAGTGTGCGAACGCCTTGTTAGCTTCTGCCATACGGTGAACGTCTTCACGTTTCTTAACAGCGGAACCTTTGTTCTCAGCAGCGTCTGATAATTCATTTGCCAGGCGAAGCGCCATAGATTTATCACCGCGTTTACGAGCAGCATCAACGATCCAACGCATTGCCAGGGCATTACGACGAACCGGGCGAACTTCAACTGGAACTTGGTAAGTTGAACCACCAACACGGCGGGATTTAACTTCCACAGTCGGACGCACGTTATCTAGTGCTAATTCGAATGCATCAAGTTCAGTTTTACCAGAACGCTGAGCAAGGGTTTCAAGTGCGTTATATACGATTGCTTCAGCAGTAGATTTTTTCCCGTCTACCATCAGGATATTTACAAATTTGGCCAGTAATTCTGATCCGAACTTAGGATCTGGAAGAATTTTACGTTGACCTATTACGCGACGACGTGGCATGGATATGACTCCGTTGTTAATTCAGGTTTGTCCAAAACTCTACGAGAGTATTTTGACATTAAGATTAAAATGTTTGGCCTTACTTAACGGAAATCCATTAAGCCTTAGGTTTTTTCGCGCCGTATTTAGAACGAGCTTGCTTACGGTCTTTAACACCAGAACAGTCCAGTGCGCCGCGAACGGTGTGATAACGCACACCTGGTAAGTCTTTAACACGACCACCACGGATAAGGATAACGGAGTGCTCCTGCAAGTTGTGGCCTTCACCACCGATGTAGGAAGAAACTTCGAAACCGTTAGTTAAACGAACACGGCATACTTTACGTAATGCTGAGTTTGGTTTCTTAGGAGTGGTAGTATATACACGAGTACATACGCCACGTTTTTGCGGGCAAGCTTCCAGTGCTGGAACGTTGCTTTTAACAACTTTCGAGCTACGAGATTTGCGTACCAGCTGATTAATAGTTGCCATTATTAAAAAAGCTCCTGGTTTTATTGCTTCGTAAACACGGGTTTTGACCCCGTTCGCCAACATGACGATACACGAGGACGCGAAATTTTATTGCTGACTGGCTCAGGTGTCAAGAAATATACAACTTTTAGTGCCTTTATATGGCAAAATGTTGTTTTTGGACTTCTGTTAGCTTCACAAAACCTTGATATGTGATTACAGAAACTGCGGTTGATAGGGTATTTTGCAACCCACGAGCATTGATGTCTACATCCAAAGCGTACAACTGCGCCCCTGTTTTTTGTAGTGCAACAAGATAAGGCGACTGTGCGACTGCCGCAACCACGCCATCTTGCATCAGTAAAACGACATCTTCAGCCGTAATAAAGCCTACCATTGTAGAAAAATCACATTTAAACGGAGATGTTACTAATGTATACAGCATAGAAAAGATCCTACTATAGATCAAAAAACAACCCAAGCTCAAAATTCACACAATATATTAAAAATTAAGCACCACATCACATTCCGCTATTTTAGCGCTTACCTCTTTCTTGCTAAGAATTGTTGGTGTTAAAACCCATTCACAATGCTCTCCCAGCCCCCGTTCTTGTAGCGAAGAGCCGCAGAGATAAACTTTTTCAATGTCATATAACGGCAATATTTTAAATGTTACGATGTAATCTCGAGCAAGCACTTCAGCGGGATGTTGGTTTGCTAGAAGCTGATAAACGCCATCAGAGAGAAAAAACACCTGAATGTCTTCTGTCAGTGCTGAAGTTGCTAATAATGCATCTAACCCTTCTCGGCCACTGGCATTTCCATGGGGCATGGTTGTAAAGACAAAAGCTATTTTTTTCACACGGTACCTTGTATTGAGCTGTTCTTAGAATTGAATTGTCCGGTCTGTGGTTATCATCGCTTCCGCAAGGCTTCCTAACCCACTCATGATAAAGCCCTCAGCAAGGTTAGCCGTTGGAAGTGATAAACTTTGCGCTTGTTCTTGGTCAACAACCCCCCGACGCAATGCGGCAGAAACACAGATATGCATTTCGCACCCAGATTGTTTTGCCAGTTCCTGCCAAGCTGAAACTAAATTGAATTCATCTGTTGCTGGTGACGTAAGCTGGTTCGCATTAAAAACACCCTCACGATAAAAAAAGAGTGTTTTCAATATATGCCCTTCTTGAAGAAGGGCTTTTGCAAATTGATACGCACTCGCTGCTTGTTGTGTACCATAAGCAGGACCTGTCACAACTAAGCAGTAGGTTAACGAATTTGTATTACTCATTCACCGCTCTTGAATTGACGAATGTATAAATAAACGGTGTGTTTAGAAATGTTCAAACGGTCAGCAACTTGGTTAATGGCATCTTTAATATCGAAAATGCCTTTTTCATATAGGTTAAGAACCACTTGCTTGTTTTTCGCATTATTTGATACATTACGATCACCGCCAACTTCTTCAATTGTGTACTCCAATGTTTGTGCGACAAGGTCATCAACTGAAGAGGCAAAGTTTACATCTGAAGTAACTTCTTGCTTAGTTTCTGGAACAAACGATTGAATAATTTCAGAGAACGGCACATCTAAGTTCATATTGATACATAATAAGCCAATCACACGTTGCTTGCGGTTACGAATAGCAATAGTAACGGATTTCATTAAATCACCGCTTTTCGCTTTCGTAAAATAAGCCTTCGAGACATTCGATTCTTCGTCTGCCATATCATGCAGCATTCTCAACGCTAAGTCTGTAATCGGTGAGCCGATTTTACGCCCAGTGTGCTGGCCATTTGCGATTCTGACTGCAGAGCAGTTTAGGTCTTCTAAAGAGTGAAGAACAATTTCACAGTGCCCACCGATTAGCATTGCCAGACCATCCACAGCAGCTTCATACGATTTTAAAATCTCATGGTCTGTCTCAGAAAAAGGTTGGTTATCCAATATGTTAATATCGCTGAGGTCGTGTGATTGTATAGAATCAGACATTTCAACATCATCCTTCTAATGTAAAAACTCATCCTGTTGACTAAAAAGGCGTTCATTATTCGACTATTTGGCCTTCATTACTTTGTTTGTAGCCAACAATTGTGATGATAAAAAATAAAATAGAGTCTTCTGAAGTTAAAACTCCACGGCGTTGCCGTCAAGCGAATGAATGCAAGACAGTCTGTTTTATCACAAGTTTTAAACAATTTGAGAGTTTTTTTGATGTGAAATATAAAAAAGCCCAAGGCATGAATGCATTGGGCATCAAAATACACTTAGCTAATGCTTAGTGAGGACTTATTTAGCAGCAGGTTTGATATCTAATAATTCAACATCAAAGACTAATGTTGAATTTGCTGGGATACCCGGCACGCCATTTTCGCCGTAAGCTAATTCAGCTGGGATAACCAACTGCATTTTGCCGCCTTTTTTCAGGTTAACTAAACCTTCAGTCCAGCCTTTAATAACTGAATTTAATGGAATTGTCAGTGGCTCATTACGTGAATATGAGCTGTCGAATTCAGTACCGTCAATCAAAGAACCTTTGTAGTGAACCACAACTGTTTCATCTGCTTTAGGTTTCGCCCCTGTACCGTCTTTTTCAATTTTGTACAGTAAGCCTGATTTAGTTTTAACAACGCCTTTTTCTTTCGCGTATTTTTCGCGGTACTCAGCGCCTTTTTTCTCATTATTAGCTGATTCTTCTTTCATTTTTTTGTCGGCAGCTTCTTTGACTTGACCTTCAAACTGACGCAATGTTTCTTCAACTTCTGCATCGGTCATTTTGCTTTTGCCGTTAAATGCATCTTGGACACCAGCGAGTAATTGAGCCTTATCCAAATTAATACCAATTGTTTTTTGTTCTTCTAAAGAATTCTGCATGTAGCGGCCTAAAGACGCACCCAGTGCATACGCATTACGCTCTTCTGCGTTTTTGAATGCGCTGCTTTGTGCTTTGGCTTCCGCTGCCATCACTTGCGGAGCAGCAAAAGTAAATGCTAGCGTAGTTGCTAAAAGGCTTGCCTTAAACAGTGATTTCATCCTAGTCTCCGATAACTTTTATTCGATTATATTCGAATAGCGAACTATTCGTTTTATGGGTAGGGCTCTTTAAGTTTAGACCCCGTTACCCCATTGAGTATTAAAAAAATATAATAACTACTGAGACCACATTAACAAAAAGTCGTTTCGTCGCCTATATCTTTAACTAAAACTTATCTATTGATTTGTAATGTTCAGTTATTATGATGGTTTAATTACGATATAAACGCTTAAGGAGAGTCGAATATGGACTCATCTGATACATTTGAACAACGCCTAGAACTTTTAGAAAGTAAAGTTGCCTTTCAAGAACTGGCGATTGAACAACTAAACCAGGTTATTACTGACCAACAAATGCAAATGAGCCGTCTGCAGGAACATTTACGCATTGTAGCTGAAAGGCTGAAATCATCCCAAGATTCTCACTTAGCAAGGCCTGAAGAAGAAACGCCGCCACCACATTATTAATTTAAAATGTGAACCTATTGATTTTAAATTAAAAAAAGGAAGCTTTCGCTTCCTTTTTTTTACAAACACTAATACGAAGTATTAGTGGCAGCCGCAGCCGCCTTGTTTGTGACCGTGTCCGTGACCTTCACCGCCACCGCAGCAACCGCCTTCTGAACCGTGGTTATGACCGCCACCGCCACAGCAACCACCTTCATGGTCGTGGTCATGGTCGTGACCACCTGCACCATGGACGTGGCCATGTGCGATTTCTTCTTCTGTTGCTTCACGGATAGCCATGATTTCAACATTAAATTTCAGGTTTTGACCTGCTAACATGTGGTTACCGTCAACGATAACTTCATCACCTTCGATACCTGTAATTTCAACAGGAACTGGGCCCATGTCAGTGTCAGCTAAGAAACGCATGCCGACTTCTAGCTCGTCAACGCCCATAAATACATCTTTAGGAACACGTTGAACTAAGTTGTCATCGTATTGGCCATATGCATCGTCTGAAGCGACTTCAACATCGAAGTTTTCGCCGACAGAGCGACCTTCTAATGCTTTTTCTAAACCTGAAATTAAAGACCCACGACCATGCAAATAGTCCATTGGCGCGCTTGCTGGCGACTCATCAACTAAAACACCGTCTTCTGTTCTTACTTGATAAGCCAAGCTGACCACCAAGTCTTTTGCTACTTTCATGACATCTCCTACTACCCGTAAGGGAAAAATTTTTGCCAATTGTACCGAAAAACTATAGTGATGTATTGAGAATTGACAAATTTCTATTATTCAGGTGTAAAAATTCCAATAACCTGCTCTTTTTGCCTAACATGTCCCGTTGCTTCATCCCCTGCTTGGCGTTGCTGATCGCCACAATTGACACACTCGACAACATCAATTTTATCTTCACGCCACATCATTAATGTGTCTTGTGACTTGCACTTAGGGCACGTCGCCCCGGCAATAAAGCGTTTACGTGTTGAAGCCATTTCTAACCCTTATTGTTCATTATTCCAGCTATGAGGCTGCCGATGTTCTCTTTGCATTTCTTTCTCAAAGAGTTCATTAAGTTCACGACGTGCCTCTTTAATGCGTGAAATTTGCCCGCTGTCACTATTTTCATTCTCTGGGTAAATATCTCTAAGCATTTTCATGTCTAAACGGCGAAAATGCTGCTTCGCGCGATAAGCTTTATGAGGATGCATCCCTGTGCTAACAAGCGCTTTGCTTCCTAATTCAAGTGCGCTCGAGAATGTTTCACGGCTAAAATCAGTCACTCCACTTTGTAATAGCTCATGGGCCTCAAGGCGACCTTTAGCACGTGCAATAATATGTAAGTTAGGGAAATTTTCTTGGCAAATTTGCACAATTTCCATCACTTCTTCAGGCACATCACTGGTGATGACGATAGATTTTGCTTTATCGGCTCCTGCTGAGCGCAATAATTGCAGTTCACGTGCATCACCGTAATAGACCGTATAGCCGTAGCGGCGCATGGTACTAATCGCTGTAACATCTTGTTCTAGTACTGTAATTTTAACCTTATTCGCCATTAATAAGCGGCCAACCACTTGCCCCATGCGACCAAAACCGACCAAAATAACATGTGGGTCATTGTCTTCTACAAATGGTTTTTCACTCGAGGCTGGTTGTTGATTATAACGGTAGTTTAAATAGGCATCTATCAACTGCATCACAAGTGGAGTAGTCATCATCGAAAGTGTGACAACTACCAGTAATAAGTCCATCTGCCGTTCATTTATCACACTTGCACCAAAAGCAGTTGCATAGATCACAAAAGCAAATTCACCACCTTGGCTAAGCACCCCGGAAAATTGAGCTCTTGCTCCATTTCGAAGCCTAGCGGCTAAACTCAGTCCGTAAAGCACTAACGCTTTGACTGCGACTAATACCGCAACAGCAATCAATACTTGTGGTAAATAAGCCCACAACACATCTAAATTCAATGACATACCTACTGAGATAAAAAATAGCCCCAGTAGCAGACCTTTAAACGGTTCGATATTAATTTCCAGCTCATGGCGGAACTCTGTTTCCGCTAACATGACCCCTGCCATAAAGGTTCCCAGAGCCATAGAAAACCCAAGGCTTTCCATAATGAGTGCGGAACCTAATACCACCAACAGCGCTGCAGCCGTAAAAATTTCATGAACGCCAGATTTAGCGGCAAGCCTGAACATCGGCCGTAATAAATAGCGGCCAACTACCCATAAACCTGCGAACGCCACTATCTTCAAGCCAATTTTTTGCCAATCACTGGTTGCTGAGTCCCCGGCTAGCAATGGGATCAGCGCCATAATTGGGATCACGGCCATATCTTGGAATAACAAAACAGAAAAACCGAGTTGCCCGCTTTCTTTGTTGGACATCCCTTTTTCGTTCATCAACTGAAGTGCCATTGCCGTTGATGACATCGCCATTCCTAATCCACCAACAATGGCAGCTTGCCAAGAAAATTTGGCTAAAAACAACAGTGACGCCATGATAGCCGCAGTGACAACCACTTGAAGCGTACCTACACCGAAAATCGAGCGCCTAAGCTCCCATAATTTAGAAGGTTTTAGCTCTAACCCGATGAGAAACATCAGGAACACCACTCCCATTTCGGAGAAGTGCAAAATATCATCAACATTACGAATAAAGCCAAAAACAAATGGCCCAATCATGATCCCGGCAAGCAAATACCCCAGTACAGCACCTAAGCGGATTTTTTGTGCAATAGGTACCATGACTACCCCTGCGCAGAGGAAGATGATAACGGATTCAAATAGCCCTAGTTCTGACATTAGGATAACCCTCCCGCACCTAGCGGCTGTTGCATCCATTGACGGTAGTCATCAATAATCTGTTCAAATCGTTCTTTAGGCTGCCGACGTGCTGCATAAATAATGGTTGGTTCCAACCACTGCATATCACACATTAATGCGGTCAATTCAAATGGGCGAAGTATTTCTGTAAGTGGATAATGGTTATATCCATCATATTGGTAAGCGTGAACAGGCTCGCCTGTGGTAATCACAGAACGCCAGTATTTGCCTTTTAATTTTTGGTACCCTACATCGGTCGCAAAACGGCGAGTTAACACGCGGTCAAACCACTCTTTCAGCAACGCAGGGCAACTATATGTATAGAGAGGATGTTGAAAAACAATGATATCGTGCTGGCACAGTAATTTTTGTTCCGCGGTTACATCAATAAAATAATCTGGGTAAATTGCGTATAAATCGTGTACAGTCACATGGTCAAAATCACGCACTGCCTCCAATAATGCCTTATTAGCCATCGATTCGTCGGGGTCCGGGTGAGCGTAGACCACCAGCACTTTCGGTGTATTTGACATCTTTCCCTCCTCAAAGGCGTGTCAGACGGAACATTTTCCGTTACCATGCTGCCTGCTATACTCGTCATACTTCACGTTGCTGTGTTGTTGACTACGCGCATTCGCACTAGTCACCTAACAGCACCGTAAATTATTTAGAGTATATACGTTGATAATCTAACATATTTTTAATAGACGGTTGCTATGATTGTTTTCTCTTCACTCCAAATTCGCCGAGGTGTTCGTGTCCTACTGGACAATGCCACTGCGACTATTAACCCCGGCCAAAAAGTTGGTTTAGTGGGTAAAAACGGCTGCGGTAAATCGACACTTCTTGCGTTATTAAAAGGCGAATTACAAGCTGAAGCGGGTTCTGCAACCTTTCCAAGCAATTGGTCCATGGCATGGGTGAACCAAGAAACCCCCGCCCTTGATGTGCCCGCTCTTGAGTATGTGATTGATGGTGATCGCGAGTTCCGAGCCTTAGAACAAAAACTTCAGCAAGCCAATGAAAAAAATGATGGCCATGCCATTGCTGTCGTACATGGGCAACTTGATGCCATTGATGCATGGACTATCCGTTCTCGCGCATCCAGTTTGCTACATGGTTTAGGTTTCAGCCAAGCACAGCTAGACTCCCCTGTAAAATCATTTTCTGGTGGATGGCGGATGCGTTTGAACTTAGCACAGGCCTTGTTATGTCGTTCAGATTTATTGCTACTTGATGAACCGACCAACCACCTTGATTTAGATGCAGTGATTTGGTTAGAAAAATGGTTAAAAAGCTACCAAGGCACCCTGATTTTGATTTCCCATGATAGGGACTTCCTCGACCCGATTATTGATAAAGTGTTGCATATCGAACAAGAAACCATGTTCGAATACACGGGTAACTATTCGTCATTTGAACGTCAGCGCGCAACAAAACTGGCTCAGCAACAAGCACTGTATGAAAGCCAGCAGGCTAAAGCTGCACATTTACAAAGTTATATTGACCGTTTTAGAGTGCAAGCCACCAAAGCTAAACAAGCACAAAGCCGCATTAAGATGCTTGAAAGAATGGAAATGGTTGCCCCAGCTCATGTGGATAACCCATTCCATTTTTCATTCCGTAAACCAGAAAGCTTACCGAATCCATTATTAAAAATGGAAAAAGTCAGCGCAGGCTATGGTGAAAAAGTCATCTTACAATCCATCAAGCTGAACTTAGTACCAGGCTCACGTATTGGATTATTAGGCCGAAATGGTGCAGGTAAATCCACATTAATTAAGATGTTAGCGGGCGATTTGCCACCGTTACAGGGGGAAATTTCCCTCGCAAAAGGTATCAAACTTGGTTATTTCGCCCAGCACCAATTAGAGTACTTGCACCCTGAAGAATCGCCTCTACAGCATCTAGTTCGCCTTGCGCCTGAACAAACTGAGCAACAATTACGTGACTATTTAGGGGGCTTCGGTTTTAAAGGCGACCAAGTTACTGACCCAAGCGGTCGTTTTTCTGGTGGGGAAAAAGCGCGCTTAGTACTCGCGTTAATTGTTTGGCAACGCCCTAATTTACTGTTGCTCGATGAACCAACCAACCACTTGGACTTAGATATGCGGCAAGCACTTACTGAAGCCTTAATGGCCTTCGAAGGTGCTTTAGTTGTCGTTTCCCATGATAGGCATTTACTGCGCACCACTACCGATGAACTGTATTTGGTCCACGGCGGTTCTGTAGAGCAATTTGATGGTGATTTAGAAGATTACCAACAATGGCTGGCAGAGCAAAATAAGCTCGAATTACAGCAAGCGCGTGATCAACAAGAAAAAGACAAGCCAGCAGCCGCTGCAACGGTGACGGCACAAGATAGAAAAGACCAAAAACGTCGTGAAGCGGAGTTCCGCCAACTGACTCAACCGATCCGCAAAAAAATCACGGAATTGGAAAAGCAAATGGATAAGCACTCGAATGCCCTAAATGAGCTAGAAGCAAAACTTTCTGATGCCACCATTTACGAACAAGATAAAAAAGCCGAATTGACGGAATGTTTGAAAAAACAAACTGAACACAAAGCAGCGCTTGAAGATGTGGAAATGGAGTGGATGGAACTGCAAGAGCAGTTAGAAACCATGACCAGTGAATTTGAATTAAATTAATTCGTTATAAAACATCACAATCCATTAAAATCACGAAAAGCTATCTTTTGATAGCTTTTCGTTTTTATCATTACTGAATCTTATTCTTTCACACACATCACATAATACTGGCCATCAATAATTTCAGTACCTTCGGTTTCATGTTCAAAACCCGGAAATTCGCTATCCCACGCTTGAAGACTATGCAAATAGCCGATATGCGGGCTATTTTTATCGCCAAAACTTTCACCTGATAACAACATAGGAATACCCGGTGGATAGGGAATAATCGAGTTAGCGGCAATACGTCCGGCTAGTTTATCTAAAGGAATCGCCTCAACGCGGTTAGCAACAATTTCTTGATAGGCATCGCGTGGGCTCATCATCACGGCGGGGAGTTGCTCATAAGCCTGATTTAACTGGCCACCTGGGTTATTTTTTTGTAGATACACAAACATTTTATTGCCTAAATCACGTAGCCCCATCTCGCCATAGATCTCAGGAGACGCTTCAACCACTTCAGGTAATACTTTTTTCAGTGCCGTATTGTTGTCATAATGGCGCTTAAACGACAGCAACGCATTGACCAGGGTTCCCCATTTTCCTTTTGTGATCCCCATAGAAAACAAGAACATAATTTGGAAATCAGTCGTGCGGGTTGGTACAATACCATAGTGGTTTAACCATGCCGTGACTAACGCGGCTGGGACGCCGCTATCCAGTAATTTACCGTCATCTCCCATTCCCGGCGACAAAATACTCACCTTAATCGGGTCAAGCATCGCCCAATTTTCAGGGATATCTTTAAAACCATGCCATTTATCTTCAGGGTTCATCACCCAGCAGCTTTGCTCTTTCATCAACAGCTCAACAGGCGCATCTTCAAAAGCATAGCGCTTGCCTGTTGCTGGGTCTTTCACCATTTCTTGATTCCATGGTTTGAAAAACCACTCATCGTCATTGATAAATTCTTTGTATAGGTAGCCCAGTGATTGACGGAAGTCGATAGCTTCACGGATGACTTCATCAGTGAGTGAACGCCCACTATTACCGTCCATCATGTCTGCGGCAATATCATTTGAGGCACAAATTGCATATAGCGGCGAAGTAGTCGCATGCATATGATAGGCTTGGTTAAAACGATTAAAATCAATCGCATTACGGCCATTTCGAATGTGGATAAATGAAGCTTGTGAAAGTGCATTCAATAATTTGTGCGTAGAGTGAGTTGCAAAAACGGTGGGCTCATCGTCTTTTCTAGGGTCATCACGCATCGCAAAGTGGTCGCGATAGATAGGGTTAAAGCGTGCGTAGCCGTACCATGCCTCATCAAAATGGATTCTATCCAATGATTCATCCAGCAAATCCTGTACTTTACGTGCGTGATAGCACACGCCATCGTAAGTACAGTTGGTTACGACGCTATATGCAGGACGTTTGCCTATTTTATCCGAAGTTAATGGATTTTTAGCGATTTTTTCAGTAATCGCTTCGGGTGTCATTTCTTGAGGATAAATCGGGCCAATGATGCCATAACGATTACGGCTTGGTGTCATATAAACCGGTTTTGCCCCTGTTAAGATCAAACCTTGCTCAATAGATTTGTGGCAGTTACGGTCAATCACAACAACATCATTATCTGTCATACAAGCTTGCATAATCGTTCGGTTCGAACCCGATGTTCCCACAACCACGGAGTAAGATTGGTCAGCACCAAATATACGCGCAGCATTCCTTTCACACTCACCAAATGCGCCGGTATGGTCTAACAGTGAACCCACAGCAACCCGCTCAATACCGATATCCGTCCGAAATAAGTTTTCACCAAAGAAATCATGATAAATGCGACCTGCGGGAGTTTTGGTGAACCCAACACCACCTTGATGCCCCGGTGCTGCCCATGAATATTCATGTACATCACTGTATTTAATCAAACTTTTCATCAAAGGGGGCAGTAAATTGGCGCGGTAGCGGATGATCGCGGCAAGGACACGACCTGCAATAAAATCTGCGGAGTCTTCTAAAATCCATGCAAATTCATCGACTTGTTCCATCATTTTGCGGTCGAATGCCGTCAAAGCTTCTTCACGATCACTTAATAAAAATACGGGGACATCTTCTTGCCTACGGTGAAGTTGGGTAATTAACTGATGTGCCTGAGTTTGTTCTTGCTTGTCTGACATATCACGGCCATATAACAAGCAGTCAATGCTGGTATTTGACCGAATGTATGCCATTCCATCTTCAAAATTACGAATGATCACGGTTTCTACGTGCTCATCGTTAAGTTCACTGGCGAGTCTTGCTACGGCATGGCTAATAACGGAGTCGTCATCAGTTAATTCCGTATAAACTATGAGTGCTCTCATCAATAACTCCCTTTTAACTTTTTAAAATCAAAATACTTATAATATTAGTCTTAACGTAAATAAGGTTTTATTGCAAAGTTATCGATGAGAATTCAAGCCGCCAGCTATTCATCTAATTTATTAATTACTACTCTTGCATTCATAACCAACGACTTCGCTTTCGCTTCTCTTCGTTGTAATAACGCCATAAAGATCAAGTCTGTTAGCGTATTTTGTGCGGTTCTTGAAGAAATTGATGAACTACGCCATTCATCTTCCTCCGCGATACTTTCAAGAACATAATCAGCAAGTTGCCCCAAGGGGGAATCACAATCACGAGTAATCGCGATGACGCATGCCCCTTGCTTACGCGCAATATTCGCTGCTGTTAGCATGTCTTTACGTCTTCCTGTAAAAGAAATAACGATTTGTACATCATGAGTATTGAGAGTCAGCGCCGCAGCAATTTGCACATGGTGGTCTGACTCCACAAGTGTTGTGATACCAATTTTTTGTAATTTGTAACTGAGGTCTTTTGCGGTTAAACCTGACCCACCAATCCCGACAATCTGTACTCGCTGTGATTGGTCTATTCGCTCAACAATGCGTTCAAACTGCTTGAAATCAATCAATTTTGTTGTTTCTGTAATGGAGTGATTTTTTTCCATTGCTAGTTTCTGAGCAACAACCATCAAGTTATCATCAGGCGCAATACGGTTATGTAGAGCAGAATGAGGCGCTCCATCTTTGAGTTGTTGGCGCCCAATAATCTCGCTAAGTGCAAGTTTCAAGGCGGGATACCCCTTTACGCCAACTTTCTGACTAAACTTAACGATGGCTGATTGGCTAACATCTAAAATTTCCGCTAATTGCTGAGACGACAAATTTAGTACATTTTCGGGATTTTCAAGGATAAATTGGGCAATTTTGCGTTGGTTTTCCGCTAATCGCGGTAGTGAGTAGGTAATGATGTCCAATAATGTCATGGTGACCTCTAATAATAATTGTAATAGCCAGACCTATAGATAAAAAAATAATAATAAATTATTCCTCAATCAAGCCACTGATACCTGATGAATAATACTTATAATTCAAAGAGTCGTGACTTTAGCTTATAAAATTAATCACAAAATATTCTTGTATATTCACAAGTTAGAATAGATAGCACCGTGATGTTAATCACATATAAGGAATAAATAATTCCTTATATTAGCCCAATAACTGATTTAGGAGCAATTTTTATGACTATCGACTTAAGCAAAATGGTAACTGAAAGCCGCAATGCAGCCAGTACTAATATCGACCAACTATCAACGGCTGAAATGCTGAAGGTCATTAATGATGAGGACAAGCTCGTTCCGTTAGCGGTTGAAAAAGTGCTCCCTGAAATTGCCCAACTGGTTGATAAAGTCGCAGAGGCTTTTTTAAAAGGCGGTCGTCTGATTTATTCAGGTGCAGGAACCTCTGGCCGTTTAGGGATCCTTGATGCCAGTGAGTGCCCGCCAACTTATGGGACGCCACATGAACAAGTTGTGGGTTTAATCGCCGGTGGCCATCAAGCTATTTTCCGTGCCGTAGAAAATGCAGAAGATAAGCCTGAACTGGGTGAACAAGACCTCAAAGATATTCAATTTAATGATAATGATGTGTTAGTTGGTATCGCAGCCAGTGGGCGAACGCCTTATGTATTAGGCGCTTTAGCTTACGCGAAGGCTGTTGGTGCAACAACAGCGGCCATTAGCTGTAACCCAAATAGCCCAATTGCCAATGCCGCAGATATTGCTATTACTCCCATTGTAGGTGCAGAGGTTGTCACCGGTTCTTCACGCATGAAAGCAGGAACAGCACAAAAATTAGTGCTGAATATGATCACCACTGGGGCGATGATCCGTATTGGAAAGGTGTTTGGTAATTTAATGGTCGATGTCGAAGCAACAAATGCCAAACTCATTGAAAGACAAACTAAAATTGTGATGGAAGCAACCGACTGCGACCGAACTACCGCAGAGACCGCCCTTCAACAATGTAACCGGCACTGCAAAACTGCCATTTTAATGGTGTTATCGGGTTTAAATGCCGATGACGCACGTCAACTACTCTTAGATAACAACGGTTTTATTCGTACGGCTCTCAATATGGCCTCATCCGCCTAACTTGCGGACTTCAATGGGATAAATAGTATGGCTAAAATAACAATAGAAATGATACAGCAGATCCTGCAACACGTTGGAGGACGCCGTAATATTAAATTAGCGGGCAATTGTATGACCCGTTTGCGGCTCACACTCAACAATGACCAGCTAGTCGATAAAGCTGCACTCAAACAAATTGCAGGAGTGCTTGGCGTTATTGAAAGTGATGAACAACTGCAAGTGATCCTTGGCCCAGGTAAAGCGCAAACTGCCGCGGACTTGATGAACCAACTTTTAGATAGTGATGAAGAGGATAACCACGAAGCAGCAGCCCAGCCTCAGGATCTGAACGATATTGCATCCGCAAATAAGCAGCAACTGAAAAAGAAACAAACCAGTGCCGTTCACCGATTTTTATCCAAATTTGCCACCATATTTACTCCGCTAATTCCAGGTTTTATTGCTGCGGGCTTACTATTAGGTTTTGCAACTCTGGCGAAACAAACCTATTTTCCAGCAGGGCTCCCGACAAAACCTGAAGAGCAGACCCTACTCGTACATACGATTCTGTATATGTCGGTATTTAGCAAAGGGCTGTTTAGCTTCCTAAGTATTCTTATCGGTTATAACACTCAAAAAGCCTTTGGCGGTAGCGCAGTAAATGGCGCCATCATTGCTTCACTGTTTGTTCTTGGGTACAACCCTGAAATAGCTAAGGGGTTCTATTCTGATATGAATAGCTTCTTCGGGTTGGCTATCGACCCAAGAGGTAACATTATTGGGGTATTAATTGCGTGTATTTTTGGGGCATGGGTCGAAAAACAAGTCCGTAAAATTATTCCAGCCAACCTTGATATGATTTTAACTTCAACAATTACCTTGTTAATTGTTGGTGCTGCAGTGTTTATCTTCATCATGCCAATTGGCAGTTGGTTATTCTCTGGTATGTCGTGGCTTTTTGTTCATTTAAGCAGCAACCCATTCGGAACCGCTATACTTGCTGGGCTATTCTTAATTGCAGTAATGTTTGGCGTGCACCAAGGTTTTGTTCCGGTATATATGGCACTCGTTGAAACCCAAGGCTTTAACTCACTTTTCCCTATCCTAGCAATGGCTGGTGGTGGGCAAGTTGGTGCAGCGATGGCGTTGTACGTTAAAGCCGCAAAAGATTCAGTATTACGTAACCAAATTCGTGGAGCTATCATTCCAGGTTTCTTAGGTGTCGGTGAACCACTTATCTACGGTGTAACCCTTCCTCGGATGAAGCCGTTTGTCACCGCATGTTTAGGCGGTGCTGCTGGGGGGTTCTTTGTTGGACTCGTGGCTTGGATGGGTTTACCCGTTGGTTTAAATACTGTCTTTGGCCCGTCCGGCTTAGTCGCTATCCCAATGATGACCTCTGCTGATGGCGTGTTCCCAGGGATGTTAGTTTATGTGGGCGGGTTATTCGTTTCCTACTTATTCGGTTTTATTTTTACCTACTTTTTCGGCACTAAAAACGTCGATTTAGATTAATCAAGTTTACATAATCAAACTCCCCTATCAATCTGTTAATAGATTAGTAGGGGAATAAACACTAAGCTTAATTTATGATTTTCTCAAAAATATTTTGAATTTCAATATCTCTGATCTCTCTTTCTTTTTTATTATTTACACCTTCTTTTGCTGCATTTTTATAATCATCAGATAATTCAACTGAATCTATAATTATTTTTATTTCATTAACCTTTCCGTCATCATTAATATCAATCTTATTGATAACTCTACAAAAATAGACAAAAAGGCTAAAAAAATTGGCCTTTCTATACCATAGAGATGATTTTTTGAATTTCAGTTTATTAAATAAAATAGCTGATTTTTCCAGTCTTTCCAATAATTTATCTTTTAAATCAAACGACTCATTATACTGTTCAGCATATGTCCATGATAATTCATTTCGATTGAAAAAACCGCCAATCGTGGTTGATATAATATTCAATGTATATTGAAGATTTGTTTTTTTCGCAATTTCATTAATAGAGAATAGATTTTGGCTAGTCATCAACTGCCTAAACTCTTTTGCTTTTTTGTTTTTATCAACCGCTTTAGCCCAGTCTTTAAAGCTATCTTTTATATATGGATTATTTCTTATGTTCGTAATTTCCTCATCTTCATCATCTTCAGCAGAAGATAAGTCCATCTGGCCTGAAATAAACTCTGAAAAATGCATGAACTCCGAAGCACTAAACTCTGATGACTTTCTATCTATCATTGTCAATGAATTCGAAGTTCTATTGATTCTCTGAAAAATATCAGCAATAATTTGGTCATCATTGGTTAAATCCAATTCTATCACGGGTATTTCATATTTATAGAAGTCTTGTTTTTCCTCGTCCGTCAATTCAGAGAATTTTCTGTTATTAACAGATAGTTTCCCTGAAATGAACTCCATTATTGCATTAGTTCTTTGCTGCCCATCAACAATTGAAGCAATACTTATTTTTTTGTCTAAATCAATTTTACCTTTAGACAAAAAAACATGCGGGAATGGGTATCCTAGCAATATTGTTTTTATAAACTCCTGTTTATGAAGATCCCTCCAGACTAAATTCCTTTGGAAAAACGGGTTAGTTACCAGCCTACCAGATTCAATATCATTCATATAATTTAGTAGTTGTACAGACCTGATCTTATAATCAATCGTTTTCATTTAAGATACTCTTATTTTCATGATTGTTAGCTTTAAAGTAATTAATACTATACTTTTGCCTATTTTTAAAGCTTTCTTCAGAAGAGAACAAGCAAGCTGATATCTTAGAATAACTCTCTTTATGATCTAAAGTTAGTTCGTTGAAGAAATCAAACCAGTTTTTTCTAGTATTTCCGAATGGAAAATACAATGGGTGAATAAATCCTCTAGCTACATTATTTATATAACTCTTATATACCTCAAAACTCTTAAATGATGACTTCTTAGTAAAGTTAAATGTATCATCCACTATGCCATTTAAAATTTTATCAAAAAGAAAGCCATCAACTATAGCAATATCTAAGTCAGATGAACCTTTACTATATTCATTAGATGTCTTTAAACTAAATCCTATATGAGCAGATCCTGTAACATAAATATGTTTAAAGGGAACTGAAAATTTATTACTAATTTGATTTAAAATCACATATGTAGAGTCATCTGTGTTCATGAAACCTACAGACGGAGAGGATAAATATAATTTTTTAACAACTAAATCAATATCCTCACCTTTAATTATTTTTTTATTCTTTTCTATAATTTCGGAAAGCATTTACTTTATTCCTTCAAATAGTAGAGAATCTTTCTTCTATTTACGGCTTAATCTCAGCCTAATTATATAGCCTATTAAGATAAAATCAGCCACAAATATTTAATTTATTTTATGTATTAGCTATCGAACTCTTATAAAGTCTCTAGCACGTACAACAAAGATCATTCCAACCAAATTAACGGCACGCACAGTGCAGTTAATAAGCCCATCACCCAGTTAAAAATAAACCAAGCACGGCGGCTACGTAAAAATAGGCTAATTAATGAACCAAACCCCATCCAAATTAAACCCGCCACTAAGTTAACTATCACAAATGCGATACTCATCATTAAAATAGATTGGGTAAATAATTCACCGGGGAGGCTAAATCCCCCGACAGCGCCTAGCCCCATCATCCATGCTTTGGGGTTTAAAAACTGTAATAAGCCGCCTTGATACCAAGTAATGCTTTTCGCAACTTCGCTATTCGTCTTCAGTGGTGCATAATTTGCTGTCGCTGTTTTCCATGCTAGCCATAGCAAATATAGACTTCCGGCGAATTTTAAGGCGACATGAAGCGCAGGATAGAGCAATAAAAGTGCAGCAACCCCGAATGCGGAGAGATAGAGTATTGACTGCATCCCTAACATAATACCAAGGCATAATATTATTGTATGGCGAAAACCGTAGTTTGCTGCACTTGACGTTAGCAACATATTGTTAGGGCCGGGAGTGACTGCAGCAATGAATAAAAACGTAAAAAGAGAAAAAACCAGCCCCAATGTCATTTATAATTTAGCCTCAAACTCAAATTTGTTTACTTGCATCACAAAAAAATAACAGTATGTTATGTGACTCACAAGAGTCTCCATTAAATAAAAACAAGGCTATGTCAGAAAACTTTCGTCCAATAAGTTGGGCTAAAAATCCACACCTCCAAACATTACTGCCAAGGATTTTCCGTAGAACACCGAAAATCAAACCAATATGGCAGCGGCTTGAATTGCCTGATGGCGATTTTATCGATCTCGCTTGGAGTGAAAAACCTGAGCTAGCGGCACATAAGCCACGTTTAGTGATCTTCCATGGTCTCGAAGGCAATTTTAAGAGCCCTTATGCCCACGGGATGCTAGAAACGGCCCAAAAGCATGGTTGGTTGGGTGTAATTATGCATTTTCGCGGTTGTAGCGGTGAACCCAATCGCCAACAGCGAATTTACCATTCAGGTGAAACCAGTGATGCTCGCTATTTTCTCCGTTGGTTAAAACAAACCTATGGTGATACGCCGACGGCCGCAGTCGGCTATTCTCTTGGTGGTAATATGTTAGCGTGCTATCTCGCAGAAAGTGGGCAAAATGCAGATTTAGATGCGGGCGTCGTGGTTTCGGCCCCATTAATGCTAGAAGCCTGTTCTTTGCGGATGGAAAAAGGAATATCTCAATTCTATCAACGCTATTTACTAAATGGCTTAAAACGTAATGCAACGCGTAAATTGGTACGCTACCCTGGCTCACTACCTTTAAACTTGCTGCAGCTTAAACAACTAAAACGCATCCGTGAATTTGATGATGTGATCACTGCTCGTATTCATGGTTTTGATGATGCGACAGATTATTATCAAAAATGCAGCGCATTACCTAAATTAGCTTACATCACGAAGCCAACATTGATTATCCACGCTAAAGATGACCCATTTATGGCGCCTGAGGTTGTTCCTGATTTATCATTTTTACCCCACAATGTGGAATACCAAATGACAGAACATGGTGGGCACGTAGGCTTTGTGAGCGGTACCTTGAGAAAACCGCAAATGTGGTTAGAAACACGCATCCCTCAATGGTTAACGCCTTATTTAGATAAGGAAATAATGTGATTATTCCTTGGCAAGAACTTGAACCTGAAACATTGGAAAACCTAATTGAAAGCTATGTCTTACGGGAAGGAACCGACTACGGCTCCCATGAAAAAAGCTTACAAGATAAGGTCAACGATGTGAAACGGCAGTTAGTTTCTGGTGAAATTGTGCTAGTCTGGTCTGAATTGCATGAATCGGTTAATTTCATGCCTAAGGGAAGTTTTTCTGTATGATGTTTTTATTCCATGGTTCATTTTTACGTCATCTTTTGTCATAAAAAAGTTGCGTGTTTTCCAACACAATCATGTCGTAAAACCATCAAATAAAACTCAAAACCCTAACACCCGTTAATCCGCTTCATGCACTATTGATTAAAATAGTGCTTATAAGCGCAACACAGGGAGTCCACGATGTCCAAAAAGCACCCAATCATTGCTATCACTGGTTCGAGCGGAGCTGGCACAACCTCAACTAGCCAAGCATTTCGTAAAGTTTTTCACCAATTAAATATCCAACCAGCAACATTAGAAGGGGATAGCTTTCATCGCTATACACGCCCTGAAATGGATATGGCTATCCGTAAAGCCAGAGAACAAGGCCGGCACATCAGTTACTTTGGCCCCGAAGCGAATGATTTTGCGTTGCTTGAACAAACCTTAATCGACTATGCAAAAACAGGTTGTGGGCAGTCCCGTAAATATCTACATACTTATGATGAAGCGGTACCGTATGGCTTGCAACCTGGGACATTTACCCCTTGGGAGCCGCTACCAGACAAAACAGATATTTTATTTTATGAGGGGCTGCATGGTGGCGTTGTCACTCCAGAACATAATGTTGCACAACATGTTGATTTGCTTGTAGGTGTTGTCCCTATTGTCAACCTCGAATGGATCCAAAAATTGATCCGCGATACCACAGAGAGAGGGCACTCCCGCGAAGCGGTTATGGACTCTGTTGTACGTTCAATGGGGGACTATATTAATTACATCACGCCACAATTTTCTCGCACCCATATCAATTTTCAACGCGTTCCTACGGTAGACACCTCTAACCCATTTTCGGCTAAAGCTATCCCATCACAAGACGAAAGCTTTATTGTGATCCGCTTTCGTGGGCTAGAGCAAATTGATTTCCCCTATTTGCTGTCAATGATATCCGGCTCTTTTATTTCAGCAATGAATACAATTGTCGTCCCAGGAGGGAAACTCAGTTTAGCAATGGAATTAATTATGGCACCAATAGTCGAAAAACTAATTAATCAAAAGAACAACAGTTAAATTATTTTTTGATTAAAAAATAAGATGCTTATCATTAATTAAGGTAAGCATCTTTCAATTCAAATATATTAATAAAAATTAAATTTATTTTTAGTTTTTTATTTCAAAGCTGTGTGTGACTTCAACGGTTTTCTCTAACATCAATGCGACTGAGCAATATTTCTCAGCAGAAAGTTGAACGGCACGTTCGACTGCTTTTTCCGTTAATTCATTCCCTGTCACAATAAAATGCAAATGGATTTTCACAAAATAACGAGGGGCTTCTTCACGACGTTGTGAGGTTAATTTAACTTCACAATCCGTAATATCGTAGCGGCCCTTTTGCAAAATCGAAACGACATCAATTGCGCTACAACCCCCCGCTGCCATTAACACCATTTCCATTGGGCTTGGGGCTTTATCACCCGCATTGCCATCCATCATCACCTGGTGCCCAGACGCAGACTCTCCTAAGAAAGAAAGCCCTTCAACCCACTTTACTCTTGCTTCCATTGTATTTCCCCTTGAAATGAAATCGGTTTAAAGGCTACATTGTTCCATAGATATAAGGAATGTTATATCAACTTTATTTGGCTGAAGCGATACAGGGAAGACTTTCTTTATTGAATATGCTACAAACAATACTTAGTTGATAGGATTAAGATCAAAACTCAACAGTTTAATTGATCATATTATAGTGTTGATATCAATTTGCGTTACCAAGAGCAATCAAAAACGCTGAAGTAATCAGCCCCTTGATTATTTAAAGGTATATAAGGCAAATTAATATGCTAAGCTAGTGACTTTAAAGCCAGCCTTTCTAGTACGTTTTTCCGAATGGCTGCAATAACATACAGAGGATAACGCTAATGGTTCTCGGCAAGCCACAAACAGACCCTACTCTTGAATGGTTTTTGTCACACTGCCATATTCATAAATATCCATCCAAGAGCACTCTTATCCATCAGGGTGAGAAAGCAGAAACCCTTTACTATATCGTTAAAGGTTCGGTGGCTGTTTTAATTAAAGATGAAGAAGGCAAAGAAATGATCCTCTCTTACCTGAATCAGGGGGATTTCATTGGTGAGCTTGGGTTATTTGAAGAAGGGCAAGAACGTACTGCGTGGGTTAGAGCAAAAATCGCCTGCGAAGTTGCTGAAATTTCATATAAAAAATTCCGTCAATTGATTCAGGTTAACCCTGATATTTTAATGCGCCTTTCTGCGCAAATGGCTAGTCGCCTACAAACAACATCTGAGAAAGTCGGTAACCTCGCATTCTTAGACGTTACAGGCCGTATTGCTCAAACTCTATTAAATTTAGCCAAACAACCTGATGCGATGACACATCCAGACGGTATGCAAATCAAAATTACCCGTCAGGAAATAGGCCAAATCGTGGGTTGTTCCCGTGAAACAGTTGGCCGTATTTTGAAAATGTTAGAAGACCAAAACCTGATCTCTGCACATGGTAAAACAATTGTGGTTTACGGCACACGTTAATTAACCTTTCAGCCTGGCCACCTTTGGCTGGGCTATTATTGTAAACAGCGGTATATCAATGATATAGCGCTGTTTTTCATTTCTTTGCTTATGGCCCCTTTATTGACTTTCTAGCACACTCGCGTTTTTTGATATTAATTAAAATATACTTATATAAAATAATTAATAATTAATCATCCGAGATTTTATATATGCGCACTATTACTAGCACAAAAAACCAAGTTATTTCGCCACAATTAGAAAATAACAAAAAAGATTTTATTAAGAATAAAACCTTTTTTGAAAACTTACAATATGCAAATCAAGCATCTGTAAATTCCCCCACATTAGTGAAACAACCTACAGAACAGATAAAAAAGACACCACGTGAAAACTTTGTATCTTCATTAAATATAGGAAGTTTGCTACCTAATACCCAGCCAACTCATAAGACATTTTATCCTAAGCATAAAACTATTTTTGAAACTCAAAAAAATAAAAATATTGACATCCGCTCTATCGATTTCAAGACTAGCCTTGATTTTTTTAAAAATATGCCTAGTTCTCAAGATCAGAGCTTAGTTTCTCGCTATCCCCTCATATTTAAAAATTCGAGAAAAATAGAAAAAAATTTTACCCCAGTAGAAGACCATTCAATTACCCATAAAACTCAGGAAGACTTACCAATGCAAACAAGTAAAAAAAACAACGTTGAAACCTCAACGTTTGTAGATTTTCATTTAAACCGTTCCGCAGGTATGCTATCTAATTTTAAATATAAAATAAAATCCATTCATGAAAAAAGTATTCGCAAGTTCAGAGATGTTTTTAAAACAAATAAAAAGGAAGAACTATGCGTTAAATTTGAAAATGGCGAGGCTAAGATTATAGATAAAACTACTATAACCAGTCAAAATTTAATAAAAAAACACGAAAAAATTAAAGATTCGAATAAAGAAGTATTTCAAGATAATAATCAATTAAATAATATCAATACTCTAGACTCTACTGAACCATCACCTGACAAAAATAAAGAGTGCGGAAATATTTTTAATAAAATGGAATCAGCCATTAGCACGTTAGAAGATCATTTCAATGAATCTACCACAAATAAACAACTAGCTTGGGACAATGATGGTATTGACTGGTATAAAGCACAAGATGAAAGTCTAAATACAGAGAGTAGCGAACTTGTTAAACAAGCGTATTCACAAGATATTATTGATGATGCAACTCGCATAATAAATAAGTCAGACTCTGATATTATCAGTGAAAATGCAAAAACAATATTTAATGAATTTTTTAGTGATAACCATCAGAATTCAAGCATTAATTTTTATTCGAGTAATGAAAGTATAAACTCTAATTTATCTGGTTATGTTTCAGAGAATTCTGTCGATTCTGGGTATAGTTCAGAAAACAAGAAGAAAGAAACAGTGGTTAATTTAACCACCTCCGAAAACCACACAAAATCTAAAATAACAGATAATTTAGATCGGAAAGAAAAATCAATTATTAGAAAAAAAAAGCCTAATATCAAAATACGCCACACCGAAAAATCAAAAGCTCGCAAACAATTTATTAGTAATGGATATAAATTATCGCAAAGTAAAGAAGAACAAACAATAGTCCCTAAAAATAAAATACCAAAAGCTAAAAGCTTAGAGTATACCTTGCAAGACCCACAAAAAACATTAGAAGATATAAAAAACCTTATGACAGAAATAGTCAAAGAAGAAGCTCATATATCTCACCTTCAATCTGAATTAAGCCTCTTGGATAATAAATAACCGCTTGCTTAAGGAACTAGTTGCAGAGACATTAATGCCTCTGCAACTTTCAATTAATCATTAACTCAGTAACTTCTCTATTGCCGTTTCTAATTTCGCCATGCCGCTATTAATTTCTTCTTCCGAAATAATCAGCGAAGGCGTAAAACGTAAAACATTAGTGCCTGCATTGAGCATCATCAGCCCTTCTACTGCGCTGGCTTGCAGGATATCTTTCGAGCGGTTCAATAGTTTGCCGTCAAGCTCAGCACCAATTAAGAGCCCCATTCCTCTGATCTCAGAAAAAATGTGGTATTTATCGTTAAGCTTATTCAAATGAGCAATAAACAATTCACGGCGCTTTTGAACGCCATTTAATACATCTTCTGTATTAATAATATCAAACGCCGCATTACCTACTGCACAAGCTAATGGATTACCGCCATAAGTGGTACCATGCGAACCCACTTCCATCGTTTTCGCAATTTCTTCAGTAGTAATCATTGCACTGATAGGGAAACCGCCACCCAATGCTTTTGCCGTGGTTAAAATATCAGGCACAACGTTGTAATGCATATAAGAAAATAATTTACCTGTACGCCCCATACCGCTTTGTACTTCATCAAAAATCAACAATGCATTATTTTCATCACATAGCTTGCGAACTCCTTGCAGGAATTCTGATGTCGCAGGGGTGACACCACCTTCCCCTTGTACGGGCTCTAACACCACAGCACAGGTATTTTCATCAATGACCGCTTTGACCGCATCCAGGTCATTAAAAGGCACATGAATAATATCCGCAGGCTTTGGCCCAAAACCATCTGCATATTTCGCTTGCCCGCCCACCGAAACGGTAAATAATGTGCGCCCATGGAAGGCTTGTTTGAAAGCAATAATCTTCGTTTTATATGGGTTATATTTGGTGATAGCGTAACGACGCGCTAATTTAAACGCGGCTTCGTTAGCTTCTGAGCCTGAATTCACAAAAAACGCACGGTCAGCAAATGTCGCATTCGTAAGTTTTTGTGCTAACTTTAGCGCCTGCTCGTTGGTGAAAATATTACTGACATGCCATAGCTTTTCGCTTTGTTCACGCACAGCAGCCACCAAACTAGGGTGACAATGCCCTAAAGCAAGAACCGCGATCCCACCAGCAAAATCAATATATTCTTTACCTTGCTGATCCCAGACACGGCTACCTTCACCTTTAACTGGAATAAATTCCGCCGGCGAAAAAATAGGCAACATAACTTGATCGAAAGTCTGCCGATTAACTGCGTGTTGTTCTGCTGCTGCGTATTGTTCTGACATACCCCTCACCTGCTCTTATTTAATGCGATAATGAAAATATAATCATTAAATATGAATAAAAAATCAAAAAAGAGCAATAGCAAAGGGCATAATATGCATAATTAATTTATTCTGAACCAGATTTATAAATTAATATTTTAGAAAATTATTTAGTAATTCATGGCCTTGCTCACTCAGAATGCTTTCAGGATGGAACTGAACGCCTTCTATAGGCAAGGTTTTGTGCCGTATTCCCATGATTTCATCAACATCACCATTATTCAGTGACCATGCTGATACATCAAAAGAAACAGGGAGTGTCTCTGCCGCAATTACCAGAGAGTGGTAACGTGTCACCGTCAAGGGCCGGTTCAAGCCTTTGAATACCCCTTGATGATTATGGTGAATCGCAGAGGTTTTACCGTGCATAACTTCTCGTGCTTTAACAACTGATGCACCAAAAGCTTGCCCAATGGCTTGATGCCCTAAGCAAATACCTAAAATGGGAAGCGTACCTGCAAAGTATTTTATCGCCTCAAGGGAGATGCCAGCCTCATCCGGTGTACATGGCCCAGGTGAAATCACAAGATGTGTAGGCGAAAGCTGTTCAATTTCTTCGATGGTAATTTCATCATTACGTTTTACAACAACTTCAGCCCCTAATTCACAAAAGTATTGGTATAAGTTGTAAGTAAATGAATCGTAATTATCAATAAGTAGAAGCATATTAGCCTATCCGACTGATTTTTATCATTATGTATTATTTCTTATGCATATTTTTATTGTGTTGGCAATCAGAACGATGATTAAAACACCATAAAAATAATAAGGGCGGCTATCATAGCACAGCCAAAGCAGGAAAATAGCCTATTTAAGTCAATGATTATTTTTTCTCAAAAAAAATTTCCATATAAAAATCATGGAACTATATTTACATTCCTATAACAAGCTCACATTTTGATTAAGAATTACTTTAAATACAATGAAATAAAAGGCTATTAAAACGTAGTAAGCGCTGACACATTTTAACTAACATAGTGAATGAAGAGAAACTCAAAGGGGAAGGAAAAGCGGATTTTAAAAAAAGTGGGCACGTTAAAGCAACCTACCCACTGTATTCGACACGATAGTTTTTAATTACTACTGTTTTTTAATCACTAAGGCTTTTTAATCACTTCAGCAGAAATGATTGTAATTGGCTCTACAGGAACATTTTGATATGGGCCTACATTTTCCGTTTTTACTTTAGAGATTTTATCTGCAACATCCATCCCTTTCACCACTTTACCAAATACGGCGTAACCGAAGTCACGTTGTCCGTGGTCTAAGAACGCGTTATCAGCAACATTAATAAAGAATTGGCTCGTTGCGCTGTCTTTATTTGCAGTACGTGCCATAGAGATAGTACCGCGCAAATTACGTAAGCCATTATCTGCTTCATTTTTGATTGGGGCACGGGTTTGCTTTTGCTGTAAATCTTTATTAAAGCCACCGCCTTGGATCATAAAACCTGGAATAACACGGTGGAAAGTAGTTCCGTTGTAATAACCTTCATTAACATACTGAACGAAATTTTCTGTCGTAACAGGGGCTTTTTTACTATTCAGTTCTAATTCGATATCACCCGCCGACGTGACTAACTTGACATAAGTCTCACCCGCAGATAAAGCAAGAGAAGATGCGCTCATTGCGCAGACGGCCAAAAGTGGCACAAAAATTCGTTTTAACATGTAAGGTCCCTTTCGTTATAGCTCATTACAACTGCAATCAAGCAATTCTAGAGTGAAGCTAACAAGAATGCTGAAGATTTACCTATATTTACGCCCAAAAACAAAAGTGCATCAAATGCGTTAAATTCTAGACCACTTTCAGCAAAAGGCGTCATGAATAATGGCTATTTTTCTATTATTACAATTGCGCGGCTCATAACACAGGAAAAATAATACCAGATTCAAAGAGAAAAACCGTTGAGGGGAGATTTCAAGTTGTCGGGAAGTGCTAAGCAAAGCTATAATCCCCGAGCCTTTTGAGGCTAACTCAGGGAGAACGACAAATGGCAATTAAAAATCATAACTACCAGATGGCAAAATTTGTCATCAGTGCACCCGATATCCGTCATCTACCTAAAGATACCGGAATTGAGGTGGCTTTTGCTGGCCGCTCTAATGCGGGGAAATCCAGTGCGTTAAACGCATTAACACAGCAAAAAAGCTTAGCACGTACCAGTAAAACACCAGGAAGAACTCAGCTAATCAACCTATTTGAAGTTGAGGAAGGCGTTCGCCTTGTTGACCTTCCGGGCTATGGTTATGCCGAAGTTCCTGAAGAAATGAAACGTAAATGGCAACAAGCACTCGGGGAATATCTCCAAAAGAGAGAATGTATTAAGGGGCTTGTTGTATTAATGGATATCCGCCATCCATTAAAAGACCTCGATATGCAAATGATTGAATGGTCTGTTGCGATGAATGTACCCGTTTTAGTTTTGCTCACTAAAGCAGACAAACTAGCCTCTGGAGCAAGAAAGAAACAACTGATGGAAGTTCGCCAGGCATTGGCTCCTCTTGAAGGGGATATTGAAGTCGAATACTTTTCAGCATTGAAAAAAATTGGTGTCGATAAACTCCGCATTAAGCTAGATAGTTGGTATAACACACCAGCTTGATTTCTTTTGTTGTGAGTCAGAAATGGCTCATGACACCCTTGCATCTTCTAATTTACTGAATTTTAGATAAAAAAATGCTCCAGTCAAAAACTTGACTGGAGCAGCTAATATTCAGCTAAATCCGATTACGTGAAGTAAAAGGTCTGAAAGATAGAACATCTTACCTCTGTACCCTACGCCTATTAATGTACTTTATTTTTCGCTCGAAAAAAAGCCTTTTTGTAATTTTTTTTCAAAGCTTTCTACGATTCAGCACAGAAATACGAATAAAATAAGCTAAAAAACGGATTTTAATTACATATTTATGAGATGTATGTCGCATAAAAATGTTAATCATTTTCTTGACTTTCATCACAAAAATAATTGATTTATTGCAGAGTTATAGTGAATTTCTAGTTAATAATTTCAAATGAATAATTATCTGTTATACCTTCGACCTTCGCTCAAACATAAAAAACCCCCAGTAATTGGTTATCCAACTCTTGGGGGTCTCTTCATATTGAAGGTTTTATATATTCAATATGATTAAAAATTAGTGGGCTTCATCCCAGTTATCACCAATTCCCACATCCACTTTTAATGGCACGTCCAGTTTCATGCTTTGTTCCATTAATGACTGGACCTGAGCTTGAACACGCTCTAATTCAGACTCTTTGACCTCAAAGACCAATTCATCGTGAACTTGCATTAGCATATCTGCATGCGGCTTTTCAGTTTGCAACCAATTATCAACGGCAATCATGGCTTTTTTAATGATGTCCGCTGCGGTTCCTTGCATTGGTGCGTTGATCGCTTCGCGTTCTGCCGCTTTACGGCGCATCCCATTACTCGACTTAATATCCGCTAAATATAAGCGACGGCCTTCAAGTGTTTCAACATAACCTTGTTCAGAAGCTTGTAAGCGTGTGTTTTCCATATAACGTAATACACCAGGGTAGCGTTCAAAGTAGAGATCCATATAGCGCTGAGCTTCACCACGAGGGATCCCTAATTGACGTGCTAAACCAAATGCACTCATGCCATAGATAAGCCCGAAGTTAATCGCCTTGGCACTACGGCGTTGGTCACTGGTGACTTGTTCCAGTGGTACACCAAAGACTTCAGCGGCTGTCGCTTTATGGATATCTTTCCCTTCCGCAAACGCAGTTAATAGGCCTTTATCTTGAGATAAATGCGCCATAATACGTAATTCAATTTGTGAATAGTCCGCTGCCATCACTTTGTAGCCTTCACGCGCGATAAAGGCTTGGCGGATCCGGCGACCTTCTTCAGTTCTAACTGGAATATTTTGTAGGTTAGGATCTCGAGAAGATAAACGCCCCGTTGCTGTGACTGCTTGGTGGTAAGAAGTATGAACACGCTGAGTACGCGGGTTAATCATGAGTGGCAGTTTATCCGTATACGTGGATTTTAATTTGGCTAAACTACGGTGCTCAAGCAACAATTTTGGCAATGCATGGTTTAGCGCTAATTCTTCAAGCACTTCCTCATTCGTCGATGCTGCCCCACTTGGCGTTTTCTTTATCACTGGCAACTGCAATTTTTCGAATAAAATCGTTTGTAATTGTTTTGGTGAAGCGAGGTTAAACTCCTCCCCCGCAAGCTCAAAAGCTTCCTTTTCCAGTTCAGCTAAACGAGCGGTAATCACTTTTGACTGCGCAGCAAGCACGTTAGCATCAATTAGAACACCTTTACGCTCCATTCGGACTAACACAGGCACAAGTGGCATTTCAATATTCTGGAAAATGTGATTAAGCTTAGGTTCAGCCTCTAATTGTGGATATAACGCTTGATGCAGTAATAGCGTGACATCTGCATCTTCCGCCGCATAATTAGCGGCTTCTTCTAAAGCAATTTGGTTAAATGTCAGCTGCTTTTTACCTTTACCTGCGATTTCTTCAAAGCTCACGGTTTTATGGTTCAAATGGCGATCGGCCAAGCTGTCCATATCATGGCGTCCCATCCCCGCAACACTGTTTAACACATACGATTCCAGCATGGTGTCATAACCGATACCTTTTAATTCGATGTCATAATTTTCAAGAACTTCTGCATCATACTTCAAGTTTTGGCCAATTTTGAGGATGTTTTCACTCTCAAGGATAGGCTTCATAAGTTCCAAAACCTCTTCCAGAGGAAGCTGTACTGGCGCATCAAGGTAATCGTGACCTAATGGTAAATAAGCGGCATGCCCCGGCTCAATTGCAAATGACATTCCCACTAAACGAGCTTCTTGGGTATCTAAACTATCGGTTTCAGTATCAAAAGCAAATAATGATGCTTTGCTTAATTTTTCAACCCAGCGCTCTAAATCGGCTTTTTCTAGAATCGTTTGGTAATTTTCGGCACACAATGTTGGCACAGTTGGGTTTGATGGCTTCACAGGTGACGCTGCTGGTGTTGGGCTAGGTTTCGCACTTGAGCCTTTCCCCTCCATCCAAGTCCCATTTTCAACATCGGCTAACCAACGTTTAAATTCATAACGGCTGAATAATTTATGCAGTTTATCCACATCTGGCTGAGCAACTTGTAGCTCTTCACATGTTTTTTCCAGCTCAACATCCGTTTTAATCGTCGCTAATTGGTATGATAAAAAAGCAACATCACGGTTTTCCGCCATTTTAGGGGCTAACGTTTTAGAACCTCTAAAACCTAATGGAGCAATAGCCTCAAGGTCATTATAAATTGCTTCTAAGCTACCAATACCTTGCAGTAAAGCGAGTGCTGTTTTTTCACCAACGCCAGGCACCCCAGGAATATTATCTGACGAATCCCCCATTAATGCTAAAAAGTCGATGATAAGTTCAGGGGGAACACCGTATTTTTCTTTGACTTCATCAGGCCCTAGAATAGTGTTATTCATGGTATTGATGAGCGTAATGTTAGGCTCAACTAATTGCGCCATATCTTTATCGCCCGTACTAATTAGCACTGGCATACCTTTTCGGCTTGCTTCACAGGCTAATGTCCCGATGACGTCATCGGCTTCCACTCCTGAAACCACCAGTAAAGGCAAGCCCATCGCTTCCACCATTTCATGTAATGGGGCGATTTGAGCGCGTAAATCATCAGGCATAGGTGGGCGATGTGACTTATAGCTTTCAAACAATTCATCACGAAATGTTTTTCCCTTCGCATCAAAGACAACCGCTACATGGCTAGGTTTATACTGCATAATTAAACTACGTAGCATATTAAGCACGCCATACATTGCCCCTGTAGGCTCACCAGCACTATTGGTCAGTGGAGGGAATGCATGGTAAGCACGGTATAGGTAAGAGGAACCATCAACCAGAATAAGAGGGTTTTCTGCAATCTGAGCCATAATCTGTCATCATCTTTTTAGTCAGGAACGAATACCAATAGGATGCCATAATGTGGCCTCAGATACATCCCAAGTTTTATATTCCGCTTAGTTAGATAATTAAAAACACACCAAATCATCCACTATTATAAGTACACCATTGATTACAGTTAATTAAAATTAATCACGCCGATTAACTAAGTATCTGACTAACATCCTGTGGATAAGCTTGTGTGTAAATTTGTGTTACTCAGTAAATTCAACAAGTAATATGGCTGTTAACAATATAAACAGAAAAGTAAAATCAAAGAGTTAGCGCATAATTGAATGGGTTTAATACAGGTGAGAGAAAGTCTTTGAATTGTGGATATTAATAGAAAAAAGAGACGATGGCGAGTATACCACCGTCTATTTACGATTATTTTTTATTTACTAAGAAGTTCACAACATTAGAGAACTCTTTGCCGTAGTCCGCTGCGTTATCAACTGAGATACCGTTATTACGAACTTGGTATTTACCATCAACAAATAATGCAGGAACACCGCGCAGTTTTAAGTCTTGCGCTGCATTTTGCTGTTTCGCAACGATAGATTTCACAACGAAGCTGTTTAAAGCTGCATCATACTCTTCACCAGAAATACCTGCTTTGATAAAGGCATTACGGATATCTGCTTTACTGTTGATAGTTTGCGTTTTTTGGATACCTTCAAACAGGATAGGTGTGACTTTGTCTTCTGCTTTCAAGACAATCGCAACGGCCCAAGCTTGAGTTAAATCGGCACCTAAAGGACCAAGAAAATCAACGTGATAACGCTCCATTTTCACGCCTTCTGGTAAGTTTTTCTCTACCGTTTGAGGCACTTTATACACGCTCTCAAATTGATAGCAGTGTGGGCAATAAAATGAGAAGAACTCCAAAACTTGAGGTAAATTTGGTACAGCTTTAACATCAGTATACTCTTTACCTTCCGTGTAGTTTGCCGCTGCAGCACTAAAAGACATGGCAATACCAAGCAAAGCCAACATAATTTTTTTCATAGACTACATTCTCCAAAAACAAAAACTTAAAAGTTAAAACTGAGGGGTTAACTGCAAAGGGGCGTCTTGCAACCGTTCAATCTGTTGATTAAATTCGAGCGATTGTTTTTGCCAAAAATCATCAGCTTGTAGCCATGAAAATGCTCGAGGAAACGCAGGGTCTTGCCAGCGGCGGATAATCCACCCGAGGTAATGTACCATACGCATTGCTCTAAGAGGTTCAATCAGCTTCAGCTGTTTTACATCAAAATCACAAAACTCATTATACGTTTCTAATAACGTATCCAATTGAATGACTTGTTCTTGGCGAGAGCCATTAAGTAGCATCCAGAGGTCTTGAATTGCAGGCCCATTTCGGGCGTCATCAAAATCCACCAGCCAAGCTTCATCGCGCCACAGAATATTGCCTGGGTGGCAATCACCTTGTAGGCGAATAGATGAAATAGAGTCAGGCCATTGTAATTTTACTTGTGCAATCAATGCATCTAAAGACTCTATAAATTGAGCTTTATAGCGTTCTGCAATCAAAGGGCTTGAAGCTATCACTTGGCGAGGTTGTGCCAAATATTCATCAAGACCCATTGTCGGACGAAATGCAAAATTTTTACGCTGGCCAATTTGGTGTATACGTCCTAGCAAATGGCCTACACTTTCTAATTGAAACAAGTTATCTGTTTCATATTGTCTGCCACCGATACTCGGAAAAATTGCAAATATAAACCCACCAAACTCCAATACCGTTTGCCCAGCAAACTCAAGAGGCGCTGCGACAGACAGCCCTTCATCTCGAAGCTCTAAAGTGAAATCGTGCTCTTCTTGAATTTGTGAACGGTTCCAACGCTCAGGACGATAAAATTTAACCACATAGCGTTGCCGATTTTCGTCTTGGAATTGATAAACCCGATTTTCGTAGCTATTTAATTCAAGCAGACCTGATTCGGGGTAAACCCCGACTTCCATTAAGGCGTCTAAAATTAAGTCAGGGGAGATTCCACTAAAATGGAAATTCGAATGTTCTATTTCGTCCATCGCGTTTTAGTCTTTAATAATGCCACGGGCACGCAAAATAGCGGTTTTAAAGTCATCTTCATAATCTTTTTTTAAACCCGGGATCGCTTCATTGCTATCCGAACCACGCATTTTTAAATGATAAATTAGCACATCATCTGTTAACTCAGATAAACTGCCTTTAAAACCTGCTTCATCAGCCAGTTTTTGCAATAATTCTACCAAGTTTAAATCTGAATTATCTTTCCAGACAGGATGCAGAAGCTCAATAACTTCATTTAAGCGATGGCATTTCATGTTTATTCCTTTATCACGAATATTCGATACAAGTTACCAATAATCATACAAGAGAAAAAGCGAACTGTTGTCAATCTACGTAAAGTTTAACTGCAATACGCACGAATATTCATTGATTTTATAGCAAAATAGAATAAATTTTAGTAATTACTATACTCGAAAGTGTTTTCTAGGAATGTTGAAACATTTTCTTGAAGATATTCAAGGATATTGAACATGTCATTTCGTCAGTTAATAACGGGTGTGATACTTGCTGGTGGCCGAGGCTCTCGAATGGGTGGTCAAGATAAGGGATTGGTACTTTTATCGGGAAAGCCGCTCTATCAACATATTTTAGCACGCTTACAACCCCAAGTTGGCGAAGTACTCATCAATGCAAACCGTAATCAGGCACGTTACAGCGAAAGCCAATTGACGGTTATCTCTGATTTAAATAACCATTTTTCTGGCCCATTAGCAGGAATGCAAGCGGCTTTACACCATGCCAAAACAGATTGGTTACTGTTTGTGCCTTGCGATGTTCCTGCTTTCCCTCTCAATTTAGCGGAAAAAATGTTCAATGAGAAAGAAAAACATTTAGCCTGCTACGCTTGTGATACAGAACGAGAGCACCCTACGTTTGCTTTATTGCATCGCTCACTAAAAGCTCAACTTGATGATTACCTTGCAAGAGGTGACCGTAAATTAATGCTCTTTATGCATGAAATTAATGCAAAAGGTGTTATTTTCTCACCCGAATCGGGTTCATTTGCGAATCTTAATACACTGGAAGATAGCCGTAACTGGGAGTTACAACAAAAAGAATTATGAAGCAAAATACTCTACCCCTACTTGGAATTACCGCTTATAGCGGCACAGGAAAAACGACTTTATTAAAAAAAGTTATCCCTCTGCTTAAGCTGCGTAACGTTCGTGTTGGTTTAATTAAGCACACTCACCATGACATGGAAGTGGATAAACCGGGCAAAGACAGTTTTGAATTACGTAAAGCTGGCGCAAACCAAACGCTTGTTGCCAGTGCAAAGCGCTGGGCGCTGATGACCGAAACCCCCGAAGCTAATGAAATGGATCTACACTATTTAGCCAGTCGTTTCGATCACACAACATTAGATCTGATTTTAGTTGAGGGCTTTAAGCACGAACCGATCGATAAAATCGCCTTGTTTCGCTCTGAAGTGGGCAAACCTCTCAACGGTTTGATAGATAACTATGTGGTGGCTGTTGCCAGTGATGAAATCATTGATACCAACGTGCCGCAATTAGATATCAATAACCCAGAGCAAATCGCAGATTACATTGTGTCTTGGTGGCAAAAAAGCAAGTAACTCTCTGATATTGCGTCTATCGTTTAGATAAAATAGACGCAATTTAGAGATTCATTCACAATAACCTAAAAAACACTCATGACCCGTACTCAACGTTTACTGACCCTATTGCAGATACTCAAAGAAAATCGCTATCCTATTACGGCTGAAGCACTTTCATCACAACTTCAAGTTAGCGTGCGTTCTATCTATCGAGATATTGAATCCCTGCGTGATCAAGGTGCTGAAATTATCGGGGAAGCCGGTATTGGTTACCAATTAAAAGCGGGACTATTACTACCGCCTTTAGCTTTCGATGAAAATGAACTTGAAGCCTTAATATTAGGTTTACGTTGGGTAAAAAGTAACGCAGACACTGAACTAAAAAACTCAGCAATACGGGCGATAAGCAAAATTAATGCTGTAGTTGCAGGTCATTCACAGAAAATCCTAAATCAAAATACCTTATTTGCCCCCACCACACATTTCTATGAAATTAATGACGTCATTGTTAAAGACTTACGTTTAAGTTTACGAGAAGAATGCAAAGCCAAAATGACTTACCTTGATGGGCAAAATCAACCTAGTGAACGAATTATTTGGCCAATTGCCATTGGTTATATGAAAGACTCCCAAGTATTAGCCGCTTGGTGTGAATTACGTGAAAGTTACCGCCATTTTCGTTTAGACCGCATTCAGTCTTATCATGCACTTTCAGATAAACTACCTTACCCCAAAAATTACCTACTAGAGCGCTGGCAAAAAGAAGTCTTGTGCGTCTCTCCTGACAATTTCTGACACTCCACTCCCTTATAGTAAGCACTCAACTTCATATAAGGAAATCACCATGAGCGAACTGGTTCTTTTTACTAATTCAATGTCACGTGGCAACACGGTCGACCTACTATTAAAAATTTTAGATGTTCCTTACAAGCGTATTGAATTAGGTTATGGTGCAGATATGCATACGGCGGAATATCTTGCAATTAATCCGATGGCGAAAGTTCCCGCACTTGTTGATGGTGATGCCGTCGTCACTGAAACCGCTGCAATTTGCTTGTATTTAGCGGATAAATTTATTGAAAAAGGTTTAGCACCAGCTTTGAATGACCCTAAACGTGCAGATTACTACCGTTGGTTCCTATTTACTGCAGGCCCAATTGAATCTGCCTTCACTATCAATAACTTAGGGATTCAATTAGATGAAGAACAGCAAAAATCTTCTGGCTTTGGTTCTGTCGAACGCACAATGGCCTGTTTAGAAATGGGTTTAAACAATGCTAAACCGTTTATTTGTGGTGAGCAATTTACTGCTGTCGATGTGTATGTCGGTGCATTTGTGATGTTTTTAGTCAAATACCAAATCATGGAAACCACCCCTGCGATGCAAAAATACCTTGATAGCTTAGCGACTATTCCTGCGATTGCAGAACTGTTGGCAAAATAATGCCAAAAAAAAGCTAAGCTCAAATGAACTTAGCTTTTAATTTAAATAACCAATACTTAACGCATGGTCACAAATTCTTCTGCCGCTGTTGGGTGAATGGCCACCGTATTATCAAAGTCTTTTTTGGTTGCACCCATTTTTAATGCAACCGCAAAGCCTTGTAAGATTTCATCCATACCAAAACCAATACCGTGAATACCCACGATTTTTTCTTCTTCACCCACACAGACCAATTTCATACGGCAAGGCTGACGATGCGAAGTGACGGCGGTATACATGGCTGTGAAAGATGACTTATAGCATTTAACTTTATCAGCACCATATTTTTCAATCGCTTCTGGCTCAGTTAAACCAACTGTACCAATTGGTGGGTGAGAGAACACCACCGTTGGGATATTACTGTAATCTAAGTGCTCATCCGGTTTATTATTAAATAAACGTTCAGATAAACGACGACCCGCAGCAACCGCAACAGGGGTTAACTCAACGGCGCCAGTATTATCACCAACCGCATAGACACCCGGTACATTGGTATTTTGGTATTTATCAACCTTGATATAACCTTTTTCATTCAGTGCGACGCCTGTGGCTTCAATATTCAGGTTATCTGTCATTGGTTCACGACCAATAGCCCAAATTAATGCATCGACGGTTTGCTCTTGGCCATTTTCCAATTTTAATGTCAGTGAACCATCTGCATTTTTCACGACTTCTTTCGGAATTGATTCCGTATGCAGTTTAGGGCCTTCCGTATTCATGACTTCCACTAATGTTTCGACAATCAGTGGGTCAAATGAACGTAACGGGGCATGTTTACGCACAAATAAATGCGCCTCTGCGCCTAAACCATTTAATACACCAGCAAGTTCAACGGCAATATAACCGGCACCCACAACCGCAACACGTTTTGGCAATGCTTCAAGTTCAAAGAAGCCATCAGAAGTCATGCCATATTCTGCACCTGGGATAGCAGGGATCACTGGACGCCCGCCAGTTGCAATCAAAATATGGTCTGCCGTGTAGGTTTCACCATTTACCTCAACAGTATGGGCATCAATAAAACGTGCAAAACCATTGATGACATCAACTTTATTATTCCCTAAGACACGGTCATAAGACTGGTGAATTCGGTCAATATAAGCAGTACGACTATCAATAAGTGTTTTCCAATCAAAACGATTAATTGTCGCATCAAAACCATAATCAGGACCATAATTGCGAATAGCTTCCGAGATTTGTGCCGCATGCCACATCACCTTTTTCGGTACGCAGCCCACGTTAACACAAGTCCCACCTAATGCTTTCGCCTCAATTAAGGCACATTTTTGCCCATACATTGCTGCACGGTTCATCGACGCAATACCACCGCTTCCGCCACCAATTGCGATATAGTCGTAATGTTTGCTCATAATTTGGTTATTCCCATTGATTGAATGATTTATGAATGCATTTTCTCGCATCATGCTATTGATTGTCATGGCATAAATAGCGCTTTACGATAGATAACACCTGTTAATTTAATCGGTATTACCTATCAAAAATACAGTTTACTCTGGCACAATCCACTCAACTAACGTATGCCCAGTGCCTTCTGGGACGAGTGTTTTATGTAACCATGGCAGCACATTCTTCATTTGCTGCTCAAGTTTCCAAGGTGGGTTGATCACTATCATACCGGATGCCGTCATCCCACGCTGGTCGCTATCAGGACGTACCGCCAATTCAATTTGTAATATTTTACGAATGCCTGTTGCTTCTAATTGATTGACCATACGCTTAATTTGTTGACGTAATACAACAGGATACCAAATTGCATATGTTCCTGTTGCAAAGCGTTTATAGCCTTCCACCACCCCTTTCACGACCGCTTCATAATCCGTCTTCATCTCATAAGGAGGGTCCATCAGCGCAAAGCCACGTCGACTCTGTGGAGGTAATTTCGATTTTAGCTGTTGATAGCCGTCTTCCTTGAAAACTTGCGCGCGGTTATCCCGTGAAAATTCTGTACGTAATAATGGATAATCGCTCGAATGTAGTTCAGTTAATACCAGCTTATCGTGTTCACGTAATAAATATTTCGCTAATAATGGTGAACCCGGGTAATAGCGTAAACGCCCATTATCATTCAATTGGCGCACAATATTCATATACGGCAATAATTCCTCAGGCAAATCAGGTTGCTCCCAAATACGCGCAATCCCTTCAAGATATTCACCTGTTTTTTCTGCATGTTCCCCCGTTAATTGATAACGGCCAGCACCTGAATGTGTATCTAAATACAGAAACGGTTTTTCTTTCTCTTTCAGAGATTCAATGATCAAGCTCTGTACTGTGTGTTTTAACACATCAGCATGGTTGCCTGCGTGAAAGCTGTGACGATAACTTAACATGTAACGTTTGTTTCCTGAGGAAATTCAATACTAGCCACTAAGATGACTATTATTAAATAGGTTCTTTAAAGATAGCCCTTTTGAACAAAAAATAGACCGGATTTATTCATCCGCGTCATTATAGCTAAAATTGACTACAAATGTCATAACCATAGCTGTGTTAAAATTCACATGACTGAAAAGAAATAAAACGCTATCCTAAACACAAATTTTAAAATAAACAGAGGTAAATAATGAATAAACTACTCCTTACAACTAGTATTTGTATTTCCTTTTTTGCTAGCGCATCAGTAATGGCAGCAAAAACACAAAATGGCTGCGAAATAAAGAAACAACGCATTCAAGAACAAATTGATTACGCAAAACAACATGGTAATCAGCATCGAGTTAAAGGCTTAGAAGAAGCATTAGATAATGTGAATCGTTATTGCACTCCAGAATCTTTATATCGTGATAGTCAAAAAGATGTAGCTGAGAAAACAGAAAAAGTGCAGGAACGCGAAGCTGAGCTGCAGGAAGAAAAATTAAAAGGCGATGACAGTAGTAAAATTAAAAAACGTGAAAGAAAACTCGCAGAAGCTCAAGCAGAATTAAAAGAAGCCCAAGCTGAACTGCAAGTTTATAAAGATGCGCTTTAATTTCTAACGCCCCTTTTCCTCTGATTAATTAACCAGTTGCTTTGACTTTAAACAAACGTTCCAATGACTATTTGTCTCTTAAAACAGTCATTGGGATGAAGTTACTGTCCAATTTAAGCTATAGTACTATGCATATAATTCATTTATAGGCATTAAATAGGTCGAAAAGTCAGACAACTTTTAGTTGCGGGAAAAGGGGATTAAATGTCGAATACGCAGGAAGAAGAACAGAAAGATACTAATAAACTGAAAGCGACACTGAATAAAAGTATTGATGGCAGTAAAAAAGCAGTGACCTTCTCAATGCGAGTTGTGAACTTTATTTGTGCAATTCCTTTTATTGCTCACATCATTCGTACCGTGCAACGTTTTAATGACCGAATGGGGAACCAGTTTGGGGCTGCAATTACCTATTTCTCCTTTCTCTCTTTAATTCCCGTTTTAATGTTTTCATTCGCCGCTGCCGGTTTTGTATTAGCCAGTAATCCTGAATTGCTTGAAAAATTAGTTCGTGGAATTTCTGCAAATATTACTGACCCTACGCTCGCAAATACATTAGAAAGAACAATAGACACCGCAATCCGCCAACGTACGACAGTTGGGCTGACAGGGTTGGCTTTAGCCGTGTACTCAGGGGTTAATTGGGTTAATAACTTACGTTTAGCTATTTTGGCACAATCACGTTCTGTATGGGAACGTAATGAAGATGAACATGAAAATATTATTTTCCGCTACATTCGCGACTTCTTTGCCTTAATTGGCCTACTTATTGCCTTAATTGTGACAATTACACTTACCTCTGTTGCTGGCTCTGCACAAGCGACGATTGTCAGTACGCTTGGGTTAGATGGTATAGAATGGCTTAAACCTGCTTGGACACTGATTGGTTTAACAATATCAATTACAGCTAATTTCCTACTATTTTTATGGATTTTTTGGATCCTACCGCGTATGCAGCATCGCCGCAGGTCACTATTTAAAGGAACATTGCTTGCAGCTATTGGGTTTGAAATCATTAAATCCATCATGACATGGATTTTACCTAACCTTGCCTCGTCACCTTCTGGAGCCGCGTTTGGTTCAGTGCTTGGCCTAATGGCATTCTTTTACTTCTTTGCGCGTTTAACCTTATTTTGTGCAGCTTGGATAGCGACTGATGAGCCAAAAGGTTCATTGGATAACGAAATAATTAAATAACAACTTACTGGGGCGGTAAGACAAACCGCCCTACCACTGTTTAAAACTAGCGTTTCATTTCTTCTGCCAACGTTCTAACCAATAAAGACGCAGACATCTCACGAGCTTTCGCCACATTCTGCCCCGCCCAATATGCCGCAAACTCATCACTACCTAACTTCATTGCTGCTGCATTGAGCTGCTTACCAATATCATAAACCAATGGATAATCAGGTAATTGACTTGTCTCATAGCCGTTACCTGCTCGAATAAATTGATTAATAATCCCTCTCGCTGGGCGCCCTGAAATAGCAGAAGTTAGTTGAGTGTGATCCGCTGTTTGCAATTTGATCTTAGCTCGATAACCTGCATTCGCGGCAGATTCAGGGCAAAGTAAAAATGCTGTGCCTAATTGAGCGGCAGCAGCACCGCACTCTAAAGCCCTATTGATATCTTGCCCATCCATTATGCCACCCGCAGCAATCACAGGTAAATCAATATGTTGAGAGATTAACGTCACTAATTCATAAGTGGTGAGTTCTTCATCTAAAACTTGCAAATCAAACATGCCTCGATGCCCTCCCGCTTCAATACCTTGTGCAACAACAGCATCAATTCCAGCCAATTCAATTTGTTGTGCTTCTTGTAAATTCGTTGCCGTCGCCATGGTATAAATACCATGTTGTTTCAATTGCTGTACCACCTCGATGGATGGAATATTAAAATGAAAACTCACTACTGCAGGTTTTGTTTCAAGTAACATAGATAACATTTCTGAGTTATCTAAAAAAGTGTGATAAATTTCATTGAGATAGGTAGGAGGAGTCTCATTAAATTGAGCGAAATAAGGCGCTAAATACTGGCTCCATGCCAGTTCATTATCAGGATGACGTTTCGCAGGTAAATGGCAGAATAAATTGACATTGAATGCTTTACTTGTCAGTGCTTGTGTTTGAGTAATCAATTGGCGAGCTTGTTCTACTGAATTTGCACCTAGGCCTAGTGAGCCAAGCCCTCCAGCTTCTGAAACCGCAGCGGCTAGCGCCGGAGTAGAAACTCCCGCCATTGGGGCTTGTATGATGGGATAACGCAAACCTAACCGTTGTAGAAATATATTCAAGCTATTCATGTTATTTCCTTTACTTCAATGTCTGGGTACATTTTATGTTCTTATATTGAGGATAAACATAGCACCAAATTTATATAAAAAGAAAAAACACTGGCCATTGTGTCATCGCCATATTGTCACTTTAAGCGCATTTAAAGCGTACAGGGATCGTATAGATATGATTAAGATGCCATATATCCTCATCTTAATCATTCAATAATGAGATTATTATGACCACCTCTATTCAACAACTCGAAAATTTAACTTGTGGCATCGTCCTTTACTATCATAATCAAAGCAAAAATAGCGTGGGTGCCTTCTGTGCTAGAGGAATGGATATTGAAGGTAGGCCTCTTACTGTTGATACACCACTACGAATTGCCAGTAATACAAAGACATTTACCGCAGCTGCAATTTTACGTCTTGCTGAAATGGAAAAACTCAGTATTGATGATGCAATATCTGAATATATTGACCCTAAATATAATACGCTACTCAGTACCCAATGTAATACTCATGCTATCACTATCCGCCATTTACTGGAGCACAGTAGTGGCCTGCTAGACCATGCAGATGGAGACTATCTAAAAGCCGTTCTCAAACAACCTAACTATGTTTGGAGCCGAACAGAACAAATCGAAATGTACATGCGTAAACAATTTCCCACGTTTTCGCCTGCAAAATCCTTTATCTATTCAGATACGGGTTATATTTTGCTCGGTAATATTATTGAACGGATTACGGGGCAATCTCTTGGCCTAGCTGTTAGGGAACTTTTGCATTTCGATTCTATTGGTCTCGAGAGCGCCTATTGGGAGTCATTAGAACAACCGCCGCAAATCGCAGCACCACGGGCTCGTCAATATTTAGGTAAATTGGATGGAACACATATTCATGCTTCCATGGATACCTATGGCGGTGGGGGTTTAGTTATGTCATCGAAACAAATGGCTACCTTCCTAGAAGCCTTGTTTGAGGGGGATATTTTTTCATCACCGAACACGCTAAAGACGATGCTTAGTATGGGCTCTCACGAAGGTGCAGAACTTTACCGATTAGGCATTATGGTTAATGTGGTCAATGGTATCACCCTGTATTCCCATTTAGGCTTTTGGGGGTCTGCAGCCTATTACGCACCAGAAGCAAAAATCAGTGCGGCAGGATTTGTTGATGACAGAGAGTCGCGAGAGACTCTAATTCGCGTTATTGAATCGCTATTAAGCCAATAACATTAATGAAAAGGTAGCCACTGAATCATTCAATGACTATCTTTTCATATATCTATCTTTTCATGCTTATTGTGAGGTGTGGTTTTCTTCTGCTGGTGCAGCGGGAGCGGCTTCTGTTGGTACTGGCGCAGCAATTTGGGGCCATAACACCTTGGTAAATTTCTGGCGAATTTGTTCTGCATCCATCATTTGTTTATCTTTTGGCTGCGCTAATACAAACGCTGCCTCTTGAGATAATAACCGACGGGCTTCCATATTCACCTGTTCAAGGCTTTGTGACGCCAAGAAAGATTGCCTTAACCGCTGGTATTGTTCAGGAGCAATGTCAACCACCCCATTTTGTTGAGAAATCAAACGTTGGCTAATCAAAACATCAGTACTCGTACGCGCATAGGCTGCAAATAGTTGCGATAACTGCACTTGTTTTTCTTTAAGCATATCGTCAAATAGCTCAGCAGCAATACCATTTTGGTTAATCGATGCAAGCTCACTCGCAACAATATCCGTTACCGCTGCCATTTTTTCAGGTGCTGCTGTCACCGTTAACGTACAACTGGCTTTCTGATATTGCACACGACAATCTAACCCCGGAACAACTTCTCCTTGATTAAATTTTTGATTGAACGCTTTTTGCAAAGAACGATAAACCGCTTCACGTGCTAAATCGCTCGACCAATAACGCAGTAAAACATTTGAGTCTTTAATGGGGAGCCAATCAATATCCCAAATTAATGAAAGCGTATCCTGTGCAGGCTGTTCCTGTAAAATATCAATAGATTGTGGTTTTACCGCCGATAGTACTGCAACAGAAACAGGTTCAGAGCGCCTACCTTCTAATGATGAGAAAGTTTGTGAAATTGAATCAGATAACATTCGAGAATCAACATGGCCCGCTACATACAATGTCATGACGTCCGGTGTGTACCATTTTTGATAAAAAGAATTCACACTATCAAGAGCTACAACATCATTCGGTTTTTGGCCTGGGTCATACCCCATCATCGTTGACCCCTTTAAACGCGCTCGCCAAACGGGATCATTGGCATTTAAAGGAAGTGTTGCAACTGGGACATTTTGTGCTGTCAAACCATTATGTAGTGTCGTTTCTGTATACTCAGCTCCTGCAACAGAAGTTGCTAACCAGCTAAGTGCTTGCTTAATTAAGTCCGGGCGATTATTCGGTAAACTTAAGCTATAAATGGTGTAGTCATAAGAAACAACAGCGGGTGGAATTGGCATGTCAGGGTCTGTGGCCTGACGCCAGAAATCTTGTAATGTTGCTGTTGGAAATGCTTCAGTTTGATGAAGCAACGCCATTTTAGGAATGAGGTAACTGTACCCTTTTTCGCTCGCTTTTTCTGTTAATGAGCCTGTTTTAATTGCTAATCTAAGCTGGATACGATCATTAGGACGTTGCGGTGTTTGTAATAATTGCCAGCTAAAGCCATTTTCTAGCTTCCCTTGCTGCCATGCTGGATCAGGTTGTAAAGGCTCAGCTCCCGCTAAATGCGCGACTGAGAATAATACAACACCAATGATATACCGAACTTTCAAGCCCTGCATGTAAACCCCTATGTGTTTTATATCTTTATATTTAACCGCAAATAGCAACAGATAAATTAACGAAAAACGTGAACTTATCGGGTTAAACGATATAGTTTGGCTTTATTCCATTTTTCATTGTTACCACTATAACGATATTAGACCATAAAGCTGAGTTCATGTTCATGACTTAATCTGATTTTTGCTGTTTTCTTTGACGGTTATACCCTTTTGCAAGTAAACCGAGCTCATCGTCACGATGATATTCAGACACAACAATTTGATTAACTTCAGAATTTGTCTGTAATTCAATTGCAATTTTACGTAGCGGCCTTATTATCATACGACTGACACACCACGTCATTCCAATAGCAATAATGAGTACCAACAATAAATAAGTTGTTGTCATCAAAGCAAGGGTATTTAGCGCAAACCGATAAACACGGTTAGGATCCACTTGTAATGTTAAATACCCTTGAGGCTTCGCTTGCAACACAACATTTCCATACGCATACAATGGTACGGTCATTTCGACAGGGATCCCCACAAAATGGGTAACCCAATTGGGTATCGGCTTCGGCGTTGCAAAGCTTAGGTTCATTACCGTTGTGCCATCAACAGTAATAATCGCGTTTCCCATAATGCCTGATGTCTTTAAGCTTATCAGCAGCCGTTTAACTTCATTAAGGTCGGAGCTTAGGAGGGAATCTGTTAATGGTTTTTGAATTTGCACTACAGCGTTACTGAGCTGGTCTAAATAATCTTGCTTACGTTGTTCAACTAAGTAACTGAATTGAATAGCTAAAAAAAGCGCAAGTGATAGTAGCGTAATCATAAAGAATACGACCATACTTTTTAATGTTAGTGAGCGTTGGACTCGGGTATTCATTTGGCCACAACCTTTCTAATCAAGCAGCTTTTTAAAGAAAACGGAAACATCAGTCAGTATACTTGATTTTATCCGTAAAAGAGTAGCTTAAAAAGAAAGATTGGGTATTTAGGACAAACAGCATGTTAAAGCGGCTTAAAGTGGCACTAGAATAAAAGACGGCAGAAAGTTAGCCTTTCCACCGTTTCACTCCTTAACTCACGACAACCGTTTGTTTTTCATCTTCATCAACCGCAAAACACGCAACTAACTGTTGGTTATATTCCTTCAATGTTGGTTGAAATTGAGTACACTGACCAAATGCTCTACGGCAACGCGCTGCAAATGCGCACCCCGGTGGTGGGTTTAAAGGACTTGGTAACTCTCCCGTTAACTTAATACGTTCGCGCCGAGCGTCTGGGTTCAACCTTGGTGTCGCTGATAATAACGCTTGAGTATAAGGGTGAAGAGGGTTATTAAAAATCTGCTCTTTTGTTCCTTTCTCCACACAGCGGCCTAAATACATCACCATGACTTCATCAGCAATATGCTCTACCACCGATAAATCATGTGAAATAAAGACATAAGACAAACCTAAATCTTGCTGTAAATCCATCATCAGATTTAATACTTGAGCACGAACAGAAACATCCAGTGCGGAAACGGGTTCATCTGCAACCACAATGTCAGGGTCAAGCATTAAACCACGTGCTATCGCGATACGCTGGCGTTGACCACCAGAAAACATGTGAGGATATCGGCTATAGTGCTCTGTTTTTAAACCCACTTTAGCCATCATCGATAATACTTTTTCCTTGCGCTGCTCTTTCGACAGTGAAGTATTAATCAATAACGGCTCTTCCAAAATTTGCCCCACCTTTTTACGTGGATTCAAAGAGCCATAAGGGTTTTGAAACACAATTTGGATTTTTTGGCGACGCAGTTTCTCTGCAGACTTATCTTTTACTAACAAGTTTTGGTCTTGGTAATACAACTCGCCCTCAGAAGGTTGCTCAATCATGGTTAATAAACGACCTAATGTCGATTTACCACACCCCGACTCCCCAACCACGGCCAGTGTTTTACCTCGTTCTAGCTCAAAAGAGACTCCATCCAATGCTTTTAAGGTTTTTTCAGCAGCAAAAACCCCTCTTTTGACGGAATAATATTTTTTCAAATCCACCGCTTTGAGCAATGGAGTGTGTTGTTTATCACTCATAATGTTGGCCTCCCCATATCATCCAGCGGCATATGGCATTTGACTTGGCGATCACCAACGGTTTGTAACATTGGCTCTTCTTGACGGCATTTCTCCGTTGCATACGGACAACGTGGGTTCAATAAACACCCTACAGGCCTATCGTATTTTCCGGGGACCACACCAGGAAGTGAGGCTAAACGGGATTTATTCGTCGCAAATTCCGGCAAGGCACGTAATAGCGCTTGTGTATAAGGATGGCGAGGATGTTTAAAAATATCACTTGCTTTGGCGGACTCCACCACCTGCCCCGCATACATCACAATAATATGATGCGCAGCTTCTGCCACTAAAGCGAGGTCATGCGTGATAAGCACTAATGCCATATTTTCTTGCTGCTGCAATTCCAACAATAATTCAATAATTTGGGCTTGAATAGTGACATCTAATGCCGTTGTCGGCTCATCCGCAATCAATAATTTAGGCCGGCATGCTATTGCCATAGCAATCATCACACGCTGGCTCATTCCTCCTGACAATTGGTGAGGATACACATCTAAACGTGATTGTGGGTCAGGGATACCCACCATGTCTAACAGGTCAATTGCCCGTTGCTTACGCGTACTTTTGCTGCCGCCTTGGTGGACTTTCAATGCTTCCATAATCTGATAACCCACCGTAAAACATGGGTTTAAACTAGTCATCGGGTCTTGGAAAATCATCGCCACATCGGCTCCAACGATTTGCCGGCGCTCTTTTTCAGGGATTGACAATAAATCTCGTCCATCAAATTGCAATGAATTCGCCATCACTTTTCCCGGGTAATCAATTAACCCCATAATAGCCAGTGAACTCACTGATTTACCTGAACCAGATTCCCCTACAATACCAACGACTTGGCCTTTATCAACGCTATAGCTGATGCGGTCAACGGCGCGAAACGGTGCCTTTTCGTCTCCGAAATGAACCGAAAGTTGTTCTACATTTAACAATGCCATTTGGTTACCTCATCACTGCTTGAGTTTTGGATCAAATGCATCACGTAACCCATCACCCATTAGGTTAAACGCAAGCACCGTCAATAAAATTGCCAGTCCAGGGAAAGTCACAACCCACCATGCGCTTTGTGCAAATTGCAGCACATCAGACAGCATCGTTCCCCACTCAGGAGTTGGTGGCTGCGCGCCCATTCCGAGGAAACCCAAAGCAGCCATATCTAAAATGGCATTCGAAAAACCTAAAGAGGCTTGTACAATCAATGGTGCCAAACAGTTAGGTAAAATATTCACGAACATTTGGCGTACAGCCCCTGCACCCGCAACACGAGAAGCCGTCACATAGTCACGGTTGACTTCCACTAAAACAGCCGCTCGTGTTAATCGAATATAGTGAGGTAATGCAACAAACGTCAAAGCAATCGAGGCATTAACAATCGAAGGTCCAAAAATGGCGACCAGTACCAAAGCTAATAACAAACTTGGCAATGCCAACATGATATCGACAACTCGCATAATTAATGCGTCAACGACACCACCAAAATAGCCAGCGATCACACCAATAGTGACCCCCATGATTAACGACAGCACAACCACTAAACAACCAACTAGCAGTGACAGTCGGGCGCCATACATTAAACGAGAGAGTAAATCACGCCCAACATCATCAGTGCCTAAAATAAAATGCCAACTTCCCCCATCTTCCCAAACTGGCGGAGCAAGTAAGAAATCACGAAATTGTTCATCTGGAGCATGTGGAGCTAATATACCTGCAAAAATCGCAATCAGTACCATCAGGATAATGTAGAACATCCCGACAACTGCCCCTTTATTACGTTTAAAATAATGCCAAAATTCTTGTAATGGTGTCATCGGCTGTGGGGCGCTGACAACGGTTGGCTCAGTAGATTGAGACATTTAGCGCTCCTTATTTCTTATGACGAATACGTGGGTTTACAATGCCATACAGCACGTCGACCACTAAGTTTACGAAGATAATCAGTGTAGCAACCAGCAGAACTCCCCCTTGTACCACAGGGTAATCACGACGCTGTAGCCCTTCGATTAACCAGCGCCCTAACCCAGGCCATGAGAAAATAGTTTCTGTCAAGATAGCCCCTGCTAACATCACCCCAACCTGCAAGCCAATTACCGTAACAACGGGTAATAATGCATTGCGTAGTGCGTGAATTAAAATTACGCGAGCGCGGCCAAGACCTTTAGCACGTGCAGTACGAATATAATCCTCTCCCAATACTTCCAACATTGACGAGCGAGTCATACGCACAATAACGGCTAATGGGATCGTACCCAAGACAATGGAAGGCAATATCAAGTGCTCTACCGCATCAATAAAATCGCCATCTTCACCCCAAATTAGGGTATCAATTAGCATAAAACCGGTCAGAGGCTGGGAATCATCAAGAAAAACAGTGTCACTCACTCGTCCTGCAACAGGGGTGAGGTCTAATTGCACCGACACTAACATGATGAGCATGATCCCCCACCAGAAGATAGGCATTGAGTAGCCTGTTAAAGAAAGGCCAATCGCAGTATGGTCAAAGATTGAACCACGTTTTACTGCGGCTAAAACCCCAACTGGGATCCCTACAGAAATTGCAAAAATCATGGCACAAGTTGCCAATTCCACTGTCGCTAAAAAACGGGGCAAAAACTCTTCCCATACACCGATGCGACTTTTTAAGGAAATCCCTAAATCACCATGAAATATCCCATTGATATAATGAAGATATTGTTTCCAAAGTGGCTGATCAAGCCCTAACTCTGCCATTAAATAAGCATGCCTTTCAGGGGATAGTCCCCTTTCACCGGCCATGATCATCACCGGGTCGCCTGGGATCATGTGGACAAAGGCAAAAGTCAATAATGTAATACCGATAAACGTGGGGATCACAAGCCCCAATCGTCGGAGGATAAATTGCAACATATCCTGAATCTCTTTAATAATGCCGTTGACGGCTCTTAGTCCGTTTGGCTACTCAGAAAATTGCTTTTCCGGGTGCTCACAAACAACTTAACTTCTCTGCTTCTTCTAGAGAAGAAAACGCCCTCCGCTCTAAACCAGCAACGAAGGGGATAGACAGATTAGATACGATTACTTCTCAATATCGACGTTTTCGAAGTGGTGCTTGCCTAATGGGTCAACCACATAGCCTTTGACTTCTTTACGTACGGGTTCAAACACTGTAGAGTGCGCGATAATCAGGGCTGGCGCCTGCTCATTCATCACAACTTGCGCTTGTTTGTACAGTTCGACTCGCTTGTCGTGATCTGCTGTTTGGCGCGCTGGTTGGATCAAGTTCTCAAAGCTTTCATTACACCATTTTGAGTAATTAGAACCTTGCTCTTTTGCTGCACAGCTAAACAAGGTTGCAAAGAAGTTATCAGGGTCCCCATTGTCACCCGTCCAACCCATCATTACTGTTTGTGGCTCACCATCTTTCGCACGTTTGAGGTACTCTCCCCATTCGTAGCTAACAACTTTTGATTTAACGCCAACTTTTGCCCAGTCTGCTTGGATCATTTCCGCCATACGGCGTGCATTTGGGTTATATGGTCGTTGAACAGGCATAGCCCACAGGTCAATTTCAAAACCATTCGGGAAACCCGCTTCTGCTAATAAGGCTTTGGCTTTTTCAGGATTATATTCGTAATCGTTTACCGCATCGTTATAGCCCCACATTGTCGGTGGGATAAGGTTTTTCGCTTTTTGGCCTGCACCTTGATAAACCGCTTCGATAATTGCATCTTTGTTCACCGCCATAGACAGTGCTTGGCGAACCTTTTGATTATCTAATGGTTTTTTCTCAACATTATAAGAGAGATAGCCGACGTTTAGGCCTGGTTGCTCCATTAATGTAATGTCTTTATCTTGCTTCATGCGCTCTAAATCAGCCGGATTTGGATATGGCATGACTTGGCATTCATTTTTTTGCAGTTTTGCATAACGAACGGAAGCATCTGGTGTGATAGAGAAGACTAAACGGTCAAGTTTAGGTTTTGTACCCCAATATTGGTCATTGGCTTTATAAAGAATACGAGAGTCTTTTTGGTATTGTTGCAGAACAAATGGGCCCGTTCCAATTGGGTTTAAGTCCACTTTCTCTGGCGTACCCGCTTTCAACATCTGGTCTGCATATTCAGCAGAAAGAATCGATGCAAAGTCCATTGCCATATCAGCTAAGAATGGTGATTCTGGGCGAGTTAATGTGATTTTTACTGTGTTATCATCGACTTTTTCAACTTTATCGATAATTTTATCCATATCCATTCCCATAAAGTATTCGTAGCTACCGCCTGAAACTTTATGATATGGGTGATTTGCATCTTTTTGGCGCATAAATGTATAAATCACATCATCTGCGTTAAGATCACGGGTCGGTTTAAATTCTTTGTTAGAGTGCCATTTGACACCCTTACGTAGATGGAAAGTGTACTCTTTACCATCATCACTCACTTCCCAGCTTTCCGCTAAACCCGGTTCAATTTCCGTTGTTCCTAATTTGAATTCAACTAAACGGTTATACAGCGGGATAGAGCTTGCATCATAGGTTGTTCCTGATGTGAACAACTGTGGGTTAAAGCCTTCTGGAGAACCTTCAGAACAGTAAACTAACGTTTTTGCCTGTACTGTTGCTGATACTGCTAATGCTGCCAATGTAAGTCCTACAGTCAGTAGACCTGTCTTTTTAATAGAGCGCATCTGTATGCTCCTATGGTGTTCATGTTGTTTTGCTTGATGTCTAGATCCGTCATAAAAGCGACAGATGTAGTATCTGTATTTTTTGTTATTCATTGTGCAATTAATCAACTGTCACTCACTTCGTCAATAGCCACATTTACGCTCCGCCCACAATTCATGTAACATATTAGAAACAATTAGCATTGCAATTTAGCTTAAAATTTCATAATGAAGTGCAAGATGCAGGTGTTATAACCATATAATTAGTAGTGAATAGGGTTTTATATCGAGGTTATTTATTTTTATATTTGTGATTAAGTGCTGAATTACTGAACGAATATAGTGCTTTTGTTGGCATGATACGAAATAAAACACTAGAGAGAATCGATGTGGAAATTATTTTAGTATGTAATTATTTAGTTTGTTTTTTATGCAAATAAAAAACATTCAACTGCTTTCACTAAACATAATTTTAACCAATTGATAACTTAAAGAATAAAATAATACTGGCTGTAGTTTGTATTCTTATTTTCCAAAGTACAGAATATGCTTTAATACTGATGATAAAAACTACAATTGCCTAATATTACCTAGGTCATTTTAAATAGATACAATCACCAGCTTTAACCCTATGATTTAATTAATAATGAAATTTCATTTGAAGGCTCGAACTCATTGAATTTACCAGTAGTCGGTCAGTTTGCCAAACTGGCGCTTCTACAAATAAATGATATGACAAACTCCCAATTTGGCCTTTAGCTCCGACTCTCCCTCCCAGCAATAGGTTTTCTTTCCAAAATGTGGCTCTATCATTTGATGTTGTTCCTAAACCTAACGAGGTATATAAAGCCATTTGCGGCCATGGGCTCTGCCAGACCACCTCGTTTTGTAGCTTTAAGCTATTATCCCCCATTTCAAGGTGCTCAGCTCCACCGATAAAACCACTAACACCTCCAAATCCAGTAAGTGATCCTTGGTCTAATAAAACATCTAGCTTGTCACGACTTAATTGCATATCAAATTGGCTTTGATATTGAAAAGGGGAGGCTTCCTTCATTGCTGAAGCCGAAATCTGTAAAACCTGTGGCTTATTTAAACCCGTAATTTGCTGTACATTGGTACCAAACCAGTTAGTTCCTTGTTTATACGTTAATGTAACTAAAGCACTTCCCCGTAAAAAATTGACCTGATGAGTTAACCCACCAATGATGTAATGAGCCAAGCGTTGTTGTGTTCGTAAGTGTAGGTCAGCCAAAAACGTGTCACTTTTTTGGCTTTCAGACCCTAGACTTAATGAAGTTACCGTTTTTTCTGTTCGCTTTAATAAATATTCGGCTTGTAGTAATAAGAAGCCATTATGTTGCTGTAGTGGTAAAGCGGCATCATTACTGGTAATAACTGTTTTATTTTCCTGATACCCACTAAATATTGAAAACAACCAATATTGATAAGGGAGAGAGTAAAACAATATTGCTGATTTAATTTCAGTTTCTTCTGTGTTGCTAAATTGACGGCTGATTTCTGAATATAAAAAATCACTTCGTAAAAAAGGATTGGCGACCATAAAAGTATGGCCAACAGTGCTACCGACTTGCCGAGAAATTGAGTGTGATTCAAAAGAAAGCGCACCTTGGAATTCGCGTCGGTGCTGGCCTACCACGACAATTTGAGTAGCATTCCCATAGGTATCATCAGGAATTAGTTTGATATGGAAAGGAAGTAAAGATGTATTTTGCAAATTGTACAAGCCTTGTTCAATTTGCCGTAAATTAAGCGTATCACCTAACTGGAAAGGAAATATGTGTGGTAGTAATTTATCTTCTGACTGCTCATTTTGATAAACCACAGAAGAAACCGTTCCTGCTATTATTTTTGCTTGCAAAATACCAAACAGAAAAGTTTGCTCAGGGTAATACAAGTAAGAGGTCAGATAGCCTGCATGAATTAACTTCGCCGTAATATCATCTGCATAGTTGAGTAAGCCTTGTTCATCAATACATTGGCCCTCTATCTTTTGCCGCCATTTATTGACTTGGCTAACAGCTATTTCCTTAATCTGCTCAAGCCCAATGAAATGTACTTGGTTTATCATAATACAAGTAGATGGCATCTCAACAATACCATTTGGAGGCGCTATAGGCGCGCTATAAGCTTTAAAGCCAATAACGGTATAAAGACTTAATAAGAAGAAACAAAGATGTATCGATAAAACGTTATTAACTTTCATTAACGAGTCCTTGTAATGAAAAAGCGTTTTTACCTAAAACAACATGAGTGAATCAGCTTATATATCAACAGAGATAGGTTATTGAGTGCAAGCCAAGTTAGTCTGAAATAGTTGGGGTGAAAAATAGGAAGGTATATAAACGAAAAAACCCACCTCAATGAGGTGGGTTCTAAAATTTGGTCGGCGAGAGAGGATTCGAACCTCCGACCCACTGGTCCCAAACCAGTTGCGCTACCAAGCTGCGCTACTCGCCGAAAACGGTGTGAATAATACTGCCAAGAACGGAGATCGTCAACCCATTTTTCGCCAATTCTGTTCGTTTGCTGATAAAACCACCAAAACAGTAAGGCTTATATGCAAATTACCTTATTTTAAGTAAAAAATAAGCACTAGAATATTTTAGTGCTTATTTATCAAACAGGTTAGCGTTTATAAAAATAACGTTAACTACAAGCTAATAACCTATTTTTAAGGCTATTGAAGCAAAGAAATATCCGCTACTTTTAAGAACAACTCACGTAATTGGCTTAATAGCGTCAAACGATTAATACGAACCGCTTGGTCTTCATCCATTACCATAACATTTGCAAAGAATTCATCTACGATATCGCGTAAAGAAGCTAATTCAACTAAAGCCTCTTGATAATTCCTTTCTGCAAACATTGGCGCAAGTTTATCTTGCAATACCACAACATGGGTCGCAAGTTTGACTTCTTCAGGTGTTTTTAGAACAGAAGCTAAAACGTTATCAGCCAATTTTTCTTCTGATTTGCTCAGAATATTGGAAACACGTTTATTTGCCGCTGCAAGTGCCTGCGCCTCTTCTAATGAACGGAAGTGAGTAACAGCTTTCACTCGTGCATCAAAGTCAGCAGGTTGTGTTGGATGACGAGCTAATACCGCTTGGATGGTATCAATACTATAGCCTAATTCTTGATACCAAGAACGGAAACGACCAAGCATGAACTCGACAACGTCATTAACCACATTTTTATTGGTTAATTTATCACCGTATAAACGAGCTGCTTCTTCTGTCATTTCAACAAGATCAAGCTGGTAGCCTTTTTCTACGATGATGCGTAAGACACCTAATGCAGCACGGCGCAAAGCGAATGGGTCTTTATCGCCTTTAGGATGTTGGCCAATACCAAAAATACCAGCAAGCGTATCCATTTTTTCAGCCAATGCTAATGCGGCTGAAACATCAGTCGATGGAAGTGCATCTCCAGAAAAACGCGGTTGGTACTGCTCTTTTAAAGCTAATGCAACGTCTTCTGACTCACCATCATGGCGTGCATAATGCATTCCCATAACGCCTTGAGTGTCTGTGAATTCAAACACCATATTAGTCATTAAGTCACATTTTGCTAATAAACCAGCTCGTGTCGCATGGTTTACATCTGCACCAATTTTGTTTGCAATCCAGCCAGCTAATGCTTCTAAACGGTCAGTTTTATCACGCAGTGTACCTAATTGTTTTTGGAACAATACAGTTTCTAAGCGTGGTAAGTTATCTTCCAAACGTTGTTTACGGTCAGTTTTAAAGAAAAATTCGGCATCGGCTAAACGCGGACGTACAACTTTTTCGTTACCTGAAATAATTTGCTGAGGGTCAGAAGACTCAATATTTGCCACAAAGATAAAATTAGGCATTAACTTGCCCGTCTTATCATAAACTGGGAAATATTTTTGGTCCCCTTTCATGGTATAAACTAGCGCTTCTGAAGGAACATCTAAGAATTTCTCTTCAAATTTAGCTGTTAAAACGACCGGCCATTCAACCAATGAAGTCACTTCTTCAAGCAAACTATCTGTTAAGTCAGCTTGGCCACCAAGAGCCTGAGCCGCTTTTTCCGCATCGGCTTTAATAACCGCTTTACGTTCTGCGTAATCTGCCATGACTTTACCGCGTTCACGTAAAATGGCTGGATATTGTTCCGCATTATCAATAGTAAATTCAGATTCACCCATGAAACGGTGACCACGAATTGTGCGCCCGCTCTTAATCCCTAAAATTTCGCCATCAATAACATCACTACCCAGTAACAATGTTACCGTGTGCACAGGGCGAACAAATTGTGTGTCCTTATCTGCCCAACGCATTAATTTAGGTATAGGTAATTTGGCCAATGCACAGCTAACCATATCAGCCAGTAATTCACTGACTGCCTGCCCTTTCATTTGGGCACGATAGAGTAGCCACTCGCCTTTATCCGTGGTCAAACGCTCAGCTTGATCAACGGTAATACCACACCCGCGAGCCCAGCCTTCAGCGGCTTTAGTTGGTTGGTCATCTGGACCGAATGCTTGAGAGATAGCAGGGCCGCGTTTTTCAATTTCACGGTCTGGCTGTGAAGCCGCTAAATCAGCGACTTTAAGTGCTAACCGGCGAGGAGCAGCAAACCACGTTACTGCACCATGAGCAATATCTGCCCCATCAAGTTCAGCCGTAAAATTTGCAGCAAATGATTCAGCTAATGAACGAAGAGCCTTCGGCGGTAACTCTTCGGTGCCGATTTCCACAAGGAAAGTCTGTTGAGTCATGACAGCCTCTTAGTTCTTATGACACATAGGGAATCCAAGCGCTTCACGAGAAGCATAATACGCTTCTGCAACCCCTTTGGTTAGGGTACGAATACGTAAGATATAGCGCTGGCGTTCAGTAACAGAAATGGCTTTACGTGCATCGAGTAAGTTGAAAGTATGAGCCGCTTTCAAGATACGTTCGTATGCAGGTAGTGGAAGTGGCGTTTCCAAAGCCAGCAAGTGTTGAGCTTCTTTTTCGTACTCTTCAAAGCATTTGAAAAGAAAATCAACATTTGCGTATTCAAAGTTATAGGTTGATTGCTCAACTTCGTTTTGATGATAGATATCACCATAGGTAGTTTTACCCAATGGGCCATCACACCAAACAAGGTCATACACGCTGTCCACGCCTTGGATATACATCGCTAAGCGCTCTAAACCGTATGTAATTTCACCTGTTACTGGTTTACACTCAAGACCACCGACCTGCTGGAAGTAAGTGAACTGAGTAACTTCCATCCCATTAAGCCACACTTCCCAGCCTAATCCCCAGGCACCTAATGTTGGGTTTTCCCAGTTATCTTCAACAAAACGAATGTCGTGAACTGTTGGGTCAACACCTAATTCTTTTAAAGAACCAAGGTATAACTCTTGGATATTGTCTGGTGATGGTTTGATGATCACCTGAAACTGGTAATAGTGTTGTAGACGGTTTGGGTTTTCACCATAGCGGCCATCAGTTGGTCGACGAGATGGTTGAACATAAGCCGCTGCAATAGGCTCAGGGCCTAATGCGCGCAAACACGTCATTGGGTGAGAAGTTCCAGCGCCGACTTCCATGTCCAATGGTTGAACAATGGTACAGCCTTGACGCGCCCAGTAGTCCTGTAATGTCAGGATAAGACCTTGAAAGGTTTTGGTATCAAACTTTTGCATGTTAGATCCGCACGCGATACGTAAAATTTAATGAAAGTACGCCAGTATACCCTTTGACCGCAAGATATACAGCATTGAATATGTCTGTATTTATTCTAAAAATAAAAAAAAATACTTTCACCCCTTTTAAGCTGGTTATTTATACAGTATAAATGATTTGTTTTTTGAGGCAAACCAATTACCATTGTAAAAAGGATGAAAAATGGATACCGCACTAACACGTTGCCATTGGGTCAATCAAGATCCTGAATATATCGCTTATCACGACCATGAATGGGGTAAACCCACTTATGATAACTTAACATTATTTGAAATGATCTGCCTTGAAGGCCAACAAGCCGGGCTCTCTTGGTACACCATTTTAAAAAAACGCCAAGGATATCGTGATCTATTTCATCATTTCGACCCTGAAAAAATTGCATCAATGAATGAAGACGATATTGAGCGACTCATGCAAGATACTCGGATCATCCGTAATCGATTAAAAATTAATGCAATTATTGCAAATGCAAAAGCTTATTTAGCCATGAAAGAAAATGGTGAAGACTTCTCCACTTTTATTTGGCAATTTGTTAATGGCCAACCCATTATCAACGGTTGGGAGCTCTCATCACAAGTTCCTGCGGAAACAGAACTTTCTAAGCTTCTCTCCAAAGCGCTCAAAAAACGTGGGTTTAAATTTGTCGGCTCAATTACTTGCTACGCCTTTATGCAAGCAACTGGCATGATAAATGACCATTTAGTGAATTGTTGCCAATTTAAATAAATTAGTTTTTATCGGTGTAACTCATCGAGTAAAAAGAAAAATAAACCACCAAAGCATTAACATTGCAACATTTTAGACTGTTAAATATATCCATCTTAATATTTTATCTTAATAAAAGATAGAAATTGGTGGTTGAACTCTGAGGTGCAGCGGAGTATGTTTTAAATTCCATTAACAATCTAATAAATATATGTGAATAAATGCGATGATATTTTCTAAATTTGGCAATAAATTTGCTAAAAATTCAGGTATTTCATTATTAATGAAAGACTTGAATGAAGGCATAAGAACCCCTGGCTCCATTATGTTAGGGGGAGGAAATCCTGCTCATATCCCTGAAATGGATAAGTATTTCCAAGATCTGTTAGCTGAGATGTGTGCTAATGGCCAATTGACGGACACTTTATGTAATTATGATGGTCCTCAAGGTAAAGATGCCATGTTGAAAGCGCTTGCAGCAACGCTAAAAGCAAAACTAGGTTGGAATATTAGCGCGAAAAATATTGCCCTATCTAACGGCAGCCAGAGTGCTTTTTTCTATCTATTTAACTTGCTAGCCGGTCGCTTTGAAGATGGTATCACCCGTAAAGTGCTATTTCCTCTTGCCCCTGAATATGTCGGTTATGCAGACTCAGGTCTTGATGATGGCTTATTCGTCGCGAATAAGCCACAAATAGAATTTTTACCTAATGGTCAATTTAAATACCGAGTCGACTTCAACACATTAGAGGTTACTGATGATATTGGGGTGATTTGTGTGTCTCGCCCAACAAATCCGACTGGTAATGTCATTACTGATGAAGAAGTTGAGCATTTAGACCAACTAGCTAAACAACATAATATTCCACTACTAATAGATAATGCTTATGGTGTTCCTTTCCCTGGCATTATTTTCAGCGAAGCTACGCCATTTTGGAACGAAAATGTCATTCTTTGTATGAGTTTATCTAAACTTGGTTTACCAGGAACTCGATGCGGCATTATCATCGCTAACGAAGAAATCATTGAAGCTGTTAGTAATATGAATGGCATCATCAGCCTTGCTCCTGGTGGCATAGGCCCTGCGCTTGCCTTAGAAATGCTTAAAAAAGATGACCTTATCTCGTTATCTAAAAATGTAATTGGTCCTTTTTATAAGCAGCGTGTAGAAGAAGCCATCGAAATTATTCGCCGCTATATCCCAGAAGATAAGTGTTTAATTCATAAGCCAGAAGGTGCCATTTTCCTCTGGTTATGGTTTAAAGACCTACCAATTAATTGCTTAGAATTATACCAACGCTTAAAAAAACGTGGTGTATTGATGGTTCCCGGCCATTACTTCTTCCCTGGTATTGAACAGGATTGGCCACATGCGCATCAATGTATGCGTATGAACTATGTCCCTGAGCCAGAAAAAATTGAACAAGGGATCAAGATATTAGCTGAAGAGCTTGAAAAAGCTTATCAAGAAGTGACCTGCTAGTTGTGAAACGACAAGGTACTTTTAGCCCTGTTATTGCAATATTTAGGTAAAAAAAAAGCCCTTTCATATAGAAGGGGCTAAAAATTAGCGAGAACTCCGTAATTGAAATCAAATTAATTTTTCAATACGAATATCATTCAAAACTATTAGAACATCTTTTCTATTTGGTTATTGCTTAAACAAAAGCACTTTTTGCCCCTATATATCGTGATACCTTTCATTACTGCCTTATACATCAAACATCAAAATCCAAATATCATATTGAAAAAGCTATAATTTTAGAAATTTCAATAGAATTTCTGCTATTCATCGGTTTAACAATCACATCTAGCTAAACCGCCCAAAATAAAATAGCCAGCAATTGTGGAGAAATAATTCTTAAAAACATCGCTAATGGATAAACCGTTGCATAAGACAATGCCGGAGCACCGCTGGCCGCATGAATATTATTTGCAAAAGCCAGTGCAGGAGGGTCTGTCATAGAGCCCGCTAGCACCCCACAAAGGCTCAAATAGTTCATTTTGCCAAAAATTCGAGCTACAACACCTGTAATAAATAGTGGTACAAACGTAATCAATAGCCCATAACCAATCCACGTTAGCCCATCACCTTTAATTAAAGTATCAATGAAGCCACCACCAGAATTGAGCCCAACAACAGCGAGGAACATGACGATTCCCAGTTCTCTCAGCGCTAAGTTTGCACTCGGAGGCATAAACCAATATAAACGCCCTATAGTCCCTATACGACCGAGAATTAGAGCAACAACCAGTGGCCCTCCCGCTAATCCTAGTTTCAGTGCGGCAGGAAAACCAGGAACAAAAACGGGTATTGACCCCAGCACAACTCCAAGCCCTATCCCGAGGAATACAGGTAACATTTGAACTTGCTGTAGTTTCTGTTTCGCATTACCTAACAAAGCGGTGACGGCTTCGATTGACTCAGGACGTCCAACAATATTTAAAATATCACCAAATTGTAAAACCGAATTGTTATTAGCAACTAAATCAATACCAGTACGGTTTAATCGTGTCACAACAACATCATATTTTTGTTTTAAGTTTAAGTCTTTCAGCCTTTTACTTAGTACAGCATCATTCGTCACCACCACACGAACGGAATGCAAAATAGAGCTTGATGTCGACAAGGATACGTCAACTTCCTCACCTAATATTAAACGAACTCTATTTAAATCATCTTTTAAACCAACAACGTGCAATAAGTCACCTAAATGAATTTCTGTGGTAGGCTGAGGAACAACCAGCATGTCCCCACGTTTTAATCTTGAGCAAACAATAGCTTCACTACCAAGCAGTGGGATGTCTTGCATCATTAAGCCATCAAGATTGGCGTTACGAATGGCAATGTTCATAGTCTGCAGAGAGTCGCGCTGTTGAAAAGTAGAACTATTAAATGCAGAAGCTTCTTTCTCTACTGAAATTCTAAAGATAATGCGTACTAACCACATCACCAATAAGATGCCACAAATCCCCATAGGGTAAGCCATGGCATAACCCATCCCCATCTGGCCAACAAGATTAGGGTCAGATCCTAAGTCAGTTAAAATTTGCTGACCAGCACCTAAAGATGGCGTATTCGTTACCGCCCCTGAGAAAATACCTAAGATAATCGGTAATGGAATATTCGCGACTTTATATATGATTGCTGTTACCACCGCGCCTAAGACAACGACCATCAACGCAAAGCCGTTTAGTTTCAGCCCAGAAACGCGTAGAGAAGAGAAAAAACCAGGCCCAACCTGAATACCTATTGTGTATACAAACAGTATCAAGCCAAATTCTTGAATAAAATGCAGCATGTCTTTATTAAGTTGCAAGCCATAACTTTGGGCGAAGTGTCCAACAATGATCCCCCCAAATAGAACACCACCAATCCCTAGCCCAACGCTCCGGATCTTCCAATTTCCAATCCATAGCCCTAAAGCAGCAGCTAACGCCAACAAACTTACAGTAAGAGCTAATTCACTCATAGACCGCATCCTTTTGACGACAAGTTACCCGTTAAACACACCCAAATAGGTGATAAAACATACTACTGAATCGATTATGCCAAATAGCATAAGGGTAATATGTGCCATAGAGCACAGTTCAGAAGGAATAAATGATCTATTTTTTTAGAATTTTCAACCTGATAACAAATATAAAATAGTATGTCTTTATTTCTTAACGTTATTTATCATTCATCGAAATAGCTACCTAAGACAAACATTTTTAGTTAATAGCTACAAGTAAACTATTAACTAAAAAAATACATACGGTTAAATAAAATAATAATACGACACCATTATTGTGAATTTCTTGTTTTTAGTTATTATAAGTAAATATTGGGGACGACAAACTAAATACAGGTTAACAATGTCTATGCCGAGTTTAATTTCAATACGATTATATTTTCTTATCGCACCTCTTATTTTGAGTGGTTGCTCCAGTATTATGACTCATGCAGGCCCATCAGAAGGTTATTACCCTGGTTCGAAAAACAGTATTAAAATGATTAAAGATGATGAGACCGGCTGGGTTGTTAAACCTTTACTTGCTATTGATTTACCCTTTTCTGTTGTTATGGATACTCTTTTAATTCCTTTAGATTACGCAAAATCGGGTAATGATGATAAAGCAGACTCACCCAAAAAACGCATAGAAGAACTTGAAAAGAAAGATAAAACTAAAAAGTAATTCAGGCTCAATCAAACGTTTGTAATTAAAATTTCACTGTGTATTAACTGTATTTATGAATACATTATTTTTTAATCTAAGATCTGACCAATCATTTATATAATATCTGTTTAATTATTATCTTATTATGATAACCATCTCCTTAACTTAAATATTCTATTCTGTTTATAAGTATTTTTGCACTCATTACATGAATAATTAACAATTAAATTTTTTAAATGCTAATCAGAGAAAAATAAAAACAGTCACAGATAAAAAAAAGCTTATCAATACTTTTTTTATTCGTGACTGTAGTAACATAATTATTTTATTTGCTGTTTAAACCCGTTTCTACGGTATAAATTTGCCTAAATCCATCAATATCTCGCATAAACGCAATCAATTCATCATTAGGTGAAAATACAACGGAATCAGCAACAGGAGCAAGTTCAGTACGCTGCGTTAATTTTTGTATGGCTCCGCTTACGACGTGACAATACACGACACTATTGTCACAAATAAAGCAAATGTGCTCACCTTTACTATCCCAGCTAAAGACAGACTGGACTGGTGAAGAACCCTGAGTTATCTGCCTTTGCACTCCAGTTAGCGTATCAACTAACCACAATTGAGCATTACCGTCATCATCATTCATCAAACAAGCGATTGATTTACCATCTGGCGAAGTTCTTAGCCAATGTCGTGGCTGCTTCGCTAAACCAGGAAATTTTTTATCGTGTGTATAAGTTAAACGCCTTTGCTGTATACCTTTTGGTGGGGAAGGCATGCTTGATTCTGTTCCTTGGATAGGAGATTCCCCCGCAATCATGTAATCCTCAAGCTGTGAAGGTAGATCAACAATATAGATCTCAGGAATAATTTCTCCATTTGTAGAATGAGTGTCACCAATAAACACCAGCGCTCTTTCTTGCCACTCTCCATTCTCTTTTTGATAACCTTTTTGACCTACCCAACCCTCTTCATATGCACGGCTAATCTCATCGCTGCTAGGCTTAGGCTGTTGCGTTGTTCGCGTCACAACACAACAAAAGTAATCGCCACTATATTCTCGAAAATGTATTTTAGGACTCACATTAACGGGCCCAATAGGTACTGCAATTGCCACATTTCGTTGGTCTAATTGCACATCTAATTCATGCATTACATGGTCATTATAGGTAAAACTCAACCACTTTCCGTCTGGACTAAAAACATGGACATGAGTCCCCCCACGCAACGCCCCCACTAAATACGGAGGGGTAATGCACATTGCATCAATTGGGTGAACTACATTTAATTGGTCTTCTTTAACATACACCCCTCTTCGATGGTGAAAGTCATATTGCCACTGTTCATCAGGGTACTCAGGGCCATGGATAAAAGCATATTGAGTTGGCAGTTGAGGACTTACCGTTACCACTCCAACATGAGCCCCATGACTTGCACGATAAACCTCAACGACTTGTAATGTTTTTACATGAATTTTTTCTATAGATAAACCTGTAAAAGAACTACCGCTCGGCCGTATATCATACGCTAACCACTGGCTGTCTGGAGTCCAGATATTAATATTCGTTAGTTGGTGGCTTCGTTCATCATGCGTTAAACGTGTTTCTTTATAGGGCAATTTATTATTCAATCTGTTATCCTTTGACATCATTTAATATCGCTATCGGATTACTTTAACTAATCTAGTTTAATCAATACTAGAAAATCTCAGTCGAGAAGTTTCATAAGTAATATTACCCTTTAGCAATAACCTTAATCTCGAACAAAACTACCATGTTATTAAGTGTACTTTATATTATTGGTATCACCGCAGAAGCCATGACTGGAGCACTTGCGGCTGGCAGACGAAAAATGGATGTCTTTGGCGTCATTATTATTGCGTCCGCGACGGCAATTGGTGGTGGTTCCGTCCGTGATATCTTACTTGGCCATTACCCCCTAGGTTGGGTGGAACATCCTGAGTATATCCTGACTGTTGCAGGCGCTGCGATTGTGACAATCTGGATAGCCCCTATGATGAAACATTTACGCCGATTATTCCTCATATTAGATGCTATCGGACTAATTGTATTTTCTATACTTGGCGCCCAAATAGCACTCGATATGCACTACAGCCCAATCATTGCAGCTATTGCAGCAGTGATTACTGGCGTTTTTGGTGGTGTGTTAAGAGACATGCTGTGTAACACAATCCCTTTAGTTTTCCAAAAAGAAGTCTATGCTGGCGTTTCTTTCGCTGCCGCTTGGATCTATATTGGCCTATTACAAACGCCTTTACCTAAAGATATCGTGGTTATTATCACACTCGTTGTTGGCTTGAGTGCAAGGCTAATAGCCATTCGTTATCGTCTCGGTTTGCCTATTTTTAATTACGAAAACCAAGATTAATCTAATCAATAAAAGAGTTTCAGCCATTAATGATTTACTATTGATGGCTTTCTATTGGTGGCTGAATCGCTTTCATGTCAGACAATATACGTAAAATAGATTCAATTTCTGGTTCCGCTAGCCAATTAGCTAATTTTTTCTTTTGCAGCTTCGTCAAATTTAGACTGTTAACCCATGATGGGTCATACAACATACCTATGTCAGTCACTTTCCCTACTTGTAATTTAGTTAGTGGAATTGCGAGACCTTTTAACCAAAGCGAAACAGGTTGATCCTTTGCCATTTTCAGTTGCTTTACTAACATTTGGTGTTTTTTACCTTTCGATAAATCGCTTTGCCATTGTTCTGACAACCAAGTTGTTAATCGAGTTAGGTTATGGTTTTCTACCCACTGGCGCCATGTAGCCTCACTTATTCCTCGCATACGTAGTTGTTTACCTAACCACGTTAATCTTGCGACAAACTGCTGTGAGCAAACTTCAGTATAAGTAAGACAACTTAGTGAGTGAAACTGTTTTAAGGTTGATGTCTCTGGATATTCGCGTTCCTCTCGTCGCCAAATAACGTCTTCAATCTTTGGACTTCCTAGCCCTGAAAGAGAGACAAGTATTTTATCTCCAACAAGTAAATCTCGTTTTTCCCATGATGATAATGATCCAGCATTTACCTTTGAAATAGTTTTCGAGTCAATATTGATGGGGGTTATGCTAGCTACAACACTAATTCTCCCGGTCCTTCCTATATTGAACTGAAGCTTAGTTACCTCTGATAGCACACTGCGTAATGGATATTTCCATGCAATCGCCCAACTATTTTGTTTTGATTGCCAGGCTGATGCTGCTGGCGCTGGAAAATTTTTAAGCACTATGCCATCTGTAGCAAATGGTAATTGCCCTTGATAATAGTATTCCCTTAGTTGCTTAGCTTGAATCTTATTTTCAATTTTATGGCTATATTGTTCAGCAAGCGGAAAACCTATCTCAGAAAGTAATGTTAACTGTGTTTTTGGATTAGCATCCCCCGCAGGCCATGCCCAAATAAAAATACCAATATTTTCTTCAAGGGCGGTTGGCTCATTTTTTCGCATTAACCACCCCGCAATCTTATTACGAGCGTTCACCTCCCCCACTTTTAGCTTGAATATGTCCATTCATACGCCAAAATAATTCGCCTTGAAGAACTAACATGCCTGAATATTTGATTTGTTTGGGTATCGCAGGAATAAAATCTGCTTTTGCCCGCCACTCGATTCCTTCAACACTATTTCCTCGGCTAATCATGGAAATAAGCTTGCCATTTTTATAAACCAACGTTACTGCTACACCATCAACTTTAGGTTGTAGCCAGATATTTTTACGTGTTTCTATCCAGCTATAAACTTCTAATTCATTGAGTTTCTTTAACCCTGTATGAGGAATGGGATGCATAGTTAGCTGTGATTTTTCAGGTAATAGTACTTCTGGCAATTCTTCGGGAAGTTGCTGGCATCGTTGTAAAGAACGCCATAAATTAAATAGCTGGTCATAAGCTTCATCACTAATGGAACTGCTACCCGCCAAACGGTAAGCTTGGTTCCACAGTTGTAATTGTTTTCCTAACCGATGACTTTCCTGACTTATTATTTTACTATTTTGTTTTTCACACGGTTTATTAACGGCAATTTGCTGCGTTGCTTGAGCAACATTAATACACACCATTACCCCAACAATTAACCCACTTAGTCTATAAACTGACGCGAACCAATAACCATACAAAATATAAATCATAACTATTCCTTGTTATTACCAATCCATTAAGATGTTACTCTTTTAAAGCATTTTCTCCTCAGTTGCTAAGCATCAAACAACCTCTCAAAGTCTTCATCCTCAAAAGAAGTTGTTTGCAAAAGGCTTCGCAAAACTAATGATGCTTTCATGAGTAATAAGTTAATTTCTCGAGCCCGTTCACAATTTAGTTACTAATCAAATTCATTTAATTAAAATTCATGATTTATTGATATCGCTGCATGTTGATGCAAGTCCGTGTATACTATGTCGGGTTTATCACCATCTTTTATGTTTAATCCTCGACTATTCAAGAAATCATCATGATACAAGGCACGTTATATATTGTTTCTGCCCCTAGTGGAGCAGGGAAATCAAGTCTGATTCAGGCTTTATTAAAAACACAACCATTGTATGACACACAGGTTTCCGTTTCTCATACAACTCGAACTGCACGTCCAGGAGAAGTCCATGGCGAGCACTATTTCTTTGTATCTGAAACTGATTTTTTACAAATGGTCGACAAAGGTGAATTCCTAGAGCACGCATGCGTTTTTGGGAATTATTATGGGACGTCCAAACCTATCATTGAAGATGTATTAAATAGTGGTGTTGATGTTTTTCTTGATATCGATTGGCAGGGAGCGCAGCAGATAAGAGCCAAAATGCCTGAGGCACGTAGTATTTTCATTCTCCCACCATCAAAAGATGAACTTTATCGCAGACTGCGTGGTCGTGGGCAAGACAGCGATGAAGTTATTGAAAAACGCATGTCACAAGCAGTAGGTGAAATTGAACATTTCAACGAGTATGATTACCTTATTGTTAATGATGATTTCAATACCGCACTGAGCGATTTACAATCTATCATCCGTACTGAGCGTTTAAAATTAGGGCGTCAAGTTCAACGACATGATGCTTTAATCAGCAAATTACTAGCAGACTGAGAATAGTTTCAGTATCATATCAGGTCATTTTTTATTTCTTTGGAGTAGCACATTTATGGCACGCGTAACTGTTCAAGACGCAGTAGAAAAAATTGGTAACCGCTTTGACCTCGTATTGGTTGCGGCACGTAGAGCTCGTCAGTTACAAACGGGTGGAAAAGACCCTTTAGTTCCTGAAGAAAATGATAAATACACTGTTATCGCATTACGTGAAGTAGAAGAAGGCTTAATCAACGGTCACATTTTAGATGTGCGTGAGCGCCAAGAACAGCAAGAGCAAGAAGCGGCTGAAATGCAAGCAGTTTCTGCAATCGCTGAAGGTCGTCGCTAATCACTAAGGTGGGTCTGCCTTGTATCTGTTTGAAAGCCTTAATTTAGTCATTCAAAAGTATCTTCCTAAAGAACAAATTGAATTACTAAGAAAAGCCTATGTTGTTGCTCGGGATGCCCATGAAGGACAGACCCGTTCAAGTGGTGAGCCTTATATTACTCACCCAGTTGCTGTTGCTTGTATTCTTGCTGAGATGCGTTTGGACCATGAAACACTAATGGCAGCGCTACTTCATGATGTGATTGAAGATACTCCAGCGACATTTCAAGATATAGAAGAATTGTTTGGTACCACCGTCGCCGGTCTCGTCGAAGGTGTATCCAAACTAGACAAGCTCAACTTTCGCGACAAAAAAGAAGCTCAAGCAGAAAACTTCCGCAAAATGATCATGGCGATGGTAAAAGATATCCGTGTCATTTTGATAAAACTGGCAGACCGCACTCACAACATGCGCACGTTAGGGTCACTTAGGCCCGATAAACGTCGGCGCATTGCACGTGAAACCCTTGAAATATATAGCCCGTTAGCCCACAGGCTAGGTATACACCACATCAAAACAGAGCTTGAAGAGCTGGGTTTTGAAGCGTTATATCCCAACCGTTATCGTGTTATTAAGGAAGTCGTCAAGGCTGCTCGCGGTAACCGAAAAGAGATGATCCAAAAAATTCTCTCGGAAATTGACGGTAGGCTAACCGAGGCAGGAGTTCCTTGTCGCGTAAGTGGCAGAGAAAAACACCTTTATTCCATCTATCGCAAAATGCACCAAAAAGAGCAACGTTTCCATTCCATTATGGATATCTATGCTTTTAGGGTAATTGTAAAAGATGTGGATACTTGCTACCGCGTTTTAGGCCAAATGCATAGTTTATACAAACCGCGTCCGGGGCGTATTAAAGACTATATTGCTATCCCTAAAGCCAACGGCTATCAATCGCTACATACCTCATTGATTGGGCCACATGGTGTTCCTGTCGAAGTGCAAATTCGCACAGAAGACATGGACCAAATGGCTGAGATGGGGGTTGCTGCGCATTGGGCCTATAAAGAGCAAGGTGAACAAGGTACAACGGCACAAGTTAGAGCTCAACGTTGGATGCAAAGTCTACTTGAGTTACAACAAAGTGCAGGTAGCTCGTTTGAATTTATTGAAAGCGTTAAATCGGATCTATTTCCGGATGAAATCTACGTTTTCACCCCAGAAGGCCGTATTGTTGAATTACCTACCGGTGCAACACCTGTTGACTTTGCCTACGCAGTACACACGGATATTGGTCATGCTTGCGTGGGCGCGCGCGTTGATCGCCAGCCTTACCCACTTTCGCAATCCCTTACGAGTGGCCAAACTGTCGAAATTATTACCGCGCCAGGCGCACGGCCAAATGCAGCATGGCTCAATTTTGTTGTCAGCTCAAAAGCGCGGGCCAAAATTCGCCAGTTATTGAAAAATTTAAAACGTGAAGATTCTATTAATTTAGGTCGCCGTTTACTCAACCATGCGCTAGGGGCAGGAAATAAACTCACTGATATCCCTCAAGCCAATATTGATGCGGAATTGGCACGCATGAAGCTGCACTCTATCGATGATTTGCTTGCTGAAATTGGGTTGGGTAATGCAATGAGTGTGGTTGTCGCACGTAACCTACAGAACAATCCACAAAATACACCTGAAGAACAAGTGTTAGTTGAAAGCCGGAATAAACTCTCTATCAAAGGTGCTGATGGTGTTTTAATCACCTTTGCAAAATGTTGTCGTCCTATTCCTGGTGACCCAATTGTTGCACATATTAGTCCTGGTAAAGGTCTCGTTATTCATCATGAATCCTGCCGCAACATTCGTGGTTATCAAAAAGAACCTGATAAATTTATGGCTGTTGAATGGGACAACGACACTGATACCGACTTTATCGCTGAAATTAAAGTGGATATGATTAATCACCAAGGTGCTTTAGCAAATTTAACTGCCGCCATTAATGACGCCAACTCAAGTATTCAAAGTATGAATACAGAAGAAAAAGATGGCCGTGTATATTGCGCTTTTATTCGCCTTACAACTAAAAACCGTGTTCAATTGGCAAATGTGATGCGGAAAATCCGTATTATGCCTGACGTTCTACGTGTTAGCCGAAACCGTAATTAACGACCATACGTAATTAATAACTATGAATGAACGCCGCTATCGCCGCATTTGCCAAATGATGGCGATGCGGCAGCCTGACCTAACTCTCTGCCTCGAAGAAATTCATAAACCGCACAATGTTTCTGCGATTGTACGCAGTGCGGATGCCGTAGGGATCCATCAAATTCATGCTATTTGGCCGGACCAACAAGTCAAACTGTCCGTTTCTTCTGCTGCGGGGAGTAATAGCTGGGTTAAAATTATTTCACACACATCCACCGAAGAAGCAATTGCCCACATAAAATCACAAAATATGCAGGTTTTGGCGACTAACTTGTCAGAACATGCCGTTGATTTTCGTGAAATTGATTATACTTTGCCAACTTGTATTATGATGGGGCAAGAAAAAACAGGGATTTCACAACAAGCCCTCGCATTGGCTGATAAACACATTATCATTCCAATGGCTGGCATGGTGCAATCTTTGAACGTTTCCGTTGCTTCTGCACTGATTTTATATGAAGCCCAACGGCAACGGCAGCAGGCGGGTATGTACGAACGTGACCATTGCTTACTCTCACCAGATGAACAACAAACTTGGTTATTTGAAGGAGGTTACCCTGTACTGGCTGAAGTTGCTAAACGTAAGGGACTTCCTCGCCCATTTATCAATAACCAAGGGCAAATTGAAGCTGATGACTCGTGGTGGGCACAAATGCAATTAACCGAAAAAATGAAAAGACGGCAGTTTGGTTAAATAAAAGGAAATAACATGAATAATGGGCTACTTGATACCATTTCACTGACTTCATTGCGCGGAATTGGAGCAAGCCAGTCAGAAAAAATGCGTAAAATCGGTTTGAACACCGTTCAAGACCTTCTTCTTCATTTCCCTTTACGCTATGAAGACCACACCCGTCTATATCAAATAAAAGATCTCCTCCCCGGTACGACCGCAACAATTACCGGTGAAATACTGCAAACTAAAGTGGTATTCGGCCGCAAAAGAATGATGACCTGCTTGATTTCCGATGGCACAGGTAACCTCACCTTACGTTTTTTTAATTTTTCAGCTGCAATGAAGAATAACTTAGCAGAAGGAAAACAGGTCACCGCCTATGGGGAAGTTCGCAGAGGAAATACAGGGCCAGAAATCATTCACCCCGAATATAAAGTCTCCCAAGACACCAGCAACATCAGCTTACAAGAGAACTTAACACCTGTTTACCCAACCACGGAAGGTGTTCGTCAGGCCACTTTACGCAAGGTAATGGAACAAGCGCTAAGGTTACTTGATAGCGGAAAAATAAAAGAATTGCTTCCAGAAGAGCTTAGCCGTGGAATGATAAGCCTACCAGATGCCATTCGCTTATTACACAATCCACCACCGAATGTCGCTTTGATTGAACTGGAGAAAGGGCACCATCCTGCCCAGAAACGGCTTATACTCGAAGAGCTTTTAGCACATCACCTCAGTATGCTAGCCATCCGTGCAGGCAACGAACGCCTATATGCCGAGCCTTTAGCAACAAGTGGTCAATTAAAATCACAGTTACTCGCACAATTACCTTTCTCGCCAACAAATGCACAAAACCGTGTTGTTAGCGAAATTGAAGCAGACCTCGCCAAAGATGTCCCTATGATGCGTTTGATTCAAGGGGATGTAGGGTCAGGAAAAACGCTTGTTGCGGCCTTAGCGGCCGTTTGTGCCATCGAGAATGGCAAACAAGTAGCTTTGATGGCTCCCACCGAAATTCTTGCAGAGCAACATGCCAATACATTCAAACAATGGTTAGAGCCTTTAGGCATTAAAGTGGGTTGGCTAGCGGGCAAACAGAAGGGTAAGGCACGTCAGGCTCAGCAAGATGCCATCGCAAGTGGAGAAGTTGCGATGGTTGTTGGAACACACGCTATTTTCCAAGAGCAAGTGAGCTTTAAAGCGCTGGGGCTTGTTATCATTGATGAACAACATCGCTTTGGCGTTCATCAGCGGCTCGCTCTGCGTGAAAAAGGTGAGCAGCAAGGGTACCACCCTCATCAATTGATCATGACCGCTACGCCGATCCCACGGACACTGGCGATGACAGCGTATGCAGACTTAGATACCTCTGTCATCGATGAGCTTCCTCCGGGCAGAACGCCTGTCACTACTGTCGCTATACCGGATACCCGCCGTAACGATATTATTGAACGCGTTCGCCAAGCCTGTATTGAAGAAGGTCGCCAAGCCTATTGGGTCTGTACACTTATTGAAGACTCTGAATTATTAGAAGCACAAGCGGCTCAAGTGACCAGCGAAGAACTCGCACTGGCACTACCTGAATTAAAAGTAGGCTTAGTCCACGGGCGAATGAAACCTGCTGAAAAACAAAGTATTATGGCGGCTTTTAAAAGGAATGAAATTCAACTACTTGTCGCTACAACGGTCATTGAAGTCGGTGTTGATGTGCCTAATGCCAGTTTGATGATTATTGATAACCCTGAGCGCCTTGGTTTAGCTCAATTGCACCAATTGAGAGGGCGAGTTGGCCGTGGAGCTATCGCATCTCACTGCGTACTATTATATAAGACACCATTAACCCACACCGCTAAACAAAGGCTACAAGTGTTGCGGGACAGCAATGATGGCTTTGTTATCGCACAAAAAGATCTCGAAATTCGCGGACCTGGGGAATTATTAGGCACTAGACAAACAGGAAATGCAGAATTTAAGGTCGCTGATTTGTTACGTGACCAATATATGTTGCCAGAAGTGCAACGCCTCGCACGCCATATTCAACAAAACTACCCAGAAAATGCACAACAACTTATTGAGCGCTGGTTACCTGAGCGAGAACAATACAGCCACGCTTAAGTTTTATATCTTCTTTTTATCCATTCCTTAAAATGAAAATTGCCGTGAATATTTTCACGGCAATACCTGCTTAACTTGATTTATTATTAAATAAAAACTATCCCGCAATAGTTGGGAATAGTGGCAACATTAAATACAATTTAATGACTATCGCATTAACAATATCAATGAAGAATGCCCCAACCATTGGGACCACAAGGAACGCTAGGTGAGATGGACCCAACCTATCCGTTACCGCTTGCATATTCGCAATCGCTGTTGGCGTAGCCCCAAGACCGAAACCACAATGCCCCGCAGCTAAAATAGCGGCATCATAGTTTTTCCCCATCACACGGAAGGTAACAAAAATTGCATACCCTGCCATTACACAAGCTTGTACAGCAAGAATGATGATCATTGGAATGGCCAGTGATGCTAATTCCCAGAGCTTCAAGCTCATTAAAGCCATCGCTAAGAATAATGATAGGCTCACGTTACCCATAACAGAAACGGCGCGGTCAAACACTCGGTAAAAACCAAGCAGTGATAGGCTATTGCTTAAAATAACACCAACAAACAGTACACATACAAATTTAGGCAGTGCAAAAGGAGTATCGGCTAATTCACCTGCAATATAACTTCCTATCAGCAAACAGATAGCAATCAATGCAATAGTTTCAATTAAAACCATTGACGTGATCATGCGCCCTGATTGAGGCTTCTCAAATGCAGTTGGCACATCTTTATCATCTTCTGCCGTTCCTGGCGTTGGAATATTACGTGTTAGAAAACGTGCAACAGGTCCGCCAATTAAACCACCAAGAACGAGCCCAAATGTAGCACACGCCATTGCAACTTCTGTTGCACTTTGGAAACCATAATTTTCAGTGAAAATTTTACCCCATGCCGCACCAGTACCATGGCCGCCAGATAAGGTAATTGAGCCAGCTAACAGCCCCATTAAAGGGTCTAGTCCCAATAATTCAGCAAGGGCAATCCCCACTGTGTTTTGGACTAGCAATAAGCCTACAACCACAAAAATAAATATAAACAATGCCTTACCACCAGCTTTCAAGCTAGCAAGGTTGGCATTAAGACCAATAGTGGCAAAGAATGCCAGCATCATAGGTTCTTGCAGTGATAAGTCAAAAGAAAGGCTCCAGTCAAATAATTGTTTAAGCAATAAAAGACTAAAAGCAACTAACAACCCACCCGCAACAGGTTCAGGGATGGTATATTTTTCAAGAAAAGGGACTGATTTTACCAGTTTACGCCCAAGCAATAATACTAAGGTAGCAGCTACCAGTGTACCGTAGACATCGAGATGATACATTCACGTACCTCGTCTGTTGTTAAAATTATCAAAAACTAGTTAGACGTTAATTTCTTCCTTAAAACGCCAAAAGCAGGTTGTAGGATTAGAAAAAAAAACTGTTATAAATACAAGTTAAAATATATATAAATGTGACGACACTATTTAACTAATGAATATATTTTTTAAAAGCAAACGATTGCTTTTTAATTTCGACACATTACAATGCGTTTTTTGTTGGCGAGAAATGAAGGCAATGAATACTGCGACGTCTGAAAAGCAAACTACTGAAGCGACCATACACACGCAAAGCGAACTTATTTACAAATTAGAAGACCGTCCACCGCTGCCGCAAGCTTTGTTTGCTGCCGGGCAACATCTTCTGGCGATGTTTGTCGCTGTTATTACCCCAGCGATGCTGATTTGCCAGGCTTTGGGGCTACCAGCTCACGATACTCAACGCATCATTAGTATGTCTTTATTTGCCTCCGGTATTGCTTCTTTAATTCAAATTCGTGCATGGGGCCCTATTGGCTCAGGCCTACTTTCGATTCAAGGAACCAGTTTTAACTTTGTTGCACCGTTAATCATGGGGGGTGTTGCACTCAAGCAAGGTGGGGCTGATATCCCATCCATGATGGCAGCTTTGTTTGGCACGTTACTCGTCGCCGCATTAACCGAAGTGATTCTTTCACGTTTTTTACATCTAGCCCGCCGTGTCATTACACCACTGGTTTCTGGTGTCGTTGTCATGATCATCGGCTTATCTTTAATTCAAGTCGGCTTAACCTCCATTGGTGGTGGTTATGGTGCGATTAGCGATAATACCTTCGGTTCACCAGATTACCTGATTTTGGCTGGGGTTGTTTTAGCGGTTATTATTTTACTTAATCGGCAGAAAAACCCTTACTTACGTGTCGCATCTTTAGTTATTGCCATGGCCGTTGGTTATATTGCAGCTTGGTGGATGGACATGTTACCAAATGCGCAACCAATGGAAGCCAATCAGCCAATTATTACTGTCCCTGAGCCTTTCTATTATGGCTTATCTTTCGACTGGAACCTGTTGATCCCATTAATTCTCATTTTTATGGTGACTTCCTTAGAAACAATAGGTGACATTACCGCCACTTCAGATGTGTCAGAACAACCCGTTCGTGGCCCTTTATATATGAAACGAATCAAAGGTGGCGTACTTGCCAATGGTTTGAACTCGATGGTCTCAGCGGTATTTAATACTTTCCCTAACTCTTGCTTTGGGCAGAACAACGGTGTTATCCAATTAACAGGGGTGGCAAGTCGCTATGTCGGTTACATTGTTGCTTTAATGTTAGTGTTATTAGGGCTATTCCCTGCGGTTGCAGGCTTTGTACAACAAATCCCTGAGCCCGTATTAGGCGGAGCAACCATTGTGATGTTTGGTACCATTGCCGCTTCAGGAGTGCGTATCGTGTCTCGTGAGCCACTCAATCGCCGCGCCATCATGATTATAGCCCTTTCTCTCGCCGTGGGTATGGGTGTGTCACAGCAACCCTTGATTTTGCAATTCGCGCCTGACTGGTTAAAAACATTATTTTCTTCAGGTATTGCTGCGGGTGGTTTAACTGCAATTGTTCTGAATTTAGTCTTCCCTCTCGAAAAATAACCTTTCATTCTAGCCGCCAGTGTTGAACACTCTGGCGGTTTTTCTGTATGCTATCCTTAAATTGTCGTTATATTAGACGGTTTCTTCCTGTGTCTATTCGTTCACAAACCAAAGGAGCAGTAAACTGTGAAATGGTTAATCAAATTTACTACCTATGCACTTTTGTTACTGCTGCTATTGTTTATTTTTACTTATATCGGGCTACAAACCCGTTGGGGCGCATCCTACTCCAGTCAATTTTTAAGTAAATTTACCTATTACGATATTGATGTGGGAATTATGGGGCATGAGTTTTCTAACCCCGGTGAGTTCATCTTCCAAGATGTTAAGTTAACGACTAAAAACAGTGACCTATCTTTAGATTCACGGCAAGTCGTGGTTGATGTTAATTGGCTAAACCTATTTAGTGGCACCGCAATAAAACGTTTGGTTATCACTCAAGGGACATTATCTACAACAGTCTCACCAAATACGGTGTTGTTCCCTATTTCCGCGACTATTTTGCAATTTGAAAATAGCCAGATTACGCTTAAAAAAGGCAATGATACGGTACAAGTCGCCGGCTTTACGGGAGGAATGACCCCTTGGAAACCCACCGAAAACACTCCTTTTGGTTACGGTGATTTTCGATTTACCTCTAACCAATTAAAATTCAATGACCTTGCATTCAAGAATGTTGCCATTACCGGTAAATTACAGCAGCAAGGAACAGAAATAAGCCAAGCCAGTGCCTACTTAAATAATGGCTATATTGCGGGCACTGGGAAGGTACTTAATGATGGCTCTATCATGGTTGACTCCCTCACCATGAATAAAGTTGGCTGGGAAAATAATGTTGATTTCGATTCACTATTTGATGCAATAACGAGTGATAAATCACTGCAAGTCAAAAAAGTAGAACTAACCAATGTTGATATTCAAGGTAAAGATTGGGCACTTTCTGGCTTAAGCACCGAAATTGACCAACTCAGCTTCGTTAGAGGCAGCTGGACTAGCCCTAAAAGCAGCATTAGCTTTAATGTCGACCAATTCGTCGTGAAAGACCAGCAGCTGAGTACCTTAATTGGAGAGCTGAATATTAACGGTGATAATCTCAATATCAGCAAGTTATCAGGTTACTATAATAAAGGCATTTTTAACCTCAGTGGGTCTTGGCAACGCAATAATCAAGTACTCACTATCGATGAAGGTAAACTCGCGGGTATCTTATATACCTTACCTGAAAATTGGTTGCCCTTCTTCGCGCAACCAACGCCAGCGTGGTTGTCCGGTTTAAATATTAAGAAATTCACCCTTTCCCAATCACTTTTGATGAATATCCAGCCGCAATTTCCTTTCGAGTTGACGGCATTAAGCGGTAATATTGAAAATGTTGATTTAATCAAACAGAAACAATGGGGAATTTGGAGCGGTAAAGCGACATTCAATGCAGATAGCGGCACAATCAACCAAGTTCTAGTGCGTCGTCCATTTGTCGAAATACGCCAAAGTGGTAAATCCTCGGCAGCAGCGAGCTTAACGGTCAGTACTGATAAAGGTATCAGTAAAATTGGCTTGCTGGTAAAACAAGAGCCCAAAAAAGTCCCCTTCTTACTCAGGGCATCAGGTTCTAATATTGACCTCGTCGATTTAAACCAATGGGGTTGGGCAGGCTTCCCAGCTCAAGTTATCGGTGACTTTGATGCGACATTACAAGGGGACTTACTCGCCCCATCAGTGGCAAAAAGTTTGAATGGGGAATTGATGGCCATACCATTGCAAGGTAAACGCCTATTCCGTACCGTTGTTAACGGGGTTGTCACTTCTTCAGTAGAGTCCGAAGCCGATTTACAGCCTACCGAGCCTTCTTTGGTAGAGCCGCTCCCCGCTCTTAGCAATCCATAAAAACTATCAATCCATAGAAATACAAAAGGCAGGTCAATCATACCTGCCTTTATCTTTTAATTTTCAATGAACAACATTACTTTGCGGGCTCTACAGGTAACACCATATAGACACCACTGAATACAGCGCCCACTTTACCATCGGGGTTACTGACCTCGACTTTCAGTTTTACTCGCGCTTTGCTACCCCGAGCTAAACGGTCAAGGTCACCGCTCATATTAGCTAAGTCCGCAGTTGCTGTAGGCCTACCGCTTACAGGTTTACCATAACGAATACTGGCATCGACCAATACAATATCGCCACCAAGCTGGTGTTCTTGCATTAACAGCCAAATCAGCCCCCATCCTGTCAGTGTGGCTAATGAAAATTGGCTCCCTGCAAAAATCGTTTCATGGGGGTTTTGATTGCCCGCCTCCGGCATGGTAGTAATAAAACGAGTCCCTGTGTATTGGTCGATTCGAACCCCCATTTTTTCGCTCAATGGAATATACTTATACCAAGCTTGTTGTAGCTCACCACACCAGTCTGGACGATGTAGAATTTGGTCTAATGTCTCAATGGGTTTGATCATCAAGTAATGGCGCACTGGTGTTTTTAACTGCCCAGCGACTTGCCCACGGTTCTCAAAGCCCATTTTATCGAAAAAGGGTACTGCTTCTTCACGAACACTGGATACGATGCGTTTGACGCCTTCTTGGCGTGCAACGGACTCTAGGGCCATGATAATCAATTTACCGAGCCCTTTACCTTGCATGGCAGGGTTAACGGCTAAAAAACGGATTGCTCCCTCGTTGTCAGCATTGATATATAAGCGACCAATGGCAAGAATACGGTTTTTATCATCCACGACCATTTGATGGTGTGCGGTTAAATCATAACCATCTTTTTCTGAACCTAGGGGTTGATTAAACGGTTTTCGCAACATTTCCCAGCGAAAATGGTAGTAAGTTGCAAATTCAATATCATCTTTCGGTGTACGTAAATGGTACATCGCTTCCCCCTTTAAAAATGAACTCACACTTGTAGCCAGAAGGTAACAGGGCCATCATTGGTTAAATTCACTTGCATGTCAGCGGCAAACTCACCAGTTTGTGTTTCAACCCCTTGTTGGCGGCTTTGTTCAACGAAGTATTGGTACAAAGCATCTGCTCTTTCAGGCTCTGCTCCCCCTGAAAAGCTAGGCCGCATACCTTTTTTAGTGTCAGCTGCTAAAGTAAATTGAGAAACAACCAAAAGGCTGCCTCCCGCCTGTTGAACATTGAGATTCATTTTCCCTTGTTCATCACTAAAAATACGGTAGCCCAATACTTTTTCACACAAACGTTTGGCTTTCTGCTCATCATCATCTTTTTCAACGCCAAGCAAAACCAACAACCCAGCATTTATTTGCCCTACTATTTTCTGATCAACAGCCACACTCGCATGAGTGACTCTCTGGATTAATGCAATCATGATGACTCTTTACAAAAAGATGGAGCAACGTTAGCCGTTGCCCCACTATAAAATCAGGATGTTATTCAACTTCTGCACTAAAATCGTAAGTGCGGAAATATTCAGGAATGGTGTCTTTATCCACAACATGAATACTACGAATACCAAGGGCTTCTGCGGCTTTTACATTTTCTTCGACATCATCAAAGAAAATAGCATCTGCAGCATCAAACTCTTCTGATTGCAGTACATATTTGTAGATTTCAGGATCAGGCTTACGCATGCCTAAATCTTGGGACAGATATAGGAAATCGGAGGAGGCTGCAATTTCTGGGTAGTGTGCTGGCCAGTAGTCTAGATGTAGACGGTTGGTATTCGATAAAACCACCACTCGGTGCCCTTGCTCACGCAGGCGTTCCATAATATCAATGACTTCAGGTCTTAACGAAATAAAAATAGCGTGCCAGCCTTCAGCAAAGTCTTCAAAGCTTAGAGTGATGTCCATTTCTTCACAAAGCAGCTCAGCAAACTCGATGTCTGAAATTTTTCCACACTCATGTAATTGAAAGATATTACCAAAAGTAAACCGTGATTTGATCTCTTCACTTGGTGTACCACTGAGTTCAGACCATTTATCAAATACACGATTAAAGTCGATATCAATAATCACATTACCCATATCGAAGATATACAGCATAAATTTTCCTCATTGTTATTCACTAAATTTACTTTAATCATTATTCACGCAACTGAACAGCCCTAATTAGTGATAATTCACGTTATTTTGTCAATTTATCGATTAAGCAATCCACACTTAGCGCAATTAATGAACAACAAACCAGACGATTTGTTCCATTAATGAGAAAACGCTTTTTATCCCAAAGGTGCTATTTCACACAGCACTATCGATTTTTGATACTAAATGTTAAGTCCCTCCATACGCTTTTTGCATAATAGTTTTTACGTAGCAAGCCATGCCACAAGCAATGTGAGCTGATATCTATCCGATATCAGTAATAAATAAATCTTAAAATATAAAAGTCATACTATGAAAATAGATAAAACAATCTCTTGGCCGATTGCTATTCTGTGGGGAAGCTTATTTTTAATTCCATTATTTAATACTATCCCTCTGGATTTTAATATCGACCTTACAACAAAAATTATTGAACATTTTCAATCTATTATTCTAATTATCAGTGCCATTTTCACTTGGTTTTATATGAAACCATTACAGCAAAAAAATCAGGGAATGAAATTATTTTGGGTGTGGGCAACTATCTGGTGGGTAACATTATTTGGCAGAGGAATAAATTGGGGGCGTGAATTTTTTCCTAATCTGGATCACTCTTACTTCAGGCTAATTTCTATCATCTTGATTGGCAGTTTAGTTTTGATGCTATTTGCTTCTTCATTAAGAAAAAGTATTATTTTTCACCTAAAAAACACAGCTATTCCACTTTGGAGCCTACTACTGACCCTGTGCGCTTTTGTGATTTCAGATAGTGTTGAACACCATAGATTTCTCAGTTCAGTTTTCCTATATCATTCTGAACTACAAAGCCTTATCGAAGAATTATACGAAATCCCTTTAATTATCGGACTGTTTATTTCGTCGCTGTATTTTATGAAAAAAGACAAGTCATTATAAACCTTATAAATAAGTAAGGCGCCTTTCGGCGCCTTACTGCATAACTACAATGACGTAATCAACAACATCACGTAACGATAATTAGTCTTCTTTAGAACGGTTTGCACGACGGCGATCGTTCTCAGTCAAGTGGCGTTTACGCAGACGGATAGACTGCGGAGTCACTTCAACTAACTCGTCATCATCAATGAACTCAAGTGCTTGTTCCAGAGTCATTTTAATTGGTGGTGACAGTGTTGTTGCTTCATCAGTACCTGACGCACGCATGTTAGTCAGTTTTTTACCCGTTAAGCAGTTAACGGTTAAGTCGTTAGAACGTGAGTGAATACCGATGATTTGACCTTCATACACTTCAGCACCGTGACCTAAGAACAGCTTACCGCGGTCTTGCAGGCTGTATAGCGCATAAGCAACTGCTTTACCTTGACCATTGGAGATCAGAACACCGTTTTGGCGGCCGCCGATTTCGCCTGGGCGAACATCATCGTAATGACTGAATGTTGAATACAGTAAACCAGTACCTGATGTCATTGTCATGAATTCAGTACGGAAGCCAATCAGACCACGGCTTGGAATGACGTAATCAAGACGTACGCGGCCTTTACCGTCTGGCATCATGTCGCGCAGGTCACCTTTACGTTCACCTAAAGCTTTCATGATGTCGCCTTGGTGCTGTTCTTCAACGTCTAAAGTCACTTGTTCGAATGGCTCTTGTTTACGGCCATCGATTTCACGAATGATAACTTTTGGACGAGATACAGCTAATTCGAAACCTTCACGACGCATGTTTTCAATCAGAACAGATAAGTGAAGCTCACCACGACCAGAAACGCGGAATGCGTCTGGATCTTGAGTTTCTTCAACACGCAGTGCAACGTTGTGAACCAATTCTTTATTCAAGCGGTCAAGGATCTGACGTGAAGTCACGAATTTACCTTCTTTACCGCAGAATGGTGAAGTATTAACACAATAGAACATGCTAACTGTTGGCTCATCAACTGCTAACGCAGGCAATGCTTCAACGCTACCGACTTGGCAAATGGTGTCAGAAATGTTCAGTTCACCTAAACCTGTCAGAGCGACGATATCACCCGCTTCCGCTTGTTGTGAATCAATACGCTCTAAACCTAAGTGAGTCAGAACTTTACCAATTTTACCGTTACGAGTTTTACCTTCGCTATCGATAACCGTTACTTGTTGGTTAGGCTTAACAACACCACGTTTGATACGGCCGATACCGATAACACCTAAATAGCTGTTGTAATCCAATTGCGAAACTTGCATTTGGAATGGACCGTCGATATCCACTGCTGGTGGTGCAACATGTTCCACAATCGCTTCATACAGTGGAGTCATGTCTTCAGCCATGTTTTCGTGGTCAAGGCCTGCGATACCGTTTAATGCAGATGCATAAACAATAGGGAAATCGAGTTGCTCATCCGTTGCACCTAAGTTCACGAATAAGTCGAATACTTGATCAACAACCCAATCAGGGCGTGCGCCTGGGCGGTCAACTTTATTGATAACAACAATAGGACGTAAACCGTGGTCGAACGCTTTTTGCGTTACGAAACGAGTTTGTGGCATTGGGCCATCCATCGCATCAACAACCAGCAGTACGCAGTCAACCATAGACATAACGCGCTCAACCTCACCACCGAAATCGGCGTGACCTGGGGTGTCTACGATATTGATATGATAACCATTCCATTGGATAGCGGTATTTTTAGCAAGGATAGTAATACCACGCTCTTTCTCCAAGTCATTGGAGTCCATAACACGCTCATCAACAGTTTCACGTTCACCGAACGTGCCTGATTGCTGCAATAATTTACCAACCAGTGTGGTCTTGCCATGGTCAACGTGAGCGATGATGGCGATGTTTCTTAAATTTTGAATTGACAAGGATTTTTACCGTTTAATTGACAGGAAAGGAATATGCTTACTGAGCCGTTATTCACACCCAAAGCATACTTTCTACGTTAATTTGCTGTTATTTTACACGTTTTTCCGCACAAGTGGAATAAATGTGAAACCCATCACTGTATAAAAAGTTTTTAGCGAAAAAACATTCAGTTGCGTAACAGTGCCAGATTCCCTCACAAAATAATGAGCATCATCTCTGCGAAACCACGAAGTGACAGAATAATACGCTAAAAACTTAATATTCGCAGCCCAAAAAAAGAACAAAAAATAGACTTTCTTTCTTAACTGCCAGTTTAAATATCTTTTTGCATTATTTAGATATATCTAAATTGACTAATTAGATATATCTAAATATAGTAAAACCATAAAATAAATTCGATATATCTAAAGTTACAAACTAAGGAGTAACTATATGCTAATTAAATCTTGTCGTCATGTATATTATGCACGCCATGATGAAAATCAACATGGCCACCGCGGTGGATGTTGCCACGATGAAGGCCGTCATGGTCATGGGAGCGGTGAATGCTGCCACGACGAAGACCGTCATGGTCGTGGGCACGGTGAACGCTGCCACGGCGAAGGCCGCCATGGTCATGGGTACGGTGAACGCTGCCACGGTGAAGGCCGTCATGGTCATGGGCACGGTGAACGCTGCCACGGCGAAGGCCGTCATGGTCATGGGCACGGTGAACGCTGCCACGGCGAAGGTCGTCATGGTCGAGGCCATGGTGATGACAGCCAAAGAGGCCGTGGAAGAGGTAAAGGCCTTCGTCGTTTATTCGACCATGGCGATCTTCATATTATGGTACTCTCGTTAGTCGCTAAAAAACCAAGCTATGGCTACGAAATTATCAAAGATATTCAAGAAGCCTCAAATGGCTTATATGTTCCTAGCCCGGGGGTTATTTACCCAACGCTAACACTGCTTGAAGAACAAGGCTTCTTGGAGTCTCAGATTGTTGAACGCAATCGCAAAAGTTTTACGATTACACCTGAAGGCTCTGCCCATCTAGCTCAAAATAAAGAAATTGAAGCGGTTATTGCTCGCAAACTGGCAAAAGCACGTGATATGCAACAAGGCAGTAATTTAGCAGAAGACATTGAGGTGGCAGTCAGTCGCTTTAAAGCTTTATTACGTCACAAAATGGTTTTAAAACAACTCAATGAAGAGCAAACACGTCAAATCGCCTCTATCATTAATGATGCAGTAAAACAAATTGAAGAAGTGAATACGTTATTAACAAATAGCGATGAAGATTAATGTAACTGTTTGAGATTAAACAACCTCATTTCTTTTATATCCCATCAGCATTGCGCTTTAACAGAGCACAATGCTGATTTTTTATTTGAAATCCCATCTCCAACTGTCACTCGCACCAATTTAGTGCAATGACGAAATAATTAGCACTAAATCGGTGCATTTAGTACAGAAATTGCTTAATTATAAATCTATTCCACACGTAACAATCAGTATTTACTATAATTAAAAAGTTGGCACGCTTTTCGCTTATCTATTTATAGAGCGCGTGCTACCTATTTATATATGACTAACACGCCAGACAAACAACAAACATATTATCAATATGATAGCCTGTGATTTGTTGATTAGACCCGACCAGGAGAGCCGAGATGTCCGCTGAACATGTTTTATCGTTAATTAAAGAGCACAATGTTAGATTTATTGATCTGCGTTTTACCGACACTAAAGGTAAAGAGCAACACATCACTATCCCTGCTCATCAAGTTGACGAAGACTTCTTTGAAGAAGGCCAGATGTTTGATGGTTCATCTATTGGTGGCTGGAAAGGCATCAATGAGTCAGACATGGTATTAATGCCAGACCCATCAACTGCAATGTTAGACCCGTTCTTTGCCGATATCACGTTGATCATTCGCTGCGATATTTTAGAGCCGGGCACGATGCAAGGTTATGACAGAGACCCACGTTCAATTTCAAAACGTGCGGAAGATTTTCTGCGCTCAAGTGGCATTGCCGATATCGTTCTCTTTGGGCCAGAACCTGAATTTTTCGTTTTTGATGACATTCGTTTTGGCAACAACATGCATGGTAGTTACTACCATATCGATGATATCGAAGCGGCATGGAATACTGGAACCAAATACGAAGGTGGTAATAAAGGCCATCGCCCTGCAGTAAAAGGGGGTTATTTCCCAGTTCCACCAGTTGATTCATCACAAGACCTACGTTCAGCCATGTGTACCACAATGGAAGAGATGGGCTTAGTTGTTGAAGCTCACCACCATGAGGTGGCGACAGCTGGCCAAAACGAGGTTGCGACCCGCTTTAATACTATGACTAAAAAAGCGGATGAAACTCAAATTTATAAATATGTTGTTCACAATGTTGCACATGCCTACGGTAAAACAGCCACCTTTATGCCTAAACCTTTAGTGGGCGATAACGGCTCTGGTATGCACTGCCATATGTCTTTATCTAAAGGCGGCGTTAACCTGTTTGCAGGTGACAAATATGGCGGTTTATCCGAAATGGCGCTGTACTACATCGGCGGTATTATTAAACATGCACGTGCACTGAACGCATTTACTAACCCAACCACTAACTCATACAAACGCTTAGTTCCGGGCTTTGAAGCACCTGTAATGTTGGCATATTCTGCACGTAACCGCTCTGCTTCGATTCGTATTCCAGTCGTTGCGAGCACTAAAGCACGCCGTATTGAAGTTCGCTTCCCAGACCCAGCAGCTAACCCATATTTAGCGTTTGCGGCTCAGTTAATGGCAGGCCTTGATGGCATCATTAACAAGATCCACCCTGGTGATGCGATGGACAAAAATTTATATGATTTACCACCAGAAGAAGCCAAAGAAATTCCAACAGTTTCTGGCTCTTTAGACGAAGCATTAGCGGAATTAGATAAAGACCGTGAATTCTTAACCCGTGGTGGCGTATTCACTAATGATGCTATCGATGCGTATATCGAATTAACCCGTGCCGACATTCAACGTGTTCGTATGGCACCACACCCTCTCGAATTTGAAATGTACTACAGTGTGTAACACGCCGTTCCACTGTTAGTCTTTGTTGCCGTGAAGCACTTGCCCCATCTTTTGATGGGGCCTTTTATCTCTAACGTATTTACGCAACAAAAATCAAATATCGGTTGTTTGGTCTATCAGGTATAATGCACCAAAATAGTGCAGGAGCAACATTACATGAAAACCGAACATTTGCCAGCACCGGAACATATTCTCGACTCACTCATTAATAGCGTGCTAATTTTGGATTACGACTTGGTTATCCATTACGCCAACCATGCTGCACTCCAGATCTTAACCCAAAGCCAGCGCAAGCTATACGGTACGCCACTGCCACTATTATTCAGTTATTGTTCGCTCAATGATGAACTCATGCTCAATAGCTTAAAAGATGGCCATAGTTTTACCGAGAACGAAGTCACCTTAGTATTTAACAACCATTCCCACGTGATGTCGTTCAGTGCACAGCCTTTTTCAGAGCAATTTATTTTAGTTGAGCTTTCACAATTAGATAGCCAACGGCGTTTGAGCCAAGAACTCGCACAGAATGCCCAGCAATTGGCTGCCCGCGAACTGATCCGTGGACTTGCTCACGAAATCAAAAACCCTCTCGGAGGTTTGCGAGGCGCTGCGCAATTGCTATCTAAAGCGTTGCCTGACCCACAATTAAATGAATATACTCAAGTGATTATCGAACAGGCCGACCGCTTGCGAGCATTGGTTGATCGGCTGCTTGGTCCACAATATCCAGGGCCAAAAACACAGCAAAGTATTCATCATATTATGGAAAATGTAACGCGGTTGGTGTCATTAGAAAAGCCCGATAATGTGACACTAATTCGTGACTATGACCCAAGCCTGCCCGAATTAGAGTATTACCCAGACCAAATCGAGCAAGTGCTGCTAAATATCACCCGAAACGCCTTACAAGCCCTCGCCGAAACGGGAGGCTATATCACTTTGCGTACACGAACGGCTTTTCAAGTCACACTACAAGGTGAACGTTATCGATTAGCTGCACGTATTGATATTGAAGATAACGGTCCTGGTATTCCATTGGCAATTCAGGATACATTGTTTTACCCCATGGTGAGCGGACGGCCTGATGGCACAGGGCTTGGCCTATCGATTGCTCGCAGTTTAGTTGACCAACACGCAGGAAAAATCGAATTTACCAGTTGGCCAGGCCACACTGAGTTTTCCATTTATCTACCAATTAAGAAATAGGAGATAACCATGACGCAGGGAAAAATTTGGGTGGTTGATGATGATAGTTCCATCCGTTGGGTACTTGAGCGCGCATTAAATAATGCTAACTTTGCTTGTACCTGCTTTGATAGTGCGAATGCAGTGCTCACCGCATTAGAAAATTCACGCCCTGATGTGTTGTTATCTGATATCCGTATGCCAGGCACAAATGGTATTGAGCTTCTGAATACCATCAAGCAATCACACCCGCTTCTGCCGATTATTATTATGACAGCACACTCTGACCTTGATGCTGCCGTAAATGCCTACCAATCAGGGGCATTTGATTACTTACCAAAGCCTTTCGATATTGATGAAACCGTCGCATTAGTCGAACGTGCTCTGAATCATAGCCGTGAACAAAACCATACTAGCCGTGAAGCTAAGCAGCCTGCCCCTACAGTCTCTTCGACCATGATCGGGGAAGCACCAGCGATGCAAGAGGTTTATCGCATTATTGGCCGTTTATCACGCTCATCAATTAGTGTGCTTATTAATGGCGAATCAGGAACGGGAAAAGAGCTGGTTGCCCACGCGTTACATCAACACAGCCCTCGTGCCGACGCCCCTTTTATTGCATTAAATATGGCGGCTATTCCCAAAGACTTAATTGAATCTGAGCTATTTGGCCACGAAAAAGGCGCATTTACGGGTGCGACTCAAGTACGTCAGGGCCGATTTGAACAAGCTAACCATGGGTCATTGTTTTTAGATGAAATCGGCGATATGCCCCTTGATGTACAAACTCGCTTGTTACGTGTTCTGGCTGAAGGCCAATTCTATCGTATTGGGGGTTATACCCCAGTCAATGTAGATGTACGGATTATTGCAGCGACCCACCAAGATCTTGAAAAACGGGTTAAAGAAGGCTTATTTCGCGAAGACTTATTTCACCGGTTAAATGTCATTCGAGTACAATTACCACCGCTACGTGAGCGCACTGAAGATATCCCACGTCTCGCCGATTATTTTCTACAAAATACGGCAAAAGAACTCGGTGTCGAGGCTAAGGTTCTCCACCCTGACAGCGAAAAAATTCTTCAGCGCTATTATTGGTCAGGTAACGTTCGCCAATTGGAGAATGTCTGCCGTTGGTTAACCGTGATGGCAGCAAGCCAAGAAATTTTACCGCAAGATTTGCCCGATGATTTACTTGAAGAGCACCCACAACAAAATGCAGTGGTAAAATCATCACAAGCTGATTCCATGCCAACACAATCATTGTCATCGCAAAATCCTATTTCTGCAGCTCAGTGGTTTGAATTACTGGAAGAGTGGACCGATAACGCGTTAATAGAAGGCAAAGAAGACCTCTTTGCACAGACTATTCCCTTACTCGAACGTACAATGTTAAATTGCGCGTTGAAATACACCAATGGCCATAAGCAAGAAGCGGCCCGTTTATTAGGATGGGGAAGAAACACATTAACTCGAAAATTAAAAGAGCTAGGAATTGAATAACCCCCCAAACTTACTATCCTATTAAGATAGGCATGACTTAATTTATTATTTCATGCTTATCTTAATATTCAATAACGCCATACCAATCTACATCAAAAAAAGATATTAAAACGTTAAATAAATCACCATTAATGATGATTGGTTTCGGATGATACCTTTAATATAATACATTTTAGACTGCTTTTTGTTTTAAAATGAAAAAATTAAAGCACTATAATAATATTAAATGCCATCAAAACACATCATGAGTTAAGTAACAATAAAAAACACCAGTTTAAAATTAATTTAATTATTTAATCTTTATTTAATTCCACTCTAAAATTTATCACCTTAGAAAAACAGCATTTCTTAAAATATCCAAAAATAATCTCCAACCTATAATGTGAATATCAAACTCAAGATATAAAAATGATATTAAAAAAGGGTATTAAACCTAAATTACTCTCATATTGTTTATTTTTAAAATAAAAGCCAAAATACTCACCAGTTGAGTAACTAAATATATTCACTAACTCAACCTCATCATATAAATATCCTCTTGGAGAGTAAAAAATGAAAAAGAATGTCTTTGCCTATTTAATTGCGGCATCGTCTATTTTTGCCATTAATAATGCATTAGCTGCTGATGGAACGATAGATTTTACAGGTGAAATTACCGATCAGGCTTGTCAGTTTGCAACCGGTTCTGATGCATTTACCGTAAACTTAGGGAAAATCTCTAAAACGGCATTACCTAGTACAGGTAGCACCGCAGCAGCAACTAAATTTACTATCAAATTAGAAAACTGCCCGCAAACCGTGACTAGCGCAACGGTTAAATTTGATGCCACCAGTTATGCAGGTGATAATAGTGTACTCCAGTTAACCGACCCTGCTGCAGCGACAACGGCACAAAATGTTGGTATTCAAATTCAGGACGCCACAGGAACAACCGTTCCACTATTTACTGAATCTAGCGCGTATGCATTAAAAGAAAAGACAGTAAATAATTTAGATTTTACCGCTCGTTATATTGCAATGTCTAATAGCGTTGGCGTTGGTCAAGCAAACTCAACCGCAACCTTCACTATCAATTATAACTAATAGGCTTTTAGGGTTTAAATGGATTTAAACCTTATTCCTCTATTCAATGGTACTAATATGAAACGCTTAGTTTATTTTTTTATTTCTTCATTTTTATTGATTAATTTAGCCCATGCAGGCGTTATTATTGGCGGCACTCGTGTTATTTATCATGAGGGAAATAAGGATGTCAGTATTAGTGTCGAAAACCCTGATAAAATCCCTTATTTAATTCAATCATGGATTGATGGTATTGATGAAAATAAGCAATCCGCATTTACTATTACACCTCCATTATTTAGATTAAACTCAGATAAAACCAATGCGCTAAGAATATTTTTAACAGAGAATACCTTACCGACAGATAAAGAATCATTATTTTGGCTGAATATAAAAACGATCCCAGCAACAGAGCGCACGGAAAATTCATTACAAATTGCCTTTAAAACACAAATGAAATTAATTTATCGCCCTTCTGCAATTAAAAATGTTGATTTTATTGAAGAGCAAAAGAAATTAACTTGGTCAAAAACAGGCAATAGGATTACGGTAAAAAACCCGACGCCGTATTTTATGAATTTCCAAAGTATTACCTTTAACGGTAAAAAGGCCAATGACGTCTCTTATGCGGCACCGTTTTCCAGCACTTCTTTTGAAATTAACGATGCCGCCACTCATGGCACGGTGAAATGGGAAGTCATTAATGATTACGGCTCCGCATCTGAACTGGCTGAAGCGAAAATATAGCCCAATATTGATTTAGGTTGTTAAAATGAGAATAAATAAAATATGCTTTAGCCTACTTATTTATTTAGGCTATACGGTACCTTTATACGCTGAAAATGCCATCGATAATAATACAGCACAAGGAAATATCTATTTTGACCCTGATTTCCTAGAGTTGCCTAATAAAGATGCTGTCGATTTAAGCCAATTTGAAAATAACCAACAATTGGCGGGTAACTATTACGTTGATATTTATGTCAATACCAACTTAATCGGGGCAAAAAGTTTAAAGTTTGATAAAAATACTGAGAATAAACTGGTTCCTTGCTTAACTTTGGATGATTTAAAAAGCTTCGATATTAAAATTGCAGATTATCCTGAGCTACAAAATAGCCAAACAAGCTGCGTCAATTTAGCAATCATTCCTGATGCAACAAGCCAGTTTGAATTTGATTCACAGCGGTTATACCTAAGTATTCCGCAAATCGCGCTGGCGAAAAACCCGAGGGGTTATGTTGACCTTGCCGATATCGATAACGGTATTACCGCCCTATTACTGAATTACAGCTATAGCGGTTCTAAAAATACCGATCGTAGCGGTGGAGAAGACACCTCCTCAAACTACGTCAATTTACGCCCCGGCTTAAATATTGGGGCATGGCGTCTGCGCAACTATACCACGTGGTCCAACAGTACAGGGCAGTCCAATAAATGGGATACTATTTATACTTACGCCTCCCGTGGGATCAACCACATAAAAAGCCAGCTAACCTTGGGAGACAGCGTTTCTCCGTCAGAGGTGTTTGACAGTGTACCGTTTCGTGGGGCGCAGCTCGCCACCGATGATGATATGTACCCTGAAAGTCTGCGCGGCTATGCGCCAATTGTGCGTGGGATAGCCCGCAGCAACGCACAGGTCACCATTCGCCAAAACGGTTACACCATCTACCAAACCGATGTGGCAGCAGGCCCCTTTGAAATCACTGACCTCTATCCAACCGGCAGCAGCGGTGACTTACATGTGACGATAAAAGAGTCGAACGGCAGCGAACAGGTGCAAATTGTACCCTTTGCCTCACTCCCCGTGCTGCAACGTGAGGGTTATTTATCTTATAGCACCACCGCAGGTGAATACCGTTCATATGATAGCCATGTAGATAAAACCAAATTTGGTCAGTTCACTTTGGTATACGGTTTACCCTATGGCATCACTATGTTCGGAGGAAGTCAGTTCAGTGAAAAATACCAATCTTATTCGATAGGTGCTGGGCAAAACTTGGGCCGCTTCGGGGCGCTGTCTATTGATATTACCCAATCTCACGCCAAAATGCGTGATGACAGCAAAGAACGTGGTCAGTCTTACCGCTTTAGATATAACAAAAACCTCAATGATATCGGCACCAATATTGCTTTGGCAGGTTACCGCTATTCGACCCAAGGGTATTACAGTTTATCCGAGGTGTTTGATACCTTCCGTGATACCACTTACACTCCTGAAATCGAACGCCGCCGTAATCGCGGTGAAATCACCCTCAGCCAAAACCTAGGGGATACTTACGGTTCTATTTCAATGGGTTATATTAATGAAGATTATTGGAATAGTGACCGCAAAACACAGTCAGCAACCCTTGGCTATAACAATAGCTGGCAAGGGATCAGTTACGGGCTGAATTACACCTATAACAAGAATACCAGCAGCTATTCGCAGAGTGCTGGGGCAAAAAAATACAGTGATGAAGACCATTTATTTACTTTTTCGGTCAATATTCCGTTCAGTTTGTTTGAAGATACCGCCTACATTAACTTTGCCAGTAACCACAGTAGCCGAGACTCCAGTTCGAGTAGCGTCGGTGTATCAGCATCTCACCTGAACAACCGTTTAAATTGGAGCATGCAACAAAGTTTAGCCGATCAGGGGCAAGGCAGTTCTGGTAATGCGAACTCCACCTATAAAGGCAGGTATGGTGAAATTTCTGGTGGTGCGAGCTATAGCAAAGATAGCTATAACCTGTACTACGGAACTAACGGCAGCCTTGTCGCCCACGCGGGTGGGTTAGTGTTAGGGCAACAATTAGGTGAGACCGCTGCGCTGGTAGAAGTGCCTGATGCAGGGAATGTTCCCATATTAAACCAAGCGGGCGTAGTAACCAATAACCAAGGTTATGCGTTAGTGCCGTACGTCACCGCTTACCGCAAAAATACCATCGACATTGATACCTCGGCGTTACCTGACAACACGGAAATGGAACTCACCAGCCAGTCAGTCTCCCCAAGCCGTGGTGCGCTAGTGAAATCCAGTTTCACCGCTAATGTCGGTTATCGCGCCATTATGGTATTGAATTTTGCAGATGGGAAGCCCGTGCCATTTGGCGCTCAGGCCATATTTAATGACAACCCACAGTTAAATAATTTAGTGGGTAATGATGGCGAAATTTATTTATCCGGTTTGGCAGAAAGTGGTCACTTTATTATTCAATATAACGAGAAACAGCAGTGTCAGGTTAATTACAACTTAGCCGGCATTTCAAATTATATGGGGTTATATAAAACCGCTGCCATATGCCGATAAACAGGAAATCAGTAATGAAAAAATTAATAGTTAACTCCGTATTGGCTGTGGGATACTTGTATGCCGGGCATGCTAATGCAATCTGTGTACAAAATCCTGCATTAAATAATGTTATAACAACCGTGACTCCACGCACATTTAATATACTTTATGATGATAACAGTGTTCGCGACTTATCTATTTTTGAGCACAGATATGTAAGTGGAAGTCCTTACGCGATAACAACTTACCCTGGGACATGTGGAAATATACGCTGGAAATACGCTTATGCAAATAGTTGGAAACCTAATGCTAACTATATTGCCAGTACAAATATTCCTGGAATTGGCGTAAAAATAATGCACGACAGATTTTATCTTAATAGTGGGCCGGAACCATTTTATGCTCCTTATGATAATGTTCATCATTCTCTTCGAATTAATACCCCCATGTGGACAGTCACATTCATAAAAACTGGGCGGGTAACACAATCAGGAGCATTATCATCGGGTGCCATTGGCCATGCTCTCGCATATAACCCCTACCCAAGAACAACCTTTACCTTAGCGAGTTTATATTTTCCTACTGACCAAATTAAAGTCAACATTCTCCAATGTTCACTGAAAAATAACCAATCCGTTTATAATATTGAGCTGGGTGACTGGCGAGATACTCAGTTTACAAATATTGGAGATGCTAGTGATGTTATTGATGTTCCAATTACATTAACCTGCAATCCGGGAACAAATATTAAAACTACCGTTACCAGTTCCTCAGGCTATATTGATCAAAATACAGGGAAACTTGCTTTATCTGGTACAGATAAAGCAACTGGCGTAGCAATTCAACTCCTAGATAAAAACAATACCCCCATAAAGCTAAATACAAGTAACATTTCACAAAGTAATGTTCCTGAAGGCGACTATATTTTTGGCTGGAAAGCCCGTTATATTAAAACGGCAGATAAAATCACTCCCGGAAGTGCGAATGCAACAGCCACCGTTAATATTCGCTACGAATAGAGGTTCTCATGAAAAAAACAATATTAACCCTATTGACTATCAATATTTTAAGTCAGCCATTATTAGTTAATGCGGCGGATACGGTAACATTAAATTTCAAAGGTAATATTAAAGCAGCGACCTGTAATATTTCTGGGGGAAACAATATTGATATTGACTTAAAACGTTTACCTATTGATATATTTAGTGGCGCGCAGACAGGGTCCGACTGGAGAAATTTTGATATTCATTTAAATAATTGTTCGTCATTTATCAATCAAATCAAACTGACATTTGCAGGCACTGCGGACACAGCTGATACGACTAGCTTATATAAAAACCTAGGTACTGCTCAAAATATAGCTGTGCAATTACAAAGCGGTGATGGTGCCACACCGTTAGGTAATCAAAAAATATTACAAGTGCCCTTAAATGGGCAATCTGATGTCGCTATTCCACTGCGTACGCGGGCTGTTAGCATGGCAGGTAATGTCGTGGCTGGCTCTATTTCAGCCAATATTACCGCCACCATCACCTATTTATAAACCGGAGCATATAATATGAAGAAAATAGTGCTGTTATTCTGTCTTGCTTCCAGCCCCGTATTGGCAACAGACCAGCAAATTAATATCAATGTACATGGTTATGTCGCAGTTATGCCCTGTGAATTAGAAACCATCAATCATGTCATTGACCTGAAAAAAGTGAATGTTTGGAATATTCGGGATACACAAACTTCACCGTGGGTTGATTTCTCAATTAAATTGAAAAATTGCCCTATGGGTACCAAGGAAGCCATTATGGAAATTAAAGGCACCCCAGATTCAACCACAACGGATTATTTTATCAACACCGGTAGTGCTAAAAATGTCGCATTAAACTTAGCTCACCATGCAAATAAAACCACGATAAAAAATGGTGAAAAAATTACGGTGCCCGTTAATGAACAAACCCGCAAAGTTGATATTCCGCTATCAGCGAGAATGGCAGGCTATGGCTCAGGTATGACAAGTGGTTCATTTAATAGCCACCTTGATTTTACATTTGTTTATCATTAACAAGGTCTGGCTATTATATTAACTAATATCCAAATAAAAACTGTATACGTGTGATTTAAATCAAGATAAAAACCATAGTACCTGATAGATGTATCTTGAAGGTACAAGGCATTCTTTTACTTATTAAGAATAAAAAATCAATGAGGTTGAATAATGAGCAATTATTACCCTGTCTCTGCGGTTATTGGTAATAAAATAAAGTCATTGCGTAAAAATAAAGGACTCTCTCTTACTGCCCTTGCTAAAACTGTTGGAATTAGTGAGCAACAGCAACTACGTTATGAACGAGGAAATAATCGAATATCGATAGATAGGCTAAAGCAATATTCTAATTATTTTGATATTAATATAATTTATTTCTTTTCATTTAGTGAAGATGAAAAAACAAAAATTAAAAATGGTTATGAAATTAAAAAATCATTTTATTTATAGTATTTTTACTTAATCATTATTGGTTATCGTATGAAAAAAAACACCTCTAAAATTGTCGGAGCGCGGATCCGCACACTAAGAAAAGACCAAAACATGAGTATTCAGCAACTCAGTACATTACTTGGGATTAGTCAGCAGCATCAATCTCGCCATGAATTAGGCGAAATCCGAATTCATGTTGATACGTTATATTCTATTTCCGAAATACTCGACCTTGATATTCAAGAGTTAATTGTTGACTTTGCTATCCCAATACCAGTTAACACAATGAGTAATAAACAGAATAGAAAAAAAATGTTGCAAGCAGAAAGCCTATTATCACCAGAACATAATTTCAATTTATACAAATAGCGTTAATACAAAACTAAATTTATTTATAGGAAATTTATAGTCATGACAACTGTAGCTAAAGGTAACTATAAGTAAAAAATCTCTCACGTAGCCTTAACATAGCGAATTAAAATTAAGGCTACTTAATTGAATTTAATAAGAACATTTTGATAGTCATTTAATGTTTCCTTAAAACCAAGGTTACCCCCTATTTTTATTCATTTACTGAATGGCAACACCATTTTCTCTATAAAAAACCAAATAAATAGCACATTTAGACCTACTAAATCCGATAACTATACTATTATTTCATTTTTCGATAGTAAAAATACAACATCCACTGTATGTGGTCTAATAAGTCAAAACCTTATAATCCCAAATTATCACCATATGAGAGATAAATTAAATTTATATCCCTCCTTGTAATTATTCTTAGTTTTATATCGTTATTTAACTTTAGTGAAAAAATCAAAAAAAATTATATTTAACTTAGCTCAATATAGTGTATTAATCCTTCTCTTATAATGTGTTAACTTAATTAAAAAAATTAAATACTTTAAAATTTAATTATATTTTACCAAATTTTACAAAACTTGTTTATTTTAATAAATAGTTTCAAAATACTCTCCAATTGAGTAATTGGTAATTCCACCTACTCAATAAAAATAAATAATTATCTTTTGGAGAAAAACAAATGAAAAAGAACTTACTTGCATCATTAATTGCTGCAACCTCAATCTTTGCTGTTAATAATGCATTAGCAGCAGATGGTACTATCGACTTTACAGGTGAAATCATCGACCAAGCATGCGAATTAGCAGCTGGCTCTGATGCACTAAAAGTAAACTTAGGACAAGTATCTAAAAAAGCATTACCAAACGCAGGAAGTACAGCGGCAGCAACTAAATTTACGATCAAATTAATTAATTGCCCTGCTACAGTAACAACGGCTTCAGTAAAATTTGATGCTGATTCTTATATTGGTGATGATGAAGTTATTAAATTAAAAGAAGAAACTGGCGTTGCAACTGGCGTTGGAATTCAAATTACTGATGATACGAATAAAATTGTTCCATTATTTACTGCCTCTAAAGCATATCCATTACAACAAAATGTGGAAAATAATTTAGATTTCAGAGCACGTTATATTGCTAAGTCTGACACAGTGACTCCTGGTCCTGCAAATGCGACAGCAACTTTCACAATCAATTATAACTAAGTAATAAATAAGGTTTAAAAGGACTTAAGCCTTATCTAATAATAATCAATGGTGGTATTATGAAATCTATTATCTATATTTTCATTTCCTTACTTGCACTAATAAATACTGCGAATGCTGGTGTTATTATTGGTGGAACCCGTGTTATTTATAATGAGGGAAACAAAGATGTCAGCATCAGCGTAGAAAATCCAGATAAAATCCCTTATTTGATTCAATCTTGGATAGATAATATAGATGAAAAAAAACAGTCTGATTTTTCTATCACACCACCATTATTTAGGCTAAATGCAGATAGAACTAATGCGCTTAGAATATTTTTAACAGAAAATAAATTACCTAATGATAGAGAGTCATTGTTCTGGTTAAATATAAAAACTATTCCAGCAACAGAAAGAACAGAAAACTCATTACAAATTGCCTTTAAAACACAAATGAAATTAATTTATCGCCCTAAAGCATTAAAAGATGTTAATTTTATTGAAGAGCAAAAAAAATTAGTGTGGTCTAAATCTGGAAATAAAATTACGGTTAAAAACCCAACACCTTATTTTATGAATTTCCAGAGCATCAGCTTTAACGGAACAAAGGCTAATGATGTTTCTTATGCTGCACCTTTCTCAAGTGCGACTTTCGAGGTTAATAACTCAAATACTAATGGAACAATTAAATGGGAAGTTATTAATGATTATGGTGCAGCACCAGAAGCACTCGAAAAGAAAATATAAAACTATAAAATAAGTTGGGCTTTATCATGAAAATAAATAAAATATCTCTAGGCCTACTATTATATTTAGGCTATACCGCATCGCTATATGCTGAAGAAAAAACAGAAAATAATGTCTACTTTGATCCTGACTTTTTAGAGCTACCGAATAAAGATTCGGTTGATTTGTCACAGTTCGAGAATAATGAGCAATTAGCCGGTGACTACTATGTTGATATTTATGTCAACACCAACTTAATTGGTGCTAAAAATCTTAAATTTGAAAAAAATAGCCGTAACCAATTAGTTCCATGTTTATCACTTGCTGATATTAAAGAGTTTGGTATCAAAACAGCGGAATACCCTGAATTACAAACCGCAGGAAGTCACTGTGTAAACCTTGCAGCGATTCCTGATGCCACAAGTAATTTTGAGTTTGATTCTCAACGTTTATATTTAAGCATCCCCCAAATCGCATTGGATAGAAACCCAAGGGGTTACGTTGACTTAGCCAATATCGATAATGGGATCAACGCACTGCTATTAAATTATAGCTATAACGGCTCTAAGAATTACGATCGTAAAAGTAGTGGTTCGGATAACACATCCCATTATGTAAATTTAAGACCTGGCTTAAATATTGGAGCATGGCGGCTACGCAATTACACAACATGGTCAAGTAGTACCGACCAATCCGGTAAATGGGATACCATCTATACCTACGCATCACGCGGTATTAATAGCATCAAAAGTCAGTTGACCTTGGGAGATAGTGTCTCACCTTCGATGGTTTTTGATAGCGTGCCATTTCGTGGTGCTCAGCTTGCGACAGATGATGATATGTCCCCTGAGAGTTTACGCGGCTATGCGCCCGTTGTACGTGGGATTGCTCGTAGCAACGCACAGGTGACGATCCGCCAAAATGGTTACATTATCTACCAAACCGAGGTGGCTGCGGGCCCTTTTGAAATCAATGACTTATACCCAACGGGGGGAAGCGGTGATTTGCATGTCACCATCAAAGAATCCAACGGTAGTGAGCAATATCAAATCGTTCCTTTTGCTTCATTACCTGTATTGCAACGTGAAGGATATTTTTCTTATAGCGTAACGGGCGGAGAATACCGCGCTTATGACAGTAGCATTGATAAAACAAAATTTGGCCAATTTACCTTAATCTATGGTCTACCTTATGGTATTACCGCTTATGGTGGTAGCCAAGTGAGTGAGCATTACCAATCTTACTCCATCGGCGCAGGCCAAAACCTTGGGCGATTTGGTGCGTTATCCATTGACGTTACCCATGCAAATTCAACGCTAAGTAATGACGTTAAGGAAAAAGGCCAATCATACCGTTTCCGCTATAACAAAAATATCAACGATATTGGTACTAATATCGCATTGGCTGGTTATCGTTATTCCACTAAAGGTTTTTACAGTTTAGCGGAAGTCTTTGACGGCTATAGAAATACAAACTATATCCCTGAAATTGAACGCCGCCGTAATCGCGGTGAGATCACCCTCAGCCAAAACTTAGGGGATAACTTTGGTTCAATCTCCGTAGGCTATATCAATGAAGACTACTGGAATAGTGACCGTAAAACTCAGTCTGCCACCGTGGGTTATAACAACAGTTGGCAAGGCATTAGTTATAGTTTGAATTATACCTATAACAAAAATACCAATAGCTACTCATATACTTCCGATAGCCGTACGAAAAGTGAAGATGATCATCAGCTTGCCTTCTCTGTCAGTGTGCCATTTACCGTGTTTGATAACACCTTCTATTACAACTTTAACAGTAATAGTAGCAGCAACGGCCCAAGCACAGGCAGTATTAGGCTTTCCGCTTCACAACTTAATAACCGCTTAAATTGGAGCATGCAGCAGGGTTTCACCACTCAAGAACAAGGTACGAGCGGTAATATGAACGCTTCTTATAAAGGCCAATATGGTGAAATTTCAGGTGGAACAGGCTATAGCAAAGACAACTATAACCTCTATTACGGTGTTAATGGTAGCTTAGTGGCTCACTCTGGCGGCCTTGTACTCGGTCAACAATTAGGCGAAACCGCGGCTATTGTTGAAATCCCAGATGCAGGTGATGTACCAGTATTAAACCAAGCAGGGGTTGTCACTAATAACCAAGGTTATGCACTCGTGCCTTATGTCACGGCTTATCGTAAAAATGTGATTGATATTGATACTTCTGAACTACCTGAAAATACGGAAATGGAGTTAACCAGCCAAAGTGTTGCACCAAGCCGTGGCGCTCTAGTGAAAGCCAGCTTTGCCGCAAATGTCGGGTACCGAGCCATCATGATATTAACCTTTGCTGATGGTAACCCCGTACCTTTTGGTGCTCAGGCGATATTTAAAGATAATCCTCAGCTAAATAATATAGTGGGCAATGATGGCGAAATTTATTTATCTGGTTTAGCTGAAAATGGCAGCTTTACCATTCAATATAACGATAAACAACAATGCCAAGTAAATTATAACTTAGCAGGTATATCGAATTATATGGGGTTATATAAAACAGCTGCAATTTGTAAATAATCGGTGATATAAATGAAAAATTTATTCTATAAGTCTACTTTTATATTTATAAGTCTATTTTTATATTCAAGCTATACAAATGCAGCCTGTATCCAGAATCCAAGATTTAATAATATACAAGTGAATATTCCTACAGCAACTTATAACATTCAGTATGATGATATAACTACCAGAGAATTAGGGGCACTAAGTGTCCGTTATTTATCTGGTTCGATGACAACTACCTATTCTGAAGGAAATGGGAGCTGTGGTATATCTTACTTATATGGTGATTTTATTAATAACTGGGTTCCCAATAATGGTGTTGCAACATCAAATATTCCTGGTATCGGTATTTCAGTTCAAACTGCATCAATAGGTGGAGATTTCAATCGTTGGTTTGGCCCTTCCTCAAGTGGCAAGCAACCATGGGAAATATCAGATACCGTTTGGTATATTAAAATAAAAAAAATAGGGCAGGTAACCTCGTCAAATACCCTGCGCTCTGGCCCAGTAGCTCAATTAACTCAAAAAAATCAGACGCCCATTAGCACTTGGTATCTAACAACCTTAAACATGCCTGCAAATGCGATTCGTATCAATGTACTTAGCTGTTCATTAAAGAACAACCAGTCAACCTACAATATTGATATGCAAGATTGGTATGATACACAATTCCCTAATATAGGCTCAACCAGTGCGCCTGTAGATATTCCAATTACCTTAACATGTGCAGCGGGTACCAATATTAAAGCGACGGTCACAAGTTCTAAATATGAAGATACCGCTACAGGAAAATTAGCTCTAACGGGACCTGATAGCGCCACTGGTGTCGCAATACAATTGCTAGATAAAAATAATAACCCGATCAAGTTGAACACTTTAAATAGCCTGCAAAATAATGTGCCGGCTGGTGATTATATGTTTGATTGGAAAGCTCGCTATATCAAAACGGCAGATAACATCACGCCGGGTACAGCGAATGCCTCTGCTACTGTAAATATTCGCTATGAGTAGGAATAAAAAATGAAAAAAATATCTAAAAATTTACTTTTACTTAGTAGCTTAATATTCAGTGGGAATTTATTTGCTGCTAGCACAGTGACATTGAACTTTACCGGAAATATTAGAGCCGCAACTTGCAATATTACCGGTGGGAATAATATTGATATTGACCTGAAAAATATTTCTGCTGATGTATTTCGTAATGCGAGTTCAGGTTCTAACTGGAACACATTTAATATTAGCCTAAATAATTGTTCATCTTTTATTAATCAAGTAAAACTGACGTTTACAGGAACCGCAGATACTGCGGATGCAGCAAGCTTATACAAAAATCAAGGTACGGCTAAAAACTTAGCCGTTCAACTACAAAATGGTAATGGAACAACCGCTTTAGGTAACCAAAAAGTATTACAAGTTCCGACAAATGGGCAAGCGAATATTAATATTCCATTACGCACACGCGCCTTTAGCTCATTAGGTAATGCCACTCCGGGAACTATTTCCGCCAATATTACGGCAACAATTACCTATTTATAAAAGAGAAAATAATATGAGACATTTTATCCTATTACTATCACTAATGAGCTGTTCTTTAACTGCATTTGGGCTAACAGCAAATATTAAAGTGCATGGCGTCGTTATTGCTGCTCCTTGTGAGGTTGAAAAAAATAATTATTTAATCGATTTGAAAAAAATTAATATTTGGAATATCAAAGATACGCAAAAATCTCCGTGGGTTGATTTTTCCGTGAAGCTAAAAAATTGCCCTGTAGGCACCACCAAAGCTGTAATGAAAATATCAGGTACGCCAGACTCAACAATAACTGAACATTTTATTAATAATGGTACAGCGAAAAATGTGGCATTAAATTTAGCCAATACCGGCAATAAAACAACAATAAAAAATGGCGATACCATTACCGCGAATGTTAATACTCAAACGCGAAATGTTGAAATCCCATTATCTGCAAGAGTCTCGGGTTATGGAAGTGGTATGGTTGCAGGTTCATTTAAAAGCCATTTAGAATTTACATTTACATATCAGTAAGTAAGTTTGTTTTAATTATATCAGTTTTAATAGGGGAAAGCGGTATGCCTAATTACTATCTTATATCAAAAATAATTGGCAATAAAATCACCTATTACCGAAAAATGAAAGGCATGACATTAGAAAATTTATCTAATATCGTGGGTGTGAGTGAACAACAACAGTCACGCTATGAGCGTGGTATTAATCGAATTAATATTGATAGGCTTTATCATTACTCTAAGATATTTGAAATTGATATTATGGCTTTTTTTATTTTCAATTCTAGAGAGATCAATGAGATTGAGCATGCAGAAGAAAAATATTTAAATAAAAAAAGTAAATGTTAAGGATATTTTATGACTAAAAAGAAAATTTTACTGGTAATAATAGGCTCGGTTTTTGCTTATTCTGCATATACACAAGCGGCCTGTATTCAAAATCCTAATTTACGGAATGTTGTGGTGAATGTACCAGCAAGAACCTATTCGCTGCAATATGATGATACAGGGGCTCGCGATTTAGCCACTATTCAGGTCAATTTTAAAGGCTCACAAGTCAATACATTTTCAGGCCCAAAAAGTAATGGTGAATGTGGTGATGCCTACTTACACGCTGACTATGTCAATGGTTGGGTACCAAACGGCAATAAAATTGCAGCCAGTAATATACCGGGCATCAGCATTCAAGTGAAAGCAACCAATATCGGTTTTTTAAATACACGTTATGGACCACCAACAGCAGCTAACCCAGCCGCTTGGACTATTGCTAACCCATATTGGACGATTACCATAAAAAAAACAGGACAAGTCACACAAGGGGGAAATTTAAAGGCAGGGCATGTGGGAAGACTAACACAGCGTAACCCTGCGCCACATAACAGTACGTGGAATTTAACATCGCTGAATATTCCAGCAGGTGCTATCAAAATTAATGTATTAAAGTGCTCAACAAAAGCGACAAGTTACAATGTTAACTTAGGGACTTGGTATGATACTCAGTTTAAAGCTATTGGCTCTACTAGCAATAGTGTCAATATACCCATTACATTAAGCTGCGCTGCAGGCACCAATCTAAAAGTGACAGTCACAAGTAGTGCTGGGTATGTTGATATCAATACAGGGAAGATTAAATTGTCTGGGCAAGGTCAAGCGACTGGAGTCGCCATTCAATTATTGGATAGAAACAGTAACCCGATAAAGCTCAACTCAAAGTTCACTTTGCAAAACAATGTTGCAGGTGGCGATTATATTTTTAATTGGAAAGCTAGATATATTAAGACTGCTAATAATATAACTGCAGGAACTGCAAACTCAACAGCTTCGGTTAACATAAGATATGAATAAATAGCATCCAACATTAATCATAAAAAGATATTAATTTATTTATAACTTGATTTTTATTGCTAACATCGAAAAATATCATCGAACAATTGATAAATAGCAAATTTACTATTTTATTAAAATGGTTAAGATAGAGAGGTAATCTTTCATCGTGTTTAGTTAGAAATAAAAAATATAATTATAGGAGTATATATGCCTTATTCAACATCTCACCTAATTGGCAAAAAAATACTTTTTTATCGGAAAACGAATGGACTTTCAGTTAATGAACTATCCGAGGTTATTGGCATCAGCCCACAACAGCAGTCACGATATGAAAGAGGAGTAAATAGAATTACTTTAGATAGATTGTTCCAGTATGCAACGTATTTTGAGATTGATATTAAAACCTTCTTTCAGTCCCATGATTTTTAATAAATTAAGTAATAATACATATCACTAGAAGATCCAATTACATTAAAAATATTTAATTATATTAACATTATAATATTTAAAATAAATTAGAGAGAAAATCATGAAACGAAAAATATCTAAATCCGTCGGTTTAAAAATAAGATCATTAAGAGAAAGTCACGGAATGAGTGGTAAAGATTTAAGCATATTGTTAGGCATTAGCCAACAACACCAATCACGCTATGAAAATGGCGAGGTTAATATTCATGTCGATACTATTTACCAGTTGGCACAAATATTTAATGTTTCGCCGACCTATTTCTTTACTGAAACCATTACGGATATTAATAGTACAGAGCTCTCTGTTAATAAAAAGAATTATTTCTCTGCTGAAGCTTTGGTATTCTAACCTCTAAATATGAGCATTATAATATGCCAATAAATTAAATATCGGTGCTATTTCTATTTATAGTATAGCACCGACTTATTATTCTTTTTTAGACTCCTCCACCAACCAATGACGAAATATCGCCATCGCTGGTGTCATGACTCTTGACTTTAAACGGCTTAACCAATATCCACCCAGTGTTACAGATATATCAAAAGGTTGAACTAACGCCCCAGCACTTAATTCATGACTAAACATGCAACTTGGCACCAATGCTATACTGTCAGTTAATAACGCAGCCTCAACCATTAAACGCGATGAATCAAATACTGGGCCTTTGACACGCCAAGGTTCAATATCCGCAGCTAAAAACCATTTTTCCCATTCATCTTTACGATATGAACGCATTAACTGGTGGGATTTTAAATCTAATGGATGTTTGAGCTGGCTTGCGACTTTCTCTGAACAAAGTACAGTATGAGCTGTTGAAAATAGGGGGATATTTTCAACCAGTGGCCATAAGCCCTCCCCAAAGCGAATAGCAAAATCAACGCCTTCGGCAGCGAGATTCACCACATTGTTATGAGTCATAATGCGTAAATCAATATAAGGGTATAGTTCCGAGAATTGGGTTAACCTTGGCAATAACCAGCCCACAGCAAATGTACCGACCACTGAAATACTTAAAGCTTCTCGATAATGGCCATCTTCAAATTGCAGTAGTAATGACTCAATCTGGTCAAAAGAGCGGCTCAATACGGGCAGCAATGCAAGCCCTTCATCAGTTAATGCAAGCCCTCTAGGTAAGCGAATAAAGAGTTCTAGTCCCAGCTGCTCCTCTAACAACCTAACTTGTTGACTAACAGCTGCCTGAGTGACATTCAACTCTATTCCTGCTCGTGTAAAACTTAAATGCCGCGCTGAAGCTTCGAATGCCCTAAGCGCATTGAGTGGAAGCCGATGACGATAATTTTCTGCCATAAGATTTTCTTTTACCTCATCGAATTTTATATCGTTTTAAATAATGACCGAAAGCATGCATACTGCTTTGCAATCGCGGTTTAACCGCCTAATAGCCTATATTAAAGCACTTTAAATTTACAATGAAGTGCTTTCAGTTCCTGTTAGCAATAACTTAAACTTGTACTTATTGGAATAACTCTATGAAAACTCTTTTTCGTCAGGGGCGAATTTTTGTCGCACTGAGTTTGGCGTTAACCACGCTATCCGCTAATGCGTTCACTCAAAAGGATGTGGATGACATTATTAAACCTCTGATGGAACAAAAACAGATCCCAGGGATGTCTGTCGCAATTTCCGTTGAAGGGAAACACTATATTTATCACTATGGTGTGCAGTCTAAGCAAAGCTTAGTACCTGTCAGTGATGAGACTTTATTTGAGATTGGTTCTTTGTCTAAAACGTTTACTGCCACACTCGCAGCCTATGCACAAGACCAAGGAAAACTCGATTTTTCGCAAAAGGTAAGCCACTATCTTCCTGAATTAAAAGGGTCTGCTTTTGACCAAGTCACAGTAATGAACTTGGCTACTCACACTTCCGGTTTATCGTTATTTGTGCCTGATAGCATTACTAATTCAGCTGAATTAATCCGTTATTACCAACATTGGAAACCGACCAAAGCCATTGGGCAATATCGCTCTTATTCAAATCTTGGCGTGGGGCTACTCGGTATCGTTACCGCTAAACAACTCAAAATGCCATTTGAGCAAGCGATGGAAAAATTAATGTTGCCTGCACTTGGGCTAAAACATACCTATATTCATGTCCCTAAAAACCAACAGAAAAATTATGCTCAAGGTTATAATAAGCACGATCAGCCCATTCGTGTAGCACCACAAATTTTAGATGCTGAATCTTATGGTTTGAAATCTAATGCTAAAGATCTAATTCGCTTCTTAGATATTAATATGCAAACGAAGAAAGTCGCTAAGCCGTGGCAAGAAGCCGTAGAAAACACCCATACTGGGTTCTATATGACCGATTCATTTATGCAAGATATGATGTGGGAAAGCTATTCATGGCCAGTATCTCTTGCTCAATTACAGCAAGGTAACCGAAATGAAATGGCATTACAGCCACAAAAGGTCGAAGCAATTACACCAGTAATGCCACCTGAAACACAGGCTTTCTACAATAAAACAGGCTCAACCAATGGTTTTGCAACCTATGCGGCATTTATTCCGGAAAACCAAGTGGGTATTATTATTTTATCCAACAAATGGTATCCAATCCCTGACCGCATCACTGCGGCCTACCAGCTAATCGAAAAAGCGAAACACTAGCCCACGCAGAACATCCAATGTTCTAAATAATCAGATAACGAACCAGTAATACTCAACATAGTTCGTGCTAGAGCAAGGCGGCAAAATTCGGCTATCTCGGGGAGTATACAAAAGTATATGACCCGAGTAGCCGAATAAGGCCAACGCAGCTATTGCGCGAAATATGAAGAGTATTAAAGACAACAACGCGACAGCACGAATTATGAAGAGCATTTAGATAACGCGGGAAAACTGCCGCTGCCTCATCTGACTACGTAAGTAAACATCAAAACACATACAAATATTACGAATAAGTAAACGCCCTTGCGGCGTAACTTTAATTCCTTTGTCTGTCATTTCGACTAATCCATCTTCTGCCATTGGCTTCAATAGCTCTAAATCCTCTTTAAAATAAGATTTAAAGTCAATTGGATAGATTGCTTCAATTTGTGCAAAATCCAATTGGAAGTTACAGATTAAGGTTTTAATAACATCACGGCGCAAGCAATCATCATCGGTTAAGACGAGACCTCGCCACAGCGCTTGGCCTTGCTCTTCAACTTGCGCATAATAGGTTTTCAAATCTTTCTGATTTTGCGCGTAGTTATCGCCTAACATACTGATCGCAGAAACGCCTAATCCTAATAAATCACAGTCGCCTTGAGTCGTATAACCTTGGAAATTACGGTGTAAAACCCCTTCTCGTTGGGCCACAGCGAGCTCATCTTCAGGGCGAGCAAAGTGGTCCATACCAATAAATTGATAGCCATCTCTGGTGAGGGTTGCGATTGTGTCTTGCAGAATATCGAGTTTTTGCTCTGCACTTGGTAAATCAGCATCTTTAATTTTACGCTGCGCCGCAAATAAATTAGGCAAATGCGCGTAATTAAACACACTTAAGCGATCTGGTGATAATTCAGCCACTTTCTTTAAGGTAAATGCAAAGCTCTCAGGAGTTTGTTTAGGTAAACCATAAATCAAATCAATACTCGTTGAGGTAAAACCCGTTTCTTTGGCTCGTTTAATTAGGGCAAAAATAAATTCTTCGTCCTGTTCACGGTTAACCAGCACCTGAACTTCTTTATTAAAATCCTGAACTCCCATGCTTAAGCGGTTAAACCCTTCATGGCGCAGATGATCTATCATATCCAGTTCAATTTCACGCGGGTCGACTTCGATGGACATTTCAACATCATCCGCAAAATGAAAATGCTTTTTCAATAAACCAACCAAATGGCTGACTTGAGCTTTATCGAGGTAAGTCGGAGTACCACCGCCCCAATGCATCTGGGTCACAATACGACCTTTTAATAAAGCTGCGCGCTGAATAATTTCTTTTTCAATTACTTTAAGATATTCATCGGCTTTATGTTTTTGGCGTGTCACTAATTTATTACAGCCACAGAAATAACAAAGTTTATGGCAAAAAGGGATATGGACATAGAGCGATAAAGGTCGATCAGGATAACGTTGTGTTGCTTGAACAAACGCATTCTCATCATAATCTTGATTGAATTCCAAGGCTGTGGGATACGAGGTATAACGAGGCCCTGAATAATTGTATTTTTGAATGAGAGAAAGATCCCAAACAATATTTTGCTCTGACATAACATTCCTCAATTGACCAAAAGCTCAAACTATAACGATGACTTCACTCTATTTAATTTGTTATTCGATGAGAGTGAAAATTTTATAACCTGCATAAGCATTATAGACTCTAAATATTTCGAGTTGCAGCTAAGCGACAAGTGAATGAGTCGCTAGGAGTATACATAAGTATGAGACTCGTGCGAATGAACATAGTCAACAACGCTGCAGCTTTGAATATGACGAGTATAAATATGTTAGAGAAAAGAGACTTGATTCAACATCAAAGAAAAGTGAGTTAGCAGAAAAAATAGCCAAATCCCCCGCTAGCGCGAGGGATCTTTTAAACGAAATTATTTACTTTTTAAGATGCGCATAATGTCATCAAGTTTTTCTTCGTCTTCTTCCTCTTCTTCTTCGCTATATTCAATACCGAGAATATTCATCAGTTCATCAATACGGTCTAAACAGGTATCAACATACTGCTGTTCTTGCGCAGTGATAGTTTCGCCATCCTCCAGACGCGCCAAAATGCTATCTAGGCGGTCATCGCTTTCTAGCATTTCCAACTCTTTTTCTGGCGTTAATTTTTCTTTAGCGACTGGCTTCTCTTTCACCACTGGACGCGCTACTGGTTTGTTATCATCCACAACTAATGGAATCGGTTTTTTGCTACCAATACGCGGGTCTATGGTGGTAGATTGCCCACCTTTAGCATTGCTAGAAGCAGATTCTTGGTTACGGCTACCAGATTTATGACCTCGATGTTTTTTCTCGCGCTTACGCTCACGGCCTTCCGCATTTATCTCTTCTTTAGTTTTACGGTATTTTTTCTTTGGCTTAGCAGCCGGTTTTTTTGGTGCATTCATGGTCTGATACCTTGATAAAGTCAGTTTCTGCTGCGAAATCTAGCAGGATCCCATAAAGGGGGAAAGCACTAGTTTGCAATTTTGGCGGATTTTTTACTCCACCCTGCCTTCGCAATAGTACTTTAATGATTATACCTTAAATAATTTGTGTTGCATGCAAGCAACAAAAAGGAAGAGCCGTATGAGGGGGGATTAATCTTCTAAATAGCTTTACCTACAGAAAATGATCACTTCGCCAATACACTAAACGTTCCAATACTCTAAATAGCTGTACCGTTAGAGGACAGAAAATAGAGAGTCATCTTGAGCAATATTCTAAATAATTCAAGTTGTGGCTAGGCGTCAATCGAGGTTATCTCGGGGAGCATACATAAGTATGTGACCCGAGTAGCCGAGAGAAGACAACAACGCCACAGCTTGAAGTATGACGAATATCAGGCGTCGACGAGCACCATTTTTAGTAGAAACATCGCCGCCACTAAAATCACACACAGCCCCAAATCACGCCAGCGGCCTGTACCAATTTTCATTGCACAGTACGCAATAAAGCCTAGTGCGATACCTTCTGTGATTGAGAAGCTAAATGGCATCATCACTGCGGTAATAAATGCGGGTACAGACTCAGTTAAGTCATCCCATTTCACGCGGGTTAAACTTGAAGTCATCAACACGCCCACGTAAATCAAGGCACCCGCAGTTGCATAAGCAGGAACCATACCGGCAAGAGGTGAGATAAACATGGTCAATAGAAATAGAATACCAACGACAATCGCAGTTAAACCTGTACGCCCACCAACAGAAACACCAGAAGAACTTTCAATATAGGCGGTGACAGAAGATGTCCCCATCGCTGAACCTGCAACAGAGCTCAAGCTGTCCACATATAACGCTTGCTTCATCCGTGGGAAAGTTCCGCGTTCATTTGTGATACCAGCTTTGTCAGTCACACCTATCATGGTGCCTGATGAGTCAAACAGGTTTACTAACATAAAGGCAAAAATCACACCGGATAACGCTAAGTCTAAAGAGCCAGCGAAATCAACCTGCCCGACGACACTCGTGACACTTGGCGGCATTGAGAATATTCCAGAATATTTCACATCCCCCAAAGCCAAACCAATCAAGGTGGTCACTGCAATAGAAACTAATACCGCGGCATGAATATTACGAGCCGCTAAGATTGCAATAATAAAGAACCCGAGGGCTCCCAGCCAAACATTATGGTGAGTCAAATTACCGATAGAGACTAACGTGTCTGGGTTAGCGACAATGATACCGGAGTTTTTCAGCCCCATCATCGCAATAAATAGGCCGATACCACTGGTGATCCCGACGCGAAGACTAAGCGGGATATTGGCGATAATCCAATAACGGATACGGAATAATGTCAGAATAAATAACCCGACTGCCCCCCAAAATACGGCCCCCATTGCAACTTGCCATGAATAGCCCATCGCGCCAACTACAACGAAAGCAAAAAAAGCATTCAGCCCCATAGCAGGTGCTACTGCAATCGGTAAATTTGCCAACAGCCCCATCAAAATACTACCAATAGCCGCAATCAAACAGGTGGTGACAAATACAGCTTTGATATCCATGCCTGCAACTGAGAGAATTTGAGGGTTAACAAAAACGATATATACCATCGTTAGGAAGGTGGTGAAGCCTGCAACAACTTCTGTCCGTGCTGTCGTGCCGTGCTCTTGCAATTTAAAAACACGCTGAAACAAGCCCTGCGGTTGTGCCGAGCTAGAAGATTGATTACTCATTAGATATTGCGCCCAAAAAAAGTTTTTTTCGCCCTATACTACAATTAAAAATCACAAAAGAAAACGATTGCGTAAACTATAAGGGGCAAAAATGTCCTAACTAACTGATACGCCAAGATGAAATAATAAAAATAAACCAAAATAGTGGAGTGAGGAAATGGTGGATATTTCACCACCACTTTTAATTTAGGAAAGTGCTAACAGTTTTTGTCGGCGCCAAAACAATAAACGATGTTTCGCAGCCATTTTTTGAGGTTGATGTTGCGCACTCAACTTTGTCGCCACCCTATTCGCAATAATTTCTACCGCAAAACACATCACAAAATAAATAAATGCTACGAATAAGAAAACTTCGAGAGGATAAACCATTTCACGGTTATTCACTTGGGTTGCTAAAAAAGAAAGCTCCGCAACACCAACAACATAGGCTAATGAGGTATCTTTAATTAATGCTACCCACTGGTTAATAAATGAAGGAACCATCATACGTAAGGCCTGTGGCAATACGACATTCCACAATACCTGCCAGCGGCTAAACCCCAAGGATAATCCTGCCTGCCACTGCCCTGCTCCTATCGCTAAAATGCCAGCTTTCACGGCATGAGCCAAATATGCAGAAGTAATTAATGCCAATGCACAGACGACTGTTGCAATACCCGGAATTTCCATACCCAATAAGATTGGCAACAGAAAATAGGTCCAAAAAATTAACATAATGACCGGAATTGCACGGAAGAAACCTAAAATCGCAGCAAATAGGTTAACCCAGAAGCCCCGCAGCATGGCTAAAGCTATTCCGCCCAATGTTCCTAATACAATAGAAGCCGCACCGGCAAGTAAACTAATGACTAACGTCAGTGCAGCGCCTTCAAGTGGCCCATCCGGAAAAGTACCAAACAATAAATATTGCCAATTCTGCTCAATAATCGAAAAATCCATCTTATACCCCCTGAGCCAAATTACGCTGTTGACGCCACTGACCCCAACCTTCCATTACCGCAATAATGGCAATATACAAAACGGTTGCCACACCAAATGCAGCAAAGGTTTGCAGTGTCTGGCTATCAACCTGGCGGGAGACATAAGACAGTTCTGCGACGCCTATCGCCATCGTTAATGATGAATTTTTTACCACATTCATATATTGGCCCAGTAGTGGAGGCATCGCGATTTTAACGGCTTGCGGTAATACCACCAATTTCATGGCCTGCCATGAGGTTAGCCCTAAAGCAAACGCCGCATATTTTTGCCCCTGACGAACGCCACGGATCCCAGCACGAATTTCTTCAGCGATAAACGGCACGGTATAAAGGGTCAAACCAATAAAACCGGCTAAAAATTCAAATGACGGCCAACCCACTGTGATTCCAAGTAAATGGACTTCATGGGGAGTATTGAGCCATTCCATTACAGCAGAGGGTAAAATTTCACCAGAAGCGAAATACCAAAAGAATAACTGCACCAACAAAGGCGTATTTCTGAAAATAGAGATGTAGATACTCACAGCCCAACGCACAAGAGCAATTTGGCTATCCTTTGCTGATGCAACTATAAAACCCAATACAGTGGCTGCAACAATGGTACAAATCGAGATCCAAATAGTGATCAAAAAGCCGTAGCCAAACCATTCTAAATACTGCGGTGCCAAGAAATGGGCAGACCAAAAATCACCATTTAAAAATTTTTCAAACATTGTTCACGACCTATTGCCTTCACAGCTTGTGATTAAAAACTCATCCCTTATAACCAAGAACCCCACACAGAGTGCGGGGCTTCAAATCACTGAGTACTTACCGTTCCCCATTAAGACTGTGGCTGTTGCTCACTCAGTGGTGCGAATTTAAAGTCTCCGCGTGGCTGTGCGGCTTTGGTATCTGGCCCAAACCAACGGTTATAGATCACCTCGGCTTTACCGTCTTTCTCCAGTTTCAACAGTGTTTCGTTGACGTTTTCAACCAAACGCGTTTCACCTTTGCTTGCTGCCAATGCTTGGTATTCTTTCGTCAGGCTAAATGGGGAAATCTCAAAATCTGCTTTCACTTTTTCAGGTAAATTGCCTAATAAGCCCACCAGTTTTGCATCATCTTGTGTGATAGCTTGGACGTTACCATTACGCAGTGCAGCGAAAGCTTGTGGGGTATCGTCATAAGAAATCACTTTAGTCTCAGGGAACCGCTCACGCAAAGTCACTTCCTGCACAGTACCTTTGTCTGCGCCAATACGCAGTGGTTTGATGTCGTCAGGTGTTTTTAATACGCCTTTACGGGCAATAAATTTTTGGCCTGTCGCAAAATCAGGAATTGAGAAATCAACTTGTTTTGCGCGTTCATCTGTAATGGTGAAGTTAGCACCAATCAAGTCAACTTTTCCTGAAGTTAGAAGTGGAATGCGATTTGCTGGATTAGTTGGACGAAGCTCAAGTTTTACCCCTAGGCCATCTGCAATTTCTTGCGCAATATCAACATCATAACCCGCTAATTTTTTAGTTTGTGGGTCAATAAAACCAAATGGTGGGTTACTATCAAATACTGAAATGCGGATCACACCCGCTTGTTTGATATCATCTAATTTATCTGCGCTAGCGACATTCGCTGTCAGCGCTAAACCTGTAAGTAAAACAGTCGTTAGAATACGAGCTTTCATTGAACACCCCTGACGGTAAATTTTTGTAAATCGACCATCACAAGCTATCAACTATTGCTTAGCACTTGAAATAATATTAAATAATATATTTATAACAAAATAGAATATAAAACCACACAAAAAAGGGGCAAGCTTTGTACAAAGGCCCCAACATGGTTAAACCATCAATAGACTCTTATTGAGCAAGAAGAAAGTCGGTATAAAAATCTTAAGCTAAATTTTTAGATGCTTTGTACCTGAAAATATACGCCAATAGTCATTAAAGAAATAACTGTTCAAACGTATCAATACTCTAAATAGTTCGTATTGCGGCTAGGCACCAAGCTAGGATATTTCGGGGAGCATACATCAGTATGTGCCCCGAATCGCCGAGCGAAGCCAACACCGCCACAGCACGAAATATGACCAGCGTTTATGCTCTAAATAGTTCGTATTGTGGCTAGGCACCAAGCTAGGATATTTCGGGGAGCATACATCAGTATGTGCCCCGAATCACCGAGCGAAGCCAACACCGCCACAGCACGAAATATGACCAGCGTTTATGCTCTAAATAGTTCGTATTGTGGCTAGGCGGCAAGCAAGGATATCTCGGGGAGCATACACCAGTATGTGACCCGAGTAGCCGAGCGAAGCCAACACCGCCACAGTACGAAATATGACGAGCATTTATTTGTTCGTTAGCATCTTTTCAAGACTATCCCCACCCACATGACGGAAATCCTGCCCCTTCACATAGTAGAAAATAAACTCACAGATATTTTGGCAGCGGTCACCGATGCGCTCAATTGAACGTGCGCAGAACAATGCCGTTAATACACTTGGGATCGTCCGAGGGTCTTCCATCATATAGGTCATCAATTGGCGTACGATGCCCTCATACTCTTGGTCAACTTTCTCATCTTCACGGTAAATACGAATGGCTTCTTCGAGATCCATTCGTGCGAATGCATCTAATACGTCATGTAGCATTTGCACTGTATGGCGGCCTAATGATTCTAAGCTCACTAACAGGGGCTGATGTTGATGAGAGAATTTTTCCAATGCAGTTTGGCAAATTTTGTCTGCAACATCGCCGATTCTTTCCAGCTCAGCAATGGTTTTTGAAATTGCCATAATCAGGCGCAAATCACTCGCCGTTGGTTGGCGTTTCGCGATGATCTTAACGCATTCTTCATCAATGGCCACTTCCATCATATTGACTTTATGGTCATTTTCGATAACTTCACGCGCTAAGGCTTCATCCTGATTATGCATGGCCGTAATGGCTTTGGTAAGCTGTTCTTCGACCAGCCCCCCCATCGTCATCAATTCAGTATGGATATGTTCCAGTTCAGCATTGAACTGCCCCGATATATGTTTGTTGTGATTCAGCGTATCCATCGTCGGCTCCATATCAACCGTAGCGGCCAGTAATATAATCTTCAGTTTGCTTCATTTCTGGGGTAGTAAACATTTTGTCAGTATGATTAAACTCAACTAACTCCCCTAAATACATGAAAGCCGTATAGTCAGAACAGCGTGCTGCTTGTTGCATATTGTGGGTAACAATTACCACGGTGTATTCTGACTTTAATTCACTAATCAGTTCTTCAATTCGACCGGTTGAAATTGGGTCAAGAGCAGAACAGGGCTCATCCAACAATAAAACTTCTGGACGAATAGCAATACCACGAGCAATACAGAGACGCTGTTGCTGCCCACCCGACAAGCTATAACCACTTTGGTGTAGCTTATCTTTGGTTTCATTCCATAATGCAGCCTTTGTTAACGCCCACTGCACACGTTCATCCATTTCTACACGAGATAATTTTTCAAATAAACGCACACCAAATGCAATATTATCGTAGATTGACATCGGGAATGGTGTTGGTTTTTGGAAAACCATTCCGACTTTCGCACGCAATAACGCGATATCTTGTTTATCTGTCAGGATATTTTGACCATCCAGTAAAATTTCACCTTCTGCGCGCTGTTCACCATACAATTCATACATTTTATTGAAGGTACGTAGTAACGTCGATTTACCACAGCCTGATGGGCCGATAAACGCAGTGACTTTATTTTTTTCAATGTCTAAAGAGATATTTTTCAGTGCGTGAAACTTGCCATAATAGAAGTTGAGGTCACGTACTTTAATTTTACTATTTGCAATATCGTTTGCATTAATCATGGTTTGCTTTTCTCTCTAAATCTTTATTTATCTGGCGCTTAGTGTTTTTTCTGTGCGAACACAACACGTGCAATGATGTTAATGAGCAGGACACATAGGGTAATTAACAGAACCCCTGCCCATGCAAGCTCTTGCCATTCGGAGAATGGGCTCATTGCAAATTTGAAGATTGTCACCGGTAAGTTAGCAATTGGTTCGCTCATATCCGTACTCCAGAACTGATTTGACAGAGAAGTAAACAGAAGCGGTGCGGTTTCCCCAGCAATACGCGCAATTGCAAGCAAGATCCCAGTGATAATCCCTGACACAGATGCTTTTAGCGTAATAGATAAAATCATTTTCCATTTTGGTGTGCCAAGTGCATAAGCGGCTTCACGTAAGCTATCCGGAACTAATTTCAACATGTTTTCAGTGGTTCGGATAACAATTGGAATTTGCAGCAATGCAAGCGCCACAACCCCAGCCCAACCCGAGAAGTGCTGCATTTGAGCAACCACAATGGTGTACACAAACAGCCCTACAACGATAGACGGAGCTGATAATAAAATGTCATTAATAAATCGGGTGACTGAAGCTAGCCATGACTTACGGCCATATTCTGCTAAATAAATTCCCGCTAAAATCCCTAAAGGCGTACCAATAACTGTCGCCCATAAGATTAATAAACCACTACCTACGATGGCATTTGCCAGCCCGCCACCTTCAGTATTCGGTGGTGGAGTCATTTCAGTAAACAGATTGAGGGACATGCCATCAATCCCTTTAGTGACTGTAGAAAACAAAATCCACACTAACCAGAACAAGCCGAAAGCCATGGTTAACATTGAGACAAATAGAGCCATTCTGTTAACTTGACGACGCCACGCTTGACGGCGTGCTCGTTCTTTTTCATTCACTGCGATAGGTTGAGATATCGACATATTAACGGCCCTCATTCTTCGCAAGACGCATGACCATCAACTTGGAAATCGCTAACACAATAAAAGTGATAACAAACAGGATAAGTCCAAGTTCCATCAAGGCCGAGGTATGTAAACCGCTCTCTGCTTCCGCAAATTCATTTGCCAGTGCCGAGGTGATACTGTTACCTGGCATAAACAGTGATGCGCTATCAAGTTGGTAAGTATTACCAATCACGAACGTCACCGCCATGGTTTCACCCAATGCACGGCCAAGGCCTAACATCACTCCACCGATTACCCCATTGCGGGTATACGGCAGCACGATATTCCAAATCACTTCCCATGTCGTACAACCAATGCCGTAAGCTGACTCTTTCATCATCACAGGCGTTTGTTCAAATACATCGCGCATCACTGACGCAATGTAGGGAATAATCATAATCGCGAGGATAATCCCCGCTGCTAAAATACCTATCCCGAATGCAGGCCCTGAAAATAATTCACCGACAATCGGCACACTCGACATCACATTACCAACTGGCTCTTGGAAATATTCTGCAAACAGAGGAGCAAAGACAAATAACCCCCACATCCCATAAACGATACTTGGGATAGCAGCAAGAAGTTCAATCGCGATACCAAGAGGACGTTTTAACCAATTGGGTGCCAGTTCTGTTAGGAACAGTGCTATACCAAAACTAACAGGAACGGCGATAATCAGAGCAATTAACGATGTAACGATAGTGCCGTAAATAGGCACAAGAGCACCGAATTCTTCAGCCGGTGCATCCCATTCTTTGGTCCACAAAAACGAAAACCCAAACTTTTGCATACTTGGCCAAGATGCAAAAATAAGGGAAATAATAATGCCTCCGAGCATTAACAAAGTGATGAGCGCGGCAATCTTTACCAGTGCACTAAAAATCACATCACCTGATTTGCTGGGAGCTCTAAATGCCGTTGTTTTCTCGGCCATGCGCTTTGTTCTCATTTCATTCCTGCTCTTTTCTACAGGATTGCGTTACAACGATGAGCGGGTAAGCCCTGTTCCTCAGCACTTACCCGCCATTTCCAACCCTAAGTGCACTTAGAAAACCTAAGTTCACCTAGAATAATGCTTTACCTTGGCTATCTTTAACTTCTGTTTTCCATGCTGCACGTACTGCGGTCACGACTTCTTGAGGTAAAATTGCGTAATCTAACGCTTCCGCTTGTTTACCACCTTTATCATAAGCCCAGTTGAAGAAGTCAAGAACCGCTTTGCCTTTTTCCGCATTCGCTTGCTGCTTGTGAACTAAGATAAATGTGGTTGAAGTAATCGGCCATGCATTCGCGCCATCACGGTTTGTTAAATCTTGTGCAAAAGATTTAGACCAGTCAACTTTCTTCGCTGCGGCACTGAAACTTTCACCCGTTGGTGAAACCGCCTCGCCATCAGCAGAGATTAATTTAGTATACGCAAGGTTGTTCTGTTTTGCGTATGCATATTCAACATAACCGATAGAACCTGGTAGACGCTGTACGAAAGCTGCAACGCCATCATTACCTTTACCACCTACGCTATTTTTCGGCCAGTTAACGGTAGAACCCGCGCCAACGTCTGATTTCCAGCTTGCACTGACTTTAGCAAGGTAGCTGGTGAATACGAACGTGGTACCAGAACCGTCAGAACGTCTAACAACTGCGATAGCTTGGTCTGGCAAACTAACATTTGGGTTCAATTTAGCGATTGCTGGGTCATTCCATTTGGTAATTTTACCTAAATAGATGTCGCCTAATGTGTTGCCATCTAAAGTCAGTTGCCCTGACTCAATTCCTTTTACATTAACAGCCAGTACCACACCACCGATAACAGTTGGGAACTGGAACAAGCCATCTTCTTTTAATTTTTCATCAGTTAATGGGGCATCAGATGCACCGAAATCAACTGTTTTTGCATTGATTTGTTTGACACCACCAGAAGAACCAATCCCCTGATAGTTTACTTTATTACCTGTTTCTTTCTGATAAGAATCTGCCCACTTCGCATAAACAGGAGCAGGAAAGGTCGCGCCAGCTCCGGTCAGGCTGGTAGCAGCAAAAGAAGACATTGCAGTCAGAGATAAAGTTGCTGCCATTACGCTTGCTAAGGTGGTACGCGTCATTTTCATAATCCCTCCGGGGATGTATAGAAACAATCAAGTATAAAATTGTTGGGTGTATGTCACGGTAGGAAAAATAGGACAATTTAGTTACGACAACATGTCGTTTTTATGACAGTTTTATGACAATTGCTGATTTTTTCACTGGCGAGAAAACAAAAACGAAGAAAAATACAATTTTACAACTTAAAATTCAATTAGTTATAAAAACAAAATTTCGAAACTAATATCAAAAAGAAAAATGACAGACTGTCATAAAAGCGAAAAATATTTTTATCCTGCAACTATAAAGTAATACTCAAAACAATTTGTGTTGCAGCTAGGCGGCAAGCGAGGATATCTCGGGGAGCATACACAAGTATGTGACCCGAGTAGCCGAACGCAGCCAACAACGCTGCCGCGCAAAGTGTGAAGAGTATTTAGTCTTCTTTCTCTTTAAGAGGAAGCAAAGCCCTAATCGCAAACCCACCACGCTCACTCTTATGGATCTCAATGCTCCCTTCATGAGCATCGACAATTCGGCGAATAATCGCTAGCCCTAGCCCTGTGCCTTTGTTGCTACGAGCTTTTTCACCCTGTACAAATGGCTGGAACAGGCGATGAATGTCTTCTTCTTTGATACCTGCACCGTCATCTTCGACTTGGAACCAAACGGAGTCTTCCGTTTTTCCACTACTGACTTTGATCCAGCCATTACCATAGCGGTAAGCGTTAACAATCATATTGGTAATCGCGCGTTTAATTGCTAATGGGTTACCATTAACAATCATTGAGCCAGGCTCAAGTGCGGTTTCAATTTCACCGATGACATTACTTTCTGAGTTCACCGCTTCCATTAAAATAGCGTTAAGGTCACAGAATTCCATATCCATTTCTTGACCAGTTTTCAGATAAGACATGAATTGGCCGATGATCGCATCACACTCTTCTATATCTTTATTAATAGATTCAGCCAGATAGCTATCTTCTGGGCTCATCATTTCTGTCGCTAAACGAATACGGGTTAAGGGAGTTCTTAGGTCATGACTTACCCCTGCCATTAAGACAGTTCGGTCATTTTCTAAGGTTTTAATCCCTGCAGCCATGTGGTTAAAAGAACGAATAGCGGCTCTAACCTCAGTGGCGCCTTTTTCCTGCATTGGGGGTAAAATTACCCCTTTGCCGACTTCACCTGCGTGGTATTCCAATTCAAGCAACGGCTTGTTCTGGTAGCGTATATACAACCATACCCCTGCAAAAATGGTGAGAAAAATTGTTAATGTATAGCGAAAAACAAGGGAGAACTGGTTTTGGCCGATTTCAGTCAGTGGAACTCGCACCCAAATATCAGGTGCGAGATAAGACGTTAGCCATAGAATGGGGTATTCTCGGCCTAATTCAAGGTGAACACTCGCCTTACCACCAATATATTCCGACATATGTTCACTTAGAAAATCATACTCTTTTGCCCAATTCAGTCCTTCTTCCATCGCCGCTGAATGTGCATAAAAGGTAATTCCTAATTCATTGTAGATTTTCTTACGCAACGCGGGAGATACCCGCACTGAGGTTCCATCTTGTAGAACCATTTTCTCTGTCATTAATGTTCTTACTTCGTATGCCAGTACCTTGTTGAATTGCTGTAAGCTAGGCATTACAACAAAATTCAACACGACCATATAACTGGTCACGAGACTCGCAAACAGTAAGGCTACAAATAAAAATAACGAGCGAGAAAATGTACTACGCCTTGAGAACCTCAGTCGCTTCATGCTTTACTTCCATCAGGAACAAACACATAGCCCAAGCCCCAAACCGTCTGGATATAACGAGGGTGTGCTGGGTCTTCTTCAACCATGCGGCGTAAACGTGAAATTTGAACATCGATTGAACGTTCCATCGCACTGTATTCACGACCTCGCGCTAAGCTCATTAACTTGTCACGAGATAACGGTTCCCTTGGGTAAGAAACCAACACTTTTAACACCGCGAATTCACCGCTGGTTAATGGCATATTCTCATCACCTTGGAACATTTCTCGTGTCCCAAGATTTAATTTAAATTTACCAAAAGTAATTATCGCATCATCTTGAGATGGCGCACCCGGTAATTCATTAGCTTGGCGACGTAAAACCGCACGAATACGAGCTAGCAATTCCCGTGGATTAAAAGGTTTTGGAATATAGTCGTCCGCACCGATTTCTAAGCCAACGATGCGATCAACTTCTTCGCCTTTCGCTGTTACCATAATAATAGGAATTGGGTTATTTTGACTACGTAAGCGACGGCAAATTGATAAGCCATCTTCACCCGGTAGCATTAGATCTAAGACGATCAGATGAATAGATTCTCTTGTCAGGATTCTGTCCATCTGTTCTGCGTTCGCGGCACTCCTTACCTGAAAACCCTGCTCAGTGAGGTAACGTTCCAGCAGTGCACGTAAACGCATATCATCATCGACGACAAGAACCTTATAACTTTCCTGCATTTTGTAGCCCTCAAGATGTGCATCTTTCAAATTATTTTTTTAATGAATGTAAGTAAAACAATATTAATGCTCACTAATTTACCACTAACGTAGGATTTAATGAATCATTTTACACTTCAGGTGGTTAGTGGCTGGTAGCTTATTTCTAACACAAAATAAGTCACCTGCCCTCCTGGCGTATTTACTGTTATTTCATCATCAACCTGTTTACCTATCAAGGCTCGTGCTACGGGAGAATCAATTGAAATCCATTGTTTTGTAGGGTTGAATTCATCAGCACCGACGATACGGAATATTCTGATATTTTCATTTTCATCTTCTAGTTTAACCCATGCTCCAAAAAACACACGGCCTTCTTGGCGAGGATCAGGCTCGATAATCCTTAATTGATCCAATCTTTTGGATAAGAAACGGATGCGTCTATCAATTTCGCGCAACCTTTTTTTGCCGTAAATATATTCTGCATTTTCTGAGCGATCCCCTTGAGCTGCGGCCTCTGAAACAGATTGAGTAACCCGAGGACGTTCTTCCTTCCACAGGTATTTCAGCTCTTTATCTAATGCATCCCAACCTTCACGTGTAATTAAAAGACTTTTAGTCATAACCTTTGAATATTAATCAGTGAAACCATAATTATAGTATTTTATAGAACATAATCTGAGACTTTCCTACCAATAGGCTCAAATTCAGTCTGGAAATTCTCGTTACCACCAAGTATAACAGTGCAGTAAATTTTTTAACTGTTCTTTCAGTAGGTATTTAAACTCGACATGAATGAAACTCTAAGCCAAATTATTGCAGCGGAACTGCAAGCCCAGCCGAAACAGGTTTTTTCTGCCATCACACTATTAGATGAAGGGAATACTGTCCCGTTTATTGCACGTTACCGTAAAGAGGTTACCGGTGGGTTGGACGATACTCAGCTTCGCCAGCTAGAAAGCCGTTTAGGGTACTTGCGCGAATTAAATGACCGTAAACAAACCATTCTCAAATCGATAGAAGAGCAAGGTAAATTGACTCCAGAGCTTGCCTCCGCTATCAACACTACGCTTAATAAAACCGAACTTGAAGACCTGTATCTTCCTTATAAACCGAAACGTCGCACCCGTGGGCAAATTGCTATCGAAGCAGGGCTTGAGCCTTTAGCGGACACCTTATGGAATGACCCTAGCCAATCACCTGACGAACTTGCAAAAACGTATATCGATGCAGATAAAGGTGTTGCTGATGTCAAAGCCGCCTTAGATGGTGCTCGTTATATCCTTATGGAGCGTTTCGCCGAAGATGCGGCACTTTTAGCGAAAGTTCGTGACTATATTTGGAAAAATGCCCACCTTGTTTCTGTTGTTGCAGAAGGTAAGCAAGAAGAAGGGGTAAAATTTAGTGACTATTTTGAGCATCACGAGCCTGTTGCTCAAGTCCCTTCTCACCGAGCGCTTGCGATGTTCCGTGGTCGTAACGAAGGAATTTTACAACTTTCATTAAACTGTGATCCGCAGTTCGATGAACCGCCAAAAGAAAGTTACTGCGAAGAAATTATCACCCGCCATTTAGATATTCGTTTAAATAATGCTCCGGCTGACCAATGGCGTAAAGCCGTGATCAGCTGGACATGGCGTGTCAAAGTATTACTGCACTTAGAAACAGAGGTCATGAGCTCACTGCGCGAAAAAGCTGAAGAGGAAGCTATTAACGTGTTTGCTCGTAACCTTAGTGACTTACTGATGGCGGCACCAGCGGGAATGCGTGCCACCATGGGCTTAGATCCAGGTTTACGTACTGGGGTGAAAGTCGCTGTCGTGGATGCGACAGGTAAATTAATTGCGACGGATACGATTTATCCGCATACCGGACAAGCCGCAAAAGCGGCAACCATCGTTGCGGCACTTTGCCAAAAACATAACGTCGAATTAGTAGCGATTGGTAACGGCACCGCTTCTCGTGAAACGGAACGTTTCTTTGCTGAAGTACAAAAACAATACCCTGAAGTCACTGCACAGAAAGTCATTGTCAGCGAAGCTGGCGCTTCTGTTTATTCCGCTTCTGAACTTGCGGCTTTGGAGTTTCCTAGCTTAGATGTGTCTTTACGTGGTGCCGTATCTATTGCTCGTCGCCTACAAGACCCGCTTGCTGAATTAGTGAAAATTGATCCTAAATCCATTGGGGTTGGCCAATATCAGCATGATGTTAGCCAAACTCAGTTAGCGCGTAAACTCGATGCGGTCGTCGAGGACTGTGTAAACTCCGTTGGTGTTGATTTGAATACCGCTTCTGTTGCCTTACTGACTCGCGTTGCCGGTTTAAGCAAAATGATTGCGCAAAACGTGGTGGACTGGCGCGACCAGAATGGCCAGTTTAGTGATAGAAAACAGTTACTCAAAGTTGCACGCCTTGGGCCAAAAGCCTTTGAACAATGTGCGGGCTTCTTACGTATCACCAATGGTGAAAACCCGTTAGATGCTTCTACTGTTCACCCTGAAGCTTACCCGATTGTTGAAAAAATTCTTGAGTCAGTCCGCCAGCCGCTCAAAGAAATTATGGGTAACTCACAGGTGCTTAATGCCTTGAGCCCACGTGACTTTACTACTGAGCAATTCGGGGTTCCAACTGTCACTGATATCATTAAAGAACTGGAAAAACCGGGTCGTGACCCACGTCCTGAGTTTAAAACTGCCACCTTCGCAGAAGGTGTAGAAACGATGAATGACCTGACTTCTGGCATGATATTAGAAGGCGCAGTCACTAATGTGACCAACTTCGGTGCTTTTGTGGATATTGGTGTTCACCAAGACGGTTTAGTTCATATTTCTTCACTTTCAAATAGTTATGTCGAAGACCCACACAAGGTGGTAAAAGCGGGCGACATTGTTAAAGTAAAAGTGTTAGATGTTGATATTGCACGCAAACGTATCGCTTTAACGATGCGTTTAGATGAGCAAGCGGGGGATTCTAATAGTTCTCCTCGCCGTGCCGCCCCTGAACAGGAAAAAAATACGCGTAAAACACCTCAATCAAGAGGAGGTTCACGCCAAAACAACGCATCTTCGGGTAATAGTGCCATGAGTGATGCCCTTGCTGCTGCATTTGGCAAGAAACGTTAACTCTGTTAATAGGCATCGCAATGTACCTGTTGTGGTGCCTATTTCAATAAATAATGCTGTAATTAATTACCCCAGCCAATATATTAGGCATAATTAAACCCTCTCCCCCGTTTACCCCACCATTATTTTTGCTAACGAAACACCGCAAACTCAATGCTTCGTTGATCCATATCAAGTCAAATTGACGAAAAAAGAGGCTAAATATAATAAAAGGTGGATGATTATGATTCTCATTGTTAATTAGATTTATTGTTGTTTGGTGGTCTCGTTACCTGAGCAATTGTAATCATTAACAATTGTCATCGATATCATTATGAATTAAATGATTAGGAAGACACTATGGCAATACTTCCTCAATGCAGCTACAAAATACTTGGTTTCTCCCCAGAAATCAGTCCTGCATACCGACAAAAACTGCTTTCACTCGGTTTACTTCCGGGTTCTGTCTTTAAAGTGGTGCGTTTAGCGCCTTTTGGCGATCCTGTACAAATAGAAACTCATCGTGTCAGCTTAGTGCTACGCAAAAAGGATCTCGCCCTACTCAACCTAGATGAAGCGACCACCGCTTAAGTATTTCTTTTTTATTATTGGCAAACACTATGAAACGTTTAACCATCGGCTTAATTGGTAACCCCAATGCAGGCAAAACGACCTTATTCAACCAGCTCACAGGGTCAAGACAGCGTGTCGGTAACTGGGCTGGGGTCACTGTTGAACGAAAAGTCGGTCGCTTCCATACAGATGACCATAAAATCGAGCTCGTTGACCTACCTGGCACCTATTCTCTGACCACGATTTCTGAACAAACCTCTCTCGACGAACAAATCGCCTGCTACTTTATTTTAAGTGGTGAGGCAGACATGCTCATTAATGTTGTCGATGCGTCTAATTTAGAACGTAACCTTTATCTGACATTACAATTAGTCGAGTTAGGCGTTCCATGTATTGTCGCCTTGAATATGTTGGATATCGCTCAAAGCCAACATATTGATATTAATATAGCTGAATTAGAAAAACAGCTCGGCTGCCCTGTGATCCCAATGGTTTCAACTCGAGCAACTGGTATCGATAAACTGAAAAAAGCCATTGATACACATCCACAAAATAGCCAGCAAGCCCTTGTGGAATATCCACCCCAATTATTACAGGCAGTGGATTCATTATCTGAACAAATTTCAGCACAACAATTTAGCCACCAGCAACGCCGCTGGCTAGCATTACAGATCCTCGAAGGAGATATATATAGTCGCCAACGCGCGGAAATATCTGAAGGGCAATTGCTGGCGATACGCCAAACACTGAAAGAAAGCTTAAACGAAGAACCTGAACTACTCATTGCCGACGCACGTTATCAATCTATTGCCACAATTTGCAATGCTGCGATTAACAATAGTGCCGCTGAACCAAATCGACTAACACAATCACTGGATAAATTTATTCTGAGCCGTTGGCTCGGCGTGCCAATTTTCTTGTTTGTGATGTATTTGATGTTCGTCTTAGCCATCAACATTGGCGGTGCCTTACAACCCTTCTTTGAAGGTGCATCAGAAGCAATATTTATCCATGGAATTCAATGGCTAGGTGATTATTTCAGCTTCCCTGATTGGCTAACTATTTTCCTTGCTCAAGGTGTTGGTGGCGGTATTAACACGGTTTTACCGTTAGTGCCACAAATCGGGATGATGTACCTGTTCCTTTCAATACTGGAAGACTCGGGTTATATGGCGCGAGCGGCTTTCGTAATGGACCGCCTCATGCAAGCACTAGGTTTACCGGGTAAATCCTTCGTACCTTTGATTGTCGGTTTTGGTTGTAACGTACCATCCATTATGGGTGCCCGCACGTTAGACGCACCCCGTGAAAGACTAATTACTGTATTAATGGCTCCGTTTATGTCTTGTGGGGCAAGACTGGCCATTTTCGCCGTTTTTGCTGCCGCTTTCTTTGGCAAAAATGGGGCAAGTGTGGTCTTTTCTCTCTATATTTTAGGGATTGTTGTCGCTATCTTAACTGGGTTACTACTAAAACATACCCTCATGCGTGGCGAAGCCTCTCCATTTATCATGGAACTTCCGGTTTACCATGTGCCACACATCAAAACACTACTGATTCAAACATGGCAACGCCTCAAAGGCTTCGTGGTACGTGCAGGTAAAGTCATCATCGTTGCCAGTATCTTTATTGGTGCATTAAATAGCTTTTCTTTCTCTGGTAAGCCTGTTGATAATATTAATGACTCCGCACTGGCTTCTGTCAGTAAAGTCATAACCCCTGCTTTACAACCTATTGGCGTGCATGCTGATAACTGGCAAGCGACCGTTGGGTTGATTACCGGGGCGATGGCCAAAGAAGTGGTAGTGGGAACACTAAACACCCTGTATACCGCTGAAGCCATTACTTCTGAGCCGTTTGATGCAGAATCTTTCAATTTATGGGAAGAACTGGGAGATGCGGTTTCTGAAACTTGGGATAGCTTAAAAGAAACCTTTACCTTAAGCGCGCTATCAAACCCTATCGAAGCTAGTAAAGGCGATGGAGAGATGGAATCCGGCTCAATGGGAACCATGGCAGCAAAATTTGGTTCAGGAATTGCAGCTTACAGCTACCTCATCTTCGTCTTGCTGTATGTGCCTTGCGTCTCGGTGATGGGGGCTATCGCACGTGAAACCAATAAAAGCTGGATGAGTTTCTCCATTCTGTGGGGTTTAAATGTGGCTTATAGTCTTGCAGCTCTATTTTACCAAACAGCGACTTTCAGCGAACACCCACAAAGTAGCTTGATTACCATTACTGCGGTTATCCTGTTCAACCTTGCCTTGTTTATATTCTTACGTCGCATGCGTAGCCGCGTAACCTTGAATATCAAGAGCAAAACCGCAGAGCAATGCTCTGGCTGTTCAAGAGATGCTTGCCACTAAGGAATGAAACGATGACCAGCTTGCTACAAATAAGAGATTTAATCGCCTTATATGGGCAAGCTGACATCGCACTACTTAGTGAGCAGCTAAATACGCCAATCCCATTAATTAAAGCAATGGTTGAGAAGCTAGTCAGTTTAGAAAAAATTGAACAAGTCGATATCAGTGCTTGTTTAACAGGCAATAGCTGTAAAGGTTGCCCTGAAAGCACTGATTGCGCTCATTTTGTGTATAAAATCAAATAATAGAGACACCACAAAAAATCAGCCCCAAGTTAGGCTGATTTTTTTTATTTATTCCTCGGTACGACTTTGAAAATCCAACAAGTATTCGCAGAACTCATCAGGATGAGAAATAAATGGCGCGTGAGCGCTATTGCGCATAATCACGGATGGCGAATTCGGATACAGCTCATCTAAAATAGGCACTATTTTGCGCGGTACCAAGCCATCGAGATAACCATAAATGCGCAAGAAAGGAATAGGTAACTGTTTTAATTCATCCCGCAAATCTTCGGTACGTAATGATTCAAGCCCTGCATTTAGTGTTTCAACAGTTGGAATAGGCTGCTCAAGTACCACTGATTTCAAAGTTTTTGCATCATTTCTTGCACTTTCAGTGCCTAAAGTTTGCAATGCTAAAAAACGCTCGACGGTGCGATGAAAATCAGCCGAAAGTTGCTGCTCGAAACCTAATAAAACCTCTGGCCGGATCCCTGCCCAACCGTTTTCTTCTGCTTTAAAGCATGGGGAAGAAGCAACGGTAATTAACCCTTTGACTTCATAAGGATGGTCAAGCGCAATACGGCTTGCAACTAGCCCACCAAGTGACCAACCGAGCCAAATCGCGTTTTTAGGGGCTTGCTCCCACAAAATATTCGCCATCGATTGAATATTCATGGGGGAGAACCCTTGGCTACGTCCGTACCCCGGCAAGTCAACCAAATGAACCCGAAAGTGCGAAGCGATTCGCGGAATAATTGTTTGCCAGACTTGTGCATTCAATCCCCATCCGTGCAGCAACACAAGATCTTGTTTACCTTCACCAACGGTCTGCCAATATAACTTTGCCATCGTTACACTCTCTTCATTCATTTATTCGTCAACTCGTTTAACAGGACTCTACTATGCTAACAATGGAGGGGGGCTGCTGGCTATGCCATCAATCACTAAAATTACCTCATCAAGGTGTTTGTAGTTTTTGTCTTGAAGGATTACCTAAAATGCCAACCTGCTGTTTGCGCTGTGCTTTACCCTGTGAACAGCCTACCATGGAGTGTGGACGCTGCCTAAAAAACCCTCCTGCATGGCAGAGAATTATCACTGTAACCCCATACCAAGCCGCTTTACGCATGTTAATCCATCGGTTTAAATTTCAAAAACAACCTCAGCTTGCTTTTACTCTAGCTCGTATCTTTGCGTTATTTTGGCTCACGGGTTACCGCCAACAAAAATGGCACAAACCGGACTTAATTGTCACAATTCCATTGCATCGCCGCCGTCTGTTGTGGAGAGGATTTGACCACATGGCATTAATAGGCGAAAATTTATCCAGATGGTTAAATATCCCCTATTCGCAAAATTCATTATCGCGTAGTCGTGCTACACTGGCACAGACAACACTAAAACGTGAGTATCGCCAAAACAACCTAAAGGGAGCATTTACCTTAAACGACTCGGTTTCAAACCTACATGTTGCTGTTATTGATGATGTTATTACAACAGGTTCCACGATGAATGCCGCAGCACAATTGTTGATTTGTGCGGGAGCACGTACTGTTGATGCATGGTCACTGTGTCGCACCTTGTAGGAAAGGGGTAAATGGGCGTATTATAACCAACTAAAGCAGTCAACTATTATTGAGCAAATGATTATGATTAATATTACTGAAGCAGCACAGGCTCATTTTGCCAAGTTGTTGGAAAATCAAGAGCCAGGAACTCAAATCCGTGTTTTTGTTATCAACCCAGGCACACCAACCGCAGAATGCGGTGTGTCATACTGCCCTCCGGGTGCCGTTGAAGCAACAGATAAAGAACTAAAGTTCGAGAAATTATCTGCTTATGTTGATGAAATTAGCGCTCCATTCTTGGATGATGCCGAGATTGACTTCGTTACCGACCAACTAGGCTCACAACTGACGTTAAAAGCGCCGAACGCCAAAATGCGTAAAGTCTCTGATGACGCACCATTAATTGAGCGTGTTGAGTATGTTTTACAGTCACAAATTAACCCACAACTTGCCAGCCACGGTGGCCGTGTTTCCCTGATGGAAATCACCGATGAAGGCTTTGCAATTCTGCAATTTGGTGGCGGCTGTAACGGTTGTTCAATGGTCGATGTCACGCTTAAAGAAGGTATCGAAAAAGAACTTCTCAAAATGTTTGAAGGTGAGCTAAAAGGCGTTAAAGACCTGACTGAACACCAACGTGGCGAGCACTCTTTCTACTAATCAATACCACGAATATTTGGCACTCTGTTTTTACGAGTGCCTATTATTTAACCTTTAATGGGTTGTTACCTACTGTATTCGGTATTTTATGGACCATTTTGAAACACTAACACCAGAACAAGCCTATCAACATTGGTTAGACGGCACGGCCATACTGGTAGATGTACGAGACCCACAAAGTTTCCGTGCAGGCCATGCTAGTGGAGCCTATCACCTCACCAATGAGTCACTGAGCCAATTTTTAGAACAAACGGATTACGAACAACCTGTTATGGTGATGTGCTACCATGGGCACAGTAGCCAAGGTGCTGCACAATATCTGATCAACATTGGCTTTGAATCTGTATATAGCATCAATGGTGGATTTGAAGCATGGTTAAGGGAATATCCACAAGCCGTTACGGCTCTCTAGATGAGAAAACGCATTCATGATCCACATCACCTCCTTTGCTAATCCCAGAATGGCGCAAGCCTTTGTTGACTATATGGCTAGCAAAAATATTCACTTAAAAATAAAGCCATCACAAGAACAAGCTGTCTTTGAGCTTTGGCTAGAAGATGAGCAACTTCAACCTCAAGTCCAAAAAGAATTAGATATTTTTCTACAAGACCCAAATCACCCTCGCTACCTAGAAGCCAGTTGGCACACGGGAAGCGCAGATACCCAGTTTCAATATCGCAATTACCTAACTTGGGGTTACCTTAAAGAACAATCTGGCCCTTTAACTATCGCTGTTATTTTGTTGTCGATTGTTGTATATCTTTGGGTAGAAATGACTGATGCACGAGAAGTTCTACGTTATTTGGCATGGCCTATTGGCGACCAACAAACGGAACTTTGGCGTTGGTTTAGTCCTGCATTGGTGCACTTTTCGCTATCACATATTGGTTTCAACCTTGCGCTCTGGTGGTTTTTGGCTGGGCAAGTAGAACGAAAGCTCGGAACGGGTAAATTATTCACTATCTTACTGGTCTCAGCGCTGTTTAGTAACTGGGGGCAGTCGCTGTTTAGTGAAAACAACTTTGGCGGCTTATCTGGTGTCGTCTATGCCCTTGTCAGCTATGTGTGGTTAACGGGTGAACGTCGTCCCGAAAGTGGCATCAATGTTCCTCGAGGGTTAATGATATTCTCGATTATCTGGCTTTTTTTCGGTTACTTCGATGTTTTAGGTATGCATATTGCCAATGCCGCACATACTTCAGGGTTAATTATCGGCTTATTGATGGGAGTATGGGATAATAGGCACAGTTTTAAACACCAGAGCTCCAGATAAAACATTTTAATAATTAGAGGCTAACGCTGTGAAACAAACCCAGAGACATGATGCAATAGTTGAGCTTGTGCGTCTTCAGGGATATGTCAGTACTGAAGAACTCGTCGAACACTTTGAGGTTAGCCCTCAAACGATCCGTCGAGACCTCAATGACCTCGCTGAACAGAATAAAATTCAGCGGCACCACGGTGGCGCAGCACTGCCTTCAAGTTCTGTGAATGCAGCTTATAATGACCGTAAAATCATGTGGTCAGATGAAAAAGCGCGTATCGCGCAGCATGTTGCAAGCCAGATCCCTGATGGTGCGACACTATTTATTGATATTGGTACAACCCCTGAAGCGGTTGCTCATGCGCTGGTTAACCATAAAAACCTACGTGTGGTGACCAATAATCTTAACGTCGCCACCTTGCTGATGCCAAAAGAAGACTTCCGCCTAATTTTAGCGGGAGGTGAAGTACGATCACGAGATGGCGGTATTGTCGGTGAAGCGACCCTCGATTTTATTTCCCAATTTAGGTTAGATTACGGCATTTTGGGCATCAGTGGTATTGATATGGATGGCTCATTACTTGAGTTCGATTACCACGAAGTTCGTACCAAACGCGCGATTATTGAAAATTCACGTTGTGTCATGCTTGTCACCGACCATTCTAAATTTGGTCGTAACGCGATGGTTAATTTGGGTAATATGAACCTAATTGACTATTTATTTACTGATAAACAGCCACCAGACAGCATTCTCAAAGTGATTGAGCAACATAATGTTCAATTAGAGCTTTGTTAATCAAATAGTTACCTTCATGATGGTAGTCCCAGCTACCATCATGTTCATTAGTCCCCTTCCCCACCATAGTCCCCCACCTTACAGGTGTTTTTTTCTTTTTCGCGCGAAACCCTCTTTTCCCTCTTGTAAATAACAATACTTTATATGTGGGTATTGAAAAAAAATTGTTACCAATATCACGCAGTTGTTATTTTTTTCATTAATAATAGTTGGCATCACTATCTATTTTGACTACAATCAAATGAGCGAAAACGAACATTATTGAAAGCGTTTCGAACATCTCAGGGGGATGCATGGAAACTAAAGACTTGATTGTCATCGGCGGCGGGATCAACGGCGCTGGAATTGCAGCAGATGCTGCAGGTCGTGGATTATCGGTATTACTGCTCGAAGCTCAAGACTTGGCAAGTGCGACTTCATCTGCGAGTTCTAAACTCATTCATGGTGGCTTACGTTATTTAGAGCATTATGAATTTAGATTAGTCAGCGAAGCTTTGGCAGAACGTGAAGTGCTATTACGATTAGCACCGCATATTGCCTTCCCAATGCGCTTCCGCTTACCTCATCAGCCTCATTTACGTCCAGCTTGGATGATCCGTATTGGCCTATTCTTATATGACCATTTAGGCAAACGTGTCAGCTTACCAAGTAGTAAGGGGCTGAAATTCAACCAAAACTCTGTACTAAAACCTGAACTAACAAAAGGTTTTGAATATTCCGATTGTTGGGTTGATGATGCGCGTTTAGTTGTGTTAAACGCTCAAGAAGTGGTACGTAAGAGTGGTGAGGTTCGTACTCGCACAAAAGTGACTCGCGCTTACCGTGAAAACGGCTTATGGGTTGTTGAGGCTCAGGACTTACGTACAGGCGAAACCCATACATGGAAAGCAAAAGGGCTGGTTAACGCCACAGGGCCTTGGGTAAAAGAGTTCTTTGATGATGGGCTGAAATTAAAATCACCTTACGGTATTCGCCTAATCAAAGGGAGCCATATTGTCGTTCCGCGTGCTCATGATGAACCACAAGCGTACATCTTACAAAATGAAGATAACCGTATTGTATTTGTTATCCCGTGGATGGATGAATTTTCTATCATCGGCACCACTGACGTAGAATACAAAGGCGACCCGAAAGACGTCAAAATTGATGAAAACGAAGTTAACTATTTACTGAAAGTGTATAACGACCACTTCAAAAAACAGTTAACCGTGAGTGACATTGTTTGGGACTATTCAGGTGTTCGCCCACTATGCGACGATGAATCGGACTCACCACAAGCCATTACTCGTGATTACACATTGGATATTCACGATGAACAAGGCCAAGCGCCATTGTTATCTGTATTTGGCGGTAAATTAACCACTTACCGTAAATTAGCGGAAGCTGCTGTGAATAAGTTAGCGACTTACTATCCAAATGCAGGTGGCCCATGGACTAAAAATGGTCAGTTACCAGGTGGCGATATCGAAGGTTGTGACCGTGATGGTTATGCACGTGTATTGCGTCAACATTATCAATGGCTTCCTGAAGGTTTAGCGCTACGCTTTGCCAGAACCTACGGTAGCAACAGTAAGTTAATCCTTGAAGGTGCAAATTCACTCAGCGACCTCGGTGAAGCCTTCTCTGCGAATGTCTATGAAGCAGAATTACGTTACTTAGTCAAACATGAGTGGGTAACAGAATTGGATGATGCCATTTGGCGTCGCACTAAATTGGGTATGTGGCTGAATGAAGAAGAAAAACAGCGCATTGCTCAGTGGTTAGCAAAAAATGGGTTGTCAGAGCACACCTCTGCATAATCGTAAAAATCTCGTTGTTATAAAATCTCGTTGTTAATGGAAAAGGCCAGTTGCAATTGTTGACTGGCTTTTTCTATTTTTAGTTTGTACGACTTTCAGAAAAACCCCAATCACGATAATTTGCACAAATCAATTCCATCTGTTTATAATGTACGCGACCTTACTTCTCACCCAACTTCGCAGGTACGCCTCACGATGAACTAAGCACTGCCAGAAAATATTTTCTAATACCCTTTTGGTATTCATTTTTCTGTTCCTGGCAGGCAACCGCTTTCATCGACACTTCTTAATAAGTCAACGACGTTGTCTGTCCTCATTATTTTGGAGGTGCATATGACGATAGCTTGTCACTTTTCACAGCTCAATATTGAATTTAACCAAACCGCCCTTTTTCCACCGATAAGCGGGACGTTGTCATGCAAAAAAAATGCTCTAATTGGCCATAATGGCAGAGGAAAATCGGTTTTAATGCGTATTCTTGCTAACCAATTGCGCCCTACACAAGGGAATGTACATTGGAACCTCCCCTTTATCTATGTTGAGCAGTTAACTCGACTAATGGGCGAAACACTCGTCGATGCCTTAGGCATCAAGGAACTTTATCATGCATTTTCACGCATCGAGGCAGGAAATGGTTCTTTGGCAGATTTTGAACTAACGGAAGATAAATGGCATTTACCTTCCCAATGGCAAAGTTTATTGGACTCTGCTGGGCTAGCTATCTCAATGGAAGCTCCTATCTCCCATTTAAGTGGGGGTGAACGTACCCGTCTAGCCCTTTGCCATGCATTTCTTCATCAAGATCACTTTTTGCTACTTGATGAGCCGGATAACCATTTAGATACGCAAAGTCGGCAATGGCTCAGCCAAAAGCTTACTGAGCATCGGGCTGGCTGCCTAGTTATCTCTCACAACAGAACTCTGTTAGGCGAAATGGATGCTATTTTTGAATTAACGGAAAAAGGCTTACACGAATATGGGGGAAATTATGCGTTATACGATACCCAAAAAAACTTGGAAATTGCCGCAATTGATGCACAAAGTGAGCGCTTAGAAAAACGTATTCACCAAGAGAAAAAGCAGCAACAGGCCACATTACAAAAAGCCGCTCAACGCAAGAAACAGGGGGAAAAAATTCGCTATGGTGGGTCGCAATCCTTACTGCTACTTGATATGCAAAAGAACCGTGCAGAGAAAAGGCAATCAAATGTCGCAGAACGGCACCAACGGGTTATGGATAATCTGCAAAGCCAACAACAGGAAAACCAAGAAAAAGCTCGCTATATCAAGCCACAAAAAATGACGATTAACTATCAAAATGAAGGTAATAAAGTCACAATTTTTGCTTCTAACTTGTGTTTGCCCTACGGTTATTCATCACCACTTTCATTCACCATATACAGTGGAGAACATTGGCATATTCAAGGGCGTAATGGCTGTGGTAAGTCAACACTACTTAAAGTGCTTGCTGGCCTATTGCCATCATCTTCAGGAGAATGCCGCCTAAGCGGTGAATTTTGCTATTTAGACCAACACCTCAACTTACTCGATAAGACATTACCTGTCGCTGAAGCACTTCATCAATACCAACCGTTGTTTACTGTAGAGCAGTGGCGCACGCAATTAGGTATGCTGCGAATACGAGGAGATAAATCATTACTGCCACTACAGCAGCTCAGTGGTGGTGAGCAGTTAAAAGCAACACTACTGGCGCTCACGCATAGCCCGAACCCACCCGCTATTTTATTACTCGATGAACCGGATAACCATTTAGACTTGGATTCAAAACAACTACTTGAAGCGCTATTGCAGGACTACCAAGGAACACTCTTACTGGTTTCTCACGATGACGCCTTTATTGCAAACTGCAATATAACCCATACGCTAAATCTTTCTGATAAATAACTGTCTACTAGGCCACTGCCTAATTAGGTGTGGCCATCTGCTTTAATGGATAAACGTATTTTTGACGCGATGAGAAACTAAAAAGTAGGGGATCCATAACACACAATAGAAGCTGCCATTTATAGCGGTAATAATATTTGAGTAGTTAATTTCCAAACCAAATATATATGGGAACACAAAACGAGCAACTAATACCATTAAAGTAAACAGTACCATGGTGGTGATAAACAGCCACTTCGCCTGTTTTTTCCATTTAACCGCAGCGATAAACGTCCAAAGAAATAGAGCAATTAAAACACCATAACCTAGTTGCAAGAGGTAAAAACCTGTCGCAAAGCCTGAAATATAAAAATCAGAATCCGCTTCAGTTGCCAATGACCATGCAGTTTGTACTTGCGAGATTTCTTGCAATAGCATCGTGACCGTTTTGTACAACATATAAAACAGACCAATAACCGGTAAAATTAACCATCCACTGAGTCCCTGTAACGGCTTTTTAACTACCGGCTGAGCCTCTGGTGATATTATTGCTGGCTCTGTTTGCGTGGTTGATTGCTGAATATCCATTCAAATAACCTTTATTTACTATTTACTTTGCATTTTTTCTTCAAGAAATGCCTTGAGTACAATTGCTTGATTATGTTCTGTATTTTTAGCACTGTATAACAGTGTTAAGTCACCTTGTTTTGCTTGTGAAACCAATACCTGCCAAGCTGTTGTGTTATTAAGTTCCTGCTGATATCGCTCGATAAATTGAGCAAACTGATCTGTGTTCTGATGAAACCATTTTCGTAACTCATTGGAAGGTGCAACGTCTTTATTCCAAGAGTCGTGGTGTAAGTCTGTTTTTTTTATTCCTCTTGGCCACAGTCTATCGATAAGCACGCGATAACCATCATTATCGTCAACAGGGTCATAAACTCGTTTGCATTTAATCATCATTTACCTACCCAATAAGTAAACCGCAGCATTTTATTTATTAATTTACAAAAGTATTTTTAACACGCCTTGAAACTAAAAAATACGGTATCCAAATGGCACAAGCAATTAGAGCCCGAAAAATATCTTTGATATCGGAGGCTTCAACCTCTAAATCCAATAAAATACTTGCGAGTATAATATCCGTAACCGTCAAAACTAAAGAAAAGATCTGGAAAAAAATATAAATTTTAATTGTGAGTTTTTTCTTTGTAAAAAAGACATAACTTAGGAAAAGTAAGGTGGCGTATAAAATAACGTTACCTAAAACTTCAAAGTAGATTAGCTCTTTAAATAATGGAATAAATGAACTTGATTGTGGGTCTGTTAATTCAATCCAATATTCAATCACTTGAGCATTTTGCTCATAAATCGAAAAAGGCAAAATAATCAAGGACAATATTATCCCTAACATGGGTAAAATAAGCCATCCACCAATGCCTTTTAATTCCTGCCTTGGTTGTGGTGATGGTACCGAAGTGCCATGAGATGAACTGTGACCTTCAGTTTTCATTTACACTTCCTTATTAAACATACAAATAATATCAATACAAAATAAATAGCCCTGTATAAGATAGCATACCTACTCAACAAAAAATGAGTAACTAAATGCGCTAATTCACAATTATATTGCTAATAAAGAACAATCTGACAAGGCCATCATTATGCAAATATTTACCGCACAGTTACCACTCCCTACCAATTACCTTTATGGTGATTTTTTTGCCTTTCATTTAAGAGATCAACACAATGTCGCGGAAATAGTAGAAGAAAATACATTACATAAAGGCATAATATGGCAACAACATGCAACAAAAATGACATTGGAACTTAAAAAACAACAAGCAACGATTTCATTAGCGATTGATTCTCCATCTATCATTATCAATGAGCAAGATTTACTAACGCTGGCACAGCATGTACTTGGTTTGAAACAAAATATTGATGAGTTCGAAAAACGCTACCTTGAAACCCCAATACTTGGACAGCTCATTGAAAAACAAAGAGGATTACGAATTTATCAATCTGCTAGTGCATTTGAAGCGTTAGTTTGGGCTATTATTGGGCAACAAATTAGTGTCCATGCAGCTATCGCCATTCGTCGGCGATTTATCCAAGCCGTGGGGATTCAGCATGCTTCAGGTATTTGGTGTTTTCCCGATGTTCCACAAGTCAGGTTAGTTGATGACGAAATACTGCGCCAAACGGGTTTTTCAAAGGGAAAAATTATCGCCCTCAGAGCTCTTTGTGACGCCATCGAAAATCAACAAATTGATTTATCACAGCACGTGACTCATTCCAATGCGAATCAAATAACTGAACAATTATTACAAATCAAAGGTATTGGACCTTGGACTGTGAGCTATGCTTTACTTAGAGGATTCAACTATTTAGATGGCTCTTTACATGGAGATGTGGCGGTAAGACGTAATTTGCAAACATTACTTGCGAAATTAGAACAGCCCTCCGCCAAAGAAACGGAAAAATGGTTGGAACAATTTTCCCCATGGCGTGCACTGGTTGCCGCCCATTTGTGGCGTAGCCAGTCAGCCGCAGGTTATTGAATAGTTTTAAAAAGCCCACTTCAATAACCTGAAATGGGCTTTCCTACTATTCACAATAATGATTTAACGTAACCAGTTCGTTTTCACTAATTGAACGACTTCATCACCGCGACCACTCATAATCGCTTTTAACATATACAAGCTAAAACCTTTCGCTTCTTGTGCCGCAATTTCTGGTGGCATCGACAGCTCTTGTTTGGCGGTTAGGACATCAACCACCACTGGCCCATCATGGGCAAAAGCTTCTTTTAATGCACCGTCTAGATCTTCACTTTTTTCAACACGGATCCCTTTGATACCCGCAGCATTCGCAATCGCTGCAAAGTTAGGGTTATGTAAATCCGTTCCCGCTGTTAAGAAACCAGCCACTTTCATTTCCATGGCAACAAAACCGAGCACCCCATTGTTATGAATGATGATTTTTACCGGTAATTGCATTTGAGAAAGAGAGATAAAGTCCCCCATTAGCATACTGAAACCGCCGTCGCCACACATTGCAACCACTTGACGTTTTTTATCAACGGCCTGCGCACCAATAGCTTGTGGCATCGCATTCGCCATTGACCCGTGGTTAAAAGAGCCAATTAAACGGCGCTTACCGTTCATTTTCAAGTAGCGCGCAGCCCATACTGTCGGGGTTCCAACGTCACAGGTGAAAATCGCGTCATCAGCAGCTAATTCACTAATTTTTGTTGCAAGATACTGAGGATGTATTAACCCCTCATGACCCGGTTTAGCGAGGTCATCTAACCCTTTTCGAGCCTCTGCATAATGTTTTAAAGCGCCATCAAGGTGTTTTGTATCTTGTTTAGCCTCTAAATGTGGCTGTAATGCATCTAATGTTGCTTTGATATCACCAATCAGCCCCATATCAATATGGCAGTGGGAGCCCAAGCTACCTGCATTAATATCAACCTGAATAATTTTAGCTTCGCTTGGGTAGAAAGGACGGTATGGAAATTGTGTCCCTAACAAAACAACCGTATCTGCATTCATCATTGCGTGGTAACCTGATGAAAAACCTATTAAGCCTGTCATCCCAACGCTGTATGGGTTATCCCATTCAATATGTTCTTTACCACGTAACGCATGTACTACCGGTGCTTTTAGTGTTTCTGCTAGTTTAACCACTTCATCATGGGCACCTGCGCAGCCATTACCACAGAATAACGTGATATTCTTAGACTGATTCAGCAATTCAGCGAGTTTTTCGATTTCACTTCGCTGAGGCATAATCAGTGGCGCTTGTGGTTGATACCATGTTTCTTTCGCGGACTCTGGCGCATCTTTTAGCGCAATATCACCTGGTATCACAACGACTGATACCCCTTTATTCAGAATCGCTTTACGCATAGCGATACCAAGAACTTGTGGAATTTGCTCAGGGTTAGAGACCATTTCACAATAATGGCTGCACTCGCGGAATAATTCAGTTGGATGGGTTTCTTGGAAATAATTACTACCAATTTCGCTAGATGGAATATGAGCGGCGATTGCCAACACGGGCACTCGATTACGATGGCAATCATACAGCCCATTAATAAGGTGCATATTTCCCGGCCCACAAGAGCCTGCACATACGGCTAAATTACCAGTTAGCTGAGCTTCTGAACCCGCAGCAAAGGCAGCGACTTCCTCATGGCGAGTTCCTAGCCACTCAATAGCGCCTTGACGACGCAAGCTGTCGGTTAAGCCATTCAACGAGTCTCCTGTAACGCCCCAAATACGTTTAACACCTGCATTATCAAGTACTTTTGCAATATAGGATGCAACACTCTGTTTTTTCATAATGGCACTCTTTTAAGTCGGATGTGATACCCTTGATATCTTGCAGCTCAAAATATGAAAGGTACTTTTAGAAACATAACAACATTCAAAGTAGAATCTTGTCATACTCGCGTATATCAAACCCAATATCGATAATAGATTGATTGTAACTAAGTAAATTCCTCATTCCTACTCATCAAATTAAATATAAAATAGAACAGCACAATCCACCGTTATTATCAAAAGAAGAGGATAGCAACAAGATAAATAAATAGGCGAGTTATTAACAACTTAAGCAAAACAAGAACATCATAAAAAGATGGAGTTATCTACATATATTATTCATCACAGTCACACCATTGTTTCCACCATATTAAATCAATAACCTTATATATTTATGACAGACTAAAACTCACCAAAAAAACATATACTAAATTGATTTAAAACAATTTATATTCACCTAATTGATCCCCAAAGTTCTATTTTTTCAAGTATTAAATTCAATCGTTATATTACCAATATAAAATCCCAATAAGGCGCATGAATCAGTATAAAGCACCTGCATTTTACATTTGTTCGATATTAATGTAGTATTAGTACTGTATTTTTTAACTCAAGGTGACTTTTTTGCTGTATTTTAAAGACAGACACTCTCATTATTCTACCCATTACATACCTATTTTAGCCTGTTATTTCAGCGCGACATAAAAACACTAAAAACTTATCTATTGCGTAAACAACGTCTATTCTAAATAATAAGGTTTTATATTTTCCGATGTATGAAAACCCATATCTTAAGTGCTGTTGTTTCGATTATTGAAATTAAAATAAGAGGATGGTTTCATGAGATTCAAGAAGAAAAAAGAAAAACCGTTAAATATTAGTGATATTACTATTATTGATGACGGTAAACTCAAAAAAGCAATTACCGCGGCTTCGCTGGGTAATGCGATGGAATGGTTTGATTTTGGGGTATACGGTTTCTTAGCCTATGTTCTAGGTCAGGTTTTCTTTCCGGACGCATCACCGAGCGTACAGATGATTGCCGCATTAGCCACTTTCTCCGTGCCTTTCTTAGTTAGGCCATTAGGTGGTGTCGTTTTTGGTATTTTAGGTGACAAATACGGCCGTCAAAAAGTCCTTTCGATGACAATTATCATCATGGCAGTCAGTACCTTCTGTATTGGTTTGATTCCATCATATGAAAGCATTGGTATCTGGGCACCCATTCTGTTATTAATTGCTAAGTTAGCTCAAGGTTTCTCGGTAGGTGGTGAATATTCTGGTGCAGCAATCTTTGTTGCTGAATACTCACCAGACCGTAAACGTGGTTTTATGGGAAGTTGGTTAGACTTTGGCTCTATCGCCGGTTTTGTCTTAGGTGCGGGTGTCGTAGTACTCATTTCCAGTATCGTTGGGGAAGCTAACTTCCATGATTGGGGCTGGAGAATTCCGTTCTTCTTAGCATTACCGTTAGGGATCATCGGGTTATATCTACGTCATTCACTAGAAGAAACCCCTGCTTTCCAACAACATGTCGAATCGTTAGAAAAGCAAGATAAAGCCAATATTCAAAACCCACCAAAAATCTCAGTACGTGAAGTGGCGACTAAGTATTGGAAAAGCTTGATGATTTGTGTTGGCTTGGTTATCGCAACCAATGTGACTTACTATATGTTGCTGACCTACATGCCAAGTTACTTATCACACAACCTGAATTATTCTACTGACCATGGTGTGCTAATTATTATTGCAATTATGATTGGTATGTTATTTGTTCAACCGATTATCGGTTTAACCAGTGATAAAATTGGTCGCCGCCCATTTGTTATTACCGGTAGTGTCGGTCTGATTTTATTGGCATACCCTGCATTTATGTTAATCAACAGTGGTTCTGTTGGCTTAATTTTCCTAGGTTTATTAATTTTAGCGGTGCTGTTGAACTGTTTTACAGGGGTTATGGCTTCCATTTTACCCGCGATTTTCCCGACACATATTCGTTACAGTGCGTTAGCTATTGCCTTTAACATTTCAGTATTAATTGCCGGTGCGACACCGACTGTTGCGGCATGGTTGGTCGAATCAACCACTGACTTATATATGCCAGCTTATTACTTAATCGTGATTGCTTTAATTGGTTTATATACGGGTATTAGAATGCCAGAAACGGCGAATAAACCATTACGCGGGGCAACACCTGCTGCATCAGATAAAGCCGAGGCAAAAGAAATTCTTAGCGAGCACTTTGACAATATTGAGCAGAAAGTTGAAGATATTGACCAACAAATTGCTGAGCTTGAGAAAAAACGCCAATCCTTAATCAATCAGCACCCTAAATTAGATTAAACATGAAGGAGCCGGTAAAACGGCTCTTAAGGTTGTTGACAAAGCGGGATAAAAGCGTGGTTTTTCCCACTTTGTGTTATCAGCCGAAAATCAATAAATTGATTTTCCTAGTTTATTTTCAAAACCTATTCGACTTGCCGCCAAACATAATATGTTTGTCAGCAGTCTGAAGAGCCGGTAAAACGGCTCTTTGTTTTAATTTCAACAAAAACTTCAACCAAGGAGGGAGGCGATGGCAGCCAAACAAGTTTGTCATCTTATCTGGTTTCGTAATGATCTACGGGTCACTGATAACAAAGCACTTTCCTCCGCCTGCGCAGACCCAAATGCAAAGGTAATCGCCCTTTTTACGGCAACCCCTAAGCAGTGGCAACAACATGATATGGCTGAACGGCAAATTTCATTCATTCACCAGAATCTTGTTGAACTGCAGAATTCACTCGCAGAGCTTGGTATTCCACTGGTTTGCCAAACCGTTAACCATTTCACCGATGCGGCACAATGGGTACTCGATTACGCAAAGACACAGCAAGCGGATGCCTTGTTTTTTAATCGGCAATATGAGTGGAACGAAAAACAACGAGACGAGTGGTTAATCAATCAACCTCATGGGTTGCATATCCATGCTTTCGATGATTATTTATTACTACCACCCGGCTCCGTGACGACTCAAAAAGGGGAGATGTATCAAGTTTATACTCCCTTTCGCCGAGCCTTCCTCACCCAACTTACCGTGACAGATTGCCGTTCACTACGAGCCCCAGAAAAACGAGCTGCCCCTATCAACATTGATAGGGCTTCACCGTTATTTCCGCATCAGCCCATTGAAGACTTCCAGCAATTTCCTGCCGGTGAAAAATCGGCTTTAACGCGACTCAGGCAGTTTTGTTCCCTGAAAGTCGGCGATTATCAAAACGATAGAGATATTCCCTCTATTGATGGTACCAGCCAATTATCACCTTATCTCGCGGTGGGGGTGCTATCCCCTCGCCAATGCTTCAACCGATTACAAGCAGAGAACCCCCAAGTGTTAGATCACCCTGATAGTGGGGCGTTCACGTGGTTAAATGAGTTAGTCTGGCGTGAATTTTATTCGCATCTTTTAGTGGCATTTCCACGCCTATGTCGCCATCAGCCATTTATTCAGTGGACACAACATATTCACTGGAATGATTCTTCAACCGATTTTGCAGCATGGAAAACGGGACAAACGGGTTACCCAATAGTGGATGCCGCTATGCGCCAGCTAAATACAACAGGTTGGATGCATAACCGCCTACGAATGATTGTGGCTAGTTTTTTAGTCAAAGACTTACTGATTGATTGGCGCAAAGGTGAAAAATACTTTATGAGCCAACTGCTTGATGGCAGCTTAGCCGCGAATAACGGCGGTTGGCAGTGGTCAGCCTCTACTGGCGTTGATGCCTCCCCTTGGTTTCGTATCTTTAACCCAACCACTCAAGGGAAAAAGTTTGATGCGCAAGGGGCTTTTATTCGCCATTGGTTGCCCGAATTGCAGCAAGTGCCCGACAAATATATTCATACACCCCATGAATGGGCTGTGATCAGCAACACTGCGCTTAATTACCCAGAGCCGATTGTTGACCATAAACAAGCTCGGTTAGCGACTCTAGCTGCATTTGAGGCAGGTAAACGTAATAGTTTGAAGCAATAAGTCGTTTGAAATACGATGAATAGCAAAGTTATTATTTACTTTAAGGGTTACTATAGCGCTTCAATCATAAGGAGCAGATATGAGCGTTATTTTACAAGTTGATTTTCCGTATCAGGGGCCATGGGGTGATGAAATGGCATCCGCAATGAATGATTTGGCGGAATCAATTAACCAAGAGCCGGGCTTTATTTGGAAGATTTGGACTGAAAACCAACAAACACAAATGGCAGGTGGTGTGTATTTGTTTGCTTCAGAAGCTGATGCACAAGCTTACCTCACCAAACACAGCGCACGATTAAAATCCTTTGGTGTTCCTGATGTTCGCGGTGAAATTTTTGCGGTAAATAACGCGCTTAGCCAATTAAACCAAGCGCAGTTTTTAGCGCAATAATTTTTAGCGCAATAAATAGCTATTGGCACTGAAATTCAAACAACATCACATCTGAGGTAAATGAGCCATCTGCTTGTACTGCAAAGTGGCTTTTTACCTCATCACTTAATGTTCCTTGGTAGTGGCGGATAGCCTCAACGAGTGCCTTTGGTGTACGCATCCGTTCGACCCAACTGGTAAATTCCAGCGCTAAACGGAAACTTTGTACTCGTTGAACAAATAGCCCTGCATTATTAAACATACCAGACCATTCTCCAGCGGAATAATCACGAATGTGTGAAGTATCCCGAAGCACTTCGACAGTTTGTAAGTAAATATCCAATAATGGATGCCCCGGTGATACCACATCAATAAAGATGCCTTTTCCACCTGGTTTGAGCACTCGACGCACCTCACGTAGCGCTTGTTCCACATCGTGCCAATGGTGTGCTGAATAACGGCTAATCACTCGGTCAAAACCATTGCCATCAAACGGTAGAGACTCCGCAGTCCCTTTGCAGGTAGTGATATTGTTTAATTCACGTTCTTGTGCATTTTTAGCCACAACATTGAGCATTGAGTCCGATAAATCATAAGCCGTCACTGACTTTACCAGCGGCGCTGCATGGAAGCTGGCATGCCCTGCTCCACAGCCAAGGTCAAGCACGTCCTCACCCTGACAGCCTTGTAGCAATTGTTGCAAAACAAGTAAGTCCTCACCTTGTGCATGAACTTGGCTGGTTAAATACGAGTTTGCTTGCTGGTCAAATTGTTGATAAACCGCTTGGTGGTGCGTTTTCATCTTTGTTTCCCTACATTCAGTTGCTAGTAACTCATCACAACAGAAAATGATTGAAAATGCACCTATTAGCTCAATAATTAATTCATATCGTATAATGACTAATGAAAATCACCTACACGACGCTCCACCAGCGTTAAAATACTGTACAACGCCACAACGGTATCATCCTGATTAAACACTTGCACATCCCATTCAACAACACCATTGGGTTTATCTTCAGCAAGTTTTTGCGTTTTTTTGATCTTTTTCTTGCACGTTAGGCGAACTTGTATGGTATCTCCGATTTTCACCGGTTCAATAAAACGCAAACTTTCCATGCCATAATTGGCGATTACGGGCCCAACACCTGCATCAACAAATAACCCTGCGGCTGCTGAAACGACAAAATAGCCGTGCGCAATTCGTTCACCAAATAACGACTGTGCTGCGCCAATTTTATCGACGTGAACATAAAAATTATCACCGCTGAGACAAGCAAAATTAGCAATATCGGCCTCTGTAACGGTACGCCTTGCAGTCAGTAATGTGTCGCCAATCGCTAAGTCTTCAAAATGTTTACGGAATGGATGAACCACATCAGCGATAGTATCTGCCCCGCGGATCCATTGCTTGGTAATGGCTGTTAGCATCGAAGGACTACCTTGGATGGCAGTTCGCTGCATATAGTGTTTGACTGCTCTCAACCCACCAAGCTCCTCACCACCACCTGCACGACCTGGGCCGCCGTGTACCAGTAACGGAAGCGGTGAACCGTGGCCTGTGGACTCCGCGGCTGATGCTTCATTTAAAATTAGCATCCGCCCATGTGCCCGCGCACTCGCACGAATGACCGTTTGCGCGACTTGTGCATCAGCAGTGACTAACGTCCCCGCAAGACTACCTCCACCTAAAATCGCCAACTGCACCGCCTGTTCGATATTGTCATAGCTCATTAATGTGGCGACAGGGCCAAAAGCTTCAATTTCATGTACCGCAGTCGAATTAAACGGCTCTGCACAATATAACAACGTTGGTGGATAGAAAGCCCCGTACTGGCTATCTGCTCCAATAACATCCAGCTTTTCGAATTGCCCACCACATAGGACATCACAGCCATGATCACGTAAATAATTCACCTTCTCTTGTACGTCTTGGCGCTGTTCTAAGTTAATCAATGCGCCCATTCTAACCCCTTCCACCGCAGGATCGCCCACTGTTGTGGCAGATAAACGTTTCAATAACGCCTGCTTCACATTTTCGAGCTGGTTTTTCGGCACAATAATGCGACGAATCGCGGTACACTTCTGTCCCGCTTTCGCTGTCATTTCACGAACGACTTCTTTAATAAATAAAGCAAATTCAGGCTGTTCTGGCTGGACGTCATCACCTAAAATTGCACAATTCAGTGAATCCGCTTCCATTGTAAAAGGCACTGATTTGGCAATGATACGTGGATGCGATTTTAGTTTTTGCCCTGTACTAGCCGACCCTGTAAAAGTCACCACATCTTCAAAATCGAGGTGTTCAAACATATCGCCAACACCACCGCAAACCAGTTGAATTGCGCCATCAGGTACCAGGCCGCTATCCACCATTAACTTCACCATCGCCTGTGTTAACTGTGCTGAGGCGGTTGCTGGTTTGATAATAGCAGGCATGCCAGCAAGCCATGTTGGAGCCAGTTTTTCTAACATACCCCAGCACGGGAAGTTAAATGCATTAATGTGCAGGGCAACGCCACGGCGAGATGTTAAAATATGATGGCCAATAAATTGCCCTTGTTTTGATAACGGGATCATTTCATCTTCAGGCCAAATCGTGTCATCTGGTAGCTCACGGTTAGCGAGCCCCGAATAAGAAAACAATGTGGCAATTCCCCCTTCAATATCCACCCAGCTATCCGCTTTGGTTGCGCCAGTTTGTGCCGAAATCGCATATAACTGCGCTTTATGTTCCAGTAGGTATTTTGCTAGGGCCTTAAGCATTTGCCCGCGTTGCTGGAATGTCATCGCTGACAATATTTCGCCCCCCACTTGGCGGCCATATTGCAAACTTTCTGCTAACGGCAACCCTTCAGTCGTCACCGTATATAAGGTTTCATTCGTTAGCGCATGGTGAATTTTTCGCCCTTCGCCCTCACCTTGTACCCATTTTCCCATAATGTAACTTGTTAAATGCTGCATATTCCTCTCCAGAAATAAAAAACATCAATTCAAATCAGATGACAAATATGTATCATAAAAATAATCATAGAAGCTAATTTAAATTTAACAAATTAAGAACAATTTTATATAAAATGCCTATTTTTATTAAAACCACACAAAAAACAACAAATATAACTCATTGTTTTTAATTTAATTTTACTTATTGATTGTGAAGTGCATCGCAAAACAAGGTTAATGAATATTGATCTTTATGTTAACAATTCCTAGCATTGATGTTAAATAAACATGATTCACTATTTTAATAAAAAATAACATTAACGAATCACTTAATGGAAAGATCAATGAGCGAGCATAACCAGGCTAACTTCGAAGCCAAAATCGAAGCAGATATTTCCATCGAGCCCAAGGACTGGATGCCCGATGCGTATCGGCAAAACCTTATCCGCCAAATTGGTCAGCATGCCCATTCAGAAGTCGTTGGCATGCTACCAGAAGCGAATTGGCTGACTCGAGCCCCAACACTCCGCCGTAAAGCGATTTTACTGGCCAAAATTCAAGATGAAGCAGGTCATGGTTTATACCTTTATAGCGCTGCCGAAACTCTCGGTTGCTCTCGTCAAGATATCTACCAAAAGTTACTTGATGAAAAAATGAAATATTCCTCCATTTTTAACTACCCGACATTAAGTTGGGCAGACATAGGAGTGATTGGATGGCTTGTCGATGGTGCGGCAATTGTGAACCAAGTTGCATTGTGCCGTGCCTCTTATGGCCCTTATGCACGAGCAATGGTGAAAATCTGTAAAGAAGAAAGTTTTCACCAACGCCAAGGTTATGAAGCTGTTATGGCACTTGCAGAAGGCACCGATGAGCAAAAAGCGATGCTGCAAGATGCGATAAACCGCTTTTGGTGGCCCGTTCTCACGATGTTCGGCCCCAACGATTCGGACTCCCCGCACAGCGCTCAAAGCATGGCTTGGAAAATCAAACGCTTCAGTAATGATGAGCTACGGCAAAAGTTTGTTGATAACACCGTTCCGCAAGTGGAAGCGTTAGGTATGACGATCCCTGACCCTGATCTGGTTTGGGATGAAGAACTTGGTCATTACCGCTTTGGTGAAATCGACTGGGAAGAGTTTTATCAAGTTATTAAAGGCAATGGCATTTGTAATCACGAGCGCCTTAGCGCTAAGCGCAAAGGGTGGGAAGACGGCGCATGGGTACGTGAAGGTGCAATGGCACATAGCCGCAAACAAAAATCCGTTAAAACGGCGGCTTAATCACTGACCATTTTACAAAAAGGAAAACACCATGAGCAATCAAGATTGGCCTTTATATGAAGTTTTTGTCCGTAGTAAGCAAGGGCTTGCGCATCGTCATGTCGGCAGTTTACATGCGGCTGATAACCAAATGGCACTGGAGAATGCCCGCGATGCATATACAAGGCGTAGCGAAGGCTGCTCAATTTGGGTGGTGAAGGCCGCACATTTAATTGCCTCACAGCCCGAAGATAAAAGCACCTTCTTCGACCCTGCGGATACCAAAGTCTATCGTCACCCAACCTTCTATACCATCCCTGATGGTATCAAAAACATGTAAGGAGCTTGCCATGAACCAACAAGAACAGCTCCACCATTACACATTACGACTTGGCGATACCCCCTTAATTTTAGCGCAGCGCCTGTGCGAATGGTGCGGCCATGCTCCTGAGCTCGAAATTGACCTTGCGTTATCCAATATCGGCTTAGATTTGCTAGGGCAAGCGCGTAACTTTTTGAACTATGCCGCGCAATTAAAAGGAACTGAGTGCGATGAAGACACCCTTGCTTTTTTGCGTGATGAACGAGAATTCAGCAATTTATTATTGGTTGAACAACCCAACAATGGCTTTGATGACACTTTAGTGCGCCAATTTTTTATGGATGCTTATCATGTTCCATTATATGAAGCGCTAATTCATAGCCGTGATGAACAACTGTCTGCCATTGCTGAGAAATCCCTCAAAGAAGCCGTTTATCACTTGCGTTTTAGCCGTGGTTGGATGATCCGTTTAGGGGATGGCAGTGAAGAAAGTCATCAACGAATCCAACGTTCAGTCAATGAGTTATGGCGTTTTACTGGCGAACTTTTCCATGCTGATGACGTTGAAATCGCACTTAGCGAATTAGGCATCGCCGTTGACCCACGTTCTTTACAAGCCGCATGGTTAAACACCATTAGCGAAACATTCACTGAAGCGACCCTCACTGTACCGGAGAAAAAAGCGTATCGCTTAGGCGGCAAGCAAGGCAGCCATACTGAACATTTGGGCTTGTTATTAACACAATTGCAGTTTGTGCAACGCGCTTACCCGAACTGCCAGTGGTGATGCTATGGAACAGAGACTGCAACATTGCGAACTTCAATCGCCCCAGGTTCACCAGATCTGGCAACAGCTCCACCAAATACCCGATCCTGAACTACCCGCACTCTCTATTACTGATCTTGGCATGATCCGCAATGTGCTACCTGCGGCTCAGGGTTGGAAAGTTATTTTTACACCTACCTATTCAGGTTGCCCAGCAACTGAATTTTTACTCAATGAAATTAAAACTGTTCTAGGTAATGCGGGTTTTTCAAATATCGATATCGAAATTCTGTTAACCCCTGCGTGGACAACAGATTGGATGAACCAAGATGCAAAAAGACGCTTGCGTGAATTCGGTATCGCACCACCACAAGGTACGTCCTGCGAGCACCCAGAACACAAAGGTGCGGTTCGTTGCCCACGTTGTGACAGCGAGCAGACCGAAAAAATTAGTGAATTTGGTTCCACTGCATGCAAGGCATTGTATCGATGCACTGAATGCTTAGAACCGTTTGATTACTTTAAATGTATTTAGGGGCACCTATATGACTGTATTTCATCGTTTAAGTATTGCTGCCATTGAGCGTGACACCCCTGATGCTGTCGCCATTACTTTTAACGTACCCGATGCATTACGCGAGCAATATCATTACCGCCCGGGGCAACACCTCACATTAAAAGCCTCTATTAATGGTGAAAACCTACGTCGCTGTTATTCCATTTGCAGCTCACCGGATGAAAACACGCTAAAAATTGGGGTGAAAGCCATTTACGAGGGGCGTTTCTCTAATTTCGTTAACCAAGAGCTACAAGTTGGCGATAGCCTTGATGTGATGGTTCCGCAAGGGCAATTTGGCTATCAGCCAGAAGCAGATAACCACGCACACTACCTTGCCGTCGCTGCTGGCTCTGGGATCACACCATTGCTCTCCATTATTAAAGCCACATTACAAACTGAACCCAAAAGCAGTTTTGTGTTGATTTATGGTAATCGAAATAGCCGCTCAGTGATGTTTAAAGAAAGCATCGCAGACCTAAAAAACCGTTTTGCAACACGTTTCCAAGTTCTCTACCTATTCAGCCAAGAACAGCAAGATAGCGAACTACTCAGCGGCAGGATTAGCCAACAACAGCTCAGCGCCTTAAATAACACCTTATTAAATTTTAAACAATTTAACCGAGCGTTTATTTGTGGGCCCGACAGCATGATGGATGAGGTGCATGACACTTTAGTCGGCTATGGCATGCCAAAGGAATATGTTCACACCGAGCGTTTCAATACTTCAGGCGCTAAATTCAAACCCGCAACAGCTATAACTAGCGAAACACGTCAAGTCAGTATTCACCTTGATGGCAGAACGATGGATATCGCCATGGATAGCCAAGACGACAGTATTTTGGATGCCGCACTGCGCCAAGGTGCGGATTTGCCCTACGCCTGTAAAGGGGGCGTTTGCGCAACCTGCAAATGTAAATTGCGCTCTGGTGAAGTGGAAATGGGGGTCAATTACAGCCTCGAGCCCGACCAAATCGCTGCGGGGTACATTCTTAGCTGCCAAGCGTGGCCAAAAGGCGATGGTGTTGTTTTAGACTTTGACGTGTAGGAGCTGTAATGGAAAACCACTGGATTTTGTCACAACAACATAACCGCGTTTTGACACTCACGTTAAACCGACCTGAAGTACGTAATGCCCTGAACACCGCCTGCTTAGAGTTGCTCGTTCAGCACCTCGAACAAGCACAAATAAATGATGAGGTCGGTGCGATCGTAATCACCGGAAATCCGCGTTTTTTCGCAGCCGGTGCCGACCTTAAAGAACTACAGCAACAAACCGTTGCGAATGCGATCACCGATAAACGCCCACAAGTTTGGCGCAGGTTATCCATGATATCAAAACCTATTATTAGTGCTGCAAATGGTTATGCACTAGGGGCAGGTTTTGAATTATTACTCGCCAGCGACATCATCATTGCCGGTGAGTCCGCTCGCTTCGGCTTACCCGAAATTACTCTGGGTTTAATGCCAGGTGCGGGAGGAACACAGCGTTTAATCCGCGCGGTGGGCAAATCCCTCGCCATGCAAATGGTACTAACAGGTGAGCCAATCAGTGCAAAACACGCGTTACAAGCAGGGTTAATCAGTGAGATTTGTGTGGATGAATTGGTGTTAGAACGCGCCCAAAAACTGGCAGAGCGCATCGCGATGCATGCACCTTTAGCGGTACAAGCCGCGAAAGCATCACTGGTGCATTCTCAAGAAAACCACCTTACTGAGGGGTTACAGCTTGAGCGCCAATATTTTGTGACTTTAGCGGGTACGAATGATCGACGTGAAGGGATCGAGGCATTCTTCGAAAAACGAAAACCTCAGTTTACAGGACAATAATCATGACCAATGAAGCAATGATCCTCACTACTTTAGAAAATGGGGTTCTCACCGTCACTCTCAACCGCCCCGATAGGCTGAATAGTTTTAACGATGAAATGCATCGCCAGCTCAGTGAAGCTATCAAAATAGCAGAACGCGATGAAACCGTACGCTGTTTAGTGATCACTGGCGCAGGCCGTGGATTTTGTGCCGGTCAAGATCTGAATGATCGCAATGTGAGCGTGGGTAGTGAAGTTCCTGATCTCGGTTTCTCTGTTGAAACTTATTATAACCCCTTGATCCGCCGCCTAACCGCATTACCAAAACCAATTATTTGTGCGGTCAATGGTGTTGCAGCGGGTGCAGGAGCCGCCATTGCACTCGCTGGTGATATTGTCATTGCCGCAAAAAATGCCAGTTTTATTCAATCTTTTTGCCGCCTTGGCTTGGTTCCTGACTCAGGGGGGAGTTGGTTTTTACCTCAATTAGTCGGCCATGCACGGGCAATGGGGATGGCATTATTAGGCGATAAAATAAGTGCGGAGAAAGCATTACAGTGGGGAATGATTTGGCAAGTCACTGAAAATGAAGAACTCATTAATACCACTCAACAGCTTGCGCAACACCTTGCTACCCAACCCACTTATGGCTTAGGGCTTATCAAAAAGGCCATTTATGCCGCAGCAACTAATACTCTTGATGAGCAACTCAACCTTGAGCGCGACTTACAGCGCCTTGGCGGGAGAAGTGAAGATTATCGCGAAGGAGTTAGTGCTTTTTTAAATAAACGTGAACCCCAGTTTAAAGGAAGATAATCATGACCTTACCTTTGAATTTAGCCATCAATACCGTCGCCGTTATTGGCGCAGGCACTATGGGTATTGGTATTGCGCAAGTTGCCGCGAGCGCGGGTTTACGTGTCTTGTTGTTTGATGTTAACCAAGAGGTTTTACGTCACTCCCTTACCGAAATGACTCAACGGCTCAATAAGCGCGTGGAGCAAGGAAAAGCCCAAGCTGTAGCAACAAAAGAACTGCTTAACTGCATTAGCGTTGCGCAAAGTTTACCTGAGCTCTCAGAAGCACAATTGGTAATAGAAGCTGTTGCTGAAAAACTTGAGGTAAAGCAAACCATTTTCAGTGAACTTGAAGGTATTTGTAACGAAAAAACCATTTTTGCTAGTAATACTTCATCGTTATCAATTACCGCAATCGGTAGACAATTAACTCATCCAGAACGTCTTGCAGGATTACACTTTTTTAATCCCGCTCCCGTGATGAAATTGGTTGAAGTGATCCGCGGGCTAGAAACATCAGATACGGTGATAAAACAGCTAAAAGAATTGACGCTATCATTTGGAAAAGTGCCAGTGATTTGCCGTTCCACCCCTGGTTTTATTGTCAACCGTGTGGCTCGGCCTTTCTACGCAGAAACAATGCGTGCCCTTGAAGAACAAATTGCGTCCCCTGCCACATTAGACAGCGCCATACGTGACGCAGGGGGTTTCGCTATGGGGCCATTACAACTAACAGATTTAATTGGTCATGATGTGAACTATGCGGTGACTGAATCGGTATTTCAGGCCTTTGGGTATGACCCACGCTTTCAAACCTCATTAATGCAATTGGAATTAGTCCAAGCGGGTCATTTAGGCCGTAAATCGAAGCAAGGATTTTATCATTATGATGATAATAAACCCCAGCCTTTACCTTTAGTCGCAGAAAAAATTCACCTTGACCAGCCTCTAAACATAAAAGCTCATGGCGATTGGCAGATATTTCCTGAGTTTGCGCAGCTTTTAACTGAAAATGGGATCTCTCTCGAAGGATTAACACAACATTCCGAACAATTCCCAACACTTATTGTTAATGACGTTATTATTATGTTAACGAATGGTGAATTGGCGTCATCACATACGCAAATACAAAAACAAGCGGTCGTACATTTTGATTTGTCAGCAAATTACCTTACAGCAAAAGCCATCACGATAAGCTGTGCAGCACAAAATAATACGCAGCAAAACCAACAAGCAATCGCATTTTTTCAATCATTAGGCAAACACGTGATTGTATTACCAGACTACCCTGCGCTGTTAACCATGAGAACGGTCGCGATGTTGTGCAATGAGGCATTAGATATCGTCAATAAGGGAATAGCAACTGCGTTAGATACCGATAATGCCATGTGTTTTGGTGTGAATTACCCCAAAGGCCCACTCGCTTGGGGGATACAACTTGGCTGGCAACGCGTGCTGTCCGTACTTGAAAATTTAGCACAGTTTTATGGCGACAGCCGTTATCGGCCAAACCCACTTTTAAGGCAATTAGCAGCCGGTTATCAATCTTTATCTTTCAAGGAGCAACCATGATTTCACTGCCAAACGATACACTGGCCCAGCAATCAGCTCACATTATGTACCGTGATGATGCATGTGCAAAAGCTATGGGTATGTCCATTGAAAAAGTCGAAGAAGGCTTTGCGCAATTGAAGATGCCTATCACAGCACAAATGCTTAATGGCCATAAAACCTGCCACGGCGGGCAATTATTTAGCCTTGCCGACACTGCATTTGCCTACGCCTGTAATAGCCAAGGGCATGCCGCTGTTGCCTCAATGTGTTCCATTGATTTTATTCGTCCCGGTTTTGAAGGTGACTTACTGACTGCCACTGCCACGATGAAACACCAAGGCAAACGTAACGGCTTATATGAAGTCGAGATAACGAACCAAGATGGCAAAACACTCGCTCTATTTCACGGTCGCTCTCATCGGTTAGGCCATCGTTTAACAGGAGAACAATCATGATAGATGCGTTTATTTGTGATGGTGTCCGCACCCCAATTGGCCGTTACGGTGGCGCTTTATCACCATTACGTCCTGATGACCTTGCCACAGTGCCATTAAAAGCCTTAATGGAAAGGCACCCGCAACTCGATTGGTCATTAGCTGACGACATCATTTTAGGTTGCGCAAACCAAGCAGGAGAAGACAACCGTAATGTAGCTCGCATGGCAGGACTGTTATCCGGGCTCCCTGTTTCAGTTTCTGGTACCACCATTAACCGCCTATGTGGTTCTGGGCTAGATGCCATTGCATTAGCGGCAAGAAGTATCAAATCTGGTGAGTCCGGGCTCATGATTGCCGGGGGCGTCGAGTCCATGAGCCGAGCGCCGTTTGTCATGGGCAAACAAGAATCTGCATTCTCACGCCAAGCGCAAGTATTTGATACCACTATTGGCTGGCGCTTTATCAACCCGCTGATGGAACAACAGTTTTCCACAGATTCGATGCCAGAAACTGCGGAAAATGTGGCTGAAACCTACCAAATTAGCCGTGAAGACCAAGATGCTTTTGCATTACGCAGTCAACAGCGTACTGAAACTGCCAAAGTTAACGGTATTTTTGCGCAAGAAATCATCCCTGTCACGGTTAAACAACGTCAAAATGAATACGTCGTCAGTGAAGACGAGCATCCAAGAGCAGAAACGACATTTGAACAATTACAAAAACTAAAAACCCCGTTTCGCGATAACGGGACTGTAACGGCAGGTAATGCTTCTGGTGTTAATGATGGAGCTGCCGCACTGATTATCGCATCCGGCACTATTGCCAAGCAGCAAGGGCTAACACCACGGGCTCGTATCATCGCTACAGCCACTTGCGGCGTTGAGCCAAGATTGATGGGGATCGGTCCACTTCCTGCCTCGCAAAAAGTATTAAAAATGGCAGGGCTCACCATCGAACAAATGGATGTTATTGAACTAAACGAAGCCTTTGCCGCTCAAGCACTCGCCGTTTTAAGGGGGCTTGGTTTACCTGATGATGCCTCACACGTTAACCCTAACGGGGGAGCCATTTCGTTAGGCCATCCACTTGGAATGAGTGGAGCAAGGCTTGTTATTGCCGCTATCAATGAGCTGCACCGCAAGCAGGGGCGTTATGCATTATGCACCATGTGTATCGGTGTTGGGCAAGGCATAGCAATGATTATTGAACGAGTCTGAACAACGTCTTAATACAAATAAAAACAGCCTGAAAACCCGACACCTGCTCAGGCAAATACCAGAAACGTCATTTATTCACGTGAACTGGTGAACATAATAATTATGAGGACAGGCAATTATGAGCAATATACAAGATAGCATCGACCCAATTGAATTTGCATCGCGGGATGAGATCGAGTCTTTACAGTACTCTAGAATGAAGTGGACACTCACTCACGCCTATGAAAATGTACCCATGTATCGTAAAAAATTCGATGATGCGGGTGTACACCCTGACGATTTCAAACAACTGAGTGATATCGAAAAATTCCCTTACACGACCAAACAGGATTTACGTGAAAACTACCCATTTAGCACCTTTGCCGTGCCAATGGACCAAATCATCCGCATTCACGCCTCTTCGGGAACTACAGGGCGTCCAACTGTTGTGGGTTACACCCAACGGGATATCGATAACTGGGCTGATCTGATCGCACGTAGTTTACGTTCAGCAGGCACTGTCCGAGGCGATAAAGTCCATGTTGCTTACGGCTATGGTTTATTCACCGGAGGCCTAGGCGCTCATTATGGCGCGGAACGCCTAGGGGCTGCAGTGATCCCTATGTCTGGTGGGCAAACTGAAAAGCAAGCGCAACTGATCGCGGATTTCAAACCCGATGTGATCATGGTGACGCCATCTTACTGCTTAAGTATTATTGATGAACTTGAGAAAATCATGGGCGGAGATGCTAGTAAGTGCTCACTTAGATTAGGTGTCTTTGGCGCTGAACCTTGGACAGAATCTCTCAGAACAGAAATTGAAACCCGCCTTGGTATCAAAGCGTTAGACATTTACGGTTTATCTGAAGTCATGGGGCCTGGTGTCGCTATGGAGTGTGCAGACTCAGGAGAGAGTGGCCCAACTATCTGGGAAGACCATTTTTATCCCGAAATTATTTCCCCCAATACCTTAAAAACATTAGGAGCGGGTGAACATGGTGAGTTAGTGTTTACTACCCTGACAAAGGAAGCTATGCCTGTGATTCGTTACCGAACTCGCGACCTCACCCACCTAATGCAGGGGGTAAATCGTAATATGCGTCGAATTGGTAAAATCACCGGTCGTTCAGATGACATGATGATTATTCGTGGCGTGAATGTGTTCCCTTCTCAGATTGAAGAACAAATTATGCAGTTTAAGGAGCTTTCTCCCCACTATCAGTTAGAGATTGGTCGCCAAGGCAATATGGACAACTTATCTGTCCGTGTTGAGCTCAAACACCCTGAACAACTCACTTATGATGAACGCTGTAATATCTGCCACCATTTAAAGCACCGAATCAAATCCATGGTTGGCATTAGCACCCGTATTAGTATTGTCAATTGCGGCGATATCCCTCGTTCTCAAGGCAAAGCCGAACGAGTAATTGATACTAGAATTGCGATTTAATTCAAATTATTAAGGCATATTGAGATGAACTACTCTGATATGCCTTAATCTCTGAGAAAGTGTTCAAAACAGGTAATGGAAGACAACCTTTAAATTTATGTCTACTATTCAGTAAGCCTTCTGATACATAAATTTTATAGATGAAATATAAATGGAAAATAAACTTAGCCAATTCATACAACATGCAATAGCAAGCCAGCCCATTAGTGGTACGTCTCTAATTAGCTCACTCTATGGTGATGCTTTGCACCATCGTGGTGGTGAAGTGTGGCTAGGAAGCTTAACTAAGCTGTTAGAACCGATGGGCTTTACTGACCGCTTTGTTCGAACCTCCGTTTTCCGTTTACAAAAAGAAGGTTGGCTCGATGTAGAAAAAATCGGCCGTCGCAGCTATTACCGCATTTCTGAGCGTGGGCAAAGTCGGTTTCGCCGAGCAGAAAATAAAATTTACCTCGCAGGGCAGCCTGATTGGGATGGAAAGTGGGATTTACTACTCCTCGAAGCGGCTGATAAAGACGAAAAAATTAGGCTAAAAAAGGAACTGAGTTGGCTCGGTTTCGGGCAATTTAACACGTCACTCATGGCGGCACCAAGCTGTGCGCAAAGTGATGTACCGACACTACTTAATGAGCTCAATGCCACGGAAAATGCCATTTATTTTCATGCCGATTACCCCTATAGCCGCTCAGAAAAAAACCTCAAAGAACTGGTTTCACACGCTTGGTCTTTGCAAGAAATTTCAGAGCATTACCATCAGTTTATTTCCTTATTTAGGCCACTTGCACTACTCCTTAAAGAAAATACTGACGCACAGATTTCCCCTGAACACTGTTTTCAGCTACGTTTGTTACTGATCCACTTCTACCGCCGTGTCACGCTTAAAGACCCGTTATTACCTGATGAACTCCTTCCTACACAATGGGAAGGCCATATTGCTCGCCATCTTTGCACCAATATTTATCAACGCATTGATCAAGCGGCAACCCAATATGTTTCTGAACAGTGCGAAACGACGGTCGGCGAACTACCTCAGCCATCCAGCGCTTATTATCGCCGCTTTGGTGGAGTACTCAGAGATATAGCCGCCTAAATACACATTACAGGAGCCTGTATGCCTTTTTATCAAATCGATGGTATTACGCCCGTCGTAAGCCCTGAAAGTTTTGTGCACCCTACTGCTGTGGTGATTGGTGATGTTATTATTGGCAAAAATGTCTATATTGGCCCAAACGCCAGCTTACGTGGGGACTTTGGTCGCTTGATCATTAAAGATGGTGCCAATGTGCAAGATAATTGTGTCATGCACGGTTTCCCGCAATATGAAACGATCGTCGAGGAAAATGGGCACATTGGTCATGGGGCAATTTTGCATGGCTGCCATATCAAACGTAATGCGCTAGTCGGGATGAATAGTGTAATTATGGATGGAGCCGTAATTGGCGAAAATTCCATAGTGGGCGCATGCGCATTCGTCAAAGCTGAAGCTATCTTTCCAGAAAATAGTTTAATTGTCGGCACTCCAGCCAAAGTCTTGCGCGCTTTATCAGACAAAGAAATTGCGTGGAAAACCAGCGGAACTAAAGATTATCAAAACTTAGTCACACGCTGCTTAAACACCTTTAAAGAAGTCGAACCACTCAAAGAAATCGAAACGAACCGACCCACTCTAAGTTTCGAGAATGTGATCCCTAAATCCCAGTTATAAGCTAGATGGGGCTAAAATACGTAGCCCCATCCATTAATTATTTCGCATTACTGCCAAATGGTGGCTTAGCAAACCAAACGGTAATAATCAGCGCAATAAATACCCAACCGCATAACCAGAAAATCTCATTTGCAGCAATAATTAACCCTTGGCTAGTAATTTGCTGGGCAATAAAACCGGAAGTCTGTTCGGTACTCAGCCCATGAGCGGCCATTTCTTGATACATCCCTAAAGATTCAGGATTGTAATCGGTAATAAATTCCGTTAATTGGCTATGATGCACGGCTTCTCTATCACTCCACAGCGTTGTGGTAATGGAAGTCCCTATTGAACCCGCTAAGGTACGGAAGAAGTTAGCTAAACTCGACGCGGAAGCGAGTTTTTCCGGCGGTAAACCTGAAAGTGTCAATGTAGTCAGTGGCATAAAGAAACAAGCCACTGCCATCCCTTGTACCAATTGCGGCCAAACCACAGCAGAAAAGCCCATACTCGGTTCAAAAGTATATGCACGCCAGAAGAAGCAAATTGCATAGAATACAAAGCTAAAGGTCACTATCCAGCGAATATCGAGAAAATCGGATAGTTTTGCCACTGGAGCCGAGAACAACACAGGCAATAAGCCAATAGGTGCCAATGCGAGCCCTGCCCATGTTGCCGTATAGCCATAAACTTCCTGTAAAAGTTGCGGCAACAAGACAATAGCACCGAAATAGGCCATATATGCCAAGCTGACAGAAATCGTTCCGATGGTAAAATTGCGCGATTTAAATAACGATAATTCGACAATTGGGTTTTTATCTGTGAGTTCCCAAATAACGAGGAATACCAACGCAATCGCTGAAACAACGGCTAAGATAACAATTTCATTAGACGCCAACCATCCCAGTTCCTTACCTTTGTCGAGCAGAACTTGTAAGCAGCCAACTCCCACAGAAAGTAGTGCCAAACCAATCACATTGAATGGCACTTTCACGACCTTCGACTCCATCCCTTTTAAGATAATTGAGCCGACAATAATGACGAAAATGCCTAAAGGCACATTCATAAAGAATATCCAGCCCCAATGGAAATTATCACTAATATAACCACCAAAAATAGGACCGAATACTGGGGCTAAAATAATCGTCATCGACCAAAATGCTAACGCCATATTTTGCATTTTTGGCGGATAGCAACGCATGATAAGACTTTGCGAAAGCGGGATCACTGGCCCGGCGACGGCCCCTTGCAATACGCGGTATAAAATCAGCATACCAAGGCTATCGGAAAACCCACAAAGTAATGAAAATAATGTGAAAAGTGCCGTTGCCCATAAGAAAACACGGATTTCACCAAAACGCTTCGCCAAATAACCAGAAATGGCAATTGAAATCGCATTCGATACGCCAAAAGAGGTAATCACCCATGTCCCTTGAGACATAGAAACCCCAAGGTTACCGGCAATAGTCGGGATAGCCACGTTAGCAATCGTGGAATCAAGCACCTGCATGAAGGTCGCAAGGGACAACGCAATGGTTGCCCATACCAGTTTTGCTCCCTTAAGTGGTTGAATATCTGCCACAACGGCTCCTTTCAAGCTAGTCTGCGTTATCGCTGATAATGGTGTCGATGATGTGGTCGACATCACTTAAGTTTAAGACCAACACATCACTTTCAAATGCTGGTGCTGTACGCTGGACTTCCGCTAAGACAGGGCCATTCTGGTCTTTAATATCTATGGTGACATTCATGGATAACCCAATGCGTAATGGGTGCTTCACCACCTGCTCAGGGTCTAATTCAACGCGTACAGGCAAGCGCTGTACGACTTTAATCCAGTTCCCTGTCGCGTTTTGGGCAGGTAATAATGAGAAAGCACTGCCGGTTCCCATATCAAGCCCGACAACGGTACCGTTATAAACGATATCATCTCCGTAAAAATCACTGTTAATCGTCACGGGTTGCCCAATACGGACTTTTTCCAGTTGGGTTTCTTTGAAGTTTGCATCTACCCAAACAGGCTGGACAGGCACAATGGCCATTAAAGAGCTCTGTGGACTGACTTGAGAACCAACTTGAACATTACGCCGTGAAACATACCCCGTCATCGGGCTTTTAATTTCAGTACGTTGTAAGTTTATCCACGCACTGCGTACGCTATCAGCCGCTTGCTGAATTGCTGGTTGTTTTTTGAGCTCTGTATTACGCAACAATGCACGATTGGCATTGTATTGTTGAATAGAAATATCCAGAGCTGCCTGAGCAAGTTGCACCGCTTCTTGGGAGTGCTGTAGGTCTTCCTTCGAAATGGTACCGCTGCGGCCTAAAGCCACACGACGTTGATAATCTTTTTGAGCTTGCGCAAGTGTCACCCGGTTTTTTTGAATTTGCGCTTGATATTCATCACCATTGATATAGAGCTCTTTGGTTTTGCGCACGGTTGTTGCTAAATCATGTTTGGCTTGTTCGAATGCTAAGCGGGCGTTAGTTTTATCTAATACAACGAGTACATCACCCGCCTTTACCAAGTCGGTGTTTTCAAAGTTAACTTGAGTAACATTACCCGTTGTTTGCGCAACTATCGGGATTTGCAAGCCAGATACATAGGCATCATCGGTATATTCTTGAAAGCGTAAAACTAAAAACCAATAAGCACCGTAGGCTACAAATAATAGAATGATAATTATTGTGGCTATCACCATCCATATTGTTCTGCGTTTTTCATTCGTCGTTTTTTGATTATGTGTTTCTGAATGGGTATCTTGACTCATAATAACTCTCAAGTTCTGAAATCAATATTAATTCTTCCTATATATTTACGAACTATATGTAATAAAGCAATAGCTAATAATTTACAATCAAATTAATCCCAACAAAAAACCATTAATTCATTGATATAAAACAACTAATTAAAAGCAAATCAAATCAAGCATTAAATTGATGTTTATTATCAATTTAATCAAAATCATTCTTAATTAGATTGAAAGTGAAAATTAAAAATATATTAAATAATATTTACTCGTAATAAAAATCAATCATTCAATTATCGACATTCTTTTTTAGATGTGAAGCCCCTATTTATTAGGCTATATTTATGATTTCTTAACTTGGAGTTTTCATTTTTGATCACGGGCTGCCGCTTGCTTTTTAATACCACTGATTGTCTCGATTTTCATTTTTGTCCTCATCAATACAACATTAATAAACTCAATACGGTGCTTAATAGAGTAACGAAGTACGCTAGTATTGCTGGCCTATCGGCCGGCTTTTATCTCTTTACCAGTACTTAATATTATTCATTAGGTTAACGAGGTTATCCCCAAGGATACGGGCTAATTTTGAATGTATGTTTCATATAACTCAAATTTTTTTAGTGAACGTTGGCGCTAGAGTAGATTTACACACCGATAAACACCATAAACCAAAGTTAAGCCTTAATTTTTCGTCACGCTTGGTAAAAACGGTAAAAGGGGGGAAAACACCTTAGGTGAAAATTCTTAGCTGAGATCAAATATTGCTCATAAATTAGCTAGCTCATTATTTATTTTTGATATGTTTTAGTGATAATATTCGCAAACAATATAATTATCATTCTCATTTATATTTACTAGGGATAACTATGACTTTGCAATATCACTACACCCTTATTGCCGCCGGTGTTTGTGCGGCTTTATCTTCATTTAGCGCTACAGCAGCAGACAATAAAACAGATACCATGGTCGTCAGTGCGTCAGGCTTCTCGCAACAACTGCGTGATGCTCCTGCTAGTGTGACCGTGATCAGTGCAGACCAATTACAAAATAAACCTGTCCGTGACCTCGCCGATGCCGTTAAAGACGTGGAAGGGGTGAGTATCGTTGGGGCCGCCAACAAACAAGATATTAATATCCGTGGCTTACCCGGCGAATACACGTTGATATTGGTCGATGGGCGTCGTCAAAATAGCCGTGAATCACGTCCAAATGGCAGTGGTGGTTTTGAAGCGGGCTTTATGCCACCTGTCGAAGCGATTGAACGCATCGAAGTGATCCGTGGACCTATGTCCTCCCTGTATGGTTCTGATGCGATGGGTGGTGTTATCAATATCATCACCAAAAAAGTGACCAATGAATGGCACGGTAGTGTGACAACCGGCGCAATTATCCAAGAAAACAGTGATAGCGGTAATTCAACCGACGGTAACTTCTACCTATCTGGTCCATTAATTCAAGATAAACTCGGCCTGCAATTGTATGGTGGTGGGGATTACCGCCAAGAAGATAAGATAATTGGAGGGCATAATAAAAAAGATAATAAGAGCCTAACCGCAAAACTGACGTTTACCCCAATGGATAATCAAACTTTTTTATTAGAAGCGGGTAGAACCACTCAAGAAAGGGGAGATACTCCAGGTAAATCTATCGATGAATATGCCAACCGTGCTGGTGCGCAGAAAAACCCAAAATCAGAGATACATAATAACCGTAACCATGCCTAAAGGTGAATGGAACAATTTCAATACAGAATTTAGTGTTTATCAAGAACAAACCAAACGACATACTAAATCACAAGAATTGAATGAAAAAACAGGAAAATGGGAAGGAGGCTATGAAGTTCGTGTCCCTGAAATTACCAATACAGTTGTAGATGGTAAAGTAGTCGCGTTTTTACCCGACAACATCTTAACCGTTGGTGGCCAATATCAATACTCAAAGCTCAAAGATAGCTCACTGGTTTCAAAAGAAAAGTTTGAAAATTACAGTATGAGCGTTGAGCAATCGGCACTGTTTGTGGAAAATGAATTTACTGCAACAGATGATCTGATCTTAACCGGTGGCCTACGTTTAGATCACCACGAAACCTATGGAAACCATTGGAACCCAAGGGGTTATGCGGTTTATTATCTGACAGATGAAATCACCATTAAAGGGGGCGTTTCTTCTGCTTTTCGCGCACCAACATTGCGTGAAATTAGTAAAGGTTATGGCACCTCTACCCAAGGTGGTAAAGGTGTTATTTATGGTAATCCAGACCTAAAACCGGAAAAGAGCGTTAGTGAAGAAATCAGTATTGCTTATAACCATGAGTCTGGCTTTAATGCAAGCTTAACCTTCTTTAATACTGATTTTAAAAATAAATTAACGAGCTATGCGACTGGTAAAGAAGAAACTAGCACTGGTCTGTTTATCTACCAATATGACAATGTTGGTAAAGCCAATATTAAAGGAGTCGAGGTTGCAACGGGTATACCTCTCGCACAAGATTGGAACCTTAACTTAAACTACACTTATACTGATTCCGAACGTAAAAGTGATGATGAGAAACTAAGAAATGGGACCTCATTGAAAGGATACCCATTAGATAAAACACCAAAACACATCGCTAATGCAAAATTAGATTGGAACTTCAATGAAGACCTGACTCTGTATACCCGCGCTCACTATGAAGGTAAGCAAATTTGGGCTGCGCAGAGGAATAGTCATTCTGGTGCTCGCTACCGTAGTGGTTATACCACTATGGATGTCGGTGCAACCTATCAATTATTGAAAAATACCAAACTCAACTTTGCGGTATTAAATATTGGTAATGAGAAAAGGCCTAAGATTGATGAGAAAGGCGGTAACTGGGATGTTGAAGACGGACGCCGTTATTGGGCGAACGTTAACGTTAGTTTCTAATTAACTCTGAGGGTATGCCTGTTTCAGGTATACCCTCAAAACCTTTAAATAGACTCAATAAATGAATAAAATCATATTAAGTGGCATATTACTGTGTATGACCAGTTCCGCATTTTCCCGCCCAAGCCAAACCATTCCACCCTTGGATAAAACTGTCAGCCAATTTTACGATATCCAACAAACGGATATGACCTACGGTGACCGTGCGCTGCGCATTTACAGTGCAGTACCCTATAATGTCACCGCACAACGCCCTGTCCTATATATGCTTGATGGCAATGGCTTATATCCTAAAGCCGTTAATCGCGCTGTTGAAAAGCTCCCCGTAGATAAACTACCGATTATTATTGGAATTGGTTACCCAATCGATGAAGCCTTTCCAAAAGCATGGCGAACTTACGACTATACCCCACCTGTTGCAGGTGACGATTTTAAACAAGGGGGCGGCTCCCCTGCGCTATACCAATATTTAACTGACACAATCCGCCCATGGGCAGAACAACAGTTTCCTATTGATAAAAGCAAGCAAACCCTATTTGGCCATTCATTTGGCGGATTATTTACCTTGATGGCATACCAACAACAGCCGGATGATTTCCAGTTTTATGTTTCTGCCAGCCCGTCATTATGGTGGGGCAAAGGAAGTATGGTGGATTTAGCAAAATTGACAGCTAAACAGGCCAGTTCCCCCCTGTTTGTGACTTTAGGTGGTTTAGAAGAGAGCCCTGATTTATCCAAACTCAGCACCGAACAGGTGAAAAATTACCAAATGCGCAAAAGTTGGATTAGCACACGCCAAGTTTGCACTGAAATTTCAAACCACCAAAGGCACTGTGAATTTACCTTGTTCGACGGCAAAAACCACGGTTCAGTGATCCCTGACGCCATCGATAAAGCCCTTGATGTCGCTAGCCAATAATACTAATTGATGGGTTTTAGGAGGTCGCTGTAGAGGTCTGCTAAAACCCCCTTTTCACCAAATTCTTTGCGTATCCACTGCGTCACAAGCCCAGTAGCCGAATGTTGTGTGGCTAATAGCATATGGGAGTCTTGTCGTGGGTTCTGAATGTGTTTTGTTACCAACAGGCCATGTTTAACATGTTCTTTGATCATATAATCGGGTAAAAAGCCAATCCCTTCACCGAGTATCTGACACTGGCATTTAGTATTAAAATCAGGAACTTGAATTGCCTCTTGCCCATGTAGTAGCCAGCCCACCCGCTTATTAATGGTATGCGCGGTATCCTCTACCATAATATTTGGATAAAGACGCAACTGGCTCTCAGCGATGGGCTCTGGCATCAGCGCCAAAGGGTGAGTTGCCGCTATAGCAAATTGCCAGTGAATCGCACCAATTTCAGTGTAGTCAATTCCACCGCCATCCATCAAAGTACCCGGAGCGCCAATCGCAATATCCGCATGGTTATTAATAATGGCATCCCAAACCCCATTGTACACTTCTGTTGTCACTGTAATGTGGCAGGTAGCAAACTGTTTTTTTAATATTTGCAATAACCTAGCGGTATGATACGGCGTATATAATAACTGATTAATACAAATACGTACCCGCACTTCAATACCTTGCTCAATAGAATAAATACTTTTTTGAATGGAATGGAAATTATTAAGCAAGTCGGTTGCTTTGCGATAAAAATAATAACCGGCTTCGGTGAGTTCAATATTACGGGTATTACGAATAAATAACGCCACATCTAAATAGGTTTCGATACGTTTGATGGTATAACTCACCGCGGAGGTGGTCACGCCTAACTCTTCTGCTGCTTTACTAAAACTAGCAAACTTCGCCGCTGTTGTGTAAGTCAGTAAGTTTTCTTCCGCAAAAATTGAGTTCATACCCACCGCCAAAAATGTTTAAAATTTAGACAAATCATATTTTTATGTGAATAAAATTCAATAACGTAAAAATCAGATTATTTTTCGAGCACATTTTTATAGCTTAACAGAATTATTAACAACTGGAATAGATTAAATTTGATATGCATTTTCGCCAAGTAAAAACCACACCTTTAAAGTAACTATTAATATTCGAAATACCTAATATTATTGAATTAAATAGGCAAACCAAGTATTAACATTCGACACGATTGCGATCAATAAAATTACAAATTTAACAAATTAAAAACTTTCAATTTGATGTCTATCACAGAACTGAGTAAATCATGATTTTCGATTTTAATTAACAAAGAAAATCACACAATTCGGGTCAAAAAATGGCCATAAACTATCAAATAACGATTAAAAATAATGCTCACACGCACAAAAAAGCCGGATTATTGAATTTAATTCAACAATAAAACGCCTCATTGATGAATTAAATTTAAACGGATTCTTTTTATTAATGACAATTGCTATGCTCTAACCATTATATATTCGAAGTCACCTTTAAATTGTCTTTATCTATGTTGGTAATAAAAACCAACCTAAGGGGAAAATGATGACCGCTAGTACTCTCGCTCACGATTTTTTAACCGCCGCTGAACAAGGACAATTAGAAATATTAAAAAGTTGTCTTGAAAAAGGTGTGGATATTAATACCACCAACCGTCAAGGCCGTACAGCTATCGTCAATGCCAGCCTGAATAAACATTATGAATGTGTTTCTTTTCTGATTAATGCAGGGGCGGATATTAATAAACAAGACCAAACGTGTTTTAACCCTTTCTTATTAAGTTGTCTTAATAATGACCTCACTTTATTGCGTATTGTCTTGCCTGCAAAACCAAATTTAGATTTATTGACCCGTTTTGGTGGCGTGGGAATTACACCTGCTAGTGAAAAAGGCCATGTAGAAATTGTTCGTGAATTACTTGAAAAAACCGATATTAATGTCAACCATACCAACTTTGTAGGTTGGACACCACTATTAGAAGCTATCGTACTCAACGACGGTGGCGAAAAACAGCAGCAAATCGTTAAATTGCTATTAGACCATGGCGCAAATCCTCACATGACTGATAAGTATGGTAAAAAACCATTAGAGCTAGCACGTGAAAAAGGCTATAACGAGATTGCTGAGTTACTGATTGCAGCTGGAGCCTAGCGAAATCATAGACTCTAAATAGGATAAGGAGGCATGTGAACGCATCCATATCTCATCGGCAAAGGTTATACGGGCTAACGGCTGATACACATTTTCTCAATCTGTTAAATCAGCCACAACCCCAAGGAACAGTAGAACAAGTATTTAATAAAGCCATTAACTTTTCTATTGATAATGTACTTTATACTTTTCTTTGTTCTCAATTAGATAATGCACCAAATAGTTGCCGATTAATCAATAAAGACTTTTCTCTTTTCGATATTAAAGAAGGAGAGACTATTAATTTATCGAATAAAGAAATATTGATTGGTAGTCATTATTTAATATCATTTTCTTTATGTAAAGAATGGCGGCAACCAGTTATCAACTTTAGTGATAACGAACTGAAGAAATCAAATTATTTATTATATATCGAAGAACAAATAAGTAATTTGGATTTAATCTTAACTGAAAATAAAAATTCTCTATTTAAATATCAGGGAGATAACTTTTTTTATCTCTCTATGACAGAGCAATTGGTTCAATTACGCTCTGAATTGATTGAGTCAATAATTAAGAAAAATAAAGAAAATATTATTTATGTGATCCGCCAGTTTGTTGGATTAGGTATCGGGCTAACACCTTCAGGAGATGATTACTTAGTTGGGTTAATGGCATTTTTATTATTAACCGGTCACCCGGCTGCCACTTTTTACCCTGAGTTTTATCAAGGAATAACCCAAAGCTTAAGCCAGACGACACCTATCAGTGCCATCACATTAGAAAAAGCATTAAACCGAGAATATCGCGAAAATATGCAGCAATTAATTCAATCATTAGTTGATGCGAAAGAAACAAATATTTATCCACAATTTTTAGAGATTTTAAATATCGGGTCGAGTTCTGGCAGCGACATGCTATTTGGCTTGCGAGATGCCCTGTATATCACCCATTATTTCGGAGAAAACTATGTCGACTAAAGTTGTCATAAAAAAGAATACCTATTTTGATTCCGTATCACTGATGTCTATTTCGACAAAAGCCAATCAACTCGACAATGTTGAGCAAGCGTTCGTCGCAATGGCAACAGAGATGAACAAAGGTGTTTTACGTAATTTAGGTTTACTAACACCTGAATTAGAAGAGGCTAAAAATGGCGATTTAATGATTGTCATTAAAGGCCCAAGTGATGAAGCTAACGAAGCCACATTAATTGCTATCGAAGATTTATTTAATAAGAAAAATCAAGGCGGCGGGCAGCATGAAGCCAAATACGCCACCATTAATTCAGCGAAAACACATATCCCAGATGCCAACCTTGCCGTCATTTCAGTAAATGGTCAGTTTGCTGCCCGTGAAGCACGCATTGCGTTAGAAAATGACCTCAATGTCATGCTATTTTCCGATAACGTCTCCATTGAAGATGAACTCGCACTTAAACAGCTGGCTAGCAAAAAAGGCTTACTGATGATGGGCCCTGACTGTGGAACTGCCATTATCAACGGAACCGCGCTGTGCTTTGGTAATAGCGTTCGCCGTGGCAGCATTGGCATCATCGGTGCATCCGGTACGGGTAGCCAAGAACTTAGCGTCCGTATTCACGAATTTGGCGCAGGGGTTTCCCAATTAATTGGTACTGGTGGTCGCGATTTAAGCGAGAAAATTGGCGGTATCATGATGATTGACGCCCTGAAAATGCTTGATGCCGATGATGAAACCCAAGTTATCGCATTGATCTCTAAGCCACCAGCTCCTAACGTTGCGAAAAAAGTGTTAGAACAAGCGGAAAAATGCCACAAACCAGTTGTTGTGTGTTTCTTAGGTAGCCAACCACTACCAGAAGACAAACCCGGTCTAACCTTTGCTCAGGGCACCAAAGAAGCCGCACTGAAAGCCGTTCTATTAACCGGTATTCGCAAAGAAGATTTAGATTTACATCCTCTTAATTTACCACTTATTGACGAAGTCAGAGCAAAGCTGAAACCTGAGCAGAAATATATTCGTGGCTTATTCTGTGGTGGAACGCTATGTGATGAAGCCATGTTTGCCGCCTTGGAAAAATACGATGATGTTTACAGCAATATTCAGCCAAACCCTGACTATCGCTTAAAAGACCTCAACAAAAGTATTGCGCACACTTTCCTCGACTTTGGTGATGACGACTTTACCAACGGTAAACCGCACCCAATGATCGACCCAACTAACCGCATTGAACGCTTATTACAAGAGGCTCGCGACCCTGAAGTTGGCGTGATTATGATGGACTTCGTTTTGGGCTTTGGTTCTCACGAAGACCCAGTAGGCGTGATGATCGACGCGATTAAAGAAGCGAAGAATATTGCCAAACAAGATGGGCGTGAATTAGAAATTTTAGGCTATGTGCTGGGTACTGACCAAGACACACCGTCGATGGATGCTCAGGTCAAAATGCTAACAGATGCCGGCGTTATCTGGGCAAGTAGCAGCACCAATACCGGTTTATTAGGGCGTGAGTTTGTATGGAAAGGGGAGAAAGCATAATGACTTCATTATTTAAGCAGCCATTAAATGTCATCAATGTTGGCATCGAAATGTTCAGTGATGACCTAAAAAAACAACATGTTCCGGTCACACATTTAAATTGGACTCCTCCCGGACAAGGCAACGTTGCGGTTATCCGCGCCCTCGACCAAATTGAAGGTAATGCCGCACTACAAGAAAAAATTGCGGCCGCCAATACCCAAGCGCTTGAGCGCATTATTCAATCTCAACCTGTGTTAATCGGTTACGACCAAGCGATTAATGTGGTTCCGGGCATGACCAAAAATACTATCCTACACGCAGGTCCACCGGTTGCTTGGAAAGATATGTGTGGCGCGATGAAAGGTGCGGTGACGGGAGCGCTGGTTTTCGAAGGATTAGCGAAAGACTTAGCTGATGCAGAACGTGTTGCGGCCTCGGGAGATATCATTTTCTCCCCTTGCCATGAACACGATTGTGTAGGTTCGATGGCTGGTGTCACTTCAGCATCGATGTTTATGCATATCGTTGAAAATAAAACCTATGGCAACCGTGCATTCACTAACCTCAGTGAGCAAATGGCGAAAATCCTGCGCATGGGTGCCAATGATCAAAGTGTAATAGACCGTTTAAATTGGATGCGTGATGTATTAGGCCCAATGCTGCGCGACGCAATGAAAATCATTGGTGAAATCGACCTGCGTTTGATGCTTGCTCAAGCACTGCATATGGGCGATGAGTGCCATAACCGTAACAATGCAGGGACAACCTTACTGATTCAAGCGCTTACAACAGGGATCATTCAAACTGATTTCTCTGTCGCCCAACAAAAAGAAGTATTTGATTTTGTTGCAAGCAGCGATTACTTCTCCGGTCCAACGTGGATGGCGATGTGTAAAGCATCAATGGATGCGGCTCACGGTATCGAATACAGCACTGTTGTCACGACCATGGCGCGTAATGGCTATGAATTTGGTTTACGCATTAGTGGACTACCAGGCCAATGGTTCACAGGGCCTTCTCAGCAAGTTATCGGCCCAATGTTTGCAGGCTACAAACCTGAAGACTCTGGTTTAGATATCGGTGACTCCGCAATCACAGAAACCTACGGTATTGGCGGTTTTGCTATGGCAACAGCGCCAGCTATTGTGGCACTCGTTGGCGGTACGGTAGAAGAAGCGGTCGATTTCTCTCGCCAAATGCGTGAAATCACCTTAGGTGAAAACCCGAATGTCACTATTCCATTATTGGGCTTTATGGGTATCCCTACAGCTATTGATATTACGAAGGTTTCAGCCAGTGGTATTTTACCTGTCATCAACACAGCCATTGCCCATAAAGATGCGGGCATCGGTATGATTGGGGCAGGTATTGTTCACCCGCCGTTTGATTGCTTTGAAAAAGCCATGTTGGCCTACGCACAGAAATATGCTTAGTTTTCAATCATAAAAAAGACGCCCAACTCCGGTTGGGCAATAAAAATAAAACGTGAACCCTGATTAATTTTATTTGAAAAACAGTGCTGTAACTCAAAATGTAGGGGTATACCCTAAATAATTTGAATTGCAGCTAGGCGGCAAGTAAATGAGTCCCTAGGAGCATACACAAGTATGTGACTAGGGTGAATGAACGCAGCCAACAACGCTGCGGTTCAAAGTATGACGGGTATGGGAGTATTTTATGAATATACTAAATATCAAATGGAAACGTGGGGATTTGGCCGCCTACTTCGGCTTAATGACCAATAACCTAACCAACCTACTCACCATGATGGGTCTCTTGATTTTCGTTGTCGGCATCCCATCAGAAATTGTTTACGGCCGTATCGCACCAGCCTTTGGTTTCGCTGTTTTACTTGCCAGCGTGAGCTATGCTTACTTTGGCCAGCAAATGATAAAGCAAACTGGACGCAATGATGTCACCGCTTTACCATCAGGGCCGAGTGCGCCTTCTATCTTTACGGTGACGTTCTTAGTCATCATGCCTGTCTACCAAACAACACAGAATGCTGAATTTGCGATCCAAATTGCGCTAGTTTGGTGTTTTGTCGAATCAATGATCCTCGTCGGTGGTTCTTTCTTAGGTGAAACCATCCGTAAGATGATCCCACGCACCGTACTGTTATCCTGTTTGTCCGGTTTAGGATTACTGTTACTAGCGATGAACCCGATGCTGCAAGCGTTTGAAGCACCAACGGTTTCATTCATTGTGCTGTTATTAATTTTCATTAACTGGTTTGGTAAAAAACCGATTTTTGCTCGCATCCCAACTGGCTTATTGCTGCTAATTGCCGGTACGGTATTGGCATGGGTTTCTGGCTTGCAAAGTGCGGAAGCAATCAAAGACTCAATGGCGTCATTTGGTTTCAACCCGCCGGGCATCCATATTGATAGCTTCTTCCAAGGCCTGCCACACGCTCTGCCTTACTTAGCGTCTGCGGTACCACTTGGCTTAGCAAACTATATCTTCGACCTTGAAAATATTGAAAGTGCGCATGCTGCAGGTGATGAATATAATACTCGTAAGGTCATGTTAGCTAACGGTTTATCGTCTACATTTGGCTGTTTTATGGGTAACCCATTCCCTGTCACTGTTTACGTCGGCCATGCGGGTTGGAAAGCCATGGGCGCTAGCGTAGGTTATACCCTAGCATCCGGTATCACTATGTTTATCGTCCCATTATTCGGTATCGGCGCTTTTATGTTAGCTATCATTCCAATGACCGCTATCGTGCCAATACTGGTGTTTATCGGTGTCGTCACCGCCAACCAAGTTGTGCGAGAAACGCCAAAAATTGAAGTTCCCGTTATCTTTATCTGTCTATTCCCATGGATTGCTAACTGGGCATTGACGATGGTTAATAGTGTCATGGGCGCGGCGGGCACCTCTGCGAGTGCAATTGGTGTTGAAACCTTGCTACACAAAGGTGTTTATTACCAAGGTCTAGTTCATTTAGGTAACGGTGCGCCGTTAGCCAGTATGTTATGGGGCTGTATTGCTATCTTTGCTATCCTCAACCAACCACTGCGTGGAGCCATTGCTGCTGCAGCGGGAGCAATATTAGTATTCTTCGGAATTATTCACTCCCCAGCGGTCGGAATTGCTACTGGTTCAACCTTGATGTTTGTTTACGCATACCTCATGATGGCAGCTTTATTTGTACTCAAACACTTTTTAGATAGCCGGAAATCGGTGGAAGAACAACAAGCTGAAAAATCTGAGAAACTCAGTAAGTCAGTGTAACTAAGCCAACCTTTTATAGTAGGTGTGCGCTGTACACCTACTATCAGCTAAATCTCTGTCTCAGGAAACATTAACAATGAAAGAACTCGTGGTTGTTGCCATCGGGGGCAACAGTATTATCAAAGATAACAACAGCCAGTCTATCGAAGCTCAAGAAAAAGCCGTTCAAGAAGTCGCACACCATATTAGTGATATGCTTGAAGGTAATTACAACATTGTTTTGACCCATGGAAATGGACCTCAAGTTGGATTAGATTTGCGCCGTGCAGAAATTGCACACGAAACCGAAGGTTTACCTTTAACACCGCTGGCTAACTGTGTGGCAGATACTCAAGGCGGAATTGGCTATTTAGTTCAACAAGCTTTGACTAACGTCTTAGCGAAACGCCATAACCGCCAAGCAATTACGGTAGTGACACAAGTTGAAGTCGATAAAAACGACCCAAACTTTAGCGCGCCAACCAAGCCGATTGGGGCATTTTTTACTGAGCAACAAGCTCAGCAATTACAGCAAGAAAACCCAAACTGGCATTTTGTTGAAGACTCTGGTCGCGGTTACCGCCGTGTGGTGGCCTCCCCCGAACCAAAACGTGTGATTGAATCACAAGCGATCCGCACTTTAACAGAACACAATTATGTGGTGGTTGCTGCAGGTGGTGGCGGTATTCCAGTCATTGATAACGGCAATGGTGGCTACAAAAGTGTTGACGCGGTGATTGATAAAGACCTCTCAACAACTTTACTGGCGAAAGAGCTCAATGCCGATATTTTAATTATCACCACAGGTGTCGAAAAAGTGTGTATTCACTTCGGCAAACCTGAACAAAAAGCACTTGGCGAAACCAGCACTAGCGACATGCAACGCTACATGGAAGAAGGCCATTTCCCAGCGGGTAGCATGTTACCGAAGATTGAAGCTAGCCTATCGTTTATTGCTAATGGCGGTAAACGTGTGATCATCACCACCCCTGAAAAGCTACCAGAAGCCTTACGCGGTGAAACGGGAACCCATATTGTTCAAGGGTAAGTTTCTATAATCTGGATCATGCGAATTTTTTGTTAGTCGCAAACCGCAATATTCCTCAGATCGTTTGATGACGATCTGAGTGGGTAAGTGTCGCTTAAAAACAGGAAATTCGAAAGTAAATGGATATCACTAGGAGTTTCTATGAAAGCAGAAAAATCATCAGGCAGAAGAGAGTTCCTTTCCACCAGCGCTAAAGTCGCAGCCGCTTGCACTTTATTCGGCGCGGTATCGGGCTTTGCCTCCGCTCAAGACCAAACTAGCCAAAAAGCAGGCCAGTCCAGTATTACGGATAAACATTATTACCTCGATGACGTGCTACTCGAAACTGGCTTTAATTACCAAGATTCAACGGTCGTCGGCACCCAAACCGCATTACACACTGTAGAAATCCGGGACGGTAAAATTGCAGCCGTTTTACCGAATAAACAGCATGCTGATGGCACATTAAATGCCTATAGTGCGCAAGGCAAACTGATGCTACCGGCCTTTCGTGACATGCATATCCACCTTGATAAAACCTTCTATGGCGGGCCATGGCAAGCGCCACAGTCACGTGAAGGCAAAACCATTATGGATATGATCGCATTAGAGCAAAAATTGCTACCTGAGTTACAACCTTTCACGGAAGAAAGAGCGAATGCGCTGATCGCACTGATCCAATCCCAAGGATCGACCATTGCTCGTAGCCATTGTAATATCGAGCCCGTTTCCGGTTTAAAAAATTTAGAAGCCTTACAAAAAGTGCTTGGTGAACACCAACAAGACCTAACTTGCGAAATCGTCGCCTTTCCGCAACATGGTTTATTACATTCCAAGTCAGAAGGTTTAATGCGTGAAGCCATGCAAGCAGGCGCTCATTACGTTGGCGGTTTAGACCCAACCAATGTAGATAGCGCGATGGAAAAGTCTCTCGATTCGATGTTCAAAATTGCATTGGACTACAACAAAGGCGTGGATATTCATCTGCATGAAACGAGCCCTGCAGGCGTTGCCGCTATCAATTATATGATTAAAACGGTGGATGAAAACCGCAGCTTACGCGGTAAAGTGACCATCAGCCATGCCTTTGCACTGGCAACACTCACCCCTGAACAAGCGGAAAAAACGGCAAAACAGTTGGCTGAGCAGCAAATTACCATTGCCTCTACCGTCCCGATTGGCACACTGCATATGCCACTGAAAACCCTAAATAAAAATGGGGTATTTGTGATGACCGGAACGGATAGTGTGATTGACCATTGGTCGCCCTTTGGCCTAGGCGATATGCTAGAAAAAGCCAATTTATACGCGCAGCTTTATACTCGCCCTGATGAGCTATCGCTGTCCCGTTCACTGGCCATCGCAACAGGCAATATTCTACCGTTAGATGAAAAAGGCCAACAAGTGTGGCCAGCTAAAGGGGATGATGCCAGCTTTGTGCTGCTTGATGCATCTTGTTCTGCCGAGGCCGTTGCACGGATTTCCCCAAGGTTCGCGACTTTCCATAAAGGCCATTTAGCCCACGGAATGATGCCAAAGTCCGCTTCATAGTGATAAAAGAATAGCGCCTATAGGCGCTATTCTTGCCACGTTATTTTTTCAGTTTGAGCGTATTAAAGATTAAATCTAATAAACCTGAGTTATCTACGGATTGCAGCACAGTAATTGGCTTTGTTTTTGGTTCAGGAACCCCGACCCGTAAGCGCAGTGCGTCATAGCAAAAGCTTTTACCGCGCAGCACTCCCTGAAGCTCAATACCTACGTGCTTTTTATCATAAGTCACCAGGCTCTTATCCAATAACCATGCTACGGTTAACACATCATGTATCCAACACCCTGCTAAATGGCGTGTCGCACGTGAATAGTCCATCCACGGTCGCATTGTTGCCACAAGAAAACGGCTCAGTGGTGTAGCAATTTGAGCAAGCTTATCAAGATCCTCATGCACCATTTGCGTTTGTACGGTGACATCCATTGGCACTAAAGTCAGATTTGCTCCACTATTAAGCACCGCGTAGGCCGCTTCAGGGTCGATGCCAAAATTAGTGTCTTTCAAGTACCCCGGCACGTTAAAAACCGCCCCCATGATTACTATCTCTGCCACGTTTTTAGCCATGTCAGGAAACAACTGCATTGCTATTGCGATATTGGTTAATGGGCCAATGGCAATAATCGTGACTTGTTTTGGGTTCTGGCAAACTAACTCGCCAATACGTAACGCGGCTTCTGGGATAGACTTCGGTAAGCTAGGTATGGATGGAAGGCCATCCCATAGGTGCGTAAGTTGCGCTCGTTCAGCGCCGTTATCGAGTAGTTCACGCCATGGTGAGCTAGTTTCAACCAACGCTGACGACGCACCACGATAAACAGGAATATTTTCACCCAGTGAATGAACTAAATGACTAGCAACGTCAAAGCCAATTTCGCTAGGTGTATTACCCGAAACTGTGGTGATCATTTCCAATTTGATTTCAGGTGCAGCGATAGCCAGCGCAAGTGCTAGGCCATCATCAACATTCGCACCAACGACCCCATTACCGGGGTCGCAATCTATAATCACACGCATAAATTTCCCTGAAACAATAAATAATCAGCACCCACATGAGTGCCCGATTTGTAATTCAAATTCCACTTCACAAATGGCTTCTTTTTGCGGCCAATTTTGTAAGATGTGTATCGCTTTTTGCGCTATTTTATCAACAGGCTGGCGAACAGTTGTGAGAGTTGGAACAGTATATTCTGATTGCACGGTACCGTTAAAACATACCAGTGCAATGTCTTCTGGTACGCGTAATTTTAATTCTGCTAAGGCTTTTAAACAGCCAAAAGCTTGCAATTCATTCGTGGCAAAAATAGCTTCGGGGAATCCCTCTTCCCGCATCTGATAGATAGCTTGGTAACCCCAATCACGGGTGTATTCCCCCGATAAAATCCATTTTTGTTGTATGGATAACTCCGCTTCTGTCAGCGCAGCTTTCCAGCCATTTAAGCGGTCTTGTGTGTTGAGCATCTCATTCGGGCCACAAATAATGCCAATATTTTGATAGCCATGCTTAATGAGATGACGGGTAATTTTATAGGCGGCCAGTTTCTCATTCACTTGAATGGTACTGATCCCTTCCGCAGCCTCAATCCTGTCAAGCATCACACAGGGCGTGCCCGATGACTGAATTAAATCAACATAGGGATGCCGGTCAACACTGGTATAAATAAGCCCTTCAACTTGCCTTAACAACAGGTTATTAATCAGTTCTTTTTCACGAACCCGAGAATCCCCCGCATCCCCCAGTAACAAAACATGCCCATGTTTAAACGCTTCACGCTGCAAAGCATGCGCAATAGAGGCTAAAAAGGGGTTAGAAATATCGGGGATCACTAGCCCATAAGTTTGCGTGCTCCCCGAAGCTAGGGCTTTTGCAATACCATTTGGCCGATACCCCGTTTTTTTGATTGCTGCTAACACCTTTTGCCGCGTTGCCTCTGCAACAGGACGAGGGCCATTGTTAATCACATAACTGACTACCGCAACCGAGGTTCCGGCTTCGCGGGCAACATCTACCCGCGTCACTTTACGGTCATTTGTATCTGACACCCAGCAATTCCTTTTTCTAACATGACTTTGCCAAAGAATAGCAGCCACTCTGACTTTTATATACAGCCATGCTTACTTTTATATACAGCCATGCTTACTTATATCGCATCTTCTGGTAGATTTAGGTCACGGCCTCGCGTTTCTGGTGCAAAGAATGTGGTTACTAAACCAATACATGCCATCGCAATAAAATAAACGGCTATCGGCCACCAATGCCCTGTCCATGATAGTAATGCAGATGCCACCAGCGGCGCAGTACCACCAGATAAAATAGAACCAAGCTCTTTAGCGAAAGCCATTTTAGTATAACGATTACGTACACCAAATAACTCCACCCCCCAAGCTGCTTGTACGCCAAAAATCCCTAGTGATGCTAACCCCATCCCAATAACAATGGTTGGAATAACAATCATTGGCTCTCGGGAGTCTAATAACATGAAAGCGGGCACGGCATACAACATCAGTAAAAAACAGAACCAGCGATAAACAATCCGACGCCCAAATTTATCTGATAACCACCCGGCAAATGGAATGATGGCAAAACCAAGAATTGACGCTATCAAAACCGCCGTTGTTGGCACAGATTTATCAACCAACAATATTTTGGTGACATAACCGATAATAAAGCCTTGAGCAAGATAAGATGGCCCATTTTCACCAATACGCAACCCGACCATGGTCCAAAACGCACGCGTTTTTTGCCAAAATGAACGGTTATCTACAGGGTGAGCGACAGCATCAGATTCCAATGCGAGGCGGCGTTCTTCAGCAAGCTGTTCTTTTTGCCGCTCAAAAACTGGCGTCTCACGCATATGTTGACGAATAAATAATGCCGCCAATGCAATCAAAATACTGCCAAGGAAAGGAATCCGCCATCCCCATGACATCAAACTTTCTTTGTCCATTTGTAACACTATCAGCCAAATCATTGAGGCCAGTAATGTTCCACTGTTGGAGCCTAATGCAATAATCGAAGAAACTAAACCACGGCGTTTTACTGGCGCATATTCACCTAGCATCACAGTACCACCGGATAGCTCAGCTCCCGCCCCTAAGCCTTGAGCAAACCTTAGGATCACCAAACAAACAGGCGCCCAAACACCAATTTGTGCATGGCTGGGTATTGCACCAATTAATGTAGTCGATAGCCCCATCAATGCAATCGTGATGACCATAACCATTTTTCGGCCATGTTTATCACCTAGCCAACCAAAAAATAACGCGCCTATTGGACGTGCAATAAACCCAACTGAATAGGCTGCAAAACTGGATAACAGCGCCATAATAGGCGTTGCATCAGGGAAGAAAACATCACCGAAAATAATACCTGCCGCTAAACCATAGAGAGCAAAGTCTGCATATTCCATGGTTGTACCTAACCAACAAGAAAAAATCGCCCGCCGGAAATCTTTTTTTCCTTCTGGCGTACTTAACCGCTCTTGCGCGGCTTGTTGACTCGCCTCGATATTTAATTGTGTAGCCATAGTGATAAACCCTTGGTGTTGGCGCGAAGCCTATTAATCAAAAAATCTAACTGGCGTTTTTTATTTACTTAAAGGATAGTCTACGCGCGTAGAATTAAGCAAACGAGGGTATGCTATTTTGTGAGCATTATCACTTGATGACAAAAATATGAATTTTAAATGACTGAAATGACACGATAGGAAATAAATCAACAAAAGCCACGCTCGTATAAATACTGTGGCTTTCTGTTTTTATTTAACACTCAATAGATACTCGACAATATCCTGTAAATTATACCATTTCATCCAGACTTCATCGCTAATGGGTTGCCCGGTATACTGCTCAATGGCTGCTATCAACTCCAACATTTCCAAAGAGTCAATATGCACATCCGCAATTAATGCCGAATCAAGAGTAAAATCATTTGTAATGCCGGAATAGGTTCGAATTAAATGAATTTGGTCGAATAACCACTGCCAGTGAATTTCTGTCGATAAAGTCATTTTATTCACCTTGAGACTGCTTCGCATAATCTAATTTTTCATTTAAATTACGTGTCATTAGCCCTTCTGCAGACAATACAACTTTAGCACTACCATCAATATAAGATGTTCTATAGTGAGAGGCATTTTTAATGGCCAAAAACGATTCTGTCTCTGCCGGTTTGGTTGATTTCTCCTTCACTAGCTCTCTATTATTGCTGAGTTTCACACCTTCAGGAACTTTTTTGTCGATTAAGTAACTACCGTAGTGACTACCCAGTTTAGGCGTGATATTCAGTGGTTGCTTACTCTGACTCGCTAATTTAACAGAAGATTCAGGCTGGTCTTCAATCGATTTCAATATTTGCTTTTTCTTCTCAGCTAAAGAGCCTTCGTTGCTTGATTCGATAAAGAGTTCCGGTTCAATAGTTGCAACCTCTTGGTCATTTTCAGCACCTCGATTAAGAGACTCATAATCTGGTAAAGGTTTTTTCTCTGTTGCATTTAATACCGCCCGTAATACTACGCTTTCTTGTGATAAAGGCGCATTGTCATCAAATGGCTTATCACTTTCATGGGTATTTGATAAATTAAGCTCTTGATCTGTCTTACTTTCATGCTTTTGATGAGAAATATACTCAGAATTTGCACTTAATGGTGAATTAGCATAATTACTTGATAAAATTGTTTTATAATTATTTGAAATAATCCCAGGTAAATCCGTTCCTAATTGGCTGGCCAAACCATCAACCTCATCGCTCGATGATTCATTGTCAGGGTTTTCTTGTTTCACAGATTCCGTTAAATTCATTTTGACTTTTAACGGCATAATGATGCCTATTTTTTCCTCTAAACTACGGAATATATTATTTAATTGCTGATACTTATCGCCATACTGATTAGCAGGAACTTTATTATATTCCATTATTAATTTAGAAATATCACTATCTAGCTGTTCATTTGCTTCTGTGACTAAAAACTTATCTACTGAGTGGCTTTGAATTTCATTATCAGGGAAATATGCAGTTAATTGCTGTTTAATTGCCGGGGAAACATACTTCTCTTGGTAACGCATTACCAAGTCATTATTCCCTTTAGTTAATAAAAAATTAGCGAGTTGCGTATCTACCTTTTCCTGTTGACCATTTAAAATATCTTTAACATTTTTTTCTTTACTTAAATTTGTTGTATTTATACTTTTAACTAACTCTGTCGCTGCAGAAAGTAAAGCTCGTGGTATTTCTTGGGGCTCAAATAACGTCAATACTACCAATGCACTTTCAGGTCTATGATTTATTTCCTGCTGCAAAGTACAGCCATGCCCCCCTGCATTTAATACCTTTTCAACCATCTCATGAGTAATATGACTGTCAGAAGAGCTAAGTAGTTGTGTAATTTTTTCTATTTGTTGTTGATGGTTTCTCGCATGTAATTTATTAACATCGCCAGAGATATTAATTTCATTTTCAATATTATTCTTAGGTAATAAACTCTCGGTTCCCGATGAAATAATTTTATTTAGTTGATTAACAAATTCACCACTACTTTGTTGGTTATGGTTAATATTATTAATGTTAGCCTTACACGAACTACCAATGTTTGATGTTGGCATCAAAGGTTATCCTTATAATAAACAATTATTAATTTCTTGTATATATACTAACTATTAACTAAACCGTTATTATATTGGTTGAGTTCTTGAATTAACTTTATCAATAATTGAGTTAACGTATCAAAATGACTATTATCTTGGCGGAAAGTCTCTAATAAACGAGAAACCGAACTATTAACTGCATTTTTTTGAGCATCAATTGCAGTTTGCAGGCTTTGTACAGTCTGAGCCATTAAGTCCACGCCTTTACTCGCCCAACCTTTTTCATATTTATCAACATCATAAATCACCTTCATAATTTCCCGGAGCGGGTTAATATCTGGATAAATACGAATAAATTTATTATTATTCTCATTTCTTATTTCCACACTAAAACCTTGGCCGTGTAGTTTTTTTTTCCAAAATGCAAAAGCCGAATCACTATATTTCATTTGATATATACTCTCCGCACTTTTATCAGGTTCAGACCAATTTTCATAGTACCTTTTATTCGCCTCATCAGAATCTGTTATCTCAGGTTTATTTCCTCTTACTTCTTTATGATCTGTATACTTGTTAAAAAGCTCATCGAGTCTATCTAATAATGCAACTCGCAGAAATTTGATTTTTCCACTATCCCCTGCCTTAATATATTCGGATATTTTACCAAGGGCAGTATTAACATCCTGCATATATTTTGTTGCCGATTTTATGATGTTACCGAAATCTTTTTGGTATCCAGAATTAATATTCTCTATTATTTTAGAAATTTCGCCAATATGGCTTCGACCATCATCAATCGGCTGAGAACGAAAAAAATGAGTTGCCGCACCACTGGGTAATGTCGCGAACTCTTCAGATAACTTTATTAATACTCTAGAGGTGCTGTCCCCTGATATTTTTAATTCTCGGATTAAAGCGTTTGCCTGTTCAGAAATATCATTTAGCTGATCAAAAACAATATTAGTTCGTTCTATAGGTTTGGCTATTTCATCACATAATTGCTCATAATAACTGACGACTTGTTGATAGATATCCAAATTAGGATCAATCAAAACACCTTCCCCGACAGGGGAAGGATTGTTATCAATTAAACCGACATTATTTACGCGTGAAAGCTGAATATTTGCCAATAGGTTCAATGATGTTGTACTCATTATTACCCTCGTATTGCAGCTTGGAATGTGCGCGTTTTAGAATCACGAATATCCCTTAAAGCTTCATCCATTTTCTTCAACAACTCAGTACTTTCACTCATCGTTTTCTCTGCATTTTCAGAGACTTTACGTGCTGCTGATGACGTTTCCTGCTCTATCATCGCGCTAGCACTTTCCGCTTTAGCCCCAGCTTGTGATGCCGACCCTGCCATATTCCCTGCGCTATCGGATAAGCGAGCCCCTTGTTCTGCTACACCACGTTTCACACTCTCTTTGGTGACAATATTGTTATGATCATTAAGCTGATTTTGGCCGTGAGCTTTCGTACTATCCGCTGCATTTTGCATATTTTTCGCAACTAACGTTTTCTGCCCCGCCGTTGCTTGGTCAACCAACTCAATAGTACTACCGTCCTTACCTTTTAGTACGGTACTTCCGTTATTTTTTCCTGTTAACTCAGAGGCATGACCATTAAGTTTATTACCTGCATTAATATTATTAGTACCCGTTTTTAAGTTAGTGTTTATCGATTTATTTTGCGTATGTAACGATTTCGCTTGGAATGCAGCACCTAAACCACTTACGCCTAATGAGACGCCAAAATTAATCATGGCGCTCTCCATCATTTTTTTTCCTTCTTTAATGGTAGATGTGGCGGCTGCCGCCACCATTTTGCCACTTAAGATATTAAATGCTGCATTAAGTTGGCGGTCTGAGATTTTAATTTCGGATGCAACTTTGCGGATAAGCTTTGATATTTCAACAATAATATCACTGCTGATAATACCAATATATTCACTCGTCTTCGCGGAGCTAATGCTTTCAATCGCTTTTTGTTCTGCATTTTTAAAAATATGATGCAACTCATTAGCAAGTTTAGGAGGACATGCACTTAACCGTATTGCCGCCTTTTCTATTTCGTCTGAATCAAGCTCTGATAGGGCGCCCATTAATTGTTCTGGCATTATTTCCCCACTCGATGGTGACTTTAATACCGGCTTATCTGAAAATTCTGCGGGTGTTAATTGTGGCAAACTTGCTAAATTAATTTCTTGTCGAGCAGATGGATGAGTTGAAACAGATATCTCTTTTTTATTACCTAATGCTTCAGCATTGAAAACAGCTTTATTGGCTATAACGGGTTGTGTCATAATGGGTGTCATATAAAATTACTCCTTAGTTTACGCAAAGCGTGCGGTATTCATCATATCGACTTTACTTTGACCCGATTTTTGAAGGCCATTAAGCATTGATACAAACATTTCATCAAACTGCTCATAGTTTTTCGACATAGCTTGAATTAATTGATTAAGTAACTCGGTAATAGCTTCGATAGCAGAGTTATTTAACATCATACCTGCAAGCATCTCTTTCATTTTGGCTCCCATTGATGCCGCGTGTACATTTAACCCTCCTGTTGTCGCTGCATTTGCAACTGTAAGCCCTGCATTCATGCCTCTTGCAGTAACTTCTAATTTGGCCATTGCTACACTTGGATTTTTCACCGTGTCGACTTTTTTGATTTTAGCTATCGTGTTTTCGGTCGTTTTCACGGTATCTTTTGCATCATCAAATTTGTCTGCCAGCTTGGTGAATTTCGTTAACTTCACCATATCATCTGTGCTATCAGCCACTGAATCGCTCACTTTTGCAGTTTTGGTTGCCATATTACCCAATGCATTAGTTAAATTTTTTGGCATGGCTTTAATTGTACTTTTGAGTAAAGAACCCGCATTTTTGAGCAATAATTGAGCCGCACTCTTCACCGTATTCACGATATTTTTAGCCATTGAACCCATAGAAATTAACGAAAGAGCTAAAAATGCAATCGCAGCGACAATCATTCCCACGATGCTACCAATCTGCTTAGCTTTATCTTCATCAACACCAAATTTAATCAATACATCCGTTACTACTGAAGAAATTTCATTAGCAAGCATCTGCATTAAGCTACCGTGCCCTGTTTCTTCCAATACAATGTCCGCAACCGCCATAGAAATACCAATAGCTGCAATCGCAAGTGTTAACGGTGCTGCTGTTCCAAAAGAAGCTACGGTAGCAACCACTGAAACAGCTAAAAGTACATAACTAAAAATTTTACTGGCACAAGATGCCGCTTTATTTGCTTCAGCCGCTTTACGTTCAGATTCCGCGGCCTCTTTTGCTTTGTTATCAGAATCTTTCCGAGAGGCCTCATTGATTTTCATCATCACTGCTTCTTGCTCTTTCATGTTACGAATAGAGTCTTCATTCATAACCTTTTTAAGCTGAGCCGTCAGCATCGTTAAGAGAGATAATGTGTTCTCCCATTTCTCACCGTCAACCTCAACAGACCTAGGTGCTGTTTCCATAAATACATTCAGTTTTTGGCTGGCGTCGTCAGAAGTTTTTACAAGCTCATATTCTTTATTTATTAGAACTTCATAATTATTTTGAAGTTTATCGACATTTTCAGTTAACGTTCCAACATTAGCTTTAAATAAAGTTGTTGTGCTTTCTAAAGCATCACGTTTATTTGTCAACTCTTCGAGTTTATTGGTAAGCACTTCTATTTTATTTTTAATATTAACTTCTTGGTTATAAACTTCTTCTGTAATAGGTTTATCAAAAGTATTTATTTTCTCTAATCGTTGTTCACAATTGCTTAATTCTTCCTTTGTATTCGTAATATCATTTATATTATCTGCTACAGAAAATTGATGTTCCTCTAGTAAATTTAAGGTATTCGCCAACTTATTTTTACCTAAATCTAAAATACCTTTGGCCTCATCTAATTGATGTTTAATATTAAGTGCTTTTTTTGTCGAATTTGCGAAAGAATCAAGTAACTCCTTCCCTTTCTCTCGTAAGGAACCTGATTCAAGGTTTAAAAGCTGTAACCGATTACTTAGTTCACCAATATTACCTTCATGTAACAACCGACGAATTGTCGCAAATGTTTCAACCAGTATGGCCATTGCATTAGATGTTTTATCTTGCGAAGATGATTGTGCACTTAGCATAGCTTTTGCCATCATCGGCTTATTCAGGCGAGGCGAGCCTTCTATCTTAGCTCGTTTTGCTTGTTCTCCCGATATGGACTCCCTACATACATCCTCTAAAGCTAAAACTGATTTTGTAATATCCTCACTTAGTGCTAAAGGATTACTACCTTGTAAATAGGCATTAATATTATTTATTCGTTCACTATTTCCTAAAGCTTTAATATCTACCATGCCATTTCCTCGTTATATATTAGAATCTCTTTCTGAGTTTTTCTTTAATGCATTTAAATAAGCTTGAGATTTATTTTTTAAATCAATATCTGTACTGCTTTTTACAACGCTTTCAAAACAATGAATTGCGGCACTGCTTTTTTTCATCATTAAATTGCACTGTCCTGCATGGAATAGCGGGCGGTAATCATTTTTTGCCAATACAAATGCGAGAGCATATAATTCAGTTGCTTTGTCATACCGTTTCGTTAATTGATAGACAGCAGCAAGCCCCATCACATAATCTGTATTATAGAAATCATAAATACTTAGAAATCGGAAAAAAGTTTCTGCTTCTTTTAATTTGCCTTGTTGATAGAACTCGTATGCATAGGAATAAATGCCATCCATTGTACTTTGTGGGATCCCGTGAATATCTTTATAAGTTGCACCATCCATTAGTGCAGTTGTAATATTGTCAAGTAATTCTTCCATATCAGATTGTTGAAAACTCTCTGTTTCCGCATTATTCATATATTTACCTTATTGTTGATATGCAATGCATAACATATACTTTATGCTTGCATCATAATTAACCGATTTGATTCTTTCTTTAAAAAAACGATTTAAGTAATAAATAAATTATTAAGTTCGCTATTATTTTTCGAATATGCCTCGTTCTCTGATATTTTTTCTAATGCTTTATCAATATCGACTCCCATTTTTACTAATTCTATACGGATTAACCATGATATTATTTGCATAACATCTTCTAATCCTTTTTCATCAATAAAACTATCATTTTTATATGACCGCCATATTTGCCTAGCTAAAACGATATCCCTAATAACTGGAACACCTTGTTGTTCCGCGTATTTAATAATTGCTTTTGCTTGTGCGCCTTTACTTTTAGAGAATAAAAAGGGTAATGGTGCAATATTCGAATCATAATAAATAAGCAATGCAATATGCGTTGGATTTGCCATTACAAATGTTGAATTACGAACATTTGATTTAACCTCTTCAGACAGTAATTCCTGATGCATTCCTCGACGTGCACTTTTGATATGAGGATCACCTTCATTATCTTTGTATTCCTTTTTAACCTCTTGCTTTTCCATTTTTAAGTTTTTAATATACAAAAAGAATTCAGCTATTGCGTCAACCAAGATAATAATAAGAGCAACTGCAAGAAAGACGACAATAAATGTTACGCACAAACTAACCCATTGGCTAATCATCCCATTAATCATTGTTCGGTAGAGCATAAAAATATCTTTACGCCAAACAATAAAAAAGACTAATATTGATATAATAAAGACAATTAAATACAAAATCGCCTTAATTAACTCTTTCAATGAATTCAATGAAAATATTTTTTTAAATCCTGCAATTGGATTTAATTTAGTAAAATCAAGCTTTATTGCTTCACTGGCCAATCTAAATCGACTTTGTAATAAAGAAATAATTGTACCGGATAAAAAACAAGTAAATAGAACAGGTAATACAATACTTAAAAATATCGTGAAGAATTGCCAAAGTAGTGCATCAATTTTTATCTCCGTTGGGGATAAAAATATTTTTCGCATTAACCCACCCAGTTCATATAAACTAGATACGCCTTCAATAACAAATGCACTTACGACTAATACAATTGCCGCAACGCTATCTTTACTCTTAAAACTTTGCCCTTTTTTAGCTGAATCTCTAATTTTTTTATCCGTAGGTTTTTCTGTTTTTTCAGCCATATTTATTTATATCCATAAAATCAAGAAGAAAGGAATATGTCTCGCAGTGGTGAAATCGAAATCATATTGACTAATATCTCTGGTACCTCATTATGGAAATAAAGTAAAAAAACACAGAAAGCGATGATTGATTTTATTGCTAAAGATAATGAAAATGCATTTAATTGAGGGCAAAAACGGGAATATAGCCCTAAGGCAACCTCTGTAATAAATAATGTCACTAATATTGGGGCAGTTAAAACAACTCCACTGACGACCATTTTATTTAACCATTCCCCCAAAGGAAGGCTATTAAATGACGTAAATCCATGGGCAAAGGGTAATAACTGATAGCTCTGTGCGAATAGATTAGCAAGTTGATACATTCCATTTTGTGCTAAGAATATCATACACGTAATATGGTTTAATAATACAGCAAGCTCCGAAGCTTCGGTTCCACTCGCAGGGTCAACAATACTACTAATCGTCTCGCCACGCTGCGCATCAATTAATTCGCCAACAATATTGGCTATCATAAAAGGCAGCGCTAACATCAGTGCTAATACGAGTCCAATCGAAATTTCATAAATAAATACATCAACAAAATTAATTTCATCCCATTGTATTTCATAGGATGAAAAAAAAGGCCATAAACCTAATGCAATATAAGCCACCACACAGTTTTTAATAATCCCACCATTAAGTAATTTGTTACTTAAAAAAGGTAATAAAAACATCACTGGTGCAATTCTCAACCAAGCTAACGCTATTTTTATCAATCCTTCTTGAAAGATAAAATAGAGCGAGGACATCAGCGATAGTATTTCCTGATTCATCCGAATAACCCGATAGCAGGGATAGCAGCGCTTAAGGTTTCTAATGCGAAATTCATTACCTTATCGGATAACCAACCAGAGATCATAAAAAGTGAACCAAAAACAGCTAATAATTTAATACCAAAAGGTAATGTTTGCTCTTGAAGTTGCGTGACAGTTTGTAGTAACCCTACCAATAATCCTACTGCAGTAGCCACTATTACTGGTATTGCAGATAATATAACGATTAATAACATCGTTTTGTTACTTAAATAAACGATTTGATCCATAGTATCATTCGCTTTAATGCTGTGCTAATTCAATGTATTGCATCACTAACCCCTTAGAAATCAGTGACCAGCCATCAATTGCAACAAATAGAATTAATTTAACCGGAATCGAAATTGTTACTGGGCTCATCATCATCATACCCAGTGCCAATAAAATGCTGGAAATAACTAAATCAACTACAACAAAAGGTAAATAGATATAAAAACCAATTTCAAAAGCTGATTTTATTTCACTTAATGCATAAGCAGGTAATAAAGAAAATAATGTAGCTTCGCCTTCATCAGCGGTCACTTCTTCTTCACTTCGACCTTGTTGTATTGACTCAAAGAACGTCACTAGTTGTGGATCTGAATATTTTTTCAAATACGCTTTATATCCCCCCAGCCCATTTTCAACAAAACTATCGATTGATTCAGCATTACTAAAATCAACCTGTTCTTGTCGCATATGATTATTCACATCCTGTAAAACTGGCATCATAACGAAAATAGAAAGTAACAATGCAATACCATTTAATACCATAGTAGAAGGAACTTGTTGAACGCCCATCGCGTTGCGTACCATAATTAATACAATAGATATTTTTAAATAGCAGGTGCCTGCAGCAATAACAAATGGCAATAATGTCGAGAATGCGATAATCGCTAATAATGGGATCCCATCAGGTATCGTTGGCATATTAAACTCTTTTATCACCCAAACTGACAACATGTGTGATTTCCAAACCTAACTCATCACTATTGCCAATATAAATAAGCTCCCCTTCTGCAATAAGTTGCTTATTAGCATAGGCTTTAACTTCACGTTCTTTATTTTCACCAATAGAATAAATATAACCGGGCTCCATTTTTGAAAGCTCATCGACCGTAATATCACTATGACCTAAAACAAAGGTTAATTTAATATTCATTTCTTTTACATTAAAGGGGCGCACAATTTCTTGCATTTCATCTTCTTCAGGAAATACGAATTCCTCTTCACTCTCTGGCGCCACTAATTCTTCAATCATAAGTAGTCCTTCATCTTGCTTTTGAAATCGAGCTAATACCTGTCCTGCCACAGACATATTTAACTGTAATTGTTGGATACTCAGCACATCACGTAATTCTATAGTTTGCAAAAGTTTGGCACTAATATAGCTATACCCTAATATCCAATCCGCTCGCAGTTTTAAATGGTCGAATATCTGATTAGTTCCCTGCTTTTTTTCGAGGCTTTCTATTGGTTCTGCTAATAATACTTCCCCGAGGCTAGCTTCTTTAACAATTAGCCATGGCTGGTAATTAATACGCATATCATCAACTATCTCGACAGATTCACAACGGAAATTCTGGGAGAAAAATGTAATTCCAATATATTCAGAAGCAAACAATTCACATAGCTGGCTGTTTGATAATGAACTCCATGCATAATGAACCAGTTCAGGCCAACGATAATGACACCAACTTTCAACAACAACGAATGCATTTATTTTCTGTGTTTCACTCACTAGTGATAATTGAAAATAACCAATACTGCGGTTAGCTAGCTTTATTTGTGGATTAACTAAATAATATTGCTGCCAAATTTTAAGTTGTTTTTCTTGAGAGCTGATCCGTCTAATCTTCAACATAATTAATCTTCTTCTTGCTGTTGGTCATGCTGCTGTCGGTTTCGATGCTGCTGACGTTCATCTTCACGTCGAATATGCACACTCGTTTCATGAGCCAATAAATGCTTATTCTCATTTAATGCCAATTGAACTTCTGGACTCGCTGTTGAGGCAACGAACTCTCCTTTAGAGGCCAATTCAAACGTCACTGATGGGCTACTTTGCCACTGGTTAAAGGTATAAGTGAAACTACGTTCTGCAGTTTTCGGCTGTTGGTTTTCACCTAAAAATGGGGGGGTTTCCACTAGCTCTGGCATTTTGTGCATCTCTGGCTTTTGCTGTGTGGCTTGTAGTGGCACAGACACCCGCATAACCTCATTAGTAGTCGTTGCTATCATATTGCTAGGTGGGCTCATATCTTCTGCAGGTGAGATTTGTGCAGAAATTGTCGTCTCTTGCACTTTATCAGGGAGATTATTCGTCTCATTTTCAGATAATAAAATACTTTTATTATCATGTAGATAAGAAGTTCTCAGTGAGGTAACTGGCTGTGTAGGTGGCTCATTTTTTGTAAAAGCAAGTTCAAGCTGCCCAACAACATGATGATGGGTGTTCTCTTTAGTACCTTGATGAGTGTTCTCTTTAATACCTTGATGGGTGCCCTGTTGGTCATGCAAATGATGGGTAGCTAACTGCATTCCCAGAAGAGAAGGGGGATTTCTTAGTGAGTCATCTTTTGCTGGGTTATTTTTTCGTGGATATGTATTTAACAAAATGGTATCGAGTGAATCAATTTGTCGAATATTAACTGGCTTGGATTGTTCTCCAACTATTTTCCTTTGGATAGCGGGCTCAAGCTCTACTTTGACTGAAGATCTAATATACTGTTTCCCCGTTTTAACCTCTGGTTTCAACTCTTTTGATGTCGGTTCTAAAGTACTCCTAAGCGCCAAATTTGCCAGTGGACTTTCCATATTGAGCTGATTCTTCTCACTTAATTGCGGTTTCTTTTCCCCGTATGGGACTAAATTATCGTTAGCTTTCCCCCTTGCTCGCTGTGGGATATTCAGTAGTGGATAGCCAACCATCATAGTGTTAAACAAAGGAATCTCATCTTCGTCAGCAATATTTTGTTCAACGTGAATAACCGGACTCTCTGACAGATTATTATCAACAACTGGTTTATTTAGTATATCGACTAGGTCAGCGGCTGGGGTGCTAATAATAAAGTTAGTATTCTCATTATTCTCATTATTCTCATTATTCTCAATTAATTCAGGGACGGTTTCGACTTTCCCAGTAGTCGTCAAATCAGCCAATAGATTCATATCTGGCTGATTATCCACCATCAATTTATTCGTAATATTGACCTGATGAGTCTTTGGTAAGTTATCCTGAAAATAATGAACAACAGGTATACAACTTTCCGTAAATATATAATTATTTATTAGCGGCTCAATCGCTTTGGCCTTTAATTCTTTATTTTCCCCGGCTATTTGGATACCTTCACCAATATATACATTTTCTTTCCATGTAATAAACCCCTTCGCTAAGTCGCTCAATTGCGATATTTTTTGCATAAAAGGAAGGGATACGGATAGAAAAGCAGATATATCCTTTGGCTGACTTTTATTTTTATGGCCGAATAGATGCATCATATTTTTGTCATTCACTACTTTTGCCATTTTTGGAGTTATATTTTGGTGGCTAAATTCAGTGGTGTTATATGTTGATGATATTGCTTCTCTGTCGATAGCTACACAGGGTACTTTTTCATTTGAACTTATTTTTATTGCTGACATGTACGAATAACTCCTCAATTTCATTTTGTTGCTGTAGCTCTGATTTTAACCTTCTGGCTATACGTTGTTGCTTGAGATAATTTCGGAATTTCTCGCACTTATTACGTAATATGAATATTCGTTTAGCAATTTCAGACTGTAGTATTTTATTTTTTGATATTTCGGCTGCTAGAGTTTCTATTTGAAATTCAAGTTGAGCTATTTCCGCAAGAACCGCTGCCTTTAATCGCTGCCTTTCCCAAAAAGCAGTTCGGCTTAACTCTTCTGATTTTTCATAAGATGCAGTTTGTGTTGATAGAACTAAAATACGCTGGCGAATATCCCTGCATTGCTGTTGCTGTTGCTTTATTATTGAATTTAATTGCGATTGTTCTTGTAATGTCCGGTCAAAACGTCTCTCAGTTAAAGCCAGCAAGTTAGAAATCATTAAGATGCCAATTCATTGAGATTGCTTAATATATTGTCGAAACTCATTGGCTCATCCATGGCTTGTTTTAAGAAAGCTTCAATTTGCTCTTTTTTATCTAAAGCTCGATCATTTTCATGGCTTTCACCTCGTTGATATTCACCGAGTTCAAGGTAAAGCTGAATTTGTTCAAGCCTTGAGATCATGTCACGTAGATCAATTGCGCACTGGCGATGCTCTGGAGTCGTTACCTTTTGGAATACGCGGCTAATACTGTGTAAGATATCAATCGCTGGGTAATGCCCACGTCCCGCTAATTTGTGGCTTAAATAAATATGACCATCTAGAATGGAGCGAATCTCATCGCCAATCGGGTCAGCCTCTTCTTCACTTTCTAATAACACCGTATAAAAAGCAGTAATCGAGCCATGCTTTAATTGCCCTGGACGCTCCAACAACATAGGAAGCTGTTCAAAAACAGAGGCAGGATAACCGCGTCTAGCCGGCAGTTCTCCGGTAGCTAAAGCCACATCTCGCAACGCTCTCGCATATCGGGTCATGGAATCAACGTACAGCAATACATTACGACCACAGTCACGAAAATATTCAGCAATCGTAGTCGCAAGCAACGCGGCATTACACCGCTCAATCGGTGGGCTGTCTGAAGTTGCATAAATTAATATCGTCTGTGCCGCATGAGGCGACTCTTTCAACTCCTCAATAAATTCAATAACTTCTCGCCCTCGCTCACCAATTAAAGCAACGACATGAATATCCGCATGAGCGTGGTTGATGATCATGTTCATTAATGAAGTTTTACCACTACCTGCGGCGGCAAAAATACCAATACGCTGCCCTAAGCCACATGTTAGTAGGCTATCAATTGCACGTACCCCTGTGACCATCGGCTCAGAAACCGGCCGCCTTTGTGTCACGCTCACCGGAGGGCTATCAATACGTAATAATTTTGTATTGAGCAACATTGGCTCAGCAAGGTCTTCACTCAACGCACCAACTTGTTCTCCTGCCGCATTAAAAATTTTACCAGCTAAATATTCGCCAACTTCAAATACAAATGGGTAGCCACTCGGGCGAATAACCACTTCTCGCGTTAAACCTTGTGTGCGACCTATTAAACTCAATACCGTGAGCCCTTCTTTAAAACCAACAACCTGCGCTTTCGCAATAATGTCGGGCTGCATAAGAGAACGCTCAATAAAACAAATTTCACCAATAAAAACACCGTGTAAAGGCGCTTCTATTAAGCATCCATGAATGCGCGCAGGATGCGCGCAGAAATCGAATAACTTCATAATGGGTTACGTTAGCTGAGCACTAAGCTCATTTGCACGCTCAAAGAACTCTTCAAAGCTATCTGCAAATAATTGCATATCATTTAAAGCTGATTCTTTTAAAACCGCAGAAAGAACATAGGCATCATCCACAAGATTCAATGCCGGTTGCCCCGGATAAAAATTATTTGGCGCATATTCTAATAATGATTTCAATAAAGGAGCACTAACTAACTCTAAATGACTGTAATTGCAATCTACTAATTGACTCCAAATGATAATATCATTCGTTGATAAATCGATATTAATCGCAGAGAACTCGTTCATTTCAAATTGAATATTAGAATGACAATCTAGCTGAGAGTTAACTAGGTCACTACGCCCCATAGAATTTAAATACTCATTTAACATTTCTATAAATCTATATTTCATTGGTATTCCTTATATTTTAAATATATTTTATATCATCCAACATTTTTAATTATATTGAATTAAGTCGCTTTATTTGTTAATAAAGCCAATTTTTTGATTATATGGTTTTAACCACATTAACCTTCACCATTTCAGAAACTTCATTAAAAGAAAGCACTTCTAGCTCTGGAAAGCGGCCTTCTAAGATTTTTTTGACAAAACGACGAATATCAACCGGTACTAAAACATTCACATCCCTAACTGACAAATAACTATTTTCTAAAGCAAGTTCTGCAGCCTGTATCAACTCATTGGTTTTTTCAGGTTCAAGATGTAAGTACACTCCACCGGAAGCCTGCCTAATCCCTTGACGTATCGTGTCTTCTAGCCCTGAGTTAATCATGAGGACATTCAAACGCCCATCCACAGAGAAACAGGATGAAATATAACGTGCCATTGAGCTTCTTACGTGCTCAACTAACATTAAACTATCTTTTTCTTTTGGCACCCACTGCACTAAGGTTTCAATAATTAGTTTCATATTACGAACTGAAATTTTTTCCATTAATAAACGTTGAAAAACTTCAGTAACTTTTTGTACTGTCGTATGTCGATAACACTCCTTTAATAATTCAGGGTATTTTCTTTCAAGGTCATCAAGTAAGTTTTTAGTTTCTTGAATACCAAAAAATTCATTTATAAATCTCAACAACAAGGTACTAGCACAATCAATCGCTTCTGTTACATCATCACGAACCATTAAACCGAGTTGTTCAATATTAGATAGATCATTTTTTTCAAACCACGTGCTCACTGAACCGTATTCATCCGTAAACTTTATTAATTCCATACCTAGATATTCAGGTTCATCATTAACAGTCAGTAAGCGATACCCATGAAAATAGATATCATATTCTCCTGCTTTAATTTCATTAATGAGTATCACCATTTTATTTTCAGGAATAATCGGTGAATAGTTGACAGCAATATCTGGGATCCTATATCCATATCGAATAAAAATATCTTTTTTCATTCTAGACAAAAATCTATTATCTTCTAAATGTTCTCTATATTTTTGGTTAACAGATATGATAATCGGTAATGTTTCTGGAATATATTCTTCCTCAATATCACTGATTTCTCTTTGTGTTTCACCTTCCGTCACATCTGAATTAATCGATTCTGCTTCACCTTTCACTATTTTTTGCTTATTTTTTTGTTTTTTAAAATATCGGAAAGAAAATAGTCCAATAAGAAGCCCTGATAATAGTAAAAATATAATCGTTGGAAAACCAGGTAAAAAACCCATTGAAAGTACAACTAATGCTGTAATTAAAATCGTAAAGTCATTTGCAAATAACTCCGAAACAATGTTTTCACCTAAGTTTTTATCATTACCGCCTACTCGAGTGACAATAAAACCCGCACTGATAGAAATGAGTAGTGCAGGGATTTGAGCAACTAAACCATCACCAATCGTTAATAAAGAAAACGTATTTAATGCAGTTGAAACATCCATTCCCTGTTGAGCTGTGCCAACAGATATTCCGCCAATTAAGTTAACAAAAATGATGACAATACCCGCTATCGCATCCCCTTTAATAAATTTCATCGCGCCATCAAAAGACCCAAATAATTGGCTCTCTTTTTCAAGATCGCCACGCTTCTCTTTAACTGTCGCCTCATCAATCACACCTGCACGTAGATCAGCATCGATACTCATTTGTTTGCCCGGCATCGCATCAAGGGAAAAGCGTGCAGCCACTTCAGCAATACGTTCAGAACCTTTAGTGATGACAATAAACTGTACAATGGTAACTATCGCAAATACCACCATACCAACAACTAAGTTATCTTGAATAACAAATTCACCAAACGTTGCGATAATATCCCCTGCATCTGCTTCTAATAAAATTAGACGACTAGTACTAATTGATAAAGCAAGTCGAAATAACGTACTAATTAGCAAGATAGATGGAAATGACTGAAAATTAAGTACCCGAGTAATATAAAAAGAACTCATAAAAATAAGTACTGAGATCATAATATTTAAGCCGATCAATAAATCGACCAATATTGTGGGTAATGGAATAATCAACATCGCAATAACCATAACCATGATAACTAATACCATTAGCTCTGGGCGATTACGGATTTGTAATAAAAATCCGGTTATATTTTTCATGAAATTACTTTTCCTATCAAACTACGAATGTCGGTGTAAAAACAGCTCTTTCACCATAACTTGGTCCATGAGTTTCTTTAATTGATCAATAAGTTCCTCTCGTGCTTCCAATGAAGGAAATACAGCAACTGGAATGATAGAAAACGCCAGTAAGAGTAATTGTAAAAATTGGCCTCGAATATCGGAGCTCATTATGTTCAATATGTTATTAATAAAAGTGATGACCACTTCTTCAAAGCCAACGTGATTACGTATCCCTCGGGTAAATAATTGGCTTAACTCTTTTTCAAGCTTTGATTGATTTGATTTTCCATTGTGGCGAAAAAACCCGGATTGAAAGAATTGCTGACAAAATACATAGTCTAATGATTGCAATTCTCGGAGCCGGCCAACACGGCTAAAAAAACTACCGAACGCAGTGATATTTAGATCGCCTAATGGCAACGCCTGTAAATCACAAGCAAGCGCCCGACCAAGATAACGCATCATATTTTCACGCTCTTGGATTTCCATTTCCTCAACCCATTGCTCATATAAATAAACAATCGGCCCGTCATAACTAATAAATTCACGATATAATGTACGTAAATTCCCAGCACTGAAATGTAATTTTTTTGCAAATGCCTTTGCAATGAGTGCAACATTAATGCCTGCTTGAGCGCTCCGTTCAGTGTCTTCTGCTTGCAGTAATTCCGCTAAAGCTTCAAGGTTATCAATTTGTTCTTTTTTTAATTTTTTTCGATTAAGTAATGCTGCAAGAAGCATTAATAAGTCACTAGGATCAGTAAAAAATTGCAATAAAAATTCTCGTAACTGTTTCGGGGTCATTAACTGCTTATTAAGTAACCCTTCTATATGTAACACTTTGTCATCCGCATCTTTATCTAAAATGCGTTCAGAAAATTGCAACCAGTCTTCTTCGCTGCCCTTTTTAGAACTTCCTCGGCGCACATGACTTGCCGCTAGCATCGACATCGATGCATATTCACTAGAGCTATCAATGACACCTGCGCCACGAGCAACTTCATCGGAGTCGTCACTACTGCTACTCACTGATGCACGACTTTTGTTTTGAGTATTAACCGAAAAGCGGGTATTAAAGCTCAGTGGTGTTATTGCCATGACTCACTCATGTATTGTTGAAGAAATTGAACCGTACCGTGTAACTGACTGTCATGGTTGGTAATCCGCGTTTTTTCGGAAAATTGTCGCCCATCCCAACCTTCATTTTCATTCAATAAACGCGGTTGGATTAAAAATAAACGCACCATCTTTTGCTGATTCGTAGATGAATGGCTAAATAACCCTCCCACATAAGGAAGATCGCCTAAAAAAGGAATTTTGCTTTCATTTTCAACATATTGTTCACGCGTATAACCACCAATAAGTAAACTACTGTCTTTTGCAATACGCGCAACGGTGTTAATACTGGTTCGATTAACGGCTGGTAGCCCTTCTACGCTGGATGTTTTACCCATGCTATCGCGGTTTTCTGCACCATCTTCAATATTGACTTCCATTTCAACGTTATTACCTGCGGAAATACGCGGCATCACACTCACCATGGTGCCATATGTGACTTGCTCAAGAGTCGCAATACGTTCACCTTGTAATTTGGCGTAAAAACTAGTGTTGTTATCAAATAAAGCAGGAATGTTTTCTTGGGTTAATAGCACTGGCCGAGAAACTATGTGCCCATTACCCGTCTTATTCAATGCATCAATCTGTAATAGAAATTGCTGGCTGTTCGATAATGTACTGCGATTAAAAGATACTGAGCCCGTTCCCGTATTAAATGTGCCAACTTCCCAATTGACACCTAAATTATCTAATTCAGAACGAGTAATATCGATAATCCATAATGACAGCTCCACTTGGCGACGACGCATATCCAATGTATTCACAAGTTGACGAACATAACGAATTTGCTCTTGGCTGCCTTTAACAATCAAACTATTACTGTCAGGATGCGCCACTAGAGAAAAAGCACTGTTAGAAGGCTTTCTTGTTACCAACTGGGGCTTATTCGTAGAAGATGATGAGTCCCCAATTGGTGCATCCATTAATTCATCGATTGAATCTCCTGTTGAGTTAATCGCTACAGATGGAGGCTGAATAATTAACGTTTCATCGATTGTGGTGCCATTTTTAAATAAGTTATTAATGACATTCAGCAAACCAGGGATTGTGATATTTTGTCCGCGTAATGAATAACTTCTATCTGTTACTGAGGCGTGTTTTAACGGAATAACCGCAACTTCACCGCTGGATAATTCCTCTTTCCTAATTTGTTCTGCAAGGTATAAAGAAGCTGCTTTAATTAATTCAATATACAGAGGCGGACCAGAAACAAATAATAATCTTTCCCCCTCTTGTGAACGTACAGGGAAACGTGAATCATAGATGCCATTTCGTTGAATATAATTAAGCAACTGGTTACTACTGACGTTATTCGTTGGAATAATTGCGCTGCGCATTTCACTATTATCATAAACATAGATACTTGCGCCATCGTCATACCACACTAGCGCAATTCGCCGAGCTAATGCTTTAAACATTTCATCTGCATTAGCCAAATTAAAATTGCCAGTTACTTTTTTTTGAGCTGCTAATTTACTAAGAATAATCGGTTTATTTAGACGCTCTGCGACCGCATCAAACACCTTACCCACTGCTATATTATTTGCGACGAATGTATCGTGGTTTTTTGACTGTGTAACAGGCTCCGCCACAATAATTTCTGCTTGCGCCGAATAAAAATTCACACTCAGTAAAAATAGTGTTAGTCCTAACACTCGATTTTTTTTACTGCTCATATAATGTTGCTCCAATATGCCTAATTTCTGATGGTGTTAGGCCTAATTCTTTTTTAATATCATTAGTAAAATGAGATGCTGAGCAATATCCCGCTTCCAGCCCTACATCTAATATTGAATCATCGCTTTCAATTAGCTGTAGAATGGCATTAGCCATACGCACACTCATAATTTTACGTTTTGCCGTTTTATTAAAGTTTTCTCGATAAAGCTGCCTAAAATAAGAAGCTGATATACCATAACGTGCACATAGCTGATTAATATTGGCATTCTTATCATCTTGAGCGGAAGTAAGAATAAATCGCATCATACCGTAGGCTTCATATCGCCTTAATATTTCACACCAACTATCAAATACAGGGTGGTTTCTAATGATTAAATCAATCACTACATTTTTAATCGAAACGGTTGGTGGAAACTCTTCAGGTAATACAATAAATTCGTCTTGACTATTTTCATCAACCTTTGGTTTCTCTTTTTTAGCGAGAAATGCTTGCCCTGTCGCGGTATCAATAACCGCTAAAATTTCAACTAATTCTGATAAATCCATTGAATATAAATTCCAGTTTGATTTATCTATCAACTCCCATTCATTTTCTTGGCAAATAAATATAGCCTGAATTTCTATCGAAATATTTAAATTTGAATATAGAGATTTATAAGAAAAAGGCGTTGCATTCTTATTAGGTATAGCCAAGACCAATTTATCCTGCAAAGAAAAGCAACAGCCCCTACTTTCTAATAATATAGCAATATCTTTTTTTGACATGATATAAGCCTTATTAAAGTAACTTGGTGTATACAGAATGAGCGATAGATGAAAAATCCTCAAGGGAATACTCTGGAATCCTTCACACTTTCCATTCCAAATTAAAAGTAAAAATGAATAAGAACAATTCAACTGACAGAAAAAATATTTCTTGTTTTACTTGCTGCCAATAACGAGACCCAATAAATACATAACTAAAATGAAATGAATTCCATGAGATTATTTTTATGAGTAACACAAATAGCCAAACATGCATAATAAAAATTGCTAGTGGTCCTATGACCGGCCAAGAGTTAATGGTTAATACAGATAATAATCTTATTATCATTAGTAACGGCCTAGATTACAAAACTGACATCAATGATGATGGATTTACAACTTACCAGATCCCTAGTGATGGTATTACCTGTGAGTTTTCAATTGTTACGGCAAGTCAATCTACTGAAAGTGGTTTGGCAATTAGACTAAATGATAGTGGACTAAGTACCGAAATTCCTATCGTTCTTCAGCAATTGCTTTTGGCTGATATATTTCCTATTGCAATAAAAATGCAAGATACTGATTGGCAAAGCTTCCAAACGTTTGAGGATGCATTGAGCTCGGAAGTGGAAAATCCATTACCTGCCATTCAATCTAAAGTAAAAAAGTCAACCAAGGAAAAAGCAAGTGTTTTTAATAAACAAACTATGCTGGTCTTTTTCTTTACTTTATTTTCAATATTTATTGCTTACGTTATTTTTCAATATATTCCAGAACAAAGTACTGAGAAAAAAGTAAAAACACTAGAGCGCATACTTCAAGGCAACCACGACCCTATTACTGTAACTCAAAGTGCAAATGACGAAAGCCTCATTTTAGTTAAAACCCAAAGAGATGCCGACTGGAGTATGCAACGCCTAGTCAAAGCTAAATATAATGAAAAGTTTTCAATTAAAATAATAAATAAACTCGAAAATGAAATTGAAAATAAGATTATTGACGTATTTCCAGATACATTAAAGATAGAGCTTAGTAACCCATGTAATCCAAAAATAACAGCGATAGATGACAAAACATCCATTAATGTAAACAATAAAATAGACAAAATATTATCTGGTTATTTCAGTTGTTATATTAAGAGTGAAATAAAACAGGTTAACCTTGCTGAATTATTACAAAAAGCAGAGTTAGGATTAACAGAAAGTAATGTTCAATGGCGTAAAATCACTAAAGATAATAAAGTCATATTTATAATAAAAGACAGCTTAAATGACGACCAGACGGCTTCACTGATTAATTTTACAAATTTATTTTACAAAAAATGGGGAGAAAATCACATTCAATTTTCTATTTCCCTTGCAAATAACAAGCTCGAAGGAAAATCATTTGTCACCAATGCAAATGGTTATATTCTATTAGGTAATAACCATTGGTTTTTTAATTCAATCAGTTTTTAACTTAAAAAATTTAATTAATATGATTTTAAACATAAAGAGGAAATAAAATGTCAGATATAATTTCAGGTTTAGATACTAGTGGCCGTTGGGGCAGCTCTAAATTAGAAACCGAAGGAACAGGTAAAAATGATCTGGGTATGATCTATCGTACCTCGGCAAGTATTAGTGCTAAAGCTACAAAATTTGGCGATGAATTAAACACCTTACTTGCTAGCACCAATTTAGAAGTCGATAACCCACTAGTGTTGGCAAAAATCACCGCTATGAGTGGTAACTATAATATGGCACGCCAATTGCAGAGTAATTTTATGAAATCCATTAAAGATACTGACCAAGCCATTATTCGTAACGTTTAATTTTAAAGAGCATTATTAATTATAATGCTCTATTTTATTTAGGATAATTATTTATGTTAGCTATTACACCACATTTACTACTCACTGCCCCAACAGAGACCACATCAGTTCTCTCACCATCTCTTCCGATTGAAGACAAGGTCAAAAAGCTATTTGCTGAATACACAGCAACTGTCAGTCAAGAACGGAAAGCCTTAACTGAGAATGTCAATAATATTGACCCAAGTAACCCAACCCAACTACTGCAATTTCAAAATCGTGTCGGCAATTATAGCCTGACAATGAATATGATTAGCACATTGACACATAAAAGCGTCTCTGCAATTGATGCCGTCTTAAAAGCACAGTAAACCATGAATATTTTAAAGAAGTTTATCTTGATTGGATTTATTAGCTTCTTAGCGGGCTGTGATAACCAATTATTACTCAGTCAGTTAAGCCAAAGGCAAAGTAATGAAGTGTTGGCCATACTGCAAGAGCATGGTGTTGAGGCTACGCGTAAACAAGATAATAAAAACGGGGATTCTATTCGTGTTCAACCTAGTGATTTTGTTATCGCGGTAGATTTATTGCGCCAATATAACTTACCATCAAAAGAGCCAATAGAAATTATTCAAGCATTCCCTGGAGATTCTTTGGTCGCATCACCACAAGCAGAACGTACCCGTTTACTTTCTTTAATCGAACAACGGCTTGAACAATCACTGCTCACCATCCCCGACATTATTAATGCTCGAGTGCATGTCAGCTACCCATTAAATGGCAATAATCCGACCAAGCAAATACAAAATGTGTCTAGCTTAGTTACTTATTCCGGAAGTGAAGATCCTCAGATGATGATGCATAAAATTAAACTGTTTCTAACGAACAGTTTTGCTGAAGCAAATTACGATAATGTCTCAGTCGTCGTCGTCAACCGGCCACCATTACAATACCAAATTAAATCTGAACCAGAAAATACATTCAATCCAATTATAATCAGCTCAATTATCGCAGCAATTATCATTCTATTTACTATTTTACTATTACTGTGGCGCCAGCTAAGTAACAAAAAATCAGCAACTCATCTGATGGAGAAACCTGTTGATGGCAACGCTGACTAACCTACTAATTGAACAAGGGAATATTTTACTCGCGCCAGGTTGCTATTTCCATAGTGAATTTAATGGGGTCGGATATAACGACTTTCCACCTTTACTGCAACGTAAACACAATCAGCAATTGATTCATCAATACTCATTGCCTTTACCCAATGAGAAAACTCCCTTATTGCCAAAAGTATTATCTGAACATTGGGCTTTACTACCGGAGGTAGCGTTAGGCTTAGGGGTTTTGTTACACGCCAAACCGCTCCCTTGGTGGGTTGAACTTTCCAAATACCGTGTATTACATACACGCCTAAGTCGCCCACTTTGGCAGTCAGAAAATCAACCCACTACTTCACCACAGGTATTAACTGCCCTTGGAGCACAACAATTATTGATGTGTTTAACCCCTTTTGGCACCGCTTACACTCTTCGAGCTAAATATATGTTTAGTCTTGAAACTCAGCAACTTATACCGTCATCCGTAAAAACGATGCTACCTTGGAATACTATTGAAGAAACATGTCGATATGTCAGAGAAAACACCCCCAAATGTTAAACAGACGATGTCTGAAAAAGTTTTGATCAAATACCAAGCATTGAGTGCCGATAGATACCACACAATTATCACTCAACAAGCTCAAAAAAAGGCGAGTGAGCTATACAAACAAACAAAACAACAGCAAGAAGCTATCTACCAAACCGCTTATCAACAAGGCTATAACGATGGAATTAAACAATTATTAACTGATTTTATTCATGCGGTAGAAACCAGTGAAATTCAATACCAAGAAAATATCAGTCAAAGCAAAGAACAGCTGATGAAAATATTGAATGATATTTTTGGTGATAACCATCTACAAGAGACGGTTGCAACCTATTTTGAGAGGCAATGTGCAAAAACAACCAATACAACATTACACTTACCTGAAAAAATGCAAACTCGTATTACGATAGGTGGTTCTGATATGAAGTTTTCAACCACGGCTGATAATACAATTGCCTTAGAAGTCGATAATAGAATCACCTACTTTTCCCCTGTCATTGCCTCTAAAAATATTTTTCCTCATGTATTTTCTGTTCCGACACAATGCCAAATTTTAAAAATGCATAAAAATGCCTATCAAAACTTGATAACAACAATAAATTCAATACCGGAAGAACACAAATATGCAGACTAATCTACAAACTAAGGTTATTAATCCTCAATATAACGGTTCTCAAATTCATACAGAAAATATTCAAAGTAAAATGACCTCAATATGGCAGGAGAAAAATATGGAGACCACAAATAAGTATCAATACAGCGAAAAAATAGATTTATCCCCTATAGAAAAAAATAAAGTTAACAACTTTATTGATGAGCTTAAATCAAAGGGAGATGACAAAATATTCTTCTCTCATGTATTTAAAACTATGATTGCATTGGGTAAAGATGAAAAACAAAACTTTATCGCCGGTGTTAGCCAAGCATTACAATCATCAAATGACCCAGAGCTAGTATCACTAAATAAAAAATTTAATCGCTCACTCAACCATTATATGTCTATCAGTTTGATGAGCGCCCCTCTTAGCAACCAACTTCGTCATAATATGACTAATATTAATTTAGAGGGTAGCGACGATAAGGATGATGAACTAGTAATCTAGCATTAATTGCCTCTATTACCCTCATCTTGAATTTATTATCTATCGACTAATATTTATAGGTTTAGTGTATTTTTTTAATACCCTAAGCCTATTTATTTATAAAAATATAAAAAACATAAAAAATTTAAATAAAAATTGATATATACAACCTCTGAATATCGTTTAAATTCACTTTATCAAAACACATTAGCTCAATATCAAAAAGCGATTTTATTTTTTTAAACATCTTATCTAGTCTCGTTTTTTGTATTGAAATATATTCATAAATGATCAGGACAGATATAAATTATGACCGATTTACCTACAGTACAAAACCTTATGGATAACATTGACTATAATGAAAAAGAATCAATGATCCTCTTATCTGGGAATGTCGTCTATAACCCACTCAAACGCACACTTTCCCGTGAAAAAAATGTCGTTAACCTTTCCGAAAATGAATCATGCCTGCTTAAATTATTATTAATAAAAACAAATAGTAAGAGAGAAGTCATGTATGAAATTTGGGAAAAAAGAGGCACTATCGTAACTGAAAGTAGTTATTACAAGCTAGTCAGGCAATTACGACAATCCTTTAAAAAAGTCGATCTCGATGAAAATTTAATTATGACCTTACCTCGAATTGGCATTTTATATACAGGAGAGAAATCAGAAATGCCAGTGCTCTCTAAATATGATACAAAAAAAAGCTTTTACACCTATATACGATATTTTCTTCAGAGAATGTTTATTCGTTCATCACTATAACCAGATTTCATCAAAGAGAAAATTTAATGCTAAATATTAACCCAAATTTTTCAAAGAAATACTTTTTTTTATTATTTATACTTTTTATAACCTTCATGCTATCTGCTTGTAATAGTACTTTAATGAGTTATTTTACTCATACTCCCGCTTATAATATTAATGGTAATATTTATTCCCACTCTTATGATATTCCCGAAAATTCCACAATTACACTGTCATTGACCTCAATACAACAAAATGAAAACAACGCAAAGTCTAATCTGGATTACAGTTTAAAAACAAAAAGTGCAGGACGTAGTATCGCATTTACAGTCGCTCTTCCTGAAGAATTTCAATCCAAACGGTATACCTTAGGAATGAGTGCAAGAATTGAAAAAGATGGCGAATTAATCATGATGAGTAATAAACTAAGCCCAATACCTGAGAATATGTCTGAAGTAGTATTACTTCCTATGACCGCTATTTCGCAATAACAACGTTCATTTCGCCAAAATAAATTTAAAGAATTCTCCTCCTCTTAATGAAGAATGTCATAACCCGCTCTCAAACCAGCCCTAAATACATAACATTGCTAGGTTGGTTATTGAGCCTCACTCATTTGGTTTTTCTAATAAACTCGGAAAATCTGCCGCCGAGCTTTCAATAGCTCGTTTCGCTAAGCTTTCTAGTGCACTAAATAGCTGATCAGCCTCTTGTTCTGGCAAATCCGCCGCTAAATAATCATTCCATTTATCTAGTTTAAAATTTAACTCATTCACAATCGTTTTGCCGAGCGCTGTCAACGAAACATGATAAACCCGTTTATCGACTAAGCTATTCGTTTTAGCAACCCAGCCCTTAGCTAAAAATTTGCTCACACCTCGAGTCGTCACTGATTTATCCACAACCATCGCTTTCGTAATCTGCTCTAGGGTTGATGCATCATATTGATGAATATGTAAAATCATCAAACACTCAATTGCATTGATACCATAAGGCTCTCCCATCCATTTCATATAATGGTGAGCTGCTCGGCTAATCACTCCAAATACTCGAGCCTGTTCTGTACGCATAATCCCTCTTTAGTTGATTTTATCAACCAATTAGTTAATAATCACGCTGATTTTAGTTGATATTATCAACTAAATACTTTTTTAACACCCCAAATTTACTCATATTCTATGTCAAAAATAATAACTTTACTGAATTCATTGGGATTCAACCCAGCACGCTTTCGTTTTGCCGCCATTACCGCTTGTGCATCAATTGCTGCGCTCTTTATTGCTCAATATTTAGAGTTAGTTCACCCCCAATGGGCAGCCATGACCGTCTGGGCTTCAGCGCAACCTTGGCGCGAAAATTTACTGGAAAAAAGTTGGTGGCGTTTTGCTGGAACAGTTTGTGGTGTGCTTGCCGGTGTCGTCTTAATTCAGCTTCACCTTATTCACCCGTTACTTTTCATTATTGGGCTAGCGAGTTGGTTAGGCATTTGCAGTGGTATCGGCCAATTACAAAAGGGCTTTGTCGCTTATGGCACATTTTTAGCAGGTTACTCCGCCGTGATGGTGAGTATGTTGAGCGTTCATATTACTGATAACTTATTTATAGTCGCTTGGGATCGGCTATGGACCATTTTGGTTGGCGTGCTTTCAGCGGTAGTATTCAATTTCCTTTTTACCCCTAAGCGTGAACAAGATAATATCATTACCCTTAAAAATCAAATTGATACACTATTCTTCCAAATACTACATGACTCACTTGAGAAAAAGCACCCAATTAAGCAACACGATATCGACTATCTTTGGCAAACCATGGCTAGCTATGACGAAATTTTAGAGACTCATCGTATTGGCTGGCGTTATCACCGCAAACAAGTTGCTAAAGCGCGTCAAAAACTCATGTTTCAAAGCCAAATATTATTACACTTAGATAAATATCAATCTATTGCACCTTTTTATTTTCCTGCACTAGAGCCAACTGAGACTCAATGGAAACATATTTTATCATTATGCCCCGCTGGAGTACTGAAAACACTATTGATCCCACTTTACTATGCTATTTTTGGTAAATCAGCGAAACACTTTGAAAAAGTGGATAAACTGAAGCTTCATCAAGATAAAATTTCAGCATGGCACGCCTTTGCTCGTTCTTTTATGACTATCGCTGCAGTTGGTTTGTTATGGTTGTGGACACAGTGGCAAGTACTGGCTTATCTTACTCTCGGTCTTTCAGTGATGTTGGCTCTATTCGCATCCCTCGATTACCCCGCTAGGTTTATGAAAAATATTTTTACTGGGCAATTGTTTGGCGCTATTACAGCGTTAATCTGCACATGGTACTTATGGCCTTTTGCCTCTTCATCATGGCAGATGACCTTTTTCATTATTCCAGTGATTATTAGTGGCGTTATCATTTTTTCCCATAACCGCCTAATTTTAATTGCTTTTGATTACATTATGGTTTCTTTAATTTTGCTCCAACCGAGCTATCCTTTTTCTCTTTCACTCCCTCAAAGTATCGGTAATGCCATTGCGATAGTTTCAGGCCCATTAGTTGCAATGGCTGCTTTCGCATGGATTTATCCAACCAACCCGACCAAGCGTTACCAGCAATTAATCTATCTCTCTGAGCAGCAATTTAAACAAGGAGTAGCGGCTCTAATTCAGGGCAATAAGCCTTCCACATCCCAATTCATGCACCGTTTATTTAGTGGATTATTGCTAGCAAAAAAAGCAAATCTTCCTCACCCGCCTATATTTGATTTTTTTATAACTCGACAAAGTATTTGGTTGTATCTACTTATTTTGCATAAGCAATTTGCGCACCACGCATCAAAGAAAAGAGCCCTTATTGCGCTTGAAAAACGCATTCAACAAAATCGCTTTGACTTAAAGAAAATTTCCACACTATTTCAGCATTTACAGCGTAACGAAAATGATAATAAAGAACTTGAACAGCTTAAGAAATATGTAAAACACTATATGGAAAAAGAATATTGCTAATAATAAAATAAGTTCTTATGAGTACCCCGACTAAAGCAGGCATTAATACTTTATTTCAGACCTAGTCGTTTAGCTAATCGATGTAAATTAGCGATATCGACAGACAATTCTCTGGCACATGCAGACCAATTATAATGGCTTTGTTCTAATACTTGTGAAATGACTTTACGCTGAAAATCATCCGTTACCTCACGTAAATTTTTAGTTAGTGGTAAGGCTTTCTGTGATGTTTCTGTAAACTCATACTTATTATTATCAAAGGTAAAATATTGAGGCTGTAAGATAATTTCATCAGTATCACTTGAAGCTCGAGCAAGAACAACGGCACGATGAATCGCATGTTCCAATTCACGTACATTACCTGGCCATGAATAATTGAGTAAATACCGTTGTAATGAAGGACTCAGTACCACACTGGATAAGCTAAAACGCTGACGATATTGTTCACAGAAGAACCCCGCTAATAAAATAATATCTTCGCCACGTTCCTTTAATGGGGGAACAAATAGCGGAAATACACTTAAACGATGAAATAAATCGGCCCTAAACCGACCTTCTAACACTTCTTCGCGTAGATCACGGTTAGTTGCCGCCAATATACGAACATTAACGCGTAAACTACGGTCATCACCAACACGTTGAATATCGCCATATTGCAATACTCGCAGTAATTTAGCCTGTAACGCTAATGAAAGCTCCCCTATTTCATCTAAAAATAAGGTACCATTATCCGCCATTTCGAATTTACCACTACGGTGGCTAATTGCCCCAGTAAAGGCACCTTTAACATGACCGAATAATTCACTTTCCGCCACACTCTCAGGCAGCGCAGCACAGTTTAAATAAATAAGAGGGTGATCTGCTCGAAGGGATTTTTCATGGATAGATTTAACGACTAGCTCTTTTCCTGTTCCCGTTTCTCCGCCGACCAGAACATTTAATTCAGACGCGGCAACAATATCAATTTCCTTTTTTAATTGTTGCATACGAAGAGATAAACCAATAATCTCGGTTTCTCCAGAAGGTTTAAATAGTATGGGTTTATTCGGTAATATATTTTGCTTTTCAAGCTGTTCAATAAGTAATGCATTATTTAGTGCTCCCGCAGCTAACGCGGCAATTAACCTCAGTGACTCATTGCTAAATGCATCGAATTGATCAGGTTCCATACCATCTAATGTTAATGCACCAATAAGATTTTGCCCCGCATACAAGGGTAAGCCGACACAAGCATGAACTTTTAGGTGTTGATGATGAGGAATTAACCCATCATATGGGTCAGGGAGCTGGCTATCAGCAGGAAAACGCACTACATCACCGGCTCTTGCAATTGCTTCTAGCCGAGGGTGCCCTGACAAAAAGAATCGACGACCTAAAACATCAGCCATTAACCCATCGATTGCTAAAGGAATAAATTGGCCTGATTCATAACGTAATAACGCACATGCATCACACCTTAATGATTGCCTTAACGTGGTAATCAAACGCTGAAATCGATCTGAATGCTCCATACCACTTTGTAATTCGATTGCAATCTTTGCCAGTGCCTCGACAGAAAAACCCATGATTCATTCCCCATTGTCAATTTGACAACAATTATAGTCATAATGACAACACTTAGCATAGTCATTTTGACTATAAACTAAAACAAATTATTTTAATTTAGTTAAAAATCAAAATGTTAAATATTGGCATGAATATTGATTATGTCTTCTTATACTCTAAAAGCTACAGGACAAAATTAATATGGCGATTCATGTAAAAAATAACATCCATTGGGTAGGTCAGCGTGATTGGGAAGTACGTGATTTTCATGGAACCGAATACAAAACATTAAAGGGAAGTAGTTATAATAGCTATTTAATCCGCGAAGAAAAAAATGTTCTTATTGATACTGTCGATCATAAATTTAGCCGTGAGTTTGTTCAAAATTTGCGCTCGCAAATTGATTTAAATGATATTGACTACATCGTCATTAACCATGCAGAAGAAGATCACGCAGGTGCATTAACCGAATTAATGAGCTTTATTCCTAATACCCCGATCTATTGCACAGCCAATGCCATTGATTCAATAAATGGTCATCACCATCATCCTGAATGGAATTTCAAAATCGTTAAAACAGGTGACACGCTCGATATAGGTAACAATAAACAATTGATTTTCATTGAGACTCCAATGCTACATTGGCCTGACAGCATGATGACTTATTTTACTGAAGATGCCGTACTTTTTAGTAATGATGCTTTCGGGCAGCACTATTGTGATGAGCGATTATTTAATGATGAAGTCGACCAAAATGAATTATTCGAACAGTGCCAGCGTTACTACGCCAATATTCTTACCCCATTTAGCCGCTTAGTGACGCCAAAAATAAATGAAATTTTAGGCTTTAATCTACCTGTCGATATGATAGCGACATCTCACGGAGTAGTATGGCGTGATAATCCAAATAAAATCATTGAATTGTATTTGAAATGGGCAGCAGATTATCAAGAAGATCGTATCACTATTTTCTACGATACCATGTCAAATAATACTCGTTTAATGGCGGATGCAATCGCTCAAGGCATCAATGAAGCCGACCCTAATGTCGCGGTTAAAATATTTAACGTTGCACGCAGTGATAAAAACGACATTATTACTCATGTTTTTCGCTCCAAAGCGGCACTGGTCGGTACCTCAACCATGAATAATGTCATGATGCCTAAAATAGCAGGTATGCTTGAAGAAATTACAGGCTTACGTTTTTTAAATAAAAAAGCCGCTGCTTTCGGTAGTTTTGGTTGGAATGGCGGCGCCGTTGACCGTGTTCAAACACGTTTGATGGATGCCGGTTTTGATACCGCATTATCTTTAAAAGCAAAATGGAAACCAGACACAAAAACATTAGATGACTGCCGTGAATATGGGCGTAATATTGCTCGCCAATGGGCATTACCTGCATAAATTAAATAACAAAGTAGCATCAGAATTTTATGATTTTTTAAAGGATACCTCATATGCAATTTAGAGATAAAACACTCGGACAGCTCGCATTATCCATTCCTAGAGCTTCTTCTTTATTTCGCCAATATAATATGGATTACTGTTGTGGTGGCAAACAGACGCTGAGTCGCAGCGCAGAAAAATTAAAGTTAGATATTGAGCTATTAGAAAGCCAATTAGCTAAATTAGCCACAGAAACGTTAGAACAGGATTGGCGCAAAGCCCCACTCAGTGAGATTATCGATTTTATCATTGTTCGCTATCATGATAGGCACAGAGAACAATTACCTGAACTAATACTACAGGCACAAAAAGTTGAACGCGTTCATATAAATAAGCCAAGCGTGCCAAAAGGTTTATCAAAATACTTAGAAGCATTACTGGAAGAACTAGCTAGCCATATGATGAAAGAAGAACGCGTTTTATTCCCTATGATAAAAAACGGAATGGGCAGAAACGCAGCAGGCCCAATTAGTGTAATGGAACAAGAACATGATGATGCTAGTGATATCTTAGAAGCAATTAAAGGTATTACCAATAATGTCACACCGCCACCAGAAGCCTGTACTACCTGGCGTGTGTTGTATAATGGTATCAATGAACTGATTGATGATTTAATGAATCACATTAACCTAGAAAATAACTTATTATTCCCAAGAGCACTCGCTGGCGAATAAATAAGTAAGGGGCTATCTATATAATAGACAGCCCCTTATTTAAAATAATTTTTAGTAAATACTAAAAATACCTATTTGTACTGTTGCTTAATTTCTTGCGAAACGACTAATCCACGTTTTGCTTCTTTTTCTGCAATTTCAACGGATAACCCGATATAAGATCTCGGGTCAAGCATTGCTTTAATTTCTTCATTACTGAATGCTGCTGATATCACACTATTTTTGGTCAAATTAGTATAAAAATCTTCCCCATCCGCCGCAGTTTTAATTGCTTCTTCATACAGAAGGGAGTGAGCTTTATCTTTGCCTAATTTTTCCGCCATCTTCATCATGACATACTCAGTATTATCCAGCCCTTTGTTTCTCAAAACATTATGAAGCATTCTCTCTTCATGTGGCACAATCGTCCTAGAAAGCTCTTCAGTTCTTAGTAAAATTTCCGTGGTTAATTCCAAAGCTTCTTCAATTAACCCATCAAATAACATATAAGAGCTACTATCACCTTCATAAGGCCTTACCGCAGAATACATACCAACACTCGGTAAAGAATATAATTTCTGTGAGTTAGCAATAATTCCCTTAGCAAGTTTTGGGTTTATTTTATGCGGCATAGTACTACTGCCCACTGTTCCTTTAGTAAAGCCTTCTGAAACCTCTGCAATTTCTTCTAACGTTGTGCTATAAACTTCTTCACCGATTTTATGACAAATATTGGCCATTAACGCTAAATTTGCCATATATTCAAGCTTATGCGTACTTAAGTTTCTGGATGGTACTTCCATGGCTTCCATACCCACCAGCTCAGCGACACGTTTTTGTACCGCCATACCAACATCAGGCATTGAGTTAAATGCACCAACAGCACCACCCATCATGATAGTGAAAACCCGTTTTTCACACTCTTTCATACGTTGGTAGCAATCAATAAAATCGCTGATCCATACCGAAACTTTATAGCCATAGGTGATAGGGATCGCATGACGTCCATGAGTTCTTCCCGGCATCACCATATGTTTGGTTCTTTCGGCCAAATCTGCTAAGTTTTCGATGATTTCACCGAGTAACAACATAAATTTATGATGTACGGTTTTCATCATATAGAGCTGTGAACTTTGCTGAATATTTTGCGTGGTAATTCCATAATGGATATATTTACCACTTTCCTCAGAGCAAGCATTCACTAAAACTTTCAAGAAAGGTACAAAGCCATGGCCTATTTTTTGGTAAATACGGCTCATTTCTTCAAAATCGATATTTTCGATAACAGCCTTTTCTTTAATTTCATCTGCCGCTGATTGTGGAATAAATCCCAGTTCCGCTTGGGCTTGGGCCAGCATGGATTCAAACATTAACCAAGTAGAATATTTTGCTTCATCAGACAATAAGTCTTTAATTCCACGGTCATCAATAGTTTTACTTTTAGAATCGTATAATGCTCTCATTTCGTATCCTTTCTTTATTTCTTCATTGCTTCATCAACAGCATTGCGAACAAACTCAACCTTTGGTCCATACACGACATGGACGTGGTTTGCCGATGGAAAGAAGAATGCGGTACATCCTGATTCCAACATTAAATCTTTATCTATTTGGTTCACTTCTCCAACATCAATACGCATACGAGTAATACAGTTATCTACGTTACGAATATTTTGTTTTCCACCTAATGCTTGGATTAAAATTTCTGCGATTTCGCCATATCGTTTTTCTTTAATTAAGGTATTTTTCAGATTACTCGATTCTTCACGACCAGGAGTTTTAATATCAAATTTAATAATTGCCCAGTAGAAAATAAAGTAAGTGACGACGGCTAAACAGCTACCGATAATAACAAGGAAGATCCAGTTAGTGTGCTCGTACAGAAGACCAAAGATAGTAAAATCAAAGACGGTTCCACGAATATAACCGATACCGACCTCAGCCAATGAAAGCAACACCGCACCGATACCGACAATAATGGCGTAAATTAAGTACAATAATGGCGCAATAAATACGAAGGTAAATTCGAGTGGCTCCGTGACGTTACCAAGCATGGCTGTTAATACCATGGTAACCAGCATGGATTTCACTTCTGCGCGGTTTTCTTTCTTCGATGTTTTGTAAATAGCAAGAGCAATTGCAGGGAATAGGAATAGTGTGACTAGCATTTGTTGCTGCGCCATAAAGCGAGTCAAACTTGGCATCATCGACCAATATTCACTATCTGGGCCTTGGTTAAATAGCACCTCAGTTAATGCAGGAACAACACCAACAAAGGTTTGTCCGTCAATAACATAAGTACCACCCGCCTCAGTAAATCTAAATAAAACGTTCCATACATGGTGTAAACCAAATGGAATAAATAAACGTTCACCACCCGCGGTAAAAAATGGCCCTACAGGACTTAAAAATACCGCAGAGAGTTTCATCAAACCTTGGACTAATACTTCCCAAATAAACGGTAATAACGCACCCACTCCAATCATTAAACCGATCATAATAATAGAAACGGATTTTTTACCAGAAAAGAAAGCAAATGCGGTTGGCAATTCAAGGTTATAGAACTTATCAGTCGCCCAAGCGGCAATCAAACCAGTAATAATCCCTCCTGCGGCACTGATATTTAAAGTTTGTATACCAAGAACTTTAATTTGCCCTACTTGCCCCATCATTGCAGGGTCTGCAAGCTTACCAGTAAGCACTAGCCAAATATTCATGGTTATGATCAGCGATAAGTAGCCGACAACCGATGCAAAGACGGCGATCCCCTTATCTCGATGGCTCATACCATAGGCCACTCCCATAGCAAACAATAGGGGAATATTATCAAAAATAACACCCGCGATTGAACGAATGCTGACAAGTAATGCATTAACCGTTTCATTTCCGAGAAAAGGAAAACGTGCAATCATATAAGTTTGCACTAATGCACCACTGATACCCAATATCATACCAATAGGTGCTAAAACACCTATTGGAAGGAGTAATGTTCTCCCAAAGCGTTGAATAGATTCACCAAACTTTTTTCTGGCCATACTGTTTCCTTATGACTTCTATTATTAGAATTAAAGGCATACTAGCTTGGAGGGATTATAAAAGAAATGATGTCACGGTTTTAAAAGTTATCTTAGGTCATAACTAATGACCTAGGTCATATTAATAAAAACTATCTACCAAAGACAAGAATGAAAGACGAGTGAAGTTTTCTTAGAAAATAAAAAAGAAAATTTAAAGTAGATTTTCTAATTCATTGATAAGTAAATCAACTAAAATAAAAAAGCCAATTCTGGATTTTGTGTCATCTCTTTTAGTATCAAAATTATCGGCAAAACAAAACAAAGTGTTATCAGTATAAGTGGTTAGTTCATTAGTATTAAAAGCGGTCATACTAATGATATTTGCCCCTTTTAATTGCACAATTTTTGCTGTTTCAATAATTTTTTTGGTTCCCCCTGATAGTGAGATAAAAATGACAGTGTCATCTTTGCTGACTAATCGAGTGAAAGAATCAGATAAATTGTAGTCATTAATGAAAAAACAGTGTAAACCTAACGCAAATAGTAAGTGTTCAAGATAATAGCCAACAGCCTTACTTGTCCCTCTGGCAACAATAAAAATATTTCTCGATTTATGTAGTATTTTAGCGCAATCGCTAATTTGCTCTTCGTTAATTAATGTAAAACTTTTATTAATATTTTTTTCAAGTTGTTTTTTATAAGACGAAGGTGTGATTTTTTCAGTTTTATTTTTTGTTAAAATATAATTATTAATCTGAAACTTAAGTTCTTTAAATCCACTAAACCCTAATTTTTGCGACAAATTAATAATAACTGTTTTAGAAACAAAGGTTTTAGCAACTAGTTCATTAATATTTAAGTAAGGGATATCTGTAATATTATCAGTCAGGTATTTTAAGACTTTTTTTTCGCTAATGGTTAAATTATCGTAATTTTTTAAGAAATCTAACATATCCCCTCCCCGATGAGCCTAGCTAGCTTTCAAGTGACTCTATTGTATAAGAATAAAGTAATAAACAAGTAAACAGCACTCAAGAGTGGTGCTGTTTACCTGACAAGAAATCACTTAAACTTAAGTTGTTTCACAGCCTCATCGATATCAATTTCATCTTCCGAAAATGTTAATGATGTCCCATGTAACGTACTAATTTCTAATTTTTTCAATGAACGCATTTGACCAGGTTTATCTGATTTTGGTTTGATACTATTCATTAATGCGCCAATTGATAACACGGTATTTTCTTTATCGATACGCGTATCTGCAGGTACTTCTACTGAATAAACACGATAGGATTTAATTGATGTAATCTTAATCCGTTCTCCTGCGATATAAATATATTTACTTTCAGGTATGACTTTGACCGCAAAAGCAGATAACCCTTTATTATTTGTCGTCGGTTCGAAAGTGACTGCAGCATTTTTTTTAATCAAATCTGGGTTGGCAACCTTAACCACATGAAAATAACGGTTATCGCCATTCTCATCTTTGATAAATCCAAAACCTTTATCTTCGAACCATGTTGTGATCGTTCCATTCATTGCCATTACCGCCTAATTAATCTTTTATTGACTCAGTTTTTACAACGCGCAGTATAGAGCACAATGCGTGTGCAGACTACGGCTTTGCTTTTAGTCTGAGTGATAAATTTACGTGATGCAAGTGACAGCGTTCGCCTACCTACTAAAAATTGGTTATTATCAACAACCATTTTTTGCTGGAAAGGCTAATGACTGAAATCATCGACACCTTTATTGCTCCGCCCTGTCACGATGAGATAGAAATTATCTATCAGGATGAGCATCTGGTTCTTATTAATAAGCCAAGTGGCCTACTCAGCCTTTCTGGAAAAAACCCACAAAACTTAGACTCCGTCCATCACCGATTAGTAAAAATATTCCCAGACTGTACTCTTGTTCACCGTCTCGATTTTGGCACATCTGGGTTGATGGTGGTTGCTCGCAATAAAGCCATCAATGCAGCTCTGAGCCAGCAATTTAGCCAACGCTCCGTCATTAAAATATACCAAGCTCTACTTTGTGGCCACTTAGCTAATGATGAGGGTGTCATTGATGCGGCAATAGCAAAAGACCCTGCACAGTTTCCCCGCATGTCGCTTTGCGAGGTGAATGGCAAACCTGCCCGCTCCCACTATCAAGTGATTGAGCGTCTGTATCACACATTAGATGATGACACATTGCTCCCAGTAACCCGAGTCCAATTAATACCTGAAACAGGGCGTACCCACCAGCTACGCATCCATTGCCAAAAATTAGGTTACCCTATATTAGGCTGCGACCTATATGGTGGGCGATTATTACAATGGACTGAGCAGACTCCACGTTTACTTTTGCACGCTAGTGAATTGCATTTTGTTCACCCTGCGAGTCAGAAGAACATTAAAATATTTAGCGCCCCCCCGTTTTAGCACCAAAGCCACGGCTTAAAATTTGACGAGTATTACCACATCAGGTCGTCAGGGATCTTAAAGTCCGCATACGGGTCATCTTCATCCTGTTCTTCTTGGCTCAGCGCATTGTTGAGTACGATACTATCCGCATCTCTTTGCGTTATTTTATCCGCTACACTTGCTGGAATAATCACATACTCGTTAACATCACTGTTATCAATCGCTAAACGTGCAATTGCCAAACGCCCACTGATCAATTGCGTTTGTGTTATCTTGTCTACAACAACTTGCTTGATAACGTTGTTATCTGTGAAATTAAAACTAATATCTCCCTTTGAAATATCAACTTTATTCATTTCAATAAGTTGTTTAACTTGCGCTTTAAACTCTTTGGATTGCACCATTTGTTTATGCTGCTCACTCAATTGTTTGTCACGCTCAAGCTGTGCTTTTTTATTTTCTTCTACGGCTTCCCTTGCTTCACGCGCCTGAACACGTGATTTTTTAGCCGTTCTTTGCACTTTTGCCATTTTCTTGCTGGTAACTAATCCTGCTTTTAGCATTTGCTCTTGTAAGGTGAGTTTCGCCATCTTCGCCTCTAAATCTATCGGATAATTATGTGATTATACCTGTAGCGACTGAGACCTGATAGGCTTTGAGCTTTATTGATGGAGAAATTATGTGATGCTATTTAAGAAAAGATGCTAGCGATGATAATACAATTATTGGCTGAACCTACATTGGTTTGATAATAAGTTCTATTTAACAATTTATCATAAGCGTTATATTTGATAGCTAACCGCCCAATATCCCTTTTCCCCCCCTTATCTAGAATAGTGTATACTTGCCGACAAGAAATTTATTCACGGTTAATTAATATAATGAAAGAAATCGAAAAAGCACAAATTAAGCTTCTTAGCGACCGTTTAGATCTTATTCGTCGCCAGATGGCAAGTATGCAACTGACGAGTGAAGTAGAAAAACACGCAGAACTAGAGAAAGAAAAAGCGACACTGGAAATTGAAATCGCTCGTCTGAAGGCGGTGCGTAACAAAAAACTAAGCAAAGAAGCGCAAAAACTAGTAGATATGCCGTTCAAGCGTCCCATCACTAAGAAAGAACAAGCCGACCTTGGCAAGCTGAAAAAATCCGTGCGAGGCTTGACCATTGTCCATCCAATGACGGCATTAGGCCGCGAAATGGAACTGGATGTTATGACCGGTTTTTCTAAGGCTGATTTCTAGTTAGAAAGTCAACCCAACTAAAATCTGTAATGCCCAACGAATACTGGGAGGTTCTTAATACACTTTTTATAGTTATGAACCGCTAGTAAGTAATTCAGCCGCTCATCATCCATCACAAACCCTTTGATCAGATACCGTTCTAGCGTTTGCGTTGCCTACTGGCGAAATTGAGTGCCACCAACAGATGTAACGCAGTAACTGACAGCAAGCACATTATTTTACTAAAAATAATGTGCTACTATATTTATAAATTCTGTTGAAAGAAAACAGTGAGTTTATCGAAAGGGATCTTGCTTAGATTATCATATAAATCAACATGATCAGCATTTGGAATAATCAAGAGTTCTTTAGGATCTGAAGCTACTTTGTACACATCTTCAGAATAATAACGAGAATGTGCATTTTCCCCTGCAATCAGCAAAATTGGTCTTGGTGATATCATTTCAATATTGGTATGCATAGGAAAATTAAAAAAAGATATAGGCGTTGTTGCTGTCCACGCGGTTGTTGAATTAATTGAACGGGGATGAAAACCTCGAGGAGTACGGTAATAATCAAAAAATGCGGCTAATACAGGCGGTGCATTCTCTGGCAGAGTCTCCGGTAAAACACGTTGTCCCTCGATAATATTGCCATCTTCATCGAATGGCACCTCATGGTAACCTAAAGCATAGTGTCCGTTTTTTGCATCTTTCCAGCGCTGCTGGCTAAGATAATCAATCACTTTATGTCGTTCTTCAATGGTGTAACTATCTTGGTATCCGCGGCTAATACTGCGAGACATATCGTACATTGATGCTGTTGCTACGGCTTTAATACGTGAATCGCTACTCGCTGCAGTTAAAGCCATACCACTTAATCCGCAGATAGCTAACGCACCAATACGCTCGCGATCCACATTTGGCTGTAGCCCTAAAAAATCGACAGCAGCACTAAAGTCTTCCGTATTGATATCCGCAGAAGCAACATTTCGAGGCTCACCCTCACTTTCTCCAGTAAAAGAGGGATCAAATGCTAGAGTAATAAAACCACGCTCTGCTAATGTTTGCGCATACAACCCCGAAGACTGCTCTTTTACTGCGCCAAATGGGCCACTCAATACAATCGCAGCAAATAACCCACTAGTATGTTTAGGTTGATATAAATCTCCGACTAAGGCTAAACCATAACGATTTTTGAATGTGACTTTTTTATGTTCAACCTTATCACTTTTTACAAAGGTTTTATCCCATAGCTCACTGAAATTTGTATTTGGTTGCGCTAATACTGGCGCTGTAATTATCGATGCCATACCTGCAACAGCAATACTTGCCCCCGTTAATTTCAATAAATCTCTACGTTCATGATCCATAATGTACATCCTCTTTTAGTCATTTCTTTGGAAAAGCTCTATCACAGCTTGTTTTGGTGATGTAAATTGTAGATATTCCAGCCCATCGGTTATTTTTCCTAATTTAAATAACCCTGAGGAGTAACTAAATGGTTGATAAAAAATAGCAATATTTCCCCAAGGGGCATAATAAGTAATATCCCCAATCTCTGGCTCGATCCCACTAGATGAATTGCGAGTTAGTAGTTTTCGGGGAAGATAAGTGATTTTTTCTGTGGATGAATAATCTGCTAACTCAACAGTGAGCGGTAATAAACTGATAAAATCACGCGTCATTTCTGAATCTTTTAATTCTGCCTTGATTATTTGCGTATCAAGACGAATTTCGATTAAATACACTTTAGGTTCTATTGGTAAACTACGTGCCAATAATGGCTGGCTGATGCAGGCAAATACCAACAGAAAATAAAAATTTAATGGGGTAAGCCTATTTTTAAATAATAGATTCAACATATTATTTTTCCTTTTCAGCCTTTGCTGTGCATTGAACAAGTATTGCTGCGACTACAAGAAATAACGCACTGACTGCAAAGGTACTTTCATAGCCCATCAAATCAAATATTATGCCTCCCACCGAAGCGCCGCAGGCAATGGAAAGTTGGATCACAGCAACCATCAATCCCCCTCCTGCTTCTGCACTATTTGAAAATATTCGAGGTATCCAACTCCACCAACCAACAGGCGCCGCAGTCGCGATAAAACCCCAAATACTCAATAATACGATGGAAGTAAGACTGGAATAGCCAAAGAAAATAAGTGATACCGCAATACTGGCCATCAATAGTGGAATGGCGATTAATGTTTGATAGAACCCTATTTTTAATACACGATTAATCAGTAGAGTTCCGATAAATCCCGTAATACCAATAAGTAACAAACTAAATGTCACCATCGAAATATCGACTTTTACGACGGTCTCAAGAAAAGGGCGTACATAGGTAAATAAGGTAAATTGCCCCATAAAAAATAACCCGATAGCAAGCATACCCAGTGTGATAACGCGGTATTTAAAGAAGCTAAAAATACTGAAAATCTGAGGCGTATTTTGATGAATGTTCGGATCAGTTGGCATTGAGGGTAAACTCACCCACAACCACAAAATAGTTGCAATCGCGATAGGCACCAAGCCTAAAAATGCCCCTCTCCATCCAATAGTTGAGCCCAGATAAGCTCCTAAAGGTGCAGCAATAACCGTTGCTAGCGCATTGCCGCTATTGAAAATAGCCAGTGCCTTAGGAACTTGATCTATCGGCACAAGGCGCATTGCTATCGCAGCAGACATAGACCAAAAACCGCCAACAACAATACCGATTAGCGCACGGCCAACCATATAAATATAATAATTAGAGGCCAAGGCAATCATTGCACCTGACACTCCCATTAAGACAGTAAGCCCTAGTAATAAGGTTTTACGATTTAAATTATGAGTAAGTGCAGAAATAAATAAGCTCGTTATGACAGCAAATATTCCTGAGATAGTAATACCTTGTCCCGCCATTCCTTCTGTCACCTGAAAATCAAGCGCTAACGGTGTTAACAAGCTCACAGGCATAAATTCTGAGGCTATCAATACAAAAACACATAGCGTCATGGCAAAAACTGCACTCCAGTTCGCTCTTTCAGGAAAATTTCGCTCTTGAAAAATGGCATTATCCATCGATTATATTCGCCTATGTACCTACGATATTTAATGGACATCATCATGGCATACAGGTAATAATTTAATTAGTGGGTATAATCTTCATGAACTTGTGAGAAAAATTCATTAATGATGAAAGGTAAAATGAATGACTTGCACGCTTTTCTTATCGTTGCTCAAGAGCAAAGTTTTACAAAAGCGGCTGCAAGACTTGGTGTGACGCCTTCGGCATTAAGCCATACAATACGACTTTTGGAAGAACGCTTAGGGATTCGACTTCTCGCAAGAACAACCCGAAATGTTTCAGTAACAGAGGCTGGCGCACAGCTAATGAATGCCATCCGACCATTATTTGAACAGATTGATATTGAACTTAATGCATTAAGTGAGTTAAGAGACAGCCCTAGAGGGACTATTCGCTTAAGTTGTACCGATGACCAAATAGAAATTTATATTCGACCAATATTGAATAATTTTTTACAAAAATACCCTGATATCACAATAGAAATATATGTGGACTATGGTTTTACAAACATTGTTGAAGAACGTTTCGATGCAGGAATTCGAATTGGCGATGATATCAATAAAGACATGATAGCAGTTCGCATTGGGCCAGATTGGCGCTTAATTGCAGTCGCTTCACCGGACTATTTTAAACAGCACCCTAAACCTTTATTTCCTAACGACTTATCTGAACATCAATGCATCAATATTCGCCATCGTGCTGCGGGGGCTATTTATGCGTGGGAATTTAAACAAAATGATCATACAACAAGTATAAAGGTGGATGGGCAACTCGTTTTCAATAGTACACTGCACCAGTTAAATGCAGCGCTGGACGGAATGGGAATAGCCTATATTCCAGAACATTTAGCCGAGCCTTATATTGCCAAGGGGAAGTTACAGGCTGTATTAATCGATTATAGCCCTTACTTTGAAGGTTTTCACCTGTATTACCCAAACCGTCGACAGTCCTCACCCGCTTTTATGGCTTTTGTAGAAGCGATACGGTATCGAACAAAGTAGTCGCATTTGGTGAGTTGGATAAATAGCAGTGCCCCCATTAATACCCCCAGATTGGTTTTTTAGTGGTAGGCTTTTTTACTAATCCCACCAGCACATTGCAAAACTTCACGGTCATTAAAACTTAAAAACTGATCCAGCTTGGTATCCCAATCCTGTAAAAAAACTTGCTTACGACGCAGTGCTTAGTCTTCTGCAAAATCTAACCACATATTGACGATACGGTTTAATTCTTTCAGTTCATTTTCTCGAAGATAGTTCTTCGCGATCGTGACATCGGTTTTACGCACCTCATCAAATTTATAGCTGGTTAAGCCCATATCCAGCTGACTGGCTTTAAGCTTCACTGTGGGGGCATCCAAAAAATAGGGAAAAATTATGCCCCCAATTTTGCCCCCAAACAGGGGTATAAACCAGTAAACAAGGGGAGAATCAGACAGACATCGAAGTGATTAATCTTGTTGATTTAAAAGGAAAATATAGACTTTGGGAGAAATTCAGAAACTGCGTTTGGCGGAAGATCACAGGAGTCGAACCTGCCCGGGACTGCTGGCAGCCCCAACTGGATTTGAAATCCAGCCGCCTCACCGGAGACGACGATCTTCCTCTATAGATTGGAAAGTGATTATAGACTGAATTCATTATTTTCCAAAGCATTGAAACTACAACTATTGCCTTTATTGATAAAAACCAACAAAAACCCCATTTATTGATAAGCGTTAATAAGAAAAAACGTTAGATTGATATTGAGGTTTGTACATCTGCCCCCATATACTTTCTTATATTCGCAATGGCGTGCTGGTTCTATCACCCATAACATTTATCCTATTTGGGTATAAGTTCGCCATTTAACTTTTATTGTCAACACAGTAAGCCTTGGCCTACGAGCACAAGCCTGCAATCACAGGATGTTTTATGACAAATTCATTATTAGCCGATTCCGCACTACCCCGTTTTTCTACTATAGAGCCTGCGGATATTTTTCCCGCGGTCCAACACGTACTCAATGAATATCGCCAAACAGTAGAAAACCTGTTGAGTGCAACAGATCAATACACTTGGGACAACCTGTGCCAACCTTTAGAAGAAGCCAGTGATAAGCTGTCTCGTGTTTGGTCGCCAGTGAGTCATTTACACTCCGTGAAAAACAGCCCAGAACTGCGCGAAGAGTATGAAAAATGTTTACCATTACTGTCTGAATTCAGTACCTGGATGGGGCAGCATGAGCCTTTGTATCAAGCATATAAATCATTAAAAGAAGGGGCTGAATTTAATTCCCTTAGCCAAGCTCAACGTAAGTCTATCGAAAATACCTTACGCGATTTTGAGTTATCCGGCATTGGCTTACCTGCTGAAAAACAGCAACGTTATGGTGAAATTGTGGCACGTTTGTCGGAGATAGCGTCTAAATTTAGCAATAACGTGCTTGATGCAACTATGGGTTGGACCAAACTGATTAAAGATGAAAAAGAATTAGCGGGTATGCCAGAAAGCGCTATTGCTGCAGCAAAAGCCATGGCTGAATCAAAAGGTGAAGAAGGCTACTTACTCACTCTCGATATGCCAAGCTATTTACCTGTTATGACCTATGCTGATAACGCAGAATTACGTCGTGAGATGAGCCATGCATATAGCACCCGTGCGTCTGACCAAGGCCCAAATGCGGGTAAATGGGATAACAGCGAATTAATCGATGAACTGATGGCTTTACGCCACGAGCTAGCGCAATTATTAGGTTTTAAAAACTACGCAGAAAAATCCCTAGCGACCAAAATGGCCGAATCGCCAGAACAAGTGCTGAATTTCCTCAATGATTTAGCTGACCGTGCTCATCAGCAAGGGGAAAATGAACTGGCTGAACTGACGGCTTTTGCTAAAGAACATTATGGTGTCGATACGCTTGAATCTTGGGATTTAGCCTATTACAGCGAAAAACAAAAACAGCATAAATTCTCATTAAATGATGAACAATTGCGCCCATATTTCCCTGAACAACGCGTCCTGAATGGCTTGTTCGAAGTTGTTCATCGCATTTATGGTTTAACTGCCAAAGAACGCAATGATGTAGAAACATGGCATAAAGATGTGCGTTTCTTTGAACTCTATGATGAAACCAATACCTTACGCGGCAGCTTCTACCTAGACCTCTATGCTCGCGAACATAAACGCGGTGGAGCTTGGATGGACGATTGTGTTGGCCGTATGGTGCATAAAGACGGCTCATTACAAAATCCTGTAGCCTATTTAACCTGTAACTTCAATAAACCACTTGGCGATAAACCCGCACTGTTTACTCATAATGAAGTCACTACCTTATTCCACGAATTTGGTCACGGCTTACATCATATGTTAACGCAAATTGATGTTGCAGATGTCGCAGGGATTAACGGTGTACCATGGGATGCTGTCGAGTTACCAAGTCAGTTTATGGAAAACTGGTGCTGGGAGCCTGAAGCCCTCGAATTTATTTCCGGCCATTATGAGACAGGCGAACCATTACCAACAGAAATGCTTAATAGCATGTTAGCAGCAAAGAACTACCAATCAGCCATGTTTGTTCTGCGCCAGTTAGAGTTTGGCCTGTTTGATTTCACCTTACATGCTGAGTATGACCCAGCCAAAGGTGCGCAAGTCATGCCAACGCTATATGCGATTAAAGATAAAGTCGCTGTGGTTCCTTCACCAAAATGGTCGCGCTTTCCACATGCTTTTAGCCATATTTTCGCAGGTGGCTATGCAGCTGGCTATTACAGCTACTTATGGGCAGATGTGCTTGCGGCAGATGCATACTCACGTTTCAGTGAAGAAGGCATCTTTAACCGTCAAACAGGTCAGTCTTTCCTCGACAATATCTTAAGTCGTGGTGGCTCAGAAGAGCCAATGGCGCTGTTTGAACGCTTCCGTGGTCGCAAACCAGAATTAGATGCCATGTTGAAGAGCTATGGTATTCATGGCTAATCGTATTGAGATCCAATTGATCTGCGAAGAGGGTGCCGATCCCGGCACTCTTTCTCAACTTTCTGAAAAATGGCAACTTTCTCATACCCCTGATGCCATTATGGCGGTTGTACTTACGCCTGAAAACTTACAACTGCGCAAACTAGATGAGCCTAAATTAGGTGGGATTTTTGTTGATTTCGTCTCTGGGGCGATGGCTCATCGTCGCAAATTTGGTGGAGGTCGCGGTGAAGCTGTTGCCAAAGCCGTCGGGATCAAAAAAGATTATCTTCCCGATGTCATTGATGCCACTGCTGGCCTAGGGCGTGATGCCTTTGTTCTAGCCGCTCTCGGTTGCCATGTCCGTATGTTGGAGCGCCACCCTGTAGTTGCTGCTCTATTGGATGATGGTTTACAACGAGGCTACCAAGATGCAGAAATTGGCCCATGGTTACAAGAGCGAATGTCATTGATTCATGCATCCAGTATTACAGCACTGAGTGAGATAACCCATGCCCCTGATGTTATCTATCTTGATCCGATGTACCCTCATCGGCAAAAAAGTGCTTTAGTGAAGAAAGAAATGCGAGTATTTCAGTCATTGGTGGGAGCAGATGATGATGCAGATTCATTATTAGCCCCTGCGATTGCTTTGGCTAAACGTAGAGTGGTTGTTAAGCGCCCTGACTACGCTGAGCCCCTTGCGGGACAAAAAGCGCCATCAGCAGTTACCACTAAAAACCATCGGTTTGATATCTATCCATGCATTAAAAATAGCGAATAAACGTAACGGCGAAGGGCGTATGTACAGGTGAATTTATCAGTATGATACAGCCGCCCTTTCGCGTACGTTTGAGGTCAGAAGATTACAACACACCCTGCCCAAGCATTGCATCTGCGACTTTTACGAAGCCCGCGATGTTAGCGCCTTGAACATAGTTAGTTTGTTTCTCTTCACCACCGAACTCCACACAGTGCTGGTGGATATCCAACATGATGTGATGCAGACGGGCGTCAACTTTCTCTGCTTTCCAACCTAGACGAGCCGCATTTTGAGCCATCTCAAGACCTGAGGTTGCCACACCACCTGCGTTAGCCGCTTTACCTGGCGCAAACAGCACTCCTGCTTCAAGGAACAGCTCAGTTGCAGGAATAGTCGTTGGCATATTAGCCCCTTCAGCGACCGCTTTAACGCCATTTTTGATTAACACTTTTGCTGCATCAACATCCAGCTCATTTTGTGTTGCACATGGCAGAGCGATATCGACAGGAACATTCCATGGTTGCTGGCCCGCTAAGTAAGTTAAGCCAAACTCTTTTGCATATTCTTCAATACGACCATAGTTGTTTTTGATTTCTTCCAAACGTGCGAGTTTTTCTGTTGTAAAGCCGTCTTCATCAACTACAGTACCGCTTGAATCGGAAGCTGTAACCACTTTGGCACCTAGCTCCATGCATTTTTCAATGGTGTACTGCGCAACGTTACCAGAACCAGAAACCGCGACACGCATCCCTTCGAAACCTAGGCCATGACGTTTTAGCATCGCATTTGTGAAGTAAACCAAACCGTAACCGGTTGCTTCAGGGCGAATTAAACTACCACCAAAAGACAAGCCTTTACCGGTAAATACACAAGAAGTGTCATTAGACAGCTTTTTCATCATACCTGTCATAAAGCCCACTTCACGGCCACCAACACCAATATCTCCTGCTGGGACGTCAGTATTTGAACCAATATGGCGATAGAGTTCTGTCATCAATGCTTGGCAGAAACGCATCACTTCACCATGACTTTTACCTTTAGGATCAAAGTCAGAGCCACCTTTACCACCACCCATTGGCAATGTGGTCAAAGCATTTTTCAGTGTTTGTTCGAAGCCTAAGAATTTCAGGATAGATAAATTCACAGATGGGTGAAAACGCATACCACCTTTGAATGGGCCGATTGCAGAGCTAAATTGCACACGCCATGCACGGTTAACTTGAACTTTACCTTGGTCGTCTACCCAACATACTCGAAATTGAATTACACGCTCAGGTTCAACAAAACGTTCAAGTAATGCTTGGTCACGATACTTAGCATTTTGCTCTAAGAACGGCCAAAGGGAAGTGAATACTTCACGCACGGCTTGTAGAAATTCAGGTTGAGAAGGGTCTCTTTTTTGGACAGACTCCAAGAACGAAGATAGTGATTGTGTCATCTATGTCTTCCTTTTTAACATGTAGTTGTTGTGATGTGCCTCACTCTTTCTTATCATTATTTTTAGGAAATGTGAGGTTGATTTGTGTTTGCCTATTGAATATATCATTAGTTTGTATTCTAAATTCAAGGTTTTTTTTCACTCTATAGCAAAATAAATTGCTTGACCTGCCAATAACTCCCTCAAAATACATATTTTGAAACAAAAAAAACGCCTGCATAAGCAAGCGTTTTCAGTGAATAATATTTCAAATTGAGTGATATGGATTATTCTTCATCATCATTTAGTGGCACAATCAACATATCCACATGAACAGTATTGATTAACTGGCGAGCAGATGACATCAGCTTGCTCCAGAAATCTTGGTGATGCCCACAGACCACTAAATCCATATTGTATTTCTTAATCGCGTCCACAAGTACTTGGCCTAGGTCGCCACTACCACTGAGTGTTTCTTGGATTTCATAACCTGCGCCCGCAGACAAATCCTTCAGAGCATTACGTGTTTCATCAGTAATACGTTGCTGCATGTCACCAAGATTGACATCAATAAGACCGGTATAGAGGTCTGAATAGTTAACATCAACATGGATCATAGATACTTTGGCCCCGTAAGGTTTTGCCATAGAGACAGCCTTATCCAGTAATACTTTACTTTCAGGTGATAAATCTACCGCAACGAGAATATGTTTGTAAGCCATAAGTAAGCTCCTTCCGAATGCTGATTATCTGGTGGTTATGCCTTCACCACATCTTTATGAATACTATACCTGCTAATTGTGATTATTAAGTGTTGCTTTGATCACATCTAAGCAGATTAACCTTAAAATCATCACTTCATATAACATTTTATAAAACAATAACATCATTCATTCAATATTAATATATTGCCCTAAAAAATTCGAGTTATGGCGACTCTTTAGTTTAGAAATGCAACAAAGTTGCACAGCAGACTGTGATAATAAAGTTCAGTAACTCAGATTTATTTTCTTCAATAGAAACAAGAGGTCATCACAAATTTGCGCTAACTGCACTTTTTTTAAACAGTAATTTATCCTACAATAAAATAACTGAGTATAAGTACAATTTTTCTGCTGTATTTCCTTTGCGACAATTGCTGTGAGCTTGAGCTAGGTTCTAAGGAGAGGATTATGTTCAGTATGATTGCATTATTTTGGGCATTATGCATTTTGTGCATCTTAAATATGATGCGGTACTTTTCTTCCGTTCGTGTTTTATTGTCTATTCTAAGGGATTCAGATCCCCTGCTTTATCAATCCGTTGATGGTAATGGTTTTTTTACTACACACGGCCAACTGAACAAACAACTGCGGTTAGTTCGATACATAAATAATAAACAATATCTGGAACATTACGACCCAGAAGTTATTTTGCGTTGTGAGCGGATCCGTAAGCAATTCATGATGATAAGCAGACTCAGTATTCTTGTTGTCGTGAGTTTAGCCTATTTATTGATAACAGGTTAATTGTGATTAGTAACTTGCTAGCGAGAAAATAGTGATGACCTTCCGATCATCACTATTTTATATATGTAGATTACTGTGTTCATGTAACTGTTAAAGGCTCCATACTCATGTATGAAGCCAAAATTAGTGCGACTAGATAAACAACAGCGATAGCCAGTACAAACCGCCCGATAACACAATGGACACCGGTAAAGTCAATAACCATGCTAATGCAATGCTTTTAATGGTTTTTGTTTGTACACCACCACCATCGACAACCATCGTCCCCGCAACCGCAGAAGATAAAACCTGCGTTGTTGAAACTGGCATACCAGTATAACTTGCCACGCCGATAGAAACTGCTGCAGTCACCTGGGCAGATACACCTTGCGCATAAGTCATGCCTTTCTTACCAATTTTCTCACCAATGGTCACAGCAACACGCTGCCAACCAAACATGGTGCCTAATGATAATGCTAAAGCAACCGCAATAATGATCCACAGTGGCGCATATTCAACGGTATACAGCAAATCATTACTGAGTTTTTTCAGTAAGCTGGCATCTTTCGAACTGGTTTCTGGCAATTTCGCAACCGCATTCGCAGTATCAGAGATACACATCAGCAAACGGCGTGCGTGGTTACGTTGGTCTGGCGTCAGCTCTTCATAGCTTTGAATGCCATCAAGCATCTTTTGCGCTTGATTTAAAATAGCGCTAGTACGCGTGCTATCACAATGGAATTCACCGCCAGGCTCATCACTACTTTCTGCAACGGCCGGGGCATTTTCTATTGCATGGTTTAACGCTGGTTTATGTGTTTCATAGTATTGTTGCAGGTGGACAACCGCATCATGTGTTTTTGCGATGTCATAACCGTTAGAATTCATATTCATAACGAAACCTGCTGGAGCAACACCAATTAACACCAGCATGATAAGACCGATGCCTTTCTGGCCATCGTTCGCACCATGGGAGAAACTCACCCCAACTGCTGACAAAATCAATGCAGTACGGGTCCAGAATGGTGGCTTACGCTTACCATCTTTTTTCTCACGTTCCGCTGGTGTTAAGTGAATACGACGACGTTTCTTTGTGCCACTCCAATAACGGCGCAAAAAGAAAATCATCAAACCAGCAATCACAAAACCGATAGCGGGAGACAAAATTAATGACATGAAAATACTGATCATTTTCGGTATATTCAAGGCATCAACAACAGACGAATCAGTCACAATCGCGTTGGTTAAACCCACCCCGATTATTGCCCCGATCAGTGTGTGTGAACTGGAAGCAGGGATACCGAAGTACCAAGTTCCAAGGTTCCAAATAATTGCAGCCAAGAGCAATGAAAAAACCATTGCAAGGCCGTGAGCTGAGCTCACATTAAGCAAGAGGTCTGTTGGTAAGAGATGGACAATGGCATATGCAACGCTCAACCCTCCCAGCAAGACACCAAAAAAGTTAAAAACCCCTGCCATGACAACTGCGAACTGAGCCCGCATTGCTCTGGTATAAATAACCGTTGCTACCGCGTTAGCGGTGTCATGGAAGCCATTTATAGCCTCATAGATCAGCACAAATAACAGTGCCAGAACTAATAATAGACCTGTATGAAATTCTAAACCTGTAAAAAGATGTAGCATAGACGTTAAGCCATTATATGTTGGACATGAACGCGGCGCATTATCAGTGACAAACGCTGGCGGTGGAAGCAAAATCTAACCTTTTTTTGATTTAACTACCCATCAAAAAAGCACCTCATAGCAATTACCCCATATTTTTCAATACATTAAAGCAATCAAACTTATTCTGAATTTTTGAAACTTTTTAACGATATTTCCAGAAAATAATCGTTGTTTGCTTTTTTTAGACGAATTTTTCTAATTATAATACGTCCTGTATAGTTTTCATCAGTTCTTCCTCAAAGCTTTACATTACAATCCCGGTGAGATGACGTAAAATATCCCGGTTATCAATGTAATTACGCTTAAAATCAAACATATATAGAGACACTTATTGTGAAAAATTTCGACGTTATTATTTTAGGTGCTGGTGCAGCGGGTTTATTCTGTGCCTCACACTCTGGCAAACGCGGTTTGAAGACGCTAGTGGTTGATAACGGGAAAAAATTAGGCAGAAAAATATTGATGTCCGGTGGCGGGCGCTGCAATTTCACTAATATGTATGCAGAACACAGCAATTACATTTCAACAAACCCACACTTTTGTAAGTCAGCACTTGCTCGCTATACACAGTGGGATTTTATTGCCTTAGTGGCCAAATATAATATTCCCTATCATGAAAAAACCTTAGGGCAGCTTTTTTGTGATAATAGTGCACAAGATATCGTCGATATGCTGCAAAGTGAGTGTAATCTACCTAATATCACTATCAAGTTACGCAGTGAGGTGACTGCCGTTGACAAAGCAGATAATGGTTTTTTAGTCACGATCAACGGCTCTCAAGTAAGTACCCACTCACTTGTCGTTGCAACAGGCGGCCTATCTATGCCAGGTTTAGGTGCGACCCCTTTTGGCTATCGTCTTGCGGAACAGTTTGGGCATACTATTATTCCAACACGAGCAGCACTGGTGCCATTCACCTTACATAAACCCCTTTTAGAAACCTTACAGGTACTTTCAGGTATTTCTGTCCCTGCAACGGTAACAGCGGCAAGCGGCACCGTATTTAAAGAAAATATTTTATTCACCCATCGGGGACTTTCTGGTCCAGCTATTTTACAAATATCCAGCTACTGGAACCCTGGCGAGTACGTGAGTATTAACTTACTTCCAGATATCTCCGTCAATGATTTTATCGTTTCAGAGAGACAACAGCACCCAAATCAATCATTGAAAAATACCTTAGCTAAATTATTACCAAAACGGCTAATTGAGGTATTACAAGCCCAAGGACAAATCCCTGAGTTTGCTCTAAAACAGCTTAATCATCCTCAAATTGAAGCGTTACACACCACCTTACACCAATGGCAGGTGCAACCTAATGGAACGGAAGGTTACCGTACCGCCGAAGTGACATTGGGTGGCGTTGATACTCACGAAATATCATCTAAAACCATGCAATCACTTAAAGTACCAGACCTGTATTTTATTGGTGAAGTGATGGATGTGACCGGCTGGCTCGGAGGTTACAATTTCCAATGGGCATGGAGCTCCGCGGCTGCATGCGCGGAAAGCTTACCTCTCCCTTTTGCAAAAAACGACTAAAAAACACTCGGCCTTAACCAGACTCTTAACAGGATTGCTCCGTTAAAGTTATCGGCCTTTATTTATGGCCAAATAATCTTAATCCATTGAAAAATAATGGTTAATATTTAATTTCATATAAATCATATAATTGCAGTTTTAATTATAAGATATATTATTTTGGTTAAAAATAATGCTTTACAAACGATAGTGATAATTATTATCATTATCATCACTTCCTCAACAGGGTTACTTAGTCACCCTTTGCAGGGAGTACGACATTGCTCACATTGCTTCCAGTGTTTACTTTAGCCAGCCTTGCGCTGGCTATTTTTTTATTCACACCACATTCTCTGCAATCACCTTATATCTTATTCAAATTTTTTGGATCCTATGGTTAATGGGAGCTACTTTTCTCTGTGTATAAATTGGTTAAACTGTCATCAATACATTTAGAGCGAGTTCAACCAAGGTTGAAACCCGTACAGGAGAGAACACGATGATCTATTTACGCAAAGCGAACGAACGTGGTCATGCAAATCATGGGTGGCTCGACAGTTGGCATACTTTTTCATTCTCTAGCTACTATGATGAGCAATTTATGGGCTTTTCTGCGCTGAGAGTGATTAACGAAGACTTTATTGCTGCTGGCCAAGGGTTTGGAACACATCCCCATAAAGATATGGAAATATTAACCTACGTGCTCAATGGTACTGTGGAACATAAAGACAGCATGGGCAATATGGAGCAAATCCCTGCGGGTGAATTTCAAATAATGAGTGCGGGTACGGGTATTCGTCACTCTGAGTACAACCCAAGTAATGAAGAAGAGCTACATCTGTACCAAATTTGGATCATTCCTGAAAGAACAGGCATTGAGCCACGTTATGAGCAAAAACGATTCGACTCCAAAGACGGCAAGCAATTGGTGCTATCACCGGATGCACGTGATGGCTCATTAAAAATTTATCAAGATATGGAACTGTGGCGCTGGGCATTACCTGCTAATGAAACACACACCCATGCGATCGCTGATAAACGTGTCGTGTGGATTCAGGTCGTTAAAGGGAGTGTTGAAGTGAATGGCCAAAAAGCAACCACCAGCGATGGTTTAGCCATTTGGCAGGAAACTGAACTCTCCATCAAAGCGAGTGAAGATAGCGAAATTCTATTGTTTGATTTACCATCCGCAGAATAATCATTTTCACAACAATAAAGGCTCTACTTTGGTAGAGCCTTTATTATTTATTGATTCACAAAACCAATTACAGTTTTGGCCCTGCTTTCACCAGTGCAGCGCCTGCTGGGGTGTCCGTGTACTTATCAAAGTTGTTCACGAAACGTTCCGCTAAGTCTTGCGCTTTTTCATCCCACTGTGCTTTGTCTGCATAAGTATTACGTGGGTCAAGGATATTGGTATCCACACCCGGTAATGCTGTTGGGATTTCTAAATCGAACACTGGCAGTTTAATCATGTCTGCTTTTTCGATGTCACCACTTAAAATAGCGTCAATGATGGCACGTGTATCTTTGATGGAAATACGTTTACCTGTACCGTTCCAGCCTGTATTCACTAAGTAAGCTTTCGCGCCCGCTGCTTCCATACGTTTAACTAATACTTCAGCGTATTGTGTTGGATGCAGTGATAAGAATGCCGCACCAAAGCAAGCGGAGAAGGTTGGAGTTGGTTCCGTGACACCACGCTCTGTACCTGCTAATTTCGCGGTAAAACCTGATAGGAAGTGGTACTGCGTTTGCTCAGGCGTTAAACGAGAAACAGGAGGTAACACACCAAATGCATCTGCGGTTAAGAAGATAACTTTTGTTGCATGGCCCGCTTTAGAAACAGGTTTTACAATATTTTCAATGTGGTAGATTGGGTAAGAAACACGGGTGTTTTCTGTTTTTGAACCATCATTGAAATCAACTGAACCATCTGCCAACACCATCACGTTTTCCAATAACGCATCACGTTTGATTGCGCCATAGATGTCTGGCTCAGCTTCTTTAGATAAGTTGATAGTTTTTGCGTAGCAACCACCTTCAAAGTTGAATACGCCGTCATCATCCCAACCGTGTTCATCGTCACCAATTAACTTACGTTTTGGATCGGTAGAGAGTGTGGTTTTACCTGTTCCAGATAAACCAAAGAAAATGGCTACATCACCTTTTTCGCCGACGTTAGCAGAACAGTGCATAGATGCAATGCCTTTTAATGGCAGCAGGTAGTTCATCATAGAGAACATACCTTTCTTCATTTCGCCGCCATACCAAGAGCCACCGATCAGTTGCATGCGTTCGGTTAAGTTGAACGCAACAAAGTTTTCTGAATTCAAACCTTGTGCTTTCCAATTCGGGTTAGTACATTTTGCGCCATTCATGACGATGAAATCAGGTTCGAAACCCACTAATTCTTCATCAGATGGGCGAATGAACATGTTTTTAACGAAATGCGCCTGCCATGCAACTTCGGTGATAAAACGTACTTTTAGACGAGTGTCAGCGTTCGCACCACAAAATGCATCAATGATAAACAAACGTTTACCTGACAGTTGTTCAGTCACTAAATGTTTGAGATCCGCCCAAACTTCTTGTGACATAGGTTTGTTGTCATTTTTACCTTTACCTTGGTCTGCCCACCAAACTGTATCGCGAGTCACGTCATCACGTACAATATATTTATCTTTTGGTGAACGACCAGTAAAGATACCTGTATCAACCGCAACAGCTCCTAAAGTGGTTACTGTTCCACGCTCATAACCTTCAAGTCCAGGCTTAGTTTCTTCCGTGAATAATAGCTCGTAACTTGGGTTATAAACCACTTCAGTTACATCATGAATACCGTACTTTTCAAGTTCCTTCAGGGTAATGCTTTTAGCGCTCATTATATTGCTCCTGGTAAACATAACTAATCTGCGGATGATCATAATTCTTTACGACTAATTAACAGCGATTGCTATCAAAGAATTGAAAATGTATGATTTTTTTTAATTCATAATGAGACTTAGAGCACGTAATAATGCTTTAAAATTATAAGAAAAAGGTGCAGAATTGCACCCTTGTCACATAATTAGGTTGCTAAATCGTATCAGTGAAGTTGCTGATTTAGCTCATTATTTAACCCCTGAAGATCGGATTCAATAAATACATAATGTGAGCCACAAAATTCACATTCCATATCAATTTTCCCATCTTTGTGCAAAATATCGATAACATCTTCCTTAGGTAAGGTGGCTAACGTACTTTCGCAACGCTCCCTTGAACAAGTACAACGAAACTCGACAGATTGAGGGTCATATAAAGTGACATCTTCTTCATGATAAAGACGATGTAAAACCTCTTTCACATCCAATGTGCTCAGCTCTTGGCCTTTAATCGTGGCAGTCAGTTGCACTAAGTGGTCAAAAAAGTCATGGCTTGTTTCATTTGCTGCTGGCAAAACTTGCAATAACATACCACCTGCACTTGGTTTCCCATCTACTTCACCCACACGGATAAATAAACGGGTTGGTAATTGCTCTGATTGGCGGAAATAGGCATCAATGCTTTCTTCGATAGAATCCCCTTCGATCGCCACAATCCCTTGATAACGTTCACCTTGGTTCGGTGTGATGGTAATAACCATAAAACCGTTACCAATCATTTGCTTGAGAGTGCTACCCGCCACAACTGGGCCATCTACACGTGCAACACCACGCATCTGTTGTAAATTATTACCGTTGATAACCGCCAAATTAACAGGCCCATCACCTTGAATTTGCACAGTAATATCACCATCGAACTTCAACGTTGCCGTCAATAAACTGGTAGCAACAAGTAACTCACCCAACAACCCTTTTACCGCTGTTGGGTAGTCATGGTTTTCTAAAATATGTTCAAAGGTTTCATCAACACTGATCATTTCTCCACGAACAGAATGTTGTTCAAATAAAAAACGGTGGAGTAAGTCTTGGTTTGCCATAATATCTCTCTATTGCTCGGGCTGTTGCTCAGGCCGTCATTAAGACGACTCATGAGAATTTGTTTGTTTAAACTTTAACAGGGTACGCCGTTCTTTCTTATCCGGGCGTCGCTCTGGATGTGGCATCGTCAGTGCATTCATCTTACGCGCTTGTGCCATTTTCTCGCGTTGATTAATACTTTCTATCGTTTCACAGTACAGCAACTGAGCTTCCGGTGCACCTTTGCGCTGGCTACTGATTTGCATGATTTCAACCGTTCGTTCATCATTACCTTGCCGAAGCTTAACGATTCCATGCAGCTCAACAATTTTCCCTGGCTTAGTTCTTTGCCCATTGTAATGGACTTTACCGCCTTCAATCATTTCACGGGCGACCGCACGCGTTTTATAAAATCGCGCAGCCCACAGCCACTTATCAAGGCGAACAGGTTCTATAATGGATTGATTCATGGGGCCTCCTCAACATAAGTCTGAATCAAACTAAAGAAGAGGCTCCCTCTACTTCCGGGATGATGCTATCGACGATAGGAAGGGGGATTAGCCTCAAAGCATTTATCATAATATTCTGTGATATTACGCAAACGCTTCTTATTATTCAAAACACGTAGCACAATCAACGAACCATTTAACAACGCACACACCAACAAAAATAGGATAAAAAGCGCACTACATATATACTGAGATACCACTTTTTCATTGGGTTCTTCATGCAACACAATTTGCAATGTCCCATTGGCATCTACTGATAAATCCGTAATGACACCTTCAATATTGAACGGTGTATTGATCAGAAGATTTGATAACCTTTGCAACTCTTGCCAACGCTGTAATGGCGATAGCTCATTAAAAGAAGCTCCCTGTATCGAATCAACTAAAGGCTTGTTTTCATCACTAATTAATAAAACACCACCAGGAGGCGGACTATTAATTTTGCGCACTTCTCTATCTATTTCTGTCCTGATAAAATCATATATGGTGTCTTCCACGATGTTTTCCAAGGCCTCAGCGCTACCAGCACGCAATAAAACATGAGCCCCTTTTAGTTTTCCCGTAGACGCTTTCTTTACTAAAGAAGGCCAATCATCTGTACTCCCTAGGTTAGTCAGTGCATTTTTTAATTTTAGGCAGTTATCAGAATTATGGCACAGTTGTTCTGTCCCCATGATGATAGCCGAAAAATCAAAGATAATATTCATCCCTGATTTCATAATATCCCGCTGTAATCTTGGGTTAACTCCTGTCGAGTTTTTATCTGGATGCAATTGGCTTTTGACGGTATCAAGCAATGATATTGAGTGTTCAACAACCTCTGATTGAGGTTCAGTCTGTAAACTAACATCATTCCAATAAATACCAGAGCAATCAAACGGCACAAATTGAGCTTGGTTTTCTTTATTCAAATTCGGTGAGCGGTAACACATCCCTTTTCCTTGGGCAACTAATGTATCCCCAACTTTGAGCTGACGGGAAGCGAGCTCATTAGGACTCTCAGCCTTGATTTTCTCTGTTCCACCTAGCCACGCAAAACCCAGTTTTATTGGCAAATCTATCGGTTGATATGCAAATATCAGGGCCATCGTTAATAAAGCCCCAACTAACATCAATACATTCTTTTTGAACCGTTTGTACGGGTAATAGCGCTCTTCTTCATGCAAAGAAAGATACTTACCGTGCCTGACCACCTCACCCGTCGTATAAAAATCAATATTAACAGCTTGGTTTTCTTCGTATTTTAAATAATTCGTCCAATGATTAGGGTAGTGCAAGTCAATACCAGCAATAGACGTATTGGTGGAATATTTTTTATCCAGTTCGCCATAGAGTTCCCAGCGCTTTGGTTGGCCATGAATACATTGAATATCTTGATATTGTCGGGGGAACATCCTAGAGCGAAAGAGAATAAGTAACCCAATAATAAACGTAATCGTTGTGATCACTAATCCTGATTCCTGTAATAAAGGAATCGAAACAAGGGTTAAATAACCAAATAAAAAACTCAGGCAGATAATCGCAGCACCAAGCCAACCTGTAGAATGGTGTAACCGATGTTCTTCATTCGTCTCTTTACGAACTTTCAATCGCTCAATACTATGCTGGCCACGTTCTTGAATTGCCGCATCAGGCCATGTTGAATCGATAGGCATACCCGTTTGCCATTCACTACTGAAATCTTTCAGAGAATGGCTATTCATTGAAATAATTAACGGCAAGTGGTCTGTTTCCACTATTTCCATAACATTTTGGCGTTGCAAAAAAGGCTCAAGCTGTGAAGGGAGCTGAACCTCAATTGTATCAATAAAATAGCGCCAACTATTTCCTTGCTCTTGGCGTAAGTTAAAACGTGTCAATGAATGGCAAACTGTCGCTATGATTGAGTTTTTTTTGATTTGCCATGGATGCTGAGATGTATTTGTTGATATAGCAGCGCAATAATTTAAATACTGGGAGATGGTTTGGTAATCTGAATCAATCATTTTCCTAAATGATGGTGACGCTACAGAAGGTATTTGATAGACGCCAGAATGCCGCCCCCGCCTAAAATATAGGAAGGAAGCCATTATAGTCAGGCTAATAACAATTATAGCCGTTATAATGACATGGTTCAGCATTGTTTCCCCAATGAAAAATGAATAAGAAAAGCATATCAGCCCTCACACTTCCTAAAAATAAGCCGATTCCTATTCTATTTGTAGTTTTTATTTTAAATTACAACACGTTGTAAAAAATGTTTTATTTGTTTACCCGTATTATTTGTTTGAGTCAATTATACTAACAGCATTTTATCTACTCGATAATATCTATCATTTTATTTTGATATAGGTCATAGTTGTATGATGATTTCGAAATACGGGCAGTGCTAGGTAAAACGCGTCTCGTAAATCAATGAAATATGCTTTTAGCAATAGATTTCACTCATCCTGTTCGGAAATCGTTATGACAGAGTTAAAAAAACCTAAAATCTTGAATATTCAAGATGTTGCTCAATCAAAATTATTCAGCATTCAATCAGTTGACCTCGAATTTAGTAATGGTGAAAAACGAGTCTATGAAAGAATGCGGCCCGCAAAACGCGAAGCGGTTCTTATTGTTCCTATCATGGGTGATAACCTCATCCTCATTCGCGAATACGCTGTCGGGATTGAAAGCTATGAATTAGGCTTTCCCAAAGGTGCTATCGACCCCGGTGAAATTGCCATTGAAGCAGCCCAGCGTGAACTCAAAGAAGAAATTGGCTATGGCGCTAATCACATGGTTCAGCTCGCCAAACTGACGATGTCGCCATCATACTTTTCAAGTAAAATGAATATTCTTATCGCTCAAGACTTATACAGGGAAAAACTCAAAGGAGATGAGCCTGAACCTCTACAACAAGAGCTATGGCCAATATCTCGAATGATGGAATTACTGGAACACCCTGATTTCAACGAAGCTCGGAATATTAGCGCACTTTTCTATCTAGAACGTTACCTAAAAAGTGTTAGGTAATAACACTTAACATTACATCTGCTGTATGTTATTTCTATAACTAATCATTAATATAGGTATATAACCTACTGATATATTAAACGTCTCTATAGAAAACACCCCATGTTTTAAACCAACAATGGGGTGCTAATTATAGGTATTTAACCAACAATAATTTTAAAATAGCTCTTGGCTGGCCCCGCCTTCCGTAGAAATTGTCGTACCTACCTCTTGTACCGCATGTTCTTTCGGTTCAGTTCCTTCAATAAAATACTCACGACGGGAGGAACCTAATTTACCTGTTCTGCTATCAATGGAGACCGAAATAACACCTTTAGGCGGTTTCATTGTTTTCACTGGTACCCCTGCCAAAATAGACTTCATAAAGTCGTTCCACATGGGTTGTGCACTTTTAGCCCCGGCTTCACCACGACCTAATGTTCGCCTATTATCATCGAAACCAATCCATGCAGAAGCAACAACATCTGGGCCATAGCCAGAGAACCAAGCATCCTTAGAGCTGTTAGTTGTCCCTGTTTTCCCACCAATATCACGGCGACCACCTAAGTCTCTCGCTGCACGCCAACCTGTACCTGACCAACCAGGCTCGCCATAAATATTGGTCATCATCGCATCCCTAATTAAGAATGCAAGTGGGGTATTAATTACATGAGGTGCATATTGGTCACCAGAGTTCCCGTCTAAGTTAGCTGCCGTCGTTAATTCCATTGTTGGCTCTTTTATGACGGTATTATCGCCTGATTGTGTCACTTCTTCGGTAGACTCATCATCAATACCTTTGCTCACAATAGTGCGTTCCGTATCACCATAAATTACCGGAATATTCGTGCAATCAGGGCATGCTATTTTAGGGTTGGCTTCGAAAATAACCTCATCATTATGATTTTCGATCTTCGAAATGTAGTATGGGTCAATCAAATACCCACCATTGGACATGACAGCATATCCACGAACCATTTGCATTGGTGTGAATGATGGCGCACCTAGCGCTAACGCCTCAGTGCGGTTAATATTTTCCGCTGGAAAACCAAAGCGAGTCAGATAATCAGCCGCATAATCCACCCCCATGGCTCTCATCGCACGAACCATCACAACGTTTTTTGATTGGCCTAAACCTTGACGTAAACGAATAGGCCCATCATAGCGAGGAGGTGAATTCTTAGGACGCCAATCAGAACCTGCACCTGCATCCCAACGGCTAATTGGTACATCATTAAGTAATGATGATAATGTCAGGCCTTTATCCATTGCCGCTGTATATAGGAAAGGTTTAATATTCGAACCAACTTGGCGTAATGATTGGGTGACTCGGTTAAACTCACTCATATTGAAGTCAAACCCACCAACTAGCGCAATAATCGCCCCGTCATTTGGATTTAAAGCAACAAATGCCGCATTCGCATCAGGTACTTGCCCTAACCACCAGTTATCTTTAACTTTTCGAACCCAAATTTGTTCACCCACTTGCATGACTGCATTTACAGCTCTTGGCGCGGCACCTTGTTGAGTATCTGAAATAAATTTACGCGCCCAACGCACACCGGTCATTGTAATAGGAATTTGCGAACCATCAGCTAACATCACTTGCGCTTCTGAAGCTGTTGCAGATGTCACAACTGCAGGCATTAAAGGCCCATAAACCGGCATTTTTTTCAATTTTTCGATAATCTGCTCTGCTGTCCAAGCCGTTTCATTCTGTTTCCATAAAACCTCGGCAGGACCGCGATAACCATGGCGAGTATCGTAGTCGATCAAATTATTACGGACTGCGGTTGTTGCAGCTTCCTGATCTTTACGGATCACCGTAGTGTAGACTTTATACCCATCGGTATACGCATCTTCACCATATTTATCAAACAAGGTTTGACGCGCCATTTCGGCTAAATACGGCGCAGAAAAATCAATTTTCGGCGCATGATACGAAGCAACTATTTTTTCATTTTTTGCTTGTTCATACTGGTCTTGAGTAATGTATTTCTCCTCAAACATGCGAGAAAGAACCACATTACGACGACTTACCGCACGGTCATAAGAGTACAGAGGGTTAAATGTAGAAGGTGCTTTTGGTAAACCTGCAATCATCGCAATTTCACTAAGCGTCAACTCATCCACTGTCTTACCAAAATAAACGTACGCAGCTGCTCCGACGCCATAAGCACGGTTACCTAAATAAATTTTATTCAGGTACAACTCCATAATTTCATCTTTAGTAAAAAGCTGCTCAATGCGAATAGCCAAAAATGCCTCTTTAGCTTTACGCATGAGGGTTTTTTCAGGGCTTAAATAAAAATTTCTCGCGAGCTGCTGAGTGATTGTACTGGCCCCTTGAGATGCATGGCCAGAAGACGCCATTACGGTAACCGCACGGAAAATACCAATAGGGTCAATCCCATGGTGCTCATAAAAACGGCTATCTTCAGTGGCGATAAACGCTTTGATCATTAAAGGAGGAATTTCTGCCAGAGGTAAAGGAATACGACGCTTTTCCCCATATTGGGCAATCAATTCGTTATCCGCACTGTATACCTGCATTGGAATTTGCAGACGAATGTCTTTCATTGTTGCTACATCAGGTAACTCACCTTCCACATATTTATACATGCCATAAATCGAGGCGGTTCCCAAAAAAATGCAACAGAAAACAAGAATAAAAAAATATTTTACGAACTTCACCGGAAAATTCCCATGCTCGGCTAACAAGAGGGTTTAGATATCACTAACACACAGTATAAAGCTTATACAGCACAATAGAAATCGTAATTTATTTGTTAATGATAAGGAAATTAACTATGTATACATCAAAATGGAACATTGGGATCGACCTCTATCGAGATAGAATACAGCTAGTCGCTGCAAAGCGGCGCAGACAATACTGGCATTTATGTGAATGTTGGCAACAACAATTACCATTCGAGCTAACTGATAATTCTAGCCATGAACAATATCAAATTTTACTGAATATTTTATTACAATGGCGTCAGAAATTACCTAAAAAGTGTTCCGTATCCTTCGCATTACCCGCTGTCCGTACAATAAAACAACAAATTTCATTACCCAGTGAAATCAAATTGCCACAACCAGAATTAGGGTGGTATTTACAATCTCAAGCTGAAAAACGTTTTTCTATGCACGCCCAAGAGCTGGTTATCGACTATCGCGTCATCAAACAACAGGTTTATTTTAATGGGGCCCGCCAGTCAGATATTACTTTTTGGCAAAATCTATTTACAGAAAGCGGGTTCAATCTGCTTGCTATTGATGTCGCCCCCATAGCTTTACGTTATGTGGCAAGAAACGCGGGTTTACCCGATGAATGCTGGGTTATTCATTATCGACAAGGTGAATGGCTTTGGTCAGGGCCAATTAGCCAACCAGCTAATTATAACCATTTACAAGATACCGATATACCGACACTTTCCCACTTGCTGCCCTTTATTGATCAAGAAAAAGCCTCACCTATTTACCTCATTACAGATCATGAACAGATTTCTCGTACTGATGAGGTAGCTCACCACTGGGAATTACGCCAAGCTTTTCAACAGCATAATATTAAATTACCACAGTTACTGGGGGATTTTGTGATTGCTGCCGGTCTTGCTTTACGTCATGGAGATATTTAATTGATGGAAATATACCAAGTTAACTTTCTCCCTTGGCGCCAACAGCAAATAAAAAAGAAGATACGAGAGTTTTTACTCTTTTGTTCTGTGGTTTGCTGCTCAGTGATTATAGCGTGTGTTTTTTTATTTATTTTTCAACAAATTGAAATGAAAGACCTAAAAAATAGAAAGCACAATAACCAACTACAATATGAACAGATACAACAATTAGTATTGCAAATCGCGACTCAACAAACACAGATTAATAGCTTAATGAGCAAAAAAAGAAAGATAGATAGCATCATAGTAAATAACCAATTTTTACTTAAGTTACTACAAAACCTTCCAACTCTAACTCCACCCAAAAGTTGGCTAACAAATCTACAGTTAATGAATAACAAAATAGAGATCAAAGCTAACAGTTATGATTTTCAAGATATCAATTCGCTTGGCTTACAGCTTAAAAATCACCCAGGTTTGAGTGATATTCAATTGAAAAAAATCAGCCGAGTGAATCAATTAAACCGTTTACACCTCACAGCCAAATATCAAGGAGTGCTCGATGAATGAGTCCATACATTCTTTTTGGTATCGCCCATTTTGGCAACAAACCCTACCTGTTTGGTTCTTAATTGTGCTTTGTATCACTGCGGGGTATTTTTTATACTGGAAAAAAAATCAAAATCAGATCATGGAATTAACCATTGAGAACCTGAATTTAATTGAAGCAATTACAAGAGAAAAGAAAGCTCTCTATCACTCACCTTCGTTACAACAACTTGAAAAACAAGCTCAATCACTAAAGCAATCCGTTGATATTAAAGAAGCGCCTCTTGAATTACTGACACAGTTAAATACCTTGCTCTCACATTCATCTGTGACACTTAATCAATTGCAACCAACAGATACCAATACCTATTTTATGGAGTTCCAAGGTCACTTCATTCCTATTTATCACGTTATAGAACAGCTTCTTACCCTTCCTCAAACCCAGAGATGGCATTTTCATGACATAAAAATATATTTAAAACAAGGAATTATCATCACCTCCATCTCATTTTCATTGTTCAACGACACTCTCGCTATCAAGGATGAAAACCGCAATGAATAGCTCACGAACTAACATCCTCATGCTGATTGCTGGGGGACTCTTCTTTTTATCTTCATTTTTAATCTCTGCCGAAGAGGTTAGAGATCCCTTTGCACCACTGATACCTCCCTTAGTAACAGAAAACCAGCCTACCCCGGAAACAGCAGTAGCGCAGGTAACGCCAAGTAAAACATCATTAACCCAAAAAATATTTAAATTAATCTCAACCAATGTCCAAGAGGTTCGTCATCTATTAGAACATCCAGATACTTCGTTATTATCAAAAAATGCCTCTATCCATCACGATATCACGACAAACAGCCTCATTATTAAAGAGGATCCAGATCGATTAGCACTGATTGATGAATGGATAAAACATCAAGATAAGCCAAATAAACAAGTACAGATCACTGCACATATCATTAGTAGCAGCCGAACTGCATTACAGGAGTTGGGCTTAGAATGGGGAATGATGGCAGGTGGAAATCTAAACGCTAATCACTTATATCGCTACAATCGTTACTCTTCAATATCAGGACAATTTGCCTTCAATGTTCTTAGTCTTGGTGATGGTTTACTTGAAATGAAACTGAAAGCATTAGAAAAAGAAAATCTGCTTTCTATTATTGCGAGTCCTCGTTTAGTTGCTTCGCATCAACAACCCGCAAGTATTCAGCAAGGTACAGAGATCCCCTATGTCACCAGTAATGACAAGAAAACACACGTACAATTTAAAGATGCCGTTCTGGGTATGGATGTTACCCCCTCGATTGTGCGTGATGAAAAAATTGAATTAAACCTTAAAATTAGTCATAACTCACCCGATACTGCTCTCACTAGCAGCCAACATCATCACTTAGCCATCAATAAACAAGAAATCGCAACAACCGTAACCATCAAAAATAATGAAACCCTTATCCTTGGGGGAATTTTTCAGCAAAAACAAGAAAAAACAGAGATGGGCTTACCCTTTTTATCTCATATCCCTTTTCTAGGTACATTATTCACAAATACGGCAGAGCATACAGATAAGCGTGTCCTTATTGTTTTTATAACACCAAAACTTATCAATATTTAACATGGAAAAAATAACGCATATACTTCAAATAGTTGAATACACAATAAGTCAAAGATGACAAAAAAAAATATTTTTTATGGCATAAACCTACCGGATAAATTTGACGCTGGCGTCGTTTTAGCATACAAGGTTATCCATTGAGTGTTCTAACTATCCGTAGATTAAAGAACAAGCTGTCAGTCGCTTATAAAACAGCCACAATTAATGTTGCTCTATTCTTAACAGAAATAACTTGCTGATACCAATAGCTAGAAACTGTTAAAAAGCATGATAAACAAGGCATTAGACAACATAGACGGCTCAAGTATCGAAACCTGTAATTTTAAATATGGCACTTTGCTTGCTTAGTGCCATATTTATATAGTTGCAATTCAGGTTGATGTATTGAGATAATTTTCTTATCTGATCTCACATCATCACTTATGAGGTTTCAGTTTAGGTCCCGCCGCTAATCTGATTGGCGGGGCGGGTAATCATTAACGAATAATCGTAGTAATACCAAAAAACATGGCAGAGAAACGCAATATCTTTCTGGTTGGACCAATGGGTGCTGGCAAAAGTACTATTGGCCGTCAGTTGGCTCAACAGCTTAATATGGAGTTTTTCGACTCTGATCACGAGATAGAAAAACGCACTGGCGCAGATGTAGGCTGGGTATTCGACCTTGAAGGTGAAGAAGGCTTTCGCGATCGCGAAGAAAAAATCATCAATGAGCTTACAGAGAAACAAGGCATTGTATTAGCAACAGGTGGTGGCTCTGTTAAGTCCAAAGAGACCCGTAATCGCCTATCCGCTCGCGGTGTCGTTGTTTATCTTGAGACCACCATTGAGAAACAATTATCTCGTACACAACGTGACAAAAAACGTCCACTGCTACAAGTTGACGAACCCGCACGTGAGGTTCTTGAGAAACTGGCTGACGAACGTAATCCTATGTATGAAGAAATTGCTGATATTACCATTCATACTGATGAGCAAAGTGCAAAAGTTGTTGCCAACCAAATCATTGAACTATTAGAAAAAAACTAATTGTTCATGGTGTTATTTTCAAAAATGAACTCAAGGTAAAGCAAGATGGAAAAAGTCACCGTCACTCTAGGCGAACGTAGTTATCCAATCAATATTGCACCCGGCTTATATCAACAAACGGGGGCATTTGAGCCATTAACTGCGGGTCAACGAGCAATGATCGTGACAAATGAAACTCTTGCCCCTATTTATCTCGATAAGATAAAGAATGCCCTTGAAACTTCAGGCGTAAAAGTTGATACCATCATTCTACCGGATGGTGAACAATACAAATCATTATTCATTATGAATGATGTATTTACCGCATTACTTGAAAAACACCATAACCGTGACACCACCCTCATCGCTCTTGGTGGGGGCGTCATTGGTGACCTAACAGGTTTCGCAGCAGCAAGCTATCAGCGTGGAGTACGTTTTATTCAAGTACCTACGACCTTATTATCTCAAGTGGACTCTTCTGTCGGTGGTAAAACCGCCGTCAATCACCCACTAGGGAAAAATATGATCGGCGCATTTTATCAGCCCACTTCTGTTGTGGTTGATCTCAACTGCTTAAAAACTCTCCCACCAAGAGAACTTGCCTCCGGCTTAGCAGAAGTCATTAAATATGGCATTATCCTCGATAGTGAGTTTTTTAGCTGGCTAGAAGAGAATATTGATGCCCTCGTCTCTCTTGATGACCAAGCGATGGCTTACTGTATTCGCCGTTGTTGTGAACTAAAAGCACAAGTGGTTGCAGCGGATGAAAAAGAAACCAGTGGGTTACGCGCATTATTGAACTTAGGCCATACCTTTGGTCATGCTATCGAAGCGCATATGGGCTATGGCGTCTGGTTGCATGGTGAAGCTGTCGCGGCTGGCATGGTTATGGCAGCAAAAACAGCAGAATTACTTGGTCAATTTACTCCTGAACAAACTCAGCGGGTGGTCACACTTTTAGAGCGTGCATCACTTCCCGTCAAAGGCCCTTCACAAATGAAGCCCGATGATTATCTCCCACATATGATGCGAGATAAAAAAGTGATGGGTGGAAAACTGCATTTAATTTTGCCTACCACTATCGGCCATTCGGAAATGCGTTCAGATGTTGATACGCAGACTGTCATTGCGGCAATATCATCCTGTATGTCATAAAACGAAGAAAAAGCTGAATTTTTACTGGCGTTTTAAAATGTTACTGGTAGATGTTCACTAAAGTCGTTAAATTATACGGTATGCCTACGCCTATATACGAAACTCTGAAAAAGCGTATTATCAATACCACTTTGGCTAGCGTGGTATTACGAAAGGATATATGCTTTAAATAAGCAGCGATATCCTGCTTGGTCGTTAGAGGTTGTACTGATAAGAGACATTTTATCTCTACTATAGGCAAATTTTATTCGGGAGAGGAAAATGGACGAATTTAAACCAGATAACCAGCCTCAAGGTCAAAATGATCTTAGGCCTGATACATCAGATAGACCGACAGGGCGCTCACGCCAATCATCATCTGCTGCAAAACCTAAAATTGCACTTTCACGTCAACATATTATGATTGGTGTGGGTGTACTGGTCTTATTGCTGCTCATTATTGCTATCAGCTCAGCGCTGAAAGCCCCTACAGAGCATGAAAAGCAACAAACAACGGGTACCAATAATTCACAGAATATCGATTTATCGGGTTCCTCATCGTTGACAAATTCACAAGGTCAAACGCTATCAGGGCAACCGCAAGAAATCACTGGTTCACAAATTACGCCAACGCCAACCCAAGGCGAACCTCAAACTCAACCAAATGGTCTGGGTGAGCGAATCGAAATACCTGGCGATGTAGTTGATGCCTTAAACCAAGGCCAAGTTTCTGTGCCAGGCACTAGCCAGCCACAAAATACGACACCGTTAACGCCACCAACCGTTAAACCTGTGGAACAACAACCCGTAGTCAAACCAGTAACGCCAGAAAAAACACCTGTAAAACCCGTTGAGCCAAAACATCCTGTGCAAACTAAACAGCCAGCAAAATCAACGGCAAGTAGCCAAGGTAGCAATATCATGTCTGCACCAGCAGGTAGCTACACATTGCAACTCAGCAGTGCAAGCCGCTCTGATACACTGGAAGCTTTCGCAAAAGAAAACAAATTGGCCAATTACAAAGTTTATAAAACCATACGTAATGGGCAAACTTGGTATGTTCTTATTCACGGAAATTATAGTTCAGTGACCGACGCAAAAAATGCAATAGGGACCTTACCTGCTGCAGTACAAGCGAAAAAACCGTGGGTTAGAAATATGAAACAAGTCAAACAGGATCAAAAATAACAACGTTTTTCCCCGGGCGCATTATGTTGTCCTGACAGAGTATAAATGCAGTTACTCTAAACGATTGTAATAATAAGACGGCATGAAAAAAAAACGCGCTTTTTTAAAATGGGCTGGGGGTAAATACCCCCTTGTGGAAGAAATCAAAAAACACCTTCCACAAGGTGATTGCTTAATTGAGCCTTTTGTTGGTGCTGGGTCAGTGTTTTTAAACACCAGTTATGATTCATACATACTGGCAGATATCAACAGTGACCTCATCAACCTCTACAATACGGTTAAAGACCGCGCTGATGCTTTTATTGAAGAAGCCCAGCAAATCTTCACACCTGAATATAATACTTCCGAACAATATTATTTAATGCGTGAAGCCTTTAACCAATCTACCGATACTGAGAAACGCAGTGTCCTTTTTTTATACTTAAATCGCCACTGCTATAATGGGTTATGCCGCTATAATTCTCGTGGTGAATTTAACGTTCCTTTTGGCCGCTATAAAAAGCCCTATTTTCCTAAAGAAGAATTACTGTGGTTTGCTGAAAAATCACAAAATGCCACGTTTATGACTCAGCATTATGGTGAAACTTTGCTCAACGCAAAAGAGGGGTCTGTTGTCTACTGTGACCCACCATATGCACCTTTATCAGATACAGCTAACTTCACGGCGTATCACACGAATGCATTTAATTCGCTCGAACAACAAAACTTAGCTATTTTGGCTCAAAAGTTATCAACAGAAAGTAAAATTCCTGTCTTGATCTCAAATCATGATACCCCGATGACGAGAGAGTGGTATTATCAAGCTCAATTGCATATTGTAAAAGTACGTCGCACCATTAGTAGAAATATATTAAACCGGACAAAAGTCAATGAGTTACTGGCATTATATCCGGGTATACCTAATAGCCTTTCTCCTAGAAAAACGGATAAGAAAAAAACGCAGCGCCTTGTACCTAGCGATGAATGGCTCTCAGATAACGATTAATAATCGGAGACAATAATGAAAAACTTTCTCATTGCCCCATCTATTTTATCTGCTGACTTTGCACGTTTAGGCGAAGATACCGCCAATGTTCTTGCAGCTGGTGCCGATATTGTGCATTTTGACGTTATGGACAACCACTACGTACCCAACTTAACGTTTGGCGCACCTATATGTAAAGCACTGCGAGACTACGGAATTACTGCACCTATCGATGTTCATTTAATGGTGAAGCCAGTTGACCGCATTATCCCAGATTTTGCTAAGGCCGGTGCAACCCATATTAGTTTCCATCCTGAAGCCAGCGAACATGTTGACCGCTCACTACAGTTAATTCGCGAACATGGCTGTACCGCGGGGTTAGTATTTAACCCAGCAACACCACTTAGCTACCTTGATTACGTCATGGATAAAGTTGATATGATCCTACTCATGTCTGTGAACCCAGGGTTTGGAGGCCAATCGTTTATCCCACAAACACTCAATAAATTGCGCCAAGTCCGTAAATTAATTGATGAAAGTGGCTATGATATTCGTTTGGAAGTCGACGGCGGTGTCAAAGTGAATAATATCGCAGAGATTGCAGCGGCAGGTGCCGATACCTTCGTTGCGGGTTCTGCTATTTTCGACCAACCGGACTATAAAACCGTCATCGACGCGATGCGTAACGAATTACAAAAGGTATCTCAATGACTGAAGTAGTATTAGAGAATATCAAAGCGATCGCTTTCGATTTAGACGGCACACTCGTAGACAGTGCAGCTGGCTTAGCTGAAGCCATCGACAACATGCTCAAAGAATTTAATTTTGCCCCTGCAGGTAAAGAACGCGTTTCTATTTGGGTAGGCAATGGTGTTGATGTGTTAGTTGAACGCGCACTTTCATGGGCGGGTGCCGAAATCACACCTGAGCGACAAAAAAAAGCTCGAGCCAGTTTTGATAAATTCTATGCAACGTCCGTCACAACAGGCAGCCAACTGTTTCCTGAAGTAAAAGACACTTTAGAGCAATTAACAAAACATGGCTTACCTATGGGGATTGTTACTAATAAAGCGACCCCATTTATTGCGCCATTATTAAAGAAATTAGGTATTGAACACTACTTTTCTCTAGTCTTGGGTAGCGATGACGTCAAAGCTTTAAAACCGCATCCTGCTCCCCTCTACCTAACGATGGGAACATTCGGTTTACGTAAAGAAGAATTGCTTTTTGTCGGCGATTCTCGTAATGATATTATTGCAGCGAAAAGCGCTGAATGCCCGTGTGTCGGTCTGACCTACGGTTATAACTATGGTGAATCTATTGCACTGAGTGAACCGAACTGTGTATTAACACATTTTTCTGATTTATTACCTGCAATCGGGTTATCTGAAATAAAATAAGCAAGGACATAACTAAATGAGCACTCCCACTGAAAAATTAAAGCAACCCCAAAAACCAATCGTATTCAGCGGCGCACAGCCTTCCGGTGAATTAACCATCGGTAACTACATGGGTGCATTACGTCAGTGGGTACAAATGCAAGATGACTACGACTGCATTTACTGTATCGTTGACCAGCACGCCATCACCGTTCGCCAAGACCCTGTTGAACTGCGTAAAAGAACCCTCGATACACTTGCGCTCTATTTAGCATGTGGTATTGACCCGAAAAAAAGCACCATTTTTGTGCAGTCACACGTACCACAACACGCTCAACTGAGCTGGGCGCTTAACTGCTACACCTATTTCGGTGAGTTGAGCCGTATGACTCAGTTTAAAGATAAATCTGCCCGTCACGCAGAAAATATCAATGCGGGACTCTTTGATTACCCAGTACTAATGGCAGCAGATATTTTGATTTATCAAACGAATCAAGTACCTGTTGGTATTGACCAGAAACAACACCTTGAATTGAGCCGTGATATTGCTCAACGCTTTAATGCCATTTATGGTGATATTTTCACTGTACCCGATCCATTCATTCCGACTGGTGGTGGTGCCCGTGTTATGGCTCTGCAAGATCCAACCAAGAAAATGTCTAAGTCCGATGATAACCGTAACAACGTTATCGCCTTATTAGAAGACCCGAAATCTGTCGTGAAAAAAATCAAACGCGCAATGACTGACTCCGAAGAGCCACCTCGTATTCGTTATGATTTAGAAAACAAACCAGGGGTTTCTAACTTATTAGATATCATGTCGGGTGTGACAGGTAAGAAAATTGCTGAACTTGAAGCCGAATTTGAAGGGCAAATGTACGGTCATCTTAAAGGAGCTGTGGCAGAAGCCGTTTCCGGTATGTTAACCACACTTCAAACTCGTTATCATGAATTCCGTAATGATGAAGCGCTGCTAAACCAAATTATGGATGAAGGCGCAACCAAAGCCGCTGCTCGCGCACAAGAAACGTTAGATAAAGTTTACGAAGCTATTGGTTTTGTTAAACGCCCTCAGTAACAATCATTGTATTAACTCAGTAAAAATGGGGTTTTTCCCCATTTTTACTCTAATCAATTTTCACCAATTAATTCATTGATGCTGTTTATTTCACCTTAACGCTCTGAATCTAATTGTTCATTATTTTTCAGAACATCTTGCGCTTTGCTGTAGCTTTCAATTAATAATTGATAGGCAGGGAAAATTTGCGTGTAAGCCATTGCCCACTCCGCCGCATCTTCGCGGTTCCAAGTCCCTTGCAATTCTGAAGCAACAGCAGCAGTATCCATTGGAACGACACCCGCTTGAACGACACGCGCTAAGGTAATTTCTTGCGCCATTTTGTTGTAAGTGCCTGAAGCGTCAATCACCACAAATACTTGGTAGCCATCCATCACCGTACTAATTGCAGGGAACGCCATACAAACACTGGTAATAGTTCCGGCAATAATCAGTTGCTTTTTACCTGTTGCTTTCACGGCCGCCACAAACTCTGGGTTATCCCATGCATTAATTTCACCGCGGCGTGCAATATATTGTGCATGTGGTGCGTTTTGATGAATTTCTGGGATCAACGGACCATTTGGACCTTGAGGTACAGAAGCCGTTGTTATTACTGGAATTTTAGCTAGTGAAGCCATTTTAGCCAGAACAGCGGCGCGAGCACGTAATTCCGTCATTGGCATATCACCTACAGTTTGAAATAAACCACTCTGGTGATCGATTAATAACATCACCGCATCTTCTGGGTTAATAGCAGGACGTTGACCATTAAAATTAGCTGGGCTACTCATGATGAAACCTCTCAATCGATAAAATATGAAACCTATTTTTGATTTAAAAATAGAACGATATCCGCTCCGTTTTCGTGTTATTTAGATTAATTCATCGATTTAAAGCTGAGTAGTCCAGTTTTTGATAAACACTGTTCTATAAATAGAATAATTAGACTTTATTTTATTGTTCTATCACTGCAACAATGAAACCTATTTTTGCCACTACTGCCAAATGATTTGCTCCTTTATTATTCAGTCATCAAAACAATTTTAGGAGCAAAACCATGAAAAAAATTATTGGTATCTATCAATCTCCTCGTAGCCATTGGGTAGGAGACGGCTTCCCTGTCCGTTCAATGTTTAGCTATAACGATCATGGGAAATACCTCAACCCATTCCTTTTGCTCGACAGAGCGGGGCCTTTTGATTTCCCAAGCTCAAATTCAGCAAACAGAGGCGTTGGAGAGCACCCACACCGTGGGTTTGAAACAGTCACGATTGTGTATGATGGCGAAGTCGCCCACCATGACTCTACGGGTGAAGGTGGTGTGATAGGCCCAGGTGATGTTCAGTGGATGACTGCAGCATCGGGTATTTTGCATCAAGAGTATCAGTCTGATGCCTTTATGAAAAAAGGTGGCACACTTGATATGGTGCAACTGTGGGTCAATTTGCCAGCAAAAGACAAATCAGCGGCCCCCGGCTACCAACTGTTAGAAAGCCAAAGCATGCCAAAAGTCGCATTACCCAATGATGCAGGTACATTGCGAGTGATTGCCGGTGACTATTTGGGCAATAAGGGTGCAGCACAAACCTTTAGTCCATTGGATGTATGGGATTTGCAGCTTAACAAAGGTAAAACTGTGGGTATCCCAACTAAAGCGGGACGCCATGTCGGTTTAGTCATGCTACGTGGTTCAATATTTGTTGATGGCCGTTCTGCTTTAAACGAAGGGGAACTGATGATCCTCGACGATACAGACAGCAATATTCTGTTAGAAGCCACAGAAGATGCCTTAGTGCTGTTACTCAGTGGTGATCCCATTAATGAGCCAGTTGTTGGCTACGGCCCCTTTGTGATGAATACTGTTCAAGAAATCAATGAAGCCATAAATGATTTCAACAGTGGGAAATTTGGCCGCATTCCTGAAACACAATAAATAACGAATATTTCCCTGATAGCCTAATGCGCTATCGGGGAAATTTATTTCACTGACGGCGAAATATTATCTGCTAAATAATTTAACAGTAATTGGATTGACGGCAACAACCCTTTACGTGATGGATATACTGCATGAATGATATCTTCAGGAAACTGCCATTGCGGTAATACCTCTATCAAATTCCCTGATTCAATGTCTTTTTCTACCACACCATAAGGTAGCCTTGCGATCCCGACACCTTTTAGTGCCGCGCGGTATAACGTTAAGATATCTGTTGTCGCTAACTTAGGGGTAAAATGCTGCGTAAAGCTAAGGTCGTCACTATTTTTGAGGGTTAACGTGTAATTTTGTGAATGCTCCGTATTCGCTAACATAGGGTAATCCACCAGCTTTTCTGGTTCTGTAAGTTCACCCTGCTCTACGAATAATTGTGGGCTAGCCACTAATATACGCCGTGAATACCCTAACACTTTCATCATTAAGCCTGAATCATCTAAGGGCAATGAACGTACACGAATAGCTAAATCTAACCCTTCACTAATGACATCAACAGGGCGGTTAACCGCTAAGATTTGGATATCAATATCAGGGTACTTTATCATAAAATCTACAAGTAGTTCATTGAGATATACTTGTAATAGTGCAACTGGACACGATAGTTTGATCGTTCCTTTCGGGTGTGACTGAACGGAACAAATCAATTCGTGAGCAACTTCAGCTTCATCAACTACATTTTTACACTGCTGATAAAAAACTTGTCCCACTTCCGTGACATGAAACTGGCGAGTAGAACGGTAAATCAATGAAACATTAAGATTTTTTTCTAAGTCTGCAATACGTCGGCTCAATTTAGATTTAGGGATACCCAGAGCCAAACCCGCTTGTGAAAACCCACCATATTCGACAACTTTCACAAAATAGTAGAGATCATTTAAATCATATTGCATCTCATTCCCCCAATATTCCCAATCGTAATATCACATCTTACTAAAAACCCTAAAAAAGCGCTTTAAAAATGAATACTTCCACTTAAGGCCTGCAAACAAAACAAATAGTCTGGCGAGCAAAACAACTAATTCACGATAACAAAACAAAATAAATTAAAGTGATAGATTCGCTATTGGAGGTTTCGCATGTACCGCGCACTCTGGGAATTACTTCGCCCCTATCGTTTCACATTATTATTTGCACTTATTTTACAAGCTATTGCAGGCCTCTGTTCACTCATTCCATTAATAGCAATTAGCCAAGTTGCAGTTGCTCCCGTTCATCAATATTATGAGTGGGTTATTATTGCTTGTACCGGTGGTGTAAGTTGGCTAATTTGCCAAACTCTTGCTCTGTATTTAACACATCAAACGGATAACCATCTCTGCCATCAAGTCAGACTACAACTTCTGAATAAAGTAGAAAAACTTCCATTAAACCACTTTGCCCAACATGGTAGAGACGGCTTTTTACAAATTGCAGATCGCGATGTGCGAGGGTTACATCAATTAACCGCTCATGCCCCCGCTGATATTACAAAATTGATTATCCTCCCCACAACAGCAACTCTCATTCTATTATGGCAAAATGCCCTACTCACCGTTTTTTGCTTAATACCGTTAATTGTCTCTGTTTTTTTATTTAGACAAATGCGTTCTGTGCGTTATCAGGCGCTATACACCGCACGTAACCAAGCAATGGGCTCTCTATATCAACAATACGCCGAACTCGCAGATAACCCGCTGCAAGCAAGGCAATATCCTAATCAATCCATTCAAAAGAAAGCATCACAAGCTCTATATCAATTTGAAATCGCCTTTAAACGATGGATAAGAAAAATAGGTGCCTTGAGCTCACTGACCCAAGTCGGTATCAGCAGCACATTGCTGTCATTATGGGTTATTTTTGGGGTCTCATTGCTGCCAGCGCCCGCGCCTCTCGATCAAATCATTTTGTTCATTCTATTAATCAGCAGTATCGCCGCACCGGTTGCTGCAATGGGGCATGGCGCAGACGCCTTAAACCTTGCCGTCAGCGCATCAGAACGTATTCGCCAGTTTCTAACTGAACCAGACATGCATTACGGAGAAAAGGACGTTATCCCATCCCAAGGTGAGCTCAAACTTGTCCAAGTTGACGTTAAAATAGGTGATAATCCAATATTATCAAATATTAATATCACCGTAGAGCCTAACGAATTTATCGCTATTGTCGGGGCATCTGGTGCAGGGAAAAGTACTTTATTACAGCTTATGGCGCGCTATTTAGACCCAACTGAAGGAAATGTGCTCTTTAACTCAGCGCCATTACCATCTCTATCATTGACAAGTTTGAACCGTACAGTTTCCATCGTCATGCAAAACTCCCCTCCTTTTCCTTGTTCTATCCGTGAAAATCTACAGCTATTTGCCCCCAACACCACTGAAGATAATATGTACCGTTATCTTAATGAACTAAACTTATTATCGATTGTAAAACAACAGCCTAAAGGGCTAGATGCCGTAATAGGGCGAGATATGGTGTTATCCGGTGGAGAAGCTCAACGCCTCGCAATTGCGCGTGCACTCCTATCGTCAGCGCCTTTATTGCTGCTTGATGAACCAACATCAGCGCTTGACCCACAAAATGCACAACGGGTTCTCAATTTATTACACTCCGAGCCGCGAACCTGTGTATTAATTACCCATGACTTAAGCGGTTTGAATCTAGCAGACCGCATATTATTGTTAGACAACGGAAAATTAATCGCACAAGGCTCGCATCAATACCTTTCAATACATTCAGAACCCTATCAGAAACTTTTACGTGCCTTGGAGGATAACTGTGCTTAAACGCTTATTGTACACCGTACGTAATGCTATATTTTGGATGACGCTAAGCGCTGTTTTAGAGGGAATTAGCGGGTTATTTTTATTTGTTGTTATTTTAGATTGGCACCTTGATACCACAATGCCATTAACATTATTCGCTCTTTCTATTTTAACGACATTAGCCGTAACATTTATAGCCACTCAAAAAGGCTATTTTGCTGGGGGGTTAGTGATGCGCTATCTTGCTACGGCACTTATTCACCATCTACCTCTTTCATTACAACCCATATCAAACAGCAACCAACTAATTTCAGGGCCGGTATCACAGGTTATGTCTGTACCTGCACATTTGTTGCATCCTATTATTAGTGGGTTAATTACACCTTGTACTATCGTGATCGGGGTTTTAATCTATCAAAGTACATTTGGCGCTATTTTACTGTTTATACTCTTTTTGTTATTAATTTCTTTACGCTTGTCTGCCAGCAAAATTGCTTTTTTCGAACGAGCAGTTCATGAGTCAGAACAACAAGCAATGAGTGCACTCAACCAATATGCTCTCCACCAGCCATTGATTCGTCGTTCAAGTACTCACTATGAGCACCTGCATCCTAAACTTGCCTTAGCATCCCAATATCAAACTCAGAGACAACTACAACGAAGAAGCTTGCCATTTCACTTATTATTTTCATTAATGGTACAAACCGCGTTTATTACGCTCTTTGGATTCGGAATTTATTTAGTTGATCATGCAAAGATGCCACTAAACATGTGGCTAGCCGGGTTAGTTTTATTAGCTCGTTTAATTGAGCCTATGTGGTTACTTTCTCATTTAGACCAATCAATTAGGCAAATGAAAAAAGCAATTCAACAAATCGAAAAAGCCTTGAAGGCCCCCGTGTTGAACTTTCCTTATCGTTCATTAACACCCACTATCGATAGCGTTAGCTGTGAACAGTTATCATTTTACAGTGATAATAAAAAACGCATTTTACAAAATATAAACCTTAACTTTAAAGAACATACAATTACCGTCATTGTAGGTCCATCAGGAGCAGGAAAAAGTACATTATTAGGCTTACTCGCCCGCTTACAAGACCCAACACATGGCAGTGTGAACTACGGTAATAAAAATATTAAAAACCTATCACAAGAGGTGTTGTGTGCTCGCCGGGGAGTCTTACTGCAAGATAGCCGTTTATTTAGCGGTAGCGTACGCCAAAATTTGGTACTTGATGATGATAATATTGATGACCGGGCAATCAGTGCATTACTGATACAACTTAATTTCACTGCCAATCATACGTTCTTAGAAAAAGAGGTAGGTGCCGGTGGTATGTTACTTTCTGGAGGACAAAGACAACGGCTGTGTATTGCAAGGCTGATTCTACAGCATCCTAATATCATTTTAATGGATGAACCAACGGCAAGCCTTGATAATATCAATACAGCCTCCGTGATTGACCTTATTACTCAAGCAAAACAACAAACACGTATCATCGTCACCCACCAGCCTAATCTCGCTCGCCAAGCAGACCATGTTGTGTATATGGAGAAAGGAAAAATTATTGCCCAGGGAACACATCTCGAATTAATGGCGAATATACCGTGGTACCAACAGTTTATACAACAAATGCCTAAGACTTAGGCGTTATATTGCTAGCAAGTGCTTATGGCCAAATACTCTCTTTGCCATAAGCACATCGCTTTATATTAACGCTTACCAAACAACCGGTGCTTAAACTCTTCAATTCGGTGGTTATCTAAACGGTTCTGCATGGTTAAGCTCCAACTTGCGGATAACCCTGCAGCACTTAAAAGCCGCTGATACAGCTCTTCATCATAAGGGGCGTGAAATGCAATCATAATCGCTTCTTGTACTGAAATATCACTATTGCGGCTTAATAAGGTTAATGGCGTATTTTCACTAACATTGCCTGTTTTAATGACACGGTACAACCAACCACAGCGCCCATTGTCTTGCATCATTTGTGCAAAATTTTCAATTCCCGTTAACCCATTGAGCTTATAACAAGGGGAACGAGGCTGAGTGACCTGAATACGCGCATCACCCCATGCAAAAATATCCCCAATAAATACATTTTCTTCACTCATACCCAATGTTGATATATTTTCCCCAAATGCAGAGGCAACAAATAAATCGGCTAAATCAGGATACGCATTTACCCAGAAATCATAATGTTCACGAGGATAATGGCAAAGTGCTCTATCAGGCCCGCCATGGAAGCGTTTTTCAGCTTGTTCATCGCCATCAAGTCCCAATTGCCCTAACATCAATAACCCATCGGCAGCTTGCTTGTGAATAGCGCTGTGCCCACAAAACTGGGTTGCTTGGACTTTACCGATAAAAACTTGGGGAGATACTTTCATGCAAGATCACACCTTAATACTCACATAGGATGAAATAACTGTTACTGTGTTCAAGTTACCATAACCCATGGTTAATAACCTCACTAATTTTTAGCAGGGCTCCTATCAATGTCAGCTCTAAAATAATATATATCAATAGCCCCCAAGTGAGCGTAATCCACCAAGAATTAAACCACTTTAAAAATATCCATGGAAACCCAAGAATACGCGATACGGTTATCCCTGGTAACCTCAATTTTGGTATCCCTTTTGTCTTTGGTACTATTTGCCAGATGATCATTAACAAGAACATACCGCTAAACATGATAGTTCCCACCTGATTATCACCACCTTTAATTGTAATATTCACTACGTCAGCAATGACAGACATAATGAATACATATATCCCTGTTAGCACCATTATCGAAAATAGAAAATCTACCAATAAAAATATAGCGCCAAAAGTGTCTTTATTTTTATTTAAAAAGAAAAATAATAACGCATCGCTAAGATATAAATAGAAAATAAAAATCATCGCAACTGCGATAATAACCCGGTTATCGATATCCGGAGACGGCGCCGCAATACAAAATATACTTCCCCAAAACATAAGAAGAAATAAATGAGAAAGAGAAAAACATACTCTAGGTTGACTGAAAAAAGCGGCCACTGCTGGATTAACTCGATCTGCAAGCTCTGGGTAATTTTGTATCAACTGCTGATATTGCTTCATCAACAAATCCAGCACCCCAGGTACTAACCGCATCCACCCAGTCACTTCTGCCTGCTTTCCAATTAAAAATTGCATTGTAAATGCTGAGATCGAGTACTTATGTGATGCTTCAATTTCGCAATCTCGCCATGCACGTTCAACAGCAGTTTTACGTAATTGATTTTGAATACCTTCTTGAATAAACATTGGAACCACACTGTCTGAATTATAATCATTTAACTGCCAATTCAATAATTCAGAAGCACAATCTACGGTCGATTCCATTAAGCCCTGCTGTTGTGATAATGCTTTGGCAAAATCCTTATGAAACTGAGCAAAAATGTGTAAATTGCCTTTTTCCATCACATGAGCCCAAAGAAAAGATAGCGCGGCCTTCCCTTTGCTTTCATTCTCCACAATCAGGCTCGCGACAGTATCAATTTCATCTTGAGTATAAACAGCTTCAGCCACAGTGATAGCTGGTAAAGGTTCATCCACTACAAATGTGTTTGATAGCCAATCAGAAAAATAAATATCTTGATACCTGGTGTGTTCATTTAATAATACGGCTTCACCATAACTTTCGTCTTCAGAAGCAACTTCAGGCTGAGAACTCACTTGATAAGAGGATACGTTTTTTGCATTTTCAAATGCTTCTCTTAGCTGCTGATACTCTTTTGGATGAGTATCGGGTCGATATTTTTTGAGTTGCTTTGCATAAGCCCTACGGATTTCTTTTTCATCATGAGTGAACGGAATTCCCAATATTTGCCACATATCCATTAATGCAAATCCCTTTCATATCGTTTCAAAAATTGAACAACTTGCTGGCGAAATGTTGCGATCAAGCGTAAATCTTGGCTATTTAACGCTATCTCAAACTCAGTTGTTATCTTATCGACCCAAAGTCTGTCATCACCGAGCAAGAATTCATATAATTGAGAACAACGGGCTAACAATTCTCTATTTTCAGGCATATTCCTTGGATGCTGCTTTAACCCTGCAATTTTTGCCAAGCTGGCTGAAATTTGAGCCTCACTCATTTGACCCGGTACCTTTTCAATCAATAACCGATAAACCTTAGGGCTACCTTGATAATGACACTCAACTTCAAGTAAACCATCAACCGTGTAAGTAAACCTAACTTCAATCGTCACTTCCCCGGCTGGTCGTGGAGGAATATCTATCTTTAATTCCCCAAGGAAAACATTATCTTTGACTAGGCGAGCTTCACCTTGATATACCTTGAGTAAAATATGCTCTTGGTTATCTACAATTGTACTTAGCTCCTGCATCTTACTGATAGGCAAGAAATTATTGCGTTCAATAATAGGAAGATAGTAACCAAATTCAAAACGCTCACCATGCTGTTTCGTGGTATCAACCCCCAATGAAAATGGCATGACATCGGTTAAAACGATATCATCCAAAGCGCAATCTGCCATTACCATACCTGCTTGGACACCAGCCCCTAAAGCAACTGCCTCATCAGGATTTAAATCATGCCGTGGAAATCGCCCGAAAAGACGAGCTACGGTTTGTCTAACGAGAGGCATACGTGTCGCCCCTCCCACTAGCAATATATCGTCAAGATCATTAAGCGAAAAACGGGAGTCATGCAATGCCTGTAAAATAGGTTGTTGAAGACGAGCTAATAAAGGCTGACAACAAGTAGCTAGCTCTTGTTCTGTCATTTTCCATTCAAAATCTGACTCATTCCAATGCATAGAAACATAGCATTCTGGTGCTTGACTCAAGGCTAACTTGAGATGTTCCGCCAATTTCAATAATTCAGGCCGTATCAGAAACTTATCTTTGTGTAATTCGGGGTACTTTTTCAACATCCATTGATAAATCACTTCACGAAAATCATCACCGCCTAAGCGTACATCACCACTACTAGCACAAACTTCGATAACGCCTTCAAACATATCGATGATCGATACGTCAAACGTGCCCCCTCCTAGGTCAAATGTGAGGTATTTATGTTCTTTATTTTCGAGTAACCCAAAAGCAAGTGAAGCGGCTGTTGGCTCATTTAATAACCTTACAACATTCAATCCAGCAAGCTGCCCCGCTGTTTTAACTGCGCGGCGCTGGACGTCATTAAAATAAGCAGGAACTGTAATTATGGCGTCTTTGACGGCATAACCTAACCATGCTTCAACATCATCTTTAAGTTGACGTAACAACAAAGCGGAGACTTCTTCAGCACGAAATACAAGCTTACCTAGTGTTATAGTGGCATCGGTTCCCATATAACGTTTGAAACTCGCTTTAGTTATATTAGGATGACTTTGTAAACGTTCATGAGCAGCTTGTCCTACGATAATCTGGCCTTCATCATCTAAACCAACCACAGAAGGTGTTAGAACGTTTCCTTGTAGATTAGGAATTAGGACTGATTTGCCATCTAACCACAAACTTACCGCACTGTTACTTGTCCCAAGGTCAATCCCCATGACTAAGTGTGTTGCTAAACGATCCATTTTTATTTATTCCTTATTTATCAACAAACTAAATCCATATCATTATTGAAATAAATTAATAACCAATATTTTAAATGATAATGAGTTTTATTTAACAATAAAAAGTAAAGTTTTGGAATCGATATCAAATTGTAGGCATAAAAAAAGCGCAGCATTAACGCTGCGCTTATAGCAAATTACGTTATCTTATAAGATTATTTAGCTTTCGCTGCAAAACGTGCCGCTGCTTCATCCCAGTTCACAACTGACCAGAATGCTTTAATATAATCAGGACGGCGGTTTTGGAATTTCAGATAATAAGCGTGTTCCCATACGTCTAAACCGATGATTGGGTAACCAGATGCGCCTGAAATAGCCTCACCCATTAATGGGCTGTCTTGGTTCGCTGTTGAAACTACAGCTAATTTACCGTCATCTTTCAGAACCAGCCATGCCCAACCAGAACCGAAACGGGTTGCAGCTGCTTTTTCAAACAGTTCTTTGAATGCATCAACGCTACCGAAATCACGCTCAATCGCAGCTTTTAATTCGCCTTTTAATTCAGTACCTAATTTCAAACCTTTCCAGAACAGACTATGGTTTGAGTGGCCACCTGCGTTGTTACGAACAAACGTACGTTGATCAGCAGGAATTTGGTCTAATTTTTGAATCAGAACATCGATATCTAAACCTGCTAATTCAGGTAGTTTTTCTAACGCTGTATTGGTGTTAGTCACATAGGTTTGATGGTGCTTAGTATGGTGGATTTCCATGGTTTGCTTGTCAAAATGTGGTTCCAACGCATCATAAGCATAAGGTAAAGCAGGTAATGTATAACTCATATTATTGTCTCCAGTGACGTAAATACCGCTATGTTTCTCATTTTTACCACAAGGCTCATAGGGTAAACACTTGCGTAACTTCGCACCTTGTGAATAACTATCTATTATAGTTATTTTACTGTTAATGAAAATCATTATCAAACCCATGAGAAATGTATGGATATTTATATTCGCTATGAGAACTTGTTTATTCAGTAACTAATACCAACAACCCCGCCATTTATTTTTCTTTAAATCTACCTTTTATTATATTTTTAGATTTATATATCAATTTGACATTTAGCATCAAATGATAATCCTGCAAATCTCATTACAATTAATACGTGATCTTCCGCGCAAAAGAAAAACAAATTTAAAAATCGTGCTTTAGTTAACCATTTTTTGACATAGTATTAACATCTGCAAGGAGATAATAATATGACTCAAATAACTAAACATCCCGTTCCTGCTGAAATTGCAAAAAATGCCCTGATAAACGAACAACAGTATAACGATGAGTACCAACGCTCGATTCAAGACCCTGAAGGATTTTGGGGCGAAAAAGGAAAAATCGTTGATTGGATTAAACCGTTCACTCGTGTTAAAAACACCTCTTTTGACCCCGGGCACATCGATATCCGCTGGTTTGAAGACGGTACATTAAATTTAAGTGCTAACTGTTTGGATCGCCATCTGGCTGAAAAAGGCGACCAAACTGCGATTATTTGGGAAGGCGATGACCCTTCATCGTCAAAAAATGTCACTTACCGCGAACTGCACCATGATGTTTGTCAGTTTGCGAATGTCCTAAAACAACAAGGGATCCGTAAAGGTGATGTCGTCGCCATTTACATGCCGATGGTTGTCGAAGCTGCTGTCGCGATGCTAGCTTGTGCTCGTATTGGTGCTATACATACGGTCATTTTTGCTGGTTTCTCCCCTGAGGCGGTCTCTGGTCGCGTTATCGACTGTAAAGCGAAGCTCATCATCACTGCAGATGAAGGCTTACGTGCTGGCCGCGCAATTCCATTAAAGAAAAATGTGGATGACGCACTCGCCAACCCACAAGTCACAACGGTTTCTAATGTGATTGTTTACCAACGCACAGGCAACGCGCCGAGCTGGATAGAAGGCCGTGATCTCTGGTGGCACGACGTCATCAAAGGCGTCAGTGCAGATTGCCCTCCAGAAGAAATCAACGCAGAAGACCCACTGTTCATCCTATATACCTCTGGCTCTACAGGTAAACCGAAAGGCGTTCTGCATACCACTGGCGGTTATTTAGTCTATGCCACACTGACATTTAAATACACCTTCGACTACCATCCAGGTGAAGTCTATTGGTGTACTGCAGATGTAGGCTGGGTAACAGGCCATAGCTATTTGTTATATGGGCCATTATCCAATGGCGCTAAAACATTAATGTTCGAAGGGGTACCTAATTACCCAGAAGTTAACCGAATGAGCCAAGTGGTTGATAAACACCAAGTCAATATCCTTTATACTGCCCCAACGGCTATCCGCGCATTAATGGCCGAAGGCGATAAAGCCATTGAAGGTACAGATCGCAACTCATTACGAATTCTCGGCTCCGTGGGGGAACCCATTAACCCTGAAGCTTGGGAATGGTTCTATAAAAAAATTGGTAACAGCCGCTGCCCTGTTGTCGATACATGGTGGCAAACCGAAACAGGTGGTTTCATGATCACACCACTTCCGGGGGCAACCATGTTAAAGCCAGGGTCTGCAACATTGCCATTCTTTGGTGTTCGCCCTGCATTAGTCGATAACCTTGGTGAACCTATCGAAGGCGCCACAGAAGGTAACTTAGTGATTGTTGATTCATGGCCGGGCCAAGCCCGAACCTTATTCGGCGATCACGAACGCTTCGAGCAAACCTACTTCTCAACCTTTAAAGGCATGTACTTTAGTGGTGATGGTGCTCGTCGTGATGAAGATGGTTATTACTGGATCACTGGCCGTGTTGACGATGTACTGAATATTTCGGGCCACCGTTTAGGTACCGCAGAAATAGAATCAGCGCTCGTTGCACATCCGAAAGTGGCTGAAGCTGCCGTGGTCGGTATTCCTCATAATATTAAAGGCCAAGCAATCTATGCTTATGTCACATTAATATCTGGGGTTGAGCCATCACCAGAGCTATACACCGAAGTTCGCAACTGGGTTCGTAAGGAAATCGGCCCTATTGCCACCCCGGATGTACTTCACTGGACGGATTCACTACCCAAAACCCGTTCCGGTAAAATCATGCGTCGCATCCTACGAAAAATTGCATCAGGAGACACCAGTAATTTCGGAGATACCTCCACTCTGGCTGATCCAGGTGTTGTCGAAAAACTACTCGAAGAAAAACAGTCTATGAGTATGTCATAACGCCAAAAGGCCAACTCATAGAGGCGGCCTTACATACATCCCAACAAGATGGTTTACTCTAAATAATTCGAGGTGCAGCTAGGCGACAAGCGAACGAAACACGAGGAGCATACATAAGTATGTGACTCGTGTGAGTGAGTGCAGTCAACAAAGCTGCAACTTGAAGTATGACGAGTATAACAGAGGAGAACTCTGATGAATGCTACTGCTTACGAAAAGGTAGAGGATAACCCTCGCTTTCAAGAACTGGTTAGGAAACGTAGTCGCTTTTCATGGTTGTTATCTGCAATAACGCTCGTGCTGTATGTGGGTTTTATTTTTCTTATCGCTTTTGACCCAAGTTGGCTTGGAACACCAATATCCGAAGGTTCATACATAACAAGAGGGATCCCTGTTGGTGTAGGACTAATCGTCATTTCGTTTTTACTTACAGGGCTTTACGTCATCCGAGCCAACGGTGAATATGACCGCTTAACGGCAGAAATTTTAAAAGAGGTAGAAAAATGAAAATATTGCTCTCACTCATTCTCTTTTTTACCTCATCAATGGCGTTTTCTGATGCATTGACAGGGGATGTTGAACGCCAGCCTGTAAATATTCAGGCGATTGTGATGTTCTTACTGTTTGTCGGCTTCACTCTGTATATTACCTACTGGGCGTCAAAAAGAACGCGTTCTCGCTCTGATTACTACACTGCGGGCGGGAAAATTACTGGTTTCCAAAACGGGATGGCTATCGCGGGTGACTTTATGTCTGCAGCCTCCTTCTTAGGGATCTCTGCTCTGGTTTATACCTCTGGCTATGATGGCTTAATCTACTCGATTGGCTTCTTAATTGGCTGGCCGATCATTCTATTCTTAATTGCCGAGCGCTTACGTAATTTAGGTCGCTATACCTTCGCTGATGTTGCTTCTTATCGATTAAAACAAAGACCCATTCGGATTCTATCTGCGGTTGGCTCTCTAGTTGTTGTTGCACTGTATCTTATTGCTCAAATGGTTGGTGCAGGTAAATTAATTGAATTGTTATTTGGTCTCAATTACCACGTCGCGGTTGTTATTGTGGGTATATTGATGGTGCTATATGTCCTATTTGGTGGAATGTTAGCCACAACTTGGGTGCAAATTATTAAAGCCATCTTGTTATTAGCGGGTGCAACATTCATGGCCGTTATGGTTATGAAGCATGTTGGCTTTAACTTTAATACCTTATTTAAAGAAGCCGTTGAAGTTCATAAAAATGGTATTGCTATTATGAGCCCAGGAGGACTGGTTTCCGACCCAATATCCGCCTTATCCCTTGGTCTTGCATTGATGTTTGGTACCGCTGGCCTCCCTCACATTATTATGCGATTCTTCACCGTTAGTGACGCTAAAGAAGCTCGTAAAAGTGTGTTCTATGCCACTGGATTTATCGGTTACTTTTACATACTAACCTTTATTATTGGTTTTGGTGCCATCGTTCTAGTCAGTTCCAATCCTGCATTTAAAGATGCTACTGGAGCACTTATCGGTGGAACAAACATGGCTGCTGTTCACCTTGCAGATGCCGTCGGTGGCAATTTCTTCTTAGGCTTTATTTCTGCAGTTGCATTCGCCACTATCCTTGCTGTTGTTGCTGGTTTAACCTTAGCAGGCGCCTCCGCGGTTTCTCATGACCTATATGCGATGGCAATGAAAAATGGTAAAGCGGATGAAAAAGATGAATTACGTGTCTCTAAAATTACCGTTGTTATCTTAGGTTTTGTTGCAATTGGCCTCGGTATTTTGTTTGAAAAACAAAACATTGCCTTCATGGTCGGCTTAGCATTCTCTATTGCGGCTAGTTGTAACTTCCCAATCATTTTACTGTCGATGTACTGGCGTAAGCTGACAACTCGCGGTGCATTGGCTGGCGGTTGGTTAGGGCTAATTACTGCTGTTGTTTTAATGATTTTAGGACCAACCATCTGGGTCAGTATTCTTCACCATGAAAAACCAATCTATCCATATGAGTACCCAGCCTTCTTCTCCATGATTGTTGCATTTGTTGCTTCATGGCTATTCTCTGTAACAGATAATTCAGAACAAGGAAAAATGGAAAGAGAGCGCTTTAAAGAGCAATTTGTTCGTTCACAAATTGGACTCGGTATTGAGCAGGGTAAATCACACTAAACCTAACTTTATTGCCACACCAAACGGCTCAGTGTATCGAGCCGTTTTTTATTAATAGTTTATTTAAACCTCTTTTAGTCTCATCATTATTTCTCTTTATATTATATTACAAATCAATATGATATATAAAATCACATAAAGGAGTTGATAGTATATTTAACTCTTTTATCAGAAGTTTTATGTAAAAAAAATCCTTCTTTCTACGTAGAGAAAAGAAGGATATTGATAATATTGAAAAACTTATTTTTGTTTTCGTTATTCGATACTATCTTGCATAGTGTTGTCTTTCTACATCAGCCCAATTTTCTACTAATGAATAAAACTCTGCTGAACTTGTTTTTCTTTCTTCTTGTAATTTTTTAAATTCTTGCTTGTTTTTCGGCGTATAACGAGAAAGTAACTGGTCTAATACAATATTTTTATCTGCGAATCGGGAACCTAGTTTTAATTTTTTATACAGCACTACTGTAATCAACCCACTGATAGCGAGCATTCCAATGACAGTGACAAAGCTATAGTCAATGCCAAGGGTATTTCTCACTGTATTTAACAGTAAAAAAGGAACAAAAAACATCACTAATAAAGAAAGAATAGTTGCACCGTCTTGCCCATTATTAAATTCATTTTCTTTCTGTTTATTTACAGAAATAATTTGGTCGAAAATTCGATGATTAGCGCTTTTTGATTTATTCATCTGACCCACCTTTGCTATACAAATATTGTTTACACGAAATACCATTCATTAAAAGGTATAACTTGCTTAGCTGGCCTATCTTTCATATCTGGATGTAAGTTTCTTTCCTTTGAAAATTTCACTTATAAGCAAACTTCATCGGTAACGTGATAGCTGGATATACCATTAACTACCTAACACAGTATAAATGTAAGAAATTGAAACATCAATTTAACAATTTTTATATAAAAAAATAAACAATCGTGCGCTTATTCATTAAAAATATACAAACAAAATAGTTAATTTATTTATGAGTAAAATTGGTTATTTTATTTTTATCTATTGATATTAATGAATTTATTGTTCAAATAATGACTTACTTGGGTTACTTAATTAACACCATAAAAACCATTAAAACTATAAACATTATAGGGCAAGTTAAGAATAATCCTGTCAGATAATTTCGTTAAGTCATTATTATTTTTAATAGATCATAGATTATCTATCAACCAGAGAGTCAAATCACACAGCAATTGCACTCGGAGATATAAACTTATCTAACCTACCTCTACTACCTTTGCTGTAAAGCTGTTATTTACTATTTTGCCCCCTTCAATTACATTTACCATCTCAATATCCCAATACAATAATTACGAAACCTGAAATATAGTCATCACTAAATATATATTCTTTGTCATCACAATTTATGAGCTTTTACTTGCTACTTTATGTTTCTTAATCACATTTATCACTTAAATACAGGGAATTGAGTTTTCCTCCTACCCTCCTCGTCCATTCCCTATACGGCTAAAAAGAGAGGTGAGCTGTTACTCACTACTTTGCATCCACAATATCCATTCAGCGCACCAATACAACCGATCCCCCTCCATTACTTCTCCTACCCCCTGTTATCCCACCATCGCCAACAGCCACCACCCTTTCAACAAGTGAGTTTTTCCTCCTACCCACCTCGTCCCGGTCAAAAGAGAGGTGAGTTGTTACTGACTACTTTGGCTCAAGCGGTATCATTCATCACCGTGATGGGCAAACATCCAATCCACAGTACTCTCGTGATATTCTTAAAATTCCGCTACCCTAAACAACCTGTGAGCTGTTACTCACTACTTTGTATTCACAATATCCATTCAGCGCACCAATACAACCGCTCCCCCTCCATTACTTCTCCTCCCCCTGTTATCACACCTTCACCAACAGCCACCGTCTCCTTCAACAAGTGAGTTGTTACTTACTACTTTGACTCAAGCGGTGTCATTCATCACCGTGATGGGCAAACATCCAATCCACAGTACTCTCCTGATATTCTTAAAATTCTGCTACCCTAAACAACCTGTGAGCTGTTACTCACTACTTTGCATTCACAATATCCATTCAGCGCACCAATACAACCGCTCCCCCTCCATTACTTCTCCTAACTCCTGCCATCTCACCATCACTAGCAGCCAACATCCCTTTCAACAAGTGAGTTGTTACTGACTACTTTGGCTCAAGCGGTATCATTCATCACCGTGATGGGCAAACATCCAATCCACAATATTTATTTGATTTTATTAAAATTCCGCTACCCTAAACAACCTGTGAGCTGTTACTCACTACTTTGCATCACGCACTCTCATTAATGATGGTGATAGATAGAGGGGAGCCCCAAGAGTAGCTAAAAAAGATGAAGAGACGTGTAATACATCGTCTAATGAGAAAGTAAGCGATAAAAAGGGAATTAAAATTAGGGAGTAAAGCATTAAGGAACTGAGGAACTAAAACTTAGGCACCCCACCTAACCTCAACATCCACTGTTTTTCTTTTTTTCTCCAAACGCAAAAAAGCCACCCGATGGGTGGCTTTCTCACTAATTTAATGTCTGGCAGTTCCCTACTCTCACATGGGGAGACCCCACACTACCATCGGCGCTACGGCGTTTCACTGCTGAGTTCGGCATGGGGTCAGGTGGGACCACCGCGCTATTGCCGCCAGACAAATTCTGTTTTGTTCCCGTTTAATTTGGTTTTCACCTTCCTTAAACCAGAACCTCAATCTCAAACAAGCTGCGTGTCCTTCACCTTGCGGCTTCTCACTTCTCGAAAAAAACTCTATCTCTCTAAAACACCTTCGGTGTTGTCAGGTTAAGCCTCACGGTTCATTAGTATTGGTTAGCTCAACGTATCGCTACGCTTACACACCCAACCTATCAACGTCTTAGTCTTAAACGTTCCTTTAGGACTCTTTAAGAGTCAGGGAAGACTCATCTCAAGGCAAGTTTCCCGCTTAGATGCTTTCAGCGGTTATCTCTTCCGCACTTAGCTACCGGGCAATGCCATTGGCATGACAACCCGAACACCAGTGGTGCGTCCACTCCGGTCCTCTCGTACTAGGAGCAGCCCCTTTCAATCTTCCAACGCCCACGGCAGATAGGGACCGAACTGTCTCACGACGTTCTAAACCCAGCTCGCGTACCACTTTAAACGGCGAACAGCCGTACCCTTGGGACCTACTTCAGCCCCAGGATGTGATGAGCCGACATCGAGGTGCCAAACACCGCCGTCGATATGAACTCTTGGGCGGTATCAGCCTGTTATCCCCGGAGTACCTTTTATCCGTTGAGCGATGGCCCTTCCATTCAGAACCACCGGATCACTAAGACCTACTTTCGTACCTGCTCGAGCCGTCACTCTCGCAGTCAAGCTGGCTTATGCCTTTGCACTAACCGCATGATGTCCGACCATGCTTAGCCAACCTTCGTGCTCCTCCGTTACTCTTTGGGAGGAGACCGCCCCAGTCAAACTACCCACCAGACACTGTCCGCACCCCAGATAATGGGGCAACGTTAGAACATCAAACATTAAAGGGTGGTATTTCAAGGTTGGCTCCACGCAGACTGGCGTCCACGCTTCGAAGCCTCCCACCTATCCTACACATCAAGGCTCAATGTTCAGTGTCAAGCTATAGTAAAGGTTCACGGGGTCTTTCCGTCTTGCCGCGGGTACACTGCATCTTCACAGCGAGTTCAATTTCACTGAGTCTCGGGTGGAGACAGCCTGGCCATCATTACGCCATTCGTGCAGGTCGGAACTTACCCGACAAGGAATTTCGCTACCTTAGGACCGTTATAGTTACGGCCGCCGTTTACTGGGGCTTCGATCAAGAGCTTCTCCTTACGGATAACCCCATCAATTAACCTTCCAGCACCGGGCAGGCGTCACACCGTATACGTCCACTTTCGTGTTTGCACAGTGCTGTGTTTTTAATAAACAGTTGCAGCCAGCTGGTATCTGCGACTGGCTTCAGCTCCATGAGTAAATCACTTCACCTAATGCCAGCGTGCCTTCTCCCGAAGTTACGGCACCATTTTGCCTAGTTCCTTCACCCGAGTTCTCTCAAGCGCCTGAGTATTCTCTACCTGACCACCTGTGTCGGTTTGGGGTACGATTAATGATAATCTAGAGCTTAGAGGCTTTTCCTGGAAGCGGGGCATGAGCTACTTCATCACCGTAGTGACTCGTCATCGGACCTCAGCATATAGTGAACCGGATTTGCCTAATTCACCTGCCTACATCCTTAAACCGGGACAACCGTCGCCCGGATAGCCTAGCCTTCTCCGTCCCCCCATCGCAATTATCACCAGTACGGGAATATTAACCCGTTTCCCATCGACTACGCATTTCTGCCTCGCCTTAGGGGTCGACTCACCCTGCCCCGATTAACGTTGGACAGGAACCCTTGGTCTTCCGGCGTGCGGGTTTTTCACCCGCATTATCGTTACTTATGTCAGCATTCGCACTTCTGATACCTCCAGCATGCCTCACAGCACACCTTCACAGGCTTACAGAACGCTCCCCTACCCAACAATATCTAAATATCGCTGCCGCAGCTTCGGTGCATAGTTTAGCCCCGTTACATCTTCCGCGCAGGCCGACTCGACCAGTGAGCTATTACGCTTTCTTTAAATGATGGCTGCTTCTAAGCCAACATCCTGGCTGTCTGAGCCTTCCCACTTCGTTTCCCACTTAACTATGACTTTGGGACCTTAGCTGGCGGTCTGGGTTGTTTCCCTCTTCACGACGAACGTTAGCACCCGCCGTGTGTCTCCCGTGATAACATTCTTCGGTATTCGTAGTTTGCATCGAGTTGGTAAGTCGGGATGACCCCCTAGTCGAAACAGTGCTCTACCCCCGAAGATGAGTTCACGAGGCGCTACCTAAATAGCTTTCGGGGAGAACCAGCTATCTCCCGGTTTGATTGGCCTTTCACCCCCAGCCACAAGTCATCCGCTAATTTTTCAACATTAGTCGGTTCGGTCCTCCAGTTAGTGTTACCCAACCTTCAACCTGCCCATGGCTAGATCACCGGGTTTCGGGTCTATACCCTGCAACTTATTCGCCCAGTTAAGACTCGGTTTCCCTACGGCTCCCCTATACGGTTAACCTTGCTACAGAATATAAGTCGCTGACCCATTATACAAAAGGTACGCAGTCACACCCTAAAGGTGCTCCCACTGCTTGTACGTACACGGTTTCAGGTTCTATTTCACTCCCCTCGCCGGGGTTCTTTTCGCCTTTCCCTCACGGTACTGGTTCACTATCGGTCAATCAGGAGTATTTAGCCTTGGAGGATGGTCCCCCCATATTCAGACAGGATAACACGTGTCCCGCCCTACTCGTCGAGTTCACAACACTAACACCTTCGGATACGGGGCTATCACCCTTTACTGCCGGACTTTCCAGACCGTTCTCCTGATGCTAATGCTGATTAAGACTCTGGGCTGCTCCCCGTTCGCTCGCCGCTACTAGGGGAATCTCGGTTGATTTCTTTTCCTCGGGGTACTGAGATGTTTCAGTTCCCCCGGTTCGCTTCGTTTGACTATGTATTCATCAAACGATAGTGCAACGGATTGCACTGGGTTTCCCCATTCGGAAATCGTCGGTTGTAACGGTTCATATCACCTTACCGACGCTTATCGCAGATTAGCACGTCCTTCATCGCCTCTGATTGCCTAGGCATCCACCGTGTACGCTTAGTCGCTTAACCTCACAACCCGAAATTGTTTCAACGTTCACTTTACTGTCATGGCTGTGCGTGCATTCCTTCTTTGTTGGGCAGTGCTCGCAATGCTCACATACTTATGCATGCTGCGCTTGCTGTGCGCTGGCCGCCGCGAAGGACTGACTGCTCGCTCATGCCACTCGCTAAAGTGACCGAAAATTTCAGGTCTGAAATTTTGAGAGACTCTCACATTGTTTAAGCGATAAACAATGTGCGTTGTTTTCAATTTTCAGCTTGTTCCAGATTGTTAAAGAGCATAATTATTCGCAATAGACTATTACTAATCTATTCTGAATAATCAGAAAAATTATGGTGGAGCTAAGCGGGATCGAACCGCTGACCTCCTGCGTGCAAGGCAGGCGCTCTCCCAGCTGAGCTATAGCCCCATAAAGGTATTTTCGGTATCAATGAATCTCTTTATAAGATTTTCTTATTCGGAGGTCTTTTTTCTTAGGCAAGGCGTGGATTAGCGAAGTTTACTTTTGGGTAAACGAGCTGAGCCATAACGCAGCATAAGAGAAAAGTGGTAGGCCTGAGTGGACTTGAACCACCGACCTCACCCTTATCAGGGGTGCGCTCTAACCACCTGAGCTACAAGCCTATCGATACCGCTACTCTATTTCATCAGACAATCTGTGTGAGCACTTCACAAAAACACTTCAATGGTAAGGAGGTGATCCAACCGCAGGTTCCCCTACGGTTACCTTGTTACGACTTCACCCCAGTCATGAATCACAAAGTGGTAAGCGCCCTCCCGAAGGTTAAGCTACCTACTTCTTTTGCAACCCACTCCCATGGTGTGACGGGCGGTGTGTACAAGGCCCGGGAACGTATTCACCGTAGCATTCTGATCTACGATTACTAGCGATTCCGACTTCATGGAGTCGAGTTGCAGACTCCAATCCGGACTACGACGTACTTTATGAGTTCCGCTTGCTCTCGCGAGGTCGCTTCTCTTTGTATACGCCATTGTAGCACGTGTGTAGCCCTACTCGTAAGGGCCATGATGACTTGACGTCATCCCCACCTTCCTCCGGTTTATCACCGGCAGTCTCCTTTGAGTTCCCGACCGAATCGCTGGCAACAAAGGATAAGGGTTGCGCTCGTTGCGGGACTTAACCCAACATTTCACAACACGAGCTGACGACAGCCATGCAGCACCTGTCTCAGAGTTCCCGAAGGCACTAAAGCATCTCTGCTAAATTCTCTGGATGTCAAGAGTAGGTAAGGTTCTTCGCGTTGCATCGAATTAAACCACATGCTCCACCGCTTGTGCGGGCCCCCGTCAATTCATTTGAGTTTTAACCTTGCGGCCGTACTCCCCAGGCGGTCGATTTAACGCGTTAGCTCCGAAAGCCACTCCTCTAGAGAACAACCTTCAAATCGACATCGTTTACAGCGTGGACTACCAGGGTATCTAATCCTGTTTGCTCCCCACGCTTTCGCACCTGAGCGTCAGTCTTTGTCCAGGGGGCCGCCTTCGCCACCGGTATTCCTCCACATCTCTACGCATTTCACCGCTACACATGGAATTCTACCCCCCTCTACAAGACTCTAGCTGACCAGTCTTAGATGCCATTCCCAGGTTAAGCCCGGGGATTTCACATCTAACTTAATCAACCGCCTGCGTGCGCTTTACGCCCAGTAATTCCGATTAACGCTTGCACCCTCCGTATTACCGCGGCTGCTGGCACGGAGTTAGCCGGTGCTTCTTCTGTCGGTAACGTCAATCGCTGATGATATTAGCATCAGCGCCTTCCTCCCGACTGAAAGTACTTTACAACCCTAGGGCCTTCTTCATACACGCGGCATGGCTGCATCAGGCTTGCGCCCATTGTGCAATATTCCCCACTGCTGCCTCCCGTAGGAGTCTGGGCCGTGTCTCAGTCCCAGTGTGGCTGATCATCCTCTCAGACCAGCTAGGGATCGTCGCCTAGGTGAGCCATTACCTCACCTACTAGCTAATCCCATATGGGTTCATCCGATAGCGCAAGGACCGAAGTTCCCCTGCTTTGCTCCTGAGAGATTATGCGGTATTAGCTACCGTTTCCAGTAGTTATCCCCCTCTATCGGGCAGATCCCCATACATTACTCACCCGTCCGCCGCTCGTCAGCGGGAAGCAAGCTTCCCCTGTTACCGCTCGACTTGCATGTGTTAGGCCTGCCGCCAGCGTTCAATCTGAGCCATGATCAAACTCTTCAATTAAAAAGCTTGATGCTCAAAGAATGTTTACTGTCGTATGTCTTCTTGCGAAAACATATTACCTATTAGTTCATATATATGAATTAACGTGTTAGTCACTCTTCAAGACTTAAAATCAAATATTTTTTTGATAGTGTCCTGTGAGTGCCCACACAGATTGTCTGATAAATTGTTAAAGAGCGTTGCGACTGAATCTTTCGATTTTTGAACCGGATTTTGTGAATCAGGTCATTGTCGCGAGGTGTCGTATAATACGTTTTTTATTTAGAAAGTCAAGCGTTTATTTTCAACTTTTTTCTTTCTCACCTCTGTTATCACTGGGTTATGAAGTTTTCTTCTAACCGGTTTGTCGTGACAACGGATGCGCATTATAGGGAGTCGAAAAATTCTCGCAAGTGTTTTTTTGAGTTTTTATCTTGTTCGTGTTTTTTTTAGCCAAAAACATATTTATAAGTTAAATTAGGTCTATATGTTGACTATTTAAGCAGCAATCACACATCTACTCACGTAATATATGCATCTAAGAATTATGCTTTGAGATGAATTATGGAATTAAGTAAGCAACAAACAGCCTCACAAAAAAATCGCTCTTATATTATTGCAGAAAATCTTGGCCAGTTGATTTTAACCAGCGCCTATTTACCTGATTCCATTTTACCCAGCGAATTAGAATTATCAGAACAATTCCAAGCGAGTCGAACAGCAATAAGAGAAGCAATAAAAATATTAGCGGCAAAAGGAATGGTATTAGCACGCCCCAAAATAGGTACCCGTGTTATGCCTCCCTCAAATTGGAATTTTTTAGACCAAGATCTCTTAACATGGTGGTCCAATAGTGAAGAGCAATCGGTCGTGATGGAACACTTTAAAATGGTTCGACTCGCAATAGAACCTCAAGCTTGTTATCTTGCGGCTATACATGCGACAAAAGAACAAAAACAATCATTACAATTATTAGCAAGTGAAATGCAGTTACTCGCCAAAGAATTTGACAGAGCGCATTGGGTGAAAGTTGATTATCATTTCCATTTAACTATTTACAAAGCTTGTGCCAATCCTTTCTTAATTTCTTTTGCTAATTTATTCCGTTCTATTTATCTGCGTTACTTTGATGTCATTACTAATAATGAGGTTATAGAGGTCGAAATTCATCAACAACTTGCCAATGCAATTATTCATGGTAAAAGTACAGTAGCACTCGACCTTTGCTATAACTTACTAACGATTACCCAAAAGCAAGACTAACAAAACAATATTCCATTAAAGCTTTCATTTATTTGTATAGGTAACTGATGTTCAAAACAGCGAAAAATATGTCTGGCCTTCCATGGATTGCGGCAATGGCCTTTTTCATGCAAGCGCTTGATGCCACAATTTTGAATACGGCTTTACCTGATATTGCAAGAAGCCTTGATCACTCGCCGCTTGCGATGCAATCAGCCGTAGTCAGTTATACGCTTACTGTTGCTCTATTGATTCCTGTTAGCGGCTGGTTTGCAGATAGATTTGGTACAAGACGTATATTTATTTTAGCGGTTTCTTTATTTTCTCTTGGTTCATTACTTTGTGCCCTTTCGCCTTCCTTAAATTTCTTAGTGACCTCTAGGGTTATTCAAGGAATTGGTGGGGCAATGATGATGCCAGTCGCCCGCTTAGCCTTAATAAGGGCTTACCCTCGAAGTGAGTTATTACCTATCTTAAATTTCGTCACCATCCCTGGTTTAGTTGGGCCAATATTGGGGCCTCTATTAGGTGGTATCTTAGTAACCTATGCAACTTGGCATTGGATATTTATTATTAATATTCCTATTGGTGTTTTAGGTATTTTTTATGCCTTAAAACATATGCCTGACTTTAAAATGCCAAAACGTAAATTTGATACTTTAGGGTTCTTATTGTTTGGTTCCGGCTTAGTCATGCTATCTGTCAGCTTAGACTTATTCAGTGATAAATCTCTTTCAACATCGATTCCAGTCACTATTGTCTTAGTCGGCTTTCTCTTCTTATTTGTTTATATTTTCCATGCAAGACGCACTAAGCACGCAATAATCCCATTGAATTTATTTAAAACGCGTACATTTTCTATTGGGATCAGCGGTAATATCGCGACACGCTTAGGAACAGGCAGTATTCCATTTTTAATGCCACTAATGTTGCAGGTGGGTTTTGGTTACGAAGCCGTTGTGGCAGGAATGATGATGGCACCACTAGCAATAGGGTCAATCACTGCTAAATCGGGAGTTACTCGGGTCCTAACTAAGTATGGCTACCGTAATACATTATTTGTTATCACCATTATTATTGGATTAATGATCGCACAGTTTTCCTTACAATCACCAAGTATGTCGATTTACCAGTTAATCGTACCTTTATTCATTTTAGGAATGGTGATGTCAGTGCAGTTCACCGCAATGAATACTATTTGCTTGGCTGATTTAACAGACAATAATGCGAGTGCGGGAAATAGTATGTTAGCGGTGACTCAGCAACTATCGATAAGCTTCGGTATTGCAGTCAGTGCTGCAATCTTAAACTTCTATGGTGGACAACCTAATAGCAATACGGTCGATAATTTTCACTACACTTTTATTACCGTTGGTGTCATTACGCTTATCTCAGCTTTTGTCTTCTTATTATTAAGTAAGACAGATGGTGATAATTTAATAAAAAACAAAACCAAAAAAGCGAAGAATTAATATTTTTTAACCGATTGGCGCTCAATTAGCTCAGGGGTAAGAACCAAAACGCTCGCCTTTGCTTCTGGGTTATCCATACGATAAATAAGTTGGTCAACAGCCTGTTGGCCTAACTTATCTTTTGGCTGATGAATTGTTGTTAGTGGTGGGATCATATAAGGTGAAAGATCGATATCATCATAACCAATAATTGAAATATCATCAGGTACTTTCAAGCCCTTTTGGTATATCGCTTGATAAGCTCCCACCGCCATCGCATCATTACCGGCAAAAATAGCCTCGGGAGGGACAGGTAAGCTAAGCAGTTTATTCATAGACTCAAACCCACCAGCAAATTCAAAATCACTGAAAATGATATAATCATCATAAATATTAATGCCGCCATCTGTCATGGCTTGAATAAAACCTTGATGACGTGCCCTTGCTGGTGATTTGTCTTGTGGTCCTGCAATACATGCAATACGGGTAAAACCAGATTCAATAAGGTAACGAGTGGCTATTTCCCCACCCAGAAAAGAGTTATCTTGAATGATATCGCCATCTGATTCGAATGGTGACCAGTCCATCATAACCGTTGGCACAGCGGGGTAACGAGCTAAAACATTTTTTGATGGCCCTTGAACTTCTGTGCACATAATCAATAGCCCATCAACACGCTTTTGTAGCAACGTTTCTAAACTATGATTCATCCGCTGAAGGTCACCTTCAGTGTTGCACAAAATCAAACTATAACCGCGTTCGTAACAACTCCGCTCTACCCCCCGCACTACTTCTGCGTAGAATGGGTTATTACTTGTTGTCAGTAACATCCCAATCGTATTAGTACGATTCATTTTTAAACTACGCGCTAACGCAGAAGGGGCATAGTTTAACTCTTCAATCGCATTTTTAACGCGAGTGGTAATGCTCTCGCTGACATAGCGATTTTGATTAATAACGTGAGAGACGGTGGATGTCGACACCCCCGCAAGGCGTGCCACATCTTTCATTGTTGCCACAAGTTAATCCTGTTGAGTCAAAAACTGGTCAATTTCTTTACGCCATGGAACAGACGGTTGAGCTCCTGGGCGAGTCACAGCTATCGCCGCCGCCGCATGAGCAAAAATAATCGCTTCTTCGTCAGCCTTACCTTCAAGCAGTGCAGTAACGTAAGCCCCATTGAATGTATCACCTGCGGCAATAGTATCCACTGCTTTTACGCGAAATGCAGAAATTATTTTACCTTCTGCACCTTTTTCACTATACCAAACACCTCGAGAACCAAGTGTTATCATCACTTTACTAATACCTTTTTGATGTAAGGCTTCAGCTGCATCCTGAGCACCTTGATTATCATTAACCGCAATACCTGTTAAGTGTTCAGCTTCTGTTTCATTTGGTGTGATGATATCAACTAATGATAATAATGAATCAGGTAATGATTGAGCAGGTGCAGGGTTCAAAATGACTTTCGTATTGTTTTTCTTAGCTATTTCAGCGGCCATTTGTACTGTTTCAATGGGGGATTCCAGTTGCATCAATACCGCATCCGCTTCCACAATTTTTTGCTGATAATGAGCTAACCTTGCCTTGGTTAGTTGCGCATTTGCTCCTGCATTGATGCCAATTGTATTTTCCCCTTGTTGATTCACATAAATGAGGGCGACACCTGTCGTTTCACCTTCAATTGCATCAATACATTCAGTTTTAATATTATCGAGAGATAACTGTTTTTTTATACTCACACCAATATCGTCATCACCAACACAAGCAATAAACGTTATGTCAGCACCACTGCGACCTGCCGCAACAGCTTGGTTGGCGCCTTTCCCGCCAAATGCAACTTGGTAATGATCGCCTCTAACGGTTTCACCCGGCTGAGGGAAATGCTTAACATTTAATATATGATCCGCGTTGATACTACCGAGAACCACCAGTTTTGCTGTACCCATAACGTTTATTTCCTTTTTTGATGACCAATGAATTGCAAACTAAAAATAAACCGCCGCAGTATGCCGCGGCGGTTTTTATCTTATTGTTTTACCACTAATTCCAATTCAACCGGAACCGTTGAATCCACTTTTTCGCCTTTTAAGACTTTATCTGCAATCTGAACACCAACAATCCCAATTTGGTCTGGGCGCTGTGCAATAGTTGCACCTAATTTTCCACCTTCAACGGCTTTGATACCATCATTTGTTCCATCAAAACCGACAACCAGAACATCAGTACGGCCTGCGGTTTGTAAAGCTCTTAATGCCCCTAATGCCATTTCATCATTTTGAGCAAATACCGCTTGAACAGCGGGATGTGCCGTTAACAAGTTTTGCATTACGTTCAAGCCTTTTGTTCTATCGAAATCAGCAGGTTGGCTCGCCAGTAAATTGAATTTGTGCTCTTTTGCTCCAGTATTAAAACCTTCACCGCGCTCACGCGCTGCTGATGTACCTGAAATACCTTCTAATTGAATCACTTTCGCTTCATTGCCTGTTTTTTGTGCAATATAGTCGGCAGCCATTTTTCCGCCCATGCGGTTATCTGATGCCACATGGCTGACAACTTCACCTTTGTTAGCTGCTCTATCCAAAGTGATGACAGGTATATTTGCTTTATTAGCCATTAATATTGAGTTACCCACCGCATCTGAATCCGTTGGGTTAATTAACATTAATTTTGTACCACGAACGGTTAAATCTTGAACGTTGGCTAATTCTTTAGCTGGATTGTCTTGGGAATCTAAAACAATCAGCTCATAACCCAATTTATCCGCTTCTTTTTGTGCGCTATCTTTCATCGTCACAAAGAACGGGTTATTCAATGTAGAAATTACGAGTGCAATGCTATCTTTCGCCATCGCATTGACACTAACGGTTGCACTCAGTGCAACTGCAGATAATAACGTTGCTAGTTTGTTCAGTTTCATAATAATTTTCCTGTAGGGTTACTTTTTATTATCAACAAGTACAGCGAGTAAGATGACGACAGCTTTAACAATCATCTGGTAGTTTGACGAAATACCTAATAAGTTTAATCCATTGTTTAAGAAACCAAGGATAAGCGCACCAATCAATGTTCCAACTATGCGCCCTTTACCACCAGCAAGACTGGTACCACCCAGTACAACCGCAGCAATAGCATCAAGTTCATACCCATTACCTGCCATTGGCTGAGCCGATGATAAACGTGCAACTTCAATGACACTCGCCAATGCCGCTAGCAGTCCACATAAGGCATAAACCACTATTTTAATGCGATCGACATTAATACCAGAAAGACGGGTAGCCGCTTCATTCCCACCAAGTGCGTAGATGTAACGACCAAGGCGAGTATGGTGCAACATATACCATGCCGCAGCAAAAACGATGATCATTAACCAGACTGGGGTAGGAATACCAAATGGGCGGCCAATACCAAACCAACCAAATAAGTCTGCGTTATCACTAAATCCTGTATTGATAGGGCTGCCGTCTGTGTAAACTCGTGTCACACCACGCAGTAGTAGCATCATGACTAAAGTCGCAATGAAAGCTTGGACTTTTCCTTTTGCGACAATCACCCCGGTGCATGCACCGATAGCAGCACCGAGTGCTAATGCCCCCGCAACAGCCACTAATGCATTAACTTCCGCCCCGACCATAGAGGCTGCAACCGCTCCCGTTAAGGCCAATAAGGACCCAACAGAAAGGTCGATTCCTGACGTTAAGATAACTAATGTCATCCCAACCGCCATAATGGCGTTGACGGAGGTTTGTTGTAATATATTGAATAGGTTATTAACCGTAAAAAAATTCGGGCTTAATGTTGATACGATTGCAATCAAAACTAATAGTGCGATTAATGATTTTTGCTCCATCAGCCATGCTTTGCTGAACCAGCGTTTTGATGATGCGGTAGTTGAACTCATACTGATAACTCCTGAACTGAGCCATAATTTTTACCCACTGCGGCAGCCATTAAGGCTTCCTGAGTCGCGTCTTTGGCTGAAAATTCGCCGCTGATATGACCTTCGTGCATCACCAAAATGCGGTCACTCATTCCTATTACTTCAGGCATTTCTGAAGAAACTAAAATGATACTCAGCCCTTCTTTTTTAAACTGGTTAATTAGTTGATAGATTTCTTTTTTAGCACCAACGTCTACACCACGAGTTGGCTCATCGAGGATCAGTACTTTTGGTCTTGTCATCAAACCGCGCGCAATGGCCACTTTTTGCTGGTTTCCACCAGAAAGATTGCCAATTATTTGGTCCATAGACGGGGTTTTAATATTGAATAATCGTATGAAATCGCTAACGGTTTGCTGCTCTTCACCATGCTTGAGGCTTCCCCCTGCACGACTGAAATAACGTAATGCCGTCAATGACATATTTTCTTTCACTGACATGCCTAATACTAATCCATCACGTTTACGGTCTTCTGAAATATAAACAATGCCACTGTTTAAGCCATCTTGTGGTGTTTTCAGTGTTACGGGTTTGCCTTCCAGTTTTATCGTACCTGATTTTTTTGTCGCCGCGCCGTAGATGATTTTCATCAACTCTGTACGCCCCGCGCCCATCAAACCAGATACACCTAAAATTTCCCCACTCTTTAGGGTGAAATTGGCATTTGTTACACCTGGTCCAGATACATCTTCAAGCTGCAGCCTAATTTTTCCAGTTTCTACCTCAACCCTTGGATATTGGTCTTCAAGTTTACGACCAACCATCATTTCAATGAGTTTTTCTTCTTCTAATTCACTCACGGGTTTCTCACCAATAAACTGGCCATCGCGAAACACCGTTACATCGTCGCAAATTTCAAAAATTTCTTTTAAACGATGAGAAATATAAACAATGCCACAGCCTTGAGCTTTTAAGTCTTCGATAACTCTAAATAAGGATTCTGTTTCCGTGTCCGTTAGCGCATCAGTGGGTTCATCCATGATAATCACTTGTGATTGGAAGCTAAGGACTTTGGCGATTTCCACCATTTGTTGTTCGCCAATAGAAAGCTCTGCAATAGTTTGATGGCTATCATAATCAAGGTTAAGCCGTTTAAGCAGTTTGTCAGACTCACTGAACATTTTTTTCCAGTTAATTTTGCCAAATGCATTAACATACTCTCGGCCTAGAAAAATATTTTCAGCGATGGTTAATTCAGGGATCAGGTTGAGTTCTTGGTGGATAATCCCAATACCCGCCTCTTGGGAACTTTTGGGCCCATTGAACGCCACCTCTTTGCCTAAATAGCGGATTTGCCCGGCATCTTTTTTATAAATACCTGTCAGCACTTTCATCATGGTTGATTTGCCAGCCCCATTTTCCCCCACCAGCGCCATGACTTTCCCTGGATAGACATTCAATGTCGCACCACTGAGGGCTTTTACCCCTGGAAATGATTTATCAATCCCGATAAGTTCTAATAAAGGTTGCATAGTCACCTCAGAAAGTCACACCAGAACAAAGAATAACGTTAGCGAACGGTGAACATTCCCCTGTTCGGATCACTGCTTTACTGTCATGAGTGAGTTGTTTAAAACGTTCATGACTGCAATAAATAATTTCAATCGTATTGTTTTGAGTGACTTCTAACTGTTGTAAATGAGCCAAAATAGCGGCTTCCATTTGTGGGTTAATGGTGCTGATTTCCTCTGCTAGAATGGCTTTTTCAACTTGCATCTCTTGGGTGATGACACTTAAAACTGACATGAAATCTGGTAAGCCTTGCGTAATGGCTAAATCAATACGTTCCGTTCCTTGATAAATGGGTAAACCTGCATCAGCAAGCGTTATTTGGTCTGTATGACCTAATCTTGCGATTACAGAGGTAACGTTGGCATTAAGTAAAACACCCTTTTTCATTTTTCACCGCCATTCCAGTAAGCGAAACGTTTCGCTCATGTAATAATAGTAAAGATAAGTCACAACTCAATATTGATGATTAATATTTGTGATCAATATCGAAACGTTTCGTTCGTGTTGAGAAAGTTTAAAAACAATAACTTATTGAATCACTTATAGCTGAATCGTTTTTTCTAATTTCTTGGAGCATATCAAAGAAAAATGGAAAAATAGGTCGCAGTATGTAATAAAAGAAATTGATAGTTTTAATATCAACGCTTCTACAATAAAAGGAATGAATATGCAGCTTGCTGAACGAATAGCCCAATTAAGCAATTACCTTGAAAGCGGTTTATATGAACGCCAGCAAGCTATTCGTTTGTGCTTATTAGCCACATTAAGCGGTGAAAGCGTATTTCTATTAGGCCCTCCAGGTATTGCCAAAAGCTTAATTGCACGAAGAATGAAATATGCTTTTCGTCACGCAAACGCTTTTGAATACTTAATGACGCGATTTTCAACACCGGAAGAAATCTTTGGTCCTCTTTCAATACAGGCGCTAAAAGATGAAGGACGATATGAACGTTTAACCAAAGGTTATTTACCAGACGCTGAAGTCGTATTTCTTGATGAAATATGGAAAGCGGGCCCAGCCATTTTAAATACCTTATTAACGGCGGTAAATGAGCGCAAGTTCCGTAATGGTGATGAAGAAAAATCCATCCCTATGCGGTTATTAGTAACTGCATCAAATGAATTACCCGATGCAGATAATAGCCTCGAGGCGCTATTTGACAGAATGCTAGTACGTATTTGGTTGGATAAAGTACAAGAGAAACAAAATTTTCGCGCACTGTTAACAGGAAAATCATCGCTGAATGAATCTCAAATGCCAGAGCATTTAAAAATCAGTGATGAAGAGTACCAACAGTGGCAACAAGAAATTCCTAAAATTACGCTACCCGATCACTGTTTTGAACTTATTTACCAATTACGCCAGCAGTTAGATGCTACAGATAAACAACTTTATGTTTCCGATAGGCGCTGGAAAAAAGCAGTTTACCTATTACAAGCAAGTACTTTCTTTAATGGTCGCAACAGCGTATCTCCTCTAGATCTTGTGTTATTAAAAGATTGTCTCTGGCATGACATGCAATCGATGAATACTTTACCGCAACTATTGCAGTCATTATTACAAGAAGATGGCTGGCAACAGAGAAAGTTAACTCGCGAAATAGAGCAAATTTATCAGCAATGGATGTCATCGACCCAAGACCAAAACAACCAAGATGCATTTAAAGTCAATAAAAACAATGCGATGTTTGCTCGTAAAGCGTCTTACGTATTGCCCGAAAATATCAGTGACGGTCGAATTACCCTGTTTTTACATCGTCCACTTCAACTGCATAATATGAAAGTTACCTTTGTAACAACTGATAAAAAGTCACTAATAACCTTCTTAAATAAAGGAACGACACTGTCCGCTCATCTAAATGGGATTGGTTTTGCGCAAGACATTGCTGCTGAGGTAAATAATTTAAACCAGATACAGTTATTAGATGTAAGTCATCAATCATCTACTTTATATATTCAAGATAAAACCTCGTCACTTGCGCCAAATACAAATAACCAAGAGTGGCTAGACAAGCTAGATAAAATTCAAGGTGAGATTCAAGCCGCACGCTATCAGTTTGAAAAACAGCAGCCTAACTTATTTATTGAACCACACTGGCTTGCGGATATTGAACAAAGTTTCATAAAGCTCACTGAAAAGCTAAACCAATTACGTAACCAAATCATGGGTAAAGTGGCCGAATAGCGATGATGAGTTTAGCCACATTAGAAATGCTGCTTTCGGTTAATGAAGGCCAATTAATTGAAGAGATAATTATATCTTTGCTAGCAACTCCTCAATTGGCGGTATTTTTTGAAAAACATCCTCGATTAAAAAAAGCTTTACTCAAAGATTTATCGGGTTGGAAAAAGGATCTCAAACAGCGTATGCAAGATGCGCTTGTTCCCGCACAACTTTCAGAAGAATTTGAACTTTATCGTCAGTCCCTTGGGATTTCGACAGATGCCTTTTTTATCCAATTACCTAATGTCATCGCAAAACTTCACCAACTGGATTCCCCTTTTTACCGTGAGGCATATCAGCTACAGAGTGGGAAAATAGAGAACCGCAGTGCAAGGCAATCACTGTTTGTTCAAAGATGGCGTATTAGCTTAATTTTACAAGTTACAACACTACATAAAGAGCTACTAGAACAGGAAAAAGAACAATTATTGGCAGAATTACAACGCCGACTGGCTCTAAGTGGTAATTTAGAAGATATTCTTGGCGAAAATGATCGTGCTGCTGGCCGGCTGTGGGATTTAACCAAAGGTGTGAACATGACTTCCGCTTATAATGACCAATTATTAAGCCGATACAGTGAATTTTTACGTCAGCAGCCTGAATTAGAAAAAATAGCCCAATTATTAGGCCGTAGCCAATCCGCTCAATCCATTCCTGATGATAGTGTTTTTCTTGAACCAATGACTATCATGGAAAAAGTGCCAGAAACGGTTCCTGAGCAAGTTAATGGCTTAAATCAGAGTGATGATATTTTACGGTTATTACCTGCAGAACTCGCTATGTTAGGCCTTGAAGATATTGAATTTGAGTTCTATCGAAAATTACTCGAAAAACAGCTTCTAACTTATCGGTTACAAGGAGATAGCTGGCAAGAAAGAAAAGTTCTGCGCCCTATTACCCACCACCATAATGAAGAACAGCCAAGAGGACCATTTGTTGTATGTATTGATACATCGGGTTCGATGGGCGGTTTAAATGAACGCTGCGCCAAAGCATTTTGCCTCGCGCTAATGAAAATTGCGCTGGCGGATAACCGCTCATGCCATGTGATGTTATTTTCCACAGAAATTGTACATTACGATTTACTTTCTATTGATGGCTTAGAGCAATGTATTCGTTTTTTACATCAAACATTTAAAGGTGGGACTGACCTTGCGGCTTGTTTGCAAGAAACCGCAATAAAATTGGAATCAAAACAGTGGATTGATGCAGATGCCGTGGTGATTTCTGATTTTGTTGCTCAGCGTTTACCGAATGAGTTAATTCAGAAAATAAAGATTATGCAGAAGAAAGGTAAATACCGCTTCCATGCGGTATCTGTATCAAATTATGGGAAACCCAGTATCATGAAGATCTTTGACCATATTTGGCGTTTTGATACTGGGTTAAAAAGCAGGCTGTTACGCCGCTTTAGCCGCTAATTACAGCATACCTTCAACGGATTTTTGCATTTCAGCACCCCATACACCACATTGCACTTGGCCAATGTGTTGGCGTTGAAGAAGTAGCATAACTAAGCGAGACTGGCCAATACCACCACCGATAGTTTGTGGCATTTCACCTTTCACTAACGCTTGGTGCCACTCTAATTCCATACGTTTTTCATCGCCAGTTAAACTCAATTGACGAGTTAAACACTCAGGACTTACGCGAATTCCCATTGAAGAAAGCTCAAATGCGTCCTGTAAAACAGGGTTCCACACAATGATGTCGCCGTTCAAACCACAAAAACCGTCTTCATTTTTTGTTGTCCAGTCATCGTAGTCTGGCGCACGAACATCATGTGATTCACCGCTAGATAGCTTACCACCGATACCAATTAAGAATACTGCACCTAATTCTTTTGCGATTGCGCGTTCACGCCCTTTCGCATCTAAATCAGGGTAGCGCTGTAACAACTCTTCACTGTGAATAAAGTGGATTTGGTCAGGCAGGAACGGTGCCAACCCAAATTCTTTACTTACGGCAGCTTCTGTTTCTTTTATTGCCTTATAGATTTTACCCACTGTCTGCTTCAGATAAGGAAGTGTACGTTCCTCATCTGCCATCACTTTTTCCCAATCCCACTGATCAACATAGACGGAGTGGATTGGGGTTAAGCGATCCTCGTCCGGACGCAACGCTTTCATATGAGTGTATAGACCTTGGCCTTTACTAAAACCGAAACGCCCTAATGTTTTACGTTTCCATTTAGCCAAAGAATGAACCACTTCAAAGGTTGCACCTGGAATTGATTTCACTTTCACTTGAACGGCTTTTTCGCTGCCAGATAAGTTGTCTTGAGTACCATCCCCTAAGCGGCTTAGGATTGGCCCTTGAACTTCAATTAACCCTAATTCTTTTTCAAGTAAACGTGAGAAATATGATTTCACAAAACTAATTTGTTGCTGATGTTCGATAAATGACTTGTCCATAATTTATTCCCATAATTTGTTAGCTGTATTAGCTGATGTATAGATTAAGCAACAAAATGAGGTATAAATTCAATATCCATCATTAAAAAAAGCCTTTACTGTTTATTTTGAATAAAAAAACAGGTATAAAAATGAATAATCGTTAAAATAGAGGTGAAATAATGCCGGAAAATTATCAAATCGATAATCTCGATCGTGACATACTTCACGAATTAATGGCAAATGCACGCATACCGTATGCTGAATTAGCCAAAAAATTCGTTGTTAGTCCCGGGACAATTCATGTCCGTGTCGAAAAAATGAAACAAGCAGGAATTATTAAAGGCACACGTATTGATATAAACCCAAAACAATTAGGGTTCGATGTTTGCTGCTTTATTGGCATTATTTTAAAAAGTGCAAAAGATTACCCAACCGCACTAAAAAAATTAGATGCCTTAGAAGAAGTTGTCGAGGTGTACTATACAACAGGGCAATACAGCATTTTTATTAAAGTAATGTGCCGTTCTATCGATTCTTTACAAGACGTACTTATCAACAAAATTCAGACCATTGATGAGATACAATCCACAGAAACACTGATCTCCTTACAAAACCCGATCTTACGAACAATCAATCCGTAGAAAAAAAATGATATAACCACATTATCCACAGGTAGATCCCAGCTCATTCACAGCGTACAATAGCGCCCTATTATTGTGAAAGAGAATCACCATGACAAAAGTAACCTTAATAAGTGGCAGTACAATGGGCAGTGCGGAGTATGTTGCCGAGCACATGGCTGAGATTTTAGAAGAACTCGGTCATGAAACCGAAATTCAGCATGGCCCGGAGCTTGATGACTTAACACTTGAAGGCATATGGCTGGTGGTGAGCTCAACACATGGTGCAGGTGATCTCCCTGAAAATATTCAACCTCTTTTTGATTCAATAGAAGAAAGTGCTCCTGATCTAAGCCAAGTTCAATTTGGCTCGGTAGGGATCGGTAGCTCTGAATATGACACTTTTTGTGGTGCGATCCATAAAATAGATGACTTGTTAACCAAGCAAGGGGCTAAAAGGATCGGTGAATGTTTGGAAATTGATGTCCAACAACACGAAATACCCGAAGATCCCGCAGGGGAATGGGTTAAAATTTGGGCAAATGAACTCTAATTTGATTAAAATAACAGCAATCAACTGTGGATAACTCAGGGAAGATCCCGGTATTAACCCGTAGTTATCCAGAGTATAAGTTTTAGGTTCCCCATGCCCTGTGTATAAGTACCCTTTTTGATCCCAGCTTATACGCAAATGGATCACGGATCATTCACAGTATATGATCCTTTACACTTTTATGATCTTTAAAGTGAAAATCCACTTATCCACAGAAACGAGTGATCCTAATAAAAGATCTAATAAAGAGATCTTTAAATAAAAAGATCTTTATATTATATAGGGGAGAAACCTAAAGCTTGGTCTCTTCCTCAAACTTGAGTAGAATTCTCTCCTCAAATGCACAATCCGCATTTTCTAACGTTTAAGGTCCACACATGTTTTATCCAGAGCAATTTGACGTCATCGTAATTGGTGGTGGTCATGCCGGTACTGAAGCAGCAATGGCAGCTGCACGTATGGGGCGTCAAACCCTATTACTGACTCACAATATTGATACATTGGGCCAGATGTCTTGCAACCCAGCCATCGGTGGGATCGGTAAGGGGCATCTGGTTAGAGAAATTGATGCCCTTGGTGGTCTAATGGCCACAGCAACAGACAAAGCAGGTATTCAATTTAGAACATTAAATGCCAGCAAAGGGCCTGCAGTTCGTGCAACCCGAGCACAAGCTGACCGTGTTCTTTATCGCCAAGCTGTTAGAATGGCTTTAGAAAATCAGCCAAATTTGATGATTTTTCAACAACCTGTAGAAGACTTAATTGTTGAAAACAATCGAGTTACAGGGGCTATTACTCGCATGGGCTTAAAATTTAAAGCCAAAGCTGTAGTATTAACCGTTGGTACTTTCCTTGATGGCAAAATTCATATAGGTTTAGAAAATTACAGTGGTGGTCGTGCAGGTGATCCCCCTTCAATTTCACTTTCTCAACGTTTGAGAGAATTGCCTTTACGTGTTAATCGTTTAAAAACAGGAACGCCACCACGTATTGATGCAAGAACTATTGATTTCAGTCAGTTAGCTCAACAGCTAGGTGATGATCCAATGCCGGTATTTTCATTTTTAGGTTCACAAGATCAACATCCACAGCAGATGCCTTGTCATATCACCTATACCAATGAAAAAACCCATGAAGTGATCAGAAATAACTTGGATCGTAGCCCTATGTATGCAGGGGTTATTGAAGGGATCGGCCCACGTTATTGCCCTTCGATCGAAGATAAAGTTATGCGTTTTGCCGATAAAGACTCACATCAGATCTTCTTAGAGCCAGAAGGCTTAACAAGCAATGAAATTTACCCTAACGGGATATCCACCAGCTTACCATTTGATGTTCAAATGCAAATTGTTCATTCCATGAAAGGAATGGAAAATGCAAGGATCATCCGCCCTGGTTATGCTATTGAATATGATTTCTTTGACCCTAGAGATCTAAAACAAACGCTTGAAAGTAAATTTATTGATGGCTTATTTTTTGCTGGCCAAATTAACGGTACAACAGGTTATGAAGAAGCAGGGGCTCAAGGACTACTAGCCGGCCTTAATGCTGCACAACATGCCTTTGGTTTAGAAGGTTGGTTCCCTCGTCGTGACCAAGCTTATATTGGTGTTCTCGTTGACGACCTTTGTACTTTAGGGACAAAAGAACCTTACCGTATGTTTACCTCACGTGCTGAATACCGTTTGATGCTTCGTGAAGACAATGCAGATTTACGTCTGACAGAAAAAGGCCGAGAGTTAGGTTTAGTTGATGATGTTCGCTGGGCGCATTTTAATAACAAAGTCGAATTGATTGAAAAAGAGCGTCAGCGCTTAAAAGATATCTGGGTTCATCCTAAATCGGATAACCACACAGAAATAGATGGAATTTTAACCGTTCCATTATCTAAAGAAGCAAATGGGGAAGATTTACTCCGTCGCCCAGAAATGACGTATAAAATGTTAACTTCACTCAACCTTTTTGCACCGGGTATTGATGATCCTCAAGCTGCGGATCAAGTGGAAATCCAAGTTAAATACGAAGGGTATATTGCTCGTCAAAAAGAAGAAATTGAAAGACAACTGCGTAATGAAAATACCTTGTTGCCTGTTGACCTTGATTACAAACAAGTCAAAGGGTTGTCTAACGAAGTGATGGCGAAACTAAACGATCATAAACCAACATCTATTGGTCAAGCATCACGAATTTCAGGGATCACGCCTGCTGCAATCTCTATTTTACTTGTTTGGCTGAAAAAACAAGGCATGCTACGCCGGAGCGCTTAACGTGGATTTATTATCGAAACTTAATCAATTGCTAGTAAAAACCGATATCGACTTAACGGAAAAGCAAAAACAGCAGTTAGTTGATTATGTTGGGTTATTAGCGAAATGGAATAAAGCCTATAACCTGACATCGGTACGTGACCCACAGCAGATGTTAATCCGTCATATCATGGATAGCATAGTGGTGAACGGTCAACTCAACGGAACAAAATTTATTGATGTAGGAACAGGTCCTGGTTTGCCTGGTGTTCCTTTAGCGATTGTTCGACCTGATTCCCATTTTGTTTTATTGGACAGCTTAGGGAAGCGCATACGCTTTCTAAAACAGGTTCAACATGAGTTAGGGCTAACTAATATTGAGCCTGTTCAATCACGTGTTGAAGAATATCGGATTGAAAATGGTTTTGATGGTGTGATTAGCCGCGCATTTGCTTCACTGAATGATATGTTGGGTTGGTGCCATCATTTACCTTCATCTGAAGGGCGCTTTTATGCACTTAAAGGTGTCATTCGTGATGATGAAATGGTGCTACCAGAAGGTTTTGTGATTGAATCTATTACAGAGCTTGAAGTACCTGAACTTGATGAGCAGCGCCATTTAGTTAAAGTTTCTATAAAATAAAGTTGCTTTCTGTCAAAATATTTTGTCTTTTAGAGCGATAGTCGGTGTGTTAAAAAGCACCGGCTATTTTTATTTTTAGCTAAAGAATAAATACTTATATTTCACGTGTTATTTACATGTAAATAACGAATAAGTTTCAAAAATAAAGTGTTGATAGAAAAAATGCTGGCTAATTGGCAATTTTTACTTAATCGATTTAGCTAGGTAAATAGTTAACAGTGAAATATTTGATTTATCACGTTTAAATTTAACTTAAAAAACTAATTCTTTAATTGTTTGATTTACAGATTAAATCTATTTTTTGTTGTCAGTAAAGTTGAAAGAATAAATAAAGAGGATAAAGTCAAATGTGATATTTATCACATTAATGTGAATATATGCAGCAATTCATTAACTATTTATTAATTATTACAGCGACAATTCTGCGCCAACTCGAAAAAATTAAATATTTATTCACCTTTTCGCTACTTACTGATTGAATTCATTTCGCCTGCCCGTATAATTTGCACGTTTTTGTCTCTTGACACATTTACGCAAAGGCAGTTTTATACAACACTTAGCGTTTCTGAGGCTGAGAAGAGCTGGGAGTAAACAAAAAGTTATGTCTGTATCCCTTTATGACAACAAACACGCTGCAAAGCAGTTGTCTGTTCAGTTTATAACTTTAGTGATCCTCAGTGGGGCTTTCTGTGCAAATAGTATAGAATGGGGGGCCTCTGCTCTTGCTGGTGGGTTAGCATGCTGGTTACCAAATATCGTATTTATGCTGCTAGCACAATTTCAGAAAGCAAAAGGAGAGGATGAACCTGTCCGCATTGCCTGGTTCTTAGCATTAGGAGCAGGGCTAAAGGTTGTTACAACTATCGCTGTCTTAGTTGTTGCTTTCGGTGTGTTCAAAGCGTCATTAACACCACTGGGTTTGACCTATTTAGCGGTGCTAATTGTTCAGATTGTTGCACCAGCCGTTTTTAAACGGTAAGTATTTTTAAACTACAAAAGGGTAAGAGGCATCATGTCTGCATCAGGAGAAGTGATGACTACAGAGGATTACATAGGCCACCATCTGAAAAACCTTCAGTTGGACCTGAGTACCTTTAAGTTGGTCGATCCCCACGCTAGTCCAACATTTTGGACGTTGAACATTGACTCGCTTTTTTTCTCGGTAGTTCTCGGGGCTCTGTTCCTGTGGCTATTTAGAAGAGTTGCAGCCAATGCGACTAGTGGCGTACCCGGTAAGTTACAGACTGCAATAGAACTGATCATTGGTTTCGTTGATAACTCAGTCCGTGATATGTATCACGGCAAGAGCAAAGTTATTGCTCCTTTAGCATTAACTGTGTTCGTCTGGGTATTCTTAATGAACCTAATGGATTTACTCCCAATTGATTTCCTTCCGTATATTGCTGAGCATTATCTCGGGTTACCTGCATTACGTGCAGTACCAACCGCAGATGTTAGTGTCACATTATCGATGGCTATTGGTGTGTTTATCCTAATCCTCTTCTACAGCATCAAAATGAAAGGAATTGGCGGATTTACAAAAGAGCTCACAATGCAGCCTTTTAACCATCCTGTCTTCATTCCAGTCAACTTGATTCTTGAAGGGGTAAGCCTGCTGTCAAAACCTGTATCACTCGGTCTGCGACTGTTTGGTAACATGTATGCAGGTGAATTGATCTTTATTCTTATCGCGGCTCTGCTTCCGTGGTGGTCACAGTGGTTGTTAAGCCTACCTTGGGCTATCTTCCACATACTGATTATTACGCTACAAGCCTTTATTTTTATGGTTCTGACGGTTGTTTATCTGTCGATGGCATCTGAAGAACACTAATTTAATTTTATCAATAATTGTATTAACTGAAACAAACTGGAGACTGTCATGGAAAACCTGAGTATGGATCTGCTGTACATGGCTGCCGCTGTGATGATGGGCTTAGCGGCGATCGGTGCTGCGATCGGTATCGGCATCCTAGGTGGTAAATTTTTAGAAGGTGCTGCTCGTCAGCCAGATTTAATTCCTCTGCTGCGTACACAGTTCTTTATCGTAATGGGTCTGGTCGATGCTATTCCGATGATTGCTGTTGGTCTGGGCTTGTATGTAATGTTCGCTGTTGCCTAATTAACGTTACGGAACACTGTAAGAACATTAATTCACTAATGAATATGAGGTATTGTCTGTGAATCTAAATGCAACAATCCTCGGCCAGGCTATCGCGTTTGTCCTGTTTGTTTGGTTCTGTATGAAGTATGTATGGCCACCGATTATGGCGGCCATTGAAAAACGTCAGAAAGAAATTGCTGACGGTTTATCTTCCGCAGAACGTGCTAAAAAGAACCTGGAACTGGCGCAAACCGACGCAACCGACCGACTGAAAAAAGCGAAAGCTGAAGCACAAGTCATCATTGAACAAGCTAATAAACAGCGCGTTCAAATGATTGATGAAGCAAAAGCAGAAGCGGAAGCAGAACGTGCAAAAATCGTCGCGCAAGCGCAAGCTGAAATTGATGCTGAGCGCAAACGTGCACGTGAAGAGTTACGTAAACAGGTTGCGATGCTTGCTATCGCAGGTGCCGAGAAGATCATCGAACGTTCCGTGGATGAAGCTGCTAACAGCGACATCGTTGATAAACTAGTCGCTGAACTGTAAGGAGGGAGGGGCATGTCTGAAATTGCTACTGTAGCTCGCCCCTACGCCAAAGCAGCTTTTGACTTTGCTGTGGAAAACCAAGCTGTTGCTAAATGGCAGGAAATGCTAGCCTTCACCGCTGAGGTGACGCGCAATGAACAGGTTGGAGAGCTGCTTTCTGGTTCTATTGCACCAGAAACATTAGCTAAAACGTTTATCTCTGTTTGTGGAGATGAAATTGACGAGCATGTTCAGAATCTGATTCGTGTTATGGCGGATAACGGGCGTTTAACGACGCTACCAGAAGTGTTAACGCAATTTATCCAATTGCGCGATTCTCTGGAATCAACCATTGAAGTTGATGTGATTTCTGCTAACGAACTGAGTGAACAGCAGTCAGCTAAAATTTCTGCAGCGATGGAAAAACGTCTGTCACGCAAAGTTAAGCTGAATTGCAAAATTGATAAGTCTGTTATTGCTGGAGTGATCATTCGTGCTGGAGACCTCGTTATTGACGGGAGTATCCGCGGTCGCTTAGAGCGTTTAACTGACGTCTTGCAGTCTTAAGGGGACTGGAGCATATGCAACTGAATTCCACCGAAATCAGCGAACTGATCAAACAGCGTATTGCTCAGTTCGATGTTGTGAGTGAAGCTCACAATGAAGGTACGATTGTATCCGTTAATGACGGTATTATTCGTATTCACGGTTTAGCCGAAGTCATGCAGGGTGAAATGATCGCGCTGCCTGGCAACCGTTACGCTATCGCACTGAACTTAGAGCGTGACTCTGTTGGTGCGGTCGTCATGGGTCCTTATGCCGACTTGGCAGAAGGCATGAAAGTTAAATGTACTGGTCGTATTCTTGAAGTTCCAGTAGGCCGTGGCCTGCTAGGACGTGTTGTGAATACACTTGGTCAACCAATTGATGGTAAAGGTCCTGTTGATAACGATGGCTTCTCTCCTGTAGAAGTTATTGCTCCAGGTGTTATCGACCGTCAATCTGTTGATCAACCAGTTCAAACTGGTTATAAATCAGTCGATGCCATGATTCCAATCGGTCGTGGTCAGCGTGAGCTTGTTATCGGTGACCGTCAAACAGGTAAAACTGCTTTGGCAATCGATGCAATCATCAACCAACGCGACTCAGGCATCAAATGTGTGTACGTGGCTATCGGCCAGAAAGCGTCTACCGTTTCTAACGTAGTTCGTAAACTGGAAGAGCACGGCGCGCTGCAAAATACTATCGTTGTTGTTGCTACAGCATCTGAATCAGCTGCTCTGCAATACTTAGCACCATATGCTGGTTGCGCGATGGGTGAATATTTCCGTGACCGCGGTGAAGATGCACTGATCGTATACGATGACCTGTCTAAACAGGCTGTGGCATACCGTCAAATTTCACTGTTGCTACGTCGTCCACCAGGACGTGAAGCTTACCCTGGTGACGTTTTCTATCTGCACTCACGTTTACTTGAGCGTGCTGCTCGCGTTAACGCTGAATACGTAGAAAACTTTACTAAAGGTGAAGTTAAAGGCAAAACAGGTTCATTGACAGCTCTGCCTATCATTGAAACCCAAGCTGGTGACGTTTCTGCATTCGTACCAACAAACGTAATTTCGATTACAGATGGTCAGATCTTCCTGGAATCTAACCTGTTTAACTCTGGTATTCGTCCAGCGGTTAACCCAGGTATTTCAGTATCTCGTGTTGGTGGTGCTGCTCAGACTAAAATTATCAAGAAACTGTCTGGTGGTATCCGTACCGCACTTGCTCAGTATCGTGAACTGGCAGCGTTTGCTCAGTTTGCTTCCGACCTCGATGACGCGACTCGTAAACAGTTAAGTCATGGTCAGAAAGTAACTGAACTGCTGAAACAGAAACAGTACGCACCGATGTCAGTAGCAGAGCAGGCACTGTCTCTGTTCGCGGCAGAACGTGGGTTCTTGGATGATGTTGAGTTAGCGAAAATTGGTGCGTTTGAAGCTGCTTTAGTTTCTTTTGCACAGCGCGAGCATGCTGACCTTATGAACGAAATTGGCCCGGCTGGTAGCTATAACGATGATATCGAAGGCAAGTTGAAAAAACTGCTCGAATCATTTAAAGCAACTCAGTCCTGGTAATACTATTCGGCCCAGTTCTTAGGGCCGTCTGGTTAATAAGGAGAAGCAGAAATGGCCGGCGCAAAAGAGATACGTTCCAAGATCGGAAGTGTACAAAATACACAAAAGATCACTAAAGCGATGGAAATGGTCGCTGCGTCCAAAATGCGTAAAACGCAGGAACGCATGGCGGCCAGCCGTCCTTATGCAGAAACCATGCGCAGTGTGATTGGTCACCTAGCGTTAGGTAATCTGGAATATAAACACCCATATCTCGAAGAGCGCGAAGTTAAGCGTGTCGGGTATCTGGTTGTTTCAACAGACCGTGGTCTGTGTGGTGGCTTGAACATTAACTTGTTCAAAAAACTGTTAGCAGATATGAAGTTATGGTCTGAGAAAAACGTTCAGGTTGATTTGGCTTTAATCGGTTCTAAAGCGGTATCATTCTTCGGGTCTGTGGGCGGCAATGTCGTGACTCAAGTTACCGGAATGGGGGATAACCCAACGCTTTCGGACTTGATTGGTCCAGTTAACACTATGCTACAAGCCTATGATGAAGGGCGTTTGGATAAACTGTATGTGGTGACGAATAAGTTCATCAATACAATGTCTCAGGAGCCAACTATTCTTCAATTGTTACCATTGCCTGCAAGTGATGATGAAACACTGAAGAAGAAGTCTTGGGATTACATTTACGAACCCGATCCTAAGGCGTTGCTGGATACCCTGCTACGTCGTTATATCGAGTCGCAGGTTTATCAGGGCGTCGTTGAAAACCTGGCTAGTGAGCAGGCCGCACGAATGGTAGCGATGAAAGCCGCTACTGATAATGGTGGAAACCTGATCAAAGAGTTACAGTTGGTTTACAACAAAGCTCGTCAGGCCAGCATTACTCAGGAGCTTACCGAAATCGTTTCGGGTGCTTCCGCGGTTTAACAGCTAGGTTTACGAATTACGTAGAGGATTCAAGATGGCTACTGGAAAGATTATCCAGGTAATCGGCGCCGTTGTGGACGTCGAGTTCCCTCAAGATGACGTACCAAAAGTGTACGACGCTCTTGAGGTTGTTAACGGTAAAGAAAAACTGGTGTTGGAAGTTCAGCAACAGTTAGGCGGTGGTGTTGTCCGTTGTATCGCAATGGGTACATCAGATGGTCTGAGCCGTGGTTTAGAAGTTGTAAACTTAGAGCACCCAATTGAAGTACCAGTAGGTAAAGCAACTTTAGGACGTATCATGAACGTTCTGGGTCAACCTATTGATATGAAAGGTGATATCGGCGAAGAAGAGCGCTGGTCAATTCACCGTGCTGCACCTAGCTATGAAGAATTAGCTAACTCAACAGAACTGCTGGAAACCGGTATCAAAGTAATGGACTTAATCTGTCCATTCGCGAAAGGTGGTAAAGTTGGTCTGTTCGGTGGTGCGGGTGTTGGTAAAACAGTAAACATGATGGAACTGATCCGTAACATCGCGATTGAGCACTCAGGTTACTCAGTATTCGCAGGTGTTGGTGAGCGTACTCGTGAAGGGAACGACTTCTATCATGAAATGACCGACTCAAACGTTTTGGATAAAGTATCACTGGTTTATGGCCAGATGAACGAGCCACCAGGAAACCGTCTGCGCGTTGCGTTGACTGGTCTGACTATGGCTGAAAAATTCCGTGACGAAGGTCGTGACGTACTGCTGTTCGTTGACAACATCTATCGTTATACACTGGCAGGTACTGAAGTATCAGCACTGTTAGGCCGTATGCCTTCAGCGGTAGGTTATCAGCCAACGCTGGCGGAAGAGATGGGTGTTCTGCAAGAACGTATTACCTCAACTCAAACAGGTTCTATCACTTCCGTTCAAGCGGTTTACGTTCCTGCGGATGACTTGACTGACCCATCACCAGCAACCACCTTTGCTCACTTAGACGCAACGGTAGTTCTGAGCCGTCAAATCGCATCACTGGGTATTTACCCTGCGGTTGACCCTCTGGATTCTACTAGCCGTCAACTTGACCCACTGGTTGTTGGTCAAGAGCACTATGATGTTGCTCGTGGCGTTCAGTCTATTCTGCAACGTTACCAAGAACTGAAAGATATCATTGCAATCCTGGGTATGGATGAACTGTCTGAAGAAGACAAACTGGTTGTTGCTCGTGCTCGTAAGATCCAGCGCTTCCTGTCTCAACCATTCTTCGTTGCTGAAGTATTTACCGGTTCACCAGGTAAGTTCGTTTCTCTGAAAGACACTATCCGTGGCTTCAGTGGGATCCTGAACGGTGATTACGACCACCTGCCAGAACAAGCGTTCTATATGGTTGGTACCATTGAAGAAGCTGTGGAAAAAGCTAAAAAGCTTTAATCCAGCTGACAGGAGGTTGATATGGTAGCTGCAATGACATACCACCTGACTGTAGTGAGTGCTGAAAAACAAATGTTTGAAGGCATGGTACAGAAAATTCAGGTGACAGGTAGTGAAGGTGAGCTGGGGATTTACCCACAGCATACCCCGCTGCTGACTGCCATAAAACCGGGCATGGTACGTATTACCAAACAGTTTGGTGACGAAGAGCTAATTTACCTCTCCGGCGGTATTTTAGAAGTACAACCAAATGGTGTTATCGTACTCGCTGATACAGCGATCCGTGGTAAAGATTTAGACGAAGCTCGTGCAGTGGAATCTAAACGCAAAGCGGAAGAACACGTCCGTAAAGCTCACGGCGATGTTGATTATGCTCAGGCATCAGCAGAACTTGCAAAAGCAATAGCGAAACTTCGAGTCATCGAGTTAACTAAAAAGCTAATGTAATGATAGCGGTATAGTAAAAAAAGCCAGTTGGTTAAGTCTAACTGGCTTTTTTATTTGAGCGAAATATGTAGTAATTTATAAAGGAAATAGGTTTACTTTCATCCCTAAGTTGGAGTTTCAGGAAAAATGACTGTGCAAAGAAAAAGTGTCGTGATTTTAGCTGCCGGTAAAGGCACACGGATGTATTCAGAGCTACCTAAAGTTTTGCATTTGCTTGCAGGCAAACCAATGGTTCAGCATGTTATAGATACAGCAAAATCCATTGGTGCATCAGATATTCATCTGGTATACGGACATGGCGGTGATTTACTGAAAGAAAAACTGGGTGAGCAAAACCTCAATTGGGTATTGCAGGCGGAGCAACTCGGTACGGGCCATGCGATGCAACAAGCTGCCCCTAGCTTCCAAGATGATGAAGATATTGTCATGCTCTATGGTGACGTGCCATTAATCGCTAAAGATACCTTGGACAGGCTGATTGAAGTCAAACCACAAGGCGGTATTGGTTTACTGACGGTTATCTTAGATAACCCAACAGGGTATGGCCGTATAATTCGTGAAAATAATGAAGTTGTCGGTATTATCGAGCAAAAAGATGCCAGTGAAGAGCAACGTAAAATCCAAGAAATCAATACAGGAATTATGGTTGCTAGTGGCAAAGATTTTAAACGTTGGTTGGCACAACTGAACAACGATAACGCACAAGGCGAATATTATATTACTGATATTATTGCATTAGCACATAAAGAAGGTAATAAAATTGCAACCGTTCATCCTAAACATTTAAGTGAGATGGAAGGCGTGAATAACCGCCTACAACTAGCGGCGTTAGAAAGAGTTTATCAGAAAGAACAAGCGGAAAAACTGTTATTAGCCGGCGTGATGTTGATTGACCCTGCACGTTTTGATTTGCGCGGAACGCTGACTCATGGTCGCGATATTATTATTGATACTAACGTGATTATTGAAGGTAATGTCACATTAGGGAATAACGTACATATTCAATCTGGCTGTATTTTGAAAGACTGTGTGATTGGTGATAACTCGGTTATCAGCCCATATTCAGTGATAGAAAACTCTGAATTGTCAGCTGAATGTACGGTTGGCCCTTTTGCGCGTTTACGTCCAGGTGCTAAATTAGCAGCCAAAGCACACGTCGGTAATTTCGTCGAAATGAAAAATGCCTCTTTAGGTTTAGGTTCTAAAGCGGGTCATTTAAGTTACCTCGGGGATGCCCAAATTGGTGATAATGTGAATATTGGCGCAGGTACCATCACTTGTAATTATGATGGTGCCAATAAACATAAAACCATTATTGGTGATGATGTGTTTGTAGGGTCTGATACTCAGTTAGTTGCGCCAGTTTCTGTTGCCAAAGGTGCAACAATAGGCGCTGGCACGACGGTTACACGTGATGTGAATGAAGACGAACTTGTCGTTAGCCGTGTAAAACAAATGCATATTAAAAACTGGCAACGTCCAGTTAAGAAAAAATAAGTAAATATTGAGGAGAGGTAGCAATATCTTTCCTATTATAAATGCGAATTAATCGCGAAAATTAAAATAGCTACTCAAGGTAGCAATATAAAAATAATATCCCCATTTTCTACAAGGCTGGGGAGCAGTGAAAACTGTACAACAATTAGGTTGCGACAAATGAAGGTTTCTCAAGAAAGGAACCTTTTGTCTAGGAATCAAAAAAATATGTGTGGAATTGTAGGTGCTGTTGCACAACGTGATATTGCAGAAATTCTGTTAGAAGGTCTTCGTCGTCTTGAGTATCGTGGTTATGATTCAGCCGGTATGGCTGTGGTTGATCACGAAGGGCATTTGCAACGCTTACGTGAAGTCGGCAAAGTGCAAATGTTAGCTGAAGAAGCGGAGAAAAACCCGGTATCGGGTGGAACGGGGATTGCACATACCCGTTGGGCGACTCATGGGATTCCAAGTGAACGTAATGCTCATCCGCATACCTCTGGTTACATTGCGGTTGTTCATAATGGCATTATTGAAAACTATTTAGAATTGAAAGATGAGCTGAAAAAACTCGGTTATATCTTTAGTTCAGAAACTGATACCGAAGTAATTGCTCACCTTGTTCACCATGAACAACAAAAAGGTGGCACGCTGGTGGAAGTGGTTCAACGTGTTATCCCACAATTGCGCGGTGCTTACGGTACCGTGATCATGGATAGCCGTATTCCTGAATTATTAGTTGCTGCACGTTCTGGTAGCCCGTTGGTTATTGGTTTAGGTGTAGGTGAAAATTTCTTAGCATCAGACCAATTAGCATTATTGCCTGTGACTCGTCGCTTTATTTACCTCGAAGAAGGGGATGTTGCCGAAGTCACTCGTCGTACTGTTCGTATTTTTGATAAAAGTGGTGAAGCTGTCGATCGCGAGCAAATTGAATCAAACGTTCAATATGATGCAGGCGATAAAGGCGTCTATCGCCATTACATGCAAAAAGAAATTTACGAACAACCAATGGCAATTAAAAACACCCTTGAAGGGCGTTTTGACAAAGACAATGGTATCGATTTAAGCGAGTTAGGCCCTCGTGCAAGTGAAATTTTATCTCAAGTTGAACATATCCAAATCGTCGCATGCGGGACATCCTACAATGCGGGAATGGTTGCACGTTATTGGTTTGAGTCTTTGGCTGGTATTCCTTGTGATGTGGAAATCGCTTCAGAGTATCGCTACCGTAACCCTGCTCACCGTAAAAATAGCCTGATGATTACGTTGTCTCAATCAGGTGAAACTGCGGATACACTGGCAGCCCTGCGTTTATCAAAAGAATTAGGTTATCTGACTTCTTTAGCAGTGTGTAACGTGGCGGGCTCTTCTCTAGTACGTGAATCTGAATTTGCTTTAATGACCAAAGCAGGGGCAGAAATTGGTGTGGCATCGACTAAAGCGTTTACCACACAGTTAACCGTCTTACTGATGTTAGTTGCGTATATGGGCCGCTTGAAAGGTGCTAATCCTGAGCTCGAAGAAAACATTTCTCACGCTCTACATGCGCTACCGGCTCGTATTGAAAGCATGTTATCGCAAGATAAAGTTATCGAGGCATTGGCAGAAGATTTCTCAGATAAACATCACGCATTGTTCTTAGGTCGCGGTGATCAGTTCCCTATTGCAGTTGAAGGGGCTCTGAAATTAAAAGAGATTTCTTACATTCACGCAGAAGCATATGCAGCGGGTGAGTTAAAGCACGGCCCATTAGCGTTAATTGATGCCGATATGCCTGTTATCATCGTTGCACCTAACAATGAGCTGTTAGAAAAACTGAAATCAAACATTGAGGAAGTCCGTGCGCGTGGTGGTTTGCTGTATGTATTCGCTGACCAAGATGCAGGCTTTGAAGCCAGTGAAAATATGAAAATTGTTTCGCTACCTCATGTTGAAGAACTGATCGCACCAATTTTCTACACTGTTCCTCTGCAACTGTTGTCTTATCACGTTGCATTGATTAAAGGCACAGACGTTGACCAACCACGTAACTTGGCGAAGTCGGTGACGGTTGAGTAATTCAGCTGATTGAAATATAAATAAATCCGATTATGTTGTTAATGGCATAATCGGATTTTTATTTATATTTACAGGCCTTTTAATAGGCTTAATTTAAAATTAACTGTTGGTAATAATGGCGAAAAATGATGTTTTGTAGTTTTATAAGGCAATAGCTTATTTTGATATAAAATAACTTCAAAAATATTTTTCACATCATAAGGTTGGTCTGAGTTTTGATAGTTGACTTTGACTCGATTATCTTGATAACTCAGTAATATACAAGGTAACAGCGATAGTTTTAGTTGCTTAGCCACTTGATAGCGGTGGTTACCATCCATAATAATACCAGTGTGAATTTCACATGTAATTGGTGTTGTCCAAGTCCCATCACAGGCAATTTTGTGGCTAAGATAATCAACATGCTGTTCATCTGTTTCTTCTGATGAGCAAAAAAATTGTATTGGTTTCAATTCAATATGGTAGGTATCGTTAGTCATAACATCACCTTTATCAAAAAATTACTTATTATCTAAGCTTACAAAGTATCCAGGTTCATAAGGAATAGATAAAAATTTTTCATAGAATGTTTTAAATGTTTTATCTGCATTTAAATCAGCGAATAGTTCTGGGTGGATCCAATGTGCGAGCTGCTGTATAGCAATAAAATCATAAGGGCTGTTATAGAATTGATGCCAAATAGCATAAAATTGTTGGTTCTTAACGGCATTACTGCCAGTATAGGCGGGTTTTTTTAAGTATTTTTCTAGTTTTATTTTAGCCGCATTGAGGTTTTCATTTGGACCTAAGCCTATCCAATCTCCTTCAGGCATGAATTTTGAAAAGTTGGCGCTGGTAATAATCACTTTATCAGGGTTAGCGGCAAGCACTTGTTCAGGATTCATCATATAGAAGGTGTTAGGGGCATTGTTTGTGCCGATATTGTCACCACCAGCAAGTGAAACAAAGCGACCAAAGTTACCATCACCAAAAGTCAGACAGCACTCATCGGTATAACCACCTATGCGTTCAATAAAAATGCGTGGTTTTTGGGGATTATTTTTTGTGAGTACATCACTAACTCGTTTTAGCTGTTTTTCTCTAAATTGAATGAATTTCTCAGTTGTTTTTTCTTTCCCCCATAAAGCACCGAATAAGCGCATGGTTGGTGGTGTATTTTTTGATGGGTTAAAGCGAAAATCGACATAGATAATCGGGATCCCCGCCTTCTGTAATGCTTTATCGTGACCTTGCTCTTCAATAGCGGTTTTAGCTTCGATATTCATAATGATGACATCAGGCTGTAAAGTTAATGCATGCTCTATGTTTAAAGAACGTCTTTCTGTGCCACCAAATGTTGGAATTTTTTTTAGTTCAGGGAAATGCTCACTATATTGGCGCCATGTTGCAGGATCTGAGGTTTGCATATCGTTCCCCATTGCAACAATACGTTTTGCAGGGTTTTCTTTATCTAGCATGGCGACTAGGTAAAGCATACGGCCTTCACCTAAAATGACTTTTTTCACTGGAACGTTGACCTTGACCTTTCTATCTAGAATGTCGGTGACAGCAATCTGCTCTGCTGAAATAGCAGTAGAGAATAGCAAAGTAAAAGAAAACAATAACAGGGATACTATTTTGATAGATAATTTATGCTTTTCTTTCATATAATTCCTCATTGGATGAATGTTTGATCAGTAAAATGATTGTAATTAGGCTTGTGATATAACCAGCTGAAACATAATAAAAAAGCCAATCAATTCCAGGAAATAGAATAAATATACTTCCTAAGGCAATTCCTCCGATAGAAGCGAATTGATTGATACTTTGTGATAGACCAAGTACATAGCCTTGATGTTCAGAGGATGTAGTTGAAGATATTAATGCCGTGAGTATTGGCGTTGTTGCACCAAGTAAAACTCCCCAAAGCAAGTACAGTGAGGCAAACCAAAAAATTATAGGGGTTAATGCAAGACAGATAACAACAATGATACAGGTGAAGATAATCCATTTTAAGCGAACCAATGAAACAGTTATTGATTGGTGTTCAAACCATTTAGCCCATAACTGAGCAGATAGAATAACCCCCATTGCTTGTAGACCATAAATTAACCCAATAACCCAGAAATCTATTGAGTAGGAATGGTTGAGGTATAATGAAAAACTGGGGAGGGTGAGCATTCTACTCATTAATAAAAGCCCCATTAATAACATAAGGTGTTTCACAACTTGTTGAGGGCGATACTTTTTTTTGTTGTTAGATGTTTTTTTTGCTTGTATCACTAGATGATGTTTTTTATCTGAAGGTAAGAAAACAAATACAGTGACTGCGCAAACACCACAGAGTAGCCCCGCAATTATATTGATCCAAAAGAAATTGAGATAATCTAAGATTAACCCACCACAAAGTGCCCCCAGTAAAGATCCGATATTTGTAGATACTTGTAGGAAGGCAAAAAGCTGTGTTCGCTTTTTAGGATCGGTGACTGAAACGCCATAAGCTTGAGCTGGAGCAATATACCCTGCGCAAGCTCCTTGCACAGTTCTCAGTAATAAAATTAGCCAAGGGTCGTTACAAAATGATAATAAAATTTGGGTAATTGCTAAGCCAAGCAATGCACGGATCATCATTGCTTTATTACCCATTCGATCACCCATTCTTCCCCAAAATGTACTGGTTAACATGACACCAGTCATAGGGGCGACATAAACCATTGTCAAAGAAAAAGACAGTAGCCAACCCGAGCTATTATGTTGTAAATGAATAGGCCAAAATGGCCCACTCATTTCCATCGCTCCCATTGAAACAATTTGGATACCAAATAAGAAACCAATAATCAGATGGCTTTTCAGTAAATTCACGGTTAACTTACCTGATATTGAGTTAGATTTAGCTCGCTGAAGGCAGGATGCGGAATGTTAGGGTCTAGTCCTAGATACCCCATGCACCAAGTGTATATTTCATTCGTATAAGGGAGTGGAATATTGAGATGCTCACCTAAATGAACGAGTAAACTTAGCCCATAAACAATATCTTCCTGAAATACTCGATGTTGTTTATTAAAAGACCAGCCACTTTGCTTATGTTTTATTAATGGTAATTGGATACCATGGTAAGCCTCATTGGTACGAAGTATTGACCAAAGGGTTTTTGTATCACTAATTTGTTTAGGATAAACTTCGCGTAATTCATCAATTAAGGACTTTACTGTGACTAAAGGAATACCTAAGTTGTCTATTAAGTGTCGGCAAATAGAGAGTCGTTCTTCATCACAACGCTGTAAATAATAGGCGCTAAGCTCGGTACAATCATTCCACCAGCAGATAGGTGACTCAAAATAGTCATTATGCCATTGAGCGTATGGGCCGATTAGCCCGTAGATTACCGAGCTATGCATTATAGGGTTTGCTGGTGTTAGGGTAATTTCCAAATAGTTATCGAGAATACTAATAGGTGCGGAATATAGCCTTGATAACAATTTATGAAGCTGCTTTTTATTGGATTCATTTTCTCGACGATGAAAAGCAATAAAAAGTGCCGACTTTTCTCCACCGAAACAGACTTTAGTCCCAGGTTCTAATCCCCATGCTATATGAGGAACATCTTTCATTCCCCAAATCACGATATTAGGATTGTTTTTAAAGAACTGTTCAGCAAGCCAGTCAAAACCATTAATTCCAGGAATAGCACCGATAAAAACAGTTTTAGAAGAAGATAGATAAGCAGAAATAAAACGTAACCAACTTGCTTGATGATGGGAAGGGACAGTAAGAATGACTATGTCAGCTTCAGGTATCACCAGTTGTGGTGAATTGGTTATTAATCCAACAGAATGGTTTATTATCTCACCATTATTGTAATGAACAGACAGAATATTGTTTTGCTGTTGATGGCGTTCAACCGTTGTTGCATTTTGGGTCAGTAGTGATGTTTTTATATTTAGATATTGACTAAATAAAGCTACAGCAAGGTGACCCGTTTGACCTCCTCCGCAAATCACAACATTAAGATGTTTTTCTTCCGACATGACTTCCTCCTTAGCTAGCTTTCTCTAAAGAAACAGTATTAGTAAGCCAATGATTAAGTTGATGAGATATATCAGGTGAGGTCAAATTACGAGAGCTAAGCCACTGCTCATTAAATACGGTATTAAGATATTTTTCACCGCCATCAGCTACGATAACAACGATATTGCCGTGAATAGTATCGTTATTAATATACTCTAAGGCTTTATAGACAATTCCTCCGGTAGAGCCTCCTATTAACAAACCGTATTGGCTAGCAATATATCGCGCAGTTTCAAATGCTTGAATATCTGAAACCTGTGTATTATGGTCAATACAGCTGTAGTCCAGTACTAATCCAACTTCGTCCCCTTCAGGAGTGCCTGTACCTGATTGATAATAAGGTTTTCCTGGATATCCAAAAATAATGGACCCTTCAGGTTCAACGGCAACAGTGATAGTTTGTGGATTATGGGACTTTAGGCCTTGAGAAACACCAGTCATTGAGCCGCCAGTGCCAACACAGCCTATATATGCATCAATTCTGCCAATTTGTTCTATTAGTTCACAAACTAATGCAGCATAACCACCTGAGTTTGCTACATTGTCTGATTGATTCATAAACGTTGTATTGGGAAGTTGGGAGGCTAATTCACTAGCAAGGCGCTGACGTTCGACAACAGCTACTTCGTCTTCCTGATAATTACCAGTAACATAACGGATTTCAGCACCTAGTGCTTTCATTATCGCTATTTTGTCAGGAGCGGCGTGATGATCAACAACGGCAATAAAATGTAAATCAAATTCAATAGCAGCAAGCGCAAGGCCAATCCCAGTATTGCCTGATGATGATTCTATAATGGTACTTTTAGGCTTAATTTTCCCCGATTTTAGCCCTGCAATAACCATATTGCGTGCCATTCTGTCCTTCATACTTCCACCAGGGTTGTTCTTTTCTATTTTTAAAAATAAGGCACTTTTTTTATGGGGAACTGCAATACGTAAAATGGGTGTATTACCTATCAAATCAGTGGTTTTGTTGTAGATCATAAGCTTACCTATTTAGTGTCTTTGAAAAAGATAAACTGCCCAACATTGTTTTCCTGTACATATAATCGGCAAGGTATTGGGTGCCGATGAAATTGACTCTCAAGTAAATCCATTTGATATCCCGCGGTATTAACGAATCCTAATAAGTCACCTGCTTGGGGAAGGTTGTTAAATAAAATAAGTCTGTGAGTAATAACATCATCTTCTAAACAGCTATGTCCTGCTATCCATGCTCGGATAGGTTGCTGTTTTGATTGTTTGGTAACAATATGAAAAGGGTCGATTAAAAATTCAGAGTTAAACCACGTTTCGCAGGCGCTGAAGCTACTGCCTTCGACAAATATAATAGGGTGTTCGGATTGCTGGCAGGTACGTACAACTCGAAATAGAGTGATGGCGCTTTGATCAACAAGGCTACGCCCAGGTTCTATCGCTAATGTGACATTTAGCTTATTAATATATTGGGCGATTGTTTCATTATCGGTACATTTGCTTGTGAGTAATGTGCTAAGCCATTGTTCTGCTGACTGTTCACTACCATAAGGATAAAAATCTGCTGGAATACGGTGATTTTGATAAGTTTCAGTGGATTGATTATTAACCCAAGCTTGATAATGTTCTGTTGGGACATATTGAATAGGTAGCCCACCTCCGATATCGATAGTTTGGATGTTAAGCCCTAATTGTTGTGATAATTCAATCAGCGGTAATATTTCGTGAAAAGCTTGTACCCGTGAGGCTAGTGTATAGCCACCTAAATGGAAGTGGATCCCTTGCCATTGTAATTTATCATGTTGTTTCACTAATTTAAGTGCATTAACAAAAGCCGGGTATTTCATGCCGAATCGTGAATGGCTTGAATGCGGTTGATATCGCAGTAGTACTCTTGCTTTAAGTGATTGAAATTCTAATAAATGTAGAATATCTTGTAATTCTTCAAGTGAGTCTACGACAATTAGTGAGTTATGTAATATCAGTTGCCAGAGAAAATCATCTGTTTTGGCAGGGCCAGTAGCGCAAATTTTTTCAGGTGAAATGCCATATTGGTTGGCATCTCTCCATTCATGAAGGCTTGAAACATCAACTCCAATATTTTCTTCGATAGCTGTTCTGAGCAGGACGTTTGATTGATTAACTTTCACACCATATAAAATACATCCATTCACGTTGTTTTCTTGAAAAACAGCCTTCAGTTTTTGGATGTTCTGTTTCATCGTATGAGGAAAAACTAAGTTCAATGGTGAACCATACCGCTTAATCAATCCGACAAGCTGTTCATTATTAGAAAAACACAGTTGATGAATCTGAGGATCCATAATAGGAGGAAGCTCTGTTGGGGCTATTGTTTTAGCTGATAAATGAACAACAGTTGATATATTGACTAAGTTAGATTGATCCACCATGATTTTCACCTCTTAAAAGTCCACAGCAATTGATCCCATTACAGTTCTTGGTGAGCCTTGAGCGAAGGTGCTGTACGAAGCAACGCCAGACCAATAGTGTTCATTTAAAATATTATTGATGTTTAGCCTCAATGTTACAGGGGTATTGGAAACAGTTGTTTTATAAGCAGAACCGACATCAACGGTTGTCCATGAAGGAATTGAGTGGGTATTTTCTTTGTTCACATATTGGCGGGTATGATAATTAACATTGCCATTAATACTTAAACCAGAGACTGAAGGAATATCATATTCGGCTCCAATATTAGCCACCCAAGGAGATACACCGATGGGTTCATGCCCTTTGTTTTTCCCTGAAGCAGTTTTAGTCAACTCGGCTTGAATATAGGTAACACCACCCGTTAAACGAAGTGATTCAAAAGGTTTGCCTGATATACTTAGTTCGACTCCTCGGTTTCTTTGTTCATCATTTGCTGAGTAAATCAAACTGTTAGGATCTAATGATCCACTTGGTTTACTAATTTGGAATAGGCTTAAAGTGGTTATTGCAGATGGTTGTTCATATTTAACCCCTAACTCATACTGTTTTGAACGAAATGGTTTCATCATTTCGCCACTATTTTTTGCATTAACTGGTGCGGTGCTTCCTTTACTTAGCCCTTCGACATAATTAGCGTATAGAGAAATATTATCTACAGGTTTAAACAATACACTAACGAGAGGGGTGATTGCGGACTCGTCATAACGAGTTGAAAGCTTACCCAAAGTAAAATTGTCAGACTTTACATTTTGATAGCGAAGGCCTGGAGTCACCATAAAAGAATCATTCAAGAAGCCGATAGTATCGACGAAAGAAACTCCTGATAGTGTATTTTCAGAACGTTTAGTTATTTTAGCGTAAGCAGGGATCTGTTTATCAATATAAGTAGGATTAAATAAATTGGTTGTATAAGGTGTTCCTGCTGTAGTGCCAATACGGTAGCGATCAAAATATTGATTCCACTGCAATGCAAGTTGATGTGATACTCTACCCGTCATGAATTCACTTTTAACCCCAGTACCAACTGAATAACGTTGAGTTTTAGTTTGGAAATTCATGATATAGGTTGAAATATCGCCTTGATTGTTAAGGATTGTATAGATTTGCTCATTAACTCGATCTATACGAGTAAGTGCTCCTCCTATATCCATAAATAGCGATGTATTGCTTAATATGTCATATTCCATATGTAGTAATGCGGAATCATCATTAGATTTCCACCATGTCCAAGGGCTGGCTAAATTGATTTTCCCACTCGGGGCCGAAGGGACAACACCATCAGGACCTAAATAAAATGGTCGATTCGTAGCATTCATATTTTGGTTTTGAATTATTAAATCTAAAGATGAGCGAAAGCGTTCATTAGAATAATCTAACGCAATTGCACCAACACTTTGCCTGCGTGTTTGATGATCGACAGCTGTATCACCATTGGTGTAGCTACCGTTAACACGAATACCAAAGTATTGGTTATTATCTAGATCATATAGGCGGCCCATATCTAGTCTGCCACCTAATAGTGAGTCGCTAAGGTACTGAGCGGTTAATTGTGTAATCGGCTGGGCACTTGCACGTTTAGTTACGACATTAATAACTCCACCAACTCCACCTTCAGGAGACATACCATATAGCAGTGAAGCGGGTCCTTTTAAAATATCAACACGCTCGGCATAATCCGTTAAAAGTTGAAAATTAGGAGATACACCATAAATTCCATTTAATGCAAACTCACTGATATTGCCTTCAGTAATAGGAAATCCTCGAATATATAAGGAATCAAGAAGACCTCCTTTCGAGCTACTAATTTGTATTGAGGTATCGTGAGATAAAATATCTGAAATTTGCTGTGCTTGTTGCGACTGCATATAAGCCGAATTATAATTTGAGATATTAAATGGAATATCCATAATATCCTTATCACCTATTAATCCTGCTTGCATTATTCTAGATGAAAAGTTATTAGGTTGCTGATTATTATTACTTGTTGTGGTAACTAGAATACTATCTTTATTTTTTTGCTCATTAGTTTGAGCATGTGCTGTTATTGTGCAAGATATCCCAATAACAATATATAACCATGTAGAGAATATGTTTATATTCTTATCTGTGTGTTTAGTTTTATTTTCTATTAAATTATTTTTCATATTTAAATTATCATTCAATTGATTTTTAATAAAATGAAGGGAATAGTATTACACTCGCCTTCTTGGTTAATGGATTTCTATTTGTTATTTTTGAAATAATAGAAAAGGATTTGTTAACCCATGTTGTATTCGATAATTAGTATATTGTTGAATATGCATACTAAGTAGCGAACGAGTTTGCCAAGGCTCATTCATAAACATTTGGTATTCATGTCGCCATAAATTATCATCAACTCGTGGTTGGAGCTGTTTAAAAACATCATGAACAACTGTTTTTAGTTCTAACCAAAGCTGGTGATCAGTCAATCGATAAAATCGAGTTAGGTGTACGGCAAGTTCGTGTAAATGGCAGACTAAACAGGCACTGATTAGAAATGTTCTAACGGGTTCTATATCTTCTTCAAAAATAGTAGGTAAGATGCCAGGCCAACGATAAGCTTGCAGCTGATAACCCCGCTGATTCAATAAAGGTAAAAATATTCGACCATCACCATAATCACGTATTAAAAATTTCTCAGGAATACCTTGAACAGTGAAGAGCACTTGAGTGTTTTGTTGATGGGCTTCCAGAGCAACTCCATAAAGTAAAAACATCGAAATACAAGGTGTTAGAATTACAGTCGCATATTGGTTAAACCATTGTTGAGGTGTTAAACCTGATTTTTCAATCAATTCAGTAAATATTGGTCGTGGTTGATATGGTAAATCAGTAAATAGAGTTGCCACAGTTATTGGCAGTAAGTGATCGTTTTTTTCATAAGCGTTGGTGCAACGAAATACGACAGAAATAAAGCGTCCTGCTGAATCATCTTGTTCTACTGCATGGCGGTAATGGATACCTACATCTTCACGCAGAGACTCCATTTTTCCATTAAAATAATGTTCGTGGTTTAAAATGTCATCTATTAGCTGACTTATTCTAGGTCCCATATGGATAGACTTAGCTTGTAAGCTACGCATTTCACTGGTCATCCAAACGGCGATAGGTAACTTTATAAATGCGGTGTTAATTGCATCTGTTGGTAACATTGTCCTGAATGACATTGTGGGTTTTGTTTCTAATTGAGGGCCATCAATGAGTAAAATTTCTTCGTCAATCAGTGATGTTGCTTGTTGTTTTACCCAATGATTTAAATGCCAGTCATGAACGGGAAGAGGCAGCCATTGGTATGGATTTTTCCCTTGTTGTTTAAGCCATTTGACCCATTGCCGGCCAACGATAGGGAATCGTTGAAGGAACCAATCATGAATGCTTTCCACATGAGGTAGTGACTCAACATAGGCCATATCTTGGCGTAGCGCCATAACTGTCAAATTTACCGTTGCATTAAACTCAGGAGATAAAGCTGCAACATCTTCTAAGCTCATGTTTGGCCTACTTTTCCATGTAGGATAATAGGGATGGCCTTCCAATGAGCCCCATTGATCAAGAAATAAAGCCGCATCACGTATACTATATTGTCCGGTAACCCAATCAGTCAGATAGTTGGTATTGTATTTTGCCATTTGAGTATTAATCAGTACTGACCATTCGGTACGATAATTGCGAGCGTTAATATCATTATTAATACTGTTTTCAATATCTGATTTTAATTTATTAATATTGTTATTATTAAAGGTTATATTTAACTCTTCCTCTAATTTTTCTAGAAGATAATATATTGTTTGAATAATTTCTTTTTTATTGTTGTTGTTAATTAAATAAATACCACCATAATTAAAGAATGTATCTACCGGATATATTTCCATGTTCTTAAAAAGAATCTTATAAGGGGTTTTCTTAAATTTATAAATATACCCACAATGGTCTATATCCCAATAAACTTGCTTTTTATCAATAAGATTCTCAGCAAATAAACAATGAATTAAACGTCTAAGTGCATTATTATTAGAGTGTTTTTCATTAATGTTAAAAGCTACTTTCTTTATAGGGTTACTTATCATGATCAGCCTCTTAAGCTACGAAAATGAATCAATTAACGGCATCTGTAATCTATATTCACTAAAGGGAGGATATAGATAAGAATATTTGAAAGATGATTTTAATAACGTTAGCATCACATAAAAGAATAGTAAATGATAATTATTCTTTTTTTTATTCTCAATTGTAAGTGAGAGAAATAAATATGTTATTCAAATAATTAACAAGAAAGGTGAAATCTAGAAGATGTAACATGTCACGGAATGCTTCTTGCCATTTGTTATCATCAATATCTATTGACTTAAAGTAGCGGAGCATCCTTGTATACTGTAGTAGCCTTGGGCTTATTTATAGGTTTGTTTGCTTTTTTCAACTTGGTCAACAACCTGAAATTTAAAGGCAAGGGAATAATCGTGTTGACTGTGTTTTAGTGAGCAGTTTCTAACATTCTCCAATTGTGGATTGGGAAAGTGTTAACCTTATTTAGAATTGGTCAATTGATTAATAAAATGTTCATTATTTAATCATAATAAGCCTTTTTATTTTTTTTGTCATAATATAATTTCTATTTTTTGTTTTTTTTAATATAACATAATAAAAAAATAAGGAAATAAACATATGGAAAATATATTTATCGATGTTATTGATAAGGAGTATGAATTTTTATGTCAATTATATTGGCAGGTTGAGGGAAATGGTCGATTTTCATATTCAATGATTAAGATAGAAGAAAAAACACAATTAAAATCTAAGGAAATAAAAACTATTGTTGCTAAAAGCTGTAAAGCCTATAGTTTAAAACTAAAATGTGTTTCATGTGGTGAAATAGAATGTCTACGAGATAGAAGCCACTTTTCACATTTAAACGGTCTTGAACATGTTTGTATTGATTGTATTCGTATAGAGAATGAAAAAGAAAGGCAGGAAAAAATTGAATACATTAATGACTTATTATTTTGTAAAAAAGAAAATGCATTAAGTATTAATGATCTTTCTTTTGAAAATAGTGTTTTTTTACTTTCACTTATACGGTATTGTGCGGATGAAAACCTAATTTATTTAGATAGTCTTAACAATCTGAAACATGAGAAATTAACACCTAGTTATAATTTTGATTTATTAATTATAGAACAGCTTTATGCTTCTGGTGTGATAGCAATAAGTACAGTTACTAATTTAAAATATTTAAGTGTTAGTGGTGATTATGTTTATTTTAATGATGAGTTTATGTGCTGGGAAGTTATTGTTAAAGAAACAGATAACTTATCATCGATTATTGATTTATTGGAGAGGAAATTATCTGATTTATATTACTTACAAGAAAATAAAAAATCACTAATTGAACTATGTAAAAAAAATAATCTATTTGAGTGTTTTTTTTATTTAAACCATGAAATGAATGAATATAATTTCACATCTTTTCAAATTGGTGAAAAAACCACGAAAAACATCACCTGTTTATTAGAAAACTTATCTGTAGGGAAAGTTTTCTATATTATATCTAAAACAGTTACCGATGCTTTTATATATCACCAAAAAAAATCGACTAAAATCAACAAAGGGCAAGCTGCGAACTCTGTTGTTGATGCAATGAAGCGAATGCATGAAAGATATTTAGCTAATGGATGGTCGATCTATTCAAAATATCGGCCTCGTCATTGCCCTCAATCGGTACTTTGTCAGGTTTTATTTGTATTTATCTTGCAAACAGATGATGGTGGTATTTATAAATCGTTAAAACAAATTATAACTGACGATGATAAGGGGGTTTTCTTGAATCATTAACACATAATTTTATGTCTTAATGATTCAATCACCTAATCTTGCTGCATAGGAACGTAAAACACATTTTTCATACTAGATAATTTTAAAATAATATCAGCACCAAGAATGATAAAATTAAGTATTATTATTTGTTCATAAATTCACCTTAATTATTATATTTAGTGTTTGTTATTTAAATTCAATATATAAATATATTGGGAAAATAAATTCGTAATATACTGATGATAAGAATAACCCGACAATCTGTTTTTGCCGGGTTTTTCTTTATTAAAATGAAAATTTACTTTTTTCATTGTATCTTTCTATTAATATGTCTTTCCCATTTTTTAACGTGATTTTGTGAGTAAATCGATCATCATTTGTTGTTAGTTCTTCATTTTTATTAGCTATTTTGATTGTGTGATTATTTATTTTATATATGGAACCATCAGGTTCATTTTTTAATAAACTAAACATATTGATAAAAATTGCATTGTCATTATTTATTTTGTTTTTATTATGATTGTGTATTAGCTCTATTTTTTTTGAGTCTGGTGAACTGTAAATAAAGTAAAGATTTTTTTTCGTTAAATCATTTCCAAATGCGTAATTATCGTATTCTGATAATTCTTTTTTTATGTAACTTTGTGGTTTATTCGTTTGTGTTTTTTTAAAACTGTCTGTTTTTCTATCTAACTCTTCAAATTTCTTCTTTAATGAAGCTACACAGTCAGTGTTAATGGGCTTTTCTTTTATATTATAGACAAATGGTTTCTTATTATTAATAAAATTATTGTTTTTATTTGTCTCTATAAGTAATTTTAATTCATTTACTTTCATTTTAAATTATCTCCATTTTATTTCTTATTTTTAGTTTATTGGAGTGGAGTTATTATCGATATCAAAAAAAGAGACTAAGTCTACCCTTTTAATAAATTTTCTAAATCACTAAATATAGATTGCCACTCATTATCATCAATTTCCATAAATCCCATATAACGCAACATAAAAGCGCCTTCAGTGGCTAGAAAAACAATTCTTGCTTGTTTGCCTTTTTCTGTTGAAGTATCTAGTCTCGCAAGCCGTTCACGATACCAAGTACGCGTACTTTCCAGATATTCAGGGGTTTGTAATAAGGATGCCATTAAGGAAGCGCCTTTTGCCATCGAGACTTTGTCGTGCTGGTGGGTCGCTTGCATATGCGCAAAAATTTTCCCTTCAGGGGAGTTATCTTGTTCAATTGTTTGATTGAAAATTTCATCATAGGACTGGCCCCAACGCTCAAACATTGCATCGATTAAGGCATCTTAATTGCCAAAACAATATTGAACCCCACCTTTAGATATCCCCATCGCTTTGGCGACTGCGTCGATAGTGAGCGCTGTAGCGCCTTGCTGTAGAACAATGTCTTCAGCAGTATCAAGTAATTTTTCTCTATCGATTGTTCGTTGACGTCCCATTTAGAAAAACCTCTTTTCAATACGTACGTATGGATTTATATTGTAGCACGATCAGCACAGAAATCATGATCAAATAAACTCATTGAGAGAATTTTATGTTAACCGATTATAAGCGCTGGATAGTGCTTCTATTAGTTTCAAGTGTACTGTTTCTTATCGTTATTGATGTCACTGTACTGTATACCGCATTACCTAAATTAACCCATGATTTAGGCGCTACGTCATCTGAAAAACTGTGGATAATGAATGCGTACCCACTGGTTGTCGCTGGGTTATTACCTGCAGCGGGGATGCTAAGTGATAAAGTCGGTCACAAACAAATGTTTTTGTTGGGGCTGCCGTTATTTGGTTTAGCCTCGTTGTGTGCTGCATTTTCACCAACAGCAACAAGTTTGATTTTGTCTCGTGGCTTTTTGGCTGTAGGTGCCGCAGTAAGTATGCCTGCCACCCTTGCGATTGTAAGGCATGTTTTTTTAGACCCGAAAGAAAGGGCGTTAGCAATTGGAATATGGTCGGCAGTTGCTTCAGGTGGGGCGGCAATAGGCCCTTTGATCGGCGGTATCTTACTTAACCACTTTTGGTGGGGCTCTGTTTTTTTAATTAATGTACCCGTCGTTTTATTGGTTATTCCGTTCGCTTGTTATTTAATCCCCAAATGTGGTGGTAACAGCGATAAAAAAATCGATATTTTAGGTTCCATTCTAGTGTTAATTGGTTTAATTGGAGTTATTTATGCGTTGAAAGAGCTCGGTAAACCTTATACCGACTGGCCGGCGGTATTGGTTTCAGGTGTTATTGGGGTTTTCTTTTTGGTGGCATTTAGAAATCGACAAGTGAAATCAACATCACCAATGATTGATTTTACGCTATTAAAGCACCCTAAATTCAATGCAGGGTTGATGATGGCGATTTTATCCATTGTGGTTATTGTTGGTGTCGAATTATTACTAAGCCAACGTTTACAACTGGTATTGGGCTATACCCCATTTCAAGCTGCGTTGTACATCATCCCAATACCCTTAGCGTCAGTATTTGCAGCACCTTTAGCCGGTATGTTCTTACATAAGTTGGGTGAGATTAAACTTACCATTTTAGGGTTTAGTTGTACGCTAATTGGTGTTGTGGGATTGGCTGTCGTTTATCAAACATCAACGGGTATCTTACTGCTTTCATTTCTTTTTCTTATTGGTTTTGGTCTTGGTGCGATATTCACGACAGCATCAACGACAGTGATGTTAAACGCCCCTGATGAAAAAGCGGGTATGGCAGCATCAATTGAAGAAATTGCTTATGAAATTGGCAGTGTCTTAGGTGTCACCTTTATGGGGGGGTTAATGAGTGCTATCTATACGTTAAAACTCTCATTACCTGAAGACATGACTGTCAGCGATAAAGTTTATGGCAGTATTGATGAGGCTTTATTAGTTTCTGAATCACTGCCAGTAAATACTGCATCAGCATTGATAAATCAGGCAAATATTGCCTTTGACCATGCTTTCTTAGGGGTGATGGTAGCAACTATTTTTGTTCTGCTGATCAGTATTATTGTTCTGCCTTATTTGTTACGTTCCAAAAAGGCATTAGTAAATTAATTAGGTTGATTTTCCCGCAAAAAGGGAGCTTTTACTCCCTTTTGCTCTTTATTTTATTTTGCGGATTAATACCGTTGCTAGTAATGGGCTAATTGCAAATAGGGCGAATAACCAGATTGAAGCTTGCTGTGCCCCCGCGATCCCCCCAGGGTTAATTAGCCCGCTATTATTGACGACGACTCCTACTAAGGCCGCAGATAGCGCAGTTGCATACAATTGAATGGTAATAATAGAAGATGACGCAAGGTTTTCCTCTCCCTCTGGCGCATTCTTAAAAACACGTAATACCAGATGTGGCCAACACACACCAATTCCTAGACCAACCCCTGCCATGGCGATGAGATAAATAACGAATAATGGCCATGATTCGATAAGTTTTTGATTATGAGTTAGAACAGCAAGCGCAATTAAAGAAATAAATATGATGACCGGGCCTGTTCGAATAATTCGGATAACAATAGCACCTGTTTTATTGGCACTAAAGAGTGCCCCAAGAGTCCAACCCGCAGCCATTATTGCGGTTAAATAACCTGCTGTGAGCGGAGAAAACAGATGGATGGTTTGTAAGAAATAAGGGACATAAATTTCTGTTGTCATGCCTCCAACTAACAAACACATGGTTAAAAATATGACGCCAAGTGGACTTTTGAGTGAATAGGCTCCCGTCGGTAATAAACGTTTTTCATTTTTGCCATCGAGTAAGGCAATCGTCAGCAGTATGGCTAGGCCAATTAATAAACCAATAAGGTTCATGAATAAGCTGTCAGACAAACTTCCAATTGAAATAGCAAGAACGGATATTACTAACAAAGAAATCGCTAAGAATGGGATTTTGTTAGTTTTTGGTGCCTGGGATTGTTTTTTGGGGAGTTGATTGATGACAATGAGCGCTAGAAAAATAGCGACAGGTAGTAAAGCCCAAAATGCCCAACGCCAATGGCCACTTTCAGCAAAAATACCTCCAATTGCAGGGCCACAGAGTGTTGCTATTCCCCACATACCCGAAACGACACCCATGGCTCGGGACCATAAGTTTTCAGTAAAAACAATGCGAATTAATGCGTAGCTCAGAGCAAATAAAATACCGCCACCCAGTCCTTGTAATGCCCTGCCTCCCAGCAACACTAGCATTGATGGGGAAGCTGCACACCAAATAGACCCTAAAGAAAAGAGAATGAGTGCGAATAAATAAGAAAATTTAGGCCCAAAGCTGTCTAATACTTTACTGGAAAGGGCTGAACCGACAATTGATGTTGCCACAAATAAAGTGGTATTCCATGCATAATATTCAAGACCGCCAATATCATTAACAACACTAGGCAATATGGTTGTTACGATATAAATATTGATAGCGTGTAGCGCAACACCACCAGTTAAGGCGATAGTGAGTAATGCATTGGTGCCACTAAGTAAATCAGCCCACTTGGCTTGAGGTACGGTTGATGTTTCATTGCTCATAGAGAGACCCGCTAGACGGAATAGTAGAAAAAGATGTATTATACAAGTAATCGCTTGGATAATAGAGTCGCATAATGATTAATGCAAGTAATTACTTTGATAATTTAAATCTAACGCAGGCTGTGGATAAGGTTCTATTTTGTATCAAAACTAAAGGACCAATTTCTACCGCAGTGATCGCAAATGACTTAAATATGACAGGGGAAGCTGCAAGGCAACACATTCAAAAACTCACTTCGTTGGGGCTAGTTGAAGGTGCGCAGTGTTTATCACAAACAGGGGCGGGGCGCCCTCGGCAAAATTGGGTGTTAACGGAATTAGGGCATCAACGTTTTCCTGATACTCATGCGCAGCTTGCTCTTCAATTAATTGATTCTGTTCGGACTATTTTTGGTGATGAAGGGCTAGAAAAGCTGATTAGCCAAAGGGAAATGGAAAGCCGAGAAAAATATTTTGCCCGTTGTAAAAATTTACCATTAGCTGAGCGGCTTGAAGAGCTGGCTGAAGTGCGTAGCGAAGAAGGGTATATGGCGAAGGTTGAACAAGATGATGACAGTTGGTTGTTTATCGAAAACCATTGTCCAATTTGTGCAGCAGCCACCGCTTGCCAAAACTTTTGTCGTTCGGAATTGGCGTTGTTCAGTGAGATTGTGGGTGATGATGGTAGCATTGAGCGCGAACAGTACTTATTAAATGGTGCTGGGCGCTGTGTGTATCGTGTGAAGGTTAAAAGCTAAATACCGAGACATCTTGGTATTTAGCTTAATAATAGTATTATCTCTCAATTATTAGTGTTTCAGTTGACTCAACATGTGGTGCCAGCTCTTCGCTATCAAGCCATAGCGGTTTTTTACCAAACTGTTGGTATAATGAGAGTTGGTCTTGGTAGTGAGGTGACGGTTTTCCTTGCGGGGAAATAAAGCCACTTTGCCCTGGAGCAACAACATCCCATGCATTCACTCCTTTTTCGGTAAATACGATTAGGTCGTTTTCCGTTCCCCGGTTGTGATATTCATTTTGATGAAAATTTTCTTGAGGTAAGGCTTGTGGTACACCAAAAAAATTACTTTCACGGAAGGTTAATGCCGTGGCTGGTGTTTGCCAATTAGCTGGGTTATCACCGTATTTTACTCTCATTTTTTGGTAGGTCGCATTCAGTGCTTTTTTAATTACATCATTCCGCGATTGTCCTAAAAATAAATCGATAGGCTGAGGTATTGGTGATTTATCTTCTAAGAGAGATTCATACAGTAATTTTGCGCCTGTACTGATATTTAACGACCCAGTAGGGCCTTCTTGTGTCGTTTCATAACCACTTGCTAGATACCATTTATCAAATGGTGCGGGGACGGTTTGGCCTAGGGTGGCTTTAAGCATTTCTTTTAGCCAGATATCGAGAATAGCAGACCCAGGGTGAATATAGTGTTTCCCATCACTTGATAACTGGTTTATACCATCCCATTGCTGGAGAATAGACACTAATTTGACCGCATTGTCAGTTGACGGCAAACCTTGTGTCGCTTGAGCTAAAAAAGGGGTAAACAAGCGATGATTGAGGTCGACACGGCTAGTTTGCTGCAAAATCGTCCACATATCATCAGCTGTTAACTTATCATAGGCCTCAATGCGGCTATCGATTTCTGTCACCCTGTCTGCACTTCCCCATAAGAAGGCAAACAAGTCGCTAGCGGGATAATTTTTAGCTGGGGAGTTATTCCAGTTGGCGATGTAGCCGGATTTGGGATTATAGACTTTAGGATTATTTGCAAAGGGCTGTATCCCTTTCCAGTCCCATTCTCCCGTGCCTGATACGGGTAAACGAGGGTCATGGTTTATTTGGCGCTCGGGGTAGTGCCCGGTATGGACATAGCCAATGTTTCCGTCTTTATCCGCATAATACCAATTGATTGTCAGTGCTTGGTTTTGTGCTTGGTCTAGCCATTGCTGCCAGTTTTGCGCTTGCCCTTGCTTCACCCAAGCCATTAAGGATGTAAGCTCTTTGCCATCCCATGCGCGAGCTTTGCTGTATGCGGTGTGAGTTGTATTATCTCGCTTGACCACATTACCATGAACAGTACGGTACACATCAAAAGTAATGGGTTTTTCACCTTTTACATTCAATGTCTCTTGGCGCGATAGCATTTGTTTCCACTGCCCTTGGTGGAGGTAGCTATTTGGGTCTTCAGGTGAAATCTGTTCTGCAAAAATATCAACGCCATCACCAAAACCAGCCGTAGAGCCCCAAGAAATTTGCCCGTTATGACCGAATAAAATAGCGGGATAAGCAAACGGTGTATTTCCAACAAGATTAAACCCTGCTCCATGTAAACCTATACCGTATGTATATGCTGGGTTAAACCAACCAAATTGTGGACCATTAAGTAAAATGGCTTTTGCGTCAGAAGCTTTTGTTTTTCCAACAAGCCAAACATTGCTGGTGGTTGGGTACCCAGCTAGCCCATTAGCACCACCTTGCTCATATTGCTGAGCGATTAGCGCATTATTTTCCTGAGAAGAAAGCGCAATTAATTTTCCCGTTGCATCTTTTGCCGTGCGTTCAAACATTGGAGCAGTAAGTCGGTAATCACTAATTTGATTCAACTGCGTTATATTTTTTGTTTTTTGTGAGTCTGAATAGGTAAATTCTTCTGATGATATTGTTGTGGGTGCATTGGGATTATTAAGCCAATTAATTTGGTTAAAGAACTCTACTCCCATTTGTTCACCATACTTATCTTTAAGCGCAGTGAGTAATGCCAGATTATCAATTTCACTATTCATATCAGAAAAGCGGTTTGCCATTGTACCGACCATAATCATCGCAACATCAAAACTTGTCCATTGGGATGGTAAAAAATCATAATCAATAAACTGTTTAGGCATTAAGTCATCCGGTTTAGCATTGATTTGTTTAATCCATGCATTCATGCCATCTGCATAACCTCTTAAAATATCTTGTTCTTTAGAGGGTAGCTGCGTGATTTGTTTGTGGATGGAATCAGGCCAATAGTTATTTCTGATTTCTTTATCAAAAGAAATGTAATCTTTACCTAATACTTCGGAAACCGTACCTTGAGTACTGCGTTTAGCCATTTCCATTTGGAATAATCGGTCTTGTGCCACTGCATAGCCGTATCCATAGAAAAGGCTATAAGTATCACTGGCATAGATGTGAGGAACGCCGTAGTTATCTCGTTCAATTTTAATTTGAGTTGACTGAGAAAATGATGAGAGCGATAGCGAGCTTAAACTAAAAGCAATAGCGATTGAAATGAGATGTTTTTTCATTTATTGAGTCCCATGTTGTTATTATTTTTTGAGACTAGCATTATTGTATTGTTAATAAATGGTTAATTTATAGTTAATTGTTAATATGTGAATCATGATCACAAAAAAGGATACATAAATTTAGATAAATTACAAAAAAACGAGTCACAACTGTGTTGGATACTATTTAAGGTGAGAGATTATGGGTTTTTTGATGGAAACGATGACTTAGCCATGCATAGATGACCCCAGCAATAGCCCCTGCTATATGGGATTCAGTTGAGATGTACAAGTGAGTCGGTAATAAGCCGCTAGCCATTGTGCCAAAATAGAATAGCACTAATAACGCGATAGCTATATCAACCCAGCTTCGGCGGAAAAAACCTTGGGCGATGAGTAAGCCCCATAAACCAAAAACCCAACCACTGGCACCGATATGAATAGCATTACGACCTAATAACCAAACAGTAAAACCCCCAACAACAATAATAAACAGTGATGCAAGCAAATATGCCTTAATAGTACGGTGTAGTAATAGGGCACTTAGTATGATAAATGGCGGTAAATTACTGAATAAGTGCCCCCAATTACCATGGATAAATGGGGCAAAGAATATACCGATGAGCCCGGTCATAGTGCGAGGTTTAATCCCGAATGAAGTTAACCCCCCAGCCATTAAGCTATTAATAAGCTGCACCGCAATAAAAATTGCGACAATGCAGGCTAATAGTTTAACGCGAGGATGCCCTTGTAAATAGTTCATTAGTGGTTACCCAGCGCTTGTACACTTTCAACAAGCGACGCTAGCTGACCAACAACCCGATCACCAATATCTGTATTATCACCACCTAAAGATTTATTACGCATAAAGTCTTTCTTGATTTGTTGCCAACGAGCAGCATTTTTTTCTGTTAATGTGCCACGTAGTTCAGCGAGTTTGAGTAAGTTTTCTTCTGCGCCGGTTGTGAGTAGCTGTGCCTCACCCAAGTAATGGTCATCTAGTAATCTTTCAAGTTCATCATTATTCATAACGGAAGAGACTTTTTCGCTGAGCTTATTCATATTACGGTAACTACCTTGCAAGCGAAATGCGGGTTCTGTCCGGTATTTATCGGATTGTGCTGCACTGGCGATATAGTGTTGATTTACTTTCAATACAACATCTCGTAACTTGATTAATTTACTGATTACCGATGTGATTTCATTAATTTCTGCATCAGAGTACGGGTAACTTAAAGTGTTGGTAGAGACAGATTTACCCATCGCTTTATCAGCAAATAAGTACAGGTCGTTCAGGTCTCGTAATGCAAGAGGGGCTAATACTGGGTTTGATGTCAGGCTGTTTTCGATATAGCTCAGGGCAAATGCTTCATCCATACCACCTAATACCTCACCAAGGTTATAAATATCAGCGCGGTTTGCAAGCATATCAGGGATTCGGAAAACTTCCCCTGACTCGGTATAGGGGTTACCTGCCATAACGACACAGAATTTTTTACCCCGCATATCATAAGTTTTGGTTTTGCCTTTCCAAACGCCTTCAATACGTCTTGTTCCATCACATAAGGAAATAAATTTTTGCAAAAACTCAGGGTGAGTGTGCTGAATATCATCAACGTATAACATCACATTATTACCCATTTCTAAAGCTAAATTGAGTTTTTCTAGCTCTTGTCTTGCCGTTGCATTAGGCGCTTGTTCAGGGTCTAGAGAAAGTACATCATGGCCAAGTGCAGGGCCGTTGACCTTCATAAAAATTAACCCTAAACGGTCAGCGGCATATTCCATTAAGGTAGTTTTACCGTACCCAGGTGGTGAGATCATTAAGAGTAGCCCCATGAGGTCAGTGCGTTTACCTTCCCCTAAAGCTCCAATTTGTTTTGCCATGTTGTCGCCTATGATAGGCAAATAGACGTCGTTTATCAGTTTATTACGCACAAAAGAGCTTAATGGTTTTGCTTTATATTCATGCAGTTTTAAACGGCTACGCTCTTCAGTAACAATTTGTTGGCGTAGTGCTTGATACTGACGAAATTCGGGGATAAAACGTTTCCGTTGCCCTCGCATACGGCTGAAGTAGTTATCTAAACTCAGTGATAGAGTTTGGTTTTCAATGGTCGCATGTTCGCCAAGTAACCCGTTAACTTTAAAGTAAAGGTCAGCTTCACTAAAGCGAGCGGAAGCCGCTTTATCTAAGATAATAATGGCAATAGCACCGGGTATGTATGGAACAAGGTGAGAAAATTCAGGGGTTGAGCACAGCCCTTGTAACCAGTTTTGAACTAATGACCAGCGCTGGGCATAGCGAGCCCCTAAATTTTGTTGTGAGCGATTAAAATCTCCCCACATATGGGCTTCTTCTAAGCGGCTCTGGAGTGCTAAAACTAATTCTCTTGCATATTTGCTATAGACGAGTTCTATCGGGGTTCTTGCAAGTGCAAAGCTAAGATATTCGGCGGCTTGAGTCTGCTCATAAGCTTGGCATTGAATGGGGTTATCTTGTAAAAACAAGCTAATTCCCGCTTCGATTTCGGCTTGTAGGTCAAGTAATGCATTGTCATTATGGAATAATTGGTGAATATTCATGGCTGTTCTTGCACGTTCAGGCCATAGTGCAGGAAAATCGTCATTTTGAACTTGTTGCCAATAAATAGCTGCGATAGCACGGGCTGTTGGGCTATACCGTAATAGATCAGCACTTTCACCGATTGGCAGTAGTTTTTTCAGTAAAGCAACAGCATCGTGGTCATGAATACCTTTTTCATAACCTTCTTTATAACGTGGGCTCGCAAAATCACGGACAATTTTTTCAAGTTTTTCCGTTGATGTTAATGCGTTTTTTAGGATATCAAAATTTAGCCCTTCTTGGCGTTTTGTTGCTGCATAGATAATTGAATAAGCAAGATATTCCGCGCGGTAAACCGTATCAGATTCAGACTCTAATGAGGCGCTCCAATAAGGTTTTAGCTGTGATAGTTGTTCATTTTCTATGGGTTCTTGGAAATCTGTCCCGGTGAGATAAACCCATAGTTGTTCATTTTTCGGTAAAATGGTGAGGTCGAGCTCTTGGGTATTTACACTGAACCGGTGACGACCGAGCTTAATGACATTTCCACCATCTTCAAAAATATCTGTTTTATCACGCAAAACTCGAATGGCTTGGTCCCGAGAAGATTTCAGTCGTGCGTCAATATCATCAGCTTTAACGTTGTCGTTAATCTCTCTTAATTTTTCAATAATTTCACGGGTTTTAAGCGCCAGAGGGTCTGAGGCAAAGAAAGCATTGAGTTCATCTTGAGACTGTAAACGAGTTGTTCGTCGTTGCAGGCTGTCTAGTAGACGGTCTGCAGCAGTGACTAAATTTTGTGCGCGGCGCTGGCGGTCATCAATAAGAACTTGTTTATGAGACTCAAAGGTTTCGAGTAATTCTTCACGCTTAGCTAAGATATCATCAAGAAATTCATCATGGCTGCTAAATTGGCTTTCGAGCTCTTCTAACTGAACGAGTAATCTTGATAGCTGATCATCACAACGTTCAGGGTCGGTGGCAAGAGACAGTGCATTGGTTATGCCTTGGCTGAATAGGCGAAATTGTGCGCCAAATTGAGCGACTGTTTCCACACTGCTTTGTGATTTTCGTTTTTGTTGTAAGCGAGCTCGAGATTGGTTTAGCTGAGCATAGATTTGCGAAATAGCATCAATAATGTGGGTTTGTTGTGTAACATCGTTGAAGCTTAGTGATGCCATTAGGTTTGAAAGCATATCTAAGTCAGCAGACATTTTTTCCATATCTTTCATGGGAATGTCTAGCTGGGCACTGTTTTGGGCTTTTTCTATTTGTTCTTCGAAAACAGTTAATTGTGTTTTAAAGGGCTGTAACGCTTTATCACTAGCAAGAAAAACAGCGGTTTCTTGTGATACATATTGTTGATTTTTCTCTATTTCGCTTTCCATTTCGCTAAGTCTTTCTAAATCCATATAGCGAAATTCACGCAGTGAAATCAAGTGACCGCGTTGAGCACTCAGGGCATTTAAGCCATCAACAAATTGTTGAATATCAGCCCAACTTTCAGGCAATGTTAATGAAAGCAGTGATTTTTGGTGGCTGATGGCTTCATTCATTGATTTGGCAGATTGCTGCCGTATGCTTTCGACCTTTTCATATTCATCAAGGACGAGTTCACTTGTTTGAGTGATTTCTTTAAGCAATTTACCAATACCAAGGCATTGCTCATCACCAAACCAGTAATAAATATCCAGTAAATTTTTTGCTCGTTGGCTGAGTTGTTCGTAGCGAGCAATAGAAATTTGGCTGCCTTCTATTTCTTTGGATACATGCAATATTTCAGAAATACCACGAACTAAGTCTGCATTGCCTATACGGCCTAAAAAACCGCTACGAGTAGGCTGTTTGTCGGCAAACTCTTCTGAGTAAAATGGGGTCTGCCAAACTTGCATTGGGTGAACGCGAGTCGCTTCTTCCCCTTCGCCCTCAAATAACACCATTTTTCCATCTTCCAGCATGGCATAACCATGCCCAATGAGTGGAATTGAAAGTGTTCGTTCAATTAAATTGTAATTGAATAGGGCAATACGACCTTGATTTGGTGAATAGAAAACATATAGAACATCCTCTCCATTTGGGGAACGACGTAAACGGCGAAAACGCATTCCACCCATAGGCTGTTCAAACGTTTTATAATCACCATTTTGTAAGTAGTAGCCGCCAGGGAAAATAATACCGTGATCTTCTGGTAACTGGACGCACGCTTGCCCAATGGCATCAATACGTTGTACAGATTGAGATAGCGTGTTGTAAACTAAATAACGCCAAGTTTCTTCCCGATAAGGTAAAACTTTTAAGATAATTAAACTGCCAGTTTGTGCGTATTCAATTTGGGCGTCGTCTAGTGATTGGTTTTTATCAAGAACCGCTTCTCGGTAAATCCCCAAACCATCTTCAGTGTTATTTTCACACTTGATGGTTAAATCACCGCCGATAGTTTCAATGAATACGGTGTCAAGAATATTGATGTGAGGGTATCGGCCGTTAACGGTGTCTTCTCGCGTGGTTTTTTGCCATTCAAAGTCATAGGCTGGTGGGAGGGCGATATCGCGTTCACCCCGGTTATCAATATACTCAATTTTGCGTTTGTCGCTGGAGATTGACCAGCGAAAAACTCGCACGTCCGTGATGCGATCGCCAATTTGAAAACTAGCAAGAAGTTTGCCGTCCCGTTCAACAAGTTGCAGTAACTGTGTGTTCTTATAATAGGTATAGAGTTCAGTAAAATCTTGAACAAAGCGATTATCACTCAAGAAGGTATCTTCATAAGGGACTGCTTCAACATCAAACTCATTGTCGTTTTCAATTAACCGATATAGTGAAAATACATCTTCGAGGTGCGTTTCTTTTTTTAGGCCGAGGAATACGTTATAGCCAAATAAAAGCCACTCGCCAACGCGGACAATGTCCCTTGCTTGGCAATTATTTTCAGTACGAATGCGAATGCGGCCAATGATATCCATTTGGCTCTGGCCGAATTCATCCAACCGCATTTCATTGAGTTGAGCGGCTTTTTGATGAAGTTGTTGCCCTTGGTCGGTCAGGCGTTTGCGTAATATTTCATAAGCACCACCTTCTGCAACAGCACTATCGAGTATTTCTTGTTCGCGATCCGTATCCTGAATATCTGACATTGCGCAGCGAATTCCCTTAACTAAGACAATAAAAATGAAAAACAATAGGGGTAGGTTCACTACCCCAATGTGCTAAAGGTTTACAGTTGGTCATCTGTTGGTGGAATCGGTTTTGATATAACCGTTTTTGCTGGCTGATTAGCCCCTTTAGCTGCCATAAAACCGTTTATAAGATCTTGAACTTCGGGGTTTTTCAATAATGCGGCAATATCAACTTTTTTGTCTTCTTTGCTACGATTAATGAGTTTTTCAACATTTTCTTTTGCGAAACTGCTTTTATCCATAAAACCATCAACGGCTTTTCCGAGGCTTAGTGCTTTAGAGAAGGTGTTGAAGAAGCTGCCATCACCGCCCACAATTTCAATATTGGTTTTGCTAAGCGCTGCAGCCAATACATCAGCTTGCTCCCGGGCAATTTCTTTATTGGCGTCGATAGATGCCATGGCTTGTTCAAATTCTTTCTCAAGGCGCATACGAAACTCTTCATGAGAGCGAGCGGTATCGCTGAGATGATCCATAGATTTAAATTTGTCAGTTAAACCATCGGCTTCAGCTTTCAAGCGTTGGCGGATAACTTCTGCTTGTGCTGAACCTAATTGGCCTTCTCCTCGAGCTTGTGCTGCCAGTTTTTCTTCCAGTACTTTCGCATCAGCCAAGCCTAGTTTTTCTTTGGCATTGGCTTGTTGTTCTTCACCACGAGCTTGAGCGGCTAATTTCTCTTCAAGGATTTTCGCTTCAGCAAATCCTTGTTGTTGTTCTGCTTTGGCTTTGGCTTCCATTACCTGAGCTTCTGTTAAGCCTTTTTCTTTCAGCCCACGTGCTTCCGCTAACAATTTCTCAGCTGTAATGTTGGCAAGAACAAGACCTTCTTTTTCTTCTGCCTCTGCGGTTGCTTGGCGAACTCGAGCTTCTGCTAAACCTAATGCCGCATGTTCGGCTTCAACCCCTTCAGCTAAGCGTTTTTTGGCTTCAGCTTGTTTTGCTGATGCTTCTAATTCTGCTTGTGCCATGGTGCTTATTTCTTCTGCACGGTGCTTAGCACTGGCTTCATCGGCTTCGGCTTTTTTCACTTGGCGAACTAACGATTCTTCCGCTTCTGCTTGTGCATTAATCACTGTGACTTGGCGCATACGTTCAGCTTCAGAGACTTCACGAACTTCTTTGATTCGTTCCTCTTCCTGTGCCACGGTTTTTTCAACTACTACACGTTCACGTATAACATTGGAGATATTTTTGCGTTCTTCTTCGAGTGCTTTTTCTTTTTCTATGCGCTGTAATTCAACTTCTCTTTCACGGGCAACAATTTCAAGCTCACGTGCGCGGCTCACTCGCTCTTCTTCGATAGCTACAGCACGAGTACGGTTTTGTTGAGCGACTTCAACTTCACGCATGCGGTTTTCTTCACGGATTTCAATTTCTTGCTGGGTTTGAATACGCGCTTGCTCTGCTTTAAGGCGTTCTTCTTCTTGAACACGTAAAGTTTCAGCTTGTTCACGGGCACGAATATTATCAATTTCACGTTTTTGGCGAGCTTCGGCATCGGCTTGTTGGCGCTCTAAAGCTAAACTTGCTTCGCGGGTTTCAACGTTTTTCTTTTGAATTGCGAGCTCTTGGTCACGCTCTTTTTGGTTGGTCTCAATATTGTGAATTGCGGTGATTTCAGTAATTTTACGAATACCTTCGGAGTCAAAGATATTATTTGGGTCTAAGGCTGATTTAGGTGTTTGTTCTAGATAATCAATCGCCACATCTTCAAGGGCGTAGCCGTTAAGGTCCTTTCCTATCACATCAACAATGCGGTCACGGAAGTCTTGTCGGTTTTCAAATAAAGTGGCTAAATCCAGTTGCTTACCTACTGTTTTTAAAGCTTCAGAGAATTTTGCACTGAATAACGTGCTGACCGCTTGATGGTCTGATGCACGGTCAACACCGATAGCTTTTGCAACTTTCAGCACGTCTTCCGTCGTTTCATTCACTCGCAAATAGAAAGCAACGGTGATATCAGCACGTAAGTTATCATGACAAATCAAGCCATCTTTACCGCGGCGATCAACTTCAAGTGTTAGCAAAGAAATACGCATGAATTCTTTTTTGTAGATGACAGGGTAAACTAATGCCCCTGTAAAATGCACTTTAGGCTGTGATGACATGTCATTGACAATCAAAGCAGTACCTTGTGGGACTTTGATATAGAAGGCTTTGAATAACCCAAAGAACCCTAAAATAACTAGGATGATCCCCCCGATAATTGTTAAAAAGGGCATTAGTGCAGCCAAGTCCATATTGATTCTCCATTGGTTCTGACGATGACGTCATTTCGATTATGCAAGCAAGATATTTATTTTTAAAAAGAGAAGTTATCCGTGGCGAAATTCATTTTCACTGACAACTTGATAACTGTGCGATGCTGCGTCATAGCTAATGATGACAACACGATCACCGCGTTTTAACTGTTCTGAGGATGGGGCGCGTATTTGTAGAATTAACCCCGCTCCACCATCTTCTAATAGTGCCTCGCCATTTTGTTCAGTTACCGCTCCTGACCGCACGGTGGCGTATTTACCAATAAGCTGTTGTACTGTTTTTGGTTTATTGAGGCTTATTAGTTTTTTGCGCACAGGTTTTAAGCACAAAGCAGTTAAATGAAGAGAGATAAATAGGGTGATCGCAAAAACGGCGAAGCTGACGAGATAGCGTAATAAGTCAGTATCAATGAAGCGAATAAAGATATGTACGCTGAAATAACTGATTATCCAGCCAAAAAGAGTAAATAACGTGACAATAATGGTGACAGGGATCCCTGCTAAGCCAAGCTTAGTTAACCAGCCAGCAAAACCGGTTGCATCAATACCGGCATCAAATTCGGTATCAATATTAAATACGTCGATATCCAATAAACCAAAAGCGGCACATAACCAATAAAATAAAACAATGATTAGCAAACCACTAAAGATAATTGTTGGGAACATCAAACTGTTATGGAAAAACAAACTCATAGGGTTTTCTCTTTATTATTAATACATTATTGAGTTTACGTGAAAAGTAACGTTTGTTTAATTTATCACCATAAAATAATTTAACTTAATAATATATTTTTTAATTAATAGCAGTATCAGACTAGTCTATAAGCACTTTTATTTTTTGGGAGTTTCTTATAATACTGGTTGTTTATCCAGTTTTATTTGGTGAAGTTATTCCTAAAGTCTTATTGATAATAACAGGGCATTGATAGGAGAGAATTTTACCATTAATCGTTAAGTTGATGATAATCATTCTCAAACAAAGAATGGGGGTTTAAAGTACAAAATGGGGAGAATAGAGTTGATTAAGGTGATAAATTTGCGCTTCACTGTTTAAAGCATCTATGAAGCGCAAAAAAGTAAGATTAGTCTATCAAGTTCAGGAATGCCGCACCTCGTGCACCTCCAGAGTCACCATAACGTGCTTTTTCAATTGCAGGTAGTGTTGCGATGCCATAAAGGTATTGTGGAAGCACTTCTGGTAGTTGTTTATAGATTTCTTCAAACTGTGACAAACCTCCGCCAATAACCACTAAATCGGGGTCAAAAACAGTGACAATTTGCCCCATAAACATCGCAAGTAATGACATATAGCGGTTAACATGTTCTTTTGCTTGAATATCACCTTGTTTATATTGTTCGATAATTTCGATAGCGGAACGTTTTTCATTGGTGAATGAGGAATAAATACGCTCAAAGCCTGGGCCTGATAGGTAGGTTTCAAAACAAGCAGTTTGGCCACAGCCGCAAGTTATTTCAGGAACTTTTTCCCCTAACAGCTTGGCTCCACGAACGCTGAGGTTCATATGGCCAATTTCTCCAGCGATTCCATTTTTACCGGATAAAACTTTGCCATTTATAATAAACCCACCGCCCACACCAGTCCCTAAAATTAAACCAAGGACGGTAGGGTAGCGTTTGAAATCAGGGTCCCAAGCTTCTGATAATGCAAAGCAATTTGCATCATTTTCCACTTTTACTGGGCGTTGTAATATATTAGCAAGATCATGAATTAAAGGTTTGTATTGTGCAGTAGGGACATTGGTTGTAAATACGGTTCCTTCAGCATGGTTTACGATACCGGGGACGCCAACACCAACTTTTCCTTGGCAATTAAATTTTTCATCTGCTTCGAGTGTGAGTTCGAGAAACGTATTTAAGAGCGTTTGGTAGTCATCTTTGGGGGTAGGAACACGCTTTTGCCAGACCTGATTTAATTCGTTGTCAAAGACGGCAAGCTCAATTTTTGTCCCGCCCATGTCAAAGCCGTAATACATTTTCATCTTCCCCTAATGGTTTATTTATTAAAAAGATAACGTATCTATTTGATAAATAATAAATGATGGAATCTACTGATCTAATTATACAAAAGTTCATCAGAGGATAAATTACTGTTTTGGTTTTTATTTTGTATATGGCACCTTTTCTTAACTTTTAGCCTTTTTGAACCTTTTTGAATAAAAAATAATTGCACCACTATTTTAAATGCGTTATTGTTATATTATAACATTACATCTAGGTGGTTATTATGAAACAGGGGATCCATCCACAATACCGCACCGTGGTTTTCCATGACACAAGTGCAGACGCCTATTTTAAAGTAGGTTCAACAATAAAAACTGAAAAAACAATCGAGTATGAGGGTGAAATATTTCCATATGTCACGCTTGATGTCTCTTCTCAGTCACATCCGTTTTATACCGGTAAACAGAAAATGATTTCTCAGGAAGGTAAAACGGCACAGTTCCAGAAACGCTTTGGTCGTTTTTTACAGTCAGAGGGTAAATAAAGATGAAAGTACTGAGTTCATTAAAAACGGCAAAAACCCGTCATCCAGATTGCCAAATTGTTCGCCGTCGTGGGCGGGTGTATGTCATTTGTAAAACAAACCCGCGCTTTAAAGCGGTTCAAGGCTGTAAGAAAAAACGTTAACTATTGAATTTAAATATAATTATAAAATTTCCTGTATCGCTTTATATTCTATTTGCTTAGCCATTGCAGATTATTGCTCTCTGCCGTGGCTTTTTTTATTTGTTTTTTTGTCCACTGATTCCCTCGATTATTAGCATGATTACTAATCTTCTTATTATTAGTGATGAAATTCACTTGCACATAGATGCATATTTTGTCAGGTTTAATACATCCGAAAAATTTCTAGCTTCAATTTTTGTGAATACTGAATGAATGATAACAATGACGGTATTTACTTTGTGGAGTCGAAACTAGAAATTTCTTGGTAAAAATTTAAACGAACAGGGTGAGTAAAAATGAAAAATGTAGGGTTTGTTGGCTGGCGAGGAATGGTCGGCTCAGTATTGATGCAGAGAATGGTAGAAGAACGTGATTTTGATGCGATTCATCCTGTTTTCTTTACCACATCACAACATGGTGCCGAAGCACCTGTTTACGGTGGTCATCGTGGTGTTTTACAGGATGCCTTTGATATTGATGCATTAAAAGCGCTGGATATTATTATTAGCTGCCAAGGTGGTGATTACACTAATGAAGTTTATCCTAAACTTCGTGAGTCTGGTTGGAATGGTTACTGGATTGATGCGGCGTCTTCATTACGTATGAAAGATGACGCGATCATTATTCTTGACCCAGTGAATAACCAACATATCCAAGATGGGTTAAATAAAGGCATTAAGACCTTTGTTGGTGGTAACTGTACGGTAAGCCTGATGTTGATGTCTTTAGGTGGGTTGTTCACTAATAATTTAGTGGAATGGGCATCTGTTGCAACTTATCAAGCGGCATCAGGGGCAGGGGCTCGTAATATGCGTGAGCTTCTGGCACAAATGGGGTCTTTACATACTCAGGTCGCTAAAGAACTCCAAGACCCAGCTTCTGCTATTTTAGATATTGAGAAAAAAGTCACAGATTTCACTCGTAGTGGCACAATGCCAACGGATGCGTTCGGTGTACCATTAGCGGGCAGCCTGATCCCATGGATTGATAAAGCATTAGAAAACGGTCAAAGCCGTGAAGAATGGAAAGGCCAAGCGGAAACGAACAAAATTCTTGCAACAGGTAATAACATTATTCCAGTTGATGGTTTATGTGTACGTATTGGTGCGCTGCGCTGTCATAGCCAAGCTTTCACATTGAAGCTGAAAAAAGATGTTCCGTTGAATGAAGTTGAGCAATTGCTTGCATCACATAATGATTGGGTGAAAGTGGTTCCTAATGACCGCGAAATCACTATGCGTGAGTTAACTCCAGCGGCAGTCACTGGTACGCTTAGCACCCCTGTTGGTCGCTTGCGTAAACTGAATATGGGCCCTGAATACTTATCTGCCTTTACGGTTGGTGACCAATTATTGTGGGGAGCTGCTGAGCCTCTTCGCCGCATGCTAAGAATTTTATTATAAGCGCGGCACAGCGATAAGTCATATTCGATAAACCTGCATAATTCAATATGCAGGTTTTTTTGTACCTAAATTACTGACGATCAGGTTCATTCTGCGGTGGCTGGTGTTCTAACTCTTTTGCCAAGAAGTAGTTCAAGAATGTTCGGATCACGGCAATAATACCTAATTTGATGAGGCTATCTAAATCAGGGTCGACGGTCGTTGCTAAAATATCCGCAGCGAGTTGGAACTCCAATGCAGTCGCTAACCAATCACCAAAACAATAGCGAGCGGTACGTGCTTTTTGGGTTTTCATCCACACGATTAGGGTCTTGATTAACCCAATCACCACGCAGATGACTGAAATTGCTTCTAAAAGTAACTGGAGTACGTGAACACTAGACACCAGTAATTCACGTAAAAAAACTAAATCGAACATTAAAACCTCGATAGGTAAGCAGGATTCATATTTGTTAACTATGGGCAAATATTCGCAAAATATCGAGTTTTATTGTGGATCTATCGTCTCAGAAGGTAATTGGCTAATGGATAAAATATTTCGATTGCCATCGATTACCTGAATATTTTTATTGGGTTGATAACATTCACGTAAAGGTGATAAGCAAGCTTGCTGTGAACCTTGTTGTATATTAAGCCAATCACTGATTAGCCAATAATTATTCGCAGTAGAATAGGGAGACTGTAAATTTTCTGGGCTGATACTTGGTTTACTGGCGCTTTGACTGTACCAAATCAGCAAGGGGATTTCATAGGCTTCTTTTCTTGGGTTGTTAACGCCATGGTGGTAGTGAATATTGTTATCGCTGTCTAGGCGTTGTAATGCGTGGTCTGAATAGTACATCAAAGTCGCAGGTTTCCCTTCGAGTTGTTGCATTAGGCTTTCGATAAATTTATCGGTATAAGCAATTGAACTGTCATAGCAATCGTCATCGTCTTGGCCACTAAATGTTTTTAGCTCATCTTCAGGAAAGCGGTTACAGGCAGGTTCATGGCTGCCATAAGTATGTAACACAATGAGTTTTTTCTTATCAGTAGGGTCATTGATCGCGTTATTGAAGTCATCTTGCAGCTCTTCATCGTAGCCGACAAATTCGTTCCACGTTTTCTTTTGTGACATAGAAGCAATAGCAGAAATGATACTGGTACGTTTATTGGTTTTTCCCTGGTTGCTGACCCAATAGGTTTTAAAGCCCGCATGATTGGCTAATGAAATGATATTGTCCGAATAGTGTGATTTATCCTGCATTTGCTCAAAGCGAATATTAGATAGTGAAATAGGGACTGACAAGATAGTCACAGGTGCAGGGGAATAAGCTTGTTGAAACGCCAATATTTGTGATTTGCGCTTATTTAAGTTAGGCGTTGTATCATACTGATAGCCGTAAAAACCCATATGATCACGGCGCAATGACTCACCAATGACAAGCACATAGATTTCAGTTTCAGACGCTTTTTTCTGGTAGTTAAATGCGACCTTTTGTGATGATATTTTTTTTATGCCCCGGTTTTCATACAAATTTTTGACTAAAGCCGCCGCATTGTAGAAAGGGGTATTTAAGAAGTATTTTTCTGTGATCAATAACGCGCTATCAGGCTTGCTTAGTAATGAGGCGTAATAGGTTGGAATAGCTAATAGATAGCCACAAAGTAGAGCCATACTTGTCGTTGTTATACGACGATTCATGTATTTTGCACATTGATGAATACATGCTAAATAAGCAGAAAAAACAAATAAATAAAAAATAACATAACCAATGTTATAGGAAAGCATTCCTACGGTTTCACTGCTATTGGTATTGATAAAAGTTTCTGCAATCGAAGAAGAAAAGCGGATATCGTGTTTTTGATAAAAGAAGAATGAAACAGATAAATTGAGAGCCCACAGGAGTGAAACAAACACCGTGAAAATTTTGCCAAGCAAAAAGCGATAAATACCGGCACATAACAGTATTATCAGCGCTCCTGAAATGACGATGGCAATGTCAGCCATAATGCTGGCATCTCCACTGAAAAATACAGGGGTGATAGATATCAATAATGCATAAATTGAAATAATAAGTTGGCGTATCATAGTGTTATTTTACGTATTTTTGACCTTACCTGAGGTTATAGAGACAATTAAAAAATAGTTAATTAACATCTAATTAACTTAGGGCGTTGTTTGTTTATAACATAAAAAAAGATAAGATAATCAAAATAGTGGCGTAAAAAACTGTAAAATCTCGTGATGTTTAGTCATGACCTGCCCCCCACAAGTTGCGAGGGGAGGTAAAGTATTGAGTTAGAAAGTTACCGCAATTTTGGCATCAATATTGTTATCGTGATAATTTTTTGATAAAAATTTATTATAATTAATTGATAGCTTAGTATTTTCTTTTATATTGATATCGGTACCGACTTTTAATGCGACACCATGGCGTGATGCAGGAACACTATGTGTTGTAAATGAGCTCGCGGTATCGGTAAAATTCAATTTTATTCCTCTATTTAAATTCCCATATTGACATTGCCAGTTAAGCTCACCGTGTAAACCTATATTTGATGTTTTACTCAATTTCCATTGGTTATCAAGGCGTAGCCCAAGGGTTGATAACACCGTATTGATGCGCTGTTTACGTGCCTGTAGTGATGTGCTGTTGATGTTCTCATTAATAGCATGATTCATTGCGCTGATATAAGTGAGATTGGTAAATGGCTCAATATTTATCCCTTTTGAGTTAATTGGATAGGCCAGCTCCATAAATGCTTGATGTGTATTGGTATAATAGCTCGATGAGTGACTTGTACCATCACTGATTGAGCGTTCGGTATGAATGAGATGTGAAGTGTGACCGAGCCCTGCACGAACCGCGATAGGTTGCCATAAAGCGCTACCATAAATGGCGGCATGGTAGTTATTACTGTTAGCGTGGTCAAAGTGGTTAGATAAGTCACTTTGGCTAAAACCTGCGGCGATACCTAATGTCATTTTTTCATTAATAAAACGTCGATTTGCCCCAAGCAATAAACCATAATTTGATGATTTATACCCAGTGGCATTGTTATCGTCGGTCGTTTTATCCCAATCATAGAGCATTTTGACCCACACATTGCTTTTGTTTTCGCTACCCCATGATTCAGATAAGCGAGCTTGCTCAAGTAGTGTTTCTTTAATCTGACGGCTATTATTTATTTGATTGGATAATACGTCAGCGTATATTTGGCCTGTGACATTGCTAAATATCGTTTGAGCTTGTTGTTTTGTTTGGCTTTTCAACGTTTGTTCATAAAGCGCATGGTGCGTAGGAAGTGTTTCAATGGCTTCAGCCACTGCGATTTGGTTTTGTGTTGCTGCCGTGCTGGAAAATGCCGTGTTATTACGCCCTATTTTAAGTGTGACTTCTTTGGGGGAGTAATTTAGCGTCGTTCCAATAAACTGGTAATTAGGTACAACGGCATCAAATTGGCCATCAATCCCTTTTTGAGCAGTTAATATCGTATATTGTGTATCAAATAGTTGGTTGATATCTTGCTTAGAAAGCGGGCTATTTTGATTTTCAAGAGTGACACTGACGGTCCCGCCCTTTAATGAAGCTGAGCCTTGGCTGATGATCTTATCGTTTTTACCTGCTGGATTGATTTCAACCAAATAATGGCTATCTGGTGCAAAACTCACGGAATCAACAATATTAATTGTGCCAACTGAATGGCCTGGTGCAACAACAGCGCCTTGGTTGGCGGTTAATTGATGAATGCTTCCATTGCCCGTTAGTAAACCGTGGTGGTTAATATTGACGGAAGCTCCGATTTTGCCGTTATCTAGGACCAGCGCGCCTTTATTGATATCTAATGAAGAGTTTAAGGTTTTTTTCAGGGTGACGGTTCCGCCATTAATATGGGATTTTTGCGAGTATTTATTTTCACCCGTTAAGACTAAATGGCCTTGGTTTACTGTAAAGCCTGCGAAGGTATTGTTACCAGATAATACTAATGTTCCTTGGCCCTGTTTCGTTAACTTTCCTGTGCCTTGTATATTGTTTGTCCATTCATCTAACTTTCCAAAATTAGCAATATCAAAGTCATTAGTGTTTTGGTTGACGATAAAGTTTTCATATAAATAAGCGGGGCCATGATAAGCCGTAGGTAGGTTAATTAATCCCCAATAAGAGTTCGGATCATTTTCTTTGATATTCCAACCCGCAATTGACTGGCTTGGATATGCCGTGCTGGCTAAAATATTATTCCATTGTGCATTATTCAAGTAAGGGAAACGTAATCGAAGTAAATAACCCGCCGTTTTAGGGATATTTTTAGGGGCGATCATTGGTGTATCTTGTATTTCTTTTTTTCCATAATAACCAATGTGGTCATTGGTAATAGGGGAAGAAACGGTTAGGCAATTTTGTATGTTATTTGAACATGATGATGAAATGTCATTACGAATATTTTTTGCCGATTCAACAATGAATTTGGTGTTTTTTTCATCGGATAGTAGCTGTGATAATAAATAATAATTACCTACACGGGAAGCGATGGTATCGGTGGCGAAGTGTGCGCCAACAATCACGCGGCTTTCACCGTATTCAATCGCTCGGTTGAACGTTTCACTGCCTTTTTCAGGGAAAATCATCGCTAATACGGCAGCTTGTTTAAAACCATTCCACGTATGGCCACTAGGGTAAGATGAGCCCTGTATTTGTGAGTAGCCCGCAATATAATGGCCTTCATCATTCAGCACTTGATAAGGGCGACCGCGTTTAAAATGGTCTTTAAGAATAAAATCGACTGACCGAGTACGCTGCTTTTTTTTATCATAAGCACGAGTACTTGTGTCATGTAATAAATTGATTTCTTTGTATTGGCTATGGTTTCTTAGGTTAATATCATGTTCGCCAAACAGGATGGTTTGATAACTATTAAACAAATAACCTGAGTTTTGGGATTTATCCGCGAGTGCTAAATTTTTCCTTTCACCTGTAATACTGATGTATTCGTTGCTAATCAGCCTATCTCGCTCAGCAACTTCGCTACCTTCTTTAGGTGTATCATTAATAATATTGTGCTTTATATCTTCAAGCCATGCATTTCTTGTATCGATAATATTTTTCTCTAATTCTAAAAGATTCGTTTTTGCTGTTAGAGTATTGGTGAATATGAATGGCAATAAGGTCATTGATGCTGAAATAAAAATTTTTCTCATTATAACTCCGCCGATGCTATTGGTAAAAATTTCATTTGGCGGAGTTTATTTATAATATATTTATCTTTTATGACAGTTTTAAAAATAAAAAAACGTTATTAATTAAAGTGATAAGTTTTATTTTTAATTGTTTTGTTTTTTACGAAGAGGCTTTTTATTGATTGGTTTTGTTTTTCTATTATTTTATTATTGGTTTGATTAAATGGTAAAAATAAAATAATAGCTATAAAAAAAATCATAAAAAATAACCCCAAACTTTCGTTTGGGGTTATTGAATAACGTTTAATTAGCAGAATAGTTAAATATCAATATTTGCTGCTTTTAATGCATTCTCTTCGATAAATGCACGGCGCGGCTCAACAGCATCACCCATTAATGTGGTGAATAGTAAGTCGGTTGCAATTGCATCTTTCACCGTTACACGCATCATACGGCGCGTCTCAGGGTTCATGGTAGTTTCCCAAAGTTGCTCAGGGTTCATTTCACCAAGACCTTTATAACGCTGTACGTATAGGCCGCGACGTGACTCACGTGTTAACCAAGCCAAAGCTTCTTCGAAGTTACTGATATCTTGACGGCGTTCACCACGCTTGATGTAAGCACCTTCTTCAATTAAGCCACTGATTAAGTCACCTAAATGAGTGATACGGCGGTATTCACTGCCATGAACAAAATCAAAATCGAGATTATAGTCGGTATCAACACCATGGGTGCGAATACGAATAGTTGGTTCGAATAATTGACGTTCACGGTTTTCGTTAATGGTATAACTATATGTGCTACCGAATTGCTCGTTATCTTCTAAGCGCTTAACCAGAGTTTTAGCCCATTCTTCCACTTTTTCGCTGACTTTTAAATCATCTTCAGTCAAGGTTGACTGATAAACCAAGCTGTTAAGTAGGGCTTGAGGGTAAAGGCGCTCAAGACGACGAATAATACGGTGTGCGGCATTATATTCGACAACCAGTTTTTCCAGTTCTTCGCCTTTCATTGCTGGAGCTTCGGCACTTAAATGCAGTTCAGCACCATCAAGGGCGATAGAAATCAGGTAATCGTCCATCGCATCGTCATCTTTAATGTATTGCTCTTGTTTACCACGTTTCACTTTATACAGAGGTGGTTGAGCGATAAAGATATGACCACGTTCAACAATTTCAGGCATTTGGCGGTAGAAGAAGGTCAACAGTAACGTACGAATGTGCGAACCATCGACGTCCGCATCCGTCATGATAATGATGCTGTGATAACGCAGTTTGTCTGGGTTATATTCATCGCGACCAATACCACAACCTAATGCCGTAATCAGGGTTGCAACTTCTTGTGAAGAAAGCATTTTATCGAAACGCGCTTTCTCTACGTTTAGAATTTTACCTTTCAGTGGCAAAATGGCTTGGTTCTTACGGTTACGGCCTTGTTTTGCAGAGCCGCCCGCGGAGTCCCCTTCCACAAGGTACAGTTCAGATAGCGCAGGGTCACGTTCTTGGCAGTCAGCCAGTTTACCTGGCAAGCCAGCTAAGTCTAACGCGCCTTTACGGCGAGTCATTTCGCGGGCTTTACGTGCTGCTTCACGTGCGCGTGCTGCATCGATGATTTTACCCACAACGATTTTCGCGTCGTTTGGGTTTTCCAGTAAATACTCAACTAATTTCTCATTCATCATCGTTTCAACCGCAGTTTTCACTTCGGAAGAGACTAATTTTTCTTTGGTTTGTGATGAGAATTTAGGGTCTGGAACTTTCACTGAAATAACGGCAATCAGGCCTTCACGTGCATCGTCACCAGTTGCGTTGACTTTGCTTTTCTTCTGGTAGCCTTCTTTTTCCATGTAGTTATTCAATGTACGCGTCATTGCTGCACGGAAACCAGCGAGGTGAGTTCCCCCATCACGCTGAGGAATGTTATTGGTGAAGCAGTATACGTTTTCTTGGAAACCATCATTCCACTGCATTGAAACTTCGACGCCAATACCGTCTTTTTCAGTTGAAAAATAAAAGACAGAAGGGTGGATAGGGGTTTTGTTACGGCTTAAATACTCAACAAAGGCTTTAATACCGCCTTCATAATGGAAATGGTCTTCTTTGCCATCGCGTTTATCGACGAGCTTAATAGAAACACCTGAGTTTAGGAATGATAACTCACGTAAGCGTTTTGCTAAGACGTCGTATTCAAATTCAGTCACACCTTTGAAGGTGTCCATGCTTGGCCAAAAACGAACGCGTGTTCCTGTTTGGTCGGTTTCGCCGACTACAGTCAGAGGCCCTTGAGGCTCACCGTGTTTGTAGATTTGCTCATGAACTTTGCCATCACGGCGGATAACTAATTCTAATTTTTCAGATAAGGCGTTAACAACGGAAACCCCAACACCGTGCAAACCGCCGGAGACTTTATAGGAGTTGTCATCAAATTTTCCGCCAGCGTGCAGAACGGTCATGATAACCTCTGCGGCTGAGACGCCTTCTTCTTCGTGGATACCTGTAGGGATACCACGTCCATCATCCTGTACGGAGATAGAGTTATCGGCATGGATAGTGATCACGATATCATCACAAAAGCCTGCGAGGGCTTCGTCGATAGCGTTGTCGACAACCTCGAAAACCATGTGATGAAGACCTGTTCCATCGTCTGTATCACCGATATACATGCCCGGGCGCTTACGCACCGCATCCAGTCCTTTTAATACCTTGATACTTGAGGAGTCATATGTATTCGACATCAACGTTTCCTGCTCTTTCTATTCCTGAGGTTGAACTTCTATTTTGCCATGTTCTACACTAAACATCTTGCTATTTGCATCTATCATATCATTAACTTGCTCAGGTGTAATGGCACTGACAAACACTTGCGCTTGTGTAGCTTTGAGGCGGGCTGCCAGCAATTGGCGACGGCCTGCATCAAGTTCAGAAGCAAAATCATCCAGTAGATACAGGCATCGTTGCCCGCTCTGATGGGTGAAAAATTCACCCTGCGCTAACCTTAATGCACACATAAGTAGCTTCAATTGCCCCCGCGAAAGCATATCTTCAACAGGGGTTCCATTTGCTCGTATACGCAAATCCGCTTTATGTGGCCCTGAAGCGGTATAGGTTAGCGCTCTATCACGCTCAAATTGGCGCTCTAATTGTTCTGAATAATCAATTTCTTTATCCCAACCACGTTGGAAGGATACCGAGAGTGAAAATTCGGGTAAAAATTGTTGGCAAGTTTGCTCAATATTTTCGGCAATACCTGCAATATAGTCATGGCGCCATTGGCTTATTTGCTCAGAAAGCGGTGCCAGTTGTTTATCCCAATGACGAATTTGCTCATAACGGGTAACTTGTCGTAAAGCGGCATTACGTTGCTTTAATAACCGTTTTAAATCTGACCATACTGAAAAAAACAGTGGGTCATTGTGAAAACAACCCCAATCAATAAAAGCCCGTCGATATTTAGGGCCACCGTTTAGCAAGGTAAACCCTTCTGGGGTAATCAATTGCATTGGCAATAATTTTGCTAGTTCTGCAATTTTATGGCCATCAGTACCGTCTATTCGAACTTTACTGTCACCATCACGGTTTTTGCTTAAACCTAATGAAAGGTCTTTTCGCTGTTCATCTAAATGGCTAAGTTTACCATGAAGAATGAATTGTTCTTGCTCATGACGAATAACCCGGTTCGCTTGAATGCTGCGAAATGCACGACCATGACCGAGTGTATATATGGCTTCCAATATGCTAGTTTTTCCGCTCCCATTGGGGCCAATTAAAAAATTGAACCCATTAGCAAGGGAGAGATCCGCGTTTTCAATATTTCGAAAATCACGGATCAATAAACGCGAAAGGATCATAAATACCGATTACAAGCGCATTGGCATGACAACATACACGGCTGCTTTACTATCAGCGTCTTCAATCTGCACACTGGAAACGGCGTCGGTTAACAGAAGTTGCACATTTTCACTTTTTAGCGCATTTAAGACATCTAAGATGTAGCTGACGTTAAAGCCAATTTCCATTTCAGTACCTTGGTAGCTTACATCAACAATTTCTTCAGCTTCTTCTTGCTCTGGGTTATTGGCAGTGATGCGTAATTGGTTTTCACTGAAATATAGACGGACACCACGGAATTTTTCATTTGATAAAATAGCCGCACGCGAAAATGCTTGTTTAAGTAAATCACAGCGTGCTTCTAAGGTTTTATCTGGGTTTTTCGGTAGTACTCGGCGGTAATCAGGAAAACGGCCATCAACCAATTTAGAGGTAAAGATAAAGTCCCCCACGTGAGCGCGAATATTATTACTGCCGATTTGCAGCTGTAGAGGAGTATCACCGCCATCTAACAAACGCATTAACTCAATTACCCCTTTACGAGGCACTATCACTGAATGAGAGGGTAGCGATTGACCAATATCCATCGCGCACACGGCGAGCCTGTGCCCATCGGTTGAAACGGTTCTGAGCATTTGATCTTCGGTTTCAAATAGCATGCCGTTGAGGTAATAGCGGACATCTTGGTGCGCCATTGAAAACTGAGTGGCTTCAATTAAACGTTTCAGTATTGATTGCGGAAGAGAAAATTCCACTTCGCTTTGCCAGTCATCCAAGTTTGGAAAGTCAGCGGCTGGCAACGTGGATAATGAAAAGCGGCTACGCCCAGAACGGACGAGCAGTCTGTCATCATTCAGCTCTACATGAATTTCAGAACCTTCAGGTAACCCACGCCAGATATCAAAAAACTTGCGTGCGGGCACGGTTGTTGCGCCAATTTCATGTTCCCCAGTTAGGGCAACATTGGCCATCATCTCCATTTCAAGGTCGGTTCCAGTGAGTTGGAGGGTACCTTCTTTTACCTGTAATAAAAGGTTACCTAAAATAGGCAGAGTTGGACGCCCACCTAAAGGACCACTAACCTGTTGTAACGGTTTTAATAACTGCTCGCGTTCTATTGTAAATTTCATAGCAATTAAGATGATAATGTTCTGATTAAATTAGAAAAATCTTCTTTGATGTCATGGCTTTCTTCCCGTAATTGTTCAATTTTACGACAAGCATGTAACACCGTGGTATGGTCACGGCCGCCAAAGGCATCCCCGATTTCAGGTAAACTATGGTTAGTCAGCTCTTTCGCCAGTGCCATTGCCATTTGACGCGGACGTGCGACAGAACGGGAACGGCGTTTAGACAGTAAATCTGCTACTTTAATTTTATAATATTCAGCAACTGTTTTTTGAATATTATCAATAGTTACCAGTTTTTCTTGTAGTGCTAATAGGTCACGCAGTGCTTCTCTGACAAAATCGATAGTAATCGCGCGGCCAGTAAAGTTTGCGTTGGCAATGACACGATTTAACGCCCCTTCTAACTCACGAACGTTCGAACGAAGGCGCTTGGCGATGAAAAAGGCCACTTCACCCGGAAGTTGAATCTCATTTTCATCTGCTTTTTTCATTAAAATCGCCACGCGAGTCTCTAACTCAGGAGGCTCGATTGCCACGGTTAAACCCCAGCCAAAACGCGATTTTAAGCGATCTTCCACACCGTTAATTTCTTTTGGGTAACGGTCGGAGGTCAAAATAATTTGTTGATTACCTTCAAGTAGCGCATTAAAAGTATGGAAAAACTCTTCTTGCGAGCGCTCTTTGTTAGCAAAAAACTGGATATCGTCAATAAGCAATGCATCTACAGAACGGTAATAACGTTTAAATTCTTCAATTGCGTTGTTCTGTAGAGCTTTGACCATATCTTGAACAAAACGTTCTGAATGCATATAAACCACGCGAGCGTTGGCTTTATGCTGCATAATACTATTGCCGACAGCATGTAATAAGTGGGTTTTACCTAAACCTGTCCCACCATAAAGAAATAATGGGTTGTAGGCCCCACCTGGATTTTCTGCCACTTGCCTCGCTGCGGCGCGAGCCAATTGGTTCGATTTACCTTCAACAAAGTTATCAAAAGTGTGCTTAGGGTTTACATTTGAACGATAAGCAACTTCTGGTTGTACTTTGGCTGAGTTGTCCCAACTCGGTTTAATTGGGGCTGACGGAACGGCAAACGCAGGTACTTGTTGAGCAGTACGAGCTTGTGTTGCTGCCGGTGCGACTGTAATCGGTTTGTTGCCTACCTCAAAGTGTAGTGCAGGCGCGTCAGTTCCACAAAAGTCATTCAATAATTCATTGATATTATTGATGTACTTGTCTCTAACCCAGTCGAGAACGAAACGATTTGGGGCATAAAGTGCCAGTGTATTGTCGTTTAATTCAGCTTGAAGGGGGCGTATCCACATACTGAATTCTGTGGCAGGTAGTTCATCCTGCAATCGGGCAAGACATTGCTGCCAAAGCGAAAGTGACACGTTGGACTCCCCTAAACAAGGTCAATGGAACAAGAAGTACGGATGTAAACAAAGAAATTTCTCGGGCTTACTTTTAATCGCATGTAGTTTAATAGCATGTAGTAGCATGACCCAAAAATGTTTTAGATTAACTCTTACTTACTGCATATTGCCGATCGTTAGATCAGAAATAGACCTGCGATCATACCGCAAAATTAGTCAGAGATCTCCATTCTTTTACACAGTTTTTATGCTTTTTATCCACAGGTAAATGTGATAAGGCACCCGTTATAAAGAAGAAATAGACCGGGTTATCTTAATTTGCTGTCATTTTTCCACATGCTGGGGATAACTTTAGACGATTTACGGTAAATATTCTGTATGATCAAAAAATATTTTTAGATCTCTTGAAGA